>UEGQ01000041.1 GCA_900466005.1 Hyphomicrobiales bacterium
GTCGCCTCCCTCGCGGAGGCGTGGATCGAAACGCATTCGAGAAGGTCAGCGGCACGGCGATCCCCTGGTCGCCTCCCTCGCGGAGGCGTGGATCGAAACTCAAGCCTTATCGGTTTATACCGTGGCTTGGCTGGGGTCGCCTCCCTCGCGGAGGCGTGGATCGAAACGGCGGCAGGACGGGCTTTTCCTCGACGACGGGGGGTCGCCTCCCTCGCGGAGGCGTGGATCGAAACACTGCCCCATAGCTTTTGCAATGCGGATAGCGGCGTCGCCTCCCTCGCGGAGGCGTGGATCGAAACGTCAACGGCTTCGTCGCCGCGCATGAGGGTAACGTCGCCTCCCTCGCGGAGGCGTGGATCGAAACGCGTTCAACAGCGTAACGTCTCTGTGGATGGTCATGTCGCCTCCCTCGCGGAGGCGTGGATCGAAACATTGAACGCGCCCGCGCCGTGTCCTTCGACAGGGGTCGCCTCCCTCGCGGAGGCGTGGATCGAAACCCCGAAGAAAACGCGGTCGATAGCCGGACGTGCGCGTCGCCTCCCTCGCGGAGGCGTGGATCGAAACCTCGATTAATGCGTACGCCCCGGCAAGCGTTAGCGTCGCCTCCCTCGCGGAGGCGTGGATCGAAACTTGACAAGCTGATTATGAATAATGCGTACGGCAAGTCGCCTCCCTCGCGGAGGCGTGGATCGAAACACGCGTCAGGTGCTCAACCCGAAGCAGGGAACGCTGTCGCCTCCCTCGCGGAGGCGTGGATCGAAACTCTCGGGACAGAACGCCCAGCAGCAAGCGGCGCTGTCGCCTCCCTCGCGGAGGCGTGGATCGAAACCTTGGCGAGGCCGATCTGCTTCTGAACGAAATCCGTCGCCTCCCTCGCGGAGGCGTGGATCGAAACGGCGTTGTGGGTGGGGGCCGGTGTCTGGGAGGGGTGTCGCCTCCCTCGCGGAGGCGTGGATCGAAACCGGCTCGAACCCCTGCCAGCCGTTGGCAATCATGTCGCCTCCCTCGCGGAGGCGTGGATCGAAACTGATCACGGGGTGCGATGATGGGTAAACGCTCCTGTCGCCTCCCTCGCGGAGGCGTGGATCGAAACGTCTGCGCCTCCTGGGACCGGCCGGCGATGGCCGCGTCGCCTCCCTCGCG
>UEGQ01000039.1 GCA_900466005.1 Hyphomicrobiales bacterium
GCGAACCGTACCTCACCCCCCGCCAGCGGGGAGAAGGGACAAGCGGCACCGCCGTCGGCCGTTCCCTCGCCCCGCTTGCGGGGAGAGGGTCAGGGTGAGGGGCAAAGGTGAGGGATATGCGCCCTCCCCCACATCCTGCGCCTTGACACACGAAATTCATCCATTATTCTGGATATATGGATGAGAAAAACGTCATCGCGGCGCTGGCCGCCCTTGCCCAGTCGACCCGGCTGCAGACCTTTCGCGTGCTTGTGGCGTGCGAGCCGGACGGCGTGCCGGCGGGAGAGTTGGCGCGGCTTGCCGGCGTGCCGCAGAACACCATGTCGGCGCATCTTTCCACGCTCGCCCAGACGGGGCTGGTCACGGGCGAGCGGCAGGGCCGCTCGATCCTTTATCGCGCCGATCTCGACCGCTTCCGGGCGATGATGCTCTATCTCCTCAAGGACTGCTGCGGCGGCAATGCCGAACTCTGCGCGCCGCTGATCGCCGATCTCGCACCCTGCTGCCCGCCTGCCGCTCACGCGCAATGACCGCCCTCACGCCCGAACCAACCGACGGACGACGACCATGACCGACAAGACCTACAACGTGCTTTTCCTCTGCACCGGCAATTCCGCCCGTTCCATTCTCGCCGAGGCGATCCTGGTGAAGGAGGGGAACGGACGCTTTCGCACCTTCTCCGCCGGCAGCCATCCGAAGGGCGAGGTGCATCCGCTGGCGCTGAAGACGCTTGGCGCCCTCGGCTACCCGACCGAGGGCTACCGCTCAAAAAGCTGGGACGAGTTCGCCGAACCCGGTGCCCCGGAGATCGATTTCATCTTCACCGTCTGCGACAACGCCGCAGGCGAGGCCTGCCCGGTCTGGCCCGGTCATCCGATGACCGCCCATTGGGGCGTCGAGGATCCGGCGGCGGTCGAGGGCTCCGACCTCGAGAAGGAACGCGCCTTCGGCCAGGCCGCCCGCTTCCTGAAGAACCGCATCACCGTCTTCACCAGCCTGCCGCTCGCCTCGATCGACAAGCTCGCGCTGCAAACGCGGCTGAAGCAGATCGGCGCCATGGAAGGCGCAAGCCATGCAGCGGCCGATACGGCCGGCGGAAAGGTCGCCTGATGTCCACGTTCGAACGCTACCTGACCGTCTGGGTCGGCCTCTGCATCATCGCGGGCATCGCGCTCGGCCATCTCTTCCCGCCGCTCTTCCACGCGATCGGCGCGCTGGAGGTCGCCAAGGTGAACCTCCCGGTCGCCGTGCTGATCTGGCTGATGATCGTGCCGATGCTCCTGAAGATCGACTTCGCAGCCCTTGCCGAAGTCGGCCGCCACTGGCGCGGCATCGGCGTCACCCTGCTGGTCAACTGGGCGGTCAAGCCCTTCTCGATGGCACTGCTCGGCTGGCTCTTCGTCGGCTGGCTCTTCCGGCCTTATCTTCCGGCGGGCCAGATCGATTCCTATATCGCCGGCCTCATCATCCTCGCCGCCGCCCCGTGCACGGCAATGGTCTTCGTCTGGTCCAACCTGACGAAGGGCGAACCGCATTTCACGCTGACGCAGGTGGCGCTGAACGATGCGATCATGGTCGTCGCCTTCGCGCCGATCGTCGCCCTCCTGCTCGGGCTTTCGGCGATCACCGTGCCGTGGGACACGCTGGTGCTCTCGGTGGTGCTCTATATCGTCATCCCGGTCGCGCTGGCGCAGGTCCTGCGGCGCCGGCTGCTTTCCGCCGGCACACCGATCCGGCTGGAGCGCCTGCTCGCCCGGCTGCAGCCGCTGTCGCTCGTCTCGCTGCTCGCGACCCTCGTCCTGCTCTTCGGCTTCCAGGGCGAACAGATCATCGCGCAGCCGGCGGTCATCGGCCTGCTCGCGGTGCCGATCCTGATCCAGGTCTATTTCAACTCGGGGCTCGCCTATCTCCTCAACCGCTGGTCCGGAGAAGAGCATTGCGTCGCCGGTCCCTCGGCCCTCATCGGCGCATCCAACTTCTTCGAGCTTGCCGTCGCCGCCGCGATCAGCCTCTTCGGCTTCCAGTCGGGTGCGGCGCTCGCCACCGTCGTCGGCGTGCTGATCGAGGTGCCGGTCATGCTGTCGGTCGTCTGGATCGTCAACCGCAGCAAGGGATGGTACGAACGCGGCGCGGCCGTCTCCCGCGGCATCTCCACCGAAAAGGCCTGAACATGGACGTGACCATCTACCACAACCCCGCCTGCGGCACCTCGCGCAACACGCTGGCGATGATCCGCCATGCCGGCATCGAGCCGACGGTCGTTGAATACCTGAAGACCCCGCCCGGCCGGGAAGAGCTTGCCGCGATGATCCGCGACGCGGGGCTCTCCGTCCGCGAGGCGATCCGCGAGAAGGGCACGCCCTATGCCGAACTCGGCCTTGCCGATCCGGCGCTCACCGACGAGCAATTGCTGGACGCCATGCTCGCCCATCCGATCCTGATCAACCGGCCCTTCGTGGTGACGCCACTCGGCACCCGGCTCTGCCGGCCCTCGGAAGCCGTGCTCGACATCCTGCCGGCCGACGCCTTCAAGGGCGCCTTCGCCAAGGAGGACGGCGAACAGGTTCTCGGCGAGAGCGGCGAACGCCTCTAGGGCGCCCGGTCGAAACCGTCCGCAAAGCGGTCGTCGTCGAAGGGATAGAGGAGCCGCCCGAGCCTGCGGAAACCGGGATCGGAAAGCTCCCGGAAGAAGCCGATCGGGTCGGACCTGTAGCTCGCCGCATCTTCGGCCGAGCCGAGGCGCGCGACGAGCGGTGCGACCAGCGGCGGCAGGAGATGCCGCCAGCCGAGCAAACCGTAGGGACCGGAAGGCCGCCAGGGTGCGGCGCGGCGGCGCGCGCCGACGAGCCGCCGGCTTTCCGCCGGCACCCCCTCCTCCCGCCACGCGACCATCTGCGCAAGGCACGCCTCGAAGCTGCTAGCCGCCGCCGTCAGCGGATCGAAATAGCGCGGATAGAGGAGATAGACGCCGGCAAACAGCGCCTCGAGGCTGAGCTTGCGGCCGCGACGCGGATTGACCTGCCGGTCGTCGGTGAGGCCCCAGCCGGCATAGAAGGGCGAACCGATCACCGTCACCGGCCTGCCGCGCAGGAGCGCCTCGAAGCCGGCGAGCGACGTGATGGTGTAGACGTGGTCGGCGGCCTCCAGCACGTCCGGAAGCGGAACCGGGTCGATGAGGATCTCGCAGAGATGCGCGACCGCCTTCGGATCGGACTGCGCCTTGCGCGCACCTTTCAGCACGTCGGGATGCGGCTTGTAGAAGATGCGGGCGCCCGGATTTTCCTGAGCCGCGAGCCGCACGAGATCGTTGTTGCGGAAGAGCCGGTCGCAGCCGAAGCGGATCGAGGCGTCGTCCTCCACCTGCCCGACCACCAGCACCGTGCGGCGGCCGTCGCCACCTGCCGGTAACACAGGCCCCAAGGCTTGCGGCGTGTTGTACTTGCTGACGCGGCTCTCGAGGAGCGCCGCGATCCCGGCGCTCGCCCGCGCGAGAAGCGCCGGATCGGCCTCGAAATCATGAGTTCTCAGGAGGTCTTCGAGGTCGGACGGGCCGCGCGCGTCGAAATAGGGGCGCTTGCCGTCGACCGTCAGCGAGAAGGGTGCGCTCTGGCCGGCGCTCGATTGCAGCGACCGCAGGAAGCCGTCCTCGACGAAGTGGACGGGAATACCGTTCGCCGCTGCGTGGGCGCGCGCCGCCTCCGGCAGGTTCGGTCCCCAGACCACGAAGGCGGTCTTGCCGAGCGCGGCGATCCGCGGCGCCCAGACGGCGCGGAACTCGTCATCACCGAGATGAAAGGGGATGTAGTGGAAGCGCCATTCCGGGAAATAGGCTTCCATCAGCCGCCTTTTCCACTGGTGGATATGGAAGGCGACGACCGGCAACGGCGTCGGCCGGGTGCTCATTCTCTGTTCCTTGCTCGCTCGCCACGGACAACCTGAAACTGCCTTTACCCTGTCTTCACGCGGGACGCCAGTTCCGGCGGCGAAGCGGCACGGCGACGCGAAAGAAGCGATCGGAAAACCTTTCGTTAAATTTTACCTAATAGGATTGCCAGCCGAAGTGAGGATTAGCGATGCGTGGCGTAATTGTCGTTGGCCTTCTGCTGGCATTGACTGCTTGTGCGAAACCGCCGAGCCAGACGAAAAATGCCTGCGCGATATTCGAGCAGCGCGACGGGCTGTTCAACAACTGGCGACGGGCGGCAAAGGGTGCCGAACGGGAATACGGCGTGCCCGTGCCGATCCTGATGGCGACCATCTACACGGAATCGAATTTCAAGCACAATGCGCGCCCGCCGCGCACCAAGCTCCTCGGCTTCATTCCGTGGAAACGGAAATCGACGGCCTACGGCTATTCGCAGGCGCTCGACGGCACCTGGGAGCGCTATCAGCGCGAGACCGGCCGCTGGGCGGCACGACGCACCGACTTCTCCGACGCGATGTCCTTCATCGGCTGGTATCACCGCGAAAGCGCGATGAAGAACGGCATCCCGCTCAACGACCCCTACCAGCTCTACCTCGCCTATCATTCCGGCCATGCGGGCTACGCCAAGGGCAGCTGGAGGAACAACAGCGAGGCGCTCACCGGCGCCAAGCGCTTCACCGAGATCACCTACACCTACGCGCGCCAGCTGCAGAGCTGCCCGGACTGAAGAGGCCGCTCGGGAGCCTGAAGCGCTCGTCCCCACCGGCTATGCCTTTGCTCAGTACGGCGTGGATCCTCGGGTCAAGCCCGAGGATGACGGCGTATCCGCAAGACCCGTGCCCAAATGCAGCTTGTGGGGCGGTGATGACGTTCCACGACGTGATGCCTGGAACTCGCGCACACGGCCTGGTGGGGTCCCTTGCGGGTCATGAAAGGTCGTCATCCTCGGGCTTGACCCGAGGATCCACGGGCGCACGCGACGTCCTTGGTCCCCCCTCATCGCCTCGCATACGCTCGGCACTTCTCCCCGCCGGGGAGAAGTGGGAATTCCAGACCGGCGGCGTTTATTCCGGATCGCCGACCGCCTGGATGGCGGAAATCTGCCAGTCCGTACCGGGCCGGCGAACGAAGGTCCAGATCTCGGTCGATTCGGAGAGAGTGTCCGGGTCGCCGCTCACCACCTTGCCGGTCGCGCGGTCGCGCAGGACGTCGATGCTCTCGTAGCGCATGGCGACGGTCGCATAGTCGACATTGCCCTCGCGCCAGGCTTCGGCGACATCGCCCTGCAAAAGCCGGACGTCGCGCACCTCGTTCTTCACGCCCTTGGTGGCGTTCTCGCTCAGCTCCTCGGCGAGGTAAGACATCGCCTCGGGCGTGGTGATGCGACGGAGTGCGGAATAGTCCTCGGCCATGTAGGCGGTCTGCATTTCTTTCAGCAGGCCGTCGAACCGGTCGAGATCGGCCTGGCTGATGCCGATCTCGTCGGCGGAGGCGGGCGGCGTGCGCGGCGCGGCGGACGCGGACGAGCCGCCGAGATTGAGGCCACCGATGCGCGGGATCTGGAAGCCGGGACCGGCCGCCGCGTCACTACGGGCCGAAGGGCCTGCACCGGCGCCCGAATAGGCCGTCTGGCGATTGCCGAACATGCGCATGGCGAAGCGGATCGCGAGGAAGATCAGCACGCCCTGCAGCAGCAGGCCGAGGAAGCCGAAGCCGCCGCCGAAACCCGTGCCCAGCAGCATGCCGAAAAGTCCGCCCATGAGGAGGCCGCCCATAAGCCCGCCGGCGAGACCGCCGAACAGGCCGCCGGTGCGCCCCGTCTGGTTCGGCGCGGCCGCCGGACGCGTGGCCTGGCTCTGCGGCGTCATCGTGCGTTCGATCGGAGCCGCCGTTGTCGGCGCGGTCCGGGTGGGCGCCGGTGCCTGGAAGGTACGCGTGCCGCGGCTGCCGAAGCCGCCGAAGCTTCCGGCGCGTCGCGCTTCCGCGAGGTCCGCCACACTGACAACCGCCACGAGGGCAATCGCCATCAGCCCGAAGAATTTTCCGTATCGCCGCATCATGTTTCCTGCCGTTCCTCCGTCGCCGGAATGGCGACCGATACGCCTACCATATGGAGAGGGAGGCGACCGAGTTGAAGGGCAAAAGGCCGAAATCAACCGGAAAGTCGCGCCGAGGCGCGCTCAGGTACCGAGTGCGGCCCTGATCGCGAGCGCGACGACGAGGACGCTCGCCACGCCGCCGGCCCAGAGCGCCAAAAACCAGAGGAGCCGCCTTGCAAGGCCCGAGCCGGCCATCAGTGATAGCCCTCCTCCGGATCGACCTTGCCGCGGAAGACCCAGTAAGCGTAGGCGGTATAGATCAGGATGATCGGCACGAGCACCGCCGCGCCGACGAGCAGGAAGGCGAGGCTTTCCGGCGGGGCCGCGGCGTCCTGAATGGTGATCGAGGTCGGTACGATATAGGGATAGAAGCTGATCCCGATCCCGACATAGCCGAGGACGAAGAGGCCGAGCGCGCCGAGGAAGGGCTGGACTTCCCTGCCGAGTTGCAGCCCGCGGATGATCGCATAGAGGCAGGCGACCACCATGACCGGCACGAGCACGGTGAAGACGGCGGTCGGGAAACCGAACCAGCGTTCGAGATAAAGCGGCTTCAGCCACGGCGTCCAGAGGCTGAAGACCGCCATGCCGGCAACGGTGAGGAGCGCGGCGACGCGGGCGTAATCGGCGGCGCGCGCGGCGAGCGATCCCTTCGTCTTCATCACCAGCCAGGTGGCGCCGAGCAGGGAATAGCCGACGACGAGGGCAATGCCGGTCGCGACCGAAAACGGCGTCAGCCAGTCCCACCAGCCGCCGGCATAGGCGCGGTTCTCGACCGGAATGCCTTGCACCAGGGCACCCAGCGCCACGCCCTGGGCGAAGCCCGCGACCAGCGACCCGCCGGCGAACGCGGCATCCCACAACCGCTCCGCCCGCCGCGTGCGCCAGCGGTATTCGAAGGCGACGCCGCGGAAGATGAGGCCGAGCAGCATAGCGATCAGCGGCGCATAAAGCGCCGGCAGGATGGTGGCATAGGCGAGCGGGAAGACGGCGAGCAGACCGCCGCCGCCGAGCACCAGCCAGGTCTCGTTGCCGTCCCATACCGGCGCGACCGAATTCATCATCTGGTCGCGGTCATGCTTTTCCGGGAAGAACGGGAAGAGGATGCCGATCCCGAGATCGAAACCGTCGAGGATCACATAGGCGAGGACCGCAAAGGCGATGAGAGCGGCCCAGACGAAAGCAAGATCGAACGGCATGTCAGCCTCCCTGGGGCGCGTTGCCGGCGGGGCCCGGCGTGACACCCGACGTGCGGATCGGTCCTTCGCCGAGGTCCGGCGTCGGGTCGCGCGGCAGCCGCGCCATCAGCCGGAGCATGTAGAAGGTGCCGGCACCGAAGACGAGGAAATAGACGATGATGAAGGCGACGAGCGAGGCGCCGACCGCCGGTGCACCGATCGGCGACAGCGAATCCGCCGTCAGCAGATGCCCGTAGACGGTGAAGGGCTGGCGTCCGACCTCGGTGGTGATCCAGCCGGCGAGCACCGCGACGAAACCCACCGGCGACAGGGCGACCGCGACGCGGTGCAACGCCGAGTCGCCGTAGAGCGTGCCGCGGTAACGGCTCCAGAGGCTCCAGAGACCGACGGCGAGCATCAGGAAGCCGGCGAGCACCATCACGCGGAACGACCAGAAGACGATCGCGACCGGCGGCTGCCGGTCCACCGGAACGGTATCGAGGCCGGCAAGCGGGGCATTGAGGTCGTGCTTGAGAATGAGGCTCGAGACCTTCGGAATGCCGATCGCGTAATCGAGCCGCTGCTCCCGCTGGTTCGGCAGGCCGAAGAGATAGAAGGGCGCGCCTTCGGGATGGCTTTCGAAATGGCCCTCCATGGCCATGATCTTGACCGGCTGGTGTTCGAGCGTGTTGAGCCCGTGCAGGTCGCCGACGGCGATCTGGATCGGCGCGACGATCGCCGCCATCCACATCGCCATCGAGAACATCCGGCCGGCACGGCGCGGCGCGGTGCCGCGCAGCAGGTGCCAGGCCCCGACGCCGCCGACGACGAAGGCCGTCGTCAGATAGGCGGCGATGACCATGTGGACGAGGCGGTAGGGGAAGGACGGGTTGAAGATGACCTGCCACCAGTCGACGGGCACGAACTGGCCGGCATCGTTGAAGCCGAAGCCGGCCGGCGTCTGCATCCAGGAATTCACCGCGAGAATCCAGGTCGCCGAGATCAGCGTGCCGGCGGCCACCATGAGCGTCGCGAAGAAGTGCAGCCCCGGCCCGACCCGCTTGAGGCCGAACAGCATCACGCCGAGGAAGCCCGCCTCCAGGAAGAAGGCCGTCAGCACCTCGTATCCCATCAACGGTCCGATCACCGGTCCCGCCTTGTCGGAGAAGACGCTCCAGTTGGTGCCGAACTGGTAGGACATCACGATGCCGGAGACGACGCCCATGGCGAAGGCGACGGCAAAGATCGTCTTCCAGAAGTTGAAGAGCTCGAGATAGACCTCGTCCCTCTTCCAGAGCCAGAGCCCTTCGAGGACGGCGAGGTAGCTCGCAAGCCCGATGGAGAACGCAGGAAAGATGATATGGAAGGATACTGTGAACGCGAACTGGAACCGCGCCAGCATTTCCGCACTAAGGGCTTCAAACATCGCGTCTGCTTCCTGGTTGCTGCGGATAACCACGAAGAAACTAGCGCGAGCGCCCGCAAGGTCAACAAGGGAAGCAACATTCGCCCTG
Source organism: Hyphomicrobiales bacterium (assembly GCA_900466005.1). Lineage (GTDB taxonomy): Bacteria > Pseudomonadota > Alphaproteobacteria > Rhizobiales > Rhizobiaceae > Allorhizobium. The sequence goes on from UEGQ01000039.1 coordinate 8,717, forward strand.
CGACGGATCAGGCCGGCTCAGGTCCCGATGAAGACCGGCATCATGGAGGCGACCAGCAAGACGGCCATCGCCACGTTGAACGGAACGACGTACTTTCCTTCGCCGAGCAGTCGCTTCAGCATCTGGCCCGAAATCGACCAGACGCCGATCGACGGCACGTTCACCACCGCGAAGACGAGGATCAGCAGCATCAGGCTGGCGAGATAGCGCGACGGATCGGTGTAGGAGACCGTGACGATCAGCGCCACCGTCCACGCCTTCGGATTGACGAGCTGGAAGAGCGCGGCCTCGATGAAGCCGATCGGCCGGGCCATCGAGGGGTCGCCGGCGGCGCCGGCCGCGCCGCTCCGGGCGATCTTCACGGCGAGCCAGAGGACATAGACCGCGCAGACGATCTTGAGCGCGAGGTAGGCGGCGGGCGACATCGCCATGATTTCGCCGAGGCCGAGACCGACAAGCAGAACCATCGACAGAAAACCGCAGGTGATGCCGAAGAGGAGCGGCAGGGAACGGACGAAGCCGAAATTCATGCCGGAGGCGAGCAACATGACGTTCGACGGCCCGGGAGAAATCGACATGACGAGGGCGAAGCCTGCAAGGGCGAGGAGATTTCCGGAGAACATGGGGACCTCTCGGGCAGTGAGTTTCAGGAGCCTTCCGATCGGCGACGCGCGATCACTTGCCGGATGTTGACATCATCGAAACGCAGGCGCAGCCTCGAACAGTCCCATGTTCTTATCCAATCGTCCCGACTTCTACGCCAATGAATAAGAATGACATCCTGACGAGCATATTTTCGGCGTTGCGGCTCGAGACCCGGCTCTACTTCGAGGCGGCGTTTCCGAAGACGTTCTCGGTCGCCCTGCCGAAGGAGCGGCAACACATCCGCTTCCACCTGGTGCTCGACGGAGAGGCCTGGATCCGCGTCGGAGACGAAGAACCGCAAAGGCTCGTCGAAGGCGATCTCGCCGCCGTGCCGCACGGTAGCCTGCAGATCGTCTCCGACATGCCGACGCGGCCGCCCGTGGACCTCACCGAGGTGCTCGCGCGGCATCCGCCGGAAGACGGCGTGCTGAGTGCCGGCGGCAATCCGGCGACGCGCCTGCTCTGCGGCTTCTGCGCCTTCGACGAAGCGGTCACCCATCCTCTGTTTGCCGGGCTTCCGGCGCTTCTGGTCGTGCGTCCGGCCGAACTGAGAAACGAGGCGGCCGCAGCAGCAGCACTCCGACTGCTGACGATGGAGGCGACCAATCGCAGGCAGGGCATGCCCGGCATCGTCACCCGGCTCCTCGAGGTCATCCTCATCCAGACGATCCGCCGCCTTTCGTTGGAAGATGAACGCCGCGGCGGCTTCGTCGCCGCGCTCGCCGACCGGCGGCTCTCGCGCGCCCTGCACGCGATGCACGACGCGCCCGAACGCGACTGGACGGTCGACCTGCTGGCAAAGGTCGCCGGCATGTCCCGCAGCCGGTTTGCCGCGGAATTCGCCGAGGATGTCGGCCTGCCGCCGATCGAGTACCTCACCGCCTGGCGCCTGGCGAAGGCAAGGGCGCTGCTCGCCCGCTCGGGGCTGGACACCGCCGACATCGCCGAGCGCTGCGGCTACCGGTCCCTGCCCTCCTTCTCGCAGCGCTTCAAGGCGGCCTTCGGCGTCTCGCCGGCCCGCTTCCGTCGGGAGAGCCGCGGGCAGGCATGAAAAAGCCCGGCGCGGAGATTTCCGCACCGGGCCTCGCCTGGATCGGGAGACGGCTTCAGTCGATATTGAAGACCAGCGGCTTCGCCTGCTTGATCGCGTGGTGAGCAGTCAGCTTGTCGAGGACATCCTGCCTGACCGGCTCGTCAACATAGAGAAGCGCGATCGCATCCCCGCCTTCCTTCTCGCGGCCGAGCTGGAAATTGGCGATGTTGACGCCGGCATCGCCGAGCGTCGTGCCCATGAAGCCGATCATGCCGGGAACGTCGGTATTGGCGATGTAGATCATGTGCGCGCCGACATCGGCATCCATGTTGATGCCCTTGATCTGGATGAAGCGCGGCTTGCCGTCGGAGAACACCGTGCCGGCGACCGAACGGGTCTGGCGCTCGGTGACGACGGTGAGCTTGATGTAGCCGTCGTAGACGCCGGTCTTGTCGCGCTTGACCTCGGAGAGCACGATGCCCTTCTCCTTGATCATGATCGGAGCCGAGACCATGTTGACGTCGGAGACCTGGTTGCGGATCAGGCCGGCGAGCAACGCGCTCGTCAGCGCCTTGGTGTTCATCGTCGAAGTGATTCCGTCGTAGAGGATTTCGATTTCCTTGATCGGGCTTTCCGTGACCTGCCCGGCAAAGGAGCCGAGCACGTCAGCCAACCGGATGAACGGCTTCAGGATCGGCGCTTCTTCCGCCGTGATCGACGGCATGTTGATGGCGTTCGAGACGGCGCCCTTGATGAGGTAGTCCGACATCTGTTCGGCAACCTGGAGAGCGACGTTCTCCTGGGCTTCCGTCGTCGAGGCGCCGAGATGCGGCGTGCAGACGACGTTCGGCAGGCCGAAGAGCGGGCTTTCCGTCGCAGGCTCGACCTCGAAGACGTCGAAACCGGCGCCGGCGACATGGCCGGACTTGATCGCTTCGGCGAGCGCCGCCTCGTCGACCAGGCCGCCGCGGGCGCAGTTGATGATGCGCACGCCGGGCTTGGTCTTGGCGATCGCGTCCTTGTTGAGGATGCCGCGGGTCTTGTCGGTCATCGGCACGTGCAGGGTGATGAAGTCCGCCTTGGCGAGCAGTTCGTCGAGCTCGACCTTGGTGACGCCCATCTCCTCGGCGCGCTCCCTGGAGAGGAACGGGTCGTAGGCGAGAACGTGCATCTTGAGACCGATGGCGCGGGCGCAGACGATCGAGCCGATATTGCCGGCGCCGATGACGCCGAGCGTCTTGCCGGTGATCTCGACACCCATGAACTTCGACTTCTCCCACTTGCCGGCCTGGGTCGAGGCGTCCGCGGCCGGGATCTGGCGGGCGACGGCGAACATCAGGGCAATCGCATGCTCGGCCGTGGTAATCGAGTTGCCGAACGGGGTGTTCATGACGATGATACCGCGGCGCGAGGCGGCCGGGATGTCGACATTGTCGACGCCGATGCCGGCGCGACCGATGACCTTGAGATTGGTGGCGGCGGCGATCAGCTTTTCCGTCGCCTTGGTGGCGGAGCGGATGGCGAGACCATCATAATTGCCGATGATTTCGGCGAGCTTTTCCTTGTCCTTGCCGAGCTTCGGCTGGAAATCGACTTCGACGCCGCGATCGCGGAATATCTGGACGGCGGTTTCCGAAAGTTCGTCGGATACGAGAACGCGAGGTGCCATGACGAGGCCTCCTTCAAAGAGTTCGTGTGTCAAAATTCGGGAAAGAGGGCTTCGCCCGCGGGCGAAGCCGGATCGGCGTCAGGCCGCAGCCTTGGAAAGGGTCGCCTTCTGGGTGCGGTAGGCCCAGGCGAGCCACGGCATCAGCGCTTCCATGTCGGCCTTCTCGATGGTGGCTCCGGCCCAGATGCGAAGTCCGGACGGCGCGTCACGATAGGCGCCGATGTCGTAGGCGACGCCTTCCTTGTCGAGCAGGTTGACGATGCCCTTGGCAAACGCAGCCTGCGCGTCGGCGTCGAGCGCCAGCACGTCCTTGTCGACGATCGTCAGGCAGACGGAGGTGTTGGAGGCCGTCGCCGGGTCCTTGGCGAGATTGGCGATCCAGTCGTTCGCCGCAACGAAGTCGGCGATCACCTTCGCATTCGCGTCGGCACGGGCCATCAGGCCTTCGAGGCCGCCGATCGACTTGGCCCAGAGGAGCGCGTCGATATAGTCCTCGACGCAGAGCATCGACGGCGTGTTGATGGTCTCGCCGGTGAAGATGCCCTCGATCAGCTTGCCGCCCTTGGTCATGCGGAAGATCTTCGGCAGCGGCCAGGCCGGCGTGTAGCTTTCCAGCCGCGCGACGGCGCGCGGCGAGAGGATGAGCATGCCGTGGCCGCCCTCGCCGCCCAGCACCTTCTGCCAGGAGAAGGTGACGACGTCGAGCTTGGCGAAGTCGAGGTTCTGGGCGAACGCCGCCGAGGTGGCGTCGCAGATCGTCAGGCCCTTGCGGTCCGCCGGGATGAAATCGGCGTTCGGGACGCGCACACCCGAGGTGGTGCCGTTCCAGGTGAAGACCACGTCACGGTCGAAATCGACGGCGGAAAGGTCGGGAAGCTCGCCGTAGGCCGCTTCGAACTTGCGGACGTCCTGAAGCTTCAGCTGCTTGACCACGTCGGTGACCCAGCCGGCGCCGAAGCTTTCCCAGGCGAGCATGTCGACGCCGCGCTCACCGAGCAGCGACCAGAGCGCCATTTCGACGGCGCCGGTGTCGGAGGCGGGCACGATGCCGATGCGGTAGTCCGCCGGCACGTTCAGGATTTCGCGGGTGAGGTCGATGGCCTGCTTCAGCTTGGTCTTGCCGACCTTGGCGCGGTGCGAACGACCGAGCGGAGCATCAGCGAGCGCTTCGAGCGACCAACCGGGGCGCTTCGAGCAGGGGCCAGAAGAAAAGTGAGTGTTCGCCGGACGCGCGGCGGGGGCGACGATATCAGCCATATAGATACCCTTCCAGGTAATTAGCCTCTCGTTGGGGAGAGGTGTCCCGCCGTCGTCGTTAGTCCTCCGCCCTTTTCCAGTCAAGCGCTTTGTGTCGCGATCCGGAAAATTTTTGCCGCAACCGTCACAGCCAAAACGTCGCAGGTCGCCGATGCGCGGTGCAATTTCCGGCTTGCATCGGGCGGATTTGCGCCTACTGAAGACATCGGAGAAACGTCGAAGGCAGCAGCCAATTCGGCAGACCTCCGACGACGCATTTCCGTTGGGAAAGAGATAATGAAATTCTGGCTGCGACCTTTGTGGTTGTCACTCTCGTTCTTGGCTGCCGGTTGCGACGCCCGCCCGTCAGGCACGGACGCGCTGATCGACGCGATCGGAAGATCGTCCGTCGCCGAAGCAGCGAAGGCCCTGGATGAAGACGCCGATCCAAACCGCAAGAACTGGGACGGGGTTCTGCCGCTGGCAGCGGCAGTGCGAGCACGTTCCGTCGCGATAACAGAACTCCTCATTTCACGAGGTGCTGATCCGAATGCGAAGGAGAGCGGAGCAAGTCCACTGTACTTTGCCGTATTGTTCGAGTGCGAAACATGCGCCGAGACGATCGCGGATCACGGCGGAAAATTCGCTGCCGACGGCCAGCAGGAAGCCTTCCTCAAAAGGACGATCTCACCCGACAAGTTCGAGAGCCTCGCCAGATATGTGAACCTCCGCTAGAGAACGAAGCGCAGGCGCGGCGGCCACGCACTAGACAAGCGGCCTTTTACCACAGGCTCACGCGCACGCCGGCGCGGAATTCGTGACGCCTGAGGCCGGCGTCCTCGCCCGAGCCGCCGCCGGAGAACATGGCTCCACCGGCGATGTCGGAAAAGCGATAGCCGATATCGAGCTTCACGCGGTCGCTGACGCTGTAGCTGATGCCCGCCATCAGGGCATAGGTGAACCGCCAGCCGTCCTCGCCGGCGTAGCGCGCGTCGGCGAAGGTCGCGCCGCCGCAGGCGCCGGCGCCGTCCACGCAGCTCGGGCTCGCGGTGAAGGTTCCCCAGGCGACATGGGTCGCGCCGATGCCGGCGCCGACATAGGGGGTGAAGCCGGAGACGTTCAGGATATCGACATAGCCGTTCGCCATCAGGCCATAGGCGCGGAAATCCGCCTTGCCGTCATAGGAGCACCCGGTTCCGGCCGGTGCGGCACCCGAGCAGGGCTGCGCGGCGCGGCCGGACCCTTCGAAGGTTCCCTCGAAGAATTCCCCCGTCAGGTCGGCGCGGAAGAGGTCGTTGAACTGGTAGCCGATGCCGGCGCTGCCGGAGAGCGGCTTGCCGAATCGCGAATCATCGAAATCGCCCGAATTGAGGAGCGCGCCGCCGCCATCGTTGAAGCGGTAGGAGGCGTCGTCGTCGCCGGTCCAGCCGGCATAGCCGAGATCGGCGCGCAGATAGAGGCCGGCCTTCGGCTCGCCGGCAGTGATGTCGACTTCCGGCGCGTCGATGAGATCCTCGCCCCCGGCGCGCACCGGTCCGGCGACGGCGGTAAAGGCAAGTGCGGTGATTGCGAAAAGACGGGCCGGCTTCATGGCATTTTCCCTGTTCGGGCAAGCATGCGCCCGGACCAACGATCATCAGCCCGCACTATGCCGGCGACTGGTTAACCCGCCGTTAAGCATGTCCGTTAAGCATCTTCGTTAAGGAATGGGCCTCGCCGAACGCGAAAAGGCCGCCCGAAGGCGGCCTCGTCCCGTCGACGCTCCCGGCTGCGAAGCGAGGAGGCAATGCCGGAAGCGTTCCGGGCAATCGATCAATCGTCGTTGTCGTTGCCGCCGTCGTGATCGTTGCCGCCATGGTCGTTGTCGTGGCCGGCGCCATGGTCGTTGTCATCGCGGCCGTTGTCATCGCGGCCGTTGTCGTCGCCGCGGCCGTTGTCGTCGTTGTCGTTGCGCTCGCGGTTGCGTTCGGTATGGCCCATGCCGTTGTCGTCGCTCGAACGTTCGCTGCGGGCCGAGGAAGTTTCGTGGCCGAGGCACTGGGCGACGGTGGAGCAACCTTCGCTCGCGATGGCGGGAGCCGAAAGCAGCGAGGAAGTGGAAGCGGCGA
>UEGQ01000038.1 GCA_900466005.1 Hyphomicrobiales bacterium
TCGCTTCGATCATCGAGTAAGTTTCGGTTCCTTTAAGGGGCCGAGAGAACCCCGCCGGAAACGGCGGGGTTCTCGTTTTTGGACGTGAAAATTCGTCGCCATGCACGATGCGGGACACTGCGCTGCGGGCTTGCCGGTTGCGGCGAGGCTCGCCCAGTGGTAGAAGATCATCAGTGATTTCGCCGCGCTTGCCCGATGTCGAGCGTATCGTACGGCTGACAAACCACGGTTCCCGATGTGAAAACGATTAGCTCCGCAGCGCTGGCTGCCGCCGCGAGTCTCGCATCTGTCTGCTTGCCGCTCGGTGCGGCGGCGTATGCCGACGACCACCGGCCGCTCATCTGGAAAGTTTCGAAGGCTGGCGACCGCGCCTTCCAGTTCCGCACCGGGCTTCGCTGGTCCGGCCTGTTCTCCCCGAGCGTCGGCGCCGAAACGACGATGACGGCGTCGGCGAACGGAAAGGACGGATCGCCGGAGGTGCCCTTGCGCCTGTGGGGGACCGTCGCGCTAGGGGCAGGGGCGACCGCGTCGGGAGCCTGGCAAGTAGATGCCGGCGCGGGCTATGACCCTGCGGTGGGGCGGCAGGTGTTTTCGCTCTCGCAGACCGGCCAGTGGTCGGCGACGCCGGCAATCGACGTTGCCGCTTCCCGGACGCTGGAGGCGAGTACCGTCGCCGGGCAGTCGGTCGGCCTCGTCGCGCGGCAATCGGTGAAGTTGGACTTCACCGATATCGGCGCGTCCTTGCGGATGGACGGCTTCCTCGACGGACGTAGCCGCGCCGCGCACGCGAAACTGGGTGTGGAAAAGAAGCTGCCGAGGGGCGTTACGCTCTCCGCCGACCTCTCCGACCCGTTCAGCCCGACCGTCGCCACGCTTGGTGCCCGCCTCCAGCGTCACTGGTGAGCGTCAAAGATCGTTTCGGCCTGTCGAAAAAGAAAAAACAGGCTTGCCAATCGTTTCGGCTCACCTTAAAGGGAGCGCCATGCCAGCGCGCAGGACGTGGTTTGACGCTGCGTCGGTGCCGGGATCTAGGGGTATAGCTCAGTTGGTAGAGCGGCGGTCTCCAAAACCGCAGGTCGGGGGTTCGAGCCCCTCTGCCCCTGCCATGTCCCTTTCGAAGAGGACGATGAACCGCGTGCCCGAGAGCTTCGGGTGGGCCGGCAAAAATTTGCATGATATCGATTTCGCTCTTGTGAAATACGGAATCGGTGTTTATGTAGGGTGAAACAGACACGCGGTGCGTGGGGCTGATATAGTCGGCTTTACGCGCCGTAAAAGCGTGGGCAATAGATGGCATCCAAGACAAATCCGTTTGCGTTTCTGCAGCAGGTCCGCTCCGAGACGAACAAGGTGACATGGCCCACTCGTCGCGAGACGATGATCTCCACGGCCATGGTCCTCTTCATGGTGCTTTTTGCGGCGCTGTTTTTCTTTTCGGCGGATCAGATCATCGGTTGGCTTATCGGCCTGGTGCTGAGCGTCGGTAACTAATCGGGCGGAGACGGACATGGCGGCGCGTTGGTACATCGTCCACGCTTATTCGAATTTTGAGAAGAAGGTGGCTGAATCCATTGAGGAGAAGGCCCGGCAAAAGGGGCTTGAGCATCTTTTCGAGAAGATCCTCGTGCCGACCGAGAAGGTGGTCGAAGTGCGGCGTGGCCGCAAGGTCGACAGCGAGCGCAAGTTCTTTCCGGGCTATGTCCTGGTGCGCGCCGATCTGACCGACGAGGCCTACCATCTTATCAAGAATACTCCGAAGGTGACGGGGTTCCTCGGTTCCGACAACAAGCCGGTTCCGATCCCGGACTATGAGGCTGAGCGCATCCTGGGTCAGGTCCAGGAAGGTGTCGAGCGCCCGAAGTCTTCCGTCTCCTTCGAGATCGGCGAGCAGGTCCGCGTTTCCGACGGTCCCTTCGCCTCGTTCAACGGCACCGTTCAGGATGTCGACGAAGAGCGTTCGCGCCTCAAGGTGGAAGTGTCGATCTTCGGTCGCGCCACCCCGGTCGAGCTCGAATATTCTCAGGTCGAAAAGGTCTGAGTGTCGGGGCGGTCATCCGCCCTGTTCCGCGTGGGAGGATGAGGGCCTGAAGCCGGGTCTTTCAGACGTACCACGCAACCGCAGCCGCCGATGCAGATCGGCATTTTCGGGCCGGGCGACCGGTCCTTAAGGAAAGGCAGAGAGAAATGGCTAAGAAAGTTGCAGGCCAGCTCAAGCTGCAGGTCAAGGCAGGATCGGCAAACCCGTCCCCGCCGATTGGTCCCGCACTTGGTCAGCGTGGCATTAACATCATGGAATTCTGCAAGGCGTTCAACGCCGCCACGCAGGAAATGGAAAAGGGTATGCCGATTCCGGTCGTCATCACCTACTACCAGGACAAGTCCTTCACCTTCGCGATGAAGCAGCCGCCGGTCACCTACTGGCTGAAGAAGGAAGCGAAGATCACCTCCGGCTCGAAGACGCCGGGCAAGGGTGCGAAGGTCGGTACCATCACCAAGGCTCAGGTCCGCGCGATCGCCGAAGGCAAGATGAAGGACCTCAACGCAGCCGACGTCGAAGGCGCAATGGCGATGGTCGAGGGCTCTGCCCGCTCCATGGGCCTGGAAGTGGTAGGTTGATCATGGCTAAGCTCGCAAAGCGCATTCAGAAGATCCGCGAAGGCATCGATCCGTCGAAGCTCGTGGCCCTGCCGGAAGCAATCGCCCTCGTGAAGGAACGTGCCGTCGCCAAGTTCGACGAAACCGTTGAAATCGCGATGAACCTCGGCGTCGACCCGCGTCACGCCGACCAGATGGTTCGTGGCGTCGTCAACCTGCCGAACGGCACTGGTCGCGACGTTCGCGTCGCCGTCTTCGCCCGTGGCGCCAAGGCCGATGAAGCCAAGGCCGCCGGTGCGGATATCGTCGGTGCGGAAGAACTCGTCGAGATCGTCCAGGGCGGCAAGATCGACTTCGACCGCTGCATCGCCACCCCGGACATGATGCCGCTCGTCGGCCGTCTCGGTAAGGTCCTCGGCCCGCGCGGCATGATGCCGAACCCGAAGGTCGGGACCGTCACCATGGACGTCGCCGGTGCCGTCAAGGCTTCCAAGGGCGGTGCCGTCGAGTTCCGCGTCGAGAAGGCCGGTATCGTTCATGCCGGTATCGGCAAGGCTTCCTTCGACGCCAAGGCGCTCGAAGAAAACATCAAGGCCTTCGCTGACGCCGTCATCAAGGCGAAGCCCGCCGGCGCGAAGGGTAACTACGTCAAGCGCGTAGCGATCTCCTCGACCATGGGCCCGGGCGTCAAGATCGACCCGGCTTCGGTCACCGCGGCCTAAGAATTCTTCCGGAGCCGCAGAGGCTCCGGAAAACAGTGATTTCCGGCCCGAAAGGGCCGGAAATTTCCGGGGAAACCCGGAACTCCTGTCCGAGATTGCAGGCGGCTTCGGCCTTAATCGTCATGGTCTGCATGAGACGGGTAAGACCCGGATTTGGAAAGACACCTGGTGTCTTGAAAGAGTCGGTTCGAGCCTAGTGTGCCTTGTGCCTGGAGCCAAACGGTGACAGTGCGAGGGGACAGGATCCTCAAGCGTCGCTTGGGGTCCGATCTGAAGGATCCCTTGAGGCAAAGGCAAACCGGCAGGGTCCGAGATATCGGTCCTGCCAACTGGAGACAGACAGTGGAAAGAGCGGAAAAACGCGAATTCGTCACGGAGCTGAACGAAGTCTTCAAGGCTTCCGGTTCGGTTGTCGTGGCCCACTATGCTGGTGTCACAGTCGCGCAGATGAACGACTTCCGTTCGAAGATGCGCGCTGCTGGCGGCACCGTCAAAGTCGCGAAGAACCGTCTGGCCAAGATCGCTCTTCAGGGTACGGAGTCGGAAGGGATCTCTGATCTCTTCAAGGGTCAGACGCTGATCGCATACAGCGAAGACCCGGTTGTGGCTCCGAAGGTCGTCGTGGATTTCGCCAAGACCAACGACAAGCTCGTTGTTCTGGGCGGCGCCATGGGGGCAACCGCTCTCAACGCGGACGCAGTCAAGTCGCTTGCGACCCTGCCTTCGCTTGATGAGCTGCGCGCGAAGCTGCTGGGCCTTCTCAACGCCCCGGCTACCCGCGTCGCTACGGTTGTCGCAGCACCGGCAAGCCAGCTTGCCCGCGTGTTCTCGGCCTACGCCAAGAAGGACGAAGCCGCCTAAGGTGGTTTTTCGCTGTTAATATCGAACCAGTTCGAACCGAACAAAAGGAACTAGTAAAATGGCTGATCTCGCAAAGATCGTTGAAGACCTCTCCTCGCTGACCGTTCTGGAAGCCGCTGAGCTTTCCAAGATGCTCGAAGAAAAGTGGGGCGTTTCTGCTGCTGCTCCGGTAGCTGTTGCTGCTGCTGCTGGCGGCGCTGCTCCGGCTGCTGCTGAAGAAGAAAAGACCGAGTTCGACGTTATCCTCGTCGACGCCGGCGCCAACAAGATCAACGTCATCAAGGAAGTTCGCGGCATCACCGGCCTCGGCCTCAAGGAAGCCAAGGACCTGGTCGAAGGCGCTCCGAAGCCGGTCAAGGAAGGCGTATCCAAGGGCGAAGCTGCTGACCTCAAGAAGAAGCTTGAGGAAGCCGGCGCCAAGGTCGACGTCAAGTAATATCGGAACAGCTTGTGGGAGGGGACGTTTTGTCCTCTCCCATTCGCCGTTTCTCGAGAACAGATTACCCAAAAGCCCGTCAAAACGGCTTTTGGGTAATGGGTTCTTCAAGAGGATGGTTCCAATCCGACCCGCCAGGCAATCCGGCCGGCCGTTCGGAGACAGGAACGAGGTTGAACGTTTCCCATTGATTGACGGACCTGAATGGCCAGCAGGTTCCGTCTGTTGCAGGCCCGGATGCACAAATTGACAAGGAGCGACGATGGCTCAGACCCTTTCCTTTAATGGTCGCAGGCGCGTACGCAAGTTTTTTGGAAAAATTCCAGAAGTCGCGGAAATGCCGAACCTCATCGAGGTTCAGAAGGCTTCCTATGACCAGTTCCTCATGGTCGACGAACCCCAAGGGGGGCGTCCCGACGAGGGGCTTCAAGCCGTTTTCAAGTCCGTCTTCCCGATCACCGACTTCTCGGGCGCTTCGATGCTCGAATTCGTGTCCTACGAATTCGAACCGCCGAAGTTCGACGTCGACGAATGCCGCCAGCGTGATCTGACCTATGCAGCGCCGCTCAAGGTGACGCTGCGTCTCATCGTGTTCGATATCGATGAGGACACCGGCGCCCGTTCGATCAAGGACATCAAGGAACAGTCGGTCTACATGGGCGATATGCCGCTCATGACCAACAACGGTACCTTCATCGTCAACGGTACCGAGCGCGTCATCGTGTCCCAGATGCACCGGTCTCCGGGCGTGTTCTTCGATCACGACAAGGGCAAGAGCCATTCCTCCGGCAAGCTGCTGTTCGCCGCCCGCGTGATTCCGTATCGCGGTTCCTGGCTCGACATCGAGTTCGACGCCAAGGACATCGTTCATGCGCGCATCGACCGTCGCCGCAAGATCCCCGTGACGTCGCTGCTGATGGCGCTCGGCATGGACGGCGAAGAAATCCTGTCGACCTTCTACTCGAAGTCCGTCTATCAGCGTGATGCCGGCGGCTGGCGCGTTCCCTTCAGCCCGGAAGCGCTGAAGGGTGCCAAGGCCATCTCCGACATGATCGACGCCGACACCGGCGAAGTGGTCGTCGAGGCGGGCAAGAAGCTCACCCCGCGTCTGCTGCGCCAGATGCAGGAAAAGGGCCTCAAGGCCCTCAAGGCCACCGACGACGATCTCTACGGCAACTATCTCGCCGAAGACATGGTCAACATGGCGACCGGCGAGATCTATCTCGAAGCCGGTGACGAGATCGACGAAAAATCGTTGCAGGTGATCCTGGACTCCGGTTTCGACGAGATCCCGGTTCTCGGCATCGACCACATCAATGTCGGCGCCTACATCCGCAACACGCTTGCCGCCGACAAGAACGAGAACCGTCAGGACGCGCTGTTCGACATCTACCGCGTCATGCGTCCGGGCGAACCGCCGACCATGGAATCGGCCGAAGCCATGTTCCAGTCGCTGTTCTTCGATGCCGAGCGCTACGACCTGTCGGCCGTCGGTCGCGTCAAGATGAACATGCGTCTCGACCTCGACTGCCCGGACACGGTGCGTGTCCTGCGCAAGGACGACATCCTGGCGGTCGTCAAGATGCTCGTAGAGCTGCGTGACGGCAAGGGCGAGATCGACGACATCGACAACCTCGGTAACCGTCGCGTTCGCTCCGTCGGCGAACTGATGGAGAACCAGTATCGTCTCGGCCTGCTCCGCATGGAGCGTGCGATCAAGGAACGCATGTCCTCGATCGAAATCGACACGGTGATGCCGCAGGATCTGATCAACGCGAAGCCGGCGGCTGCCGCCGTTCGCGAATTCTTCGGCTCCTCGCAGCTGTCGCAGTTCATGGACCAGGTGAACCCGCTTTCGGAAATCACCCACAAGCGCCGTCTTTCGGCTCTTGGCCCGGGTGGTCTGACCCGCGAGCGCGCCGGCTTCGAAGTCCGCGACGTTCATCCGACGCACTACGGCCGTATCTGCCCGATCGAAACGCCGGAAGGCCCGAACATCGGTCTGATCAACTCGCTCGCCACCTTCGCCCGGGTCAACAAGTACGGCTTCATCGAAAGCCCGTACCGCAAGATCGTCGACGGCAAGGTGACCAACGAGGTCGTGTACCTGTCGGCTATGGAAGAGGCGAAGTACTACGTCGCCCAGGCGAATTCCGAGATGACCGCCGACGGCGCCTTCGTCGAAGAATTCGTCGTCTGCCGTCATGCCGGCGAAGTCATGCTCGCGCCGCGCGACACCATCAACCTGATGGACGTCTCGCCGAAGCAGCTTGTCTCGGTCGCGGCCGCGCTCATTCCGTTCCTGGAAAACGACGACGCCAACCGTGCTCTCATGGGCTCGAACATGCAGCGTCAGGCCGTGCCGCTTCTGCGGGCGGAAGCCCCGTTCGTCGGCACCGGCATGGAGCCGATCGTTGCCCGCGACTCCGGTGCTGCGATCGCGGCTCGCCGCGGCGGCGTGGTCGACCAGGTCGATGCGACCCGTATCGTTATCCGCGCCACGGAAGACCTCGATCCGTCGAAGTCGGGCGTCGACATCTACCGCCTGATGAAGTTCCAGCGTTCGAACCAGAACACCTGCGTCAACCAGCGTCCGCTGGTCACCGTCGGTGACGTGCTCAACAAGGGTGACATCATCGCCGACGGTCCGTCGACCGATCTCGGCGACCTGGCGCTCGGCCGCAACGCGCTCGTCGCGTTCATGCCCTGGAACGGCTACAACTATGAGGACTCGATCCTCATGTCCGAGCGCATCGTGAGCGAAGACGTCTTCACCTCGATCCACATCGAGGAGTTCGAGGTCATGGCCCGCGACACCAAGCTGGGTCCGGAAGAAATCACCCGCGATATTCCGAACGTTTCGGAAGAAGCGCTGCGCAACCTCGACGAAGCCGGTATCGTCTACATCGGTGCAGAGGTTCAGCCGGGCGATATCCTGGTCGGCAAGATCACGCCGAAGGGCGAAAGCCCGATGACGCCGGAAGAAAAGCTCCTGCGCGCCATCTTCGGTGAGAAGGCGTCCGACGTCCGCGACACCTCCATGCGCATGCCTCCGGGCACGTTCGGCACCGTCGTCGAAGTTCGCGTCTTCAACCGCCACGGCGTTGAGAAGGACGAGCGCGCGATGGCGATCGAGCGCGAGGAAATCGAGCGTCTCGCGAAGGACCGCGACGACGAACAGGCGATCCTCGACCGCAACGTCTACGGTCGTCTGCTCGACATGCTGCGCGGTCAGATGTCGATCGCCGGTCCGAAGGGCTTCAAGAAGGGCGTCGAGCTCTCCAACGCCGTCGTCTCGGAATACCCGCGTTCGCAGTGGTGGATGTTCGCCGTCGAGAACGAGAAGGTCCAGGGCGAGATCGAAGCGCTGCGTGGCCAGTACGACGAATCCAAGTCGCGCCTCGAACAGCGCTTCATGGACAAGGTCGAGAAGGTCCAGCGCGGCGACGAAATGCCTCCGGGCGTCATGAAGATGGTCAAGGTCTTCGTCGCTGTGAAGCGCAAGATCCAGCCGGGCGACAAGATGGCCGGCCGTCACGGCAACAAGGGTGTCGTCTCGCGCATCGTTCCGGTCGAGGACATGCCGTTCCTCGAAGACGGTACGCATGTCGACATCGTTCTGAACCCGCTCGGCGTTCCGTCCCGTATGAACGTCGGTCAGATCCTCGAAACCCATCTTGCCTGGGCTTGCGCCGGCATGGGCAAGAAGATCGGGCAGATGCTCGAGGACTATCGCAAGCATCTCGACATCACCGAGCTGCGCAACGAGCTGACCGATATCTACGCGTCGGAAGCCCATGACGAGGTCAAGAACTTCGACGACGAGTCGCTGGTTCGTCTCGCCGAGGAAGCCAAGCGAGGCGTTTCCATCGCCACGCCGGTCTTCGACGGTGCGCACGAAAGCGACGTTGCCTCGATGCTGACCAAGGCTGGTCTCCACCCGTCGGGTCAGTCGGTCCTGTACGATGGCCGTACCGGTGAAGCCTTCGACCGCAAGGTCACCGTCGGCTACATGTACATGATCAAGCTGAACCACCTGGTCGACGACAAGATCCACGCGCGTTCGATCGGTCCGTACTCGCTCGTTACCCAGCAGCCGCTGGGCGGCAAGGCGCAGTTCGGCGGTCAGCGTTTCGGGGAAATGGAAGTCTGGGCGCTCGAAGCCTACGGTGCTGCATACACCCTGCAGGAAATGCTCACCGTCAAGTCGGACGACGTCGCGGGCCGTACCAAGGTCTACGAGGCGATCGTGCGCGGCGACGACACCTTCGAGGCAGGCATTCCCGAGAGCTTCAACGTTCTCGTCAAGGAAATGCGCTCGCTCGGTCTCTCCGTCGAACTCGAGAACTCGAAGGTCGGCCCCGAGGATGCGAGCCAGCTTCCGGACGCCGCCGAGTAAAAGGTTGACAAGGGCGTGCGTGGCGAAGGCCGCGCACGCCATTCCCTCCCGGGACAGCCGTTCCGGATCTGGCCGGGGCAGGGGAGTTTCGCCGCATTTCGCGGTTATTGTCATTTAGGGGTCCGGTGCGGCAACCCGGGATTTCGCCGCCGCCGTGACCCAATTGAGGGCTCTTTTGCCCCATCAAGGAGACAGGCATGAACCAAGAGGTCATGAACCTTTTCAACCCGCAGGTGCCGGCCCAGCACTTTGATTCGATCCGCATCTCGATCGCGTCGCCGGAAAAGATCCTTTCCTGGTCCTACGGTGAGATCAAGAAGCCGGAAACGATCAACTACCGCACGTTCAAGCCCGAGCGTGACGGCCTGTTCTGTGCGCGTATCTTCGGACCGATCAAGGACTACGAGTGCCTGTGCGGCAAGTACAAGCGCATGAAGTACAAGGGCATCATCTGCGAAAAGTGCGGCGTCGAAGTCACGCTGTCGCGCGTTCGCCGCGAGCGCATGGGCCACATCGAGCTCGCTGCACCCGTTGCCCACATCTGGTTCCTGAAGTCGCTTCCCTCGCGCATCTCGACGCTCCTCGACATGACGCTGAAGGATGTCGAGCGCGTTCTCTACTTCGAAAACTATATCGTGACCGAGCCCGGTCTGACCGCGCTCAAGGAGCATCAGCTGCTCTCCGAAGAAGAGTACATGCTGGCGGTCGACGAATATGGTGAGGACCAGTTCACGGCGATGATCGGCGCCGAGGCCATCTACGAGATGCTCGCCTCGATGAACCTCGACAAGATCGCCGGCGACCTGCGTTCGGATCTGGCCGACACGACTTCCGATCTGAAGCAGAAGAAGCTGATGAAGCGGCTGAAGATCGTCGAGAACTTCATCGAATCCGGCAACCGTCCGGAATGGATGATCATGAAGGTCGTTCCGGTCATCCCGCCGGACCTGCGCCCGCTGGTTCCGCTCGATGGCGGCCGTTTCGCGACGTCCGACCTCAACGATCTCTATCGCCGCGTCATCAACCGTAACAACCGCTTGAAGCGCCTCATCGAACTGCGCGCGCCGGGCATCATCATCCGCAACGAAAAGCGCATGCTGCAGGAATCTGTCGATGCGCTGTTCGACAACGGCCGTCGCGGCCGCGTCATCACCGGCGCCAACAAGCGTCCGCTGAAGTCGCTGTCCGACATGCTCAAGGGCAAGCAGGGCCGCTTCCGCCAGAACCTGCTTGGCAAGCGCGTCGACTATTCCGGCCGTTCGGTCATCGTGACCGGTCCGGAACTCAAGCTGCACCAGTGCGGTCTGCCGAAGAAGATGGCGCTCGAGCTCTTCAAGCCGTTCATCTATGCCCGCCTCGACGCCAAGGGTTACTCCTCGACCGTCAAGCAGGCCAAGAAGCTCGTCGAGAAGGAAAAGCCGGAAGTCTGGGATATCCTCGACGAGGTCATCCGCGAGCACCCGGTTCTCCTGAACCGTGCGCCGACGCTGCACCGCCTGGGCATCCAGGCCTTCGAACCGATCCTGGTCGAAGGCAAGGCGATCCAGCTGCACCCGCTCGTCTGCACGGCCTTCAACGCCGACTTCGACGGTGACCAGATGGCCGTTCACGTGCCGCTGTCGCTCGAAGCCCAGCTCGAAGCTCGCGTGCTGATGATGTCGACGAACAACATCCTGCATCCGGCGAACGGTGCCCCGATCATCGTTCCCTCGCAGGACATGGTTCTCGGCCTCTACTACCTGTCGATCCTGAACCAGAACGAGCCGGGCGAGGGCATGGCCTTCTCCGACATGGGCGAACTGCACCACGCTCTGGAAAACAAGGTCGTCACACTGCACGCAAAGATCCGCGGCCGCTACAAGACCGTCGACGCGGAAGGCAAGCCGGTTTCGAAGATCTACGAAACGACCCCGGGCCGCATGATCATCGGCGAGCTTCTGCCGAAGAACGTCAACGTGCCGTTCGACATCTGCAACCAGGAAATGACCAAGAAGAACATCTCCAAGATGATCGACACGGTCTACCGCCATTGCGGCCAGAAGGACACGGTCATCTTCTGCGACCGCATCATGCAGCTGGGCTTCACCCACGCCTGCAAGGCGGGCATTTCCTTCGGCAAGGACGACATGGTCATCCCGGACACCAAGGCGAAAATCGTCGGTGACACCGAAGCCCTGGTGAAGGAATACGAGCAGCAGTACAACGACGGCCTGATCACCCAGGGCGAGAAGTACAACAAGGTCGTCGACGCCTGGGGCAAGGCTACCGAAAAGGTCGCGGAAGAAATGATGGCGCGCATCAAGGCCGTCGAATTCGACCCCGAGACCGGCCGCCAGAAGCCGATGAACTCGATCTACATGATGTCCCACTCGGGTGCTCGTGGTTCTCCGAACCAGATGCGCCAGCTGGGCGGCATGCGCGGCCTGATGGCCAAGCCGTCGGGCGAGATCATCGAGACGCCGATCATCTCGAACTTCAAGGAAGGCCTGACCGTGAACGAGTACTTCAACTCGACGCACGGCGCCCGTAAGGGTCTCGCAGACACCGCCCTGAAGACCGCGAACTCCGGTTACCTGACCCGTCGTCTCGTCGACGTGGCGCAGGATTGCATCGTCAACATGGTCGATTGCGGCACCGACAAGGGCCTGACCATGACGGCGATCGTCGACGCCGGCCAGGTCGTGGCGTCCATCGGCGCCCGCGTTCTGGGTCGTACCGCGCTCGATGACATCGATCATCCGGTCACGGGTGAGCGCATCGTCGATGCCGGCAAGATGATCATGGAAGCCGATGTCGTCGAGATCGAAAAGGCTGGCATCCAGTCGATCCGCATTCGTTCGGCTCTGACCTGCGAAGTCCAGACGGGCGTCTGCTCTGTCTGCTACGGCCGCGACCTCGCTCGCGGTACGCCGGTCAACATGGGCGAAGCCGTCGGCGTTATCGCCGCGCAGTCGATCGGCGAGCCGGGTACCCAGCTCACCATGCGTACCTTCCACCTTGGCGGTACGGCAAACGTGGTCGACCAGTCGTTCCTTGAAGCGTCTTACGAAGGTACGATCGCCATCAAGAACCGTAACCTGCTGCGCAACTCCGAAGGCAATCTCATTGCCATGGGGCGCAACATGGCGATTACGATCCTGGACGAACGCGGCGTGGAACGCTCCTCGCAGCGCGTCGCCTACGGTTCGAAGGTCTTCGTGGACGATGGCGACAAGGTCCGTCGTGGCCAGCGTCTCGCCGAGTGGGATGCCTACACCCGCCCGATGATGACGGAAGTCGAAGGTATCGTTCACTTCGAGGATGTCGTGGACGGCATCTCCGTTCTGGAAGCGACCGACGAATCGACCGGCATCACCAAGCGCCAGGTCATCGACTGGCGTTCGACCCCGCGCGGTGCGGACTTGAAGCCTGCGATCGTCATCAAGGACGCCGCCGGCAACGTGGCCAAGCTGTCGCGTGGCGGCGAAGCCCGCTTCCAGCTGTCGGTCGACGCGATCCTGTCGGTCGAGCCCGGACAGAAGGTCTCCCAGGGTGACGTTCTTGCCCGTTCGCCGCTCGAAAGCGCCAAGACCAAGGACATCACCGGCGGTCTGCCGCGCGTTGCCGAACTGTTCGAAGCCCGTCGTCCGAAGGATCACGCCATCATCGCAGAGATCGATGGCACGATCCGCCTTGGCCGCGACTACAAGAACAAGCGTCGCGTCATCATCGAGCCGGCGGAAGACGGTGTCGAGCCGGTCGAGTACCTGATCCCGAAGGGCAAGCCCTTCCATCTTCAGGACGGCGACTACATCGAAAAGGGTGACTACATCCTCGACGGTAACCCGGCTCCGCACGACATCCTGGCGATCAAGGGCGTCGAGGCTCTGGCCTCGTACCTGGTCAACGAAATCCAGGAAGTCTACCGACTGCAGGGCGTTGTGATCAACGACAAGCACATCGAGGTGATCGTTCGCCAGATGCTGCAGAAGGTCGAGATCACCGATGCCGGCGACAGCCAGTACATCGTCGGCGACAATGTCGACCGCATCGAACTGGAAGACGCCAACGATCGCCTGATCGAGGAAGGCAAGAAGCCGGCATACGGCGAGCCCGTCCTCCTCGGCATCACCAAGGCCTCGCTGCAGACGCCGTCGTTCATCTCGGCCGCATCGTTCCAGGAAACCACCAAGGTTCTCACGGAAGCTGCGATCGCCGGCAAGACCGATACGCTGCAGGGCCTCAAGGAGAACGTCATCGTCGGCCGCCTCATCCCGGCCGGTACCGGCGGAACCATGACGCAGATCCGCCGCATCGCCACCTCGCGCGACGACCTTATCCTCGAGGAACGCAAGAAGGGCACCGGTGCGGACGTCGCGACCCCGATGTTGCAGGACCTTGCCGCTGGCGAGAACCTTCCGGCCGGCGAATAATCGCCGCGCCGCGTCGAACATCAAAAGACCGCCCGGAGCGATCCGGGCGGTCTTTTGCATCCGAAGGTGGCGCGTTGCGATCTTGACCTATCTCAAGGCGCATTATTAGAACTAGTCTAAACTGTGGGGCGTTCGAAACCGAATGGAGACTCCCCATGAAGAAGCTTTCGACTGTCGTCTCGGCCCTTCTGGTCGCGACTTCGACATTGGCCGCCGACGCTGTTCCCGACACTCGCTCGAGGGCGCTCGAGGTCTTCAAGCCCCTGCCGTCGACGACGCCGGCAGTGGCCCACAATCCGATCACGCCGGACAAGATCGCGCTCGGCAAGGCGCTGTTCTTCGATCCGCGGGTATCTGCATCCGGTGTCTTCTCCTGCAATTCCTGCCACAACCTGGCGACCGGCGGGGACGACAATCTGGAGACCTCCATCGGCCATGGCTGGCAGAAGGGGCCGCGCAATGCGCCGACGGCACTGAACGCCGTCTTCAACATCGCCCAGTTCTGGGACGGGCGGGCCGAGGACCTGAAGGCCCAGGCCAAGGGTCCGGTGCAGGCAGGCGTCGAGATGGCGAACACGCCGGAGACCGTCGTGGCGACGCTGAAATCCATGCCGGCCTACGTCGACTGGTTCAAGGCGGCCTTTCCGGACGAAGCCGATCCGGTGACCTTCGACAACTTCGCCAAGGCCATCGAGGCCTTCGAGGCGACTCTGATCACGCCGGCGCCCTTCGACGCATGGCTGAACGGCGACGACGAAGCGTTGACGGCGGAGGAGAAGCAGGGGCTCGCGCTCTTCATGGACAAGGGGTGCTCCTCCTGCCATACCGGTATCAATGTCGGCGGGCAGGGGTACTTCCCGTTCGGCGTGGTCGAGAAGCCCGGCGCGGATGTGCTGCCGCAGAACGACAAGGGGCGCTTCGCGGTCACCAACACGGCGGACGATTCCTATGTCTTCCGCGCGGCTCCGCTCCGCAATGTCGCGCTGACGGCGCCGTATTTCCACTCCGGGAAGGTCTGGGACCTGAAGCAGGCGGTGGCGATCATGGGCACGGCGCAGCTCGGGCAGGAGTTGAGTGACGGGGAGGTTGCCCTCGTCGTCGCCTTCCTCAACTCGCTGACCGGCAGGATGCCGGAGGTGACCGTGCCGGTCCTGCCGCCCGAGACCGATGCGACTCCGCGGCCGAACGGCAAGATCGTCAGGAAATAGATCTTCGGACAGACGAAAAAGGCCGCCGGCATGTACCGGCGGCCTCCTGAACGTGCGTGCTTGAGCACGCGCCTCTCAGTTGAAACGAATGATGGCGATCTCGCCTTCGAGCGCGCCCTGATAGGCGGAGGCATGCGGCTCCTCGTCCGGCGCGCCATTGATCATGCCGATCTGGTCGAGATCCGCTTCCAGGAAGCCTTCTTCGGACAGCGCGTTCAGCGCCTCACGAACGGCGGAATCGTCGTCCGGTGCGCGCAGGAGGATGTGAAGGTCTACGCCTTCGCCGCCTTCCTCTTCATAGCCCTTGGCGATGATGATGAAGACCATCGGCGTGTCGAAATTGTTGTCGTTGTCCGGATTGTGGGCCATTTCGGTCTTCTTTCCTGCGTCGGGAATCGAATCGCGCGGGAGCGGAATATCCGACGCGAAGGGTGGTTGGAGCTTGTTTGCCGTTTCTAGCCGATTTTCGCCGCGAGGCCCATGCAAAATCGCCAAGGGGGTGCTATATATCGTCGGCCCGGGCCTCGAAACGGCCGGAACGGCGGCCTGCCGACCCAATAAATTGCGATTGTGACTTGACGTCAGCAGGTGAAAACAGTAGTACGCCCGGCATCGGAACCCATGTGAGGTTAGGCTTTTCGGAACGCCATGTTCCGGAGTTCGTCTCAAACAGGGTCGAAAACGCACTTGAAGATACAAATGCTGCATGCATGACGCATCTGATGATGCGTCCTCTGATCATTGTGGTCCATCCGCGAAGAGCGGGTAGGGCCACATTTTGCGCATGAGGATAGGGTGCGTCCGTCGCCGGAAACGGCACTAGCCACGGCCCGGAAGGGCTTGAGAGACAAGATTTTGTAAGGGATGGTTGTATGCCTACCGTAAACCAGCTTATCCGCAAGCCCCGTCAGGCGCAGGTAAAGCGTAACAAGGTTCCTGCCCTGCAGGAGAACCCGCAGAAGCGCGGCGTTTGCACCCGCGTTTATACCACGACTCCGAAGAAGCCGAACTCGGCGCTTCGTAAGGTTGCCAAGATCCGTTTGACCAACGGCTTCGAAGTGATCGGCTACATTCCCGGTGAAGGCCACAACCTTCAGGAACACTCCGTTGTCATGATCCGTGGCGGCCGCGTGAAGGACCTTCCGGGCGTTCGCTACCACATCATCCGCGGCGTTCTCGATACCCAGGGTGTCAAGAACCGCAAGCAGCGCCGTTCGAAGTACGGTGCGAAGCGTCCGAAGTAATTCGGTTTTTATTTGGAATTCGGTGCTGCGCGAGGTTCTCCGCGTGATAAGGCGCCTTAACAGTTGAGAGACAAGAAGTATGTCCCGTCGCCATAGTGCAGAAAAGCGTGAAATTAACCCGGATCCGAAGTTCGGCGATCTCGTCGTCACGAAGTTCATGAATGCCATCATGCTTCACGGCAAGAAGTCCGTCGCTGAAAGCATCGTTTACGGTGCCTTCGATGCCGTTCAGGGCAAGATGAAGCAGGAGCCGCTGGCTATCTTCCATCAGGCGCTCGACAATGTCGCGCCGCATGTCGAAGTTCGCTCCCGCCGCGTCGGCGGTGCGACCTACCAGGTCCCGGTCGATGTTCGTCCGGAGCGCCGTCAGGCTCTTGCCATCCGCTGGCTGATCGCCGCTGCACGCAAGCGCAACGAGACCACCATGATCGATCGCCTCTGCGGTGAACTCATGGATGCTGCCAACAACCGTGGTAGCGCGGTCAAGAAGCGTGAAGACACGCACAAGATGGCTGACGCAAACCGCGCGTTCTCGCATTACCGCTGGTAATCAGAACCGATCGATATTTGAAAGGCAGTCCATCATGGCTCGCGAATATAAAATCGAAGACTACCGCAACTTCGGTATCATGGCTCATATCGACGCCGGTAAGACCACGACGACCGAACGTATCCTCTACTACACCGGCAAGTCGCACAAGATCGGCGAAGTCCATGACGGCGCTGCGACCATGGACTGGATGGAGCAGGAGCAGGAACGCGGCATCACCATCACGTCCGCTGCGACCACGACCTTCTGGAAGGGTCGTGACGGCAAGATGCGCCGCTTCAACATCATCGACACCCCCGGCCACGTCGACTTCACCATCGAAGTCGAGCGTTCGCTGCGCGTTCTCGACGGTGCAGTCGCTCTCCTCGACGCCAACGCCGGCGTTGAGCCGCAGACGGAAACCGTCTGGCGTCAGGCGGACAAGTACAACGTTCCGCGCATGATCTTCTGCAACAAGATGGACAAGATCGGTGCGGACTTCTACCGCTCCGTCGAGATGATCAAGACCCGTCTCGGCGCGACCGCCGTCGTCTGCCAGCTGCCGATCGGCGCAGAAAACGACTTCAAGGGTGTCGTCGACCTGATCGAGATGAACGCGCTCGTCTGGCGCGACGAATCGCTCGGCGCCCAGTGGGACGTCGTCGAGATCCCGGCTGACCTGAAGGACAAGGCCGAAGAGTGGCGCGAGAAGATGATCGAGACGGTCGTCGAACTCGATGAAGCCGCCATGGAAGCCTACCTCGAAGGCAACATGCCCGACAACGACACGATCCGCGCGCTGATCCGCAAGGGTACGATCGAAGTCAAGTTCTTCCCGATGTTCTGTGGCTCGGCCTTCAAGAACAAGGGCGTTCAGCCGCTGCTCGACGCCGTCGTCGAATTCCTGCCGTCGCCGATCGACATTCCGGCGATCAAGGGTATCGACGTCAAGACCGAAGCGGAAATCGAGCGTCACCCCGACGATACCGAACCGCTCTCGATGCTGGCGTTCAAGATCATGAACGACCCCTTTGTCGGTTCGCTGACCTTCTGCCGCATCTACTCGGGCAAGCTCGAAAAGGGCTCTTCCGTTCTCAACACGGTCAAGGACAAGCGCGAGCGCGTCGGCCGCATGCTGCAGATGCACTCCAACTCGCGTGAAGACATCGAAGAAGCCTTCGCAGGCGACATCGTTGCTCTCGCCGGCCTCAAGGAAACCACCACGGGTGACACGCTCTGCGATCCGCTGAAGCCGGTCATTCTCGAGCGCATGGAATTCCCGGAGCCGGTTATCCAGATCGCGATCGAGCCGAAGTCGAAGGGCGACCAGGAAAAGATGGGCCTCGCGCTCAACCGTCTTGCCGCCGAAGACCCGTCCTTCCGCGTGAAGACCGACCAGGAATCCGGCCAGACCATCATCGCCGGCATGGGCGAACTTCACCTCGACATCATCGTCGACCGCATGCGTCGCGAGTTCAAGGTCGAAGCCAACGTCGGTGCTCCGCAGGTTGCCTACCGTGAAACCATCACGAAGACCTGTGAAGAAGACTACACGCACAAGAAGCAGACCGGTGGTACCGGCCAGTTCGCGCGCGTCAAGATCGTCTTCGAACCGAACCCGGAAGGCGAAGACTTCAAGTTCGAGTCGAAGATCGTCGGTGGTGCCGTTCCGAAGGAATACATCCCGGGCGTTCAGAAGGGTATCGAAAGCGTTCTGTCTTCCGGTCCGCTGGCAGGCTTCCCGATGCTGGGCGTCAAGGCGACGCTCATCGACGGTGCCTTCCACGACGTCGACTCCTCGGTCCTGGCCTTCGAAATCGCTTCGCGTGCCTGCTTCCGTGAAGCTGCCCGCAAGGCCGGTGCACAGCTTCTCGAGCCGATGATGAAGGTCGAAGTCGTCACCCCCGAAGACTACGTCGGTGACGTTATCGGCGACCTCAACTCCCGCCGTGGTCAGATCCAGGGTCAGGAGCAGCGCGGTATCGCGATCGTCATCAACGCTCACGTTCCGCTGGCGAACATGTTCAAGTACGTCGACAGCCTGCGCTCCATGTCTCAGGGCCGCGCGCAGTACTCGATGGTGTTCGACCACTACGCCCCGGTACCGAGCAACGTCGCCCAGGAAATCCAGGCCAAGTATTCCGGTCAGAAGTGACCGGAATACGCCAAAACCTGAACATTTAACGAATTTCTCCCCTCGGGGAGATGAAAGAATGGAGAGCCGAAAATGGCAAAGAGTAAGTTT
>UEGQ01000042.1 GCA_900466005.1 Hyphomicrobiales bacterium
GGGTGGGGGCGGGGGGACTGGTAGTTATTGGCAGGCGGGCTGTCGATAGCAGACATTTCGATGCTGCACTGACTTACAAACTTCGTCATCGCGTCGTTCTGCACTCGTGTTTCTGCACAGATGGCGTACTAGATATCCGTAAGCTTACATATTACGATTGCGATGGCTGACGCGGAATCGCAGTAAAAGTAAAATGTCTGTCTCAGTGAGGGGGGATTCAGTGGAGTTTCAATCCTATTCTATCCGGAAGATATTGGATGCGGTCACGAGCGGCGAAATCAGAATACCTGCGTTCCAGCGTGGGTTTGTCTGGGAGATGGACAGAGTAGCCCACCTGCTCGACAGCATCTACAAGGGATATCCATTCGGCTCCCTTCTCTTTTGGCGTACCAAGCAGCAATTAGCTGCTGAGCGTAGTCTTGGCACCTTTACCTTACCTGACCCGCAGGCCGAGTATCCGATCGACTATGTGCTGGATGGGCAGCAGCGCTTGACATCTATCTTCACTGTGTTTCAGACCGAATTAAAACCCAAGATCGATCCTCAATGGACGGACATCTATTTCGACCTGGATGCAGGCAACAACCCTCAAGACAGTGCTTTTGTGGCACTGGAGAAAGTCGAGGATGCAGAGCGTCACCGGTATTTCCCTATGCGCGTCTTGTTTGATTCAGTTGGCTACCGAGCCAACACCGATCATTTGGACAAAACAAAAATCGCGGCCATCGATAGGCTCCAGGAAAAGTTCAAAGAAGTCACAATTCCCGTTCAAATCCTGAAGAGTGAGGACCGCTCTATCGTTGCAATTGTGTTCGAGAGGATCAATCATCTGGGGGTCGCGCTAGATACGCTGCAACTTCTGTCTGCCTGGACTTGGAGCGAGGATTTTGACCTATTGGATAAGTTCCGCGACCTGCGGGACGAGTTGTCAGACTTCGGATTCGCCGGAGTCGGGGATGACTCCGATCTCATACTGAGTTGCGTTGCGGGGATTTTGGCGAAAGAGCCAGGCCCAGAAACCCTACTAAACCTAAACGGATCAGACGTCCGTGCGCAATTCGCCCGTGTGGAACAAGGCATCCGCGGCGCAATCGATTTTCTTAGAACTCAACTTAAGGTGATGCACCTAAAGCTCCTGCCCTATCCGTCGATGCTTGTACCGCTGGCCGTGTTCTTTGCTGAACCCGAGGGAAAGGATGTGGTCTATAATGCCGCAACCTATCAACGTTTGAGGCGGTGGTTCTGGCGAACTTGCTTTTCCGGCAGGTATTCCAGCCAAACGCGCAAGACGACTATCCACGATATCGAGCAGGCAGAGCTTTTGAAAAATGGCCAACCAAATACCTTTGGCGATATCGATTTGAAAGTCGACGAGACATTCTTCAGGAATTCGTTTCGCGTTGGCGCCGCCGCCACGAAAACGTTCGTCTTGTTGCTATCTAACAATTCGCCAAAAAGCCTACTGTCCGGCAAAGAGATTGATCTAGATCGAGTGCTGCAGAGCTACAATCGATCTGAATTTCATCACACTTACCCCCGAGCGTTTTTGCGCGACAATGGATATGACGACGCATCTATAAACGTGCTGGCAAATTTCTGTTTCCTGAGTGCTGCGGAGAACAGAAACATTGGGAGAAAGCGACCTTCCATTTACCTGAAGGATTTGGGAGGAGCGGAGCATAACATCGACGAGACACTCGCGTCAGCATTCTGCAAAGCGGAGGAGTTCAACGACGATTATGAGGCTTTTTTGGCAGGTCGGATGGCGCGGCTTGTGGCCTTCGCCGAAAAATTAACAGCGTAATGTTGAGGTGGCGGGCGGCGTTTTCTCGATAGCAACTCGGCAAACTCAGAATGATCGCTTCCTGCTGCAAAACCCGGCATGTCAAGCCCAGGCTCGAATTGTCCGTTTTCGTCCTTCTTCCGGATCTGTAGATCGAGCCACCTGTTTCCGAGGACCAATCTTTGGTCCAGTCAGAAGGCCGCGTTAGCCCCACGCCCCCACATCATAGGCGCTTGGCGTACGCGCAACCATACGGGTCCCATCGCTCTTTCCGCAGCCCCGCCGCCCTCGCCTCCCGCCCCACCCCATCTCCGCATCCTTC
>UEGQ01000035.1 GCA_900466005.1 Hyphomicrobiales bacterium
CCCCCTCCCCCACACCGCCCAACAAAAAACCCGGCCCCGCGCACGGCGGGAACCGGGTCTCGAAAAATCAGACCTCCGGCCACCCCTTCGGGACCGGAAAGGTCTTCCTGTGATCGCGGCGGGGCTTAGCGGCCGCGCTTGCGGCGCTGGCCGAGGCCCATTTCCTTGGCGAGGCGCGAGCGGGCTTCCGCATAGGCCGGGGCCACCATCGGGTAGTCGACCGGCAGGTCCCACTTCTCGCGGTACTCTTCCGGCGAAAGGTTGTGATGGGTCATCAGGTGCCGCTTCAGCGACTTGAAGGCGCCGCCGCATTCCAGGCAGATGATCTGGTCGTCCTGCACGGACTTGCGCACCGAGACCGCCGGCTTCGGCTTTTCGACGACAGCGGCGACAGGCGCCGGGGCGGTCGTGTTGCTCAGCGCCGCATGCACGTCGGCGATCAGGTTCGGCAGGTCGCCGACCGGAACCACGTGATTGCTTACGTAGGCCGCGACGATGTCGGCCGTCAATTCCACGAAAAGGTCATGGCCGGAGCCATGGGCGGAATCACTCATTGTCATTCTCCTGTTCAACATGTCTTGCCAAGCGCCGCCCAGATGGCCGGCCGCCACTCACCCAGCAAACCAGAACATGACCGCCGATACCGCCCTGTTGAAACAACATGAAACCCACCCCTAGATTTCGAGTGGCAACGTCGGTCCCGCCTGTCTGGAAATGATGATCCAGCATTGAGGCTGCATTAGAAAATCCCCCTGTTGCAGTATTCCTGCAAAAATAACTTGCGGAAGATTTCCGGCACAACCTCGGAACGCCAGTTCTCAAGACCAGTGCTCCACTTCAGCGATTATCATTGTTTGGCCGAATATCCAATTACTATTTTTACCGGTTGGGCGCAGTCGAAATTCCGCTCTATTGCAGAGGAACTGCGACGCTTGTGCTTTCGCAGTGCAAATGGAATCGCAAATCCGCGGCGGAAAACGCCTCAGGAACCATCTTTCTTCAAATCGTCACAGACGGACATCCGTGTCAGCGGATAGCCGACCTTGTGGGCGGCGCGGGCAAGCAGGTGCGCGGAGACCGGCGCCGTCAGGATGAAGAAGAAGAAGGCGGCGAGCGCGCGGGCGAACGTCGCGATGTCTCCGGCATGCAGGCCGACGGCGAGCAGCAGCAGGCCGGAGCCGACGGTGCCCGCCTTGGAGGCGGCATGCATGCGGGTATAGAGGTCCGGCAGGCGGTTGATGCCGATCGCCGCGACCAGCGCGAAGAGCGAGCCGCCGACGATCAGCGCCGCGGTGACGAGGGCAAACAGCACGCTCATGACTTTGCTTCCTTCACCGGTGTCTTCTTCTTCCTGTTCTTGCCCGCCTTGGCGCCCCCTTTCGGGGTTGCGGCCGCCGCCTCGCCCACCAGCCCGCGGGCGAGGATGAAGCGGGCAAAGGCGACCGTCGTCAGGAAGCCGACGAGGCCGAGCGAAATCGCGATGTCGATATAGAGCGTGTAGCCGGTGCGGATCGCGAACGCCGCGATGAAGCCGAGCACGATGCCGACCAGCATGTCGAGCGCCAGCACCCGGTCGGGCAGCGTCGGGCCGACGACCACGCGGAAGACGGTGAGGATGAAGGCGACGCCGAGCACGATCAGCGCGAAGGTGCAGGCGGTCTGGATGATGGCTTCGGGCGCCGTCATTCGAAAGCCTCCCTGATCTTGCGTTCGAAGCCGTCGGCAATGTCGCGGCGGGCGGCCTCCGGGTCGGAACAGTCGATGGCGTGGACGTAGAGCGTCTTGCGGTCCTCCGAGACGTCGACCGAAAGCGTGCCCGGGGTGAGCGTGATGAGGTTCGCAAGCAGCGTGATCTCGAAATCGCGCGTCACCGTCAGCGGATAGGCGAAGATGCCGGGCTTGATGTCGACCTTCGGCGAGACGACCATCAGCGCCACCTTCCAGGCCGATTTGGCAAGCTCGACGAAGAAGAGCCAGGCGAGCGAGGCGACCCGGAGCGAGCGGGTGAGATAGCCGGTGCCGTTGACCTGCTCGCGGATGAGCCCGAGCGTCAGCGTCGACAGCACGAAGCCGAAGATCAGGTTGAGGAGTGTCGCGCTGCCGGTGACCGCCGCCCAGACGATCGCCATCAGGAGGTTGATCGCATAGAGGATCATTGCGCGCCTCCTTCGGGGAAGACGGACTGCAGATAGGCGGCGGGGTTCAAGAGCCCGTCGGCGGCGATCCGGGTCCAGCCGATCAGCTGTTCCGGGAAGATGCCGAACCAGACGACCAGCGCGGCAAGCAGAAGGATCGGCGCGAGCGCGGAAAGCCGGAACATCCCGGCCGGCGTCGGTGCAAGCGCGATCGTCTCGGTGATCACCGGCACGGCCTCCGGCGCCGGGCGCCAGTAGGCGAGCAGGAAGACCCGCCCGAAGGCGATCGTGATGAGGAAGCCCGAGAACAGGATCGCCCCGGCGAGCCACCAGGCGCCGATATCGATCGCCGACTTGACCAGCATCGCCTTCGGCCAGAAGCCGGACAGCGGCGGCAGGCCGCTCGCGGCGAAGAAGAGCGCGAGCGACAGCGCGGCGAAACCCGGTGCCTTCGCATAGAGACCGCTCAGGCCGGCGAGCGAGAAGCTGCCGCCGATCCGTGCGGCCTCGCCAGCCAGGAGGTAGAGCGCCGTCATCAGCACGATCGAATGCAGCGCATAGAAGATCGCCGCCGAAAGGCCGGGGCTGCCGCCGATCGCGACACCGGCCAGCATGTTGCCGATGCCGGCGATGACGATGAAGCCGAGCAAGCGGCGGATGTCGGCCTGGGCGAGCGCGCCCATGGCGCCGAGCACCATCGTCGCGGCGGCGGCGATGCCGATCACCAGGCTGAGCGCCTCGGCCTCGACGGGGAAGAGCATGACCATGGTGCGCAGCAGCGCGTAGACGCCGACCTTGGTGAGCAGGCCGGCGAAGAGCGCCGAAACGACGATGCGCGGCGTGTGGTAGGAGGCGGGCAGCCAGAAATTGACCGGGAAGGCCGCCGCCTTCATGCCGAAGGCGAGCACGAAGAGCGCGCCGAGCGTCATCAGCGGCGCGGTGCCGCGGTGCTCGATGGCCTTGCGGGCGATGTCGGCCATGTTGAGCGTGCCGAAGATCGCATAGAGATAGCCGACCGCGATCAGGAAGAGCGTCGTGCCGACGAGGTTCAGCACCGAATATTTGAGCGCGCCGTCGATCTGCTCGCGCTCGGAACCGAGGATCAGGAGACCGAAGGACGAGATCAGCAGCACCTCGAACCAGACATAGAGGTTGAAGATGTCGCCGGTGAGGAAGGCGCCGGAAACGCCGGCCATCAGCACCATCAGGAAGGGATAGAAGCCGTAGCGCCGGCCGCTGACATTGATGTCCTTGGTCGCATAGACGGCGCCGACGAGCGCCACCACCGCGGCGGTGAGCGCAAAGAGCGCGCCGGCGACATCGACGGTGAACGCGATGCCGAAGGGCGGCAGCCAGCGCCCCATCATCATCGTCACCGGGCCGGCGGAAAGCACCCTTGCAAGCAACAAAAGATCGACGGCGACGAGGATCGTAAGCCCGACGATGGCGACGATCGCATGGAGCCGGATCGCGTGGCGCATCATCATCAGCGCCGCACCGAAACCGAGCGAGAGCGCGACCGGCAGAATGACGAGCCACTGGTCCGCCGTAGCGGGCGCCATAACCCAGGCCTTGGCGAGTTCGACGGAGGAGGACGCGGCCATCAGCGGTTGCCCCCGTGCGGCCGCCTGCGCTGCCCCTCATCCGCCTGCCGGCACCTTCTCCCCGTCAAGACGGGGAGAAGGGACAAGCGGCCGACGCCCGGCCGCCCCCTGCGCCCGGCGCGGCGAACACGGGGGTGAGGCGGCACACGTCCCCTCTCCCCGCAGGCGGGGAGAGGATCAGGGTGAGGGGCAAACGTCGTCGGCAGCATCATCACACTCAATATCCCATCGGCGGCAGCGGCTGGTCTTCCGGCTCGGCCACCCGCATCTCGTCGGTGTCGTCCGTCCCGAGGTCCTGGTAGGCCCGGTAGGTGAGCACCAGCAGGAAGCAGAAGAAGGAGAAGGAAATCACGATCGCCGTCAGGATGAGCGCCTGCGGCAGCGGATTGGCGGCACCGGCGGAGAGGGTGTCGGCGCCCTTCGGGATGATCGGCGGCACCGCGGCGGTGAGCCGGCCGGTGGTGAAGAGCAGGAGGTTGACCGCATTGCCGAGGATGGCGATGCCGAGCAGCACGCGCACGATGCGCTTCGACATTATCAGATAGAGGGCGACGGCGAAGAAGATGCCGACGAGGCCGGAAAACAGCGCTTCCATCAGTCGTTTTCCCTTTCCTCGAGCGCCAGCGCGATGGAGGTGATCGCCCCCACCACGACGAGATAGACGCCGACATCGAAGGACATGACGGTGGCGAGCGGCACCTCGACCCCGAAGAAACTCGGATAGATCCAGAGCCCCGTCATGAAGGGCACGCCGAAGGCCACCGAGATGAGCCCCGAGAGGCAGGAGAGCATCAGTCCGGCGCCGGCGATCGACATCGGATGGAACCACAGCGCCCGGCGCACCGCCTGCACCCCGAAGGCGATACCGTAGATGGCGAAGGCGGAAGCCGCGATCAGCCCGCCGATGAAGCCGCCGCCCGGCTCGTTGTGGCCACGCAGCAGCACGAAGATCGAGAAGAGGATCATCAGCGCGGTGAGGAACGGCGCGACAGTGCGGAAGATCAGCGTGTTCATGGACGTCCCCCTTCGCGGCCGGTCTCGCGCAAGAGCGCCCCCCTCTGCCCTGCCGGGCATCTCCCCCTCCAGGGGGGAGATCGGCGAGAGGCCGGGCTCTCCTGCCCATGGAAGTTCGAGTAAAGGATAAGGCACGCAGGTCCGATCTCCCCCCTGGAGGGGGAGATGTCACGAAGTGACAGAGGGGGGTGAAGGACAGTCGTCATGCCTTGCCCTCCTTCACGGCGCGCTTCTTCGACGGCGTCTTCGCCGGCTCGACGGGCGAAACAACGGCGGCCGTGACCGGCGCGACGGGGGCGATGCGGATGCGGATGAGCGCCAGGATCGCGAGCCCGGTGATCATCACCACCGAGATCTCGCCGAGCGTATCAGTGCCGCGGAAGTCGACGATGATTACGTTCACGACATTGGCGCCGTGGGCGATGACCTTGGAATAGGCGTTGAAGAAATCGGTGAGAGCGCCATTGAAGGGAAGCTGCGTCGTCTTCAGGAGAAGCAGCGCGAAGCCGAGGCCGCCGGCGATCGCGATGGTGCCGTCGACCAGCAGCTGGCGGAGCGGCCGGTGATCGGAGGGCGAGAGCCGGAGCCGCGTCATCACCAGCGCCAGGATGACCACCGAGAGCGTCTCCACCATGAACTGGGTGAAGGAGAGGTCCGGCGCGCCGAAGAGCAGGAAGATCACCGCGACGGCAAAGCCCTGGATACCGAGCGAGACGATCGCCGTCAGCCGGTCGCCGGCGGTCAGCACAGCGAAGAGGCCGATGACCGCGATGGCGAAGAAGGTGAGTTCGGGAAAGCCGACATCCTGCGGCCAGGCCGGCATCGCCGGAAGCTCGCCATAGACGAAGGGCGGCACCAGCAGTACCACCGCGAGCAGCACGAAGGTCGTCGTCACATAGACGTCGAGGCGGCCGTCCTGGATCACCCGCGTCACCCGGACGGAAATCCGGACGAGGCCGCGGATGAAGGCGTCGAAGCCGCGATCCGGTCCCGGGCCGAGGAGTTCGAGCAGGCGTGCCATACCGCCCCGGACGGCCGACAGCGACAGGTAGAGGCCGACGCCGATCGCGATCGTCAGCACGGAGAGCGCAAGCGGCACGCCGATATGCGGCATGAGGCCGATGGTGACCGTCTCCGCCTCGCCGGCGACGGCGCTCGCCATCGGCGAGGAGATGTAGCGGTGGGAAAGCCCGGAGAACACGGCGGCGGCAAGACCGGAAAGCGCAAGCACAGCCGGGCCGAGCCAGAGCAGCGCCGGGCCCTCATGGGCATGTTTCGGCGTCTCGATCTCGGGTCCGAGGAAAGGCTTCAGCGCCACCGCGAAGGCGATCGCGAACATCAGCGCATTGCCGGCGACGGCAACCGCCGTGAAGAGGATTGTGCGCAGGTCGCCGCCGGCGAGTGCGGCATAGATCTCCTCCTTGGCAAGGAAGCCGAAGAAGGGCGGCAGGCCGGCCATCGAGAGCGCCGCAAGCACGGCCGCGGCGAAGGTGACCGGCATCGCCTTCCTCAAGCCGCCGAGCTTCGTTACGTCGCGGGTACCCGATTCGTGGTCGATCAGGCCGGCGACCATGAAAAGCGCGCCCTTGAACATCGAATGGGCGACGAGATAGAGCACCGCAGCCTCGACGGCATAGGGCGAGCCGAAGCCGGTCAGCATCACGAGAAGGCCGAGGGAAGCGACGGTCGTATAGGCGAGCATCAGCTTGAGGTCCGTCTGGCGGACCGCGAGCAGCCCGCCGACGAGCAGCGTGACGCCGCCGAAGAGCGGCAGCAGCAGTTCCCAGGCGGGCGTTGCCCCCATCACCGGGTTGAGCCGCATCAGCAGGTAGACGCCGGCCTTCACCATGGTCGCCGAATGCAGGTAGGCCGAGACCGGGGTCGGCGCCTCCATGGCGTTCGGCAGCCAGAAATGGAAGGGGAACTGCGCCGACTTGGTGAAGGCGCCGCCGAGCACGAGCAAAAGTGCCGCCGCATAGAACGGGCTTTCGCGCAGCACGTCGCCGCCGTGGACGAGCAGCGATAGCTGGGTGACGCCGGACATGTCCCAGAGGAAGATGAGGCCCGCGAGCAGCAGCAATCCGCCGCCGCCCGTCACCACCAGCGCCTGCAGCGCCGCCCGGCGCGAGGCCTCGCGGGCATGGTCGAAGCCGATCAGCAGGAAGGAGGTGATCGAGGTCAGCTCCCAGAAGACGAAGAGCATCAGGAGACTGTCGGAGACGACGACGCCGAGCATCGAGCCCATGAACATCAGGATGAAGGAGAAGAAGCGCCCCTGCTGGGGGTGGCCCTTCATGTAGCCGCCGGAATAGAGCACGATCAGCGTGCCGATGCCGGTGATCAGCAGCGCGAAGGTGAGCGAGAGCCCGTCGAGGAACCAGGAGAAGGAAAGGCCGAGGCTCGGCACCCAGGGATAGCCGCCGGTGACGACCTCGCCTGCCGCGACTTCCGGCAGGAAGCCGGCGAAATGGGCGAAGGCGAAGGCCGGGACCAGCGCGAGGAACCAGGCGGCGTTATGGCCGAGACGGGCGGTGAGAACGGGCGCGAGCGCCGCACCGGCGAAGGGCAGAAGCATTGCGAGCAATGTCAGGCCGGCTCCATCCACGGGCATCTGTTCTCCTTCTTCTCGCAGCGCGGCGGGACCGTTCAGCCCTCGCCGGAGGTGCCCATCCTGTTAGGGCAAAGACGCCCCCGTCTCAAGGGCAAAGGCTAGCGGCCGGCGACGCGCCGCCGGGCCATTCGCGCGGCAGTGTTGGAAAATGCGCCCGCCAATGCAAGCGGGCGGCGCCTGATGCGGCCGGTCAAAATTCCGTTATCCCCCGGAAATCGGTGGGGCGCGATGGATGAAGCGGCTAGCCGGCCTGCCGGTGCGCGAGCGCCATCAGCGGCGCGACGATCGCGAACTGGAGAATCGTGAAGGCCGTCTCCAGAACGATGAAATCGCGCACGGAGGTCATGCGGTACTTCGCGGCGACCGGAAGCACGGCGAACGAAAAGGCGAGAATCCCGAAGACGGCCGCAAAACCGAGTGTGCTTGCGAGATAATCCTGGCGCGCCGTGGAGAACAACTTCGGATAGAGCCAGGAGAACAGCAGCCCCTGGATGACCATCGCGGCAAGGCCGAAGGGAATGATGACGTCCTGCCGGTACATCTCCAGCCGTTCGTAAAGGGAGGCGAAGGTCCTCAGGTGCCAGACGTAGCCGAGCGGGAAGGTCGGCAGGAGATAGGCTGCGAAGCCGAGCCAGAATGCCTTGTTCATTGGCGGACGTCTCCAGTTGAAGGGCAGACGTGACAGCACCATATTCACTTGCAATTTGCAAGTTATAATCTCATGTTGCGGCCATGGAAGACACCTCCACCCCGTCCGGGAAGAATGACCCGCGCTCGCTCTGCCCCGTCAGCCTGGCGCTCGACCTCTTCGGCGACGCCTGGTCCCTGCTGATCGTGCGCGACCTGATGTTCCGCGGCGCGGACAGCTACAAGGCCTTTCTGGCCGCCGGCGAGGGCATTGCCACCAACGTTCTCTCCGACCGGCTCGCACGGCTCGAAAGCCACGGCATCATCGAGAAGCACCGCGATCGCCGCGACGGGCGCCGCTTCGTCTACCGGCTGACGGCGAAGGGCGCCGATCTCGCCCCCGTCATCGTCTCGATCGTGCTCTGGTCGGCGCGGCATACGCAGACCGATGCCCCGGCGGAACTGGTGGCGGCGATGCGGGCCGATCCCGCGGCCTTCGCCGAGCAGACGATCGCGCGACTGCGGCAGGCGGAGCCCGCCCGGCCGCGGGGCCGCACACGAAAGCGCGGCACGGTCTGAGCGGGCAGCGTGTCCACCCTCACTCACCGCATGGAGAAGAGCTCCTGATGGAAGCGCGTCTTCACGTCGAAGCCCTGGGCCGAGAAATCGCGTTTCAGCGTATCCGCAAAGCCGGCGGGACCGCAGAACCAGATGCTCGCCTCCCGCCACTCCGGCACCGCGGCGCGGATGCGCTCGCCGGTCAGCAGGCCGTCACGGGCGTCGATGAAGATATGCAGGCGGACACCGGCGGCCGCGGCATCGGCCGTCAGACGCGCAAACGCGTCCTCATCGAGGTCGGCCGAAGAGTGGAAGAGATCGATCGCCTGGCCGGTGCCGCGATCGGGCTGCGCCGCGAGATATTTCATCCGGGCGATGAAGGGCGTGACGCCGATGCCGCCGCCGATCCAGATCTGGCGGGAACAATCGTCGTCGAAGGTGAAGCGGCCATACGGCCCCTCGACACGCACTTCCTGGCCGACGGCGAGCGTATCCGGGAGACGGTTCGTGTAATCCCCGAGCGCCTTGGTGACGAAGGTGATGTTGCGGTCGGCGGCATTCCAGGCGGACGCGATGGTGAAGGGATGCGCGCCCTCGCCCTTGTCGGAGGTGACGAAGGCGAACTGGCCGGGCTGGTGGCCGCGCCAGCCGGGCTCCATCGTCATCCCGATCTCGAGCGCCTTGACGACGGGATACTTCGTGAGCGCGGTGATGTTCCCCGTCGCCTGCCGGCTGATGCCCACCCGCTGCAGGAGGACGATGACGGCGGCGACCGTGCCGGACACGAGGAGCACGGCGAGCACGATGCCGAGCGGCTGCGTCCAGTAGCCGAACTCGGCGAGCACCACGGTGTGGAAGGCGAGCACGAGAAAGGTGACGGCGAGCAGCCGGTGGGTCTTGAAGAACCATCGGTAGGAGAAGCGCGGGACAAGCGCCAGCACGATCAGCAGGACGGAGATGATGAAGGCCAATTTGCCGACCCCCTGGGCGGGATCGTGCAAGCCGGCGAGGAACTGCTGTACGGGATTTTCGATCGGCGGCAGCGCGGGCCGCTCGGGCTGCGCGACGAGGCCGAGTTCGGTCGCCCACCCCGCACCCTCGTACCAGAGCCAGTGGACAAGCGCGAACACGAGGGCGGAAATGCCGAGCCACTTGTGCAGGCGGTACATCTTGTCGAGCCCGCCGAGCCAGGTCTCCGGCCAGCCGGGCCTCAGCGCCAGGACGAGCGCGATGCTCATCGCGCCGATGGCGAGCACGCCGCTGTACTGGATCATCGCGGCGCGTAGCGCAAAGAGGTCTTCCGACTGGAACACGTCCGGCTCGGCGGCGAGCCAGATCAGGCTCAACAGGACCAGTATTCCCCACAAGGCACGTTTGATATTCCGCATGGCACGCTTTCCTCTTTGCGGGAGAGACCGGCAGCCGGAGCCGAAGAGAGCCTGCCACCCGGCGTCTCCGGCCCGTCTGCCCGGTTGCGGGTGAGTCCGCACGTCTCCTTATAGGCGCAAAGCGCGCCGGCGCGGAGGGAGCAGGTGCGAGCGCAATTGTCGCAGCCGCTCCGGCGCCCTATCTTTGGCAAGAGGAACAGGGAGACGAACGATGACCAACGACGTGACGACGACCCGGATCGAAAAGACCGACGAGGAGTGGCGCGGGCAGCTGACCGCCGAGCAGTACCATATCCTGCGCGAGCACGGCACCGAACGGCCCTTCACCGGCCCCTACTGGAACACCTTCCAGCACGGGCTCTACCGCTGCGCGGCCTGCGACACGCCGCTCTTCCGCTCCGATACCAAGTTCGACGCCGGCTGCGGCTGGCCGAGCTATTTCGCACCGGTGCGGCCCGGCGCGCTGACCGAACACCGCGACACCTCGCACGGCATGGTGCGCACCGAAATCCGCTGCGGCACGTGCGGCGGCCATCTCGGCCACGTCTTCCCCGACGGCCCGAAGCCGACGGGCCTGCGCTACTGCATCAACGGCCACGCGATGGTGTTCGAGCCGGAGGGTTGAGAGAAAGAGGCGGCGTTCGCCCTCCCCACCCCCCTATGCTCCCGCCTGCTTCGGTTTCAGCTTGAAGGTGATGCTCGCCTCGGCGCCGGCTTCGGCGATGAAGAGCAGTTCGCCGGAGGCACTCAGCGTGAAGCCGACCTCGATCTCCTCGACGTGCCAGCCTTCGGCCCGCTCGGAGACGGTCGCGCCGAGGCCGACCAGCGTGTCGACGGTGCCGCGCCACTGCTCCTTCACCTTGTCGGCGCCGACCCTGGCGATGCCGCCGAGGGCGGTGGCAAACCCCTTGGTCAGCGCATGCTCCACCGCCTCCTCGCGGGAGAGCAACGGGGTGAACGCCGCCCCCTTTTCGGGCACGAAGATGGAGATTTCGAAGGGCTTTTCTTTCGGCATCGGATTTTCCTCCGGGTCGGGTTTCAAGGATAGGCAGTGGTATCGAGGGCGAACATCGCCCGGGCGAAGTTGAGGACACGGCCGGAATTGCCGCCGGTCGCGGGTAAGGGCTGCGCGCCGGTGTAGAGGCCGGCCGCCTCCCCGCTCGTCAGCCGCACCAGCGCGCCGGAATCGCCGGGCACGCAGGGCCTGTCGAGGAAGAACAGCACGGGATGGAGCCGCGTGCGATAAAGGCCGAGCGAATTGCAGGCGCTTGCGACCGTCCGGGGAAAGCGCGCCGCGCTCGATCCAGGCGACGATCTCGCGGGTCGACGTCGGCGGGAACGAGCTCCGCCGGGGATCCTCCTTCGGCAGGCGCGCGCGCAGATTGTCATCGGAATAATCCATCCGGTCGCCACCCCCTGTGCCTCGACCAGAACGCCAAGAAGATACCCTCACACAAGGTTGCATTATAGAAACGAAAAACGCTAAAATTGCACCCGCGACTATTCACGGGTTTCTGCTCCGCCGGCACCGGCGCCCGGCCGCGCGGGATTGCGCCACATTTCCGCTACATTGCCGGATGAGCTTGTGCACGCAGCGGCACGGGAGGGCCGGCCTGTCATCTTGCCCGCCATTGCGTTTTGCAGGAGGACCGCGGATGCTCGACGCCGAACACTCCAACTCCCAGGACCTCGAATGGGGCGCCCGCAACGGCGGCCTTGCGAGCCGCATCGCGGCGCGCATTCCGACCTACCTCGCCGACCTCAAGGAGAACCCCGCCTGGCTCGCCATGTTCGTGCTCGCCCGCACCATGCCGGCGCGCAAGGCGCACTGGTTGACGGCGCGGCCGGCACCGCCTGAGAGCGGGGCGGAAAGCTCGATGTTCGGTGACCTGCCGGCAGAAACGATCGCCGCAAGGATCCGCCGCGACGGCATCTTCACCGGCCTCAGGCTGCCGACGGAAATCCATGAGGAGATCGGCCGTTTCGCCCGCGAGACGCCCTGCTTCGGCAATTTCGAGCGGCGGCTCGAATTCCTCGCCGACGAGCACCGCGAGGCCGAGGCGCGCTTCGGCCGGCCGATCCTCAGCGGCCATCATTTCGAGCGGGTGCTCTCCTGTGACGCCGCGCTCGCCGTGCAGCGGGACCCGCTCCTGAAGGCGGTGGCGCAGCACTATCTCGGCGGGCAAGCGCAGCAGGTGACGCTCCGCACCTGGTGGAGCTTCCCGGCGGCGGGCGCAAGCGAAGCGGACCTGAACCGGCTGTCGTTCAAGTACCATTTCGATCTCGACGACTGGCGGATGCTGAAGTTCTTCTTCTACATCAACGATGTCGGCGTCGATGCCGGCCCGCATGTCTATATCCGCGAGAGCCATCGCCGCCGCCGGCTGAAGCACCAGCTGACCCCCGTGGTCGGGCATCCTGCGGACGAGGTGCTCGCCTATTACGGCCGCGACGCGGTGATGACGCTGACCGGCCCGGCCGGCACCGGCTTCGTGGAGGATCCCTTCGGCTTCCACATGGGAACGCCGCCGCGATCACGCCCGCGGCTGATGATGGAAGTGGGCTACGGCGTCTCGAAACCCTCGCGCCGGCGCTATCACGGCGAGCCGGTGATCCGCTGAGGCCGCCTCAGCGGGCGAACTTCCGCGCCGCCGCGACGCAGCCGACCACGCCGGTGGTGACGGCGAGCATCAGCGGGCTCACCTCCTCGCCGAGCAGGAGGCCGGCAAGCGTCAGGCCGAGAAAGGGCTGCAAAAGCTGCAGCTGGCCGACGGCGGCGATGCCGCCCTGCGCGAGCCCGCGATACCAGAAGACGAAACCGATCAGCATGCTGAACAGCGACACATAGGCGAGCCCGCCCCAGGCGGCCGGGCTGACGCCGGCGAAGCTCTGCGGCAGCCGCAGCACGAGAACCGCCGCCATCACCGGCAGTGACAGGACGAGCGCCCAGGAGATGACCTGCCAGCCGCCGAGCCGGCGCGAGAGCGCCGCCCCTTCCGCATAGCCGAGGCCGCAGACGAGGATCGCCGCCAGCATCAGGAGATCGCCGGTCGAGGTGGCGCCGAGCCCCTGCCCCGCGGCAAAACCGGCAATCAGCAGGCTGCCGAGGCCGGAAAACAGCCAGAAGAGCGGCCGTGGCCGCTCGCCGCCCCGCAGCACGCCGAAGATCGCGGTCGCAAGCGGCAGGAGGCCGACGAAGACCACCGAGCGGGCCGAGGTGACGGTCTCCAGCGCATAGGCCGTCAGCAGCGGGAAGCCGACGACCACGCCGAGCGCCACCACGACGAGCGGCAGGAGATCGCCGGCCGCCGGCCGCTTCTGGCGGAGCACGAGGAGAAGGGCGAGCGCCAGCCCGCCGGCGATCGCCGCGCGGGCCACCGTCAGGAAGACCGGATCGAAGCCGGTGACGGCAAGCCGCGTCGCCGGCAGCGAGCCGCTGAAGATCGCCACCCCCGCCATTCCATTCATCAAGCCGCTGCGTGTCGCCTGCATCCGAAACCGTTCCTTTCCGCTGGTCCTGACGGTCTTTTCCGATGTGCGGGCTGGAAGAACCAGAGACGGTGCAGTACAATCTGCTGAAACTGTTACGGCATGGCGAACAATACGGATGGATGTTTCCAGCACGGCGGAGAAGACGGCGGGCACGCGCATCGGCCAGGTGATGGCGGCGGTGAAAGCGCGGATCGGCTCGTTCAGCCGGCGGCCCTTCGTCCGTCCGGCTCGAGAGCACCTGCCACATAGCCCTCGGCGGGCAGATCCATCTTTGCCTCGAGGCCATGGGGTTCGCGGTTCAGGAGCTCGATCGTGCCGCCATGTGCCCGGACAATATCGTTGACGATCGAGAGCCCGAGACCGAATCCACTGCGATCAGACGATGTTCGTGCGGTATCGACCTTGAAAAAGGGTTCGAGCACCCGGATGCGCAGACTGACGGGCAGGCCGGGGCCGTCGTCGACCACGCGTATCCGCACGGTCCCATTTTCGGAGACCGACAGCTCGACCGAGATCTGCTGGGCAAATCTGGTACTGTTCTCGACGAGGTTGGTGATGGCGCGCGCCAGCGAGCGGGGCTTGCAGCGATAGGCAAAACGTTCCGGCCCGACATATTTCACATTGTAGCCCATGTCGGAGAAATCGGAACATACGGTCGCCAACAGGCTGGGCAGGTCGGCATTGACCGGCTTCTCGGTCGCCATTTCCTTGCTGAGATAGGTCAGCGTATCGTCGATCATGTCGCCGAGAGCGGAGATATCCTTCAACAGCGCTGTTTTCAACTCCGGCTGCGTCGAGCGCTCCGCACGCAGACGCAATCGGGTCAGTGGTGTGCGGAGGTCGTGGCTGATCGCCCGCAACATGCGTGTTCGGTCATCGATCATGCCTCGTACGCGGCTGCGCATATCGTTCAGCGATCTGGCCAGAGTCCGGATCTCAGCGGCGCCGCTTTCGTTGAAGGGCCTGTCCGGCCCTTCATCCGGTTTCAGGGTCTCTGCGGCGTTCGCGAATTCAAGGAGAGGCGCCGCAATAACCCGTGCCGCATAGAGCGAAAGAAGAACCATCGGCAGGACATAGGCCGTCAGATGCACGACGATCCCGACCTCCTGGTCGCCGATCCAGCCGGCGGGAGGAGGTGACGCGGGAAGGAACGCCAGGGCGCTGTCATTATTTATGCCGACGAGAAGGACGTTGTGAAGTTTCCCGGTGGAGGTCTCCGTTCGGAAGGCTGTTGCGAACGTGGCCGGCATGCTGTTCCGGACGAGGCGGCGGATATCATTGAACGAGACGCTGACGTCGGTCTGTTGGAAAAGCTCTGCCGCCGAGACCTCCTCGACCTGGAGCCCCGTCCTGGAAGTGACGTTCAGGATCGCGGCCTTTTGCTCCGCCGATGTCGATGCCTTGACCTGATCGACGACCGTCTCGATCTTCAGGGCGGTCGCGCGTACATAGGAAACGCTCTCCATGTCCACCGGCAACAGGTATTCAGAAATGGCGCCCAGAATGACGAGCCCGATGATGGGGCCGATGGCGAGGGCCGTGATCTGCCGGCGGAGCGACCCGGATCGAAAGAACATGAACATCAGCAGGCCTCGACCTTCGGGGTGAACACATACCCGCCCAACCGGACAGTCTTGATGAAGGTCGGCTCGCGAACATTGGGCTCTATCTTCTGCCGTACGCGGCTGACATGGACGTCGATACTGCGCTCGACCGGACCTGCGAGGCCGGCATGGGTCAGGCGCAGGATCTGCTCGCGCGTCATCACCCGACCCGGATTTTGGCAGAATGCGAGGAGAATATCGAATTCCGCCGTCGTCATCGAAACGAGCACGCCTTCCGGGGAGACAAGCTGCCGCAGGATGGGGTCGATCTGCCACTTGGCGAACTGCATGACAGTCCGTCGCGGCGCCCGTTCCGCACCATAGGATGCCCGTCGCAGCAGCCCTTTGAGCCGGGCCATCAATTCTCTCGGATGAAAGGGCTTCGTGATGTAGTCGTCGGCGCCGAGCTCGATGCCGACGATGCGGCTGATGTCATCGCCGAGCGCCGTCAGCATTACGATGGGAATGGTCGACGATGCCCGCAACCGCCGGCAGATGCCGAAGCCGTCTTCTCCGGGCAGCATGGCATCGAGCACAACCAGATCGAAGGACTGTTCGCGCAGGATGGCGTCCATGCCGATCGCGGAATCGACCGCCACGGCCTGCATGCCATTTTCCGTCAATGTCTCGACGACCATCGTCGCGATTTCGTGGTCGTCCTCGACAAGGAGGACGCGAGGGACCCTTTCCGACGAGACGAGATATTGGGTCGGCATGTGTTCGCTTTGCAGGATGTGATCGTAAAGATGCTTCGGGGCGTCATCACCATTGACGCCAAAACGCACCCAAAGTCACGGGTAGAGATGTTTTGATGTGTTAAGCTGATGCTGTCCGGAGCAATACCCTGTCGGCCTTCCGACCATCCGGCTTGGCCCGCGATCCGGCTTCGGCCACAGCAATATCTCTTAATATTTCAAAATCCAAGTCAACGCTGACGTGTCGAATAGTGCGATGGCGAGAGCGACGACGGCGTCGGGCTTCAATGTCCTGTGCGCTGAAAACTCTCTAATCGGACATCAGGAGCCCAATTCGAATGTCATTGATCACGTCCTTTCTCCGCAATCCCCGGCGTGTCGCCATAGCCACGGGGCTCGCAGCGGCGACATGCCCCCTGTTTCCGGCATACGCTGCCGATCTTTACGAGAGCGATGCACCGCCCATTGCGCCGTCGCAGAACTTCGACCAGGGACGCTTCGGCGACGTACGTCAGAAGCTTTCCGACTGGAACGTCGTCGTCGGCGCCGGAGCCATGTATGCACCGACCTTCGAAGGATCGGACGAATTTGAGTTCTCGCCCGTTCCCATGGTCTCCGCAACCCTCGGTCGCGTTATGATCGGCCCGGGCGGCCTGAGCATCAATGTGCTGGAGACCAACGGTTTCCAGGTTTCGGTGAAGGGAGGCTACGAACCGGGACGCAAGGAGGACGACTCCGATCACCTGCGGGGGCTCGGAGATATCGATGCCGGCGCCGTCATCGGGACAAAAGTCTCGTATGAGACGGGACCGATGGAGTTCTATGCATCGCTTGACAAGACGATTGGCGGGAGCGACGGCCTGCTCGGTCAAGTCGGGGCGAATATCTCCCAGCGGTATGACCGCTTCATCCTTTCGGCGGGGGCCTCGGCCACCTTCGCCGACGACAATTATATGGAAAGCTATTTTGGCGTGACGGCCGCCCAGTCCGCCCGGTCGGGACTGGCACAGTACGATGCCGGCGCCGGACTCAAGCGCTTCGATATCGAGGCGTCCATAACCTATATGGCGACCGAGCACTGGCT
Source organism: Hyphomicrobiales bacterium (assembly GCA_900466005.1). GTDB lineage: Bacteria > Pseudomonadota > Alphaproteobacteria > Rhizobiales > Rhizobiaceae > Allorhizobium. The sequence goes on from UEGQ01000035.1 coordinate 16,813, forward strand.
CATCCGGGGGCAAGCGGGCGTGGGCTTCCTGACCGGCGATGCGAAAGACAGCCCGATCGTCCAGGACGATGTGCAACCATCGGCCATGCTGACGGTTGGCTACAAATTCTAGTGACCCGAATCCGACATTTGAAGTTTGAGTCGCAGAGGGTGTCGCGACCGGGATTCGAATGTCAAATTCACTCCACTAAGCAATACGGCGACGCGCGGGAAGCCGCGTCGCCGGCAGCGAGCCGCTGAAGATCGCCACCCCCGCCATTCCATTCATCAAGCCGCTGCGTGTCGCCTGCATCCGAAACCGTTCCTTTCCGCTGGTCCTGGCGGTCTTTTCCGATGTGCGGGCTGGAAGAACCAGAGACGGTGCAGTACAATCTGCTGAAACTGTTATGGCATGGCGAGCAATACGGATGGATGTTTCCAGCACGGCGGAAAAGACGGCGGGCACGCGCATCGGCCAGGTGATGGCGGCGGTGAAGGCGCGGATTGCGGCGCGCAGCCTGACGCCGGGGGCGAAGCTTCCCTCGGTCAGGGCCTTCGCGCGCAACCAGCAGGTCTCGGTCTCGACCGTGGTCGAGGCCTATGAGCGGCTGGCCGCGGAGGGGGTGATCCGTTCGCGGCCGGGCGCCGGCTTCTTCGTCTCCGCGCCGCTCGCACCGCTCTCGCTCGCCGAGATCGGGCCGCGGCTCGACCGCGAGATCGACCCGCTCTGGGTGTCGCGCCAGTCGCTCGAAAGCGGCGAGACGTTTGCCAAGCCCGGCTGCGGCTGGCTGCCGCCGTCATGGATGCCTCAGGCCGCACTCGCCAAGGCGCTTCGGGCGGCGGCCCGCGGGCCGGAGGCCGCCCTTGCCGATTACGGCACGCCGCTCGGGCTTGCGGGGCTGCGCCAGCTTCTCGCGCGCCGGCTTGCCGAGGCGGGGGTGACGGCGCCGCCGGATCAGATCATGCTCACCGGTTCCGGCACGCAGGCGATCGACCTCGTCTGCCGTTTCCTACTGGAGCCGGGCGACACCGTGCTCGTCGACGATCCCTGCTATTTCAATTTCATCGCGTTGCTCCGCGCCCACCGGGTGCGCATCCTCGGCGTGCCCTATACGCCGGAGGGGCCGGACATCGCCCGTTTCGGCGAGATGCTGGCCGAACACCGGCCGCGGCTCTACATCACCAATTCGGCGATCCACAATCCGACGGGTGCGACGCTCTCGCCGGTCGTCGCGCACCGGCTGCTGAAGCTCGCCGACGCGGCCGGGCTGACGATCGTCGAAGACGACATCTTCGCCGATTTCGAGGAGGTGCCCTCGCCGCGGCTCGCCGCCTTCGACGGGCTCGACCGGGTGATCGCGATCGGCAGCTTTTCGAAGACGCTCTCCGCCTCGGTGCGTTGCGGCTTCATCGCCGCCCGGCCGGACTGGATCGAGGCGCTTACGGATCTCAAGATCGCGACCAGTTTCGGTGGCGGCCGGCTTTCCTCCGAACTCGTGCTGTCGCTCCTGACCGACGGCAGCTACCGCAAGCATGTCGAGGCGCTCCGGGTGCGGCTCGCCGCCGCCCGCGAGCGGGTCGGTCAGCGGCTCAAGGCCGCCGGGCTCGAACCGTGGATCACGCCGAAAGCCGGCATGTTCCTCTGGTGCCGGCTGCCGGAGGGGCTCGATGCCGCCGCCATTGCCCGCACCTGCCTCGAAGAGGGCGTCATCCTCGCGCCCGGCAACGCCTTCAGCGTCTCGCAGACCGCCGGGGAATACCTGCGCTTCAACGTGGCGCAGTCGGACGATCCGCGCATCCTGCCGTCGCTTGCCGCCGCCATGGAGCGGGCGGCCTGCGCACCGGCTGCGGATTAGGGCCAATCTGCCGCAAAGCGGCCCCGTTCCACGTGTTCAATCACCCTCCAACGACCGCAAAGGAGGCAGACATGGCCTATACGATCGACCGGACGTTCGAAGGCGAGGATTTCGCAACCGTGGTGGAGAAGACGCGCGCGGCGCTTTCGGCGCAGGGTTTCGGCGTTCTGACCGAAATCGACGTCAAGGCGACCCTGAAGAAGAAGCTCGACAAGGACGTCGACGACTACCTGATCCTCGGCGCCTGCAACCCGACCATGGCGCACCAGGCGATCGGCCTCGAACCCAAGGTCGGCGCCATGCTTCCCTGCAACGTCATCGTGCGCCGCACCGGCCCTGCCTCGGTGATGGTGAGCGCCATCGACCCCGTGGCCTCGATGGAGGCGATCCCGAACCCCTCGCTGAAATCGGTCGCGGGCCAGGTCCGCGACATGCTGAAGACCACGGTCGAGGGCATCTGAGGCGGAGGGAGATACCCGATCTCCCCCTCGAGGGGGAGATGTCACGAGGTGACAGAGGGGGGTGATGGATAGGCTCGGGAGATACCCCCCTCTGCCCTGCCGGTCATCTCCCCCTCAAAGGGGGGGAGATCGAGCACACTTCCCGCAGCGCCGCCGCGCGCCAGGCGGTCGGATTCATGCCGGTCACGCGCAGGAATTCGCGGTTGAAGTTGGACTTGGTCATGAAGCCCGCCTCGAAGACGATGCGGGTCACCGGCATGTCGGTGGCGCCAAGCAGCCGGCAGGCCTCGGCGACGCGGAAATTGTTGACATATTGCGAGACGCTCATGCCGTGGACGCGGTTGACGGCGTTGGAGACGGCCCGTGCCGGCAGGCCGAGCCGCCGGGCGATGCGGCCGAGATTGAGCCCGGCATCGGCAAAGAGCCGCTGGCCGTCCATCAGCCGGTCGAGGGCGGCGGCGACCTCGGCGTCGGCGCTGGTCGCGAGCGGTGGTGCCACTTGCGGTTCGGACGCCGTCTCCGGCGCGTGGTCGGCCTCCTCCGCGCCGGCGGTGACGGCGGCGATCCCGAGCAGGAGCAGGATCAGCGTCGTCGCGGCGGAGACCACGGCCGGGGCATGGCGGCCGCCGGAGAGCAGGAGGTCGAGGCTGACGGCGGTATCTGTCGCCGCCGAGCCGAGCAGTGCCAGCGCCGTCAGTTGCAGCGAGCGGTAGGAACGCAGCGTCCCGTCGAGCCTGGAGGCGACGAGGCCGTCCGGCCCGAGGCGGGCGAGCCAGAGCAGCGCCAGCCCATAGCCCGCGAATTCGGCAATCAGCACGAGATCGACCGGATCGCGAAATGTGGCGAGCATCGCCGCCACGCAAAGCGGCGGAATGAGATGCGGCCAGTCGCGGCGGGAGATGGCGCCCTCCTCCGTCGCGAGCTCCCGGAAGGCGAGGAACGAGAGCGGCGGAATGAGGCTCGCAAGGAGCGGCAGCGCCGGCAGCACGGCGATCACGCCGTAGCCCCAGCGGATGCCGACGAGCGCCGTCTGGACGACATAGAGGCCGATCAGCACCACGAACAGGCGGTTGCGGCCGAGTGCCTCGCGCCCCTGGCGCAGGAGCCGGACGAGAAAGACGAAGAGGAGGAGCGAGACGAGAAAGGAAAGCGGAACGAGGAGCATGAAGCGACAACCGGCGGGACGAGGCGGCCATCATGACCGCAACCGCGTTTTCGGTCGACCCAAAACGCGATCAAGGTCGCAACAAAGCGACGCGCCGTGGCGGATGGGGCCATTCGTAACGCGAACCGGAGCCTCTCCCATGAAAACCAGGACCGTCCTCCTCTCCCTCCTCGGCGTCGTGCTCGCCGCCGCAGCCCTCGACGGTGCGGCCGCCTTCGTCACCACGCGCACCACCGCCGCCGGACCGCTCGACCTTTCCGCCGTCTCGAAGATCCGCGTTGAGGGCGAAGCGGGCCGGCTCTTCATCTCCGCCGCCGCCGATGGACCGCATGAAGCAAGGCTCGAAGGCGAACGCCGCGGCTTCGGCGCGCTCTGGCGCTCCGGCTGGTTTCCCGTCTCCTGCCCGGAGGGCGACATGCACATCGACGGCGACACCCTCGTCGTCGATCTCGGCGGCAGGCATTTCTACCGCTGGTCCGAGTGCACGATGACGCTCACCGCCCGGCTGAAACCCGAAGCCGCCGTCGCCATCGACCAGCAGGCCGCGCAGACCGATCTTCAGGGAGACTTCTCGACCGTCGACATCCGCAGCGATGCCGGCGACATCAACCTCCGGGGCCATGCCGCGCAGCTCTCGCTTTCGGGCGCGGCGCTCCGGGCGCGCGTCGTCTTCGACAAGGTGAGAGAGAACGAGACCGTCGCGCTCGCCGGCAACATGCTCGACGCCGGCCTGCGCTTCCTCGTGCCGACCCCCGTCAGCTACCTCGTGGAGGCGACGGCTTCCTATGTCGACAGCACGCTGCCGAACACGCCGGGGGCGAAGCCGGCGATCCATGTCCGCGGCGACATGGTGCGGGTGCGGATCGAGTGAGATTGGCGGAGGAACCGATCTCCCCCCTTGAGGGGGAGATGCCCGGTAGGGCAGAGGGGGGTATCACGCCGAGCGCCGGAGGTGGGGGGCCCCCCTCTGTCACTTCGTGACATCTCCCCCTCAAGGGGGGAGATCGGGCGAACCGTCCGTCGCCACTGCCATCCCGGACCTGATCCGGCATGACGGAGGTTGGGAGGGGTGCGCCCCTCACGATTGCCCCTCACCCAGACCTGCCGGGGCAGAGCCGCGTGTCTCTGCCCGTCCTTCGGACCCCCGTAGGAACGGGGAGAGGGGACGACCAGCGCGGTGCCGCTTGTCCCTTCTTCCCGCGAGCGGGGAGAAGGTGCCGGCAGGCGGATGAGGGGCAATCGATCCGGTGAATCGATTGCAGCGTCGAACGTCGGCGGGGCAGAGAGAAGACCCGCGACGAGGCCCTCCCACCTCCCCCTTGAGGGGGGAGGTCGCGCGGAACGCGCGGGTGGGGGTGACGACGTCACGGATCACCCCACCCCG
>UEGQ01000034.1 GCA_900466005.1 Hyphomicrobiales bacterium
GTACGCATCCGAGGTGGGCCGCCTTGTAGGAACTGTCGGATCTGGCACTGACTGTCCTTATTGACGTCAATACGGACAGTGCGGAATGGAACGACTTGAGATTGTCGATAGCGGGCGACGGCGTCGCTTCAGCAAAGAGATGAAGCTGCAGATTGTCGCCGAGAGCTATTCGGAACCTGGCTTGTGTGCGACGACGGCGCGGCGACATGGAATATCGCGCTCGCAGTTATATGAATGGCGCCGGCTCGCACGAGCATGGCAACTGGATGTTGCGTCGCCTGTGAGCGGCTTTGTCCCGGCGCTGCTTGTCCCAGAGGTAGAGCCAGCAGCAGGGTCATTGCCGACCGTCGGCCGGATGGAGGTTGTCAGCGCGAACGGTCGTCGCGTGATCGTGGACCGCGATGTCGACGTTGAGGCGCTGCTTCGGATCCTGCGCGGACTGGAGGCGCTGCGGTGAATCCGTTTCCAATGGGAACAGGCGTCAAGGTCTGGCTTTCGACGGGGTTCACGGACATGCGCTGTGGCTTTCCGTCGCTGGCGCTTCGGGTGCAGGAGGTTCTGAAGCACGATCCGTTGTCAGGGCATCTCTTCGTCTTCAGGGGGCGCAGATCGGATATTTTGAAGATCATCTGGCATGATGGTCTGGGTGCCTGCCTTTTTACCCGGCGGTTGGAGAAGGGCCGGTTTATCTGGCCGAATGTGGAAGGCGGCGCGGTAGCGATCTCACCGGCGCAATTGTCCTATTTGTTGTCCGGGATCGACTGGCGCAATCCGCAGGAAACCTGGCGTCCGACACGGGTCGGATAGCATTATTACATTGAAAATATTGAGTGAATCTGATCGAATAGCTTCATGACTTCGAAGCCTGTGGATCTTCCTGCGGACCTTGCGAGCGCCTATCTGGCGCTGCTTTCCGAGCGTGAGATGTTGCAGGCTGAACATGATGTCGTTGTTGCCGAGCGCGATACTGTCGTCGCCGAGCGGGACATTGCGGTGGCGCAAGCCGCCAATGCCCAGGCGATGCTGTCCGACAGCGAGGCGTTGATCGCCAAACTGGAGCTGGCGATCGAAAAGCTGAGGCGGGAGCTTCGCGGAAAGCGTTCCGAGCGCACCGCGCGATTGCTTGACCAGATGGAATTGCAGCTCGAAGAGCTCGTGATGGCCGCGACAGAGGACGAGGTTGCAGCGCAGGCTGCTGCCGCCAAGACCGCGAGCGTCCGTTCGTTCACACGCAAGCGGCCGGTGCGAAAGCCGTGGCCGGAGGATGTAGAACGCAAGCGTGTGGTCATCGATCCTCCCAGCACCTGTGCATGCTGTGGCGGATCCCGGCTTTCCAAGCTGGGCGAGGATATGACCGAAACGCTGGAGGAGATCCCGCGCCGGTTTATCGTGATCGAAACCGTACGGGAGAAATTTAGCTGCCGGGACTGCGAGAAGATCAGCCAGGCGCCGGCACCCTTCCACGCCACGCCGCGCGGCTTCATCGGTCCTCATCTGCTGGCGACGATCCTCTTTGACAAGTTCGGCATGCATAGCCCGCTCAACCGCCAGAGCACCCGGTTCAAATGCGAGGGCATCGAGCTTTCGACCTCGACGTTGGCCGACCAGGTCGGGTATGGAACGGCCGCGCTGCTGCCGATCTTTGATCTGATCGAAACGCATGTCTTCGAGGCCGAGCGGCTTTTTGGCGACGACACCACCATTCCCATCCAGGCCAAAGACAAATGCACGACCGGGCGAATATGGACCTACGTGCGTGATGACCGGTCCTACGGCGGAGCGGCAGCGCCGGCGGCCATATACTATGCGTCGAGCGACCGCCGGGGCGAGCATCCGCAGAAGCACCTGGCCGGGTATGGCGGCATTCTGCAGAGTGATTGCTACAATGGCTTCGAGCCGCTCAGTGTCGCCGAAAAGAAAGCCGTGCCGATCACCTTCGCTTTTTGCCATGCGCACGCGCGGCGCAAATTCTTTGAACTGGCCGACATCCAGAAATGTGCCCGCGACCACAAACGCAAAGGCAAGCCGATCTCGCCGATCGCCCTGGAGGCCGTCCAACGGTACGATGCGCTGTTCGAGATCGAACGCGAGATCAATGGATTGAGCGCCGAAGAACGACTGGCCGCGCGGCAGGAAAAGAGCAAGCCGCTGTTCGATGACATGCACGAGTGGCTGAAACGGGAGCGCGCCACGCTCAGCAAATCGTCCGAGGTGATCGAGCCGATCGATTACATGCTGAAGCGATGGGATGGTTTTGCCCGGTTTCTCGAAGATGGCCGGATTTGTCTCACGAACAATGCGGCCGAACGCGCTCTGAGAGGAATTGCACTCGGGCGTCGAAACTGGACCTTCGCCGGCTCCCAGCGTGGGGCCGATCGTGCTGCCATCATGCTCTCCGTCATCACGACTTGCCGTCTCAACGACGTCGACCCAAAGGCGTGGCTCGCCGATGTGTTCGCCCGCATCGCTGATCTTCCCGTCTCCCGCCTGCACGAACTGCTGCCCTGGCAATGGAAGGCCCACAAAGAGACGGTTATTGCGGCGGCCGCGTAAACAGCTCCCGGAACAACGCTTCCGAACGCGCCAAGCCTTCATCGGTCAGGATCAATGACTTCGACTTGTTGACTGGATCGCCGATCAAGCCCTTCTTGTGAAGCCGATCCGTCGTTGCCCAGTCGAAACCCTTCCAGGCCCAACGCTCGTTATGCAGCGTCAGCCATAGCAGCGCCAAAACGGCATCGTCGATCTTGTCCTCATCGATCTCCATGAACCGACGTTACCACGCGCGGCACCCAAAATCCTGCGGCACTGCTCGGATGGATAC
>UEGQ01000033.1 GCA_900466005.1 Hyphomicrobiales bacterium
TCCGTGTTTCGATCCACGCCTCCGAGAGGGAGGCGACATGCAACGGAAGGCGCATCTCGTCTTCCGCGACGGTTTCGATCCACGCCTCCGCGAGGGAGGCGACCAAGGTTATCGGCCTGCTTCTCCATGACCTTTGCGTTTCGATCCACGCCTCCGCGAGGGAGGCGACACGGTGATCAACCAGAGCCTCTACACGGCCTGCATGTTTCGATCCACGCCTCCGCGAGGGAGGCGACAAGTTCTTGCCCGCCGTCGCAGGAGCAATGTTGGTGTTTCGATCCACGCCTCCGCGAGGGAGGCGACGCGCGATCCGCAGCGCGTCGGAATAGAGGGGGATCGTTTCGATCCACGCCTCCGCGAGGGAGGCGACCCTGCTCCCATGGCGGATCGGCATAGAGGATCGGTTTCGATCCACGCCTCCGCGAGGGAGGCGACATTTCATCGTCATTGCCGTGGCCATGGTAGTTGAGTTTCGATCCACGCCTCCGCGAGGGAGGCGACCTCGGCGACTGCATGGAAATCATGCCGCATCTGGAGTTTCGATCCACGCCTCCGCGAGGGAGGCGACCTGGCGATCCGGACCATTAGCCCCGACGCGTCGGTGTTTCGATCCACGCCTCCGCGAGGGAGGCGACCATCTATGCCGTTGATCGTCTCGTCGAGCGAGGGGTTTCGATCCACGCCTCCGCGAGGGAGGCGACCAACCGCCAGTGCGCACGCGACGCGGCCTGCCGGTTTCGATCCACGCCTCCGCGAGGGAGGCGACGTGATGCCGTCCGCGTTCTCGGTCACCTGCACCTGTTTCGATCCACGCCTCCGCGAGGGAGGCGACATGCAGCCGAGGCCATAAGCGAGAGCTTTATCAAGTTTCGATCCACGCCTCCGCGAGGGAGGCGACAGGGCGCCGGCTTGCTTCTCTTCGCTATCGCGCTTGTTTCGATCCACGCCTCCGCGAGGGAGGCGACGTCGTATGCCTGTTCGAGGTTGCTCCCGGTAGCGTTTCGATCCACGCCTCCGCGAGGGAGGCGACTCGACCCGGCGCTCATTCCGACCGCCATGTGGGAGTTTCGATCCACGCCTCCGCGAGGGAGGCGACGTCGTTCCCGCCGGCCACTTGATGGCCAGCGAGCGTTTCGATCCACGCCTCCGCGAGGGAGGCGACTTTCCCCGGTTCGTGTCGAGCTTCACGGTAGGGCTCGTTTCGATCCACGCCTCCGCGAGGGAGGCGACGATCCGGTTTCCTAAGCCGGATTACCATCTACCGGTTTCGATCCACGCCTCCGCGAGGGAGGCGACTCAAAGCCGACCCATTGCGCCGGGGGATTGAGGGTTTCGATCCACGCCTCCGCGAGGGAGGCGACATCGGCTGGTGGAACGAGTACTATTTCTTCTACGTGTTTCGATCCACGCCTCCGCGAGGGAGGCGACCTTGCCATTGGTCAAGGCCCTGTTGATGCAATTGTTTCGATCCACGCCTCCGCGAGGGAGGCGACGAGCGAAGGCCGAAGGCCGACAGCGCGAGGACAAAAGTTTCGATCCACGCCTCCGCGAGGGAGGCGACCGAGATGTCGCCGGCCGTCAGCCCGCGCCAGCGGTTTCGATCCACGCCTCCGCGAGGGAGGCGACTCGCCAACCGCGTCACTCGTTCCACATCCGTCAGTTTCGATCCACGCCTCCGCGAGGGAGGCGACGCTCTATGATAAGGCGTGCATGGATTGGTGGCTTAGGTTTCGATCCACGCCTCCGCGAGGGAGGCGACAACATCTAGTGTGCGTAGTGCTCCCCAGGTCCAGCGTTTCGATCCACGCCTCCGCGAGGGAGGCGACCCGATTTCTCGAATTGGAGAAAGAGGGATTTGCCGTTTCGATCCACGCCTCCGCGAGGGAGGCGACTGGCCTACGGTAAATCACAGATTTCGCTTTGCTAAAAGCACTCGTGGTGCGCACCACGCTCGTTAGCGACAACGACGAAATCATCCGCCGTCAGCGCCTGCAAGGTTCCTTCACAATTTCAAAGAACAAGAAAGTGTGCGAACGTCTCGACAAAAGTCAGCACGCTTGGGGTTCGCACGACTTCGACTTGTGGTGGAGTCAATCAGCGTTACCGAGTATGGCGAACGCTCGTGGCAGACCATGGCATGAGGGTGTCGATGCGCCGCAGCGCTCGCACCTCTGCCATCCTACACGATCAGCGTACCGCCGAGGTCAGTTGCAGGCTTGGCACCAACATGTTCCACTCGCCTCTGCCAGTTTGCCCCTAGATAGTAGTAGCGCAGGCTATCGACTTCTGGATTGATGATGCTCTCAAGCCGGGCCTTCAGTCGGGTCCATTGTGCCGGATCAACCTCGATTTCGAAAACGGAATACTGAACGCGCTGGCCGTAATCGCGGCAGGCCTTCGCAACCCCGCGCAGCTGGGCAGTTCCCTTCCCTTCCGTGGTATTGACGTCATAGGTCACGAGAACCAGCAAGCTCGCACCTCACTTCCAGAACCACGGCGGATAGGCGTCGAGATCGCCGCGCAGATGACGCGCCAGCATTTGCGCCTGAAGGTGAGGGACGAGACCGAGTGGCGCTTTCTCGGCGAGAAAGGGATGTTGCCGCTCATCGCGCTTGCGCTCCTGCCAGGCAGTCAGGACCGTCTTGCGCGCCTCGTCGGACATCAGCACCGCTCCGCTTTCCTGAACCTCAAAATCGCCGGCGCGCAACTGCCGCCGGTTAATCAGGGAGAGCGCCAGGCGGTCGGCCAGAACGGGCCGAAGCTCTTCCATCAAGTCAAGTGCGAGCGACGGTCTGCCCGGCCTGTCGCGATGCAGAAAACCTGCCGCGGGGTCCAGGCCGACGCCTTCCAGTGCCGAACGGCAATCATGCGTGAGAAGCGTATAGAGAAATGACAACAGAGCATTCACGGGATCGAGCGGCGGCCGGCGCGAGCGACCCCGCCAGCACATGACTTCATCCGGGGAGCGGATGAGATGGTTGAAGACCGAGAAATAAAGGTTTGCCGCCTCGCCTTCCGAGCCGCGCAGGCGCTCCAGTGTGTCATCGACGCGCTCAACGCGGCGCAGGATGTGGGCAAGGCGGCCGCAGACATGATTCACTGCCTGCCGCTGCTCAGGTTGATAATCTTCCCCATAGTCGCGCAGCGAACGCATGAGCACGGCGCGCTGGTTGGCGATCTTGCCAATGAGGAAGGAGCGGACCACCTCCTCTGGCCGGTCACAGACGCGATACTGCGCGCGACGCAACAGCACATTGCCGCTGATCGGCCCCTCGAGCCGCGCCTGAAAGCGTCCGTTGCGATCGAGAAAGGTCAGAGTGATGCCAGCCGCCGCGAGCGCACCCATGAGCGGTGGCGAGACGTGGATCGCGCCGAAGGTGACCACGGCGGATAGCATGTGCAGCGGAACCCGACTGCGCTCCGACCCCTCGATCTCGGCGACGAGGTTTTCGCCATCCTTGCGCAGAACCGCGCCTTCCGTGGTCACATAGACGGTGTTCAGCAATTTCTTCATGGATCCCCCGCCCCGGCAAGACTTTGTTCCACCATTCGCGCACGCCATGTGCGGACAGATCGTCCAACGACATCCGGACGGCAGAGTTCGAGCAGAGAACAGGCACGGCAGCGCTCGCGGCGCGTCGTGGGCGGCGGCGTTCGCCCCGAGGCGAAGATATCGGCAAGTGCGGCGACTGTCTCCTCCGTCAGATTCCGCAAATCATCATCGAACGGCACCACAATGCGACGGCGGGTTTCGCCGTAAAACAACGCACCCTCCGGAACCGGGCGCCCGGTCATTTCCTCAAGACAGAGCGCCTGAGCGCATAGCTGCACCTCGTCGGCCCGGTGCAGCTTGGGCTTGCCGCGCTTGTACTCAATGGGAAAAGGCGTCTCGCCCTCTCCCTCGGCAAGAAACTCCACGACATCGGCGATGCCCGAAAGGTTCAGGCGCCGGCTGGCCAGCGGCAGCGCCATGACGCGCCGGATGCCCCTGACCTTCCGGCCGCCGCCCTTGTCCGCCACGGCATGCATGACATGGCCTTCGGCGGTGAAGCGGTTGTCCGCCCAAACACGCTCGATATGAATGAGCGCCGCCTGCCGAAGACAATAGACGGCATGCTGGAGGGCGGAGAGTGGCATGGGTTCCCCGTCGAAACCAGCGGCCGTCCCCTCCTCCGCACCCGCCATGGCTCAAAGCTTCTCGATGATCTCGACGCCGGCAGGCAAATTGTCGCGGTCGATGGTGACGATGTAGTCGGAGAAGGCGCGTGCCGGCGGAAGGTTATCCAGGCGACCATCGATGGCGTGGAACGCGCCGTCAATATTGCGGCCAATCTTGACGCGATCGAAGAGCGTATGCGCCGGGGCGTTGCCCAATGCGTTCTCATGCTTGAAGACCACAAGTTTCCGGGTCGCCATCTCGCCGCGCGCGGCAGACCTGTCATGCTCGAACATGCTGGTCAGCGCCTCGAAGAGCAGGTTGAGATCGGCTTCCGAAAAGCCGGTGCGCTCGGCAAATTTGGCAGAAATGAAGCCATGTGCAACATAGAGGCCGTAAGGGACAATATGCTTGCGTCCCATCGTGCGATTGTCCGTCCGATCGGAGGAATCATCGCCTTCGGCCTTCTGCTTCTTCTCCGCCTCGTTGGTGGCGGCCATGCGGGTGATCGAAATTTCAAGCGGCAGGATAGGTTCAACGGAACGCGCAAAGCTCACCTGCACCGGCCCCTTGACCTGACCGCAATTAACGCCGGTTGACATGACCGCGCCGAAGGTGCGGACGTCGAAAAAGTTGTCGCACATGAAGCGCGTCAGCACCTTGGCTTCGGCATCGTCCTTGGGGTTCAGCTTCGCGTCCTTGTCCACCTTGGGATCATCCTTGCGGACGGCGCGATAGGCCTGACGGTGTTTGTCGTTGAGGATTGCACCCTCCTCCACATAGATATGCAGACCGTCCTCGCCATGACGCGCCAGATCGACATAGTTTCTGATCTTGCGCTTGAGGCTGACATCCGTCACCAGCCCGCGATTGGTCTCAGGGTCGAGGCGCGGCAGATTGCCGGCATCCGGGTCGCCGTTGGGATTGCCATTGACGACTTCAAAAATGAGCGCGAAATCATAGCGGTTGCTGATCGTGGTCATGCGGTTTCTCCCTCGGAAATCGTCTGGGCTGTCTTTTTGAAGGCTTCATTGCGCTGGTGATAATAGCCGAGACCGAAAAGCGCCTGATCTTCGGCTGAAAGCGAGGCGGGATAGGGATCGTTGCCCGGCTCCATCATGTCCATGATGGCCGCCACCTGCTTTTCAAGCACGACCCGGTAGCCAGGCTTCTGCTTTCCCACTTTCGACAAATGGTTCGCAGATCCGGTTTCCAGCAGGTGGAAAACCTTGCGCGGCTGCGCAGAGGCTGAGCCGTAGAACTTGTCCTTGATCGTCGCGTTGACCTTTGTGCCAAGCGCTGCCGACTGGATTTGCTCATAGACGGCAAAAAGTCGTCCCAGCAGATAGCCTTTGTTCGGGAACGAGGGGTCGAGTGCCACGGGCGTATTCTCCCTTTCAAAATTACGGACGAGCAGCGCCTTCAAAATCCCGGCGCGCAAAGGGTTGATGTCTCCATCGGCGCGGATGCGCGTGAGCACGGAAGACATGAGCGTGAGCGGATAGGATGTCCCAGCAAGGATCGCGCGCATCCATTCGCCAGCCAGGTTCGGCGTGACGTTTTCACTCTTGCCGAGCACCGCAGTCTCGCGCAGATAGCGCCAGAGCGGCGGATAGCCGTCGCGCGGCGGCGGCTCAATGCGCATGTCGGCCATAAAACGCTGATAGTTGGCCGTCAGGCTGCCGAAGTCCCCCTGATAGAAGAAGCGAACGGAAAGCCGCGCGGCATTCGGCGCGAGCCCCAAGACGTAAAAGCGGACCCCGTCCGCCAGACGCGGCTCCACCTCGCGCAAGGCGCGGCCGTTACGGATCGCGGCAAGCTTTTCCCTGATCTTGCTGGCGGCATTCTTCTCCTCATCCGCCTTCGCCTCTTCAGGGTCAAAATCCAGATACGAGGCAAACATGTCTTCCGCCTCTTCCGCCACCTCCATATCCTTCGCATCGGCCCAGAACACCGTCGACGCATCGCCAATCTGGATGCGATGGCCGCTGTTGCGTTCGAGAAAGCGGTTAAGCGCCGTGGTGTAGGCGAAGGCCGCTGCCTCCGAGACGGGGGCGTTTTCGCCCTGGGTATGTCCATAGGATTCGAAAGCGTCGAGGTTGAAGGAGATCAGCGCCGCGCCGGACGATTGCGCGCCCCACACGCCCTTGATCGAAGGATGGAGCCGGGCCACCGGGCCGGGATTGCCTGTCGCAAGGCAGATCGCCGCAGCATCTCCGCCCGAGGCGGAGACACGCGCCCAAAGCGCCCTCGCGGCCGGTCGATCGTGCAGAAAGCGATTGCTGCGACGCTCCGGCTCGAAAGCGAAAATGACGTTCTGGTCCTTCATGTCCTCCGGCCATTTGGGCGGCACGAATTGATCCGGCGACCAGTTCGCGAGGAACAGCGACAGGGCGCGCAGCCCTGCATCGTCGCTCTCGCCAATAGCCTCAAGATGCTTCTCGACGAAGGCCTTGTGCTCCTCGGCGGTGCGCTTGCCCTCGCCCGCCGTGACGCCCAGCACATAGGAGGTCTTGTCCCACAGGAAGTTCGGCGCAATGGCCACAGTGCGCTTGACGGGCTGCGGCACCAGCATTTGCCGGGGCCGCGCCTTCTTGCCCTCGCCATCACGCCAGTCGATGACATCGAAGACGCTGCCGTCCTCGTTCAAGGAAATCACGAAGCCGATCTTCTCATTGGAATAGCCAAACGGAGGCGCATCGGGCAGCCGGTCATACGCCCTCACCAGCGACGTCAGAATGCTCATCGCAACACCTCCGGCGAAGACGGATGCGGCACCTTCATCACGCCATCTTCGAGCTTCGCGCGGAAGAACATCGAGGGACGGCCGGGGGCCTGATGATCGATGTCATGAAGCATGAAACCGAGGTCGCGGACCGTGCCGAAGCCAAGCTCCGGCGTTCTAGCCGCCTCCTCCGCCTGCGGCAAAGGCGCGTCATGCGGAAGAAGCTCGAAATGCGCGGCGAATTCGCGCGTGCCGAGACAGGGCTGGTGGAAGCATTGGCCCTTGGCGGCGCGGCGGTTGAACGTATCGAGGTGCTTGCCCTCGTTATCCTCCGGCCCAGCCTTCTCCGTCAGCTCGAAATGCGCCTCGATGACATAGGCAGGGCGCACGAGAACGGTCGCCGCCCGCTGCTGCCGGTCTTCATCGACGAGAAGGTTGAGACCTTCCAGATCGCCGCGCTTCATCGCCGACTTGATCTTGCCGGCCGGCGCCTTGTGGCCCACCTCGTTGCGACGGATCGACTGGAAGCGGATCGGCTCCAGCACATGGATGGCGTCAACGATCCAGCGGATCGCCGGCTTCCAGTGTATGGCCTCCAGAATGCCCCGCGCGGCTGAAGGCGTCATGGCATCGTAAGAGACGCGCTCGACCTTCATCTCGGGCCGCGTGAAACAGGCGTAATCGCCCCAGACTTTTAGCCGAATTCCGTAGGTCATTAAGGTCCACTCTCCTGATGCTACTTCAGGTAAGATCATGACTATTGTTTCAATCCACGCCCATTAAGGAATGAGCGACTGGAGAGTGGACCCTAAGGACCAATACAGAAATCGATGATCCGTACCAACACCTTCCGCACTAACAATACAAATCTGATCTTTAAGATACCTCCGGCAACTTTCAGGACGACGCTTATCACATCGGCCCAGAACTCCGCTTTCCCTCCAAGGCGAGCGGCGCATGGAAATCTCCTGTCTCCAAATCTTCTTCAGAGATAGGCGTCGGATTTCGTACTTTCAATAGACATGAACTTACAAAATCAAAATATGGCATTCTCTAAGCTCAGATAATCCGCATCCTCCCAGAGCAGCCCAACCTCCCCCCGATAGACTCCGCTCGATTTCAACACCACGAACTGATCCCCCCTTAACTCCGGCTGTTCATAGGCCGCATGACCATTGCGGATCAGCATCTCCCTCGCCTTCGGAGGCACCTGCACGATGTAGGGTTGCAGATCGCGAGCCAGCCTTCCAGACGATATGTTCTCAATCCTTAGTTGATCCACTATTTTCTGCGCATCCTCTTCGGTGGCAACAATCACAGGCGCAAGCCCGCTTTCGATCATGCGAAAATCCTCACTGATCGCGCGGTAGGCGAAGTCGGTTTCCTGCCTGGTCATCGTGAGACGACCGAGAATATTCTTCGCATCAAGACCCTTCTCACCGACGCGCCAATAGACTTCGCCGAAGTAATCCTCGACGGCGGCGAGCGCCGTCAGATCATCGTGGCGATCGATGATCCGTTTCATGTCGCCGATCAATCCCTTGATCTCCCGTGGCGGAGCATAGCCGACCGGCGTGAAGACCGTGACGATGCTCTCGTTGCGTGGACGCTTGCCCTCGCGATTAACGCGTCCAGCGGCCTGCACGATCTGATCGAGCCCCGCCTCCGCGCGCCAGGCAATAGGGAAATCGACATCGACCCCGGCCTCGATCAGGCTGGTCGCGATCAACCGGCAAGGCAGGTGCGCTTCGAGTCGCTCGCGCACATCGGCAAGGACGCGCTTGCGATGAGCCGGGTAGAGCCTGGTGGTCAGGTGGATGAGCCCGTTGAGACCATCCGCCTGCGCCTCGCGGTAAAGCTCCAGCGCATGACGGCGACTGTTGACGATCACGAGCGCCTGTTCGTGATCCGCAAGCGCGGCGATAAGCGCCACATTGTCCATTTCGCCCGCGTGGCGGATATGGTTTCGCGCAAGTCTGTGCTGGAGATTGAGGGGATCGGGGGCAAGCTCGCGCCCTTCCAGCGGCAGGCCATGCAGAAAATCGGGCCGGACGCACAGCGCCGGCTGCGTTGCCGTGCAGAGCACGATGGAGCAGCCGTAGCGGGCTGCAAGCTCCTCCAGCACCCGCATCGTCGGGATGAGCAGACCGCGCGGCAGCGTCTGCGCCTCATCGAGCACAATGACCGAATTAGCGATATTATGCAGCTTGCGCGCCCGCGAGGTGCGGGCTGAAAACAGACTTTCGAAAAGCTGGACATTCGTCGTCACCACGACCGGGGCTGCCCAGTCTTCGGTGGCGAGCTTCAGCTTGTCCTTCTGCTCGCGCGCCCTCCCGTCGAACTTTTCCTCATCGACCGATGAATGATGTTCCAGCACATGATCCTCACCCAGGACCGTCCGGAAAATGGCCGCCGTCTGGTCGATAATCGACGTGAAAGGGATCACGTAAATGATCCGGCTGTGCCCGTGACGCTTGGCATGGTCCAACGCGAAACCGAGGGAGGCCAGCGTCTTGCCCCCGCCGGTCGGAACAGTCAGCGTGAAAAGACCCGGAGCCTCGACCGCCTTGGCTCGGACGTGGGAAAGGACATCGGATCGCAAGCGGTTGAGCTCGCCGGGCAATGCCGAGAATCTGGCCATATGCGCGTCGAAGCGCGCGATGAAGTGATCGATCAGGTCGCCAAGCGTCGGCCAGTCACGGTCCACCCCGGCCTGACCGATGCTTGCATAATAGGCTTCCGTATCCTTAAAGTCGGCATCCACCAGGCAGGAAAAGATCATGCGGCCCATGAAGGAAACAGCAAAGCCCTGTGTTTCCTTCTTGAACCTCGCGCGGTTCATCAGCGCATGCGAAATCAGACCCGAAAGATCGAACCGCAATTCATCTCGCCACGCCCCGTCAATCGGCGCAGAACGCTCCATACGCTGATTGAAGCAGGCGTCCGTCTCGTTCGTTCGGTCGGGCAAGCCGGCATGATGACCGAGAATCGCATAGGCAATCAGTTCCGCAATGAGCTTGTCTTTGGGCTCGACAAGATCGAGCAGCACCTTCGCACCGGCGGTGGAATGATCGACACGGCCTTCTCGCCCTTCCAGCTTCAACTGAAAGGCTGGGTTATATTTGCCCAGATCGTGAAACAGCCCGGCGACATGCCCGGCGCGCTCGAGGCCTAAGCTCTTCGCCATACGTCCGGCGAGTTCCGCCACTGCAGTCAGATGATCCGCGAGCCGCTGCCAATCGGCCTTGTTCCGTTCGTGCCCGCTATGCGCATACCAGCTCATCTCTCCACCACTTCTCAAGACTGCAGAAGGTGCCATGTCAATCAAACGGGTATGGGCTAAGAAGGCAACTGAGTTGGACGGCCCAAATCACCCCTATGGAGCTTCTCCACGGATATGGCGATCGGGCCATAACATCCTGAAATCAGGGCAGATGGATTCGAAAGCGAGCTGGTCCGACAAACAACAGCGAGTCGACGGTCCGGAAGTGGGAAACCGATGCTAAACGGCCGAGCGGGCCGGCGCTCAAGCTCCTGTCGCTTGTACCAAAGTGCCGGCTGCGGATGCTGGTGTGGCGAGGTCTCCTCGCGCGGCGTTTGAAAAGCTTGAAGCATGAGCACAATTCTCTGGTCCGGTTGCCGGTACATTTCCCATATTGAGCAAAATGACAGGTGCTTATTGCAGCAACCACTTTGCCGGTAGGATTGGGAGCCGGTTGGGGCGGTATTGATGACCCTGACGATACCATAGGAGTGAACGCCTCAATTCCGGCGACGGCATCCGTGAATATCAACAATCTACCCCCCAAACTTGCCGTGACCGGCAAATGTGCTATATGTAGTTACGTACCTACATTGGAGTGCGCGATGACCGTCACAACACTTTCGAGCCGCGAGCTCAACCATGATGTCAGCAGCGCCAAGAAGGCGGCACAGAACGGGCCCGTGATCATTACGGATCGCGGTAGGCCCTCGCATGTCCTGATGACCTATGAGGAGTTTGAGCGCCTTTCCGGAGCGCGTCGCAGCCTTACTGCTGCTCTTTCCATGCCGGGTCTGTCCGACATCGAGTTTGCGCCCGCACGGATCGCCATCAAACCTCGCGAGGTCGACCTGTCTTGACTTTCCTCCTGGATACCAATGT
>UEGQ01000037.1 GCA_900466005.1 Hyphomicrobiales bacterium
GGCCCACCTCGGATGCGTACCTTTGAGACGTTCTCGAACTTCCGGATAGAAGAGGTGCCGTGCACCTATACAGTGGCCGGACGAGGGGGCAGTAAACAGGTTCAAGAGGTGATTATTTCCGGCTGAATCGATTATCTAAATGGCCGCCAGTACTCAGCGATCCAGTCAAACGCCGGGTTGTAGTGCGGCCATTCTAGAATTCGGGCAAACTCGTGCCCCGGTGGAAGAAATCCCTGAAATGTTCTCCAGTACCCGCGGATGGGACAGCCGATCCTTTCGCCGTCGAAGGTGATCTTCAGCCCACCGTGGTCAGGAGCGTCTGACAGGAACGGCAGCATCGCTCTTTGAGGCGGGGCTCCCGATGAATGATCGAACTGAATGAAGTGGATCGCTCGGCTTGTTGGATAGTGCGTCGGGTGGGCGATCGGACCGGTCTGCGTACTGAACGGCGACGGAGCGGCAACGAGCAGAACACTCTTGCTGGGCAGATGCCAGGAAACGCTCACAGTGCTTTCGCCTTCGACATACTGGTGAATGAACATCGGGAGCAGTGCCAACGCCCATTTGGTCTCTTCAAATCGAATTGCTGACCAAAAGAACAGAGTGAGAGGGCTCACTTTCTTTACCGAGTTTCCCGCCCAATAGGCTGTCTCAATCATGCCACCCCATCCTTCCCTTGCGCGCGCAGCGTTTGTGAGTTGGTCAAGGAAGGCGGCGCCATTGTAGCTCAGGGCCGTCATCAAGAGATCAGGCCATCCCGGTTTACAGTTATCAAATGCGGGCTCCAGCGTGGTGATAGCTTGGAAAAAGCTCTCTCTTCCTGATCCACCAATCCGGAAATTCACCTCTCCGTCGAGTGTCCAATCTGTGACGTTGCTGGTGATGAAGTATGTGCCGCAGTCGAGGGCACCCAAGAGAATGAGATCGAGCTGATCGTCGTTCTGCGTCAATCTCTCAGTCAGCTCCCAGTGCGTCTCCTTGGTGAGCGGCTTGCCCGGCGGCAACTGGCCGCGCAAGAAGTGGGCAGCGTGGTAGGCGACGTCAGCGGAACCTGCCCATGCGAAGCAAAGATCGTCCCTAATGGAAATGAGCTTTTGCGCATGCCGAACCGCCGAGAATTTCATCCGTTCACCGACAAGCGTGTTGATGTTCCCTCTGAAAGGAAACTGAACCTCTTGATCCAACGTCATGCCATACGGATTGCTCAACATTGTATCGCCGATCAGGTGTGCACCCTTACTCGGATTGCTGATCGATGCGATAAGCGTCATGTGAGAGGCTCTTTCATAAGTTCAGCCGTGTCGCGAAGTTCACGAGGATTATCGGTTGCAGGATGGGAAAGGGCCAGAAGGAGTCAAGCCAGCATTGGCTGAGGCCCACCGGAAAAGTGGTCCGATGGTTCACAATGGGTCGCCGGCGGCGATGCGTCGCAGAAGCCCGTACCAGATGTCGGCGGCGTCGCTATCGTGTCTTCCGCGCGCTAGTATCTGCTGCCATTCAATCTTGCGCATCGTGCCGTTCGATTTTGCGCGCTACATCAAGCTCCGCCGCCGGTCGGGATCGCTCCCTCCGGGTCGGTCACCTCAGTCTCGGACGCGG
>UEGQ01000032.1 GCA_900466005.1 Hyphomicrobiales bacterium
GCACTGCTCGGATGGATACGGTGCACCTGGTCGCCCAGCAGCTCTTCGATCTTTCGGCAGATCTCTCGAGCCTTGCCGAGCGCGACGGAGCCTTTCGGCTACCAACCGGCCGCGGCGACGAGTTCGCCCACGGCTCTCCCGGAAGCCCCGATCGCCGCGGGCCGATGCCGGGTGTTCGGGCAAGGGACATGTTCACGCCCGATCTTCATATCGACACGCTCAAGATCAAGAGCCGGAATTTTCATTGAGTTCTACGCTCATCGCGGCGGAGAGATTTCCGTAACCGGGGCGAGGTGTGGCGCATCTCAAAGCGCGAGCCAGATGCTGATGCCAATGCTGACAAGCTGGCTGGTCATCATCAGGATTATCAGTGCGGCCAGGGCGTATCTCAGCATCGGGCCACCGGTTCAGGCCGTCGTTAGCAACACGATTGCATCGTCGGGCAGGGGACGCTGCAGGGCCTTTGCTTCCTCCCATGGCGCCGTCAGCCATGTCTCGATCTCGTCGGCGTTTCGCAGGATGACCGGCATTGCCTTCGGATGGATCGGCGCCACGACGGTGTTCGGTTCGGTCGTCAGGAAGGCGAAGAGATCGCACGTAATCAAGCCCTCCTTGATCTTGCGCACGCACTCCCACTGCGGCACCCACAGGCCGGCGAAGAACAAGAGCGGCTCGCTCTCGTCGCCCGCAAACCAGGCGTTCAGCGTGCGGCCGCCCTCGACCTTGCTCGCGGGATCCGGCTCGGCAAAGCGGGTGAATGGGACGACACAGCGGTTCTCGATGCCGAGCCAGCGCGTCCAGTGCTTGCTGGTGGTGTTGCGGATGTTTGTCGTTCCGCCGTCCGGCTCCATCTTCAGCAGCTCCTGAAAATCGACGTCCTTGCCCTTTGCACGGAGCTTGTCCGCTCGCTTCGTCGCGGCCTGGAACAGTGCCTGCTTCGAACTCGGCATGCCCCAGCGCACACGGGTCAGTTCGCGCTCGCCGTTATGGTTGCGCACAATCGGCGCCATCTGGTCGGGATAGATGTCGAGCGACGGTTCGAGGTTGCCGAGCCGGTCGAAGGCGTGCGTCAGCGCGCGGATGGCTTCCTGGTTCGTCGTGATGTTGTAGAGATTGCACACGGGATCACTCCGGATGGCCTTCCGACGACCTGAACGTTATCACCCACCTGGTTCGCTCAAAACCGAAAATGGCAGGCCAATTTATGTACACCCCAAGCCAGCCGCCCGTCGTCAGAACCCTATCTGACCTCCCGCTCCAGCCTTCCCAGGTGTTCGGAACACACCGCATTGACCAGATCAAGCAAGATTGCCGTCCGCTCCAGAAGCCACGCAAGCGCTTCTTCGCCGATCTCGAAGTGCTTCGAATACCGTGCCTTCACGTAAGCCTCGTTGATGGTGTTGAACCAGGCGCGCTCCCGATGCTGATCGCGAGGGAAGGCGTCCGCCAGACGCTGGTCCTGATCCTCGGCAAGTGAGCGCAGGAACTTGATGTTGTGCGACGGCGGACCGTAATTGGTGAGGGTCAGGAGAACGCAGGAATAGGCTTGTTCAAGCGCTTGGTGGAGTTGGAACGCGGCAACGCGCAGATCGTCCTCGGCTGCACAGCTTTTGGCGATCTTCAAGAATGCCCCCGAAAGCGGAAAACGATCCTCATAATGTGCATTCGCCACCCGCAGACGATCGGCGGGCTTCAATGGCTTGGGTTCAGCGAGCGG
>UEGQ01000028.1 GCA_900466005.1 Hyphomicrobiales bacterium
AGCGGCGGGGGTGGTGGTGGCCACAAGGGGTTCCACAAGCGCAGCGGGCCGGTGAACTTCGCCGCGAGCCTGGCACGCGCCATCGTCGTCATTCGCCGCAACATGGCGATCGTGATGGTCTTCACCGTCGCGATCAACGTGCTGCTGCTCGCGATCCCGCTCTATCTGTTCCAGATTTCCGACCGGGTGCTCACCAGCCGCTCGATCGACACGCTCATCATGCTCACGATCGCGGTCATCGGGGCGGTGCTCCTTCAGGCCTTTCTCGACACCATTCGCCGTTTCATCCTGATGAGGACGGCAGTCGAGCTCGAGGTGCAACTCGGCTCCCCGATCCTAAGCGCCGCCGCACGCGCCTCGCTGCACGGCACCGGCAAGGACTACCAGACGCTCCAGGACCTGCAGCAATTGCGATCCTTCCTGACCTCGGGCACGCTGATCGCCTTTCTCGACGCACCGCTGATGCCGCTCTTCGTCGTGGTCGTCTATCTCGTCCACCCGCATCTCGGCATGATCATCATGGCCTGCTGTGCGGTGCTCTTCGTGATCGCCTACCTGAACCAGAAATTCACGGCCCGCCACTTCGCGGACGCGAACGGCTATCTCGGCCGCGCCAATTTCCATCTCGATTCGATGTCGCGCAATTCCCAGATCATCAATGCGCTCGCGATGATCCCGGAGGCGGTGAGGATGTGGGGGCAGGAAACCGCGGGCTCCTTGAAGTCTCACGTCGCCGCCCAGGATCGGAACATCGTCTTCGCAGGGCTTTCCAAGGCCTGCCGCATGATGACGCAGATCACTCTCCTCGGTTGGGGTGCGCATTTGTCGCTCTCCGGCGAACTGACCGGCGGTATGGTGATCGCCGCCTCCATCATTTCCGGGCGTGCGCTCGCGCCGATCGAGGGGGCGATCGAGGGCTGGAACCAGTTCAACAAGTCGGCCGCCGCCTATGGCCGCATCAAGCAGCTGCTCGTCAGCTCGCCGCTCAATTTCCCGCGGCTGCGGCTTCCGAACCCCGAGGGTCGCCTCGACGTCGAGCGCGTGCTTTTCGTGCCGCCGCCGCAGAAGAAAGTGATCCTGAATGGCATCTCCTTCTCTCTCAAGAAGGGCGAGGCGCTCGCCATCATCGGCAATTCCGGTTCCGGCAAGACGACGCTCGGCAAGATGCTCGTCGGCTCGATCCTGCCGACCTCGGGCAATGTGCGGCTCGACCTCATGGATCTCCGCAACTGGGACCAGCGGCAGTTCGGCGAGAGCATCGGCTACCTGCCGCAGGACGTGCAGCTCTTCCCCGGCACGATCAAGGCAAATATCAGCCGCATGCGTGACGACGTCGACGATCGCCAGATCTACGAGGCGGCGGTGCTCGCCGACGTGCACGAGCTGATCGCAACCTTCCCGCAGGGCTACGAGACGGTGGTCGCCGCCGACGGTGCGCCGCTTTCCGGCGGGCAGAAGCAACGCATTGCGCTGGCCCGCGCCTTCTTCGGCAATCCGAAATTCGTCGTTCTCGACGAACCGAACTCAAATCTCGACACCCAGGGCGAGGCCGCCCTCGCCAAGGCCCTGCTGCATGCGAAGAAGCAGGGGATCACCACCGTCACGATCACGCAGCGCCCGTCGCTCCTTCAGGCCGTCGACAAGATACTGGTGCTGAAGGATGGCACGGTCGCGATGTTCGGAGAGCGCGTCGAGGTGCTGAAAGCACTGTCGAAGAACAACGGCGGCGATGCCGGACAAAAGACCATCGAGGGCAGGTGAGCCATGACACGCGATATCAAAACCAGGGATGGTTCCGGTCAGGTCGAGTGGTACAGTGACGTGCCGCGCTCGATCCGCCTTCACACCGTGATCGGGCTCGGCGTTCTGCTGAGCACCTTCGGCGGCTTCGGGCTCTGGGCGGCGACGGCGCCCCTTGCTTCCGCGATCATCGCGCAGGGCAGCTTCGTCGCCACCGGCAACAACAAGATCATCCAGCATCTCGAAGGCGGCATCATCAAGGAGATGCGGGTCAACGAAGGCGACGTCGTCAAGGAAGGGGATGTGCTGCTGACGCTCGATCCGACCGCGGCCTTCGCCAACGAACGCATGGTGAACCTGAAGCGCCTGCGGCTCGAGGCGGTGGTCGCCCGCCTGAGGGCCGAGGCGGAAGGTGCCAGGCAGTTCAAGATTCCGAAGATCGTCATGGACGAGGCGAGCGACCCCGACGTCAACACGATCATCCAGAGCCAGAACGTCATCTTCCATAGCAAGCAAGTGAAGCTCGAGGAGCAACTCAACCTCATCGAGAAGAACATCAAGTCGCTGGAATTCCGCTTCACCGGCTATGAGGGGCAGAGGCGGGCTTTCGAGCGGCAGCTCGCCCTGTTGGAGGAAGAGCGCGATTCCAAGGCCAGGCTCGTTAATGTCGGATACATGCGCAAGATGGACCTGCTGGCGATCGAACGCGCGATTGCCGACGCCATGGGCGACATCTCCCGCTTGCAGGGAGAGATGAACGAAAGCGAAGCGCAAATCGCGCGGTTCCGGCAAGAGGCGGTCATCGCGATCAATGCGAACAAGCAGGCCGCACTCGACGCGCTCGAAACAGCCGCATCCGATCTCGACAGCATTCGCGAACAGATGCACGAGGTGGCGGGCGTTCTCGAACGGACCGTCATCCGGTCGCCGGTCACGGGTACGGTCGTGCGCTCCTACTACCACACCGCCGGCGGCGTCATCACCACCGGCAAGCCGATCATGGAGATCCTGCCGGCCGGGGTGCCGCTGATCATCGAGGCTCAGGTGCTGCGAACCTCGATCGACCAGGTGCGCGAAGGCCAGACCGCGGCCATCCGCCTCTCGGCCCTCAACCGCCGAACGACGCCGGTGCTAGACGGCAAGGTCTTCTACGTTTCAGCGGACTCGATCGACGAAGGCTCGATAGCGGCTCCACGCGACGTCTACATCGTGCGCGTCGCGCTCTCCGAGGCGGAGATGGCGCGCGTGCACGACTTTCATCCCGTTCCAGGCATGCCGGCCGACGTGCTGATCCAGACTTCGGAGAGGACCTTCTTCGAGTACATCACGAAGCCGATCACCGACAGCATGTCACGGGCGTTCAAGGAGCGCTGAGGCCGATGACAGGGAGGGCGCCATGGGCAGTATGACCGATGTCCTGCTGAGAGTAGGGCGGCTCAACTATGTCTGGACGAATACCGAGAGCCTGCTGATCTACATCATCGCCCACATGCTGGCGGTGGACAAGGAGACGGCCGTCGTAGTGTTCCTGACGCTCAACACCACCCGTGCCCGCATCGACCTCGTGGAGCGGCTTGCCAAGCGCGCAGCCACGCCAGCCGCCGAACGGGAGATCGTCCTCGCTCTGATGGCGCGGCTGAAGAGGGAGGCGAGGGTCCGCAACAAATACAACCACAGCATCTATTCCTTCGATGAGCGCGGCGACATCTCCAGCACCCAGCTGATGCGCCTCGTCGAGACCGACAGCGAAATCCGATACGGCAAGGTCGAGCAGATGGACGCACGGGAACTGCGCCAGCTCGAACGATCGATCGCCGAGATCGCAGAGATCAGCAAGGCGCTCTGGACCTTCATCCATGCGAGCCCACGCCTGCGGGGAGAGCTGTAAATGGCCGGTGCTCTCTGCCCCCGAACCCGTATTCCGCCTCCGCCGCGCCCCGCCCGGCGGCAGTCCCTTCGAACCTTTGTTCCTCCGATTGTTGTAACGCGTCACGGGAAGGATGAAGTGCCATGCTGATCGACGTCATAGATACGCCACAGGCCTTCGAGGCCGTTCGCCCGCAATGGGAAGAGGTTTTCGAGGCCGATCCCCATGCCCAGCATTTCCTCTCCTGGGTCTGGCTCAACCGCTATCTCGGACGTCGCCGCCGCTGGTTCATCCTGGCGCTCCGGGAAAATGTGGACGCCCCCTATGTCGCCTTCTTTCCGCTTCGTCTGCAGACGAAGCGGGACAAGGACGGGTTCTTCTATGACGAGATCATCATGGCGGGCAATTATGCCGCCGATTATACCGGCTTCATCGCCGATCCGGCCTTCGAGGACCGGGCGGTCGCGGGCTTTGCGGCCTATCTGAAGCACCAGAACTGGACCGAGATCAAGTTCGACTACTTCGGCGGCCCTCCCTCCCGGAGGGTAGCCCTGGTCAAGGCGCTGCAGGGACCCGAGGTGATGTTCCGCGACAGCAAACGTTCGAGCCCGAACAACATCGACAACTGCCTCTGCCCGGTCATCACTCTGCCCGAGACATGGGAAACCTACCTCGAACAGCACATGAGTGCCCAGACACGACAGAAGTTGCGGCGCTTCCTGCGCAAGGTGGAAGGCGATCCGGCCTATCGCATCACTTGGGCGACCCCTGAGACGATCGACCGCGACCTCGACATCCTTTTCGATTTCTGGCGCATCCGTTGGCAACCCCAGAAGGGTGCGGAGATGACGGAGCGGTTGATCAGGGCCTCGCGCGAAATGCTGATGGACTGTTTCGCCGACGGCAACCTCGACGTGCCGGTGCTGTGGTACGAGGATCGTCCGCTCGGCGCACTCGCAAACATCATCGACCGGCAGAAGAAGGCCGTGCTCTTCTACATCACGGGTCGGGACGAAGAGTGGAAGCTGCCCTCGCCGGGCCTTGTGCTCCACGGCACCTGTATTCGTCGGGCGATCGGCGAGGGCTTTCGTTTCTACGATTTCCTGCGCGGCAACGAACCCTACAAGTACATGTTCGGCGTCGAGGAGCGGCCGATCAGTTGCACGCTCTTTCGCACCCGCGACGGCCGCAATCTCGGCGGCGTGCTCAATTCACGCAGCATCCGCCACGTCTACGAGATGTCGCTCGACCACTATCACACGGGAAAGAAGGGCGATGCGGAGATCGGCTTCCGGCAGATCCTGCAATCGGCGCCGGCACACCGCGGAGCGGAGTTCGGGCTCGCCAACCTGATGTTCGAGAAGGGTGACCTCGCGGCGGCGGAGGCGTCCTACCGATCCCTCGTGCCACGGCTTGCCGATCCGGCGCCGGTGCTCGTGCGCCTCGGCGACGTGCTGCTCGCAACGGGGCGCAACGGCGAAGCGGCCGAAGCCTTCCGCGACATCTGCCGGAAGGCGCCGGGTCATCGCGAGGCGCGGTACAAATGGGGCGTCGCGCTCGTCGCCGAGAAGCGCTTCAACGACGCAGCGGCCGTGCTCGAACCCCTCGTCGCTCTGCCGTCGGCAGAAGACAGCGGTCGGCGCTATGCCGAGAAGGCCCGTGCGCTCATCCTGCGGATTGCACCGGCACTGACGCCAACGGCGCCGCGTGTGTTCAAGGCGGCAACGCCGGCCTTCCTCGGACCCGAGGTCTTTTCGCAGTCGCCGGTTCCGCTTCCCGTCTGAGCAATGCGCTCAGGCGGGCGAGTCCGACCGGGCGGTCTCCATGGAAAGGTCGAGCATGCGGCCTTCGAAGAGCCGGTCGCGCGATCCTTCGAGGTGCTTGCGCATCGCCTCGCGGGCGTCTTCCGCACGACCTTCGGCGATCGCCCGATAGATCGTGTTGTGTTCCTCGTAGACCTGCTCGAGCCCGAGCTTCGGACCGAGGAGCGAGAGCCCGTGCAGGTGCATGCCGACGGCGATATGAGCCTTCAGGGCATCCATCGAAGCCGTATAATAGTGGTTGTTGGCCGCCTCGGTGACTGCGCGGTGGAAGACGAAGTCGGCATCGGTGCGATGGAGCTGGTGGCTCGTTGCCTCGCGCAATTCCGCAAGCGCTGCCGCGATCTTCTGGAGGGTCGCCTCGTCGCGGCGCTTTGCCGCGAAATAGGCGGCGGCCGGTTCGATCGTCAGGCGGAACTCGTAGCAGCGCTGGATGTCGGCGATCGTCTTGACGGGCGAATAGGAGAGCTGTGCAGCGGGCGAGCCCTGTGCACTGACGAAGGTCCCCGCACCCTGGCGGGCATAGACTATCCCCTGCTCGCGAAGCCGCGCCAGCGCATCGCGGACAACGGGCCGCGAGACACCGAGCTGCGAGGCGAGCTCATGCTCTCCGGGCAGGCGTGAATCCGCGGGATAGTTGCCGGCGCGGATGCGCTCCAGCAACTGGTCGACCACCCGGTCAACGAGTCTGACCGCCTTGCCGCGTTCCGGCTTCGACGGGCTCGTCTCCACATTCAGGACCGAGCTTTCCGGTTCACCCAATGCTTGTCTCCTCGTTCAAATGCGGTACCCGCGAGCTTTCTGCCACGAGCGCCAAAAGACTGTCCGCGGTCCCGAAGCCGCCCGATTTCACCGCGCAGCGAAAAGTGCGGCCGTCCGTTCCCGTTACCTCGAACCAGGGGATACCCGGCTCGATCTCCCCCTGCGGACGGACAAGCTCTATGCCGAGCCGATCGAGGACGGCAAGTGCCGTGTCTCCCCCGCCGAGCATAAGCATGTCCGGCTTCGTCCGGTCTATCACGGATTGAAGGCCTGCGGCAAAGCGCCGAGCGACGCCTGCGCCGTCCGCTTCGATCGCACCGGTGCAGCGGAAGAGCGCCGGTAGGGCGATCGATGCCGGATCGTCCATGATCTCCCCCATCGGCGCGTCCCCGACATGCCGCAGCCAGCGGCTCTCTTCGAGGCGGACGATCTGCGCTGCGGTGATCGGATCGCGCGAGCCGAAGGCGAAGAGGGTCCGCCCGGTCGGAACAAACAGGGTCGACTTCTGCTCCCTCTCATGACCGAGAAGGCGCGCCAGCGCGGCGCCGACCCCGCGGGCGCCGACGGCGAGCGTGGTCATCCAGTCATGGGCGCGGACGATGCCGTCGAGATCGGCATCGCTTGCCGCATCCGCGATCGTCAGGGGCAGAGCCGTCCTTCCAAACACCGCGCCGATCGAGAGAGGCGTGTCGACGCCACGTCCGACAACCATCCCGGCCTTGGTGAAGCGCTGCTGGTCGGGGATGGCTGGCGCGATCACCATAAAAGTCCGACCGAAGACGTCGGCGAGTGCCTCGCACTCCACCGCGACGTTTCCCTTCAGCCGAGAGTCGATCTTCTTCATGACGATGCGAGGAGCGAGCGGCGCGATCGCAATCGCCGCCTCCCGGATCCGCTCCGCCGCTTCCATCTCCGTGAGTGCGCGGGAGGCGGTATTGACCACCAGCACGTCGGTCTCGCAATTCCGCGCGTCGGCGAGATGCCGGCTGTCCAGCGCGACCGTGACCGACAGGCCGCGCGCGACGAAGGGCGTTCCGGTGTCGAGCGCGCCGGTGAGATCGTCGGCGAGGATCGCGATCTTCAGCGTCATGAAGGTGCTCCGGCCTCCACGGCATGGCAGGCGACGTAATGGCCTGGCCGCGCCTCCCGCCAGGCGGGGATCTTGGCCGAGCAAACGCTCATGGCGATCGGGCAGCGGGTATGGAAGCGGCAACCCGACGGCGGATCGAGGGGGCTCGGCACATCACCCTGAAGGATCTGGCGCTGGCGTGTCCGCTCGTGGGCGGGATTGGTCTCCGGAACGGCCGACAGCAGCGCCTTCGTGTAAGGGTGCAGCGGCTCGCCGAACAGGTCCTCGCGGCTTGCAAGCTCGGCGAGGCGGCCGAGATACATGACACCGACGCGTGTGCTGATGTGGCGGACGACCGCGAGGTCATGGGCGATGAAGAGATAGGTGAGCCCGTACTTTTCCTGCAGGTCGAGCAGCAGGTTGATGATCTGGGCCTGGATCGAGACGTCGAGTGCCGAGATTGCCTCGTCGCAGACGATGAATTTCGGCTGGCAGGCGAGAGCACGGGCGATCACCACACGCTGGCGCTGGCCGCCGGAGAGCTCGTGCGGGTAGCGCTGCGCGAACCGTGCCGGCAGGCCGACATCGGCAAGCAGGGCCGCAACCTTGTCTTTGACCTCGGCCTTGCCCGCCAGCTTGTGGAAGAGGATCGGCTCGCCGATCGCCTCGCCGATCGTCATGCGCGGATTGAGCGTCGAATAGGGATCCTGGAAGACGATCTGCAGGTCGCGCCGGAAGGGGCGCATCTCCCTCTCGTCGAGTTCGGCGAGGTTCTGCCCGCGATAGAGCACCTTGCCGCTCGTCGCGCGATAGAGATTGAGGATGGTGAAGCCGGTCGTCGACTTGCCGCAGCCGGACTCGCCGACGAGGCTCAGCGTCTCCCCCTCCATGATGGAAAGGTCGATGTCGTCAAGCGCGTAAACCGTTGCGGCCTTCTCTCCGAAGGCGCCGAGACGCACATGGAAGTGCTTGACCAGGTTTTCGATCTTCAGAAGCGGTTCGGCACCCATCAAGCAGCCTCCTGGACGGTCTCGACGGCAAAGCAGGCGACGCGGTGCGGGCCGCCGTCGGAAAGGGTTTCGAGCCGCGGCACCTGTTCGTGGCAGACCGCCGTGACGAGCGGGCAGCGCGGCGCAAACGGACAGCCTTTCGGCCGGCGACCGGGTTCCGGCGGCGTGCCGCCAATGGAGCTCAGCCGGCTCGTCGGCTGGTCGTTGATCTGTGGGATGGAGGCCAGGAGACCTCGCGTATAGGGGTGCTGCGGCCGGCCGTAGAGTGCGTCGACGGGTGCGTCCTCGACCACCGTTCCGGCATAGAGGACCACGACACGGTCGACGAGGCCGGCGATCAGTGCGAGGTCATGGGTGATCCAGACGATCGACATGCCGAGCCGTGTCCGCAGCGTCTTCACGAGGTCGACGATCTGCGCCTGGATCGTCACGTCGAGTGCCGTGGTGGGCTCGTCGGCGATCAGCAGTTGCGGATCGCAGGCAAGCCCGATCGCGATCATCACACGCTGGCGCATGCCGCCGGAAAGCTCGTGGGGATAGGCCTGCAGGCGCTGTTCCGGCCCGGGAATGCCGACGAGCGTCAGGAGCTCGATTGCCCGGGCGCGCGCCTCGTCCTTCTTCATGCCGCGATGATAGCGCAACGGCTCGCAGATCTGGTCGCCGATCCGCATCACCGGATTGAGCGAGGTCATCGGGTCCTGGAAGACGAAACCGATGTCACCGCCGCGGACCTTGCGGAGGTCGGCATTGGACATGGTCTGCAGGTCGCGCCCCTCGAAGACAGCCGAGCCTCTGGCGACCCTGATCTTGTTCGGCAGGAGCCGCATCAGACTCAACATCGTGAGGCTCTTGCCGCAGCCGGACTCGCCGACGATGCCGAGCGTCTCGCCGCGGTCGACATGGAGGTCGATGCCGTCGACGACGACGGCCCTGCCGGAACGGGTCTCGACTTCGATCGTCAGGTCGCGGACGTCGAGGAGGCGTGTCTTCTCTATCGTCATTTGCTGCCCCGCGGGTTGAGCGCATCGTTGAGGCCGTCGCCGAGGAAGCTGAAGGCGACGGAGGCGAGCCCGAGCACTGCCGCGGGCGCCGCGAGCAGATGAGGATAGTGCTGCCAGACACGCAGGCCGTCGGAAATCATGTTGCCCCAGCTCGGCGTCGGCGGATTGACCCCGACTCCGAGGAAGCTGAAGGCGCTTTCCAGCACCATCGCCGTGCCGAGCCCGGCGCTCACGGAGACAATCAGCGGGCCGAGCGCGTTCGGCACCACGTAACGCCTGATGACGATCCAGTTCGAGAGACCGAGCGCCGTCGCGGCGGTGACATAGGGGCGGTTGCGGATCGACAGAACCTGCGCGCGCACCAGCCGCGCATAGGGCGGCCAGGAAATGAGCGCCATGGAGCCGAAGACGAGGATGAAGTCGATCCACACCGTCTCGCGATAGACGGGATTGAGCGTCGCCATATAGCGCGCTTCCATCCAGGCGGCGATCGGGGTCTTCAGCGAAGCGTTGATGACGACCACGAGGAGCAGGTTCGGCACCGACATGGTGACGTCGGTCAGCCACATGATGACGCGGTCGAAGGCGCCGCCGAAGAAGCCGGCGACGGCACCGAGCGTCAGCCCGATCAGCACCGCGACGAAGGTTACAATGACGGCAACCAGGAACGCGGTGCGGGTGCCATAGACCACGCGGCTGAAGACGTCGCGACCGAGATCGTCGGTGCCGAAGAGGTGCGCGAGGGAGGGGGCGAGATTGCGCGCGTCGAGGTCCTGGCTCAGATAGTCGTAGGGTGTCAGGTAAGGCCCGAAGATTGCCGTCAACCCCAGAACGACGATCACGGCGAGGCCGAAGACGGCGAGACGGTTGCGCTTCAGCCGGAACCAGGCGTCGCGCCACAGACTGACGGTCGGTTCTTCCGGGCTGCCGGCGATCGGCGGTGCGGCAAGGCTGCTCATGTCAGCGGCTCCTCCTGGCATCGGTGGCACGGGGATCGAGCAAGGGATAGAGAATGTCGACCAAGAGATTGGAGAGCATCACCAGGAAGGACCCGATGAGGGTGATTGCGAGGATCACCGGATAGTCGGAATTGGTGAGCGCCTGGACCGTCAGGCGTCCGAGGCCGGGCAGGCCGAAGACCAGCTCGACGAAGATCGCGCCGTTGACGATGGTGATCATGATGAGACCGAGTTGGGTGACGACCGGCGTCAGGACCGGCCGCAGGATGTGGCGCAGCGCGACGACGATCTCCGGAACACCCTTGGCACGGGCGGTGCGCACGAAATCTTCCG
Organism: Hyphomicrobiales bacterium; assembly: GCA_900466005.1. Classification (GTDB taxonomy): domain Bacteria; phylum Pseudomonadota; class Alphaproteobacteria; order Rhizobiales; family Rhizobiaceae; genus Allorhizobium. The sequence continues at coordinate 10,562 of UEGQ01000028.1, forward strand.
ACAATACCTCGATGACCGCGGCCCGGGTCTGGCGCACGATGAGCGCGATCGGCTGGAAGGACAGCACCACGAGCGGCAGGAGAATGCGCACGTCGAGGACCCCGCCCCAGCCATAGGGGACGTTCGAACCGGGTATGAGGATGATGAGGCCGACCATCAGCAGCGGGCCGGCGACATAGGCCGGTATCGCCCAGAGAAAGAGGGCGGAGCCGAGGATTGCGTAGTCGAGCCTGGAATTCTGGTTGAGCGCCGCGATCATGCCGAGCGGGATTGCGACCACTGCGGTCAGCACGATCGAGCAGAGCGCGAGCTTGAACGAGACGGGGGCGGCGGCCGAAACCATGGCCCAGACCGAGCGGCCGGAGGTCAGCGAGTTGCCGAACCTGCCCTGTAGCAGATTGAAGATGTAGCTCGCGAACTGTTCAAGGAAGGGCCGGTTGAGGCCGGCGCTCTCGCGGATCGCCTCGATCTTCGCCGGGTTGTAGGCGACGTCGCCGGGCGCCCGTAGAAAGATGAGCTTGATCGGATCTCCCGCACCATAAAAGGCGAGTGCATAGACCGCAAGCATCACGATCAGCACCGAGGGTATCCAGATGGCAAAGCGAGTGAGCACGTAGCGGAGCAACGTCACCTCCCGTCCGTTGTGGGGACCTCACTCCGGACCCCGCTCGTCTATACCGCCCGCCGCATTCGCTTGGTTCCGGCGAATGCCGGCGGGCGTCATCCCGGCGCAAGGACCGTCGAGCCCTAGCGCGTTGTCCTTCGGTCGGTCGGCGTCAGCCGATCGAGATTTCCCAGGGCGCGATCACCTGCCAGTCGAGGTTCTTGTCGATCCCCTTGACCTCCTTGGTGGCCCAGCGCGACATGGTCTGAGCATACCACGGAATGAAGGCCCAATCCTCGCGGAACGCCTTTTGCGCCTCCTGGGCGAGCGCCACGCGCTCGGGATCGTCGGCCGCCTTGGTCGCGGCGTCCGCAAGCAGGCTGTCGACCTTGTCGTTCTTGTAGCCGCCGAGCTTGTTCTGCGCGTTGGACGAGGTCGAGGCGATCGAGCCGGCGAGATAGGAGACGGCGTCGGGCACGCGGGTGCCGACGTCGTCACGGAAGATCTGCACCGCATTCTGGTCCGGGCCGGCATAGGCGTCCTGCTGCGGCTTCATGTCGACGGCGGTGATGCCGAGGTTCTGGCGCCACTGTTCGGCGATGTACTGGGCTGCGGCCTCGATCGCCGGGCCGGAGACGCCGACGAAGAGCAGCTTCGGCAGCCGCTCGGGCCCGCCGTAGCTCGATTCCGCAAGCAGCTTCTTGGCGCCTTCGGGATCGTAGGGGAAGGGTTCGAAGCCGGAATTCTCCGCACCCGGAACCGAGTTCAGGATCTGGTCGGTCTTCTTGTGCGGGCCGTCCGGATAAGACGCCTTGATCAGGCCCTCGCGATCGACCGCCATGATCAGCGCCTGGCGAACCTTCGGATCGTCCATCGGAGCGCGTGCCATGTTGAACCAGAAATGCTGGCTTGTCGGGATGGTTGGACCGGACGAGAACTCCGGGCCGAGATCCTTGACGATCGTGGAGGTTACGAGCTCGGTATGGGCATTGAACTCGCCGGAGTTGAGCAGCGAGGTCGCCGTCACGTTGTCTTCGATCGAGCTGATCTCGATGCGCGATAGCTTAGGCTTCGGCCCGAAGAAGTTCTCGTTCGGCTCGAAGGCAAGCTTGCCGCCGTCGAGATCGATCTCGACGAGCTTGAACGGGCCGGAATAGACCGCGCCATTGTCGGGCATGTACCAGTCGGCGATTTCCTCGCCGTCCTCGCCGCGCACCTGCGAGGCCTTGGCGATCGGGATGATGTGGTTGGCGAGGCGCATGAAGAAGATCGGGTCGACAGCCGAGAGCGTGACCACGACGGTGCCCTCGTCGGGCGTGGCAACGCCGGAAAGCTCCTTGGCGCCGCCTCCGGTCACGTCCGCATAGCCGGCGACCTTGGAGAGAACCTGGTCTGCGCGCTGGTTCTTCGTGTTCGCCATGGCCGAGACCTCCCAGGAGGTCTTGACGTCGGCGGCGGTGATCTTGCTGCCGTCGGAGAAGGTCGCCTTCGGATCGAGCTTGAAGGTCCAGACCTTGTTGTCGGAGGTTTCCCAGCTCGTAAAGACGTAGGGATGGATCTTGCCATCCGCGTCGAAATACATCGGTGACGCCCACCAGACGGAGTTCCAGCGGAAAGGCGCCCCGCCGCCCCTCAGAGGTGACCAGTCCTGGCTGAACGCCGGATGGGCCACTTTCAGGACCTGCTCTCCGGCCGCCGCGACGATCTTTGCGTTGAGGCCGAGAAGCGTGAAGCTGACGCCCGCGGTCAGCCCGAGTTTCAATGCATCGCGGCGCGAAAGTCCTGCGCCGGGTCCTCCAACGTTGCCGTCAGACATTCCGTCTCCTCCCTTTGAAAGTGTCCTCCACCACCGGCAGCCTTCACCGAGGGCTGGCCTCCCGCCTTGCCGGGGATAACGAAGACTGCGATCTTAATGTAAATATGTCAACGCAAAATCGTAAGATCGGTACGCCACTTCGGATATTTCTGAAAATATCATATAGAAACAATGTTATATTGGCCGGTTGAAATGAATGCCGACATCGTTGAATTGACAAGTTAGCCAAAGTTCCGCAGAAATCTGTTCCCGGAGGTCGATCGGGACGGCCCGATGACAGCAGGAGGAGCGCCAATGGGAGTTCACAAGATTACAGGTGTATTCAGCGCGGCGGCCACGCCGCTCGATTCCGACGGCAATCCGGATCTCAAGCGCTTTTCGGGCCATTGCCGGCGGCTGCTCGACGAGGGTTGCCACGGCATCGCGCTGCTCGGCACCACCGGAGAGGCAAATTCCTTCTCCGTGCGCGAGCGTATCGCGATCCTCGAGAGTGCGGTGAGCGCCGGAATTCCTGCTGATCGCCTGCTGCCGGGCACCGGCGTCGCGGCGACTCCGGATACCGTCGAGCTGACGCGGCATGCGCTTTCCCTCGGCGTCACCAAGGTGGTGATGCTGCCGCCCTTCTATTACAAGGGCGTATCCGACGACGGGCTCTTTGCTGCCTACAGTCACATCCTCGATGCGATCGCCGATGATCGCCTGCAGGTGATCCTCTATCACATTCCGCAGGTCTCCGGCATTCCGCTCTCCCTTCCGCTCATCGAGAGGCTGATCGCGGCCTATCCGCAACAGGTGGTCGGAATCAAGGATTCTGCGGGCGATTTCAACAGCATGCAGGGTCTCGTCGAGACGTTCCCGGGCTTCTCGGTGCTGGCGGGGGCCGACCCGCTGATGCTGCCGCTCCTGAAGGTTGGCGGAGCGGGCTGCATCACCGCGACCTCCAACCTCGTCGCGGATTCCCTGCGGATCGTCTACGATCACGTGCATGATCCGGAGCGCCAGGCCGAGGTCGAGGCGGCGCAGGACCGGATCAATGCCTACCGCGCGCTGTCGAACACCTATGTGCAGATCCCGACGATCAAGGCGATGATCGGCCTCAAGACTGGCGAGGAGGGCTGGCGACGCACGCGCCCGCCGCTGATGCCGCTTGCCGATGCCGATTTTGCGGCGCTTGCCGCGCGCTTCTCCGAACTGCCGCGAGGTGTCCGATGAACGCGCACACTGCGATGTCGCCGGAGGCCGTTCCGGGTCTGATGACCGGAAAAATCGTAGAGAGTACGCGCTCTCCGGGGTACCTCGAAGCCTTCCTTCTGTCGCCCTGCGTGCAGAACCATGCGGCCAATCTCGCCTTCCTTGCCGACGGCACGCTCACCTGTGTCTGGTTCGGCGGGACCATGGAGGGTATGGGGGACATTTCGATTTACATGTCACGGCTGGCGCCGGGCGGCGACCAATGGACGGTGCCCGAGAAGATGTCGGAGGATGCTGCGAAATCCGAGCAGAATCCGTTGATCTTTCAAGCCCCTGACGGTGCCGTCTGGCTGTTCTTCACCTCGCAGACCTCCGGCAACCAGGATGGTGCTGTTGTAAAGTGCAGGGTTTCGGAAGACGGTGGCAGGAGCTTCGGCGAGGTCCGCACGCTCTGTGACCTGCCGGGCACCTTCGTGCGTCAGCCGATCATCGTCAACGGCCGCGGAGACTGGCTTCTGCCGGTCTTCCTATGCCGGTCACTGCCGGGGCGGCGCTGGACCGGCGATGCCGATACGGCAGGCGTGCTGGTCTCCACCGATGAGGGGCGGAACTGGGAACTGCGGCATGTGCCGGAGAGCCTCGGTGCTGTCCACATGAACATCGTGCCTCGCCGCGAGGGGCGCATGGTCGCCTTCTACCGCAACCGCTTCGCGACCCGCATCCTGCGTTCTGTCTCCGAGGACGACGGCCTCACATGGAGTGCGCCGCAGCCGACGGAGCTTCCGAACAACAATTCCTCGATCCAGGCGATTGGACTTAAAAATGGTTCAATCGCAATGATTTACAATCACTCGAATGCGGGGACGTCATCAGCGCGGCGCACCTCGCTCTATGACGAGATCGAGGGCGAGGAACAGGTGGCGGAGGGCCCGGACGAGGGCGAGCAGGACAGTGGGCCGAAAGCGATCTGGGGTGTCCCCCGGGCGCCGTTGTCACTCGCCTTTTCCGCTGATGACGGCTTGCACTTTTCGTCCCGCATCGACCTCGACACGGGCGACGGCTATTGCCTCAGCAATAATTCCGCCGAAGCGGTCAATCGCGAATTCTCCTATCCGTCGATCGTCGAGGACGGCAAAGGAGGGCTGCATGCCGCCTACACATATTATCGCCGCGCAATCAAGTATGTGCGCCTGCCGGTCCCGCGCTCCGTTGACAAGTGAACGGTCCGTTTGGCGCAAAACCGCTTGCACCACGGATGTCCATGCGATAACAACTTTACATGTTATGTGGCGGACCTGAGGGAGGAGTTCTTCGATGGCCAGTCTTCAATCGCCGATCACCGTCGTCCGGCCGGACATCATCGAGTTCGGCGTGGGGACGGCCGGCCGTCTGGGCAGGTGGGCCGCTGACAAGGGCTATCGCCGGACGCTCGTTGTTTCCGACGCCTTCAACGCCTCCCGCGTCGAGGTCCTCGAACTGCCGGGATCGGTCTCGGTCTTCGCCGAGGTGAAGCCGGAGCCCGACACCCATAATCTCGGCCGCGTGCTGGCAGCAGCGCGCGAGGCGGATGCCGATCTCGTGGTCGGTTTCGGTGGCGGCAGCGCCATGGATCTGGCGAAGCTCGCCGCGGTGCTTTGCGGTTCCTCGCAGGAACTGGCGGACGTGGTCGGCGCGAACCGGGTGAAGGGGCCGCGCAAGGTCGCACTCGCGCAGGTGCCGACGACTGCCGGCACCGGGAGCGAGGCGGGCATCCGCGCGCTCGTGACCGATCCTGACAGCCGTGCGAAGCTCGCAGTCGAAAGCCTGCACATGCTGGCGGATATCGCGGTCGTCGACCCGGCGCTCACCTTCACGGTGCCGGCGCGCACGACGGCAGCGACGGGCGTCGACGCGATGGCGCATTGCGTCGAGGCGTTCACCAATCGCAAGGCTCATCCGATGATCGACCTCTATGCGCTGGAGGGCACAAGGCTGGTCGGGCGTTATCTGGCGCGTGCGGTCCGCGACGGTTCGGATGCGGAGGCCCGCGCCGGCCTGTCGCTCGCCTCCCTCTATGGCGGTTTCTGTCTTGGTCCGGTCAACACCGCCGGCGGCCATGCGCTCGCCTATCCGCTCGGCACACGCTGGCATGTGCCGCACGGCGCGGCAAACGCGCTGATCTTCCCGCATGTGCTCGCCTTCAACACCCCGGCCGTGCCGGAGAAGACCGCTGCCGTCATGGCCGCGCTCGGCTACGAGGGGCGAGGCGACGTCGACACCGTCTTTGAAGCGGCCTACGCCTTCTGCGCCGAGCTCGACATCGAGATGAAGCTGTCAGGCCTCGGCGTTCCGGAAAGCGATCTCGACGCCATGGCCGATGATGCCTTTGCGATCCGCCGGCTGCTCGACAACAACCCGCGTGACTTGAGCCGCAACGACATCCGCGCGATCTACCAGACCGCCTATTGAACGAGAGGGGGCGATCCGGCCGGACGGTCGTGAGGACGCCCTGCAAGGAGCGATATCGATGGAAAGTCCAGCAAAGGTCGCGATCACGCTCGGCGATCCGGCAGGCGTCGGCCCGGAGGTGATCGTCAAGGCGCTCGCGAGCCTTCCGGCCGAGGAGCGGGGCGATTTCGTGGTGGTCGGCAGCGCCGAGGCGCTCGCGCGGGCCGATCGCATCACCGGTACAGGGCTCCGCTTTGCACCGGCAGGCGCTTCGTCCGCCGGAGAGATCGCGGTCGAGGAGGTCGCGATCGATGCTCCGCTTCCCGAAATCGGGAAGGTGAGCCCGGTCGCGGGCGAAGCGGCGGTTCGCTATATCACGCGGGCGGTCGAGCTTGCGACATCCCGGAAGGCGGATGTCATCGTCACCGCGCCGATCAACAAGGAGGCGATGAACCTCGCAGGCCATCATCACGACGGCCATACGGGACTGCTCGCCCATCTCACCGGTGCGAAGAGCTCCTTCATGCTGCTCGCCTCAGAGCGGCTCAACACCATCCATGTCTCCACTCACGTGTCGCTTAGAGGCGCGATCGAGCGGGCAAGGACCGAGCGCGTGCTGGCGACGATCGAGGCCGGGCACCGGCATTTCCTGCGGCTCGGGACGAAGGCGCGGATCGCGGTTGCCGGCCTCAATCCCCATTGCGGTGAAAACGGCCTCTTCGGGACCGAAGACGCGGAGTTCCTGGCGCCGGCGGTGGAAATTGCCCGGTCGAAGGGCATTGACGTCGTTGGCCCGATCTCCGCCGACACTGTGTTTGCCCGTGCCTATAACGGCGCCTTCGACCTCGTCGTCGCGCAGTATCACGACCAGGGCCATATCCCGATCAAGCTCGTCGCCTTCGAGACGGCCGTCAACGTGTCGCTCGGCCTGCCGATCGACCGCGTGTCGGTCGATCACGGCACCGCCTTCGACATCGCCGGGACCGGGAAGGCCCATCATGCCAACATGCTGTCGGCAATCGCCTATGCGCGCAAGATGGCGCAGGCGCCGCGGGAAAAGGCGCTCGCCTGAGCGCCCGCCGCGGCCCGCATCGTTCAGTTGCCGAGGATCGCCGGCAGGCGCAGGCCCTTTTCCCGCGCGCAGTCGAGGGCGATCTCGTAGCCCGCGTCGGCATGGCGCATGACCCCGGTCGCCGGATCGTTCCAGAGAACGCGACCGATGCGTCGGTCGGCGTCCTCTGTGCCGTCGCAGCAGATCACCATGCCGGAATGCTGGGAAAATCCCATGCCGACGCCGCCGCCGTGATGCAGCGAGACCCAGGTGGCGCCCGAGGCGGTGTTGAGAAGCGCGTTGAGGAGCGGCCAGTCCGACACCGCGTCGGACCCGTCCTTCATCGCCTCCGTCTCGCGGTTCGGTGACGCGACCGACCCGGAATCGAGGTGGTCGCGGCCGATGACGATCGGCGCCTTCAACTCCCCGGTTCTCACCATCTCGTTGAAGGCGAGGCCGAGCTTGTGGCGGTCGCCGAGCCCGACCCAGCAGATGCGCGCCGGCAGACCCTGGAAGGCGATGCGCTCGCGCGCCATGTCGAGCCAGTTGTGCAGGTGGGCATTGTCCGGCAGCAGTTCCTTGACCTTGGCATCGGTCCTGTAGATGTCTTCGGGGTCGCCGGAGAGTGCTGCCCAACGGAACGGGCCGATGCCGCGGCAGAAGAGCGGGCGGATATACGCCGGCACGAAGCCGGGGAAGGCGAAGGCGTTTTCCAGGCCTTCCTCCTGCGCCACCTGGCGGATGTTGTTGCCGTAGTCGAGCGTCGGCACGCCCATGTTCCAGAAGTCGACCATGGCCTCGACATGCACCTTCATCGAGGCGCGCGCCGCCCTCTCGACCGCCTTCGGATCGCTCTCTTGCTTGATGCGCCATTCGGCGACCGTCCAGCCGATCGGCAGATAGCCGTGCAGCGGGTCATGGGCGGAGGTCTGGTCGGTGACGATGTCCGGCTTGACACCCCGCCGCACGAGTTCGGCGAAGATTTCCGCGGCATTGCCGATGAGGCCGACCGACTTCGCCTCGCCGGCATGGGTCCATTCCTCGATCATCGCGAGCGCCTCGTCGAGCGTATAGGCCTTGGCGTCGAGGTAGCGGGTGCGCAGGCGAAAATCGACGCGCGTCTCGTCGCATTCGACGGCGAGGCAGCAGGCGCCGGCCATCACGGCAGCGAGCGGCTGGGCTCCGCCCATGCCGCCGAGACCGCCGGTCAGGATCCACTTGCCCTTGAGGTTGCCGCCATAGTGTTGCCGCCCGGCTTCGGCGAAGGTCTCGTAGGTGCCCTGAACGATGCCCTGCGTGCCGATATAGATCCACGAGCCGGCGGTCATCTGGCCGTACATGGCGAGCCCCTTGCGGTCGAGCTCGTTGAAGTGATCCCAGGTCGCCCAGTGCGGCACGAGGTTCGAGTTGGCGATCAGCACGCGCGGCGCATCCTTGTGGGTGCGGAACACGCCGACCGGCTTGCCCGATTGGACGAGCAGGGTCTCGTCCTCTTCGAGCGTCTTCAAGGTGGCGACGATGCGGTCGAAATCGTCCCAGGTGCGTGCCGCCCGGCCGATGCCGCCGTAGACGACGAGTTCGTGCGGCCGCTCGGCCACTTCCGGGTCGAGGTTGTTCATCAGCATGCGGAGCGGTGCCTCGGTCATCCAGCTCCGGGTGTTGAGTTCGGGACCGCGCGGCGCACGGACTTCGCGAATGTTATGACGCGGATTGGTCATGGCGTTCTCCTCAGTGTTTCAGGTCGAGCGCGATCGCTTCGATGCGCTCCAGAATGGTCTTGAGATGGACGCGCAGCCGCTCGGCCTTCTCTTCGTCATAGGCAAACGGTGGTGCCTCGGAGGCGAGGTGGCTGATCTGCGCCAGCTCCATCTGGATCGCGTGCACGCCCGTCTCCGGCCGGCCGTAATGGCGGGTCGTCCAGCCGCCCTTGAAGCGGCCGTTGACGACATGGGTGTAGCCCTCGGCAGAGGCTGCGATGTCTGCCGCGGCGGCCTGTATGCGTGGATCGCAGGTCCGGCCCATGTCGGTGCCGATGTTGAAATCCGGAAGCCTGCCCTCGAACAGGAAGGGGATCAACGAGCGGATCGAATGGCAGTCATAGACGACGGCGATGCCGTGGAGCGCCTTCACCCGTTCGATCTCGGCGGCGAGCGCCGCATGATAGGGGGCGTGGAAGGCGGCCAGCCGGCGAGCGACATCATCCTCCGTCGGCGTTTCGCCGTCCTTCCAGATCGGCACGCCGTCGAAATCCGTCTCGGGCACGAGGCCGGTCGTGTTCTGGCCGGGATAGAGGCTGACACCTTCCGGATCGCGGTTGGCGTCGATCACGTAGCGGTGGAAGGTCGCCCGTACCGTCGTCGCGTCGGCCAAGAGGCCGGCGTAAAGCTCATGGATATGCCAGTCGGTATCGGCGAGCAGCCGTCCGTTGTCGTTCAGGCGTGCCCGGATGTCCGGCGGGACTTCGGTGCCCGTATGGGGGAAGGCGAGGATGACGGGCGAGGTGCCGCGGGTGAGTTCGAAGATCTGCGTCATAGGGGACGCTCCCTGAAGTGCTCCGGGTTACCCCCCTCTGGTCTGCCGACCATCTCCCCCACAAGGGGGGAGATCGACCCGCGGCAGATGCCTCGTACTTCTCTGGTGTCAAATGAAATGACCAAGGCGTTGTCGCCATCCGCAGCGATCATGGTCCAGCGGGAGCGCCGGCTGCAGCCGATCTCCCCCCTTGTGGGGGAGATGCCCGGCAGGGCAGAGGGGGGTGAAAAGAACAGCATGACGCTCACCCCTCCAGTTCCGGAAGAATGCCGGCGGAGACGGAGGCATTGAGCGTGCCGCCGGACACCAGCGCGGCTGCGGCGGCGAGGTCCGGTGCCATGTAGCGGTCCTCGTCGAGCGCGGGGACCACGGTCCGCAGCGTCGCGATGGCGCTTAGGAGTTCCGGGCTGGTCGCAAGCGGTGCGCGGAATTCCACGCCCTGTGCCGCCGCCAGAAGTTCGATGCCGACGATCGCGAAGAGGTTTTCCGTCATCTGCAAGAGGCGCCGGGCGCCGTGGCAGGCCATCGAGACGTGGTCTTCCTGGTTGGCCGAGGTCGGCGTGGAATCGACCGAGGCCGGATGCGACATCTGCTTGTTCTCGCTCATCAGCGCAGCGGACGTCACCTCGGCGATCATCAGCCCGGAGTTGAGGCCGGGCTTTCTGGCGAGGAAGGCTGGCAAGCCGTAGGAGAGGGCGGGGTCGACGAGAAGGGCGATACGGCGCTGGGAGATTGCACCGATCTCGCAGACCGCAATAGCGATCTGGTCGGCGGCAAAGGCGACGGGCTCGGCGTGGAAATTGCCGCCGGAGACGACGCTGTCGTCGGAAAGCACCAGCGGATTGTCGGTGACCGCATTGGCCTCGATTTCGAGCGTGCGGCCGGCCATGCGCAGGAGGTCGAGGCAGGCGCCGTCGACCTGCGGCTGGCAGCGGATGCAATAGGGGTCCTGCACGCGCTCGTCGCCGTCGAGATGGCTCTGACGGATCACCGATCCGGAAAGCAGCCCGCGGAGCGCCGCTGCGGTGTCGATCTGGCCCTTGTGGCCGCGCAATGTATGGATGTCGGCGGTGAAGGGGGCGGACGAACCCATGGCAGCATCGGTCGAGAGCGCGCCGGTGATCAGCGCCGACTGGGCGGCGCGGTGGGCACGAAACAGGCCGGCGAGCGCGAGCGCCGTCGAGGCCTGGGTGCCGTTGATGAGGGCGAGCCCCTCCTTGGCGGCGAGCACGACGGGGGCGAGCCCCGCCTTTTCGAGAGCGACGCGGCCGGGAAGCCGGACACCTTCGAAATAAGCCTCGCCTTCGCCCATCATCACGGCGGCGAGATGGGCGAGCGGTGCGAGATCGCCGGACGCGCCGACCGAACCCTTTTCCGGAATGACCGGCGTCACACGCCGTTCCAGCATCGCCTCGATCAGCCGGATCAGGGTGAGCTGGACGCCGGATGCGCCACGCCCGAGCGAGATCAGTTTCAGCGCCATGATCAGACGGACGATGTTTTCCGGTAGCGGTGCGCCGACGCCGCAGCAGTGGGAGAGGATGAGGTTGCGCTGGAGCGTCGCCGTATCGGCCGCGTCGATCTTGATCGAGGCGAGTTTGCCGAAACCGGTGTTGACGCCGTAGACGGGCTCGTTGCCGGCCGCGATCGCGGCGATCCGCGCGGCGGCCCTCTCTATGGCCTGATCGAAGCTGTGGTCGAGAATTGCGGCCTTGCCGCTCCAGTAGATGGCGGCGAGATCCGAAAGGGTGACGCTACCGGGATGAAGGGTGATGGTCATGGGTGGTTTCCAGTGCTGGCGTCTCGTGACAGGCTTTGTCCCGTGATCTCCGTGCTGATCCATGAGACAGGTGAGAAAAGGCGGCGACAACGTCGCGGAACGCGGTCGAGCATCATTCACCCTTCCAGACGCGCCGGTGCAGCGGGTTGAAGCCGATCCGGTAGACGAGTTCGGCGGGCTCCCCTATGTCCCAGAGGCAGAAGTCGGCCGATTTCCCGACCTCGAGCGTACCGGTCTCTCCGATCCGGCCCAGCGCGCGCGCCGCCTCGCGCGTCACGCCGGCGAGGCATTCCGTGACCGTCAGTCCGAAGAGGGTCGCGCCCATGTTCATGGTGAGGAGCAGCGAGGTGAGCGGCGAGGTGCCCGGATTGTTGTCGGTCGCGAGTGCGACCGGCACGCCGTGCTTGCGGAAGAGATCGACCGGCGGCTTTCGCGTCTCGCGCAGGAAATAGAAGGCGCCGGGAAGGAGAACGGCGACGGTGCCGGCCTTCGCCATCGCGTTCGTGCCCGGCTCGTCGGTATATTCGAGGTGATCGGCCGATAACGCGCCGCAGGATGCTGCGAGCGCGGCACCGGAAAGATTCGAGAGCTGGTCGGCGTGGAGCTTCACCGGCAGGCCGAGTGCTCGGGCCGCGTCGAAGACGAGCCGGATCTCGTCCGGAGAGAAGGCGATCCCTTCGCAGAAGCCATCGACGGCGTCCACGAGGCCCTCAGCCTGCGCGGCCTTCATGCCGGGGATTACCACGTCGCGGATGAAGTCGCGGTTGCGACCCCTGTAGTCGGCCGGTGTCGCGTGTGCTCCGAGATAGGTCGTGGTGATCGACACCCGCCGCAGGCTGGCGAGCCTGCGTGCGGCCCTCAGCATCTTCAGCTCGTCGTCGATGGTCAGGCCGTAGCCCGACTTGATTTCGATGGTGGTGACGCCCTCGGCCAACAGCGCGTCGAGGCGCGGCAGGCTCTCAAGGACGAGATCGTCCTCGCTTGCGGCACGAACCTTGCCGACCGAGGAAACGATGCCGCCGCCCGCCCTTGCGATCTCGTCGTAGCTCGCGCCGGCAAGCCGCATCTGGAACTCGTTCGCACGGTTGCCGGCGTGGACGAGATGGGTGTGGCAATCGACGAGGCCGGGCGTGATCCAGCGACCTTCGCAATCGACCACGTCGGAGGAGGTGAGGAGCGCGGAGGGCAGGTCGGCCGCCGGTCCCGCATAGGCGATGCGTCCGTCGCGGACGACGAGAGCGGCGTCTTCGACGATGCCGAGCCCGGAACGTCTCGGATCGAGCGTCGCGAGCCGCGCATTGGTCCAGACGCGAACCGGCAATGCCATGTCGTTCCTCCTCCTCAACGGTGTTGCGTAACGCCCGTTTCTGGAATATGTATATACTTAATCGAAAACGATGCAAGACGAAAAACGATCGACGAGGGAGGATGGGCCGATGGCCTCGATACATGCGAAGCTGGCGCTCCTGCCGGACGGCTGGGCGAGCGATGTCCGGATCAGCCTCAACGGGCGCGAGATCGATACGGTCGAGCCGGGCACCGAGGCCGGCCCTGACGACGAGCGCCACGATGTCCTTCTTCCGGCGATGGCGAACCTTCACAGCCATGCCTTCCAGCGCGGCATGGCGGGACTTGCCGAGACACGCGGGCCGGCGGAAGACAATTTCTGGAGCTGGCGGACGGTGATGTACAAGTTCGCCCTCTCGATGAACCCCGACCAGATGCAGGCGATTGCGGCACAGCTCTATGTCGAGATGCTGGAGGCGGGGTTTTCGCGCGTCGGCGAGTTCCACTATCTCCACCACGACAAGGACGGCCGGCCCTATGCCGACATCGCCGAGATGGCGACCCGCATCGTCTCGGCGGCGGAGGAGACCGGGATCGGGCTCACCCTGTTGCCCGTCTTCTATGCCCATTCGAATTTCGGCGGGCTTGCCCCGACCGACGGTCAGCGGCGCTTCATTTGCGACCTCGACGTATTCGGCCGTCTCTTCGACGGGGCAAGACATGTGGCGAGCCGATTGCCGGGTGCCGTCACCGGGATCGCCCCGCACAGCCTGCGCGCCGTCACGCCCGACGAGCTTGCCGCCCTGACGACGCTCGCTCCCGAAGGGCCGATCCATATCCATGCGGCGGAGCAGGTGAAGGAGGTGGACGATTGCGTCGCCGCGCTTCAGAGGCGCCCCGTCGAATGGCTGCTGGAAAACGCCGGCGTCGACGGGCGTTGGTGCCTGATCCACGCCACCCACATGACGGCAGAAGAGGCGCGGGAGCTCGCCCGCTCCGGCGCCGTCGCAGGTCTTTGCCCGGTTACCGAGGCCAATCTCGGCGACGGGTTCTTCGAGGCGGAGACTTATCTGGCGAACGCCGGCGCATTCGGCATCGGTTCGGACTCCAACGTGCTGATCGGCATTCGTGACGAATTGCGGCAGCTCGAATATGCACAACGCCTCGCAGGACGGGCGCGCAACATCGTCGCCGTTCCCGGCGGGTCGACCGGGCGGCGCCTCTTCGATGGGGCGATAGCAGGTGGTGCGCAGGCACTCGGCACGCGCTTGGGGCTGGTTGCCGGTGCGCCGGCGGACATGATGACACTCGACCGCTCCGCCGTCCCTTACGTTGGCGCCGACCAAATCCTCGACCACTTCATCTTCGCGAACGGCGTCCGCGTCGGTTCGGTCTGGGCGGGCGGACGCAAGCTTGTCGACGGCGGGCAACATGTCCATCGCGAGGAGATCGCTGCGCGGTTTCGCCAGGTGATGACGGAACTCGTCTCCGGTTGACCCCGTGCGGCGCTCGGCCGAGATTCCGTTTCAGTCCGGCCGATGGCTGCGCTAAAGCAGGGCGATCAATGTAGGCGGGGACGGGCGACCAGTGACGACGAAGACCGGTTTAGGCAAGGAAGCGACCTTGCACCAGCGCATCCTGCGCGACATCGAGAGCCGGATCCTGAGCGGCGAATGGCCGCCGGGGCATCGTATTCCCTTCGAGGTCGACCTCGCGACCGAATATGGCTGCTCCCGCATGACGGTCAACAAGGTGATGACTGAGCTCGCCAAGGCGGGGCTCATCGAGCGACACAGGAAGGCCGGCAGCTTCGTCCGTCAGCCGCAGGCACAATCGGCGGTGCTGGAAATCCACGACATCGAGGCGGAGGTGAAATCGCTCGGCCTCGCTTATGGCTTCACCCTCGTTCGCAAGGCCGAACACATCGCGACGGCCGATGATCGCCGGTTGCTCGACATCGGGGAGGGTGCGGCGGTGGCGCAGGTTCTCTGCGTTCATTTCGCCGGCGAGCGCCCCTTCTGCTTAGAGGAACGCCTCATCAACCTCGCGGTCGTGCCCGAAGCGGCAGGCTCGGATTTTGCCGGAATGCCGCCCGGCCGCTGGCTGCTGCGCCAGGTGCCCTGGACGACCGCCGAACACAGGATCAGCGCCGTTTCGGCCGGGACCGAGACGGCCCGCGTGCTGCGGATCGCGAAGGGGGCGGCCTGTCTGGTGATCGAGCGGCGGACCTGGAGCGGGCAGGGTCCGGTGACATGGGTCCGCTTCACCTATCCCGGAGAGAGCCACACGCTCGTCGCCCGTTTCACGCCGGCCTCGAACCAGCCGGAACGGTCATGAGGCCGTAGATGGTGTGGCGGCAACTGATGCCTGCTTTGGGGCGTACAAAGTTCTGGCCACGAGAAACCCTCATGTCCATTCAAGTGAACAAGATTGTAGCCGTGTCCCGCCAGAGAAGCTACTCCAGAGTCACACACCAGGCGCTCGCCATGCTCGTCTGCCTGTCTTCGCAGATTACCTGCGCATGTCGACTGCGCGATTTTCTGAGGATACCGCCTCCTGGCAAGCGAGATCTTATGCGGACATAAACCGGACATCGCCGCCTGGAGTTTTTAGCTGTCAATTTATCTAACATATTGGTATCATGCAATTATGCGTAACGATAAACCGGACATTGAAGCGGACATAAAAGCGGCAGAGGATCGCGGTGAATCTATCGGATTGATGGAGCCGATGACGATTGCCGAGGGCAGCAAGCACACCGGGCCGCTTCTCGATCTGGCGATGGAGTTGACCGCCGCCTCCGCCGGATTAAAGCGCAGCCTTCCTGCCGAAATCGCCACGGCGCTGTCCGATCTCGTGCGTTCGATGAATTGCTATTACAGCAATCTGATCGAAGGTCACGATACACATCCGGTCGATATCGAGCGGGCACTTAGGAATGATTATAGTGCCGATCCACAGAAGCGAAACCTGCAACTCGAAGCCAGGGCGCACATCGAGGTGCAGCGCTGGATTGATCATGGCGGCATGACCGGGCGCGTTACCGCGCAGGAAACCATTCTGGAAATCCACAGGCGTTTTGGCGAACTGTTGCCGGACGAACTTTTGATCGTGACCAATCCCGACACCGGCGAAAAAGTTCGCATGGTGCCGGGGGTGCTACGGACGCGCGATGTAAAGGTCGGGCGTCATATCGCGATCAGCCCCGGCGCTATCCCCCGTTTCCTGAGCCGTTTTGATGGGGCTTATAAGATGCTAGGGCGCTCGCAAAAGCTGCTTGCCGTCGCGGCGGCTCACCATCGATTAGCCTGGATTCACCCGTTTCTGGACGGTAATGGCCGCGTCATCCGCTTGATGTCTTACGCGATGCTTCGGGAATTACTGGATACGGGCGGCATCTGGTCGATTGCGCGGGGCCTTGCGCGCAGCGAGACGTCCTATAAGGCGCATCTGATGGCCTGCGACGAACCACGACGCGGCAATCTCGATGGGCGCGGAACATTGAGCGAGACGGCGCTCGCCGATTTCACCCGCTTCTTTCTCGAAACGTGCCTGGATCAGGTGCGCTTCATGGAAGAGCTAATTGAGCCTGAACGCCTGCGCAGCCGTATCCTGCTATGGGCGGAAGAGGAAATCAGGCTCGGCAATCTGCCTGCCAAATCAACGAATGTTCTGGAGGCGCTGCTTTATCGTGGTAGCCTTCCGCGCGGCGATGTTGCCGATGTTGTCGGCGCGGGGGACCGGCAAGCGCGGCGCATCGTGTCTGCCTTAGCCGAGTATGCGGTTATCGTCTCGGAAAGCTCGCGCGCGCCTTTAAAACTGGCGTTTCCGGCAAAGCTGGCTTTTCGCTGGATGCCGGGGCTTTTTCCGGAAAAGCGCTAACCTCGGGAAGACGACAGGGCACCGATAAATCAGCCACTCTCCGCCAATTTCGGTTTCGGTGTGGTCGATGGCCAGATCGCGGGTGATGGCGTCATAGTCGATGTAGTGCGCAAGGTGATCGGGGATTTCACCGAACAGGCCTTCATCCACGCAGTCAGCTCTTTCATCGAACCAGCACGTAGATATCGACGTCGAAATCATCGGGATCAACGCTGGCCGGATCGAAGGGCTAACCTGGATGGGAGGAGTGAACGACTGCCTATCAGGCAATCCGCCCCGGCCGCGCATCCGGCATCAGCTTGCCGCGCAGCTGCTCGACCGTCATGGGCTTTCCGCACAGGTGTCCCTGCAGTAGTTGGCAGCCCGCTTCACGGGCGGTCCTCGCCTGCTCTTCGGTCTCGATTCCCTCTGCCGTGACAGGAAGATCGAGGGCGGATGCGAGGTGAATTGTGGCCTTCAGCACTTCGCCGTTGTTCGAGCTCATGAGGGAACGGTCGATCTTGACCTTGTCGAACCCGAACTGCCTGAGCGTGCCGATGCTCGCATGCCCGGTGCCGAAGTCGTCCATCGCGAAACGGACGCCGACCGCACGGAGTGCATCGATCGACCGGCGAGCGCGGTCCGGCTTGGAGATCAGGACACCTTCGGTCACTTCGAGAATGAGGCGGTTGGCGTCGAAACCTTCCTCCGACAGCATCTTCTTCACTTCGCCTGCGAAGTTCGGATTGCACAGCTGGATCGGGGATACGTTGACGGAAAGCTCGAGCGACTGCCAGCAGGATACGGCCCGGATCGAGCCGAGAAGCATCTTGCGTGTCAGTGCCTCGATGAGGCCGGACTTTTCCGCGAGGGGAATGAACACTTCGGGGCTGACGGTACCGGTCGGCGGCACCCATCGTGCCAGGGCCTCGACGCCATTGATTTCTCCGTCGGTTGCCGCAATGAGCGGCTGAAAGACGATCTTTATCTCGTCCTGCTCTATGGCGGTCTTCAGGCGGTTTTCCGCGAAGGCCAGCTCTTCCCGCTCCCTGTCCAGCTGTTCGTCGAACGCAACGACCTGGCCACGTCCGTCTTCCTTGGCGCGGTAGAGCGCCATGTCCGCACGGCGAATGATCTCGAGTTCGGGGAGGTCCGCAGTCTTCACCGTAAAGCCGACGCTCGCCCCGACCTCGACCGTCCGACCATCGATGTCGAAGGGTTCGGCGAGCGACCGTACGATGCGGTTGCCGAATTCGACCGGGCTGGACGGACCTTGCTGGATGAGGGCGAATTCGTCGCCGCCGAGGCGCGCCGCAGCGACGACATCGGGATGAATGGTCGCGAGCTTTTCGGCGACAAGGCGGATGAGCGCGTCGCCGACGGCATGCCCCCAGGTGTCGTTGACCGCCTTGAAGCCGTCGAGGTCGATGAGATGGACGACCGACGACCCTTCCGGGGCCTCGCGGATCGCCCGGATGAGGCCGACCCTGTTCAGAAGTCCTGTCAGGTAATCGTGGCTCGCATCATGGGACGCTTTGGCCGCGGCCGCGCGTTCCTTGCGCAGTTCCAGGGCAGAAAAGACGACGACCACCACGAGGAAGAGGACGAACAGCCCGACCAGCATGGCCAGTCGCGGCTTCACCTGTTCGTAGACGGAGGAGCCGGGGCGCTGTTCGGGCCAGTTCAGATATCCGACGGCCTGTCCGTCCGTTCCATGGAGAGCCCGGATGAGATACCCCGGCTGTGGCGTGTCGCTGAGCGCGAGTCCTTCGATCTGGAAGTCTTCGGAGATGGCGGCGACGTATTCCGGTGTCAATTCCTTGAAGAAGGTGAGGGACTTGTAGTCTCCGTTCTCCGGTTGATCCGCAAAGGGCTGGATCGCCATTGTGGCGAGCATCATCACGCGGCCGGAAAAAGGGTAGAAGTTTGTGAGCGGGTCGGGACCGCGATTGCTGGACGCTTCGATTGCCCGCCGGACGAAGTCGGGACCGAATGCCGAAATCGCATCGAACTCCTCGCCCTTCAGATAGGCCTTGACCTGCGCGCCCGTCGCGTCGAGGACGATTGCCCCGTCGTAGAGCGGGTAGTCCTCGCTCGTCGATCCCCAGTTGTCGTAGATCCATGCGTCCGCCTCTGGCGAGGAGACCGCAGCGTAGGCGTCGTCCCAGACGGCGTTGTCCCTGACGGTCGCCCCCAGTCTCTTCTTGATCGACGACACCGCCGCCTCTACCGCGTTCACGGACCGGTTGGCATCGATGGTGTCGGCGGCATCACGCATCGTCGTGATGACGTTCGCCGAGAGAAATGCCACGGCGAAGGCGATGGCAAGCACGAAGGTCGTTGCCAGGATCACACCACGGGTCTGTCTTATTGCGCGCTTCTTCTTCACCGGAACCATGTCGGAAGTCTTACTGATTACATCGTCATGTCCGCGTGGACCGCAGGAAACATCATGTCCGCCGAGCGCTGCATCCTTCCGATTAGCAGAGATTCCTTTCCAAATTGGTACGATTTGCCGGACTGGTCTTTTTCGGCCGCATCTCCGCTGCGGCCGAAGCGGCTTTTGCCCTTGCTGTCTGGCTTCAGTCCGCCGCGTTCTTCTCCGCGCAGATGGCATAGCGATGCTGGGTCGCCCGCTCGAGCCCCTTGAGGAAACCGAAGTTCTTCTTCTGGGTGCGATGGATCGCCCGCATGTCGGTATCGACGGTGATTCCCGCGAATCCCGCCTGGCGGAGAAGGTCGACGACGGCCTCGGCTCGCGCGCCGCCGGAGAAATAGACGCGGGAGAGGATACCCTGATGCGTCCCGGCAAGGGTCTCCGCCGACGGCCCGTTCTGCGCGTTCCCGGTGGAGGTCAGCCAGCGAGAGACCCTCCTTGCGAGACGAGCGACGAGGCCCGGATTGACGAAGTCTCCGTCAACGATGAGCAGCCGGCCGCCGGGCCTCAGCAGTCGGTGCCACTCGCGAAAGGCCGAGAGGGGATCGACGAGCGTCCACACGAGATGGCGGTTGGTGATCACGTCATAGGAGTGGTCGAGCTCCATGGTGTTTTCGGCGTCGCCCATCAGGAAGCGGATCGCCCGGCCGCGCGCCCTG
Organism: Hyphomicrobiales bacterium; assembly: GCA_900466005.1. Taxonomy (GTDB): domain Bacteria; phylum Pseudomonadota; class Alphaproteobacteria; order Rhizobiales; family Rhizobiaceae; genus Allorhizobium. The sequence continues at coordinate 30,207 of UEGQ01000028.1, forward strand.
GCCTTCGCGCGTGCCCGCTCCAGCATCGGCTCGGCCCAGTCCATGCCTGTCACACGGAAACCGAGATCGTCGAGCAGGTGCGAGACGACGGCCGTGCCGCAGGCGAGGTCGAGCGCCTCGCGGCCGTCGCCGTCTCCGAGATGCCGCCGCAACAGTGCGTGCCACGCCGCCCGTTCGGCCTCGGAGAAGATCTCGTGGCCGGGCTGGCTGTCGAACGTTTCCGCGCGCGCCGACCAGTAGGCTTTGATCTCATCGCGAAGATCGTGATTTGAAAACGTCGTAACCGTCTGCATTCCGGGGGCTTTCCTGAAAAAGTGGAGTGATACTGGAAGCTTTCTAAAAGATAATTCTTGACTCGAAAAGTCATAAAATCATAAATCGCCGCAGCACACATCGCAGGAGAAATAAATTGTTCGGATTCAACAAGGTGGTCTCCGCCGCCGCGTTTTCGCTCGCTCTTTTTTCTGGTGCCGCCTTCGCCGAAACGGTGACTGTCAAGGACATCACCGGCCGCGAAGTCCAGGTGAACGTGCCGGTCGAGCGCGTCATCCTGGGCGAGGGACGGCAGATCTATTTCACCGCTGCCCTCGATACCGACGCTCCCTTCCGGCGCGTCGTCGGCTGGCGTGACGACTTCAAGAAGGCGGATCTCGACGGCTACAACATCTATCTCGAGAAGTTTCCCGAGATGGCGAAGATCCCGACCTTCGGTGGCATGAAGGACGGAACCTTCGACATCGAGCAGGCGGTTGCCCTGAAGCCCGACGTCATCATCATGAACACCGAGGCGAAATCGGCGACCGAAGAGTCGGGCTATATCGAAAAGCTCGCAAAGGTCGGCATCCCGCTTGTCTATATCGACTTCCGCGAAAAGCCGATTCAGAACACCGACGAATCGATGCGCATCATCGGCAAGCTCTTCGGCAAGGAAGCCCGCGCCGAAGAATTCGTGACGTTCCACGACGAGCAGCTTGCCCGTGTGACCAATGTACTCGCCAAGGCGGGAGAGGTCGACAAGCCCGTCGTCTTCATGGAACGTGCCGGCGGCTACAGCGACGACTGCTGCATGTCCTTCGGGGACGAGAACTTCGGCAAAATGGTCGAGCTCGCCGGCGGCGTGAACATGGCGAAGGACATCATTCCCGGCACTTTCGGCACCGTCAATCCCGAGCAGATCATCGCTTCCAATCCCGACCAGGTCATCGTCACCGGCTCCAACTGGGAGCTCTATGTCCCCGGCGGCAAATGGGTGGGTGTCGGCCCCGGCGCGGATTCAAAGGTCGCCACACAGAAGCTCGCCGCCCTGATGCAGCGCCCCGCCTTCACCGGCATCAAGGCTGTCGAGGAAGGCAATGTCCACGCGATCTGGCACCAGTTCTACAACAGCCCGTACCAGTTCGTGGCCGTCCAGCAGATCGCCAAATGGCTCCACCCCGAGCTCTTCGAGGATCTCGACCCGGATGCGACCTTCAAGGAACTGCACGACCGCTTCCTGCCGGTCGCCTACCACTCCGGATACTTCGCCTCCCTGAAGGCCGGTCTCTGACACGACACCGGGCCGGCGCTCGTCGCCGGCCTCTTTCCAGCAGGTTGAGACATGTCGATTGCAAAGTCACTCGGGGCACTTCTTGCCCTGGTTCCGCTTCTCAGCGCCCCCGCTCTTGCCGAACAGATCACCGATGCCGCCGGACGGCAGGTCGATCTTGATCTGCCAGCAAAGCGCGTGCTGGTCGGCGAAGCCCGCCAAGTCAGTGTCATTTCGGCGCTCGTCGGAAAGCGGGCGTTTGACCGGATCGTCGGCTGGCGTGACGACCTCCTTACCAAGGACCTCGATACCTATAACAGCTATCTGGGGGTCTTTCCGGCGATCGCCGACCTGCCGCGCTTCGGCTATGTCGGCAACGGCACCTTCGACCTTGAATCGGCGATCGCGCTCAAGCCCGACGTCTTCACCCTCAACCTCGAATCCCTGACGGCGGCCAAGGAGAGCAGGCTCGAGGAGACGCTCGCGGCCGCCGGAATCAAGCTCGTCTACATCGACTTCCGGGTCGATCCCGACGCCAATACCGAGAATTCCATTGCAGTGCTCGGCAAGCTGTTCGGCGGCGAACAGCGCGCTGAGGAGCTCATCGACTATCGCCGCGCGCAATTCGCCCGCGTTGCCGAGCGTCTTGCGACCCATCCCGAGCTGAGGAGGCCCAGGGTCTATATCGAACGGGCCCCCGGCATCACCGGCGACGCCGTCTGCTGCCGTACCTTCGGTCCGGTCAACTTCGGCAAGATGATCGCCCTCGGCGGCGGCCACAATATCGGTTCCGATTTCTTCGACACCTTCTCCGGCGACCTGAATCCGGAACAGCTCGTTGTTTCCGATCCCGATATCGTCGTCGTCACCGGCGCCAACTGGAGCGGGCAGTCCGACGTCAACCAGTTCGTCAGCATCGGGCCCGGCGCTGATCTCCCGGAGGCGCGCAGGAAGCTTTCCGCGATGATGGCAAGGCAGCCATTCGCCAGCCTGCCGGCGGTTGCCAGGGGTGACGTCCACGCCGTCTGGCATCAATTCTACGGCACGCCCTATGATTTCGTGGCGGTGCAGCAGTTCGCGAAATGGTTCCATCCGGAGATCTTTGCCGATCTCGATCCCGACGCCACCTTTCGCGATTTGCACGAACGCTTCCTGCCGGTCCCCTTCAAGCCGGGCTACTTCGTCTCGCTGAACAAGGAAAACAACTGATGAGCGCCATCACTGATACGAGTGGCGAGATGCGGGTTGAGACGCGCCACAGCTATCGGGCGCTCGCCGGCCGGCGGTTCGCGATCCTTGCCGTGCTTTTCGTCGCCCTGCTGCTCTCGGTCGCCGCCGACATGGCGCTCGGGCCTGCACGCTACACCCTCGGACAGGTCGTCTCCGCGGTTCTCTCTCCGTCCGAGGTCGCAAACCAGTTGCGCGTCGTCATCTGGGACATCCGCATGCCGATTGCGCTGATGGCGGTCACCGTCGGCGCCTGCCTCTCGGTCGCCGGCGCGCAGATGCAGACGATTCTCGCAAATCCGCTCGCGAGTCCCTTCACCCTCGGCATCTCGGCCGCGGCGGGCTTCGGCGCCGCGATCGCGCTCGTCGCCGGCGTGGCGATCTTTCCGGCGGCCGTCGAATACATGATCCCGATCAACGCCTTCCTGATGGCGATGCTCGCTTCGCTGTTCATCTACGGCGTCTCGACGCTCCGCGGCGTCACCGTCGAGACCATCGTGCTGCTCGGCATTGCGCTGGTCTTCACCTTCAACGCGCTGCTGTCGCTTCTCGAATATCTCGCCTCGGAACAGGCGCTCGCCGCCGTCGTCTTCTGGACCATGGGCTCGCTCACCAAGGCCACCTGGACCAAGGTCGCGGTCACGGGGGCCGTGCTTGTCGCCGTCATCCCTCTCTTTGCCCGCAATGCCTGGGCGCTCACCGCCCTGCGGCTCGGCGACGACAAGGCGGCCTCCTTCGGCGTCAACGTCCGCCGGCTCAGGCTCGAGACGATGATGCTCGTGAGCCTGCTTGCGGCAATCCCGGTCTCCTTCGTCGGCACCATCGGCTTCATCGGCTTGGTCGGACCTCACATCGCCCGCATGGTGGTGGGGGAGGACCAGCGCTTCTTCCTGCCGGGCTCGGCCATCTGCGGGGCGCTGCTGCTCTCCGTCACCTCGGTCGTCTCGAAGATGCTGATCCCCGGCGCCATCCTGCCGATCGGGGTCATCACCGCGCTGGTCGGCGTTCCCTTCTTCTTCTCCCTCATCTTCACGAACCGGAGGCGCGCATGGTAGCCCTCAGACTGGAAGGCCTCGGCGCCCGCTATGGCCGCGCGCAGGTCTTCGAAGGCATCACCACCGATCGCCTGCCGGGCGGCGAACTCACCGCCGTCGTCGGTCCGAACGCCGCCGGCAAGTCGACGCTCTTCAAGCGTATCGCGAGCCTGCTTTCAGGCCCCGGAACCGTGCATGTCGAGGATGTCCGCCCCGAGCGGCGGGCGGTCTGCTACATGCCGCAGGATACCGGTGCCAATGCCGTACTGACCGTCTACGAGTCCGTCCTGCTGGCGGCCAAGCAGGGCGGCGGCTGGCGGGTTGCCGATCGTGATCTTCGCGCCATCGACCGGTTGCTCGAGGACCTGCGGATTTCCGACCTCGCCTTCCGTGATCTCGGCGCGCTTTCCGGCGGCCAGCGGCAGCTGGTGGCGATTGCGCAGGCGCTGGTGCGCCGGCCGGAAGTGCTGCTGATGGACGAACCGACCTCCGCACTCGACCTCTTCCGGCAGATCGAGGTGCTCGATTTCATGCGCAGAACTGCGGCGAGCGAAGGCATGGCGGTGCTGATCGCCCTCCACGACCTCAACCATGCGCTCCGCTACTGCACGCGCACCATGGTGATCGCCGACGGGAGACTGGTCGCGAGCGGCCCGACGGACGAAGTCATCACGTCTGCCATGCTGCGCGACGTCTACAAGGTCGCCGCCCGCGTCGAATGCTGCAGCGAAGGCCGGCCGTTGATCGTCGTCGACGGGACGGCGTGACGCTCGGGGCAGGCGAGGGTTATATCGCCTGCGGAGAAGCGGGATGACCGGTCGGATGAACTCCAGACCTTTCGAGGCATCAAGACGTCTGTCGTCTCTGCCTTGGTCTTGCAGGTGACGATAAACGGATCACCGGTGGCACAGATCCGAGAAGATCATCGCTTCGCTGATGTATCGATCTTCTCGGCAAGCCAGATCTTGATCAGAGACTGATACGGCACGTCACGCTTGCCGGCGGCGATCTTGATCTGTTCCAGCAGAGAGTTGGGCAGACGCAGCGAGATCGACGTGGACGACGGCTTCAGGTTCGGCAGTCGCACCTTCGCCGCCTTGCTCCAGTCGATGTGATCGGCGGAGTCGTGATGCTCCCAATACGTCCGCTCCTCGGCTTCGGTACTGAAGTGCGGCACGGGCTCAGGCTTCCTGCTCATAATAGCTCCGCTCCTTTCGGCTCATGTCGCGGGCGGAAATCACCCGGATTCTCGTTTCTTCTGCCCGCAGCGTGAAGGTGATATGGAGCAACCTTCCGTCATCGGTGCGACCGAGCGCGTGAATTCGCTGCTCGCCCAGACTGTGCCTGGGATCGGGGACCATCAGCAGAGGTTCGTTGAAAAACACCTGCTCCGCTTCGTTCTGGCTGACGTCGTGCTTGTCGGCATTCTTGCGGGCATTTCCCTCGTCCCACTCGAATCCGACGATCCGTTCCCAATCAATCATCGATGTATATTGCCATAATATACGTTCAGTTCAAGATCGGGGTCGAAGGAACGAAAAAGAAGTCCTCACCGCCACTCGTGCAGTTTTTCGCCCATCAGCGGTCGGGCGACGACCATTGGCAGTGTGCCGGCTGTGCGGCCCGCGTAGGCCAGCGCATCGGCTTCGTCGTTGAAGGCGATGAAGATCATCGACAATGAGCGGGCCTTTGGCGCGCCCTTCTTGCGGTAGCTGAAACGCACGGCACAATGCGGATAGGCCTCGTCCAGCACGGCACCTTCGGGCAGGGCATCGGCGAGCGCCAAATGGGCGCCTAGCCGCAAGAAACGGTCGATCGCAGCAAAGGCCGTGGCCTCCGGCAACTGCCTGTTCTCCTCCGCCTTCGGCGCGCGGCCCCAGAAAAGGCTGTCTACCACCCCTTTCTCCCGCTTCGACTTCAACACCACCAGCCCGCCGGCGGCAACGAGCTCCAGATGGGCGTCCCAGGTCTGGAAACGCTCCGGATGCTCACCGAGTTCGGCAATCAGCGGGCGGAGGTCGGCGATCAGGTCGGCATAGAGGGCAGGGGGCATGGTGGGGACTCGGGGCGTGTGGGGTGGTTGTGTGG
>UEGQ01000024.1 GCA_900466005.1 Hyphomicrobiales bacterium
CCCCCTCAAACAAGTCAACAACCTTTTGTCAGAAAACTGACATTTTCTTGTAATCGATTGATACTAAACGATTTATTTGAAATCGTCAGGAAACCGGCGGAAGAAGGCTGCCAAGACCCTCGCTCACGCGAGGAGCGCGCGATCCTTCCGTAGACTTGGTGAGCGTCATCGCCGAATTCAAGGTCCAAGCTCGAGAGAAGGAACGCCAACGCGCCCCTTCCCTCCCCACCGAACGGCTCAGAACGGGTAGTGCTGGCCTGCATCCTCGACGGTCACCCAACGCAGCGTCGTGAACTCGTTGATCGCCGCCTTGCCTCCAAAACGGCCGTAGCCGCTGCCCTTCACACCACCGAAGGGCATCTGCGCCTCGTCGGCAAGCGTCGGTCCGTTGATGTGGCAAATCCCGGTTTCGAGCCGCTCGGCGACCTTTAGAGCGCGCTGGATGTCGCGGCTGAAGACTGCGGAAGACAACCCGTATTCGGTGTCGTTGGCGATGCGGATCGCCTCTTCCTCTCCCGACACGCGGATCACCGGCTTCACGGGACCGAAGGATTCCTCGGCATAGACCCGCATACCGGGATGAACTCCGTCGATGACCGTGGCCTCGACCACCGACCCGTGCCGCTTCCCGCCGGCGGCAACCTTCCCGCCCTTTTCGACCGCGTCGGCAACGAGGGCTTCCATCTTCGCGGCGGCCTCGGGGCTCACCAGCGAACCGAGTACCACATGGCCGCGCGGGTCGCCCGCCGGCAGCCCGCTCGCACGTGCGGCGAGCTTCTCCACGAACTCGTCGGCGATCTTTTCATCGACGATGAAACGTTCCGTCGACATGCAGATCTGGCCCTGATTCATGAAGGCGCCGAAGACCGCGGCGTTCACCGCCCCGTCGACGTCGGCATCATCGAGCACGATGAGCGGTGCCTTGCCGCCGAGTTCGAGCAGCGCCGGCTTGAGATGCCGGCCGCAGAGCTCGCCAATGATCCGCCCGACGCGCGTCGAGCCGGTGAAATTCACCCGCTTGACCTCGGGTGCTGCGATCAGCGCTTCGACGACCTCGGCCGCATCCTCCGGCGCGTTGGTGATAACGTTGACCACCCCTTCCGGGAAGCCGGCATCGATGAACACCTGCCCGATCAGCACATGCAGACCGGGGCATTGCTCGGATGCCTTGAGGATCACGGTGTTGCCGCAGGCAAGCGCCATCGCGACCGCACGCGTGCCGAGAATGACCGGTGCATTCCACGGTGCGATACCGAGGCAGACCCCGACCGGCTGGCGGATCGCCATCGCGAGCGTTCCCGGCTTGTCGGACGGAATGATCTCACCGGAAATCTGGGTGGTCATGGCAGCCGCTTCGCGCAGCATGCTCGCCGCCAGCATGACGTTGAAGCCGGCCCAGGGTGCCGTGCCGCCGGTTTCGGCCGTCAATAGTGCAATAAAGTCCGGCGCCCTGGCGTCCATTGCATCGGCCGCTTTCATGAGCAGAGCCCGCCGCGCCCCTGGACCGAGCTTCGACCAGGCCGGAAAAGCGGCAGACGCTGCCGCAACCGCCGCCCTGACGTCGTCGAGGCCGGAGGCGGGCGCGACCGAGGCAACGTCACCGGTAAACGGATCACGGCGTTCGAAGGTGGCTCCGGACTCTGCATCGACAGATTTGCCGTTGATGATCTGCTGTATTCTCATGGTCGATCGTCTCCTCTCAAGATCGATGGTGAAACAAGGTGGCGTGTGCAGCGCGCCGTCATATCGGGTAGGTCTCGCGGCGGCCATTGACCGTGATCCAGCGCAGTTCGGTGAATGCATCTACGGCCTGCATGCCGCCGAAGCGACCATGGCCACTCGCCTTCACCCCTCCGAAGGGCGCCTGCGGTTCGTCGGAAACCGTCGCGCCGTTGATGTGGCAGATGCCGGATTCGATCCGTCGCGCGACTTCCATCGCCCGTCCGACGTCCCGCCCGAAGACGGCCGCCGAGAGCCCGTACTGGGTGTCGTTGGCGATCGTGACGGCCTCGTCGACGTCTGCCGCGCGGATGACGGCGACGACCGGCCCGAAACTCTCGTCGCCATAAAGGCGCATCGCCGGCGTCACGCCATCAAGCACGGTGGCGTCCATGAAGCTGTCGTGGCTCGTTCCACCGACGAGAAGACGTGCGCCCTTCGAAACCGCGTCCTCCACCAATGCCCGGACCCGCCTCACGGCCTCCGCGCTGATCATCGAACCGAGCGGCATACCCGCCCGTATCGGGTCACCTGCCTTCAGACGCGCTGCCCGCGTGGCAAAGAGCGAGAGGAAATCCTCGGCGATCGCGTCGAGCAGGATGATGCGCTCGGTCGCCATGCAGATCTGGCCCTGGTTGAAGAAGGCTCCGAAGGCCGCAGCATCCGCAGCATGCTCCAGATCGGCATCCTCCAGCACCAGCATCGGCGCCTTGCCTCCGAGCTCGAGAAGGCAGGGCTTCAGGTGCCTGGCCGCGACCTGCCCCACCACGCGGCCGATGCGGGTCGAGCCGGTAAAGTTGACGCGGCGAACGGCAGGATGGGCGATCAGCGTCTCGACGATGGCGGCCGCATCGGCCGGATCGTTGCTGACGACGTTCACCACGCCCGGCGGGAACCCGGCGTCCCGCATGACGTCGCCGATCAGCCAATGGGTTCGCGGGCAAAGTTCGGATGCCTTGAAGACAACGGTATTGCCGCAGGCGAGCGGCATGGCGACCGCGCGGAAACCGAGGGTTACCGGCGCATTCCACGGCGCCATCGCAAGGCAAACGCCGGCAGGTTGCCGGACGGCGAGCGACAACCGTCCCTCTACGGCGGTGGGTAACACGGCCCCGCTTACGGCCGTGGTCATCGAGGCCGCGTCGCGGATGATCTCGGCGCCGAGCGAGAGATTGAAATCGCACCAACTGCGGGTGGCCCCGGTCTCCGCCGTCATCGCCGCCGCAAAATCGTCCGCCCGTGCGTTCAATATGTTTGCGGCACGTTCGAGAAGTGCGCGGCGCTCGCCGGGGCCGGTCGCGGACCAGGCGGGAAAGGCCGCCGCCGCCGCATTCGCCGCCCGTTCGCCGTCTGCGGTCGAGGCCGCCGCAGCGACGGTCACGACCTCTCCGGTCACGGGATCGCGCCGGAGGAACGTCGCCCCGCGGGCGGCATCCTCGTCGGCACTGCTGATCATTAGCCTCGCTTGGAACATTTCGCCCCCCCGGGACCCGGGTTCAAGAACGGTTCTTCAGGGGAATCCGGGCGCAAGCCGGCCGATGCGCTGCCATGCCCGCCAAGCCTCCTCCCAAAGGCACCTTGCGAGATTAGGGGTTGACCTCGGTGTTGAGAATGCGATTTTCTGGCAGTGACATGTGATTTTCCGGTAATCTGCCACTGAAAGGCGGGGAGACGGAAAACCGGGGCTCCGATGACCGACAGACACGCCATTCACCGCAAACTGCGCTGCAATCCGCTCTCTCCGGCCCTGGCGCGACGCTCGATGCGCATCACCGCACCACCTTACGAACATTTCGCGCACGTGCTCGTTCTTTCTGGCGGACAAGTCAGATTGCACTCGCCGACGCGCGACGAGGTTCTCGCCGGTCCCGCCGTGGCGATCCTGCCACCTTGCAATGACCTGTCTCTGGTCATCCACGCGGGCAGTGCGGGCCACCTCCTCGGCATGTCGGGTGCGCTGCTGTCGGGGGTGGTCGAGGATCAGCCCGAAGGTCACGGCCTCAGGCTTTTGCTGTCGCAGGAGATCACTCGACGCGATATCGAATACGAGGAGGTGGATGCCCTCATGCCGCTCCTTCGGGGCCTTTCGGACGAACTCCGGCGTGCGCACCCATCGTCGATGGCTTCCTCCGCCTTTCTGCAACTTCTCCTTTTGAAGGTTTCCCGTCTGGCCGGCGCGGACGACCTGCCTTTCGCCAAGCCTGCAAAGGCCACCGACGTTCTCCAGCGTTTTCGGCACCTCGTCGAAAGTCACTTCGAGGAACAGAGGTCGATCGGCTTCTACGCCGAGCAACTCGGCATCACCGCGGACCGACTACATTCGCTCTGCAGCAAGGCTCTCGGCAGGACACCGATCGAGCTTGTCCACGAACGCACGATCCGCGAGGCAAAGATCAAGCTCGAACGCTCGCCGCGAAGCATCCATGGAATTGCCGAAAGCCTGGGCTTTCGCGATCCGACCTACTTCAGTCACTTCTTCAAGCGAAAAACCGGCCTGTCCCCCGCCGCCTATCGCCAAAGCGTCACCTCGATCGGCGGCAGGACGGGACAGGAAGAGCCGGCAAGCTACGCCGACTGGCCGTGATCGATCTGGCGCATGATCGGATCACGGCGACAAATAGACATATCAGACCTGCCATTCGACGTCGGGCTGACAGTTTGCCCTCTCCCCGAGGGCAGCCGAGCCCGGCGATCGCCGCCGAATTCGTCACCGCGGTGAAGACGCAGGACACACTCGCCTGACAGGGAGCGGCCGGGAAACCTCCCCCGCCGCACTCCAGACGAGACAAGCGAGGTAGCGTCAACCCTTGGTGATCACGATCAGCGTCGTGAAGATCACCGGCACGGCCGTCAGAGCCGGCAGGATGATCGCCGGATAGCCAAAATAGGCGATCGCAAGAATCCAGACCAGGACCAGGTTGAGAATGAAGAGAAGCTTGGCAGTGGTCGGCCCGGTGAGGGCTTCCCTGAGCATCCATCCGAAAACAGGTACACTGTAGACCATTCTTGCGAGCATATCGGATTTCCTTTCTCCACCGGCACAGCCTTGATTTTCGTCAACCCCGTAAACGCGGTGGAGAGCCGCCGCAATGCGGCATTTTGGCCCGCCTCCATCCCCCGCCGATTTCCGGTTGTGTGCGCTTGCGCCATGGACTATCACCGTATGGTCTGCACCGGAAAGACGCGGCCACGACCGGAACGGTCCATTCCACGTCGCGAACCGGACGGCAGGCGAATTCAAAACCAGCGATGGTTCCACCCGACGAAAGCGAAGTGGTGGATGAAAAGGGAATACGGTGAGGATTACCCATCAGGGGCCGAGACCGTAGCTGCCCCCGCAACTGTGAGCGGAGAGCGACGTCCAGCATGCCATTGGCCGGAAACGGTTGATAAGGCGGACCGAGCCGAGACCCGCGAGCCAGGAGACCTGCCATCGCCTCGGCCACGATTTTCGTGGCGTCTCAAGCAATTCCGCGCGGTGGGCGCGGAGGAAAGGCAATAGAATGCATATTGAAGTTGGAATTATCGATCCGGTTCGTATCGCGCTTGCGAACGCGGCTGCCCTTGGTGTCGTCGCCTCTCAGTTACCGGCACTCGTGCGCAATCCGCTGGTCCTACCGAAGGCCCTCGTCTCGGCGGTGGTGTTTTCCGCGCTGATGCAAGCCTGGCATCTGCCGGTCGGCCCGTCCGAACTGCACCTCATCGGCGCGACGACCATTTACATGCTCTTCGGTTTCGCACCGGCCATGCTCGGCTTCACGCTCGGCCTCGTCCTGCAGGCTTTCCTGTTCGAGCCGGGCGACATCCCGCACCTCGGCGTCAACGCCCTCTCGCTGATAGTTCCGATGATCGCGGTCCACTACAGCTTCGGCCGCCGGCTCTTCGACGCCAAACTGCGAGACCGTTTCAACCTCGGCAAGGTCCTGCGCATCGACGCCGTCTATTACGCCGGCGTGTCGGCGATGGTCGGCTTCTGGCTGATGATCTCCAACGATGCGGTCGCCTTCACCGACTGGGCCGCCTGGGTCGCAGCCTATTTCCCGGTCTTCCTGGTCGAAGCCTTCATCACCTTCACCGCCGTGTCCGTGATCAAGGGCTTCCGCGCCAATGGGCTGGTCTCTCGCATGACCGAGGTCGGACGCCTGACCTTCGCCTGATAGCGCCGGGCGCTTCTGACTGCTGCAAGAACCGGAAAGCGCATGGCGACCACCATGCGCTTTTTCTTTTGATAAGGAGCGGTCAAAGCGCCTTGGCTCTCCTTCCGCCGAAGGCCTCGCTTGACAAAACCCGGCGGTAAACTAAGGGTCCGGCGAGGACGACCGGCGTCCGTTCCATGACATCAGAAGGGCGAGGCCATTGCGCATTCTCTCCGAAGCTTATTTCCCCGAACTGCCGAACTACTATCGTGGCAAGGTTCGCGAAAACTACGATCTTCCGGACGGACGGCGCATCATCATCTCGACCGACCGGCTGAGCGCCTTCGATCGCATTCTCACCTGCATTCCCTACAAGGGCCAGGTGCTGACCCAGACGGCCCGCTACTGGTTTGAGCAGACGAAGGACATCTGTCCGAACCACGTGCTGGACTACCCCGATCCGAACGTCGTCGTCGGCAAGAAACTCGACATCCTTCCCGTCGAGATCGTCGTACGCGGGTATCTCGCAGGCACGACGGGCACCTCCATCCTGACGCTCTACAAGGCCGGCCAGCGGGAGATGTACGGAATCCGGCTGCCGGACGGCATGCGCGACAACCAGGTCCTGCCGCAGGCGATCATCACCCCGACGAGCAAGGCTTTCGACGGCGGCCACGACGAGCCGCTGACGCCGGAACAGATCGTCTCGACCGGACTACTGACGCAGAAGCAGTGGGACACGCTTTCGGACTATGCGCTAGCACTCTTCGCCCGGGGCCAGACGCTCGCCGCGGAACGCGGACTCATCCTGGTCGACACCAAGTACGAGTTCGGCACCGACAAGGACGGCACCATCATCCTCGCCGACGAGATCCACACGCCGGACAGCAGCCGCTACTGGATCGCCGACAGTTATCCCGAGCACTTCGAGAAGGGCGAACGTCCGCTGAGCTTCGACAAGGACTTCGTCCGCTCGTGGGTCGCCGAACGGTGCGATCCTTACAAGGACGACATTCCGGAAATTCCGGCGAAACTGGTCGAGGACACCTCAAAGGTCTATATAAAGGCGTATGAGGCAATTACCGGCGAGACGTTCGTGCCGGACGACAGCGGCGAAACGCCGCTGGCGAGGGTTCGCGCAAATCTCGATCGCTACTTTCCAAGGAGCTGAGTGAAGCGTTGGCGATCGCGCCGAAAGAGGAAGGGCTCCCGGCGAGCAACGTACGGGCCGGCACGCGCGCCGCGCGAAGCCAGCGCAAACCCCGTCGCCCGGCCGCAGAGACGCGCGAGGACATCCTCAACACGGCCGAGGAACTGTTCCGGACCAAGGGCTTCACGAACGTTGCGGTGGCAGACGTCGCCGCAGCGCTCGGTATGTCGCCGGCCAATGTGTTCAAGCATTTCCATTCAAAAGCTGACCTCGTCGACGCCATTTCCGTGCGCCACCTCGAAGCCATGATCGAACGGCTCGCGCGGCCGGACGACCACAAGGCGCCCCCGGAGCGCCTCCTCCTTTTCGTAGAGCAGCTGATGGAAAGCCATCTGCAGGATCTCCAGAAGAGCCCGCACATCTTCGAGATGATTGTCTTTTCCGCCGGGCAGGAACTGGCCTGCGCCCAGCAGTACCGCGAAATGCTGATCGACGACATCGCCCGAATCATCGACGCGGGCGTCGAAAGCGGCGTCTACCATGTGAAGGACAGCCGCAAGACCGCCGAAGTTGCGGCAATGGCATTGGCCTGTGTGCTCCATCCGGTGTTGATCGCCAAGGAAAAGGCCGACATATTGGCAACACGTTGCCGTGAAGTTGTGGCTCTGATCGATACCGCATTGCAAAATCCGCTTGCAAAGTGACGATACTATTCTTACGTCACTTCGCATCGCCTCCCGTCCAGTGACGAGAGGACGACGCGGAGTTATGCCGTCACCATCCCTTGTCCGGGATGAACGCGGCCTGCGAAAAAACTGACGCTTGCTAATTTTGTCGGCCCTGCCGGCCCTCCCGTGCTCGCCTCTTTTCGGAAAGAAACGATGACCAGACGTTTTCTGCTGCCTTCTCTTTTCCTGCTCGCCGCCGCACTGGCAGGCTGCAACGATTCCGGTGATCAAAAGGCCGGAGCTGGCGCGGGCGCAGCGCGTCCGCCCTCCCCTGTCAGCGTCGTCGTCATGAAGAAGGCCGAACAACCGCTGACGACCGTCCTTCCGGGCCGCGCCGACGCTTTCCAGACCGCCGCGATCCGTCCTCGGGTGAGCGGCGTCATCAAGGAAATCGCCTTCCGGGAAGGCAGCGAGGTCAAGCAGGGCGACCTTCTCTACAAGATCGAGGACGATACCTATCGTGCCGAAGTCGCCCAGGCGAAGGCGAGTCTCGCCAAGGCCGAGGCGAGCGTTCCGAGCGCCGAAGCGAATCTCGCCCGCTATCAGCGGCTGGTGGGCAGCGGCGCAACCCAGATCGAATTCGAGAACGCCAAGGTGACGCTGTTGCAGGCGCAGGCCGACGTCGCCCAGGCAAAAGCCGCCCTCAACGCCGCCGAGATCAACCTCGACCTCACCGAGATCGAGGCTCCGTTCGAAGGCGTGACGAGTGCCTCCGCCTTCTCGATCGGCAACGTGGTGACCGCCAACCAGGCAGACACCCTGATGACCCTTCGCCAGCTGGATCCGATCTATATCGAACTCACCGAATCGAGCGCCAATCTGCTGAGGCTGCGCGAAGCGATCGAGGCCGGCCGGGTGAGCCAGGAAGGCGGCACGATCGCCGACATCCGGCTGACGCTCGAGGACGGCACGCAATATCCTCTTGTCGGCAAGCTCGACATGTCGGAAATGGCCGTCAGCGAGACGACCGGCACCTTCTCGATCCGCGCTCTCTTCGACAATCCCGACAATCTCATCCTGCCTGGCATGTATGTCCGCGCGACGGTCGTCGTCGGCAAGGAGGGCGGCTATCTCATTCCCCAGCGCGCCGCGACCCGCAATGCCCGCGGCGAAGTGACTGCGAAGTTCGTGACCGCCGAAAATATCGTCGAGACCCGGACCTTCGCCCACAGTCAGGTTTCCGGCAACAACTGGCTGGTTTCGGAAGGAATCAATGACGGCGACAAGCTGATTGTCGACGGTTTCCAGTGGATCGGCGACGGCGCTCCCGTCCAGCCGGTCGAGGCGACCGTCGACGAGCAGGGGCTTGTTGTCGAAAAGAACCCGGCGCCTGCCGGCGCTCCGGCGGCCAAGCCATGAACGCGCGACAGCCAGGACAAACAGGCGTTAAGGGGTAACCAATGGCCAAGTTTTTCATCCGTCGCCCGGTTTTTGCTTGGGTGATCGCGATCATCATCATGCTCGGCGGCGCGTTGGCGATTTCGACGCTGTCGATCGCGCAATACCCGGAGATCGCCCCGACGACGGTCCGCATCGAGGCGAGCTACAACGGCGCGAGCGCTGAGACAGTCGAAAAGTCGGTGACCTCGATCATCGAGGACGGCATGACCGGCCTCGATGATCTCACCTACATGACCTCGACCTCCAGCACCGGCTCGTCCTCGGTTTCGCTGACCTTCGGCAACGAGATCGATCCGGACATCGCGCAGGTGCAGGTGCAGAACAAGCTGCAGCTCGTGCAGTCGCAGCTTCCCGACGTCGTACAGACGGCCGGCATCTCGGTGACCCGCTCGACCTCCAGCATCCTGCTCGTCGGTGCCCTGGTTTCGACGGATGGCAGCCGCAGCTCCGTCGATCTCGGCGACATCTTCTCCACCCAGATCGAGGACCAGATCAAGCGTCTCGAAGGCGTCGGCAGCATCAACATCTTCGGCTCCGGCTATGCGATGCGGATCTGGCTCGATCCGTTCAAACTCAACAAGTTCCAGCTGACCCCGAGCGACGTGACGACGGCAATCAAGGCGCAGAACACCCAGGTTTCGGTGGGTGCCCTCGGTGGCGAGCCGGCCGTCAAGGGTCAGCAGTTGAACGTCACCGTCACGGCGCAGAGCCAGCTCCGCACGGTGTCCGACTTCGAATCGATCATCCTCAAGGTCGAAACCGATGGCGCGACGGTTCGCCTGAGTGACGTCGCCCGTATCGAGATCGGGCAGGAGTCTTACGGCACCGACACCCGCGCGAACCGCAAACCGGCAACCGGCTTTGCCGTGAACCTCGCGACCGGCGCGAACGCCATCGACACAGCCGACCGTGTGAAGACCGCGCTCGCCGGGATCGGCCCTTCTCTCCCGAAGGGGGTCGAGATCACCTATCCCTACGACACCACGCCTTTCGTGGAACTCTCGATCGAGAAGGTGGTCCACACGCTGATCGAAGCGATCGTTCTCGTCTTTTTCGTCCTGTTGATCTTCCTTCAGAACCTGCGTGCGACCTTTATCCCGATGATCGCCGTTCCGGTCGTGCTGCTCGGCACCTTCGGTATCCTGGCTCTGACCGGCTACTCGATCAACACGCTCACGATGTTTGCGATGGTGCTGGCGATCGGCCTCCTCGTCGACGACGCGATCGTCGTCGTCGAGAACGTTGAGCGCATCATGTCGGAGGAAGGCCTCTCGCCGCTCGAGGCGACAGAGAAATCGATGGGCGAAATCACCGGCGCCATCGTCGGCATCGCCCTGGTCCTCACCGCCGTGTTCATCCCGATGGCCTTCTTCGGAGGGTCGACGGGGATCATCTATCGGCAGTTCTCCGTGACCATCGTCTCGGCAATGTTGCTTTCCGCACTCGTCGCGATCGTTCTGACGCCGGCGCTCTGCGCCACCATCCTGAAGCCGATCGACCACACGAAGAAGGGGCGCGGTCCGTCCGCCTGGTTCAACCGGAATTTCGATCGCACGACGCGCGGCTATGTCTCGAGCATCGGTTATCTGCTGAAGCACCCGTTGCGGGTTCTCGTCGCCTTCGCGGTCGTGATCGCCGGCTGCGCCTGGCTGTTCACGCGACTGCCGACCTCTTTCCTGCCGCAGGAAGACCAGGGCGTGCTGATGACCATCATCCAGCTTCCGAACGGCGCGACGACCGACCGGACGCTGGAGGTGATCAAGAAGGTCGAGAACCACTTCATCGACAACGAAAAGGACGCGATCCAGGACGTCTTCGCCGTCTCGGGCTTCTCGTTCACCGGCTCGGGCCAGAATTACGGCATCGTGTTCGCCAAGATGAAGGATTTCAGCCTGCGTACCGACCCGCAGCTCTCGGCTTCCGCCGTCGTTCAGCGCGCGATGGGCTATTTCTTCACGCTGCGCGATGCCCAGGTCTTCCCGCTGCAGCCGCCGGCAATCCAGGGCCTCGGCAACTCTGCCGGCTTCTCGATGTATCTCGTCGACAGCGGCAAAAACGGTACAGATGCCCTGACCGCCGCCTCGAAGCAGTTGCTGCAGCTTGGAAACAGCAACCCGGAGATCAGCTCTCTGCGCTCGAACAACCCCGACGCCGAAAGCCAGATGAAGATACTGCTCGATCAGGAGAAGATGGGCGCGATGGGTCTGGACATCGCCACGGTCAATTCGATGCTCTCGACCATCTTCGCCGGCAGCGACGTCAACGACTTCACCCTCAACAACGAACTGAAGCCGGTCTATGTCCAGGGCGACGCACCCTACCGCATGCAGGTTGACGACATCGATCACTGGTATGCCCGCAACGGCAATGGCGAAATGGTGCCCTTCTCGGCCTTCAGCAACGTCGAGTGGGTGAGCGGTGCTCCGACACTGGCGCGCTTCAACGGCGTCAGCGCCATTTCGCTCGACGGTGCCGGCGGTGCCGGCGTCAGCTCCGGCACGGCAATGGACACGATGGAGCAACTGACCTCGCAGCTCGGCGGCGGCTATACCGTCGCCTGGCAGGGCATTTCCTACCAGGAGCGGCTCTCCGGATCACAGGCGCCGATGCTCTATGCGCTGTCCGTCCTCATCGTCTTCCTGTGCCTTGCGGCGCTCTACGAAAGCTGGTCGATTCCTTTCTCGGTCATCATGGCCGTGCCTGTCGGCGTCCTCGGCGCATTGACGGCCGCCCATTTCCTCGGCCAGTCCAACGACGTCTACTTCAAGGTGGGGCTGCTGACGACCATCGGTCTCGCCGCGAAGAACGCCATCCTGATCGTCGAGTTTGCCAGAGAACGGCAGACGCATGGCGTGTCACTCATCGACGCAACGCTCGAGGCGGCCCGCCTCCGCCTGCGTCCGATCATCATGACCTCGCTCGCCTTCATCCTCGGCGTCGTCCCTCTGGCGGTCGCCACAGGTGCCGGTTCCGCAGCTCAGAACTCGATCGGGATCGGGGTTCTCGGCGGCATGCTCGCGGCGACGGGGCTCGGCATCTTCTTCGTGCCGTCTTTCTTCGTCATCGTCCGCCGGCTCGTCATCCGTGCAAAAGGACAAGAGGCCCTGTCATGAGAGACGCGGAGTTGCTAATCTCCCCAAATCACCGGGGCCGATTCCACCGGAACTGAACAAGCATTGGCGACGGGGGACACCGGTCGTTCCCGACCTCCCCCGTGCCGACAACACGAGTGTATTTACAGGATCAAACAATGAAGTCCATTCGCGTAGCCGCGCCACTTGCCATGCTTTTCCTCGCCGGATGCGTTTCCGGCCCCGAGCATACACCACCTGAAACGCCGTTGCCGCAGAAGTTTGGAGAAGGTAGCGCCAAGAGCGCCGGCGACGTCACCATGGCGCCCTGGTGGACCGCCTTCAACGACCGCCGCCTCGACGGCCTCGTGCAGCAGGGTCTTTCCCAGAACCTCGATATCCTGCAGGCGATGGAACGTATCACCTCAGCCGAGGCGAACGTCGTCGTCGCCGGTGCCGGAGCCCTGCCGAGCCTTACCGGATCCGCCGACGAAACGGTGAGCCGCACCAAGGGGACGGACGACTACAGCAGCCGCACCACCGACACGACGTCGACGGCGAGTGGTGGCCTGAGCGTTTCCTGGCTCCTCGACCTGTTCGGCCAGTACAGGCGCGCGAAGGAAAGCGCCCAAGCATCGGTCGACGCGGCTTATGCGAGTGCCGATGTCGCAAGGCTCGCCTACCTTTCGGATCTGGTCACCTCCTACATCAATGCCCGCTACTACCAGGAACGGTTGGCGATCGCCCGCAAGAACATCGCCTCGCGGCGGGAAACGCTGGAGCTCACCAAGCTGCAGCTCGAGGCCGGCGCCGCCTCGCGCCTCGACGTGGTCCAGGCCGAAGGTCTGGTCAACTCGACGCTTTCCGAACTTCCAGGCTACGAGACCAACTTCCGCAAGGCGGCGCACCACATAGCGACGCTACTCGGATTGCCGGCCTCCGCACTCGTTTCCGATCTGCAGAAGGGCGCTCCGCAGCCAGTCGCCCGCCGCAGCGTCAATGCCGGCGTTCCGGCCGACCTGATCCGCAACCGCCCGGACATCCGCCAGGCGGAACGTAACCTAGCGTCGGCAGTCGCCGAAATCGGCGTTGCGGAAGCCCAGCTCTATCCGACGATTACCCTCGGCGGTGCGATCACCCCGTCGTTCCTGTCGACGAAGTCTCTGGCCGGCAGCGTCACGTCCTGGAGCTTCGGCCCGAGCCTCACCCTGCCGATCCTCGACGGCGGCCGCCTGCGCGCCAATGTCGACATCGCCAACTCCAGCGCGCGCGAACAGTATCTCGCCTGGAAGGCGACGGTGCTGAACGCAGTCGAGGAGGTCGAGAATGCGCTCGCAGCCGTCAACCGCGACAGCCGGACGGTGAGTGCGCTGACGGCAACCGTCCGCTCCTATGAGGAAGCGCTGTCGCTCTCGACGGCGAGCTACAAGGACGGCGCGTCGTCGCTGCTCGACGTTCTCGATGCGCAGCGTTCGGTCGCCACCGCGCAGGCGAACCTCGCCCAGGCCGTGCAGCAGATGGCGGCAGACTACGTCGCGCTCAACGTCGCGATCGGCGGCGGCTATGCCTTCGACAAGCCGGTGAAGGTTGCGGCCAAGAAGTAAGGCTAGAACACCGAGCGAAAACATGCTTCGACACCCGGCAGCCCAGACGGTTGCCGGGTGTTTCTGTCTTCGGATAAGGCGCTCAGAAGGTCGCCGGCGTGTTAATCCAGATGAGCACCGTTTCGCCGTCGAAGCTGTTTCTCCAGGAATGTGGCCTGCGGCTTTCGAAATAGAAGCTGTCGCCGGCATGAAGATCGAAGAACTGGTCGCCATCGAGGATGATGGCGAGGCTGCCGGCAAGGACATGGATGAATTCCTCGCCCTCATGCTGATAGGCCCCCTCGCTCGATGCGCCGGGTGCCAGTTGAAACCGGTGACACTCCATCATGTTGTTGCCTTCGGCGAGCGTCTGGATGGTGACGCCGGATGCCGTCGTCGGCCAACTCGGCCATTTGCCGTCGCGGATCAGCGACTCCCGCGCGTCCTGCTTCTCCCGACCGCCGAGCGAGGCGATGGTCGTTCCGAGGCAGGTGGCGACCGCATGCAGCGCAGTGAAGGAAAGGCCCTGTGACGTCCGCTCGAAGGTGGAAAGCTGGGAGATCGACACGCTGGTCGCCTGTGCGACCGCTTCCAGCGTCTTGCCTGCCTGCCGCCGCAGATGGCGGATCTTGAGGCCGATCGGCATCTCCCCCTGGTCGTCCGGCGCCTCGCCGGCAAGCCCGGCCTCCACCTCATCCTCCTCGGAAATCGCCTTCTCCCGCAAGGTCTCGCGGATCGCCACCGGATTGAGCCCCTTCTCGCTGCGGAGCCAGGCGATGGTCTTCAGCCGTTCGACGAGGTCATGGTCATAGAGCCGTTGCCCCGACGGCGTACGGATCGGCCGTATGAGTTCCTGCGTTTCCCAAAGCCGCAGAGTGGACGGGGAAACCCCTGCCATCCGGGCGGCTTCGGCGATCCTGAAGCGGATATCGTCCATGGGGATCGGGCTCCATTTCCCGGTGTCGCTGCCATGTGTGATAATTGCGATAAAGCATATTGCAAGTCTACAGAAAAAATGTAGGAAATATTGCAGCCTTGCGATCACCCAAAGGCCGCGTCGAAGGCCAACACGCTCACCAGAGGAATTTTTGACGATGAAAAACTCCGAAATCTCAGCCCGCAAGAACGAGGCCATCTCCCGTGGCGTGGGCATGACGACCCAGGTCTATGCGGCAAAGGCCGAGAATGCCGAAGTCTGGGACGTCGAAGGACGCCGCTATATCGACTTCGCCGGCGGCATCGCCGTTCTCAACACCGGCCATCGCCATCCGAAGGTGATCGACGCGGTCAAGAAGCAGCTCGACTGCTTCACCCACACCTGCCACCAGGTCATGCCCTACGAGAACTACGTGGCGCTGGCCGAGCGGCTCAACAATCTCCTTCCGGGCGATTTCCCGAAGAAGACGATCTTCGCGACTACCGGCGCCGAGGCGGTTGAAAACGCCATCAAGATCGCCCGCTGCGCCACCGGCCGGTCCGCGGTGATCGCCTTCACCGGCGGCTTCCACGGCCGCACTTTCATGGGCATGGCGTTGACCGGCAAGGTCGTCCCCTACAAGGTCGGCTTCGGTCCGATGATGGGCGACGTCTTCCACGTCCCCTTCCCGATCGAGATGCACGGCATCGATGTCGAGACCTCGCTCGACGTTCTCGACAAGCTCTTCAAGGCCGATGTCGATCCGAAGCGTGTCGCTGCCATCATCATCGAGCCGGTTCAGGGCGAAGGCGGCTTCTATGAAGTCCCGCGCGCACTGATGAAGGCACTGCGCCAGATCTGCGACGACCACGGCATCCTGCTGATCGCCGACGAAGTGCAGACGGGCTTCGCCCGCACCGGCAAGCTCTTTGCGATGCAGCACCACGATGTCGCCGCCGACCTGGTGACGATGGCCAAGAGCCTGGCAGGCGGCTTCCCGCTGTCGGCGGTGACCGGCCGCGCCGATCTCATGGATGCGCCCGGCCCCGGCGGTCTCGGCGGCACCTATGCCGGCAACCCGCTGGCGATCGCCGCAGCCCACGCCGTGCTCGACGTAATCGAGGAGGAAAAGCTCTGCGATCGCGCCAACCAGCTCGGCGCCCGCCTGAAGCAGCGCCTTCAGGCCTTGCGCTCCGATGTCGGCCAGATCTCCGATATCCGCGGCCCCGGCTTCATGGTCGCCGTCGAATTTGCGGTACCGGGCTCGACTAAGCCGAATGCGGACTTCACCAATGCGGTTCGCTTGAGGGCTCTGGAAAAGGGTGTCATCCTGCTGACCTGCGGCGTCTACTCCAACGTCGTCCGCTTCCTGGCCCCGATCACGATCCAGGACGAGGTCTTCAACGAAGCGCTCGACGTGATCGAGAGTTCGATCCGCGAATGCGCGCAGGAGGCAAAGTAATGGCCATTTCGAACAGCCTTGCATCCAGGCTCAAGGATCCGTCGCTTGCGACGGATCGGGCCCTCGTCGGCGCCGACTGGGTCTCGCAGAGCGAGAGCGGCAAGACCTTCGACGTCACGAACCCGGCGAACGGTGAAGTCATCGCCACCCTGCCTGACCTCGGCAAGGTGGAGGTGACCCGCGCAATCGACGCTGCCTACAAGGCGCAGAAGGCCTGGGCCCGCAAGACCGGCAAGGAACGGGCTGCGGTGCTTCGCAAGCTCTATGACCTGATGGTCGCCAACGCCGACGACCTCGCCACCATCCTGACGATGGAAATGGGCAAGCCCTGGCCCGAGGCCCGCGGAGAGATCCTCTACGGCGCCTCGTATGTCGAATGGTTCGGCGAGGAAGCCAAGCGCGTCTATGGTGACACGATCCCCGGTCACCAGCCCGACAAGCGGATCCTCGTGATCAAGCAGCCGGTCGGTGTCGTCGGTGCGATCACGCCGTGGAACTTCCCGAATGCCATGCTCGCTCGCAAGATGGCGCCGGCCGTCGCCGTCGGTTGCGCCATGGTGTCGAAGCCGGCCGCACAGACGCCGCTTTCGGCGCTGGCGCTCGCGATCCTCGCGGAACGGGCCGGCCTCCCGACCGGCGTCTTCTCCGTCGTGACGGCGACCGACGCCGCCATGGTGGGCAAGGAGCTCTGCGACAACGACAAGGTGCGCAAGCTCACCTTCACCGGCTCCACGAACGTCGGCCGGATTCTGATGCGTCAGGGCGCCGACCAGATCAAGAAGCTCGGCCTCGAGCTCGGCGGCAATGCGCCCTTCATCGTCTTCGATGACGCGGACCTCGACGCCGCCGTCGAGGGCGCCATGATCTCGAAGTACCGCAATGCCGGCCAGACCTGCGTCTGCGCCAACCGGCTCTATGTGCAGGCGGGCGTCTATGACGCCTTCGCGACCAAGCTTGCCGAGCGGGTGTCGAAGATGAAGGTCGGCGACGGTTTCGCCGAAGGCGTGACCACCGGCCCGCTGATCGACGAGAACGCGCTGAAGAAGGTCAGGGAGCACGTCTCCGACGCCGTCTCGAAGGGTGCCAAGGTCGCGATCGGCGGCGAGGCGGCCGAACAGGGCGGCCTGTTCTTCCAGCCGACAATCCTGACCGGCGTAACCTCCGAGATGAAGGTGGCGGTCGAGGAGACCTTCGGCCCGGTGGCCCCGCTCTTCAAGTTCGAGACCGAAGAGGAGGTGGTCGAACTCGCCAACGCCACCGAATTCGGGCTCGCCTCCTACTTCTTCTCGAAGGATGTCTCGAAAATCTTCCGCGTCGCGGAAGCCCTGGAATACGGCATGGTCGGCGTCAATACCGGCCTGATCTCCACCGAGGTCGCACCCTTCGGCGGCGTCAAGCAGTCCGGTCTCGGCCGCGAGGGCTCCAAGTACGGGATCGATGACTATACCGAGATCAAGTACATGTGCCTCGGCATCGAGATCTGAGGCATACTGAGACACGAAAGCCCCGGAATGGCCTCACCATTCCGGGGCTTTCTGCATTCTGGCTGACGCGAGCCTCAGTTCTTGGCGCGCTCGACGTAGGAATTGTCTTCGGTCGCGATGACGACGCGGGTGCCGGCGTCGATGTGCGGCGGCACCATGGTGCGGATGCCGTTCGAGAGCATTGCCGGCTTGTAGGAGGACGATGCCGTCTGGCCCTTCACGACCGGCTCGGTTTCGACGATTTCGAGCGTGACGTGGCGCGGAAGCTCGATGGCGAGCGGCACGCCTTCGTGGATGGACAGAACGCAGGTCATGCCTTCCTGCAGGTAGGCCTTCTGGTCGCCCATGGTTTCGGCGTCGACGACGACCTGGTCATAGGTTTCCGGGTTCATGAAGTGGAAGCCTTCGCCGTCCTCATAGAGATACTGGAAGTTCAGGTCTTCAACGAAGGCACGCTCGACCTGCTCGGTGGTGCGCCAGCGCTCGGACACCTTCACGCCGTCAACGATGCGGCGCATGTTCACCTGCGTGACCGGGGTGCCTTTGCCCGGATGGAAGTTTTCGGCGGTGAGCACGACGTAGAGCTTGCCGTCGACTTCGAGAACATTGCCCTTGCGGACGGAGGAGGCGATAATCTTGACCATTGGAATTCCTTGTATCTGCGAAAGACCCGTCGTAAAGGACGCCGATCCGCCCCGGGACATCTTCGAAACTTTTCCTGGGCGCAACTAACCCAAAATCCGCTAAATTGCCAGCCCGCGATGCAACAACCTTCGAGAAAGACGCAATGACCGGCCGAAGCACCGCCACACCGGCCT
The DNA here is from genome assembly GCA_900466005.1 of Hyphomicrobiales bacterium. Taxonomy (GTDB): domain Bacteria; phylum Pseudomonadota; class Alphaproteobacteria; order Rhizobiales; family Rhizobiaceae; genus Allorhizobium. The sequence goes on from UEGQ01000024.1 coordinate 18,469, forward strand.
GGTGGATGCCATCGATCCATGCCGATCGCCGCCCGTTTCTCCTCGGACGCAACGCGATCCAGGCAAGGTTGCGCGTCTTCTTCGCCGAGCGAGACTTCATCGAGGTCGATACTGCGACGCTGCAGGTTTCCCCGGGCAACGAGGCGCATCTCCATGCGTTCGCGACCGCCGCGACCGGACCGGACGGGCGATCGGCGCCGCTTTTCCTGCACACCTCACCGGAATTTGCCTGCAAGAAGCTGCTTGCCGCCGGCGAGCAGCGCATCGCCTGCTTCGCCCACGTCTATCGCAACCGCGAGCGCGGTCCCCTGCACCATCCTGAGTTCACCATGCTCGAATGGTATCGCGCCGGGGAATCCTACGAGCAACTGATGACCGACTGCGCCGACATCCTGGCGCTCGCAGCCGAGACGACCAAGAGCCGTGCGTTCACCTGGCGGGAGCGCACCGTCGACCCGTTCCTCGAACCGGAACGGCTGAGCGTCGCCGAAGCCTTCGACCGTTTCGCCGGCATCGACCTGCTCGGCTCCGTCGAAGACAGCGGTGCGACCGATCGCGACCGGCTCGCAGCGGACCTGCGTCGGGCCGGCATCCGCGTCGCCGAGGACGACACCTGGGCCGATCTCTTCAGCCGTGTGCTGGTCGAGAAGATAGAACCGAACCTCGGCTTCGGCCGGGCAACGATCCTCGATGGATATCCGGTGAGCGAGGCGGCACTTGCGCGCCCCTCCGCCCGGGACCCCCGGGTCGCCGAACGCTTCGAACTCTATGCCTGTGGCGTGGAGCTCGCCAATGCCTTCGGCGAGCTGACGAATGCTGCCGAGCAGCGCCGGCGGTTCGAGGCGGAAATGACGGAGAAGCAGCGCGTTTACGGCGAGACCTATCCGCTGGACGAGGATTTCCTTTCCGCGCTCGACATCATGCCGGAGGCAAGCGGCATTGCACTCGGCTTCGACCGGCTGGTGATGCTGGCAACCGGCGCACCGCGGATCGAGCACGTCCTGTGGGCACCGGTCGCGGAGATCGACTGATGGGAGCCCGCAGCATCACGACCGTCGACGAACTCGTTGCGGCGGGGCTGGTCGCCACCGATGATGAAGCGGCGGCCGCCGCCGTTGCGGAACACTATGCGATCGCCGTCACCCCGGCGATGACGAGCCTCATCAATCCGTCCGATCCGCGTGATCCGATTGCCGCACAGTTCGTCCCGACCGCCGCCGAACTCGTGCGGACTGAGGTGGAACGCGACGACCCGATCGGAGACCGGCCGTTCACGCCGCTTCCCGGCATCGTCCATCGCTACCCGGATCGGGTGCTGCTGAAGGTCGTGCATGTCTGCCCGGTCTACTGCCGGTTCTGCTTCCGCCGCGAAATGGTCGGCCCGCAGGGGGACGGGACGCTGACGCCCGAACAGCTGGCCGTCGCGATGGACTACATTCGAGCGAACGCCGGTATCTGGGAGGTCATTCTGACGGGCGGCGATCCACTCGTCCTCTCGCCACGACGTCTCGCCGAGATCATGCTGCAGCTGGCAGCGATCCCGCATGTGAAGGTCGTCCGCATTCACAGCCGCGTGCCGGTCGTCGACCCGGAAAAGATCGACGCTGCGATGATCGATGCCCTGAAGCAGGGCGGCAAGACGGTCTACGTCGCCCTCCACGCTAACCATCCGCGCGAGCTTTCGGAGGCCGCCCGGCATGCATGCGCCCGACTGGTCGACGCCGGGATCGTGATGGTGAGCCAGACCGTACTCCTGAAGGGCATCAACGACGACGTGACGGTGCTCGAAGAGCTGATGCGCGCCTTCGTCGAAAACCGCATCAAGCCCTATTACCTCCATCATCCGGACCTCGCGCCCGGCACAGGCCATTTCCGGCTGTCGATCGAGGAAGGCCAGGCGCTCGTGGGCTCACTCAGGGCCCATCTCTCCGGCCTCTGCATTCCCGCCTACATCCTCGACATTCCCGGTGGCCACGGTAAGGTCGAGATCAGCGAGCGTGCGCTGGCCGGCGGTCCGGACGGAGGATACTGCGTCACTGACCCGCAGGGCAGGACGCACCGCTATCCGGTAAAGAAGTGAAGACGTTCCGGTCGATGTAGATCGCCAGCTCCATCCTTTCCGAAACGGGGAAGCAAAGGCTGGTTCGAACGCCGGCGACGAGCATTCTTGCGGTCATTTTTGTTTAACTACGGCGTTTAGCGGAATATTATGCTTTCATCCGTAGAACGCAAAACAACTGTCATCAGAAGTATATCTTGGGAAAGGGGACAACATGAACGGAGAAATTCGGGCTCTGCTCGCAAAACTCGGCGGATTGCCTGTGTCGATCGACACGATCGACGACAATGGCGATCTTTACGCCGCTGGACTTTCTTCCTTCGCGTCCGTCCAGCTCATGCTCGGACTTGAAGAAGCCTTTGATATCGAGTTTCCGGATCATTTGCTGAACCGGAAATCCTTCGCCAGCATCGCCGCCATCGAGAACACGGTGAAGACGATCCTGGCCGACAGAAAGGTCGCGTGATGGACCTCTCCGCCACCGCTTCCGAGAAGAACCTGAAGAGCCGCGTCAATCACGTGGCGACGGTCGCCGCCGCCTATGCGGACGAGGTCGATCGCGACAGCCGGTTTCCGAAAGAAGCCGTCGATGCAATGAAGGCCGAGCGCCTGCTCGGCATCATGATCCCCGAAGAGCTCGGGGGTGAGGGTCTTTCCATTTCGGAGATTGCCGAACTCTGCTCGACGCTCGGTCAGGCGTGCGCCTCGAGCGCGATGATCTTCGCGATGCACCAGATCAAGACCTCGAGCCTCGTCACGCACGGCAACGACGCCGACTGGCACCGGAATTTCATGCGCCGCATCGCAGCCGAACAGCTGCTGCTCGGCTCCGCCACCACGGAAGCTGGCATCGGCGGAAACCTGCGCAACAGCATCTGCGCCATCGACGTGAAAGACGGCCGCTGCTTCCTCGAAAAGGATGCGACCGTGATTTCCTACGGCGTTGAATCCGACGCGATCCTGATCACCTCGCGCAGCCACAAGGACGCGGCATCCTCCGACCAGGTGATGACCGTCTTCCTGAAAGACCAGTACACGATCGACAAGACCCATGTCTGGGATACGCTGGGCATGCGCGGCACCTGCTCCGACGGGTTCATGTTCCGAGGCGAGGCGCCTGCCGAACAGATCCTGCCCCATCCATTCGCGGAAATCGCCGCGCAGTCGATGCTCGCGACCGCCCATCTCCTCTGGAGCTCTGTCTGGTACGGCATCGCGCTCGACGCCTTCACACGCGCCCAGAACTTCGTGCGTGCGGCCGCTCGCAAGGCGCCCGGAACGCAGCCGCCCGGCCTCGTCCAGCTCGCGGAGCTTTCGAGCCAGCTTCAGGCCGTCAGGTCCAACATCGTCGGCGGACTGCGGTCCTATGAAGACGCCTGCAAGGATCAGGATCGATTGTCGTCCATGGGCTTTGCCGTTGCGATGAACAACGTCAAGATCGCCTCCTCCGAGATGATCCTGCCGATCATCAACCAGGCTATGCGTATCTGCGGCATCATGGGCTACAAGAACGGTACGCCCTACAGCCTCGGACGCCATCTGCGCGACGCCCATTCGGCACAGCTGATGATTTCCAACGACCGCATCCTCGGAAATACGTCGAACATGCTTCTGGTGCACAAACAAGAAACAAGCTTGCTGGGGTGAGACCGATGGACATGCAGAGAAATTTCCTCGACCGCCTGTTCGAGTCCGGCCTCCTCATCGAGACCGGCGTCGACGGACTCTACGGCCGCGGCGGCCGTTTTGAAGACGTGATCGCGGCCTTCGAACGGCTGATCGACCGCTTCGGCGGCGCCGACGGCGCGGAAGCGATCCGCTTCCCGCCCGGCATGAACCGCGCCTATTTCGAGAAGAGCGGCTACATGCGGAGCTTCCCGCAGCTCGCCGGCACGGTGCACAGCTTCTGCGGCAACGAGCTCGATCATGTCAGCCTTCTGAAATGCATGGATGCCGAGGAAGACTGGACCGCCGAGCAAAAGGCGACCGATATCGTGCTGACGCCGGCGGCCTGCTACCCGCTCTATCCGACGGTTGCCAAGCGCGGCAACCTGCCGGCCGGCGGCGGTCTCTATGACCTGCAGTCCTATTGCTTCCGCCACGAGCCCTCGAACGACCCGGCACGCCAGCAGTTGTTCCGCATGCGCGAATACGTCCGCATGGGGACCCAGGCGGACGTCACCGAGTTCCGCCAGACCTGGATGGATCGCGGCGTCGAAATGATGAAGGAAGTCGGGCTGCCCGTCGAGATCGACGTCGCCAACGACCCCTTCTTCGGGCGTGCGGGCAAGATGCTCGCCAACAACCAGCGCGACCAGAACCTCAAGTTCGAGCTGCTGATCCCGATCACCTCAACGGCCAGCCCGACCGCCTGTATGAGCTTCAACTACCACCAGGATGCCTTCGGCACGAAATGGGGCCTGAACCTCGAAGATGGCTCGGTCGCCCACACCGCGTGCGTCGGCTTCGGGCTGGAACGTATCGCGCTGGCGCTCTTCCACCACCACGGCCTCGACACCGATCAGTGGCCGGCGTCGGTACGCCGGGCGCTCTGGGGCTGACCTGCCGATGGCTGCTGTCTTTCCCGGGCTGGATCCCGCCGGCTACACACCGCATGCCCTTCACACGAGTGAGCGGATGTGGCCGGAAACCAACTGCTACGTCGATCTCTGGATCGAGGTGCTGGCCTCGCTCGGGCTCGCGCCCGAGGCGATGCTGGGTTTCACCCTGACCCAGGATTTTGAAGGCGACCAGTTCACCTTCTTCAAGGTGCCGCTGGAGGATCTAGAAGGCCTCTACGGCATCCGCTGCACGGAGCTTGCAATCTTCGATACGGTCGAGGCCCATGTCGCGGAGCAGATCGCCCGTGGGCGGCTCTGCCTGGTCGAGATGGACAGCTTCTTCATGCCTGACACCCGCGGCGTCGGCTATGGGCAGGAACACGGCAAGACGACGGTTGCCATCAACCGCCTCGACCCGGCCAACCGCAGCATGGACTACTTCCACAACGGCGGCTTCTTCCATGTCGAGGGCGACGACTTCGACGGTCTCTTCCACCGCGGCGCCTGGCAGGAAGAACTGCCTTTCCTGCCCTATACGGAGTTCGCCAAATTCCCGGAGAAGCGGACGGACGAGCGCACCACGCGCGAAGTCGCGATCACGCTGATACGGCGTCACTTCGCGCGGCGGCCCTCAACCAATCCGATTGCTGCCTTCGCGACGGTCTTCCCGAAGCAGGTGGAAGCCATCGCGGAACGCCCGTTCGGCTTCTTCCATAAGTATGCGTTCAACACATTGCGACAGGTCGGCGCCAACTTTGAGCTTCTCGCGAGCCACCTCGAATGGCTCCTGCCGGACGTGACAGAAGACGAACGCCAGCAAGCGCTGAAGATCTCCGAGACAGCGAAATCCGTCCAGTTCCAGCTCGCCCGTGCGGTCGCTCGGCGCAAGTTCGAGCCCCTCGCCGGTGCACTCGCGCCGGCTGCGGAGGCATGGGACAGCCTGATGGAAGGACTGGGCAAGCAGCTTGCCTGAAGGAGCCGAACGATGGCGGATCGCATCTATCCCGGCGCGGATGAACGTTCGCTGGAAGGCGGCTGGACCCTGCTCCTGACCGAGAGCGGGCGCTATTCGCATCCCTCTGAGATCGACGATAAGGCCGCTCGGCTCTCGGCGCCGGTTCCTGGGACCGTCGCACAGGCGCTGGCAGCCGCCGGCCTCTTCGATCCTTCGGCGCCGCAACCGCTGCACGGCAAGGACGCCTGGTATTTCCGTTCGCTCGCGGGCGAGGCATCCGGCCAGGCGATCCTGCGCTTCGAAGGTCTCGCGACGATCGCCGAGATCTTCGTGAACGGCGTACAGGCGTTCACCTCGGAGAGCATGTTCGAGGCGCACGACCTGCCGGTGGAGATCACCGGCAGTGACGAACTGGCGATCTGTTTCCGCGCCCTGCAGCCGCATCTCGACAAGCGCGGTCCCCGCGCCCGCTGGCGTCCGCAAATGATGGACCACCAGGGCCTGCGGCTCGTCCGCACCACCCTGCTCGGCCATATGCCCGGCTGGTGCCCGAGCATCCATCCGGTCGGTCCGTGGCGGCCCATCAAGCTGATACGGCCCGCCGACATCACCCTCTCCGACCTGCGGGTCACGGCCGACCTCGACGAAGACGGCACGGGCATCCTCGAGGTCTCCTGCGCGAGCGACGAACTCGGCAGCGACGCCCGGATCGCCTGCGGCGGGCACGAGGCTCCGCTTCGCCGGGACGCCGACGGAATCTGGCGCGGACGGCTGGACATTCCCGGCGTCGCCGCCTGGTGGCCGCGCACGCACGGCAAGCCGATCCTGCACGACGCCGAAATCGTCAGCGGTCCGCTCCGGCTATCGATCTGTCCGGTTGGCTTCCGGCGGATCACGGTGGAACACGGTGCAGACGGCCAGAACTTTGCCTTGCGGGTCAACGGCGAACCCGTCTTCTGTCGTGGCGCCGTCTGGACCAGTGCCGACATCGTCAGCCTGCCCGGCACGGCGGAGAGCTACGCGCCCTGGCTTGCCAAGGCCGCTGAGGCGAACATGAACATGATCCGCATCGGTGGCACCATGGCCTACGAGACAGTGGATTTCTTCCGTCTCTGCGACCGGCTCGGCCTCATGATCTGGCAGGACTTCATGTTCGCCAATTACGATTACCCGGTGGGCGATCCCGCTTTCGCCGCCCATGTCGAGCGCGAGGCGAGAGAGTTTCTCGCATCGGTCCAGGGATCGCCCTCGCTTGCGGTACTCTGCGGTGGCAGCGAAATCTATCAGCAGGCCGCGATGATGGGACTGTCCGCCGGCACATGGAAAGGCCCGCTGACGGAGGAGATCCTTCCACAGGTGTCCGCCATCCTTCGCCCCGATGTCCCCTATGTCGTGAATTCCCCCTGCGGCGGCGCCATGCCGTTCTCGCCCAATGCCGGCGTAACGCACTACTACGGTGTCGGCGCCTATTGCCGGCCGCTCGAAGATGCGCGACGGGCCAATGTGCGCTTCGCCGCCGAATGCCTTGCCTTCGCCCATGTGCCGCAACAAGAAACCCTCGATCGCCACCTGCCGGTCGCGCCGGTTCACGATCCCCGCTGGAAGGCGCGCGTGCCGCGCGATCGCGGTGCATCATGGGATTTCGAGGACATCCGCGACCACTACCTTAAGGAGCTCTACGGTCAGGACCCTGCTCGTCTTCGCCGTGAGAACCCTGCGCTCTACCTTGCGCTCTCCCGCGCGGTGACGGCGGAGATCGTCACGGAAACCTTCGCGGAATGGCGCCATCTTGGCTCGTCCTGCAATGGCGCGCTGGTCTGGACCTTCCAGGATATTCTTCCCGGCGCCGGCTGGGGCGTGATCGATTCGACCGGAGAGCCGAAACCGGTCTGGTATGCGCTGAAGCGCGCCTTCCGTCCCGTCAATGTCGTCTTCACGGATGAAGGGACGAACGGCCTCGACGTCCACGTCCTGAACGAGGGCTCGCAACCGTTGACCGCATCGCTGTCCGTTTCCTGCCTGCGCGACGGGCGCCAGCAGGTCGTTGCCGGCGGGCGAAACCTGGCGCTGCCGGCGAGAGACGCGGTCTCGATACCCTGTACCGATCTCTTCGGCGCCTTCTTCGACACCACTTACGCCTTCCGCTTCGGCGCTCCCTCGCATGACGTCACCGTCGCACGCCTCGTAGACGAAACCTCGGGAAACCTCCTCGCGGAGGCCTTTCATTTCCCGCTCGGCCGCGCCGCCGCATGGCATGAGGCACAAATCTCGGCCGCCCTCGTCGAGGAAAATGGCGAATGGCTCCTGGAACTGCGGACCGATCGCCTCGCCCAGTCCGTCCACGTCGCGATCGAAGGTTACCGAGCCGACGACGACTGGTTCCATCTGGCGCCGGGCCACGCAAAGCGCATGCGATTGCTGCCGCGCGCGGGAACGACCCGCGACCAAAAGCCGACCGGCAACGTCACGCAGCTCGGGACGTCAGCCACGCTCCATTTCTGACGGGGGCACGAAGAGGAAGCAGCTCACGCCTGCGGATCTAGTGCAGTCGCAATGGCGCTCAGTGTTTCGAAATAGGAGAGCCGGGCGGGCTCCGGCGTCAAGTTGTGATCGGCGCCTTCCAGAATGGTGAAGTCCACGTTCTTGTAGCGGCGCAATCCCCTGGCCGAACTGCCGAACTGCTCTGCGAAATGATCGAGGCCGACGTCGTTCTCACTGTAGAGAAGCGCGACGGGCACGCCCCTGTCCGACAGCGTGTGGAATGCGCCGACCACTTCCCGTCGCATGACCCTGTTCTGGGGCAGCATGTGGACGAGCGGCATCGCATGTCGTGCCAGCCGACGCCCGAGAGCCCGCCCGATATTGGTCGCAGCGCGGGCGACGTCGATCCGGCCTTGCAGCAGCCGTTGGAAAGTCTCGGCCTGTAGCAAGCGTCCCTTGTAATCGCCGAGTGTGCGCGGAACGAAGCGTAGCGACTCGTCGATGTCCCGCGTCGGGTCCCAGTAGAAGACGAAGGGATTGACCGCGACGACACCTTCGATACGGGCATCCTGCAAGGCGCTGCGGAAGGCAAGATAGGCGCCGCTGCAGCGCCCGGTGGCGACCACCGGCAGCAGATGACGTCGCTCGACGACGTCGAGTGCGGCACTGACATCGTTGGATTGCGCCTCGTGATAGAGAACCTGATCCGGCAGTCCGGGCACGGGCGGGCTGTCAGCGACATTCGCCGCGTCGAAGCGTAGCGAGGGGATGCCCTGCGCGGCGAGGTCCCGCGCCAGACGGACGCCCGAACGCGCCCAGCCGGAGGCGCGGTCGTAGGCCGTTCCGACGAGCAGGACGGTCGCCCCCTTCCGTTTGCCGAGCGGTTCGCACAGCACTCCGTAAAGCCTTCCGCCCTCTCCGAAGTTAAGGGCCTCCTCGCGAAAATCGGGGCCGCAGAGAACGGCGGGTTCGGCGGACGCGAGCCGCGGCGTGGCGGTCCGCACCGGCAGCGCTGCGGCTAGGTTCGAGATCCAGTCGACCACCGCCCGTCGCACCGCCTGCGGCATCACGGCCGTCGCGGGATTGGAGACGAGATCGTCATAGCCCTGATAATCGGCCTCGGCGACCAGCGCGCCCTCTGCAACCAGCTTCGCGGCGAATTCCTGATCGCCAGGCCGGTCCGGGCGCTTCACCACGAGGCACCGTGGCGCGGGTTTCGCATCCAGGGTCGCGAAGTTGAATTTCCGGATATCGGCAGCGATTTCCTCCGGCATAGCAAGACCGGCGATGACGATACCCTCGGCTGCACGATGCTCCTTGGCGATGCCGAGCCCTTCCTCGACCATCTTCGCCCAGATCTGCATCTCCCGCAGATAGGCGCGACCGGATGTCACCGGTGCCAACGCGACGAAGCCGGCCATGCCGTCGAGGCGACGGATTGCGCGGAGCGCTATGGCAGTTCCGAGCCCCTGCCCGACGACCACGATGCGCGAACAGCCGGAGAGCGCGGCGAGCCGGTCCGCTGCGGCCACCACGGCGTCTTCCCATATCGTCAGCCCACCTGAGAAATCGCTTCTGTCGAGGGCATCACCCGTCCCCGGATAGTCGAAACGCAGGCTCGCGACCCCGCATGCGGAAAGATCTTCGGCGATGATTCGCCAGAACTTGCGCAGGCACATCTCTTCGAGACCCCAGGGGCTGACGAACAGCACGCCGACGTCCGCGACGACCTCTCCGTCGGCCGGCACGAACAATCCGATCGTCTCGGAGAAGACGAGTGGCCTCGCCGCCGACGGGCCCCTGCGCCACACGGCGGACGGGCTCGCTTGCTGTCTCATGATCGAATTCCCCCCTGCATCATGACTCGCCCCGGCAGGAATCATGTCTGCCGAATGCCAGATTGACGACACGGCGCGCCGCGAGGCCGGCTGCCCCCGGAAGCCGCATTGCGATGTTTTCAGCGACGGACCGGTCTTCTAGCGCAACGGCTCGGAAGACACGCAGCGCCACGATATAGCAAAGTGCCCCGGCGACGATTGCGAGAACGAGACCGGCGAGCCCCGGAACAAGCGCCAGGAGCAGCCAGGCGGCCCCGGCGCACGCCGCTGCCGCCAGCGCGATCCGCAGCAGGTTCCAATAGAGCCCCGCAAGCGAGCGTTCGAACGTCAGCCGGCGCATCATCAGCCCACTCATCAATGCAAACACCAGGAAGCGCACTGCCGCCGCTCCTTCCGCGCCGTAGCCGGGAACAACGAGGAAGGCTCCCCCCACCATGGCGACCGCACCGACGATGCCGATCATCAGGCGCTCGCGCACACGATCCAAAGAGAAGAGATACTGCGTGCAGATGAGACCGAGGACGTTGACCGGCGTGACCAGCGCGAGAATGGCAAGGGCCGGGCCGGCCGGCGCAAAAGCCTCACCGAAGATGGTCGAGACGAGCCGCGGCGCGATCACCGCCAGTCCGAAGCTCAGCGGCAGCGTGATGTAGGAGAGGTTGCGGACGACGGCCTCGAAGACCGCAGCCGGAAGCGTCTTGCCGCCGTGGACCTGCAGCTTCTCGGAGTAGTAGGGCACGAGGCTGCCGGTGAGCTGCACCGGTAGCTGCAGCGCGAGGTTCGCCAGCGACATCGCAGCGGCATAGAAGCCGACGACCGCGACGCCCGAATAGCGTTCCAGGAAGAAGAATTCGACGCGGTTCAGGAAGATCGAGTCGACGATGAACTGCACCGAGAGCAACATGGACGAGCCGAGCAGGTAGCGCGGGGAAATGCCGCAATTCCTCGCCCGCGTGCGCAGGATACCGGCTGCGTAGGTGAACTGGACCGTGAAACCGAGTGTGTAGCCGATGAGCGCACCGGGAATACCGAAGAACACTGCGCCGACCGCGACCCCGACCAGTTGGAGAATGCCGGAGATCGCCGAGAGCCGGAAGAAGGTTCCGACCTGTTGCTCGCCGAGCAGGTAGTTCTTGGCGGACGACCCGATCGACTGAATGAAGAAGAGCGCGCCGGTAATGACCACGACGATGGGGGCGCTGGTCGCCCAGTGCTCATGTTCCGCCACCGCGAACACCGCCGCGTAAAGCGCGGTCAGGAAGAGGGTGGACCCGACGACGGGACGCAGCAGATAGGCGGCAAAGCCGCGCCGGTCTGCCGACGAGTAACCCTGGCTCTTCAACTGTGGGAGCAGCCGGAGCAGCATCACTCCAGTTCCGAGTTCGGCCACGAGCGAGGCGGTCACGGCAAGCCAGAGCGAGAAGGCGATGATGCCGTTCGCCTCCGGGCCGAGAAGACGCGCCGTGATGATGGAACAGGCAAAGCCGATGAGAAGAAGTGACAGCCCGGCGGCTGCATTCAACGCCGAATTCGCAACGATACTTTTGGCCATAAGGTAATTTCTATCCGCCCGGACACCGCCACGAGACTGTAATGGCTTCCCCTGCTTCTAGGCAGAAAAAGTTTAAGGAACCCTCCATCCCGCCGGCCGCCGATCGACGGCTTTACGGAGATTTAAGCGGGATCCGATATCCCTTCCCCATGTTCCTGCCAACCAGCCACGGTGTCATTTGCAGATCGTCTTTCTCGTAGCTTCGGCCCAGGACAGGATGTGCGGGGTCGCCGATTACACAGGCCGGCTCGCCACAGCGCTCCGCGACATCGGTGCCTCGGTAACCGTCGAGTACCTCGATTCCTGGTCACTGCGGCATATACTGGAAATCCGACACCGCTACGTAGGACGAGAGAAGGTCGTCTTTCATCTCCAGTATCCGTCGCTGAGCATCGGCAAATCGGTGTCGCCCGGGTTCCTGCCGCTGCTGCTGCCCAACACCTTCGTCACGCTGCACGAATTCCGGATTTTCCACATCCTGCGCAAGATGGTGTTCCTGCTGCCGAGCCTTCTCGCCAGGGCGGTCATCTTCTCGAACGACGAGGAGAGAACCCTCTTCGCGCGCTATTTCCCATGGTCGCGCAAGCGGTTGATGGTCGTTCCGATCGGCAACAACATCCCGAGACTTGCAGCGCGAAAGGCATCCGGCGGCCGGGAACGCATCGTCTACTTCGGGCAGATCTCGCGCAACAAGGGAATCGAGTTCTTCATCGAGACGGTCGAGCGGATACGCGAAGGAGGCTCGCTTGCCGAGGCCCAGATGATCGGTGCGCTCGTCGAAACCGACACGGACTTCGTGGACTATGTACGGGACTCGGCGAAGCGCCTCGGCATCGAGCTCAGGCTGAACCTGCCGCCGGAGGCGGTTTCGCAGGCGCTGAGCGAGGCGACCATCGCCCTTCTGCCATTTCCCGATGGCATTTCGAACAAGCGCGGCTCGGCGCTCGCCTGCCTTGACCATGGTGTGTGCGTGCTTACCACTCACACCGAGCGGACACCCGAATGGCTCGCCGAGGTCACGTACTCCGTCATCACACCCAAGGACGCGGCGAGCATGATCGGGAAGATCGTGCGTGGCGAGGCTCCCCGCGTGCGTTCACCGCTGATCCTCGATAGGGAAATGGCAGCACGCGACTGGCATGCCATCGCCCGCGAGCACCTGCGCGTTTACCAGCAGACCGTCCGTTGACCGGATTCCGCGCCGGTGGCGGGGTCACTCGGCCAGGGCGTCGCGATAAACCGCGTCGTATTGCGCGACCACCGTATCCCAGGAGTAACTGCTCGCCGCCGCGATGAGCGCGTGTCGCGTCGCCTCTGGATCGGATGTGAGGTCGGCAAAGGCTGCTTCCACGGCCTCGGAAGGCTTTGAGCCGTCGTCGAAATCCGCAAGGCGGATGACGGAGTGCTTGTCGGCGAGACTGCGGTAGGCGTCGTTCGAATTGAGAACCGGCAACAGGCCGGCGCTCATAGCCTCCACCGCGACGAGGCCGAAGCCTTCATAATCGGAGGCAGAGACGAAGATCGATGCGCCGGCGATCAATTGCCGTACAGTTTCGTTCGGCACCGCCACGTGCAGGCCGACATGCTCCACCAACCCACGGTCGGCAATCTCCCGGCGCAGATCGGCTTCCGTCAGGTCCGACGGAGAACCTACGATATCGAGGTGCCAGTCCGGATCCTTCTCGACCAGACGGGCCGTGACCTCGAGAAGCCGCTCCAGCCGCTTGTTTACGGAGAAGCGGCCGATCGTGATCATCCGCCGCGTCGGACGAGAGGAGGCGAGACCTGCGAATTTTTCCGTGTCCACGCCGTTTTCGACCAGAACGGTGCGATCGGCCGCGATCGTATCGAAGAGATCGAGGTCCGATCGGCTGCAGCAGACGACGGCGCGATAGGCGAGACAGGAGAGCCGTGTCAGCGTGTGGAACCAGAACCGTTTGATCGCCGCATATTTCCTCGTGTGAAAGAACCCGCCATGGGTGGTGGCAATCATCGGCTTGCCGTGGAAAGGACGCGTGACGGCGAGAAAGTCGAAGAAGAAGTCCACGGCATGGACATGAACCAGATCGGCGTCCCGGATGTGCCGCAGCACCTGCGGAGCGACCGGATAACGAGTGCTGCCGGACCAGGGGACGCGCACCACCTCGACGCCGTCGATCATCTCCGATGCGGGCAGCAGCCGCTCGCGATCGGTAAAGAGGCAGTTGCAGGTGACGACGCGGACACGGTAGCCGCGCGCCAGCAGAAGACGACTGAGATTGCCGACGACGTCTTCGAGGCCGCCGCGGCCGGGCGCATATTGCCGGACGACCTGGACCACCAGTGGCGCTTGCCCATCGCGCTGCGCAGAAGCGCACATCGTTTCGTCGTTCGCCCCCATCACCCATCCTTCCGGCGCTGCGAAGATCGCCTTCGTGCCGATCTTCTGTTCGGGCGAATTGAAAGCGCGAAAAGCTTAAGATCGCGTATGTCCGGCATCTCGCCGCCGCCGGTGCCCGGCCCCGCCCTTCAGAAACCGTTAACCATGATCTGCGAGGATTGTCTTGACCACTGCGGTTGCCGGAAGCCCTCGCCCATAGGCCCGATTCCCGATACCGGCCGCTCGTTGTGTCCTGCGGGATCGCAAACCCGCACCGGATTGATCATCCGGAGGCTGCGGAAACGACAATCTCTGACCGGACGCGGTCTTGGGCAGGAAAATGGACATCGACATTTTTCAACTACCGGGAATCTTGAGACGCCGCCTGCGCTACGTGATCCTCACCGTGGTCGTCTGCCTGGCGCTCGCTTTCGTTTATGTCCTGCGCCTCACTCCGCTCTACACCTCTTCCACCGAGCTCCTCCTGGACCCGAAGGGTCTGGTCACCGGCGGGGCGGACCCTGTCAACGCGGTGGCGCCGGTCCCGCAGGACCAGCCTGCCGTCGACAGCCAGATCTATGTCATGCAGTCGCGCGCGACGCTTGAGGAGGTCGTCAGCAAGCTCAACCTCACCAAGGACCAGTTCTTCGCCGCGGCGACCAAGAAAGCGAAGACCGATCGCGACCGTGTGATGGCAGTGGTGACGGTCCTGAAGGAGCATGTGACGATCGAACGTGCCGGCCAGTCGCTGGTCTTCTCGATCAGCGCCGAGCACCCGAATGCCGCGACCGCGGCGGACATCGCCAACTCGATCGCCGCCGTCTACCTGCGCCAGCTCGACGAGGCCAGGGCAAGCGCCGCACGGCGTGCCAGCAGTTCCTTCCAGCTGCAGGCGAGCGAGCTGCGCGACCGCGTGCTCAAGGCCGAACTCGCCGTCGAGAAGTTCAAGGCGGAGAATGGCCTCGTCAGCACCGGGCAGCAGGGCCTGGTCATCGATCAGCAGGTGGCGGGGCTCAACCAGCAACTCATCGATGCCCGCGCAATCGAAGAGCGGCAGCGGACGATCTACGAGCAGGCGAAGAAGCTTACGATCGAGGCGATCGAGTCCGGCGCCATTCCCGAAGTCCTGCAGTCGACCTCGATCGGTCTCCTGCGTGACCGCTACGTGAATCTGCTCGACCGTCGCTCCCAGCTTGCGACGAGCCTCGGCGGCAATCACCCACAGATCAAGGCGATCAATTCCCAGATCGCCAACATGCAGAACGCGATCGAACTGGAACTCGGCCGCGTCCGCCAGTCCATGAAGAGCAGCTACGAACGCGCTGTAGCAGACACGAAGGCCCTCACCGCGCAGCTCGAGAAGATGAGCGCCACAAGTTTCGACAGCAGCGCGGCCCAGATCAAGATGCGCCAGCTCGAGAGCGAGGCGGACGCGGTCCGCATCCTCTACAAGGCGTTCCTCAGCCGCGCCGAGGAACTCGGGCAGCAGCAATCGGTAAACACCGATAATTCCCGCGTGATCACCGCCGCGGTGCCGATGCCGAAATCCTCCACCGTGCTGAAGCTGATGATTCTGGCCGCGGCCTCTCTCTTCGGCTTCGTGCTGGGAAGTGCGCTGGCCGTGCTGCGCGAGCTGCTGGCGCGGCAGATCCCGTCCGGCGAAACCCTGAGCAAGCGGACCGGACTTCCCGTGCTCGCGCGGATCAGGATGCCACGCCGGCACGCGAAAACGCCTCTGCTTCGCCGATTGCCGTTTTTGGGTCGCTCGGCCGAAGAGCCACCGCTTCCGCTCGGCGAGAACCATCCGGCGATCCGCGCGCTTGCCGGGCAGCTCGTCGAGAGGCTCGGCACACAGGCGCCCGCAATGGTACTCTTCTCGACTCCGAAGCCGATGCTGGAGGCGACCGGCATCGTCGCCGACACGGTGCAGGCGCTTCTCGACCTCGGCCACGACGTTCTCTACGCCCCCGGAGATCTCGCCGACCGGTCGCCGCGATCCACGCGGTTCGGTCGGCCGAGCCTGCGCGGTGCCCTCGAGCGCGAACGCGAGGACTCGGGTCCTTTCGGCGATCTCCTGAGATATGATCTCTTCCGTGCCCGCCAGGGAACCGGCCGGTCCGTGCCGGAGGACGGCGGCCATCGTTTCGTGATCGTCAATGCGTGCGGCACGCAGGCCGCCGACTTCCTGCCTTCACTGATGAACCACGCCGATGCCCTCGTCCCGATCATCGACGTGCGAGAGACGCCGCAAGACGATGTGACGGGATTTGTCGGCGCCCTCGGCGGCAAACGGGACATCATTCTCGGTACAGTCGTGGTGGAGGCGTAGGCCGTGTCGTCCCGCTCGTCAGTTGCTGCACTCGCTCTCCCCGCCACAAGCGACGGCCGGAAGCAACATGCGCACCGCTGACGCCTCGGCGGCGTCTCCGCCCTTCGACGCCATGGGCCCGGTCTGGGTGAGCCACGCAAGGCACCACCTCGCCGTCTTCGCGGTGATGGGCGGCCTCACGTTCAATCTGTTCCTCTGCTTCGTGAACACGCGCGTGATGGGCATACGCGACAGTCACGTCATGCTGTTCGAGATGCTGCTGATCGGCTGCGCCTTCCTGGCGGCCTTCACCCGCAAGCTCGACATCTATCTCGTTCTGGCGCTCTACGTGAGCTACATGGTGCTGCTCTTCGCACTGCGCGGCGCCGTCGATCTCAAGGCGCTCCGCGACATCCTGATCCCGATCGCCTTCTACTTCATGGGAACGCGCGTGCAGGACCTGCGGCTGGCCGACCGGCTCGTCACCGCATCGATCGCGATCGTCGTCGCGTTCGGTCTCTTCGAATACCTGCTGACGGACCTCTATCTCGATTTCTTCAACGTGCTCGGCTACTTCATCGCCCGCGGCACGGTAACGCCGGAGGAAGCTTTCGGAGCGACGAGAGGGCTCTTCATCAGCGGCATGCGCCCGGAGCCGCGCTCACTCTTTTCCTTCCTGGGACAGCACCGTGTTTCGTCGGTATTTCTGGAGCCCGTCTCGGCTGGCAATTTCGGGGCGATCGTCTTCGCCTGGGCGCTCTTCCGCTCCGACATGCGCTACCGCTTCGCCGTCATGGCGGGCGCGATACTGACCGTTATCCTGGCCGATGCTCGTTTCGGGTTCTTCACCTGCGTCCTGATGACGCTCATGACGCCTTTCTACCGCATCGTTCCGAAGACCATATGGCTGGCGCTACCCTTCCTGATGTTGGCGATCATCGCCGTCTACGGGCTCGCCACCGGCACGGAAGGCGGAGCCAACGACGTCGGCGGACGCCTCAAGGTCACGGCCGGCATCCTCACGCATCTGGATCTTCCGGTCGTGCTGGGGATTGCGGTCACCGACCAGTTCACCGCCGACTCGGGTCTCGCCTACACCCTCACCAAGTTCGGCCTCTTCGGCTTCATCGTCCTCTGGGCTCTGATGGTTATGGCGCCGATCCGCGACGCGAAGGCGTGGTCCTTCCATTCGATGGTCATCGTCTACCTGCTGCTGCTGATGATCATCAGCAATTCGCTCTACTCCATCAAGACGGCCGCACTTCTGTGGTTCATCCTTGGAACCGCCGACCGTATCGACTGGCGGGCGCTCGCCCAAGGGCGGGTCAGGGACGATCGAGCGCCGGACATTCCGCGGCCGACGACGAGAGATCCTTGAGCGCCGGGGCAAGCCCGGCAAGCTGCGGGCGGTCGCCCTCGATCGTCGGCTGGATGTTCAGCGCCTCGGACGGCGGCCACCAGTCACCCGCCACCCAATAGGCCCAGCCGACCCAGAGATCGCGGTTGCTTTCGACGACCCGCACCATGTCGGCGAGAGTCCCGACGCAGGCCTCGTCCGCCGGCACGCCGAACTCGCCGAGATAGCCGCGCTTGTCGTGATCGCGCAGCCACTGCGTGAACGCCTCGACGGCCGCGACCGCATCGGCGCCGCGATCGCAGCTCGAACTTGTTCCGGAGAAATTGGAGTCGAAATACTGGTGGACCTCGTAGGCATAGTGGTCCGACGGATCGACCACTCCGAGCATCACGTCGCCGTTGGCACCGGCCGTCGATGATGCCAGCCAGCTGTGAGCGCCGGTCCAGGCTGTCCCGGGAACCAGGACCAGATTGCCGGCACCGGCCTCACGGATCCCTGCTATTGCCGCATTGGCACCCTCGAGCCACTGGCCGGCGGAAATGTCGTGTGGCTCGTTCATCAACCCGAAGGAGACGTCGGGCTGGTTTGCAAAGACGCGCGCGAGCCGACCCCAGAAGTCGGCGAATGTTGCCGCCGGAACGGCTGCCGAGCCGATGGGTTCGCCGCGATAACGGGCGTAGTTGTGCGGATCCAGCACCACCCGCAGCCCCCGTTCGCGCAGGCGCCCGACCGCCTCCACAAGACGCGCGAGCTCGGCCGGGTCGAGCTCTGCCCCGAGCCGAGGCTGCAGGCGCTCCCAAAGGAAGGGAAGGCGCACCGAGGTGAAGCCCTTCGACGCGAAATAGTCGATGGTCTCATTCGAGGGATAGACGTAATCCTTACCTGCCGTTCCGGGCGGCTCGCCGAACTCCGCACCGGAGAGATTGATGCCGCGAAAGCAACCCTCCGTCGCCTGCCCCGGCGAGGCAGCGAGAAGCGCAATCGTGGCCGCCGTAGCGGCGACGCCAAAGAGGGAAGAGCTCCCGAAACGCAAACCGACGAACATGCAACCCCACCTGTAACGACGACGAAGCGGACGTTAGGACCGGCAGCGGCGAAAGGTCAAGGAAGCTCCCGAAGGAGACCTCCGTGACAGGGCCCTGCAAGTTGACGACGGGAAATCGCTTGCAGAAGACGCAACCGGAACGGAATTTTCCGTCATCCGCCCTAAGCTCACCCTCAAGGAACGGGAGGGGACCGGATGCCGGGAACTAGGCCCGTTCGGTTAGAAAACAAAGGCCAACGGCTTTGCGCGCCGTGGCGAGTGCGCTAGAGCAGTCGCCGGTCCGCTCGCGACGGGAAAAGGGTGAGAGAACATGAAGAGCTACGTATTGACGGTTTCGTGCAAGTCG
>UEGQ01000010.1 GCA_900466005.1 Hyphomicrobiales bacterium
GCCGGATCGCTCCGGCGGCTGTTTGGCTTGATGAGGACAGCCGTCAGCTCGCCATGCGCATCTGTTGTGCGACGCGCTGCAGGCCGTAGCCCTGGCTGCCGGAAACCTTGAAGCTGCGGATGAGGTTCAGCAGTTCCTCGGTGTCGTTGGCGAGCGCCTCGGCCGATGCGGTGGTTTCCTCGGCCATGGCGGCGTTGTGCTGCGTCGCGGCGTCGAGCTGGTTCATCGCCGAGGAGATCGAGCGCAGCGTGGTGTCCTGCTCGACCGCCGAATGGGCGATCTTCGAGACGATGTCGCTTGCCGTCTTGATCTGGTCGGAGATCCGCTTCAGCGCCTCGCCGGCCTGGCCGACGAGCTGCACGCCGTTCTGCACCTGGCCGGTCGAATGCGAGATCTGGTCCTTGATCTCCTTCGCGGCGGCGGCCGAACGCTGGGCGAGTTCGCGCACTTCCTGGGCGACGACGGCAAAGCCCTTGCCGCTTTCGCCGGCCCGTGCCGCCTCGACGCCTGCGTTGAGCGCCAAGAGGTTGGTCTGGAAGGCGATCTCGTCGATCACCCCGATGATCTTGCCGATCTCGATCGAGGACTTCTCGATGCCGCTCATCGCGCTGATCGCCTCGGCGACGACGGCATCCGAACGGGATGCTTCGCTGGAGACCGTGTTGACCCGCTTGGCGGCCTCCTGTGCGCCCTCCGCCGTCTGGCGAACGGCGACGGTGAGCTCGTCGAGGGCGGCCGAGGTTTCCTCGAGGTTGGCGGCCTGCCGCTCGGTGCGCTGGGAGAGTTCGTTGGAGGCACGACGGATTTCCTCCTTCGAGCCGCCGATGTCGACGCCCTTCGCACTGACCTTGGACATCGCCGCTTCGAGATGCGAGAGGGCTTCGTTGAAGTTGTCGCGGAGCGTCGCGTATTTCGGGCCGAGATCGCCGCAGCGGACGGTCAGGTCGCCGCCGGCAAGCTCTTCCAGGGCCACGCCGATCGTCGCGACGACGTGTGCCTGCTGCTCGCTCTCCTGCCGCTGCATGGCGGCATTCTGCTGCCGCTCGCTGTCGAGCTCGCGGTCTTGCACCTTCTGGCGTTCCGCCATGGCATGGCGCTCGCGCACCTTGTCCTGCAGCGAAAGTGTGGCCTTGGCCATCATGCCGACTTCGTTGCGCATGTCGGTGTGCGGGATGGCGATGCTGACATTTTCGTCGGCGACGGCTTCCAGCGCGTCGTGGATCGCCGTAAGCGGCCTTGTGATGCCGCGGATCACCGCGAAGGCGGCGAAGCTGCCGAGCGCGAAGGCGGTGAAGCCGATGAGCAGGGCGCCTTGAACGCTTTCCATGATGGTCGCGTTCAGATCGTCAAGATAGGCCCCGGTGCCGATCATCAGACCCCAGGGCTCGAAAGTGGCCGAGTAGGCGGCCTTCGGGGAGAGCTGGTTTTCGGCCATGCCGGGCTTCGGCCATTCATAGGTGGTCCAGCCGCCGCCCTGCCGGGCCTTCTGCACCATTTCGACGAGGAACTTGTTGCCCGACTTGTCGGTGACATTGGCGAAATTCTTGCCGATGTCCTTTCCGTCCAGATAGAACACGCGATTGACGTCGTAATCGTAGCCGAAGATGTAGCCGTCCGGCTCGTAGCGGATCTTGGCGACGATGTCGTAGGCTTGGGCCTTGGCTTCCTCGGTCGTCAGCTCGCCCTTCACCTCGAGGTCGTGATAGCGCTTGAGAACCGAGACCGCTGCCTCGGTCTGCGCGCGCAGCATTTGATAGCGCTCGTCGTAGATCGCAGTCGCCGATGCGCGGATCTGGAAAAAGGTGGCGATCGCGAAGGCGAGCATCAGCCCGCCGATCAGCATCATAAGTTGGCTGGAAATTTTCAGGTTTTTCATCGTGCCTCTCAGACAGGGGCCGGTTCCGCTGCCTGGATGGGGATTGCAGCTCTAACCGACGGGGTCAGTCGGCGCTTCCTGCGCCCGTCATGTGCTGCATCGCACTCGATATCGATGCATATCGATGTAACTATAAACATTCCCCTAATTTTCGGGGGCGCTTATACCTTTGGATAGTCAGTGTCTTGCGCCGGGCTCGCGGAAGGCGGCAAAGCAATGCGCCCGGACGGGTGCCCGGGCGCATTTGTCCGCAGTCGCTGCGGCGGATGCCCTTCAACCTGGATCGTGCGGTTGTGGGGCGGGGGATATCGTGGCGGGCGTCAGGGTAGCCTGAGTTCGAAACCCGACGTGTCGAGCGTGGTCGGTCCGGTCGCGGTTGCGGCGCCGGCCTCACCGCCGACGGCTGCCGTGGTGGTTGTCACGTCGATGCCGACGTCGCGTCCGCCTTCCTGGCCCGGAATGGCGGCGGTGACGATCGAGCCGTTCGTTGCCCAGCCGTCGGCCTTGTTGACGAAGACGACGGGGGAGCCGCCCATCCAGGCTTCGGTGCGGATCAGCTTGCGTTCGCCGTTCACGTCCCTGATTTCCGCCTTCTGTTCTCCGGCGGGAAGCGTCGGCACGACATAGGCGTTCTTCTTGACGGCGACCGGCGGCGGGCAATCCGGACAGCGCATGACCTCGACGCTGTGGCTCTCCGCACGCGGAACGGCGTGGATGACTTCGACGGACGATGCCATGGCCGGGCCGGTGGCCAGGATGGCGGCTGCGGTCAGGATCAGACGACGCATGGTACAAGCACTCCCCGAGCTGTTATCGGGGAGACTAGACCGGCTTTGTTGATATCCGGTCAGGAGGAATGGTAAATATTGACCGAATAGCGCCTTTTTCGTCCCGAAATCGGCGCCGGCGATCAGTTTTTCTCGCGCGCGATCGCCCGCCAGCCGATGTCGCGGCGGCAGAAGCCGTTTTCCCACGCCACCTGGTCCACCAGCGCATAGGCACGCGCTTGGGCCTCGGCGACCGTCTTGCCGGTCGCCGTCGCGTTCAGCACGCGCCCGCCGGTCGCAACGAGCTTTCCGTCCTTCAGTGCAGTGCCGGCATGGAAGACCTTGGCGCCGGCCGTCTCCGCGGGCATGGCCTCGATCGGCGTGTTCTTGTCGTAGGCGCCGGGATAGCCCTTCGAGGCCAGCACGACGGTGAGCGCCGGATCGTCGATCCACTCGGCCGAAACCTGGTCGAGCGTGCCGGTCGCGGTAGCGTAGAGCAGCGGCAGCAGGTCGCTCTTCAGCCGCATCAGCAGCACCTGGCATTCCGGATCGCCGAAACGGACATTGTACTCGATGAGTTCCGGACCCTTGGCGGTGATCATCAGGCCTGCGAAGAAGACGCCGCTGAAGGGGGTGCCCATCTCCGCCATGCCGCGCATGGTCGGTTCGATGATCTCTCTCATCGTGCGCTCGACCATCTCGGGCGTCATCACCGGTGCCGGCGAATAGGCACCCATGCCGCCGGTGTTCGGGCCTGTGTCGCCGTCGCCGACACGCTTGTGGTCCTGGGCAGTGGCGAGCGGAAGCGCGTGCTCGCCGTCGCAGAGGCAGAAGAAGCTCGCCTCCTCGCCGTCGAGGAAGGCCTCGACCACCACTTCCGCGCCGGCCGAGCCGAAAGCGCCTTCGAAACAGTCGTCGATCGCCGCCAGCGCCTCGTCGAGCGTCATCGCAACCGTCACGCCCTTGCCGGCGGCGAGCCCGTCGGCCTTGATGACGATCGGCGCGCCCTGGGCACGGACATAGGCCTTCGCCTTCGGCGCGTTGTTGAAGCGCTGATAGGCGCCGCTCGGGATATCGAAGCGGGCGCAGAGATCCTTGGTGAAGCCCTTCGAGCCTTCGAGCTGGGCGGCGGCCGCGGACGGCCCGAAGACCGCGATGCCGGCGGCGCGCAGCACGTCGGCAAGTCCCGCCACCAGCGGCGCTTCCGGTCCGACGACGACGAAGTCGATCGCCTTTTCCTTGCAGAAGGCGGTGACGGCGCCATGGTCGTCGATATCGAGGCCGACGAGCGTCGCATGCTCGGCGATGCCCGGATTGCCCGGCGCGGCATAGAAGGCCTCCATCAGCGGCGACTGCGCCAGCTTCCATGCCAGCGCATGTTCGCGCCCGCCCGACCCGATCAACAGAACCTTCATCGCTCGTCTCCGAAATCCTTTGATAGCCGGGCGTTAAGGGCAGGGGGGCGAAAGGTCAAGGTGGCATATGCGCTTTCAGGCCATGCTTTCCTGTGGAGGCGGGGAGGGCGCCGTTGCCTTGGCACAATCCGCCGCTATGGTCTGCCGACTTCTTAAGAGGACAGGAATGTTCATGGCCGACGACATCAAATCCATTTCCGCGATCATCGCCGCCGAGATCAACGCGCGCCCCGACCAGGTGACGGCGGCCGTCGGGCTGCTGGACGAAGGCGCGACCGTGCCCTTCATCGCGCGCTACCGCAAGGAAGTGACCGGCGGCCTCGACGACACCCAGCTGCGCAACCTTTCCGAACGGCTGATCTACCTGCGGGAGCTTGCCGCGCGCCGCAAGGCGATCGTCGAGTCGATCTCCTCGCAGGGCAAGATGACTGACGAGCTTGCCGCGAAGATCGCAGGCGTCGCCACCAAGGCCGAGCTGGAGGACATTTATCTCCCCTATAAGCCGAAGCGCCGCACGCGCGCCGAGATCGCCCGCGAGCGCGGGCTGGCGCCGCTCGCGGAAGCGATATGGGCGGACCGCACGGCCGATCCGGCGAAGCTCGCCGAAGCCTATCTCACGGAGGAGGTGCCGGACGTGAAGGCGGCGCTCGAGGGCGCGCGCGACATCGTCGCCGAAGGGATCGCGGAGAATGCCGACCTGCTCGGCCGGCTGCGTAACGATCTCAAGGACCGGGCGCTGCTCTATTCGAAGGTGGTCGAGGGCAAGGAACAGGCGGGCGAAAAATTCGCCGACTATTTCGACCATTCGGAACGCTGGGCGACGGTTCCCGGCCACCGCGCGCTCGCCATGCTGCGCGGCTGGAACGAGGAGGTGCTGACGCTTGCGATCGAAGCCGACCGCGACGACCCGTCGCCGGTGAAGCCGGCGCAGCGGATGATCGCCGCCGCCTTCGGCATTGCCGACAAGGGCCCTGCCGACCGCTGGCTGATGGAGATCGCCGGCTGGACCTGGCGGGTGAAGCTCTCGATGTCGCTGTCCCTCGATCTCATGCGTGATCTGCGCGAGCGGGCCGAGGAGGAGGCGATCCACGTCTTCGCCCGCAACTTGAAGGACCTGCTGCTCGCCGCGCCCGCCGGCTCGCGCGCCACCATGGGGCTCGATCCGGGCATCCGCACCGGCGTGAAGGTCGCGGTCGTCGATGGCACCGGCAAGGTCGTCGACACCACCACCGTCTATCCGTTCCCGCCGAAGAACGACGTTCGTGGCACGCAGGCGGAGCTGGCGAGCCTCATCCGCAAGCACAAGGTGGAGCTGATCGCGATCGGCAACGGCACCGGCAGCCGCGAGACGGAGAAGCTGGTCGCCGACATGCTCGCCCAGATGCCGGCACCGAAGCCGACCAAGGTTATCGTTTCCGAGGCGGGCGCTTCGGTCTATTCGGCCTCCGAGACGGCGGCGCGGGAATTCCCCAACCTCGACGTTTCGTTGCGGGGCGCCGTCTCGATCGCGCGGCGCCTGCAGGACCCGCTCGCGGAACTGGTGAAGATCGAGCCGAAGTCGATCGGCGTCGGCCAGTACCAGCACGACGTCGACCAGGCGAAGCTCGGCCGTTCGCTGGACGCTGTGGTCGAAGATGCGGTAAACGCCGTCGGCGTCGATCTCAACACGGCGTCCGCGCCGCTGCTCGCGCGTGTCTCCGGCCTCTCCAATGCCATTGCCGAGGCGATCGTCGCCCATCGCGACGAGACCGGCCCGTTCGAAAGCCGCAAGGAACTCCTCAAGGTCTCCCGCCTCGGCGCGCGCACCTTCGAGCAATGCGCGGGCTTCCTGCGCATCCCGAACGGCAAGGAGCCGCTCGATGCCTCCTCGGTTCACCCGGAAGCTTACGGTGTGGCAAAGAAGATCGTCGCCGCCTGCGGCCGCGACCTGCGCACGCTGATGGGCGACAGCGCCACATTGCGGAGCCTCGATCCGCGGACCTTCATCGACGAGCAGTTCGGCCTGCCGACCGTCAGGGACATTATCGCCGAGCTCGAAAAGCCCGGCCGCGACCCGCGCCCGAGCTTCAAGACCGCGACCTTCGCCGAGGGCGTGGACGAGATCACCGACCTGAAGCCCGGCATGCTGCTCGAGGGAACGGTGACGAACGTCGCTGCCTTCGGCGCCTTTGTCGATATCGGCGTGCACCAGGACGGCCTCGTCCACGTCTCCCAGCTTGCCGACCGTTTCGTTAAGGATCCGCATGAGGTGGTGAAGGCCGGCGACGTCGTGAAGGTCCGTGTCGTCGAGGTCGATGTGAAGCGCAAGCGCATCGCGCTCACCATGCGC
Organism: Hyphomicrobiales bacterium; assembly: GCA_900466005.1. Classification (GTDB taxonomy): domain Bacteria; phylum Pseudomonadota; class Alphaproteobacteria; order Rhizobiales; family Rhizobiaceae; genus Allorhizobium. The sequence continues at coordinate 6,388 of UEGQ01000010.1, forward strand.
AAGGATGGCGGCGAGGCGCCGCCGTCTGCCCGCGACAACCGCGGATCGGGTCCGTCGCGTCCCGGCGGCGGCAAGTCGCAGGCCCGGCAGGACGCGCGCTCCCAACAGGGCAGCCTCGGTGCAGCGCTGGCGGAAGCCTTCCGCAAGAAGTGAGGCAAAGGGCGGCGCAAAGACGCCGCCCACCCCCGGCTTCAAGAAATATGAAGCATCGATAATAATCTCGCGCTTGTCCAAGCTGATAAAAGCGTTAGATTTTTTCCGTTTCATATTCGTTGATAGCAAATTGGGGGCATGAATGACCTCGAAGCTTGAGGGATTACTGAATCGCATAGTCAGAACCGGTACACTGACCGCTACCACCGCAGACGGACAATCCAGGACCTATGGCGACGGCACGGGCGAACCGGTCGCCATCCGCTTCATCGACGAGAAGGCCGAGAACGAACTCGTCGATGATCCGCAGCTGAAGCTCGGCGAAATCTACATGGACGGACGCATGGTCATGGACGCGGGGGATATCTACGATCTCCTCGCGCTCGTGAAGTCCAACACGCTTGCGGAGGATCTGAGCTTCGGCATGGTCTGGCGCGGGGTGGCCCGCCTGGCGCTCACCCGCCTGCAGCGCCTTCTTCCCGTCAACCATAACCAGCGCAACGTCGCCCATCATTACGACCTTTCGGCCAAACTCTTCGACCTCTTCCTCGATACGGACTGGCAATACTCCTGCGCCTATTTCGAGACGCCGGAGACGACGCTCGAAGAGGCTCAGGTCGCCAAGAAACGCCATATCGCCGCCAAGCTGCTGCTCGGCGAAGGCCAGCGCGTGCTGGAGATCGGCTCCGGCTGGGGCGGCATGGCGATGTATCTCGCCGAATCCTCCGGCGTCGACGTGACGGGCATCACGCTCTCCACCGAACAGTTGCGCGTCTCGCGCGACCGGGCGGAGAAACGCGGGCTTTCCTCCCGCGTCCGCTTCGAGCTGCAGGACTACCGCACCATGAAGGCGAAGCCCTTCGACCGCATCGTCTCTGTCGGCATGTTCGAGCATGTCGGTCCCTGGAACTACGGCCGGTTCTTCCGCAAGGCGGCCGAGCTGCTCGACAGGGACGGGGTCATGCTGCTGCATTCGATCGGCCAGCCGACGCCGCCGCTCGTCAACAATCCCTTCTTCGAGAAGTACATCTTCCCGGGAGGCTATATTCCCTCGCTCGCCGAGGTGCTGCCGGCAGTGCAGAAGGCGGGTCTCTTCGTCCGCGACATCGAGATCATGCCGCGCCACTACGCACGCACGCTCCGCCTGTGGCGGGAACGGTTCCTCGCGCGCAGGGAAGAGGTGGTGCGGCTCTATGACGAACGGTTCGTCCGCATGTGGGAATTCTATCTCGCCGGCTCGGAGATGGCCTTCACGCATCAGGGCTTCTTCATCTTCCAGATGCAGCTTGCCCGGAACACCTTCGCGGTTCCCGACACCCGCGGCTACATGGCCGAGCGTGAGGCGGTCCTTACCGCCTTCGACGCCACGCGTCCGCCGCTGGAGAAGGTGACGTACTGAGACCGGGCGAGGAGCACATTGGCAAGGTTAATGATCCGGTAACGCATTTCGTGCGAATGCGTCACCGGTTCCCCTCCGCACCGGCGGACCTTCGTATTGCGTTTCCGGAGCTTGTGTCATGCGTCTTCCCGCCTGCTTTCTCTTGTCCCTCGTCACCCTTCTGCCGGCTCACGCGGTCCTCGCCGGCGACTGGTATGTGAAGCTTGGCGCGCAGGGTGTGAGCGAGCCTTCCTACGAAGGCTCGAGCGAGCGGAAGATTGGCGTCTCGCCGACGATCTCGATAGGGCGTGAAGGCAATACGCAGGCGTTTTCGTCACGCAATGACAGTCCTTCCTTCGGTATCGTCGAGACCGAGACGGTGAGGGCCGGCGTCGCCGGCCGGCTGGTCTGGGGACGGGATTCCGATACGTCGGACGACCTCGAGGGGCTGTCCGACGTGAAGTTCGGGGCCGAAGTCGGTGGGTTCGTCGACGTCTATCCGACCGATTATCTGCGGGTGCGCGGCGAGTTGCGGCAGGGCGTCCGCAGCCATGACGGTCTCGTTGCCGATGTCGCCGCCGATGCCTTCACCGACATCGCACCCGACCTGCAGGTTTCCGGCGGACCGCGCGCCCGCTACGCGACGAGCGGTTACAGCCGCGCCTATTACGGCGTGAATGCCGCCGAATCGGCTGCTTCTGGTCTTGACCAGTATGACCCGGGCGCCGGCTGGCAATCGGTCGGGGCAGGGGCGGCGATCACCTGGAATGCCACCGCACGGCTGCAGGCGAGTGCCTTTGCCGAATACAAGCGCCTCGTCGGACCGGCCGCCGACAGCAGTCTCGTCCAGGAGCGCGGCACGCCGAACCAGGTCATCTTCGGCGTCGGGGCCAGCTACAAGTTCGGCGTCCAGATCGACTGATCGGTCCGGACCGCTTGTTTCCTTCCGCCGGGCTTTGGTCTATCAATCCGGCATGAACACGTTTGCCGACAATACCGGGCGCGTCGCGGATGCGCCCTCCGACAACTGGGTCTACCGCATCCTGCCGCGCGCAGCCTGGCCGTACGCACAGCTTGCCCGCTGGGACCGGCCGATCGGCTGGCAGCTCCTGATGTGGCCCTGCTTCTGGTCGTCGGCGCTCGCCGCCAACGTCCTGCAGGAGGAGGGGCGGCTGAGCCTCTCCCTCTTCGCCTTCCACCTTGCGCTCTTCTTCATCGGTTCGGTCGCCATGCGCGGAGCCGGCTGCACCTATAACGACCTCGTCGACCACGAGATCGACATGGCGGTGGCCCGCACCCGGTCGCGGCCGCTTCCCTCCGGTCGCGTCACCCGCTTGCAGGCGAAGCTCTTCATGGCGGCGCAGGCCTTAACCGGTCTTTTCGTCCTCCTCTGCTTCAACGGATTTGCGATCGGCCTCGGCGTACTCTCGCTTGCCGTGGTCGCGGTCTATCCCTTCGCCAAGCGCTTCACCGACTGGCCGCAGTTCTTCCTCGGACTCGCCTTCTCCTGGGGCGGATTGATGGGGTGGGCCGGGCTTTTCGGATCGCTGTCGCTGTCGGCCGTGCTGCTTTACGCCGCCGCAGTCGCCTGGACGATCGGCTACGACACCATCTACGCCCATCAGGACAAGGAGGACGATGCGCTGATCGGCGTGCGCTCCACCGCCCGGCTCTTCGGTGAAAATACCCGCGTCTGGCTCGTCGGCCTCTACGGCCTGACGCTTCTCCTGCTTGCCTCCGCCTTCTTCGCGGCCGGGGCCGGTTTCCTCGCCTTCGTCGGCCTTCTCGCCGCGGGCGGCATGCTCGCCTACCAGATCGCCGTCCTCGACATCGACGACGCTGCCCAGTGCCTCGCGCTCTTCAAGTCCAACAGCCGGGTCGGTGCGATCATCTTCGCTGGACTTCTTGTAGCGCTGCCCTTCGCCTGACGGGAAACCGCTGGCCCGAAACGTAACAGGCCCCGCATCGTGACGAGCGAGGCCTTGTGTCCGGGCGGTTGCCTGATTGTCTCGAAAAGAACCGGATGACCGGTCCTTCGCTCAGTTGCGGGCGATGATTTCCTTCCCGGAGATCTTCATGGCCACGCCGAGGCTGCCGGTCGAGCGGCGGACCAGGAAGCGCGGGCGGCGCTGGGCGAAATAGGAATGGCGGCGGCGCGGCTGGGTGGCGCGGGCCTTGACGTCCCCGAGATGCTCTTCGAGAGGGCGGGCGACGCCGTCGGCCTCGACCATCAGCATCGGGATCCGGAAGGCGTCCGCCCATCCGCGCCAGTCGGCCGCGATATCGCAGAGGTCGTGTGCCACCAAAAGCGGGATGCACAGGTCCGGATCGTCGTGATGCAGTTCCAAGGTTACCGTTACCTCTCCGTCTCCATGGTCGATCGCCCGCGCAGCGACGCCCTTGAAAGCGCGGGCCGGCAGGGCGAAGGAGAGCGGCAATCCGCTCGAAGGCAAGACCTTTCGCAGAATGGCGCCGCGTTCGTCAATGGTGATCGTGACATCGCCGGCCGCTTCGCGCAATGCGTAAGTGATCTGATGCGGGAAACGGGACGGATCCAGTCTCAGCGTCGCGCCCGCCCAAGCAGGCTTCATAACCGTGTTCGTCATCATCATTCTACCCTTGTTCTACCTCGAGAGCCGTCATGGCCATCGCTTCGGGACTTTGCGTCCTCTGATCGGGAAGATAGTCGCGCCCCCTTCCGGGCAACTTAAAAATTGCGGTTAAGAAAACTTTGCATCCTCAGATGGTTAGCGAAGTCCAACGGCTCAGGGTTTCGAGAACGTGAACGCAAGTGGCCGCCTGTGTGCGCCTAAAGCCCGGGGCAAGGCTCGGCAGGCATGGTGGCCGCGCCAGTGTTCTCGTCCGGGAGTTGCGCCGTGGTTTCCACCTATCTCAGCTACGACCTCGTCACGAGGGATCTGAAGTCGAGTCTCAACCGTGTCGCCTCGGATGCCGAGACGGAGCGGCTCGCCGCCTATTACAAGGACAACATCGACAAGGTGACGTCGGTCGACGAGTTCCTCGACGACTACCGGCTCTACAGCTATGCGATGAAGGCCTACGGTCTCGAGGACATGACCTACGCCAAGGCTTTCATGAAGAAGGTGCTTGAAAGCGACCTCAACGACTCCGAGAGCTATGCGAACAAGCTGACCGACGAGCGCTACCGGAACTTCGCGCTCGCCTTCCAGTTCGTCGGGCAGATCAAGGATGTCCAGACGGATGCGCAGGAAACGGCGATTATCGACGGATATAAACAGGCCCAGGTCGATCTCGCCGGGGATGTCGAAACCGAGACGAAATACTACGAGACGGCGATCGACACCGTCACCAGCGCGGACCAGCTGGTCAAGTCGAAGCGGCTCTTCGATTATGTCCTCGAAGCCTACGGCATCGATCGTGGCTATTATACCAACGACCACTTCGCCAAAATCCTGACGAGCGACACGTCGGACCCGAACAGCTATGTCAACCAGCTGGTCGCCGACAACGCCGCCAACTCGGCCGCATTTCTCAAGATGGCACAGGCATTCAATTTCAATGCCGACGGAAGCCTTTCGGCTGCAACCGCCCAGACGGCGGACCAGAAGGAGTCGACCGTCTACCTCTATGTCGACGGAACACAGAACTATGTGTCCGAGTACACGCTCGCGCGGGAGAAGAAGTACTACGCTGCCAAGATGGCGACCATCACCTCGGTCACCGAGCTCACCTCGGATCCGCGTCTCTTCGACTACGTGAAGACGGCGTTCCAGTTCGACGCCACCATGACCTCGTCGGTCTTCAAGTCGATCGTCACCAGCGATCTCACCGATCCGAACAACTATGCCGTCACCAACGGCGGCGCGGCCTGGGTGGCGGTCGCCCAGAAGTTCAACTTCGACGCGGCCGGCAACGTCAAGGCCGGCTACGCCGCACAGCAGGACGTCCAGCTCATCGAGACGAATTCGGCATATGCCGAGTTCTACGACGACAAGGATGTCGAGCGGATGAACGGCATGATCGACTATTACAAGCAGGAGCTTTCCGACCTCACCGACGTCGACGTCCTGCTCGGCAATGCGGCGCTGCGCTCGATCCTGCTCAAGCCCTTCGGCATCGAGGCGGGTGAATTCACCGATGCCGAACTGCGCAAGGCTCTGACCAGCGACGTCACCGATCCGACGAGTTATGCCAACAGGTCCCGCGACGAGCGTCTGGTGAAGCTCGCCGAAGCCTTCAATTTCGACAGTAACGGCGATGCCGCCGTGCCCCTTCTCGCACAGAACCAGCTGACCATCACCCGTACGGCGAAGGACTACATCGTCGACAAGATCCGCTTCCTTGAGGGCGACGACAAGACCAAGGCGAAGGCCGCCGCCGAAGAGGAGACCAAGTACTATCAGGAGAAGATCCAGAGCATTCGCACCGTTGACGATCTCCTCGCCGACCGTCGCGTGGTGGATGTCGTGCTCGGCGCTTACGGGTTCGACCCGGCCGACGTGTCCGACGACTTCCTGAAGCAGATCTTCTCGTCCGACCTCGAAGACAAGAAGAGTTTCGTCAACCAGCAGACGGACGAGAACTGGGCCGAGCTCCTGGCTTCCTTCAACTTCGACGGCGACGGCAATCTGACGCGCGAGACCGTCGGCACCGTGCAGCAGCGCGGCACGGCGCTCGAAACCGCCCACAAGTATCTGCGGCAAAGCCTCGAAGAGAGCGAGGGCGAAAGCAATCAGGGTGTGCGTCTTGCCCTCTATTTCGAGCGGATGGCGCCGACGCTCACCGACGCCTACGGGTTGATTGCCGATAGCGCGCTGCTTGAGGTTTTCCGCGTGACCTACGGCTTCTCCTCCGAGTTCTCCAGCATGGATGTCGACGTGCAGGCGAAGATCGTCGAGAAGAACCTCGACCTCTCCGAGATGCAGGACCCCGACAAGGTCAAGCGCCTGCTGCAGCGCTTCACCGCCATGTACGACATGGAGAACTCCACGACCGATCCGGTGCTCGGGGTTTTCGGCGACGGCAGCGCCGGCATCAGCGGCGACCTCCTGATGTCTCTCGCCGCCTTGAGGCCCGCCTGATCCCAGCTTCGGGTCGCGCGGCGCCTTTGATGCGGCCCTTGCGCGTCGACTTTCGATCGGCTACCGATATATCCGCTGGAATATATCGATTATCAGAGGGGTTCCACAAATGAAAGTCTTTGCAAGGGCATCTCGTCTTCTCGGTGCAGCGGTGGTCGCCGGCGCCGTCTTCCTTTCGCCGCTTGCCGCGTCGGCGGCCGATGCCGTGACGGTCTTCGCGGCGGCGAGCCTCAAGGATGTCCTCGGCGAAATCGCCTCCGACTGGAAGGCGGAAACGGGCAGGGAGGTCACGCTCTCCTTCGCCGGCAGTTCCGCACTCGCCAAGCAGATCGGGGAAGGGGCGCCCGCCGATCTCTTCATCTCGGCCGACCTCAAGTGGATGGATTACGTCGAGAAGGCCGGCCTCGTCGCCGAAGGCAGCCGGGTGAACCTGCTCGGCAACCGGATCGTGCTGATCGCCCCGTCCGACAGCACCGTCTCGCTTTCGATCGGCAAGGATTTCCCGCTCGCAAGCACTCTCGGCGACGGACATCTCGCCATGGCCAATACCGATGCCGTGCCGGCCGGCGTCTACGGCAAGGCGGCGCTCGAAAATCTCGGCGTCTGGGAGAGCGTCAAGGATCGCGTCGCCCAGGCCGAAAACGTCCGCGCCGCGCTCCTCCTCGTTGCGCGCGTCGAGGCGCCGCTCGGCATTGTCTACGAGACCGACGCAAAGGCCGATCCGAAGGTGAAAGTGGTGGACCGCTTCCCCGAAGACAGCCATCCGGCGATCGTCTATCCGGCCGCCGTGCTCAAGGATGCGGAAAACGCCGATGCGGCGGCATTTCTCTCTTACCTTCAGTCGCCGAAGGCCTATGATCGCTTCACGGCTGCCGGTTTCACGGTGCTTGCCAAGACGAACTGACGCCGCAGACCGAGGATCCCGCCGCCGTGACGCTATCGCCGGAAGAACTGACGGCCATGTTTCTCAGCCTGAAGGTCGCGGCGACAGCCGTGGCCTTTTCCGTGCCCGTCGGCGTGGCGGTTGCCTATCTCCTCTCGCGCGGCGAATTCTTCGGCAAGGCGCTCCTGAACGGCATCGTCTACCTGCCGCTCATCCTGCCGCCGGTCGTGACCGGCTACCTCCTGCTCTTGACCTTCGGGCGCAAGGGGGCGGTCGGCGCCTTTCTCGACCAGTGGTTCGGCCTCGTCTTTTCCTTCCGCTGGACCGGGGCGGCGCTCGCCGCCGGCGTCATGGGTTTTCCGCTGCTCGTGCGTTCGATCCGCCTTTCGCTCGACACTGTCGACCGCAGGCTGGAGGCGGCGGCCTCGACGCTCGGCGCCAGCCGCCCGTGGGTTTTCGTTACGGTGACGCTGCCGCTGATCGTGCCGGGCATCGTTGCCGGCGCCGTGCTTGCCTTCGCCAAGGCGATGGGCGAGTTCGGCGCGACGATCACCTTCGTCTCCAACATCCCCGGCGAGACCCAGACGCTCGCCTCGGCGATCTATACGTACACCCAGGTGCCCGGCGGCGAGTTCGCGGCGATGCGGCTGACACTCGTGTCGATCGTGATCTCGCTGGCCGCGGTGATCGCCTCCGAGCTCCTGGCACGCCGCCTCGCCGTCGGCACGGGGGCGCAATGAGGCTGCGCATCGACGTCCGCCATCGCCGCGACGGCTTCGAGCTTCTCGCCGATCTCTCCATCGGCGCCGGCCTCACCGCCCTTTTCGGTCCCTCCGGCTCGGGAAAGACCACACTGGTCAATCTCGTCGCCGGGCTCGAAAGGCCGCAGGAGGGGCGGATCGCCTTCGACGGCGAGATCTGGAGCGATGCGGAACGGGGGCTCTTCGTACCGCCGCACCGGCGCCGGATCGGCTATGTCTTCCAGGAAGGGCGGCTCTTCCCGCATCTCTCCGTCCGGCAGAATCTCGGCTATGCCCGGCGCTTCACGCCGGCCGCCGAACGCCGCGAATCGCTGGAACGCGTCGTCGACCTCCTCGGCATCGGCCGCCTGCTCGACCGCCGTCCGGCCAATCTCTCGGGCGGGGAAAAACAGCGCGTGGCGCTCGGGCGCGCTCTGATGGCAAGCCCTCGGCTATTGCTCATGGACGAGCCGCTTTCGGCGCTGGACAATCAGCGGAAGGCGGCGATCCTGCCGGACATCGAACGCATCCGCGACGAGGTCGGCATTCCGATCCTCTATGTCAGCCACGCGATCGAGGAGGTCGCCCGCCTCGCGACCCGTGTGGTCGTGCTCGCCCAAGGCCGTGCCACCGCGATCGGGGCACCGGACGAGGTGCTGAACATCGTTCCCTCGGCGACGGGCGCCCTGCAGCCGGGCAACTTTCTCCACGCTGTCATCACCGGCCACAGCCCCGACGAGGGGTTGACGCTCGCCGACAGTCGCGCCGGGGCGCTCTTCCTGCGTCAGGCAGAGATGGCGGTCGGAACCCATATCCGTGTCTTCGTGCCGACCAGCGAGATCGTTCTTGCGACGACGCTCCCGGACGGCATATCCACCCTCAACCGTCTCTCGGGCCATGTCGCGGCGCTTTCGGATTCCGGCCATTCCGTCATGGTGACGGTCGATTGCGGCGGCGAGCATCTCGTCGCCGAGGTCACGCGCCGCTCGGCCGCAAGCCTGGGGCTCGTGCCGGGAAAGCCCGTTCATCTTCTTTTCAAGGCGGTATCGATTGCCACCGAGGGCCTGTTCCGCCAGGCGTGAAGAAATGCCGGGGCCTGGTATCCCCCTCAGTCGTCGCCGTCCACGTCGGCGGCACCATGCGGGCGGTAGGCCATGTCGAGCGCGCCTTCCACCCAGGCGAGCTCATGTTCGAGCGCGCGCCGGCTTTCTTCGTCCATGCGCCGACAGCAGGAAAGCAGCCTCTCCCCGAAGGGGGTCAGCTCGGCGCCGCCACCGCTTTTGCCCCCGTGCCGGGTGACGATCGAGGGTTCCCTGAACATGCGGTTGATCTCGTCGGTGAGCAGCCAGGCGCGGCGATAGGACATGCCCATGGCGGCACCGGCGGCGCGGATCGAGCCATGCTCGACGATGTTGGCGAGGAGCTGCGCCTTGCCCGGCCCGAGCCGCGTGCCATTCGGCAGGTCGATCCGGAGCGTCAGCCGCGCGGTCATTGCGGCGATACCATCTTGCCGGGGTTCATGATGCCGGCGGGGTCGAAGGCCTTCTTGATGCGGTTCATCAGCACCGTCTCGATTTCCGGTCGCGTGGCGATCAGCTCGTCGCGCTTCAGCTGTCCGACCCCGTGCTCGGCGGAGATCGAGCCGCCCGTCTTGCGGACGATCGCATGCACGATGGCGTTGATCTCGCGCCAGCGGCCGATGAAGGCGGTCTTGTCCGCTCCGACCGGCTGGCTGATGTTGTAGTGGATATTGCCGTCGCCGAGGTGGCCGAAGGCGCAGATGCGGGCGCCGGGCATCGCCGTCATTACCGCCGCGCCGGCCTCATCGAGAAACTGCGGAATCCGCGCGACCGGCACCGAAACGTCGTGCTTGATCGAACCGCCTTCCGGCTTCTGGGCTTCCGACATGCTCTCGCGCATGTGCCAGAGCGCGTCCTGCTGGGCGAGCGAGGCGGCGATCACCGCATCCTGAACGAGGTCGGCCTCGAAGGCCTGCTCCATCAGCGTGGTAATCATCGCCTCGGCGGTTTCGGCCGAGTCAGAGGTCGAGATGTCGATCAGCGCATACCAGTCATGGGCGGTGTCGAGCGGATCGCGCACGCCCGGAATATGCCGTGCGGTGAATTCGACGCCGATACGCGGCATCAGTTCGAAGCCGGTGAGCGCCGTGCCGCAGAGGAGGGAGGCGCGCTCGAAGAGTGCCAGCGCGTCGGCGGGGGACTTCAGTCCGGCGAAGGCGACCTGCCTTCCGCGCGGCCTTGGGAAAAGCTTCAGCACCGCGCCCGTGATGACGCCGAGCGTGCCTTCCGCGCCGATGAAGAGGTCACGCAGGTCGTAGCCGCTGTTGTCCTTCTTGAGCCGCCGGAGCCCGTCCCAGATCTCGCCGGTCGGCAGCACCACTTCAAGCCCGAGGCAGAGCTGGCGCATGTTGCCGTAGGCGAGCACGGCTGTGCCGCCGGCATTGGTCGAGAGATTGCCGCCGATGCGGCAGCTTCCCTCCGATCCGAGGGAGAGCGGGAAGAGCCGCTCATGCGCCTCCGCCGCCTTTTGTACGTCAGCAAGGATGCAGCCGCCGTCAACGACGATCACGTCGCCCACGGTGTCCACCTCGCGGACGCGGTTCATGCGTTCGAGCGACAGCACGACGTCGCGGCTTTCCTCCCGCGGCACCTGCCCGCCGACGAGGCCGGTGCGCCCGCCGGCCGGGACAATCGGCGTGCCGGTCGCGCTTGCAAGCTTCAGGATCGCGGAGACTTCCTCCGTCGAGCCGGGCTTGAGGACGAGTGGCGAAGCACCGTGGTAGAGGCCGCGGTTTTCGACGAGATAGGGCTCGATGTCGGCGTCCGCCGTCAGCGCGTGGGCGGGGCCGACGATGTCGATGAACTGCTGCAGGAGGGTATTTGCTGAATCCATCTTTCCTCTCCCTCGCTAGCTCGCTCTCGGCGCCGCCGCCCGCTTCAGGCGGTCGTTGATCGCCTCGCCGAGTCCGCGGTTCGGAACGGGCGTTACGGCGATGTGGGCAGCCCCGCTCGCATCGGCTTTTTTCATGTAATCGAAGAGATTGGCGGCCGCTTCCGCAAGATCGCCACTGGGGCTGAGGTCGAGAACCAGCCTTGCGCCGTCTTCGCCCTCGACAGCCGCGCCGGCGAAGCGGATCAGCGCGTCGCCCGCCGCGACACGCCGTGCCTCGAGCTGCATCGCGGCGTTCGGTGCATAGTGGGAGGCGAGCATGCCGGGCGCCTCGATGGCCGCCCCGGGGCCGGCCGTGCGCTCCACCGGCAATCCGCTTGCCTCTTCGAGTGCTTCGACCGCGATGCCGCCCGGACGCAAGAGCCGGAGCCTGTCGGCTTCGACGCGCACGATCGTTGATTCGACGCCGACGCGGCAGGGGCCGCCGTCGAGCACGAGTTCGATCCGCCCGCCGAGATCGTCGAGCACATGGCGGGCGGTGGTCGGGCTGATCTTGCCGGAGGAATTGGCGCTCGGGGCCGCGAGCGGATGGCCGAAGGCGCGGATGAGGTCGCCGGCAAAGCCCTGCGGCACGCGCACGCCGACGGTGTCGAGGCCCGCGGTCGCCAGCGGATGGATGCCGCTTTCCGCCTTCAGTGGCAGAACGAGGGTGAGCGGGCCCGGCCAGAAGCGCTCGGCGAGCCTGCGCGACACCGGATCGAAGACAGCGTAGCGCTCGGCCATCAGAAGGTCCGCCATATGGCAGATCAGCGGGTTGAAGCGCGGGCGTCCCTTGGTCTCGTAGATGCGGGTGATCGCTGCCGGATCGGTGGCGTCGGCGGCAAGTCCGTAGACCGTCTCGGTCGGCACTGCCACGGGCAGGCCACGCGACAGCACCGCCACCGCCTCGGTGATCGCCTCCTGCCGGGCGGTTTCGATTGAGATGCATCTTGCCATGTCGCCGCTCGCAACGTCCTGTTTTCCCGTCCATAGCGTGTCTTGCATGCCGGGACCAACCTCTTTTTGCCCTTCCGGGCGGAGCCTGCGCGGCCTTTGTCCACAGGTGGGAGAACCGCCTCGCGGACGGTCGTTAAAACTTTATCCATCGGCGTAACCGAAAGAAAGAATTCTGCCTCTTATAGTCCCGTCGAACGACAGATTCGCCTCGAAATGCCGGAACAACAGACATGCTTCCTCCGAAGAACCCCGCCTCCAGTATTGCCCTGCGCGTCGCCACCGCAATGCACCAGATGGGCATCGACGGCCTGCCGCGGAACTACGAACTGGTCTACGAGGCCTATGCCGGCAGCAACCCCGAACTCGTGCGGGAGTTCGTGGCGCTCGGCAAGAACAAGACGCAGGACGCGCTCGATGCGCTGGGGCGGAAATACCTGCCGCACCACCACGAAGCAGGCCTTCTGAGCCGCCAGAACGGCCACGTCCGCGCCGAGATGAGCAACTTCATCAGCCTGCTGAACGAGGAGAAAGTCTCGCTCACCGACTACGGCCGCCTGATTGGCGATGCCTCGCGGGTGATCCTGGCCGACGGCGATATCGACCACGTCGAACTCGGGCAATCGATCACCGCGCTCAAGGTCGCGACGGAGAAGCGGGCGACCCAGAACAGCACCGTCGTGCGCGCGGTCGTGAACAAGACGGCGGCGCTTGCCGACCTGCAGCGGGAGGCGGAAGAGGCCGAAACGGCGAAGTTCGTCGATGCGCTCACCGGGCTCGGAAGCCGCCGTGCCTTCAACAAGGCGCTTGCGAAGGTCTACGCCAATCCGGGAATGCCGGTCCTTTGCGGGCTCGCCGTCGGCGAGATCGACGAGTACGGCCGTATTTCCGAACAGATGGGCGCCACCGTCGCCGAGCGCTTCCTGAAACAGGTGTCGAAGATCGTACAGACGGTGACGAACGGCGGCGACCTCGCCTGCCGTTTCGACGGCGCGCGCTTCGGCATGCTCTTCTATACCTCCGAACAGGAAGAAGTGAGCCGCATCGTCGATCTGGTGCGGGTGAAGCTCGCCTCGACGGCGGTCGTCAACAGTGGCTCCGGCCGTTCGCTCGGCCAGGCGCAGATGTCCTTCGGCATCTGTTTCTCCGAACAGGCGCCGAACGCCTTCGACCTGACGAGCTATGCGGAGCGGGCACTCGCCACCTCAAAGGCTGCGGGCGGCAACACCGTCACGGTCTATGGTGCGGGCGAGGGCGGCTTCGTTCCGAAGGATTGGCTGATCTACAAGAAGCAGTCCGTCGGCGGCTTCGGCGGCTGACGATCACAACCGCCGCCGGCGTCAGAGGGCGGCAATGATCTTGCGCAGCTCGACGTCGCGGGCACCCAGCATCAGCACGTTCTTCAGGGCTTCCTTCGGGTCGCGTGTGCGGAAGAGCACCCCGTTGTCGCGGACCGAGCGGTCGATTGCCATCGAGCGGCTGTCGCGATCGGGCTGGATCGCGACGGCGAAATACATGCGCGAGAAATCCGGACGGATGCGCTCGAAGAACTGTTCGGTACCGCCGATGTCGGCGAAGAAATTGGTGAGGTAGAACGCCCACTTCACATCCGCAAAGCGGGCGAAGCTGGTGCGTGCCGACGTCACGTGGCAGTAGCCGAGATGCGGCTGGTTCTCGAGCGTGCGGTGAAAGATGAGTTTCGGGAAACGGATCGACCGGTGAAAGGCGTTGATCCGTTCCTGGGTCGTCTCGCCTGCGGCCTCCAGCTTGCGGCCGGTGCGCTCGGCGACCTCCTCGTGGGTGAGGTAACGGCGCTCTTCCGCGACCCAGTCTTCGCGCCGCCGCGAGATTCGCCCCGTGCGCAGGAATTCGCTGTGCACGGCCTTGGGCGCCAATGGAGGGGCATCGCTCTTCTTCAGTGCGAAATATCTGAACTTCGGCATGTTCCAACTTCAGCGACAAGGGCGAGGCTCCGAACGAGCCTCCGGCAAGTTGGCATTATGGAGGGCCTTCGTTACGCGAAGCTTGCGTCGCCATTGACTGCCATTGCCCGTTTCCACGCCGTCGCCCGCTTGTCAATTTGCGCCAATCCGCTTCTTCGAAAGCACTGCGATTGATGATTTAAGTACAAGTTTCAAAACGGTTATTCGCGAAATATCGATCTGTCGCCAGGGCCGGTTTGCAATGTCGTGATTGCTCGAGGCGATGTCGTTTCGCAGCGCAGCAGAGATATGCCGCCTGTGGTTAGATGATCGAAGGACGGCGTCAGTATCCAGTCTGTACCGCCGGCCAGCGCCTTTCTACCCACGCCCGCCGAACGAGGACACCAATGGATCTGCACGGTTCCGTGTTGCGTCAACTCAAGAGCCGCCGCGATGGCTTCAGCCTCGAGCAGCCCTTCTACATCGATCCCGACTACTTCAAGCTCGACATGGAGATGATCTGGTATCGCGACTGGCTGTTCATCGGCCACGACTGCGAGGTCCCGCGGGCGGGCAATTATTTCACCGCCCAGATCGGCGACTATCCGGTGGTGGTCGTGCGCGGCAAGGACGGCGCGATCCGCGCCTTCCACAATACCTGCCGCCATCGCGGCCATCGCGTCTGCACGCAGGAAAAGGGCGCGTCCGCCAAGCTCGTCTGCCCCTATCACCAGTGGACCTACGATCTCGACGGCTCGCTCGTCTTCGCGCGCCAGATGGGCGAGACCTTCGACAAGAGCGAGTTCGGCCTGAAGGCCGTCCATTGCGAAAGCGTCGGCGGCTATATCTTCGTCTGCCTCGCCAATGACGCCCCGGATTTCGCGCCGGTACGCGCCACCATCGAGCCCTACCTGAAGCCCCATCGCCTGTGGGAGGCCAAGGTCGCCCATCGCAGCACGATCATCGAAAAGGGCAACTGGAAGCTCGTCTGGGAGAACAACCGCGAGTGCTATCATTGCGCCGGCAACCATCCGGAACTCTGCCGCACCTATCCGGAAGCGCCGACGGCGACCGGCGTGCAGGGCGCCAAGGACGATCCCTTCATCGCCGAACACTGGGCGCGCTGCGAGGCGGCCGGCCTGCCGAGCGAGTTCAGGATGGATCCGACCGGCCAGTTCCGCGTCGCCCGCATGCCGCTGATCCAGGAGGCCGAAAGCTATACGTTGAGCGGCAAGCCGGCCGTCCGCCGTCCGCTCTCCGCCGACGTGCCGATCAGCCATGTCGGCACCATGCTGCTCTTCCACTATCCGACGACCTGGAACCACATCCTCGGCGATCACGCGATTTCCTTCCGCGTGCTGCCCCTGTCGGCGGAGGAGACCGCCGTCACCACCACCTGGCTCGTCAACAAGGACGCCGTGGAAGGGGTAGACTACGATCTCGATGAACTGACCCACGTCTGGACGATGACCAACGACCAGGACCGGTCGATCGTCGAGGAGAACGCCTTCGGCATCCGCTCGCCGGCCTATGAACCCGGCCCCTATTCGCTGGAACACGAAGGCGGCGTCATGCAGTTCGTCGAGTGGTACTCGAATTTCATGGTCGACCGTCTCCAGGGCGACAAGGCCCGTCTTTCCGCGGTCGCCTGACATGAACATCGTCGCCCCGAACTACCGTCATGTCGACGAGATGCGCCCCTGGTCCGACCGGGAGCACAAACTCACCTGCGTCGCCGTCACGCCCGAAGCGCCGGACGTGATGACCTTCACCTTCCGTCCGGATCGCTCCGGTCTCTGGTTCCGCTATCTGCCCGGTCAGTTCGTCACGCTCGAACTGCCGGTCGGACCGGAGCCGGTGCTGCGCACCTATACGCTCTCCTCCAGCCCGTCGCGGCCCTATACCGTCGCGGTGACGGTGAAGGCGCAGAAGAGTTCGGTCGGCACCCGCTGGATGTTCGACCACCTGAAACCCGGCATGGTGCTGAAGGCGATCGGGCCGCTCGGCGATTTCTCCTATGTCCGGCATGCCGGCCGCAAGTATCTCTTCATCTCGGCCGGGTCGGGCATCACGCCGATGATCTCGATGACCCGCGACCTTGGCGACCGCGCGCCCGACAGCGACGTTACCTTCGTGCACTGCGCCCGCACGCCGGACGACATCATCTTCCGTGCGGAGCTGGAGGCCAAGGCCCGCGAGATGGAGAACCTCACCCTCGGCTTCATCGTCCGGCAGACCGCGCGCGGCCAGCTGTGGTCCGGCCTCAAGGGACGGATCGACAAGGCGAAGATCGCGCTGCTCGCGCCCGATTTCCTCGACCGCACGGTGTTCTGCTGCGGGCCTGAGCCGTTCATGGCGACGGTTCGGGAATCGCTCGCCAGCGCCGGCTTCGACATGAAGAACTATCACGAGGAGGCCTTCCAGCCGGTGAAACCGGAGCCTCCGGTGGTCGTCGCCGACCCCTCGGGCGAGGTCGTGCCGACGAAGGTCACGTTCGCGATGTCTGGCAAGGAGGGCGCCTGCGAGCCCGGTCACACCCTGCTGCAGGCGGCCCGTGCCGCAGGCGTGCGCATCGGTGCTGCCTGCGAATCCGGGCTCTGCGGTACCTGCAAGGTGATGAAGCTCTCCGGCGAGGTGGAGATGAACCACAACGGCGGCATCCTCGACGACGAGGTCGACGAGGGATACGTGCTCGCCTGCTGCTCGCGGCCGAAGGGCGATGTCGAGATCGAGGCCTGACCGACGGCGTTCCGGAACAACACGACGCGCCCGGACGTTTCCCGACGTCCGGGTGGCAGAACGCGCATGGATGCGTCGTTCAGGATGCCTTTTCTATCCCGGCGGGTATCTTGTTGCGACAATACTACGCTTTCGTTTTCCCGGCAAAGTCGTGGTATGGTGTCGAACGAGAAATAGGATGGAGTGAGTGTCATGAATACGACCGTTAAGCGCTGGGCCGCGCTTGCTCTGGCCTCCGCCCTGACGATGGGCGTCTATGCACCCGCCGAGGCGGTGACCATGCCTGTGCCGGCTCCGAAGGTGGAGACCTCCGGCGACGTGCTCAAGGTCGACCATCGCGTCTACTACCGCGCGCCTTACTACTATTACCGCGGCTATCGTGGCTATCGCCATCCGCGTCCCGGCTATCGCTACCACAACGGCTACTGGTTCCCGCTCGCCGCCTTCGGTGCGGGTCTCATCATTGGCGGTGCGCTCGCGACCCCCACGGTACCGCGCGCCGGTATCAATCCGCGGCACTACCAATGGTGCCAGGCACGTTACCGGTCCTACGACCGGTATACCAACACCTTCCAGCCCTATCACGGGCCGCGCCGCCAGTGCCTTTCGCCGTACTATTGAGCAATTGGTGCTCGCATGGACTTCGAAAAATGCCCGGCTTCGGCCGGGCGTTTTCGTCGGCGGATATCTGACCTGCGACGAAAAAAGGGGCACCGGCCTGAGCCGATGCCCCTCCAGAAGCGGTGAGCGTGTCCGTCAGCCGATCATCGCGTTATCGTCGCGCTTGATCGCGATCACGGTCGAGCGCGGCAGCTTGCCTTCGCCGTCCGGGAAGGGCGCGTCGGGATGCTGGATGCCGACGAAGTGGGTGCGCTTGTCGGCCGACCAGGTCTGGCCGGTGACTTCCGCGCCCTTCGGCGCCGTCAGGAAGCGCTCGATGCGACCGGTAACCGGATCGCCCGCGAGCATCTGGTTGTTGCCCTGGCCGGCGAAGTCGCCTTCGTTGGTGTCCTCGCCGTCCGTCTGGATCCAGAGGAGGCCGGTTGTGTCGAACATCATGCCGTCCGGCGAGTTGAACATGTTGCCGGAGTTGATGTTCGGGGAGCCGGCATAGGCATCCTTGTGAACGTCCGGGTTACCGGCCATGCAGAACAGGTCCCACTTGAACTTGCCGTCGGCATGGTCGTCGTTTTCCGGATACCAGCGGACGATCTGGCCGTATTCGTTCTCGGCGCGCGGGTTCGGGCCGCCGACCGGCATCTCGTCGCCGCCGGCATTCTTCTTGACGCCGCGCTTGCTGTTGTTGGTCAGCGCGCAATAGGCCTCGATGGCAACCGGGTTGATCGCCACCCACTCCGGGCGGTCCATGGTGGTGGCGCCGACCTTCGAAGCGGCCTGGCGGGTGAAGACGCAGATCTCGTCCATCTTCATGCCGGTCGTCTCCGGCGTCAGCGCCAGCCATTCGCCGGTGCCGTCATCGGTAAATTTCGCGACGAAGAGCGTGCCCTCGTCGAGCAGCTTGGAGGTATCGCCGCCCGGAACGTAGATGCCGTTCGAGACGTATTTGTAGAGGAACTCGCCGCGCTCGTCGTCGCCCATGTAGACGACCACGCGCCCGTCGCGGGCAATCACCGCGGCGGCATTCTCATGCTTGATGCGGCCGAGCGCCGTGCGCTTGACCGGGGTCGACGTGGCGCTCGACGGGTCGATTTCGACCACGTAGCCGGCGCGACGCGGCTCGTTCGGGTTCTTCGAGACGTCGAAGCGTGCGTCGAACTTCTCGTAGGCGTAGCGCGTTTCGGCCGTGATGCCGTAGCGGGCATAGTCCTCGGGCAGGATGAAGTTCGCATCCGTCGAGCCGAAATAGCCGTTGAAGTTTTCCTCGCAGGTGAGGTAGGTGCCCCAGGGCGTCCGGCCGGCGCCGCAGTTGTTGAAGGTGCCGAGACAGTCGGTGCCGTTCGGATCGGCCGCGGTCTTGACGAGGTCGGAACCGGCGGCCGGACCCGAGAGCGTCATCGGCGTGTTGTGGTGGATGCGGCGGTTGAACGGGCTGTCGAGCACGATCTGCCAGCCGTTCTCGCCCTCGGCGACTTCCATGACCGTCACGCCCTGCATGTTCTGCAGGATCTTCACGTCGTCGGCCGATTGCGGAACGCCCTTTTCGGTGTGCGGCAGGTTGATGTCCGGGTTCACGTATTCGTGGTTGATGGCGATCACCTGATGGTCGCCGATCACGAAGAGCTCCATGCCGTCGGTATTTTCGCCGAAGACCTTGTCGGAGTTTTCGAGGCTGACGCCCTTCGCCGGGTCGACGTCCGGAACGTTCGAGAACAGCGGCTGGCCCCACTTGGCGAGCGGCTGCCAGCTATAGCCTTCCGGAACATGGACGGTGTTGTCGGTGGCGATCGCGACCGGCTTGAAGGAGAAGCGGGAGGCTGCTTCCTGGGCTTCCGCCGAGGTCGAGCTCATCAGGTTGCCGAGCGTGCCCATGGCGGCGGCGGCCGAACCGAAGGCGAGCACGCCCCCGAGGAAACCGCGGCGCGAGATCGCCCGCTCGACGACGCGGTCGAAATCGGTTTCGGCCGGCGGCGGGTTCTGCAGTTCGTCCCATTCGTCCCAAGACAGCTTGCTGGTGTCGATGTCGGTCATGGCTTGCTCCTGTTGCTGACGCTGTTGGAATGTCCGAACTGCGGGTTAGCGGGCTGCCGTTACAGTTCTGTGACGGGACGGGCTACCTCTGTGGAATTGGCGGCAGAGGCGGCGAGTCATCCCTTCTGCAGTTTCCGGGTTGAACGGTGTGTCACCCGCCGGTGCCGCGTGAGCACCGGATTTCCCCTGTCATCGTGCGCCGATGGCGTCTAAGTTGGCAAACGCCAATCGATCGGAGACCTTCATGTCGTTCTTTCCCGGAATCGATCCAGCCGCCGGCGATGCGCCGGCCTGCGACGCCATCGAACATCTCATCATTCCCCGCACCAGCGACATCGGCGGGCTGGCCGTGCGCCGCGCCTTGCCGACGGCAAAGCGCCGCCTGGTCGGTCCTTTCATCTTCTTCGACCGCATGGGTCCCGCCGTGCTGAAAGCCGGCGAGGCACTCGACGTGCGCCCGCATCCGCATATCGGCCTCTCCACCGTCACCTATCTCTTCGACGGCGAGATCAAGCACCGCGACAGCCTCGGGACGACGCTCGTCATCCGTCCCGGCGACGTCAACCTGATGACCGCGGGCCGCGGTATCGTCCACTCCGAACGCACGCCGGAAAACCTCCGCGGCAGTCCGCTCTCGATCTCCGGCCTGCAGACCTGGATCGCTCTTCCGGACGAGAAGGAGGAGATCGATCCCGCCTTCGCCCATACGGGGCGTGATGCCATGCCGGTCTTCGACGACCGCGGCGCCAGCGGGCGGGTGGTGATCGGCAGTCTTTCCGGCATGACCTCGCCGGTCGGGGTCTTCTCCGACACGCTCTATGTCGACCTAGCGCTCGTGCCCGGCGCCAGCTTCCCCTTCGACGCCGGCCACGAGGAGCGCGCCGCCTACGTCCTTTCCGGCGAGGTCGAGATCGCCGGGGATCGCTTCGGCGCCGACCAGTTGCTGGTTTTCCGCCCCGGCGACGCGATCACGCTGAAGGGTGGCGTCGACGGCTGTCACATCATGCTTTTCGGGGGGGCGGCCCTTTCTTCCCCGCGCCACGTCTGGTGGAACTTCGTTTCCTCGTCGAAGGAACGCATCGAGAAGGCCAAGGAGGAATGGCGCACCGGCAGATTCGACATTGTTCCCGGTGACGAAGACGAGTTTGTCCCTTTGCCCGAAGGCCGTTAACTTCTATATAAGGGGGGCATGGGCCGTTCTGCGGTATTGCCGGGCCGGAATTTTCGGCTTCGGGCGCAGGACCCTTGAGAACCGACGACATAAGAAGAATGAGGCCTGAGCCCGTGACATCGCTGCCCGAGACCCCCTTGCTCGACAAGGTGAAGCTGCCGACGGACCTGCGTGAACTGGATGACCGCGACCTGCCGCAGCTCGCCCGCGAAGTCCGCGACGAGATGATCGACGCGGTATCGCGGACCGGCGGGCATCTGGGTGCCGGCCTCGGTGTCGTCGAACTGACGATTGCCATCCACAAGGTTTTCAACACGCCGCACGACCGGCTGATCTTCGACGTCGGGCATCAGTGCTATCCCCACAAGATCCTCACGGGCCGGCGCGACCGCATCCGCACGCTGCGGCAGGAGGGCGGCCTTTCCGGCTTCACCCGCCGCGCCGAGAGCGAATACGATCCCTTCGGTGCCGCCCATTCTTCGACCTCGATCTCCGCCGGCCTCGGCATGGCGGTCGCCGCCGAACTCAGCCACACGGACCGCAACGTCATCGCGGTGATCGGCGACGGCGCGATGTCCGCCGGCATGGCCTACGAGGCGCTCAACAACGCCGGAGCGCTGGACGCCCGGCTGATCGTCATCCTGAACGACAACGACATGTCGATCGCGCCGCCGACCGGCGCCATGAGCGCCTATCTGGCGCGGCTCGCCTCGGGCCGCACCTATATGGGCTTCCGCGACTTCGGGAAGAAACTGACCGCCTATCTCGGCAAGAGCATCGACCGGGCGATCACCCGTGCCGTAGAGCACGCCCGCGGCTACGTGACCGGCGGCACCATGTTCGAAGAGATGGGCTTCTACCATATCGGCCCGATCGACGGGCATTCCTTCGACCACCTGCTGCCGGTGCTGCGCAACGTCCGCGACAACGGCAAGGGCCCGGTGCTGATCCACGTCGTGACCCAGAAGGGCAAGGGTTACGCCCCGGCGGAGGCCGCTGCCGACAAATATCATGGCGTCAACAAGTTCGACGTCATCACCGGCACGCAAGCGAAGGCGAAGCCGAATGCACCGAGCTATACCGCCGTCTTCGGCGAGACGCTGGTGCAGGAAGCAGCCCTCGACGAGAAGATCGTCGGCATTACCGCGGCCATGCCCTCCGGCACCGGCATCGACAAGTTGCAGGAGGTCTTCCCGCACCGCACCTTCGACGTAGGCATCGCCGAGCAGCACGCCGTCACCTTTGCGGCGGGCCTGGCGGCGGAAGGCTACAAGCCCTTCTGCGCGATCTATTCCACCTTCCTGCAGCGCGCCTACGACCAGGTCGTCCATGACGTGGCGATCCAGGGCTTGCCGGTGCGCTTCCCGATCGACCGCGCCGGCCTCGTCGGCGCCGACGGCCCGACCCATGCCGGCTCCTTCGATACCGGTTTCCTCGCCTCGCTCCCGGGCTTCGTGGTGATGGCTGCTGCCGACGAGGCGGAGCTGAAGCACATGGTGCGCACGGCTGCCGCCTATGACGAAGGCCCGATCTCCTTCCGCTATCCACGCGGCGAGGGTGTCGGCGTGCAATTGCCCGAACGCGGCTCGATTCTCGAGATCGGCAAGGGCCGGATCATCAAGGAAGGCACCAAGATCGCCCTTCTCTCATTCGGCACGCGGCTTGCGGAATGTCTGCTGGCGGCGGAAGACCTCGACGCCGCCGGACTTCCGACGACGGTGGCGGATGCCCGCTTCGCCAAACCCCTCGATCACGACCTCATCCGTCGGCTCGCCCGCGAGCACGCCGTTCTGGTGACCGTCGAGGAAGGCGCCGTCGGAGGCTTCGGCAGCCAGGTCCTGCACTTTCTTTCCGGCGAGGGCCTGCTCGACCACGGCCTCAAGATCCGCTCTCTCGTGCTCCCCGATGTCTGGATGGAGCAGGGCAAGCCCGAGGCGATGTATGCGAAGGCAGCCCTCGACAGCCGCGGCATCGTCGAGACGGTGTTCCGCGCGCTCGGCCAGAAGGGTTTCGGCGTGAACGCCGCCGGCTGAGTGCTCGAGCCGGATCGAGCCGTTCACCGCGCGATGAGGCGGTGCTCGTACAGTTGATTGCCTTCCGGGACGCAGACGACCCTGTTTCGGCCTTCGCGCTTCGCTCGGTAGAGCGCCTTGTCGGCGTGGTCCACGAGTTCTTTCAAGCCATGATCGAGCGGCGGGGCGGAGGCTACGCCGATGCTGATGGTCGCCCGGATTCCGTTTCCGAAGTGATGCTCGCAGATCGCCTGCCGGGTGCGCTCGGCAATGAGTATCGCCTGTTCGGCACGTGCCCCCGGCGTCAGCACCAGAAACTCCTCGCCGCCCCATCGGCTGACAATATCAGCCTCCCGAACCTGGCGTCTTATGAGCGAGGCAACGTCGACTATGACCTTGTCTCCAACGCCGTGGCCGAGGCCGTCGTTGATCTTCTTGAAGTGGTCGATGTCGCACAGCAGAACGGAAACCGGCTGCGCGCGTTCGGCAGCCGAGGACAGGATGCCGGCTGCCAGGTGCTCGAAATGCCGACGGTTGGAGAGACCGCTCAGTGAGTCCGTCTGACTGAGGTGCAGCAGTTCCTCCTCCGCCTTGTGCCGCTTTGTGACGTTGCTCGCCACCGCCAGGATCGCATCTTCCCCGTCGACCTGAAAGGGCAGGCGGTGCGAGCGCGTCTCGAACCATACGAGGTCACCCTCCAACCTGCCGAGATCCTCGAAGTCGTTGTTGGGAACGGGGTATTCGACGATATGCATGCGGTCGGTCGCCAGGGATGCGGCAATCTGCTCCATGAACCAGTCGACCTGCTCCTTGTCGAGGAGGTCGCTTGCATAGCGCCCGACGAGACTGCTGCTGTCGCGGTAATAGCGGCTGTCACGGCCGCCCCACGCCGCAACGTATTTTCCCGAGCGGGTTATGACGAATGCCGGGTCCGGTAGAAATTCCAGTATCTGCTTGAGCTGTTGGTGGGAAAAAACGTTTCCGTTATCCAAAACAAAGTCCTGAGTACCGATGAACTACGACGACTATTCAAATTTCCATGTTATCGCCTGCTGCCGTGAAAAAACGCTTAAGTCTCCGGTTTCGGGTGCGGGCAAGTCTGCTGCAGGCGCAAAAGAAGAGGCCCGGATCGCGGCGGCGGTCCGGGCCTCTTTCATGTCGTGATGACAGCGGTCAGAACTCCGACCACTCCTGCTTGACGGCGGCCTGGGACGAACCGCCACCGAAGGCGCCGGCGACGCGGTTCGCGAGCGCCCGGGCGGGGGAGGCGGCGGGACCACTGCTTTCCGTTGCCGCCTGAGGTGACGGACGGCGACCGGCCGGCCGTGACGTGGCGGCGGTGCGGGGGGCGCCGCCCGTTTCGGCGAGCGTGAACTGCGCAAGCAGGCTGTTCAGCGAGGCGGCTTCCGTTGCGAGCGAGTGGCTGGCCGCGGTCTGCTGCTCGACCATGGCGGCATTCTGTTGCGTGCCCTGGTCCATCAGGTTGACGGCGGTGTTGATCTCCTGCAGGCCGGTCGCCTGTTCGCGGCTCGCCGTGACGATCGCCGCGACATGCTGGCTGATGTCCTCGACGGCGGAGACGATCTTTTCCAGTTCCGAGCCGGTCTCGCCGACCAGCGCGACGCCGGTGCCGACATGGGCGCTCGAGGTCGAGATCAGCGACTTGATCTCCTTCGCCGCATTGGCCGAGCGCTGGGCGAGCTCGCGCACTTCCTGTGCGACGACGGCAAAACCCTTGCCGGCCTCGCCGGCACGGGCGGCTTCAACGCCGGCATTGAGCGCCAGGAGGTTGGTCTGGAAGGCGATATCCTCGATGACGCCGATGATGTTGCCGATCTCGCCGGAAGACTTCTCGATCGCGTTCATCGCGGCGACCGCGTTGCGGACGACGGCGCCGGAGCGCTCGGCGCCGCCGCGCGTCCGGGCGACGAGTTCACCGGCATTTTCGGCGCGCTTGGCGGTATCCTTGACGGTGGTGGTTACCTGTTCGAGGGCGGCTGCGGTCTCCTCGACCGAGGCGGCCTGCTGTTCGGTGCGCTTGGCGAGATCGTCGGCGGCGGCACGGATTTCCGCGGCGCCGGCATTGATCGCCGCAGCATTGTCACCGACCGAGCGGAGCGCGCCCTGAAGCTTTTCGAGCGAGTTGTTGAAGTCGACGCGGAGCGGATCGAGTCGCGGCGCGAACTCGCTGCGGATGCGGTAGGCGACATTGCCTTCGGAGAGCGCGGTGAGGCCGGCCGCGAGCTTGTCCATGGCAAAGGCGATTTCTTCGGCTTCGCGGGCCTTTTCGACTTCCGCGGCGCGGCGTTCCTCTTCGGAGCGTAGGCGCATCGCCTCGGTCTCGCCGGAAAGGCACAGCTTCTCGACGGCGGCGTCCTTGAAGACGACGACGGCCTTCGCCATCTGGCCGACTTCATCGCCACGGTCGAGCGCCGGAACCTCGATATCGTGGTCGCCCTCAGCCAGTCGCGTCATCGCGGCGGTCATGCCGACGATCGGGGTGACGATCGAGCGGGCGAGCAGCCAGATCAGTGCCACGGCCATGCCGCCGGCGACGACGCTGCCGAGGACCAGTGCCATCTGGATGTCGCTGTGGGCGCCAGCCTGTTCTGCCCGCTTCGCCTCCAGCATCGCGACGACCTGCTGTTTGATGCCGGCGGCGGCCTCGCGGAAGGCGTCGAGCTGCCCCTTGGAGGCATTGCGGCCGATCTCGATGATCTCGGCAATCGGCGCCTCGGTGTTCTTGCGGGCGGCGAGCTGCGGCTCGGTCAACTGGGTATGGAAGACGTCGGCGGCCTTCTTCATCGCCTCGAGCGACGCGACCAGCGCCGGGTCTCCTGCGGCGAGGGTCTCGGCGTCGGCGATCGATTTCAGCATGCGTTCGCGATGCGCGAAGACGTCGTTGTAGGTGCTCTCGCTGCGGAACAGCAGGTAACCACGCTGGTTCACCGCCTGCTCCAGCATGGATTCCAGCGCGTTGTCCACGGAGGCGAGGATCTGTTCGGCACGCTCCTGCTCCTGGGAGGCGAGCTTGGCGTGCCAGGCCTGCAGGAAGACGATCGCGGAGGCGACGAAGCAGCCGGCCATGATCGCCATGAAGGTCACGATCAGTTTCTTACTCAGCGACAAGTTCTTGATGGACATGCCAAAGGATCTTTCACGCTCGAATGTCGGTCGATGGGCGCACGGCCCGGTTGGACCGGCTTGCGGGAGGGCATGATCGGGCCTTCGCCAGGGCGCAGCCTTCATGGCGCGCTTCGTCGATGGGCGGAACCGGCGATCGGCCCACCCTGTAACGGATTACCCTTACAATCCGTTAGCGACCGCTGATGAATTTGACGGAACCGAAATCCAGCGCGAAAAAAGAGCTATTCGGAAGGCACCAGCAGCAGAAAATCGAGGTCCTTCTGTGGATAGAAGTCCTCGGCCGTCATCTCGAATGTCGTCGGTCCGACCTTCTTGACGCCTTCGCCGCAGAAGCTGATGTAATTCTTCGGGCTTCCCTTGTCGACGGTCAGCTTGAAGCGCTTGATCGCGCCGCCCCAGTTCGCCCCGGTGGTGAGCACGTAGGAGATCCAGCTCTCCGTGTAGTAGGGGCCCGTCTGGTCGCTCGCCGCCTTCTCGAGCTTGGTCGCGGTCTTCACGAAACCGTCGTCCATGCAGTACTTCTTGACGTACTCGTCGTAGCTGTAGCCCGGCTTGCCCTCCTGAATGAAGGAGAGGCCGGCGGTGCCGCCGACGCCCGGCTTGTATTCGTGATGGACGCGCACCTCCTTGCCCGCAGGGAAGGTCGTCTTCCACCAGTAGGCCGATTTCAGCGTCCAGAGCGGCATCGGGTGGTGTTCCCAGCCCTTGCCGGCATCGTAGGCGTCGTCGAAGATGAGGCCGCGCGCCGTCCAGTCGGAGAGCACCTCCGGCGGAAGTTTTTCGAGCGCCGCATAGGTTGCGTCGCTGAAGGGCAGGAGGGGGATGCCGCGGGCGGTCACCTCGTCGGTCATGTCGAGCCCGGTCGCATAGACGCGCTGCTGCAGGTCCGGCGTGATCTCCTTGCCGTCCTGCGTCACGGTGAAGCCGAGGAAGTTGTCGGACTGGGCGTCACCGATCGCGACGTTTGCGTCCGGCCCCGCCGTCAGGTCGGGCATCGGGAAGGCCACGTAGGATTCGACGTCCTTGTCGGAGCCGTTGCGGAAGACGTAGTCGACGGTGACCTTGTCCGGCGAGATGAAGAGGTCTTCGCTCTCCATCGAGACGTCGGTCGTCTGGACGTAGACGAGGCCGCCGGCCTTGAGTTCGGCCATCGTGTCGTTGGCAACGGCCGTCGGTGCGGCGGCGACGCTGGAAAGGAGAACCAGGAGAGCTTTCTTCATCGCGAGAATCCTTCTGCCGCGTGCTGGCTACAGTTAGCGGCGAATGCGAAGGAGCGTCAATCGTCCGCAAAGTCACACCAGAAATGGCCCCTCGGCGGCAGCCGGCATACGGAACGGAACAAAAGGCTTGCCACGGCCTGCTTTGCGGGTCATGGACAGCCGCATGACCACTCCCGATGAACAACGCCTCGACCAGTTGCTGGTCGCCCTAGAACTCGTCGCCAGCCGCTCGCGGGCGCGCGATGCGATCCAGCGCGGCACCGTGAAGGTCGACGGCAGGGTCGTGACCAAGCCGAGCCTGACCTTCTCTTCCGATGTGGCGATCGAGATCGACGACCCGGCGCAGGACTATGTCTCGCGCGCCGCCTTGAAGCTCGTCGCCGGGCTCGACCACTTCGGCCTCGATCCGTCCGGGCAGGAATGTCTCGATGTCGGCGCCTCCACCGGCGGCTTCACCGAAGTGTTGCTGAAGCGCGGCGCCGCCCACGTGACGGCGATCGACGTCGGCCATGACCAGATGCATCCCCGCGTCGCCGCCGATCCGCGTGTCACCAACATCGAGGGGCTCAACGCCCGCTATCTCGAGAGCGAGGATATCGGCGGACGGCCGATTTCCTTCGTCGTGTCGGACGTCTCCTTCATCTCGCTGAAGCTCGCCTTGGCGCCGGCGCTCGACATGGCTGAGCCGGGCAGCCGCTGCCTGCTGCTGGTCAAGCCGCAGTTCGAGGCCGGGCGTGAGGCGATCAGCAAGGCGGGCCTCTTGAAGGACCCGGCCTCGGCGCCGACGGTCGCAGCCGAACTCGAGCGCTGGCTCGTCGAGGAGATGGGCTGGGAGAGCCTCGGCCTCATTCCCTCTCCGATCGCCGGTGGCGACGGCAACCAGGAATTCCTCCTCGCAGGGCGCAAACCATGAGCACCGAAACCGTCACCATCACCAGCCTCGGCGCCCAGGGCGACGGCATTGCTCACGGCCCCGCCGGTCCGGTCTACGTGCCCTTCGCGCTGCCCGGCGAGACCGTCGCGATCGCCCGCGTGAAGAACCACGGCACGATCATGTCGACGAGCGTCGCCTCGCCCGACCGCATCCAGCCCGCCTGCCGGCACTTCGGGCCGGAAGGCGTGGGTGGCAGCTGCGGCGGCTGTTCGCTGCAGCACCTCGCGCGTCCGGCCTATGGTGCCTTCAAGCGGTCGCTGGTGATCGCGGCGCTGAAGTCGAAGGGTCTGGAGCCGGAGGTCGGTTCGCTGGTGGAGGCGGAGGCCGGTCAACGCCGGCGCGTCGTTTTCGCCGCCCGTCGCACGGAAAAGGGCCTGCTCCTCGGCTTCAACCAGGCCGAAAGCCATCACATCGTGCCGATCGAGGAATGTCCCGTCATCTCGGCCGGCATTTTCGCGCGGCTGGAGGCGGTGCGAACGATCGCCCTTGCCGCCGCGGGCGCAGATGCCTTCCGCATCACGGTGATCGAGAGCCTCACCGGCCTCGACATCGCGATCGACGGCGTCAAACAGCTTTCAGACCGCCAGCGCCGCGACGTGACGGAAGCCGCGCTGAAGCTTCGCGGCATCGCGCGGGTCTCGGCAAACGGTGAAATCGTGATCGAGCCGCAGAAGCCGCTTCTCGATTTCGCCGGCGTCAGGGTTTCCCCGCCGCCCGGTGCCTTCACCCAGGCGACGATTGCCGCCGAGGAGGCGATGGCGAAGCTTGCGCTGGAGCATGTCGGCAAGGCAAAGCGCGTCGCGGACCTCTTTGCCGGCATCGGCACCTTCGCGCTACGGCTTGCGCGCGCCGCCCACGTGCATGCCGTCGAATCCGACGAAAAGGCGCTGAAGGCGCTCGATCATGCCGCCCGCAACACGCAGGGGTTGAAGCCCGTTTCGGTGGAGAAGCGCGACCTCTTCCGCCGGCCGCTGATGGCGCAGGAGATGAAGGCCTTCGACGCCGTCGTCTTCGACCCGCCGCGGGCCGGCGCCGAGGCGCAGTGTCGCGAGCTTGCCCGCTCGGCGGTGAAGAAGGTGGTGGCGGTGAGCTGCAATCCGCTGTCGCTCGCCCGTGACCTCGCGATCCTCATCGAGGGCGGTTACACGATCACCGGCGTCACACCGATCGACCAGTTCTTCTGGACGCCCCACGTCGAAGTCGTGGCGACGCTCGTCAGGCGCTGAACGCGCCTCAGTAGGCGTAGAGCGTACCGCTTCCGACCATGCCCGCACAGCGGCAGCGGCCGCCGACGCGGCCGGGTCTTGCGGGACACGACCACTTGTTGTCGGTCTCCGCGCTCGCCGGCGGATCGATCACGCAGTAGAAGCGCTGCGGCCGCATTCCGGGCGGCGGCGCCGGTCTCTTCGACTCGCTGTTGATCGTCCCCGAACCGTCGTCCTGCACCAAGTGAAGCAGGCCGTCATCGGTGGCGACAGGACCTGACCGGGCGGCTCCCGCCGTCAGGACAAGGGCAAGGCACAGGATCATTGCACGCATCGGTTTCATCCTCCAGCAGCTACAGTGTTCGTCGCTTTAGCAGACAGGAATTAAAGAAGCGCGAAAAGGCGAGAATGTGGTCCGCGTGTTTGTTGAAGAACGACGGCACCGGCGGAGACCGGTGCCGTCGTTCTTTTCCTGTTCGGGCGGACCAGGCGTCGTCAGGCGGCGCGGCGCGAACCCGACTGTGCAGGATAACCGTCGGCCTGCCGGATATTGAACTGGGCGAGCAGTGCGGTCAGCGCCGCCGCTTCCGCGGCCAGTCCATGGCTTGCCGCCGTCTGTTCCTCGACCATGGCGGCATTCTGCTGAGTGCCCTGGTCCATGGTGTTGACGGCCGTGTTGATCTCCTGGAGGCCGGTCGACTGTTCGCGTGTCGCCGTGACGATGGCGTTCACATGACGGTTGATCTCCTGCACGTCGCGCACGATCACCTCCAGCGCCTGACCGGTCTGGTTCACCAGCTCGACGCCCGACTGCACCTGTTGCCCCGAAGCGCCGATCAGTTGTTTGATCTCCTTGGCCGCGTTTGCCGAGCGCTGGGCGAGCTCGCGCACTTCCTGCGCGACGACGGCGAAGCCCTTGCCGGCCTCTCCCGCCCGGGCCGCCTCGACGCCGGCATTCAGCGCCAGCAGGTTGGTCTGGAAGGCGATCTCGTCGATGACCCCGATGATGTTGGAAATCTCGCCCGCGGACTTCTCGATCCGCTGCATGGCCTCGACGGCCCGCTGGACGATCTCGCCCGACTTTTCCGCACCCCCGCGGGCGCGGTTGACGAGCTGGCCGACTTCTTCGGCTCGGTGAGCGGAATCCTTGACCGTCGTGGTGATTTCCTCGAGCGCTGCGGCGGTCTCTTCGACCGATGCGGCCTGCTGCTCGGTGCGCCGTGCCAGGTTGTCGGCCGCCATGCGGACTTCGCCGGCGCCGCTGTCGATGGCGCGCGCGTTCAGGCCCACCGCCGCGAGCGCGTCGTGCAGCTTCCCGACCGAGGCGTTGAAGTCGACCCGTAGCCGGTCGAGGTCGCCGGCAAACGGCGTGTCGATGCGGTGGACGAGGTCGCCGTTGGCGAGGCGGTCGAGGCCTTCGGCGAGGGACTGCACGGCAAAGGAGACCTGCTCGGCCTCGCGCGCCTTCGTCGCCTCGCGCTCGCGGCGCTCTTCCTCGCTCAGTGCGCGCGTTTCCTCCGCCTGCCGGGTAAGGCGGCCGCGTTCGATGGCATTGTCGCGGAAGACGGCGACGGCGGCGGCCATCTGGCCGATCTCGTCCTTGCGTTCGGTGCCGGGAATTTCGGTCGAGACGTCGCCGCTCGCCAGGCGTCCCATGACGCCGGTCATTTCGACGACCGGGCGAACGACGAGCCTCGAGAGCAGGGCAGCGAGGATGCCGATCATCGCCACGACACCGATCAGCGTCGCAACGGCGGCCGCCGTGCGGAACTTGCCGATGCCGGCATAGGCGAGGTCGCGGTCGATCTGGACGCCGAGATACCAGTCGTCGCGGGGCAGGCCCTTGATCGGCAGGAAGCTGACGAGGACGTTGGCATCGGCGAAGGTGGTCTCGGTGATGTCCGGTCCGACGGCCGGGGTGTCGGTCGGGAAGGCGTCCTTCAGCGTCTTGGTGACGAGATTGCCCTCGCGGTGGACGAGAATGGTGCCGTCCTGCTTGACGAGGAAGGCCGAGCCCTTGCCGCCCATGTCGACGGAGTTGACCATATCGACGAGAGACTTCAGCGAGAAGTCCGAGGCTGCGACGCCGTAGAGCTTGCCGTCCTTCTTCACCGGGATTGCGGCGCTGATGATCAGGTTGCCGGTGGAGGCGTCATTGTAGGGATCGGTCAGGACCATCCTGTCCGCCTTGACGGCATCCTGGTACCATGGGCGCTTGCGCGGATCGTAGTCCGCCGGCAGCGGCTGGTCGGGAACGCTGGTAAAAACGCCCTGCTCGTCACCGACATAGGTGGACATGAATTCGCGGATGAGGACCGGGTTGTCGAAGGCGGCGGCGATCGCCGCGGCGTCCGGTGCCTTGGCGGCGGCGTTGCCTGCCAGTTCCGTCAGCATGACGCGGGCGCCGAGCCAGTTGGAAATGCTCTGGGATGCCTGCAGGCCCGAAGAGCCGATCTCGCTCCTGACGGCGGCACCGGTGGCATCGCGCTGAAGGCTGTCGATATAGAAGGAGAAACCGGAAAGGGCGGCCACGACCACCAGCGAAGCGACCAGCAGGATCTTGGTCATCAGATTCGAGCGCTTGCTCACAGGGGCATACCTCTTTCAAGCGGCAAGCCCGTTCCACGCGCTATGGGATATTCTTCGCGACCGATCAGGCTTGCCCATCCGCATAGGGAAAGACGACAAGGGCCATCATGGCGCGACTGCGGCCCACAGACCGCAATCCCCTTATATTCGGGGGGACTTTAAAAGCTGGTTAATCGGGTAGCGCCGGCGGTTCTCGGCCTCTCGCCTTCAGGAAGGCCTCGAAGGCGCTGCGCCTTTGCTCTACGACAGGTCTAGAATGTTCATGGAAAATCGCACGGCGGCGGGGATTCGTCCCTTTCGGGTCGAAGGGAGTTGCCGCGCAGGACGGGAGGCATCTCATGCGGCGGATCGATAAGTTGAAGGCGGGCAAGTTCGCGGTCGATGCGGACCTGGTCAGGCGGCTGATCGCAAGCCAGTTTCCGGCCTTTGCAGGGCACGCGGTACGCGAGATCGCCGACGACGGCTGGGACAATTGGACCTTCCGGCTGGGTGAACATCTGAAGGTTCGCCTGCCGAGTGCCGAAGGTTACGCCGGACAGCCGGTCAAGGAGTATCGCTGGCTGCCCGTTCTGGCGCCGCAACTGCCGGTGCGGGCTCCGGCACCGGTCGCACTCGGCGAGCCGGAGCACGGCTATCCCTGGCACTGGACCATCTACGAGTGGATCGAGGACGTGCCCGTCCGGCGTGAGGTCGTGCCGGATCTCATCGCCTTTGCAACCGACCTTGCCGCCTTCCTGAAAGCGCTGCACGGGCTCGATGTCTCCGGCGGCCCGGCGCCGGGTGCGCACAACTTCTTTCGTGGGGACGACGTAATCCGCGTCTATGGCGAGGAGGCGCGCCGTTCGCTGGCGCAACTGGCCGGGAGAATCGACCTCGCCGGGGCGTTGTCGATCCTCGACGCGGCGGAACGGGCTCCCTTTTCGGGGCGCCCCTGCTGGCTGCACGGCGATATCGCAGTGGGCAACCTGCTGGTAGGGGACGGGCGCCTCTCCGCCGTCATCGATTTCGGCTCGGCGGCGGTCGGCGACCCGGCCTGCGATCTCGTGATTACCTGGCTGTTCTTCGAGGGCGAGAGCAGGCGGACGTTTCGTGAGGCAATGATGGTCGACGAGGGGTGCTGGGCCCGTGCCCGCGCCTGGGCGCTGTGGAAAGCCGCCCTCGTCCTGGCGTCGGAGGCCCCGACGCATCCGCAGGAATTTCCGCCCGCCGAGGTCATCGAGGCGGTCGTTCGCGAGCATCGGGCCGCCCTCGGCTGAGGACTGGCAAACATCCTCCGGCGGGGTTCCCCTCCGGTCAGCGTCCCTTGAGGAACGCCTCGAAGGCGGCGCGTGCTTCGGCACTCTTCAAGCGTTCGACGAAGAAGGCGAGTTCCTCTTCCATCCGCACGAGAAGCTCGGCGCGGTCGCCGCGGATGAGATCGCGGGCGATCCGCATCGCCTCCGGCGGCTTGCCGGCGATCGACGCGGCGAGCTTCAGCGTTTCCGCCTCGACTGCCTCGGGTGCGACAACCTTCCAGATCAGCCCGGCGGCGCGGGCCTCCTCCGCCGAAAAGCCTTCGCTGGCGGCGAGCATCGCGAAGGCGCGCTGGTGGCCCATCATCCGCGGGGCGAGCAGGCTCGATCCCGCTTCCGGAACGAGCGCGAGGTCGACGAACGGCGTCCTGAACAGGCTGCGGTCGGAGGCGATCGTCATGTCGCAATGCATCTGGATCGTCGTGCCGATGCCGATTGCCAGCCCGTCGACGCCGGAGACGACCGGCTTCGAGACGCTCCAGAGCGCCTTCAGGAAGCCGAAGGCGGCCGGTTCGCCGACGGCGCCCGCCATCGCGAAGGCGAGGAAGTCCGCCATGTCGTTGCCGGCGGAGAAGCAGCCCTCCGTGCCGAGAAAGGCGACGCAACGGATCGCCGCATCGTCCTCGGCGGCGAGCAGGCCGTCCGTCATCTTCGCATACATCGCCTGGGTAATGGCGTTCTTCTTCTCCGGCCGGTTGAACCGGATCACCAGCACGCCGGAATGGGCTTCGGGGCGCTCGATCAGAATGTGGTCGGTCATCTGGGTCTTCCTAGAGTGGCGGCGCTACCCTCCCCTTGAGGGGGAGGGTCGGAGCGAAGCTCCGGGGTGGGGTGATCAACGACGTTTGTCCTGCAACTAGGCGGGAGTGTCCCCCCCACCCGCCGCTCACGCGGCGACCTCCCCCTCAAGGGGGAGGTGTAGCTTCATACAAGAAGTGCCCGCGCTGCCGTGAGGCTCGCGGCGCCGTTGACGACGCGGTCCTTCAGCGCCGTGGTTTCGGCGATCAGGTTTTCCGCCGCGAAACGGCAGAGTGCGATGCGGATGTCACGGCCATTCTCCTCGTCCGCAAGCCCGCCCTTGGCGAGATAGCAGCCGGTCAGCGCCAGGCCGAACAGCCGCTGATAGGGCGTGGCGCCGGCAAGCGCCGCCGCGGCATCGCCCCCGGCGAGACGGGCGAGCATCCATTCGGTCGCCTCTTCGAGGTCGGCGAGGCTCGCCGAAAGCCTTTCCGCGGTCGCGCCGAAGCCGTCGAGGTTGGAGGCGCGGACCTGGTCGGCGATCGCCTTCAGTTCGGCGATGAAACCGCGGACATGATCGCCGTTCGAGAGCGGCAGCTTGCGGGTGACGAGATCGATCGCCTGGATGCCGTTGGTGCCTTCGTAGATCGGGGCGATACGGGCGTCGCGCAGGTAGCGGGCCGCACCCGTCTCCTCGATGAAGCCCATGCCGCCATGCACCTGGATGCCGAGCGAGGCGACGTCTACGCCGGCGTCGGTCGCGAAGCTCTTGGCGATCGGCGTCAAGAGGGCGGCGCGTTCCTGCCAGAAGGCGGCGTCCGCCCCTTCCGTGTGGTGGGCCATGTCGATCGCGTGGGCGCAGGAATAGCAGATCGCGCGCGAGCCCTGCGTCAGCGCCTTCATGGTGACAAGCGTGCGGGCGACGTCCGGGTGCTCGATGATCGGGCTCATGCCGGAACCGGTCCAGCCGGGCGCCTTGCCCTGGGTGCGTTCCTTCGCGTATTCGACCGCCTTCTGGGTCGCGGCCTCGCAGATCGCCACGCCCTGCATGCCGACGGCGAGGCGCGCATTGTTCATCATCGTGAACATGCAGGCGAGCCCCTTGTTCTCCTCGCCGACGAGGTAGCCGATCGCGCCCGGTTCGTCGCCGAACTTGCCGTCGCCGTAGATCATCGTGCAGGTTGGCGAGCCGTGGATGCCGAGCTTGTGTTCCAGCGAATGGCAGTGGAGATCGTTGCGGGGCCCAAGCGAACCGTCGTCGTTGACGAGGAACTTCGGCACCAGGAAGAGCGAAATGCCACGGGTGCCGGCCGGTGCATCGGGAAGGCGCGCCAGCACGAGATGGACGATGTTGTCGGTGACTTCGTGTTCGCCCCAGGTGATGAAGATCTTCTGGCCGAAGATTCGGTAGGTGCCGTCGTCGCGGCGTTCGGCGCGCGTCTTCATGACGCCGAGGTCGGAGCCGGCATGGGGTTCGGTGAGGTTCATCGAGGCGGTCCACTCGCCCGACACCATCTTGTGCAGGAATTTTTCCTTCAGCGCCTCGCTGCCGTGGGCGGCAAGCGCCTCCGAGGCGCCCATGGTGAGCGTCGGGCCGAGCGCGAAGGCCATGGAACCGGAATTCCACATTTCCAGCGCGGCGACGTTCAGCATGTGCGGCAGCGCCTGGCCGCCGAATTCCTCAGGCGCGACGAGTGCGTTCCAGCCGCCCTCGGCCCATTGGCGGTAGAGATCGGCCCAGCCGTCCGGCACGATGACCTTGCCGTCGACGAGCCTCGCGCCCTGCCGGTCGCCGATCTCGGCGAGCGGCGCCACCTCGTCGCTGGCAAAGCGCCCGGCTTCAGAGAGAATCGCGTCCACCAGGTCATCGCTGAGGTCTCCGAGGCGTCCCTCGTCGATCGCCTTGGAAAGGCCAGCCACATGCTTCAGGGTGAATGCGATCTCGTCTACCGGCGCCTTGTACATGCGCATGCTCCTCCTGCTGACGTCCCATCATTTCCGCGGCCGGTCCTCCGGGCCTGATGCGGAAATCGTGTCCATTGGCTAATTGATTTTTACGTAAACGTCAAACCGTTTTGCGGGACGATTCCCTGCGCGGAAGGCCGGCGAGGGTGCGTGAAATTCAACGGATGGCAGGCCCATACCGCACGGGCTGGGTCGAATTTTTCGCGAAGTCGAGAAACCGGGCAGAGATTTGGAATCTCATCCTACGTCTTCGTTTGTGCGGAAACGATCGGCGATCTACTTCCAGGTCGAAGGAGATCGACCATGCAGATCGAAGAGACGCCCGACATGTGGGTTCTGCGCCTGCGCAGGCGCTTGCGCATTCCCGAGATCAGGCAGGCTGCGGCCGAGTGTGCCCCCTTGATCGAACGGCAGATCGAGGAGGCCGGCTTGACGGTCGACGGTCCCTGGCTCTTTGTCTCGCACCACCTCCCGAAAGACGGCAAGACGCCGTTCGACTGGGAGATATGCCGGCCCGTCGCAAGGCCCGCCGCCTATGCCGGGTCGATCGAACTCTGCCACTTCGAGCCGATCATCGTCGCTGCCCGCGTTCACCATGGTTCCCTGCGGACCCTGTTCACGCAGGGATATGCGCCCCTCGTTGCCGAGATCGAGATGTCTCGCCATCATTTTTCCGGCGAGAGCCGCGAGGTCTATCACGACTGGCGAGGACCCGGCGCGCCCTATCACCGGATCGAGATCCAGTTCGGGCTGTCGCGCTGACCGCCCGCCGCGCCGAAGAACGGCAATAGCCCCCCGGGCAAAGAAAAACCCCCGAAGGCGGGCCTTCGGGGGCGTGTGTTCAGACGGGGAGCGGACCGGGCTTCTCGGCTCAGAATTCTTCCCAGTCGTCGACGGCAAGCGCGGTATTGCCGCGCACCTGGGCTACCTTCGGAGCCGGCATCGGGTGTGCCGGCGCCGACCGGGCCGGGGCACTGGTCACTGGGCGCGATGCCGGGGCGGCGGCGCGTTCCCCTGCGGCGAGCCGGAACTGGCCGATCAGCTCGCGGAGCTTGGCGGTTTCCATGGCGAGGCTCGAGCTCGCCGCTGTTGACTGTTCGACCATGGCGGCGTTCTGCTGGGTCGTCTGGTCCATCGAGTTGACGGCCGTGTTGACCTCGGCAAGCCCGATCGACTGTTCCTTCGCCGCGGTGGCGATCGAATCCATGTGCTGGTTCATCTCGGTAATGAAGCCGCTGATCGCCTGCAGCGCCACACCGGTGTCGCGCACCAGCTTCACGCCGTTTTCCACTTCATCGGAAGAGTTCTGGATGAGCCCCTTGATTTCGCGGGCCGCCTGGGCGGAGCGCTGCGCAAGCTCGCGCACTTCCTGGGCAACGACGGCGAAACCCTTGCCGGCCTCACCGGCGCGCGCCGCTTCGACTCCGGCGTTGAGCGCCAGCAGGTTGGTCTGGAAGGCAATCTCGTCGATGACGCCGATAATGTTGGAGATTTGCTGCGAAGACCCCTCGATGCGCCGCATCGCTTCTTCGGCGCTGGCCACGACGCCTGCCGATTTCGCAGCGCCCTGGTTCGCCTGGGTCGCGACGGTGCGGGCGTCTTCCGTGCGCCGGGTCGAGGAATTGACGTTGGCGGTGATCTCGTCGAGGGCGGCGGCGGTTTCTTCGAGCGAAGCCGCCTGCTGTTCCGTTCGTTTGGAGAGGTTTTCCGCGGCTGTCGCCATCTCGCGGGCGCCGCTGTCCATCGTCGAAACGCTGTCCTGAATGACCTGCAGCGTCGAGGAGAGCTGGCGGACGGACTGGTTGAAGTCGCGGCGCAACTCCTCGAAATCGGCGGCGAAGGCTTCGTCCAGCTGGAAGGACAGGTCGCCGGAGGCGAGACGCTTCAGCCCGGCGGCAAGGCCCGAGGTCGCAATCCGCATGCGCTCGGCGGCCTCCGCCTCGGCGCGCTGCTGGCTGGCGACCCGGTCGAGTTCGGCCTGACGGCGGTTCTGTTCGGCCTCGGCTTCGAGGCGCTTGTTGGTGATCGCCGCCTGCCGGAAGATTTCGACGGCACCCGCCATCTCGCCGATCTCGTCGCTGCGGCCGGCATAGGGGATCTGCTTATCGGTGTCACCGTCGGCAAGCCCGCGCATCGAACGGGTGATGCGCTGGATCGGATTGGCGACCCCGGTGACGGTGAACAGCATGGCCGCGCCGGCGACGACGAAGGCGAGCGCACTCACCGAGGCGATCAGGACCTGCATGAAGTCGAACTCGGCCTTCATGTCGTCATGCACCGCGTCCGCCTGTTCGACATAATAGTCGACCAGCGTGTCGATCGCCTCGTCGCTGGCGTCGCCATACTTCTGCAATTCGTCGGAGAAGGCGACCTTGGCCTCTTCATTCTTGTTCTCGCGGGAAAGCGCCAGCACCTTTTCGCCCTGTTGGACGTAGGCATCGAGGGTTGCCGTCACCTCGCCGATCAGCTTTTGCTCTTCGGTCCCCCTGATGAATTGTTCGTTCTGCTTGCGGATCAGTTCGCGCTGGAAGTCGACATAGGTCTTGATGTCCTTTTCGACGGCAGCCATGGCTTCCGGCGTGAGGCTCATGATGTGCCGGGCATAGGCGAGCCGGATGTCGACCATGCCCTTGTCCATCAGCCGCACCTGGTTGGTCGAGGGCAGCGCCCGGTCGGCAATCTCACTTGCGCGATCGAAGACAGCGGAAACGCCGGAGATGGCGGCAAAAGCGAGGCCGCCGGTGATGACGGCGATCGACGCCAGACTGAGGATCAGCGAGGTCTTGACGGTGGGGCGCTTCATGGAAATTCCTTCTGAAATACGGCTCCGCACAGCGGGGAGGGCGGCATGCGGAGATGGCTGTGATCGGAAAACACGATCGGCCGGAAGCGGCTTTTGGAGGACGGCTTCCGACAGGCGACGGCCTTGCGCGCGGCCACTTCATCTCGCCCGCCCCGCGAAATTGCGGGGCAATACTGTTCTGCAACGGAATGGTTGAGAAGCGGTTAACTGCGGTTGCATCGATAAACTAAACTGCACGCAGAAGGTTTTCTTGCGATCATTATTGCACGACCGCAACCGTCAAATCCTGAAGCGCTGATATGGTATCTTCTGGATCAATATCCGCTTGGAAAGAAGTTCATAATCTGGACGGTATTTCGCTGGTAAACTTGGAAATACTGGAAAATGGATAGCCATGTTACAGGTGAGCGCAAGCATCTCCCGTCCGGCGGACGGAAGTCTCGAGATTCTTCGGGTGCCGGTGTGTTACTCGCGGTCGAGAGGCTCGGTGCCTTGCGGCTTGCCGGCACGGTCGAGGCGGATCTTCTCGATCCGGTTTTCGGCGGCGGCCAGCAGCGTCTCGCAGTGCTTTTTCAACTGTTCGCCGCGCTCGTAGATGGCGATCGACTCGTCAAGCGCCACATCGCCACGCTCCAGCCGCGCCACGATGCTCTCCAGCTCGGCAACGGCCTTCTCGAACGAATAGCCGGAAAGATCGGCCTGGGGGGCGCTTTCGGTCATGGTCAACCCTTCATCAGTCTCATGATATGCATGCCCGCCGATTCGGCGAGGCCTTCGAGATCATAGCCGCCTTCGAGAAGGCTGACGACCCGGTTATGGGCGAATTTGTCCGCCGCTTCCATCACCCGCCCGGTCGCCCAGTCGAAATCCTCGCCCACGAGATTGAGCTGTCCCAGCGGGTCGCGGTGGTGCGCGTCGAAGCCGGCCGAGATCAGGATGAGGTCGGGCCGGAAATTTTCGAGTGCGGGCAGGACGCGCGCCTTGAACGCCTCGCGGAAATGCTCGCTGCCCGTGTTCGGCGACAGCGGCGCGTTGACGATGTTGCCGAAGGTGCCGGTCTCCTCCTTCTTGCCCGTGCCGGGATAGAGCGGCATCTGGTGCGTCGAGCAGAAGAGCACCGACCGGTCGTCCCAGAAGATGTCCTGCGTGCCGTTGCCGTGGTGCACGTCCCAGTCGACGATCGCCACTCGTTCGACGCCGTGATGCCGCATCGAGTGGCGGGCGGCGATCGCGATCGTGTTGAACAGGCAGAAGCCCATGGCCGTCGCCTTCTCCGCATGGTGGCCGGGTGGGCGGCAGGCGACGAAGGCATTGGTGATCTCGCGTGCCATCACCGCGTCGACGGCGGCCATCGCCCCGCCGATCGCCGTCAGGGCCGCCTGCAGGCTCTTCGGCGAGACATAGGTGTCGGTCTCGACCCGGTTGATCTCGTCTTCGTCCTCGGGGATCTGCCGCTTGATGGCTGCGAGGTGCTCTTCCGGATGCACCAGAAGCACCGCGTCCTCGTTTGCCTGCGGCGCCTGCGTGCGCTGCAGCGGCGCGAAATTCGGATGCTCGAGCGCGATGTTGATCGCGCGCAGCCGGTCCGGCCGCTCCGGATGGCCGGGCGGCGTCAGGTGCTCCAGAAAAATCGGGTGCTCGTAGAGGCGTGTGGTCATGGTCGTTCCCGGGTCAGATGGTGTTCTAGGCCGGTCGGCCCGAAGTAGCCTTCTCCGTCTTCGCGGGCCATTCTAGGACCGCGCGGCGCGTAGCGCCACCGCTCCGCCGCCCCGGTTGACGACTGTCAACAGAAGCCCGCTGTTCCCACCGCTCCTTGTTCTTCCGCGTTGAATGAACGTATAAATGCCTTGCACGTGGGAGAAGGCAGGCCATGGACGACATCGAGCGCGTCGAAGTGACGGAAATCATCGTTCCCTATCGCGACATCGATATGACGGGGCGGATGCACAATGCCGCCTATCTCGCCCATGCCGAGACCGCGCTCAGCCACTTCTGGCGCTATCGCCCGCCGCTCGAGGACGAACCGCACTTCCAGCCGACGAAGATCGAAATCCGCCTGCACGAGCCCCTGCATCTCGACGATCGGGTGAAGCTTACCGTCCGCGTCGACAAGATCGGCATGAAGTCGGTCGGCTTCGACATCCTCGTCCAGCGTGGCGAGACGCTCGCGGCCGAAGTCGAGATTGTCTGGGCGGCGACCGGCCGCGACGACGACGAACCGGTCACCCTTCCCGAAACGCTGCGCGACTGGCTCTACAGCTATCTGCCGTGAGGTGCCGCTGCGAGGCCGGCTTGCTCAAGCCCCCGTCACGCGCCAGATGACGTCGCCGACATCGTCCGCGACGAGCAGCGAACCGTCCGGCCCGATGGTCACGCCGACAGGGCGGCCGTAGGAGAATTTCTCGTCCGGCGAGAGGAAGCCGGTCAGGATGTCGCGCGGCGGGCCCGACGGCTTGCCGTTCTCGAAGGGCACGAAGATCACCCTGTAGCCGGACAGCATCGAGCGGTTCCACGAGCCGTGCTGGCCGATGACCATGCCGTCCGGGAAGCCCGGCAGGGTGCCCGCCGCCAGCCAGCAGAGTCCGAGCGAGGCGGTGTGGCCGCCGAGTGCATAATCGGGCTGGATGGCGGTGGCGACGAGGCTTGGCGCCTGCGGCACGCGATCGTCGACCGTCTGCCCCCAGTAGCAATAGGGCCAGCCGTAGAAGCCGCCGTCCTTCACCGAGGTCAGGTAGTCGGGCGGCGTCTCGTCGCCGAGGCCGTCGCGCTCGTTGACCACCGTCCAGAGTGCGCCGGTGGCCGGCTCGAAGGCGAGCCCGACGGGGTTGCGCAAGCCGCCCGCAAAGATGCGGCTCTTCTCGGTCCTGAGGTCGATCTCGTAGATGCAGGCGCGGCCTTCCTCGGCGGCGAAACCGTGTTCGGCGATGTTGCTCAGAGAGCCGACGCCGACATAGAGCTTGCTGCCGTCCTGGCTCGCAAGCACGCTGCGCGTCCAGTGGCCGGCCGGCTTGAAGTCGGCGATCTTGCGGCCCTCCGCAGCGATGCGGGTGGCGCCGTCGGTATAGGGATAGGCCATCAGCCCGTCGGTGTTGCCGACATAGAAGGTGCCGTCGAGCAGTGCCATGCCGAAGGGGTGGTTGAGCCCTTCCATGAAGGCGTGGCGAACCTCGGCGGTGCCGTCGCCGTCATTGTCGCGCAGCAGCGTGATGCGGTTCGGGCTTTCGCCGACGGCCGCCGCGCGCTTCATCGTTGCGTACATCGCATAGTCGAAGGGGGTGCGCATACGCCCGCCGTCGACGCCGAGCGCCTCGGAAGCGAGCACGTCGCCGTTCGGCAGCACGTAGATCCAGCGCGGGTGCTTCAGCCCCCTCGCGAAGGCGTTCACCTTCAGCCCCGGCGCCGCCGTCGGCGTGTGGCCGTCGGTCCAGCCCTTGGCGGTCGGCATCTTGAGGGTAGGGATGCGCTGCGGTTTCGCCTCCGGAATGATCGGCGCGCCCCCGAGGGCCGGCTTGCCGTTACCCGCACCGCCACGGCGCATGAGGATCATCGCGGCCCCGATCAGGGCGACGAATCGACCGAACAGTCCCAACATGCCTGCACTCCTCTTCCATATGTCCTGCGGCACCATAGCCGAAGCGCTTGCGGCGAGAAACTGACCAAACGCAAATTCTCCCAAAGAAACAAGAGCCTTCACTCTTCCGCGGCGAGCCGTGGCTTCACGTGGGTTTCCGACCAGACCCACAGGGCCTTCAGGAGCGGTTCGAGAGTCATGCCGAAGGGCGTCATCGAATATTCCACCTTCGGCGGCACTTCCGGATAGACCGTGCGGGCGATCACGCCGTCGGCCTCGAGCTCGCGGAGCTGGTTCGTCAGCATCCGCTGGGTGAGCCCCGGCAGCAGCCGGCCGAGTTCGTTGAAGCGCTTGGTGCCGTCCATGATGTGGAAGAGCAGGACCACCTTCCACTTGCCGCTGATGATGTCCATCGCCGCTTCCACAGGGCAGTTGCCGTAGATCTTGTGGCGCTGCTTGCGCATGTCTTTTCCTCTTTTGCGCACACAAATGGCGCCGTAACGGCGCTATTTGTGCGTACTGGCGCAATTTTTCCGATCGGTTAAGGCTGCCGACATCAACCCCGAACCAGGAGAAACGTGATGTCCGAAACCCCCGCCGAAGTCCATCCGGTGATCGATCTCGAAAAGGCGGCCCTTGCCCGCTGGTGCAACGGCGATCCTTCCGGCTTTCTCGAAATTTCCGCGCCGGAGGTCGTCTATTTCGATCCCTTCCTCGACAAACGCATGGAAGGGCTCGAGGCACTCACCGGCTACTATGAGGCGATCCGCGGCAAGATCTTCGCGGCACGCTACGAGATGATCGAGCCGAAGGTGATCGAGATCGGCGATGCGGCGGTGCTGACCTTCCGCTTCCTCTCCTATGCCGGCAGCGAAGGCGCGCGGATGCACTGGTATTGCACCGAGGTCTATCGCCGGCAGGCCGACGGCGCATGGGGCATCGCCGCCACCCACTGGTCGCTGATTTCCGATCAGGCATCGGCCGGCGGCTGAGAGGCCGTCGGGTAGACGGGCCGCGGGTCTTGCCCGCGGCCACGCATATCTCAGGCGCGGTGCGGCAGAAGCGGATAGCCGACCATCACGGCGCGGCCGGCAAGCGCTGCGATCGCCGCCTTGATGAGGTCGCCGGGAATGAAGGCGAGCGAACCCATGAAGGCCTTGGAAAGGCCGAGCCCGGCGCCGAAGGCGAGATAGCCGATGCCGAAGAGATAGACGACGACGATGCCGCCGATGACCGAGGCGGCGAAGAAGCCGAGCGTCTGCGGCAGGGCTTCCATCGCGGGCTTGCCGAAGCGTTCGGCGATCTGCCCGGTGACGTAGGCGCCCGGCACCCAGCCGATCAGGAAGCCGACGGTCGGACCGGCGAAGACGGCAAGGCCGCCGCGTCCGCCGGAAAGCACCGGCAGGCCGATCGCCACCAGGATGATGACGAGGACCGGCGCCAGCGCCCCGCGCTTCGCCCCGAGGATGACGCCGGCGAGCATGACGCCGAGCGTCTGGGCCGAGATCGGAACGTTGAACGGCAGCATGATCGGCGGCACGAGGCCGAGCACGACGATGATCGCCGCAAAGAGTGCAATGAGAACGAGATCGCGGGTATTCATGGCAGCCTCCTCAAAAATCCCCTGCTTTCCTGCTCATTGACCCCGAATTCCCCTGGCGTCAATGGCCGCGGCGATGCTGTCCGCATCCTTGAGCGTCTGGATGACCAGCGGACCGAGCAGGGTGGAGGGCCGGACGGGGAGCCCGCGGGCGGCATGTGCCTCGCGGATCGCCTGGTAGCGGGCGAGGATTTCCGGCACGAAGCGGATGACGAGGCCGACGGCAAGCCCGATGTCGGACGCCTTGACGAGCCCCGCCCTTTCGAGCGGCCGGGCGGCGGCGGCGATCGTGTCGATGAAATCGGAAATGCCGGTCGTCGCGGTGACGGCCGCCGCCATCAGCACCAGCGCCGAGAGCCGCAGCAGCGTCAGCAGCGCATCGTCCGCGGAATTGACGAGGAGGTTGAAGAGCGCCACCAGCGCCACCGTGGCGAGGATCGGCAGCAGCGGCCGCAGCGCCGCCCGGAGCGGCTGGCCGAGGCCGAAATAGATGAAGGCCGCGAGACCGAGCGCGGCTCCCGGAACTAAGGGATTGCGGGTCAGGAAGACGGCCGCCGCGAAGACCGCGAGCGCGGCAAGCTTGATGGCGGGCTTCAGTCGGTGCAGCCAGGTATCGCCGGCGACGTAAAGGCTCCTCATCGAAGCGCGATCTCCCGGTAGAGCCGGATCGCCTCTTGCGCCGCGCCGTCGAAGACGAGCCTTGCGCGGTCGAAGACCAGCACGCGCGGAAAATCGGCGATCAGCGAGAGATCGTGGCTGATGACGATGGCATTTTCTTCCAGCCCGCGGATCGCGGTTTCGACCAGCGCCCGGTTCTTGAGGTCGAGCTGGTTGGTCGGCTCGTCGAAGATGACGATCTCGGGCCGCATCACCATCACCGCGGCGAGTGCGGCGAGCTGCACCTCGCCGCCGGAGAGTTCGTGCGGCCGGCGGTCGGCGAGTTCGGTCAGCGAAAAGCGGTCGAGCACCGCGTTGACCGCCCGGTCGAGCGCCTCGCCCTTCACTCCGCGGCTCTTCGGCCCGAAGGCGATGTCGTCGCGGATGATCGGCAGGATGATCTGGTTTGCCGGGTTCTGGAAGATGAAACCGACACGGGCGAGCACCGCCTTCGCTTCGTCGACCGTGTCCAGACCGTCGACGCTGACCTTGCCGGCGCTCGGCTT
Source organism: Hyphomicrobiales bacterium (assembly GCA_900466005.1). Taxonomy (GTDB): domain Bacteria; phylum Pseudomonadota; class Alphaproteobacteria; order Rhizobiales; family Rhizobiaceae; genus Allorhizobium. The sequence goes on from UEGQ01000010.1 coordinate 51,228, forward strand.
GACGAGGCCGTTGATCAGCCGCGCGAAGGTGGTCTTGCCGGAGCCGTTGAGCCCGATCACGCCGATGCGGCGCTCGCTGAGCGAAAGGCTGAGCGGCTCGAGCGCCACACGGGCGCCGTAACGCACTTCGGCCGCATCGAAACGGATATCCAAGCCTTTGTCCTTTCGCATGTCTTGCCGGCTTCTATAGACAAGATCGCGCTGAATGCGAAGGAAAAGCGTTTTCCTGTTTTCGTGACCTCACGGATGAATTTCGAAGAGCAAGGCGGTTGCGTCGTCGCTGACCTTGTAGCGCGGATAGAGTCTTCCATCCGGATCGCGGTTGCGCTCCATGTGGCGCAGTTCCGCCAGGAGGGTGCCGAGCCCGCAATCGCGCGCTGCTGCGACGAGCCCTGCGGTGTCGTAAAGCTCGTACTGGTCCCGAAGCGCGGCAAAGCCGTCGGTGCAGAGCAGGCCGGTCAGGGAGCCCGAAAACGGCACGCTTTCTCGCACTATGTAGTCGGCCGCCTGCGGCGCCGTGCCGAGCGTCCAGAGCGGCCCCTCCGGCGTATTGTAGCGGGCGCGACCGGCGCGCAGGTCCGCCTGCACGGAGCAATCGAGCGTGAGCGAGGAAGGTGTCGCCAGCCTGCCGGAGCGGGAAAGGGCAGCCCGCGCCCGCTCCCGTTCAGCCGCATAGCTTTCCTTCAGTGCGCTCGTGTCGAAGCTCTCGCCGCTGTCGTTGGCAAGGATGAACAGCCTGCAATCGCCGAGTCCGTAGGTGACCAAGGTGCCATCTTCCACGGAAACCATCTGGAAGCCGGCGACCGGCAGCGCCCATGCTTCGAGCGCGATGCCGACCGAGGCGGCGTGCACTTCCTCCTTCGCCCTGCGGTTTATCTCGCGCACCATTTCCGCGACCGGCCGGTCGACAAGTTCGAGGAAGCCGTCGCGGGCGAAGTGCGAAAGCCACCGCGCGTCGGAGCCGTCGCCCGTCATCAGCGGCTGATTGCCCAGTCCCGTGGCGCCGTCGATGACGAAGGCCCGGCCGTCCGATGCGCCATACGCGTCTTCGTTGGGCCTTGCCTCGTGTCCTGCATCCGTCAGGCTGTCCAGCACCGTCAGCTTCATCGCGAGTTCCGTGTTGTTGTGGAGCCGCAAGATCGGACGGCCATTGTGACGCGGTTGTGACGCGCGTCGATTAAAATAGCTTTCCGTGCAAGAGCGATTGAACATATCAAGAACATTCGCTAGCCTGCCGTGCATGGCGATTCCGATCAGCAACCGGCAGGCACGGCGTATCTTTCTCGAACGGCAGGGGCTGTCGCGGCCGCCGAACCGCATGCTCGGCAAGGACGGGCTCTGCGCGCTGATCCACGACCTCGGCTTCGTCCAGGTCGACAGCATCGCGACGGTGGAGCGCGCCCATCACCAGATCCTGTTTTCCCGCAACCAGACCTACCGGCCGGAGCACCTGAGCGCGCTTCTCGAAAAGGACCGCGCGCTCTTCGAGCACTGGACGCACGACGCCTCGATCATTCCCTCCGCCTTCTTTCCCTACTGGAAGCACCGCTTCACCCGCCGCGAGGGCCATATCCGCGAGAACTGGCGCAAGTGGCAGGGGGAAGGCTTCGACCGGGCCTTCGAGGAGACCTACGAGCGCATCCGCGAGACCGGCCCGGTCATGGCGCGCGACGTGAAGGCGGAGGACCACAAGTCCGGCGGCTGGTGGAACTGGCACCCCTCGAAGACGGCGCTCGAATTCCTCTGGCACACCGGCAAGCTTGCGATTTCCGCGCGGGAGAATTTTCAGAAGGTCTACGACCTCGCCGAGCGGGTGATCCCCTCCGAGCACTTTTCCGCCGAGGTCGATCACGATGCCTTCATCGACTGGGCCTGCCGCGGCGCGCTGACGCGGCTCGGCTTCGCCACCCATGGCGAGATCGCCGCCTTCTTCGATCTCGTCACCCCGCAGGAGGCGAAGGCCTGGGTGGAGCGTCACCGCGACGAACTCGAGGAAGTCTCGCTCGAAACGGTGGACGGCAAGCAGCGCGCCTCCTTCGCCCTTGCCGAAAGCCTGCCCACGCTCATCGACCCGCCCGAGCCGCCGGCCCGCATCCGGACGCTCAGCCCCTTCGACCCGCTGATCCGCGACCGCAACCGCACCGAACGGCTCTTCGGCTTCTTCTACCGCATCGAGATCTTCGTGCCGGAGCCGAAGCGCGAATACGGCTACTACGTCTTCCCGCTGCTGGAAGCCGACCGCCTCGTCGGCCGCATCGACATGAAGGCGGACCGCAAGACGGGCGTGCTGGCAGTCCGGCGCCTCTGGTGGGAGCCGGGCGTGAAACCCTCCGCCGGGCGGCTGGAGCGGCTGGAGGCCGAGCTTTCCCGGATCGCCAAATTCGCCGGCGTGGAGAAGGTGGAGTATGGCGAGGGGTGGACGGGGTGAGGGGGTACGAAGTGGGAGTAATCGATCGCTTCGCGCCAAGATCTGACGTCAGCCCGTAGACGACCGATGTTCTCATTGGAGTCAGAGTGCAGACGTATAGAGCGGCTTCGTTTGGTGTACTCGAACGCAGCTCAATAATACTTGGTGTATTTAAAATTTGATGGCATAAAGTTTTTAAAAATTCTAGATTTATATCCAGAGATTGAGGCAGTTGAAAAAGACGACCATGCAAAAAGCCGAACTCATCAATTTGCCATACCATCAGCCAGCGTTTCTGCATATAACTAGAATATTCAAATATCAAATCCGTGACGTACTTTATTTTAAGTTCGCCGCGTTTCGTGCCAGTCTACTTCTGGCGCATTTACCAGTAGGAAAAATTCTTGATGGCAACGACGCTTGGGACCACGTTAGGGGAGTACTGGATGCCATCGACGGAGAGATGAGGACGATCGCCTCAAGACGAAGCGTGGCCTACTGGCTGCACATCTACAGGCGGATCGGTGTGTTTCTTTCGCCAGAGCATGAAAGTAAAACCGATCATACAACAGTCGGACTGGTTCGACAGATTGTAGAGCTCGCCATCCAGAAGCATGGGCTTAGCAGCGCGTCTGGAGAGTTCGGCTTTTCCGATATGCTGAGCCCTGAGATTATCCTCGGCGGATGGATGAAAAAGGGCCTAAAAAGCCTCGGCAACAAGAAGATGAGCGGTGAGCAGCTTTTTCGGCGATATGCGGCGATTCTTAGAAGCAATCCAACATGGGTGATACGAGACTTCTCAAAGCGGGACTTAATTGACATCTATGCGCTAGAGGGGGCCGCTTACCAATATTGGAGATTGACTGCTCTTCTGCGATCTCTTGGTAAAGGTGCAAAGATAATTTTGGATGAAACTGGCGATTGGCACTACGTGCCTGATCCGGCGCTCAACCGGCTCATTGTGTCGATCGATAAGAGAAATGAGCAACGTAATACGTTTTCCTCATTGATGGGCATCTGGATCGACAGCGAAACTATCATGGGGCGTGAAGGCGGTGCAAACGGGAACGAACAGTCGGATATTATTTTCTTTCCGATCTACAACACACAGAGGGTCGTGCTTCCCGTCGGGACTGAATTTTATGGTGCGCGAATTCCCTCGGGCGTCACGAATTTTCTGCCGCTATACATGCGATCGAAGGTCTTCTTTCAGCATCACGAATTCATGCGCAAAGAATTCTTGGAAAGACGTGGATACGATTTCGAATTGCTGATTAGTGTATTGGCCGGTCTCTCTTCTCTCACGGTCATTCCTAGTCGTACTTTGCTTTCCTGCGACAAGAACGAGCAGGAACGAATAAAACTGTCTGCACTTATGCAGACTCTTACTCGAGGATATCATCTTTTCGTTGGCTCAGAAGATGACTTGCTCAAAATGTTGATGGAGCGTATGTCCATTATCTTCTCAATGGAATTTGAAAAAGACAAAGTTCGAGCTGTTCTTTCCTCAATCAGTTTAAATGAAGGCGCCAAAAACAGTATCTCTCTATGGAGTAACGGGCCGAGATGCGTGGTTATTCCTGCAGGCACAGTCTGTGTAGTCGATCTGGTTAGCATTCCTGCACTGTTGGCATCGATATTCGTGTTCATGACCGATCGGTTCGGCGAAAGCGGTACGGTTTTCGAAACACTCTTCAAAGAGGCATTGAAGCGCCGTGGCTTCGATGTGTATTCAGGTAAACTATTCGCCAACGATGGGTCCGAACGCGAACTGGATGCGGGGGTATTAGTCGGCGATCGAATGTACCTGTTCGAGTGTGTATCCATCGAGCGTCCACTGGACTATGAGATAGGTCGACCAAAGACGATTGCTGGAAGGCAGAAGCGGCTGTCCAAGAAGCTTGATCAAGCGAATTCTCTTCAGGCTTTTGTTTCCGTCAATCCCTCGGGCCGCAACTACGATTTTTCTCAGGCAACGGAATTTGTCTCGGTTGTGGTATCGCCCTTCGTTGAGTGGATTTGGAGCGCTGGACCAGAACTTTGGTTTGATCACAAAACCCCAAAGATTCTCTCGCCTGAAGAGGCAATTTCGCTCGTTAGTGTTAAGGCTGATTGAATTCCGTCGCCAGTCGGGTGGGCTCTGGTGAACCACGCGATGTGGCTTGAGCCTCACCCCCTCAAACAATCTCCGTCCCGCTGATCCGTATCCCAAACCCTTCGAGCCCGACATAGTGCCGTTCGCGTGAGGCAAAGAGGCGGATCGAGGTGACGCCGAGGTCTTTGAGGATCTGTGCGCCGAGGCCGATTTCCAGCCATTCGCTTTCGCGGGCCTGCGCCTGTTCGTGCGCCTCGCGCTCGTGGTGGCCGGCGCGCGCGGTGGTCGAGACGCCGACGCCGACGGAGCCTTCGCGCAGGTAGACGATGACGCCGCGGCCCTTCTCGGCGATCTTCTTCATGATGTCGTCGATCTGGCGGCCCTTGCCGAACACGTCCTGGCCGACATGTTCGAGATGCAGGCGCACGGGGATGTCGACGCCGTCGCGGATGTCGCCGAAGACGACGGCGAGATGCTGCATCGGGTCCCAGGGCAGCGAATAGGCATGCGCCTTGGCCGGACCGTAGGGCGTCTCGATGGCGAAGCTCGAGGCGAGCTGGATCAGCGTCTCCTTGCGCTGGCGGTAGGCGATGAGGTCTGCGACGGAGAGCAGCTTCAGCCCGTGTTCGGCGGCGAAGCTTGCGACCTGCGGGCCGCGCTTCACCGTGCCGTCGTCGTTGACGAGCTCGGAGATCACGCCGATCTGCGGCAGGCCGGCGAGCTTGCAGAGGTCGACGGCGGCTTCGGTATGGCCGGACCGCATCAGCACCCCGCCTTCGCGGGCGACCAGCGGGAAGATGTGGCCGGGGCGGACGAAGTCGGCGGCGCCGACATTCGGGTTGGCGAGGTTGCGCACGGTCAGCGTGCGGTCGTCGGCGGAAATGCCGGTCGTCGTGCCGTGCTTGAAGTCGACCGAGACGGTGAAGGCCGTCGTATGCGCGCTGTCGTTTTCGGCGACCATGGCGCTGAGGTTGAGGCGTTTCGCCTCCTCGCGCGGCATCGGCGCGCAGACGATGCCGGAGGTGTGACGGACGATGAAGGCCATCTTCTCCGGCGTGCAGTGGACGGCGGCGACGATCAGGTCGCCCTCGTTCTCCCGGTCGTCGTCGTCGACGACCACGACGATCTCGCCCGCCTCGAAGGCGCGGATGGCATCGACGACGCGGCTCTGGTCATAGCTCATGGGAAACCCTCACTTCAACCGGCCGGTCTGGCCGCGATCTCGTAAGTAATGATCGGCGATGATGCATGCCAGCATCGCCTCGCCGACAGGAACGGCCCGGATTCCGACGCAGGGGTCGTGGCGGCCCTTGGTGCGCACGTCGACATTGTTGCCCGCGGCATCGATGGACTTGCGTTCGGTCAGGATCGAGGAGGTCGGCTTGATGGCGAAGCGCGCGACCACCGGCTCGCCGGTCGAAATGCCGCCGAGGATGCCGCCGGCGTGGTTGGACAGGAAGAGCGGCTTGCCGTCATTGCCCATGCGCATCTCGTCGGCGTTTTCCTCGCCGGTGATCTCGGCGGCACCGAAGCCGTTGCCGATCTCCACACCCTTGACCGCGTTGATCGACATCAGGCCGCTTGCGATGTCCTGGTCGAGCTTGCCGTAGATCGGCGCCCCGAACCCGGCCGGTACACCCTCGGCGACGAGTTCGACGACGGCGCCGACCGAGGAGCCGGCCTTGCGGATGCCGTCGAGATAGTCTTCCCAGACCGGAACGATCGCGGGATCGGGCGCGAAGAACGGGTTCTCGCCGACCTGCGCCCAGTCCCAGTTGTCGCGGTTGATCCTGTGCTTGCCGATCTGCACCAGCGCGCCGCGGATGGTGACGCCGGGGATGACGAGGCGGGCGATGCCGCCGGCGGCGACACGGGCGGCCGTCTCGCGGGCGGAGGAGCGTCCGCCGCCGCGATAGTCGCGGATGCCGTACTTGACGTCATAGGTGTAGTCGGCGTGGCCGGGGCGGTATTGCTGGGCGATCTCGCCGTAGTCCTTCGAGCGCTGGTCGGTGTTCTCGATCATCAGCGAGATCGGCGTGCCGGTGGTGACGAAGGAACCGTCCTCCTGCGGCATCACGCCGGAGAGCACCTTGACCAGGTCCTCCTCGCGCCGCTGTGTCACGAAACGCGACTGGCCGGGCTTGCGCTTGTCGAGGAAGGACTGCAGGTCCTCCTGCCGGAAACGGAGGCCGGGCGGGCAGCCGTCGACGACGGCGCCGAGTGCAGGCCCGTGGCTTTCGCCCCAGGTGGTGACGCGGAACAGATGACCGAAGGTGTTGTGCGACATGTCTCAAAGGTCCGGAACTTGGGCGGCCGGGCCGCCTTCTCGTATCGGGGCACACACATAGTGGAAAACCGCCGGGAGAGGAAAGGCTTTCTTTCCGCGCAAGTCCCGGCGGAGGGCGATGGCCGTCATGCCTCCCGCGCGGCCGGCATGCTTGCGCGCCGGGCGGCGAAGCGGGCGAACTCCGCGAAGGGAAGGGGCTTTGCGAAGGCATAACCCTGCAATTCGTCGCATCCGAGTGTGCGCAGGAGCTCCGCATGCGCCGGCGTTTCCACCCCTTCGGCGATCGTCTCGACGCCGAGCGAGCGGGCGATCTCGATGATCGAGCGCACCAGCGCGCGCTCCTGCGGCGAGGTGAGGATCGGCATGACGAGCTGCCGGTCGATCTTCAGCCGCTTCGGCTTGAGGCGCAGCAGGCTGACGATGGACGTATGGCCGGTGCCGAAGTCGTCGATCTCGATGTCGATGCCGAGCGCCTTGATGTCGGCGAGGTTGGCGCTCGCCGGATCGTCGCTGTCGTCGAGGAAGATCGATTCCACGAGCTCGAAGGCGACCTCGCCCGGGCGGATGCTGAGGCCACGAAGCTGGTCCACCAGTGCCGGATCGTGCAGCCGTCGCGAGGAAACGTTGACCGAGATCCGCGGCAGGTCGATGCCCTCGGCCATCCAGCGCATCTTGTCGCGCAGCGCCGTTTCGAGCACCAGCTGGTCGATGCGGGCCACGACGTTGAGCTCCTCGGCGAGCCGCAGGAACCGCCCCGAAGCAAGGATGCCCTGGTCGGGATGGTTCCAGCGCACCAGCGCCTCCGCCCCCGTCAGCCGCATCGTCGTCGCATCGAATTGCGGCTGGTACCAGACGGTGAACTCGTCGCGTTCGAGGCCGGCGAGAATGTCGTCGGCGAGCCTCTTGCGGGTCACGATGTTCGCCTGAAGCGCCTGGGAGAAGAATTCGTAGGCGTTCCGCCCCTTCTCCTTGGCCTGGTAGAGGGCGATGTCCGCGTTGATCAGCACCTTGCGCGGGTCGGAGCCGATCCCCTGCGAGCGGGCGATGCCGATCGATACGCCGCAGCGGCAGGAGAAGCCCTCGAAGTCGACGGGCCTGCCCATCTCCTCGATGATCCGCTCGCTGAGCAGCGAAAGCGCCTCCGTCGTCACTGGACGGGTGATCAGGATCACGAATTCGTCGCCGCCGATGCGCGCCACCAGATCGTCCTTCTCGACGGCCCGCGACAGGATCTCGGCGGCGTGCGTGAGAACCGCGTCGCCGGCGGCGTGGCCGAGCGTGTCGTTGATCTCCTTGAAGCGGTCGAGGTCGAGATGCAGGATCGTGAACCGTGTCCCGCTCACCGGGCCGGAGCGTCCGAGCCTGTCGAGTTCCTCGTCGAGCTTGCGGCGGTTGGCGAGCGCCGTCAGCGGATCGTGAAGCGCGTTGAACTCGATCCGGTTCTTGGCGAGTTCGAGCTCGATGTTGCGGGCATCGGCCTCCGCCTTCGCCGCGCGCAGCTCTTCGGCGAGAAGCGCGTCGGCGGTGACGTCGAAGGCGATGCCGATGATCTTTTCCTTGCCGTCCTTGCCGACATGGACCTGCCCGACGGAGCGCACGTAGCGCGGCTCTCCGTTGGGCAGCTGGATCTGTTGCAGCGTGTTGATCGTCGTTGCGGTTTCGAGTGCCCTGTTGGTGGCGGCGAGGACCCGCTCGCGGCAGTCGGGGTGCAGGCAGGAGAGCCAGCCTTGCTGGTCGAGGCGCTGCGGGCTGTAGGGAATGCCGTAGAGCTGGTGCATCCGCTCGTCCCACACCGCCGTCGCGGATACGGGATCGGCCTCCCAGATGCCGCAATTGTAGGAGGCGAGCGCAAGGTCGAACTTGTGCGAAAGCTCCGAAAGCTCCTGCTCGCGGCTCGACAGTTCATCGAGCGCCAGCTCGAGTTCGGCGTTCTTGATGTCGCTCGTCTGCTTGGCGTCGCGCAGCGTCTGCGTCATCAGCGCATCCGCGGTGACGTCGAGAACGACGCCGATCAGCCGGCTCTCGCCCTCTTCTCCGACCGAATGGGCACCGACTGATCGAAGATGGCGGACGGTGCCGTCGGGAAGCACGACCCGATAGGTCATGACGGCGGTTTCCGCCACGGCGATGCAGCTGTAGGCGAAGGCCTGCGCCTCGACCTTCTCCCGGTCTTCCGGGTGGACCGATGCGGTCCAGTCGGCGATCCGGTCCTCGTTGTCCCCGAAGCTGGGCGCACGTCCGTGGAGGGCCGCGCTCCGGTCGTCCCAGAGAAGCACGTGGCCGTCCAGCTTCACCTCCCAGATGCCGATGTCGGCCGACTCCATCGCAAGACTGAGGCGCTGAGACAGTTCGCGCAGCTTCTTCTCTCGCCGCTTGAGTTCGGCAACATAGCGGTTGCGGTCGCGAAACAGGAGACCGGTGACGACGGCCGGAATCATGATCGCCGCGCCGGCGAGGAAGATCGCCAGGCGGATCGCGATGCGGTTCTCCGGAGGCGTGTCCCAGCCGCCCTGCGGCGCGGCGAGGATTTCGAAGGCTCCGCCGCCCGGCAGGTCCAGCCGCGACACCGAAGGAGCCGCGTCGGTGGCGAAGACCGGGCCGAGATCGAGGGGGGCGGCATCCGGTGCCACGTGTCGCACCGACCATTGCAGGTCGGCAAGCGGGAGAGGCCTCGGCTCCGGCATGCTTCCGTCCGGAGGCAGAAGCCCGCTCGCCTGCAGAAGTCCCCGGGTATCGAGCGTCATGGCGACTAAGCCGCTGCCGGTCGTGCCGGCCTGCCCGACGGGTACGGAGAGCCGGAAGGTGTCGCTTCCGAGCCGGAGAAGCTGTCCCCCTTCGGGAGAGCCTGGCAAGGTGGCCGGCGCGGCGACCGGCGCATTGGCGCGGGAATAGAGCGTCTCGGTGGGAGCGGCGGCGTTCGCCGCGTATTCAAACGTGCGGATATGGTCCTTGCCGCGGCCGAGGATCGCTGCCGCCGTTCGAAGCTGGACGGGATCGGAATCGATGGCGGCTTCCGACGCGAGATGGCGAACGGTCGCGAAATCGGCGGAGATTTCGGTCTGGAGCGCGAAACGGATGACCTGCATTCCATCGCGTACGTGCTGCTCCAGAGCGGTCCGGTGGGCCGTCGTATAGCGTTGGTCGGCAAGGACTCCTGCTGCGACGATGACGCAGGCCAGCATGCCGGAGCCGAGCAGGAACGAGCCGGCACTTTGTGTCCGCGCCCTGCGCCATCTGGGGGTGTGGCTCGGCAAGTCCAAGTTTCGACGTCTCCTTCGCCCATGCCGCGGGACCGCGGGTGGTGTTCCCGAAAGCCCGCGTTCTTCCTGCGGTCGTGGCCACGGCGTTTGAGGACGAAGCCGGGGGCGCGAGAGCACGGGTATCCTTCGGGGGTCCGGAAGTCGTTGGGCTCCGTGCCGTCGAGGATGGCGGGCAGCGGCACGGATACTACGCGTGCGCGGGTTAATTTAGGATTTCAGGTCCAGAAATGGGCGGAAGAACAGCGTCCGCGCGCAGGGCGACTGCCGAAAACTGTTGCCCGTCCACCCGTCGCTTTCACGGGTGCTTGATCGTGGCCGTGTTCCCGTGCCAACAATCGCACGGAAATGTCATTTTTGCGGGCAACTTCTGCCACATTCGGGAGGCTTACTTTTGTTCAATATTTTGAATGCACTAAGAGCGGCAAAGGTTTTCCGGATGCGTTTCGTCATGGCAGTCCTGCTCGGCACCGCGAGCTTCTTGTCCCCGCTGAGCGCGCTCGCGGGCAGCAATGACGTCGAAGCGACGATCCATTCCCTCAATGCCGACCAGCTCACGATGACGCTGGACGACGGAAAGACCTATCTCCTGCCGCAGGAATTCAACTTCGAGGGACTGGAAAGCGGCGTCAAGGTAATCGTGTTCTTCACCGAGGTCGATGGCAAGCGCGTCGTCGACGATCTCCAGGTCGTCGGCGAATAAGCCCGGCCGAGACGGGCGCGCAAGGCGCCCTTTGTTTCCCTTGATTCTGATGCTCAGAGCCAGGAGACCGTCCCGCCGTCGCGGTCGATCTTCAGGATACGGTCCTGGGGAACGTTCATGTTGCAGGCGGCATCCCGCGACCACTTGCCGATGAGTCGGAAGACGCTGCGCACAACGCCGCCGTGGCTGACGCAGACCGTCGGGCGATCGACGGAGGTGAGCCATGCGCCGACGCGCCAGGAGAGGATTTCATAGCTTTCGGCAGCCTCACCGGGCGGGATGAAGTCCCATTTCTCCCGTCTGCGGGCTTCGACCCGATCCGGAGCCTGCCGGCGCAGTTCGGCGAGCGTAAAGCCCTGCCAGTCTCCGAAGGAGAGTTCCATCAGCCGCGTCTCGGTTCGGTAGGTCGCGGGATCGAGGCCCATGGCGGCGCGCACGCGCTCCATGGTCTCGCGGGTGCGCCCGAGCGGGGAGGCGACGTAGTCGTAGCTTTCAGCCGCGTCGCCGAGTTCGGCCGCGAGCCGCTCGCCGTTGCGGCTCGCCTGGCTGCGGCCGACGGCATTGAGGGGCACGTCCTGCTGCCCCTGCAACCTTCCCTCCGCGTTCCAGTCGGTCTGGCCGTGGCGAATCATGTAGATGAGCACGGCAGACCACTCCAGACGCGGGCGATTATTCCTTGGATACGGAGATGTCCGGGGCGTCGACCGCCTTCATCCCGACGGTGTGATACCCGCAGTCGACGTGGTGGACTTCGCCGCTGACGCCGGTCGAGAGATCCGAGAGCAGGTACATGCCCGACTTGCCGACTTCGTCCGTCGAGACGTTGCGCTTCAGCGGCGAATTGTACTCGTTCCACTTCAGGATATAGCGGAAGTCGCCGATGCCGGACGCGGCGAGCGTCTTGATCGGGCCGGCGGAGATCGCATTGACGCGGATGCCGCGGCCGCCCATGTCGACGGCGAGGTAGCGCACGCTCGCCTCGAGCGCGGCCTTGGCGACGCCCATGACGTTATAGTGCGGCATGACCTTTTCCGCGCCGTAATAGGTGAGCGTCAGAAGCGAGCCGCCGTCGTTCATGATCCGCTCGGCACGTGCCGCGACCGCCGTGAACGAATAGACGGAGATATCCATCGTGCGGGCGAAGTTGTCGCGCGTCGTCTCGATGTAACGGCCCGTCAATTCATCCTTGTCGGAGAAGGCGATCGCGTGGACGACGAAGTCGATCTTGCCCCACTTCTTTTCGAGATTGTTGAAGACGGCGTCGATGCTTTCGAGATTGGTGACGTCGCAGTCGCCGGCCATGAAGGCATCCAGTTCCTGCGCGAGGGGTTCGACACGCTTGCGCAGCGCGTCGCCCTGCCACGTCAATGCGATGTCCGCGCCCGCGTCACGGCAGGCCTTGGCGATACCCCATGCGATGGAACGGTTGTTTGCGACGCCCATGATCACGCCGCGTTTGCCTGCCATGAGGCCGGAACCTTGAACCATGTTTTGCTTCCCTGAGACTTTCGATTGAAACTGCCTATGGCATAGCCCGCATCACGGTTCAAGATTGACCGGGATCATCTACTGTTAGGCTGCGTAACAAAGGGTGTGAATGTCACAAATACTTCACAAGAACAGCCCGTGGCGCATCAGCCGCATGAGGTCGGTGACCTTTTCGTCCGGCTTCTCCCAGAGCAGAACGCGAAGCTCCACGGCGAGCACACCGCGTTTTCCCTCGGCGTCCGCAAGACCGAGATCGTCGATGCGGATGACCTGGTCCGAGCCGGACCACGGCGGAACGGTGAGCTGAACCGGTCCGGTCGGCGTGTCGACGGTCGCCTCGCAGCCGAGAACGGCATCCTCGAGCGTGATCGGCAGGACGGTATGGATGTCGTAGCCCTCGGTGCGGAATTTCTCCGTCTTCTGGACCCGGATCGTCACGGCGACGTCGCCACGCAGCATGCCCTGCACCTTGAGGCCCTGGCCCTTCAGGCGGACGACGTCTCCGTCCTTCAGGCCGCCGTCGAGGTTGACGCGGAGGTCGCGCCCGTCCGGGAGCGTGACCGTCACCGGGGAGCGGCTGAGGAGGTCGCTGATTGCGACCTGCGCGTCGGCAAGGATGTCGGGCGCCGTCTCGGGCGGCGGCTGCACGCCGCGCAGGCGACGCACCAGCGCGCTGATGAGTTCGATCGGCCGGAGGGGAGCGGGGCCGGAGAGTCCGCCGCCGTTCTCTTCCTCGGTCTTGGCAGCCTGGTCTTCCCGCCGGAGGCTCTCGGCGACAGCGGCCGCCTCCGGACTGTCGCCGAAGATGCGGGCGACCACGTCTTCCGGGCTCTCGGCGCCGGCCTTGCCGGCGGGCTTTGCCTTCGCCTGCGATTGCGGCTGAGCCTGAGCCTGAGGCTGCGGCTGCGCCTGGGAGGACTGGGATTGTCTTTCGGCCTTCGCCTTTTCGGCCTCGGCCCGCTGCAGTTCGGCGAGAATGCGTTCGGCGTTCTCCTTGGCTTCCTTCGCGCGCTCGGCCGCCTCGCGCGCGGCCTGTCGCTGCTGCAGGATCGTCTGTTCGCGCATGCGGTTCTCCGCCTTCTCGCGTTGCCGGTCGTAACGGGTGCGCTTCTCGGGATCCTTGAGGATCTCGTAGGCGCGGCCGATCTCGGCGAAGCGATGGCTCGCCTCGGGATCGTCCTGATTGTGGTCGGGATGGACGGATTTGGCCTTGTTGCGCCATGCCGTCTTTATCTCGTCGGCTCCCGCATTCCGCCGCACGCCGAGCACTGAATAGAAGTCGCGCATCCGGATCCCCGATGACTTGGCGTGGCACGCTCCGCATCCGGAGGGGCCGGCCATTGAAACCTTCGGCGCGGACGACCTCCGTCGTGCGCGCAGACGGCCCGATCATCGCAAGAAGTTGCTAATCAGAAGTTACACGGGGCGCGGGGGAGCGAGGGCCGGCGTGAATCGGCCGCCGGCCGGATTGGCGACGAGTTCGGCTGTGCGAAGCGTTTTCGAGCGCCTCAGAGCTGTCGGTCGAAGCTCATGAGCCGCCAGCCGGGCCCGACCGCGCAGGTCTTTCCGTTGAAATAGGCGATGCCTTCGTAGGAGTGGCGCGTCGTTGAGAAGTCGCGGCAGACGAAGCCGCCCTGCTTCTCTTCGCGGATCGCGGTGACGACGCCAGCGCTGCCGGTCGAGGCGTTCGCCCAGGGCAAAGGACCGGAGCCGAGCTTGGAAAGATCTGCCGAAGAGACGGCGTTCTGCACGGTCATTTCGTCGGAACTGCCGTTCACATGGCTGCCGGCGACGGTGCCCGTTGCGATCGAGCGATCGACCTTGTCATCCCCGAAGAGACCGAGCCCTCCGGCCATGCAGCCGGTCAGCGGAAGTGCGAGAAGGGTGACGGCGACAATCCTGCCGAAGCCTGGCATCGTGCCCTTTGTGCCTGTCTCTGACTTTGCTATGTCTCTCAATGGGCGTCCTGTCCAGCGCTGGAAACCTGGGCATTGGTGATGAACTTCAGGAGCATTCGATTTAATATGTCTGAATCGAAGTTAACAAGCGGTGACTTTACCGAAGAGAATGAGCCCTTCACCCTTTTCGGGACGTGGCTAAAGGACGCGGAGGCCTCCGAGATCAACGATCCCAACGCCGTAGCGCTCGCGACGGTGGACGAGAACGGCCTTCCGAACGTCCGCATGGTGCTGTTGAAAGAATTCGATACCCGCGGCTTCGTCTTCTACACCAACTTCGAGAGCCAGAAGGGACGCGAAATCCTCGGCCAGAAGAAGGCGGCGATGTGCTTTCACTGGAAATCGCTGCGTCGCCAGGTGCGCCTGCGCGGCGACGTCGAGGTCGTCTCGGACGAAGAGGCGGATGCCTACTATCGTTCCCGTCCGCTCGGCAGCCGCATCGGCGCCTGGGCTTCGAAGCAGTCACGCCCGCTGGAGAGCCGGTTCGCGCTCGAAAAGGCGGTCGCCGAATACACCGCACGCTATGCCCTCGGCGACGTGCCGCGTCCGGCCCACTGGTCGGGCTTCCGCATTCGCCCGATCTCGATCGAGTTCTGGCACGACCGCAAGTTCCGCCTGCACGACCGCATCGAATTCCGCCGCGAGACGGTCGATTCGCCGTGGACCAAGGTCAGGATGTATCCCTGAGGACCTCTAGCCCCTGAGGCGGAAGGGAATGCCGGAGGCGAGCGCGGAGACGTAGCGCCTCTTCTGATAGAAGCCGTTCAGCGAAATCCGCGGTAACCGGAAGAGCCGCTCGGCAGACTGCGTGCCGAGCGTGCCGGGGGATGTCGTCACCGCGAGGCGGAAACCGGCATCCTCGACGGCGCGCACGCTCTCGTCCGTGACGCTGCGCCCGTCGCCGTAGGGATAGGCGAAGGCCAGCGGCCGCCGGCCGGTGATCTCCTCCACGTAGTCGGCGGACCGGCGCACCTCGTCCGCGACCGTGACCGGTTCGAGGAAGCCGAGCGAGCGGTGGCTGACCGTATGGGCGCCGAGGGTGACGAGCGGATGCCGCGCGAAGGCTGCGAGCTCTTCGCCCGACATCACGAGATCCCCGGCGATCGCCTGAGGGTCGATGCCGATTGCGGTTGCGGCGCGGTCGAGCCTTGCGATCATCGCATCCTCGCCCTCGGCACAGATGGCGTCGGCCATGCCGCGGAAGGCCGCGCGCATGTCGGCGCCGGTGCTGACATCACGCACGATCGGCTCGCTGTGGCCGAGGTCCACCGCCTTCTCTCGACAGAGGACTGCCGCGGCCGTTTCCCACCAGATGGTGTGGCTGCGTTCGGAAAATCCCCGACAGACGAAGACGGTGAAGGGAACGCCGTGCCGTTCGAAGACCGGCAGCGCGTGGTCGCGATTGTTGCGGTAGCCGTCGTCGAGCGTGAAGGCGGCGAAGGGCGGTCGTCCCGGTTCCGGCGAGCGCAGAAGGGCAGGGACGTCTTCGAGAGCCACGAACCGGTAGCCGTCGGCCTTCAGCTGCCGGATCGCCGCGCCGAGAAATTCCGGCGTGATTTCGAGATGCTCGTTGATGTCGGTCAGGGTCGGGACGAAGGGCCGGACGTGGTGCAGCGTGAAGATCGCGCCGAGCCCGCGGGCGGACGCCATCGCCCCCGCACGTCGCAAGAGGTGCGATGCTTCGAGCCCGGCGGTGATGATGCCGCGTCTGGCCAGCTCCTTCAGCATGGTTCTTCCGTCCTTCACGCCTGCCGGCGAGGCAGTCGTGGTGCCGCTTCGCGCAGTGTCAGGCGACCGTAGCCGAAGGGCGTTAAGCGAGAGTTGCCGCGACACCCCGAAATCTACGGGGAATTGCATCCCGCCCTCAGCGCAGCAGGCCGTCGAGCAGCGGCAAGCCGATGATCGCGGCGGCAGCGATGAGTCCATAACAGATGCGTCGGAACACCTGGTCGTCGGTCTTGCCGAAAAGCCGCGACCCGGAAAGGACGCCGACGCCGAAGACCGGCCCCGTGACCAGCGACAAGGCAAATGCCGGCAGGTCGAAGAAGCCGGCGAACGTGTAGTTGACGCCGGTGATCAGCGAACTCATCGCGAAATAGAAAACGAGATTGGCGCGCACCGTGGTCGCCGGCAGCGCGCCGCCGAGCCAGTAGGCGACGACCGGCGGTCCGCTCACCTGCGCCGCCCCGCCGAAGACGCCCGCGACAGCACCGACGCCGATGGTGAGCGGCGCCTTCGGCTTGCCGTGATAGCGCCAGCCGGAGACCAGCAGGGCGAGCAGCGAAATGACCACGATGATGATCGCCCAGCGGACGGTGAGCGGATCGGCGCGGGCGAGGATCATCGTGCCGAGCGGCACGCCGGCGAGCGCCCCGACGAGCATGGTGCCGGCCTCCCGCTTGTCGGCCTGACGCGCCGCGCCCGGGATCATCGGCAGCGTCATCACCAGATCGATGATGAAAAGGATCGCCACGGCGAGCCGCGGTTCCACCACCGAGCTTGCCAGCGGAATGAAGATGAGCGCGCCGCCGAAGCCGGAAAAGCCGCGCGCCAGCCCGGCGACGAGCGCCGAGGCGAGAAGGAAGAAGAACGTGCCTGTGTCCTGGCTCGCGACATAGGCGGGGATGGCGGCGAGCGTGATCTGCGTGGGCTCCATGCCCGTTGTCCTCCCTCGTGCGGAGGCTCTGTCTAGCAGAGTCGCACGACGGGAGGACAGATGGCCTCAGCGCGTATTTTCCGCGGACCTCCGCAGCAGCCGGACCGCGCGCCACGAGACGAGCGCAGCCGGCAGCGACCAGAGAAAGGCGAGGACGAAAGCCGTGATGAGCGGCCCCCGCATGCCCTCGGTGCTTCTCGCTGCCGCGAGCCCCGCAGCATTCGCCGCGAGCCCGGCAAGCGCGCCGCCGAGTGCATAGCCGGCCGATTGCAGCGTCGGCAGCAGCGTCGAGGTCTTGTCGCGCTCGTGCGCGGGGGCGGTGTCCATCAGCATCTGGCTGAGATAGCCCCAGCTCACGCCGAAGGCGGTGCCGATCGCCACCTGTGCGACGACGAGCAGGGCGATCTTGCCCGACAGCAGCGATGCGACCAGCAGGCCGAGCCCGGCGACGAGAAGAAGCGGGCCGATCCAGATCATGCGGCGCTTGCTGCCCTCCGTCCGGAGGTTGGCGACGCCGATCGCCGTCAGGCTCCAGCAGATCGCCATCAGCGCACTCAGGCCGCCGGCGGTCGTCGGCGGAAAGTGCCAGAGGTTCTGCAGGCTGAAGACGAGATAGACACTGCTTGTCGCCTGGGCGAGCGACATCAGGAGGACGGCCCAGAGCCCGAGCCCGAGCGTCGAGCCGAGCGCGAAAGCGCCCGCCGGCAGGATCGCGTCCTTCGCCCGGCGGTCGAGCCGCAGCGAGCCGGCGAGTGCGAGACCTGCAATGAGGAGGGCGATTGCCGCTTGCGACGAGGCATCGGAAAGGCCGGCGACGAGGATCGTCACCAGCGCGGTGGCGAGAAGGGCGAGCCGAAGCCCGGGAAAGCCCGTGCCTTGCACCTTTCCGCCCCGCCGCCTCGGCACGATCGTGACCGCCATCAGAACAAAGACCGCGATGATCGGCACGTTGACGAAGAAGGCGGCGCGCCACGAGATCGTTTCCGTGAGATAGCCGGCGAACACCGGGCCGCCAAAGGCGGCGAGCGCCCAGATGAGAGCCTCCGCGCCGAATACCTTCGGCACCAGCCGCGGCGGGAAGATTTCGGGGATCAGCGCGTAGCAGATCGCAGCGACCACGCCTTCGCCGAGCCCCTGTCCGATGCGCCCGAGAAGGACGGTGCCCATCGTGGTCGCCGTCGCCGCGAGCAGCGTTCCGGCGAGGAAGACGAGGGCGGCCGCGGTGAGGACGAAGCGGGCGCCGAAGCGTTCCTTCAGCATCGCGGCGCTCGCGCCGGCGATGATCGAGGCGGTGAGAAAGAGCGTCAGCGACCAGGAGATGACCGCCTCGCCGCCGAGTTCGGCGACGGTGGTCGGCATCACGGTGCTGACGAGAAAGCCGTTGAAGGCGTAGAGCGCCACGCCGAGGCAGAGCATCGCGGTGGCGACGAGATAGTGGGGCGCGAGCAGTTCCAGCCAGCGCCCGTCGCGCTCTTCGGGTGCGGCGGGCGACATTTCGGTGATCTCTCGTTCGTGGACGGTCATCGGTCTTTGCTTTCCTCTGCGGGTCCTTGGTGCTGATTTGCGGACGCTACGACCTCAACCGCGATTGAGGTAAAGGGGGAATTCTTTCACCGCCGCCACGTCGTCGCGAAAGGTTGCGTTAACCATGGTCGGCGATTTCTGTGCGCCGTTCCGCCCTCCCGACCGGCACCAGCGTCGGACCAGCTTCAACGATCAGATTATGGCTGTATTGCTCGATTGTCGCCGCATTCTTCGTCTAGGCATCCCCCGTCTTCGAATCGGTCCGCCGATTCCCGTCACCCGGACATTCTCGCGTTTCTGATCCGCTCCCGTGGAGGAATGATGAATAAGCTACTGGTCGCGCTCTCGTTTTTCGTAGTGATCGGCTGTTTCACCAGTTCTGCCAATGCCGGCGGCGCCCAGTTCCTTCTGGACGCGCGGACCGGAAAGGTCCTCGCCTCGGAAAATGGCGACGACTTCAATCATCCGGCCTCGCTGACCAAGATGATGACGATCTACATGACCTTCGAGGCGATCCGCCGGGGTGAGCTCTCCTGGGACAGCCCGGTACCGTTCTCGAAATACGCCTCCTCGCGCCCGCCGACCAAGCTGCGCGTCAAGGCGGGGGATACGATCACCGTCAGGGAAGCCGTGCTCGGCATGATCGTCCAGTCGGCCAATGATGCCGCCGCCGCCATGGCCGAGAAGCTCGGCGGCTCGGAGCCAGCCTTCGCCGAGATGATGACCCGCAAGGCCCGTTCGCTCGGCATGCCGAACACGGTCTTCGTCAACGCGTCCGGCCTTCCCGACGACCGCCAGATCACCACGGCGCGCGACATGTCGACCCTCGGGCTGGCGCTGATGCGCGACTTCCCCCGGGAATACAAGCTTTTCTCCACCCGTTCCTTCGCCTTCCGCGGCCGCACGATCAACGGCCACAACAATCTCATGTACCGTTACAAGGGCATGGACGGCATCAAGACCGGCTACACCAACGCCTCCGGCTACAATCTCGTCAGCGCAGTTGTGGATGGCGACCGCCGAGTGATCGGCGTTGTGATGGGCGGCCGTAGCGCCGCCGGCCGCGACAAGCTGATGGCAAGCCTCATCGACGGCAATATCCGCAAGGCCTCCGGCGGTTCCACGCTGGTCGCCAGCAACGGTCCCGGCGCGGTGATCGCCCGCCTCGGCAACGAAGTGCCGGTTCCCGCCGGCGCACCGGATCGTGATGCCGTCGCGAAACTGATCAGCGATGCAGCGCCGCTTCCCGAAAGCCGTTACGGCACCGCCTTTGCCGACACCCGCAACGCCTCCGGCGCGATCGCCGCCGTCGAGAGCATCGCCACGCCGAAGCCTGCACTGCCGGTGCGGGGCGGCGGGAAATGGCAGATCCAGATCGCCGCTGCGGCGAGCGCCGAGGCAGCCATGGGGCTACTTGCCGATGCCAAGGCGAAGATCGGTGAACCGCTCGTCAACCGCAACGCCTATACTGAGCGCGTCTCCCGCAACGGCAACACCTTCTATCGCGCCCGCTTCGGCGGCTTCGACAGCAAGGTCGATGCGCGCCGCGCCTGCGAGAAGCTCGTCGAAAACCGCTACGACTGCGTGCTGATGCCCGTCAACGGGTGACCGGCGGCGGGAAGTCAGTCGACTTGCACCTTCTTTCACTGATGGGAATTGCCCGCCCGCCGGAATCGCGCCATGTTCTCCATGAACAGATGGAGAACGCAATGTTGCAGGAGCTTGCGCTGCGATTTGAAGCCGCATCGGTAGCCTACGCCGAAGCGCATGCCGTCGAACGGGACGCCGACTGGTTCTTGATGAAGCTGATGGAGGAAGCCGGGGAGGTCGTGCAGGCGGCCAACCGGCTGAGCGGCCGCAGCCGCCGAAAGGGACTGGACGAACCTGAGTTGCGGCGATGTCTGGCCGACGAGACGGCAGACCTGCTCGGGCACGTCCTGCTGTTGGCTCATCACCACCGTCTCGACCTTCAGGCGGCGATCATGCGGAAATGGCGGTTCGCTCCGGAAGAGCCTACGCCCGCTCTGCCGCCAGCGGCTCGCTGAAGAAGGCGCAGCACTCGTCCAGACTGCCGGCGACACGCGCACAGAGCGCGACGATCTCGTCCGTCGGGGCGAGCAGGTCGGGCACCATCACAGCCATCATGCCGGCGGCCGCCGCCGAGCGGATGCCATTATGGGAATCCTCGAGCGCAAGGCAATCCGCCGGCGCGACGCCCAGCCTTTCCGCCGCGGCGAGATACGGGTCGGGCGCCGGCTTGCCGCGGGCGTAGTCGCCCTGGGCGATGACGTGGTCGAACCGCGGCAGGAGGCCGAAGCCTTCGAGATGGTGGCGCACCTGGTGGTGGGCCGAGGACGTGCAGATCGCCCGCGGAATGCCGTGCCGGTCGAGCGTGTCGAGAAGTGCCGTCACGCCGGCCTTAAGCTTGAGTTCGGTCGCGATCAGCCGATCGAAATGGTCGATCCAGATGGTGCGGAAGGCATCCGGGTCGAAGCCTTCGCCGTAATGGTCGGTCATAAGCTGTGCGATGCCGGGCCAGGGTTGCCCCATCATCGCCTCATAGATCGAGGGGCCGATCGGCAGACCCTCTTCCGTCGCCGCCGAGATCACCGACTTCCGGTAGAGGATTTCGCTGTCGAGGATCAGGCCGTCCATGTCGAAGACGACGGCGCGGGGCAGGCGGGGCAGCATCTTGTCTCGGTTTCCTTCGGTCTCTTTATTCTGTCTTGTTGTGCGGTCTTGTTGTTACGTCCGCGTGCCGCCGACGGTCACCTGGTCCATCCTCAGATGCGGCTGGCCGACGCCGACCGGCACCCACTGGCCGCCCTTGCCGCAATTGCCGATGCCGGTGTCGAGCTTCATGTCGTTGCCGACAATGGAGATGCGCTTCATCGCCTCCGGGCCGTTGCCGATCAGCATCGCGCCCTTGACCGGCGCGCCGATCTTGCCGTCCTCGATCATGTAGGCTTCGGTGCAGCCGAAGACGAACTTGCCCGACGTGATGTCCACCTGGCCGCCGCCGAAGGAGACGGCGTAGATGCCGCGCTTCACCGAGGCGATGATCTCTTCCGGGGTCTTGTCGCCGCCCAGCATGTAGGTGTTGGTCATGCGCGGCATCGGCTGGTGGGCATAGCCCTGCCGTCGGCCGTTGCCAGTCGGCGTCATGCCCATCAGCCGGGCGTTCTGCCGGTCCTGCATGTAGCCGACGAGCCGGCCGTTCTCGATCAGCACATTGTACCCGGACGGCGTGCCCTCGTCGTCGACGGTGATCGAGCCGCGGCGAAGGTCGATCGTGCCGTCGTCGACGATCGTGACGCCGGGGGCGGCGACCATCTCGCCCATCAGCCCGGCGAAGGCGGAGGTCTTCTTTCGGTTGAAGTCGCCTTCGAGCCCGTGGCCGACGGCCTCGTGCAGCATCACGCCCGGCCAGCCGTTGCCGAGCACGACGTCCATGGTGCCGGCCGGCGCATCGATCGCTTCGAGGTTGACGAGCGCTTGGCGCAGCGCCTCGTCGGCGCCGTTCTTCCAGCTCTCCTCGGTCAGGAAGTCGCCGAAGCCGATCCGTCCGCCGATGCCGAAGGAGCCGGTTTCCTGGCGGTCTCCCTCGCCGGCGACGACGGAGATGTTGAGCCGCGTCATCGGGCGGATGTCGCGCACCCGGTGGCCGTCGGCGCGCAGGATCTCGACCACCTGCCAGCTGGCGGCGATCGATGCGGTGACCTGGCGGACCTTCTCGGTCTTGCCGCGCAGATAGGCGTCGACCTCGGAGAGAAGCTTCACCTTCTCCTCGAAGGTCGGCGAGCCGATCGGGTTTTCCTCGCCGTAGAGCTTGCGGTTGGTGCGCTGGGGTGCCGCGGCATAGCTGCCGCCATGGCCGCGGGTGACGGCGGAGACCGCCTCGGCCGCACGCGACAGCGCCGAAAGCGAAAGCTCGCCCGCGTGCGCGTAGCCGACGGCCTCGCCGGCGACGGCGCGCAGCCCGAAGCCCTGGTCGGTGTTGAAACTGCCGCCCTTCAGGCGGCCGTTGTCGAAGGTCAGTGATTCGGCCTGTGCGTGTTCGACGAACAGCTCGCCGTCGTCGGCGCCGGAGAGGGTCTCGGCCAGCACCGAGCGCAGCTTCGTCTCGTCACAGTCGAAAAGGTTGAGAAGATCGGTATCCATCAGTGCTCCTTGGGCGCGGGCGGCGGACGCGCTCCTTCGAACCCGATGTAGGTCCGGCAGGGAGTGGAGGCAAGCCCGTCCGCCCGAAAGGCGGGACGGACAGGGCGCCGTCGGGTCATTGGTCGCCGGCCGCGCTCAGGGCAGGGCGTCATAGCCTTCGGCAAAGCCGGTGAGCTCGATCGGAATGCCCACACGGTCCTGGTCGGCCGATTCCCGAAGCGCGAAGACGGCGCTCTTGCCGGCCCTGAGGATTTTCATGAGCTCGTCGTCGATCTCGACCTCGACATAGCAGCCCTCGGCGAAGCAGCGGGTGAAGTAGGCCCGGCCGATATTGTTGCCGTCGACGAAGAGCTCCATGCCGTCCTTCAGCAGCACGCCGAGGGGCGCGAGGATGCGCAGCACCTTCGCCTTGCGGTCGGCCGTCTTCAGGATCACCACCGAGAGCCCGACTTCCGGCCGGTCGTCGGCGACGACATTCTGCATCAGGGCGCACTGTTCGACGGATGCACCCGCTGGCGTATCGCAGATGATCGACCAGGCGCCGTGATTGGAGCGCACGGTGCCGGGCTGTTGCGGCGTCTGCGCAAACCCCGTTCCGGCTGCTGCGGCAACGGCCAGCGCAAGCACGCCCGACCTGAGAAGTGCTGGAACACCCATGGATACCTCTGGAATTCGAATCATCGCCGCCATTCTTGTCGTCGGGCGCAGTATTGAAAAGCCCCGGAACGTCTTTTCCCCCGAGTGCGGCATATTTGGGACCAGGAAGACGTCCATGCGGTCGAAAAACGGGTTTCGCCGGCGTCGTCAAGCCTCTCCCGCAGATGTCTCTGCGACAAATTGACGTAGCGCAAAAATGCCGCAAGGCCATTCGGTTAGGCGTATTGCGGTCGGGCACAAACTGTGATTTTAAACAGAAACCCATAGCATGGATTTTGCGTTTCCATTTGATGTGGATCAAACGCTTGAGGGAGAGACACCGTGATTAAGAGAGCTTGCGCAGCGCTGGTCGCCACGACCTGTCTGCTTTTTGCTTCCGCCGGCTTTGCCGACCAGCCTGCACCCTGGCAAACCGATCTCCAGCCGGCGGCGACGCCGATCATGGAGCAGATCCGGTGGTTCGAGCACTATACGCTCTGGTTCATCGTTCCGATCACGCTTCTTGTGCTCTTCCTGCTGATCGCCGTGGTTCTGCGTTTCCGCTCCGGCGCAAATCCGGTGCCGTCGAAGACCAGCCACAACACGATGATCGAAATCATCTGGACCCTGGGACCGGTCCTCGTGCTTCTCTTCTTCGCGATTCCCTCGTTCAACCTGCTTTCCGCGCAGCTCGTGCAGCCGGAGAATCCGGACGTCACGATCAAGGCGACCGCGACCCAGTGGCAATGGAACTACGAATACCAGGGCGACAAGCAGGTCGCCTTCGATTCCTACATGCTGAAGAGCGATGAAGAACGCGCTGCCGTCGGCAAGGAAGACAAGGCGCTCTATCCGCGCCTTCTCGCCGTCGACAACGAAATGGTCGTTCCGGTCGGCAAGACGGTCCGCCTTCTGGTGACCGCCGCCCCGACCGACGTCATCCACGCCTTCGCCATGCCGTCCTTCGGCATCAAGATCGACGCCGTTCCGGGCCGTCTCAATGAGACCTGGTTCAAGGCCGACCGCGAAGGCCTGTTCTATGGCCAGTGTTCCGAGCTCTGCGGCAAGGATCACGCCTTCATGCCGATCGCCATCCGCGTGGTCGCCGAAGACAAGTATGCCGCCTGGCTCGACGCCGCGACCACCAGCGTGGAGGACGCCAACAAGGCGCTGATGGCTGCGGTCGACGGTGCGGACAAGTCCGTGCAGCTTGCCGAAAACGTTTCGAAATAAGGAAGGGGAGTGCGGACAATGGCTGGACCTGTTGCCCACGAAGAGCACGCTCACGGTCAGGGCGCGCATCATGACCATCACGACCACAAGCCGGGCTTCGCCGCCCGCTGGCTGTTCTCGACCAACCACAAGGACATCGGCACCCTCTACCTGATCTTCGCGATCATCGCCGGCATCATCGGTGCGGCGCTTTCGGTCGCCATGCGCGCCGAGCTGCAGGAGCCCGGTATCCAGATCTTCCACGGCCTGGCATCGATCGTCTACGGCTACGAAGGTGACGCCGCGATCGACGGCGGCAAGCACATGTTCAACGTGTTCACCACCGCGCACGCCCTGGTCATGATCTTCTTCATGGTCATGCCGGCACTGATCGGCGGCTTCGCCAACTGGATGATCCCGATCATGATCGGCGCTCCGGACATGGCATTCCCGCGCCTCAACAACATCTCCTTCTGGCTGCTCGTTCCGGCCTTCCTCCTGCTCATCCTGTCGATGTTCGTCGAAGGTCCGGCAGGCGGCTTCGGCGTCGGCGGCGGCTGGACGATGTATCCACCGCTTGCGACGTCCGGCCAGCCGGGCCCGGCGGTCGACCTTGCGATCTTCGCGCTGCACGTTTCCGGTGCGTCGTCGATCCTCGGTGCGATCAACTTCATCACCACCATCCTCAACATGCGCGCTCCGGGCATGACGCTGCACAAGATGCCGCTCTTCGCCTGGTCCGTGCTCGTGACCGCCTTCCTGCTCCTGCTGTCGCTTCCGGTTCTCGCCGGCGGCATCACCATGCTCTTGACCGACCGCAACTTCGGCACGACCTTCTTCACGCCGGAAGGCGGTGGTGACCCGATCCTCTTCCAGCACCTGTTCTGGTTCTTCGGTCACCCGGAAGTGTACATCCTGATCCTGCCCGGTTTCGGCATCATCAGCCACATCATCTCGACCTTCTCGCGCAAGCCCGTCTTCGGCTACCTCGGTATGGCCTATGCCATGGTCGCCATCGGCGCCGTCGGCTTCGTCGTGTGGGCGCACCACATGTACACGGTCGGTCTGTCGCTCGGTGCACAGCGCTACTTCGTGTTCGCCACCATGGTGATCGCGGTGCCGACCGGCATCAAGATCTTCTCCTGGATCGCGACGATGTGGGGTGGCTCGCTGTCGTTCCGCACGCCGATGATCTGGGCGATCGGTTTCATCTTCCTGTTCACCGTCGGTGGTGTGACCGGGGTGCAGCTCGCCAACGCCGGCCTCGACCGCTCGCTGCACGACACCTACTACGTGGTGGCTCACTTCCACTACGTGCTGTCGCTCGGCGCCGTCTTCGCCATCTTCGCCGCCTGGTACTACTGGTTCCCGAAGATGACCGGCTACATGTACTCGGAAACGCTCGGCAACATCCATTTCTGGGTCATGTTCGTCGGCGTGAACATGGTGTTCTTCCCGCAGCACTTCCTCGGCCTCGCCGGGATGCCGCGCCGCTACATCGACTATCCGGATGCGTTCGCCGGCTGGAACTACGTTTCCTCGATCGGTTCCTACATCTCCGCCTTCGGCGTGCTGATCTTCCTCTTCTGCGTCTTTGAGGCTTTTGCGAAGAAGCGCGTCGCCGGCGACAACCCGTGGGGCGTCGGTGCGACCACGCTGGAATGGCAGCTGAGCTCTCCGCCGCCGTACCACCAGTGGGAGCAGCTGCCGCGCATCAAGTAAGCGGCGCTCGCTGAAACGAAAGCGGTCGCCGCGCTCCGGAAAGGGGGCGCGGCGGCCAAAAAAACAAGAATATTGGGACGGAAACAATGACGGTTGTCGACAACTGCGAAGCGCTGGGCATGGAGGGCGAACTGCGCCTGTCCGAAGCCGGTGCACGCGACTACTTCGCGCTCTTGAAGCCGCGGGTCATGTCGCTCGTCGTCTTCACCGCCTTTGCCGGTCTCGTGCTCGCGCCGGGACACATCCATCCCGTGCTCGGCGCCATCGCCATTCTCTGTATCGCCGTCGGGGCAGGAGCCTCGGGCGCGCTCAACATGTGGTACGACGCCGATATCGACGCGGTCATGAGCCGCACCGCCCGCCGTCCGATCCCGGCCGGCCGCATCCTTCCCACCGAGGCGCTCGCTTTCGGCCTCACGCTCTCGGTCTTCTCGGTCGCGATCCTCGGGCTTGCGGTCAACTGGTTCGCCGCCGGCCTGCTCGCCTTCACCATCTTCTTCTACGCCGTCGTCTACACGATGTGGCTGAAGCGCTCGACCCCGCAGAACATCGTCATCGGCGGTGCGGCCGGCGCCTTCCCGCCCATGGTCGGCTGGGCCTGCGTGACGGGGGGCGTCTCGCTCGACAGCATTCTGCTCTTCCTGGTGATCTTCCTTTGGACGCCGGCCCACTTCTGGGCGCTCGCGCTCTTCAAGATGCGTGATTACGGCGCCGTCGGCGTGCCGATGCTGCCGAACGTCGCCGGCATCCCGGCCACCAAGCGGCAGATCGCGCTTTACGCGGTGCTGACCGCGGCAGCCGGCGTCGCGCCGGCCCTCACCGGACTGTCCTCGCCCTTCTACGGCGCCTTCGCGGCCGTTCTGGGTCTGGGCTTCGTCTATTATTCGATCGGCGTCTGGCGCATGCCGGAAGGCGACGAAAAGATGGTGGCGGCCAAGAAGCTGTTCGGCTTCTCGCTCGTCTATCTCTTCGCGATCTTCCTGGCGCTCCTCGTCGACCATTACGTCGTGACATTCGCGACCCTTCTCGGAGGGGCAAACTGATGGAAACCGTCAAGCTCAACGACAGCCAGAAGAAATCCCGCCGCGGCCGCAACATTGCGCTCGGCATCGTTCTCGCTGCGCTGGTGGTGCTGTTCTACATCGTGACGCTGGTGAAGATCAGCGGCGTGGCCCAGTGAAGGACGGAGGTCGGACCTTGGCAGAGAGCACGAAAATTCCGGCCGGCAAGGGGCGCAGCAATGCCGCGATCTTCGTCGCCTGTGTCGCCTTCGTCGGCGGCATGGTCGGCATGAGCTTCGCCGCCGTGCCGCTCTACCGCATGTTCTGCCAGGTGACCGGCTACAACGGAACGACGCAGCGCGTCGAACAGGTTTCGAGCGTCATTCTCGATCGGACGATGCGCGTCACCTTCGACGCCAATGTCGCGCCGGGGCTGATGTGGAATTTCAAGCCGGTCGAACGCGAGGTGGCGCCGAAGATCGGCGAAACGGTGAAGGTCCATTTCACCGCCACCAGTCATTCGTCCGAGTCGAAGAAGGGGCAGGCCGTCTTCAACGTGACGCCGATGGAGGCCGCAGCCTACTTCAACAAGATCGAGTGCTTCTGCTTCACCGACATCGAGCTGAAGCCCGGGGAAACGAAGGACATGCCCGTCGTCTTCTTCATCGATCCGGAGATCGTGAACACGGTGGAGACGAAGGATATCGGAACGATCACCCTGTCCTACACCTTCTATCCGCAGGAGGAGGCAAAGCCGGTGGCGGTTCTGCCTGCCGGAAAGTCGGACGGGAACCAGAAATTGTGAGAGGAGGGGTCCGGCACTGCCGGACCTCAGGAAAGATTGACATTCGGGGATTGCTGACATGGCCCAAGCGCATCAGAAGAATCACGACTACCACATCATCGATCCGAGCCCGTGGCCGCTCCTGGCCTCGATCGGGGCGTTCCTGCTGACCTTCGGTGGCGTCGGCTACATGCGCTATCTCTCGGGCGGCTCGTTCGAGCTGTTCGGCCTCGAGCTTGCTCATCCGTGGCTGTTCTATATCGGCCTGGCGATCATCCTCTACACCATGGTCGGCTGGTGGTCGGACACCATCAAGGAGGCTCATGAGGGCCATCATACCCGCGTGGTGTCGCTGCATCTGCGCTACGGCATGATCATGTTCATCGCTTCCGAAGTGATGTTCTTCGTCGCCTGGTTCTGGGCCTTCTTCGATGCGAGCCTCTTCTCCGGCGAGGCGATCCAGGCCGCCCGTGTCGAGTTCACCGGTGGCCAGTGGCCGCCGAAGGGTATCGAGGTTCTCGATCCCTGGCACCTGCCGCTCTACAACACCATCATCCTGCTGCTCTCCGGCACCACCGTCACCTGGGCACACCACGCGCTCCTGCACGGCGACCGCCGCGGCCTCGTCGCCGGCCTGACGCTGACCGTCCTGCTCGGCGCGTTCTTCTCCTTCGTGCAGGGCTACGAGTACGCCCACGCTCCGTTCACCTTCAAGGACTCGATCTACGGCTCGACCTTCTTCATGGCGACGGGCTTCCACGGCTTCCACGTGCTCGTCGGCACGATCTTCCTGATCGTCTGCCTGCTGCGCGCGCTGAAGGGCGATTTCACCCCGAAGCAGCATTTCGGCTTCGAGGCTGCCGCCTGGTACTGGCACTTCGTCGACGTGGTCTGGCTCTTCCTGTTCTTCTCGGTCTACATCTGGGGTGGCTGGGGCGCACCGCTCGCCCACGGCTGACCGCCGGACGATCTTTCGCTTACCGGAAAAGGCGGCGGCACGACTGCCGCCTTTTTCGTTGAGGGGCACCGGCGGGACCCGAAGCCGCCGAGGAGGATTTGCCCCCGTTGCGGGCATCCTCTAAGAGAAGCGTAATATCAGCAGCAGAGGGACCGCCATGAGCGACGACAATGCGATGTATCCGCCGGTCGATCCGGTGAAGGCGGCGCTCGGTGCCTGCTGCCCCCGCTGTGGGCAGGGCAAGCTCTTCGACGGGCTGAGCAAGATCAAGCCGCGCTGCACGAATTGCGGCCTCGATTATACCTTCATCGACGCCGGCGACGGTCCGGCCGTCTTCGTCATCCTGATCGCCGATTTCATCGTCGTCGGGCTCGCCGTCTGGACGGAGATCAACTACCAGCCGCCAGCCTGGCTGCACGCGCTCCTCTGGGGGCCGCTGGCGATCGGGCTTTCGCTCTGGCTCCTGCGCACCATCAAGGCGCTGCTGGTGGCGCTCCAGTACAAGAACAACGCCTCGCAGGGAACGATCGACCGTGGCTGAGAGAACCACGGCGGGCCGCACCAAGTTCGTCGTCAGCCTCGTCCTGCTGGTCGTCGCGCTCTCCGTGCTCGTCTCGCTCGGCACCTGGCAGGTCCGGCGCCTCCACTGGAAGGAGGCGCTGATCGCCGACATAGAGGCGCGTCGTACACAACCGCCGGCGCCGTTGTCCGAGATCGAGGCACTGGCTGCGCGCGGCGCGGACTTCGAGTACCGCCCGGTCCGCGTCGAAGGCCGCTTCCTGAACGACAGGGAGCGCCATTTCTTCGCGACGTTCGGCGGGCGCACCGGCTACTACGTCTACACCCCCTTCGAACTCGACGACGGCCGCTTCCTCTTCGTCAATCGCGGGTTCATTCCCTACGAGATGAAGGACCCGGCAAGCCGCCGCGAAGGCCTGCCGGAAGGCCGCCAGACGGTGACCGGGCTCGCCCGGGCGCGCCTTGCCGGCAAACCGTCCTGGGTGGTGCCCGAGAACGACGTCGCCGGCGACATCTTCTATTGGAAGGATCTTTCTGCCATGGCCGCCAGCGCCGGGCTCGCCGAACAGAACGTCGTCCAGTTCTTCGTCGATGCGGATGCGACGCCCGTCGCCGGCGGCTGGCCCAAGGGCGGGGTGACGCAGATCGATCTGCCGAACGACCACCTGCAGTATGCGATCACCTGGTACGGCCTCGCCGTCGTGCTGCTGGTGATCTCGATCACCGCCTTCCTGCGCGGCAGGAAGCCGGAATAACCGCGGTAAGGGCGGGTGTTTTCCTCCCGCCGACATCGCATGATAGAAAACGAAGCCATATTGGCTGGAGGGGGAACCGATGAAACTGCTCGCTGATCTGCTCACCGCGCTGGTTGCGCTCGAACATCTCTGGATTCTGGTGCTGGAGATGTTTCTCTGGACGAAGCCGACCGGCCTCAAGGCCTTCGGCATGAAGCCGCAGCAGGCGGAGGCGACCAAGGTGCTCGCCGCCAACCAGGGGCTCTACAACGGCTTCCTCGCGCTCGGGCTCGGATGGGCGCTCGTCCAGCCGGTTCCGGAATTCGCCTTCCAGCTCAAGCTCTTTTTCCTTGGCTGCGTCTTCGTTGCTGGCCTATATGGAAGCGCGACGGCGTCGCGGCGCATTCTCTACATCCAGGCGCTGCCGGCCGTCCTCGCCCTGATCCTGGTTCTCTTGGCTGGCTGATGACGAACACGACCCCGACCCGACCGAAACTGACGATAAGGCTCTGCGGGCCGCGCGGCTTCTGCGCCGGGGTCGACCGCGCCATCCAGATCGTCGTGCTTGCGCTGAAAGGGTATGGCGCCCCGGTCTATGTGCGCCACGAGATCGTCCACAACCGCTACGTGGTCGAGGGGCTGGAGGCCAAGGGCGCCATCTTTGTCGAGGAACTCGACGAGATCCCCGAGGAGCATCGCGCCCAGCCGGTCGTCTTCTCCGCCCACGGCGTGCCGAAATCGGTGCCGGCAGATGCCAAGGCGCGCAACCTCTTCTATCTCGACGCCACCTGTCCGCTGGTCTCGAAGGTCCACAAGCAGGCGATGCGCCACCAGCGGCTCGGCCGCCACGTCGTCCTGATCGGCCATGCCGGCCATCCGGAGGTGATCGGCACCATGGGGCAGTTGCCGGAGGGCAGCGTCTCTCTGATCGAGACGGTCGAGGACGCCGCCGCCTACGAGCCGGTAGATCCCGACAATCTCGGCTACGTCACCCAGACGACGCTCTCGGTCGACGACACCGAAGGCGTGATCGCCAAGCTCAAGGAGCGCTTCCCCAACCTTGCCGACCCGGCCGCGGATTCGATCTGCTACGCCACGACGAACCGCCAGGAGGCGGTCAAGCAGGCGGCGCCCGGCTGCGATCTCTTCCTGATCGTTGGCGCGCCGAACTCGTCCAATTCGAAGCGTCTCGTCGAGGTGGCGCTGAAGGCGGGCGCGAGGCAGTCGCTGCTCGTGCAGCGCGCCTCGGAAATCGATTGGGATGCGATCGGGACGATCGGTACGCTTGGGCTTTCGGCCGGTGCCTCGGCGCCGGAGGTGATCGTCAACGAGATCATCGAGGCCTTCAAGGAACGCTACGACACGACGGTGGAACTCGCCGAATTCTCGGTCGAGAACGAGCACTTCCTCGTCAACCGCGAACTGCGGTCGATCGAACTCACCCACGACGACATGGCCTGGGTGAACGGCTGAGATGCCCTTGCCGAAAGAGGGAGACAACGCTTTCGATGTAACGGTGTTGCAGCCGGCGTCGGCGAGCCGATGCGTTCTTTTCGCCGCGGGCCGCGGTGGAAACCCCCTGCGGCATTCGGGACTTCTGCAGACCCTTGCCGACGAGGGGATGCTGGTCATCGCGCCTCATTTCGACATGCTGGCATCCAACGTTCCGACCCGGGCCGAGCTGTCGGAGCGGATGCGAAGGCTTTCGCTGGCTGCAGCTCGACATTGCCCGCCCGGACTGCCGGTCGCAGGCTTGGGGCACTCGATCGGAACGGTGGCGCTGCTGCTGCTTGCCGGAGCCGAAGCCGATACGCTGGCGGGAGAGCGGGTGAGGGCCGTGCCTGGGTGTTCGATCGACCGGCTGGCGCTGCTGGCACCGCCGACCGATTTCTTCAGGCGGCCCGGTTCGCTGGCGTCCTTGAAGGTGCCTGTTCAGGTCTGGGTGGGTGACAGGGATACGATCACGCCGCCGGCACAGGCCACGTTTCTGAGGGAAGCGATCGATGGTGCGATCCCGGTCGATATTCGCGTGGTCGAAGGTGCCGGACACTTCACCTTCATGAACAAGCTGCCGCCGCATGTCACCGACACGCATGCCGATCGCGAGGGTTTCCTGCGATCGCTGGCGGACGAACTCCGCGGATTTCTGGCTGTCTGAGGATGGTCGCCGCCGTCCGGTGCCGGCGTGATGTGCCCGTGCACCGGCTCCCGTTTCGCAAAGGGGAGCAGGCCCGCTCGGCAATGCCGGTCTCCCGCAATCCTCAGGAGTGGTGAGGGGTGGCCTTGCGCGTCTTGCTCGTCTGAGTTTTCGCCGGCTGGATCTGCACGGGCTGTGCCATCCGCAACGCGCGCAGCGTCTCGGTCTTCTTTTCGCGCGCCTGGGCTTCCGCGGCGAGAATGTCGCGCGCGGTCGCGTCGGTCTGTTCCGCCTTCTCCTGCGCGGACATTTTCTTGGGCTTGAAGAATGCGTCCTTGGTCGCAACCATGTCTTACTCCCTGGCTGGAGGGCAAATTGCGGCCGCGTGCGGCCGCCCAGCGACGTTCGAGCGCTTAGCGCGCTCGCACGACCTTCTTCTTCGGAGCAGGCAGCAGGCCTTCGCGCTGCGCTTTCTTCCGGGCAAGCTTGCGAACTCTGCGAATGGCGTCAGCCTTTTCCCTTGCGCGCTTCTCCGACGGCTTTTCATAAGCGCTACGGGCGCGCATCTCCCGGAAGAGGCCTTCCCGCTGCATCTTCTTCTTCAGCACCCGAAGT
Source organism: Hyphomicrobiales bacterium (assembly GCA_900466005.1). Lineage (GTDB taxonomy): Bacteria > Pseudomonadota > Alphaproteobacteria > Rhizobiales > Rhizobiaceae > Allorhizobium. Next base: position 84,082 of record UEGQ01000010.1, read on the forward strand.
GCCTGTTCGACATTGTTGTCCCTGACGAGTACCTGCAAAACATCTCCTTACGCCGCATGCGGCTGTTATTTTCTGGTCCTGATCGAACCCGGGTTGATCCATCTGCCCTCAACGGCGGAGGACGCGGAAGGCGCGGTGCCCTGCGGACAAGCCGGCGTTTCCGTTCTGTCGACGTCGGCCTCCGTGATGTGCCGGGCGAAGCATTCGTCGCTGAACTGAACGCGATACTGGGCGAGCCCCTGCGCCTCCGGAAGGACGGCGCTGATGCTGCAGCTTCGGTAACGTTCATCCTTGCGGAAAACGCCCCGCTTCAAGACGACGGTGTCGCCGGCGCGATAAGCATGTTTGCCCATCAAGCTTCCTTCGTCGGTCGAAAAAACAAAAGGCCGGGTTTGATCCCGACCTTCCACTTCATTGCCCCGGCGTGCCAGTACATCCGTGGTCACGCGGACAATGAGAAATCCTCAGGCAGCCTGCAGATTGTCTGCAGAGCTCTTGCCGGACCGCTTGTCCTGCACGATGTCGTAGCTGATCTTCTGGCCTTCGGTGAGGCCGCGCAGACCGGCGCGTTCGACAGCGGAAACATGGACGAAAACGTCCTGGGAGCCGTTGTCCGGCTGAATGAATCCAAAGCCCTTAGTGCTGTTGAACCACTTTACTGTACCTGTATTCATGACAATTCCTTTCAATCGCATGTGGGCCCGGCCGGATGGCCGATCTGATAAATCGACGATGAAGGGAAATCTGAAAGGGCAGAGAAGCCCTGTACAAAAGTCGCTAGCAAGGTGCGATAGCGCTAAGATATGGCTTTCCTGAAAAAATACAAGGGCTTTTCCGAATTTCTATCACGCTTCTTCTTTCCTGAACCCCTGAGAAGTGCTGGATTTTCGTATGAATGGCGGAAATTGTATCAACGTTTTCAATGGAAGTTCATGAACACGATTTTGTCGTGCCTGCGCATTTTTCCAGCTGCGATACCAGCGCCTTCAATTCCTGTGCCCCGACCCGCCGCAGGGCTGGTGCTCGCCATCCGCCCGCTGTATGCCTTCACGAAGCACCGACAAACCGACGACGGATCATGGCAGTCTATACCGACATCAACGAGGTCGATCTCAAGGCCTTCCTGCGGCAGTACGACGCCGGCGAACTTATGTCCTACAAGGGCATCGCCGAGGGCGTGGAAAATTCCAACTTCCTGCTGCACACAACCGCCGGCTCGCTGATCCTGACGCTCTACGAAAAGCGGGTGGAGAAATCCGATCTGCCGTTCTTCCTCGGCCTGATGCACCATCTCTCCTCGCGTGGCGTCAATTGCCCGCTGCCGCTGCCGCGCCATGACGGCGCGCTGCTCGGCGAATTGTCCGGCCGTCCGGCGGCCCTCATCACCTTCCTCGAAGGCATGTGGCTGAGAAAGCCCGAGCCCGCCCATTGCCGCGAGGTCGGCAAGGCGCTCGCCGAGATGCATATCGCGTCGGAAGGCTTCGCGCTTCGCCGGCCGAATGCGCTCTCCCTCGACGGCTGGAAGGCGCTGTGGTCGAAATCCGCTGGTCGGGCCGACGAGGTGCTGAGCGGGCTCGAAGCGGAGATCGGCGGCGAACTCGCGTTCCTCGAAGGCCATTGGCCGAAGGAGCTGCCGGAGGGGGTCATCCATGCCGACCTCTTCCCGGACAATGTCTTCTTCCTCGGCGACCAGCTTTCCGGCCTCATCGACTTCTACTTCGCCTGCAACGACATGCTCGCTTATGACGTGTCGATCTGCCTGAACGCATGGTGCTTCGAGAAGGACGGCTCCTACAACATCACCAAGGGCATGGCGCTGCTCGACGGCTACAATGCGGTGCGTCCGCTGAGCGCGGCGGAAATCGCCGCCCTGCCGGTGCTCGCGCGCGGCTCGGCGCTGCGCTTCTTCCTGACGCGCCTCTACGACTGGCTGACGACGCCCGAAGGCGCGCTCGTCGTCAAGAAGGACCCGATCGAATATCTGCGGAAGCTGCGCTTCCATCGCCAGGTGGTGTCTGCCGCCGAATACGGGCTCGCAATCGCATGAAGCATGTCGAGATATTCACCGACGGCGCCTGCTCCGGCAATCCCGGCCCCGGCGGCTGGGGCGCGGTCCTGCGCTACAACGGCGTCGAGAAGGAACTGAACGGCGGCGAGGCGGAGACGACCAACAACCGCATGGAGCTGATGGCGGCGATCAGTGCGCTGAACGCGCTCAAGTCGGCCTGTGAGGTCGACCTCCACACCGACAGCAAATACGTGATGGACGGCATCTCCAAGTGGATCTTCGGCTGGCGCAAGAACGGCTGGAAGACCGCCGACAAGAAGCCGGTGAAGAATGCCGAGCTCTGGCAGGCGCTGGAGGAGGCGCGGAGCCGCCACAAGGTGACCTGGCACTGGGTCAAGGGCCATGCCGGCCATCCGGAAAACGAGCGCGCCGACGAACTGGCCCGCCTCGGCATGGAGCCCTTCAAGAAGGGGCGCTGAACCCGCGGGCGCTTTGCCGCCATCCACGGCTTTCTCCGGCCGCGGTGATTTGGCGGCTTGTCAAAGCCCGAGCCGCCCCTATTGTTTGCCTGACGTGACGGAGGGGAGGTCAGCATGATCCGGCATTGTGTATTCCTGCGCTTCAAGGCGGCCACGCAGGCGGCTGAAAAACAGGCGATCTATGCGGGCATTGCCGCGCTGAAGGACGTCATTCCGGGCATGACCGAAGTGGCCTGCGGGCCGAACATCTCGCCGGAAGGGCTCGACGGTGGATTCGTCGACGGCTTCATTGTCACCTTCGAGGATGCCCAGGTGCGGGACTATTACCTGCAGCATCCAGCACATGTCGAAGTCGCGGAGCGGATCGTGCGCGCGACCGACGGCGGGCTGTCGGGCGTCCTCGTCTTCGACATGGAGGTCTGACCACGCGGTAGGCGCGGTCGCCGCCCTCAGGTCGCCGGAACGGCGGTCAGCTGTTCGAGCATGGTCGCGGCGGAGGACACCGTCGCCTGGCCCCTTACTTCCTCTATGTTCAGCGTCTTGACCCTGCCGTCCTCGACCAGCATCGAATAACGCTTCGAGCGCACGCCGAGCCCGCCGGCCGAGAGATCGGCGTCGAGGCCGATCGCCTTGGTAAAGGAGGCGTCCCAGTCGGCGAGGAAGTGGATTTTGCCCATCCCGCCGGAAGCCTGCGCCCAGGCGCCCATCACGTGCCAGTCGTTGACCGAGATGACGGCGATGTCGTCCACGCCGCGGGCGAGGATCGCGTCACGGTTTTCCAGATAGCCGGGCAGGTGGTTCAGCGAGCAGGTCGGCGTAAAGGCGCCCGGAACACCGAAGACGACGACCCGCTTGCCCTTGAAGAGCGCGTCGGTGGTGATCTCGACAGGGCCGTCGTGCGTCTTTTCCGTGAAGGTCGCCGGGGGCAGTTTGTCTCCGATCGCAATCGTCATTGGCTTCTCCTCTGAGGGGATCGTTGTGGCGGTATGGCGTGTTTCGCCGGGAATATAGATTGACGTCAGTCAAAGGCAAGGACGGTCTCGATCGCCCGTCCGCCGGCAATCACCAGCGCGTCCCAGCGCTTTCCGGCGATTGCGTAATTCTTCGGAAGTCGCCCGACGGGCACCTCGATCACCGTCCTGCCGCCGGCCCCGGCGGCACGCGCGGAGGCGAAGAAGACATAACCGGAAGGGCCGGTGACGATCGCCTGCGCATCCTTCGCACCCTCGGGAAGCGCGACCTCCAGCGTCAGGCGTTTGAGGTCGGCGCTCATCGCATGTCGCTCGACCGCGAAATCGGATGTGGTCTTTCCGGGCAGGCTGGCAAGGGCGTCGGCCACGATTTTGGCCTCCTCGGCATCCGCCGCCTCGTTCGCCGGCAGATCGACGGTGAGCGCCGCCTGGAAGGGAATGCAGATGTTCTTGCAGAGGCCGATGAAGGCGGTCGTCTCCAGTTTCGCCTCGTTTCCCCCCGGCGGACCGGAAAGCGAAATCGGCAGCGCCACGGCATGGTCGTAGCCGATGTCGGTGAGATCACCGGCGTCGATCCGCTTCGGTACGGGAAAGTCGATCCGGTCGAGCATGAAGCCGCTTGCGGGCGCCACCGTCACGGCGGGCGGCACGCCGCTGTCGCCCGGTTCCCGCCAGTAGGTGATCCAGCCAGGTTCCGGCTCGATCTGGAGCACGGCCTGGCGACGGCCTTCCGCATCGGCCGGCAGGACGACGAGCCGCATGCGGCCGCCCTCGTTGAGTGCCCAGTCGCTCGATGCCGCGCGGGCAGGCAGCGTCGGTGCGAGCGCGACGGCAGGGAACGCCGCGATGACGGAGAGCAGGAGGCGGAAAAGACGGGGCGCGAACATGTCACATGGACTTAGCGCCCATTTTGGGTCAATTCTAGTCACGCTCGATAGCCCGTGATCATTTTTGGTTGATAGATCGCGGCCGATGCCCCATCTTCTCATTAACGCATGTCGAAGACCGAGCGCGCGGCGCCGAAAGCCTCGTAGAGGCAGTTGGAGGTAGGATGCCCTTCTCGTCTTTAACAAAGAACCGCGAGCGCAGCTATCTCGACGGGCAGCTGCTCATTGCCATGCCCGGCATGGCGGACGGCAATTTCTCCCGCTCGGTGGTCTATGTCTGCGCCCACTCGCAGGCCGGTGCGATGGGCTTCATCATCAATCGCCCGCAGTCGCTGACCTTCGCCGACGTGCTGCTGCACCTCGACATGATTGACCGTGCCGATGCCATCATGCTGCCGGAGCATGCCCGCGACTTTCCGATCCAGAGCGGCGGCCCGGTCGAGGTCGGCCGCGGCTTCGTCCTCCACACCGACGACTATCTCAGCGACTCCAGCATTCCGGTCAGCGACGACATATCGCTGACGGCGACGCTGGACATCGTGCGGGCCATTTCCGACGGCCGCGGGCCGCGCCGGGCGACCATGCTGCTCGGCTATGCCGGATGGGGCGCGGGCCAGCTCGAACACGAGATCGCCAACAACGGCTGGCTCAATTGCCCGGCGACCGAGGACATCATCTTCGATCGCGCGCTCGAAGGAAAATACGAGCGTGCACTCGCCCTGATGGGCGTCACGCCGGCCATGCTCTCGATCGACGCCGGCCACGCCTGAGGGGCAGGGGGGGCGTCCCCGCTGGCGCGTTAGTCCGCCTCGCCCTCACGCCCGCTTGGTTAGCGGAAAGCGCTCCCGCAGCAGTTTCTGGACGGACTCGGCGCCGATCGGCGGGCCGAGGAGATAGCTCTGGCCGTACTGGCAGCCGAGGTCCGCGAGCGCCTTGGCGGCTTCGTCGGTTTCCACGCCTTCCGCGACCAGCGTCATCTCCATCTCGAGCGCCATGCTGACCACCGAGCGCAGCATCACCTCGCGTTTGTCGCCCTCGGCGCAGACGAGCGCCCGGTCGAGCTTGATCGTGTCGAAGGGGAAGCGCGTCAGATAGACGAGCGAGGAATAACCGGTGCCGAAATCGTCGAGCGCCAGGCTGATGCCGAGCTCCTTGAGCTTGCCGAGCACGAGGCGCGCCTGCTCCGGGTTCGCCATCATCACCGTCTCGGTGAGCTCGAGCTTGATGCGGTTCGGCTCGCACTGGGTCTTCGCGAGCATCGAGCGGACGTCGTTGTAGAGCTCGCTGCTGAGCAACTGGGCGCTCGACAGATTGACCGAGACGAAGATCGGAACGTGGCCGGTGTGCCGCTCCCATTCGACCAGATCGGAGGTCGCGCGTTCCAGCGCGAACATGCCGAGCGGCTCGATGAGGTCTGAGCTTTCCGCGATCGGGATGAACTCGGACGGCGGGATGGTGCCGCGCTTCGGGTGGTCCCAGCGCATCAGCGCCTCGAAACCGGCGATCTCGCCGTCGGCAAGTGTGACGATCGGCTGGTAGACGATCGAGAGCTCCTTGCGTTCGATGGCGCGACGAAGGTCGGTTTCCAGCTGCAGCCGGTCGGTACCGGAGGTGCGGAAGGCGGGGCGGAAGGGCTCGACGCGGTTGCCGCCGGCGCGCTTGGCGCGGTACATGGCAAGTTCCGCATCGGAGAGGAGACCGGCTGCGTTCTCCTGCTGGTCCACCCACGAGACGAGGCCGACCGAGGCCGTCAGGATCACCTCGCGGTTGGCGAAGCTGATCGGCACCATGATTGCCTTGCTGACGGCGTCGGCGAAATCGGCGACCTTCGCCGGATCGCGCTCGGAGACGAGGATGAGGCCGAACTCGTCGCCGGAAATGCGCGCGAGCGTGTCCTGCGGCTTCAGAAGCCGTCGCAGCCGTCGCGTAAGCGCAATCAGGATGTTGTCGCCGGCGGCGATCCCGAGCGAGTCGTTGACCTGCTTGTAGCGGTCGATGTCGATCGCCATGACCGTCGGGCGAATGGCGTCGCCGTCGTTGGCGAGCGCCAGCACCGACTGGAGCCGGTCGAGGAAGACCTCGCGGTTCGGCAGGCCGGTCAGGTTGTCGTGCATCGCATCCTGCATCAGCCGGTCGATCGAGTTCTTCTGCTCGGTGACGTCGACGATCGTGCCGACGCAGCGGATGACCTCGCCGTTGGAACCGAGCACCGGGCGGGCGCGGATCTGCAGCCAGTGGAAATGGCCGTCCTCGGCGCGCAGGCGGAATTCGTGGTTCAATCGTCCCTTGCGGTGCTCCAGCAGTACGTCGAGCGTGGCGCGGAAGCGGTCGCGGTCGTCCGGGTGGAGGCGCGGCAGCCAGTTGCGCGCCGCCCCGTGCATCGTGCCGGGGGAGAGACCGAGCCGCACCGAGATGTCGGGGCTCGTGACGACCCGGTCGCGCGCGACGTCCCAGTCCCAGACCGTGTCGCCGGAGCCGCTGAGCGCCAGCGCCTGCCGCTCGAGGTCGGAGAACAGGCCCTGCTGGTAGGCGCCGCCGGCAAAGGCGTGCTGCATGACGGTGAAGCCGATCAGAAGCACGATCAGCACCAGCCCGCCGCCGAGTGCCGGCTGGATGATGTCGTTGTCGAGCTGGCCGGTGACGGTGAGCCAGCCGCCGAACAGCCAGACGAGGATCAGCGCCCAGGAGGGCACCAGCAGGATCGCCCGGTCGTAGCGGTTGAATCCGAGATAGACGATGAGGACGATGCCGGCCGTCGCCGTCAGCGCGAAGGAGAGGCGGGCGATGCCGGCGGCGATCGACGGGTCGTAGATCGCCACGCCGAAGAGCAGGCCGAGGCCCAGCACCCAGGCGAAGGTCGCGTGTCCGAGATGAACGTGCCAGCGGTTGAGGTTGAGGTAGGTGAAGAGGAAGATCACAAGGCTGGAGGCCAGCGCCACCTCCGCGCCGGCGCGCCATATTCGCTGGTCGACGGTGGTGATGCCGATCAGCTTGTCGATGAAGCCGAAGTCGACGCAGATATAGGCGAGCACCGCCCAGGCGAGTGCGGCGGCCGCCGGCAGCATCGAGGTGCCCTTCACGACGAAGAGGATCGTCAGGAACACCGCGAGAAGGCCGGCGATGCCGAGCACGATGCCGCGGTAGAGCGTGAAGGCGTTGACCGTATCCTTGTAGGCGTTCGGTTCCCAGAGGTAGATCTGCGGCAGGTTGGGCGTCGCGAGTTCGGCGACGAAGGTGATGACCGCACCGGGGTTCAGCGTGATGCGGAAGACGTCCGCCTCGTCGCTCGGCTGCCGGTCGAGGGCGAAACCTTCAGACGGCGTGATGGCGATGATGCGCTGCGAGCCGAGATCGGGCCAGAACATCTTGGAATTGGCAAGCCGGAAATGCGGCGCGACGATCACGCGCTCGAGCTGTTCTTCCGAGACGTTGGCAAGCGCGAACACCGCCCAGTCGCCCTGGTGGTTCTCCGAGCTGGCGCGGACCTCGATGCGGCGGCGGATGCCATCGGCGCCGGCGGCCGTCGAAACCTGGAACGCCTCGCCCTGGCTCGTATAGATTTCCGTGGTCGGGGTGAGGTCGAGCGCGGTGTCGTCACGCGAGATCTTCACCGGCTCCGCGGCGCGCGAGGGACCGGCGGCAAGGCTCGTCAGGCCGCACATCAGCACGGCAAGAAGCATCACCAGCCGGCGTCCGCGGGACGCATGGTCATTCCGGAGCCAGGTCATCAACGCTCTTTGTCCCTGTTCCCGCCGGCGCTCTCGGCCAGTCTGGAATACAGGGCGTGATCGCGCCACTGACCGTTTATTTTCAGATACTCGCGCAAAAGGCCTTCCCGCTGAAATCCGGTCCGTTCGAGCAGCCGGATGCTTTTTTGATTGTCTGGAATACAGGCTGCTTCAATTCGGTGCAACTCGAGGACCCTGAATATGTATGGAATAGCCAGTTGAAGTGCGGCAAACATATGGCCGCGCCCTGCATGTCTTTCGCCCATCCAGTATCCGATCATGCAGCTTTGCGCCGCACCGCGCCGGATGAGCCCGATCGTCAGGCCGCCGAGCAGCGTGTCGTCGGAACGCGAAAAAAGGAAGAGCGGCACGGCGAGGCCGGCATAGTATTCCTGCTCGTTGCGCAGCACGCGGGCGCGGAAGGACCGTTCGGTGAGATCGTCGGGGCGCCAGCTCGGCTCCCACGGCTGCAGGAAGCTGCGGCTTTCCGACCGCAGGACGTGCCATTGCTCGAAATCGCTGTAACGGGCCAGCCGCAGGCGATGGAACTCGCTTACAAGATCAGGCTTGTCCGGCTGCCGTGACAGAAACCGAAACACCGATCGTCCCATCGATCACCCCCGGATCGGCGGCAGGTCACTCCGCCGCATGTGTCGTCGTCGGCGGTTGCTCCCGCCTTATATGGCGGCCTTGCGGGCCGATTGATTGCCGAGCGACAGGGCACCGGCGATCTCGTCCATCGGCGCGAGCTGTTCCAGCGGGCCGATCGCGGAGAGGGTCGGCACCGTATCGAAGAACAGCCGGCCGGCGAGATCGGTGAGACGCTCGGTGGTGATGCCTTCGAGGCGCTCCATCATCTCCTGGTTGGAGATCGGACGGCCGTAGAGCATCATCTGGCGGGCGATCTGGCCGGCGCGCGCCGCCGGACTTTCCTGCCCCATCAAGAGCTGTGCGCGGATCTGTGCACGCGAGCGGTCGATTTCCTGCTGGTCGATCGACTGCGAGGCCTTGCGCAGTTCTTCGATGATGACGGGCACGAGTTCCGGCAGGTTCTCGCCGCCGGTCGCCGCATGGATGCCGAAGATGCCGGTGTCGGAAAAGCCCCAGTGGAAGGCATAGACCGAATAGCAGAGACCGCGGAATTCGCGCACCTCCTGGAAGAGGCGCGAGGACATGCCGCCACCGAGGATGTTGGCGAGCACCTGCGAGCAGTAGAAGTCGCGGACATGGTAGGCGCGGCCCTCGAAGCCGATCAGCACCTGCGCATCCATGAGGTCGCGGGTCTCGCGCGCCTCGCCGCCGGTATAGCGGGCGGGTTCCATGACGGGTGTGGCCGAAGCCTTGGTCGGCAGGGAGGCGTAGCGCTCCTCGACCTGCCGGACGAAGGCGTCGTGGTCGACGGCGCCCGCCGCGACCACGAACATGCGGTCGGTGGTGTAGTTGCGGGCGAGATAGCCGCGGATCTCGTCGCTGGTGAAGGCCTTGACCGTGTCCGGCGTGCCGAGGATCGGCCGCCCGAGCGTCTGGTCGCGGAAGGCGATCTCGGAGAAGCGGTCGAAGACGACGTCGTCCGGCGTATCGTTGGCGGCGCCGATCTCCTGCAGGATCACATGCTTCTCGCGAGCGAGTTCGTCCTCGTCGAAGACGGAGTCGGTCAGGATGTCGGAAAGGATGTCGACAGCGAGCGGGACATGGTCCTTGAGGACGCGGGCATAGTAGGCGGTGGTTTCGGTCGAGGTCGCGGCGTTGAGCTCGCCGCCGACATTCTCGATCTGCTCGGCGATATCGCGGGCGCTGCGGCTCCTCGTGCCCTTGAACGCCATGTGTTCGAGCAGGTGGGCGATGCCGTGCTCGTCCGGTGTTTCATTGCGGGCGCCGGATTTGATCCAGGTGCCGAGCGCCACACTTTCAAGGTGCGGCATCCTCTCTGTCACGACGGTCAGCCCGGAGGGCAGCCGGGTACACTCAACCTTCATATCCGTCTTTCTACGCCTCGTTACGTTTACGCGCGGGCATGCTGGCCGATGAAAGTTTCAACGGCTTTAAGCTCTGCATCGAGAATGTCGAAACGCTCCTCCCGGTCCATCAGGTCAGCAAGCCACGTCGGAAGCGCCGGGTCAATACCGCTTGCGGATTTTACCGCAGCCGGGAATTTTGCCGGGTGTGCGGTGGCGAGCGTCACCATCGGGCTCGCCGACCGCTCGAACTTGGCAGCAGCGAAAACGCCGACTGCGGTGTGCGGATCGAGCAGGTAGCCGGTCTCGGCGAGTGTCGTACGGATCGTCTTCGCCACCTGCTTTTCGCTGGCGCGGGCGGCGCGGAAGTCCTTGCGGATCGCCTTCAGCGCCCGCTCCTTGATCTCGAAGGCGCCGGATTGCCGCAGGCTCTCCATCGAGGCGCGCACGGCATCGTCGTCGCGGTCGTAGGCCTCGAAAAGCAGCCGCTCGAAGTTCGAGGATATCTGGATGTCCATCGACGGCGAGGAGGTCGCCGAAACGCCGCGCATCTCGTAGCGGCCGCTCTTAAGCGTGCGGGCGAGGATGTCGTTTTCGTTGGTGGCGATCACCAGCCGGTCGATCGGCAGGCCCATCTTTTTGGCGACATAGCCGGCGAAGACATCGCCGAAATTGCCGGTCGGCACGGTGAACGAGATCTTGCGGTCCGGGCCGCCGAGGGAGAGCGCGGCGGTGAAGTAGTAGACCACCTGCGCCATGATCCGCGCCCAGTTGATCGAGTTGACGCCGGAGATGCGCAGCCGGTCGCGGAAGGCCGTGTCGTTGAACATCGCCTTCACGAGGTTCTGGCAGTCGTCGAAATTGCCGCGGATGGCGAGCGCATGAACGTTCTCCGCCTTGCAGGTGGTCATCTGCCGCTGCTGGACGGGCGAGACCTTTTCATGCGGGAAGAGGATGAAGACGTCGGTGCGGGAACGCCCCGCGAAGGCGTCGATCGCCGCCCCGCCGGTGTCGCCCGAGGTGGCGCCGACGATGGTCGCCCGTTCGCCGCGCTCGGCCAGAACATGGTCCATCAGCCGCGCCAGAAGCTGCATCGCGACGTCCTTGAAGGCGAGCGTGGAGCCATGGAAGAGTTCGAGCACGAAGGCGTTCGGCCCGGTCTGCACGAGCGGGGTGACCGCCGGATGCCGGAAGGTCGCATAGGCCTCGTCGATCATCGTCCGGAAGACATCGGCCTTGATCTCGTCGCCGACGAAGGGTCGCAGGACCGCGAAGGCGACCTCCTGATAGCTCTTGCCCCGAAGCGCGCGGATCTCCTTCTTCGAGAGCTTCGGCCACTCGCGTGGTACGTAGAGACCGCCGTCGCGGGCAAGCCCCGCAAGAAGCGCATCGCAGAAGCCGAGGCTGGGGGCCCGCCCCCGGGTCGAGATGTATTCCAAGAGTGTCATCCTTGCTGTCGGGAACGAAGGCACGCCTTCGAGGGCCTGAACGAAGCCGAAAATTGACGCGAAACGCCGGCTACCCGATCGATTTTTCGCTGCGCCGCTGATATAGACCATCCGCAAGGGTCGTGAAAAGGCCTCAATTGGAATGGTTTTTGGCTGCGCGCAGCCTGAAATGGGGAAGGTTCGGAATCGTGTCTTTGAAAGTCTCGCGCGGGATCTTGGCCGCATCCTTGTTGACAGTGCTGGCGGGTTGCAATGCCGGCAATCCCGGTGCCGGTCTCGGCGGCGGCGCCGACAAGCCGGCCGCCACGCCTGCTGTCGCTCCCGTCGTGCAGGGTTTCTGCCCGACGATCGCGCTGCGTGACGGCACGGCCTACTACCGCACCTACGCCAAGGGCGGCAAGGACGATCCCGCGAAGGTGGTCTACCAGGCCTCGCTTGCCGACACGACCCGCTCCTGCAGCCGCGACGAGACGCAGCTGACGATCAACGTCGTGGTCCAGGGCCGCCTGGTCGCCGGCCCGATGGGCAAGGCGGGCACGTTGAAGATGCCGATCCGCGTGGCCGTCACTGATGGCGACAAGGTCGTCTATACCGAACTCACCCAGTTCGAGGCGAGCCTTGCCGATGCCGCACAGGCGAGCCAGTTCCTCTTCACCAAGCAGGTGACGGTACCCGGCGACGTCTCCGGACTCACCAAGGTGCAGGTCGGGTTCGACGAAGGTCCTTACAAGACCAAGTAATCACAAGATATTTCGCGGGGCGGCCGGTTTTTGCCGGCCGTTTTCCGTGCGGATCGTCCGCCTTTGAGGGGAGGCTGCGGTCCTTGCAAGTCGGGGGCAGGGGTGAAGGTCGCCATCATCAGGAATCCCGTCTCGGGTGGGCGCTCGGGGCAGGCCGGCTGGCTGCGCGTCAGGCGCGAGTTCGACCGGCATTTTCCGCTGATCGAGGAGCATGAGACCGTCGCCGGGGGCACGTCGCTCCTGGCGCGGCGTGTCGTCGAGGCCGGTGTCGATCTCGTGATCGCGGTCGGCGGCGACGGGACGATCAGCGAGGTCGCCGACGGCATTCTCTCGTCCTCGCGTCCCGAAACGCCGCTTGCCTTCGTTCCGGCCGGAACGGGCAGCGACTACGCCCGCAATTTCGACCTGCCGCGGCAGCCCGCCGCCATTGCCGAAGCGATCGCCCGCGCACCCTTGCGGAAGGTCGACGCCGGCTTCCTGCGTTGCCGCGCCGAGGATGGCACGATTGCCGGGCGTCATTTCATCAATATCGCGAGCTTCGGCGTCTCGGGCGAGGTCGTGCGCTCGGTCAACGCGGCCGAGCGCGGCGGCTGGCTGCCCGGATCGCTGCGCTTCTTCATCCATTCCACTCGGTCGATCCTGCGCTACCGGCCGCGGCAGGTGCGGCTCGTCCTCGACGGCCGCGAAGTGCATGCCGGACCGGTGACGGCGGTCGCGGTCGCCAATGGCGGCTGGTTCGGCGGCGGCATGCATGTCGCGCCAGCCGCGGACCTCTCCGACGGGCTCTTCGAGGTCGCGGTGCTCGGCGGCGCCCCGACGTTCGAGACCCTGAAGCTGTTGCAGATGATCTATTCGGGCGCCCATGTCGGCGATCCGAAGGTCCGTTTCTACCGTGCGCATTCGGTCGAGGCCGAGCCGCTCGACGACCGGCCGGCGTTGTTGGAGGCGGACGGCGAGACGCCGGGAAGCATCGCCGCCTCCTTCGAGATGAAGCCGGCGGCGCTGACCCTCAAGATCTGAGGGAGATCAGGCGAGGCCCGACCAGCTCTCCATCGCGGCGATGACCGCCGGCAGGTCGACCATGCGGGAGATCACCGTCTCGGCGCCGGCATCGGTCAGACGGTCGGCATGGGAGGGATAGGTGTGCGAGGCGCCGGTGAAGCCGATCACGCGGATGCCGGCGTCGCGCGCGGCGTGCACGCCGTGGACGGAATCCTCGACGACGACGGCCTTCCTCGCCGCAACGCCCATCTGCGAGAGCGCGTGCAGATAGATGTCCGGCTTCGGCTTGACGCGGTCGGCACCGAGTTCCTTCGCCGAGAAGATGTTCGGGGCGAACTGCTCCTTGAGGCCGACCTTCGTCAGCATGCTGTCGAGACGGTGGACCGAGGAGTTGGAGCAGATGCAGCGCGGCCCTTCGATGCGCGAGAGCGCGAAGCTGACGCCCTCGATGATCTTGACCTCGCGGGCGAGCCGCTGGTCCAGGAGCGTTTCGGATTTGTCGAGCAGGCTCGCCGAAAGGGGAATGTCGATTTCCTTCTCGACGGAGAGCAGGATGTTCTTCCAGGTCATGCCGGCGAAGCGTTCGCCCATCTCTTCCACGGAGATCGGGTAGCCCGCTTCGTTGAGAAGTTTAGATTCCACCCTCGCGGCGATGATCTCGGAATCGACGAGAACGCCGTCACAATCGAAAATGGTCAGCTCGAAACCGCTCATGAAAGTATCGTCCTCTGCCTCGGGAAGGTCGCCTGACTACACGATCGGGCGAGGAAGAACAATCATTCCGGATGCATGGCTGCCTCCCGCCGCCGCGCTTTGCACCTTCATCCGCCGGCTAGCGCCAGCAGCTCCGCCTCGAAGCGCTGCGGGTAGCGCCGGAGCCCGCCTTCCTTCTCCAGCATGTCGGCGAGCCAGATGCCGTCGGCGGCGAGCCGGACGACGGCGAGCGCCGGCGTGTCGTCCGTCGCGCGGTGCCGGGAAAGCCGTGCGTCGAGCCAGGCGGTCCAGAGAGCCCGGAGCGCCGGTTCGGAAACGATCGCGACCGACAGCGCCGCCCAGAGACTTCTCGCGCCGAGCAGCCGGTCGGAGAAGCAGGCGCGGACATAGGCGCGCGTGAAGCGGCCTTCCGGCTTCGGGTCGCTTTCCATCGAGCGGTCGATCTCGCGGTCGAGCTGGTCGAGGAGATCGGCGAAGACGGCGGCGAGCAGCGCCTGCTTGCTTTCGAAGTGATGCAGGAGCCCGCCCTTGGTGACGCCGGCGCGCTCCGCCACCGCCTGGATGGTGATCGCGGCCGCCCCGCTCTCTGCGGCGATCTGCGCGGCGCAATCGAGCAGCGCCCGGCGCACCTGTTCCGGCTGCTTCGGACGGTGATAGGCGGAGAGGGCGGCTGGAGGCGCGCTCAATGGCTCACCGACCCGGACAACGTGTTCATGACGATGACGCCGGCGACGATCAACGCGATCCCGGAAAGGGCGGCGAGGTCGAGCGTCTGCTTGAAGACGAAGACGCTGATCAGCGCCGTCAGCACGATGCCGAGCCCGCCCCACATCGCATAGGCGATGCCGAGCGGCATACCCTTGAGCGCGTGCGTCAGCAGGTAGAAGGAGGCGGCATAGAACATCACCATGCCCGCGGTCGGCAGCAGGCGGGTGAACTGCTCGGACTTCTGCAGGAGCGTCGTGCCGATCACCTCGAGCACGATGGCGCCGCCGAGTGCACCGTAGGCGGTAAAGACGGGGTTCATCGCAAAATACTCTCGCACGCGTTCATCATGGCCGTAAAGATACCGTACGGTCGGTTTCTTTGCAAGGCGCATGATGACCCCGGATGCGGCTTCCTCTTCTCCCCGCCGGAAAGGAGAGGGCGAGGGCGGTTCCGTCCGCGCGAAGAGACAACGCACTAAGACTCGGCCCGCTTGCGCGTCTTGAACGCGTCGAAGTCAAAGGGATGCGGCTCGCCCGACTGTTCGCCTTCGATCAGCGCATCTTCTAAGGAGCGGGCGGCACGGTGCTGATCGGACATCGGAAACATCGTCCGGAACCGCCGCTCTCCCTCTGGCGAGAACGTGACGACTCGGCTGCCCTCCACCCGCCGCGCTTCGCCGCGATCAAGGAAGTGGGAGAGCAGGGCCTTGCCGAGCGAACCCGCGAGATGGGTGCGGCGTTCGCTCCAGTCGAGGCAGGCGCGACAGAGCGGCCGCCGCTTGGTTTTCAGCGCGGCGAAATCGATGCCGTGGCCGGAAAGCAGGTTCTCGCCCGCCTTCGTCAGCCGCAGGGAGTCGTCGCGTACTTCGATCGCCCCTTGCGTGATCAGGCTGTCGAGCATCCGCACGCCGTAGTCGCCGGCGAGATGGTCATAGCAGATCCGGGCCTTGCGCAGGGCCGGCTCCTTCGGTCCGACGCGGTGGCGCAGGTGCCCGCGGCTTGCGGCAAAGCCCATCAGGCTCTCGATCATCGCGCCGACATGATCATCGGCGAGCGCGAAGTAACGGTGCCGTCCCTGTTTGCGCTGGCGAAGCAGGCCGCCGTCTTCGAGTTTCGAAAGATGCGAACTCGCCGTCTGTAGCGTGACGCCCGCCGCCCCGGCGAGCTCGGTTGCGGTGAGCGCCTTGCCGCCGAGGAGGGCGAGCAGCATGTTCGAGCGTGCCGGATCGCCGATCAGGGCGGCAATGCGTGCAATGTCCGGGCCTTCTGCCATGATGCACCTCGCGGGTTTGTGGCGTTCGATGAACGGTGCCGAGTGTAGCACATGCTTCGGCTGATATCGAACCATGTTCGCCGAAGCCGTACCTGCATCATGCGCCGTTGGGCCCGCGGATGCTTCGATCGTGGTCGAAGCAACTTCTCTGTGGCGTGTGGCACATCGGGGTTCCCGAAACCGCAAGGAGCCCACCATGATCACCTGCATCATCCGCTATCGCATCGATCCCTTCGCCCGAGAGGATTTCGTGACCTATGCCCGCAACTGGGGGGAGGCGATCCCGCGCTGCGGCGCCGATCTCGTCGGCTATTTCGCCCCGCACGAGGGTTCGCTGACGACCGCCTACGGCATCTATCACGTCGAAAACCTCGCAGCCTACGAGGCCTACCGGGCGAGGCTTGCGGCCGACCCGCTCGGCCGGGAGAACTACGAATTCGCCCGCAAGGACGGCTTCATTCTCGAGGAGGACCGGCTGTTCCTGAAGAATGTGAGCCATCCGCCGTCCACGGAGGTGCAGCGATGATCGCCGTCATCTTCGAGGTCGTTCCCGCCGAAGGGCGGCGCACCGCCTATCTCGCCCGCGCCCAGCTCCTGCGGCCGCTGCTGGAGGAGGTCGACGGCTTCCTCTCGATCGAGCGGTTCGAGAGCCTCTCCGAACCGGGCAAGATCCTCTCGCTGTCCTTCTGGCGCGACGAGGAGGCCGTAGCCGCCTGGCGCCGGACGGAGGAGCACCGGCAGGCGCAGGAGGCGGGCCGCGCCGGCATCTTCGCCGACTACCGCCTGCGGGTCGCCCATGTGGTCCGCGACTACGGCCTTGCCGCCCGCGACGAGGCGCCCGCCGACAGCCGTGTCCTGCACGGCTGACGACGACAGTTCATTCTCCCCGCGCCGTCACCCGCCGGCGCGGGGGGCGCGTAAACCATGTTCGAGAGGGCTTACCGGGAGCAAATGCCGGGGAGCGCGGAAAATCGCGTGAGCCGTTCAATCTTTGGTAACCAAGTTCGGTAACCATGAGCCTCGTTATCCCGTGCTGCGTCCGCGTAACAGAGAGTAGAACATGGCTTCTGTATTTCCGCTCGCCGAACTTCGCCGTTCTTCGGACCCGTTCTCCTGGGTCGACAGCATCATCAAGGGCGATTGCGTCGCCGCGCTCGAAGCACTTCCCGACAAATCCGTTGATGCGATCTTCGCCGATCCGCCCTACAACCTGCAGCTCGGCGGCATGCTGACCCGTCCGGACCAGTCGGTGGTCGATGCGGTTGATGACGAATGGGACCAGTTCGCCTCCTTCGAGGCCTATGACGCCTTTACCCGCGCCTGGTTGCTCGCCTGCCGCCGTGTGCTGAAGCCGACCGGCACGATCTGGGTCATCGGCAGCTATCATAACATCTTCCGCGTCGGCGCGACGCTGCAGGACCTGAATTTCTGGATCCTCAACGACATCGTCTGGCGCAAGACCAACCCGATGCCGAACTTCAAGGGCCGCCGTTTCCAGAACGCCCACGAGACGATGATCTGGGCCTCACCCGATCCGAAGGCCAAGGGTTACACCTTCAACTACGACGCCATGAAGGCCGCCAACGACGACGTGCAGATGCGCTCCGACTGGCTGTTCCCGATCTGCGGCGGCTCCGAGCGCCTGAAGGGCGACGACGGCAAGAAGGTTCATCCGACCCAGAAGCCGGAAGCGCTGCTCGCCCGCGTCATCATGGCCTCCACCAAGCCCGGTGACGTCGTGCTCGATCCCTTCTTCGGCTCCGGCACCACCGGTGCGGTCGCCAAGCGCCTCGGCCGCCATTTCGTCGGCATCGAGCGCGAACAGGATTACATCGACGCTGCCGCTGCGCGTATCGCCGCCGTCGAGCCGCTCGGCAAGACGGAACTGACCGTGATGACCGGCAAGAAGGCCGAACCGCGCGTCGCCTTCAACACGCTGGTCGAGAGCGGCATGATCCGCCCCGGCCAGGTGCTCACCTGTGCACGCCGTCGCCATTCGGCGATCGTCCGGGCGGACGGAACGCTGGTTTCCGGCGGCGAGGCGGGCTCGATCCACCGCGTCGGCGCCAGGGTGCAGGGGCTCGACGCCTGCAACGGCTGGACCTTCTGGCACTTCGAGGAAGGCAAGGCCTTGCGCCCGATCGACGAATTGCGGGCGGTCGTCCGCAGCGGAATGGCGAAGCTCGATTGACGATCCGGCGCGCTTCGCCTGCATGCGAGGTCCTCCTTCCGGTTCCAGTACCTTCAGTCCCGGAAGGAGTTGCTTGACGCCCGGTCCCGACAAGGAACCGGGCGTCATCTTTTTCGGGAGGTTTCCGCGGCCGTCCTCAGGCGGTAACGCCATAAGTCGCGAGGTCCCGGCGCAGCTTGTCGGCGCCGGTGAACTGCACCGCCTGCCAGCCGGCCGCTTTCGCACCTTCTACATTGGCGAGCGAATCGTCGATGAACAGCGTGTTCTCCGGCTCCAGCCCGTGCGTCGCGGCATGGCTTTCGTAGATCGCCGTGTCCGGCTTGATGAGCCCCACTTCGCCGGAAACCGTAATACCCCGCGAGGTGGTGAGGAACGGGTACATCTCCCGCGCTTCGCGGAAGGTGTCGGCGGCAAAATTGGTGAGCATGGTGACGTCCCGGCCGCTGTCGATCAGCTCGCGCAGCAGCGTCACCGTGTCCTCGTAGGCATAGGGCACCATCTCGCGCCAGTTGATCCGGAAGGCGCGGATATGCTCCTCGCGTTCGGGGAACTTGGCGATCAGCAGGTCCTCGGCTTCCTTCCAGGTCCGGCCGCGATCCTGCTCGACATTCCAGTCATGCGTGCAGACATTGTCGAAGAACCAGCGGCGTTCCTCGGGATCGGGAATGATGCGGGAAAAGGGCAGGTCGGGATCATAGTGGACGAGCACCTTGCCGATGTCGAAGACGATGTGGCGGATATCTGCAGGCATTGGTTATCCCTTGTTGGTCGGAAAGGCGTTCGGAATAGCCTGAACGATTGCTTTTTTCATGACGGTCGGCAGTGCGAGGCCATCAAGTTTGGTCACCGGTTCCCAAAATCCGTGAACGCCGGAGGGGATGCTGAGCGGTCCCGCGCGATAGACCGAAAGCCGGAGCTCGAAATGGGTGAAGACGTGGGTGACCGTGCCGGCCGGCCGCCACTCGGCGGCGAAGGGGGCGGCAGTCACGCCGGTTTCGCCGTCCATGCGTGCGGTCCAGCCGGTGGTCGGCACCTCGGTCATGCCGCCGAGCAGGCCCTGTTCGGGCCGTCGCCGCAAGAGGATGAGCCCGTCGCCCGAGACGGCGACGAAGGCTGCGCCCTGCCGCACCGGCTTTGCCTTCTTCGCCGCCTTCACCGGAAACCGTTCGGGATCGTCGCCGTCGAGCGCGAGGCAGTCCCCGCGGAAGGGACAGAGCGCGCAGGCCGGCCGTTTCGGCGTGCAGATCGTCGCGCCGAGGTCCATCATCGCCTGGGCGAAATCGCCCGGCCGTTCGGCATGGGTGAGCGCCGCCACATGCCGCTTCATCTCCGGCTTTGCACCGGGCAGCGGCGCGTCTATCGCATAGAGCCTCGAAATCACCCGCTCGACATTGCCGTCCATCACCGCCGCCGGGCGATCGAAGGCGATCGCTGCGATCGCCGCGGCCGTGTAGTCGCCGACGCCGGGCAGGGTCCTCAGCCCCTCCTCGGTGTCGGGGAAGACGCCGCCGTGGGTGCCGGAAACCACTTCCGCGCATTTCTTGAGATTACGGGCGCGGGCATAGTAGCCGAGCCCGGCCCAGGCGGCCATCACGTCCTCGTTCGGCGCGGCGGCGAGGTCGCCGACGCTCGGCCAGCGGCTCACGAATTTCGCGAAATAGGCCTTCACCGCCTGCACGGTGGTCTGCTGCAGCATGACTTCGGAAAGCCAGACGTGGTAAGGGTCCGGCCGCACACCCTTGGCCGCCATGGCGGGCGTCGTGCGCCACGGCAGCTCGCGATGGTGGCGGTCGTACCAGGCGAGCAGCGCCCGGGCGGTCGGATTTGCGGAGGATTTCAAGGTCGCCATTTGCCGATGTGGGGTAAACTCGCCTATATCTGGCCAAATCGGTATTTGGTTCAAGGCCGGATCGTCCGGCAGAGGTAAAAGGTTTAAAGCGCGCCGCGATGAACAGCCAGAAGAAAAGCGCCGCGCCGAGAAAGGGTGTCTTCCAGATATCCGAGGTGGCGAACGGCATCGTCGATCCGGTGCTCGCGCGCCGCGCCGGCATCAACACCGCGCTGCTCGGCTCCTGGGACGAGATCGTCGGCGATAGTTTCGCCGATTGCTCGCGGCCGGAAAAGATCGCCTGGCCGCGCCGCGGCGAACCGGGCGAGGAGGGTGGCCACCGCCCCGGCGTGCTGACGATCGCCTGCGACGGGGCGAGGGCGCTCTTCCTCTCCCATGCGCAGGGCGAACTGATCGCCCGCATCAACGGCTTCTTCGGCTATCCGGCGATCGGCCAGATCCGCATCGTGCAGAAGCCGGTCTCGCAGGCGGCGCTTCACCGCCCCAAGCCGCGAAAGCTCGAAGGCGAGCGGGCGCGCCGGCTCGCCGACATGATGGAAGGCATCACCGACGAGAAGCTGCGGGCGGCGATCGAGCGGCTCGGCACGGCGGTCCTCTCGCCGAACAGGCGTTCCAGGTAGCGTCGTGCTCCTCCGGTTGCGTTTCTTTGCCGTTCCGGGCTTCAGGATGTCACAATTCTTTGATGAAACAGCGGCTTCCCCGCCTTGTTTGCCGCCGGCCGGCAATATAACGGTTGTGGCAAAGTCCAAACTCCGAACGAGACAGGTGCCTCGATGCAAATTTCCGAACTGAACCTCACCAAGCGGCGGCTGCTCGGCGGGATCGCCGTGACGGCGCTCGGCGCGCTGCTCGCCTCCTGCTCGGACAGCTCGGAGGAAAAGGCGGCCGAAACCAAGACCGCTCCCGCCGGGGAAGAGACGAAGCCCGCCGCCGAGAAGCCGGCCGAAACGACGCCGGCTCCGGCCGAGGCTCCCGCCGCCAAGGTCGAGGTCCCGCAGCCCGACGGCACGGTCGACATGGCCGAGGTGCTGAAGCCCGGAACGCTGCCGGAGATGGCGATGGGCGACGCCAACGCGCCGGTGAAGATCGTCGAATACATGTCGATGACCTGCCCGCACTGCGCCAATTTCCACGAGAAGACCTTCGAGGCGATCAAGACGAAGTACATCGACACCGGCAAGGTCTACTTCGTCCTTCGCGAGTTCCCCTTCGACCCGGCCGCCACCGCCGCCTTCATGCTGGCGCGCTGCGCCCCGCAGGATCGCTACTTCCCGTTCGTCGCCACTTTCCTCAAGCAACAGCGCGCCTGGGCGGCGCCTGCCGACGGCGATGTCCGCGGCGCGATGCTGCAAATGTCGAAACTTGCCGGTTTTACACAGGAGAGCTTCGAGGCGTGCTTGACGAACGCGAAACTTGCCGCTGATGTGACGGCTGTGAGAGACCGCGCGGCCAAGGATTTCAACATCAAGTCGACGCCGACCTTCCTCATCAATGGAAAGAGCTATTCCGGAGACATGTCGGTTGAAACCATGTCGGCACTCATCGACAGCTTCCTCTGAGCGGCGCGCATTCGAGACGACGGGCGGCGGGAGAACCCGTGCGGCCGTCTTTTACCTCCCCCTCAAGGGGAGGGTGAACCCATGAAATTCAACCGTCTCCGCCTCGTCGGCTTCAAGTCCTTCGTCGAACCGACGGAGTTCGTGATCGAGCGCGGACTGACGGGTGTCGTCGGGCCGAATGGCTGCGGCAAGTCCAATCTCGTCGAGGCGCTGCGATGGGTGATGGGCGAAAACTCCTACAAGAACATGCGCGCGTCCGGCATGGACGACGTGATCTTCTCCGGCTCGGGAAACCGCCCGGCGCGCAATTCGGCTGAAGTCGGCCTCCATCTCGACAATTCCGACCGCACCGCGCCCGCCGCCTTCAACGATGCCGACGAGATCCAAGTGACGCGCCGCATCGAGCGCGAACAGGGCTCGGTCTACCGCATCAACGGCAAGGAGGCGCGTGCCAAGGACGTGCAGCTTCTCTTTGCCGATGCCTCCACCGGCGCGCGTTCGCCCTCGATGGTGGGGCAGGGGCGGATCGGCGAACTCATCCAGGCGAAGCCGCAGGCGCGTCGCCAGCTCCTCGAAGAGGCGGCCGGCATTTCCGGCCTGCATTCGCGCCGACATGAAGCGGAACTCAGGTTGCGGGCGGCCGAAGGCAATCTCGAACGCCTCGAAGACATCACCACCCAGCTTGAAAGCCAGATCGAGAGCCTGAAGCGGCAGGCCCGGCAGGCGAACCGTTTCAAGATGCTCTCGGCCGACATCCGCGCCAACGAGGCGATGCTGCTCCATGTGCAATGGGTGCAGGCCAAGGAGGCGGAAGGGGAGGCGGAAAGCGCGCTGAACCAGGCGACCTCTATCGTCGCGGAAAAGGCGCAGGTGCAGATGGAGGCCGCGAAGGCCCAGGCGATCGCCAGCCTCAAGATGCCGGAACTGCGCGAGGAGGAGGCGAAGGCCGCCGCCGCGTTGCAGCGCCTGCAGATCGCCCGCTCGCAGCTCGAGGAGGATGCCGGCCGGCTCCTGAAGCGCCGCGACGAGCTCGCCCGGCGGCTCGCCCAGCTCGACGAGGACATCCGCCGCGAGGAGCGGCTCGTCGCCGACAACGCGACGATCCTCGAACGGCTCGACGCAGAGGAGGCCGAGCTCGAAGAGGTGCTCGCCGATTCCGGCCGTCTTGCCGAGGAGACGCGCGAGGCCTTCGAGGCCGCCGCCGCGACGCTTGCCGAAAGCGAGAAGCAGTTTGCCGCACTCACTGCCGAGCGCGCCGAGGCGGCCGCCGGACGCACCCAGCTCGAACGCTCGATCCGTGAGCTCGCCGACCGCCGCCAGCGCCTGCAGCGCCAGGCGGAAGACGCCACCCGCGAGATCGCCGACATTGCCGCACGCGTCGCCGGCCTGCCCGATCCGGACGAGAAGCGGGAAATGGTCGAAGCCGCCGAACAGGCGCTTGCCGATTGCGAGGCCGCCGTCGTCGAGGCGGAAGCCGTCCTTGCCGGCGCGCGGCGCGACGAGAGCCTCGCCCGCACCCCGCTCGAAGCGGCGCGCGCGCGGCTGAACGGGCTTGAAACCGAGTCCCGCACGATTTCGAAGATGCTGGCCTCCGCGGCGGCTTCCGGCGAATTCTCCCCGGTCGCCGAGGAGTTGCGCGTCGACCGTGGCTTTGAGACGGCGCTCGGGGCGGTGCTCGGCGACGACCTCGATTCGCCGGCCGATCCGCGTGCGCCCGCCCACTGGAGCGAAAACGGCGCCGGCACCGACGATCCGGCGCTTCCCGCCGGCGCCGTGCCGCTGATCGGCCATGTCGCCGCCCCGCCGGCGCTGACGCGGCGTCTCCGCCAGATCGGCGTGGTCGCGGCAGATCAGGCGCACCACTTGATGGGGCTGCTGCAGCCCGGCCAGCGGCTCGTCACCCGCGAGGGTGCCGTCTATCGCTGGGACGGCCATGTCCGCGGCTCCGAGGCGCCGAGTGCGGCCGCGCTCCGCCTTGCCCAGAAGAACCGGCTCGCCGAAATCGAGGCCGAGATCGGCGAGGCCCGCGCCCAGCTCGCCGAGGCGGAAGACAGGCTCGCCGACGCCGTCGAGGCGATCCGCATGGCGGATGCGGGTCTAGCCGCCGCGCGCGAGACCCAGCGGCTCTCGGTCAGGCGCCTTTCGGAGGCCCGCGATGCGCTCGCCCAGGCGGAACGCGCCTCCGGCGAGCTGCTGCGCCGCCGCGACGTGGTCGAGGAGGCGCTGAGCGGCCTCAAGGTCCAGGTCGAGGAGATCCTCGCGCAGGAGGAGAATGCCCGCATCGAGCTCGAGGATGCGCCGGACCTTTCCGACCTCGACGAGCGGCTGCGGATCAGCCAGCTCGAGGTGGCGACCGGCCGCGGCCTGCTCGCCGAGGCACGCGCCCGCCACGAAGGGCTCGACCGCGAAAACGAGCAACGCCGCCGCCGCATCGCCGCGATCGGTCAGGAACGGGCGACCTGGATCGCCCGTGCGCGGAGCGCCGAGGAACATATCGCCACCCTGCGCGACCGCGAGCTCGAGGCGCGCGAAGAGGTCATGTCGCTCGAAATGGCGCCCGACGAGTTCGACGAGAAGCGCCGCGCGCTGATTGCCGAACTCGACAAGGCGGAGGTCGCCCGCCGCGCCGCGGCCGACAGGCTCGCCGAGGCCGAGACCCGCCAGCGCGAGGCCGATGCGAAGGCGGTGTCCGCCCTTGCCGAGCTTGCCGAAAGCCGGGAAAAGCGTGGCCGCGCCGAGGAACGCCTGATGTCGGCGCGCGAGCGCCGCAAGGAGACCGAAGCGCGCATCCACCAGGCGCTCAACGTCGAGCCGCACGAGGCCTTCCGGCTGACCGGGCGCAATGCCGGCGACGGCCTGCCGGACCTGCGCGCCATCGAGCGCGATCTCGACCGGCTGCGCATCGAGCGCGAGCGCCTCGGCGCCGTCAACCTGCGCGCCGACGAGGAGCAGAAGGAGCTTTCGGAAAAGCTCGCCGCGCTCATCAAGGAACGCGACGACGTGATCGACGCGATCCGCAAGCTGCGCGGCGCGATCCAGAGCCTGAACCGTGAGGGCCGAGAACGGTTGATCGCCGCCTTCGACGTCGTCAACGCCCAGTTCCAGCGCCTCTTCACGCATCTCTTCAACGGCGGAACGGCGGAACTGCAGCTGATCGAGAGCGACGACCCGCTGGACGCCGGGCTCGAAATCCTCGCCCGTCCGCCGGGCAAGAAGCCGCAGACGATGACGCTGCTTTCGGGCGGCGAGCAGGCGCTGACGGCGATGGCGCTGATCTTCGCGGTCTTCCTCACCAATCCGGCGCCGATCTGCGTGCTGGACGAGGTGGACGCGCCGCTCGACGACCACAATGTCGAGCGCTACTGCAACCTGATGGACGAGATGGCAGCCTCCACCGAGACCCGCTTCGTCGTCATCACCCACAACCCGATCACCATGGCGCGCATGAACCGGCTTTTCGGTGTGACCATGGCCGAGCAGGGCGTTTCCCAGCTCGTTTCCGTCGACCTGCAGACGGCGGAGGCCCTGCGCGAGCGCGAGGCGGTGTGACGGGTCGGCTCCGGCAGTTCCGCAGGTCTTTCCGGCCGGTTGCCATGGCCGCGGCCGTCGCCTTTGCTCTGGCCTTTCCGCTGCATGCCGAGGAACCGGCCCAAAACCTTTCCGGCAATTTCTTGCCCCAGGTGATCGCCACGTCGGCGCCCCATCGCGAGGCGCTCGAAAAGCTGCTGCGGGGGCGTCGCGGGCTCCCGTCTTGGATACGTAGCATGGTCGTCCGCCCCAAATATATCGCGCTCGCCTCGACGAGCGTTGCGGTCGACGGCAAGGAGATGCAGCTCTTTTCCGCCTGCGAGGCCGGGCGCTGCGCCGAAAGCCGCCTGCAGGCGCTCTATTCCGCCGATGGCAAGCGGGTGACGGTCTATATCCGCGACACCCGGCAGGGCCATCTGGTCTTCGGCGACCCGACGCCGGCGGAACGGCTCGCCGGCGATTTCTGAAGGAGAGGGGGCGGCTTTCGTCTTCCCCCGAAAAATATCCACGACCCTGCCGCAATTATGATGCAATGCAACATAAGTTGCAGGCCACGGCGTTTCCAATCCGGCTAGATTGCTGTAAATGATGGAAAAAGCCTATGGGTGGAGAGAGGGCATGAGGAAGTGGGTCTATACCTTCGGTGACGGAAAGGCCGAAGGTCGCTCGGGCGATCGCGAGCATCTCGGCGGCAAGGGTGCCAACCTTGCGGAGATGGCGAGCCTCGGCCTGCCGGTGCCGCCCGGCCTCACCATCGTCACCGACGTCTGCACCTATTATTACGAGAACGGCCGCACCCTGCCGGACGCGATGAAAGCCCAGGTGCTCGCGGGCCTGAAGGGCATGGAGGAGATCACCGGCCGCGGCTTCGGCGATACCACCAATCCGCTGCTGCTCTCCGTCCGCTCCGGCGCCCGCACCTCCATGCCCGGCATGATGGACACGGTCCTGAACCTCGGTCTCAACGACGAGACCGTCGAGGCGCTCGGCCACAATGCCGGCGATGCGCGCTTTGCCTGGGACAGCTACCGCCGCTTTATCCAGATGTACGGCGACGTCGTCATGGGCCTCGGCCATGAGGCCTTCGAGGAGATTCTCGAAGACGAGAAGGCCCGCCTCGGCCACGAGCTCGATACCGACCTCTCGGCCGTCGAATGGCAGCACGTCGTCGGACTCTACAAGGCGCTGATCGAGGAGGAGCTCGGCGAGCCCTTCCCGCAGGATCCGCTGGTCCAGCTCTGGGGCGCGATCGGCGCCGTCTTTTCGAGCTGGATGAACCCGCGCGCGATCACCTATCGCCACCTGCACGCCATCCCGGCCGAATGGGGGACCGCCGTCACCGTCCAGGCGATGGTCTTCGGCAATCTCGGTTCGACGTCTGCGACCGGCGTCGCCTTCACCCGCAATCCCTCGACCGGCGAGAAGGCGCTCTACGGCGAGTTCCTGGTCAATGCCCAAGGCGAGGACGTCGTCGCCGGCATCCGCACGCCGCAGTCGATCACCGAGGCGGCGCGGATCGAGTCCGGCTCCGACCGGCCCTCGCTCGAAAAGGTGATGCCCGAGGCCTTCGCCGAGTTCCGCTCGATCTGCGACAAGCTCGAAGCGCACTACCGCGACATGCAGGACCTCGAATTCACCATTGAGCGCGGCAAGCTCTGGATGCTGCAGGCCCGCTCCGGCAAGCGAACGACGAAGGCGGCGATGAAGATCGCCGTCGACATGGCGGCCGAAGGCCTCATCAGCGAGGAGGAGGCGGTGATGCGCATCGAGCCGTCCTCGCTCGACCAGTTGCTGCACCCGACGATCGATCCGCGCGTCGAGCGCGACGTCATCGGCTCCGGCCTCCCGGCATCGCCGGGAGCTGCGACCGGCGAGATCGTCTTCACCGCGGAAGAGGCGGTCGCCGCCGAGGAGGAGGGCCGCAAGGTAATCCTCGTCCGCGTCGAGACGAGCCCGGAAGACATCCACGGCATGCACGCCGCAGAAGGCATCCTGACCACCCGCGGCGGCATGACCAGCCACGCGGCGGTGGTCGCCCGCGGCATGGGCATCCCGTGTGTCGCGGGCGCCGGCAACCTGCGCGTCGACCTGCGCAACGAGGTGCTGGTCGGCGCCGGCGTGACGCTCGGCAGGGGCGACGTCATCACGATCGACGGTTCCACCGGCCAGGTGCTGAAGGGCCGGGTGCCGATGCTGCAGCCGGAGCTTTCCGGCGATTTCGCCCAGCTGATGGACTGGGCCGACCGCACCCGGCGCATGACCGTTCGCACCAATGCCGATACGCCGACCGATGCGCGCGCGGCGCGCTCCTTCGGCGCGGAAGGCATCGGGCTTTGCCGCACCGAGCACATGTTCTTCGAGGGCATGCGCATCCAGGTGATGCGCGAGATGATCCTCGCCGCCGACGAGGAGGGCCGCCGCCGCGCGCTCGCCAAGCTCCTGCCGATGCAGCGCTCCGATTTCACCGAACTGTTCGAGATCATGCACGGGTTACCGGTGACGATCCGTCTCCTCGATCCGCCGCTGCACGAATTCCTGCCGAAGACCGACGAGGAAATCGCCGAGGTCGCGGACGCCATGGGTCTCGAGCCGCAGGTCCTGCGCCAGCGGGTCGACGCGCTGCACGAGTTCAACCCCATGCTCGGCCATCGCGGCTGCCGGCTTGCGATCTCCTATCCGGAAATCGCCGAGATGCAGGCGCGGGCGATCTTCGAGGCCGCGATCGAGGCCGCCCGCGAGACGGGTGCCGCCGTCGTGCCGGAGATCATGGTGCCGCTCGTCGGCCTGAAGTCAGAGCTCGACTACGTGAAGGCCTCGATCGATCGCGTCGCCCGGGAGGTGATGACCGAGGCCGGCCTGCAGATCGGCTATCTCGTCGGCACGATGATCGAGCTGCCGCGCGCTGCCCTGCGCGCCCATGTCATCGCCGAGGTGGCGGAGTTCTTCTCCTTCGGCACCAACGACCTGACGCAGACGACCTTCGGGATCTCGCGCGACGACGCCTCGTCCTTCATCACCACCTACCAGCGCAAGGGCATCATCGAGCATGACCCCTTCATCTCGCTCGATTTCGACGGTGTGGGCGAACTGATCCGGATTGCCGCCGAGCGGGGCCGCCAGACCCGGCCCGACATGAAGCTCGGCATCTGCGGCGAGCACGGCGGCGACCCGGCCTCGATCCATTTCTGCGAAAGCGCCGGCCTCGACTACGTCTCCTGCTCGCCCTTCCGCGTGCCGATCGCCAGACTCTCCGCCGCGCAGGCGGCGATCAAGGCGAAAGCGTGAGGACTTCCGGAAAGGCTGGCCTCTCACCCGAATAGCCCGCTTCCACCTTCAGGACCATCGAACCGGTCCTGAAGGCGCATGACGTGCTGCGGTTCAATCCGCCAGCGGTGCATCGATCGGCGGGCCGACGATTTCCATGCCGAATTCCAAGGCCAGCTGCGGAATGTCCGCGGTCGGGCGGCCCTTCATCGCCGGCATGAACTGTTCGAAGCCGCCCGGGGTGAGCAGGACCACCATGCGCAGCGGCGTCGCCTCGAAATTGCGGAAGGCATGCGGCGTGCCGCGCGGAATGGCGGCAAAGCCGCCCGGGCCGGTGCGGAAGCGTTCGCTGCCGCAGATGAAGTCGCCGATGCCTTCAAGCACGTAGAGCACTTCGTCGGCATCGTGATGGATATGCAGCGGCGGTCCCGATTGCGGTGCGACGATGATCTCCGTCAGCGAGAAGGCGCCGTTGGTGTGCTGGCTTTCGACGCGCATGGCAATCTGTTCGCCGGGCAGCGGCTGGAACCAGTCGCGGCTCTCGCCGGAGCGGAAAAGATGGGTGCTCAGTCCTTTGTCGGTCATGTCGGTCACTCCTTGTCTGAACGTTCGAGCCACCGGGCGAGGACCGGCGGCGGCGAGACCCTAGACAGGGAGGGACGGGCATTCTTGCACGCATCCGGCACGACTTGAACGAAACCGATGCAAATCAGGCGCGACCACGGCGCCAGCGAAACGGGCTCTCGCCGGTCTGCCGGAGGAACGTGCGAGAGAAATGGCTCTGGTCGGCGAAGCCGCAGGCCTGGGCGATTTGCGAGATCGGCAGCTCCGAGCGCAACAGCAGATCCTTGGCTCGCGCGATCCGCCGCGCCTGCAGCCAGCCATGCGGCGTCTGCCCGGTCGAGGCCCGGAAGGCACGGGTAAAGTGGTCCGGCGAAAGGCCGAGCGCCTGCGCGATTTCGCGGATCGAGGCCGATCGCCCGGAGGCATCGTCCAGCATTTCCAGCGCCCGGCGCTCCTGCCAGGCCGCGAGCCCGCCGCGTGCCGGTCGATGACCTGAGGTCACTCCGCCATAGCGCCGCACGAAATGGGCGCCCAGGCCCAGCAGCAGATGTTCGTTGAGCAGGCCGTTCACCTCCGCCTCCGGCGTCGCGAGCGCCTCGACGAGGACCGGCGCCAGCTGGTCGACCAGCGGGTCGGTCGTGCGCCAGGGGTCGGGGGCGCGCAGTCCCGCGATTGCACCGGCATCGGCGCCGTCCACCACATGCTCGATGGCGCGCACGGGCACATGGAACATCAGCGTGTCGACCGGATGCAGCAAACGCCCGCAGGCATCACCCAAACGCAAGTCGACGATGTTGAGCGTCCCGCGCCGCGCGGCATCCGGAAGCTCCAACCGCCCGTCGAGCTTGAATTCATGCGCCGGATGGTCGCGCAGCTGGTAGAGCACGACAAAGGCCTCTTCGCCGGTCATTTTCGCCACATGCTCCCGCCCGGCAACAATCTGTGGCCTGAACCGGGTGACGCTGATCGCCGCCTCTCCGGCGGGCGCCATCAGCGCCGGCTGACATCCCGGAAAGGCCGGGCGGCGAAGCGAGGGGGCTTGTTTCATTCTCTGCATGGCGCATCTCCAAGATCCGGGAGAGCGCCGCCCCATTCGCCCAGTCCGGTGATCCCGGCCCCGGATTGTGCATGTTTCGCCGGACGAGAAAAGTGCCATCTCAGATCACGCGTTCTGTTTGCGCGGCCGGGCGACGCTGCTACCCGGCGAGCCGGAAATCACGGCGTCACTGGTCGGCCTCTCTTCGAGCTCGATTTCGACGGTGTCGGCGAACTGATCCGGATTGCCGCCGAGCGCGGCCGCCGGACCCGGCCCGACATGAAGCTCGGCATCTGCGGCGAGCACGGCGGCGACCCGGCCTCGATCCATTTCTGCGAAGGCGCCGGCCTCGACTACGTCTCCTGCTCGCCGTTCCGCGTGCCGATCGCCAGACTCTCCGCCGCGCAGGCGGCGATCAAGGCGAACGGCCGAAGGGGCTGATTGCGTCAGCCCGGAACGGCGGGGATTTCGCGCCTCAGATCCGGCTCGTCGTGAACGAAGCTGAGCTGAAGGGTCGCCTTCCTCTCCGTGTGGTCGTCCGGCGCGAAGCGCTCGGCCGGGGCGTCGAGGCGGATGCCGTAGTCCGAGAGCGTGGCCAGGAAAGGCTCGATGTCGCTGGCCTCCAGCACGAACTGAATGTTGGTCATCTTGTTGGAATACATGTGAACGTCATCGACCCAGCCACCACGGGCGTTTATGCTGTCGAAGACGAAGCTGGTGGCCGCATTGCGCTCGCACCGGGTAACGGCGTTCAGCATCAGGATCGATCTCATCGCTCTCGTCTTTCATCAGTCTTGAATGATGACCTCGGCATCATTTATGGACAATTCTCCACACCGGTCCAAGGGACAAGGCGACGCATGGTCTCGAAAACGCATGGCGCAACGGGCGACGCCAAACCGGCACTGTCGCGTGTCGAGCGCCGCCGCAGGCAGCGCCAGGGTCTTCCCCTCGTCGAGGCGCCGAGCACCGGCCTTGCTGCGATCCGCGCCAGAACCCGCACTGCCGGCTTCCGCTGGTCGCTCGGCCTCCTCCTTCTCGGCTTCCTGGCGCTCGGCCTCTCGCAGGCGATCCCCCATGACTACGGCTTCCTGGAGCTCGGCTTCCTCTTCACGCTCTCGGTCTACGATCTGGTGCTGGCGATGCTCGGCCTTGCGGTCGCCGCCGCCGTCGCGCCGAGCGCAGGCGGGATGCGCATCATCTTTCTCACCTTCTTCGTCGTGCTGCTGGTGATGCTCTCCTTCTTCGATCCGATCTTCCGCGGGATCATGGCCTCGCCGCTCGGCGAGGTGCTCTATCTCGTCGCGCCCGCCGCGGTGATCTCGACCGGGGCGGCACTCTGGGTGCCGGGACGCTGGGCCGTCCTTGCTGCGGCTGTCGCCGCGGCGATCGTCGCCTTCTCCTTCTCGCTCTTCGTCGGCCTCGACGATCTCGGCATCGGCATTCTCGATTTCACCGCGGGCACGGTGCTCTGCGCGCTCTGGCTCGTCGTGGCACCCGCGCTTCTGCTGCGGCAGTTCCGCGGCCCCTGGCTCGTGATCCCCTCGCGTATCGTCGGAAGCTGGCTCGTGGTCATCGGCTTCATCGTCCTCGGCTCGCTCTACATGCCGCAGCCGGAGAATGCCGCCCCTCCGGCGCCGCCGGGCGACCTGCAACTCATCATCCCCGATGACGGATCAGCGCCGACCCTGAACGGCGAGGAACTGCCGCTCGACGACGGCAGTCAGGTGGATGGGGTCCCAGGGGGCGAAACGTCGCAGCCCTGACTGCGCTTGTCGCCCGCCGGGCGAGACGATAAACAGGAAGTACCTGACCCGAACTCGCGAGCGCCGGTGACGCATCGATGACCATTCGCTATGACCGGCCCGTCTCCCGCTCGGCCTTCCTGGCGCGGCGGCTCGGGCGTGCGGCCGCCGTCTTCCTCGTTCTCGTCGTGCTTCTCCACCGCTTCGGGCCGCTCACCACGCCGGATTTCGTGGTGCTCGTGCTCGCCTCGGCGGTTCCTGCCGCCCTTGCCGTGCCGCTCGCGCTCTTCGGCCTCTGGCGGCTCTGGAAGGTGGGGGCGCTCGGCGGTGTCGCGGCGGCAAAGGCGCTCCTCTATGCCGCGCTGCCGCTCGGCCTCGTCGGCTTTGCCGCCTTCCAGTACATGACGCGGCCGATGCTCTACGACGTCTCGACCGATCCCGTCGATCCGCCGGCATGGATCACCGTGCCGGAGGCGAGGCAGCAATGGCTCGATCGCCCGCCGGTCACGCCGGCGATGCGGCAGGCGCAGGCGGGCGCCTATCCCGGCCTCACCGGCCGACGCTACGAAGGTGCGCTCGACCGCGTCCACGAAGCGGTGCTGAAGGTCGCCGAGCTCACCGGCCTCACCGTGACGGCGTCGCGCGGCCACGAGCTTCTCCAGCCGGAGCTCGCGCCGCTGCCGCAGGGCAGGGATGTGCCGGCAGAAACGATCCCGGACGTCGGTCCGGTGCCGCTGCCGCGGCCCGCGCCGCAGGAGCTCGCCGTCGCAGAACCGCCGGAGCCTGTCGGCACTGCGCGCGTCCAGGCGGAGACGCGCACGCTGGTGCTCGGCCTTGCCTTCGACGTGATGGTCAGGCTGCGGGAGGAGGCCGAGACGACGCTGGTCGACATCCGCGTCTCCAGCCGCTACGGCCCGCATGATCTCGGCATCGGCGACGTGATCGCCGAACATTACCTCCACGAACTCGATGCCGAGCTTCTGGGCGTGGCCGGCGACTGACGGCGCAGTATCGCCTCAGGCGATCGTATAGACGCCGGTGAGCCGCGGCGGGCCTTCGGTCGCGACGGTCCCCTTCTCGACGAGATCCTCGATATGGGCGAGCACGGAAAGCGCGGCCGCACCGTGAAGCCGCGGATCGGTGTCGCGGTAGATCGCCTTCACCATGTCCGGGATCAGCCGGTCGCCCGCCCGGATGCGTTCGAGCACGGCGCGCTCGCGCATCCGCCTATGGGTCCTGAGCCCGCGCAGGAAGGCCGGCGGGTCCTTCACCGGTCCGCCATGGCCGGGAAAGTAGATGCGGTCGTCGCGCGACAGCAATTTTTCGAGCGAGGCCATGTAGTCGCCCATGGCGCCGTCGGGCGGTGCGACGATGCTCGTCGCCCAGGCCATCACATGGTCGGCGGAAAAGACGATGCCGCTCTCCTCGAGCGCGAAGGCGAGGTGGTTGGCGGTGTGGCCGGGGGTGGCGATCGCCGAAAGCGTCCAGCCGTCGCCCTCGACCCGGTCGCCGTCCGCAAGCGCGACGTCGGGGGAAAATTCCATGTCGGAACTCTCGGCGAATGGGTTGGTCTCGCCGGCATGGAGAGGCCGTGCCGCGCGGTGCGGCCCTTCGGCGACGATCACCGCCCCGGTCGCCGCCTTCAGCCGCCTTGCGAGCGGCGAGTGGTCCTTGTGGGTGTGGCTGACGGCGATATGGGTCACCTCACGGCCCCCGAGCGCTTGCATCAGCGCCGAAAAATGCGCCTCGTCCTCCGGCCCCGGATCGATGACGACGACGGAGCGGCGGCCGACGATGTAGGTATTCGTGCCGTGGAAGGTGAAGGGGCCGGGATTGTTGACTGTGATCCGCTCCACGCCTTCGGCGACCGGCACCGCCCGGCCGTGGGCCGGCTCGAAGGCGAGGTCGAATTCCGGGCTTTTGGGCGTGTTGCGGGGCTCGCTCATTTGTACTCGATCTCGATGAAGGACATCGGCGCATCGCCGCCGTTGACGACATTGTGCTCGACGCCCGCCTCGCGGCGATAGACCTCGCCGGCCTTGCTCGTCACCCGCCGTTCGCCGGCGGCGTCCTCGATCAGGAAATGGCAGTCGGTCATCGGCACCACCACATAGCCGAGCCCGTGCACATGATGGCCGGTCGCCGCCCCCGGCTCGAAATCCCAGCGGGTGACGCGCACCACGGCGTCGTCGAGGAGGATCGTCGGCAGGGCAGGCGGGCGGGCGGAAAAACCGGGCATCGGGCACTCCTCGTTCGGACGCGGTGAAGTCTCGATCGGACCCTAAGGGGCGCGCGCGTCGCGTCCAATGAAAAATTCGGATGAGCGCGATGAAAACCGTTGATCGGCGAAGACGGCGGGGAGGGGATCGGCTTTTTTTGTCACGAAACCGTTGCCCCGCCATGCCGCTTTTGCTAAGGGGCAACGGCCGGCGACGGAGCCTTCCTCCCCGCCGCGACGATCCGCACGTGTTGGGGCGTAGCCAAGCGGTAAGGCAGCGGTTTTTGGTACCGCCATCCCCTGGTTCGAATCCAGGCGCCCCAGCCACTTCCCTAGTTTCCCATAATGCATCGGCATCTCGCGAAACGGCCTCAGACGGCCCAGTCCTCGACATGCAGTCCCGTGACACGCGAAAACTCGCGCATGTTGTTTGTCACAAGCACACATTCGGCGGCAAGGGCATGTCCGGCGATCATCGTGTCATTGCCGCCGATCGGGGTTCCCCTGCTCTCCAGATCCTTGCGGATGCGCATGGCTTCCTCTGCAGCACCACGTTCCCAGGGCAAAATGGCGGACAGGCGCGAGACAAACGCCTCGACGAGTGGTCCGTGTTTGGCCGAAGCGTTCCGGCCGATCGTGCCGAGCAGCATCTCGCAATAGGTGATGATCGAGATTACGATGCTGTTCTGCGCCTCGACGGTAGCCTGAAGTCGTTCGAGTGCCGAGGCAGGGCGCTCGCGCATGATGAATGAGCAGATATTGGTGTCGAGCATATAGACGATGCTCATTTGCCGGACTCGTCTTCGTCCAGAGAGAAGCGTCCCTCCTCGATCAGGTCGGGGCGATCGCGCAGGAAGTCGGGATCAGCCGGCGGCTCGTTACGGAAGGAGGTCCAGTTCGGACGGACGGGACGCAGCACGATCGTGTCGCCCTGTTTTTCTATGGTGAGTTCACTCACCCCCGGAAACTCGAAATCCTTCGGCAGGCGGATCGCCTGGTTCCGGTTGTTGCGAAAGATGGAAACGGTACGCATGGACGATCTCCTGACAACAGTCCACATCGTGCCATGTGCCAGGCATACGTCAAGATTTGCTGCGCCTCTCTCTCACCTCCGCCCCTTCGTCGGCCGCCAGATGATGGTGTCGGGTTTGCGGTCGAAGGGGAGGCCCATCAGCCGGACTTCGCAGTCCTTGGCATCGCAGGTGGTGCATTTGAAGGGCAGGGTGTGCGGGTCGCGGCCGCTGCCGTAGACGCGGGCGAGGTCTTCGGCGACAAATTTCGCCTGGCGACCACAACGCCGGCAGGTGGCGGTGATGAGCATCTGGTGGAGGGCGGCTTTGCCGAGGGTGTCGAACGTCATGGTCATTGCACGGGAAGCATGGAACATAACGCGAACAAAGTCAATAAATCCCCCGCCTTTTGGGGGTGAGAGCCGGCGGTTTCCCACAACCCGCCGGTCCTCGCGACCGTTGAAGCCGCTCCCGCGCCCGCCGACTTCTTGACGATAAGCATTTGCTGAATAAGGTAAAAATTAACCTTGGCGCGGCTATAAGGACCTTGCCTCGCGATGGGTAGTGCGTAGCGAGGCTCCTTTATCCTTCGGCCGCCCGTCCGGGCGCCCGCGGTTCCCGCCCGCCTGCGGCTCTTCCGAAAACAAGCCGAAAACGAAAACGGGCCCCGCGAAGGAGCCCGTTCCGGATCATATCCATCGACGCCGCCGTTATTCGGCGCCCAGGAACTCCTCACAATAGCTCTTGCCGTCGGCGCCGCGCTTGTCGACCACGGTGCGGACGCCGCGGATGACGTAATCGGGGGAAACGGTGAGCTGCACCTCGCAGCGCAGGTATTCGGTGCGGGCGCTCTGCAGCAGCTTGCCCTTCTTGCCGTTGAGGTCTTCATAGACTGCCGGCACCACACGTGTCTTGTAACCGCCGCGCCAGGTGTAGAGCGTGTTGCCGCCGGCGGCCGTGTCGCTGATCGGCGGGCCGAACTTGGCGAAGAAGGCGCCGGCCTGCTTCCCGTTCCAGCGCGCCTCGACGCCGTTCCTGGCGACCCCTGTTGTCGTACATGCGGCAAGGGCCAGCGCGAGGCTAGCCATTGTAATCACGCGGAAATTCATTTGTCCCGTCCCTCGCTTCGATCGGTGGGGCCGGCGGCCGCGCCTCTGCGCAGCCCCCGCACCGGCAGACCTCACCTCTGGCGGCTTTATCCCCAATTGCCTGCGGAGAAAATCGGTTCCATGCGCCGGCCGGTTTATTTTCTCGTCTGTATCTCTCCTGCCACGCTCGCCCTGCAAAACAAGGGCTCCGGGCGCCTGCCGCCGCGCGTGGTTCCGGAAGTCGCGGCGGGCCGTCACAATTTTTTCGCATTGCCCCTGCGCTTTTTTCAAAACATCGCTTGTGCAACAAAAACGGCTGGTCTATAGAGGCGCCGCTGGTCACGGAGTGTAGCGCAGTCTGGTAGCGCACCACGTTCGGGACGTGGGGGTCGCGTGTTCGAATCACGCCACTCCGACCAGCCGAAAAGCCCGCGAAAGCGGGCTGTTTTCATTTCCGGAACAGGTTTCCCTCCCATCCTCCCCATCTCCCTCACACCTTGCCGCTTTACAGCTGCACCCGCGCTCCGCTAAGCGCGGGGAGGGCAAGGCACCGGGGGAGAGCAAACCATGACCGAGCGTTCCATCGTCACCTTCGTCGGCGTCGCGCATCCGTGGATGTGCGACACCATGGGCCACATGAACGTTCGCCATTATGCGGCGATGTTCGACGATGCGAGCTTCCAGCTTCTCGGCCATATCGCCGGGGCGGAGGCGGCCGACGATACGGGCAAGGGCTGGGCGGATGTCCGCACCGAGATCGAGTACAAGCACGAGACGAAGCCCGGCGCGCTTTTGACCATCCGTTCGCATGTGGTGAAGGTCGGACGTTCCTCGATCACCTTCGAGCAGGAGATGCGGGGCAGCCTCGACGGCGTGCTCCATGCCCGCGCCCGCACCGTCAGCGCCCGCTTCGACCTCGTCGCCCGCGCGGCGATCGCGCTCGATCCGGCCGCCCGCGCCCGCGCCGAGGCGCTCATGGTGGAGGACGCCGGCTGACCTCCGGCAAGGCTTCGGCCGTTCAGGGCCCGTAGATGCGTTCCTCGACCGGTGTCGCGGCGATTTCCGCCTCCAGCGCATCGACGAGCGCCTTTTCCGCCCGGTTCATCCGCTTTTCGGGGTTGGTGACCAGATAGATGTCTACCGCCGGCGGGTTGTCGTAGGGCGGCAGCCGACAGAGAAAACCGTCGTCCACGTCGCGGCGCGCGACATGCAGCGGCAGCGGCCCGATGCCGAGGCCCGCGACGATCATCCGCCGCACCTCTTCGAGGCTGGAGGAGGTGCCGACGACATTGCCGCGCAGCTTCGCCTCGCTGCGCAGCAGCGCAACCGGCCGCAGTGCATCGGAGATGTTGTCGGTCTGGAAGGACACGGAGGATTCCTCGCGCAGGTCGGCGAGCGTCAGGTCCTCGCGGCCGTAGAGCCGGTGGCCGGGGCCGCAGAAGAAGCCGAAATGCTCGCGATAGACCATGGTGTAGGAAAGCGCCGGATCGCGCTCGCGCATGAGGCAGATGCCGAAGGAGGCGCGCCGCTCGCGCACCCGCTGCACCACCTCCAGGCTCTCGGCGACCGAGATCGTGAGGTTCGCCCGCGGATGGGCCTTGTGAAAGCCGGAAAGTGCCCGGTCGAAGATCGGCGAGACGACATGGCTCGCAAGCGCGATCGACACGTGCCCGGTCACAGCCCCGGTCATGCCGTGCATCAGGTCGGGAAGCTGTGAGATCGTGCCGAACACCTCGATGCTCTGCTCGTAGAGCAATTGTCCGACCTCCGTCAGTTCGAACCGGGTCGCGTCACGCCGCACCAGCCGGATACCGACCCGGTCTTCCAGCCGCTTCAGCGCATTGCTGACGCTCGGCTGCTTGAGTTTGAGGCGTTCGGCGGCGCGCGTGATGCTCTTTTCCTCTGCGATCACGACAAAGGTGCGCAGCAGGTTCCAGTCGAGGTCGAAGACCAGCTTGTCGGCGCGGGGCGGCATGCATTCTCCAAAGCTATGATGTTTATTTCTATTATCTATTTGCAGAATGCTACGGCAAGGGCAATCATGCCGGCCATTCACCGGTACCGGCGCGAGGAGGCCGGTTCTTCCGGCGGCAGGGGGCGACACCGACATGACGACAGACTTTCCGGATTTCGGTCTGACACCGGAGCAACGCCGCTTCGCCGTGCGCGGCCATTACTACGAATACCCGGGTATGGACGGCGGATGCGGCGAGATCTGGTGTTATTCCGACCGTTTCTCCTACGGGCCGGGCGAAACGGTGACCCTGTTCGTCAGTTCCACGGCGCTGCGCTTCGATCTCGAGATCCTGCGCGACGGCGCCGGTGAAACGCCCGTGCTGACGCAACGCAACATCGCGGCCCATTGGCAGGAGACGCCCGACCAATGTTCGGTCCTCGGATGCGGCTGGCAGGATACCTTCGAGTTCCGCATTCCCGAGGAATGGCCGTCCGGCGCCTATCGCCTGACGCTGCGGGCCGAAGGTCGGGACGGTGCACCGATCCACTGCTATCACCTCTTCATCCTTCATCCGGCTCCGGCAAGGAAGACCGGTGGTCGCATCCTGCAGGTGGCCGCGACCGGAACCTGGACCGCCTACAACACCTGGGGTGGCTCCAACCACTACCAGGGGATCACCGGTCCGAACCGCGACCAGTATGCCACGGGCGTGAGTACCCAGCGGCCGTGGTGCCGCGGTTTCGTGGTCCTGCCGAAA
Organism: Hyphomicrobiales bacterium; assembly: GCA_900466005.1. GTDB lineage: Bacteria > Pseudomonadota > Alphaproteobacteria > Rhizobiales > Rhizobiaceae > Allorhizobium. Next base: position 122,760 of record UEGQ01000010.1, read on the forward strand.
GAGGCGCCGCGCGTGCCGCTGGAAGTCTCCCTGCCGGTGGGCACCACGCCGCGCTATCCGCACATGGAATGGGCCTATGCAACCGGGTACTCGAAGAAATACGCTTCCGCCGGCTGGGCGAGCTACGACAGCCACTTCTTCCGCTGGGCGGAGCGCGCCGGCTACGAGGTCGATCTCGCCAGCCAGCACGAGCTGCATTTCAAACCGGAAATCCTCGAGGGTTACGATTGCGCCGTCTTCGTCGGGCATGACGAATACTGGACCTGGGAGATGCGTGATGCGGTCGACAGTTTCGTCGGGCGCGGCGGGCATGCGGCGCGCTTCGCCGGCAATTTCATGTGGCAGACGCGTCTGGAAGACGAGGGTCGCCGCCAGGTTTGCTACAAGTACCGCGCCCGCGCCGAAGACCCCGCCTACAAGACCGGCGACGTCACCCGCGCCACCAACAGCTGGGAAGCGCCGGAAATCGGGCGTCCGGGCTCGGCGACCTTCGGCCTCAATTCCACCAACGGCGTTTATGCCGGCTGGGGCGGTTGCGCGCCGCGCGGCGTGCGGGGCTTTCCGGTCTGCCGACCGGGCCACTGGGCGTTTGCCGGCACCGGTCTCTTCTATGGCGATCTTCTCGGCGCCGACAGCCACATCTACGGCTATGAGGTCGACGGCCTCGACTACGAGATCCGCCACGGCCTGCCGCATCCGACGAAGACGAGCGGCGCGCCCGAGGGGCTTGAAATCCTCGCGCTCGGCATGGCGAGCCAGGTCGAGGAAAGCGATGTGCTCGCTCCGGAGGACATGTTCTTCGGCGACGAGGACGGTCGCTTCATCGCCGAGACCCTCTATGGCGAGGCGAGTGACGAGAACCTCGAAAAGGTGCGTTATTCCAATGGCATGATTGTCAATTTTCCGAAAGGCAAGGGCGAGGTTTTCCATGCCGGCACCTGCGAATGGGTGGCCGGACTGCTGCGCAACGACGCCATGGTCGAACGCGTCACCAAGAACGTACTCGACCGCTATCTCAAACGCTGACAGAGATCCAAGATGAACAAGCCACTGAAGACCGACGGACGTCCTGCCTCCCACCTCTTCTACCAGAGCCGCCTGCGCCGGCCGCTCGCGAGCCACGCCGAGGGCATCTACATCTGGGACGAGACCGGCCGGAAGGTCATCGACGGATCGAGCGGCGCGATGGTCGTCAACATCGGCCACAGCAATCCCCGCGTCCTCGAGGCGATGAAGCGGCAGATGGACAAGGTGACCTTCGCCTATCGCCTGCATTTCGAGAACGAGCCGGCCGAGGAGCTGGCCCGCCGTCTCGCCGGGCTGATGCCGGAGGGTATGGACAAGGTTTTCTTCGTCTCCGGCGGATCGGAGGCGGTGGAATCCTGCCTGAAGCTCGCCCGCCAGTGGGCCGTCGCTGTGGGGCAGGCGAGCCGCTACAAGGTGATCTCGCGCTTTCCCTCCTATCACGGCTCGACGCTCGGGGCGCTCGCCGTCACCGGTTATGATGCGCTCACCGCTCCCTTCCTGCCGATGATGCAGGCGATGCCGAAGATCAAGGCGCCGACCGCCTATCTCGACCGTGACAACCTCTCGATGGAGGAGCGCGGGCAAAAATATGCCGACATGCTGGAGGAGAAGATCCTCGCCGAAGGCCCGGAAAGCGTGCTCGCCTTCATCATGGAACCGATCGGCGGCGCCTCGACCGGCGCGCTGGTCGCGCCCGACAGCTACTATCCGCGCATCCGCGAGATCTGCGACCGCTACGGCATCCTGCTCATCCACGACGAGGTGATGAGCGGGGCGGGGCGCACCGGCAAATATCTCGGCGGCGACCACTGGAACTGCAAACCGGACCTGATCGCGCTCTCCAAGGGGCTCGGCGCCGGTTATTGCCCGCTCGGCGCGATGATCGCGCCCTCGCGCCTCGTCCAACCGGTGCTCGATGCCGGCGGTTTCGCCCACGGCTATACCTATGCCGGCAATCCGCTCGCCTGTGCGGCGGGGCTCGCCGTCCTCGACGAGATCGAGAACCACGACCTGCTCGGCAATGCGACACGCGCCGGCAATCTCCTGCGGCAGGAACTCGAAGGGCTTGCGGAACGCTTCCCCTTCATCGGCGACGTGCGCGGCAAGGGGCTGCTGCTCGCCGCCGAATTCATCGCCGACCGCGAGACGATGGCACCGTTGCCGAAGGAAATGAACGCCTATCAGCGGGTGGTCGACATCGCCTACGAGCGTGGCCTCATCATCTATTCGCGGCGCACCCGCGGCGGCACCGAGGGCGACCACTTCCTGGTCTGCCCGCCGATGATCATCATGCCGGAAGAGATCGCCGAGACGGTCGGCATCCTCGAAAGCACGCTCGCCGAGCTCGCCGCCGAACTCGGCCTGCCCGTGAACCGCTGAAGGAGAGGCCGATGACCACGAAGACCGACACCATGCGCAACAAGGTGATCATCACCTGCGCCGTCACCGGCTCGGTGCACACGCCGACCATGTCGCCCTACCTGCCTGTGACGCCGGACGAGATTGCCGCCGAGGCGATCGCCGCCGCGGAGGCCGGTGCGGCGATTCTGCACCTGCACGCCCGCGACCCGAAGGACGGCCGCCCGAGCGCCGATCCGGCGTTCTTCCGACAGTTCTTGCCGCGCATCAAGCAGGCGACGGACGCGGTGGTCAACATCTCGACCGGCGGCTCGTCGCTGATGGCGCTCGACGCGCGTCTCGCTCCGGCACTCGACGCGGGCCCCGAGATGGCTTCCCTCAACATGGGCTCGATGAACTTCGCCCTGTTCCCGGCGCTCGACAAACCGCTGGAATGGAAGCACGCCTGGGAGCCGCAGCTTCTCGAGGCGACCCGCGGCACGATCTTCAAGAACACCTTCGAGGACATGGAATTCATCCTCGACCGGCTCGGCCGAGGCTGCGGCACCCGCTTCGAATTCGAGTGCTACGATGTCGGGCACCTCTACTCGCTCGCCCATCTGCGCGACCGCGGCCTCGTCTCCGGCCGGCTCTTCATCCAGTTCGTCTTCGGCGTGCTCGGCGGCATCGGCGCCGATCCGGAAAACCTCACCCACATGAAGCGCATCGCCGACAAGCTCTTCGGTGCGGACTACAGCTTCTCGGTGCTGGCCGCCGGCCGCCACCAGATGCCGATGATCACCATGTCCGCCGCCATGGGCGGCCATGTCCGCGTCGGGCTGGAGGACAGCCTCTACAGCGGCCGCGGCCGCCTCGCCCGCAGCAATGCCGAACAGGTCGAGCGCATCCGCACCGTCCTCGACGCCCTATCGCTCGAAGTCGCCACCCCGGCCGAGGCGCGTGCCCATCTCGGGCTGAAGGGCGCCGATGTGGTGGCCTTTTGATGGCGCGCGGCTATCATCGAGCCGGTGACGGGAACCATCAAGAGGACGGGCGGGCCATGAGCGACGAGGGAAACGAGGCGGCGGCACTGCGCATCCGCCCGGCGGAGCCGCAGGATGCCGAGGCGATGCACGCGGCAATCCTGGCGCTTGCCGGCCATCTCGGCCAGCAGGCGAAGATCCGGAGCACGGCCGAGGATTTCCGCCGCTACGGCTTCGGCCCGGAGGCGGCCTTTTCCGGCTTGATCGCCGAGGTGGACGGTGAGTTCGCCGGGCTCTGCCTGTTCTTCCCGATCTTCTCGACCTGGCTCGGCCGGCCGGGCGTCTACGTGCAGGACCTTTTCGTCGACGAGCGTTTCCGCGGCCGGCGGATCGGCGAAAGCCTCCTGCGCGCGGTCGCCTCCTGGTCACGAAAACGTGGCGGCGTCTATCTGCGCCTTGCCGTCGACACCGAAAACGTCTCCGCCCACGGCTTCTACGAGCGCGTGGGCCTCGCCTGGCTCCAGACCGACCGCGAGCACGGCGCCTATGGCGAGGCCTTCCTGGCGCTCGCCGGTCCCGATGAAACCCGACACGAGGAAATGCGATGAAAGCCTTCTACGCCGACGAGCAAAAGCGGCACGACCCGAAGATGTTCCTGTCGAGCGGAGCGCCGCTTCCCAATCCGGAACAGCCCGAACGGGTTGAACGCCTGCTCCTTGGCGCGAAGGCTGCCGGCTGCGAGATCGTCCGGCCACGCGCTCACGGGCTCGGCCCGATCGCGGCCGTCCACACGCCGGAATATCTGGAATTCCTGGAGCATATCTTCGCGCGCTGGCAGCGCATTGCCGGCGCCTCGGAGGAGGTGATCCCGAACATCCATCCGCTCGCCCGCACCGGGCGCTATCCCGCATCCGCCGTCGGCCAGGCCGGCTACCACATGGCCGACACCGCCTGTCCGATCTCTGCGGAAACGTGGCAGAGCGTGTGCTGGAGCGCCTGGAGCGCGGTCGAGGCGGCAGAGGCGGTGCTCGCCGGCGCGCCGGCGGCTTACGCGCTCTGCCGGCCGCCGGGCCACCATGCCTTCGCCGATGTCGCCGGCGGCTTCTGCTTCGTCAACAATTCGGCGGTCGCCGCGCAGCATTTGCGCGGGACGGCGGCGCGCGTCGTGATCCTCGACGTCGACCTCCATCACGGCAATGGCACGCAGGGCATCTTCTATGCCCGCTCCGACGTGCTGACGATCTCGCTCCATGCCGATCCGGTGCGCTTCTACCCCTTCTTCTGGGGACATGCGGACGAGCGCGGAGAGGGTGCGGGGCTCGGCTATAACCTCAATCTGCCGCTGCCGCGCCAGTCCGGCGACGAGGAGTTCCTGCTCGCCCTCGGCGCCGCCTTCCGCCGCATCCGCGCCTTTTCTCCCGATGCGCTCGTCGTGGCGCTCGGGCTCGACGCCTTCGAGGGTGATCCCTTCGGCGGGCTTTCGGTCACGACGCCCGGTTTTTCGAGGATCGGCGAGGCGATCGCAGGCCTCGGCCTGCCGACCGTCGTCGTCCAGGAGGGCGGCTATCTCTGCGACGCGCTTTCCGACAATCTCACCGCCTTCCTCACCGCCTTCGGGGCAGGCGCCGGCGGCTGATCGGCACGCGGCCGGACGCTTCGTCGTATCGTTGCGTCCGGCTGCATCTTGAAACGGACACAATGCATAGTCATCTATAGGTTCGGTATCGGGCTTGATGCGGCTGGCGCTCCAGGGAGAGCGCCTCTTGAATGCACGCATCGGACATCGGCTCTCGACAGGAGCCCTCAGCTTTCCCCTGCAGCCTGACGACACTCTCCAAGACATGATCGCGGCCGGTCCGATCTGAGGACCGCCGCCTAGGAAACCTATGCAAAAGACACAAAAACTGACAACCAAGAACCTGAATACCGTCTCGCCGCCGCGGCGTATGCCGATCGCGGCAGCAGCCACAAGGCGCGTCGCCGGACCCGCAGCCTGGAGGCCGGCAGTCGTGCGCTTCAGCCGCGAGGAAATGCGCGCGATCGTCGCCGAACAGATCGACTGACGGCGCGGCACTTTCCACCGAACCATTCATAACGAATTTTCCACCAAGGAGAGACCGGCGAGACCGGTCTGAACACCAAGAATGAGCAAACGACAGACCCGCGCGCCTCGCCAGAAGAGCCAGGCAAGCAACCGCGCCCGCAACAACGGCGCGCGCGGCCCGGCGACTTCGCCCAAGGCCGCAAGGGATCGCTACGAGCACTATCTTGCGCTTGCGCAGGAGACGGCGCGCTCCGGCGACCGCATCGAAGCGGAAAACTACTACCAGCACGCCGAGCACTATTTCCGCAGCGCCGCGGCCATCGCCGCCGCTGCTGCCGAGAAGACCCACGAGGCCTGAGGCGTGCCTTCCCTCACGACCGGCGGCGAACGCACCGCTCCGTGATGATCGCCTGCATGGGCACGTCGTGCCGCTGCGGGTGGATGGTCGGGATCTCCTGCAATCCATAACCGACGCCGATCGCCATCGGCCGGCCGGCAAGCGCCGCCAGCGTGCGGTCGTAATAGCCGCCGCCGTAGCCGAGGCGATAGAAGTCCCGGTCGAAACCGACCAGCGGCGCGATCACCACGTCCGGCGTGATCTCCGGCCCCTCGGCGGGGTAGGGGATGTTCCACACCCCGCGTTCAAGCTTCTCGCCCTCCGCCCAGGCGCGGAAGGTGAGCGGCAGGCCCTTGCCGGTGACGACCGGGAGCAGAGCTTTGCCGCCTCGTGCCGTCACCGTCGCCATCCAGGGCCTGAGGTCCGGTTCTCCGCGAAAAGGCCAGTAGAGGCTGATCGCCTTGCCTGCGACCTCGGGAATGAGCCCGTCGAGCCGCTCGGCGATCAGTCTTGAATAACTCGCCCGCGCATCCGGCGACAGCGCCATGCGGGCGGCGATCAGCCGCTCCCGCTCCACCGAGCGCCAGCGCACGATATCGTGCGGTTCTGCCGGCGCGAGCCCCATATAGGCCGGATCGATCTCGTGCATGAAGCAGGCCGGCGAAGCATATTCGCGGCTTTCCTCGTCGTCGTCGCGACCGGACATCAAACCTCCCTTTGCCGGCGTGGAACGAACTTTCCCCGCAAGCCGGCGAAGCGGCAATAATCTTCCTTGAGTAGCATTCCGGTATCGCCAATAAAACGGGCAGCCTGCTCTTTTCGGAAGCAGGAACTGTCCAAAGAGCGAGCAAATAGCCGAGAAAATGACCGACGGACCCGTTCGACGCCGACGCTTCCCGCCTGAAAACCGCTTCCCCTTCTTTCATCCCATCCTTGCCGGCGCGACGCTGCGCGAGCGCCTGCTCGCCTGCGTCGGCGCGCTGCTCGCGACCACACTCACCGGCTTCATCTGCGGGGCGCTGCTCGGACCCGATTCGCATCTGCCGCTGATCGTCGCGCCGATCGGCGCGTCCGCGGTCATTCTCTTCGTCGTTCCCTCGAGCCCGCTCGGACAGCCCTGGTCGGTCATCGGCGGCAACGTCATTTCGGCCATGGTCGGGCTCACCGTCGCGCAAATGGTGCCGGAGCCCGTTCTTGCGACTGGGATTGCCGCGGCACTTGCGATCGCCGCGATGTCGCTCACCCGCTCGCTCCATCCGCCCGGCGGCGCCGTCGCCATGACGGCGGTGCTCGGCAATGCCGCGCTCGCCAAATGGGGCTATCTCTATCCCTTCATTCCGGTCGGGCTGAATTCCTGCCTGCTGGTCGGCCTCGCCTTCCTCTTCCATAGGGCGACCGGCCGCGCCTATCCGCATGTCGCAGCACCCCGCCCGGTGAACAGCCACGAGACCCGCGACCTGCCGCCGCCCGTCCGCGTCGGTTTCCGCGAGGAGGACATCGATGCGGCGCTCGCCGTCCTCGACGAGACCTTCGACATCGACCGCGGGGACCTCGAACGCCTGCTGAAACAGGTCGAGCTGGAGGCGACGATCCGCGCGCACGGCCCGCTCTCCTGCGGCGACATCATGTCCCGCGATGTCGTCACCCTCGGCGACAGGGCCTCGCCGGACGAGGCACGCCAGCTGCTCCTGCATCACAACATCCGCACGCTGCCGGTCACCGGCGAGAACGGCCGACTGCTCGGCACCGTCGGTCTCAGGGAACTCGCCCATGCCGACAAGGAGATCTCCGGCGTCATCTCCGCCGCGGCGACCGCCGCCGTCGATGATCCGGCGCTCGGCTTGCTGCCGCTCCTGACCGACGGACGCACCCATGCCGTCGTCATTGTCGACTGCGACCGCCACATCACGGGGCTGATTTCGCAGACCGATCTGCTTGCGGCACTCGCCCGGACCTTGCCCGATAGGGGCGAGCATGCGAGCTTCGCGATTGCGCCGCCGGTGCTGGTCGCGGCGCAGTAGGACGGGAGCCGGGCGATGAAGATCGAACGCGATGCGAAGGGAGATTTTCTCGTCGATTCCGCCGAGATCGCCGGCCGGTTCGGCCTTTCGGAAGAGGATTTCCGTCAGCGCATGCGCCACGGGCTCGTCAAGAGCACGGTGGAGGTCGGCGAGGGCGAGGATGCCGGCACCCGCCGCCTGAGCCTTCGCCTCGGCAACCGCGTCTGGCGGGCGATCCTCGACGGCGAGGACCGCGTGGTCCGGGAGGGTGTTTCCTTCGTCCGTGGCGAGCTCCTGCGCCGTCCGGAGTCCGGCGGGCAGGAGTGACACGCCAGCCCTTGCGTCAGAGCGGGCGGCCGAAACGGAAGTGCCTTCCGTCCGCCGTCGTGAGGTCGACGGTCATCTCGGGTGCGGCCGTCGCCACTGCCCGGATATCCTCCTGCTTCATCAGGCTGAAGGCGGTCGAGAAGGCGTCGGCCACCGTCGCCGACGGTGCCACCACGCTCATGCGGCGATAGAGCGGCGGCACCGCGCCCTGTCGCGGATCGAGAATATGGCCGAAGCGTCCGGACGGATCGAAATGAAAGCCCGAGGCGCTGGAGGTCGCGACCGCCCTGTCGATCACCGGCAGGACGGTGTCCACCCGTTCCCCCGTCTCGGTTTCGGCAAGTCCGATCCGCCACGGGCTGCCGTCGGCCCTGGCGCCGATCGCACGGCTCTCGCCCATCTCCACCAGGCTGCTGGTCACGCCGGCATCGCGCAGGAGGGCAACGACCCGGTCGGTGATGTAGCCCTGGGCAATGCCGTTCAGGGTGAGCGCCATGCCGGCCTTTGCGAAGGCGATGCGGTCGCCGTTGAAGCGTACACCATCGAAGCCGACCATGGAGAGCGCCTGCGTGAGCGCCCTGCTGTCCGGCCCGGAGGGATCGGCTCCGAGGGCCTGGAAGTGGCGCGCATAGAGCATCCAGAGCGGCTGCACGGTCGGGTCGAAGGCGCCGCCGGTCGTCTCCCAGGCGGTCCGGCAATGGCCGAGCAGGTCCACGAGATCGGCGGGCGGCGCCGCGAGTGCCCCCATGCGGTTGAGCTCGGAGAGGCCGGAGTCGGCGCGGTAGAGGCTGAAAATCGTCTCCAGCCGGCGAACCTCGGCGACGACGCGGGCGACGAGCGCCTCCGCCTCCGCCTTGTCGTGATGACTGAGGATCAGGGTCGCCGGTGCGCCGAGCGCCTGCCCCTGCCATATGACGGGGTCTGTCGCCGCGTGCGCACGGCCGGCGAAGGGAATGAGGGGGAGCCCGGCGACGGCGGCCATGATGGTCAGCGCCCGGCGGCGGTCGAAAGCCTCAGCCATTGTCCTGTCCTTTCTCGTCCGTGCCGTTGCCGAGCACGTAATCCTGCGGCACCTCGTCGAAGCGGACGACGCGGCCGCCGTTTTTCGCCGCAAAATCCCTGGCCGCCGCCTCGGTCGAGAACGGCACCGTCTCCTCGGTGCCCATGCCGCCGCGTACCGAACTGCCGATGACGAAGAAGGCCTTGCGGGCATCGACCCAGTTCTCCGCCCCCGGTTCGTCCCAGTTCGGCGCCTTCGCCATGTCGGAAACGTAGATCGCCGCGATGTCCTTCGGTTCCTCCGGCAGCATGGTGAAGGCGAGTGCGTCGCGGGCCGACGAGAACCAGATCGGTTCGGGGATCTGTTCCAGGATGATCTGCCCCTTCGGACCCGCATGCTCCAGAACGTTCATGCCGCAATAGCGACCCATCGCCTCTTCGGTCAGCGCGTAAGGGGCGGGGGCTTCCGCCTTCTTCTCCTCGCTGCATCCGGAAAGCAGCAGGAAGGCCAGAAGGCTCGATGCGAGAACAGACGGTCTCATAGTTCTCTCCTCGAGAAAAGCAGGGTTGCGGCGGCAAGCGGCGCGAGCGTCCAGACCGCAAGGGCGACGAGAAGCAGCGCCGGCGAAAGCCCGGTATGGGCGGCGATCCCGCCGAGGCCGGAAAGCGCACCCGCTTCGCCCGAGCCGAGATTGAGGAGCCGGTAGGCGTCGGTCGGGTTGGCGAGCAGCAGGAGGTCGAGGAGCCAGGACGGCACCGTCTTTCCCTGCGCGGCGACGAGGGCGCCGAGCAGCGCCATGTCGTAGATCAGGACGAAGAACAGCCAGATGCCGACGGCAATCCCGCCCGCCGTGCTGCGCTCGCCGGAAAGCGCGCTCGCGACATAGCCGATCGCGGTGAAGACGGCGCCGAGCAACACCGACGAGGCGATCATCGCGAGGAAGGCCCGCAGGCTTTCCGCGTCGATCGCCGTGCCGGTGGCGGCGAGTGCGGCGGCGGCGGCGCCGTAGCCGAAGACGGTCGCGAAGGCGAGGATCGCCAGATGCCCGAGGAATTTGCCGAAGATCACCTCACGTCGGCCGAGCGGATAGCTGAGCAGCAGCAGCATCGTGCCGCGCTCCATCTCGCCGACGATCGCATCGTGGGAGAGCAGAAGCGCGATCAGCGGCACGAGAAAGATGGTCAGGCTCGCAAGCGAGACGATGACCACGTCGAGCCGCCCGGCGCCGATATTGCCGGTGGGGGCGCTGCCGAGAAAGGTGAGCGTCAGGGCAAGCGCCGCAAGCAGCAGCGTGGTCGCGAGCACCCAACGGTTCCGGAGCCCCTCCTGGATTTCTTTGCGGGCGATGATCAACAGGTTGGTCATGGTCTCTGCTGCCCTCTCAGGAAATGCGCGTAGAGATCGTCGAGCGTCGGCTCGGCGACGGTGAGGGCGCTCAGCACCGCCGGTGCCGACGTCACCCTCCGGAGCAGCGCGATCTTCTCCTCGGGCGTGACGTCCGTTTCGAAGGCGCCGTCGCCGAGGTCTCTCCAGGGCGTGGTGCCGTTGATCCCCTGCGGCTTCTCGGTGCCCTCGGCGACCTTGAGGCTGATCCGCGTCGGCAGGCGTGCGATACGGCGCAGGTCGTCGAGCGTGCCGTCGGCGATCTTGACGCCGTCGTTGACGATGACGACGCGGTCGGCGCGGCCCTCGAGTTCGGTGAGCGCATGCGAGGAGAGAAGCACCGTCGTGCCCTTGTCCCGCAGCGCGGCGATGAGATCGTAGAAACTGCGGCGGAGCGCCGGGTCGAGGCCGCTCGTCGGCTCGTCGAGGAGCAGGATGCGCGGTTCGCCGAGCAGCGCCTGCGCGAGCCCGAGGCGCTGCCGCATGCCCTTGGAATAGGTCCGGACCGGTCGGTCGGCGGCGAGCGGCGCGAGCCCCACCCGCTCGAAGAGGCCGGGGATCTCTGCCTCGTCGACACGCTTCAGCCGCGCATAGAAGGAAAGCGTCTCACGACCGGTGAGCGCCATGTGGAAGGAGACGCTCTCGGGAAGATAGCCGAGCCGGCGGCGCACGGCGAAATCGCCGCTGGAGGGGTCTTCGCCGAGCACCTCGACCTTGCCGGTCGTCGGCCGGATGAGGCCGAGCATGAGCTTGATGAGCGTGGTCTTGCCGGCGCCGTTGTGGCCGACGAGCGCGATCGTCTCGCCGGCGCCGAGCGTGAAGGAAACGTCACGCACGGCGTCCACCTTGCCATAGCGCTTGCCGACGGCGGAGAGGATGACGGTTTCGGTCATCGGACGACCCCTTTGCCGGCTGGCTGCATGGCGGCGGGCGGCGTCATCAGCGGCCGGCTGTCGACCACACCGCCCGGCAGCAGGGCGGGAAACTGCGCCTGCGCCCAGCGGATCACCTGCACCGCCGGGCTGCTGGTCAGCAGCTTCGCCTGCGGTGCGGTCCAGAGCACCCGGTCGATGAGATCGTTCGGCCGGTACGGCGTGTCGCCGATGCCGTCGCCGTCGAGGTCGAAGGCCGGGTTGTCGCTCCAGTAGTTGCCGCGCCCGCCTTCCGACCAGTCGAGATAGCGGGTGCCGACATATTTGACCTGGTTGCGGTTGTCGATGAATGCATTGCCGCTCATGCGGTTGCCCTCCGAGCCGGCGGTGAAGTGGATGCCGATCGCACAGCCTTCGAACAGGTTGTCGGCGAAACGGTTCCGGTTGGCGTTGTAGATGAAGACGCATTTCTCCGGCCCGAGACGGCTGTCGCCGAGGCTGACGGTCTCGTCCTCGCTCGATTGCGGCACGCCGTGCTCCGAGCGCGTACCGGCGCCGAGCCAGCGGTCGATCGGCTGCATGCGGCCGATCACCGTGTTGCCGGTGATGACGGAGCCGTTGGCCGAGTTGAGCAACAGGCCGTGATCACGGTCGCCGTCGGAGATGTTGCCGGTGACCTTCAGGCGCTGCGAGAACATGATGGCATAGCCGACCGAATTGCCGGTCGAGACGTTGTCGCTCACTTCGCTGTCGTTCGTGTACATGTAGTGCACGGCAAAGCGCAGGTCGCGGAAGCGGTTGCCGCGGAAGACGTTGTTCTTGCTGGCATTGGTGGCGATGCCGTCGCGGCCGAAGCGGATATCGTTGTCGAGCACCCTGGCGCCGGGCGCATTCCAGACGGTGACGCCGTTGCCGGCCTCGCTCATGCGGCCTTCCTGCAGGCCGACGATCTGGTTGCCGCGGGCGACGGAATCGCGGGCGCCGTGCAGGTAGATGCCGAAGAGGTTGCCGGTGATCTCGTTGTTCTCGACGACCGCGCCCGTCGCCGTCTGCGCGACGAAGACCCCGGAATCGAGGGCCGCGATGTCCAGGCCCGATCCGGTGATCGAAAGGTTGCGGACGGTGACGTTCTCGGCCTTGACGGTGACGACGCTGCCGCGGCCGGAGCCGGCGATAATGGCGCCGTCTTCACCGGCGAGCGTCAGCGGTTTGCCGATGGTCACCGGACCGCGATAGGTGCCGGCCTGCAGCGTGATCGTGTCACCGGGCGCGGCCCGGTCGATCACCGCCTGCAGGGCGGCATCCTCCGCCGGCGAAACCGTGAGTTCCGCCGCGAAGGCAAGGGCTGGGAGGGCGGCCGTGAAGGCCACCATCCCGATCAGTGTTGCCGCGGAAAGGCGGATCATCATGCCGCCCGCGGTTCGACGAACATGCGGCCCTTCATTTCCATGTGCATCGCATGGCAGAACCATGAGCAGTAGTACCAGTAGACGCCGGGCTTGGTGGCCTTGAACGTCACCGAAGAGGTCGCCTGCGGGCCGATCTCCATGTTGATGCCGTAGTTGACGATGGCGAAGCCGTGCGTCAGATCCTCGACCTCGTCGATATTGGTGACGTAGACGGTGACTTCGTCGCCCTGCTTGACGGTGAAGTCCTCGAGCCCGAAGGCCGGCGCCGAGGAGGTCATGTAGACGCGCACCTTGTCGCCGTCGCGGATGACCGTGCTGTCGGCCATCAGGTCGACGCCGTCGGCCTTCGCCTGCTCCACCGCGTCGGCGAAGAACGGGTCGTCGCGCTTCCAGACCTGCAGCGGGTTGATCTTCGAGGCATGGACCAGCGTCGCGTCATGCGGCTCGGCGAAGGTCGGGTTGTCGTGGACGATCACCATCTCGTCGCCGGAAATGTCGATCAGCTGGTCGTTCTCCGGCTTCAGCGGGCCGACGTTCAGGTAGCGGTCCTTGGAGAACTTGTTGAGCGACACCAGCCACTTGCCGTCGGCTTCCTTGGTCTGGCCCATGGAGCTGTGGTTGTGGCCCGGCTGGTAGTGGACGTCGAGCTTCTGGCGGATCGGATCGACCTTCTCGCCGGCATAGGCGCGCCTGGCGTCATCGATGTTCCACTTGCAGATCTGGCTGTCGATGAAGAGCGTCGTGTAGGCGTTGCCGCGGCCGTCATAGGCGGTGTGCAGCGGGCCCAATCCGAGTTCCGGCTCGGCGACGACCGTGTCGCGCGGCTGGATCTTGTCGTCGAACAGGTCGTCGAACTTGCGAACGTCGAAGACTGTCACGGTCGGCGAGAGCTTGCCGTTCGCCACGACGTGGATGCCGTCCGGCGCGGTGTTGATGCCGTGCGGGCTGTTCGATACCGGGATGTAGCGGGTGTAGGGCGAGCCGTGTCGGCCGTCGAGGACGGGCACGCCGCCCAGTTCCTCGAAGTCGCCCTTGGCGACGGCCTCTTCGATGCGCTTCAGGTTGAACACGACGACCCAGTCCTGCTCGCTCGCCATCATCTCGGCGAGGTTCACGCCCTCTTCGGAGTTGTAGCAGGTGGCGAAGGCGTACTTGCCCTGGTAGTCGGCGTCGACGTTGTCGAGGTTGCCGTCGACCTTGATCTGCCAGGCGACCTTCATCGTGTCGCCGTCGATCGCCGAGAAGATCGCGTGATACTGCTTGTGGTCGTTGAGGATCTTGCCGTCGTTCGGGATCGGCACGCGGTCTTCACCGTTGGCAAAGACGTAGCCGGTGCGCGGATACTTCTGGACGCGCAGACCGTGCACGGTGTGCTGGTTCGGCAGCTCGATGATCTTGTCGCACTTCATCACGTCGAGACGGATACGGCAAACGCGGGTGTTCGCCTTGTCGTTGGCGAAGAGGTAGCGGCCGTCATAGGTCCCGTCGGTTTGCGACGGATGCGGATGGTGCAGGTCGCCGTTCATGTAGATGCCGCCCTTGTCCGCCAGGAATTCCTTCGATTCCGGCTGCAGTCCCTCGGTCAGCACCTTGCGGCTCTCGTTGGTGAGGCCCCAACCCGTCGCGCTGCAGCGGTTGAAGACCGGGATGCGCATCATCTCGCGCATGGACGGCACGCCGACGACGCGCACTTCGCCCGTCTGGCCGCTCGAGAAGAAGGCGTAGTATTCATCGAGTTCGCCGGGCTTCACCTCGTAATTGTTGCGGCCCGCCGCCTCCTGCGCCTTTGCCGGGGTCGCGGTGCCGCCGGTCAGCGTCAGCGCCCCGCTGATGCTTGCCGCGCCGGCCGCCGCGGCGATCGCCGTGGTCCCGAGCATCTGGCGTCTGTTCAGGCGTATTTTCTCTTCGTTTGACATACTACCTCTCCTTGGGTGGTTGGTCAGGTCGGATTTGCACCGGCGCCGCCCGCGGGTGCGATCGGTTCGCCGTTGTGGGTCACGCGCGTCTTCACCGGTGCCTCGCCGCGCGAGGAAGGGGTGGAGAGCGCCATGAACTTCTCCCGCTTCAGCCGCACCTGGATCATGTGCGGACAGCGGTGGTCGTCGTGGTAGAGTTCCTGGCAGTGCATGCAGTAGATGCACTCGTTGACGTTGATCTGCCCTTCCGGATGGATCGACTGCACGGGACATTCCTTGGCGCAGCGCTGGCAGGGCGAGCCGCATTCCGGCCACCGCTTCAGCCATTCGAACATGCGGATGCGGCCGGGGATCGCGAGTGCCGCGCCGAGCGGACAGAGATAGCGGCAGTAGAAGCGTTCGATGAACAGGCCGGCGATCAGCAGCGCCACCGCGAAGACGACGAAGGGCCAGTCGCGGACGAATTTGAGGATGATCGCCGTCTTGAAGGGTTCGACCTCGGCATAGACCTCGGCAAGCGCCACCGAATAGAGCGAGAGGCCGAAGAGACCGAGGAAGATCATGTACTTGATCGGCCAGAGCCGCTCATGCAGGCCCCAGGGCAGGGTGATCTGCGGCACCTTCAGCCATTTGGCGACGGTATTCGTCAGTTCCTGCAGCGCGCCGAAGGGGCAGAGCCAGCCGCAGAACGGTCCGCGGCCCCAGAAGAGCAGTGACACGGCGACGGCGCCCCACAGGACGAAGATCAGCGGCGCGGAGAGGAAGAACTCCCAGCTGAAGCCGGTGATCAGCGCATTGAAGAAAGTGAAGACGTTGACGACCGAAAGCTGGGCATTGGCATACCAGCCGAGCCAGACGAGCGTGAACAAGAGGTAGCCGCGCCGGACCCAGGCGAACAGGACCGGACGTCTGACCAGCCAGTCCTGGAAGAAGAAGATCGCGGTCAGAACGACCAGCGCGGCGACCGTGATTGCGATCGACACAGTGTTCATCTGCCACATCTTCACCCAGAGGGGCTGTTCGCTGGCAATCGGGCTCAAAGGGGGTGCTTCGCCCGCCGGCGCGGCTTGCGGCGTCGGGGCAGGGGGGGCGTCCTGCGCCGGCGGCGCTTTCTCGATGGTGACGTAGGAATCCGGCAGGGTGTAGCCGAGATTGTAAGGGATGACCGCCTTCTCGCGACCGCCCGCACCGCGCTGGACGAGAAGTTGCAGTTCGAAGGGCGAGGTGACGTCGAAGGCGAACTGTTCGGGGATCACGAAGAGCGCGATCTCGCGCAGCCGCGGCGCGCCCGCGGCGGCAAGCACCGGCAGGCGCTGGTGGTCGCGGTCGCGGAAGCGCAGGCCTTGGCCGTTCTGGAGAAGTTCGATGCGGTCGAAGATGCCGCCGCGAACATAGCCGGAGCCCTTGAAGGAATAGGCGCCGTCGCCGGCGACGATGATCGCCGACTGGCCGGGCTTCAGCCGCGAGGTCAGGCGTTCGTATCCGCTGTCGCCGAGAAGCGAACGGCCGATGAGCGGCACGCTGACGGGGGCGACGTAGAGGTCGATGAAACGGTCCTGCGGATTGTGCGTCTCCGGATGGTCGGCGGCGGCCGGCTGTCCCGCCTGCCGGAATGCGTCGCTCACCTCGCCGACGGTCAGCCGCAGGCTGCGCACGGAGCCGTCGCCGAGAAGCGTCTGCCAGTCGGCCGTCCCGGTCTTGGACATGTCGAGCTTGCGGATGTCGGCGGTCGCGGCAGCGGCGGCGGCCGTGCCATCGCCGGCGAGCCGGCCGCTGCGGATCAGTTGCACGGCCGAGCGCACGACGCTGTCCCCCATGACCAGCACCGTCACGGTCGCACCGCTGACGATGTCGGCCTGCGGCGGGCGTTCCGCGCCGGCGGCGACCTTACCCATGTCACGGCCGATGAAGGTGTTGAGCGAGGCGACGACCTTCGCCTCCGGAATGCCGATCAGCACGATCGGCTCCTTGTGGGCGACGAGCTTCAGCCCGCGCAGCACGCCTTGCCGGTCGATGCCGACGACGATCTGGATCGGCTTGCCGGAATAGCCGACCGAGCTTGTGACGTCGGAATTGAGGTAGGCGTAGCCGAGCACCTCGTCGCCGCGCATCACAGGCGCGATCGGCGGCTCGCCGACCGGCGCGCCGAAGCGGTCTGCGCCCTCGAATAGCTCGGAGGGCTGCAGCTTGTCGAGGAAGGAGGCGAGCTGCCCGGCCTGCGAAGAGAAGGCAGGGACCAGAAAGGTGGAAAGAAGAATGAACCAGAAGGCGAGGAGGCGGGAAATAGGGGAAGAGTCTGAATGCGAGAGCATGCTTTTCGGCCTCTTTCTTCGTCTGCCGCGCGGTCAAGCGACGGTTTATAAACGCCGATCGTGAAACTCTTTGATTCAAATCAACTATAACAGATGTATCTTTTAATCATAGTTCGAAAGCCGACCCGAGGGGCGCTTCCGTCCCTGTCGCGATGAGGAGAACCGTTGAGATGAACAGCTGGAGCAATACCGAGGAACCGTGGGCCCTATCCTCCATGGGCGAGTTGCTGGCGCTTGCCCGCGCGATGGAAAAGGAGGCGATCGACGGCTATCTGGCGCTTGCCGAGCGCATGCGTGCCGAGGGGCGTCCGGACCTCGCCGAGGTCTTCGACCGGCTGACCGCGGAGGAGCGCGGCCATCTCGGCAATGTCGATCGCTGGGTCGAAGCGAGGTATGAAACGGTGCCGCCGGCTGCTTCCCTGCCGGAACCGCTGTTCGACGACGAAGGGGCGGCTCTCGTCGCGCCGGAGCTTCTCAATTCCTACCGCGCCTTCTCGATGGCGGTGCGCAACGAGGAGCGCGCCTTTGTCTTCTGGACATACGTCGCGGCCCATGCCCCGAGCGACGAGATCCGCGAGGCCGCGGAGAGGATGGCGATGGAGGAGCTCGGCCATGTCGCGACGCTCAGGCGCGAGCGGCGGCGGGCCTTCCACCAGCTCCGCCGGATCGAGACCGATTGCAGCCCGGGCGATCTCGCCACGCTCGAAATGCGGCTCGCCGACCATCTGGAGAGCCGGGCAGCCCTTGCCGGCGGCGAGCGTGGCGAGCGGTTGCGCGCCTTCGCCCGCGACGCCCAGGCGCGGGCGGCGCATCTCGCACGCACGCCACCGCCCGAGACGCCGATCCTCGAGCGGGTGCCGGACACGGTCCGCGACCGGCTGGTGCCGCTCTGCGAACTCATTCTCGACGCCTATCTCGATCTCGCCGAACGCAGCAAGCCCGAGGAGGAGCGCATCCGCGCGCAGGCCTTCGCCGGCGCCGTCGTCCAGTGTCTGCTGGTGGTCCGCGGCCTGCAGTCCCACTGAAGGAAGGTGCCATTCGGCGAATTATTTGCGTTTCGACAACTTGGCGGCGGCCGCCTTGGCCTAGGTTCGGACATGCCCGGAAGCGCGTCGGCCGCCGCCTGCCGGGACGGACCCTCGGGCGGCCGAAGCACACAAGGAATGCCCATGTCAGACGCAATCTCCAAACCGCAAATCGATGTCCGCACCATCCCGCCGCATCTGCGCCATCCGGCGATCTTCGAGATGGTCGGTTCGCTGAAGCTCGGCCAATCCTTCATCGTCGTCGCCGACCATGCGCCCCGGCCGCTGCATTACCATCTCGAGACCCGTTACCCCGGGCAGTTCTCCTGGGACTACATCGAGGAAGGTCCGGAGGTCTGGCGCGTCGAGATCGGTCGCGTCAACGCGCATGTCGAGGACCACGTCTGCACCTGCGGCGGCCACTGAAGGCCGGCGCTGAACATTGCCGTTTTCGGGGTGAGGTCGAAATGCCCGGTACAACACTGTCCCGCTGGACCATGTCCTTCTTCGCCACGGCGCTCTCCTTCCTCATCGGCGGGGAGGTCATGATGGCGCTCGGCTACGGTTTTCCGTCCGCCGATATCGCCGCTCCGGAAACGCTGCTTCTCGTGCACGTCGTCGCCATCGGCTGGCTCTCGCTGCTGATGGCGGGCGCGCTCCTGCAGTTCGTCCCCGTTCTCGTCGCCCGTCCGCTCTGCGGAGAACGCTTCGCCCTGCCGGCGCTGGTGCTGATCGTCACCGGCCTTTTTGCGTTGCTCTTCGGCTTTGCCGATCTTTCCGGCGGTGGCGGCTGGGTGAGCCTTGCGCTGCCCACGGGCGCCTTGCTGCTCGCCGCCGGTTTTTCCACCCTTGTCGGCATCCTCGCCGTCACGCTCTGGCGGGCGCGGCCGCTGCCGCTTCCCGCCCGCTTCGTCGCGGTCGGCCTTGCCGCACTCGCCGTGACCACGCTGCTCGGCGGCTGCTTCGCCCTGACGCTTGCCGGGATCGCGACGGACGGCGCGATGGCCGGGCTCGTGGTGAGCGGGGTTCCGCTGCACGCGATCCTCGGTCTCGCCGGCTGGCTGAGCTTCACCGCCGTCGGCGTCAGCTACCGGCTGCTGCCGATGTTCATGCTGTCGCCGGAAAAGGAAAAGTGCACGAACCGCTTCGTGCTCGGCGCCGGAGGCCTCGCACTGCTTCTGGTGGCGGCCGCAGCACCGGCAGCGATCGCCTGGGAGGCGGGCATGGCCGGCATGCTGGTTGCGGCCCTGCTCCTTGGCCTCGCCGCCATTGCGGTCTACGGTGGCGATGCCGTCGAAATCTATCGCAGGCGCAAGCGCAGGACCATGGAACTCAACAGCCGCATGACGATCGTCGCGCTGGCCGGCCTTCTCGCCACCGTCCCGCTCTCCGCGGGCGCCGTCTTCCTCGGCCTTTCGGAGGCGCTCATCGGCGCGCTGGTCTTCCTCGCGGCCTTCGGCTGGCTGACCTTTCTCGGCCTCGCCCAGCTCTACAAGATCATTCCCTTCATGACCTGGCTCGAATGCTACGGTCCGGTGCTCGGCCGGGCGCCCACCCCACGGGTGCAGGATCTCGTCGACGAGCGCAATGCCGTCGCCTGGTTCGCGCTCTTCGGCGGCAGCGTCGCGGTCGCGACGCTTGCGATCCTCTTCTCCCATGCCGGTCTCTTCCGGATCGCGGCCGTCGGTCTGCTTATCGCGACGATCGGCCTCGTTTGCGAATTCGCGCTTGCCCGCCGGCTCGCGCACGTCTCGTCCGCCCTGCGCCACCCGCAGGGCGCCGTCCGTCCCAATCTCTTCCTTCCCCACATGCCCCGAGGAGGTCACCATGGCCCTGCCGCCCTATGAACTCGATGTCCGCCCGATCCTGAAGAACGGCGGCGAACCCTTCCAGGCCATCATGCAGGCCGTCCAGTCGCTCGGGGCCGGGCAGTCGTTGCGCCTTCTTGCGACCTTCCGGCCGGTGCCGCTGTTCCAGGTCATGGCCGGCCGCGGCTACGACCATATCGATCGTGAAATCGACGGCGGCGACTGGGAGGTGCTGTTCACGCCCAAGGTCGGCGCATCCGACGCCGACGTTTCCGAGGACGCCGACGAACCGGCGGTCTGGCCGGAGCCCGAACGCTATCTTGATCTCGCCGATCTCGATCCGCCGGAGCCGATGGTGCGCGTGCTCGCCGCCACGGAGAAGATGGAGCCGGGCGAGGTGCTCTTCGCGCTGCTCTCGCGCGAGCCGGTCTTCCTGTTTCCGGAGCTGAAGAAGCGTGGCCACCAGTGGGCCGGAAATCTGAGTGAAGACGGCGCGGTCTATCGCCTCCTCGTTCGCATCGGCCCGAGGCCGGAGTGACGGTCATGGCGAACCTTGCCACCGTAGACAGTGACCGCATCGCGCTGCTGATCGACGAGCGCCTGCGCACGGTGATCGATCCGGAACTCGGCGAGAACATCGTCGACCTCGGCCTGATCTACGGAATCGTCGTCTCGCCCTCGGGTGCCGTGCGCGTGACGATGACGACGACGACGAAGGGATGCCCCGCGACGAGCTTCCTCACGGGGGCGGTCGAGGCCTGCGTGCGCGGTGTCGATGGCGTCCGCAGTGTCGAGATCGACCTCACCTACGAGCCGCCGTGGTCGCCGGACCTGATGGCGAGTGCCGCGGCGATGCGATTCTGAGCGACGGTCTGATTCAGGCGGCCCGGACGATGCCGAAGTCTTCCGGCCGCAACGCGAGGTCCGCGAGCGTGTAGCGGTCGAGCACGGCAAGGAAGGCCTCCAGCGCCTCGCCGAGCACGCCCTTCAGCCGGCAGGGCGCGCTGATCCTGCACTTGTTGCCGCTGGCGAAGCATTCGACCATGGCAAAATCGGTTTCCGTCACCCGCACCAGCGCGCCGAGCCGGATCTCTTCCGGCGGGCGGGCGAGCCGCAAGCCGCCGGTCCGTCCGCGCACAGCTTCCAGAAAGCCCTGTCGCGTCAGAAGGTTCGCGACCTTCATCAGATGGGCGCGGGAAATGTCGTAGGCGTTGGCGGTCTCCTCGATGGTGACCAGCCGGTCGGGGTGGGCGGCCGCCATCATCATCAGCCGCATCGAATAGTCGGAAAAGGTCGTCAGTTGCATGGCGTCGGCAGTCGGTTGTGCATCGCGTCATTATATATGGTGATGCGGAAATGCATCTATGAATATCCATGATGCTATATGTCGCGGCGTGCGGGCGCAAGAATCGGTCGCCGCACCGGCTGTCTGCCGAAAAGATATTTCGTGCCAGAGGCTTGATGTTCGAAGGGCCGCGACGGTACCGCCGCGGTCCTTCACAGATGATTATGAGCCTGCGACCTAATCCGGTGCCTCGGGCGATCACCCCGTAGACGCCGGAGCGAAAACGCCGCCTAGCAGGAGGCGAGCGGCGTCCGCCTGACGGCGAGCAGCATCGGCCCATGTTCGAAAAGGAAGAGGCCGAAGGCGACGATCCAGGCGAGGCCGGCCGCCGCGAGCATCGGCTCGTAGAGATCCGGCATGAGGTCGGCGAGCGGCCGCAGGACAGCCGCGACGATCAGTGAGAGATAGGAGAGCGCCGTCGTCGTCGAGGCGCTGAGCTGGCGGCCGGTATGCCCGCGGGTCACGCGGGTGATGACCGCGAGCATCATCACGCCGATCGCCCCGACGGTCAGGATGTGCAGCACCGAGAAGTCGTCGATGAGGCCCGTTGCGCCGAGCGCGATGCCGAGGAAGCCGAGCGGCACGAAGGCGTAGCCGACATGCAGGATGATGAGCAGTTTCTCCGCCCGGGTTTCCCAGCCCCGCCAGCGGGAGAGGCGGGCGACGTGCAGGCCGGCGGCGAGTGCCGCGGCAACTGCCGTCACCGGATGGGACGGCTCGAAAATCCACGCCGCCAACGCCAGACCTCCGAAGGTGATCGCGACACTGTCGAAGCGGTTGAACGGCACCGGAAAGACGGTCCGGCCCGCCTTGTTCAGCCAGTTGCGGGTGAAGCTCGGCACGATCCGGCCGCCGATGATCATGATCAGCATCACATAGGCCGAGACGGCGAGGCGATCGGCGAAGCCGTCGTGGACGCCGATGATCACCATCCGGTGGAAGAAGATGTTGGCGAGCGTGAGGGCGGCAAGGCCGCCGAGCACCTTGAGGTCGCGCCACTTGCGGCCGGCGATGATCTCGCGGCCGTTGATGAAGAGGAGGGCCGGCAGGAAGAGCGCGTCGATAGTGGCGGAGACCGGCACGCCGAGGAGATCGGGCGCGAGCATGGCGAGCCGCCCGGCGACCCAGATCGAGAACAGGATGATGAGCGGCCGCCCCGAAACCGGCAGGCGTCCGGTCCAGTTCGGCACGGCGGTCATCAGGAAGCCGGCGAGCACCGCGGGCGCGAAGCCGAAGAGCATCTCGTGTGCGTGCCAGTGCGGTGCGCCGTAGTCGCCGCCGATCGGCCAGCCGAATGCCAGCGCGCCGATCCAGAGCGCCATCGCCGCGACGGCCCAGACACCGGCGCCGAGAAAGAAGGGCCGGAAGCCGTAGGAAAAGAGGACAGGGCCGGTCTGCGCCAGCCCGCGCGGCACGGCGCGGCCGGTGCGGGGCTCGTGGGGAATGTCGTTCATGGGTCTAGCTCCGGATTGCGTGAACCCGCTCAGCCCTAAGGGACTTCATCGCCTGCTTCTTTGCGAAAACGCAATTATGGAGGCGTCATTGATCTGGATCAATCGCCCTGCAGCGATGCATGGGAAATATTGTCGCACCTGAAATAAAGGACAAGTCGAAATGATAAGCGGTAAAGTCTTTATTCCGGCAACATAAAGCAATGATTGCGACTATTCAAATATGTTTGCTTTGCAGCAAAGAAGGCGTCGGGGAAGCGTTTTAAGAAAGGTCATGGCCGGGCGGAAAGCGTCGCGGCAGTTTTCAAGGAGAACGAAGATGACCGACCAGTTTCAACTTTCGCGCCGCGCCGTTTTGGCTGGTGCGGCTTTGACGGGCGCTGTCGGCACGCTGATCGCCAATGGTACGGTCGCGCGCGCCAACCAGCCGGCGCCGAAGCTCTCGGCAGCCGACATCGCCGCCCTGCCGCGGGTCAAGGCCGAGCTCGTCGCGCCGCCCTTCGTTCACGCCCATACCCAGAAGGCCGAGGGCGGCCCGAAGATCGTCGAGTTCACGATGACGATCGAGGAAAAGAAGCTCGTCATCGACGACCAGGGCACCGAGGTTCAGGCCATGACCTTCAACGGTTCGGTTCCCGGCCCGCTGATGGTCGTCCACGAAGGCGACTACGTCGAGCTCACCCTCATCAACCCGGAAACCAATACGCTTCAGCACAATATCGACTTCCATGCCGCCACCGGCGCACTGGGCGGCGGTGCGCTGACCGAGATCAATCCGGGCGAAAGCACAATCCTGCGCTTCAAGGCGACCCGCGCCGGCGTCTTCGTCTACCACTGCGCACCTCCCGGAATGGTTCCGTGGCACGTCACCTCGGGCATGAACGGCGCCATCATGGTGCTGCCGCGCGACGGCCTGAAGGACGCCAAGGGCAACGACATCACTTACGACAAGGTCTACTACGTCGGCGAACAGGACTTCTATGTCCCGCGTGACGAGAAGGGCAACTTCAAGAAGTACGAAAGCCCCGGCGACGCCTATGTCGATACGCTGGAAGTCATGCGCAAGCTGACCCCGAGCCATGTCGTCTTCAACGGTGCCGTCGGCGCGTTGACCGGCGACAAGGCGATGACGGCAGCCGTCGGCGAACGGGTTCTGATCGTCCACTCGCAGGCGAACCGCGACACCCGTCCGCACCTGATCGGCGGCCATGGTGATTATGTCTGGGCGGGCGGCAAGTTCAACAACCCGCCGGATGTCGATCAGGAAACCTGGTTCATCCCGGGCGGTGCGGCCGCAGCGGCGCTCTACACCTTCCTGCAGCCGGGCATCTACGCCTACGTCAACCACAACCTCATCGAGGCCTTCGAGCTCGGTGCCGCCGCCCACTTCAAGGTTACCGGCGAGTGGAACGACGACCTGATGACGTCGGTCAAGCCGGGCGCGTCGATCTGACGGACCGGACCCAGGGCTTCGGCCCCGTGACGGCAGCCTGCCGCGGAACTCCTCCGCGGCGGGTGGAAAGGACAGGATCATGGCAACGACACTTCACAAGCCCTCCGTCTCCGCCGCCTCGCTCCTTGCTCCGGCGCTCATCCTCGCCGCGCTCGCCTCCGCCGTCGGCGTGAGTTCGGGGATGATTGGCGGCAATCCCGGGACGGAAGGCGTCGTCCCGCCCGAGACGGTGGTCGTTGCGCCGCGAACCTTCAGCTACCGCAGTCCCGCCGATTACCTGCGCAACGGCTTTGCCGTCGACGCGCCGATGGTGACGGCGACCGTCGATGCGCCGCTCGAAATCATGAAATACCAGGTGACCGCCGCCGACTACGCGCGCTGCGTCATGGACGGCGCCTGCGCGGCCACAGACCCGAAGGCAGAGATGCCGTCGGGTGAAGTGCCGGTAACCGGCGTCAGCTATGACGATGCCGTCGCCTATGCCCGCTGGCTCTCGGAGCGGACCGGCAGCGTCTGGCGCCTGCCGACCGCCGAGCAATGGGCCTTCGCCGCCGGCTCGCGCGGGTCCGACGACGCGCTCGGCGTCGATGCCGACAGCCGCAACCCGGCGCTGCGCTGGATTGCCGACTATGAGCGCGAAGCCGCCCGCAAGGCGGCCCGCAATCCGGTCGCCCAGCCGCTCGGCGCCTTCGGCGAGAACGAGTTCGGCATCGCCGATCTCGCCGGCAATGTCTGGGAGTGGACGACGACCTGCGACACGCGGATCAATGTCGATGGCGACGGCAAGCTGCTCAGCAAGGCCAGTGCCTGCGGCATCTACGTGACCGAGGGCAAGCACCGCGCGCCGATGAGTTCCTTTATCCGCGACCCGAAGAGCGGCGGCTGCTCGGTCGGCACACCACCCGACAATCTCGGCTTCCGCCTCGTTCGCGACAGTCGCTGGTATGCGCCGCTCATGAGGGCGCTGACCCGCGGGACGGCATTCGAAAGCTGATCCGCGCGTGCGGTCTCCCCGTTCTCGCCCTGCGACAAAGCGTCCACGGCCCCGTGTCGCAAAGGCGTTGAAAACCGGAGAGAAAGACTCCGAAAATCGCCGCCGCGGCTTTGCCCCCCTTCCCGATACGGGTATAACGGTCGAAAGTTATCCACCGTTCGAGGATACCGTGGCTGCCATAGACCGGACACTCGTCAGGTCGCTTTCGCTCTTCGAGAAGATGGGCGATGCGGACCTGGACAAGCTTCTCGCCTTCGCCAACTCCCGCCGCGTCCCGCAAGGGGAGTCGGTGTTCGAGCAGGGCGATGCGGCGACCCACTTCTATCTGCTGCTGCACGGTCGGCTGAAGGTGATGCAGGTCACCCCGGACGGCCAGCAGATCATCGTCAGGGTGGTCCATCCCGGCGATCTCTTCGGCTTCGCCAAGGCGCTGAGGCGGAGCGACTATCCGGGCACGGCCGTCGCCGCCGCGGAATCGATCGTGCTCGCCTGGGCGACTGATCTATGGCCGGTCTTCGTGGAACAGAATCCCGACCTTGCCGTCAGTGCCATGCAGACGATCGGTGAAAGGCTCGAGGAAGCACATACCCGCCTGCGCGAGATGTCGACCGAGGAGGTCGAACGCCGCGTCGCCCATACGGTCTTGCGGCTCACCAAGCGGGCCGGCAAGCCGGAGGGCGGCGGCATCCGCATCGACTTCCAGATCTCCCGCCAGGACATCGCCGAGATGACCGGAACCACCCTGCACACCGTCTCCCGCATCTTGAGCGGCTGGGAGTCCCGCGGCCTCGTCGAAGGCGGCCGCCAGCGCCTCGTGGTGCTCGATCCGCAGAAGCTGGCGCAACTTGCCGAGGGCCGGGACAAGTAGCGGCGCGCGTCTCTTCTTCTTGCCGAAAAAGATTCATCCTGAATGAATCTAATTTGCGTTGTGTCAAAGATGGAAGGGCGTCTCCATCCTATTGAGAGGGCAACGGGCATCCACCCCGGGATGCCCTGACACCAAGGAGAATGACATGCGTTCCGTTACCAAGTATCTCATCGGCGCCGCCCTGCTGACCGCCTTCGGCGCCCCCGCCATGGCCGCCGATTTCGAGGTCCACATGCTGAACAAGGGCAAGGACGGCGTCATGGTGTTCGAACCCGCGCTGACCAAGGTCGCGGCCGGCGACACGATCACCTTTCTGCCCACCGACAAGGGCCACAATGCCGAAACCGTCAAGGACATGATCCCGGAAGGCGCCGAAGCGTTCAAGGGCAAGATCAACGAGACGGTCAAGGTCACCTTCACCGTGCCCGGCGCCTATGTGATCAAGTGCAACCCGCATTTCAGCATGGGCATGGTCGCCGTGGTCGTCGTCGGTGACGCTCCCGCCAACGTCGACGAGATCAAGAGCGTCAAGGCGCCGAAGAAGGCCCACGAGCGCATCGAGAAGGAACTGGCTCAGCTCTGAGCCGAGCAGTGCGCCCCACGCCCCCGGGGCGACGCAGAGGAGGAGAAAGCCCGCGAACCCCGCGGGCTTTTTCTTTTCGGCGCGCGACTGCCGAGGCCGGCCGCCGCGGCCAGAGCGGCCACACCTCCTCCGTCACCCCGGCCTTGAGCCGGCATGACGGCAGCCTTGTGTTTGCGGGGCAGACCGCCGAACCTCGGAATGCAAGTCTGTCGGCAGGGTGTGTCCGCCACCCGCCAGGGGCGAAGGCTTAACGGAATTTCCATTCATCATGCGCAGAATGTCGGCTTACTTGAATAAGGCCGGATTGCAGTATTGGAGCAATTTCTACACCTGCCGACCATCATGGTCGTCTATGCCCTCGGTACGCTGGTCGTCGCCGTCATTTCGCTGGGCATCTGGTGGCATGACCGCAGCAACAAGGCTTCCGCCTTGCTCGGGCTCGCCTCGGTCGCCGGGATCATCGGCGCCGTCCTGCACGGGTTGCGCCTCGTCGTGCCGTTCTGGCTCTCCACCGGACTTGGTTTCCCGATCGCCTTCGTCGGCATCGGCCTCTTCTGGAGCGCCTTCGCGGTTTTCGACAACCGCCGGCCGAACTATCTCATGGCCTTTGCCGGGGCGCTTTTGAGCCTCGCCATCTATCCGCTGTCGCCCTTCCAGGACTCGACGGTGTTCCGTGCGGTCTTCGCAGCCGTGATCTTCGGCGCCTACAACGGGCTTGCCGCCTGGGAGGTCTATCGCGGCGGGCTTCGCGAGCCGCTGCCGTCGCGCACGCTCGCCTGCGCGATCAATCTCGGCCACGCGCTGCTCTGGCTCGCGCGCATTCCCTTCGCCCTCTTCGTGGCGCCCCCGGTCGATGCGCAGGAGCACTACGCAGC
This sequence comes from Hyphomicrobiales bacterium, assembly GCA_900466005.1. Lineage (GTDB taxonomy): Bacteria > Pseudomonadota > Alphaproteobacteria > Rhizobiales > Rhizobiaceae > Allorhizobium. Next base: position 150,109 of record UEGQ01000010.1, read on the forward strand.
CTGGTTCGTCGGCCTGTCGCTGCTCTCGGCGCTCTCCAACATGTTCGGCATGTTTTCGCTCGCCATGCTCGCCAAGGATCGATCCGAACGCCGCTACCGGATCGCGGCGGAAACCGATGCGCTGACGGGGCTCGACAACCGCCGCTCCTTCATCGCGAAGACGGAGGCGATGCTTGCGCGACCGGGCGTGCCGAGCGCGATGCTGCTCTGCGATCTCGATCACTTCAAGGCTGTCAACGACACCGATGGTCATCTCGCCGGCGACCGCGTGCTGGTCGCCTTTTCCGAACTGCTGCGCCGGCAGATGCCGGAAAACGCCGTCGTCGCGCGGTTCGGCGGCGAGGAATTCGCCTGTCTCGTCCCGGGGGCGGGGCTCGAAGAAGCCCGTGCGCTCGCCGATGTCTTCCGGCAGGCCGTCGAGCGGCAGGCGATCCCCTTCGAAGGCCGCAATCTCGCGATCACCGTCAGCATCGGCGTGGCGGTGAAGGGCGAGGGGGCCGCGACCCTCGATCTTCTTCTCGCCTCGTCCGACACCATGCTCTATCTGGCCAAGGCCGAGGGGCGCAATTGCGTCCGCGCCATGCAGCTGCCGGCTGCCCTGGCTGCATCCGCAGGGCGGGGCGGTGCCAGCGACCAGGCGGGCGCCGTCGCCGGCCGCACCCTGCATTCCCGTCCCGCCTGAGCACCGGGCGGTCTATCCCGCGCCATCAGGGCGTCGGGATGTTGATGAAGAGGCCGGCGGCGAGGCCGAGGCCGATCAGCGCGAAATGGGTGATCTGCGCGCCTTCCTGACGAATGTAATAGGCAAACCACGCCCCGCCGATCAGCATGATCAGGCCCATTGCGACGAAGCCCGCAAGCGCGAGGTTCGCATGCTCCACGGCCGCCGCCGTATCCGCATAGCCGAGATAGGCGCCGAGAAAGGCGAGGGCGGCGTAGACGAGCAAGAGCGCCACGGCGATCTCCACGGTGACGACGAAGCCGTAGACCAGCCGGTGCCAGCCTTCGGACGTGACGCGGCGGGAGAGGAGCGGGGTGCTGATCGCCGGGGCTTGGTCGAAGAGCTGCATCGCCATCATCGATCCGACGGAAAAGACGCCGCCGCGAAAGGCGGTGAGGTTGTTGACGACGACGACCGAGAGCCAGAGCGCGAGCCCGGAGAGAAGCACGGTCTTGAAGAGAAGAAGCGAAGCGAGCTGGGTCATGAGGGGTTCCTGTGTCTTGAGGTGTTATGCTCCCATGACGAGCGAGCCTTGCTGCCTGTGACATCGCCGGCCAAAAAACGAGGTGGAGCACCGTCGCGAGGAGCGAGCGTGTGACCTCGGCTGCACCCGGCGTCAGAGCATTTCGAGCCACTCGACCAGCATCCGCCGGATAGCCCGCCCTGCTGGTTCCTTTTGCGTGAAAGCCCACCAGGTATGGGCGCCCTGCCACACGGCCGCCATCTGCCACCCCAGCCGTCTTCCCTTCTCGCGGTCTTCGCAGAGGCGACGGCCCAGCGCTTCGGCAACCGTATGACCCCAGGCGGCGCCCCGGGCACGGAGCTTCGGATTGCGGATGTCTTCCCTGAGCAGCAGGAGCCCGTCGGTCGCGTCGCGCTCGGCCGTCTCCGGAGGCATCAGCCGCATGAGGAGGTCGACCGCGCCTTGCGGTGTCACCGCTTCCTCGGCGTCGGCTGCGGCCGTTTCGGCGTCGAGCTTGTCCCAGGCGTGCAGCAGGATCGCTTCGACAAGCCGGTCCCGGCTGCCGTAGCGCTGCACGAGAGAAGCGGGGGAGAGGCCGCAGGCGGCCGCGCTCTTCGCAAAGGTCAGCCCGTCGGGGCCTGTTTCGACGATCAGGTCGAAGAGACGGTCGAGCACCTGCTCGTCGGAAATGGTCTTGTGTCTGGCCATGGTTATTTATAAATGTACGTTCGTTTATAAATCAAGAGAGCGAACATGGCCAGAATCCTCGGATATATCGCGACCAGTCTGGACGGCATGATCGTCTCGGGGGACGACAGCCTCGACTGGCTCTACAAGTATGACGGCATGGACCTCGGCGAGCACGACTACACGCTTTTCCTGAAGCGCATCCGCACCGTCGTCATGGGGCGGAAGACCTATGATTTCCTGGCGAAAGAGCCGGTGCCATGGCCCTATTCCGAACAACGGGTGATCGTCGTCACCTCGCGCCCGATCGACGATCCGAAGGGCCCGCTTACGGTGCGCAGCGACGTCGACGGCCTCATTGAGGAGCTCCGTGCGCTGGACGACGGCGATGTCTGGATGCTCGGCGGCGGGCAGCTCCAGATGGCGTTCATCGAGCGCGGGGCGCTCGACGAGATCGAGATCTACGTGATGCCGGAACTGATCGGCGGCGGCCAACCGCTTTTCCCGCCCACCGGGTTCCGGGCCGGTCTGGAACTCGTCAGCGCCAAGGTGATGGACCGTGGGTGCGTCCGGCTGCATTACCGGATGCCTCGGCCGGCCTAGCTGTCACGGCCACTTGCCAAAAAAAGCCCGCCCCGGAAGGGGCGGGAGGAGGTACACGCACGTCCTGAAAGAGATCAGCCGTCGATGCCGTCGATGAGATCGCGGGCGGCGGCGGTCGTCAGCCGGCGGCTTTCGACCTCGTCGCGGCGGCTTGCGAGAAGCTCGGTCGCCATCAGCTGGTCGGCGAGGTCCGCCGGCAGCGACAGGATCACCCGCGCCTCGCCGGCATTGAGGCCGGAGAGATCGGCGCGCTTCGCCGTGATCATGCCGCCGGCCACCGTGTTGTTGGTGTCGGGATCGATCAGGATGAAGGCGCCGGTCGCGCGGTTCTGTTCGTAAGGGTCGAACATCGCCAGCTCGTCGAAGGCGAGATGCACCTTGCCGATGGCGTTCATCGAGAGGCTTTCGGCCGGGTTCCATTTGCCGCTGTGGAGGTCGAGCTGGCTCACCGGCTGCACCTGCACGCGCTGGCGGCGCGCGCCCGCCTTCAGCCAGTAGCGCTTGCCCGGCTGAATGCCTTCCGGCTGCAGCGCAACGAGCTGGGCGTCGAAGGCAAGTCCCGTCTGCGGCTGGGCGTCGACCGAGACGATGAGGTCGCCGCGCGAGACGTCGACCTGCCGGTCGAGCACCAGCGTGATCGCATCGCCCGAGACCGCGGCATTGCGCACGAGGTCGAAGGTGACGATCTGCTTGACGTTGGCGACCTGGCCGGACGGCAGGATCGCGACGCTGTCGCCGGGCTTCACCGAGCCGCCGGCAACCGTGCCCTGATAGCCGCGGAAGCTCTCGCCGGGGCGGCAGACGCGCTGCACCGGAAGGCGGAAGCCGGTCGTCTGGTTGGAGCGCTGGGTCGCAAGCTCGAGCGTCTCGATGAGCGTCGGGCCGTCATACCAGGGCATCACCGCCTGGCCGGAATAGACGACATTCTCGCCTTTGAGCGCCGACATCGGGATCGCCGTCACCTGGCGCACGCCGAGCGAGAGCGCCAGCGCCTTGAAGTCGTGGGCGATTTGCTCGAAGCCGGCTTTGTCGTAGTTGGTGAGGTCGATCTTGTTGACGGCCAGCACGAACTGCTTGATGCCCATCAGCGAGGCGATGGTGGCGTGCCGGCGGGTCTGTTCCAACAGGCCGGCGCGGGCGTCGACGAGCAGCACGGCGAGGTCGGCGGTCGAGGCGCCGGTCGCCATGTTGCGGGTATACTGCTCGTGGCCGGGCGTGTCGGCGACGATGAAGGAGCGCTTCTCCGAGGAGAAGTAGCGGTAGGCGACGTCGATGGTGATCCCCTGTTCGCGCTCGGCCTGCAGGCCGTCGAGAAGCAGCGCGAAGTCGGGCAGGCCGAGGTCGTTCTGCTTGCCGCTGTCGCGGTGGAGCGTCGCCGCCTGGTCTTCCTTGACCGCCTTGGTATCCCAGAGAAGCCGACCGATCAGGGTCGACTTGCCGTCGTCCACCGAGCCGCAGGTGATGAGGCGCAGCGGGCGGGAATCGCGCCGGACGGCCTCCGGATGGATATCGGGAAGAGCGGTGGCGGTGGCGGTTGCGAGGGCGCTTGCGGTCATCTCAGAAATATCCTTCGCGTTTCTTCTTTTCCATCGATCCCGACTGGTCGCGGTCGATGGCCCGGCCCTGGCGCTCGGACACGGTTGCGATTTCGAGCTCGGCGATCACGTCTTCGAGCGTGGTCGCGTGGCTGCGGATGGCGCCCGTCAGCGGGAAGCAGCCGAGCGTGCGGAAACGGATCATGCCTTCCTGGCGAACCTCGCCGGGCAGCAGTTCGAGGCGCGGGTCCTCGGCGAGGATCATCATGCCGTCGCGCTCCACGAAGGGGCGCTTCTTGGCGAAGTAGAGCGGCACGAGCGGAATGTTCTCCGCCTGGATGTAGCGCCAGATGTCGACCTCGGTCCAGTTGGAGAGCGGAAAGGCGCGCACGCTTTCGCCGCGGCGGATCATGCCGTTGTAGAGGTTCCAGAGCTCCGGCCGCTGGTTGCGCGGGTCCCAGCGATGGTCGGGCGTGCGGAAGGAATAGATGCGCTCCTTGGCGCGGGAGGCTTCCTCGTCGCGCCGTGCGCCGCCGAAGGCCGCGTCGAACTTGCCGGCGTCGAGCGCCTGGCGCAGCGCCTCGGTCTTCATGATGTCGGTGTAAAGCGCCGAGCCGTGGCTGAAGGGCGTGATGCCTTCGGCCGCGCCGCGCGGATTGATGTGCTCGATCAGGTCGAGGTCGTAGCGCTCCACCATCTCGTCGCGGAAGGCGATCATTTCGGCGAACTTCCAGCCGGTGTTGACGTGCAGCAGCGGGAAGGGCACGCGGCCGGGATAGAAGGCCTTGCGGGCGAGATGCAGCAGGACGGAGGAATCCTTGCCGATCGAATAGAGCATCACCGGCTTGTCGAATTCTGCCGCGACCTCGCGGAAGATATGGATCGCCTCGTTCTCCAGCGCCTTCAGATGCGGATCGAGCGGCGGCTTGGTGACGGGATCCTTCGAATGCGGATCGAACTCGGATGTGTGTACGTGCATTGCCTATCTGCCTTTATGGCCGCTGACGGCGGCATTTCCTGGCACCCCCCTCTGCCCTGCCGGGCATCTCCCCCTCAAGGGGGGAGATCGCTTCCCGCTGCCGTTCCAGTTTGCGGTACGGCGGTGGTCTGGCGCCCCGATCTCCCCCCTTGAGGGGGAGATGTCACGAAGTGACAGAGGGGGGTGAATTCCTTGCTTCGGTTCAGGCCTGTGTCTGTGCGAGTGTGGAGGCGTCCGCCTCGGCCACATGCAGCCCGCATTCGCGCTTCTCGTCGTTTTCCCACCACCAGCGGCCGGCGCGCTCCGGCTCGCCGGGCTTGATCGCCCGCGTGCACGGCTCGCAGCCGATCGAGGGATAGCCGCGCGCGTGCAGCGGATTGACCGGCACCGCTTCAGCCTCGACGAAGGCCTTGATCTCCTCGATCGACCAGTCGGCGAGCGGGTTCACCTTGATGAGGTTGCGCTCGGCGTCGTATTCGGCAAACGGCGTCGCCGCGCGGTTGCCGGATTGTCCGCGGCGAAGGCCGGTCACCCAGACGGCAGCCCCTTCGAGCGCACGGGCGAGCGGCTTCAGCTTGCGCACGTGACAGCAGGCGTGGCGGGCTTCGACGCTCTCGTAGAAACCGTTCAGGCCGTATTTCACCGCATAGGCGTCGATATCCGCCTGTTCGGGATGGAAGCGTCTGATCTCGATGCCGAAGCGCTCTTCCGTTTCGGCGATCAGAGCCACCGTTTCGGGAAAGAGCCGGCCGGTCTCGAGCGTCGAAACCTCGATCGGCAGGCGCTCGGTGCCGATCACGGCGGTGATCACCTGGTCCTCGATGCCGAGGCTGGTCGTGAAGACGGCGCGGCCGCCCAGCTGTCCGACGAGTGCAAGCCGTCCTGCAAGGTCGAGGGCGGCGAGTTCCTGGTCGAGGCTGCGGGCCTGGTCTTCCTGGTGGCGGGTCGTCATCTCGCAATCCTGCTGTTCTAATTGCCGGCAGTATCTCAAGAATTCACGGGTTCGGACAGAAACATGCATTTCGAATGATGCGGGGGCGGGAGCAAATATCTCTCTGCGCAGCGCGATCCGCAGAAAAGCCGCCGCCCGGGAGAATGATGCACCGGTTCGCGCGGTCTGACAAATCGCGGCCCGCGAAATTGTATTTTGCGCCATTGTGGTTTAGTGACCGCGGGGACCGTAAGGCCGGTGTTTCGAAAGGCGGCGCGCCGCCGGATGCGGATGACGGGAAGCGGCATGCGATGATCTCGCAAAGGGCTAAATATGCGCTGAGGGCGCTGTCGATGCTGGCGCGTGCGCCGGCCGGTGAGCCCGTGCAGATTTCCGAGATCGCCGAACGGCAGAACATTCCGAAGAAGTTCCTCGAACAGATCCTGCTCGAACTGAAGCGCAGCGGCATCGTCATCAGCCGCCGGGGCAAGCAGGGCGGTTACCTGCTCCTGAAACCCGCGGGCGAGGTCACCTACGGCGAGATCCTGCGGCTGATCGACGGGCCGATCGCGCCGCTGCCGTGCCTGTCGATCACCGCCTACCGCAAATGCGAGGATTGCAGCGGCGAGGCCGATTGCGAGATCCGCCGCGTCTTCGCCCGCGTCGCCGACGCCACCCGCCGCATCCTGTTCGAGGCGACGCTCGCCGACAGCGTGAGCGTCGGGGAGATCGCCGAAGCCGTCTGACGGTCGACGGCCGTGCCGCCGTCCGGCACTCATCGAGATCCGCCTTGATCCCCGTCATTGCCTCCCCCGAACACCGGTGGCATCGTTCGTTCATTTCACCGGAAGCGCTTGCGGCGGACGATTTGCCGTCCCCGAGCGGCTTTCGGCAGCACGGCTTTTGCGCTGGAAATGCCGGGAGGGAAAGACTTTTGCGAGCCCCTCCGGTCATGTTGACTAAGTCTACTGACTAAGTAGTCTTAAGCCGCAATCAGATGAGAGGGACAGCTGTGATGACCACATTCCTGAAGCATTTGAGCGGTTTTCTGGTCGGCCTGTCGTTGACGGCCGGTATGGCCGCCCCGGCCTTCGCCGACACGAAGCTGCTGAATGTCTCCTATGATCCGACGCGGGAGTTCTACAAGGAATACAACGCCGTCTTCGCCAGGCACTGGAAGGCCGAGACCGGCGAAGACGTCTCCGTCCAGCAGTCCCACGGTGGTTCGGGCAAGCAGGCCCGCTCGGTCATCGACGGGCTCGACGCCGACGTCGTGACGCTGGCGCTCGAAGGCGACATCGACGCGATCGCCAAGGCGACGGGCAAGATCCCGTCCGACTGGCGCAAGCGCCTGCCGAACAACTCCTCGCCCTATACCTCGACGATCGTCTTTCTGGTCCGCAAGGGCAATCCGAAGGGCATCCACGACTGGGGCGACCTCGTGAAGGGGGATGTCCAGATCGTCACCCCGAACCCGAAGACCTCGGGCGGCGCCCGCTGGAACTATCTCGCCGCCTGGGCCTGGGCCCATAGGGAATTCGGCGGCGACGAAGCGAAGATCAGGGAATATGTCGCGGAGATCTTCCGTCGCACGCCGGTCCTCGACACCGGCGCCCGCGGTTCGACCGTGACTTTCGCCCAGCGCGAGATCGGGGACGTGCTGATCGCCTGGGAAAACGAGGCCTATCTCGCCGGCAGGGAATTCGGCGACGACGCCTTCGATATCGTCGTGCCGAAGCTCTCGATCCTCGCCGAGCCGCCGGTCGCCGTCGTCGACGGAAACGTCGACGCCAAGGGCACCCGCAAGGTCGCCGAAGCCTATCTCGAATATCTCTATTCGCCCGAAGGCCAGACGCTCGCCGCCAAGCACTTCTACCGTCCCGCCAAGCCCGAGCTCGTGCCCGCCGACCAGCCGACGCTGCCGAAGCTCGATCTCGTCAAGATCGACGACCCGGTCTTCGGCGGCTGGGCCAAGGCGCAGCCGACCCACTTCGGCGACGGCGGCATCTTCGACCAGATCTACAAGCCGGCCAGGTAACCGGCGATCCTTTCCAATCGGCAAGCCCGGCCTTCGGAAGGCCGGGCTTGCCGGCGAATGATTTGAAGGCATGATAGAAAACGCGACGGGGCGATGGCGGGAACATTCATGAAGAACTGGCGACAGCCGAGCATTCTGCCGGGCTTCGGCCTGACGCTCGGCTATACGATCTTTTACCTGACGGCGATCATCCTGATCCCGCTCGCCGCCCTCGTCTGGCGCTCGGCCTCGCTCGGCTGGGACGAGTTCGTCGCGATCGCGCTCGATGAGCGCACGCTGCAGGCGCTGAAGGTGAGCTTCGGCTGCTCGCTCATCGCCGCGTCGATCAACGCCGTCTTCGGCGTCGTGACCGCTTGGGTGCTGGTGCGTTATCATTTTCCGGGCCGCCGCCTGCTCGACGCGATCATCGACCTGCCGTTCGCACTGCCGACGGCGGTCGCCGGCATCTCGCTCGCCGCGCTCTACGCGCCGAAGGGCTGGGTGGGTTCGCTGTTTGCGCCGCTCGGCATCAAGATCGCCTTCACCCCGCTCGGCATCGTCGTGGCGCTCGTCTTCGTCGGCCTGCCGTTCGTCGTGCGCACTGTCCAGCCGGTCATGCAGGAGATCGACCGCGAGGTCGAGGAGGTCGCAGCAACCCTCGGGGCGAACCGCTTCCAGACGATCGTCCGCGTCCTCCTGCCGGGCCTCGTGCCGGCGATCCTCACCGGCTTCGCGCTCGCCTTCGCGCGCGCCGTCGGCGAGTACGGCTCCGTCATCTTCATCGCCGGCAACATCCCTTACGTTTCGGAAATCGCGCCGCTGCTGATCGTCATCCGGCTGGAGGAGTTCAACTATGCCGGCGCCACCTCGATCGCCTGCATCATGCTGATCATCTCCTTCGCAATGCTGCTGCTGATCAATCTTCTGCAGATGTGGAGCCGCCGGAGGTACACCAATGTCCGCTAAGCCCGCCGATACCCGCGCCGCCTTCCACGAGGCCGCCGAGGAGACCGCCGGCTGGCGCGTCGTGCTCACCGCCGTCGCCGTCTTGTTCATGGCGCTCGTCGTGCTGCTACCGCTCGTCCTCGTCTTCGTCGAGGCCTTCCGCAAGGGCACTTCCGCGTTCATCGCCGCCCTTGCCGAGCCCGACGCGCTCTCGGCGATCCGGCTGACGCTCACCGTCGCGGCGATCGCCGTGCCGCTGAACCTCGTCTTCGGGATTGCCGCCGCCTGGGCGATCGCCAAGTTCGAATTCCGCGGCAAGGCCTTCCTGACCACGCTCATCGACCTGCCGTTCTCGATCTCGCCGGTCATCTCCGGCTTGGTCTACGTGCTGCTCTTCGGCTCCCAGAGCCTCATGGGCCCCTGGCTGAAGAGCCACGGCGTCGAGATCATCTTCGCCGTGCCGGGCATCGTGCTCGCCACCGTCTTCGTTACCTTCCCCTTCATCGCTCGCGAGCTGATCCCGCTGATGGAACAGCAGGGTTCGGGCGACGAGGAGGCGGCGATCTCGCTCGGCGCCACAGGCTGGCAGACCTTCCGCTATGTGACGCTCCCGAACATCAAATGGGGCCTGCTCTACGGCGTGCTGCTCTGCAACGCCCGCGCGATGGGCGAGTTCGGCGCCGTCTCGGTTGTCTCCGGCCATGTCCGTGGCCTGACCGAGACCATGCCGCTCCACATCGAGGTTCTCTACAACGAATACAATTTCGTCGCGGCCTTCGCCGTCTCGACCCTTCTCGCTCTGCTCGCCCTCGTCACGCTCGCGCTCAAGACCGTTCTGGAGCTGCACTACGGCGAGGAAATCGCAGCCAGCCGCAAACATTGAAAGGCCTTCGTGAATGGATGTCACCATCACCAATATCCGCAAGGAATTCGGACAGTTCCCGGCGCTGCACGACGTTTCGCTATCCGTCGGCTCCGGTGAGCTGATCGCGCTCCTCGGTCCCTCCGGCTCCGGCAAGACGACGCTTCTGCGCCTGATCGCCGGGCTCGAACAGCCGACCGCGGGCCAGATCTTCTTCGGCGACGAGGATGCCTCGCTGAAGAGCGTGCAGGAGCGTCATATCGGTTTCGTCTTCCAGCACTACGCGCTCTTCCGCCACATGACGGTCGCCGAAAACGTCGCCTTCGGCCTCAAGGTGCGACCGGGCGCCACCCGCCCGCCGGCCGCCGAAATCCGCCGCCGCGTCTCCGAGCTCCTCGACATGGTGCACCTGAGCGGGCTGGACAAGCGCTATCCCGCCCAGCTTTCCGGCGGCCAGCGCCAGCGCGTGGCGCTCGCCCGCGCGATGGCGATCGAGCCGACCGTCCTGCTGCTCGACGAACCCTTCGGCGCACTCGACGCCAAGGTCCGCAAGGAGCTTCGCCGCTGGCTGAAGGAGTTCCACGACCGCACCGGCCACACCACCTTCTTCGTGACCCACGACCAGGAGGAGGCGCTCGAGCTCGCCGACCGCGTGGTGGTGATGAGCCAGGGGACGATCGAGCAGGTCGGCACGGCGGACGACGTCTACGACCGCCCGAACAGCCCCTTCGTCTTCTCCTTCATCGGCGATTCCTCCAGCCTGCCGGTCTCGGTCAAGGATGGCGCCGTGCTCTTCGAGGGCAAGAGGATCGGCATCGGCGACGCGGGTCCGGATGGTGACGGTAGCATCTTCTTCCGCCCGCAGGACGTCGAGGCCGTCGTGGACGGCGACGCGCTTCGGGGGCGGGTGATCGCGAGCCGGCGTCTCGCCGGCACCCGGATCGTCGAGGTCGACATCTCGACCGACGGCACCGGCCACCACATCGAGATCGAGGTGCCGCTGGAGGCCCAGGTTGTGGTGGGCGGCGATATCCGCTTCCGCCTGCAGCACTGGAAGCTGTTCCGGTAGGGCAGGGGGAGGCGCACGTCCCCCTTACACCAGGAAGATCGAGATGATCGGAAAGGCGGTGAGGATGACGATGCGCAGGAGGTCGGCGGTCACGAAGGGAACGATCCCGCGGTAGGTCTCGCGGATTTCGACGTCCCGCGACATCCCGGAGATGATGAACAGGTTGAGGCCGACCGGCGGGGTAATCATGCCGATCTCGGCCACCATCAGCACGAGGATGCCGAACCAGATCGCGAAATGCTCGGGGCTGAGCCCGAAATCCATGGCGGTGACGATCGGGAAGAAGATCGGCACGGTGAGTACGATCATCGACAGCGAATCCATGATGCAGCCGAAGACGATGTAGAGCAGCAGGATGATGACGAGCACCGTCATCGGGGCAAATCCCTGCGCCGTCACCCATTCCGCCCCCACCTGCGGCAGGCGGGAGAAGGCGAGGAAGGAGTTGAACACCGAGGCGCCGAGCACGATGAAGAAGATCATGCCGGTCGAAACCGCCGTGTCCTTGAAGCAGGCGAGCAGCGACCTGCGGTCGAGGCCACCCTTCGCCCAGGCGACGAGGCCTGCACCGCCGGCGCCGATCGCGGCGGCCTGCGTCGGCGTGAACCAGCCGAGATAGATGCCGCCGACGACGAGGAAGAAGATCGCCGCGACAGGCCAGACGGCGATGAGGGCCGGCACACGCTCGGCCCACGGAACGCGTGCGGCGTGGCCGGCGCTCTCCGGCTTCACCCGCACGTAGATTGCGATCACCAGCAGGTAGGAGAGGGCGGCGAGCAGTCCCGGCACGAAGGCGGCGAGGAAGAGCTTGGCGATGTTCTGCTCGGCGAGGATCGCATAGATGACGAGTACCACCGAGGGCGGAATGAGAATGCCGAGCGTGCCGCCGGCGGCGAGCGTCGCGCTCGCAAGCCCCCCCGAATAGCCGTTGCGTTTCAGCTCCGGCAGGGCCACCTGCGCCATGGTCGCGGCGGTCGCAAGCGACGAGCCGCAGATCGAGCCGAAGCCGGCGCAGGCCCCGACGGCCGCCATCGCGACTCCACCCTTGCGATGCCCGAGAAAGGCGGCGGCGGCGTTGAAGAGCGCCTGGCTCATGCCGCCGCGGGCGGCGAATTGCCCCATCAGCAGGAAGAGCGGAATGATCGACAGCGAATAGTTGGCGTTCGTCGCCCAGGAGATCGCCTTCATCTGCGAGAGGATCGGCGTCCACTTGCCGAGCACGATATAGGTGCCGACGATGCCCGTGCCGAGCATGGCCGCGGCGATCGGCACGCGCATGAAGATCAGGAGAATGAGAACCGGAAAGGACCAGAGACCGATTTCGACGCTGCTCATCAGTGGCTACCCATGGAGACGAGGATGGAGTTGCCGTGGCGGAGCGCGCGAAGATCGGCGGCGACGACGAAGAGACAGATGAGGAGATTGGCGAGCATCAGCACGAAGGCGGCGGCAAAGCCCCACCAGACCGGCAGCAGCAGCAGCGGGGTCGTTTCGCCGTTGGCATATTTGTCGAGAAGCCCGATGCCGTGCCGCCACGTGAGCACCGCAAAGAGGATGGCGACGATGAGGTCGCCGGCAAGTTGTGCGTAGTCCATCGCCTTGCCGCCGAAGGCGCTCATCACGAGATCGACGCCGACATGCCCGCGTTTCAGCTGGCAATAGGGCAGGAAGGCGAAGACCGCCAGACCGCAGAGCGCCTCGACGAGTTCGATTTCGCCGGGAAGCGGGCGGATGGTCACGCTGCCGACGATCGAAACGCCGGTGAGGAGGCAGGCGAGAACGAGGCAGGCGCCGCCGAAGACGACGAGCGTGGTGGCGAGCCCAGCGGCCCGGCGCTCCCAGCGCCCGAATGCGGAAATAGTCTCGATCGCCATGTCTTCCTCGATGTCTCCTCGATCCGGAACGCGGCACCCGTGGTGCGGAAAGGACGGGGCCGGGCGCCCTGCGGCAAACCCGGCCCGCCGGGGCTTACTTGCTGTACTGGTCGATCAGCGCGACGGCGTCGTTGTAGAGCGTCGTCCCGTCGAGGCCCTTGGCGTCCATGTCGGCGATCCAGGCCTTGGTCACGTTCTCGCCGGCGGCCCGCCAGCGGGCGGTTTCGGCCTCGTCCAGCATGATCGTCGTGTTGCCGGCCTTGTCGGCAATCTCCTTGCCGCGGATGTCGCCCTTGTCCATGGCAACGCCGAAGAGGCGGGCGAGTTCGCGGCCGGAATTGGCGTCGACCACCTTCTTGAGGTCGTCCGGCATGGCATCATAGCTGTCCTTGTTCATCGCGAACAGGAAGGTGCCGGTATAGAGGCCGTTCTTGCCGGAAAAACCGGTGTGGTTCGGCGCGAGTTCGGCAATCTTGATCGCCGGCGTGACTTCCCACGGAACGACGGTGCCGTCGATGACGCTCTTCGACAGGCTCTCCGGCACGGCCGTCACCGGCATGCCGATCGCCGAGGCGCCCATCGCCTCCAGCATCTGGTTGACCACCTTGGAGGTGCCGCGCAGCTTCAGCCCGTTCATGTCCTCCAGCGATTTCACCGGCTTGGAGCCGATCGTGTGGATGAGGCCGGGGCCGTGGGTATGCACGGCAAGCACGTGGTAGTCCTGCAATTCGTCCTTCAGGTGCTTCTCGTAGTAGTCGTAGAAGGCAAGCGAGGTCGCTTCGCCCGTCGTCACCATGAAGGGCAGTTCGAAGGCTTCCGATTTCGGGAAGCGGCCGGGCGTGTAGCCGATGACGGTCCAGATCAGGTCGACGACGCCGTCCTTCACTTGGTCGACGAGTTCGGACGGCTTGCCGCCGAGCTGCATCGCCGGATAGAGCTCGACTTCGATGCGTCCGCCCGAATCGGCCTTGACCTTCTCCGCCCAGGGCGTGAGCACCTTGGCCGGAATGGTCGCCTGCGGCGGCAACATCTGGTGCAGTCTGAGAACGACGTCCGCCGCAAAGGATGCGGTGGCGGACAGCGCGAGTGCGAGGCCGGCGAGCCCCGTCATGACGGTCTTGTGAAGCATGTTCTCCTCCCAAAGCATGCGGACATGGCGCGAAGCGGATGCCGGTTTTCTCCCTGTCGTCGGCGCCGTGCCGCGGCTTTTGCCCGCACGGTTCGCCGCCGTCTCCCGGCAATCCTCCGATGATCATGCTTGCAGAAGTCCGCCGCGTCATCAAATAACGTTATGATCCGAAATCATAACTATTCTGGTATGGAAAACGGCCATCCTTGGCATTTTTCCCTACTGTTGTGTTTCGGTTTTCTCCTGCCGGACCGTGTTCTGACTGCGGCTGGCGGCGCCGATGAAGGGGACCACAAGCGCGCTCGTCGCGGTGCGGGTCACTGCCATCTCAACGCCTTCGGGATGCGACAACTACTACCGGAATCTTGGGGTTATATTTCCGCTTTAGTTGTGCTCTGCTAGGCGCGCAGGGGTATTTTTTGTCAAGGTAGGGGAAGTGCACCATGGTCGTCGTCAGTACGTTCAATGTCGAAAATCTGTTCTCGCGTCCGAAGGTTCTGAACATGGCGGACCACGCGCAGGCGGCGGAGATACTGAAGCGCGTCAACCGGTTTTCCGAACTCCTGGACATGCGCAACTATCGCCCTTATGCCGACGAAATCCGGACGCTCTACGTCGAGCTCAAGGACTATCTGACGATCAATATCCGTTCCTCGCGGGTCGGCCGCAACATCCTGACGGCCGACGGCGACCTGATCGCCAAGGGGCGGGAGGACTGGGACGGCTTCGTCGACCTCAAGCGCGAACGCTTCAGTGAGGAGCAGATCCAGTTCACCGGCAAGGTGATCAAGGAGGTCGAGCCCGACATCCAGTGCTTCGTCGAGGTCGAGAGCGCCGGCACGCTGGCGCGGTTCAACACCGACATCCTGAACTCGTGGTTCAAGGACAAGATCGTCGTCGACGGCAACGATCCGCGCGGCATCGACGTCGCGCTCGCGAGCCGCGCCCTCTACCCGATCAGGACGGCAAAGACCAATGTCTTCGCGCGGGATACCGAAGGCATCATCTTCTCCCGCGACTGCCTCGAAGTGGAGATCGACATCGACGGCCGGTCGCTCTTCATCCTGGTCAACCATTTCAAGGCAAAGGACGCGACGCCTGCGGTGTCGGACCATAAGCGCATGCGCCAGGCGAAGGCGGTCGCGCAGATTCTCAGGACCCGCTACGACCTTTCGACGGACCTCGTGCTGGTCGCCGGCGACTTCAACGACGAGCCGGACAGCGGTCCGCTGGAGCCGCTCCTCGCGGCCCCGGAACTCACCAATGTCCTCGATGTCGTCGACTGGCCGCAGGATGACCGCTGGACCTACTATTACGGCAAGAAGCACGAGCGCAACGCGATCGACTACATCCTCGTCTCGGATGCGCTGAAGCCGTTCGTGACGCGGGCGGGCTTCGAGCGTCGCGGCATCGCCGGGCTCGACGAGATCACCGGCGGCGCCGAGAGCTCTTTCCCCGGCATCACAAGCTGGAAGCTTGCCGCTTCCGATCATGCGGCACTCTGGGTCGAACTCGACCTCTGAGAGCCGGAGCGCCTCGCAGCGCTCCGCGACGGTCAGCGGTCGCTCGTTTCCCAGCGCGGATTGATCCACGGCTCCTGGTTCGACCGCGGCAGCGGCTGCTTGCCGAGAATGTGGTCGGACGCCTTCTCGCCGGTCATGATCGACGGGCCGTTGAGGTTGCCGTAGGTGATGTCCGGGAAGATCGAGGAGTCCGCGACGCGCAGGCCCTCGACGCCGATCACCCGGCATTCCGGATCGACCACCGCTTGTCGGTCGTCCTTCGATCCCATCTTGTTCGTGCCGCAGGGATGGTAGGCGCTTTCCAGGTGCTCGCGCAGGAAGGCGTCGATTTGCTCGTCCGTCTGCACGTGCTCGCCCGGCTGGATTTCCGGACCGCGATAATCGTCGAATGCCTTCTGCCCGAAGATCTCGCGGGTGAGGCGCACGCAGTGGCGGAACTTCACCCAGTCTTCCTCGGTGCTCATGTAGTTGAAGCGGATCACCGGATCGGCCATCGGGTCGGGTGAGCGCAGCGTCACCGCGCCGCGCGACTTCGAGTGATTGTATCCGACATGCACCTGGAAGCCGTGGCTCTTCGCCGCCGCCTTGCCGTCGTAGGAGATGGCGACGGGCAGGAAGTGGAACTGGATGTCCGGCTGCTTCACGCCCGGCGCCGAGCGCACGAAGGCGCAGGTCTCGAACTGGTTCGAGGCGCCAAGCCCGGTGCCGGAGAACAGCCATTGGGCGCCTGCGACCCCCTGCCAGAACCACGGCAGCCAGGAATAGAGCGAGACCGGCTTCGTCGAGACCTGCTGGAAGTAGAACTCCATGTGGTCCATCAGATTGGCGCCCACGCCCGGCCGGTCGGCCACGACCTCGATGCCCATCTCCTTCAGATGCGCCGCCGGCCCGATACCCGAGAGCATCAGCAGCTTCGGCGAATTGAAGGCCGAGGCCGAGACGATCACCTCGCGGTTGGCGCGCACCACCTCGATCTTGCCGGCGCGCTCGATTTCCACGCCGACCGCGCGGCCGTTCTCGACGACGACCTTGCGGGCGAAGCAGCGCACGAGTTCGACGTTCGGCCGTTTCAGCGCGGGCTTCAGATAGGCATTGGCGGCGGACCATCGGCGCGACTTCCAGATGGTCTGCTCCATCAGGCCGAAGCCTTCCTGCTTCTCGCCGTTATAGTCGTCCGTGACCTCGAAGCCCGCCTGCCGGCCCGCCTCGACGAAGGCCTTGAACAGCGGGTTCTTCACCGGCCCGCGCTGGACGTGCAGCGGCCCGTCGGTGCCGCGCCAGCCCTCCTGGCCGCCATGGGAATGCTCCATGCGCTTGAAGTAGGGCAGCACGTCCGCATAGCCCCAGCCCTTGGCGCCGGCCTCTTCCCAGCGGGTGAAGTCTTCCGCCGAACCGCGCACATAGACCATGCCGTTGATCGAGGACGAGCCGCCGATCACCTTGCCGCGCGGCGCGGTGATGCGCCGGTTGTTGAGGTTCGGCTCGGGCTCGGAGAGATAGCCCCAGTTGTAGCGCTTCATGCTCATCGGCCAGGCGAGCGCCGCCGGCATCTGGATGAATGGCCCGGCATCCGACCCGCCATATTCGAGCACCATGACGGTATGCTTGCCGTCTTCCGACAGGCGGTAGGCCATGGCCGATCCGGCCGACCCGGAACCGATGATGATGTAGTCTGCGTTCTGCATGGTGTTGGCCCGCTTAAGCTCTGTTAGGCATGGTTGAAGTTTGTGTCGTTAGTCCGCACGTGTCGGTTGATTTCATTTCCGGCAACGCGTTCTCTTGGCGTGAAGTAACGATGACCGGTGGGCAGGTTGCATGGCCACGAATGGCTTCCAGGACAGGTTGATACGAAAGCTGAGCGTGATTGAGCATGCCCGGCTGGCTAGCGAGGATGAGCGCAGGCGACAGCGCACGTCTGTCAGGGGCGGATTTCTGCGTGAATTCTGGAAGGATTTCTCGCGAGAGATGCAGCGGGGACTTGGCAAGAGTCTTCGCGCCGCCACGGTGATCTGTGCATTCGTTCTGCTTGGTGTGCTGGCTGGACACGTGTCCGGCCTGCTTTTCGTCATCTGGCTGGCTGTGACCTGCGGTCTGTTGGTCTATATGGCCGGCAAGACCCTGCACATCTTCTATGTGGTGACCGCTGCCTTGGTGACCTTCGCCACTTGGAAGAGCACGCGGTAACGCAACAAACATCAGACTGTAGCTAGATTTCTCGAAGCCGGCGGTGTTTGTCATGATGTGAGACCAAGAGTTGCTTGGTTAGACTGGAAGTTGAGGTTGGATAAAGACGCATGGCCAACGAGCGCTTCACCAGCAAGCTCATTAATCGCCTCAAAAACATGGAGCTTACCGAAGCCGATGCGTCGCGCCGTCGAGAGCAGGCGGCCATCGGCAGGAACATCTACCGGGATCGCCGCGATGTGCGTTCGCCATGCTACCGGATGCGCATCAAACGGATGCGCGACCTTGCCATTGCAGCGGGCCTGTTCGGCGCAATTGTTGTGCATGAGGTGTTTGGTATCAATCTGACCTTTTGCGCGATTGCCTTTGGAGTCTGCGGCGTCCTCATTTTCGAATGGCAGCGTCGGGAACGAGAAAAACGGGAACAGCATTTCGACTGAGCCGGAACCGATGATGACGAAATTTGCGTTGTTCATGTTCTGATCCCAGCTCCGAGTATTCAACAAACCCTCCGTCAGATCCCGTCAAGCTGCTCCGGGTCTGAATGCCGCTGCCGTAGCCGCAATCCGATCTCCCCCCTTGAGGGGGAGATGCCCGGCAGGGCAGAGGGGGGTAACGAAAGGCACTGCACGTGAGGGTCACCCCCCTCTGTCGGCTACGCCGACATCTCCCCCTCAAGGGGGGAGATCACCTCAAAGCTCAATACGGCGCCTCGCATTTGCCCATGCCGACATAGACCGTCTTCAACTCGGTATAGTGCTCCAGCGCGGCGGCCGAATTCTCCCGTCCGAAGCCGGATTGCTTCGAGCCGCCGAAGGGGATCTCGACCGGGCAGAGATTGTAGGTGTTGATCCAGAGCGTACCGGCTTCGAGTTCGTCGACCACTCTGTGTGCACGGGTGACGTCGGCGGTGAAGACGCCGCCGGCCAGCCCGAATTCGGTGGCGTTGGCGCGTGCGATCACGTCCGCCTCGTCGTCGAAGTCGAGCACGCACATCACCGGCCCGAAGATCTCTTCCCTGGCGATCGTCATCGTGTCGGTCACGTCGGCGAACACGGTCGGCTGGACGAAATAGCCTTCGCCGGAGACATTGTTCGGGATGCCGCCGCCGGTGACGAGGGTCGCACCTTCCGCCTTGCCCTTGGCGATGTAGCCGAGAACCTTCTCGCGCTGCGCCCAGGAAACGAGCGGCCCCATCTGCGTCGCCTCGTCCTGCGGATCACCGATCGCGATCGCCTCGGTCCGTTCCTTGAGGCGGGTGAGGAACTTTTCCTTGATGTCCGTATGCACGAAGACGCGGGTGCCGTTCGAGCAGACCTGGCCGGTCGAATAGAAATTGGCAAGCATGGCGCCGGAGATCGCGCTTTCGACATCGGCATCGTCGAAGATGATCAGCGGCGACTTGCCGCCGAGTTCCATGGTGACGTGCTTCAGCTGCGAGGCCGCGGCACCCGCCACCTTGCGGCCGGTCGGCACCGAGCCGGTCAGGGACACCTTGGCGACGTCGGGATGCGAAACGAGCAGCGGACCGGTGTCGCGGTCGCCCTGGATGACGTTGTAGACACCCTTCGGCAGGCCCGCCTCGATCAGGATTTCAGCGATCTTCAACGCCCCGAGCGGGGTCACTTCCGACGGCTTGAAGACCATGGCGTTTCCGGCGGCGAGTGCCGGCGCGCCCTTCCAGCAGGCGATCTGCTGCGGGTAGTTCCACGCACCGATGCCGACGACCACGCCGAGCGGCACCCGCTTGGTATAGGCCCAGTCGGAGCCGAGCGGGATCTGGCTGCCGTTCAGCGCCGTCGCGGCGATGCCGCCGAAGAACTCGAAGCTGTCGGCGCCCGAGGTCGGATCGGCGACGATCGTCTCCTGGATCGGCTTGCCGGTGTCGAGCGTTTCGAGCTCGGAGAGTTCGCGGTTGCGCTCGCGCATGATCTCGGCGGCTTTCTTGAGCACGCGCCCGCGTGCCGTCGGGCTCCACGACGCCCATTCCTTCTGCGCGCGCTTGGCGGAAGCGATCGCCTTCTCGACGATCTCCGGGGTGGCGGCGTGCAGCCTTGCGATCACCTCGCCGGTCGCCGGATAGATGCTCTCGATGACGGTGCCGCCGGTATCCTCGACGTATTCCCCGTCGATGAAGTGGGAGGCTTTCGGTTGGGCTTTCATGTCCTGTCTCCTGACGGGGTGTTGGCTTCCACCTCCCCCTCGAGGGGGGAGGTCGCCGCGAAGCGGCGGGTGGGGGGGATCTCGGTCTTAGGCTTCGCTGCGGTCATTATGGCTCACCCCACCCCGGACCTCCGGTCCGACCCTCCCCCTCGAGGGGAGGGTGGGAGGCGAGCTGCCCGGCCACATAATCCTCGACCAATGCGACGGAGGCATCGATCGACAGCGGCGCGGCCTTCAGAGATTGCCGGATGTAGAGCCCGTCGATCATCGCCGCGGCGCCATCGGCGATGCGGCTTGCGTCATCGACGGGGCAGAGCGGCGCAAGGCCCGACATCAGGTTGGAGTGCAGCCGCCGCGCATAGAGGGCGAGCAGCCGCCGCACCTCTTCCGAGCGCTGCGCCTGCGAATAGAAGGCGAGCCAGGCGGCGACCGTCTCGGGCGCGAACTGGTCGGCGTGGAAGCTGACCCGGATCACCGCCGAGACCCGCTCACGCGGCGTCTTTGCGGCGCGGAGTGCCTCGGCCGCGTCGTGGCGAAGCGCCTGCAACAGGTTGCGGATGGTGGCGATCAGCAGCTGGTCCTTGCTGCCGAAATAGTGGTGCGCAAGCGCCGGCGACACACCGGCCTCGCGGGCGATCTCCGACATGGTCACGGCAAGCGATCCATGATGGCCGATCGCCCGGAGGGCCGCGTCGACGAGCGCCTTGCGGCGCACCGGCTCCATTCCGACCTTGGGCATTGCTTTCTCCAGCGTTTCGGCCATTTTATTTTTGATTGACTGATCAATCAATAAAAATCTGACCGGCAGCCGGCGGCGCGGCGGAAGCCGGGAATGGCAGTACGCCGCGCCCGTCCTCAAGGTTGTCCGCAGCTCGGTCCTGCAACTCTTTCAATGACTTTGCGCGCGCCGGGTGGTATCGTCGGTTCGACACAGGAGGGTGCTGCCATGATTGACGATCTCGGGCCTGTCCGTTTCCCTGAACTGCGCGCCAAGTGGGGCTGGCTTCTTGCCCTCGGCGTGATCACGCTGATCTTCGGGGGCCTTGCGCTCGCCAACCTCTTCCTCGCGACCGTCGCCTCGGTCTATTACATCGGCGCACTGATGCTGGTCGCCGGCGTCATGCACCTCATCCACGCCTTCCAGGTGAAGGGCTGGGAGGCGGTGCTCTTCTGGGCGCTGAGCGGCATCCTTTATACGCTCGCCGGCATCATGACCTTCCAGAACCCGCTTCTGGCGTCCGCCGTGCTCACGCTGCTGATCGGCATCGCGCTGATCGCCGCCGGCATCTTCCGACTCTGGGCAGGCCTCAAGCTCAAGGGCACGCGCGGCTGGGGCTGGCTCGCCTTCAGCGGTGCGGTGACCATCCTCGCCGGCTTCGTCATCGCCATGGGCTGGCCCGTGAACAGCCTCTGGGTGCTCGGCCTCTTCCTCGCCGTCGACCTTCTGATGCAGGGCTGGTCGATGATTGCGCTGGCGTTCGCGCTGAAGCCCTGACGGTCACGAAACTTTCATCCAAATGTCATGTTTGGGAAAGGGTTTCTTGACGATTTTCCCCGAGCCTTCCGGCCAAAAGACAAGGCCTTGCTCGGAGAAAACTCACATGATCGCCAGCGTTGCCACGGAAGCGGGGAATGTGCGCCGCTTCGCCAAGGATCAATTGCTGACGCTTGCGAAACTCGTCGTTGAAAACGCCCTGCAGCCGATCGTCGAGATCGGCACCGGCGAGGTCTTCGGCTACGAGAGCCTGATGCGCGGCCACGAGCGCCTCGGCTTCAATTCGCCGCTCGAAATGCTCGACCAGGCGGAAAGCGCCGGCGATCTCCTCGCCTTCGAGCAGATGGTCGCGAGCAGGGCGCTCGCGAAATTCTCGGCGGTGCCGAATTTCGCCGGCCACACGCTGTTCCTCAATCTCGACGTCCGGCTGATCCCGCACGGCGACCAGTTGCTCGACACGCTGCTGGAGCACCTGCGCAAGGCCAGCATTCCGCCGTCCTCGGTCTGCTTCGAGCTTTCCGAACGCTTCGACAATACCAGCGTCCCGGAATTTGCCGAACTCGTCGCGCGCATGCGCCGCTCCGGCTTCAAGCTCGCGATCGACGATTTCGGCGTCGGCCACGGCGAGATGAAGCTGCTCTGCGATTTCCCGATCGACTACGTGAAGATCGACCGCCATTTCATCGCCGGCCTCGACGAGAACCCGCGCAAGCGCCACCTCGTCCGCAACATCGTCAGCTTCTCCCATGTGCTCGGCGTGCGGGTGATCGCCGAAGGCATCGAGACGGAAGGCGAGTTCCTCGCCTGCCGCGAATTCGGCGTCGACCTCGTGCAGGGCTGGTATATCGCCCGGCCGTCCACCTTGCTTGCCGAGCTCAAGCCCTCCTTCCACCACCTGCAGGACGTCGGCAAGGCCCGCCGCAGCAGCCAGTCGCTGGACGAGATCCTGATCCGCCGGCAGATCGAGCTTCTGCCGACGGTCTACGAGCATGAAGGTATCGACAGCGTCTTCGATCTCTTCCGGCGCAATCCGCAGCAGTCCTTCTTTCCCGTGCTGAACGCCAACAACGAGCCGCGCGGCATCATCTGCGAGGCGCCGCTCAAGGAGTTCATCTACCGGCCCTTCGGCCGCGACCTCCTGAAGAACAAGGTCTACGAGCGCTCCGTCGCCAATTTCGTCGAGCGCGCGCCGATCATCGGCCTCGACGCCGACGCCGAGCGGCTGATGTCGATCTTCGCCAATATGGAAGGGTCGGACTGCGTCATCCTCACCGAAAACATGCGCTATGCCGGCGTCGTCTCCGCCGCCTCGCTGATCCGCGTCATCAATGAGAAACAGCTGCAGATCGCCCAGGACCAGAACCCGCTGACCGGGCTTCCCGGCAATCGCGCGATCCGCGACTTCATGCAGGATGCCGCCCGCGACGGCGACGACGTCCGGCACCTGTGCTACTGCGACTTCGACAACTTCAAGCCCTTCAACGATCACTACGGCTTCCACCTCGGCGACCATGCGATCACGCTGTTTGCCGCGCTGCTGCGCCGCTATTTCTTCTCGGAGGGCGATTTCCTCGGTCATGTCGGTGGCGACGATTTCTTCATCGGCGTCCGCGACTGGACCCGCGAGGAGCTGACGGAAATCCTCGACCGGCTGCTCTCGGATTTCCACGCCGATGCCGCCGAGCTCTATTCGCCGGAGGACCGGGCGGCCGGCATGATCCGCGGCCACGACCGGCAGGGCAGGGAGCGCGAGTTTCCGCTGATGCGCTGCTCGATCGGCGTGCTCGAACTGCCGGCGGACCTCGTGATCGAGGATATCCAGCGCGTCAGCGCCGAGATTGCCGGCATCAAGAAGAAGGCCAAGGAGAGCGAGAGCGGCCTTGCCGTCGAGGTTTTCGGCGGACACGGCGCCTGACCTGCCCGCCGGCCGCCCGCGACCATTGCCCGCCGCGGCAATGAGCCTCCTTTTCACCACAGGCATGCTACTTTATGCCATCTCCAGTGAGTGCAAAGAGGAGTTGCCGCCATGACGCTGCCCGCATCGATGTGCTTTGTCGATCTCCCGTCCTACGGCCCGCCGGAGGTGATGGTGCTCGGTTCCTCGGCGCTGCCGAGCCTCGGGCCGGGCGATGTCCTGGTCCGTGTCGAGGCTGCCGGCGTCAACCGGCCGGACGTCGCCCAGCGGCAGGGCATCTATCCGCCGCCGAAGGGCGCAAGCCCCGTGCTCGGCCTCGAGGTCGCCGGTGAGGTCGTGGCGCTCGGCCACGGCGTCGAGGAGTATGAGATCGGCGACAAGGTCTGCGCGCTCGCCAATGGCGGCGGCTATGCCGAATATTGCGCCGTGCCCGCAGGGCAGGCGCTTCCCTGGCCGAAGGGCTTCGACGCGGTGCAGGCCGCGGCGCTGCCGGAGACCTTCTTCACCGTCTGGGCCAACCTCTTCCAGATGGCCGGCCTCACCGAAGGCGAGAGCGTTCTCATCCACGGCGGCACCAGCGGCATCGGCACGACGGCGATCCAGCTCGCCAGGGCCTTCGGCGCCGACGTCTTCGCGACCGCCGGCTCGGCGGAAAAATGCGAGGCCTGCGTGCGGCTCGGCGCCCGGCGCGCCATCAACTACCGTGAGGAGGATTTCGTCGAGGTGATCCGCGCCGAGACCGGCAAGCGCGGCGTGGACTCGATCCTCGACATGATCGGGGCGCGCTACTTCGAGAAGAACCTCGCCTGCCTCGCCAAGGACGGCTGCCTGTCGATCATCGCCTTCCTCGGTGGTTCGGTCGTCGAGAAGCTCGACTTGACCCCGATCATGGTGAAGCGCCTGACGATCACCGGCTCGACCATGCGGCCGCGGACGGCCGAGGAGAAGCGCGGCATCCGCGACGAGCTCGTCGCCGAGGTCTGGCCGCTGATCGAGGCCGGCACCGTCGCCCCGGTCATCCACAGCGTCCTGCCTTTCGCCAACGTGGTCGAGGCGCACCGGCTGATGGAATCGAGCCGGCACATCGGCAAGATCATCCTCAAGCTTCCCTGATCCGGCTCGAAATCGGTCATCTTCCGGCAGAGCGGCAACGATGCCGCTGCGGCCAGGCGCTTGACGCCCGCCCGTTGGCGGGGGAGTGTCAGGCGTAACACCGGGGGGCTTGGCATCGGGAGCGGTGAAACATGACGGAGGCATTCTCACAGGCTGTTCGCGAGTTCGAGGCGGGGCGTTTCCGCTCGGCCCTTGCGAAGGCCGGTGAGGCGCTCGCCGCATCCGCCGGGGAGGAGGATGCGGCGTTGCTCCGTCTCATCGGTGATATCCGCCTGAAGATGGGCGAGCGCATCGAGGCGGCCGACGCTTTCGTCCGGGCGGCGGATGCGTCGGACACGCCTGCTGCGGCGCAATGCCTGAAACGCGCGGTCACGCTCTATGCCGCCGAGGGGGCGACGGACCGCATCCTTCCGGTCGGCACGCGGGCGGCCAGCCTCAATCCGGACGACAGCGAGCTCGCCTTCGCGGTGGCGAGCGCCTTCTTCAGCCGCGGCCGGCTTCACGACATGGAGCCGCTTCTCGACCGCCTCGACCGCGGGATCGACCGCCATCTCGCCCTCGTCGTCAACCATCACCGGCTGACCGGCCGCTTCGAGGAGCTCTGCCGCGAGCTCGACGAGGGTCTGAAGGTGAGCCCGTGGAACTGGTTCCTCAACACCTCCCGTTTCGCCGTTGCCCGCGAAGCGCTGGATTTTGCCGCCATGGCCCGCCACGAGGCGTTGATGAAGGAGCCGGACGCGCCGTTTTCGGCCGGCCTGCTTGCCCGCGAACGGGCGCTCACCCGGCTGATCTGGAGCGAGGACGAGGCGCTCAATGCGCGTCCCTCGCTGGAGACGGCGGGCTATGCCGTGACGCTCCCGACCGCCGGGCACGGAAAGCGCCGGCCCTTTTCCGCAACCGGCGAGAAGATCCGCGTCGGCTATCTCTCCAACGATTTCTACTGTCATCCGATGATGACGCTCTTCCTGCGGACCATGGCGTCGCACGACACGGAGCGCTTCGAACTGCGCCTGTTCTCCTATACCGAACCCCATGCCGCCACCAAGCAGGAGGAGTGGCCGGAGCATCTGCGCCGGGCGGTGATCCCGGTCGGCGAACTGAGCGACGCCGCGGCCGCCGCCTGCATCGACGCCGAGCGGATCGATATCCTCGTCGACCTGAAGGGGCACACGATGGGTGCCCGCCTCGGCATCGTCAATCTCTGCGGCGCGCCGGTGAAGGCGACCTATCTCGGCTATCCGGGCAGCGTGACCGGCGTCGATCTCGACTACGCGATCACCGATCCGGTGGTGACGCCGGATACGAGCAAGCCCTTCTACGGCGAGAAGCTCTGCCGCCTGCCGGAGACCTACCAGGCGAATGACTGGCAGGCGCGGCCGCTGCCGGCCTTCATGGAGCGCGAGGATGCCGGCCTGCCGGAGGATGCCTTCGTCTTCGGCGCCTTCAACGCCCCCTACAAGATCACCCCGCGCACGCTCTCCCTCTGGGCCGAGGTGCTGCGGGCCGTTCCGGACGCGGTTCTCTGGGTTCTCTGCCCGCTGCCGCTCGCCAGACGCAACCTGCTCGCCGCGCTGGAGGCCTTGGGCGTCGCACGTCACCGGGTCTTCTTCGCCGAGCGCAAGGCGGGCGCCGCCCATATCGACCGCCTGCCGCTCGCCGATCTCGGCCTCGACACGCTTCCCTTCAACGGCGGCGCGACGACGGCCGACCTGCTCTGGGCGGGGCTGCCGCTTCTCACCGTCCGCGGGCGGGCCTTCGCGGCGCGGACGTCCGCGAGCCTCCTTCTCGCCGCCGGCCTGCCGGAACTCGTTGCCGAAGACGACGGCGCCTTCATCGATACCGCCGTGATGCTCGCCCGCGATCCCTTTGCGCTGACCGGGCTTCGCCAGCGCCTCGATGCCGGGCGCTTCGTCGGCCCGCTCTTCGACGGCGAGCGCTTCGCCCGCCATCTCGAACGCGGCTACGAGATGATGGCGGCACGGGCGCGGGCGGGACTTCCGCCCGACCATACCGACGTGCCCGCCGATCCGCCGCGCGAGGCACCGTTCCACGGTCCGTGACGGGCGAGTGCATCTCTTTTGCCGTCTGCGCTTGCAACGCGGCGGTTCCGCTCCTATCTTCTGTCCAACGTCAACGTAACGAAGGGAGGTGATCCGATGTCTAGTGAGATTTCGGTTTGCGTGAAGGGCTTGGTCAAGGCGTCGGTCACGACGGGGCAGCCCTCGGCCTGATCCGAGCTTTGATCGGAGCGGCGATACGCCGATCCGGGTCCTTCAGCGGACCAGACTCATGGAAGGACCGCCTCGTGCGGTCCTTTTTTCGTTCGGGGGCATGCCTCCCCGATGCATCGCGCGGCCGGATGGTCTATCAACGACGGCAGTCGAAACAGGATCGAGATCTGCCATGTCGAACCCCGTCACCGTCGAAGTCACCCGCGGAAACATCGTCGAAAGCCGCCATCGCGGCATCGCCGTCGTGGTCGACGGCCGGGGAGACGTGATCACGGCGGTGGGCGACATCGAGGCGCCGACCTTCCCGCGCTCGGCCTGCAAGGCCATGCAGGCGCTGCCGCTGGTCGAGAGCGGCGCGGCCGACGCCTACGGCTTCGGCAACCGCGAACTGGCGCTCGCCTGCTCCTCCCATTCCGGCGAGGACGCTCATGTCGAGACGGCCGCCGCCATGCTTGCGCGGGCCGGGCGCAGCGTCGAGACGCTCGAATGCGGCGCCCACTGGTCCTTCGACCAGGCGACCCTCATCCATCAGGCCCGCACGCTGGACAAGCCCACGGCGCTTCACAACAACTGCTCCGGCAAGCATTCCGGTTTCGTCTGCGCCTGCTGCCACATGGGCTTCGATCCGAAGGGTTATGTCGGCTACGGTCATCCGCTGCAGGCGGAGATCCGCGCCGTCATGGCGGACCTGACCGGCGCGCCGCTCGGCCGCGACAATTGCGGCACCGACGGCTGCTCGATCCCGACCTATGCCGTGCCGCTCGTCGCGCTCGCTCGCGGCTTCTCGAAGATGGCGACCGGCAGGGGGCTTGGCGCCCACCGCGCCGCCGCCTCCCGCCGATTGATCGAGGCCTGTATGGCCGAACCCTTCTTCGTCGCCGGCACGAAGCGCTTCTGCACGAAGCTGATGGAGGTCGCGCCGGGCAAGATCTTCGCCAAGACCGGTGCCGAGGGCGTCTTCTGCGCGCTGATCCCGGAAACCGGCGTCTCGATCGCCGTCAAGTGCGAGGACGGCTCCGCCCGCGCCGCCGAGGCCATGGTCACGGCACTCCTCGCCCGCCAGTTCGAAAAGGACAGCACGGAAGAGGCAGCACTGACGGGCATGGCCAATCACGCCATGCGCAACTGGAACGGCCTGCACGTCGGCGACGTGCGGGTGACGGACGCGCTGTTTTCGTGAGGCTCGAGCACCTCACTTCTGCCCCTCACCCTGACCCTCTCCCCGTTTGGCGGGGAGAGGGAATGGCCGGCGCGGTGCCACATGTCCCTTCTCCCCGTGAGAACGGGGAGAAGGTGGCGGCAGCCGGATGAGGGGCGGTGTCTCCGGCGCCTGCCTCCTTCTCCGTCATCCCGGCCTTGAGCCGGGATCCAGCCGGCGAGCGTCCGCGAGCCGAAAAGACTCTTCTCCTACGCGTCACTCCCAAAGAGTCCCCCCGCGCGATGGACATCGCGCGACTGGATGCCGGGTCAAGCCCGGCATGACGGCAAGGTGTTTGCATCGCCGAAGAGACTCTTCCCGTGCCCATAAAATCTTCCGCGTGATGGTCATCGCCTCGTCATCACGCCCCGTCCCATCCTCATCACACGGCGAAGATCGCGAGGTCGTCGGTGAAGGCCTTGAATTCCAGCGCATTGCCGGAGGGATCGAAGACGAACATGGTGCGCTGCTCGCCGGCCTGTCCCTCGAAGCGCAGCTTGGGTTTCAGCCCCCAGCGGGTGTCAGGATCGGCCTCCAGCCGGCGTGCCAGCCCGATGAAGTCGTCGGTGCCGAGGATCACTCCGAAATGCGGGATCGGCACGGCGTCGCCGTCGACCGAGCCGGTCGCCGTGTCCTTCGGCATTTCCGCGCGCAGGTGCGCCGACATCTGGTGCCCGAAGAGATCGAAGTCGATCCACTTGCCGGGGCTTTCGCGGCCGATCCGGCAACCGAGCACGGTGCCGTAGAAATGCCGCGTCGCCTCGAGGTCGGTGACGGGAAAAGCCAGATGAAACGGGCGCATGGATCCTCCTACGAAGTCTGTTCCGCCCTCAAGCCTAGCGCCTTCCCGCCACCATGCAAGCGGGGCAGGGGCATGGCCGTCAGGGCGTCGGCTCGGAAAGACGCTTTTCCCACATCGCCTTGAACGCGGCACGCGACTGGCAGCGCGAGAGCCAGGCCTTGAGCTTCGGATGCGCGTCGAAGAGCGGCGTGTGCGCCTGCGCATAGCGCACGATTTCGGCGAGGTTGATGTCGGCGACGGTGAAGCGGCCACCGACCAGATGGTCGTTGTCGGCAAAATGGCGTTCGAGCACGGCGAACGGCCGCTTCAGGAGCCGTGCCACCGCCTTGATCTCGTCCTTGCTGCTTTCGAGCCGGCCCTCGGCGGCGGCCGTCGAAATCTTCAGCGCATTCGTCTCGATCTCGGTGGCGCCGAAGAACGACCATTGCGTCATCAGCGCGTCTTCGCGCAGATCGGCGGGCGCGAGCGGCCCGCCGTGTTTCTTGGCGAGGTAGAGGTTGATCGCCATGCTCTCGAAGAGCACCAGCCCGTCATCCTCGATCGCCGGGATGACGCCCATCGGGCAGAGCTCGAGAAAGGCGGGCGTGCGGGTATTGATCTGCGCGCCCTCGGCAAGCGGGTCGTCGAGCTTGCGGGCCTGGAGCACCGGCACGTGCTCGAAGGCGAGGCCGAGTTCGCCGGCGAGCCAGAGCGGGCGCGTCGCCCTCGATTTGTAGACGCCGTAGATCTTGAGCATAGGGGGAAAACCTCCTTCAGGGGGGATGGATGGCAAGGCCGTCGGACTGACTCGCGACACTAGCGGGAAAGCGGCGGCGCTTGAAGCCGGCCGCAGGCGCCCGGCACCGCCGAACGTTGACAGGGAAGGCCCGAACGGCGTATTTCCTCGGCCGGGGTCCGCAGTTCACCCAGGCGTCACCGCTCCTTGACGAGTGCTAAACCTGCTTCATAGACAATCACGACCGACACTTTTCCCGTGCCGTGTCGGAAAGACGGTGACCTCCGGCATGATCAGTTTCTGACGGCACGATATCGAGGAAAAGACGATGTCGCGAGTATCGCTCCCCTATCAGGCGCCGGATGTATCGGCGCTCGCCCGCCTCTTGAAGCGGGAAATCCACGCCCGCGAAGACAAACCGGGCCATGTCGAATTGCTGAACATCCTTGCGAAGGCCGCCGGCTACCGCAATTTCCAGCATCTGAAGGCCTCCGACGCCGCCCGTGACCGCCTCGCGGCGCCGCAACCGGAGCCGGAAGCGGTCGATTTCCGCCGCGTCGAGGATGCCGCCCGCTGCTTCGACGCAGACGGCGTGCTCATGCGCTGGCCGGCGCGCACGGTGATCCAGCAGCTCTGCCTCTGGCGGCTCTGGGCGCGCTTTCCCGCCGACCGCGCGCTTTCCGAGCGCGAGGTCAACGACATCCTGAAGGCGGCACACGCCTTCGGCGATCATGTGCTGCTGCGCCGCGAGATGTTCAACCAGAAGCTCCTCGACCGCACGGCCGACTGCCGCGTCTACCGCCGCATCGAGCAACGGCCGCCGCCGGAGGCGCTGGCGCTGATCCGCGGCGCCCGCGCACCCGGCGCCTGACGCTCAGAATGCGCGGTTGCCTTCGACCACCAGATGGTCGGGGGCGTCGCCGCCGGCGACGAGGTCGCCGGTCGCCCGGTCCTTCCATCGGTAGCCGACGATTGCGCCGTCCTTGGCGCCGTCGATCAGGTTGCCGGAAAGCATCGCCGTGCCGACCCCTTCGACCACCGAGACGGCGATGCCGACCGGCGCACTGCGGATGATGTTGCCGCTCGCCACCACGTCGCGCAGGTAGGGGCCCCAGCCGATCGTGAGCCCGGCGCGCGGGGCGTTTTCGATCACGTTGCCGGAGATCGCCGTGTCCGCCTCGGCCGAGATGCCGATCCCGAAGCCCGCCTCGTCGTTCGGGTAGGGGCCTTTGAGCGACAGGTTGCGGATGACGTTCCCGCCGACGGTCGCAAGCCGCCCGCCCTCGTTGAAGTTGACGACCACAATGCCGTTCGCCGCGCCGTCGACGAGGTTGGACGAGACGATCGCCCCCTCGAAGGCGAATTCCACGAAGATCGCCGTCTCGCCCGAGCGCAGGCACTGGTTGCCGGTGATCTGCACGTTGGAGGACGAGTTGGCGCGGATCGCCGAGAAGGCGCAGTCGGAGACGTGGTTGCCGGAAACGATAACATTGGCTGCGCGGAAGAGATTGATGCCGTTGCCGTTCTGCCCCGTCCCGCCGTCATTGGCGGCGATCCGCGCGATGCGGTTGCCGGAGATCACGCTCTCGTCGGCGCCCTTCGTCCAGCGATGCACGAGGATACCGCCGTTGCCGCAGTCGGAAATGTGGTTGCCGGTGACGGAGAGCGCCTTGCCCTCGTGCGAGATCAGCGCGGCGAGTGCCGCCCCGGTGATGCGGTTGTCCGCGATCCGTCCGCCGCAGCGCTCCAGCGAGACGGCGTGCTTGCGGCTGCCGGCGATCTCGCAATTGACGATCCTGAGGTCCGCGACGTTGCGGAAGGACAGAAGCGCCTCGGTATGATCGCCGAGCCAGCGGTTGGCGCCGTCGAGCACCACGTCGGTGATGTCGATGCGCGCCGCGTCGGCGGCGGCGATCAGGTGGCCGTCGCCGCTGTAGGAGAGCCGGGTGGCGCCGGGCACGCCGGAAAGCCGGGTGCCGTTCGGCAGGCTGAGGTTGGAAACGCTGTAGTTGCCGGGCGGCAGGAAGACCTCCAGCCCCTTGTCGGCCGCCTCGTCGAGGAGGGCCTGCATCCGCCGGCTCAGATTGTCGGAGGCGCCGGGCAGGATGCCGGCGCCGGCGGCGTCGATTGCGCCGCGCAATTCGGTGCCTGCCACATTGGAGGCGGCGGCCGCCGGCCGGCTGCCGATCGCGGCGGCAAGCGCCCCGCCCATGAGCCCGGTGATCACCTCGCGTCTCGTCGCCATCGTGCCCCGCCTGTCTGTCGTCTTTTCCCCGCCCTTGCGGCGGCGCGATCATGCGCGAACTTGCCGCAGGGCGACAAGGGCGATTTGTGCCGCCGCGTGTTCTCCGCGCCCGCATCGTTTGTTCTAGATCAATGCGCCTCACCCTCGCAGTAATAGTCTCGGATGCGTGATATTTGACGGAGGTCATAAATGTTTCGTCTTTCTGCGGTCCTCTATATTCTTGTCGCGACGGCGCTGGCCGGCGCTGCTGTGACGGCTGTTCTTTCGCTCGGCATGATGGAGCGCTGGCAGATCGCCGGTGCCTTCGCCGCCGGCTGCGTGCTGGCATTGCCGATCTCGGCGGTTCTGGGCAAGAAGATCTATACGGCGCTGAAGCCGCCGATGGCATGATCCCTAAGGGGGAAGCGAGGCGCGCCTGCCGACGCCGAGCGGCGGTCAGGTATCGGCGGACCCTTGGGCGCGCCACTGCTGGCTCCGGCTGGCCGCGACCCGACGTCGCCGGCCGGCCGGAGTTTCTTTTTTATTCTTGCGAAGTAGTTTCAAGTATAAGTCGGTCCTTCATTCGGGCCACGGGTCGTTGCCGCCGTCGGCCGCGACGACAGCTTCGCGCCAGCCGCGTCTGGCAGGGTGTCGCAAGTTTGAGCGGCATGAAGCGGTGGACGATGGTGGCAAAGGCTATTTCTTCGAAGGTCGGGACCTTGCGGCGCGTGGGCGGCCTCGTCGCCGGCGCCGTGATGCTTTCGTCGCTGGGCGGTTGCCTCTTCGTGACCGACACCAGCCGCATGAACATCGAGGTCTTCCAGGACGAGGTGGCGCCGGTCTGGAACGAGCCGGCCCGGGTGCCGCCGGCCGAGAAGCAGCCGGTGCCGCAGCAGCGGCTCTACACCACCCAGTTCCACCAGACCTACGGGCTTCCCGTCACCAATCCGGTCCATCGCACGATGTATGGGATCATCCGCGACGACGGCCATACGCTGCCGCCGATCCCGCTCGACCGCGTCGACCGGCGCTACCTGCGCGAGGAGGTGGATTATCCGACCTCGGAGAAGCCGGGCACCATCGTCGTCGATACCAAGGCGCACTTCCTCTATTTCGTCGAGTCGGGTGGCAAGGCGATCCGCTACGGCGTCGGCCTCGGCCGCGCCAGCTTCTCCTGGTCGGGACGCGGCGTCATCGCGCTGAAGCAGAAATGGCCGCGCTGGACCCCGAGCGGCGAGATGGTGTCGCGCCAGCCGGACCTGCGTCCCTTCTCCGCGGCGGAAGGTGGGCTGGAGGCCGGCCTCAACAATCCGCTCGGCGCGCGTGCGCTCTACATCTACCAGGACGGCAAGGACACGCTCTACCGCGTCCACGGGACGCCGGACTGGCAGTCCGTCGGCAAGGCGACCTCGTCGGGCTGCGTGCGCATGTTCAACCAGGACATCATCGATCTCTACGATCGCGTCGGCGCAAAGGCCCCGATCGTCGTCCTCTGATCGCCACGGCGAAATCTCTTCGCCATCGCGCAAAAGTGAACGCTTCCTGCGGCATCACCGTGTATGTCTTTTAGCGATTCGTCATGTCACAACATGGTGCGTAAGGGGAACGTTTAGGGTTTCACGGCTTTAATCCTTCCCCGAACCCGAAACTGCACAGGAAGCCCGATTCCCCCATGACACGTCCCGGTTCTCTCTCGCGGCGCGCTTTTCTCTCCCTCTCCGGCGTCGGCGCCGCAAGCCTGCTTGCCGGCTGCGCCTCCTCCGGCACCTACAATCGCCCTTACGCCCCGGCGCCGGCCTATGGCGGCCCGATGACCATCGCCCGCCCGCCGGCCCGCGGTTCGGCCGAGGTCGCGGCGATGTACAGCGAGGTGGTCGACGGCGGCTTCGTCATCCCGGCCGTGCCGTATGAGCGGATCGATCCGCGCTATTATCGCCAGCGGGTCATCGACCCGACCGGCCAGCCGCCGGGCACCATCGTCGTCGATACGCCCTCGCGCTTCCTCTACCTCGTCGAATCGGGCGGAACCGCGATGCGCTACGGTGTCGGCATCGGCCGCGAGGGCTTCGCCTGGCAGGGCACCGGCGTCATCCAGTGGCGCCAGAAATGGCCGAAATGGACGCCGCCGGCGGAAATGATCGCCCGCCAGCCGGAGCTTGCGAAATATTCGGCCGACAACGGCGGCATGCCGCCCGGCCTCGAGAACCCGCTCGGCGCCCGCGCGCTCTACATCTTCCAGAACGGCGAGGACACACTCTACCGCCTGCACGGCTCGCCGGAATGGCAGTCGATCGGCAAGGCGGTCTCCTCCGGCTGCGTGCGCCTGATGAACCAGGACATCATCGACCTCTACGACCGCGTGCCGAACAAGGCCCGCATCGTCGTCTGGCAGTAGGACCGTTTCGGTGTTTCGGGGCCGGGGAGGGCGGGGCCGAGGGGCATCCGGCAAAATCTTGCGGATTTGTCGGCAAATGCCACTAGCGAGAGCTTTCCGGTCGTTGCGGTCATTCGGCCCGTCATAAGACTCGGTCACGAATTCCTACTTTTGCGAAGGGCTTTTGCCACAGTTCCCCCCGAGTCTTTAGACCCAGCTTCGTCACAAAAGTTAGGACCTTCGCGACAAAGCTGGTCACTCTCTCTCACGCCGTTTGGCCGAAGACATAACCTTTGCGACCACGCTGGCAGGAAGGGCATCACCAGCGTATGTGAACGTACCAGTCGCCTTCACCTCTTCAGCGGCACGCATCAACGCGCCAAGCGCGGCTCTCGCGAACGATCCGCCGACGCTTACACGGCGTACGCCTGCTTCCGACAATTCCTTGATTGAAAAATTAGGCCCCTTCAGTCCCATAACCACGTTGACGGGCTTGTCCACGGCGGCGCAGACGGTTCTGATCGCGTCCAAGTCCGGTAATCCGGGTGCATAGAGTACATCCGCTCCCGCGTCGGCAAAGGCTTGTAGCCTCCTAATCGTATCGTCTAGATCGGGCCTGTCCCAGAGAAAGTTCTCGGCTCGTGCTGTCAGAAGGAAGGGCAGATTCCGCGCCGTTTCAGCCGCCGCCCGAACGCGCTCAATCGCATGAGAAAAATCGTATATCGGAGTGGTCGGGTCGCCCGTCGCGTCCTCAATCGACCCACCGACAAGTCCGATCTCGCAGGCAAGCAGGATGGTTTCCGCGCAAGTCTCGGGTTCAGCTCCAAAGCCATCTTCAAGATCAGCCGAAACAGGCAAAGTGGTGGCGCTGACGATCTCGGCTGCATTGTCGAGAATTTCATGGCGCTCGAGGCTGGCAAAGGAATCCAGTCTGCCTCTCGAAAAAGCGTAGCCTGCGCTTGTCGTTGCGAGCGCTTCAAACCCGAGACTGGCCAATAGCCGAGCTGAGCCAGCGTCCCAAGGATTGGGGATTACGAACGTGCGCTCATGTAATGCTTTGAAGCGTTCAAACTTCCGATGCTGGTCTAACATATCCGTCCCTCACATGATCTTGATATAAAGCTATCAGAAAAGAACATAAAAAGAACGCTGAAGAGTGTGGTGTGCGCAAGATCCCAATCTAAGCGGTGCTGGTTTTCCTGCCACGTTCGAGCCAGCAACGGCCTCAATTGGCAGCACAGCTGCCAACGCTGTGCACACCGTCTTGCGGACGAAGGAATTGTCTTCGTATGGTCAGGCAACCAAGAGGTCCATGATGATTGTTGTCATCGAAGGCATCAGCGCGGCTGGTAAGACGACCTGGTGCAGATCGCACGGTGCGCCATACCTGATTCCCGAGACGTTCCCGGCTGATCGACAAGCTCAGCCCCTGACCGGGGTAGCAACCGCTGAATACTGGACGGACTGGAATGCCAAGCGATGGGGCGATGCGCTCCGGATGGAACGCGAGAAGGGTCGTGCCATATGCGACACAGACCCCTTGAAGCTTCACTATTCCTGGTGCCTTTGCCAGGTCGGCGAGCTCCCGGAACGTCAGTGGGAACTCCAACTTCAGGCGACCAGACGAGCATTCCTGCAGAAGCGGCTTGGATTCGCAGATGCCTATTTCGTCAAAGTCGTCGACCCCTTGATCGCAAAGCAGCAATGCGAGGGCGACACCTCGCGCGTGCGCGACCGTTTCGACTTGCACGTTCGGTTACAACCATTCCTTATCCAGTGGTATGAACGACTGGATGCGGCTGTCGGACGTAGGGTGTGGTGGACCTTGCCAGACGATGGGCTGCCGACCGATGCCATTTTGAACAATGAACTGCGCTACGATGTCGACGTATTCGATCGCTTCGTTTCTTCATTGGACGCCAATGTGATGTAGGCCCTCTTTGCCCGTGAAGTCCGCCATCGGCCCCAAAGCCGCCATTCGCGGCATCCTCCCCATAACCCCGCAAATACCCGCCGCTGCCCTCTATTCCTCCGGCGCGAGCTGCCGGCGCAGCGCATGCAGCTTCTCGCGCATGCTGTCGATCTCCTCGATGCTGCAGCCGGTCGCGATACCGATCGACTGCATGACGTCTGCCGCCTTCTGCTGCAGGGCGGCGCCGGTCTCCGTCAGCGAGATGATGACCTGCCGCTCGTCGCCGGACGAGCGCTCGCGGGCGACATAGCCCGCCTGCTGCAGGCGCTTCAGCAGCGGTGAGAGCGTGCCGGAATCGAGGCCGAGGCGTTCGCCGATCGCCTTCACCGACTGAGAGTCGTTCTCCCAGAGCACCATCATCACCAGATATTGCGGATAGGTGAGCCCGAGCGGCTCGAGCAGCGGCTTGTAGGCCCGGTTGAAAGCATGTGCGGCGCCGTAGATGGCAAAGCAGAGCTGGTTGTCGAGACGCGGTCCTTTTACGGCCTTCTTGTTCTGCATGATTCTTCCGATCCGTCGATCGGCCCCCTGATTCTTCCGGGCCTGAACGGCCGGCCCTGTCTGCCCCGGCACATTCTCTCAATTTTGTGCCGTGGTCGCAACGTGCAAAAATCAATTGCGCACGATTCAATCGTTCGATATATAAATATCGGCAAACCCGAAGACAAGGAGCAAGAACATGAGCATTCTCTATACCGCCCAGGCTTCCGCCACCGGTGGCCGCGCCGGCCGCGCCGTCTCCGACAACGGCGTTCTCGACGTGAAGCTGACGGTGCCGAAGGAGATGGGCGGCGACGGCGCCACCGGCACCAATCCGGAGCAGATGTTTGCCGCCGGCTATTCCGCCTGCTTCCTCGGCGCGCTGAAGGCCGTCGCCGGCAAGGAGAAGATGAAGCTTTCGGAAGACACGACGGTGACGGCGCGCGTCGGCATCGGCCCGCGCGACGACGGCACCGGTTTCCACATCGAGGTTGCACTTTCCGTCAATATCCCGGGCGTCGAACGCGCGGTCGCCGAACGTCTCGCCGCCGCCGCCCACATCGTCTGCCCCTACAGCCACGCCATGCGCACCTCGACCGAGGTTCCGGTCAGCGTCGAGTAAGGCGGACGGCGGCAGCGGGTCCCAATCGAGGGCAGGGCGGCCCGTGCGGGCCGTCCGATGTCTGCCGCGATGGTTTCGAAAAGGGTGTTTCCCACCGGAGATGCCCTTTTCCCTTGTCTTGGGAAAGAAATCTCCTATATTTCTTCCAAGGAAAGGAATGTGGCCATGCTGGAAGCTCTGGAAAAACCATCCGCGCCCGCCTCCGAAGCCACGGTCGTCACCAAGGCCGTGGTCAATGCGGCCGACCGGCTCGGCCTCAGCGCCCGCGCGCTCGCCGCCGTGCTCGGCCTCTCCGAGGCGAGCGTCTCGCGCATGAAGCGGCTCGATTTCCGCCTGGAGCGCGGCAGCAAGCCCTTCGAACTGGCGCTCCTCTTCATCCGTGTCTTCCGCTCGCTCGATGCGATCGCCGGCGGCGACGAGGCCGTGGCGCGCAACTGGCTGCGCAACGAGAACACCGCGCTCGGGGGCGTACCGGCGCAGAAGATCCTCACCATATCCGGGCTCGTCGATGTCCTTGCCTATCTGGACGCCCGCCGCGCTCTCGTCTGAGTTCCGTGCCGTCTCGGGCGCCTGGTGGCGGCTCGTCGAGGCGCAGCACCAGGTCTCGACGATGAAGCTCGTCGACACGGTCGAGGAACAATCGCTGCTCGAAAGCCTGATCGAAGAGACCAAGCCGGCGCTGCCGCCGGAATGCGCCGGTCTCGACTATCTTCTCGCCACCCCGTTTCGCTACGGCGCGGTCTACCCGAAGGGCTCGCGCTTTCGCAGGGCGGGCCGCACGCCCGGCGTCTTCTACGCCGCCGAGAGCGTGACGACGGCCCTTGCCGAAATGGCCTTCTACCGGTTGCTCTTCTACGCCGAATCGCCAGACACGCCGCTGCCCGCCAACGCTGCGGAATACACCGCCTTTTCCGCGCCCGTCGCGACCACGCGGGCGCTCGACCTCACCGCGCCGCCGCTTGCGCGCGACGCCGCCGCCTGGGAGGACCCGGTCTCCTACGAGGCTTGCCAGTCGCTGGCCGATGCCGCGCGCGCGGCGGACGGGCAGGCGATCCTCTACCGCTCGGTGCGCGATCCGAAGCGCGGCATGAACATCGCGCTTTTGAGCGCGCTCGCCTTCGCCGCCCGCGAACCCCTCGAGCGTGAGACCTGGCACATCCGTCTCGGTCGGGCGGGCGTGCAGGCGCTCTGCGCGTTTCCTGAGCGGCGGCTCGGCTTTTCCCTCGCCGATTTCTCCGCCGATCCCCGGCTTTCCCGCTTCCGGAGCGGGTAGCCGGTGCGCGCGCTGCCGGCACGGTTGCGGGCGGGCACGGCAACGCCGACTTCTTTTGGTTCTCGCCCGTTTCGGCACGGTTCGTTCAGCTGCGCGCCGCCAAGGTCTTGCTATAACGCCTGCCGGACGGTGCAGGGTGCACCGTCCCTTGAACCTTCAACGGACCTCTTCCATGCGCCGATTCATTGCCGCCGCAGCCGCCCTGCTTTTCTCCGCCGATCTCGCCTTGTCGGCGACCCTTCTCTTCCCGTCCGATGCGCCGGTCGCGTCGATCTCCATCCCCGACAGCTGGAACCCGCAGGAGACGGAGACCGGTGTCGACGCGGTCTCGGATGACGAGGGCGTCTACTTCTCCGTCGACGTCGCCGGCGACGAGAACATGGAGACGATCATCGCGGGCGCCTTCAAATACCTCGAGGAAAACGGCGTGAAGGCCGATCCGGCCACCCAGAAGGACACCAAGGACACGCTGAACGGCATGCCCTTCGAGGCGATCGACTGGAGCGGCACCGACGAGGAGGGTCCCGTCAGCATCGGCGTCGGCATTCTCGGGGTGAAGGCCGACAAGCTGCTCGTCATCACCTATTGGGGTGCGAAGGACCGGGAAGACAGGAACATGCCGGAAGTCGGCAAGATCCTCGCCTCCATCAAGGCCGCGGAATAACCATCCATCTGTGATCTACGCCCTTTCCCGCTTCCGCGGGGGAGGGCTATTCGGCCGAGACCGCCACCTCCATCAGCCCCTGGCGCAGCACCTGCGGGTCGGTGCCGAGACCGGCCTCCAGCGCCTCATGCTCGCGCCGCCAGATCGGCACCGCCTCGACGAGCACGGCCATGCCTGCGTCCGTCAGTTTCAGTCGCTTGCCGCGGCGGTCCTTCTCGTCCGCCATGATCGTGATCCATCCGCGCTGGGTGAGCGGCTTCAGCGCCGCCGTCAGCGTCGTGCGGTCCATCGCGAGCAGGGCCGCGACCGGACCCATCGGCGGCGGTTCCGGGCGGTTGAGCGCCATCATCAGTGAGAACTGGCCGTTGGTGAGCCCGAGCGGCTTGAAGGCGGCATCGAAGCGGCGCGCCAGTGCGCGTGC
Organism: Hyphomicrobiales bacterium; assembly: GCA_900466005.1. Classification (GTDB taxonomy): domain Bacteria; phylum Pseudomonadota; class Alphaproteobacteria; order Rhizobiales; family Rhizobiaceae; genus Allorhizobium. Next base: position 189,293 of record UEGQ01000010.1, read on the forward strand.
GGCGCGCTGGGCGTGGAGGCAGAGGCATGTGTCGCGGACATGAAGCGTGGTCGAAAAAGGAATCACCGGCAGATTTGACATGTGCTAAATATGTTGATATCAACGTAAATGTCAAGCAAAACCACGACCATCCGGAGGAGGAGAAGATCATGGAACATCCTGTCGTATCCCGCGAAGAATGGCTGGAAGCGCGCCGCGCCCTTCTGCTGAAGGAGAAGGAGGCGACGCATCTGCGCGACCGGCTGAACGCCGAGCGCATGGCCTTGCCCTGGGTCAAGGTCGACAAGGACTACGTCTTCGACACGCCGTCGGGGCCGAAGACGCTCGCCGCACTCTTCGACGGCCGCAGCCAGCTGATGATCTACCACTTCATGCTCGGCCCGGACTGGCAGGCGGGTTGCCCCGGCTGCTCCTTCCTCGCCGACCACTTCGACGGCACGCTGCCGCATCTGAACCATCACGATGTGACGCTGGTCGCCGTCTCGCGTGCGCCGCTCGAAAAGATCGAGGCCTACAAGCGCCGCATGGGCTGGCATTTCCCGTGGGTGTCGTCCTTCGGCACCGATTTCAACCGTGACTACCACGTGTCCTTCGATCCGGAGGAACTCGCTTCCGGCAAGGTCTTCTATAATTTCACCGCAATGCCGGCGGAGGATGCCGGCACCGAGCTTCCGGGCCTCAGCGCCTTCTACCGCGATGCCGACGGCACCGTCTTCCATACCTACTCGAGCTATGCGCGGGGACCGGAAGAAGTGATCGGCACGCTGATGATCCTCGACCGGGCGCCGAAGGGGCGCAACGAGAGGACGACGATGGACTTCGTCCGTCGTCACGACGAGTACGACGGCAAGCCGCGCGCCGCCGCGTCCTGAGCCGTCCATATCTGCAGGCATCTTTTCTGAAACCCCATCGAGGAGGATGAGGCAATGATGGAATTCGCCGTACCGCAGCAGGAACACCACTTTCTCGAAAGACTTGTCGGCAACTGGGTCGTCACCTCGGTCACCGGTTGCGAGAACAGCGATCCCGGAAACTCCGAGGACCGCTGGACAGAGACTGTCCGCACGCTCGACGGCCTCTGGTATGTCGCCGAGGGACGGGGCAAGATGCCGGACGGGCGTCCGGGCTCGGTTCTCATGACGCTCGGCTACGACCCTCGGGCCGGCCACTATGTCGGCACCTGGGTCGGCTCGATGATGACCAAGCTCTGGGTCTACAAGGGCTGGATCGAGCCCGACGGCAAGACGCTCACCCTCGAGGCGGAAGGGCCGGATTTCGAGGATCCGTCGAAAACCGCGATCTATCGCGACGCCATCACCTTCCTCGACGACAATCATCGCCGCTTCTCGGGCAGCGTCCGCAAGCCCGACGGCACTTTCCACACCTTCATGACGAGCGAAATGCAGAGACAATCCTGAGCAACCCCGAGGAGGGAAGATACCGATGCAAGGCAAATTCGTCTGGTACGAGCTGATGACCAATGACGTCCCGGCCGCCGCCGCGTTCTACCGGGACGTGATCGGCTGGGAAGCGAAGGCTTTCGACAACGCCACGGTGACGGGAGACCCCTATACCGTCTTCAACATACCGGGGCGCGAGATGGGCTCGGCCGGCCTCATGGCGATCACCCCGCAAATGGCGGAAAACGGCGCGAGGCCGCAGTGGTGGGGCTATGTCGCCGTCGACGACGTCGACGCCAAGGCGAAGGAATTTGCCGAAAACGGCGGCCGGGTCCTGATGCCGGGAACCGACATTCCGAACATCGGCCGCTTCGCGACGGTGGCCGACCCGCACGGCGCCGTCCTCAACGTCTTCAAGCCGAACATGCCGGAAGGGCCGATCCCGGAGGAACCGCCGCCGATGGCGCCCGGAACCGTCGGCTGGAACGAGCTGATGGCCGGCGACGGCAAGGAGGCATTCGACTTCTACGCCCGCATGTTCGGCTGGACGAAGGGCGAGCCCTACGACATGGGCGCAATGGGTATCTACCAGCTCTTCGCCCATGACGGGATGGATATCGGCGGCATCATGACCAGGACGCCCGACATGCCGGGCGCCTTCTGGGGCTACTACTTCGTCGTGCCGGAGCTCGACGCCGCGATAAAGCGGGTGACCGACGGCGGCGGCACGGTCTTGTCCAGCCCGATGGAGGTTCCCGGCGGCGCCTGGGTGACCCAGTGCCTCGATCCGCAGGGCGCCTTCTTCGCACTCGTCGCAGGCAAGCGCTGACGTCGGGAGGCGATGCGCCGGCCGCTTCCTCTCCCCTGGCGGGAGAGGAAGCGACTTCGGCACCTTAGGCCGAAGGCGTAAGTGCGAGAAATCGCAGGTGAGGGGGACACCGCGTCCGTCCGATCTCCCCCCTTGAGGGGGAGATTGGCACCCTGCACCGCCCCGGCCGTTCCCTCTCCCCGCAGGCGGGGGGCCGAAGGACGGGCAGAGACACGCGGCTCTGCCCCGGCAGGTCAGGCTCAGGGGCGGAAAACACGCGGAATTATGGAACAAATGCCAGTGGCGGCCGCGTTTGGCCCATTGCAGTCATGGCCTGCGGACAATGCCAGTTTCCCAGCCATCGTACTCACCACCAAATTTGGCGGCATTGGTGCCGAGTTCTTCCGTCTCAACGTCAATATCGTTTGGCACTTGCACCTTTGAGAAAACAATACCCCACGGATTGAGATATGGATCCTGATGATCCTCGCGATCAACTTGATAGCCGCGCGCAAACAGAAAATCGCGATACAGGTCTCGCGCCTCGGACGTTTGGAAATACGCGTAGTGCTGGACAACTCTTGCCGTCCGACTATCGTCACCCTGTTTCCGCAGTGCTTGACCAACTTCTTCATTCTTCTCGAAGTCGTTGGACATCGCAGTCGATCCCATCCCCGGCATCACTAATGAGACAAATGCTATGCACAACGGAAACAGTTTTCGAAGCACCAGAGCCTCACTCATCGCGCACGAGAATTACCGAAGGATGATTGATTTCGCAACGGCCGCAATTGGCGCTGAGCGGTAGACGTCTCTCGGCCCGAAGCGGCCGCAGGTGATCAAAACGCTCATAGGTGCTACACCTTAAACATGGACCAGATCGCCACACGCCCCTTTCGTAAAGAGGATTCCAATGCATGCTTGGCCATCTTCGATGGCAACGTGCCAAGGTACTTTTCCCCGGAAGAACGTGCCGAGTTTGCCCAATTTCTCGATGAAGTGGGCTCCTCGATGTGCTCTTACCTCGTTCTCACATTAGACGGCCGCGTAGTCGCTTGTGGTGGACTGAGCATCGGTCCAAAGCCGAATACAGCATCTCTTTCCTGGGGTATGGTCGATCACGTCTACCATCGACGGGGACTCGGCACTCGCCTGACATATGAGAGATTGAAGCTGGCTCGATCCTCAGCGGAGATTGCCGAGGTAGTGATTGCGACGAGTCAACATACCAGTCGCTTCTACGAGCGACATGGCTTCAGGATTGTGAAGATCACGCCGAATGGGTTTGCTGCCGGGCTGGACCGTTACGACATGACACTCCGTCTCGTGTAGCGGAAGTTCAAGTCTCCTATTGGCGCTGAGCGGCAGACGCCTCTCGGCCCTGAGCGGCCGTTACCTGTCAATCAACCTGACGCAGGCTTTCTGCAAAAGTGCCTAAACTGGTGCCTCGGCCGATCACGACGACTCGCCTGCCAGGCGCGAGGCCGTGCCGGAAGTCGTTTGGGACGCCACAAATTCTGTCGAAGAGCCACGGTAGCCCTTGGAGTTCGAGCGGTGAGTGACATCGCCTGGAACCGGCACGGTCGGCCCGTTCCACGATGAAAGTGAGTTCGACCTGATGGCCAGCGATCAACGCAAGCATCATCGGACCGACAATGACGGCAGCAGCCCTGCCCAGGAAATAGCCGAAGAACGTAGAGAATAGTACGCCGCCAGCCTTTTTCGCCTTGCCGCCCGGAACTTTGTGCAAGCTTTTCAGAACCGCCCAAAGCACCAACACAGCCGAGATCAGGCCAGCGGCAAGACCAAGAGTGTTTGACTTGGACGCCCATTCAGTCGAGGGCAGGAAGTCATAACCGAACATCTTTGCAAAAACGGGCAGGATACCAAGCAGGAGCCAGACGGCCACTAGAATGGTAACCAATTTTCGAAACCCTACCAATTGTTCTCCTGAAGCATCCATCAAGAACCCGTCGCACGTTCATCGGCGATCCTTTCAAGCGCTCTGTGGCACCCACGGGTTGCGGATTCAAGAAATCTCGCGAATGAAGGTGAATTTTTTCGCATGCAATTTCTTGGCACGAAACGGGAGGTAATCTTGTTCTCCGTTGGAATTGTCACATGGGCAACAGAATGACCGCTCCCGGCGCAGAGCCGCCAACGCCGCGCCGCTATCGTTTGCCGGCATTTGCTGCCCGATTTCGAAACATGGTGGGCGACCCCGCCGCCACCCGCGCTCACCCCTCCGTCTTCATCCGCTTGCGCACCAGCCAGAGCGGCGCGTCCGGGATCCACACGAGATCCATGGCGATCAGATCGGCAGGGCTGGAAAGCCCTTCCAGCCAGGCGGCGATCAGAAAGGGAATGGCGACGAGAATACGCGCCCCCCAGAGAGCGATGGCTTTCGCCTTCAGTGTCGGCGCCGGCGGACGGTCGAATGTGGACATTGGCTGTTACCGTCTCAAAGCAGGGATCATCCGCGCCAGGGTGCCGTCCTTGCGCACGAACTGGTTGAAGAGCGCAGCGCCGGCATGAAGCAGGATCAGCGTGACCATCGCGATGTTGATGACGAAATGCAGATCACCCAGATTGGCAACGCCGGAACGCGTCACCATGCCGGTGATGCCCATGCCGAGAAGACAGAGATAAAGCGCGTTATGGACCAGCCCGGCGATGAGCGCCTGCGCGGATGTCGTTCCCTCGGCATGGCCCGGCACGCCGTAGCGATACCGTAGCCACAGCCGAACGAGAACCGCCACGAAGATCAGCGTGCCAAGCAAGCCATGCATCATCGCGAGCGTGGTGTCGGCGGGATCAGGGGCAAGGCCCGCAAATTGCGCGGTCGTCTCACGCACCATGGGTTCGTGAATGGCGATCTGCACCACGATGCCAACCATGACGAACCAATGAAGGGCGATCTGGGCGGGACGATAAGCCTGTGGGGTCGACGAAGTCATGCCGCATCCCTTTCGGTTCCAGTTGTTGAAGAGAGAGTAAGGGTCAGCGCGGCGCCTGCGGGATCGCGACCCGATAGATAACCCTTGGCATCACGCTGGAGACGCCTGCTCGCCTGTTTGAACAAGGCTGAATCCGAGGTCGTCAGGTGATAGTGCAGAAGGCGGGCTGCGCCATCGGGGGGCGGGGGAGCGCCTCGTCCTGCCCAGATATTGAGAGCGAGCCTGTGGGTATAGGCGGCTCCCGCGCCCATGTCGGCCATGCCCATCGATGGCAGCGAGAGATTGCGCGCAAATCCGATCCCCTGAAACCAGCCCTGCGCCATTTCCAGGTCCGGTACATGCAGGTGAATATGGGCGACAACTGTCTCGGACGCGATGGAGGCCGAGAGATCCGCGCCTGCTGCTGCGGCCAGCTCAGCTTTGAGATCGAGAGGATCTCGGCCACTGCGGAACCGCCCCTCGCTGTCGATCATCGCAAAGCTGGAGCTGGAGTCATCGAAGCGTGCGAAGCGTTCGGGCGTCTCCAACGCTATCTCAATGCCGTGTCCGTCGGGATCGTTGAGATAGATCGCCTTTGACATGGTGTGATCGACCGGAGAAACCCGCAGGTCAAGATCCATGAAACGGCAGAGAAGGCGTGAGAACTCTTCTTGGGACGGCACGGCAAATGCCGCGTGGTAAAGGCCGGTGACGTCATTCATGACAGGTCGGCGGGCGCCTGGTCGAAGGATGACCAGGGTGCGTTCTGAGGTGCCGAGGGCGACGCCCGGGCCGGGATCGGGGCGAGGAACAAATCCCAGGGCCCCGATCCAGAACCAAGCCGCGCGGTCAACATTGGTAACCGACAGTTCCACGGCCCCCCAGGTCAGCCGTTCGGGAAGACCACGGGTCTTCAGGCTGCGGGCGAGTTTGAGAGCATCCGTATCCATGTCGCTTAATTCCTTCGTCGAAGCCCTTAGCGCGGCAGGATCGGCGCCCTGCGCGAGCGGCCCCAGATCACCAGCACGGCGAGTGCGACGTAGATCAGATTGAACGGGAGCGGCGCGAATTCGCCGCGGAAGGCATGGAAGGGAATTGCCAGGACCTGGATGGCCAGAAGACCAACGGCAGCCAGAACCGTCAGCTGCGGCTTGATACGGGTGGCGGCCGGCAGAATCAGGCCGATGACGCCGAGAAGCTCCATCACGCCGATGAAACGAACGAAGGCAAGCGGAGCCTCCGACATCCAGACGGCACCCATGGCGGCCGCCTCTTCCGGTGACAGCGTAAGGTGCATCCAGACACCCATCAAATAAAGCAAAGCGAGTGCGATCTGCGCGACCCAGAGGCCGATGTTCCAACGGGGGCTTGGTGCAGTCGTGGTGGAGATGAGCATCGACATGTGAGGTCCTGTGCCATAGGTCCGCTACGCTGCTGACAGGTTGCGGCTCGGTTGATGATGGACAGGATCGTAGGTCTTTCGTTATATTTGATCATCTGCGCCATGATTGAAGGTGCGTTTCCTCAGAGGAGATGATCATGGATGCGCTTGTTGGTCTCCGGGTCTTCGCAACGGTTGCCGAACTGAAAAGCTTTTCTGCCGCTGCAGAGCGCCTTGGCCTTTCTGCGGCCATGACCAGCAAACACGTCCAGCATCTCGAGGCGCGCGTGGGCGCGAGGCTCCTCAATCGAACCAGCCGCAGCGTCAGTCTGACAGAGTCCGGCACGCTTTACCTGGGCACCGTTCGAACACTGCTGGAAGGGCTGGAGCAGGCAGAGGCGCAACTCTCGCACACCACCGTTCTGCCAAAGGGGACGCTCAAGGTCAGCCTGCCGGTATGGATGGCAAATCCTGCCTTCGCGCGTCTGCTGGTCGCGTTCCGCGCGCAGCACCCCGCAGTGACGCTCGACCTGGATCTGTCCGGCCGCAAGGTCAATCTCGTGGAAGAAGGCTTTGATCTCGCCCTGCGCGTGACCGCCGCCCTGGATGAGACCCTGATCGCCCGCCGTCTGGCGACAATCCGGTTTGTCCTTGTTGGAACGCCTGATCTCCTCGATCGCCTCGGGCGACCGCAAGGTCCGGAGCAATTGCGCGGCGCGCCGTTCCTTGCCTATAGCGCGGTTGCCCCCGATGGCCGTGTGCGGCTTGGCAGCGGGCCGGACGCCCCGGAACTGCATCTCACCCCGGTTCTCCTGAGTGGCAACGAGTCACTCCTCTACCTGGCCGCGCGTGAGGGACTTGGCCTGTCTATGATGCCCCATTGGCTGGTTCACGAAGACCTTGCGCAAGGTCGGCTGGAAGCCGCGCTGCCTGCGCAGCTATGGCCCGAAGTCACCTTGCATGCCGTCTATCCCAACCGGAGCTATCTGCCGGCCAAGACGCGGTCTTTTCTGGACTACCTGACCGGTCCGCACGGGATCGGTGGTCTCGAGGCGGAGTAATTGATCATCTACTCGGAGGAAATGGATCATCAAGCATTGCGCTCATGATGCATCGGAAAGGAAACGGTAGTCTCCTCTCACGTCCAGCAAAGGCCGACCGGCAGCCTGGCGTAACAACCCTGAGGGAAGAGGAGATCTCACCATGACCATCACTCGACGCGCATCCATGTTCCTGGCCGCCGCCGCGACCGCTGTAGCACTGGTGGCCAGCCCGGCATCGGCTGAGTCCGCGCACAAGGAAAAAATCCGCCTGTTCTACGATACGTTCGTAACAGGAAACGCCGATCTGCTCGACCAGGTTCTGGCGGAAGACTGGGTGAACGTGCCCACCAATCCGGGCCAGGGGCCCGGCCGTGAGGGTTTCAAGGCCATGATCCCCGGCATGTCAGCCACCTTCACCAACGGCAAGTTTGTGCTTGAGGACATGATCGAGGAAGGCAACAAGGTTGTCGTTCGCTCGACCTATTCCGCCACGCAGGCGGGCCCCTTCGCGGGCTTCCCGTCAAAGGGCAAGGACTTCGCAATCATGACCATCGATATCCACGAGTTCAATGATGATGGCATGGTGACCAAGACCTGGCATCTGGAGGATTGGCTGGGCGGCCTGTTCCAGATGGGGGCGTTCGAAAAATAGTCATTACCGCCAATGGTCCTGGCTGTCCGCTTCTGATGTTCAGTCAACAGGCGCGGACTGTCGCTTTCGGGCCCCGTTCCAGCCCGCCATTGCAGGTTCAGTGATGTCCCCTCTCGGCGCGATCCTGCCAAGACGGCAGTCGGCTCTAAGAGCGGCCAAATACCTCCCGCTGAAGCTTCCCCGTCTGCATAAGATATTGAAGCGTGTAAGCGATCGATAACGCGTCGTCCAACGCATCGTGACCTCGCAAACGAGTCCGCGAGTTTGTTGCTTGGGGTTCTCGCCAAATCCTCAATCGGCATTCCAGCGGCAAGCAGAAGTTTTACGGCATTATCAAAACGATGAGCTGGAATTGAAGGCTCGATGCCCGCAATATAGCAACTGATCGCGATCATGTGCCGCGCACCAAAATCTACGCTGTGAACGTTCAAGGCAGAGAAATTCGCAGTCGAATATGATCGCAGTTTTCAACGGTCTCTTCCTTTCGCGAAAATCCCGATTGTTGCCAAACTTGCGCTTCTGACTATTGCTGCATCGTAGAATAGGAGTTTAGCGGCAGCAGCAACGGTCGCTCCCGGCGCAAAGCCGCCAACGCCGCGCCGGTATCGTTTGCCGGCATTTGCTGCCCGATTTCGAAACATGGTGGGCGACCCCGCCGCCACTCGCGCTCACCCCTCCGTCTTCATCCGCTTGCGCACCAGATGGGCGGCGAGCGTCCAGGCGAGCGCCCATCCCGCGCCGATCGACCAGCCGGCGATGACGTCGGTCGGATAGTGCACTCCGAGATAGACGCGGCTTGCGCCGATGATGACGGTGAGGAAGATCGCCGAGCCGAGATAGAGCACCTTCTGGCTCGTCCGCTCCGCCATTTCGGCGAGCAGCGCCCCGAGCGTCAGGTAGACCACGGCCGAGATCGTCGCGTGCCCGCTCGGAAAGCTCGCGGTGAAGACGCGCGCCACGCCGGTGAGCTCGGGGCGGGGGCGGTCGTAGAAGGATTTGAGCGTCGTGCTCACGATCGTCCCGCCGATCACCGAGAAGGCGACGAACCAGCCGGTCCGCTGCCGTCCGATGAGCAAGAGGTGAATGACGACGACCAGCACGAGAATGGTCAGCACCGAGAAGCTGCCGAGCGCGGTCACGTCGCGCGCAGCCTCCTCGAGCCAGGCCGGGCCGATCGGGTCGGCGGGATTGCCCGGCGTGCGCAGCGCCATCAACACTGCCGTGTCGAGGCCGAGCGTCTCGCCTTCGCGCACCTCGTCGGCGATCATGCCGAAGGCGGCAAGCAGGCCGGCAACCACCGCGCCGGCGGCGTAAGGGTAGAGCGAACCGTTGTTGATGCGAAAGGCCATCCGTCTCCTCGTCTTCACTTGCCCCGTCGGGGTGGACATGGCGGCTGACGGCGGGGAGGTCAAGACCAGGCCGGCATCCCCGTTCACGGGACCGTGGAATTGCGCTATGTCTCCGACAGTGGAGGGGGAACGGGCATGCTGAAGACGATCGCAAAATCACTGGCCTTCGGGCTCATCGGCCTCGTCGGCCTGCCGATCCTGACCGGCATCCTGGCGCTGTCGCTCGGCTACCTCTTCGATCCGCGTTGCGGCACGCCGGGCGATTCCGGCGGCTGCGAGATGGGGGCCGCGACCGCTGCCGTCGCCATGGCGCTGCCGGGCTTGCTCATCGGCGTCGGCATCGCGCTCTTCGGTGCCTGGCGGCGGAGCAGGTCCGGCGGTCCGGAGTGAATCTCAGACGCCGCCCATCTCCGGCTCCGGCGGCTTCGCCGGCTCGCGCACCTCGGTCATCGTCGCCTCCGTGAGCAGCAGGATGCTGGCGACGGAGACGGCGTTTTCGAGCGCGATCCGCACCACCTTGGTCGGGTCGATGATGCCCGCTTCCATCAGGTCGACATATTCCCGCCGACCGGCATCGAAGCCATAGGCGCCGGACCCCTGCAGCATCCGCTCGACGACGACGCCGTCGTCCGCCGCCGAATTCAGCGCGATCTGCCGGGCCGGGGCCTCCAGCGCGCGCTTGAGGATCTGCACGCCGGTGCGCTCGTCGCCCTCGCATTTCTGTTCTTCCGCGGCGACCGCGCCGACGCAGCGCAGGAGCGCCAGTCCGCCGCCCGGCACGATGCCTTCGGCGACCGCCGCCTTGGTGGCGTTGATCGCGTCCTCGATCGCGTCCTTCTTCGCCTTCATCTCGGCCTCCGCCGGCGCCCCGACGCGGATGACGGCGACGCCGCCGGAGAGCTTGGCGAGCCGCTCCTCCAGCTTCTCCTTGTCGTAGTCGCTGGTGGTCTTTTCGATCTGGCGGCGGATTTCCTCGATGCGGCCCTTGATCCGCGCCGGGTCGCCTGCGCCGCCGACGATGGTCGTCGTCTCCTTGTCGATGACGACGCGGGCGGCCGAGCCGAGTTCGGCGAGCGTCACGTTTTCGAGCTTGGCGCCCATCTCCTCGGAAATCACCTGGGCGCCGGTCAGCACCGCGATATCCTCCAGCATCGCCTTGCGCCGGTCGCCGAAGCCCGGCGCCTTGACGGCGCAGTTGTGGAAGGTGCCGCGGATCTGGTTGACGATGAGGGTGGCGAGCGCCTCGCCCTCGATGTCCTCGGCGATCACCAGCAGCGGCCGGCCCGACTTGGCGATCTGTTCGAGGAGCGGCACGAGGTCCATCAGCGCCGAGATCTTGCGGTCGAAGAGGAGGATGCGGGCGTCTTCGAGCACCGCCTCCATGTCCTCCGCGCTGGTGATGAAATAGGGCGAGATGTAGCCGCGGTCGAACTGCATGCCCTCGACGACGTTGAGGTGGGTTTCCGTCGTCTTCGCCTCCTCGACGGTGATGACGCCGTCGTCGCCGACCTTCTCGATCGCCTCGGCGATCAGCGCCCCGATCGTCTCGTCGTTATGGGCGGAGATCGCCGCCACCTGCTGCTTTTCGAGTGTCGTGGCGACCGGCCGCGACAGCGTCTTCAGCGCCTCGACCGTGCATTTCGTCGCCCGGTCGAGGCCGCGCTTGATGTCGACGGCGCTCGCGCCCGCAACCACGTTGCGCAGGCCTTCGGAAAAGATCGCATGTGCGAGGATCGTCGCGGTGCTGGTGCCGTCGCCGACCATGGCGCCGGTCTTTTCCGCCGCCTCCCGCAGCATGCGGGCGCCGAGGTTCTCCTCGGGGTCCTTGAGGTCGAATTCCTTGGCGATCGTCACGCCGTCGTTGCAGACGACCGGCACGCCCCACTTCTTCTCGATCAGCACCGATTTCGAGCGCGGGCCGAGCGTGATGCGCACCGCGTCGGCGAGAAGGGTCGCTCCGCGCAGGATTTTCGCGCGGGCCTCGTCACGAAAGAGAACCTGTTTATGCGCCATGCCGGACGTCCTTCAAATGCCGGCCGGACAAGGTCCGGATGCCGGCCGCTGCGGGAATGTCTGTTTCATCAGCATCTTATAACATTAGGCTTCTTCGAAGAACATTGATCCTGATCAGGTGAAAGGAGGGACAAACGAGGCGTCGTCACCGTGACCGTTCGGGAAAGGCGCGTCCGATCCATGCCTCGAAGCGGCGGGCGAGGCGAAGTGCGAGCCAGAGATTGAAATAGACGAGAACCGTCGCCGCAACCGACCAGGTGGCCGTCGCGCCGGGCGAGATCGCGCCCGGTCGGGCGAGCGCGGAGAGCGCGTAGAGGCAATAGGGGAGCACGAGCAGGCTGGTGATGATGAAGGGGCAATAGCCGCGCCAGACGATCGCCTGGCCGACATGGACGAGAAGATGGAAAAGGAAGGCGACGAGCAGCCCCGCCCAGAGATCGTGGAGGCCGAAGGCGATCGCCGCATAGGTGAGCGCCGTCAGGACGAGGAATTCCTCCAGGACCGCGAGGGTGAAAGCCGAGGTCGAGAGGCTGCCGTAGAGCGGCAGGACCCGTGCCGCGACGGCCGGAAAGCGGCGTTCCAGTTCCGGGCCGTTCTTCGCCAGCCACGGCTTCAGCATGATGATCTCTTCGAACTCGTGCAGCATGAAGACGACCGGCAGCAACCCCATCAGCATGTCGATCGTCATCGCCCCGACTCTCCCGGCTCCACCCTGGCCGCGATCATAGCGCAAGCGCATCCGCCCGGCACGCCCGCCTCTCGAAGCCTGCCGCATATGTCGCAGAGGTTGCGGCTTGGTTCCTGCGTTTGAATTTTTCCACCAAAAGTAGATTATTAACAATTTCCCGCTAAGAAGGGGCGGGGGGAAGGCGCGCCCGTGCCGCGGCGCGGATTGCGACCGGGGGCATCAGGACCATGGAAAAGCACCTCTTCGGGCTCGACGGGCTGAGGTTTGTCGCCGCTATGGCCGTAGTCGCCTTCCATTTCCTTTTCCGCGGCGAGGCCGCCGGCGACCTGCCGCAGATGCTGCTGCCGGATATGCTGCGGAGTACCGCGGCCTATGGCTATCTCGGCGTCAGCATCTTCTTCATCATCAGCGGTTTCGTGATCCTCTATTCGGCGGAAGGCCGCACGCCGCTCGAATTCTTCGTCTCGCGCTTCGTGCGCATCTATCCGACCTTCATCATCATGATGACGGTCACCGCGCTCGTCGTCGTCATCGCCGCCAATCCGCGCTTCGAGGTCAGCCTGCAGCAGTACGGGGCCAATCTCATGGTCTTCTCGCTGCTTCTCGGCGAACCCTTCGTCGACGGCGCCTACTGGTCGATCGTGCTCGAACTCGTCTTCTACGGCTGGATCTTCCTGCTGCTGGTCATCCGGCGGCTGGACGATATCGAGACGATCGCCTTCGCCTGGCTGGCGCTCTCCCTCGCCAACGAGGCCTTCTTCCAGGTCCGCCTGCTGCAGGACGCGCTGATCACCGAGTATAGCGGCTTCTTCGTCGCCGGCATCGCGCTCCAGCGTATCGGCAAGGGCGTCACGCCCACGCGGCTCACGCTGCTCGCGCTGTCGCTCTCATACGGCGTCTTCACCTCGCTTCGCGCCGCTTCCTGGTTCGAGGCGGAATATGGAAGCGCGCTGTCGCGTCCGGTGATTGCGGTCGCCGTCCTCGGCGGGGCCGCCCTCTTCGCGCTGATCGCCCGCGCGAACCTGCCGCGCCGCTTCTGGGGGCCGATGAAGCTCGCAGGTGGCGCCACCTATCCCCTCTATCTCGTCCACCAGCATGTCGGCTATGTCGCGATCCCGCCGCTCGCCGCCCTCTTTCATCCGGGCGTCGCAATCCTCGTCGCCGTCGCCGGCATTCTCGCCTTCGCCTTCGCCTACCACGTGCTGGTGGAGCGCTCCGCGATGCCGGCGCTGAGGGCGCGGCTCTATCGTCTTCTGCAGCCGCTCGCCCCGGCGCTCGACCGCCGCCCGTCGTGACGTGTTGTCGAAAAAGACTCTCTAAAATTGATAAATGAAAAGCTAATACAACTAAAAAGTTTACGCACTTTGACTTGTTTGCTATGCCTTCACCAGTCGAAACGGAGGGCACGGTCATGTCGGTATTCAGCAGTGAAGGCAAGGAAGGCGGCAGCGACGGCAAGGAAGGCAAGGACGATGCCGCCAGGCTCGCCGGGATCGAGGCGATCAGCCTCCCCGTGGAGCGGTTCGGCAAGGGGCGAACGGATTTCAAGCGACACTTCTTTCGCGTCGATCTGAAGCAGAAGCCGGACGCATCCGCCGATCTCCTGCGCAAGAGCGACGAATATTGGCAGGCGGCTTCCGACTACGGTCTCGTGGACTCGGTGACGCGGCTTCCCGACGGGTCGGTGCATCTCGTCCTGTCGCTGAAGGACGAAGGCGAGATCAAGGACCTCGTCGCCGCCGATCCGGGTGTCGAGGCGGGCGCCTTCACCCTCGGCGGGCACGCGAAGATCTGAGACCCGCCATGCGTGACGGTCCTGGCGAAGAGCGGATTGTCCTGCTGCTGAACCTCGGGGCGCCGCTCGAAGGACTCCTGCGCGAAAACCTCGCCCGCCGGGGCCTCGCAAGCCTCTCCCTCGATACCGACGCGATCGTCCTCGGCGACATCCATGTCCCGATCGGCGATCCGGCCGCGGGGGAGGGCTGGATTCGCCCGCGGGGTGCGACGCATCCGCTTTTCCTCAGGCAGGTCGCCGGCACGCTTGCCGGTTTCGAGCCCGGTGTATCCGGGGACGTCTTTTCCGCTTGCGAGCGCGCCGCCGTGCTGCACATGTTGCGCATGGCCTGCGGCAATCCGCTGAACCGCGGCACGTCCGGCAGCGCCTGCGCCTACATGGTCTCGTTGCCGGAACAATGGGCCCGCTGCGCGCGGTCGGGGCTTGCCTGCCCGCAATGGCGCGTCCATTGCGACGGGCCGCTTCCCGAGGGCTGGCTTCGCCTCTCCAGCCTCTACGATCGCTCGCTCAGGCGCGTCGATGACGTCCCCGACACGGAGGACGAGGTGCGGCTGGCGGTCCGGGCACCGCGCGGCGCGGCGGCGTGCTGCGCCTTCGCCGGCGATGTGCTCACGCTTTTCCGCCCCGAGGGCGACCGTCTGGTGGCGATGCACCTGCCGGACCGGGCGCTCGACGAAGTTGCGGAACTGGTCGCCGCGGTGCGGCATGTTTTCGGGATCGACTATGGCGAGCTGGTCTTCAGCTATCTCGGCCGGCCGGTCTTCTGGTCGGTCGTTCCGCAGCTTTCTCCGGACCTGCTGGAAGGCCCGGCGGGCGAAAGCCTCGCCGATGCGCTGGCGAAGATGGTGAACCGATGACGGTGCTCTTTCGCGACGGCTGGGTGGATCGCATGGGCCGGGCGCGGCAGTCCGAAGACGCGCCGCCCGAGGATTTCGGGGCGCAAGCGACCGGTGCGCCCTTCGTCATCAGCGTCAGCGGCGATCCGACGGCCGCCGGCTTCCACAAGCGGGTCACCGATGAGGGCCTGCCGCTGCGCTGGGTGACGATCGAGGCGGTGGCGGAGGGCCGGCTTCCGCTCGCCGTCCTCGCCGAATGGATGGCGGCGGCGCCGGGCGTCTACATCCGCGACGGCTGGAGCGCCGATGCCGGCGACGTGGCCCTGCGCGCTGTCATCGCGGCCCTTTGCGATGCCCATCCGAACGTCATCCGCGCCGAGGAGCGGAGCACCAACTGGTGCAAGCCCTTCCACGTCGCCGCCCTTGCGGCGGTGCCGCGCCGGGTGGCGCTGCTGCCGCCGACGCTGATGACGACGCGCCATGCGCTCGCCGGCCGGGTGATCAAGAACTGCAGCTCCGCCCCGAGCTTCGTCCTCGACGGCGACACGCTCGCCGGGGTGGCCGAGCCGGTGCTCTCGCAGGCGCGGCTTCGCGGCCGGGAACTCCGGGTGCATGTGCTCGACGGCGTCTGCTTTGCGGTCGAGGTGGTGACGACGGCGCTCGACTACCGCAAGGAGGGCGGCGCCGAGATGCGGCCGGCGGCAATCGACGCGGCGCTCGCCGCCGACCTCTGCGACCTGACCGCAGCGGAAGGGCTGCGCTTTTCCGGCATCGACCTCATCCTGACGGGCGAGGGTCCCTTCGTCATCGAGGTGAACCCGATGCCCGGCTATCACGGCTACGATCTCGCCCCCTGGGGCGAGGAGAGTATCACGACCCGTCTCTACAACCGATTGTCGAGGGCGCCATGAAATACCGGCTTTCCGATGAGACCCGCAGGCTCGAAAGCGGCGAAATCCTCCACCGTATCATCCGTGCCGACGGCGAGCGCGGCGGCTTCGTCCAGTCCGAGAAGAACCTCTCGCAGGCCGGCACCTGCTGGCTGCACGGGGATTCGCTCGCCTATGGCGAGGCGCGGATCGAGGACGACGCCCAGGTCTACGGTGTCGTCTGCGGCTTCGCCGTCGCCCGAGAACGCGCGCAGATCCACGGACGCCTCTTCGGCCATGCCGTCGTCGAGGGCGACGCCAGGGTCTACGGCAATGTCGGCGGCAGCCACCATATCGGCGGCGACGAGGTGGTCTACGGCAATCTCGACTGAGGCCGAAGACCCGACGCCTGCTACCGTTTCAAACTGCCGAGGATGCCGCGCACCAGCGCCCGGCCGACGGAGGTCGCGACCGAGCGCGCCGCGCTCTTCATCGCCGCCTCCAGCACCGATTCGCGCTGGTAGCCGGAGCTGCGGCGGGTGCCGCTCTTCGTCGTCTTGGTGCTTTCTTCGCTCTCGTCACCGAAGCCCGGCAGCGTCCAGCGTCCGCCGGCACTCTCCTTGCCTTCTTCCTCGGCGCGGCGGGCGGCTTCCGCCTCGGCCGCCTTGCGCGCCCGTTCGGTGAGGATCTCGTAGGCCGATTCCCGGTCGGCATCGCGGTCGTAGACGCCGGAAACCGGGCTCGTCGCCATCAGCTGCTGGCGCTCCGCCGGCGTGATCGGTCCGAGCCGCGAGGCCGGCGGGCGAATGAGCGTGCGCTCGACCATCGAGGGAATGCCCTTGCCCTCCAGCGTCGAGACCAGCGCCTCGCCGGTGCCGAGCGCGGTGATCGCGGTTTCGCAATCGAAGGCCGGGTTGGGGCGGAAGGTCTCGGCCGCCGTCTTCACCGCCTTCTGCTCGCGCGGCGTATAGGCGCGCAGCGCATGCTGCACGCGGTTGCCGAGCTGGGCGAGCACCGTTTCCGGCACGTCGAGCGGGTTCTGGGTGACGAAATAGACGCCGACGCCCTTGGAGCGGATGAGGCGAACCACCTGCTCGATGCGGTCGACGAGCACCTTCGGCGCGTCGTCGAAGAGCAGGTGCGCCTCGTCGAAGAAGAAGACCAGCCGCGGCTTTTCCGGATCGCCCACCTCCGGCAGCTCCTCGAAGAGTTCGGAGAGGAGCCAGAGCAGGAAGGTGGCGTAAAGCCTGGGGTTCATCATCAGCTTGTCGGCGGCGAGCACCGAGATCATGCCGCGGCCGTCGCTCGTCGTGCGCATGATGTCGGAGATCGAAAGCGCCGGCTCGCCGAAGAAATTCTCCGCGCCCTGCTGCTCAAGGATCAAGAGCCCCCGCTGCAGCGAGCCGACGGAGGCCTTGGAGATCAGCCCGAACTGGCTCGAAAGCTCGCTTGCGTGCTCGCCCATGTAGTTCAGGAGCGCCTGCAGGTCTTTGAGGTCGAGAAGCGGCAGCCCGCCCTGGTCGGCGATCTTGAAGGCGATGTTCAAGACGCCCTCCTGCGCCTCCGAGGCGTCCATCAGCCGCGAGAGCAAGAGCGGCCCCATCTCGGCGATGGTGGTGCGCACCCGGTGGCCCTGCTCGCCGTAGAGATCCCAGAAGATCACCGGCGCGGCGCGGAACTCGTAGGGCGAAAGCCCGATCGTCTCGGCGCGCTTCAGGAGAAAGTCCTTGGCCTCGCCCTTCATCGCGATGCCGGAGAGGTCGCCCTTGATGTCGGCGCAGAAGACCGGCACGCCGGCCTCGGAGAAGCTCTCCGCGAGGATCTGCAGCGTCACCGTCTTGCCGGTGCCGGTCGCCCCGGTCACCAGCCCGTGGCGGTTGCCGAACTTCAGCTCCAGATATTCCGGCTTGTTGAGGCTGTCGTCGGGGTTGCGGCTGGTACCGATGAAAAGCTTTCCGTCAACAAGCATGGGGCCTCGTCTTTCGCGGGGAGGGCGGCGCCCGGCATTCCCGCATTCATCCAAACAACAGGTTGTAACTATAAGGATAGTATGGAACATGACAACAGCCCGGTGCGTCCCCCGGTGCTCACCTGGCGCTTCCCCGGTGCGGCGGCGCGGCGCGGCGAAAAAGCCTGTGGGGAGCGGCCCCGGCGCTTGAGTTCGCAGGCGGAATTAATTACGTTGACGTTCACGTCAGAATTTCAAACGGAGGCAGACCATGAATGAACTCGTAAACCGCATCGCCACCAATGTCGGCATCGACGCGGATGTCGCCGAAAAGGCGGTCGGCATGATGCTGGGCTTCCTCCAGCGCGAGGCGGCCGACGGCCCGGTCGCCAAGATGATCGAAGCGATCCCCGGCGCCGTCGACCTCGTCGCCAGGTACAACGGCGAAGGCGAGGGCAAGGGCCTGCTCGGCGGGCTGATGAGCGCAATCGGCGGCGGCGGCATCATGGGGCTGGGCCAGCAGCTGATGGCACTCGGCCTCGGCATGGGCGAGATCACCTCGCTCTCGAAGGAAACCATCGCCGCCGCGCGCGAATATGCCGGCTCCGACGTCGTCGACGAAGTCGTCGCCTCCGTCCCGGGGTTGAGCCAGTTCGTCTGATCGGGGCCGACACGCCCGGTTGAAAGAAAGCCGCCGGAGCGATCCGGCGGTTTGTTTGTTTTTGGGGGCTAATCAGCCAATCATCTGCTGGAATCCAAGTCGCCTTCACCCCGTTCCGGCCGGTTCTCTGACTTTACAGAGGATGCTCGCGGTCCGGTGACATTCACGTTTTCGGTGCTTCGGTGGGCGCGAAGAACTTCTTGAAGAGGTCGGTCGACATCACCGTGTACTGGCTCGACCGATACCTCTCGAACGGGAACGTCTCCAAGCCTGCGAACTGATCATGCAGCTTCTCAAACGTCATCTCCACCCCAGCATCCAGAGCCTGCCTCATGGCTCCGATGAGCCCATTGACAACCGTCGGCGTCAGGAGGCGGTTCTGGATCGTCCGGGAGGTCGTCCATCTGTCGGTCGGCAGGCGAGATTTTGCCGCGGCGAAGAACACCCCGATCTGACTCGCGCAGTAGTCGATATAACGTTTGCGCGCAGCATCGTTCTCAAAGCTGACAAAGGTATCCTTGTCGCTATCCATCCATCGCGCGAAGAGCGGACCAGGGGCGGTGGGCCTGACAAGTGGGCGAAGCCCGTAGCTAACCACAGATGTGGTACGGAGACCGCCGGCGTCGAAGAAACTCTGGGAGAATTTGCCAGAGAGAACACCTGTGCCGTCGTTCAACTTATCCAAAACATCTCTCGCTATGGAATCGGCGAGGAAAGGGCGAATGAGTTGGTTGATCGCCTGCTTGAGTTCGGACTTAGCATTTGATTGCGTTGAATTGATTTCTAGGAAAAGTCCGGCCTCAAATCGGGTTTTCTCCGAGTCGCTGACGTTGTCCGGATAAATGATGCCGGTGACCAATAGGTTCTGTTGCGATCGGAGGCCGCCGATGACCTCTTCATTGGCTCCGCCTTCGTAATAGGAAAAGACGCGATGCTGACCGTCTATGATCCCAACAGAGTTGAATTCGCTGGGAATGGATATGACTGCTGGTAGTGTATTATGGATTGTCTTTGTGTTGATTGTGTTATCTTCGGCATCGAGTATCTTTGTTCCCGCCGGTAGAGTAACAATAATATTGTTAACGAATACTCGTTTCTGATCGACAAGGTATTTTCGGATGGAATCAAGCTTGGCCCTTAAGATCATCCGCTGGTACAGGCCGCCACGGTCCCTCCACCCGTCCCGTCGTAGGACGTAAGCCCTCGACAACAGGGCTGATGGCTGTATGTAGAACGAAACGACTTTGTAGCCATTCGGAAACTTGGAATGGTGCTCAGGTAGGACGGAGCCGTGAAATGGATCCCGCGGTGAGGCATTGGCATTGAGCGCCTTATCGGCAAAAGCCTTATAGTTTACGCCAAGGAAAGCAAGAAGTTCGTGCTGGGCAGACCGGCGCACCGTTCTTGTCAAGAGCTTGAAGTATCGGACTATGCTATAGTCCATAAAAAGTGCGTGGTTTATTTGATTCTTTAGCTCGGTTTGAACTGTGTTTAGTGAGCAATAAAGCAGTATGACTCGAATTTGATTGTCGCTGTACTTTGTTCCTAAAGTCCCGGCGATACTAAGCGGGGTGCCTCGGGCAAACGCTACGAACTGTGCGTCATCCTGCCGGATGCGATCGTACATCAGGTATTTCTTCTTGGCGTGCTCAGAGATATCGTGCGCCGTCGTATACTCGACGAAAACGACCACGTTCTCCAATATGAATACGTCGTCGAAGTCCGAGGTTACACCGCAATAAGTGAACTCCTTATCAGAAGCCGCCTCAGCGCGCTGGAAGCCGACTGCAGAAAACACTTCCCTAATCTCGCGACGGTGCCGCCGTTGAAGATTGCGCTTGGCTCGCTCTTCGGGGCTAAGCGCCTTCTTCTTTTTCTTGGGTGTTGCCTTAGCCCTCGCCATCTTCGCCTCCCACCGAAACCGGTGCGAATTCGGTATGGTCTTGCCGCCATTCTAGGGGAACCTGAGCCACACGCTCCGTGGATTGCGGGCGGCGAACAGGTTTGCCCAGTGGCCTAAGCGGTAGATCGCCCTCAGCGAATTGGGCGACGCGCTTCTCCGCGATCTCGATATAAGGCAAATGCCGGTCAATGCCGACGGCATGTCGACTGTGCTTCACAGCAGCAATCGCCGTGGCGCCAGTCCCTATAAAGGGATCTAGAACTGTTTCCCCAGCCTTGCTGAGCGCGAGCACACAGCGCTCCGCGAGCTCGACGGGGAATTGGCACGGATGTTCAGTGTGCTCGGGATGGTTTGCCTTGACATTGGGAACGTCCCAGACGGGATTATTCCGAAAGTCCTCGATAGCGGAGAATTCCCAGTAGTCCGACGGGTTCTTTCCTAATGGGTTGCCACTCGGTTTGCCGGCCTTCTTTCCCTTAGATGCGCTGTGGCGCTTGCCGGGGTAGATCTGGGGGATGCGGACAGGATCGAGGTTGAACGTGTAGGTGTCAGTTCTGCTGAACCACAGAACGGTTTCGTATCGACCGGAGAAGCGTTTGTCGGCGTTGTAACCGAAGTTGTAGCGCCAGATGATGCGATTGCGCAGACGGAACCCCAAACTGCGGAAGATGTCGATGAAGGGCACGTCCAGGGGGAACAGCTCTCCATCGGTTACATAGGTGCCGACTTGCCAGCATACGGAAGCGTTCTCCGTCAGCGCGGGCAACATCGTCTCGATAACCCGCCTCTGCCATGCCAGATATTCGTCGTAAGTGCGCTCATCCTTTCGTTCGTAGGGTTTACCGATGTTGTACGGCGGTGACGAAATGACCAGGGCGCAGCTAGCGGGATCAACGCGCTGAAGTCCTTCGAGGACATCTGCAGCCAGAAAACGCGCGCCACCAATCTCATCAGCGGAGATGACGACTTCTTTCTTACGGGTGCGTATTTCCTCGGCTGGGATCTGATCAATTCTACAGAGCATTCAGCGGCCCGGGACTTTGCGCAGCGTAATAGCGCCGAAGCACTCACCGCCAGCGTGTGATGCGTCAGTAAAATGTTGCTCTCGCGACAGACGGTTATGTATTGTCCCGCAAATCACTTATGCGCTTCCCCCAAAGCCCATTAGTCTACCCATTCTTGGGTAACCCAGAAACGATTCTTGGGCAAGCTTTAAAACCTTGAGCTGCAAGCTTGTCGTTGGATAACTTGGAACCTTGGGTCCTGCGCGCCTCACATGACTGCTCAAGATGGGCGGAAATGTAGGAAATATGCGCAGGCAGATGAACTGGAGCGCCTACTCGTGTAAAGTAAGCCTCAGGCGTCTGGCGTGATTCAATTCGACAGCGGCGCGACCTCAACTGCCCACATCGCGCCCTTCCACCCCCTCAATCCCACGTGGGCGCCAGATGCGTCGGGCTGACAATCCTCCCGTCCGGGCGGGCGAGCGCGGAGATCGCGTCCATCTCCTGCGCGTCGAGGTGGAAGTCGAAGACGGCGAAGTTTTCGGCGATCCGGTTTTCCGTCGCCGTCTTGGTGAGCGCCACCACGCCCTGCTGCTGCACGAGCCAGCGCAGCGCCACCTGCGCCGCCGTCTTGCCGTGGCGGGCGCCGATGTCCTGCAGGAGAGGCTCCTTCGTCACGCGCCCGTCGGCCATGGCGTAGTAGGCGGTGATCGCCATGCCGTAGGAGCGGGCGGCGGCGATGACCGCCGTCTGGTCGAGATAGGGGTGGTATTCCACCTGGTTGGTGACGATCGGAGCCTCCGATAGCGCCACCGCCTCGCCCATCAGCGCGCAATTGTAGTTGCTGACCCCGATATGGCGCACCTTGCCGGCCTTCACCACCGCGTTCAGGCAGCCGATCTGCTCGGCGAGCGGCACCGGGCTCTTCGGCCAGTGCAGGAGCAGGAGGTCGACATAGTCGGTCCTGAGCTTCTTCAGGCTCTGGTCGACGGAGGGGAGGAAGTCCCTGGCGGCAAACTTGTCCACCCAGACCTTGGTGGTCAGGAAGATCTCCCCGCGGGGAATGTCGGATGTGGCGATCACGTCGCCCACCTCCGCCTCGTTGCCGTAGATCTGCGCGGTGTCGACGTGGCGGAAGCCGGTCTTGAGCGCGAGCGGCAGGATGCGGATCACGTCGGGGCCGGGCATCCGGAAGGTGCCGAAGCCGAGGGCCGGAATGGATGCGCCGTTGGCGGAAACGATCTGCATGGGGTCTCCCTCATCTTGCTGCGGCGGTGTGGAGGCACCCATGTTCGCGGTTTTCGCGCGGGGGATCAAGGCCGGCTCCGCGGGGCGGCGACCAGGGCGAAAATATGAGCAATTCCGTTTACCCGGCCTTAAGCAGTTCTCGAAACGACCGGATTTATTCATTGAAGATTAAGGGGCTTTTCCTCCAATGCCATGCGAAATTGGAGTGATACCATGTCTCTTTCGGCCAGATTGTTTTCCGTTCTGTTTCTTTTTCTCGTGTCCGCGGGTGCAGCGAGCGCCGTCGAGTGGGTCGCCGCCAAGGTGAGCCAGCCGGTGCAGTACACGCTCGACAACAAGAGCTGGACCGCCGTCACGGTGGGCACCGCGATCCCGAACAAGGCGCTGGTCGTCACCGGCGCGCGGGGGCGTCTCGTCCTCACGCGCAACAAGGAAAGCATCACCTTCCAGCCGAACAGCCTGGCCTCGATCACCACGTCCGGCTTCTTCACGCGCAAGACCGAGGTCGCCCAGCAATACGGCGCGATGCTCTTCGACATCGAGACGCGGGGCGTGCCGCACACCTCCGTGCAGACGCCGTTCCTGGCGGCGGTCGTCAAGGGCACCAAGTTCGAGGTCAAGGTCGACCGCAAGAAGGCGTCGGTCAGCGTCGAGCGCGGCCTCGTCGAGGTCACCGGCTTCGCCCGCGGTGAGCAGACCCATGTCAGCCCCGGGCAGAGCGTCACCGTCGATCCGAAGAACCGCAAGGCCATGCGCGTGCAGGGCATCGGCCCGAAGCACCCGGTGGTCGCCGTGGCGCCGAAAGCGCCGAAGGTCGACATTCTCGGGCCGAAGACCCCGAATGCGATCGCCGCGGCGGCAGAAAAGACGAACAAGGCCGACAACACAGGCAACACCGGCAATACCGGCGGCGATGAGGCCGCAACGACTTCCGGCAGCGGCAATTCCGGCAACGGCAAGGCCGGCGGCGGCAAGGGGAACGGCGGCAATGCGGGCAATGCCGGCAACGGCGGCGGCAATACCGGTGGCAATGCCGGCGGCGGCAACGCGGGCGGTAATGCCGGCGGCAATGGTGGAAATGGTGGCAATGCCGGTGGCAATGGCAACGCCGGCGGCAACGGTAATGGCAATGCCGGCGGCAACGGCAATGGCAACGCTGGAGGCAACGGTGGTGGCAATGCCGGCGGCGGCAATGGCGGCAATGGTGGCGGAAACGGCGGCAATGGCGGCGGCCATGGCAATGGCGACCACGGTGACAAGGGCGGCCGCCATGACGACCATGGTGGCAAGGGCGGCAATGACGACCGTGGCGGCCACGGCAAGAAGCCTCCGAAACGCGACTGACGATCATGGACGCAGTGCGTAAGCTGATACGGAGAATGGGACGGGCGGGCACCTATAGTGTGCTCACCGCGCTCCTTCTCCTCGTCATGCCGCTGGCGCTGCCCCCGCTCGGCGTCCTGAACGGCGTCGATCTCTTCCTCACCGAATGGCGCGCCGCGGCGGCGCCGCGGGCGGCGGGCGGCAAGTTCGTCTTCGTCGCCATCGACAAGGGCAGCCTGGATGCAATCGGCGTCTGGCCCTGGCCGCGCGACGTCCATGCGGCGGTCATCGACCGGCTGGTCGCGGCCGGCGCCGCCGACATCTTCCTCGACATCGATTTCAGCGCCCGCTCCACTGCCGCGTCCGACGACCGGCTGGCGAAGGCGCTCGCCGATGCCGGCGGCGGCGTCGTGCTTCCGGCCTTCGTGCAATACCGCTCCGCCGCCGGCGATACGCCGGAGACGGTGGTCTCGCGGCCGCTTCCCGAATTCGAGGCGAACGCCTGGCTTGCCGCCGCCAACGTCGCCGCCGATCCCGACGGCGTCGTGCGCGGCCTGCCCCACGGTGTGATGCTCGACGGGCAAGTGGTGCAGTCGGTCGCCGCCCTGCTTGCCGGGGAGCCGGAGCCGAGCGCGGCAAGCTTCGACATCGATTTCTCGATCTCGCCGGCGAGCGTCCCGGTCTTTTCCGTTTCCGATCTGCTTTCCGGCCGGGTGCCGGCGGAGGCACTTGCCGGCCGCTCCGTCGTGGTCGGCGCCTATGCGGCGGAGCTGAAGGACGTCTTCGCCGTTCCCGTCTACGGCCTGCTCGGCGGCCCCATGCTGCATATCCTCGGTGCCGAGACGCTCTCGCAGGATCGCGTGCCGGTCCCGCTCGATCCGATGCCCTGTGCGCTCGCCATCGCGGGCCTCCTCGTTCTGTCGATCCGCTCCGGGCGGCCGCTGTCCGGCTGGCTGCTGCTGCCGCTTCTCGGGCTGACGGCGGCCGCGGTCGAAGGTGCGGCCTTCTTCCTGCAGGCGCGCCACTCGCTCGTCCTGCCGACCGCGGGCATCCAGCTCGTGCTGGCGACCGGCCTGCTGCTCTACCTGATCGAGCACGTCGACATCGGCAACTGGCTTGCCGCACTCGCGCAGGTCGAGAGCCGCAATTCGCAGACGCTCCTGCGCCGGGTGATCGACGACAGCGTCGACGGTGTCGTCGTCCTCGACCATGAGGGCCGTTTCGTCGAGGTCAGCCGTTCCGCCGAGACGATCTTCGGCGCCGGGCTCTACCGCATGCTTCTCGCCGACTTCACGGCGAACGCACCGCTGCCGATGCAGGCCGCGCTCGAAAGGGCGCGGCGGGAAAAGGGCGAGGCGGGCTCCGCGCCCGTCGGCTTCGAACTGGAACTGCGGGAGGCCGGCGCCAGCCGCTATCTCGAGGGCCATGTCGCCGTGTCGCTCCTCGAAACGGCGGAAGAGGCGGGCGAACCGGCCGAGCGTCCCTTCGTCGCCTGCGTCACCGTCCGCGACGTGACCGCCAGGCGCGCCTACGCGGAAAAGCTGAAGGCGCTCTCGCAGTATGACGAGCTGACCGGTGCGCTCCGCCGCGACGAACTCGTCCGCCGCATGGATGCCGCCGCTTGCGACGACTGGGCGGTGTTTGCAATCAACCTCCATCGCTTCGCCGCGATCAACATGGTGCTCGGCCGCTCGACCGGAGACGACCTCCTGAAGGCAGCGGTGGCGCGGCTCAAGGAGAACGCGCCGCGCGGCGCGCTGATCGCCCGAAGCGAAGGCGACGGCTTCTCGGTGGCCGTTCCTGCCGCAGCCCTTGCCATGCCGCCGGCCGAATTCGCCGAGCACCTGATCGGCCTTCTGTCGCGCGCCTTCACCCTCGGTCCTTCACTGGCGGAGATCGGCGCCCGCATCGGCATCTGCACCTCGGGCGAGGGCCGCGATCCGGCAGGCCTCGTCGCCGGGGCGGAAGCGGCGCTCGACCACGCCCGCAAGAGCGCCGGCTCCGGCTACAGCCTCCACGATTCCGACGAGGCACGCCGCCAGATCCGCGCCCGCGCGCTGGAGGCGGAAATGAAGGGGGCGCTCGCCACCGGCCAGTTCTTCCTCCTCTACCAGCCGCAGGTGGCCCTCGCGGACGGCCGTCTCACCGGCGCCGAGGCGCTGGTGCGCTGGCGCCATCCGGAACGCGGCGTCGTCCCGCCCTTCGAGTTTATCGAGATCGCCGAGGCGAGCGGCTTCATCTGCGAACTCGGCGCCTTTGTGGTCGAGGAGGCCTGCCGGCAGGCGACCACCTGGCCGGAGCACCTGAGCGTCTCGGTCAACGTCTCGCCGCTGCAGTTCACCCGCATGGACATGGTGGCGGTCGTCAGGAAGGCGCTCGCCGAAAGCGGCCTTTCGCCCGAACGGCTGCACCTCGAAATCACCGAGTCGGCCTTCCTCGATGTTTCCGACGATATCCTCGGCCAGCTTGCCGCGCTGCGCGCCCTCGGCGTGAAGATCGCGCTCGACGATTTCGGCACCGGCTACTCCTCGCTCGGCTATCTCGCCCGCTTCCCGCTCGATTTCATCAAGATCGACCAGTCCTTCGTCCGCAAGATCGCGACCGACACGGCGAGCCTGACGATCGTCGGCGCCGTCAAGTCGCTCGCCGCCGGTTTCGGCGCGCGCGTGGTCTGCGAAGGCATCGAGGGCGAGGCGGAATGGCACATCCTCGCCGCCATGGGCTGCGAGGAAGGGCAGGGCTATTATTTCGGCAAGCCGCAGCCGGGCGAAGACATCCTCCGCGCGGCCTCCGCCCCGGAACGCAAGCGGGCGTGAGCGTTTCCGCGCTCTCTGACAAGGCTCGTCTTGTCCGGTGCGGCGCCGGCCCGGATTGCCCTCGTCTCCCCCGCGGGGAGAAGTGCCGAGCGGATGCGAGGCGATGAGGGGGCAGATCCATCGTCTTTCGACCCCCCTCATCCGGCGCTACGCGCCACCTTCTCCCCGATGGGGAGAAGAGGAACGGACACCGAATCCCCTCACGCCTTTACGGCAACAATGAAGAGCCGGGGAAAGCGCAACAACCGCCGGCCGTCGGCCATCGGCGGATAGGCCTGCTCGATGCGGGCGGTGTAGTCCGCGAGGAAGGCGTCGCGATGCGCCGCGCCGGCGGCATCGAGATAGGGGCGAAGCCCCGTTCCCTTCACCCATTCGACGATCGCCTGCGCACTTTCCATCGGGTGATAGTAGTCGGTGCACCACATGTCGATGCGGCGGGCATGGCGCGACAGCCGGTCGTAATAGGCGGCGGGCGGGGGAAGGGGCGTGCGGCGGATGCGCCCCTCGGCGAAGAGCGCGCGCCAGGGACCGGCGGCCCCCGTCGCCTCCATCGCGCGGTGCGAGGGCTCGTCGAGATTGTCGGGCATCTGCACGGCGAGCACGCCGCCCGGCGTAAGGTGCGCCATCAGCCGCTCCATCAGCGCCAGATGGCCCGGCAGCCACTGCAGCACGGCATTGGCGAAGAAGAGATCGACGTCGCGCGGCGGTTCCCAGGTCGAGAGATCGGCGGCGGCGAAGGGCGTTTCCGGCAGGCGCGCGCGGGCCTTCGTGAGCATGTCGGCGTCGCTGTCGAGCCCGGTGACGGCGTCTTTCCCGAAGCGCCCGACGATGAGCTCGGTCGAATTCCCCGGCCCGCAGCCGAGGTCGTAGGCGCGTTTCGCCTGCGCAAGCGGCACGTGCGCCAGCAGGTCGCGTGCGGGCCGTGTCCGCTCGTCCTCGAATTTCAGGTATTGTTCCGCCGACCACGCCATCGTCAGAGGCTTTCGAGCGAGGGCAGGATGAGGTCGGGCGGAAAATCGCGGTACTCGTCGGGCATCCGGCTGCGGTTCAGCCAGACGGTGCGGAAGCCGAACTTCTTGGCGCCGGCGGCATCCCAGCGGTTCGACGACTGGAAGGAGACCGCGTCGGGATAGAGCCGGTAGGTGGTGGTGACGATCTCGTAGACGGCGGGCGCGGTCTTGTAGAGCCCGAGTGCATCGACGGAAAAGACGTCGTCGATCACCGTCTCGAGCGCGGCGTTCTTCACCGCCGCGGCGAGCATCAGCGGCGAACCGTTGGAGAGGATTGCCACCTTCGCTCCGCGCGCCTTGATGTCCTTCAGCACCGCCGGCACTTCCGGATAGCAGTCGAGCGTCCAGTAGGCGGCGAGCAGGTCGGCCCTGAGTCTCCGGTCGACGCCGGGAAAGCGCTCGAAAGTGTAGTCGAGTGCCTCTTCCGTCAGGCTCCAGAAATCGCGGTAGGCGCCCATCAGCGTGCGCACCCAGGAATATTCGAGCTGCTTCGCCCGCCACATTTCTGAGAAGACCAGGTAGTCCGGCCCGGCCCGCTCGGCATGGCGGCGCACCGCGGCATGCACGTCGAACAGGGTGCCGTAGGCATCGAAGACATAGGCCGCCGTGGACATGGGTCCTCCTCTCACTTCTCTTGAATTCATAGGCCCGGGTTTGCGCGCGGGCAAGGCGCACTGGTCACGTTCCTCTGCGCTCAATTGCTGCGAAAGAAGTCGAAGACGACGAAGACGCCCGTCAGCGCCAGCGAGGTTCCGGCAACAAGCACCAGACCCGCTCTGATTTGCGGCGTCAGCAGGCGCCCGCCATAAGACGAGCCAACGGCATAGAAGGTGTCGGTCATGAGCCCGATCGTCAGATAGGTGAGCCCGAGAAGCGCAAACTGTCCGCTGTAGGGGGCGTTCGGGGAAATGAACTGGGGCAGAAGCGTTGCGAAGAACAGGATACCTTTGGGGTTCAGGATCGTCGTCACGAATCCCTGGTGCAGGCTCTTCTTCAGCGCCGGTGTCGGCTCGCCGTATCCCGCAAGCGCGGTCCGGCAACTGGTGACTGTCTTGAGCCCGAGATAGATCAGATAGCTGCCTCCCACAATTTTGACGACATCGAACAGGCCCTCGGAGATCGTCACCAGAGCCGTCGTCATCGCGAAGGCGGCGACGATCAGCAACAGATCGCCGAAGAAAAGGCCGGGAAGGATGGCCAGCGTTGATCTTGCGCCGTTTCGCAGTCCGTTCGAAATCAGCAGAGATACCACCGGTCCGGGACTGGCGGTCTGAGCGGCGGCGAGGAGAGCGAAGGAAAGCCAGACGGAGAGTGTCATGCGGGGTCAAAACCAAACAGCGAAAATCTGCCCGCCACCGGCAAACGGGGTCATGGCACATCGATTGCAGGGCACGACGATTGCAGATTGCAGACTCAACATCAAGGTTGCGTCCTGCGTGCCGTCTCAGCGCGCCTGCGCCTCGTCGACCCTCAGTCCCGCCACGTCGTGGTCGATCTCGGCGAGCGCCCGTTCGACATGGCCCTCGAAGACGAGGGTCGCCTCGTCGGCGACGACGGTGATCTTCGGCGTGCCGTAGATGCGCGCATGCAGCGATTGCTGCAGCCCTTCCTCAAGCCCGCGTGACAGGAGATCCATGTAGCGTGTGCCGTGGCCGGCGATCGCCACCGGCATGTCGCCGAAGAGGCTCAGCATGCGCGAAAGCCCCTGGCCAATCGCGAGCCCCGCCTGGCGGAAGGCGTATTCCGACATGCGGTGGCCCTGGCGTGCCCGAAGCGCGATCTTGTCCATCTCGGCGAGCGGCACGAATTTCGCCGGTATGGTGTCGGGTGGCACTTCGAAGGCGGTCCTGAGGATGCCGTAGAAGCCGGCCGAGGCCTCGATGCAGCCGCGCGAGCCGCAGCGGCAGAGCTTGCCGTCGGCCGCGTTCAGCATGTGCCCGAAATTCGGCGCGCTCACCTCGATTTCGCCGGTCGTACCCCGCCGGGCGATGCCGAGCCCGATCGAGTGGCCGAGCGAAAGTGCGGCGAGCGAGCGGAAGGCGTCGCCGTCGTCGCGGTCGGCGCGCCGTGCGAGCGCCTGCGCGACCAGCAGCGTCTCGTTGTTGAGCCTGACCCGCGTCGCGGGCGGGAGGGACAGGTCCGCGGCGAAATCGATCTCCTCGTAGCCGAAGACCGGCGACCAGAGGAGCCGCGATCCGTCCGGGTCGACGAGACCCTTGCTGCTGATCGAGATCGCCGCGATCCGCTCGGGATCGAGGCCGGAGCGGCGCATCAGCCGCAGCAGCGCCTCGCGGAAGGCGGCGACGAACTGGGCGGACGACGAGCCGGCCTCGTCGCGCGGCTCGTCGAAGCGGTCGATCAGCGTGCCGGTGTAGTCGGCGAGCGAGTACTGCAGCGTGTCGGAGGAGATGCGCACGGCAATCAGGTAGCGGTGGTCGCGCCTTCGGGCGAAGAGAACCCGCGGCCGGCCGCGTCCGCCGGAGACGGAATGCTCGTGCCGTTCGAGCGCGCCGGTCCGCTCGAGATCGGCGGTGATCGCCGAGACGGTTGCGGAAGCAAGCCCGGTCGCGGCGGCGATGTCGGTATGGGCGAGCGGCCCCTGCCGCCGGAGCGATGACAGGACGAGCACGCTGTTTTGCTGACGCACCATTTCGGTGCTGGATTTCGTCAGCATGGAGGCTTTCCGGTCATGTCGGTCGTCTGCAGCACATGCTCCTCCCAAAGCATCCGGCCGGCTCCTTGGCAAGCCCTTGCCTTGTCCGGACGGAGCCTGTTGACAGCTGGAGAATCTTCTGCCAGTTATTTTCTCGACTGTCGAGAAAAACCGGTGAGACGGCAAAACGAGACAGTGATTTCCGCCGGGCTGAGAGGGGGGGAGGGAGTTCCACCGTCGGCCTGCATCCAACAGGGAGGCTTACATGAAGTCCATTTCGAAGCTGATGGCATGCGCTGCCGTCATCGTATCCATGCATTCCGCCGCCGCCGCCAAGGATCTGGTGGTCGGCGTTTCCTGGTCGAACTTCCAGGAAGAGCGCTGGAAGACCGACGAGGCCGCGATCAAGGCCGCGCTCGAAGCGTCCGGCGACAAGTACATTTCCGCTGACGCCCAGTCGTCCGCCGCCAAGCAGCTCACCGACATCGAAAGCCTGATCTCGCAGGGCGCCAACGCGCTCATCGTTCTCGCCCAGGATTCCGACGCCATCGGCCCGGCAATCGAGAAGGCCGTCGCCGAAGGTATCCCGGTCGTCGGCTACGACCGCCTGATCGAGAACCCGGATGCCTTCTACATCACCTTCGACAACAAGGAAGTCGGCCGCATGCAGGCCCGCGAAGTGTTCAAGGTGAAGCCGGAAGGCAACTACGTCTTCATCAAGGGCTCGTCCTCCGACCCGAACGCGGACTTCCTGTTCGCCGGCCAGTTGGAAGTGCTGAAGGAAGCGATCGACGCCGGCAAGATCAAGAACGTCGGTGAAGCCTATACCGACGGCTGGAAGCCGGAAATCGCCCAGAAGAACATGGAGCAGTTCCTGACCGCCAACGACAACAAGGTCGACGCGGTCGTCGCCTCGAACGACGGCACCGCCGGTGGCGCGGTCGCTGCCCTCGACGCGCAGGGCCTCGCCGGTTCCGTTCCGGTCTCCGGCCAGGACGCCGACAAGGCGGCGCTGAACCGCGTCGCGCTCGGCACCCAGACCGTTTCCGTCTGGAAGGACAGCCGTGAACTCGGCAAGCGCGCCGCCGAAATCGCCGTCGAACTCGCCGGCGGCAAGAAGATGACCGAGATCGAAGGCGTGACCTCCTTCAATGGCGGCCCGAAGGGCGTCGCCATGCAGTCGGTCTTCCTCGCTCCGCTTCCGATCACCAAGGACAACCTGAACGTCGTCATCGACGCCGGCTGGATTTCCAAGGACGAAGCCTGCCAGGGCGTCAAGGGCGACGTCGCGGCCTGCAAGTAAGCACCCGCGCGCGGTGTGATCCGAACCTTCGCAAGCGCCGCGACGCACCCCGTTGCGGCGCTTGCACAAGGTCGATGCGAGGCGGACAATGGCGTCCGTGGTCGCTCCGTCGGCCGCTCGGGGGAGTAGGGCGCAGACGCGATCCGGACCGTATCATCAGACCAGCCGCATGACGCTCCGGCCCCCGGCCGCATGGACGACGGCTCTTAAAGAACAAGTGGGGAGAAGGCACGTATATGGCCGACATCACACATGCTACCCAGAGTAATCCCGCGCGAAACGCCAGTGAGAGCGCGGTGAAGCGCTTCTTCCGGGCAACCGAGATCGACACCCGCCTTCTCGGCATGGTCGGCGCGCTCGTGCTCATCTGGCTCGGTTTCCAGCTCATGACCGGCGGCCTCGTCGACGGCCTGTTCCTGAAACCGCGCAACCTGTGGAACCTGACGGTGCAGACCTCCTCGGTCGCCGTCATGGCGAGCGGCATGGTGCTGATCATCGTCACCCGCAACATCGACCTTTCGGTCGGCTCCGTGCTCGGCTTCTGCGGCATGGTCATGGGGGTCATGCAGGCGAAGATCCTGCCGCAGTATCTCGGCCTCGAGCACCCGGCGATCTGGATCCTGACGCTCGCCTCGGGCATGATCGTCGGCGCGGTCATCGGTGCGCTGCACGGCGCGATCATCGCCTTTTTGAACGTGCCCGCCTTCATCGTCACGCTCGGCGGCCTGCTGGTGTGGCGCGGTGCCACCTGGTTCGTCACCTCCGGCCAGACGGTCGCGCCGATGGATGCCACCTTCCGCCTGATGGGCGGCGGCACCGAAGGCTCGATCGGTGCCACGGCGAGCTGGATCGTCGGTCTCGTCGCGTGCCTCGCGATCGTCGGCGCCATCCTGAATTCCCGCAAGCAGCGCAAGCGCTTCGGCTTTCCGCTGCGCCCGGTCTGGGCCGAATATTTCCTCTCGGTGCTCGGCTGCGTACTGGTGCTCGGTGCCGTCGCGATCGCCAACCACTACTACTGGCCGGCCAACATCGCCCGCAAATATGCCGATGCCAACGGCATCGCCTGGCCGGAGGGTGGCCTCCTGATCTCGCACGGCATCGCCATTCCGGTGCTGATCGCCGTCATCGTCGGCATCGTCATGACCTTCATCTCGACGCGCCTGCGCTTCGGCCGCTACGTCTTTGCGATCGGCGGCAATCCGGAGGCCGCCGAACTCGCCGGCATCAAGACCCGCTGGGTGACCGTCCGGATCTTCACGCTGATGGGCATCCTCTGCGCCGTCGCCGCGGCGATCTCGACCGCCCGCCTCAATGCCGCCACCAATGCGCAGGGCGAGCTCGACGAGCTCTACACCATCGCCGCGGCGGTCATCGGCGGCACCTCGCTCGCCGGCGGCGTCGGCACGATCGCCGGCGCCATGATCGGCGCTCTGGTCATGCAGTCGCTGCAATCCGGCATGGTGCTCCTCGGCATCGACAGCCCGTTCCAGCGCATCGTCGTCGGTGTGGTCCTCGTCGTTGCCGTCTGGCTCGACACCGTCTATCGCGCCCGCGCCAAGTAAGAAGGAGTACGCTCATGTCAGACAAACGCACTCCGCTGGTGGAAATGAAGAATGTTTCCATCTCGTTCGGCGGTATCCACGCGGTCGAGGACGCCTCGGTCGATCTGTATCCCGGCGAGGTCGTGGCGCTCCTCGGCCACAACGGCGCCGGCAAGTCGACGCTGATCAAGATCCTCTCCGGCGCCTACCGGCGCGACAGCGGCGAGATCCTGATCGACGGCGAACAGGCCGATATCAGCAACCCGCGCGACGCCAAGAAATACGGCATCGAGACGATCTACCAGACGCTCGCCGTCGCCGACAATGTCGACGCCGCCGCCAACCTCTATCTCGGCCGTGAGCTCAGGACCCCCTGGGGCACGCTCGACGACGTGGCGATGGAGGCGAAGGCCCGCGAGGTGATGGGGAGGCTCAACCCCAACTTCCGCCGCTTCAAGGAGCCGGTGAAGGCGCTCTCCGGTGGCCAGCGGCAGTCAGTGGCGATCGCGCGCGCGATCCTCTTCGACGCCCGCATCCTGATCATGGACGAGCCGACGGCCGCCCTCGGACCGCAGGAGACCGCCCAGGTCGGCGAGCTGATCCAGCAGCTGAAGCGGGAGGGCCTCGGCATCTTCCTCATCAGCCACGACATCCACGACGTCTTCGATCTCGCCGACCGCGTCTTCGTCATGAAGAACGGCAAGGTGGTCGGTGAAGCCCGCACCGCCGACGTCACCAAGGACGAGGTGCTTGGCATGATCATCCTCGGCAAGTGCCCGCCAGCCGCAATCCCCGGCCCGGGCGCGATGCAGACGACCTGACGCCCTTCGGGGCGGGGCTGAGGGGCGCCCCGCCTCGCCGCGCTCCCCGTTCGGGGAGAAGCCGCAGCACCGGTCTTCCCGTCTCGGGAAGGCCGGTGTCTTCGTTTTGGTGGGGGGATTGGTTGCCCCTCATCCGGCTGCCGCCACCTTCTCCCCGCAGGCGGGGAGAAGGGACAAGCGGCACCGCGGCGGCCAAAGTCTGACGTCGAGTGTGGGATGGCAGGCACCGTCGTGGCCGTCCCCTCTCCCCGCCTGCGGGGAGAGGGTCAGGGTGAGGGGCAATCCCGAGGCTGATCTACTCCTTCGTGGGTGAAATGGGCGGCAGGTACCGCAAGTCACGGCAATCCACCGTCTCCCGCAGACGGCCCTCCAGAATGGCCACGATTGTTTCAAGCACTTCCGGCAAGTCGTTCAGCACATCGGTGTTCCAGAACCGGGCAACAGCCCAGCCGGCGGTCTGCATGAAGGTATCTCGCCGGAGATCGTAGGGGCTGTCGACATGCTGGCTGCCGTCCACCTCGACGACCAGCATCCTCTCCCGGCAGGCGAAGTCTGCGAAGTAAGGTCCGATGGCCAGTTGCCGCACGAACTTGAAACCGTTCAGCCGCCGGTTGCGAAGCTCGTTCCACATCCGCGCCTCGGCATCGTTCTCGGCTTGGCGAAGCGAGCGCGCTCTCTCCGTCGCTCGCTCGTTGGGACCGCGCACCGCACTCCTCCGATTCTGTAACCTTGACGCTGTGGTATGTCTAGAATGCAAGTTATGGTGGTGTTTTGCAAGCAGCACGGCGGTGGCCGTTCCCTCGCCCCACGTGCGGGGGAGGGTGAGGGACGAATTTCGAAGTCTAAGGGCTTGCCCAGCTCTGCCCCTCATCTGGCTGCCGCCACCTTCTCCCCGTTCTGACGGGGAGAAGGGACAAGTGGCAGCGTGCTGGCCGTCCCCTCTCCCCGCGGGCGGGGAGAGGGTCAGGGTGAGGGGCAATGTCGAAATCTAAGGGCGCGCCGCCTTTTGCCCCCCTCAGAACCGCGTGATCACGCTGATGCCGAGGTCGGTCGCTCGGTCCATCGCGACGAGTGCGGGCACCGCCTCTTCCAGCGAAATCTCGCGGCCGATCAACCGCTTCGGATCGAGCCTGCCGGCGGCGGTTATCGAAAGCATCGCGTCGTAGCGCCAGGCCTGCATGCCGTGGCTGCCGTAGATCTCGAGTTCATGGCCGATCACCTGCGCCATCGGGATCTGAGGCGTCGCATGCTCGCCGAGCATCAGGCCGACCTGCACGTGGCGGCCGCGGCGGCGCAAGTTCTTGATCGAGTTGAAGCAGGTGACGGGCGAACCGAGCGCATCGATCGAGACATGCGCGCCGCCTCGGCTGATCTCGCGCACCGCGCCGGCGACGTCGTCGGTGTCGCGCGCGTTGATCGCGGCGACCGCGCCGAGCTTGCGGGCGAAGGCGAGCTTCTCCTCCGAGATGTCGATCGCGATCGGATGGGCGCCGAGGGCCGCGGCGATCATGATCGCCGAGAGGCCGACGCCGCCGCAGCCGTGCACCGCCACCCATTCGCCGCCCCGCACGCGCGCCTGGTCGGCGACCGCCCGGAAGGAGGTCGCAAAGCGGCAGCCGAGGCTGGCGGCGGTCGCGAAATCCATCTCGTCGGGCAGGTGGACGAGGTTCTGGTCGGCGAAGTCGATCGCCACGTATTCGGCGAACGAGCCCCAGTGCGTGAAGCCCGGCTGGAACTGTGCCTCGCAGACCTGCTGGTTGCCGGAGCGGCATTCGCCGCAGCGGCCGCAGCCGGACACGAAGGGCACGGTCACCCGGTCGCCGACCTTGTAGCGCATCACCCCGCGGCCGGTCGCGGCGATCGTTCCCGCGAGCTCGTGGCCCGGCACATGCGGCAGGCGGATGTCCGGGTCGTGGCCCATCCAGCCGTGCCAGTCGCTGCGGCACAGCCCGGACGCCTCGACCTTGATGACGACGCCGTTCTCCGTCGGCGTCGGGTCGGGAAGCACCCGGATCTCCGGCGTCTTTTCGAAGGCTTCGTAATACATGGCTCTCATCGGTCGGCTCCTAAGCGAATTTTGGCGCGCAACCTATCGCAAGACGAGGAGGTGGAGGCATGACTATTTTTGATGTACCCATTCACCCCAATTCTGCTTTTTCCGGATAAAGCGGAATGAGCCGCAGATA
Organism: Hyphomicrobiales bacterium; assembly: GCA_900466005.1. GTDB lineage: Bacteria > Pseudomonadota > Alphaproteobacteria > Rhizobiales > Rhizobiaceae > Allorhizobium. Next base: position 225,480 of record UEGQ01000010.1, read on the forward strand.
CGAAACGAGGAGACGCCGATGGCTGTCGATACTTCCGCCCGCACGCCCACGTGGACCTTCGTCGACGGTGAATGGATCGCCGGCAACCCGCCGCTGATCGGGCCGGTATCGCATGCCATGTGGCTCGGCTCGACGGTGTTCGACGGCGCCCGCTGGTTCGACGGCATCGCCCCCGATCTCGACCGCCACTGCCAGCGCGTCAATCGCTCGGCCGCGAACATGGGCATGGCGGCGACGGTTGCGGCGGAAGAGATCGAGCGGCTGGCGCTCGAAGGGGTGAAGAAGTTCGACGGCAAGACGGCGATCTACATCAAGCCGATGTACTGGGCCGAGCACGGTCAGGCGGGCTCGGTCGTCGCCCCCGATCCGGCCTCGACGCGTTTCGCGCTCTGCCTCTTCGAGGCACCGATGCACACCGCGAAGCCCCACTCGCTGACGCTCTCGCCCTATCGCCGGCCGACGCCGGAATGCGCGATGACCGACGCCAAGACCGGCAGCCTCTACCCGAATTCCGGCCGCATGATCGTCGAGGCGCGCGCCCGCGGTTTCGACAACGCGCTGGTGCGCGACATGAACGGCAACATCGCCGAGACCGCCTCCTCGAACGTCTTCATGGTGAAGGACGGCGTCGTCTTCACGCCGGCCGCCAACCGTACCTTCCTCGCCGGCATCACCCGTGCGCGGGTGATCGGCCTCCTGCGCGAGGCGGGCCATGAGGTGCGCGAGGCGACGCTCTCGGTCGAGGATTTCATGGGCGCCGACGAGATCTTCACCACCGGCAACTATTCCAAGGTCGCCCCGGTCAGCCGCCTCGACGATCGCGAACTGAAGGAAGGGCCGGTCGCCCGCAAGGCGCTCGAACTCTACATGGACTGGGCCTACGGCCGCCAGGCCGCCGCCTGAGGGCTGGGCCGGCCGCGAGTCGACCTCCCCCCTTGAGGGGAGATGTCGGCGCAGCCGACAGAGGGGGGTGAATCCCCGATCTCGGCGTTTGCAGTGATACCCCCCCTCTGCCCTGCCGGGCATCGCCGGCCGCTCCTCAACCCCCACAAGGGGGGAGACCGGTTCGCGGCCAGCGCCAACGCCTCCTCTCCCTTGGAGGGAGAGGAAGCGATTTCGGCATCTTAGGCCGAAGGCGTAAGTGCCAGAAATCGCCGGTGAGGGGGTATCTATGTAACCGCCCCCTCACTTGGAATTTCTAACACTTAGCCTGCGGCTAAGATGTTGAAATTCCATTCCCCCGCCAAGGGGGAGAAAAAACCTCATCCGCCGTCATGCCGGGCTCGACCCGGCATTGAGCCGCACGATGTCCAACGCGCGGGAAGACTTTTCGCCCTCGTCGAAATGCGTTCTTTCGGCGCGCCGACGCTCGCCGGCTGGATGCCGGATCAGCTCCGGCATGACGGAGCCGATGTATGGTTCACCCGATCTCGCCCCTCGAGGGGGATCGACCCGTGGCCGCCGCCCGGCCCTGTGGCGAAGCGTCTCTTTCCAGAATAGATAAATCTTCATATATATGAAGAAACGTTTTCTCTGGAGATTGCTGTGGCCAATATCACCGTTCTCGGCTCCGGTTTCGGAGCGCTCACCACCATCCGCGAACTGCGGCGCCAGGGCGTCGAGGACGAGATCACGGTGATCTCGCCGCGTGACGAGCTGCACTACCTGCCGAGCTCGATCTGGCTGCCGGCCGGCCTGCGCAAGGGCAGCGCGCTCAAGATCCCGCTCGGCAACTTCTTCGCCCGCCACCGGGTGCGCCACGTGAAGGCCTCGGTGACCGGCCTTGCCGAGGGCGGCCGCAAGGTGCTGACCGACGCCGGCGAATTTTCGAACGACCAGCTGGTGATCGCGACCGGCGGCCGCTTCATCCGCAAGCTGCCGGGCATCGAGCACGCGCTCGTCCCCTGCGAGGGCATCGCCGTCGGCGAGGAGATCGCCCGCCGGCTCGAAGGCCTTTCCGGCGGCACGATCGCCGTCGGTTTTGCCGCCAATCCCAACGAACAGTCCGCCGTGCGCGGCGGACCGATGTTCGAGTTCCTCTTCATCATCGACACATTGTTGCGCCGTCAGGGCCGGCGCGACCGTTTCAAGCTCGTCTTCTTCAGCCCGGCGGCGCGACCCGGACAGCGGCTCGGCGACAAGGCGGTCGACGGGCTGCTCGCCGAGATGGCCCGCCGCGGCATCGAGACCCGCCTCGGCCACAAGATGGTGCGCCTCGAAGCCGACCGCGTGGTGACGGAAGGCGGTGAGTTTCCGGCCGACCTCATCCTCTTCATGCCGGGATTGACCGGTCCCGCCTGGCTTTCCGAGACCGACCTGCCGCTCTCGCCGGGCGGCATGATCGAGGCCGACGAAAAATGCCGCGTGCCGGGCAGGCCGGGCGTCTGGGTGGTCGGCGACAGCGGCAGCTTCAAGGGGCCGGACTGGATGCCGAAACAGGCACACCAGGCCGACCTGCAGGCGAAGGCCGCCGCCGCCAACATCGCTGCGGTCCTGAAGGGGCGTTCGCCGCAGACCGACTTCAAGCCGGAGCTCATCTGCATCGTCGACACGCTCGACAGCGGCATCCTCGTCTATCGCAGCAAGACCCGCGGTTTCGTCACGCCGCAGCTCAGGGTCTTCCACTGGCTCAAACGCGCCTTCGAGCGGCATTATCTGAGGGCTTACCGGTAAGGCGGGCTATCGACGGCGACGGCGTCCGCCCGATCTCCCCCTTGAGGGGGAGATGTCGGCGCAGCCGACAGAGGGGGGTGCCCCCCAATCTCGGTGCTTGCAGTGACACCCCCCTCTGCCCTGCCGGGCATCTCCCCCACAAGGGGGGAGATCGACCGTGGCCGGCGCCGCGACCCCGCACCCCGTCCCGTCCGAAAGCGCTGGATTTCCGCGCCGCATCTGCTTAGGGAAGGGCCATGCTCGAAACATCGCCGCCCGATATCTTCGATTGCCAGACCTGCGGGGCGTGCTGCGCCCACTCGGCCGACTGGCCGCGTTTCTCGCTGGAAAGCGACGAGGCGCTCGCGCTGATCCCGGAAAAGCTCGTCGCCGAGGATCTCTCCGGCATGCGCTTTACGGAGGGCCGCTGCGCGGCGCTCACCGGAGAGCTCGGAAAGCATGTCGGCTGCGCCGTCTATGCCGTCCGCCCGATCGTCTGCCGCGACTGCATGCCGGGCGATGCCGAGTGCCGCATGGCGCGGGCGGAAAAGGGCTTCGACCTCGCCGGCCTGCCGGCGCCGGAGGTCTATGACGAAGGCTGAGCCGGGCGCGGCCCCGACTTTCTTCCGCCTTGTTTTTTCAAGAGGATACGGTCCGTCGACGGACGAGGATTTCCATTCCTCCGGCGGCCTGCGCGCGGGAAAGACTTTGCCGCCAGCCGCGACAATTTGATCTTTCGCAGGTTGCCTCCGGGGGCTTCCGCTCCTATGTTCCCGATCGATCGATTTTCCGCACTCTGTTGCCAAGAGGAGATATCACCATGGCTTTCGAATTGCCCGAACTTCCCTACGCCTACGATTCGCTCGCCCCCTACATGTCGGCGGAAACGCTCGAATATCACCACGACAAGCATCACAAGGCCTATGTCGACAACGGCAACAAGCTCGCCGCCGACGCCGGCATGGCTGATCTCTCTGTCGAGGACGTCGTCAAGAAGTCCTTCGGCACCAACCAGGGCCTCTTCAACAACGCCGCCCAGCACTACAACCACGTCCACTTCTGGAAGTGGATGAAGAAGGGTGGCGGCGGCAACAAGCTGCCGGGCAAGCTCGAGAGCGCGATCGCCTCCGACCTCGGCGGCTACGACAAGTTCAAGGCCGATTTCATCGCCGCCGGCACCACCCAGTTCGGCTCCGGCTGGGCCTGGGTCTCGGTCAAGGACGGCAAGCTCGAAATCTCCAAGACCCCGAACGGCGAAAACCCGCTCGTTCACGGCGCGACCCCGATCCTCGGCGTCGACGTCTGGGAACATTCCTACTACATCGACTACCGCAACCTGCGCCCGAAGTACCTCGAAGCCTTCGTCGACAACCTGATCAACTGGGACTACGTCCTGGAACGCTACGAAGCCGCGACGAAGTAAACTGCGGCCCTTCGCTGGAATTTCCGGAACCCGGTGCCCCAAGGCGCCGGGTTTTTCGTTGGCCGTCAGCCCTTTGCCTGCGGCGTCCACGGATCGATGTCGGGACCGCCGCCGAGCCGCTCGACGAGGAAGTCGATGAACAGCCGGGTACGGGCCGGCATAAGCTCGCGGTGCGGGAAAAGCACGTGGATGTGCAGCGCGCCGGCGTCGTAGCCGTCGAGCAGCGAGACGAGATCGCCTCTTGCGAGCGCCTCTCCGCACACGAAGCTCGGCAGCAGGCCGATGCCCGCACCGGCGAGCGCTGCCTGCAGGAGCGCCTCGGCGCTGGTCGAGAGCATCCGCGGTGAAATCCGCACCTGTTCCTCCCGGCCGTCTCGCGCGAAGCTCCAGGTCGTCCAGGGCTGCGGCACGGCGAAGGTGAGGCAGGCGTGATCGGCGAGCGCGGCGGGCGTCGGCGGTGGGCCGTTGCCTTCGAGATAGGCGGGGCTCGCCACCAGATGAAAGCGCGAAAGCGCAATGCGCCGGCCGATCAGGCTGGTGTCGAGGGTGCGGGCGATGCGGATCGCCACGTCGAAGCCCTCCTGCACGATGTCCACCGATCGGTTCGAGAGGTCGAGAACGAGATCGATCTCCGGATGCCGTTCCAGGAAGGCGGCGAGGATGACGGGAAGGTGCCGGTTGCCGAATTCCGTCGGTGCGGTGACGCGGAGCGTGCCCTGCGGGCGGGCACTGTCGGCGCCGGCCTCCGCCTCGGCCGTCTCGATCTCACGCAGCACGCGGGTGCACCGCTCGAAATAGAGCGCGCCGGCCTCCGTCACCCGCACCTGCCGCGTGGTGCGGTTGAGGAGCCGCGCACCGGTGCGTTTCTCGAGATGGCCGAGATGCTTGCTCACCATCGCCGGCGAGAGGTCGAGGCTGCGCGCGGCGGCGGCAAGCCCGCCGAGTTCGACCACGCGCACGAAGACCTGCATGCTTTCGAGCGTATCCATCGGGCCGTCATTCACTCCTGGTTACGGGACCGTTCACCGGCGGCAGGCTTCTGCTCGGCCCCCGCCGGCCATAGAAGTGCGCCATCCGTTCGATGCGATCAAGGAGGCCGTCATGGCGACACTGCTGCAAATCGATTTTCCCTTCGAAGGCCCGTGGGGCGATGCGATGACGGAGGCCCTTTCCGGCCTCGCCGCCGATATCGCCTCGGAGGAGGGGCTCCTCTGGAAGATCTGGACCGAGAACCCCGCCGAGCACCGTGCCGGCGGCATCTATCTCTTCACCGACGCCGAAAACGCCGCCCGCTATGCCGAAAAGCACGGCGAACGGCTGAAGGGCTTCGGCATCGCCGAAATCGCCTGCCGTTCCTTCGTCGTCAATCCGGTACTTTCGGCCGTTACCCGCGCCACGCTCTGAGGACGTTCCGCCATGTTCACCACCCTTGCCGAGGTCAGGGTCGGCGATCTCGCCCGATTCCTGTCCGTCTTCGCCACCGCCGGCGCCGCAATGCGCCGCAAGCACGGCAGCACCGGCGCCCGCGTCTTCGCCGCAGGCGAGGGCCGGGTCTTCGTGCTCATCGACTGGCCGAGCGAAGAAGCCTTCCTCGCCTTCCGCGCCGATCCGGAGGTTCCGGCGACCATGGCCTCCGGCGGTACCCTCGCACCGCCGAGCTTCACCGCCGTCGAACGCGTCGCAAGCTTCCCCGCCTGAGCGGGCCAGCTCCGGCGACGGCCATGCGGATCGCCCCCAACCCTCCGGCATGGTCGCCGCCGGCGCTTTCGGTGCTGATACGCGACCTTCCGTCGCGTCGTGCGGCGACGTCGCTCCTTGCCAGCATGGCGGGAAGGTGGAACAATCCCCGGCGACTGGACGTTTCGCAATCCCTTGAAGACAAAGAGGAGCGACCATGGCCGACAATCCGATCCAGGAACAGATGCGCGAACTTCAGGCCCAGATCCGGGAACTCCGGGAAACCCTCGGGTTCCAGGGCGAGCGGGCCGCAGGACAGCTGCGCGGCCGCGCGGCGGCGGCCCTCGAAGGGGCGAGCCGGACGGCGGGCGATGCGGCGCAATACGCCCGCAATGAAGCCGCGACGGTCGCCGGTGTCGTGCGCGAGCACCCCGCCGCAACCTCGACGGCGCTCCTGATGGCCGGCCTGATCGGCGGCCTCGTGGGCTATTTCATCGCCACCTCGTCGGAGACGCACCAGCGCTCGCATTACCGCTGGTACTGAAAAGACGTCCGGGGAGACTGACAGGCGGGCGATGCGTCCCCCGCCTGTCTTCATGTGCCGTCCGTCGCTTGTCATCGCGTCGTCACATCCGCATCCTAAGAGCGCCCCTCCGCCAATACTGACCGCAGGCGTCTCGTGACCTCTTCCGCTCCCCGTCTCCGTTTCGGCATCATCGCCGATCCGCAATATGCCGCCGCCGAGCCCGATCTCCGGCTCGACCGCTATTTCGTCAACAGTCTCGACAAGCTCGATGAAGCGGTCCGCCGGCTGAACGCCGAGGAGCTCGACTTCGTGCTGACCCTCGGCGACGTGATCGATCGCGACTTCGAGAATTTCGACGCCGTTCTTTCCGTCTATGCGGGGCTGCGCCACCAATGCCTGTTCCTGCCCGGCAACCACGATTTCAAGGTCGCGGCGGAGCGGCTCGGCGAGGTCCATGGAAGGCTCGGCATGGCGGCGCCCTATTACGACCTCGTGCGCAACGGCTGCCGTATCGTCGTCATCGAGGGGAGCGACATCTCGCTCTTCGCGCCGCCGCCCGGCGATCCCCGCCGCGCGACCGCCGAGGAAATGCTGCGCGCCCTTCAGCAGGCGGGAGCCGCCAACGCCCAGACATGGAACGGCGGCGTCGGCGCGGCCCAGCTCGCCTGGTTGTCGGAGCGGCTGGCGCTCGCGGAAGAAGCCGGCGAGACGGTGATCGTGATGGGGCATTATCCGCTCTTCCCGCACAACGAGCACAATCTCTGGAACGCCGAGGAGGTGGCCGGCCTGCTCGTCCGCTCGCCGGCGGTCGCCGCCTATTTCTGCGGCCACAACCACGCCGGCAATTACGGCGAACTCGGCGGCACCCATTTCGTCAATTTCCGGGGCATGGTCGATACCGAGCGGGAGAACGCGTTTGCTCTCGTGGAGGTCTTCGACGACCGTATCGAGATCACCGGCTTCGGCCGAGAGCCGAGCCGGAGCCTCGGGCTTCCCGCCGGTGCCCGGCCCGGCTGGCCTAACCGTTGACCGCCGCGTCCTCGGCCCGCCAGCCGTTTACCCACAGCGCACGAAACCGGTCGCCTTCGCCCTTGAAGAAGCCGTCCGCCTCGGCGCAATGCTCGATCCGGTCGGCACGGAAGTTGCGCAACGCCTGCCGCAGTTCGCACCAGCCGACGATGGTCGCCGTCTGCGAATAGTAGATGAGCGCGATCGGCCGGATGATCCGCTCGCTCGCGCGTCCGAGTTCGTCGCGATAGTCGATCTCCAGCTTGCGCTCGTCGCGGATCGCCCGGCGCAAGAGCGCCAGGTCGACGCCGGCAGGCGAGGGGGCGGCCGCCCCCCAGGCGTAGAGCGCCTTCGTCTCCAGTGTCCGGCGGAGCGGCGGCGGCACCGCGCCGGCAATCTTCTGGGTGACCCGTTTCGCCGCCTGTTTCAGCCCCTCGTCGCCGGTGCGTTCGAGGAGGGCGAGCGCCAGCACGATCGCCTCGGTCTCCTCGATGGTGAACATCAGTGGCGGCAGGTCGAAGCCGGGCCTGAGAATATAGCCGAGCCCGCGCTCGCCCTCGATCGGCACCCGCATCGCCTGAAGGGCGGCGATGTCGCGGTAGATCGAGCGCTCCGTCACTTCGAGCGCCTCGGCGATCGTCCGTGCCGTCACCGCCGTCCGCGCCGCGCGCAGGATCTGGATGATCTCGAAGAGCCGCGAGGCCTTGCGCATTTTTCGATCCTCCTCCGGAGGGTCTCCTGACAGGACGCTGTCAGTTGCTCCTCGCTAGATTGCCGGTCAACAGGCTGATTTTCCGTCCGAAACGACAATGCAGCCGATCCGGTCTCGCAAGGATACTGACATGACTTACACGGAAAATCTCTGGCTTTTCTTTCTCCTGATCCTCGGCATCATCGTCGTGCCGGGCATGGACATGATCTATGTGCTCGCCAGTTCGCTCTCCGGCGGCCGCCGGCAGGGGCTGACGGCGACCGGCGGCATGATGACCGGCGGCGCGGTGCACACGCTCTACGGCACGCTCGGCACCGGCTTTCTCGTCGCCTTCGCGCCGCGCTTCTTCCTGCCGCTGCTGGTCCTCGGCGCCGCCTACATGATCTGGGTCGGGTTTTCGCTCGTCCGCAGCTCCATCACCGTCTCCTCGGTCGAAGGGGTCGGACGGCGGAGCGGCTGGACGACCTTCCGCCAGGCGGTGACGACCTGCCTCTTGAACCCCAAGGCCTATGTCTTCGTGCTCGCCGTCTATCCGCAATTCCTGAAACCCGTCTATGGTCCGATCTGGCTGCAGGGGCTGGTCTTCGGCGTCATGACGGTCCTGATCCAGGGCCTCGTCTACGGCGCGGTGGCGCTCGCCGGCGATCGTGCCCGCAACCTCTTGACGAACAGTCCGGCTCTGACCGTCTGGATCGGCCGCGGCGCCGGCGCACTGCTGATCACCGCCGCCGCCGTCACGCTCTGGGAGAGCCTCCGCTGAGGCGGAGGCTACTGGCCACGGTTGTTGGGGCGCGCGTGGCTCAGTCTCCGCCGCGAGGGACTCCTCTCGCGATCAAGGACTTGATCGCGCTGGATGCCGGATCAAGTCCGGCATGACGGCGGTTTTGTGCTTGCGCCGCCGATCGCCGGCCGTCTTGATCACCGTTCTCCGGCAGCCTCAATCGCCGTCGACTTCATGAACGGGATCAACGATTTGCGACCCGCACCCGGCATCACCGGATTGTGACTTCATTCCGTCACGAACATCCGGCAATCATCGGACGTTGGTACCAGCGCCGGCGCGGCCGGTCATTGAACGGGAGAATTTTCTATGAAGCTGAGATTTGTCGTGGCAGCGGCCGTTACCGCCGCTCTGGGAATGGGCACGGCTTTCGCCGCCGGAGAACCTCAGGTCGTGCGTCAGGAAATGATGGAAAAGGTGGGTGACGCGATGGGTGCCATCGGCGCGATCGTCAAGGGCAAGGCGCCCTTCGACGCCGCGGTGGTGAAGGCGTCGCTGACCACGATGAAGGAAGTCGCCGCGACCTTCCCGGAAAATTTCCCCGCCGGCTCCGAGACGGGCTTCAAGACCGAAGCAAGCCCGAAGATCTGGGAAAACATGGATGACTTCAAGGCCAAGGCCGCCGATCTCATCAAGGTTGCCGATGCGCAGCTCGCCGCCCTTCCGACCGATCAGGCGAGCACCGGCGCGACGATGAAGGCGCTCGGCGAGGCCTGCAGCGCCTGTCACGAGACGTACCGGCTGAAGAAGTAATCGCCCGGGCGAGACGCGACGAAACGGGTTCCGGCCGAAGGCGGCCGGGGCCTCTTTCGGCATATCGCATTCGTCCTGCGTGCTTTCGGAGGTGTCATGGCACGGAAAACCCTGAAGGCGCTCGGCGCCCTCGTCGTCCTCGGGATCGCCGGCGGCGCCGGCTTTCTCTTCGTCACTGCGCCGGCCCCGCAGGCGGCTTCCGTCTGGGCCGATCTCGGCACGCCGGATCTCGAAAACGGCCGGCGCATCTTCTTTGCCGGCGGCTGCACGAGTTGCCATGCGGCGAAGGGCGCGACCGGCGACGATCGCCTGGTGCTCTCCGGCGGGGCACCGCTTCAAAGCCCCTTCGGCACCTTCTACGCCCCGAACATTTCGAGCGATGCCAAGGCCGGCATCGGCGGCTGGACGCTCGCCGAGTTCGGCAATGCGATGACCCGCGGCGTCGGCCGCGATGGCGAACACCTCTATCCGTCCTTTCCCTACGGCTCCTATGCACGGATGACGCCGAAGGACGTCAACGACCTCTTCGGCTTCCTGAAGACCTTGCCGGCGAGCGACAAGACGGCGCCGGAACACGCGCTTTCCTTCCCCTTCAACCAGCGCCTTCTGCTCGGCGGCTGGAAGTTCCTCTATTTCTCGACCGGCCCACGGGTCGAACTTGCCGATGCCTCCGACACGGTAAAGCGCGGCCAGTACCTCGTCGAGGGGCCGGGCCACTGCGGCGAGTGCCACACGCCGCGCGACGCCTTCGGCGGCTTCAAGTCCGGGCTGTGGCTCGCGGGCGGGCCGAACCCGGAAGGCAAGGGCACGATCCCGAACATCACCCCCGGCTCGAAGACCATGGGCTCCTGGAGCGAGGACGACATCGCCACCTATCTCGAAACCGGTTTCACCCCGGATTTCGACAGTGTCGGCGGCGCGATGGTCGAGGTCCAGAAGAACATGGCCGAACTCCCGGCCGAGGACCGCGCGGCGATCGCCGCCTACCTGAAGGCCGTGCCCGCGGTGGAATAGGACTGAGCGTCATAATGCTTGCAAAATATGCTAGCATTCTCCATATTGAGGTATGAACGGTCGGCATAGAAAGACATTGCTGGCGATTTTCAGGGAGCCGGTGTCCGGCTCCATCGTATGGTCCGATGTCGAAAGTCTGATGATCGCGATCGGTTGCACCGTGGTGGAAGGAAGCGGCTCGCGCGTTCGTTTCGAAAAGGACGGACTTCTCGCTCTCTTCCATCGGCCGCATCCGGAGAAGGAAGCCAAGCGCTATCAGGTCCGTGATGCGCGGCGCTTTCTGGAAATGCTGGGAATTGTGCCATGAACACCATGACTTACAAGGGTTTTTCGGCCCGCGTCGAATTCGACGGCGAGGACGATATTTTCGTCGGCCGCTTGGCCGGAATCGATGATGTGGTCGGCTTTCACGCCGATACGGTGGAGGGGCTGAAAGCCGCCTTCCATGAGGCCGTCGACGACTATCTGGAGACTTGCCGAAAGCTCGGGCGGCCGCCGATGAAGGCCTATTCCGGCAAGATGATGTTCCGTGTCGCGCCCGAACTGCACGCGCGCGCCGCAAGGGCCGCCGAATTGTCAGGCAAGAGCCTGAACCAGTGGGCGGAAGACGTTTTTGCCGAGGCCGTAGGCGGCAAGGGCTGACCACCGGTCAGGCGGCGCGGACGCGGAATGACCGGCGTACCGATCATTCCGCAGCCCGCATGAAGGCCCTGCGATGCGGCACCGCGCGGTGCCGCTGTCACAGCCGGATGTCCCACAGCGTAAACGTCGCCTTGCCCCTCGGATCGTAGACTTCCGGGAGGCCGACGTCGCGGCGCAGACGGTTCGAGAAGTGCGAGAGCTGCCTCTCGATCCTCCGGCGTCGGTGGGCTGCCGCGACCAGCGCCAGCGTGCTCTTCCAGAAACCGAATTTCCGGCAGAGTTCGTCGGCGACCACGGGCAGGGCTTCAACAACCAGTACGTGTTCTTTGTGCATGATCTTCCGTCCTGGCGCGCCCATGCGGCCAGGTCCTTTCGAAGTTGCGATGGATGGACCGGCGCGGACACGGATGCGCGCAAGGCACAAGCCGTATCAGTCGGTCACGTTAAAGTCGGTTCTGGAATGCCTGAGCGGCGGAAATTCGGGCTTTAGAAGCCGAATACAGAGGTTCGGCGTCGCACCGGCATATAGATGCCAGACGCTGCGAAAGCCGTTCCGCCGAAGAGGCGCGCGGATGTGGTGGTGAGTATCATGTCACGCCTCCTGTGCTGTGAATTGCGGATGATCGTAAGCTACACGAGATTCGGCGATCTTCAAGTCTGCAATCGCGAATTGCAGCTTTCCGGCAGGAATTGTTGCGACCGTGCAACACTGCGCGGGCGGCGCGCTCCAGCGCCGCGCAAGCCGCCGGCCGTAGAATTGCCAGACGCGGATCTTTGGGGAGGCGGAATAATGAGCGTCGAGAGACGACGGATGGAGCAGGCGCTGCGCCGGCTGCTCGACCGCTATCCCGATCCCATGCTGCATCGCTGGGTCATGGAGACGGTCGGCGCCCTCCAGGCGCGGCTGAAGGCGATCGTCGATCCCGGCGAGCGCGACCAGGCCCAGCGCGCGGCACTCATCCTCATCAAGACGACGCTGCAGAATTGGTCGGAAAAACCGCCGGTGCGCCATTGACGGCGGTGACCGGACAGTTGATATTCGGCAAGATGGTTCCTTGGAGGTCGCGCTGCCTCGGGGAATAATAGGGAATACGATAGGGAAGACCCCAGAGGGACCCGATTCGTGGCTGCCCCCGCAACTGTGAGCGGAGAACGTCCGGCGCCAAGGCCACTGGAGATATCCGGGAAGGCCGTCCAGACGTGATGACCCGCGAGCCAGGAGACCTGCCATCGCACTGATCCGCCTGCCGGACGGGGTTGTTCCGGGCAGCCGTCGATGCGTTTCCTCCCTGGGGAAATTGCCGTCAGACCGGTCCTGTCCTTCGCCTCCGTCCAGGGCGACGAGTTTTCATTGCTCCTCGGAGGGACGACCATGACTGCAAATACTGCCGCTTCCACCCTTTCCACCTCCGGCCTCAAGGCCGGCGCGCTGCTGCCCTCGATGATGAGCGTCCTCTTCGGGCTCTTCATGATCGGTTTCGTCGGCTTCTCGCAGCTCGACGTGGTCCACAACGCGGCCCACGACACGCGCCACGCCAACGCCTTCCCCTGCCACTGACGGGTGGACGGAATGCACCTCTTCCGATCGCTGGTCTTCGTCTCCGTGCTGGTCGGTCTGATCGTCGGCGCGGTCATCAGTCTCGTCCAGTATATGGGCACCGAGCCGCTGATCTTCGCCGCCGAGGTCTACGAGACCGCCGCGCCGGCGTCCTCCGACCATGGCGGCCATGACCACGGCGCGGCGGCAGCTACGGAGACCGCTGTTCCCGCGGCGTCCCACGAGCACGGACATGCGGCGGATGCCTGGGCGCCGGCCGACGGCCTCGAACGTCACCTCGCGACGCTCGTCGCCAATGTGCTCACCGCGACCGGCTTCGCGCTGGTGCTGAACGGGCTGATGCAGGCGACGCGCCAGCCGGCGGGCTGGCGGACCGGGCTTGCCTGGGGGCTCTGCGGCTTTGCAGCCGTCATGCTCGCGCCGACGCTCGGGCTTCATCCGCAACTTCCGGGCACACCGGCCGCGCCGCTCGCCGAGCGACAGGTCTGGTGGATCGCGACGGCGGTCGCGACCGCGGCCGGCATCGCGCTCCTCTACTTCAAGCGCACGCCCTGGGCGGCGGCCGTGGCACTGGTGCTGATCGCGCTGCCGCACGTGGTCGGCGCACCGGTCGCGCCGGAAGGCGAGGCGGCACTCGCCCCGGAGGCGCTGTCGCGCCGCTTCGTGGTCGTCGCGACCCTGACGAGCCTCGTCTTCTGGGCGCTGCTCGGTGGCCTTTCCGGCTATTTCCGCCAGCGCATGGAAGCCTGAGGCCGCGATGGCCGGCGCTCTCAATTACGACTGGCGCATCGATCTCGATGCGCTGGTCTTTTCGCATCCGGCCTCCGGCAGCCGCTGCTTCGTCCACCGGCTCGCCTTTCGCGCCTTGACGCGGAATGCCGCGCCGACCGCGCAGGACTGCATGAGATGGTTTGTCCGCCATCGCGCCGCCTTCGAGGCGGCCGCGGACGAGAAGGCCGGGCGTGGTCCCGTTCCCGGCAATGCCTTCAACCTGAACAGCCGCGAGATTCGCTGGGCACTGCGGATGCTGCGCACGAACTGACGGCCGCGCTCAGCGGTGCTCCGCCGAAAAGATCCCGATTTCCGCCTCGGCTTCCGGCCCCCAGAGGCCCAGCGCCTTCAGAACCTCGGCGGTAAAGGTGATCGGCGAATTGCCGGGCGCCGTCACCACCTTGCCGTCCGAGACCGCCTGCGGCCGGTCCACATAATGTTCGGCGCCGTGATAGCCGGGGTATTTCTGGTGGGAGGCGAGCGAATTGCCGGTATGGGCGACGCCGTCGAGGATGCCGGAGGCGGCGACGGCGCTCGCTGCCGCGCAGATGCCGCCGACGACCTTGCCGGCGTCATGGAAGGCGCGGACGAGGGGCGAGAAGTCCGGTGCCGTCCCCTTTTCCCAGGAAAGGCCGCCCGGCAGCACGAGCGCGTCGAAGCGCGCCGGATCGAGATCGGCGAAGGAGAGGTCGGGTGTCACCTTCAATCCGCCCATCGAGGTGACCGGTCGGCCGTCGGGCGAGGCGGTCAGTACCTCGACGCCCATATAGGCGCGGGCCGCCGCCATCAGCAGGGCGCATTCCCAGTCGGCGAAGTCTTCGGCAAGGGCAATGGCGATGCGGGTCATGAACCGTCTCCGTCTCTTGTTTTCGTTCAGGCGAGAGCCTGCAGGTAGCGCATGCCGGTCACGGGACGCGGCACGAAGTCGAGATGCTCGTAGAAGCGGTGGGCGGCGAAATTGCCGGTGGCGGCACTCACCGAAAGGTAGTCGCAACCGGCGCTGCGGGCAACCTCGCGGGCACGCTTGACGAGATGGTGGCCGATGCCGTTTCCGCGCTGGCCGTCGCGGACGTAGAGATGGTGGAGGTCCATGCCGCGTTTGCCTTCCTGGGCCTTGTAGAGCGGCACGAGGATGGCGTAGCCGATCAGGCTCTCGCCGCCGTCGGCGACGAGCGCGGTGATCCACGGCACCGGGCCGAAGAGGTCGCGTTCGAGCTTGTCGGGAGTCATCGCCGAGGCGTCGCCGTGATGGGCCGCGAGTGCGGCGATCATCTCGTTGAGTTCCGGCAGGTCGGACGCTCGCGCGTGGCGGATCACCACGACCGGCGGCCGGGGCAGGGTGATGTCGGTGTCTTCGGTCATTGTCGCTTCCCTCTTTCGCTCGGTGCCGTCAGGGGAAGCTGTCTTCGAAAACAACAAGGCCGCCTGACGGCGGCCTGTTGACATGATGATCTGTCGGGCCGCCCTTTACCGGTAGGCCCAAAAATACGTGCAGGTGATGAGTACGCGTGCGTTGATCATGTCGCGAGAGATGCGCCGATTTCAATCGATTGTCAATGGCGGTCTTTCATCGTCGCGAGTGATGGGGTATATTACATCAGGGGTCATGGGGCGGGGCATGGCGAAGGCCGAGTTGGTTCGCCGGGCGCGGTACTTTCTCCGTGATGGCGTCTTCATCGAGATGCTGATCTGGCGGGTGCCGTCCGCGGTCAGGGGCAGCCGACATTCGTTCAAGTACAGCCTGGCGCTGATCGTGGAAGGGCAATGCGTGCTGCGCTACGACAACGAGGCAGGCAAAGGCGATCACCGTCATTTCGACGCAGAGGAGACACCCTACGTCTTCACGTCGATGGATGCCCTGATTGCAGATTTTAGAGCGGATGTGAAAGGATGGCTGGATGACAACCCTGAGGGTGAAGATCGAGAGCCTTGACGAGGTGATGTCAGAGGTGCGTGCCGCCCTTCGCATGCGGCCGGACGAGCACCCCGAAGAGGGCGTTGCGACCCTGTCCTTTCCGTCGTGGGAGCTGATGCATCGCGTGCTCGCGCCGAAGCGGCTGGAGATCGTCCGTGCGATGGCAGGTCAAGGCCCGCTCAGCATACGAGAGATCGCCCGCCGGGTGGGCAGGGACTTCAAGGGCGTGTACAGCGATGTCGACGCCCTTCTGAAAAGCGGCGTGATCGACAAGGCGGAGACTGGCGGCGTCGAATTCCCCTACGACCGGCTGCACATCGAGTTCGAGATCGACGCGGCCGCCTGAGCCGAAGGGTTTCGGCACCGTCGGCCCCCGTCACCGCGCGACCGGTTCTCCGGCCTTCGTCGTCAGGCGCTTCTCGAAGTTCACCTTGGTGAGGTGCAGGTCCTTGTCCGTGTAGTGCACCACCTCGTCCGGCGAGCGGGTGCCGACGACGAGATAGGTCGCGGGCTCTTCCGACCGGTTCTCCAGCCGGTGGCCGACTGCCACGCCCGCCTTGAAGGTCGCGGCATCCCCCGGACGCATCTCGGTCAGGCTGTCGCCCTCGTTGAGCGTCACCGTGCCGGCGATCACGAAGATGAACTCGTCCTCCTGCTCGTGCCAGTGCTTGTGGGAGGAGAAGGACCCCGGCGGCAGCGTTTCGAGGAAGGCGCCGAACTGGGTGAGCCCGCCGGCATCCGAAAGCAGCAGCGCCCGGTAGGAGCCGAGTTCGGCGTTGATGCCGCTGCCGGTGGCTTCCTCGAGCGGCGCGTCTTCCTGTCGGATGATGGGCATGGGCTCTCCCGTCTTACGGCGCCTTGCGATACCGCCGCGCCACGTAGACGACGCTGCCGCTCTTCAGGCCCTTGTAGAGCATCGAGCCCTTCGCGCCGGAAAACTCGGCCATGAACTGCTTCAGGAACCAGGCCCGCCCGATGCGCTCGCGCTTGCGGGCCTCCGCCGCATCCAGCGCAGCGACGACGTTCGCCGAGATGTTGCGGCTTGCGACGCATTCCAGGCCGGGGGCCGCAAGCTGTGCGTCGAGGGTGGAAAGCTGGCTCTTCGGGCGCATGTCGGCGAAGGTGAACCAGCCGCCGGGTTTCAGCACGCGGGCGACCTCGCGGGCGAAGGCTTCCACGTCCCCGTAGCAATGGGAGGATTCGATGTTGACGACGATGTCGAACGAGGCGTCGGTAAAGGGCATCTTCTCGGCGTCGCCCTGCTCGAAGGTGAGCGTCGGCGTGTCGGCGTTGAGGCTCCGGGCACGGCGGACGGTCTCGGGCGAATAGTCAAGCCCGGTGACGGCGGCGGGGGCGAAATAGCGGGCGACATAGCGTGCTCCGCCGCCCCTGCCGGAACCCACCTCGAGCACGCTCGCGCCCTCGACGGGCAGGCCTTCCAGCGCCTGTTGGTAGAGCCCGATGAAGGCGCGCTCCTTCTCGTCCTCGGGCCGCAGCGGGAAAGCCGCGCCGTCGCCGACATAACCGTAGTTCATGAAGCGCCAGTCGCCGTCCTTCCAGAACAGCGAGAGCAGATTGTAGACGCGGCGCCAGATCCATTTCTGGGCGCGCGGGAAGCGGCCGGGCGTGGCGATGTCGAGGACGCTGGAAAAGAGACGGCTGCTCATCGCTACACTTTCACTTCGCGGCGGGGACGGCCGGCGCGGACGCGGCCTCGAGTGCGGTGAACTCGCGGTAGAGCCAGTCCCGCCCCTTGCGGATCAGGTCGTGGTCGTCCTTGTTCAGCGGGCTGAAGCCCGGCAGGTAGTATTTCAGCACCAGCGGCGCGCACTTGCGCCAGTAACCCGGCGCGAAGAACAGCACCCAGAAAAGGCGCGCCCAGAAGCGCGGGCCGGTCTTGATGCCATCGGCCTTGGCAAAGAGCGTCAGATTGCGCAGCGTGATCACCAGAAACGTCCAGGCCACTGCGTTGAACGCCATGGTGCGCAGCATGTAGCGCTTGAAGCCGGAATATTTCGGCGTCGCGGCCTTGAAGACGTCGAGCGCGACGGCCTTGTGCTCCAGTTCCTCCAGCGCGTGCCACATCCACAGGCGCCGATAGGCCGGCGCGGCGTTCTCGAGGAACTGCGGATTGCGCAGCGTGACGGTCGAGAGCGTCGCCGTCAGGTGCTCGATGGCGCAGGTGACGGCCAGCCGGAAGATCGGGATCTTGTCGCTGCGCAGCGTCTTGCGCACCGGTTCTTCCATCGCCTCGACATCATAGCCGAGCTTGCCGAGGGCCGCGTTGTATTCCTCATGCTCGCGGGTGTGGAAAGCCTCCTGCACCGCATAGCCGTTGATCTCGTCGGCGAGCTGGCGATCACCGAGCCGCGGCGCGTAGTATTTCAGCGCCCGGATGAAATAGCGCTCGCCTTCCGGCAGGAAGATCGAAAGCCCGTCGATGAGGGCCGTCTTGTGGAAATCGCCGTCCAGCCACTGGCGGGTCGGGTTTTCGAGGATACCGAAGCGGATGTCGCGCGGGATGATATCCTCGTCGTCGTCGGCAGGCGCGACGCCTTTCCAGTGGGCGCTATGCCCATTTGCCTGTGGTTCGGCCATCGTACAGTTTCCCGTTCTGCTGGAACCCGGGCCGCGTCGTGCGTCGGGACATCGTCTTGCGAGGGACTATACTAAACGCGGGTGAGGTGGCAACCGGCAGGATGCGACGGCCGGCATGAACGCAACCTCCCACTCCCCTTGCCGCCGACGGGCGGGCGCCCTATCGTTCACGAAGAAGGAGCGAGAGTGTTCGACAGGCAGTGACGCCCTGCCGTTCAAAACTTGATCTTGATCAATGCGGGAGGAGGCCGGCCGCAGGATTGTAGCGTCAAAAGGGCTGGAAAGGCAGGGGTCGTCCTGCCGCGACAAGGAGAGAGCTGATGTACAAGAAGATCATCGTACCGGTAGACTGCGCTGCGCTCGACAAGGGCGAGAAGATCCTGCGCAAGGCGGCCTCCCTGCTCGACACCGGCGGCGAAATCGTGCTCATGACGGTGGTCGAGGACATGCCCGGCTATCTCGCGATCGATCTTCCGGTGGACGTCATCGAAAACGCCATCAAGGACAGCAAGGCCAAGCTCGTCGAGCTCAAGGAAAAGACCGGGATCGCCGCCCGCGTCGAGATCCGCAGCGGTGCCGCCGCCCGCGAGATCCTGGCTGCAGCGAGCGAGCACAAGGCCGAGCTGATCATCATCGCCTCGCATGTGCCGGACTTCTCCAACTACCTGATCGGCGCGACGGCGGACCGGGTCGTCCGCCACTCCAAGTGCTCGGTGCTCGTCGACCGCTGAGGCGGAACAAAAGACAAGGAGACGCCCGGAATGGACACAAAGAAATACGAAAACATCCTGCGCCAGCGCCATCTCGAAATCCTCGCGCGGCTCAACAAGATCGATGCCGATTTGAGCGAGCAGAAGAGCCCGGATTTCGAGGACCAGGCGACCCAGGCCGAGAATGACGAGGTGCTCGAGGAATTCGGCCAGGTCGGCGAGACCGAGCTGAAGGCGATCGACGCGGCGCTGAAGCGCATCGAACAGGGCAGCTTCGGCATCTGCGTCACCTGCGGCCAGCCGATCTCCGAGGAACGGCTCGACGCCGTGCCGCACACGCCCTTCTGCAAGGACTGCGTGCCCGGCTGACGCCGGTTGCGAATGCCTCTCCCGGACGGGCCGGCCGGTGGGATTCGGGGACGACGATCATGTCTCCGCGATCCCGCCGGCTTTTTCATCGGGGAAGGGCCTGCTCGTTTCAGTGGAGCAGCGCGCCGGCCGTGCCGCCGACGAGCAGCACCAGTGCGATCAGGATGGTGAGGGCCGCGCCCGGCCCGCGACGTCTGGCGTCGGCGTAGTATTCGGTGGCGTAGAGCACCCGCGCACCCGTCCAGCAGAGGCCGAGAATGCCGGCGACCGGATCGGAAACATA
This sequence comes from Hyphomicrobiales bacterium, assembly GCA_900466005.1. GTDB lineage: Bacteria > Pseudomonadota > Alphaproteobacteria > Rhizobiales > Rhizobiaceae > Allorhizobium. The sequence continues at coordinate 244,872 of UEGQ01000010.1, forward strand.
GGCGCCGAAGAGCCAGAGCGCCGGCAGGAACAGCACGAGCTGCTCCATTGTGTTCTGCTGGACGCGGAAGATGCGCTCGAAGGCCTCGTCTCCGGTGACCCGCGGCGCCTCGATGCCGAACTGCCTTCGGGCGCGGGCGACCTTGATCATGAACCAGGCATAAGCGACGAGCGCGGCGAAGGTGGCGAGAACCGTGAACCGCATGGCTTCCTTCCTCGGATAGGGCGCCGATCTCATCGCCCACGCAGGCGATCGCGACGCCAGCGGATTTGTAGGCCGAAGCGGCGGGCCGTGCAAGCGCCGCCGACCGCTTGCCGGACGTCTCAAATTCGCCCATGATGGCGTCTATCCCGACGGGAGAAGACCGCCGGACGAAGACCTCAGGGGACAAGCCGATCCGATGACCGAACCGTTCCATTTCGGGCGACCTTACGATTTCCACGAACTGGTGGCCGATGGCATCGTCCACGGTGTCGGCGTGGTGTTCGCGCTCGTCGGGGCGACGGCTCTGATCTTCTATGCGACCGTTTGGACGAGCTATGCCGAGATGGCCGCCGCCTGGATCTATGGCCTCGGCCTCGTCATCGCGCTTGCCGTTTCGTTCACCTACAACATGTGGCCGCATTCGCGCACCAAGTGGATTCTCCGGCGTTTCGACCACTCGGCGATCTTCGTGCTGATCGCCGCCACCTACACGCCCTTCCTGGTCAAGGGCGCGCATGACTGGACGATCTTCGCCCTTCTGATCGGCATCTGGCTGACCGCCTTTGTCGGCATCACGCTCAAATGCCGCTATCCCGGCCGCTACGACCGGCTGGCGATCCTTCTCTATCTCGCCATGGGCTGGAGCGGCGCGCTGGCGCTCGGCCCGATTTCGCAGACCTTGCCGAGCATCACCCTGCTTCTCATCATCGTCGGCGGCTGCATCTATTCGGCCGGCGTGATCTTCCACGTCTGGGAACGGCTGCGCTTCCAGAACGCCATCTGGCACGGCTTCGTCGTCACCGCCGCCGCCGTCCACTACACGGCGGTCGTCACCGCCTTCAGCCTCTGAGCGGAGCCCTTCCCGGGACGCTGCCTCAGCCGACTTTGGTCAGCACCACCGCATAGCGGCAAGGCCTGTCGGTTTCGTTGCGGAAGGTGCAGTCGGCCGGTGGCCCGAGCGCCAGGCAGTCGCCTTGGCGAAGCCGATGCACCGTCTCTCCCTCCACGAAGGTGAGCGCGCCCGCGAGCACCCAGACAAGCTGACGCAGGAAGGTGAAGGCGGCGGCGCCATAGGGCACCTCGGCGCCCGGCGGCAGCTCGACCTCGACGATCTCGAGCGGCATGTCGACGACCGGCGAGACATGACGGCGGCGATAGCCGGTCGCCGGGTCGGTCCAGACCGGCTGTTCGTCGCTGCGAAGGAGCCGCCTGCCACTGGCTTCCGCCCGGGCGACCAGCGTCGAGACGCTGAGCGACAGAGCGCCGGCGAGCCTGCCGAGGAGTGCGGCAGTCGGGCTGCTCTCGCCGCGCTCCACCTTGTGGATCATTGCCCGGGAGACACCGGCACGCTCGGCGAGATCGGAGAGCGACCAGCCGCGCGAAAGCCGCTCGACGCGAATTCTCTCCCCTAGACAGCGATCCAGATCGTCTGATATGTTCGACATGTGTTTACTATAGTGGACAATTCGCCATGAAGCAACCGATCCTGATCCGCGACGCGACGGAGGCCGACCTTGCGGCGATCCGTGACATCTACAACGACGCCGTGGAGCACACGACGGCGATCTGGAACGACCAGCTGATCGATGTCGAGAACCGCCGCGCCTGGCTGGAGATGCGCCGCGCCAAGGGGTTCCCGGTGCTCGTCGCCGAGATGGACGGCAAGGTCGCGGGTTACGCATCCTATGGTGACTGGCGGGCCTTCGACGGTTATCGCCACACGGTCGAACATTCCGTCTATGTCCACAAGGACGCCCGCGGCGCCGGCATCGGCAGGGCGCTGATGGAGGCGCTGATCGGGCGGGCGCGCGAGGGCAGGGTGCATGTGATGATTGCCGCAATCGAAGCCGGCAACACCGCCTCCATCCGGCTCCACGAGAGCCTCGGCTTCCGCCTCGTCGGCATCCACGAGGAGGTCGGCACCAAGTTCGGCCGCTGGCTCGATCTGGCGATGATGGAACTGAAGCTCTGAGAGCAGGGTCCATCGCCGGAGGGAGCGCTCTTCCCGGCATGGAACCCCCTTTGCATTCGCGCGTTCCCTGACGAGGTTTCGGGGCCGATCGGCTCCGGGGGCCGGTTCGAGGGGAGCGCGCGATGAACGACCGGCCGGATATCCGGCATCTGCCGAAAGCGGTGGCGCTGCAGCCGCCGCGGCGAAAGGGACGGGGTCGGGGCCCGCGCCGCTCCGCGCTCGACCTCGCGGAGAGCTGGGCCGTCATCGGCATCTTCGCCATCCTTACCACCGGCGGCATCTATCTCGCCGCGGCCGTCCTGATGCCGGTCACGCTTGCCGTCGTCGTCGGCCTGATCCTTGGCGCCGCCGCCGACCGGCTCGGGCGCCTCGGCATTCCGCCGATGCTGGCGGGCCTGATCCTCGCCACCATCGTCGTGACGGTACTCTTTGTCGGCGCCAATGCACTGGTGCGGCCGCTCGGCCATTTCGCCGAGGAGGCACCGCGGGTGATCGAATCGGCAGTCGAACGGGTGCTTCCCTACATCGAGCGGGTCAAGTGGCTGCACATCTCCGAGGCAAGCCTGCGCGGCGGTCCGGTTTCGGCGGAAGCGGTGCTGCAGAACACCGGCGCGATCCTGACGGCGATCGCCGCCGGCGTCACCCCGGCGCTGCTGCAGGGGCTCATCTTCTTTGTCGCGCTCGCGCTCTTCCTCGGCAGCCGGCATTCGCTGCGCCGTGGCCTCATCATCGCCTTTCGCGACCGCCGCCGCCGGCTCGCGGCAATCCACGTCCTGAACGCGATCGAGGCCTCGCTCGGCAGCTATTTCGCCGCCGCCACGCTGCTCTACGGCCTGGTCGGGGGCGCGATGACGGTGATCGCTCTTCTCGGCGGGCTGCAGATGCCGCTGCTCTGGGGCCTGCTCGCCTTCATTTCGAGCTACGTGCCTTTCCTCGGCATCACGGTGACGACGTTCTCCGTCGCGGTCGGCGGCCTCGTCACGCACGACAGCGTGCTCGTCGGCCTTGCCCCCGCCATGGTCTTCTTCGTGGTTCACGGGCTCATCGAGAACTTCCTGACGCCCGCGGTCATGGGGCGCCGGCTGGAGATCAACCCCTTCGTCGTCTTCGTCGCCATCGTCTTCTGGACCTGGATGTGGGGTGCCGTCGGGGCGGTGCTGGCACTGCCTTTGTCGCTCATCGGCATGGCCATCCTCGACGAGCTGGTTCCCGAACACAACGTGCATCCGAAGCTGCCCGGCTGACCCTTTCCCGTTTTTTTGTTGACAATTGACAGAAATCAAATCAAATCTACGAAGCTTCGTATATATGGTGACAAATAGATATATGCCTGACGAAGCGGGAGGTTCTTTATGGCTCATGTCGTTGTTCTCGGTGCCGGCCTCGGTGGCACCATCATGGCCTACGAGTTGAGGGACGTGCTGTCACGCGAGGATCGCGTCAGCGTCATCAACAAGGGGTCGGTCTATTCCTTCGTACCGTCCAACCCGTGGGTCGCCGTCGGCTGGCGCGAGCGCGAGACGATCGAGGTCGATCTGGCGCCGGCCTGCAAGCGTCGCGATATCGCGCTCTACCCGCAGGGCGCCAAGCGCCTGCATCCGGGCGAAAACCGCGTCGAGCTCACCGACGGCACCTCCGTCGACTACGATTACCTGGTGATCGCGACCGGTCCGGAGCTCGCCTTCGACGAGATCGAGGGCTTCGGCCCCGAGGCCCATACCCAGTCGGTCTGCCACATCGACCACGCCCTTGCCGCGAAGGAGGCCTTCGACAAGCTGGTCGCCAAACCGGGACCGGTGGTGATCGGCGCCGTGCAGGGCGCCTCCTGCTTCGGCCCGGCCTATGAATTCGCCTTCATCCTGGAGAAGGCGCTGCGCGATGCCAAGGTGCGCGACAAGGTGCCGATGACCTTCGTCACCTCCGAGCCCTATATCGGCCATCTCGGCCTCGACGGCGTCGGCGATACCAAGGGCCTGCTCGAAAGCGCGCTGCGCGCCAAGCACATCAAGTGGATCACCAACGCCAAGGTGCAGAAGTTCGAGGATGGCAAGGTGATTGCCGACGAGCTCAACGAGGACGGCTCGGTGAAGACCACCCACGAGGTGCCTTCGGCCTATACGATGATGCTGCCCGCTTTCCGCGGCGTGGAAGCGGTGCGCGATATCGAGGGGCTGACCAATCCGCGCGGATTCATCCTCGTCGACCGGCACCAGCAGAACCAGAAGTTCCAGAACGTCTTCTCGGTCGGCGTTTGTGTCGCCATCCCGCCGATGGGCAAGACCCCGGTTCCGGTCGGCGTGCCGAAGACCGGCTTCATGATCGAGAGCATGGTGACGGCGACCGCGACCAACATTGCCCGGCTCGTCCGCGGCGAGACGCCGAACGCCGAAGGCACGTGGAATGCCGTCTGCCTCGCCGACTTCGGCGACGGGGGCATCGCCTTCGTGGCGCAGCCGCAGATCCCGCCGCGCAACGTCAACTGGTCGTCGCAGGGCAAGTGGGTGCACGCCGCCAAGATCGGCTTCGAGAAGTACTTCCTGCACAAGATCAAGAGCGGCCGCTCCGAGCCCTTCTATGAGAAGCTCGCCCTGCAGGTCCTCGGCATCGACAAGCTGAAGGCCGTCAAGTTCGACAGCGAGTGAGCGGGCGCGGCCGCAAGGCCGCATTCTGCCGCCGACTATGATACGGGCGCGGCGATCGCCGCGCCGCGGGGGTAGTTGTCGTCATGCGCCCTTCCTGATTGCCCCTCACCCTGACCCTCTCCCCGTAGGACGGGGAGAGGGGACAGCCGAGGCGGAGCCGTGCGTCCCTTCTCCCCGCATGCGGGGAGAAGGTGCCGGCAGGCGGATGAGGGGCAGCGCCAAGGATACCGCCTGCCCCGAGCCATCCCACGAGCCGATGCCGCCTCCGTGCTGCTGTCGCGTCCGGAAGTCCCTTCTCCCCGGCGGGAGAAGTGCCGAGCGAGTGCGAGGCAATGTGGGGAAGCTACTTGTCCCGATGTTCAGCCCCCTCATCCGGCGCTGCGCGCCACCTTCCGCGTTCGTCGTGCGGATCCCCGGGTCAAGCCCGAGGATGACCGCGTGCGGAGGAGGCGACGTGCCCGCTCCGTCGTCTCCAACAGACATAATCCAGCGCCGGGCACCTGGCCATGCGAGACCCGGCACTGCCCGTCCTCGGGTCGTCCTCGGGCTTGACCCGAGGATCCATGAACAAGCGAGAGGGCCAGTCGCTCCATCCTCCGCGTCGCCTTCCCGCCGATTCCGCCTTGATAGGCCGGCGCCCGGTCTCTATCTGTCCCAGAAGCAATTTTCCCACCTCAAGAGAGGCTTCGCCCTTGTCCGTATTCCCGAACCTGCCCACGCCGCCCGCCGCCGAGAAGAAGCCCGTTTCCGACACCCGCCACGGCATCACCCGCACCGACGACTATGCCTGGATGCGGGCGGAAAACTGGCAGGCGATGTTCAAGGACCCCTCGCTGCTGGACGCGGAGCTGCGCCGGCATCTCGAGGCCGAGAACGCCTATATGGACGCCGCCATGGCCGACACGAAGGCGCTGCAGGAAAAGCTCTTCGCCGAGATGAAGGGCCGCATCAAGGAGGACGATTCCTCCGTGCCGGTGAAGGACGGCCCCTTCGCCTACGGCACGGCCTTCGTCACCGGCGGCGAGCAGCCGCGCTATTTCCGCATCCCGCGCGACGGCGACCACAAGGACGAGGCGAGCCGGAAACTGCTGCTCGACGGCGACAAGGAAGCCAAGGGCAAGGACTATTTCCGCCTCGCCGGCCTCGACCACACGAGCGACCACGCCTTCGGCCTCTGGGGCTATGACGACAAGGGCTCGGAATACTTCACGCTCAGGGTGCGCGATCTTGCAACCGGCGAGGATCTTCCCGACGTGATCGAGAACACCGGCGGCGGCGGCGCCTGGGCGCCGGACGGCAAGAGCTTTTTCTACACGCTGCAGGACGACAATCACCGTCCCTCCAAGGTCTTCCACCACATCGTCGGTGAGCCGCAGTCTTCCGACCGCCTGGTCTACGAGGAGACGGACCACGGCTTCTTCATGGGCGTCGGCGGCTCGCTGCTCGACGACTTCATCTACATCGACATCCACGACCACGAGACGAGCGAATACCGCATTCTCTCGACGAAGGACCTGACGGCCGAGCCGCTGCTGGTCGCCGCGCGCGAGGAGGGGGTCGAATATTCGCTCGCCGAGGGCGGCGATGTCTTCTACATCCTGACCAACGACGGCGGTGCCAAGGATTTCAAGATCATGGAGGCGCCGGTTGGCGCGCCCTTCAAGGAGAACTGGAAGGAAGTGGTGCCGCATACGCCCGGCCTGCTGATCCTCTCCCACATGGCCTTCGCCCGCCACCTCGTCTGGCTGCAGCGCCGCGACGGCCTGCCGGAAATCATGATCCGCGACCGGAAGACCGGCGAGGAGCACGCGATCGCCTTCGCCGAGGAGGCGTATTCGCTCGGGCTCTCGGGTGCCGCCGAATACGACACCGACGTCATCCGCTTTTCCTATTCCTCGATGACGACACCCTCCCAGCTCTTCGACTACAACATGGCGACGCGCGAGCGCACGCTTTTGAAGACCCAGGAAGTGCCCTCCGGCCACAACCCGGACGACTACGTGACGCGGCGCGTCTTCGCCCCTGCCCATGACGGCGAGAAGGTGCCGGTGACGCTGCTCTACCGCAAGGACACGAAACTCGACGGCACCGCACCCTGCCTGCTCTACGGCTACGGCGCCTACGGCATCACCATTCCCGCCGGCTTCAACACCAATTGCCTGTCGCTCGCCGACCGCGGCTTCGTCTATGCCATCGCCCATATCCGCGGCGGCAAGGACAAGGGCTTTTCCTGGTACGAGGACGGCAAGATGGAAAAGAAGGTCAATACCTTCAAGGACTTCATCGCCGCCGCCGACCATCTGGTGAAGGAGCGCTTCACCGCTTACGACAAGATCATCGCCGAGGGCGGATCGGCCGGCGGCATGCTGATGGGGGCGGTCGCCAACATGGCGCCGGAAAAGTTCGCCGGCATCATCGCCGCCGTACCCTTCGTCGATGTCCTGAACACTATGCTGGACGACACCCTGCCGCTCACGCCCCCGGAATGGCCGGAATGGGGCAACCCGATCGAGTCGGAAGAGGAATATCGCTGGATCGCCGCCTACAGCCCCTACGACAATGTCGGGAACAGGCCCTATCCGCCGATCCTCGCGCTCTCCGGCCTCACCGACCCGCGCGTGACCTACTGGGAGCCGACCAAGTGGGTGGCGAAGCTGCGCGAGAGGGCGCCGGCGGCCGGCCCCTATCTGCTCAAGACCAACATGGCCGCCGGCCACGGCGGCAAGTCCGGCCGCTTCCAGCGGCTCGAGGAAATCGCCTTCGAATATGCCTTTGCGGTGAAGGTGGCGAGGAAAATGTGAGGGGATTCGATTTGTAATCTGTAGTTCACAGAGAGATTGACGACAGTCACTTTGTGAACTACAGTTCACGCATGATCGAGATCCGGCAGCATCCCGATTTCGCCGGTTGGCTTCGCAAAGCTGAAGGACCGGCAGGCCCAGACACGTATCGCGATCCGTCTGGTGCGGATTCAGTCCGGCCTGATGGGCGACGTGAAGTATTTCGGCGGTATCGGCGAGGTGCGGATCGATTACGGCCCCGGCTATCGACTCTATTTCGTGAAACGCGGCGAGGCGATCGTCACCCTGCTGTGCGGCGGCGACAAGGCGAGCCAGGAGAAAGACATCCGCCGCGCAATGGATCTGGCAAAGGACGTGTGACATGGCGACGGAAACCATTCTCTTCGATGCGTCGGAATTCTTTGCCGATGCCGAGGCCCAGGCGGCGCTGCTGACGGATGCGTTCGAAAGCGGCGATGCGGCCTATATCGCCAATGCGCTCGGAGTCATCGCCAAGGCCAAGGGCATGACGCGTGTCGCCCGCGAGGCGGGGGTGACGAGGGAAGCGCTCTACAAGGCGCTGAGCGAGCGCGGCGATCCCAAATTCTCCACCATTCTCGGCGTCGCCAGGGCGCTCGGCCTGAAATTCACCGTGACGCCCGCCTCCGGGCCGGCGGAATAGGGAGGCGCCCATGCCCGCCTATGTCGCCCTGATCCGCGCCGTCAATGTCGGCGGCACCGGGAAACTGCCGATGGCGGAGCTGAAGGCGCTTGCCGAAGGCCTCGGCTTCGCCGAGGTCTCCACCTATATCCAGTCCGGCAACCTGATTTTCCGCGACGGCGGCGATCCGGCGGAGATCGCCGCGCGGCTCGACCGGGCGCTCGGCGACCGTCTCGGCAAGGCCCCCGGCGTCTTCCTCCGCACGCCGGCGGAGCTCAACGCCGTCCTCGACAACAATCCCTTCGCGGCGATGGCGCCGGAGCGCGTGCTCGTCAGCTTCTTCGGCGAACCGCCCGGCGACGACGCCCTGCACGGTTTCCTCGCCCCCGACGGCGAGGAGGCGGTGGTGCGCGGCCGGGAAATCTACGTGCACTACCCGATCGGCTCCGGCCGCTCGAAGATCAAGCTTCCGGCACTGAAGACCGGCACCTCGCGCAACATCAACACCGTCGCGCGACTCGCCGAACTCGCTGGCGGGATCGAGGAGGGGTGAGCGTCTTCCCCTCCCAACCGCGCTGCCGATCTGGCATGATGGAAGGAAGGGCAGCCGAGGGAAGGGACCGGGCATGTCGACGATCATTCCACTTCTGGCGCTCGGCGTGGTCGTCGTCGTGCTCGTCGCCGCGGTCCGGTCGGTCCGCCGGCCGAAGGGGGTGTGGCAGTCGCCCTATCCGCTGATCGACGCCACCGAGGAGGAGATGGCGCGGCGCGCGGCCGAGTTGCGCGACCGGCTGTCGCGCGAACCCTTCGGCGAGGCGCGTGCGAAAGCCTTCTGGCGCCGGTTGATGTCGATCAATGACGGGGAGGGGCTGATCGCCGAGTTTCATCGCGACTTCTGCGGCCAGGGGCTGATTCGAAGGGGCGACGGCGTCGTCCTCTGCGATATCTTCGACGGCGGCGGCGCCACCGGGGACGTGATCGCCGCGTGGCGGGAGGAGGCGGATTTCGTCGCCTTCTTCGCCCGCCAGTCGGACTTCAGCTGCAGCGGCTGGGATATCGGCGAACCGGTGTTTTTCACCGAGGACGCCAGGTATCGCAACAACCAGCGCCTCACCGCGCGTTCCATAGACCGCTTCGCGGGCGGCGCCGCTAGCTGATTTGCCCCCGGCTGGCAATGGCGCTGTGCGGCCCGACGCAAGCTTCGCGCAAGCTTCAAAAGTTAACGAAAGGTTAACGATTGAAGAAGAGAGCGTGAAATGCGGATCGAAAGCGGCCTCGGCGGCTACTCCTATCAGAACCGGTATGTGCGCACCGTCGCCGAGACGGAGGAGCTCGCCGCCGAGACGACGGCAGCCGCAAATCCGCGCCGCGCCGGCGGGCCCGCCTTCAGCAGCACGCTCGTCTCCGCCTCGCTCGCCACCGCACTCTGGAGCATGGACGGCGCCCGCCGTTCGGGCTCTGCAACGACCCTCGCCGCCTCGCCCGTCGACGGCAGCGAGGCCGAACGCTCGCAGCTCGAGCAGATCGAGGCGCTCTACCGCGAATTCGGCCCCGTCGAGGACATGGAAGACTGAGGCCGAAGGGCGCTTTCTTTCCGATCAATGCACATGATCGTGGCGGTGGTCGCGGGCATGGTCTTCATGCCCCGAGGCGGCGCGATCGTGGCCCGTGCTGCAGGCGCCGCCGCCGCCGCAGCAACTCTGGTCGACCACCTCCGCCAGGCCCGCCGCCCCGCCGCGGCGCCATTCCTGCCAGGATTGCCGCAGGATCTGCACCGACGAATTGAGGAAGAGGCCCGCCATCACGGCGGCGACGGCGAGGTCCGGCCAGGCGGTCGCGGTGCCCCAGACGCCGAGGGCGGCGATCATCACGATGACGTTGCCGATCGCATCGTTGCGCGAGCAGAGCCAGACGGAGCGGACATTGGCGTCGCCGTCCTTGTAGCGCACCAGGAGCAGCACGCTCGTGACGTTGGCGGCGAGCGCCAGGAAGCCGATCGCGCCCATCACCGGCGCTTCCGGCATGCCGTCGTAGAAGACCCGCCAGATGGTGCTGGCGAAGACGAAGAGGCCCATCAGGAAGAGGCTCGCGCCCTTGCCGGCGGCCGCAAGGCTGCGCACGCCGAGCGGCGCGCCGATGACGGCGAGCGAGATGCCGTAGGTGACGGCATCGGCGAAGAAATCGAGCGCGTCGGCCTGCAGCGCCTGCGAGCGTGCGAGCTGGCCTGCCGTCATCTCCACCGCGAACATGCCGGCATTGATGGCGATTACCGCCCAGAGCCGGCGCTTGTATTCGGCGGAGACGCCCGCGAAGGTTCCGTGGCTGTGGCCGCAGCTGGCACTCATGGCTCTTCCTTCCCTCTTGATCCTGCAAGGCTTGACCCTACCTAGTCTCTCTAGCGACTAGAGGTTCAAGAGGGTCGGGCGAAAAAAATGCTGTCGATCGGCGACATGGCGAAGCGGACCGGGGTGAAGGTCCCGACGATCCGCTACTACGAACAGATGGGGCTGATTTCAGCCGCAGACCGTACCCTCGGCAACCAGCGGCGCTACGAGAAACGCGACCTCGAGCGCCTCGCCTTCATTCGCCACGCACGCGACCTCGGCTTTCCGATCGAGGCGATTCGCGAGCTTCTGGCGCTGAGCGGCCATCCGGAACGGCCCTGCGAGCGCGCCGACGAGATCGCCCGCGAACAGCTCGCCGAGGTGCGCGAGAAGATCGCGCGGCTGCGCAAGCTCGAAACGGAACTCTCCCGCATCGCCGCCTGCTGCAACGGCCACAGCGTCGAGGATTGCCACGTCATCCGCGCCCTTTCCGACCACGGCCTCTGCGAGGGCGAGCACTGAGGAGGCTGTGCCCCAACCTCCGTCATGCCGGGCTCGACCCGGCATGCAGCCGCGCGATGTCCATCGCGCGGGGAGACCTCTTCGTCTGCATGGAGGTGAGTCCTATCGGCTCGCCGGCGCTCGCCGACTGGATGCCGGATCAGGTCCGGCATGACGGAAGCTGCACATCCGCTTCTTCCTCTCCCCCACCGAGGGGGAGATCGACCCGTGGCCGGCATCCCGTGCACGGCGGATCTTCGAGCGCGAGGAGAGCGACGCGCGGGGTTCATCCTCCCCTTGAGGGGGAGGGTCGGACCGCAGGTCCGGGG
>UEGQ01000009.1 GCA_900466005.1 Hyphomicrobiales bacterium
GTGGCGGCGGGGGAGGGGCGGGTGGCTCGGCCGGCGCTGCCGGCTCCTCTTTCTTCTCCGGTTCCGGTGCCGCCGGCTCTTGGCCTTCCTTCGGCTTTTCAGCGGGCACGGGAAGCTCTGCGGCGGGCGCTCGATCGGCCTGAGGCGGTTTCGGCAGGGGGACCGGAGGATTGTCCGGGGCGGCGTTCGCAGGGGCAGCGAGGAGTGCTGTCGCCAGCAGAAGAAGTTTCAGCAACCGTCCTGTCTCCGTTGTCGGGCCTGTCGACAACGGCCTAGCGCGTATTTGGTTTCATCGATAGCCGGAAATGCAGTCCTCCAAGCCCTCTTGCGCGGCCGCCGGCTTGACGGTATGAGTTTCGTCATGACGACGTTTTTGAACATCGGTAACTGGTGGTGGGCTCGCTAACGCGGCCTTGACCAGTCATGTCCAGAGACAAGTGACCCAAAGCCGCCCGGAAAACCTGAGGCGGCTTTTTTGTATTCAGGCGCCTCCATCCGGGCCTTGAACGACGGAGTGAAGAGAGAGCATGACGACGATCATTCGGGATGATGGCGGGGAGACCTATACCACCCGCGGCGGTATCAAGGTGACGCGCACGCGACGGGCGGCGCCCTATGCCGATGCCATCAACGGCTACATCGACAGGCTCGACGAGCACCGCGGTGCGGTCTTTTCCTCCAACTACGAATATCCCGGCCGCTATACGCGCTGGGACACGGCGATCGTCGATCCGCCGCTCGCCATTTCCTGCTTCGGCCGCAAGATGTGGATCGAGGCCTATAACGAGCGCGGCGAGGTGCTGCTCTCCTTCATCGCCGCGAGGCTGCGCACCGTCGCAGAGATCACGCTCGGCGCCTCGACGGCGCGCCGTCTCGACCTGACGGTCAACGAGCCCGACCGTATCTTCACCGAAGAGGAGCGCTCGAAGATCCCGACGGTCTTCACTGTCCTTCGCGCGATCACCGATCTCTTCCATTCCGAGGCGGACAGCTCGATCGGTCTCTTCGGCGCCTTCGGCTACGATCTCGCCTTCCAGTTCGATGCGATCAAGCTTTCGCTCGAACGTCCGGAAGACCAGCGCGACATGGTGCTCTTCCTGCCCGACGAGATCCTCGTCGTCGACCACTATTCGGCCAAGGCGTGGATCGACCGCTATGACTTCGAGAAGGACGGCGTGACGACCGAGGGCAAGGCAGACGCGATCGCGCCGGAACCGTTCAAGCCGACCGACACGATCCCGCCGCGCGGCGACCATCGTCCGGGCGAATATGCCGAGCTCGTGGTCAAGGCCAAGGAGAGTTTTCGCCGCGGCGACCTCTTCGAGGTGGTGCCGGGGCAGAAGTTCATGGAGCGCTGTGAGTCGAAGCCCTCGGAGATTTCCAAGCGCCTGAAGGAGATCAACCCGTCTCCCTATTCTTTCTTCATCAATCTCGGAAACCAGGAATATCTGGTCGGAGCTTCGCCGGAAATGTTCGTGCGCGTGTCCGGCCGGCGCATCGAGACCTGCCCGATCTCGGGCACGATCAAGCGCGGTGCCGATCCGATCGCCGACAGCGAGCAGATCCTGAAGCTCCTGAATTCCAAGAAGGACGAGAGCGAGCTCACCATGTGCTCGGACGTCGACCGCAACGACAAGTCCCGCGTTTGCGAGCCTGGCTCGGTCAAGGTCATCGGCCGTCGCCAGATCGAGATGTATTCGCGCCTCATCCACACGGTCGACCACATCGAGGGGCGGCTCCGCGACGGCATGGATGCCTTCGACGGCTTCCTCTCCCATGCCTGGGCTGTCACAGTCACCGGCGCGCCAAAGCTCTGGGCGATGCGCTTCATCGAGGCGCATGAAAAGAGCCCGCGCGCCTGGTATGGCGGGGCGGTCGGCATGGTCGGCTTCAACGGCGACATGAACACCGGCTTGACGCTCAGGACCGTGCGGATCAAGGATGGGATCGCCGAGGTGCGCGCCGGCGCGACGCTCTTGAACGATTCCATACCGGAAGAGGAAGAAGCCGAAACCGAACTGAAGGCATCCGCCATGATTTCTGCCATTCGCGATGCGAAATCCGGAAACGACGAGAAGTCGAAGCGCGGCGTGGCCGCCGTCGGCAAGGGCGTGAACATCCTGCTCGTCGACCACGAGGACAGCTTCGTCCACACGCTCGCCAACTACTTCCGCCAGACCGGCGCCACCGTGACGACCGTCCGCACGCCGGTCGCCGACGAGGTCTTCGACCGCCTCAATCCGGATCTCGTGGTGCTTTCGCCCGGACCGGGCACCCCGAAGGACTTCGACTGCAAGGCGACGATCAAAAAGGCGCGGGCGCGGCAATTGCCGATCTTCGGCGTCTGCCTCGGCCTGCAGGCGCTCGCCGAAGCCTATGGCGGGGAATTGCGCCAGCTCGCGATCCCGATGCACGGCAAGCCTTCGCGCATCCGCGTGCTGGAGCCCGGCATCGTCTTCTCCGGCCTCGCCAAGGAAGTGACCGTCGGCCGCTACCACTCGATCTTCGCCGATCCCGCGACGCTCGACCGCGACTTCATGATCACGGCGGAGAGCGAGGACGGCACGATCATGGGCATCGAGCACACCAAGGAGCCGGTGGCGGCGGTGCAGTTCCACCCGGAATCGATCATGACGCTCGGTCAGGATGCCGGCATGCGGATGATCGAGAACGTGGTCGCACATCTCGCCCGGCGTGCGAAGGAGAAGGCGGCGTGACGGACCGGTTTCCTGGTGCGATCAATATCGAGCCGATCCGTGATGCGCATGTCGAGAGCTTCCACAAGGCACTGGACACGGTGTCGCGGGAGCGGCGCTATCTGACCCTCCTCGAAGCCCCACCGCTCGACAACGTTCGGACCTTCGTGAGGGGTATGATCGCGAGCGGTCATCCGCAATATGTGGCGTTGAACGACGACGAGGTCATCGGTTGGTGCGATATCCGCCGCAGCGAGCGGCCGAGCCATGCCCATCGTGGCACGCTCGGCATGGGAATCGTCGACGGCTATCGGGACTGTGGACTGGGCCGTCGACTGATAACGGCCACGTTGGACGCGGCGCGCGCGATCGGTCTGCGTCGGGTGGAGCTCGACGTACATGCGAACAATTCGCGTGCTATTGCGCTTTATGAGAAGGTCGGCTTCCAACGCGAGGGGCTGGCCCGCGACGCGATCTTCATCGACGGCCGCTACATCGACAGCATCGGAATGGCTCTGATCTTCGAATGAAGATCTATGCGGCGGACGCTTTCCTCGGCCCGCAGGCGCTCACCGAATCCCATGGCGGGAGCTTCGCCGCTTCGCGATGCCATTCCGCCTTTGACAAACGCCGTTCCTTCCTTCATACGCACCGTCAGAAACCGTCCACCATCCGTGGGCGGTTTCGTCGTTGTAGCGGTGGCGAATGCAATTCGCTTGCAAGTGCAGGGGCGGCAGGAAGATGACGACAGCGAGCAACGGTCTGGTAAGGCGCCTGGCCTTCTGGGGCATTCCCCTTTCCATCGGGGTCATGGGGCTGAAGCTCGTCGCCTGGAAGGTGACGGGGTCGGTGGCGCTGCTCTCAGACGGGCTGGAATCGACGGTCAACGTGGTGGCGGCGGTCGTGGCGTTCTTCGTCATCCGCTACGCCCAGAAGCCGGCGGATTCGAGCCACCCCTACGGTCACCACAAGGCGGAGTATTTCTCCGCCGTTCTCGAAGGCGTGCTGATCGTTGTGGCGGCGCTGCTCATCCTTCAGGAGGCGATCGGTGCTCTCCCCAATCCGAAGCTTCTCGACGCACCGGTGCTCGGTCTTGCGATCAACTCGCTCGCCGGCGCCATCAACGGCGTGTGGGCCTTGACACTCATTCGCGTCGGCAAGACGCATCGTTCCCCGGCATTGCAGGCCGACGGCCACCACGTGCTCTCCGACGTGGTGACGTCGGGCGGCGTGCTGATCGGCCTTGTGCTTGCCATAGTCACGGGCTACGCGATCCTTGACCCGCTGCTCGCCATCCTCGTCGCGCTCAACATCATCTTCCAGGGCTGGAAGGTGATTTCCCATTCGGTTGCCGGCCTCATGGACCAGGCAGTCGAACCCGAGGAAGAAGAGGCGATCAAGCAGGCGATCAAGGAGAATTCTGAAGGCTCGCTCGGGGTGCATTATCTCCGGTCACGTCGCGCCGGTGCCGCCACCTTCGTCGCCTTCGATCTGGTGGTGCCCTCCAGGATGACCGTGGGGGATGCCCATGTGATCTGCGATCGGCTGGAAATGGCCTTGCACAAGGCACTGCCCGGCACGCGCGTCACGATCCATGTCGAGCCGGAGAACGAAATGGCGCACGGCAACGGCGTCGAAATCTGAAGGAGTTTCATGATGAGCAAGACCGACGTTTCCGGCCTGACCCAGCTCGGTCAGTCCGTCGAAGCGCCCACGACCCCCGAATCCGCGGTCCTCGAGCGCGTTCCGAACGGCAATGCCGGGACCGACTACGTCGTGCGCTTCACCGCGCCCGAATTCACGTCTCTCTGCCCGATGACGGGCCAGCCGGATTTCGCGCACATCGTCATCGACTACATTCCCGGCGACTGGCTGGTGGAATCGAAGTCGCTGAAGCTCTTCCTCTTTTCCTTCCGCAACCACGGCGCCTTCCACGAGGATTGCTCGGTCTATATCGCCAAGCGGCTGGTCGACCTCCTGCAGCCGAAGTGGCTCCGGATCGGCGCCTACTGGTATCCGCGCGGCGGCATTCCGATCGACGTGTTCTGGCAGACGGGCGAGGTGCCCGCCGGCGTATGGCTTCCCGACCAGGGCGTTCCGACCTATCGCGGCCGCGGGTGAATCGTGCGCACCGGCCGGCGGCCGCGGAAAAGGCGGCCAGCGCCGAAGATCGACGAATAGCCCTTCGAGGATCGGCACAAGAGAAAACGGCGGGCCTGGTGCCCGCCGTTTTCTTTTTTTGGGGATGCTTTCGGATCAGCCGAAGACGAGGGCAGCACCGCCGAGCGCGGTCGCAGCGCCGAGAAGGCGGGTGGTGATCGTTCCCATGCGGGACAGCGAGATGCCGAGGCCGATCCCCGCCGCATGAAGGAGCGCGGTGGAGACGAGGAAGCCGAGGCCGAACTGGACGGCGCCGGCGGCACCGAGTTCACCGCCGTGGGCATGGCCGTGGAAGAGGGCGAAAAGGCCGACGATCGCCGCTGAGGCCGCGGTCGGAAGACGGACGGCGGTTGCTACCAGCAGGCCGAGGCCGATGACGGAGGCGAGCACGGCCGGCTCGACGAACGGAAGGCCGATGCCGGAGACCGCCAGCAGGAAGCCGGCGGCCATGGTGGTCACGAAGGCTGCGGGAACGGCGATGAGCGCGCGACCGCCGATCTGCGAGGCCCAGAGGCCGACGGCCACCATGGCGAGCACGTGGTCGGCGCCGCCGAGGGGATGCGACACACCGGCCATCAGCGAGCCGTGCTCGGTCGGATCGAGGTGGGCGAAAGCCGGGGCCGTGGCAGCGGCGATGAAGGCGGCGGAAAGCGAAAGGCGTTTGAACATCTCTTGTCCCTCGGTTTGGTCGACACGGCGCCCGGAAATCGGTCGCGCCTGCCCTCGAAGCTATAGGCCAAACGAATGCGCGACGTAAGCCGGTCAGCCCGGTCCGGCGGCAATTTTCGTTCTCGCGAAAATATGCACACCGAAGAGAACGATCCCGGAGCCTTTGCGGCGCCGGGATCGGCAATTGCGACATCGTATGCGGAATGCCACGTCGCCGACGTGGCGGGAGAAGCTCGCCTTACTTCTGGGCGTCGAGAACCTCGGCGCAACGCGACAGGCTGAGGCCTTCGCCCGTCGTGTCGTTGCTGGCGCGAATCGCGCGAATGCGATCGGTCGCGTCGACGGTGATCTGCACCTCGCAGAAGAGTTCCTCGACGCGGGCGGGAGAGATCATCTGCGGCTGCTGCGGGACGTAGACGCCCATGCTGCTCGTCGTCGTCTTGGTGACGGTGACGCCCGGCTCCTTTTCGCGGCTGGTCGTCTTGGTGACGGTCTTGCCGTAGACCGGCTGCTCCGCGGGTGTCGAATACTGCGCGGGGATGTACTGCGTCTTTTCCCCGCCGCGCCAGGTGTAGATCGTGTTGCCGCTGCCGGTGCGGAATTCCGAGACCGGCGGCCCGTAGCGGGAGAAGAAGAGTTCGGACGGCTGCCCGATCCAGCGCGACTGGATGACGGTGTTGGCTTCTTCTGTGGTTGTGCAGCTCGCGAGTGCCGCAGCCACAAGCGCCAGTGCGGCGAGACGGATCTTCATGTCGGATACCCCTGTCGTTTCCCAGCCATCCGGCAGACAGTTCCCATCGCAAGCTTGGCCGCGGGGTCCTCTCGATCTGTCGGCTTGTGTCGGCGACGTTAGTTCGCCGGCAAAAGGCGAGACAACAGGGCGCGCCCGGTCTGCCCAAAAATGGGCGATATAACCCCCGGAAAACCGCTGAATGGCCTCTTTCCTCGTTCCTCCGCTTGCCCCGGCGGCGGGTGACCCCATATTCGGGATATCCGCCCCTCTCATGATGCGCGCGAATCTCGCGAAGGAGACGCAAGCTTGATTGCCTTCGACAACAGCTACGCCCGTTTGCCCGAGCGCTTCTTCAGGCCGGTTGAACCCCGTCCGGTCGCCGCGCCGCGCCTCATCCGTTTCAACGCACTCCTTGCCGACGAACTCGGCCTTGATCTCGGCGCGTTCGACGACGACGCGCTTGCGCGCCTTTTCAGCGGCAATGCCCTGCCGGAAGGGGCCGCCCCGGTCGCCATGGCCTATGCCGGCCATCAGTTCGGCAATTTCGTGCCCCAGCTCGGCGATGGTCGGGCGATCCTGCTCGGCGAGGTGCTCGACCGCGACGGCCGCCGCCGCGACATCCAGCTCAAGGGGGCAGGCGAGACACCGTTTTCCCGGCAGGGCGACGGTCGCGCGGCGCTCGGACCGGTGCTGCGGGAATATATCGTCTCCGAGGCCATGCATGCGCTCGGCATTCCGACGACACGGGCGCTTGCCGCAGTGCTGACCGGTGAGCCGGTCTACCGCGAGACGGCGCTGCCCGGCGCGATCCTGACCCGGGTCGCGGCGAGCCATGTCCGCATCGGCACCTTCCAGTATTTCGCCGTCCGGGGCGATATCGACGGCTTGCGTGCGCTCGCCGGCCATGTCATCGCCCGCCACTATCCTGAGTTTGCGGACTTACAGGATCCCTATCTTGCGCTTTTCCGGGCGGTGGCGGCCCGCCAGGCGGCGCTCGTCGCGCGCTGGATGTCGATCGGCTTCATTCACGGTGTGATGAACACCGACAACATGACCGTCTCGGGCGAGACGATCGACTTCGGCCCGTGTGCGTTCCTCGACGAATACGATCCGAGCAAGGTCTTCTCCTCGATCGACCAGCGCGGCCGCTACGCTTACGCCAACCAGCCGGGCATCGCCCAATGGAATCTGGCGCGGTTTGCCGAGACCTTGCTGCCGTTGATGGGCGGGCGCGAGGACGAGAATGTCGAAGCCGCCAACGAGGCGCTTGCCGAGTTCGGCCGGGTCTTCCAGGCGCGGTGGCTCGAGGCCTTCCGTGCCAAGCTCGGGCTCACCGGCGAAGCTCATGACGATCTGCCGCTCGTCAACGATTTCCTCGCGTTGATGCATCGGGGCGAGGCCGATTTCACGCGGACCTTCCGGGCACTCGCCAAGCTCGCCGGCGGCGCGCCGGATGCGCCTCTGCTGGCAAACTTCTCGGATGCGGAGGGGGCCGCGGACTGGCTTTCCCGCTGGCGCGAGCGCATGAGCGCCGATCCGCGGCTGCCCGTCGAGCGCCAGGCGGCGATGGAGGCGGTCAATCCTGCGGTCATCCCGCGCAACCACCGCATCGAAGAGGTGATCGCCGCCGGTCTGGCGGGTGATTTCGTCCCGTTCGAACGGATGCTGGAGGCGACGGCGGAACCTTATGAGGAGCGGCCGGAATTCGCCGCCTTCATGGAGCCGCCGAAGCCGGAGGAACGGGTCGCGCGGACCTTCTGCGGTACGTGACCAGTTCTAGAATGTGATCTCCGCCGACGGGCGAACGCTGACCACGCGCTCGCCAGCATCGAAGCCGTCGAGGGTCGCGTTGTGGTGGGCGACGATCTCGTCATAGGTGAGCGCGCCGGCATCGCCGGTCATATGGCCGTCCGCGACCAGGGTCACGTCATAACCGAGCGACACTGCGCGCCTCGTCGTCGTATCGACGCAAAACTGCGTCATGCAGCCGCCGATGACGAGCGCGTCTATGCCGCGCTCGTCGAGCCTCTCTTTCAGGTCGGTCTCGAAGAAGGAATCGGAAGCCTGCTTGTGGACCACCACGTCACCGGCCTCCGGTGCGATCTCGCGGCGGATCTCCCAACCTGGCGTCCCGACAGCGAGGCGATGGCCGGCGGGTCCGTCATGCTGGACCAGGATGACGGGGATGCCGGCCGCCCTTGCCCTGTCCTTCAGCATTTTCAGTCGTGCGACGGTTTCGTCGAGGGCGCGGTCCAGGACCGGCTGGCGTTCGGGCGTGCCCTTGCCGGCCAGGATTGCGTTCTGAACATCGATGATCAGCAGCGCCGTCGGCATGGTGGCCTTTCCATAAAGAGAAGAGGTGAGAGTGCGGACACTCTCACCCCGTTCGACGATTCGCCAGAGCGAAATGCGGAGACTTACGACGCCTTCGGCAGGCGCAGGGTTTCCAGATCATAGACCCGGCCGAAGCGGTTTGCGAGGAAGCGCTCGAGGCTGATCTCCTCCTGCCGGACGAAGCCCTGCTGCGGCAGTTCGCCGTTCGCCAGCATGTCGAGCACGGTGCAGATGCCGGCCGCCGTAGTGATCTGGATGGCGCTCATCTTGCGGCCGGCGACGACGCCCGCATAAACCTTGTTGGCGTAGGTATCCTGCATGAAGCGGCCTTCGCGGGTGCCGCAGACGGTGACGAAGACCACGACGACATCCTGCATGGTTGCCGGCAGGGCGTTCTCGAAAAGGTCCTTCAGCACGTCGCGGCGGTTCTTGAGGTTGAGGTCGTTCAGGAGCGCCTTCACGATCGCCTGGTGGCCGGGATAGCGGATCGTGCGATAGTTCATCGTGCGCACGCGGCCTTCGAGCGTCTTGCAGAGCGTGCCGAGGCCGCCGGAGGTGTTGAAGGCTTCGTAGGTGACGCCGTCGAGCGAGAATTCCTCGCGCTCTTCCATGGCCGGGACCGTGACGAGCTTGCCTTCGACGATCGCCTCGCAGGGCTCGATATACTCGTTGATCAGCCCGTCAGTGCTCCAGGTCAGGTTGTAGTTCAGAGCGTTCGACGGATATTGCGGCAGGGCGCCGACGCGCATGCGCACGCTGTCCAGCGTGTCGAAGCCGGTCGCGAGGTCATGGGCGACGATCGAGATGAAGCCCGGCGCGAGCCCGCATTGCGGGATGAAGGCGCCCTTGGCGCCCCCGGCGAGTGCTTCCACCTTGCGGGTGGTGGCGACGTCCTCGGTCAGGTCGAGATAGTGGATGCCGGTGCGGGCGGCGGCTTCGGCGATCGCGCCTGTCAGGTGGAACGGCGCGGCGCTCAGGACCGCGAACTTGCCCGAAAGCAGGGCATCCAGCGCCGCGCTGTCGGAGATGTCGACGGCGGCGGTGGACACAGCCTCGTGCGGTGCGATCGCCTCCAGTTGTTCGCGGCTGCGGTCGGCCACCGTCACGCGGTAGTCGCCGGTCGCGGCCAGCATATGGGCGATTGCGCCGCCGATCTTGCCTGCGCCGATTACGACAATGTCCTTCATTGATGTCCCCTTGGAAGTTCTGAAAACGGAAAGCATCAGAATGACGCCGTTATTGGTCGTTTCATAGCGGCAATTTGTGCGATATGATGTATCTATATCGGCAGATCGGCGAAGGAAATGAACAAAATGCAAGTCTCGGCCAAGGACCAGGAACTGCTGGCGCTGCTCGGTGAGAATGCCCGCATGCCGGTTGCGACGCTGGCGCGCCGGCTCGGCCTGTCACGGACGACCGTGCAGGCGCGGCTGGAGCGGCTGGAACGCGACGGTGTGATCGCCGGCTACGGGCTGAAGCTCTCGGACGCCTATCTGAGCGGGCTTGTGCGGGCGCATGTGCTGATCACCATCGCGCCGAAGTCGCTCTCGGCGGTCACCGCCGAACTTGCGGCGATCCGTGAGGTGACGACGCTCCATTCCGTCAACGGCCCGTTCGACCTGATCGCCGTCATCGCCGCCGCCTCGATTGCCGAGCTCGACCGGCTGATCGACCGGATCGGCGAACTGGCCGGCGTCGAGCGCACGCTCTCCTCGATCATCCTGTCGACGCGGATCTCGCGGTAGCCATCCGCCCCGAGCGGGGGAGGCGCCTTCGCTCCCTCCTTTCCGTCCGCTAACCGCCTGTTCACCGGTTCGGTGCTTCCCCTTTTTCCCGCATTGTTTTAGGACTTGAGTCGCACTATGTGCGGGAGAGTGAACCCCAAGTGGAGAATGTCCGATGAATGAAGACGACGACGACAAGAGCAAGGAACTGCCGCTCGGCAAGGAAACGGAAGCGAACCTCTTCAAGTCGCGTTCGATCTTCATCTATGGCGGGATCACCCAGGAACTCGCCCAGAAGGTCTGCACCCAGCTCGTCGCATTGGCCGCCGCGAGCGACGACGACATCCGCGTCTTCGTCAATTCGCCGGGCGGGCACGTCGAGTCGGGCGATTCGATCCACGACATGATCAAGTTCATCAAGCCGAAGGTCTGGATCATCGGCACCGGCTGGGTCGCCTCCGCCGGCGCGCTGATCTACGTCTCGGTTCCGAAGGAACAGCGCCTCTGCCTGCCGAACACCCGCTTCCTGCTGCACCAACCCTCCGGCGGCACCCGCGGCATGGCTTCCGACATCGAGATCCAGGCCCGCGAAATCATCAAGATGAACGAGCGGCTCAACAAGATCTTCGCGGCTGCCACCGGCCAGCCGGTCGAAAAGATCGCCAAGGACACCGACCGCGACTACTGGCTGTCGGCGCAGGAGGCCAAGGAGTACGGCCTCGTCTCCCGCATCATCGAGAGCCAGTCGGACATCTGAGCCGACAGGCCCCGAGATCGAGTTTCGCCCCGTCGGAGAAATCCGGCGGGGTTTGTGTTTGGGGGCTTGGAGTCAACCCGTTGATACGTGGAGTTCGGCTGTGACAGGAGAACAAGAGGCATTTTCCGGACGTCTGATCCGACTGATCAAGATCGCCTAGGCCGTGTCGATCATAACGATAGCCACCGCCGCGGGTGTCTGCGTCGGATGGGAGACCCATGGACTTGCCGGAGCCGTCGCGCTCGGTTTCGTTGGCGTCGTGGCCGGCGGGTTCCTCAGTTCGCCATCTTTGCTCCTGCAGATGATAGGCTGAAGGGTTACCTCGCGCGGAGCGCGACCGCCGGCGTGCGGCATCGCACGTCGTCTTGTATCGCTGTCAAGTTGGTCGCCGGACAAAGGTCTGCCGGGCGCGCGTGCTCGCGGCGTTCTCACGAGCTCAAAAATCCGCGGCTTGCCTCACCAGATCAGCGCACTCCAAGCGCGCGTATATCATCAAGATTTCGTGTCCGACATGACCTGCGTCAAGGCGCGCGGCGTGGAGGAAGTGGTGAAATGAGGCGCGCTGCGATTCCCAAGTTTTGCGGGAAATCGTGGTGCAAGGGGCTGGTTGAAATGAGAGAGGCTCGATGTCGGGGGACAGCATTCAGGTCGAGCCCTGTGGGCGTATAAGGTCGAGCCCTGTGGGCGTATAAGTTTGTCTTGCTTCAGGCGGCTCAAAGACAGGGTGTCCGGCATTCCGCAGGACCCCTCTGGCAAAAGGCCAGCTAAATCAGGAGGCAATAATGATTTCAAGACATGGAATAGTTCGGACGATTGTAGCGAGCGCATTGGCTCTCGCGGGTATGATTGCCGCGCCGGCTGGTGCGGCCGATGTCGACCAGCGCTCGGTCGCTCGGGGCGGACGTCTTTATGACAAGTGGTACAAGGAGATCAAAGTGGATGCTCCGACCGTGTCACATCCGCTTTATCCTGCGGCGAACGAGAAATACGCCAAAGATCCTGCTTCGAACTGGCGCTGCAAGGAATGTCATGGCTGGGATCGTCAGGGTGCCGCAGGCGGCTATGCCAAGGGTAGCCATGCAACCGGAATTATCGGCATCGACGGTATGTCCGGGGGCGATCCTGCGGCTGTCATCGCGATCCTGACCAGCGAGGGGCATGGCTATGGCGACAAGCTTTCGCAGCAGGATCTTGCCGATCTGGCGAATTTCGTCGTGTATGGCAAGGTTGAGTGGCCGACATACATCGACCCCGAAACGAAGGAGCCAAAGGGTGATGCCGAAGCAGGCAAGCAGGTCTTCAATACGATCTGCGCCAACTGTCACGGTCTGGAAGGAAAGTTGCCCAAGGAGATGCCGCCGCTTGCATCGCTCATGAGCAATCCGTGGGAAGTGATGCACAAGATCCTGAATGGCCAGCCCAATGAGGCCATGCCCGCGCTGCGCGCGATCGATAACCAGGTTGCGGCCGACATTCTTGCACATCTGAAGACCCTGCCCGAGCAATAGGCGAGGCGCAGGCTTTCAACCCGGCCACCGGAAGCGGGGGGATGCTTCCGGCGGTCTCTTCAGATGAAAAAGGATTGCACGGATGTTGGGGTTATTGCGGAGGTTTTGGGGCTGGTACGCCCGCCCGCCTGTCATGATCGGTCAGGGTATTTTGCTGACGATCGGCCTAATCGCGGGGGTTGTGTTCTGGGGCGGATTTCATACGGCGATGGAGGCGACGAATTCGCTGGCGTTCTGTACGTCCTGTCACGAGATGCGGGATACGGTCTATGTCGAATATCAGCAGTCGGTACATTATCGCAACGCCTCAGGCGTGCGCGCCATCTGTTCCGATTGCCATGTCCCTCATGATTGGGGAGCAAAGACGTTGCGCAAAATTCAGGCGGCCGGCGAGATCTGGGCAAAGGTGACGGGGAAGATCGACACGCCCGAGAAATTCGAGGCACGCCGCCTCGAGCTTGCGACCCATGTCTGGAAAACCATGAAGGACAGCGATTCCCGCGAATGCCGCAATTGCCACAGCTTCGAGGCCATGGACTTCGAGCATCAGCGTTCGAGGGCGCGCGAAAAGATGGAGCCGGTTGCAACCGGCAAATATCTGGGGGATGGCTCGACCTGTATCGATTGCCATAAGGGTATTGCACACCGGTTGCCGAAGGTGGAGCGCGACGACTGACCGAGGCGAATGCCATGGTCTCATGGCACTGGCCACCGTCAGCGACGAGGACATCCGCGCCTTCGTGAATTCGCCGGGCGGTCACATCGAATCGCGCGATTCGCCTCGGCATGGTCAAGTTCATCAGGCCGAAGGACTGGACCATCGGCGCCGCCTCGATCGCCTCCGCCGAGTTTTGCCCCCGTCGGAGCGATCCGGCGGGGGTCGTATTTGAAGAGGCGGAGCGGCGTCTGCAGGCAATGCTGCATGGCAGCATTCTGACGGTTGTCAGGTACGCGCCGCTTGCCTATAACCGCGTCAATCACCCCGGACCCGGTGAAAACCCGGGTGGCTCTTCTGGCCGCCGATCCGCCAGACAACGCATCAGCATCAAACCTTGAATGGCCTGCACATCCCAGCGGCCAGGTGCACTACTTTTGCGGAAAATCCATGAAATTGACGAGTTACAAACGTGAATGGTTCTCCAACGTCCGCGGCGACATCCTGTCGGGCGTCGTCGTGGCATTGGCTCTCATCCCAGAAGCCATCGGCTTCTCGGTCATCGCCGGCGTCGACCCGAAGGTGGGTCTCTTCGCGTCCTTCGCGATCGCCTGCGTTTCCGCCTTCGTCGGGGGGCGTCCTGCGATGATATCGGCTGCCACGGCGGCCACCGCCGTGCTGATGGTGACGCTCGTCAAGGAGCACGGGATTGAATACCTGTTCGCCGCGACGCTGCTGATGGGGCTGATCCAGATTCTGGCCGGTTTCCTCAAGCTCGGCCGCGTGATGCGCTTCGTCTCGCGATCGGTCATCACGGGCTTCGTCAATGCGCTGGCGATCCTGATCTTCATGGCGCAGCTGCCGGAGTTGATCGGCGTTGCAAATACGACCTATGCCATGGTCGCCGCCGGGCTCGCGATCATCTATCTTTTCCCTTATGTCACCAAGTCGATCCCGTCGCCGCTGGTCGCCATCGTCACCCTGACCCTCGTCGTGTGGTTCACCGGCATGGACCTGCGCACCGTCGGCGACCTTGGCGAACTGCCGTCGGCACTGCCGGTCTTCGCCCTGCCGCAGGTCCCGCTGTCCTGGGACACGCTGAAGATCATCTTCCCTTATTCGGTGGGGCTCGCTGCCGTCGGGCTGCTGGAATCGCTGTTGACGGCGCAGATCGTCGACGACATGACCGACACGGCCAGTTCCAAGAGTCGGGAGTGCATCGGGCAGGGCGCCTCCAACATCGCCTCGGGTCTGATCGGGGGCATGGGCGGTTGTGCCATGATCGGCCAGTCGGTCATCAACGTGACGTCGGGAGGTCGCGGCCGGCTCTCGACGTTCGTCGCCGGCGCTTTCCTGCTGTTTCTTATCCTCGTGCTCGATGACATCGTCCGCATTATTCCCATGGCGGCGCTGGTCGCGGTCATGATCATGGTTTCGATCGGCACCTTCTCCTGGCGTTCGATCCTGGACCTGCGGCGAAACCCCTGGCAGTCGTCCGTCGTGATGTTGGCGACAGTCGTCGTGACCGTCGGTACGCATGACCTCGCCAAGGGTGTTCTCGTGGGTGTGCTGCTTTCCGGGGTGTTCTTCGCGAGCAAGGTTGCGCATCTTTTCCATGTCCGCTCGACGCTGAGCGCCGACGGCAAGGTCCGCACCTATCACGTCGACGGTGCAGTCTTCTTCGCATCCGCCGAGACATTCGTCATGGCATTCGATTTCATCGAGCCGCTCGACAAAGTCGTCATCGATGTGCACGAGGCGCATTTCTGGGACATCACCGCCGTCGGGGCGCTCGACAAGGTCGTCCTCAAGTACCGTCGCCACAACATCGACGTCGAGGTGATCGGCGCCAACGAGGCGAGCTCTCACATGCTCGACCGCTTCGCGGTGCATGACAAGGACGACGTGGCGATACCGGCGGCCGCGCATTGAACAGGAGCGGCATCGTCGGAGGCGTGCGTGGCAGTTGCGTGCGCGCTCGCCGACAATGAACGGTGTACCGATTTCGGGGTGTTCTGGCTTGTCAAACTGCCTGCGGTTTGTTCTTCGATAGCCTTACGCACCCTGATTTCCGAGTCCCGCCATGTTCAAAGACCTTTCCGCGCAAAGCCTGTTCATGGGGCTTCTGACCGCCTTCGTCGGTTTTGCGAGCTCGTTTGCCGTCGTGCTGCAGGGCCTCAAAGGGGTCGGGGCGACCGATCTCGAGGCCGCGTCCGGGCTGATGGCGCTCTCCGTTTCCATGGGCCTTTGCGGCGTGGTCCTGAGCCTCGTCACGCGGCTTCCGGTGTCGATCGCCTGGTCGACGCCGGGCGCCGCACTGCTTGTGACCGCCGGCGTGCCGGAGGGCGGCTTTCCGGTCGCGGTCGGGGCCTTTCTGGTCTGCGGCGTGCTGATTGTCGTCGCCGGCCTCTTCCGGCCGCTCGGCCGGGCGGTTGCGGCAATCCCCGCGCCGCTCGCCAATGCCATGCTTTCCGGGGTGATCCTCGGGCTCTGCTTCGCGCCCTTCAAGGCGATCGCCTTCGATCCCCGGCTCGGCCTGCCGATCCTTGCCGCCTGGGCGGTGGTCGCGGCCTACAAGCGGCTCTATGCGGTGCCGGCGGCGCTTGCCGCCTTCGCGCTGGTCATCGCCTTCGGCGTCGACCTGCCGGAAGGGGCGATGGCGAGCTGGGCGGCGTCGCTCAAGCCACCCGTGGAGCTCGTCATGCCGGCGTTCACGATCCCGTCGCTGATCTCGATTGCGTTGCCGCTCTTCATCGTCACCATGGCTTCGCAGAACATCCCGGGCATCGCGGTCCTGAAGGTCAATCATTACAATCCGATGCCGGGGCCGCTCTTCGCGGCGACGGGCCTCTTCTCGCTCCTCTCTGCGCCCTTCGGCGGCCATGCGGTGAACCTCGCGGCGATCACGGCGGCCATGTGCGCCGGCGAGGACGCCCATCCGGACCCGAAGAGGCGCTACTGGGCGGCGGTCGTCTGCGGCCTCGGCTATGTCGTGCTCGGGCTGCTCGCCGGTGCTGTCACGGCCTTCGTCTCGCTCGCCCCGCCGATCCTCATCCAGGCGGTGGCGGGACTTGCGCTGATCGCCGCCTTCTCCGGTTCGGCGGTCGCCGCCTTCAAGGAGGTCGAGACGCGGGAGGCCGCCGCCGTCACCTTCCTGATCACCGCCTCCGGCGTCTCCTTCGGCGGCATTTCGGGCGCCTTCTGGGGGCTCGTCGCCGGCGGCCTGATGATGGCGCTGATGCGGGTGGCGAAGGGCAGGCGGTAGGCGGCTCGCAAAGAAGGCGCTTGCGGCTTATATTGGGACATGGACTTCGAGTTCGATCCCGCAAAGAGTGCCACCAATGAGCAGAAGCACGGGATCTATATCGTCGAGGCCCAGTCCCTGTGGCTGGATCCTTATGCTATCGAGTTTCCGGCTCGTGATCTCGACGAGCCGAGAATGATGGCGATTGGCCGGATCGCAGGCAAGCATTGGTCCGCCATCGTCGTGTATCGCGAAGGCCGTACCAGAATTATCTCCGTGCGACGGTCTCGAGAACAAGAGGTTGATCTCTATGAAAGCCAAGGACCTGGCTAAGCTGTTTGATGGCGGCGAAGAGGATGTCCTGCAGCATTTCGATCTCTCGAAGGTCCGGCGTATCCAGTTTGAGCGTGAATTGATCGAACTGGAATTGCCCAAGGAGCGTATGGCAGAGCTCGATGCCGAGGCGTCGCGCCTGAATATGACGCGGGATCAACTGATTTCGGAATGGGTCCGCGAGCGGCTGGAAGCGAAACCGGCCGCGGAATAACAACATGCTTGCGCGATCGGTCATCGCGCGTTATCACTCGGCATCATGACGAACACGGGCAACAGCATCTCGGTTTCTCCCGTCGCCTGCCGCATTCCGGCCGGCGCGCCGGTGCTCGCCCTAAACTCGCTTCTTCTTCTTGGCCTTATCCGCGGTTGCCGGGTCCACTGAGGAGCGCCCGGCGGCCGATAAGCCCGTCCGGCTCAGCTCCTCGAAAAATCCATGAAACCAGTTTAATGCAGTCCCGACGGGACCCGAGCATTTTTCGTCCGCTCCGGCCGCGATTGTCAGGCCTTTCAGAGCGGCGGTGAGTGCGGGAAGAGGAAGAAACGACGATGAACATCAAGACCCACATTGCCAAGCAGGGCATGCCGGAAGCCGCGGTGAAGTACCGGCCCTATCCGCAGATCGACATTCCGGACCGCACCTGGCCGGGCAAGACCATTACCAAGGCGCCGATCTGGTGCTCGGTGGATCTGCGCGACGGCAATCAGGCACTGATCAACCCGATGGGTCACGACCGCAAGGCCCGCATGTTCCAGCTGCTCATCGAGATGGGCTTCAAGGAAATCGAGATCGGCTTCCCCTCGGCCTCGCAGACGGATTTCGATTTCGCCCGCTGGTGCGTCGAGGAGGGCAATGTGCCCGCGGACGTGTCGCTGCAGGTGCTGGTGCAGTGCCGGCCGGAGCTGATCACCCGTACCTTCGAGGCGCTGGAAGGTGCACACAAGCCGATCATCCACTTCTACAACTCGACTTCCGAGCTGCAGCGGCGCGTTGTGTTCGGCAAGGACGTCGCGGGCGTCAAGCAGATCGCCGTCGATGCGGCCAAGATGATCACCGACATGGCGGCCAAGGCCGGCGGCGGCTATCGCTTCGAATATTCGCCGGAAAGCTTCACCGGCACCGAACTCGACGTCGCGCTGGAAATCTCGAATGCGGTCATCGACATCATCAAGCCGACGGCCGACAACAAGCTGATCCTCAACCTGCCGTCCACCGTCGAGATGTCGACGCCGAATATCTATGCCGACATGATCGAATGGATGTGCCGCAACATCGACAACCGCGAGAACGTCATCGTCTCCCTGCATCCGCACAACGACCGGGGCACCGGGATCGCGGCGACCGAACTCGGCCTGATGGCCGGCGCCGACCGGGTCGAGGGTACGCTCTTCGGCAACGGCGAGCGCACCGGCAATGTCGACATCGTCACGCTGGCGCTCAACATGTTCACGCAAGGGGTTGATCCGAAACTGGATTGTTCCGACATCGAGCGGATCAAGGCGGTCTACGAGTATTCGAACCAGATGGTCATCCCCGAGCGCCATCCTTACGTCGGCGAACTCGTCTATACGGCTTTCTCCGGCTCGCACCAGGACGCGATCAACAAGGGCATGAAGGCGATCCGCAAGGCGAATTCCCCGGTCTGGGAAGTGCCCTACCTGCCGATCGACCCGCAGGACGTCGGCCGCACCTACGAGGCGATCATCCGCATCAACTCGCAGTCCGGCAAGGGCGGCATCGCCTATATCCTGCAGGAGGACTACGGCATCAACCTGCCGCGCAACCTGCAGGTGGAGTTCCGCGAGGACATCCAGAGGATCACCGACGAGGAGGGCGTGGAGCTGCCGTCGAAGCGCATTTACGAGCGTTTCCTCGATCGCTACGTGACGCAGCCCGGCGCGCGGCTGAAATTCGTCGACCACCACACCTATCCGGACACCGAGCACAAGGGCATGCGCATCGTCGCGGCCGAGATCACCGACGGCGGCGAGGTGAAGCGTATCGAGGGCAGGGGAACCGGCCCGATCGACGGCTTCATCAACGCGCTCTCGACCTATCTCGGCTTCGAGATGTCGGTGCAGGACTATTCCGAGCATTCGCTGCAGCACGGCTCGAACGCCTCGGCCATCGCCTATGTCGAGGTTTCCCATCCCGGCGGAACGCTGTTCGGCGTCGGCATCAACACCAACATCGTCGCGGCCTCGCTCGAGGCCATCATCTCGGCGGCGAACCGGGTGCTGGAAGAGCGCGCGAAGGCCTGAGCGATGGGCCTTCACGCGGCGGTTCGGGGCGAGGTCGGAACTGCGGCGGCACCGCTGGTGCTGCTGCACGGCTTCGGCGGCAGCTCCGGCATCTGGACGGAGGTGCTGCCGCACCTTCCTCCAGATATCCCCGTCCTTGCCTATGACCTGCCGGGCCACGGGGATTCGCTTGGTGCCGACGGTCTCGGCGGCGCCGGGCGGATGGCGAAGGCGGTCGCCGCCGATCTTGCTGCGCGCGGGATCGAACGCTTCCATGTCGCAGGCCATTCCCTCGGCGGGGCCATCGCCGCGATCCTCGCCCTGAAGGCGCCGGACAAGGTGGCGAGCCTGACGCTCGTGGCCCCCGGCGGATTCGGACCGGAAATCAACGGGTCGGTGCTTTCCGCCTTCGCCTTTGCCGAGACGGCAGAGGAGATGCGGGCCGCCATGCAGGCCATGGTGTCGCCGGCTCATCCCATGCCGCCGGAGGCAGTGAATGCGATGCTTGCGGCGCGGCGTGCGCCCGGTGCGCGCGAGGCGCTCGGCACGGTCCTGAAGGCGATCCTTTCGGAGACGACGGACGCCGGCGAGCCGCGCCAGGGCACCTTGCCTGTCGGTGATCTCCGCAATCTGCCGATGCCGAAATACCTTCTCTGGGGGATCGAGGATCGTATCCTGCCGCCCGGGCAGGCCCGCGCCTTCGAAGGCGCCGCAACGATCCGGCTCCTGCCCTCGGCGGGGCACATGCTGCCGGAAGAGTGTCCGCAGGAGGTGGCGCGCGTTCTCGCCGCCGCGGTGGGCGCGGTCGCGGGCTGAATGCTGCGGATTACTCGATCAGGAACTGGTGGTGGTCGACCTTCATCTGGCCGCTCGCGCCGGCGATGCAGTGGCGATCCCATTGCAGCCGCCAGGCTTTCGGTTCGCCGCTGATGGAGAAGAGGTTGTAGCCGGCCGGCGGCTTGTGGCTGCCTGGCCCCTGCGAGGCGGCGGCGATGCCGACGACCGGAACCTTGCGGCCATGGCTTTCCAGCCAGTAGAGCGTGTTGAGATGGGTGTGGCCGTGCAGCACGAGCTCGGCGCCGCCGACCGAAATCGCCGCAGCGAAACGGCGTATGCCGATCATCCGCTTGTAGGGGGAGGTCGCACCGCGGATCGGCGGATGGTGGATCATCACCACCCGGAAGAGACCTTCCTCGCCTGCCGCCTTCAGCAACTCCGCCGTCTCCCGCGCCTGGCGCTCGCCGAAATAGCCGGTGGCGGAGAAGGGCGGCGTCGCGACCGAGGTCGAACAGCCGATCAGGGCGACGGGGCCGCGGCGGCGGATATAGGGAAAGAGCTTGTGGCCCTTGCGCCAGATCAGCGGGTCGTCGTCGCCGCGCATGTAGTCGTACCAGGCCTGCACGGACTCGTCGTGCGCGCCGGGAACATAGGCGTCGTGGTTGCCGGGAACGACCGAGGTGTCGAGGGGCGCGCCTGCCTCCTTCAGCCATTCGGCGGCCCGGCGGATCTCAATGCCGGAGGCGAGATTGACGAGATCGCCGGTGATCGCTAGGTGATCCGGCTCGTGGCGGCGCAGGTCGGCAAGTATCAAATCAAGTGCATTGGCAAAAAGATGCTTGCGTCGGTTGCGGTGCCAGTTCACATATCCGGTAACGCGCTTCGAGGCGAGTTCACGGATGGTCAGGGCGGGAAGCGGCCCGAGGTGAACGTCGGAGATGTGCGCGAGCTTGAACATGGCGCCTTCATAAAGGCGCAGCAGACCCGGAGCAAGCCCGATGGGGGAGGACAGGACGATCGAAGAGAAACGCAGCGCCGCCTCCCGGCTGGTCACACGCATGCTGCACGGCTACTTCGCGATCTCCCGCGGCATGACGCTCGGCGTGCGGGCCGCCTGTTACGACGATGCCGGCCGCATCTTCCTCGTGCGCCATTCCTATGTGCCCGGCTGGCACATGCCGGGCGGCGGCGTGGAGCGGCGGGAAACCGTCCTCCAGGCACTTTCCAAGGAATTGCGGGAGGAGGGCAATCTCGAAATGACCGGCCCGGCGCAGCTCTTCCATGTCTATTTCAACACCCGCGTCAGTCGCCGCGACCACGTGCTGTTCTACCGGGTGAATGTCACGCAGACGGCGCCGCGCAAGCCCGATCTGGAAATCGTTGAGAGCGGCTTCTTCGCCCTCCACGACCTCCCGGGCGGGGTGACGCCGGCGACGCAGCGACGCCTGCGGGAACTCAGCGGCGAGCTTCCGCCCGACGATCTCTGGTGAGCGAACCAGCTTCGGCGAGGCTCTCGCGGCCATGCGGCCGGTCGAGGTCGAGCTCGGGTCCGACGGGCACGACGCCGGTCGGGTTGATCGTCTTGTGGCTGCGGTAATAGTGCGCCTTGATGTGGGCCATGTTGACCGTCCCGGCGACACCCGGCACCTGATAGAGATCACGCAGGTAACCCGAGAGGTTCGGGTAGTCGTCGATGCGGCGGATGTTGCACTTGAAGTGCCCGACATAGACGGCATCGAAGCGCACCAGCGTGGTGAAGAGCCGCCAGTCCGCCTCCGTCGGCCGGTCGCCGAAAAGATAGCGCTGGGTCGCAAGCCGGCCGTCGAGCCAGTCGAGCGTCTCGAAGAGGGGGAGCACGGCGCTCTCGTAGGCTTCTTGCGTGGTCGCGAAGCCCGCCTTGTAGACGCCGTTGTTGACGGTGTCGTAGATCTTCGCATTGATCGCATCGATTTCGTCGCGCAGTTCCTCCGGACAGAAGTCGTCGGTGGAGCCGGTCAGCCCGTCGAAGGCGCGGTTGAACATGCGGATGATCTCGGCCGATTCGTTGGAGACGATCGTCTGCCGCTTCCTGTCCCAGAGGACGGGCACGGTGACGCGGCCGGTATAGGACGGGTCTGCCTTCACGTAGATGTCGGCCAGTGTTCTTGCGCCGAACAGGTGGTCGACGGTGCCGCCGTCGCGGTTCTTGAACTCCCAGCCCTTCTCCAGCATCAACGGATCGACGACCGAGACCGAGATCAGGTCCTCGAGCTTCTTCAGCTTGCGGAAGATGAGGGTCCGGTGCGCCCAGGGACAGGCATAGGAGACGTAGAGGTGGTAGCGTCCGGCCTCCGCCTCGAAGCCGCCCGTGCCGCTCGGGCCCGGCGCGCCGTCCGCCGTCACCCAGTTGCGGAAGGCCGACTCACTGCGCCGGAAATGCCCGGCGGTCGCCTTGGTGTCGTACCATACGTCGTGCCAGACGCCCTCGACGAGCATGCCCATGACAGATTTCCTTCCTGTTTTGCGGTGTCTTGCCGGGGAAAATATGCCATGGGCCGGCAATTGCGAGATGCCGATTGCTGAACAGTGCGTTTTTCCGATGGACGGCAAAAAAAAATGCTGCTATCGGCGTCGATACCTCATCTGGAAAGACAACCGATGGCCGAAACCCGGACCCTGCGACGACGCTGATGTTCTTGCCCGACGCGCTGATGCGCGTCCCCTGAACCATTAGCTCCTGTCTGTCTGCCGGTCCTGGTCTTCCCATGAAAAATCACCAGCTTGTCTACCTCACCGAGGATGCGTCGCATGACGCGGCCATCGAACACATCAACGAAGAAGCCTTCGGCCCCGGCCGGCACACGCGCGCCGCCGCACGCATTCGCGAGCAGGGGCCGCACGACCGGGCGCTCTCCTTCATCTGCGCCGACGGCGGCGAGACGATCGCCTCGGTGCGCATGACGCCGGTCACCGCCGGCTTGGTGAAGGGCCATCTGCTCGGGCCGCTCGCCGTGCGGCCCTCCCACAAGAACATGGGGATCGGCCGCGAACTCGTCCGCATCGCCGTCGAGGCGGCGCGGCGGGCCGGATCGGAAGCCGTCATCCTCGTCGGCGACCCGCCCTATTACATGCCGCTCGGCTTCGAGAAGGTGGCGTGGAAGGCGCTGGAGTTTCCGGGGCCCGTGGACCCCGGCCGGGTGCTCGCCGTGCCGCTCGCCGCCGATGCCCACGAGCGTCTCAAGGGCGTGATCGCCTGGCGCCCTTGAGACGCAGTCTGCTCAGCCGAGCCGCTTCTTCATCCAGGTGATCGAAAAGTCGCCGATGAAATTCTCCAAAGCGCCGAAGACCTCGTAGCCCTGCCGCTCATAGGCGCGGCGGGCGTCGGGGTTGATCGTGTCGATATAGGCGCCGGTGCAGCCGCGCGCTTTTGCCTCGTCCTCGGCCATCTGCAGCAGCCGCCCGGCGAGGCCCTGTCCGCGCAGGTGCTCCGGAATGTAGAGGAGCGTCACGTAGAGCCAGCCGCGCCCGGTATAGCCGACGAGCCCGCCCTCGACCTTTCCCGCGCCGTCACGGATCGGGATCATCAGGTCGCGCCGGTCGGTCGGCCCGAGCATCCCGTCGTTATGGGCGAGGATCGCATCGCGGATCGCGTCGCGCGCTTCGTCCAGGACGGTGTCGGAGAGGGTGAGATCGAGGGACATGGGGCGAGGGTAGGGGGAAGCGGGAGGGGAGTCGAGGGGGAAGGTGGGCCGAGG
>UEGQ01000012.1 GCA_900466005.1 Hyphomicrobiales bacterium
TGAGGACGCGTGCTGCGCCGCAGACGTGATGGCGAAGGATGAAGCCAAGACAGGCTGCGGCTGCGGCTCGAAATATACCAAGGCGCTCACCGGAGACCCGAACGTCGCCGAGGATTCCGACTACGAGGCCTTCTCGCTGGCCCCGATAGGCACGGGTCCTTACAAGATCGCGCAGTTCGTGCCCGGCGAAAAACTCGTCTGGGAACGTCATGACGCCTTTTGGGGCGACAAGGCCCCCTTCGAGAAGGTGACCGTCTCCTACGTGCCGGAAATGGCGAGCCGCATAACGGCGCTGAAGAACAAGGAGGTCGACATCATCACCAACGTACCGCCGGACCAGCTCTCGACCATCGAGGCCGATAGCAATCTGAAGGTGGCGAGCGACGTCACGCCCCTGTTCCACATCCTGATCTTCAACACCCAGAACGAGGTGATGAAGGATCCCAAGTTTCGCCAGGCGATCAGTTATGCGGTGGACCGCGACACGCTCAACGAAGCGCTCTGGCTCGGCAAGGCGGTGGTTCCCTCGACTCACACCTACAAGCAGTTCGGCGAGCTCTACATGCCGGAATTGAAGACCTTCGAGTACGATCTGGAGAAGGCCAAGAAACTGCTGGCCGAGTCCTCCTACAAGGGCGAAGAGATCCGGATGGACACCTCGGCCGTCTATTACACCAA
Organism: Hyphomicrobiales bacterium; assembly: GCA_900466005.1. GTDB lineage: Bacteria > Pseudomonadota > Alphaproteobacteria > Rhizobiales > Rhizobiaceae > Allorhizobium. The sequence continues at coordinate 679 of UEGQ01000012.1, forward strand.
TGGTCTGCTCGCCATGCAGGCCATTGCCGAGATGTGGAACGCAATCGGCATCAAGACCCGCATCAATGTCGACGACAAGTGGACGGGCGGCGATCCGACCATGATGGTGCGAAACTGGTCGAACCCGATGTATTTCGCCGACCCCTTCGGTTCGTTCGGCGTCATGTGGGCTCCCGAGGGACCGTCGGAAGGGGAGGGCCGCTTCAGGACCGACGAAGCCTATGGCAAGACTTGGGAGAAGTTCCGCTTCTCCGAGAAAGTTGAGGACCGCAAGGCTGCCTATGCCGAGCTGATGGACCGGATCAAGCAGGATCCTCCGATGCTGGTCCTCTACCAGCCCTACGAGTCCTGGGCGATGCAGAAGGACGTTCAGTGGGCTCCGAAGCCGGGTCATATCCCCTACGTGCTCGACTTCCGCGCCGGCTCCATCTCGGTCGCCTCCAACTAAGACATACGTCCCCACCGGGCGGCGCGTCTGTCGCCCGGTTCCTCCCATTTTCTCAAGGCGGATCACCCATGGCCACTACGCGCCTCTGCATCGTCACCGACATTCATCACGGCAAGGACAACTTCACCAAGAAAGGCACCTCTGCGCTCGGCCTCCTCGACGAGTTCAAGGGTTTCGTCGATCGGACGAAACCGGATGCCGTCATCGACATGGGTGACCGCATTTCCGACTGCGACAGGGAGACGGACATGCGGCTGGAGCAGGATGTCGCGGAAATTTTCGCCGGTATGAACACGCCGCGCTTCCACATCTGCGGTAATCACGACCGCGACTATCTGAGCGTGGACGAGAACGCCGCCATCCTCGGGCAGGATCTTTCCAGCACCACCGTCGACATCGGTGACTGGACGCTGGTGATCTGGCGGGCGGACGCCAAGATCCACCGGCCGGGTGGTTTCATTCTGCCGGAGGCGGACCTGCTGTGGCTCGCCGGCGTCGTGCGCAATGCCACGCGCCCGCTCGCGATCTTCAGCCACGTCCCGGTTTCGGGTCATTCCCAGGCCGGAAACTATTATTTCCAGCGCAATCCCGAGGCCTCGACTTATCCGGCGGGAGCCGAGCGTGTTCGCGCCATCCTCGCCGGTGCCCGCGTGCCGGTTGCCTGTTTTGCCGGCCATGTGCACTGGAACACAATGACCATGGTCAATGGCCAGCCGCATTTCACCCTGCAATCGCTGACGGAAACTTTCACCACGCATCCGGAACCCGCTGGCTCCTACGCTCTTCTCGAGCTTTCGGACCGGATCGACTGGACGGTGCACGGCAAGGACTCGATGCGTGTTTCGCTCGACGCGGCGGAGACGGCTCGCCACTGGATCGAGCCGCTGCCACCCTTCCATGAGCATCCGGAAATCCGGCTTCGCCATCTCCAACAAGCGGCCGAATAGGGATGACGATGACCGACAGAACCAGTACCCCGCTGCTCTCGGTCGAGAACCTGTCGGTCTCGTTCGATACGGTGAACGGACCGCGCGCAGCGGTCCAGGATCTCTCCTTTGATATCTTCGCCGGTGAAACACTTGCGATCGTCGGGGAATCCGGCTCGGGCAAGTCTGTCACCGCGCTGTCCATCCTCAGGCTCATCGAACGAGAGGGCGGACGGCTCGACAAAGGGCGCATTGCCTTCCGGCGGGATGACCGGAGCGTCATCGACCTTGCCGCGAGCAGCGAGGCGCAATTGCAGCGGATTCGCGGTAATTCCATCTCGATGATCTTCCAGGAGCCGATGACCGCACTCAACCCCGTACTGACGATCGGCGACCAGATCTGCGAAACGTTGATCCATCACAAGCGATTCTCGCCGAGTCAGGCGCTGCGCGAGGCGCGCGACCTTCTCGATCGCGTCCGCCTCTCCGATCCCGACCGCCGACTCCTGCAGTATCCGCACGAGCTCTCGGGGGGTATGCGCCAGCGGGTGATGATCGCCATGGCGCTTGCCTGTTCACCGCGCCTGCTGATCGCGGACGAACCGACAACCGCACTCGACGTTACGATACAGGCGGGCATTCTCGACCTCATCCGCGAGCTGCAGCAAAAGAGCGGTACCGCGGTCGTCTTCATCACCCATGACATGGGCGTTGTCGCGGAGATGGCCGACCGGGTCGTCGTCATGCGTCATGGGAAGATGGTCGAGACGGCCGAGACGGGCGCGCTGTTTCGCCGGCCACGCGCTCCCTATACCCGCGAGCTGCTCAATGCGGTTCCTAGACTCGGCTCGGGCGCTCCGGTCTATGCTGCCGCAAAGTCAATGGCAGGGATACCCGATTCCAATACGCCCGCTGGTCCGGCCGAGAAAACAGTGCTCGAGGTGAAGAACCTCGTTACCCGGTTCCCGATCCACAAGGGTTTACTCAAGCGGCTTGTTGCTCGGGTCCATGCTGTCGAGGATGTAAGCTTCACCCTGCGTGCCGGCGAAACGCTCGGCTTGGTGGGTGAGTCCGGATCAGGCAAGTCGACCATCGGCCGGTCGGTCCTCAAACTGGTGGAGCCGGAAAGCGGCCGTATCCTTTTCGGCGGCAAGGATCTCGTACCGCTCACGCGCCGCCACATGCGCCCGATCAGGCGCGACCTGCAGATGATCTTTCAAGACCCCTATGCGAGCCTTAATCCGCGCATGTCGGTGGCGGAGCTCGTGACCGAGCCACTTTTCATCCATACCGCACTCGGCCACCGCGAACGGCGGGACAGGGCGGCGGAACTGCTTGCCCGGGTACGACTGCCGGCCGACAGCATCGACCGCTACCCCCACCAGTTCTCCGGCGGTCAGCGCCAGCGAATCTGTATTGCCCGCGCGCTTTCGTCGAAGCCGAAGATCATTGTCGCGGACGAGGCGGTATCGGCGCTCGACGTCTCGGTCCAGGCGGAGGTCCTCGACCTTATGCAGGAGTTGCAGCGCCAGGACGGTATCGCCTATCTCTTCATCTCCCACGATATCGCTGTTATCGAGAGAATGAGCCATCGCGTGGCCGTCCTGGATCAGGGCCGTATCGTCGAGATCGGGACCACGGATGCAGTCCTGCAGCACCCGCGACACGATTATACCCGGCAGTTGCTCGATGCCGTTCCGGTTGCAGATCCAGGATGCCGACGGGCGCGCACCTCGGTTCAGCAGATCGAGCGGAAAAATCCGATCCACCCGATCGGCCACAAACCATCCCCGCTGGTCTACCAAAGCATCGGGACGGATCATCGCGTTCTTACCGCTTGATCCGCCATGGGCGGCAAGCTCGAAACACCCGGGCTTGCAAACGTCGACGAAAAGCCTGTCCCAACAGGAGGCATTATCTCTATGCGGCGGAAACCAACGTGCTCCGCCAAGAGCGCGGTTGTGCTCTGTAGATGGCCGGCAATATGCGAAGGAGGACCAACCGTGCCAGCGAGAGTCCCTCGCCGATCGTGGATGGGTCCGTACCAGTCATTCCGCCGGCCGCCGCTGCGCCATCGACACGCCGACTGTAATCACGCCGCTGATAAGCAGAAGCCAGTCCTGCTGCACCCCGAGCAGGAAGGCGGCCGAACCGCCGATCATCGACCAAATCACGGGGATGGCAAGCAACCAGCGCGAAAATCCGGTTGCAAGCAGCAGCATTCCGAATGTGAAGATCGTGACCGGACAGGGCGTGACCCCGAACATCGGCATTGCCGGCCACGAATGTCCTGTCGCGACGCCGAGAAGCGGGTAGATCACCATCGCGTAGGCAATGAATGCGTAGCCGATCCATCCGGCGAGATCGTTGCGTGGGGAAAATGCAATCCTTGATCGGAGAACGCCCGCGAAGACGAAGTAGAGCCCCTGCAGCGCAAACAGGGCACCGAACAGATAGGCTGGCCTGTTGATCGCGGAGAAGAAGATGCCGTGATAGGCGATGCCCGTCCAAAGCCACATCAGCGCAAGAGCAAACGCGATCGCCCGGTCTGACCAGCCGGATTTCGCAAAGATGAGCAAGACGGCCGCCGCACCGACCAGATAGGCGACGACCTGCGCCGGCCAGATCGCGGCGTTGTAGGCAGCGAAGACTGACAGGAACTGTTCGATGGTGAAAGGAAGCATGGCCGCTCTGCCTAGGTTCGTTTCTTCGCCTGTTTCCTGAATAACCGGGCGCGAGCCGGGTTTCATTGACGAAAGACAAATCGGCGGGCCAGCCGGACGGATCGGCGACAACCGAGAGCGTCAGCGCAATGCCGACCGCGGTGAGGCCCTTGAAAAACGGCGAATGCTATGACGAAGAGTGTAGTCGGACGAGCAGATGACCCGACCGCCGACACGTTCGTAAACGTCAGCCGACGGTGGACTCACGGCTGTCGGTTCGTTGTATTCGGAAGGCCAGCGGCTTCCGGGGGGGGGCCGCTTCAGCGAACCGCCTTGATGCCTTCGAGGATCAGGGTCGTTGCCACATCGGCATAGTCTTCCCGCGTGATGCGGCCGCCGTCCCGGAACCACATGTAGACCCAGTTCATCATGCCGAACAGCGACATGGTGACTGGCATCAGCAGCGGCCGTTCCTTGCTGTCGAGTTCGGGGTTGATTTCGCGAAGCAGGTTTGAGAAGCGGCGGACGATCCGTCGTTCGATCTCGGTTATCCCCGCCTTCTGCTCATCGGAAAGGGCGGAGGTCGCGTTGAGCTGCACCTTGTGCTGGTTGTCGGCGCCACGATAGTTCTCGAGCACTGCCCCGACCAGCCGGCGCAACCGCTTTTCTGCCGGCTCATCCGCAGCATCGGCTGCCTGGATCGCCTGGTCGAGCTCTTCCAGATGGGTGACGATGATCGCGTAGATCAGCGCGTCCTTGCTCGGATAGTAGTGATAGAGCAGTGCCTTGGAGACGCCCGAATGGGTTGCGATCTGGGACATGGAAGCCTTTTCCATGCCCTGTTCGGCAAATACGGCGGCGGCATGGTTCAGAATGCCGCGGCGTTTTTCCTCAAAGTCGGTTGCCCGGGTACGAGCCATGATTTCGCTTTCCTGCTTGCAGAACACCTGCAAAAGGGGGCACTTATGCCCTCGCCTCATTACAACAATTGTCCTTGAACTGTCACGGGTACCCGGTCAGCCCTTCGGGCGGTTGTCCACTACGCGCTTGGCCTTGCCTTCCGAACGCGCGATCGAGGTGGGATCTCTTACCTCGATTCTCGTGGTGATCCCGACGACACTCTTGATGTGATGCGCCAGTTCCTTGGCTGACTGCGCGCGGGCCGCCGCGTCGGTGTAATCGGCCGCGCATTCGACATGCACGGTCATGTTGTCCATACGGCCGACACGCGTCAGCTCGATCTGGAAGTGCGGAGCAAGGCCGCCACATTTCAGGATCTGCTCCTCGATCTGGGTCGGGAAGACGTTGACGCCGCGCAGAATGATCATGTCGTCGCTGCGTCCGGTGATTTTCTCGATACGCCGCATCGAGCGCGCCGTGCCGGGCAGCAGTCGCGTGAGGTCGCGGGTGCGGTAGCGCACCATCGGCAGCCCTTCCTTGGTCAGCGTCGTGAACACGAGCTCGCCGAGCTCTCCGTCGGGCAGCACTTCGCCTGTCATCGGATCGATGATCTCCGGATAGAAGTGATCCTCCCACACGTGCAGGCCATCCTTGGTTTCCACGCATTCGTTGGCGACGCCTGGACCCATGACCTCGGAGAGACCGTAGATGTCGACCGCATGCATGTTGAATGCCTGCTCGATCTCGGTTCGCATGGCGTTCGTCCAGGGCTCGGCGCCGAAGATGCCGACCTCGATCGAGCTTTCGCGTGGGTCGATGCCCTGGCGGCGGAACTCGTCGAGGATCGAGAGCATGTAGGAAGGCGTCACCATAATGACGCGCGGTTTGAAGTCATTCATCAAGGTGACCTGGCGCTCGGTCATGCCGCCCGAGATCGGTACGACCGTGCAGCCGAGCCGTTCGGCACCGTAATGTGCGCCGAGCCCGCCCGTGAACAGGCCGTAGCCATAGGCGACATGCACGATGTCGCCGGGACGGCCGCCGGACGCCCGGATCGAGCGGGCGACGACGTCGGCCCAGACGTCGATGTCGTGCTTGGTGTAGCCGACGACCGTCGGTTTGCCGGTGGTGCCGGACGATCCGTGGATGCGCACCAGCTTTTCCCGGGGAACGGCGAACATGCCGAAGGGATAGGTGTCGCGCAGATCGGTCTTGGTGGTGAACGGGAACTTTGACAGATCCGAAAGGGTCTTCAGGTCTTCCGGGTGCACGCCGTGTTCGTCGAAACGCTTCCGATAGAAGGGCGAGTTCTCGTAGCAGTGTTTGAGCGAGCGCTTCATCCGGTGAAACTGGAGCGCCGAGATTTCATCACGCGAGGCGATTTCGATCGGATCCAGATCCTGGGGGCGGGTTACAAAGTCGAGCATGATTTCCTCCCTGGAATGCGCTGGTTCAGGCGGGATCGGGCAGGTGGGTGCCCTTCACCGTCCGCGACAGGCCGCGAAACTCGGCGACGAGGTCGCCACTCTGATTTGAAATGCGAATGTCGTAGATTCCGGACCGGCCCTTGCGCGATATCTCGCGGGCTTCAGCTATCAACCGGTCGCCTATTCTCCCGGGACTGATATAGGTGATCGTGCAGTTCTGCGCGACGGTCACCTGGTTGTAGCCGTTGCAGGCGAAGGCAAAGGCGCTGTCGGCGAGCGTGAAGATGTAGCCGCCATGGCAATTGCCATGGCCGTTGGACATGATCTCGGTGATGGCCATTGAGAGTGTCGCCCGGCCTGGCGCGATGTGCTCGATACGCATGCCGAGGTGCTGCGACGCCTTGTCGAGCTTCGACATGGCCTCGGCGCAGGCTTCGGCCATTTCCTGTGCGTTCATGGTCATTTGCCCGAGAACTCCGGCTTGCGCTTTTCGAGGAAGGCGGTAACCCCCTCGGCATAGTCGGCCGTGCGGCCGGCCTCCCGCTGGCAATCGCGCTCCATGTCGAGCTGTTGGTCGAGGCTGTTGGTGGCCGCCGCCTGGATGAGCCGCTTGGTGAGGCCGAGCCCGCGGGTTGCGCCCTCGGCCAGCGATTGGGCGAGCGTTTCCGCTTCGGCCATCAGCTGGTCGTCTTCGACCGCCTTCCAGATCAGGCCCCAATCGGCCGCACGCTCCGCCATCAGCGGTTCGGCGGTCATGGCGAGTGCCTTGGCGCGCGGTTCGCCGAGAATGCGGGCGAGGCTCCAGCTGCCGCCGGCATCGGGGATGAGCCCGATCTTGGAAAAGGCCTGGATGAATTTCGCTGAGCGGGCGGCAAGCACGATATCGCAGGCAAACGCGATGTTGGCGCCAGCCCCAGCCGCGACCCCGTTGACCGCGCAGACGACGGGCTTCTCCAGCGAACGGATCAACCGCAGCGTCGGATTGTAAAAGGTTTCGAGCGTGTGCCCGAGATCAGGGGCAGGCCCGCCCTTGCGTGGGTCGCGATCGCCGAGATCCTGGCCGGCGGAAAAGCCCCGGCCGGCGCCGGTCAGCAGCACCGCCCGCACGGCGGCATCATCGTGGGCGCGCTGCAATCCCGCGCGCAGGGCGATGTGCATTTCTTCGTTGAACGAATTGAGTTTTTCCGGGCGGTTCAGCGTCAGCCGCAGAACGCCGCCATCCATCGCCACCAGAACAGTGTCGGATTGGTGCATCGCTGTCTCCCTTGACCCCACTCCACATCCGGGGCTGTAAAAATCTCTTGCATAAACCGACCGGACGGTCAATTATAAAGCGCAGCAGAGGAGAAATTTGTCATGTCCGACCTGTTCAGCCGTCATCGTGATCTCTTGGAAACGGCCGTCAAGGCTTTGTCCGAACGCGGTTTCTGGTCCCCCTTTCCGGAAGTACCGAGCGGCAAGATCTACGGTGAGACGGCAAAGGACGACGGTGAAACTGCCTTCCGGTCGCTCGTTGGCGACCGGTTCGACCTGCCGGATCATCCGGAGAGCAAACGGCTCGGGTCGGAGAAATCGCCCTGGGGGCTCGATCTGAACGTCCTCTACCCGGCAAGCGATGTCGCGACGCTCGTCACCGCCTCGAAAGCAGCCGGTGAAGTCTGGGCGGATGCATTGCCGGAGACACGGGTTGGCGTCTGCCTCGAAATCCTGACGCGTCTCAACCGCATGAGCTTCGAGATGGCAAATGCCGTCATGCACACGACCGGCCAGGCCTTTCCCATGGCCTTCCAGGCCGGCGGTCCGCATGCACAGGACCGCGGCCTCGAAGCGGTTGCGACCGCCTGGGTGGAGATGACCCGCACGCCGGGTCAGGCCACCTGGGAGAAGCCGCAGGGCAAGGCCCCGGCGATCATCCTGGAAAAGAACTGGCAGGTCGTGCCGCGCGGCATTGCGCTGGCAATCGGTTGCCAGACCTTCCCCACCTGGAACAGCTATCCCGGCATCTTCGCGAGCCTTGCCACCGGCAATACGGTGATCGTCAAGCCGCATCCCGGCGCGATCCTGCCGCTTGCGCTGACTGTGAGAGTGGCGCGCGAGGTGCTCGTCGAAGCGGGCTTACCGGCGGACGTTGTCCTGTTGGCGGTCGATGAGGCGGGCGCGGAAATCACGAAGAACCTCGTCACTCACCCGGACATCGCCATTATCGATTACACCGGCTCCAGCGTGTTTGGAGAATGGGTGCGCGACAATGCCGGTTCGGCTCAGGTGTTTACCGAGGAAGCAGGCGTCAATTCGATCGTGATTGCCGCGACCGACGACTTCGCCGGAATGTGCGCCAATATCGCCTTCTCGATCTCGCTCTATTCGGGCCAGATGTGTACCGCTCCGCAGGACATCTTCGTTCCGCGCTCCGGCATCGAGACCGACGAAGGTCACAAGAGCTTCGACGAGGTCGCTGCTGCGATCGCCGCCGCCGTCGACGCGCTTCTGAGCGATCCGGCGCGCGCCTCCGGCGTTTGCGGTGCAATTGCCAATCCTGCGACGCTGGCGCGGCTCGACGGGGCGCGCAGTCTCGGACGCGTCATCCGCGACTCCGCCCCACTGGCGAGCGGTCGCAGCGCAACCCCTTTGATCATTGCCGTCGATGCGAGCGAGACGAAGGCGCATGAGGAAGAGTGCTTCGGCCCGATCGCCTTCATCGTCGCCGCGGATAGCGCAGAGGCCGCGATCGACCTCGCAGCCGGCCTCGCCCGCAGAAAGGGCGCGATCACCGCCGCGCTTTACGACACTGACGAGGCGCGCATCGCACGTGCCGTCAGGGCCTGTGCACGCGCCGGCGTCAATCTGTCGATCAATCTCACCGGCAACATTTTCGTCAACCAGTCTGCGGCGTTTTCAGATTTTCACGTTACCGGCGCCAACCCGGCCGGCAACGCCAGCCTGACTGACACTGCCTTTGTCGCCAACCGGTTCCGGCTGGCGATGTGGCGCCGCCCCAAGGCGGCGTAACGCCTTTCTTTCAATGTTCTCAGGGAGGAGACACACATGAAGACGACGACAGCACTCGTCACACTGATGGTAATGGGTTTCGCAGGGGCGGCCGAGGCCGAGATCAGGATCGGCGCCACCGTATCGGCGACCGGACCCGCTTCGTTCCTCGGCGACCCCGAGGCCAAGACACTGGAAATGTTGGTCGAGGAGATCAATGCGAAGGGCGGGGTCAACGGCGAACAGCTCAAGCTCGTTCTCTACGACGATGGCGGCGATCCGAATAAGGCGCGCACCTTCGCAACCCGTCTCGTCGAGGACGACGAGGTGGTGGCCATCATCGGCGGCACGACGACGGGCACGACCATGTCGATCATTCCCGTCGCCGAGGACGCCGAGGTGCCGTTCATCTCGCTCGCCGGCGCTATCGAGATCATCGATCCGGTCAAGCACTGGGTCTTCAAGACCCCCCACACCGATCGTATGGCCTGCCAGAAGATCTTCGAAGACATGAAGAAGAACGCGATCAGCAAGATCGGTGTCATCTCCGGCACCGACGGTTTCGGCGCCTCGATGCACAAGCAGTGCGTCGCCGTAGCGGGTGATTACGGCATCGAAATCGCAGCCGACGAGACCTACGGTCCGCAGGACGCCGACATGACGCCCCAGCTGACCAATATCAAGGGCACGGCCGGCGTGCAGGCCGTGCTCAATGCCGGTTTCGGCCAGGGTCCGTCGATCGTCACCCGCAACTATTCGCAGCTCGCCGTCGGCCTGCCGCTCTATCAGTCGCATGGTGTCGCCTCCGACGGCTTCATCGAGCTTGCCGGCGCAAAGGCCGCCGAGGGCGTTCGCCTCCCGGGCACCGCGCTGCTGGTTGCCGGCATCCTCGCCGATGGCGATTCCCAGAAGGCCGTGGTGGCGGATTACAAGGCAGCCTACGAGAAGAAGACGGGCTCCGCCGTCTCGACCTTCGGCGGCTATGCCCACGACGCCCTGCGCATCCTCGTTGATGCCATAGGACGTGCCGGTTCGGCAGAGCCAGAAGCGATCCGAGACGCGATCGAAGGCACGTCCGGCCTCGTCGGTACCACCGGAGTTGTGACGATGTCGGCGGACAATCACCTCGGCCTCGATCTCTCGGCATTCCGCATGCTGGAAATCAAGGACGGTGGCTGGACCATCATCGAGTAAGCACCCGAACCGTCCCCTCGCGGGACATGGCACTGGCGTGGAGCCTGCAGGTGACCTGCAGGCCCCACGCCGCAAACAAGCGGCCACAACGGGGTCTTCGATGCCAGAACTGATGCAGTTTCTCCTTTCCGGCGTGACGGTCGGTGCGGTCTATGCGCTCGTGGCGCTGGGCTTCACCATCATCTACAACGCCTCCGATGTCGTGAATTTCGCCCAGGGCGAGTTCGTCATGCTGGGCGGCATGATCACGGTGTTCGCCTTCGAAGCCGGCCTGCCGTTGCCACTGGCGGCGCTGATTGCGATCGCCGTCACCGCAGCCATCGGCGTCGCCCTGAACAAGCTCGCCATCGAACCGGCGCGCGGCGCCCCCGTGGTGTCGCTGATCATCATCACCATCGGCGCATCGATCTTCATTCGCGGCGTGACGCAACTGGTGTTCGACAAGCAGTTGCACCGTTTCCCCGCGTTTACCGGCGACGAGCCGATCAGGATTCTCGCCGCGACGATCCTGCCGCAGAGCCTTTGGGTCATCGCCGGCGCCGTTGTTGTGTTCGTTGCGCTCTGGCTCTTCTTCACCCGCACCTTGACCGGCAAGGCGGTGCTTGCCACCTCCAACAATCGCCTGGCAGCCCAGCTCGTCGGCATCAACACCAACTGGGTCATGACGCTGTCCTTCGCCCTGTCGGCGGCGATCGGCGCCCTTGCGGGCGTGCTCGTCACCCCGATCACGCTGACGAGTTACGATCTCGGCATCGCACTCGCCCTCAAGGGCTTTGCGGCGGCCATGCTTGGCGGCATGGGCAATCCGAAGGGTGCCCTGGTCGGCGGGCTTCTGCTCGGCCTCTTCGAAGCGCTGACTGCCGGCTTCATCAGTTCTCAATACAAAGACGCGGTCGCCTTCATCGTCATTCTCGCAGTCCTCTTCGCGATGCCGCAAGGCCTCTTCGGGCGCAACACTGTCAATCGGGTGTGACGATGCGGCTCACGACAAAACAGACTACACTTCTCGTTCTGGCGCTGCTCATTGCGGCCACGCCCTTCTTCTTTCCGTCGGCATTCTACTTCCGTATCGGTTCGCTGGTGTTCGTCAACGGCGTGGCGGTGCTCGGCATCGTCATCCTGACGGGCTTCGCCGGACAGATCAGCCTCGGCCATGCCGGTTTTGCCGGTATCGGCGCCTATGCCTCGGCGTTGGCACCTGTGCATCTCGGCCTTCATCCGGCCTTGGCCGCGATCCTCGGTGGTGTGCTTTCCGCGGCGATCGCCTATGTCGTCGGTCGGCCGATCCTTCGGCTCAAGGGGTACTATCTCGCCGTCGCATCGCTCGGCTTCGGCATCCTGGTCTCCATGGTGCTCTCGAACGAGGCCTGGCTGACCGGTGGCCCGGACGGCATTGCGGTTGCCGACCTCGGACTTCGCCAGGCGCTCAAGAAGCTCGGCCTCGAGCTCTCGGCGCCGGAATTCTGGTATTTCTTCTGTGGGCTCTGTCTGCTGGTCGGCGCGTGGTTGGCGCTCAATCTGCACGACAGTCCGACCGGCCGCGCGCTTCGGGCGCTCCACGGTTCGGAAATCGCCGCGAGCACGGTCGGTGTCGACGTGCCCCGGGCAAAGCTTCAGGCCTTTGTCATCTCGGCGGTCTATGCCTCGGCCTCGGGTTCCCTGCTCGCCCTGCAGAACAAGTTCATCACGCCGGATGTCGCGGGCTACATGCATTCGATCGAGCTCGTCACCATGGCCGTGCTGGGTGGCGCCGGATCGGTCCTGGGAGCGATCTTCGGTGCCGGGATTCTCACCCTCCTGCCGCAGGTGCTGACCGTATTTGCCGAATACGAGCAGGTCGTGCTCGGGCTGGTGATGATGCTGGTGATGATCTTCCTGCGCGAGGGCCTGCTGCCGTCGCTGATGCGTCAATTCACGGGGAGGGGAGCATGAGCCTTCTCAGCGTCGAAGGATTGGGAATTGCTTTCGGGGGCCTGAAAGCCGTCGATGACGTGAGCTTCTCGGTCAATCCCGGGGAAATCGTCTCTGTGATTGGGCCGAACGGTGCCGGCAAGACCACGCTGTTCAACATGATCTCGGGTGTCTACACGCCGAAGTCGGGCAAGGTGCGGTTGAGCGGCGAGGATGTGACGGGCTTTTCGCCGCACTTGCTGGCGCGCCGCGGCATGTCACGCACCTTCCAGAACCTGCAGATCTTCCAGAATATGACGGTGCTGGAAAACGCCATTGCCGGGTTTCACCTCAGTGAAAAAGGCTCGGTCTTTGCCGATCTCCTTGGACTTCCGGGGTCAAGGCGCCGCTCCCGCGAAGCGCAAGCCGGAGCGCGTGAACTCCTGGCGCGTGTCGGCCTTGCCAATGCCGCCGAGCTCGAGGCCGGCAATCTCTCCTATGGCGCGCTGAAGCGGCTGGAGATCGCCCGCGCCCTGGCGCTCGACACCAAGGTCCTGCTGCTCGACGAGCCGGCTGCCGGCTGCAACGCCGTCGAAACCGAGGAGATCGATCACCTGATCGCCGAGGTCGCCGCCTCCGGCGTCGCCATTCTTCTGGTCGAGCACGACATGAAGATGGTGATGCGGATCTCCAACCATATCGTCGTCCTCGATCACGGGGTGAAGATCGCCGAGGGCGAGCCTGCCGCCGTTTCGCGCGACCCGAACGTGATTGCGGCCTATCTCGGAACGAAGGCACAGGAGTCGTCTCATGCTCACGGTTGAGGGACTGAGATCACGCTATGGGCGCATCGAAGCGCTGCACGGCATCGATCTTCACATCGATTCCGGCGAGATCGTCACCATCGTCGGCGCCAATGGTGCCGGCAAGACAACGCTGTTGCGCTGCCTGTCCGGCCTGCAGCCGATCAGTGCCGGCCAGATCATCTTCCGGGGTGAAGCGCTGGCCACCACGCCCGCCTACAAGCGCCTCGAGCGGGGCCTTGCCCAGTCTCCCGAAGGCCGGCAGATCTTCACCAATCTGACGGTCGAGGAAAACCTGCGTCTCGGGGCCTTTCTCTTCACCGACGATCGGGTCGACCGGGACATGGAAAACGCCTTCCAGATGTTCCCGATCCTCAAGGAGAAGCGCAATCTCGCCGCCGGCGGCCTGTCCGGCGGTCAGCAGCAGATGCTGGCGATTGCCCGCGCCCTGATGGGGCGCCCCTCCTGCCTGCTGCTCGACGAGCCCTCGATGGGGCTGGCGCCCATCCTGGTCCAGCAGATATTCGACGTGGTCAAGAGCATGCGGGATCTCAAGGTCACCGTGCTCCTGGTCGAGCAGAACGCCTTCGGCGCCCTGTCGGTCGCCGATCGGGGCTACGTCATGGAAACCGGCAGGATCACCATGGAGGGGCCGGCCGGCGAACTGCTCGCCGATCCTCGCGTTCGAGAAGCTTATCTGGGAATCTGATTGCGCATGTCCGTCGTCACCATCGCCCGTGAGGGCAAGATCGCCGTTGTCACTGTCGACAATCCGCCCGTGAATGCGTTGAGCCAGGCCGTGCGCCAGGGCCTTTGCGATGCGGTCGCCGCCCTCGACGCCGATCCGGATGTGGCGGCGGTCGTGCTCGCCTGCGCCGGGCGCACCTTCATCGCCGGCGCCGATGTCAGCGAATTCGACAAGCCGCCGCAGCCGCCGCATCTGCCCGACGTCGTCGCGGCCATCGAGCTCGCGGCCAAGCCCTGGATCGCGGCGATCCACGGTTCGGCGCTCGGCGGCGGTTTCGAAGTCGCGCTCGGCTGCCGTTTCCGGCTGGCTGCGCCGGAGGCCTCGGTCGGCCTGCCGGAGGTGACCCTCGGCATCGTCCCCGGCGCCGGCGGCACGGTGCGCACCGTGCGTCTCGCCGGTGTCGAGACCGCGGTGGATCTTGTGACCACCGGCAAGCCGGTGCGAGCACCGCGGGCACTGGAGCTCGGACTCGTCGACCGGATCATCGTGGGCGATCTTCGCTCCGGCGCCATCGCCTTTGCACAGGATCTTCCGGACGAGCTGCCCGTTCCGCTCTCGCTACGACCGGCGCCGACGGTGCCGGAGGCCTTCTGGGACAATGCCGAAACCATCATCGCCAAACGGGTAAAGGGTGAGACAGCGCCGCTTCGGGCTCTCGCCTGCCTGCGCCGGGCAACCGAGGTCGATTTTGCCGCCGCGATGCAGTTCGAGCGGACCACTTTCCTGGACCTGCGTGCCTCTAAACAGGCGGCGGCGCTCCGTCATGTCTTCTTCGCCGAACGGGCAGCCCCGCGGCCAGCAGCACTTGCAGGCATTGAGGCCCGATCGTTGCGGAACGCCGCCGTGATCGGTGGCGGCACCATGGGGGCGGGGATTGCCGCGGCGCTCCGCGATGCCGGCCTGCCGGTCATCCTGATCGAGCGGGACGATGCCGCCGTCGAGCGCGGTCTTGCCAACTTGAAGACGATCTTCGACGGGGCGGTGAAGCGCGGACGACTGACCGAAGCGGCCGCCGAGGCGCGGCTTGCCGGTGTCACGGGTTCGACCGACTATACCGCGCTCGCCGACACCGACCTCGTGATCGAGGCAGTCTTCGAGGAGCTGTCGGTCAAGCGTCAGGTGTTCGACGCGCTCGGTCGCGTCTGCCGCGCCGATGCGGTGCTGGCGACCAACACCTCCTATCTCGACCCGCGGGAAATCGCCAAAGGCCTGCCGGGTCCTGACCGGTTCATCGGCTTGCATTTCTTCAGCCCGGCCAACGTCATGAAGCTCCTCGAGATCGTGCCGACGCCGGAGACCGACAACACGACACTCGCCACGGGTTTCGCGCTGGCTCGGCTGCTCGGCAAGGTGCCGGTCCGTGCCGGCATCTGCGAAGGTTTCATCGGCAACCGCATCCTCAAGCGCTATCGCGCCGAAGCCGAAGCGCTGGTCCGACAAGGTGTCGCAATCGCGGACGTTGACGCTGCAATGCGTGCCTTCGGCTTCGCCATGGGCCCCTTCGAGGCGCAGGACCTCGGTGGCCTCGATATCGCCTTCCTCCAGCGAGAAGGTGCGCGGGCCGCGGGTCGGGACGTTCCCGAAACGCTCGGCGACATTCTCGTGAGAGCCGGCCGCAAGGGCCAGAAGACGGGCGGCGGCTGGTATGATTACGAGGCCGGCGACCGACGACCGCTTCGCTCACAGGACGTTGCTCAGCTGCTCCGCGACCAGATCAAGCCCGGTACTGCCCTGGATGCCGCCACCATCGCCGATCGCCTGGTCGGCGCCATGGCCCGCGAAGGCGAGGCAATCCTGGCTGAAGGGGTCGCCGAAAAGGCGTCGGAGATCGACCTCGTCGAAATCCACGGTTACGGTTTCCCGCGCTGGCGCGGCGGCCCGATGTTCTGCACATCAGCGGGCGGCTGACGGGCCGGGTGACGGAAACAGTTGTCGTCGATTTTTCCGAAGCTTCATCGCTGGCGATCGGCGCAGCCGCCTCCGTCCCGGAGGTCTTGCCTTTGGTCGTTCGCATGTGTCGTCGGATGATCTCCGCTGATTCTCGGAGGGAGTCGAAGTCGCAGCCTTCATCAGCCTGGAGGATATGATCGCAGTAGAGTATGTCGGAGACGCGAGGGCCGGCCATTATCGGTCTTTCGGTCGGCCCGCCTCTCCTCCAGTTCTTCTGATAAGAGAAGACGGATCGCATGGTCCCTGACGCAGAGTGCGATCAGTGTCGGAGTGGCTTGAGATGATCTGTCTGATGAACGCTCTAGTTCATCAGATTCTTGATAAACCCGGCAATCTGCCGGATATAATCTCGCCACGGAGACTAGTCATGTCCAGACCCGCAAGTGAAATCGAAACCGCCCGCCTTGAGACGCGCGTTCCCGTCCATGTCTATGAGCAGATGCAGCGTGCGGCCAAGCTGCGCGGCATGACGCTGACGGGCTATCTCATTGCCACGGCGGGCGAGGATGCCCGCCGCACAGTTGAGGAAACCGACGTGCTGCGTTTGACGACGAAGGATCAGGTGCGCTTTGCGAAGGTGCTGATTGATCCACCCGCGCCCAATGCCCGTCTGGCCCGCGCCGCGAAGCATCATGTCGACCTGATCGCGCGCCGATGAGGCCAAGGCTTGTAATAGAGGCGTTGACCACGGCTCACCAACGCAAGATGTTCTCATACGGCGATGAGCGGATAGACCGCAATTTGCGCGAGGCCGTCACGCAGGACATCATTGTCGACGACGTCAAGACAGATTGCAGACTCTCCGCCTTGGACAGCTCTGCTTTGAGGATCTGACGCGCCAACCGCGAGTGAGTATCGCTTTCATAGCGTCGCCCAGCAATTGCGAGATGCTGTCTATAATTTTCGAATCAACCCCACAAGCAGGACAGAGGCGCGGCCGCCAATCTATCGCCGAAAGGAACTATATCCGTGCTGTCGTAAAGGACGGCACCGTAAGCGAAACGACTGCCGGCAGCTTCGGCTAGGGTCTTCAAACCAGAAAAATCGCCGCCTTTAACTGTCGCGCTTGCCTTGACCTCTATGCCTACAATCATCCCGTCGTCGCGCTCCAAGACGATGTCCACCTCCCGGCCATCTCGATCCCGAAAATGGTGGGCAGTGACCCTAAGATCTGTCGCGGTCATGAGCTTCTGGACCTCGGAGAACACAAAGCTTTCCAATAGTGCGCCGAACATTCCGCGATCAGCTTTCACCCGATCGAATGTGAGCCCGCGTATCGTCGCCAGCAGTCCGGAATCAACAAAGTGCAGCTTCGGCGTTTTCACTATCCTCTTCAGGGAATTGGTAAACCAGGGCTGCAGCGTTGTTATCAGGAAGACCTGCTCCAACAGGCCTACGTATCGTTGGCCCGTCTTGTGGCTTACGTTGATGCCAGCTCCGAACTGGGAGTAGTTAACAAGTTGGCCGGAATGCTCTGCAAGCAACCGAACAAATTTCGGCAGCTCGGTCAATTTCTCGACGTCCGCAACATCCCGCAAATCGCGCGTAAGGATGGAAGTGAGGTAAGAGCGCGCCCAGTCCTGGCGGCGACGTTCGTTCTCTCGACTGAGAGCCTCTGGGAAACCGCCAAGCAAGACCAACTGAACCAGATCGTCTCCGACAACTGCATTCGGCTGACTTTTCAACTTTCCATCAAACAAACCTTCAAGGAAGCTCGGGGAATGACCGGCGATCTCAGCCCTTGCCAAGGGGAGCATTTGGATGGTTTCCATGCGCCCCGCCAAGCTGTCGGCAACCTTCGGCAGGGTCAGCACATTTGCCGAGCCGGTCAGTAAGAATCGACCGGGACGGTAATCTTCATCAACCGACTTTTTGATCGCCAATAGAAGGTCAGGTGCTCGCTGCACCTCATCGATAATCGCTTGATCGAGACCTCGGATGAAGCCGACTGGATCATTGTTGGCGGCTTCGAGAACCGTTCGATCATCTAAGGTTATGTAGGTGCGCTCAGAAGTACCCATCTTTTTGACGAGCGTTGTTTTGCCTGCTCGCCGTGGTCCAATAATCAGAACGACTGGCGTATCGGATAGTGGCTCATCCGCTCGCCGTTCAACAAACCGTCCAAACATGCAGTGCCCCGAATCCTCGCTGATCGGTACTATCGGCCTCGGCTAATTGGAAGTCAATCGTCCGCAGATTGGGAATTCGAGGGCTGCGAAGCTACATGAAAGTCGTGCAACCGACAAATTCGATGAGCCATTCCGTCCTTAGGGTAAAAATGCGAAGTCATTGCCCGCGTTCCCCGGGGAGCAAGAAGCTCAACTGAGCACCGAGAATCTGAAGAGCTTGCAGAACCTTTCCGGTCTGCGCCGTTGGTTTGTTCGCCTCAAATTTGACAATAAATCGCGCGCCGGAGCCCGAAACACCGGCAAGTTCATCCTGCCGAAGATTTTGATCCATGCGCATCGTCCGAATAAGGATGCCGATCCCAATGGCCGTTCTGATGCGTGTTGGCATGATATCCTCAGCAGGACGCCTGCCGTAATGATCAGGTCGGGAAGAGCGAGAGCGGACGCGGTAAGGAAGGCAGCCCCCACAGCTAAGCCCGACGCGCCGCGGATGCGGTCCTAGGTGTCTCCCGCCCACGTCAGCAGCGGAAGTTCGAGAAGCTAACCAGGATCGCCGCGCGTGAATTCTGGCAGATGGGCGGCCAGAACAACGGCGCGGTGTCCATCAACAGGAAGCCGGCGGCCATGACGGCGATGGGAAGGCGATAGCGATAGAACTGAATGATCAAATTCGTGGGGCGAAATTCCGGGTGGAAATGAAAATCAGTTGCGGCCGCGACCGGACGATCGGGCTGTCACCTCGGTGGTGCACCCGCTTTCAGCATCGCTTTGCCTGCTCCACCAGGGCGAACGCCTCCTTCAGCTCGGTCGATGCCGTGTCGCTGAGATGACCGCCGGAGGCGAGCCAGGGACGGGCCCCCCCGGGGAGCGCCCGGCGATCGATCGGGAGAGGCCGGCAATCGGCTCATTGACGAAACCGGGCGATCATTTCAATCCGCCGTTGCCATCCAGGTCCAGGCCCTCGACGACCCCTCTACGACGCAAGCATCGAATGAAACCGATATGCGACGCGCCTCCCGCAGCCGGACTGCGGGAGGCAGAGGCAGTCCCGGGCATCTCCCGGATCAGATTTCCCTGACTTCGACGTCGAGGAAGGGGGCATATTGCTGCGCGCCGAAGATGTCGGCGTCGCCGGGGCTCCCGCTCGGGCGCAGACGCAGGATTGTGAACTTGACGGCATAGGCCGGATCATATTCGACGAAATCGGTCAGCCGTGCCCGGTCGATGCCGAGGATGGCGCAGACCGTCTCCGGCGTCAGCGCTCCTGAACGTTTTACCCTGTCGTAGGTCTCGCGCTCGCGGAAGATGACGTCGAAAGTGATCTTGTCCGTGCCGGCATTCTTGCTGCGGATCGTCTTGGCGAGGTCGGAAAGTTTGGTCACGGTCATTGCGCAGCCTCGATCTGTCCGTTGGCGATGATGGCGGTGTGGGTGGGGAAGAGTTCCAGCGGGTCGCTGACCGACATCGTGTGATTGAGGGTCCAGTGATAGGCGGGGCTTGCCGGCATGACTTCGTCAAGGATGAAGGAGACGCCACCGGCGGTACCCTTGACGTCGGGGAGACGGGCGTAGAACAGCTGGCGGGTGCCGGTGATGGTGACCTCCTCGGCCATCTCCCTGGTGGGAGCCACACCTTGTACCACGATCATCAGCTCGTGTGCCGGCTTGTCCTTCAGCGGTTCCATGTCGCCCATGACGCCGTTTCGGCCGAAGACGTTGTAGTGCAGTTCCCAGCCGTCAGGGCCGAAGCGCTCGCGTACTTGCGTTCTCGCCCATTCGATCACCTCGTCGACGTGAGCAATGGTGTAGGGATCGCGGATGCCGGCCATTCCGACGAAGCGTTCGCCGAGCTTGCCGGAACCTTCCAGCTTGACGCGGAAATCGGTTGCGGGGACGAATTCCATGCCGGTGACCCGGGTGGTCTTCTCCGAAACCTGTTCGTAGACGCAATTGGTCATGTCGAGCATGCCGCCGGCGACATACTCGAAGAAGGGGTTGGAGCGCTCGTACATGGCGTGACCGGCGACGGAGGCGATGGTGCAGCGCTGTTCCGGCGCCATGGCCGTGACTTCCACCCAGTCCTGCGTGACTTTACCGAGGACGGTTTCCTTGGCGCCATAGGGTTCCGCGCAAAACGAAGCGCATTCCAGCACCTTGCCGAGATAATAGGACTGCGCCTCGGGAAACCCGCGGGCAAGCGCAGCGCTCGCGAATACTGCGCTATCTGAGGAGCGGCCGCCGATGATGACGTCGCAGCCCTGGTCGAGCAAAGCGCGGAACGGATGAACGCCGGCCATGGCAACGACGCGATCGGTGGTATCCAGCACCGCTTCCGTCAACGGCGGACGGGCATCGAGGCCCTCGACGGTCGAGCCGGAACGGATCCTTGAACGGATCAACTCCTTATCGACCTCGGAGTAGAACCAGCCGATGCGGAAAGGCGGCAGACTGTGCTTTTCGGCAATTTCGCGGATCATTTCGACATACATGTCGACCCGGCTGTTGGTGCCGGTGTCTCCCGCCGAGCCGATGATCATCGGCACGCCGATACGACGCGAGGCCAGCAACATCTCTTCGAGGTCATGTGCCTGCCAGGCCTTGGGACTTGCGCAGGTATCGTTGCCGAGCGGCACCGGGCCGATGTCATCGCTTCCGCTGTCGGCTGCGATGAAGTCGGGGCCGGCGTCGACGCCGATGTGGAAGCTCGCAGGCTTCAGCGGCGCGAAACCCAGATGCCCGTTGGGGCAGATGATCTTCATAGATCGCATGCACTTTCTCCATTGAAGAACGAGAACCGTCTTGTCCTGGTGAATGCATGCAACGTGCCAAACGTAGACGCACGTCTAAGTTATTGAAAATGCATCGCGAAAAGCGCCGAAATAATCCGATCCCGCAGGGTTGCGCGAAACGCACGCGGCGTGTCGTGCGCTGCGCGCCGCCTCAGTCGTTAATCAGGCCGAGCTTGATCATCTGGTGGCGCATGGCGTGCCGGCTGAGTTTCAGGGTTGCCGCAGCGCGCTGGAGATTGCCAGCCGCCGCCGCGAGCGCTGCCTCGATCAGTTGCTTCTGATAATGAGCAGTGGCCCCGTGAAAACCGACCGAGAGATCATCGACGGAGGCTTGCTCCTTCGGGTGAGACACGACGCCCGCAGCCTTCGCCCTGACGGTTCGCAAAATGCGGTCCGGCAGGTGTCGTGGCAGGATGAGGTCGTCGTCTTCGAGAATGAAAATGCGTTCGATCAGGTTTTCCAGCTCGCGAACATTTCCAGGCCAGGGATAGTCCAGGAATATCTGCTGGACCTCCTCGCTCATGCCCTTGATTCTGCGACTGTACTGGACGTTGAACTTGTCGACGAAGTGCTGCGCCAGGATCAGGGCGTCGGAGGCGCGTTCCCTGAGTGCCGGCAGGTTGATGGCGACCACCTGCAGCCGGTAATAGAGATCCTCACGGAAACGTCCGGAATTGACCTCGCCGAGCAGGATCTTGTTGGTTGCCGCGACAAGCCTGACGTCGACCGAGGTCGAAGTGACGGCTCCGACCCGACGGAATCTCTGCGTGTCGAGGAAGCTCAGCAACTTGGCCTGCAGCACGAGGTCCATTTCGCGGATCTCGTCGAGAAACACCGTGCCGTGGTTTGCCATCTCGACCAGGCCGGCCTTCTTGACCTGGGCGCCGGTGAAGGCGCCGCGCTCATGCCCGAACAGTTCTGATTCCAGCAGGCTCGATGGGATAGCCGCACAGTTGATGTCGACGAACTCGCCCGAAGCCCGCGCCGACTGCTGGTGCAGCATGCGCGCCACCAGTCCCTTGCCGGTCCCGGTCTCGCCGTAGATGAGGACCGTGCGGGCGGGGCTCTTGGCCACACGCGTGATCAGCTTCCGCAGGGCATCGATGCTCGCATGCTCGCCGATCAGATCACGCTCGTAATTCGCCATGGGTCGCCCTGGTTGAGACATGGCGATTATACGGCCATTTCGAACAACTGCCACTCTCCCGAACAGGGGTTCCCCTCCAGAAAATGAAGGCTCGCCCTGTCGCAGCGGTAGATGACGGAGGAAATGGTCTGGGAGCCGTCGTGGTCCGGATGCTGGCAGAGCGGGGCCATGCCTGCCCCGTCCTCGGCATGGGTCGCCATCAGGGCTCTGGCCGCTTCAACGCTCCAGCGCCGGTTGGGAACCATGCGCGACAGGAAGTCGAACCGGATCGACGAATTCTCGTCGATCCGGTCGCCATGTTCGAAAAGATTGCGGTCCGCCATATTCGCCGTGACGAAATGGTTGGTCCGCCAAGATACCGCGCCCTTCTCGATGCCGAATGATCCAGTTCCCAATTCGACTGCCGCAGTCGTCCCGTTGCGATCTGCCAATACGAGGTTCCCGCCGCCGGCATGGCGCCGTGCGGCGATGAAGCTGATCGCCTCCTCGACCGTGTGGCATGTTGCCAGTATCCGGGTCATCGCAAAGTAGCGGAGCCAGCCGACCCCATGGTGGTTGGTTCCCACGTGGTTGTCGACGAGGGCGAGACCCGCCGCGTTGATGCCGCTGGAATAGGCCCCGGGGCTGCCGGCGCTACCGACGCAGATCATCCGGCCGGTCGCAATGTCCGGACCCTGATGCAGGAAGACGCGTTGCACGCCGAGATGCGTCCCCGAGAAGTCGCGGTTCTTGACGACAAGCGGTCCATCCTCGCTGTCGCCGACCGCCCAGGTGCTGCAACCGTCAGTGTCGATGTGCGCACCCGTCTTGAGGTCGCGAAGGACTGTAAGGTGCTGGTGGACGAAGAGATCGTCCTCGGGAACGCCGAACCCTTCAGCTATGCCGGCCAGTTCCGCCATGGTGTCAGGATCGTTGGCGGTCAGGAAGGCGCGCTGGGCCTCGATGTAACGCAAGCCACCGGCGTCGATCAGGCCGGCCGCGCGGGCCTCCTCGACACGGCCAAGGACGGCGGTTCGGACCTGGGACTCGCTCACGCCAGCCCTGGCCGCTTGCGCGCGCCCGCGCTCGTAAGGGCTGCCGGAGAGGAGAACCGGAGCGGCAGGATTGGCGTTGAAGAGCGGCATCGCACTACCTCAGGATCGAGAGTTTGTCATTGATCAGGTGACAGGACACCGTGTGACCATTGCCGACCTCATGGCGGGGTGGCGCCTCCTTCCGGCACAGGTCCATCGCCAGCGGACAGCGGGTATGGAATTTGCAGCCCGGCGGCGGGTTTTGCGGCGAAGGCAGGTCGCCGGTCAGCCGCACGCGCTGGTGCTTGCCCGGATGGTCGACATCGGGCACTGCCGACATCAGGCTCTGGGTATAGGGATGGCGGGGATTGGACAGCACGGTCTCCACCGGTCCCATCTCGACGATCTCGCCGAGATACATGACCGCCACCCGGTCGCTCAGATAGCCGATGACCGAGATGTCGTGCGACACGAACAGGTAGGTCAGTCCCATGTCGCGCTTCAGGCCGGTCAGCAATTCGATGATCTGGGCCTGGATCGACACGTCGAGGGCCGAGACCGGCTCGTCACAGACGATGAACTGCGGATTGCTGATCAGCGCTCGGGCGATGCCGATGCGTTGCCGCTGACCGCCGGAGAATTGATGCGGGTAGCGATCGAGATGATTGGCCTTCAGCCCGACCTTGTCCATGATCGCCGCGACCCTGTCGCGCATCTCGCGCCGGTTGGAGGCA
Source organism: Hyphomicrobiales bacterium (assembly GCA_900466005.1). GTDB lineage: Bacteria > Pseudomonadota > Alphaproteobacteria > Rhizobiales > Rhizobiaceae > Allorhizobium. The sequence goes on from UEGQ01000012.1 coordinate 24,427, forward strand.
AGCCCGTGCAGCATCAGCGGCAGTCCGATGATGTCAGCAACGGTACGACGCGGATTGAGCGATGCGTAAGGATCCTGAAAGATGATCTGCATGTGCCGACGCATTGCCTTCAACGCTTCGGGCTTCAGTGCGGTTATGTCTGTTCCGTTGAAGTCGACCCTGCCGGAGGTCGGCTCGTGCAGGCGAAGCAGCGTGCGCCCGAGCGTCGATTTCCCGCACCCGCTTTCGCCGATCAGGCCGAGCGTCTCGCCGCGTCGCACCTCGAAAGACACGCCGTTCAGTGCCCGAATGTTGATCGCCGGTTTCCCCATTACCCAGGAAATCGGGTCCCGCCGCCCGCCATAGTGCTTCACGAGGTTGTCCACGGTGATGAGCGGCGTATTAGTCCTCTCGTTCATGCCTTGCCCTCCGACAACCGAATACAGCGCGCACGGCGTTGTTCACCGAGGCCGCGCATGTCGATGCGTTGCAGGCATGCGTCGATGCGTTCGCCGCAGCGGGAATAGAAACGGCACTGCGGCGGGAGATCGATCAGATCGGGTACCTGGCCTTCAATCGGGCTGATCTTCTGCCCGCGCAGAGAAAGCCGCGGAATGGATTGGAGGAGGCCGCGCGTATAGGGATGCAGTGGCTCCCGGATGACCGAAGCGGTCGGGCCTTCCTCGACCACCTGACCGGCATACATGACCATCACCCGGTCGCAATACTCGGACACCACGCCGAGGTCATGAGTGATCAGAACGACGCTCATGCCGAGGCGCGCGCGGATATCGGCGATCAGTTCCAGCACCTGGGCCTGGATCGTCACGTCAAGGGCCGTGGTCGGCTCGTCGGCGATCAATAGCTTTGGCCGGCAGGCGAGCGCGATCGCGATCATGATCCGCTGGCGCATGCCGCCCGAAAACTCGTGAGGGTAATATTTGAGGCGGTCGCCGGCCGAGGCGATTCCGACGAGTTCGAGCATGTCGACCGCCGTGGCGCGTGCCGCCTTGCGCCGCGCCATGCGTCCTTCCGGAAGCGTTTCGTCATGGGCATAGAGCACTTCGAGGATTTGTTCGCCGACCGTCAGTGCGGGATTGAGTGCCGTCAGCGCGTCCTGCATGGTCATGGCGATGTCGCGACCGCGAATCCTGCGCATGTCGTGGACCGAAAGACCCCTGAGGTCTCGCCCTTCGAACGAGATCGAGCCGTTGACGATGCGCCCCGGTGCCCGCACCAGTCCCATCACCGAGGAAAAAGTGACGCTCTTGCCAGAGCCACTTTCGCCGACGACCCCGAGGCATTCGCCCGGATTTACGGTGACGTCGACGCCGTCGACTGCGAAGACACGGCCGGCACGAGTCTCGAACACCGTCCTGAGGTCCTGCACCTGGAGGAGGGGCGTTGCGGTGGTCATCATTCGTTGAACCTCGGATCGAAGGCGTCGCGTAGGCCCTGGCTTGCCACGTTGATCACCAACACGAGAAGGAGGATAGCAAGGCCGGGAAAGGTCGAAACCCACCAGGCCTCGAGGATGAAAGCGCGTCCGTCTGCCACCATCGATCCCCAGGAGGCGGTCGGCGGCTGTACGCCGAGACCGAGGAAGGAGAGGCTCGCCTCCAGGATGATGACGTCGGCCATGCGGATGGTCGAAACGACGATCACCGGCGACAGGATGTTCGGCATGATTTCGCGCAGCATGATGTGGAAGCGCGAAGCGCCGATGGCGCGCGCTGCTTCGACATATTCGAGTTCGCGGGCTGCGAGCGTCTCACCTCGCACCACACGACAGGGGATGACCCACTCCTTGTAGGCGAGCGCAAGAATGATATTGACGAGACCAGGCCCCATCATCGCCATCAGACCGATGGCGAAGATCAGGTACGGGAATCCGAGCAGAATGTCGACGAGCCTGGATATGGCAATGTCGACCCAGCCACGCAGGTAGCCGGCAGCAAGTCCTGCAATGATGCCAACCATGGTCGCGATGAGAATGACAGCGGTGCCGATGAAGATCGAGATGCGCGAACCGTAGATGATGCGCGAGAGGATATCACGGCCCAGCCCGTCGCAGCCGAGCAGATAGCTCCATTCTCCGCCGGCCGCCCAGCCTGGCGGCTGCAGACGCCTGAAGAGATCGGTCTCGTTCGGGTCATGCGGGGCGATGAGCGGGGCGAAGATCGCCATCAATACGAAGAGAAGCATGAGCACGGCGCTGGCAAGCGCCAGCCGGTTTTCCGCAAAGATACTGAGATTGCGGCGGAACAGAGTGGTTCCCTGTTCGGTCGCGATGGCCGGCACAGTGGTATCGTCGGCCGCCGTCATAGTTTCACCCTCGGATTGAGCAGTGTGTAGAGGAGGTCGGCAACAAAGTTCACCAGCACGTAGGTTACGGCGTAGAACAGCACGGCCGCCTGGACGAGTGGATAGTTGCGCACGAAGATGCTTTCGACCACGAGCCGACCGAGCCCCGGCCAGCCGAAGACCGTCTCGACGATCATGTTGCCACCGAGCAGCGAGCCGGTTTCGAGGGCTGCGACCGAGACCGTCGGGATCAGAGCGTTCTTCAGTGCGTGGCGGAAGAGAATTCGCCGACGGCTGAGACCCTTGGCTTCGGCGAAGGCGACATAGTCCTGCCGCAGTACTTCGAGCATCGAGGTGCGGGTGACGCGCGTTAGGATCGCCGTCATCGGCAGCCCCAGCGTGATTGCCGGCAACAGGATGTGGGACAGCGCGTCCCAAAAGGCGTCGAGGCGCCCGCGCAACAGCGTATCGATCAAGAGGAAATGGGTAACTGGCGCGACCTCGCTGTCGAAACCGATGCGGCCGGACACCGGCAGGAGCCTCAATTGCACGGCAAACAGCATCAGCAGGAGAATGCCGAACCAGAAGCCCGGGAGCGAAACGCCGAGCAGCGAACCGACCGTGGCGATGCGGTCGATGATCGTATTTTTCCTGATCGCCGCCATCACGCCGAGCGGAATGGATGTGGCGAGCGCAATGATGAGCGCCACGAGGCTGAGCTCGATCGTTGCCGGCAGACGCTCGACGATTACGTCGAACACCGGCCGCCGGTGGAACAGGCTCGTCCCGAAGTCGCCGGTAACCGCGTTTTCGAGGAAGACCAGGAAGCGCTCGCCCATCGGCTTGTCGAGTCCGAGGTTCTGGCGAAGCGTCAGTTCCTCGGCGGCTGTGATCGGCTGGTCGCCGATCATGATCTCGACCGGATCTCCCGGTGTCAGCGCCATCATCAGGAAGACGATGGTGCTGACACCGAGGAGAACGGGAACGAGCTGCAGAAGACGCTCGACCAGTTTACCCAGATGCATGGTTCGTTCCCGTCCTATGCCGGCTATTCAACACAGGCGTCGTGCAGGTTGATGCGGCTGTCGGCGCTCGGCGACCAACCCTTCAGGCGCTTGGACACCCCGTAGATGTCCTTGGGAACCCACAGGTAGATGTAGGGAAGGTCCGCATTCACGATTGCTTCGGCCTTCTGGTAGAGGGCTGCACGCTTGGCCGGATCGAGTTCGACTGCGCCTTGGTCGAGGAGGGTGTCGACCTCCTTGTTGGAGTAGCCGGAGGCGTTGCCGCGGCCCATCGTGTAATGCGTGGGCACGAAGATGTCGAACGGGTCGAGCGAGCCGTTACCCCACGACGTGAAATACATATCGCCGTCGTTCTTGTCGTTCTTCGGATCCCACTTCGCGTCGACCTGGGCACTTTCTCCGACGGCAACCTTGGCGCGGATCCCGGACTTGGAGAGAACTGAGGCAATCGCCTCGACCGTGTCCTTGTCGGCGCCTTCGGTGTCGATCGTTATGTCGATGCCGTCAGGGAAGCCGGCTTCTGCCAGCAGTGCCTTTGCCTTTTCCGGGTCGTAGTCGTGCTTCGGCAGGTTGGTCGACGCAGCGAAGGCGGCGGGGCTGAGGATGCCTTCAATCGGCACGGCGTTCCCGCCGAGGATCTTGTCGATGATCAGCTGCTTGTCGAGCGCATACGCGACCGCCTGGCGAACCTTGATGTCGTCGAACTTGTCTCCATGCAGGTTGAGCGCGAGGAAAACACTGCGCGTTCCGTTGACCGTCATGACCTTCGTATTGGGGTTCTGCTCCACCTGGGCGATCGAGAAGGGCGGCAGCCCGTTGATGATGTCGACGTCGCCGGAGAGCAGGGCCGCCACGCGCGAAGCCGTTTCAGGAATAACCTTGAAGATCACCCGGTCGACGCAAGCCTTGCCGACCGGTGCAATATCCGGCGAGCCGCCGTAATAGTCGTCGAAGCGTTCCATGATGATGGAGTCGCCTTTGCGCCATTCGACGAGCTTGAAGGGACCCGCACCATTCTCGGCAGTTGCCATGCCGGCAGTGCCGACTTTCTCGACGAAAGCCTTCGAGACAAATTCCTGGAAAGGCAGCATGGCCGGCAGCAGCGGCCAGGGCTCGCTGAGATTGATGCGGATCGTGTCGTCGCCGACGATCTCGATGTCCTTGACCGGACCCAGCAGGCTCTTGCGCGGGCTCGTCTGCCCGTCGCCCATTGCGCCTTCTACGGTCAGGCGGTCGAGGGTGAATTTGACGTCCTCGACGGTTAGTTCCGAGCCGTCATGGAACTTGATGCCCTTGCGTATCTTGAACTCGAAGGACGTCGGCGATGTCTGTGTCCAGGATTCGGCAATCTCTGGAACGACTTTCATCTCGGCATCGCGGGTCAAGAGCCCGTCATACATGTTGCGGATGATCGTCTCGGTCTCGCGATTGCGATGATTGGCCGGATCCAGCGTGAGTGCATCGGCCGTGAAGCCGACCCGTATTTCGGAGGCTGACAGCGAGGTCGCCGAAAGCGCAAGCATGGCCGCGGTGGTGATTAAGTGACGTTGGAAGTTCCCCATTCTTATATCTCCTTGTTCGAGAAGAGCCGCGGCGTTCTTATGTTTCCGCTGGTTCAGCGACATTTCTGCAAGCCGCGTGCCATCTCTGATCGGCCTTGGTGATCACGCGAAAAACCTTGCTTTCTCAATTTTTTGGTCACCCACCTCCGTCGACCACCACGCCAGTGCCGAATGGTGCGCGTGAAATACACGCACGATGTTCTCAATACGCGCGCAATGAGTGAACCGATGTGTTCCGCGTCGGAGCCGATATTTTCTCACATAACCCGCGCTCAATTGTCCATGTTCGCTCACAGGATGATCCCGAATACCGCAAGGGGCACCGCGCCCCGGGGGCAAATCGACAGCGGTGGAGGCGTCGTTGAGGCCGCGTCGGCGCCGGCGCAAATACGACCATGGACCCGATTGAAAGGGGTGGTTCGCTTGGGGTTGTCAACCGCCGCTTAGCCGGTGGACTCCGGCAGCCAGCGTCCGTGAAGAACGGTTACATCTTGTGAAAAAGGCTTCTGCTGACCAAGTCGCATGAAATCTGATGCTTGTTCATGAAAAATAATGACGGGTGCAGATTCTTATGAAAAACGATAACAGGCAGCACGAATAAGCTTCGTGTCAATGTCAAGAGCGACTTTCAAAGAGGATTTAGTGTCGCGGAAATCCCGTGAAAGCAGCATCTGTTTTCCTGACTTCTGCAACCTCGCAGAACAAAAGTGGTTCGCGATGCCAGCAATGTCTCCTGTTGGCCCATTCGGTCACGAAACCGTCTCTTCGCTTGGGATACACCTCGAGCCCTGCGTCCAGCTCGTCTAGCGTTCAACGTCTTTTCGCGGGCCGTGCTTCTCTCCGGGACCGGCGTTTAACCTCCCATGACGGCAAATCTGTACAGCATCCGATGCATGACCGCGAGACGGCGTGCCGATGCGACTTTTGCCTTCTTGCTGCCGTGTCGCCTGGCAATATTCATTGCCCCTGCCTTCAACCAGCACCATTTCGCCATGCGCTTCATCATCGACTGAGCGGCCTCGTAGAGCAGCTTTCGCACTATCGCATTCCCGCGTAGAGAGACTTGGCTGAACCGGCTCACTTCGTCAGACTGTTTCAGTACGAGTTAAGACCCAACATCGCTCCGACCGATCGAGGATGACGAGACCTGTTGAGAATATCGACCGTCGAGACATCGGTGAACGAGACAATCGGTCCAATGCCAGGCACAGTCATCCGCCTCCTGAAAATCTCGTGCTGCTTCGCCTCGGCTAGAACCGGCTTGTGGAACTCGATGTATCGCCGGCTTTCCTCTGGCGGAGCGTTTCGCCGAATTTGACGCGATAGGCGCGGGCCAGGGTAGAGGGCGACGAAAAACCTGTCCGGGAGGCAATTTCGTAGAGGGAAAGGTTCGTTTCAAGCGCCAGGGCGCGGGCGTGAGATAGTCTGATCTGGCGATAGTACTCTCCTGCCGGCACGCCGAGATAGGTGTGAAACAGGCGATCCATCCCGCGTGTCGAGAGTGCGACGCGTTCGGCAATGTCCGGCAATCTCAATGGCTGTTCAGCGGTCTCGCGCATGGAGATGATTGCGCGCTGCAAGGCGATGGGCAGCCCCTGATCGCTCAAGCGGCCGGGAAGGCCATGTGCCGATACCCTCTCATCACGGCTCTCGACGCGCCCGAACATATTCGCAACGTCGAAGCGCAACGCTTCGTCTGCGTGTTTTCCGATGAGATCGAGCGACCAGGTCAGAACGCTCTGCGCATCGCCGCATGTCACGATGTTTCCATCGACGACGTAGGGCGCGTCGATGACCTGGAGCTCGGGGAAGTTCTCGGCGAGCTCTTTTCTTTCCATCCAGTGAATGGTCGCCCGGCGCCCGCCGAGAAGACCCATGCGCGCGAGAAGCCATGCGCCGGTATCGAGACCGCCGACCATCGGCAGGCCACGGGCCTTGCGCCTCACGGCGGCGGCTGAATCGTGGTTCAGATGATTGCGCATTCCATATCCCGCCACGAGGATCAGCGCGTCGGTCGCACCCACACGGGCGAGTGGCAGGTCGGCGCCGATCAGTGCGCGCGACGAGCTGGCGATCGCGCCGCCGTCGAGCGAGCACAATTGCCAGGAAAACAGCCGACGCCCTGAAAGGTCCCGCGCCGCGCGCAGCGGTTCGATGGCGCTGGCCAGCACCATGTTGGAGAAGCCTTCGAACAGCAAAAACGTCAGGTGAAACGGCGATTTTGGCGACATTTGCACAATCTAGCGCATTTTATGCACATCGTGACAGAAAAATTGCTGTCACACTTCCGTGGAAATTGACAGTCTCCCGGAGTTTTCATGAATCGCGACGTCTTCATAACCTGCGCTGTTACCGGCTCTGGTCAGAGTCATATCAAGTCCCATCTCGTACCGATCACGCCTGCGCAGATCGCCGACGCGTGCGTCGAGGCTGCCAAGGCGGGCGCGGCCATTGCGCATGTCCATGTCCGCGACCCCAAGACAGGCGCACCGGCGCGCGACCCCGCGCTCTATCGTGAAGTCGTGGAGCGTGTGCGCGCCGCAGACATTGATGTCGTCCTGAACCTCACGGCGGGCATGGGCGGCGATATCGTTCTCGGATCGGCAGAAGCGCCGCTGCCTCTGTCCGCCCAGTCCGATCTGGTCGGGGCCACCGAGCGGCTCATCCATGTTGAGGAATTGCTGCCGGAAATCTGCACGCTCGACTGCGGCACGATGAACTTTGCGGAAGCCGACTATGTGATGACCAACACGCCCGGCACCTTGCGGGCTATGGCCAAGCGCATCCAGGCCGCAGGCGTGCGACCGGAGATCGAGGTCTTCGATACTGGTCATCTCTGGCTCGCCAAGGCGCTCGTCGACGAGGGCCTGATCGACGATCCGGTGATGATCCAACTCTGTATGGGCATTCCCTATGGCGCACCGGCGGATTTGAACAGCCTGATGGCGATGGTCAACAACATCCCCGGCGGCTGGATCTATTCGATGTTTTCCATCGGGCGGATGCAACTGCCCTACGTTGCACAGGCCGCACTGGCCGGCGGCAATGTCCGTGTCGGGCTGGAGGACAATATCTGGTTGGAAAAGGGCGTGCTTGCGCGCAACGGCGATCTGGTCGAGCGCGCGGCGACCATCCTCACGACAATGGGTTGCCGCATCCTCGGCCCACAGGAGGTCCGCGAAAAGCTTAAACTGCGCCGGCGGTAGTCGGCATCTCAACGACAACAATCATAAAGAGAGGAACAGTTGAAATGAGCACAGCACTCTTTGACATGACACGTCGCGGCCTCCTGGCAGGGGCCGCAGGTTTCGCTGCCGCGGGGCTGATCCTGCCACGCGGAGCCAGAGCTGCCGAGCCCAAGCGCGGAGGCACCTTGCGCATCGGCCATCTCGGCGGCGCAACGTCCGACACGGTCGACCCGGCCACCTTTGCGGCCGGTCCGGTCGTGACCGCCATGCTTGCGGTTTGCAACAATCTCGTGGAGATCGATGCTGAAGGCAAGGCGGTGCCGGAACTGGCCGAAAGCTTCGAATCCGATACGGAGGCGCGCGTCTGGACCTTCAAGCTCCGTCAGACGGCGACATTTTCCGACGGTCGCAAGCTGACCGCAAAGGACGTCATCGCCTCGTTCAACCACCATCGCGGCAAGGACACCAAGTCCGGTGCAAAGGGCTCTCTCGAGCAATTGGCGGACATCCGCGCCGACGGCGACCACGTGGTCATCTTCGAGCTGAAATCCGGCAACGCAGATTTTGCCTACCTGACATCCGACTACCATTTCGTCATCATGCCAGCCAATGACGACGGCACGCTGGACTGGCAGTCGAAACTCGGCACCGGCGGCTATGTGCTGGCGGATTTCGAACCGGGCGTTCGCATCACGCTGAAGCGCCGCGACGATTACTGGAAGTCGGATCGCGCCTGGTTCGACGAAGCCGTCCTGTCGACCATCAACGATGCCACGGCGCGTCAGAACGCCCTGATGACGGGCGAGGTCGATGTGATCAACTCGCCGGATCTGGCAACCCTTCCACTGCTGCTGCGCCGTCCGGGGATTCAGGTAACGGAGGTAACCGGCACCGCACATTACGCCATGCCGATGTTCTGCGACGTCGCCCCGTTCAATGATCCGAACGTTCGCCTCGCGCTCAAATACGCCATCGACCGCAAGGAAGTGCTGGAAAAAGTTCTGCATGGGCATGGCCGGATTGCCAATGACAGTCCGATTGCACCCGCCAACCGTTATTATGCCGCTGACCTGCCCCAGCATGCATACGATCCCGACAGGGCGAAGCACTATCTCAAGAAGGCCGGTCAGGAGGCGCTGAAGGTCGAAATCGCCGCCTCGGACGCGGCCTCCGTCGGTTCGCTGGCCATGGTGCAATTGTTCCAGCAATCGGCCAAGGCGGCCGGGATCGACCTCGGCATCAAGCGCGAGCCTGATGACGGGTACTGGTCGAATGTCTGGCTCAAGAAGCCCTTCTGCGTCAGCTACTGGAATGGACGCCCGACCGAGGACGATATGTTCAGCCTTGTCTACGCCAAGGGTGTCGACTGGAATGAAAGCCACTGGGACAACGGTCGCTTCAATTCGCTTCTGGTCAAGGCCCGCACGACGCTGGACGAAAAACTGCGCGCAGAAATGTATCATGAGATGCAGGGTCTGGTCAGCGAGGACGGCGGCACGCTGATCCCGATTTTCGTCAATTACATCGATGTCTCCAACGACAAGGTCGCCCACGGCCCCGTCGCCAACAACCGTTTCTTCGATGGCTGGAAGATCGTTGAACGGTGGTGGCAGGCATGAAGATCGCAGCAATTGGTGGCGGCGTCATAGGCGGTGGCTGGATCGCTCGCTTCATTCTGGCTGGTCATGACGTCGCGGTCTTCGACCCTCATCCCGAGGCCAAACGCATCGTGGGCGAGGTGATGGCCAATGCCGGCGACGCCTGGGAACGGCTCTACCAGGCGCCGCTTCCCTCGCCGGGAACGATAAGCTGGGCCGGGTCGATCGCCGAGGCGGTCGCCGATGCCGACTACATCCAGGAAAGCGTTCCCGAACGGCTGGACCTGAAGCATCGGATCATTGCGGAAATCGAGGCTGCGGCGGTGCCGCAGGCGATCCTCGCCTCGTCCACATCCGGGTTCAAGCCGTCCGAATTGCGCGAAGGGGCCACACACCCCGGGCGCATCCTCGTCGCGCATCCCTTCAATCCGGTCTATCTTCTGCCGGTGGTGGAAGTGGTCGGGGGCGGCGAGGCCGCACAAAGGGCATCGGTATTCCTGGAATCTGTCGGCATGAAGCCGGTCCAGATCGCCCGGGAAATCGATGCCCATATCGGCGACAGACTGCTGGAGGCCGTCTGGCGCGAAGCCCTATGGCTGGTTAAGGACGGCATCGCCACCACACAGGAGATCGACGACATCATCCGCTACGGTTTCGGCTTGCGCTGGGCGCAGATGGGCCTCTTCGAAACCTATCGCATCGCCGGAGGCGAGGCCGGCATGCGCCATTTCCTCGGCCAGTTCGGCCCGGCGCTCAAGTGGCCCTGGACCAAGCTCATGGACGTGCCCGATCTTGATGATGACCTTGTCGATCGCATCGCGGCGCAATCCGACATGCAATCGGGTGCCTATTCCATCCGCGAGCTGGAGCGTATCCGGGATGCCAACCTGATCGGCATTTTCCACGCCCTGAAGGCCAATGAGTGGGGCGTCGGCAAGACCGTCAGCACCATGGAGAACCGCTTCTATGCGGGAGAGGGCAAGAAAGCTGCAGGCTATCCACTCCGGCTGCACGAAGCGCGTGTGACCGGCGGCTGGCTGGACTATAACGGACACATGACCGAATTCCGCTATCTCCAGGTCATGGGCGATGCCACGGATGCATTCCTCATCCATATCGGGCTCGACGCGGAGTATCGCGCCGGCGGTCATTCCGCCTACACGGTCGAAACACATATCCGCCATCTGGCGGAAGTGATGGGAGGAACGCGGCTGGTGGTGGAAACGCGGCTTCTTGGTTATGACGAGAAGCGGCTGCGCCTCCACCATGCGATCCTGGACGACCGTGGAGAGACAGTCGCGACGGGAGAGCATATGCTTCTCCATATCGACACCGGGGCAAACCGCACCGTGGCAATGCCGGCGGCGCTGATGCGTGCGCTCGAAGCGATCATCGCGCAGGATCGCGCGCCCCATCCCGATCATGCGGGCGTCGGCATACGCGCCGTGAGGCTGAAGGAGGCGTCGGCATGAAAAGCGGGGGAGGGCGGCCCATTCTGCGCATGATGGCCGTGCGCCTGGGTCTCGGCCTGTTCACTCTGCTCGTCATCTCCGTCCTGATCTTTCTTGCCGTCAGCTTGCTGCCGGGCGATATCGCCCAGCAGGTTCTCGGACAATCGGCAACACCGGAAACCGTTGCAGCATTCCGGCGCGAGCTCGGCCTCGACCAACCCTTGGCACTTCGCTACCTGACCTGGATAGGCGGTGTCTTCACCGGCGATTTCGGCCACTCGCTTGCGAGCGGCCGGCCGGTGTCGGAGCTGCTTGCGGCGCGTCTCGGCAATACCCTGTTTCTCGCCGCCTACGCGGCGGCCATCGCCATACCGCTGGCCGTCCTTCTGGGCCTTTTAACAGCGTTGTGGCGTGGCAGCTGGTTCGACAGGCTGGCCAACACCGTTACCTTGTCGGCGATCTCGTTTCCCGAGTTCTTCATCGCCTATATCCTGATGTTCTGGCTCTCGGTCCATATGGGATGGCTCCCGTCCATTGCCGATCCCGGTGCCGCGCCCGACCTTCTCGACATGCTGCGCCGCGCCTTACTTCCGGCCCTGACGCTGGTCCTCGTCGTCACCGCCCACATGATGCGCATGACACGGGCTGCGGTGCTGAACGTGCTGGCGGAGCCCTATATCACGATGGCGCGTCTCAAGGGTGCTTCGCGCTGGCGGACCATTACCCGGCATGCGCTGCCCAATGCTCTTGCTCCGATTTCCAACGTCATTGCGATCAACATCGCCTGGCTGATTACCGGCGTGGTCATTGTCGAGGTCGTCTTCGTCTATCCCGGTCTGGGCCAGTTGATGGTCGACAGCGTCACCAATCGCGACATGCCTGTGGTGCAGGCCTGCGCCCTCATCTTCGCCTGTGTCTATATTCTTCTCAATCTTTTGGCCGATGTGCTGGCAATCGCCGCCAATCCGCGCCTGCTGCATCCGAGGTGACGTCATGGCAAGCCTCACGCGAACCATCAGAACCATGCCGGCAGGTGCCGTGATCGGCCTCATCATCGTCATCGGCTACATTCTCGTCGCCGCTTTTGCATCGTTGATCGCGCCGCATGGCCAGGCCGAGATCGTCGGCGCGCAGTTCGAGCCCTGGAGCGCTGCCTATCCGCTCGGCACCGACGCGCTCGGACGTGACATGTTCTCACGTCTCGTCTGGGGCGCGCGCAACACCGTCGGGATTGCCATGGTTACAACGGTCATGGCTTTTTCGCTCGGTGCCGTGACCGGGCTTCTCGCCGCCGCCCTCGGCGGGTGGTTCGATCTTGTCCTGTCGCGTCTCATCGACGTGATGATGGCCGTGCCGCCCTTGATTCTCACCTTGCTGGCGCTGTCGGCGGTGGGACCGGGGGTCGTCAACCTGATCCTGATCGTTGCGATCCTCGATTCCACGCGCGTCTTCCGTCTGGCCCGGGCGACTGCCGCAAACGTCATGGTGATGGACTATGTCGAGGCGGCGAAGCTGCGCGGCGACGGCACCGCCTGGATCATCTTGCGGGAAGTGCTTCCCAACATCACGGCCCCGCTCGTCGCCGAGTTCGGACTGCGCTTTTGTTTCGTCTTCCTGACGATTTCGGCGCTTGCCTTCCTGGGCCTTGGCCTGCCGCCGCCGATGGCCGACTGGGGTGCCATGGTCCGCGACAATGCCGCGCTCATCACCTTCGGCGATATCACGCCCCTCCTGCCTGCCGCCTGCATCGCAACCTTGACCGTCGCCATCAATTTCGTGGTGGACTGGATGTTGCACCGTGCCTCAGGGCTGAAAGACTGATGCCATGTTGTTGAAGATCGAGAACCTGAAAGTCGAAGCGAAGGGCGAAGGCGGGTGGTCTCCGATCCTGCACGGCGTCGACCTCGACATCGGACGTGGTGAAGTCGTTGGCCTTATCGGTGAATCCGGCGCCGGCAAGTCCACCCTCGGCCTTGCGGCGATGGGTTTCGTGCAGGCAGGCCTTCGCTTTTCCGGCGGCCGCGTTCTTTTCGAGGGCGTGGATCTTCTGCGCCTGTCGGAACGGGAAAGGTCGGCTTATCGCGGGCGGCGTGTTGCCTACGTCGCACAGTCTGCGGCCGCGAGCTTCAACCCGGCCTGGCGGCTCCTCGACCAGTTTTGTGAGGGCCCGGCGATCCACGGCACGGCCAGTCGCTCGGATGCGGAAATCTTCGCCCGCCAGCTCTATGCCAGCATGCAACTGCCCGATCCGGCAAACTTCGGCCTTCGATTTCCGCATCAGGTCTCGGGCGGTCAACTGCAACGCGCCATGGTCGCGATGGCAATGGCCTGCAAGCCCGATCTGATCGTCTTCGACGAGCCGACGACGGCGCTGGACGTCACAACCCAGATCGGCGTCCTGACCGCCATCCGGGAAGTCGTGGAGACGTCCGGCACGGCGGCAATCTACATTACCCACGATCTGGCCGTCGTCGCGCAGATGACCGACCGCATCAAGGTCATGCGCCATGGGCGCGAGGTGGAGGAGGCTCCGACCCGGCAGATCATGGAGACGCCGAGGGAGGATTATACCCGTTCGCTTTGGGCGGTGCGCGAATTCAGGCGCCCCGAACGCCGCCTCAGAGATACGCAAGCGCCGGTGGTCAGCATCGAAAATGTGACGGCAGGCTATGGCCGTCTCGACGTTCTGCGCGACGTCGACTTTGCAATTCCCCGTGGCGCAACGGTGGCGGTCGTCGGGGAGTCCGGCTCCGGAAAATCGACGACGGCCCGTGTCGTGACCGGTCTGTTGCCGCCGCGGACCGGCACGATATCGCTGAATGGAGAGGTTCTGCCGCCGGGTCTCGCCCACCGATCGCGCGAGCAATTGCGCAAGATCCAGATGATCTATCAAATGGCCGATACGGCCTTGAACCCGCGCCAGACCGTTCGCCAGATTCTGTCCCGCCCGCTGCAATTCTACCTGGGGCTCAAGGGGGAGGCGCGCGAAGGACGCCTGTTCGAATTGATGGAGCAGATCGAGCTTCAGCCAAGACAGTTTCTCGATCGGCGGCCTGGCGAGTTGTCGGGCGGGCAGAAACAGCGCATCGGCATCGCCCGGGCGCTTGCGGCCGATCCGGAAATCATCATCTGCGACGAAGTGACGAGCGCGCTAGACCAGCTCGTGGCCGAGGGGATCTTGCGCCTCCTCAGCCGCCTTCAGGATGAAACCGGCGTCTCCTACATGTTCATCACGCATGATATCGATACGGTGCGCGCCATTGCCGACGAGGTAGTGGTGATGAAGGGCGGCACGGTGCAGGACAAGGGCAGCAAGAGGGAGGTCATGGATCCGCCGCGGCACGACTACACACGTCAATTGCTCGCCTCTGTCCCGCAGATGGACCCGGATTGGCTGAAGCGGCACGTCGAGGGTATGCAGCGTGATTGATGATCCCCAGGTCCTGGCCTTTATCGCGAAGACCGAAGCCAGCTATCCGCCAGAGGCCAACACCGCAGGAGCCGCTGAAAATCGCACCTATTACGACGCCATGTGCGCGCGCTTCCGTGCACCCCGCCCAGCAGACATGATCGTGGCGGATTGCCGGATCGGTGGCGTGCCGTGCAGGCTTTACGCCTCCGACACGCCCGTCTGCGTTCTCTATCTGCATGGCGGCGGATTTGTCGTCGGCGGACTGGATAGCCACGACGATATCTGCGCGGAAATCGCCGATGCGGTGGGTTTGCAGGTCGTCTCGGTCGATTATCGCCTCGCGCCCGAACATCTCTGGCCCGCGCAGATCATGGACGTGAAGGCGGTCTGGCGCGCGCTCGACCGGCCCGCCGTCGTGGTCGGTGACAGCGCCGGCGGCATGCTGGCCGCAGCTCTTTGTCTTTCGCAGAAGGGCAAGCGGCAACCGCTTGGCCAGGTGCTCATCTATCCGGGACTTGGGGGTGGCGGCAACGCGCCGTCCTATCGCGAAAATGCCGACGCGCCGTTGCTGCGCGCAGGCGACGTACTTGCCTACCAGAGCCTTCTCTTCGGTGATGCGCCTGTCACCGATCCGGTTGCTCGACCGCTTGAGGCCCCCGATCTCTCCGGGCTCGCACCCGCATTTGTCGTCACGGCAGACGTCGATCCATTGCGTGACGACGGCAAAGCTTATGCCGAACGGCTCTCGAAGGCTCGTGTGCCGGTGACCTGGCGCAACGAAGCCCAGCTGCCGCATGGCTACCTGCGTGCGCGGATGACGAGTGATCGGGCCCGCCGCAGCTTTCATGCGATCGTCGCGGCGATCAGTCGGTTTGCGGTGTCCGCAGACACACGGAACGCCGCGCGATAGCGACGTCAAGTTTGCCGTCTCACGGATCCGCCTTCGGGAGCACTGCCGGAGCGACCTCCGTTTGTGATGGCGATGTCGGTTGGATGGTGCCGGTCTCACCCGGCGCGCCCTCCTCGGCTGTCGCGGGACTTGCCGGGGTGGCTGCTGTATCGATCCGCTGTCCGTCCGAGCCGACCGGGGCTTCCGTTATCCTGCCATCCGCACCGGCGACGCGCCAGACGGTATTTCCGGCATCATCGGCGATCAGCAGGGCTCCGGTCCCGTCGATCGCAACACCAACCGGCCTGCCGCGCGCCTCGTCGCCGTGAATGAAGCCGATCACCACGTCCTGCGCCTTGCCGGCCGGTTGGCCGTTCTCGAAGGGAACGTAGACGACCTTGTAGCCGGCGAACGTATTGCGGTTCCAGCTCCCGTGTTCGCCGATGAACGCGCCGCTGGCAAACGGAGCGGGTAGGGCTGAGCCATTGGAGAAGGTAAGGCCCAGCGCTGCCACGTGGCTCGAAAGGGCATAGTCCGGCGGAATCGCCCTCTCGACCATGTCCGCACGCGGCGGATGAACCCGCTCGTCGACATGCGCTCCGTAATAGCTCCAGGGCCAGCCGTAGAAGGCGCCCTCGCGAACGGACGTCATGTAGTCGGGTACGAGATTCGGACCCAGCTCGTCACGTTCGTTGACCACCGTCCAGAGGGCCCCGGTTTCGGGATGGAAGGTAAGACCGTTCGGATTGCGCAATCCTGACGCAAAGACGCGGGCGGCACCCGTCTCCACGTCGACCTGCCAGATGGCTGCGCGACCCTTCTCGGCTTCCAGCCCGCGTTCGCCGACGTTCGAATTCGACCCCACCGAAGCGTAGAGATGGCGCCCGTCAGGGCTGAGCGCCAGATCCTTCGTCCAGTGATGATCGATCGGCCCGCCGGGAAGCGGTGTCAGGATCCGCGGTTCGGTGGCGATTTCCGTCTGGCCGAGCTGGTAAGGATAGGCGAGGATCGCGTCGGTCGCCGCCACATAAAGCGTCCCGTCGCGCCACGCGACGCCGAAGGGGGAGTTCAGGCCGGTCAGGAGATCGTTGCGCTCGTCGACCGTTCCGTCGCGATTGGTGTCGCGGAGCAGCGTGACGAGATTGCTTTCCTTCTCGGGGTCGACGCCGCCACCGTGGGCGATCGACATGATCCAGCCGCGGATCATGCCCTTCGGGCGTTCGAGCGGTTTGCCGGAGGGTTGGCGGGACTGGACGACGAGCACGTCGCCGTTCGGCAGCGTGTGCACGGTGCGCGGATTGGCGAGGTCCGTCGCATAGGGCGTGACGACGAGCCCTTCGGGCACGATCGGCATTTCTCCATCCTTCCAGCCGACGACCTTCGCGATCTTCATGTCCGGCATCAGCTCCGATGTGGGTGCCGGCAACACCGGATCAGGTCCGATCTGTTGCGAGACGTCGAAGTCGGCGTTGTCGTCGCTGCAGCCGGCAAGTGCGAGAAGAAGGAGTGCGGTTCCGGCAAGAGGCCCCCCGCGAAGACAACGGGAACTATTCATAGTACTCCACTCCGACGTAGGTTCGATAAAGCCTGACGCGGCCGAATGTGGCGAGGAGAAACGTCAGGACGACAGTCACTGCGGACAGAATGAGTCCATAGGGCACCACCGCCGTCCAGCCGTCGGCGGCGTGTACGAAACTGTTGACGAGTGCGAGAGCGAGAACGAGCAGGTAGCCGGCGACGTGCAGCCAAACCATCCCCGGCGTGCGCCGGCGCCGGCGCACGAGGAATTCCACCACGCCGGCGAGCCCCGCGACGACGCCGACGACAAGCCCGGCAAAGAGCAGCCACGCGGAGAAGTTCTGCCACATCAGGTGTGCCGTCTGCCAATAGGCGATGTCCGTCAGAAGCGCGAGCGTGAAGCAGACGACGGGGAACGGCGCCAGGATCGAATGAACCGGCGTCGCAACGGCCGTGCGGGTCGAGACGGAATTCAGGCTCATCATCGTTTCCTCCTGCCGTTCGATCAAGGACGTGGTCCTGAGGGACAGCGCAGGCGCCGGTGACCGATTTCTGTTGGTGAGATCGCCCCTACGCGCCGGCTTCGACCGATCAAACCGCGGCCCGGGGCATTTGTTCCGCGCGGCAGAATTCCTAGGGAAGATGACTGTTTGTCGAAACCGGCGTGGCTGATTGGAACCATCACGACGCCGGACAGTTCTCTGTAATCGACGAAAGCACGGCGGTGTGATCGCGACGCCGATGATGATCAAGACCTGACCGCCTGCGACCGCTGACCGGTCGTTTCTTGTGTGCGGAGAACCGGGGGACCGATGGGGCCGCTGGCGTTCCATATGACGGTACACATCCTGCTGATGAACTTCGTAGCGCCCTCGGTCGCGCTCGCGACTTCGCGCCGGGGTGTCCGGCCGGTTGCCGGAGTTGTGCTCGGAGCGGCGGCGGTCATGCAAGCGGCGGCGCTCTGGCTCTGGCATGCGCCTGCCGTCCTCATCCAGGCGATGGCTTCGCCTGCGCTCCACGTCCTGATGTATGGCAGCCTGTTTGCCACGGCCGTCCTGTTCTGGTGGGCGGTGCTCGGCTTCCGTGGCGCGCGTGCCTGGCAGCCAATCACCGCGCTTCTGGCTACAAGCAAGATCTACTGCCTTCTCGCTGTCCTTTTCGTGTTCGCACCAAGAGCGCTCTACCCGGAGATCATGGCCTCCCACGCCATCCATGGGGCGTTTTCTTCGGGAATTGCTCTCGCCGACCAGCAGCTCGCAGGCCTCATCATGTTAGCCGCCTGCCCCGTAACCTATCTTGTCGCCGGCCTCGTGATCGCGGCGCGCTGGTTGCGAGCCATCGGAGATGCCGGGGAGGGGGGCACGGCTAAAGCAGGTGTGCAAGCGTGGACGTGAGAGACCTGCCCCTTGCTCTGCTGGCGAAGTCCGTGGGCGCCGTCCTCGCGCTGTTTCTCGCTGGGGCCACGATATTCGTGTGGTCCGGCATCTACAACGTCGCTGCCTCCAGCGATCATCTGCGGATCACGACCTGGCTCCTTGCGCAGATCCGCGAGCGGTCGATCGATACCCGGACCTTTGCGGTCGATGTTCCGCCACTCGACGATGACGGCATGATCAGACTCGGTGCCTCCCATTACGAGGGCGTCTGCGTGTCGTGCCATGGCCGACCCGGTCAAAAGATCAATCCGGTCGTCAGCGGCATGCTTCCACAGCCGCCGGACCTGGCGGATGTCGGAAATCGCCGCCCGCCCGAGGAGATTTTCTGGATCGTCAGGCATGGGCTCAAATATACCGGCATGCCCGCGTGGCCGGACCTTCGGCGGGAAGACGAGGTCTGGGCCGTGACCGCGTTCCTGGCGGATCTCCCGACCCGGATTCCGGACTATTCCGATCTTGCAGGGCTTCCGCGTGGGAGCGAGGACAGAGGCGACGGGGTCTCGAGCGGCGGCACCTTGACGGATTGCGGGCGCTGTCACGAATCCGGAAGCAAGGATACGAACGGCAGCCGGATTCCCCGGCTTGCCGGCCTGCCGGAAGCCTATATCCTCCGCAGCCTCCAGGACTATGCGCGCGGCAGTCGGCCGAGCGGCATCATGCAACCCGTCGCGGACCTTCTGGACGAGCATGCCATGCGTGATCTGGCGGCGCGGTATTCGGCCGTTCGAGCGCCGGCCGAACGTCCGGCCACGACGGCGGCGCCGCCCGAGCGCATCAGGCGCGGCGAGACCATCGCGACGCTCGGTGTGCCGGAAAACGGCGTACCTGCGTGCCTCAGTTGCCATTCCGGGCGTCAGTCGCCGCAGTTTCCGGTCCTTGCGGGTCAGCATTCGGACTATATCAGGGACCAGCTGAAGCTCTGGCAGCGCGGGGGACGTGTCGGCACGCCATACGGGCGGATCATGGCGGCCGTCGCCGCGGCGCTCGAGACGGAACAGATCGATGACGTCGCCGCCTACTTGTCCTCTCTGCCTTCCGGATCCGTCCGGAGTGCCCCGACCACGGAGGCGGAGCGATGAGGTGGGCCGTCCCTCTCACCTCATCGGTCACTCTCCTCCTGCAGGGCTGCGCGGGTGTGCAATCTGCCCTCGACCCGTCGGGCGACGAGGCAGAGCGCATCGGCACGCTCACCTGGTTGCTGATCGCCTTCTCCATGGTCGTCTTCATTGCTGTCCTGCTGGCGGCGGGCGTTGCGATCTTCGGCCGCGAGCGATGGCGCGCCCGCCTTGCCGGAGAGAAGCTGGTGGTCGGTGGAGGGCTGGTCTTCCCGATAGCCGCGCTCACCGTCCTGCTCGGCTACGGCTTTTATCTGATGTCCCTCGGCTCGCCGTCCGCAGAGCAGGGCGGCTTGCGGATCGAAGTCGTCGGGGAGCAGTGGTGGTGGCGGGTCACCTATGTCGAGGGAACCGGCCGCCGTATCGAGAGCGCGAACGAGATCCGGTTGCCGGTAGGGCGGCCAGTCGAGATCGAACTGACGTCCGCCGACGTGATCCACAGCTTCTGGGTGCCACGGCTCGCCGGCAAACTCGACATGATCCCCGGTCACAAGAACACCCTGACGCTCCATCCGACGAAACCGGGGCTCAGCCGTGGACAATGCGCCGAATACTGTGGTGGCCCCCATGCCTTGATGTCCTTCTATGTCATCGCCATGCCGGAGGACGAATTCGCGACCTGGCTCGAGCGGGAGGCCGCCGACGCCGCGCCACCCGCCCGGAACCTTGCGATGGGACAGGCACTCTTCCTGTCCGCCGGCTGTGGCGCATGTCACGCGGTTCGGGGCACGAGGGCGCGCGGAACGATCGGACCCGACCTGACACATGTCGGTGGCCGTCTTTCACTCGCTGCTGCCGCTCTCGAAAACGACGTTTCCGCCTTCGTCCGCTGGATCCGAGACGGTCAGCACGTGAAGCCGGAAAACCGGATGCCGCCTTACGAGATCTTCACCGATCAGGAACTCCGGCAGCTTGCATCCTATCTGGACCAGTTGAGGTGACGACGCGATGTTCGAATTCAGCAACCTCGGGCTCTGGCTCAATCTGGCGATCTTCGCGGGAGCGGCGGTGGCCGTCTGGATCGCCGGCGTCAGGATCACTGGTTACGCGAATGCGATCAGCGAGAAGACCGGCGCTGGACAGGCCTTCGTCGGCGTGGTGCTTCTGGGTGGCATAACCTCGCTTCCCGAGGTCGCGGTGGGCGTAACCTCGTCTATCAGCGGTGACGCCAGCCTCGCCGTCAACAGCATACTCGGCGGCATCGCGATGCAGGTGGCAATCCTCGCCTTCGCCGACATGCTGATTGGCCGTCAGGCGCTGACATCGGTCATTCCCGACCCGGTGGTCATGCTCCAGGGCGGCTTCAAGATCCTCCTTCTTTCGATCGTCGCTGCCGCGGTCGTGGTGGGCGACATGCCTTTCCTCTTCTCGGGTCTATGGATGTGGCTGCTCGCGTCCGTGACAGTTTTCGCTCTCTGGGTCCTCTCGCGCACCAAGCGTGACCGGCCCTGGGTCGCCAACGACGAGGAGGTGACACCCGAGAAAGAGGAAGAAAGAGCAAGGCGCGAGGCGGAGGACAGCAAGACGAAGTCGTTGCGCCAGATCAGCCTCGCGACTGCGGCTTGCGGTGCCGTCATCGTCGTTGCCGGTTATCTGCTTTCGCGTTCCGGTGATGCGATCGCCGGAGCGACTGGGCTCGGCCAGAGCTTCGTCGGGGCGGTGCTCGTGGCGATCGCGACCTCGCTGCCGGAAGTCAGCACCGTGTTCAGCGCGACGCGTGCCGGCCTCTACACCATGGCGATGTCGGACATCTTCGGCACCAACCTCATCGACATCTTCCTGCTCTTCATCGTCGACCTCGTCGGCGGTGTCGATGCCGTGATGAACAGCGTCGGGCGCTTCGAGGCCTTCGCCGCGCTGATCGCCATCACGGTTACGGCGATCTTCTTCATCGGCCTGGTGGAGCGGCGAGACCGAACGATCTTCAGGATGGGCTATGATTCCCTTGCCGTCCTCTGCGTCTATTTGGCGGGGCTGGTCGTCCTCTATTTCCTGCGTGAGGGCAGCGGGGGAGGCGGATGATGGAGCTCCCAAACCCCGATCCCCGACCCGAAGAAGAGGTTCGCGAACTCGAGCGTATCTGGGCGACGCCACGCGGCTTCCGGTTGGTGACGGCGGTCAACAACACGATCATCGGTTTCCTTTATCTCGGGGTCGCGTTTCTCTTCTTCCTGCTGGCCGGAGTGCTGGCCATCGTCATGCGCACCCAGCTCGCCGTCGGCGACAATCGCCTCGTCGACCAGGATCTCTACAACCAGATGTTCACCGTCCACGGTACGACGATGATGTTCCTGTTTGCCGTCCCGGCCGTGGAGGCCCTCGGCGTCATGCTCCTGCCGCAGATGCTGGCGGCCCGCGATCTGCCGTTTCCGCGGCTGAGCGCCTTCGCCATATGGGCCTACGTGGTCGGCGGGCTGGTCTTCTTCTCGACGATCTTCTACGACCTCGCGCCAAAGGGTGGCTGGTTCATGTATCCGCCGCTGACGCTCATGGCGTATTCGCCGGGCGACAATGCCGATTTCTGGCTGCTCGGCATCGGCTTCATCGAGATCTCCGCCATCGCAGGGGCAATCGAAATCGTCGTCGGGATATTGAGGACGCGGCCGCCCGGGATGACGCTTGCCCGCATGCCGATCTTTGCCTGGACCATGCTCATCTTCGCGGGCATGATCATGTTCGCCTTTCCGGCTGTGATCCTCGCGACGATGATGCTGGAGATAGAGCGGGCGTTCGGATGGCCGTTCTTCACCGCGGCGCTCGGGGGCGACCCCTTGCTGTGGCAGCACCTGTTCTGGTTCTTCGGGCATCCGGAGGTGTACATCATCTTCCTTCCGGCTGCCGGGCTCGTCTCGATGATCGTGCCGACCATGGCCCGCACGCCTCTCGTCGGCTATCACCTGATCGTCGTCGCCCTCATCGGGACCGGCTTCTTCAGCTTTGGCCTCTGGGTGCACCACATGTTCACCACAGGCATCCCGGCGCTCAGTCTCGCATTCTTTTCCGCCGCCAGCATGGCAGTTGCGATTCCCTCCGGCATCCAGGTCTTTTCCTGGATCGCGACCATTGCGGCGGGGCGGGAGCGGTTCCGGATCACCACCGCATCACTCTTCGTCCTCGGCTTCCTGTTCATCTTCACGCTCGGCGGACTGACCGGCGTGATGGTGGCCATGGTGCCCTTCGACTACCAGGTTCACGACACCTATTTCGTCGTCGCCCACTTCCACTATGTGCTTGTCGGCGGGTTCGTCTTCCCGCTGTTTGCGGCCATCTACTACTGGACGCCGCTGTTCAGCCGAAGGATGCTCTCGGAACAGCTGGGACGATGGGTTTTCGGGCTGATGTTCGTCGGTTTCAACGTCGCCTTCCTGCCGATGCATCTCACGGGGTTGAGGGGAATGCCGCGACGCGTCTGGACCTATCCCTCCGATATCGGATGGGACGTCCTGAACACGGTTTCGACCGTGGGTACATATGTTTTGGCCGCCGGCGTTCTTCTGTTTCTTTTCGATTTCGTCGCCAAATTCCGCCTCGGAAAAGGCGATGTCGAAAATCCATGGGGGGCGGGAACGCTTGAATGGCTTCCGAACGACGTCTACTCCATGCGCAGCATTCCGCATGTCACCAGCCGTGAACCGCTCTGGGACCGGCCAAGCCTGCCTCAGGAAGTGCGCGACGGGCGGCACTATCTGCCGAACGCTCCGACCGGAGGTCGCGAGACCCTGGTGACCTCCCCGATCTACGCCCGGCCGCAATATGTCGTCCGGATGCCGGGCCCGGGCTGGCCACCCTTCCTCGCCGCCGTTTTCACGGCCGCCTTCTTCCTGTTGCTGACCGTCAAGCTCGTGACGATCGCCACCCTTTGCGGCGTGCTGGCCATTGCCTTCTGCCTCGTCTGGGCTTGGAGTCTCGATCTCGGCCCGTCCAAAGGCGCAATCGAGATCGCGAAGGGTATCCGCCTGCCCACATACATGACGGGTCCGGCCTCTCATTCATGGTGGGCGATGGTCATCCTGATGCTGGTCGCGGGCTCGCTCTATCTCGCCTATGTCTTTTCCTACCTGTTTCTCTGGGTTGTCTCGCCGGAGGTCTGGGCACCTGGCGGTTCGCCGGCCCCGCCATCCGGCTGGTGGCCGGTCTCGGAGGCCACGCTGCTGGTCACGGGCTCCGTGATCGTATCGCTCGTCAGCCGGAAGCTCAGGACGATCTCCGCCTCGCGGCTTGCGATGACCGCCGCCCTCCTTCTGTCGCTCGTCTGCCTCACCGGCGCGCTGGTCCTCGAAATCGCCGGACATCTGTCGACGGGTCTGCGCCCCGGAGCCAACGCCTATGGCGCCTCGGTCTATCTCGGAGCGGTCCTGTTCGGCCAGCTCGTCTTCGCCCTCGTGATCATGGGCTCGTTCACGCTCGCACGGCATGTTGCCGGCAAACTCGACGGGCAACGCCGCGTGACGTTCGACAACTACAGGCTTCTCTACCACTATGCCGTTGGCCAGTCCCTGCTTGGCCTTCTTCTGGTCCACGGCTTTCCACTGATGATCGGGTGAAGTCCATGAAGGAACCCGTCGAGGAGATTTCCGCCACGCGTGCCATGATGGTTATCCTGGCCGGACCCATCCTGTGGGCGGCGCATTTCGCCTTCGCCTACGCGACGCACGCGCTCGCCTGCGCATCTGTCATTTCGCCTTCAGCAGTTCCGTGGGCCATCGGCATCGCCACACTTCTGGCGGTCATTCTGCTCGCGGTGATGCTGTGGGAGCCCGCACTTCTCCGGCACGTCGAGGGGCCGGCGCGCGGTAACCGTTTCCTCTCCCGCGTCTCCCGTATGCTGGCCGTGCTGTCGTTGACGGGTGCCCTCTGGACCGGCTGGGCGGCCCTCACCCTCGAGACCTGCGCGCAGCTACGGTGAATGTCGCCCAGATCAATGCTGCACCTGTTCCGCATCTCGCAGCAACTAAGTCCGCGCCGCAGGTCAGTCTTGCGGGTCTCCGCAAGAACCCCCGCCTTCTTGCCGCATCCGGGCGATCTCGCCCAATCGGACCGGTTTCACTGGCGCCCGGATGTTCATGTAGCCGACCGCATGTGGATGCGAACAGGTCTGATCGGCAACGAGTTCGCAGATCGTCAATCCGCACATGCGACCCTGGCAGGGGCCCATGCCGGCACGAGAGAATGCCTTTACCTGGTTGGGGCCGAGTGCGCCGCGCGCTGCGATCGAGCGGATCTCGCCTGCGCTGACCTCCTCGCATCGGCATGCGATCACATCGTCTGCCGGGATCCGCAGCTTCGCCGGCGGCCGATAGAAGCGGTCGAGAAACCTTCGCCCGCGGAGCGTTTTCCGAAGTTCTGCCCTTGCCCGCTTCTGCCCGTCCTCGCAGCTCGCGGCCTTTGCGCAATCCACGGTTTTCACGATCTGCGAGGCTGCAAGGACGCCGCGCCAGGCGGCAGCGTCCGCGCCACCGATCCCGGCGCTGTCTCCCGCCACGAACAGTCTCTCGACGGATGTCTCACCCCATTCATCGAGGACCGGTTCAAATGCCAGGCGTTCATCGTTCCAGCGATGTCTCGCGCCGGCCGACATTGCGAGGTTTACCTGGGGAACCACGCCCAGATGCAGGAGAAGCGTGTCGACATCAAGCTGCCTTTCCTTCCCGCCGGCGACGTAGCGAACGCCGTTCAGTCTGCCGTCGCCCAGGGCTTCGAGGGAGGACACGCCCCGAACGATGGGAGTACGGGAGGCGACTTCGCGGAGCAGCTTCATGCCCTTCAACATGTAGCGGCTTGCCATGAAGGCTGGAAGCAAAGGAACCGCTCTCAGCCAGTTCGACCATGGCGTCGTGTCGAGGACGGCGGCAATCTCGACACCGGCCCTGATGTACTGGGCCGCGAGCAGATAGAGAAGCGGGCCAGAGCCGGCAAGGCAGATCCGGCCTGAGGGGACAGTGCCGCTGGACTTCAGCATGGTCTGCGCTGCACCGGCGGTCATGACCCCGGGCAAGGTCCAGCCTCGGACGGGAAAAGGCCGCTCCAGCGCGCCGGTGGCGATAAGGACGTAACGGCCCCGCAACTGCAAGGCACCGTCCGGGAGAGTGACGCTGACCAGGAAGTCATCGCTGTCGTCGCGCTCGATCATGAAGACCGTGGCGCTCGCCAGATAGTCGGAGCCGGAGGCGAGGAACTCGCGCGCCAGCTCCTGTCCTGCGAGGTAGTCGCGACCGAGGATGGAGGCGAGCTCGGGTCTCTCTTTCAATACCGATCGGTAAATCTGTCCGCCGACACCTGTTCCTTCATCGATCACGCAGACACTCAAGCCCGCGCGCCGCGCGTTGATCGCGGCCGACATGCCGGCGGGTCCCGCGCCGACGATGACGAGGTCGGTCCGCTTATCTGTCATGATTGAGGTCCTTGCCCGAATGGCTGTTGTCCCTATGAGTTTCAATGACCATTCCGGGTCTCACCGGCACGAGACATGCCTGCCGGTTCGTCTCGCCATCGATGGTGACCAGGCACTCGAAACAGACGCCCATGCAGCAATAGGGTCCCCGCGCCGCGCCGCTGACCGGTGTCTTGCGGAAAGAAGTGATACCGTTCGTCAGCAAGGCCGAGGCAACGGTATCGTCGGCGCAGGCGACGATGCACTTTCCATCGACGGAAAGCGTGACCGCACGATCGGGCTTAAGCAGGTTCCTGAACATGGTCGAATCTTTCTGCGCTGAAGGCATGGAGCGTTTCCGGCCAGACATCGGTCGCGACGGCCTTGGCGATGATCGTTGCGTGCGCGGCAGCAAGCGTTATCCCGCTATGGCAGGTGACGAGATAGGCGCCGGGGCATTGCCTTGACTGGTCGTAGATGGGGTAGCCGTCCGGGCTCATGACGCGAAGGGCGCCCCAGCTTCTCACGACCTGCGCGCCGGCAAGTCGTGGAAAGGTGCGTACCGCGTGCATGGCCATCGTTGCGAGCGTGCGGCTGTCGGTTCCCTTGTCGAAGCCGACATCCTCTTTGGAATCGCCGATCATCACGCCGCCTTCGTTCGTCTGACGGATGGTGCCCAGGGGGTAATCGAGAAAAGGCTCCAGTTTCTCGGTCACCATGATCTGGCCGCGTTGCGGCACCAATGGAGCGTAGAGCCCGAGCTGAGGCGCGAGATCTCTGTTGCCGAGACCCGCCGCCAATACGATCTTGCGGCCGAAGAGTTCGCGCTTGCCGAGATGGATGCGAAAGCCATCGTTCAACACCGCGATCCGGCTGACATGTTCCCCGGGCCGGTAGATGACGCCACGCCTGCTTGCCGTCTTGTGCAAGGCGGCGAGCAGGCGAAGTGCGTTGACATGGCCGTCGGCGGCGCAGTACGTGCCGCCGACCACTTCTGGCCCGATTGCCGGCAACATTTTTTTCATCTGCGCGTGGTCGAGCACGTCGAAGCCGGCCGTCTCCGGTATGCGACGGCGCAGCCGCTCGAGAGCGCCGACACGTCGCTCCAGTTCGTCCTCACTGAGGCAGGCGATCAACCCGCCCGGCCGCGAGTAGAACAGCGGCATCCCGGCGTCGTGGGAGAGCTCCGCTGCAAAGTCCGGCCACAGATCGGCCGAAGCCGACGTCCAGCGGGCGTAATCCGGGTTGTCGATGCCCTTGCCCTGGACCCACACCAGCGCGAAATTGCCGCGCGACGCGCGGAACGCATCGTCACCTTCGTCCACCACGGTGACGGTGAGGCCATGCCGCGTGATCCCATAGGCCAGGCACATTCCAACGACGCCACCGCCAATGATGACCACGTCGGAAGCATCCGCCTTGTCGTTGCGAGACACCGCACTCATGAGCGGCCCTCGCCGACGAACAGGCGCTCGAGCCCGTAAAGCCGATCGAGAACGATCATCAGTATGACCGTCAAGAGAATGAGAAGAGCGGAGACGGCGCAGATCAGAGGGTCGATGGAATCCTGGATGTAATTGAACATCCTGACTGGCAAGGTCGTCGTGGTGGGCGATGCCACGAAGATCGTCATTGTGGTTTCGTCGAAACTCTGGATGAACGACAAGGCAAATCCGCTTGCAACGCCCGGAACGATCAGCGGCAGAATGATCCGCCGATAGATCGTCAAGCGGCTCGCGCCGAGGGAGGCGGCCGTGTCTTCAATCCGCTTGTCCATGCCGGAGGCGCCGGCGATGATCATTCTCATCGCAAAGGGAAAAACGATGACCACGTGCCCGATCACCAGTCCGGCGGTCGTGCCCGAGAGGCCGATCTCCGTATAGAAGCGGAGGAAGGCGATGCCGAGCACGATGTGCGGCAACATCAGCGGCGACATGAACAGCGCGTTCAAGGTCTCACGTCCGGGGAAGCGGTAGCGCGCAATGGCCAAGCCGGCAGGCACCGCGAAGAGGAGTGCAAGGATCGCAGAAGCCAGGGCGACGCCGAGGCTCGTCCGGAAGGACTCCATGAACTCGGGATATTCGCCTAGCCGGTAAAACCAGCGCAAGGAAAGGCCGTTCGTCGGCAGGGCCAGATAGTCTTCCGGCGTGAAGGCGACGAGGCAGACCAGCATCATGGGGGAAATGAGGAAAACCACGAAGAGCGCGTTGAAGACGAGCGCGAGAGGGCCGTTTTTCGTCATGAGAACACCTGGATGTAGCGCCGCTCCACAAAGCGATTCCAGCCGACGACGAGCAGCACGATGCCGATCAGCAGCAAGACGGCAATGGCGGCACCGAGCGGCCAGTTGAGCGTGTTGAGGAATTCGTCATAGGCGAGTGTCGCAGCCACTTTCAGCCGCCGGCCGCCGATGATGGCCGGCGTTGCGAATGCGCTCGCAGACAGCGTGAAGACCACGATGGTGCCCGAAAGGATGCCCGGCATGGCTTGTGGAAGGACGACGCGGCGGAAGATCGTGAACTGCCCTGCACCGAGGGACTGGGCGGCCCGTTCGATCGACGGGTCCATGTGCCCGAGCGAGGCCGAGACCGAGAGCACCACGAACGGGACCAGCACGTGGGTGAGCGCGATCACGACGCCCGCTTCCGTAAACATCAGCGAGACGGGCGTCCCGGTCAGTCCTAGCGCGAGCAGAAGCTTAGACAACAGGCCATTGCCGGACAGGATCAGCGCCCAGCCGAGCGTCCGCGAGACGACCGAGACAAGGAGCGGTCCAATGATCACCACCATCATGACCGATCGCCACGGCTCGCGCATTCTGCGCAAGATATAGGCTTCCGGCACACCGAGAAGGATGCAGGCAAGCGTCGTCGCAAGTGAAATACGAAGTGTTCGCGCAAATATCCCGACGAAGTAGCTGTCCGAGAAGATCTCCCGGTAATTGCCGAGCTGGATCGTCGCGATGATGCCGCCGGACGAACTCCATTCATGCAGGGAAAGCAGCAGCGTCATGGCGAGCGGAACGGCGACGACCCCTAGAAAGAGAAGGGCGGCAGGGGTCGCGAGGAGATAGGCTTCACGCCGGAC
This sequence comes from Hyphomicrobiales bacterium, assembly GCA_900466005.1. Lineage (GTDB taxonomy): Bacteria > Pseudomonadota > Alphaproteobacteria > Rhizobiales > Rhizobiaceae > Allorhizobium. Next base: position 53,361 of record UEGQ01000012.1, read on the forward strand.
ATTCATGCCTTGCTCCCTGACGCGAAGACGATGTCTTTCGGCTTGATGGTCAGACCGACCAGATCATGTTCCGCCGGAACTGCCGTGCCGTCATTCGGCCGGATCACCGTCGCCATGCCCGCTGGCGTATCAATCTGGAACAGCCAGTGATCGCCCTGAAAGACACGCGTCTTGATGCGTCCGGAGAGGCCACCCGTCGGCTTGTGCGAGATGGTAAGCTTCTCCGGACGGATGGAGATGGAGGTAATGCCTTCGAACGGGCGGTCGAGAGGGATCGGACAGTCTCCAACGAGCAGGGTTCTCTCTCTGCCCTCGGCTCGAAAAATGTTGGTCTTGCCGAGAAAGGAGGCGACGAACGGCGTCGCCGGTCTCTCGTAGACCTCGAGCGGGCTTCCGATCTGCTCGACCTTGGCGGCGCTCATCACGACGATCTTGTCGGAGAGCGCGAGCGCCTCGTGCTGGTCGTGGGTAACGAGGACCGTTGTCGTGCCCAGCGTTTGCTGGATCTGGCGCAGCTCGATCTGCATCTCCTCGCGCATCTTGGCGTCGAGATTGGAGAGCGGTTCGTCCAGGAGCAGGACGGATGGCCTGATGATAAGCGCGCGTCCCAGTGCCACGCGCTGCTGTTGCCCGCCAGACATTTGCCGGGGATAGCGCCCGGCCTTGTCCGAAAGGCCCACCAGGTCCAGCATTTCCGCGACGCGCCGTGTGATTTCGGCCTTGGCGACGCCACGCATCTCCAGCCCGAACGCGAGGTTTTGTGCAACCGTCATATGCGGGAAGAGGGCATAGCTCTGGAAGACGATGCCCAGTCCCCGGCGGCTCGGCGGAAGCCGGGAAAGCTCGGCTCCGTCCAGGATGACAGATCCGCCGGACGGTTCGACGAATCCCGCGATCATCTGCAGGGTTGTCGTCTTGCCGCAGCCGGACGGGCCGAGGAGCGAGACGAACTCTCCTTTTTCGACGGAGAGATTGATCCCCTCCACGGCGACGGCGTGGCCATAGACCTTCCGCAGTCTGTCTAGAGCAAGGTAGGGCACGGGTGTTCTCCTGGAAGAAAGAGAGATGCAGCGGTCTCGACGTGTGGGTGGTCTGCACGAGGAGCCGAAGAGAGACGTCAGCCCGATTGCATGCAATCGGGCTGATCGGGCGCTCAGCGTTCGACCTCGCGGGTCCAGCGCTTGTTCCACCCGTCTCGCTGCTGATTGATGGTGTTCCAATCCGCCACGACCAGCTTCTTCGCCGTCTCCCCGTAGGGCATCAGTCCGGGGTTTTTCACCACGGCATCTTTCCGGACCGGTGCGTAGCCGGCCTCGTCGGCCAGCGACTCTTGCACCTCCTTGGAGAGCATCATCTTCACGAAGGCCTGGGCGAGCGGCGAGACAGACGCCTTCGCCACCGGGCAAATGGCGGTCATGACCGCAGGCGCGCCTTCGGCCGGATAGACGAAATCCACCGGGAAGCCGGTGCCGGCCAGCGCCTGAACGCGGGAAGAGCCCCATACGCCGAGGACGGCCTGACCGGTCTGGAAGAGTTCTGTCATCTTCGCCGGAGAAGGCTCGTAGGCAAGGACGTTCTTGTCCACGTCGCTTTTGATGATCTCGAAGCCCGGCTCGATATTACCTTCGCCACCGCCGTTCATGCGTGCCAGCATGACGACCGTCAGCAAACCGTAGCCGTTGTTCATCGGCGGAATGACGACCTTGCCCGCGAATTTCGGATCCTTGAGGTCGTTCCAGGAGGTCGGCGCGGCCCAACCGTTCTCCGTGAATACCTGCTTGTTGTACATCAGCCCTGTCGCGATGAGCCCGAGCCCCGACGCCTTGTGATCAGGAAATGCGGCCGTGTCATAGATCTGACTGAAGTCGACCCCGGTAATCGGCGCGCAGAAGCCCAGAGAAACGGCGCGCGACATCGGACCGTCATCGATAAGCGCGACATCGATTTCCTGGTTGTCCTTCTGTGCCTGCAGCTTGGCCAGCGTATCGGTCGAGTTGCCGGCGACATAGGTCACTTTGATGTTGTTCTCCTCCTCGAATTTCGGGAGGACCTTCTCGCGAAGGATCTTCTCGGTCGAGCCGCCATAGCCTGCGATGATCAGCTGGTCTTGCGCCGTGGCGGCGGATGCCGACGCGAGCGCTGCCGCCGTCATCGCCAACCACAATCTGAAATCTCTCGTATCAAACACGTCGTTCTCCTCTGGGTTTTCTTATTTGTGCATGCGGATTTTCGGATCTCGCTCGATAAAGTCAAATTCATTATTGACCGGCTTCGATGCACAAATATTATGGAGAAATGTCGAACTTCGGACGCCAGATCGAGGCCTTCCGCGCCGTCATGCTGACCGGTGGAATGACGCCTGCGGCAGAGACGCTGCGGATCACACAGCCGGCTGTCAGCCGCCTGGTCCAGGATCTGGAACGCGACCTCAAAATCAGGCTGTTTCACCGCAAGGGCAATCAGATCACGCCGACAGTCGAGGCGACTGCCTTCCTCGCCGAGATCGAGCGGGCCTATCTCGGCATGGAGCAGCTGCGTGCCTACGCGGCGGACCTTCGCCAGTCCCTGACCGGCTCGCTGCGCATCGCGGCCTTGCCTGCGATGGCGCTCGGTTTCCTGCCCCATTGCCTTGCGGCCTTCAGCAGGACGCGCCCCAAATTGTCGATCCATCTCGACGGCATACCCTCCCATCTGGTGCTGGAGCGCGTGGCGGGTGGGCAGTTCGAACTGGGCTTTGCGGCGGTTGCTGCTGATCGTCCGATGGTCGATCTGACGCCGATAAGGACGAGGGCGATGGTGGTGCTTCCCGCCGGGCACCGCCTTGCCGAATATGATGTCCTTACTGCCGATCAGCTTACCGATGAGCGGATCGTCATGCTCGATCGCGCCAATTACCTTCGACACACGATCGAGCGCGCCTTGGGAGGGCGCGAACGTTATCCAAGCACGATTGAAACCCCACTGTCGGCAATTGCCTGTTCTCTGGTCGCCAAGGGCCTGGGCGTCACGATCGTCGACTCCTTCACTGCGATCAGCTTCGTCGGCCATGGCGTCGAGGCCCGCCCGCTGGTGCCGGAGCTGGATTTCGGGTTTTCCATGGTCACCGCCCGTCAGCGACCGATGTCGCAGGTCGCCCAGGAGTTTGCGGAGGAGGTCCAGCTGCTGGCGGAAGAATTTCAGGCGCCGATCTTTGGTTGATTGCGGCGGGCGTCGCCGAAATGTCCATACCAGGACGAGCGCGGCGGCCACTCGGCGCTTCACTACCTGATCGTCGAACCGCGCCGGGAGGGTTTCACTATCGACGCGAGCAACCGTTTCGATCTGAGTAACGCAATGAATTCCTATGCACGCTCAGATCGGGCTCCTTAATCGCTCCAGGATGGTCAGAAACTCCGCAATCAGCGGACTGTTCTTGTTGTCTCGCCTATAGGCGATCTTGTGCATCGACGAAAAGCCGAAAGCGCCGGGGCGAATGGCGCGCAGTTCGCCGCGCGCGACCCAGGGTTCGGCGAAATGGCAGGGCAGAAAACCGATGAACTGCCCCGACAGGATGAGCATGACCTGCGCTTCCATCGCCACGACAGAGGCGCTCGCGCGTGGATGCCCGACCAGGTAGAGGTCGTCGAAATGGCGGTAGCGTCGCACCGAGAAGCGGGCTCCGGAGATGACCCGCTGGTCGATCTCGTGGTCCGGTCTGTCGAACAGCGGATGTTCGCGGCCGCAGTAGAGATTGTGCGGCTCGCTGGCAAAATCCCGGTAGGTCAGGCCCGGAGAACGCTGTGAAAACGGACCGATGGCGATATCGCGATCGCCATCCGCCACCTTTTGTTCGAGATCCGAGGGCGTGCCCAGTTCGAGGTCGATGAAAATGTCCGTACCCGGCTGCATGAACTGGGCGATCGCCCTTTGCACGCCGAGCTGCTCGCTGGTCATCACGCCGTCCGACGCGCCCAAGCGCAGTCGGCCCGAAAGATTGCCGCTTGCCGCACTGACGCGCTGGGTGAAATCGTCGATGTCGCGGAACAGCTTGACGGCGGCGTCATACGTGGCGCGGCCGAGTTCGGTCAGGCGAAACTGCTGCCTGCCGCGATGACACAACTGGCCGCCGATCCGCTTTTCCAGCTCGGCCAGGTGGGTGCTCAGCGTCGACTGTGACAGGTTCAGCGCCAGTTGCGCATCCGAAAAGCCATTGGCGTCCGCAAGCGCGACGAAAACGCGAAGCAGGCGGATATCGATATTGTCGAGGCGACGCATTGGCGAAACTCACATTGACGTTCTTCGATGCATAATCCCAAATATTGTGATTTACTCCAATGTGAATATGCATGACGCTGCCTCAAATTGAAAAAAGGGGAGCATCATGAACAAGACACTTGGACTGACGACCGCGATCGCCCTGATCGTGTCGTCGACGAACGCTTTCGCCGCGGACCAGATCCGTATTCTCGCGCCGACTTGGCTCGGCTTCGCGCCGGTCCATGTGGCGCAGGCCAATGGCTGCTTCGAACAGGAGAAGCTCGACGTCACCATCGCCTTCGAAGATGACCTCAGCAACGTGATGGCGGCCATGGCGCGCGGCGATATCGAGATCCAGATGCGTAGCGTCGGCGAGTATCAGGGCCGTCCGCGCGACAAGACGACGCCCGGCATCATCATCGGCACAATCGACGAATCGGTCGGTGGCGACGGCGTGATCGCCGACGGCAGCATCAAGACGGTGGCCGATCTCAAGGGCAAGACCATCGCCGCCGAACCCAATATCCCTTCGCGCCTTCTGCTGCAGATGGAGCTCAAGCAGGCCGGCCTCACCCTGAAGGATCTGGACATCAAGGAGATCTCCACGGCCGATACGGGTGCCGTTTTCGTCGACGAGAGCATTGCCGCCGTCGCCACCTACGAACCCTTCATGTCGCAGGCCATCAAGGCCTCCTCGCGGGAGGGCGCAAAGGTGCTGATCTCTTCCAAGGATCACCGCGGCCTCATCATCGACGCCATCATTGCGCGCAACGACGACCTCAAGGCCTCGCCGGACAAGTATGGGCGTTTCCTGAAGTGCATCTATTCGGCCGTCGACTTCATCAAGGCCGAACCACAGAAGTTCGCCGAAATCGCCGCCCCGAGCTTTGGCCTGACACCTGAAGAGGTACTGGACGTGGTCAACGGCAGTCTGGCCTATACCACGCTGTCGGAGGCCCGGGCCTACATGGGTGAGCCGGGCAAGCCGGGCAGCTTGTTTGCGATCTTCGATACGGTGATGGCGCTCAATCTGGAGAATGGAGCAGCCGACAACCAGCTGGTGGCAGCCGAGCAGATCGACAACACCGTCATCGCGACCGTCGGCAAGTGAGTTCGGACCGGCGCACGCGGATGTTTGCAAAACTGTTCACCTTTCGAGGCGGGAAGTCGCCCGTCGCCGAACTGCTTGTCGGTCTGGCGGCGGCGGCGCTCCTGCTGGGGTTCTGGGAGCTGGTGGCAAGGATGGGCCTCGTCAAGCCGCAGTTCCTGCCGTCACCTGGCGACGTTCTGGCGGCGCTCTGGCGCATGCTGACGCAGCAGAACCTGATGTGGCACACCGCGGTCTCGGCGGGGCGCGTCTGGTCGGCGTTCCTGCTGGCCGCGCTGATGGCGATCCCGATCGGTATGCTGATGAGCAGCTATCGCATCGTCGGGGCTTCGCTCGAACCGATGATCGATTTCATCCGCTACCTGCCGGTACCGGCTCTCGTGCCCCTGTCGATCATCTGGTTCGGCGTGGGGGAGTCCACCAAGATCTTCCTGCTGTGGCTCGGTACCTTCTTTCAACTCGTGCTGTTTGTGGCGGACGACGTTCGCCGGGTGCCCAATGAATATGTGGAGGTGGCCCGTACCGTGGGTGCGCGGTCGCGGCAGGTGATGACGGATGTGATCTTGAGGGCCATGGGACCGTCGCTGCTCGACAATCTCAGGATCACCCTCGGCTGGTGCTGGACCTATCTCATCATCGCCGAAATCGTCGCGGCGGATTCCGGCATCGGCTTCGTCATCTGGTCGGCGCGCCGTTATGTCAAGACGCCGGAAGTCATGGCCGGCGTTCTCGTCATCGGGCTGGTCGGCCTGGTGACCGACCAGTTGCTGCGTGTCCTGCATCGCAGGATCTTCCAATATGTGTGAGCCCTCCATGGCAGAGAATTACTTGGCATTCGAAGGCGTCACCAAGAGCTTCGGCCCTATGGACGTCGTGACAAAGACCGATCTTTCGATCGGCCGCGGCAGCCTGGTCGTCTTCCTCGGCCCGTCCGGTTGCGGCAAGACCACGCTGATGCGCATGGTGGGCGGCCTCGATACGCCCACTACCGGCCGTATTCGGCTCGACGGCGATATCGTCCGTGCCCCCGATCGCCGCCGCGGCATGGTCTTCCAGGCCTACTCCTCCTTTCCCTGGCTGACGGTTTCCGAGAACATCGCCTTTGGCATGCGCTACCGTTCCGATATCTCGGCGCAGGAAAAGGCGGAACGCAAGGCGCACTATCTGAAGCTGGTGGGTTTGGAGGAATTCGCCGATGCCTATCCGTCGCGCATTTCCGGCGGTATGCGCCAGCGCGTCGCCATCGCCCGCACGCTTGCCGCCGGTTCCGAAGTCCTGTTGATGGACGAGCCGTTCGGTGCGCTCGATGCCCTGACCCGCGAACGCCTGCAGGTGCAACTGAGGGCGTTGCAGATCTCCGAGCAAAAGACGGTGATTTTCGTCACCCATGACGTCGAGGAGGCTGTGCTCCTTGCTGACCGCGTGGTGCTGTTCTCGAAGCGGCCGGCGCGCATCGTCGCCGATATCGACGTCAACTCCGCACTCGGAGTCGAGCGGCCCCTGGAGATTCGCGAAACGCAGAGCTTCTTCGACCTTCGCAACAAGATCCTCCATCTCATCCGCAATGAAACGGGAGACCCCGTATGAAGGGCATGTTCTCGAATCGCACGGTGGTGATCACCGGGGCAAGCCGCGGGATCGGGCTTGGCATTGCCCGGGCCTTCCACCGCGAGGGTGCGCTGCTCCATCTGATTGCCGATGACCCTGCGGTGCACGCGCGCGCCGACGAACTCGGCGCCACCGCCGCCCAGGCGGACATAGCGGACGGAGCCAGCGTGGACGCCGCGCTGAAGGACGTGGCAACGATCGACGTGCTGATCAACAATGCCGGCCTCGAGCGCCTGACGCCGCTTACCGATCCGAGCCCCGAGGCTTTCGCCACTTTCCGCCGCATCATCGACATCAATATCGCCGGCACGGCGCTGGTCACAAGGCGCGCACTCCAGTCCATGTCTTCGGGTGGGGCGATCGTCAACACGGCCTCGATCTGGGGGCGTGTGGCGGAGGCACAGTTCGACGCCTATGTGGCCTCGAAACACGCGATCATCGGGCTCACCAAGACCTGGGCGAAGGAACTCGGGCCGCGCAATATCCGCGTCAATGCCGTCTGCCCCGGCTGGGTGAGGACGGAAGCCTCGATGCGTTCGCTGGGGCTGATGGCATCCGCGCAAGGGGTCAGCGAAGACAGCCTTCTCGAAGACATCGTCGGCGGCCAGGCCTTGCCCGGCCTGATGGAACCCGACGACATGGGGGAGGTCTACCTGTTCCTCGCGTCCGACAAGGCGAAGAACATCACGGGCCAGTCGATCGGCGCCGATCGGGGAGAAGTTCCATGGTGAAGCCGTTGACGGGCAAGAGAGCTCTGGTGACCGGAGCGGCCAGCGGCATCGGCCGGGCTGTCGCGGAGGCGCTGGCGGCCGAAGGCGCCACGGTGATCGGCCTCGATCTGAGGGCGCAGGAGGGGAGCCAATCCATTCTCGCCTGCGATCTCGCGGACGAGGGTCAGATCGTCTCCGGTGTCGGCGAAGCCGCGCGTCGAATGGGCGGAATCGACATCCTCGTCAACAATGCGGGCATACTCGAAGAATGCCCGCTGGGGAGCATCAGCGCCGCCCATATCGATCGCATGTTCGCGGTCAACGTGCGGGGGGCAATTCTTGTGGCGCGGGAAGCACTGCCGCATCTGCCCGATGGAGGACGGATCATCAATATCGCCTCCGAACTCGCCTATCTCGGCAGGGCGGACGCCTCCGTCTATTGCGCCACCAAGGCGGCCATCCTCGGCTTGACCCGCTCCTGGGCGCGGGAGCTCGCGCCGAAGATCCTTGTGAATGCCGTTGCTCCGGGACCGACCGACACCCCGCTTCTGGCGTTCGAGACACTGACGGTGGAACAGAAGGCGGCCGAGACGGCCAATCCCATGGGGCGGATCGGCAGGCCGGAAGAAGTGGCGGCGGCCGTGGTTTTTCTTGCAGGGCCGGGAGCCACTTTCTTCACTGGACAATGCCTGGGCGCCAATGGCGGCGCGGCGATGATTTGAGGACGTCACGATGAACGACAGCGTATTCTGGGCGGAACAGACATGGCCCGAGGCGGCCGCGAAGGTGGCCGGCGGTGCACCGATATTCCTGCCACTCGGGGCGACGGAGCAGCACGGCCATCACATGGCGCTCAATGTCGATGTCGTGTTGCCGACGTCCATTTGTGAAACGGTCGCGAGAGCCGTGGGAGGACTGGTCCTGCCCACAATTCCCTACGGCAATCGATCGCAGCCGAAGACTGGCGGCGGATCGGCCTTCGGCGGCACGGTCAATCTTACGACCCACACGTTCTCGCTGGTGGTGCGCGACGTCCTGTGCGAGCTCTACCGGCAGAAAGTCCGGCGGATCGTGGTGGTGAACGGCCACTACGAGAACATCTGGCCTGCGGTCGAAGGCATTGAACTGGCGCTGGATGCGATCGGCCGCGACCGCTGCGACGGGCTGACGATCCTCAGGCTCGACCACTGGGATCTCGTCCAGGCCTCGACCATCGATCGGATCTTCCCTGACGGTTATCCCGGCATCGAGCTTGAGCATGCGAGCGTGATCGAGACGTCCATGATGCTGGCGCTGCGCCCGGAACTCGTCGATCTCGGTCGATCGCTTCACGACGGGCCGGCGAAGTTCAAGCCGTATGATCGCTATCCTCTTCCGCTCGCCGACGTGCCGCCGTCCGGCGTGCTGTCCATGACGGCGGGATCGCAGGCTGAGAAAGGCAATTGGCTGCTGACCGACGTGGTCAGCCGCATGACGCAGATCGTTCGAGACGAATTCGGCATTGGAGGCTAATATGATCAACGGTAAGCATCAGCCGGTGGATGCCGCGGAGGTTCCGCGCTTTGCCGGTCAGGCCACGTTTATGAGACTTCCTGCCGTGCCGTCCGCCGAGGGGCTCGACATCGCCCTGGTCGGCATCCCGTGGGATGGCGGAACCACCAACCGGGCCGGCGCCCGGCATGGACCGCGCGAGATCCGTAGCCAGTCGAGCCTGATGCGCAAGGTGCATCACGTTTCCAAGATCGCGCCTTTCAGCCTCGCCAATATCGCCGACGTGGGCGACCTCTCCGTCAATCCGATCGATCTGATGGATGCACTCAAGCGCATCGAAGAAGGGATCGCCAGCATCATCGCGGTGGGGGCCATTCCGCTCGCTGCCGGTGGCGACCATCTGACGACACTGCCGGTGCTGCGGGCGGTGGCCCGGCACAGGCCGGTCGGCCTCATCCATTTCGATGCCCATTCCGACACCAACGACACCTATTTCGGCGGCAATCGCTATACGCACGGCACGCCGTTCCGGCGCGCCATCGAGGAGGGGTTGCTCGAGCCCAAGCGCATGGTGCAGATCGGCATTCGCGGTTCGATCTATGAGACCGACGAGCACGCCTGGGCTGTGGAGCAGGGCATCCGCATCATCTACATGGAAGAGTTCACCCGCCGTGGCGTGGCCGACGTGATCGCCGAAGCGAAGGCGATCGTCGGTTCGGCGCCCACCTATGTGACCTTCGATATCGACAGCATCGATCCGTCGATGGCACCGGGAACCGGGACGCCTGAGGTCGGCGGCTTCACCACGCGCGAGGCGCAGCAGATGATCCGTCTGCTCGAAGGGGTCGATATCGTCGGTGCGGACGTCGTCGAGGTGGCACCTCCCTTCGATCTCGCCGGCATGACGGCGATCGCCGGCGCGACGATGATGTTCGAGCTGATGTGCGTGATCGCGGCGAAATTCCAAGCGTGACGGGATCCGACGGCGCTGGCCCATCCGCGAGGCGTGAAGGCTGAGGGTGGCCGGGCGGTCGTCTGCACCGAGCAGGTGGCGTTTCACGACACCTGCGAGATTACGCCGTTCATCGCGCTACGCCTGTGGGATGATCGGGATATTCCGGCGCCGTCGCGCGTGCTCGACAAGATCCACGAGGGCAGGGCCGCTGGCCGGCATCGGGCTTGCCGATAACGGCATGAGCGGCTCGAACCTCTACTCGTGCGAAGTATCGATTGGGCCTGCGCATCTTCCGGTTTCCACCTTCACCTATGTCTGGTACAGGCGCGGCCGCCAGTGCGAAGAGGATGAAACGGTCGGCCTTGCGCTAATCTTCGTTGGCATGACACTGTCAGGATCGAAGCCAGCTTCGCGATCCTGTTCGAAAGGGGGACAACTCCGCTCACCTTTGCCGGAAGATCGCCGACAACTTCATCAGGCAGACGGCGGAGGCCAGACTTGCCCGCCAGCAAACGGGCCCACGAACTGCTAACGTTCGCACCGAGCGGGCTGACTGCCCCCATGCCGATCACGACGATCCAACGCATGGTCACTCCAGAAGTAAGGTTAGATTTCGCGCACGGCTTGACTGCTGAACTGACGCAGAAAAGCGCGCTAGCCTTCAATCGTCTTGCTCCGAAGCTGCTATACGCTTCACCTCTGCCGCTGCTGCCTCAAGCAGGCGGTCCGACAGTTTCTGGTCCGTCAGGATCCGAGACAGAGTTACCGCGCCGACCATGAGCGAGAGGGCTGCCATTGCTTTGTGCGCGGCCTCGTCATGATCTTTGATCGCCATCAGTTCCTCGAGAACCTGCAGGTGTGCCTTGATACCATCCTGAAACGGCTTGCGGACGTCCGGGCTCTGGCGAGCAGCATCGGATCCAAGAGCCACAAGCGGGCAGCCATCGCCCGTTTCTCCGCGGTGCCCTCTCGAAAGATAGAGGTTGATGACGGCCTGGAGGGGATCGGGGCTCGAAGCGGCGACCGAGAACCATCTGCGGGTGGCGCTTTCCATCGCTCGCCGCGATGCAAGCGCTGCCAAATCATCCTTGGATTCGAACTGTTTGTAGAAGCCGCCCTGGGTAAGGCCGGCACCTTTCATCAGATCCTTGAGGCCGATGCCGTCAAAGCCACGCTCGCGGAAGAGCCTGTTGGCGACATTGATAACCGTCTCGCGGTTCGCCTCGGCCACGAGAATCTTCGATGTCAACGTTTTTGGCCCGCTTCGCATGATCCGAGCCGTCCTGCCGTCAATGCGAAGTGCGCGCAGCGGTCTCATTGTCAATATCAGTTCAGTTCTGGGCTTCCTGCCGGCTCCGTTCGTGGGGATCTACGCCAGCACCAAACACGCGATCGAGGGCATGTCCGAATCTCTCGACCACGAGATCCGGATGATCGCCAGCTTCTGTGCCGTGCTCCAGCGCCGCTGACGTTCCGGCCCGGCGGGGGAGGTCGTCGAGGTGATCACCGAGCCGCGGGTCGGGGCAGGGCAGGGTGGTTCCATCGCCTGAGGCGGTGGAGGCCTTTGCGTTGCTCGCTGGAATGGGCCTAGAGCATAAAGCTGCACGCCAGTGCCGCCAGGAGGACTGACGACGGTGAGAGGGTGGGACAAGCCGCCTGGGCCGGACAATGAGAGTTGGGTCGGGAAAATTGAACAGTTGAGGTAAGGAGCGTTCGGTCTTTGAAGACGGCAGCGTGCCGGGGAACAGGAGCCATGATGAAGGAACCACCCGCCGCAAGCATAGCCCTGCATTCAAGGCGAAAGCCACCGCTCTCGCGCTGTCTGCTCACTCCTCTACCACACGCGTCAGGTAATCGGCGGTCGCACTTGGGCTTGGAATAATCGCCACGATCTTCATCTGGGCAATAGTGCGATTGACCGAGGCCTCCAGATGCGTCTGAAGCATGGAGGCCGCAGCCGCAGTCGCGCCGCGCATCAGAAGCTCGACGATCATCCTCAGTTCCGTGATGATGATCGGATCGCCCGGCAGACCGAGAAGACCGAGCAGCCGCTCGATGGCGGTAACCGGCAGGAGATTATTGCGGATCAGTTCCTGCAGCTTCTCGTTCGGCGTCGCCAGGACGCAGGTGTCGATGAACAGCGTCTGGATATCGGAGGGGTCTTTCAGGAAATCCAGCGTGTGTCGGCCTTCCAGCGTGCTCAGCCGGCCGAAAAGCGCGGTCAGTGCGGCGCGGTCGATATGGGGAGCCGACGCGATCAGCGCCTGAGGCTCCAGAATGCCGCGCAGCACGAAATGATCCTTGACCGTCTGCGCGGTGAGCGGCCCGGCGATCCAGTGCGAGGAGGCGTTCTTGCGCACCAGGCCGCGCTCGCGCAGGCGCGTCAGCACATCGCGGACCACGGTACGGCTGACGTTGAAATGATCGGCAAGCTCCGTCTCGATAATGCGATACTGGCCGAAGACGACGCAGCCGGCGACGTCCCGCTCGACGATATTGTAGATACGCTCCCACGAGGCGCGGTTCTGCAAGGCCTCGTCGGCATGCTGGGGAATGATCAGCCCCAGCGTCTTGATGTCGGTGCGGTTGGGTTCCGGTTCGTCGCTGCCCGGACCGACGAGATAGCCGCGCCCCTTGAAGCGATGCACGAGGCCTTCCGCCTCCAGCGTCTGCAGGGCGCGCTGCACCGGCGCGCGGGAGGTCTGGAGGATCTCGGCGATCGGCCCCTCGAGCAGCACGAGGCCGACCGGCAGCACGCCTTCGGCGATGTTCGTTCGGAGCACATCCTCGGCGATTTCATACCGGCGTTGTGCGTTTTGTCCCTTGCGGTTTTCAGCCATGGACCCGGAAAGCCTTCATGATGGAGCGACGAAGCGGATGACTTGTTTACGGCATTTTCCCTTCGCCGCGCCAGCTCTTCATAAAATGACTATTGAATGCAAAATGTGAATTTATGACCTTTGACGCGGAGGTCAAGCGGCTCGTCCTCGGCGGGCAGAGAAAGGATGCGACGCCATCCCGCATTGGTTGCGGATGGCCGAAATTCCGGATTTCTACGCGCAATGGCCTGATATTCAGGCTCTGCGCGGCTGCCAGTGCGCCCTTGCGTCAGCCGGCAGGCATCCGCATTGCAGTCACAAATGACCGGCTCACCCGTCAGAGGCAAAACGAATGCAAAATCACAAAAAGAGTATTGCATACAAAAATCATTGATGTCATAGTTTTCGCAATGATCGCGCCGGACAAGAAGCGCGGCGAGGTGGACCATTTAAACGCCACGGAACAGTCCTGAACCCGATGCGCCACGCCCTTGGCGCAAGCGCTTCCACGCGCCCTGAACAACGCTATTGGCGTTCTGGGGCCGTATCGGCGAACGGACAGCCGTGCCCTGAACTGGCGGAAAAAACAGTGTCGACAGTGCTGCAACTTTCGAATGTCGTGAAGTCCTACGGCGATGCCGTGGCACTCGACGGCATCGACCTTTCCCTGCCCGACGACAGCTATGTGTCGCTGCTCGGGCCGTCGGGTGCCGGCAAGACGACCCTGCTCAGGGTGATCGCCGGCTTCGAGACCCCGGAACGCGGCGCGATCCGCTTTGCCGGCCGGGATATCGGCGGCGTTGCGCCCTATGAGCGCGAAATCGGCTTCGTCTTCCAGAATTTCGCGCTGTTCCCGCATCTGACGGTTGAGAAGAACATCGCCTTCGGGCTGGAGAACCGGAAAAACAATCCGGTCACGGATCCTCAGATCGTGCGCCGAAAGGTGCGCGACATGATCGCGCTGGTCGGCCTGACGGGGCTGGAAGAGCGCGCGGTCACGCAGATCTCCGGCGGCCAGAAGCAGCGCGTGGCGCTCGCCCGTACGCTTGTCACCGATCCGAAGATGGTGCTGCTCGACGAGCCGCTCGGCGCGCTCGATGCGAACCTGCGCATGCGCATGCGCAGCGAGCTTCGCTCGATCCGCGAACGTTGCGGCGTGACCTTCCTGCATGTCACCGGCAGCGAGACGGAAGCGCTGGCCATGGGCGATACGGTTCTGGTGCTGGACGGCAGGAAGATCGCCCAGCAGGGCGATTCCGATACCGTCTACAATCATCCGGTCTCGCCCGCGGTCGCCCGCTTCTTCAACTGTTACAACATCTTTTCCGGCGTCATCGAGGGAGCGGGCTTCAAGACCGCCGCCGGTGTCTTTCCGGTCGGCGCCACCCTGCAGCCCTGCGCGCAGAAGGCCTATGCCATCCGTTACGACCGCATCGCCATCCGTCCGGCCGGCACGCCCGCCGGCGAAGGCGAAATCGGCATCGAGGGTGCCTTCCTCGCCAGCGAATACACGGGATCGGCGATCACCTCCTTCTTCACCCTCGACGACGGCAAGGTCTTCGAGGTGGAGACCCACCTCAGCCACGCCGCGCCCGAAAGCTACGAGCCGCATGGCCGTTACAGCCTCATCTGGAAGAAGGACGACGCCATTGTCTACGCGTGACGTCCCGACCGCCCGTACCCTGCCCATCCTCCCGGAAAGTTCGACCCATGACCGCGATAACTGAAACCTCGAGCGAAAGCTCCACGGTCACGCTCAAACCTGCCAGGGGCCAGTGGCTTCTCGCCCCCGGCGTCATCTGGATGGTGCTGTTCCTCGTGCTGCCCATGCTGATGATGCTCTACGTATCCTTCTGGACGCAGACCACCTTCAAGATCGAGCCGAAGCTGACGCTGCAGAGCTGGATCACCTTCTTCACCAGCGACACCTATCTCGGCGCGCTGTGGACGACCGTCCGGATCTGGCTGACGGTTCTCTTGGCCACCGTGCTCGTCGGCTATCCCGCAGCGCTCTTTGTCGGGCTTTTCATCAAGAACAAGACGCTTTCCACCGTGCTGCTGGTACTGTGTGTCATCCCGTTCTGGACCTCCTTCCTGATCCGCGTTCTCGCTTGGCGCCCGATGCTCGGCAAGGAAGGCGCGATCAACATGATCCTGATGAAGATCGGCATCATCACCCAGCCGATCGAGGTTCTGCTGTTTTCCGAACTGTCAGTGGTCATCGGCATGACGCAGATCTACTGCGTCTTCATGGTCGGCCCGATCGCCTTCATGCTCGGCCGTATCGATCCCTCGATCATCGAGGCAGCGGAAGATCTCGGCGCGAGCTTCTGGCGCATCTTCCGCACCATCATCCTGCCGCTGTCCATGCCGGGCGTGGTGGTCGGCGCGATCTTCGTCTCCGTCATGGTGCTTGGCGAGTTCGCCACTTCCGCTGCGCTCTCCGGCCGCAAGGTCAACCTGCTCGGCAATATCATCGTCACCCAGGTCGGATCGCTCAAATGGGCCTTCGCGGCCGTGGCTGGCGTCGTGCTCACCGTGCTGATGGGCGCGGTCGTGGCCGCCCTGCTCCGGGTCGTCGATCTCAAGAAGGAACTCTGATCATGAACGCAGGCGGCATCAAATTCGGCCTTGCGGTCTATACGACCCTCTTCATCGTCTTCCTTTACGGCCCGCTCGCGGTGCTGACCATCCTGTCCTTCCAGGCGGGACCGGAAGGCGGTCCGCAGTTCCCGATCATCGAATGGTCGACCTACTGGTACAAGCATCTGTTCGGGCTCACGCCGCCATCGCGCATCGCGCCGCTGCCCATCGACCAGGCGCTCATCCGCTCGATGGCGCTGGCGCTGATGACCACGGTTGTCTCCACCGTGCTGGGCGTGATGTCGGCCCAGGCCTTCCGTCGCAAGTTCCGCGGCTCGGGCGTGGTCTTCTACCTGATCGTTCTCGGCATGATGGTGCCGGGCGTGCTCGTCGGCCTCGGTATGGCGCTCGTCGCCAACACCTTCGGCATCGACCGCCACTGGTGGACGACCGCCTTCGTGCTGCACGTCGTCTATACCTTCCCCTTCGCCTTCCTGGTCATGCTGGCTATCTTCAACCGCTTCGATCCGAGCGTCGAGGAAGCCGCATGGTCGCTCGGGGTCAGCCCGGCACGCACCTTCCGCAAGATCACCTTCCCGCTGATCTTCCCTGGCGTGCTTTCGGCCATGCTGTTCGCCTTCACGCTGTCCTATGACGAGTTCTCGCGCACGCTCTTCGCCTCTGGCCGCGATCTCACCCTGCCGCTCGCCATCTACGGTACATTCTCCGTGGAAGTGCATCCGAACGTCTTCGCCTTCGGCGTGCTCACCACCCTCTTCTCCTTCGCGCTTCTGTCGGTCTACGCGATCCTGATGGGTCTCTCCGTCCGCCGCGCCAAGCGCATCGCCGTTCAGGAAGACGCATGATGTCCGCAGAGAACTCCGCCCATAAGCCCGTCTCCGCCATCGTCACGGGCGCCGGTTCCGGCATTGGCAAGGCGATTGCCGAACGGCTCGCTGCCGACGGTTACGCCGTGCTGGTCAACGATCTCTCCGCCGAAAGGGCCGAAGCGGTCGCCGCCGGCATCCGCAACAGCGGCGGTCTTGCCAAGGGCTTTGCCGGCGATGTCTCCACCGAGGCGGATGTCGCGGCAATCCACGCCGCAGCGGTCGCGGCCCATGGCGAGGTCGGGCTTATGGTCAACAATGCCGGCATTGCCCATCAGGCGCTGTTCGTAAACCTCAAGGTCGCCGATTTCGACCGCATGTTCGCGGTGCATGTCAGGGGCAACTTCCTGATGACCAGCGCCGTGCTGCCGGCCATGCTCGCCGCCGGCCATGGCGTCATCGTCAACATCGCCTCTCAGCTCGGCCAGATCGGCGGCATCGAACTCGTCCACTATTCCGGCGCGAAGGCCGCGATCATCGGCATGACAAAGGCACTGGCGCGCGAGGTATCGAGCCGCGGCGTACGGGTCAATGCGGTGGCGCCCGGTCCGATCAACACTCCCCTCGTCATGGAGCTTTCCGACGACTGGCGCGCCCGCAAGCGTTCGGAACTGCCGCTCGGCCGCTTCGGCGAACCGGAGGAAGTGGCCGCAACCGTCGCCTTCCTCGCTTCCGACGCAGCGAGCCTGTTCGTCGGCCAGACCCTTGGGCCCAATTCGGGCGACGTCATGCTTTGAGGAACAGATAACATGTCCAGCAGCAAGAATCGCATTGTCCTCGTCACCGGAGCCGGCATCGGCATTGGCCGGGGCACCGCAAAGGCCTTTGCCGCTCTCGGCGATCATGTCGTCGTCACCGACATTCTCGAGAAGGAAGGCAATGCCGTCGTCTCCGAAATCGTCGATGCCGGCGGCTCGGCGGAGTTCATCCGCTACGACGTCGGCGCAAAGGAAGCCGCAGACGCCATCGTCGCCGATGTCGAGGCCCGTCTCGGCCCGATCGACGTCATCGTCGCCAATGCCGGCATTGCGCATCGCACGCCGCTTGCCGAGCTGACCGACGAGAAGTGGGACCTCACCCTCGATATCGACCTCAAGGGCATCTTCCGCCTCGTGCGGGCGGCAGCGCCTGCCATGCGCGCCCGCAAGTCGGGTTCGATCGTCGCGCTCTCCTCGATCATGGGCGTCGCCTATGGCTGGGACGAGCATGTCCATTATTCGACCGCCAAGGCCGGCGTCGTCGGACTGGTCAGGGCGCTCGCCGTCGAGCTTGCCCGCGATGGCGTGCGCGTCAACGGCATCGCGCCAGGCTACATCCGCACCGCCCAGCTTCTGTCGGAGGAGAACTCGCTCGGCCCGGCCGGCGCGGAAAAGGCGGCCGAATTCATACCGATGGGCCGTCTCGGCGAGGCCGAAGACATCGCCGACGTCATCACCTTTCTGGCGTCGCACGGCGCGAGATACATGACCGGCCAGGTGCTGGTCGTGGATGGGGGCCTCCTGGTGGGGCGCTACTGAACCGGTTTCCGGCGGAGACAACCGCCGGAACGGAAGAGAAGACAAGCGGGGTCTCGGCGCGACCGGGCTTCGGGGAGCAATCAAGAATTGGAGAGAAGAGACATGTCCATCATGGAAATGAACCGCCGTTCGCTTCTGAAGCGTTCTGCCGGCGCCTTCGCGCTGGCGATGGGTGGCGGCACGCCCTTCCTGTCGTCGCGCGCCGCCTTTGCCGCCGCCGGCGATCTCGCCAGCCAGCAGCTGCGCACCATCGGCCTTTCGGTCACCGTTCAGGAACGCATCCTCGAGGAATTCAAGAAGGCCTCCGGCGTCGGCTCGACCTCGGGCACCGCAGCCACCTATCCCGACGCCCAGACCAAGATCCTGTCCGGTTCGAAGGACTATGATTGCTGGGAAATCATTGCCGAGCGCCTGCCGTCGATCGTCATGACCGACAATGTCGAGACCCTGCCGGCTGCATCGCTGAAGAACTGGGCGAACATCCGCGACACCTTCACCAGGCCGAGCGACAAGTGGGACCTGAAGTCCCAGATCGTCGGCCAGATCTGGGCCGACGAAGGCCAAACCATGCTGAACATGGTTCCCGCCGTCTACAACTACGATTCCATCGGCTACAATCCCGATGTCGTCACCGCGGAAGAGGCCAATACCTGGGCCTGCATCTTCGATCCGAAGTGGAAGGGCAAGTCCGGCCTCAACACCGATCCGCTGATCGCCTTCGGCCAGGCCATCATGGCGATGAACTCGCTCGGCCTTTCCGACGTCAAGAACCCCGGCAACCCCTCCGCGGACCAGATCGACGAAGCCGCGAAGTTCCTGGTGTCGAAGAAGAAGGAAGGCCAGTTCCGCGCTCTCTGGGGCGATTTCGGCGAACTCGTCAACTTCATGGCATCCGGCGAAATGGTTGTCTGCGACGCATGGCAGCCTGCCGTCATGGCCGTCAAGGCACAGGGCAAGCCCGCCAAGTACGCGGTTCCGAAGGAAGGCTATCGCGGCTGGGCCATCGGCCCGGCGATGATTGCCGGCTCCACCAACAAGGAAGCCGTCATCGCCTATGCCGACTACTGGCTCTCGGGCGAACCGGGCATCACCGTTTCCGAGCAGGGCTACTACTCGCCCTCGACCAATATCAAGAACGTCATGGACCCCGACAAGTATGCCTTCTGGTACGAGGGCAAGCCGTGGGTCGGCACGCCCGAACGCGGCATCAACGAAGGTGACCTTCGTGATGGCGGTTCGCTGGAGGAACGCGCAAGCAACGTCGCCTACTGGCACCAGTGGCCGGATGAATACGACCATCTCGTCCAGAAGTGGGACGAATTCCTCAACGCGTAACCGTCTGACGCCCGCCTTCGCTCACCCCGGCGAAGGCGGGCGCCGGAACCCCATTGGCATCAGGGGCATTAGGAAAGCTACGGAGTCTGCGATGATTTACGACCTCGAACTGATGAAGGTCGGCAAGGTGTACGACAACGGCACCACCGCTGTTGCCGAATTCGATCTGGCCGTGACCAAGGGCGAGTTCATCGCGTTTCTCGGTCCTTCCGGCTGCGGCAAGACGACGACGCTCCGCATGATCGCCGGTTTCGAGAGCATCTCGTCCGGGGACATGCTGATCAAGGGCGTGCGCATGAACGACGTGCCCGCGCAGCGTCGGCCGACCTCAACGATCTTCCAGAACTACGCGCTGTTTCCGCATATGACCGTGCGCCGCAATGTCGGCTACGGCCTTGCGGTCAAGGGCCTGCCGAAGGCGGAAATGGATGCCAAGGTGGACCGTATCCTCGCCGCGCTCGGCCTCGAGGACATCGCCGACCGCAAGCCCGAGCGTCTTTCCGGCGGCCAGCGCCAGCGCATAGCGCTTGCCCGCGGCCTCGTGGTCGAGCCGGATATCCTGCTTCTCGACGAACCGCTCGGCGCGCTCGACGCCAACCTGCGCAAGGCGATCCAGAACGAGCTGAAGCTCCTGCAGAAGAACCTCGGCGTCACCTTCATCTTCGTCACCCATGCCCAGTCGGAGGCGCTGGCGCTTTCGGACCGGGTGGTGGTGATGAACCAGGGCCGCGTCGAGCAGATCAGTCCGCCGCACCAGCTCTACACCCGGCCCGATACCCCCTTCGTGGCGCAGTTCGTCGGCCGCAACACCATCTTCTCCGGCGTCATCAAGGGCAGCGAAGGCGGCATGGCCGTGGCCGAGACGGCATCGGGCACGCTGACCGGCAAGCCTTCCTTTGCGCTTGCCAGCGGTGTGCCGATCAACCTCGTCGTGCCGGCCGAAGCCATCGAGGTCTTTCCCGCCGCCGACGCGCGGCGTGACCGGCTCGCCAGCGAATTCGGCGACAATCTCATCGATGCACGGATCGACCGTTTCGACGTGGTCGGCCACATCTCGCATCTCAACGTCACCCTGTCCGACAATCGCAGCATCATGCTCGAAGGACATGTTGAAAAATACCGCCCGGACACCTTCGCCATCGGTTCTCAGGTCATCCTCTCATGGAGCCCCGAGCAGGCAACCGTGATCCCGGCGCTCTGATACCCATTCAATAAGAAGACACGACAGGAGGTTCTTCACATGGCAAAGGAAATTCTCTGCAGCTTCGGCATCGACGTCGATGCGGTCGCCGGCTGGCTCGGCTCCTATGGCGGCGAGGATTCGCCGGACGACATCTCGCGCGGCCTGTTTGCCGGCGAAGTCGGCTCGATGCGTCTCCTGAAGCTTTTCGAACGCTTCGGCATCAAGACCACATGGTTTATCCCCGGCCACTCCATCGAGACCTTCCCGGAGCAGATGAAGGCAGTTGCGGAAGCCGGCCATGAAATCGGCATACACGGCTACAGCCATGAAAACCCAATCGCCATGACCCGCGAGCAGGAGATCGAGATCCTCGACAAGTGCATCGATCTCGTCACCCAGCTTTCGGGCAAGCGGCCGACCGGTTACGTCGCGCCGTGGTGGGAGTTCTCCAACGTCACCAACGAGTTGCTCCTGGAACGCGGCATCAAGTACGACCACTCCCTGATGCACAACGACTTCACGCCCTATTACGTGCGTGTCGGCGACAGCTGGACCAAGATCGACTATTCGAAGAAGCCGTCCGACTGGATGATCCCACTGAAGCGCGGCGTCGAGACGGACCTGATCGAAATCCCGGCAAACTGGTATCTCGACGACCTGCCGCCGATGATGTTCATCAAGAAGTCGCCGAACAGCCACGGCTTCGTCAATCCGCGCGATATCGAGCAAATGTGGCGCGACCAGTTCGACTGGGTCTACCGCGAGATGGATTACGCCGTCTTCCCGATCACCATCCATCCCGATGTCGCCGGTCGCCCGCAGGTTCTGATGATGCTGGAACGTCTTTACGAACACATGAGCAAGCATCCGGGCGTGAAATTCGTTACCATGAACGAAATCGCCGACGACTTCGCCAGGCGCTTCCCGCGCAAGAAGTAAGCCCGGCGGTAATAGGTATAATCGCGCCGGCCTTTAAGAGGGCCGGCGCATTCCAAATCGGAGGCAGCAGGATGTGCTCGCTTTGTGGCGTCCTTGGCGGCGCGGAACACTGGTCCGATGCGGCGGCAAGGCCCGGCGTCTTCACCCGCAATGTCGAGCGGATCGATCGCCGCCGGGAACGGGCGAACCGCGTTGCCGCCGCCAACCGCATCCTTGCGGCCTACGGGCTCACGCTTTCCGACTGGCAGGGATCTTCCTTCGTGCTTGCCAACAAGACCGGCAAGAGCGAAGTGGTCGAGGATCTCGGCCATCTCTGGCCCGCCGCCGAACGCATGATCGGCCGGCCCTGCGACCCTCTCGATCCGGGTCTCGTCACCCGGCTGGAGGGCGAACGAAGTGTCTGAGATTCCACAGTTTACAGCTGTCAACTTGTTGACCGGTTTCCTCGGCTCCGGCAAAACCACGCTGCTTCGCCGGATGCTCGCCGATCCGGCGCTCGCCGATACCGCCGTTCTCATCAACGAGTTCGGCGAGGCCGGGCTCGACCATCATCTTGTCGAGCGCATCGACGAGAACATGATGCTGCTGCAATCCGGCTGCATCTGCTGCACCGTGCGCGGCGAACTGGTCGACGCCCTGCGGGACCTGCATTCGCGCCGCGAACGCGGCCTCATCCCCGCCTTCTCGCGGGTGATGATCGAAAGCACAGGCCTGGCCGATCCCTTCCCCACGCTTTCCACCATCAAGGCCGATCCGGTGCTACGGCATCACTTCAGACCCGGAAACGTCATCACGACAGTCGATGCGGTAAACGGCGAAGGCAATCTCGACGTCTACGTGGAATCCAACCGTCAGGCGGCGATCGCCGACTGGCTGGTGCTGACGAAGACCGATCTCGCCGGCGCGGAAGCCGCCGAGGTCCTTGAAAAACGCCTGCGCCAGCTCAACCCCGATGCGACCGTGATCGACGTGCATGACGAGGCTCTCTCGGTCGTCGCCCTCCTCGGCTCCTTCGACGCCACCCGTGGCAACGGCCTGCAATCGATAAGCGGCTTCTACTGCGAGGACAGCCGCGCACTGGTGACGGCGAGCGGCGAGGCCCACAGCGCCGCCTTCCGCTCCTTCGTCATCACCATTGACCACGCCATCGATTGGACCGCCTTCGGCATCTGGCTCACCATGCTGCTCAACCGCCATGGCGACCGCGTGCTTCGGGTGAAGGGCATCCTCAACATTGCCGGAGAGAAAAGGCCGGTCGCCATCCACGGCGTCCAGCATCTGGTGCACACCCCGGTCCACATGGGGGGCTGGCCCTCGGAGGATTGCCGTTCCCACATCGTCTTTATTGTTGACGGTCTCGATCCGAAATTGTTGAAACGGTCCTTCGAAGCGTTTGCGGTCGTCTCATCCGAACCCGCCCATGGCCCGACGCCGATAATGAGACAGAACCGGTAGTCCGCGCGCATGAGAAAATCCAGATCTGCGATGTCCCAACTCGCCACGCCCGCGCTGGCAACGGCCGGCCGGCCGAAGCTTCGAGTGCTCGGCACGGCAATCTCGCTGCTGGAGGAGCTGCGCGTCGGCGCGGAAAAGGACCTCGGCATCGAAATCGCCTTCGACAACAACGACTTCCTGACGACCCAGCACAAGGCGGCGCAGGATCCCGGCGGCTACGACATCTACGACCAGTGCTTCCACAATCTCGATATCGTCTGGTACTGGCGGGCGATCCAGCCGATCGACATCAACCGCATCGCGTTGTGGGACGAAATCACCGACCTCACCAAGACAGGCCGCATCGCGCCGAATGCGCGGCTCGGGCAGGGCGACGCGCCGGTGAAGAAGCTCTTCGTGCAGCCGAATCTCGAGCTCGGCGAGACCCCGACCTCGCTCATCTCCATGCTGCCGACCCACCATAACTTCGACAGCTTCGCCTATCGCACGGATCTGGTGAAGGCGCCGTCCGACGTGGAAAGCTGGGCGAGCCTGTTCGACGAGCGCTGGGCCGGGCGGGTGGCGCTGGTGGACGAACCGGCCATCGGCATTTTCGATGCAGCGCTCGCCGCCCAATCCGCCGGGCTGATGGGCTTTGAAAACATCGGCAACATGACGGTCGCGGAAATCGACCGGCTGATCGATCTTCTCGCCGAAAAGAAGCGCAGCGGCTTCTTCCGCGCCTTCTGGCGCACGGCGGAAGAAGCGGCGCAGCTGATGATGCGGCACGAGACGGAAATCCAGAGCATGTGGTCGACCGGCACGACGATCCTGCAGGGACAGGGCCTGCCGGTCGATCAGGCGGTGCCGGCCGAGGGATACCGCGCCTGGCATGGCGGCCTCTGCCTTTCGCGCCAGCTTGCCGGGCGAACGCTCGATGCGGCCTACGACTATCTCAACTGGTGGCTTTCCGGCTGGCCGGGCGCGGTGGTCGCCCGGCAGGGCTATTACATTTCAACGCCGGAGCGCTCGCGCAGCTACATGAGCGACGCCGAGTGGAACTACTGGTATGCCGGCCGTCCCGCGACCGAGGATCTGCCCGGCCCGGACGGCGGCATCCGCATTCGGGCGGGCTCGCTGCGCAGCGGCGGTTCCTACTGGCAAAGAGCCAACTCCATCGCGGTGTGGAACACCACGATGGACGAACATAACTATCTCGTCCGGCGCTGGATGCAGCTCGTCGGTCGATAAGCTTGAAAAAGGGGCATGGATATGGGGCATCTTGGCAAATCGGTCGCGCAGCTTTCCGCACTTATCCAGACGGGCGCGCTCGATCCGCGCGCGCTTGCCGAGGAGACGCTGGATGCTATCCGCACCCATGCGGACCAGTCGATCTTCACCGTACTGACGCCTGAAAGGGCTCTCGCCGAGGCGGACCAGTCTGCAAAGCGGCTTGCCGAGGGCCGTTCGCTCGGCATTCTCGACGGCATCCCGGTCGCCTGGAAAGACCTTTTCGACATGGAAGGCCTCACCACCACGGCGGGATCGACGGTGCTGGCAAAGAACCCGCCGGCAACCACGGATGCCGCCATCGTCACCACGCTGAAACAGGCCGGCATGATCGCCGTCGGCCGCACTAATATGAGCGAATTCGCCTTTTCGGGCATCGGCATCAACCCGCATTACGGCACGCCGAAGAACCCCGCCTCCACCGACGTTCCCCGCGTTCCCGGCGGCTCCTCCTCGGGGGCCGGCGTTTCCGTCGCCGCAGGCCTCGTGCCGGTCGCCATGGGCACGGATACGGGCGGATCGATCCGCATCCCCGCGGCTTTCAACGGCATCGTCGGCTACAAGGGAACCCGCGGGCGCTACGCCATGGACGGCGTATTCCCGCTCGCAACCAGCCTCGATGCGCTCGGACCCCTCTGCCACACCGTGCAGGACGCGGTCTGGGTCGATGCCGCCATGCGCGGGCGGACATCCTCCGAGGTCGTCAGGGGAACGCTTGAGGGACAGTCGCTCGTCGTGCCGGAAACTGTCTTCTTCGACGGCATCGAGGACGGCGTCGCCATGGCCTTCGAAGCCACGCTCGAAAGGCTTTCCAGGGCCGGCGCGCGCATCCGCCGGCAGGCCTTCCCGATCTTTGCGCAACTCTTCGAAATGATCACCGAAAGGGGCGCCCTCGTCACGGCCGAAGCCTATGCGCTGCATCGCGGGCGGCTGCACGGCGAGGACGCCCACGGCATGGACCCGCGCGTCGTCTCGCGCTCGCTGACAGGCCAGAAGATCACCGCCCCCGACTACATCCATATCCTTCAGGTCCGCCAGCGCATGATCGCGGAAATGGCCCGCTCAGTTGCACCGGGAGATATCCTCGTTTCCCCGACGCTCCCCCATGTCGCGCCGACCATCGAAAGCCTTCTCACCGACGATGCGGCCTTCTTCGCAGCTAACGGCAAGACGCTGCGCAACACCCAGATCGGCAATTTCCTCGACTGGTGCGGCGTTTCCATCCCCTGCGGCACGGGCGACGCCGGCATGCCCGTCGGCTGCCTGCTTTCAGGCCTGCCGAACACTGACGAACATCTCCTGTCGATCGCAGTCGCGGCGGAGGAAACGGTACGTGGCTGACGATATCATTAGCGTCTCGGCCGCCCGGGCGATGAAAACCGCCGGAGGTCAGCTCGTGCTCAATGCGGCATCGGCGCGGACGTTGTCGGACGATCTCGCGCAGATCGTCGATGTGGTCGTCGTAAACGCCATCGAGGCCGAACAACTGGCCCAGGTCCCGGTGATCGATACCTTGGCGGGAGCGCTTGGTGCAGCCAAGCAGCTGGCCGGCCGGTCCCTGTCATTGTCGTGACGGCGGGGGGCAAGGGGTCGCATGCGACGAACGAAGGCGAAGAGTTTTCAGTTGAGGCGGTCAAGGCAAGACTGGTGAGCACCCGCGGCGCGTACGACGAGTTCACAGGCGTCCTCGCGGCTGATCTTGCGTGTGGAAAGCATATCCGTTCGGCGCTGGTTTCGGCGAACCGGGCCACCGCCGTGCTGATGAGCACGCCTCACGACACGTGAAGGCGCGCGGCGAGGCTCTTTGCCGCGTTCTTGATCGGGGAGACTTCCGCCCGGCGAGGATCCCTTGCCGCAGATCGCTACCGTTCCTGTAGGCATCGTAACGATTGGCGCATCTTACAAGTCTTTTCCGCACGCGCTTGTCGGCCGTACGATGCAGGGGAAGTTCTCCCTTCCCACCGGCGTTTCGACGGTCTCTGATGGCCGGCACGAGACAGATGCAGGTGCGAAATGGATCGTGAAGAGGAGCTAATGGAAAGGGATATGACGTCCGCAAGCGGCGAAGGGGTCCCGGACCCCGGGGGCAAGACCAACCCCGGCCCCAGTACTGACACGAAAGCCGTGTTAGCCCCAGAGGGGCCTAATCGCCTCGTGTCTGATATCGCGCGCCTGATTGGCCGGCAGTTGGCGCGTGAAGACTACAAGCGCCGCGCCGCGGCCAGATCAGTGGCACGTGGTCGACGCGCCGCATTTGCGTATCGTCGCCGACGATGTCTGGGACGCGGTACACCTTCGGAAGAGGGCGTACGGCGGAGCGCGCGTCCATGAGCGCAGACGCCCCAAAAGGATATTCTCCGGGCTGATCCGGTGCGGATGTTGCGGAGCGGCTTACACCGTCAAGTTTCAGGATCGGTTGT
Organism: Hyphomicrobiales bacterium; assembly: GCA_900466005.1. Classification (GTDB taxonomy): domain Bacteria; phylum Pseudomonadota; class Alphaproteobacteria; order Rhizobiales; family Rhizobiaceae; genus Allorhizobium. The sequence continues at coordinate 79,876 of UEGQ01000012.1, forward strand.
CTTGTGCAGCTCATCGCGAGAAAGGAACGTGCGATAACAATCGCACCATTCGCATGCCGGACCTGGAGCAGCGTGTTCTCGGGGGGGTAAAGCGCCGATTGCTAGCGCCGGAGGTGATCGCGGAGTTCCTGCGCGAATACCAGGCGGAGCAGAAGCGGTTGAATGCCGGCGCTGATCGCGAGCTGCGCGAAGGCGAGAGGCAACTCGCCAAACTGGACAAACAGATCCGGAATATTGTCGATGCCATCGCCGACGGAGCAGCGACGATCTCGCTGAAGGCAAAGTTGCGCGATCTGGAAGCGGAGAAGGCACGGCTGGTCGCCAGTCTCGACTTCCTGCGCGCGTCGACAAAGGTAGTCGAGCTTCGGCCCGCATCAATCGACTCCTATCGTACCAAGATCGAGGAGCTGCAACTCGGGTTGCAATCGAACGACTCGATGCAGATGGCTTGCGAAATCCGCTCCCTGGTGACCTCAATCGAGGTTCACCCGTGCGAGGATCGAGGTCAGGTCGAGCTTTTCGTGAAGGGAGCAATAGCGGATCTTTTGGACCTTCCGAAGAAGAAACCGCATGCTGTGCTTAGCACTGTAATGGTGGTAGCGGGAGAGCGTTACCATCCACGCCGCCGCGACAATTTGGAATTTGATCAAGATCAGTTGCCGGACTACGGTCGCCCGAAAACCTGCAGGCCAGATACTTCTTCAGGCGCGCCTTGTCCGAGACGAAGAAAACAGAAAGCGACCCCGCCCGGCGGAGGCTGACGCGAATGGCGCGCCGCGATAGCCGCACCATGGCGATAGCCAGCGGTCTCTCCGTCTTGTCGGCTCTGCTCTGGCTGCCGCAGGCGTGGCTGGTGAGCCGGTTTCTGGCGGCGTTGGTCGAGGGGCATGCGGCGGTGCCTGGTCCACTCGTCACTGCTGGCGTCTTCATCGCTCTCGGCGTCACGCGTCACCTCGGCGACGCTCTGGCGGGGCGGCAGGCCTTCCGCATTGGGCAACGGCTGATCGAGGGGGAGCGCATCGCGCTCATCGATGAGGAGAGCCTTGCATCACCCCTCGCAAGCAACGGGCAGACGTCGGCGGCGCTTGCGACCCTGCTGGCCGGCAAGCTCGACTCCCTTCTGCCGTGGGCGAGCCGCTATCGTCTCGCCGCCGTCAAGGTCGCGATTGTACCGGCCGTCATCCTGATCGTCGTCGCATCGATGTCCTGGCTCGCCGGCATCGTGCTTCTCGTCGCCGGACCGCTGATCCCTGTGTTCATGGCGTTGATCGGACTTGCGGCGCGACAGGCGAGCGAGAAGCAGATGGTCGCCACCGGAACCCTCAATTCCACGCTCCTCGAATGGCTGAACGCGGCTTCGGACATTCGCCTGCTGAACGCCGAAGCGTTGACGGTGGACCGTTTCCGGCAGTCGGCGGAGACCTTGCGGGCGAAGACGATGGGGGTTCTGAGGGTCGCCTTTCTCTCTTCGACCGTGCTGGAGCTTTTCTCCGCGATCGGCATCGCGCTGGTCGCCGTCTATGTGGGTTTCGCCCTGCTCGGAACCTTTTCCTTCGGCGCCTACGGCACGCCGCTTACCATTGCCGAGGGCATCTTCATCCTGCTGCTGGCGCCGGATTTCTTCCAGCCGCTGCGCGATCTCGCCTCCGCCTGGCACGACAAGGCCGCGGCGCTGGCGGTCGCGGGTGAGCTCGCCGGGCGCGATCACGAACCGGCTCCGCGTATCGTCGGGCGTGGTGCCAGGGCCGATACGCCTCTGGCGGGTGAGCTGACGATCGCAACCCGGGGGCTCCGCTACCAGGTGGGCGGACGAGAGATCACCTTCTCCGACATCGAGATCATGCCGGGCGAGAAGGTGGCGATCTGCGGGCCGAGCGGAGCCGGCAAGACGACCCTCATCGGCCTGCTCTGCGGACTCGTGCGGCCTTCTGGCGGTCGGGTCGAGATCGGCGGACTGCCGCTCGACGACGATCGCGCGGACGCGTGGAGAGCCATGATCGGCTTTGTCGGGCAGCATCCGCACATGCTCAATGCAAGCCTGCGCGCCAACGTCGCCCTCTCCGGCGAGCGGATCGACATTGCCCGGTTCGATACGGCGCTCGCCGCCGCGGCGGCCGACGGCGTGGTGGCAGCCCTTCCACAGGGCGCCGACACCCGTCTCGGCGAGAACGGCAGCGGTGTTGCGGGTGGCGAAGCGCGTCGCCTGACGATCGCTCGTGCCATCTATGCGGATGCAAAGGTCATCTTTGCCGACGAACCGACGGCGGATCTCGACGTCGCGACGGCGGAGCGGGTGGTCGAGGCGTTGGAAATGATCGGCCGACAGGGTGCGACGCTGGTGGTTGCGACCCACGATCCGCGCCTCATTGCCCGGTTCGATCGTGTGATTACCCTGGAGGCCGGAAGATGACCGCGCTGTTCAGGGTCTTCCGGCGCGTGTGGCGGCGACGGATTGGTGCATTGACTGTCGGCATCCTGCTCTCGGTCGCGGTTCTCGGTGCCGGCCTGGCGTTACTTGGTCTCTCCGGCTGGTTCATCACCGCCGCCGGGGCGGCGGGACTTGCCGGCATCGGACTGGGCTTCGACGTTTTCCGGCCGAGTGCCGGCGTCCGCTTTCTTGCCCTTGGGCGAGCGGTGGCGCGTTACGGTGAGAGGCTGGCCACCCATGATGCCACCCTCAAGGGGCTCGCCGACCTGCGTGTGGCCTTGCTGGAGGCCATGCTGCGAAGGCCGGCCGTTCTTCTGTCCCGTTTGCGCGGCTCCGAGCGGCTCAATCGCCTGACGATCGACGTCGACGCCCTCGACGGCGTCGCGTTGCGGCTCGTCATGCCGGCGGCAGCTGCGGCAGTGGTGCTTGCTGCGACGTTCTTCCTGATCGCGTGGCTCGTCTTCCCGGCGGTCGCCGTTCTCGAGGTCGGCAGCTACCTCATCGGCCTCGGCGTTGCGCTTCTCGTCGCGGCCCGCGCTTCGCGAAAGCCTTCCCGGCTCGCCCAGAGGTCGGCACAGGCCTTGCGCATGCGCTTCATCGACATGATGCGCGGCCGCACCGAGCTCGCGGTCGGCGGCCGTCTGGAGGATCATCGCCGATCCGTCCTCGATGCCCACCGCCGCATGCAGCATGCGCAGTCGCGGATAGACCTCGTCGACCGGGTCTCGACGCTGCTTCTTGGCGCCGCGGGCAGCGTGGCGGCCGGCGGCGGGCTCTTGGTCGGAGGACTTGCGGCGAGCGAGGGGCGCGTCGATCCGGCGAGCGCTGCGCTCGGCTTCTTTGCGGCGCTCGCGCTCGTGGAAACCGCCGCCCCGCTTGCGCGCGGCATCGCCGAGCTCGGCAAGATGACGGATGCGGCGCGGCGGATCGAAATCCAGTTCGCGGATGAGTCCGAGGCGGCTCCGCGGGAAAGGGAGTCGCCGTCGGCCGCCTCGGTCGACCCGTCGGTGCTTTCAGGCAGCAGACTGGCCTATCGCCAAGGGAACCGTGTACTTTTCGAGGGGCTGGATTTCTCGGTCGGCCGCGGAGAGACGCTGGCGCTCGTCGGGGAAAGCGGCTCTGGAAAGACCACGCTTCTCAACATTATCCGCGGTCTCGTCGAGCCCACGCGAGGCTTCATCTCGCTGGAGGGTCGGCCGCTTGCCGTCTATGGGGAGGCAGAGCGCGCCGCGCGCATCGGCTATCTGCCGCAGCGCGCCGCACTCGTCAGCGGCACGATTGCCGACAATCTCCGCCTCGCGGCCCCGGCGGCCGGTGACGACATGCTTTGGGAGAGCCTGCGGATTGCCTGCCTCGACGAGGTTGTTGCCGCCAAGGGAGGGCTTGGACACACTCTGGGCGAAGGCGGGCAGGGTCTTTCGGGGGGCGAAAGGCGGCGGCTGGCGCTTGCCCGCATGCTGCTGCGTCGACCCTCCGTCATGCTTCTCGATGAGCCGACTGAGGGGCTGGACGTGGAGACCGCCCGCGCCGTCCTCGTTCGGCTGCGCTCGGCATTTCCTCAGGCCGCGATCGTCGTTGCCGCACATCGTGCGGAGGAACGCGCATGGGCAAATCGCGAGCTTGAAATCGGTCTTTCCCAGGCACTTCGACGGCGGCGGCGCGACCGATAAACGACGTTGATCCACCTCATGGACGGCACCGCGCGGATCACACATATGATGCATACCATGCTTCTAAGCTGAATGTTCTAATCAACCGAGAGCAAGATTATGGAAATCGACGTAGTCGAGCTGTCACGCCTGCAATTTGCGATGACGGCGATGTATCACTTTCTCTTCGTGCCCCTGACGCTTGGCCTTTCCATCATCGTCGCGATCATGGAGACGGTCTATGTCATGACGGACCGTCCGATCTGGCGACAGATGACGAAGTTCTGGGGCACGTTGTTCGGGATCAACTTCGTGCTGGGGGTTTCCACCGGCATCACGATGGAATTCCAGTTCGGCATGAACTGGAGCTATTACAGCCATTATGTCGGTGACATCTTCGGTGCGCCGCTGGCGGTCGAAGGCCTGATGGCGTTCTTCCTCGAGGCGACCTTCGTGGGGCTGTTCTTCTTCGGCTGGGACAAGCTCTCCAAGCGTGCCCATCTGGTCGTCGCCTGGCTGGTGGCGATCGGCTCGAACTTCTCCGCCTTGTGGATCCTGATTGCCAACGGCTGGATGCAGAACCCGGTCGGCGCCGAGTTCAATCCGATGTCGATGCGCATGGAGATGACCTCGTTCTTCGACGTCGTCTTCAATGAGGTCGCGCAGGCGAAATTCGTCCATACGGTTTCGGCAGGCTACGTCACCGCTTCCGTCTTCGTGCTCGGCGTGTCGGCGTGGTATCTTCTGAAGAACCGCCACACGGACCTTGCCCGGCGGTCGATCGCGGTCGCGGCCTCCTTCGGCCTCGCCTCGGCATTGTCGGTCGTCGTCCTCGGCGACGAATCCGGCTATTCGGTCACCCACGACCAGAAGATGAAGCTCGCCGCCATCGAAGGCATGTGGGAGACCCAGCCGGCTCCGGCGTCGTTCACGCTTGTCGGCATTCCCGACCAGGAGGCGCGCGAAACCCATTATGCCCTTCACATCCCCTATGTCATGGGCCTGATCGGCACGCGTTCGCTGACCGGCGAAATCCCCGGCATCGCCGAACTCGTCCAGCAGGCGGAAGATCGTATCCGTTCCGGGCAGATTGCCTATGATGCGCTGATGACCTACCGGGCCAACAAGGGTGCGGTCTCGCCAGAGGTCCGTGCGACCTTCGAAGAGCACAGCAAGGATCTCGGTTTCGGGCTGCTCCTGAAGCGCTACGTCGACGATCCGCGCCAGGCGAGCGAAGACCAGATCAAGATGGCCGCCAACGACACGGTTCCGACCGTCTGGCCGTTGTTCTGGGCGTTCCGTCTGATGGTCGTCCTCGGCTTCTCCTTCATCGCGGTCATGGCCTGGTTCTTCTGGATGGCTTCCTTCCGCAGGATGCAGTTCCCGCGGGTCGCCCTGTGGCTGGCTGTGATCATCATCCCGACGCCCTGGCTTGCCGCGGAGCTCGGCTGGTTCGTCGCCGAATTCGGCCGCCAGCCATGGACGGTCGACGGCGTGCTGCCGACGGCGCTGTCCGCCTCGCATCTCTCGGTCACCGAGCTTGTGATCACGCTCGCCGGCTTCGTGCTGTTCTACACCGTGCTCTTCGTGATCGAGATGGGCCTGATGCTGAAATACATCCGCAAGGGACCCTATCTCGACGTGCCCGAGACGGATCAGTGGCAGAAGCAGCATTATGACCGGCTGAGCGCCCCGTCGGCTCTCACCCAACCTGCGGAGTAACGACCATGATTCTCTATCAACTTCTGGACTTCGAACTGCTGCGGGTCATGTGGTGGGTGCTGCTCGGCGTGCTGCTGGGAGGGTTCGCGCTCACCGACGGCTTCGACATGGGTGTCGGCGCGCTCCTGCCCTTCGTCGGCAAGACCGACACGGAGAGGCGCATCGCCATCAATACCATCGGGCCTGTCTGGGAAGGCAACCAGGTCTGGTTCATCCTGGGTGGCGGGGCGATCTTCGCGGCCTGGCCACCGCTCTATGCCGTCAGCTTCTCCGGCTTCTATCTCGCCATGTTCGCCGTGCTCGCGGCACTCATCCTGCGGCCGGTCGGCTTCAAGTACCGGTCGAGGCGCGACAGTGCCACCTGGCGCAGCGCCTGGGACTGGGCGCTGTTCGTCGGTGGTGCCGTGCCGGCCCTGATCTTCGGGGTTGCCATGGGCAATGTCCTGCAGGGTGTGCCGTTCCGCTTCAACGAAGACCTGATGATCTTCTACGAAGGGTCCTTCTTCGGTCTGCTCAATCCCTTCGCGCTGCTCGCGGGCCTGGTGTCGCTTGCGATGCTCGTCATGCACGGTGCGGCCTGGCTGCAGCTCAAGACCGAGGGACCGGTACAGGAACGTGCCCGCATGTACGGCTCCGTCGCCGCGGTCGTGACGATCGTCACTTACGCGCTCGCCGGTGTCTGGATGGTGTCGGGGATCGCCAGCTACGCCATCGTCGGCTCTCCCGTCACCGACGGCCCGTCCAACCCCCTGCTCGGCGAGGTCGCGCTTTCGGCCTCCTGGTTTGCGGCCTATGCCGAACGGCCGTGGATTGCGGCTGCGCCCATTCTCGGGTTCGTCGGCGCGGCGCTGGTGTTCCTCGGCTTCAGGGCCGGTCGCGAGGTCTCGACGCTGCTGTTCTCGAAGCTCTCGATTGCCGGCATCATCGCCTCGGTCGGGCTGACGATGTTCCCGTTCATCCTGCCGTCCTCGCTCGATCCGAAATCGTCGCTGACGGTCTGGAACGCCTCGTCCTCGCACCAGACGCTCTTCGTCATGCTGGTCATGGCTCTGATCTTCGTCCCGATCATCCTCGCCTACACCGCCTGGGTCTACAAGGTCCTGTGGGGCAAGGTGACCGAGGCCGAGATTACCGACAACAGCAGCACCGTCTACTGAGGGAGATTGAACAATGTGGTACTTCGCCTGGCTTCTCGGCCTGCCGCTCGCCGCGATCTTCGCCGTCGTCAACGCCATGTGGCTCGAAATGCAGGAAGATCGCGCAGTGATGGGCCCATCGCCCGAAAACGCCGACGCCGCGGTGTGAGGAGTTGAAAGCGGGGCGGCATTTGCCGCCCCGCTTTCCAGGTCAGCGCCTGGTCAGGCGGTTTTCGGCGTGATCCTGCCGTTCCAGGCCAATAGTCCATCGATCCGATTGATCGGATGGTCCGCGATGCGAGTGAGGCCATCGCGCAGATAGGCCTCACGGTCGATACCGTCCCGCTTTACGGCTTCGGTGAGAGAAAGAATAGCTCACGCCCACGCACCACCGCGATCTGATCCGGCGAAGAACCGGTCTTTCCGCTTAGGCAAGATCTGCATGCTCCGCACTACGAGCGGGATTATGCGGCGCTGCTGATCATGGTGCATCGTCGGGTGGAACCGGCATCGCCGCCTGGAGGTCTGGGGGCATCCCGAAGAGCCGGGCAATTATCCCAAGCTCTTGAGGTAGATCGACAGCAATTGCGTCTGCGAGGAAATGCCGAGCTTGCGATAGACGTTGCGGCGATGAACCTTGACGGTTCCCGTCGAGATGCCGAGCCGAAGACCGATTGACTCCGACGAATGCCCTTGCAGGACGAGTTCGACGATGGCGGCTTCCCGGTCGGTCAGGTTGAGATCGCGCCACACCCGATCCGTGGAGGGTTGGGCAGCCTTGTGCCCGCTCCTGCCGCGCTTGGCGAAAGCCAGGTCGAAGCGGCGACCGAGATCGGGCCAGGCGTGGCGGACGAGGGCGGCCACCACCGGTTCCGCCTTCTTCAGCAGCGCGAATTCGGCAGCGGAAAATACCCCCGACTGCTCCCGCCGCATCAGCGAGAGAACGACCGTGATGCCGTTGTCGAGAGCGACGAAGAAGCCGATTTCTTCGGCCAGTCCCGTCTGGGTATAGTAGCTGCGGAAATATTCGCTGGAGAAGAACCGGTCTGGCGCCAGCTCCCGCATGCGCCAGACACCGGGCTTCGGCTGCTGCGCTGCCCTGTAGAAGGGATCGAGCAGATAGGGTCCGGCCTGGTACATGCTGACGAAGACGACATGCTCCTCGGCGGTGAAGGTGCTGTAGAGATCGATCGGGCGCTCCTGCCCGCGATAGGCGAAGACGACGATATAGTCGAAGCGGAGCAGGCTCTTCATCAGCTCATGGAAGGCGGGCCCCGCCGCATCCTCGCCGGGAGCCCCCGCGCCCACCAGTCGCCCCATGACTTTGAACAAGGCTTCGAGATCCATGCCGACATCCACACGATTGCAAAAAAGAGCAGCAGATGCTCCTGGGGTATACACCCTCCACATCCAGAAACGGCTTGGAATACCTCTTTCGGGGTATATACCGCAATCGACTGGCTTGAATAGGTTTGACACAGACGGTGAGAAGCCGGGCGATCGCGAGAAGACCCGGCATTCAGAAAAACAACCGCGGGGAATATGACGTGACAGCGCCTTCGACGAACGACATCGAGTTTCGTTCGGTCGCCAAACGCTATGGCAGCGTGACGGCCGTATCGGACATCAATCTGGCCGTGCCGAAGGGTGCGTTCGTAGCCCTGCTCGGACCGTCGGGTGGTGGCAAGACCACGTGCCTGAGGATGATCGGCGGATTCGAGCAGCCAAGCGAAGGTACGGTGCTGATCAACGGCCGCGAGATGAATGGCGTTCCGCCGTATCGCCGCCCGGTCAATATGGTCTTCCAGCACTACGCGCTGTTTCCGCATTTCAACGTCGAGGAGAACGTCGCCTACGGGCTGAGGCAACAGCGGCCGAAGCTTGGCACCGCCGAAATCGCCAACCGGGCGCGCGAGGCGCTGGAAATGGTGCGGCTCGGCGGCTTCGAAAAACGCCGCGTGCATGAAATGTCCGGCGGCCAGCAGCAGCGGGTGGCGCTGGCCCGCGCCATCGTCAACAAGCCCTCGGTGCTGCTGCTGGACGAACCGCTGGCGGCCCTCGACAAGAAACTGCGCACAGCCATGCAGATCGAGCTGCAGACCTTGCAGCGCGAGCTCGGCATCACCTTCGTGCTCGTCACCCACGACCAGGAAGAGGCGCTTTCGATGAGCGACATGGTCTGTGTGATGAACGCCGGGCGCATCGTCCAGATGGACAGGCCCCAGGCAATCTACGACCACCCGGCCGATCTCTTCGTGGCCGATTTCGTCGGCAAGACCAATCGCATCGCCGGCACGCTGGAGGCCGACGGAACGACGATCAGGCTCTCGAACGGCATGGTACTGGGACGCGAAGGCAAACGAACGATGGCACCCGGCGCCGTGACCGTCGCGTTGCGTCCCGAGGCGATCGACCTCGTCCGGCAACTGCCGACGCACGCCGGTGGGCTCGCCGGCACCGTCACCCACCGCATCTTTCTCGGCTCGACCGCCGAATATCAGATCGACGTCGACGGGCTGGGCGATTTTCTCGTCACGGCCGACCGGCGCAGCGTGCAGGAAGGCGACCTCGTCGAACCGGGCGAACGGGTCGTTCTGACATTCGATCCCGGCAAAATGCATGTCTTTCCGGCCTGAGGAACGGCCGTACTCGTCAAGACAAAAAAGGGAACAGCGTCATGACAAAGTGGTACAGAGAAAATGCCCCGGTGACTGCCGAGCAATTGAGCGACGAATGGATGCGCCTGAAGCGCGGTTCCGTTTCGCGCCGTCACTTCCTCGGAGTCACCGGCCTCGGCCTCGCCGCAGCCGTGCTCGGCCGCCAGCCTGGCGCCTTCAATGCCAATGCCTATGCCGGCGATCTCGGCACGACCATGTCGCTCGCCACTTGGCCGAACTATCATGATCCGGCGACCTTCGAAGCCTTCACTGCCGCGACCGGCGTCGCCGTCGAAGTCAATGTCTTCGGTTCCAACGAGGAAATGCTCGCCAAGCTGCAGGCCGGCGGGACCGGATGGGACCTCTTCGTGCCCACCAACTACACCATTTCGACCTATGTGAAGCTCGGCCTGATCGATCCGCTCGACATGTCGAAGCTGCCTGCCTTCTCTCAGGCCAGCCAGTCGCCGCGCTTCACCTCGGAAGGCGCCGTCGACGGTGTGACCTACGCCGTGCCGAAGAACTGGGGCACGACGGGCATGGCCGTCAACACCGCCAAGATCAAGACCAAGATCACCTCGTGGAAGGACTTCTTCGAGGTAGCCCAGACCGAGGCCGACGGGCGTGCCATGGTCCATGACTACCAGCTGACCACGATCGGCAGCGCGCTCGTCTCGCTCGGCTATTCCTTCAACTCGATCAATCCGGAGGAACTGGCCAAGGCGGAAGAACTGCTGATCAAGGTCAAGCCGCATCTCTACGGCATCAACAGCGACTATCAGCCGGGCATGCGCGGCACCGACGCCTGGATGACCATGTGCTGGACCAATGACGGTGCGCAGCTCAACCGCGACATGCCGGAAATCGCCTACATCCTCGGCTCCGACGGCGGCGAGATCTGGACCGACTTCTACGCGATCCCGAAGAGCGCCGCCAACAAGCCGGCCGGCTATGCCCTGCTTGATTTCCTGATGACACCGGAAAACGCCGTCAAGGAACACATCGCCAACGGCGCCCCGACCACCGACAGCCGGGTGATGGCCCTGCTGCCGGCCGACGTGACGTCGAACAAGATCGTCTATCCGGACGAAGCATCGCTCACCCCGCTGGAATTCGGCGCGGCCGTGACGCTGACCGACCCGGCCCGTGCCGAGCTGATGGCACGGTTCAAGTCTGCTTGATGGTCTTGGCCGGGTAGGGGTGAAAGCCCCTGATCCGGCTGCCACCACCTCTCCCCGCTTGTGGGGAGAGGGCCAGGGTGAGGGGCGACCCTTGCTCCATGCCCAATGATTGCACGCAACCGGGACCACCGCATGGCCTTTACGACGGACACACGAAAGAGACTGGTCACCGCAGCGCTGGTAGCCCCCGCGGCGATCTGGCTGTTCGTCTTCCTCGTCCTTCCCTTCATGGCCATCGTCGTCTTTTCGGTCGGCGAGCGGGCGCCCGAAGGCGGCTACCAGGCGGCCTTCACCTTCGCCCAGTTCGCCAATCTCGGGTCGCGCGCCGCCGCCTTCCGCAACACCATGCTGATTGCGCCGCTCGGCGCCTTTCTTTGCCTGATCGTCGCCTATCCGGTCGCCTATTACCTGGCGATCAAGGCCAGTCCGCAATACCGGCTGCTGCTCGTCTCGCTGGTCGTCGTGCCCTTCTGGACCAGCCTGCTGGTGCGCACCTATGCCTGGATGTACATCCTCGGCTCGCGCGGTATCCCCAACCTCCTGTCGATGATCGGCATCGAGGACGTGCGGCTGCTGAACACACCGGGCGCCGTGCTGCTCGGCATCGTCTATGGCTACCTGCCGCTGATGATCATGCCGATCTACGTGAGCCTCGAAAAACTCGACCGTCGGCTGCTCGAAGCCTCGGCCGATCTCGGTGCAAAACCGGTTTCGACCTTCTTCGGCGTCACCTTGCCGCTCTCTCTTCCGGGCGTCATGACGGGCGTGGCGCTGGTCACCATCCTGCTGCTCGGCGAATACCTGATCCCCCAGCTGCTCGGCGGCGGCAAGGTATTCTTCATCGGCAATGCCCTGGTTGACCTCTTCCTCCAGTCGCGAAACTGGCCGTTCGGTTCGGCGATCGCCGTGACGCTGGTGGCGGTCGTCGTCATCGTTCTCAGCGTTGCCATGCGCATCGCCTTCAAGATATCTGGCTCAAGACAGGTGGATCTCGTCTGATGCGCGCGCTCGTCACTTCCGTCTACCTGTTCCTCTATGCACCGATCGCGCTCGTCGTGCTCTTCTCGTTCAATGCGGGCCGCAGCGCTTCCGAGTTCACCGGCTTCTCCACCATCTGGTACGGCAAGGCGCTCACCAACACCTTCCTGATCACGGCTCTGCAAAACAGCCTGCTGATCGCGTTCACCAGTGCCGGGCTGGCCGCCGTTTTCGGCACCATGGCAGCGCTCGGCATGGAGCGGCTTGGCCCACGCGGGCGGGCCATCTTCGACGGCCTGTTCGCCGCGGCCATCGTCGTGCCGGGCGTGGTGATCGGCATCGCCACCCTGGTGGCTCTGGTCGAGGTCTTCTCCTTCGTCAACCCGGCGCTCGCCTCGATCTGGCCGGGCGAAAAGCCGCCGCAGCTCGGGCTTGGCTACGGCTCGATCGTCGCCGCACACGGCCTCTTTTCGCTGGCGCTGGTGACGATGATCGTCAAGGCGCGGATCGCCAGCCTTGGCCGCGACATCGTCGAGGCGTCGAGCGATCTCTATGCGACGCCGTTTACCACCTTCCGCGAGATCGTCCTGCCGCAGATTCTGCCCTCGGTTCTCGCCGGCTTCCTGCTCGCCTTCACCTTCTCCTTCGACGATTTCATCGTCGCCTTCTTCGTTGCCGGTTCCAAGACCACGCTGCCGATCTATGTCTTCGCGTCGATCCGCCGCGGCGTCACGCCGGAGATCAACGCGATTGCCACGTTGGTGCTGGTCGCTTCGCTGTTCCTCATCCTCACAGCTCGCACGCTGATGCGGGACAAAAAAACGCATGCCGGGGAGTAAATCATGATCCTGAAAGACCGCGTCGCGATCGTTACCGGCGCCGGCTCTGGCATCGGCCGGGCTAGCGCTGCCATCATGGCGCGCGAAGGCGCCCATGTCGCCGTCGTCGACCGCAACATCGACGCTGCGGAGACCGTCGTGGCCGAAATCCGCGCGACGGGCGGCAGCGCCGAGGCGCTCGGGCTCGACGTGACCGACGATGTCGCCCTTGAAACCGGGCTGTCGGCGCTCATGGCCCGCCACGGACGCATCGACATCCTGCACAATCACGCCGGTGCCCAGGTCGCCGGCGACCTCGAGCATGTCGCGATCGAGGGTTTCGACCGCTCGTGGAACCTCAATGTCCGGGCGCACTTCATGGCCGCTCGCTTTGTCACGCCGATGATGAAACGTCAGGGATCCGGCGTCATCCTCAACACTTCGTCATCGTCCGGCGTGCTCTACGACCGCGAGATGATCGCCTATACGACGACCAAGCATGCCGTGATCGCCATGACCCGCCAGATGGCCGGGGACTATGCGCGGTTCGGCATTCGCGTCAATGCGCTCTGCCCCGGCTGGGTTGACACGCCCTTCAACATACCCTTCATCGAGCAGATGGGCGGCAGAGATGCGATCGAGGCCTATGTGCGCGAAAAGGTGCCGATGGGCCGCTGGGCAAGCGTCGAGGAGATCGCCGAATCCGTCCTCTTCCTCGTGTCCTCGCGCTCGTCCTACATGACCGGCCAGATTCTGGTGGTCGACGGCGGCGAAACCGTCGTCTGACGGGGGAGCGCGCGCAGCGTCATCGTGACGAAACCGCACCGGAGAAAGTCCGGTTGCGGGCTTTTCTAGAAATTTCTGGCGTATTTGTAGACGGTGTTGCGCGACACGCCGAGCGCGCGCGCCGTCTGGCTGACGTTGTTGCCGTTGCTGCGCAGCATCTCCGTGACTTCCCGGCCGATCTTGGTGCGCAAGGAATGGGTCTGACGGCCGTCGCCGTCTCCCGGATGGCCGAGCAGGTCGAGAACATCGGGAGGTACGATCCTGTTTCCCTCGGCGGCCATCACCAGCTGCAGCAGGGCCGAGCGCAGTTCGCGCATGTTTCCGCGCCAGCCGAATGCCGCCATCAGCATCGCGGCGGCGGGATCGATCTGCGTGCCCGGTGAAATCTCCGCCAGCATGCTGTCGAGCACGGCGCCGAAATCGGTTCGGTCGCGCAGCGCCGGCAGCTCCAGACGAATGACGCCAAGGCGATAGAACAGATCCTCCCGGAAGCGCTTGGTGGCGATCGCCTCCTCGAGGTCGACATTGGTGGCGGCGACGATCTGGGTATCGACCTTGCGCACCTGATGGCCGCCGACCGGACGGACCTCGGAACTGTCGAGGAAGCGCAACAGCGCCACCTGGCTCGACAGCGGCATGTCGCCGATCTCGTCGAGGAACAGCGTGCCGCGATCGGCGGCGACGGCCAGCCCCTCGGCGCCCGTGCGCTGGGCTCCGGTGAATGCGCCGCCGACATAGCCGAAGAGCTCGGCCTCCAACAGATGCTCGGGCAGCGCGCCGCAATTGATGGCGATGAAGCTCCCCTGGCGCCGGCTGGCCTTGTGGATATGGCGTGCCAGCATTTCCTTGCCGGTGCCGCTTTCGCCGCGGATCAGGAAAGGCGGCTTGAAGCGGACGGCGCGGGCTATCTTGTCCAGTTGCTGGCGCACGACCGCGTCGTTGGCGACGAAGTCGGGCTTTGCCGACGGCGGAAGGTCGCCGGCGGCCGCATCGGCGCCGGCTGGTTTTCCGGCCTGGGGCAGGCGCTTCTCGAAGCTGTGGCGATTGCGCCAGTGGACGGCGTAGCGGCTGCCGAAACCATCGCGCAGCGTCGGCTGTCGGCTGTTCGACATCTCCGCCAGAGCCAGATCGAACGGGGTGTCGAAGATGGCGTCGAATTCCGTGCCGGGGCGCAGCGAGATGCCGCGCAGGATTTCCCGTGCGCGCTTGTTGACCGCCATCAGCCGTCCGTTGGCATCAAACGAGACAAGTCCGCCGCTGACCGAATTCAGCAGCTCCCAGCGGGAATGAAACAGCACGACGATGTGTTTTTCCTGCTGGGCAAGAAACAGCGAGTTCTCGATATGGGTGGCGGCCATGCGCATCAGCGCCAGGGTATGGCTGTGGCGCGCGCTGCAATCGGACGAGGCGTCGAGCACGCCGGCAAGTTCACCGTCGGAATGTAGGATCGGCGCGGCAAAACAGCTGACGTCGGAATAGGCGGCGAAGAAGTGCTCTTCGCCGTGAACGATCAGCGGCTGGCGACCGGCCGCGCAGGTTCCCAGAGCATTGGTGCCGCGCAGGCTTTCCTTCCACACGGCGCCCGGCACGATGCCCCGACCCGGTCTGCTGGACTGGAAGTCACCGTCGGCTATGGTATCGAGCACCGTTCCCTCGGCATTGCCGAAGGCAATCAGGAAATTGCTCCCGGCGATCTGCTGATAGAGCGAGTGCATTTCGGCCACGGCAAAGCGATGGGTCAGCTCATCGCGCTCGCGCAACTGCTTGAGCTCTCGCGTGCCAATCTGGAGCGGTGGCGGCGTCACCCGCGGATCGAGTCCGGATTCGATGCAGCGCTGCCAACTCTCGGCGATCTGCGGATTGACGAGATTGCCGTCAACCTGGCCACCCTGCATCAACGTGATCCTGAGCCTCTTCAGGCGCTCAGTCCGTGAAAGCATCTGTCTGTTCCCCCCGGACAGCGCCTCTCCTCAGGCTTTTCAAGGGTTTTATCCCTTCTTGTCCGGACCTCAGTGGACCAATTTTCGTTCCCGCTGGCAAGTGTTCATGATTTGAACAGGTGAAGTCCCGCCGCTGTTGCGGGCCTGAACATCATGCGCTGCCGCGAGCGCACTGCACCAAAACCTCATCTCTATGATTTTGCTCATCTCTCTCGGATGAACAGGCTGTTGGCACGGCGACTGCAGTGAGGAAGGCGAAATGACAATGCGCCGAGTGAGGAGGCTTAGGAATGAAGGCAGCAGTTCTGCACGAATATGACGAGAAGCTCGAGAAGAGCGAATTCGTAGTTTACGAGGATGTTCCCGATCCCCGTATCGAGGGGCCAAACGATGTGATCGTGCGGATCGGCGGGGCGGGCGTTTGCCGCACCGACCTGCACGTCATCGAAGGCCTGTGGCGCAACAATTCCGACGTTCAGCTGCCCTATATCATGGGGCACGAGAACGCCGGATGGGTCGAGGAGGTCGGTCCGGGCGTCACGCACTTCAAGCCGGGCGATGCGGTGATCTGTCATCCGCTGGTCACTTCGGGCCATTGCCTCGCCTGCCGGCGCGGCAACGACATGCACGCCGAGGAGAGTTCCTTTCCCGGCATCAATGCCAATGGCGGCTATGCCGAATACCTGCGGACCGGCGCCCGCTCGCTGATCAAGCTGCCGAAGACGCTCGCGCCGAAGGATGTGGCGCCCTACACCGATGCCGGCCTCACCGCCTACCGCGCCTGCAAGAAGGCCGCTCAACATCTGCTGCCGGGCCAATATGTCGTAGTGATCGGCGTCGGTGGGCTTGGTCATATCGGCGTCCAGGTACTGAAATCGCTCTGTGCGGCGAAGGTCATCGCCGTCGACCGGTCGAAGGAAGCGCTGGAGCTTGCCGCCAAGTGCGGCGCCGACGAACTGGTGCTCGCCAATGGCGAACAGGTCGACAAGGTGTTGGCCCTGACCGGCGGCTGGGGCGCGGAGGCGGTCATCGACTTCGTCGGCGAAGGTAGCGCCATTACCGAAGGCCTGGAAATGACGCGAAGTGACGGCGCCTACTACATCGTCGGCTATGGCGGAAAGCTCGAGATCCCGACCATCGACATGATCACGTCGGAAAAGCGGATCGTCGGCAATCTCGTCGGCACGTATCCCGAACTGGTCGAACTCATGGCGCTTGCCGATCAGGGCAAGGTCCATCTCGCAACGGCGGAATACCGGCTGGCCGATGCCAATCGCGCCCTGCTCGACCTTCACCACGGCAAGATTCACGGTCGCGCGGTGCTTATTCCTTGAGGAGGAGCCGGATTTCGCCGGCAAGGACTTTAAACCTGGGAGAGAGAAAAAATGACATTGAAGACATTGCTTCTGACCGCCAGCACGCTTGCGCTGGCGGCCGCCGCGGCACCCGCCATGGCGGCCGATTACAGCCGCTTCGGTATTCCGGCCGACCTGCCGGGAACCTGCTCCTACGAGGCGATTGACGCCAAGGACTATTCCGGCCGCACGCTCAACATCATCACCCATGCCGTTCCGGTGATCGGCGAGCCGACGGCACTCCACGCCAAACAGTTCGAGGAACTGACCGGTGCCAAGGTGAGCGTCGTGCACGTGCCGTTCGGCGACCTGTTTCAGCGCATCCTGATCCCATTCCAGACGAGACAGAATGCCTATGACGTGCTGTTCTACGGCTCGCTGTGGATCGGCGACCTCAACCCCTTCCTTGCCCCCGTTCCGGATGCCTATCGCGAGTCGACCGGCATGAAGGATGTGACCCGCAACTACATCGACGTCGCCAAGTGGGGCGACCAGATGGTGCAATATCCGATCGACGGCGACCGGCATTATCTGAAATACCGCGCCGACATGTTCGAGAACCCGCAGATGCAGGCGAAATTCAAGGAGGTGGCCGGTCGCGACCTGACGGTACCCGCCACCTGGGAAGAGTATAACGAAGTCGCCAAGGTCTTTTCCGGCTGGGACTGGGACGGCGACGGCAATCCCAATTTCGGTTCGGCGGAAGTCGCCAAGCGCGATGACCTGATGTTCTCGGCCTTCATCAGCCGCGCGGCTCCCTATGCCAAGAACCCGAACGTCAAGGGCGGCTTCTTCTTCGACCTCGAAACCATGGAACCGCTGATCAATTCGCCCGGCTTCGTGCGCGGCCTCGAACTGTTCGTCGCGGCCTCGAAGGACTGGGCGCCGGGCGGTGCCAATTTCGGCCTCGGCGACGAGATCTTTGCCTTCGGCGGCGGTCAGTCGCTGATGAGCTATTCGTGGGACGATGCCTTCGTCCAGGCGCAGCAGGCCGACAGTCCGATCCGCAACAAGGTGGCCGCGGCTCCGCTTCCGGGCGCCCGCGAGGTCTGGAACCGCAAGACCAACCAGTGGGACAAATTCGAGGAGCCGAACCGCGCGCCCTATATCACCTGGGGCTGGACCTCGGCAGTGTCGGCCAAATCGAAGAACCAGGACATGGCCTTCGACTATCTGTGCTTCTTTTCCAACGAAGCCAACACCCTGTCCGACCTGCAAGTCGGCCGCTTCGGCGTCAATCCCTACCGCACCAGCCATTTCGATCCGGCGATGTGGACCGACAAGCTCGGCTGGGATGCCGATCTTGCCAAGAGCTATGTCGAAACGCTGTCAGGCATGGATACCAGCCAGAACCGCGTCTTCGACCTGCGCGTTCCCGGCGTCAACCAGTTCATGACCTCGATGGCGACGGGCGTCGCCTCCGCGATCGCCGGTCAGGCGACGCCGCAGGCAGCGCTCGACCAGGTGGCCAAGGAGTGGAAAGACATCGCGGACCGGATCGGAGTCGACAAGGTGCGCGAGGCCTATGCCCGCGTCGTCGCGCTGGAAGACAACGAGTAACTCCAGGACCGTCGAAAGGGGGCGCATCGGAAGCGGTGCGCCCCTTCTCTTGGAAAAGGCATGCCGTCGTCCCGTGTCCGTCGACCGGGGGCCGACGTGGCCGTGAACTGAGGAACGAACCGCGTGTATGGGCTGTCGCGCTACAAACTCTTCTTCCTGCTGCCGGGACTTCTCACCCTGCTGGCGATCATCCTGTTTCCACTGATCTTCACCATCCGCGTGAGCTTTTCGGGATGGGACGCCGCAAGCCCGGGCCTGAACTTCATCGGCGGCGGCAATTACGGGCGCATTTTCAACGATGTCCGCTTCTGGGAATCGCTCGTCCGGCTCGGCTTCATCGCCACGGCCTGCGTGCTGCTCGAATATGTCATCGCGTTCGCGCTCGCTCTGCTCGTCTGGCGCCAGGTGCGCCTGAGGCGTCTCACGCGCGTCCTGTTTCTCATTCCGATGATGACGACCCCGGTGGTCATGGCTGTCATCTGGCGCACCATCTTCCACGAATCCCTCGGGCCGGCCAACGACCTGATGCAGTTTCTCGGCGTCGGCAATGTCGCCTGGCTGACAAGCGCCGGCTGGGCGACGGTGGTCGTCATTCTCGTCGATGTCTGGCAGTGGACGCCGTTCATGTTCCTGCTGCTGATGGCTGGCCTGCTATCCCTGCCGAAGGAGCCGTTCCTGGCTGCCGCGATCGATGGCGCCGGACCGGTCCGAACCTTCTTCAATGTGACCTTTCCCGCCATGGCGCCGATCTCGGCCGGTGCCGTGATCATCCGCCTGATCGAGGCCTCGAAAATCATGGAGACGATCTACGTCGTCACCTCAGGCGGACCCGGCACGGCCACCGAGACCTCAAGCTATTACATCTTCATCCGGGGTCTGCGCGACTTCCAGATCGGCTACGCGGCGGCGCTGTCGATCACCTATCTGGTGATCATGATCGTGCTCTTGACGATCATCGCCAAGCTTCTCGCCAGATACCTCGTCAAGTCGGGAGCCTGACCCATGCCGCGCCTTTTTCGCATCATCAAGACGGCGGCGATCCTCGGATGGAGCGCCTTCGTCATCGCGCCGTTCCTGTGGGCGCTGACGACCTCATTCAAGACCGCCAACGGGGTTACCGCCGGACCGACCTATCTGCCCTATGTCGACTACGAGCCTTCGCTCGCAGCCTGGAAGGGCCTGTTCGGATCGGGCGCCGGCAGCATCGACATTGTCGAGCCGTTCGCGGCCAGCATGATCGTGACGCTGTCGGCCAGTGCCATCAGCCTGGTCCTCGGAACGCTCGCCGCCTATGGATTGTCGCGCTTCGTCTACAAGGCGGGGCCAATCGGCAATAACGACCTCACCTTCTTCTTCGTCTCGCAGCGGATCATGCCGCCGGTGGTGCTGGCCATCCCGTTCTTCCTGATGCTCGGCTTCTTCGGCTTGCTCGACACGATCCTCGGCTTGGTGATCGTCTACATCGCCCTGCTCCTGCCGATCGCCGTCTGGGTGATGGTCGATTTCTTCAACAATATTCCGCGCGAACTCGATGAGACGGCGATGATCGATGGCTGCACCCCGATCGAGACCTTCTGGCGGGTGATCCTGCCGAATTCGCTGCCCGGCCTGGTGGTCGCCGGCATATTCTGCATCGTCTTCGGCTGGAACGACTTCTTCTTCGCCTTCACGCTGACCTTCACCGAGACGCAGTTGCTGCCGGTGGCGATCGTCTCGCTCAATTCCTCGGTGACGCCCTGGTGGAGCCTTTCCGCCTCGGCGCTGGTCTCGGTGGCGCCCCTGATCGTGGTGGCCTTCCTGGTGGAGCGCTACCTCGAAAAAGGCAGCCTCGCCGGCGCACGGAAATAGGAGGCATGATGACCTACGCAATCCGCAATCTGACCGTGGCCGACGGCAACGCCATTCATCTCAACGGGTTGGACGTCGAACTGCCGGCCTCCGGCGTCGTCACCGTCATCGGCCGCACGCTCTCCGGCAAGACCACCTTCCTCAAGGTGCTGGCCGGGCTGCAGGCCGTGCGCTCCGGCAGCCTCGTGCGTGACGGGGTCGATCTCCTGAAGATCCCCGCCTGGAAGCGCAGGGTCGGGATGGTCTACCAGCAGTTCGTCAACTATCCGCACCTGAACGTGCGCGACAATATCGTCTTTCCGCTGAAGCGGGCCGGTTGCACGTCGTCAGAAATCGAGGCGAAACTCACCTATGTGAGCGACCTCCTTGGCCTTCGCCCCTATCTCGACCGGCGCCCGGCGGAGCTTTCCGGCGGCCAGCAGCAGCGCGTGGCGCTTGCCCGGGCGCTGGTGAAGGACACCGATTTCCTGCTGCTCGACGAGCCGCTGGTCAACCTCGACTACAAACTGCGCGAACAATTGCGCGACGAGTTCCGCCGCATCTTCCGCGACAGCAAGGACCGGCTGGTCGTCTACGCGACGACCGAACCGGCAGAGGCGATGATCCTGCAGGGGCATGTCATCATCCTGCACGAAGGCAAGGTGATCCAGACGGGCGACTATCGCGACGTCTTCCACTATCCCGCCAACACGATCGCAGCGCAGGTTTTCAACGATCCGCCGATGAACCTGCTCGAAGGCGAGATCGCGGGCGGGCGCCTGATCCTCGGGCCATCGTTCAAGACGCCGCTACCGGCGCATTTTTCGACGCTTGCGCCCGGTCGCTACACCTTCGGCCTCAGGGCGACCGACCTGGCACTCCACGGAGACTTTTCCGCAACCGTGGCGCTCGCCGAGGTCAACGGCTCGCTGACCGTGCTGCATCTCGATCTCGACGGGCGCAATCTCGTACTGGAGGAGGAGGGGGTACATCTCTTCCAGCCCGGAGACAGGATCGGTTTTACCGCGAACAGCGCACGCCTCTACGCCTTCGATGCGGCGACGGGCACGCTGATCGCTGCCCCGCCGCGCAGAAGCGTCTCCGGCCAGAAGGATTGATTGCATGGCAAAGATTGAACTCAGGGGCCTTGGGCATTCCTACAATACCGTCGACGGCAAGCCGAACTATGCCCTCCATCCGCTCGACCTGACCTGGGAGGACGGCGGCACCTATGCCCTGCTCGGCCCGTCGGGCTGCGGCAAAAGCACGATGCTGAACATCATTTCCGGCCTGCTGACGCCGAGTGAAGGCAGGGTGCTGATCAACGGTGTCGACATGACCTCGGTCGGCGCGGTGAAGCGCAACATCGCCCAGGTCTTCCAGTTTCCGGTGGTCTATCCGTCGAAAACGGTGTTCGAGAACCTCGCCTTTCCGCTGCGCTGCCGCAACAAGCCGAGAGCCGAGATCGACCAGCGCGTCAACGAGGTGGCAAGCCTGCTCAATCTGGACGAAGTGCTGCGGAAGCCTGCACGAAAGCTCACACCCGACCTGAAGCAGTTGATCTCGCTGGGGCGCGGACTGGTGCGCGACGACGTCGCAGTCATCCTGATGGACGAACCGCTGACGGTGATCGATCCGCAGTTGAAGTTCAGCCTCAGGCGCAAGCTGCGGGACATCAGTGCCCAGCACGGGCACACGCTGGTCTATGTGACGCATGACCAGAACGAGGCGATGACGCTGGCCGAACAGGTCGTGGTCATGGATCATGGTCGCGTCGTGCAGATGGGGAGCCCCCAGGCTCTGTTCGAGGAACCAGTGCATCGTCACGTCGGCTATTTCATAGGCTCGCCGGCGATGAATTTTCTCGAGGGCACTGTCCAAGCGGGCACGGTGTCGATCCTCGGACGCGCGGTCGGGGCGCTCCGCTCTGCCGAAGGCCGATCTTTGAACGAGGTCGTGGTCGGCATTCGCCCGGAATTCATCACGCTTGCCGAGAGCCCGCAAACAGGCACATTGCCCGCAACCGTCTCCGATGTGCAGGACATGGGCTGCTTCGCGATTGTCAGCGCCGACCTCGGCAACGGCACCATAGTGAAACTCCGCACGCCCGATCGCGTTCCGGCCGTCGGCGCCCCAACCCATCTTGTTTTCGAGCGCGACAAGGTGCGTTTCTACAGGGACAATTGGCTGGTGGCTTGAGCAGGACTTTCCTGCAAAGAGAGGCATGGCGTTCCTGTCGGTTACCTTCTGCTTGAAACGCTTCACCAGTAGAGCTTGCCTTTTTCGGGCTTCGAACGGAGCGAAAACAAGGAGAGTTCCTCGACGCTTGCGTGGAGGAGCTAAGCAGGTTGTGCCAGAGTTAGAGTGAGCGCAGCTTACTTCGCGACAAAAAGCTGCAAACCCGGCCGTTCGCTGTTGATATGTGTCAAGTCGAACGTCTCGAATGATGTTACTTCTAACAAAATGAAATGCTTCCGATACAATTGCATTTCCAGATGAGAATCCCATGCGTGCCACACAACCAGGGAGGTTACCATCATGCTCTACAGTAAGAAGTTCTTCGCAAGTGCTGCGGTAACGGCATCGTTGTTGCTAAGCTCCGTTTCTGCCGCCGCGGCGTTCACGGCTTGTCAGGTGACAGACACCGGCGGAATTGATGACAACAGTTTCAACCAGACAGCGTGGAAAGGCGTTCTGGACGCGAAGGAAAAGCTTGGCGTCGAAGGCAGATACCTGGAATCGCAGGCTGAAACCGACTACGAAGCCAATATCAATTCCCTGCTTGGCGGGCAGTGCGATATCATCATCACCGTCGGCTTCCTGCTCGGTGATGCGACCAAGAAGGCTGCCGAGGCGAATCCGGATCAGAAGTTCTCCATCGTCGACTTTTCGTACGATCCGCCACTCAACAATGTGGTGGGCCAGGTGTACTCCACCGATGAAGCAGCGTTTCTCGCCGGCTACCTTGCCGCAGGCGTTTCGAAGTCCGGCACGATTGGCGTCTTCGGAGGCATCAACATTCCGCCGGTGACGATCTTCATGGACGGGTTCTACCGCGGAGCGAACTACTACAACAAACAGAAGGGAACGAAGGTTGCCGTTCTCGGCTGGAACCCCGAGACGCGTGAGGGCCTCTTCACGAACAATTTCGATTCGCTCGATGACGGACGCGCCTTCGCTCAGAACCTCTATGATGAAGGCGCAGACATCGTGCTGCCGGTCGCAGGTCCCGTGGGCCTTGGTTCAGCGGCGCTCGCCGATGAACTCGGGACAGACAAGCTGAAGATCATCGGTGTCGATGCGGACCTCTATCTGACCGACCCGCAAAAGAAGCATGTCTATCTCACGTCGATTACCAAGCGCATGGATTCGACCGTTTACGCGGTCATCGAAGCGGCAATGAAGGGCACCTACAAAGGCGGTGTTCTCGTCGGATCGCTCGAAAACGACGGCGTGGGGCTTGCCCCGTTCCATGACATGGAAAATGAAGTTTCTGCCGAAATGAAGCAGGAGCTCTCCGATATTCGCAAGGCGATCATCGACGGCACGATCAAGGTCAACGAATAGCCCGATCGCACCTTTCCCGTCGCCTGTGGTCAGGCGGCGGGCACGGCTTCTTGCGTCGACCTTGGGGAGAGCGGCAGTGGATGTCGAACTAAAGGGGATCACCAAACGCTTCGGTCCGGTAATCGCCAATTCGAATGTGAGCCTGACGATCCGCGCGGGAGAGGTGCTTGGGCTCCTCGGCGAAAACGGTGCCGGCAAATCGACGTTGATGAATATCTTGAGCGGGCTTTATGCCGCCGACGAGGGCCAGATCCTGATCGATGGCAAACCCGTTGTGTTCCGGGGGCCCGGGGACGCGATCGCGGCGGGGATCGGAATGGTGCATCAGCATTTCATGTTGGTTCCTGTATTTACCGTCGCAGAAAACGTCATTCTGGGCGTCGAACCGACCGGCAAGCTCGATTGGCTCGATCTGGCGACCGCCCACGACAACGTCAATGAAATCAATAGAAAATATGGTCTGGAGGTTGATCCCGGCACCCGTGTCGAAGACCTTCCGGTCGGACTTCAGCAGCGCGTCGAGATCATCAAGGTCTTGTTCCGCTCGGCCGATGTCCTGATCCTGGACGAGCCGACAGCAGTTCTGACCCCGCAGGAGGTCACTGAGTTCTTCGAGATCGTCAAGTCACTGCGCGACGCCGGCAAGGCACTCGTCTTCATCACGCACAAACTGAACGAAATTCTTGAAATCGCCGACCGCATCAGCGTGTTGCGCGACGGCCAGATCGTCGGCGAGGGCGACCCCAAGACGCTCTCGGAGGCGCAGCTTGCCGAGATGATGGTCGGCAGGCCGGTTGTTTTCGAGGTCGAGAAGGCACCCTATGCGCCGGGCCGCACGCTTCTTGACGTCAGCGAACTGACAGTCTTGAGCGAGGACGACAAGATCGCTGTCGATCGCGTCAGTTTTCACGTCAAAAGCGGAGAAGTCGTCGGCATCGCCGGCGTCCAGGGCAATGGCCAGTCGGCACTGATCGAGGCATTGACCGGTCTCCATCATGCCGCCAGCGGCAAGATACTGTTCCTCGACAAGGATATTACGCACGCGTCGGTTCGTGAACGTCACCGTATGGGTATGGCGCACATTCCGGAGGACCGACAACGAAGCGGAATGATTTCGAATTTCACCGTCGCAGAGAACATGGTGCTCAACACCTATTACGACGAACGATATGCATCCGGCCCGAATATTCGCTGGCCTGACGTGTTCAAGAGCGCAGCGAAATACGCTGTCGATTTCGACGTGCGCACGCCTTCGGTTTTTGCCAGGGCAGGCAGCCTGTCGGGCGGCAATCAACAGAAACTCATCGTGGCGCGCGAACTGGAACGAGAGACGTGTCTGGTCGTCGCCGCGCAGCCGACACGCGGTCTCGATGTGGGTTCCATCGAATATATCCATGGCCGGCTGATGCATGCCCGCGACACAGGAGATGGCGTATTGATCGTCTCCTCCGAACTGGATGAGATTCTGTCCCTGTCTGATCGGATCCTTGTGATGTTCAAAGGCCGCTTTGTTGCGGAATTCGATGCGACCAAAGGTCCTGTCGACAAGAACGCCGTCGGGCTCGCCATGGCAGGAGCACAGGCATGACCGTTCAAACCAGCAGTGATACGCTCTCCGAAAAGCTCCTGCAGCGAGCAGCACCGAGCCGTGCCGAATACGAGGACCTCGTGGTCGTGCCGATCTTCGCGTTCATCGTCGCGTTGATCATCGGGGCCCTGGTCATGCTGGCAACCGCGGTCGATCCGGTGACGATCGGCCGCTCCTACATTGCACTGTTGGAAGGCTCGGTCGGTTCGCTCAACGCTGTTTCAGAGACATTGACGGCAGCTGCACCACTTATCCTGGCCGGCCTCGGCCTTGCATTGGGTTTCCGGGCCGGCCTCTTCAATATCGGCGCGGAAGGACAGATCATCGTTGGCGGGCTCGTGGCCGCAATCGTGGGCTTCAGCATCGAAGGCTTGCCATGGGCCCTGCATCTGCCGCTCACGCTTTTGGCCGGAGCGTTTGCCGGCGCCGCCTATGCTTCGATTGCGGGATGGTTGCGGGCTGCCACGGGCGCGCATGAAGTGATCTCGACGATCATGCTGAACTTGATCTCTTACCGCCTGCTTGACTACATGCTACGACTGCCCTGGGTCCAGAAGGCGGAACGGGCCGATCCGATTTCCAAATCGGTCGTGGAGAGCGCGGAACTTCCGCGGCTGCTCGCATGGATTGATGCGAACCTCCGCGTCCATGCCGGCCTTTTTCTCGTGATCGCGGCCGTCATCCTGATCTACTGGCTGTTGTTTCGTACGAAGCTGGGATTTGAGTTCCGCGCAAGCGGCGAGAACGCCGATGCAGCACGCTACGCCGGCATCCGCGCACCGCTCATTATCGTCACCGCGATGGGGTCGGCCGGCGCACTTGCGGGGCTCGCCGGCGCGAACCAGGTGCTGGGCGTTCTCGGCCGCGCGACACCGGGTTTTTCCGCCGGTATCGGTTTCGATGCGATTTCGGTTGCTCTGCTCGGACGTTCCCATCCCGTAGGCGTCCTGTTTGCCGGGCTGCTCTTCGGCGCACTGAAAGCGGGAGGGCGTCAAATGCAGGTCGATGCCGGCGTCAGCATCGATCTGATCGGCATCATTCAAGCCCTGATCATCGTCTTCATAGCTGCACCTCTGCTGGTGCGTGCGATCTTCCCCTGGGGGTTTCGAAAATCTGTCACGGATCAGAAGGATAGCGCGTCATGACCATGGCAGCGCCGCGTTCAACGTCTTCCGCGCGCGACATCGATACACGCAAGAACCGTCAGGCGTGGCTATCGGGAGCCGCGCTCATCGCGCTATCCATTCTCGTGACAATCGTCTTCAGCGTCGACACGACCGGCAACGCGGTGTTTCGACTGTCGCGTCCGTCCGATACCTGGGTTCTTCCGGATCTCGTGGTCGCCGCCGCCCCCTTCAACTATCTGGTGGCAGCGGTTCTGGCCTTCCTGGGCGTGCGCCAGCTCTTCCGTGGCGGAGCGAGGTGGACAGCGCTCTCGATCGGATTCGGACTGGTTCTTGCCGTCGCCGCCTTTCTGGTCTGGGCAACTGCGGGCAAGTCCTTTTCGCTGACCGGAATGCTGCAGGCCACGATGGTGAGGGCAGTGCCTATTGCACTTGGCGGATTGGCCGGCGTGCTGTCCGAGCGGGTCGCAGTGGTCAACATCGCCATCGAGGGCATGTTGCTCGCCGGCGCATTCACGGGCGCGCTGATGGGATCCTTGATCGGCGGGTTCGGCGGATTGATCTCTGCGGTCATTGTCGGCGGCCTCTTCGGGCTTATCCTGGCGGCCCTCGTTGTCACCTACCGCATGGATCAGATCATTGCCGGCGTCGTGATAAACCTGTTTGTGCTCGGCCTGACATCCTATGTCAGCAGCCAGGTCTTCCAGGAATACCGCTTCTTGAACGACGCCCCCGTGTTTCGCGCGTTCAAAATCCCGCTTCTCGGCGACATACCCGTGATCGGCCCCATGCTCTTCCAGCAGAATCTCTTCGTCTACGGCGCCTTGGTCATGGTTGCCCTCGCGACCTATTATCTCTTCTACACGCGCCACGGATTGCAGGCCCGTGCAGTGGGCGAGCATCCGCGCGCGGCCGATACGCTCGGGATCAATGTCTATCGAACCCGCTATGTGAACGTCGTCATGGCCGGCATGGTCGCGGGCTTCGGCGGGGCATGGTTCACCCTTGGCACGGTGGGTCGCTTCGACGAAAACATGACCGGCGGGCGTGGTTTCATCGGCCTTGCCGCCATGATTTTCGGACGTTGGCATCCCGTCGGTGCGCTGATGGCCGCACTTATATTCGGATTTGCGGATTCATTGCAGCAAAAGCTCGCCCTGCTCCAGACTCCGATCCCATCGGAATTTCTTGCCATGGCGCCCTACATCGCGACGATCATAGTCGTGGCGGGACTGATCGGTCGCGCAAGACCTCCTGCCGCGGATGGCAAACCCTACATCAAGGAATAGCTCGGGAATGGGCTGGCCTATCGGGTGACTGTGTCCATTAGAGCGCTTCCCTTTCATGCTGGATCGTATCCGCATGATGTGAAGAAGTTGCGAGCCTCCTGAGGTTCGATGCGGTCGATCAGCTTTCCGATCCTGTCCCACAGGCCGGTCACGGTGCGCTCTGCCGCCTTGCGCAGCAGCGCTTTCAGCTTCGAGAATGCCTTTTCAATGGGATTGAAATCTGGACTGTAGGGCGGCAGAAACAGCATGCGCGCACCGGCAGCCTCGATCATTGCGCGCGCCGCCGGTCGTTTGTGGCTGGAAAGATTGTCGAGAATGACGATATCGCCAGGCTTCAGGGTCGGGACGAGAACCTGGGCGACATGGGCCTCGAACCATTCCCCGTTGATCGGCCCGTCGATGACGAGCGGGGCAACCATTCCTGTGCTGCGCAGTCCGGCCACCAACGTCGTGGTCTTGCGGTGGCCGTGTGGGAAGCGCATACGCAGGCGCTCTCCCTTCCTGCAGCGTTCATGCGTGCACGCCATGTTGGTTGCGGTGCAGGTTTCGTCGATGAAGACGAGCTTGGCAGGATCAAGGTCCAGTTGATCATCGAACCAGCGCTGGCGTTGCTCCAGGATGTCGGGGCGGCCTTGTTCTATCGCGTGGCCAGTCCTTTTTTGCGAATCTGGCCGTGCCGGACAAGGAACCGATGCAACGCCGATTTGCTGATCGTGATGCCCTGGGCACAAAGCGTGTCAGTACCGGAGCAATACTCCCCAATAGTGCCGTTTGAATCTTCCCCAGGTGCTGCGGCCGCCGGTCTTCCGGGGCGCGCCCCGGAAGACCGGCGGCGCGTCATTGCCGATACTCCTTCCGATGGTCGGGAGGGGGATTTTGGTGATCAAGCTGAGGGAGACGATCATGATCCTGGATCTGCATCAGCAGGGGCTGACGGTGTCGGCCATTTCCAGAGAAACGGGCATCGACCGCAAGACGGTGCGCAAATACATAGAGCGAGGCCTTGAGGCTCCGGCCTATGGTCCCAGGAAGCCGCGAGCGACGGTGATCGATCCGTTTGCTTCTTACCTGCGGGAACGGGTGAAGACCTATCCAGGCCTGACCGGCAGTCGGCTGCTACGAGAACTGCGCAAGCGAGGCTATACGGGCGGCTACACGGCCGTGACGGATTTTCTCCGTGATGTGCGCCCTGCAGCAAGCCAAGGCTTCGAAGTTCGTTTCGAGACGCCACCCGGCGAGCAGGCTCAGGTCGATTTCGCCCAATTCCATGTCGTCGTCACCGACGAACCGATGACGCCGAGGGTCGTCTGGCTGTTCTCGATGGTGCTGGGCCACAGCCGTCTCATCTGGGCGCGCTTCGTCATGCATCAGAACCTACCGACCGTCCTGCGCTGCCACATCGCGGCTTTCGAGGCCCTTGGCGGCGCTCCAAGGGAGGTGCTCTACGACCGGATGAAGACCGCCGTCATTGGCGAAGGCCAGACGGAAGGTATCATCTACAATCGCGCACTCATCGACCTGGCACGCCACTACGGCTTCCACCCGAAGGCATGCAAACCTTATCGCGCCAAGACCAAGGGCAAGGTCGAGCGGCCGTTCCGGTACATCCGCGAGGACTTCTTCCTGGCACGCTCGTTTCGCAATCTCGACGACCTGAACGCCCAGCTCCGGCACTGGCTGGACACCGTCGCCAATCCGAGGAAGCATGCAACAACCCTGCGCTTCGTCAATGAAGCCTTCGCCGAGGAGCGGCCGCACCTGCGACCGTTACCGCTGGCACCGTTCAGATCCGTTCTGAAGCTGGAGCGCCGCGTGTCGCGGGAGGGCATGGTCAGCGTCGGTGGCAATACCTACAGCGTTCCGGATGCCACGCGAAGCCGAATGGTAGAGGTCCACTCTCTCGCCGACGAAGTCCGCATCTTCGAGAACGGCACGCTGATCGCAGGTCATCCGGTCCTGGAGGGCCGTAAACAGCGCCGGGTTCATCCGGATCATCGGCGACCCATTCAGCCGCAACATTGGCCGGGGAGACGGCAGGAATCTCATGTTGTCAAACCCGCCGGCGATACCGTGCTGCAGCGATCGCTTGCCTTCTATGATGCCGTCGGCAAGGTCCTGGCACAGGAGGTGGCATGAAAGAGGCCGCGCCCGCTGAGAGAACGGATGACTGAGATGCGGGTGATGATCGAGGGACAGTCACACTTCCAGCCTTTCGGCTTACCTTATTGGGGTTTCGCAGATCTCAATAAGGGAGTTGGAAGCATGACTGCCTCTTATGAATACCATATTGGCGTGGACTACCACAAATCCTACAGCCATCTCGTCGTCCAGGACAGCAGTGGCAAGACGCTGAGATCCGGCCGGGTGAAGAACGATCGCCAGTCGCTTGGCGGGTTTCTCGAACGCTATCGCGAGAACTCGCATGCGGTTGTCGAGGCGACGCGCAACTGGATGGTGATGTACGACTGGCTCGACGACATTTGTGACGATGTCGTTCTCGCCCATCCGTTGAAGGTCAAGGCGATCGCCGACGCCAAGATCAAGACCGACAAGATTGATGCGACGGTGCTGGCGCATCTGCTTCGCGCCGACCTGGTGCCGGAAGCCTGGGCACCGACCGACAAGGCCCGCGAGCTGCGCGTCGCGCTACGCGAGCGGATGTCTTACGTCAGGCTGCGCACGATGACGAAGAACCGGATCATCACGGTGTTCGACCGTTATCCGGAGCAGACGGCACAGCTGAAGAAGCTCGGTGACCTGTTCGGCAAGGCCGGCCGCGTCCAGCTGGCGCAAGTCGAGGTCTCGGAAATCGACCGCATCCAGATCGACCGGGGCCTCGACTTCATCGGCGACATCGATATGCGGATCAAGCAGTCGGAGGCGACAATCCGGGCGATGACCAAGGCGAATGCCAATGTGAAGCTGTTGAAGACGATCCCCGGCGTCGGCGAGTTCTTTGCCCGGCTGATCGACGCGGAGGTCGACGACATATCGCGGTTTCGCAATGCCAAGAAGCTTGCCGCCTATGCCGGTCTGGTACCCTCGACCTATTCGAGCGGCGGCAAGACCTATCACGGCAAGATCATCAAGCAGGGCAACAAGTGGCTGCGCTGGGCTTTCGTCGAGGCGGTTACGCCCGCCATCGCCAGCGATCCGCAGCTTCGCGCCCAATATGAGCACCTGAAGTTCAGAGGAACCAACAAGGCGCGTGTTGCCATCGCGCGCAAGCTTTTGACGATCGCCTTCCAGATCCTGCGTGATCAGCGCGCTTACGAGCCGCGCGACACCAGCACCAGGGAAGGCGCGACGATATCCCGGTTGTCCTGATGGTTGACTAGAGCGCATCCACTTTACTCGGGGTCATATCCGCAGGATTTGAAGTAGTTGGCGCACTCCTGCGGCTCGAACATAGTGACGACCTGGCCGACGGTGTCCCATAACGCCTCGACGGTTCGCTCGGCTTTGGCGCGCAACACCGCCTTCAGTTTGGCGAACGCCTTCTCGATGGGGTTGAAGTCCGGGCTGTAGGGTGGGAGATAAAGCAATCGGCATCCCGCATTTTCGATTGCATGCCGCACGCCTTCCGCCTTGTGTGCGGGCAGGTTGTCCATGACCACAATATCGCCTGGTGCCAAGGTTGGAATGAGAACCTGTTGCACATAGGCCTGGAACGCGACCCCGTTCATCGCACCGTCGAGGACCATGGGCGCGGTCATGCCCGAGAGCCTGAGCGCTCCGGTAAACGTCGTCGTCTTCCAATGCCCGTGTGGGATCGGGGAGCGGCATCGCTCTCCACAAAGGGCCCGCCCGCGAAGCCGTGGTTCGTCGACCGTCACGAAGCGGTTCATTTCCTCGGCCCACCGGGAACGGGCAAAAGTCATCTCTCCACGGCGCTCGGCGTCGAAACCGTGAAGGCGGGAAAGAGCGTGTATTTCACGACGCTGGCCGATCTGATCGGTTCGCTTGCCCGTTCAGAACGGGAAGGCAAGCTGCAGGAACGCATTCGCTTCTTCTGCAGGCCGAGCCTGCTCATCGTCGATGAGATTGGCTATTTGCCGGTCGTCCAGGGCGGCGGCAATCTGTTCTTCCAGCTCGTTAACGCCCGCTATGAACGCAGCGCAATGATCCTCACGTCAAACCGCGGTTTTGCAGAATGGGGCGATGTCTTTGGCGACCCTGTCGTCGCGACGGCACTGCTCGACAGACTGCTGCATCATGCCGTCGTCGTGCAGATCGAAGGATCCAGCTATCGGTTGAGGCAGCATGCCGAACTCATGCCGGAGCATGTTCGCTCCAAAGCCCTCATCACTCCCCCGGCGTTCGCCCCACCACAAAAGCCGCGCGGCCGGCCGCCGAAAAATCCTCAATTCGCCATGTCGTCGACGTCGGCATAACTGGGGAATTTCACTTCGGCACTTCTGAGGAAAATTCACGCGGCATTGACAAAGCGCATCACGCAGTTCGAACAAGGTTCCATCACGGTGCTCGGCGAGCCATGCCATGATCGCCTCGCCATGGACCTCTGTCTTACGGGAATTTCGATCTCCGCCAAGAGGACCGGGGCGCACGTCGCCCTGGCGAAGTTGCAGATTTCGCCAGCGGCTGACGCTTGCAGCACTCACGCCAAACCGTTCGGCGGCTTCGCGATGGGTAGCACCACCAGAAACGGCAGCAAGAACGCGAACACGCAGATCGACAGAAAGGGCTTTCGACATATCCGCCGACCTCCATCGGCAGATAGTTTGAATCAGAACCCACCTGATTTGCAAAGCCCCACAGATTCAATCAGTCAGGGAACCGCTCTAAAGTACGAAGCAGATTTGTTGGAAATGCGTCTCCTTTCCCGCTGACGGGGGCCCTGACAGTGAGCTGCCGCCGATCAAGGAGGAGTGCGCTTGTTCCGTTTTTCAGCTGATTTCGAGGCTGCCGCCGACCTTGGAGAAGATCTCGTCCGACAGGGCGGTGATGAGCGCCTGGTCGGCTCCGTTGCGCGGAACCAGGACGAATTCCACGTCCTCGAGCGGTGGCAGAATATCTTGGGGGATTTCTTTCAGTCCGGGGGGCGCCATGCTGCGAGGCTGCACCAGGACGCCCATGCCCGCGCGCGCTGCAGCCGTCAGTCCGCTGAGGCTGCCGCATGTGCAGACGATGCGCCAGGGGATCCGGCTTGCGTCCAGGGCTTCGAGAGCGAGCTTGCGGGTAATGCTTGGTGGTGGGAACGCGATCAACGGCAAAGGAGCCGACTGAGCCGTCAGTTGCAGCGGATCGCGTGCGAGCCAGATCAGCGGCTCGCGATAGACGAGGCGACCGCGCTGGTCGCCAAGACGTCGCTTGGCGAAGACGAGGTCGATTTCTCCCAGATCCTGCATCTCGTATAACGCGCCACTCAATGCCACGGTCAATTGCAGATCCACGGAGGGATACGCGCGGATGAAATCTTCAAGGACCGCCGTCAGGCGGCAGGTTGCGAAGTCTTCGGAGACGCCAAGCCGCAATTGCCCGCGCAGCTTGTTGGCTGCAAATAGGTCGAAGACCTGAGCGTCGATCGCAAGCATTGCGCGGGCGTGGCCCGCAAGGACTTCGCCATCGGGTGTCAAGCCGAGGCGATGGGTGTCGCGAAAGATGAGACGGCGACCAAGGGCGGCTTCCAGCTTCTGGATATGCTGGCTCACCGTTGACTGCCCAAGCCCGAGATTTTCCGCGGCGCGGGTGAAACTGCCTGTCTGCTGAATTGCGAGGAAACTACGCAACTGGACGAGATCGAGCATCTTATATCCCATTTCGTGATGGGTGTTATTTCTTGCATCTTGTATCACAATAATGGAGTGAGCGAGACGACGTCCACCGGAATGAGAAAATGCGCCGTTTCCTCCCTGATACCTTCACAATGCTGCTCTTGGCGGCAGTGCTCCTGGCCTCGGTCCTGCCGGTCACCGGCGAGGCGCAGGTGTGGATGGCGCTTGCGACGAAGCTCGCCATCGCTCTGCTGTTCTTTCTGCACGGCGCGCGCCTCTCGCGCGACGTGGTGATCGCCGGCCTGCTGCACTGGAGGCTGCACGGTGTAATCCTGTTTGTAACCTTCGCCATCTTTCCACTTCTCGGGCTCGCCGCCGGCCTGGCGTTGCCGTCATCGCTTCCCGCGGCGCTCTATACCGGCCTCCTGTTTCTCTGCGTCTTGCCTTCGACGGTGCAGTCCTCGATCGCATTTACGTCGATGGCCGGTGGCAACGTGCCGGCTGCCATCTGCGCTGCGTCCGCCTCGAATATCCTCGGCATGTTCCTGACGCCGCTTCTCGTCGGCTTGCTGCTTTCGGCGTCAGGCGGGGGTGGATTTTCGATGACGGCGCTCGAGCAGATCCTGCTGCAGTTGCTGGCGCCCTTCATTCTTGGGCAGATCCTCCAACCGTGGATCGGCGACTGGATCCGCGCCCGCAAGAAGCTGCTGGCGCCGATTGATCGAGGCTCGATCCTGATGGTGGTCTATCTCGCCTTCAGCTCCGCTGTCGTCGAGGGACTGTGGCGGACGCTTTCGCTTCAAGATCTCGGCATTGTCGCCATTGTCGACGTCGTCCTCCTCGCAACGGTGCTTGCGGTCACCATGTTCGGCAGCCGTTTCCTCGGGTTTTCCAGACAGGACGAAATCACCATCACCTTCTGCGGCTCGAAGAAGAGTCTCGCCAGCGGCGTTCCGATGGCCGGCGCGATCTTCGCCGGCCAGAGCGTCGGCGCCATCGTCCTGCCCCTGATGCTGTTCCACCAGATCCAGTTGATGGTGTGCGCACTGATTGCCCAACGCTACGCGCGAAGTGCCTGACGGCGAATCGTCGTGGCGGTTGCTCGTGCCCACGCCGCATTTAGCTGTGAGACGCCTCTGGTGGAATTCCATCCTTTCTATCCAGGAAGCCATTGTGTTCGCCTTCACCGAGGTTGCCAAACTCGCCAGTGCACGACAGGCCGTGATATGGCCACTTGAGCGGGACTTGGACCTTACCTCCAGATATATCAATGGCGACGTCGTCTGGCGCAGACCGACTTGTGCGACCATACCCCAGATGATCGCGAACCCGATCTACGGCGGAGCGTACGTTTGCGGTAAGAGTGGCTCAGTGCCCCGATACGATGGCGATCTGAAATTCGATGCAGGACGCGTTTATGAACGGTTGGCCTGATCCCGGATGCACATGAAGGTCACCTCAGTTCGAACGGGTGGAGGAGATCGGCGTTGTGTTCAGCGACAACACGCCGGCCAGCCTCCGTTAAGATATGTGAGGGGTCCATCTGCATGGTGGTGAGAGGCCCCTCGATGGGAGGCCTCTCAGTTCTATGCTGAATGTCTATCGGCGACTTAATCGACTTTGGGCACAAAGCTATAGGTACCGTCAGTCCCCTTTTCCCATTCATACATAATGTAGCCTGGTACCTTGGGATCGCCCTTTTGGTCGAAGGACAAGCTGCCAAGCACGGTCGGGAACGGCCCCTTTGCCTTCATTGCTTCCGCGACTTCCTCAGGATTGCTGCTACCTGCCGCCTCAGCGGCGCCCGCTATGACCTGCAGAGCAGCGTACGAATAGAGGGTATAGGCTTCAGGGTTGAAGCCGTTCGCTTTGAACCTCGCAACAAGCTCCTTGTTGGCCGCATCCAGCGTCGGATCGGGCCCGAAGGTATTCAAAGTTCCCGCGACCGCATCACCCGCTATCGAAGCCAGCTCGTTCGATACGAGACCGTCACCCGCGACAAGCGTTGCCTTCAGTCCCTGATCCTTCGCCTGCCGGATGATGAGTCCAGCTTCCGTATGTAGACCACCCCAGAAGATGATCGAAACGCCGGCCTGCTTCATTTTCGCGATAAGTGCAGAAAAATCCTTATCACCGACGTTGATGCCTTCGTACATCACTTCGACGAGGCCCGCGTCATTCATGACCTTCTTGGTTTGGTCAGCGAGACCTTGCCCATAAGGGGTCTTATCATGGACGATGGCGACGTGAGCATCCTTGAAGTGACTGGCAATATACTCGCCAGCGACTGCGCCCTGTTGATCGTCACGACCGCAAACACGAAATGTGTTCCACAAGCCCCGCTCCGTATAAACGGGATTTGAGGCAGCCGGAGTGACTTCGAGGATCCCATTTTCCGCGTAGACTTCGGACGCTGGGATCGACACACCGGAATTCAAATGTCCGATTACAAATTTAACCCCATCGGCGACGAATTTGTTGGCAACTGAGATGCCCTGTTTGGGATCGGCGACGTCATCCCCGAGCACGATCTTGATCTGCTCGCCATTGATGCCGCCGTTCGCGTTGATGTCCGCGGCGGCCTGTTCAGCTCCCCTTTGCATCTGGGCGCCGAAAGCAGCATTCGCACCTGTTATTGGAGCTCCGATGCCCACGAGAATTTCGGCTCGTGCTCCTCCGGCGATCATTATCATCGCCATCAATGACGCTGTCGAAAATAGTCCTCTTTTCATTTCTTCCTCCCATGAAGTGGACGTAGGTCAAAAAAGCGGCGCGCCCACTGTGCCGCCGTATTGGGTTGAGCAATCGTTGGCGCAACCAAGCAACTAGCGAATATTCCCCATGTGAACGGTGGGGTTTGCTGGTGTCGTCAGTAGTAGTTATTGTCCATTTTGCTGATGCGGCATTAGCGAAGGGCACTTATCGAATCCACGATAGTTCGTGCTGCCCGCCTTCGGCGACGGCCTTACCTCTCCTCCTCCCGGCCCAACGATCACACGTCAGGCCACCAAGCACTCGTGATCGTGTGTCGATGTAGGCCGGCATCACGCCACATGGCTCCGCACCGATGCTCGGTCCACCTTTCCGTTGTTGAGACGCGGCAGCATCGGGACGATGTCGAATGATTTCGGGATCTTGTAGTTGGCGAGCGCCGCCGCGCAATGCTGCCTGAGGACCTCAGCCGTGACCATGACACCCGGCTTGCACTCGATCGCGCAGCGTACCGCCTCCCCATAGATATCGTCAGGTGCGCCATAGACGACGACCTCGGCGACTGATTCATGCGTCTCGATTACTGCCTCGACTTCGCGCGGGTAGACATTGTAGCCACCAGATTTGATCATTTCACGCAAGCGAGCCTTGAGCGAGATATTGCCGTCGGGCCGTCGGGCCGCAAGATCACCCGTCTTGAGCCAGCCGTCGGCCGTGAAGGCCTCGCGGGTTGCTTTCTCATCCCCCCAGTAGGATCGTAGCACGCAGGTGCCGCGTGCCTGGATTTCGCCGGTCTCGCCTATCGTGCAGATCCCGCCGCTCTCGTCGGCGATTCGCGTCTCAAACCGCGGATCGAACTTGCCGATCGTGTTGAGAAGGACTTCATCCGGGTCGCCGTCATGCGAATAGGCAACTGAGCTCATCACCTCAGTCTGCCCATATTCTACGAATATTTTAGCGCCTATCGACCGCAGTGCGGCAAGCGTCGGAGCAGATACCGCGCCCCCGCCGATACAGATCGAGCGCAAGGAGGAAAGGTCGCGGTTGGCGAAATCCGGATGGTTCACTGCCAGCGTGAACATTGCGGGCACCTGCAACCATGTCTGAGCTCGCTCACGCTCGATCAATGCGAGAACGCCTGCGGGATCGAATTTCGCCTGAAATATCAGCGTGCCTCCGCCCACCAGGCATCCCATCGTCGTGTTCATGATGGCACCAACGTGATTGATCGGCAGGTTCGAAATGTATCGTCGCGATTCGCCGTCGAGGTGGTCGTATTGACCAATTGCCGCCCCAATCAGCCCGTCATGATGGAGGGCAGCCCCTTTTGGCTTCCCCGTAGATCCGGATGTAAAGACGATGACGGCGACGTCCATGCGACCGGCAGGACTCTTTCGCGCAGCTGCCGACGCCGGCATGGCGGCGACATCGGGCGCGGAAAGGACCGCTACGCGTCCTGCGGCGGCATGCGCGCGGCCGGCCAGATCGTGTTCGTTGGGTACCTCGGCGTGAAGCAGGACCTTTGGCTCGGTTACCTTGAGAACGTGAGACATCTCATCTGAAGAATAGCGTGGATTGACACCAACGTAAATTGCGCCGAGACGCGAAGCCGCCATCAGCAGCAGGAGATAGTCGATCCCCGGGGCGGCGAGGAGGGCGACGCGGTCGCCTTGTTGAACTCCCTTGCCCTCAAGCCAATCGCAATATCTATCAACAAGCTGATTTGTCTCGATATATGTCAGTCTTCTGTCGCCCTCGACGGCGATTTCGGCCCCGGGATTGGAGGTGGCATAATGATCAAGAACGGCATCAAGTGTGCCGAGGCCGGGAAGAGAAGAGGGCATTGATGATCAACCTTATTGACTACGCTCGATTGGAGTTTCCGATTGACGGCACTCAATAATTAACATAGTTGTAAAATTCATACAAGCAGTATTGTCTGGCTGACCGAGGAGGTGGCGATGTCTCTGATACATATCAATGGCGCGGATCTGTTCGTTGAAGAATTCGGGACCGGCGACCCGGTCATCTTTACACACGCCTTGTTTTTCAGTGGCCGCATGTATGAGCGTCAGATCGAACGCATTGCGGCGCGCTACCGGTGCATAACGGTCGACTGGCGCGGCATGGGCCGCAGCAGCAAGCCGCTCGGCGGCTATGACGTCGACAACCTCTGTCACGACGTGATCGGCGTCGCCGATAGGCTAGGCCTCGATCGCTTCCACTGGGTCGGCATGTCGGTTGGCGGCGTGACGGGCATCAGGATCGCCGCCCAGATGCCGCAGCGGATCAGATCTCTGGCGATCGGCGGCGCGTCCGCTGAGGCCGAGCCGATTGAGAAGGTCGTGAAATACGAGAAGCTGCTCCTCGACGGCTTTGCGCGAGACCCGGCGAGCGTCGTCGATGGGCTCCTCCCCATTCTCTATGGCGAGCCCTTCCGCGCGGATCCGTTGCGCGCCGACTTACTGGCGCGTGAGCGCGAGCTGATCCTGTCGAATGATGGCCCGGCCGTTGCCAGGGCATCCGCACCGATCCTGCGCCGGGTCGATATCCGCCACATGCTTCCGCATGTCCGCAGTCCGACTTATGTCTTCTGTGGCGCGCTCGACGGGGCGAATCCCCCGGAAAAGTCTCGGACCATCGCTGCTGGGATTTCCGGCAGCCTCCTTGAAGTCTTTGACGGTGTCGGTCACCAGCCCAATGTCGAAGCCCCCGGGCTTCTCGCCGATCGTCTGCTTGAGCATCTCGACCGGGCTTCAAGAGCAACGCCCTAGACTGCGTGCGCGTCGCATCGAGGACTACCCGGTGCTTTGTGACGGGCACGACCATCCGTCGACGCGATCGCTCGTCGTCGAGATCGATCCCGAGGTGGAACCCCGGGCCTCTTGGACCTGCCGAAGCGCAGGCGGCCAGCGCGGACTGTCAGATCCAGCACGTTCGTGGGCCGCTTCTTTGACCGGAGAAATCGATGCATTTGACGAACCAAGATCTGATCGAGCTCGTGGAGTGGCGGCGGAAATTGCATATGACGCCGGAAATATCCGGCGAGGAATCCGAGACCGCGCAGGAGGTCGCCTTCGCCCTCGCGGCAACGGGCCCGGATCGCATTGTCACCGATCTGGGCGGACATGGCGTGGCTGCCATCTATGGTGGGTTCGAACCGGGCCCGTCGGTAATGTTCCGGGCCGAACTTGATGGCCTGGCAATCGAAGATATGTCGGATGTCCCTTACCGGTCGCGCATTCCGGGGCGGGGACACCAATGCGGCCATGACGGCCACATGGCGACGCTGATGGCGCTGGCGCGCGGCCTCTCTCGCAAACGCCCGAAGCGAGGCCGCGTAATTCTCATGTTCCAGCCGGCGGAGGAGAACGGCGCCGGCGCCGCTGCCGTCGTCGCGGACCAGCGCTACGCCACGATCAAGCCGGATTTCGCTTTCGCCTATCACAACATGCCGGGAATGACGCTGGGGCGGGTAGCCCTGGTTGATGGTCCCATTACCTGCGCCTCGCGGGGAATGCGTATTGCCTTCACCGGGCGGACCGCGCATGCTTCCATGCCGGAAACAGGACTTTCGCCGGTGCCGTCCTTGCTGCGGTTGTTGCCGGCGCTCGAGGGTCTGTCGTCCGGCGAGCCTCACTCCCCCGATTTCGCCATGACGACGGTCACCCACATCGAGGCCGGCGAACGCGTGTTCGGCATAGCGCCCGGCTCCGGCGAAATCTGGCTGACGCTTCGCACGCTTGCAGATGCCCGCATGGAAAAACTTCGGCTTGACGCCGAAAGGCTTGCGCACGATTTGGCGGCGACCATCGGTCTTGTCGTGGAGATCAACTACGACAACATCTTCGCCGATTGTGTCAACGATCCGGATGCCGTCTACTATCTCGAGCGCGCACTGGACGATGAACACATTGCTTATGATGCAGGCGACCTTCCGCTCAGGGGGTCCGAAGACTTCGGCGGTTTCGGAAAGGACGGAACGAAGATCGCGATGTTTCTTCTCGGCGCCGGAGAGAGCCGCCCCCATCTTCACAATCCAGATTACGACTTCCCCGATGACCTCATTGGCATCGGTGCGCGCATCTTCGACCGGATCGTGCGGGGCATGCTTGGCTGACGAATCGCCCGCCATCCTGCTCACCACTGAACGACAGACACGGGGAATAGAGCAGTCTGTCATCCTAAATCGTCCAACGAGGACAGGATTTCCTGCTGGACCAGGCCTTCGGCGCCGATGCTGTGGTTTACGCTCCTCGGGGTTATGAGGATGTGAAATCGGACGTGGCAACCATCGTTCTCGATAAGGGCGGTAGGGCATGCGCAGGCGCGGTTGCCCCGCTGGACGAACTGCGCAACAGCACCGCCGTGGGCGCACACGGCGGTAACGGCGCCGCATTGGTGATGTAGGTTCAAAACGACGCGCTTTGACTTGCGACTTCGGAAAGCTCAGGCGAGCCGGCAGGGTTCATGATGAAGCGTCGTCCCCGAGGTCTCGCCCGGGGACGAACAAGCTGCCCGCACCGTCAGATTACAGCAGCGCAGCCGTCGCGGCGCGATTCCGTTCCCGCCTCATAACCGTCGTCACGTCGCACGATGACCTGCGCGGCTCCGAACTGATAGTCCCAACGTGGTTGCCGGACGACCTGATGTCCGCGCCGACAGAGGTCCGAGACCAGCGCCTCCGGAAGATCTTCCTCGACCATGAGCGTTCCATCGTCTGCGATGCGCCAGCGCGGCGCGTCGATCGCCGCCTGCACGTTCTCGCCGCGTGCGAGGAGGCGGGCGGCGATCTGGACATGGCCTTGCGGCTGCATTCCGCCTCCCATGACGCCGAAGGTCGCCAGCGGACGACCGTTGCGCGTCATGAACCCCGGAATGATGG
This sequence comes from Hyphomicrobiales bacterium, assembly GCA_900466005.1. GTDB lineage: Bacteria > Pseudomonadota > Alphaproteobacteria > Rhizobiales > Rhizobiaceae > Allorhizobium. Next base: position 120,813 of record UEGQ01000012.1, read on the forward strand.
TGTTGAACGGCCGCTTGCATGGCTTCGCCTCATTTGGATGACCTTTTTCAAAAACAAAGCAGGAGCCTCGATTGTGTAACGTGATGCCCGTGCCCGGCACGACAAGGCCAGACCCGAAGCCGCGGTAGTTCGACTGGATCAGCGAAACCATCATTCCCTCGGAATCTGCGGCGCAAAGGTAGACAGTACCCCATCCTTCGTTCGCGATGGGTTCGGCCGGCCGTGCCCGTTCCGGATCGATGCCGCCGGCGAGCCTATTGAGGACCGCGCCGTCGAGAAGCGCTGCAGGGGCCATCCGCATCGATTGCGGGTCGCCTACCGTTCGGGCGACAATCTCCCTGGCGCGCCGTGTCGCTTCTATCTCGACATGGAGGTCGGTTGCGGCGTTCCGGCCAAAGCCGACACGCTCGATCAAGGCGAGCGCGATGAGAGCCGTCAGCCCCTGTCCGTTGGGCGGAAGCTCGTGGATCGTGGCGCCCGCGAAATCGACGGACATCGGTTCGACCCACTCGGCAGCGTGGCTCTCCAAGTCACCTTTGTCCATCGATCCGCCGGTTTCTTCGGCAAAAGCCACGATTTGGCTGGCGAGACGGCCGCGATAGAACGCATCCGCACCTTCCTGTGCGAGGCACTGGAGCGAAGAGGCGAGATACGGATTGCGGAAACGCGCGCCAGGCTCCGGCGCGAGGCCAGCGGGCAGGAATGTCTCCGCAAATCCCGGCACGTCACGGAACCAGTTGGCTTGCATGGCCCAGTGTAGGGCAACGACATGCGGCACGAGGAATCCATCCGTCGCATAACGGATGGCGGTTTCGAAGAGATCGCCCCAGGCCAGACGCCCGAAACGCGAATGCAACGCCTCCCACCCGCGAACCTGGCCGGGCACGGTGACCGTATCCCATCCCGTCATCGGCATTGTGCCTGCTGCGGCGAGACGCTCGGGCTGCCAGGCCTTCGCCGACCGCCCGGAACTGTTGAGACCGTGGAGATTTGCTCCGTCATGGACGAGAGCGAACAAGTCGCCGCCGAGCCCGTTCATTGTCGGTTCGACCACCGTCAGGGTCATGGCGGTGGCAAGAGCGGCGTCGACGGCGTTACCGCCGGCGGCAAGAGTGGCTATGCCGGCCTGTGCGGCCACCGGCTGGCTGGTGGCCACGGAGGCGGTGCCGAACTGGGCTACCCGCCGGGAAGTGTAAGGGAAACGCGTGTCGAGGCTCATCGCCAGGTTCCTTCCTCGGCGTCGTAGGCGCCGCTGCACAAGTCGCCGACGCCGGTGATCAGTGTCTTCTTCTCGATCTTGTTGGACGCGGTGCGGGGGAAGCTGTCGACATAGCTGACATATCGCGGAACCTTGAATTTCGCCAGGTATTTGCGTGCGTGCTCGAGGATTGTTTCCACTGGCAGCGTGTCGCGGCAGACACCGTTCTTGAGCTGGACGTAAATCTTCACTTCCTCGCCGCGCACCGGATCCGGAACCGGGACTGCGGCAGCGTCTTCGACCTCCGGCAGCATGCAGATCGCGGCTTCGACTTCGCGCGCTGCAATATTTTCCTGCGAGCGGCGGATCATGTCTTTCAGCCGCCCGACGACATAGAGAAACCCCTCATCGTCCTCACGAAACAGATCGCCGGTGCGGAACCACCCGCCGCTACGGAAGACCTCGCCATTCGCGTCCGGCCTGTTCCAATATCCCTTGAAGATCGAGCGTCCCCGGACCCAAAGTTCGCCGAGCTCCCCCCGCGCGACCGGCTGGCCTTCCGCGTCGCGGATCGATGTTTCACGACACGGTGCCGCAATGCCGACGCTTCCTGAATCATACATCTCGTCAAGCTCCGGCGGCGTCCAGGTTCCGAGTCCGATTTCGGTCATTCCAAACCCTTCGCGCGCTATCACTCCGAAGCGCTTGTGGAATTCGCGGCAGGTCTCCGGCGGCCAGCCGAAGGTTGCTACCTGTTTCAACTTCGTTTCTGAATCCCTTGGAGCCGGCTGCTGCCGCGTCATCAGTAGCGGAAACATGCACCATTCGATCGAATGATCGTGGATCCAGCCCAGGAAGCGCGAGGACGAAAGACCTGGTGCGATAACCAGCGTCGCGCCCGTGATCAACGCCTTCAGCGTGATCCATTGCGGATCCATGTAGAAGTAGGGCTGGGCGGACAGGATGCGGCGGGCAGGTTCCAAGTCCCATGCGATGGCCGCATTGGCGAGAACCAGCCAATAGTCATGCGTCAACATACAACCCTTCGGGAAGCCGGTCGTCCCCGACGTATACTGGATATTCGCGAGACTGTCGGGGCCGACTTCATCGCCCGAGACGGGCTCTGTCGAGCATAGGGCAACGACACGCTCGAATTCACCTTCCCCGGTTCCGAGATCGACGATCCTTGTCGGCCCATCCAGTTCGACTGACAGACCATCGATTGTCTTACTGAAGATGGTGTCGTGAAGAAGGACGCGTGCGCCGGCATCATTGACGACATAGGCGATCTCATGGGCCGTGTAGCGCGTATTGACCGGCACATGGATCGCGCCGATGCGGGCGAGGGCGACAAAGAGCGCTGGATAGGCAAGTCGATTGGGGAGCATGACAGCCACGCGATCGCCTGGACCTACGCCCATCTCAAGAAGAGCCCGGGCATATTGGTGGGTCAGTGCCTCAAACTGTGCGAAGGTTATCCGCTCCTGTCGATCGAAGACCTCAATCGCCACGCGGTCGGCAAAACGAGCACATGCATTTGTTACCGCACCTCCGATAGTCGTGCGCGGAATGGCTTCGCCGATTTCACGCGTTCGGCGTGTCGCCTCGGCAATTCGGGTCATCGGAATTGAGCTGCTGTGGGTCATTGGGGGCCGCCTGTCATCTGTTCGCACAACGCGCCACGCACTATCGACCAAAATTGACATATTTGTCAAATATATGGGATTGCCTTATCACTAAGGGTACACGTATTGCGTTTTCCAGTGTGTGTCGCGATAACCAGACCATGGAAGCCGAGGGCTAGGAGCAACATCATGTCGACAGAAGTGAACCAGTCCAAACGCTATTCAAAGCGACGCGAGCATATATTGACCGAGGCGCTTCGTGTCTTTTCGGAACGCGGGCTGGAATCCACCGGGATCAAGGAAATCGCGACGAATCTGGGTCTGACACACCCGGCGCTCTACCACTATTTCTCGTCCAAGGAACAGCTTGTCTACGAGGCGGTGGAAAAAGCAATTCTCGATGAGATTGCCGCGATGGAGAAGGCGGTAGAGAGTCTCCCGCCACATCCCGCATTACAGCTCTATTCCCTTGCTCGTGCACAGGTTTTCCATGAATTGGACGACCGTGCCTATATTCCCTTCGTGAATGCTTTCCTCTATGGCCCGCTCCGCAATGCCGCAAAACTGAGTGAGGAGCAGCGCAATGATATCCTCAGGTTGCAACGCCGCATCGTCGGTCTTTACCGGGATGTGGTCGTAGCGGGACAGAAGTCCGGTGAATTCGCACCCGGTTCGCCGACCATGGCGGCGTTCGGCATCCTCGGCATCTTGTCCTACACTGTCTTCTGGTTCCAGCCCGATGGCCAGATGAGCGCCGAGGCGGTCGCCGAGGTTGTTGCAGCCCAGGCCGTACGTTCAGTCAGCCGGCTTGTCGACGCGGAAGCGCAGGTCAGTTCCAAGCCCCCAAGATAGATATTGACAACCGTGTAAAAAATGAGAAACTGATCGCATCGTGGGAACAAAAAGGGGGGAACCTTACCATGAAGCGACTGATCATCACTGCTACCGCATTTAGCCTCTTTGCGAGCACGGTGCTTGCGGAGGTCGAGGAAGGAAAGTTCAAAGTCGTGGGTACTTGGGGCACAGGCGCCATGTATCCGGAGCACGAGGCGCCGTTGTGGAGCAAGGCGTTGCCCGACGCCTCGGGTGGCAAGCTTACCGCCGAGATCCAGCCCATGACCGATCTCGGTCTCAAGGGTTTCGAGACGGTCAAACTGCTGCAGACCGGTGTCTATGACGCTGGTTTTGGCGCCTATTCCTACATTGCCTCGGGAAATCCCGTATTCGAGGGTATCGACCTCGCTCTGGCGTCCGGAAGCGGCGAGGAGAACCGCCGGCTTGTCGAGGCTTATGAACCGGTCGTCGCCGAGGCATTCGAGCGCATCCATGGCGTGAAACTTCTGGCGAGCTATCCGTTTCCTGCGCAGATCCTGGTTTGCCGCGGCGCCTTTAACGGCCTGGCGGATCTGAAGGGGCGCAAGATCCGCGTCTACTCTACGACGCTGGGCGACATGGCCGAAGGACTGGGCGGTGTGAGTGTCACGATCCCGCTTGGTGATGTCGTGCCTGCGCTCCAGCGCGGGGTGGTCGATTGCGGCATTTCCAGCGGTATCAGCATGTACACCGCGAAATGGCAGGACGTCGTAAAGTACGTGTACGAGACGCCCGTCTCCGCCGGCATCGCGTTCCTTGCCATGAACAAGGACAGATGGAGCAACCTTAATCCCGAAACGCAGGCGCTGATTGAGGCGGAAGTCGCCAAATTCGTGGATGGCGCCTGGGCCGCTCTTGCGGACTCACAGATCCAGGGGGTGGCCTGCCTCACAGGTCAGGGCGAGAAATGCCGCTACGGCGAACCTGCGAAGATGCAGCTCGTGAAGGCGACGGACGCGGACGAAACGATCAGGAAGCAACTGCTCGCGGAGTTCGTTCTGAAACGGTACGCCGAACGCTGCGGTGACGAATGCACCGCACGCTGGAACGAAACCGCCGGTGCGGTGGTCGGCGTTGACGCGAAACCGTAATCGCGTCGGACACAATCTGAAAACCACATCTTGGGGAACATCAGCGATGTTGGACCGAATCCTGCTTCGCGGGCATGGCACGCTTGAGCGCGGCGCCCGCATTCTTGTCTGGGCGTGCGGGGGCGCCCTCATCGTGATGTCGTTCGTCATCACTGTCGAAGCCCTTATGCGCAAGTTTCTTAGCCACTCGTTTGGCGGCGTGGACGAAATCACGGCCTATGTCTTCGCCGTCACAACGACTCTCGCGTTCCCATTCGCGATCCTGCAGCGCGCAAATATCCGGATCGATGTACTGCGCAATTTCTTTCCCACCCCCTTACGCGCTGCAATGGATGTTCTTTCCTGGGCTTCGTTCACCTTCGTCTTTGGTCTGATCGCCTATCGCGCCTGCGGCCTTGCATGGGAATCCTGGCAGGAGGGCGCCCGGTCAATCACACCTTTGCGCAGTTACCTGGCCATTCCCCAGGGATTTTGGGCTCTGGGGTTGGTCGCCGCACTGATCGCGTCGCTTTCAGTGGCAGTTCGCTCCATCGGGCTGGTTCGGGCCGGACGGACGCAAGACGCAGCCGCGCTGCTGTCGCCCGCCGACGAAGTTGAGCAGGAGCTTTCCCACATTTCCACATCTGCCGTGACTTCATCCGGCAGCCACACGATCGGAGAGTTGTCATGATCACGGCCACTATCTCCATTTTGCTAGGCGCGCTCGCCCTGTCGATCTCGGTCGCGGCATCGCTGGGCATCGTGGCCTTCGCGCTGACGTGGTTCTTTACCTCCGCGCCACTCGACAGGATGGTCGGCGAGGTCGCGTGGCAATCCATGTCCTCCGACACGCTTGTCGCCATCCCTTTCTTCATCCTGCTCGGCGAGATCCTGCTGCGGGCGGGCATTGCCGAACGGATGTATGGCGCCCTGGTCGAATGGTTGTCCTGGCTTCCGGGCGGCACGATGCATGCCAATATCGGAGCCTGCGCCCTCTTTGCCGCATCGTCAGGCTCGAGCGTCGCAACCGCCGCGACGATTGGGACGGTGTCGATTCCGGAAATCGAAAAGCACGGATACAGCCAACGCCTCTTCCTTGGCTCGCTGACGGCCGGCGGGACGCTCGGGATACTTATCCCTCCCTCCGTATCGCTCATCGTCTACGGGGCGCTCACAGAGACCTCGATTCCCAGACTCTACATGGCAAGCATGCTTCCCGGAGTCGTTCTGGCTGGACTATTCATGTTTCTGATCGCCGGCATTTGCATCATACGCCCCGCGGCGGGTGGAAGGCCGGTCAGGACCTCATGGAAGAGCCGCATCCGTGCTATCCCTGACTTGTTCCCGCCGCTTTTCATTTTTGCGCTTGTCGTCATCACGATCTATGTCGGAATCGCAACGCCGACGGAGGCCGCCGCCTTCGGTGTCGTGGGGGCCATAGGGCTTGCCGCCATGCATGGTCGGGCGACGGTTGCAATGCTGACCGAGGCGATCGAGGGCACCATGCGCACGACTGCCATGGTCACCGCCATCATCATGACTGCGCTATTGCTGAATTTTGTCATGACCTTTCTCGGCATCTCCCGGCAGATTGTCGATGTCGTGGTCGCCCTCGATCTCAGCCCGACGATGCTGATGCTCGCGATCGTCGCCTTCTACCTCGTGCTCGGTTGTTTCATGGAGGGCTTCTCAATCCTCCTGGTGACGGTTCCGATCATCGTCCCGATCGTTGTCTCGCTCGGCTATGACTCGATCTGGTTCGGCGTCGTCCTGACGCTGCTGCTGGAGGCCGCGCTGATCACGCCTCCGATCGGCATGAACCTCTACGTTGTGCAGGGCGTGCGCAAGGGCGGGCCGCTCAGCGACGTCATCATGGGATCGCTGCCGTTCGTTGTCATCATCTTTCTGATGATCCTGATCCTGATGGCTTTTCCCAACCTGGCCCTGTGGCTGCCGTCAATTGCCTTTGATTCCTAGGAGAAATACATGCGTATCGATCTATCCGACCGGACATCCCTCCAACAGCACCTCGGCAAGGAAATCGGCCGATCCGGCTGGCACGTCATCAGCCAGGTGGACATTGACGCATTCGGCCGGCTTACCAAAGACGTTGATGCGATGCACATGGATCCCGTATGGGCGCGCGATCACAGCCCTTACGGCGTCACGATCGTCTACGGCTTTCAGACCATTTCCATGATGACCGCGATGATCAACGAGATCCTGAAGCGGGGTTCTACCGAGGCCTACAAGCTCAACTACGGCTTCGACCGGATGAGGCTCATGGCGCCAGTCCCCGTCGGAGCGTCGATCCGTGGCATTGCGAAGCTTAAGAAGATCGACGATCGCGGGGAGAGCCGATTCCTGGTCACGATCGAGATGACGGTGGAGGTCGAGGGCAAGGAAAAGCCTGCCGCAGTCGCTGATTGGCTGTTCATGGTGGTCAACGGCGGCGAGTCCGAACGTCGCCCTGAAATGGCTGACGGTGAGAGATGATAAAACGGATCGGCTTTCTGGCCTATCCGGGCGTAGAGGAGCTCGACCTGGCGGGGCCGTGGGAAATGGCCACGATGTGGCAGGCTTATGCCGACGGCCCCGATTGCCTGGTTGTCGCTGCGGAAAAAGGTTCGGTGCGGTGTGCGAAAGGCCTCCTGATTGCTGCGGAACACGATTTCGGGACCTGTCCATCGCTTGATGCGCTGGTGGTTCCCGGAGGGTTTTCCGCCTTTGACGAGATGCGCAACGAACGCCTCGTCGGTTTCATTCGGGATAGCGGCGGCGAGGACAAGAACATCCTGTCTGTCTGTTCCGGTGCCTTCCTCTTGCTCGCAGCTGGTCTCCTCAAAAACCGCAGGGCGACGACCCACTGGAAGGTCCTCGACCGGTTGCGCGAGGCAGGCGTCGACGTGGTCGAGGAACGTTTCGTCCGTGACGGCAACGTCTGGTCCAGCGGCGGAGTGTCTGCCGGAATGGATCTGATGCTGCATTTCATCGCCGAGACAGCCGGCGCGGATACTGCCGCAGAAGTCCAGCATAACGCCGAATATTACCCCACGCGCAGGCTCTATGGGTCGGCGCACCTTTCTTCGGGCATGCCCGCCTATATGAAAAACCTGTGAGGTCGTCATGAGTACGTCGCCTACCAAGAATGTCGTCGGTTACACGGACCCGATCGCCGTGATGGCAGGAGAGACGCTACGGATCAAGGTTTCTACGACCGCCAAGCAGGTGCGTCTCGGCGTCCGCAGGATCGAAGGCGCCTTCTGGTCGTCCGAGGCCGGGCCGAAGGTGAGCCTCGGGAATGCCGAAGGTTTTGAAGGCACGGTCTTGGCGGGGAAGCATCACAAGGCGCCACTCGGGTCCTATGCGACGGCTCCGGTGGCGGAGGCCATGCGCGTTTCCGCGACCAAGACATTCGGCCTCCTGTTCATGCCGACCCTCATGGGGCGGCGGCAGACAATTGCGCGGTTCTATGACGCGGATGGAGCCGATCTCGGCGGCGTGAGCGTCGAGGAGGACGGACATGTCGCCGTCGTCGATGCGACGGACGCGGCACTGTTGCGCGGTGGGTCTGCGCTTGAACGCGGTCGCTGGACGGCAATTGCCGTCACGCTCGCACAGCCGGCAGGAGGGGTCGTTCTGGCAATTGCCCCGCTTTTCGGGAATGTCAGCATGACCAGTGCAGAACGTCAGGTTGAAGGGCTGGAAACGGCACATTCCCTGTCGCTGGGCGCGCGCATCTCCGGCAGTCTGCCGTGCGAGGTCGTTGACGGGCGTGTCGCCGACCCAGTGCTCGCGTCCGCGAACGCCCGGGATATCGCATCGGCACTGGCCAACGGCCCGGAGGGGTGGCGGCGTTTGACACGTGCTCATGGCGCGGCGACGATCCATTCGCGATGGGACTTCTCGCAGTTCCCGGAAAGTGACCGCGTCGTCGACGTCGGGCCTGCGCGCTGTGACGCCGTCCTGGTCAACACGCCGACCCGTGCGATCACGGGCCCATTTTGGGATGGCAGCGTCTTTGACTGGCGTCAGCGGCCGGGGCACTACAACGCGGTTCACTTCCATTCCGACGACCTCGCCGATTGCGGGTGGCCGGACGCGTTGGCGCTGGAGATCCCTCAGGGTTGTGCCTCCGGGCTCTATGGTATCTCGCTCGAGACCGAGAACGGGTCGGACGTGGTTCCCTTCGTGGTTCGCGCGCGTCGGGCTTCCAGGGCGCCAGTCGCTCTCCTCCTTCCCACGTTCACCTATCTGTCCTACGGCAATGCGCCGACGGCGATGCGGGGACCGAACCACGGGATCACCTTCTATCCCGACGAATCCCCTGTCGATGGACATTCGGGGTTTGGGAGGTCGCATTACGACCGGCATAAGGACGGTTCGCCCGTCATGCTGTCCTCTCGCCTGCGGCCTGTACTGTCAATGCGCTTTGCAAGCTTGCCGTGGGGGATCGTCCCTGACACATGGCTGCTTACTTGGCTCAGGCAGCAGTTCGGCCAGGTCGACGTGCTTACTGACGAAGACCTGCATCGCGAAGGGACCGACGCCCTGGCCGGACATCGGGTTGTCGTCACCGGGAACCACCCCGAGTACTATTCAGCGGAAATGCTGAATGCGCTCGACGCCTATTGTGACGGCGGTGGCCGCTTGCTCTATCTCGGCGGCAACGGCTTTTACTGGCGTGTGAGCGTTTCGGACCGTGTCCCCGGCCAGATCGAGGTGCGCCGCACCGAAGACGGCACCCGTGCATGGATCGCCGAGCCGGGCGAGGGCCACCATATGATGGACGGAGGCTATGGCGGGCTCTGGAGGCGACTTGGCCGGCCGCCGAACCGGCTGGCCGGAGTAGGCTTTGCCGCGCAAGGGTTCGACGAGAGCGGGTATTACAAGGTCAATCCGGATGCCCGTTCCGGGCCGGCCGCCTTTGCACTCGACGGAGTGGGCGACACGTTCGGACATCACGGTTGGCTCGGCAACGGTGCGGCCGGACAGGAGGTCGACCGGGTGGAGCGCCGCCTTGCACCCGACGCAGATGTTCACCTCATCGCGAGCAGTTTGGGCCATCCTCAGTCTATGCTTCGTACCAAGGAAGAAATGCTGTCGACCGTACTTCCCTTTACCGATCCGAAAGCGCGGTCGGACATCGCGATCAGGTTTGCCGGCCGATCCGGCGCGGTCTTTTCCGTCGGATCCATGACCTGGGTTGGCGCATTGCTCGATGGCGGTGACCCGGCTGGCCGCAACGACGTCGTCCGGATGACGGCGAATGTCATCAACCGATTTCTCGATCCGGCGCCGTTTCGCGCAGACCGGTAGGCAAGAGCCAATTGATTGAACCATCGGGCTCTCGGAGTGGGAGCCAGAAGACAAACCGTTGGAAGAGAAGACAAATGAAACTCGGATCATTGGTTGCCATTACCGTCGCAGTGGTCTTGGCAGTTGCCGCGCCGCTTGCAGCACAGGAAAGAGGCGGTGCGCTGAAAGTCGCGCTTTTTCCCGAACCGCCGATGGCCGTGGCCGGTCTGTCCGGCCTTGGCTCCGCCAGCATTGTTTCCAGCAAGATCTATGAGGCGCTCGTCAAGTTCGATTTCGAGCTGAGGCCGCAGCCCTGGCTTGCGAGTTCCTGGGAGAAGTCCGACGACGGGCTGATCTGGACCTTCGACCTCGTGGAAAACGCCAAATGGCATGACGGCAAACCGTTCACGGCCGCTGACGTCGTGGCCTCGTACCAGGTGTTCTCGGTGGAGAATGATCGCCTGAAACTGGTCGCTGACAAGGTGAAGAAGGTCGAGGCGACTTCGGAACACCAAGTGCGGTTTACGCTCAAGGAGAGCATCCCATCCTTCATCTACATGCTGAACTACGGCAGCCTGCCGATCATACCTGCTCACCTTTATACGGGCGGAAATTTCCGGGAAAATCCGGCCAATTCCACCCCGATCGGAACGGGGGCGTTCTACATCAAGGAATGGAAGAAGGGCAGCTTCATCCATCTGGCCCGCTTCAACGAATACCGAGACGGAACAAAACCCTATCTCGACGACCTCTACTTCGTGATTATTCCCGATGCACAAGGCTGCGCGGTCGCATTTGAGGAAGGCAGCGTGGATGTCGTCTCGGCCTCCAATCTCGAAGGGTTCGACGTTTCGCGGCTCGCAAGCCTGGATGGTGTCAAATCGACCACAAAGGGCTGGGAGATGCTGGCTCCGCACGCCTTCTTGTGGATCAACACGCAAAAGGCGCCTCTCGACGATGTCAAATTGCGTCAGGCGTTGAACTATGGGTTGGACAAGAACTTCATCCGCGACGTGGTTTTCGCCGGCCTTGCGACGCCGCCACGCGGTGCATTCGATTCGAGGACGCTTTTCTTCGACCCGTCCGTCAACGCCTACGAATTCGACGTCGAGAAAGCGAAAGCCCTCGTTGCCGCTTCGACCTACATGGGCGAACTGCTGAAGCTCAGCACCGCACCAGTCGGATCCGCCTGGGCGCGCCTTGCGGAATATGAAGTGCAGGCCTGGAAGGAAATCGGCCTCAATGTCGAAATCGACACCAATGACGTGGGCGGCTATCTGAAAAAGCTCGGCGAGCGCAATTACGACCTCGGCAATATCTACCTCTACCAGTATGGTGACCCTGCAGTCGGTGTGACGCGAAACTTCTACTCGCGCAACGACGTTATCGGTTCGCCGTGGAACAATGTTGGCCGCTATTCCAACCCCCGACTGGATGAGTTGCTTGCGAAGGCCGATGCCGTGGGTGATGCCGGCGATCGCGCCGCACTCTACGCCCAGGCTCAGAAGATCATCGCCGACGATGCCGTCCAGGGTTGGACGGCGGAACTCCAGTTCCCCACGCTATACCGTGCGAAAGTCAGGGACCTGATCACGACGGCACTCGGTCTCAGCGACAGCTTCGAAAACGTTTGGATCGAAAAATAGGTGCCAATTCGGCCGACCGGCACGTCAGCCGGCCGGCAGGATTGCGCACGGAGTTGACGCCATGCTCAAGACCGTCCTGTCCGAATTCGCCAAGCGCATTGTCGTGATTCTGGTCGTGATCACCGGAACGTTCCTACTCGTCAGGGCGGCGCCGGGTGATCCAGCGGCTTTCATCGCCGGCGAGGCAGCGTCGGGTGATCCTGAGTACATCGAATACCTGCGTGCGCAGATGGGCCTTGATCAGCCGTTGCCTGTTCAGCTCGGCTATTATCTGAGGGACGTCGCGAGCCTCGACTTGGGCAAGTCCTATCGCGAGGGCCGGCCCGTATTCGACATGATCGTCGAACGCCTTCCCAATACGCTCATCCTGGCGGGGGCGGCATTTATCCTTGCGCTGGTGATGGGCACAGCGGCGGGTTTTGTCGCCGCCATCTACCGCGGCCGGTGGACCGACCGGTTGATCAGCCTCGGCTCCGTCCTGTTCTTTTCCTCGCCCTATTACTGGGTCGCCCTCATGGCTATCCTCCTTTTTTCAGGCAGGCTGGGATGGTTCCCGTCGCATGGCACCGAGACGATCGGGGCGGGCTATACCGGGATTGACGCAATACTCGACTATCTGCACCACCTCGCCATGCCGGCCATGGCGTCGGCGCTGTTCACCATGGCGATCTATGCGCGCCTCGTGCGGGCATCGATGATCGAGACTGCCAATGCCCTCTTCGTCAAGGCGGCGCATGCCAAGGGCATGGCGCCGGCAAGAATCTGGTTTAGTCATGTGCTGCGCACCTCATTGCTGCCGATTACGACGATGGCGGGCGTTCAGGCCGGGCAGCTTGTGGCTGGAACGATCCTGACCGAGACCGTTTTTGCGTGGCCCGGCATCGGCCGTCTGATGTACGACGCATTGGGTTCACGGGACTACAATGTCGTGATCGGGATCTTCATCGCCACCTCGATAATCGTGATCTTGGCCAATCTTCTGGTCGATCTCCTTTACCGGTTCGTCGACCCGCGAACCCGCACCGCTTGAGGACAGAGCCGATGCCGATCTGGAAATCACTGCTTTCGCGGCTCGACGCCGTGCTTGCGCTCGCGATTTTGGGTGCAATCGCTCTGGCGGCGCTGTCGGCGCCGGCCGTTTTTCCCGACGGACCGTGGCGCATGGTCGCGCGTCCCCTGCTTGCACCATTCACGGACATAACGCACCCGCTCGGAACCGACGCGCTCGGGCGAGATCTGATGGCATCGCTCATGTTCGGGGCGAGGACGTCACTGGCGATTGGCCTCGTTTCGACTTGCGTGGCAATCGTCGTCGGCACCAGCATCGGGGCTGTTGCCGGTTTCGTCGGCGGCCGCGTCGACAGCGCGCTGATGCGCAGCACGGAAATGTTTCAGACCGTGCCCAGCTTTGCACTCGCAATCCTGCTGGTTGCCATCTATGCGCCGTCAACCGTCTCCATCATGATTGCGATCAGCGTCGTCAGTTGGCCGCCCGTCGCTCGGCTGACGCGTGCCGAGTTTCTCTCGATGCGCAAACGGGAGTTCGTTCAGGCGGCCATGCTCTCCGGTCAGTCAAGCCTCCGCGTCGCGTGGTCTCAGATATTCCCCAACATCCTGTCTCCGCTCACCGTCATGGCAGCTCTGATGGTGTCGATGGCAATACTGTTCGAAAGCGCGCTGAGCTTCGTAGGTCTCGGGGACCCGAAGGTCGTCAGTTGGGGATACCTGATCAGCGCCGGGCGTGGTGTCATGTCGCAGAGCTGGTGGCTCACCTTCCTGCCTGGACTTGCGATCATGTCGACGATCGTCTCGATCACTATTCTGGGCGATGCGATTGGCGACAGCCAGGATCCGTATTTCGAGCGGAGGGAATCCAAATGATGCCTGGTCCCGTTCTTGACGTTCGCGAACTCTTCGTGAGCCTAAGGCAAGAGACGCCCATTGTCGAAAATGTCAGCTTCTCGGTGGAGGAGGGGAAGACGGTCTGCATCGTGGGTGAGAGTGGCTCCGGCAAATCGATCATCGCCAATGCGGTGCTCGGTCTCCTTCCGAGTACGCAACTGGCGATCACCGGCGGTGATATCAGATTCCGGGGCGATAGCCTACGTGGTCAGTCCAAGACCACGATGCGCGACCTGCGCGGGAAGCGGATCAGCATGATCTTCCAGGATCCGATGTCCGCGCTCAATCCGGTTAGAAAGATCCGGACGCAGTTCGACGAGGTGTTCTCTGCCCATCGCGTCGAGCCGCCGGGAGGACGCGACCTGCGCATGCGCGAGCTACTCGACATGGCGCATCTGCCGGACCCCCGCCGGATCCTCGATTCCTACCCCTTCGAACTCTCGGGAGGCCAGCGCCAGCGCATCATGATCTCAATGGCAATGGCGCTTAATCCTGATCTCCTGATCGCAGACGAGCCGACGACCGCGCTCGACGTTACGACGCAAGCGCAAATCCTTCACTTGGTCGAAGAATTGCAGAGGAGTTTCGCAACGGCGGTCCTCTTCATCACCCATGATTTCGGTGTCGTCGCCGAAATTGCCGATGATGTGGTGGTCCTGCGTCATGGGCGTATTGTCGAACAGGGCGGGCTCGGGGATGTGCTCAAGAATCCCCGCAACGACTACACGAGGACGCTCATCGGCGCGGTTCCGGAGTGGAGGCCGCGGTTCGGTGGGCTGAAAGCCGTACCGATCGTGTCCGCGCGATCTCTGCGCAAGACGTTCAAAGGGCGTTTCACTGCGCTCGACGATGTAGCGATCGATCTGGCAGCCGGGGAGACGCTTGGTATCGTCGGCGAAAGCGGGTCGGGAAAATCGACCTTCGCGAAGTGCCTGGTCGGTATGGAGGAGCCCGATGCCGGTGTGATCGCCGTCCACGGGACAGATATCGTGCCGCTTCCGCAATTCCTGAAGCGCCGGCATCGACATTGCATGCAGATGGTGTTTCAGGACCCGACGGCGGCGCTCAATCCGCGCCACACGGTCGGTCGGACGCTCATGGATGTCGCCCGTGTGAACGGTGCCGCGCGAGGTGCCGAAACGGATAGGGCTCTTTCTCTTCTCGATGACGTGAAGCTCGACCGCAAGTTTCTCGACCGGTTTCCCCACGAGCTTTCGGGAGGCCAGCGCCAACGCGTCTGCATCGCCCGCGCCCTCGCCGCCAACCCAGAAGTATTGATCGCCGACGAGGCTTTGTCCGCGCTGGATGTTTCGATGCAGCGGGAGATTCTGGATCTGTTCGACGACCTGAAGAAGAAGCGCGGTCTGGCGATCCTTTTCATAACGCACGACCTCAGGGTCGCTGCCGGGATATGCGACAACATCGTCGTGATGCGGCATGGGAAAACCGTGGCTAAGGGTACACCGGCGGAGGTCATGGCGACCAGCCGGCATCCGTATGTCGATGAGCTCCTGGCGGCGATACCGGGCCAGGAATGGTTTCCGATCGGGGCGCATCCGTCAGGATATCCGCTTCCGGACTTCGCGCGCACGTGACCGTGGGCATCGATCGGAGGGTTGCCTCCCACCGACAATCGGCACTGTCATTTGGCACTCCGCTTCGCGCCGGAGGCCCATTGGCAAACAATGCTGCTCCGCCACCCAGGCAGGGCAAGGCTGCAACTGACATAGGAACTGGATGAAATGCGCACCTCGTTGAAGAACTCGATCGCCGCGATGCTTCCTGACCTGATCGAGTGGCGACAAGATTTTCACCGCCATCCCGAGCTGATGTACGATCTGCCGCGCACCGCAGGGCTTGTGGCCGAGCGCCTTCGCTCGTTCGGCTTCGACGAGGTGATCGAGGGGATCGGCAAGACCGGTATTCTCGGCGTATTGCATGGCTCCAGCGGGCCGGCAGCTTCGAAGGAGAAGCGCGTCCTGTTCAGGGCGGACATGGACGCTCTTCCGATCGAGGAAGCCTCGGGCGTGGCGTATTCTTCAACTGCTCCGGGACGAATGCATGCTTGTGGCCATGACGGGCACACCGTCATGCTATTGGGCGCGGCGCGGCATCTCGCTCACACACGAACATTCGATGGGACGCTCATTTTCTGTTTCCAGCCGGCGGAGGAAGGTCAGGCGGGCGCGCAAGCCATGATCGATGACGGCATGCTCGAGCGTTTCCCGGTCAAGGGTGCTTACGCGCTCCATAACTGGCCGGGGATGCCGGTCGGTGAATTCGGTGTCATGCGCGGCCCGGCGATGGCGTCGGCCGATGGCGTCTTCATCACCGTTCAGGGCGAGGGCGGACATGCTGCGCAGCCGCACACGACGCGCGACCCGATCGTGGCTGCCGGCCACATCATCAGTTCCGTACAGACGATCGTCAGTCGCGTGGTGAATCCATTCGAGCAAGCTGTAGTTTCCATCACTGCGATCAATGGTGGGGACGCGTTCAACGTCATTCCCGACAAGGTGGAGTTGAAGTGTGGCTTCCGGTGCTTCTCGGAGAAAGTTGCTGTCACGATCGAAGAAGAGCTTTGGCGGATTTGCGAGAAGACCGGCGAAGCGCTAGGCGTTAAAGTGACAGTCTCGAGACCGCCCCTCACGCCCTATCCGCCAACAATCAATCACCCGACGGAGACCGAGATCGCGCTCGACGCGATGCGCGCAGTGGCCGGTGCCGACAAGGTGAGAGACGATCTGAAGCCAGTTATGGGCTCCGAAGATTTCGCCTTCATCCTGCGGCGGGTACCGGGTGCCTATGTTCTTCTCGGTAACGGAGACTCCGCTGCTCTTCACAACCCCGGATACGACTTCGACGATGATGCCATTGGCCATGGGGTCGCGTACTGGAGCGAACTTGCCGCACGGATCTTGCCGAAATAGTCCATGTCGACTGTTGTCTCGCATAAAACGAGGCTAGGCCGTGGTGGCATGAAGAGAACGGTTAGCAATTACTCCCGGCGCGCCATATCGCTTGCGTAAGGTAGCAGCCGTCGCTCATAGTAATCGTCGGCGACAACAGTGCAAACCATGCTTCTCGATCGAAACGTAGGATAATCCGACCGAATCCGGACATGCCGACTTTACTCAGCCCCTTTTCAGCCGAAACGCTCTATAAGCAAAGGATTGTTTATGTCACGCAACGTTCTGCCCGCGTTTATTCTTGCTCTGGCCCCAAGCGTTACCACTGCACAAGAACTGCGCGAAATAACTGGTTCAGTTTACCTTCGTGAAAGCATTGCTCTGCCTTCTCGATCCGAGCTCGTGGTTGAGGCCACTGGATTCCAGGGGACAAGTCTCGGAGTGACAACAGAAGTGGCTCTCGGACAGCAGGGCCCTTGGAACTTCGATCTCGAAATTCCCGCCGGAGTAGGCGGCGAACTCCGCGCCACGATTAAGCTCGCTAACAGGATTCAGTGGGTCAGCGAGCCAATTGTAATCGCCGCAGGAAGCGAAGACGTACCTCTTGGCCAGGTCCTGCTGAGCGAGTTCGAACCATCCGAACTGCAGACTACGTTTCTGTGCGGCGACAGCCGGCTCCGCGTTAGCTTTCGCGATGGTAATGCCAAAGTGGAAACGGATGGCCGGATATTTGAACTGAAAGCTGCGATCTCGGCCGATGGCGCGAAGTACGCAGATGAAACCGGAGAAACGATATTCTGGAGCAAAAATGGAGGAGGTCTGGCGACCATTGAAGGCAAGGAGCTTCCTGAATGTGCCGAGATATCCGCCCCTGATGAAAACCGCTGGTCGGCGCAGGGCAACGAACCCGGCTGGCGCGCTGTGATCGAGCAGGCGCGCCTATCGCTGGAACTGAACTATGGCGAAGACCGCCTCGACCTCAGCCTACCTCCGCCTGGGATCGTCGACAGTGCGTATCACTACAACATCGCGCAGTTCGGAATTGGTTTTGTTATTCAGGATAAGATGTGTCGAGATGACATGAGCGGACGTCTCTTCCCGCAGACCGTAGAAATGAAGTCGGTGACGGGCACCTTCGCAGGCTGTGGTGGCGATTCTCTAGATCTCCTGGTTGGCAACTGGGTGGTCGACGAAATCAAAGGTCAGCCGACAGCTAGCGCTTCTGCGCCGAACATTTCCATTGACAACAGGGGACAGATTTCGGGCTCAACAGGCTGCAATCGATTTACAGGTTCGATCTCGATCAATGGTGAAGGTGGACTGGAGATCGGCCCTCCAATGACGACAAGGATGGCGTGTGATACAGCCGTGATGAAAGTTGAGCGTGAGTTTCTCGAGGCGCTCATCTCGGTACAGCGTTTTGACCTCAACGAGGAAGGAGGGCTGTTGTTGATCTCCGGCGATCAGACAGTTCTAAAGGCGAGCAGGTGACGAAGGCCCTCAGGCTCTCTCGTCGAACACCCCATGGAGAGCAAATGGGATCGTGTCCCAGGAGATGGTGTAGCAGGGCAGCGGTGAGAGCACCAGTGTTCTCCGGCGGGATCGGGTTGTTCAAGGCCAATTTTGTGGAAGACCACCTAGCGAAATTTACTCCGATCTATCTGACGCGGCAATAGTCGATGACGCGCGCCAGCCAGCAGCCAATAGTGAGGCCGGCGACTGTTCCCTCTGCCGTCCGGCGAACCTTGACCGTCCAGTCTCCGGGCGGGGAGGCGTCGATGGAGCGGCGGGTGGTGACGATCCAGATGTCCTGGGCGAGCGGATACATCCGTTCCATTGGACCCGTTCCGAGCAAGCCCCTGAAGAGGGCATGCGCCGCTCCGTCCCTGACCTCGATCTCAAGGTCCGCATCCAGTTCTTCGGAGTGATAGTGGCCGGCGATTTCGCGGCCGTCGGCATAGTCGATACGGGCCAGCGGGTGTGCTCTCACATCCAGGTTCTCGTGGCTGCGGTGCATGGCAAGCGCCTGGCCATCCCTTTCCAGCCGCAATCCCTGGCCGCGGGCGATACCATCGGTGCCGACCGTGAGGCGCGACGGCGACGGGCTGTAGTAGAGCTTGACGCCGGTCGCGTCCTGAACGGTGCGCAGGATCAGCCCGCGCGCATCATCCAGCCACAGCCCGTCCCAACCTTCCGGCCTCACCGTCTCATTCGCACGGGACGTCATGCCGAGGGCCGCTTCCATCAGCGAAATCGCGGAGGTGAAGGTGGCGGTGTCGTGGTTGAACATCACCACCATCGAAAGCCGTTCCTCGGCGGCATGCAGCCGGTAGGAACTGAAGCCGCGAAGGCCGCCGCCGTGAGCGGTAAACTTCACGCCCGACCAGCTGTCGCGGCGCAGGCCGTAGCCGTATTCCGCAGGAGAACCATCGGCATAGGTCACGGGCGCCGTCAGGCGATTATAGAGGCTTTGAGGATCGTTGCGCGTCGCGTCGATATGGACTTCCCAGGCCAGCATGTCGTCCAGCGCAGCCGAGATGCCGGCATCGCCGAACCAATAGACGCCGTTGTCGGCCGGCAGGAAGCCGATCTCGTCATTGCCCTCATAACCGACGACGCCATCGAGCGGATGGCGCGCATCCGGCGAAAGAACCGCCGTCTTCATGCCGGCCGGTGCAAACAGCCGCTCCGATAGAAGCGCGCCGAAGTCGCGGCCGGTTCTCCGTTCGATCAGTTCCGCCAGGATGCGGAAATTGGCGTTGTTGTAGGAATAGAGCGTGCCAGCCCTGAAATGCGCGGTCTTCGACCGGGCGATCAGCGGCAGCGCATCCTCCCGGCGAAAACGCGTCTCCGGCCGTGCGCCCTGCAGGACGGTCAGCGCCCAATAGTCGCGCAGGCCCGACTGGTTGTGGCAAAGCTGCTCCACCGTCGGCAGCGGGTCGCGATAGGCCGGCAGGAAATCCGCGACCTGCGCGTCGAGCACGGAGGGGTCGTCAAACAGGTCAAGCAGCAGTGCACAGGTGAAGTGCTTGGAGATCGAGCAGATCGGCAGGCGTGTCTGCGCCGTCATCGGCAGCCGGCGATAGGTGTCTGCAAAACCCCATGCGCGCCGCGCGACGATCTGGCCATCCTTCACCACGCCCGCCACGCCTCCGGGACCCTTGCAGCGGGAGGGAAGGAGGTTCAGCGCCCTTTCGAGCGCGGCACTATCGATCATCGCCATGACGCGGGTTCCGGATCATCTGTCAAGGAAGGGCAGCGGAGAGTAAATGCGACGCGGGATCAGGCCGCGTCGCTGAAGCAAAGGCGGACGGAAGGATCGGCCCGGGCCAGAAATTCCAGAAGGTCTTCGCGGGAAAGCGCTGCACATCCGGCCGTCGGGGAATAATTGGGGCGGGCAAGATGCAGGAAGATTGCGCTGCCGGCGCCCGGCACCACTGGATCGTCATTGTGGCCGAGCACCACGACGATGTCGTAGAGCTCGTCTTCCCGCCAGAGTTCCTCATGGCTTGCCGCATAGGGAAGCCGGACCTTGCGGTTGTACTGAGGATCGGACGGCTCGTCGCACCAGCCGTCGAGACGGTCGATCGCTTGGCGGGGCAAGGCGGTCACGGGCTTTTCCATCCGGTCGGCGCGGTAATACACTTGCCGGATGGGCCAGCAGCCGACGGGACTGACGCCATCACCCTCGGCTTTCTGCAAACGAATGCCGCCGCGGCCGACGGCGCAGCGCCAGCTCCGGTCCCCATGACGGGCTTCCCAAAGCGCCTCGCCGGTCTTCTTCACGATCAGATCCACGTACTTTTCTTCCCTCACTTTTCGGAGCCGCCGGGGGTCAATCGCCCAGCGGGAAATGACAGGCGACGCCGCGACCGTTCGCAGCCACCAGCGCCGTATCCTGGACCCGGCAGATATCCCTGGCATAGGGGCAACGCGTGTGGAAACGGCAGCCTGACGGCAGGTTGACGGGGCTCGGAATGTCGCCGACCAGCACCGGCCGCTCGCGGTTGCGCTGATGCGGATCGGCGCGCGGCACGGCCGAAATCAGGAACATGGTATAGGGATGACGTGGATTTGAGAAAATCTCCTCCGTGGTCCCCACCTCCACCAGCCTCCCGAGAAACATCACGCCGATGCGGTCGGCAAACTGCCGGACCACGCTCAAGTCATGGGTGATGAACAGGTAGGTCAGCTTCAGCTGTTCCTGCAGGTCTCGCAGAAGGTTCAGCACCTGCGCCTGGATCGACACGTCGAGCGCCGAGACGGCCTCATCGCAGACGACGAATTCCGGATTGTTGGCCAGCGCGCGGGCAATGCCGATGCGTTGCCGCTGGCCGCCGCTGAACTGATGCGGATAGTGCCGCATGAGATGCGGTCTCAAACCAACCACTTCCAGCAGTTCCCGGCACCGTTCCTCGATCTCGGCCTCGGTTCCGTAGGAATGGGCCCTCAGCGGTTCGGCCAGAATGTCTTTGACCCGCATGCGGGGATTGAGCGAGGCGAACGGATCCTGGAAGACGATCTGCAGCTTCTTGCGCAGCGCCCGCATCGAGCCTTCATTGAGCGAATGCAGATCCTGGCCGCGATAGTTGATGCTGCCCGATGTGCGCTCGACCAACCGGAGCATGGCGCGACCGAGCGTGGTCTTGCCGCAGCCGGATTCGCCCACCAGCGCGAAGGTCTCCCGTTCGTTGATCTCAAAGCTGACGTCATCCACGGCCCGGATCACCTTGTCGTTCGAACCAAAGAAGCTGGCCCCCAGGCGGTAATGCTTGGTCAGCTTGTCCGTGGAAATGAGGACTTCGCTCATGACGCGGCTCCCTGTTTGTCGTGGAGCCAGCAGCGGGCCTTGTGGCCTCTCCCGAGATCGGTGAGGTCCGGCGACTTCACGCGGCAAATCGGCATGGCGTCGCCGCAGCGGGGATGGAATCGACAGCCTTGCGGGAGCTTGACCAGATTGGGAACCACACCCTTGATGCTGCTCATGCGGTCGCCGCAACGCTTCTCGGTCGCCTTGGGGATCGAGGCGAGCAGGGCGCGGGTATAGGGGTGCGACGGCCGGTCGAAGAGGTCGAACACATCGGCCTGTTCGACGATCTGGCCCGCATACATCACGTTCACCTCATCGCACATCTCGGCGATGATGCCGAGATCGTGGGTGATCATGATGATCGCGGTACCGATCCGGTCGCGCAGCGCCACCATCAACCGCAGGATCTGCGCCTGCGTGGTCACGTCGAGCGCCGTCGTCGGCTCGTCGGCGATCAACAGCTTGGGCTCGCAGATGAGACCCATGGCGATCATCGCCCGCTGCCTGAGGCCGCCCGAAAGCTCATGCGGATAGGCGTCGAGACGCGCGGCGGGCTCGGGGATGCCCACCGTCTCGAACATGTGCAGCACCTTTTCTTGAATGGCCCGCCGGCTGAGGTTGGTGTGAATCGACAGGGGTTCGCCGACCTGCTGCACCATGGTGCGCACAGGGTTGAGAGAGGTCATCGGCTCCTGAAAGACCATGGACATGTCGCGGCCGCGTTTGTGGCGCAGCTGGTCGGGCGTGAGCTTCGTCAGATCGCTGCCGTTGAACAGGATGCTGTCAGCACTGACCCGGCCCGAGGGCGACGCCACGAGGCCCATCAGCGAGAGCGAGGTGACGCTCTTGCCGGAGCCGGATTCTCCGACGAGACCGACGATCCGGCCACGTCCGACATCGAAGGACACATTGTCCACCACCCGCACGGCGCCGCGATGGCCGCTAAAATCGGTGCGCAGATTGCGCACGCTCAGCAACTGGTTTTGATCCGTCATCGTCACGGCCTCAGTCCTTCATGTAGGGGTCGAGCGCGTCGCGCAGACCGTCGCCAATGAAATTGAATGCGAGCACCGTGATCAGGATCGCAACGCCGGGCATGATGGCGACGAGCGGCGAGGCGAACAGGTATTCCTTGCCCTTGGCCACCAAGAGACCCCAGCTCGCCTCCGGCGGCTGGACGCCGACGCCGAGGAAGGAGAGGCTCGATTCCCACATGATTGCCTCGGGAATGCTGAGCGAGAAGAGCACGATCAGCGTCGGCACGATGTTCGGGAAGATATGGCGGACCATGATCTTCGCGCGCGTGGTGCCGACCGCGCGGGCAGCCTCGATGAACTCCTTCTCCTTCAGCGCCAGCGTCTGCGAGCGCACCACGCGCGCAACCCCTGCCCAGCCGACGAGGCTGAGTGCGATGAAGATGTTGAAGAGGTTCGCACCCAGCGTGTACATCACCACCATGGCCAGCAGCAGCGAGGGAAAGGCGATCATCGTGTCGGCGAGCCGCATGATGATGAAATCGATCCTGCCGCCGTAATAGCCGCTGATGATGCCCATCACCGCCCCGATCATCAGCGAGATGAAGCTCGGCACGATGCCGACCAGAAGCGAGATGCGCGCGCCATAGAGAATGCGGGTCAAGAGATCACGGCCGAAATTGTCGGTACCGAGCCAGTAGGTGGACGATGGCGGCAGGAACTGCTCGTCGAGCGCCACGCGGTAGGGATCGTGCGGGCTGATGATCGGGATGAAGAAGGCGACGAAGAAAAGCAGGCTGACGAGGATCAGACCCAGCATCGCCATCTTGTTCTTGCGGAAGACCCGGATGGTGTCACGCAGGAAGCTGTCGCTCTCCAGAGTCTCGACCATTTCCTCCGGCGCTGCGGTCATATCAGTCATTTCACGCCTCCCTTCATCTGGTGACGGATGCGGGGATCAAGCACGGAATAGAGGATGTCAGCCACCAGATTGCCGAGAATGACCAGTGCGGTTGCAAACAGAACCGACCCTTGAAGGAGCGGCATGTCGCGGGCCTGGATGGCGTTGACCGAGATGCGACCGACGCCGGGAATGCCGAAGATCGCCTCGGTGATGACCGCACCGGACAGCAGGCTCGCCACCTGGATCGCCATGATCGTCACCACCGGAATGAGCGAGTTCTTCAAGGCGTGGCGCATGATGACCTTGATCTCGCGCAGGCCCTTGGCGCGGGCGGTGCGGATATAGTCGTGCCGCATGACTTCCAGAAGGCTCGAGCGGGTCAGGCGCGCAATCACGCCCGCCGAGCTCCAGCCGAGCACGATGGCCGGCATGATGACATATTCGAAGCCGTAGAAACCGGAGACGGGCAGCCACTTCAGCTTGAGCGCGAAGATGTACTGCATCAGGAGGGCCGACCAGAAGATCGGCATGGAAACGCCGAGCAGCGAGAAGCCCATGAAGAAATGGTCGAGCGCGGAATCGCGCCTGACGGCCGAGAGAACCCCTACCGGGATGCCGATCACCCATGAGACGATCGCCGCGCAGACGGCGAGATAAAGGGTGTTGGGGAAGGCGTTGAGGATCAGCGTCGTCACGCTGCGGTTCAGCTTGATCGACATGCCGAGATCGCCCTGCACCGCGCCCGCGAGGAAACGGAAGTAGCGGGTGATGAGCGGATCGTCGAGATGCATCTGGGCGCGCACGCGCTCGATAACCTCGGGGCTCGCGTGCTCCTTCATCAGGAGCGCGATCGGATCGCCCGGAATGACGTTCAGCATGACGAACAGCAGCGCCGTGATGCCGATCAGAACAGGGATCGAGGCCGCGATGCGCATTGTAGCAAACATCAGCATCGGTTGATTTCTTTCATGGTCGTTCGCCGGATCGAAGGCCGCACCGGGACGGGCCTTGAGGAACCGGGAGGGATGGATGAGAGCATAGAGACGCGGCGGGTCCCGAACGAGACCCGCCGCGCAACAGGTCTTACTCGACTTCCATCTGGTAGTAGCTCATGTCGCTCCAGCCGTTCCACGGAACGGTGAAGTTCTTCACGCGCGGCTGAACGATGTAGGTGTGATCAAGGCTGAACAGCGGAACCCAGGCCGCGTCTTCCTGCACGATCTTCTCGTTCATCTTCTGGTAGAGGGCGCAACGCTCCTCGGGATTGGTCATCGTGCGCGCCTTGTCGAGCGCTGCGAAAACCTCCGGATCGTTGTTGTTGTAGCCGCGGACGGCCGTGCCGCTCTTGGAGAAGAAGGTATAGAAGAAGTTGTCCGGGTCATTGAAGTCGGCCGACCAGGTCTGCGTATAGTTGTCGACGGTGCCGGCCTTGCGGGCGTCGAAATAGGCAGACTCGTCCATCATCTTGATCTGGGCGTTGAAGCCGGACGCCTTGATCTGAGCCTGGATGATCTGGTTCATGTCAGACCACTTCGACGACCAGCTGCTGACCTGGGTCAGGTTGATGTCGACACCGTCCGGATAGCCGGCTTCGGTGAGAAGCTGCTTGGCCTTTTCCGGGTTGTATTCGATCGGCGTCGCCGAAGCGTAGCAGACCACACCGCGCGGAATGACGCCGTTTTCGAGCATGCCCTTGCCGTAGAAGTTCTTCTCGAGGATTTCCTTGCGGTTGATCGCCATCTGGAAGGCCTTGCGGACGCGCACGTCGTCGAAGGGCTTCAGTGCCTGGTTGATGTGGTAGTAGTAGATGCCGACGCGCGGGCCTGAGCGAATCTGATCCTTCCACTTGTCGCTGGCGAGGAAGTAGGGCAGCTGCGTCATGGCGTAGTCGACGTCGAAAACGTCAAGCTCGTCGGATTCGAACAGCATGCGCAGGGTTTCGGCGTCAGCCACGACGCGAACAACGATCCGGTCCAGCTTCGACCGGCCCTTGTAGTAGTTCTCGTTGGCTTCCATGACCTGGCTGTCGTTCAGGTTGTATTCCGTGAGAATGAACGGACCGGTACCGTTGGTGGTCTCCGGCGAAAGGCCGAACTGGTCGCCGAGCGGTTCGGTGAACTTGCGATTGAAGATCGAGGCCTGCGGGCTCGCCATCAGCGCGATGAACGCGGCATAGGGCTCCTTGAGGACGATCTTCACAGTGTAATCGTCGACAGCCTGCAGACCGCGGACGGTCGCTGCGGTTCCGTCCAGACGCTCGCTTGCGCCATCGACGAAATCGAGAATATCGGTGCCGAGCGCCTTGGTCTTCGGGTCCAGCATGCGGTCGAAGGTGAAGACGACGTCATCGGCCTTCAGCTCTTCGCCGCTGTGGAACAGGACGCCCTTGCGCAGGTGGAAGGTATAGGTCTTGCCATCTTCGGATATGTCCCAGCTTTCGGCGAGGCCGGGCGTGAGCTTCGACTGGCCGGGGCCGCTGGTTTCGGCCTCGACGAGCCGGTCGAAGATATTGAGCGGCAGCGTGTAGGCGTCCGAGGTCTTCTGGACGTCGGCCGTCTTCGGATCTTCGGTATAGGCGATCCGCAGCGTGTGATCGGCGGCGAGTGTCGGCGACATCAATGTCAGGCCGAGGAGGCCGGTCGTTACCAAGAGTCTGAGTTTATCAAGCATTCGATTCTCCTTCTTCTTTGTTAGTTCCCCAATCCGCAGATGCGGGCGACCCTCGCCCGGCTCTGCGTCCGTTCCGTAGCGGAACGGCTCACGGCCCGCCCCTTCAAGGGGGGGCAGGCCGAGCAAGATGTTCAGCCGGCAGCCTTCCGCGCCGGGGCAGAGCCGCTCTGCCAATCACCGGCGTCTTCCAGCTCCAGCATTTCGCGAATGCTCTGCCGGCGGCGGATGGTGCGGAAGTGATCGCCATCCACCAGAATCTCGGCCACGAGATCGCGCGAATTGTAGGTCGATGCCATCGAGGCGCCGTAAGCACCGGCACAGTCGAAAGCGAGGAGAGTGCCTGCCTTCAGCTCGCCAAGCCCCTCATAGGCGCCGAAATCATCCGAGCTTTCGCAGATCGGCCCGACGATCCGGTAGCGAGGCGATGCGGCCGCGCTCTTCGCCTGATGGAACGGCAGGGCAGGATGCTTGGCATCGTAGAGCGCGGGGCGCACGAGGTCGTTCATGCCCGCGTCGACGATGGCGATAGGACCGTCCTGGCCGTCCTTGAGATAAAGCAGTTCGGTGACCAGGAGACCGGCACGGCCGACCAGCCAGCGGCCCGGCTCAACGGTTAGATGGCAGCCGAGATTTCCGACGGTCTCGGCGATGATCGCGGCATATTCGGCGATATCTGGCCCCGGATTGTCACCGACGGCGATGCCGATGCCGCCGCCAAGATCGAGACGCGGAACCTCGAGGCCCTTTTCGCGCAAGGCCGTCACCAGCGCTGCCATGGCGGCGAAGGCGCGGCGGAAGGGAGCAAGATCCTGCACTTGCGAGCCGATATGAACGGCCAGCCCCTGCACATTGAGCTCCGGCCGTGCGGCGGCCCTGGCGTAGAGTTCGGGAATGTCGTCGATGGCGATGCCGAACTTGCTGCCCCTTGTCGCCGTGGTGATCTTGGCGTGGGTCTTGGCGTCGACATCCGGGTTGACGCGTAGCGCGATCGTGGCGCGAAGGCCGAGAGACCGGGCGACCTCCGCGACAACCTCGATTTCAGCAGCCGATTCGACATTGATCTGGTGGATGCCAGCCTCGAGGGCGCGGGCAATTTCGGCCCGAGTCTTGCCGACACCGGAAAAGATGATTTGCGAGGCCGGCGCGCCTGCGGTCAGTGCCCGCTCCAGTTCACCGCCGGAAACGATGTCCATGCCGCAACCGCATTCGGACAGAAGCCGGAGCACCGCGATATTGCTGTTCGCCTTAACCGCAAAACAGATCGAAACGCCGATGGGGCTCAATGCGTCGGAAAGAATCGAATAAGCCCAGCGCATCGCCTCTGCCGAGTAGCAGTAGAACGGCGTGGGAACCTCTCTTGCGATGTCGTTGAGACAGAGGTTTTCCACATGTAGTTCACCGGTGCGATAGTGAAACCACTCCTGCTGGTTTGACTTAAGCTTCCTGGGGTTTGTTATTGCCATGTTGTCGTGTCATCCCATCACGAATGTCGGCCTGTCTGACCGTCGAACGTGTGAGTGATTTCAGATATTGTCATGCTTGAGAAATAAATACTAAAGCCGTTTTATGCAGATTCGATATATGAACAACCGCTTTTATTGATTTTTGTCATGCCCAGAGGGGCGTGACCGATGCGGGCAATCCCCCGCTCCAGGCTTTGAATAGGGGGCCGTATATGCGTCTCAACCAGCGTCAGATCGAGGTTTTCAACGCGGTGATGGTCAACAAGAGCGTCACGGCCGCTGCCGCCGCACTCGGGACCTCGCAACCGACGATTAGTCGCGAATTGCGCGAAATGGAGCAGCGGATCGGCTTCGATCTGTTCCTGCGATTCGGCAAGCGACTCACCCCCACCAACCAGGCATTGCTGTTGCATGAAGTGGTGCGCCGGTCCTTCGTCGGCATGGACGAAATCAGCCGCGCGGCCTCCGCGATCCGCACTTACAGCGCCGCGAATTTCCGTATCGCCACAATTCCGGCCTTCGCCGAATCTGTCATGCCCCGCGTCGCTCAGCGGCTGCAAGAGAGCCGTACGGCCGTGCATCTCTCCCTCCACTCGCTGGAAGAGCTTTCCCTCCAGCACGAGGTGTCGACCACCGTCTTCGATCTCGGCGTCACCGAGGGACGGTTTGAGCAGCAGGGCGTCATCAGCCAAGTTATCGAGGTTGGCGAACTGGTCTGCGTGCTACCGATCGGCCACCCTTTCGCCGGAAAAAAGGTCCTTCAGCCGGAGGATTTCAACAACGAACCCTTCGTCTATTTTTCCCAGGACGACCCCTATAGGCGAAAGCTGGACGATATCTTCTTCGAGGCCGGGATTACCCGCAGCTATGCCGTCGAAACCACGACGGCGGCCAGCGTCTGTTCCATGGTTTCCGCCGGGCTTGGCGTCTCGATCATCAATCCGCTGACCGCCGAAAACCACATCGGCAAGGGCGTCGTGCTGCGTCGCCTCGGCGTCAGCGTTCCCTATGCACTCGCGGTATGGCGCCCGGCCAAGAGCAGCCGCTCGCGGCTGGCGGAGCGTGTCATAGCCACACTTGGCGACGTGACAGCCGCAATGCGCCGGAATTTGCAGGCAGAACTGAACAGAGACTAGAACGCAAATTTCCCCGGCGTGCTCGTCACCCGCGCCGCAGACTGCGATCGTCTGGCGGGTACGACGACCATCGGCGGTCACGGCATTGTGCAGCAGAGAAGCGGGTCGTAAGGATGACGTCTTTGAGACCTCTCACCATGCCGCTGCGACCCGCCTCCGGAATGAGGAAGATGTGTGCCGTCACTGGTTCGCTATGAGCTGAGCCGTTCGCGCTGTGGCAACCGGTGTCGACACAAGCCTCATGAACTTCTGGAAATCGACGGTCGGATGGCGGGATGCGTAGACGACGTCGCGGCTCTTGATCGGGAAATTCTGCCCGATGATGAGGCTGTCGGCAACCGACATGTCGAAACGATAGACGATCGGGTATTTGCCTTCCTTGTTCGGCGCCATGCCCTTCGAGAGAAGGTCATGGAACCGTTCAGGACCCAGTAGGTCCGAAACAATCTCGGGCTCTTCGTAACGGAAGACAAAATAGCCTTTCGCGTCGATACGTTCGTCGCTTCCGCCTCCAGCCAGCGCGATGGCCTCGAGGAGGTTGACGTCGTTGGCGCCGAACGGAATACGTCCGTTCTTCCAGACTTCTCCGAGAGCAGTGAACGTGCGCGGGTCCTGAGTGACGAATATCTGGTCCTTCGGCTGTACGTAGATGTTTTCCGATGGATTATCGATGATCGATTGGAGCAAGGCGGTGCCGGTCTTGTTGCCGCGTGTAAGCGTCACATAAGATTCGTAGGGCTGCGTGGCTGGACCGCCTGCCTTAGCGATCACCTCCATGATCGTTTCGCCGGAGAGCCCGAGCGGTACCATCGAGGGCTTGCCCACAGCGCCGGAGACCGTCACGTTTCGAGATGCGGTGCCGGCACTCGTTACGATCACGTCAGGCTCAACAGCTTTGTTGACCAGAGAACTGAGGACGGCCTGGCGAGCCTGCTCCAGTGTGCGACCGGCAAAGACCACCTGTCCAACATAAGGGATGGCGGCTTTGCCGTCCGGCTGGACGACGATGTCGATGTTCGTCTGCTTGGAGTCCGACGTCGAAAAGAGGCCGTCGGAGCCTGCCTCGAAGATGGTTACGCGCAACTGGTCGCCTACGCCGATCACCGCGCTCTTCGCGCCGCCGCCGATGCCGAAACGCCGTTTGAGGAGGCCGACGGAAAAGTTCGCAACGGTCCTCGCCGTGCGTGCGTCCACGTCGACAACTTCGAATACCGCGGCATTGGCTCGGTGCGACTCGGCGATGGATCGACCGGATTGGGCATTGATATCCGCTGCCAAAGGACCTGCGCCGGGAAGAGCCTGGCAACCTGCCAAGCCAGCACAAACAACCGCCACTCAAACTAGGTCTCCCGACAAAGACGGCCCGAAGGCAGACTGCGTTCCCATAGCATAGGAAAATTCGCCATTTCCAGCCGGCAGGCACAAATAAGAATGCACAACCAACATTTTGTGAGCGGACGTATCCTCAAAGCCTCTTGTCATTAGCGCATTTGCCGATGAGTCGAAAATGCCTGATCGCCGACGCAACGATGAATGCGCCAGGTCCAGGTACCCCACCAACATCAAAGGCCGGTTTTGCGTGCTCCCCTCGCGCCCGATGTTGTAGAGGTTTCCAGACTGGGATGTAGCAGCCGAAGCTGTTACGAAACCGTGAAGACGGTGTGCATCAATGTACCAAGACGGGATGCGACGCAGCGATCCTCTCAGATAATCGCGCTGTCCGTCGAGGCGACCACGCTTGAGCATCGTGCGGCGACGTATCTTGCCGTTCCCCATCTCGCTACGGCCGAACCCGATGGCTGCGGAACCGCGGCGGTCTGACGGCGGTCCCGCCCGGCCCACCAGGTCCCGAGTGCATCGAGGAACGGCACGAGGGCCAGCCCGGCGGGCGTCAAGTCGCGTTCAACGCCCAGTGGATAACCATCGAAAGCCGTTCGCTCGACGATACCGGCATCTGCGATGCTTTCTCAGTTCCAATGTGAGAATGCGGTGCGCGACAGTCGGATTGTCGCGCCCAAGATCGCTATTCACCCATCCCGTGGTTTGCACCACTCTCGCGCCGAGGACGCCAAATCAGGCGCCCAGGTGCGGGCCTACCCCACCTCTCCGAGCCTTGCAAATGCTGCCAGCACCGTGCGTTCGGACCGTTCGAGATAGGCTTCGAGCGCGCGTGCCGCCTCAACGGATTTGCCCGCTTTCAGCTGCTCCAGGATCGCCGCGTTGAGGTCGACGTAAGGCGCGTGGAGGAACTCCGGATCCTCGAGAAGGCCGAAGCTCAGGCGCAGTTCGGCGGCGATCTGGCCATAGAAGGCGTTGAGCCTCGTGCTGTCGGCAAGGTCGACGATTGCCGCATGAAACGCCATGTTGGCGCTGCCGACGCCGACCCAGTCTTTCGCCTCGCGGCATTTCAGGGCGGCCTCCACGGCCTCATGCATGCGCGTGACGGCCGGATGCTGCGGGTAGGCCTGTTCGAGCGCCCGGCACTCGATCAGACGGCGGACGCGGTAGATGTCGATGATCGAGGCCATGCTCGGCGTGGCGACAAAGACGCCGCGGTTCGGCTCGTGCCGCAGGAGACCTTCCTTGGTGAGGAGACGGAAGGCTTCCCGAAGCGAATTGCGCGAGACGTCTAGATTGTCGCTCAGCGCTGCTTCCGAGAGTCGCTGGCCGGGCTTCAGTTCGCCGGCGATCAGCCGCGCGCGGATCTGTTCGGCGAGCCGCTGTGCCAGGGTCAGTGCTGGATCGTGATGTGTCATTAGCCCCTTTCAGCGCGAACGCCGTGCCCTTCCGGCTCCTCCGGTGATCCCTGCTTGTCCCCGGGGCGCGCCCCGCACCTTGGTTCTGCTGGTTTCCGCGACTGGGAGAAGCCCTATGGGGCAATATCCCCGAAGCGGGAGGGGAGGCAAGGTCCGCGGGGCGGTCGCGGCGAATATGCGCAGAAGGAAGGCAGTTTCTGCACATATCCACACCGCTACGCTCAACAGAATGGCAGAATGATGGATTCAGAAAAGAAAATTGTTGAACAATCTTGACAGAATTGTGAAACGCGACGACGCTGTCCCCGTCGAATACAGCAGACCAGCCAGCCTCGGCGCTCAGGCGGGCCATAATCATAAGGAGAGGGTTCATGGAACAGCATTCGATATCCCAAAGTGCCGGCCCTGTGGCCGATGCTTCGCTCGCCACTCCGGGCAGCCAGTCGGCCAAGTCGCGTCGCGCTTCGCTCACCGCCGCCATCTTCCTCATGGCGACGTCGGCCATCGGCCCCGGCTTCATCACCCAGACGGCCACCTTCACGTCCAAGCTCGGCGCCGCCTTTGCCTTTGCGATCCTCGCCTCGATCATCATCGACTTCGTGGTTCAGCTCAACGTCTGGCGCATCGTGACGCTGACGCGCATGCGCGCTTCCGACATCGCCAATGCCGCCATTCCGGGAACCGGCTACGTTCTCGCTGTGCTGGTCATCGTCGGCGGTCTCTTCTTCAATATCGGCAATATCGGCGGCTCCGGACTCGGCCTCAATGCCATGCTCGGCATCGACCCGAAACTGGGCGGGGCGATCAGCGCCCTGATCGCGATCGGCATTTTTCTCTCAAAACGCGCAGGCGTCGCCATCGACCGGCTGATCATCGTCGCCGGCGTCATGATGATTGTCTTGACGCTCTACGTCGCTATCGTCTCCGGGCCGCCGGTCGGTGACGCGCTCTACCAGACCGTCCTGCCGGCCACGATCGATTTCGCGACCATCACCACCATCGTCGGCGGAACGGTCGGCGGTTACATCACCTATTCCGGCGCGCATCGTCTGCTCGACAAAGGAACGGTCGGAGTCGAGAATCTCGGCGCCGTGAACCGGGCCGCACTCTCCGGCATCGCGGTGACCGGCCTCATGCGCTACGTGCTCTTCCTCGCGATCCTCGGCGTCGTCGCAAGCGGCATCGTCATCGATATTTCCGGCAAGGGCGCCAACCCTGCGGCACAGGCCTTCGAGGCTGCGGCCGGCAATGTCGGTCTGCGCATCTTCGGCGCCGTCCTGTGGTTCGCTGCCATTACCTCCGTAATCGGCGCGGCCTATACCTCGGTTTCCTTCCTCACCGCCTTCAAGCCCGACATCAGCGAGCGTGCCCGCAATCTCGCAACGGTCGTCTTCATCGCCGTCTCGCTTTTCTTCTATGTCGTGATCACCACGCCGCCGGCGCAGATGCTGGTCTTCGTCGGAGGCCTCAACGGGCTCATCCTGCCGATCGGTCTTTCGATCTTCGTCTATGCGGCCTGGGCCCGTTCCGACCTCATGGGCGGTTACCGCTACCCGCGCTGGTTGCTCGTGCTCGGTGCGGCGGTCTGTGCGCTCACCTGGTACATGGGCTACAAGTCGATCGGCCCGATCTTCGCACTTCTGACGGCAACCGCATAAGGGGATTCTCGATGACCGCAATCGATCTCAACAGCGACCTCGGCGAAGGCTACGGCGCATGGAAGATGGGCGACGACGAAGCGATGCTCGCCATCGTCTCCAGCGCCAATGTCGCCTGCGGCTTCCATGCCGGCGACCCCGCCAGCATCCTGAAGACCGTCAAGGCGGCGGCCGCGAAGGGTGTTTCGATCGGTGCTCATGTCTCCTATCCCGATCGCGTCGGCTTCGGCCGGCGCGACATGGATGTCACGAGCGGCGAGCTCACCGCGGACGTCATCTACCAGATCGGCGCCCTCAAGGGACTTGCCGCAGCAGCCGGAACGACGGTCGGTTACGTCAAGCCGCATGGCGCCCTTTATAACCGCATCGCCCATGACCCGAAGCAGGGGCAGGCGGTGATCGACGGCATCAAGGCGGTCGATTCCTCGCTCGTCCTGATGGGGCTTGCAGGCTCGCCGATCCTCGATCTCGCCCGCGCCGCGGGGCTCAAGGTGGTGGCGGAAGCCTTCGCCGATCGCGCCTACCAGCCGGACGGTCAGCTCGTCTCGCGCCGCGAGCCGGGTGCCATGCTGCACGACCCGCAGCTGATCGCCCGGCGCATGCTGCGGCTCGCCTACCAGGGAACGCTGGAAGCGATCGACGGCTCGACGATCAAGATCGATGCGCAATCGATCTGCGTTCACGGGGACAGCCCCGGCGCCGTCGCCATTGCCCGGGACATCCGCCGCGCCTTCGAAGCCGATGGCGTCCGTGTCCGTTCCTTCCTTGCGAACTGACGGGAGGAGGCGGGCATGATCGCTCCCGGACACCTCCGCCACGTCGATGCAGGCCCGGCCCGGGCCGCGCGCGAACGCTATCGTGCCGGGGCCGTCGAGCCGACGTCCGGGGTGGCACCCGGTTTCACCCAGGCGAACATGATCGTGCTGCCGCGGGACTGGGCCTTCGATTTCCTGCTCTACGCGCAGCGCAACCCGAAGGCCTGCCCGGTCCTCGACGTTTCCGATCCCGGTTCGCATGAGACGGTGCTCGCGCCCGGCGCCGACCTGCGCACCGACATTCCGCTCTACCGCGTCTGGCGCGACGGCAAGCTGGCCGAAGAGACGCCGGATGCGACGGCGGCCTGGGCCGAGCACGCTGACCTCGTAAGCTTCCTGATCGGCTGCAGTTTCACCTTCGAAACGCAAATGATCGAGGCGGGCATCGAGATCCGGCACATCATCGACGGGTCCAACGTGCCGATGTATCTGACCAACCAACCCTGTCGCCCGGCGGGCAGGCTCAGAGGCAACATGGTCGTTTCGATGCGGCCGATCCCGGCCTCACGTGTTGCGGACGCCGCGACGATCTCCGGCCGCTTTCCCGCCGTTCATGGTGCCCCGGTGCATGTCGGTGCGCCGGAGTTGATCGGCATCCACGATCTCTCGAAACCGGATTTCGGCGATCCGGTGCGCATCGAGCCCGGCGAAGTGCCGGTGTTTTGGGCCTGCGGGGTGACGCCGCAGGCAGCCGTCATGGCCTCCGGCGTACCGTTTGCCATCACCCACGCGCCGGGGCACATGTTCATCACCGATATTCCCGATTCCGCCTATCACGCCTGAGGTCCGCATGCGCTTTCTGCCCGTCAGCCTGACGACGCTCCTCGTGGAGCTTGCCGATCTCGGCGAGACGCTGGCCCTCTTTGCCTCGCTTCAGGCCGATCCGGTTGCAGGCATCGAGGACCTGGTTCCGGCAGCACGCACGCTGATGATCCGGTTCCGGCCGGAGCGGCTGAACGCGGCCACGCTCGCCGCGGCGATTTCGGGTCGCGATCTTTCGGTTCGCACTGCGCCTTCCGAGCACCTTGTCGAAATCCCGGTGCGGTATGACGGTGAGGATCTGGACGAGGTCGCGGCTTTGACCGGGCTCTCCGTCGAGGAGGTGATCCGCCGGCATACAGAAAGCGAATTCACGGTCGCCTTCTGCGGCTTTGCGCCGGGCTTCGGCTATCTGGTCGGCGGCGATCCGGCGCTCGAAGTGCCGCGACGGCAAAGCCCGCGCACGCGCATTCCGGCCGGCTCTGTCGCGCTCGCCGGCGCCTTTTCCGGCGTCTATCCGCAGGCAAGCCCCGGCGGATGGCAGATCATCGGCACGACGCCCGAAAAGATGTGGGACCTTTCCCGTGATCCTCCGGCACTCTTCCAACCCGGCTATCGGGTGCGC
The DNA here is from genome assembly GCA_900466005.1 of Hyphomicrobiales bacterium. Taxonomy (GTDB): domain Bacteria; phylum Pseudomonadota; class Alphaproteobacteria; order Rhizobiales; family Rhizobiaceae; genus Allorhizobium. The sequence goes on from UEGQ01000012.1 coordinate 155,904, forward strand.
TTCTTCGACCTCGATAAGCGCCGGAGCTCGACTGAAACGGTAACATCGGCCACGACGACCGTGGAGAAGGCGCCAGACGAGACTGGGAGCGGACCCGCCGCCCCTGTGTTCAAGGTTCTCGCCGCGCCGATTCCCGCACTTTTCCAGGATCTCGGACGTTTCGGGCAGACGGGGCAGGGGGTCTCGGCATCGGGCGCTCTCGACCAGGGCGCGCTGAAAGCCGCGAACCGCGCGGTCGGCAATCCGCCCGACTGGCCCTGCCTCGAAATCACCCTCGGCGGGTTCTCCTTCGAGGCTACCGGCCGGGCGACCATCGCCTTTGCGGGTGCGCCTTGCCCGATCCTTGTCCGCGACGCGGCGGGGCGGGAAATCGAGGCCGCCGGCTACCAGCCCATCGCGCTCGAGGCGGGGGATATCGTGACGCTCGGCCATCCGCCCGCCGGCATGCGCAGCTATCTCGCGGTGCGCGGCGGCTTCGGCGTGAAACCGGTGCTCGGCAGCGCCTCGACCGATACGCTTGCCGTCGTCGGGCCCGATCCTGTCGGCGCTGGCGCAGTGCTTGCGCTCGCCGACGAGCGCGAGGGGCTGACGAGTGTGTCACTCACCGAGACGCCGGCTTTCCCGGCACCGAAGGCGGGCGATGTGGTGACGCTCGACGTCGTTCTCGGGCCACGTACCGACTGGTTCACCGAAGCCGGTCTCGCGAGCCTCACCGATCAGCTCTGGACGGTGACGCCGCAGTCGAGCCGAGTCGGCATCCGGCTTTCGGGCGACCAGCCGATCGAGCGCCGGGACAGTGCAGAACTCCCGAGCGAGGGGACGGCGACCGGGGCGATCCAGGTGCCGCACAGCGGCCAGCCGGTGCTCTTCCTCGCCGACCATCCGCTGACCGGCGGCTATCCGGTGATCGGCGCAGTTGCCGAATACCATCTCGATCTCGCCGGACAGATACCGGCCAATGCGAAAATAAGATTCCGGCCGGTCTCGCGCTTTGCCGAGATCACGCCGTCGGCCGGCCGAGACGCCGCGGAAAGACAGTGAGGAGACACCCGATGAGAAAAGTCCTGATCGCCAACCGCGGCGAGATCGCCGTGCGGATCATCCGCGCCTGTCGCGACTACGGCCTGCAGTCGGTCGCCGTCTACGCCGATCCCGATATGGACGCGCTCTTCGTGCGGCTCGCCGACGAGGCCTACGGGCTTTCTGGTATCCGGCCGGCGGAGACCTATCTCGACATCGACAAGCTGATCGCGGTCGCCCGCCGCTCCGGCGCCGATGCGGTCCATCCGGGCTACGGTTTCCTCTCGGAGCGTGCAGAGTTCGCCAGCGCGGTGATCGAGGCCGGCCTCACCTGGATCGGGCCGGACCCGCAGGTGATCGAGGCGCTCGGCGACAAGGTCGAGGCGCGGCGGATCGCAACCAGCGTCGGCGCGCCGCTCGTTGCCGGCAGCGACGGTCCCGTCTCGTCCTCGGCCGAAGTGTTCGCCTTTGCCGAAGCGCATGGCCTGCCGGTCGCGATCAAGGCCGCCCATGGTGGCGGCGGCCGCGGCATGAAGGTCGCCTGGAAGATGGAAGAGATCCCCGAGCTCTATGAATCCGCCGTCCGCGAGGCAACCGCCGCCTTCGGCCGCGGCGAATGCTTCCTCGAGCGTTTCCTCGACCGCCCGCGGCACGTCGAGGCGCAGGTGATCGCCGACAGGCTCGGCAATGTGGTCGTGCTCGGCACCCGCGACTGCTCGCTGCAGCGACGCAACCAGAAGCTCGTCGAGGAGGCGCCGGCCCCTTTCCTGACCGACGCCCAGCGCGAGACGATCCACGACGCGTCGCGCAGGATCTGTGCGGCGGCCGGCTATTCCGGCGCCGGCACGGTCGAATTCCTCCTCGGTGTCGACGGCACCATCTCTTTCCTGGAAGTGAACACCCGCCTGCAGGTAGAGCATCCGGTGACCGAGGAAACGACCGGCCTCGACCTCGTGGTCGAGCAGTTCCGCATCGCCGAGGGCCTGCCGCTTCGCGTCACCGAGACGCCGGCGCCGCGCGGCCACGCGATCGAATTCCGCATCAATGCCGAGGATCCCGGCCGCGGCTTCCTGCCGACTCCCGGTCGCATCGGCGCCTTCGTGCCACCGTCCGGTCCCGGCATTCGCCTCGACAGCGGCGTCGAGACCGGTTCCTCGATCCCCGGCGTCTTCGATTCGCTCGTGGCGAAGCTCATCGTCACCGGCGCGACGCGGGAAGAGGCGCTCAAACGCGCCCGCCGGGCGCTTGCCGAGTTCCGGATCGAAGGCGTGTCGACCGTGCTTCCCTTCCACCGCGCGGCGATCGAGGCGGAGGATTTTGTCGGCGAGGACGGCTTCAAGGTCCATACCCGCTGGATCGAGAGCGAATTCGCCGGCCGGCTGGAGGCGGAAGCGCGGCCGGAACCGGTCTCCGAGCCCGCGCTGGTCCGCACCCATGTCGAGATTGACGGCCGGCGGCACGAGCTTGCCCTTCCGGCACTGCTCTTCCAGGGTTTTGCGGCAGCACCCGCCGGCGCAAACGCACCTCGGGCCACGCCGGCTGCGGACCCGGCCGTCCTCTCGGCGCCGATCGCCGGAACACTGCAGGCCTGGAAGATCGCCGACGGCGACAAGGTGGAAAAGGGTGACCTGCTCGCCGTGATGGAGGCGATGAAGATGGAAACGCAGGTGACGGCGACCCGCAGCGGCACTTTCCGCATTGTCGCCGGAACTGGCAGCTATCTCGAAGCCGGCGCCACCCTTGGCCGCTACGAGGAGTAGAAGGTCGGTGGTGCTTTGGCCGGCCCACTCCGATCTGGTTCCATCGCGGGAGACAGTTTGGATCATCGGCAGTCCATTTCCGAGGCCGCCGATCGCGTTGTGCCGGGTTCAGATCGAGGTCGCGAATATCCTTGGACCATAACACCGATAATTCAATATGATACGGACATATCCTCCGCGTTCGGCAAGCGCCTTGGATCTAGAAAGCCGGTATCCGGAAAACGCCGGTCGACTCCATCGCCACGCTCGTCACGCGCCAGGATCTGAACCAGGCAGCCAGATCATGCAGATCGTGGGTGAAGGTGCCGAAACAGCGTGTCGGCATAAGATCGGTTCGTGATGTGTGATCCGGTTCCGGAAGATGAGTAGATAGACGCGAGCGACGAAGCTGCCGAACAGACCCGACGACTGGTTCATTACTTCCCGAGCTCGCCCAAGGAGTTGTTTGAAGATGAGAGATGTGCCCACGCCGGTCGGCGACAGCAGCGCATCTAGGATCAACCATGCGCCGTAAGCGACGCCTGGCGCTTGAAGGAGACTAGGGCACAGGCCATTGGCGTCTTAGAGGCGCTGGCGCGGGTCACCAACTCCGGTAGCTTGTACTGAAAGAATAGCGGAACCGCGGGGAAGCTGATCTGGCCGTCATAGTCCAGGATCGCCTCCTGCACGAGGGTGGGAAAGACCGGCGCGCCTGTGAGGGCCGTTGCCGAACCGCGGATCAGGTTTTCCATGAACGCGTAGCCAAAAGAAAACTCTGTAGATCCAACCTTCATAGCAGCCCAACCCGCCCCTTGACTTTATCGCATTGCCGCTGCCCGGCTCTTATCTTCTATGTACAAAATTCTGGCCATAAGGACAATTTATGACCAGTCAAATGAACAAGACTTGACTTCACCTCAAGCGCCATGACATGATGTGCAAAATTCTGGACGTGAGAAGCCATCATGTCCACTTAAATGAACAAAACAGGTGTCTCTGTGCCGCGCCAGAGAAGCTATTCAAGAGTCACCCGCCAAGCCCTCACTATGCTCGGCAAGCTGATCCGCGTCGGCCGCGCCGAGCGCGGCCTGACCGCGCAGGAACTGGCGGATCGCGCCGGCATTAGCCGCACGACCCTTTCCAGCATCGAAAAAGGCGCGCCGGGTCCCGAGATCGGCATAGTCTTCGAAGTCGCCTCCATCGTTGGCGTGCGCCTGTTCGACTATGACGAGCGCACGCTCCAGCTGCACAATGCGCGCCTCGACGAAAAACTGACCCTGCTGCCTAAGAGCGTTCGCCGCAATGTAAAGGAGGTCGATGATGACTTCTAAGGCGGATGCGACAGAAGCCTTTGTCTGGATGTGGCTGCCCGGGGCTACGGAGCCGGTGGTGGCCGGCCGCCTCGACCAGGATGGCGAGCGCCTGCTCTTTACCTACGGCGCCAGCTACCGCCGCCGTAAGAGCGCTATTCCCATCTACGAGCCGGAGCTCCCCCTCCAGGAAGGCGTCATTGCGCCCATCAACGGCCTGACCATGGCCAGCTGCATTCGCGACGGCTCGCCGGACGCCTGGGGCCGCCGTGTCATCATCAACAGGCTGACGGGCAAGAAGCCCGACGCTGCTGGCGTGCCGGAGATCAGCGAGCTGATCTTCCTGCTCCAGTCGGGCTCCGACCGCATCGGCGCACTCGATTTCCAGGCATCCGCTACGGAGTATGTACCCCGCCTTGCCGCGCAGGCGTCGCTCGATGAACTCCTCGAAGGGGCCGAACTCATCGAAAAGGGCGTCCCTCTTACTCCGGCGCTCGACCAGGCCCTCAATCACGGCACCTCGATCGGCGGCGCGCGCCCCAAGGCGCTGATCGATGACGACACGAAGAAGTTCATCGCCAAATTCTCCGCCGCCAACGACACCTACAGCGTCGTGAAAGCCGAATTCATCGCGATGAAGCTTGCAGCTGCTTGCGGACTCAACGCCGCGCCCGTGTCGATGACCCGTACCGCCCATAAGGATGTGCTGCTGATCGAGCGCTTCGACCGCACGCACACAAAAAACGGCTGGACGCGCAAGGCCATGGTCTCGGCCCTGACCATGCTGGGCCTTGATGAAATGATGGCCCGCTATGCCTCATACGAAGACCTGGCCGAACTCATCCGCCACTGCTTCACGAACCCCAAGGACACGCTGAAGGAACTCTATGGGCGGATCTGCTTCAACGTGCTGTGCGGCAATACCGACGACCACGCCCGCAACCATGCCGCCTTCTGGGACGGCAAGATGCTCACGCTCACCCCCGCCTATGACATCTGTCCGCAAGGCCGCACAGGCAACGAAGCCACGCAGGCAATGCTTATTAAGGGCGAGGGCCGCGCCAGCACGCTCGCCACATTGATTTCCGCCGCGCCGGATTATCACCTAAAGGAAACTGATGCCGCTGCCCTGATCGAACGCCAGATCACGACCATCGCCGAGCACTGGCAGGGGGTCTGCGACGAAGCAGACGTGAGCCCCGTCGACCGCAAACTGTTCGCCGGGCGCCAGTTTCTCAACAGCTATGCCCTCGAAGGGCTTGAGAACCACAAGCCACTGCGAAACGTCTTCCAGACCGCGCGAAACACATTGATTGCCAGCGGAGGCGCCTGAAAATGACGGCCCCAAGCAGGTCAAAATACGCGCATGGCCGGGAGCTCTTCTTCACGCTGCTGGCTTTCCTCGGCAGGAGGCCGCCGAAGAAGGGTCGACATTCTCGACGTGAAAAGCGGCCCGATCGCTTCGGCAGAGAAGCGGAAAGCGGGAGTGTCTCACTGTCATCAAGTCAAGCCTGAGCATAGGCAAAGGCGATATCGCCATGCCTGTCCCGCATGAATTGACTGACAAGGCGACCTCCCACCAGACATTCAGAACCTTGCCAGTCATGGTCTGTGCTCGCTCACGACGCCATCGATCTTCACGCCATTCTTGCCGCCGAGCCGATCCACAAAGTTGATGTCGACGATGGAGGCGAAGAGGGCGCCGGCAATTACCGGAGCCGCGACGCCGGCTGCGGCAAAGAGCGGTCCTCCACCTTCGATGAGAACCTGCCGCAGATTCGCCGTCTGATCGTGATCGAGGATCAGCGTCCATACCGGACCCTTCATCCTGAACTCGCCGGCCGACGGGCCTTCTCGAACGATCTCGTGGATCGCCCTATAGGTCTCGGGATCGGCCAGGAAGTGGTCGATGTCGAACGCGCCGCCATGCAGGAGCAGCCCTCGTTGCGACCGGTCGGGATCGGGAACACGATCCTCGACGCGCCCGATCGGCCCACCGCGATCGGCGCGGCCTTCAACCTGTCCTTCGGCACCTCCTATCGGTCGGAGAACCATCTGTCCCTCCATCGTTCAACAGGATAGCTCGTTGCCCGTCACGTCAGGCGGATTGCACGAGTCCTTGTTCGACTGTCCTCCCTTCGGGCACGTCCGCCGTCTTCCGGCTACGGAAGACCACCACGGCAAACAGGAGCATCGATGCAAGGGTGAGAACCGAACCGACCTTGGCCAGCAATTCGCCTGCACCCGTAAGGGCCATGGCTATGCCCGGAACGATCAACACCACGCCGGCGGTGGCCACGGCGAAATGCACCTTTGCCAGTAGATGTTCGCCGGCCGCGGGAACGAGGTGATAGTAGATGCCGAAGAGGGCGAGCGTCACCCAGCCGACGAGATTGAGGTGGGCGTGGGCTGCCGCCAGCGTGTGGTCGCCGGTCGCGGCCATGATGATGCCCCAGATCATTCCGAGCATCACGTAGACGATCGCCGTCATGAAAAACCAGAAGGAGATGCCACGCATGTCCGTTGCTCCTGTTCGCGATGATGGGATCAGGCCACGCCGAGCGGCGGCCCGGTGAATGTCACGCCGAAACGCGTGCCGATCGCGGTGACCTGATCCATGTCTTCGGGGATACGGCAATTGTGTTCGGCCACTTCGGCAAAGAAACCTTCGAAGCCGCCGGGGGTCATGATGGTGAGCATTCGTGCCGGCAGATCGCCGACGACCCGGAACGTGTGCTCCGTGCCGCGCGGAACGACGACGACGCTGCCCGGACCTTCCAGTCGTCTTTGGCCATCCATCCAGAACTCCACTTCGCCGGACTGGATGTGAAAGGTCTCGTCCTCGCGATTATGGATGTGGCGGGGAGGGCCATAGCCCGGCTGGTCGAGGCTCTCGAAGATGCCGACGCGCGCCCGCGTCTGCTCCGCCGTCAGGGAAATCCTGTAGGTCGTACCGAGCCACTGGACGCTATAGGGTACCGGACGCGCAACCATCGAAGCCTCCCGCCGCCGTGATTAATGCGGGAAAGCGTGCCAGATCGGAATCTATAATTGAAATCGATAGTTATTATAGAATAAATTCGTTGAATGAATTTATCGAGCTTCGACCTCAATCTTCTGCGGGTGCTCGATGCCCTGTTGCACGAGCAATCCACCGTGAAGGCCGGCGAACGCATCGGCCTTTCGCAGCCGGCCGTCTCCTCCGCGCTCGGCCGGCTTCGGCATGCCTTGAACGATCCGCTCTTCGTGCGCGAGGGGCAGCGTCTCGTACCCACTGAATATGCGAAAAATCTCGAATTCCCTCTCCGTCGCATTCTGGAGGATGTCGAGGCCCTCCTCGCCGGGCCTGAGAGCTTCGATCCGGCGAAAGCCGAGCAGAGCTTCAAGATCTCCGGCTCGGACTTCTTCGCGGAAATGCTGATGCCGCCCCTTGCGAACGCGCTCTCGCGACTGGCGCCGAGAATCCAGGTGCAACTCGTCGACCTTGTCCCTGACAATTATGTCGGGACGCTCGAAAGGCACGGCATCGACCTCGCCTTCGTGCCGAAGATCGATTTTCCGGCCTGGACCGACAATGTGCCGGCCTTCCGCTCCCGCTTCGTGATGATTGCGCGTTCGGGACATCCGCGGCTGGCGCGCGCGGAGGTCCGGCAAGGTGAGACCGTGCCGATCGACCTCTTCTGCGATCTCGGCCATGTGGTGTTCTCGCCCGAAGGCAAACTCAAGGCCATGGGCGATGCGGCACTTGCCCGGATCGGGCGGGAACGGCGCGTCGTGATGACCCTGCCGGTCTTCGGCGGCGTCGTTAACGCGGTCGCGGGAAGCGACCTCGTCGCGCTCTTGCCGGAACAACTCGCGCGCAAGGTGACCCCCCGTCTGGGCCTCGCGATCTACACGCCACCCATGCGGATCAATCCGGTTCAGATCTGCATGATCTGGCACAGGCGCAACACCAATCACCCGACCCACCGCTGGCTGCGGGACCTGGTTTTGGAGCTTCTTGCACCCTTGAACGACGATGAAGAACGGGCGTAGTTCGACGTTCGAGAACGACGGCTCTCACAGATCGTTGATCCTCGCGAGGGGAACTCCGAGAAGGACCTAGGCGAAAGGGGATTTCAGGAGGTTCCGCACTGCCGACATCGCCGATGGCAGCGAATGCACGAACGCGTTCGCATTGGCCGGATAGCTCTCGTCATCCGCGCCGTCGATGATCCTGTCTTCAATGCCGAGATCATCGCAGGCAGCGGCTTCAAGATCGGATCGATCGATAAAGATGCCGTAAATCGTAAATCAGAATTTCGATTTACGGCCAACATTGCATGCAAGAAATTGTGAGCCGGCAGGTTGGCCTCGACTGGTTGTCGGTTCTTGCGTCGCGGCTCCTGTCATGACCCCACCGAAGGGTCTGACTGGAGATCGGAGCGGTTCTGTGCGTCAAACTCTGCGAGTTGGCGGTCATGAAGCTGGCTATTGCACGCGAGCAATAGCAAACCGCGCTGATGCGGGCTTGCTTCTTCGAAGCGCCATTTTCCGCTCGAAACACCTCCGGCAACACCAATGCCGATCATCTCCAGCAGCCCAGCGGGCTGGGAGACGTGAATGTCTGTCACTGCGGCGCCGCGCGCCTCATTTCCAGTCGTGGTCATTACCAGGCCGCCCATCATGATATGAGGTGGCGGAACTTAACCGGTTTGCTGTGACCATCCGCCTTTCGGAATTTGCACAACCTTCAGCACCTTACCCGAAAATAACCCTGCAATTCCGGAGCGCGCCTCCATAAATGCAAGGATGATCCCTGGAAGAAAAACCCCATAAGATCTTAAACAGCGAACCTCCGACCGGACTTGCAATCATTTTTAAATGCTATTATTTTAGCGCTAAACGCGATAAATTAGGGATATGTGCTATTATGATAGCATTTAACTTGTTATCCCCAGCCGAAGTTATCGGAGGCTTGGCGGAAAGAATGAAGCGCCGGAGAATCCAGCACGGACTGACCCAGCGGGAACTGGCGGCAAGATCGAATGTCTCATACGGATCGCTGAGGCTGTTTGAGGAAAGTGGGAAAATCTCGCTCGAGAGTCTCGTGAAAATTGCCTTCGTCCTTGAGGCCGAGGCTGAGTTTGATCACTTGTTTCCAAGTCGGCCGCCGCAGAATATCGCTGATATCGTCGATCGTCCTCTTAAGCAGCGGGTTCGCCGGAAATGAAGTTCAAACCAATCCAGCAGATGAGCGTTTATCTGAATCTCGAAGGGAACGAGAAGAAACTCGGCACCCTCGCCTGGAGTGGCAAGGAAAGAAGGGCCTACTTCGAGTATTCGGCGGAGTTTCTCACGGCACCCCTTTTGATTTCGCCATTCCATATGAAGGCCGCTACCGGCTTGATTGCTGCGCCGCGCGACCCCTTCGACGGGCTCCATGGGCTATTCAACGACAGCCTACCTGATGGTTGGGGCCGTCTATTGCTGGACCGCCGTCTCCAGCGAGCGGGCATCGACTACACTCAGCTTACTCCTATCGACCGTCTTTCGGCGGTGGGTACGACAGGAATGGGCGCGCTGACATATGCCCCCGATTTGCCGGACGATCAGAAACAGCCGACTGATGCCGTCCTCGACTGGTTCGCCGATCAGGTTGAGTTGGTGCAGACGGAAATGGATATCGCTGACATCGATAGCTTGCAGGGCGCGCAAGGCGGGTCCGCGGGCGCACGGCCAAAGATCATGATCGGCTTCAACAGGGCCGAAAACACGTGTGTGCTGGACTACGGCCAGCAGTTGGATCCGGGGTTCGAAAGATGGATGGTCAAGGCTCCCAGTTCTGACGACCCGCGGGAAATCGGCGCCGAAGAAAGAGCCTATGCGTTCATGGCGGTAGCTGCGGGGCTGGAGATGGCCGAGACCCGCCTATTTGACACCCGTAAGGGAAGACGGCTTTTCGCGACAAAACGTTTTGATAGGACGCCTGTCGGCAGGCTCCACATGCATACGGCGAGCGGCCTATTGAATGCCAGCCATCGCGAGGCATCTCTGAACTATGAGCAATTGCACAAGCTTACGCATTTGATGACCCGCGACGCCGCGGAAGTTCTCAAGATGTTCCGAAACATGGTGTTTAACGTCTATGCCAGGAACCGCGACGACCATGCGAAGAACCACGCTTTCCTGATGGACGGGAATGGCCGGTGGTCCTTGGCGCCTGCATACGATCTTACCTTTTCGTCCGGTCCAGGCGGAGAACACAGCGCTGCAATCGCTGGGGAAGGTAGAACCCCTGGAATGCCTCACCTCTTGGCGGTCGCCAGAGGGGCTTCGATCTCGGATCGAGATGCCAAGGATGTTATAGAGCACGTGCGAACGGCCGTGGACCGATGGCCGCAGTTTGCTGAAAAAGTCGGGCTATCCAGATCCCGTACCGCTGAACTCGACAAACTCTTGAACGGTAGTCGGTCGGCTCAGACACTTCGCGTGACCTTTGAACGGAATGATTATAGCATTTCTCGGCCAACACGCACAGCCGATGCCGCGAGGGATGATGACACGGGCGGTTTCAGCCCGAAGCGTTGAACCCCGGCTACGAGTTGGTGGCAGTTGCTACCTAATTGCGCATTTTCGCTGCCGGGCGCTTGATTCGGTACCGGCGAGCCACAGCCGCTACGTCCGAAACCTCTCCTGACGCAAAGTGGAGTGGTACGGCGTGCCCCTCAATTTTGTCCCCTATTGCCGGCCAGGCACTCCTTCGTCCCTTCCTTCCACCCGTTCGAGGAGGGCCAGCAAGCCCTCCAGGAGGCGGGTGGGCGAGGGCGGGCAGCCGGGGATGTGAAGGTCGACCGGAACGACGTCGGAGACGCCGCCCGTCACCGCATAGCTCCCGGCAAAGCAGCCGCCGTCGCGGGCGCAATCACCGACGGCGACCACCCATTTCGGGGCCGGCGTCGCGGCATAGGTCCGCTCCAGCGCCTCGCGCATGTTTTTGGTCACCGGGCCGGTGACGAGCAGAACGTCGGCGTGGCGCGGCGAGGCGACGAAGCGGATGCCGAAACGCTCGATATCGTAGAAGGCATTGTTGAGCGCGTGGATTTCGAGCTCGCAGCCGTTGCAGGATCCGGCGTCGACCTCGCGGATCGAGAGGCTGCGTCCGAGCCTACGGCGCGCCGCCTCATCGACGGCACGGGCAAGCTCTTCAACTGCGGCGTCCGAAGGTGCCGGGCCCTTCTCGGTTAGCGGTTTCCGCACGAGGCTCTCGAAGAGAAGTTTGCGCATGGCTTCCATCCCTCCCTAGAGATCGTGGCCCGAATAGGAGCAGTTGAACGACTTGTTGCAGAGCGGGAAGTCGGCGACGATGTTGCCTTCGATTGCGACCTCCAGCAGCGGCCACTGGAACCAGGACGGGTCACGCAGGTGGCACCGTTCGACGGTGCCGTTCGCCGCCAGCCGCAGCCAGACGAAAATGTCGCCGCGAAAACCCTCGACGAGGGCCGCGCCCTCGCAAGTCATGCCGAGGTCCGGCACGGGAACCGCGATCGGTCCGTCGGGCAGAAGGTCGAGCAGTTGCTCGACCATGGAAAGGCTCTGCTCCACTTCGCGGATGCGTACCCAGACCCGCGCGTTGACGTCGCCTTCGGCGAAGACCGGGACGTCGAAAATGAGCCGGTCATAGGGCGTGTAGCGCAGCACCTGGCGCGCGTCGAAGCCGCGTCCCGAGGCGCGGCCCACATAGCCGCCGGCGCCGAACTGTCGTGCCAGCTCCGGTTTCAGGATGCCGGTCGTGACCGTCCGGTCCTGCAGCGAGGCGGTGTTGTCGTAGAGTTCGACGAGATGCGGGAAGCGCCGGCGGATCTTGGTGACGAGCGCCCGGATTGCGGCAATCCCGTCGCCGTCGAGGTCGGCGGTCACGCCGCCCGGCACGATGCGGTCGCGCATCAGCCGGTGGCCGAAGGCGGTTTCGGCGGCGCGCAGCACCTTCTCGCGCAGCACGCCGCAATGGGCAAGCATCAATGCGAACGCCGCGTCGTTGCAGATCGCCCCGATGTCGCCCAAATGGTTCGCCAGCCGCTCGAGTTCGGCCATCAGCGCGCGCAGCCAGACGGCCCGCGGCGGGGCCTCGAAACCGATCGCCGCCTCGACGGCTTTCGCGAAGGCAAGACTGTAGGCGACCGCGCTGTCGCCGGAGGTCCGTCCGGCAAGCTGCGCCGCCCGGCCAATGTCGGCACCCGCCATCAACCCCTCGATGCCTTTGTGGACATAACCGAGCCGCGCTTCCAGCCGGACGATCGTTTCGCCATTCGCGGTAAAGCGGAAATGCCCCGGTTCGATGATGCCGGCATGGACGGGACCGACGGGGATCTGATGCAGTCCTTCACCCTCGGCCGGCAGGAAAGGGTAGGCGCGGCCGGTGTCGACCGCCGGCCCCGCTTCGCCGAGGGGCGCGCGAACGCCCCAGCGCCCATGGTCGAGCCACGGGCGCGGATCGGGCAGGCCGACAGGCTCCAGTCGCAAGAGGTCGCGGATCGTTCGTTCGAGCCGCATTGCCGGCGGATGGTGGCGCGCGACGGAAGGATAGCTCCCGGTCAAGCCTTCGAGGCTCACGACGCCGATTGTTCCCGGGTTCTCGAAGAGCGCCATGTGCACGGCCTCCGCCTCGCCCCAGAGGCCGACGAGCGTCCAGCGTCCCGCGGCGAGCGCTTCGGCCGCGGCGAGCCAGCCCGCTTCATCGACGACAGCCCGTGCGAACGGGCGATGTTGTTCGACCATTCGGCCTTCGAGGAGGAATTCGGCGAGTGTTGTCACGACGATCTCCCTCCCGTCAGCGAAGAAGGTTGGCGATGTGCTGGAACCAGGCGACCAGCGGCGGCGGCAGGTAAATTCCGGCGATCAGCACCAGCGCGAGATGGGCATACATCGGCAGGTAGGAGGCCTCCGCCGGCGCCCTGCTGCCGCGCGGCCGGCCGAAGGCGGCTCCCGTCAGCCGCAGGAGCAGCGCGCCGAAGGCGACGAGAAGGCCGAAGACCAGCAGGACGCCGAGCACGGGCTGCTTGGAGAAGGCCGAGCTCACGATCAGGAACTCGCTCATGAAGATTCCGCCGGGCGGCAGGCCGGCGATCGCCACGACCCCGGCGAGCAATCCCCAGCCGAGGCCCGGATGCGTTTCGGTGAGCCCGCGGATCGCGGAAAGCCGCTGCGTCCCCTTGATCTGCGAGATGTGGCCGACGGCGAAAAAGATCGCCGACTTGGTCAGTGAATGCATGACCATGTGCAGAAGGCCTGCAAAATTGGCGAGCGGCCCGCCGAGCCCGAAGGCAAAGACGATAATGCCCATGTGCTCGATCGAGGAATAGGCGAACATGCGCTTGATGTCGCGGCGACGGTAGAGCATGAAGCCGGCGAATATCAGCGAGGCGAGCCCCATCGTCATCATCAGCGGTCCGGGCGCCAGCGCCTCGGGACTTGCCGAAAGCAGCATCTTGAAGCGCAGCACCGCATAGAGCGCGACATTCAGCAACAGGCCGGAAAGCACCGCCGAGATCGGCGTCGGGCCTTCCGCATGGGCGTCCGGCAGCCAGGCATGAAGGGGGGCGAGCCCCACCTTGGTGCCGTAGCCGAGGAAAAGGAAGACGAAGGCGATGTTGAGGAGCGCCGGGTCGAAGGCGGCTGCGTGCTGGATCAGGATCGTCCAGACCATGGCGTCATAGCCTTCCCCGACCACGGGCTGCGCCGCCAGATAGACGAGGATCGTCCCGAAAAGGGCGAATGCGATGCCGACGCTGCCGAGAATGAAATATTTCCAGGCCGCTTCGAGCGCCTCGTGGGTCCGGTAGATCCCGACCATCAGCACCGTGGTCAGCGTCGCAAGCTCGACCGCCACCCACATCAGCCCGATATTGTTCGACACGAAGGCGAGGTTCATGCCGAACATCATGATCTGGTACATCGCGTGGTAGAAGCGCAGATTCGCCGGTGTCAGCCGGCCGATCTCCAGTTCATGGGCGATGTAGCTCGCACTGAACACGCTGGTCGTGAAGCCGACGAAGGTGTTGAGCACGATGAAGACGATGTTGAGGTCGTCGACGAGGAGATACTGCCCGGCCTCGGGCCGCGGCGTGACGAAGAGCGAAAGCGCCGCCAGCAGCGTGAGCAGGCTCGCGATGACGTTGAGCCGCGCGGTGAGGCGGTAGCCGGGCAGGACGGCAAGCACCACGGCCGCGACGATCGGGATGACGAGGACGGCGCGTTCCGCGTCGAAGGCGAGGAGGGGTGAGAGCGCGTTCATTTGCGCATCCTCCCCTTGAAGTCGTCGAGGGCGGCGACATCGACGGTGTCGAAACGTTCGCGAATGCGAAAGAGGAAGACGCCGATGACGATGAAGGCGACGAGGATCGAGAAGGCCACGCTGATCTCGACGACGAGCGGCATGCCCTTGGCGCCGGTCGCGGCCAGCACGAGGCTGTTTTCGAGTGACATGAATCCGACCACCTGGCTCACCGCGTTACGCCGCGTCACCATCACCAGCAGGCTGATCAGCAGCACCGAGAGCGCAAAGGCGAGGTCTTCGCGCACCAGCGGATTGGCACCGGGGGTGACCCTGAGCATGACCACCATGGCGAGCGCGACGAGCCCGATGCCGGCGAGCATGGTCGGCCCGATACCGACGACGGTCTCGATTTCGCGGTGGATGCCGAGCTGGCGGATCATCCGGTGCAACACGACCGGAATGACGATCGCCTTGAAGATGAGCGCGATCGCCGCCGTCACATAGAGGTGCGGAGCATCCTGGATATAGGCCTGCCAGGCGACCGAAAGGGTCAGCACCAGCGAATGCAGCGCAAAGACGTTGAGGAGCGCGTAAAGCCGATCCTGATAAAGCATCATCATGCTGACGACGACGAGGCCGCCGGCCAGAAGGTGCGCTATGTCGAAGACAAGACCGTGCATCACAAGCTCCTCGATACGAAGCGCAGAAGGGTCGCGAGAAGGCCGAGCATCAGGGCTGCGCCGAGGAATTCGGGGACGCGGAAGATCCGCATCTTGGCGGTCGCCGTCTCGAAGACGGCGAGCAGAACGCCGGCGACGGCGAGCTTGACGGGATAGGCGAGTGCCGCGGCTACGTAGGCGGCCGGTGCGTCGCCGGGGCCGGCAAGCTGGAAAGGCACGAAGATGCAGGCGATCAGCGAGACGTAAAGCAGGAGCTTCAAAGAGGCGGCAAGTTCGATCATTGCCAGATGCCGCCCGGAATATTCGAGCACCATCGCCTCGTGCACCATGGTGAGTTCGAGATGGGTCGCGGGATTGTCGACGGGGATGCGTGCGTTCTCCGCGATCGCCACCATGACGATCGCGACGAGAGCGATGCCGAGCGACACGCGCAGGCCGACCTCCGGCGAATTGACGAAGGCGGCGATGCTGGAAAGCTGCGTCGAACCGGCGACGAGCGCCAGCGAGAAGATGATCAGCAGCATCGCCGGCTCGGCAAGGGTTGCGATCATCATTTCACGGCTCGATCCGATCCCGCCGAAACTCGTGCCGACATCCATGCCGGCAAGGGCGAGAAAGAAGCGGGCACTGCCGAGAAGGGCGACGATCGCAATCAGGTCCGCCGTCCAGCTGAAGATGAGCCCCGTCGCAAAGGTCGGGACGATCGCGGCCGCAACCCAGGTCGCCGCGAAGATGAGATAGGGCGCGACCCGGAAGAGCCATGAGGCGTTTTCCGCCACGATCGCTTCCTTGCGGAAGAGCCGTGCGAGGTCGCGGTAGGGCTGGAAGACAGAAGGCCCGCGGCGGCGCAGCAACCGCGCCTTCACCTTGCGCACGAAGCCGGTGAGCAAGGGCGCCAGCGATATGACCATCGCCATCTGCAGGGACTGGATGAGGAAGGAGGAAATCACGTCCATAGCGCCACCACCAGAAGCAGGAGGATGAGGGCGACGAAGACGAGACTGAGATAGCGCCGGATCGTCAGGAATTGAAGGTGATTGAGCTTCTCCGCGATGTAGCCGACCACGCCGGTCAACGGCGCATAAAGCCAATCCCAGATCAGGTCGCGGGTCGTGACGGTCAGTCGCGCCGGCCGCAGTTCGCCGGGGGCGGGCATGTCGACCCGCTCGCGGGCGCGGAAGACCAGCGTGCCGAACACGCGGCGGATCGGTTGTGCGAAACTGCCCGCCGAATACTGCGTCATCGGGCTCGGCTCGGGGAAGCCGCAATCCCACGCCGGCGCCCGCCGGAGCGCCCGCGAGCCGAGATGATGGACGAGGAAGGCGGCAACCGAGGCCGAGAAGGCGATGAAGAGAAAGACCAGCAGGCCGTTATAGGAGCTGTGGGTTTCGGTGATCGGCACGATCGACAGCCAGGCAATACCGGCCTGGGACGGCAGGCGGTCGCCGACAAGCGCAAGCGCGACCGGGGCGAGTCCGTCCATGACGAGGCCCGGCAGGATACCGGCGAGGAGGCAGAGTGCTGCAAGCACCAGCATCGCGGCAAGCGAGAAGCGATCGACCTCGGCCGCCACGGAGGCGATCGCCGTGCGCGGGCGCCCGAGGAAGGTCACGCCGAAGGCCTTGACGAAGCAGGTGGCGGCAAGGGCTGCCGAGAGCGCCAGAAGCCCGCCGATCGCCGGCACGATGATCTTCAGGCCCCATTGGGGCAGATCGGGGCTTTGCAGGATTGCCTGGAAGGCCAGCCATTCCGAGGCGAAGCCGTTGAAGGGCGGCAGTGCCGAGATCGCCACGCTGCCGACGAGGAAGGCGAAGCTGGTGACCGGCATCCGGTGGATCAGACCGCCGAGCTTTTCCATATCGCGCTCGCCGGTGGCGCTCAGCACGGCGCCGGCGCCGAAAAAGAGCAGGCTCTTGAAGAAGGAGTGGTTTAGGACATGGAAAAGCGCGGCCGTGAAGGCGAGCGCCGCCGGGCCGCTCATATCATTCGCCGCGAAGGCGAGCGTCAGCCCGAGGCTTACGAAAATAATGCCGATGTTCTCGATCGTGCTGTAAGCGAGCAGGCGCTTCAGGTCCCGCTCCATCAACGCATGGAGAATGCCGAGGCTGGCCGTCGCCCCGCCGATCACCAGGACCAGAATGCCCTGCCAGGGTGCGGGCTGTCCCAGAAGGTCGAAGACGATGCGGATGAAGCCGTAGACGGCGACCTTGGTCATGACTCCGCTCATCAGCGCCGATACATGGCTGGGTGCTGCCGGATGGGCAAGCGGCAACCAGACGTGCAAGGGCACGAGGCCCGCCTTCGAACCGGCACCGAGAAGAAGAAGCACGAGCACACTTCCGGCAACGAGCGGCGTATGCTGGGCAGCTCGGATCGCGGCGAAGGCATAATTGCCGTCCGACCCCGCCAACAGGCCGAAGGCGAGCAGCAGTGCGAGCGTGCCGAAGCTCGCCATGACGATGTAGATATAGCCCGCCTTGCGATTGGCGGCCTCATGGTGGTGCGCCATCACCAGCGCCCAGGAAGCGAGCGACATGAATTCCCAGGAAATGAGGAAGGTGAAGGCGTCGGCCGCGAGGATCACGAGGCTCATGCCGGCGAGGAAGGCGGGAAAGAAGGGAAGCACGCGCTGCGGCGCCTCTTCATGGTGCCCGTAGCCGAGGCCGTAGAGGCTCGCGAGCGCGCCGCCGAGTCCGACGACAGAAAGAAAGAAGGCCGAGAGCGCGTCGAGGCGGAGATGCGATCCGAGCCAGGGAAGCCCGAGCGGCAGCGCCACCTCGGAAGCCGGACCTCCTGTCGCTGCGCCAAGCAGGTGCGAGATAGCGGTCGCGACGACCACCGCGGAAACGCAAAAGGCGAGCGCGTAGACGATAGATGTTGCCCAGGGCCTTCGTCCCGTGGCCGCGCCGAGCACTGCTGTGCCCAAATAGGCGCCGACCGAGACGAGGATGACCTGGACGGGGGTCATGACTGGTCCCCCGCACCTGGGGTGCTTGCGGCCTCTTCGGTCGTTCCGCGGGAGGGCGATGCCTTCAGCCGCACGCCGCGGCCGCCCCCTTCGCTCGCCTCCCCGTCGTCGATCAAGGCGATTCCGGCGTCGTCGAGGGCGCGCAGGAGCCGCATCAGCGAGTCGACATTGCCGCGGATGACGTTGGGGCTTGCTTCCATGCGCTGGATCGTCGGAACGGACACGCCGACGAGTCCGGCCAGTTGACGCTGGTCAATTCCGAGAAGAGCCCTGGCGGCTCGCAATTGAGCGGATGTAATCACGGTTCCGCCATCGCTTCTCATGTTTCAGCCTTGGTGTTTCATGTTTACTACCAATCTATTGATGTTTCAAACCATATTCCTCGGCTTCGGCATTTTGCCGCCTTTCGGCGCGGTGTTTCTTCGTCGGGGACCCAAAGCCCCGTGACCTGCGCCGTCTTCTTCTTGTGTTTCGTCATGTAAAACCTCTCCGCGGCAGCCCCGCTGCGGGTCGGCAAGACAAGCTTGCCCGAGCAAGACGAGGGCTGACGTTCCCTCGCGACCGGTGACGAGACGTCGCGATTGGTTCTGTCCTGTTCACGCGCATTGGAGGCCCGGAACCGAAGAACTTCGTATTCACACCAATGCTCCCTTGAGTTTGCATGTCGACACGAGCGAAGGCCCTTTCCGGGGAAGGCGGATGTGGGGCGAAAAGGGAGAGTGGGGAAGGGGTTTTCCTGGCGGAGTGAGGTGTCCGGAGAGAGGCTCCGGGCAATCCGCCATGGAGAAAGCCAAATGGCAAAGACTTCTGGAAAGATCACACTCAACGTCGGGCGTGAAATCCCCTTCAACAGGCTTGTCCTCAGCCAACGGAACGTTCGCAAGACGAAGGCGGGGATATCCGTTGCGGATCTCGCCGAGGACATCGCCCGGCGCGGGCTTTTGACCAGTCTGAATGTTCGCGTCGAACATGACGCGCAAGGACGAGAAACCGGGTTCTATCGTATTCCGGCCGGCGGGCGCCGTTACCGGGCGCTCGAGCTCCTCGTCAGTCAGGGACGGCTTTCCAGAACCGTCGCCGTTCCCTGCATCCTGAGTAAATCCACGACCGACGAGGTGGAGGATTCGCTTGCCGAAAACGTTCAGCGCCTCGATCTGCATCCGCTGGACCAGTTTCGGGCGATCATGACGCTCTGGGAGGAGGGTCTCGGAGAAGAGGAAATCGCCGCGCGCTTCTTCATATCTGTCGCCACAGTCCGGCAAAGGCTGCGGCTTGCATCCGTCTCTCCGCGCCTTCTCGAGCGATATGCCGCCGACGAGATGACGCTCCAACAGGTCATGGCGTTTTCGATCACCGATGACCACGCACGCCAGGAGCAGGTCTGGGAGTTGATTTCGCGCCAGCCGTCGCGCGAACCCTACTACATTCGTCGGCTCCTGACCGAGACGACGGTGCGCGCAACGGATCGCCGCGCAGTGTATGTCGGCATCGGGCCTTACCAAGCGGCGGGCGGGATCGTCATGCACGATCTCTTCGATGACGATAACGGCGGATGGCTGGAGGATCCATCCTTGCTCGAGCAGCTCGCAATCGAAAAGCTCAGGGTAGACGCCGACGCTCTGAAGGCAGACGAAGGCTGGAAATGGGTCGAGGCTGCATTCGATTTCCCCTACGGACACGCCACCGGGCTTCGCCGTTTCTACGCAGAGCGGGCCGAGTTCGCGGATGAGGAGCTTGCGCGCCGTCAAGAGGTTGAGACGCAGTACAAGACGCTCGATGCCACTTATGCAGAGGCGACCGAGTACGACCCCGACATCGAACAGCGACTGGAGGAACTCGGCGATGAACTTGATCGTCTGAACAATCGCCCCTTTGTCTTTGATCGGCAGGAGGTCGCTCGCGGCGGCGCGTTCATCTCGCTTGGTGCCGACGGCAAGCCGACGATCGAGCGTGGTTTCGTCCGCCCCGAAGATGAGCCGGCTGGTGATGCTGAAGGCAACGATGCCAGCGACCGTAACGAGGAGGACGACGGCGACGGCGACGGTGCCTCGTCCACAACGGAAGGTGTCCGCTCCGGCGCGGAGACGAACAAGGTGGATGGAGCCGACGAGGAAGATAGTACCGCGCGTGGGCTTTCCGACCGTGTCGTCGAAGACCTGACGGCCGCGCGCACCCTGGCACTCAGAAATGCGCTCGCCAACGCTCCGGCGATTGCCTTCACCGCCGCCCTCCATGTTCTCGTGCTCAGGACCTTCTTTTCTCAAGGGTCCGTCTCCTGCCTTGAACTGACGTTCCGGAGCGCAAATCTCGGACAGACGCCGGGTCTTTGCGACACCGTCTGGGCAAAGGAGATCGACCAACGCCACGAGGCGTGGGGACATGATCTCCCACGGAATCCCGGCGCGCTCTGGGACTACCTGATCTCGCTCGACGATGTCAGTCGACAGGCCCTGTTCGCACACTGCATTTCGTTGTCGCTCAACGCCGTCGTCCAGACGTGGAACCGGCGCCCTGCCGCAATTTCGCATGCAGAACAGCTTGCCCGGTCCCTCGGCTTCGATATGGCCGAGGCAGGCTGGGTACCGACCGTCGACAACTACCTCGGAAGGACCACCAAGACGCACATCCTGAAAGCCGTTCGCGAGGCATGTGGAGAGCAGTCGGTCCAGCTTATCGACCATCTCAAGAAACCCGACATGGCACGCGAGGCCGAGCGACTGTTACGGGGTAGCGGATGGCTCCCGGAACCGCTGCGCGCGCCTGTTCCCGAGGACCCGCAGCAAGAGCCCGCGGCCTGTGCCGGCGCCGTCGATGCGGATGCCGGTGGTGATGGGAGCAGCGCGACGGGCGAGGACGGCCAAACAGGAGCTCCGGTGTCTCCGGTGCAGGAGCCGGACGCCGGAGATCTTACTTCCGGTCCCGTCGAGGATGGGGACGCATTGGTCTCGGCCACAGGTTGACTCACCCCCCAAGAAGGTCCGGCGCGCGAGCCGGGCCTTCGCTCTACTCCGCCGGCTGCCATCTCTTCGGCAGAAACCACCCAACAGCCCGGCCCTTTGCGCCGGGCGATCTTGTTTCAGGAGACAGCACATGAATACCACGATCTCCAGTTCAGTCCCTGCCTCGACCACAGGTTTCAAGGTCGACATCTCGCGGGGCGAACGCGTCGGACGCGTGTCGTCGGAATGGTTTTCTCGCCCCGCCGACGAGCGCTATCTGTCGCTCGGCGCTCTCTACGACGCCGTGAAAACGCGATCTACCCGTGCTCAGGCCCGCACCGTCGAAAGTGCCGCGATCCGGGTTGAGGCCAAGCGCGCTGATGCCGACAGAATCGAGCTGATCGTCCCCGGTCAAAGTCGGCCCCTTCTCCCGACCCACTGGAGTTATGGGCAGCTTTGCAGTCTCGTGGGCGCACCGGCGACCTATATGCGCCAGCTTCCCGCGCCCCTTGCCGGCATCAACCTCCAGCATGGACTGCTCTCCCACCGGTCTGAACTGCTGAAGACGCTGGAAACCGATGACGAACGTGTCGAACTCCGTGCCATCACGGGCCCGGAATATGGAAGGGTCTGGGATCATGAACTGGTGTCGGCAGTCATGCGTATTGCCGGAAACGGAACCGGTGACACGATCTGGAAAGTGCCAGGTGTTCTCGACTGGTCAACGATGACCCACAATCCCTTCGTTGAAGTCAGTGAAGAGACCACCACGCTCTATGCCAGCGATCGCGACGTTTTTCTATTTCTCGTTGACGACACCCACCCGATCGAAGCCGGGCGGTTGCCCAATGGCGAGCCGGATCTCTATTTCCGCGGCTTTTATTGCTGGAATAGTGAAGTCGGTTCGAAGACCCTGGGGATTGCGGCCTTCTACTTGCGGGCGGTATGCGCCAATCGCAATCTCTGGGGGACGGAGAACTTCGAGGAGATCGTGATCCGCCATTCGAAGTTCGCCGGCCATCGCTTCGCCCGTGAGGCCGCGCCAGCACTGACCAGCTTCGCCAACTCCTCTCCAGCAAATTTCGTCGCCGGGATAAGGGCCGCGCGGGATCGTATCGTTGCCCGCACCGACGACGATCGCGAGGGTTTCCTGCGCAAGCGTGGCTTCTCGAAATGCGATAGCGCGAGGATCATCGAAACGGTCTTGCAGGAGGAGGGGAGGCCTCCGGAATCCCTCTTCGACTTCGTTCAGGGCATGACGGCGCTTGCCCGAAGAAAAACCCATCAGGACGCTCGTCTTGAACTGGAGGGGAAGGCAAGGAGGCTGCTCGAGCAAGCCTCGTGAGAATTTTCCGGCGCGCCACGATCCGCATCGGTTCCCGGAAATGAGGATCGCTGATGCGCCGGTTCATGTGGACTTGACTTTTGGTTCATATGACCGATATTTGTTCCACTGGAGGTGACCATGCAGGTTGCAGAGAAAGCACGCGAGCCCGCTAACATCAACGCAGTTGCGCTGAAAGCCTACGCACGTGTGGTCGACGCCTGGAGCCTGAGCCTGAAGGAGGCAGCTGGTCTTGCAGACATGTCCGAGAGCACATGGAAGCGCGCCAGAAAGCCCGATTTCGCAGGAGAGCTGACGAAGGATCAACTCCTGCGTCTCAGTGCGGTGATCGGCATCTACAAGTCGCTCGAGCTCTATTTTTCCGAGCCGCTTGCGCGCAGCTGGTTCTCGCGTCCAAATGCGGGTCCGCTGTTCGGTGGCAGCCGACCGGTGGACACCGCGATCGACGGAGGCCTGCCGCAGATCCTGACCATCCGCACCTATCTCGACGCCTTGCGTGGTGGCGCATGAAGCGGACCGAGATTTCCGACCGAGGTCTGGTCCGCCTTTTGCCCGCTACCTACCACAAGCCGCCGGCGCTTCGCGGTCTCGTGGATACCGACGACGAACTCAAAATTCTCGCGGAAATCGAGGGGTTGACCAGCGGGCGCCTTCTTGCGGAACGGGGCAGAAACCCTCACCTCGACCCGCGCGAGCTTGCCTGGCGGCGCCGCAGCCGTGATCTTCGCATCTATGGAGACACGCATGTTAATGCTGCCTTCGTCTATACGCGCGCTGGAGGAAACCGATTCAATTCAGACGAGCGTGGTGCCTGGTACTGTGCCTGGGATGTCATGGTCTCCGTCAGCGAGGTGGCCTGGCACCGTACAAGGGAGCTTGGCTACACAGGTTCATTCAGCGACAGCGCCCGATACGTCGAATTGCTGGCGGACTTCATCGGGGAGTTCCATGACATCACTGATGAACCGGGCCATCCAGCGCTGAACCCTGATCCTGATGTCGGCTATCCCGAAGGGCAGAGCCTTGCCCAGCATCTGCGGCGCGATGGCTCGCGCGGCTTGATCTATCCGTCCGTCCGGGCGCCGGCTCCCGGAGGAGACTGTCTTGTTTGCTTCGAGCCTCGCGCCATTCAGAACGTCCGCCCGGGCGCATCCTGGGATCTCGTCTGGAATGGAACCCCGGATTATTCGATCCTTGCTGTCGGCTAATGCTGCTGGTGTGGGCCTTATCGGAATTGTCTATCCTTCGGGTGCAAACTCCGACCAACCTGACGTCCCTGGGTTCAGAGCACTCAATGTGTAGAGCCTGGACCTTTCAGCGCTGCACCGTGGCCGATTCAGCAGTTACGGCAATCTCGGCATTTCTCCGTCGGCGACACGCCAGACCCACGGCGTGATTTCGGGCCTTGCGCCTGTCATTTCCGCAACGTTACACTCGTAACTCTCCTCCGCTCGCGCCGGCACGATGAACATTGCCACGGGAGCGGGCCGCTGATCCGGCAAGGTGACCGACACAACCGGTCGATCGCGAGCGAGGTTGAAACGCAGACCCTTAATGCTCTTACGTCGCAGACCTGCCAAACGCTTCAGAAGCAGCCGCTCTTGAGCGCTTTCGAACGGGATCCAGTTCTCGTTCACCACCATCACCGCAAGCTCTTCGACGGTCGCGACACCGCAGGCGGAAATTCCGAACGTGGCGATCAGGATCAGGTGATCGTCTTCGCTCGAGCGCCAGAGCTCGAGTTCGGGCTTGAACCTGGCATTCAATCGCTTCCATGCGGCTTCCCCGATGATCAACGGAAACGGATGATGCCGCAACGCGGCGCGGTAACAGTCACGCCCTGGCTTGAATTCCTTGACCTCCGCAATTGCGATCATCAGCGTGCGCGGTCCCGTTCCGGATACCTGTGCGGCGGCCAACGCGGCTGCCCGCCGTGTCGCGATTCCCTCCCTATCGCCCGGATGAAAAACCTCCGGCACGAATAGAAGCGCACTGAACTCCTTGCCCTGCACGGTCATCTGTGCGGCGGCACCCAGAAGACTCGCGCGAACGCGACCCCAGCCGCGTTTGCCTGCCCAGGAAGACCTCCACTCGGTCAGTTCCCCCGCCTCCCAGAGATAGTGCAGCACTGCCCGCAAAGAGAGCTTCTTCGCCTCGTTTCGTATGGGTGCCTCTGCAGGCTCGATAGGCTCAGAAGGCGTCTTTCGCGATCCTCTCTTCGTGATCGGAAAATCCAGTTTCAAGCTTGCTCGCCCGTTTGCACCGATCCTGATGGCGCCGCCGACCAAGAGTCCGAGACCCGACAGTTCGTAAGGCGGTTCATAGGACGGGCAGGATGGATCGTGGGCCCGCCCCGAGAGGGGCATACGTTTGACGATATAACTCCCTTCTACCCGGGCGATGTACATGGGGATCGGCGGCTCCCTGCACAGGCAGTGCGGTCGAACGTCCTGTTCGTAGGCGCGCGAAAGGAACGACCGGATCGCGTTCGATTCCTCATTGATGATCATGCCGTCGATCAAAAATCGTCGCATGTCCTTCTCCTGTTGTCTTCTCGCCGGGCGTGCGTCGGAGCAGCGCGCTCCGGCGGAAGGCGTACGGGCTCCCACTCCTTACTGCATCATATAGAGCAGTATAATGCAATTTGGAGGCGCGTGGAAGGCGGATGAAGGTCCCGGAAGCTCACGGGCCAAATGATCGATGACGAGATTCCAAGGAGGGAAAGACGGGTCTCATATTGGGCGGCTAGGCCGGTTTGGAGCGCGCCGGCGGGTCGCTCCCCCACTCGCTCTCGACAAGGTTTCCCATGGACATGACCCCTTTTCCAAGCGTGCGCAGGCGCCGCAACGCTCACCCGACCTGACCCGGGCAGAAGCGGCGACGCGCTGCGCACTTCTGGCGCGTCACGTGCTCCTTTTTCTATGCCCGTGCCGCCCGGCCCGACCGCGATGAACGCCGTCGCGCTTCTTACGAAGTTTCCAAGGTTTCCGGAAGCGCGCCTCATGTCCGAGGCGACCGGCCGGCCGTGATGGAGGTCCCCATGCTTTCAGCCTCGCAACTGGCGGACCGTCTGGCGAGAAACGCCGAGACGGTTTGCCGTCATTATCTTTCGGCCGGTCGTCGTCTCGGCAATTATTGGATCGTCGGGGACGTTGCAAACAACAGCGGCCGCTCACTCTATGTTCATCTGGCCGGTCCACGTGCGGGTCGTTGGACCGATTCCGCAACCGGACAGCACGGCGACTTGCTCGATCTCGTGCGGGAAACCTGCAGCCTTTCCGATTTCCGCAGCCTCGCCGACGAGGTCCGACGGTTTCTCAGCCTTCCGCGCCCGCCCTTGGTCGATGCGGATCGGTTGCCCTCCCGCGGGGGTGACGGGAACGATCATTCGTCGGCCGCGGCTTCTGCAGTTGATCGCGCCAGGCGCTTGTTCCGTATGACACAGCCGCTCGCCGGTACAGTTGCAGACGGATACCTGCGCGGACGCGCGATCCCGCACGCGACCCTACACCCGGCCCTACGCTTCCATCCGTGCTGCTATTATCGGGATCTCGCGACGGGCCTGACGAGCAGCTTTCCGGCCATGATCGCCGCGGTGACCGATGAAGTCGGTGTGATCACGGGCGTTCATCGCACCTATCTCGACAGCGCGGCGCTCAATCCGCGCAGCATCGGCAAGGCCCGGGTCGACACGCCGCGCCGAGCGCTCGGCAGGCTTCTCGGCAATGCGGTCCGCTTTCACTTCCCCCTCCGTGGTCCTGTTCCGGTGATGGTCGCCGGCGAGGGGATCGAGAGCATCCTCTCGCTCTCGGAGGTGATGCCCGCCATCCCGATGGTTGCCGCACTCAGCGCCAATCACCTTGCTGCGTTCCGGCTCCCGGCTGGGTGTCGCCGCCTCTACATCGCCACCGATGCGGATGCGGCCGGCCGCCATGGTGTCGAGGGCTTGAGCCGACGGGCGCAGGCACTCCAGATCCTGCCGCTCGTGCTTGCGCCGCAACTCGGCGATTTCAACGAGGATCTGCGTCGGCTCGGTCCCGACCGTCTCATAGCCAACTTGCGATCGCAACTCGCCCCTGACGATGCCCCGGTCTTCCTTTCGTCGTGACGCCGCTCCTATCGACGCGGGCAGGTCCGGCGTGGCGGGGAGGCCGGGTCAGATGGTCTGCGTTTCTGCGGTGCACCCGCATGCCTGCCGAGGGCGACCCTTACCATACGGTTGTCGGGCCTTCAGCGGGTCAGGCGGGTTTCTTCCCCTGAGAGGCCGCGGAGCGGCCCCTCATTCCTCGCGGGTCAAGAAACCCTTCTTCCGCCGCCCGGCGCTTCGCTGGGCCGCGGCGCGCCAGCGCCGCGGTTCCGGCCGGCCGCCGTATGGAGAAGGATCGCCGTCAGGCCGCGAGAGGCGCGGCCGCAACCGAACGGAGACCATCATGAACCTCACCCTTCCCACCGACGACGCCTTTGAGCCCCGCCACGCCTCGTCCCCGACCGATCGCTTCATCTACGAGATGCAGATCTACGGGCATCGTCCTTTCCAGGACGAACCGGATCCACGGCCATTGCCCGAAGAGCCGGCCGTTCAGTCGACGCTGACCGCGGTCTTTGACGCCCTCAACGAGATGCTCGGCGATACACGCCTGGAGCCTGATCTCGAAGACCTGCTCTGGTCGACGGTCAACCTCTTCCATCGGGCCGGCGAGCGCATCCAGCGTGAGCTTCAGCGCAATGAGGACGCCCAGCGCACCGGTCAGCGCGAGCAGGACGGCTCGGAGGTCAAGAGCGTCGAGCTGGAGCGCCAAGTCGCCGAGGGCATCACGCTTCTGGAGCGCCGCAACGCCTTCGAGTTCATGCGCGACTATGTCGCCGACCTCTTCGAAGTCCAGACCGGTTCGGCATGGCGGCCGCGCACCGGTTCGAAGGTCAGCCACGCCAATATGACCGCGGCGATGATCGACAGTCGCGACTTTCTCTCCGCCCGCCGCCGCGCCGAGACCGAGGTGCTGATCCCCGTCGGCACCAAGATCGCCTTCGGCGGCGGCATCGACTACAACGATCACGAACGGATCTGGGCGAAGCTCGACCAGGCCCTCGCCAAGTATCCCGACATGGTGCTGCTGCATGGCGGCTCGCCGAAAGGGGCCGAACGCATCGCCGCCTGCTGGGCCGAGGCGCGCAAGGTGACGCAGATCGCCTTCAAACCGAACTGGACGAAGCATGCCAAGGCGGCACCCTTCCGCCGCAACGACGACATGCTGTCGGTGATGCCCGCCGGCGTCCTCATCTTCCCCGGCTCCGGCATCACCGGCAATCTCGCCGACAAGGCGCGCCGCTTCGGCATTCCGGTCTGGCAGCTCTCGAGAGACGGCGCGTGAGCGCCGTTTTCGCTCTATTCTCACGCCGTCGTTCATCACTGTGACTGCACCCACGGCGCCAGAAGCAAAGTATTGCAATCCGCGTTACGGCGATGTATATACGATCGCAGTACAGGAGCGAAACATGGCCACGACAACGCCCAGGAAGGAAACACCCGTCTCGATGCGGTTCCGCGACGATGACCTGATGATCATCGATCGTGGTGCGGAGCTGCTTGGCCTGTCGCGCACAGAGTTCATGCGTCGTGCGGCGTTGCATGAGGCGCAGGCGGCTATCCTCAACGAAACGGTCATCCGCGTCTCGCCCGACGCCTATGACGCCTTCATGCAGGCGATCTCCTCCCCGCCTGCTGCTCCGCCGCCGAAGGCGGCCGAGCGGTTGCGCCGGTCAGCGCCCTGGGAGCGCTAGGTGGCGCTTTCAGGCATCGAACTCCTCGACGACTCGCACCGGCTCGACGCTTTCGACTGCGGCAAGCCGGCCCTCAATGCGTGGCTGACCGGGTTTGCTAGGACCAATCAGGCGCGCGACTTCACCCGTGTTCTCGTTGTCCACGACGAGAATGCCGTTGTCGGCTATTACGGGCTCGCGCCGAGCGTGATCCAGCCAAACAGCGCGCCGCGCGCAATCCGCACCGGGTGTCCCCCAGACCCTATTCCCTGCCTCCTCATCGGACAGCTTGCCGTCGATCAACACTATGCCGGACAAGGCATCGGCAGCGGACTGGTCAAGGATGCGCTACGCCGCTGCGTCGCCGGAGCCGAGATCGTCGGCGGCCGCGCCGTCGTCGTTCGGGCGATCGACGCCGAAGCCGAACGCTACTGGCAGGGCTGGGGCTTCATCGCATCCCGCGACAATCCATCGATTCTCATGCGCTCCATTCAGGACGTCCGCCTCTGGTTGGCGGACACGACGCACTAGATTCTCGGAGGGCACTGGCGCGAGCGAGCCAAAGCTTATAGCGACCAGCCCTCCACCTGCAGGTTTTCAACCCGGTCGAACTCGTCGGCAGTTGGTGACGAGAAGATACGAGATCACTGAAACACTGTGTCTAGCTCCGGCCGATCCTACTGTTCCGGCTGCACGCGCCCGCTCGCCATGAAGTGTTCACTCATGCCACGCGCCAGCGCTGCCTTCAGCGGCGACCACGGCTCGCCCGCCTGGACATGCGGGCGGAGAATGAGGGCACCGCCCTCCTGCGTGATCTCCACGCGCTCGACGTTGAAGCGAAGTTCTTTCGGCAGGCGGACGACCTGCGAGTTTCCGGACTGGAATACCCGTGCAAGATGGGGCATGGGCGCCTCCTTTTTGTATATACTGAGGCGCATATACGGCTTTTTGGTCCTCAGTTCAAAAAGGACAGGTCCCTTGATCGCATCCGGCGATCCGCCCGACCGGGCTCAATTTTCGTCTGCAGGCAGTCTTCGCGCCTGACGACGTAACGATCCCTTGCGGTGTCCCATGTCACCGGCCTGCCTGATCGCCGAGGCCGTCACGCTTCTGGACCGCTGCAACGCCTTCGAGCTCAGCGCTCTACCCTTCAAAGTTCCTACACATCGGGAAAATCTGGATAATGCGGAGGATCAACAAAGGAGTGGGCAATGCGGCAGTTTACGACACGCGACCTGAGTAAGGACATTGGCGATGTCACCACCGCCGTCGGCCGCGAACCCGTCGTGCTCACCCGGCATGGGAAACCCCGGTTCGTGCTGATGAGCTACCAGCATTACGAGAAAATGCGAGCCGGTGGAGATCCTCGACGCGGCCATCGTGCCTCCGAGATGCCGGAGAAAACAAGCAACTCTTCGCCGCGGCGATCGACCGGCTGGCGAACGGCGAGGGGTATGACGCCGACCCGTGAGTTCCTGCCCGCGCGATTTCACCGACGTCAAGCGATGTCGGCGCCGGTTGCTCAGGACCGACAGACGGGGGCAGGCGGGCGTTTGTCGAGGCGACTGCCGTCGTGCCGAGACCGGACGGGGGCGGTTTCATTGAAGATCGCCTAGTCGATATCGGCGGGAGGCAGCTTCACGAGATGTTGCGGCGCCGTTTGCTGGCGATATGGTCACCGCGATCGTCTCAACGTGCACCCGAGAGATGTGGCGGCCAGTCGACACTCCTTGCTGACCGCGCTTGGCCGGGAAGTCCGAGGGGACATCGGGCCGGCCGGTGTGACCGCAACGGACGGTGCTGGCAGTCTCTTGCAGTGCCGGACCGGGCGGCCCCAATGGTTTGTCGCCGGCTTCGGTTGCACGAGACCATTCCCGTTTCTATGTCGCCCTTTAGCCGACCGCCTGCCTTTGCGATCAACCCCTGAAGGGGTACGTCTCGGCGAAAATTCAGCAANNTTGCTGAATTTTCGCCGAGATGACCGCAGCAGATCGGCCGTCTCCTCGCGCGCCATCGGGAATGGTCCCGAGCAACCGAAGGAGACAATACCATGGCCACCACGATCGCAACCCTGACGCAGAAGACCGACGGCACCCTCGAAGGCGTCTTCGCCACCATCCGGGTCAACGCCCCCATCGCCATCGTCCCGAATGCCAGCAAGGCAAGCGAGGAAGCGCCCGACTACCGCGTCATCCACCGCAAGACCGGCTTCGAGATCGGCGCAGCGTGGAACCGCATCGCCCGACAGACCGGCGAGGAATACCTCTCGGTCAAGCTGGAGGCTCCGGAGATCGGCGTCATCTTCGGTAACGTCGCTCCCGCACCCGGCGGCGATCCGAACCGCAAAGTGATCCTCTGGAACAACCCGAACTGAGCCGAAAGCAGCCGGCCCCGAGAAATCGGGGCCGGCCTCGTCGCTTCTACAATTCTCCGATGTTGTCACCACCGGGTCGTCGCCCCGTCCTCGGCAATCGCCCACTTCGTCTGCGGGTCTCCCGGGTTTTTCAAGTTCCGTGCCGAGAATCACGGACATCTGACCACCCGTGTTTTCTGTTACGACAGGCCTGAGGCCTCACCTCCTGGGGGTGACGAAGCGGCTGGTCTTTGCCGCTCGCTTCATGTCTTTCCGACGGAAATACATGGCTCGGCCGCAGCGAATGGGACTGTGCCCCTGCACGATGATAATCTGTTCGTCCTTGCGCATCGCCTGGGTGATCTCATGCGGCATGATCAACGGCCGGCGTTGGAAGCTCACGCTCTCGGACTTGCGCGATGTGTTCCCCTTTGTAGCCCAGCCGATGCTGCGCGAGCTTCCCTTCACCTCCACCGTCATCTCGCCGCACAGCGCCGAAACATGGCGGGCGGTGTCGAATGCCTTGATCGCGGCATAGGACGCGAAGGCGCAACCCTCGATCCATGACGTCGCGCCGTCCTTTCCGAAATGCCGCTCCAACTGAGCCACCGACTGGTACATCAGCATCATCGTGATGCCGTATTTTCGACCACGGTCGCGCGCTTCTTCGAGCAGGCGCATGTAGCCAAGGAGATCTGCTTCATCGAGCATGAAGAGAGCCCGGCGCTCGAAAACGCCGTCCGCCTGCACCATGGTGTTGATCAGGGAGCCGACGATGACACGCGCGATCCCCGGATACGAACGAAGGACCGAGGCAGGTAGGTTGAGGAAGACGTCCTTTGTGCCGCTGGCGATCTCGTTGGCCTTGAAGGCATTGCCGCATACGAGCGCGGCGTAGGCGTCCAGCGACAGCCATTGGGTATCCTTCGATGCAGTCGAATAGACGCCGCTGAACGTCTGTTCGGTCATGTTGGTGAAGACGCCCAAGGTTTCGCGGATGAACGCCGAGGCGGAGTGCTCCTGTATGTCGCGCAGCCTTGCCAGGACAGAGGGTTCCGGCTCGGACACGATTTGGCGCAGACTGCGCAGTGTCCGCTGGCCCGCATATTCGGGCGAGAACATGACATGTGCCAGCAGACCGGTCAGGAGATTATGTGCCTGGTTCTGGAAATAGGAGGCGGTCGAGCTTTCCAGCCGCGCGCTTTCAGAAAGCAGCATATGCGCGATGGCGATGATGTCTTCTTCCTTGTGCCGTGACGTTTCTATTCCATCGAGAACATCGAAACCCATGATCGGGTTCGTCGGATCGAGCACCATCACGTCCCGCCCGAGCACCCGGCTGCGGTGCTCAATGACCATCGGCGCGACCTCTGCAGATGGATCCAGGCAAATCAGCGGTCCCGTATAGCGCAGGGCGGTCGGTACGACATTGCTGGTGGTCTTGTATCCTCCCGAGCCGGCAAAAAAGAGCATGTGCGTCGAGTCGAAGTCCTGTTTGAACGTCAGCAACGGGACCTTGCCGCCGCGGCCCCACGTGGCGGGATCGCCCGGGTCGAAGGGCAGTTTGTGGACGTTGTCTTTGTCGACGCGATAACGTTCGCCGACGACGATTTCACCATCTGGCGGGAAAAGGCGTCCGGCCGCCGGCATCGGCAGCCAGTCCGCGTCTCCGAACGTCGCGCGACGCGCGCGCTTTACCGGTTCCCGCACGGCCGTGGACATGCGAGCAGCGATGCCGGCCGATATGAAGCCGCCGACCGCACCGATCACGGCTGCCATGTCGAGGAATGAGAGCGCCCGAGCCCACGAAACCTCGCCGCTCGCCACGTAGGGCGCGAGTCTGCCGAACTCTCGCAGCCCATAGGATCCAGCCACTGCCAGGAAGCAAACTAGAGTCGCCATTGCGACAGGCTTCCGCCTGTGCATGGGCAGGATCGACACGCTCACAAGGCCGGCGAGTGGTCCGAGCAGGAGAGGCGGCAAGGGCGAGGCCCGCAGGAACCAGAACTGCGTGTGTCCGGACAGGTCGAGGGCGAGCCGCGACCAGTGCCATCCGACGACATAGACGGCCAGACCCGTCACGGCAACGGGTGCCAGGAAGACCAAACGTCTCCCTGTTTTCGCCATCATTCGGTCGCCTCCCCGATCGGGGACGGTGCTGCCGGCGGCTCCGCCCCGAACGCTTCCTCACCCGCCTTGCGCAGGCGTTGATGTTCCGGTGAATCAGGACCGAGCCTTGCCAGTTCGATGAGGCCGCCGAGCAGAAATGCCCTGTCGGCTCGGGCCAAACCCGCCTTGACCACGATGCTGCCAAGCAGCAATCGCTCCCGCGTGTCGGTCTTCCGATCAATGGTCATGAGGAGCCTCCGCCGGCGCTCCAGTCTCGCCACTTGGCGAGCGATGCAATGAAGTGCTTGCGGCGACGCTCGCCCTTCTTTCCGGTTTGCGAAATCGCGTCGCGATTTCGTCCACGATCCGTTCGACCTCTGCGTCGGCGATTTCCATTTCCGCGAGCCCCGATTTGATCGCCGCACGGGCAAACCGCTCCGCCGATTTAACTACCAGAAATTCTCGTCGCTCTCTCAGCCGTTCCATCTGTGCGTCCAGATCGGAGATCGAAGATTTCGGCCTCATTTCCGTGCCTCCAACAATTCTACGGGATCGGTTGCGTCGATTATACAAACTAGAATAAATCAGTAAAATCGAATAGTCTAGGCCGGTCAGCAGGTGGCACGCGACGCTTTGGTTGACGGCCATCTGGCAGAAGGACGAACCGGCCCCTCGGGTTCGGTCCGTCGAGGGCGCAATATACGTCGCTTCCGCGACGTGCTCGAAGTGGTCTGGAGACGGTCTTGGCGATCATGTTCGTCAGAGCGCAGGTGATCAGCAGGGGAGCGGGACGCGGCGTCGTCTCGGCCGCCGCCTATCGCCACCGAGCCCGCATGACGGACGAGCTCACCGGAGAGACGTTCAGCTATCGCGGCGGGTCCCGCGAACTGGTACACGAGGAGTTGGCATTGCCGGATCAGGCGCCGGAGTGGATCAGATCGCTCATCGACGGAAAGCCCGTGGCAAGGGCAAGCGAGGCTCTCTGGAATGCGGTAGATGCCTTCGAGGCGCGGGCGGACGCACAGCTCGCCCGCGAGGTGATCATTGCTTTGCCGGAGGAACTGACGCGGTGCGAGAACATCGCGCTCGTCCGTGAGTTTGTCCATGATGCCCTCACCTCAAAAGGCATGGTGGCCGACTGGGTCTATCACGACAAGGACGGCAATCCGCACATCCATCTGATGACGACCTTGCGGCCCCTGACGGCGGGAGGCTTCGGACCGAAGAAGGTCCCTGTGCTTGACGGGAACGGCGAGCCATTGCGTGTCGTCACGCCGGGCAGGCCAAGCGGGAAGATCGTCTACAGGCTCTGGGCTGGCGATAAGGAAACCATGAAGGAATGGAAGATCGCGTGGGCGGAAACCGCCAACCGGCATCTGACGCTTGCCGGCCATGACATCCGCCTTGATGGTCGCCCCTATGCCGAACAGGGCCTGGAGGGGATGGCCCAAAGACACCTCGGGCCGGAGAAGGCGGCGCTCGTGCGCAGGGGCACGGAGATGTACTTCGCGCCCGCCGACCTGGCATACCGGCAGGCGATGTCCGATCGGCTTATGGGGGATCCCGAGCTTCTCCTCAGGCAGCTCGCAAATGAACGCTCCACCTTTAGCGAGAGGGACATCGCCAGGGCGCTTCATCGCTACGTCGATGATCCGGTGGATTTCGCAAACATCCGCGCGCGGCTTATGAGCTCTGACAGCCTGCTCCTGCTGAGGCCTCAGGGGCTTGCTGCCGAAAAGGGTCAGGTGACGGAACCGGCGATCTTCACGACGCGCGAGATCCTGCGCACCGAATATGACATGGCACAGGCGGCGCGCATCCTGTCGAAGCGCCGTGGCTTTGCGATTTCGGTCGATGTGGTCGCCGCCGCGATTGCACAGATCGAACAGGATCCACGAAAGCCCCTCCGGCTCGATCCGGAGCAGGTCGATGCCATCCGTCACGTGACGGGTGACCATGCCATCGCAGCGGTCGTCGGTCTTGCGGGCGCAGGCAAGTCGAGCCTGCTTTCGGCCGCGTGCATCGCCTGGGAAAGCGACAGCCGTCGGGTGATCGGCGCCGCACTTGCCGGCAAGGCGGCCGAAGGGCTGGAGGACAGTTCGGGGATCAGATCGCGTACGTTGGCCTCCTGGGAACTGGCCTGGGCCTCCGGCCGGGAACAGCTCAAACGCGGTGACGTCCTCGTGATTGACGAAGCCGGCATGATCTCCTCACAACAAATGTCACGCGTCCTCGACTTCGTCGCGAGGGCAAGGGCAAAGGTCGTGCTCGTCGGCGACGCCATGCAGTTGCAGCCGATCCAGGCGGGCGCGGCATTCAGGGCAATGACTGAACGGATCGGCTTTGCAGAACTGTCCGGAGTGCGCCGCCAGCGCGATGCCTGGGCTCGTCACGCATCGCGTCTGTTTGCGCGCGGCAGGGTCGAGGAGGGCCTTGATGCCTACGCCCAACGAGGCCGCATTATCGAGTCCGAAACACGTCCTGATGTCATCGAGCGCCTTGTTGCCGACTGGGCCGAAGCCCGCAGCGACCTCATCAGGAAGTCCGCCGCAATTGAACAACCAAGCCGCCCACGCGGTGACGAACTGCTCGTCCTTGCCCACACCAACGATGATGTTCGAGAGCTTAACGAGACCTTGCGCAACGTAATTATCGGTGAGGGCGCTTTGACCGGCGCGCGTCAATTCCAGACGGCGCGTGGCCGTCGCGAATTCGCTGCCGGCGACCGCATCATCTTCCTTGAGAACGCCCGTTTCGTCGAGCCGCGGGCGAAATCGTGCGGCCCTCAATATATCAGGAACGGCATGCTCGGCACGGTCGTTTCAACCGGCAGCAAACGAGGCGATCCGCTTCTGACGGTGCGCCTCGACAACGGCCGTGACCTCGTCATCAGCGAGGACAGCTACCGCAACGTCGATCACGGTTATGCCGCGACCATCCATAAGTCCCAAGGGTCGACGGTGGAGCGGACCTTCGTGCTCGCGACCGGGATGATGGATCAGCACCTGACCTATGTGGCAATGACACGCCATCGCGACCGCGCCGATCTCTATGCCGCGAAGGAAGATTTTGAACCGAAGCGGGACTGGGACCGCAAGCCCCGCGTCGATCATGCCGCCGGCGTCACCGGCGAGCTTGTGGCGGCCGGACGAGCCAGGTTCCGCCCCACTGAGCAGGATACGGAAGAGAGCCCTTATGCCGACGTGATGGCGGACGACGGAACCGTCCATCGGCTTTGGGGCGTGAGCCTGCCGAAGGCGCTCAAGGAGGGTGGCATTTCAAAAGGCGACACGGTCACGCTGCGAAAGGACGGCGTGGAGCGGGTCAAGGTCAAGGTTCCCGTTACCGATGAGAACACCGGGCAAAGGCGCTTCGAGGAAAGGGAGGTCGACCGAAACGTATGGACCGCAAGGCAGATCGAAACTGCCGATAGACGCCGGGAGAGGATCGAGCGGGAAAGCCGAAGGCCGGAGTTGTTCAAGCAACTTGTCGAGCGCCTCGGCCGATCCGGGGCGAAGACCACGACCCTCGATTTTGAAAGCGAGGAGGGTTATCAGGCGCACGCCCGCGATTTCGCACGTCGGCGCGGGATCGACACACTCGCCAACGCCACAGCCGGGATGGAGGAAGGCGTTGCCCGGCGACTGGCGTGGATTGCGGAAAAGCGCGGGCAGGTGGCTAAGCTCTGGGAGCGGGCGAGCGTTGCACTCGGCTTTGCGATTGAGCGCGAACGACGTGTCTCGTACAACGAGGGACGGACCGCATCGCTCTCGCCCGAAAACGCGTTGCGTGAAGCGGGAATCCCGTTGGGTGAAAAATATCTCATCCCGCCCACCACGAAATTCTCCCGCAGCGTCGAGGAGGATGCACGTCTTGCTCAGGTCTCCTCGCAGCGGTGGAAGGAACGTGAGGCCATCCTGCGCCCAGTGCTCACCCGGATCTATCGCGACCCGGATCGCGCGATGTCGGCGTTGAACGCGCTCGCATCGGCCGCCAGGATTGAGCCGCGCGAGCTTGCCGATGGTCTCAGGTCTGCACCAGAACGCCTCGGCCGTCTGCGCGGTTCCGACCTGATCATCGATGGTCGTGCAGCCCGCAATGAGCGCAGAGGTGCAATGGCCGCCGT
The DNA here is from genome assembly GCA_900466005.1 of Hyphomicrobiales bacterium. GTDB lineage: Bacteria > Pseudomonadota > Alphaproteobacteria > Rhizobiales > Rhizobiaceae > Allorhizobium. The sequence continues at coordinate 192,508 of UEGQ01000012.1, forward strand.
ATCAGCGATGTTGCCGTTGGCGCGTGCGCATGCGGTCGAGTTTTGCAGGCAGGCAGGATGCTTTGCCAGGGGTGAGCAGCAGCGGCGTGCACATATGGCATTGTCGGTCCCTGCGCTCTCGAGACAGGCAATGGCGCGTCTTGTCGAAATCGAGACCGTCCGCGAACGCGGTGGGAATGATGCCTACAAAACGGCCTTCACCTATGCCGCCGAGGACCGTCCGCTGGTTCGGGAGGTCAAAGCCGCCGACGAGGCGCTGACCGCGCGCTTCGGCTCTGACGCGTTCACCGAAAAGGCGCGTGCAGTTGCCGAACGCAAGATGCTCGAACGGATGCCTGAGGATCTTCATCCAGAGCGTCGGGAGGCGCTTGTCCGGCTCTTTCGCGCCGTAAGGCGCTTTGCCGATGAACAGCAGCTGGCCGAGAGGCACGACCGCTCGAAGATCGTTGCCGGCGCGAGCATCGCGGCCACGAGCGGGCCTGCCAACATGCTGCCGATCCTCGCTGCCGTGACGGAGTTCAAAACAACGATTGCGGATGAGGCGAGGGAGCGCGCACTCGCCTCTGTGCCCTACCGGGATAATCGGCTCGCACTCGCCGAGACGGCTAGCCGTATATGGCGCGATCCCGCAGGCGCCGTCGACAAGATCGAGGCCTTGATCATGGAGGGCTTTGCCGGCGAGAGGATCGCTGCAGCCGTGGCCAACGACCCGTCTGCGTACGGTGCGTTGCGCGGCTCGAGTCGCCTGATGAACCGAATGCTTGCCTCCGGCGCAGAACGGAAGGAGGCACAGCGTTCGGTCGCGCAAGCGAGCGTCCGTCTGCGCGCTCTCGCGGCGGCTTACGTCGGCGCCTTCGCCGCGGAGCGCCGAGCGGTCGCGGAGGAACGACGCAGCATGGCCGTCGCCGTTCCCGGATTGTCGCAAGCCGCCGAAGAAGCCCTGCGGACCTTCGCGAGACGAATGAAGGACAAGGCCATAATACCCCGCGCGTCCTCAGCTTTCCTCGATCCCCTGGTACGACGCGAGTTGGCGTCCGTCAGCCGGGCACTCGACGAGCGGTTTGGCAAAGGCGCAATTCGGCGGGGCGAGCGGGAGATCATCAAGCGGGTACCGCCGGCGCAACGTCGCGCTCTGGAAGCGATGCTCGAAAAACTGAAAGCGTTGCAGCAAATCACGTGGGTGGAAGGCTTCGAGACCGTTCACGATCGTACCCCTCGGCCAAACAGGGGGTATGACATCGGTCGATGACGGCGATGCAGGTAGTCATCTTGAGGCGCAAGGTCCCAGTTTTTGCGCGTCATCGATCAAGGCCCCACCGCCTTCGTCCGGCGCCATAATACTCTGGGGTTCCGAACGGCCTCGACTGCGGCATCCGATCCATGCAATGGCACGAGCTTTCAGAGTTAGTCCGGGCGTATTTCTTTCTGCGGACGAACACGTCGTCGGTGGCGTCGGGGCCTGCCGGTGGAGCCGGTTTCCGCCTCGCATTTGCCGGGCGGGCTGCCCGGCAAATGCTCTCTTCTCAGGCGATGACCTTGATCCGCCCCTTCATGTTCGGGTGCCATCGGCAGAAGTAGTCCACGGTGTCACCCGGCGCGACCACATGTGTCGCCGATTTTCCAGGTGGGATCAGGACCTCCCAGCCGCCCTTGACCGTGGCGGTGTGCGCAAAGGGATCCCGGTTGGTCCATTCGATGGTCTCACCGACCCCCACCTCGATTTCAGCGGGGGTGAAAGCGAGCTTCTCGACGGCGACATGCACCGTGCCGTCGTGCGCTTTGGCCACCGCTTGGACGGTCAATAGCATCGGTCCGGCAAGCAGAAGGCTTCTGCGACGGATGAGGGTTGCGGTCATTTCAGACCTGCCGCGACGTATTCGGCATGCTGCTCGTGGCCTTGGAAGAGCTTGAGGCCGGTCTCGAGCAGGCCTTTCAACTCGGCGTTCTGTGCCGAGGGTATCAGCACGGTCTCGAGTGCTCCGTTGACCTGCTTGTGGTAGGCGACCTCGTTCTCGATATAGGCCTTGTCGAAGGCAGCGCCGTCGAGCTTGGCGAGTTCTGCACGTTTGTCCTCGGCGACCTTGGCAAGCGCCTGGCTTGTGGCATTGTCCTCGGGCGTGACGTTCAGCTTCTTCACGAGCGCGAGTGCCATGTCATTCACCGCCTCATGGTCCTTCTGCATGGACTCTGCAAAGGCTTTGACATCCGCATTGGTCGTCTTGGAAAGGGCGAGCTTGGCAGCTTCGACGTCGATGACGCCGGCGCTGTAGGCGATATGAGCGATCTGAGGATCGCTCGGCGCGTCGGCGGCCGAGGCGAGCGGGGCAATGAGCATGAGGCAGGCGGCACCGGCCGCGGCGATAAGCGTTTTCATCGGGGTCTCCTTGGCGCCGGCATTATGCGTGGGCGCTTGTTTTCGGTTGGCACTGCATTTGATGCCGGCCAGTCGTGGAGGTTCCCGCTATTTTGTCAGACCGAGTCTTGCGATGACGGTTTCCATCAATCGGTCGCAGCGTGTGCCCGCAAAGGGGAAGGCGTCCGTCATGACGGGCCCGATCCGCTCCTCCAGACGGCTCCTGATCAGCCTGCGAGCGCGGTGGAGCCGCGATTTGACGGTGGCGATCGGTATGTCGAGCAGGGATGCGGTTTCCTCGACGCTCAGACCTTCGATGACCCGCGTCACGAAAACGAGGCGGAAGGTTTCGGGAAGCGCGTCGGTCGCCTCTTCCACGAGACTGAGAAGTTGTCGCTGCGCCATGATGCGCTCCGGATCGGCTGTGGGGAGGGAGCCCGGGAAGGGAAGAATGTCTGCATCTGTCGAAGGTCGTGCCGGCGCTGCGCGTTTCAGGCGTTTTTGCGCGCGCAGCCGTGCCAGGGCGGCATTGAGGGCGATCCGCGAAAGCCACGTCGACAGGGAGGCGTCTCCAGCAAAGCGGTTGAGATTGGAAAACGCACTCAGATAGGCCTCCTGCAGCACATCCTCCGCGTCAGCATTGCTGCGGATGACGGCTCGCACCAACCTGTAAAGGCGCTGGTTGTGCGTGCGAATGATCGCCCTGACGGCCTGCACGTCGCCGGAAATGGCTCGCCGTACGAGGTCGGCCTCGGCCTCGGCGCCGGTGGGAAGCATGGGCATCTGCAAGGGTGACATGGCTCTATTCTCCGTTCGTCCGGCATTGGATGCCGGCCGGGACGAAAGGTTCCGGCCTTTGCGCGTCATTCTCGAAGGCACATCGAGACACGGGCGACTTGCGTCATCGGAAGCGTCAGGGAAACCCGTGTCCTTCGAGAGCCGCGACCTCCACGATGTCAGGACAGCGCGTCACGCGAAATCGGAACGATCCGCATAGAATCTTCACCGCGATGAAAGGCGATTGCAAGACGAAAGGAGTGGGCGATGCGAAGCGCCCGATCGAGGAAGAGATTTGCCACCTCAGGTGGGCAGAGCTGCTCGACAGTGTCTCGAAACAGCGACAACCATCGACGGAAATGCTCCTCCGCCAATTCTGGGATGGCAAGGTGGGCCGGCAGCGGGCGGCCATCATACCGGTCGGTGCGAAGAAGTGTGGCGGACCAGAAGGCGCACATCTTGTCGAGATGTGACGGCCAGTCTTGCGGTGGGATGGCACCATCGAAGATCGGAGCCAGCAGTTCATCCTTGCGAATTCTGTCGTAGAATCCGTGGACAACGGAATGAACCATCGCTTCGTCGAGCACTGCGGGAAGCGGCTTCCCGTCGATGACGATCGTTCGTTCAGGAGCGGGGCGGCCTTTCATCGGATTGCCTTGTAGCTGTGCCAGGTGCCATGGCCGAGCAGCGGAAAGATGATGATGAGCCCGAGAAACCCCGTGACGATGCCAATGACGCTCAGTGCAAGCACGATTGCGCCCCAGACGAGCATGACCGGCAGATTGCGGAAGACGAACGAGATGCTTGTGCCCATCGCCGTGAAAGCGTCCGTCCGCTCGGCTAGGAGCATCGGGATGGCGAATGTGCTGATGGCGAAGGAGAAGGCGGCGAAAAGCCCGCCGACCACGGTGCCGACGAGGATCATCCCCAGTCCTTCGGTCGTCGTGAAGAGCGTTGTCACGATACGGTCCAGTCCCGGAAAGGGGCGCAATCCCATGAAGAGCGCGTAGATGATGACGGCTGCGCGCATCCAGACCAGCATCAGCAGGCAGAGGATAGCGCCCGTGTACCAGACCTGCGCACCGGAGGCGGCCTTTACGAGGACCATGCGTCCGAGGCTGGGGTGAACACCGTCTTCGATATCCCGGCTCTTGCGATAGAGACCGATGGCGACCAGCGGGCCGACCACCATGAAGCCTGCGAGAGCCGGAAAGAGGATATAGTCGAGCTGAAGGCGAAAGAGGCTCCAGACGATCGCAGCCGAGAGCAGGAAGACGGCAAAGCCGTAGAGGAGGCTCGGAAGCGGATTGTGCCAGAGGTCGCGCCAACCTGCCGAAAGCCAGCCGAACGCGGCCTTGGCGGGCAGGTGACGTCGTCGCTGCTCGGCGAGAGGTATGCTCGTGTTGGCGGTTTTCTGCGTCGTTCCCATTTGTTCTTGCTCCTCTCAGCAGGCTGACGCTGCGGCACGATATGTGCCGTCGCTGCCTTCTGCCTTCAGGTGATCCACGCATGCGGACTGACTACCTGTTGCGACGTAGACGAGGTGGACATTTGCCCCGACAATGACGAATGCACCCACGCCGACAAGCAGCCAGGAGACGACACGCCAGTTGAGGCGCTCGCGCAGCCCGGTCTTCTCCATGACCTTACTCATTGGCGGTCTTCTCCGAGAGTGCCGACATAAAGTGCCAGCAGCTTCCTATCGACTGGGGAAAGTCGGCTTTCCCAGCTCGGCATCTGGCCTTGTCGTCCGGAATAGATCGTGGTGAAGACGGTTTGCGCGTCGCTGCCGTAGATCCAGGTCTCGTCGGTGAGATTCGGTGCGCCGATGTCGGTGTTGCCGCGAGCGTCCTCGCCGTGACACGCCGTGCAGTTCGCCGAAAAGATCTCCTTGCCGGCAGGGATCAGGGCCTTGTTGTCGGCGCTCGTCGGCAGGCCGGAGAGAGAGCGGACGTAAGCCGCGACGGCACGGACCTGCTCACGCGCGAGCGTCCCGTCCCGACCGAAGGCCAGCATCTGTGAGGTCCGCGTCTCCGCATGGGCGGAGTTTATGCCGACACGGATCGTCTCGAGGATGGCTTCCGGTTCGCCACCCCAAAGCCAGGCCTTCGCCGAAAGGTTCGGAAATCCGGGTCCACCGGTGCCTCCCGTTCCGTGACAGGCGGCGCAATTGTCGATGAAATGCGTCCGTCCGGTCTCGCGCACATGCCGCATCAGGTCCGGATCTGCCGCGATTTCACTGAGGCTCGCCTGGGCGATGCGGTCGGTCCAGGCGGCCCGGGCCGCCGCGGCATCCTCGACCTGTTTGGCGACGACCTTGCGCTGGTCAATGCCGAGCAGCCCTTTCGTGTAGGTTACCCCTAAAGGCCAGGCGGGCATGAGTATCCAATAACCGATTGCAATCAGTGTCGTGACGGCGAGAAAGAACAGGACGATCCGTGGGATTGGCGTTTCGAGTTCCTCGATGCCGTTCCATTCGTGTCCCGTCGTGCACCGCCCGGTGGCGGGATCGTGTCTCTCTTTGGCCATGCTCAGTCTCCCGGCCGATCGTCTTTGTCGAGGATGCTCTTCTTCGCGCGGTCAAATCGCTTCCGGTTGCCCGGCCAGAGCGCGTAGATCAGAATCCCAAGTGCCATGGCGACGAGGTAGAAAAGCCCCCAGCTCTTCACAAAGGCGACGACACTGTTGTGGTCGAACTCCACGTCAGTCCTCCTTCGCCGCGGTTTCCTGCCGCGCTGCCTGCGTCAGCTGACCGACGACCTGGAGGTAGGCGACCAGTGCGTCCATCTCGGTCAGCACACCCTGATTGCCGTCGAAGGCGCGCACATTGGTCGCCTCGCCGTAGCGTTCCGTCACGCCGGACGATTCAGGGCTGTCCGGTACTGCCTGGCCCCGGGCGTCGGCCGTTGCATTTTCGATCATGGCGTCCGTGTAGGGGGCTCCCACCGCGCGCTGAGCCGCGAGGTGCTCGCCGAGGTCATCGATCCGGAGTGGATTCCTCTTCAGCCAGCCGTAGCGCGGCATCACCGATTCCGGCACGACGTCACGCGGATTGAGGAGATGCGCTACGTGCCAGGCGTCTGAGTATTTGCCGCCGAGACGGGCAAGGTCCGGCCCTGTACGCTTGGAGCCCCACAGCATCGGGTGATCGTATTTCGACTCCACGGCAAGAGAGTACGGCCCGTAACGTTCCACCTCGTCGCGCAAGGTCCGGATCATCTGTGAGTGGCAGGCGTAACAGCCTTCGCGGATATAGATGTTGCGACCGGCGAGCTCGAGCGGGGTGTAGACACGCATGTCTGGCGCCGCCTCGACCGTCTCATGAATAGTAAACAGCGGGGCGATTTCGACGAACCCGCCGATTGAGGCGACGCCGACGATCGCCAGAACGAAGCCGATCGCGTTGCGTTCGATCTTGCGATGGAAAAATTCCTTCATGCTTATTCTCCTGCCTGCGTGACGCCTGGCGCGGCATAGAGCGGCACGTCGCCGTCAACCTCGGCCTTGCGGCGCCTGTGAGCCATCCGGATCGTCATCCCTACGTTGAAAGCGCAAATGACGGCGCCGGTCAGGAACAGAAGCCCCCCGAACGCACGGGCAATATAGTAGGGGTGCATGGCAACCAGGCTGTCGATGAAGGAATAGGCGAGCGTGCCGCTGTCGTTATAGGTTCGCCACATCAGGCCCTGAATGATGCCTGAGTTCCACATCGCGAAGACGTAGACGACGGTCCCGGCAAGGGCGAGCCAGAAGTGGACTTCGATCAGCTTGGGCGAGTACATGCGGTCCTGCTTCCACATCCACGGCACCAGAGCGTAGATCGATCCGAAGGTGATCATCGCGACCCAGCCGAGAGCTCCGGCGTGGACGTGGCCGACGGTCCAGTCGGTATAATGCGAGAGCGAGTTGACGGCGCGGATGGCCATGAATGAGCCCTCGAAGGTGGAAAGGCCGTAGAACACCGCGGCAACCATCATGAAGCGCAGTGTCGCGTCGTCGCGAACCCTGTGCCAGGCGCCGTTGAGGGTGGCGAGTGCATTGCCGGCGGACGCCCAGGACGGCACCAGCAGCACGATCGAGAAGGTCATGCCGAGCGTCTGCACCCATTGCGGCAAGGCCGTGTAATGCAGGTGGTGAGCGCCCGCCCACATGTACATGAAGGTGATGCCCCAGAAGCTGACGATGGAGAGCCGGTAGGAGAAGATCGGCCGCTCTGCCCGCTTCGGCAGGTAGTAGTACATCATGCCGAGGAAGCCTGCCGTCAGGAAGAAGGCAACGGCATTGTGCCCATACCACCACTGCGTCATTGCATCCTGCACGCCGGCAAACAGCGAGTAGCTCTTTGCATGGCCGAAGGAGACGGGGACCGCGAGGTTGTTGACGATGTGCAGCACCGCCACGACGAGGATAAACGCCATGTAGTACCAGTTCGCCACGTAGATATGCGGCTCCTTCCGCCGCTGCAGCGTGCGAATGTAGATCAGAAAATAGACGACCCAGACGACGACCAGCCAGATATCCGCGTACCACTCCGGTTCGGCGTATTCCTTGGACTGCGTGAGGCCCATCAGATAGCCCGTCGCGGCGATGACACAGAAGAGGTTGTATCCGATCAGGACGAACCAGGGGCTGAACTGATCCGGCAGCCGCGCGCGACAGGTACGCTGCAGCACGTGGAAGGAGGTGGCGATCAACGCATTGCCGCCGAATCCGAAGATGACGCCGGACGTGTGTATCGGGCGCAGGCGCCCAAAGCTCGCCCATGCCGAATCCACGAAGGTCAGTTCCGGCCAGGCGAGCAGGGCTGCGATCCATACGCCGACGAACATCCCGACGACGGCCCATGCGAGCGCCAGTATGATTCCAACCCGTGTCGGGTCGTCGTAATACTCCGAAAGCCGGCTCGCCGGCGGCTCGGGCGCAAAGACCACCGACAGCACCGCAGACCCCAGGCCGAGGCTGAAGACGAGGACGATGTAGCCGTGCGCGGCGAGCGGATCGCCGCGGCCGGCCACGGCCATCGCAAGCCCGATGAGGGAGAGCATACCGAGCACGACGAGGGCCAAGCGACGTTCCGTACCGGTCAGTCCCGTTACCATAAACTGTCTTCCTTTCGTAGATCAGGCGATCGCGGCATCAATGCCGAGCAGCGGACCAAGTGCGGACTTGTTGCGCACGAGGTCGGCGAGTGTGTATTTGTCGAGGACCACGAGGAAGGCGGACAGCGCCTCATGCAGCAATCCTTTGAGCCGACAGGCCGGCGAAATGGCGCAAGGCCTGCCGCAGGTCTGCATGCATTCGGCCAAGGAGAACTCTTCTTCTGTTGCCCGAACCAGCGCGCCGATTCCGATTTCCCCCGGCGGCCTCAACAATCGCAGTCCCCCCGTCCGGCCACGGGTCGTCTCCAGAAGGCCGAGGTCGCGTAGCGTCTGTGCCACCTTGATGAGATGATTGCGCGAGAGTTCGTAAGCTTCGGCGACATCCATGACCGTGCATGTGCGATCCGGCCGGGTCGCGATGTAGATCAGCATGCGCAAGGCATAGTCGGTGTGGAGGGTCATTCGCATGGGGTGATTTCCGGAGGCAGGGCCGTAGCCGAAATAAAATGGGTATTTGAAATACCACTTTTAACGCAGGATGCCCGATCATGAAAGTGCAATAACGTCGCAGGAGCGGACACAGCCCCTGTCCGACGCCCGGAATGGCCGTGCTCGGACCCCGCTTGCGACGGATTACGGATTTGACAGATGTCATTTTTCGAGGGAATAGACCCCCAGTCAATCAGAAGCGGAGCGTCGTCATGATCGAAGACCTTTTTATCCGCAACAGAGCATGGTCTGCAGAGCGCAAGGCAGAGAGGGCGGACTATTTCGAGCGCCTCTCGAAGCTGCAGGCGCCGGACTACTTGTGGATCGGCTGTTCCGACAGTCGCGTGCCGGCCAATGTGATCGCCGGCCTCGAACCGGGCGAGGTGTTCGTGCACCGCAATGTCGCCAATCTGATCCATCCGGCCGACCTCAACATGCTGTCGGTCGTAGAATATGCCGTGAACCAACTGGGCGTGAAGCACATCATCATCTGCGGGCACTACGGCTGCGGCGGCATTCGGGCCGCAGTAAGCGGAGAGCGCTTCGGGCTGATCGATCATTGGCTGCAGCCGGTTCGCGACGTGGCCGACAATCGCTTTGAGTGTCGCGAATGCTGGAGCGAGGAGGACCTCGACCGGCTGTGCGAAGCCTCCATCGCCGCGCAGGTCGAACGACTTGCCCGCACGCCGACGATGCAGGAGGCCTGGAAAGCAGGGAAGGATGTCTCTATCCACGGCTGGATCTACGGTCTTCAGGACGGGCTGCTGTCCAACCTCGATTGTACGGTGAGCGGAGGACGCCGGGGTGACGTATCCTGACCTTGGCGCTCTGCAAGCCACCGGGACCGCCGCCCTGCTGATTGAGAGGCATCGCGAAGAACGTCTGATCCTCCGTCGCGCGCTTTTGCCGGGATTGTTGTCGCGGCAGGGCGTATGCTGACCAAATGAGTCGGTGCGACACGTATGTTTCAGGCGGCGAAGTGACGAGAGTGGGATCCTATGTCTTGTGGTGCCTGGGCCGGTTCTTCGCGCCAGAACTTCGGGCCTGGCGAGGCGATATGCCTCTGTCTGCCGTATTCTGGGGCTATGGCGTCTTCCTGAGCTGCGAATTCGCGGCCTTGTATGCCCTCGCCGTCTACCTGGAACAGCTGCTGGTCCAGCAGATGCTCATAATCGCGTTCGGGATCTACACCCTGTGGATTTTGGTCGTCATCTGGCGCTGCGCGGATAATGCTGCCGCGTTCTGGGGGACGATGGCCAGGTGGCTGACCATGGCGTGGGGTCTCAACACCTTGTTCGTTCTCCTCTTTCTGCAGGTCGATCTGCTGGTGCAATATGGACACGGATAGAGGACATACGAAGGAGAATGTCCTCGCCGTCGCCGAGAGCGTCCCGCAGCACCCGATTCTTGGTGCGGCGGCCACGTTGTTCCCCGGGTATTTCGCATTGGTGATGGCGACCGGTGTGGTCTCCATCGCCTGCCAGCTCCTGGAAATGCGTATCCTTGCGCTAATGCTCGTCTTGGTAAACTGGATTGCCTATCCAGTGCTCTGGGTCTTGACGTTCGTTCGAGCGCTGCGGTTTCGCGACCTGCTCTTCCGTGACATTTCGGATCACCAGAGGGCGCCCGGATTCTTCACAATCGTTGCAAGCACCTGCGTTCTCGGAACGCAGAACATGGTCGTCCTGGGCGCGGTAGGGATCGCCACCGTGCTGTGGTGGTTCGGACTGCTTCTCTGGTTTGTGGTTATGTACACCTTCTTTACGGCCGTCACCGTACGGCGGGGCAAACCGACGCTCGCGCGAGGCATCAACGGTGCCTGGCTGATCGCCGCAGTCTCCACCCAGTCCGTAGTGGTGTTGCGGGGCGTGATCGATGTCGCAGAGGCACCGCCGGAGTTGGTCCAGTTCCAGGTGCTTGCCATGTTCCTGATCGGTTGCATGCTCTATCTCGCGATCATCCCGCTCATCTTCTACCGGCTCACCTTCATATCGCTCAGTCGCGAGGACTTTAGTCCACCCTATTGGATCAACATGGGCGCCGTGGCGATCACGGCTCTGGCCGGTTCCATTTTGGTCCTTCGCGGCGAGACCTGGCCGATGGTCGAGCCGCTCCTGCCATTTCTGAGAGGCTTTACCTTCTTCTTTTGGGCTGTCGCGAGCTGGTGGATCCCGTTCCTCTTTGCGCTTATGGCCTGGCGCTACATCTGGATGAAGGACCGGTTCACGTACGAACCTGCGGTGTGGGGAATGGTGTTTCCAATGGGCATGTACTGCACGAGCACATACCAGTTCGGCCGCGCCATGGGTTACGGGTTTCTTGATCCGGTGCCGAAGCTACTCGTCTTCGTTGCGCTGTCTGCCTGGCTCCTTGGCATGGCCGGACTCTTGCGGCGCATCAGCAGATCGCTCTTTCGTCGGTAGCTTTATCGGACTTGCGAAAGTGAGAGCGGCGTCGCGCCTTCAATCTTCGTCGGACGATTCGGTACGTGTAGGCGTCATTCACGTACTCCCTGGTCTGCCGACCGGCTGACGCGAAAGGCTAGGCTCGCGCGGCTGCTGCCACTCGCAGACCCTCGCGAAGAAGCGGCAACATTGCCGGATCGGTCCGTTCCGACGAAATCAGATAGGCCGGATAGGAAAATACGGGACTGTTGGGCACGATTTCCACCCGTCGGTCGGCAAGTTGCGGCTGAACAAATCCTTCGCGGAAGTAACCGGCGCCGCCGGCTGCGAGAATATAGTCGAGCGCCAGCGGCCCGTAACCGATGGAGACCGCGGGATTGGCGAGTTCGGGAAATGCCGCGCGGACGTTTACGGCGAATTCCTCACCCCAGTCTACGCCAACCATCTCGGCCTCGTCACCGGACGACGGTGTCCGCACGAGCACCAGGCGTTCCTCGAAGAGCAACTCGGCCACAAGTCCCGGCCTGCGCGGGGCGCCGTAGAGAACGGCCGCATCGAGAGCACCTTCCTGCACCAGCCCCAGCAATCGCTCGCCGGTTTCTATCGTCGTGCACAAGGCAATGTCCGGACACTCGCGCCGCATCCAGACGAGCCATTGCGACAGCAGTGGACTCCACAGGCTGAGTTCCGCGCCGAGCGTGATTACGGCTGCCCGGCCGGGCGGGAGCGCGACGGTGCTGCGCGCGGTCTCCCAGATCTGTACGAGACCGGCCGCAAAACGGAAAAACCGTTCGCCGGCCGGTGTCAGCCGCGCCCCGGCCTTGTTCCGCACGAATACGGCCCGCCCCAGATGCTCTTCCAGCACACGGATGCGCGCGCTCACAGCAGTCTGCGAAATGTGGAGGTTCTCTGCCGCGCCCACGAAGCTGCCAGTTTTGACGACCTCCAGAAAGGTGCGGGCGACGGCAATGTCCATGGGAGGCTTTCCTCGAAATCAGCGCAATATATTTGCGGATATATAGCAATAGAATTCATTTGCCAGTGATGTGGCTCCCCGCCATTTTCCAGCGGAAGCATCAGGAGTGGTACCAATGAGCGACAAGACGGCGCCGAGAGTTCAACCGGAAACGGTCGCCGCGGCGCATGGCGTCGCAAGTGATCCGGCTTTCCGAGCCGTGGCGTCGCCGCTCTATCTGTCAAGCACCTACGAATTCGCGGGATATGACGAACCCCGCGCGTACGACTATGGTCGCGGCGGCAACCCCACGAGAGACCTTTTGGCAGAGGCAATTGCCAAGCTCGAGGAAGGAACCGGCGCGGTCCTGACACCGAGCGGCATGGCTGCGATCGACCTTCTTGTCGGACGCCTGCCGGCCGGAAGCCTGGTTTTGGCTCCCTTCGATTGCTACGGCGGCACGATGCGACTGCTGAAGGCGCGTGCGGAACGCAGGCAAATCCACCTCGAACTGGTCGATCAATCGAATATCGATCTATTCGAAACGCATCTCGCGGCACGCCCCTCGCTGGTTCTCATCGAAAGTCCGAGCAACCCATTGATGCGCGTCGTCGACATTGCGGCGCTCTCGACGCGCGCCCGGGCCTCCGGGGCCCGTGTTGCCGTCGACAATACGTTTCTTTCACCGGCTCTTCAGAGGCCACTGTCGCTCGGTGCCGATTACGTGCTGCATTCGACGACTAAATTCCTCAACGGTCATTCCGACGTGATTGCCGGCGCCGTCATCGCCGCCGACGCCGACGAGTTTATGGCGCTGAAACACTGGGCCAACGTCACAGGAGCGGTGGCGGCTCCGTTCGATTCCTGGCTGACCTTGCGGGGGCTCAGGACCCTGTTCGTCCGGATGGGGCGGCAGGAACAGAACGCGATGGCCATCGCCGAACTGCTCAAAGCACACCCGACCGTTGCCCGCGTCCACTATCCGGGCCTCCCCGACCATCCGGACCACGCGCTTGCGGCGAGACAGCAGAAGGGCTTCGGTGCCATGATGAGCTTCGAGCTCGCCGGCGGCGTGCCGGCGGTGCAGCGTTTTCTCCGGTCGGTACGCAGTTTCACGCTCGCCGAATCTCTTGGCGGGGTCGAAAGCCTAGTGGCGCATCCCGCGACGATGACTCATCTCGACATGGGTCCCGAGGCCCGTTCGAGGGCCGGTATCGGTGACGGCCTGCTGAGGTTGTCGGTGGGGCTCGAACACATCGACGACCTGCGGGCCGGACTGGACGCGGGCCTGTCCGCTGTTGAGATGTAGCTCATCGAGACTCGTTCGGATCACCTGTTGTCGACGCTGTTGCGGCTTCACGCACCCCTAAAAGTGGTATATGCGTTACCACAATAACGGAGGTAATGATGGACCGGGATGAAGTGCGCAGGCCAATGGTCTTCTCCAGCGAGCATGTGAGCGGTCGAGATGTCGACGGCCGCAGCCTGATGCCGATGCTGATCGTTGGGCTTGTCCTGATCGCGATCGGCTATGCCGCAATCATGATTTTCGTGTAGGCGCTAGGTAAAGACACCGACGTCCTTCACTCCGACGGAAGCACGCTTCCGTGAGCAGGTGAGCCGGCCTCGTCCGGCGGAAAGTAATTTTGCGCTCGCGCCCGGTGTCCAGCCCCAATGAGTTAGGGCGGGAGCGGTTCGGTCTGCAGTGGTGTCCGGTTCCGAACGGTCTTGCCGGCCCGCCCAGGGTGAGCGAGGTTGACCGCGGACAAGCGCCGCGGCTCTTCAGCGTAACGGGAACACCAGCCGAAGGCAGACCGAGAATCCGTCAGCGAATCCACTCGTTCCACCGCTGTAGCATCATCGCAGCATTTTCATTGATCCACTCAGCATCTGGAACAATGACGTAGTCCCGCACCTCCTCGCCTTGGGGCATCGTTTGTCGAGCCTCGTCGGACATCAACGAAATGGCGTCACGACTCGGCGGTGTACATGAGAGAATTTCGCAAGCCTCGGCCTGGGCTTTCGGCGAGTTGAGCCAGAAGGCCATCAATTTCAGTGTGTTCTCGCGGTTTGGCGCATTCTTGAGGAGCGCTATCCGATCTCCTACCAGGAAGGACGCCTTGTAGGACCAGGCGATCGGAAGGCCTTCGTTTCGCATTGCCTTTGCTCGCGTTAGCCAGATCTGTCCAAGCGCGTACTCACCGTTGCGGAATCCTTGTACGCTCTGGTCACCCGTCTTCCACCAAAGGGAAACGGCCGGTCGGATCTGATCGAGTTTTGCAAGTGCGCGGTCAACATCCAGGGGAAAAAGCTTGTCGCGCGTAACGCCGTCGGCGAGCAGCGCCGCAGCCATCACGCGCCACGGATCATCGAAATTGGGGAAAGCCCGCTGGCCAGGAAATTTCTTCGTGTCCCACATGTCTGCCCAGGTCGCGGGCACCGGTCCTCCAGGAAGATCCGCTCGGTAAGCCAGGAGGGTTGCCGTCGACTGGAGAAGCACGCCGCCGGCGGAACATGCTTCGGCGCCGAGATCCTTGCGATCTGCGAACTGACGGCAGAATTCCGTCAGATCTTCTGTGACTTCACGATGCGCGTTCGATGCGGCCTGTATCTCGCCATCGAGGTACAGATCCCAGGTAACGTTTCCGGTTTTCGCCATCGCCGCAGCCTTGGAACGCATTTCCGAGTTGGTTGCGACTACCGTGACAACCTCGATGCCGGTCGCGGTCGTAAAGGGGGCAAACCAGGCTTCTTTCAATGCGCGGTCATAGGCACCACCAGTGGAGGCGATAACCACCCGTTCGCCGGCAGAAACTGGCGAAGAAATCACGGCCAAGAACAAGAATCCGGCTGCGATGGGATTGAGTGTCTTTGCAGCGCTTGGAAGGTGAGCGGTCATGAGGATGTTCCTTTCTCAATTCGGAGGTCGCGATTACGCGCTCGGCTTTCGGACATTCAGAATGTGAACCGCGCCCATCAGTAAGAGAGATGTCGCGACGAGGATCGTCGACGCTGCGGCGATGATTGGAGTCAGGTTGAAATCGATGTCCTCGAACATCTTGCGCCCGATCGACTTCCCGCCTGTGTCAGAAATGAAGAACGCCACGGTCGCTTCGTCGAAGGAGGCGAGAAAGGCAAATACAGCTGCCGCGGCGATTCCCGGCACAATGTTCGGCAGAACAACCAAGAAGAACGCCTGCAGTCTGTTCGCCCCGCAGCTCAATGCTGCCAATTCGAGTGCCGGATCGAACCTCTGGAGCGACGCTGTAACCGTGATGATCACGTAGGGAACTGCAAGTACGGTATGTGCGATAAGAAAGCCGAGAAGACTTCCGGTGAGTTGCAGCGGTGAGAACGCGAGGTAGAGTGCAACGCCGAGAATGATATGGGGTACAATCATCGGTCCGAGCGCCAGGGCTTGCAGAAAGGACCTAAACGGCAAACTCCCTCGAACGATCGCGAGTGCTGCCATTGTGCCGACGACAGTTGCGGTCGCGGTCGTGGCAAGAGCGATCTTTAGACTGAACCAGGTTGCCGCCATCCAGTCGGCATCGCCGAAGTAGGCGCTGTACCATTTGAATGTAAGACCTTGGGGAGGGAATTCGATGTAGTCGGTCTCGCTGAGCGACATCGGTATCACAATCAATGTCGGCAGGAGCAGAAAAAAGAGAATGCCTCCAATGACTGCACCAGCGATGATGATGCCTAGTCCCTTCGAGTAGGCGTGAAGGACGGGAGTGGCGAAAACGTCATGGGCGACCGGAATTCGGCCCGGCTCCTGGGTGTGATCAATAGACACTGTTCAATCCCTTGCTGCGTGATAGCGCCCGGCGAAACAGCAGGACGGATAGGAGAGTGACGGTGAGAAGAAGGGTCGAAAGGGCTGCCGCAAATGGCCAGTCGAGCAGCACCGTTGTTTGCTGGCCGATGAGCGTCGCCATCAACATGGAACTAGGTCCACCCACCAAGGCCGGGGTGATGTAAAAGCCAAGCGCAAGCACGAAGCACATCACAGAGCCGGCAAATACGCCGGGGAGGCTTAGGGGCAGTGTCACCTCGACGAATGCCCGCATTGGTCCGGCGCCGAGATTGCGCGCGGCGCGAACGTAATCGGGGGGAAGCGCACGTAGTGCCGAATAAATCGGAAGGATCATGAAGGGCATCAACACGTGCGTCATGGCGACGATGACAGCACCTTTCGAGTAGATCAGCTTGAGAGGTTCATCTACGATCCCCGTTTCGATAAATAGACTGTTGATGACGCCTTGGCGCTGCAGCAGGACCACCCATGCATAGGAGCGAATGAGGACGGAGGTCCATAAGGGGATGAAGACGCAGGCGGCGATCGCGATGGCCTTACCCCGGCTGAGCCGCGCCATGAGATAGGCAATCGGAAAACCAAGAACGAGACTCGCAACAGTCACAACTGCGGCCACCTCTACCGTGCTCGCTAGGACGCCGAGGTGAAGCGGCTCGGTGAAGATGCGCCGGTAATGGCTGAGAGTTCCGCCGGAAAAACTCAGCGCGATCAGTCGTGCAACGGGGTAGAGGAAGCCGACAACCAGTGCTGCAATCAGCGGAGCGGCCAAACCTATGGATGTGGCTTGGGAATAGAATCGCGGCGATGATGACATTGTTCGACCGGACGAGGGAGCGCGTCGTTTGGATGTCGATGCATGGTTCGTCATGCTGCGCACCTCTCTGCCATCGGGAAGACATGCACGGCAGCGTCATCGAGGATAACGTCCACCTCGTCGTCCTTCTGGAATGGCACCAATCCGTCGGCAGCAATCTGCACCTGCAGGTTGGTCCCCGGTTGGTCGACAAGGCGGATGAGGTAGATATAAGTTGAGCCGACGAAGACAGTGGCATCCAGGATTCCCGGCAGCGCAGCCAAACCGCCGTGGCCTCGCTTTGCAATGCGCGTTCGTTCTGGGCGGATCGCCAAGCGGAGGGTTGTGCCCGCCCTGTGTTCTTTCGCGTGACCGCCCGGTGTTTGACGGAGACTGATCACGGTTCTCTCCGACAAGCGGACAGTAGTTCGCTCGGTCGTGCAGTCGAGGCACTCGCCATCGACAAAGTTCATTCGGCCAATGAAGTCCGCGACAAACTCACTCTTCGGTTGCCGATAGAGCTCGCTCGGCGTGCCGAGCTGCATCAAGCGCCCATCGGCCATGATGGCCACGCGGTCCGACATTGTCAGCGCTTCATCTTGATCGTGCGTTACATAGACGACCGTGGCGCCAAGCCGCTCCTGCAGCCGCTTGATTTCGAACTGCATCGCCTCACGCAATTTCTTGTCGAGCGCGCCGAGCGGCTCATCCATCAGAAGGACGGGCGGCTCGAACGCCAGGCGCGCGCTACGGCGACGCGCTGCTGCTGACCACCGGACAGCTGATTGGGGTAGCGCTCGGCGTAGCTCGTGAGTTGTACGAGTTCCAGCATCTCGTCGACTCGTCGCGCGATTGCAATCTTTTGCATCCGACGCCTCATTCGGAGCGGGAAACCGATGTTCTGCCGGATCGTCAGGTGTGGAAAAAGGGCGTACTTCTGGAACACCATTCCGATGTTCCGGTGGTTGGGCACTAGGGAGGTCACGTCCCGGCCTCCTATGGTTATCCTGCCGGCGCTCGGGACCTCGAAACCAGCGATCATGGTCAAGGCTGTTGTCTTTCCAGATCCTGATGGCCCCAAAAGGGAGACGAACTCCCCGGCCGCGATGTTGAGCGACAGGTCGCGAACCGCAACGGTCTCCCCGTACCGCTTTTGAAGTCCTGCAAGAGTCAAAGATTGACCGATCAATTCTGTATTCCTTTCAGCTGTAGGCGCTCGCCGGCGCATTCTCCTTGGGCTGCGGCCGTGGCCAGACCGCAATCAGGTGCCTCCATCCGACCTGTGACAGGTCAGGATTATCTGCTTGTTGCTGAGACGTGGGTGTCACGCTGGCCGCCTGAGCTGGTTTGCGTGACGGTGTGTGCGAAAGCTGCTAATAGGGATTGATGTGACAAAAACTTTGCAAATCCTTCACACGCTGTTTTTGTTGCATCAAAAATTCGCAGTGTCAACCGACTTTGGGGGGGGGAATGGCCGATAAGGCGACCGAACTGTCAGATCTTGAACGAGCCTCTGAGAGGCTCGGTGATGCCGCCTATCGGCAATTGAAGGAACGCATCATCCGCGGCGTCTATGGGCCGGGGCACAAATTGACAGTGCGAGCTGTCGCCCAGGATCTCGATGTGAGTACAACGCCTGCGCGCGACGCGATCAATCGACTGACCAGCGAGGGCGCGCTCGTCTATACCGGACCGAAGACGGTCGTCGTCCCAGTCCTTGATGCGGCCGCACTGCGAGAAATAACGCTTACGCGCTTGGCGCTGGAGGGGCTTGCGTCAGAACAGGCTGCTCAGCGCGGGGCTCCGGAAAGTGTCGAGAGGCTGAAGTCTTTGCAAGAACTTATCAATTCCGCCCTCGATGAGAGGCGCTATGCCGAGGCGCTGTGGCACAACAAGGAATTCCATTTCACAATCTATCGCCTTTCCGCGCTTCCCCATCTTGTCTCAATGATCGAGAGTCTATGGTTGAGGATTGGGCCGTCCTTGCACAATCTCTACCCAGAGTTTGCCGAGGAGAAGTACGGTGTTCGTAACCACGAACTTGCCATAGAGGCCTTAGAGGAGCGCGATGGCGCAAGTCTCCGGGCGGCCATGGAGAATGATATTCGCGATGGATATCGCCGCCTGAAGCGCGCCAATCAGGAGAGGGGTGCTGGTTCTCTGGCATAAGATTTTTGTTGCATGGACTTGACGAGCCGCATTTTTGTTGCAACAAAATTGTGAAGCTCGTGCAAAGCGAGCGATCGATTTCTCACTTTAGGAATCTGGGATTATGCTCGTTCAAGCAACAAACAAACTGCGGCAGGCGTTTGCCCGCAGCGGATCTGTACATTTATTCAACCGTGCCAAGGCAGTGTTTCCGGATGGAACCACCCGCGTAACGGTGGAGAGGGACCCTTTTCCCACCTATGCTCGACGGGGTGAGGGGGCGTACCTCGTCGACGTCGACGGGAACCGGTTCCTCGATCTCAACAACAACTTCACCACGCTCATCCACGGGCATGGCTTCGCACCGGTGTCCGAGGTCGTGGTTGGTTTGCTGAACTCGGGCACCTGTTTTGCCAATCCGACGGAACATGAAATCGGTTTGGCGGAACTGCTGACCGCTCGCATTCCTGCAATGGAACGTCTCCGCTTCGTCAATAGCGGAACGGAAGCAGTGATGTTTGCGATTAAGGCGGCGCGCGCCTTCACCGGGAGGCCCGCAATCGCGCGAATTGAAGGTGCCTACCATGGTGCCTACGACTGGGCGGAGGCAGGACAAAGCGTTTCGCCAGGTAATTCGGGATGGGATCAATTCCCCGTCGCGATTCCGGCCTACCGTGGTGCACCGCAAAGCGTCATTGATGACGTGCATCTTCTGCGGTTCAATGACGCCGACGGCCTCGAAAGGCGCTTGAGCGCCGTTCGCGACCGCGTCGCCTGCGTGTTGATCGATCCGATGCCCAGTCGAGCTGGTTTGATGTCCCCGGACCCCGCTTTTGTCGCGGCATTGTCGGAAACGGCGACCAAGTACGGCATCCTGATCGTCGCCGATGAAGTGCTCAATCTTCGGCAAGGCTATGCAGGCGCTTCAGCACGGTATGGACTGAAGCCCGACCTGATTACTGCCGGAAAAATCATTGGAGGCGGCTTCCCGATCGGCGCCATCGGCGGACGAGAGGAAGTGATGCGCGTTTTCGGGGCCGAAGATGTAAGGCCTTTGCTGCCGCAGGGCGGCACTTTTTCCGCCAACCCCATTTCCATGGCCGCCGGTCGGGTAGCCATGGAGGCGTTGACACCGGAAGTCTTCGACCGCCTCGAGGCAATGGGAAACAGAGTGCGTGACGGACTCAGGGCAAGCATTGTCAGGCGGGACGCCCCGCTTTCGGTGACCGGCGCGGCCTCGCTCTTTAGAATTCATCCGACGCGCATCGCGCCGACCGAATATCGGGACGCCTATCTGCGTGCCGAAGGGGCGGGTCTGATGCGGCGACTGAGCCGTCACTTTCTGGAATCGGGCATTCTCCTCCCTTATGCAGCCGCTGCGTGCCTTTCGACGGCAATGGTCGACAGCGACATCGAGCGTGTTCTCAGCGCATTCGACGACTTCCTCAACACAGAGATCCAATCCGGAAAGGGGTGCGCGCAATGATGCAGCAGAGTTCAAGCGAAACAGTTGCCCAGCGTATAGCGGCGATCCTTCGGCGCCACGATGTGGAATTTATCTTTGGCCAAAGTCTCCCGTCGGCCGTAATTCTCGCCGCCGAGGCGAATGGCATTCGCCAGATTGCCTACAGGCAGGAGAACATGGGCGGCGTCATGGCCGACGGGTATGCACGCGTGTCTGGCAAAGTCGGTGTCGTCGCAGCGCAGAATGGCCCTGCGGCCACCTTGTTGGTACCTCCGCTTGCAGAGGCTCTAAAAGCCAGCGTGCCGGTCATCGCACTTGTGCAGGATGTCGAGCGCGATCAAACCGACAAGAATGCGTTTCAGGACTTCGATCACATTTCGCTCTTTCAGTCGTGCACCAAATGGGTGCGGCGTGTCGCGGTTCCTGAGCGCATCGACGATTACCTCGATGCAGCCTTCACTGCCGCGACGTCCGGCCGTGCAGGTCCCGTAGCGCTTCTACTTCCGGCTGATCTCCTGAGGGCGCAGGTGCAGGCGCCGGCAATCCCGCGCTCAAAGAACTTGGGTCATTGGCCATTGGACCGTACTCGTCCGTCGGACAGCGCGCTGGCAGAAGTCGCCTCGCTGATTGCGGTTGCAAAGGCGCCGGTTGTCGTTGCCGGCGGGGGCGTCCATTGTGGTGGTGCTGCGGAGGAGCTTTCGCTGCTCCAGCAGCAAGCATGCCTGCCTGTATTCACTACCAACATGGGTAAGGGAGCGGTCGACGAGTACCATCCGCTGTCCGCTGGCGTGTTAGGTTCGCTTGTCGGGCCACGTTCGCTCGGGCGTCACTCCTCCGTCTTGGTCGAGCGCGCCGATCTGGTCCTTCTTGTCGGCACGCGAACGAACCAGAATGGCACTGACAACTGGAGCCAGATTCCGTCCGGCGCGACGGTCGTGCACATCGATGTCGATCCGGCAGAGATCGGGCGTAATTACGAGTCAGTTCGACTCGTTGGCGACGCGCGCGAGACGCTCGCGGCTCTGCGCGCGGCGTTCACCGGAGTTGATCTCACGAAACGGCATGCGGATCGCACATATCTGGAAGAATGCATCGCAGCATACTGGAAAGACTTCGAGCTCGACCGCCACGACGTGGCGACATCTAGCGCCAGCCCGATACGCCCGGAGCGGCTCATGTCGGAACTTCAAACCCTCCTGACTGACGATGTGATGATCGTTGCCGATGCTAGCTATTCTTCCATGTGGGTTTTGGGCCAACTGAGAGCGCCTGCTGGCGGGATGCGCTTTATCACTCCGCGGGGACTCGCTGGACTTGGTTGGGGGGTACCACTCGCAATCGGTGCCAAAACCGCCCGTCCTGACAAGGCGGTCGTTGCGATTGTCGGCGATGGCGGCTTTGCGCATAGCTGGGCGGAGCTGGAAACGATGATGCGGATGAACCTTCCCGTGACCGTCATCGTCCTCAACAACGGTATTCTTGGCTTCCAGCGCGACGCCGAGACTGTGAAATTCGGCAGCTATACATCCGCATGCCACTTCGCGGAGGTCGACCATGCGAAACTTGCCGAAGCATGTGGTTGCCCGGCTGTTCGTGTCGAGGATCCGAGTGAGCTTGCGTATCATCTGCAACGCGGGATGAAACAGGGGCCGCTTCTCATAGAGGTTATGACCGACCCGGCGGCACATCCACCCCTCTCCCTCTTCGCCCGACTGGACGAAGCGGCATGAGGTGCCGCGTGGCACAGAGGATCGCCGTCGTAACCGGCGGCACCTCCGGCATCGGGCTGGCGACGGCCCGGTACCTTCTTGAATGCGGACGCCGGGTGGCAATCTTCGGTCAGAAACCCGCCAACGTTGAAAGTGCCGTTCAAGCCCTTTCGCGCGACTTTGGCGCCGAGCACTTGTTTGCACGCGTGACGGATCTGGGCGAGCCCTCCCAGATAACCACCTTCTTTGAGGAACTGCACGACTACTGGGGCAAGACCGAGATCCTCGTCTGCAATGCGGGGATATCGCCGAAGGGGGCCGATGGTCCCACTCCGTTCCAACAGGTCACGTTGGATGAATGGAACAACGTCCTTTCCGTCAATCTGACGGGAGCAATGCTGTGCTGCCAAGCGGCCTTGCCGAGCATGATCGAAGGAGGTTTCGGCCGGATCGTGTTTGTTGGCTCCATCGCGGGACGCGCAATGCCCAGGATTGCCGGCGTCGCCTACGTCACGTCGAAAGCTGCCCTTTCGGGGCTAGCTCGGTCGCTTATCCCTGCTAACGCCCCGCGGGGAATTACTGTGAACGTGGTTGCGCCGGGTCGGATCGCCACGGAGATGGCCGGCCCAAGCGACAGTGCACTCAACCATGCGGCAGTTGCCCGTATACCGACAGGGCGGATGGGCAAGCCGGAGGAGGTCGCTGCCGTGATCGGATTCTTATCGTCCGATGAAGCGGCATTCATCAACGGAGCGACCATAGACGTAAATGGCGGAGAATTCGCGCCGGTCTGAAGTTGGAGGCGGGATGCAGTCTCATGGTCATGTCCTGATCTATACGGGAAACGCCGAGCTTTTCCGCCTTCTTGAGTACATTCTCGAGACGGAGGGTTTTTCCGTCCGACTCTGCGACGATCCGGGCGGGTTGGTGACCGCGATCCGGGCCGAAAGGCCACTGGCTGTCCTGGCCGACTGCTCCGGTCCGCGCGCTGAGGCGCTCAGCTTGTGCCGAAGGATCAATGACGCAGGTGGTGGGCAGCTGCGAGTCGCTGCATTTGCACAAGCATACTGGGCGGATATCGGCCGTGATCTCGATGCCTTGGGTGTCGACATGGTTATATGCCGACCCATCGAACCGCGACGACTGCTTAGGTTCCTGTGGGACATCCGGGCAAACTTGGCAGCCGGCAGCCGCCCGTGTGTTGCGCCCGAGCAGACATTCCGGCATGCGGACGTTGAGATGAATCTCGCGAGGGTTCAGGTCACACGCAGCGGACAGACTGTTAGCCTTTCTGCGTTGCAGTTCCGATTGCTCCTGCAACTCATGAAGATGCCCGAGGTGGTGCATAGCCGGGACGAACTGATCGCCGTGGGTTGGCCACCTGAAACCGAGGTCGAGCCGCGCACCGTCGATATCCATATCGGCCATATCAGACGAGCGTTGAATAAATACGGCCCCGACATCATCCGCACCGTGCGGTCCGTCGGCTACTCGCTTAACATGCCGCCTCAATCGTCGAGGAGTTGAACCTTTTCGAGGTGCCAGCGCTGCATGGCCGTCGAAGGGTACCAGGTCTTCGGAAAGGCGTGGGACACGGTTGTCCGAATCATTACTCGTCCGTGTTGCACAGATTGCTGCAATTGTGGTTTGTATCTATCGTGTTAGTTCAATTTTATGGTGGCTTGTTGGAATGGTAACAGCTCACAAGAAGGGGCCGAACGAGGCTGACGTCCGCGCGGGCTCACGTCTCAAGAATGCGCGTCGCCTGAGGCGGATGACCCAGGCGGAACTCGGGGATCTGCTCGGCGTTACATTCCAGCAGATACAGAAGTACGAGAACGGAAAAAATCGGATCAGCGCCAGCAGAATTGTCGCGGCGGCAAATGCCCTCGGGGTGCCGCCGGACTTCTTTTTCGACGAAACAGAAAAGGCAACGCCGGATATCGCTGACACGTCGGCCGAAATGCGCAAGTTGGTCGACCTGATTGCCGCCGGCGATGCCCTCGAAATGAACAGGCATTTTTCCAATATCAAAAGCCCC
Source organism: Hyphomicrobiales bacterium (assembly GCA_900466005.1). Classification (GTDB taxonomy): domain Bacteria; phylum Pseudomonadota; class Alphaproteobacteria; order Rhizobiales; family Rhizobiaceae; genus Allorhizobium. Next base: position 216,562 of record UEGQ01000012.1, read on the forward strand.
GCGCTGCGAAAGGCGGTCGTGTCATTTGTCACCGCGATTGCCACGGCAGCGGATGACCAACCCTAGAGTTCAGTCGGCTGCCCGCGTTCGATATTGGTAAGCTCTTCAAGGACCATGGCCAAAAGGTATATCAGGAACAGATGTCCTCCCTGCCGGGCGGCTTGAACGGTATTCAGTATTTCCTGGCGCGCTTTGGAAATGTCCAAGGATGCCTCCTTTACCGAGGTGGCCATATGATGCCTCTTGTCCATTTCTATTGCGCCGCCACGACAGCCGATGGGGGGCAGTCCTTGAGCACCCGCTTGCTGTTTCCGCGCATGGCCTGCAGCATTTGGAGCGTGCGGTGATCGAATTTGGCAACGACAGCCACGACGCTATCTCCGCCGATTTCTCTCGGGATGCCAAGCGGCGTGACCATGAAATTGAGCTGAACCAATCGCAAGAGCCAAATCGGTTCCATCTCAATAATGATACGGTCGACGCCAGACTCCATGCCCCATTCCACGATGGCGGACAGCAGTGCGTTGGCGACCGGACTGAGTGCGCGTCCGCGCTCGCGGTGGGGTTTTGCGACGCAGTAGCGCGTCCATTCCCAAATGTGGTCACCGACCGGTCGCTCGACTTCGCATAGGTCGGCGAGGACGCTGGACAGCAGATGCGGCTTGGTGGTCGGCAGCATCCGTTGATAGCCGACAACCTTGCCGTTCTGCCTGCAGATCATGTGCAGGGCATGTTCGTTGTCGAACTGGTCGATCTCGCGCTGGTCCGCCTGCGCCAGATCGCGCCAGCCCTTTTCGTCGACAAAGACATCGTGGCGAAGCCGATATGCCTCATCCATTTCGGTCCGGTACAGGTGGATGTTCTCGGTGGTGATGATTTCGATCATGACAAGCCCCCAGCAAATTGGAGCAAGTCTGCTGTTTCAGAATGAGACAAAATAGTAGGGGAATCCCTACCTTGACAGCCGCTAGCTGATCAGTCTCAGGCGGAAAGCTTCGGCGACGGCATGCGCGCGGTTCACTGCACCCAGCTTCATGCGAATATTGTGTACGTGCTTGGCGACGGCCTTGTCGGAGACGCCGAAGATAACCCCTATTTCCCAGTCGGTCTTTCCGGCCGCGATCCAGGACAAGGTATCCCGTTCACGGGCGGTCAGGCGCACCTTCGCGCGGAGTTCGTTGTTCCTGAGTTCCACCGCCCGTCCGAAGGCAAAGCTCGCGATGAGTGTCATCACACCTTTCGCTTCCGGGCTGTCGTCTATGTGGGAGCCGGCAAACGAGAACCCCACATGGCGACCATCCAGAGATAGCAGCGGGACTGTGCAGCCATTGCGCAACGAGAAATCTGCGGCGCTGGCCATAACAAGGCGCTCGTTCTTGCCGAAATCCGGTTCGTTTGTTAACTCGGACCAGGCGAATGTCGGTTGGGTACGAAGAATCCTCCGGATGGTAGGATCTTGGAACAGCAATCCCTTTTGAAAGTAGATCGTCGCCCAATCCTCGGGCCAGTCGGAGAGGAGCACGTGGCGCAATTGCTCACTCGGCAGGGTTCCGGTTTTCGGGATGAAACCCGCCAGAATCTTCTCAACCCCAAACGTGGCCGTGGCTCGCTTCACGGCTGTCGTTAGGTCTGCGTGGTTGTTTATGTGTCGCACATCAGACAGAAACGAAAGCGTTCGATCAAGACCGACGGAAAGCTCGTTCGTCGCCATGTCGACACGTATAACGTGTCCGCCAGCCGCCATCCATAGCATCGTGCAACAAGCAGGCTGATGCAGCGCCCCACTCACGTGTTGCAGAGAAGCGTGCTCCATAAAGATAGGCCGCTATGGGAGACGGCCCTTGAGCCGCAGGAATAGCTCGAACCAGAAGCCATAGTCGCTATGCCGGCGTTCGGTCCATGCCTCCAGAGCGCAATAGGCTGCCGCAGTCGCGGCTTCGTCACCGTAGAGGCGGATCGCTGCGTCGATTACGTCTTCTTGCTGGTGCTCCTGCCAGAAGCCGTCTTTTCGGGGGCTTTGCTCCCCGGATACGGAATTGCAAAGATACTGGGACATGACGAATCTCCTGCCATCCGGCGCAGGGGATCAAGAGTTGCCGGACGTTAGAACTCGGTCGCGCGAGCCACAGAACCTGTGCGGTTCTTATCGTGCCGTCCCTGGCAAACATGTCCTGGAGAGTGTGACGGATTCAACCGTCGGCACTATCCACTTGGATTCGCAGTCGTTCGAGGTGCTCCTTGCATATGGTTTTGACCTGCGCGGTCAGGACTTCAACTCTCTCCGCGAGCCAGTCGAGTGCCTCTTGGCTGATTTCGTAGTAGTCCGAGTACCTGGCCTTCACATAGGCTTCATTGATGGCGTTGAACCAGGCGCTGTAGCGTTGTCTGTCGCGGGGCCAGACGTCGACAAGGCGTTGATCCCTGTCTTCCGCGAGTTGACGCAGATGCTTGAGATTGTGTGAGGGAGGGGAGTAGCTTGTGAGTGTCAGGAGTACGACGGAATATGAGCGTTCAATTGCTTGATGGAGCGTGAACGCTGCATGTTTTCGCCACTCCGCATCCTGTCTCGCTCGTTCGATTTGGAAACCCCCGGTTTCCAGAAGTAGCCGGAGATCTGGCGATCGATTGACAAAGTAATTTCTCGATATTTCGTAAGCGTCACTCGGACCGAGGGGCTTCGGCATCGCCAACGGTTCGTCGTCCATCTCGTAGAGAACGATGCCCTCCTTGCGGATGTCGACGAAGAAATATTGTCCCTCCCGTAAGGCCGTATTCACCTCACGTCGTGAATGGACGATGAAATTCACGGGCGTTTCCACGTCTTGCAGCCGCAAGAGCCGGTCCTGCGCCTTGTGCCAGTAGGTGGCGAAGTCCGTGAGCTTCTTGTTGTTGACGATGATCAGCAGATCGTAATCGGACTTGTAGCCCTTCTTGGTGTGCGGTTCGTCGACCCAGGTTCCGCGGGCATAGGACCCAAAGAGGATGATCTTCAGGATGCGGCCGCGCTTCTTGAACTCGGCCGTCCCCTCCTTCAAGGCGTCCTCGAACTCCTCGTGCAGTACCTCGACGATGCGGGCGAGCTCGCGCTGCTTTCGGTGCGGGAGATGATCGAGGCTGGTCTTCATGGGGTGCGGAGCGGTCCTTGAGGTCATTCAGAATGAATAGCGCCGAATTCATAGAGTGCCTATAGCGTGAGAAATTTCAACTAAAATGTTGCAACAAAAATAGACGCTCTATGGTCGAGAACATCCAGTTTATGCGGCAACGCCCGCGTCCCCGTAGAATTTTGCGGATGGCTCGCGCCATCGTGGCGATGTAGATGTTGATTTTGTGACATCAAAAGTTCGAACAATGACATTGAAGAGGGCTGGTTCACAGTATGAAAGCGCGGAACATGAGACGCTTGGTCCTGTTTGTTTCTGAAAATGCCGACCTCTACATGCTGCTTGCGCACATTCTGAATAGGGAAGGTTTTCGCACCGCATTGGTAAGCGAAGACGAGGTGCTCGAACGCGCGGCGGCAGGGGACGTCACTGCACTCATTCTGGATTCCGCGGAGGGGTCGGATTTGGTCCTGAGAGTATGTGCTGCAATCAAGGCCTCAGAACGGACATCCCAGATCCCGACAGTCGCAATCGTGCCGTCCGGGGACGAGCGCCACTACCTCGCACTGCTGAAAGCGGGGATTGATGAGAATTTCGTGCGGCCGATCTCGCCAGCAAGGTTGTTGGCGTATCTCGACTCATTGAACCCGTTCGACACAAGCGACCATCATCCGACGGACGAGGCCCAAGAAACAAAGGTGACGATCGGGCCGCTAAGAGTGGAAGCCAGGCGCCGGCTGGTCTCCCATGGCGACAACGAAGTTCAATTTGGGCCTATCGAATTCAACATATTAAGCCGCCTGCTGCACGCTCCGGGGCGAGTGTGTAGCCGGTCGGAACTCATTGAGGCGGCGTGGCCAGGGGGTCGCTACGTGCAGCCACGTACCGTTGACGTCCACGTTGGTCGATTGCGCCGAGCTCTTGAGCGCCTCACGGGGCGCACCCTTATTCGCACTATTCGCTCCACCGGCTATGCAATAGAGCTCGACAACGCCGCGGGGTGGTCAATGTTGAGGTAAAGAATTAGCAATTCCTTCACAATTGTCTTCGTGAACATTCAACTGAACGTCTTCGTGAAATCCGAAGCAATAATTTCGAATAATGTTTCGCGTGTGCTTCGTTGAGTCCAGCTATCAGCGAGGTAATGCTCCCCTCCATTGTGTTAATGTCATGGGAGAACATCCGAGATGGCAGGTGAAACGTCAGGGCAAGCGAGATTGCCAACCAAGAGTATCCCAAGGAACACTGCGAGTTTAATCCAGCACGCCCAAACCCACTTCGATGCCGCGCATTTTCACGGTTTGATGGCGATCTACGGGCGTCCCCTCGGCGATCGCGCTGTGGCGCTTCGCCATGATGGGGGGCGCCGGGTCGTCGACTTCGTGCGTTGTTCATATCTCGGCTTGGACAATCATCCGCAGATCGTCGCGGGTGCCATTGAGGCTCTGAAAGAGTACGGGGCGCTTCATTGGTCATGCGCCAGGACGCGCCTTAACTTTTCAATCCTCGGCGAACTGGAGGAAGCGTTGTCGGACTTGTTTCGTGCTCGGGTGATTACCTATACCACTGTCCTTGCTGCAAACATGGGCGCATTACCGCTAATCGCTTCTGGGCACCTGACCGGTGGCATCAAGCCCGTGATGGTGTTCGACCGCTTCGCCCATGCGACGCTCGCCTTTCACAAGGGGACTATTGCTGCCGAAACCCGCGTCGCGACAATTGCGCACAACGATCTCGATGCCCTGGAAACCCTGTGCCAGGCCAACAGTTCCGTCGCGTTCGTCTGTGACGGCGTATACTCAATGGGCGGAAACGCGGATATTGCACAACTGCGACGGCTGCAGGACCGGTATGGCCTCTTTCTCTTTATAGATGATGCGCACGGCATTTCGATCTTCGGAGAGCATGGCGAGGGCTTTGCACGATCTCAGATCCAAGGTCCGCTGGGTGAACGAACGATCATCGCAGCTTCGCTCGGAAAGGGTTTCGGCGCCTCCGGCGGTCTGCTGATGCTTGGTACCGCGAGGCAAGAGGAACTGTTCCGGAGATTTGCCGTCGCTCACGCGTTTTCGGCGTCGCTGAATGTTGCGGCCATCGGGGCGGCAATGGCATCGCAGGTGCTGCATCGGACCGACGAACTCGCCAAGCTGCAACAGAGGCTCAGGAGTCGAACCGCACTGTTCGATAGCCTCGTCGCAACGGGGCTGCAAGGTTCTCCCTTGCCGATCCGAACGGTGGAGATAGGAGACGAACTGACGGCGATTGCAGCGGCACGCGGGTTGCTCGACCGGAGCTTTTACACGTCAGCCATTTTCTTTCCGACAGTCGCGCGGGACCGCGCAGGGTTGCGGCTTTGCCCTACGGCTGGACACTCGGAAGAGGATATCCGGGCTGTTGGAGGCGCGATCAACAATGTCTTGGTGGAGTTGGAAGAAGCTCGTCGACCTTAGGGACTGGTCGACATTCTGGATTCGCCATTGAACTCACTCGGCGGGCGTTCATGCGTGCACATATCTCGGAGTGTTGCGTCTATCTCCCAAATCCAAAGAGCCTGATCGAGAATATCTCCCCTCGCATCTCCGCGTTGGGCGTGTCGATCGTGGACAATGGTATGGAGAGGGTCTTCCTGTTCGATGACGGCCAGGCTGTCGCGAAGGCTGTCGACGGTCGACTCCTGATGCGAGTCGACGCCACAACGGTCATTGCTTCTCACGCTATAAGGATTGTCTTGGAGGTGAGCATTTTCGATGCGTCGGCACTGGCTCCTGCCAAATTCGTGTGGCTCCCGGTTTGAGAAGGGTTCACGATCGCGCGAACGATGCCAAGCCGAATCAAAGTCACCTATTTTGGAAACTTTCTTTGCCAGCACGGTGACTGGGAGAACCTTTCAAGTCGGTTGAAAGCTGCGTATCTTCTCAAAGATCTCCGGCGCAATCTCGAACTGACGTGCTTTGCCGCGGCCCATCGAATTCTTCACAAACGTCTCGGTCAGGAGGCCGCGTTTGACTAGGGGATCAACCGTCTCGGCAACGCCAGTGCGCGTTAATTTCGTTGTTTCTGTTATATTTGAGATAGTTAGTGCCTGATGCCCTTGATGCATGATGTAGAGGATGCTCATCATGCCAATCTGCTTCAATCGCGATTGGGGCGTTTCGTCCTCCATTGGATTATCCAGGATTTCGCGGAATATGAAGGCTGAGAAGGCAAGGTTGTGCCACTGGGCGTTGAGGGCTCTTGTCATTTTCATAACTGCATCATATAAGTGTGTATAAGTTCAAGAGGTGCCGAGCGTTGGCCGCGACAGCGAACCGCGCTCCGGTTTCGGAGGGTGTTGCATATGAGAAGCCTTCTGATTGGGTCGTTCTTCTTGATGGCCAACATCATTTCACCATACCTCATTTCGGCCGGCAACGCGCGCGCCGGCGACTGGGGATGCGAGGTTATCCTATGCCTTTCCAATCCCGGCGGCCCGACGCAATACGCCGAATGCCGACCACCGATCGAAAAGCTGTGGCGCGAACTTGCGAAAGGCCGTTCATTGCCGAGCTGCAGCGGTGTGGGATTCCATGCGTCTCAGTCGGGATATGAGCCTTATTATTGCGACGAGGGCTACCGGCTGACATTTCGCTACGGCGACCGTGGACGGGAGGCGATCTGTGTCTCGACCACCCCGCGGACCGTCCCACACAATGAATGTTACGCCGACCGAGATGGTGCGGAATTCTTCACCGGATGGCGTAGGAATGGCGGAGAACGTCCATGCCGGCGCTACGTGACCACGCGGCCGAACGTCCGTCTGCAACCCCATTATGTCGACGTGACGATCGATGGTGTCGGCAAACAAAGGGTGTGGTACTGAGCATGGCTGTTGCTTTCCTCGATCTGACCCAAGCTTGCGCACCCATAGTTGCGGCCGAGACACTGGCAGGCGTCGTCAGCCTTGAAAGTCGATTCGAACCATTCGCTATTCGCATCAATAGCGGAGCACCGCTCGCCAGGCAGCCGAAGTCAAAGGCTGAGGCGATCGAGGTCGCGACGACACTCGCGGCAGAGCGGCGCGATATTCAACTCGGCCTCGGAGGGGTAGGCATGGGGGAGCTTCGTAAGCTGAAGCTCTCGATCGCCGATGCGTTCGATCCGTGTGTGAACCTTCGAGCCACCGCGACGCTACTCGACGAATATTACCGGCTCGCGGTGAAGGCCGGCGCGGATCCGAGCCAAGCCGAGCGGATCATGCTGCAATCCTACTACGGCCGGGACGATCCCTCCGTCGGCGCCATAGTCCAATACGACGAGCAAGTCCGCGAAGAAGTGAGGCGGCTCGGCAAAACCCTTGCGACTGTCGTGATCGGAGATGGGGGACAGGGGAGGAGGCTTACCGAAGCTAGCACTGTCGATGTGGCGGGTGCGGAGGCGAGGGGTGACCGGCCTGTCGACGAGACAGCAGCGGCGCCGTCGTGGGATGTTTTCAGTTCGCGACGGAAATCTTCCGTCGTCGTGTTTCAGAACAGTCAAATGGAGCAGAGTGAATGACCTTCAGTCCCCGTATCCGCCCGATCGCCGCATCCGCTGTCATGGCAGTGGCCATCGTGGCCACCATGGTCGAGCCCGCCTTCGCGCAGGCCGCCGGCATCGAAACCGTGTTACAGAACATCGTAGATATGCTGACCGGCAACATCGCCAAGCTGCTGGCGGTCATCGCCGTGATCGTGATCTGCATCGCCTGGATGTTCGGCTACATGGATCTGAGACGGGCAGGGTTCTGGATCATCGGCATCGGCGGCATCTTCGGCGCCACCGAACTCGTGAACACCATCGTCGGAAGCTGACGCCATGGCGAACGCACGGCCGGCGATCGAGGAAGACACGCTGTTCATTGCCTGCACCCGGCCGGCGATGATCGCCGGCGTAACGATGGAAGCCATGGGCGTGAATATCATGCTGACGACCATCCTCTACATTGTCGCCGGCTCGATCGCCTACGCTCTCGTCGGTGTCGTCATGCACCTGGTGTTCCGCGCGCTCGTCAAACACGACCACAACATGTTTCGCATCTTGCTGGCCTGGGTGGAGACGCGCGGTCGGTCGCGAAACAGCGCCTATTGGGGCGGCGCAACGCTTAGCCCCCTGAAGCTTGCCCGCAAATACGATGAAAGGGACCTCGGATTTGCTTGAGCGCACCACACTCAGATCTCGAGAACTCGGTCCGGAGACATTCATCCCCTATGTCCGCCATGTCGACGAGTCGACGGTCGCGCTCGATTCCCGGGTGCTGATGGTGATGATCGCGCTCGAAGGCGTCTCTTTCGAGACCGTGGATGTTCTCGACCTGAATGCACTGCATCGCGACCTCAACACGCTTTATCGGAACATCGCCGACGAGCGGCTCGCCTTGTGGACGCATCTCATCCGCCGTCGCGACAACAGCTACCCGGATGGCACGTTCGTCACACCGTTCTCGGCGGCGCTCAACGATAAGTATCGCGCGCGAATGGTGGGCGAGGACTTGTTCCGCAACGACCTCTATCTGACGATCCTCTGGTCTCCCGCGCGCGATCCGGCCGACAAGGTGGCTAAGCTATTGGCGCGCCTGCGTCGGGCCCGCCGCGCGCGGGCCGAACTCGATGAGGAAGCCCTCAAGCATCTCCGCGACAAGGTCGTCGACGTCACGGCGGCGTTGAAGCGCTTCAGGCCTCGCGTGATGTCCCACTACGAGAGCGATGGCCTGCTGTTCTCGGAGCCGAGCGAAGTGCTTCATCAGATCGTCGGGGGCCGGCGGGAGCCGGTTCCCCTGACTGAGGGGCGTGTCGCGTCGGCGATCTACTCGGATCGTGTCATCGTCGGCCGCGAAACGATCGAAATACGCCACGAGGCGACAAGCCGCTACGCCGGCATGTTGAGCTTCAAGGAATATCCGGCCCGTACCAGGACCGGCATGCTCGACGGCGTGCTCACCAGTCCTTTCGAACTGATCCTGACACAGTCCTTCTCCTTCGTCTCGAAGGCGGACGCCCGCGTGATCATGGGCCGCAAGCAGAACCAGATGGTCAGTAGCGGCGACAAGGCGGCCTCGCAGATCGAGGAGCTCGATGGGGCGATGGACGATCTGGAGTCCAACCGCTTCGTGCTCGGCGAGCATCATCTTTCGCTTTCCGTCTTTGCCCCATCCGTGAAGGAACTGACGGACAATCTCGCCAAGGCACGCGCCAGCCTGACCAGTGGCGGCGCGGTCGTTGCGCGCGAGGACCTTGGTCTCGAGGCGGGCTGGTGGGCGCAACTGCCGGGCAATTTCCGCTATCGCGCCAGGTCTGGCGCGATCACGTCGCGTAACTTCGCCGCTCTGTCGCCCTTCCACTCCTATCCGATCGGCCAGAAGGACGGCAACGAATGGGGGCCTGCCGTCGCCCTGCTCAAGACCGCATCCGGGTCACCGTACTACTTCAATTTCCATTACGGCGATCTCGGGAACACCTTCGTCTGCGGACCGTCCGGCGCCGGCAAGACCGTGCTCCTCAATTTCATGCTGTCGCAGCTCGAAAAGCACGATCCGCATGTGGTGTTCTTCGACAAGGACAGGGGCGCCGATCTCTATGTGCGCGCCGCCGGCGGCACGTATCTGCCCCTCAAGAACGGCGTCCCGACCGGCTGCGCCCCCTTGAAGGCCCTCGACCTGACACCAGAGAACAAGGTGTTCCTGACGCGTTGGGTCGGCAAGCTCGTTGGATCGTCGTCGCGCGAACTGACCGTCACCGAACTCCGCGATATCGCGTCCGCCGTCGACGGCCTCGCCGACCTGCCGGTCGAGCGTCGGACGATCGGCGCGCTCAGGACCTTTCTCGACAACACGAACCCAGAAGGGATTGCGGCAAGGCTGCGGCGATGGGAGAGGGGCGGCCCACTCGGCTGGGTCTTTGACAACGTCATCGAGGAAATCGGTTTCGGCGAATTCGGCATCGGTGGCAAGTTCGTCGGTTACGAAATGACCGACTTCCTCGACAACGAGGAAATTCGCACGCCCCTCATGGCATACCTCTTTCATCGCGTCGAGCAACTGATCGACGGCCGCAGGATCATCATCGTCATCGATGAGTTCTGGAAGGCGCTCCAGGATGAAGGGTTTCGCGATCTCGCCCAGAACAAGCTCAAGACGATCCGCAAGCAGAATGGGCTCATGCTCTTCGCTACGCAGAGTCCACGGGATGCGATCGTTTCGCCGATCGCTCACACCATCATCGAGCAGTGCCCGACCCAGATCTTCCTGCCGAACTCCCGCGGCAATCGTGCCGACTATGTCGATGGCTTCAAATTGACCGAGCGCGAATTCGAGCTGGTCGCGCGCGAGCTCTCCATCGAGAGCCGGCGGTTCGTGTTGAAGCAGGGACATAACAGCGTCGTCGCCGAGCTGGATCTCAAGGGTTTCGAGCACGAACTCGCGATCCTCTCCGGACGAACCGCCAATGTCGAACTTGCCGATGCGGTCCGTGCAGAGGTCGGCAACGATGCCAGGGATTGGCTTCCCGCTTTCCAGCAACGAAGGAGTGCGAGCTGATGGCTTCCTTTCGAGTTAATTGTGTGGTGATTGCCTCTGCGCTCATTCTTCCCGCCACCGGTGCGGCAGGGCAGGGGATCCCGGTGATCGACCAGACGGCGATCGCCAAGCAGATCGAGAGCATCGCGCAGCTGAAAAACCAACTCGATGCTCTCAATCAGCAGATCGAGCAAGCGCAGCAGCTCTACGGTTCGCTCAACAAACTGACCGACATGGCGGATGTTGCCAGCGTCCTTAACGATCCCGCCATTCGCCAAGCGTTACCGACGGACTTCAGCGCCATCGAGGGCCTGTTCAATGGCAACGGTACGGGCGTTTTCGCTGACTCGTCCTCAAAGTTCCTGGAGAGTAATTCGACCTATCGCACCAGCGCCGACGACTTCTATGCGCAAGAGCTTTCGCGCATCCAGAACAAAAACGCCGGGCAGATGAGCCTTGGCCAGCAGATTTATGATGCCGCGACCAAGCGTATCGACGGCATCGATGAGTTGCGCGAGAAGATATCGACCGCAAGTGACGCAAAGGAAATCGCCGACCTTCAGGCGCGGCTGCAAGCTGAGCAGGCCTTCCTTCAGACCGATGTGTTGCGGATGGAAGGGCTCCGCATGGTGCAGCAGGCGCAGGTTCAGGTCGATGAACAGCGCAAGGCCGAGGACTGGCGCCAGCGCATGGACGCGATCAAGGCGGCCCTGCGATGAGGAGACTTATCCTTCTTCCGACGATGTTCGGCCTGGTCGCCTGCTCGGAGCAGACTGAGCGGACCTACACGGTTGGAGAACTGGTGGCGGACGAAGCGCTGCTTTCCAGCATCGTCACGAAGTGCCGCAACAATCCCGGCGTGCTCGGCGATACCCCGAACTGCAAGAATGCGGAAAGCGCCGACGGCAAGCTGCGGCTCCAGCGGATGCGGCAGTCGTTGGGAGGGTAGGCCATTGTATGAGGTGTTCACTTTCGTCGACGAGCAGTTCAAGACACCGTTGGAGAACTTCATCTCCACCGGAACGTCGAACATCTCCGAGTGGGTTTCGAGCCCTCTGACGGCGGCGGTTACCCTCTATATCGTGCTCTACGGCTATCTCGTCCTTCGCGGTTCAGTACAGGAGCCGATCCTCGACTTCGCATTCCGTGCAATCAAGCTCGCCGTCATCGTGATGCTGGTGAAGAACGCCGGCGAGTATCAGGCCTATGTCTCGAACATCTTCTTCGATGTGCTTCCGCGCGAGATCTCCCAGGCTCTGAACACCGGTGTGGCGCCGAGCGCATCGACCTTCGATAGCCTGCTCGATAAGGGACAGGCCTCTGCCACCGATATTTGGTCACGTGCCACTTGGCCGGTCGATATCGTCACCGGCGTCGGCGGCATGATGGTGATCGCCGCGAGTTTCATCGTCGCCGCGATCGGCTATATCGTCTCGCTCTATGCGCGGCTCGCGCTTGCCATTGTGCTCGCGATCGGGCCGATCTTCGTGGCGCTCGCGATGTTCCAGTCGACGCGACGCTTCACCGAAGCCTGGATCGGCCAGGTAGCGAACTTCGTCATCCTCCAGGTCCTCGTCGTCGCCGTCGGCTCTCTGCTGATCACCTGTATCGACACGACCTTCACGGCGATCGAGGATTACAGCGATGCGCTGATGCGGCCGATTGCGCTTTGCGCCATATGCCTGGCCGCCCTCTACGTCTTCTACCAGCTTCCCAACATTGCCTCTGCACTGGCTTCTGGCGGGGCGTCGTTGACCTACGGCTACGGCGCGGCACGCGACGCCCACGAAAGCACGCTCGCCTGGGCGGCATCCCATACCGTCCGAGCGGCCGGACGCGGTGTCCGCGCCGTTGGTCGAACCTTCACCTCGAAAGGCGCCGGATCATGACGCTTTTCGCACGAACAAGAAAAAGGCTCTTCCGAAATGATCAGAACAATTCCGTTGCTCTGCATGGCGGCCGCCTTAAGCAGCTGCGCATCGCTGACCTATCCGCTCCCGAAATGCGACGGTTATTCGCGCCGCCCTCTCAATCGCTCCATGTGGCGGTGGGAAGACAATAGCAATCTGAAACAGAAACAGTCCGATGCGGGGCCGGTAAGCCCGTCAATGGCCGCGGCCTATGCCGAACAGGACAAGGAGCCGCCGGCCTTTGCCCATCTCGAGATCGACGCCTCCTATCGTCCATGTGAGGGCTGACGCCATGGTCTTCAGGGACGAACTCAAGGCATATTTCGAGAAGGCGCGGCGCTTCGATCAGGACCGCATGATCGAGGTCGAACGCTCGGCGCGCATCGCCTGGTCCATTGCCATCGTAGCCAGTATCCTTGCCGGTGCTTCGATCTTCGCCGTCGCCGGCCTGACGCCACTCAAGACGGTGGAACCGTTTGTTGTGCGGGTCGACAATTCGACGGGCGTCGTCGACGTCGTCTCGGCGTTGACATCGACCGCCGGCACTTACGACGAGGCCGTGACCAAATACTTCGCCGCAAAATATGTCCGCGCTCGGGAGGGCTATGTCTGGAGCGAGGCGGAGGAGAACTTCCGCACCGTCGCGCTTCTCTCGACGCAGCCGGAGCAGGCTCGGTTTTCGGCCATCTATCGCGGCAGCAATCCGGAGTCGCCACAGAACACCTATGGGCGCGGCGCCACGGCGCGCATCAGCATCGCTTCGATCTCGCTGATCAATCCGCATGTCGCATCCGTCCGCTACATGCGTACGGTTACGCGCGGAGAAGAAGTCCGGACAACCCATTGGGTCGCGACGCTCACCTTCTCCTATGCAAACGCGCCGATGTCGTCGACGGATCGGCTGGTGAACCCTCTCGGCTTCGCGGTCAGCGAATACCGAGCCGATCCGGAGACCATCAACTGATGCGGCCCATTTTTGTCGCCACTCTCCTCCTGACGGCCTCCGCCTGCACGACGCTTGCCCTCGAAATTCCGCGCGGCGCGTCGCAGGACAGCCGTGTCCGTTTCGTCGACTACCAGCCCTACAACATCACCCGCATCATCGGCTCGCTACGCTCCTCGGTGCAGGTGGAATTCGCTCCCGACGAGGAGATCGCGCATGTCGCACTCGGCAACAGTGTCGCATGGGAGGTCGCGCCGGCGGGCAACATCCTGTTTCTCAAACCGCGGGAGAATCAGCCGGTCACCAACATCTCTGTCGTCACCACCCGGCGCGACGGATCGACCCGAAGCTACCAGATGGAGTTGACGGTGCGGGATGGGAAGGTGGAGGTCGGTCAAAACACCTACTTCTACGTCAAGTACCGCTATCCCGCCGACGAAGTCGAACGACGGCGACAGGCTGCGGCGGCGCGAGCGATCGCCGCGCAGGCGAAGGAGGCCGACAATGTGCTTGCTCTTCATGAAGCCTATGGGCCGCGGAACTGGCGCTACTCGGCGCAAGGCGCACAGGCCTTGGAGCCGCAATCGGTCTACGACAATGGCAAGGTCACGACCTTTGCCTTCGTTGGCAATCAGGAGATGCCGGCCATCTACATCGAGAATTCGGATGGCAGCGAGAGCCTGGTCCCGAAGTCGGTCGACGGCAATCTCGTGCTGGTCCACGCCATCAGCCGGAAGTTCATCCTGCGCAGGGGAGGGGACGTGCTTTGCGTCTTCAACGAGGCCTACGACCGCGTCGGTATTAATCCCGACACTAGCACCACCTCGCCATCCGTCGAGCGCGTCGTGAAGACCGACGTTACAGCACAGTAGGGATTTGTCATGGTTCATGAAGACGAAAGCCGGATACCGGGCGAGCGAGCCGAAACGGTTCCGGGCAGGAGGATCGACAACAACCCTGTCCTGAAGCGCGGCGCCGTTGCGCTTGCCGTCGTCGCCTTTGTCGCCTTCGCCCTATGGTCGATGAGCGGGGAAGGGAAACGGCAGGAAAATGCGCAAGCCGAGCGGGTGGTCATCCGACAGACAACAAACTTCGAACCGGCCAAGGAGAAAGTGGAATCGGTAGTACAGCCGGTGCCGGAAGTGAAGCTGCCGACCCCTTCCGTAACAGAGGAGGTCAAGGAGGACGATCCGCTGCTCGACTCGGCGCGACGGGCCCCTGTTATGGCATATAGCAGCGGACAGAAGAACGCGACATCGCACCGTAGCACCGAAAATCCTGCCACGTCGGCGGAGCACAATTTCCTGCCGCTTGATGCAAACACGATGGGCCAGAACACGGCCAATGCCGATGAGCAGCGGTTCAACGGGTTGCTACGGCCGACAAAGCTTGAAGGCTCGCGCGCCGGCACGCTCGGCAATCGTGACTTCATCGTCGCTATGGGAACCTCGATACCCTGCGTCCTGGAAACTGCCATGGCGTCAGATCAACCCGGTTTCGGCAGTTGCGTGATCAGCCGGGACGTCCTCTCGGACAATGGCCGCGTCGTGCTGATGGAGAAGGGAACTCAAGTTCTCGGTGAGTATCGGGGCGGCCTTCAGCGAGGACAGAAGCGCCTCTTCGTGCTCTGGAACCGCGCGAAAACCCCCAATGGCGTCATCGTTGCATTGGCCTCGCCGGCGACGGATGCGCTCGGCCGGTCCGGCGTCGGCGGCTATGTCGACACTCACTGGTGGGAGCGCTTCGGAAGTGCGCTTCTTCTTTCCATCGTCGGCGATGCCACAAGCTATGCCAGCAGCCGTTTTCAGGACAGCGACGTCGACGCGCAGAACACGACCAGCGCCGGCCAGCAGGCAGCGGCGATCGCCGTCGAGCAATCGATCAGCATTCCGCCAACGCTCAACAAACACCAGGGCGAGACGGTCTCGATCTTCGTGGCGCGTGACCTCGACTTTTCCGGGGTCTACCGGCTTCGCGTGACCGAGCCCAAAAACAAGGTCCTCGACCGGGCGGTGCTGGGGGATTTCAGCCCGCGGTCGACGCTTGTGACGAAGTAGGGCAGGGACTATGCCCGAGGGGCCTGACGCGGCGGTCGTTCGTGAACTGCTCTCCCCGTTCGCGCCGTTCCTGAATGACCGGTCGCTCTACGAAGTGATCGTCAACCGGCCCGGGCAGGTGTTGACGGAAGGCTCCGGCGGTTGGCGGACCCATGATCTGCCGGAGCTGACCTTCGAGAAGCTGATGCGCCTTGCTCGGGCCGTGGCCAGTTTCTCCCATCAATCCATCGACGAAACCCGCCCGATCCTGTCGGCGACGCTGCCGGGGGACGAGCGTATTCAGATCGTCATTCCACCGGCTACCATCAGGGATGCCGTTAGCTTCACCATCCGAAAGCCATCATCGGTCACTTTCACGCTTGATGATCTGGAAGAAAGAGAGTTCTTCTCCGACACGCGAGCGGCCGGCGACGACGGCTCGATGCTGGATCAGGATTTGCGGAGGCTATACCGCGCCGGCCGCTTCAAGGAGTTTCTGCGAAAGGCGGTCATCGCACGGAAGAACATCATCATCTCGGGCGCGACCGGATCGGCAAAGACAACGCTCTCCAAGGCGCTGATCAAGCACATTCCGGAGCAAGAGCGGATCATCTCGATCGAGGACACCCCCGAACTTGTCATTCCGCAGCCAAACCACGTGCGGCTGTTCTATTCGAAAGGCGCTCAGGGGCTATCGAGTGTCGGTCCAAAAGAACTACTGGAATCTTCACTCCGCATGCGGCCGGACCGTATTCTGCTGCAGGAACTGCGTGACGGCGCGGCCTTTTACTATATGCGCAACATCAATTCCGGCCACCCTGGATCGATTACCACCGTCCACGCCGACTCGGCCGAGCTTGCCCTCGGGCAGTTGGCGCTTCTTGTACGAGAATCTGAAAGCGGAGGGAACTTGGATCGTGATGACATCGATCGGTTGCTGAGGGACGCGATCGACGTCATCGTTCAGTGCAAGCGAACGAATGGGCAGTTTCGCGCGACGGAGATTTACTTCCGCGCTTGAAAAGGCGGGCAGGGCACGCTCACGTCCTGGTCGTGCACGCGCCGGAACCACTCTCTCGATGCCAGCGATGCGGGCACAGGCGCTCGCCGCAACGGCAGGATCAGCAAGGTCAACGCCGCCCCGAACACGGACGTGTACAGAACGAACTCGAGCGCAAGGCCGTGGCCGAGCCAGAGTATCGCAACGGGAGCAAGCTTGGCGTCGCCACCCCCGACCCACCCCATGACGAAGAGGCCGACCGTGCAGGCGAGGGCCGTTGCAGCCGCTGCGATACTCATGAATGCGGCATCGCGGCCGACACCGGCGGTCGGAGCGAGAACGAGGTAGGCGATGCAGAGGAACAGGACGAACCGATTGGAGATCGTCATCGTCAGGACGTCCTTGACACCCGCAAAGACCATCGACCCTGCAAACAGAAGAAGCGCGAGCCACGCAACGAGTGCCGAGTGCATGTTCATACCTTTCGAGAGCGCCGAAAGCGGTTTGAGTGACGCTGCACTATGTGCCCGCTTCTCGTCGGCGACGCCATTCGGCCTGATGGACTAAGGGTGCGACCCGGCGCCGGTGGCCCGGACTAGTCCGTCAGGTCGAATGGCGCGGCGCGAACCTCCTGGCGTATAGCGTTACGCGACCGAAACCAGAGGATGTGGGACGCAGATGCGCCAGACGTTACGACGGAATTTCGCGATGCGCTCCGTCCGCGTATTTTCGAGACAATTTTCACGCGATGAAGCCGGTGCTGTCGCGGTGATCGCCGCGATCGTGTTCCCGGTGTTCGTCGGCGCGATGGGGCTCGGGGCGGAGACAGGCTATTGGTACTTCAAACAGCGCGAATTGCAGCACGCGGCCGATGTGGCGGCTCATGCTGCAGCCGTCCGTTATCGCGCAGGTGACGGTCTCTCGTCTCTCGATGCGGCGGCCACAACCGTTGCCGTCGCCTCCGGGTTTTCCTCTTCTTCCGGAGAACTCGATGTCAGCACCGAAGCCGGACCGCCGGGAGGAAAGGTGACGGTGGTGCTCAGCGAGAGGCGTCCACGCCTGTTCTCCTCCGTCTTCTCTCCTGATCCGGTCATCCTCAGCGCCCGCGCGGTCGCCCAGGTTACGGGCGGCTCAAAGGCCTGTGTCCTGGCATTGTCGGCTTCCGCATCCGGTGCAGTGACGGTGACGGTCTCGACGGAGGTGCAATTGTCCGGATGCAGTGTCGTCTCGAACTCGACGGCTTCCGATGCCTTTCTGATGAGAAACGGCAGCGCCATGATGTCGACCGACTGTGTCTACACCGTCGGCGGCGCGGTGACCACAAGCGGCCTGACCCTGTCTGGATGTGATGCGCCCGTCGAGCGCGTGCCCCCGACGGCTGATCCTTTCGCCTCCGTCACCGAGCCCGACAACATGCAGATTCAGCAACTTCCTTGCCGGAGCCTCGAATACATCTCGGACGCGACCTATACGTTCGATCGGCTGCCGTCAGGACAGGAGGCCATTCGCTTCTGTGGCGGGTTGGACATCAAGGGCAACGTGACCCTGAAACCCGGTCTCTACATTCTCGACGGCGGCGATTTCACCGTCACGGCCGGCGCCAATCTCTCCGGCAGCGGGGTGACCTTGCTGCTGGTCAACGGCGCCGCCGCAAAGCTGACGGGAAACGGAAACATCGATCTCTCTGCCCCGACGAGCGGACCCTATGCGGGGCTTCTCTTCTTCGGCAGCCGCGAGACCACGGGCTTGGTCCACGAAATCACCGGCAATACGGACTCGACGCTGCAGGGTAACATATACATGCCGACCGGGCAGGTTGCATTCACCGGCAATTCCTCCGTGTCGGGAGGCTGCACGCAGATCGTTGCCGACCAGGTGGTCTTCACCGGCAATTCTGCAATGGAAACCTGCGCGTTGTCCTCCGATGAGATCCTGGTCGGCCAGTCGGTCGCGCTCATCGAATAGGACGGACCGCGGCGGCTGGACGACGGCCGACACTGAGAAGCAATCAGCGCGGGGAACGCTCTTTCGGGCGGCGAACCGCTATCCGTTCCAGCAGCTCGCTCAGCGTGTTGGCTTGCTCGTCCGAAAGGTGCTGTCCGACCGCAGCTTCGATCGCTGTCGAATAGACCGCCCAGATCTTGCGACGCATCGCCTTGCCGGCATCGGTTATGGTGATGATCTGACCTCGACCATCGTCTTCACAATGCTGGCGCTCGATGTATCCCGCCTCTTCGATCCGGCTCAGCAAGCGGGACAGGTTGTACTGCGCGAGCAGCATCGCGTCTTCCAATTCAAAGGGGCGCAAGCCGGCCGCTCCCGCCCGTTCGACTTCGAGAAGGACATCATACCAGACCAGCGGTGGCAGTTTCGCGGCCTTCAGAAGTTGCTCGATAAGGCCCATGGCGCTCTGCTCAGCTCTTGTCAGGCGCGTCCAGGCGCGAATGGCGGCATCACTCGGTTTCTTTTCCATCTGAGACTCATAACACAAACATGCAAATGCATCCAGATTGACAGATGGATGCAACTGCATTAATAAACATGCAAATGCATCTAAACGGAGTTGTCATGTTTCCCGCAACCTCATCCGATTACGCCGGACTTGTGCTGCGCCTCAGCCTCGGGGTCATGTATCTGTCCCACAGCGTCCTTCTGAAGCTCTTGACCTACGGCCTCAACGGAACGGCGGCATTCTTCGTGAATGTTGGCCTGCCCGGCTGGCTCGCCTACCTGACTTTCGCTGCCGAGGCGGCGGGCGGGGTTCTGCTCGTCCTGGGAGTGCAGGCCCGATGGGTTGCCCTCGCGCTGACGCCGGCCCTTGCGGGTGCGGTCTTTTGGGTGCACGGCGCCAACGGCTGGGTCTTCACCGCGCCGAACGGCGGCTGGGAATATCCGGTGTTCCTGCTGGCAATGAGCATCGTCCAGTTCCTTCTCGGCGATGGAGCTTTCGCTCTTTCCCGTTCAAGTGCGTTTGGCTTCGGTCGCGGGTGACGCAAGACGACAGGAGGCGCATCATGAAACACGAGCTTTGCAGGCTGGCCGATATTCCCGCCGAGGGTACTGTCGTCGTCCCGTTCTTCGGCCGCGAGCTGCATGTCTACCGCCTCGGCGACAGGATCACGGCGGTGGCCAATGTGTGCCTGCATTTTGGTGGGCCGCTCGAATGCCGGGACGGCAGGCTGGCCTGTCTGTGGCACAACGCCTCTTTCGACATGGCGACAGGTGACCGTGTGGAGGGCCCGGCGCCGAGGGGATCGCGCCTGATGTTTCTGTCGACACGCGTTGAAGGTGACGCCCTCTATTACGTCTGGGGGGAGCGCGCGCCGTGACCCCATTGACGCTGATCAGTCATCATCTCTGCCCCTATGTGCAGCGCGCGGTGATCGCGCTGTCGGAGAAGGCCGTCCCGTTCGAGCGCGTCGATATCGACCTTGCGAACAAGCCGGACTGGTTCAAGGCAATCTCGCCACTTGGCAAGACACCCGTATTGAAGGTCAGGGACCATGCCATCTTCGAAAGCGCCGTGATCCTCGAATACCTCGAAGACACCGGCCCCAATCCTCTTCATCCCGCGGATCCTCTGGCGCGCGCCGATCATCGTGCCTGGATGGAGTTCGGCTCGGCCGTCCTGAACGATATCGCAGGTTTCTATTCCGCGCCCGACGGTGCGGCCTTCGAGGCCAAGGTGGTTGCTCTGGAGGCGAGATTTGCGTGGATAGAACAGCGCCTCGGCGATGGCCCGTTCTTTGCGGGCAACCGGTTCTCGCTGGTCGACACGGTCTTTGGACCGGTGTTCCGATATTTTGACGTCTTCGATCGGATTGATGACTTCGGAATCCTCACGGACAAGCCCAAGACGAAGGCCTGGCGCACCGCTCTCGCTGCGCGCCCTTCCGTGGTGGCTGCCGTCAGTTCCGATTATGATGTGCGCCTCGAGGCCTTCGTGCGGGGGCGCCATTCCCACCTGACGAGGCTGATGCGCTGAGCCGGCTGACCGCCGTCACAGTGCCTATCCGGACCTGTGCGTGTCGCCGAGCTCAATGTCGGGAGCGGTCGGCTGCAATCACGGCGCGTCCGCCGTGTCGGCGGAATCAGCGGACGTGTGGTCCTCAAGCGGGTCCTGGTCAGACAGGTAGATCCGCCGCAACTGCTCGACGAAGGATTTGAGCTCCGCCTCGGAAAAACGGGAGGTGAAGCGCTTCTCATGCAAGGCGATGAGTTCGCGCGCTTCCTGTAGCACCTCTTTGCCTTCCTCGGTGAGGAAGAGTTCCTTGCGGCGCCGGTCGATCAGGGAAGGGCGCCGTTCGAGAAGGCTGCGCGCTTCCAGCCGGTCTACGAGCGCCATCGTCGTCGCCTTGTCCATGCTGAGAAGCTCGGCGATATCGATCTGCACAACACCGGGATTGCACCCGATGAGTTCCAGCACGGTGAACTGTTTCGGCGTCAGCGAAAGGCCAGCCATCGTCGCCTGATAGTCCTGGAAGATCGCGACATTCGCCATTCTCAGATGGAAGCCGAGAATCCGCGTCAGGCAGCCCATGTCGAGAGACGGCCCTGCAGAAGCGTTGCCGATGCTGGACGCAAGATCCTTTGTCGCCTCCTGATTTCCCTCGTCCGCCACACCGGTCTCCCGCAAAGTCCACGATCGCGGCACTCCTATCATTTTCCACTTGTGTCGGCGACCGGTTTATATAATATGTAATACATACTATTTTGGTTCGTATGGGAGTGCGGACCCGGGAGGAGAACATGCTGCAACACGCTCTCGCCGGCGCGTCGATGGATACCGCTTTCGCGCTCGGCGATCCGGTCGGCTACCGTGCCCTTGTGGGGCCGGCTCGGCCGGCAGTCTACGAGGTCGAGACTGGTCGTTCACTGACCTATGCGGAGCTCGACGACCTGATCGCGCGGATCGCCGCGGTCCTCCTGCTCGATGGGGCGGCGGCGGAACGTCATCCTCGCATCGCATATCTCGGACGCAATTCGATCATTCAGGTCGCAACCTGCCTCGCATGCCAGCGAGCCGGCTATGTCTTCGTTCCTCTCAACTGGCGGCTCGGCCCCGTCGAGATCGGACAGATCATCGAGGACTGCCGACCTTCCCTCATCGTCCACGCGGCGGAGTTTGCCGGTACGATCGGCGAGATTGCCGATCCGCTTCCGCCGCTGCTGCCCGTCGACGGCGGGGACGGCTTGCTCGCGCTCATCGCAGAAAATCCGCGCGCCGAGCCGGAAGCGATCACCGCCGACGGACCCTGCATCATGCTCTACACCTCCGGAACGACGGGGGCGCCGAAGGGTGTCGTCGTGACGCGCCGCAACGCCTTCGCCGCCGCGCTCAATTTCGCACTGGTCGGGGAAGTGACGGCACGCTCGGTCGCGCTTCTCGACCTGCCGCTCTTCCATACGATCGGTCTCGTCGCGATCGCCCGCACGACGCTGATGATGGGCGGACGGTTGGTGATCTCCGACCGGTTCCTGCCCGAGCGAACGCTTGCAACGCTCGGCGATCCTTCGCTTTGCGTGAGCCACTACTTCGCCGTGCCGCAGATGGCGGCGGCGCTGCGGGCCTCGCCGAACTGGAACGCCGCCGCCCTGGAGGCCCTTCAGGCGATCTTCATCGGCGGGGCGCCGCTCTCTCCTTCGCTGATCGAGACCTTTCTCGAGGACGGCATCCCGCTCGTCAACGGCTACGGCATGAGCGAGGCGGGGACAGCGATCCACATGCCGCTCGATCGCGACATGGTGGCGGCCTTCCCCGGCAGCGTCGGCTTTCCGGCGCCGATGCTCTCCATCCGGCTCGTCGGTGAGGACGGTCAGGACGTCGCCGACGGCGAAGTCGGAGAAATCTGGCTCAGCGGCCCCTCAGTGACCCCCGGCTACTGGAACAAGCCGGAGGAGACCGCGCGCGCCTTCGTCGACGGCTGGTATCGCAGCGGCGATCTCGGCCGGCGGGGACCGGGCGGGGTCATCTACGTGCCCGACCGGCTGAAGGACATGTATATCAGCGGTGGCGAGAACGTCTTCCCTGCCGAAGTGGAAGCAGTGATCGGCGCCCATCCGAAGGTTCTGGATGTCGCGGTCGTCGGGGCGCCGGATCCGAAGTGGGGAGAATGTGGCATCGCCTTCGTCGTGGCTGCGGTCGCGGATGCGACGGATGAGGAAATCCTCCTCCATTGCGCCGAGCGGCTCGCCGCCTACAAACGGCCGGCCCGCGTCGTCTTCCTCGATGCGATTCCGCGCACGGCCTCCGGAAAAGCGCAGAAGCACATCCTGCGCACTCATCACCTTCCCTCGTGAACTCAAGCATTCGCGGCGGCGACATTCGACCCCGCATCGATCCAGATGAAAGGACAGAGACCATGACAGCAACCGACAAGAGCAAGGCCGACCCCGTTGTCGTCGATTTCGACGGCGGTATCGCCTTCGTGACCCTCAACCGGCCGGAAAAGCGGAACGCCATGAACCCGGCGCTCAACCGCCGGATGATGGAGGTTCTCGACGATCTCGAAGGGGACGAGCGTTGCGGCGTGCTGGTCCTTCGGGGCGCCGGCTCCTCCTGGTCGGCGGGCATGGATCTCAAGGAATACTTCCGCGATAACGACGGCAAGGGGCGTCACGTGACGCTCAAGAGCCGCCGGCAGTCCGGCGGCTGGTGGAACCGCCTGATGTTCTTCGAAAAGCCGACCATCGCCATGGTCAACGGCTGGTGCTTCGGCGGAGCGTTCACCCCGCTCGTCGCTTGCGACCTTGCGATCGCGGCGAACGAGGCGACCTTTGGTCTTTCGGAAATCAACTGGGGCATTTTGCCCGGCGGCAACGTCACCCGCGCCGTCGCCGAGGTGATGAACCACCGCGACTCCCTCTACTACATCATGACCGGCGAGACCTTCGGCGGCGATAAGGCCCGGGAGATGGGTCTCGTCAACGAATCCGTGCCGCTCGCAGAACTCGAAACACGTGTGCGACAGATCTGCGCGAGCCTGCTCGAAAAGAACCCGGTCACCCTGAAAGCGGCGAAGGACACCTTCAAGCGCGTCCGCAACATGCCCTGGGATCTTGCCGACGACTACATCTACGCCAAGCTCGAGCAGATGCTCTATTTGGACAAGACACGTGGCCGCGACGAGGGCCTGAAGCAGTTCCTCGACGACAAGACCTACCGGCCGGGCCTCGGCGCGTACAAGCGCTGACCCTGGACGGGCGCTTGCCGCCGTCGGCCGTCATCTCCGCTGGGGCGTGGCGGCTCCGGCGGCATCGAGATAGCTGCCGAGTTCGTGTCCCGCGACCGGCGGCGAATAGAAATAGCCTTGGATCAGCACGGCCCCGAGGGCCGCCAGGGCGTCCATTTCTTCCTGCGTTTCCACTCCTTCGATCACGCAGTCGAGGTGCATGTCACGGCTGAGCGCGAGCAGCGACTTCACGATCTTGTAGCTTGCCGGGTTCTTGTGGAGGTCTTTGACGAAGCTGCGGTCGATCTTGATCTTGGTCAGCGGTAGCGCGTGAAGCCGGGTCAGGCTCGAATAGCCGGTGCCGAAATCGTCGAGCGAGATCCCGCAGCCCATGGTGCGCAGTGCTTCGACCGACTTCCGCACCTGCTCGAAATCATGGGCGAAGGCCGTCTCGGTGATCTCGAAATCGATGCGGTGGCTGCCGAAGGCGCTGTTGCCGAGGATCGCGGCGATCGCGAGCACGCTTTCCTCGGTGTTCAGGTCGTGTGCCGACAGGTTGAACGAGAGCCGCGTCCCGGCGGGCCAGGTTTCCGCCGTGGCCACCGCCTTCCGCAACAGGATGCGCGTGAGGCTGCCGACGAAGCCGGCCCGCTCGGCAATGGGAACGAACTGGCCGGGTGATACGCACCCGAGAACGGGACTCTCCCAGCGCGCAAGCGCCTCGAAGCCGACGGTTCTTCCGTTCGATCTGTCGACGATCGGCTGGAAGACCACCGCCAATTCCTGTTCCAGGTCCGCCTGTCTCAAAACCTGTTCGATCAACGCTTCGCGACGGATCTGCGCGTCGAGCGCGTTCGAGAACAGGGTGCAGGTACCGCGACGGGTCCGCTTCCCGTGGTAGAGCGCGTAGTCGGCATGGTCGAACAGGGTTTCCGGCGAGCTTGCCGCGTCCGGGTCAATGGCGGCGCCGACCGAGGCGGAGATCTGCACGGTGGCTGCGGGCAGAACGAAGGGCTTCTGCAACGTGTGACAGATGTCCTTGCCCAGTGCCATGACGGCGCTGCCTTCCGTCGCGTCCGTCGTCACGAAGGCGAATTCGTCGCCGCCGAGGCGAAAGAAATGCGTGCCGGAGCCGGCATGCAGCTCGGAGAGACGCGCGCCCACCTGAACGAGAAGCTTGTCGCCGGCTGAATGGCCGTAGACATCGTTGACCGGCTTGAAGCCGTCGAGATCGAGGATGCCGACTGCGAGCCGTGTTCCGTCGTTCCGGGCCAGTGCGAAGACGCCCTGCAGGTGCGAGAAGAAGGCGCGGCGGTTCGGCAGGCCGGTCAGGCTGTCGAGATTGGCAAGCCGCAGGTTCTCGTTGTTCAGCGCCTCGGTACGGACCTGCGCGTTCACCATCTCGGCGAAATTGCGGTAGTTGACCATCAGGATCACCAGCATGCCGACGCTGACGAGGGCGATGTTGACGGCGATCGCGACGAAGGTCGGCTGGCCGGTCAGGGCATAGAAGGGGATGAAGGTGCCGTTGACGATCGCCGTCACGGTCACTGCGGCAGACCGCAGGAACATCAGGCAGAAGATGCAGCTGATCACCGTGATCGACATATAGAAGGCGAGGTGCGACTGCGCATAGGCGTCGCCATAGGGAAAGAGCATGTAGGACCAGCCGGCGAAGACGGCTGCGATGACGAAGGCCAGCCGGTTGGTACGCCGGAGCGCGTGGAGCGCTGCTTCCGGTGTCGGCTCTATATTGCGCGATGACCACCAGTGCCGGACACGGGCGAGGCTTACCACTGTGAAGAGTGCCGGAAGGGCGGTCGTCAGCCAGAGGGGCGCGACGGCCATATGTGTCGCGGCGACAGCCCAGGTGCTCGTCATCAGGATGAAGTACATCATCGGCAGCTGCCGGGCGAAGGCGCGGTACTGTTCCCTGAGCAGCGACGGATTGTCGGAGGGCACCGACATGAAGGTGACGACGTGCGACACGACCGATTTCAAAGGGTGGGTCCGTCCGTCGGGTTCGTGTTCGGCAAAGCGTTCGAATAAATTCATTCAGACAGATCGCGTAAAGAAACGTTCTGCATTGTCGGCGACGGACGCTAAGAATCGGTTACGCGCCGTGGCTTGAGCCGGCGCTCTTCGGAGACAGGGGCGCGTCGCGTCGTGGGACGCCTTGTGGGCGGAGGACTTGTCGGACGAGGCAGGTGTCGCCGAGAAAACTGCGCGCGGGTGTCTCCGCGAATATTTCCTCAGGGGCAGTGCTGATCTCTGAGGCGGAGCAACATGCGGCATCGCGCAAGATCGGATCGCGATCTGATTCCGCTAGTTGAGGTCATCCTCGTTCTTTGCGGAAGGCAAACACGAGAATCGAGATCTCTCCGGTCACCCGCCCCGACCTCGTCGAAGCGGGTGACCGGAGAAACGGGTGTCTCCGTGTCAAAGTCGACAAAGCCGCTCGACCGTGTCGGTGGACATGGCCTTCGCGTCTCTGTTGGATCTTGCCTGGATTGTATCGTCAGAACGAACCCGGATTGGCCGGATGTACTCCGGTCCTTGCCGATGTCACTTCTTGCCACCAACGCGTCGGGTCTTGTCGAGTTTGCCCTTGGCCGATGATGTCTTTGCATCGTAGCCCTGACCGTGGTTCGTGCCGCCGAGGTGTCCGCCGCCACTGGTGTTTGCTACCTGCCGCTGCGCCCTGAGGATCTGCTGCCCTGCATCCGTCTTTTTCATGAGAGTCTTTCCTGGTTGGAAATGAAAAAAGGCCGGGCGAGCCCGACCTTGCCATATGGTTCTGCGGTCTGTGTCCGCGATAGCGGTCACAGACCTGAACCCGTCCGGGCTTATGCCGCCTGAAGATTTTCGGCGGCAGTTTTGCCTGAGCGCTGGTCGGTGACGACGTCATAGCTGATCTTCTGACCTTCCATGAGGTGCGTCATGCCAGACCGTTCGACCGCGGAGATGTGGACGAATACGTCCTTCGCGCCATCCGTGGGCTCGATAAAACCGAAGCCTTTTGCCGTGTTGAAGAATTTCACGATGCCGGTGTTCATAACAATTTCCTCTCGCTATCGCAGAAATTTACGGTCGACATTATGCCGGCTGCGCAGTCATCGATTTTGAAAGGGAAGGTCACATCCGCACAATTGGCACAAAAATGAAGCTAAACAGCCAAATTCGATTGGAGAAAACTATCAGTCGATTGTGTCCAGCACAAGGCGGCTCTTATTTTTATTTTGTTGCACCTTTCGGAGGTGCGGCGTATTACAAACTTGTCGGCAGTCATGTTCAGGGCGCTGCTGCTACAGGGCTGTCATGCCCCGGCCCCAACGAAAGGAGGACGTTCATGTCTTCCGAGCTGCAGTTACACCGAAATCTCCTCAGCGTAAGCGGGGCTGGATACCGTGAGAACATCCAGCATCATGAGACCGGTCCATCGAACGCCGCTGCACGGATTATAAGGCGATTCCGGGCAGTTCTTTCGGCATCCGACCAGGTCCTGCCGAATTCGCCATCCCTTGTGGGTTCCTGCGCCATGTCGGCCTTGCTGGGCGGTCGAACGGATACGGCAATTCCTCACCGCTGAGTTCCATGCGGCAGCCACCTTTCCGCTTCGCGAAGGACATCCGTCGAAGCGGCCCGCCGGGCCGCTTCCTTTCGCCAGACAGCCAACCTTGGAGAAATTCCCATGGCAAAGGGCCAATTACGAAGTAACCGCGAGTCGCGGAAACCAAAGAAGGAAAAGGCCTCGTCCGCCCCGCCCGCCGTTTCGGGCGCTCAGGTCAAGCTGGCGAGCAGCGGATTGAGCCTCGGCAAGAAACAGCGATAGCTGCCGCGAGCAAGACAACAGGCCCCTTCGCGGATGGTCTGGATCACGAGCGTTTCCCACTTCCCGACTGGCCGGATCGGCCGGCTTCTGGCGGTACCGACCTCTGGCCCCGTCGGAGCGACTCCGAATTGGCCGGAAATGCTCGAGGTTTCATGTTCATGACGGATATAGCCGGCCGTTCGGCTGAGAGTTCCTTTCGATGCTTGCTTGTGCGCGAAGGGCTGGAGACTGCTGCGGCGGTTTCCTCGCGAGTTCGGCTTCAAAAAGAGAGGAATTGGGCGATGAAGAGCGTTGATTACCATGCGGCCGCAGGACTCTATCCCTGCAAGACCGTGCGCCGGACGAGTAGGCTTCGATACAAGAGATTTGACAGCGTGGCGGAAGCGCTCCGTTTTGCAATCGAGGACATGCCCAGTTCGATGCTCCGGGGCTGCGTGCTCGAGATCGATGAGGACCGCTTCGATGGGTTACAGATGCAAGAGCTCTACGAAGCCGAGGGCTATCCGCTTCTCCGACGCAGCCCCTCGGGCTGTCAGCGCCCGTGACGGGTGATCGTTGCGCATTCGTCCGGCGGTCGATCTGCGCGGGTGCGTTTACCGGACGATGCGCTACCAAAGGTAGAAAATCGAAGGAAGGCAAAACAGGAAGTTGACGCAGCTCCAGTTGCGGTATACAAGCCCTTCATCGATACTTTGTTTGCTGATATTTGTTTTGGCTGCGCCTCGCGCTTCGTGACGAACTTCCCCCTTCAAAAGTCGAAAACACCGCCGTGCGTCGCCCGGCGGCACTCAACGTTGCTGAGAAAGGGCTCGTTATGGCCACTGGCACAGTCAAATGGTACAACTCCACCAAAGGTTTCGGCTTCATTCAGCCTGACGATGGCAGCGCGGACGTTTTCGTCCATGTTTCCGCTATTGAGCGGGCAGGCATGAACACGATCGTTGAAGGCCAGAAGATCGGCTTTGAACTCGAACGTGACCGCAAGTCAGGCAAGATGTCGGCGGGCATGCTTCGCGCCGCCTGAAGCTTCAGCCGCAGATGACCACGGATGTACTGGCATCGCGGCGAAAGGTTGAAAGGGCCAGGCATGTGCCTGGCCTTTTTTCTTGACTGCACACCGCTGCAAATTCTGGACCCGGTCCCGCTCAGGGCGTGATGTGGGGGAACTGTCGAACTGACGAGTTCCAAAGGATGAGAAATTGAGACACCCGAACGACAACGGCTTTCATGCGCGCCGTACGGCCGCGGCCGAGGCGAAACGCGCATTATTGGATAAATTCGCATCGGCACCCAAGGCGATCGATCCGCAGATGCGGGAACGATTGGCCGCTCGTGAAGCGGTCGCCATCGCCAGAGAGCAGCGCCGGGCCGAGCGGCAAGCGATGAAAATCGCGGAGCACGAGCGAATGCTCGCGGACGCAGAGGCTCGTGCGGCAGCAGCAGAGGCCGAGCAGGCGACCGCCGCCAAAGCGCAACAGGACGACGTCAATACTCGCATGATCGCAGACGAGGCTGCCCGCAAGGCGGAACGGGATCGTCGCTATGCCGCTCGAAAGGCGCGCCGGTCCTGACGATTCGAGATGCGCCCGTGATCGGGCTTGAGTAACAACACCGCCGTCTGCACTCTCATGCAGCGAAGCGAGTGAACGGATGGTTTTCCGATGAACACTATGATCCAAGCGCCTGCGAAACCCGCCGAAGCCGATGCCGCGACCTGGTTGAAAACCTTGTCGCAATATCGCCAACCGCGGGCACGGCGCAGCGTCTTTGAGCTTTTGGTTACGATCGTTCCTTTCGCGATCTTCTGGTCTCTTGTCTATTTTTCCATCTCCCATGGTATTTGGCTGGGGCTGATATTCGTCGTACCCGCGGCCGCGTTTCTCTTGCGCCTGTTCATGATTCAGCATGATTGCGGGCACGGTTCGTTTTTCGCTCGTCGCGGTCTCGATGACTGGGTGGGGCGCCTGCTCGGCGTCCTTACCTTGACGCCCTATGACTACTGGCGTCGCGCTCATGCCGCCCACCACGCCTCGGCCGGGAATCTGGACGAACGGGGCGTCGGCGACATCACCACCCTTACGGTTGCCGAGTATCGTTCGCTCTCCCGCATGGGCCGTCTCGGTTACAACCTCTACCGGCACCCGCTGGTGATGTTCGGCATCGGTCCCGCGTGGCTGTTCCTCTTCAAACAACGTCTGCCGTTCGGAATGATGCGATCAGGCGCCTTGCCGTGGGTGTCGACGATGGCCACCAACGCTGCCATCGCCGTACTGGCAGGCGTGCTGGTGTGGCTGATCGGAATCGGGCCCTTTGTTGCCGTTCACCTGCCGATCGTGCTCCTGGCGGGTGCGGCCGGCGTCTGGCTCTTCTATGTCCAGCATCAGTTCGAAGCGACCCACTGGGCCAAGGGCGACGACTGGCATTTTCCCCAGGCGGCGCTTCACGGCGCTTCCCATTACGACTTGCCGCTGGTGTTGCGCTGGATTACCGGCAATATCGGCATTCACCACGTGCATCACCTGTCGAGCCGCATCCCCTATTACCGGCTGCCGGAAGTGCTTCGTCATCACCCGGAACTCGCTTCCATCGGACGCATCACGTTGTGGGAGAGTCTGAAGTGCGTGAGGCTCGTCCTCTGGGACGAGAGAAGCCGAAAACTCCTCTCCTTCCGGGATGCCGCGCAGGTTACAGCCGGCGCGTGAGTGCATTGCAGCCGACTGTTTGTCGGCCGCGCTTCCTCACCACGACAACGAAAGACGACGATGATCGAACTGACACCGATACAGATACGAGGTCTGAAACTCGCAAAGGACGGCGATTTGTTTCTCCAGGACGGCAAGAAATGGACGCATCTCGACGCCACCGAAACCTATGCAAAGACGGACCGGTTCAAGGAACGACCGCAGAAGGTCAAATTCCTGAAGACCAGCACGCTGAATGAACTCACCGAACTCGGTCTTTTGAAGAGGCTCAATCCCGAAGCGCCGACGGAAGAATCCGCCCACGCCATCACGATGGCGGGAAAGATGTGGCTTCTCAAGAACAAGTGACGCCAGCCCAGGGGCTTGGCTGAGCACCATCAAGACGCATTCGCGGTGCGGGCGCGGCCATCTCCTTCAGCGCGTTCGTCGGAACCCGAATCTCCGGCCAGGCCCCTTTCGCTACGGCAGATTCGCGCAGCTCGGTCTTGTGGGCCTCAGGCCCAGCATTGCACCGTTGTGGCGGATCTGTGCTGCGCGATGCTCTTCGCCGAGCATCCCTGGATGCCGTCATGCCGCCAGCAGGGGCGGAAAAAAGGGATTTTCCAGAACTCCGGCGCCCGAAACGCTGTGGTGAGCGACGAAGCCCCTTTCTCCGAGGTCACCATTCCGCAGCAGGGACAGGAGGCCCGCCGCGTAACCTGCCGCGACGGACGTCATCGCGTTGAAGGGACCGAGGGCCGGGCTCGGGCGGAACCGATAGGACGACGAGGCTTCGAGCTTGCGTGCACCCCTCGCGGAACGGGCCGTCAGGAACATCACCAGCTCATCCTCCTCGATAATGGGCAGACCATTGAGCAGGAGCGAGCGCAGCATGTCGCGGCGGTTCTTGAGGCCGAGGTCGTCGAGGAGGAACTGCATGTGCTCGAGGTGCCCGGGATAGCGCAGCGTCTTGAAGGTGACGTTGCCGACACCGGCTGCGGCGAACATTGCGAGATCCTTTAATCCGCGCGAGGTCGTGAAGCCCTCATAAGTCACGCCGTCGAGCACGACGTGTTCCTTGCCCTCGAGTGGCGCGAGATGAACGCGCTCTCCACCGCGCAGCGCCTCGCAAGGCATCGTGTACTCGTCGATCAACCCGTCGATGTCCCAGATCTGTCCGTAGCCGAGGCGGTTCGTCGGTAGACGCGGTATGGAGCCGACGCGGATCGTCAGTTCGGAGACTGGTGCGCACCGGGCAACGAGCCTGCTTGCGATGTTTTCGACGAGACCCGGCGACACGCCGCAGCCATTGAGCACGACACGCTCGCCGGCAAGCCGCTCCAGCGCCTGCCGGGTGTCGGCATGCAGTGGCGAGAAGTCGAGGAAATGCGTGCCGGCCGATGCCGCCGCCCGGGCGATCGCCGGCACCGCCCGCTCGGGCACGGCCGCGACTGTGACATCGCTCTGCTTCAGGAGGTTCGCAAGCGGCTCCTGCGAGCCGAGGTGGTGTAGAGAAACGGGCAGGTTCAGATCCAGCAGCCGGTCGAGAGCCTCTTCCGAAGGATCGATGACCTCTACGGCAAAGCCTCCCGCCGTGCCGAGGCAGGCGGCAAGCGCCGAGCCGATATTGCCTGCGCCGACGATCGATACACGGAAGTCAATCATCGGTTCACCCTCTGAAGCGTGAGACGAACGCCTGAAGGCGCGGGTTCTGCGGGTTGAGAATGACCTCGTCGGCCGATCCGGCTTCGGCGATCACGCCCTGATCGAGGAAGAGAACGCGATTGGCGACTTCGGCAGCGAACGCCATTTCGTGGGTGACGATCGCCATGGTCATGCCGGCGTCCGCCAGCTGGCGAATAACCGTCAGGACCTCGCCGACCAGTTCGGGATCGAGCGCGCTGGTTACTTCGTCGAGCAAGAGAACCTCGGGGTCCATGGCAAGTGCACGGGCGATCGCCACCCGCTGCTTCTGTCCGCCCGACAGATGGCTCGGGTAGGCGGCATGCTTTTCCGCGAGGCCGACCTTGGCGAGCAGGTCCATGGCACGCTCCTCGGCTTCTCGGCGGGGCGTCTTGCAGACCACGATCGGGCCTTCCGTGACGTTCTGGAGGACGGTCCTGTGCGGAAAGAGATTGAAATGCTGGAAGACCATGCCGACATGGCGGCGAAGCGTGCCGATGCCGATGTCGCCGTCCTTGTCTCGGAAACGGTCGCCGACCTTCTTCTGGCGAAAGAGGATCGTGCCGCCGCTCGGGATCTCCATCATGTTGAGACAGCGAATGAAGGTCGATTTGCCGGAGCCTGACGGACCGATCAGCGCCACCACCTCGCCACGGGCAAGGCTGAGATCCAGCCCTTTGAGGACCTCG
Source organism: Hyphomicrobiales bacterium (assembly GCA_900466005.1). Lineage (GTDB taxonomy): Bacteria > Pseudomonadota > Alphaproteobacteria > Rhizobiales > Rhizobiaceae > Allorhizobium. Next base: position 249,140 of record UEGQ01000012.1, read on the forward strand.
AGCGGGCCGAAGCTCTTGCGTAGCGATACCGCTTCGATGACCGGCGCGCTTGTTTCTTTGTTCATGCTCATGGTCGTACCGTTTCCTTAGTCGCTCGCCCTGAGGCGTCTTTCGATCCAATCGGCAGCCTGCGTCAGCGGCAGGAGCATGACGATGTAGAGCCCGGCCATGATGGTGTAGGACTCCAGCGGCCGGTAGGTCTGCCCGTTGACGACGGCCGCCATGTAGGCGAGGTCGGCGACGGAGATCACCGAGACCAGCGAGGTGTTCTTGAACTGGATCACCGACTGGTTGATGAAGGAGGGCAGCATGCGCTTGATCGCCTGCGGCAGGATGATACGCGTCATCGATTGCCAGGGACTCATGCCGATGGCGGCGGCCGCCTCGCGCTGGCCACGGTCGATCGAGACGATGCCGCCGCGGAAAATCTCGGCGTAGAAGGCGCCGACATAGAGCGAAAGCGTCAGCATGGCCGCCACGCGATTGTCGATGGAGCCGCCGACCAGCAGTGGGAAGGCATAGTAAAACCAGAGCAACTGGACGAGGAGCGGCGTGCAGCGGAAGATCTCCTGGTAGACCCGCGCCACCGCCTTGAGAACCTTGAAGCGCGACAGACGCGCTCCACAGGTGGCGAAGCCGATGATCACGCCGAAGAAGATCGACCCGAAGGTGTAGAGGACAGTGATCCACAGCCCTTCGAGAAAAAGGTCGTAGTAGACCCAGACCGAGTGGAAATCCCATTTATAGGTCATCTTGGTCTTCTCTCCTGCAGGCGTTTCCACCGCCAGTGTAGCGGGTGTTACTGGCTCTCATGGTCGTTCCCCATTTTCTTCGTGATCCGGGACTGGCGTGGTCCAGCCATGGTTTCATGGTCCTATCTTCCGCGGCGGGCGGCAATGCAAAGCTGCGGCGGGCGCTTACCGCATTTCTTGGAAGGCGGCCGTGGCCGCGCTGTAGCGGCCGAGGATTCCGGTGAGGCGTTCGCGGTTCGCGTCCGAAACAGGCACCATCGGCAGGCGGAGTTCCGGACCCACGAGGTTCGACAAGGCGAGTGCCGCCTTGACCGGTCCGGGATTGGACTCGATGAACATCCCTTCCGTGAGCTCGGCGATGATATCGTTGAGCGCCAGCGCGAGGCTGGTATCGCCGTTCTCCCACGCCTTTACCATCTCGACCATCTCACGGGGTGCAACGTTCGCGACGACGCTTGTGACGCCGCAGGCGCCGAGAGAGAGGAAAGGCAGGGTGAGGCCATCGTCGCCGGAGTGGATGATCAGGTCATGGCCGCAGGTGCGGCGCAGCGCGGTCACGCGGCCCGGATTGCCGCCGGCCTCCTTGATCGCCACGATATTGGCGTACCGTTCCGTCAGGGCGGCACAGGTTTCCGGGGCGATTTCGACACCGCAGCGGCCCGGGACGGAATAAAGCATAATCGGCAGGCTGGTCGCCTCGGCCACGGCCCCGTAATGGGCGATCAGTCCGGCCTGGGTCGGCTTGTTGTAGTAGGGCGTGACCACCAGCAGCGCATCGGCTCCGGCTGCTTCCGCCGCCTTCGCCTTCTCGACGGCCTTTCGCGTGTTGTTGGCGCCCGCGCCGGCAACGACAAGCGCGCGGCCCTTCGCGAGCGCCGCGGTGCGGGCGATGAGCTCGACCGCTTCCTCATCCGACAAGGTCGCGGCCTCGCCGGTGGTGCCGACGGGAACGAGGCCCGTGACGCCGGCCGAGAGCTGCCGCTCGACGAGCGCGTCGAAGGCGGCGATGTCGACGCTGCCATTCCTGAAGGGGGTGACGAGCGCGGTGAAGACGCCTTTGAAGCGTTGGGCCAAATCCTGCATGTGCCTCGATCCTTTCCTGTCTCTTGTTATCTGGCCAGACTGTCGGCCAGCGTATAGCGCCCGTTGGCGCGAGGTTCCGATATCAGCCACTCGGCTGCTGCAAGTGCGCCTTCTGCGTAGGCCGCGAGCGTATGGACGCGATAGGTGAAGGTGACGTTCGCCGAACCGAGATCGAAGCGGACTTCGTTGACGCCGACGGTGTCACCTTCGCGATGGACGGCGATCGGCGGCTCGGGAGCGGCAAATCCCATGACCTGACTGCGCGTCGCATGCAGTTCGCTTGCCAGAAGTCGCGAAGTACCGGATGGCTCGCTCTTCTTGCGCGCGTGGTAGATCTCGGCGACGGAAGGCTCCGCCGCAGCCATACGACGCATGAAATCGACGGCGCCGAGGCGGAAGGCCTCGAAACCACGCGCGAAATTGGCGCTGACCAGCATCGGCCGGTATGCGGCGTAGCGTGCGAGCGCCTCGCTCTCCTCCACGGAGAAGCCGGTCGTGCCGATCACCATGGGAATGGGTTTCTCGCCGACCTGCTCCTGGAAGGCCAAGCTTGCCGCTGGCGTCGAAAAGTCGATGACGACGTCGCAATGGCTGTTCATCGCACCGTCGGCCGGCCGGTATTCGATGCTGCCGCCGGCAACCGCCGTGCCGCAGAGCCGGGACACGGGGGAGACGAAGGCCGCCGCCAGTTGCAGGCCCGGATTGGCCAGGACGAGCTCGACCAGCCTTGTGCCGACGCGGCCGGATGCGCCGAGAATGCCTACTCTCATCGTCCCGGCCCTCAATCGATCACCACCTTGGGCTCGGACATTTCCCTGAGCGCAATGCGGACTCCTTCGCGGCCGAGGCCCGAACGCTTCACACCGCCGAACGGCACGTGTTCGGCCCGGAAGTCCGGACCCTCGTTGATCATAACGCCGCCGACCACGAGGTCGCGGGAGAACTGCTTGATGACCGCGTGATCGTTGGTGAAGACCCCCGCCTGCAACCCGTACTCTCCGGCATTGACTTCTGCGATCGCTTCGGCCGCTTCATTGAAGGTGCGGATGGCGATGACGGGGCCGAAGGTCTCGTCCGCGATCACCGGCGCGTCGGCGGCGATCTCCGAAATGACGGTCGGTGCAAACAGTGCACCGGCATGATTGCCACCGGTCAAGAGCTTGCCGCGCTTGCCGGCGATGGTCGCATCGATCCGCTCCTGGACGTTGCGCGCGGCGGCGGCATCGATGAGGGGACCCATGTCGGTGTCGTCGAGGGAAGGATCGCCGAACTCGACCGCGTCGACCTCGGCGAGCAGCTTCTCCGTGAACGCCCGCTCGATGTCGCGGTGGAGATAGAGTTTCTTGACGGCCGCGCAGCTCTGGCCGGCGATCTCGAAACGGTGGCCGATCGTGGTGGCAACCGCCTTGTCGAGGTCTGCGTCCGGCATCACGAAGAGGGGATCATTGCCGCCGAGTTCCATCAGGCAGCGGACGAGCCCGCTCGCGTTCTTCAGCGCGAGACCCGCCGTCGGGCCGCCGGTGAAGGAGAGAAGGTTGATCGGCGACCGGGCGAGCGAGAGAGCCGTGTCGGCGCCGCCATGGACGACCTGGAAGAGATTGCGGGGCCAACCGGCTCTTTCAGCGAGCGCGCAAAGCCTTTCGGCCGCGAGCGGCGCCTTCGGCGAGGGCTTGGCGACGACAGCATTGCCGGCGGCGATGGCGGGGCCGAGCTTGTGGCAAAGAAGGTTCAGCGGATAGTTGAACGGGGTTATGGCGGCAGCGACGCCGACGGGTTCGTACGTGATCGTTGCCAGCCGATCGGCTCCCCCCTCGACGATCGCGCAGTGGAGCGCCTCGCCGTCGAGGAAGGTCGCCGCATCACCCGAGAGTTTCAACGTGTTCTGGGCCCGACGGACCTCGTTGCGGGCTTCGCGAATGGTCTTTCCCATCTCCGACGAGATGATCCGTGCCAGCTCTTCGGCATCCGCTGCGATTTCGGCGGCAAGCGCACTCAGCAGGCTGCGACGAAGCGCCGGCGTGGAGCGCCGGAATTCCTGCTGGGCAATCTTTGCCCGGGCCACGGCCGTGGCAATTCCAGACGGCGTGCTCTCGGCGACTTCTCCGACGATCTCACCGTTGAACGGGTTACGGACGGTGATCGTCGAACCGGCCTTGAAGGTCGCGACTTGGGTCATCAGGGTGCCTCTTCTAATCTTGCTGTTCGTCTTGAGGGATCGTCTCTTCGGCATGCGCGGCGACAAAGGCGCCGATCGGCAAGGGTCGTGTCGGCCAGCGTCGGCCGGTCAGATCCTCAGGGGAGGGGGGCGGGCGGTCGGGTCCGAGTGCTGCCATCAAAGCTGCGGTGTTGTCGGCGCAGAACCGCCCTTGGCAGGATCCCATGGCGAAGCGACCGTTGTGCTTCACCTCGCGTCCACTCGGGGTATCCGGTCCGGCGCATAGCCGTCTCAGGTCGCCGACAGTGCGGTTTTCGCAGCGGCAAAGGATCGTTTCGTCCGGCAACCGCATCAGAGGATCAGCGCCATCGACCGGTTGGAAGAGACGGGCAAGGACATCCTGCGCCCGCCGCAGTCTTGCGATTTCCCGCACCTGCCGCCAGCCCGCGCCGGCGAGCCGTTCGAGGATTTCGCCGGCCGCACGCCGGCCGTCCGCGATCGCTGCCTTCGCGCCCAGCGCTTCTCGGCAATCGCCGGCGCGCAGGATGACGGGAAGCGACGCGTCCTTCGCGGTTTCGAGGGGAAGCCCGAACTCGTTGGGCCGAATGCCGTCGTGAAGGCCGATGCGATCGACGTCGAAGACATGCTCGCGGCCGCGGCCGTCGCGCACGACGGCGCGCAGCAGTCCCTTCTCTCGTCGCTCGATCCTGGCAACCGATGCGACCCGCATCCAGGGAATACGGTGGAGATGGACCGTCTGCAGATAGGACAGCGCCTCGGTGACGAGTTCCGGATAAGCGCAAAGCCCGATGCCGGCCGCAAACCGGCGGACGGGGTCGCCGGCCTCAATGATGGCGACGGGAGGATTGCCGAGCTTCGCCATCTGCGCGGCGACCGCAATGAGCAGTGGACCGTTGCCGGAGAGCAGAACGCGCCCGCCTGGTGCCCGGCCGGTTTCCTTCATCATCACCTGAAGGCCGCCCGCCGTCGACACGCCGGCAAGCTGCCAGCCGGGACAAGGCAATACCTTCTCCACAGCGCCAACGGCGAGGATCACGCCTCGGGCCGCGACTTTCCGGATCTTTCCGGCATGACGGTCTTCGATGAGCGCCAGGCCGGCTCCGTCGATGCCGACGAAGACGCAGGCATGCCGGACCGGAATGCCGCTCGCGGCAAAATCATCGGCAAGCGCGCGCCAACGCCGCTCCGCGCCCATCGCCTGCCGCACGGGGCGGACTCCGGCGATCGGCTGGCGATAGATCGCACCCCCTATCGTCTCGCGCTGCTCGATGATTTCGACCGAGAGGCCGGCACGGCGGACCTCCAAGGCTGCGGCCAGCCCGGCGGGGCCGGCACCGACGATCAGGACATCGACGTCAGTCATGGTGCGCCCCTAAGCTCTCGACCTTCATTCCTGCGCGCGCGGGTGTCAGGCAGGCCTCGCGCGCTACGCCGTCGATCAGTGTGAGGCAGGACTGGCAGGCGCCGATCCCGCAGAAGTAGCGTGCCTCCACGTCGAAGCCGTCACGGCCGAGGATCGTGATGCCGGCCGCATCCAATGCCGCGGCCACGCTTTCGCCCGGGCGGAACGGAATTCCCCGGCCCATGAAATCGAAGAGATGCCCACTCATGCGGCCCTACCTTTCAGATGCTGTGTGAACAGCGCCTTGCGGTTTGCTACTGCCGTGGCAAAATTTCCGCCGGGCGGCGCTGCCGGGATGGTTTTCATGCTGGCTGCCATGGATGGCTCAGGAGGCAGATCCCCCGGTAGCGCCACACCGCCTCGACCGCTGATTAGGCTCTGCGATTGATCGCTGTGTAGGGCGATGACGGCGTGGGCGGAACGCCTAATCGTGGTCAACGCGCGGAGGGGAGAATGCGCATCAGTGTCGGCATCGATATTGCCAAGGATATCCACTGGGTCACTGCCATCGGTAGCGACGGTACCATCCATATTGACCGCAAGGTCGAGAATACCCCGGCGGCGATCGCCGACCTGATTGACGAGCTGAGGGCGCTCGGCGGCACGGTCAGTATCGGCCTCGACGTCATTGGCGGCATCGCTGGACTCATCGAGGCCATGTTGGCCGAGGCCGGTTTCGGCCTGGTTCATGTCCCCGGTCTGGCCGTCAATCGGGCGCGTCAGGGCACCGTCGGCGGCGAGAACAAGTCCGATCCGCGCGATGCCCAGACCATCGCCGATCAGGTCCGCATGCGCACAGATCTGCGTGCGATCGAACCGGCCTCTGAGCTCGATCTCGAGATCAGGCTGCTGGTTGGCCGGCGGCGCGATTTGGTCGATGCCCAAACCCAGCGTCTGGGGCGCATGCACGACCTGCTCGCCGCCATTTTTCCCGGCCTCGAGCGCAGCCTCGACCTCACCACCAAGGGGCCATTGCACCTTTTGACGCGCTATGTCACGCCAGCCGAACTGCGCGCCGCCGGCGCCAAACGGATCCTCCGCCATCTCAAGACCGGCGGCGGTATCCCGCACCCTGAGACCCTTGCCGAACGCGCGCTCGCCGCCGCGGCCGAACAAGCCATCAGCGTGCCCGCCGAGCGTACGAGTGCGCGCCTCATCCGAGAACTGGCCGTCGAAGCGCTCGCAACCAGGGCCCGTCTCTTGGAGATCGACCGCGAGCTGGAGGCACTTCTTCAACGCCACCCTGACGCGGCCCTCATCCGCAGCCTGCCTGGCATGGGGGTCGTGCTCACCGCCGAGTTCATCGCCGAGGCAGGCAATCTCTCCCGCTTCCGCTCGGCCGACGCGCTCGCAGCCGCGGCCGGCATCGCCCCCGTGCTGCGCCAATCCGGCAAAACCCGCTTCCTGCGACGTCCTGCCGGCGGCAATAAGGGCCTCAAGCGGGTGTTCTACCAATCCGCCTTCTGTTCGCTCGCCCAGCCAGACAGCCGCGCCTTCTACGCCCGTAAACGCCGCGAGGGCAAACGCCATCATCAGGCCGTCATCGCTCTGGCCAGACGTCGCTTCAACGTTCTGTGGGCCATGCTGCAAACTCGCTCCTCCTTCCAGGCCAGCTTCAAAGTTGCCGCTTGACGAACGCATTAGGCTGCCACCTCGATGCCGGCAAACCGGGCGGGATCGAACGGGGCGAGATCGATGGACGGCTCCTCGTCGCAGGCGAGCTCGACGATTGCCTTGGCTGCGATCGGACCGAGACAGATGCCGTCGCCTTCGAAGCCCGTGGTGACATAGGCATTGTCGAGACCCGGCAGGCGGCCGATGAGCGGCAGTCCGTCGACGACGGCGGTGCGCACCCCGGCAAAGCTTCGCAGCAGCCGGACCTCGGCGAGGCCGGGAACCAGCGCAACCGCATCCGCAAGAATGCGTGACACGGCATCGAAATCGTTCGAGCGATGGTCGTCGGTATCCTCGCGTGTGCCGCCGATGAGAAACTGCCCGGTGGTCAGCGGATCGATTACCAGCCCGATCCCGCGAGCGGGCTTGCCGGCGGCGGCCTTCTGGCTGCCCTTGCTCAGCAGATAGCGCCCGGACATGATCGCACCCGGCATGGCGCCGTTGAGGTGCGGTGCGCGCTCCGTGACGAGGAGTTGCCCCTTGCGCGGCGCGAGCGTGTCGCGAAGGCCGAGCAGATGCGCCGATCCGCTCCCGGCCGCGAGGATCACGGCCTCGGCCTTCAGAACGCCTTTGGTGGTCTCCACACCCTCGGCACGCCCGGCGGAGACAAGAAGCCGGCGCACGGGCTCGTCGCGGCGGATGTTTATGCCGCCGGCCGTCAGCAGGCGATGGACAATCCGGTAGCCGATCGCGTGCCCCTCGTCGTGGACCTCGACGGCCATTTCGGCGCTGCGTGAGAGCACCGGAAAGCGCCGTGCGGTCTCGGCGCGCGAAAGCCTGTCGACGCACACGCCGGAACTCGTGAGCGCATCGGCATGGGCGTGAAGCACCTCCGCCTCCTGTTCCGACGAGGCGACGATGAAGGTCGAACGGGCCTTGAAGAGATCGGCGAACAGGCCTTCGCCGGCCAACTCGCGGTAGAGCCGGATACCGCAGAGTGCCGCCTCCATCATCGGGCCCGGCCGCTTGCTGGCGACCGAGACGGCGCCGTCGGCGGCCCCGGTTGCCGCAGCCGCGGGAGCGCTCGCCTCGAGCACCTGAACGTCCACGCCGCGCCGGGCGAGGAAATAGGCTGCGGCCGCGCCGGATATCCCCGATCCGATGATGATGGCTGATGTTGGCAGGCGGGACTTCATATCATTTGACCGAGATTCTTGCGTTCGATACATCTGATATTGGCGAAGTGCGGCCTCGCCCGTCGATACAAGATGACGGCCTTCCCAGTTCACGAAATTTGTATCCGCTGGAAAGAGAAGAACCCATATGCCGAGACCGGGTATCAAGGGGACCAGCGATGGCGAAGATCAGCCTTACTCTCATCCAGACCTTCTACCAGGTGGCACGACACGGCTCCTTTTCAGGGGCCGCGCGCGATCTAAACCTGAGCTACCAGTCGGCCGCAAACCACGTCCGGCGGCTGGAGCAGATCCTCAAGGGCAAACTCATCGACAGCGAGCAGGGGGCGAAGAGGATATCGCTGACGCCCCGCGGCCGTGCTCTCTATAATCTCCTGCATCCAGAGCTCGACATCATGCTCGAGCGGCTCACCAAGCTGATCGAGAGCCAGCGCTCGTCACTTCGTGTCGGCATGCCGCAGGCCATCTTCTTCTACCTGTTCCCGAAGGTTCTGGCGCGTTTCCGCGAGGGCTTCCCGGAAATGGAGTTCGCCGTTTACGAGCGTGACACGGTGCTCGCCGAGCTCGTGAAGAACGGCAGCCTCGATATCTGTATTTCCGAGCGCTATTTCGGCGATCCCGTCGTGCCGCAGCGGCTTCTCGGCAGTTACCGGCTGAGCCTCGTCTATCCCCGCGCGTGGGGTGAGGCGCCTGCCGTGGCGGGGATCCCGGCCTGGGCGGAAGGCCGGCCGTTCGTCACCTACGAGCCGGGCCAGACGCTCAGAAACCTGTCGGTCGACTTCCTTGCACGTGACGGTGCGGTCGTTCAGCCGGTCATCTCGACGTCCGGCAGTTCGAGCGTCAAGCGCTGCGTCGAGGAGGGACTCGGCTTTTCGATCATCCCGTCCTGGTGCGTCGGCCCGGAAGATCACACCATTGCTTCGGTCAAACTGGATACGCTGCCGGAGGTGCGGGTCTATTTCGGCACTGCCGGCTTCCTCCAGAAACATCCGATGGTCCTGAAGCTCTTCGAAGATTGCCAGCGCGAGCTGGTCGGACCCGTGCTCGACCCGCCGCAGGGCGGCGACTTTCCCCGCGGTACCCTTTGAGCGGCAACATACAAAAATGCCGATAAGTGTGTCCGTTTCTCTAGCATTGTGCCGCTTCCGTTCGGCGATACGCTGTCCATGGCCGCAATTGCTTCGACGGAAACCGGCGGATGCAAGGCGGGTAGACAATCGTTCTCGGGGAACAAGGGAGAAACCCAACATGCAGATTTTCGCCAAGCTTTGCAGCATGGCCGCGGTCGCGGCATCGCTGTTTGCGACATCGGCCTCGGCCGGCACGATCGACGACATCCGCTCGCGCGGCGTCCTCAGGATCCCGGCCATCCTCAACGAGGTGCCCTACTTCAACAAGGATCCCCGCACGGGCGAGTGGCAGGGCTTCGTCATCGACATGGCCAGTGACATCGCCAAGACTCTGGATGTGAAGCTGGAAGTCGTGGAGTCGAGCTGGGCGAATGCCATTCTGGACGTGCAGAGCGGCAAGGTCGATATGGCCTTTGCGGTGACCGCGACGCCGGTGCGCGCCATGTCCGTCTCCTTCTCGGATCCGACCTACTACAACAGCTTCGTGCTCGTTTCGGCCAAGGACGAACTGACGGGCAAGGCGTGGAACGAACTGAACGACCCGAAATATACCTTCGCCGTCGACCTCGGCTCGGCACAGGACCTGATGGCCACCCAGTATCTTCCGAAGGCGAACATGCTGCGCTTCAAGACACGCGACGAAGCCATCGTCGCCGTGACCACCGGCAAGGCCGACGCTCTGGTCAACACCATGCTGAACGGCCTCGTCATCTCCAAGAAGGCCCCGACGATCGGCAGCGTCAAGGTTCCGACGCCGGTCCTTTCCACGCCGTCGGTCATCGCCGTCAACTACGGCACCGATGAAACCTTCAAGAGTTTTGTCTCCGCCTGGGCCGAATACAATCGCCGCATCGGCAACAACCAGACCTGGATTCTCAACAGCCTGAAGCCCTTCGGCGTCGAGCTGACCGACATGCCTCCGGGCTTCGGCTTCGGCGGCTGAGGAGCACGACCGCCGCCGCGTCCCCACCCGGTCATGTTAACCGGTATCCGCCGGCGAGCACGCAAGTGCTCGCCGGTTTTGTTTGCCCGGCGTGTAACGGTAGAGGTCAGTATGCGCCTCTAGGTTGATTTCAGAGTTGCGAGGGGGTTCAGGCAGCGGGATTTGCCGAGGTGTTCCGAGCCATTGGGTGGTGCCTCAAGTGTCGCGTCGACCGACGCATCCTCCCTGGACCAAAATTCAACATTCGACGTGATCGTGGGGAACGTTCACGCAGACCGAAAAAGTCGGCACCCTCAGATTTCGAGTTTGCACTCCAACGCCGATGCGCTCGTCCAATTTCAGGGTAGGCGTCCACCGTTCCAATACAAAGAGAAACCCGCGGAGCAGCAAACTGCACCTACCTACCAAGGTTCCAACGAAAACTGAGACAATTTCGTATTTGTGGATACACAGCAGATGTCGGGCAAAATCGCCGTCAACTGTTGTCTTCGGTTGGCGCGTCCGGGCCGTTCTTCTTAATCGAGTTAATCGCGTTCTCAGCGCTAGCCTTGCTCTTGTAGCCTTCTGTCGCAAAAATGACTTCATTATTGTATTTGAAGCGAACGCGAAATTCGCCGGCCTTGTCTTTGTAAATCTCGAACTTATGCGCCATTTATTTTCCCTCAGGTTGGACGAGCCGATTCGCACCATACGAGGGTGCCAGCGTCGACGATAAACTACAAGATGACGGTCAGACCGCGGCGCAGAAATAGTAGGAGGTCAGCTGTACCTGTGTCATACTTCCGTCGAGTGTTGCGGTGCCCTCTCGCTCCACCAAACCACAGCCTAGCCCAAAGCAAAGCCGACAATTGGAGCGGCACTGTCCTTTGCGTTCTTCATTGGAGCCATCCTTGCCAGTGCTTGCCACGATTGGTCTTAGGCTCGCAAAGGCGTCTTTCAGGTCCATCGTGTACGCGAGAGCGATCGAACTCCCGTACACCGGCAGCTTCGCCGTAGCCAGTTGCCTGCATCTTTCTGGAAGCACCGTCATGCCGCAGTGGTATGGAAGGTTACGCATGGAGATGGCGGTCGTAACAGCGATCGCGAAGTTCGACAACTGACCTGGAAGGGCCAACGTGTTCAAGAAGCTCCTTTTTGGAATTCCTGCCGCGATCATCGTCATTATCGCAGGTGCTTATGCGGCATTCCAACTCAGCCCTTGGCCATCTGTTTGGCTGATCCGCAACTCCATCGACGAGCGCGCTGCGGCAGCCTCGGCATCCGTAATCGGTCTCGTGCCAACGAACATCTCTGCAAAGCGCGGCCTGAACTACGCGCCCGGCGACCGCGACGCGCTGTTGGATGTGTATGCGCCAGCGGAGTCGCCCGGACTGTTGCCGGCAGTGGTTTGGGTGCATGGCGGCGGCTTTATTTCCGGATCGCGTTCGGACCTGTCGGGCTATCTCCAGATCCTGGCCGCACACGGCTTCGTCACCATCGGCGTCGACTATACGACAGCGCCGGAGGCACGTTTCCCCACGCCAGTGCGGCAGACCAATGAGGCGCTGGCGTACGTGAGCGCCAATGCTGAGCGCTTCAAGATTGATCCCGGTCGAATTTTCCTGGCTGGCGATTCTGCGGGCGCACAGATTGTAGCGCAATCAGCGCTCGTCATTACCGATCCAGAATACGCAAGGCGCCTCAACATCGATCCGGGCCTGTCCCGGAACGCATTGCGCGGCGTACTCCTTTTTTGTGGTCCCTATGAGCCTTCAACGATGAATTTCGACGGGCCGCTCGGAAGGTTCATGCGCACCGTGATCTGGTCCTACGTCGGCACGCGCGATCCGCGTGATGGGCGTGTTGCGCAGATCTCGGTGGAACCGCACATAACCTCTGGCTATCCGCCCGCGTTCATCTCGGCCGGCAATGCCGATCCGCTTGCCCCGCAATCAGTGGCGCTCGCCGATGCGCTGCGCGCTAAGGGCATTGAGGTCGATGCATTGTTCTTCAGTGAAGACCATCAGCCACCTCTGGATCATGAATACCAGTTTCTGCTTTCGACGCAAGCAGGTCAGCTCGCGCTCGATCGCTCCGTCGCGTTTCTGAAGGCGCACGCCGGCGCGATAACAGGTGAGCAGATCGAATAGGCTGCCTAACCAGCGGCGTTCGAGGACACGAGGACCCCATCAAACTGCCTGAATCTGGCCTCGGACCGCCTGAACAAAGGAAGCCGAGTGCTAGTTGCTGACGCGTCTGGCTCCAAAGACGATCGGTCTCGCTCCCGTGCCCCGAACTGGCATGTAGTCGCGTATAAGACTGGACAAATGCCCGGACGCCGTAACAGCATTAATCATCCCGAGCAACACGTTAGGCTGGCGGCACGCCGTATCTGCACCCCAGGTCACGTCGTTGCCACAGGTTGCACGCTTGAACCAGATGTTGATCCCATGTCCACTGGTGTCTCAGTCGAGACGCCCGCGACAATCGGCCCCTCTGCCGACAACCCGATAGGTGCCGCGCCTCTTCAGGCAGAAATCCATCTTGTACTTGCCATAGACAATGCCGATCGACCGGTGGCATCCCGCCACCTTTCCGCCGACGGCGGCCTATCTCAAGGCGGCCCTTGGCAACGGTTTGGTCAAGGCTGGAGATAGACTTCCTCGTATTTGTTCGATCGCAAGGGCCGCTCGACGAAGACACTATCTCACCAGACGCTTTGCCGTTCATGGCATGACGATCTCAGCCCTCTTCAAAGCAGTCGTGAAGTCGACGGAGCTGACTTTCGGTCGCTGAACGCCCATCTGATGTTTATTGAACAAGAACTGGTCGCCTGCAGGACGCATAGCTGACGGACACGTCGGCCTCGCCCACCTTCACGCCGAGTGTCAGCAAGGTGTTGTAGAGTATGGTGTCGAGAGGAACCGTCAAGGCCGACAGGGTCTGCGCCAAGGCCGCCTGCAGAGACTGCGGCGTGGTGAGCGTTAATGCACCGACGCGGATATCGAGTTCGAGATTTTCAAGCAGCGAACGCTGCAGGCTCGTCAGCGTCTGTGCGGTCGAAACGGATTTCGTCACACTTCCGGCGATGTCGGACGGTGTGAATGTCAGCGATTTCTTGTAGAGATTGGTGACGTTGACGTAGCCCTTGGCTGCTATGTCGATGAGCGCAGTGTCCAGAAGCGTCGCCTTGGTGACGCGCGGTTTGACGCCGAAATTGGCGAATGCCGTCGGATCGACGTTTCCGAGCGCCAGCTCGACCAGACCGGGAACCGCCTCAATGCCGACTTCGGCATTGCCGTCGGAGCGGCAGGAGATGTTGGCAAGTCTGGCCTCGGCGTGGGCGACCTCGAGATAGAGAGGAACCCTGAGCTTGGTGCCCGCAAGGGCGAGAAGGCCATCGCCCGTTACCTCCAGCGAGAGGCGCGTCTGGGCCGTCCGCACGACCGTTCCGGGATCTCCCACCGCGAGGGGCGGCGTGCCGACCGGAGGTTCGCCAATCGTCAGTTTCAGCGTCGCGGTGGCAAGGCCAGGGACGCTCTGCTTGAGGTCGACGGCCAGCTGAGAATTGCCGTTTGCCGCGACCGCGGCGGCGGTCAGCAGATCGAAGGCGTTCACGCCGACGGCCAGGTTCTCCGCGGTGCCGACCGGCAGGCTAGCCACCGGGCCGAGGGCGAGCACTTCGTTGAGGTTCACGGTCAGCGCCGTGTGGCCGACGGCCGCCGCCAGACGGTCCAGTACCGTATTCAATCTGCTGGACAGTCCGGGATTGCGGCCAATTGCCTCGATGAGCGCGCCGAGCTTGACGTTGGTGTCGAGAACGTCCTGGTAGGTGCCTGCGGTAAGATCCAGGTCCGTGGCGAGTGCATCGACAGTTTTCAATGCGTCGATGTGTGCATCCACCAAGGCTTCGTAGTCCATAAGGTCGAGATCGACAGACGTGCCGAGGAGGGGTGTGAGCAGCGCGTTGAGAACCCCACCGTGAAGGCTTGCCAGGCGGCTCCCGACGGAGAAGGCTGCCATCTTGTCAGCGGCTGCGACAGCCTTTGCCGACAGGAGAGGGGCCTTCGTAAAGGCGGAGGCGAAGTAGAGATCGGCTTTGCGTGTCACCTCGACCTTGACCGCGTCCGGCCTGCTCTCCGTTACCTGAAACCGCTCTGCGACGGGGAGTGTAACGTCGGGGCTGTATCGACCGACACTCACGTTTGCGACTTCTTCCTGCACGCTGTCCGGGGTCGTCGCCACCGCCCTGCCATCGAGCAAAAGGTGATCTCCCTGCCGGACTGGGATCGAGATGTTGTTGGCGCGGAAGTAGGCGGCGACCGCCGCCTCTGGCGTTGCTGGTTGCGCAGCCGCGGAAATCGCGGCGAGATCGGCCGCCTGCTGCAGAGCTCTCTGCTGCAGCGTCAGGTTTCCGTAGTCGACGCCGAGCGCCAGGGCGCCGATGACAAGTGGCGCGACAAGCGCGGCGGATATGGCGATATTTCCCTCGGTGTTTTGGGGAAATGCGGGACGACGCGTAACGGGTGTGCTCATGTCAAAGACCTCCGAGGCGAATGGTGGCAAAGCGGGTGATGTGTTCGTCCGGCATGACGAACCCGTAGAGGTTCCAGATCGGCAGGTTGCCTGCATCGTAGGAGATTGTGACGGTGAACTGGCTCGGATTGTCAGGATCGTCCTTCACGGTCACCGCCATCGCGCTCGTGTCGATGAAGGAGTAGCGGTCCGCCGACGAAGAGATGTAGTTGCTGGCGATCTGCGAGCGCTCGGTCGCGGTGATGCCGGCCACGGCTGCGCGGGCGGCGTCGGAAGTGAGCTGCTGTACCGCATGCGCTGCGCTGAGATAGATGCCGTAGCCGATCATGGTGAGTACGACCATAATGAATACAGGCGCGACGATCGCGAACTCGACGGCGGAGGCACCTGCAGTGTCCCTTTTAATCGCGAAATTCAATGATACCTCCACTCATAAATACATATGTATATCTTATGTGTATTGATTTTCTAATTCGTTAAATAAGCGGTTTGAATTGAACATGTGTATTCGTCGCCAGACGTCGTGCAGCGTCGATGCAACCTGGACGCTTTGCCGTGGCGGCTCGCTCTACTTCGATCAGCGATAGTTTGTCTCCCAATGGAAGGCTTATGATCTGAAAGGAGATAGATCTGCCTCACGCGTTGCCCAATTATTGGTCATCGAATCTTCTTGACACATTTTTGGGCCGACCTTAACAATTTCTACCAATTGGTAAAAAAATGGGGAACTCGCCAATGACCAACGACTTCATGCTTACCCGGCGCACCATTCTGGCGTCCGGTCTGGCGCTCGGCGCCTCTTCCTTCCTATCGCCGTTGCGCGCCGCCGAGCCGATCAAGGTCGCCGGCATCCACGGATCGCCCGTCGAGAACGCCTGGAATTCCGTCCTCCACAAGGCGTTGCAGGACGCCGCCGCGGAAGGCGCGATCGAATACGTCTTCTCCGAGGGAGTTTCCGGAACGGACTATCCGCGGGCGATGCGCGAATATGCCGAGCAGGGCGTGAAGCTCGTCATTGGTGAGACCTTCCCCGTGGAGAAGCAGGCGCGCGAGGTGGCGGCCGACTATCCGGAAACCGCCTTCGTGATGGGGTCGAGCGGCAAGGAAGCGGGAGACAATTTCGGCGTCTTCGGCACCTGGAATTTCGACGGCGCCTATCTGGCGGGCATGCTCGCCGGCAAGATGACGAAGTCGAACGTCGTCGGCTCGGTCGGCGCCATGCCGATCCCGGAAGTCAATATGCTGATCAACGCCTTTGCGGCAGGCGTCAAGGCGGTCAATCCGGACGCGAAGCATCTTGTGACCTTCATCGGGACCTTCTTCGATCCGCCGAAGGCGCGCGAGGCAGGCCTCGCCCAGATCGACGCCGGCGCCGACATCCTCTTCGGCGAGCGTATCGGCACGGCGGACGCCGCCAAGGAGCGCGGGATCAAGTCCATCGGCTCGCTGATCGACTATACACCGCGCTATCCCGGCACGGTCTTCGCGAACGCGCTGTGGAACTTCCGGCCGATCCTGAACGCGGCGCTCGCCGACGTCGCCGCCGGCAAGCCGACTGGCCGCGACTACACCGCCTATGGCCTGATGAAGGAAGGCGGAAGCGACGTCGTCTACGTCAAGGGCATGGCGCCTGCCGACGCGGAAGCGGCGATGGAGGCCAAGCGCGCCGAGATCAAGGCCGGCTCCTTCGACGTGCCGAAGATCATGGAAGCGCCGCAGTAAGCCTTCTCCATGCTGGCGGATGCAACGGCGCTGGCCGGGGCGATCGCAAGCGGTCGCCTCACCAGCGTGGAGGCCATGCAGGCCTCCCTTTCGGCTTGCGAGGCCTTGGCGGATCTCGGGGCCGTCGCCTATACGGACGCCGCCAGAGGCCTGGACGCAGCTTCGCGCATTGATGCTGTCGCGTCCGATGCGCCGCCGCGCCGCAGGATGCCTTTTGCCGGCGTCCCGACGCTCGGCAAGGACCTCGGGGGGCCTTTCGCCGGGTTTCCGATGACAGCGGGGTCACGGGTGATGGCACGTCGGGGCGGCCTCGTCGATTCCGACCTTGCCGAGCGTTTCCGCGCTGCAGGCCTTTGCCTCTTCGGCCTCACCACAAGTCCGGAGTTCGGTCTTTCGCTGGCGAGCGAGCCGGCGACGGGTCCGATCGCGCGCAATCCGCTTGCGCCGGAATTGTCGGCCGGCGGCTCGTCCGGCGGTGCGGCAGCGGCGGTCGCTGCCGGCATCGTCGCGATCGCGCACGCGACCGATGCGGGCGGGTCGATCCGTGTTCCTGCCGCCTGCTGTGGCCTTGTCGGACTGAAGCCCAGCCGTGGCCTGATGCCGGCAGGCCCGCATTTCGGCAACCATCTCGCCGGCATCGCAAGCGAGCTTGCCGTCTGCCGGTCGGTCCGCGACACCGTCTCGATCCTCGCTGCTCTCGGTGGCGAAGCGCGGGGCCCCTTTCCGCCCATGGCGCGCAAAGACGCCGGGCAGGGGAGGCTCACGATCGGTGTCCTCACCGACACCGGGGCGGAGTTCCCGACCGCGCCGGAGCGCAGCGCGGTCGTCGAGACGGCGGGCCGCTTCCTGGAGGCGGAAGGTCATGCGCTGGTTCCAGTCGACTTCGCGATGCTGGAAGCCATGGCGGCGACGAGCCGCCGCGCCTTCGCCGACATTGTCTGCATCAACCTTGCCGACACAATCGTCCGCTTCAATCTCGACGCTTCGAAGACGGAGCGCCTGACCCAGGCCGTCATCGAGCGCGGCCTGTCGCTTACCGCGCGCAACCTTTGGCAGAGCCTGAACGCCATGGTCGTTGTGAGCCGAAACCTATGGCGCCTTTTCGACGGTATCGACTGTCTGATTTCTCCCATCCTGTCATCGGCGCCCCTGCCGATTGGCTCCTTCCCAACCGATCATGCCGATACGGATCACCATTTCGAACGGATGGCGGCGTTCGCACCACTCGCCGCGCTCGCCAACGCCTCCGGCTTCCCGGCGGTCACGTTGCCCTTCGGCGAAGATGCCGACGGCCTGCCCCTGCCGGTGCAACTGATGGCGCCGATGGGAGAGGAGGCGTTGCTGTTGCGACTCGCGGCACGGCTGGAGCAGGATGAGCGCTGGTGGCATCGCTTTCCCCTTGCAGGATTGAACGCATGAGCTCCCCGGTTCTGGAAATCCTCGGCGTCAGCAAACGCTTCGGCGACAACCTCGCCAACGGCGACATTTCGCTGACGCTCGAGCGAGGTGAGATCGTCGCGCTGCTCGGCGAGAACGGCGCCGGCAAGACGACGCTCATGAGCATTCTCTTCGGCCACTACGTGCCGGACAGCGGCCGTGTGTTGGTCGACGGTCGGGAACTGCCGCCGGGACGCCCCCGTGCGGCGATCCGCGCCGGAATCGGTATGGTGCATCAGCACTTCTCGCTGGCACCGAACCTGACGGTGCTCGAGAACGTCACGACCGGCACGGAAAGCCTCTGGTCGTGGCGCTCACGCCGCGCCGAGGCGCGGGAGAAGCTTCTCGCGATCTCCCAGCGCTTTGGCCTCAGGGTTGACCCCGATGCGCGGCTCGGCGACCTTTCTGTCGGCGAGCAGCAGCGCGTGGAAATCCTCAAAGCCCTCTACAACGATGCACGCATCCTCGTGCTCGACGAACCGACCGCAGTGCTGACGCAGATCGAGGCAGAACGGCTGTTTTCGACCCTGAAGGACATGGCCGCGAACGGGCTCTCCCTGATCTTCATCTCCCACAAGCTGGACGAGGTGATGTCGACTGCAGACCGTGTCGTCGTGCTGCGTGGCGGACGCCGTGTCGCCGAGCGGGTGACGGCTAAAACCAGCAAGGCGGAACTCGCCGAGCTCATGGTGGGGCGCACCGTCACTCGACCGGTGCGCGAGCCGTCTACCCCGGGGGAGGTCGTGCTGGAGGCGGCCGCCATAAAAGTGCGGACGGATGGGGTGGACAGGCTCAAGTCCGTCGATTTCAGGCTCCGCGCCGGCGAGGTGCTTGGCGTGATCGGGGTTTCCGGCAACGGCCAGACGGCTCTGGCGCAGTTGCTCTCCGGCACGTTGCCGAAAGCCTCCGGTGACCTTCTGCTGTTTGGCGCGCCCGTCGATGAGCTTTCCGTCGCGGATGTCATCGCCGCCGGCATCGGGCGCATCCCCGAGGACCGGAACAGGGAAGGCGTGATCGGCGAGATGGCGATATGGGAGAACGCCGTCCTCGAGCGGCTGTCGGCCTTCTCCCGTCGCGGGCTCGTCGACCGGCAGGCAGGCATCGCGCTTGCGGGAACGATCATCGAACAATTCGACGTGCGCGGCGGTTCGCCGGCAAGCCGGACCCGGCTCCTCTCCGGGGGGAACATGCAGAAGCTCATCCTCGGGCGCAACCTGATCAACCGGCCGCGCATCCTTCTTGCGGCCCAGCCCGCCCGCGGACTGGACGAGGGTGCCGTCGCCGTCGTGCACGAACGCATCCTGGAGGCGCGGCGGCAGGGAACGGCCGTTCTCCTGATCTCGGAGGATCTCGACGAGGTGACGGCGCTCGCCGACCGCATCCAGGCGATCGTCGGAGGTAGACTGTCGCCGCCGGTTTCCGCGGACGAGGTTTCTTCACGCAGGCTCGGCCTGATGATGGCCGGAGAATGGGAAAGCGAGGACGCCCATGCGATTTGAGCGGCGCGAACACAGACCTGCGGCGCTGGTGCTGGCGACACCGCTGATTGCCATTATTGCGGCGCTCTCGATCGCCGGCATTCTGATCGCGATCGCCGGCGCGCCGGTCATCGAGGCCTACTGGGGCATCCTCAAGGGGGCATTCGGCTCCAGGCTTTCGGTGACGGAGACGCTGACGCGGGCGACCCCGCTCATCCTCACCGGCCTTGCCGTGGCCGTTGCCTTCCGCGCCCGCCTCTGGAACATCGGCGCGGAGGGCCAACTCTATCTCGGTGCCATCACCGTCGCCTGGGCGAGTTCGCAGATGTTCGGCGGCCTGTCGCCGGTGCTGCAGATCCCGTTGCTCTTCACGCTTGGCGCCTTGGCTGGCATGGTGCTCCTTCTTGTGCCGCTCTGGCTGCGGTTGCGGTTTTCCGTTGACGAGGTCGTGACGACGCTGCTTCTGAATTTCGTCGCCGTGCTTTTCGTCTCGATGCTGATCGATACGGTGCTCAAGGATCCAATGGCTTTCGGCTGGCCCCAATCGCAATCCGTGACCGACGAAGCGACGCTGCCGAAGCTTCTTGCTCGCTCGCGTCTCCATCTCGGCCTGCCGGTCGCGGTAGTGCTCGCCCTCGTGCTGCATTTCGTGCAGTCGCGTACCGTCTTCGGCATGCAGTCACGGGCAGCAGGGCTCAATCCGCAGGGCGCAGCCTTCGCAGGGGTTCCGATCGGGCGCACGCTGGTCGCCGTCGCATGTCTATCCGGCGGACTTGCTGGCCTCGCGGGTGCCGTGGAGGTGATGGGCGTGAAGGGCTACGTGACGACCGATCTCTCGCCCGGTTACGGCTATTCCGGCATTGTCGTCGCGATGCTTGCCAATCTCAGTCCTTTGGGCGTCGTGCTGGCCGCACTCTTCACGGCGAGCATGTTCGTCGGCGCGGACGGCATGAGCCGCAGCATGGGCATTCCGAGCTACATCGCCGACGTAATCGTGGCGCTCTCCCTGCTGACCATGCTGGTCGCCGTCTTCTTCACCCAATACAGGATCCGCCGATGACGGAGATTCTCGACATCGTCGCGTCCGCCGGTCTCTGGACCGCGGTTCTCCGTATCTCCACGCCGCTGATCCTCGGGACGCTCGGGGCGCTGCTCTGCGAGCGTGCCGGCGTTCTCAACCTCGGCATCGAGGGCATCATGACCTTCGGTGCGATGATCGGCTGGCTCGCGGTCTATAACGGCGCGGATCTCTGGACCGGCTTTCTCGTCGCGGCGCTCGCCGGTGGGATGTTCGGCGCCCTGCATGCGGGGCTCACCGTCACGCTCGGCCTCTCACAGCACGTATCGGGGCTCGGTGTCACGCTCTTTGCCGCAAGCTTCAGCTACTACGTTTTCCGCCTCCTGGTACCGGTCGCCGGTACACCGCCCACAATTGTCCCGTTTCAGCCGGTTTCGATTGAAGGTCTCAGCGACCTGCCGTTCATCGGACAGGCGTTTTTTTCGCAGACGCCGCCGACTTATCTCGCGATCCTGCTCGCGTTCGCGCTTGCCTATCTCGTCTTCCGGACGCCACTCGGCCTCGCGATCCGCATGACGGGCGAAAACCCGCATGCCGCAGAGGCGCAGGGCATCAATCCGATGGCCGTGCGCTACGGTGCCGTTATCGCAGGGAGTGCGCTGATGGGCATGGCGGGCGCTTTCCTCACGCTCTCCGCCTTCAACAGCTTCTTCCCGACGATGGTGCAGGGGCGCGGCTGGATCTGCATCGCGCTCGTCGTCTTCGCCTCCTGGCGCCCGGCGCGGGCGCTAATCGGCGCGCTGCTCTTCGCCTTCTTCGACGGTTTCCAGCTCCGCCTGCAGACGGTGCTGGGCGGCGCAGTTCCCTACCAGCTCTTCCTGATGATCCCCTATATCCTGTCGATTGCAGCCCTGGCGCTGACGGCCCGGCGCGCCCGCGTTCCACAGGCCCTGATGCAACCCTACCGGCGCGGCGAGCGCTGACATGACGAGGCTCACCATGTTCGACCTGATCATCCGCAATGCCAACCTGCCCGACGGCCGCGCCGGCTTCGACATCGGGCTTGCCGGCGGCAGGATTGCCGCGATCGAAAAGCGCATCGACGCGACGGCCGGGGAGGAGATCGACGCGACGGGACGCCTCGTCAGTCCGCCGTTTTGCGATCTGCATTTCCACATGGATGCGACGCTCTCGCTCGGCCTGCCGCGCATGAACGTCTCCGGCACGCTTCTCGAAGGCATCGCCCTCTGGGGCGAGCTGCGGCCGCTGCTGACGAAAGAGGCGCTGGTCGAACGGGCGCTGCGTTACTGCGATCTCGCCGTCACCCAGGGCCTTCTCTTCATTCGCAGCCATGTCGACACCTCCGACCCGCGGCTCGTCACGGCCGAGGCCCTGATCGAGGTCAGGGAGCGGGTGAAACCCTATATCGAGCTGCAGCTCGTCGCCTTCCCTCAGGACGGGTACCATCGCGCGCCCGAGGGCGAGAAATCGCTCGAACGCGCCCTCGACATGGGCCTCGACATCGTCGGCGGCATCCCGCATTTCGAGCGGACCATGGAGGACGGCCGTCGCTCGCTCGAGGCGCTCTGCCGGATCGCTGCCGAGCGTGGCCTCCCCGTCGATATCCACTGCGACGAAACGGATGACCCGATGTCGCGGCATATCGAGACGCTGGCGGCCGAGACCGTGCGCCACGGGTTGCAGGGACGTGTGGCGGGCTCGCATCTCACCTCCATGCACTCGATGGACAACTACTACGTCTCCAAGCTCATCCCGCTGATGGCGGAGGCCGAGATCAACGTCATCCCCAATCCGCTGATCAACATCATGCTGCAGGGGCGCCACGACACCTATCCGAAGCGGCGCGGCATGACGCGGGTGCGCGAACTGATGGCCGCAGGTCTCAACGTCTCCTTCGGGCAGGACTGCATGATGGATCCCTGGTACGCGATGGGCTCGGCCGACATGCTGGAGGTCGGCCACATGGCGATCCATGTGGCGCAGATGGGCGGCATCGAGGACAAGAAGCGGATCTACGAGGCGCTGACCGTCAATTCGGCGAGGACCATGGGCCTTGAAGGTTACGGCCTTGAGGTCGGCTGCAAGGCCGATCTCGTCGTGCTGCAGGCCGCGGACGTCGTCGAAGCCTTGCGGCTCAAGCCGACGCGGCTCCTGGTGGTGAAGGGCGGCAAGGTCATCTCCCGTTCCGCACCACGTATCGGTGAACTCTTCCTCGAAGGCCGTCCGGCGAGCATCGACCCCGGCAGGGACTACGTTCCGCGTTCCTGAGCGACCGGCTTCTCGCCCCCGCTTGCCGGCAGAGGAACCGGACGGGCGGCGAAGTGGTTCCGGCAGGAGCGAGGAGAGGATTGCCCGATGCGCGTAGGAGCCTTCATCCACCTTTGCATCGACATGCAGGAGATGTTCAAGCAGCCGACTCCCTGGCACGTGCCGTGGATGGCACGGGTTGCCGATACTGTCGTCGAGGTGGCCGACCGCTTCAGCGAAAGGACGATCTTCACCCGGTTCATCCCGCCGCAGCAGCCGGATGTCATGTGGGGCATGTGGCGGCGCTACTACGAGAAGTGGCCGATGATGACGCGGGAGCATCTGGAGCCGGAACTTCTCCGTCTCGTGCCGGAACTCGGCCGCCTCGTCCCGCCCGCCCGCGTCTTCGACAAGGCGACATACTCCCTTGGTTCGACGGCAGCCTCGACTGGATGCTGAAAGGAGAGCGGGTTTCGAGCCTCGTCATAACGGGCGGCGAGACGGATGTCTGCGTCCTGGCCACCGTCCTCGGCGCGGTCGACCTCGGATACCACGTCGTGGTCCTCTCGGACGCCGTTTGCAGCGGCGCCGACGAGACGCATGACGCATCGCTCGAAGTGCTCGGCGAGCGCTTCTCCGTGCAGGTGGAGATATGCCGGACCGAGGCGTTCTTGTCGTCACTGTGAGAAGAGGCATTCCGACAGCGGCGGAGCCCGACGCTCGACCGGATATGGCTGAGGCCGGCATTTGCAATAATAAGATATACAGCGTATATCTACGCAACATAGAACAGGTGCTGAGGTAACGACAATGACTGCAAAGACCCAAACAGAAACTCGCACCAAACCGGTCCAGCTTCGTATCCGCACGGATATTTCGGACATGATCGACCAGGCCGCCAGAGCGCAGGGCAAGACGCGATCCGACTTCATGATTGATGCCGCTCGCCGTGCTGCGGAAGATGCGCTTCTCGACAGGACACTCGTTCGTGTCGATGCTGAGAGCTTCCGGCATTATCTCGATGTGCTCGATCAGTCGCCGGGCGGCGAGGGTTATACACGCCTGATGAATGCGCCCAAACCTTGGCAGTCGTGATGCTGTCGGCACCGACGTTGCTTGTCGACGGGCATAATCTCGATCTTTTCGACAGTGGCCACGATATCCTCGATGAGTGGCTGCGACGGCGTGCTCGTGCCAATCAGGTCAGCGGCGCATCCCGGACCTATGTCATCTGCGAAGATGGCTGCGTCATTGGCTATTACAGCCTCTCGTCCGGTGCACTCGCTGTTGGCGAGGCGCCGGGGTCGCTACGCCGTAACATGCCGAATCCTATTCCTATGGCCATCCTCGGTCGACTGGCGGTTGACAGGGCGTGGCAGGGAAGAGGACTCGGCGCGGCGCTGCTTCAGGATGCGGCGCTTCGGGCCGGCCAGGCGGCGCATATCATGGGTATCCGTGGTATCCTCGTCCACGCCCTCTCTGAGGAGGCTAAGGCCTTCTACGAGCATTATGGCTTTGTCGCGGCGCCACAGCAGCCTATGACGCTCGTCCTGTCGTTGAGGAGGGATGGCTCGTAAGCCGCGCGATGAGACATCCGGTTGGCCGCGGGGGAGCGGCAACACGTCGCGGGCGCAGGCCGGTGCGGCTCCACCTTTTTCATTGATTTGCGCTGGATCAAAGATGACTGTTTAAGTATGGTATTCATTGTCGCGGCGAATGCAAGTCATTCGCAACAGTGTCGAACGAGCACAAGGGACAATGATGAGACATCTTCGCCGAGCCGGGAGATCCGGCGCAGTCGCCGGCCTTCTTCTTCTCTCCGTATCGGCGGTCGCTGCCGCGGAATACCCGATCGGGGAGCCGCAGTCCGGCGGCGGGCTCGAGATTGCAGCGGTCTATCTGCAGCCGATCGAGATGGACCCGCCGGGCATGATGCGTCCCGCAGCCGACTCCGACATCCACCTGGAAGCGGATATTCACGCCCTTGCCGACAATCCGAACGGCTTTGCCGAGGGTGAGTGGGTGCCGTATCTCGTGGTCGACTACGAACTGACCAAGGTGGACACCGGTGAGGCAATCTCCGGACGGATGATGCCGATGGTGGCAAGCGACGGTCCGCACTACGGCGACAATCTGAAGATCGCCGGCATGGGCAATTACCGGCTGAAGCTGACCGTCTCGCCGCCCGACAAGGATCCGATGGGCCATTTCGGCCGCCACACCGACAAGGAGACCGGCGTCGCCGCCTGGTTCGCCCCCGTTACCACCGAATACATCTTCACCTTCGCCGGTACCGGCAAGAAGGGTTCCTACTGACAAAACGGCGGCGGCGGGGGACCGCGGTCCCCCGCCTCGCCGCGCAAGGAGACGACATGCGATCGAACAGACTGACGCCGATGCTGCTGGCCGCGTTTCTCGCGGCACCTGCCGCGGCGCACGCCGAAGACCCGGTGAGCTTCGTCCTCGAGATGAAGGACGGTGTCCTCAACCCTGCCCGGATCGAGATTCCGGCCGGAACGGAGGTCAAGATCGTGCTGCGCAACACCGGCACGACGCCCGCCGAGTTCGAGAGCCTGCGCCTGCGCAAGGAGAAGGTGCTGGCGCCGGGTGCAGAATCCTTCGTCGTCATCCGCAAGGCCTCGCCGGGCGAATATCCCTTCTATGACGAATTCCACATGGACAAGGGCCAGGGCGTCATCGTGGCGCGCCAGGACTGAGATGCATCAGACGGGGGTGGCGGACCGTTCCGCCGCCCGACATCTTCCTCCCACCGGAACAGACAGCCGATCATGTTCGTACAAACCTTCGTCATCGTCTGGCGCGAAAGCATCGAGGCCCTGCTCGTGGTCGGCATCCTGCATGCCTGGCTCCGCCACAACGGAACCGGGCGCGGCGCGACGGCCTATCTTTGGGGCGGCGTCGCGGCCGGTATTGTCGGCGCGGGCCTGCTCTCGGTGGTGCTGATGCGCTTCGGCGCGGTTCTGCCGCCGGAAGGGCAGGACTGGTTCCAGGCCGCGCTCATCCTCGCCGCCTGTGCGCTCATCGTGCAGATGGTGTTCTGGATGCGCCGCCACGGACGCACGCTCAAACGCGACCTGGAACAGGGACTGTCGGAAAGCCTCCGCAAGGGCAACCTCTGGGGCATCTTCGCGGTGGCGGCGATCGCCGTCATGCGGGAAGGCGCCGAGACGGTGATCTTCCTGCAGGGCGTAATCGCCTCCGCAGCCGGAGCCGGAGGAGAGATCGCCATCGGGATCGTGTCTGCCGTTCTTGCGGCGGGTCTGACCTATTCGCTGCTGCAGCTCGGCGGACGCTATCTGTCCTGGCGGCTGTTCTTTCACTTGACCGAGACGATGCTTTTGCTGCTCGCCTCCGCGCTGCTGGTGACCGGAACCGGCTATCTCGTTTCCCTCGGTCTGCTGCCCTATTCCGAACCGCTCTGGGATACCTCCTTCCTGCTCGACGACATGACCCGCCTCGGCGGTATCGTCGCCGGCCTCACCGGCTACCGGGCGATGCCCGACGCCGTGACTGTCGCGACCTGGGTCGTCTACTGGAGCGGGATCGTGCTCGCGTTCCGAATGCAGGCGCGGCAGGCGAGACCCGCGGTGCAGGCGTCCGCATGACACCCGTCACGATCTACGCCGCGCCGCCGCGGGCATCACGCGCCGGGGCACGCGCGAGGCTGGCGGTCGCCGGCGACTGGCTTCGCCTGCACCAGAAGGCGGTGCTTCGGCTGCAATGGGGCGTCGTCCTCGTCTACGCCGTGCTGCTGATCGTGCCGGCGGTGATGCCGCTGCCGGACAATGCCGCGCATATCTGGAACGACGTCTCGCTTTTCGCGCGCTTCGTCTTCTGGGGCATCTGGTGGCCGGGCGTGCTCATCAGCATGCTGCTGTTCGGGCGGCTCTGGTGCGGCATCTTCTGTCCGGAAGGGGCGCTGACGGAGATGGCGAGCAAGCGCGGTCGCGGCCGGGCGATTCCGCGCTGGATCCGCTGGCAGGGCTGGCCCTTCGCCGCCTTCGTGACGACGACGGTCTACGGCCAGCTCGTCAGCGTCTACCAGTACCCGCTGCCGGCGCTGCTGATCCTCGGCGGATCGACGGTCGCCGCAATCCTCATCGGCTATCTCTACGGTCGCGGCCACCGGGTCTGGTGCCGCTATCTCTGCCCGGTGAGCGGCGTCTTCGGCCTGCTTGCGAAGCTCGCGCCCGTCCATTACCGCGTCGACCACGGCGAGTGGGACCAGTGTCCGCCGCAGCTCGGCCGGACTCTCAGCGTCTCCTGCGCTCCCATGGTGCCGCTCCGCACGATGGAGAGCGCCTCGCCATGCCATATGTGCGGGCGCTGCGCCGGCTTCCGCAACGCAATCGAGCTTGCCGCCCGCCCGCCGGGTTCGGAAATCGTTGAGGTCAGTGGCAAAACCGCAAACCTCTGGGATACACTGCTGATCGTGCCGGGCCTGATGGGCGTCGCCGTCGGTGCCTTCCACTGGGCGTCCTCGCCGTGGTTCGTCGATCTGAAACAGAGGGTGGCGGTCTGGCTCGTCGGAAACGGAGAAACCTGGCCGCTCGAGCAGAGCCTGCCGTGGTGGCTGCTCACCAACTATCCGGCCCATAACGATGTGCTGAGCGTGCTCGACGGCGCCATGCTGCTCCTCTATATCGCAGCAACTGCCGTTGTCGCGAGCCTCGCGATTCTGCTGCCGCTAATGCTTGCCGTCCGTATCCTCGGCCGGTGGAGCGCGCAGCGGTTCCATCATCTGGTCCACGGGCTCCTGCCGCTCGCCGCCTGCGGCGTGATCCTCGGCCTTTCTGCACAGACCGTCACGCTACTCCGGACAGACGGCTTCCTCCTCGCCTGGGCGAACGACGTCAGAATGGCGGCGCTGACACTTGCCGCCGCCTGGAGCCTGCTGCTGGTCTGGAGGATCGCGGGGCGCTACAGCGCCGGTCCTCGCCGCGCGGCCGCCACGGCGGTGAGCAGCGTTGCGATCGCGGCCGGCTTGCTGCCGTGGGTGCTGTTGTTCTGGATCTGGTAGGATCTGACCCGGCTGCTAGCGCGCGCCGCTCGACATTTGTCTGGAGGAGGCGTCATCCTCACAATTGGTGCAGGATGCGACGGCACCGTCTCTTGATCGCGTGCCTGATGCGTTCGAGAACGCGTGACGGATCACCTGCGCGAGCGAGCGAGTCTGCAGCAATTTGGTCGCACTTGTCGACAACCATATCCCCGATCTCTCCCACTCGCCGGACCGTTGCCGCCGGGCTGAGCCCGACTTCTTCGGCGAAGGCCTTCCAGTGTCGGCCATGAAGTTCTGCAGCGATTGCTTTTCCACCGACCGACTGGGGAAGATTCTGGTCAACCTTGTCGTACACTGCAGCGCAAATGAGATCATAGAGGGGGGCCAGTCGTGCCGTCCCTCGCGCGCCAATCAGGATCGAATAGTTCTTGGCGTGTGAGTCGGAGTTGCAGATGAGGACGTTGAAGATCACGGCGTCCAACAACCTGAGGCGCTCGCCGGGTGAAATCAGGTCCCGGACCGTGTCGAACATCTGCTTGAGACCGACACCGCGTCCAGCCGTTGTCCTCTCATATTTCTGATAGGGGAAGTGCCCGGTTAGTTGGCACAGGTCCTCCTGATGAAGGCGGCGAAGTTCCCTTTGAGAGTCCAGGAAGCGGTCGTATCGCTTCACCAGGAGGTAGCGCCTCGTTCCCGCATGACCGATCGTGGCGTCGGCCGCGTCGAGCCCGCACGCCCGTGCCAAGGAAAGGCAGAAGGCTTCATTCTCGACGCTTCCAGCCAGACGCCTCGTGTCGGGCTTCAGGATATGTGTCGATGGAGTTCCTTCGACCGGAATGGAAATCGTTCCATCGTCTGCGACAAAAACGGGAAGCTTCTCCTGAACGCCGGCGAGTGACATCGAAACCCCGTGTTCGCCGACCAGGAATGGCCTCTCCGGGAGGTCCCCGATAATCCGCTCCAACGAACGGTCATCCGGAATCGACATGAGATGAATGCCGGGTTTCCGTGGCTTGCCGATGGAAAGCGCTCCGGCCGTATCGCGACCGATGGCCTCCAGCAGACCGACAATGTCTTGTGGTGAAACCTTCAGCCGCAGCCCGATCTCGGTCAGGTGCGTTTCCGGCAGAAGATTGGTGAGCCAGGGCAACAGGGTAGCGGCTCCGAAGCCACCGGATCGCAATGGCATCGTCAGCGAGATCGGGAACGCGTTGGGACGGGCCTCCCAGCTCGGTTCGTAACTCATTTGCCATTCGTCTCGGAAATTCAGTTGAGCAATGGGGATGTTCTCGTAGAAAACCGTCGTCATGTGTCGCTCCCGAAGGACGGCAAAAACGCGAGGTCATCGTCGGTTCCTGTCTGCGGAGCGATAGATCGTGCTTCTCTTAAATCTCCCAGTTCCAGACCGACCGTCCTCGCGACGAGCAAGGCCCTGTCGAGCTGGCAGCTCGGTTTCCCACCTTCCAGATCGACGATGAACCGCTCACCCGTTCCGGAGCGAGCAGCCAGTTCTCTTTGCGTCCAGCCTAGACCCTTGCGCGCCAGCTTGACGAGTTTGCCGAAATCTTCTGCAGATCGGATCATAGAACCTCTCACAACTGCTTTACCGTACAGGAAGATTTTGTGGCGTGCAACATTATTCATCCCGATCGGTAAGTATTACCCGTATGTAGCGGGAGCTTACCACTCGGGAAGACGGTTACGCGACATTAGCTCGGGGGCGGCTGAAGGCGACGTCCTACGGTAAGCGCCGGCTTGTGGTGCCTCGAAACGCTGTCCACGGTTAGACCGAGGCGGCCGATTAGCGTTTCGGACCTTTGTCTGCGGCGCTCCGAGGGCGGATAGGCGACGCGTGGTTCAGTCGCGCAACGCCCGTGGTAATGCGGGAGGAAGCCCGTGTCGGCACCCGTTGGATTGAGTCCACAGAGCTCGACGGCGCATGATTTCGGAGCACCTGGTCTTCGAGCGGAGCCGGCGGTTGTTCTGGAATTTTGTTGCAACATGTTGTTGAAATTTCTCGCGCTATAGGCACTCTATGGATTCGGCGCTATTCATGCGCAATGACCTCAAGGACCGCTCCGCTTGCGATGAAAACCAGCCTCGACCATCTCCCGCATCGAAAGCAGCGCGAGCTCGCGCGCATCGTCGAGGTGCTGCACGAAGAGTTCGAGGACGCCTTGAAGGAAGGAACGGCCGATTTCAAGAAGCGTGGCCGCATCCTGAAGATCATCCTCTTCGGATCTTATGCCAGGGGGACATGGGTCGACGAGCCGCACACCAAGAAGGGATACAAATCTGATTATGATCTGCTGATCATCGTCAACAACAAGAAGCTCACGGATTTCGCCACCTACTGGCACAAGGCGCAGGATCGGCTCTTGCATCTGCCGGAGGTCCAGACACCGGTCAGCCTGATCGTCCACTCGCGGCGCGAGGTGAACACGGCACTTTACGAAGGGCAGTACTTCTTCGTCGATATCCGCCGGGATGGCATTGCGCTCTATGAACTGGACGATGAGCCACTCGCCGAGCCGAAACAGCGAACGGCCGCCGACGCCCTGCGGATCGCGAACGACTATTTAGAAGAACGGCTTCCGCATGGAAAGGCGTTCGTGGAAGGAGCTGAGTTCTTTGTTGGCCGCAAAAGATACAAGGAAGCTGCCTTTCTCCTTCATCAGTCGATCGAACAAGCCTATTCAGCGCTCCTGCTCGTTTTGACGAGCTACAGCCCCGCCTCCCACAACCTGAAGCACCTGCGCAGCCTCGCCGAGGGGCGTGATCGGCGGCTCGCCGACGTCTGGCCCGCCGATCAGCATCAGCACGTTGCCTGGTTCAACATCCTGAACGAGGCCTACGTCAAATCCCGCTACTCGAAGCACTACGAAATCAGCGAGGAAGCGCTCGTCTGGCTCCTTGAACGCGCCCACCGGCTGATCTCCGAGATCGAGGCAATCTGCGTCGAACATCTGGAGAAGCTCGGGCGTTCGGAAGCCCGCACGACTGACTGAGCCCGAGGAGGCGATCAGTGCTTCGCTTCCCTGCATTGTGGAGAATTTCGCCGGAACGCCCGCCGGCCGCCTACTTCCACATCGCCCGCATGCGCGCGCCGACGTCGACCCGGACCTGTCGCGTGCTGCGTTCGCCGGCCGCAGTCGGGACGATCGGCCAGCTCTTCGCCTCGAAGAGGCCGAGCATCGGTGCCGGGATGAAGCGGGTACGCGAGGCATAGACGTGGCGGTCGCCCTGCGCATTCTGGCCGTACGTGAAGAAGCGCTGCGGCGTGACGAGCGTCAGGCTGTCGCGGGCGCGTGTCATGCCGACATAGAGGAGCCGGCGTTCCTCCTCGATCTCCGCGGTCGTGCCGACGCCGAGATCGGAGGGAATGCAGCCGTCGATGACGTTCAGCATGAAGACCGAGCGCCATTCCTGCCCCTTGGCCGAGTGGATGGTCGAGAGGATCAGGTAGTCCTCGTCGAGGAGCGGCACACCCGCCTGGTCGCTGGTGGCGTCCGGCGGATCGAGGGTGAGCTCGGTGAGGAAGCGCTCGCGGTTGGCATAGCCGGCCGCGATCTGCTCAAGCTGCAGCAGGTCGGCCTTGCGGGTTTCGGCATCCTCGTGGATGCGGTCGAGATGCGGTTCGTACCAGACGCGCGCCGCGCTGATTTCGTTCGGCCAGCCGGGCCCCGCCTTGCGCAGGCCGAGAAGCAGGTCGAGGAAGCCCGGCCAGTCCGCGCCCGATTTCGGGGGCGCGGGGATTTCGGCGAGCGTCACCAGCGGCTCGGGATCGGCGGCGATCGTGTCGAGGATGCGGCCCGCGGTCTGCGGGCCGATCCCCGGCAGGAGCTGCAGCAGGCGGAAGCCGGCGACCCGGTCGCGCGGGTTCTGGGCGAAGCGCAGCACCGCCAGCATGTCCTTCACATGGGCGCTGTCGAGGAATTTTAGCCCGCCGAACTTGACGAAGGGAATGTTCGAGCGGGTGAGCTCGACTTCGAGCGAACTGCTGTGGTTCGACGAGCGGAAGAGTACGGCCTGCTGCTTCAGACCGATGCCGCGCTCGCGGTTTTCCAGAACCTGCTCGACGATGTAGCGGGCCTGATCGGCCTCGTCCCGGACGGTCACCAGCGCCGGACGCTCCTCGGACTCCCGGTCGCTCCAGAGGTTTTTGGTGAAGCGCTCGCGCGCCTCGCCGATGACCGCGTTCGCTGCGGCGAGGATCGGCTGCGTCGAACGGTAGTTGCGGTCGAGCGTGACGACATGGGCCGGCGGCGAGAAGGCCGCCGGGAAATCGAGGATGTTGCGCACCGTCGCGGCGCGGAAGGAATAGATCGATTGCGCGTCGTCGCCGACGACCGTCAGCCCGTGTCCGCCGGGCTTCAGCGCCAGCAGGATCGCCGCCTGCAGCCGGTTGGTATCTTGGTATTCGTCGACGAGCACATGGTCGAAGCGGCCGGCAATTTCGCCCGCGAGGTCCGGTTCGCTCACCATCTGCGCCCAGTAGAGCAGGAGGTCGTCGTAGTCGAGCACGTTCTGTACCTGTTTGGCCTCCACATAGGCGGCAAAGAGCTGCTTCAGCTCCTCCTCCCAGCCGGCGACCCAGGGGTAATGCGCCTTCAGCACCTCGGCGATCGAGGTTTCCGAATTCACCACCCGGGAATAGATCGAGAGACAGGTGCCCTTGGTCGGGAAGCGGCTCTCGGTCTTCGAGAAGCCGAGTTCGTGGCGCACGAGATTGATGAGGTCGGCGCTGTCCTCGCGATCATGGATGGTGAAGTCCTCCGCAAGGCCGATCTGGTCGGCGTGGATGCGGAGAAGACGGGCGCCGATGCCGTGGAAGGTGCCGGCCCAGGCGAGCGCATCGGTCATGACGGCGGCCTTGTCGCCCAGCACCTGGCGGCAGATGCGTTCGACACGGCGGCCCATTTCCGATGCGGCGCGGCGGGAGAAGGTCATCAGGAGGATGCGGCGCGGATCCGCGCCGTTCATGATCAGGTGGGCGACGCGATGGGCGAGTGTGTTGGTCTTGCCAGAGCCGGCGCCGGCGATGATCAGCAGCGGTCCGGGCAATCCGGCCGCACCGACACCGTGCTCGACCGCGGCGCGCTGCCGGTCGTTCAGTTTCTCCAGATAGGCAAGGCTCATCGAAAACTCTGTCCCCTCATGCGCCGGGGCGTGCAGCCGCACGTCGCCGGACAGGCGGAGGGAGCAACACCACGCGCGCGCCGGGACATGCCCGGTGCGTCTGTGATTCCGTGGGTTGACCTTGCCGCCGCATTTCCTCGTCATCGCTCTCTGCGCCTGCGAGAGGCACGCAGAGAACGAATTGAGAACATAGCTCGACTTGCGGCAGATGGGAAGGGCGTCGGTGTGAATGAGGGTTACGCAGCATCGGCCGGTATTGGCGGTAGATCGGAAGGTCTCCGCTAGCCGCCCAAAGGCACATGGAAGCGGAATTCTTGTTTCCCGAGTTTTGTGGCGCTATATAAATGGTCGAAAGCGCTATGCGGTCCGGAGACATGTCGGTTGTTGCAGTAAAAGTTCTGTCCACAGTCAACGCCCCTTATGGGACGGCGCTTTCGGCTGAGCAGCTCGCGTCGAAGATTTCTGATCCCGCCAGCGCCGTTCTTTATGACCCCTCGGCGTTCTGCTTCTTTTCGGAAGTGGATGAAGACCTTCAGCACTCGTTCCTGGACGAGATGTGCGTCGATCCGAAGATCGCCACCGAATTGGCGCGGAAGTTTTCCGTGCTGGCCGGTTACACGCTGCCGCTGGCGCGGGCGGCCTAGTTGTCGAAACATGTGAACAGCAAGTGGGGCGACCTGTTTGATCAGGCCGCGCACATCATAGATCTTGCGAACTCCAAGTTCACCTTGATTGACAATTGGAGTTTCGGGGGTGGCACAGCACTGATGCTGCAGATCGATCACCGCGAGAGCTTCGATGTCGACATCTTTATCGATGATCCTCAAGTCCTGCCCTTTCTGAATCCTTGGACCCAAGGGTACACTCTCTCCCTTACACCGGATGGCTACCAGTTCGATGGAACGAGGGCATTAAAGGTGGTCTTCGAGAAAATGGGCGAGGTCGACTTCATCTGCGCCGCCGGCTTGACTGCCAGTCCGACGCGGGCAGCGAAGGTCCGCGGCCGCAATATCCAGCTTGAGACGCCCGCGGAAATCATCGCCAAGAAGATCTGCTATCGGGGCGCGTCGATGCAGCCGCGCGACATGTTCGACATAGCCTGCGTCACGATGGTCCTGGGTGTGGAATACGCCGTCAATGCCTTGTCACCGTTCAAAGAAGAATGCCGCAAAGCCTTGTTTGTCGCACGGCGTATGGACCCGCAGTTCGCGGAGGCGGTGATGACGAACCTTCTCTATCGCGACCGCTTCTCCGACGTTCCGAGGCACGCTCAGGCGATGACGATCGAACTCCTGGAGACCGTCAGTGCGTCTTCAGACGGTATTTCCGACCCGTGCGAGTGCAGTCCGGATTGACAAGGCCTGACGAAGGCTCCTCCGTGGAGGTCCGCAGGCCCTCTATTGTCATCGATCTGCCAACGCCGGCGTTTTTGCCGCCGGCGTCAGCCATAGCCCATGCACGTCTCAGAAGGCTGCCGCCATGAGCTCCTTCGTATAGGCCTGCCGGGGCGCGTCGAAGATGGCTGCAGTTTCGCCTTCCTCGACGATCACGCCGTTCTTCATCACGACGATATAGTCGGAGAGCGCCCGCACGACCGCGAGATCGTGGCTGATGAAGAGATAGGAGAGGCCGTGTTTCTGCTGCAGATCGCGCAGCAGTTCGATGATCTGCTTCTGCACCGACCGGTCGAGCGCAGACGTCGGCTCGTCGAGCACCAGCACTTTCGGTTTCAGCACCATGGCGCGCGCGATGGCGATGCGCTGGCGCTGGCCGCCCGAAAACTCGTGCGGATAGCGGTTGCGCGAGGCAGGATCGAGGCCGACATCCTTGAACGCCTGAATGGCGATCCGGTCGCGCTCGGCACGGCTGATCTGCGGCTCGTGGACCAGCAGGCCCTCGGTCACGATCTGGCCGGCGGTCATGCGCGGCGAGAGCGAGCCGAACGGATCCTGGAAGACGAGCTGCATCTGGCGGCGCAGCGCACGCATCTGCTGCGGGCTTGCCTTCGAGATGTCCTGACCGTCGAAGATGACCCTGCCGTCGCTGTCGAAGAGGCGGAGCAGGGCGCGCCCGAGGGTGGACTTGCCCGACCCGGACTCGCCGACGATCCCTATCGTCTGTCCCTTGCGGAGCGTGATACTGACGTCGCGAACGGCCTTCACTTCCAGTTTTCTTCGCCCGAGGAACCCGCCGCCGGCGGTGAACGTCACGGCGACGTTCCGGCCTTCGAGCAGCCTTGGAGAATCGGCGGGAACCGGGTCCTTGTGGCCGGTCGGCTCGGCGGCGAGCAGCATCTTCGTATAGTCATGCTGTGGGTTCGAGAAGATCGCCTCGACGGCCCCCTGTTCGACCACCTCGCCGAGCTTCATCACCGCGACGCGGTCGGCGAAGCGCCGCACGACGTTGAGATCGTGCGAGATGAAGATGATCGAGAGACCGATCCGCTCCTTCAGCTCTCGCATCAGGTCGAGGATCTGCGCCTGGATGGTGACGTCGAGTGCGGTGGTCGGTTCGTCGGCGATCAGGAGCTCCGGATCGTTGGCCAGTGCCATGGCGATCATCACGCGCTGGCGCTGGCCGCCTGAAAGCTCGTACGGGTAGGAATCGATCCGGCGTTCCGGATCGGGAATCTTGACGAGCTTCAGCAGCTCGATCGCCTTCGCCCGTGCCTCCTTCGCCGAGAGACCCTTGTGGTGGATCATCGGCTCGGCGAGCTGGTAGCCGATCTTGTAGAGCGGATCGAGCGAGGTCATCGGCTCCTGGAAGATCATGGTCACGCGCTCGCCGCGGATGTGGTTCAGCCCTTTCAGCGGCAGTCCGAGGATTTCGGCACCGTCGAGCTTCGCCGAACCGGACGCAGAGCCGTTGGCGGCGAGCAAACCCATCATCGCCATCATGGTCTGGCTCTTGCCGGAGCCGGACTCGCCGACGATCGCCAGCGTCTCGCCACGCTTGACGTCGAGACTGATGCCCTTGACCGCCTCGACCTTGCCGAGCGGCGTGTCGAACCAGACCCGCATGTCGCGTATTTGAAGCAGCATATCTGTCTTTGTCATCGTCAGCGGTCCTTGGGATCAAGCGCGTCGCGCAGGCCGTCGCCGACGAAATTGAGCGCGAACAGCGTGCTTACGAAGAAGATCGCGGGGAAGATCAGCAACCATGATGCGGATTGCATGCTG
Organism: Hyphomicrobiales bacterium; assembly: GCA_900466005.1. Taxonomy (GTDB): domain Bacteria; phylum Pseudomonadota; class Alphaproteobacteria; order Rhizobiales; family Rhizobiaceae; genus Allorhizobium. The sequence goes on from UEGQ01000012.1 coordinate 285,215, forward strand.
GCGGTGCCTTCGGCGATCAGCGTGCCCCACGAGGTCATCGGCTCCTGCACCCCGAGCCCGAGGAAGGAGAGGAAGCTCTCGAGCAGGATCACCTTGGGCACGAGCACCGTGACGAAGACGACCACGGGGCCGATCGTGTTCGGGATGACGTGACGGCGGATGATCTGCCAGTTGGATAGTCCCATGGCGCGGGCGGCCTCGACGAACTCGCGCCGCTTGAGCGACAAGGTCTGGCCCCGCACGATGCGGGCCATGTCCAGCCACTCGATGGCGCCGATCGCTGCGAAGATCAGCACGAAGTGGCGACCGAAGAACACCACCAGCATGATCACGAAGAACATGAACGGCAACGAGTAGAGGATCTCGACGAACCGCATCATGACGTTGTCTATGCGTCCGCCGATGAAGCCCGAGGTCGCGCCGTAGGTGACGCCGATGATCAGCGACACGAAGGTCGCAAGCAGGCCGACGACGATCGAGACCTGACCGCCCAGCATCACGCGGGGCAGGAGGTCGCGGCCGTTGCGGTCGGTCCCGAAAGGGAAATACTGCCCGTTGACCCTGCCGGTAACGACGAGCGTCTTGCCGTCGTTCTGCGTCTCCTGGAGAGCGGCACCGTCGAATTCGTCCGGGCGGTCCAGATAGCGCAGGACGCGCTCGTCGATCGGCTTGTCGGACGAGATCGTGGCGGTGTAGGCGGAGCCCGAGACGTCGAAGGCGTTCAGGCTGACGCGGGCGCGCTCGACGGCTTTCGTCATGACCTCTTGCAGCGTCGCCTCGTGCGGGTACGGCGAGAGCGAGGGCGGCACGGCGACATAGCTCGTGAAAACCGCGTCGTAGCGATGCGGCCAGAAGATCGGCCCGCCGAAGCTGAAGACGACGATCAGCAGCAGATAGCCGAGCGAGAGCATGGCGGCCGTGTTCCGGCGGAAGCGGATGCGGGCCAGCGTCCAGAGGCTGAGGCCCTCCCGGGCGTCCGTCTCGAGGGGGACTGCGCCGGGTCCGGTTTGGATTTGTGGTTCACTCATAGCGGACCCTCGGATCTAGCAGCGCGTAGAGGATGTCGACGATCAGGTTGAAGACCACGATGAAGACGGAGATGAGGACGACCGTTCCCATGACCAGCGTGTAGTCGCGGTTGAGAGCGCCGAGGACGAAATAGCGTCCGACGCCCGGCAACGAGAACACCGTCTCGACCACGACGGAACCGGTCAGGACGGCTGCGGCGGTGGGGCCGAAATAGGAGATGACCGGCATCAGCGCGCCGCGCAGTGCATGCACGACGATGATGCTGCGCTGGGGAAGACCATAGGCGCGCACCGTGCGGATGTGGTCGGCCCGCAGCATCTCGATCATCGACCCGCGGGTCAGGCGCGCGAAGATCCCGACCTGCGGCAAGGCGAGCGCGATGACCGGCAGGACAAGATTGTTGAATCCGCCGTCTCCCCAGCCGCCTGCCGGCGTCATGCGCAGGATGACGGCGAAGACCAGCGAAAGAATGGGCGCGACGACGAAGCTCGGCACGGTAATGCCGATATTGGCAAAGCTCATGACGAGATGATCGAACGCCGAATTCTGCCGGATTGCGGCAAAGCTTCCGAGGATGATGCCGCCCGTGACACCGACGGCGAGCGCCCAGGAGCCGAGGATCAGCGAGTATGGCAGGCTCTTGGCGATCAGCTCTCCGACCGTGAAATCGCGGTAGACGAAGCTCGGTCCGAGGTCTCCGTGGAGAAGGTTGCCGAGGTAATGGAGGTACTGCACCGGCAAGGGCTGATCCAGCAGGAAGGCCTTGTTCAGATTGGCGAGGACCTGCGGCTCGAGCGGCCGCTCCAGGTTGAACGGGCCGCCGGGCGCCAGCCGCATCATGAAGAAGGAAAGGGTGATCACGGTAAAGATCGTGGGTATCGACGACACCAGTCGTCGCAGGATGAATGACAGCATTGCTCTCTCCTGAAATCCGGAAACAGCAGGACAAGCCGGAGGGTTCCTCCGGCCTACGCGCAAAAACGCGAAGAGGCGGAAGCCGGTCGTCCCGGATTCCGCCTGTCCTGCATGTGCTTTATTCGATGGAGAGGAACTTGGTCAGGTGCTCGTTGACGGCGTTCATCTCGAAGCCCTTGACCTTGCGGGAAACGAGCCAGGTCGAGGCGTGGACCATCAACGGGGCATTGCCCTGTTCGTCCATGGCGATCTGCTCGGCGTCATGGAGGATCTGCATACGCTTGGCCGGATCGCGTTCCGCGTAGGAGGACTTCATCAGCTCGTCATACTTCGCATTGGCCCAGTGGCCGTAGTTGAAGCTCGTGTTGGAGGAGACGAGAAGATTGAGGAAGTTCTCCGGATCGGCGTAGTCGGCCGACCAGCCGGCGCGCGCCACATCGAATGCGCCGCCTTCCTGCAGGTAGGCATAGTGCGATTTCACGTCGAGGTTCTGGAGCGTGACTTCCGCACCGACGGCCTTCCACATGTCGGCGACGGCGGTCGCCACCTTCTTGTGGTTTTCATTGGTGTTGTAACGGATGTCGATCTTGAGCGGCTTGCCGCCCTCGCCGTAACCGGCCTCCTTCAGCAATTCCTTTGCCTTGTCTTCGCGGTCGAGCTGATCGAGCGAAGCCCACTCGGGTGCGGCCGGGGTATAGCCTTCCATGCCCGGCGGAACGAAGGAATAGCCCGGGAGCTGGGCGCCGGAGAAGATCTTCTCGGCAAGGAAGTCGCGATCGACTGCCATCGACAGTGCCTGTCTTACCTTCACGTCGCTGAAGGGCTCGTGACGGGTGTCGAAGACGTAATAATAGGTGCCGAGGTCGGTGCCGGCGAGAACCTGGTCCTTGCCGAGCTTCTCTTCGAGGAAGGCCTTCTGGTCCGTCTGGAAGTTGTAGACGACGTCGAGCTCGCCTGCCTCGAACATGCGCTCGGTGGCGGACTGGTCTTCGGAGGGGTTGTAGATCACCTTGTCGATCTTGACGTTGGCCGCATCCCAGTACTTGTCGTTCTTGACGGCGGTGATGTGGTCGTTCGGAACGTTCTCCGTCAGGCAGTAGGCGCCGTTGCAGACCATGTTGCCGGCTTTCGTCCATTCCGCGCCGAACTTCTGAACAACGGCGGCGTTGACCGGCAGAGCCGCGTAGTGCGAGGCGAGCTGCAGGAAGTAGGGCGTCGGGCGCTCCAGGGTCACTTCCAGCGTCTTGGCATCGACGGCCTTCACGCCCAGCGTGTCGACGGCAGCCTTGCCGGTGTTGATGGCCTCGGCGTTCTTCACCGGATAGAGAATATTGGCGTATTCGGCCGCTTCCTTCGGGTCTTCCATGCGGCGCCAGGCGAAGACGAAATCGTCGGCGGTCACCGGATCGCCGTTCGACCACTTGGCATCCTCGCGGAGCTTGAAGGTGTAGACGGTGCCGTCATCCGAAATCGTCCAGCTCTCGGCGACGCCCGGAATGACTTCGCCCTTCGGATTGTAGATCGTCAGGCCTTCGAACATATCGCGGACGACAAAGCCTTCGATGTCGATGGAAATATGCGCCTGGTCGAGCGTCTGAGGTTCGCCGCCATTGCCGCGTCGGATGACCGTCTCGGCGGAAGCGAGGCTGGCGGTCATGGCAAGCAGCGTGCTGGAAAGCAGAACTGCCTTGAGGGTACGCCTGATTGAAGCGTTCATTGTTGTATCCCCTATTGTCTTGTCAGTTGATCCGCCCTGAGGAGCCGTTTTCCTCAGGGTTTTCATGTTCCTAAATGCTTGAATAAGCTGGCTTCCTTTGGGGAGAAACAGCTAATACTTGCACGTGCGCTGACGCTACGACTTGAGTTCTGACAAAGCAAGAGGGGGTTGCGGGAGAGTCTTTGGCCCGGTCCGCACTTGTCCACAGTTGCCGATGACCTCGGGCTTGGCGGGTGGCCATATCTGCTGACGCAAGGGGAAGGGAAGTATGGGAAGCGGTGAGGCCGAATGCCGCAGGAGCCGTGCGGCGGGGAGGCTGTTCCCGATGCGGAGCGGCAAGGAGGCGAAGAAGGTCGCTCTGCCGATTCCCGCGGGACTTTCAAAAAACTTCCCGGCCGCGGGCTTTTGAAGGCCATGGCCGGGTTTTCGTCGTCTGCCGGGAAAGGATCATCCTGCCGGCTTCTTTGGTTGGCCCGTCGCCGGGCCTCTTTGCCTCAGCGGCCGAAAACGGCCTGGCGGATCTGCGACCGCGAGACGCCGATGTCCTTCAGGGACGCGTCGTCGAGACGGGAGAGTTCGCGATAGGCCTTGCGGAGGCGGAAGTATTCGGTGATTGCGTTGCCGATTTTCATAGCATTTGTCCTTCGATCTGACGCCTTCTATTTAGGCGTTTGCCGAAAAAACAGGAGATCAGATTTTGCACGGGAGGCATGCGTTGGCAGCAAAACTGCGGCCTGAATTTCGCCGTGACCGCAAAATCCAGCCGTGATCGGGACTGCTTCAGGGCAAGAAGGTGACCTGGACCTTGCAGGCCCTCGTGCGGTCGCCGGCCTGTTCGAAGGCAGCGACTGCCTCTTCGAGGGGGAAGCTATGCGAGATGATCGGCCGAACATCGATCCGTCGGGCGGCGATGAGGTCGACGGCCAGCGCAAACTCACGATCGAAGCGTTGCGTCCCGACGAGCTGGAGTTCCTTTCCGACGAGCGCATTCAGGGGGAGGGTGATGTCGCCGGTCACGCCGACCTGGACGATTGTCCCGCGCGGCCGAACCGTTGCAATGGCATTGCGGAGCGCGGTCTCGGCGGCAGAGCATTCGAAGGCGACGTCGAAATACCCCTTGTCCCTTTCGTAGGCCGCCAGTCCGTCGAGTTTTTTCCCGACGTTGATCGTCTGTGTCGCTCCCATGGCAATCGCGCGGTCGAGCGCGGCATCGGCAAGGTCGGTCGCGATGATCTCGGTGGCCCCCGCATAGCGCGCGGCAGCGACGGCGAGAGCGCCGATCGGACCGGCGCCCGTCACCAGCACGCGCTTGTCCGCGAGGCCGCCGGCGCGGGCTGCCGCATGGAGGCAGACGGCGAGTGGCTCGGCGCAGGCTGCCTCGCCCGCGCCGACGAGGGTGCCCGCCGGCAGGCACTGGAACGCCGGCACCGTGAGCCAGTCGCGGAACATGCCCTGCGCATGCGGAAGGCGCATTGCGCTGCCCATGAACTGCATGTCGAGGCAGTGGATCGGAAGCCCCTCCCGGCAGAAGCGGCAGGTGCCGCAGGGCCGGCTCGGATTGACCGCCACGAGATCGCCGACCGAAAGGCCGGTGACCCCGGCGCCGAGGGCGGCGACATGGCCGGAGGCCTCATGGCCGGGAATGATCGGCTCGCGCACCCTGACGGGGCCGAAGCCGCCATCCTGATAGTAGTGGAGGTCCGAGCCGCAGATGCCGCCTGCCGCCATCTTCAGGAGGACCTCGCCGGGCCCGGGCGGCACAACCGGCGCATCCTCGACCCTGAGATCACGGCGGCCGTAGAGGCGAGCGAAGCGCGTCTGCATCCTGGCACCTCTACCGCAGCAGGCCGAGTTCGGTCGGCAGCCAGAGCGTGATCGCCGGGATGAAGGTGATCAGCAACAGGGCGATGAACAGCGGGATCGTCCACGGTAGGATCGCCATCGAGGTGCGCTCCACCGACAGCTTCGATATCCGTGAGAGCACGAAGAGCACCATGCCGACTGGTGGCGTCAGGAGACCGATCATCAGGTTCAGCGTGAAGATCAGGCCCATATGGACCGGATCAATGCCGTAGCGAGCCGCAATCGGCATCAGGATCGGCACCAGGATACTGATCGCCGCGATGGTGTCGAGGAACGCACCGACGATCAGCAGCAGGACGTTGACGATGATCAGGAAGGTCCACCAGTTGTCCGTCAACGAGAACATGAAGTCGGAGAAGAGCTGTGCCGCCTGGCTGACGGTCAACAACCAGGCGAAGATCGACGCCGTCGTGACGATGAAGAGCACCGAGGCGGTGGTCTCGATCGTGTCGAAGCTCGCCTTCGCCAGCGTGCGCAGGGTCATGGTGCGATAGCGCACAAGCCCGAGGAAGAGCGACCAGATGACCGCGGCGACTGCGGCCTCGGTCGGGGTGAACCAACCCATGGTCATGCCGCCGATCAGCAGCACCGGCGTCATCAGGGCCATGACCGCGTGGAAATCGAAATACCAGTCGAGCGCGATGAGCGCGGCAAGCGCGATGAAGACGGCGATGTTGATCGACAGGCCGGCAAGAATGAGCAGGTAGACTGCGGCCGGGAAGCAGAAGACGATGGCGACCTCGAGCGAGGCCGCCCCGAGCTGCCTCAGTTCGAACGGCGTGTCCGAGCCCCAGCCCTTGCGATGCGCGAAGATGAAGACCGTCAGCATCATCAGGCCCGCCATCACGATGCCCGGCAGGATGCCGGCCATGAACAGCGCGCCGATCGAGACGTTGGCCATCATGCCGTAGATGACGAAGGGGAGCGAGGGCGGGAAGATCGGGCCAAGGGTCGCGGAGGCGGCCGTCACCCCGACGGCGGCTTCCACAGGATAGCCGTGGTCCTTCATCGCCTTGATTTCGATCGTGCCGATGCCGGCGGCATCCGCGAGCGCCGTTCCGGACATCCCCGAAAAGACGACCGAGCCGATGATGTTGACCTGTGCGAGGCCGCCCTTCATCCAGCCGACGAGGGAGAGCGCGAAATGGTAGATGCGGCCGGTGACGCCGGCGATGTTCATGAGGTTGCCGACGAGGATGAAGAAGGGAACGGCGATCAGCGGGAAGCTCTCGACGCCGGCGATCATCCGCTGGGCCGCGATGATGTCCGGGGCGACGCCGTAGATCAGAAGATAGAGGAGCGACGAGACGCCGAGCGAGACGGCGACGGGCGTGCCGATGATTAGGAGGGCGAGGAAGGATCCGATGAGCAGCAGCACTGGTCACACCCCTTGAATGCCGGATTCGTTCGCCTGCTCGCGAACGGTCTTTTCGTTGATCATGTCCCTGACGAAGTTCTGCACGGCGCGCGCCAGCATCAGCGCGAAGGCGGCAAACACGGTGTAGAAGACGTAGCCGCGCGGCAGGTTGACCGTCACCATGCGTTCATTGCCGACGATCGCGATATACCGCCACATCAGCCAGGTCGTGTAGGCGAAGAAGCCGATGACGATGAAATCGACCAGGAGCTGCAGCAGACGCCCGATCTTCGGTGGCAGGAAGCGGTAGAGAAGGTCCACCTGGATGTGCCGCGCCATGCGCACACACATGACCGAGCCGAGGAACACGATCACCACGAGACAGTTCGCGGCGATTTCCTCGGTCCAGGCGAGACTGTTGTTCAGCGCATAACGGGTGAAGAACTGCAGGAAGACGCAGGCCGCCATCAACCAGAAGACAGCCATGTTGCCCCAGTCCTCCACCGCATAGGCAGAGAGGTCCGCCGGGCCCGTGTCCTCCTCGAAGGCGTGCGCCATCTCTTCGACGCTGACCTGAGCGTGCTGTTGTTCCTTCATCGGAAACTCCGCCAATCTCGGGGAAGGGGAGCGCCCGGCGACGTGGCACCGGGCGCGATGGGCGTGTGCCGCCTTACTTGACGGCGCGGATGGCTTCCCAGTCGGCCTTGTCGTAGCCGAACTCCTCGAAGCTCACCTTCTCCATGACCGCCTTCTCGAAGTCCGACCTGTCGACCTCGGTCACGGTGATGCCCCGCTCCTTGAACTTGTCGACCAGCGCCTTCTCGCGCTCCTCGATGATCTTCGTGCTGCGCTCGGCCGCCTCCTGCATCACCTCGGTGAAGATCTTCTTGTCCTCGTCGGAGAGCTTCGCCCACAGCATGCCGGAGACCACCGTGTTGAGGTGATCGACGATGTGGCCGGTGAGGCTGATGTTCTTCTGGACTTCGTAGAACTTCTTCGCCTCGATTGTGGTGAGCGGGTTTTCCTGCGCCTCGACGGTGCCGTTCTGGAGTGCGAGGTAGACTTCGGCAAACGCGATCGGCGTCGTGTTGGCACCGCACGCGCGCGGCATGGCGAGGTAGGCCGGGACGTCCGGAACGCGGATCTTCAAGCCCGCCATGTCGGCGCACTTGGCGATCGGCCGGTTGGAGGTGGTGTGGCGGGTGCCGTAATAGGTGACGGCGGAAATGTGGTTGCCGCCGGAGGCCTGCTCGTAGCTGGCGGCGAGCTTCTTGAAGACGTCGCTCTTGGTATAGGCGATCAGGTGCGCCGGATCGCGGAAGGTATAGGGATAGTAGGTGACGCCGATCGGCGGATACTCACGCGCGGCGAAGCTCGATCCGGAAATGATGATGTCGACGGTGCCGAGCTTCAGGCCCTGGTTGATGTCGGCTTCCTTGCCGAGCTGAGACGCCGGGAAGACGTCGATCTTGTAGCGCCCGTCCGTGCGCTTGGCGATTTCTTCCGCCGCCCACACCGATTCAGTGTGGAAGGGTTCGGATGTTTCATAGACATGCGCCCATTTGAGCACCGTTTCCGCCTGGGCGGTAATCGCCGAGGCGAGAATTGCAGCAGTCGCACCGAGTAGCATTGTCAGTCTGAACTTCATCTTTTTCTCCTCCCAAGTTGAAGTCGCTGAAACGTGTCGTCAAAGTCCTCCGGCCTGTCCTCCCGCCGCCGTCGCGGCTGTCTCGGACGAATGGTCTTCCCCGAAGCTCTCCGAGAGCCGGAGTTCAGATTGTTGCAGATGGTCGCACATCGCCTTGCGGGCGGCGGCCGGATCGCTCGCGGCGATCGCATTGCGGATCGCGCGATGCTCCTCCGTCGCGGCCTGCCAGGTTCGGCGGTTCTCGAAATAGCTCGCCAGTTTCTCGAAATAGGGCGTCATGCGCATGTCGTGCATGCTGCCGACGAAGCGGTTGAGCGTCGCATTGGCGATGATGCTCGACACAATGACGTGGAATTCCCGGTCGAGTGCCAGCGCCAGATGCCGGTCGTCGACCGCCGCCGCCATCTCTTCGAGGTTCCGGTCGAGATGGGCGACGTGCTCGGGCCGGGCGAGACGGGCGGCCTCCTCGACGACGGCGCATTCCACCACGGCGCGTGCCCGCAGCAACTCGAAGGGACCCTCGAAATCTTCCGGCGGCGCGCCTGCCGCCGGCGCCTTGCGCGCGGCGACATAGACGCCGGAACCCATGCGGATGTCGATCAGGCCCTCGACTTCCAGAACGATCAGCGCTTCGCGAACCGTCGGACGCGAGACACCGAGGCGCTGCGCGAGCTCGCGCTCGGCCGGCAGGCGCGAGCCGGCCGGCAGCTCGCCGCGCTCGATCAGGCTGCGCATCTGGTCCGCGACCTGGCGGTAGAGCCGCCGCGTCTCCATGACCGTGAACATCGATGACACCATCGCGTCGACTTTCCAATCAGGTCGTCAGGTGGTCAAGCCAATTTGAGGTGAAGGTATACTGAGGTCGGGTGGGAGTCAAATGGGGAGGCGGCGGCCCGATGTTGGCATGTCTATATGGTCATTAGATGGCTCCAGGTTATGCGGTGTAAGTTGGTCCTTCTGGTGGCACCAGTGAAATCAACCGGTTCGAAAAGGCTGCCGTAATCCGAGGCACAATATCCAAGGATGTCCGTTTGACTTTGCCGGTGTACCATGATTTCTACGCGCAAGTTCACCTATGGTTGAACCTGGGGGTTGTTTTGTTAATTCCGGCCGATGGCAAAGGTGCAGTCAGCATAACTGACTCCGCGAATGCAGCGGAAAGTCTGTCCAAAGAGCAGCTCGTTCATGAGGGGCTGCGGCTCTATTCGCACGTGGCAGCGGAGGAAGCCCGGGGTTGGGTTCTAAGCATTCATTTCAGCGGCGAGGCCATGAGAGGTGTTCTGGTCGAAGTTGCACGTGCACTCATACGTGGCGTCCGCCCGGCGGAAGGCTTCAACTTATTGGACGCTGCACTAGCCGGAGATCCGGAAGATATTGCACTCGCGGTTTCGGCGGGGCGGTTGATCAATAAACAGCCGGAGGCGTCGCAGCTTGTAGCTACAATTCTCCGTCGCCAGTCCCAAAATCCCGATCATGTGAGCTTGCGAGATACGGCTGTGCGGGTCCTTCTCCGGCGAGGGCGTTGTCAGGAAGCTGCCGAATGTGCCAAGGGCTTGGAGATCGCCGCAGGCAAACAGCCGACATTCGCGATACTATTGTGCGACGTTGAAAGTGCCTGTGGCCGACACGAAGCGGCAATAATGTGGCTCCGGCGAAGCGAAGATGTTGCCCTCACGCCGGCACAGGCAGCGGACATCAGAGGCAGACTCGTCCGCGAGGAGTTTCTCTCCGCTCTGGAGGCGCTGCAGGGCACCGACTGCGAGGAGACGTGGTCTCAGCTTCGGAGCATGACGATCGAGAAGGGAGTTCCGGTCGAGGCCTGGGACGGCCTTGTTCGGGTCGCTCGCGATGCAGGCAGAATGGCCTATTTCGCGGACGTTTTTTCGGCTGCGCTTGAGGATGTTAGAGTACGGCCCCAAGTCGAGTCCTTCTATATCGAGGCTGAGGCAGAACGCCCGGCTGTCGCGGCAAGACGGTTGGCCGAACTTGAGCCTGCCGATTTGCGGCGCGCGATCAAGATAGACACGTTACTGGCCGATGCCGGCATGGAGACGGAGGCGAACTTCCTCGCTCGGGGCTTCTTAAAGGCAAGTCCCGGGTGGCTCGCGTTGGCCCATAGGTTGCTTGATCGCCTTTCTCGAAGATGCGAATGGAACGCGATCGACGAAATCTGCTCCGAAGCTCTTACAGCGTTGCCCGGGGACGGTGGTTGGATGCGCAGTTGGGCGGCTATGATGGTCAAGGCAGGCCGCGTTCGAGAAGCGGTGGATCTGTGTCGGCGTGGCATAGAACTCGCGCCGCATGACGCCGCGCTGTCAACGAGTCTGGCAAACTACCTCCTTCGGATGGGTGAACCACAAGAGGCTCTCGAGATTGCGATACGAGTGCAGCGACAGAGAGGCAAGAACGTCGAGCTTGCGATCATTGCGGCGGAGGCGCTGAATGCGCTCGGCAGGCGGGATGAAATGATCGACGCGATTGCCGAGGCGCGGTCCTCTCTCGACGTTGAACCAGAGTACGGCGGGAGAGAGAACGGAAATGCCGCGCTTCGCTTGCGCCTTGACTGGCTTCAGATCGTGGTTGACACGGGTGAACTGATTTCCTCAGTTGCAGTGGCCGAACCTGTGAAAGGCGTTGTTGCTGTTCTTACACAACGTTCGCCGCTGGTTATGTTGTGGACGGGGATCGCCGCTTGCGAAATGCGCCGACGTGGCTACGAGACGGTATACCTGGATTCACCGTCGGTATTGCCGTTTGAGCCTGCTGATCCCGAGCTGAAGGCGTTAAATGGTGCGATTGATCCGACGGGCCGCCGTTTCGTCGATGTCCAACAGGCAAGCGGTCCGCATCCTGACTGGCCGGGTGGCTATCAGCGGAACATCGAGCGCAATGGCTATGATCTCTATCAGCCCATTACGGAGAGAATAGCGACAGCGCAGCGTTGCTATCGCGTTGTCGAGGGCAAACAGGCGGACGAACTCGCCAAGGACGGCCTGATGCGGGCCGACGTCGCGATGCAGATGTGTGAGCGCCTCGCCGACTGGAGTAAGCAAACCGGCAAGCGCGTCCTGATTTTCAGCTCGATGACGCATTACTCTCCCGCGTGCATTTACAAGCAATTCGCTGCTCGCTGTTCACGGCACCTGCCGATCGAATATGTCGAATTCAATGCAGGTTATGAGCAATACAAAAATAACAACACAAGCCAGGCTGGATCGACCGTTTCTGTGGCGAACCTCACGCGCAATCCCGATCAGCGCGTTTGTATGCACACCACCAAACGAGCATTCGAGGAGTGGTTGAGCCGAAGGAACGAGGACGGAGAGGCCGAACGCGAGAGTGACGAAATTCTCCGGCTTCGGCGTGCCCCGGGTGACGGATCGCAAGCGGCTAAGGCCGCCTACGAACGTATAGTTGCCCATCGAGCCAAGGGGGGCAAGGTCGTCTGCTTGCCCGGCAAGATTACCTATGACATCGCCATAGAGGAGGAGGGAGGCCCCGCCCACCGGGACATGGCAGACTGGCTAAACCATACGATCGAAGTGGTCCGCGGTCTCGACGACGTTCTTCTTGTCATCAAACCACATCCTTATGAGGTTATCCGCGAGATCGCAGATCCGAACGAGATGTTTAGTGATCTTATTGAGGTGCCGCTGCCGGATAATTGCATTGTTCTTGGTCATCGTTGGTTCAATTTGCCAGAAATCATGCGGTACACTGATCTGGTAACGCTGTGGCATGGAACGGCAACTCTGGAATGCCTTGCTCAGGGGGTGCCGGTGATTGTCTCCGCTAAATGGGGAGTACTCGATCATCCGATTGAGGTGCTGGTGCCAACGGACCGAGCGAACTATGCGGCGCTGATTACCACGCGCGGATCCCAGACAGTCGACCCAGCCACGCAACTTCGAGCAAGGCAGTTGATTTCCTACCTCGTCGGTGACGAAGTCATCATTCCCTATCCTTATTCGAAGCTCTCAGTGCTGCGAGCCGCAAGTGTAACAAGATGGGGATGGAATAGGGAATGTGTGGACCGATATCTTGCCAATGGCGACCTACATGTCACGCATATTGCAGACCTCGCAGAATATGGCGTCCGGCAACCGGTGTGACCAACTCTCGACGAAAGACGTGATAGAAGGAGGTAATGTGCGGCGAATATTAGTGGTGGCGGCTCATCCTGATGATGAGATTCTCGGTTGCGGGGGCTCGATGCGGGCGCATTGTACGGCTGGGCATATTGTTCGCACCCTTATCGTTGCGCAGGGCCTGACCGCCAGAGGCGCAGTTAGCGAAGCTGATCTCGATGCTCACCGTCGGGCGGCTCGCGAGGCCAATGCAAATTTAGGGGTCGATCGGGTGGTCTTTGGCGATTTCCCCGATAATGCGATGGATACTGTTGCGCTTCTCGACGTCACGAAATTCGTCGAGACACAGATCCATGAGTTTCAGCCGGATACGATCTATACGCACCATCCACATGATTTAAACGTTGATCATCGTGTCGTGTCCCAAGCCGTTGCCACCGCGTGCCGGGCGCAACCGGGTGTCGCGGTGGATACGATATTGTTTTTCGAAGTCGCATCTTCCACAGAATGGCAATTGGACCCCAGCGGGCCGGCTTTCGTGCCGAACTGGTTTGTAGAGATTTCGCCGTACCTGGATGACAAAATACAGGCTCTCGCTGAATATGCCCACGAGATCCGACCTTGGCCGCACACGCGCTCCTATGAGGCAGTGAGACATCTTGCCCGTTGGCGGGGCGCAACCGTCGGTGTGGACGCGGCAGAAGCCTTTGTGCTGGCGCGCCGGATCTTGCGCGAGAAAACGCCCTGATGATCCGGAGTCTTACTACGTCATCGTGATCCGAAGTTTGGCAGTTGACCGATCGAAAACCAGTAATCCACTGTGCTTAAATAGGGTACGAATTCGCCCCATGGCTGGGGGTAGGGGTCCATTTGAAAATTCTGAAATACTACTGAGATGCCTTTCTCTTCGAACGAAGAAATATCCAAATAATTGGCGCCCAACGCGCCCGAAATATAACGCGTAGCATTGAAGGTTAGGCATAGGTCAAGCACAAGATCTGATTTCCGGCTGACGATGCCAAGTGTGCTGGAACGCACAAGGTGTGTCGTTATGCCGGCTTCTTTCACCCAACCAAGCAGTTGATTCCAGCAATAATCGACGAAGCTGTCCTCACGATTGGAGATCCAGCCTTCAACGATTGGAAATACGTGAGAGAAAGCACTACAACGGCGATAGGCTCCTTCGATGGACTTCAGGTGCTTGGAACGCCAATCCCGGGTCTCGTCGATCCTAAGATCCATCATCGACTTGTTGATGTGCCCTTTCGCAAGAATAGGAACCGTGAGCCAAGTGGGACCATTCGCCGTCTTAATACGATTTCGGTTGGTGAAGCTGTTCTTCTCGAACTGGACGTCATCGAGAAAAACAAAGACATCCGCACGCGCGATTTTCTCGATGTATCCGGGCCACGGCAGATAGGCAGGTTGGTGCGCTGATAGGACAATATCGGACATCACGCTGCCTTCATGACCGAAATTCCGTCCGCATCTCAGATTCCCACGTCAGGAATTTCGTGAGTTGCGATCCGGTCTTCGTAGTAGCCAGCTCGCACCGTTCCCGGATTTCCTGACACGAGCGAATAGGGCGGGATTTCACCCGTCGGCACAACTGTTCCAGCGGCGATCACGGAATTATGGCCGATGGTGGTGCCACCTTTGATTATGCTGTGTGAGCCAACGAAAACGTGGTCGCCAAGAACGATGTCTCTGCGTTCTATTTCGTCGGCTAGGCCGATGCAACGTTTGTGGGAATCGGCGCAATTGATGGAAACAAACGATGCGATATCGCAGTTTTTCCCGATGACAAGCCGCGCACCCGTCGCGTTGACGATAGTCAGCCCTCCGATAAATACACCTTCCGCGATTTCCGGTTCGCCGAGCATCCACACCAAGGGGTGAAAGGGGTTGGGGGGGAAGTGGATGGCTTGTGAGAGCGCGTGGGCAAATGTGTTGTCATGATCCTCGTTCATCTGCCAAAATCTCCGAAGCTCAGAATGCTGCCGCGTGGCAGGGAGCGCAATGCCCGCAGGCCGGTGATGCTACCAAGAAAGGAAGGCGGCAGACCGCCACCGGGACGGCGTGCCCCAATGTTGTGAGGTCCTAATTCTTCACCTTCGACGATATCGAACAGCGCAACAACGCTACGCCGGGCCAGTGTTTTCATGTCCTTCTCGCCGGCGGCGGCGCGTACATACGGCTGCCCGACGATACGCTCCGCGGTCCGAATCGCCTTAATCCATGCTGCGAGATCCTCCGGCGACTCTGAGAACCAGTGGTCGGGGCCAGGAAGGCCACGATCGAGCGTAAAGTGTTTCTCGAATATCTTTGCCCCCAAGCCCGTCGCCATCACCGCCGCCTGGGAGCCGATCGTGTGGTCGGAGAATCCCGTGACGAGTCCGGGGAAGGCGTTTTGCAACGTTGTCAGACGCGCGAGATGTACCTCCTCGGGGGGAGTTGGATACATTGACGTACAGAGTAGGAGCGCGACCTCCCTGCCGTCAAACCAACCGGCGGCGTCAAGTGCACTGTGCACCTCGGCGAGGTTGCTCATGCCCGAGGAGAGGATCAGCGGTAGTCCGGCTCGCGAATAGGCCTCTATAAGGGGAAGGTTGGTGAAATCGTCCGATCCGATCTTGATGGCAGGGACGCCCAGCTTGAGCAGAAGTTCGAGATCCGAAACGTTCTGGGGTGTGGAAAAGAACGTAATACCAATTTCCCGGCAGGCGCGCTCGATGGCGATCCAGTCCGGTTTCGACAGTTCGTGTCTCTTGAACATATCCAGCAAAGACTCTGTCACCTCCCGCCCTTGAGAGCGATAGGTGAAGAGCTGGACGGGATCGCCGCAGAACTCTTCTGCAGAAAAAGTCTGGAACTTGACTGCGTCGGCGCCGCACTCGTGTGCTACACGGCACATCTCGATCGCTCGCTCGCGGTTACCACAGTGATTAATACCTACCTCCGCGATGACGAAAGCCGCATCGTCCGTGCCGATGCTGCGCGAATCAATGCTGTAGGGTCTCATCACGGGTATCCTCTCATCGGTGCGCCTCAGGATCCGCCAGCAGGACTGACGAACTCAACCTCGCCTTGTCCACACGCGAGGCGTTCATCTCGAGTAGATCCTCCCTCTCCTGAACTATGCGTGCAAGTTCCAGCCATGGAGGTCTTTCTCCACCGAGCAACCGAAATACATTGTAGACAAAGATATAGTCTTCCGGGTGATCCAGCGTCCACCGTTGTTGCGCGTAGCTTGCGTCAGGCGCTCGTAGCGACATCCGTGTGAAGCAGCTTTCTCGCCTGAGAAAAGGAGTCACATGTTCACGGTCCGCTGGAAGTGCTGCCTTTTCGAAAGCATCCTCCAAGGCATCGCGGCTAAATGCCTCACAGTCCAGCCCATGCGGAAAGCCCGGCGGCAGATTGTTGGTGGCATAGTCGAGATCGAAGCGGCTTCGCACTGCAATTACATCAGAGCAAACTCCGGGATCAATCAGAGGGCAGTCGCTGGTAACCCGCAAGATGACGTCCGCGCGGCTCATGCGGGCAGCGCCGGTATATCGCGCAAGCACGTCGTCGCCGGAGCCAACAAAAACGGATGCCCCCGACTTCCTTGCCTCGACTGTAATCACGTCACTTGCAGTCCCTTCAGCAACAGCACAACAGACCTCATCGACGCCCTCGACCTGTTGGCAGCGTGCGATAACTTCTGCGAGAACCGTCGAATTTCTGAGTGAAAGCATGATTTTGCCCGGAAGCCGCGTTGAGGCGAATCGGGCCTGTATGATGGCAACAGTACGGGTCATCGGGCTTCCATAGATCTCGTTCTGGTGTGCTCGAACAGCCTTTCGATGGCTGCAAAGGCCCTGATGCTGCCAAAGCCGTCAACAATCTTCTGAGCGGCCTCGCCCATCGCCCTAAGTGCCGCAGGGTTGGCGAGGAGCCTACGGACGGTTTCACCCGCCATGCCCGGCCGGTCGAGCAACACGGCTGCCCCGTGATCGACGAGCCATTCTGCGCCAGTACGTTGATTCTCGGCGAGAACCATCAAGATGAGCGGTTTGCCGAGGCTTGCCGCTTCAAGCGCGGTGACGCCGCCCGCGCATAGCACTGCACCGGCTTTGGGCATGATTGATGCTAGGTCGCTACCGTTGTGCCAGGTGATTCCACCGCGCAGACCGTCGGGGCGGGCGCCTGTGCAGGCAACTTCGACAGAGACAGAGCATCCGGCGCGCTCGACGCTTCGCGCCAGGTCGAGGCAGAGCCGCGCCATCTCTCCCCCGCCGGCAGTAATCAGAAGGCCTCCTTCCTGCTCTCGGCTACCGGCGTTGGTGATCTCAGGCCTTATCAGGGCATATGCCGCACCGAGAAGACAGGTCTCCGCGTGAGGATAGGCTTTCGCAAAGACAACGTCGGCACCCGGATTGGGATTGATGACGAGGTCGGCAGGCCAGACAGTCTCTCCGAGATCATCTATGACACAAAGTGGCGCTATCGTTTTCAAAGCTGCCCCGGTCATTGGTGGCGTGCCATAACGATCTAGTACAATAACGGTGTCATCTGCTGGGCGACGTTTGTCCAACGGCGGAAGATCGGCTCCGCGGAGGATTTGTGAGCCTAGGCGTCTCCATCTGCCCAATGCCGGATGATCGGGGAGTGCGGTCTCAAGAACGACTTTGACACCGGCGCCACGGGCCTGTGCTGCGATCGCAGCGCATCGCATTACGTGTCCTAATCCGACGTTAGGACCGCAGTCTGCGATAAAATGTAACGTTCGACCCATCGTCAACATTCCAGGATATCGGCGAGTTCCGAGACGACAAAATCGACATCATCCTCGCTCATACCGGCGTGAAGTGGGAGGGAGAGGCAACGTTTGTAATAGGTATCTGCGCCCGGAAGGTTCGCGGGTCCGCACTTCTGTCGCTGCCAAGGCTGGCGATGAACGGGAATATAATGAACCTGCGTACCGATCCCACGAGCGCGCAATTCGCGCATCAGATGAGCGCGACCCTTACCCAGGGTCTCGAAGTCGATAAGCACTACCTGAAGGTGCCAGCCGGGCTCTTGTCCAGAAAATCGAGTGACCGGTCGCACTTTGTCATCGAGTCGCCCGATCAGCGCGTCATAGTGCGCGACAAGCGCCCGCCGCCTCTCGACAAGTCGGTCGAGCTTGGCCAGCTGCGAACGCCCGAGAGCACAATTTAGATCGGGAAGACGGTAGTTCAGGCCGAGTTGTTGCTGTTCGTAGTACCAATCGTTGACCGAGCCGTCAGGCGCGAGTGCGAGATCGTGGTCAAGAAATTCAGTCGGATCGCGCGTCATGCCGTGGCTTCGCAGAGCGCGCAACTTTCTCGCGAGTGAAGATTGTCGGGTGAGGACGGCGCCGCCTTCGGCCGTGGTTATCGTCTTGACCGGATGAAAAGATAACGCAACGGCATCCGAATGGGCGCATGCGCCAATGGTACCATCGGAGGTAACGCTACCAAGTGCATGGCAGGCATCTTCGATTATCGCCGCGCCACAAGACCTTGCAATGGCCGCAATTGCTGCCATATCGGCGCACTGCCCTCCCAGATGCACGGGGATTACGGCGGAGAAACCTCCCCCTGCGCGTTTTACCGCTTCCTGGAGTGTCTCAGGTGTCATAATTCCGGTATCGGGGTCCACATCGGCAAAGATTACCTCTCCGCCACACAAGTGAACAGCGTTTGCCGTAGCGAGAAAAGTGATGGACGGAACGATAACCTTGTCGCCCTTGCCGATACCGAGTGCCAGAACAGCAAGGTGAAGCGCTGCGGTCCCGTTGGAGCAGACAACGGCGTGTCCAGCGCCGGTGTGGCGGCAAAGGTCAGCTTCGAAGCGCTCCACCTCGGGTCCCGTGGTCAGATAATCGCTTTCGAGCGCCGCAATCACGGCCTCGCGATCAGATTCATCCAAAAACTGCTTGCCATACGGCAAAAATGCTCGTTTTTCGGAGTTCATAAGCCTCGGAACGCACGGTCTATCAAGTGGCGCAGACTGTCGATGTCCAGCCACTCGCTGTTACGGTCACTACTGTATACGAAATATGGATCAACGGCTCTGGCTTCCTGAAAGGGCTCGCGCTCAAAGAAATTGATGCTCGGTTCGATGACGTAGCGGTCGCCGAGATCCACGGTATTCTTGGCGTCGTCCTGTGTTATCATCGCTTCGTGCAGCTTTTCACCCGGGCGTATGCCGATGATCTTCGTGGGAAGATCCGGGGCTAAGGCTTGAGCAAGATCTGGAATCGTGGAGGAGGGTATTTTCGGGATGAAAATCTCGCCTCCGCGCATCAACGTGAAGTTGGAAAGTACGAAATTAACCCCCTGACGCAGGGTTATCCAGAAACGCGTCATCCGCTCGTCCGTGATCGGAATGTGGTCCGTTCCCTCGGCCATGAGTTTCCGAAAGAAGGGTACAACGCTACCCGCCGAACCGAGAACATTACCGTACCGCACGACCGAAAAACGCGTAGGGCGATTGCCGGCGAGATTGTTCCCGGCGATAAAAATCTTGTCGGATGCAAGCTTGCTCGCCCCATAAAGATTAACGGGATTACATGCCTTATCCGTTGATAGCGCAATCACACGCCTGACCCCGCATGCAAGTGCGGCCTTCACGACGTTTTCGGCACCCATTACATTGGTTTTAATGCATTCAAAAGGATTATATTCTGCCAAGTCGATGTGTTTCATCGCTGCGGCATGTACCACGTAATCGATGCGTGACATCGCCTGTTGCAAGCGGTCAAGGTCACGGACGTCACCTATAAAGTAGCGAATCTCCGGATGCCGTGCAAACTCCGGGTCGCGGATCATCATTTGATGTTTCTGTTCGTCTCGTGACAGAACGACGACGCGGTGTGGCTTAGCGACCTCAAAGAGGCGCTTTACAAAGCTTCTGCCGAAAGAGCCTGTACCACCGGTGACGAGAATAGAGGCCCCGTCAAGATTTTCGATTGCGTCGTCAAACTGACGTGCGCCCGCAGTCGCCGACATACTTAAGCCCCTCCGAAGTTTGTGCACGTCTAGGACAAAATGGCTCTTCTGTGCAACTCTTTTTAGAGGGGCCTAGAGCAGTCAGGGAAGGATCAGTCGGCGACCAAGAATTTCATGTTGCCGTCGGCAGTAGGCAGAATTTTCGCCGTTGCTGAAAGGGGTCTGTTCTCGGTATAGCGTTGCAGAGTAGGATGTAGGCGCGCCGGCTGGCAACTATGTACGCACGACATAAATGGAACAAAGAATAGTATTGAGGACGTTCAATGGTGGATACTGCTGGATACGACAAGATCTGGGATGACGTCTACGCCGCCGGCTTCAACCAAAACTGGCCCTGGGACGCGGTTGTGAGCTTCGTCTTCCGGAACGCGCCGCGTGATAAGGCGCGTAGCGAAGTGTCCGTCTTCGAAGTGGGATTCGGGACGGGCTCTAATCTTTGGTTTGCAGCTCGAGAAGGATTTTCCGTACACGGCATCGAAGGCAGCGCCATTGCGGTGGGGAAGGCGAAGAGGCGGCTGGCTGAAGAGGGACTTGCAGGTGACTTGCGGATTGGGGACTTCACACGAACGCTCGATTTTGCCGACAATTCTTTCGACCTCGTGATAGATCGTGCCGCGATTACCTGCGCCGCTATGTCCATTGCGGGTGATGTGATCGAAGAAATTCGCCGCGTGCTGAAGCCCGGTGGGACTTTTCTTTTTAGCCCCTATTCAAAATCTCATCCTGTCGTTGAAGGGGCGAGGGAGATCGGCGACGGTCTGATGGATGACATTGCGAACAGTGGCCTTGCTGGTATCGGTCCGATCTGCTTCTGGGGCGAGGAAGACATCCGGCGCGCGTTTTCCCACGGCTGGGAAATTGTCTCTCTTGGCGAACTGTCGTCCAAGGACCATGTCGATCCTCGATTTGATCGTGCTGAATGGTACGTCTCCGCGATCAAACAGTAGAAGCGCCACTGATGGAGCAGCCGAACCGTATTACAGTCCTGCCCAACGAGGAGAATTTCCGGGAGTTTCTCGGCGTGCGCCTTGCGACTGTTGGGGTAACAATCGGTGATATCGAGCTGCTCTTAGAGCCGACCTATAATAAGGTTTCTGCTACGTTTGCGCTCATCGATCGCCGCTATTACCGTGCTGAAGACGGAACACCGTTGTTACGCACCGCCCATTATAGCCAATCCGCGGTTTTTCTCTACCATCTATCCAGGCAAGCCTACTTGTCGGGCGACGGGCACCTCGCTGACCGTATATACATGTTGAATGTCTCTCAGAGCGCCTGTGACCTCTTTTACGAGGTGGAGCTACCTCAGAGAGTCTACTGCGACCATCCTCTGGGAAGTGTCATTGGGCGCGGACATTTTACCGAACGGTCTCAACTCGTGTTTTCCGATGGGTGCACTATCGGGAACAACTGGGGCGTCTATCCGAAAATCGACGGCAGACTTGTTCTGCTTTCTCGCTCGGCTGTTATCGGAAAGACGGAGATCAGCGGAACAGTGGTGATGGCGCGGGGTGCTGAACTCATTGATGCGGGAAGCGTAGAGAATTGCTGGGTTTTCGGGTCGGGCCGCGACGTGATTTTCAAACCGATTGACTTGCAGCGGGCGAATGTCCTGATACCGTTTGTATGACGCTCCGCAGCGATGCAATCGTGGTCTTGCTCATGTACTCGCTACGTCTTGATTCCTGTCTGACGAGCTATTTTCAGGCGTGAGGCAATGTGATCGTCAATCGTCTTTCGCATATGGGCGGAAGGCAAGCCCTGCAGCAGTTGTTGATTCGCCTCGATGTAGTTGCTGCGGCTTCTTTGCAGATCTTGCCAACGTGCGCCGTGAACCCGGAAATCCTCTATGCACGTCAGCAGTTCCTCCGCGGAGAGCGCGATTGACGCCACACCCATTGCGTCGAGGCTGATCGGTGGAGGTACCTCTGTGAAATTGCAGGCGATTACATCCCGCCCTGCAAGAGCGGCCTCAAGACCGACATTGGAAAAGCGAGTAACGACAATGTCGGCCACGGCCAATGTCTGCGGAAGATCTAGTGTAGTTAAGGTCATGAGCGCGTGATCTCTGCGACCGAGTTCCGCGCAGTACGTCTTGAATGCATCATCACAGGTCGGGTGTAGCCGGATTCCGAGGCGCGCATTCGGCCAAGCGGAGATGTTATTGGCAATAGCCGATATTATGGGTTCGTCTTCATGCAAAAATGGAGATCCGGCGAAAACAATGAGGAAATTCTCGCTTATGCCGGCATGTTTTCGGGTGATCTCTCTATCAAGCTTGCGAATTTTCTCTTGAACAAGTCCTACTTTTGAACACCCAGTCAATACTGTCTTTTCAACTGGAAGACCAAAATAGCTCGTGAAAAGCTGTTGTGACTGTGTTTCAATTGTAAATTGAACGTCGGCCTTCGTGGGTTTATAGCGAGAGCGCGGTCCAACGAACACGGTTTGGACGTCGAAGGTCGGTATACCGGCCTCGCGGCCGACGAGGCATGCCGTCTGGGAAATAAAGTCTCGACCGGGCAGCAAAGCTATCTGACTTGGCGCCAAGGTCTTCAACCATTTTGCTGTTTCAGCCCCAGCTTGGATGTAGTTGAAGAACTTGGAGCAGAAGAATGCATCAAGTTGACGACGCATCGACAATATAAGCGCCACCTCAGTAAGGTTTATCATCCCGTTTCTATGGGCAAAGCGAACAAGAAATGGCAAAAGATTTCGCTTGGTTTGTACAGGGAGTTTGCCATTGAGTGCCTGTAGTTTTGCGGCGGGCGCTACAATGACTTGGTCGTACCAATCGTTGGTCACCGAATCAACAAAGGTTGAAACTCGACCCTTGATTGTTTGGCCGGCACTGGGGATGAAGACGACGGTTCGGTCTTTGCGCAGCTCGCGCCCCAGCTCAGTCAGATCTGTATTGTAATTACGGTCGAAGTTCCGGCCTATGAGCACAGCTGCACCGGTTGAACGTACAGATTTGGCACTCCCAGCCGCCGTGGCCTTCGAAACAATACGTCTGGCACTGTCTTCGCTCAGCCCCGAAGCTTCGGGAAATGCGGTTTCAATGATCTGACGCTGAAGTTCGTACGCTTCATCGGACGGACGGAAGCCGATTTCCGGGGTTATGATGCGGGCAGTCTCTGGGTAATCTATGGAGTGGAGACCTGCCGTGAATGCCATCCCAAGATCGCTGTCGCCGGCAAGGATCGTGTCGCCTGCGCGAGGAGTATTACGAAGATGTTCCAAGAGACTCCAGAATTCTGCGGCCCTTCCAAAGAGAAGGTCATCGATCGGCAGTTCCAGTGCATTCAGCCAAACGCTAGCTTCGCTCGCCTTGAGGAGATCGGCGACCGCGGTAGAAAATGCGCCCGCGATCCGGCCGGTGTGCCTGCTGAGCCTTTCCTCACTTTCGCTGTAGGGTTTTACACGTAGTGACTTCGTGGTATCGAGGCTGGCTATTCGGTTCGATTGCGAAGAGCGTGTAAGCGATGACACTGGTAAAGTGCTGAACGAAGTCATTTCGCCAAGACAGATAACTTCGAGATCGCTCCCGCGATTAGCATGGCTCAATGCAGCTGGGGGAGCCTTGCCTGCAACGAACCAGCGACTGGAAGACACTGCCGACGCAAAATCAAGACCCGCACCTGGAGTATAATCAACGGCCTCCAGCAACGGAAGATCCACATGTCGCCAACGGCAATACGCTTGCAGGTCGTCACGCCCTTTCTGGACAGTCAGGGAGCGCAATAATAGATGCAGGGCGATCCGTTCCGGTTCGGCGAGTGCGGCTCTGTCGTCGCAATGCCCGATCGTGGTGAGGAAATCCGGGGTAAGTGGAAGACTGGCCGCGGAAGTGAGAACAGAGACAAGTGACGAGTGGTTGTCGTTGACCCACGCCTTGTAAATCAATCCCAAAGCAATGATTGCGGCCTGCTCAGGTGCGTGTAGCGCCCGTTCGCGTACTTCAGATAGAGTTAGCGGCGTGAATTGGTCTGCCGAAACGCTCGCACCTGCGGGTAAAATTGTCGGCAGTACATCTGTATTGTCAGCAAGCACGTCCAGAATCTTCTGAAAAAATGCCATTGCGTCGGCGTTCGTTCCTGCGCGTGGGATTGCTGTTGCCCGGGGGACGCGCTTTAGTCGTACGGAATGTGGTGTTTCGCTGCTGCGAAGCTGCCTTGGCCCCTCCAGATTCGTATCGTTCTGCGTGGAAATCGATGCAGGTGAGCTTTTCGGATCGTGCACGAGCGTGGCATCGCAGTCGGGGCGATCATCTGCGATCTCTGCGTCGCGTCTGAGATGCGGCACCGGATCGATGGAGGCCTCAAATATCGCGGTTGGGAGGCCGTCTGTAGCGGCGGCGAGACGCCGCCTTGCTGCATCCGGGAAAGCAATCACTGCGACGTCCCGACGCATTAAAGCCAACCTCAACTCGGAGGTTAAAACGTCCTTCAGCGCGAATGTCTTTTCGAATTCCGGGTACGCCTCGTCGAATTCTATCCAATCTTCTTCTCTGAGGCCGACGACGACGGCACGGTGGGATGCATGCGGCCGTCTGGAGAGTTTCCGCAGCTTCGACGGCTTGACGCCTACCAAATGAAGAATTGCGCGCCAAGTCAGAAGCGGCTTTCGAGCAAAGCTCAGAAGAACAGTCCAAAGGTAATTCATATTAGGACTTAACTCGGCTGTTCGATCGAAAATCCAACCGCGTAAATGTCGGCAGTGATACCTGCGTCGGTGCGGATCGAGAACGTCTGCTTGCTTGTCGTTGCGAGTTCCAGTTGCATAACTGACAAATCGCCGGGACGGTTGACGTAACCTGCCAGGAACTCTCCGTCGGATCGTCCGAGAGTGCTGATGTATGCGCCACCACCTTGCTTATTTGCGCGAAGGATGATTTCCATTCGCAGAATACGGCCAAAACCGGGTACCCATTTGCTGGCGTCAATTGTCTGTGCCGTCGTTCCCGACACGCCTTTTGCGATCAAATAATGACTAGCGGGCAACAGGCGAGTCCAGTCGCACACTGACTTTGGCCAGCCGTAACAAACCATCGGCCGGAACCCTGTATCTGGTTCATAGCGGTAAGCGATCGGCAGATGGCGCCGGTAGATGTAGCTGGCCGGAACGCCAGCTGAACCCTGTCCATCAGTTCTTTGGGAGCTTTGCTGTCGTGTTAAAACAGCGGTGACCGGTGTTGTGGGATTCAACTCCCGAGCCAACACAACATAGTACCAGCCGGCGAGGGGCTTTCCGACAAATTGTCCGCGAACGTAAGTCGCGCTAGCTCTCTCGGACTTGTCCCTAGGGCCGGCAAGCATCTCCTCTACGTCCTTCGGGGTTGCAACGTCATCTCGTCCGCCGACCCCCGTTGTTTCTATGTTGACCGTTATTTTGCGGTACACATTGAGAATTTCGCAGCCGGTATTGTCAACCGCCGAACCAGGATAGATGATAAGTTGGTTCGCATCGAGACGCTGCGTCTCTAAGCCGTTCAGCATGCGAAAAGGACGTTCGTCTTGAGTCGGATCGCAACGTTCGCCTGCCTCCGGGGTTTTGGCGACAGTTGACAAGGACATCATCACGCAGGCGGAGAAAAGGATTTTCTTCCGATCAAACCTATTCCGGGTGCGCGGCCGCGCGGCGGCGGCAGACGTCATTGACTACACACTCCTGTAATCCCGCACGATGGAATGGAGTAGGACCGCAATCCCGAAGAGCAAGAGCGTCGCGACGAGGACGAGCAGCGTATGGAATCCGGGAAGCGGAAAAATGCGTTCGCTCGGCAGAGTCGGACTTGAAATCAGGATTAAATACTTCTGCTTCTGAAGAGCGACCTGACGGGCGCTCTCAAGGGCGGCCATCGAAAGCTCCAGATTCTTCTGCGAGAACTCCATTTCGGCCTGAAGCTTTTCGTAGTCTGCCAACTGGTTTGTCACTGTGTGAGCGGTGGAGCCCGTCAGTCGATCTCGCGTGTTCGCTATTTGCTGGAGCAGGCTCGCCTCCCGGTCCTGAAGAACCTGGATACGTGGTTTGAAGCGCTCGGCGTTTGCCGCGTCGGTCAATTGACTGATATCTGCCCGAACCTTGGAGAGTTCCGCCTCCATTCCGTTGATCAGGCCCTGTATCATTTGGGCCTGGACCATTGGATCAAGGGCGCCGTTGGCATTCCGCCATTCGGTCACTGCAACGCGGGCCTTCAAGAGCCGCTCTTGAGCATTCGCAAGTTCTGTTTCTCGGAAGGCAACCTGGTCTTTGAGGGCCCGATTATTCATGCGGTTGACGAAATTTTCTGAGATCTGCAGCAGGTTCGTGGCGATGTCACGCGCTGTTTCGGGATCGAAGGCCCAGACCTCCAGCGTCATAATGTTTTCGGTTGACGATATATGCGGCGTTACCATGTTGGAGTAATAGCCGAGCACGTCGTCGGGGGTCGCGTTCGTACGGAGGCGCGTAACCCAGTCGCCGTTGGGGGATGCGTAGAATTTGCGGAACCCGTGGTGTTGTTCAAGCTGCTCGAGAGCGTCGGATGATTGAATAAAGCGTCGCAACGAGTACATTGAATTCGGTTCGATTCCGCCGGCTATACCGATGGAGGCCATGAGGCCGCTGAACCCCGATGCGGCGCCCTGCTGTCGATCCTCGATCGTAAACTGTGTCTCCGACTTATAGAGCGGTGCCGTCGTCGTCAGCGCATAGAACAGGGTGAGCACGGTCGGGACGAGCGTAATCACAAAAAAGAAGACTCGAATCCAGGGAACCTGTAAATTCGTGGCACGCCGCTGGATGCTGGAAAGCCCTCCCCCAAGCCGTAAGGCAAGGGACCAGCCCGCTTTCGCGCGATGGACGATTTCGTCTGTCGTCGTAGCCATTGGTTGCCTTTAGGGGATCGTATAGATTTCTCGTTTCGCAGCTGCCTCTAGTGGCAAACTCACCGGACGGCCCGCCGCTGCGGACCATCGCATGGCAGCGTAGACTTCCATCGTCTCGACGGCCTTGTCAATTCCGCTTTCCGGTGCGTCGTCCGAAAACGCATCCTGAATGGCCGCTACAGCATAATCGATAAGATCCGGAGGAATGGAACGGAATTCGTCCGCTATGAGCGGCAGCCCGTAAAATGTCAGCGGCTTAGCATTATCCTCTGTACGCCGATGCATGTAGGACCAATCTC
Organism: Hyphomicrobiales bacterium; assembly: GCA_900466005.1. GTDB lineage: Bacteria > Pseudomonadota > Alphaproteobacteria > Rhizobiales > Rhizobiaceae > Allorhizobium. The sequence continues at coordinate 312,016 of UEGQ01000012.1, forward strand.
CGCCTTCTGTTTTCCACGAAACCATACCTCGCTCGAAGATGAAATCTGCCCCTCCGACGATACCAACATCATCACCTAGGTCAATGATTGCGCGCTTCCCGCTGCCGTAGAAGAGCATCGCCGTTCCGCCGGGATCGAAGAACTGCGGCCCGCGGTTATTGTCCGGCGTTTCGAGACTCAGCGTGCAAAAAACCTTCTCCGGCTTTCCACCCAGCAGATTATTGCAGAGATCAATCCAGTGGGTTCCAACGCACCCGAGCGAACCCCCGCCCATTTTTATTATAATCGAACGCAGAGAGCCGGTTGCCGGGTTCCCGTCGAGAGCTTTCAGGCTGCGGGTGTTTGCGCAGTACCGGCGCCCGTGGTTGACGATAATTCGAACGCCGGATCTGCTGGCGAGATCGGCGAGACTTTCGGCGCTGGCGAGGCTCTGGCTGAGCGGTTTTTCGATAATGATGCGTCTCTTGCCTGCCTCTATGAGATTCTGCGCAATTGCGACATGTGAATCTGCTGTCGTGCAGATCACGGCCGCGTCGACCTCGCGGGAGAGTACCTCACTAAAGTCGCGAGTGTGCAGCTCGCCAAGCTGTGGCTCACTAGTGATCGCGAACGGTGTTTCCATGGGATCGAAAATCACGGCTATGTCGTGGCCGCTTTTGCGGATCGCCTGGGAAAAACGGTAGCCCATTCTGCCTGCGCCAACGAGAGCAATTCTTGCCATACCCGGAAGTCCGTCCTAATAGTTCGCGATGCGGTTGTAGATGCAATTGATAGCGTTCAGTTGCTGTTCGACTGTCACGAGGTTCGCGTCTGGTTCCTCGTTCAGAAAGGCCTTCATTTGCAGATAGAGTCCGGGCTTGAATTTCTTGTCGAGCGTATCATCAATCTCGACCGGGAGTGTTTCGAAGCTGCCTCTTGCCATTATTGCTAGCTTTTCCATCGGTCGTAGTATTAGACGCTCATCCGGTAGGATGATCTCGATGCCCCAGCGTCCAGGTCCGCGCCAGTCCGCAAAGTAAGAAAACCTTGCTCCATTAACAGTCTGCCCGAAGCCGCGGAAATCGGCTCCGCGACTGTGCCAAGAGAGGCTCCCTTTCGTATCACAGGTCCACTCAGATGGCTGCCCACAAAGATGAAATGCCAGATCGATGACGTGCGTGCTATTCGCGAGGACCCAGTTTTCCTTTATGCGATCCGGTGTCGGCAGCGCCGCAATCCGGGGCGCATCTTCGCAGAACTCGAAGTTCACAGAGAGGACGTTTCCGGCGGCGCCAATTCTGCGACGCGCCTCGATGACAGACGCGAAGAAGCGCCGATTGTAGGCGATTGCGACGTAGGAGCCGGTCAATTCGGCCGCGGTGAGCACTGGAAGGAGTTCGTCAGAAGTGAGCCCGCCAGGCTTTTCCAGTAGGATCTTGCGAACGCCGGCGGCAGCCAACTTTTCGGCAGCAACGGCAAGTTTGTCAACCGGAAGAGCGACAACAGCTGCGTCCGGCAGCGGCAGGTCTTCTAGTGCTCGTTCCAGCCCATGGGTATACGCCCGCATCGAATGCTTTTCCGCCAAGGGTTGCGCCCTCGTTGCGCTGGTAGCCACAACTGTAACGTCAACTTGCATGCTTTCAAGAACGGCGGCATGCAAGGCTGCCATCGGCCCCGCGCCTATCAGCCAAATCGACACGTTATACGTCCTTTCTGCTGGTACGCTCTTTGCACACAGTTCTCGACCCGGCGGGGGTAGAGGTCGGCACCTTCGTCAGAGTATCCACAGCCTCGCAGATGAGATGCCGCTGATAGTCGTTACAGCTGACCGAGGCAAATTTGGTTTGATGCTGTCCTTCCCGACGCTTGGCGCGGAGAGAGGCCGAGCGATCGCCGGACATATGGCCACCTGATGTGACGCGAGCGGCGATCGCCTGTCTATACATGTCCTCTATTCGAGAGCATTCCTAATCTGTGCACCCCTCAAGCCGACAAGCGACATCTGGGACGCAAGATCTATGAACTTCTGCAACTCCACAGAGACCGCGTTTGCGACATAAACAAGGTCATTGTTGCGAATCTTGATCTGCTGGAGCCAGAAGAACGAGCGCGGATCGGAGAAGCGGATGCGGAATACAACTGGCACGCCGGAGGGCGTTTCCTTAAGCACAGTTCCTGGAGGCAGCAATTTGCGTGCCGTTTCGGTAGACTCGAATCGGAACACGAAAACGCCGCCCGCGTCCGCCATCGTGTCAAGCAATCCGCCTGCGAGAGAAATTGCGCCGGCAATCGTCTGATTGCTAAAGCCAACAGGATACTGACCGGCTTTGGTAACAGCACCCATGACGTTGAAGACCTGCGGCTCCTTTAGGACAAAAATGGTGTCGCCCGGATAAACATATATATTCTCCGACGGAACGTTGAGGACTGTCGTGAGTGGAACTGTTTGAACAGTACCGCGGCGCACTAGACGAACGACAGCTTCCGTTTCTGAATCGTGCATCCCCGCGTTGGCCAGGACCGTCAAAATGTGGTCTCCGCCAATGCTGAGCTTGACCCGGCCGGTGTTAGACACATTCCCAAGGACAGTCGCAGTATTGGCCGTCGTGTCTACGGCACTGACCATCGCCTGCGGCTCGATTGCCCGACTCGCAAGTGCGCTCTCGATGCGCTTAGCGACTTCGGACGGGGTACTGCCGGCGGCGCGGATTTTACCACCGTAGGGAACGTCGATATATCCCGCCTGGTCGACAATTTGATTCGGCAGCACAGCCTGACGGGAGCCGGACACGATCGCCTGTTCAGGCGGAGAGAACAGTCCGCCCGGAGCGCTTTCAAAGATCGAAATTGATAAGGTATCGCCAACACCGAGAACCTGACGCGGCGGTGGCGGCTTCGTGCCGAAACTGGCACTCAGGCTTGCAACCGGACTATGTAGTAGCAAATTAGCGACGCTTTCGGACAAGTCCACAACATGATAATTTGCCGTGTGGCTTCCGGATTCTTTGGCGCTCGACAAGACATCTGGCGCAATCGGCCCGCGGGACGAGACGACTTGGCATCCGGCCAGCGCCACAGAAGTTGTCAGCGAGATCAGTGTGGCAGCAAGCCCTTTGCCCATTCCAATTCTTAACCTTTTCCAATTCCAGCTCGACCCGGGAAAAAGGTCGCTGCCGTCGGACGGCCCGCAATTCACCGAACCCGTTGTGTCAAGCATTACTCAATACCCGATTGCAAAGACAATTTATAATTTTGCGGTTCGCTCAATCGCGAGTGGCGCATATCTAACATCTTCCCAAATGCGGGTAAAGGCAGAAGGGGGCGGTAAGCACAATGTATTTTTATGAAGCGATAACAGCGTGATATTCTCTCTTTTTCGCGTAGATTAACCTCTTTCGAGATCGTTAACGAGGTGCCGCTGCTGAGAGCCGTCGCCGGCAGGTGGGTGGAACAAGTGCCGGGGAGAATCGCGACTCAAGCTCCGTATTCAACACATGGAGGGTTGGTCAGCGCGCGATAGAATCTCGGGATGTGAGAGCGCGTAGCTGCGGTTTGGAGAGTGCCACCAAGCTGGCGGCTTTCATACGCAAGCGGGAGTCGTCGCAGTTCAGGCTTGTGAAGACGGTCGCTCGTGGCTATTTTGGCGTGCAATATCGGCTCTGCTGACTTTCTTTCGGTTGTCATCGCCGGTGTTGATGCAATAAGAATTCACGCGTTAAAGTATTGATATTGTTTGATATTAATGTCGTCGAACAATGCCTTTATGCTATTGTGCGCCTCCGACAAAGCTGTTAATGAGACCGAAACTTTTCAAGTGCGGGGAAGGATCATGATTGGTGTTTTTCTAAACGGCGTTTCATGCGAGACGGTCACGCACTTCTTTCTTTGGACGCCGTTCCAGAATGCAATCATCACCGACGAAAACGGCCGTATGCTTGCCGAGGTTTGCTGTGACCGCTGGCGTCAATTCATATGGGAACACGAAGCGAAGAAGTTTACGGTCGCTGACGCGCTGAGCCTTATTCAAGGCGACGACAGCTCAAGCGGGCGTCTGCAATTTACGGATGTGCGAAAGTCATCGCGTGTGGAGCTCATTCCGAGGCTCGACGGCAATGGCTGTGTAATGGGCGTCGAGGTGCGGACCGGTTCGTTGTACAGGCCAATTGCCGCTCAAGGGCTCATTATGGCGGGTGGGTTCGGGCGTCGGCTGGGAGAGTTGACGAAGAATACTCCCAAGCCAATGTTGCCCATCGGCGACAAGCCGATTGCTGAACATCTTTTGGACAATCTGCTTGATAGCGGGGTCAGCGATGTTTTTATGTCGGTCCATTACTGTAAGGACGTGTTGCTCAACCATTTTGGAGATGGCGAGGGCTTTGGTGCGCGTATCCGCTATGTGCATGAGGACAAGCCGCTTGGAACAGGTGGTTGCCTTTCACTGATCAGCAAGGACATCGAGGCGCCGCTTCTGGTAGTCAACGGCGACATCTTTACGGATCTGCAATTCCATCGGCTGATTGACCATCACAATGCATCCGGCGCCGACATTACTGTCACCGTTAAGCGCCACGCTGTTACAGTGCCTTATGGCGTGATCGAGACGAACGATTACGGTAATTTCATTATGCGCGAGAAGCCAACTTTTTCACACGCCATTAATGCAGCGATCTACGTCCTGTCGCCCGGCATCCTCTCGAAACTCGAGCATGGTGTCAGGATCGACATGCCTACGCTGATCCAGCAGATGGTTTCACTAGGTGCCAAGATTAATCTCTTCCCATTGATGGAGACCTGGATAGACATCGGAACGGAGCCGGAATTGCGTCGGGCTCAAGCGACGGTGGGGGTCAAGCCGCGGCCCCAGTTGAGAACTGTCCTGGCCGATTATGATCTCGTGAGCGACGATCGTGACGTCGTTGATCTGGCGACTATGCGGATGAAGATGTGACTGGCGATCTATAGCTCGCGGCGATGAATTGCCAAGCGGTAGACGCAAGATGAAATGTGCAGGGGTCTGTCTGTTGAATGAGCTGCTACCGTATGCGGCGCTGGGCCGCTTACGATGCATGTAGGTTGTTGATGAACGCGGTTAGTATCCCGTTGCCTTCGAAGAACGTCGTGCACAAATATAGAACGACATCGTGGACACTTTCTAGAAATCCGACGCTTAGGATCGCCTTGGGGGCACGCATCTGCTACTTGCCTCCGAGCCTCGCAACGGGCAAAGGCGCTGTTATGGTGGGGTGGGGACGCCGGCCATCAGGGCTTCAGGCCGTAATATCTGCCAAGAAAGCAGGTTCTCCGTTCCTGCTACTAGAAGATGGATTCTTGCGTTCGGTAGGCCGCAACAGCCCGTCTCTGTCTTTTGCCTGCGATTTTCAAGGCATCTACTACGACGCAACGGCTCCGTCCACGTTGGAGGAATTGATCCGGCAAGGGTTGTCTGAGGAGGAACGAAAGCGAGCGTCAGATATCATTGCGCGCTGGCGGCATTGGAGGCTTTCGAAATATAACGCCGAGCCTGAGTTTGCGGGCATGCTTCCGGACAGATACGTCCTCGTTGTCGATCAGGTCGCCAACGATTGTTCCGTGGATTTCGGGATGGCGAACTCCAAGTCTTTTGGAGATATGCTGGAAGCTGCACTTCACGATAACCCGTCGTCGGCGATCCTCGTCAAGGTGCATCCGGACACGCTGGAAGGCGTTAAGGCCGGTTACTTCGATCTTGCCAGATTGAGGGCCAATCCGAGGATAACGATAATCGCTGACCGTTGCCATGCTGCTCGGCTGATAGCTCAAGCCGAGAAGCTCTATACGGTGACATCGCAAATGGGTTTCGAGGGCCTTCTTTGGGGCAAGCCGGTGCGATGTTTTGGAATGCCGTTTTATGCCGGTTGGGGATTGACGCAAGATACCTTGCCTGCGCCAATCCGCAGAGAATCTGTTCCCCTGGAGCAGCTCGTCTTTGCGGCACTCGTTCGCTATCCGCGTTATCTCAATCCGGAAAACGGCTTTGCGCTCTGCGAGGTGGAGACGGTCATGGACTACATAGGGCTGCGGCGTCTTTCGGCGCACAAGCAGCACAAAAGGTCCGCCGCGCGCGAGGACGATCACGGAGCGAACGTGGATCGGGGCATCTCCATCCTACGGATGTTCGCGAACGAGGTCCGGCTTAGGCTGAAAGAAATCGGCCTCTTGCGCCGATGATCGTGGCTTCGAAGTCCGCGGATGCATGGAGGAAGGTCATTGACTGGTGAATAGCGACGGCTCTGGTATGCGAAGTGCTCAGCAGGCAAAATGGAAGATCAGGCCGGCAGGGCTATTCCACGTGGCTATCTCTCGTTCGAGAAGTGGTCCCACGCTGAGCATCGATGGAGAGCTCTTCGGCACGGGATGGGTTCGGAGACTGCCGGCGGCAAGTGCCGACTATCACGTACTGTGCGATACTCCGAGAGCGGCAGCCCTGATTGCAGACGGGATTCCCCCGGAAACCTGCTATGTCTTAGGCAAACGACGACTTCTTTCATTTGACGCGGACAGAGCGGTCTACGATCGAGCATGGAATATCGCAGCTTATCTTCGTGCCGGGGAACGAGGCGTTCATACAACAGATTACAGCCATGAGGCCACCTTTGGGCTCATGCATGCAATAGCGCCGAAGCTGCGAGCTCATATCGAAGTCATCGAACTCGTCGAAGAGCTCGGAGTCGAATGCATCTATATTTCTTCCGAGAGGCTTTTCGATGCCTTTTGCCTGTGCGGCTTTCTAAATGATGGCTTCGGCGTGACCTCGCCGGAGGTTGGTGACGTGGCACGGAAGCCTGCACGTGATGCTGCCGCGCCGAGATCCGGAGCGATCTCCCTTGCCTTTGTTGACGCGGAGGCTCGAGAACGCCCTTTTTCGCAGAAGGCTATCGACCAGCTGAAGCACGAACTCTCGGCGGCTTTCGGACAGGAGACTATACGGCTGGCGCCAATCAGGTTGGCGCGGACAATGGGAATGTTTGATCCGGTAGGAACGGTACATCTTTATAGACGCCTTAGAAGGGGTGGACAAAGTAGGCCTGCGGCGCTGCTGATGGCTCTCCTTGCGGCTCGTTTTGAGGGCGGGATGCTACCTCACCTAAACAGCATAGCTGCGCGTTTTCGTGCGCGAGCGACTGCTGAGCCACAGGCTATTACGATTGCGACAAACATAGCACGGCTCCCAGTCTTATTTGCGGTCGCGGGTGCACGATCCGGTGGAGGTCGCACCGCTGCAATCGAAACGATGCTGATTACGCAGCGGAGGCGCTATCCGACTTTCGCGGCTGATGACCGCTTCGTGATCGACGAGGGGCAGTCGGCGCTTCTAACGTCCAGGTGCACCAATGCTCGTGTCCATGCTTGCGGGTCTGTCCTTATTGAGGCGCGTTGTAGGGAAATTGAGCATGAGCGGTCTGTCCCGCCGAGAGTGGTAATCGCCAGCCAACCATCAGATCGCGATATGCGGCAGATGATGGCGCTTTGCTCTAGGCTTCCGGCGCCCGCGGAAATCCGGATTTCTCCGCATGCCGAAGATCAGGCAGCGTTCAGGGTGTGGCTTGCCGGCATGAGTAATCGGTTCGAGAACGCGGATGTGAGGTTTAGCGAAGACGGGGTGGACCCCTTACGGACGGCAAGCGTCGTAATTACCGCCACGAGCAACATCGCCATTCTTGCACAGGCACTGTCTATACCCTCCATTCTTGTGGCGGCGCGACGTGACCTTGAAGATATTTGGCTTGACGGGCCATACCCAGGTCTGTGGGTCGACCCGGAGAAGGATGACGCGCAGGTCCTGTTCCTCCAGGCGTATCAGCGTGCGCTTTCGGGTGATCTCGGCGAATACCGGAAGATCAACGAAAACCACTTGCGGCCGGGTGTTGCCGCGAGGATCGCGACTGTTTTTGATCACCAGAGGGAATGACCCGCCTAGATCCTCCTGTTCCGTTCGTTCTGCGGTCTGGATGCTTCGACGGGCGCCGACGCTACGCACTCCGATGAGTTGAGGCGAGAGACGCATACTGGAGTGCACCCCGTTTGACCGGACATGTCGGCTAGTTTGATTTAGCCCTGATGAACTGCCGAGGGGAAGCCCTCTTGAGCGAGGAATGGGGATGGATTTCGTTGTAGTCCTCGATCCATCCGTCGATGAGCCGGAGCGCTGTTTCTGCTTCCGGTAGTGCTGCGATGCGGATATAGTCCCGCTTCAGGGTTTTGACGAAGGCTTCCGACATGCCGTTCGACTGCGGACTGGCCACCGGCGTGAAGCACGGCGTCAGATTGAGCGACTGGGCAAATAGCCTCGTGTCCCTCGCGGTGTAAGCAGAACCATTGTCCGAGAGATGCTCGATGGCTTGTGGGGCTCGGGTTGCGCGGAACCGCTTCTCGACCGCCTCCAGCATCATGTCGCGCACGTCAGAGCCGGAGATGCCCGCGTTGGCGACCGCCGTCCAGGCGATGATCTCCCGGTCGAAGGCGTCGATGATGAAGGCGAGACGGATGACCTCGCCGTTCCAGCAGGTGAACTCCAGACCGTCCGAGCACCAGCGCAGGTTCGAGCGCATGACCATGACCTTGCCGTCGTGGACGCGGCCCTTGCGAACGGCCGTATGCTTCTCCAGCAGCATGGCGTGGTTGCCCATGATGCGATGAACCCGTTTGGCGTTGACGACAGGCTTATCGGCGGCTCGCCTCTCGCGATTGAGGAGCGCGGCGATCCGCCGATAGCCATAGGTTGGCCTTTGATCCGCCAGCCTGCGGATGATGGGCAAAAGCTCTGCATCCTCGGCCTTGTGATAGGAACCGCGCGACTTCGATCTGCCTTTCAGCCGCTCGACGAGGTTGGAACGGGATACGCCCAGCGTGTCGGCGACGGCCTTCATCGGGAACCGTCCTTCGGCAACAAGATCGGCCGCGATATCCGTTTTTTTGAGTCCGCTTTGGACAAGGCTTCACGGAGGATTTCGACCTCCATCGTCTTGCGGCCGAGCATGCGCTCCAGCGTACGCATCCGAGGTGGGC
>UEGQ01000031.1 GCA_900466005.1 Hyphomicrobiales bacterium
GATTGTCGAAATAGTCATTGACAGGCTCTCTTGGTCCGCGTAGCTTATTTCCATGATCATCGAAAAAGCAGCATCGCAACTTGAAGCGCTGGGCAATCCATCCCGGCTGAATATCTACCGGACACTCGTCAGGGCGGGACGCGACGGCATCGCCGTGGGCCATCTCCAGGAGCGCGTCGGTATCCCGGCGTCGACTTTGTCCCACCACCTCAAGCGGTTGGTGGATGCGGGCCTGGCTTCACAGGAGAGACAGGCGACGACGTTGATCTGCCGGGCGAACTATCCGACCATGCAGTCGCTGATCGGCTTCCTCGTCGACGAATGCTGCGCCGACGAGAAATGTCGCGGAGCGTCAAAGAAAGAGTCAGTGTGACGCCTCTTTTTTGTCTCAATAATTCGATCCTTCTAGAAATATAAAACGGAGAGCGAGATGTCTGACAAATCAGGGCTTCCTGTAGCGGTAATAGGTGCGGGCCCCGTCGGGCTTGCGGCGGCCGCGCGCCTTGTCGAACGAGGAATTGAACCCATCGTTTTCGAGAGGGGCGGCTCGGTTGGCGCTTCCCTGCTGGAATGGGGCCATGTTCGGGTTTTCTCCCCGTGGCGATACAATGTCGATGATGCCGCCCGCCGCCTTCTCGAGCATGAAGGCTGGAAAGCCCCCGATCAGGACCGTTTGCCAAATGGAAAGGAGATCTTCGAGGAGTATCTGGTCCCTCTGTCCAGAGTCACTGCCATCCACCGGGGCCTCAGGCTGGGTATGACGGTGACGGCAATAGCCCGGAAGGGATTGGACAAGGTGACCTCACGCGGGCGTGACGCTGCGGCGTTCGTCGTGCGCTACTCCGATGGGCGTGTCGAGCGGGAGGTCGTCGTCCGTGCAGTCATCGATGCCTCCGGCACGTGGAATCAGCCGAACCCGATGGGTGTAGACGGACTCCCAGTTCCGGGAGAGCGAGAGTCGACCAGGGTCTCATACGGCATTCCAGACGTCACGGGGACGCGTCGCAACGAGTTTGCGGGAAGGCGGACCCTCCTCGTCGGGAGCGGCCATTCGGCGATCAACACGGCACTCGCTCTCATGGACCTCCAGCAAGTCGACCCGAACGCCGAGATCTTCTGGGCGCTTCGTCAAGATGGCGTCGGCCGTTTGCTCGGCGGCGGCCTGAACGACCAGCTCCCCGAACGCGGCGCACTCGGGCTCGCCGCCAAGAGGGCTATGGACGAGGGCAGGCTCAACATGTTGACGGGATTTGCCGCCCGTAGCATCCGCGACGACGGTGATCACGTGACAGTGCTTGCGACAACCGGGGGGCGGGAGGTTCAGCTCGCCGTGGACAACATCGTGGTGGCGACCGGATTCCGGCCGGCCTTCGACTTTCTTCGCGAACTTCGCCTCGCGGTCGATCCAGCGCTCGAGGCGCCGCCTGCGCTGGCTCCGCTCATCGACCCGAACCTTCATTCGTGCGGCACGGTCCCTCCGCATGGCGTGGAGGAGCTTACCCATCCGGAGAAGGACTTCTACATTGTCGGCATGAAGTCTTACGGACGCGCACCGACGTTCCTGATGAAGACCGGATACGAGCAGGTCCGTTCAATCGTCGCTGAGATCGCGGGCGACCGCGAGGCTGCGCGGAGGGTGGAACTTGTGCTTCCTGAAACGGGCGTCTGTTCCGCCGACGTCAAAACGGTAGGTTCTTCCGGCTGCTGCGGCGGGCCGTCGAAAACGCGTGAGGACGCGTGCTGCGCCG
>UEGQ01000026.1 GCA_900466005.1 Hyphomicrobiales bacterium
GCCACAGTGCCAAAAGCCTCTGCCGCTTTCAACGAAGGGTTTGCAAAATAACCTTCACATTCGTTTTGCACAGCGCAGGTCGAGGCGGCAATTGCCAGCCGTTTCCACAGGATCGCCCTATCCGCCCGAGAAGTGAATTGCCGATCCGAGGAAATCCCGTCGAAGCGCCGCCTGCTCCGAGACGTGGCGATGGCCTTTGAGCGACGGCGGGCCGTCGTCCTTTCCTAGCAAATGAACGGGAGGGAGCATCTCACCCGAAGCGCGGGGATCCATCGAAGAGGCCTTGATAAGGCCAGCTTCAAACCGTGCGAGCAGTACAGGCCTGCGTCACGCAATAATGCCCTGTCAACGCCGGCATTTATCAATGACGATCCATGCGAGCACATCGAGTAGGATTGGATCAGGCATGTTACATCGAAACGACTAGGTGCTTCGGCTGTCCAACCGCGCCGGAGGTGAGCGCGTGACATGCAATAGCACGGCTTCCCTCGCACACGACAAGACGCTCAGCAGAACCAGCAATCACGATCGACTTTACACAAAGTCGAGCCTAGACATCTGCGTCACCGGCCAAAGACTGAAGCCGGGCCACAACTTCGTCCGTTCGAGCCGGCAGGTAACCGTCGCGCCCCTCGAAATGCGTCCCGATATAGTTATCCGCCGATGGCGAGATTTTCCGGTAGAGCTCGCTGAAGAGCCGACGGGCCGCGATGCCCGGCCAATCTGCTGGTAGCGCATCGGATGGCAGACGTGGATCCCGCAGAAGGACGGCACGGTAGGCCTGCACCAGCAAGAGCCGCGCACTGACGGCATCGGCGGGCAACAAGGCCGCTCCTTCATGCAAAGCCGCCGCCAGCGGCGAAAAGAGGTCGATGACGGCCTGGTAGGCGTCGGCGAAGGACTGCAGGTCCCACAGCGTCGCTACGTAGTCGGAAAGTAGGGCCGCCTCCTGCACGACCTCGGCGCGGAAGGTAAGGCCGGGAACGGGCGTGTTCTCCGGATGATCGGAGCGCATATAGAGGTCCGGACCCATTCGTCCGAGCCCGGCGCGACGGACGGTCTCGTCGTCGACACCGGGAGCGTGATGGATCAGGAAGCCGCGCGCGGAAGACTGCGGCCCATAAAGCAGCCGTGCGGCCGCGGCGAACTCGGTTCGCGCACCCGATGCCAGGCCATAATAGGAGCGACGCCCATGGCGCTCGCCGACCAGTTGGCCGGCGGCAACAAGACGCGAAACTGCGGTCCGCACCAGCGTTTCGCTGATACCGAGCCCCGCGCAGATATCCACCAGCGTGCCCATCCACAGCACACCGCCACGCGGCACGACGATGTCGCCGTAAATCGTGACGATCATCGCGGGCGCCCGTACCGCAAGACCCGTCTGAATGTCCGAAAGTGTATCGGTTACCCGCATCGCCGAGGAAGTCCGCCTCTCAATGTCGGCTTCGGCTTTGTGTGGAGTTTCCGCCTCGGCCCAAATCCTGGCCGCATCGGTAGGCATGTCATCCGTGAATGTCAAATCGCCCTGGGGCGCCGTGTAAAAGAGCCGCACGAAGGGCGAAATCGGTCAGACTTCTTTGGTCAGGCCGCCCGTCCCGGCGCGCTGGCTTGGGGCCGCTTCGCCATGGCGCGAAGCTCACGACGGTACCGGTCGATCGCGGCAGCCTTCACATGACCGAAACCGCGGATCATGTCGGCGAGGCCGGCGATCTCGATGGCATCGCGATGAGACGACACGGAGAGGCCGGGCAACAGGCTTTCCACCAGATCCCTGTACTCGCAGATCAGCCGGCGCTCCTCGCGTCGCTCGCGCGTATGTCCAAAAAGGTCGAGTCTCGTCCCGCGCAACGGGCGCATGAGGTGCAACAGCCGCAGCACCGGCAGAGCGATCCGCCCGGGAATCGCGATCTTGCGCGGCTCCCCGTCCGCCGTCCGGACGAAAGACAGAAGCGGCGGAGCCATGTGAAACCGGACTTTCGCACCGGCAGCAAATCTGCCCCGGACGCCGGCAAGCATCGGGCTTTCCAAATGCAGCCTCGCAATTTCGTATTCATCCTTGTAGGCCATCAGGCGAGAAAGATTGCCGGCGACGGTGCGGGCGAGCTCGTCCGACCCGAGAGCCGCCTCCGCCCGGCGAACCTTCTCGACGAACGCCGTAAAAGCGGCGGCATAGGCGGCATCCTGGTAATCGCGGAGGAAGCCGGCGCGCGACGCGATGAGCTCTTCGAGGCTTTCGACCTTTGGCGTCGATACGCTGTCATCCGTCCCGAACATGTCCGGGAATTCCGCACGCAGGCGTCCGAGCTTGAAGGCATCGAGGTTGGCGCTCACGGACCGGCCGTTGAGCTCAATCGCTCGTTCCACCGCCTGAAGAGAAACAGGCAGAAGGCCTTTCTGCCATGCGTAGCCGGTCAAGAGCATGTTGGCGTAAACGCTGTCCCCGAAGAGCGCCACCGCAAGCGTGCTTGCCCCAATGGGGGCAAGCGAGCGGGATCGTGCCCGGAGCGCCTTCAGCCGCTTGCCTTCCTCCAGGTCTGCCATCCCGCGGCTGGCGAAATCACCCGTCGGAGCCACATCCGTATTGGCGACCGCGCATGTGCGGTCGGGCGAGAGTGCGGCAAATGTCTCGGGCATGGTCGCGACGACGACGTCGCAGGCGATCAGGGCGCCGGCTCTGCCCTGCTCGATCCTCGCTGGATGGTTTTGCATGCGTTTGCCAACCACCTTGAGATGGCTGACCACCGCGCCGCCTTTTTGGGCGAATCCCATGAAATCGAGGACGGTGCTGCCTTTGCCCTCCAGATGGGCCGCCATGGCGAGCACGGCGCCGATCGTCACGACCCCGGTGCCGCCGATGCCGGCGACCAGGATCTCGCCGGTCTCGGGAACGGCCGGAACAGGCAGCAGCCTCGCCCGTGCAAGCAAGGTCTTCCGACGCTCGTCATCGCCTCCGCTCTTCCGCTCCTCGCCGTAGATCGTCACGAAGCTGGGACAGAAGCCGTCGGCGCAGGAGAAATCCTTGTTGCAGGAAGACTGGTCGATCTGCCGTTTGGCGCCCCAGGCCGTCTTGACCGGTACGATCGAAACGCAGTTCGACTTGGCCGAACAGTCGCCGCATCCCTCGCACACCGCTTCGTTGATGAAAACACGCTTGCCCGGATCGGCAATCATCTTGCGCTTTCGCTTGCGACGCTTCTCGGCCGCACAGCCCTGGTCGTAGATGATGGCGGTGACGCCTTCGATCACTTGCAGTTCGTTCTGGATGGTCATCAGTGCATCGCCCGGACTGAGCGTGACGCCCGACATGCCTCTGAACGCCGTTCCGAAGCGGGACGGATTTTCGGACACCACGGCGATGCGGCGAATGCCCTCGCCGCGCAGCTGTGTGACGATGTCCTCGACCCTGAGGCTACCGTCGATCGGTTGCCCCCCGGTCATGGCGACCGCATCGTTGTAGAGGATCTTGTAGGTGATGTTGACATTGGCCGCGACTGCCGCGCGGATCGCCAGAAGGCCGGAATGAAAATAAGTTCCGTCCCCGAGGTTCTGGAACATGTGCTTGCGACCGGTATAGAGACTGCGGCCGATCCAGTTCACGCCCTCGCCGCCCATCTGCACGAGTCCGGTCGTGTTGCGCGGCATCCAGCTCGCCATGAAGTGGCAGCCGATCCCCGCAAATGCCTCCGCACCCTCCGGGAGCTTGGTCGACCGGTTGTGCGGACAGCCGGAACAGAAGAACGGCGTCCGCTTCCCGACGAGAAATTCCGGCAATTTCACCACCGCCGTTCGGGTACCCGCCACGCTGGAAACCAGGGAATCGAGTCCGAAGGCCTTCGTCAGCGCCTCCGCCACCAAGGTGGGACGGAGCTCTCCGGCTTCCGGCAAAAGCGGACCGCCCGATGCATCCCGCTTTCCCATCATCTGCAGCGGCCTTTCCCGGCCCAGCACCAGAGCGCGCAGCTGGCTTTCCACGAAGTCGCGCTTTTCCTCCACGACCAGAACCTTCTTGGCCTTCACCAGGAAGGCCGAGAGGCCCGCAGGTTCTATCGGCCAGGCCAACCCGACCTTGTAGACGCCAAGTCCCAGACGTCTGGCACTGACCTCGGAAATGCCGAGCCTTGTGAGCGCATCCATCGTGTCGAGAAAGGCCTTACCGACCGCGATGACGGCGAGCTCCAGCTCCTCCGTGCCGAAGGCATGGCGGTCGATCGGGTTGGCTCTGGCGAATGCCCGGAAGGCGTCCAGGCGCTCGAGCATGCGTTGCTCCATGGCCGGACCGAAGTTCTTCGTCGGATCATAATTGAGCCCGCCGGGCGGATACGGGAAATCCGTCGGCGTATTGAAGACGATGTCGCGATCGACGGTCACCGTCGCCCCGCTTTCCAGCACCTCGGAGATCGTCTTCATGCCGACCCAGGCGCCGGAGAAACGCGAGGCTGCGAGGCCGAAAAGGCCGAAAGGGATGTAATCATCGACGGTCGCCGGGTGAATGACCGGCATCATGAAGCTCGCAAGCGCATTGTCGGATTGGTGGGGCATGCTGGAGGAAACACAGCCGTGGTCATCGCCGGCAAGGACGAGGACACCGCCCTTCGCGGATGCTCCGAAGGCGTTTCCGTGCTTCAGCGCATCCCCCGCCCTGTCGACGCCCGGCCCCTTGCCGTACCAGATGCCGAAGACGCCGTCGGTGGTCCGCAGAGGGTCGGTGGAGACTTCCTGGGTGCCGAAAAGGGCAGTCGCGGCCAGGTCTTCGTTGACGGCCGGCCTGAAGGTGACCCCGGCCTCCTTCAGCCTCGCGCGCGCGGACATCAGCGCACTGTCGTAAGCGGCCAAAGGCGAACCGCGGTAGCCGGTAATGAAGCCGGCGGTATTCAGACCGGCAGCCCTGTCGAGCCGAGCCTGCTCGAGCGGTAACCGAACCAGCGCCTGGGTTCCGGTCAGGAAGACGTGCTCTCCGTCGAAGCAATCATCCAGCTGGTAGTCCTTGTTGATTTCGCTGGATATCGGTTGTGGGCTGGCGACGTTCATGGGACTCCTCCTGGATTGTGAAGAGCCTATCCCCGCTAATTTGACAAATCCGACCAGATTTTAGTACTTATTTGGACATTAATGAAACGTATGTGTCAGGATTTGGCGTATTCATGGATGAGATATTCGAACTTCTGGAACTCGACCGAAAGATCCTCGATGTTCTGCAGGACGACGCCCGCCTCTCAAGTCAGGAAATTGCCAAACGGGTCTACAGCTCGCCGTCGTCGGTCTGGCGCCGCATTCGGGCGATGGAGGATGCGGGTGTGATCAGCGGTTTCCGGGTCACGGTCGACGCGGAAAAGCTGGGTCTGCGCGAGACGATCCTGGTCAATGTGAGCCTTGACCGACATACACCGGAAACGACGGCGGCCTTTGCGGAATTCGTGCGAAATTCACCACAGGTGCTCGAATGCTATGTGGGAACCGGCGCACACGACTACACGCTGAAGGTCGTGGCCGCCGACATGAGGAGCCATTTCGATTTTCTTCAGGAAGGCATGATCCAGCTGGGCTTCATCGGCAAGACGGACTCGACCGTGGTGATGAGCAAGATCAAGGAGACGTCCAAGGTCGCAAGCGAGATCATCCCGCGTCACCTGCCGTGATCGCCGCCTGCAGACTTGCCTCGCCGCCCCCGCCGTTCAGGTCGCCATCCTGATCCCGCCGCTCTCAACGCGACGCTCACCCAAAAGAAACTCTGTCGCGGCGACCACTTTTCCCTTATGCCGAAAGGTATGCCGAGATGACCGCCGCGATCTGATCCGGGTTCAGCGCCCCCATCTGCGAGCCCATCAACGCGTCCAGCTGTTCACTGGACAAGTTCGTGATGTCTTCGGTGGACAAGCCGGCGATGCCGGTTGAGCTGAACGACTCGACATCATCGGTCGAGAAGGTTGCCAGTCCTTCGGACGTCAGGGCGTTCACTTGCGCAGCCGTCAGGGCGTTCACCTGGCTGGGCGTCAGCGCTTCGGCTTGTGCGGTCGTCAACGCGGCGATGACGCCGGTCGTCAGTCCCGGCACCGCGCCGGGGCTGAGCGCGACGATCTGGGCGGTCGAGAGGCCTGCCACGTCGTCGGCTCCCAGCGCCGCGGCTTGCACGGCATTCAATGCACCGATCTGCGCCGTCGACAATGCTACAACCTGCTCGGTACGCATCGCGACCACCTGATTGTAGCTCAGCGCCCCGATCTGGCCGGTCGTCAATGCATGGATCTCGGAGGTGGACAGAGCGGCGATGAAGGCCGTCGACAGGCCCCTGATGGCGGACGTGCTGATCGCGGCGAGTTCGGCCGTCGAGAACGTCGCAAGATCATCGACGGTCAGGCCGGCGAGCCCGTCTGCACTGAGAGCGGCAATCTGCCCCGTCGAAAACGCATCGATCTGCTCGGGGCTGAGGGCGTTGACCTGGGCGCTGCTCAGCCCCGCGATGGCGGAGGTGCCGAGCGCAGCGATATCCGCGGTGGAAAGAGCCGCAACGAACTCCGTCGACAGGCCTTTGATGGCGGACGAACTGATTGCGGCGAGTTTCCCGATGGAGAGGATTCCCAGAGATTCCGTGGTCAGTCCCGCGATCCCGTCCGCAGTCAACGCGGCAATTTGGCTGGTGGAGAGCGTTTCAAGCTGCTCGACATTGAAGGCTCCGAGCTGCGCGCCGCTCAAGCCGGCGATACCGCTCGTGCTCAGGGCGGCGATCTGCGCGGTCGAGAACGCTGCGACGCCATCCGCGCCAAGAGCGGAAACCTGCGTCGACGTCAGCGCGGCGACCTGGGCCGGACGAAGCGCCTCGATCTGGCCGATGCCGAGTGCCACGACCTGGCCACTCGTCAGACCCGATATGCCGGCTGTGCCGAGCGCAGCGATCTGATCCGTCGAAAGCGCGGCGACCGTGCCCGTGGACAGGCCCGATATCGCGCTCGCTCCGATCGCCGCGATATCGGCGGTCGAGAATGTCTCGAGCTCCGCCGTGCTGAGGACCGCAATCTGGGCCGAGCTCAATGCCGCAATCTGGGCGGGACCCAGTGCCTCGATCTGGTCGATACTGAGGGCAGCGATCTGATCGGTTGACAAGCCCGGCACGCCGGCCGCGCTGAGAGCCGCAATCTGGCTCGTGGAGAGCGCGGCAATCATGCTCGTGGACAGGCCGGACATGGCTCTCGAGCTGATTGCGGCAATATCTGCGGTCGAGAACCCCGCAAGATCATCCGTGCCCAGGGAGGCGATCTGCGCCGAGCTCATCGCCGCGATCTGGACGGGACCGAGCGCCGTTACCTGTTCGTTGCTGAGTGCCGCGATCTGACCACTCGACAAGCCCGCGACACCGCTTGTAGTCACGGCGGCGATCTGGGCGGTCGACAAGGCCGCTATGCCGTCGACGCCGAGAGCGGCGACCTGCTTCGAATTCAGTGCCGAAATCTGGGCCGTCGTCAGAGCCTCGATCTGGTCTCTGCTCAAACCGGCAATCTGTTCACTGGAAAGGCCTGATATGCCGGCGGCGCTGAGTGCCGCAATCTGCGCCGTCGAGAGTGCCGCGATCGCGCCGGTGGAGAGGCCCGGTATCGCATTCGAGCCGATCGCCGCCATATCTGTCGTGGTGAACGCGGCGATGTCGTCCGCGCCAAAGGCCGCAAGCTGCGCAGAGCTGAGAGCGGCGATCTGGCTGGAGCCGAGAGCCTCGACCTGTCCGAGGCTCAGGGCCGCGATCTGACCGGTTGAGAGACCTGCAATACCGTTTGTATTCAACGCGGCGACCTGAGCCGTCGACAACGACGCTATGCCGTCGGTGCCGAGGGCGGCAATCTGCTTCGAACTCAGCGCGGCAATCTGGGCAGCCGTCAGGACCTTGATCTGGTCCGCGCTCAATCCGGCGATCTGGCCGGTCGAAAGGCCGGTCACACCGGCGGCGCTGAGCGCTGCGATCTGGCCGGTCGAAAGTGCCGCCAACGTGCCCGCAGACAACCCTGCAATGGCGCTCGAGGTGATCGCAGCGATGTCGGCGGTCGAAAATGCCCCGAGGTCATCTGTGCTCAGGACCGCAATCTGCGCCGAACTCAGCGCCGCAATCTGGGAGGGCCCCAGAACCTCGACCTGGGCGAGGCTGAGCGCCGCGACCTGGTCGGTCGAGAGACCAGCAATACCGCCTGGCTTCAGGGCGGCAATCTGGTCAGTCGAGAGGCTCGCAATGCCTCCTGTCCCCAGAGCGGCAACCTGCCTGGAATTCAGCGCCGCGATCTGGTCGGTGGTAAGGGCCTCGATCTGGCTCGTCGTCAGCCCTGCGATCTGCGCGGTGGAGAGGCTCGAAATGCCGGCCGTGCTGAGCGCCGCAATCTGGCTCGTCGAGAGTGCCGCGATCATGCTTGCAGAAAGGCCCGATATGGCAGCCGGAGCGATCGTCGCGATGTCCTTGGTCGAGAACGCGGCGATGTCGTCCGCATCAAGGACGGCGAGTTGCGCGGAGCTGAGCGCTAGAACCTGGATCGGGGTCAACGCCGCCAACTGGCTGCTGCCGAGCGCCATAATCTGGCTCGTCGAAAGCCCCGAGATTCCTGCCGTGCTCAGAGCGGCGATCTGGGCGGTCGAGAGCGCTGCCACGACGGTCGTGGAAAGACCCGACATCGCGTTCGAGCCGATGGCGGCCATGTCTCTGGTCGAGAACGCGGCGATATCGTCCGCCTCGAGGACGGCGAGCTGCGCGGAGCTGAGCGCGGCGACCTGCGCCGGGGTGAGAGCGCCGATGCGATCGGTGCTCATCGCCGCGAGCTGGCCGGTGGACAGGCCCGATATGCCGGCCGTGCTCAAGGCGGCAATCTGGCCGGTTGACAGGGCGGCCATGTTCGCCGTGCCCAGGGCGGCGACCTGCCCGGAGGTCAGCGCTGCGATCTGCCTGGTGTTCAACGTCGCGATCTGCCCCGAAGTCAGGGCCGCGATCTGGGCGGTCGCCAGACCCGATGTGCCGGACGCGCTCAAGGCCGCGATCTGCGCGGTCGAAAGAGAGGCGACGACGGCCGCGGAGAGGCCGGAGATGGCATCCGGCGCAAGCGCTGCGATATCGCTGGTCGAGAATGTCGCGATGTCGGCCGTATCCAGGACGGCGAGCTGTGCGGAGCTCAAAGCGGCGACCTGGGCGGGAGTCAGCGCTTCGACCTGGCTGCCGCTGAGTGCAACGACCTGTCTCGTCGACAAGCCCGAAATTCCGGCTGCGCTCAGGGCGGCGATCTGGTCGGTCGATAGGGCTACAACGCCGTCAGTGCCGAGAGCGCCAATCTGGGCGGCGCTCAATCCGACGACCTGCTTGGTGCTGAGAGCAGCGATCTGGCCAAGGCTGAGGGCGTCGATCTGGGCAGTGGTCAGGCCCCTGATGCCGTTCGTGGCAAGGGCCGCCATCTGGTCGGTCGACAGTGCCCCGAGGCCTTCGGTACCCAAGGCACCCACCTGAGGCGCATTCAAGGCCGCGATCTGGGTCGTCCCCAAAGCAGCGATCTGGCCGGTGCTCAAGGCGGCGATCTGGGCGGTCGTAAGGCCTGCGATCGCGCCGGTGCTCAAAGCGCCGATCTGAGCGGCGGAGAGCGCCGCGACGGCGTTCGTGGAAAGGCCGGAAACGGCACTCGCGCCGAGCGCCGCGATCTCAGCGGTCGAGAATGTCGCTATGCCTTCCGCCCCCAAGGCCGCGAGCTGCGTCGACGTCAGAACCCCGACCTGGGTGGCAGACAGTGCCTCGGCTTGAGCGGTACTGAAAGCCTCGATCTGTTCGGCCGTCAGACCCCTCACGGACCTGGCGCTCAAGGCAGCGATCTGATCGGTGGAGAGCGCGGCAATCGCACTCGTGGACAGGCCGGCAATGGCCGCCGAGCTAATCGCGGCAATGTCATCAGGCGAGAAAGTTGCCAGGTCGTCCGCGGTCAGCGCAGCAAGCTGGTCGGAACTGAGAATGCGAAGCTGCGTCGGGGACAAGGCGGCGACCTGCCCTGTCGACAGGGCTTCGATCTGGGCGATGCTGAGGCCGGAAACGGCACTGACACTCAAAGCGGCCATCTGTGCTGAAGAAAATGCCGCGACGCTGTCGGTCTGCAGGGCAGCAATCTGGGTCGAGGTCAGCGCTGCCACCTGCTTGGTACCCAAAGCGGCGATCTGGCCTGTGCTCAACGCCTCAAGCTGGCCGGTCGTCAGTCCCGCGATCGCACTCGTACTCAAGGCTGCGATCTGCTCGGTGGAAAGCGCCGCGAGGATTCCCGTCGTCAGGCTTCCGATGGCCTTGTTGGTGATCGCGGCGATCTCGTCGGTCGAGAACGTCGCTATATCGTCAGCTCCGAGAGCTGCAAGCTGCGTGGAGCTCAGGACGGCAACCTGTCTAGCGTTCAGGGCCGCCATTTGTGCGGTGCTCATCGCGTCGATCTGGGCGGTCGTCAGCCCCCCGATCGCGCCCGTGCTCAAGGCGGCGATCTGCCCGGTGGAGAGCGACGCGAGGACACCTGTCGTCAAGCCACCGAGCGCCTTGCTGGAGATCGCCGCCATGTCCGCCGTCGAGAATGTCGCGAGCCCTTGTACCCCGAGCGCCGTGAGCTGGGCCGCGCTCAACGCCCGGACCTGCATGACGTTCAGCGCCTCGGCCTGCGCGCTCGACAAGGCGGCGGCCTGGCTGGTCGTGAGGCCCGCCAGGGCGGTCGTGGTCAATGCCGCAATCTGGTCGCTCGACAGTGCCCCGAGGGCATTGGTCGTCAGGGCCGAGACTTGTTTCGACAGCAACGCTCTGATCTGCGCGATGGAAAGTGCCGCGGCCTGCTCGGCCGACAAGGCGGCGACCTGGCTGGTCGCCAGACCTCCAACCGCGCTCGTATTCAAGGCAGCTATCTGATCGGTGGACAATGCCGCGAGAATGGTCGGCGTCAGACCTCCAACTGCCTTGTTGGTGATCGCAGCGATCTCTCCCGTGGAGAATGTCGCGACCCGCTGCGCGCCCAGGGCGGAGAGCTGCGCCGCGCTTAGCGCCCTGATCTGTGCAGCGGACAGCGCCTCGGCTTGCCCGGTCGACAAGGCTGCGAGCTGCGCAGTCGTCAGGCCGACCACGGCACCTGTGCTCAAGGCGGCGAGCTGGTCGGTGGAGAGTGCCGCAAGGGCTTGCGTTGTCAGGACCGAGACTTGCTTCGAGAGCAACGCCCTGATCTGCGTGACGGAAAGCGCCGCGGCCTGTTCGGTCGACAGGGCGGCGACCTGGCCGGTCATCAGCCCTCCGATCGCGCTCGTGCTCAAGGCGGCAATCTGGTCGGTAGAGAGTGCTGCGAGGATGGCCGGCGTCAGACCGCCGACGGTCTTGTTCGTGATCGCGGCGATCTCTGAGGTCGAGAATGTCGCGACCCGCTGCGCCCCCAGGGCGGAGAGTTGCGCCGCACTCAGAGCCCTGACCTGCGGGACGGTCAACGCCTCTGCCTGCCCGGTCGACAAGGTTGCAAGCTGCGCGGTCGTCAGACCAGCCACGGCACCCGTGTTCAAGGCAGCAATCTGGTCAGCGGAGAGTGCGGCAAGGGTGTCCGTCGTCAGACCCGAGATGGCCCTGCCGGTGATTGCCGTGAAGTCGGCAAGGGAGAATGTCGCGATGTCGTCGGGGCCCAACATCGAAAGCTGCAATGCGCTGAGGGCGCCGACCTGAGACGAGGTCAAGGCCTCCGCCTGTATGCTCGTCAGTGCACCGATCTGCGCGCCGGTGAGAGCGGCAACCTGACCGGAACTCAGGCTTTTGATATCGAGCTGATCCAGAACGGCCAATTGATCCAGCGTAAGACCAACGACTGCGCTCACGGAAATTGCATTCAATTGCCTTGCATTGAGGACATCGACGTCCTCGGCATCCAGGGCTGCCACTTGTGCCGCCGACAGCACGTTGATCTGCTGGGTGGACAGCAATCCCACGTCTTCAGTGGTCCAGGCCTTGACCTCGGCCGTCGAGAGAGACCTGATCTGGCTCGTGCTCAGCGAAGGTATTGTCGAGGTCATGCGTGAAGGCCCCCTGATATTGCCCGGCGTCTGTAACAATCCACTTTGACAGCAGCGTCGGGGAACGTGTGCAATCGCCCCCGAGAGAGCCCCGGGCGCCAGCTCCGGCGGCGTTTGTCAGTCGCCGGGTCACGCGCCCAGATTGCAGTCGTTCACGCGGATCTACCACTTAGCAAGATACTTTATTCGTCCACCTGGCTTGCCCGAACCTGATGGTTTCGGTCGTGGACAGTGATTTTCCGGAAGATGTCTCGCCGGAGCCGTCAGCAAGCACCGCGTCGACGATCACAGGGATGCGCGCAGGTTTTCCAGTCCTGGACGAGGAAGATCCGCGTATTCTCGAGCGAGCTCCCGCGGTTCTATCGGTGGATGCAGGAACGCCGGCATCCGGTCCCCTCCGGCGCGCGCAGAAAGATAGCGCCGTGCGGTATCCAGCGCCTCGCGAACCGTCACGTCCATATCCAGATAGCGGTAGGTTCCGAGCCGCCCGACAAAGGTGACGGAAGGCTCCTCGACAGCGCGCGCAGCGTAGTGGGCGAGCTGCTCCGCGTCATCCACCAGGCGAATCGGATAGTAGGGAATATCATCCGCGCCACAGGCACGCGAAAATTCGCGGTAGCAGACGGACCCGGTACGGTCCTCCCACGGCGAGAAATGCTTGTGTTCCGTCACCCGCGTATAGGGCACCGACACGTCGGCGTAGTTCATGACGGCACAGCCCTGGTAGTCGCCTTCATAGGTGAAGCGTTCGAAATCCAGCGTGCGGTAGCCGAGGCGTCCGCATTCGTAATCGAAATAGCCATCCAGCGGGCCGGAATAGAACACATGATCGAAGTCGGTCTGCTGACCGCGACGAAAGTGTGTCTCGAGATGGATCGTGATGTTCGCGTGATCGAGAATCCGGCTGACCATGTCGGTATAGCCGTGTTGCGGCATGCCTTGGTATCTATGGAAGAAGTAGTTGTCGTCGTAATTGAACCGCACGGGAAGCCGCTTCAGGATGGAGGACGGCAGTTCCGCGGGCGAGCACCCCCATTGCTTCTGCGTATAGCCCTTGAGGAACGCCTCGTAGAGTTCCCTGCCCACGAAACGGAGCGCCTGCTCCTCGAAGGTCGTCGGGTTCGATATGCTCCCGTCTGCGAGTTCTGCGATGAAGGCTCGCGCCTCGTCAGGCCTGAACGCCTTGCCGAAAAACTGATTGATCGTATGGAGATTGATCGGCAGGGAATAAACCTGCCCCTTCACCGTCGTCTTGACCCGGTTCTTGTACGACCTGAACGTCTGGAAGCGGTTGACGTAATCCCAGACCTCGCGATCGTCGGTGTGAAAGATATGCGGTCCGTAGACGTGGACCATCACACCGGTTTCCCGATCGCGCTCGGTATGGCAATTGCCGGCAATGTGGGCGCGCGTGTCGAAGATGTCGACTTCGTGGCCAGCTTCTGCGAGCTCACGCCCGATGACCGCCCCCGAAAGACCGGTGCCGACGACGGCGATCTTTTCGATGCGGCGCTGCAGGAACCGGTTCGCCCCGCTCATACCTGACCCCGCGAATGCCTTCGCGCGATCGCTTCCGTCCACAGGCGGCTATCGTGTTGGAGAGGTGAGAAATCGTGCCATTCGGCGAGCTTTTCGATATAGCGACGGCGATAGACGGCATCCTCGCAGAATACGGCGTTCTCCTGAGCGAGTTCACTCCCGATCTCATAGTAGATGTCGAGATTGCGCAGGTCCGGCACGGGTGTCTCGCCGCGCTCGCATTCCTCCTGCATCTGCCAGAAGAGCTCCTCGAGCCGCCGGGCAAGGGCGGGAATATCGCGCAACACGCTGGTTTCCCGCGCCTCCGCCAGGGCCTGTCTGATCCCGGCGAGCCGGCCCCGCTCCCTTGCGAGGGCGATTGCCGTTTCGACGTAGTGCTCCGGATCGGTGCAGATGGTCTCCTGCACACCCGCAGCGGCAACGATGCTGTGGCAGAAGCGGGCGGCAAAGCTCTTACCGGGAAAGGTGAGCACGGGCAGGCCGACCGTCAGCGCGTCAGCCGCCGTCGAGTGCGCGCCATACGGGAACGTGTCGAGAAAGAGATCAGCCACGGCAATGCGCGCGAGATGCTTCGCGTTCGGTGCCTTCGGCGCGAAGATCAGCCTTTCCGGCGCCACACCGGCGCCTTCGACCGCATTGCGCAGGCGCTGATCGGTACTGTCATCGCCGCTGAGCAGCCAGAGCACGCTGCCGGGCGTCGCAGCGAGGATCCTCATCCACTGGGCGAACGTGACTTCGGTCACCTTTTGCATCCCGTTGAAGCAGGCGAAGACGAAAGCCTCCTCGGGAAGTCCCGCGTCCGCGCGGCTCGGTTTTTCGGCAATGAGGCGCCTGCGGTCCAGCGGCTGACTGCATGCAATCCGCAGTACTTTTTCCGAATAGTAGATTTCGTTTTCAGGAGGGACGATGTGATCGTCCGTAATCATGTACTGATGGAAGGGGCTGCCCATCGAACCCGGATAGCCGCAGAAATTGACGATGACCGGCGCGGGACGGTAGGCGAAGATTCGGGTTCTGGCGCTTCTCGTGTAGCCGTTGACATCAACGAGGACGTCGATCTCGTCCGCCGCGATCTGGCGCGCAGCCTCCATGTCGCTGACCGCCGCGATGTCGCGCCAGCAGTCCACCGCTGCCTTCATTCTCGCTTGCGTCGCATCGTCGCCGGCCGGCTCACCGCTATAATAGGCGTAGATCTCAACGCTTTCCTTGTCGTGCAGCTCCAGGACCTCACGAAGCGCAAAACCGACGGCGTGATCGCGCAGGTCCGACGAGACATAGCCGACTCGAAGCCGCTGACCGGTTCCCGACTTGCGCTTGAGACTGCTGCGCGCGAACCCGCCGACGTCGGGACGCCCGACGAAGGACTTGTTGTAACGATAGGCCTTGGCGAGCTGGAACAGCGGATCGTCCGAATAACATGCAAGCGCCAAAGGCGACATCGCGTCGAGCAGCTGTCGCGTCGAGACATGGTCGGACGACACCAGTATCGGCCACTTGCACTGACGCTGCCTGAGCGCGCTCCAGTGCTGGCCGGCCTCCGTCTTGTCGGGGCGCAGCTCGATGGCCTGCCACAAGGCGGTTTCGGCCTCGTCCAGCAGGCCTGCATTTTCCATGACCCGGCCGATATGCTGAAGCGCCATGAGGCGATGTGCGAGCCGGTCGGCCGTGCTGTCGGCCGTCATCTCCGCGAAGGTTCGCCACTGCTGTATGGCCTGCGCGGCAGCGCCGGCATCTTCGAATGCGCGGCCCAGATTGACATGGGCCGGCCCGAACTGCGGGTCGATTTTCAGGCAGGCGCGCAGGGCATGGATTGACCCCGCGATATCGCCCAGTTGGCGCAGGGTCACCGAATAGTTGAAATAGACGAGATGAAGGAAGGGGTGGCCTTCGTTGAAGGCAATCCAGACCTTGTAGATCTCGGCCGCCTCTGCGCCTTGTCCGGCGGCACTCCGGCCTTCCGCGAGCTTGAGCAGGTCCGCCAGAGACAGACCCTGAATCCCGGCAGCAACCGACATCCCGGCAATTCGCGGAGCGGACGTCGGCGCGGATGTTTTGTTGGTGGTCATCCCCCAAATTGATGATCTGGCGGATGCTGTTGCAAGCATCGGGTGCGGATTTCCCCGGCTTAATTTTCCGGCATATCCCGGCGCTGACCTGAAACCGGTTCGTGACGCTTGCAGGCGATCGTCACCGGACCTGCATGCACCTCTCCTTTTCGCGAATACGGATCCAGCGGCCGGTTCAGGCGAAAGGCTTCGGTTGGGTCTCAGGCGCTTCATCCGCTACAAGTTCCTCGTGGGTTCTCTCCCAGCCGAAAACCAAAGTCGTCCGGCGCAATGCGTTCACGTCGTCGAGACTTGGTATGCGGCCTGCCTCGGCCCAAGGTCGCAGGAAGCGCAAGGCCATCAGCTACTCGCAGAATCTTTTTCTTGACTTTGTAATCATGTTTGTGAATTGGCGCATAAAATTATGAGTCATATTGTCCACTTTATGAAAGGCTCCCGATGCCCGCCCGTCATATCTCCCTTAGCCTGGCAACTGTCATCGTCCTTGCCGGCCCGACTCTTGCCGATCCCGTCACCATTATCGACCAGGCCGGCCGCACCGTGACGCTGGAAAAGCCCGCCGAACGCATCGCCTCGATCCCGATCCCGATGGCCTCGACCATCGTCGCCATGGACGGCGGCACGTCGAAGCTGGTGGGAATGAACCCGACCGCCAAGTCGGCGATCGTCGAGGGTGTGCTCGGCAAGATCTTCCCCGAGGCCAAGGACATCCCCTCCGACATCACCGCGCCGAACTTCATCCCGAATGTCGAGGAACTTGCCGCCACCAATCCGGAACTGGTGATCCAGTGGGCCGATTACGGCGCCGATCTCGTCGACTCGATCAGCAATGCCGGGCTCAACGTCGCGCTGATTTCCTACGGCACCGAAGAGAAGACCCGCACCTATCACGAGATGGTCGCAACCGCGATGGGCAAGCCGGAGCGGGCCGTCGCGATCAACGGCTGGCGCGATACGGTCGCCAAGGAACTCGCCGAAAAGGCCAAGGCCATTCCGGCCGACAAGCGCCCGAAGGTGCTCTATCTCGGCCGCGCGCTCGATAACCTCACCGCCTCCGGCAACAAGGGCAACTATAATGCCTGGTACATCGATCTCGTCGGCGGCGTGAACGCCTCGGCCTCCGTCGAAGGCAACGGCACGACGATCAGCCCCGAGCAGATCGCCGAATGGAACCCGGACGTCATCCTCCTGAACAGCTTCGAAGCCAAGCTCGGCATCGACCGGATCTACAACGATCCGATCCTGTCGCTGAACAAGGCCGCGCAGGACAGACGAGTCTACAAGATGCCGCTCGGCGGCTATCGCTGGGACCCGCCGAGCCAGGAAAGCCCGCTCACCTGGATGTGGCTCGCCAACCTGCTGCACCCCGACGTCTTCGCTTACGACCTGCGCGCCGAGATGAAGACCGCCTACAAGACGCTCTACAACTATGACCTCGGCGATGCCGACATCGACGGTATCCTGTGGACCGACATGCAGGGCGACGCCACCAACTACGCCCAGTTCAAGGCCCAGTGATGAGCGCGGTCGTGGCGGAGCCGGTCCGGCGCGGCGTCTCGGTGCTGCGGATCGGCGTGTTCGGCGCCCTTCTCATTGCCCTTGTTGCCTCGATGCTGTTTGCCGTCGGCGCCGGCCGGTTTTCCGTCAGCGTGCCGCGCATCATCGACATCCTGATGGCCGGGGCGCTGAACCCCGGCCTCGCCCCCACCCAGATGGACGAGCGTATCGTGCTTTTGGTGCGCCTGCCGCGCGTCCTGCTCGCCGCGCTCTCCGGGGCCGCACTCGCCGTCGGGGGCGCGGCGCTGCAGGGCGTGTTCCGCAATCCGCTGGTCTCGCCGCAGGTGCTCGGCATCAGTCAGGGCGCGGCCTTCGGCGGCGCGCTGGCGCTGCTGTTCGGCTATTCCGGCATGGTGCTGCTGGGGTTCGCCTTCGTCTTCGGCCTGTCGGCGCTCATCCTCGTCGGCGCGCTTGCCCGCATCAACGGGCGCACCGAAGTCATCACCGTCATCTTGTCGGGCATGGTGATCGGCGCGCTGTTCGGGGCGCTGGTCTCGATCATCCAGTTCATCGCCGACCCGAACACCTCGCTGCCGGCCATCGTCTACTGGCTGATGGGTTCGTTTGCCACCGCCACCTGGGCCAGACTCGGACTCGCCATCCCAGGCATGGCGATCGGGCTCATCATCGTCTTTGCGCTGCGCTACCGGCTGAACCTGCTCGCGCTCGACGACAGCGAGGCGCGGTCGCTGGGCGTCAATCCCGACCGCGAGCGCTGGTATGTCTTCATCGCGATCTCGCTGATGACCGGCACCTCGGTCGCCGTTGCCGGCATTGTCGGCTGGATCGGCCTCGTCGTGCCGCATGCCGCCCGCATCCTCGTCGGCGAGGATCATCGCGCGCTGATCCCGGCCTCGGCGATCATCGGGGCCGCCTATCTCACCTTCGTCGACACGCTGGCGCGCACGCTGACGGCGGCGGAAATCCCGCTCGGTGTGCTCACCGCGCTGATCGGCGCCCCGGTCTTCGGCGTGCTCTTGCGCAAGCATTTCAAGGAGGCGAACCGCCCATGATCGGCCTCGACAAGGCATCCGTCGCGTTCGGTGCGCGGACGCTGTTCAAGGATATCAGCTTTTCCGTACCCGTCGGCCGCTCCATGGCCATCCTCGGGCCGAACGGCCGCGGCAAGACAACGCTTTTGCGCGCGCTGCTCGGCTTCCAGCCGCTGGCATCGGGCACCCGCCATGCGCCGAAAGTCGCCGGCTACGTGCCGCAGCACGGCGCCTCGCAGGCCAAGCTTTCCGGTCTCGACGTCGTCATCATGGGCCGTGCCGTGCAGCTCGGCCTGTTCGGCCAGCCGTCTGCCGCCGACCGCGAGGCGGCGGAGGCTGCCCTCGTGCAGGTCGGCGCCTGCGGCCTTGCGAACCTTCGCTACGACCGCATGTCCGGCGGCCAGCGGCAGATGGTGCTGATCGCCCGGGCGCTTGCCACCGGCTCGCCGGTTCTGGTGTTCGACGAGCCGACCTCGGCGCTCGACCTCGGCAACCAGGCGAAGACGCTGGAGCTTCTCGATACGCTGAGGCTCCGGCGCGACTTCGCCATCATCTTCACCACCCACGACTCCAATCACGCACTGGCGGCCGCCGACGACGTCCTCTTGATGATGCCGGGCGGCGGCGAGATCCACGGTCCGGTCTCGGACATGATCGAGCCGGACAAGCTTTCCGAGCTCTATGGCGTGGCGATGCGCTGGGTGAAAGTCCAGGGATCCACGGGCGAGACAAGGCGGGCGATCCTGCCCGCCTTTGCCGGAATTGAGGCAGCATGAGCACGATCTATCTGAAATGCGCCTATGGCAAACCGTCGCCGGGCATCATCGAGGCCGCCCAGCGCGGCGAAGCCGTCATCGTCGAGCAGGCCGACCTGACGCCGGACATCCTTTCGGCGCATACCGGCCTGATCACCGGCCAGCAGCTCGACCAGGACGCCATGCTCGCGCTCAAGCCGGCGCTCGAGGCCTTTCTCGACCGCGGCGGGCGCTGGTTCTTCAACGGCCACATGGTGCGCCCGCTTGTCGACGGCATGGCGCAATACCGGCCGATCGCTGAGCCGAAACGCCCGGACTTCGACCTTTCGGCGATCAATCCGCATCCGATCTATGACGGCATCGATCTGAAGAAGCTGGAGACCAACAAGGGCGTCGCCGGCTTCTACGGCCGCGGCTGCAATCCGCTGCCCGAAGGCGCGGTGGCCGTCAACGGCCTGGGGGCCGCGATGGTGCCGGTCGACTGGGTCTGGGCGCGGCCGAAGGGCGGACGGATCTTCTCTCATTCCGGCAACGACCTCGCCGGGATGGGGCTCGAATGGGGTCTGGCGCCGGAGCTTTCGGCCCGCATCCTCGCCTGGGCCAATGGCGGCCCGTGCTTCGATCCCCGGCCGGCAAACCTGGCTAGACGGGCTGAGGTGCCGCCGCTTTCCGAGCCCGAAACCTATCGCGGCCTTCACACCTCGACCCGCACCGGCCGGCGGATCGTCGCCCCCTCCTCCGGCACCTACTACAATATCCGCAGCCTCGAAGGTCCGCGCTATACCGCAGCTTTCGACGTGATCTGCACGCCGGAACAGCTTGGCGACGTGCTGCGGCCGGACGACATTCTCTGGGTTCCGTGCCGCACGCCGGCACAGCGCATGATCGCCCAGAAGGACGTGGTCGCCCGCCATCTTCAGGCCGGCGGCACGGTCGTTGCGCTCGGCGAGAGCCGGTCGGATCTCTGGTTGCCGGCGATCGCCTTCACCGAGACGCCGACGAACTGGTGGTGGTGGCTAGACCCGTCCGCCGATCTCGGCGTGCGCGTCACCGAGGCGGCCGCCGCCCATCCGCTGATGGCCGGCATCGGCGACAAGGAGGTCACCTGGCATCTGCACGGCTGGTTCGTCGCCCCGGCGGGCGCGACCGTCCTTGCCCGCGACGGCGAAAGCAGGCCGATCCTCTACGAGGACGAGGTGTCGACGCCCGGCACCATGATCCTCTCCTCGCTCGATCCGATGTTCCACCACGGATCGCATTTCATGCCGGCGACGACGCGTTTCCTCGACCACTTTGTCGCCAATCTGAAGGCCCTTGCCCATGTCTAACGAGATCACCGTCCTCGACAACGGTCACCCGATCAGCTTCACCTTCGACTGCATCAACGCCTATCACGGCGGCGCATTTCCGGGCGGCGTCGCGCATGCGCTGAAAGCCATGCAGGCCGCCTTCCCGCTCTTGTCGACCACGCCGCTGGAGCGGCGCGAGGTCGAGATCGTCACCGCCTTTTCCGGCCCGGGCGGGCGCGACGCGCTGGAAATGGTCACCCGCGCCCTGACCGAGGGTCGGCTTGTCGTCGACAAGTCGATCGGCGGCACGCACGTCATCAACGATCCGCCCGGCCCTTACGTCTTCCGCTTTAGTTATCGCGGCAAGACGGCGGAGGCCGTCATCAAGCCGGGCCACGTGAAGGAGGAATTCGTCACGCTGGGCGCCAAGCCCGACAAGACCCCCGACGAGATCGTCCGGCACGAAGAGCTGAAAGCCGAAATGGCCTACCGCCTGCTGCCGCTTTCCGGCGGAGAGGTCTATGCAGCATCCATCATCGTTCCTAGTTTCGAGTGAACTCACGGCAGTTCCGCCGCGGCTGACATGTCAGGCGCGGATTTCCCCTTAAGGCGACGCAACTTCGTTGACACAGCCGTTGCAGGCGCCGAAAGGCTGGCTCAGCAACACCCAATTCGACCCTCACGGCGAAACGGAACGCGCCTGGCAGTCCGTGGCCGCATTCTTATCCGAGCCGTCCGGTGCGTCGTTCTCGATTTGCGAGGTTCGCGACAAGATCACCGAAACGGTCACCTTGAACCGCCACGTGGCTGCGAAGGCGCTCCCGCGCCGCGGTTGCGTCCCCTGCAAGAATGGCGTCGACGATCTCGCCATGCTCGCTGAAGGACGTCTTCATGCGATTGCGCACCCTGAGCTGGAGCCGACGGTAGGGACGAAGACGGCGATGCAGCGCCGTGCATTGCTCCTCCAGGAAGCCGCTGTGGCTCGCCGCGTAGATCGCCTGGTGAAAGCGCTCGTTTTCATAGTAGTAGCGGTCGGGGTCTTCGCTGGCGGCAGCCTCCTTGCACTTCTCGTGAGCGGCAAGAAGCGCGGCGCTGTCTTCCTTGGTATGCCGGCGGGCGGCGAGCGCCCCCGCCATGGCCTCGAGCTCCGCCATTACCTCGAACATTTCGAAGACGCGCTGGGGCGCCGGATCGACCACGACGGCGCCTCGCCGCGGCCTGATTTCGACGAGCCCGATCGCACTCAGTTGCATCAGGGCTTCCCGGATCGGGGTGCGGGAAACCCCGAAGCGGGTCGCAAGCTGGGTTTCATCAAGGCGCTCTCCCGGCGCGAACTCGCCTGTCACGATGCCGTTCTCGATGCTGTCGCGCAGCTTGTAGAAGATATTCTCGCTCATTCCCTGCCCATTTCGCCCCAGATATGCGCCGCCTCGTTTCTTGTATACAAGATTGTTGACATTGTGCGCAAGATAGCTTCATTCTTATACCACCGGCGGGAGGGCCGGAATACCAGGGAGGAAGAGATGAGCATTTTTCTACGGACGCTGATGGCATCCGCAGTCGTCGCCGTCGGCAGCCTGGCCGTGACCGCGGCCAATGCCCAAACCGTGCTGAAGGCTTCGCACCAGTTCCCCGGGGGCAAGGGCGACATCCGTGACGAGATGGTCCAGCTGATCGCCAAGGACGTGGCGGCAGCCAATGTCGGTCTCGAGATCCAGGTCTTTCCGGGATCCTCGCTCTACAAGCCGAACGACCAATGGAACGCCGTCACACGGGGCCTTCTCGACATGACGTCGTTTCCGCTCGACTATGCCTCGGGCCGTCATCCGGAATTCTCGGCGACGTTGATGCCCGGGCTTGTCGGAAACTTCGACCGCGCGATGCGGCTCAATGATTCCGAGTTCATGAAAGACATCAAGAAGATCATCGAGGATGCCGGCGCGATCGTGATCTCCGACGCCTGGCTTTCCGGCGCGTTCGCGTCGAAGAAGAGCTGCATCACCTCGCCCGACACGATCAAGGGTCAGGTCATCCGTGCAGCCGGGCCGGCTTTCGAGGAAATGCTCGTGGAAGCAGGCGCCTCGATCGCGTCCATGCCGTCTTCGGAGATCTACTCCGGCATGCAGACCGGAGTGCTCGATGCGGCGAACACGTCGTCTGCGAGCTTCGTCTCCTACCGCCTGTTCGAACAGGCCAAGTGCCTGACCGCGCCCGGTGAAAACGCTCTGTGGTTCATGTACGAGCCGGTGCTGATGTCGAAGCGCGTCTTCGAAGGCCTGACGGAAGAGCAGCAAAAGGCGATCCTTGCGGCCGGAGAAAAGGCAGAGGCCTATTTCAACGAGGAGGTTCGCAAGGGAGACCAGGTGATGATCGACACCTACAAGAAGGCGGGTGTCGAAGTCGCCCAGATGTCGAAGGACGACTTCGACGCCTGGCTCGAGGTCGCCAAGAAGTCGTCCTACAAGAACTTCGCCGCCAACGTGCCCGGCGGTGACAAGCTGATCGAAAAGGCCCTTGCCGTGAAGTGAGAAAGGTGGCTGAGGGGCGCGACCGCGCGCCCTCCGCTGCTGCTCGCAACTCGAGGATAATCGCATGCTCAAGGCCTATGTAACGGCTGTCGGCAATGCTTCGCGTGGGCTCGCGATCGTTGCAACGGCACTGGTGATCGCCGCCATGCTCGTAATTTGCCAAATGATCGCGATGCGCTACCTCTTGCGTCAGCCGACGATCTGGCAAACCGATTTCGTCGTGTTTTCCGCGACGGCGGCCATGTTTCTCGGAGCCCCCTACGTTCTGTTGAAGGGCGGCCATGTCGGCGTCGACGTCGTCGAGATGATGGTCGGCAACCGCACCCGGGCGGTGCTGCGGGTCGTGGCGAGCCTGCTCGGTCTCCTCTTCTGCGTCATCATGCTCATTGCGACCTGGATTCAGTTCCACGACGCGTGGGCGGGCAACTGGAAGCACTCGAGCGTCTGGGCACCGCCGCTTTGGGTGCCGCTTGCCGCCCTGCCGATAAGCTTCACCATGCTGTGCCTGCAATATGTCGCGCAACTCGCAACACTTCTGACTGCCTTGCGCGCACCTGTGACGGGCGGTCATGGCCAAGTGGAGCGGAAGCCTGGTGCCACGTCTCACCCCCAGGAGATTATCCGATGAGCCCGACCGTTTCCGGATTGATGATTGTCGGCTGCCTTTTTGCGCTGCTGGCGACCGGTATGCCGATCGCATTCGCCCTCGGGCTCGCCGCCTTCGCGGGACTCTACGCACAAAGCGGCGGTTCGATCTTCTACGTGCTCGGCGACACGATGTTCTCCGGCATCGCCAATCTCGCCTACGTCTCCATACCGATGTTCGTCCTCATGGGGGCGGCGGTCGCCTCGTCTCCGGCGGGATCGGACCTCTATACTTCGCTCGACCGCTGGCTGAACCGCATTCCGGGCGGGCTCATCCTTTCGAATATCGGAGCCTGTGCGATCTTTTCCGGCATGACGGGCTCCTCGCCGGCGACTTGCGCGGCGATCGGCAAGATGGGCATTCCGGAGATGCTGAAGCGCGGATATCCGACCTCGGTGGCGAGCGGCTCGATCGCCGCCGGTGGCACGCTCGGGATTCTCATTCCCCCGTCCGTCACGCTGATCGTCTACGGGATTGCGACCGAAACCTCGATCGGTCGCCTGTTCATGGCAGGCGTCGTTCCGGGGCTCCTGCTGACGGTCATGTTCATGACCTGGGCGATCATCGACTGCAAGCGCAAGGGCTATGAATTCGATGCACGCCTCGTCCGCTTTTCGATGAAGGAACGGCTGGCCGGCCTCCCGCGCATTCTGCCGTTCCTGCTGATCATCGCCGGAACGCTCTATGTGCTCTACGGTGGGATTGCCACGCCGTCGGAAGCGGCCGGCGCCGGTGCGCTTCTCACACTGCTCGTTGTGATCATCGCTTACCGCCTGTTCCGGTTCCGGTCCGTCGCCGGCATCTTCGGCTCGGCAATGAAGGAGAGCGTCATGATCATGATGATCATGGCCGCTGCCGAACTCTTCGCTTTCGCGCTGTCCTCGCTGTTCATTACGCAGACCGTTGCGACGGCGATCGCCGACATGGAAGTGAACCGATGGGTGCTGATGCTGGTCATCAACGTCTTTCTGTTGATCTGCGGCATGTTCCTGCCGCCGGTCGCGGTCATCGTGATGACCGCACCGATGCTCTTCCCGATCGTCACCCAGGCGGGCTTCGACCCCTACTGGTTCGCGATCGTGCTGACGATCAACATGGAGGTCGGGCTGATTACCCCGCCGATCGGCCTCAATCTCTTCGTCATCAACGCCATCGCACCGCAGATTCAGACACGGGACATCCTCTGGGGTTCGCTGCCTTACGTGCTCGTCATGTTCCTGGCGATCCTCATCCTTTGCATATTCCCGGGAATCGCAACCTGGTTGCCGAACCACATGCTGGGGACGATCCAATGAACACGACGTCATTCTTCAGCGACATGCTGCAGAGCATCACCGATCGCGGTCGACGTTTCTTGTCGCTCGGTGCCGCCCAGGACGACGAAGCCGATGCGATCGGCACGACGGAGGAGCTCTGCGAAACCTTGCTGTCCAGTCGGGGCGAAGCCTCCGGCATGGCTCTTGCCAAGAACATTCTCGACCGCTGGCAGGGTTTCGACCAGCAGAGGCGGCGCGACTTCATGTTTGCGCTGCTCTCGCGCTTCGGCCCGAACATCGAGCGGCTCGAGCGGGCGATCGCTGCCTATCGTACCGACCCGAGCCCGAAGGCACTGCTCGAATTGAGCGAGGCGGCGGAGCCACGCCGACAGGAACTCATCCGCAGGCTCAATCTCGCGCCGAACGGTACGGCCACGCTCGTCGGGATGCGGGAGGTCCTGCTCGCCCTCAAGGGCGACAACCCCGACCTCGAGGCGGTCGATGCTGACTTTGCCCATCTCTTCGGGTCATGGTTCAATCGCGGCTTTCTCGTGCTGCGACCGATCAGCTGGTCCACACCGGCGGACATCTTGGAGAAGATCATCCGCTACGAGGCCGTCCATCACATCGGCGGCTGGGACGAGTTGCGGCGGCGCCTGGCGCCGGAGGACCGGCGCTGTTTCGCCTTCTTCCATCCGCAACTCGTCGACGATCCGCTGATCTTCGTGGAAGTGGCGTTGACGCGCGAAATGCCCTCGACCATCTCCGATCTTTTGAGGGAGGATCGTGCAACGATCCGTGCTGCGGACGCGACGACAGCGGTCTTCTATTCCATCTCGAACTGTCAGGAAGGGCTAAGGGGCATCTCGTTCGGCAACTTCCTGATCAAGCAGGTGGTGGAGGATCTGCGGCGCGAGCTTCCCCGACTCGACACCTTCGCGACCCTGTCACCGGTGCCCGGCTTTGCCGACTGGCTGTCGCGCGAACGCGCGGCGGAAGTCTCCGACGCCCTTACCCCTGCCGATCGCGCCGGGCTCGCCGTGCTCGACGAGCCGGACTGGGTCGATCGACCGGAGGCGGCGGCAAGTGCCCAATCCGCCATGACTGCCGCGGCCGCGTGGTACTTCCTCAGAGCCCGCAACCGAAGCGGCAAACCCCTCGATCCGGTCGCGCGATTCCACCTCGGCAACGGCGCACGACTCGAGCGCATCAATTTCCTTGCCGACCGCTCCGAGCGCGCGATGCGGCAGGCCCACGGTCTCATGGTCAACTACCTCTACAAGCTCGAAGACATCGAAACAAATCACGAGGCGTTCGCGAGCCGCGGCGAGGTCGTTGCCGCGCCCGCCGTCCGGCGCCTGGTTCCGACCGACAGAGGTGCCCGAGCCACCGCAGGGGGCAGGCTCCCGGCGAAGGGCGAGCCGCACGACGCAGCAAAGAAGCATGACAGCAAGGAGTTCACCTCATGAGCAATCACCTGTTCGACGCGATCCGCCATGCCGCACGCCCGGAAGCCACCTTCATTCAGACGACGGTCGGCCGCTCCTGGACCTACGGGGATATGCTGGCGCTCTCGGGCCGGATTGCATCGGCGCTCGATACGCTCGGCGTGAGGCCCGGCGACCGGGTGGCCGTGCAGGTGGAGAAGAGCCCGGAAGCGCTAATGCTCTATCTCGCCTGCGTCCGCGTCGGCGCGGTCTACCTTCCGCTCAACACCGCCTATACCCTTGCGGAACTCGACTACTTCATCGGTGATGCCGAGCCGCGGGTGGTGGTCTGCGCACCGGCAGCGAAGGACGGCATCGCCAGGATCGCGGCCGGCCACGGGGCCCATGTCGAAACACTCGACGAGAACGGCGGCGGCTCGTTGCTGGAGCTTGCCAAGGAAGAGCCGTCCGACTTCTCCGACGCGCATCGCGGGCCGGACGACCTCGCCGCCATCCTGTACACCTCGGGCACGACGGGTCGCTCCAAAGGGGCCATGCTGACGCACGACAATCTGCTGTCCAACGCGATGACGCTTCGCGATTATTGGCGCTTCACGGGCGACGACCGGCTCATTCACGCACTGCCGATCTTCCATACGCACGGCCTTTTCGTTGCCTCGAACATC
The DNA here is from genome assembly GCA_900466005.1 of Hyphomicrobiales bacterium. Classification (GTDB taxonomy): domain Bacteria; phylum Pseudomonadota; class Alphaproteobacteria; order Rhizobiales; family Rhizobiaceae; genus Allorhizobium. Next base: position 26,757 of record UEGQ01000026.1, read on the forward strand.
ACACTTCTTGCCGGCGCCTCGATGTACTTCCTGCCGAAGTTCGATGCCGACGAGGTGCTGCGGCTGATGCCGGAGGCAACCGCGATGATGGGCGTTCCGACCTTCTACGTCCGGCTGATCCAGCACCCGGGGCTGACGCGCGAGGCGACCGCCAACATGCGTCTCTTCGTCTCCGGCTCGGCGCCGCTGCTTGCCGAGACCCACAGGACCTTCCAGGAGATGACCGGTCACGCAATCCTCGAACGCTACGGCATGACCGAGACCAACATGAATACCTCGAACCCGTATGACGGCGAGCGCATCGCCGGGACGGTTGGGTTCCCCCTGCCCGGCGTTTCGCTTCGCGTGACCGACCCTGAAAGCGGCAAGCCCCTTGCCCAAGGTGAGACGGGCATGATCGAAGTGAAGGGACCGAACGTCTTCAAGGGCTACTGGCGAATGCCGGAAAAGACGCAGGCCGAATTCCGCGCCGACGGCTTCTTCATCACCGGCGACCTCGGCAAGATCGACGAGCGGGGCTATGTACACATCGTCGGCCGGGGCAAGGATCTCGTGATCTCGGGCGGCTACAACATCTATCCGAAAGAGGTGGAAACCGAGATCGACCAGATGCCGGGCGTCGTCGAAACCGCGGTCATCGGGGTACCGCACCCGGATTTCGGCGAGGGCGTCACGGCCGTCGTCGTGCGGAAGGCGGGAGCTGAAATCGACGAGCGTGCCATCCTGGACGGGCTCAAAGAGCGGCTTGCGCGTTACAAGCAACCGAAACGCGTGATCTTCGTGGAGGATCTTCCGCGCAACACGATGGGCAAGGTTCAAAAAAACGTACTTCGCGAGAGATATGCCGGAATTTACGCGCCGGCAGGTGCGGCGGTGAGCGGCTGAAGCGTTTCCGGCGGATCTTTTGCGTTCCTCACGTGAAGGTTGGCCGTCCGAATTGAGCAGGGCCGGATCGTTCGACCAGCGACAGAGATTCCGCAGAGATGCCTCTGGGCCGCGGGCGAGGCGCTTCGAGGCAGTTCAACCCACATCGATCCGACTTGCGGCGATCAGCCCTTCACACCCGTGCTCCTTCAGCGATGCCACCAGGGCCGTCTCATAGTCCGGCTGCGCATTTTCGAAACATGCGCGCCCTTTGTCGGTGAGAACAGCGTAAACGCCGCGTTTGTCGTCGGCGCAGAAATCGCGAATGGCGAGCCCGGCACGCTCCAGACGCTCGACCATCCGCGACACCGAGCTCTGGTTCAAGCGGAGATGCGCCGCCAACGCCTGCATCCGAAGCTCTGACCCCGCCAAACGTGACAATATCTGAAGTGCGCGATACTCCGAGAGACCGAGCCCATGGCGCTCCTGTAGCACCTTCTCGAGATCGGCTTCGACGCTTGCGACCGCATGGATCAGCGTGAGCCATGAATCACCTTCGCTTGACATGAACAATCCGGACTCCTTGCGGGCATGATGAAGACTTGAAATGTATGTCCATGCAAGTGCCCGCTCAAGACCCTATTCGCTTCATGTCGTGTGTAGTGCGGCGCGAAATCTCCTGAACGGTCGCTGCCCATCCGGGACGGCCGGCCTGCGGGACACAGGCTTCACATTTGGCGTGAACGCCGGCACGAGCGGTCGGGTCGCGGTGCTCCCGGACGCGGTTGATACCGCGTCCGAAGATGTCCCTTCATCAACATGCTCGACAGAGAAGGCGACAACCTCCGCCATAAGGCGCTCAAGGGGAATTGCACCATCGGCGAACATAAGGCTCATCCTTCGAGCTTTGCGCTGTCGGCGAGCTTCAGCCACACCACACCGGCGATGATGATCGCGAGCCAGAAGGCCTGAACCAAGGTGAGCGGCTGATCGAGCAGAATGCTGCCGAGGATGGCCGCACCAATGGAGCCGGTGCCCGCCCAGACGGCATAACCGATGCCGACGTCAATGGTCCTCAAGGCAGCGCTCAGGAAGTAGAGCGTGAGGAGAAAGAAGCCGAAAGCGGCGATCGACCAACTCGGCACCGTGAATGCCCGGCTGCCGCCGACGCTGAGCGCATAGCCGATTTCGAAAGCCCCGGCGAGCAACAACATGATCCAGGCACGTCCGTTGCTTATGTTCTTTTCATGGGTTGCAGTCATATCTCTTCCCTTTCAAATCGAATGGAGTTGATCGGTGCGGTCTCTATGCCGCGCCGCTGAGGCGCAGGCCGACGACGCCTCCGATGACGAGAGCGATTCCGAGGACCTTTCTCCAGTTCAATGGCAGTCTGAAAAACAGCGCTCCGAGCACCACGATCCCGACGCCCGCGACCGAAGTCCAGATCGCATATCCCACGCCGACACTGAAGGTGAGCAGCGCGAGGCTCAAGAAAAAGGTAGCGATCGCACCGCTGACGAGCGTAGCGACGGTCCACCATGGACGCGTGAACCCCTTTGCATTGCCTGCACTGATTGCAACTGTGATCTCGAAGATCACGGCGATTCCAAGATATAGCCAGCTCATTTCATCTAGTCCTTTCGTGAACGACGTGCCGGGCACGAAATGTGCGACCGGCCTGACGGCTTTCGTGAGCGAGACGATCGCCATTGCCGCACATGCCGGAAGGCCGGTGGGTTGTCCGCTGCAGCCACTGAGCCGGGAACTCCCCGGAAAGCCAGTTCGCCGACAACAGTCCTTCGAGCATTTTCATCTCGCATTATATTTGCGCGTGCATGCATTAAATGAAGTCAATACAAGTTGCCAATCTCTATGCATGCACATGCATTGTTATTATGCGACGACGTCGCTTCCCCAACTGGTCGTGACAGGGGTCATGGAACGGTGGAGCCCGAGCAGGGTTCGGCCGGCGCTTTCGTTGGCCGTGACCTGGGAACAGATCGCGGCGACTCGGCCGAGATGGTTCCGGTAACTGTCCCTTCGATTTCCTCGCTTCATTCTCGGTGTTGACAGCCAATACGGACGGCCGCATTATTGCGACATGGCAAGAAAGTCGCTTAAAGAAGATATCCTGGAAGCTGGACTTCGTGTCATGCTGCGCAAGGGCTACGCCGCTGCCAGCGTTCGCGATGTCGTTGCCGAGGCGGGCGTCCCTCAGGGTTCGTTCACGAACCACTTCCGATCAAAGGAAGCGTTCAGCCGTGATGTTCTGGATGTCTATTTCCAGCATGTGCGGACCCTTGTTTCTTTGGCACTCGACGACGAGAGCCTGACACCACGCGAGCGGCTGAAACGCTATCTCGACATCATCACCGGTCAGCTGGAGGCGGACGGGTTTTCACGTGGTTGTCTAATTGGTGACTTCAGTCTGGAGGCGGCGCCGCTCAGCGAGATGTTGCGCCTGCGCCTGTCGGAAATCTTCCTGGAATGGCGCGGCCGTTTCGCTGATTGTATCAAGAAAGCGCAGTCGGCGGGCGAAATCGATCCCACCTTTGCTCCGGAAGACCTCGCCGATTTCCTCCTGTCTTCGTGGGAAGGCGCCATCCTGCGCATGAAAGTCGAGCGCAACGCGACGGCGCTGGAGCGTTTCAAGAAGATCGCTTTTGCCACGGTCTTCAAGGAACACTCGGATCATGTCCCGGGGAGTGGTGTAGCTGGATTTCATAGCCATCGGTGATTTCCGGTAGGGTCGGGTTGCTTAGAGCCAACCTGAGGGACACCACCGATGACCGACGACATGATGAACCTGCGCTCACTCGTTGAGAAGAGCGCCGACGCCGATTTGCTGCGGGATATGATTGGCTTTGCTGCCGAGAAGCTGATGGCGCTGGAGGTCGGCACGAAGACCGGCGCGGGCTATGGCGAGAAGAATGGCTTTCGACTGGCCCAGCGTAACGGCTATCGCGACAGGGATTGGGAGACACGGGCGGGCACCGTCGAACTACGCATTCCCAAGCTTCGCACCGGCAGCTATTTCCCAAGTTTTCTCGAACCTCGCCGGATGGCCGAGAAGGCCCTGACGGCGGTCATCCAAGAGGCTTATATCCAAGGCGTTTCGACCCGTTCCGTCGATGACCTCGTCAAGGCCATGGGCATGAGCGGCATCTCCAAGAGCCAGGTATCGCGACTTTGCGAGGAGATCGACGAGAAGGTGAAGGCTTCCCTCGATCGGCCTATCGAGGGCGAATGGCCCTACCTCTGGATCGACGCTACCTACCTGAAAGTCCGGCGACACGGGCGGAATTGGTGCAGGCAATCGTCGAGCGGTATCGATCGGGGCGTCGGGACGACAAGCGTCGTATCCTAGATGAGTTCGTCGCGGTGACGGGCTATCATCGTAAACATGCGATCCGGGTGCTGAAGCCTAGCGGTAAGCCGCCGCCAGCCAGCAAAGGCTACAGTCGCCGCTACGGGAGCGATGTCCGTGAGGCGCTGATCGTGTTGTGGGAAGCCTCTGATCGACTGTGCTCGAAACGGTTGAAGCCGTTGATGCCTGTCTTGTTGCCCGCGCTGGAACGGCATGGGCGGTTGACACTCGATGGAGTTCTTCGCGACAAACTGCTTACCGTGAGCCCTGCAACCATGGATCGCCTGCTGACGGAGGTCCGGATCGTCGCTCGCGGCGGCCGGCGCCGCCGCACCGGCATGAGTTCGGCGGTTCGCCGATCAGTGCCGGTGCGCACTTTTGGGGATTGGAATGATCCTCCACCCGGCTTCGTCGAGGTCGATTTTGTGGCGCATTCCGGCACATCTTCGTCGGGAAGCTTCGTCCAGACCATGGTACTGACCGATATCGCAACGGGCTGGACCGAGTGCATTGCGGTGCGTACGCGCGACAACGGCAATGTGATCGTTGCAATCAAGCAGGCTCGATCGCGCTTCCCCTTTCCGTTGCTGGGTGTCGACTTCGACAACGATAGCGCCTTCATGAATGCATTCGTCGTCTCCTGGTGCCGCAGCGAGGGTCTGGAGGTGACCCGCTCACGCGCTTACCGCAAGAACGATCAGGCGCATGTGGAGCAAAAGAACGGTGCCATCGTGCGTCGCCTTGTGGGCTATGGCCGGTTTGTTGGCGCGGATGCGACGACCGCCCTCGATCGGCTCTATGTTGTCGTGCGGCTTCACGTCAATCTGTTCCAGCCATCGTTCAAGTTGCAGGAGAAGACACGCATCGGTGCCCGTGTGATCAAGCGCTATCATCCGCCCGTCCCGCCGGCGACGCGTGTTCTTGCCCATCCGGATGTGGTCGAGGCTGACAAGGAGCAGTTGCGGGCATTGATGGGACCAGCCGATCCGGTGTTGCTGTTTGCCGGGATCCGCGCCGCACACGAGGAGCTTGGCAAGCGCGTCGATCAGCGCGGCCTGAATCCGAAAGCCGACGAGCCATTGGTTGTCGATCTGCAGAGCTTTGCCGCGAACCTGAAGACAGCCTGGAAGAATGGCGAGACACGATCGACGCACCGGCGACCATATCGTCGGACGAAACCCTGGCCCAAAAGGCCGAGCATGTATGAGCCCTTCGAGACACGCATCAAGGAATGGCTGAATGAAGAGCCCGCTCTATCGGCGGCAGGTGTGCTGCAACGTTTGAAGGAGATCGACCCGGAACGCTTCAAAGAAAGGAACCTCAGAATGGTGCAGCGGCTGGTGAAGGCCTGGCGTATGGAAATGGCTGGCCTGATCATCTTGGAGGGCGGCTGGATCAAGAGCTTGCCCGCATCACCTGCCGCCGCGGCGGCAGGTGATGCGGGCTCCTCGGAGCTTGTCGCGTTCGGTAACATTCCTCAGTGAGGCAATAGGGGGGGGTCAGTTTTTCATTTCGCCCGACAGTGTGCCTGGTCGGTGCGCTGTTGCTCGAACACAACGATGAATGGGCCGTCCAGCGATCTCGCTATATGACCCTTGAGACAATCGCTACGATGAGCGATGATCCTCTCATCAGCCTGCCAGCAGCAAGCTGACACTCATCTGGCCCTCTAGGATGAGCCGTGGCCGTCTAAGCTACACCACCTCCCGGGACATCATCAACACTCGTGACATCCATCTGGTTTGTCGCGCCCACCTGCCGGATTCATTGGTAACATCCAAATCTCAATCTCGGTTGGCTGCCCGGCGCGCGCACAGTTGCGAGTGGAACGAGATCGTCCCTGACCGAGGTCCCGCATGTTCACCGCGCACAGTCGCGACCCGGGCCTCTGCGACTTGACATAATACGTACGAACGTATTATACATTGTCAGAAAGACGCGGTGCTGAATGTCCGTCCAGCCCCGCCCTTCGATCGGAATCCAGTCAACAAAGGTCAAACGCATGCAATTCGACATCTCACTTCCTCATCGCACGGTGCTGGATTCCCACATGGCCTATCGGGAGGCGGGTTCGCAGGAGGGGCCCGTCGCCCTCTTCCTGCACGGCAACCCGACCTCGTCGTATATCTGGCGTAACATCCTGCCGCACGTGGCGCCGGTGGCCCGATGCATCGCTCCCGACCTCATCGGCTTCGGCCAATCGGGCAAGCCCGACATCGACTACCGCTTCGTGGATCACGCCCGCTACCTCGACGCTTTCATCGAAGCCGAGGGAATCGGTTCGGCCTATCTCGTCGCCCAGGATTGGGGAACGGCGCTCGCCTTTCATCTGGCGGCCCGGAGACCGGATCTCGTCCGTGGCCTAGTTTTCATGGAGTTCATCCGGCCGATGCCCAGTTGGGACGATTTCCATCAAGCGGAGGCGGCGCGCGAGACGTTCCGCAAGTTCCGGACGCCCGGCGAAGGCGAGCGTATGATCATCGAGGGAAATGCGTTCGTCGAGCGTGTATTGCCGGGTTCCGTGATCAGGAAGCTCAGCGACGAGGAAATGGCGGTTTATCGCGCTCCGTTCGGCACACCGGAATCGCGCAAGCCCACCTGGCGCCTTCCGAACGAACTGCCAATCGCTGGAGAGCCTGCGGACGTGAATGAAATGCTGGAGCAAGCACATCTCGCCCTCGCGAGCGCGCGCTATCCCAAGCTGCTCTTCGCCGGGAACCCGGGCGCTTTGGTTTCCCCGGCCTTCGCCAAGGCCTTTGCCGCAAAGCTGCACGATTGCCGGATCGTCCAGCTCGGGGCGGGGGCGCATTACCTGCAGGAAGACCACCCCGAAACTATCGGCCGTTCCGTTGCCGAATGGATTGCAGGGAACGAGACCCGCGACGCTGCCTAGGGCGTCGGCCTGCATTCAGGCGGACTGCCGGCAGAGTGCGCCGGTGAACTGGCGAGCTGGTCCATGGGGCCCGCGCCTGCGGTGTTCTACCAATCGGGAACGCGACACGAACAAAGGACCCAGCATGATCGATCTGCACTACACGGCAACGCCAAACGGCCACAAGGTTCGCCTCTTCCTCGAGGAGACGGGCCTCGCCTATCGAATCGTGCCTGTGAACCTCGCCAAGGGAGAGCAGCGCCGGCCAGAGTTCCTCGCGATAACCCCGAACGGGCGCATCCCCGCGATTGTCGACCACGCCCCGGCGGGACGTGATCGGTCCGTGTCGGTATTCGAGTCAGGCGCAATCCTCCTCTACCTCGCCGAGAAAACCGGGATGTTCCTACCCGCAGGGCCGGACGCGCGCCTTGAGGTCCTTCAGTGGCTCTCCTGGCAAATGGCGGGCCTGGGGCCGATGGCCGGTCAGATCGGTCATTTCAACGTCTTTGCGAGCGAGAAGGTACCCTATGCGATCGAGCGCTACAGGAGCGAGACCGCTCGGCTCTACGACGTATTGGATAGACGCTTGGCTGACCGACCCTACATTGCCGGCGATTATTCCATCGCTGACATGGCCTGTTTTCCATGGATCGTTCCGCGCGCCGCACATGGTCAGCGTCTGCAGGACTTTGCAAACCTCTTTCGCTGGTTCGAGGCGATCCGCACCCGAGTTGCGGTCGTGAGGGCTTATGGCGAAAGCAAGGACGTGTACACCGGTCGACCGCTGCAAGTCCCAGACAGGCCTGTTTCCGGCGCGAACGCGGATGAGCAAGACCATGGGCGGCATTGAAACCGACGTGGCACTCGTCTCATCCTTCCGTGACGAGGCTCAACTCGCCGGACTCTACGCCGCCGCGCAGCTTGGAGATCGGCCCGCCTCCGCCATCGTCGAGGCTTTCCGCAACAGCGGGTACCGCATCTTTGCGCTGCATCATAACAGGCTCGTCGGCGCCGGACGCGCCTTTGGCGACGAAGTCGACTGCGCCGTCATCTGCGACATGGCGGTTCATCCCGATTTCCAGGGCAACGGTCTCGGCTCCCGTATCCTCGAAGCGCTGAAGCAAGGGGTGCGGCATCACAAGCGGATCATCCTCTATGCCCGGCACGGCAAGGAAGAGTTCTACCTCAAACGCGGGTTCAACCGGATGCGGTCCGCGATGCTGTGCTCCTTCGTCGTTCCGGCCGAGCGCAACCGGGAGAACGGAATCATCGAATAGCACATGCGGTGCCGCTTCTGATGCGACGCCTCAACCCCTGTAGCTCAGTCCGACATCGAAGAAAGGGACGGAAACAATGAACGACGTCACGATCACCTACTGCAATCCGTGCGGATATGGAAAGCGAGCGGCCGAAGCGGCCGATGCGCTTCACCGTGACCTGTCAGTCACAGCGAATCTTGTGGCCGGAAAGGGCGGCATCTTCGAGGTGCGCGTCGATGGCGAGGTCGTGGCCAAGCGCATCAAGGGACACTTTCCGGATGCCGCCGAAATCGTCGGAGCCGTCTCGGCGGCGCTGAAATAGCCAGGCGGCCGAGGAAAAGTGAACCGCAAGGTCTGGTCTGTTTCGAGAACACATAAGCGGATATTCTCATGGAATCTGAAAACAACCCCCATCGCTTGCTTGTCGACGCGATCGAAAAGCGCATTTCGGCGAATTATTTCGATTCGTCTCACGTATTGCCAGATAGCGATCTGACGGAAATCATTCGGCTCGCTACGCTTGCGCCGACCGCATTCAATTTCCAGAACTGGCGCTTCATCGCGGTCCGGACTCCTGATGCGAAGAAGAAATTGTGGGAGGTCGCTGGCCGTCAGCCAAAGGTCCTCGAAGCGTCGGCAACTTTCATCATCTGCGGCCAATTGCCCGATCATTCCGTGCTGGCGGAAAGGCTCTGCCCTTCCATCGAAGCCGGATTCATGCCTGAAGCGACGGCGGCGCTTTGGGTAATGGGCGCGGATGCGCTTTACACAAGCAATGCCCGTATGCAACGCGACGAGGCCATCCGATCAGCCACCTTCGGGGCCGCGACCTTGATGTTCGCCGCGGCGGCCCACAGTCTCGCAACGGGCGCGATGGTCGGCTTCGATCCCGACAAGGTCGTGCAGGAGTTCGGCCTGGGCCCGAACGAGGTCCCTGTACTGCTCATGACGGTCGGCAAAGCCTTGCCCGGCAACTGGCCGCAGAAACCGCGGAGGCCGCTACAGGAAGTCCTGGAGTTCGCATGAAAAGCAATTCCGCACCTGTCGCTGATCCGGTAGTGCCGCAGGCGCCGTCGATACGCGGATTCGATATTCTGTCGACGGCGATCGCGCCGGCCATCTGGGGCAGCACATATGTCGTGGCCACCGAGTTGCTGCCCGCAGGTATCCCACTCACCGTCGCCATGCTGAGAGCGCTGCCGGCAGGCATTGCGCTGCTTGCGATCGTTCGGACATTGCCGCGCGGGGTCTGGTTGTGGCGCAGTTTTCTGCTTGGCGCAGTCAACTTTTCGGTTTTCTGGTGGTTGTTGTTCGTCTCGGCCTACCGGTTGCCGGGCGGCGTCGCCGCAACTGTCGGCGCCATCCAGCCGCTCATCGTGATCGGCCTCGCGCGTCTCGCCCTCGGCAACCCGGTGCGGCCGGCGGCGATCGCATCGGCTTTTGTCGGCATCGCGGGGGTGGCGCTTCTGGTTCTGACGCCGGCAGCAAGGCTCGATCCGATCGGGATCGCGGCCGGCCTTGGCGGCGCTCTGTCGATGGCCTGCGGAACGGTTCTGAGCAGGAAGTGGCAGCCACCGGTATCCGCGCTCACTTTTACCGCCTGGCAGCTGACAGCCGGGGGGCTGCTGCTGTTGCCCGTTGCGCTTTCGCTGGAGCCGTTTCCATCAGACCTGACGGTGGCCAATGCACTCGGCTTTGCCTGGCTCGGCCTAATCGGCGCAGCGGCAACCTATTTCCTGTGGCTGCGGGGAATCGCTCGACTGGAGCCGGCCGTGGTGTCCTTCCTGCTCTTCCTCAGCCCGCTGACGGCGGTCGTGCTGGGCTGGCTTTTCCTCGATCAGACGCTCTCGCCCGCCCAGTGCTCGGGAATGGTCCTGATCGTCGGCGGCATCTGGTTCGGCCAGCGTTCGCAGAAGAAGGTCGTGTCTCAGAGGCTGATCGGAAACTAAGCGTTTTAATATCAGCACGTTACACCGAAATCGCGAGCCACCTCAGATTCCAGCAAACAGTCTGCTCCCATGCAGCAAGCAACTGCTTGGCAATTGAGTCGAGGCATGATACTTAATTTTGTACTTAAGTGATTCGGGATATCATGCAGCCATCCATCGACCTCTTATTCCATGCACTCGCCGATCCCAGCCGGCGCAAAATAATTGATCGGCTGAGCCGCGGTCCAGCGACGGTGAGCGAACTGGCACGCCCACTCGACATGTCCCTCCCGGCGGTGGTGCAGCATCTGCAGCTGTTGGAAGCGTCGGGCATCGTCACCACAAAAAAGATCGGCAGGGTAAGAACCTGCTCGCTCGACGCCATGTCCTTATCCCGAGCCGAGCAATGGCTAAACGAGCGCCGCAATGCGGTGGTCCAACGCCTAGGTCGCCTCGGCGAATATCTCGAATCGACCCAATCCGACCCCAAAAAATAGGAGAACGGCCAATGTCCGCACCGGATACCATCCAACGTAAGACGACCCACGGAACTTTTACCGTCAAAAGGACCTACGATGCCTCATCCGCACGTGTGTTCCAGGCATTCGCGGATAAGGAAGCCAAGGCGAAGTGGTTCTCTGGTCCGCAAGGCGTCGAAGAGGCCGGTAGCAAGTTCGACTTCCGCGTCGACGGGCAGGAAATCGTTTTTGGGCGCCATGCCAATGATATTCGGACCGCCTTCTACGCGGTTTATCAGGACATCGTGCCCGACGAGCGCATCATCTATACTTATCGCATGACGTTGAACGGCACGCCGATTTCAGCATCGCTCGCCACCATCGAAATCACCCCCTGCAGCGACGGAACGCAGGTTTCCTGGACCGAATACGGCGTCTATTTGGACGGCTTCGACAATCCTGCAGTGCGTGAGGAGGGCACCGGCTGGCTGATGGACAAGATTGGTGCAAGCCTAAACGATTGAAGTATAGCAGCACATCGCAGTCACGGTGTCCGATAAATTCTCTATGGATCAACGATGTGGACCGATACCATTCGTGCCGTTCATGCGCGAAGCGGGTTAACCTTGCCAAGCGACTTGACCGATGCCGAGTGGGCGAGCCTGGAGCCGCTGCTACCCCCGGCATCGCATGTGGGGCGGCCTCGCAAATGGCCACTGAGGCGGATCATCGAGGCGATCCTGTATCTGCTGCGCGGCGGCTTACCGTGGCGGATGCTGCCGCCGTGCTTTCCTCCGGTCTCGACCGTGCGGCACTGGTTCTATCTGTGGCGCGACAACGGCCTGTGGCTGACGCTCAACCATACGCTGCTCATGGCATCGCGTCAGGCGATTGACCGCGAGGCCTCCCCATCTGCCGGCACTGCGCCGGATGGGCAAGTGGACTGTCGAGGTCATAAAGCGATCCGACTCCGCCAAAGGCTTCGAAGTATTGCCACGCCGATGGGTCATCGAACGCACATTGGCATGGCTCAACCGCAACCGTCGTCTCGCAAAGGACTTCGAACAAACCATCGCCTCGGCAACCGCGTGGCTCTTTATCGCATCTGTGCAATTCTTCATCCGGCGTATCGCAAGAGCATGAAATCACTTCGGATTAATTTGAATCAGACTCTCAGTTTGAAGTTCGGCTTCGCTGATTGACTGTGAGCGCGACGAACAGCCCACCTTTCCTTTTGTGATTGAGGCCGCGAGATAGGCTCCTTCATCGACAGGAGCGTAACGAATGGTTGGAGATCGCGCTGATGCCATGCTTGAAGTCATGGGTGAAGCCATGGATGAAGCCAGGCATGAGGGAAGGTATCGTCGGATCGAGGTGATTACCGGTCGGCGGCAGCGGCGGAATTGGACTGACGAGGAGAAGGCGCGGATCCTTGCGGAAAGCGCAGAGCCGGACGTGAATATCTCGGCGATTGCCCGGCGCTGGGGCGTCAATCGCGGTCTGCTGAACGTCTGGCGTCGCGAAGCCGGACTGACCTCTCAACGATCCGCGAAAGCCTGTGCGCAGCAGGCGATGTTCGTGCCGGTGACGGTGGTTGGCGATAGAACGTCTTCCGAGAGCGCGCCGTCGGATGTCGCCCACCATGCCGCGGGTCGTATTGAGATCGAGATTGCCGGCGCGCGCATGAGCGTGATCGGCTCGGTGGCGCCCGAGTTGGCGCAAGCGATGGTGGCGGCGTTGCGAGGACGCCGGTGATCGGAATTTCGCCGAATGGCGTGAAGATCATGGTGGCGACGCAGCCGGTCGACTTCCGGCGCGGCATGAATGGGCTTGTGGCCTTGGTGGCGTCCGCGCTTGCGACCGATCCCTATTGTGGCGACGTGTTCGTGTTCCGCGCCAAGCGTCTCGATCGGCTTCGCTGCATTTATTGGGACGGATCAGGCATGATCCTAGCGACGAAATGGTTGGAGGCGGGCAAGTTCGTTTGGCCGCCGATCCGCGATGGCGCGATGCAGATGAGTAGCCAGGAGTTCTCGCTTCTACTGGCCGGCATTGACTGGACGCGCGTCAAACGAAACGCGGTGAGTAGGCCCTCAAAAGCAGGCTGATCCTATTGGTTTTGCTTGCAGATTCAGGTTTGTGTGGTAGGGTCTGTCATGCCGCTTCGACCCACCCCTTTGCCTCAGGATGCTGCGCAATTAACCCGGATCATTCTCTCGCTCGACGAGGAGAATGCCGATCTCAAAGCGCGCGTTGCCTTCCTGGAGCAGCAGCTCTTTGGGGCGAAATCGGAGAAAATGACGACGATCGACCCGACGCAGGCGACGCTCGACCTTGGCGACCTCAGCGACATTCCCGAAGCTGCCAATGACGATGTTGCGCCCGTCACCGAAGGGACACCGCAGGTTCGACGATCGCCGTCCCGCAATATCGGCCGTTTGCCCAAGCACCTTCCCCGGTATGAAGAGGTTATCGAGCCGGAGAGCAAGATTTGCCCGTGCTGCTCGTTCGAGCTTCATTGCATCGGCGCGGATGTCAGCGAAGCGCTCGACATCGTGCCGGCGGTCGTCCGGGTCAAACGGACGATCCGGCCGCGCTACGGATGTCGGGCCTGCGAAAGCGTCATTGTGCAGGCGCCCGCGCCGGCGCGCGTAATGGACGGCGGCATGGTGACCACAGCCTTTGCCGCCCATGTCGCCGTTTCGAAGTTTGCCTGGCATTTGCCACTGCATCGCCAGGCGCAGATGCTGACTTCCTGCGGTGTGATCATCGATCGCGGCACTCTCGGCGCCTAGGTTACGCGTGTCGCCTGGTGGCTCGAGCTTCTCTATGATGCACTCGCCGCCTTCATCCGCTCCCAGCCGAGAGTGTTCTGTGACGAGACGCCGCTTCCGCGGCTTGATCCGGGGCGCAAACGCACCAAGCTTTGCCAGCTTTGGGCGCAAGCCATCGACGATCGGCCCTGGAATGGTCCGGCGCCGCCGGCGGTTGCCTATGTTTTTGCTGAAAGCCGCAGCGCTCGCGAGGTCGAGGCGCAACTGTCGTCGTTTGCCGGCGTGCTTCAGGTCGACGGATACCAAGCCTACAAAACCATGGCCAGGCGCAGGGGGAAGAGCAATGTCGCCCCTATGCGGCTAGCGTTCTGCGTTGCCCATGCGCGGCGCAAGTTCGTCGATGTCGTCAAGCTGACCGGCTCCTCGGAGGCGCTGTCGATCCTGGCCAGGATCGCCGAGGTCTATCGCATCGAGGCGAAACTGCGCGGCGAAAGCGCCGATACCCGGCTCACGGTACGGCGCCGCGAGGCAGCGCCCGTCATGAAAGAACTGAAGACCAAGCTCACGGAGCTGAGCGACGAAGTGTCGGCGAAATCGGCGCTCGGCAAGGCTGTCACCTACACACTCAACCACTGGGGCGGGCTGGCAGCCTTTCTGGAGGATGGCCGCATCGAAGTGGACTCCAATGTGGTCGAGCGCTCAATGAAATCGGTGGCTCTGACGAGGAAGAACTCGTTGTTCGTGGGCAACGAACGCGGCGGCAAGTCCTTCGCTGTGCTGGCATCGCTCGTTAACACGGCAAAGCTTAACGGCGTGGATCCTGAAGTCTGGCTTGCCGATGTGCTGGAACGCATCATCTCCGGCAAGGTGACCGCCAACCAGATGGAGACGCTCTTCCCGTGGGCCTGGAAGGCCGAACGCGAGGGCATTGCAGATCAGGAGCGAAGGGCGGCATGACACAGAACAGCCAAGGGACGACCGCACGGCCGAAGCTTGATGATCAGGCATTCGAAGCGTTTATCAGGGCACGTCGTCCGGCATCGCCAATCTGGTCGATGAGCGGTCTCGATGGCTATCTCACGGCTCTCATCATCGGCCCAAAGTTTATCGACCCACGCCAATGGATCCCGGAACTGACCGGTCCGGATGCCCTGAACCTGCCGATGGAAACAACCGAACATCGGGCCGTGCAGACGATCGTTGCGGAATATAACCGCATCTCTGCGAGCCTTTCCGAAACACCGAAAGACCACCGGCCCAAGTTCACCAGGATCGATGATCAGACCTTTGATCCATTCGATTGGGACCTCTGCTTTCTGCTAGGAACAAGGTACGCGCCAAAGCTTTGGCAGCCCATCCTTCGAGGTCATGCCGTCACTGGCGATATCGTCGCGCCCATCCGCAAGCTCGGCGAGGCAAAACGGAAAGCGACCCGCCAGGATGCTGCTGAGGTCGCCGAAGCACTCGTCAATATCCGATCCTATTTTATGCCGAAGCGGGCAAAGCAGAAGTTCTGACCGAGAGCCAGAAACCTATTTAGTCAATCACGAAAGCCGTGGGCCATTCGTTGCGCTCACGATTGACTCGCCTTATCGCGAAATTGCTTTTTGAACCGACGCAATAGCTCAGATGGAGAAAAAAATGACGGAAGACGAACAGGCGATCCGGCAAGTCATTGCCACTTGGATGGGGGCAAGCCAGTCCGGTGACACCGCCACGATCCTCTCGCTTATGACCAATGACGTGGTCTTCATGGTCCCCGGCCAGGAGCCGTTCGGCCGAGAGGTTTTCGAAGCGACCGCCAACCAGTTCGGTGCAGCGGGGCTGAAGATCGACGGAATCAATGACGTCGTCGAGCTTCAGATCCAGGGAAATTGGGCGTTCACGCGCAACCGGATCAACTTGAGCATCACTCCCGCGGCCGGCGAGCCGATGCAGCGTACGGGCTACACCCTGACACTGTTCCGCAGGGAAGCCGATGGCCGCTGGCGGGTTGCGCGTGACGCCAACCTTTTGACGCTGAAAAGCTAAGGTGGACCCGAGGATGGTTGGAAGCTGGGGATGAAATTGAGGCACTTCGCGCTCACCGACAAGAGTCAGTACGGCGTCATGGCGCTCGTCTGTCAAGCGAACTGAGGAACTGACCCCCTCGGCGAATTGAAGAACTGACCCCTTCATTGGTTTGCGTTTTCGTTTGTTTCGAGCGCCGGTCCGGCCTTCTGCAGAAGGCCGGACCGGCGCTTTTCGCGGAGGCGGTAGCTATCGCCCCGGATGGTGATCACTGTCGAATGGTGAAGCAGGCGATCGAGGATCGCCGTGGCAACGACGGGGTCGCCGAAGACGCCGCCCCATTCTCCCACTGAGCGGTTGGAGGTGATCAAGATCGAGCCCTTTTCATAGCGCCGGGACACCAGTTGGAAGAAGAGGTGAGCGGCGTTGGCCTCGAAGGGAAGATAGCCCAGTTCGTCGATGATCAGCAGTTTCGGCCGCGACAGGATCGTCAACTGCTTGTCGAGCGTGCCGTCGCTGTGGGCCTTGGCCAGCATCGCCACCAGCGTCGCCGCCGTGACGAACTGCACGTTGTAATTCTGACGGATCGCCTCGCGGCCAAGGCTCACGGCCAGATGGGTCTTTCCCGTTCCGGGCGGGCCGAGGAACAGGACCGTGTCGCCGTGCGCGATCCAACGACACGTCGCCAGCTCCCTGATCTGGCCCGGATCCAGCGACGGCTGCGCCTCGAAGTCGAAGCCATCCAGTTCACGCACGAAGGGGAACTGCGCCAGCTTGCTCGACATCGAGATGCGCCGCTCGTCGCGCCGGGCGATCTCGCGCGACACCAGGAAGGCCAAAGCCTCGCGCAGAGTCATCTTCGAACGGGCCGCCTCGTCCAGCAGCGTGTCGAGCTGGTCGCGGATCGCCGTCAGCTTCAGCCGATCGAGGGTCGCGATCAGCACATCGTGGTCAATGTTCGCCATTACCATCCTCCCCCAACAACCGCTTCGTATTCCGCGAGCGGACGCAAAAGGGCGGGAATCGGAAGTTCGACGGGTGCGGCAGCTCGTACCAGCCCCTCGGCGCCAGCCACACCGACAAAATGCGCCCGGTCCACGATCCGTTGTCGCCGTCCCCCGCACACGGCATGATCGGCCACCACTTGGCCGGCATGCCGGATGATGACACGGCCCGCCAGCACTACGACCTGCACGCTCTCGCCGATCAGGCGCCAGGGCACCGAGTAGCTGTTCGTGTCGAGGTCGATCGCGCAATCCGACTGAACCTTTCGAACCAGATCCCGCAATTGTCCGAACGGCGCCCGACCGGACAAGGGACGGAGCGCCCTGGCTTCGTCAGCAAAGCGCACCGCCGGCGCGATCCCCGTCGTGCCGTGCTTGCGTTGGTCGGCGACCTCCCGCGTCCATCGATCCAGGTGCGCCTCGAACGCGGCCCAGCTCTCGAACCGGCGACCGGCGATCGCGTTCTTCTTGACGTAGCCGACCCCGCGCTCGTCCTTGCCTTTCGTACGTGCCCGATATGGCGCGCAGGCCCGAGGCGTGAAGCCCCAGTACCGGGCGAAGGCATGCAGGCGCGCGTTGAATCTCACCTCCCGCGTCGCCGCATCATGATGCTCGACGAGCGCCTTAGCATTGTCGATCAGTACTTCCGCCGGAACCCCGCCAAACCGCAGGAAAGCGCCTTCCATCCCCTCGAACCAGTCTGCCTGGCGTTCCCTGAGCGAGGCGCGCGTATACAGGCGGCGCGAGTAACCCAGCGTTCCAACGAACAGGTGAATCCGAACACGTTCGCCGCCGATCCAAACCTTCGTATCGCCAAAGTCGATCTGCATCTGATGGCCCGGCGCCGTCTCGAAGCGGACCGTCGCACGCTGCTGCGCCTTCAATTCCCGCCGCCACTGCTTCACCCGCAACTCCACAGAGCGAAGCCCGATCACGATCCCATGTTCGCTGGCGAGTTCCTGCCGGATGACATCGGCGTTGCCCTCGTGGCGGAAGAAACGTTCGCGAAGCCAGCCGTCCAAACCTTCGAATGCAGTGCGCCGGGCAGGCTGTTTGAACGGTGCTGCTCCGCCTTCTCGAACATACCGGCGGACCGTATTCCGGGCGCATCCGAATTCCTTCGATAAGCGTTTGGTGCCCCAACCAAGCTCATGCAGCCGCAACATTGCCACCACCTCATCAGCCTGAAGCATATCCCCATCCTGCATTGTTCGCGACAATGCAGCATGCGCGGAAATCTCGATCGTCATCTAATCACTCCTCGTTTGCACACGAGGGGTCTGTTCTTCACTTCGTTAGGGGGTCAGTTTTTCATTTCGCCCGACATCGTCACCCTTGTCGCTTCGCCCGCATCTCCTGCATAAGCCGCCAGCTCTTGCCTTGATCGACAGAACGTTCGTTGCACCAGCGAAAGCTGTTTCGCGTGATGTCGCGGTAAACCCACCGGGTCAGCGACCCCGAGGCATCGACATCAGCCAATTGTATGATCTCGTCACCGACCTTGCGAGCAAGCTGCCGGGTGATGTATCCGCCCGGAGGGTTGATCCAGATGATGTGCCAGGCGTCAATCTTCGGATCGTAGACTCGTAATGTCGTCGAATATCGGTTCCCGGGTTCGGACCAGCGGACCTCAGTACCGTTCCTGACCGGTGTGATCCAGAGATCCTGGATCGCGCGCCCTTCGAGCACCCAGTCGAACCGAATATCCCATTGGGAATGGGTGACAGTGCCGTCCGCTGAGAATTCAACCGTTTCCGCCAACCAGTCGCCGACGAATTGTCCGTAAAGCATAAGTTGGTCGGCGTATTCGGCGGCAGGTCCACTGGCCGTGAGGCCTTCGATAAAGCTGCGAGGGTTTGAGATGATCGCTGTGTCCATTGGCTCACCACTTTCCTATGCAAATTGCTCTTACGTGATCGTCCGCCTTCGCCGGAAGGCACAGCCATTTCCGGGCAGACGGCCCGGTCAACCCAATGCGTTGCCGAGACATGCCACGATCGCCTTGGCGTAGCGTCGGTCCGGATCTTTGTCGGGGTCGTAAATCGTGATGTCGACGCCGGTGACGGGAATATGGCGTATCAGGAGGGAGACAAGCTGGGCCACTTGTTCGAAATCCAGCCCCGGCTCCCCCGGCGAATCCACCGCGGGCATGATGGCTTCCGCAAGGACGTCCACGTCGAGATGCAGCCAATAGCGCGAAAGGTCACCACGGGATGCCCATGCCGCGACCCTTCTTGCGGTCGCCAGCATTCCCTCTCGAAGCATTTCCTGAACGATGATCCGATTGATCGCCGTGTTGCGAATGTCCCCGTAGTGCTGGGCGTAGTCTGGGCTGAGAGCCTCACGCTCACCCATCTGCGTCACGTCTTCGTCCTGAACGAGAGGTCCGTCGATACCTGGCCATTCGGTGAGAAGTTTCTCCCCACGCCCTGTCGCAAGCGCGAGGTCCATTCCCGCCACGGTTCCGAGGCGGCTCTGCACATCGTAATTCCCGGGATGGAAATAGTCGCTATGGCCATCGATATGAAGCAGTCCGACGCGACCAGAAGCTCTGGCACCCGCGAGGCAGCCGAGCAGGATGCTACAGTCTCCGCCGATAACGACCGGGAATTTGCCGTCGGATAGGCGCGCCTGGACGAGATGCGCCAAGTCAAGGCTGTAACTGCGGATCGCATGACCATTGCGGATGCGCGTGTTCTCCTCCGGGTCGAACCGATACGCGGGACGAGGCAGCCATTCGACATCTGTTGCTTGAATAACGGCCTGCAGCCCCTCCGACAGCAGGACGAGCGGCGCTTCCCAGGTTCCCGGCTCCCTGCCGCCTTCCTCGGGGCGCAGGCCAAGGTTGCTCGGAGCGCAGATGATTGTCTTGCTTCCTACCATTTCAGAATAACTCTTCGTTGAAACGCCTCAGCCGCGTGGAATCCCCGATATCCAGCCGCGGGTGACCTTTGATGCCATCTCCCAACCGGTATTTGGAATTTAACTGGTGACATTGAACTGTCAACCAGTAATGTGGATTTTATCGGTTGATCCTGTGTACGCCTCCCGGCAGATTCGTGCCGGGAAATCCACACCGGCAACCGACGGGCATTGAGATAGCTTTTCTTCCTCAAGCAGCCCAAGACGATGGCAAATGAAATGCGGGACCTTCCATGGATATTACTGCACCCAGCTACAGCCATAAACTGACCACTGTGAACACACGACAGCCCGAGCGACCGTTCCAGCCTGATATAACAACTGGTCAAAACGTTCCGGGCAGCCCCGCGAGAGCTGCCGAACAGGTGCCTTTGGTGGCGAAATCAACGCCCGTTCAGTTTAGCGTGTCGATGTTGCTCGCCCTGATGAATGCCCAACCGGAGAATCGGAAACCTGAAGGAACGAGCGTAACAGTCTCAAGCGATCAGGTCCCGCTCCAACTAGAGGAAATCGACGCCGCTGATGCTGCACAGCAGATTATGGATTTGGTCGGATCAGGCGGCGAACTTTGTTTGTCCAGCGTTGAACAATTACTCGGGATAACGAAACCCGAAAGGGAAGAATTTTCTCCCAAGGCTGTGGTCGAGCGAGACTGGTACGGCCTGACGGGCGGCAGTGACACTCTATCGACATCCCAGCTTGCCGCTGCAATCAAGCGTTTGTCAGGCGCTCATCTTCAGCCCGCCGGCCACGGCGATCAGATCGTAGATACCTCGGTTCTTCGGCCCATTCCTTCCAACTGGGAGGAAACCTAACTCGTCCGCCTTATTGAGCGTGATTACGTTGATGCGAACGACAGGCGAGGCATCAACGGTGTGTCCGAAGAAACATCTTAGCAACTGCAGTGGTAACGATTGAAGGAACTGGATCCGAAAGTTGCGTTCCAGAAAAGACGCAAGTGCAAGCTCCGCTATCTAGCGCTCGCGCGCGCCGACCGCTACTCGGCCGTCAACGCCTGTCCGCTGAGCGATATCTTACGCCAAGATACTCTTGACTCAACGAAAGGAGACGCCGAGATGACCGTCTTGCAAGCTCTCTTGATGCGCGCGTTTGGCCGCCCGCAGGGAATTCTCGGGCGCTTGGGCGGCGCCATCATGGCGCGTGCAAATGAGAATTTCGGCGCTTGGGTCAGCAGCCTCCTCGATGTTGGCCCAACTGATGCCATACTCGAAGTGGGATTCGGACCTGGCGTTGTTATTCAGCGATTGTCGGCGCTTGCAGCGGAAGGCCACATCGCGGGCATCGACGTCTCGAGGGAAATGCTCAAACAAGCACGCGCTAGAAGCGCCACGGCTATCCGAAGGGGTCGTGTCGACCTGCGGCAGGGTTCCGTGGAGAACTTACCTTTCGCCGACGCCAGTTTCGACAAGGCGCTGGCGGTCAATTCGATGCAGGTCTGGCCGGACGCCGCAACTGGGTTGCGGGAAATATGGCGAATCTTGAAGCCGGGTGGGAACATCGCCCTCGGCTTTTCTGTCCATTCCGGCCAATCGGGCGAAGGGCTGACCAACAGGATCGAGGCCGCCGGCTTTAAGGACGTGCGCATGGTGACGGCCCAGAATGGGTTCTGCGTTGTGGCGACGAAGCCAAACCAACCGGACTATGCTGTCAACCAGTAATATTGTTTTTATCGGTCGATTATGTGAGTATACTCCGTCAAATTCGAGCCAAGGAGTCCAAATATGAACAGAGCGAAGTCCACATGACCGGCGAAGAGCCCCTGATCGAACAGCACCAATTCCGCGAAAGCGACTTCGTCGGTGATCATCCGGCCATCGATTTTGTCAACACGGTCACCGGATGGGACGAACGAGCCAGGGACTGGATCCCGGATTTCGCCGCGCTCGTGGACTGGGCCTTGATCAGAAGTATCGTCACCGGGGCAGATGCGGCTCACCTTCGGGAACTCGCCAAAGCCTCGCCGCGCGCAGCAGCAACCGCCCTGACGGAGGCTAAGGAACTACGTCTGGCCATGCATGGGCTTCTCACGGCGCGGACCGAAGGGACGGCCCCTCGAGCGGACGATCTTGCTGTGGTCGAGCGGGTCTGGCGAAGCTTCAACAGCCGCTGCGAGTTGGCGATCGACCCGATAACAGGAATCCAAGTCCGAACGGGCGAAACCGGACTTGACATGATTTCCACGACGCTGGCCGAAGCCTTTGTCCGGCTCGGTGAGGGTTTCACCTCACCCCGCCTCAAGCGCTGCGCCGGCGTCAATTGCGGCTGGTTTTTCTTTGACAGGTCAAAGCCGGGTCGCCGCCGCTGGTGCGACATGGCCACATGTGGCAACGCGGCAAAGTACGCCCGCCATCGCAAACATCATTCCACTTGAATGAGGGGCATATGAAGACGATCCGAACGGAACGGCTGACGCTGCGACAGTGGCGGGAGGAGGACTTCGAGACTTTCGCTCAGTTCTGGGCCGACCCCGGTACGATGGCCTTCGTCGGCGGCCCCATCCCGCGTCAGGATGCATGGCGCAGGATGCTGTATTTCATCGGACATTGGCAGTTACGCGGTTTCGGTTTCTTCGTCGTCGAGGACAATGCAACCGGGAAATTGGTGGGCTACTGCGGAGCGCAGCGCCCGGTCGACAAGCTTGAGCCTGAAATGGGCTGGGGCATTCTCCCGCAATCCCAGGGACGGGGCTATGCGACCGAAGCCATGCGCGCCGTCCTCGACTTTGCATTCGGCGATCTTGGCTGGTCAACGGCGATAAGCCTCATCGCCGACGACAACCTAGCCTCTCTTGCGGTCGCAAGAAAACTCGGAGGCTCGGTCGAACGCTACACCGACATAGACGGCAGCCGCTACGGCGTCTACCGGCACGTCGTTCCACGCCACAAAGATTCCTGGTGAGAGATCGCTCTGGATTGAGGTGATCCCGCTTTTGCTACCCGATAGCAGGAGAAACCGGAATGACAGCGCGCATAAAGCGCGAGCTTGAGACTGCCGTTCTAATCCATGTCGGCCGCAGACAAGAGTAGCGGTGGCGGGCATTCGGGCAACGCAGCCGTAGCAGTCAGATGTTTCTCGGTCGCAATTACCCGTGCCGGGCCGCCAGGGGTGTAGGCATCCTGCCAGCCCAATCTGACGAAAACAAATGGGAACCGATATGACGAACGATCCCGGACCTATCATCCAAGCGCGATTACACGATGGAATGACTCTGCCCGTAGTGGATGTGACAAACCCCGTATTCCGGATCGACGAAAGCGCGACTAGCCTCGATAGGCTACGCGCGTCAATTGTGGCTTCGGTCAATCGGCCCGCTGTCGCACGTGCGGCCACGCCCGGGACTATGCCCAACCTTCTGCAGCGGATGTTCGCCCCGCAGGCGCAATATCTGGACGGGTTGGCGACCTACCTCCTCAAAATTGGCGCAGACAATCTCCCCGTGCAGTTCGATACCGAAATCGAACGCCGCCTGGCTTCCTCGCCGAATGCCGTGGCGCTACGAATTCGCTTGCAGCAACTGTCCCGTCTCATGGCAAGAGCGCTAAGAAATGCTCCACCTTCCGCGTCGCTACGCCTCCTTGCAATCGGAGGCGGCACAGCAATCGAAGCCTTGAATGCGTTGATCATTCTCAAGGGCGATGCTGGGACCACGATTCCTAATGTCGCAGTCGACGTGCTGGATATCGAGGATACAGGGATACTCCTCGGCAAAGCGGTTCTCGCCGCATTATGCGAAACGAAAGGGCCTCTCGCCGGAATTGCCGCGACTATGACCTTCGTTCCCTATTCATGGGACCAGCCTTCTTCCTTGGCATCTGCACTGCACGACCGGAAGATCGGAGGAGAATATGTTCTGGCTTCATCCGAAGGCGCCCTGTTCGAATACGGTTCTGACAGAGCGGTAATCGCTAATCTATCGCTTTTGCGCGAGGCTGGTGCGATCCCAATTGCCGGCAACGTTATTCGGGACGATGCCACCGGGCGGGCAATGGTCGCTCGAAGCCCTTTCCCGCTGAAGGCGCGCGGTCTTCGCAACCTTGAGTCACTAGTCAGCGCCGCGGGCTACCGGATTTCTGACGCGATAGAAGGAGTGGCGAGTGACCAGTTTCTTTTGCACGCGGATTAGGTCCGATGTTGGTGAGCGCGGACTGCAGCGCGGCAAACAAGGTGAGATGCGCATTGCCTCGTCGAAACTGTTCCTGAATATTCAACCGTTGCCTCACATAATTTGCTCCCTACCGAGGGGATGAACAGGGGCGACTATGGGACAGCTGAGCATGGCGACAAGGAAAGAACTGACTGCGGCGGTTTCGGAGCGCTGTCGAGCTTCGACGCGAGAGGAGAAGGCGAGAATTCTGGATGAGTTCGTCGTCATCACGGGCTTTCACCGCAAGCATGCGATGCGCCTCCTGCGGCGCCACGGGAGAGAGCCTACACGTCGGCGAGCGCGGCCGCGGGTTTATGATGAAGCGGAACGCAATGCGCTCATATTGCTGTGGGAAGCGTCTGACCGGGTCTGCGGGAAGCGGCTGAAGGCGTTGCTGCCCCTCCTTGTCGAGGCGATGGAACGGCACGGCCATTTTGACCTCGCGCCTGAGATCCGCAGCAAATTGCTGGCGATGAGCGCGGCCACGATCGACAGGACGCTGGGACCGATCCGAGAGGGCTTGGGACGCCCTCGACGCACGCCCTGCGGCGGAGCATTCCCATTAGAACGTCGGCGGATTGGGACAATCCGGCTCCAGGCTTCGTTGAGGCGGATCTCGTCGCCCATAGCGGCCCTTCGGCTCGCGGCAGCTTCATCCAAACCCTCGTACTCACCGACATCGCGACTGGCTGGACGGAATGTGCGCCGCTGCTGGCTCGCGAACAGACGCTGCTGAGCAGCGTGCTAACAGAATTGCGCAAGCAACTGCCCTTCGCGCTTCTCGGCCTGGATACGGACAACGACACCGTCTTCATGAACGAGACGCTGAAGGCCTATTGCGACGCCGCCAACATCGTCTTTACTCGCTGCCGCCCCTACCGCAAGAACGACCAGGCTTTTGTCGAGCAGAAGAATGGCGCCGTGGTGCGCAGGATGGTCGGATATCGTCGGTTCGAGGGAATGGAGGCCGCCACGCTGCTAGCGAAGCTCTACAGATCAGCGCGGCTGTTCGTGAACTTCTTTTAGCCATCATTCAAATTGATCGCGAAGCAGCGCGACGGCGCTCGTGTGCGCAAGACGTATAGCCCGCCAGCCACGCCGCATCAGCGTCTGGTTGCCGACGCTCGCACCTCAGATGCAGTTCGCTTCCGCCTGCAGGAAGTCTACGCCGGGCTCGATCCTGTCGCGCTCTTGCGCGATATCCGCGCCACGCAGGAGCGACTCGCTGCGCTTGCCGACACTCCGCCGGCCATGCGCTCTGACGGGGTAGCTCAGCCGATCGACCTTTTCCTGGCGAGTTTGCGGACTGCCTGGAAAGACGGAGCTACCCGGCCGACGGATCGCCCGATTGTAAAAGCCAAAAGAGGACGGCGGCGTCCTGACCCTCTCGTCAAGGCGACTGCCGACTTGCGAAATTGGTTCGAAGCTGAACCATGGCGAACCGGCAGTGAACTTCTGTCACGTCTGCAGGCCGAGTATCCCGGCGATTACCCCGACAAACTGCTTCGAACGCTTCAGCGCCGACTGAAAGTCTGGCGCAGCGAACAGGCGGACGCGTTGCTGTTTGGCCCCTTCAACACGGAGCTGCCGATCCAGGAGCTCGCCAGACCGCATTGAGGCGCCGTAGCTCGCGAAAGAGGCCGGGCGCTGCGCAACCCCTGCCATCTCCGCGCCCGACCTCCTTCGCTCCAACTCGGGAGCAAAATGGATGAGGCAACGTTCAAACCTCGGGGAGCATCGTTACGTGCGGCAATACGTGATCTCACCCAGATTGTCGCTCTACAGCGGACACTGGTCGGGTCGATCACGATGATGTAGCCATTGTAAGTGGCGGGTCCGATCTGGCGAACAGAGACCCTATCCCGAAGCAGGGCGCAGTATTCCACCCCGCTCCCGCGTAAAGTCGGGTTAGGCAGCCTCGAGCAGCCCTTCGGCAAGCCTCGGCAATACGACGTCGCGCCAACCCGGCCCCATGTTCTCAAATGCAAAACGGTGCCGGGGATTCTCAAGATCGAAACCGCGATGCTCAAGCCTGAGGATCGTAGCATCCTCGCGAGGAACGATCTCCCAGTGCAGTTCGAAATCACCGAAGGTGTATGCCAACCTGCGCTCCTTCTCGACAGCGATGACACGGCACGGAATTATCCCCCATTTCTCCATGTCCATAGTGAACTCATGCCCTACGACTGGAGCAATGTTTCCAGGCCGCCACCAGCGCGCGATGCCGTCCGGCGTTGAAATCCGTTCCCACACCTGCGCCGGCGTTGCCTTGATAATCTGTTCCACGGTCACGGTTCTCAATTTCATTCGTTCGTCTCCTCAAGGTCCCTCGCCAAGACGGCGAGGCGCGCCTTCCAATAGTCTTCATAAGGTGCAAGCCAATCGCGAAGTGCGACCAGCGGTTCGGCATTGAGTGAATAGACACGTTCCCGCCCGGTCTTGGTTTCTCGAACAAGCTGGGCTTGGCGCAGGATGCCCAGGTGTTCGGACACGGCTGAACGACTGATGTCGAAAGCGTCTGCTATGGATCCCGCGCTCCTTTCTTTTGAAAGCAAGAGCATCACGACCTGCCGACGGACAGGGTTAGCAAGCGCGGCGAAGACTGCTTCGTTCATCATGGTTCTAATATGTCGGACATTTCCGACATGTCAATGATCTCCGACATATTCTCTGACCTTCGTCCTGGTTCCTCGTTACGACGGTATTCGACGCGATGGAAACGAAGATTGAGCCTGCAAAGACGTCGTCCCTGCTTGACGGATTTCGACGGCTCAAACGCGGAGGTGGCTCGGTTCGTCGAGCGTTGGGAAAGTCACCTTCCACACTCAGTCGAAGGCGGACGGGACGCGATTAAACTGCTGGACCAGGAAGTCGACAAAAATGCGGATCTTCGGTGCAAGATGCAGCCGCGATGAATAGACCGCGTAGTGTGTAACCTCCGCTGTCTTCCAATCATCAAGGGCAGATTGCAGCCGTCCTTCTCGCAGGTCTTTCGCAACATAGGGAAGCGGTATCAGGCTGACGCCGAAACCGCCGCGCAGCGCGTCCCGGACAGCGAGACTCGATGTTACCGAGTAGCGCGCCTGGACCGCAATCCGTTCGGTGCGGCCATCCTTTTTGAATTCCCAGGCGTCGACATTCGCGCCGAATGGAAATCGGACGTGTTCCAGTGTTTTCACGTCGGACGGTGTTTGCGGCTTTCCATGCCGCTTGAAATAGTCAGGAGCGGCGCAGAGCACATGCGGCATGACCGCCAGCTTTCTTGCAACGAGACTAGAGTCCTCGAGATTGCCGCTGCCGCGTATTGCGAGGTCGAACGCTTCGCGAACGATATCGACGCGACGGTCGTCGAGATGCAGTTCGAGCGTCAGGTCCGGGTAAAGCGAGAGAAATTCCGGAATAGCTTCGGAGAACCGCACGAGGGCGACCGTCATGGGTGCGCTCACGCGCAGCGTGCCGGACGGCGACGTCCTGACAAGCGAGAGCGCCTCTTCCGCCGCGGTCAGTGCGTCAAGGCCGCGGGTGACGTGATCGAGATAGGTCTTGCCTTCCTCGGTCAGCGCCATGCGCCGGGTCGTCCGGTTGATCAGGCGCACCCCCAGATGCGCTTCGAGTTCCGCCAGATTCTTGCTGATGGCCGGTGGCGAAAGTCCGAGCTTGCGGGCTGCGCCCGCAAAGCTGCCCAGTTCCGCCACCTGTCGGAAGACCTGCAATGCCGTGAACCGGTCCATCTGATTATTCCCTCACAGCTAAGAGTATCTTTCTCTATCAACGTATTCTATCCCGAGCGTGAATTCTCTACCTCTGCTGCAACAGTGTCAGGGAATTTCTCACAATGCCCCATCCAATGATCCCTCTCATCGAGCAGCGCGTTTCCGCCAATCGTTTCGACGCATCTCACAGCCTCACCGACGCCGAGATCGGCGAGCTCGTCAGGCTCGCGACGCGCGCACCGACGGCCTACAATCTGCAGAACTGGCGGTTCATCGCAGTCCGGACACCGGATGCGAAAGCACAACTGCGCCAACATGCCTATGGCCAGGCCAAGGTTTCGGACGCCGCCGTGACATTCATCATCTGTGGGCAAGCGCCCGACCACACCGCCCTTGCCGACCGGCTGCGCCCATTCGTCGACGCAGGACACATGCCGCAGGGCATGGCTTTGGGTTGGCAGGAGAATGTCAGGGCCCAGTATTCCGAGCCCCGTGCCGCCCGCGACGAGGCGATACGTTCGGCCACCCTTGGAGCGGCGACGCTCATGTATGCCGCCGCCGCAATGAACCTCGCATCGAGCCTCATGGGCGGGTTCGACGCCGACGCGGTAGCTCGCGAATTCGACCTCGCCCAGAACGAGACGCCCGTAATGCTTCTTGCGGTCGGGCGCGCCGCACCGGGCAACTGGCCACAGAAGCCGCGCCGGCCGCTTTCGGAGGTTCTGCAGATATCATGAAGACCAACGTTTCCGACCTCGCCACGACGGCGATCGCGCCCGTCATCTGGGGCAGCACCTATCTCGTCACGACCGAATTCCTGCCGGGTTTCTCGCCGATGACCGTCGCCATGCTGCGCGCCTTGCCCGCAGGCTTGATCCTGATCATGATCGTCCGCGAATTGCCAAGCGGAATCTGGTGGCTGCGCGCATTCGTGCTCGGCGCCCTCAACATCTCGATCTTTCTCGGCATGCTGTTTGTCGCGGCCTACCGGCTCCCCGGAGGGGTTGCCGGCACCGTCCTCTCGTCGCAGCCGCTTATCGTCGTCATTCTGGCCTCCTTGCTGCTGTCCAGCCCGGTGCGGCCATCGAACATCGTCGGCGCCCTTGTCGGGATGGGCGGCGTCGCCCTGCTCGTCTTGACGCCGGGCGCTGCGCTTGATGCAATCGGGGTTGCCGCTGGCCTCGCCGGCGCGACATCCATGGCGCTCGGAAGCGTCCTTGCTCGCAAATGGCGGCCTCCGGTGTCACCGCTCACCTCCACCGCCTGGCAACTGACTGCGGGTGGCCTGCTCTTGCTGCCCGCTGTTCTGCTCGCCGGACAACCGATCCCTGTTCCGACGGTCACCAACTTTCTGGGTCTGGCATGGCTCGGCCTCATCGGAGCGGCTCTCACTTATGCCCTCTGGTTCCGAGGGATCGGACGATTGCCTCCCTCGGTCGTATCGTCCCTCTTGTTCCTCAGTCCGCTGACGGCGGTGCTGCTGGGATGGAGTCTGCTCGAACAGACGCTGACCGTCCTTCAGATTGTCGGTATCGCATTGGTCATCGGCAGCATCTGGCTCAGCCAGCGCAAGAACACCTGAACTTGCCGCACGTTCACGACACGAAACGTTTCTCCACCGTGTCATCGGCGAGGAAGCCCGAAGGAAAAGCGTTTGCACGATCGAGGTCGCTGTGGAAGGTTACAGAGTCGATATCTGCCGGGAAGCGCTGGGAACAGATGCATTGCTTCGCGAAAATGGCCATGCTGCTCGTTTTGGCAGCGTCCCCCGGTACCACGTCGGCGGACGGGTTCGATGAACTCTATAGCGCCGGGACGATCGTCACCGGTCAAGGTGAAAAGAACCGGGAGACAGGCTTCAGGGATTGTCTCGATCGCGTGCTTGTCCGGGTGTCGGGCGACCAGCGCCTCATCCACCGCCCCGAGATGAGGGCGCTGCGGGAACGCGCCGGCAGCTTTGTTCGATCCTTCTCCTATCGTGACCGCCTGGCCGGGAGACCTATCCATGACGAGCAGGGCACCTATGACCGCCCGCACGATCTGACCTGCCGCTATGATCCGGGAGTCATCGACGAATTGCTCGCCAGTCTCGGCAGCCGTCCCTGGCGCGATGCGCGGCCGTCTCTCGCGGTGTTCCTCGATGTCCGGCGAGGAGACTCCCGGTACCGCGTCTCGCCCGACGACCCACGCGATGCCGCAATGCGTGAGTCCTTCGCGCTGGGTGCCGAGCCAATGGCGATGCGGGTTTCGTTTCCCACGAGCGCCGATGTCGATGCCTGGGCGTTGGGACCCGGCGCACCGGAACTCGCCCGCGCCGCAAAGGCAGCGGGTGCCGAACTCGCCCTGGTGGGCAAGCTAATCTGGAGCGATGCCGACCTCGGCTGGACCGGGACATGGCGCCTAGCCGCAAGAAGAGAGGAATACGTCTGGACCGTTCGAGGCGTCAATTTCGACGAAGCCTTCCGCGTCGCCGTGCGCGGCGCGGCACAGATCCTTTCGGGCAACGGCTCTCCATAAGCCCCCCGGCAAGGCCGTTTCCAACAGGAGAAACTCTCTCATCACCTCCAATCAATCCATCGACCTGCATCGGTTCATCCGCAACAATTTCTCGCTCGGCCCCGCAGCGACGGTGCCGGAGATCTCGCTCTATACCGCTGGCCCGAGAAGCGGGCTCTGGCGCCTCGCCGAGCACGACGACGCGTTCGGCGCACCCTATTGGGCCCATCTCTGGGGCGGGGGACTGGCACTGGCACGGCATGTCCTCGACAACCCGGCATTGGTGTCGGGCCGGCGGGTCCTCGATCTGGGCGCCGGTTCCGGCATTGTCGGTATCGCAGCGGCGAAGGCGGGAGCATCGGCGGTCGTCGCAGCCGACGTCGATCCCTATGCGATGGCCGCGATCGAACTCAACGCCGAGGCCAATGCAGTGTCGATCATCACTCGGCTCGGCGATCTGTCTGCCGAACCCGTGCTCGACTTCGATATCGTGCTGGTCGGCGATCTCTTCTATGACGAAGCACTTGCCGAGAGGATCACGGCTCTTCTTGACCGATGCCTGGCTTCAGGCGTGCTCTCGCTGATTGGTGATCCCTGCCGGGCTTATCTGCCAAGGTCGCGGCTCAGACTTCTCGCCGAGTATACGGGACCGGATTTTTCCACGTTGACGCTCGGTGAGGGGAGAACCAACTCCGTCTTCCTGTTTGACCGTGACGCGCCCGATCTGCAGCTCAGAGCGCCGCGGTGTGATACACGGACGATCGCGGGACCGTGAGCGCGGAGGCTTGAGATGAATCCACGACAGTTGAAAACCTTCCTCATCGTCGCACGACTCGGCAATGTCACTCGGGCCGCCACGGAAGCGAACCTTGCCCAGTCGAGCTTGAGCGACCAGATGCAGTCTCTCGAGCAGGAACTGGGCGTCCAGCTCTTCGAGCGCAGTCGCCATGGCGTGATCCTGACGCCGGCCGGGCAGGTGATGAAGACCTATGCGGAGGAGATTTTGGCGCTGAACGACGAGGCGCGGATTGCCGTCCGCGCCTCTGCTTGTCAGAGCGAGCGGACTCTTGCAATCGGGACGCTCGAGACCATCGCGGCCGAGAAACTCGCAGCCTTTCTGCCGCGCTTCCGGGAGAGACATCCCGATATCGGCCTGACACTGAGAATCGGCGGCAGCGCCGAACTGCAGCGCTGGCTGGACGACAGTTCGATCGACCTCGCGATCACCTTCGATCGCGGCCAGCAAGACGAGCGCTTCGTCACCCGTCTGGTATCGCACGAACCGCTTGCGCTCATTTCGAGCGGCAACGCCGATGCTCGGTGCCCCCCAACCCTCGCCGACCTTAGCCAATTGCCCTTCATCGCGACCCAGGAGGGCTGCGTCTACCGCCGCCTCTTCGATGCCGCCTTTGCCGGCGCGGGCGTCGAAGCACCACGGGTCGCGACAGAGGTCGACAGCATCGCGACGATCATCAGGCTTGTCGCGGCCCGCGCGGGCTACGGCCTGGTGCCGCGCCTTGCGATCGGCGCCTACGCGAAACGCAATGACATTTCCGAACTGCCTTGGCCGGACGACGTACCGACGGCTTCGCTGATCATGGTCTGGCGGCGCCGGCGGGTACAACCACCGGCGCTTTCCCTGCTGCTTGCCGCAGCGCAGAGCGAGTTGCGGCCGGTCAGACCAGCCGATGCCCGCCTTCGACGTGAAGAATAGTACCGGTGGCAAAGCCGTTACCGATCAGGAAACGGATCGCATCGGCAATGTCTTCGGGCTGGCCGACCCGACCGACCGGCAAGCGTTCGGCCATCGCGTCTAGCCTCGCCTTCGCGGCATCGCCCGCGACAGATTTCCAGATAGGTGTTGCCACCCATCCCGGCGATACGGCATTGATACGAAGAGGCGCGAGTTCCACAGCGAGAGCTCGCACAAGTCCTTCTAGCGCGGCGTTCACGGCTGCGACGACCGAACCGCGCGCTGCCGGCCGGTAGGCCGCCACCCCCGATGTATAAGTAATCGAACCCGAGGGGGGCAGACGGGCTGCACCGTGTTTGGCAAGCAGCAAGGGCCCGTAGAACTTGCTTTCCACCACCCGCTGCGCCGCGGATATCTGGATATCCGGCAACAGCTGATAAGCCCCGTCAATATCGGCCGCCGTGCTGACGATATGGTCGACCCGAGCGCGATCGGCGAAGAAGGCAGCAACCTCACCTTCGCGTGCCAGATCGAGGACTGCGGTACTCAGTCCTTGATGGTCATCGAGCGCCTCGCAGGCGGCTTGAAGCTTCGCCGCTGTACGACCCGCGATGGTGACATGTGCTCCCTCGGAAAGCAGCCGCCGCGCAAGCGCCAATCCCATGCCGGAGCTCCCACCGACGATAACGATTTCCGCGCCTTCGATCTTGGTATCTGTCATCTGCATCTCCTTCTTCGATGGAGAGCAGATGCCTTGCGCCGTGCGGCAAGGAAAACGGAAGTATCCGATCGCGCCTTCGGATTTTCCGATGGCACCGCGGGCGTGACTCCGAATGTGTCGGCTCCGACGAATGGCTGCGTCATACTTGGCAACACTACGTCATCGCCTCGGCCAAGGTCTGACAGTGCGTACAGTGAATTTCTAGGATTGTCGAAATAGTCATTG
>UEGQ01000008.1 GCA_900466005.1 Hyphomicrobiales bacterium
AAACTTACTCTTTGCCATTTGAATGCTTCCTATGATCGTAAATGGTTGACCCGGCAAACGGGTTTAGTGCCGCCGTTTAAGGCTTTCGCAGCAATTGCGCAAGACCTATTTGCTCGGTGCGACAAAGGCCGCTGCACGCGCGATGCGGACACGGCTGGCGCCCTGCACAAACGAAGGCGAGGCACGAACTGCGGAGGCGGCAGGCCAGAAAATTCAGCAACTTCGGTCGAGCGGTGCGACTGGAGCGGGTAGCGGGAATCGAACCCGCGTATTCAGCTTGGAAGGCTGCTGCTCTGCCATTGAGCTATACCCGCGGTGTTCGATCCGATGTCGGAATGGTGGAGGGAGTTGGATTTGAACCAACGTAGGCTGAGCCAACGGATTTACAGTCCGTCCCCTTTAACCACTCGGGCATCCCTCCAGTCTCCGACCGGATCAAGCGACCAAGCTTTCTCCAGATCCTCGGGAGCGCCGCCCCGTGATCTGCGGCGGGTATATGACCGCCCTGCCGGTCGATGTCAACACGATGCCCGGGGAATTTTTCCGAAATTTTTCCGCACCTCGCAAAAACACCCTCGGCGCCGGGCACCTCTATCCGCCGGAAGACTTCGCCGCTATAAAGCCGCATGGCCAAAGACACTTCCAAAGACAGATCCGCCCGCGACACCCACTATGCCACCCTGCGCCGCCAGGTGCGCGATGCCAAGCGCGAGAGGGGCGAAATCCCCACTCCGGCGCCGCAGAAGCGGAAGAAATCGGCCGAGGGCTGGACGCCTCCGCAGCTCGCCCCCGAGCAGGTCTATCTCTACGGCCTGCACACGGTACGCGCGGCGATCGACAATCCGGAGCGCCGGATCATCAAGCTCTCGGTGACCCAGAACGCCCTCGCCCGGCTCGAGATCGACCCGGCCGGGACACTGCCCTTTCCTGTGGAAATCGTCTCGCCGCAGGAGATCGACCGGGTGCTCGGCCCGGACGCCATCCACCAGGGCGTGATGCTGGAGACACGTCCCCTGCCCGTCCGGCGTCTGGAGGCGCTGAGGGAAAGTCCGCTCCTCCTCGTGCTCGACCAGGTGACCGATCCGCACAATGTCGGTGCGATCATGCGCTCGGCGGTCGCGTTCAATGCCGGCGCGGTGATCACCACCCAACGCCACAGCCCGACCGAATCGGGCGTACTTGCCAAATCGGCCTCCGGCGCCCTCGAACTCATCCCCTATATCCAGATCACCAACCTGGCGGATGCGCTCGGCGAATTGCACCGGCTCGGCTTTTATTCGATCGGGCTCGATTCGGAGGGGCCAGCCCCGCTCGAGGGCACGTTCCAAGGCGGGAAGATCGCGCTTGTGCTCGGTTCGGAAGGCAAAGGCCTGCGCCAAAAAACGCGGGAGACCGTCAATGCGCTCGCCCGGCTCGACATGCCGGGGGCGATCAAGTCGCTCAACGTCTCCAATGCCGCGGCGATCGCGCTCTATGCCTCGCGGCAATTCCTCGCGAAGGCGACCTCATAGGCGACGCACGGCCGGTCCCGAAGGACGAAGGCTTAAGGAGAGGCGCCGCTAATCGGCGTCTTCCGCCCGGCAAACAAGCGGTGCGGCCCCCGGCACCGTCAGGGTCGCGTCCTCGCCCCTGCCCCGCAGTTCGACGCCATCCGCCTCGTAGCGGAAGCCGTCGCCCGAGATCGCGACCGGGAGATCGTACGTCTTGCCGTCCGGGAAGCTCACATAGGCCGTATCGTTTTCGAAGCGCGCGGTGAACGTGCTGCCTCCGTCACATTTGTAAATGGCGGTCGGCACATCCTCGGCCATGGCCGGCATCGCCGGCACGGCAGATGCGACCAATCCTGCAATCACTCGCAATCGTCGGGTCATGGGAACCTCCCTGCAACTTTCGCGATCATAGCGTAAGGCGGCCGGCAGGAATACGACAAACGTCA
This sequence comes from Hyphomicrobiales bacterium, assembly GCA_900466005.1. Taxonomy (GTDB): domain Bacteria; phylum Pseudomonadota; class Alphaproteobacteria; order Rhizobiales; family Rhizobiaceae; genus Allorhizobium. The sequence goes on from UEGQ01000008.1 coordinate 1,937, forward strand.
AGAAGAACCGTTGGGGGAACTGGGCTGCACAGAACGGACAGAAGAAAAATGGTGCCCCCGGCAGGATTCGAACCCGCGACCCCCTGATTACAAATCAGGTGCTCTACCAACTGAGCTACAAGGGCATCATGAGCCCGTCGGATAAGCAGATTTTGGCCGGCTGTAAAGCAATTTTTGCACCGTGGCAAACACTTGCCCGGCCACGTCCGACTGTCGGGGCCGGCAAACGGGGCAGCGAAACACCTTGTCGCTCTCGACCCTTTTCATGTACCACAGAGCCCGTCACCGAGGGCCCCCGATGTCTCGTTCCTTCCAGTCGCTTTCCTTCATAGCTTCCAGCGCGCCGGAAGCCCAGGCCGCCCGGCAGGAGCTGATTCGCGTCTACGGCAATGTCGCGCCGGAAGAGGCCGACGTGATCGTCGCGCTCGGTGGTGACGGCTTCATGCTGCAGACGCTGCACGACACGATGAACACGGGCAAGCTCGTCTACGGGATGAACCGCGGTTCGGTCGGCTTCCTGATGAACGATTTCCACATGGAGAAGCTACGCGAGCGCATTGAAGCCGCCGTCGAGAACGACTGCCATCCCCTCAAGATGACGACCGAGAGCGCCGACGGAACCGCGTCTGTGGCGCTGGCGATCAACGAGGTCTCCCTCTTTCGCCAGTCCTACCAGGCAGCGAAGCTCCGCGTCATCATCGACGGCAAGGTGCGGCTCGACGAGCTCATCTGCGACGGACTCATGGTCGCGACGCCTGCGGGATCCACCGCCTACAATCTCTCAGCCCACGGACCGATCCTGCCGCTGGAAGCGCCGCTGCTCGCACTGACGCCGGTGAGCGCCTTTCGTCCGCGGCGCTGGCGCGGCGCGCTGCTTCCGAATAAGGTGAGCGTCGACATCCACGTGCTCGAAGCGGACAAGCGACCGGTGAACGCGGTTGCCGACCACACCGAGGTGAAATCGGTGACCAGGGTGCAGATCACCCAGTCCGAGGACACGACGGCGCGGATTCTGTCCGATCCCGACCGCTCCTGGTCGGACCGTATTCTTGCCGAACAGTTTTCCAACTAGGGAGGTTTCGGGATGGCTGTACACATCTTCTCCCGACTGGCCTTCGCCGCGCTGGCAATAGCGGCGGCCGCCCCTGTTTTCGCAGGAGACATCGATGAACTTCCGGTAACGGCGACATTCGTCGTCAGCACGGGATTCTGGGAGGAGGTCGGCGGGGAGCCGAGTGGCAAGGCCGAAGCAAAGAGTGCGACCGGCACGGACAGCACCGCAACCGACACCGCAACGCGCCGCGGCTATTACAAGCTCGTCGCCATCCGCCAGCCGGATCGCACGGCCAAGGTCTACCTGCAGCAGATTGCGCTCGATGAGGCGGGGCCGCAGGTGGTCGAGAGCGTCGAACTCGAGGAGTTCACGGCGATCAAGCCCTACGTCACCGACATCCGGCCGGAGGATTCGACCGGTATCAGCCGGCAACCCGGGCTCTTCGCCACCGTGTACCTGAAGACCGATCCTGCAGCGACCGAACCGGAGAGCTGGACGGTGCTGATCGACGAGTTCGGAGAGATCAAGATCGAGAAGGCCACGAACTGACCGGCGGAAAAGCGCTGCAGAAGCGTCGCTCTCAGCGCTTACCGAACGCCTTGAGGAAGGTTCGGACGGCATTGCGTGCAAGCCCGTCCAGTTCGCTTTCCGCGATCGGGAGACCGAGCTGCAGGTCGGCGCGCACGTCGGTCATGACGAGCGCCATGAACTGGCGTGCTGCCAGCGATGGATCGTCGAGCGCCAGATAACCACCGTGGGCCAGCTGCGCGAAACGGGCGGCGAGTGCGGGATATTTGCGTCCGGGGCCATATTCCCTCCAACTCGTGAAAAGCTCCGGGTGGCGCGCGCCCTCGAGCGACAGGATACGGAGAAGCCAGCGCCCGCAGTCCTCGCAGATCGCAACCTTCAACAGCCGCTTGGCGAAGGCGGAAAGATCCGCCTCGATGTCCGAGGGCGCATCGGGGAAACTGTCGAGCACCGAAAAGAAGCGGGCGCTGGAGCGCTGCGTGACGTCCTCCACGACCGCCTTGAAGACCTTATCCTTGTCGCCGATCTGGTTGTAGACGGTCTGGCGGGAAACCTTGGCGCGGGCGGCAATCGCGTCGATGCTGGCGCTGGAATAGCCGCTGTCGGCGAAGATCGCCGCCGCCGCGTCGATAATTGCGGCGCGCTTACCCGGCGCGCCAGCGCGGTGACCGTCCGCTGATTTTCGATGGTCCGTGATCTGATCCATGCCTCACCATAAAGGGGCTTGACGAATTGGACAATTGTGTCCAACAATTTATACATCATAGTCACCGCTCGGCACAGGCCGGCGCGCCTCATTCATTCATTCCGCATCTGATTCAACCTCCTCGCGGCCCCGTGCCGCGGAGCAACGAAGGTTTTTTCCATGCAGCAGCAAAACATCAAGGCATCCCTTCCGATCGTCCTCGGCCTGCTCACTGCCATCGGCCTTTTCGCGATCGACATGTATCTTCCCGCCCTTCCCGAGATCGGCGAAGGGCTCCATGCCGGCAGCAGCGCCGTGCAGGCGAGCCTCGTTTCCTTCTTCGTCGCCATGGCGCTCTCGCAGCTCGTCTACGGTCCGGTCTCCGATATGATCGGCCGCAAGAAGCCGCTCTATTTCGGCCTTTCGCTCTTCTCCATCGGAGCGGTCGGCTGCGCGCTTTCCCCCTCGATCGAATGGCTGATCGGCTTCCGCGCCCTTCAGGGCGTCGGCGCCTGCGCCGGAGCCGTCATCTGCCGCGCGATCGTCCGTGACCTCTTCACCGGCGTGGCAGCCGCCCAGTTGATGTCGCGATTGTTGCTGGTCTTCAGTGTGTCGCCGATTCTGGCGCCGCTCGCCGGCAGTGGCGTGACGCTCACTGCAAGCTGGCGCGCGATCTTCTGGGTCATGGTCCTCGCCGCCGCCGTCGGTGCAACGCTCGTCGCGCTGCTGCTTCCCGAAACCCGCTCCGAAGAGGCTCGCAGCCAGAGCAGTCTCGGCAGCGCCCTCTCGTCCTACGCGACGCTGCTGCGCGATCCCTACTACCTCGGGCTCGTCCTCATCGCGTCCTTCGGCATGGCGAGCTACATGATCTACGTCGCCAACTCGTCCTTCGTGCTGATCGAACACTACAGGCTCTCGCCCAGCCTCTACAGCGTCGTCTTCTCGATGAACGCCGTCTCCTTCATCGGCGCATCGCAGATGAACGGCCGGCTGTCGCGCCGTTTCGGTCTGAGACGACTGATCCGATTCGCCGTTGCCGGTTTCGCGCTCGCCTCGACAATGCTTTTCGTGGCCTTCGCCTACGGCTTCGGCAGCTTGCCGGTCCTCTCCGCGCTGCTCTTCATCGCCTACGGCTTCCTCGGCATGGTCATTCCGACCTCGGCGGTGCTCGCACTCGAAAGTCACGGACGGATCGCCGGCACCGCCTCGGCTCTCATGGGGACGCTGCAATTCGTCACGGCATCGAGCGTGATCGGGGTCGCAAGCCTGTTCTTCGACGGCACGGCCCTGCCGATGGTCGCGACCATTGCCGCCTGCTCGCTGATCGTGCTCTTCCTTGCCGCACTGACACTGCGGCCGGCAGCAGCAGCCCAACCCGCAGAAGAACGCCTCTGAAATGCAAAGGCGGCGGGACTTTCGCCCCCCCCCCCCGCCATTTCTGCAATGCTCCGGAAATCAGTCGATGTCCGCGACCTCGACGTCAGCCCCGCCCGAGATGCGGTGGGCGAGTGCCGCCTCCATGAACTCGTTGAGGTCGCCGTTCAGAACAGTGTCCGGATCGGTGCTCTCGACTCCGGTTCTCAGGTCCTTCACCAGCTGGTACGGCTGCAAGACGTAAGAGCGGATCTGATGCCCCCAGCCGATGTCGGTCTTCGACGCGGCTTCGGCGTTGGCCGCTTCTTCGCGCTTCTTCAGTTCCGCCTCATAGAGACGGGCACGCAGCATGTCCCAGGCCTTGGCGCGGTTCTTGTGCTGCGAGCGTTCCTGCTGGCAGGCAACGACGATGCCGCTCGGAATGTGCGTGATGCGCACCGCCGAGTCGGTGGTGTTGACGTGCTGTCCGCCGGCACCCGAGGAGCGGTAGGTATCGATGCGGCAATCGCTCTCGTTGATCTCGATCTGGATCGAATCGTCGACCACCGGATAGACCCAGACGGACGAGAACGACGTATGGCGCCGTGCGTTCGAATCATAAGGCGAGATACGCACCAGACGGTGCACACCCGATTCCGTCTTCAGCCAGCCGTAGGCGTTATGGCCTTTGACGTGGATCGTCGCCGACTTGATGCCCGCTTCTTCGCCTTCGTGCACTTCGAGGACCTCGACCTTGAAGCCCTGCTTCTCGGCCCAGCGGATATACATGCGCAGCAGCATGTTGGCCCAGTCCTGGCTCTCCGTGCCGCCGGCGCCCGAATGGACTTCGAGATAGGTGTCGTTGCCGTCGGCTTCGCCCGACAGCATGGCCTCGACCTGGAGCCGGCCGGCCTCGGTCTTCAGCGCCTTCAGCGCGTTCTCGGCCTCGGTCACGATCTCCTGATCGCCCTCTTCCTCACCCATTTCGATGAGTTCGACGTTGTCGGTGAGCTGCCGCTCCAGCGCCTTCACGCCATTGACGCTGTCGTCGAGCTGCTGGCGCTCGCGCATCAGCTTCTGTGCTTCGGTGGCGTCGTTCCAGAGGTTCGGGTCCTCTGCCCTGTTGTTCAACCAGTCCAGTCGTCTTATCGCCTGGTCCCAGTCAAAGATGCCTCCTCAGCAGGCTTATGGCCTGCTTGATTTCGTCGACGACGTTCTCGATTTCCGTACGCATGTGCTTGCTTTTTCACCTCGCTGAAAAGGAGCCCCGTGCATAGTTGCGGCCGCCGCTCGTGTAAAGGGGCGGCGAGCACGCGTTCAGCATCTTAGAAGAGACCGCCCGAGCCGGAGGTCACGGCCTCGTTCGCCTGCGGCGACGTGCGAAGGATTTCCTCGGGCGCCATGTATTCATCCATGCCGATGACCGAGAAGCTGTCGGCCGGACCGGTGCCGGGCTTGAAGGCTTCGATGATGGTGTCCGGCTCGCCCTGAACCGCCGCCATGCCGGTCTTGCGGTTGATCGCAATCAGGCTCATGCCTTCCGGAATGTGGAACTTGCCGGGCGGCGTTCCGGCGACGGCGGCCTGCATGAACTCGTTGAAGATCGGGGCCGACAGCGAGCCGCCGGTCGCGCCGCGGCCGAGCGGAGCCGGATTGTCGTAGCCGATGTAGAGACCCGCGACGAGGTCGGGGGTGTAGCCGACGAACCAGGCATCCTTCTCGTCGTTCGTGGTGCCGGTCTTGCCGGCGACGGGGCGGTCGAGCTTGACCTTGCCGGCTGCGGTGCCGCGGGTAACCACGCCTTCCATGATCGAGGTGATCTGGTAGGCCGTCATCGGATCGAGGACCTGTTCGCGATTGTCGACCACCGTCGGCTCTTCCTGATTGTTCCAGCCGTCGGCATTGCAGCCTTCGCAAACGCGCTCCTCGTGACGGAAGATCGTCTTGCCGTAGCGGTCCTGGATGCGGTCGATCAGCGTCGGCTTGATCTGCTTGCCGCCGTTGGCAAGCACCGCATAGGCCGAGACCATGCGCAGCACCGTCGTTTCGCCCGAGCCGAGGGACATCGCCAGAACCGGGTTCATCTTGTCGTAGACGCCGAAGCGTTCGGCGTATTCCGCGACAAGGTTCATGCCCATGTCGTTGGCAAGGCGCACGGTCATCTGGTTACGCGACTTTTCGATGCCGAGCCTGAGCGTGGACGGGCCGGCCGAACCGCCACCGTAGTTCTGCGGGCGCCAGACCTGGCCGCCCTGCACGATCTCGATGGGAGCGTCCATGATGACCGAAGCCGGGGTATAGCCGTTGTCGAGCGCGGCGGCATAGACGAACGGCTTGAACGACGAACCGGGCTGGCGCATCGCCTGGGTGGCACGGTTGAATTCCGACTGTGCGTAGGAGAAGCCGCCGACCATGGCGAGGACGCGGCCGGTGTGCGGGTCCATCGCCACGAGGCCACCCTGTACCTTCGGCGGCTGGCGCAGGCGATAGCGATCCTTGTTCCCCTCCCCTTCGAGCGCTTCGACGAAGACGACATCGCCGGGTTTCAGCACGCCCTCGGGAGACTTCGCAGTCTTGCGATCGCCGGTCGCGGAGCGATAGGCCCAGTCCATGTCCTCGGCCATGATCTTGCCCGTCTGGCGATCGGCCGCCACCTTGCCGCCTGCCTCGGTCGCCGGCTGCAGGCCGATGTCCACGCGATCACTGGAAACCGCCAGCACGACGGCCAGCTTCCATTCCGGAACGTCGCTCAAGCCCGCCACCTTGGCGAGCGGCGCACCCCAGTCGGCCGAAATGTCGATCTGGCTCACGGGGCCACGATAACCGCGACGCTCATCATAGGTGACCAACCCTTTCTGCAGAGCCTTGCGTGCAAAGATCTGCATCTTCGGATCGAGCGAAGTGCGGACGGAGAGGCCGCCTTCGTACAGTGCCTTGTCACCGTAACGTTCGATGATCTGCCGACGGACTTCCTCGGCGAAATAGTCCGAAGCGAAGAGGTGGGCCCCCGTGCGACGAAGGGCGACGCCGAGCGGCTGCTTCTTCGCCTCCGCACCATCCTCCTGCGAGACGAAACCGTTCTCGACCATGCGGTCGATGACCCAGTTGCGGCGCTCGAGTGCGGCGTCGGGGTGGCGGAACGGATGATAGTTCGACGGGCCTTTCGGCAGCGAGGCGAGATAGGCCGCCTCGGCGACCGTAAGCTCGGTCACCGACTTGTCGAAATAGGTGAGCGCCGCCCCGGCAATGCCGTAGGCGTTCATGCCGAAGAAGATTTCGTTCAGATAAAGTTCGAGAATCTTGTCCTTCGAATAGGCCTGCTCGATGCGGAAGGAGAGGATTGCTTCCTTCACCTTGCGGTCGATCGTCTGGTCCGAGGTCAGGAGAAAGTTCTTGGCGACCTGCTGGGTGATCGTCGAGGCGCCGACGGGGCGCCGGCCGGAGCCGAAGTTCTGCAGGTTGACCAGGATCGCGCGGCCGAGACCGTAAATATCGACGCCCGGATGATTGTAGAAATTCTTGTCTTCAGCCGAAAGGAACGCTGCCTTCACACGGTCCGGTATCGCCTGGATCGGCAGGAAGAGGCGACGTTCACGCGCATATTCGGCCATCAGCGAGCCGTCGTCGGCATGGATGCGCGTTGCGACCGGTGGCTCATAACTCGACAGGACCGCAAAGTCCGGCAGATCCCTCGTGAGATTGGTCAGATAGATGGCGACCACCACCGCCACGGCGAGCGCGAGCACGGAGGCAAGTCCGAAGAAGTATCCAATCAGTCTGATCATAATCGAGCTACCGGCGTTCGCTTTCGGTTCGGCGCGCAATGGCAAACATCGCACATGTCGTCGCGTTTTGCACGTCGGGCGCCCATTGGCAAGGCTTCGGGGACGGACAGGCAGTCGCCATGGCTGCGCTCCTCGAAACCACCCCGGAGTAAAGGTGCGATTGTGAGGAAAATAGGGCCGGGCGCCTTCCGTCCCGCATTCATTCCGCATGGTGGGCAGCAAATCTCGCCACCACCCGCACCGTGCCGTATAGCCGCGGCGCGGCGAATGTTCACCTCAGCCACCGTTTGCGAGCACCGGCTCGCGATATCGCCTGATCGCCGCGGTCAGCAGTTCGGCGATCTTCTCCCGCCAGCTCTCGTCGAGAAGCACCTTCTCGTCCTCCTTGTTCGAGAGGAAACCGAGCTCGAGCAGGATCGACGGGACATCGTGGGCCTGCAGGACGCGGAAACCGGCGAAACGGTGCGGATTGTTGATGAGGGCGACCTGTCCTTCGAAGGACGACACCACCGACTCGGCCATCGCGACCGAGAAGGCCTGGGTTTCGCGTCGGGTGAAATCGAGAAGGATGTCGGTGACTTCGGCCGGCTCGCTGGCGAGGTCGACGCCGCCGATCGTGTCGGCGAGGTTTTCCCGCTCGGCGAGTTCGGCGGCCATACGGTCGGAGGCCTTGTCAGAGATTGTATAGACCGTCGCGCCACGGATGTTGTCCTGCCGCAGCTTGTCGGCGTGGAGCGAGACGAAGAGGTTCGCGTGGTGCTGACGGGCGATCGTCACCCGCTCGGAAAGCGACAGGAACTCGTCACCCTCGCGCGTCAGGAAGGCGAAGATCCCCGGCTCCCTGGCGAGGCGCCGCTGCAGAGCCTTGGCGAAGGCGAGCGTGATGTCCTTTTCCGGCGTCTTGGTCTCGCTGGCGATCGCACCATTGTCGATGCCGCCGTGGCCGGCATCGATCGCGATCACGAAGGCGCCGCCCGGAACCGCGCCCGACGTTCCGAGCCGGTCCCCGCGCGCGGCGGCGACCGCCGCCTCGGAGGCTTCCGCGCCGACTGCCGCCTTGCCGCCGCTCCAGGCCTGACGCTTTACGAGGTCGTCAAAGACCTCCCTCTTCACCATTTCGGCATCGAGGACGAGGCGAAAGCCCTTGCCGCCCTCGTCGGCCTGGACTTCCGCGAGTGCGAGTTGCGCCGGACGTTCGGTCGTCAGCACGATTCGTGCTGAGCGAGCGTCGACCGCGCCGAAGCGGACGTCCTTGAAGAGACCGCGCGCCTTGAGATCGTCCGCGGCGAAGGCGAAGGTGAAGGCCGGCAGATCGACGACGATCCGGTCCGGTCTTTCGAGATAGCGGACCTCGAAGGTCGGCTTGCGGTCGAGATCGATGACGATGCGGGTCCGGGCCCGGTCGCCGGCGATCCTCGCGGCGTAGGCAAGCACGGGCGGCTCCCGGTCTTCGTCGGCGGCAGGCGCCCGCTCCGGCACCGTCAGCAGCGCCGCGACCAGGAACCAGAACAGCGACGCACTCCGGCGCGACCATCGTCCACCGATTCCAGACTGACGCAACACCCACCCCTTTCGATGATATGGCAGAGCCCGCCGCCCATCCTCCACAAGAGAATCACCTCGGCGTGCTAAACACTACTAATCCATGGGTATTATGGCACAAATGGGTTTTCCCTTGCTATTGCGGTGGAGAAAACATACAACGCAACCGAGGGATAGAGATGCCCACGGGATAGAATCATCGCCGCGGCTGCCAGCCACAAAAGGTTTGGCGCCAGCTTGCCGGACATTCATCCGTCGTCTCTGCAGCTTTGTCCTGAAACTGGATCACAAGCCGGCATTCGGCCGGTTTCGTCTACTGGTGGGCAACCACCAAACGCTCTTTGCGAGCATTCATCGGGCCCAAGGGCCTATGGCATTGTCGTTTTTGTTCGGTCTTTGATGTCGTTGCAGCAGGTAGTCAGAAACATCAGCGGATTTGGAGCGCTCGGCGCCCCGGAAGCTGTTCAGTTGCTGCTCGCTCACCCCACCGGACGAAGACATCTATATCCGGCGCGTCCTCAAGATATCTCTCGCCCGTTCCAGCAACGTGCGACTCGATCTTGCCGCGAAGGCGCCGAGGAGCACAACTTACATGGCAGACAGAATGCTTATCGACGCGTCTCACGAGGAAGAGACGCGCGTTGTCGTCGTTCGTGGTAACCGGATAGAAGAATTCGATTTCGAGTCCCAGCATAAGAAACAGATCAGGGGCAATATCTATCTGGCAAAGGTGACGCGGGTCGAGCCCTCGCTGCAGGCCGCCTTCGTCGACTACGGCGGCAACCGCCACGGTTTCCTGGCCTTCGCCGAAATCCATCCCGATTACTACCAGATCCCGCTTGCGGATCGCCAGGCGCTCCTGAGCGCCGAGGCCGAGGAACACCGCCGCGCCGACGAAGGCGATGGGGAACAAGAAGCGCCGGTCGCGGAGCAAGCGGTGGAAGCCGCCTCCACGGCCGAAGAGGCGGAGCTCGCCGCTGAATCGGCCGCGGCGGAAGAAGCCCCGGTCGAAGCCGCCGAGGAGCCTGCCACCAAGCCGAAGGCGCGGCGCACCCGCAAGCCGCGCGGCAAGAAGGCCGCAGCAACCGAGCAGGCGGAAGAAACCGGAACGCAGGCGACGGACGAAGACGGCGGCGACGAGGGCGGCAACACCATGGCCGCCATGGTCGATATGGACGAAATCTCCGAAGAAGCCGGCGGTCGCCGGGGACGCGACGACGATTTCGACGATGACGACGACGATCACGTCGAAGAGAAGGAAGAAATCGAATCCGTCGGCGCCGAGGACGCGATGGAAGAGGTTCCGGACCGCGTCGTTCGCAAGCCCCGCAAGCAGTACCGCATCCAGGAAGTCATCAAGCGCCGGCAGATCCTGCTCGTGCAGGTCGCCAAGGAAGAGCGCGGCAACAAGGGCGCGGCCCTCACCACCTACCTTTCGCTCGCCGGCCGCTACTCGGTGCTGATGCCGAACACGGCGCGCGGCGGCGGTATCTCCCGCAAGATCACCAATCCGGCCGACCGCAAGCGGCTCAAGGAAATCGCCCGCGGTCTCGAAGTGCCGCAGGGCATGGGCGTCATCCTGCGCACCGCCGGCGCAAACCGCACCAAAGTCGAGATCAAGCGCGACTTCGAATACCTGATGCGGCTTTGGGAAAACGTCCGGACGCTGACGCTGAACTCGACCGCACCCTGCCTCGTCTACGAGGAAGGCTCGCTCATCAAGCGCTCGATCCGCGACCTCTACAACAAGGATATCGGCGAGATCGTCGTCGCCGGCGAAGACGGCTATCGTGAAGCGAAAGACTTCATGAAGATGCTGATGCCGAGCCATGCGAAGGTCGTACAGCCCTATCGCGACATTCACCCGATCTTCTCGCGTTCCGGCATCGAGGCCCAGCTCGACCGCATGCTGCAGCCGCAGGTGACGCTGAAATCCGGCGGCTACATCATCATCAACCAGACCGAAGCGCTGGTGGCGATCGACGTCAACTCCGGCCGCTCGACGCGCGAGCACTCGATCGAGGACACTGCACTGCAGACGAACCTCGAAGCGGCCGAGGAAGTCGCCCGTCAGCTCCGTCTGCGCGACCTGGCCGGCCTCATCGTCATCGACTTCATCGACATGGAAGAAAAGCGCAACAACCGCGCCGTCGAGAAGAAGCTGAAGGATTGCCTGAAAAACGACCGTGCCCGCATCCAGGTCGGCCGGATTTCGCATTTCGGCCTGCTCGAGATGTCGCGCCAGCGCATCCGCGCCTCGGTTCTCGAATCGACGACGCAGCTCTGCCCGCACTGCGGCGGCACCGGCCTCATCCGGTCGCAGTCTTCCGTCGCGCTGCATGTCCTGCGCGGCATCGAGGAATACCTCCTGAAGAGCACGACGCACGACATCACCGTGCGTACGACCCCGGAAACGGCGCTCTACCTCTTGAACCACAAGCGCGGCACCATCGTCGACTACGAGCACCGTTTCGGCGTGTCGATCGTGATCGACTCCGACGACACCGTCGGATCGCAGCATTTTGCAATCGACCGTGGCGAGCCGGTCCTCAACCCCGTCAGAATCGAAAGCCTGATGCCGGTGATCTCCGAACCCGAAGAGGAGGAGGAAATCTACATCGAGCCGGAGGAAGAGGACGAAGACGAGACGATCGAAACGACCTCGGCTCCGCAGGCAGGTGCCGGCGACGAGCAACAGGGCCGCAAGCGCAAGCGCCGGCGGCGCCGGCGTGGCCGCAACGGAAACGGTAACGGTGAGACCGCCTCTGCATCCGCGCACAACGGCCTCGATGAGGACGAAGACGAGGATGAGGGCGAAGAGGAAGGCACCGTAGCCGCCTCCGCCGAGAGTGATGAACAGACCTCCGAAGAAAGTCAGAAGCGCAAGCGTCGCCGTCGCGGCAAGCGTGGTGGCCGCCGCAGCCGTCCGGGCGAGGAAGGCACTGCGGAAGCCGCAGGCGCAGAAGGCGACGAGACCGACGCCGCCGAGGCGGAAGGCGCGGAAACCGCAGCCGAAGTGATCGAGGCGATCGCCGAAGAAACGGTGGCCGAGGAGCCGGCCGCCATGGCGGCGATCGAATCGGCCGAGGAGCCTGCAGCCCGCAAGCCGCGCCGCACCCGCAAGGCCAAGGTCGCCGTTTCGCCGGTCGAGGAGCCGATCCTCGCCGAAGAGGCGCCGCCGGTCGAACCCGAGACCGCAGAGAAGAGCGCAGCGCTCGCCGAGGAACCTGTTGCCGAAGAGGCAGTCACCGAGGAGCCTGTCACCGAAGAGGCTGCGGAACCGACAAAGCCGGCTCGCGCCAATCGCCAGTCGAACGTCGCCTCCTCCGAACCAGTCGTCACATCAGTGAAATCGTCGACGCCGGAAGGCGAAGGCGACAAGCCGAAAAAGGGTGGCTGGTGGCAGAAGCGCGGCTTCTTCTGAGATAGCTCGTTTCGGCATCTGAACACGCGACGGCCGCCCATTGGGCGGCCGTTTCGCATTCATGGGCTCACCTGGACCTTCGGACTTGGCAAGGCGTCAGAGAACTGGCCTTTGTCGCGACATCAAAACGGCCCGCGTGCCGGCGACCGTCGCCGCGCCTTGCAGGGTGAAGCCGCACCGTTCGGCCAACCGGATCGAGCGCTTGTGCACGGGATCGACGATGGCGGCGATCCTGTCGCTGACGAAGTTGCCATCCGCCCAGCGGAGAACCGCCGCCAGTGCTTCGGTCGCGATTCCTTGTCCCTGTGCCTCCGGCGCAAGGAGCCAGCCCGCCTCCGGGACCCCGTCGAGCGAAGGGGTCATCTCCCGCTTGAAGTCGGCGAAGCCCAGTTCGCCCAGATATTCGCCGGTGTGACGATCCTCGATCGCCCAGTAGCCGAAACCGAGAAGGTGCCAGTGGCCGACATAGCGCAGCAGGCGTGCCCAGCTTTCCTGCCGCGTGGATGGCTTTCCGCTGATGTAGCGGACGACGTCTTCATTGGACCACATGCGGGCGAGCGCGTCGAAGTCGGAAACACGATGCCCGCGCAGTCGCGTGCGCTCCGTCAACAGTTCGGGAGCCTCCGGCAATGGTCGCCTTACCCCGCATGCCGTCATCCGCGCCTCCTGCCTCGCTGATATCTCCGATCCAGACGTTAGAGCCTGACTTGGGCTGTCGCTGCAAGAGTTCAAAGGTGAAGGCTGCCGGCGGCCGCTATTTCAGCCAGCGTTCGATGCGGTCAAGCGCCTCGACCATCTCCGCCATGGTGCCCGCATAGGAAAAACGCATCGCGCGGTGACCCTCCACCGGGTCGAAGTCGAGGCCTGGCGTCGCCGCGACGTCGATTGCGGAGAGCATTTCGCGGGCGAAGGCCATGCTGTCGTTGGTATGACGGCTGACATCGACATAGGCGTAGAAAGCCCCGTCCATCGGCGACAGCAAGGGTAACCCGAGCGTCGGCAGTCGCTCCATGAGATAGTCGCGGTTGGCGCGGCAGCTCGCCTTGTAGTGCTCCAGTTCCTCACCGGCGCCCAGCGCCGCGACCGCGGCGATCTGCGAGAGCTCTGGTGCCGAGATGTAGAGGCTCTGCGCCAGGCATTCGAGCGGCCGGACGAGTTCCGGCGGAACCACCATCCAGCCGACGCGCCAGCCGGTCATGCAATAGTATTTCGAGAAGGAGTTGATGACGACCGCGCGGTCGCCGATCTCCAGCGCGCTCGCCTCGTCGCCGGAGAAGGTCAGCCCGTGATAGATCTCGTCGGAGATGAGACTGATCCCCTCCCCCTCGCAATAGCGCACCAGGTCTCCGAGCTGCGCCTTGCCGGTCACAGTCCCGGTCGGATTGGCCGGACTTGCGAGCAGAACGCCCTTCAGCCGCAGCCCGGCTTCGCGCTGCGCGTTTTCGAGGCTTTCGGGTGTCAGGGTGAAGTGCGTTCCGGCATTGACCGGTACTTCGACGACAGTCAAGCCGAGCGCCTTCAGGATGTTGCGGTAGGCAGGGTATCCGGGCCTTGCAATCGCCACGGCATCCCCCGCGTCGAAAAGGCCGAGGAAGGCGAGATTGAAGGCGGCCGACGAGCCCGTCGTGACGATGATCCGCCCGGCATCGACGGCAACACCGTGCCGCCGGCGATAGTAGTCGGCAAGCGCCTGCCGCAGTTCGCCGGTGCCGAGCGCGTCGGTGTAGCCGATCCGGCCATGATCGAGGGCTGTCCGGGCCGCGGCAAGAGCCGCCTGCGGAGCAGGATGACCGGGCTGGCCGACGGCCATGGAGATGACCGGCTTGCCGGCCTGCCGGCGCCTGGTGGCTTCGGCCAGCACATCCATGGCGTGGAAGGGTTCGACGGCACTGCGTTTGGAGATGGTGACCACGGGCAATTCTCTCGCATCAGGAGGGGCGCCCGACATCTGCCGTATTATTGCAGTGTTCACAATGGTGAGATTGGTGCGGAGGGGCCATTTTTCGACCTTCCATTCCGTGCTCCAGACACTACATTGATGACGAATCCAATCGGTTCCGATGGAACCAGCCGGCTGTCGGCAGCGCGCCGACGGTCCTTACGAGGAATGACATGCCCCTGACGTTCAAACATCTCGCCGTTGCTGCCCTCGCCCTCCTGCCCGCAGCACTGCCGACGGCGGTGAATGCGCTCGACGAACAGCAGAAAAAGGAATTCGGCGAGTTCATCAAGGAATACCTGATCGAGAATCCCGAGATCATGCTCGACGTGCAGGACGCGCTTGAAAAGAAGCAGCAGGAGGCGCGGCAGCGGCAGGCTTCGGCCGCAGTCGACAGCAACAAGGAGGCGCTCTTTGCCTCGAAATACGATCTCTCCCTCGGTAATCCGCAGGGCGACATCACGATCGTCGAGTTCTTCGACTACAATTGTGGCTACTGCAAGCGCGCCCTTTCCGACATGGACTCGATCATTGCCGGCGACAAGAACGTGCGCTTCGTGCTGAAGGAATTCCCGATCCTCGGGCCGGATTCGGAAGCCGCGCACAAGGTCTCGGATGCCTTCCGGAAGATCGCGCCGGAGAAGTACGGTGAGTTCCACCGCGCGCTGCTCGGCGGCGAGGGCCGCGCCAATGAGGCACGTGCGATCGAAGTCGCCGCCTCGCTCGGTGTCGAAGAGGCCGATATCCGCAAGAAGATGGCCGAGAGCCCGAACGACGAATCCGTCCGCGAGGCCTATCAGCTCGCGACCAGCCTCGGCATCACCGGCACCCCCTCCTATATCGTCGGCAATGAAGCCGTGTTCGGCGCCATCGGCTCGAAGGCGATCGAAGAGAAGGTCGCGAACGTCCGCAGCTGCGGCCGCACCGCCTGCTGAGTGCCGGAGAGACGTCTCAACCCCTCTCTCCCCCGCAAAGTCGGGGGAACTCCAGCGTCTGGCCCGCAGGGGGCTTTCCCTTGCGGGCCTCTCAGTCTATAGGAGGCGGTTGAAGAGAGACGGACCCCTCATGAGCAAAACGATCTTCGTGCTGAACGGCCCCAATCTGAACATGCTCGGCAAACGCGAGCCCGGCATCTATGGCGGCAAGACCCTCGTCGATATCGAGGCCGACTGCAAGGAAGCGGGTGACGCGCTCGGCTTCCATGTCGACTTCCGCCAGAGCAACCACGAGGGCAGGCTCGTCGACTGGCTGCACGAGGCCAATGACGCGGCGGTCGGCGTCGCGATCAATCCCGGCGCCTACGGACATACCTCAATCGCACTGCACGACGCCATCCGCGCGATCTCCGTGCCGGTCGTCGAAGTGCACATCTCCAATATCCACGCGCGGGAAGAATTCCGCCACAAGTCGATGATCGCGCCGGCCGCCAAGGGCATGATCTGCGGCTTTGGCCCCCACAGCTACATCCTGGCGCTGCACGCGCTGAAAAACATCACGCAATAACAAGAATATAGGACCTCATCCATGGCTGAAAAGAAATCGGGAATCGATCAGGCGCTGATCCGTGACCTCGCGAACATCCTCAACGAGACCGATCTGACCGAGATCGAAGTCGAACAGGACGACCTGAGAATCCGCGTCTCGCGCTCCGGTCCGCAGATGGTTGCCATGCAGCAGGCTCCGGCCTACCAGGTTCCCGCGGCCGCCCAGGCCCCGGTTGCCGCCGCTCCGGCAGTTGCCGCCGAGCCGGCACGCAATCTTGCGAATGCAGTCACCGCACCGATGGTCGGCACCGCCTATCTCGCCCCCGCCCCGGGCGCCCGTCCCTTCGTCGAGGTCGGCTCGATCGTCAAGGAAGGCCAGACGCTTCTCATCATCGAAGCGATGAAGACGATGAACCAGATCCCTGCCCCGCGTTCCGGCAAGGTCGTGGAAATTCTGATCGAGGATGCCCGGCCCGTCGAGTACGGCGAGCCCATGCTGATCATCGAGTGAGGCCCATGAGCGGTATTTCGAAGATCCTGATTGCCAATCGCGGCGAAATCGCCCTGCGCGTCCTGCGCGCCTGCAAGGAGCTCGGCATCGCCACGGTGGCCGTACACTCGACGGCGGATGCGGACGCAATGCATGTTCGTCTCGCCGACGAGAGCGTCTGCATCGGCCCGCCGCCCTCGCGCGACAGCTATCTCAACATCCACCAGATCGTCGCGGCCTGCGAGATCACCGGTGCCGACGCCGTCCATCCGGGCTACGGCTTCCTTTCGGAAAACGCCAAGTTCGCCGATATCCTCGATGCGCACGGCATCACCTTCATCGGGCCGACGGCAGAGCACATCCGCCTGATGGGTGACAAGATCACCGCCAAGCTGACGGCGATGGATCTCGGCATTCCGGTTGTTCCGGGTTCCGACGGCGAGGTGACCGAAGACAACCTGATGGCCACCGCGCACCGGATCGGCTTTCCGGTTCTCATCAAGGCGACCGCCGGCGGCGGCGGCCGTGGCATGAAGGTCGCCAAGACCGAAGGCGAGCTCGAGGAAGCCTTCAACACGGCCCGGAGCGAAGCGGCTGCTGCCTTCGGCAACCCGGCCGTCTACATGGAAAAGTACCTCGGCAAGCCGCGGCACATCGAGATCCAGGTCCTCGGCGACGGTGAAGGCAATGCCATCCACCTCGGCGAACGCGATTGCTCGCTGCAGCGTCGCCACCAGAAGGTCTGGGAAGAGGCAAATTCTCCGGCGCTCAACGTCGAGCAGCGCATGAAGATCGGCCAGATCTGCGCCGACGCCATGAAGAAGATGAAGTATCGCGGCGCCGGCACGGTCGAGTTCCTCTACGAGAACGGCGAATTCTACTTTATCGAGATGAACACCCGCCTGCAGGTGGAGCATCCGATCACCGAAGCGATCACCGGCATCGACCTCGTGCACGAGCAGATCCGCATCGCGTCGGGCGCCGGTCTCTCGGTGACGCAGGAAGAGGTGACTTTCTCCGGCCACGCCATCGAATGCCGTATCAACGCCGAGGATCCACGCACCTTCGTGCCCTCCCCCGGCACGATCACGCACTTCCATGCACCGGGCGGTCTCGGCGTGCGCGTCGATTCGGGTGCCTATCAGGGCTACAAGATCCCGCCCTACTACGACAGCCTGATCGGCAAGCTGATCGTGCATGGGCGTACGCGCGTCGAATGCATGATGCGCCTGCGCCGCGTGCTCGACGAATTCGTCATCGACGGCATCAAGACAACCCTGCCGCTGTTCCAGGACCTGATAGCCAATCAGGACATCGCGAACGGCGACTACGACATCCACTGGCTGGAAGATTATCTGGCCAGAACCTCAGCCTGAAGAACGCCGATGGCAGGGCCGCGCAGCAGGGACTATTCGATCACTCCGGAGATCCTGCTGCGTGCCTATTCCATCGGCCTCTTTCCGATGGCGGAATCGGCGGACGACCCGGAAATCTTCTGGGTCGAGCCGGAACTCCGCGGCATCATTCCCCTCGACCAGTTCCACGTTTCGAAGAGCCTTGCGAAAGCGATCCGCCACAAGCCCTTCGACATCCGTTATGATACCGCCTTCGACCTCGTCCTCGACAAATGCGCAGAAGCGGCGGAAGACCGGCCGAGCACCTGGATCAACCAGACGATCAAGGATCTCTACCGCGCGCTCCACCGGATGGGCCATGCCCACAGCGTCGAAGCCTGGGAGGGCGACGAACTCGTCGGTGGGCTCTACGGCGTCTCTCTCGGCTCTGCCTTCTTCGGTGAGAGCATGTTCGCCCGGCGCACCAACGCCTCGAAAATCTGCCTCGTCCACCTCGTCGAACGCCTGAAGGAACGTGGTTTCACGCTGCTCGACACGCAGTTCACCACAGAGCACCTGAAGACCTTCGGCGCGATCGACGTGCCGAAGGACCAATATGGGCAATTGTTGGAAAAGGCAGTAGCCGGACCGGATGTCGCGTTCGTCTAACGCGGCGACGCGGGCATCAGGACGTCAGAACAGCCCGACACCTCCCGGCTGCGTAACAGGGGCCTGCGGCATGGGCTGCCCCTCCGGTATCTCCTCGACACCCTGCGGAATATCGAGCGGCGGCAGGAGGTCTCCCGGCGCATTGTCCGGCACAGGTTGGGGTTCCTCGAGCGGTGGCAAGGCGTCTCCGGGCGCGTTCTCCGGTATCTCCTGGGGAGCGCCGAGCGGTGGCAGGGCATCGCCTGGAACGTTGTCTGGAATCTCCTGCGGGGCACCAAGCGGAGGAACGGCATCCTGCTGCGGCGGCGGTTGAAGCGTGCCGCTGTCCTGCGAGGCGGGTGCCGTTTCTGGCGGCGCTACGGCACTTTCTCCTGCCGGCTGCGGCTGTTCGCTCACCGTCGGCTGCGTCTGGCTTTCGGAGCTTGCGGCCGGCTTCTGTGTCTCAGTGGCCTTCTGTGCCTCCGAAACCGGTACGGGAGCAGGATGAGCGGCCACCACGCCTTCGGGCGCCGGGACGTCCGACGACTGCTTGCAGCCGGTCAGCCACACGTCGTAGATCGCGTGCTCGACGGCGTTCAGCGCCGGGCTGTCGGAAAACATCCAGCCGGAAAAGATGCGACGGATCTTGCGGTCGAGCGTAATCTCGTCAACCTCGATGAACGCGTCTATCTTCTGGGCTTCTGTCTCGTCGCGGGAATAGCAGACCTTCGGCGTCACCTGCAGTGCGCCGAACTGCACGGTCTCGTTGACGTAGACATCAAACGAGGTGATGCGCCCGGTGATCTTGTCGATGCCGGCGAACTGCGCAACGGGATTGGCGATACGCTCCGCTCTCGCCGCACTTGCGGCCGACAGTAGGGAAACGGCGGTCGTCAGCGCAAGGAGTGAGGCCGCGCCAAGCCCGATGCCGTTTCCGAAAAGCTTCATATCTCCAGTCTCCAGCCGTCCTGCCGACGATGCTCCCCGGGGGAGAAGGCAACGCCCACCAAAGCGGCTAAACGTCAATTGTGGCCAAAACCGGTGTCAGTTGCCGGGCGTCCAGGCGTCGTAGTCGCCGGTGACGCGCGGACGCTCGCCCGGAACGGCAATCGAACCCTGCGGACGATAGGCGAGCGAGGAACCGGTATAGTTCGGCCGGTGCGACTTCTGCCATTCGCGCGCCTTGTAGTCCTCCTTGGTCGGAGGAACGTCCGTGCGGTGATGCATCCAGCCGTGCCAGTCGGCGGAAATCTTCGAAGCCTCGGCGTAACCGTTGTAGATGACCCAGCGGCGCGGGAGACCGAAAGAGGTCATGCCGCCCTCGTAGTAGACGTTGCCGAACTCGTCTTCGCCGACGCGCTTGCCATTGCGCCAGGTGAAGAAGCGCGTGCCCATGGTCTGGCCGTTCCACCAGGTGAAAAGTTGCAACAGAAGCTGCTTCATGTCTCGTCCTTCGGCTCCGACGCCCGAACGGCGCTCGGGTTCAACAGTTCCCCGCTTATGCCGCCTCGGGGGCCGATTGTCCAGTGTTTCGCGGGCCTTCAACCGTCATTTCAGCGTCAACTTGAAGCCGAGATGGCTCGCCTCGAAACCGAGCCGCCCGTAGAAGCGGTGGGCGTCCGTTCGCTTGGCGTTGGAGGTCAGTTGAACCTTCCGCAGGCTCTGCCGACGCGCCTCGTCGAGGCAGAAGCGGATCATCACCTCGCCGATCCCCCGGCCGCGGCAATCCGCCCGCGTGTGGACCGCCTCGATGATCATCGAGGAGCCACCCCGGCCGGTCAGGGTCGTGGTGATCAGGGTCTGGAAGGTTCCGACCACCTCCCCGTCTTTCATGGCCACGTAGAGGGTCTCGTTCGGGGACTGCTCGATGCGGCGGAATGCCGCCATATAAGCGGGGAGCGCCACCGGGTCCGTCGTATCGCCGTGGCCACCCAGCGAATCGCTTGCGAACATCGCGACGATCGCCGGCACATCCCCGTGCTCGGCCTTCCTGATGGTGACAGCCTCGGTTTCCATGTATGGTCCTTCGCGCGGGGCCACCCGCAAATCAGGGGAACTGGGGGAAGACTTACATGATCAGTCGCAGCGCTTGCACGCTCTTTCTTGCGCTACTTTTATCCGTGTCGGCGGCACAGGCCGAGGAAGGCGGCCGCAAGGGCATCGCCTTCGTACAGGCCCCCGAGATGAGCAGCGGCGTCTGCACCGGAGCCAATGCGGACGAGGCCTTCGCCTGCGCCCGGAAGCAGTGCGTCGACGGCGGCGGCACGGACGAGGACTGCGTCGCGATGAGCTACTGTTTCCCGGCGCTTTACAGCGTCGAGGTCTCGATCCTGCACACGGAAGGCCTCCATTGGGAAGAATTCTATTGCGGTTGGGAGAGCAAGGAAGCGGCGCTCGCCGCGGCGAAGGTCGCCTGCGACCGCGAACGGCGTCCGGACCTTGCCGGGTGCGCGGCCGTGTTCCTCTACGATGAGGATGGCAATGGCGAGGAAGTCCCTCAGCAGTGAGGGCACTCAGCCGAGCGGCTTTTCCATGATGATCGCCGGCAGGCCCGAATCCGGGCTGCCGCAGCTCGTCGTGCGGTCGACCTCGACGAAGCCGTGCGCCTCGTAGAAGGCGAGTGCCGCAGCGTTTCGCGGTTCGACCTCCAGACGCATGATCTCCGCATCCGGAAAGCAGGTCTCCAGCTCGGCAAAGAGATCGCGGCCGACCCCCATGCGCTGGCAGGACGGCCTTACGTAAAGCTGATGCAGCACGGCGGTCTTCGTCATCGTCTTCGACATGGCGGCGTAAGCCATGCCACCCAGCCGACGGCCATCGTCGGCGACGAGGAACTCGCCGCCCTTCTTCTCCACCCGCGCCTTCAGCGCCGGCAGAGAATGCCAGGCATCGACGAGCTGCTGCACCTTCTCTGGTCCGTAGAAGCCGTCATAGGTGGCATGGAAGGTCTCGGCCAGCAGGCCGCGTAGCGCTTCGACGTCGCGCTCGCTGGCCGTGCGGACGAAGAACATCGCTGCCATCACTCCTCTATCCCGAGCTTCAGCTTGACGAGTGCCTGAACGGCCTGGGGATTGGCCTTGCCGCCGGTCGCCTTCATCACCTGGCCGACGAACCAGCCGGCGAGCGTCGGCTTGGCGAGCACCTTGGCAACCTGGTCGGGGTTGGCGGCGATGATCTCGTCGACCGCCTTCTCGATCGCGCCGGTGTCGGTCACCTGCTTCATGCCGCGGCTCTCGACAATCGCCGCCGGGTCGCCGCCCTCGTTCCAGACGATCTCGAAGAGATCCTTGGCGATCTTGCCGGAGATCGTGCCGTCCTTGATGAGGTCGATGATGCCGCCGAGCTGGGCGGGCGAAACCGGAGTCTCTTCAATGGTTTTGCCGGCTTTGTTCAAGGCGCCAAGCAAGTCGTTGATAACCCAGTTGGCGGCCGTCTTACCGTCGCGGCCTTCGGCCACGGCTTCGAAGTAATCCGCAATCGCCTTTTCAGAGACGAGCACGGAGGCGTCGTAAACGGAGAGGCCGAGTTCGGCGACGAAGCGCGCCTTCTTGTCATCCGGCAGTTCCGGGAGATCCTTCTGCAGGTTCTCGATGAAGGCGTCGTCGAATTCGAGCGGCAACAGGTCCGGATCCGGGAAGTAACGATAGTCATGCGCCTCTTCCTTGGACCGCATGGCGCGGGTCTCGCCCTTGCCGGGGTCGAAGAGGCGGGTTTCCTGGTCGATTTCGCCGCCGTCCTCGAGGATGGCGATCTGGCGGCGGGCCTCGTATTCGATCGCCTGGCCGATGAACCGGATGGAGTTGACGTTCTTGATCTCGCAGCGCGTGCCGAACTCGCCGCCCGGCTTGCGCACGGAGACGTTGACGTCGGCGCGCATGGAGCCTTCGTCCATGTTGCCGTCGCAGGTCCCGAGATAGCGCACGATCGAGCGCAGCTTGGTCATGTAGGCCTTGGCCTCGTCGGACGAGCGCATGTCGGGCTTGGACACGATTTCCATCAGCGCCACCCCGGACCGGTTGAGGTCGACATAGGACATGGTCGGATGCTGGTCATGCATCGACTTGCCGGCATCCTGTTCCAGATGCAGACGCTCGATGCCGATCTCGATATCCTCGAAATTGCCTTGGCGGTCGGGGCCGAGCGAGATGATGATCTTGCCCTCGCCGACGATCGGGTCCTTGAACTGCGAGATCTGGTAGCCCTGCGGCAGGTCCGGATAGAAATAGTTCTTGCGGTCGAAGATCGAGCGCTTGTTGATCTTCGCCTTCAGGCCGAGGCCGGTGCGGACGGCCTGCCTGACGCATTCCTCGTTGATCACCGGCAGCATGCCCGGCATCGCCGCATCGACGAGCGAGACGTTGGAATTCGGCGCGTTGCCGAAGGTGGTCGAGGCCCCCGAGAAGAGCTTGGCGTTGCTGGTCACCTGGGCATGGACTTCCATGCCGATCACCACTTCCCAATCGCCGGTGGCGCCGGGAATCAAGCGTTTCGGGTCAGGCGTGCGCGTGTCAACAATGGTCATCTGGAGCTCTTGTCATGCTTGGGATTTCTGACCCCGTTGGGTAGAGCAAATGGCGCGGCGGCGCAAGGCACGACGCGGTCGCGACCGTCGTTAAGCGACGCCTCGAGGCAAGTTCAGAATTCCTGGCCGTAGCCGACCGGCTCGGGCGCGACGAAGGCCTTGGCGAGGCCGACCGTCTGGATGTCGCGGTCGAGCTTGGGGTTGTAGGCGATCGTCAGCCAATGCACGGAATAGCCGTGTTTCTCGAAGAAATGCAGCCCCTCGCGGTTCATCGCGTGGGTCTCGAGCGTCGCCTTTTCGAAGCCGAGGTGACGAATTTCCTTCTCGACGGCTTCGAGCAGTGCGGTGCCGAGGCCCTGCCCCTGGAAGACCGGATCGATCCAGAAGTCCGTGATGTCCTCATCCAGGTTCTCACGCGCTGCCCAGCCGGCGACGTCGCCGTTCTGCTCGATCACGGTGATCGTGAGCCAGTCCGAGCTGACGAAGTTCCAGAAGGCGGCGCGCGCATTCTCGACCATGGCTTTCGTTTCGCCGACGGGGATCATCGCCTTTTCCCAGGCGCGCAGCCCCACATCGGCAAGGATCGCCGCCTCGTCCTGCCGTGCACTGCGGATCGTGATCATGAAGTGCCCCCCGCTTTGCGTCAGTAGAACACCGCCGATGCGGATTTACCAGCCCACCGCCAGCGGCCAATGCGGAGTTGGGGAATGTCATTTATAAACAATTATCTACGTTCCATTTCGCATGTCTGCATTACGTAATGGGATCCTTGAAAGAGCGATTGCCTGATTCGCCAAAGGATTGAGAGGCGGATGTCGCCGTGCGCTTGACGTGCGCATAGGCATGCGGCAAAAACAGCGCCGCACGATGGAGTGTTGATGTACGGTTTGTCACAGACCCGGTGAAGGCCCTGCCCGCGATCGATCGCGATCTGCGCGCATGGGCCCGACGAGAACAGAACCCCGATGCCTGACCGGCACCGGATACGTTTTCGTGCGTCCTTCCGAAGGACGCGAACACCGGATCAACGACAATGGACATTTCGCGCACCGAACAGCGCATCCTTCACCTGCTCGCCCAGGGCGGGCGGATCGAAATTCACCGCAATGACAGCCGCAAGATCGAGAAGGCCCAGTGCTTCTCGCGCGACGGCTGGCTCTATCCCGGCTTCGACCTCCTCCTTTTCCGAAAACTGAAGCGCCTCAAGGCGATCAGTTCGAAGGCCGGACGCCCCTACCGGATCACCGAAAGGGGGCTGCGGCTCGTGAGGGCGGAACCGGACAACAGAGGACTATAAATCAAAGCGGCGCCTTCCGGCGCCGCTCTCCAACCTGAGTATTGAACGCGCTCGACAGCAGAGATCCGACGCACCCTGGCGAAAGTGTGAAATAACGTCCGGCAAGCGCAGCTTAAGGACCCTATTTCAATGCTCGGCTGAAAGCGGCAACGACCATATCGATGAGTTGCACGTGGATTTCGCGGCGTGAGCGTCCCCCGCCATCCGAGCAGATCGGATCGCCTATCTTTTCGGATTCGACTATCTCGGCCGCCCCGGGTCTGCATTCGGCAAACATGCTGTAATGGCTTGCATCCTCGATCGTGGAATATTTTGCGTTTGGAATGACATTTGCGATTTCGTCCGCCCGCAGGGTGGGAGGGATTTTGCCCGGCTGACCCAGATTCACGAGCGCGACGGGAATTGAGATTCGAGAAAGGCTGTCGATCTCGAAGACATCGGCAGGCGCCGGATCAATTACCATGGCAAATCCGATGCGCGCGTCATGGTTATCCCGTCCGGCCGATCGTAGATCCATCGCGTGCAGATCGACACCACTTTGCCTGACCCAATCGCAAAGCGAAGAGTTGAGAGCGTCCGTATCGCAATAGCTTGCCAAGCGTTCAGGGTCGATACGAGCACCGGCGATCGCCAACGCCGTGCCGCCTCCCATCGAGAGCCCGAGGATACCAGTCTTATCGAGCTCGAGATGTTCTTTGAAGAGAGAGGCGTCCTCGATCGCATTCAGTGTTTCGGTGATATCGGCTGGGCGCAGCCAGAGCTTCATCGTTTCCGCCGCAGACCTGCTGGCGCCTGTGTTTCCGGGGTGCGTGGGAGCAGCCACGATGAAACCCTGTTGCGCCAAGGGCACAGCAATCCAGCTCAAGGCTTGCGCGTTTCCTGCGAGGCCGGCACCGTGGGAAAGCAGTATCAAAGGAAATCTGCCATCCGAGATCGGACCGTCGAGCCAGGCGGGCGTCCCCACAAAAAAGATGCTCTCGCCAAGCGTCACAGGATCGCCCTCCGCGTTTGCAGGATACCAGACGGTAACGGCAAGATCGCGACCCCGTTGCCTGGAGGGAACCGCAATCTCACGCACCCCGACATAGTCGCCGGCAACGACCGGATGGTACGTCATCAGCGTCGAAGAAACGATGGTGCAAAGCACGACCACCATTGTCGTCAGTTCTTTCATAGCCGTCCTCCTATGACGTTCACGCTCG
Source organism: Hyphomicrobiales bacterium (assembly GCA_900466005.1). GTDB lineage: Bacteria > Pseudomonadota > Alphaproteobacteria > Rhizobiales > Rhizobiaceae > Allorhizobium. The sequence continues at coordinate 27,224 of UEGQ01000008.1, forward strand.
AACAATCCCCTGCCGCGCCGCAACCCGGATCAAGGCCGATCGGATCGTTCGTGTTCAGGCTCACAATCGATACGAAAACGGGCACGCTCGCCCTGGAACGCGATTCTGGACGTCCGAGATCGCGTTCGAGGGCGTTTCTTGCGGAGATCTACGCCGGACACGGAGGACTGCGAACAGATGGCGTGCCTCTGCTGCGCGTCAGGTGCAGAGGTGCTTCTTTTCCGAGATCTTGGAAGGCGCGCTATATCGTGCTCGCGACACTAAAACGCAATCCGCCTTCCATCAGGGTTTTCAGATGGAAGTACGCGCACCGCGTGGCCCGGCTTTCAGGTTCTGAGGAAGCGTGCCGCGCTAGGACGTGTTCAGCGAGCCAAACCGCCCGCGCGCTCCGGACCGCAAGCGGACGGCGTCTCAGGCGGCATGGGTGCCATGCGGGTCAGGGCGTCGCCCCCTATTCAGGCAATTACCACCATTTCGCCGGGCGGAAGGTGCCGGCGGCCTGTTCGATGACGTGGGCGGCCTTGAAGAGCGTGCTCTCCTCGAACGGCCGGCCGATGAGCTGCAGGCCGAGGGGAAGGCCCTTGGCGTCGAGGCCGGCGGGAACGGAAAGACCCGGAAGCCCGGCCATGTTCACCGTGACCGTGAAGACGTCCTGCAGGTACATCTTGACCGGATCGGCGGCGAGTTCCTTGTCGCCGATGGCAAAGGCGGACGACGGCGTGATCGGTGCGAGCACGGTATCGACCTCGTTGAAGGCGAGTTCGAAGTCGCGCTTGATCAGCGTGCGGACCTTCTGGGCCCGGAGGTAATAGGCGTCGTAATAGCCGGCCGACAGCACGTAGGTGCCGATCAGGATACGGCGCTTGACCTCGGTGCCGAAGCCGGCGGCGCGGGTCTTTTCATACATGTCGGCAATGTCCTTGCCGTCGACGCGCAGACCGTAACGGACACCGTCATAACGGGCGAGGTTCGACGAGGCTTCCGCCGGCGCCACGATGTAGTAGGCCGGCAACGCGTACTTGGTGTGCGGCAGGGAAATATCGACGATCTCGGCGCCGGCGTCCTTCAGCCAGGCCACACCCTGGGCCCACAGCTTTTCGATCTCTTCCGGCATGCCGTCGACACGGTATTCCTTCGGAATGCCGATCCGCATGCCCTTGAGCGACTGGCCGAGTGCCGCTTCGTAGTCCGGAACCGGAATGTCGACCGAGGTCGTGTCCTTGTCGTCGACGCTCGCCATCGACTTCAGCAGGATCGCCGCGTCGCGCACGTCGCGGGCGATCGGGCCGGCCTGGTCGAGGGACGACGCATAGGCGACGATGCCCCAGCGCGAGCAGCGGCCATAGGTCGGCTTGATGCCGACGGTGCCGGTGAAGGCTGCCGGCTGGCGGATCGAGCCGCCGGTGTCGGTGGCCGTCGCACCGGCGCAGAGATGGGCGGCGACCGCAGCCGCCGAGCCGCCCGAGGACCCGCCGGGAACGAGGCGCTGGTCAGAGCCGCTCGCCTTCCACGGGTTCGTCACCGGCCCGTAGTGGGAACTCTCGTTCGACGAGCCCATGGCGAACTCGTCCATGTTGAGCTTGCCGAGCATGACGGCGCCGTCGTCCCAGAGGTTCTGGGTGACGGTCGATTCGTATTTCGGCTTGAACCGGCCGAGGACCGCGCTGCAGGCCTGGGTATGGACGTCGCGGGTCGCGAACAGGTCCTTGACGCCGAGCGGAATGCCCTCGAGCGCCCCGGCCTTGCCGGCGGCGATGCGTTCGTCGGAGGCCTTCGCCATCTCCAGCGCCTTTTCCGGCGTAACCGTCACATAGGCGTTGATCGCGTCGTTCGCGGTCTCGATCGCCTGCAGATAGGCTTCGGTCAGCTCGACGGCTTTGAATTCCTTCGCCGCCAGTTTGGCGCGGGCTTCGGCAATGGTCAGGCTGGTCAGTTCGCTCATGATCGGTTCACTTCAAAATGAAAGGCGCTTTGGCAAGCGCATCAAATGCAGGGTGCGGCGTCCGCAAACGCCACCTCGACGCGGCATGCGCGACGGTTATTCCACGACCTTCGGCACGAGGAAGAAATTGCGATCGGTCTCCGGCGCATTGGCGACGATGTCGTCCGCCTTGCCACCGTCGGTGACCTCGTCCTTGCGCTTCTTCATCGTCATGGGGGTGACCGACGTCATCGGCTCGACACCGCTGACATCGACTTCGGAAAGCTGCTCGACGAAGCCGAGAATGCCGTTCAGCTCACCCATCATCCGCTCCGCTTCCTCATCGTTGAGGGCAATGCGGGCAAGATGCGCAACACGCTTCACGGTGGCGAGATCAACGGACATGGGCATTCTCCGGTTGGACTTTCTTCCCGCTATAATGGCCATGTCCGCGCTTCGCAACGGTCAGAATCTCCGATCCGAGCAGCCGGTGCAGCAAATCGTCCAGATTCTCGACTGGAGTGAATACGCCGGCCTTCACGCTACGCTGACCTAGCCGCACCGCTTTGATACCCTTCGCGTCACCTTTGGTATGCTTGACTGCGCCCATTTCAGCCACCTGCGACAACGGCCGACCCGGCTCATTGCCGAACCAGCGGTATTTCTTCAGGTTCAATTCGTCGTCCACAGCGATCCAAACCACGCAGCCACTTGGCTTTTCGGAGAGCCTCAAGTTGACATTGATCTTCGACCGGGCACCACCGACGCGAGTCACCTTGAGCTGGATGTGGCGCGTGACGCCCCGGCAGGTGAGCACGAGATCATAGCCGCCGGCATCGAACTCGCTCTTCAGGACTTCGGCGTCGAGAATACCGCATTGCCAGAGGCGCCGTAGCAGATCGCCAACGAAAAGGTGTTCGACAATGGTTTCCCGCAGGACGGAGTTCTCCGCGTGGCGCCGTCGCAAGTCCTCCTCGGAAAGCGTTTGAATCATAACGAGAGGCTCTCGCCGGCCTTCGGTGTGGCGACTCTTGTCTTCGTTCCCTCCATGCCGGCAACGAACTTCTCCGGCGTCTGGTCGATGATCGGGAAGGAACCGTAATGGCAGGGCAGAGCGACTTCGAAATTGAAGAAGCGCTGGCAGGCGAGCGCGGCAACTGCACCGCCCATGGTGAAACGGTCGCCGATCGGCACGATGCCGATGTCGGGGCGGTGCAATTCGTTGATCAGCGCCATGTCGGAGAAGATGTCGGTGTCACCCATATGGAGCAGCGAGGCGCCGTCGTCGAAGTGCAGCATCAGCCCGTTCGGATTGCCGAGCGAGTGAGAGACGCCGTCTTCGGTGATCGAGGCGGAGGAATGCAGCGCGTTGGTGAAGGTAACGGTGAAGCTATCCATGTCGATGGTGCCGCCGGTGTTGCCGGGCGAGTAGTTTTCCAGCCCCTTGTGGGCGAGCCACATGCAGAGGTCGAAATTGGCGACGACCGTCGCACCGCTCTCCTTCGCGATCGCAAGCGTATCGCCGACATGGTCGCCGTGGCCGTGGGTCAACAGGATGTGGGTGACGTCGGCAGCGGCCTCCTTGAGATCGAGCCCCCCGAAGCCCGGATTGCCGGTGAAGAAGGGGTCGATGAGGATGCGGGCCTTGCCGGTCTCGATGCGGAAGGCGGAATGTCCGAGCCAGGTGATCTTCATTGTCGTCTCTTCCTTTCGAATCTTCTGCGGCATGGCCGACGATCTCATTCGTGTATTTTGACCGACGGCGGCAGCAGGGCAAGTCCGCCGACGCCTTCCGCGCTCGTATTGCGCTGCCCTGCCCGGTAGGATATGCGACATCATCCCCCGATGGACGGACTTTGCGGCCCAAGTGGCGCCATCTATCGGGTTTTCGCGTGACGGCCGCAAGGAGGCAAGAATGTCCGACGATGATTATGTATACGACGAAGTAACCGGCGAATGGCGGCCGGCCTCCGAAATGGCGGCTCAGGCCGCAGCCGCAGCCGAGGTTCGCGACAGCGCCGGCAACGTGCTCGCCGACGGCGATTCCGTCACGCTCATCAAGGACCTGAAGGTCAAGGGCGCGAACACGACGCTGAAGCAGGGCACCGTCATCAAGTCGATCCGCCTCACCGACAATCCGGAGGAGATCGATTGCCGCCACGACGCCATCAAGGGCCTCGTGCTGCGCACCGAATTCGTGCGCAAGCGGTAAGAGAACAGCATGGCCACGCTGACGATCGAGGAACTCGCAGGCTTCCTGAAGCCCGGCCAGGCGATTGCTGGCCTCGATCTCGGCACCAAGACGATCGGGGTCGCGATGTCGGACCTCGGTCGCCGCTTCTCCACACCCCGTCCCGTCATCAAGCGCGTCAAGTTCACCAAGGACGCCGAGGTGCTGCTCGATTTCGCGGCGCGGGAAAAGGTGGCCGCCTTCGTCATCGGCCTGCCGATGAACATGGACGGCTCGTCGGGGCCACGCGTTCAGGCGACGCGGGCCTTCGTGCGCACGATGTCGGAGAAGACGGATATCCCCTTTGTGCTCTGGGACGAGCGGCTTTCGACGGTCGCGGCGGAACGCGCGCTTCTCGAAATGGACGTCTCACGGGCCAAGCGCGCCGAGCGCATCGATTCGGCCGCCGCCGCCTTCATTCTTCAGGGTGCCCTCGACAGGCTTTCCGCGCTATCGAGAATGGGCGCTTCCGACACGGACGTGCCCTGACGCGCCCGCCACCAGCCGACAATCGCGCGGCGCTTGCGCAAGGCGATGATCGCGAAGACGAACAGGCTGTCGAACACGATGGCGCGCGCGACCAGCGGCGGAATGGTTTCCGGCGGGATGCCGAGGATGCTCCCGTAGATCTGGAAGACCATGTCATGCGCCTGACGGGTCAGCATGAAGAAGCCGAAGCTGATGTCGTTGTAGGAAAGGCCGTACCAGCCTCCGAGCAGCACGATCGGCGTCGCCCAGAAAATCAGGAACGTCTTCATGCGGCCCTCCCCTTCCACTCTTGCGGCGGCGCCCAGTTGCGGACGAGCCATGTCGCCAGAGCCATCGTGCTGAGCACCACAGCAGGCACAGCGATGTCGAGCGCCAGACCGGCGAAGAACATCATCACCATCAGCATTCTCGCAATTCGTGCGGCGCTGTTAACCATCCTGCCTTCGGCTCCGGCATTGTCCGGTCCGAAACTGGCGCGTTAACCGCCTCCGCGCAACGTAAACCATTTGTTAAGGTTAACACGACCTGGGGATAACAGGAGTACCGCCTCCCGCACGGTCCCTCCAGCGAGATCGGCACGCGGTGCAACTAGTTATTTAGCCGAAAAGCTAATTACCAACGCAACAAAGTGCATCCCGCCGCCCAGCCACCGTGGGCATGGCCGCCGACCGCGGTCCTAGCCTGCTGCCGGATAGAGGAGGTCGAGGACGTAGCGGGCGTCGAAGCGGGCATCGATGACGCCGTAGGTGTGGCGCCAGCCGCCAGCGAGGCGCGTCTCAAGGAAAGCGTCGGCGATCTTGCCCGCCCCCAGCCGGTAGAGTTCCGCCGCAGCGGCCGCGAGCGCCAGCTGCTCGATGAGCAGCCTTGCCGCGGCCTCGTCGCGCTCGGCGAGCGCGGTCGCCGCCCGCAGCACCTCGACGGTCTTTCTGCCCGAAGCGCCGAGATCGCGTTCGAGTCCCGCAAAGATCGTTTCGAAGAGATCCTTGCCGCGGTTCAGCACTCGCAGCACATCGAGCGCCATGACGTTGCCCGACCCTTCCCAGATCGCATTGACCGGGGCTTCGCGATAGTGGCGGGCGATCGCTCGCTCCTCGATGTAGCCGCTGCCGCCGATGCATTCCATCGCCTCGTAGATCAGCCCCGGCGCCATCTTGCAGACCCAGTACTTGACGACCGGCGTCATCACCCGCGCATAGGCGGCGTCGGCCGGGTTGTCGCGGGCCTGGTCGAAGGATTGCGCGAGCCGGAAGACGAGTGCGGTCGCGCCGGCGACGTCGAGCGCCATGTCGGCGAGCACGCGGGTCATGATCGGCTGGTCGATCAGCATCTTGCCGAAGACGCTGCGGCCGCGCACATGGTGGACGGCTTCCGCCATCGAGGCGCGCATGATGCCGGCAGACGCGACGGCGCAGTCGAGCCGGGTCAGCGTCACCATGTCGAGGATCGTGCGGATGCCGTCGCCGGGCTGACCGAGGATATAACCGAACGCGCTTTCGAACTCGACCTCCGAGGAGGCGTTCGAGCGGTTTCCGATCTTGTCCTTCAGACGCTGGAACTGGAGCCCGTTGGCCGAGCCGTCTTCGAGCAGGCGCGGTACGAGGAAGCACCCGATCCCTTCCGGCGTCTGGGCGAGCATCACGAAGGCATCGCTCATCGGCGCGGACATGAACCACTTGTGGCCGGAAAGGCGATAGATGCCCTCGCCCGCCCGCTCGGCGCGCGAGGTGTTCGCGCGGACGTCTGTGCCGCCCTGCTTTTCCGTCATGCCCATGCCGAGGGTGATCCCCGTCTTCTGCATCGGCGGCTTGTTGGAGGAGTCGTACTTGCGGGAGAGGATTCTTGGGACCCACTCTTTCTGCACCTGCGGCGAAGCCATGAGGGCAGCGACGGAAGCGCTCGTCATCGTCAGCGGGCAGAGGTGCCCGCATTCGAGCTGGGCGGTGAGAAAGAAGCGGACGGCGCGGGCCCTGTGCTCGTTCCCGCGGGTATCGGGATGGCTCTCCCAGGCCGACGAATGCAACCCGTTCGCCATCGAGCGGCGCATCAGCGCATGCCAGGCCGGATGGAACTCGACGACGTCCAGCCGTTCGCCGCGCACGCCATGGGTCCGCAATTGCGGCACGTTCTGGTTCGCCATGCGTGCCAGTTCCTGCGCCTCCGGCGATGTCACGTAACGGCCGAGCGCGTCATATTCTTCCCGAAGCGAACGATGAAGCCCGGAGCTCAGATCGACGATCAGCGGATCCGACCGGTAGGCGTTTATGCCGGACCACGGTTTCGGCTGGTTCAGTTCAGCGAGTTTGTCTTCTGTCCGGCTCATTTCGCTCATTTTTGTCTTTTGAAGGATGCGATTCGTTTAACATGGGGAACAAAGTTCAATCCACATAGCACATGCTTGCCCCCCCGGCTGGCAATCTTTATAGACCGCGTGACTATCTCAGGAGGACAGTCCCATGGTCTTCTTTCCCCACCGCCACCTCCTTGGCATCAAGGGCCTCACCGAACAGGATATTACCTACCTGCTCGACAAGGCCGACGAAGCCGTCAAGATCAGCCGCCAGAGGGAAAAGAAGACCTCGACGCTGCGTGGCCTCACCCAGATCAATCTCTTCTTCGAAGCCTCGACGCGGACGCAGTCCTCGTTCGAGCTTGCCGGCAAGCGGCTCGGCGCGGACGTCATGAACATGTCCGTCAGCACGTCCTCGGTTAAAAAGGGCGAGACGCTGATCGACACGGCGATGACGCTGAACGCCATGCGGCCGGACGTGCTGGTCATCCGCCACTCCTCCGCCGGTGCCGCTGCTCTCCTCTCGCAGAAGGTGGCATGCTCGGTGGTCAACGCCGGCGACGGCCAGCATGAGCATCCGACGCAGGCGCTCCTCGACGCGCTGACGATCCGTCGCGCGAAGGGCAAGCTCTCGCGCATCATCGTCGCGATCTGCGGCGACGTGCTGCATTCGCGCGTCGCCCGCTCCAACATCCTGCTGCTGAACGCCATGGGCGCCCGCGTGCGGGTCGTGGCGCCGGCGACGCTGCTGCCCGCCGGCATTGCCCAGATGGGTGTCGAAGTCTTCCACGACATGAAGGAAGGCCTGAAGGATGCCGACGTCGTGATGATGCTGCGTCTGCAGCGCGAGCGGATGTCGGGCGCCTTTGTGCCGTCGATCCGCGAATATTTCCACTTCTACGGGCTCGACGCCGAAAAGCTGAAGGCCGCGAAGGAGGATGCGCTCGTCATGCATCCCGGACCGATGAACCGCGGCGTCGAAATCGCTTCGGAAGTCGCCGACGGCCCCCAGAGCGTCATCGAGCAGCAGGTGGAAATGGGCGTCGCGGTGCGCATGGCTGTGATGGAGGCCCTGCTCGTCTCCGGCAACCAGGGTCCGAGAACGGAAGGAATGGGCGCATGAGCACGACCACGCCCCTCGTCTTGAAGAATGTCCGGATCGTCGATCCGTCCCGCAGTATCGACGAAACGGGAACGATCATCGTCGGTGCCGACGGGCGCATCGTCGCGGCTGGCGCAGACGCGCTGAACCAGGGCACACCTGACGGCGCAGAGGTGCGCGACTGCCGCGGGCTCGCCGCAGTTCCGGGTCTCGTGGACGCGCGTGTCTTCACCGGCGAGCCAGGCGCGGAACACCGCGAAACCATTGCCTCGGCCAGCCGTGCGGCGGCCGCGGGCGGTGTCACCTCCTTCATCGCGATGCCGGACACCGACCCGGTGATCGACGACATTGCGCTGCTCGAATTCGTACGCAAGACCGCCCGCGACACCGCCCTCGTCAACGTCTACCCGGCGGCGGCGCTGACGAAGGGGCTCGATGGCGTCGAAATGACCGAGATGGGCCTCCTGCAGGAAGCAGGCGCCGTTGCCTTCACCAACGGCCGTCACGGACTTCACGACACGCAAGTCCTGCGGCGCGCGATGACCTATGCGCGGGAATTTTCCGCCGTCATCGCGCTCGAGCCGAAGGACAAGTATCTCGGTGCCAACGGCGTGATGAACGAGGGCCTGCTTGCGAGCTGGCTCGGACTTTCCGGCGTTCCCAAGGAGGCAGAGATCATCCCGCTCGAACGCGATCTCAGGATCGCGACGCTGACCCGCGCGAAATATCATGCGGCAAAAATCTCGGTCCCCGAGTCGGCCGAGGCAATCCGGGTTGCCCGCGAGCGCGGGGCGAACGTCACCTGCGCCGTCTCGATCAACCACCTGTCGCTGAACGAGAACGACATCGGCGAGTACCGCACCTTCTTCAAGCTCTCGCCGCCGCTGCGCTCGGAGGACGATCGCATGGCCATGGTCGAGGCGATCGCCGACGGTACCGTCGACATCATCGTTTCCTCGCACGATCCGCAGGACGTCGACACCAAGCGCCTGCCTTTCTCCGACGCGGCCGACGGCGCGATCGGACTCGAAACGATGCTGTCCGCCGCCCTTCGCCTGCACCACAGTGGCCAGGTTTCGCTGATGCGGCTGATCGATGCCATGTCGACGCGGCCGGCCCGTATCTTCGGGCTCGACGCCGGCACACTGAAGCCGGGAGCTCCGGCCGACATCACGCTCATCGACCTCGACGAGCCCTGGCTCGTCTCCAAGGAGGCGATCGTCTCCCGCTCGAAGAACACGCCGTTCGAGGACGCGCGCTTTTCCGGACGGGCGGTGTCGACCTATGTCCGCGGTCGGTGCGTGCATTCGCTCTAAAATATAAGACGGGGGACATAGTGGCGAACGTCAATTTCCTGCAAATCGGCCTTCCGGCACTGATCGCGGTGCTGAGTCTGGGCTATCTCCTGGGCTCCATCCCCTTCGGCCTCATCCTCACCCGGATGGCCGGCCACGGTGACCTGCGGCAGATCGGGTCCGGCAATATCGGCGCCACCAACGTGCTTCGCACCGGCAACAAGAAGCTCGCGGCGGCGACCCTGTTGCTCGACGCGCTGAAGGCGACCGCGGCAGCGGTGGCCGCCCAGGCGGTGTTCGGCGCCAATGCGGGGCTCCTCGCCGGTTTTGCCGCCTTCATCGGGCACCTCTTCCCGGTGTGGCTCGGCTTCAAGGGCGGCAAGGGTGTCGCAACCTATATCGGCACGCTGCTCGGGGTCCTGCCGCTGATGGTCGCCGTCTTTGCCGTCGTGTGGCTGTCGATCGCCGTCATCACTCGCTACTCCTCGTTGTCGGCTTTGGTTGCAACCCTTGTCATTCCGGTTGTATTGTGGATTACTGGCGCCGAGGAAGCCGCCATCGTGACCGCGATCATGACCGTCGTTTCCTGGTGGCGGCACAAGGCCAATATCGAGCGCCTGATCGCGGGAACGGAAAGCCGGATCGGACAAAAGGGATAGGCGCATGCCCGAGCGCAGCGCAAGACGGAACGGGATTGCGCTGACGGAAAGACAACGGATCGCCTGGCTGCGGCTGATCCGGAGCGATAATGTAGGGCCGGCGACCTTTCGCGACCTCATCAACCATTTCGGAAATGCCGAAGCGGCGCTTGCCGCTCTGCCGGAGCTGTCGCGTCGCGGCGGCTCGACGCGGCCTATCCGCATCGCCAGTGAGGCCGATGCCCTCCGCGAACTCGAAACGGCCTGGCGCCTCGGCGCAACCTTCGTCGGCATCGGCGAGCCGGATTATCCGCCGGCACTGCGACAGATCGACGGCGCGCCGCCCCTCCTCGCGGCACGCGGCGACCTTTCGGCGACCCGGCTTGCCTATGTCGGCATCGTCGGCTCGCGCAATGCCTCGATCGCCGGCGTCAAGTTCGCGAGCCTGATCGCGCGTGAGCTCGGCAGGGCGGGCTACGGCATCATTTCCGGACTGGCACGCGGCATCGATACCGCCGCCCACCGCGCAAGCCTCGACACGGGAACGATCGCCGCGATGGCCGGCGGGCTCGATCGGCCCTACCCTCCCGAAAACGCCGCTCTTCTCGACGAAATCTGTAACGGCCGCGGGCTCGCCATCAGCGAGATGCCATTCGGCTGGGAGGCACGGGCGCGCGACTTCCCCCGCCGCAACCGCCTGATTGCCGGCGCAGCGCTCGGGGTCGTCGTCATCGAGGCGGCGAGCCGCTCCGGCTCGCTGATAACGGCACGGCTTGCCGGCGAGTTCGGCCGGCTCGTCTTCGCGGTGCCGGGCTCACCCCTCGATCCGCGATGTCACGGCACCAACGGCCTGCTCAAGGACGGGGCGATCGTCACCACCGGCCCCGAGGACATCCTGGAAGCGCTGGCGCCGATCGCAGGCGTGGAGAACGCCACGCCGCCACGAGCCGACGAGCCGGAAGGAGACGGAGAGGAGAAGGCGTTGCAGCCGCCACCGACCGAGAACGAACGGGCACGCATCATCGACGCCTTGGGCCCGACACCCGTCGAGATCGACGACATCATCCGCCACACCGGACTATCGGCGTCGTCGGTCTATCTGGTGCTGCTGGAACTCGATATCGCCGGACGGCTTCATCGCCACGCCGGCGGGCTAGTCTCCCTGGCCATGACGGACTGACAGGCGCCTTCGCCCGGCCTGAATGTCGCCCGCCTCCAGGTAGGCCATCTCGATGAGGTAGCAGAGCATGTCTGCACCTTCCCGCTGCGCCACGTTGCGCAGTTCGCCAAGTATCTGGCGGACATAGGCGATGTTTTCGCGCACCCGCAAGCCGTCCCCGTTGCCGTCAAGAAAATTCGGAACCATTGCCCTATCCCCCAGATCCAAAAATGCCCGGTCACGCCGGACGGCTGCACATCAACGGAGACGAGGATAGACAATTTATCTAGAATTGCAACTTTAGCGATTGCTCCTTTTGGTTGCACTGCGTTGAACTTGAGAAAATGACACCTCCCCCTTGACCGGAGGCGAATCCCTGTCCATGTCGGGGAGCCTATAACGCAACGTACCCGTTTCAGCCGTGCTGAAGATCAAAGGTCCGCTGGCTTGTACAGAGAAAAAGCATGAATGTCGTAGTCGTTGAATCTCCAGCCAAAGCCAAGACGATCAACAAGTATCTCGGTTCCGGATACAAGGTCCTCGCCTCTTTCGGTCACGTCCGCGACCTGCCGGCCAAGGACGGTTCCGTGCGGCCGGACGACGACTTCGAAATGGTGTGGGAGGTTGACGGTGCCTCCGCGAAGCGGATGAAGGACATCGCCGACGCGGTCAAGAACTCCGACGGCCTCTTCCTCGCGACCGACCCGGATCGCGAAGGCGAAGCGATTTCCTGGCATGTTCTCGATCTTCTGAAGAAGAAGAAGGTGCTGAACGGCAAGCCGGTCAAGCGCGTCGTCTTCAACGCGATCACCAAGAAGGCAGTGCTCGACGCGATGGCGCAGCCGCGCGACATCGACGAGGCACTGGTCGACGCCTATCTCGCCCGCCGGGCGCTGGACTATCTCGTCGGCTTCAACCTGTCGCCGGTTCTCTGGCGCAAGCTTCCGGGCGCACGCTCGGCCGGCCGTGTGCAGTCGGTGGCGCTTCGCCTCGTCTGCGACCGGGAAACGGAAATCGAGCGCTTCGTCGCTGAAGAGTACTGGCAGATCTCGGCGCTCCTGAAGACGCCGCGCGGCGACGAGTTCGAGGCGCGCCTCGTTTCCGCCGACGGCAAGCGCATCCAGAAGAACTCGATCAAGAACGGCGAAGCCGCCGGCCGGATCAAGGACCTGCTGGAAGGCGCCCGCTACGTCGTCGAAAGCGTCGAGGCAAAGCCCGTCAAGCGCAATCCGGGCCCGCCCTTCACCACCTCGACGCTGCAGCAGGCTGCCTCCTCTCAACTCGGCTTCTCCGCCTCGCGTACCATGCAGATCGCCCAGAGACTCTACGAGGGCATCGACATCGGCGGCGAGACGGTCGGCCTCATTACATATATGCGTACCGACGGCGTGCAGATGGCGCCGGAAGCGATCGACGCAGCACGGCATGCGATCGGCGACCAGTTCGGCCCCCGCTACCTGCCGGAGAAGGCCCGCTTCTATTCGACCAAGGCGAAGAACGCGCAGGAAGCCCACGAGGCGATCCGTCCGACCGATTTCAACCGGATTCCGGCCAAGGTTCGCAGTCATCTCGATTCCGACCAGTTGCGTCTCTACGAACTGATCTGGAAACGCGGCATCGCCAGCCAGATGGCCTCGGCCGAGATCGAACGCACGACAGCGGAAATTCTCGCCGATCGCAACGGCGAGAAGGCGGGCCTGCGTGCCGTCGGCTCCGTCGTCCGCTTCGACGGCTTTCTGGCCGCCTATACCGATCAGCGCGACGAGAACGAGAACGGCGAGGACGACGACGAAAGCGGTCGCCTGCCGGAAATCAATGCCCGCGAAATGCTGGAAAAGCGCAAGGTGAACGCCAGCCAGCACTTCACCGAGCCGCCGCCGCGCTATTCGGAAGCCTCGCTGATCAAGAAGATGGAAGAGCTCGGCATCGGCCGCCCGTCGACCTATGCGGCGACGCTCGCCACGCTCCGCGACCGCGACTACGTGACGATCGACAAGCGCAAGCTCATCCCCCAGGCGAAGGGCCGGCTGGTGACGGCCTTCCTCGAGAGCTTCTTCACGAAGTATGTCGAGTACGACTTCACCGCCGATCTCGAAGAGAAGCTGGACCAGATCTCCGCCGGCGAGCTGAACTGGAAGGACGTCCTGCGGGACTTCTGGCGCGATTTCTTCTCCCAGATCGAAGACACCAAGGAACTGCGCGTCACCAACGTGCTGGATGCCTTGAACGAAGCTCTTGCGCCGCTCGTCTTCCCGAAGCGCGAGGACGGCTCGGATCCGCGCATCTGCCAGGTCTGCGGCACCGGCCAACTGTCGCTGAAGCTCGGCAAGTATGGCGCCTTCGTCGGCTGCTCCAACTATCCGGAGTGCAACTACACCCGCCAGCTCTCCTCCGAGGGTGGTGCCGACGCCGAGGCTTCGGGCGTGCCCGAGACGAAGAACCTCGGCAAGGACCCCGTTACCGGCGAGGAGATCACGCTTCGCAGCGGTCGCTTCGGCCCCTACGTCCAGCGCGGAGAAGGCAAGGAGGCCAAGCGTTCCTCCCTGCCGAAGGGCTGGACTGCGGCGGCCGTCGACTACGAGAAGGCGCTGGCCCTGCTTTCGCTCCCGCGCGACGTCGGCAAGCACCCCGAGAGCGGCAAGATGATTTCGGCCGGTCTCGGCCGCTACGGACCGTTCGTGCTGCATGACGGCACCTACGCCAATCTCGACAGCATCGAGGACGTGTTCTCGATCGGCCTCAACCGTGCGGTCACAGTTTTGGCGGAAAAGCAGAGCAAGGGACCCGGAGGCCGCGGACGGACCGCCCAGGCGGCACTCAAGGAGCTCGGCGAGCATCCCGATGGCGGCGCGATCACCGTCCGCGACGGACGCTATGGTCCTTACGTCAATTGGGGTAAGGTGAATGCCACCCTGCCGAAGGGCAAGGACCCGCAATCCGTCACCGTCGAGGAGGCGCTGGCGCTGATCGCCGAAAAGGCCGGCAAGTCCGGCGGCAAGACCGGCACCAAGGCGAAAAAGACCTCGACCAAGGCGGCAAAGTCCGAAGGCGGCACCAAGGCCACCAAGACGAAGACAGCGGCGAAACCGAAGGCCAAGACGGCCTCGAAAGCGAAGAAGAGCTGACGATTGAAGAAGCCATCGCGCGACACGAGCCGCCCCGCAACCGCCCGCAGAGGCAAACCCCGGCGGGGAGAGACGGATACGTCAGGCGATGACCTGACGATCATCCATGGCGCGGTTCCCTCGCGCGAAGTGCTGTTGCGCTTCATCGCGGAGAACCCGGATCGTGCCTCCAAGCGCGAGATCGCCAAGGCCTTCGGCCTCAAGGGCGAGGCGCGTGTCGAGCTGAAGGACGTGCTGCGTGCGCTCGAGGACGACGGCCTCGTGCAGAAGAGCCGCAAGACGTTGACGCGCCCCGGCGCCCTGCCCTCGGTCGCGGTTCTCGACATCACCACCCGCGACAAGGACGGCGAGCTGATCGCGCGGCCGGCCGAATGGGCGGACGAGCTCGGTGTGGCACCCGCCGTCGCGATCCGACAGTCGAGCTCCGATCGCGCCAAGGGCAAGGCGCCCGTCGGCGGGCTCGGAGACCGCGTCCTCGCCAAGATCTTTCCGGCGAAGGATCGTGCCGGCCCCGCCTACACCGCGCGGGTCATCAAGATACTCGACAAGCGTCGCAACGCCATGCTCGGCGTCTTCCGCGAAACGCCGGGCGGCGGCGGACGGCTGATGCCGATCGACCGGCGCGACGAGGAAATGCTGATCGACAGTGCCGACCGGGCCGAGGCAAAGGACGGCGATCTCGTCGAGGCGGAAATCGCCCGCAGCAGCCGGTTCGGCCTGCCGCGCGGCCGTGTGCTTTCGGTGATCGGCTCCGTCGCGTCCGAAAAGGCGATCTCGATGATCGCGATCCACGCGCACGGCATTCCGCACGTCTTTCCGCCGGCCGTCCTCACCGAGGTCGAAACGGTGAAGCTCGCCGGCATGTCGCATCGGGAGGACTGGCGCGATCTGCCGCTGATCACCATCGACCCGGCCGACGCCAAGGACCACGACGATGCGGTCTATGCCGAGCCCGACACCTCGCCGGACAATCCCGGCGGCGTGATCGTCACCGTCGCGATCGCGGACGTCTCCTGGTACGTGCGGCCGAAATCGCAGCTCGACCGCGAGGCGCTGAAGCGGGGCAATTCGGTCTACTTCCCCGACCGCGTGGTGCCGATGCTGCCCGAACGCATCTCGAACGATCTCTGCTCGCTCCGCGAGGGCGTCGACCGGCCGGCACTCGCCGTCCGCATGGTCTTCTCGAAGGAAGGCCGCAAGGCCGGCCACACCTTCCATCGGATCATGATGAGAAGTGCGGCCAAGCTCTCCTACGCGCAGGCGCAGGCGGCGATCGACGGCGCGCCGGACGACAAGACCGGACCGCTTCTCGACACGATCCTGAAGCCGCTCTGGCACGCCTACGACGTTCTGAAGCGCGGGCGCGACCGCCGCCAGCCGCTCGAACTCGACATGCCCGAGCGCAAGATCCTGCTGAAGCCCGACGGCACCGTCGATCGCGTCTTCATTCCCGAACGGCTCGATGCGCACAAGCTCATCGAGGAGATGATGATCCAGGCGAACGTGGCCGCCGCCGAGACGCTCGAAAAGAAGCGCCAGCCGCTCGTCTACCGCATCCATGACGCGCCGGCGCTTTCCAAGCAGGAGGCCCTTCGCGAATTCCTCGCGACCATCGGCATCAACATGGCCAAGGGCGGGCAGCTGCGTTCCAACAGCTTCAACGGCATTCTGGCGAGCGCCCTCGACACGCCACACCAGACCATGGTCAACGAGATGGTGCTGCGATCGCAGAGCCAGGCGATCTACAGCCCGGAAAATATCGGACATTTCGGCCTCAACCTGTTGAAATACGCCCACTTCACCTCGCCCATCCGGCGCTATGCCGACCTCATCGTGCATCGTGCGCTGATCGGCTCTCTCGGTCTCGGCGAAGGAGGCATCAGCCCTGACGAGGAGGCTACGCTCGACGATATCGCCGCCGAGATCTCCACCTTCGAACGGCGGGCGATGGCGGCGGAGCGCGATACCGTGAACCGGCTCATTGCCCACCATCTCGCCGGCCGCATCGGCCAGGAATTCGACGGCCGCGTCTCGGGCGTCACCAAGGCGGGCCTATTTGTCACATTGCCGCAGTTCGGCGCCGATGGTTTCGTGCCGGTGTCAACGCTGGGGCGGGACTACTATATCTACGACGAGGCACACCAGGCGCTCTCCGGCGAGAAGACCGGTCTCGGCTACCGGCTCGGAGACGCAGTCCTGGTGAAGCTCGTCGAGGCGGTGCCGCTTGCCGGCGCGCTGCGATTCGAAATGCTGAGCGAGGGCCGCGAAATGCCGACGGCGATCCGCTCGTTCCACAAGACCACCCGTCGCGGCAAGAAGCAGCCGGGCACGCGGGCACGGCGCGGGCGGCACTGACGACGCCCGACGAGAAAGGAAGTTCGACATGCAAGACAACACGGCCGATACGGTGCTTCACCTCGGCGGACAGGAAGCGAACCGCCCTGTCGGACAATCGATCATGCGCGGCATGCTGAACACCTGTCCCGCCTGCGGCGGCGGCAAGCTCTTCCGGGCCTTCCTGAAGCCCGTCGACCGCTGCGCCGCCTGTCAGGAGGAGATGTTCCATCATCGCGCCGACGACCTGCCGCCCTATCTGGCGATCCTCGTTCTCGGCCACGTGCTGCTCGGCGGCTTCATGATGACGGACCTCATCTTCCCCGCCTCGGACTGGGTGCACCTCGCCATCTGGGCGCCTCTCGGTGTCATCACCACGCTGCTGGCCATCCAGCCGATCAAGGGCGGCGTCATCGGCCTGCAATGGGCGCTGCGCATGCACGGCTTCGGTGGCGAGAGTGACGATCCGGCCGAGTACGATCCGCTGCCGAAGGATCAATGAGCCGTACCGCATTTCCCGACCCGACTGCAGCCGTTTCGCCGGCGCCGCGCCTGACGCCCAAGGACGCGGCGACCCTGATCGTGGTCGACCGCACGGACGGACGCCTGCGCGTGCTCTTCGGCAGGCGTGGCGAGCGCCACGTCTTCATGCCGAACCTCTACGTCTTTCCGGGTGGCCGAAGGGATCGGGGTGACCACGCCCTGCCCTACATCCGCGATCTCCATCCGCAGGTGCTTGCAAGGCTCGCCGCCGGCAGTGCCGATCCCGCGGCGCTGCGGCGTGGCCGTGCGCTCGCGCTCGCGGCCGTACGCGAGCTCCGCGAGGAAACGGGGTTGCACATAGGGAGGCTGTCGGATGGCGGTACCATCGCCGATCTCGCAAGCCTGCGTTACGTCGCACGCGCCATCACGCCCCCCGGCAATGTCCGCCGTTTCGACACACGGTTCTTTCTGACCTTCACGGACGAGGCGGGTATCGATCCGCTGCATGTTCGCGACTCGGCCGAACTGCACGATCTCACATGGCTTGACATCGAGGCGTCATCGGGTCTGAACATGCCGCTGATCACCAGGACCATTCTCGAGGACGTCGTCGGCCGGATCAAAGCCGATCCGTCCTTGCCATTCGGAAGCCCGGGTCCCTTCTACTACAGCCGTCGCGGACAAACGTTCCGCGGCGACATCTGAGGAAATACCATGTCCAAGCCGAAGAACGGCGCCAACGGTCACCGCGAAGACATCCACTGGCCCTCGCTGGTCGCCGCCATTTCGGCCATCACGGCGGTCGGCATCGCGATCGGCCTCGGTCTGCCGCTCCTCAGCATCATCCTGGAGAAGCGGGGCATTTCCTCGACGCTGATCGGTCTCAACTCCGCCATGGCGGGCGTCGCCGCCATGGTCGCGGCACCGGTGACGACCAAGCTCGCCCACGATGTCGGCGTCGCCCGCACCATGCTCTGGGCGGTGGTACTCTCCGCTGCGAGCGCGCTCGGCTTCTACTATGCAGAGGCCTACTGGATGTGGTTTCCGTTGCGCCTCGTCTTCCACGGCGCGACGACCACGCTCTTCATCCTGTCCGAATTCTGGATCAATGCGGCGGCCCCGCCCTCCCGCCGCGGTCTCGTCCTCGGAATCTATGCGACGGTGCTTTCGGTCGGCTTCGCCTGCGGGCCCCTGCTCTTCTCCGTGCTCGGCAGTGAGGGCGTTCTGCCCTTCGTCGTCGGCGCGCTGGCGATCCTCGTCGCCGCCGTGCCGATCTTCATCGCCCGACGCGAGAGCCCGGTCCTCGACAGCAAGCCGGAACAGCACTTCTTCCGCTATATCTTCCTGGTGCCGACGGCAACCGTCGCGGTCTTCGTGTTCGGCGCTGTGGAAGCGGGTGGCCTGTCGCTCTTCCCGATCTATGCGACGCGCACGGGCTTCACCGAGGCCCAGGCAGCCCTGCTGCTGACGGTGATGGGGATCGGCAACATGGTGTTCCAGATCCCGCTCGGAATGCTCTCCGACAAGCTGAAGGACCGCCGGCTCCTGCTCTCGATCATGGCGGTCATCGGCCTCTGCGGATCGCTGGCGCTGCCCTGGCTGTCACAGAACTGGGCACTGATGGCGCTCGTGCTGCTCTTCTGGGGTGGCTGCGTCTCCGGTCTTTACACGGTCGGTCTCAGCCATCTCGGCTCGCGACTCACCGGCGCGGATCTGGCAGCCGCCAACGCCGCCTTCGTCTTCTGCTATGCCGTTGGCACCGTCGCGGGGCCGCAGGGGATCGGCGCCGCCATCGATCTTGCCGGAAACCACGGTTTCGCATGGGCGATTGCCGGCTTCTTCGGCCTCTATGTCCTCGTTTCGGTGACGAGACTGCTTTTTAAACCGAAACAGGCTTGACTTTTCGGGCGTGATTTGTAGTTTCGCGCCAGAATTTGCCGTGGGCTGCTCTGGTCGTCCACGGCTTGATTGTTATTAAAGGCAGGACGACCATGGCGAAAGCGACCACGATCAAGATCAAGCTGCTGTCGACAGCCGACACCGGTTTCTTCTACGTTACCAAGAAGAACAGCCGCACGATGACCGACAAGATGACGAAGACGAAGTACGATCCGATCGTCAAGAAGCACGTCGAATTCAAGGAAGCCAAGATCAAGTAAGACTTGATCCCTTCCGTACCTTAGAAGGCGCGTGGCTCCGGCTCCGCGCCTTTTTCGTTTTCCGTTATCTCGACGTTCCCTTTCCGCCAGCAAAAAAGCACCGCTCCGTAACCGGATCGCGGTGCTTTCTCGTTCGATTGGGGGTCGGCCGGCATGCCTGCGGTACGAGGAACCGCGTTTGTAGCATGCCAACCGACCGACCCCACGACCCAGGAGATGCGGCGGACCTGAGCATCATGGGGTATATCCGGCCTCTCCCGAGGCCTTGTTCTTCGGTGACCTCAAACTCGCGCAACTTGGAAAAAAAATCAACAATTTCTTAACCGTTTCCTTCTTTGTCGGAAACTATGGTTAAGACCCGCAAATTCACATGGGGCAAATAATAGCAGTGAGTTCGACTATACCGGTCGCGGGACAGAACAACAAAAGACGAATACTTCCATTGTCTTGATCCCCGGTTGATGCGGCAATCATGTGCGGAAGCGTGTCAGATTTCGCAGTCGTCCCGGATATGCATACGGCCGGAGGCAATGCCTCCGGCGCCCGTGACCACTTATCGAGGTGCTGTGAATTCAGGCGGCGGCAGCGACCACCCGGTTGCGGCCCGCGCTCTTCGCCTGATAGAGGGCACGATCCGCCTGCTTCAGGAGCTGCTCCGGCGTGTCGGTGCCCGGGGTCAGCGTTGCGATCCCCATCGATGCGGTCACGTCGAGGAACGACCCGTCGGCCTTCAGGGCAAAGGGGCGGTGCTCGATCATACCCCGCAGGCGTTCAGCGATGAGCGCAGCCGCGTCTGCGGTGGTATCCGGCATCACCACCACGAATTCCTCACCGCCATAGCGACAGGCGAGATCGGCCCCGCGCACCGTCGAACGGATGCGGGTTGCGAATTCGCGGATCACATCGTCTCCCGCGTCATGCCCGTAGGTGTCGTTCACCTGCTTGAACCGGTCGATGTCGGTGATGCAGATCGAGAGTGGACGTCCCCTCGCCTGCGCACGATTGAAGAGCACCTTCAGATGGTTGTCGAGGTAGCGGCGGTTGTGAAGACCGGTGAGCCCGTCGGTGACGGCAAGCTCGATGCTTTCCCTGACGCTCGTGCGGAGCCGGTCGTTGTAGCGCTTGCGACGGATTTGGGTAAGCGTGCGCGCCACCAGTTCGTTCGGGTCGATCGGGCGTACCAGATAGTCGTTCACGCCGAGATCGAGCGCACGGATGATCATCTGCTCGTCGCCGCTGTCGGTGACAAGCAGGACCGGGATGAAGCGCGTGCGTTCGAGCGAGCGCAGTTGCGAGCAGAGGCGCAACGGATCGTAATCGTCGAAATTGGCATTGACGATCACCAAGTCGAAAGCACTCTCCGCCGCCTCGAACAGGGCGGCCTGCGGATCGGAGCTCGCCGTCACCGCCGCCACCGGCTTCAGCGCCTTGATGATGCGCTCCTGGCTGTTGCCACGCCCGTCGACAAGCAGGACCTGGGCGATCTCATCGATCCGGCCATCGCCGGTCCGCAGCATCTCCTCCACGCCCATGTTGCGCGCCGCCTCGGTGCGGATACGCAGTTCGTCCGTCAGCGTCTTGAGGCGCACGAGGCTCTTCACGCGCGAAATGAGCTGCAGGTCGTTGACCGGCTTCGTAAGGAAGTCGTCGGCACCCGCCTTTAACCCGCGGACGCGGTCGGACGGCTGGTCGAGCGCCGTCACCATCACGACGGGAATATGCGATGTCCGTGGATTTGCCTTGAGGCGCTCGCAGACCTCGAACCCGTCGATGCCCGGCATCATCACGTCGAGCAGGATGACGTCGACATGGGTTTTTTCGCAAAGATCGAGTGCGGAATAGCCGTTGTCGGCGGTCAGCACATCGAAATACTCCGCAAGCAACCGCGCTTCCAACAGTTTCACGTTGGCGGGAATATCATCGACGACGAGAATTCTGGCGGTCATGACAATTTGTCCGGTGTTTCAGGCATCACCGAGATAGACTTTGATCGTCTCGATAAATTTTGGCACAGAAATGGGTTTTGATACATAGGCTTCGCAGCCACCCTGGCGAATGCGTTCCTCGTCACCCTTCATGGCGAAAGCAGTAACGGCGATGACGGGAATGACATGCAGTTCCGGGTCGTCCTTGAGCCACTTGGTGACTTCGAGGCCGGAGACTTCGGGCAACTGGATATCCAT
Source organism: Hyphomicrobiales bacterium (assembly GCA_900466005.1). Classification (GTDB taxonomy): domain Bacteria; phylum Pseudomonadota; class Alphaproteobacteria; order Rhizobiales; family Rhizobiaceae; genus Allorhizobium. The sequence goes on from UEGQ01000008.1 coordinate 48,629, forward strand.
CAGGATGAGATCGGGCCGGTAGCGGCGCGCAAGATCAAGCGCTTCCATGCCGTTGCGGGTCTGGATGGTCTCGTAGCCGCAAGCCTCGATGAGATCGCGGAAGAGCTTCATGTTGAGCTCGTTGTCTTCGACGATCATGACCTTTTTCGGCATACGATACGACCCTTCAGTCCCGGCGGTCCCAGCCGCCGCGGTAAATGGCGGTTGGCTGTTGCACCTTCCCCTCGATGGCATATTAAGTTCATTTGGTTGAGAAAAAGGTAACTCGGAACACGACATGAAACCTCTCGAACTGCCGCCCGGCCCGGAAGAAACCGCGATTGCCGTCCTCGCCTGGCTCGCGGGCGAACCGGAAATGCTCGGTCGCTTCCTGGCGCTGACCGGAACAAGAGCCGATCAGCTTCGTCAGGCGGTCGACGATCCCGGCTTTCTCGCCGGTATGCTGGACTTCCTCATGGGCCACGAGCCCACGCTCATTGCGTTTTGCGACGCCTCCGGCATCGCGCCTGAAACCGTCGTGAAGGCATGGCGGCACTATTCCGGCCCCGGACTTGATTCGGGCGAGTATTGAGGCGGCACCCGAAGTTGAGACCTTCAGAGCACCAGCCGCATCAGAGGCCTTCCCTCCTTTCGCGATGCCACCTCCGCAAATCCGGCGGCTTCGAAAATTCGCCTTGATCCGACATAAAGCCCGACCGACTTCGATTGTTTCGTTCGTTCGATCGGACAGGCGTCGATGACACGCGCCGCAGCAGCACGGGCATGGGCAACGGCGGCGGCGAGCATGTGATGGCTCAGGCCCTTGCCGCGCTCCTTCGACACGATGAAGAAGCAGCTCACCGCCCATACGGTCGGGTCTTCTGCGTCCGCCTCATCGAGCGGGCGCGAGACGGTGCGCGGCGAATTCCAGTTCGGCACGTCGGCACGCGGCCCCACCTGTACCCAGCCGACGGGTCGATCACCGAGGTAACCAATGAGGCCCGGCGCCGGCCCGGCGCTCACGCGCCGGTGCATGAAGTCTTTCTTCTCACTGCCGATAAAGCTCTTCCGCTCGGCAGGTGACAGCCGGAAATAGGTGCACCAGCAGTCGTAGCAGGCGCCTCGTGGACCCATTACGGCCTCGAAATCGCCCCAGCGGTCGGTGGTGAGAGCTTGGGCATGGAATCGTTCGTTCATCGCATTTCCCTTGCCAGCCGAGTCGTGCAAGAGTAACGCTAAGCGTGCGAATGTTCAACATTTGTTCCGGCGATGACAACCGACCCGACCGCGTATCCAGGCTTCTGCCGCGACTGCTTCAGAGGGCAGCCGCAGGGCAATCGTCGCTGCAGTGGCTGCGGCAGCCCGCGGCTCGTCTATCATCCGGAGCTCTACAGGCTCACGCTCGCCCACATCGATTGCGACGCCTTCTATGCCTCCATTGAGAAGCGGGACAATCCGGAACTCGCCGACAAGCCGGTGATCATCGGTGGCGGCAAGCGTGGCGTGGTTTCGACGGCCTGCTATATCGCGCGCATCCATGGTGTGCGTTCCGCGATGCCTATGTTCAAGGCCCTGGAGGCCTGCCCGCAGGCCGTCGTCATCAAGCCGGACATGGAGAAATATGCCCGCGTCGGACGCGAGGTGCGGGCGATGATGGAGGAACTGACCCCGCTCGTTCAGCCCCTCTCGATCGATGAGGCCTTTCTCGAGCTTTCCGGCACCGAGCGACTCCACCACGATCCGCCGGCACGCGTGCTTGCCCGTTTCGCCCACCGTGTCGAGCAGGAAGTCGGCATCACCGTCTCCGTCGGCCTCTCCTACTGCAAGTTTCTGGCGAAGGTCGCCTCCGACCTGCAGAAGCCGCGCGGCTTTTCCGTGATCGGCCAAGCGGAGGCTCTGGACTTTCTCGCTCCGCGCCCGGTGACGACGATCTGGGGCGTCGGAAAGGCGTTTGCGGCGACGCTCGAGAGCGACGGCATCCGCACCGTCGGGCAGTTGCAGACCATGGAGGAAGCCGATCTCATGCGCCGCTACGGCTCGATCGGCCAGCGGCTCCACCGTCTTTCCCGCGGCATCGACGATCGCGACGTCCACCCGAACGAGGCAGCGAAGAGCGTCTCGGCCGAAACGACCTTCTTCGAGGATATCAGCCGCCATGACGATCTCGTCATTCACCTGCGGGCACTCTCGGAAAAAGTCGCCTGGCGGCTGAAGAAGCACGGAATATCGGGGCAAACCGTCGTCCTGAAACTCAAGACGGCGGACTTCAAGGGCCGCACGCGCAACCGGCGCCTGGAGGATCCGACCCAGCTCGCCGACCGCATCTTCCGCACCGGGCTGACGCTCTTGGAAAAGGAGACGGACGGCACGCGCTTCCGGCTGATCGGCATCGGCGTCACCGATCTCAAGGAAGCCGCGGTCGCCGACCCGCCGGACCTCGTCGACCGACAGGCCGGCCGGCGGGCCGCCGCCGAGGCTGCAATGGACAAGTTGCGCGACAAGTTCGGCAAGTCGACGGTCGAGACCGGCTACACCTTCGGTCGACGGAAATAGCTAGCGCTGCATCGGCACCGCGTGCCGTTCGCCGCAGGCGCGTTCGAGATTGTCCGCTGCACTCACAAATCCCGGATCGATCGCCAGAGCCCGCCGGTAACTGTCGATCGCCTCCTCCGGCCGTCCCATCCGGTAAAGCAGCGTACCGCGGTTGTTGAACGCCGCCGCGTGGCCTCCATCGAGCGTGACTGCCCGCTCATAGCTTTCGAGCGCTTCGATGAACCGGCCCTGCCGGACCAGGATGTTTCCGCGGCAGAAATGCGCCGCCGCCGAGCCCGTCAGCACGGCGAGCGCCTCGTCGATGTAATGGATCGCCCGGTCGAAGTCTCCCTTCCTGAAACCGAGGAGAGCAAGCGCCTGCAGCGCGCCGGCGTGCCGCGGAGCGAGGTCCACGACCTCCAGCAGAGCGCGTTCAGCCTCCGCGACGCCATCCGCCCGGAGCAAGGCCGTCGCGGCGGCAAAGCGACGTTCGGAAAGCATACGCCGCCCTTTGTCGATCTCGGCCGCTAGCGCCGAGGCCCGCGGGTCCGTCGGCGCGGCCGCAATAACCTGCGCGCAACAGGTCGCGGCCAAGGCCAGCTTTCCCTCCCGGGCGAGCGCCGCCGTCCGGGCAAGCGCCTCGTCCACCGTCCGCAGGTCAAGCCGCCCGCCGATATTCCGCCCGTCCCGGGTCGAGATCCTGTATTTCTCGACGATCCGGTGCTCGGAACCGAACGAATCCTTGTAACTGTAGTCGCCTGTTCCGAGATCGTAGATGCGGTAGCCGTTCTCTATCCCCCAGCGGATGCTGTGGCAGTGCAGGATGAGGCCCGGACTGACGGAACGGTCGAAGGAAAGATCGCGACCGCTCAGGAATCCGACCATCGTTTTGCGGGAGGGATCGAGAAGGATGACGAAGGCGGCAACCGGGCTACCGCGATGGCGCAGGACCGGCATATGCAGCATGCCCGCCTCGAAACAGGCCGGCAGCATATGGCGCGCGCTCTCCAGGATGAACTCGCCATAGTTCGGCCGCAGGTCCCACCACTGCCGGCGCCAGAGCTCACAGAAGGTGTCGATGCTTTCGGCGAGCGTGTCGGCGGTCGGCAGCGCCACCTCGAGTTCCTGCTCTGGGTCATCGAGGAGGCGCAGCGCCTTGCGCGCATGACGACGGGTGCGGGCACCGAGCTTCTCTGAAAGGAAGTCTTCGTAGTCATCGGCCAGGGGCACATAGACGTAAACGTCGTGGTCGATGCTGTCACCGGCGACCGTCACATGCGCGGCCCTCTTCACCTTCCCGTGGGTGAACAGTTCCTGCGGAAAGGCGGCGAGCAGGCGCTTCAGCCTCGGCTCGGACATCAGCACGTCATCGAGGACGAAATGCCGCCAGCCCACCTCTTCCTGTAGAAAGGCGGCGAAGGCATCGAGTGCCGCGTCGGCCTCCTCCGGAACGGCGATCATTCCGCAATAGCCGGCAAACGGCACCCCGCCGAGAAGCACCAGATTGAAGAGGCCCGTGTCGTCCGCGGACGTCCTGAGTTGGATCGGCAGAAACGCGGCATAACCCTGGTCGGGGGGCGTGCGCCGGACGGCGAGCACCAGCCAGGGCGACCGGCGCTCGAGCCAGCGCCGCATCCATGCCCAGGAGAGGAAGCAATGGGCCTCGCCATCTGCGGCATGGACCCGCTCCCAATCGTCCTTCCAGGCATCGAGTTCATCGAACGTGGACGCAACATCGACCTGCATAAATCCCCCTCCAAAATTAGTATCGCATGAAATACAGCCTCACACAAACTCGTGATCGCAGGCCGGGAAAGCGAAAACCTTCCTTAAACTTCGGCCGCTATTTTAGAGACCTGCATCAATACTCGCCCGGTCAGTTTCGCGTTGAGGACGAAATCGCATGCTGAAGTTCCTGCACGTCGCGTGTCTGCTTTCCGCGACAACGCTTGCCTCCCAGAGTCTCGCCGGGGACGGCGGCTCGCTGCAGATCTATGTGTCCAAGGCCGAACAGAGCCTGACGGTCTATGACGGCGACCAGGTGGTCGCCACCTCCCATGTCTCGACCGGCAAACCCGGACACTCGACGCCATCCGGCATCTTCTCGATCCTGGAGAAGCAGCGCTACCACGAGTCCAACCTCTACTCGAACGCTCCGATGCCGTGGATGCAGCGGCTCACCTGGTCCGGCGTCGCGCTCCACGAGTCGAACAGTGTGCCGAACTATCCGGCCTCGCACGGATGTGTCCGCCTGCCGCGCGCCTTCGCCAAGGCCCTCTACCAGATGACCGAGCGCGGCGCCCACGTGATCATCACCGACGAACCGGTCGCGCCGGCGCCTGTCCGGCACGCGATGCTCTTTCAGCCGCGCCGCGCGATCGACGAAGGGCAGCTGCTTTCCGATGCCGAACTGCGGCCGTCCACCATCGAGGCGGGGCGGAGGCCTGTGCAGGTCGCCATGGTCGAAAAGGAGGCGACGAGCCCGGTCCAATCGGCGGACGCCTTCGCGGATATTCCGCCGGTGCGCATCCTCATCACCCGGCGCGGCCAGCGCGAGACCTTGATGGACGTGCAGGCGATGCTCACCGAGCTCGGTTTCGACTCCGGTCCCGTCGACGGCTATCTCGGCAGAAAGACGATCTCGGCCATTGACGGCTACAAGCGGTGGAAGGAACTGGAAACCAGGGGGGAAATCCTGTCGCCCGAATTCCTGACTCGGATCTATGCAAGCGCCGGAAAGGGTGCACCGCCGCTCGGCCAGATCATGGTGAGGCAGAAATTCAAACCGGTCTTCGAGGCGGCGGTCTCGATCGCCGATCCGCAGAAGCCGCTCGGCACCCATTTCATCGAGGCGACGCATGTCGACATGCTCGCGGGCAGCGCCGAATGGCGCGGTGTCACGCTCGAGAACCATCTCTCCAGTCAGACGATGAAGCGCCTCGGCATCGAAGCCCCCGTGGCCGGTGAGCTCACGCCGACGCTTGCGGAGACGCTCGACCGCATCACCATCCCCGACGCAGTGCGCCGGAAGATCGAGCTGATGCTCGGCGAAGGCAGCTCGATCACCATTTCCGACGCGGGTATCGGTCCGGAGACAGGCGACGGAACCGACTTCATCACCGTGACGCGCAAGGCGCCGCGCGGCTGACCCGGTCACGCCGCCGCCAAACGGCTGCGATTACACCAGCTCGACGTCGACGATGCCGGGCGCCGAGCGCAGCGCTGCCGCGATCTCGGGCGAGATGCGATATCTTTCCGAAAGCTCGACCTCGATCTCGCGCTGGCCGTCTTCCTTGATGACGACGAAGGAGACGAGACCGTCGCCCTTGGTGTTGAGATGGGCGGCGACCGCCTTCAGCGGACCGGAATCGCGGACATAGACGCGTAGCGCCTTCTGCATCTGCAGCGACTTTTCTTCGAGCGACTGCGCCGTCTGGATCCTGAGCCCGATGCCCTCTGGCCGCTCTTCCGCGGCGACCGTGATGACCACGGATTTGCCGGATTCCAGGAGGTCGCGATACTGGCTCAGGCCTTCGGAAAACAGCACCGCCTCGAACTGGCCGGAGGAATCCGAGAACGTGACGATGCCCATCTTGTTGCCGGTGCGGGTCTTGCGTTCCTGGCGTCCCGTCACCGTGCCGGCGAGGCGCCCGGCGGTCGCCCCCTGTTTCACCGAAGCGGAGAAATCGGCAAAGGTCTGGACGCGCATCTTCTCGAGGAGCGACCGGTAGGTGTCGAGCGGATGGGCGGAGAGGTAGAAGCCCAGCACCTGGAATTCGCGGTGCAGCTTCTCCGAGGCGAGCCAGGGGGTGTAGGCCGGGAAGGCGATCTTCTCCGGTCCCGTCGCACCGCCGGCGCCGAACATGTCGGACTGGCCGCTGACGGCATTTTCCTGCGCGCGCTGCGCATAGCCGAGAACGCGGTCGAGCCCGCCGATCAGTTCCGCCCGGTCGTGGCCGAAGCAGTCGAAGGCACCGGCGCAGATCAGGCTTTCGAAGACGCGGCGGTTGATCTGCTTCGGATCGATCCGCAGGCAGAAATCTTCGAGGCTCTCGAAGGGTTTGTCGCCGCGGACCTCGACGATGTGGTCGACGGCCGACTCGCCCACGCCCTTGATGGCGGCGAGTGCGTAGTAGATGCAGCGGTCGCCGGTCTGGAAATGACGGAACGAGGTCTGGACCGACGGCGGGATGACCTTGATGCCGAGGCGCCCCGCATCCTGGCGGAAGTCGTTGAGCTTCTCGCTGTTGGCCATATCGTAGGTCATGGTCGCGGCGAGGAACTCGACAGGGTAATGCGCCTTCATGTAGGCCGTCTGATAGGAGACGATCGCGTAGGCCGCGGCGTGCGACTTGTTGAAGCCGTAGTTGGCGAACTTGGCGAGCAGGTCGAAGATGATGTCCGCCTGGTTCTTGGACACGCCGTTCTTCACCGCGCCGTCGACGAAGCGGGCGCGCTGCTTGTCCATCTCCTCCTTGATCTTCTTGCCCATGGCGCGGCGCAGGAGGTCGGCTTCGCCGAGCGAATAGCCCGACAGAACCTGGGCGATCTGCATCACCTGCTCCTGGTAGACGATGACGCCCTGCGTTTCCTTCAGGAGATAGTCGATCTTCGGATGGATCGACTCGATCTCTTCCTCGCCGTGCTTGCGGGCATTGTAGACCGGGATGTTCTCCATCGGGCCCGGGCGGTAGAGCGCCACCAGCGCGATGATGTCCTCGATGCAGTCCGGCCGCATGCCGATCAGCGCCTTGCGCATGCCGGCACTTTCAACCTGGAACACGCCGACCGTCTCGCCGCGGGAGAGCATTTCATAGGTCAGCTTGTCGTCGAGCGGGATCGCTGCCAGATCGACCTCGACTCCCCTCTGCTCCTTGACGAAATCGACAGCCGTCTTCAACACGGTCAGGGTCTTCAGGCCGAGGAAGTCGAACTTGACGAGACCTGCCTGCTCGACCCACTTCATGTTGAACTGGGTGACCGGCATGTCGGAACGCGGATCGCGATACATCGGCACCAGCTTCGACAGCGGCCGGTCGCCGATCACGATACCGGCGGCGTGGGTCGATGCATGGCGGTAGAGGCCCTCGATCTTCTGGGCGATGTCGAGAAGGCGTGCGACGACCGGCTCGGCTTCCGCCTCCTCGCGCAGCTTCGGCTCCTCCTCGATCGCCTTGGAGAGCGGCGTCGGGTTCGCCGGATTGTTCGGCACCAGCTTGCATATCTTGTCGACCTGTCCGTAGGGCATCTCCAGCACGCGGCCGACGTCACGCAAGGCAGCGCGCGCCTGCAGCGAACCGAAGGTAATGATCTGCGCCACCTGCTCACGGCCATATTTCTGCTGGACGTAGCGGATCACCTCTTCGCGCCGGTCCTGGCAGAAGTCGATGTCGAAGTCCGGCATCGACACGCGCTCCGGATTGAGGAAGCGTTCGAAGAGCAGCGAGAAGCGCAACGGGTCGACGTCGGTGATGGTGAGTGCATAGGCGACCAGCGAGCCCGCACCCGAACCACGGCCCGGGCCGACCGGAATGTCGTGCTGCTTGGCCCACTTGATGAAGTCGGAAACGATCAGGAAGTAACCGGGGAACTTCATGCGCTCGATGATCGAGAGCTCGAATTGCAGCCGCTCGCGGTAATCCTTCTCCTCGTAGCCCGGCGCCATGCCGAGCGCTGCGATCCGCCGGTCGAGACCCTCGACCGCCTGCCGCCTCAGTTCCTCCGCCTCGGCCTTCTCCGCCTCCTCCGGATCGGCACCGACGCCGGCAAAGCGCGGCAGGATCGGCTTGCGCGTGCCGAGCACAAAGGAGCAGCGCATGGCGATCTCGACGGTATTTTCGATCGCCTCCGGCAGATCGGCGAAGAGCGCCTGCATCTCGGCCCGGCTCTTCAGATAGTGGTCGGGTGTCAAGCGGAAGCGGTTGTCGTCGGAAACGATCGCATTGTGGGCGACTGCCATCAGGGCGTCATGCGCGTCGTAATCCTCCCGCGTCAGGAAGAAGGCCTCGTTGGTCGCAACCAGCGGCAGGCCATGACGGTAGGCGAGCTGAACCATCCTGGTCTCGTGGCGACGATCGTAATCGCCGTGGCGCTGCAGCTCGACGTAGAGCCGGTCGCCGAAAAGCCGCTTCAGCGTCAAAAGCCTTGTTTCCGCCTGCGCGCTGTGTCCTTCCAAAAGCGCGACGTCCACTGGCCCGCCCGAAGCTCCGGTCAGGGCAATCAGCCCCTCCGTCCCGCGGTCCTCCAGCCATGACGCAGCGACATGCACCGCCTGGTGCCCCTCGCCTTCCAGATAGGCCCGGCTGACGAGGTCGACGAGCCGCTCATAGCCGGCGGCATTCGCCGCGAGCAACACGATCGCCGGATATCTGGCGGGAGCATGAGACGACCGCTTGTCGTCTCTCGCATCCTCCATGTCGATCGACACCTGACAGCCGATGATCGGCTGCAGCCCGTCGCCGACGGCATACTGCGAGAATTCGAGCGCGACGAAGAGATTGTTGGTGTCGGTGATCGCGATCGCCGGCTGGCCGTCGGCGGCAGCCTTCCGGAGGATCTTCTTCAGCGGCAATGCGCCTTCGAGAAGCGAATAGGCCGAATGCAGGCGCAAGTGCACAAAACCCGGCGAACTTGCCTCGCGCCCGCCCTCGTCAACTGCTTCGCCCATATCCGTCATTACCCGTATCCGATGAATCGGTGCGATTTTCGGTCGCCCCGACAGGGAAGTCCAGCCTTGTCGGCCGGATACGGGTCACTCTCTACAGGATAGGCGCAGGAACCTCAAATCGCCGAGACGATCACCGACAAGCCGGTGACGAACATGAGGATCGAGGCGAATGCGGCGACATCACGGAGAACGTCAGTCATGGCTCACTCCTAACTCGTTATGTTTTTATTTTGTTCTCTCTTTGTTCCTTTGTCAACCCAAAAAGGGTCATATGGTTCGATCAACGACGCGAATAGACGGGAACATAGGGGCAACGCGACCACGGCGCGCGCCTGCAGGGGCTCTCGCCCGGCGAAGACAAAGACAAAGGAGCAGGAAAGTCGGCGGCAGTTTACGCCGGCACCGCGGCTGTCATCGCCGCGAACGTCCGCAAGCCTCTCAGACCGCGTAATCGACGATCTTGCCGTCGATGATCGTCACGCAGCGGTCCATGCGCTGGGCCAGTTCGTGATTGTGGGTGGCAATCAGCGCGGCGAGCCCCGACTGGCGGACCAGCGCACGCAAAGCGGAGAAGACGTAGGATGCCGTCTCCGGGTCGAGATTGCCGGTCGGCTCGTCGGCGAGCAGCACGAGCGGCGCGTTGGCGACGGCGCGGGCAATCGCCACCCGCTGCTGTTCGCCGCCCGAGAGTTCCGCCGGACGGTGATCGGCGCGGTGGCCGATCCGCATGTAGTCGAGAAGCTGTGCGGCTCGCTCCTTGGCCTCGGCCATGGAAAGCCCGGCGATGAGCTGCGGCATCATGATGTTCTCGAGCGCGGAGAATTCCGGCAGCAGGTGATGGAACTGGTAGACGAAGCCGATCGAGCGCCGCCGAACCGCCGTGCGACGGTCCTCGGAGAGGCCCGAACAGGCTTCGCCCCCGATCACGACTTCGCCGGCATCTGGATGCTCGAGCAGGCCCGCGACGTGCAGAAGCGTCGACTTGCCCGTTCCCGACGGGGCGACGAGCGCCACCGTCTCGCCGCTCTCGAGGCTGAAATCGGCACCCTTCAGGATGCTCAGCAGCGTCTCGCCCTGCCCGTAATTGCGATCGATTCCGGTAAGCGCGAGGACTTTGTCGGTGGCCATGGAAAGCGGCATCCTTATTCGTAGCGGAGGGCCTGTACAGGGTCGAGCCGCGAGGCGCGCCAGGCAGGGAAGAGCGTCGCCAGGAAGGAGAGCGTCAGCGCCATGATGACGACGGACATCGTCTCACCGACGTTCATATCGGCCGGAAGCTGGCTCAGGAAGTAGAGTTCGGGATCGAAGAGCACCGTGCCGCTGACCCAGGAGAAGAAGCCGCGGATCGATTCGATGTTGAGGCAGACGACGACACCGAGGGCCACCCCGGCGAAGGTGCCGGTGACGCCGATCGCCGCGCCGGTCATGAAGAAGATGCGCATGATCGAGCCGGCGGTCGCACCCATGGTGCGCAGGATCGCGATGTCGCTTCCCTTGTCCTTCACCAGCATGATGAGGCCCGAGATGATGTTGAGCGCGGCGACGAGCACGATCAGCGTCAGGATCATGAACATCACGTTGCGCTCGACCTGCAGCGCCGAGAAGAAGGTCTGGTTGCGCTGGCGCCAGTCGGTGATGAAGATCTGTCGCCCGGCCGCTTCCTCGACCTTCGGTCGCAGCTCGTCGACGAGGTCCGGATCGGCGACGAAAAGCTCGATCGACTGGACGATGCCCTCGGCATTGAAATAGAGCTGCGCCTCCTCGAGCGGCATGTAGATGATCGAGGCGTCGTATTCCGACATGCCGATCTCGAAGATGCCGGAGACGGTATAGGACTTGACCCGCGGATTGACCCCGAGCGGCGTGACATCGCCTTCCGGCGAGACGAGCGTGATCGTATCGCCGGCGGTGAGCCCGAGTTCGTTCGCCATGCGCGAGCCGATCAGGACGCCCTGCCCCGCCGCAAAGCCGACCATGTCGCCGGCACGGATGTTGTTCGAGACCGTCTTGAGCTTGGTGAGGTCATCGGCGCGAATGCCGCGCACCAGCGCACCGGTTCCCGCCCCGCCACGGCCGGAGGCAAGCGTCTGCCCCTCGACAAGCGGAAGCGCCATCGTGACACCGGCGATGCCGGAGAACTTGTCGGCAAGCTCCGCATAGTTGTCGAGCGGCCCGTCGACCGGCTGCACGATCATGTGGCCGTTGATGCCGAGGATTCGCGAGATGAGTTCGGTGCGGAAGCCGTTCATCACCGCCATGACGATGATGAGGGTCGCGACGCCGAGCATGATTCCGACGAAGGAGAAGCCGGCGATCACCGAAATGAACGCTTCCTTCCGCCGGGCGCGCAGATAGCGCCAGGCGACGATGCGCTCGAAGGCGGAGAACGGCCGCGCCGACGGGCTCGGGGTGACCTTGTCCGCCTCGCGGCCTTCGACTGCGCTTGTCATCTCGCCTCCTCGACCGGCAATCAGCCGACCAGCTTGTTGATGGCCGCTTCTACCGTCATTGTTTCACGCGCACCGGTCTTGCGGTCCTTGAGCTCGACTTCGCCGTTTGCGACCGAGCGCGGGCCGGCGATGACCTGCACGGGAACGCCAATGAGGTCTGCAGTGGCGAATTTGGTACCGGCGCGGTCGTCGGTGTCGTCGAGCAGCACGTCCTTGCCGGCGTTCGAAAGCGCAGCATAGATCGCATCGCAGGTGGCGTCGCAGGCCGTGTCGCCGGCCTTCATGTTGATCACGACCGCATCGAAGGGCGCGACCGAGGCCGGCCAGATGATGCCGGTGTCGTCGTGCGAGGCTTCGATGATCGCCGGGACGAGGCGCGTCGGGCCGATGCCGTAGGATCCCATATGCACGGTATGCTCCTTGCCGTCGGGGCCCTGAACCTTTGCCCCCATCGGCTCGGAGTACTTGGTGCCGAAGTAGAAAATATGGCCGACCTCGATGCCGCGCGCGGAAAGGCGCTCGCCTTCCGGAACGGCGGCGAAGGCCGCTTCGTCATGCATCTCGGAGGTCGCGGCGTAGAGCGAGGTCCACTTGTCGAAGATCGCCTGCAGGCCCCGCACATCGTCGAAGTCGGTATCGACGCGCGGAATGTCGAAATCGACGAAATCCTTGTGGCAGAAGACTTCCGACTCGCCCGTCTCGGCGAGAATGATGAACTCGTGGCTGTGATTGCCGCCGATCGGGCCGGTGTCGGCGCGCATCGGGATCGCCCGGAGCCCGAGCCGGTCGAAGGTGCGCAGATAGGCCGCGAACATCTTGTTGTAGGAGTGCACCGCCGCTTCCATGGTGAGGTCGAAGGAATAGGCGTCCTTCATCATGAATTCGCGCGAGCGCATGGTGCCGAAGCGCGGACGGATCTCGTCGCGGAACTTCAACTGGATATGGTAGAGGTTCAGCGGCAGGTCCTTGTAGGACTTGACGTAGGAGCGGAAGATGTCGGTGACCATCTCCTCGTTGGTCGGGCCGTAGAGCATCGGCCGGTCCTGCCGGTCCTTGATGCGCAGCATCTCCTTGCCATAGTCATCATAGCGACCGCTCTCCTGCCAGAGTTCGGCCGACTGCAGCGTCGGCATCAGGATCTCGATGGCGCCGGCGCGGTTCTGCTCCTCGCGGATGATCTTGTTGACCTTGTCGAGCACGCGCTTGCCCAGCGGCAGCCAGGAATAGATCCCCTGGCTCTGCTGTCGGATCATGCCGGCACGCAGCATCAGGCGGTGCGAGACGATCTCCGCTTCCTTCGGATTTTCCTTGAGGATGGGCATAAAATAGCGTGACAGACGCATAACGAATTCCAGACAGGTAGTGGCGCCCGCGCATTTTTCGCGGAATCAGCCGTGACAACGGTTGGTGTGGCTGCGTTCATAGCTGTTTCCGGAGGGGATGAAAACCCGCAACCCGCCTGCCACCCGACGTGCCTACCCGTCGGCACCTGCACCCGCCACATCGCCTGTCTGTGTGGCGTCCACAGGCTGTCGGCAGGTCTGATTTGGCCGCTCGGCCTGCGACATTTGGGCATCATCGAATTTTTTCGCGGACTGTAGCAAAAATACAAAAATTGGACGTGACAACGTTCAAACTTTGGGCTAGCGTGAGCCCACAAAACAGGCAGGAAGCTTAAATTCTTGCCGCACTCGCGGTTAAATCTTGGGAGGATCAGATCTTTGGCGCGCCCGTTCGCTGCCCCGTAACAGGTTAAGGATCACGCGATACTTTCAAACAAGGTCATACGACCTTGTTTTTTTTTGCCTTCCAGACAACGAGAACGAGTCGAAGACGCTCGAAAGCACGCGTCCAGGGCTGTCAAGCTCGCCCTCGGACGCCAGACACCTCATTCGAAACGCGGCATGATCTGCGGCAGGCTGTCGATACTGATCCCGAAATAAGTCGAGGCGATGAACCAACCCGCGTAGATGACGGCGGAGATCACCGTCGTCAGGAGGACGACACGGCCACCGCGGAACCGGGCCGGCGCGCTCCCGACGCTGCCGGGCACCACGTCCTTCTCCTCGTCCTGCGTCTTCAGCCCGATCGGCAGAACGGCGAACAGGGTGATCCACCAGATGATGAAATAGACGGCGAAGGCCGAGACGAACGTCATGTCGAGAACTCCGGGACGCCCTGCCCGGGCGTCGTCATTTTTCGAGCCGCGGCCGTTGCCGCGTCGGCACCTTATAGGCCGAACGGATCGCCGGCACAAACCCCCGAGGCAATGATCGCCGAGGCACTTCACGCGGCCGGAAGGCACAAACGCAGAAAGGTCAGAGCTGCTCGAGCTCGATCAGCGTTCCGTTGAAATCCTTGGGATGAAGGAAGAGGACCGGCTTGCCGTGAGCGCCGATCTTCGGTTCACCACCGCCGAGCACGCGCGCACCGCTTTCCGTCAGCCGGTCGCGAGCACCGAGAATGTCGTCGACCTCGTAACAGATGTGGTGCATGCCGCCGGCGGGGTTCTTCGCAAGGAAGGCCGCGATCGGCGATTCGGCACCGAGCGGCTCGAGCAACTCGATCTTGGTGTTCGGCAGTTCCACGAAGACGACGGTGACGCCATGTTCCGGCAGGGACTGCGGCGCAGAGACGGTAGCACCCAACGTGTCGCGATAGGACGCCGTCGCGGCCTCGAGATCCGGTACGGCGATGGCGACGTGATTGACCCGTCCAAGCATCAAATACTCCCTTCGAACGAAACAGAGATTGCGGACGCGGCGGACCCTATACCGGGAACCGCTCGTCCGTCACTCAGACTTTCGTCACGAAAACGGTCACCACCGGCTTCTTGCCCCAGGCCTCGTTGGCTGCGGCACGAACGGCGCGACGGATGCTCTCGCGCACGACATCAAGGTCCTTGCGACGGACCCGTGGAATGCTCTCCACCGCACCGAGGATGGCGTCATAGAGGGTGTCTTCCATGTCCTCACCCTCCTCGTCCACTTCCGGCAACCCGCAGGCGACAACGTCCGGATCGCCGAGGAAGTCGTAACGACCGTCGAGCAGCACGTTGACCGAGACATGGCCGACATGGGAAAGCTTGCGGCGCTCGCCGATCCCCATCTCCTCGAAATCGCCGACAAGCTTGCCGTCCTTGTAGATGCGGCCGAACGGCGCCTGGTCGATGACCTCGGCCGGACCGGGTGCCAGGCGAAGCATGTCGCCGTTGCGCACTTTCGGAACGGTCTTGACGCCGGACTGCAGCGCAAGCTCCGCCTGCGCCGTCAGGTGCGCTGCCTCGCCATGCACCGGCACGACCATCTGCGGCCGAGTCCACTCGTACATCTGCAGCAGCTCGTTACGCCGCGGATGGCCGGAGACATGGACCAGCGCCTCGCTGTCGGTGACGATGTGGAGGCCCTGATCGACCAGCCCGTTCTTGATGTCCTGGATCGCCTTCTCGTTGCCCGGGATCGTGCGCGAGGAAAAGACGACCGTGTCGCCGGCGGCGAAGGCGACATTGCGCATCTCGTCGCGGGCGATCCTTGCGAGCGCCGCTCGCGGTTCGCCCTGGCTGCCGGTCAGGATAACCACCACCTTGTCGCGCGGGATGTAGCCAAACTCGTCCTCGGCAATGAAGGGCTTCACACCCTCCATGAGCCCGATATCGGCGGCGACGGCGACGACGCGCTTCAGCGAGCTGCCGAGCAGGAGAACCTCGCGGCCAGCCGCTTCCGCGGCCTGCGCGATCGAGCGGATGCGCCCGACATTCGACGAGAAGGTGGTGATCGCCACGCGCCCTTCCGCCGTCTCGATGATCTGGCGCAGGCCGTCGGATACCTGCTGTTCGGACGGCGATACGCCGTCGCGCATGGCGTTCGTGCTGTCGCACATCAGCGCCAGCACGCCCTCGTCGCCGAGCTCGCGGAAACGCGTCTCGTCGGTGAACGGCCCGAGCGACGGCGCATGGTCGATCTTCCAGTCGCCCGTGTGGATCACATTGCCGAGCGGCGTGCGGATCACCAGCGACATCGGTTCGGGAATGGAGTGGTTGACGCCGACCGCCTCGATGTTGAACGGCCCGACATTGATCCGGTCGCCCGCCTTGAAGGGCGTCACCGGGATGTCCGCGCGCCCGCCTTCGTAGTCGCGCTTGGCTTCCAGCATCCCGGCGGTGAAGACCGAGGCATAGACCGGAACGTTGAGGCCCGGCCAGATGTCGTTCAGGCCGCCGTAGTGGTCCTCATGGGCATGGGTGATGATGATGGCCTTGAGATTGCGCTTCTGCGCCTCGATGAAGCGTATGTCGGGAAGCACGAGGTCGACGCCCGGCAGGTCCGGCCCGGGGAAAGTCACCCCGCAGTCGACCATGATCCATTGGCGGTTCGACGGCGTTCCATAGCCGTATAATGCGAGGTTCATGCCGATCTCGCCGACGCCGCCGAGCGGCAGGAACACCAGTTCGTCTTGCTTTGCCATTCTTCCCTTGTACCAGTTCAACCAAAAAATACGTCACCGGCCGCGATCGCCATCTGCCCTTCCGGGCCGCGATCGAGCAGGAGATAGCCTTTATCATCAATTCCTGCAAAGTAACCGGAAATCGACCGGTCCGGCAGGTTCACGGTGATTTTTTCGCCGATCCCGCAGGCATGCCGGCGCCAGCGTTCGACGACCGCCGCCGTTCCCCATCCCGCGTCCCAGAGGTTCAGCACCTCGGCCATAGAAGAGAACAATCGCGCGAAGAGTTCTTCCGGAGAAACCGCCACCCCGTGTTCCGAAAGCGAGGTGACGGGATAGGCTGTGCCGTCCGGTTTCCGGACGATGTTGATGCCGATCCCGATCGCGATCGCATGGCGCCCGTCGGGCAGCGCCTCCCCTTCCAGCAGGATACCGCATGTCTTCGCCCTGCCGATCAGGATGTCGTTCGGCCACTTGATCTCGAGCGGCGGCGCGTCCGCCGGCAGCACGGCACGGATCGCGTCATGCACGGCAAGGGCAACGGCAAGCGGCAGTGACGAAATATGCTCCATCGGTGCCGCATCGACGAGAAGCAGCGAGGCGTAGAGGTTTCCCGGCTCGGAGGCCCATGCCCTGCCGCGGCGACCGCGACCGCCGGTCTGGCTCTCCGCCGTCAGCCATAGAAAACCGGAATCGCCCGCGCGAGCGCGGGCGAGACATTCACTGTTGGTGGAGGCGAGGACGCGATGCGCCTCGTGCCGGAAGTCGTCGACCGACAACCGCCGGCAGGTGTCATGCCCGCTCAATAGAAGAGGGTCTTGGCTGCGGCCTCGGCCATGACGTCGAGCGGACCGCCGATCAGCAGATAGCCGACGACGAAGAGACCCGACAGACCGAAGACCAGGCGAAGCTCGCCGGCGATGCGCGTGAACTCGACCTTCGCATCATCGAACCACATGACCTTCACGACGCGCAGGTAGTAGTAGGCACCGACCACCGAGGAGAGCACGCCGATGATCGCGAGACCATAGAGCTGCGCCTCGACCGCTGCGACGAAGACGAAGTACTTCGCAAAGAAGCCGGCGAGCGGCGGGATGCCGGCGAGCGAGAACATCAGCGCACTCAGCACCACGGCCATGAACGGCTTGGTGGTGGAAAGGCCGGCGAGATCGTCGACGTTCTCGACATTGCCGCCTTCCTTGACGCGCATCGCCATGATGCAGGCGAAGGTGCCGAGCGTGGTGATGAGATAGATCGCCAGGTAGATGATGACGCCCGTCACACCCGTCTTCGAGCCGGCGGCAAGACCGACGAGCGCATAGCCCATGTGACCGATCGAGGAATAGGCCATCAGTCGCTTGATGTTGCGCTGGCCGATCGCGGCGAACGAGCCGAGCAGCATAGAGGCGATCGAGATGAAGACGACGACCTGCTGCCATTCCACGAAGATCGGCTGGAAGGCGCCGATGACGAGGCGGACGAAGATCGCCATCGCGCCGATCTTCGGGGCGGCGGCGAGGAAGGCGGTGACCGGCGTCGGCGCGCCTTCGTAGACGTCCGGCGTCCACATGTGGAACGGAACCGCAGAAATCTTGAACGCGAGGCCGGCGAGGATGAAGACGAGGCCGAAGATCAGCCCGAGCTGCGGCTTGCCCGCCGTCAGGACCTTGGCGATCTCATCAAAGCCGGTGTTACCGGTGAAGCCGTAGACGAGCGACATGCCGTAGAGCAGCATACCGGACGACAGGGCGCCGAGGACGAAGTACTTCAGACCGGCTTCCGTGGAACGCAGGCTGTCACGGTTGATCGCCGCGACGACATAGAGCGCCAGCGACTGCAGTTCCAGCGAGAGGTAGAGCGAGATGAGATCGTTCGCCGAAATCATCAGCATGATGCCGAGCGTCGCCAGCACCAGGAGGACCGGGAATTCGAAACGGTCGAGATGGTCGAAGCGGGCGTGGCCGACCGCCATGATCATCGCCGTCACCGAACCTATCAGCGCGAGGACCTTCATGAAGCGGGCATAGCCGTCCGCCAGATAGGCACCGCCGAAGGCGGAACCTTCTGCAGGTACCAGCACCATCCACAGGCCCGAGGCGATCAGCAGCGCCACGGCAAGTCCGGTCACCGTCGGCGTGGACTTGTCTCCGGAGAATACGCCAACCATCAGCAGCACCAGGGCACCGACCGCGAGGATCAGTTCCGGTGTGACGAGATGCAGGCTTGCAACGAGTGTTTCAGCGTTCATGTCCAAAGGGTCCTGTCGTCAATTCACCGTGAGCGCAACGTTCTGCGCCGCCTGCAATGCTGCCGAATAGTTGTTCACCAGAAGTTCGACCGAAGCGGCCGTGGCATCGAAGATCGGGGCCGGATAGACGCCGAAGAAGATGGTGAGCGCAATCAGCGGATAGAGAATGAACTTCTCGCGGAGCGAGAGGTCGAGCATGGCCTTCAGGCTTTCCTTCTCGAGCGCGCCGAACACGACCCGGCGATAGAGCCAGAGCGCGTAAGCGGCCGAGAGGATGACGCCGGTCGCAGCGAAGAGCGCAACCCAAGTGTTGGCGCGGAAGACGCCGATCAGGGTCAGGAACTCGCCGATGAAGCCGGACGTGCCCGGAAGGCCGACATTCGCCATGGTGAAGACCATGAAGGCGACGGCGTATTTCGGCATGTTGTTGACCAGGCCGCCATAGGCCGCGATGTCGCGGGTGTGCAGGCGGTCGTAGATCACGCCGACGCAGAAGAAGAGAGCGGCCGACACGAAACCGTGGCTCAGCATCTGGAAAATCGCCCCCTGCACGCCCTGCATGTTGGCGGCGAAGGTACCCATGGTGACATAGCCCATGTGCGCGATCGACGAATAGGCGATCAGCTTCTTCATGTCCTCCTGCATCATCGCCACCAGCGAGGTGTAGATGATCGCGATCACCGACATCGTGTAGACGAGCGGCGCGAAGTAGTCCGACGCCAGCGGGAACATCGGCAGCGAGAAGCGCAGCAAGCCGTAGCCACCGAGCTTCAGCAGGATGCCCGCAAGGATCATCGAGCCGGCCGTCGGGGCCTGCACGTGCGCATCCGGCAGCCAGGTGTGGACCGGCCACATCGGCATCTTCACCGCGAAGGACGCGAAGAAGGCGAGCCACAGCCAGGTTTGCATCTGCGCCGGGAACTTGTGGGCGAGCAACTGCGTGATGTCGGTCGTGCCGGCATCCCAGTACATCGCCATGATGGCGATCAGCATCAGCACCGAGCCGGCGAGCGTGTAGAGGAAGAACTTGTAGGACGCGTAGACGCGATCCTTGCCGCCCCAGACGCCGATGATGATGAACATCGGGATCAGGCCTGCCTCGAAGTAGACGTAGAACAGCACGATGTCGAGCGCCACGAACACCCCGATCATCAGGGTTTCGAGGAGCAGGAATGCGATCATGTAGTCCTTCAGGCGCTTCTCGACCGAAACCCAGCTCGCGAGGATGCAGAAGGGCATGAGCAGCGTCGTCAGGATGACGAACAGCATCGAGATGCCGTCGACGCCGACGTGGTAGGAAATGCCGGTTCCGAGCCAGGCGTGCTTTTCCACCATCTGGAAGCCGGGGTTCGAATTGTCGAAGCCGATCCAGATGAAGAGCGAGACGACGAAGGTGAAGACCGTCGTCAGCAGCGCCACGTTGCGGATATTGCGGCGGCCGAGGGCTGTATCCTCCCGGGTCAGCAGGAGAAGTGCCACGCCGACCAGCGGCAGGAAGGTGACCGTTGAAAGAATGGGCCAATCGGTCATCAGAAGGAACTCCCGAGCATCATCCAGGTAATGAGGGCCGCAACGCCGATCAGCATCGCGAAGGCATAGTGATAGAGGTAACCCGACTGCAGGCGGACGACCCTCTGGGTCACGTCGACGACGGCCGCGGCGACGCCGTTCGGGCCGTAGGTGTCGATGACACCGACGTCACCCTTCTTCCACAGGAACCGGCCGAGGGCCTTGGCCGAGCGGACGAAGAGCAGATCGTAGAGTTCGTCGAAGTACCACTTGTTGAGCAGGAACTGGTAGAGCACGCGGTGCTGCTCGGCCAGGACCTTCGGGGTCGAGGGCGACTTGATGTACATGTACCAGGCGGTCACGAAGCCGGTCAGCATGGCGATGAAGGGGCTCCACTTCACCCAGGTCGGGACGCCGTGGAACTGCTCGAGGATCTCGTTTTCCGGCAGCGTGAAGAGCGCGCCCTTCCAGAACTCGCCGTATTCGTGGCCGAAGAAGTAGCCCTCGAAGGCAACGCCAGCGAAGACCGCACCGAGCGCAAGCAACGCGAGCGGCGCCAGCATCACCATCGGCGATTCATGCACGTGGTGCATGACGTCGGCGGACGCCCGCGGCTTGCCGAAGAAGGTGAGGAAGGCAAGACGCCAGGAATAGAAGCTGGTGAACAGCGCCGCGATGACGAGCAGCGCGAAGGCGAAGCCCGAGACCGCCGAATGCGAGGCGTAGGCCGACTCGATGATGACGTCCTTCGAGAAGAAGCCGGCAAAGCCGATCATCGTTCCCGGGATGCCGACGCCGGTCAGCGCCAGCGTGCCGATGGTCATCGCCCAGAAGGTCAGCGGAATGTGCTTCCTGAGGCCGCCCATGTAGCGCATGTCCTGCTCGCCGTCGACGGCATGGATGACCGAGCCGGCGCCGAGGAAGAGCAGTGCCTTGAAGAAGGCGTGCGTGAAGAGGTGGAAGATCGCCGCACCATAGGCGCCGACGCCGAGCGCCACGAACATATAGCCGAGCTGCGAGCAGGTCGAATAGGCGATGACGCGCTTGATGTCGTTCTGCACGAGGCCGACGGTCGCCGCGAAGAAGGCGGTGATCGCACCGATCAGCGTGACGAAGGTCAGCGCATCCGGCGACAGTTCGAAGAGCGGCGACATGCGGGCGACGAGGAAGACGCCGGCGGTGACCATGGTGGCGGCATGGATGAGGGCCGAAACCGGGGTCGGGCCTTCCATCGCGTCCGGCAGCCAGGTGTGCAGCAGGAACTGCGCCGACTTGCCCATGGCACCCATGAAGAGCAGCAGGCAGACGGCGGTCATGGCGTTCGCCTTGTCAAGGCTCATGCCGAAGAGATTGATGACGGCTTCGCCGCCTTCGGCACCCTCGGCCGGCAGATAGCTCTGCGCGGCGGCGAAGATCGTCTCGAAGTTGATCGAGCCGAACAGGACGAAGACGCCGGCAATACCGAGGATGAAGCCGAAGTCACCGACGCGGTTGACGATGAAGGCTTTCATCGCCGCGGCGCAAGCCGACGGCTTCTTGAACCAGAAGCCGATGAGCAGGTACGAGGCGAGACCGACGCCTTCCCAGCCGAAGAACATCTGCAGCAGGTTGTCGGAGGTCACCAGCATCAGCATGGCGAAGGTGAACAGCGACAGATAGGAGAAGAAGCGCGGCCGGTCCGGATCGTGGTGCATGTAGCCGATCGAGTAGACGTGGACCAGCGTCGAGACGCTGTTGACGACGACCAGCATGACGGCGGTCAGCGTGTCGATCCGCAGCGACCATTCGACGTCGATGCCGCCGGACTGGATCCAGCGCAGCACCGAGACCTTGATGACCTCGTGCCCCTCGCCGAAACCGACGTTGACGAAGACGACCCACGACAGGACCGCGGTGACGATCATCAGGCCGCTGGTGATGTATTCGGAGGCCTTGGCGCCGATCTGGCGACCGAGCAGGCCGGCGATCAGCGCGCCGATCAGCGGAAGAAAGACGATAGCCTTATACAAAATCATAGCTTTATCAGCCCTTCATCATATTGATGTCTTCGACGGCGATGGAGCCGCGGTTGCGGTAGAAGACAACGAGAATAGCAAGACCGATCGCCGCTTCTGCCGCAGCGACGGTCAGGATGAACAGGGCGAAGACCTGGCCGACCATGTCGTTGAGGAAGGCGGAGAACGCCACCATGTTCAGGTTGACGGCGAGCAGAATGAGCTCGATCGACATGAGGATGACGATGACGTTCTTGCGGTTCAGAAAGATGCCGAACACGCCGAGGGTGAAGAGAATGGCACTGACCGTCAGGTAATGGGAAAGACCGATTTCCATATTTTCTGTTCCTTGACCTCGTGCTGCCTCAGACACCCTGCCCCGGCTTGACCTTGACCACCTTGACGGCGGTCGCGGGCGTGCGGGCAACCTGTCTGGAAATGTCCTGCCGCTTGATGTTGGTGCGGTGACGCAGCGTCAGCACGATCGCGCCGATCATTGCCACCAGCAGCACCAGGCCGGCGATCTGGAAGAAGTAGACGTAATTCGTATAGAGCACATCGCCGAGGGCTGCGGTGTTCTGGCGTTCGGCAAGCGCCGGCATCGGCATGGTCACCGCGTTCATCGCTTCCGGCGAAATGATGCTGCCGCCGATGACGAACACCAGCTCCGCCGCTACGACGACACCGATGAGCGTGGCGATCGGCGCGTATTTCAGCGCGCCGGACCTGAGCTCGGCGAAGTCGATGTCGAGCATCATGACGACGAAGAGGAAGAGCACCGCCACGGCGCCGACATAGACGACCAGCAGGATCATCGCCAGGAATTCCGCGCCCGTCAGGAGGAACAGGCCGGCGGCGTTAACGAAGGTGAGGATGAGGAACAGAACCGAGTGGACCGGGTTCCGTGCCGAGATCACCATGAACGCCGAAGCCACGGCGACAAAGGCAAAGAGATAGAAAAAAAGAGCCTGAAGACCCATGTTGGTGCCTTTTCATCTTCCCCGGGACGCGCGTCCGCGCCGCCGTCCGATGGGACGCTGCCGGTAATCCCCTACCGGCTGGACGCCCCTGTTCAAAACTCATGTGCCGCGACGACGCCCGCTTGCCGGCGTCACCACGATCGATGTCGCCCGCCGATCAGCGGTACGGAGCATCCAGCGCGATGTTGCGCGCGATTTCCCGTTCCCAGCGATCGCCGTTATCCAGGAGCCGCGCCTTGTCGAAATAAAGTTCCTCGCGCGTCTCGGTGGCGAACTCGAAATTCGGCCCCTCGACGATCGCCTCGACCGGGCAGGCTTCCTGGCAGAAGCCGCAATAGATGCACTTCACCATGTCGATGTCGTAGCGCACCGTGCGGCGGGTGCCGTCGTTGCGGCGGGGACCGGCCTCGATGGTGATCGCCTGGGCCGGACAGATCGCCTCACAGAGCTTGCACGCGATGCAGCGTTCTTCGCCGTTCGGATAGCGGCGCAGTGCGTGTTCGCCACGGAAGCGCGGCGACAGCGGCCCCTTTTCGAAGGGATAGTTGATCGTGGCCTTGGGCGCGAAGAAGTAGCGCATCGACAGGAAGAACGCGCCGACGAACTCCTTCAGGAACAGGGAATTGATAGCCTGGGAGAGACCAGCCATCTTAACCTCCAAATCTGCCGAGGGACGGAACGGACATCATCATGCCCATCCCATCAGCTTCAGCACGAATGCAACGATGACGACCATGGCGAGCGAGAGCGGCAGGAAGACCTTCCAGCCGAGACGCATCAGTTGGTCGTAGCGGTAGCGCGGCACGAAGGCCTTCACCATCGCGAACATGAAGAACACCATCGAGGCCTTGAGCACGAACCAGACGATGCCGGGTACCCAGTTGAGGATGGCGATATCGACCGGCGGCAGCCAGCCACCGAGGAACAGGATGGTCGTCAGCGCGCACATCAGCACGATCGCGGCGTATTCACCGAGCATGAACATCATGTACGGGGTCGAGCCGTATTCGACCATGAAGCCGGCCACCAGTTCCGATTCAGCTTCCGGCAGGTCGAAGGGCGGGCGGTTCGTCTCGGCGAGTGCCGAGATGAAGAAGACGATGAACATCGGGAACAGCGCCAGCCAATGCCAGTCGAGGAAGGAACTCGGCATGCCGAGCATGGTTCCGAGGCCGTCCTTCTGGGCGTAGACGATGTCCGAAAGATTGAGCGAACCGACGCAGAGCAGGACGGTGACGATCACGAAGCCGATCGAGACTTCGTAGGACACCATCTGCGCGGCAGAACGCAGCGCGCCGAGGAACGGATACTTCGAGTTCGAAGCCCAGCCGCCCATGATGATGCCGTAAACTTCGAGAGACGAGATCGCGAAGACGTAGAGGATGCCGACATTGATGTTGGCGATCACCCAGCCGTCGGCGAAAGGCACGACCGCCCAGGTGGCGAGTGCCAGCATCACGGCGACGAGCGGCGCAAGCAGGAAGACGCCCTTGTTGGAACCGGCCGGAATGATCGGCTCCTTGAAGACGAACTTCAGAAGGTCGGCGAAAGACTGGAAGAGACCCCACGGACCGACGACGTTCGGACCGCGACGCAACTGCACCGCTGCCCAGATCTTGCGGTCAGCCAGCAGGAAATAGGCGATGAACAGCAGCAGGGCGACCAGGAGCAGCAGCGACTGGCCGATCATGATGGCCGCCGGCCAGACATAGGTTGAAACGAAAGAGTCCATGTTCCCCTGCCCTTACTCTGCCGCAGCCTTGAAATTGTTGCGGGCCAATGCCGAGCATTCGGCCATCACGGCCGAAGCACGCGCGATCGGGTTCGTCAAATAGAAGTCTTTGATCGGCGACGCAAACCCGGATTTGGTCATCTGCCCGGCTTTTTTCGCAAGCGCGGCAATTTCGTCACCCGAACCTGCAGCGATCTCGTCGATCTCCGCGAAGTGCGGGTAAGCGGCATAGAGTTTCGCGCGAAGAGCCTGCAGCGAATCGAACGGCAGCTTCTTTCCGAGCACGTCGGAAAGCGCGCGGATGATCGCCCAGTCCTCGCGGGCCTCACCCGGCGCGAAGCCGGCCCGGTTGCCCATCTGGACACGGCCTTCGGTGTTGACCCAAGTGCCGGACTTCTCCGTATAGGCGGCACCCGGCAGGATGACGTCGGCGCTATGCGCACCGGCATCGCCGTGGCTGCCGATGTAGACGGTGAACGTCTGTCCCTTCTTGCCGAAGTCGAGTTCGTCCGCGCCGAGCAGGAAGAGCACGTCCATCGAGCCCAGCATTGCGCCGGCCGATACACCGTTCACGCCGGGCACGAAGCCGAGGTCGAGCCCGCCGACGCGCGCGGCGGCGGTGTGCAGGACGGCGAGGCCGTTCCATTCGGGCGAGACGGCTCCGACAGCGACCGCGAGCTTGGCGACGTTCGCGAGAACGGCCGCACCGTCTTCGCCAGCGAGAGCCCCCTGCCCTACGATGATCATCGGGGCCTTGGCATTCTTCAGCACATCTACGAAGGCGCCCTTGCCGGCCGCGAGGTCGGCGAGCGTCTCGGAGCCAGCGCCGAGATAGTCGTACTGGTAGCGCAGTTCGCCGCCTTCGCCGATCACACCGATCGGGAAGCCGCCGTGGCGCCAGCGTTTGCGGATGCGGGCGTTCAGGACGGCCGCTTCGAAGCGCGGATTGGCGCCGACGATGAGCAGCGCGTCAGCGGCTTGGATGCCTTCGATCGTCGGGTTGAAGATATAGGTCGAGCGGCCGAGCGAAGGATCGAGGGCGGCGCCGTCCTGGCGGCAGTCGATATTGGCCGAGCCGAGGGCGGAAACGAGTTCCTTCAGCGCATACATTTCCTCGACGGAGGCGAGATCGCCGGCAATCGCGCCGATCTTGTCGGCGGTGGTCGCGGCAACGGCCGACTTAACGGCGGCGAAGGCCTCGCTCCAGCTCGCCGGCTGCAGGCGACCGTCACGGCGGACATACGGCCGGTCGAGGCGCTGGGTCTTCAAGCCGTCCCAGATGAAGCGGCTCTTGTCGGAAATCCACTCTTCGTTGATCGCCTCGTTCACGCGCGGCATGATGCGCATAACTTCGCGACCGCGGGTATCGACGCGGATGGCCGAGCCCAGCGCGTCCATGACGTCGATCGATTCGGTCTTGCCGAGTTCCCACGGACGAGCGGTGAAGGAGAACGGTTTCGAAGTCAGCGCGCCGACCGGGCAAAGGTCGATGACGTTGCCCTGCAGCTCGGAGGTCATCGCCTGCTCGAGATAGGTGGTGATCTCGGCATCCTCGCCGCGGCCGATCAGACCGAGTTCCGCAATGCCGGCGACTTCGGTGGTGAAGCGGACGCAGCGCGTGCAGTGGATGCAGCGGTTCATCACGGTCTTGACGAGCGGGCCGATATACTTGTCCTCGACGGCGCGCTTGTTTTCCGTATAGCGCGAGCTGTCGACGCCGAAGGCCATCGCCTGGTCCTGCAGGTCGCATTCGCCGCCCTGGTCGCAGATCGGGCAATCGAGCGGATGGTTGATCAGCAGGAATTCCATCACGCCTTCGCGGGCCTTCTTGACCATCGGCGTGTTGGTGAAGACTTCCGGCAGTTCGCCGTTCGGGCCGCCGCGGATATCGCGCACACCCATGGCGCAGGAGGCCGCGGGCTTCGGCGGGCCGCCCTTCACTTCCACGAGACACATGCGGCAATTGCCGGCGACCGACAGCCGCTCGTGAAAACAAAAGCGCGGGACTTCGGCGCCGGCTTCCTCGCACGCCTGCAACAGCGTGAAATGATCCGGAACCTCGATCTCTTTACCGTCGACTTTCAGCTTTGCCATATTCGCCTTCCTGTCTCACGCACACCGCGCATGTTGCCAGAGTTTCACCTCCGGCAAGTGCGACCAGCCGAAAGCCCTGTCGCTGTTGCCGTGCTTGTTCAATTCTTCGAGCCGCCCTTTCGCCTCTGCTACCGTGGGGATCTCTCCCGCAGCGACATGCCACATGACGAAATGCTGCTTTTCCATGATCTCGAACCATTCCGCGCGGCGGGCATAGAACTGCCGGTGGACGGTCTTCCATACGAAATTCTCGAATGACGCGACGTCGCGCCAGACACTCATGTTGACGATCACCAGCGGATCGTCGAAACCGTCGATCGCGGTCGCATTACCGCTCTCGTCCTTCAGCCGCCAGACGAAGCCTTCCGACCGCTCGGCGACGCCGTTGACGAGGTCGAGCGCCTTGACGAAGGCGGCAACCCGCGGGTCCTCCAGCGGATAGCGCAAACGCGCGATGTTGAGTTCGGCGAGGTGCTGCGTCACGCCCCGCCCTCCTTCAGTGCTTTCGCCTGCGCCACCCAGCCGTCGCGGACGATGCGGCCACCGAGACCGATCTCGGCGTCGATGCGCGCCACATCCTCGTCACTCCAGCCGGCGATGTCGGCAAAGCGGGTGATGCCCATACCGTTCAGGATCTGCTCGAGCTTCGGCCCGATGCCGGAAATCTTCTTCAGGTCGTCGGCCTTGCCGCGTCCCCGGGAGACCGCCTTTGCGGGCTTCGGCGATGCAGCCTTGGGCGCAGCAACCGCAGGCGTCGCCTCTACGGATTTCGGTCGAGCCGCCTTGGCGACCGGTGCCTTGGCAACCGGTACCTTGGCCGCACGCTTCACCTTTGCGGCGGGCTTCCGCGGGGCCGTCTTCGCTGCCGACTCAGACGGCGGGGCCGGACGCTCCTCCCGCCCCTTCTCGTCTTCGACCTTGCGGGCGAGCGTCTCGGTCGCCTCCAGGGCGCCCTGGAGCGAGCCCAGGAAGGCGCTCGCCATCTGGGTCGCGAAACCGAAGCCGACCGCCGTCATCGCCGCGAGCGCCGCGGCGGGATGCGCCATCAGCGGGTGCAGCGGCAGACCGGACGCTTCCGGCGCGGCATCGGACGCACGGCCGGAGTCGACCGGCTTCGCCGCAACTTCCTCCCGTATCCTGTCCTTTGCCTTCGCCATCGTCCGGTTTCCTTACTCGGCGGCTTCCATCACAACGCCATGGGCCATGGCGTTACGGGTGTATTGATCGATGCGGGCTTCCATTTCCGGGCGGAAATGCTTGATGAGGCCCTGGATCGGCCAGGCGGCGGCGTCGCCGAGCGCACAGATGGTGTGGCCCTCGACCTGCTTGGTCACCTGGAAGAGCATGTCGATCTCGCGCTTCTGGGCATTGCCCTTCACCATGCGCTCCATGACGCGCATCATCCAGCCGGTACCTTCGCGGCACGGCGTGCACTGGCCGCAGCTCTCGTGCTTGTAGAAGGCCGAGAGGCGCCAGATGGCCTTCACGATGTCGGTCGACTTGTCCATGACGATGACCGCCGCCGTGCCGAGCGAGGAGCCGACCTCGCGCAGGCCGTCATAGTCCATGATGGCATCCTTCATCTGGGCGCCCGGCACGCAAGGAACCGAGGAGCCGCCCGGGATGACGGCGAGCAGGTTGTCCCAGCCGCCGCGGATGCCGCCGCAATGCTTCTCGATCAGTTCGTGGAACGGGATCGACATCGATTCCTCGACCGTGCACGGCTTGTTGACGTGGCCGGAGATCGAATAGAGCTTGGTGCCGGTGTTGTTCGGGCGGCCGAAGCTGGAATACCAGCCCGCGCCACGGCGCAGGATGGTCGGGGTCACGGCGATCGACTCGACGTTGTTGACCGTCGTCGGACAGCCGTAGAGGCCCATATTAGCCGGGAACGGAGGCTTCAGGCGCGGCTGGCCCTTCTTGCCTTCCAGGCTTTCGAGCAGCGCGGTCTCCTCGCCGCAGATATAGGCGCCGGCACCGTGATGAACGACGATGTCGATATCGTAGCCGAGCTTGTTGTTCTTGCCCAGCAGACCGTATTCGTAGCACTCGTCGATCGCCGCCTGCAGCGCCTCACGCTCGCGCATGAACTCGCCGCGCACGTAGATGAAGGCGTGATGGGCGCCCATGGCGAAGGAGGCGACAACGCAGCCCTCGATCAGCGTATGCGGATCGTGGCGCATGATGTCGCGGTCCTTGCAGGTGCCGGGCTCCGACTCGTCGGCATTGACCACGAGGTAGTGCGGGCGACCGTCACTCTCCTTCGGCATGAAGGACCACTTGAGGCCAGTCGGGAAGCCGGCGCCGCCACGGCCGCGCAGGCCCGAGGCCTTCACCTCGTTGATGATCCAGTCACGGCCCTTTTCGAGCAGCTGCTTGGTGCCATCCCAATGACCACGGCTCATGGCGCCCTTCAGGGACTTGTCCTTGAGGCCGTAGATGTTGGTAAAGATGCGATCCTGATCCTTCAACATATTCTAACCTCTTACCGCGGCTTCTTGCCGAAGACCTTGATGTATTCGGCCTCGCCGCCCTTGGCGAGCGCCTTGGCCTGCTTGACCCAGTCGTCCCGCTCGATGCGGCCGCCGAACTTCAGATAGCCGTCGACCCATTCGCGCTCGGCCTTCTTCCAGGAGGCGATCTGCGCGAAGGTGTAGATGCCGAGCTCGTGGAGAATGGCTTCGATCTTCGGACCGACGCCGGAAATCATCTTCAGATCGTCCGGGCTGGCCGGCTTTTCGATCCCGGCCGGACGGTTCTTGTCGTCACGGGAGATCTCGTCGACCGGCCCCTTGCCGGCGGCATCGGCCGCGGCGGTCTCGGAGATGACTTCCTTGATCTCGTCGCTCGCCGGCGTCGCGCGCTTGCGCGCCGGCTTCACTTCCGGGCCGCCCGGAACGGCGGTCTTGCCGTTCGCAGGCGAGCGGACGGCGGGATTGGTCTCGTCGGCCGACGCGTCAACCCTGCCGGCATTGGCCGGCGGAACGTGGACAGTCTCTTCGCCCGCGGGGACCGCCTTCGCCGTCGTCTTCTTGCCTGAGGCCGCGTCGACCAGAGTGGTCGGGCCGCCGACCGGCGCCGAATAGACGCGGTCGATCTGCGGGCCGGGCTTCACCTCGGCCCCCCTGCCCGCCTCGAAGCGGTCGATGATGTCTTCGAGCTGTGCCGGCGTCAGGTCTTCATAGGAATCCTTGAAGATCATCACCATCGGCGCATTGACGCATGCGCCCTGACACTCGACCTCTTCCCACGACAGCGTACCGTCGGCATTGAGCTCGAAGGGATCGTGGTGGATCTTGTGCTTGCAGACCTCGATCAGCTCCTCGGCGCCGCGCAGCATGCAGGGCGTCGTGCCGCAGACCTGGATGTGGGCGCGGGTGCCGACCGGCTTCAGCTGGAACTGGGTGTAGAAGGTGGCCACTTCCAGCACGCGGATGTAGGGCATTGCGAGCATGTCGGCGACGTGTTCGATCGCCGCGCGCGTCACCCATCCTTCCTGTTCCTGCGCCCGCATGAGCAGCGGGATGACCGCCGATTGCTGGCGGCCCTCAGGATATTTGCGAATGGTCTTCTCGGCCCAGGCCGCATTCTCCTCGTTGAAGGAGAAGCTGGCGGGCTGGACGCGATCTTCGGCTAGTCGACGAACGGACATTCTTCCTCACGCCTTGTCTCAGTTTATGGATCCACACCTGGAATTCTGCAAAGACGCGAATTCACAGGCGTAGGCCGAGTTCTCTTTCTGCAGGAACACGATGAACTTGGCGCCGTTCGGCACGGCGGCCTTGATCTCGTATCCGCGCTTGATGAGTTCCGCCATGGTCGTCGACGAGCCCTGCGACGAGACCGCTGCGTCCTGGGCGAAGACGCCCGGAGCAATGGCCAGAAGAGCAAGCGTCAACAAACCGCGGCGCATTACCGGTCCACCTCTCCGAACACGATGTCGAGCGAGCCGAGGATCGCCGAAACGTCGGCGAGCTGGTGGCCGCGGCAAAGGAAGTCCATCGCCTGCAGGTGGGCATAGCCCGGAGCGCGGATCTTGCAGCGGTAGGGCTTGTTGGAACCGTCGGAGACGAGATAAACGCCGAACTCGCCCTTCGGCGCCTCGACCGCGGCGTAAACCTCGCCTTCGGGAACGTGGTAGCCTTCGGTGTAGAGCTTGAAGTGGTGGATCAGCGCTTCCATCGACCGCTTCATCTCGCCACGCTTCGGCGGAACGACCTTGCCGTCGAGCGAGGAGACCGGGCCGGTCTTGGCGTCACCGAGGAGGCGGTGGACGCACTGCTTCATGATCTTCACCGACTCGCGCATCTCGAACATGCGGATCAGGTAGCGGTCGTAGCAGTCGCCGTTCTTGCCGACCATCAGGTCGAAGTCGAGATCGGCGTAGCATTCGTAGGGCTGCGCCTTGCGCAGGTCCCAGGCAGCCCCCGAACCGCGCACCATGACGCCGGAGAAGCCCCAGGCCCAGGCATCTTCGAGGCTGACGACGCCGATGTCGACGTTACGCTGCTTGAAGATGCGGTTGTCGGTCAGCAGGCCCTCGATATCGTCGCAGACCTTCAGGAACGGATCGCACCAAGCGCCGATATCCTCGACGAGCTTGTGCGGCAGGTCCTGGTGGACGCCGCCGGGGCGGAAATAGGCGGCGTGCATGCGCGAGCCAGAAGCGCGCTCATAGAACACCATCAGCTTCTCGCGCTCCTCGAAGCCCCAGAGCGGCGGCGTCAGCGCGCCGACGTCCATGGCCTGCGTCGTGACGTTCAGGAGGTGCGAGAGGATACGGCCGATTTCCGAATAGAGGACGCGGATCAGCTGGCCGCGGATCGGTATCTCGAGGCCGAGCAGCTTTTCGACCGCCAGCGAATAGGCATGCTCCTGGTTCATCGGCGCGACGTAGTCGAGCCGGTCGAAATAGGGCAGCGCCTGCAGGTAGGTCTTGGTCTCGATCAGCTTCTCGGTGCCGCGATGCAGAAGGCCGATATGCGGGTCGACGCGCTCGACGATTTCACCGTCGAGTTCGAGGACCAGGCGCAGAACGCCGTGCGCGGCCGGATGCTGCGGGCCGAAGTTGATGTTGAAGTTGCGGACGTTGTGTTCAGTCATTGCGATTCGCTCCGCGCATCGAGGCACTAGCCAATAGGCAGTAGCCAGTAGGGCGTCTATTCACTCGTGCGACCATTCCGTTCATCCTGCAAGCTGCGGATCAGCGACCTCAGCATTTTCCCGACCTCTTCGCTGATTGCCATCGCCTTCGACACCCGGTCCTGCGACGACAACCCGATACGCGAGCTCAGAAGAATATGCGTCTCCAACTCCTTGAGCGACCCTTGAGCGATTTTCAGGTGCTGGACGTAAGAACCTGCACCATCTCGACCGTATCCTTCCGCTATGTTGGCGGGCACCGATGCGGCTGCCCTCCTCACCTGCGACGTCAGCCCGTAGACCTCCTCGCGCGGAAAATACTTCGTCAGCTCATAGCTCTCTACCGCCAGATCCATGGCGCGTTGCCACACCTTCAGATCCTGGTAGGAGTTGATAGCCGTCTGATGTCTCCCTTCCTACTGCCTGTTGGTTATTGCCTACTGCCTCATTCCTACTGTTTCGCCTTCTCGTCGCCCGGCAGCACGTAGTCGGTGCCTTCCCACGGCGAGAGGAAGTCGAAATTGCGGAATTCCTGCTTGAGTTCGACCGGCTCGTAGATCACGCGCTTGGCCTCGTCGTCGTAGCGCACTTCGACGAACCCGGTGGTCGGGAAGTCCTTGCGCAGCGGATGACCTTCGAAGCCGTAGTCGGTCAGGATGCGGCGGAGGTCCGGATGGCCGGTGAACATCACGCCGTACATGTCCCAGGCCTCGCGCTCGAACCAGTCGGCGCCGGGAAAGACCGGACAGGCCGACGGCACCGGCTCGAATTCGCCGGTCGCGACCTTGACGCGCACGCGCAGGTTCTGGCGCGGCGACAGCAGGTGGTAGACCACGTCGAAGCGCTTCTCGCGCTTCGGATAGTCGACGCCGCAGATATCCGTCAGGTTGACGAAACCGCACTGCACGTCGTCCCGCAGGAAGGTCAGGAGCGCGATCAGGTTCTCAGGGCTCGCCGTCAGCGTCAGCTCGCCGAACTTGACCTCACTCGACGCGATCAGCGTGCGGCAGGCCTCGCCGAGATGGGATGCAAGCTCGTCCAGGGCTTCACTCATTTGTCTCGTCCCTCGCCGTTACCGTTCGATCGTGCCGGTGCGGCGGATCTTCTTCTGCAGCAGGAGCACACCGTAGAGCAGCGCTTCCGCCGTGGGCGGACAGCCCGGTACGTAGATATCCACCGGCACGACGCGGTCACAGCCGCGCACGACCGAGTAGGAATAGTGATAGTAACCGCCGC
This sequence comes from Hyphomicrobiales bacterium, assembly GCA_900466005.1. Lineage (GTDB taxonomy): Bacteria > Pseudomonadota > Alphaproteobacteria > Rhizobiales > Rhizobiaceae > Allorhizobium. The sequence continues at coordinate 81,635 of UEGQ01000008.1, forward strand.
CGTTGGCGCAGGAGCCCATCGAGATCACGTAGCGCGGCTCGGGCATCTGGTCGTAGACCTTGCGCAGCGCCGGCGCCATCTTGTTGGTGAGCGTGCCGGCGACGATCATCACGTCGGACTGGCGCGGAGAAGCGCGCGGCGCGAAGCCGAAGCGCTCGGCGTCGTAGCGCGGCATGGAAAGCTGCATCATCTCGACGGCGCAGCAGGCAAGACCGAACGTCATCCACATCAGCGAGCCGGTACGGGCCCAGTTGATCAGCTCGTCGGTCGAGGTGACGAGAAAGCCCTTGTCGGCGAGCTCGTTGTTGATCTCGCCGAAGAACGCATCGTCGCTGCCGATCGGCTTTCCGGTGTTGGGATCGATGATCCCCTTGGGCTGCGGCGCGATCAGGGTCGAATTGCCTTGGGTCATTCCCATTCCAGCGCCCCCTTCTTCCATTCATAGATAAAGCCGACGGTGAGAACGGCGAGGAACACCATCATCGACCAGAACCCGAACCAGCCGAGATCGCCGAAGGACACCGCCCAGGGAAACAGGAAGGCGACTTCGAGATCGAAGATGATGAAGAGGATCGACACCAGATAGAAGCGGATGTCGAACTTCATGCGGGCGTCGTCGAAGGCGTTGAAGCCGCACTCGTAGGCGGAGAGTTTTTCCGAGTCGGGCGCCTTGAAGGCCACGGCAAACGGCGCGATCAACAGCGCCAGGCCGATGACGAGGGCGATACCGATAAAGATTGCGATCGGAACGTAGGAACTGAGCAGTTCAGTCATCATATCCATCCCTGCTTGCTGTGAAATGCCGGGAGGCACCGTGCCCGAAGGCGGACAAGCCGAAAAGAGAGTTGTAACGCGCCGTGGTTAGCGCAGGTGCCGCCCCAGTGCAAGACCGCAAAGGCCTTTTCACGTGCCGCATCCCGACTTTCTGAGCCGACTTTAGAACGACGAAAACGAAACGCCGGATCACACCTTCGTGTTTCCGACAGACACATTTGTGGAAGAAAAAAGTGGCGCGAGTGACGGGGCTCGAACCCGCGACCTCCGGCGTGACAGGCCGGCACTCTAACCGACTGAGCTACACCCGCGCATATGCTCCGCCTCGAAGCGGAACCCGACATCACGACCGGCAATCTACCACATCGCGACGTCATCAGAAACATGTCCAGGAATGGCGCGAGTGACGGGGCTCGAACCCGCGACCTCCGGCGTGACAGGCCGGCACTCTAACCGACTGAGCTACACCCGCACTTCCTGACGGATACCGGCGAACCGGCCCGACCGAGCGGCCTCGGCCGTTCGATGAGCGGCTAACTAAGGGGTTCGCGAATGGGTGTCAAGCGCGTTCGAAGACAAAACAATGACGGAACGAAAATTGTTCGGCCCGCCGGTCACAGCCCTCAAATCCACAGCCTCACGCGCCGCGCACCCTCCCCCGCCGCAGGCCCGCAAATCCGGGCCTTTTTCCGGAAGGAACCAGGGCAGGCAGAAAAAAAGACAAAAAAACTTCGAAAATCCTCTTGCGGATTTTCCGCGATCCGCATAGATCACGGCCACCGACGCGGCGGGCACTGACCCGCGTTCGCGAAAGGGCGATTAGCTCAGTTGGTAGAGCGCCTCGTTTACACCGAGGATGTCGGGAGTTCGAGTCTCTCATCGCCCACCATTTTCCCAGTTTTAAGCTTTTGATGTGTTTGCGCGGCAGAGCGCGTGGCACATATTGCCGTCACGAAATGGGCTCGGGGAATACTGGCAATCGTCGGCTTCTCGGCTGTACTCCCTACCCCCTCTACGCTCGACTCTCGGCCTCGACAGCAAGCACCACTTAGGGGGCCGCCAACAAAGCGCCCACAGACCACACAAGCATTCCGCAAATTCTGCCACTCTTTATTGGCCCGATGACCGACTGCTCGCAAGACCTGTGTGAATATAGCGCACTTTGATACAAGGGAGTCAGCCTGTGACAGACCGCGAGCTGAGTCTGATTAGAAAGTCAACTAGTGATAGAGGCTTTTCCCGTTATCCACAGTCGATCCACAGAAAAGGGGATGACGTCAACGATTTCCGTGTGCAGCGAGCTTGACAGCTTTTTTACTGCCGTGAGTTCGGCTAATTTCAAGTTGCTCGACGCGAATCGCGCACGAGCGCCCTAGCGGAATGGTCCAGCTAGGGAACCCGTGGGCCGCACACGAAGGACAAAGCCGACGCGGCAGGCAAAGCAGTCTCAGTGAGGCCACTCCTTAAGCAAGACCAGCCCTACAGTGATTTGCGATGCTGAACAAGTCGGCTTGTTGCGAAAGGCAACGAAATGACTAAACGCAGACACTCGCCAAGAGTGACCCGTGAGATGGCAGCCAAGATCAAGCGCTACCTTCTCGACAATCTTGCGCAGCATGACATCGCAGCGATGTTCGGCATCAATCAGGGCCGCGTCAGCGAAATCAAGAACGGCAAGAAATTCGCAGACGTTCCGGCGGCAGGTGCATGATGGCCAAAAAGCAATCGTCATCCTCGACCTCGAGCCTCGCAGGAAAAATCCTGTCCGGCGGCAAAAAGGCCTCTCAAGCGGACGCTCGACGTCTTGCAGCTTCCGTCCTTTCTCAAGACGAAAAGAAGGGTAACAAATAAGCAAGAGCCCGCCGGTCACACTGGCGGGCTTTCGCGTCGCGCCGTAACTGGAGCCGTCAATTGTAGACGTGGATATGTCGTGGCGCTTGTGGAAACTCGCAGGCCGTAGTGATCGCAGTCGACGGGCGAACTCCGCCTTCCCGCACCGTCCCTCCCCCTTACAGCCCCAGTTCCTCGCGGTGTTCGAGATACCATTCGACGAAACGGCGGACGCCGGTGTCGACCCCGGTTTCGGGCTTCCTGCCGGTAAGCGCGACGAGGAGGTCGGGGCTCGCATAGGTGCGCGGCACGTCGCCCTGCTGCATCGGCAGCATCTTGCGTTTGGCCGGCTTGCCCATGACGCTCTCGATCACCTCGATGAAATCGAGAAGCCCGACAGGCTGGCCGCCGCCGATGTTGACGACGCGGAACGGCGCCTGGTGCGACAGAGTGTCCTTCACGCTTCCCTCGACGCGATTTTCCTCCGACGGCGCGATCCGCGACAGGTCGATGATCGAATCGACGAGGTCGTCGATATAGGTGAAGTCTCTGCTCATCTTGCCTTCGCCGTAGACCTCGATCTCGCGGTCCTCGATCATCGCCTTGACGAACTTGAAGAGCGCCATGTCCGGGCGCCCCCAGGGGCCGTAGACGGTGAAGAAGCGGAAGGCCGTGGTCGGCACCCGGTAGAGATGCGAATAGCTGTGGGCCATCAGCTCCGTCGCCTTCTTGGTGGCGGCGTAGAAGGTCAGCGGCTCGTCGGCGCGATCGGTCTCGCGGAAGGGGACTTCCGGGTTGGCGCCATAGACCGACGACGTCGAGGCGAGCATCAGGTGGCCGACCTTCAGGGTCTTCGCGAGTTCCAGGATGTTCCAGGAGCCGATGAGGTTGGAATCGAGATAGGCCTTCGGATTTTCGAGGCTGTAGCGCACGCCCGCCTGGGCGGCGAGATGGATGATCACGTCGGGCTGGAAGTCGATCATCGCCTTTTCCAGCGCCGCGCGGTCTTCCAGCATGGCGAGCGTCGGGCGGAAGGTCGGGAACTGCGCAAGGGCCGCGTGCCGCGCCTCCTTGAGGCGGAGATTGTAATAGGCGGTCATGCCGTCGAAGCCCGCGACCTCGTGGCCGTCCTGCAGCAGCCGGCGCGCCAGATGGAAGCCGATGAAGCCGGCGGTGCCCGTAATGAAATAGCGCATGATGTGACCTCGAAGAGAAAAAGCGGTCCCGCCGGGCCGTCCCGCCCGCAGGCTTGCCCTGAAGAGAGGGGCAAGAGGCATTAGCGCCGGTTGCAGCCGCCTGTCCAGCGCTCGCCGCCCCGCCGCATTGCCGCAGGCGGAAAACGGCGCCCTGCTGTGACCGGAGCGCGTCACCGGCGCGCCCTCACCCTCACCCTCGGGCCGCCTTGCTCCGGCCCCTTCGGCCTGCTACTGGCAGGCAGGACCGGAGACATAGAGGAGACACTATGCGACACCATTCGTTCGGAAAGACGCCCTTCACCGTCAGCGAGATCGGCTTCGGGGCCTGGCAGATCGGCGGCTCCTGGGGCGACGTCTCCGAGGCCGACGGCCGGGCGGCGCTCAACGCCGCGCTCGACGCCGGCGTCACCTTCATCGACACCGCCGACGTCTACGGCGACGGACGCTCGGAAAAGATCATCGCCGACGTCCTGAAGTCGCGCGACGGTCAGCGCCCGATGGTCGCCACCAAGGCCGGCCGCCGGCTCGATCCGCATGTCGCGGAGGGCTATACCAAGGCCAATATCGAGCGCTTCATCGATCGCTCGCTCACAAATCTGGAGGTCGATTCGCTCGACCTCGTGCAGCTTCATTGTCCGCCGCAGGACGTCTACTACGATCCGGCGCTCTTCGAGGGCATGGAGGAGCTGCGCAAGGCCGGCAAGATCCGCCACTACGGCGTCAGCGTCGCGCGCGTCGAGGAAGCCTTGAAGGCGATCGATTATCCGGGCGTCGTCAGCGTCCAGATCATCTACAACATCTTCCGCCAGCGGCCCGCCGACCTCTTCTTCAAGGAAGCGAAGCGGAAGAACATCGCCGTCATCGTCCGCGTACCGCTCGCAAGCGGCCTGCTCTCCGGCAAGATCACCGCCAAGACCGCCTTCTCCGCCGACGACCACCGCAGCTTCAACCGCCACGGCGAGGCCTTCGACGTCGGCGAGACCTTTGCCGGCGTTCCCTTCGAGGTCGGCCTGCAGGCGGTGGAGGAAATCCGCAGGCTGGTGCCGCAAGGCGCTTCGATGGCGGCTTTTGCGCTGCGCTGGATCCTGATGAACGATGCCGTGACGGTGGTCATCCCCGGCGCCCGCAATGCCGAGCAGGCCCGCGCCAATGCGGCGGCGGCCGAGCTGCCGGCGCTTTCGGCGGACATCATGGCAGCGTCGCGCGAGGTCTATGACCGACTCATCGCACCGCACGTGCATCACCGGTGGTGATACCCGAGGCCCCAAACGGTTCAGCGTCCGGTAATGCGACTCGGATTGTCGATGAAGCAGATGAGCGTCGAACCGATCATCAAGACGAGATAGGTCAGGAACAGTTTCCAGAAAGTCGCGGTCGTCACGAGTTCGATGCCCCAAAAGCTGAGCGCAAACAGCGTTGCGAGCGCAATCGTGGCGACGACGCAGACCGGACGCAGGACATTCACAATTCGGGTGATCATCGGAGTCTCCATCAGTACGGCACCATGCTATACGACCCCAGGCTGCATGCAACCGGGGGATGACATACTGGTTAACTCCGGCAACGTGGGCCGAGGGCGAGGTAGAAGGAGGCCGGGTGATCGCTCACCCAGCCTCCAATCGTCTTGGGAGGACGATGATCAGTTGGTGCCCTTGAGGTCGACTGCGAAGAACAGCGTCTCGCCGGACGAGTCGTCGACGCCGTCATTGTCGGTGACGGCATAGGCGGTGCCGGCGGCGTCGAAGGCGAAGCCTTCAAGCTTGTCGACGACATAGCCGTTGGTGGCGGCCTTCAGATCCGAGACGAAGTCGTGGACCTCTTCCTTGGCGACGGTCGGAAGCGCGCCGCCGATCGCGGCCGGCTTCAGGTCGGCGATGGCGACACGATAGACCTTCTTGAGCTTTGCCTGGTCGCCGATCTGGTTGTCGCGCTCGATGACGTAGAGATGGTCGCCGTGGGCGGTGATCTCCGAAAGGCCGACCCAGCCGGCCTCCGTCTTGTCGAGCGGATAGCGGACGGCGCCCCACTCCTTGCTCTCCGGCCTGTAGGAGAGAAGCTTGACGGTGCCCTTCTCGTCGTCCTTCCACTCGCGCTGCGCGGCCATCCACAGCACCGCGTCGTCGCCGGTGCCGAGCCGCGTCACGCCTTCGAGGCCGAAGCGGGTCTCGCCCTTCAGCAGTTCGGCAGGCAGTGCGATCTCTTCCTTGATCTCGCCCTTCCCGTTCACATGATAGAGCGCGTGCGGCAGGAGTTTTTCGCTGTTGCCTTCCGATGCGAGCCAGAAGCCGCCCTCGCCGTCGAGCGTGATGCCCTCGATGTCCAGTTTCTGGGCGGGCTCACCGTTACGGGTGACGGCAAGCGCATCGGTGATCCGGGCAGGCTTCGCGGTCGCGTCGATCGTGAAGATCCGCGGCTGCATGCCGTAGAAGCTGTCATTGACGGCATAGAGCCGGCCTGCCTTTTCCGCGTCGCCGACGAGGCCCGAGAGAGCGCCCCAGCCGATCGGGTTGCGGTCGACCGTTTCCGAGCGGATCGTCGGATAGGCGGCTTCGCCTTCGCCGAGTTCGTAGAGCATCACGTGCGAGCGGGCGCCGCCATCCTCGACGAGGTCCGTCTCGTTGGCTGTGACGAACAGGTTGCGGCCCGGAACGGCGACAGCACCTTCCGGCCCGATGCCCGACGGCAGGATCTGAACGAGTTCCGGTTCCGCACCGGTGTCCTTGTAGACGCCGACGACGGATGCACGTTCCGAGAGGACGAAGAAGTACTTCTGTTCGCCGAAGGTCGCGGCTTCCAGTCCTTCGAGCTCGACGCCCTTCGACTTCGCGCGCTTGTCCGGGAAGTGGCCGATCGCGGCGATCTCGCGTTCGAGTGCGGGGCCCGATTCGAAGAGCACCTTGCCGGTCTTGTCGAAGATGGTGAAGCTGCGCGAGCCGCCTTCGTAGTCGCCCTCGTTGGCGACGACGAGGCGATCGTCATCGAGCCACTTGACGGCATCCGGCTCGCGTTTGACGCCCGCCTTCTTGCCGGTGAAATTCAGCGCGCCGTCCGACTTGGTGTCGATGCCTTCGAGGTCGACGGTGCCGGCGGAGAAATGCGACACCACCGTGCCGGTCTTGCAGTCGACGATCACGACGTGGTTGTTCTCCTGCAGCGTCAGAGCGATCTCGCCCAGGCCGTTGATCGCGACGAATTCCGGTTCGGGATCCTCGCCGCCGACCTCGGCAAGGCCGGTCAGCGTGACATGCTTCATCGTCGCGCAATCGGCAGCACCATCCTTCAGCGCGACGATTGCGAGGTCGCCCGCCGGCATCTGTGGCAGCTTGCCGTCGTTGAGCTCCTCGTCGCGCTCGTTCTCGATGGCGATCGCCGCGAAGGTCTTGTCCGCGGAGATCGCGACCGAATCCGGCTGGCCGCCGAGGTCGCAGCTGGCCTCCACCTTCTTCCCGGCGAGATCGACGACGTCGAGCTTGCCGGAGGGCTTCGCGTAACTCTCGGACGTGTTGACGGCGACGAGCGCCTTGCCGCCGAGGATGGCGACGGAAGTCGGCTCTCCGTCCATCATCAGTGCACCGCCGGCCTTCGGAGCGCGGGCGTCGGAAATGTCGATGAAGCCGATCGCGCCGAGCGGGCTATCGGAATAGACGAGCGTGTTGCCGTCCTCCGTCGCGGCGATGATTTCCGCCGAGGTGGCGGTGGACTTCTCCTTGTCGGCCGGAAGATTGGCGGCGACGGGGAAGGATGCGATGCGATTGAAAACCTGTTCTGCGGCGGCGGGCATCGCCGCGGACGTCAGCAGCGCAGTCATGAACGCTGCGCGTGAAATGCGGTACTTCATCGAAAAACCTCCAGCTTCCTCAAACGAGACAGGAGGCTTGTGCCGGTTCGCCGTGACAGGCGCATGACATGCCCGTCAGAAACCGAGGATATCGCCGCCGGGAGTGTTCCCGCGCCCCTCAGCGCCTTCCCTTCTCCTTCGAGAACTCGCTCGCCATCAGGAAGAGCGAAGCGCCGAGGATCATCGCTGCTCCCACCCAGAGATAACCGGCCGGCGCATAGCCGAAGGCGATCCAGCCGGCGAGCACGTTGAGCGGCAGCTTCAGATCGTCGAACGGCTGGACGTAGGCGGCGTCGGCCGCCTTGTAGGCCGCCGTCAGGAAATACTGTCCGACGACCGTCAGGAGACCCGCCAGCACGAGCACGGCAAACCCGTTGCCGGTCGGGACGGCGAAACCTGCGGCCGCCGCAAGTCCGGCATTGATCGGTGTCAGCAGCACGAGGAGCCAGATGGTGATCGTCTCGGGCCGCTCGTGCGCCGTCAGGTCCTTGACGAGCAGCGAGGAAGCGCCCCAGAGCAGGGCAGCGACCACCGGCAACAGCGAAGCGGTGGTGAAAGCCTCCGACCAGGGCTGCAGGATGATCATCGCGCCGGCGAAGCCGGTGAGCGTCGCCGCCCAGCGTTTCCAGCCGACCTCCTCTCCGAGGAAGAGCTTCGCGCCGACGATGATGAAGAAGGGCGAGGTCATCACGAGTGCAATCGCCTGCCAGATCGGCACTGTGGCGAGCCCCTCCACCCAGGCCTGGACGCCGAAAGCCGCGAGCAGCACGCGCGCCAGGTGACGGCCCGGAAAGCGGGTGCGCATGGCCCGCAGGCCGAGCCGCCGCAGCAGCGGAACCGACAGGACGAGCGCGAAGGCATATTGCCAGAAGGCGATCGAGGTGGCCGGAAAGCCGCCTACCATCGCCACCCACTGCGTCGCGACGTTGACGACGGCGAAGGCTATCCCCGCCAGAACCATGAAGGCGGCACCGAGGACGGCACCGGACCGGGTGAGCGCAACGGGGCTCTGATTCATGTCTTTTCCCTTCGACACAAAGGACCAACACAAACCAGGGCGCACGAGGGGTGAGGCACAGACGTGTGGACGACGCTACGACCCACGGCCGGCGCGCCTTCCCGTGCACGAAGCGAACCGTTCGTCCCGAAGCCGGGACCGACGGTTGCCACATCCTCATTCTCTTCCATCCGGACTGTGACCGTCGGCTCCGGCATCGCACCGGATCTGCTGACCCGCCTTCATCGGAAAGCAGCGCTCGCGGGCTCGAGGACGAACCTCATACCGCCGGTGGGGACTTGCACCCCGCCCTGAGAACGAATGCCGGAAAACCGGCATCTCTGCGAATAGATCAAATGCCATTCCCGCACAAGGGTTGGTGCGTGCGAGCGATAATTGCGCCCGTTGAAACAGATCGGGCGGGATCGGAAGAAACGGTCATCGCCTGCCTATTGCTTCACTTCCGCTTTCATGCAGAAATCGGCCGTCGCCGCCGCCATCAAGAAAGACACCCATGCACATCAAGTTATTTCTCGGCGCCTGCGCTCTAACCTTGCTTCTACTGCCGGCCAGCCCATTGAAGGCCGACGATTGTGTTGCCGGTGCTGCTTCATCACCCGAAACCAATATTCCGACCGGCATACGCTTCCACAACGACACAGCCTATGCCTTCCGCATCTATTGGGCGGACTTCGAGGGGAGCCTGCGCGAATACGCCCTGGTGCAACCGGGCGAGGAATCCGGCTTCCAGACCTATGTGCACCATCGCTGGTTCGTCGAGGTCTACACGCCGGAAGGTTCTTATTGTGCCGGACCGATTTCCGCGCCCGACACAGAGACCTGCGACATGCGCGTCCTCTTCGACAATCACGACCCCTCCGTGGGCCTCGACGGCGGCTACTGCGACTATTGAGCAACTCACGCCCCGAAAGGAAAAGCCCGGCGCGTCTCCGCACCGGGCTTTTCCATAAGTGTCAACAGGCCCTTTCGCCCCTATCGGCGTAAAGGGGCCCTGCCGATTAGCTGTTGACGGCGTCCTTCAGGCCCTTGCCGGCAGTGAACTTCGGAACGTTGCGCGCCGGGATGTCGACTTCCGCGCCGGTCGAGGGGTTACGGCCCTTCGAAGCTTCGCGGCGGGAAACGGTGAAGGCACCGAAACCAGCGAGGCGAACGTCGCCGCCCTTCTTCAGCTCGCCCTGGACCGTTTCAAAAACGGCGTCGACGGCAGAAGCGGCGTCAGCCTTGGTCAGACCGGCCTTCTCGGCAACCGCGGATACGAGTTCGTTCTTATTCATGTTTCCACCCTTTCTGATTGGTATGAAACGACTCAATGGATAAGTCAGGCGGAGAATACGTAAGCATCTGCCCTGAGCAACCCAAAAGCACCGCAATCGCCCGGAAAACAAGGGGTTTCGGCCTATTTACACAAAAAAGGCTGGCAAAAATGCCAGCCTTTTCGATGTCGATGTGCCATTTTGACGAGACTATGGCAGAAAGTCCTCAGTGAGCGATGGTCTGCCCGGCGTCGTCGGTGACGTCGACCGCAGTCACGGTCGGGCCTTCGACGGTGCCGTCCCACTCGATCGGCTCGGGAACCCGGACCAGCGCCTGGCGGATCACCTCGCCCATCCGCGAAACCGGAACGATCTCCAGACTGTTCTTCACGTTGTCCGGAATGTCCGCCAGATCCTTGGCATTTTCTTCCGGGATCAGAACCTTCTTGATACCGCCCCGCAGCGCCGCGAGGAGCTTTTCCTTGAGCCCGCCGATCGGCAGGACGCGCCCGCGCAGCGTGATCTCGCCGGTCATCGCGATGTCCTTGCGGACCGGAATACCGGTCATCACGGAGACGATGGCGGTCGCCATCGCGACACCGGCCGAAGGACCGTCCTTCGGGGTGGCGCCTTCCGGCACGTGGACGTGGATGTCCGACTTGTCGAAGCGCGGCGGTTCGATGCCGAAGTCCACGGCGCGCGAGCGGACATAGGATGCCGCCGCCGAAATGGACTCCTTCATCACCTCGCGCAGGTTGCCGGTGACCGTCATGCGGCCCTTGCCCGGCATCATCACGCCTTCGATCGTCAGCAGCTCGCCGCCGACCTCGGTCCAGGCCAGCCCGGTGACGACACCGACCTGATCCTCGCCCTCGGCCTCGCCATGACGGAAGCGTGGGACGCCAAGATAGTCGTGGATGTTCTGCGCGGTGACCGCGACCGACTTCACGTTGCCCTTGATGATCTCGGTGACCGCCTTGCGGGCGACCTTCATCAGCTCGCGCTCGAAGTTACGGACACCGGCCTCGCGGGTGTACTGCTGGATGATCGACACGATCGCGTCATCCGAAAGCGAGAACTCCTCGGGGCGCAGGGCGTGTTCCTTGATCGCCTTCGGCAGCAGGTGCCGCTTGGCGATTTCCAGCTTCTCTTCCTCGGTGTAGCCGGCGATACGGATGATCTCCATGCGGTCCATCAGCGGCGCCGGAATGTTCAGCGTATTCGCCGTGGTGATGAACATCACGTTCGACAGATCGTATTCGACCTCGAGGTAGTGGTCCATGAAGGTCGCGTTCTGTTCCGGATCGAGCACTTCGAGCAGCGCTGCCGACGGATCGCCGCGGAAATCCATGCCCATCTTGTCGATCTCATCGAGCAGGAAGAGCGGGTTCGTGCGCTTCGCCTTCTTCAGCGACTGGATGACCTTGCCGGGCATCGAGCCGATGTAGGTGCGGCGGTGACCGCGGATCTCGGCTTCGTCACGGACACCGCCGAGCGCCATGCGGACATACTCACGGCCGGTGGCCTTGGCGATCGACTTGGCGAGCGAGGTCTTGCCGACGCCGGGAGGGCCGACGAGGCAGAGGATCGGGCCTTTCAGCTTCGTTGCGCGCGCCTGCACGGCGAGGTATTCGACGATGCGCTCCTTGACCTTGTCGAGGCCGTAATGATCCTCGTCGAGGATCTTCTCGGCGGCGTTGAGGTCGATCTTGACCTTCGACTTCTTGCCCCAGGGCAAGCCGAGCAGCCAGTCGAGATAGTTGCGCACGACGGTCGCTTCCGCCGACATCGGGCTCATGTGACGCAGCTTCTTCAGCTCCGCCTCGGCCTTTTCCTTGCCTTCCTTGGAAAGCTTGGTCTTGTTGATGCGCTCCTCGAGTTCGGCCATCTCGTCGCGGCCGTCCTCGCCCTCGCCGAGCTCCTTCTGGATCGCCTTCATCTGCTCGTTGAGGTAGTACTCGCGCTGGGTCTTCTCCATCTGGCGCTTGACACGCGAGCGGATGCGCTTTTCGACCTGCAGAACGGAGATCTCGCCTTCCATGAAGCCGAGAGCCTTTTCAAGGCGCGCCTTGACGCTCACCGTTTCGAGCATTTCCTGCTTCTCGGTGATCTTGATCGACAGGTGCGAAGCGACCGTGTCGGCGAGCTTCGAGTAATCCTCGATCTGGCTCGCAGCGCCGACGACTTCCGGCGAGATCTTCTTGTTGAGCTTGACGTAGTTCTCGAATTCCGAGACCACCGAGCGGCTCAGCGCCTCGATCTCGACGGCATCCTCGGCGGGCTCAGCCAGGATATGGGCACGGGCTTCGTAGAATTCCTCGCGGCCGGTGTATTCGTCGATGTTCGCGCGGGCGCGGCCTTCGATGAGCACCTTCACGGTTCCGTCGGGGAGCTTCAGCAGCTGAAGGACGTTGGCGACGGTTCCGACCTGGTAGATCGCCGAGGGTTCCGGATCGTCATCGCCGGCGTTGATCTGGGTCGCCAGCATGATCTGCTTGTCGGAACCCATGACTTCCTCGAGCGCGCGAATGGACTTCTCGCGGCCGACGAACAGCGGCACGATCATGTGCGGGAAGACCACGATGTCGCGCAGCGGCAGCACCGGATAGGTATTGCTCTCGGGCGCGACAGACGTAACTTCGGTCATGTTGTTTCCTTTCCATCGTCCCCCTGCCGGGGGACTGCTCCCGTAAGGCAAAGGCCGGACGGGCATTCCTTTTTTGCTCCCCCAACAAGTGGATAGGCGCGGGGGTGAATTCAAGCCTGCTTAAACACCGCCCGTCCAGTTTGTGACGGAAGCGTTACAAATAGAAAGTCATCACCCCGGGTAACGCCCGGAGCTAGTCCGAGGCTGAAGCCGGGGCGAATACCGCATGTGCCGGTGACGTAGGATACCGGATTCGGGGCCGGGCACGCCACTCGCACACATGCATGTCGCTCGTGCTTTCTAGCCGATGTCCGAGGCAGGCGAAACCGGCATGGAATACAAAGGCGGCGTTCTGGCGCAGATTCTCGACGGATTCGCCCAAAAACGAAAGAGGCCCGCGGGAATGCGGGCCTCTTCGACAAACTCTGATTGCAGCCGGCGCGCCTTACGCCGAGGCGTTCGCCTTTTCTTCCTGCCGGTCGGCATAGATGTAGAGCGGGCGGGAAGTGCCGCGCACGACGTCTTCCGAGATGACGACCTCGCGGACGCCTTCCAGTTCCGGCAGTTCGAACATGGTGTCGAGCAGGATCTTCTCCATGATCGAGCGCAGGCCGCGGGCGCCGGTCTTGCGGACGATCGCCTTCTTGGCGATCTCGCGAAGGGCGTCCTCGTGGAAGTTCAGTTCCACGTCCTCCATCTCGAAGAGGCGCTGGTACTGCTTGACGAGCGCGTTCTTCGGCTCCGACAGGATCTGGATCAGGGCATCCTCGTCGAGGTCCTCGAGCGTCGCCAGCACCGGCAGACGGCCGATGAACTCGGGGATAAGGCCGAACTTCACCAGATCCTCGGGTTCGAGATCGCGCAGCACCTCGCCGACGCGGCGATCTTCCGGAGAAGACACCGTCGCGCCGAAGCCGATCGAGGTCTTCTCGCCGCGAGCGGAGATGATCTTGTCGAGGCCGGCGAAGGCGCCACCGCAGATGAACAGGATGTTCGTGGTGTCGACCTGCAGGAACTCCTGCTGGGGATGCTTGCGTCCACCCTGCGGGGGTACGGAAGCGACCGTGCCTTCCATGATCTTCAGAAGCGCCTGCTGAACGCCCTCGCCCGAGACGTCGCGGGTGATCGACGGATTGTCGGACTTGCGCGAAATCTTGTCGACTTCGTCGATGTAGACGATGCCGCGCTGGGCGCGCTCGACATTGTAGTCGGCGGCCTGAAGGAGCTTCAGGATGATGTTCTCGACGTCCTCGCCGACGTAGCCGGCTTCGGTCAGCGTCGTGGCATCCGCCATGGTGAACGGTACGTCGATGATGCGTGCGAGCGTCTGGGCAAGATAGGTCTTGCCGCAGCCGGTCGGGCCGACGAGCAGGATGTTCGATTTCGCGAGCTCGACGTCGCCGCCCTTGGAGGCGTGCGCCAGGCGCTTGTAATGGTTGTGCACGGCGACCGAGAGGATCTTCTTCGCCTGCTGCTGCCCGATGACGTATTCATCGAGAATCTTGATGATGTCCTGGGGCGTCGGGACGCCGTCGCGGGACTTCACCATCGAGCTCTTGTTCTCCTCGCGGATAATGTCCATGCACAGTTCGACGCATTCATCGCAGATGAACACGGTCGGTCCGGCAATCAGCTTCCGGACTTCGTGCTGGCTCTTGCCGCAGAACGAACAATAGAGGGTATTCTTGGAGTCACCGCCGTTGCTTCCGCTGACCTTACTCATGTCTCTTTCCTTCCAGCACGCCGCGCCGCCCTCGAAACGGAACACGGACCACTTACACCGCCCCAACCACAAAACGCCGCAATCGGCTGGAGCCAGTTCGATCTGGGGGTACTAACCGGCAGACGCACTATGCGCCTGTTGACCGGCGGCAACGAAAACCCCTTCAAACCGCAAGGCTATGTCACAAAACTTCAACACAGCCTTAATTCCTACTATTAGCGCGTTCCCCGGGAGATTAAACCCCCTCCTTCGTTCACAAGGGGGTCAACGGTCCATCCCGAACCGCGCGAACGGGCGGCCGTCAGGCCGCCGGTATTCCTTCGATTTCCTGGCGGGAGGTCAGGATCTTGTCGACGATACCCCAATCCTTCGCCTCGCTCGCCTCCATGAAATGGTCCCGGTCGAGGGTTTGTTCAACCTCGTCATAGGTGCGGCCGGTGTGCTTCTCGTAGATTTCGTTCAGGCGGCGCTTCATCTTGATGATGTCGCGGGCATGCCGCTCGATGTCGGACGCCTGCCCCTGGAAGCCACCCGAAGGCTGATGCACCATGATGCGGGAATAGGGCGTCGTAAAGCGCATGCCCTTCTCGCCGGCGGCCAGCAGCAGCGAGCCCATGGAGGCCGCCTGACCGATGCAGAGCGTCGATACGGCCGGGCGGATGAACTGCATGGTGTCGTAGATTGCGAGACCCGCGGTGACGACGCCGCCGGGAGAGTTGATGTAGAGCGCGATTTCCTTTTTCGGGTTTTCCGCTTCCAGGAACAGCAGCTGCGCACAGACGAGCGACGCCATCTGGTCTTCGACGGGGCCCGTCAGGAAGATGATCCGCTCCTTCAGCAGGCGCGAGAAAATGTCGTAGGACCGCTCGCCGCGATTGGTCTGCTCGACAACCATCGGCACCAGAGCCATGGCGGTATCAACTGGATTTGTCATGTCCGTCCTTCTTCGCACTGTCTTCCCGGACACGGAAGCCGCCACGGGAATCATGTATTGTCGTGTCAATCCCTACATAGAGTGTCCAAGCCCCGGACTTCAAGACGTGAGGCGCCGATATCCTTAACCGCCGCAGGATGGTGACGGGGACCAATGGTTAGCCGAGCATCCCCCTCTCCGGCCGGCTTGCCGCGCTCCGCGCGCAGCCGGAGCGACGGGCTACGCCGCGGTGCGGTCGGGCTTACCCCGTCCGATCGCCACCAGGTCGGCAGACACGAGCCGGTGCAATCGACCCCTTTACGGGCGGAAGTGTGGCGCGGCCGTCCTGCACAGGAACGAGGTCCTATGGTGAACGGCAAGTAAAAATCGCCGAATACCTTGGGAAATGCGGATGCAAGGCAAAAACAAGCGACGACCGGTAGCAACTGTTTAACCAGTATTGATCACCTTGCCTGGAATATCCTTTCATCCTCACCAAGGCTCACGACTGTGCTCGACGTCAGAACGGGGGTTCTCCTCTGGACCATACAGGCCGCCTCGATGGGCGCGCTGCTTGTCGCCGTATGGCTGCACGGATTGAAGGACAGACACTTCCTGCTGTTCGGACTGGGACTGATCTCCCATGCGTCGGGACTGGCGCTGGTCGGCGCGCGCGGGACGATCCCGGATTTTCTCTCTATACAGGTTGCCAACGGCGTCACCCTCACCGCCTTTGCCTTCCTTGTAGGTGCGCTGCGACGATTCGACGGCAAGACCACACCGCCCTGGGCCGTCCTTCCGCCGTTTCTCTGGATCATAGGAAACCTCTTTCCGTTCATCCGTGACGATTTCTCCAATCGCGTGATGCTCTACAGCATAAGTGCAGCAGTCGGCTTCGCCCTGATGAGCGTCGTCATCGTGCGCGGCGGCACGAGCTCGCGACGCTACCGCTACATGCTGAGCGGCGTCTGGGCGATCCATGTGATGAGCAACCTGTTGTTCGCGGTCCGGACCTGGCGGCAGAACCCGCAAGGTTTTCAGGACATCAACGTCAACGGCTTCGTCATCGTGATCGGCATCGCCGGCTTCGTCACCGCGATCGTGATCCTTGCCAAAATGCTGATCGACCGTTCGGAAGAGCGCTTGAGGGAACTGGTCCGCACCGACCCGCTGACCGGCGTCTACAACCGGCGGGGCCTTCTGGAGGTCTACGAGCGCCTGCGCTCCATCCCCGTCCGCGAACGTCCGGTGCTTGCAGTCATCGTCTTCGATCTCGACCACTTCAAGCAGATCAACGATACCCACGGCCATCAGGCCGGTGATGCGGTCATCGTCGAATTCGCCCGCAGGGCGGCCGGCCTGATCCCGGCGGGCGGCGTCTTCGGTCGGAGCGGCGGCGAGGAATTCGCTGCCATCCTGCAGGTGGGCGAACCTCGCCACGCCGCCTTGGTCGCCGAGACCATCCGCCAGTCGGTGGCCGCCAGCCCCGTCGCCACCGATGCCGCCGCAATCGAGGTGACGACGAGCATCGGGATTGCGACGATGCCCGCCGGAAGCGCCGATCTCGACCGCCTGCTGAGCGGCGCCGACCGGGCGCTATACGTCGCAAAGGATAAAGGCCGAAACCGTTGCGCGGTCTGGACCGGGGACAGGATCCTTTCCGTGCATACCGACACGGCCGATCTCATCGACGACCAGACGGACCGCCAGGTGGCGGCCCTGCGCATACTCGCCCAAGCAGCGTCAGACGAGCACGACGCACTCGGCTCCTGAACCCGCCTGCTCTCGCCCGTAACGATGGCGCAATAGAAGCCATCTTCAACAAAGATGCGTTGGGTGCGTGCAAAAGCCTTGCCGTCGAACAACCGCGACCTACAATCCTCACGTGTGAAGAAACGAGCCCGGTCAGGATGATCGGGAGAACGGAGTGGTCATGCGGAAATTCCTTCTCAACAGCGCCTTCGTTTCCCTCCTCGTCCTCCCGGCCAGCGGCCTCGCCCAGCAGGCGTCCGACACCACGGCTCCGGAACGGGCGACGGGATTTGCCGCCGCCACGCGCACCGAGGCGAAGAGCTTCATGGTCGCCGCCGCCAACCCTCTCGCCGCGGAGGCCGGGCGGACGGTGCTCGCACGGGGCGGCAATGCGATCGACGCGATGGTTGCGGTACAGACCGTACTGGGGCTCGTCGAGCCGCAGAGCTCGGGCCTCGGCGGTGGCGCCTTCCTCGTCTATTACGATGCCGCGTCGGGCAAGCTGACGACCTTCGACGGACGCGAGACCGCGCCCATGGAAGCGACACCGAAGCTCTTTCTCGATGCCCAGGGACAGCCGCTGAAATTCATGGATGCCGTCGTCGGCGGGCGCTCCGTCGGCACGCCGGGCACCGTGAAGCTCCTGTCCGAGGCGCACAAGCGCTACGGCAAGACGGACTGGGCACAACTGTTCGAACCTGCCGAAAAGCTCGCCACCGACGGCTTTGCCGTTTCGCCTCGTCTCGCCTCGCTGGTTTCGGCAGAAGGCGAGCGGCTCAAGAAATACGACGGGCCGCGCAACTACTTCTACGATGCCTCCGGCGCACCCTTGAAGGAAGGCGCAATCCTCAAAAATCCGGCCTATGCGGAGACCCTGAAGGCGATCGCCGAGGGTGGCGCCGACGCCTTCTATTCCGGGCCGATCGCCGAGGCGATCGTCAGGACCGTTCGCGAAGCGAGCGACAATCCCGGCGTCCTGTCGCTTTCGGATTTCACTAATTACCGAATTGTCGAACGCGCGCCGATCTGCGTGACCTACCGGGCGCTCGACGTCTGCGGCACGGGGCCGCCCTCTTCCGGCGGCGTCGCCGTCGGGCAGATCCTCGGAATGGTCGAGAATTTCGACCTGAAGGCCCTCGGCCCCGACAACGTCGAGAGCTGGCGCATCATCGGCGACGCGCAGCGCCTCGCCTTCGCTGATCGCGAACGCTATCTCGCCGACACCGATTTCGTCCCCTCGCCGATCAAGGGGCTCATCGGCAAGGACTATCTCGGCCGGCGCGCAGCTCTTCTCGACGGAGACAAGGCGCTCACCTCCGATGCGGTGACGGCCGGAGAACCGGAATGGGATCACGCCCTGCTCTTCGGCCGGGGCGAAGCGATCGAGCTGCCCTCGACCAGCCATTTCGTCATCGTCGACGAGGACGGCAACGTCGTCTCGATGACCACCACGATCGAAAGCGGCTTCGGCTCTCGGCTGATGACCAACGGCTTCCTGCTCAACAACGAGCTCACCGACTTCTCCTTCAAGACCCATGACGGCGGCCTGCCGGTCGCCAATCGCGTCGAGCCGGGCAAGCGGCCGCGCTCCTCGATGTCGCCGACCATCGTTCTCAGGGACGGAAAGCCCTTGCTGGCGATCGGGTCGCCGGGCGGCAGCCAGATCATCGGCTACGTCGCCCAGGCGCTCATCGCCTATGTCGACTGGGGCATGCCGGTCGAGAAGATCGTCGCACAACCCCACTTCATAAACCGCTTCGGCCCCTACGAGCTCGAGGCCGGGACTGCAGCGGAACAGATGGCGGAGCCGCTGAAGGCGCTCGGATACGAGATCAAGGCGGGCGAGATGACCTCCGGCCTCCACGCGATCGAGATCACCGCGGAAGGGCTCGCCGGCAGCGCCGATCCAAGGCGCGAGGGGGTTGCACTCGGGGAGTAACGGATAAGGCCGCGGCGACCTTTCGGATCGCAACGAATTGCGCTAGGCCGATCGACATGTCCAGTCTCTCGTCCTTCCTCCGCATCGATCCCGAAACCCGCCGCGTCTTCCTCGACGCGCGCAATCCCGCCTTCTACAGCGATCCGAACCGAGTCTACGCGGCGCTGCATGACGCATGCCCGACCTTCTACTGGGAGGAACAGCGGCAGTGGTTCTGCACCGGCTACGAAACGGTGAATGCGCTGCTTCGGGACCGGCGTTTCGGCCGGCAGATACTCCATATCGCGACCCGCGAGGAGCTCGGCATGCCCGAGCCGCTCGCCCATACCCGGCATTTCGATGCCGCCGAGGCGCATTCGCTGCTCGAACTCGAGCCGCCCGAGCACACGCGACTCAGGACACTCGTCAACCGGGCCTTCGTCTCTCGACACATCGAGAAGATGACCCCGGAGATCGAGGCGCTCGCAAACCGGCTGATCGACGGGTTCGAAAAAGACGGGAAGATCGAGCTTCTCTCCTCCTTCGCCGATATCATTCCGGTGACGATGATCGCCCGCATGATCGGCATTCCCGAGGAGATGGGGCCGCAGCTCCTGAGGTGGAGCCACGACTATGTCGGCATGTACATGTTCAAGCGCAGCCGCGCCGACGAGGAGGCTGCAGACCGTTCGGCGCGTGAATTCGCCGATTACGTCCGCTCGATGATCGCCGCGCGGCGGGCGGAACCCCGGGACGATCTCCTGAGCCACATGATCCACACCGAGCACAAGGGGCAGTTCCTCACCGAGGACGAACTTATCTCGACCACGATCGTGCTGCTCAATGCCGGACATGAGGCGACGGTGCACCAGATCGGAAACTCCGTGCGGGTGATCCTGGAAAGCGGCATCGAGCCGGCAACACTCTTCTGCGATCCGAAGACCACGGAACGGACCGTCGAGGAGACGCTCCGCATCTGCGCGCCGGTCCACATCTTCCAGCGCTATTGTCTGGAACCGGCAGAAGTCGACGGCGTCTCCTTCAAGCGCGGCGACAAGGTGAGCCTGATCCTCGCCGCCGCCAATCTCGATCCGTCCAAGTTCACCGATCCGCTGACCTTCAGGCCCGACCGCGACGAGGGCGTGAACCTCTCGTTCGGCGCCGGCATCCATTTTTGCATCGGCGCGCCGCTCGCGCGCCTCGAACTCAACCTCGTGCTGCCGATCCTCTTCCGGCGCCTGCCCGGCTTGCGGCTCGCCCGCCGGCCGACGGTCAAGGACGTCTACCACTTCCACGGACTGGAGCGGCTCGATCTCGAATGGTAGCCGCCGGGCTCGGCCTCGTGAAGGCCGCCCGGCGAGCCGTCGTGTCCGATAACGCTAGATCTGGGCGAGACCGCCGTCGACGGAAAGCTCAACCCCGTTGATGTAGCTTGCCTTCGGCGAAGCCAGGAAAAGAGCAGCTTCGGCAATCTCGTCTGGATGGGCCATGCGGCCGATCGGAGAGGCAGATTGCAGGTAGGCTTCGAAGCCGGCGATCCGCTCCTCGTCCATCTTCAGACCGTTCTCCATGATCGGCGTGCGGGTGACACCCGGGCTCAGCGTGTTCACGCGAATGCCCCTGCCCTTCAGGTCGTTGGCAAAACTGCGGGCGAACGAGCGCACCGCCGCCTTGGAGGCGTTGTAGGCGCTCAGTTTCTCCATGCCCTTGTTGCCGACGATGGAACCCGTGAGCACGATGTTGCCGCCGTCGCGGATGACCGGTAGCAGGGCCTGCACGGTGTAGAACACGCCCTTCACGTTGACGTCGAAGATGCGGTCGTAGAGCGCTTCGTCGGTGGTGCCTATGTCGTTGTTCTCGGCGATGCCCGCATTGGCGAACAGGACGTCGATCTTGCGCCCGTCTGCTTCGATCCGGGCCCGCAGATGTTCCAAATCCTCGATCTTCGCCGAATCGGCGACGACCGCAACCGCCTTGTCTCCCAGCGCCGAGACGGCCTGACTCAACTTGGCTCCGTTGCGGCCGGTCACATAGACCGTCGCCGCGCCCGCTTCGAGGAAGAGCCTTGCCGTGGAATAGCCGATGCCGGTCGAGCCGCCCGTGACGACCACGACCTTGCCGTCGAATTGCATGTCCATTTGCGTCTCCTGAATTTCCATGTTTCTCTAATACCGTTATTCGGTATTTCGGTTTTATTGAAATATTGAAGCCTGTCAACGGAAATGGTAGAGGCTGTGCATGGCCCAGTTCTTTCATCCCAGCCGTGAGGATCTTTCGCTCACCGCCGTTCTCGCCGCGCTCGGTGATCCCGCGCGCATCGGCATCATGCGCAAGCTGATGAACGCCGAATGTGGGCAGAACTGCGGTTCGATCGCTCCCTGCAACGACATGCCGCGCTCGACGCTCTCCAATCATCTGCGGATTTTGCGGGAGGCCGGTCTCATCCGCACCCACAAGCAGGGCGTGGAGAACATCAATACTGTGCGCGCGGACGATCTGGAGGCCCGTTTTCCGGGGCTCCTCGACAAGATCATGTCGCTCTACCCGATATCCTCAGCGAATCACGAAACGCTGCGGCCGTAAAATCCGGCCAGTCTCTCGAGTGCTTCACGCATCGCGTCGCGCAGCGTATCCGGCGCCAGCACCTCGGCCTCGGTGCCGAGCCGCAGAAATTCCGACACGGCGTGTTGCGCCTGGCCGCAGGGCAGCGTGACGATCCACCGGTCTTCGTCCCGCTCGTCTTTCTCTATCTCCATGCGCGCACGGACATAGGAGGGAGAAATGTGCTCCAGAAGCCGCAAACCCCATTTGGAGACGCGGAGGGTCGCAGTGTTCGGATGGAGTTCCGCCTCCAGCCTCAGGGTGTTCTCCGTCCAGTAGCCGGCGAGGTCGAAATCCTCCGGACGCTCGAATCTCTCCTCGGTGACGAGAAGGTCGAGAATACGGGCGATGCGATAGGTCCGCACGTCGCCGTCGACCCGCGCCGCCATGTACCAGGCACCCCCCTTCAGAACGACGCCGAGCGGCTCGGCCTCACGGTTCTTCTCTGCCTTCCAGCTTCGATAGCGCATGCGGACGAGTCTGCAATTCCAGACCGCGTCGGCGATGGCCTGCAGATGTGCCGGGCGCTCGCTCTCCCCGAACCAGGTCGGCGCGTCGAGATGGAAACGGCCCTGCATGCGCGCCGCGCTCTGGCGAAGATCCTCCGGCAGCGCCGCCGTGAGCTTCTTCTGGGCGCCCGCCATCAGCGAGCCGAGGCCGAGGTCTGCAGCGGCACCCGGAACGCCGGACAGGAACATCGCCTCCGCCTCCCCCGGCGAAAGGCCGTTCAGGCGCACGCGATAGCCGTCGAGCAGGCGATAGCCGCCCTCGGACCCGCGCTCGCTGTACACGGGCACCCCGGAGAGCGACAGCGCGTCAATGTCGCGGTAGATCGTCCGCACCGATACGTCGTTTTCCGCGGCGAGCGCTTCTGCCGTTACGAGGCCCTTCGCCTGCAAGGTTGTCAGGATGTTGATCAGCCGAACGGCACGCATCGCAAAAATCTCCGTTGCGGCGATTACCCTAAACCAACCTGACAAAAACTGACAGGTATGGTGCGCCACACTGCCTTCATCGCCTTAAACCATGAAGGAGAAAACCGATGAACACGCACGAACCAATCACCCTCTTCTACTCGCCGCAGACCCGTGCCACCGGCGCGCGCCTGCTTCTCGAGGAACTGGGCGTTCCCTACGAACTCCACGTTCTCAACATGAAGGCCGGCGAACAGAGGAGACCCGACTACCTGGCCGTCAACCCGCTCGGAAAGGTTCCGGCGATCCTGCACAACGGGACGCTCGTCACGGAACAGGCGGCGATCTACCTCTATCTCGCAGACCTCTTCGCGCAGAAGGGGCTCGCGCCCGCCATCGACGACCCCGACCGGGGAACCTATCTCCGCTGGATGGTTTTTTACGGCAGTTGCTTCGAGCCGGCCCTGATCGATCGGTATCTTCAGCGGGAACCGGCGAGCCCAAACGAAACGCCGTACAGCAGCTACGACGACATGCTGGACGCACTGGAGGACGCCCTGAAGACCGGCCCCTATCTCCTCGGTGAACGGATGACAGCCGCCGACCTGCTCTGGGGCTTGGCGCTTGACTGGACGACGACGTTCGGGCTGGTGCCGGATCGTCCGGTCTTCCGCCGCTACATCGACCTGATGACCGGGCGTGACGCCTACGGGCGGGTTACGGCAGAGGATGCGGCAATGGCCGCCGAACACGAGGCGGAAGCCGAGCGGAGAACAGGCGCGGCGGCCTGACATCCACCGGCCCGGCAGCAGTCGGGCCGGTGCCTCCGCTCAGAGACGGACCACGTAATCCTTGCGAGTCGTTTCAACGACTTCCCAGGTTCCCTTGAAGCCCGGTCTCAGGATCATGCGGTCGCCGGCCTTGAGATGGATCGGCTCGCGGCCGTCCTCTGTGACGATCGAATGCCCTTCGAGGACGTGGAAATACTCCCATTCGTCATAAAGGATGCGCCATTTGCCCGGCGTCGATTGCCAGACCCCGGCATAGACGCTGCCGTCGGCCTCCTCGAGATTCCAGGTGAGGAAACGCGGATCACCCGAAATCAGCCGGTCGGGCGCAGGCACCCCCTCTTCCGGCTCGACGGCGGAGATGTCGAATGCGAGAGCATGGCTCATGGATCACTACCCTGCGCCGCGCCCTTCCGGACGCGGCGTTCCTTTCTGCCGGTCAGACCTTGGCGAGCGACTGCTCGAGGTCGGCGATGATGTCGGCTGCGTCCTCGATGCCGATCGAGAGCCGCACCACGTCCGGCCCGGCACCGGCGGCGATCTGTTGCGCCTCGGTGAGCTGGGCATGAGTCGTCGATGCCGGATGGATGACCAGCGAGCGGGTGTCCCCGATATTGGCGAGATGGGAGAAGAGCTGCAGCCCTTCGACCAGCGCCTTGCCGGCGGCATAACCGCCCTTCACGCCGAAGGTGAAGACGGCGCCCGCGCCTTTCGGCGAGTAGCGCTGCTGCAGGGCATGGTTCGGGTCGGTCTCAAGCCCGGCATAGTTCACCCAGGCGACCTTCGGATGCTGCTTCAGCCAGGTCGCGACCTTCAGCGCGTTGTCGCAATGGCGCTGCATGCGCAACGGCAGCGTCTCGATGCCGGTCAGGATCAGGAAAGCGTTCATCGGCGCAATCGCCGGGCCGAGGTCGCGCAGACCGAGCACGCGGCAGGCGATCGCAAAGGCGAAATTGCCGAAGGCCTGGTGCAGAACCACACCGCCGTATTCCGTGCGCGGCGCCGACAGGGCCGGATAGTTGCCGGACTTCGACCAGTCGAACGTGCCGCCGTCGACGATGATACCGCCCATGGAGTTGCCGTGGCCGCCGAGGAATTTCGTCGCCGAGTGGACCACGATGTCCGCACCATGCTCCAGCGGCCGCAGAAGATAGGGAGTCGCCATGGTGTTGTCGACGATCAGCGGCAGGCCGTGCTTGCGGGCGACTTCGGCGATGGCCACGATATCGACGAAGGTGCCGCCGGGATTGGCGAGGCTCTCGATGAAGATCGCCCGCGTGCGGTCATCGATCTCCGCCTCAAAGCTCTCCGGATCGGCGGGATCGGCCCAGCGGACCTGCCAGCCGAAGCTCTTGAAGGCGTGGCCGAACTGGTTGATCGAACCGCCGTAGAGCTTCTTCGCCGCAACGAAGTTGTCACCCGGCTGCATGATCGTGTGGAAGACGAGCATCTGCGCGGCATGTCCGGAGGCGACCGCCAGGGCCGCGGTTCCGCCTTCGAGGGCCGCGACCCTCTCCTCGAGAACCGCCTGGGTGGGGTTCATGATCCGGGTATAGATATTGCCGAACTGCTTCAGCCCGAAGAGCGCTGCCGCATGGTCCGCGTCGTTGAAGACGTAGGCCGTCGTCTGGTAGATGGGGGTGATCCGGGCGCCGGTCGCAGGATCCGGCTGCGCTCCCGCATGCACCGCCAAAGTCGAAAATCCCGGGTTTCTGTCAGGCATTCGAGCCTCCCTTTTCTGGAATCCAGTCTGTCTTAACGGCTGCCGGCGCGAGTTAATCGCGATTTCTTCTTTCCCGCAAGGCGGCACGATCGATGAATGTTGATCGAAATCAATGCAACTCCCCCGTCGCGGCAGATCATCTGAACAAACGATGGAGGTTTGCCATGGGCCAGATAACGAACGACCATTCCCGCGGGCCGATCGCCCGGATCGTCGAATGGATTACGAGAGGCTGGGAAGGCGCGAGCGAAGCGGAAATGATCGCCGCGCTCGACGAGAAGACGATCAGCGACATCGCCCATGACTGCGGCATATCGCCCGAACAGCTCCTCGAACTCGCCAAGGCCGGGCCGCACGCCGCCGACGAGATGCCGGAGATGATGCGGGCACTGCTCATCGACCCGACCGAGGTCGAGCTTCGCTTCCGCGCCCTCTTCCGCGACATGCAGATCAACTGTTCGCGCTGCCATGCCAAACGCCAGTGCCGCGCCGACCTCAAGGACGGAACGGCGCCGAGCGAATTCGTCGACTATTGCGCCAATTCCGACGATCTCAACGTGCTCAGGGCGATCCCCGAGGTCCGCCTGCACTAGAGACCGAGCCGAGGAATCTCGATTGCCGGGCACCGGTCCATGACGACCTTGATCCCGGCCGCTTCGGCCCTTCCGGCCGCCGCGTCGTCGCGAACGGTGAGCTGCCCCCACAGCACCTTGGGCAGCGGCTTCATGCGAAGCACCTCGTCGACGACGGCGTCGAGATACTCGGCGGCGCGAAAGACATCGATCATGTCGACCGGCTCCTCGATCTCGGCGAGCCGTCCGACAACGGGCTGACCGAGGATTTCCTTGCCCGCCTGCCCCGGGTTGACGGGAATGACCTTGTAGCCCCTGGAGAGCAGGAACCGCATGACGCCGTAGCTCGGCCTTGCGGCGTTCGGCGAGGCACCAAGAAGCGCAATGGTATGCGTATTGGTGAGGATGTCGGCAATGTAGGCGTCGTCGTAGCGGTCGTGGTTCATGACGTCATGGTTCCTTTCTCTCTTCTTTTTATTAGCTTGTTCTTATTTTCTAAACTATAGTAGTAACAATAATCGGGCACTGCAATTCGAGACAACGCATGACGAGAAGCGAAACGCCTGAAAGGAAGACGAAGATGAGACCGCTGTTGCTTGCCATTCCACTCGTCGCCCTGGCCACGTCGGCCTTCGCGCTGCCCAAATACACCTCCACCTCCATGACCTGTGCGCAGGTGCAGGAGACCGTTCGCGCCCGCGGAGCCGTCGTTCTGACCTATCCGTCGGAGCGCCTGCGTGGTCACATGCTCTATGACACCTATGTTTCCAGCCGCCAGTTCTGCAAGCCGAACGAGATCACCGACCGCGTCAGCGTCCCGAGTCGCGACCTGCGGTTCTGTCCTGTCCTGACCTGCAAGCCGGACCGGGACCGGATGCGCGAGCAGCAGCAAAGGGATCAGCAGCCGAACGATCCCACGGGCGGGATCTTCTGAGCGCTTTCCCGCGCGAAACGAGCGCGTTCCACCCCGATGATCCCTCGTGGTGCCCGCCCCCTGAAGGGCGGGCTTCACAGGCGGGCGTGGTCCCTGCGGCGGACCCGGGGACCGCCCCGTCAATCGGGCAGAACAAGGTGTCCTTCTTCGTCGAGAGGGAAGAAGGGATTGTGCGCCACTTCCCAGAGATGGCCGTCCGGATCGGCGAAATAGCCCGAATAACCGCCCCAGAAGACCTTTCGGGGTGACTTGACCAGGCTGGCGCCACAGGAGACCGCGAAGTCGACGACCCGGTCGACTTCCGCCGGGCTTTCGACGTTCTGTGCCAGCGTCACGCCGGAAAAGCCGCCGGCACCGGCAACCACGCCCGCATCCTCCGCAAGCGCCTCCCGCGAGAAGAGCGCCAGCACGGTTCCCTTGAGCTTTATGAACGTGATGGCCTCCTGCGAGGCCGACGAGCGCGCCCAGCCGAGTCTCTCGTAAAAGGCCGTGCTGCGCTCCAGACCGGCGACGCCGAGGGTGATGATCGAAATGCGCCGTTCAGCGTCATGACACTCTCCATTCCGCAGGATACGAAGTATACTTCGTTCCTCTTATGTATTCTGTTCGTTCACCATCACATTAGGCGACCCTTATATCTAAGTGCCCAAAATCCGACAACTTTTGACAGTCGTCAATTTCGAGCAACCTTTCGGGCGACTCGGCGCGATGGCGGCCACACGGACATGTCCATTTTGCGACGTCGCTATTCCCCTTTCCATTCCGGATGGCGTTTGTCTAAAAATGCCCCGATTCCCTCCTCGGCGTCCCGGGCGAGCATGTTTTCCACCATCACCCGTACGGTATAGTCGTAGGCCTCTTCGAGAGGCATCTCGATCTGGCGGTAGAAAGCTTCCTTGCCGATCTTCAGAGTAAGCGGCGATTTCGAGGCAATGACGGCGGCGTATTTTGCGACGACCTGCCCGAGATACTCCTTCGGCACGACCCGGTTGACGAGGCCGAAATCCTTGGCGGTCGAGGCGTCGATCGTCTCGCCGGTCAGCAGCATCTCCATCGCCTGCTTGCGATGGGCGGCGCGGCTGACGGCGACCATCGGCGTCGAACAGAAGAGGCCGATGTTGACGCCCGGCGTGCAGAACCGCGACGTGTCCGTGCAGACGGCAAGATCGCAGGACGCGACGAGCTGGCAGCCGGCTGCGGTTGCAAGTCCGTCGATCTCGGCGATGACCGGCTTCGGCAGATGGGTGATCTTCAGCATCAGGGCGGCGCACAGGCGCATGGTCCTGTCGAAGAAATCACGGCCACGGTCGGGATCACTGCGATGGGCGGTCATTTCCTTGAGGTCATGGCCGGCGGAGAAGAGCTTGCCGGCGGCGGCGATCACGACGACGCGCACGGTCTTCTCGGCGGCAGCCTTGTCGAGTTCCGCTGCCAGGGCCTCCATGAGGGCGATCGAAAGAACGTTCGCCGGCGGATTGCTGAGCGTCAGACGCAGGACCCCGTCGGCAAAATCCACAAGAACCGGCCCACGCCGCTCCTCTCCCCCATCTCTCCTCAACGGCACAACTTCGGACATGACCTCTCCCTTCGTCGTGTTTGCATCGCTGCCGAAGCCTGCCATAAAACGCAACCGGCGCACCAGTGCATCTTTGACCGCAGCAGAACCGGACGGAACCCGCCATGCAGCCTGTCATGACCGTCGAGGAAATCTCCGCCTTCCTGGAGACGGACTTCCCGCAGATCCATACGGACGGGCGAGTCTTCACCGTCACCGCGATTGCGCCCGGCAGCGCCACGATGCGGCTCGACCCGACCGACCGCCACCTGCGTCCGGGTGGTACCGTCTCCGGCCCGTCGATGTTCGCGCTCGCCGACGTCGCCGCCTATGTGGCGATCCTCGCCCATATCGGACCTGTGGCGCTCGCCGTCACGACGAGCCTCAACATCAATTTCTTACGGCTACCGAAGCCGGAGCCGATCGTCTGCGACTGCCGCATCCTGAAGCTCGGCAAGCGGCTCGCCGTGGTCAACGCCCTTCTCCATCAGAGCGACCCGGAGACGCTGATCGCGCAGGCGACGGCCACCTATTCGATCCCACCCAGGGAGACCCCGATGCCGCATTCGGCCGGCAATCGCCCGCAGAACGGCGCAGAATAATGCGGTATTATTTTACCACATAAATAACGCATTGATTTCACACGAACAATTATAGGACCGGCAAAAACGACTGTCTTGACCGCTTTCAGCCGCCACAGTATAAGCCTGCGCAGTCTGCGGCCCTTTCGGGCTGCATTCTTTTTCGGGGGCCTTCGGGCCCGCGAAACCAAGCAACAAGAAACGCCCCTGACGCTGTTCGCGTAGTGGGGTCCTAAAACGGAAAGTGAAGAAAGATGTCTACTTTCGTTCAGAAGCCTGCAGAGGTGGAGAAGAAGTGGATCCTCATCGATGCCGAAGGCCTCGTTGTCGGTCGTCTCGCCACCCTCATCGCCATGCGCCTGCGTGGCAAGCACAAGGCCACCTACACCCCCCATGTTGACGACGGCGACAACGTCATCGTCATCAATGCCGACAAGGTCGTCTTCACCGGCAAGAAGTACTCCGACAAGAAGTACTACTGGCACACCGGTTACCCGGGCGGCATCAAGGAACGTACCGCTCGCGCCATCCTCGAAGGCCGTTTCCCGGAACGCGTCCTCGAAAAGGCCGTCGAACGCATGATTCCGCGTGGCCCGCTCGGCCGTCGCCAGATGAAGAACCTGCGCGTCTACGCCGGCTCCAACCATCCCCATGAAGCGCAGCAGCCGGTCGCTCTCGACGTGGCCAAGCTGAACAGCAAGAACGTAAGGAGCGCCTGATAATGGCTGATCTCTCTTCCCTGAAGGACCTCGGCACGACCCAGGAAGCATCCGCTCCGGTTCACGTCCGCAAGGTTGATTCGCTCGGCCGCTCCTACGCGACCGGCAAGCGCAAGAACGCGATCGCCCGCGTATGGGTCAAGCCGGGCACCGGCAAGATCACCGTCAACGGTCGTGACTTCGGCACCTATTTCGCCCGTCCGGTCCTGCAGATGATCCTGCAGCAGCCGATCGTCGCCGCTGCCCGCACCGGCCAGTTCGACGTCGTCGCCACCGTTACCGGTGGCGGTCTTTCCGGCCAGGCCGGTGCCGTTCGTCACGGCATCTCCAAGGCGCTGACTTACTTCGAGCCGGGCCTGCGCTCGGTCCTGAAGAAGGGCGGCTTCCTGACCCGCGACAGCCGCGTGGTCGAACGCAAGAAGTACGGCAAGGCCAAGGCCCGTCGTTCGTTCCAGTTCTCCAAGCGTTAATCGCCGGACACCGGAAACGGAAATCAAGGCGGGGCTTCGGCTCCGCCTTTTTCGTTTGTGCGGCCTGCGGTCGCCGGAAGAAACCTCTGGCGTTCGCTCCTCCCGCCCCTAATATCCGAAGCGTACGGCAACGACCCCTCGAGAGGCTCCATGGTCAGCAAATCCATCGACAACGCCTTCACCGCCAGATCCATTCGGGGCGCGGCCACCGACCCGACCTATGCCGGGGCCCTCTCCTTCATGCGGCGGAAGTATTCCAAGACGCTGAAGGGTGTCGACGCGGTCGTGCTCGGCATTCCCTTCGATGCCGCCGTCTCCAATCGCCCGGGCGCTCGCTTCGGGCCGCAGGCAATCCGCCGGGCATCGGCGATCTTCGACAACGATCCGCAATATCCCTTCGCGCGCGACCTGTTCGAGCATATGGCCGTGATTGACTACGGCGATGTCTTGCTCGATTACGGCAATCACCAGAAGACGCCCGGCCTGATCGAGAAGGAAGCCGCGAAGATCATCGCCTCGGGTGCCTATCTGCTCGGGCTCGGCGGCGACCATTTCGTCACCTGGCCGCTCCTGAAGGCACACGCCGCCAAGCACGGGCCGCTGGCGCTCGTCCACTTCGACGCCCACCAGGACACGTGGGACGACGACGGCAAGCGGATCGACCACGGCTCCTTCGTCTGTCGCGCGGTGCGCGAGGGCGTGATCGATCCGGCCCGTTCGATCCAGGTCGGCATCCGTACCCACGCACCGGAGGATTTCGGCATCCGCATCATCCACGGATGGGAAGTGGAGGACATGGGCGCCCAGGCGATCGCCGACACGATCCTCGCCCATGTCGGTGATCGTCCCTGCTATGTTACCTTCGACATCGATTGCCTCGACCCTGCCTATGCGCCCGGAACGGGCACGCCGGTCGCCGGCGGACCGTCGTCGGCAAAGGTGCTTTCGGTGCTGCGCAAGCTCGGCGCCCTCGACATCCGCGGTTCGGACATCGTCGAGGTGGCGCCCGCCTATGACCACGCCGACATCACCGCAATTGCTGGCGCAACGGTTGCGATGTATATGCTCGGACTTCGCGCGGAAAAGCTTGCGACACGCGCCTGACACATTGATTCAACACACTCAGAAACAGAGTCCGAACTCTCATCCAAAGCACTGACAGGACAGGAAAAATGGTAGCGAAGATCTTCATCGACGGCGAACACGGCACCACGGGTCTGCAGATCCGCACGCGCTTGGCCGCTCGTCGCGACATCGAGCTGCTGTCGATCCCGGAATCGGAGCGGCGCAATGAGAAGATGCGCGAGGACCTGCTGAACAGCGCCGACATCGCGATTCTGTGCCTGCCGGACGACGCCTCTAAGCAGGCCTACGAAATGACGGCAGCGAACAACAACGTGCGGCTCCTCGACGCCTCGACCGCCTTCCGGGTCCATCCGGACTGGGCCTACGGCTTTGCCGAGATGGACAGGACGCAGAAGGAGAAGATCCGCTCCGCCCGCTATGTCTCCAATCCCGGCTGCTATCCGACCGGCGCCATCGGCCTCATCCGGCCGCTGAGAGCTGCCGGCGTCCTGCCGGACGGCTATCCGGTGACGGTGAATGCCGTGTCCGGGTACACCGGCGGCGGCAAACAGATGATCGCCCAGATGGAAGACCAAAGCCGTCCCGACGCGATCACCGCCAACAATTTCGTCTACGGGCTGACGCTGAAGCACAAGCACGTACCGGAGATGAAGGTACACGGCCTTCTCGACCGCGCGCCGCTCTTCTCGCCCTCGGTCGGCCGCTTTGCCCAGGGCATGATCGTCCAGGTGCCGCTCTTCATCGACGGCCTGAAGGAAGGGACGACAATCGAAGCGATCCACGCGGCCCTCGTCGCGCATTATGCCGGCCAGGACATCGTCCGCGTCGTTTCCCTCGAGGAGAGTGCGGCACTTGCCCGCGTCGACGCCGAGGAACTGGTCGGGCAGGATACGATGAAGCTCTTCGTGTTCGGCACGCCCGGCGGCGCCCACGTCAACCTCGTCGCCCTGCTCGACAATCTCGGCAAGGGTGCCTCGGGAGCGGCGGTGCAGAACATGGACCTGATGCTCTCGGCCTGACGAAACCGGCGGGCATCGCAACGACGAAAAGGAGTTCACGATGCTCGACCATGTCGGACTTTCCGTTTCGGACTATCCGAAGTCAAAGGCCTTCTACGACGCTGTGATGCCGTCGATCGGGGCCTCCTGCATCATGGCGGTGACGGCGGAGGAGACCGACGGCACCTACGAGGGCGCCGGCTACGGTTCCGCCGGCAAACCGTCCTTCTGGATCGGTACCGGCGGGCGCAGCACGGGACAGGTCCACATTGCCTTCACCGCGCCGAACCGTGCGGCGGTCGATGCGTTTTATGCGGCGGCCATGGCGGCCGGGGCGCGGGACAATGGCGGACCCGGGTTGCGGCCGCATTACCATCCGGACTACTACGCGGCCTTCGTGCTCGATCCGGACGGCCATAATGTCGAGGCGGTCTGCCACACGCCGGCGTAACTCGCCGGAGCGTTCAGCTCACCGCTGTTCATTGTCCGACCCGATACGGCGGGTTGTACGTTCGAAAACGTCGAACAATTCGTCGCCGCAACGGCGCATCGTCACGCGGCGGGCCGATCGCTATATCTGTTGAACAACAGATGAGGCGCGACATGAGCAGTGAACGTTTTCCGGTCTATTTCATCCCCCATGGCGGCGGTCCCTGGCCGTTCATGGATTTTCCGGCTGATCCCGATGGCAAGAAGCCCTGGGGCGATCTTGACGCCTTCCTGAAGGGGCTCGATGCCGAGATCGGCCGCCGCCCGAAGGCCATTCTCGTGGTCTCCGGCCACTGGGAGAGGGAGCCGGTTCCGACCGTCTCCACGGCGGCCCGGCCCGGAATGCTCTACGACTATTCCGGCTTTCCGGAAGAAACCTATCGCCTGAGTTACCCGGCCCCCGGTTCCCCCGAGGTGGCGCGGCGGGCGAAAGCCCTTTTGGAGAAGGCGGGCATTCCGGCCGCAGAGGACGCGACCCGCGGCTTCGACCACGGCGTCTTCGTGCCGCTGATGGTCGCCTATCCCGATGCCGACGTGCCGGTGGTCATGATTTCGCTGAAGAACACGCTCGACGTCGAGAGCCACGTGGCGATCGGCAAGGCGCTGGAGCCGCTGCGCGACGAAGGCGTCCTGATTCTCGCCTCCGGCATGAGCTACCACAACATGCGGATGTTCTTCCGCGACACGCCGGAGCACAGGCAGCAGGCAATCCGCTTCGACGACTGGCTGAGCGAGACTGTGGCCATTGCCGATCCCGGTGAAAGGACGGCGCGGCTTGCGACCTGGGACAGCAACCCGGACGCGCTTGCCTGCCATGTTCCCGACCACGACCACCTGGTTCCGCTCTTCGTCGCAGTCGGGGCGGCCGGTGCGGATGCCGGCCGTCACGTGTTCCGGGGAGAGTTCCGCGGCAAGCCCTATTCGGGCTACCGCTTCGGCTAAATCAGGAGCAGGCGAGCGTCAGTCACGGACGGCGATCGCCACTTCCGGCGGATACGCGCCGACGAAGCCCCTCCAGTGCGCGACCGCGAAGCCGAGCACGATCAGCGCGCCCGCCTGATGGGCGAGCGCGGCATGGAGCTGAACCTGCGTGAGCAGCGTCGTGATACCCAAGGCGGCCTGGACCGTTATCAGCAGAAAGAGCACGACCGAGCGCCGGGCGTGGGTCGTTTCCGGTGCTGTCCGCAGCGATCCGATCATATGCATGAGCGCGGCAGCAAAGAGCACATAGGCGCCGATGCGGTGGACGAATTGCACCGTCTTCGGGTTTTCGAAGAGATTGATCCAGGCAGGCTGCTGGATGAAGAGGTCGCCGGGAATGATCGCGCCATCCATCAGCGGCCAGGTGTTGTAGGTGAGCCCGGCGTCGAGGCCGGCGACCAGTGCTCCCAGATAGATCTGGAAGAGCGCGAGGACGGCGATCGCTGCAGCCCAGGTGCGGGAGCTCTCCGTCGGCGGCTCGTCGTTCGAATGCGGCGCCAGCCCACGCATGATCCACATGCAGGACGAAAAGATCAGACAGGCCATCACGAGATGGGTTGCCAGCCGGTACTGGCTGACGTCGACACGCCCGGCGAGTCCGGACGAGACCATCCACCAGCCGATGAAGCCCTGGAAGGCCCCGAGGGCGAGGATGCCGAGAAGCGGAGCCTTCAGCCGCCGCTCGATGCGGCCGGTCACCCAGAAGAAGAACAACGGAACAGCGAAGATCACGCCGATGCCGCGGGCGATCAGCCGGTGCGCCCATTCCCACCAGAAGATCCGCTTGAACTCGTCGACGGTCATGTCCTTGTTGATCTGCGAATACTCGGGGATCCGCTGATAGAGGCGGAACTCCTCCTCCCACTGCTCGGCATTGAGCGGCGGGATGACGCCGTGGATCGGCTTCCATTCCGTAATCGAGAGGCCCGAATCGGTGAGCCGCGTCGCGCCGCCGACAAGCACCAGACAGAACAGCGCAAAGAGCACGAAGGCCAGCCAGATGCGCATCGCCCGGCGGTTCCTCTCTCCCCGCTCGATCGTCTCGAGCACCGTCGCTTCAACAGGATTGATCGTGCTTGCCATGTCGCTTCCTCTCATCGGCTGTTGATTTGCCCGAGTTCCCCGTGCAAAACAAGCCCCGGATGGTGGCGACGGCCGACCGCTCCGGCATTCGTGACCAAACACCCCGCCGGCGGACGCATCCGGAACAGAGGACAAGTGACGATGCCTGCGAAACTGCGTTCATTCATCGGGACGATCCTGATCATCTGCCTCGTCATTCTCTACGCGCTGGTCGCCACCACGATCGCCTCGGCCCTGCTCGCCACCTCGCCCTGGTGGGTCCACTTCCTCTATTTCCTGCTCTCGGGCCTTCTCTGGGTGCTCCCCGCCATGCTGATCATCAAGTGGATGGCGGGTCCCGTCCGGAAATAGCCCGTCCCACCACGTCAAGTTACCACTTGCTAACCGCGTTCCGCGGAAGTTGCGGATCGCGCCATGCGGTTAAGTGATTGTACGGCGGCGAAAGACTAGCATTCGGCACGAATTTTCCGCGCCGGAGAAACCCTTGCAGACCACGATCCTTGACAACCACCGTATGGCTGCCGAACCTCTGTCGCCGGGGAAACCGAGGGCTGTGGGGGCCGACAGGACCATGACCATCGGCGTCGCCGGGGACGTGAAAATCGAAGTCTTCGACCGCATGGAGCCGCTGGAAAGCGAATGGCGGCGCCTGCAGCGTGATTCCTTTACTTCGTTGCACCAGGGCTATGACTGGTGCGATGCCTGGGCACGCAGCCACGGCCATCCACTCGCCGTCGTGCGCGGTTCGATCGCGGGCGTGACGTGCTTCATCCTCCCGCTCGAGATTGTCACCGCGCACTCCGTCCGCATCGCGCGCTACATCGCCGGACCGTTCAACAACATCAACAACGGCCTCTTCACCCCCGCCTTCCGTGATCGCTGCAGCGCCGAGGCTGCCCGGTCGGCAGCCGGAGCAATCGCTCGGGCACTCAGCGGGCGTGCCGATCTGATCTGGCTGCAGAACATGCCCTTCGACTGGCGCGGCGAGCGCCATCCGTTTGCGGCGCTGCCATCCATCGAGAACCAGAACCACGCCTTTCAGCTGACGCTCGCCGCGGACATGGAAGCGACGATACGTCAGCTGAATGCCAAGCGCCGCCGCAAGATGTATCGCAACCAGTGCCGCAAGATGGAGGCGCATGGCGGCTTTGAACACGTCGTCGCCGCGACCGCTGCGGAGAAGGCGGCACTGATCGATCTCTTCTACCGCCAGAAGGCCGTCCGCTTCGAGGCGCACGGCCTTCCGAACGTCTTCCGGCCCGCCGAGGTTCAGGCCTTCTTCCGCAACCTGTTGCAGGTCGCGCCGAACGGCTGCGACACCCCTCTGCAACTGCACGCAATCCGTCTCAGGGGCGAAAACGAGGGCAAGATCGCGGCGATTGCAGGGCTTTCGCGAAAGAACGACCACGTGATCTGCCAGTTCGGCTCGATCGACGAACGTCTGGTCCCAGACACCAGCCCCGGCGAACTGCTCTTCTTCCTGATGATCGAGAAGGTGATCGGCGAAGGTGCCGCGATCTTCGATTTCGGGGTCGGCGACCAGTGCTACAAGCGCCGCTGGTGCACGATCGAGACAGTGCAGCGTGACGTCCTGCTACCGATCTCCGCCAAGGGCCGCATCGCCGCGGCGGGACTTCAACTGGTGACGAGGACGAAGGCGACCATCAAACGCCAGCCGGCACTCTATGCCTTCATCCAGCGCTTTCGCGCCCGCGCAGACAGGGAACCGGCAAACGAAGCGAGTGAGTGACGCGGTTGGCAATCGCCGCTCGGATCAGGCGGCGCTGCGCTCGCGCTCGCCCCGGCTCTGCAATCCTCCCGCCGTCATCAAGACCAGATCCGCGTAACCGACCTTTTCGAACTCGTCCATGATGGAGGCGAGGTCCTTCATGTCCGGCCGGGGTGCCGAGAGGATGATCTCGTAGGGGTGGTTGCGGCTGAGCCTTGCCACGCCTTCGGCATTGGCCGGACCGCATTCGACGATGACGAGGTCGTAGGCCTCGGCCAGCGCATCGGTGATCATCGACAGCCGGTCGGCGCCGCGCATGGCGCGGCGAATATCGGAGGTGCCCTTCGGAACGATATGGGCGGAGGAGAGCCTGTCGGGGTGGATCGTGTCGCCGAAGGCGGCCGTTCCCGAGAGGAGGTCGGTGATACCCGGCAGGTCCTTGCGCGACGCCATCAGCGTCGTCGGGCATCCGGACCCGGTCATGTCGATCAGCACCACGTGATGGCCGCCTTCTGCAATTTCGCGGGCCAGCATGACGGTCGCCGTCGACCCGTCGTCACCCGTCGGCGAGATCGCGAGCGCGGTCCGGACGCCACTCGTCACGAGGTAGCTTGCAACGGACTCGATCGAGAATTCGTCCTTGTCGTCCACGGCGGGCGCCGGCGCTGCGAGCGCCGGGGCCGGAGGCAGATCGAGCGCTTCTTCCATCTCGGCGGTGAGGGCCTTGTCGGGTGCGACCGACAGCAGATTGGCGGGCAAATCGCGGCGGGGACGCGCCGTCTGAGGCTCCTCGTAGCGGTCGTACTCGCTCTCCCGCGACCGTTCGCGGTCGCTGCTTCCGTCCGGGCCATTGCCGTCGGCCGGCTTGAAGGCGCGGCCGCTGAAGAGCTCCGTCAGCATGACGATAATGACGCTCAGCACCAGAACGGCAAGTGCCGCGACGATGGTGATCGGGATGACCTTCGGGAAGTCGGGTTCGATCGGCTCGCTCGCCTTCGAGATCACACGCGCATCCGCAGGGCTCGCCGCGCTTTCCAGACGGGTGGTCGCCTCGCGGTAGCGCGAGAGGTAAGTTTCGAGAAGCTGCCGCTGCGCGGCCGCCTCGCGTTCGAGCTCGCGAAGCCCGACCTCGTTCGAATCGGCCTGGGCGTAGTCGGCCTTCAGCATGTTGAGCTTGGCGACGAGCTGCTTCTCGCGCAGCCGGGCAACGCCTGCGTCGTTTTCAAGGCTTGCCGCGACGTTCGCCGCCTCGTTGGCGATCTGCTGGCGGATGCCGGCGAGCTGCGCCCGCAGCGCCTTGATCCGTGGATGGCCGTCGAGCAACGTGATCGAAAGCTCGGAGATCTGCGCGCGGACGCCGGCCTCGCTTTCCTTGAGCCGCAGGATCGTCGCGTTGCTGGCAACCGCGTCGATCATGTCGGCGGGGCGACCTGCGGCGAGTGCCGCGCGCACGTTTTCGGCCTTGGCCTCCGCGTCGGCCATTTCGCTGCGGACGCGCGCGAGTTCGGCCGAAATGTCGTTCAACTGCTGACCCGAAAAGGTCTCGGTGTCGGACGTCTGCACGATGTCATGGGCGGCACGATAGTCCGCGACCTTCTGCTCCGCCTCCTTCACCTTCTCGCGAAGGTTGGCGATCTCGGGTTCGAGCCAGCGGGCGGCCTGCGAATTCGAGTCGAGTTTGGCGCCGCGCTGCAGGGACAGGTACACATCGACCATCGCGTTCGGGATCGCCGCCGCGAGCTCGGGGTCCTTGGAGGTGAAGGCGACGGCGATCACGCGCGAACGCTCGACCTGGTAGACGGAGAGTTTTTCGAGGAATGTGTCGACGACACGGTCCTCCGGCGCGCGTTCCAGCGGATTTTTCTTCAATCCCAGCAGGATCAGGAGTTCGTCCATGGCCGAGGGACTGGCCACCGGGTCGAACTCCTCGCGTTCGTAGAGCTTCAGGTCGCGCGCGACCTGCTTGATGAGGTCGACCGAGCGCAGCATCTGCACCTGGCTTGCGATATTCAGCTCGTCGAGAAGCGGTTGCAGGTCGGCGCTGTTGGCGCCCTGCCCCATGAAGTTCGGTTCCCGCGCCTCGATGAGGATGCGCGTCTCGGCCTGATATCGCGGAGAGATGGCGTTCGCGCCGACGAATGCGAGGCCCGCGGCGAGCGCCGTCGCGGCAAATATCCGCCCCTTCCGCTGCCAGACGGCACGGAACAACTGGGCCAGATCGACATCCTCGTCCTGACGACTGTTGCCTACGCTCGACATACTGCACTCCCGGTCCGGATTTCGGCCAAACGTAAACGACTATGGTAACGCAAGGGTTAACCCGCCGGCCTCAGCTTTGGCCCGGGCCTCTTTCTGCCACGGCTTCTTTACCCGCCATTAACCCTAACCGAAGGATAACAGGACAAGTTCAGAGGTATCGACTCGGGAGCGCAAACAGCGCAATGGAAGTGGCTGTCATAAAGCGGATCATGTATTTCGTCGTCGCGATGACGTTGGCGGCGCTTGCGGGCTGCAGCAGCTATCAGCCTGCGCCGAAGGCCTTCCATGAATCGACGATCGGAGCCTATCGGCTCGGCAGCGGCGACCGTCTGAGAATAACGGTCTTCGAGCAGGATAACCTCACCAACACCTATACCATCGACCAGGCGGGCTACATCGCCTTCCCCCTCATCGGACAGGTCGCCGCCCGCGGCTCAACCCTCGCCCAGCTCGAAGGCACGATCGCCCAGAAGCTCCGCCAGGGTTACCTGCGCGATCCCGACGTCAGCATCGAGATCGACCGCTACCGGTCCATCTTCATCATGGGCGAGGTCGGACAGCCGGGCCAATACTCCTACGTACCGGGCATGACGGTTCAGAATGCCGTCGCCGTCGCCGGAGGCTTCACGGCCAGAGCGAACCAGAGAGATGTCGATGTCACGCGCAACGTCAACGGCGAGATCATGACCGGCCGCGTGCCGATCACCGATCCTATCCTCGCGGGCGACACCGTCTATGTGCGAGAACGGCTCTTCTGATCCATGCAGAAAGGTCCGCCGCTCCGCATCGTCCACTGCTTTCGATCACCCGTGGGCGGAATCTTCCGCCACGTGCGTGATCTCGCCGAACAGCACAGCCGCGCCGGCCATCAGGTCGGCATCGTCTGCGACAGCCTGACCGGCAGCGAGCACGAGGAGCGGCTTTTCGAACAGATCCGGCCGTTCCTCGCTCTCGGCCTTACACGCATTCCCATCCGCCGTTCGGTCGGCTTCGGCGACCTCGCCACCGTCCGCAACAGCTACAAAGAAATAAAGAGCTTGCAGCCTGACGTTCTGCACGGCCACGGCGCCAAAGGCGGCGCCCTGGTCCGCATCGTCGGCTCAGCCCTGCGGGTCCGAAGGTATCGCGTCGCCCGCTTCTATACCCCCCACGGCGGGAGCCTTCACTACGAGCAGGCGACCTTCTCCGGGCGGGGCATCTTCGCTCTCGAACGGCTGCTCGAGCGCTTCGGCGATGCGCTGGTCTTCGTCTGCGACTTCGAACACCGGACCTACGAGAAGAAGGTCGGCAAGCCTCGCTGCGACTGGCAAACGATTCACAACGGGATCAGCGACACCGATTTCGAGCAGATCCCGACCCGCTCCGACAGCGTCGACTGCATCTATGTCGGCATGCTGCGCGACCTGAAAGGGCCCGACATCTTCATCGACGCCTTCGCCCGCACGGAGCGGCTGGTCGGACGCCCGCTCTCCGCCCTCGTCATCGGCGACGGGCCGGATCGGGACAAGTACGAAACGACGCTGGTGCAGCGGGGGCTCGGACGTCGCGTCGGCCTCCTGCCGGCCATGCCGATCAAGGATGCCTTTGCGACTTCGGATCTGGTCGTGGTGCCTTCGCGGGCGGAATCGATGCCCTATATCGTGCTCGAGACGCTGGCCGCCGGAAAGACGCTCATCGCCTCGCGCGTGGGTGGCATCCCGGAAGTTCTCGGTGCCGAAAGCGCGGCGCTGGCCGAGTGCGGCGACGCAGCCGATCTCGCACGCGTGATGGCGAAGGCGCTCACCACACCCGGATGGGCGAAAACCGTGATGCCCGACCCTGTCGCATTCAAGGCGAAATTTTCCGCCTCCGTCATGGCCGAGAAGATGCTCGCGTTCTACCGCGAGCAGCTTTCGGCGATCTGAACGGAGTCCGCCTCAGCTCCCGGCTTTTGCGGGAACGACCTCCTTGACGAGCGGCGGGTAATCATCCGGCGTCAGGGTCTCCTTCTCGAGCAGCAGCGTCGCGCCCTCGCGCAACCGGTCGATCCTCGCTTCGAGAATGCGTTTCGCCTCGGCATAGGCCTTCTCGATCATCGTGCGGATGGCAAGGTCGATCTCACGCGCGGTTGCCTCAGAATAATCCTTGGGCCGCATGCGGAATTGATTGTCGTCCAGCCACTGCATTCGTTGCGGCTCCAGCACGGCCTGTCCGACCGATTCGTCCATCCCGAAACGGGTGACGATCTCGCGGGCGATGTCGGTCACCTTGGCGAGGTCGTCGGCCGCCCCTGTCGATATCTCGCCGAAAATCAGGTCTTCCGCCGCGCGGCCCGCGAGCAACGCCACCATGCGCTCCTTGAGTTCGCCGGTGGTGATCAGGAAGCGATCCTCGGTCGGCCGCTGCAGCGTGTAGCCGAGAGCGCCGATCGACCGTGGAATGATCGACACCTTCTGTACCGGGTCGGCGCGCTTGAGCGAGGCGGCGACCAGCGCATGGCCCATCTCGTGATAGGCGACGCGCTCGCGCTCCTCGGGGTTCAGGATGCGGCTGCGGCGCTCCGAGCCGGCGATGAGCCGCTCGACGGCGGCCACGAAGTCCTCCATGGCGACCTTGGTCGCACCGCGGCGTGTGGCGACGATCGCCGCCTCGTTGATGAGATTGGCGAGATCGGCGCCGGTGAAACCCGGCGTCAGGCCGGCGATATCGTCGACATTGACGTTCTGGTCGATCAGGACGCCCTTCATGTGAACCTTGAGGATTGCCTCGCGGCCCTTCCTGTCCGGGCGGTCGATCACCACCTGACGGTCGAAACGGCCGGCGCGCATCAGCGCCGGATCGAGGATTTCGGGCCGGTTCGTCGCCGCAAGCAGGACGATGCCGACGCGTGGGTCGAAGCCGTCGAGCTCGGCGAGCAACTGGTTCAGCGTCTGCTCCTTCTCGTCGTTGCCCCCGAAGCCGCCGAAGGAGTTGCGCGCCCGCCCCAGCGCATCGAGCTCATCGATGAAGATGATGCACGGGGCGGCGGCACGGGCCTGCTCAAAGAGATCGCGCACGCGCGCCGCGCCGACGCCGACGAACATTTCGACGAATTCCGAACCGGAGATCGAGAAGAACGGAACGCCCGCCTCGCCCGCGACTGCGCGCGCCATCAGCGTCTTGCCGGTGCCGGGCGGCCCGACCAGGAGAATACCCTTCGGGATGCGCGCGCCGAGCCGTCCGTAGCGGTCCTTGTCCTTGAGGAACGAAACGATTTCCTGGAGTTCGGCTTCGGCCTCGTCGATGCCTGCGACGTCATCGAAGGTGACGCCAGTCTTGCGTTCCAGATAGATTTTCGCCCGCGACTTGCCGATGTTGATGAGCCCGCCCATGCCCTGCCGCTCGGCGATGCCGCGAAAGAAGAACGACCAGAGCGTGAAAAAGACGACGACGGGGAGGATCCAGGAGAGCAGCGTCGTCAGCCAGTTGCTGTCCGTCGCCCCGGAAACCTTGACGCCCGCTTTTTCGAAGACTGCCGCAAGTTGCGGATCGACACGGTTGGCGATGAAGTACTTCTTGTTGTTCTGCGGCTCCTTGAACTCTCCTTCGATCCTCGTCTCCGTCAGCGTCACCGAAGCGATCCGGCCGTCCTGGGCCATCTGCATCATTTCG
The DNA here is from genome assembly GCA_900466005.1 of Hyphomicrobiales bacterium. Lineage (GTDB taxonomy): Bacteria > Pseudomonadota > Alphaproteobacteria > Rhizobiales > Rhizobiaceae > Allorhizobium. Next base: position 123,609 of record UEGQ01000008.1, read on the forward strand.
CTATAGGAGAGCTGCGCATAGTCCCGGTAACCGAGCCAGGCCTGGAACGCCAGAAGGAGCGTGAAGACAAACAGGAAATAGCCGATGTTGAACGCGTGCTTCTTATCCATGGCCGCCACTTTCTCTTCGTCCTGTCGCTCGAGCAAGTCATGTCAGACATGATCCGTGTCATGGTTCGTTGATCGGAGTCAAATTTCCCTCTCGCTGTGGGGCTAGACTGCCACAGCGACAGCGCCTTGGAACGTACCGGAACGGGACAGTGCGCGAGCCCCTAAAGGATTCTTAGGACCTTCCTGTCAGAATGACGTCGACGGGGGGGCAATCCGGCGATGAATCAGATGGAAAAGCACGAGCAATTCGACATCGATAGACTGCGCCGCAAGATCACGCAGGGCAGTGGCGGCGACGCCACCAGCCCCCCGCAAGAGGGTGGCAAGATCAACGCTCTTGCGAGGCAGGTCGCCGACCACTTGAGCGAAGGCAATTATTCTCCCGCAATCATCATCGGACAGATGAGGCTCTTCGAGTTCCTCAGTCTCCTGGCGCTCGGCTTGGGTGCCTTCTATTTCCTTGCGGATGCCTCATCGCCCGCCCTTTGGGTCGACCTCGCCGTTGCGGTTCTCGCCTCCGGCGCGACCATCCTGATGATGCAGATCACCGACTGCTACCAGGTGCCCGCGCTCAGGGCGCCTCTGCGATCCGTGCCGCGCATCTGGGGATCCTGGATGGCGGCGGCGGTCCTCGCGGCTCTCGTCCTGTTCCTCGCAGGTGATCATGCGCTCGCGTCCCGCGGCTGGCTGACCGTCTGGTTCGGGATCGGTAGCGCCTTCCTGCTGTTGGAGCGCGTGCTGTTCGGCTTCCAGATACGCCGCTGGGCACGCAACGGCGTGATGGAACGTCGCGCGGTCATCGTCGGCGGCGGCCAGCCGGCCAAGGACCTGATCCGCGCGCTCGAGATGCAGCCGGACAACGACATCCGCATCTGCGGCATCTTCGACGATCGCGGCACCGCCCGGTCGCCGACGGTGGTCGCAGGCTATCCGAAACTCGGCACCTTTGCCGAACTCGTCGAATTCGCCCGCCTCGCCCGGATCGACATGCTGATCATCGCCCTGCCGCTCAGCGCCGAGGAACGTATCCTGCATCTCCTGCGCAAACTCTGGGTGCTGCCGGTCGACATCCGCCTCGCCGCCCATTCGAACAGCCTGCGCTTCCGCCCGCGCGCCTATTCGCATGTCGGCGCGGTTCCGATGCTCGACATCCTGGACAAGCCGATCCGCGACTGGGATTCGGTCGCCAAGCGCATCTTCGACATCGTCTTCAGCCTGCTCGCACTCGCCGTCCTCTGGCCGGTGATGATCGCCGCCGCCGTCGCGATCAAGGCCACGTCCAAGGGGCCGGTCTTCTTCGTGCAGGAGCGGCACGGCTTCAACAACGAGATCATCCGGGTCCTGAAGTTCCGGTCCATGTACACGGAAATGAGCGATCCGACCGCCAAGCGCGCGGTCACCAAGAACGACCCGCGGGTGACGCCGGTCGGTCGTTTCTTGCGCAAGTCCTCGATCGACGAGCTGCCGCAGTTCTTCAACGCCCTGCGCGGCGATCTTTCGCTCGTCGGACCGCGCCCGCACGCGGTGCTCGCACAGACCCACGACCGCAAGTATTCCGAGATCGTCGAAGGCTATTTCGCCCGTCATCGCGTCAAACCCGGCGTCACCGGATGGGCGCAGATCAACGGCCTGCGCGGCGAGGTCGACACTGACGAGAAGATCAAGCTGCGCACCGCCTATGATCTCTATTACATCGAGAACTGGTCGCTGCTTTTCGACCTGAAGATCCTGTTCCTCACACCCTTCCGGCTTCTCAACACGGAGAACGCCTATTGAGTGCGAACCACGTCCTTTCCGGCCGGAGCGCGCCGTCATCCGCAGCGATCGTGTCGCTGATCGGAGCGGCAAGCCTCGCCGTCGGCGTGTTCCTCTCGGGCTTCGTCATCTCCGAACCGGCGCCGTATGAACTGTGGATGGTCGGTCAGATCGCCCTCTGGTTCCTCTTCGGCCTGAAGATCTCGCGCGGAACCGCGCCGCTGCTCGCGCTGCTCCTCGTCTTCAACGTCGGCGGCATCCTCTCGTTGACGGTCATGCAGGACCTCGGCGACGGTCCCATGTACCTCGCCGTTTCGACCTTTCTCGCCCTCACCGCCGTCTTCTATGCCGCCGCCATCGAGGACGACGCGCGGCGGCTCAAGTTGATCTTCGATGCCTGGGTGGTCGCGGCGATCGTCACGTCGATGCTCGGCATCCTCGGCTATTTCCACGCCTTTCCGGGTGCCGAGGTCTTCACCCGCTACGACCGCGCCATGGGCGCCTTCCAGGACCCGAACGTCTTCGGTCCGTTCCTGATCGCCCCCTCGCTCTACCTGATCCACGGTCTTCTGACCGGCCGTCTCATCGACGCGCCCTTCAAGGTCGCCGGCCTGCTGGTGGTCGCACTCGGCGTGTTCCTGTCCTTCTCCCGTGCCGCCTGGGCCCTCTTCCTCTTCTCCGCCGTCGCCCTGGTCTTCATCCTGCTCCTCAAGGAGCGCACCGGCGCATTCCGCCTGAAGATCCTGGTCCTGACGCTCGCGGCTGTCGTCGTTCTGGTGCTCGCCCTTGCGATCGCGCTTCAGGTGGAGCAGGTCCGTGACCTCTTCCTCAGCCGCACCGGCATCCAGGAATACGACAGCGGCCATCTCGGCCGCTTCGAGCGCCATCGCCTCGGCTTCCTGATGTCCATGGAGCGGCCGCTCGGCATCGGGCCGATGGTCTTCAGCACGATCTTTCCGGAGGACGAGCACAATATCTGGCTGAAGACACTGACGAGCTACGGTTGGCTCGGCTTCGTCAGCTTCGTCTTCCTCATGATCTGGACGTTGCGGATCGGCTTCCGCTTCCTGCTGCGCGATCGCCCCTGGCAGCCCTATCTCATGATCGCTTGGATCACCATCATCGGCCATGCGGCGATCGGCAACGTCATCGACATCGATCACTGGCGCCATTTCTACCTGCTGCTCGGCATCGTCTGGGGATGCGGAGCACTCGAGCGGCGCCACCAGAGGAGCCTCGGAAGGCGGATGCTGTGAGCCCCAAACACAACCCGGCGAACGCTCCCCTCTCCCTGCTGCAGGTGCTGGAGCCGAGCGGCGGCGGATCGGGCCGCCATTTCATCGATCTCTGCGGCGGCCTCGCCACCCGCGGCCACGCAGTGACCGCCGTCTATTCGCCGGTACGCGCGGAGCCCCGCTTCGTCGAGGACCTCCTCTCCCGCAACCTTCACCGGGTCATCGCCCTTCCGATGCAGCGCGCCGTCGGCCCCTGGGACGCGGTCGCCTGGTGGCGCCTGCGGGAGGTCATCGGCCGCGAGGGTCCCTTCGACATCATTCACGGCCACAGTTCGAAGGCGGGCGCCCTCACCCGGTTGAGGCTGCCCGGACGCCACACGCCGCGGGTCTACACGCCGCATGCCTTCCGCACCATGGACCCGACGCTGGGCGGCAAGGGCCGGCTCGTCTATGGCGCCGTCGAACGCTTTCTCGGCCGCCATCTCAGCGACCGCGTCATCTGTGTTTCGAACAGCGAGTACGATCACGCGATCTCGCTCGGCATCCCGCCCGACAAGCTGCGCGTCGTCGTCAACGGCGTCGCACCGATCCCGTCGGACCGTCGCGGCGCGCTTCGCGCCGGCTGGGGGATTTCCGAGGATACCGTGGTCTTCGGCTTCGTCGGCCGACTGCAGCCGCAAAAGGCGCCGGAACGGCTGGTCGCGGCCTTCGCCCGCATCGCCGCACTGGTGCCCAAGGCATTCCTGCTGATGATCGGTTCCGGCGAAATGGACGCGGAGCTGCGCCGGCAGATCGTCGCGTCGGGCTTTTCCGATCGCATCCGCCTCACCTCCGAGCTTCCCGGAAACGAAGCGATCCAGGCCTTCGACGCGCTCGTGATGCCGAGCCGCTACGAGGCGATGTCCTACGTCATGCTGGAGGCGGCGACAGCAGGCAAACCGCTGATCCTCACGGAGGTCGGCGGCGTGACGACGGTGCTCGAGGACGGCGTCAACGGAATCCTCGTCGGCAATGACGACGACCCGACGGAACTGGCCGCGGCCATGACATCGCTCGGCGATGCGTCCACGCTCGCGCGGTTGACCGCGAATGCACAGGGCCGCGCCGGCCGCTACGGGCTGGACGTGATGGTAAACCGGACCCTGTCGGTCTACCGGGAACTCATCGCGCGACCTGCCGGTTTGATTTTGGAGAACGCGGGAGCATATACTGCATCATGATGACGAACACGATCTCGCCTGCACAAGTCCGCGCCGCAAGGGCGCTTCTCGGTATCAGTGTCGATGAGCTGTCGGCGGAAAGCGGTGTCTCCGCTTTCGTCATCCTGCAATGCGAATCACAAGTCCCGGGCCAGGCCGTCGATGCAGCGGCCCTCGAGGCATTTCATGGCGCACTCCAACGCCTCGGCGTCACCTTCCTCGCCGACGGCGACTGCGCGATCGGCGGCGAAGGGGTTAGGCTGACGAAACGCGAACCCGGCGACGAAGGCATGCCGCCGGAAAAGCTCAACGCCAGCAACGACGGCTGACGGCACCGCTCGTCCACCGTCAACCGATCGGCCATCAAGGGCTCAGATCGCCGCCGAACGGCTGCCGAAAACGCTTTTCCGCGGCTCCGCCAAGCGTCGCGGCTTGCTTGTTTTTCTAGGAATTATGCTGGGATATCAAGTATTTAAATGGTCGGGGCGACTGGACTTGAACCAGCGACCCCTTGACCCCCAGTCAAGTGCGCTACCGGGCTGCGCTACGCCCCGACCAGCTTCTTGCAAAGCACGTTCTCCTTAATGGCTAGGTCACGGCTGTGCAAGGGAAAAAGTACGCCAAAAAGGATTTGCCGACAAGAATGGGTCAGCGCACCTGGTCGAGCAGGCGCTTGCATTCCAGCAGGTCGAAGAGCGCCTCCTGCAGCAGGGCGCGATCTTCCTTGCCGACCGATCCCTTGCCGTTCGTTACCTCCGGCGCGTCGTCTCCGCTGCCGCCGAAGCCGAAGAAGCGCCCGGTGCTGCGCGCTTTCGGACGACCGACGATCTGGTCCTCCTCCGGCCCGACAAGGCGTGGTTCTTCCTGCTTGCCGCTGCTCGCGGCCACGAGTGCCTCCATCGCCGCAACGTCACCGCTCGCGACCGCCATGACGAACTTGTTGCCGTTGGTCTTCAGGAGCTTCTGGACACCCTTGATGGTGTAGCCCTGATCGTAGAGCAGATGGCGGATGCCCTTGAGAAGCTCGATGTCGTCGGGCCGGTAGTAGCGCCGCCCGCCTCCCCGCTTCATCGGCTTGATCTGCGGAAAGCGCGTCTCCCAGAAACGCAGGACGTGCTGCGGCAGGTCGAGATCGTCGGCGACCTCGCTGATGGTGCGAAATGCATCCGGGCTCTTGTCCAAGATTCAGCTCCCGTCCTTGAAGCGGCCCGTGCGGCAACAACCCCGGGTCATGATTCGGAGCATTTCAACGGTTTATCGAGGAGATTTCAAGTATCCGGAGAGCGCGGCGTCCCCGCGGTCCACCGCAATCGGCATCAGGAGGCCGGGTTCTGCGGCTTCTGCTTGGCCTTGCGGGAAAGATGTGAGCGCAGGATGCGCTGCTTCAGCACGTTCGACGCCTTGAAGGTCATCACCCGCCGGGGCGAGATCGGCACTTCCTCGCCCGTCTTCGGATTGCGGCCGATGCGCTCGTTCTTGCTGCGCACCTGGAAGGTGGCGAACGACGACAGCTTCACGGTTTCGCCGCGAACGATGGCGTTGCAGATCTCATCGATGATCGTCTCGACCAGTTCAGCCGACTCGGTACGGGACAAACCCACCTTACGGAAAACCGACTCTGCCAAATCCGCTCGGGTAACTGTCTTCCCAGCCATGTGATCCGCCCGCCTGAAACAGTCATTTTCTCAAATCGCGATGACAGTATTGCCGAAGAGCTTGACGGTCAAGCTCTTGTTCGACATCCGATTTTTGGTCGCCGCTATTACCAGCGGACGAGCACGGCACCCCAGGTAAAGCCGCCGCCCATCGCCTCCAGCAGGACGAGATCGCCCTTCTTGATGCGACCGTCGCCGGCGGCTGTGGCGAGCGCGAGCGGAATGGACGCGGCAGAGGTATTGCCGTGCAGATCGACGGTGACGACGACCTTTTCGATCGGGATGCCGAGCTTTTTGGCCGACGCGTCGATGATGCGCCGGTTGGCCTGGTGCGGAACCATCCAGTCGATGTCGTCGGAGGTCGTCCCGCTCGCCTCGAAGACCGCCTCGATGACGTCGGTGATCATGCCGACGGCATGCTTGAAGACCTCGCGGCCTTCCATGCGCAGATGGCCGACCGTTCCGGTGGTCGACGGCCCGCCGTCGACATAGAGCTTTTCCTTGTGAACGCCGTCGGAGCGCAGCTGCGCGGCGAGCACGCCGCGATCGGCATTGGTGCCGTTGCCCTCGTCCGCCTCGAGCACCAGCGCGCCGGCGCCGTCGCCGAAGAGAACGCAGGTCGTGCGGTCCTTCCAGTCGAGGATGCGCGAGAAGGTCTCCGCGCCGATGACGAGCACGCGCTTGGCCAGCCCGCCGCGAATGTAGAGATCGGCGGTCGCCATCGCATAGACGAAGCCGCTGCAGACCGCCTGCATGTCGAAGGCGAAGCCGTGATGGATGCCGAGACGGTTCTGGATGTCGACCGCGGTCGCCGGGAAGGTATTGTCCGGCGTTGAGGTCGCACAGATGATGAGGTCGATGCTGTCGGCAGTCATGCCGGCATTTTCAAGCGCAGCACGCGCCGCATCGGCGCCGAGGGACGCAGTCGTCTCCCCCTCACCCGCGACATAGCGCTGACGAATGCCCGTGCGCTGCACGATCCACTCGTCAGAGGTCTCTACGATGTCTTCCAACTCGCGATTGGGCATCACTCGCTTCGGGAGCGCTGCCCCGAAACCGCGAACGACAGAACGGATCATGCTCTCAAACTCCACCGATCATGCTGCTTCGGGCCCTGCACTGGAGGAGTGCCGTGCATGATACTCTTTCAAGTCGTTTTCAATCTTCTGTGTCAGGCCGTTGCGGGCCATGTCATAGCCGACGTCGATCGCAGCTGCAAAGCCCTCGGCATCGGTGCCGCCATGGCTCTTGATCACGATCCCGTTAAGGCCGAGGAAGACCGCGCCGTTCACCTTGCGCGGGTCCATCTTCTCGCGCAGCCGGTCGAAGGCTTCCTTGGCGAGGAGGTAGCCGAGCCGGGCGAGCAGGGTGCGCGACATTGCCGCGCGCAGGTACTCGGCGATCTGCCGCGCGGTACCCTCGGCGGTCTTCAGCGCGACGTTGCCGGTGAAGCCTTCCGTCACTACGACGTCGACCGTTCCGCGGCCGAGATCGTCGCCTTCGACGAAGCCGTAATAGTTGATCGTGTCGAGGCCAGCCTCACGGATCAGCCGGCCGGCTTCCTTGACCTCTTCCTGGCCCTTGACCTCCTCGACGCCGACGTTCAGCAGGCCGACCATCGGGCGCTCGATCTCGAAGAGCGCGCGCGCCATCGCCCCGCCCATGACGGCGAAGTCGAGAAGCTGCTGCGCATCGGCGCCGATGGTGGCGCCGACGTCGAGCACGATGCTCTCGCCCTTGAGGGTCGGCCAGATGCCGGCGAGCGCCGGACGCTCGATATTGGCCATGGTGCGAAGACAGAAGAGCGACATGGCCATCAGCGCGCCGGTATTGCCGGCGGAGACCGCGACATCGGCTTCCTTCGCCTTCACGGCCTCGATCGCCTTCCACATGGAGGACTTGTAGCGGCCGCGGCGAAGTGCCTGGCTCGGTTTCTCGTCCATGCCGACGGCGATCTCGCAGTGATGGAAGACCGACTTTTCCCTCAGCGCCGGATACTGCGCGAGGATCGGCGCGCATTTCTCCTGCTGGCCAAACATGACAAAGCTGACGCTCGGATGACGTTCCAGCGCCTTGGCGGCGCCGGGAATGACAACCTCAGGGCCGAAGTCGCCTCCCATCAAATCAAGGGAAATTCTGATCACTCTCGTCTGATCCTTCCTTTCGCTGCCCGGCGAAATTTCGGCCAAAATACCGTTTTTGCGGTCCCGCACAACCGATTTGTGCCGACCGTTTCCGTTTGCGAACCGCGATTATTCCTTCTTCCAGTCCTTCAGGACGGCGAACGGCGACGGCTTGCGATCGCCCTCCCCGCTGTCCTCGACATGGCCGTCGAAGGCGGCGCCGGCCTTGCGCGGATAGGGATCGATGGCAAGGGCCGTGAACTCGGCGACCAGTGCGCCCGCATCGATCGAATCGCCGGTGAAGGTTTCCGGCATGTCGGGGCCTTCGGGATCGAGAATCATCTCGCCCGCTTCATTCGTCAGTATGCGGGACAGGCGCGATCCCTCCGGCACGAAGACCTGGTCGATCTCCTGGTCAATCTGCGAGACCACCGGTTCGAGCGTGACGACGCAGGCCTGCACCAGCTCGGCCTTCACCCGGCCCTTGATGCGGATGCCGTCCTTCTTCCAGCGCGCGATCTGCAGATCGGCGCCGAGGCTCTCGACCGCTTCCACGTTCCAGAGCGCGGCCAGCGCACGGCGCTCACGCTCGTCGGCCTCGACATGGACCTGGACGGGATTCGCCGAGACATGGCCGACCTTCACCAGATAGGAGAAGGCCGCGTCGCCGGCGTGCTTGTGATGTGAACTCATTGCAGTCGCGGCCCTCCGGGAACGGCCATTGTAACGGACCCGGTTTCCACGCTCTCTTCGGGAACGTCGCGCAGGTGCGCTTCCTCCTCGATCATCCAGCGGGCCAGTCCTTGCATGTCGGGGGCGTCATCGCCCCTTTCGGGATATATATTGCGCGCGAGCGCCTGCGCCAACAGCTGGTGGTCACCTTTGTCGAGCGCGGCACCATAGGATTCGGCGCGACCGTAGAACCGGCCGGCGAGCTTCTTCATCCGCTTCGGCACGCCGGGATCGCCCACACCGAGTTCGCGGATGGAATGATCGACATCCTGGAAGAAGGCGTCGATGATCTCCTGGGCGAGCTCCTGGCCGCTGCGTGCCGACTTCGCCGTGCGCCTGAAGAACAGAATCAGCACGATCGAAAGCATCTCGAAACGGCCCATCACCGTGTCGGGAACCGAGAGGTCGCTATAGAAATACGGTGTACGCGCCGCCGCAGTGAGCGCCGCATATTGCCGTTCCATGATCTGCCGGTTGTGCTTTTTCTGCCGGAAAAATCCGAATAGCATCGATTCTGCCAAAAAGGGCCGCGGGAACATCCGCGCCGGCCCATGGTCGTGTTGCATGATTGCGAAAGCTGGTTTACCGAAGCAGACGCGAATTGCAATGCCGTTTTGCGCCGCCTGCCGTGCATGTCATGCGCCGGACGAGCCGAAGCGAAGAGCTTCGTTGTGCCTCCGGTCTTCCCCGGAAAGGCCACAATGATAGCGCAACAGGTTCGCGGGCGCCCCGGCGCTCCAACGGAAAAGTCATTGGGAGACGTGTGGTTGGAAATGCGTTACATCAGATCGGACAGGCGATTTCTCGGCGCCGCCCTCGCCCTCGCCGTCGCAGTGGGCGGTCTCTCCGGCTGCAAGACCTCCGAAGTCTTCCATAACGGCTACATCGTCGACCAGGCCGCTCTCGACCTGGTTCCCGAGGGTTCGAGCCGCGAACAGGTTCTCCTGTCGCTCGGCACGCCTTCGACGACCGCGACCTTCGATGCGGAAGTCTTCTACTACATCTCGCAGAAGCGCACCCGTTCGGTCGCCTTCATGAAGCCGAAGCTGGTCGACCAGCAGGTGCTCGCGATCTATTTCGACAAGGACGGTGTCGTCAGCCGGCGCGCCAACTACACGCTCAAGGACGGGAAGGTCTTCGACACCATATCCCGCACCACGCCGACGGGCGGCAAGGACCTCACCTTCCTGCAGCAGATCCTGTCGGGCGGTGGCGGCGCGGCCAACTCCGTCAAGAACCTGTTCAACAATCTCTGATCCGGCACGCGCCGGCGCCCGACCGGGCGTCGGCCGGCTCCGGAACGGACACAAACGAAAACCCGCGGAAATCGCTTTCCGCGGGTTCTTTCTTGTCTTTTGCTTCGTCGCCTCGATCAGGCGGCGAGCATCGCCAGCAGCAGCAGGGCCACGATGTTGGTGATCTTGATCGCCGGGTTCACGGCCGGGCCTGCCGTATCCTTGTAGGGATCGCCGACGGTGTCACCGGTGACGGAAGCCTTGTGGGCGTCCGAGCCTTTCAGGTGCTTGACCCCGTCCTTGTCGATGAAGCCGTCCTCGAAGCTCTTCTTGGCGTTGTCCCATGCACCGCCGCCGGAGGTCATGGAAATCGCGACGAAGAGGCCGTTGACGATCACGCCGAGCAGCGAGGCGCCGAGAGCCGCGAAGGCCGAGGCCTTCGAGCCGGAGATCAGCAGCACGCCGAAATAGACGACGAGCGGCGCCAGAACCGGCAGCAGCGACGGCACGATCATCTCCCGGATCGCCGCCTTGGTCAGCAAGTCGACGGCGCGGCCGTAATCCGGCTTCACCGTGCCCTGCATGATGCCGGCATTCTCGCGGAACTGCCGGCGGACCTCCTCGACGATCGAACCGGCGGCGCGGCCGACGGCGGTCATGGCGATGCCTCCGAAGAGATAGGGAATGAGACCGCCGAAGATCAGGCCGGCGACGACGTAGGGGTTCGACAGGCTGAACGAGATGTCACCGATGCCCGCAAAATACGGATAACGGTCGCTGTTGGTCGCGAAGAACTGCAGGTCGTTCGAATAGGCCGCAAAGAGCACCAGCGCACCGAGGCCGGCCGATCCGATCGCATAGCCCTTGGTCACCGCCTTGGTGGTGTTGCCGACCGCATCGAGCGCGTCGGTGGACTTGCGCACTTCGGACGGCAGGCCCGCCATCTCGGCGATACCGCCGGCATTGTCGGTGACCGGCCCGAAGGCGTCGAGCGCGACGATCATGCCGGCGAGACCGAGCATGGTCGTCACCGCGATCGCGGTTCCAAACAGGCCGGCGAGCTGGTAGGTCGAAATAATGCCGCCGACGATGACGATCGCCGGAAGGGCCGTCGACTCGAGCGAGACGGCGAGCCCCTGGATGACGTTGGTGCCGTGACCGGTGACGGAGGCCTGGGCGATCGAGTTCACCGGACGCTTGTTCGTGCCGGTGTAGTATTCGGTAATCACCACGATCAGAGCCGTGACGACAAGACCGAGAATGCCGCAGAAGAAGAGATTCCACCCGGTAACGTCGGCACCTGCGACCGTGCCGATCGTACCCCAGCCGATGGTGAGCGACGTCGCGGCGCCGAGCCCGAGGAGCGAGAGGAGCCCGGTGACGATCAGTCCCTTGTAAAGGGCGCCCATGATGGAGCCGTTGGCTCCGAGCTTGACGAAGAAGGTGCCGACGATCGAGGTGATGATGCAAGCGCCGCAGATTGCGAGCGGATAGATCATCGCCGTTTCGAGCGCCGGAGTGCCTGCGAAGAAGATCGCCGCGAGCACCATGGTCGCGACGACGGAGACAGCGTAGGTCTCGAAGAGGTCGGCGGCCATGCCGGCGCAGTCGCCGACATTGTCGCCGACGTTGTCGGCGATCGTCGCCGGATTGCGCGGGTCGTCCTCCGGAATGCCGGCTTCCACCTTGCCGACGAGGTCGCCGCCGACGTCCGCACCCTTGGTGAAAATGCCGCCGCCGAGACGGGCGAAGATGGAGATAAGCGAGGCGCCGAAGCCGAGAGCGACGAGCGAGTCGATGACCTCGCGGGAGCCCGGTTCATGGCCGAACACCGCCGTCAGGACGTAGAAATAGATGGAGACGCCGAGAAGCGCGAGGCCGGCGACCAGCATGCCGGTGATCGCACCCGACTTGAAGGCGATGTCGAGGCCTGCCGAAAGGCTGCCCGAGGCAGCCTGGGCGGTGCGGACGTTGGCGCGCACCGACACGTGCATGCCGATGAAGCCCGCGGCGCCCGAAAGGACCGCGCCGATGAGGAAGCCGACTGCGGCGCTTCCCGAAAGCAGAAGCCAAGTGCCGACGAACACCACGGCCCCCACCATGGCGATCGTCATGTACTGACGCGCGAGATAGGCCTGTGCCCCCTCTCGGATGAAGCCCGCAATTTCCTGCATACGCGAGTTGCCCTGGTCGGCGGCAAGCACCGAGCGGGTCGCCCAGATCGCATAGGCGACCGAGAGCAATCCGCATAGAATAACGCCCACAAGTACTGTCATTCGCAATACCTCCAATTTCGCCCGGACGCACTGTCGCGCCGCGCGGTCCCTTCGCCGGACTCAAGCCCCTCCTCAGAAGCTGATCGGCCCGGACGCGAGATTGCGTGGAGGATCGAATGGCGTCAAGAGCCGCATTTTTCGGCCGACGCGATGGAAACAGGCGAAATGTCGCGGTTTTTTCAGGCCCTTGCGCGTGCAGCCCGCATCTGCAGCAGCACCAGAACCAGGCAGACGATGGTGACCGGCCAGATGACGAGGTTCATGAAGGACCAGCCATAAGCGGTGAAGACCTTGCCCGACGAAAACGAGGAAAGCGCCACCAGCCCGAAAAGGATGATGTCGTGGAAGCCCTGCACCTTGTCGGCCTCCTGCGGACGATAGCTGGACGCGACGATGGCGGTCGCGCCGATGAAGCCGAAGTTCCAGCCGATACCGAGCAAGACCAACGCGCCCCAGAAGTTCCAGAGTTCCACGCCCATATGGGCGACGACGGCGCAGGCCATCAGGATCAGAAGGCCTGCGATGACCACCTTCTCCGTGCCGAAACGCGAGATCAGCATGCCGGTGAAGAAGCTCGGCGCGAACATCGCGATCACGTGCCACTGGATGCCGAGCGTCGCGAGATCGGAGGAAAAGCCGCAGCCGACGACCATGGCGAGCGGAGCTCCGGTCATCATGAAGGTCATCAGCGCATAGGAACTGACGCCGCAGATCATGCCGGTGATGAAGCGCTGCGTCATCACGATCTCGCGCAGCGGCCGCGCGGGCGCGCCGTCGGTGCCGATGCGGCTGTTCGTGACCGGCAGGTTCAGGAAGGAGAGAACCCCAATCGCGGCGAACATCAGCGGCACCATGGCCGTAAAAGCACCGGCGAAGGTGACCGGGGCGAAGTAATCCTTCATCCAGATGGCGAGCTGCGGCCCGACGATCGCCGAGACGATGCCGCCCGCGAGGATCCAGGAAATCGCCTTGCCCTTGTAGAAGGTCGGAGAGGCGTCCGCCGCGGCGAAGCGGATCTTCTGGGTGAAGCCGCCGGAGAGACCGATCAGCAGCAGGCCGAAGGCGAAAAGCCAGAAATCGGAGCGGAACAGCGCGAGAGCCGCAACGGTGCCGCCGAGCGCACCCATGAGCGCGCCGAACATGAAGCTCGTCCTGCGGCCGAGGAAGCGCGAAGCCAGGGCGACGACGATCGCGCCGATGGCGACGCCGATGTTGAAACCCGTGAGCGGAGCCGTCGCGAGCGACTTGTCGGCGCCGAGAAGCTGGAACCCCGCAAGGCCGCCGACGGAAAAACTCAAGGGTGCGGCCGAGCCGAGAATCGACTGGGCGGCCGTCAGGATGAAGACGTTGCGCTTGGCTGAACTCAGTTGCGTTTCCAACCCGTCTGCTTCGACAGCGCTCATTTCGGCTCCTATCGCCCGTTCTTCACTTTCCGGCCGGCCCACGAACCTGCTTGGCGATACGGTCGAGCACGGCGTTGACGAGCTTCGGCTCCTCCCCTTCAAAGAAGGCGCGGGCGATCTCCACGTATTCCGTGGCGATGACGGCGACGGGGACGTCCTTGCGCTCGAGGAGTTCAAAGGTGCCGGCACGCAGGATCGCGCGGACGGTGCTGTCGATGCGCGACAACGGCCAGTCGTCCTGGAGCGCGTTGCTGATCAGCGGGTCGATCTTGGTCTGGTCGCGAACGACGCCGGAGACGATCGAGCGGAACCACGAGGGATCGGCCTTCACATAGGTGTCGCCGTCGATCTCCTGCCCCAGCCGATGAGCCTCGTATTCGGCGACGACTTCGAGCACGCCGGAGCCGCCGATGTCCATCTGGTAGAGCGCCTGCACGGCCGCGAGGCGGGCAGCGCCCCGCTGGTTTGCGACCTTGATCGTCGGCTGCTGCTTTTCGTCCTTGCCCATCGGTCAGCCACCCAGTTTCCGCTTGAGCGCGATCATCGTCAGCGCGGCTCGGGCGGCAAAGCCACCCTTGTCCATCTCCGAGCGGCGAGCCCGAGTCCAGGCCTGCGCCTCGTTCTCAACGGTCAGGATGCCATTGCCGATCGGCAGCGATTCCGACACAGCCAGATCCATCAGCGCCCGGGAAGATTCGTTGGACACGATGTCGAAATGGTAGGTCTCGCCACGAATGACCATGCCGAGCGCGACGAAACCGTCATATTCGGTGCCGCCGGCATCGGCGCTGTCAAGCGCCATGGCGATCGCCGCGGGAATCTCGAGCGCGCCGGGAACGGTTACGACATCATAGGTCGCGCCCGCCTCGTCGAGCGCCGCCTTGGCGCCGTCGAGCAGCGCATCCGACATATCGTCGTAGAAACGGGCTTCTACGATCAGAAGATGGGGGGCCGATTGCGTCTGTGGCATGGGTATAGTCCTGGAAACGGGGAAAATCGGGCGCGGCCCGAACAGACCGCGGTCAAACCATGCCCGCCCGCCATTGGCAAGTGTTTTTAGATCGACCTTGCCCAAATGCGAAACGACGACGCCGACACGGCGCGCCGACGACGCCTCCAAAGAGGCGATTTCATGACGACAACCATTACGATTGTTTAATCGAATTCAACAGCTTAGTGATTGGAAGTTGATCTGGAAGCGGCTCATATCTCTGTTCGTAAGCGCCACGGAAACCCTCCCGTTCCGCTGACTTCATCAAAGGAGAAAAGTCATGAACCGCTTTACCAAGATTGCCTCCGCCACCCTGTTTGCCGTCCTTTCCGCAGCCGGTTACAGCCACGCTGCGACACCGCGAGCCGTCGACGACGCGCTCCGTTCCACGGCGAACCCCGCGTTCAACGTGGTCGAGCTTTCGTCGCTCGACCATCGCAACCCGCTCGTTGCGGAATACAAGGACGTGAGCCCCGCCTCCATGTCCGCCCGCGACCTGCAGGCGTCGATCGAGTCGAACCACAGCCTTCGCCGGCAACTGACTGCCGAAAACGTCGAGATCGGCAACATCGTCGGCGCCGAACGGGCAGCTGACGGCAGCTTCGTCTTCTATCTCCGCTGACCGGCCCTTGCGGCAGGATCAAAGGGCGCCCCGCGGGACTTCCCGCGGGGTGTATGCGCGTCAGCTGTTCTGCGGCAACGCCGTACTTACCCGGCAGAAGCCGAGCCGGTCGTTGTCCGGTCGGGGAATTCCGCAAGCCGCGCGGCATAGCGCGCCATGGTGTCGACTTCGAAGTTCACCTTGTCGCCTGCCTTGCGTTCGCCCCAGGTCGTGACCTCCAGCGTGTGGCGGATCAGCAGGATGTCGAAATCGGTGCCGTCGACCGCATTGACCGTGAGCGAGGTCCCGTCGAGCGCCACCGAACCCTTCGGCGCGACGAAGCGGGCGAGATGCTCCGGCACCCGGAGGCGGATACGCACCGCCTCGCCTTCCGGCGCCACGGAGAGAATCTCGGCGGTACCGTCGACATGGCCGGAGACGATATGGCCGCCGAGCTCGTCGCCGATCTTCAGCGACCGTTCGAGATTGACGTGCGTCCCCTTCGTCCAGCTGCCGATGGTGGTGAGCCGCAGTGCCTCTTCCCAGGCCTCCACCTCGTACCAGCGGGCATTGCTGCCCTGCTCCGGCAGGCCGGTGACGGTGAGGCAGGTGCCGGCATGGGCGATCGACGCCCCCATGTCGATGGTCGCCGGATCGTAGCTGGTGGCGATCCGGAGCCGGACGCCCTCCTTCAGCGGCGTGACGGACTCGACGGTGCCAATATCGGTGACGATGCCGGTGAACATCAGATCCCTCTCTCGTAGTCGTCGAAGCGGTTGGCGCCGAAAACGGCCGAACGCACGTGCTTGAAACCTTCCGGTATATGGTCGGCATCGACCGGTGCGGCAATACCGCCCGGACCGATCGTTCTCGGTCCGTGGAACAACAGGATGCGGTCGACCAGCCCCGCATCGAGGAAAGCCCTCGCGGTCTTTGCGCCGCCCTCGACCAGGACGGAAGAAATGCCCCGAGAGACCAGCCCGAAGAGCAGGCTTTCGAGATCGTTCGCCTCCACCACCTCGACGCCTTCGGCCTCCAGCGCTGCGCGGCGACCTTGCACGCTTTCGGCGGAACCCTCGCCGGCGACCGCGATCACCGGAACCTTTCGCGCCGAGCGCACGAGCTTCGAGGTGAGCGGCAGGTCGAGATTGCGGTCGAGGACGACGCGCACTGGCGAATACGCTTCAAGACCCGGCAAGCGGACCGTCAGTTCCGGGTCGTCGGCAAGCGCGGTGCCGATGCCGACGAGGATGGCGTCGGTCTCGGCCCGCAGCACATGCACCTGCTCGCGTGCCTCGGGGCCGGTGATGGCGATCTGGCCCTCACCCTTCCGGCCAATCATTCCATCGGACGATATGGCAAGCTTCAGAATCACTTGCGGACGTTTTTTGATCTGACGCGTGAGATAAGCGGCGAGCGCCCGGCGCCCCTCCTCCTCGAGAACGCCGGTGACGACCTCGATGCCTGCGTCCTCGAGTATCTTCACGCCGCGCCCGGAGACGCGCGGGTCCGGATCGAGGACCGAAATCACCACGCGGGCGATGCCGGCCGCGACGATCGCATTGGCGCAGGGCGGGGTCCGGCCGTAGTGCGAACAAGGTTCGAGGGTCACATAGGCGGTCGCGCCGCTCGCCTTCTCGCCGGCCTCGGCCAGCGCCTGCGTTTCGGCATGGGGGCGCCCGCCTTCGGCCGTCACGCCGCGGCCGACGATTTCACCGTCCTTGACGATCAGGCAGCCGACGGAGGGATTGGTGGAGGTTCGTCCCAGATGCGTGAGCGCGAGACGCAGCGCCGCTTCCATGAACCGCCGGTCGTCGGAAGCGGCGTCCAAGGTTCACTCCATCCCGTGGTCGCGGGAGATCTTGGCGTTGATTTCGGCGATCACGTGCTCGAAATCCTCGGCATGCGAGAAGTCCCGATAGACCGATGCGTAGCGGACGAAGCCGACGTCATCGAGACTCTTCAGCGCTTCGAGCACCTGCAGGCCGATCGCCTCCGACGAGATTTCCGTCTCGCCGGAGCTTTCGAGCCGCCGCACGATGCCTGAGACCGCCCGCTCGATCCGGTCGCGGTCGACCGGCCGCTTGCGCAGCGCGATCTCGAAGGAGCGAACCAGCTTGTCGCGGTCGAAGGGAACCTTGCGGCCGGTCTTCTTGACCACCGTCAGTTCACGCAGTTGCACCCGCTCGAAGGTCGTGAAGCGACCGCCACAATCCGGGCAGATGCGGCGCCGACGGATGGACGTGTTGTCCTCCGCCGGCCGCGAGTCCTTGACCTGGGTCTCGTCCGATCCGCAGAAAGGGCAGCGCATCCGCGTTCCTTACATGTAAGGGTACATCGGAAAGCGGCCCGTGAGAGCCACGACCTTTTCGCGGACGGAAGCCTCGACGCCGGCATTGCCCTCATCGGAGTTGGCGACCTTCAGGCCGTCCAGAACCTCGATGATCATGTTGCCGATCTCACGGAACTCGGCTTCCTTGAAGCCGCGGGTCGTGCCGGCCGGCGTACCGAGGCGAACACCGGAGGTGACGAAGGGCTTTTCCGGATCGAAGGGGATGCCGTTCTTGTTGCAGGTGACGTAGGCGCGGCCGAGCGCCGCTTCGGCGCGCTTGCCGGTGGCGTTCTTCTTCCTGAGGTCGACGAGCATCAGGTGGTTGTCGGTGCCGCCCGAAACGATGTCGACGCCGCCGGCGGTCAGCGTATCGGCAAGCGCCTTGGCGTTCTTGACGATCTGCGCGGCATAGTCCTTGAACTCGGGCTTCAGCGCTTCACCGAGAGCGACCGCCTTGGCGGCGATGACGTGCATCAGCGGACCACCCTGCAGGCCGGGGAAGACGGCGGAGTTGATCTTCTTGGCGACATCCTCGTCGTTGGTGAGCACCATGCCGCCGCGGGGGCCGCGCAGCGACTTGTGCGTCGTGGTGGTTGCGACGTGGCAGTGCGGGAACGGCGACGGATGCTGGCCACCGGCGACGAGGCCGGCGATGTGGGCCATGTCGACCATCAGCCAGGCGCCGACTTCGTCGGCGATCTCGCGGAAACGCTTCCAGTCCCAGATACGGGAATAGGCGGTGCCGCCGGCGATGATCAGCTTCGGCTTGTGCTTGCGCGCCTTCTCGGCAACGTCGTCCATGTCGAGCAGGTTGTCGCCTTCACGCACGCCGTAGGAAACGACGTTGAACCACTTGCCGGACATATTGACCGGCGAACCGTGGGTCAGGTGTCCCCCGGAATTGAGGTCGAGGCCCATGAAGGTGTCGCCGGGCTGCAGCAGCGCCAGGAAGACCGCCTGGTTCATCTGCGAACCGGAATTCGGCTGGACGTTGGCGAAGTTGACGCCGAAGAGCTTCTTGGCGCGCTCGATCGCCAGTTCCTCGGCGATGTCGACATACTGGCAGCCGCCGTAGTAGCGCTTGCCCGGATAGCCCTCGGCGTACTTGTTGGTCATGATCGAACCCTGCGCCTCGAGCACGGCCCGCGAGACGATGTTCTCGGAGGCGATCAGCTCGATCTCATGGCGCTGGCGACCCAGTTCCTTCTCGATCGCGCCGAAGATTTCGGGATCGACCTCGGCAAGCGGACGGGAGAAGAAGGCATCGGTGTTCGACATAATAGAAAGCTCCTGAACGGGTTGATGCCAAGGGGTCTTAGCCTCCTGCAGGATCAAGAGCAATACGGGTTACGACATTTGAGCATCAAAGAGCGGTAACGCCCCGCATCGACGAAAAAAGCCGCGCTCGAAAGAGGCGCGGCTTTGAAGGAGAGCAGCAAACGCCCTTATTGCTGCGGTACGAGGTCGTCGTCGACGGAGATCGAGCCGGCGACCTGTTCGACGCCGATATTGGTGTCGAGCGCAAGCTGGACGTTGCCGTCGAGCTGGTAGATGTCATCGCGGAACTGGACGACATTGTCCCTCGCCGACCATGCGGTCAGATAGACCCAGTGGACGCCGACGTCGTCGCTCACCGGGATCGGGGTGTTGACGCGCGATGCGATGACCTGCTCGATCTGCTGGCGGCTCCAGCCGGGCGTGTACTTGAGCACCCAGACGATGAGGTCGCGGACGTTCTGCACGCGCACGCAGCCGGAGGACTCGAAGCGCATGAGCTTGTTGAACAGGCCCTGGGTCGGGGTGTCGTGCATATAGACCGCTTCCGGGCTCGGGAAGTTGATCTTCGTCGCGGACATCGCGTTGATCTTGCCCGGGTCCTGGCGGAACATCAGGTTCGGTGCCTTCGGTGCGAACCAGTCGATCGTTTCCGGCGCAACCTCGTTGCCCTTGCCGTCGATCAGGCGGATGTTGTTGCGCGCCAGATAGGTGGGGTCCTTCTGCATCAGCGGCACGATATCCTTCTCGACGATCGAGCGCGGCGCAGTCCAGTACGGGTTGAGGATGATGTCGGAAACCTTGGAGCTCACCAGCGGCGACGGACGGCTGATGCGGCCGACGATCGCGGTGTTGCGCAGCGCGACGCGGTCGTTCTCGACGGCCTCGACATAGGCGGCCGGAATATTGACCATGATGTAACGCGCTTCGAGCTGCTTGCTGACGATGTCCTGCAGGCGCTGCAGGTTGACGTTGAGCTGCATCAGGCGGGTATCGGCCGGAACATTCAGGGCCTTCAGCGTGAATTCTCCGAGCACGCCGTCGTCCGGAAGGCCGTGACGGGCCTGGAAGCGCTTCACCGCACCGTCGACATAGGTGTCGAACGAGTTGGAAAGCCCGGCCGAACGCGGCAGGTCGCCGGAAATCATCAGGCGCTGACGCAACGTCTGGACCGATGGATCGATGACGCCGAGCTTCAGCTTGACGCCCGGATTGACCTGCGGCCAGCCGCCATTGGCGACGATTGCCTGATAGTTGGCGATCGCCTGCTGCACATGCATGACGTTGCTGGGGCTGAGAATCGGCGTGTTCGACACGACGTTGGCGTTTGCGCGCGAAACCTGCGCATCGAACTGGTCGTCCCAGTTACCCCGGCGCGGCGCGTTGATGACGTCGTCGATCGCAGTCTGCGCGGACGCCTGCCCGGCGAGTGCGGCGACACCGGCGACAGCGGCACCTCGCAGCAGAGCACGACGCGACATGGCAAGTTCTGCAGGCTTATTCGACATATTCCCTACCATTTTTCCAAAAGGACAGACAGCCAGGCTATACACAGGCATGGTTAACAAACGCGCATGCGCATGACCGGCATCCCGGAAATCGGCCATCCGAACAGGAGGGCCACGCGGCGCTTCTTCCTCCCCGGCGCTCCCATATCAATATGGCCAATTCGTGTCACCGGCCGCCACTCACGAATCCGTGTCGTCCTGCGCCATCCAACGCACGCAGGCGCCGTGGCGGGCAAATTGCTGCCGCCAGGCGCCTCGTCGTGCGACTGCATGACTGGAGGAAAATGCAGTACCTCGCAGTGCCCCTTGTGGATCAGAGGCGGTAGAGGATCTGGTCGTTCCAGAAGCGGTCGAGGCGCTGCAGGAGCTTGTTCATCTGGGTGAACTCGTCCGAACCGATGCCACCGACCTTCTGGATCGAGCCGATGTGGCGCTCGTAAAGACGGGCGACGGTCTCCGCGACTTCCTGGCCCTTGTCGGTCAGGCTGATGCGGACCGAACGGCGGTCGATGCGCGAGCGCTGGTGATTGATGAAGCCGAGGTCGACCAGCTTCTTGACGTTGTACGACACGTTCGAGCCGAGATAGTAGCCCCGCGAGCGCAGCTCGCCGGCGGTCAGCTCCGAATTGCCGATGTTGAAGAGAAGGAGCGCCTGGACGGCGTTGACGTCGCTGCGACCCTGGCGGTCGAACTCGTCCTTGATGACGTCCAGAAGGCGGCGATGCAGCCGCTCGA
Source organism: Hyphomicrobiales bacterium (assembly GCA_900466005.1). GTDB lineage: Bacteria > Pseudomonadota > Alphaproteobacteria > Rhizobiales > Rhizobiaceae > Allorhizobium. Next base: position 144,774 of record UEGQ01000008.1, read on the forward strand.
CCAGGTGGAGCGATTCCAGATAGAGCGAGCGGATTGCATCGTCATGCGGGTCATGTGTTGCCGGCTGCGGCTTCAGTTTCGTGTTCATGTCGATCTGCCTCACTGTTTGTCTGGCGGCTTTTGGTTTTCTTCCCGCCTTGTGAGGAACACTATCGAATGCGCCTAAAATTCTATTTAAAATGCAGGCTTAACAGGAGCTTACCGAAAGCTGAGTGTCGATCAGGGTAAATCAACCCTTATCTCCTGGGCCTTGCGGCGCTGTTCCAGCCAGAGCGCGGCACGGAACGCGAGGTAGACGACGACCACCGCCGAGTGCATCGGAACGACGAGATTGTTGCTGCCGTAGACGCTGCTCCAGACACCATACATCAGGATCTGGGCGCCGGCCGCGGCGACCCAGATCACCGGCCCCCAGGAGACGGCGAGCCAGAGCCCGAGGGCGGCGACGGGAAAGACGACTGCGAGACTGCTGGCGGCGACTTTCCACGGCAGGTTCAGGAGATCGAAGCGGGCGCTGCCGCCGAACGAATAGCCGACGAGCATCGCCCAGTACTGTAGGCCGAACCACAGGCAGGAGACCGCGACCAACCGGAGGAAGGTCACGAACAGGGTCTCCGTCAGGCTGCGTTTCGGCACGTGCGGCGAATCAGCTTCCATCCGCAAAACATAGGCGGACGCCAGAGCCGCCGCCAGCGGCTTGCGGTGAAAAGGCGGGGACTGCCGGTCTTCGCCCACAGCGCATCGGTCGAAGCGCCGACAGCCGGCGCTGCAACGTCCGAAGGGGCTGCGACGACGTTTGCTTTTGCACGGCTCTGCTCTCGTGCTATGCAGCCGGCGGTTTGAGCCACCAAGCGAGGACGAGTGCCATGACGCAGGACAAAACCCACCTTGTCGACGAGATTACCGGTCACCGGCGGATGCGACGCAACCGCAAGGCCGACTGGACGCGGCGACTTGTGCTCGAGAACCGGCTGACCGTCGACGACCTGATCTGGCCGATCTTCATCATTCCGGGCACCGGCATCGTCGAACCGATCGCCGCGATGCCGGGCGTCAACCGCATGTCCGTCGACAAGGCCGTGGAAGCGGCGAAGGCCGCGGCCGATCTCGGCATCCCGGCGCTCGCGACCTTTCCGAACGTCGAGATGGAACTGCGCGACCAGACGGGATCACAGATCCTCGAAGCCAACAACCTCATCAATCGCACCACCGCGGCGATCAAGAAGGCCGTGCCGAATATCGGGGTCATCACCGATGTGGCGCTCGACCCGTTCACCAGCCACGGCCATGACGGCATCCTGCGCGACGGCGAGATCGTCAACGACGAAACGGTCGACCAGATCGTCCGGGCGGCTGTGCTGCAGGCCGACGCCGGCTCCGACATCATCGCCCCCTCCGACATGATGGACGGCCGCATCGGCGCGATTCGCCGCGGCCTCGACGCCGCCGGCCACCAGTCGGTCGGCATCATGTCCTATGCGACGAAGTTCGCCTCCTGCTACTACGGCCCCTATCGCGAGGCGATCTCGACCGGCGGCCTGCTGAAAGGCGACAAGAAGAGCTACTACATCGATCCGGCGAACGGCACCGAAGCAATGCGCGATGCGGCCCTCGACGTCGAGGAAGGCGCCGACATGTTGATGGTGAAGCCGGGCCTGCCCTATCTCGACGTCTGCTGGCGGATGAAGGAAGCCTTCGGCCTGCCCGTCTTCGCCTACCAGGTTTCCGGCGAATACGCGCAGATCAAGGCCGCGGCGATGAACGGCTGGATCGACGAGGAGAAGGCGATGATGGAAACGCTGCTCTGCTTCAAGCGGGCGGGCTGCGACGGCATCCTCACCTATTTCGCGATGGATGTCGCAAGAAAGCTTGCGAAATAAAGGCGATGCCCAGCCGGAGCGGATTGCCAACGTCCGCCCGGCACCCCATATGCGTCTTCAATCGAAAGGAGCGCATGTCATGACCTACAATCCCAATCCGCTCTATGCGGCCCCGGACGACTGGCGGGCCTATAGCGGGGTTCTGTCGCGGCGCGTGTTCGCCTTCATCATCGACTACCTGATCATCGCACTCCTGTGGATCCCGGCGGCCGTGCTCGTCTTTTTCGTCGGCATCCTGACGCTCGGCCTCGGCTTCCTGCTCTATCCGATCCTGTTCTTCGTCGTCGCCGGCCTCTATTTCGGCATCTCGCTGGCGGGGCCGTTCCAGGCGACGCCCGGCATGCGCGCGATGGGGATCGCCATGGTGCGGCTCGACGGGCGCAAGATCGACTTCGTCACCGCGATCGCGCATCTCGCGCTCTTCTGGATCCTGAACTCGGTGCTGACGCCGCTGATCCTGCTTGCCGGCCTCTTCACCGAACGCTCGCGTCTGGTCCACGATTTCCTCGTCGGCACTGCCACCATCCGCACGGCCTGACGAAGGCCACGATGTCGGGGCAGGCGCACAGGACACCTGCCCCGGTTCTCTACCGCGCAAGAATATTTCCTGGACCTCGCGACATTTGAAACGCTAGGACTGTTCCGCTCGCCCTTGGATCGACATAAAGGGCCGTGTCCGGACCGCCCGATCCGGCCGGCCCCTGCAGCGGAACCAATGAATGCTGGACTTCCACCTCGTCGCGACCTTCGTCGTCATCCTCGCCACGATCATCGCCTTCGCAAGCGACCGCTATTCGGTGGAGGCGGTCTCGCTCGGTTCGCTCGCCACACTTCTCGCGATCTTCGGCGCCTTTCCGATGCGCACCCCGGACGGAAGCGTGCTCGGGCCGGATGCACTGCTCGCAGGCTTCGGCAATCCGGCGCTTGCGACCGTCATCGCGCTCTTGATCGTCGGCCAGGGCCTCTTCGCGACGGACGCCCTGGAGCGCCCTGCCCGCGTTCTCGGCAATCTCGGCGCCAACCGGCCGTGGCTCACGATCACCATCATCCTCGGCGTCACCGGCACCACCAGCGCCTTCCTCAACAATACGCCGGTCGTCGTCATCTTCATTCCGATCCTGACGGTGGTCGCGGCGCAACAAAGAGTGCCGAGCTACAAGATCTTTATGCCGCTCTCGTTCATTACCATCCTCGGCGGCATGACGACCGTCATCGGCTCCTCGACCAACATGATCGCCGCGGGGCTTGCGGCGCAGGAGGGCCTCCAGATCGGCTTCTTCGACCTGACCGGCATGGGCGCGATACTCGCCGCCGTCGGCAGCGTCTACGTGCTGATCCTCTTGCCTCGCCTTCTCAAGGACCGCGTGTCGGCAGCGACGCGCGAAAACCAGGTCACCGGCACGCAGTTCGTCGGCGAGATCCTGCTGACCGCAGGCCATCGCTATATCGGCATGACCTCCAAGGCCGGGTTCTTTCCCGAAATTCGTGATCTGACGCCACGTCTGCTCCTGCGCCGCGACGTGCCGATCCGCCCGCCCTTCGAGAACATCACCCTGATGCCGGGCGACATTCTGATCGTGACGGGGACGCGCAAGGCCTTCATGGATGCAATCGCCAAGGGCGAGAAGGGAGCGACCGGACTGGAAGGCGAGGACGGCTACAGCAGCAACATCGACGTCGTGCCGCCCGGCGCCCATTACCACATCATCGAGGCCGTGATCGCCCCCGGCTCGCGTTACGAAGGCCGCACGATCCAGCTCTCCGGCCTGCAGGCGCAGTTCGACGTCGCCGTCTTCGGCGTGCAGCGCAAGAGCCGCATGGCGCGCACCGCCCTTTCCGAGATACGGCTCGAAGCCGGCGATACGCTCCTGATCGGCGGCACGATGGACGCCCTCGCCGCGATGCGAGGCAACCACGACATCCTCCTGCTCGAGTACTCGGCCGAATCCGTGCCGCAGAAGCGCAAGGCGAGGATCGCCGCCGCAGTCTTCACCGGCATCGTGTTGCTCTCGGCCTTCGATATATCCCCGATCGTGGTCAACGCCATCGTCGGTGCCGGCCTGATGATCGCGCTTGGCTGCCTGACGCTCAATCAGGCAAGCCGCGCCTTCGACAAACAGATCTACCTGATGATCGGCACCGCGATCGCGCTCGCGACCGCGCTGGAGCATACCGGCGGGGCCTCGCTGATCGCGCAGGAGACGATCGCCCTGATGGATGGCGCGCCGACCGCCGTCTTGCTTTCCGTGCTCTTCCTTCTGATGGCGGTGCTGACCAACATCCTCTCGAACAACGCCGTCGCCGCGCTCTTCATGCCGATTGCACTCGACGTCGCGCATCGCGTCGGCGCACCGCCCGGCGCCTTTGCCGCCGCGGTGATCTATGCCGCCAATTGTTCCTTCGCGACCCCCGTCGGCTACCAGACCAACCTGCTCGTGATGGGACCGGGCCACTACCGCTTCGCCGATTTCATGAAGGCCGGCACACCGCTCGTCATCATCATATGGTTGACGTTTTCCATTCTTGCGCCATGGTATTATGGACTGTAGCCGCGAAAGGATCGGGCCCCGGCCACGATGAACACCCAGACGTCCCCTTCCCCGCAGTTCTACCTGACGTCGCCCGCGCCGTGTCCCTACCTGCCGGGTGAGAAGGAACGGAAGGTCTTCACCCATCTCGTCGGCCCGCGGGCGACCGAGATGAATGATCTCTTGACGCAGGGCGGTTTTCGCCGCTCGCAGAACATCGCCTACCGGCCGGCCTGCGAATCCTGCCGGGCCTGCGTCTCCGTGCGTATTCTGGCCCAGGAATTCGCGCCCGGCCGCTCCTTCCGTCGGGTGCTCGCCGCCAACAGCGACATCGTCGCGACGGCTTGTCCGGCGCAACCCTCGTCCGAACAGTTCAGCCTCTTCCGCCGCTACCTCGATCATCGCCACCAGAGCGGGGGCATGTCCGACATGACGGCACTCGACTATGCGATCATGGTCGAGGACACCCATGTGCAGACCAGGATCATCGAATACCGCCTGCGCGCGCCCGGCGACGGACTGAAGGCGCAGCCGAAGGGAGAACTGGTCGCCGTCGCCCTGAGTGACCTCATGAGCGACGGGCTGTCGATGGTCTATTCGTTCTTCAACCCGGCCATGGAGAAGCGCTCCCTCGGCACGCTGATGGTCCTCGACCACGTGAGCCGGGCGAAGGCACTCGGGCTGCCGCACGTCTATCTCGGCTACTGGGTCAAGGGGTCGGACAAGATGGGCTACAAGATCCGCTTCCAGCCGCAGGAGCACCTCCTGAGTCAGGGATGGCAGCGTTACACATCCTCCGAAGCCTCCGACGACTAGGGCCGGCTTCCGTCGAGGCTTTGCGGCGTCGACATGGGCGATTTTCGCCATATCCCTTCAGGACGCGGCGGATTTTTGCTCCGGATGCATCGGAACGGCCTTGTCGAGGTGGGCTCTACGGCGGAAATTCCTCCTGTCCGGAGACAAAACCCAACTGCGCCGCGCCCGCTGCACCGCATCGGCGATGGCCGGCCGCCGTTCCGGACCTCCCGCCGCCTGCAGCCCGGCGTCTGAGCTCAGGCGTCACGCACGAGGACCGCCTCGACCGGCCGGCGAGGCGAATAGGGCATGGCCGGAGCATAGCCGAAGCGGAGCACGAGATCGGGACGGCGTCCCTCCAGCCCCGCGACGCTCGCGACATCCGCACGCAGTGCGGCGACTTCCACCGGCTGGTTGACGAAGGCGGTCCGGATGCCGAGCGCGGTCGCCGTCAGGCAGAAGCGCTGGCAGGCGCGTCCTGCGGCGATCCATCCGGCTGGATTTTCCGGCGCGGCGGAGAAGACCGCAATTCCCGCGGAGCTGTCCATCTGCCGCGCGTACTTGTCGGCCTCGGAGCGGGGCTTGAACGCCACGTCGAAGGCGTGCGGCCCGAGCCACTCCGGCAGTGCGGGATTGCCGCTCGCCGCGGCGTACAGCCCGTCACCCCTCCCGATTGCCGCCGAGGGGCTGAAGCGGATCCATCGCTTGAGTTCGGCGACGAAGGCACGATCCGCCATCTGCGCGTCGTTGCCGGCGATCACGAGGTCCCGCATCCGGCCGACCGCACCCTGATCGGTCAGCAGAGCCAGATGGACGCCATCGACGGCGGCACTCCTGCGGAGTCGCTCGAGGTCGGCGGATGGAACCGGCCGGCCGTCATAGACGCTGCGTGTCGACTGCCTCCTCGGAATGGCGGCGAACATCTTCCAGGTGTCGGGATCGGCCGCCATACCATCGCTGATGAAAGCCAGCGATGCTCCCGTTTCATCACCGTCCCGCGTCACCGCGACCGCGCCGGGGCGCCCCGTTGCGATCGCCGCGATGGCCAGATTCTCGACGGCACAGCCGAGGCTGACATAGAGATGGTGATCATCCGGATCGACGATCGGCGTGCGACGGGAGAAGTCCGGCCTGATGGTAATGCCGCGCTCCGACGTCTGAAAGCGCCAGGGCTGCGTATTGTGTCCGTTGGCCGCGAGCGTGGCGTAGCGCACGAGGCCACGATCCGTTGCAGGTGGTGTCAGCGGAACGCGCAGATCCCTGGAATAGCGGGCGTAACGAGCGGCCGCGCGCCTCGCCTCCACGACGATGCCGGCGCCGCCGAGCGCCAGTGCCGCGGAGCCTCCGGTCAAGATTCCACGTCGCGTCAGCATCCGGCTACCTTCCGTCGATCAAAGGAGAAACGATACAACCGAAGGATAACGATACGGTGGCGGCGATCAACCCCCACGAGAGGAAAACGCACCGGCAAAATTGACGGTGGAGTGGCCGAGCGGCCGCTGCTCGCTGGGACTCGAGGCCGGCGACAGTATCGAGTTGGAGGAAGTGGACGGCATTGTGCAACTCGTACCTGAAACGATCACACCCTGCCCCGTCGCTGATCTCAGCCGGAGAACTTGCCGCTCCGCGGGAAGCCCTTCGGCACCAGCCGTCCGGCGGAGGCGCGGTCGCCCATCCACTCGACCAGTTCGTCCTTGCTCTTGGTGAAGACGCGGCCGGCGCTGTCCTCCCAGGTCAGACCGTCGGCGATCGCGAAGCACTTCACGTCGGAAATACCGCCGTCCTTGTAGCGCTGCAGGCGTACGCCCTTGCCGCGCGACATCTCCGGCACCTGCATGAGCGGGAAGACCAGAAGCTTGCGATTCTCGCCGACGACGGCGACATGGTCGCCGGTGACCGGCACGACGAGCTTCGTCTCGTCCGGCATGCCGACGTTCATGATCTGCTTGCCCTTGCGGGTATTGGCGACCATCTCGCCTTCCGGGATCACGAAGCCATTGCCTGCCGTGGAGGCGAGCAGGAGCTTGCGCGAGGGGTCGTGCACGAAGGCCGTCAGCACATCCTGATCGTTCTCCATGTCGACCATGATGCGGATCGGCTCACCATGACCGCGGCCGCCGGGCAGCTTGTCGCCGCCGAGCGTGAAGACCTTGCCGCCGGTGGTAACCAGCAGGATCTTGTCCGTGGTCTGCGCCGGGAAGGCGACCCTGAGGCCGTCGCCCTCCTTGAAGGTGAGGCTCGACGTATCGGAAATATGGCCCTTGAGGGCGCGGATCCATCCCTTTTCCGAGACGACGACGGTGATCGGCTCCTTCTCGATCATTGCCTGCTGGATCGCCTCGATATCGGCGTCCGGTGCATTCGAGAAGGTGGTGCGGCGGCGACCGAGTTCCGTCGCCTTGGCATACTTCTTCTTGACCTCGCCGATCTCCCAGGCAACCGTCTGCCACTGCTTGTCGTCGGAGGCGAGCAGGGACTCGATCTCGGCCTTTTCGGCGGAGAGTTCCTCGTGCTCCTTGCGGATCTCGAACTCCTCGAGCTTGCGCAGATTGCGCAGCCGCATGTTGAGGATCGCCTCGGCTTGTACGTCGGTCAGGTCCCATCTCGCGATCATGACCGGTTTCGGCTCGTCCTCTTCGCGGATGATCCGGATCACCTCGTCGAGGTTGAGGTAGGCGATCAGCAGGCCGCCGAGAATTTCGAGACGACGATCGATCGCCGCGAGCCTGAAGCGCGAGCGGCGGATGAGCACGTCCTTGCGGTGGTCGAGCCATTCGGTCAGGACCTCGTTGAGGGCCATGACCTTCGGCACCTTGCCCATCGAGAGCACGTTCATGTTCAGCGGAATGCGGCTTTCGAGTTCCGTCAGCTTGAACAGCGACTCCATCAGCAGCGTGGCGTCGACGGTGCGGCTCTTCGGCACCAGCACGATGCGCACGTCCTCCGCCGATTCGTCGCGGATGTCCTCCAGCAGCGGCAGCCTGCGAGCGATCAGCAGCTCCGCGATTTTCTCGATGAGCCGCGACTTCTGCACCTGATACGGGATCTGGGTGACGACGATCTGGTAGCCGCCACGGCCGAGATCCTCGGTCTCCCACTTCGCCCTGACGCGAAAACCGCCGCGGCCGGTGCGATACGTCTCGACCATGCTCTCGCGGCTCTCGATGATGATGCCGCCGGTCGGGAAATCCGGGCCCTCGATTCCGCCGCGCTGCGGGTTCGCCGGGTCGGCGATCAGTTCCTCGACGGTGGCGCCGGGATTCTTGATGAGATAGAGCGCCGCATCGCAGATCTCGTGGACATTGTGGGACGGAATGGAGGTCGCCATGCCGACGGCAATCCCGGAGGAGCCGTTGGCGAGAAGGTTCGGGAAGGCGCCCGGCAGGACCACCGGTTCCTCGTCTTCCTCGTTGTAGGTCGGGCGGAAGTCGACGGCGTCCTGGTCGATGCCTTCGAGCAGAAGCGCCGCGACCTCGGTCATCCGCGCTTCGGTGTAACGATAGGCGGCGGCGCTGTCGCCGTCGATGTTGCCGAAATTGCCCTGCCCGTCGACGACGGGATAGCGCTGAGAGAAATCCTGTGCGAGACGCACCAGCGCGTCGTAGACCGACTGGTCGCCGTGAGGATGGAATTTACCGATGACGTCGCCGACGATGCGGGCGCACTTCTTGAACGCCGAGTTCGGCCGGATGCCCATCTCGCTCATCGCATGGATGATGCGCCGGTGCACAGGTTTCAGGCCGTCGCGCACGTCGGGGAGCGCGCGGTGCATGATCGTCGACAGCGCATAGGCAAGGTAGCGCTCCTCGAGCGCTGCCCTCAAATCCACCGGTTGAATATTGTCGCCGCCGTCACCGGGCGGCAAAAGGCTCTTTCCCATGCCCCCTTGCTAGCGGAGATGGCCCCGGACGGCAAGGAATCCGGCTGATCCGATTGTGGATTACGGCCGTTTCGGGACAACGCGCCGCAGCGACGTCCGCAGGACGATTAACCTTGCCGAAACGGCCCAACTTTCCCGCTATACTTCTCCCGAAACTGACAGTAGGCTCCGGCGCAACCAAAGGGTTCAGTGATTACACCGATTTCAAGAGGATTCATTATGACACAGTCCCGGGCGACCAAGCTTTTCCTCGCCGGAACCTTCCTGACCTCTCTTTCCGGCCATGCCTGGGCGCTGGACGGTCAGGACCTGCTCAAGAAGATCAATGCCGCCTATGCAAGCGGCAGCGCGACGATTTCGGCCGAGTCGGTCGAGGTGGATGGCAGCGACGTCGTCCTCAAGGGCGCCAAATTCACGACGCTCGGCGAGAACCAGTCGAGCGTCAACCTCGGTGACCTGACGCTGACGAACGTCTCCGAGGAAGATGGCGGGGCCTATTCCATCGAGCGCATCGACTTTCCTCCGGTCAATTTCACCGAAGAGAAGTCGTCCGTGACGATCGACGACCTCTACCTCGCCGGCATCTGGGTGCCCGCCAGCACCGAAGGCAACGATCTCTCCTCGATGATGCTCTACGAAGAGGCCCATAGCGGCCCGATCAAGGTCGTCGTCGACGGCAAGGAAGTGTTCTCGATGGCCGAGGCGAGCGGCACGCTCGATGTCGCCGAGGACGAGGCGTCGATGAGCTTCGAGGCCGACATCACCGGCATCAAGGCCGATCTCGCCTCGGTCGAGGACGCCGAGAGCAAGGAAGCCATCGAAGCCCTCAATCTGAAGACGATCGACGGCGAAGTCACCATGAAAGGCAGCTGGGAGCTCGCCACCGGCACGATCAAGGTCGAGGAATACGCCTTCGACTTCGCCAATGTCGGCATGCTGAACCTAGCCTTCAGCGTCTCCGGTTACACCATGGACCTCGTCAAGCAGTTGCAGGAGACCGCGCGCACGATGCAGTCCCAGCCGCAGAACGAGCAGGCGCAGCAGGCCGCCGGCCTCGCCATGCTCGGGCTGATGCAGCAGATGTCGTTCAACAATGCCGAAATCCGCTTCGAGGATGACGGCATCACCAGCCGCGGCCTGGAATTCGCCGGCAAGCAGCAGGGCACGTCCGGCGCGGAAATGGCGCAGATGGTGAAGGCCATGGTGCCGATCATGCTCGGCCAGGCCAATCTCGGCGCCTTCGCCAACGAAGTCTCCGCAGCCGTCAACAGCTATATCGATGATCCGAAGAGCCTGACGATCTCCGCCACGCCGGAAAAGGCCGTGCCCTTCCCGATGATCATGGGTGCGGCCATGGGGGCTCCGGATACGCTGCCGAAGGTGCTCGGCGCCAAGGTGACGGCGAACGACTGACGAACCGTTTCGCCAAATCATTTGTTACTCTCGAAAGGGCGCGGCTTGCCGCGCCCTTTCGTCACAGCTAGTGGTACTTTCAGCGCCGTGCGATTGACGATCTAGCCCGTCCCGTCAATCCTTGGTTGCCCACCGACAACCATGGAATCTATCGCGCGATGTTTGCCTGGCGCCCACGACCGGTCGAAATCACCGAAAAACTGAACGACACCTCGTTCGAACCCGCGCACGCCGCCTATTACGACGGCAAGAGCGGCGACTGGCTGCGGCTCCTCTTGCAGGCCCGCGTCGATTTTCTGTCGATCTGGCGCCCCGCCGACTTCACCGAGCGGGTGACGGCCACCCGCGTGCTCGGCCGGCAGATCGTGCTCGTCAACGCGCCGGACCTGATCCGCCAGGTCGTGGTGAAGCGCCACGAGAACTATGAACGCAAGAGCCCGCAGATGCGCCGGGCTCTCGAATACCTGCTCGGCGACGGCCTCTTCATTTCCGACGGCGAAACCTGGAAGCAGCGGCGCGCACTCGTCAACGACATCGTCCACACCAACCGTGTGCCGAGCTTCGGGCCGGTGATGGAGAAGACCGCCGGCGAGCTCATCGAACGCTGGAACAGCATGCCGGACGGGGCAAGCGTCAACGTCCTGCACGAGATGGCGGGACTGACGGCGGAGATCATCTCCCGCAGCGTCTTCGGCAACAATCTCGGCAAGGAGAGCGCCGACGCCGTCACCGATAGCTTCACGAGCTACCAGTCGCTGATCGACTCCATCAATCTCGGCTATTTCATCGGCTTCGACGAAGGTCTGCCGGTGCTGCGCACGCCCTCGCTCCGTCGGTCCGTCAAGCGCATCCACCACATCATCGACAAGGTGGTCGAGGACCATCTCGCCGGACGCGGCGACCACAACTCCATGGTCGAACTGCTGATCCGCCGGCAGGAGCGCAGCCCCGAACTGAAGCTCGACCTCGTCGCACTGCGCAACGAGGCGGCAACGATCTTCATGGCCGGCCATGAGACCACCGCCGCGACGCTCACCTGGGCCTGGTACCTGCTGTCCCGCGCCGGCTGGGCGGAACAGGCCGTGCATGAGGAGATCGACCGCGTCTGCGGCGATCGCACGCCGACCATCGACGACGTGCCGAAGCTCGACTATTGCCGGGCGGTGATCGAGGAAACGCTGAGACTCTATCCGCCGGTACCGATCCTCGCCCGCCAGACCAAGCAGGCCGACACGATCGGCGACATGCCGATCGAACCAGCGTCGCTCGTTCTCATTGTGCCGTGGCTCCTGCACCGGACACCGAGCCTCTTCGAGGACCCGCATCTCTTCCGGCCCGAGCGCTTCCTCGGCGACCGCCGGCCGGTGCCTTACAGCTACATTCCGTTCGCGAGCGGCCCGCGCGTCTGCCCCGGCATGAATTTCGGCCTCACCGAGGCGATCCTCTGCCTTGCGGTCCTCGCCCAGCGTTTCCGTGTGCGGGTCGATGCCGGCCACAAAGTGGAGCCGCTCTGCCGCCTCACGCTGCGCCCGAAGGGCGGGCTGCCGGTGACGCTGCATCGACGCTGAAGGAGGTCGACAATGGCAACGGACGACAAGGCGCCGGATATGAAGGCGGCCAAGCGCAAGGCCTGGGTCTATGCCGAGGAACAGCGGCCCGCATTCGCTGACTGGCTCGCCGGCGGCGACCGGCGCAAGCGCTTTGTCCGCTACTGGTTTTCGGACAATGTCTGGAACCTCCTGCACCTCGCCGGGCATTTCGGGCTGAAGCTGCTGCCTATGGATGCATGTTCGGCCTTCGGTGCGCGGCTCGGCGTCTTTGCCATCCCGCGCTTCCACAAGGTGGCGGAGAAGAGAACCCGCGCGACCATTGCGGCGCTCTGCCCGCACCTCGGCCCTGCGGAGCAGGAGGCACTGTTCATCGAGAATTGCCGCGCGCAGGGGCGAATCATGACCGAGTTTTCGGTCGTAAACCGTCTTGCGAAACATCCCGAGCGCATCGAGGTCCACAACATGGAGTGGGTGCTCGACGCCGCCAAACGCGGCCCGGTCATCTTCGTGGGCATGCACCTCGGCAACTGGGAGATCGGGCCGATCGTGCTGCAACGTGCGGGCCTCGTTCCCTACATCAATTACACGCCACCACCTGGCCGCGCCAAGGCGTGGATCTCGGAACGCGTCCGGCGCAAGAACGGATTGAACTTCCTGCCTCCTGGGCTCCAGGGCATCCGCCCTGCCGTCAGTGCACTGAAGAAAGGCGGCATCGTCTCTGCCTTCTGCGACGAGGGCGTCGGTGGCAAGCTGCGCGGGCCCCTCTTCGGCCGCAAGCCGCATCTGGAAGGCAATCTCGCCATGACCGTGCGGCTGGCGCGCATGACCGGCGCGACGATCTGCCCATGGTACAATCTGCGCACCGACGGCTTCCGCTTCGAGGCGTATGCACTACCGCCGATCGTGCTGCCGCCGGAGGAGAAGAACGGCGCCCGCCTGATGGAGGACATCCAGTTGCTGAACGACGCGATCGAACCGGTGATCCGCGAGCACCTGGACCAGTGGTTCTTCCTCGACAACGCCTTGCCTAAGAGCTGATACGCAGAACAGAAAAGGCCCCGAAAGCAAGAGCTTCCGGGGCCTTCTTCATTCCGGCAGGAAACCGGTTCAGTCCTTTTTCGGCTGCGGCACGACGCGCAGCGCGAGCTCGCGCAGCTGCGTCGGGGTCGCCTCCGAGGGCGCGTTCATCAGCAGATCCTGCGCCTGCTGGTTCATCGGGAACAGGGTGACCTCACGCAGGTTCTTTGCGCCGACGAGCAGCATCACCACGCGGTCGATGCCGGCCGCCATGCCGCCATGCGGCGGGGCGCCGTACTGGAAGGCACGGTACATGCCGCCGAAGCGTTCCTCGACGTCGGCCTTCGAAAGGCCGACCATCTCGAAGGCCTTGACCATCAGTTCCGGCGACTGGTTACGGATCGAACCCGAGGCGATCTCGAAGCCGTTGCAGACCATGTCGTACTGGTAGGCCTTGATCGACAGCGGATCCTCGCCTTCCAGCGCCTCCATGCCGCCCTGCGGCATCGAGAACGGGTTGTGGGCGAAGTCGATCTTCTTCTCTTCCTCGTTCCATTCGAAGAACGGGAAATCGACGATCCAGCAGAGTTCGAAGCGGTCGCGGTCGATAAGGTTCAGTTCCTCGGCGGCGCGGTTGCGTGCTTCACCGGCGAACTTGTAGAACTTTGCCGGCTCACCGGCGACGAAGAAGCAGGCGTCGCCCTCGTCGAGGCCGAGCTGGGTGCGGATCGCCTCGGTGCGTTCCTCGCCGATGTTCTTGGCAAGCGGGCCGGCCCCTTCGAGAACGGCACCTTCCTGGCGCCAGAATATGTAGCCGAGGCCCGGCTGGCCCTGCTGCTGCGCCCAGGCGTTCATGCGGTCGCAGAAGGCGCGCGAACCGCCGGTCTTTACCGGGATCGCCCAGACCTCGACCTTCGGGTTCGAGGCGATCATGTTTGCGAAGACCTTGAAGCCGGAGCCGGCGAAATGCTCGGTCACGCTCTCCATGACGATCGGGTTTCTGAGGTCCGGCTTGTCGGAGCCGTACTTGCGGATCGCCTCGTCATAGGGGATGCGCGGGAATTCCTGCGTCACCGGCTTGCCGTCGGCGAACTGCTCGAAGACGCCACGCATGACCGGTTCCATGGTCGTCCAGACATCTTCCTGGGTGACGAAGCTCATTTCGAGGTCGAGCTGGTAGAATTCGCCCGGCAGGCGGTCGGCGCGCGGGTCCTCGTCGCGGAAGCACGGCGCGATCTGGAAGTAGCGGTCGAAGCCGGCGACCATGAGGAGCTGCTTGTACTGCTGCGGGGCCTGCGGCAACGCGAAGAACTTGCCCTGATGGATACGCGAGGGCACGAGGAAGTCACGGGCACCTTCCGGCGAAGAGGCGGTCAGGATCGGCGTCGAGTATTCCGCGAAGCCGATCTCGCCCATGCGCCGGCGCATATCGGCGATGATCTGCGTGCGCTTGACGATGTTCCTGTGCAGCGTCTCGCGGCGCAGGTCGAGGAAGCGGTACTTCAAGCGCACGTCTTCCGGATAGTCCGGCTCGCCGAAGACCGGCAATGGCAATTCCTTGGCCGCCGACAGGACCTCGATCTCCTGGGCGTAGAGTTCGATCTCGCCGGTCGGCATGTTCTTGTTGATCGTGTCTTCCGAACGGGCCTTGACGAGGCCGTCGATGCGGATGACCCATTCGCCGCGCACGGTTTCAGCGAGCTTGAAGGCCGGGCTGTCCGGGTCGGCGACGACCTGGGTGACGCCGTAATGGTCGCGCAGGTCGATGAAGAGCACGCCGCCATGGTCGCGAACGCGGTGGACCCAACCGGAGAGCCGGACGGTGTTGCCGACATCGGACTTGCGGAGAGCGGCACAGGTGTGGCTGCGGTAACGATGCATTTTGCTAAATCCTGGACTTGGGCGCCGGCAAGAAAGGCGAAAAAGCGCCCCGAACTGCCGAGAGAAAATCGGGCGGAAAAGCGCACGTGCTGTCTGATTTGTCAAGGCTGGAGCAGATATGGTCGCTATTTCGGCTATAACGGCAGAAGCGGCTGGTCTAGATATGGCATCCTGTCTCGGCAGCGACTCAAAGACGGCAACGCCAATCCGCTCAGGCCCTCATGAACGATATCCGTCCCCTCATTCCCCTGCTGATTACAGCCGGCATCCTCATCGGGGGCAACGGCCTGCAAGGCACGTTCATTTCGCTGAGGGCGCTCCAGGAGGGGTTTCCGACCTCCACCATCGGGGTGATCGGCACCGGCTACAATATCGGCTTCGCGATCGGCTGTATCTACGTTACCCGCATCATCCGTTCGATCGGCCATATCCGCACCTTTTCGGCGCTCGCCGCGATCGCATCCGCCGCCTCGATTTCGATGCTGCTCGCGATCAACCCGGCGTCGTGGTTCGCGATGCGGCTCCTGCAGGGCCTCTGCTTCGCCGGCCTCTTCGCCGTGGTCGAAAGCTGGCTGAACGCCCGCGTCACCAATGCCACGCGCGCCCGCACGCTCTCCGTCTACCGTTTCGTCGACCTCGGCTCGGTGACGCTCGCGCAATACCTGATCCCGGCTGTCGGTATCAGCGGCTTCGAGCTCTTCGCGATCGTCTCGATGGCGCTCACCCTTTCGCTCGTGCCGATCTCGTTTGCCGACCGATCGAGCCCGGAAGCACCGGAAGCGGTGCGCTTCGATCTGAAACTGCTCTGGAAGGTCTCGCCGCTCGCGACCGTCGGCTGCATCGTCGTCGGGCTCACCAATTCGACCTTCCGTTCACTCGGGCCGGTCTATGCCGACGGCATCGGCTTTTCCGTAACCTCGATCGCCACCTTCATGAGCCTCGGCATCTTCGCGGGCGTCGTGCTGCAATATCCGCTCGGTCACTATTCCGACAAGCTCGACCGCCGGCGAATCATCCTGGTTGCCACCTTCGGCGCCTTCGCGGCCGGGCTCTTCATCACCTTCGTCGCAGGCTCGAACGAACTGCTGAATTACATCGGCATCTTCATCTTCGGCGCCTTCGCGATGCCGCTCTATTCGCTGTGCTCGGCACATGCCAACGACCACGCGGCACCCGGCCAGCATGCGCTCGTTTCGGCCGGTACGCTGTTCTTCTGGTCGGCCGGCGCCGTGGTCGGGCCTCTTTTCGCCTCGTTCATGCTCGACCACTTCGGGCCGCAGGCGCTCTTCATCTACACGACCGTCGTGCTCGGTGTCTTCATGGTCTACACGCTGCTCAGGATGACCGTCCGCGAAGGGGTGCCGGCCACCGCGCGGCGGCCGCGCTTCCGCAACCTCCTGCGCACCTCGACCTTCTTCAGCAAGCTTGCGGCGCCACCTTCCGAAAAACAGGACTGACTGCGGCAGTTTGACGGCCGAAGCCGTATTGATGAATTTTACTCTCAACTTTAAAAGGGAGACATCTTCATCCGTATGGTAACCTGAATGCTCCCGCTGACCCGCCGCAATCTCCTCAAGGCCGCCGCTGTCGGCGGCGCCTATACCTCGGGCGTCGCGCTTGCACCCGGCATCACCCGCGCACTCGCCGGTGCGACGACCGACCCGCTGCTGCTCGAAGCCTACGAGCTGACGGCGATGATCGACGGCAAGGCCCCGAGCAAGGACGTGATGAGCTACCGAACGTCCGCTTCGCCGGCGGATGTAGCGCCGCCGGTTCTCAGGGCGCGCCGCGGCGAGCCGTTCTCCGTGCGCTTCGAGAACCGCCTGCAGGAGCCGACGACGGTGCACTGGCACGGGCTGCGGATCGCAAACGCCATGGACGGCGTTCCTTTCCTGACCCAGCCTTACGTCTATCCCGGTGACGGCTTCGATTACACCTTCACGCCGCCGGATGCCGGCACCTTCTGGTACCACCCCCACTGCAACACGCTCACCCAAATCGGCCGCGGGCTTGCCGGCATGTTCGTCGTCGAGGACCCGAACGATCCCGTGTTCGACGGCGAGATCGCGCTCAACCTGCGCGACTGGCGGCTCGGCGGCAAT
This sequence comes from Hyphomicrobiales bacterium, assembly GCA_900466005.1. Classification (GTDB taxonomy): domain Bacteria; phylum Pseudomonadota; class Alphaproteobacteria; order Rhizobiales; family Rhizobiaceae; genus Allorhizobium. The sequence goes on from UEGQ01000008.1 coordinate 161,820, forward strand.
TCGCAGTTCATCGAGCAGTTCAAGGCGCGCGACGCGGCCAAGGCCGGCACCTTCGGCACGGTCCGCACCGCCAACTGGCAGGTGGAGCCGCGCTACGACGCGCCGGCCGGCGGTCTCGTCCGGCTTCGTCTCCTCGCCTCCGACGTGACGCGCATCTTCAACCTGAAGCTCACCGGAGCGGACGCGGTAATCGTTGCGATCGACGGTCAGCCGGTGCCCTCGATCATGCCGCTCGACATGGCGGTCGTCTCGCCCGGCCAGCGGCTCGATCTCGTCCTGCGCATGCCCGATGACGAAGGCGCGACGGTGACGATCGAAGACGTCCGGCCATCGACGCCGAAGACGGTCGCGCGGCTTAGGGCCGTCGGCACATCGCTCAAGCGGAGTCTCGGCGATGTGCCGCCGCTTGCCGCCAATCCGCAAGCCGAGCCCGATCTTTCCACGGCGACCGAGGTGCCGCTGATCCTCAGCGCCACCGCCGAACAGGCGGCGAAGGATTCGATCTGCGGCTCCCTCGGCTATTCCTTCTGGGCGATCAACAAGGTGCCCTATCCCGGCGACAGCGCCGATCCGATGGCGCCGCTTGCGGAAATGAAGCGCGGCGGGACCTATGTCTTCAATCTCGAAAACGTCACGCCGCACGCCCATCCGATCCACCTGCACGGGATGAACTTCAAGGTGATCTCCTCTTCGACACGCAAGGTCCTGCCGCTCGTCTCCGACACCTATCTCGTGCTTCCCGACGAGAAGGTGCGACTCGCCGTCGTCGCCGACAATCCGGGCGACTGGGTGCTCCACTGCCACATCATCGAGCACCAGAAGACGGGTATGACGAGTTTCGTGCGGGTGGTATAGCGGGTTACCCGCCCTCCCCGACCGGAGCCGTTCCATGTCGTCGCTCACCGACACCCTTCGCATCCACGAACCCTATCCCGGCCTCTTCGCCTATTATGACGGACGGATCGCAGGCGTGCGGCTCTGGTCGGCGGAGCGCAACTGGGTCGATGACGGGGCCTACTCCCTCGGAGTCGCCAGTTTCTCGATCGTCTCCGGCCGGGAAGCCGTCGTCTACGACACCCACATCTCGCTTGACCATGCCCGCGCGATTCGCGCGCATCTCCTTGGCCTCGGCGTCGAGACGATCCGCGTCGTGCTCAGCCACTGGCATACCGACCACATCGCCGGCAATGCGGCCTTTGCCGATTGCGAGATCATCGCCAACCGTCTGACCCACGAGGCGATGGTCGCAAACCGGGACGCGCTCGCCGCAAAAAAACCGCCGATCGCGCCGCTCGTCCTTCCGACGCACCTTTTCGAGGACGAGTTCGCGCTCGACCTTGCAGGGCTCGAACTTCGGCTGATGCGCTTCGACATCCACAGCGCCGACGGCACCGTGATCCTCATTCCCACTCTCGGCGTGCTGCTTGCCGGCGACACGCTGGAGGACACCATCACCTACATTTCCGAACCCGAGCACACACGCACCCACATCGCCGAGCTCGACCGGCTGGCAGCCCTACCCTTCCGCCGCATCCTGCCGAACCACGGCGCCGAGGCGGTGATCGCCGCCGGCGGTTACGAGGCCGGCCTCATTGCCGCGACCAAGGCCTATCTCGAACGCCTTCTTTCCCGTCTCGACGATCCGGCGATCGACACAGAACCGCTCTCCGCCTTCGTCGCGCCGGAGATCGAAGAGGGCTGGATCGGCTATTTTGCCCCATACGAAGAGGTGCACCGGGAGAACATCGCGGCCCTGCGCAAGGTGGCGCGCTGATCCTCTCCTGTCGTTTTGCCGCGTCACTTCGCCCGGAAATGATGCCGTGGCGTCCGGAACCGGCCGTTCATATTGACATCGCGGGGCGAACGCGGAAGGAAGGTGGATCGAAATTCCATTAAGACCGAGACGACATGATCGAAACGACCGCTGCCCTCGAGGAAGCCTGCAAACAGCTCGCCAAGTCCGACTTCATCACCATCGACACCGAATTCCTGCGTGAATCCACGTTCTGGCCGGAACTCTGTCTGATCCAGATGGCGAGCCCGGACCTCGAAGTGATCGTCGATCCGCTCGCCAAGGGTATCGATCTCGCCCCCTTCTTCGCGCTGATGGCCGACAGCTCCGTCGTCAAGGTGTTCCACGCCGCCCGGCAGGACATCGAGATCATCTTCCACCTCGGCAATCTTATTCCGCATCCGATCTTCGACACGCAAGTTGCGGCGATGGTCTGCGGCTTCGGGGATTCCGTTTCCTACGACCAGCTCGTGCAGAAGGTGAAGAACGTCCACATCGACAAGACGTCGCGCTTCACCGACTGGAGCCGTCGCCCGCTTTCCGACAAGCAGCTTGAATACGCGCTCGCCGACGTCACGCATCTGCGCGACGTCTACCTGAAGCTCAAGGAGGAGCTTGAACGCGAGGGCCGCGCCGGCTGGCTCACCGAGGAGATGAACATCCTCGAATCGCGGGAAACCTACGACCTGCACCCGGACGATGCCTGGCAGCGGCTGAAGATGCGGCTCCGGAAGCCGCAGGAGCTCGCGGTCATCAAGTATGTCGCCGCCTGGCGCGAGCGCGAAGCCCGCAACCGCAACGTCCCGCGCTCCCGCGTGCTGAAGGACGACGCGATCTACGAGATCGCCCAGCAGCAGCCCAAGGACGCCGAGGCGCTCGGACGGCTGCGCACCATTCCGAAGGGCTGGGAACGCTCCAGCGCGGGTGCGGCGATCATCGAGGCAGTGAATGAGGCACTCGCCCTGCCGAAGGCGGACATGCCCCATGTGCATCGTCACGCTCACGCACCCGACGGGGCCGCTGCCTCGGTCGAGCTTCTCAAGGTGCTCCTGCGACTCACCTCGGAAAAGCACGGCGTCGCCGCGAAGGTCATCGCCAACAGCGAGGACCTGGAAAGGATCGCCGCGGAGGGCGACAAGGCCGATGTCGGCGCGATGCACGGCTGGCGCCGCGAACTCTTCGGCGACCTCGCCCTGAAGCTGATCGCCGGCAAGGTGGCGCTGCGCTTCGTCGACAAGCGGGTCGAGGCCGAGGAAATCTGAGGCGGAGCTGGCGCTGACGACATCATGGAACTGCCCGCCGCCCTGCGCCGCGCCGTCGATGACGCCCTCCAAGGCGAGCCGCTCGACCGCCTGACCCGCGCCAGCCAGACCCTCTCCGACCGCTATCGCCGCGAAGTGCGCGACGGGCGTTTCCATATCGACGGGACGCTCGCGGCCAAGGCCTACCTCGCCACGCGCCTGCCGGCGACGTTTGCGGCCGTCCGCGCCGCACTCGACATGGTGGCCGAGGCCGCGCCCTCCTTCGCACCGCAGACACTTCTCGATGTCGGCGCCGGCCCCGGCACCGCGCTTTGGGCGGCCGCCGACTGTTGGCCGGAGCTCCGTCAGGCAACGATCGTCGAGGCGAGTGCATCGATCCGCACTGTCGGCGAGGTGCTCGCAAGATCCTCGACCGTCGCCTCGACATGGCTCGCCGGCGATGTCACGGGCGCGCTTCCCGTCAAGGCTCCGGCGGACCTCGTGACGCTCGCCTATGTGCTCGACGAGATCGCCGAAGGGGCCATTGCGGACGTCGCAGGCAAGCTCTGGGCGCTCACCGGTCAGACGCTCGTCATCGTCGAGCCCGGCACGCCCGCCGGCTGGCGCCGTATCCAGATCGTCCGCGACACGCTGATCAAGGCCGGCGCCCATCTGGTTGCGCCCTGCCCGCACGCCGCCCCTTGTGCGATCACCGGCAGCGACTGGTGCCACTTTTCGCGGCGCGTGGCACGCTCCCGCCTTCACCGGCTGGCGAAGCAGGCGGACGTGCCCTGGGAAGACGAGAAGTACATCTTCATCGCCGCCTCGCGGACGCCGGCCGAGCCGCCCCCGGCGCGGATTCTTGCGTCACCGCGCGTCGCCAGCGGCCTCGTGCGCCTCAAGCTCTGCCGTTCGGACGGCGGCATCGGGGACCTCACCGTCAGCCGCAGAGACGGTGATCTCTTCCGGGAAGCGCGGCGGGCCGACTGGGGTGACGGCTTCCATCTCCCGCCAGACGAGGACATTGGCCACGGCGACGGCCACGACGGCCCGTGAGCCGATGAAGGAAAGCCACCGCCGGAATCAAAAGAGCCGGCGCTTGACCTGCACCGGCTCCTGCGAATGCTGACGATCGGCCCGGTTCAGAGCTTCAGCACGAAGGTCGATCCGCTCTCCAGCGACGTTGGCGCGCCGTTCGGATCGTAGAGAGTGGCACCCGATGCGCCCGGCGCTGCCGACGGACCGCTCGTCGTGTACTCCACAGTCCAGTCCACCTGGGTTTTCGGGCTTGCAACCGGCGACTTCGTCTGCCAGGCGACGCTGGACTGATCGCCCGTCTTCGGAGCTCTCTGATAGATCGTGATGCCGGACGGGCCGGCGTTGTTGTTGAAATTGATGCTGTAGGTCGACACGATAGGTACCTCGCTGTGTTCGATGACGGCAAATTACGCCGCGATACGCCAGACACAACGGCCGAAAATGGGTGCACTTTCGAGGAGAGATACAGGGTTACGGCAAGGATAACGGAGCGTCTAAAAACCCAGCAACCCTTGTCCTTCGGTTACGGACCGATGATGTCTCGCCCTGTTACTCGAAACGGAAGGCGAGACGCTTGCCGGTCAGCCGGGCGAGTTGCTGCAGGCGTCCTTCGAGCCGTTCGCCGGCAAAGCCGCAATACTGCGGCGGCACGACGAATTCGAGGTCGAGGTCCGGCTTCGCCGACCGAGCGAAGGTGAGATTGTCGACCACGCCCGGCATCGAGGCGGAGAAGAGATAGACGACCCGCAGCAGGCCGCCGACGAGCTTCGCCCGCTGCAGCAACCGTTCGGTCGCAATCGCCGCGAGCGGGCCGGTCTGACCGTCGTCGTTGAGCCCTTCGAAGCGGTAGTAGTTGGTGAGCGCGATGAAGGCACGTCCCGGATGGGTGATCCCGATGAAGGACGAATGGGCGATGATGTTCAGCGCCTGAAGGCCACGGTAATCCGGATGCGCACGCCAGCTGATGTCGGCGAGCAGACAGGCGGCCTGCCGGTAGCGGCCTTCCTCCACCGTCTCGTCGATGTCGAAGAAGGGCATCATGCGACCGGTCCAGTCGGCGAGTTCGCGCGCGTGTTCCGGCGAACGGGCTCTCAGGATCGCCAGTTCGTCGGCGGCGGCGAGCAGCGGATCGGCGGCGCGGTCCTCCTCCGAAAGCAGCGCATAGAGATAGCCTTCGCGCACGCCCTGTGCCGAAAAGGAGACCTTCGCGGGCTTCATCGCGTCGAGCACCTCGCGCATGGCAATCGCGCCGTAGGGCAGAAGGGCGCGGCGGCTCTTGGAAATCGCCTGCCAGGCCGGATCGCGGTTGTCACCGCTGGCGATGATCTCGTCGAGGAAGCGGACAATCTCGTCGTAGGGCAGCTCGTAGCCCTGCATCATGTGGAGCGGATAGTTGCGCTTCTCCATGTGGAGCTTGGCGACGTTTCGCCAGGTCCCGCCGACGGCGTAGAAAGTGCGCCCCTCGCCCTTCTCCAGCATGGTGGTTTCCCGGATCAGCCGCCGGGCGATGGTGCGGGCCTTGGCGATCGAACCCTCGGCCGTCTCGGACAGGCGAAGGCCGCCGAGCGGCAGCGTGATACCCTTGCCCAGGTCCCGGCCGCGAATGTCGATGAGCTCGAGCGATCCGCCGCCGAGGTCACCGGCGATGCCGTCCGGATCGTGGAAGCCGCTGACGACGCCGAGCGCCGAATAGAGCGCCTCCTGCTCGCCGCTCAGCACCTCGATGCCGTGCCCGAGGATCGCCTCGGCCTCGCGGATGAAATCCGGGCCGTTGGCAGCCTCCCGCGCGGCCGCGGTCGCCAGTATGTAGATGGAGGTCGCCTGCGCCTGCTCGGAAAGCGCACGGAAACGGCGGAGTGCCGCGAGCGCACGGCGCACACCCTCCTCGTCCATGCGCCCTGTCGAAGCGAGCCCCTTGCCGAGGCCGCAGAGAACCTTTTCATTGAACAGGATGGCCGGCGACCTGGAAAGCCCTTCATAGACGACGAGGCGGATCGAGTTCGAGCCGATGTCGATGACGGAGACAGGGGCGATACCGGGTAAACGTCCCTGCGCTTCTGATCGTGTCATGAAGTACCAGTTATTTCTTTCGGCCGGATATCAGGCCGGCGATCAGCTTCGGCGCGCTCGATTTCAACGCTTCGCCCCGGCCGGAGAGGCTGGGATTGGTCATGAAATACTGTTGCGCATTGAACGGTTCTTCTCCCGGGCGCACTTCCATGCGGCGGGAGGTACCGTCGGGCAGTATCTCGTAGCTCTGCTGGTTGTCAATCAGATTGCCCAGCATAATCTGTGAAAGAACCTGCTCGTGAACCGTCGGATTTATCAGCGGAACCAGCGTTTCGACGCGCCGGTCGAGGTTGCGCGGCATCATGTCCGCGGACCCTATGTAGACGAGCGCCTTTTCCGACGGCAGGCCATAACCGTTGCCGAAGCAGAAGATGCGGCTGTGCTCCAGGAAGCGGCTGACGATAGACTTCACCCGGATATTGTCGGAAAGCCCCGGCACCTGCGGACGCAGGCAGCAAATGCCGCGCACCACGAGGTCGACGTCCACGCCCGCCTGGCTTGCGCGGTAAAGCGCGTCGATGATCTCCGGATCGACGAGCGAATTCATCTTCATCCAGATCGCTGCCGGACGGCCGGCCCGGGCGTGTTCGATCTCTTCGGCGATATGCTTGAGGATGCGCGGCCGCAGCGTATACGGCGAGACGGCGAGCTTCATGCTCTCCTCCGGCTCGCCGTAGCCGGTGATGAAGTTGAAGACATTCGCCATGTCGTGGGCGATCTTCGGGTTGCAGGTGAAGAAGGAGAGGTCCGTGTAGATCTTCGCCGTGACCGGATGGTAGTTGCCGGTGCCTAGGTGGCAGTAGGTCCTGAGCTTGCCCTCCTCGCGGCGCACCACCATCGACATCTTGGCATGCGTCTTCAATTCGATGAAGCCGAAGACGACCTGCACGCCGGCGCGTTCGAGGTCGCGCGCCCAGCGGATGTTCGCCTCTTCGTCGAAGCGCGCCTTGAGTTCGACCAGCGCCGTCACCGACTTGCCGGCATCGGCCGCGTCGATGAGCGCGCGGACGATCGGGCTGTCATTCGAGGTGCGGTAAAGCGTCTGCTTGATCGCCAGAACGTCCGGATCGCGCGCCGCCTGCAGCAGGAACTGCACGACGACGTCGAAAGACTCGTAAGGGTGATGGACCACCATGTCCTTCTCGCGGATCGCCGCAAGGCAGTCGCCGGCATGTTCGCGGACCCGCTCGGGGAAACGGGCATTGTAGGGCTCGAAGCGCAGGTCGTCGCGGGGCGCCTTGGCGATCTCGGAAAGCGTGTTGAGCGCCAGCAGGCCGGGCAGGATCGCCACCCGGTTCTCCGGCACGCCGAGTTCATGGACGACGAACTGGCGCAGCGCCGCGGGCATTTCCGAATCCGTCTCGATGCGGATCACCGAACCGCGGCGGCGGCGCTTCAGCGCCGTCTCGAAGTAGCGCACGAGATCTTCGGCTTCTTCCTCGACTTCGATATCGCTGTCGCGGATGATCCGGAACGTGCCGAAGCCCATGACCTCGTAGCCGGGATAGAGCCGGTCGATGAACATGCCGACGACATCTTCCAGCGTGATGTAACGAAGCGTGTTGCTGTCGTCCGGCAGCCGGATGAAGCGGTCGAGCGTGGTCGGCAGGCGCAGAAGCGCCGTCATCGGCTCGCGGCCCTGCTTGCGCTCGAGCTGCAGGCCCATCGAGAAGCCGAGGTTCGGGATGAACGGGAACGGGTGCGCAGGGTCGATCGAAAGCGGCGTCAGCACCGGAAAGATCGATTCCTCGAATTCCGTCTCCAGCCAGAGGCGATCCTCGTCGGAGAGTGCAGCCGGGCGGACGATGAGGATGTCTTCCTTCGCGAGATACTGCTGCAGGACGGCGAGCGAGGCCTGCTGCTCCATCTGCAGATTGTCGATCTCCTTCAGGATCTCCTCGAGCTGTTCGAGCGGCGTCTTGCCGTCAGGGCTGCGGATGGTGATCCCCTGGCGCACCTGCCCTTCGAGACCGGCGACGCGCACCATGAAAAACTCGTCGAGATTGGTCGCGGAGATCGACAGGAAGCGGACCCGCTCGAGCAGCGGATGGGCCGTGTTCAGGGTCTCTTCCAGCACGCGGCGATTGAATTGCAGCCAGGAGAATTCGCGGTTTATGAAACGCGAAGGACTGGTCATCAGATCTTCCGTTTCGGCGCCCGCATCGGCCCCGACCGTTTCCATCCCGGTTGCAACGTGATCCATGATTCCGTCCTTATGTTCGCGCTCTGGCGCCCACTATAGCAGCATCAAGACGTCACTGTGACAATTCAATCGTGATGGTCGTCGCCGTGGAGTTCGTCGAGGACCTCCGCGACCAGCGCCCGCGAAATCTTCGCCCGACGCGCCAGAGCCAGCCGGTCGATACGGTCGACGACGTCCTGGGCGGCGGCGAAGGAACGCTCCATCCGCTGCACGATGTAGCCGACGATGCGGTCATCGATCACGAGCTGCCGGTCGGCGAAGAGCTTGACGATGAGTTGCGCGAGGAGTTCCTCCTCCGGCGCGCCGATCTCGACCATGGTGGCGGCCTTCAGCCGCGAGCGCAGGTCAGGCAGCGCGACGGCCCAGGACAGAGGCCACGTGCGGGACGTCATCAGCAGGCTGGTGCCGTTCTCGCGCACGCTGTTGATCACGTGGAAAAGCTCGACCTCGTCGAAGCCTCGCCGCTCGGCATCCTCGAAGAGGACCGGGCCCGCCGCCGCGGCAAGGGCAGCCTCCGCGCCGGCGACCGGATGGATATCGACGGCGCCGCTCTGCTCGCGCCAGATCTCGGCGAGATGCGACTTCCCCGAGCCGGCGGGGCCTGCGAGGATGACCACGGGCGACGGCCAGCGCGGCCAGGAATCGATGACGGCGACGGCCGCTTCCAGACGGCCGGAGACCAGCAGGTCGTCGCGGCCGGTCGCAGCGGCATGGCCGAACACGAGCGGCAGCTGCTCCGCCACTTTCAGCTTCGCCCCAAACTTCTTGTTTTCACTCATTTACTTCTCTGGGGTACCGGGCTCCTGCTCATCGCCGCGGCCGGGTACCTGTCCGTAATACAAATCGCTCTCAAGATACCGTGAGAGAGCAAAGCGGACAAGGACGCCGATCGCCGCCGCGGCCGGTACGGCGACGAGCACGCCGACGAAACCGAAGAGCGCGCCGAAGGCGAAGAGCGCGAACATCAGCCAGACCGGATGAAGCCCGACGCTCTGGCCGACGAGCTTCGGCTGCAGGATGTTGCCTTCGAGGAACTGGCCGGAGAAGAAGAAGATTACCACGATGACGAGATGGACGTAATCGGGCCAGAACTGCACGAGCGCGACGCCAGCCGCAAGCACCAGACCCACGGTCGAGCCGACATAGGGAATGAAGCTGATCATGCCGGTGAAGAAGCCGATCAGCAGCCCGAAATTGAGGCCGATCAGCGAAAGGCCGACGGCATAATAGATGCCGAGGATGAGGCAGAGCGATCCCTGCCCGCGCACGAAGCCGGCGATCGTCTTGTCCATTTCCGTGGCGATCTCGCGGACTGCACCGACCTGGTTGCGCGGGATCCAGTGATCGACCTTCGCCACCATCCGGTCCCAGTCGAGCAGGAGATAGAAGGCGACGACAGGGGTCACGACGAGGAGTGCGGCAATGTCGACGAGCGCCTTGCCGGAGTTCCAGATCTGCGCCACCAGCGTCGCGACAAAGCCGGCGCCCTCGGTCAGCAGCTTGGAGAAATTCTCCTTGATCGTCGCCATCTGGCCGTCGAGCCATCCCGGCAGCCAGCGGGCGTTGGAGGTCGCGATGAAGTTCTGCAACTCGCTGACATAGCCTGGAACGTGCTGGATGAAATCATTGAGCTGGGTGGCGAGCACCGGAATGATGATCACCAGTGCGAGCACGAAGACGAAGATGAAGGCGACCAGAATGAGCGTCGTCGCCATGAACCGGTTGAGGCCGAGCCGTTCCAGCCGGTCGGCGACGGGATCGAGAAAATAGGCGAGAGCCATGCCCACGATGAACGGCAGGAGAATGGTGCGGAACAGGAACAGGAACAGGATGAAGCCGGCAAGCGCCGCGAGCCCGAAGAAGGCCTGCCGCTTCAGGGTAACGCCGGAAATATGCTGGGTCATGCTCGGTGCTCCGCTGCGATCGTCGGGATAGGAAGTAGAATGGCTGGGGCTCGAGGGTCAAGGGCCGCCTGAAGCCATCCTCGGGCCGCTTCCACCGCAGCAGTGCACCCGTCCCATCCGCGAGGTCGAGGAGGTGCTCAGACGCCCCGCCGGTTTCCCCAGAGCATGACGTGGAGTTGCGGCAGGACATGGGCGGAAAACCAGCGCTCGCCTGCGACCGCGTCGACCAGCCAGCGCATCCGCTCCGTCAGTCCCTCGATATCGACATGGCCCTCTGCGTCGGCTGGCGGCGGCGTGTGATTGCCCGGCTGCAGGTAGACGGGAAGCGCCGGGAAATGCGCCGACACCTCGCGGGCGAAGGCGAAGTCCTCCGCGTCGAAAACGACGAACTTCAGGACGGTCTGCGGCTCCTCTCCTGCCACTGCGACGCACTCCCCGAGAACGGCCAGATCGCACGCCATGCCGCTCGACGGCGGTTTCGGGCTCAGCACCAGCGTGTCGAGCCGTGCGAACCACGGCCTTGCCCGCGATCCCTGGGTTTCGAGCGCGAAGCGGTAGCCGTCGCCGTGGCCACGGTCGATCAGGTCACCGAGCGGCTGGATCGCGGGATTGCCGCCCGACAGCGAGACCGTGAGCGGCTTGCCGCCGGACAGCCGCGTGACCTCGCTCCAGATGTCCTCCGTCGACATCGGCTTCCAGTCGTGCCGAAACCGGCTCTCGACGGCGTGCAGGCTGTCACACCAACTGCAACGGTAGTCGCAGCCGCCGGTCCGCACGAAGACGGTCGGCAGGCCGATCAGCACTCCCTCGCCCTGGATCGTCGGCCCGAAGATCTCGCACACCAGGACGGTCGAGGAAGATGCCTCCGTCATGGCCGGTATTCCGCCCAGGTCTTCGGTGTCTCGCTTACCCTGACCGCCGAGGTTTCCGGCAGCCGCGCCTTGCACCAGTCGTAGAAATGCCGGGCGAGGCACTCGGCGGTCACCTTGTCATGGCCGAGGACGTCATTCAGGTGGCGGTGGTCGAAGACCTCGTCGATGTAGCGCTTCAGCGGCGCCAGCTCGTGATAGTCGCGCACGAAGCCGTGCGCGTCGAGTTCGGCGGCCGAAAGCTCTACCTCGACGACATAGTTGTGGCCGTGCAGGCGCGCGCATTGATGATCCGCCGGCAGGCCCTTCAACTGGTGCGAGGCGGAGAAATGGAATTCCTTGGTGATGCGGTACATCAGCGGACCTCTTCCGCCCTGAACGTGCCGGTCGCCGCGACCCAGAAATCCGGGTCCTCATAGTCCGTCGGGTCGCTCACGCCGGCGAGATGGAAGGCCTCGCGCCGCTCGACACAGGTGCCGCAGCGGCCGCAATGGCGCTCGCCGCCCTTGTAGCAGGACCAGGTCCGCTCGAAAGGCGTACCGTGCCGCGCGCCATCGGTCACGATGTCCGCCTTCGAGGCGGTGACATAAGGCGCGTAGAGCCGCACCGCGGCGTAGCCGTCGAGCGCCGCGTCCTGCATCACCTGGAAGGCGTCGATGAAACCAGGACGGCAATCGGGATAGATGAAGTGGTCGCCGCCATGCACAGCCACGGCCACGGCATCCGCCTTGCGCGCCGCGGCGACGCCGAAGGCGATCGCCAGCATGATGGCGTTGCGGTTCGGCACGACGGTCACCTTCATGGTGTCCTCGGCATAATGGCCGTCCGGCACGTCGATGGTGTCAGTCAGTGCCGAGCCGCTCAGATGCCGGCCGACGCCGGAGATGTCGATGATCTCGTGCGGGACCCCGAGCCGGGCAGCGCAGTCGGCCGCATGGTCGAGCTCCTTCCGGTGGCGTTGTCCATAGTCGAAGGAGATGAGGGCCAGAAGTTCGTGTTCCGCCGCGATCCTGTGGGCGAGCGAAACGGAGTCCAGTCCGCCGGAGCAGACCACGATGGTTTTCATGATGTTCGTCCTTGTTTTGACCGGGTAGGCTGCGACCGGTATGCGTTACGGTGCGCTCCTTAGCCCACGGCCGGCCGTTTGTGAACGGAAATCTTCCCCCGCCGCCACGCAGACGCCGCCATACCTGCTTTTTCACCGGGATTTGCCGGTATTTCCCTTGAATCCCCGGCCCGGTCATGCCATTGCGCGGGAGAACGACGACACCCGATTGGAGAGCCCCATGTCCGAGAACGGCAAGAACGGTCTGACCTATAGCGACGCCGGTGTGGACATCGATGCCGGCAACCTGCTGGTCGAGAAGATCAAGCCTGCCGTCCGGTCCACCCGCCGCCCCGGCGCCGACGGCGAGATCGGCGGCTTCGGCGGCCTCTTCGATCTGAAAGCCGCAGGCTTCAAGGACCCGGTCCTCGTCGCCGCCAATGACGGCGTCGGCACCAAGCTCAAGATCGCCATCGACGCCGGCATCCACGACACCGTCGGCATCGACCTCGTCGCGATGTGCGTCAACGACCTCGTCGTCCAGGGCGCCGAGCCGCTGTTCTTCCTCGACTATTTCGCGACCGGCAAGCTCGATCCCGACCAGGGTGCGGCGATCGTCGGCGGCATTGCCGACGGCTGCCGGGAAGCCGGCTGCGCGCTGATCGGCGGCGAAACCGCCGAAATGCCCGGCATGTATTCGGGCGGCGACTACGACCTCGCGGGCTTCGCGGTCGGTGCGGCCGAACGTGGCCAGCTCCTGCCCGCCGGCGACATCGCCGAAGGCGACGTGATCCTCGGGCTCTCCTCCTCGGGCGTTCATTCCAACGGCTTCTCGCTGGTGCGCAAGATCGTCGAACTTTCCGGGCTTTCCTGGGATGCTCCGGCCCCGTTCGCCGAAGGCGAAAGCCTCGGCCGGGCGCTTCTCGCGCCGACCCGCATCTACGTGAAGCCGCTCCTGAAGGCGATCCGCGAAACGGGCGCACTGAAGGCGCTCGCCCACATCACCGGCGGCGGCTTCCCGGAAAATATTCCGCGCGTGCTGCCGAAGCATCTTGCCGCGGAAATCGACCTCGGCGCCTTCCGCGTACCCTCCGTCTTTTCGTGGCTCGCAAAGACCGGCGGCGTCGCCCAGAACGAGATGCTGCGAACCTTCAACTGCGGCATCGGCATGATCGTCGTCGTCGCCGAGACGGATGCCGCCCGCGTTAGCGAAGTGCTTGCCGGCGAAGGTGAGACGGTCGTCACCCTCGGCCGCATGGTCGCCCGCGCCGAAGGTGCGGCGGGCACCGTCTACAAGGGCGCGCTCGCCCTATGACCACCCCGCGCAAACGCGTCGTCGTCTTCATTTCCGGCGGTGGCTCCAACATGATGGCGCTGCTGGCGGCGACCGAAGCTGCGGATTTTCCGGCCGAAATCGTCGGCGTGATCTCCGACAAGGCGTCCGCCGGCGGCCTCGCCAGGGCGGCTGCGAAAGGCATTCCGACCTTCGTTTTCGAACGCAAGGCCTATGCCGGGAAGGCGGAGCACGAAGCGGCGATCCTCGCGAAGCTCGGCGAGATCGCGCCGGACCTGATCTGCCTCGCCGGATACATGCGCCTTCTGTCGGCCGATTTCATCCGGTCCTATGAGGGGCGCATCCTCAACATTCACCCTTCCCTGCTGCCGCTTTTTCCGGGGCTGCACACCCATCAGCGGGCGATCGACGCCGGCATGCGCGTCAGCGGCTGCACCGTGCACTACGTCACCGCCGGCATGGACGAAGGGCCGGTGATCGCCCAGTCCGTCGTGCCGATCCTTCCCGACGACACGGAAGACAGCCTGGCGGCGCGCGTGCTCACCGTCGAGCACCGGACCTATCCTCTCGCGCTGAAGCTCGTCGCCGAGGGCAAGGTGCACATGCGCACCGACGGCACGGTCGAACGGGCCGGCTTCTCCGGCGATCCGTCCGCGACACTCGTTTCCGCCTGACGCCGGGGCGCACCGAAGCGCTACCCCTTCTTCTTGCGCGATCCCATGAAGACCTCCGCCGCCTTCGCCTGCAGGCTGCGCGGGGCAAGTCGCGTCGAAAACGCCATGATGCGGTTGGCAAGGCCGGTGACGACCGCCGGCCTGCCGGCGTAGAGCGCCCGAAGCCCCTCGTCCACCACGGGTTCCGGCTGCATGAGGTCGGCGCGGGCGCCCCATTTCAGAATATGGCCAGCGCGCGCCCAGAAGTCCGTTTCCGTCGGTCCCGGACAAAGCACGGTGACGACGACCTTGCGCCGGCGCAGTTCCTCGTGCAGCGCATGCGCAAACGAGAGCACATAGGCCTTGCTGGCAGCATAAACCGCGTAACCGGGAATCGGCTGAAAAGCCGCGGTGCTTGCGACGAGCAGAACGTGACCACCGCCCCGCCCCACCATATCGGCGGCAAAAGCATGGGTAAGCTCGGTGAGTGCGCCGACGTTGACCGCCACCATGCCGCCAACCGCCTCGGCCGGCTGGGCATGGAAGCGTCCGTGGAGCCCGAAGCCGGCATTGTTGATCAATGTCTCGACCACGATGCCGCGCGCGTCGACGGCGCGCTTGAGAGCCTGCACTGCGCCGGAGGCGGTGAGATCGGCCGGCTCGACCGCAATCTCGACGCCGTGGCCGGAACGAAGCGCTTCGGCGAGTTCCTCGAGATGGGCCGCGTGCCTGGCGGAAACGACGAGATTGTAACCACGCCGGGCGAGCGCCTCGCAGAAGGCGCGGCCGAGCCCGCCCGTCGCTCCCGTCACAAGAGCCCATTTCGGCGCGCCGTCCGCCATAACCGTTTCCTTCCAATCGAGGGAGATGCCGCAAGATAGCCACCGCCGCCGGGGCGTCAACAGCGGCCGTCAGACCCGCAACGGCGGACCGTCATGCCCCGTCCACCGCCGGCAAGCAGGGTTAGGTCCAGTTTTGGACCGCGACGAACCCAGATATGGCCCATGCAAGCCATTGAAGAGAAAAGCCTTCTTCTCGTATTGAGAACCCACGAAATGTTCAGCCGTGGGGGTCTCTATGCATTACCGGAACTTCAAATCGGCAGCGGCCTGCTGCCTCCTGCTCACCGCACCGACTGCGGCGCTCGCAGAGGACACGCTGTTCTCCTCGTCCGATGGGAGCTTCGTGATCTTCGGCGGCGTCGGGCTCGCCAACGTCAAGGCCGACGAATTCGTCTACAACAACGGCAAGAAGCTCAGTGAGCTCAACTGGGAGAGCAAGGGCATCACGCTCTTCACCATCGGTGCCGACGCCCAGCTCGACAAGAACTGGAGCATCCGCGGCGATTTCAACGTCGGGACCGGCGGCGACGGCCACATGGTCGACTACGACTGGATGAGCGCGACGCACGACGAGTGGAGCGACCGGTCCACCCACCCCGATACCCAGCTCGACCACTATTTCAGCGGCTCGCTGGAAGTCGACCGCGCCGTCTACAGCGACGACAGCACCAATCTCGCCGTCGGCGTCGGCTTCCGCTACACCGACGTCAAATGGACCGCATATGGCGGCTCCTACATCTATTCGAGCGGCGACCCGCTCTTCCGCGACCTGATCGGCACCTTCACCCCCGGCGAAAAGGGCATCAGCTACCAGCAGCAGATCCCGGTCGGCTTCCTCAGCGTCAACGGCGAGCACAAGGTCGGCAAGTTCACGATCAGCGGCGGCGTCGAAGGCGGCCTGAGCTTCGGCATCGACGACATCGATGATCACTGGCAGCGTGACCTGCGCTTCTATGACAGCATGAAGGCGGCCCCGATGCTCGGCGCCAAGGTCTCCGTCGACTACGCACTGACCGAGAGCGCCTCGCTCTACGTCTCCGGCGCCTACCAGCAGGTCTTCCACGCCTATGGCGACATGAAGTACTACGACACGACGACGGACACGCTCGTGGGTTCGGAGCAGGACGCCGCCGGCGCGACCTTCCAGTCGATGTCGGTGTCTTTCGGCCTCAAGGGCACGTTCTGACGAGACCTCCGGGGCGGTGCGACAGGCGCCGCCCCTTACTCTACCAGTCAGCCTTCCTGGGCCTGCAACGCCGCCGCCCGGAGAAGACTCTCCCGGTTCAGCGCCGCCCATTGCAGCAGCATGATCGTCTTGGCGTCGCAGATCGCGCCCGTCCCGATCATTTCCAGCGCCTCGTCGAGGGCGATCTCGGAGAGTTCCAGATCCTCGTGCTCGTGGTCGAGGCCGCCGCCATCGGCCACCTTATCGGCGGCAGTCACCGTCGCGGCGTAGAAATAGACCTTCTCCGTCAGCGATCCGGGCGAGGTGTAGGCCGCAAACAGGAAACGGGGGCTATCGATCCGGTAGCCGGTTTCCTCGAGCACCTCGCGGCAGACCGCCGCTTCCGGATCCTCGTCGTCGACAGCCCCGGCCGGAACCTCCAGCAGGAAGGCCGGATCACCCATCAGGTGGACCGGAATGCGGAACTGCCGCACGAGAACGACCGTCTCGCGCGTCGGATCGAAGAGCAGAATCGCCACCGCACGGCCGCGGTCGAAGACCTCCCAGACGAGTTCGGTCTCACGGCCGTCATCACGGCGATAGTCGAAGGTGACGCGCCGCAGATGGCTCCAGCCCTTCCAGAGCGTCTCGTCCTTGCGGATGGTGATCCCGGTACGGTCGAACTTGCTCATGCCGGGTCCTTTGTAAGCCAGACCTTGTTGTCGTGGAAGGCGGCACCACCGTGGGGCGCGACCGCGTCGGCCCCCGTCAGCACGTTGATGCCCTCGCCGTCGACATGCGCCTTGTTCGGCCAGATCCCCTCGGCGACCAGCACGCCCGGCTTCACCGCCTCCGTCACGCGGGCATGGATGCGCAGCTCGCCGCGCCGGTTGCCGATGCGCACCAGATCACCGGGTTCGATACCGAGCCGCACCGCGTCGGAAGGATTGATCATAACCTCCGGCCTGCCCTCCTTTTCGATGGAGGTGCGGGTCTCGGAGAAGCTCGAATTCAGGAAATTGCGCGCCGGCGAGGTGGCAAGGCGGAAGGGATGTTCGGCGTCCGCCACCTCGATGAGATCCACTTGGTCCGGAAAGACGGGCAGCCGCTCGACCGGCCCGAGAATGCCCACGGAGGCCGGCGGGCGGTTCGGCGCCGGAGCCCCTGCCCAGTCGGGACGGAAGCGGAACTTCCCGTCGGGATAGCCGAAGCCACTGAGGAAATGCGCCTCCTCGAAAGGGGGCTGGCATTCCAGCCACTTTTCTTCGGCCAGCACTTCGAAGCCCGGTTTGCCGCTCGCCTTCAGCATGCGGTCAATGTGCTCGCGCTCCGTCAGGCCGAAGCCCGGGCGGTCGGCGACGCCGAGGCGTTTGGCAAGTTCGTCGATGACGAAGAGGTTGGTGCGCACCGTCGACGGCGGCTCGACGAGCTTCGGCCCGAGCAGGATATGGCTCTGCCCGCCGGCACGATAAATGTCGTCGTGCTCGACGAACATCGTGGCCGGCAGCACAATGTCGGCAAGCTCGGCCGTCTCGGTCATGAACTGCTCGTGAACCGCGACGAAGAGGTCATCGCGCAGGAAGCCGCGCTTCACGAGGCGCTGCTCCGGCGCGACATTGGCCGGATTGGTGTTCTGGATCAGGAGCGCCGCCACCGGTCCGCGGTGGCGCAGTGCCTCCGCGTCGCCGGTCAGCACGCGGCCGATCTGCGACTGGTCGAGGACGCGGACGTCGGGATCGAGATAGGAGGTACCCGTCAGTTCCGCCTTGTTCAGACGGAAGATGTCACCGTTGTTATGGAAGGCGCCGCCGCCCTCGTACTGCCAGCTGCCGAGCACGGTCGGAACACTGAGCGCCGCGTGCATGGAGGCGACACCGTTGCGGCTGCGGGCAAAGCCGTAGCCGAGGCGGAAGAAGGTCCTCTTCGTCGTGCCAACGAGCCGCGCGAAGGCCTCGATCTCCTCGACCGACAGTCCCGTGATCGCTGCCGCCCATTGCGGCGTGCGGGTTTCGAGATGCGCCTCCAGCCCCGCCGGATCGTCGGTGAACTTCTCCATGTAGGCGCGATCGGCATGACCGTCGCGGAAGGCGATGTGCATGACCGCGCAGGCGAGAGCCGCATCGGTTCCGGGCCGGAGAATAAGGCCGAGATCCGCCTGCTTCATCGTCGGGTTGTCGTAGACGTCGACGACGACGATCCTGGCGCCACGCTCCTTGCGGGCGCGGGTCGCGTGCGTCATCACGTTGACCTGGGTGGCGACGGCATTGGTGCCCCAGATGACGACGCAATCGGCCTTTGCCATCTCGCGCGGATCGACGCCGCGCAGCGCCCCGGTGCCCATCACATAACCGGTCCAGGCCATATTGGTGCAGATCGTGCCCATGAAGCCGGAATAGCGCTTGGCATGGCGCAGGCGCTCGATCGAGTCGCGCTGTACCTGCCCCATCGTGCCGGCGTAGAAATAGGGCCAGACCGCCTCGCTGCCATGCACCTGCTCGGCCTTGACGAAGGCGTCGGCGATCTCGTCGAGCGCCTCGTCCCAAGAAACCTCCTGCCAGACACCCTCGCCCTTGCCGCCCTTGCGCCGCTTCGGCGTCAGCAGCCGTTCCGGATGGTAGAGCCGCTCGGCGTAGCGGGCGACCTTGGCGCAGATGACGCCGGCGGTGTAATCGTTGTCGGCGGCCCCGCGGACGCGTCCGATGCGGCCATTTTCGTCGATATCGACGTCGAGCGCGCAGGTGGATGGACAGTCGTGCGGACAGGCCGTATGACCGACGGAACGGGTTCGGATGGGGCTCGCTAAGTTCATGCCCGCATGTATATGGCAAGCGGCAGGCGCCTTAAAGGTCCATTCCAAGAATTCATAAGAGCCATCGGAAACACAGATGAACTACCGCCACATCTACCACGCCGGCAACTTCGCCGATGTGCTGAAGCACGCCGTGCTGGCGCGCCTGATCGTGTATCTGCAGCAGAAGGACAAGGCTTTCCGGGTGCTCGACACGCATGCCGGCATCGGACTCTACGACTTCTCCTCCGAGGAGGCGCAGAAGACCGGCGAGTGGCGCGACGGCATCGGCCGGCTGATGGAGGCCGAACTTCCGGAGGGCGTCGCGGCCCTGCTCGCACCCTATCTCGACGCCGTCCGTACGCTCAATCCGCAAGGACCGATCACCCGCTATCCCGGCTCGCCGAAGCTCGCGCGAATGCTCTTCCGTCCTCAGGACCGGCTTTCGGCGATGGAGCTCCATCCGGACGACAGCCGCGCGCTCGCTCGGCTGTTCGAGGGTGACTACCAGGTGCGGGTGACCGAACTCGATGGCTGGCTCGCACTCGGCGCGCATCTGCCGCCGAAGGAAAAGCGCGGCATCGTGCTCGTCGATCCGCCCTTCGAGGAGGCGGGCGAGTATGAGCGGCTGGTCGACGGCCTCGCCAAGGCCTATCGCCGCTTCGCCACCGGCACCTACTGCCTCTGGTATCCGATCAAGAAGGGCGCGCCGGTCGGCGAATTCCACGAGGCGCTGAAGGCACTCGACATCCCGAAAATGCTCTGTGCCGAGCTTTCGGTGCGCAGCGATCGCGAGACGACGGGGCTCTCCGGCTCCGGCCTCGTCATCGTCAATCCCCCCTTCACGCTGAAGGACGAATTGCATCTGCTGCTGCCCGAACTGAAGCGCATCCTCGCGCAGGATCGCTACGCCTCGCAACGTTGCTTCTGGCTGCGCGGAGAGAACTGAGGAAGCCGTTTCCTGCGGCGTCGATCACCCTTGACCTCTTGCCGGTTTGACAACATTCTGGCCGCAAACGGGAGAGAGCCATGGGTGCGAAAATCCTCGTCAGCGTATGCCTCGCGATCGTCGCCACGGCGCTTTCGGCAACCGGCAGCCAGGCCGCGACACCGCGTTGCGACGACGCGGCCGTCGTCGGGTCGGTCGAAAGCCGGTTCTCCCGCAACAACCGGCAATTCCTGAAGATCGATCTCTCGATCGCCGACTTCGGCATCGTCCGCGAAACCGGTTTCCGGCCGACCGACGAGACGCATCGCGTCGAACGGCGCTTCTGCCATGCGACGGTCATCACCAGCGACGGCCTCGGCCGCAATCTCTGGTATCTGATCGAAAGCACCTGGGGCTTTGCGGGCCTCGGTTCATCCGTCGAATTCTGCACCGACGGCCTCGACCCGTGGCACGTCTACGGCGCCCGCTGTGCATCCCTCCGCTGACCGATGCGAACGTCTGCTCGACTGAACGTGCTGCGCGCGGCCGCTCTCGCCGGTGCCATCCTCGCCCTCCCCAACGGTGCGGGCGCGGATGAACCGCCGAAGCCTTCCCGTTTCGACTTCTATGTGCTGGCGCTCTCCTGGTCGCCGACCTTCTGCGCGAGCCCCAAGGCCTCCGGCAACCGGGACCAATGCGGCGACGGGAAACGCTATGGGCTCGTGGTGCACGGGCTCTGGCCGCAGAACGAACGCGGCTATCCGGAAAACTGCCCGAGCGACCAGCCGCGGCACGTGCCGGACAAGCTCGGACGCATGCTCTTCGACATCATGCCGAGCATGGGGCTGATCGGCCACCAGTGGCGCAAGCACGGCACCTGTTCCGGACTCAGCCAGGTGGACTATTTCGCACTCACCCGCGCGGCCTACGAGCGCATCCGGATCCCCGACACGCTGAAAGCCGCGGGAAAACCGATGACCGTCGACGTCGACGCGATCGAGACGCAGTTCACGCGCGCCAATGCCGGCCTGTCTCGCCAGGCACTGGCGATCACCTGTGAACGCGGCAAGCTCTCGGAGATCCGCGTTTGCCTGACACCGGAGCTTGCCTTCCGCGATTGCCCGGCGATCGACGCGCAGGCCTGCTCCCTCTCCTCCGTCACCGTGCCGCCGGCACGCTGAACAACCGAACTGGAAGAACGATGAAACTCCTCTGCTCCTCCACCTCGCCCTATTCCTCGAAAGTGCGCATGGCGCTCCGCTATCTCGACATGGAAGCAGAGGTGGTGCGTGTCGCCACCACGGAAGACCCGCCGGAACTGATCGACAACAATCCGCTCGGCAAGATCCCGACGCTTCTCACCGGCGGCGACGGCCCGATCTTCGACAGCCGCGCCATCATGCACTATCTCGACCGTCGCTCGAAGGGCGGGCTCTATCCCCGCAAGAACCACAAGCGCACGGAGGCCGAGGTGCTCGAGGCGCTCTGCGACGGCATTACCGACTGCCTCATCGCGATCGTCTACGAGCGGCGCCAGCGCCCGGAGGAGCGCATGCACCAGCCTTATATCGACCGGCAATGGCAGAAGGTGAGCCGCGGGCTCGATCACCTGAACGCCCATCTGCCGAAGACCGGCAAGTCGCTCCATGGTGGGCACTTCTCGCTCGCCGCGCTGATCGGCTATCTCATGCTGCGCTTCCCCGGCGAGTGGGAGGACGGACGCACGGCGCTGGCCGCCTGGCCGCAGAAGTTCGAGAAGCGTTTCGAAGACTATGCGGAACTCAAGCCGCAGGCGTGATTTTTTCGCACAACGACGGCAAGACAAAAAAAGAAAAGCCGGGCACTGGGCCCGGCTTTTCTCGTGATATCGTCCTGCGGCGATCAGAACTTGACGCCGATACCGACCTTGACACTGTGATCGTCGAAACCGCGCGAGACGGTCGTGCCGTCGAGGCTGAAGTCGCGCTTCTGATAGTCGCTGTACCGGTACTCGATGCGAGCCGTGATGTTGTCGGTGACCATGGCTTCGACACCGGCACCGACGGTGTAGCCGGCGGCGATCTTTTCATCCGAGTCCGTGGCGCTCTCGAGCTTGTTGTTCGAGAGTGCGAGACCGGCGGTACCATAAATCAGGAAGGGATTCATGTCGTAGCCCACGCGGCCACGGAGAGACCCGTTCACGCCCTGCGTACCCGTGAGGCCGGGACCGGCATCGCCATCTTCGCCGGTGTAGGCGATGTCGGCTTCCGCACCGTAGACGATCTGGCCGTTCTGGAAGTTGTAGCCGCCGTAGAGCGAGCCGCCGAAGCCCTTGGCGTCATAGTCGCCGCCGCCGAAGCGGCCCCAGTCGTAATTGGCGGTGGCACCGACATAGGCACCGGCCCAGTTGCTGACGGGCGCGCTGTAGCTTTCGGTCGCGGCAGGAGCCTCGGGGATCTGATCGACGGCGTCGGCGGCCTGAGCGGTCGAGAACGTCGCGACACCGGCGGCGGTTGCCATGAGGATCATAACGAGTTTACGCATACTAGTCTCCTTTTCAGTCCGTTGCCGCAGGCGAACATATCGAAGTGGCGGCTGGAACAATTGAGCGGGTTATCTCGCCCCTCCTGAGAGTAAATGTGGCGGCCAATTGAGGAATTGAAAGAGCCGAATTGTGAATTCATTGTGGCACAGAAATGACAGAAATTAGATGTTGCTAATCCGCAACAAACTTTTTGTTAACTATGTTTGCTGCGATTTCGATTAATACTCATTAACGTCGGAAAACATCTCCAGTCTTATCAAGTAGAACGACGGAGGGGATGCCGAAAAGAATCTGCATTCCCTATTTAAGAATGAGCGATACGACATATATGCGAGGCAGTTCATCGGAAGTCGAAAGCAGAGCGGAAATGGAAAAAGGCATAGCGAAGACCGCCCTCGTCACCGGTTCGGGAAAAAGACTTGGCCGCGCGATCGTCGAGGATCTGGCGCACCACGGTTTCGCAGTCGCCATCCACGTCAACGGTTCGGTGGACGAAGCCGAAGCGCTTGCAGACGACTTGCGGCGCGACGGCGCGCGGGCGGCGGTGCTTGCCGCCGATTTCCGCGACATCGGGCAGACGACCGCGCTCATGGGCGCCGCCAATGCCGCTCTCGGCCCGATCGGACTGCTCGTCAACAATGCCTCGGTGTTCCTGGAAGATGACGCCCACGCCTTCGATGCGGAGAGCTTCTCCGCCCATTTCGACCTGCATGTCCGCGCGCCGTCGATCCTCGGCGCGGCCTTCTTCCGGCAGGTGCCGAACGACGCACAGGGGCTGATCGTCAACATCGTCGACCAGCGGGTGCTCGCGCCCACCCCCTCCTTCTATTCCTACACGCTGTCGAAATCGGCCCTGCTTGCGGCGACTCGCACCATGGCGCAGGCTTTCGCGCCGAAGGTCAGGGTCAACGGCATCGGCCCGGGGCCGACCTTCCGGAGCGTCCGCCAGGAGGAGGCCGACTTCCAGGCACAGATCGATGCCCTGCCGCTCGGCCGTGGACCGGAGCTTGCGGAATTCGGGCGGACGATCCGCTTTCTTTTTGACACGCCGTCGATCACCGGCCAAATGATTGCCGTCGACGGCGGCCAGCATCTTGCCTGGCAGAGGCCGGGCACGGAGATTGTGGAATGACGGGAGGAAAGCTGCCGGACGGCGGCGTTCTTTATGACGGCACGGAGGACGAGGACGAAGGCGTCGTCGAGAGCGAATCGCCGGTGTCGGCGCTTTCGATCGACTGGAACGAGGGCGGCATCGACCACCAGGGGCTTTCCGGCGCGGAACTGATCGGCGAATTCGTCAAGAAGCTGCCGAACAGCCCCGGCGTCTACCGGATGATGAACGCCGACGGCGACGTGCTCTATGTCGGCAAGGCCCGCAGCCTCAAGAAGCGGGTCGGCAACTATGCGCAGGGTCGCGTGCATTCCAACCGTATCGCCCGCATGGTGCGCGAGACGGCGCACATGGAGTTCGTCACGACCCGGACCGAGGTCGAGGCGCTGCTGCTCGAGGCCAATCTCATCAAGCGCCTGAGGCCGCGCTTCAACGTCCTGCTGCGCGACGACAAGAGCTTTCCCTATATCCTGATCACCGGCGACGGCCGGGCACCGGCGATCTTCAAGCACCGCGGGGCGCGTGCCCGCAAGGGCGACTATTTCGGCCCCTTCGCCTCGGCGAGTGCCGTCGGCCGCACGATCAACTCGCTGCAGCGGGCCTTTCTCCTGCGCACCTGCACCGACAGCGTCTTCGAAACGCGCACACGGCCGTGCCTGCTCTACCAGATCAAGCGCTGCTCCGGCCCCTGCACGCATGAGATCAGCGACGAGGGCTATGCCGGCCTCGTCAGGGAGGCGAAGGATTTCCTCTCCGGCAAGAGCCAGAACGTGAAGGCGGCGATCGCCAAGGCGATGAACGAGGCGGCGGAGAACCTCGACTTCGAGCGGGCCGCCGTGTTCCGCGACAGGCTGGCCGCCCTTTCCCACGTGCAGAGCCATCAGGGCATCAACCCGGCCGGCATCGAGGAGGCCGACGTCTTCGCGATCCATCACGAGGGCGGGCTCTCCTGCATCCAGGTCTTCTTCTTCCGCACCGGCCAGAACTGGGGCAACCGCGCCTATTTCCCGAAGGCGGACCCGCAGCTTTCCGGCGCCGAAGTACTCGGCGCCTTCCTCGCACAGTTCTACGACGACAAGCCCTGCCCGCGGCAGGTGCTGCTCTCGGAGACGATCGAGGAACAGGATCTGCTCGCCGCCGCGCTTTCCGAGCGGGCCGGCCACAAGGTGCATGTGCTCGTGCCGCAACGCGGCGAGAAGAAGGACATTCTCGACCACGTGATCGCCAATGCCCGCGAGGCGCACGGCCGCAAGCTCGCCGAGACGGCCTCGCAATCGCGCCTGCTCGCAGGCTTTGCCGAGACTTTCGGCCTGCCTTACGTTCCGCGCCGCATCGAGATCTACGACAACTCGCACATCATGGGCACCAATGCCGTCGGCGGCATGGTGGTGGCGGGGCCGGAAGGCTTCGTGAAGAACCAGTACCGCAAGTTCAACATCAAATCGACGGACATCACCCCCGGCGACGACTTCGGCATGATGCGGGAGGTGATGACGCGGCGTTTCTCGCGCCTCCTGAAGGAAGAGGGCAAGCCCGACCGCAGCCAACCACCGGCGGAGGAGTCCGACAACCATTTCCCGGCATGGCCGGACGTCATCCTCATCGACGGCGGCCAGGGTCAGATGACCGCCGTGCGCGCCATCCTCGACGACCTCGACATCCGCGACTGCGTGACGGCGATCGGCGTCGCCAAGGGGGTCGACCGCGAGGCGGGGCGCGAGCGCTTTTTCGTTGCGGGCAAGCCGGACTTCTCGTTGCCGCCGCGGGACCCTGTGCTCTACTTCATCCAGCGGCTGCGGGACGAGGCGCACCGCTTCGCCATCGGCTCGCACCGGGCGCGACGCAAGAAGGAGATGGTCAAGAACCCGCTCGACGAGATCGGCGGCATCGGCCCTTCCCGCAAGCGGGCGCTTCTCCAGCATTTCGGGACGGCCAAGGCCGTGTCGCGGGCGGCGATCAGCGACCTCACCTCGGTCGAGGGCATTTCCGAGGCCGTCGCCCGCCAGATCTACAATCACTTCCACGAGAGCGGCGCCGACTAGAGCCTGTGACCCGAGGCCGATCCCGGCACCGGTATGCCGGCAATAGCGGGTGTCGCAATCGGAAGCATCTCAGTTCCGCCGCAGGTCTATGTGACGGAAGACGAAAAAACCCGTGGGTGACCAGTTGACGGTGAAGAGAGAAAACCGTCATCTACACCCGAATTGAGAAATCACAGGTCTTTCATGGCTTCCCGCGCATTAAACATCCCCAATCTGCTGACCTATGCCCGCATCGTCGCGGTTCCCGTCATCGTTCTCTGCTTCTTCGTCGAGGGACGACTCGCGAGCTCCGACTGGGCCCGCTGGACGGCGTTGACGCTTTTCATCATCGCCTCGGTCACCGACTTCTTCGACGGCTACCTCGCGCGCATCTGGAACCAGACCTCCAACATCGGCCGCATGCTCGACCCCATCGCAGACAAGCTGCTGGTGGCCTCGGTCCTGCTGCTGATGGCCGCCGACGGAACCATTGCCGGCTGGTCTCTCTGGGCGGCGATCACCATCCTCTGCCGCGAGATCCTGGTCTCGGGTCTGCGGGAATACCTGGCGGCGCTCAAGGTCAGCGTGCCGGTCACCCGCATCGCCAAGTGGAAGACCACGATCCAGATGGTCGCGATCGCCTTCCTGCTCGCCGGCCCCGCCGGTGACAAAGTCCTGCCCTATACAACGGAGACCGGCATCACGCTGCTGTGGGTCGCGGCCCTGCTGACGATCTACACCGGTTACGACTACTTCCGTGCCGGCGTGAAGCACATGGTGGACTGACTGTGATGAAGCTCGTCTATTTCGCATGGGTACGGGAAAGGATCGGCAAGGGCGAGGAAGAGCTCGACCTGCCGGAGAGCGTCGTCACGGCCGGCGACCTCATCCAGTACCTGAGGGGGCTCGGCGAGGAATACGAGGCCGCCTTCCAGTTCCCGCAGGCGATCCGGGTCGCGGTGAACCAGGAACATGTCGAGCATGACGAGCCGATCGCCGGCGCCCGCGAGATCGGCCTGTTTCCGCCGATGACGGGTGGCTGAACATGATCGCCGCGCCGAGCATCCGCGTCCAGCGCGAGGATTTCGACGCTACCGCCGAGACTGCGGCGCTGACGGCGGGACGCACAGACATCGGCGCCGTCGTCAGCTTCATCGGCCTCTGCCGTGACGAAGCCGGCGCCCTTGCCGCACTCGAGCTCGAACACTATCCCGGCATGGCGGAGGCGGAGATGCGCCGTATCGCCGGGATCGCCGTCGAGCGCTTCGGACTCCTCGGCCTCACCGCCATCCACCGCTACGGCAAGATCGCGCCCGGCGAGAACATCGTGCTGGTCCTCGCTGCCGCCCCGCACCGTCAGGCCGCCTTCGACGGCGCCGCATTCATGATGGATTACCTGAAGACCTCCGCCCCCTTCTGGAAAAAGGAGCACCGGCGCGACGGTTCCGCCGGAGACTGGGTCTCGGCGAAGGACGCCGACACGCAAGCGCTCGACAAGTGGCGATAGGTACCCATCCTCACGGAATCGCCCGCTCCTGCCGGCTGATCACCAGCACGGTCACCAAGCCTCCGACAATGACGAGATCACGCCACAGAATGGGGCCGTAACCGCTCCAGAGTGTCTCGGCGAGGGCGACGGCGGCCGCACCGAGCGCCGAGCGCAGCGGCACGGAATAGCCGCCGGCGGCCGCCACCAGCACCACTTTCAAGCCGAACATCAGCCCCGCGCCGAAATCCATCGTGCCGTAATAGGAAGTCGCGAGCACGCCGCAGACCGCCGCGATAGCCGCGGAGGCGACATAGGACCAGACGAAGACGGCGCGCGCATCGGTGCCGCACATCTCCGCGGCCAGCGGATCGTCGGCGACGCCGCGCCAGGCCCGACCGAGGCGGGTGCGTGTGAGAAGCAGGTGGCCTGCCGCGACGAGCGAGACCATTGCCGCGGCATTCGTGAGCTGGATGACCGTCAGCGTCACCTTGAAGCCGCCGTCGGCCCAGAAGACGACTTCGCGATTGAGGAAGGGCGAGAGCCACAGGCTGCGGCTCTCCATGGCGATCCGTACCATCTCCTCCAGCACCACCAGCACGCCGAGCGAGGCGACGATCACCGTATTCGGCGAGGCACGCCGCAGCGGCAGCATCACGTGGCGGCCGATCAGCACCGCGGCGCCGAGCGTATAGAGCAAGGAGGCTGCGGCGCCGAGCGCGAGCGCCGCCGGCAGCACGAGATAGAGCTGGTTCCAGCCGGCATGGGCGAAGAAGACATAGATCTGTCCGGCAAAGGCGAAGAGCACGCCGAAGGTGATGTCAGCACGGCGCGTCATGGCGAAGGCAAGCGAGTAGCCGAAGGCGAGCGCGGCATAGAGCGCGGCGACCGGCACGGCATTGGCGAGTTGTTGCAGCAGATAGGCCATATACCCTTCTTCCTTCGGTAGATTTATAACTACCATTTTCAATTTTACCAGTTATAATTCGGCCATGACCTTCGCCTGGACCCCTCATCGCTTCTCCGGTGGAACACTGGCATTCGATGTCGCCAACAGCGTCGTCCTGCGCTTCGACCCGGACCGCCGCATCGATCGTTTTGACGATCCGGTGCAACTCGACCTCTTCGTGCCGGCCGCGCGCACCCATGGCGCGGAACGCGATCTCCTCGCACGGCTCGCGCCGCCGTCGCCCGGCGGGCGGGAGCGGTTCCTGCGCCTGCGGGAGGAGATCGACGGCTATTTCCGCGCCCGCGCGACCGGCCTCGACACGCGCGAACGGCTCGCCTCCCTTCTGGAGGCGATCGCCGCGAACCTGCGCGCGGCGGAAAGCGGCGATGCGCTCGATGCCGCAACCGCGCTCTCCGCGCTCCGGCTCGTGTCGGCGCCGGAGCAGGACCGGATCAAGATCTGCGCCAATTGCGGCTGGCTGTTCCTCGACCGCAGCAAGAACCGCAGCCGCACATGGTGCGACATGGCGGTGTGCGGCAATCGCACCAAGGCGCATCGCCACTATCGCAAGAAGAAGGAAGCCTTGTCATGAAAACGAGATGGATCGCGGCCGCCCTGCTCGCACTGCTGCCGCTCGCGGGCTGTCAGCGGGAGGACGCGAACGAGCCGCTCCAGGTCTCGGGCCGCGTCTTCATCTTCAACTACCGCATCGCCACAGCGACCTACGTCATCACGCTCGCGCGCAATGGCCCGCTGCCGGAGGAGAGCGTCGCCGAGACGACCTACGAGAACCCGGCCGGCGGGCCGCCACTCGTCACACGCTCGAAGATCTTCCCGTTCTGGGAGAAGGTGTCGCTCGAAAGCCCGCCGGTCCACTGCGTCGTCAAGGACAAGCCCTATGCAGTGACGATCCGCATCCTCGATGACAAGGACGCCGTGATCCAGACGATAGAAACGAGCGTGACCTCGACGCTCGACCAGAGCATCCTGCCGGCGAAACCGCTGGTGGTGGGGCCGATCTATACGCCCAATCCGGAAGTCTTCAAGGGCGACGGCAGCCGGGACTTCGATCCGGACAAGGATTGTCCGGCGCCGGCTTCAGGGACGTGACCGGCCAGCCCCAAAAGCAAGAAAGCCGGAGCGTTTCCGCCCCGGCTTCCCGAATGTCTTCAATAGCTTGAGGCGACAGCCTCAGGACTTGATTCAGCCGACGATCTCGGTGTCGGAGAACCAGTACTTGATTTCCTGGGCGGCGGTTTCCGGAGCATCCGAGCCGTGAACCGAGTTCTCGCCGATCGACAGCGCGAAGGTCTTGCGGATGGTACCTTCGGCGGCCTGGGCCGGGTTGGTGGCGCCCATGATTTCGCGGTTCTTCAGGATGGCGCCTTCGCCTTCGAGGACCTGTACGACGGTCGGGCCCGAGGTCATGCCTTCAACGAGTTCACCGAAGAACGGACGTTCCTTGTGCACGGCGTAGAAGCCTTCGGCTTCGCGCTTGCTCATCCATACGCGCTTCGACGCGACGACGCGCAGGCCGGCATCTTCGAGCATCTTGGTGATCGCGCCCGTCAGGTTGCGCTTCGTTGCGTCCGGCTTGATCATCGAAAACGTGCGTTCAATCGCCATGGTTCTCATCCTTTTGTTCTATGGGGAAAGTGGGCGGTATCTACCCGCCCCAAGGCCCGAAAACAAGGGGGATGGACGAATTTCACGAGACCGTCATATCATTGCCCACCGACATGGCCGGCCGCGGTTCCCGAGCGGTTCGACCGCGCAGCGATCGACAGGAGCCCTTCCATGAAAAGCCCCGCAGACGGCGCCAGCCGCTTCACCGCGGCCCTGCCCGGACTTGCCGTCCACTGCTCCATCCTGCAGGCCTCGACCGGCCGCTTCCGGCAGTTCCGGATCGACGAGCCGGCGGTCATCCTCGTCAGGCAGGGCTGGAAGCGCGTCATCACGGATCATGACGAGGTCGTCGCCGGCCCGGGCGAAGCGGTCTACGTACCGCAGGGCCTCGAATGCGTGATCGTCAACGGCGTCGGGGACACGGGCGCCTACCACGCCGAGGCGCTCGCGCTCACCCCGTCGCTGGTCGCCGCCTACGCCGACCCCGCGGCAAGACCCACGACCGGGGCCGTCCACATCGCGCCGGACGACGGCTTCCTCGATGCGCTCGCCCGTGCACGGCAAACCATCGCCGAGGGAGCCTCGACACAGGAGAGCGTTCATCGCCATGTCCTCGGCGAACTGGTGATCCGCCTGCAGGCGCGGGGGATCGGCCTCCTGCCGGACATGCGAGAGCATCTCGTCTGGCGCATCCGCGCGCTCGTCCGGACTGATCCTGCCGCAGACTGGCCGGCGGCGACCGTCGCCGGCGCGCTTGCGATGAGCGAGCAGACGCTGCGGCGAAAGCTCGCCCTTCTCGGCACCAGCCTCACGGAGATCATCACCGACGTCCGCATGACGACCGCCCTCGCCCTCCTCCAGGCGAGCGAACTGCCGATCAACCGCGTCGCGCTCGACGTCGGCTACGGCTCGGCGTCGAAGTTCGCGGCGCGATTTCGTGCCCGCTTCGGGCTCTCGCCGCGCGACATCCGCTCCGCCGCAGGCGACAGCGAGCGTTCCGGGACAGAAGTCGAGCGTCCGAGAGCCGCGGCGGAGTGAAGTGCCAGTTACGGTAAGGCTCCAAAGCAAAGGAGCCATGCCATGTTGAAATCCCTCGTTCTCGCAACCGCCATCGCGAGCCTCTCCGGCTTTGCCGCACAGGCTGCGGACTTCACGCTTTCGAGCGCCGACATCCGCGACGGCGGCACGCTTGCCGAAGCCCAGGTTGCCAACGCCTTCGGCTGCGCCGGCGGCAATCTCTCGCCACAACTCTCATGGTCAGATGCCCCGGAGGGTACGAAGAGCTTCGTCGTCAGCGCCTACGATCCGGACGCGCCGACCGGCTCCGGCTTCTGGCACTGGGTGATGTTCAACATCCCCGCCTCGGTCACCGGGCTCGAAGGCGGCGTCACGCCGGACAAGGGCGCACCGGACGGCGCCGTGCAGAGCCGCGCCGACGCCGGCTTCGCAAGCTATCTCGGCGCCTGCCCGCCGGCCGGCGAGACGCATCGCTACATCTTCACGGTGACCGCGCTCTCGGTCGACAAGCTCGACCTCGACCAGAATGCGAGCGGCGCCCTGATCGGCTTCATGACCAACGCGAACGCGCTCGCCAAGGCCACGATCACCGTGACCTACGGGCGCTGACGCGCGTCAGGCGACCTTCCGGGCCTCACCGTCGTAGAGGTCGAGGCAACGCTCGTACCAGGCATAGGCCGGATCGTCCTGCGGCAGGTGCACGGAGCCGGTCGTGATCCTCAGCCATTGCAGGGCGCCGAAGAGGATATAGTCGGCAAAGAGCGGACCGTCGCCGCCGATGAACGGCTGGAAGTTGAGCATGTGGCGCAGCGGCGTGAACTTGCCGGGGAAGGCCGCGATCTCCTGGTCACGGGCGGCCGCGACCTCCTCGATCGGCATGCCGAAACGCTGTTCGCGGCTCCGGCGGAAGTAGGTCTGGTCCGCCTCGTCGAGCATATCGTGGATGTCCATGATGGCGATGCGGGTGATCGCCGGATGGATCACCGTCTGGGAAAAGCCCTCGACAAAACGGGCGAGCGCCTTGCCGCCCTCGCCGCCGAACAGCGTCGGCTCGTCCGGATAGGCGTCGTCGAGATAGAGCGCGATGGCGAAACTGTCGGAGATCAGGCGGTCGCCGTCGCGCAGCAACGGCACCGTCCGCGTCGCGCCGTTTTCGATATCGGGAATGGCCGTGAACGGCAGCGGCCGCTC
The DNA here is from genome assembly GCA_900466005.1 of Hyphomicrobiales bacterium. Classification (GTDB taxonomy): domain Bacteria; phylum Pseudomonadota; class Alphaproteobacteria; order Rhizobiales; family Rhizobiaceae; genus Allorhizobium. The sequence goes on from UEGQ01000008.1 coordinate 193,577, forward strand.
GGAATAGGAAAGCCCCTTGTGCTTCAGAGCCATCACCACCTTCCAGCAATGGGGGGAGAATGGGCGGGAGAGATCGCTGCCGCAAAGCGAGTAGAGGGTTCTGGACATCGCGAGGCTCCTTGTTCCAAGAATGATCGCCGGCATTCAAGGGCATGGCCGCGGCGCAATCAAATCAGGAAATTTCATCGAACCCATCACCCACACTTCAGTTCCCCTCGCCTAGACTGAGGCGTCACTCGTTCCGGAGACCCGAAATGTTGCAGCACTGCCAGATGTTCGCCGCCTATAACCGTTGGGCCAACGAGCGGGTCTACGCCGCCGCCGAGGAGCTCACCGAGGACGAGCTCTTCCGTGACACCGGCGCCTTCTTCGGCTCGCTCTTCGGCACGCTCAGCCACATCCTCGTCGGCGACCGTGCCTGGATGCGGCGATTCACCGGCGAAGGTCCCGTCCCCCGCGCGCTGGACGAACGCCCCTATGAAACGCTCGCCGATCTCGCCGCCGCCCGAAAGGCCGAGGACGAGCGCATCATCCGCTGGGTCGACGGGCTCGACGAGGCGTCGCTCGACGCACGCATCTCCTACACGACCATCGTCAAGCCGGAGCCGATCAGCCACAAACTCGGCGCCGCAGTGGCGCATTTCTTCAACCACCAGACCCATCACCGCGGTCAGGCGCATATGGCGCTGACGGCGCTCGGCAAGCCCTCGCTCGTGCTCGACCTCGTCTACTTCCAGCGGCAGGAAGGAAAGCAGTGGATTTGATTCGGCTGGAGACGGTCCTTTAACCCTGCCGGCAAACTCCGTTGCGCATCACGCGCCGGCGTCCCTCGCCGTTTACGGATTGCACAGGCTTTCCGCCTCATCTGGTTTCCGGAAAGAGCCAGGGAAGCAAACGAGCTTTGGACGGGGAAAGCGGGATGGGCCATCGCAACGAAGGGACAGCATCGGCGGAGAACGAGGCGACGGACCGGCTGCAGCGTGTCACGCAGGCGATGGCGCGGCTCAAGGTCGACGCCCTGCCGCGCAACTACGAACTCTTCCATGAGGCGTTCTTCGGGCATGATCCGGCGCTCGCCCGCGACGTGGCATCGCTTGTGCCGAATCCGCCACAGCATGCGCTCGACCGGATCGGCCTCGCCTACCGTCTCACGGGCCATTGCGGGCTGATCGAGGAGAAATCCTGCGTGGAGGCCGCGCGTATTCTGTCCGGGATCGCGGAAGAAATGTCCGCCGCCATTCGTCAGAAGCAGGCCTTCGTCAGCGCCATGGAGACGCTCCTGCGCGCGATCCGCGAGGACCGGGACCGCGGGATCGAGGATCTGCTCACCGACGTCGACTTCCTGCAATCCTCCGCCGCCGAACTTCTCCGGAGCGAGAGCCGGGCCGAGCAGGTGCTGAGGGGCGACCTCGAGCGGCTCGACGCTGCCGAACGGGCGGCGCGGGCGGCCAAGGGCGCAATCCTGCGCGATCGCCTGACCGGGCTGCCGAACCGCATCGCCTTCGCCAACCGCCTCGAGAGCCTCTACGAGTCCGGAGAACTGCCGCGCGCTACCGCCCTTCTCATCGCCGATATCGACGGGTTCGCGGCCGTCAACCGCGACTACGGCACGGAGGCCGGCAACCGCATCCTCAAGCGGCTCGCCGCGATCTTGCGGAAGTCGATCAAGAAGAACGACTTCGTCGCCCGCATCGGAGCCGACGAATTCGCCTTCCTCTTCGCCGACGTCGATGACGCCGCCGCGCGGACGATCGCCGGACGCATCCACGATTCGGTCGAGAACGGGCTGGTCTTCGCGACCGCCGACGGCGAGAGCAACGGCGCACTCGGATTGTCGATCGGGATTGCCCTCAGCGACGGCGCCGAGTGCGCGCAGCATCTCATTGCCCAGGCGGAACAGGCACTCGCCGCCGCCAAGGCAGACCCGCGCGCTCCGATCGCCTGTTTTGCGCCCGGTGTCACGGGCCGCCGCGCCGCCTGACGCTCCAAGGCGAAGACAGCCGGAAAATGTTGCCCGCCGGACACCCCGGCAGAGAGGCCGCATACCGGGACGCCCGGCGGGGCCGCTCCCGTCTTGCCTTTGGCGAGCGCTTCCGCCAAAAGCCAAGGCCATGATTACCATCAACGACATCTCGGCCCGCATTGCCGGGCGGCTCCTGATCGACCACGCCACAATCTCGCTGCCGGAGGGCACGAAGGCGGGCCTCGTCGGCCGCAACGGCGCCGGAAAGTCGACGCTCTTCAAGATCATCACCGGCGAACTCTCCGCAGAAACCGGATCGATCACCATCCCGAAGAACGCCCGCATCGGCCAGGTGGCACAGGAAGCCCCGGGTACCGAGGAGGCGCTGATCGAGATCGTGATGGCTGCGGACAAGGAGCGCGCCGCACTCCTCAAGGAGGCCGAGACGGCGACCGATCCCCACCGCATCGCCGAGATCCAGACGCGGCTCGCCGACATCGGCGCCCATTCGGCGGAGGCGCGCGCCGCGACGATCCTCGCCGGCCTCGGCTTCGACCACGAGGCGCAGCGTCGCCCGGCCTCGTCGTTCTCCGGCGGCTGGCGGATGCGCGTGGCGCTCGCGGCCGTGCTCTTTTCCGAACCGGACCTCCTGCTCCTCGACGAACCGACCAACTATCTCGACCTCGAAGGCACGCTCTGGCTCGAGGACTATGTGCGGCGCTATCCGCACACCGTCATCATCATCAGCCACGACCGCGACCTCTTGAACACCGCCGTCAACGCGATCATCCATCTCGACCAGAAGAAGCTCACCTTCTATCGCGGCGGCTACGACCAGTTCGAGCGGCAGAAGGCCGAGGCCGACGAGCTGCAGATGAAGGCGAAGGCGAAGAGCGACGCGGCGCGCAAGCACCTGCAGAGCTATATCGACCGCTTCCGCTACAAGGCGTCGAAGGCGCGGCAGGCCCAGAGCCGCATCAAGGCGCTGGAGCGCATGGGCACGGTCGCGGCCGTCATCGAGGATCACGTCCAACCGATCACCTTCCCGGAACCGGAGAAACAGCCGGCCTCGCCGATCGTCGCGATTTCCGGCGGCGCCGTCGGCTACGAGCCCGGCAAGCCGATCCTGAAGAACATCAATCTGCGGATCGACGCCGACGACCGCATTGCGCTCCTCGGCTCGAACGGCAACGGCAAATCGACGTTTGCCAAGCTGATCGCCGGACGCCTCAACCTGCAGGCCGGCGAGATGAAGCTCGCGCCGAACCTTTCGGTCGGCTTCTTCGCCCAGCACCAGCTCGACGACCTCGTGCCGAACGAGACGCCGGTCGACCACGTTCGCCGGCTGATGCCGCAGGCGGGCGAGGCGCAGGTCCGCGCCCGCGTCGCGCAGATGGGGCTTGCGACCGAGAAGATGGCGACGGCCGCCAAGGACCTTTCCGGTGGCGAGAAGGCGCGCCTCTTGATGGGGCTCTCCGCCTTCCACGCGCCGAACCTCCTGATTCTCGACGAGCCGACCAACCATCTCGACATCGACAGCCGCCGTGCGCTGATCGAGGCACTGAACGACTACAACGGCGCCGTCATCCTGATCGCCCACGACCGGCACCTGATCGAGGCAACGGTCGACCGGTTGTGGCTCGTCAACAACGGCACCGTCAGCGTCTTCGACGGCGACCTGGAGGATTATCGCAGCCTTGTGGTCGCTGCGGCGCGCAAGCCGGACGAGAAGGACAAGGCCGATGCCGGCGCCCAGGTGAACAAGGCCGACCAGCGCAAGGCCGCGGCCGACAAGCGGGCAAGCCTCGCGCCGCTCAAGAAAAAGATCAATGAAATCGAGTCCCTGACGAAGAAACTGGAGACGTTGATTCAGGCGCTTGATGCGGAACTTGCGGACCCGGCGCTCTACGAGAAGAACCCGGCCAAGGCAGCGGAAAAGGCAAAGCAGCGCGGCGAGGCCGCGGCAAAGCTCTCGGCGGCCGAGGAACAGTGGCTCGAACTGTCCACCGAATACGAAGAGGCGATGGCCGGCTGAGGTTTGAACGCCCCTGAATATACGGTATGGTAGAAACGTATATTCCGAGGGAATCACCATGCCTCTCTACGTGCGGGACGAGAGCGTCAACGCCCTGGCCGAACAGGCGCGAGCCATCCTGAAAGCGCCCACCAAGACCGAGGCGATCCGCCTTGCGCTTCAGCGTGTGATCGAGGAGGAACTGGCAAAGCCGTCGCTCGGCGAACGGGTCGCCCGGCTGCGCGAGAAGTACGCGCTCGCCGACCATGCGAGCCTCCACCCCTTCGACGACAGATCTTTCCTGGATCAGATGTGGGGAGACGCCGATGTTCGTCGATAGCTCGGCCATCGTCGCCATCCTGATCGACGCGCCGGAAGCCGGCGCGCTCATCGAACGGCTCGACGCCACCGCCACGCCGCGCATGACGACGCCGACCGCCGTCTTCGAGGCGACGACCGTGCTCGGCAAGAGGCTGGAGCTTGAGCCGCCGACGGCCGACCGGCTGGTGAAGGAATTCCTCGACGTCCTCGACATCCGCGTCACGCCAGTCACCGAGGAGATGGCGGAGAGCGCGCTCGAGGCCTTCGCCCGTTACGGCAAGGGGCGCCATCCGGCGGCGCTGAACTTCGGCGACTGCTTTTCCTATGCCGGCAGCCGGGCGGCCAATGTACCGCTCCTTTACGCTGGCGACGGCTTCTCGCAGACCGATCTCGGCGAGGTCTGAAGGGACGTCCTCTAGGCCTTCTTTTCCCAGCGCCCCTCGGCCGTCTGCTGCCAGTAGGTGAGCGCGTGACCCTCACCTTTCAGCTTCTTCCACTGCGCGCGGGCGGCTTCGAGCTGGGCCTGATCGTAACCGTCGAAGACAAAGACAACTCGGTCGTAGTCCAACGTTTCCGGCGGCTCGGCGCCGTCGACGAGGAAGCGCACGCTCGCCGCATTGAGATTTTCCGGAGAAACCGTGATGAGCACCGGCTGCGCCTCGGCACCCTCCGCCGCATCGGTGCCGTGCGGCAGGAAGCTTTCGTCGCGCCAGGTCCAGAGATGGGCGTCGAGCGCGTCACGGCGGGCAGGATCGGCGGTCTGCACAGCCACCCGCCAGCCGCGTTCGACGCTCTTTTCGAGAAGCGGCGGCAGGGCATCCTCGAGCTTCGATTCCGTCAGATGGTAGAAGAGGATCTCGGCCAAGACGCCCGCCCTTCCCGTCACGCTTCGTAGTGCGCGCGCACCAGCTCGTCGAGGAGCCGGACGCCGAAGCCCGATCCCCAGGAGCGGTTGATCTCGTCGCTCGGCGAGCCCATGGCGGTGCCGGCAATGTCGAGATGCGCCCACGGCGTTTCCTGCACGAAGCGCTTCAGGAACTGCGCCGCGGTGATCGACCCGGCCTGACGGCCGCCGGTGTTCTTCATGTCGGCGAACTTGGAATCGATGAGCTTGTCGTAGTCCTTGCCGAGCGGCATCCGCCACAGGCGCTCGTTGGTCGCAAGCCCCGCCGCCAGCAATTGCTCCGAGAGCGTGTCGTCGTTCGAGAACAGACCGGCGTGCAGGTTGCCGAGTGCCACGGTGATCGCACCGGTGAGCGTCGCGAGATTGATCATGAAGGCGGGCTTGAAGCGGTCGTTGCAGTACCAGAGCGCGTCCGCCAGCACGAGGCGGCCTTCGGCATCGGTGTTGATGACCTCGATCGTCTGCCCGGACATCGAGGTGACGATGTCGCCGGGGCGCTGGGCATTGCCGTCCGGCATGTTCTCGACGAGGCCGATGACACCGACCGCGTTCACTTTCGCCTTGCGAGCGGCGAGGGTATGCATGAGTCCGGTGACGGCTGCGGCACCGCCCATGTCACCCTTCATCTCCTCCATGCCGGCGGCCGGCTTGATCGAGATGCCGCCGGTGTCGAAGACCACGCCCTTGCCGACGAATGCGATCGGCTTGTCCTTGTGCTTGCCGCCCTTCCACTGCATGACGGCGAGCCGCGGCGGCCGCACGGAACCCTGGGCGACACCGAGCAGCGCGCCCATACCGAGCTTCTTCATGTCCTTCTCGGTCAGAATGTCGACCTCGACGCCGAGCGCTTCCAGCGCCTTCGCCTTGTCGGCGAATTCCTCCGGCCCCAGCACGTTGGCGGGCTCGTTGACGAGATCGCGGGCGAGCACGACGCCCTGGGCGATCGCCTCGTTGTCGGCGAAGGCCTTGCGCGCCGCGGAGGCCTCGGCGGTGACGATCGTCACCTTGACCTCTTTCGGCTCGGACTTTCCGTTGCCGTTGCCGTTGTCATCGCCCTTGCGGGTCTTGTAGGCGTCGAAGTCATAGCTGCGCAGCAGCATGCCGAGGGCGAAGTCGGCAGCGGCCTTGCCGCTCGCGTCGAGGCCCGGCGCGTCGAAGAAGACCGTCACTTTCTCAGCAGACTTGAAGGTCCCGGCCGCGGCGCCGCCGGCGCGCAACCAGTCGTGGGCGGTGATCTCCGCCGTCTTGCCGAGGCCGAGAACGACAATCCGGTCGGCCGGCGAACCATGCGGCGCGAGGATGTCGAGCACGGCGCGGGCCTTGCCGGTGAACTTGCCGATCTTGGCGGCCCTGGCGATCACGCCTTCGGGGTCCGCAACCTCGGCGCCGGCGGCCGCCTCGGCCCCTTGACTATGAAGAAGCACGGCGAGCCCGCCGCTGATCCGGTGGTCCTTGGCAAAGGAAATGTCGAATTTGGAAGACATGGAGACTCCGGGGGAAGGTCGAAACGAAAGCCGGGATCATGGCCCTTTCGGTCATGAACGCAAGCGTCAATTGTCCCGACATACCGCTCTTTGCACCGTTGACAAGTCCTGCGGCCTCTCCCTCTTGCCTGCCGGGCGGGGAAGCGGATAGGGTCGCGCCGCCTCGAAAAGACCGGAAACAGCCGACGTGAAGATCAACCTGCAAGCCGCCGAGAGCGGGCACCTGCAACAGCCCGGAACGCGAAAGATGCTGCGCGCCGCCCTCGCCCTCTTCGTGCTCTGGTGGGCGCTGCTGCTCGTCTTCTATCTGTGGCCCGACATCGACCTTGCAGTCGCCGGCGCATTCTTCGAGCCCGGTCCGTGCTCCGGGGCCCATGTGCAGAGCACCGTCTGCGGTAGCTTTCCGTGGAGCAAGGATCCGCTCGCCAGAGCCGTGAGGAAGGTCTTCTTCTACGTTCCCGCCGCCGCCGGCGCGCTGCTGCTCGGAATTCTCGTCAACGGCCTCGCCCGGCGGAGCGCGGCCTATGGTGCGGCAAGACTACAGCAGCTCGGCCTCGCGCTCGCGGCCCTCCTCCTCGGCCCCTATGTGCTGGTCAACCTGCTGCTCAAGAGCTTCTCCGGGCGGCCCCGCCCCTACCAGACCGACCTCTTCGGCGGCGACCTGCCCTTCGTCCCGGCGGGCTCGTTCATGGGGCAATGCGACAACAACTGCTCCTTCATCTCGGGCGAGGCAGCAGGTGCCGGGTGGGTCGCCTGCCTCCTCCTCTTTCTGCCGGCAAAGCTCCGCCCGGTCCTCGCGCCGCCGATCCTCGTCGTCGCACTGGTGACGCCGGCGATGAGGATCGCCTTCGGCGGCCATTATCTCTCCGACGTCGTGCTCGGCTGGCTTTCCTCGCTGGTGGTCTTTGCAGCCGTCTTCGCCGTGTTCGAAATATCGCGAAAACGGAAAATTGAGCGGTAGACACACGAAAATCCACGTCGGTCCTGTCGCCAAATCGCCGCAACCGTCGTAGAGAACCCGGTGTCCTCAGTCGCCGGCGCGGCCCGACCGTCACGCCCTCGGGAAATGGAATGAAGCTTCTCGAACACTACATCCTGCGGCGTGTCTTTCAGATGATGCTCACCGCCCTGCTGCCGGTCCTGGCGATCATCTGGACCACGCAGGTGCTTGGGCGAATCAATCTGGTGACCGACAGCGGCCAGTCGGTGGGTTCGTTCATGAAGCTTGCGACCCTCATCCTGCCGACCATCATCCCCGCGGTGCTGCCGTTCGCGCTTGTGATCGGCATTACCCAGACGCTCTCGACGATGAACAACGATTCGGAACTGGCAGTGATCGACGCGGCGGGCGCCCCGCGCAGCATCATCAATCGCCCGATCATCGTGTTCACGATCCTGCTTTCGATATTCTCCTTCTTCATGGCGAACTTCGTCGAGCCCAAGCTGCGGGTCGCCGCCCGCGAGATGGTCGCGGCCGCCTATGCCGACCTTCTGTCGACCGTCATCGAGGAGAAGACCTTCCGCCGCATCGAGGACGGGCTCTACGTGCAGATTTCGGAGCGGTTGTCCGGCCGCGTACTCAAGGGACTGCTGGTCGCCGACTCCCGCGATCCTGCCTACGACCTCATCTACTACGCCCGCGAAGGCGCGGTCGACGAGACCGGCACCGCCCTGGTGATGCGCGACGGAGAAGTGCACCGCAAGGCGCCGGACGGCAACGTCTCGGTCGTACGGTTCGATTCCTACTCCTTCGACCTTTCGGATCTGACGCAGACGCGCGGCCAGGCGCGGCTGCATGCCCTCGACCGCGACCTGCCCTATCTCTTCAATCCCGACATGACCGATCCGGACGTCAAGAAGAACTACGGCGAATACCGCAGCGAGCTGCACAAGCGGCTCACGAGCTGGACGTTCCCGTTCGTCTTCTCGCTGATTGCGCTGGCCCTTTCCGGCAATGCCCGCTCCCATCGCGAGGCGCGTATTCCGCCGATGGCGAGCGCGCTGACGATCGCACTCGTCATCTTCTGGCTCGGCAACTACACGGTGAAGCTCACCGAGAAGAACGAGGCCTATGCGCCGCTCATCTATCTTCTGCCGATCATCAGCGGCGGCATTGCCGCGATGAAACTCTGGCGGGGCAGCTCCTGGCGCCTGCCGCGTCCGTTTTCCGACAGCACGGCGCGTGCCGTGCGGGCGATCAACGTGCGACTCGCCGGCAACGAGGCCGGCGGAGAGGGCAAGACACCATGATCTTCACCCTCGGCCGCTACTTCTTCCGGCGCTACATCGTGACGTCCCTGTGGTTCTTCGTCGGGGTGACGTCGATCATCTATCTCATCGATTTCAGCGAGACGACGGGCCGGTTCGCCGGGCTCACGGGCTATTCGCTACCGGGCGTCCTCTATCTGACGGCGCTGCGTCTGCCGCTCATCTTGCAGCAGACCATCCCGTTCGTCGCCCTCTTCGTCGGGATGACGACGCTGATTGCCCTCAACCGCAAGTCGGAACTGGTCGTCGCGCGCGCCGCCGGCATCTCGGTCTGGCAATTCATGATGCCGTTCGTCGTCGGGGCGCTCTTGATCGGCTTCGTCACCACGCTGGTCATCAATCCGATGGCCGCCTGGGGACAGAGCCAGGCACTCAATATCGAATCGACATGGCGCGAGGCGAGCAATCGCCGCCAAGAGACGGCGGCGGTCCCGTGGCTGCGCCAGATCAGCGGCAAGGACGACGTCGTCATCGGCGGAAGGACGGTTCTGGACAACGGCACCCTGATCACGGATGCCGTCCTCATCCACTTCGACAGCGACGGGCGGATCATCCTGCGACAGGATGCGCGGTCGGCAAAATTGAAAGATGGTTACTGGCTTCTTACCGATGTCACCGAGACGCGGCCGGGCGAGGTTCCGGCAAGGCTCGCGACAGCGAAGGTCAGTACCAATCTGAAACAGGAGTTCGTACAACAGCGGCTCGCACAGCCGGAGACCGTTGCTTTTTATGATCTTTCTCAGAAAATTGCAGTTGCGCGGTCGTTCGGCGTCTCAACCAAAGCGCTTGAAACGCAATTTCATTCGCTGCTGTCGCTGCCGTTCCTCCTCGTCGCCATGACGCTGATCGCCGCCACCGTTTCGTTAAAATTCAGTAGATTCAACCAGTCCCGGTCGGTGATTCTGGGTGGAATCCTTTCAGGCTTCGTGCTTTATGTTGTAACCACGCTTGTCAAAGCATTCGGAAGCAGCGGTGTCGTGCCGCCATTCGTCGCGGCATGGGTACCGGTCGTCGTGGCGATGGCACTCGGAGCGACGATCCTGCTTCATCAGGAGGATGGTTAGTGGCGGTAACAGACCGCGGAAATATCAGAAGGCTGTTTCTGGCCCTGCTGACGAGTGCTGCTGTGTGCTCCTACCTGTCCTCGACGGTCGCTGTGCGCGCGCAGGACAGCGGACAGTTGCGCAATCTCGAACCCAGCATTCCCGAAGACGCGAAGCTTCTGCTTGCCGCCAACGAACTCGTCTATGACCGCGACGCCGAGCGCGTCGTGGCGCGCGGCGCGGTGCAGATCAATTATGCCGGCTACCAGATGGTCGCACGGCAGGTCGAGTACGACCAGAAGAGCGGCCGCATGACGGCGACCGGTAACATCGAACTGGTCGAGCCGGGCGGCAACCGGCTCTATGCCGACACGATGGACGTCACCGACAATTTCGCGGACGGTTTCCTCAAGGCACTCCGAATCGAGACGACCGACAACACCCGGCTTGCCGCCGAAAGCGGCCAACGCGTCGGCGGGCGGGACATCATTCTCAACAAGGGGGTCTATACGGCCTGCCTTCCCTGCGCCGATCACCCGGAGCGTCCGCCGCTCTGGCAAGTGAAGGCCGAGCGCGTGGTCCAGAACGGCGAGACCCATACGATCCGTCTTGAAAAGGCCCGCTTCGAGCTCTTCGGCAAGACGGTCGCGGTGCTCCCCTTCCTCGAGGTGCCTGATCATACGGTGAAGCGCAAATCGGGCTTCCTGTTCCCCGAGATGCAGACCTCGCAGAACCTCGGTTTCGGCCTGACGGTCCCCTACTACATCGCGCTTTCCAACCAGCGCGACGCCACCATCCGCGCCACGGGCTTCACCAGCCAGGGCCTGCTGCTGGAGACGGAAGTCCGCCAGCGCTTCGAAAAGGGAACGGCGACGCTCCGCTTTGCCGGCATCCAGCAGCTCAACAGCGGCAGTTTCGACGCTGGCACCAGCGATGCGCGCAGCGACCAGCGCGGAATGGTCGCCTCCAAGGGTGAGTTCAAGATCAATCCCCGCTGGACGTTCGGCTGGGACGTGATGCTGCAGAGCGACAACAACTTCGCCCGCACCTACAATCTCGACGGCCTCGACAGCACCACGCATACCAATGACGTGTACCTGACAGGTCTCGGCGAGCGGAACTATTTCGACCTGCACGGTTACTATTTCGACGTGCAGGATGCCGACCCGGACAGCAACGCCGAAAAGCGCCAGCCTGTCGTGCTGCCGTCGCTCGACTACAGCTATGTCGCGCCGGAGCCGGTGGCTGGCGGACAATTGTCCGGCACGCTGAACTTCACTGCGCTTTCGCGCTTCAAGACGGACGAGGTCGACGTCGATGCCGACGGCATCAGCGACCGCTTCCGCGGCCTCAAAGGCTCGATGAGCCGGATCACCGCCGAAACCGAATGGAAGCGGACCTTCTCCGTCCCCGGCGGTCTTCAACTCACCCCGCTGCTTGCCGCGCGCGGCGACGCCTACTGGCTCGATATGAACAGTCCGACGGGCTATACCGGCAACTACTACAGCGAGGCGACGGCGACCCGCGCCATGGTGACGGCGGGGCTCGAGGCGCGGTATCCGATCCTGATCACCACCGACAACAGCAGCCATATCGTAGAGCCGATCGCGCAGATCTATGCACGCAACGACGAACAGCTCGCCGGCCGGCTGCCGAACGAGGATGCACAGAGCTTCGTCTTCGACGCCACCAACCTCTTCGAGCGGGACAAGTTCTCCGGCTTCGATCGGGTCGAGGGCGGTACGCGCGCGAATGTCGGCATCCGCTATACCGGCACGCTCGACAACGGTTTCGGCCTGCGCGCCATCTTCGGCCAATCATACCATCTCGCGGGCCTGAACTCGTTTGCAACCGACGACCTCGTCAATGCCGGCGCTGATTCCGGTCTCGAAACCGACCGTTCCGACTATGTCGGCATGGCGGGCATCGACGTCCCGAACGGCCTGACGCTGAGCGCCAATGCGCGTTTCGACGAAAAGACGTTCGACGTGCGCCGCACCGACGCGAGCCTCGGCTTCACCAACGACCGGCTGCTGGCGAACCTCACCTACACGCAGATCGCCGCACAGCCCGAGTACGGTTTCCAGGACAAGAACGACGAGTTGCAGGCGGCAAGCTCGGTCAAGATCGACGAATACTGGTCCGTTTTCGGTTCACTCACCTGGGACCTGAACAACGCCACGATCAACCGCAAGGGGATCGGCCTCTCCTATGCCGACGAGTGCACGATCTTCTCGCTGGTCTATTCCGACAAGCGCGACCCGGAAGACGAGTCCGCGAGCGACTGGACGATCGGCGCCCGGCTGACCTTCCGCACGCTCGGCGACGTGCGCATCGGCAAGACCGATCTCGCCGGCTTCGATTGATCGAGGCTGCGGAACGGGTCAGGCATGAGCGTATCGTGGTCACCCCTTCGAGCACCGAGGACGAACGCCAGCTGCGCGCCGGCGCGAATGTCATTGTTTCGCCGCACGGATTGTGCAATCCCTGCGGCACATTATACTTCGGTGGCCAACGAAATGCCGGGACGCGCCGACAATTGCGCGCCCGATGGAAAGGAATGCCAATGACCTTTGGCAAAAAGCAGACACGTATCCTGCTTCTCTGTGCGGCAGCGCTCGCCTTCACAGCAGGCCCCGGCCCCCTGCCCGTCGTCCCCGCCGCCTATGCGGCAAGTGAAGTCGCCGTGGTCGTCAACAAGGCGGCGATCACCACGGGCGACGTCGCCAAGCGCGTCGCCTTCCTGCGACTTCAACGTCGCAAGGGCGACCTGAAGAAGATGGCCCGCGAGGAGATGGTCGACGAGACGCTGAAGCGGCAGGAGATCGCCCGCGTCGGCATGTCGGTCAGCACCGATGAGGTCGATGCCGCCTTCGCCCGTTTCGCCAGTTCCAACAAACTCTCCGTCCAGCAGCTGACCGGAATCCTGAGCCAGGCCGGCGTCACCGCCGACCACTTCAAGGCCTATATCGCTGTCTCGATGAGCTGGCCGCGCCTCGTCAACGCCCGCTACGGCTCTCGTGGCAAGCTTTCGAGCCAGGAAGTCGCGACGCGCCTGCTGGAACGAAAGGAGAAGCCGGTCACCACGGAATACTTCCTGAAGCAGGTGATCTTCGTCGTCCCCGCCAACAAGAAGGGCATCGTCGGCAAGCGCAAGTCGGAAGCGGAAGCCTCGCGGTCGAAATTCCCCGGCTGCGACCAGGCGATGGAATTCGCCAAGAACTACCGTGACGTGTCGATCCGCAACCTCGGCCGCGTGCTCGCGCCCGAACTGCCGGACGACTGGAAGCCGCTGATCGAGAAGGCGAAGGGCAGCACGACCGGAACCCGCGTCACCGAACGCGGTGTCGAGTATCTGGCGATCTGCAATCAGCGCCAGGTGTCGGACGACGTCGCGGCGGAAGTCGTCTTCCGCGCCGAAGATCTCGGCAAGGACAAGCCGGCTGACAATCCGAACGCCAAGAAGTACCTCGACGACCTGCGCTCCAAGGCGCAGATCGTCTATCGCTGATCTCCGGGACCGACTGACGATGACACAGACCGAGAGCCTTCCTCTCGCACTCAGCCAGGGGGATCCGGCTGGCGTCGGCCCCGACATCGCGCTTTCGGCCTGGCTGGAGCGCTCGGTCCATGGCCTGCCGCCCTTCCTCTTCATCGGCGATCCGGCCGTTCTCGCAGTCCGCGCCAGGCAGCTCGACCTCGACGTTCCGCTGAAGGAGACCGACGCTGCCGGCGCCATGTCCGTCTTCGCCGACGCACTTCCCGTGTTGCCGATTTCGACCGGTGTCGACGTGGTGGCCGGCAGCCCGCATGTCTCGACCGCCAAGTCGACGATCGCCGCGATCGAGACGGCCGTCCGGCTGTGCTTCGAAGGCAAGGTGCGCGGCATGGTCACCAACCCGATTGCCAAGGCGGTGCTCTACGAGGCCGGCTTCGGCTTTCCGGGCCATACCGAGTTTCTGGCTGATCTTGCGAGCCGCGCCACGGGACAGAGCTTCCGTCCGGTGATGATGCTTGCGGGGCCGAAGCTGAAGGCGGTGCCGGTCACCATCCATATCCCGATCAAGGACGTTCCGGCCGCCCTGACCGAGACGCTGATCCTCGACACCTGCCGTATCACGGCCAAGGATCTGAGGGAGCGCTTCGGCCTTTCCTCGCCGCGACTTGCCGTCGCCGGGCTCAACCCGCATGCGGGTGAAGGCGGGGCGATCGGGCTCGAGGATGAAGAGATCATCCATCCGGCGATCACGCAGTTGCGCGCCGAAGGGATCGATGCCTTCGGTCCGCTGCCAGCCGACACGATGTTCCACGACGAGGCCCGCCGGCGCTACGACGTCGCGGTCTGCATGTACCACGACCAGGCGCTGATCCCGGTCAAGGCGCTCGGCTTCGACGACTCCGTCAACGTGACGCTCGGTCTTCCCTTCGTGCGCACCTCGCCCGACCACGGCACCGCCTTCGGTATCGCCGGCACCGGCATCGCCCGCCACGACAGCCTCGTCGCTGCGCTGAAGCTCGCCTCGGAGATCTCCCGCCCCGCGGGCGCCGCCTCCTGATGGCGGCCCTCGACGGCCTTCCGCCGCTGCGCGACGTCATCCGTCGCCATGAGCTCGACGCCCGCAAGGCGCTCGGCCAGAACTTCCTGCTCGATCTCAACCTGACGCAGAAGGTCGCCCGCACCGCCGGTTCGCTCGAGGGCGTGACCGTGTTCGAGGTCGGCCCCGGACCGGGCGGCCTCACCCGCGCGATCCTCGCGCTCGGTGCCAGGAAGGTCATCGCCGTCGAACGCGACGCCCGCTGCCTGCCGGCGCTCGCCGAGATCGCCGAACATTATCCCGGTCGGCTGGAGGTGATCGAAGGCGATGCGCTGAAAACCGATTTCGAGGCACTCGTGCCCGAAGGTCCGGTCAAGATCATCGCCAACCTGCCCTACAATGTCGGCACGCAACTGCTGGTCAACTGGCTGCTGCCGAAGGCCTGGCCGCCGTTCTGGCAGTCGCTGACGCTGATGTTCCAGAAGGAAGTCGGCCAGCGCATCGTGGCACACGAGGACGACGACCATTACGGCCGCCTCGGCGTGCTCTGCGGCTGGCGGACCGACGCCCACATGGCCTTCGACGTGCCGCCGCAGGCCTTCACGCCCCCGCCGAAGGTCACCTCGACGGTGGTCCATCTCGTTCCGAAGCCAGAGCCCCTGCCCTGTTCGGCCGAAAAGCTCGAACGCGTCACGCAGGCCGCCTTCGGCCAGCGGCGCAAGATGCTGCGCCAGAGCCTGAAACCGCTCGGCGGCGAGGTCCTCCTCGTCAAGGCCGGCATCGATCCGGCGAGACGGGCAGAGACGCTGTCGGTGGAAGAGTTCGTCAGGCTGGCAAACTCACTCTGAGGACGCGTGAACGTCCGCGTGCGGATTCTCGGAAAAAAATCGTCGGCATGTCACATCGAGCGATGCTCACTCGTCATGGTCTCGTAACCAACAGAAGGATACGAACCATGAGTGCAAGACTTGATCCCTTCTCCGCCGCTCCTGCCCTTATGAAGAAGTGGGTGGGCATGTCGATGGATGCCGCCGCGAGCCTCGAACCCAGCCTCATCGAACTCGTGAAGATCCGCGCCTCGCAGATCAACGGCTGTGCCAACTGCCTCAACATGCATACCGTCGAAGCCCGGGCGAAAGGCGAGAGCGAGCAGCGCATCTATCTCCTCTCCGCCTGGCGCGAGGCACCCTGCTATTCCGATCGCGAGCGCGCCGCGCTAGGCTGGACCGATGCCCTGACCCGGCTCTCGGAAGGTCATTCGCATGAACGTGCCTATGAAGCCCTGACGGCGCATTTCACGGAGGACGAGCAGGTGAAACTCACACTGATGATCAACGTCATCAACGGCTGGAACCGTCTTGCCGTCGGCTTCGGCCTCTGGGTCGACCCCGCCGCGGCGAAGGCGATTCAGGCGGAGGTTGCCGCCTGATGGCGGGCCAGCCCCAGGAGGATGCAGCGGCGAGTTTCGATCCGCTGCGTCCGAAACTCGTTCGTGTCGCTTACCGGATGCTCGGTTCGGTGGCCGACGCCGAGGACATGGTGCAGGAGGCCTTCATCCGCTGGATGGGGACCGATCGCGAGGCGGTGCGCGAACCGGAGGCCTTTCTGCGTCGCACGGTGACGCGGCTCTGCCTCGACCAGCTGAAGTCGGCGCGGCGCCAGCGCGAGACCTATGTCGGCCCCTGGCTTCCCGATCCGGTGGTGGAGGAAGAGGAGGAGGAAGACGTCACGCTGCCGCTGATGCTGGCACTGGAGCGTCTCTCGCCGCTCGAACGTGCGGCCTTCCTGCTGCACGACGTGTTCGGCCTCGCCTTCGAGGAGGTCGCCACCACGATCGAGCGGGACCCCGCTGCCTGCCGGCAACTCGCCGCCCGTGCGCGCGGCCATGTCCGCGAGGCGCGGTCACGCTTCCAGGTCGACAAGAAACGCGGCATCGAACTCGCCGAGGCCTTCTTCGCCGCCTCGCGCAGCGGCGACATGTCGGCGCTCGGGGCGATGCTCGCGGCCGATGTCAGCGTCCATGCCGACGGTGGCGGCAAGCGTGCGGCGGCCGGTGCACCTGTCTTCGGCTTCGAGGCCGTGATGGCGCTGCACGATCATCTCGCCGAGCTGTTCCGGCGGAACGGCTCGCAGTTCGTTCGCGCCGGGTTCATCAACGGCCTGCCGGGGTTCATTTCGCTGGAGGCCGACGGCGAGCTCCAGACGACCGCGCTCGACATCGTGGACGGGAAGATCGCAGCGATCTACGTCGTCCGCAATCCCGACAAGCTGCGACACCTGAACTAACGGGAGTTCGCGGCTACTCTTGCGGCCGGAGGCGGCGCCTCCGGCCGTTACGCCTCGGTGATGAGTCCGTTGACGAAGTCGAACAGGCCGTGGCGCCGGTCGCGCCGCAGACGCTCCGCCTTGATGATCGACTTCACCGAGTCGATCGCCGTATTGAGGTCGTCGTTGACGATGACGTAGTCGTATTCCCGCCAGTGCTCGATTTCGGACCGCGAGTTGGCAAGCCGGGTCTGGATCACCTCCTCGGTGTCTTCCGCACGGCGATGCAGGCGCGACTGCAGCTCGGCCATGGTCGGCGGCAGGATGAAGATCGACACCACGTCCGCCGGCATCTTTTCCTGCAGCTGCTGGGCACCCTGCCAGTCGATGTCGAAGAGCATGTCGCGGCCCTCGGCCATGGCGATTTCCACCGGATCACGCGGCGTGCCGTAGAAGTTGCCGTGGACTTCGGCCCATTCGAGCAGGGAGTCGGAGGCGCGCAACGCCTCGAACTCGCGTTGCGAGACGAAGCGGTAGTGGACGCCTTCCACCTCGCTGTGGCGACGTTCGCGCGTGGTAACGCTCACCGACACGCTGATCTGCATGTCCGGCTGGCTGAGCAGCGTGCGCGCGATCGACGACTTGCCCGCGCCCGACGGCGACGAGATCACCAGCATCAATCCTCGCCTGGCGATCTCCACCACGCCCCCCTTCGGCTTACCCATTTCCTACTCCAAATTCTGGACCTGTTCCCGCAACTGGTCGATGACGACCTTCAGCTCAATGCCGGCCGAGGTCACCGCGACGGCATTCGACTTGGAACAGATGGTATTCGATTCGCGGTTAAATTCCTGTGCCAGGAAATCGAGCTTGCGGCCGATCGGGCCACCTTCGGTCAAAAGCTCGCGGGCGGCGGCGACATGCGCCTTCAATCGGTCGATCTCTTCGCGGAGGTCCGCCTTCGTCGCCAACAGCGCGGCCTCGGCGTGCAGCCGGTCGCGATCGAGCGACGGTGCGCTTTCCAGCAGGGCCTGAAGCTGCGCCTCGAGCTTGCGGGCGATCTCCTCCGGCGAGCGTGACGGATCGGCCTCGACGCGACGGGCGAGCTCCTCGATCCTGTCGACATGCCCGGAAAGAAGACGGCCGAGCGCTTCACCCTCCCGCCGGCGCATGTCACCGAGCGCGGCGACGGCTCTGGAAAGGCCTTCGAGGATTGCGGCGTCTCGCGCCGCGATGATCTCCTCGCTGTCGACCGCCTCGCGGAATTCGACGAGCCCGCGGATGCCGAGAAGCGCATCGAGGCGCAGCGGCGAAGGATCGACCACCGAGGAGCCGAGCACGTCGCGCAGCTTCAATACGGCGGCGAGAGCCTCCTCGTTGACGACGGCCTCGACACGGTTTTCGCTTATCGTGACGGAGAGCGTCACCTGCAGGTTGCCGCGGGAAAGCGCCTCCGAAAGGCGATGGCGCGCCTCGACCTCGAGGGCCTCCATGCCGCTCGGCAGGCGCAGCCTTATGTCGAGCCCCTTGCCGTTGACCGAGCGAAGCTCCCAGGCCCAGCGATAGCGCCCGCTCGTCCCTTCGCTGCGGGCGAAGCCGGTCATGGATTGCAGTGCCATCGATCTACTCCGTAGGCTCTGGAAACAGGCCTTCATCCGGCATTCGCGCCCGGGAAATTCAAATGCCGGACTCAGGCCCTAGTTTTTCGGCGGCGGAGCATCCATCACCACGTCGGGCTCGACGCCACGCTCGGCCTCGATCTTGCGCCACTTCTTGACGTTGGCGTTGTGCTCTTCGAGCGTCGCCGCGAAGACGTGGCCGCCGGTGCCGTCCGCCACGAAGTAGAGGTCCTCGGTGCGCCAGGGATTGGCGACCGCTTCCAGCGCCTCGCGGCCGGGATTGGCGATCGGTCCGGGCGGCAGGCCCTTGACCACGTAGGTGTTGTACGGCGTTTCCTTCTTCAGGTCCGACTGGAAGATCGGGCGGTCGGCGGGCTTTCCGTCGCCGCCGAAGAGACCGTAGACGATCGTCGGGTCCGACTGGAGACGCATACCCTTCTTCAGCCGATTGTAGAAGACGGAAGCGACATGGGCGCGCTCGTCGGGCTTGCCTGTCTCCTTCTCCACGATCGAGGCGAGCGTCACGAGTTCGAGCTTGCTCTTCAGCGGCAGGTCGGGGTCGCGCTTTTCCCAGACCTGGTCGACGAGCTTTTCCTGCGCGGCGATCATCTGCCTGATGATCTCGTCGCGCTTCGTCCCGCGGGAGAACTTGTAGGTGTCGGGCCGCAGCGCCCCTTCCGCCGGCAGTTCCGCCGGCAGCTCGCCTTCGAGCACCTCATCGTCGGCGAGCCGCTTGAACATCTGCTTGACCGAGAGCCCCTCCGGGAAGGAGATCGAGTAGAGGATCGACTTGCCCGACTTCAGGAGGTCCATGATCTCCTTCATCGACGCGTTCGCCTTGATCTCGTATTCGCCGGCCTTCAGCGTCTCGTTGTCGTCGAGATAGCTGGCCGTCACATAGCGGAAGATACGGGAATCAGTGACGGCGCCGCTCCGTTCGAGGTTGTTGGCGATCTCGGCGAGACCAGCGCCGTTGCGGACGACGAAATTGACATTCGCCTGCAGCGGTCCCGGTTCCTGGTAGGCCGACATCACGTAGTAGAAACCGGCGACGGCGATCACGAAGACCGCGACCGTCAGCGTCATCAGGAAATTGAAGAAGATCACCAGCTGGCTGCGCGCCTTGCGCGAGCGTCTCGGAGGTGCCGGAACCCGTTCCGGCTTCAGCGCTTCGGCCGGCGATTTCGGAATGATCGGTCCCTTGGACGCGGTTTCCGCGCCACGGCCGACTTCATTCCCGCTGTTCTGATCGATTTCGCTCACCGGCACTCCTCTCCATTTCGGTACAGCCGCTCTTTCGCCGGACATTGCGGCGAAAACCGGTACGCGGCATCCATCCCGAAAGCGTCATTGCGGCGCGCCCGGCCTGCCGGCGGGTTATCCCTGGTAGCGACGCAGGACCAGCGAGGCATTGGTGCCTCCGAATCCGAACGAATTGGAAAGCGCGACATTGATCTCACGCGCGCGCGCCGTGTGCGGCACGAGGTCGATCGCCGTCTCCACTTCGGGATTGTCGAGGTTGAGCGTCGGTGGCGCGATATTGTCACGGATCGCAAGCGCCGAGAAGATCGCCTCGACGGCGCCGGCAGCACCGAGCAGATGGCCGATCGCCGACTTCGTCGACGACATCGAGATGGTCGAGGCCGCATCGCCGACGAGCCGCTCGACGGCGCCGAGTTCGATGACGTCGGCCATGGTCGAGGTGCCGTGGGCGTTGATGTAGTCGATATCGGCCGGGGTCAAACCAGCGCGCTTCAAGGCCATCGCCATGCAGCGCTGTGCGCCTTCGCCGTCTTCGGACGGGGCGGTGATGTGATAGGCATCGCCGGAAAGGCCATAGCCGACGATTTCGGCGTAGATCTTGGCGCCGCGAGCCTTGGCGTGCTCCAGCTCTTCCAGCACCACGATGCCGGCGCCCTCTCCCATGACGAAACCGTCTCGGTCCTTGTCGTAGGGGCGCGAGGCGCGGGTCGGGTCGTCGTTGTGGGCGGTCGACAGCGCACGGCAGGCGGCAAAGCCTGCAAGCGAGATGCGGCTGATCGGCGATTCGGTGCCGCCCGCGACCATCACGTCGGCATCGCCGAGCGCGATCAGGCGCGCCGCGTCACCGATGGCATGGGCGCCGGTCGAGCAGGCAGTGACGACCGAGTGGTTCGGGCCGCGCAGCTTGTGGCGAATGGAAACCTGGCCGGACGCGAGGTTGATGAGGCGTCCGGGAATGAAGAACGGCGACAGACGGCGCGGGCCCTTGTCGCGCAGGATGAATCCCGCCTCGACGATGCCTTCGATGCCGCCGATGCCGGAGCCGATCAGCACGCCGCTCGCGATCTGGTCCTCGTCGCTCTTCGGGTGCCAGCCGGCATCCTCCAGCGCCATGTCGGCGGCGGCGATCGCGTAAATGATGAAATTGTCGACCTTGCGCTGTTCCTTGAGCTCCATCCAGTCGTCGGGACTGAACGCACCCTCGCCTTCGGTCGGGATACGGCAGGCGACCTGCGCGGGCAGGTCATCGACCTCGAATTCGGTCACGCGGCGTGCGCCGCTCTGGCCGGCGAGAAGTCTCGACCACGTCACCTCGGTTCCACACCCCAGAGGCGATACCATGCCGGTACCGGTGATAACGACCCGTCTCATAGTCCGCAGCCCACCTGTTCTTTCGGTCTGAAAACAGCAAGGCCCGCCAGGAGCGGGCCTCCGCAGGCCGGATCGAGAGCGATCCGCCTGCCTAGCATGTCAACGATCAGGCCTGAGCCTTCTCGATGAACTTAACCGCGTCGCCGACGGTCAGGATGGAATCGGCCGCATCGTCCGGAATTTCAACGCCGAACTCTTCTTCGAAAGCCATGACCAATTCGACCGTGTCGAGCGAGTCGGCGCCCAGGTCGTCGATGAAGCTCGCACCTTCGACGACTTTCTCGGCATCAACGCCAAGATGGTCAATTACAATTTTCTTCACGCGTTCTGCGATATCGCTCATGTCGGTTTCCTCGACCTTCTTTATATCGGGGCGCCGCGACGGTCCCCTACCCTGTATCAAACCGGCGATCGATGCATTTGCAACCTCACCGGCAAACTCGTTCAGCCCAATCCACAACGAACAGCAGCCTAGGCATAACTGCCGCCTGTCATTTCGGGACGACTGTACACAGTCTTGGCCCGCTTAACATGCTTTAAGCCCTTCGCAAAGCCTGAAAATCACCGGCGAGAGGCTGCTCAACATGCAAATCCCGCACACACCGTGCGCGGGTGTCAGATCATCGCCATACCGCCGTTGACATGGAGCGTCTGGCCGGTGACGTAGCCCGCCTCCTTGGAGGCCAGGTAGACGACGGCGGCTGCGATGTCGCCGCCGGTGCCCATGCGCTTCATCGGGATCGCGCCCATGATCGCGTCCTTCTGCTTGTCGTTCAGCTTGCCGGTCATTGCGCTTTCGATGAAGCCGGGCGCGACGCAGTTGACGGTGACGTTACGCGTCGCGATCTCCTGGGCGAGCGACTTCGAAAAACCGATCATGCCGGCCTTCGAGGCGCAGTAGTTCGTCTGGCCCGGATTGCCGGTGACGCCGACGATCGAGGTGATGTTGATGATGCGGCCGAAGCGGCGGCGCATCATCGGATGCGTGAGCTCGCGGGTGAGCCGGAAGACCGCCGTCAGGTTGACCTCGAGCACGCTGTCCCAGTCCTCGTCGCTCATGCGCACGAAGAGGCCGTCCTTGGTGATGCCGGCATTGTTGACGAGGATGTCGACGCCTTCGAGTTCGGCTTCCGCCTTCTCGCCCAGCGCCTTCACTTCGTCGCGATCCGACAGGTTCGCCGGGAAGATCTTGACGCGGTCGCCGAGCTCGGCGGCGAGCGCCTCGAGCTTTTCGACGCGCGTTCCATGCAGGCCGACGATGGCGCCGCGCGCGTGCAGCTGGCGGGCAATTTCCTCGCCGAGGCCGCCGGTTGCGCCGGTGACGAGAGCCTTGCGGCCGGTCAGATCAAACATGATCGCAATCCTTGTTTTTTGAAACGGAGTATCAGGCGAGAAGTGCTGCCAGCGCCGCGTCGATATCGGCGGGCGTATTGACGGCGATGCCGTTTACGGACTTGTCGATGCGGCGGGCGAGACCGGTCAGAACCTTGCCGGAGCCAAGTTCGTAAAGCGTGCTGACACCGTTCGCCGCGAACCATTCGACCGTCTCGCGCCAGCGGACCTGGCCGGTGACCTGCTCGACGAGCATGGCGGCGATCTCGTCGGCCGCGGTGACGGGCGCGGCGCGCACATTGGCGATCAGCGGCACGACCGGATCCTTTTTCTCGACCTTCGCCAGCGCCTCGCGCATCGCCTCGGCGGCCGGGCCCATCAGGGCGGAATGGAAGGGCGCGGAGACCGGCAGCATGATGGCGCGCTTGGCACCCTTGTCGGTCGCAAGCGCTGCCGCCTTTTCGACCGCAGCCTTCGCGCCGGAAATCACCAGCTGGCCGCCGCCGTTGTCGTTGGCGATCTGGCACGGGCCGATCGCGGAGGCTTCGACGCAGATCGTCTGCACATCGCCGTGCTCGAGCCCGATGATCGCGGCCATGGCGCCCTCGCCGACCGGAACGGCGGCCTGCATGGCGTTGCCGCGGATGCGCAGGAGCCGAGCGGTATCGGCGAGCGAGAAGGTGCCGGCGGCACAGAGGGCGGAATATTCGCCGAGCGAATGGCCGGCGACGAAGGCGACCTTCGACGTGAGGTCGAGACCCTTGGCTTCGAGAACACGAACAACGGCCATCGATACGGCCATCAGCGCCGGCTGGGCGTTTGCGGTCAGCGTCAGGGTCTCTTCCGGCCCCTCGAACATGACGGAGGAGAGTTTTTCGCCGAGCGCCTCGTCGACTTCCTCGAAGACCGCGCGGGCCTCGGGATAGGTCTCCGCAAGCTCCTTGCCCATGCCGACGGCCTGGCTGCCCTGGCCGGGGAACGTAAATGCCACACTCATGGTCCAATCCTTCTCGGGATATGTTCTTCCCTGACTTTTTTCTCTCCCTTTGACGGGTTTTCCAAGGGAGTCAAGTGCAGGCGGACCGCTTTGCCCCGCTCGCGGCCCGTTGTCCAGAGGCGGGAGAGGAGGATCGACGCACCGGCGGAGCTGTGGAAAGAACAAGCTTGCAGTGCAGCGAAATCGACCTAGATTCGGAAGGCAATTCCCGCCCTTTGATATTCTTTCCACCAACGGAACCATTTCCATGAAGTACAACAAGCTTGGCCGCACCGGCATCACCGTGTCCGAAATCTGCCTGGGAACGATGACCTGGGGCTCGCAGAACACGGAGGCCGACGCCTTCGCACAGATGGACTACGCGCTCGACCGCGGCATCAACTTCTTCGATACCGCCGAGCTCTATCCGACCACGCCGCTTTCCGCCGAGACCTACGGCGACACCGAGACGATCATCGGCAACTGGTTCGAAAAGACCGGCAAGCGCAAGGACGTCGTGCTCGCGACCAAGGTCGCCGGCTCCGGCCGGCCCTATATCCGCGGCGGCGGCCCGATCACCGGGGCGGCGATCCACGAGGCGGTCGACGCGAGCCTCAGGCGGCTGAAGACCGACTATATTGATCTCTACCAGATCCACTGGCCGAACCGCGGCCACTATCACTTCCGCCAGGCATGGACCTACAATCCCTTCAAGCAGGATCGCGAGAAGGCTGTCGCCGACATCGAGGAGAAGCTCTCCGCGCTCGACGACTGCGTAAAGGCGGGCAAGATCCGCGCGATCGGCCTTTCCAACGAAACGGCCTGGGGCACGCTCAAGTATCTTTCGCTCGCCGAAAAGAAGGGGCTCCCTCGGGTGGCGACGCTCCAGAACGAATACAACCTCCTCTACCGCAGCTTCGATCTCGACCTCGCAGAAGTCTCGCATCACGAGGATGTCGGCCTGCTCGCCTATTCTCCGCTGGCCGGCGGCATTCTTTCGGGCAAGTATCTCGACGGACAGAAGCCGGCAGGCTCCCGCGGCTCGATCAACGGCGACATCGGCGGACGCCTGCAGCCACGCCAGGAGCCGGCGACACGCGCCTATGTCGAGATCGCCCGCAAGCACGGCCTCGATCCGTCCGCGATGGCACTCGCCTTCTGCCTCACGCGGCCCTTCATGGCCTCGGTGATCATCGGCGCGACCAGCATGGAACAGCTGAAGACCGACATCTCGGCCGCAGATCTCGCGCTCTCGGACGAGGTCCTCGCCGAGATCGCCAAGGTCCATCGCTTCTATCCCATGCCGATCTGAGGCCCCGCGGCATCGCGACGTAGGCAGAAGCTGCCATTTCATATTGCACACGGCCGTCCGGACTGCTCCAATGAGGCCGTCTGGACGGCGAAGCGGAGCAATATGGATTATCTCCTCGTAGCGAGCGGCCTGGTCTGTCTCTATTTCGGCGCGGAATGGCTGCTGCGCGGCACCGTCTCCCTGTCCCGCCGGCTGGACATCCCGACGCTGCTCGTCTCGCTGGTCGTGATCGGCTTCGGCACCTCGCTGCCGGAGCTCCTGGTCTCGCTGCGGGCCGCCTTCGCGGCGTCGCCGGGCCTCGTGCTCGGCAACGTCGTCGGCTCCAACATCGCCAATACGCTCCTCATCATCGGCGTCGGTGCCGCCATTTCGCCGATGAAGGAATGGGACGGTGCCGTCCGGCGTGACGCGCTGGTGATGCTCGCCGCCACCACACTGATGCTCCTGCTCGTGCAGTTCAGCGCCGTCGGGCGGATCGCCGGCTTGGTGATGGTGGTTCTCCTCGGCGTCTATCTGCGACAGGGCTACCGCAAGGCCCGGCGCGATCCGTCGACGCGCATCGTCGAGACGATCGAAGGCGAGGAACTGCCGTGGTCGCGGATCGTCATCCTGATCACCGCGAGCCTCATGGCGCTGTTTGCCGGCGCCGAACTGCTCGTTCGCGGCGCAACGAAGCTCGCCGTCGACTTCGGCGTCTCCGAGGCGGTGATCGGGCTGACGGTCGTCGCGGTCGGCACCAGCCTGCCGGAACTCGCGACCGCCGTCGTCGCAGCGTCGCGCCGCCAATCCGACGTCACCGTCGGGAACGTCGTCGGTTCGAACATCTTCAACATCCTCTTCATCCTCGGCATGACCGCACTTGTGCTGCCGGTTCCCGTCGCACCGCGCTTCTCCCGTTTCGACGTGCCGGTGATGCTGGCCGCGGCGACGATCTTCACCGCGGCGATCCTGCTCGACCGGCCGGTCAACCGGCTCTTCGGGGTGCTGCTGCTCGTGCTCTACGGCGGCTATCTGGCTTTCGTGACCTGAACGATCGCGCGTTTCCGGCTTTTCAGCCTTGCCTTTCCCCGAAAAATGCGTATAAGCGCGCTGTTCAAAACACCCGGTCCTTCGGCTGGTGGCTGAACGGAGGGCAGGTCCTTGAACCAAGGATCGCAGGCACCGAAGGGTTGCCGGCCTCCCGTGTCTCCGCTCTCGACCGTCTCGATCAAACGCTTTTCTTGCCTGGGTTCTCCAGTTCCAAGAGCAGTCGTTGAGGCTTAGCGCCGGATCCGGGTGACGACAACCGCAAGAAAGGCAAGTCTACAATGGCTCTTTACGAACATGTATTCCTTGCCCGGCAGGATATGTCCGCTCAGCAGGTTGATGCCCTCGTCGAACAGTACAAGGGCGTCATCGAAGCTAACGGCGGCAAGGTCGGGCGCATCGAGAACTGGGGCCTGAAGTCCCTCACCTACCGCATCAAGAAGAACCGCAAGGCGCATTACGCGCTCATGGACATCGACGCTCCGGCGGCCGCCATCCATGAAATGGAACGCCAGATGCGCATCAACGAAGACGTTCTTCGTTACATGACCATCGCCGTCGAAGCCCACGAAGAAGGCCCGTCCGCGATGATGCAGAAGCGCGACCGTGACGACCGTCCGCGCCGCGAAGGCGACGATCGTGGCCCGCGCCGCGACTTCGGCGACCGTGGTCCGCGTCCGGACCGTGGCCCCCGTGAAGGTGGCTTCGAGCGCCGTCCGCGCGAAGACCGCGCGTAATTTCGAGCACAAGGAGAAAACACAATGGCTGATGCATCCTCTGCTCCGGCACGCCGCCCGTTCCATCGTCGTCGCAAGACCTGCCCCTTCTCGGGCGCGAATGCTCCGAAGATCGACTACAAGGACGTTCGTCTCCTGCAGCGCTACATTTCCGAGCGCGGCAAGATCGTTCCGTCCCGCATCACGGCCGTTTCCCAGAAGAAGCAGCGCGAACTGGCCAAGGCCATCAAGCGCGCCCGCTTCCTCGGCCTGCTGCCCTACGTCGTAGCGTAATCCGACATCGTTCCGCCGGCTTCGGCCGGCGGAACCGCCCTTCCGCGATGGGCGCGGATCGGCACCCTTGAAAACCCATGTTGGGGACCGGACGTTCACAGATCGAATCCGGATCTTCCCCTAACTGCTTCGAAAAGCAGGACAGCGACGTGAAACAGGTGAATGCGACATTGCTGCTGACCGGCGTTCTCGCCGGCATTACCGCCGCCCTGCTGGTGCTGGGCGCGAATGCGCAGCCGTCGTTTGCCTCTCTCCTCTACGCGGCGTCCGCCCTTCCCGTGCTCATCGTCGGCCTCGGCTGGGGCAACATTGCCGCGATCACCGCGGTCATCACCGCGGCCGCCGTCGGCGCGCTCGCCGTCTCGCCGCTCTTCGCCTTCGCCATGGCGATCTTCACGCTGCTGCCGGCGGGCTGGCTCAGCCATCTTGCAAACCTCGCACGCCCGGCCTCCGAGCTCGGCGGCCCCGATAATCTGATGGCGTGGTATCCGCTCTCCGACATCCTGCTGCACCTCTGCTCGCTGGTCGCGCTCGCCGTCGTCGTGCTGGGGATCATGATCGGCTACGGCCCGGATCTGGTCAGCCAGATGGTCGATGCGCTGCTGCAGTCGGTCCAGGGCGGGGAGAACCCCGCGATGGCGCCGGATGCCGCAAGCGTCGCGCAGCTGAAGCGCATGATGCTCACCATGCTGCCGGTCGTCCAGGGCGGTACCTGGGTGCTGATGCTCTTTTCCGCCTACTACGTCGCCGTGCGCATCGTCGCCGCTTCCGGCCACGGCCTGCGCCCGCGGGAGGATATCCCGTCGGCCCTCAGGATGAACCGCAATGCGCTGTTCGTCTTTCTGGCCGGCATTCTGGCGACGTTCTACGGCGGCGTTCCGGCCCTTGTCGGTGCGACCGTCTGCGGCGCCTTCGGCGCGGGTTTCCTGCTCGCCGGTTTCGCCTCCCTGCACCTGCGCACCCGCGGCAAGGACTGGCGCGTTCCGGCGCTGGTGCTCGCCTATGTCTCGGCGCTGCTTCTGCTGCCCGCCTTCTTCATTCTCGTCCTCGGCCTGTCGGACACCCGGCGGACCGTGGCGCTGACGCCGGCGCGACCCGCCGACAAACCCGACAACCACAACACCTGAACTTGAGACTGAAAGGAAACGAAAATGGAAGTCATTCTTCTCGAACGCATCGCCAAGCTCGGCCAGATGGGCGAAACCGTAAAGGTTCGCGACGGCTTTGCCCGCAACTTCCTGCTGCCGCAGGGCAAGGCGCTGCGCGCCAACGCCGCCAACAAGGCCCGCTTCGAAGCCGAACGCGCCACCCTCGAAGCCCGCAACCTCGAGCGCAAGTCGGAAGCCCAGAAGGTCGCCGACGCCCTCTCCGGCAAGTCCTTCATCGTCGTCCGTTCGGCCGGCGAAACCGGCCAGCTGTACGGCTCCGTCGCCGCTCGTGACGTCGCCGAGATCCTGGCGTCCGAAGGCTTCAACGTTTCGCGCAACCAGGTCGAACTCAACCAGCCGATCAAGTCGATCGGCCTGCACCAGGTCACCCTGCACCTGCATGCCGAAGTCGAGCTGTCGATCGAGCTCAACGTCGCCCGCTCGACCGAAGAAGCCGAACGCCAGGCCAAGGGCGAAAGCCTGACCTCCGCCGACGCGATCTACGGCGTCGACGAAGACGCCCTGCGTCCGGAAGACTTCTTCAACCCGGACGCCGAGTTCGAAGGCGAACAGGAATAACATCCGTCGCAAGCCGGATTTCGACGCCCGGGTCCATGCGGCCCGGGCGTTTTCTTTTGCGGTAGGGCCCGGCCCCACAGGCCACCGAAGAATTCCCTCCGGACGTTTCCGCCACAGTGTAGAATCATCCGTGCCGGGCGATTCGCCGCCGCCCTCGGGCGTGCAAGCGGAATCCCCGTCGGACCGTACGGAAACCTGCCGGCCTGTGGATAAAAGGGACAACTGCCGGCACGGACCGTCTGCCCGCCGAGCGGGCGTGGAATCGCCCGATTGCTGTTGACTATCCTGTCGTCGATCGTCAAACCGGTTGGCTGTCGACGAGCATGAACGAGGGAAACGGTAGCCCGCAATGAACGACGCTGTGCGCAAGATCACGCCCCCCCAGCAGGCCGAGCCGCTCTATCGCGAAGCGCCGAACAACATCGAGGCCGAACAGGCGCTTCTCGGCGCCATTCTGGTCAACAACGACGCCTATTACCGCGTCTCGGACTTCCTGAAGCCCGTCCATCTCTACGAGCCGCTGCACCGCAAGATCTTTGAGGTCGCCTCGGAGATCATCCGCATGGGCAAGACGGCGAACCCCGTCACCATCAAGACCTTCCTGCCGGCCGAGGAGAAGGTCGGCGACCTGACGGTCGCGCAGTATCTCGCCCGCCTCGCCTCCGAGGCGGTGACGATCATCAATGCGGAGGACTACGGCCGCGCGATCTACGATCTGGCGCTGCGCCGCGCGCTGATCCAGATCGGCGAGGATGTCGTCAACATCGCCTACGACGCGCCGCTCGACATGCCGCCGCAGGCGCAGATCGAGGACACCGAACGCCGCCTTTTCGAACTCGCCGAGAACGGCCGTTACGACGGCGGCTTCCAGGCCTTCAGCGACGCGGTGGCGCTGGCGGTCGACATGGCGGGCGCCGCCTTCGAACGCGACGGCAATCTTTCCGGCATTTCGACCGGCATCCATTCGCTCGACTCGAAGATGGGTGGCTTGCAGCGCTCCGACTTGATCATCCTCGCCGGCCGTCCTGGCATGGGCAAGACGTCGCTTGCGACGAACATCGCCTGGAACATTGCGGCGTCCTACGAGCCCGAGGTCATGCCTGACGGTTCCTTCAAGGCCAGGAACGGCGGCGTCGTCGGCTTCTATTCGCTCGAAATGTCGTCCGAACAGCTCGCCACCCGTATCATGTCGGAGCAGACGGAGGTCTCGTCCTCGAAGATCCGCCGCGGCGACATCACCGAGCAGGACTTCGAGAAGCTCGTCGGTTTCTCCCAGACCATGCAGAAGGTGCCGCTCTACATCGACCAGACCGGCGGCATCTCGATCGCACAGCTCGCCGCACGCGCCCGCCGCCTGAAGCGCCAGCGTGGCCTCGACTGCCTCGTGGTCGACTACGTGCAGCTGATGACCGGCTCCAAGAAGGCCGGCGAGAACCGTGTGCAGGAAATCACCGAGATCACCACGGGGCTCAAGGCACTCGGCAAGGAACTCAACGTGCCGATCATCGCGCTCTCGCAGCTCTCCCGTCAGGTCGAAAGCCGCGACGACAAGCGCCCGCAGCTCTCCGACCTGCGTGAATCGGGCTCGATCGAACAGGATGCGGACGTCGTGCTCTTCGTGTTCCGCGAGGAGTACTATGTGAAGAACATGGAGCCGCGCGACCCCGCCGACCCGAAATACGCCGAATGGGAAGCGCAGATGGACAAGGTCAAGGGCACCGCCGACGTCATCATCGCCAAGCAGCGTCACGGGCCGACCGGCACCGTCAAGCTCGCCTTCCAGGCCGAATACACCCGCTTCGCGGACCTCGCGGACCCGAGCTTCACGCAATACGAGGAGCACTGAGCGGGAGCCGCATGCCCATCTTTTGACCATCGAAGGCCTGCATCTGCTTCTGCCGATAGCAGGCTTTCGGAGACTCTGGACATTGCAGGCGCGCGCTCGCAGGAAGCACCGGGGTTTGCCTTGTGTGACGGCGACTTGGGTGTCGCAAGAGGAATTCGATGCGCTTCGTCAATCCTATCCCTTTCGTCCGCGACATCGGCCTTTCCAAGGCCTTCTACCAAGATATACTCGGCCTGAGCGTACTGGAGGATTTTGGGAGTTTCGTGCTCTTCGAAACGGGCTTTGCGATACACGAGGGGCAGTCGCTCGAGCAGACGGTCTGGCGCGAAGCAACGACTTCGCAAGAACCTTATGGCCGGAGAAATCTACTATTGTATTTTGAGCATGAAGACGTTGAGGCGGCTTTCGCAAAAATCGGGCCTCGTGTGAAACTAATACATCCCGTTGAGCGGCAGGCATGGGGACAACGCGTGTTCCGGTTCTATGATCCCGATGGGCATGCAATAGAAATCGGGGAACCACAGAACCCCGGTTGTCCGGAGAATTTCGACAACTCGTAAGCGTTCGGGCCGCTGTCCCTTGCAGTTTCTTTGGAACTGGCACGCGGATTGCTCCTGCTGTTCCAGATAGAACAGGGAGCATTACATGCAACGCAGAACCTTCATGACACGTGCCTTCGCCGCCGCAGCCGTCGTGGCGGCCACTCTCGCCGGACCGCTTCCGGCCTTGGCCGACGCGCTGGAAAGCATCAAATCCAGCGGCAAGCTGCGTGTCGCCGTACCGCAGGATTTCCCACCCTTCGGCAGCGTCGGCGCAGACATGGCACCAAAGGGCTACGATATCGACATGGCGACGCTGATCGCGGGCAAGCTCGGCGTTGAGGTCGAAATCGTTCCAGTGACCAGCGCCAACCGCATCCCCTATCTGCAAACCAACAAGGTCGATCTGGTCATATCGAGCCTTGGCAAGAATGCCGAGCGCGAGGCGGTGATCGATTTTTCCGCGGCTTACGCCCCCTTCTACAACGGCGTCTTCGCCCCTGCGGGCCTGGAGATCACATCGGCCGCCGATCTCGCCGGCAAAACCATCGGCGTGACCCGCGGCGCCATCGAGGATCTCGAACTGACGAAGGTCGCGCCGCAAGACGCCACCATCAAGCGCTACGAGGACAATAACGGCACGATCTCCGCCTTCCTTTCCGGGCAGGTCGAGGCGGTAGCGACCGGCAACGTGGTCGCCGCCGCAATTCTCGAGAAGAACCCGCCGAAGCGGCCGGAACCCAAGTTCCTCATCAAGAACTCGCCCTGCTATGTGGGCCTCAACAAGAACGAACCCGCCCTGCTCAAGGAAGTCAACGGCATCATCGCCGCTGCCAAGGCGGACGGCTCGCTGAACACGATTGCCGAGAAGTGGCTCGGCACGTCTCTGCCGGCAGATCTCTGATCGGCTGACCGGACACCGCCGCCCGCATGGACGGGTGGCGGCCCATTCTGCAGACACAGGCGGGCGCCGTGCACTACGTTTTCGATTTCGGCTGGGTCTGGGAATACGGCCCCATCATCTTCAACGGCCTTCTCATCACCGTCGAACTGACACTGGTTGGCGCCGTGGCCGGCGTCCTTCTCGGAGTTCTGTGCGCCTGGGCAAGGACACTCGGGCCGCGAATTCTGCGCCCGCCGGTCGCCGCCTATGTCGAGCTGATCCGCAATACGCCGTTCATGATCCAGCTCTTCTTCATTTTCTTCGGCTTGCCCTCTTTGGGGGTTCGGTTTTCCGAACTGCAGGCCGCAAATCTTGCAATGATCATCAATCTCGGTGCCTACAGCTGCGAGATCATCCGCGCCGGTATCGAAGCAACGCCCAAGGGCCAGTTCGAGGCCGGGGCGGCGCTTGCTCTCAAGCCCCTGCAGACCTTCCGCCTCGTCGTACTGGTGCCGGCGTTGCAGCGCATCTGGCCGGCACTCTCCTCCCAGATCGTCATCGTCATGCTCGGATCGGCGGTTGTCTCGCAGATCGCCGCCGAAGACGTTACCTTCGCGGCCAACTTCATCCAGTCGCGCACGTTCAGGGCTTTCGAGGCCTACATGCTCTCGACAGCAATCTATCTGGCATTGGCGATCATCCTGCGCCAGCTGCTCGCCCTGGTCGGCCGCCGGATATTCCCGAAAGTGCCGGCACGATGAGCGATTTTTCGACCTGGGATATCCTGCGCAATCTGTTGCTGGCAACCCGCTGGACACTGGTACTGTCCACGGTGTCGTTCCTCGGCGGCGGCATTGTCGCGCTGGCGATCCTGTTCCTGCGGATCGGCAAGTCGAAATTCGTCCGGAATCTGGCGCGCGGCTATATCGAGCTCTTTCAGGGCACGCCGCTGCTGATGCAATTGTTCCTCGCCTTCTTCGGCCTCGGGCTCTTCGGGATCGACGTACCGGCATGGCTTGCGGCAGCGGCGGCTCTGATCTGCTGGACCGCCGCATTCCTGGCCGAGATCTGGCGAGGCTGCGTCGAATCGATCCCGAAGGGCCAATGGGAGGCCGGACAAAGCCTCGCCCTCAACCATGTCCAGCAGATGCGCCTCGTCATCCTGCCCCAGGCGCTTCGCATCGCCATCCCGCCAACGGCCGGTTTTTCCGTCCAGGTCGTCAAGGGCACGGCCCTGACCTCCATCATCGGCTTCGTCGAACTGTCAAAGGCGGGAACGATCGTCACGAACGCGACCTTCCAGCCGTTCATCGTCTATGGCTTCGTGGCGCTGATCTATTTCGTCATCTGCTTCCCGCTGTCGAAGTTCAGCAAATACCTGGAGCGCCGTGCCGCGGTCGCCTACTCGCCTCGCTGACGATTGTAGCGTCGCGGGCCGACTTCAGAGCCCCATTGCCCGCGCCCAATTCGTCGCCATGCCGGCCGGCCTCGGCTTCGGCCGTCAGGAGAGCGCGAGACTGAAGCGGGCCTTGGCTTGCCAGACGCCGCCTTCGCGTTCGTAGAACCGGATCGCGTCCCGGTTCCAGTCCGGTGTCTGCCATTCGAGACGATCCGCACCGGATGCGCGTGCCTCATCGACGACATGCGCGAAAAGCCTGGCACCCGTTCCCTTGCCGCGATCGGATGCGCGGACGAACAGGCAGTCGAGATGAGCAAAGCGACGGGCCCGCCACAGCGAGTGATCGAAGGTCAGGGCAGCATATCCCTGCAAGCGATCGCCTTGCGCGACGAAGAGGCGTACCGGAATATGCCCCTCGGTCAACAGCCGCAGAAGCTCCTCTCTCGTGATTCCGGCCGTTGCCTGCTCATAGGTGGCATGTTCCCGGATCAGGTCGAGGAGGCCGTCGACGTGCTGCTCCGCCGCCTCACCCACAACGAGCATCACGGCGCCTCTGTGGCCGCGAGTTCAAAGCCCTCGTCCAGCCAGCCGGTTATGCCGCCGGCCATGATCTTCACCGGGCGGCCGAGACCGGCAAGCCGCAGTGCGCCGCGGGCGGCACCGTTGCAGTGGGGACCAGCGCAGTAGGTGACGAAGATCGTGTCTTCCGGCCACTCCGACATGCGGTTGGCAGTGATTTTCCCATGCGGCAGCCCGACGGCCCCGGGAATGTGCCCCTTCGCATAGAGGGCGGGGCTGCGGACATCGAGCAATACGAAGTCCGCGCCTCTCGACAGGGCATCGTGAACGTCCCAGCAATCGGTTTCAAAGGAAAATTCGGCGGAAAAGTGCTCGTGCGCGATGTTGCTCGGAGCGGGTTTCACGGCAGTCACGGCAGT
This sequence comes from Hyphomicrobiales bacterium, assembly GCA_900466005.1. Taxonomy (GTDB): domain Bacteria; phylum Pseudomonadota; class Alphaproteobacteria; order Rhizobiales; family Rhizobiaceae; genus Allorhizobium. The sequence continues at coordinate 227,615 of UEGQ01000008.1, forward strand.
GATCATCACTTGGTCTCCTTTCGACGCGGCAAACATCGAACGAAAAGCCAGCGTTGCAAATTGGCATGAATGACAATAAGCGTATAAATCATGACAAACCCCGCCCCGACAACCGGCCCTCTCGTCGTCGCTCTCGTCTATGACGGCTTGTGCACATTCGAATTCGGCATCGTAACCGAGATCTTCGGTCTCAGCCGCCCGGAGATGGGACCGGGCTGGTACCGGTTCGCCACCTGTGCGGTCGACGAGGGGCCGATGCGTGCCCATGGTGGCCTGATCGTGATGGCGGACGGCGACATCGATCGCCTCGACGAAGCCGACATCATCGTCGTGCCCGGCTGGCGCGGCGTCGACATACCGGTGCCGGACGGGCTGCTTCAGCGGCTGCGGGCGGCCCATGCCCGCGGCGCACGGCTGGTTTCACTCTGTTCCGGCGCCTTCGTGCTCGCGGCGACCGGTCTTCTCGACAAGGGGGTCGCCACAACGCACTGGCGCTATGCGGAGGCACTGCGCCGGCTGCACCCGGGTCTCGTCGTCGACGAGACCTCCCTTTACAGGTCGCATGACCGGATATTGACGGCCGCCGGCAGCGCCGCCGGAATCGACCTCCTGATCGAGATTATCCGGCACGACTTCGGTCCCGCGGCCGCCAATTCGGTCGCCCGGCGGCTGGTGATGCCCGCCCATCGTTCCGGCGGACAGGCACAATTCCTCGAGCGGCCGGTCGCACTCCGCGAAGGCGCAGAGATCGCGCCGCTGCTCGACGCCATCCGCGGCGATCTCGCCCGCGACTGGACCATCGCCGAGATGGCCCGCCTGTGCCGCATGAGCGACCGCACCTTCCAGCGTCGCTTTTCCGATGCCACAGGCATGACACCGGGCGAATGGCTGGTGGCCGAACGGGTGACGCTGGCAAAGCAGTTGCTCTGCCGTGGCGTGGCCCGGATGGAGGAGATTGCCGTCGCCGCCGGCTTCGGTTCCGCTCACACGCTCCGACACCACTTCCGCCGGAAGCTCGGGATCAGCCCCACGGAGTTCCGCGCCCGGTTCATCGCCGAGGGGCTGGAGCGCGAAGTGGCCTGACGGCCTCAGAGCCCCATCGCCCGCAACGCCGCCACGGCCGCGACGCCGAGGGTCGTTGCGGCGAGCAACGGCAGGCGGAGCGCCGCAAGGGCGGTGACGGCCGCGGCGATCGTTTCCGCCGGCCCGGTGGCGAGCGCCGTGGGTGCGACGACCGCCATCAGCACCGCCGGCGGGATCGCCTCCATCGCTCGTTTCTGCCGCCGGTCGAGCGTCAGGAAGCCGAAGAGCACGAGCCCGCCGATGCGGGTTGCGGCGGTTGCGAGCGCCATCGCGAAGATCGCGAGAAGAGTCTCGGGATCGAGCGTCATGCCGTGACCTCCTCGCGCTCGGGCATGAGAACGGCCGCGGCGACACCGGCGAGCGCGCCGGCGAGGATGTACCAGACGCCCGGCACGGCCGCATGCACCAGCACGGCAGACAGCCCGCTTGCGACGAGCACCAGTCCGGTACGCACACCCTTCCAGAAATTCATGACCAGCACGATGAAGACGGCGCAGAAGACGAAATCGAGCCCGGTGACGGCCGGATCGCCGAGGAAGGCGCCGGCAAGCGACCCGGCAAGGCCGGACGCCACCCAGGCGAGGTAGAAGGGAATGACGGCACCGGCATACCAGAGCGGTGTGAGCGTGGCGGTCGCCGCATGGGTTTCGGCGACCGCCCAGCCTTCGTCGGTCAGGAAGAGCACCGAGAGATATTTCCGCCAGCCGGGAAAATGCCCGAGTTTCGGCGCCAGCGAGGCGCTCATCAGCACATGGCGAATGTTGACGAGGAGGGCGGAGACGCCGAGCGCCGCCCAGCTTGCCGGATGCGTCCAGATGTCCATGGCGACGAATTGCGAGCCGCCGGCGAAGACCAGCGCGCTCATCAGCGTCGCCTCGAGCGGCGAAAGACCGCTGCCCGCCGCCGCGGCTCCGAAGACGAGACCGATCGGGATTACGGCTGCAATCAACGGCGCCATGCGGCGCATGGCGGAGAGGAATTCGGCGGCGCGGCCGCCACGATGGTCCGGCATGTCAGACGTCCTGTTATCGACGAGAACTTGCTCATAGGCAGGCGAGCCGAACGGGTCTTGAAGGAAAGTGATCAGCCCTTGCGGAACTGGCCCGGCGTGACGCCGGTACGCGCCTTGAAATGGCGGCTGAAATGCGCCTGATCGGCGAAGCCGCAATCGAGCGCGACATCGGCGCTCGGGCGGCCGAGCCGCAACAGGATGCGCGCCTGCCGCACGCGGATGTCGGTGAGGAAGGCGTGCGGGGTGATGTGGAATTCCTTGCGGAAAGCACGGATCAGGTGCGCCCGCGACAGGCCGGCCGTCGTCGCGAGTTCGTCGAGGCCGACGTCTTTCGCAAAATTCTCCGTGAGATGGTCGCGCACCCGCCAGACGGCGCTGCGTTCCCGGGTATCGATGGGCGAGATGCGCCGGCTGCCGTGGCGAACGAAGATCGCCGCGAGCACCGAGAACATGCTCTCCTCGGCCTCGAGCGCGCCGACATTGTCTTCCAGCGCCCGATGCGCCCGGTGGAAGGCCTGCGCCAGCTCCGGGTCGAGCGGCGTGCCGCGGGCGAAAGCGGGCGTCCCGTGGCAGGCCTTGCCGGTGACGTCTTCCAGGACATCGCGGTAGAGCGTCTCGCCCGGGTAGATCATGCGGTAGCGATAGCCTTCGGCGCCGGGCGCGCCGTCATGCACGACTTCCGGATTGATGAGGTAGAGATGGCCGGGGCCGGTCTCCTCGCGGCTGCCGCGGATACGGGCGATCTGGCTGCCGCTCTCAATCGCTCCGATCGAGAAGGTGTCGTGGGCGTGCGGCGCGTATTCGTGGGTGCGGAAGGTGGCGCTCAGGCACTCCATGCCCGCGAAGCGACCGTCGCGCCAGAAATTGGTGCGTTCGGCCGTCGTCAGCGGCATGCCGCTCGCCGCCTCTGTCTGCGAAACGTTGTGCATCGCAAAATATTACCGCACTCGACCATTCCAGTCTTGAACAAAAGTGATAGGGTCGGGCCGTCGCCGGGTCGCCTCTCCGACCCTTTTCGCTTCTCCCCATACGATGCATAGTGCCAGATGACCGCTCTCACCGAAATCCCGGAGCTTCCCGAAGACTTCCTCAATGCGCCGCTGAGGCTCACCGTCGATCTCGGCGCGCTCGCCGACAACTGGCGCGACATGGCGCGGCGCTCCGGCAGCGCGCGCACCGCGGCGGTGGTGAAGGCGGACGCCTACGGCATGGGGATCGAGGACGCCGGCACCACGCTCTACGAGGCGGGCGCGCGCGACTTCTTCGTCGCCGTCCCTTCCGAAGGGGCGACGCTGCGGGCCTATGCGCCGGATGCGCGGATCTTCGTGCTCTCCGGCCTCTGGCCCGGCGCAGAACAGACCTTCTTCGAGAACGACCTCGTGCCGGTGATCGCTTCTGAGGAACAGCTCGCGCTGTGGATGGCGGCAGTTTCCGAACGCGGCGACCACCCCTGCGCGCTGCATGTCGATACCGGCTTCAACCGGCTCGGCCTCAGCATGAAGGAAGCCTTCGAACTGGCCGGCGACGTATCGCGCCCGGCGAGCTTCTCGCCGGTGCTCGTGCTCAGCCACCTCGCCTGCGCGGACGATCCGTCGTCGCCGATGAACCGCCGGCAACTGGAGTCTTTCCGCGAGGTTAGCGCCGCTTTCGAAGGCATCGAATCAAGTCTTTCAGCTTCTGCTGGAATTTTCCTAGGGTCCGATTACCACTTCGACCTCACCCGTCCGGGCATCGCGCTCTACGGCGGCGAGGCCGTCAACGGTGTCAAAAACCCGATGCGCCCGGTCGCCATGGCCGAAGCCCGCATTCTCCAGGTCCGCGAGGCCGCGGCGGGCGAAACGGTGAGCTATGGCGGCACCCTGACACTTCAGCGCGACAGCCGGCTCGCGATCGCCTCGGCCGGCTATGCCGACGGCTATCTGCGCAGCCTCTCCGGCAGCGGCGTGCCGCTCCGCGAGACCGGCATTCCCGGCGCCTGCGGCTTCATTGCCGGCAAACGCGTTCCGGTCGCCGGCCGCGTCACCATGGATCTCACGATCTTCGACGTCACCGACCTGCCGGACGGTGCGGTCAGGGCGGGCGACTATATCGAGCTTTTCGGCCCCAACATGCCGCTCGACGAGGTGGCCCGCGCCGGCGGCACGATCGGCTACGAAATGCTCGTCGGCCTCGGCCTTCGCTACGAGCGGCACTATCTCGAAGACGAGAATTGACCTCTGGCAAGCTAAGATTTGTTCTGCTATTGTTCTCAAGAACGAACCCTGCACCATCTGCTGACCGGAGCCAACCGTGCCAAACATCCAGTTGAATAAGCGCGACGAGAAATTCGTCGAGAAGCAGATCAACTCTGGCCTCTATGGGAGCGCCGACGAGGTCGTGACTGCAGGTCTCCGGCTCTTGCGCGAACGGGACGAAGCAGACCTTCGCATGCTCATCCAGGAAGGGATCGACGACGTGGAAGCCGGCCGCGTCTACACCTACGAAAGTGCCGAGGAGTTCCTGGCGGATTTGCAGCGCGCCGAGAACGATGCCCAAAAGCCGTGAGGTTGTCTGGTCGAAAAAGGCACGGCAGGATCTCCGGTCGATCTATCGCCATATTGCAAGGTTCAGCCCTGTCGCGGCCAACCGGTTTGCGCTCGACCTCTATAACAAGATTGAAAACCTGGCGCGGCTCGGCCTCACCGGCACGAGCATGAAAGATATGAGCGACGACATCCGTGTCTTCGTCTATCGAGACCGGCGCTTTTTTGTCCGTGTCACCGACGAAGCCGTCACTGTCCTCCGCGTGATGCACGGGCGCCAGGACACCACCACTGAAGACTTCCCCGAAAGCGAAACCTGAACCATGGCCAAGGCCCGAACCCAATTCGTCTGCCAGAACTGCGGCACCGTCCATACGAGATGGGCGGGCAAGTGCGACGGCTGCGGCGAGTGGAACACCATCGTCGAGGAAGACCCGATGGGCGGCATCGGTGCCGGCCCCGGCAAGGTGCCGAAGAAGGGCCGGCCGGTGACGCTCACCTCGCTCTCCGGCGAGATCGAGGAGGCGCCGCGCATCCCGACCGGCATGGACGAGCTCGACAGGGCGACCGGCGGCGGCTTCGTGCGCGGATCGGCGGTGCTCATCGGCGGCGATCCGGGGATCGGCAAGTCGACGCTTCTGATGCAGGCGGCGGCGGCGCTGTCGCGCAAGGGCCGGCGCGTCATCTACGTATCGGGCGAAGAGGCGGTCGCGCAGGTCCGGCTGCGGGCGCAGCGCCTGCAGGCGGCGGAAACCGACGTGCTGCTCGCCGCCGAGACCAATGTCGAGGACATCCTGGCGACCCTCGCCGAGGGCAAGCGGCCGGACCTCGTCATCATCGATTCCATCCAGACGCTGTGGAGCGACACCGCCGAATCGGCGCCCGGCACCGTCACCCAGGTCCGCACCGGCGTGCAGGCGATGATTCGCTTCGCCAAGCAGACCGGCGCCACCATGGTGCTCGTCGGCCATGTCACCAAGGACGGCCAGATCGCCGGCCCGCGCGTCGTCGAGCACATGGTCGACGCGGTCCTCTACTTCGAGGGCGATCGCGGCCATCACTACCGCATCCTGCGCACCGTCAAGAACCGCTTCGGCCCGACGGACGAGATCGGCGTTTTTGAAATGTCGGACAGCGGCCTGCGCGAAGTCGCCAATCCGTCCGAACTCTTCCTCGGTGAACGCAACGAAAAAGCCCCGGGAGCCGCCGTATTTGCCGGCATGGAAGGCACGCGGCCGGTTCTCGTCGAGGTGCAGGCACTGGTCGCCCAGACCTCGCTCGGCACGCCGCGACGGGCCGTCGTCGGCTGGGATTCCTCCCGCCTTTCGATGATCCTCGCGGTGCTGGAGGCCCATTGCGGCGTGCGGCTCGGCAGCCACGACGTCTATCTCAACGTCGCCGGCGGATACCGCATCTCGGAACCGGCCGCGGACATGGCTGTGGCCTCGGCCCTGGTTTCCTCGCTGGCCGGACTTGCCCTTCCCGCCGATTGCGTCTATTTCGGCGAGGTCAGCCTGTCCGGCGCCGTCCGGCCGGTTGCGCACACGGCCCAACGGCTGAAGGAAGCGGAAAAGCTCGGTTTCGCGCGTGCGGTGCTCCCTTCGGCCTCGCCCGACCTGCCGAAAGGCACGGCGGGGCGGTGGAGCGAGATCGAAAGCCTTCCCGACCTGGTCGCGCGCATCGCCGGGTCCAGAGTGAAGGCCGGAGAGGACATGGACGGCAACTGATCCTTTTTCGGCCGCAATGCGGTGTATGGGATCACCGAACGCGATGACGATCACGCAGGCCGGGGCCGGCCGTCTTGGAGTTGATTTAGATGCCCATCACTATTTTTGACGGTATTGTCATCGGCGTTGTCCTGTTTTCCGCCGTTCTTGCCATGGTTCGCGGTTTCTCCCGCGAGGTGCTCTCGATCGCAAGCTGGGTCGGCGCCGTCGCCGCCGCCTACTATCTGCATCCGCTTGTGCTTCCCTACATCAAGAACTACACGAGCGATGAGCGCATCGCGCTCGCCGGTGCCGCCGGCATCGTCTTCCTGATCGCGCTGATCGTCATCTCCTTCATCACGACGCGCATCGCCGACTTCATCATCGACAGCCGCATCGGCGCGCTGGACCGGACACTCGGCTTCCTCTTTGGCGCGGCCCGCGGCATCCTGCTGCTGGTGGTCGCGGTCGCCTTCTGGAACTGGCTGATCGACGTCAAGCATCGCCCCGACTGGGTGAACAACGCCAAATCGAAGCCCTTCCTCGACGCGCTGGTCCTGAAGCTCGAAGCGGTGCTGCCGGAAGACATCGAGCCGCAGCTGCGCGCCCGCATCCTCGGCAAGGAGGAGACGGAAGGCGAAGCGCCGGCCGAGCAGGCACCCGCCGACCAGGCGCCGGCCGGACAGGCGGCACCGTCGCAGACACTCGCTCCGCCGGCAGAAACGACGCCGCCGGCCGAAAACTGACGGGCAGCGGCGGCTGCCGCTTCCTATATAGAACATGAAAGCCATCGGGCGCCGCCGGAGCGGGATCATCCGGCGAAAGCGCCCCGAGAACCGTGTATAGTGTACCTGTCCCGCACCGAGCAAAGGCCTGCTTCCATGAACCAGTCTGAATTCACCTCCCTCGAAGACGGTCTCGACGGCGACACCCTGCATGAGGAATGCGGGGTGTTCGGCATTTTGGGACATCCGGATGCGGCGACGCTGACGGCGCTCGGCCTGCATGCGCTTCAGCACCGCGGCCAGGAAGCGGCCGGCATCGTCTCTTTCGACGGCCAGCAGTTCCACACCGAAAAGCACATGGGCCTCGTCGGCGACCATTATACCGATCCGGCGACGCTGGCGAAGCTGCCGGGCACGGTCGCGATCGGCCACACCCGCTATTCGACCACCGGCGAAGTGGCGCTCCGCAACGTGCAGCCGCTCTTCGCCGAACTCGAGGAAGGCGGCATCGCGATTGCCCACAACGGCAATTTCACCAATGGGCTGACGCTTCGCCGGCAGATCATCGCCACTGGCGCCATCTGCCAGTCGACCTCCGACACCGAAGTCGTGCTGCATCTGATCGCCCGCTCGCGCCATGCCTCGACTTCCGACCGCTTCATCGATGCGATCCGCCAGATGGAAGGCGGCTATTCGATGCTGGCGATGACCCGCACCAAGCTCATTGCCGCCCGCGATCCGATCGGCATCCGGCCGCTCGTCATGGGTGAGCTCGACGGCAAGCCGATCTTCTGTTCGGAAACCTGCGCCCTCGACATCATCGGCGCGAAATTCATCCGCGACGTCGAGAACGGCGAAGTCATCATCTGCGAAATCCAGCCGGACGGCTCGATCAGCATCGACGCCCGCAAGCCGAACAAGCCCCAGCCGGAGCGGCTCTGCCTGTTCGAATACGTCTATTTCGCCCGGCCGGATTCGGTCGTCGGCGGTCGCAACGTCTATACGACCCGCAAGAACATGGGCATGAACCTCGCCAAGGAAGCGCCGGTCGAAGGCGACGTCGTGGTGCCGGTTCCGGACGGCGGCACGCCCGCCGCCCTCGGCTATGCGCAGCAGAGCGGCATCCCGTTCGAGTACGGCATCATCCGCAACCACTATGTCGGCCGCACCTTCATCGAACCGACCCAGCAGATCCGCGCCTTCGGCGTGAAGCTCAAGCATTCCGCCAACCGTGCGATGATCGAGGGCAAGCGCGTCGTGCTGGTCGACGATTCGATCGTGCGTGGCACCACCTCGCTCAAGATCGTGCAGATGATCCGCGACGCCGGGGCCAAGGAAGTGCACATCCGCGTCGCCTCGCCGATGATCTTCCATCCCGACTTCTATGGCATCGATACGCCGGACGCCGACAAGCTGCTCGCCAACCAGTATGCCGACGTCGATGCGATGGCGAAGTATATCGGCGCGGACTCGCTCGCCTTCCTGTCGATCGACGGGCTCTACAAGGCCGTCGGCGGAGCGCCGCGTGATCCCGAACGCCCGCAGTTCACCGACCACTACTTCACCGGCGACTATCCGACCCGCCTCCTCGACCGGGAAGGCGAAAAGGTCGGCCGCAAGGTTTCCATGCTGGCCAGCAACGGGTGATGAATACAGCCACCCTCCCCTCGAGGGGAGGGTCGGACCGAAGGTCCGGGGTGGGGTAGGCTCTTCTGCTGTCGCCGCTCACCCCTACCCGCAGCGTCGCTGCGACCTCCCCCCTTCAAGGGGGAGGTAAGGTGCGGGCCGCACCGCCTGAATTCCTATTGTCGGTGTGGCATTGCACCGCTTCTCCGGGAGAATTCATAGATGACAATCGACCTTAAGGACCGTATCGCGCTCGTGACCGGCGCATCGCGCGGCATCGGCTATTACACCGCGCTCGAACTCGCCAAGGCCGGCGCGCATGTCATTGCCTGCGCACGCACCGTCGGCGGGCTCGAGGAACTCGATGACGCGATCAAGGCCGTCGGCGGTTCTGCAACGCTGGTGCCCTTCGACCTCGCCGACATGCAGGCGATCGACACGCTCGGCGCCTCGATCTTCGAGCGCTGGGGCAAGCTCGACATTCTCGTCGCCAATGCCGGCATCCTCGGCGTCATCTCGCCGATCGGCCATGTCGAGGCGAAGGTCTTCGAAAAGGTGATGACGATCAACGTCACGGCCACCTGGCGGCTGATCCGCTCGGTCGAGCCGCTGCTCGTCAAGTCCGACCAGGGCCGGGCCGTCATCATGTCGTCGGCGGCCGCCCACAAGTGCCGGCCGTTCTGGGGCCCCTACTCCGCCTCCAAGGCTGCCGTCGAGGCGCTCGCCCGCACCTGGGCCGGGGAAACGCAGCGCCTGCCGCTGCGCGTCGTCTCGGTCGATCCCGGAGCCACCCGCACCGCCATGCGCGCCCAGGCCATGCCCGGCGAGGACCCGTCGACGCTGCCGCATCCGTCCGAAGTCGCCGCCCGGATCCTGCCGCTCTGCGGACCGGAACTCACCGAGACCGGCAAGCTCTTCGTCGTCCGCGACGGCAAGCTCAAGGACTATCACCTGCCGGAGTGAAGCGAGCCAGCAAGCAAACAGGGCGGGCTTCCCCCGCGCTGAACTCCCTGAATGGCGGTCGTTGATGCGAGAGAGCCTGAGACAGAAGATCATCGAGGTTTGTGATCGGAAGGTCGCGGAAAAAGGTCCGGGCGTCGGCCTGTCCTTCTACGCCTTCTTCGCCAACAAGAACGATGACCCGGAACTTCTTATGGAAGCGGCGGAATGGTGGATACGCACCCATCGGCTCGACCACTTCGAGAAAGCAGTGAAGATCAAGCGGATGGTCGAAACGCAAGGATCTTGACCTGCCCGCCCTCAGACATCCACTCTGACCAGAGCCACACCCATGCAGCCCCGCGACATCGCAGCCTATTCCTTCCTTTCGCTCGCCTGGGGGCTCTCCTTCCTGCTGCTGCTGAGGGTCGTCGAGGCCTTCGGCTGGATCGGCGCCGTCACCTTCCGCTGCTTCCTCGCCGGTCTGATCCTGCTCGTTGCGGCGAAGGCGACCGGGCGCCGGCTCGATTTCTCCGCCGGGCGGCTTCCCTTCGTGGTGGTCGGCGCCACGACGGTCGCCGGCCAGCTCATCGGCCTTTCCTATTCCACGCCGTTGATCGGCACCGCCATGGCCGCGATCTTCGTCGCGGCGATCCCGCTCTTTTCGATGATCATCGGCCAGCTCTGGGGGATCGAGCGGATCACGCCGGCGCGCATCGTGGGGCTCGTGCTCGGCTCGCTCGGCATCGTGATGCTGGTCGGCTTTCCGGCGGCGGCGATCGACGGCACCTTCGTGCTCGGCTGCGCGGGCATGCTGTTTTCGACCTTCTCGGCGGCCTTCGGCAGCAATTATGCGAGCCGGCACCTGAAGACCACCGGCGCATGGGAAGTGACGATCGGTTCCTTCCTCTCGGGAGGTTTCCTCACCCTGCCGCTCGTCTATCTGGTTCCGGTGCCCGGCACACCGGCCCCGATCGACTACCTCTATCTCGTTGTGCTCGCGGGCGTGATGAGTTCGCTCACCTATGTCGTCTATTTCGGCCTCGTCTCCCGGATCGGTGCGACGCGCGCGATCAGCGTCGAATTCGCCGTGACCGTCGTCGCCGTCCTCGTCGGCGCGGTGGTCCTCGGCGAACGACTGACGACCATCCAGTTCGCCGGAGCGGCGGTCATCATCGCCGGCTGCGCCATGGTGCTCGGTCTCCTGCCCCTCAGGCTCAAGGCGCCGGCCGCGCCCTGATCGTGACGCCGGCGGGAACCCGAGGCATGGGCCCTTGACCAATCACAGCCGGCGCGCCATAACGCTGGCCATGAAAACGACGATCTGCATTCGCGGGATTATTATTCGCTAGCGCATCCGCTGGCCCGGCCGTTTTCGTCTCCAGACCCAAGTCCCAGATGACAACGCCCCGGCCCAGCCGGACGGGTGGAATTCATCGGGAGACAGGAATGGCGGGCAGCCTCAAGCTTTACAACACACTGACGCGCGAGAAGGTCGATTTCGAGCCGATCGACCCGACGAACGTGCGCATGTATGTCTGCGGCCCCACCGTCTACGACTTCGCCCATATCGGCAATGCGCGGCCGGTGATCGTCTTCGACGTGCTCTACCGGCTGCTCCGCCATATCTACGGCGAAGACCACGTGACATACGTGCGCAACATCACCGACGTCGACGACAAGATCAATGCGCGTGCGCTTCGCGATTTCGGCGCCCGGATCGCCGACGGCTCAATGAGCCTCAACGAGGCGATCCGTGCGGTCACGGAAAAGACCGAGAGCCAGTTCCACAAGGATGTGGCGGCGCTCGGCACGCTGCCGCCCAATGTCGAGCCGCGGGCGACCGACAACATCCCGCAGATGATCGAGATCATCCAGAGGCTGCTCGACGCCGGCCACGCCTATGTGGCGACGGGTGCCGAGGGCCAGGAGGTGCTGTTCTCCACCGCCTCGATGCCGGATTACGGCAAGCTTTCCAAGCGCAAGCTGGAGGACCAGCAGGCGGGCGCGCGCATCGCCGTCGAGGCGCACAAGCGCAACCCGGCCGATTTCGTGCTCTGGAAGGAATCGGCCGCAACCGAGCCCGGCTGGGCCGCCACCTTCACCGTTACCGGCAGCGCCGTCTCGATCTACGGCCGTCCCGGCTGGCACATCGAATGCTCGGCAATGTCCGACCGCTATCTCTGGCAGGAGGCCCGCAACCGGCTGTCGCCGAAGGGCAAGGCGAAACCGCATCAGTTCGACATCCACGGCGGCGGGCTCGACCTCATCTTCCCCCACCACGAGAACGAGATCGCCCAGTCCTGCTGCGCCTACAACACGCATGTGATGGCGAATGTCTGGATGCACAACGGCTTCCTGCAGGTCGAAGGCCGCAAGATGTCGAAGTCGGAGGGCAACTTCGTCACCATCCACGAGTTGCTGGCTGGCACGTCCAGGAGGCCAATTTCGGGTGAAGTGATTCGCCTAACCATGTTGGCGACACACTATCGCCAGCCCATTGATTTTAGCGAGGCCAAGCTAAACTATTGGAGGGACAAGCTTTCTGGATGGGTTAAGACATTTGCCAACCACGCCGATGCCAGCTTTCAAAACGGTCTTTACGTCGGGCAATCCCCTGTCGCTCCATCTCCGGAAGTGGTGGCAGCGCTGTCCGACGACCTCAACTTTCAGGAAGCCATTGTCCATATCGACCATTTGGCGCAACAAGCCGCCGGGAATCCTAACGTCGCGAATGAGTTGGGTAGCAATCTTATCTGGCTTGGGCTTTTCCGAAGCTACCTCAAAGAAGCATATTTCGATGCGCGCATGCATAGCGCTCGTCCCCAACTGCTGAGCAAGTATGGGGAGACACTCGAGGACGCGCGCGCTTTAGTGCTTAATTACTATAATTGGGCTGGTGAGATTGACGCACGCAATCGCTCGCGAACTGAACTCAATGAGCTTTTCCAAACTCGTTTTCCTGAACTTGGGAGCGATCACGTCAAAGTCGTATTGCATGAGCACGGTGCCGTTACGCTGGAGGCGATCAGCGAAGAAAGCAAACTAGACGGAGGCGAGATCGACAGTATCGTTTCACGAAGGTTGGCGCTTATCAATGCCAAGAACTTCGCCGAGGCCGACAAGATCCGCGACGAACTCTTGGCCAAGGGCATCCAGCTCAAGGACGGCAAGGACCCCGTCACCGGCGAGCGGGTCACGACATGGGAGGTCAAGCGGTAATCATGTCGGCACTGACGGCGCTTGATACCCCGGCGCCAGACTCACGGGAGGAATGTCATGACTGACACGATCCATACCGGCGGATGCCAGTGCGGCGCGGTGCGCTTTCGCGTCCGCGGTGCGCTGAAGGACGCTTCGATCTGTCACTGCCGCATGTGCCAGAAGGCATTCGGCAGCTATTTCGCGCCGCTCGTCTCCGTGCGAGGCACGGATTTCGAATGGACCCGCGGGGCGCCGAAAAAATTCCGCTCGTCGAACTTCGTGCTGCGCGGCTTCTGCGGGGACTGCGGCACGCCGCTGACCTACGAGGCGCCGGACGGCATGGCGATCGCGGCCGGCGCCTTCGACGATCCGGCCGCCGTGCCGCCTGCGGTCCAGTACGGCGTCGAGGCGAAGCTCGGCTTCTTCGACCATCTGCATGAGCTGCCGGAGCTTTCCACGCTGGACGATCTCGACAACGCGCCGTTCCTCGAAGAGATCGTCTCCTTTCAACACCCCGATCACGACACCGAAACATGGCCGGAGGTAAAGCCATGAGCGAAAAGAAACCGGGCACGGAAATGCCGAAATGGCTGCTCTACGGGCTGATCGGCAAGGGCGTTCTCGTCCTCGTCGTCACCGTGGCAGTCGTCGCCTACGTCATGTTGAAATAGAACCCTTGGAGGCGTTCATGGAAGGCATATTCACCGGCGGATGCCAATGCGGCGCGGTCCGGTTCCGGGCGGAAAAGCTCGGACGGCCGTCGATCTGCCATTGCCGCATGTGCCAGAAGCAGTTCGGCAGCTTCTTCGGTGCCTTCGTGACCGGCGACCACGCGCATCTGACCTGGACGCGCGGCCAGCCGACGCTCTTCCGCTCCTCCGCCAAGGTGAAGCGCGGCTTCTGCAACAAGTGCGGCACGCCGCTCACCTACCAGCAGGGCGAGGAGATCGAACTTGCGATCGGCGCCTTCGACCATCCGGAGCTGCTGGAACCGCAGATCCAGGTGAACCACGACAAACGGCTGCCGTGGATTGACCACCTGTTCGAGAAACCGGCCTATAGCAGCCCGGCGATGGAAGAAGCCTTCGCCGCCGTCGTTTCCTTCCAGCACCCCGACCACGACACCACCGTCTGGCCGCCCGAGGAGGATGAGGCATGAGCACCCGCGAGGTCCATTCCGGCGGCTGCCAGTGCGGCGCGGTGCGCTATCGCATCGCCGGCGAGCTCGGCTACCCGCATATCTGCCATTGCCGCATGTGCCAGAAGGCGAGCGGCAATTTCTTCATGGCGCTCGCCGGTTCGCGGCAGGAGGATTTCCTGCTGATGCGCGGCGAGCCGAGCTGGTTCCAGTCGTCCGACCCGTGCGGGCGCGGCTTCTGCAACCAGTGCGGCACGCCGCTCTTCTTCCGCACCAAGGGTTCCCCCTATATCAGCGTCACCATCGGCAGCCTCGACGATCCGGAGGCGTGCGTGCCGGTGTCGCAGGATGGGGTCGAGTCCAGGGTCTCCTATTTCGACCGGCTCTTCGGCCTGCCGGAGCGCGAGACAGACCGCTCCGACTTGCCGGGCGGCACGGCCTCCGTCGGCCGCAGCAATCACCAGCATCCCGACCACGATACGGCGGCGTGGCCGCCCCGAGAGGACCGATCATGACCAACGAACTGCGCGGCTTCTATCCCGAGATCGAACCCTTCGAGACCGGTTTCCTCGATGTCGGCGACGGCCATAGCGTCTACTGGGAGCGCTTCGGCACCAGGGGCGCCAAGCCGGCGGTCTTCCTGCATGGCGGCCCGGGCGGCGCGACCGGCCCAAACAACCGCCGCGTCTTCGATCCAGCCCTCTACGACGTGCTGATGTTCGACCAGCGCGGCTGCGGCAAGTCGACACCGAACGCCTCCATCGAGGCGAACACCACCTGGCATCTCGTCGCCGACATCGAACGGCTGCGCGAAATGATGGGCGTCGACAAATGGCTCGTCTTCGGCGGCTCCTGGGGTTCGACGCTGGCACTCGCCTACTCCGAGACGCATCCCGAGCGTGTCTCCGAACTGGTGCTGCGCGGCGTCTATACGCTGACCAAAGCCGAGCTCGACTGGTACTACCAGTTCGGCGTCTCGGAGATGTTCCCCGACAAGTGGGAGCGCTTCCAGGCGCCGATCCCGGAGAGCGAGCGCCATGAGATGATGGCCGCCTATCGCCGGCGGCTCACCGGCACCGACCGCGAGGAGCAGTTGCGCTGCGCCGTCGCCTGGAGTTCGTGGGAGGGCGAGACGATCACGCTTCTGCCGAACCCGGACTATTCCGACCATTTCTACGATCCGGAATTCGCGCTCGCCTTCGCCCGCATCGAGAACCACTTCTTCGTCCATGCCGGCTGGCTGGAAGAAGGACAGTTGCTGCGCGACGCCGTGAAGCTCAAGGATATTCCCGGCGTCATCATCCACGGCCGCTACGACATGCCCTGCCCGGCGAAATACGCCTGGCAGCTGCACAAGGCCTGGCCGAAGGCGGATTTCCACCTGATCGAGGGCGCCGGCCACGCCTATCTCGAACCCGGCATCCTCGACCAGCTCATCCGCGCGACCGACCGGTTTGCGGGAAAGGATTGAAATGACGATGGACCTTGCCACCCCCCTCTGCCCTGCCGGGCATCTCCCCCACACGGGGGGAGAGTGGTCCTGGGAGATGCCGCGCGGCCTCACCCTCCCCTTGAGGGGGAGGGTCGGAGCGAAGCTCCGGGGTGGGGTGATCCCCTCAAGACGAAAAACTGCCTGAGGACAACAGCATGACACGCGAAAAGATCTACCTCTTCGACACGACGCTCCGCGACGGACAGCAGACGCCGGGCATCGACTTTTCCGTCGAGGACAAGATCGCCATCGCCTCGATGCTCGACGAATTCGGCTTCGACTATGTCGAGGGCGGCTATCCCGGCGCCAACCCGACGGACACCGCCTTCTTCACGCAGAAGCGTACGAACCGCGCCGCCTTCGTCGCCTTCGGCATGACCAAGCGGGCGGGCATTTCCGCCTCCAACGATCCGGGCCTCGCCCAGCTCCTGCAGGCGAAGAGCGATGCGGTCTGTTTCGTCGCCAAGAGCTGGGACTACCACGTCAAGGTCGCGCTCGGCTGTACCAACGAGGAAAACCTCGCAAGCATCCGCGAGAGCGTCGAGGCGGCGATCGCCGCCGGCAAGACCGCCATGGTCGATTGCGAGCACTTCTTCGACGGCTACAAGGCCAATCCGGACTATGCCGTCGCCTGCGCGAAGACCGCCTACGAGGCGGGTGCCCGCTGGGTCGTGCTCTGCGACACCAATGGCGGCACGCAGCCGCCGGAGGTCGGCGCGATCGTCGCCGCCGTCATCGCCGCCGGCGTGCCGGGCAGCGCGCTCGGCATCCACGCCCACAACGACACCGGCCAGGCGGTCGCCAATTCGCTCGCGGCGATCGAGGCCGGGGCGCGGCAGATCCAGGGAACGCTGAACGGCATCGGCGAACGTTGCGGCAACGCCAATCTCGTGACGCTCATCCCGACGCTCTGCCTCAAGGAGACCTATGCCGAACGTTTCGAGACAGCGATCGACCGCGAGAAGCTTGCCGGCCTCACCCGGCTCTCGCACGCCTTCGACGAGCTGTTGAACCGCTCGCCCGAGCACCAGGCGCCCTATGTCGGCGCGTCCGCCTTCGCGACGAAAGCCGGCATTCACGCCTCCGCGTTGCTCAAGGACCCGCGCACCTACGAGCACGTCGATCCGGCGAGCGTCGGCAATTTCCGCAAGGTCATGGTCTCAGACCAGGGCGGCAAGGCGAACTTCATCAACGAGCTGAAGCGCCGCGGCATCGCGGTCGAGAAGGACGACCCGCGCCTCGACCGGCTGATCTCGATCGTCAAGGAGCGCGAGGCGACCGGATATGCCTACGAGGGCGCGGATGCGAGCTTCGAGCTGCTCGCCCATCGCACGCTCGGCACCGTTCCGGACTTCTTCTCGATCGACGGCTTCCGGGTGATGGTCGAGCGGCGCTTCGACGCCAACGGCCACCTAAAGACGGTGTCGGAAGCCGTCGTGAAGCTCGTCATCGACGGCGAGAGCGTCATGTCGGTCGCCGAGGGCGACGGCCCGGTCAACGCGCTCGACATCGCGCTGCGCAAGGACCTCGGCAAGTACCAGGCCGAGATCGGCGACCTGGAACTCACCGACTACAAGGTGCGTATCCTCAACGGCGGCACCGAGGCGATCACCCGCGTGCTCATCGAATCCGGCGATGCGACGGGCGTGCGCTGGTGGACGGTCGGGGTATCGGAGAACATCATCGACGCCTCCTTCCAGGCGCTGATGGATTCGATCGTCTACAAGCTGATGAAGAACCGCCAGCTCGCAGGCAAGATCGCGGCGGAGTAAGTCCGCGGCTGACATTCTGCAGGCGACGACGCGCCGCGAAAGGCCTCGCGGCGCGCGACCCGCCGTTCAATTCCGGTCACCGACCCTTCACCGGAATGAATTTGTCCATTCGTGACGCATGGAGTATCGCAAGCGCCTAAAACAACAGAGGATGGAAACGCCATGGCGACCGACACCGCAGTCGAAGTCAAGAACGAAGACAGCGCGCGCGGCTTCGCCTTTGCGCTCGCCGCCTATATGCTCTGGGGATTCCTGCCGTTCTACATGAAGGCGGTCGCGCACATCCCGCCGACCGAGGTCATCGCCCATCGTATCCTCTGGTCGATTCCGATCGCCGGCGGTGTGCTCCTCATCCTCCGACGGACGGGTGACCTGAAGGTGGCCATCCGCAATCCGCGCATGCTCGGCATGGCCGCGGTCACCGCCCTGCTCATCAGCATCAACTGGGGCATCTATGTCTGGGCGATCGGCGCGGGCCGTGCGCTCGACACCGCGCTCGGCTATTTCATCAATCCGCTGTTCTCGATCTTCCTCGGCGCCGTGCTGCTCAAGGAAAAGCTCGCACCGGCGCAGAAGGTGGCGATCACGCTCGCCGCCATCGCCGTCGCGGTGCTGACCTACGACGCCGGTGGACTGCCCTGGGTGGCGCTCGGCCTCACCTTCTCCTGGGGCTTCTATGCCTTCTTCCGCAAGACCCTGCCGATCGGACCGAACCAGGGCTTTCTCCTCGAAGTGCTGCTGCTCAGCGTACCCGCCCTCGGCTATGTCGCCTATCTCGGCGCGACCGGTCACGGCCACTTCTTCTCGACAGGCGCGAACGACGCGCTGCTGCTGCTCGGAACCGGCGTGGTGACGGCCGTGCCGCTGCTCTTCTACGCCAACGGCGCCAAGCTCCTGCGCCTCTCGACCATCGGCATCATGCAGTACCTGCCACCGACGATGATCTTCCTGATTGCGGTCTTCGTCTTCAAAGAGCCCTTCGGCACCGCCAAGATGATCGCCTTCCCGCTGATCTGGCTCGCGCTCACCATCTTCGTCTGGCCGATGCTGAGGCAATACCGCAAGCAGTAGCGGCGGGGGATCAGAGCTTGGCGATGACCTCGTCGGCGCCGTCGAGGTCGCGCACGCCCTCAACCTTCTCGAGGATCGCCGGGATGATGTCCTCGACATTGTCGATGACGAGCGGCTGCACCCGCTCGGCGGTGTGGATGAAACCCTGCTCGCGCATGTGGCGGAGCAGTTCCAGCATCGGGTTCCAGAAACCGTTGATATTGGCGAAGACCATCGGCTTCTCATGACGGCCGAGCTGCGCCCAGGTCATGATCTCGACGATCTCCTCCAGCGTGCCGATGCCGCCCGGCAGCGTGATGAAGGCGTCGGCGCGCTCGAACATCTTGTGCTTGCGGGCGTGCATGTCCTCCGTGACGATCAGCTCGTTGAGCTGACCGAGGGAATGGCGCGTCGCCTCCATGTCCACCAGGAATTCGGGGATGATGCCGGTGACCTGTCCGCCGTTCGACAGCACGCCGCCCGCAACCGCTCCCATGATGCCGCGGGTGCCACCGCCGTAGACGAGCCGCAGCCCATGCGCGGCGATCGACCGGCCGAGCGCGCGGCCGGCGGCGATATGATCGGGATCGCGCCCCGGCTGGGAGCCGCAATAGACGCAGACGGATCGAATCGTATTCATGTTTTTGCTCATGAAGGAAGAAAGACAATCATGCGCCGGCAAGGTCAACCGAATTGACGAAAAAGCTGTCGGCGCAAGATCACCATTCGTTGAGAAAGCTTGTGAAAGCGGCGAGATAAGGCTAGCAATTCCAAGGGATATGGCGGCCTATCCGCCCGGAGAGTGACTATGATGAAAAATCGTGCCGGCTTGCTGGCCTTGCTGGTGCTCGCGATTGCGACGATCCTGATGGTGTTCTTCGTCATGCCGAGGATTTCGGACGACGGGAAGGACAAGGCCCAAACGACGACAGCAAGCGGCGATGCCGCCAAGACGCCTGCGCCCGAGCCCGCCAAACCCGCGGAAGACCTCGCGGCGGCGGCGAGCGAGAAGATGGGGCGCCTGAAGGCCGATGCCGAAAAGGCCGCCCAGGCACTCGTCTCGCTCTTTGCCGACGGCAAGGTGCCCGCGGCAGAAGCCTATGCCGGTGCGAAGGCGGAAGTCGAAAAGGCGTTCTCCGCGCTCGCCACGCTTGACATCCCCGACGCGCTCGAAGCCGGCGTCAAGGAGACGATGACGACCGCACGCGGCAATGCCGAGAAGGTGCTCGCCCTCCTCAAGGCCCTGCCCTCCGACCCGGCTGCTGCGGGTGCTGCGATCGGAAAAGTCATCGACGCGCTGACGGGCAAGCCTGACATGGCGCCGGAAGCCCCGGCACCTGAGGCCGAGGCCCCGGCCGCGACGGAGCAGCCGGCTGCCGCCAATGCACCGGCGACCGGCCCGATCATCCCGCGCTTCGACGTGCTGCGCGTCGAACCGGACGGCTCGGCCGTCATCGCCGGCAATGCCGAACCCGGCTCGAAACTCGCGATCATCGACGGCGACACGGTCATCTTCGAGACCGAGGTAGGCATCAGCGGCGACTTCGCCGTCATTCTCGACAAGCCGCTCTCGCCCGGCGATCACTCGCTCGAGCTGCGCGTCACCGGCAAGGACGGAAAGGTCGTCACGTCGGAAGAGGTCGCGACGATTTCCATTCCCGAGAACGGCAACGGCAACCTGCTTGCCATGGTCACCAAGCCCGGCGAGGCGAGCCGCGTGATCGCGGCACCGGAAACCGTCAACCAGGCCGACAAGAAGGCCCGTGTTCCGTCGGAAGAGGCTCCTGCCGCGCAGACGGCCGAAGCACCGCCGGCCCCGGCGGCACCGCAGGACGCTGCAGCGACACAGCAGCCCGCCGAGGCCGCCAAGCCCGCACCCGCCCCCGAAGTCCAGGTCAGCGCCGTCGAGATCGAGGGCGATCGCATCTTCGTCGCCGGTACTGCCGCGCCGGGCAGCGCGGTTCGCGCCTCGGCCGACGACACGCTGATCGGAGCCGCGACGGCGGACAATACCGGTCACTTCGTCATCGAAGGCACAATCGCGCTTGCCGTCGGCGATCACACGATCCGCGCCGAACTGCTCGACGCAGACGGCAAGGTGCTGGTGCGCGCCTCCGTGCCGTTCAACCGCCCCGAAGGGCACCAGGTCGCCGTGGTCGCGCAGTCGAAGGCTCCGGAAGCCGGCCAGCCGGCTGCCATGGTGCCGCTCGACCGTGCGACCTTCGAAACCATGCGTGGCTCGGTCGGCAAGGCCTTCGGCATCCTCCAGGGGCTCTTTGCCGACGGCAAGAAGCCGGCAGTCGAGGAGCTCGCCGCCGCCCGTTCGGCGACCGAGATCGCCCTTCAGTCGCTCATCGACTATCGCCTCGGCGCGGGTGTCGATTCCGACTACGCCCAGTTCGTGGCGCAGACGGCGGCGCGAGCCCGCAACGCGCTCGAAGCGCTGAAGGCACTTTCGGCCGATGCCGACGCGGTCCGCGACGGGCTGCCGAAGATCGCCGAACTGATCAACGCCGTTCTCGAGCCGCTGCCGGCCGCAGCGGTCGCCGAAGCCCAGCCGCCCGCGGAGAAGGCCAAAGCGCAGGCGGAACCCGCCGGCACCGCACCGGCCGCCGAGCCGCAAGCGGCGGCCCCGGCAGCGCAACCGGCCCAGGCTCCGACAGAAACGGCCGCCGACGCCCCGAAGACGATCGAGCAGGCACCACTCACCGAGAGCAAGAACACGGTCATCATCCGCCGGGGCGATACGCTCTGGCAGATCTCGCGCCGCGTCTACGGTCTCGGGGTTCGCTACACGACGATCTATCTCGCCAACGCCAACAAGATCAGCAATCCGGACCTGATCGAGCCGGGCCAGATTTTCCAGGTGCCGTACGATGCGCTGCCGAATGCGGAAGAGCTGCATCGCAAGCGCCTGCGCGGCGAGACGATCGACTGACGGCGGTGCGGCGGCGGGACCCGTCAAAAGTTTCGGGTCCTCCATTGCACACGCATATTCGAAACCCTATGTGGCGAAAGTCGGCGGCCTCCGAGAGGCCGCCGATTTCATCTGACGACGGTTGATGCGAGGGGCAGGCAACATGACGAAGAAGAAGACCGTATCGGCGGATTCCTCCAATCCGCTCGAAACGCTGGTCAATCTCTGGCCGTACATGTGGCCGTCCGGCCGGCCGGACCTCAAGGCGCGCGTCGTCTGGGCGACCGTCTTCCTCGTCGTCTCGAAGTTCATCCTGCTTCTCGTACCCTATTTCTTCAAATGGGCGACCGATGCACTGAACGGCCGGCTCGACATGGTCGGGCTGCTGCCAGCATTCCTGCTCGGCGCCGTCGCGCTCGTCATCCTCTACAATCTCACCCGCATCGCCCAGGTCGGGCTCAACCAGCTCCGCGACGCGCTTTTCGCGAGCGTCGGCCAATATGCGGTGCGCCAGCTCGCCTACCGGACCTTCGTCCATATCCACCAGCTCTCGCTCCGCTTCCATCTGGAGCGCAAGACCGGCGGCCTCTCGCGCATCATCGAGCGCGGCACGAAGGGCATCGAGACGATCGTCCGCTTCACGATCCTCAACTCCGTGCCGACCTTGCTCGAATTCCTGCTGACGGCCGTGATCTTCTGGTGGGGCTACGGCTTCTCCTATCTCGCCGTCACCGCGATCACCGTCTGGGCCTATATCTGGTTCACCATCAAGGCGAGCGACTGGCGCATCGGCATCCGCCGGTCGATGAACGACAGCGACACGGAGGCCAATACAAAGGCGATCGACTCGCTCCTGAACTTCGAGACCGTCAAGTACTTCGGCAACGAGGAGATGGAAGCCAAGCGCTACGACAAGTCGATGGAGCGCTACGAGAAGGCGGCAACCGAGGTGTGGACCTCGCTCGGCTGGCTGAACTTCGGCCAGACGGCGATCTTCGGCCTCGGCACGGCCGTCATGATGGTGATGTCGGCGCTCGCCGTGCAGCGCGGCGAGCAGACGATCGGCGACTTCGTCTTCGTCAATGCCATGCTCCTGCAGCTCGCCATGCCGCTCAACTTCATCGGCTTCGTCTATCGCGAAATCCGCCAGGGCCTCACCGATATCGAACAGATGTTCGACCTCCTCGAAGTCGATCCGGAGGTGACCGACAAGCCGGGCGCCCCGAATCTCGCGATCGCAAAGGGCGCGATCAGCTTCAAGGACGTGCACTTCGCCTACGATCCGCAGCGTCCGATCCTGAAGGGCATCTCCTTCGAGGTTCCGGCCGGCAAGACGGTCGCCGTCGTCGGCCCGTCTGGCGCCGGCAAGTCGACGATCTCGCGCCTGCTCTACCGCTTCTACGACATCCAGAAGGGCTCGATCACTGTCGACGGGCAGGACGTCCGCGACGTGACGCAGAAGAGCCTGCGATCGGTGATCGGCATGGTGCCGCAGGATACCGTGCTCTTCAACGACACCATCGCCTACAACATCCGCTACGGCCGGCCCTCCGCAACCGACGAGGAAATCCAGGCCGCGGCGGAAGTCGCCCAGATCGCCAATTTCATCAGCGACCTGCCGGACGGCTTCCAGACGAAGGTCGGCGAACGCGGGCTGAAGCTCTCGGGCGGCGAGAAGCAGCGTGTCGCCATCGCCCGCACGGTGCTGAAGGCGCCGCCGATCCTCATCCTCGACGAGGCGACGTCGGCGCTCGACACGACGACCGAGCAGGAAATCCAGACCGCCCTCGACGTGGTCTCGAAGAACCGCACGACGCTCGTCATCGCCCACCGGCTCTCCACCGTCATCGGCGCGGACGAGATCATCGTTCTCAAGGGCGGCGAGATCGCCGAGCGTGGCACCCACGGCGAACTGCTCGCGATGAACGGCCTCTACGCCTCGATGTGGAACCGCCAGCGCGAAGCGACCCAGGCGGAAGAACATCTGCGCCAGGTCCGCGAGAGCGACGACATGGGCGTCGTGGTCCGCCGCACGCCGGCGGTCTGACCGCCGTCAGGCTTCGCTGGCGTAGCCGGACTGCCGCAGAGCGATGCAGATGCGGTTACGGCCGGAGCGCTTCGCCCGGTAGAGCGCCTCGTCGGCCTCCTTCAGGGCTTCCCAAAGCGTGCCGCGCAATGGATCGAGCTCCGCGACGCCGATGCTGAGCGTGCCGGCCGGCTCGTCGACATCGGGAAGGAAACCGGCGTCCGACACCTGCCGACGCATCGAATCAGCGATCTCAGCCGCCTGCATCAGGTCGAAGCCGGGAAAGAGGGCATAGAATTCCTCGCCACCCGCCCGTGCAATGGTGATGCCGTCGCCGGCGCAGCCTTCGAGCAGGGCTGCGGTCGCGCACAGCACCCGGTCGCCTTCCGCATGGCCGCACTGGTCGTTGATCGACTTGAAACGGTCGAGATCGATGACTGCGACCGAGACCGGACGCCCTTCCCTGCGGGCGAGCTCGATCGCCTCGGTGGCGATCTCGAAGAACTTGCGGCGGTTGTAGGCATTGGTCAGCGGGTCGCGCGCTGCGGCGTCGATCAGCCGCACTTCGAGACTCTTGCGGTCGGTGATGTCGAGCATGGCGCCGGCGATGCCGCGAAGGCGCCCGTCCTCCGAGACGATCGCGGCCTTGTGGAAGGCGACGTGATGGAGCGATCCGTCGGCATAGCGCACCTCGCACTCGTAGACCTGCTCGCCGCCGCGGGCGAGAAGCGCGTCATCGGCCTGCTGATAGCGGCGCGCCAGATCTTCCGGCGCCACGTCGTAGACGGAACTGCCGATCACCTTCTCGGTCGGCAGGCCGATGAACCCTTCGAATGCCTTGTTGCAGCCGACATAGATGCCCTCGCCGTTCTTGAAGAAGATCGGCGTCGGCAGGCTGTCGATGCAGGCCTGCAGGTAGTCGCGCTCGAGTTCGACATGGGCCAGTTCCCGACGCATCCGCCGCCGTCTCGCAAGCACGGCGCGGGCACGGGCGAGGCAGAGAGTCATGTCGAATGGGCGGCCGAGCAGCAGAACGTCGTCGAAGCCCGCCTGCAGGATGTCGTCGGCGCAGGTCTCGCCGAAGGCCGCGTCGGCGACACCGATCAGGTACTCGTCCGCTCCGAGGATCTGGCGGACCGCGACTGCCGTCGACACAGGATGATCGGCGCCGAGCGGCACGAAACAGATCGCCACCCCGGCCCCTTCGGGCTTGCCGGGACGAAGGTCGAACCCTTCCAGTTCCGGAGGAATCGACACCTCCCCGGTGGAATGCCAGTAGAGCGGGGCGGCTTCCTGCCGTGCATTCACCCCCGCAGTGCCGTAAAATCCGTGCATGAGGAACAATTCCCAAGTAGAAGGCGCAGCGACAAGCGCCGGAACCATGCCTATATTCGACGAACCGGCGCCGATATTAGAGATCAACCGTTGATGCTTGGTGCATGACAACTGCCAAGTGGTCATGCACCCGTGTCCCCGAATGATACAGATTGCCGCGCATCCGCACTTTTGAACCGGCGCCATTGCCCCCGGCGGGCTTTCGCGCTAGTCAGCAGGCCTGATTTCCCGCGAGGAGACGATCCCCATGAATTTGCTCGACACCGTCCGCAACACCATCGTTCCGATTCACAAGGAAGGCTATCCCTTTGTCGCCGCCTTCTTTGCCGGTTCCCTGGTTCTCGGCTGGATTTCCGAGCCGCTGTTCTGGGTCGGCATGGTGCTGACCGTCTGGTGCGCCTATTTCTTCCGTGATCCCGAGCGCGTCACGCCGCAGGACGACGATCTCATCATCAGCCCGGCCGACGGCAAGGTATCCTCGATCCAGATGGTCGTGCCGCCGGAAGAGCTGCAGCTCGGCAACCAGCCGATGCTGCGCATCTCCGTTTTCATGAACGTCTTCAACTGCCATGTGAACCGCGCACCGGTTCGCGGCCGCATCACCAACATCGCCTATCGCGAAGGCTCCTTCCTCAACGCCGAACTCGACAAGGCGAGCCAGGAGAACGAGCGCAACGGCCTGGTGATCGAAACCACACACGGAAATATCGGCGTCGTGCAGATCGCGGGACTCGTGGCCCGCCGCATCGTCTGCTGGTCGAACCCGAACGAAACACTCACCGCCGGCGAGCGCTTCGGTCTCATCCGCTTCGGCTCGCGTCTCGACGTCTTCCTGCCGGCCGGCGCCGAACCGCGCGTGGCGCTCGGCCAGACGGCCGTCGCCGGCGAGACGGTGATCGCGGAATTCGGCTCGACCAAGGGCCCCGTCGTCAGCCGCCGCAGCTGATCGCCGTCGGCAAGGAGGGCGAGATGGAAGCGCAAGTACCGCCGAGCGAACCGAAGAACAGCCATGACGGCGCCCGAGGCCCACGGCTGCGGGAAATACCCCTTCGCCTGATCGTGCCGAACCTCATCACGGTGCTCGCGATCTGCTCCGGCCTCACCGGCATCCGGCTCGCCTTCGAGAACCGCTACGAACTCGCGGTGACGCTGGTGCTTGCCGCCGCCTTCATCGACGGCATCGACGGGCGCGTCGCGCGGCTGATGAAGGCGACGTCCAAATTCGGCGCCCAGATGGACTCCCTTGCCGACATTGTCAATTTCGGCGTGGCGCCGGCGCTCGTGCTCTACGTCTTTATCCTCGACCAGGCCCGCTCCATCGGCTGGATCGCCGCCCTGATCTACGCGATCGCCGCAGGCCTGCGCCTCGCCCGCTTCAACGTCATGGCGGAGCGCGAGCACAAGGCGCCCTGGCAGTCGGAATATTTCGTCGGCGTTCCGGCCCCCGCCGGCGCCCTCATCGTGCTTCTGCCGATCTATCTCGGCTTCCTCGGCGTGCAGCCGACGACACCGGTCGCCTATGTCGCCGCCGGATACACGGTGCTGATCGCCGCGCTGCTGATCAGCCGGCTGCCGGTCTGGTCCGGCAAGTCGGAGACGCAGAAGATCCGCCGTGACCTCGTCCTGCCGGTGACGCTCGGCATCGTCGTCTATGTCGCACTTCTGATGAGCTTCACCTGGGAAGTGCTGTCGGTCACCGTCATCGCCTATCTGTGCACGCTGCCCTTCGGCGCCCGCGCCTGGCACAGGCGCTTCGGAACCCTGATCGTCATGGACGACGTCGGCGACGGCAACGAAGCGGAACTTGACCGCGGTCTGTGAAATCTCTATCCGCCTCCGGCCATCATCCGAGCGAATCACCGTCGTGTGCTTTGCTCTCGGATTATGTCCGCGTTGACGAAACGTGATTTGCCGGAACCGTCATTTCGACCAAGTTCTAAAGCAAAACCATAAAAAAATTATAGGGACTGGAAGCAATTCAGGAGAACGGAAATGACCGGGAAGAAGGCGGCTGACGCCGCGCCCCCAAAGCAGAATCTCGACGGCAACTATCGACCGCTCGGCTTGAAGGCCGTGGTCGCGGCGGCGCTGATGCTGAAGCGCAACTCTTCGAAGAAGGCCGCATAGCTGATCGACGGCGGTCAGAACAGCGACATCTGGCCTGATTTCGCCTCCTCCGCGGGCGACGCGACCGGTGGCAGGCTTTCCGCCACCGCCGCCTGAATTGCGGGTCCCGTGTTGCTGACCTTGTTGACGAGGTCCGACACGGGAACCGCCTCGAAGAAGTCGTCAGCGGGTGCCGCGAGAAGATCGGTGACCTCGCGCGGTTCGTAGGCGCGGCAATCCAGCCAGCGGGCATAGTCCTCCGGTTCAATCACCACCGGCATCCGGTCGTGGATGCGGGCGATAGACCGGTTGGAACCGACCGTCAGGATGGCGCCGGTGTCGACCTCAGAACCGTCCGGTGACGACCAGGTCTCCATCAGGCCGGCGAAGGCGATGACGCCGCCGTTGCGCGGCCTGATCCAGTAGGCCTGCGATTTCTCGTCACTGCCCTTTTCCGGCCGGTGCCATTCGTAGAAGCCCGAGGCCGGGACGAGCACGCGACGATGGCGCATGGCCGCCTTGAAGGACGCCTTGCCGATCGCCGTCTCCGCACGGGCGTTGATCAGCAGCGGAAAGTCATTCGGGTCCTTCACCCACGACGGGATCAGCCCCCAGCGGACCAGCATCGCCCGGCGCTCCGGCATGTTGCTGCCCGGCTCGCGGCGCTCCGACTGAATGACCACGAGGATCGGCTGGGTCGGCGCGATGTTGTAGCGGGCGGGAAAGGCCTCGAGCTCGAAGAGCCCGAGCGCGTCCCGTACCTCTTCGGGCATCGCCGACAGTGAAAAGCGTCCGCACATGCGCGGATTGATGGCACCACGGTGGCGGCCGGTCAAGGAGAGGACGGGGGCATTGCGCGGCGGCGCCGATGTCGCAATACTCCGCGACGCGGCTCTGCGTCGACGGAATCCGGATCAAGAAGGAGAGGACGACCTATATTCATGAGCATGACGAAGACGTCCTTTGCCTCAGCCTCGTCGGCGATCGTGGAGCGTGACGGCCGCATCCTCCTCGTGCGCCGGCTCAATCCGCCGGCCGCCGACCTTTACGCCTTCCCCGGCGGCAGGGCCGAACCGGGCGAAACGCCGGCCGAAACGGCTCTGCGCGAGCTGCAGGAGGAGACGGGCCTGCGCGGCGAGAACCCGCGGCTCTTTCACCGCTACGAGCTCGCAGCCGAGGCGGAAAGCGGCACCGGCGGCTTCATGCTCTCCGTCTTCCTCGTCGACGTCGAGGACGAGACGGAGGCGCTTGCCGCCGACGATGCCGCCGACCTCGGCTGGTACCGGCCGGACGAGATTGCCGGCCTGCCCGTGCCCCCGAGCATTCTCGACTGCCTCGAAAGGCTGGCGCGTGCCCGCGATGACGGCTGACATCAACGCGCGCGCGCGCGTCTCCGCCACCATGGCCACCGCCGTTTTCGTCGCGCTGCTCGGCGCCCTGCCCGTCGCGGCACAGGAGGCGTCACCACCGCCGCCCGTGGAGCAGCAGGAAAAGCCCGCCCCCTACGACACGCAACTGATTCGGCTTTCCGAGGTCATCGGCGCCGTCCAGTATCTTCGAAACCTGTGCGGCAGTTCGAGCGAGCCGGAATGGCGCCGGCAGATGGAAAAACTGATCGAAATCGAGACGGCGGGCGAGTCGAAACGTCGCGAACGCATGGTCGCGGCCTACAATCGCGGCTATCGCTCCTTTGCGTCGGTCTATACGACCTGCACGCCTGCGGCTGCCACAGCCGCCGAGCGCTACCGTGCCGAAGGCGCAACACTTGCCATGGAAATTGCGACCCGCTACGGAAATTAGCGAATAATTAACCTGTTTCGACGCGACCCCGTGTCGTTTCAGGAAAAGGCTGCTAGTGTTGTTAACACGTGAGTAAGAACTGATTGCATCGAGGATGAGTATCATGGAACCGCGCCGCAACGACATCGACGACATGATCGTTCACGAGAAGATGCAGGCCGCCCTCGAATACCAGAACGAAGCCTGGGCGGACGGCATGGCCGACGGCATCGAGCCGGAAATCATCGCCGACGCCGCCTTCGCACTTGCCATGCGCGAGACGATTCGCATTCACGGAGAGGAAGGCGCCGAGGCCATCCTCGAGCAACTCAAGGCCCGCATGGTCGCCGGCGAGTTCTCCCCGACGCGCAACATCCAGTAATCGACAAAGAGGGACGGCGATGAAGAAGGCGTCCGCCCGGGCCGGCCGGCATCGCGACTTGCGCCGCCTGGCGACCATTCTTCTCGCCGGCGTGATGCTCGTCGGAACCGTCGGCAGCGCCTCGGCACTTTCGGAATTGAAACAGATCGGCGGGCAGCCGGCGGAAAAACCCGCCCCGACCGTGGAGGATACGCCCGGTGCGGCGCCGCCTTCGGGCGGAGTCATCGGCATTCCGGACCCCGACCCGCTGATCAGCACGCCGGACGACAAGGCGGACACGACGAGCGGCGCCGAGGATGCTCCCGAGGACCAGGGACCGCCGCCAGAGGTCATCTACGACATCGAAAAGGCGCCGGAGCCGGTGCGCAAGCTGCGGCAGCTGATCATCGAGGCCGCAGCATCCGGCGATATCGAGCGGCTGAGGCCCCTCCTCAATCCCGGCCCGAACCAGACGCAGGTCATGCTCGATTCGGCCGATCCCGACCCGATCACCACGCTCAAGGGCCTTTCTGGCGACAGCGAGGGCATCGAAATCCTGGCGATCCTGCTCGACGTGCTCTCCACCGGCTTCGTCCACCTCAATCCCGGCACGCCGGAGGAAATGTATGTCTGGCCCTATTTCGCGGAGAAGCCGCTTTCCACGCTGACGGCCCCTGAAAAGGTGGAGCTGTTCCGGATCGTCACGGCCGGCGACTTCGCCGACATGCAGGAATACGGCAACTACAATTTCTTCCGCGTCGGCATCTCGCCCGACGGCCAGTGGAAGTTCTTCACCGCCGGAGACTGATACCGGCGCTTGCCGTTTGCCCGCCGAGCCCTTAACTCTCTGACATCGCAACTTCGGAAAATCGCAGACGATGCCAGCAGCGTTTCTTCCAGATCGCGCCCTGATCCGGGTTTCCGGAGCGGAGGCGGAGCATTTTCTCCAGAACCTCGTCACGACCGACGTGGCGGCGCTGCCTGCCGGCGAAGCCCGGCCCGGCGCGCTCCTGACCCCGCAGGGAAAGATCCTCTTCGATTTCCTGATTTCGCGCGACGGTGATGGTTTCCTTCTCGAATCCGCGGCCGGCCAGCAGGCCGATCTCGTCAAGCGACTCACCATGTACAAGCTGCGCGCGGCGGTCACCATCACGGCGGAGCCGGAAGCGGGCGTCACGGTCTCCTGGGGCGATGGGCGGGACACGGCCGGCCTTCTCGACAGGCGGTTTGTGATCGCCGGGACGGTGCTCGGGCGCCGGCCGGGCCGGCATGCCGGGGAGGACGACGGCGCCTATCTCGATCTCCGGATCGCCGCGGGCATCGCCGAATCGGGCGCCGACTTCGCGCTGCAGGACGCCTTTCCGCACGATGTCCTGATGGACCGCAACGGCGGCGTCGGCTTCAAGAAGGGCTGCTATGTCGGCCAGGAGGTCGTCTCACGAATGCAGCATCGCGGTACGGCCCGCAGGCGCGTCGTGCTCGTCCGCGGCGAGACGGCTCTGCCCGCGTCGGGAACGGAAATCACCGCCGGCGGAAAGCCGGTCGGCACGCTCGGTTCCGTCCGCGGAGCGCGGGGCCTTGCGATCGTCCGCATCGACCGGGTCGGCGAGGCGCTTACCACGGGCGTGCCTGTCCTCGCCGGAGAGACCGCCGTCAGCGTCAGCCTTCCGACGTGGTCGGGTCTCGATTTCCCGACGGTCGCCGAGGAGGCCTGACCGGTGCCGCCGCTCACGCAGATGAAATCGCGGGCCTGGCAGCGCATGCTTTCCGGCCGGCGGCTCGACCTCCTCGATCCCTCGCCGCTCGACGTCGAGATCACCGACATCGCCCACGGGCTGGCCCGCGTCGCCCGCTGGAACGGCCAGACCTCCGGCGATCATGCCTTCTCGGTCGCCCAGCACAGCCTGCTCGTCGAGGAGATCTTCCGTCGCAACTATCCGAAGGCGAGCGCCGACGATCTGCAGATGGCGCTGCTGCACGACGCGCCCGAATATGTGATCGGCGACATGATCTCGCCCTTCAAGGCGGTCGTCGGCGGCGACTACAAGGTGGTCGAGAAGCGGCTCGAGGCGGCCGTGCACCTGCGCTTCGGCCTGCCGCCGCACCCTTCGCGTAACCTCAAGGACGAGATCAAAAAGGCCGACCGGATCGCCGCCTATTTCGAGGCGACAGAGCTTGCCGGCTTTGCGCCGGCAGAAGCGCGGAAATTCTTCGGCCAGCCGCGCGGCTTCGACCGCACCACGCTGATGGTTGCGCCGCTCCCTGCCTTCGAAGCCCAGCGACGTTTCGTCGAGCGCTTCGAGGCGATCGAAGCGGCACGGGCGCAAGCCAGGAAGGCGGCATCGTGAGCGCGATCGTCGTATCCCCCCTCGCCCGCATCGCCGAAATGGCCGTTCGTCACAAGGCGCGGGAAATGATCAGCCTGCTCGCGGAAGGGCAGGATTTCCATCGGCCCGGCGTGATCGACCCGGCGCGGCACCTGAAGCTCGGCGTCAACGACATCAGTTTCGCCGGCACCGGCGATCTCGTCGCGCCGCAGGAGGTGCACGTCGCGCAGATCATCGATTTCGCCCGCGGCTGGGACCAGGCAGCTCCCCTCGTCGTCCACTGCTGGATGGGTGTGTCGCGCTCGCCGGCGGCAGCACTCGTCGCCAGCCTCGCCGTCAGGCCGGACGACGACGAGGTGGATCTCGCCACGCGCCTCCGGCAGGTCTCGCCCTACGCGACGCCGAATGCCCGCATCGTCGAGATCGGCGACCGGTTGCTCGGGCGCGGCGGCCGGCTCGTCGCGGCGGTGAAGGCGATCGGCCGCGGTGCGGATGCCGACGGCAACGCGCCGTTCGTGCTGCCGCTCTCGCCCTCCGGAGACCGCCTGCCATGACGGCGGCAAGCTCGCCGATCGAGATCAGCCTCGACGCGGCGATCGTCGCCGTTTCCGGCGGCAATCCGCAGATCCTCGTCGTCAGCGATCCGGCGAGTGAACTCGAAAGCCTGCCCTTCGGCCCGTTCGATCCGGCGCGCTACCGCACCATGGAAATGTCGCTGCGCGTCGCGGTCGAGGCGCGGACCGCGCTCCACATGGGCTATATCGAGCAGCTCTACACGTTCGGCGACCGCGGCCGGCACAAGATGCCGGGCGATACCGGCCCGCATCTCGTCTCCGTCGGCTATCTGGCGCTGACGCGCATGGATCCGGAGCGGACGGCGGCCCTTTCCGCCGCCGGCGTGCACTGGCGCGACTGGTACAATTATCTTCCCTGGGAGGACTGGCGTCAGGGGCGCCCGGTCCTCCTCGATCAGGTCATCCTGCCGGCACTGCGCCAATGGGCGGAGGAGGCGGGCGGCGATGCCGCGGGCGCCGCCCGGCTCTCGCGTCGCTCGCGCCTGAAGCTCGCCTTCGGGCTTGATGACTTCCCGTTCGACGAGGAACGGGTGCTTGAACGCTACGAACTGCTCTACGAAGCCGGTCTCATCGAGGAGGCCGTCGCCGACGGTCGCGTCTGGCACACGGGGCTTGCCGCCCGACTGGGCGTGCCGATGCGCTTCGACCACCGCCGCATCATGGCGACGGCGATCGCGAGACTTCGCGGCAAGCTCAAGTATCGCCCGGTCGTCTTTGAACTGATGCCGCCGGAATTCACTCTTACCGAATTGCAGGCGACGGTGGAGGCGATCTCCGGCCGCCATCTCCACAAGCAGAATTTTCGCCGTCTCGTCGAGGGCGCCGAGCTGGTCGAGCCGACCGGCGGCACCATGGCGGCAACCGGCGGTCGTCCGGCCGCGCTTTTCCGCTTCCGCCACCAGATCCTCGAGGAGCGCCCCGCTCCCGGCCTCAAGGTCGGAGGACGCAGCACCGGTTGACCTCTTCCGCGCGTGCCCCATGTAGCCGTTGGGACCAACGGCAAGGGAGCACCAGAATGGAGTCGCAGGCCAACGAAGCCGTATTCGCAACCCAGGCGGCGCTGGCGCAGGTGAGCCGGCTCGCGGTACAATATTCTTTTTCGATCATCGGCGCGCTGCTGCTGCTTTTCGTCGGCTGGTGGCTGTCATCGCTGCTCAGCCGCTGGACGCACAGGGGCCTGTTGCGCGTGCGCGGCATCGACGAGACGCTGGCGCGCTTCTTTGCCAATGTCGTGCGCTATGGCGCCCTGCTTCTCGTCTTCGTCACCGTGCTCGCGCAGTTCGGCGTACAGACGGCCTCGATCATCGCAACGCTCGGCGCCGCAGGCCTCGCAATCGGCCTCGCGCTCCAGGGAACACTGCAGAACATCGCCGCCGGCATCATGCTCCTCGTTCTGCGACCCTTCCGCGTCGGGGAGTATATCGACACCGGGGCGATCTCGGGCACGATCATCGAGATCGGGCTTTTCGCGACGGAACTGCGCACCCCCGACGGGCTCTACAGGCTGGCGCCGAACTCCACGCTGTGGAACGTGCCGATCACCAATTTCAGCCGCGAGGCCACGCGCCGCTTCGAGTTCAAGATCGGCATCGGCTATGACGACGACATCGATCTCGCCGAGAGCATCATGCGCGACCACGCCGAATCCGATCCGCGCGTCCTGAAGGACCCGCCCGTCGCAACCCATGTCGACCAGCTCGCCGACAGCGCGGTCGTCCTCACGCTGTGGTACTGGACGAAATCGTCCGACTTCTGGCCGACTTCGCGCGAGATGATAAAGAAGGTGAAAAAGTCCTTCGAGCAGAACGGAATTTCCATCCCGTTCCCGCAGGTAACGTATCACGGACCGAAGCCATTGATCGCGCTCGCCGAGCGCCTGACCGAGGTGCCGGAGGACAGGTGAGCCCGCCGGCGTGCCCACCCGCATCGCCTCAGGCGATCGTGACGTCCAGGCCGATGTCGAGCGTTGGCGCGGCCATGGTGATCTTGGAGGTCGAGATATAGTCGACACCCGTTTCTGCGATCGCGCGGATGGTCGAGAGATTGACGTTGCCGGAGGCTTCGAGCATCACGCGGCGGCCCGCTTTCGCATAGTTCGCCTCGTCGAGACCGCTATGCTGCCGATTGATCGCCACCGCTTGCCGCAGCGTCTCCGGCCCCATGTTGTCGAGCAGGATGGCGTCCGGTTCCGCCGTCAGCGCCTCGCGCAGCTGCTCGAGCGTGTCGACCTCCACCTCGACCTTCACCAGATGGCCGGCATAGGCGCGGGCGGCGCGCACCGCCTCGGCCACCCCGCCACAGACGGCGATGTGGTTGTCCTTGATGAGGATCGCGTCATCGAGCCCGAAACGATGGTTCGAGCCGCCGCCGAGCCGGACGGCATATTTCTCCACCGCCCGCAGCCCCGGCAGCGTCTTGCGGGTACATGTGACCTTGGCCCGCGTATGGGCGATCTCCGCCGCGAAGCGCGCCGTGTAGGAGGCGACGCCCGAAAGATGCATGAGGAAATTGAGCGCCACGCGCTCGGCCGAGAGCAGCGAACGGGCGGGGCCGCTCACCCGGGCGATCGGCGTCCCGGGACCGACCCGGTCGCCGTCTGCGGCCATCGCCTCGAAGACGACAGCGGGATCGACGATGCGGAAGGCCGCACGGGCAAGCTCGATGCCGGCGACGACGCCCTCCTCGCGGCTGTTCATCTCAGCCGTCGCGACGCGCTCCGGCGCGATCGTCGCATAGGTGGTGATGTCGCCGGCCCGGCCGAGATCCTCGACGAGCGCCGCCTTCACCTGGTCCTCGATCATCAGCGCCGGAAGGACGGGGCGCAAGGTCTCTGCGGTCATGGTCGACACTTCCCTTCGTTCGACTTTATCCGACAATCTCGGCGGCCGTCTTTTCGGCGTCCTTGAGCGTCATGTAGGTGCGGTGGCGCCAGCTCTCGACCGTATCGGGGCAGTCGGAACGGAAATGCCCGCCGCGGCTCTCCTGACGGCGGTAGGCGGCGGTCGCGATGAGCTTTGCCGCGGCCACCATGTTGGAAAAGCGGATGCGGGTGTTCTCGCGCTCCAGCCGCGCGATGTCGCGGATGAGGGTCTTCAGCCCCTCGCCGGAACGGATGACGCCGGCCTCCGCCGACATCCGCCGGCGCAGTTCGGCAAGCTGCGGGCTGTCTTCGAGCGTCACGAGCTCGTCGTTCTCGCCGGCGTTCTTCGGCCATTCGTAAAGCGTCGATTCCGGCAGCATGCCCTTGATGTTCTCGGCGATGCGCGCTGCGAAGACGACCGCCTCCAGCAACGAGTTGGATGCGAGCCGGTTGGCGCCGTGCACGCCGGTCGAGGTCACCTCGCCGGCCGCCCAGAGCCCGTCGACGGTCGTCTTGCCGTCGGCATCCACCAGCACGCCGCCCATGTGGTAGTGCACGGCCGGAACAACCGGGATCGGCTGGGTCACCGGGTCGATGCCCGCTTCCATGCAGGAGGCGTAGACGGTCGGGAAGAGCTCGCGGAAATGCGCGCCGACCGCCTTGGTGCAGTCGAGGAAGGCGCCGCGACCGGCCTTCACCTCGGCGAAGACGCCACGGGCGACGACGTCGCGCGGGGCGAGCTCGGCATCGGGATGCAGGTCGGCCATGAAGCGGTGGCCGGCGGAATTGACGAGGATCGCGCCGTCGCCGCGCAGTGCTTCGGTTGCGAGCGGTGCGGGATCGCGGCCGATGTCGATCCCGGTCGGATGGAACTGGACGAATTCGGGGTCGGCGACCATCGCGCCCGCCTTCGCGGCCATGCCGAGGCCTGCGCCGCGCGCCTCCGCAGGATTGGTCGTCACCTGGTAGAGATGGCCGACGCCGCCCGAGCACATCACCACCGCCCGCGCCGGGAAGGCGACGCGGGTCGTCGACTTGCCGGCATCGGGCCTTGCGATGACACCCGAGACGAAGCGGCCTTCGACCACCAGTTCCTCGACGACATAGCCTTCCATGACGCGGATCGACGGCGTGTTGCGGACGGCGGCGATCAGCGCCTCCATGATTGCCTTGCCGGCCTGGTCACCCTTCACGCGCACGATGCGGCGCTCGGAGTGGGCGGCCTCGCGCGAGAGCAGGAGCTGGCCTTCGAGGTCGCGATCGAAGGGAACGCCGTAGGAGAGAAGGTCGCGGATGCGGTCCGGCCCTTCCGAGATCATCAGCCGGGCGATCTTCTCGTCGACAATACCCGCACCGGCGGCGAGCGTATCGGCAAGGTGCTTCTCGACCGTGTCGCCGGGGCTCATCGCCGCGGCGATGCCCCCTTGCGCCCAGGCCGAGGAGGCGCCGTGGCCGATCGGCGCGGCGGCAAGCACAGTCACCGGACGCGGCGCGAGTTTCAGCGCGCAGAACAGGCCGGCAAGCCCGCCCCCGACGATCACGATGTCGTCGATGCCCTGCCAGGATTGAGGCCGCATGTTCTCAGTCGACATTAAGTTTCTCCAAGACATCCACGCCGCCAAGAACATCGATCAACTTGAAAAACCTTTCGCTGACCTGAAAGTCTGTTTCGCCTCCCCCAAGCGTGGCCCGTTCAATCGTCTTCAAGTAGCCAGTCCGCGATGCGCGATTGGCGACAGCATGAACCTCTTCGCGCGTTCCAAAAAAAGAAGGGACGCCATCTTCCATAAGCTTGTCAATTCCGAAGCTGCTACCGCCAGACTCCAAGCTCTTTTTATAGAGCATCACTAGCAAGACGATCTCTTCTTTAGATAGAGAGGACAGAACCGTAATTTGTTCGTCTATAAAGCTCCTTCTTGAGCCATCATATACGCTCTCAAAAACGAGAAATCGGGCCATCAACTTGATGTTTCTTAGTGCCGCACCGTTTTCTGCTGCGCGCAGATACCGGTAAATAACGTCCAGCAAATCATCCTTAGACGTTACATCGCTTGGGGGGTGTCGCGCTTCCTCGATCGCCACCAGAAGCGCATCTCTTGCTTCCTCCAGCTTCTTCAACCGTCGCTGCTCCAAGAAGCTTTCAACAGCTCCGCTCCCCCCGAAAGGAACGGACGATATTGCGGCCGACTTCATGATCTCGAGTAAGTCCATTCAGCCCTCCCCGGCGACAGGTATTTCAGTTCTTCAGGTTGATCATCCGCTCGACGGCGAGCCGGGCGCGGTCGGCGATTGCCGGATCGACGGTGACTTCCTCGGTCATGAAGAGCAGGCTGTCGAGGATCTTCGGCAGCGTGATCCGCTTCATGTGCGGACAGAGGTTGCACGGCTTGACGAAGTCGACGCCCTTCACCTCCGCCTGGATGTTGGAGGCCATCGAGCACTCGGTGACCAGCAGCACGCGGCCGGGGCGCTTCGTCTTGACGTAGTCGATCATGCCCGAGGTCGAGCCGGCATAGTCGGAGACCGCAAGCACGCTCGGATGGCACTCCGGATGGGCGACGATCTCGATCGACGGATCGGCGGCCTTGTATTCGAGAAGCTCCTCGGCGGTGAAGCGCTCGTGCACCTCGCAGTGGCCCTGCCAGGTGAGGATCTTCTTTTTCGTCTTCTTGGCGACGTTCATCGCCAGGTATTCGTCCGGGATGCAGAGCACAGTGTCCGATTCGAGGCTGTCGACCACGGCGACCGCGTTCGACGAGGTGCAGCAGATATCGGTTTCCGCCTTCACGTCGGCCGAGGTGTTGACGTAGGTCACGACCGGCACGCCGGGATAGCGTGCCTTGAGCGCACGCACGTCGTCACCGGTGATCGATTCCGACAGCGAGCACCCTGCCCGTCCGTCCGGGATCAGCACGGTTTTCTCGGGATTGAGCAGCTTCGACGTCTCGGCCATGAAGTGCACGCCGCACTGGATGATGATCTCGGCGTCGACGCGGGTCGCGTCCCGCGCAAGCTGCAGCGAATCGCCCTTGATGTCGGCAACGCAGTGGAAGATTTCCGGCGTCTGGTAATTGTGGGCGAGAATGACGGCGCCGCGCTCCTTCTTCAGCCGGTTGATCGCGTGCACATAGGGCGCGAAGACCGGCCATTCGATCGCCGGGATGAAGCTCTTCACGCGCTCGTAGAGATGCTCGGTTTCCTTGGCGACGGCCGGCGTGAAGGAGAGGTCCGGGCGCTCCAGAACTCCATATCGCTCGGCGGCACTGCGTGCCGGGACGACGCCGGCTCCCGCGCTTTGCACCTGTTGCATCCTGATCTCCCTGCCGTCGCCGGCGTCCATTTATGCTCAATTTGAGCATAAGCAAGGTCAAAGAAAACCGGCGCGTGCCGGTACGCTCGATTTAGAAACTTTTGTGACAAGTTGCAAGGGGCGGCGTCGCTTCGGCGACATGCGACATATCGGCATGGGGAAGGTCCGCGCCGGCATTGCGCTCCTGCCAGGAGGCAGTTAGGTGGTGAAGGAACGCCCCCACGCCCATCCTGCTGCAGGAACCCGCCGATGTCCCCTCCGCCGATCGCCGATGCCTTCGCCCCGCATGAGGCGCTTGCGGCCGAACTCCTCGCCCACGCCACGGAAAGCGATGACGGCTCGCACGACATCGCCCACGTGCTGAGGGTGTTCCGCAACGCCATGCGGATCGCCGGAAACGAGGGCGGCGACAGCCGGATTCTCTCTGCCGCGGTCCTCCTGCACGACTGCGTGGCGGTCGAGAAGAACTCGCCGCTCAGGGCGAGCGCCTCGCGGCTGGCGGCGGAGAAGGCGGCAAAGATTCTCTCCGGCCTCGGATGGACGGAGGCCGACATCGGTCGCGTCAGCCATGCCATCGAGGCCCACAGCTTTTCGGCCGGCATCACGCCGGAAACCCTGGAAGCGAAAATCCTGCAGGATGCCGACCGGCTCGACGCCATCGGCATGATCGGCGCGGCGCGCTGCTTCTACATCGCCGGCCGGCTCGGCTCGGCGCTCTACGACCCCGCCGACCCGCTCGGCGCGAACCGCCCGCTCGACGACAAGCGCTTCGCCATCGACCATTTCGAGACGAAGCTCTTCCGGCTCGCCGACGGCTTCCAGACGGAAAGCGGGCGCGCGCTCGCACGCGAGCGGCACGAGCGCCTCCGTCACGTCCTCGACCTCTTCATCGACGAAATCTGAGGAATCATCATGCAGGTCAGCCAACTGAACATCTATCCCCTGAAGAGCGCCCGCGGCATTCCGTTGCCGGTCGCCACCATCGACGCCCGCGGACTTGGCGGCGACCGCCGGATGATGCTGACGGGGCCGGACGGTCATTTCGTCACCCAGCGCGAACTGCCGGATCTCGCCCGCCTCACGGCACTGCCCGCCGCCTCCCATCTCATGCTGCGCCTCGACGACGGCCGCGAGATCATGGTGGCGCCGCCCCATCCCGAGCGACGCATGAACGTCGCCGTGTGGAAATCGGTCGTCAGCGCCGCGGTCGCCGACGACAGCGTCAACGTCCGGCTTTCGGACTGGTTCGGGCGCGAGCTGAAGCTCGTCTTCTTCGACGGCGAGGCACACCGCACCGCGAGCGCCGAATGGGCAGGCCCGGATACGCCGGTCGCGTTCGCCGACGGCTATCAGGTGCTGGTGACGACCACCGGATCATTGAAGGCGCTCAATGCCGACATGGCGGCTCACGGCGAGGGTTCCGTCGGCATGGAGCGTTTCCGCCCGAACATCGTCATCGACTGCGACGAAGCCTGGGCGGAAGACCGCTGGGCGGCCATCGAGATCGCCGGCCTGCGGCTCGATCTCGTCAAACCCTGTTCGCGCTGCGTCATCACCACCCAGGACCAGCAGACCGGCTCCCGCGAGGGCGCAAGCCCGATGCCGGCGATGGGGCGCCTGCGCATGTCGGCCGACCGCCGCGTTCCGGGACCGCTCTTTGGCTGGAACGCCGTGCCCCGCGGCGAGGGAAAGATCGCGCTCGGCGATGCCGTGACCGTCATCGACACCCGGGCCGAAGGCTGGGCGATCAAGCAGCGGTGACCACCGCTGCGCCTCCACCCATCACCTCTCCGCACCCCAACATTGACAGCCATCAATTCCCCTGATGATTTATTCAGGAAAACGCGCTTTTCCGTCTTCCTGACGCGCTCTATCGTCTGCGGCCGAAACAGGAGACGGAATCCATGACCACGACCACGCGAACCCCCATGCCCTGGCTGATCATCGCCAGCGGCTCGCTGATCGCGATGATGACGTTCGGACCCCGCTCGGCCATGGGTTTCTTCCAGTTGCCGATGCTTTCCGACACCGGTTGGGATCGCTCGACCTTCGGGCTTGCGATGGCGATCCAGAACCTCGCCTGGGGCCTCGGCCAGCCGTTTTTCGGCGCGCTCGCCGACAAGTACGGCACCGGGCGGGTGCTGACCCTTTCCGGCCTGCTCTATGCCGCCGGCCTGACCGTCATGGCCCATGCGTCCTCGCCGGTCTGGCTGCATATCGGTGGCGGCCTGCTGGTCGGTCTTGCCGTCGCCGCGGGCTCCTTCGGCATCGTGCTGTCGGCGTTTGCCCGTAACGTCACGCCCGAGCAGCGCTCGTTCGCCTTCGGCATCGGCACCGCAGCGGGGTCGGCCGGCATGTTCCTGTTTGCGCCGCTCAGCCAGGCGCTGATCTCGAACTTCGGCTGGTCGGACAGTCTCGTCTGGCTCGGCGCGCTGATGCTGATCGTGCCGCTGCTCGCCTACCCGCTGCGCGGCAACGCCAATTCCGGTACCCAGTCGAAGGCGCAGGCCCGGCAGACGGTGGCCGAAGCCCTGCGGGAAGCGCTCGGTCACCGCAGCTATCTGCTGCTGACCAGCGGCTTCTTCGTCTGCGGCTTCCAGGTCGCCTTCATCACCGCCCACTTCCCGGCCTATCTCGGGGACATCGGTATCGACGCCCGCTATGCAGTGATTGCCATGGCGCTGATCGGCTTCTTCAACGTGATCGGTTCGCTCGCCTCGGGCTTCATCTCGCAGCGCTATTCGAAGCCGTACTTCCTCGCCTTCATCTATGTCGCCCGCTCGGTCGCGGTGACGGCTTTCCTGCTCCTGCCGCAGACGCCGCTGTCGGTGATCGTCTTCGCGATCGTGATGGGGCTGCTCTGGCTCTCCACCGTGCCGCCGACCAATGCGCTCGTCGCCATCATGTTCGGCACGCGTCACCTCGGCCTGCTCGGCGGACTGGTGTTCCTGTCCCACCAGATCGGCTCCTTCCTCGGCGTGTGGATGGGCGGCTATCTCTACGACCGGATGGGCTCCTACGACACCGTCTGGTGGTTCGGCGTGGCGCTCGGCGTGTTCGCCGCGATCGTCCACTGGCCGATTGCAGAACGTCCCGTGGACCGCGCGGTGCCGGCGGCGGTGTGAGCGTTCACGATCGAACACATTTTTTAGCAATTGCGGCAAAGGCGATGATTTTTTGCCGCATTGCACCCACAATCCCACTGTCACAAAATATTATTTTATTTTTCACCCCCTGAAGGTTGACGGAAAAGCACCTCGCGCCTACCTTGAGCCAGCTGGTTCGAACAGAGAACCGACTTAACGTTTCAACCCGGGATGCTCGATTAACGAGCGCCCTGCCAAAAGGAGGTCAGAATGCGTGTTGTCTTTCTTCATGCCGCCCGTCCTT
The DNA here is from genome assembly GCA_900466005.1 of Hyphomicrobiales bacterium. Lineage (GTDB taxonomy): Bacteria > Pseudomonadota > Alphaproteobacteria > Rhizobiales > Rhizobiaceae > Allorhizobium. The sequence continues at coordinate 268,870 of UEGQ01000008.1, forward strand.
GGCACCTCTCCCCCAACGGCGTGCACACGGCCGGCAAATGCCGATCCGTGTGTCGAATGTGACGCCGAGCAATCACTGAACTTCACAAGCTGAGTCCAACGATTGTCCGCGCGGGATGCGCGGGCGGGGATACTGATTATGGAAAAGAGAGTTATCGAGTACGCCGGTATACCGGTCGGAATTTCCGTTCCTGACGGAGACCGGGTCAAGTTCATCGCCGTCAAGTTTCCCGTCATCGATCTGGATGGCGGCACCTACCGCAACATCGTCGAGCTGCAGCTCGCGATCCACGACCACATGAAGAAGAACGGTGGGGACGGTCAGGCCATGTTCTCGCACGCCGCCAATGCACTGTCCGGCTCGCCGGCGCGCAAGGCCTTCAATGCAGCCTGAAGAAAACCCTCGCGAGCCGCGCCGGGCGTGGTGCCCCGCGGCTCGTAGACATGCCTGCCGAGAAAGAACCCCGTCAGGCGAAACGCATCGGCCAGGCTTTCGGCCGTCGCCGCGCTCGATGCGCCGGCGGAAAGAAAGGGCGGTAGAGCCAGCATCTTGTCCGCCCAGGGCTCTCCTGCCTCCCGGCAGACGGCCCGCCCCGATTTCGGAGAGACATAGACGAGCTCCTCCCGCGTGCCGGTCGCCGCACACTGGGCGAGATCGAGCCCGAAACCCAGATCGTTCAGCACCGCAAGCTCGAAGCGGATGAAGAGTTCACCCGCCGAGCGCGCCTCGTGCAGGTGGTCGAGGATGATGTCGAGCATTCCGAAGAGATGCGGATGGGGATCGCGCTCGGGTAGGAGCCGGAGCAGCGCCGCGAGCGCCTGCACCCCGTAGACGGCGGTCGCCGTCTCCATCAGCCGGGCGGCCCGCAGCGTCAGCGGCTCCACCCGGTATTCGCCGAGATGCTCGTCGAGGCGGGCACGCCAGACGACGTCGAGCCGGTTTCCCGGCTGCAGCATCGGCTGCATGGTGCGGGAGCGGCCGCCGCGCACGAGGCCGAGATGCCGTCCGTGCTCACGGGTCATCATCTCGGCGATGATGCTCGTCTCGCCGTGGCGCCGGGCACCCAGGAATATCGCTTCGTCAGTCCATTGCATGATATCGTTCTACACCAGATCGACCGCCGGGCACAGGTCCGCCGGCAGGAGGAAAACGACCGGGCTGCGATTTCCCGCCACGCGCGCGATACATTTTATAAGGAATCGGTATAGTAGCCGCAGCACGACGCCCTTCCCGATGCGAGCCTCCCCCGAATGTCATCTGACGACCGTCCGTCGACCGAACCCGCACTGGAACCCGGCCTGCTGACGCGGCTGCCGGTGCCGGTGCGCTGGGCGGTCCTCCTCCTGCTTTCGGTCGTGCTTGCCGCGATACTGGAAGAGATCGGCATTCCCGGCGCCCTGCTTCTCGGCCCCATGCTGGCGGCGATCGCGGCTGCAACCAACGGCGCACGGCTCTCGGTGCCGCGCATCCCCTATTTCGCCGCCCATTCGATGATCGGCTGCGTGATCGCCCGCGCGCTGGACCTCAAGATTGCCGAGACCTTCCTGCACGGCTGGCCGCTCTTTCTCTCGGTGGTGCTGGCTATCGTGCTCGCCAGCACCGTCACGGGCTACCTCATGGCCCGCAGCGGCATCCTGCCCGGAACGACGGCGATCTGGGGGACCTCCGCCGGCGCCGCCTCGGCGATGATGCTGATGGCGGAAGCCTACGGCGCGGATGCGCGCCTCGTCGCCTTCATGCAGTATCTGCGGGTGGTCTGCGTGGCGTCCGCCGCATCGGTGATCGCGGCGCTTGCCTTCCATGCCGCCGGCGGCGAAGCCCAACCGATCGACTGGTTCCGCCCGATCGACGCGTTCGCCCTTTTCGAAACGCTTGCCGTCGCCTTCGCGGCGAGCGCCGCCAGTGCCCTGCTCAAGATCCCGGCCGGGACCATGCTGCTGCCGATGATCGCCACCGCCGCCCTTTCGACGACGGGCCACCTGCAGATCGAACTGCCGCCATGGCTGCTCGCCATTTCCTACGGCGTGCTCGGCTGGAAGATCGGCCTCGGCTTCACCCGGCGAATTCTCCGCCACGCGACCGATGCCCTGCCGCAGATCATGCTCTCGATTGTCGTGCTGATCGCCTTTTGCGGCGCGCTCGCGGTCCTGCTCTGGGCGACGCTCGGCGTCGACCTCCTGACCGCCTATCTCGCGACCAGCCCCGGCGGGCTCGATTCGGTCGCGATCATCGCCGCCTCGACGCCGGTCGACATCTCTTTCGTGATGGCGCTGCAGACCGCGCGTCTCTTCATCATCATCCTGATCGGCCCCCCGATCGCCAAGACGGTGGCGCGGCGTCTCAAGACCTGATCTCCGTCCCGCCGCTCAGCCCCTGGGGAATTCGAGACCCATTTCGCGGTAGCGCTCGGGATCATTGCCCCAGTTTTCGCGGACCTTGACGAACAGGAAGAGGTGCACCGGCTGTTCGAGAATTTCCGAGATCTCCTTGCGCGAGGCGGTGGAGATCGCCTTGATCGCCTCGCCGGCCTTGCCGAGAACGATCTTCTTCTGGCTCTCGCGCTCGACATAGATCACCTGCTCGATCCGCACCGAGCCGTCCTTGCGCTCCTCCCACTTCTCCGTCTCGACATGGGAGGCGTAGGGCAGTTCCTCGTGCAGCCTGAGAAAGAGCTTCTCGCGGGTGATCTCGGCGGCGAGCTGGCGCATCGGCAGATCTGAGATCTGGTCCTCCGGATAGTACCAGGGGCCTTCCGGCAGCGTCGTCGCCAGATAATCCATCAGGTCGTCGCAACCGGAACCCGTCGTCGCGGAGATCATGAAGGTGCGCTCGAACGGGACCGCCTCGTTGGCCGAGGCGGCAAGCTTCAGCAACTGTTCCGGCTGCACCCGGTCGATCTTGTTGAGGACGAGGATCTTTGGCTGCGGAACCTCCTTCAGACCCTCCAGGATCGCCTCGGCATCGCCGCGCAGCCCCCGTTCGCTGTCGATCAGCAGCAGGATCAGGTCGGCATCCTTGGCGCCGCCCCAGGCCGACGTCACCATCGCCCGGTCGAGCTTGCGGCGCGGCTTGAAGATGCCGGGCGTATCCATGAACACGATCTGCGCGTTCTGGTGAATGGCGATGCCGCGCATCACCGCGCGCGTGGTCTGCACCTTGTGGCTGACGATCGACACCTTGGCGCCGACCAGGCGGTTGACGAGCGTCGACTTGCCGGCATTGGTCGGGCCGATCAGGGCGACGAAGCCCGAATGGGTCGGCTGATCGCCGGAATGCTCGCCGCCGGCGGCGGCCATGTTGTCATTGTCGGTCATAGGTATCCATCGGCCTCAAGGGGCGGTTTTCTGCCAGACGCCCTCGCGCTCCAGCATTTTCGTGGCAGCGACCTGCTCGGCCGCGCGCTTGGAACGTTCGGTTCCCGTTTCGGGGGCGATCCCCGGAATTTCCACCGTCACGGTGAAGCGCGGATCATGATCCGGTCCGCTGCGTTCCGCAACCTTGTAGACAGGCGTGGCGGCATGTTTGGCATGCGCCCACTCCTGCAGCTCCGTCTTGGCGTCGCGCCGTGCGCCATCGGCCCGGGCGGCCCTCGCGCTCCAGTGCTTCAGCACGAAGCCACGCGCCGCTTCGAGGCCGGCATCCAGATAGATCGCGGCAATCAGGCTCTCCACGACGTCGGCACGGACGTTCAGCATGTTCTTGCCGGTGAGCTTCTTGACGTCGGCACCGGTGCGGATGAAGCGGTGAAGCTCCAGCTCGTCGGCGATCGCCGCACAGGTTTCCGCGCTGACCAGCTGGTTGAAGCGGACGGAAAGCTCACCCTCGGTCGCGCTCTTGAAGGAGGAAAACAGGAGCTCGGCGATGCAGAGGCCGAGCACGCGGTCACCGAGGAACTCCAGCCGCTCGTAGTCACCACCCCTGGCGAGCGTCGCGCTCGCATGGGTGAGCGCGCGGTCCAGCCGTTCCTTGTCGGTGAAGGCGTAGCCGATGGCCGCCTCCGCCCGCGCCCGGTCCTCGGCCGAGAGCCCCCTTACCTTCTTCATTGAACGACCTTGAACAGGCGGTCCCAACGCATGTTGGCCGGCCACTTCCAGACCTCACGGAACGACGTGTCGTTGCCGAGCGAGAAGAAGATCATCGACGCGCGGCCGACGAGGTTCTCGGCGGGCACCATGCCCACGTCGAAACGGCTGTCGAGCGAGTTGTCGCGGTTGTCACCCATCATGAAGTAATGGCCTTCCGGCACGATGAATTCGCGGGTGTTGTCGCCACGCGAGGTCGGCGACTGGTCGAGCGTGTCATAGGTCACGCCGTTGTCGAGCGTTTCGCGGAAGACCGGCACGTCGGCGCCCGGATCGAGCCGGTAGTCGGAGGTGAAGCTGCCGTCGGGCTCGCGCGGCACCGGCTTGCCGTTGACGAGCAGCACCCCGCCCATGACCTGGATGCGGTCTCCCGGAAGTCCGATCAGCCGCTTGATGTAGTCGATGTCGGGGTTCGGCGGGAAGCGGAAGACCACGATGTCGCCGCGCTTCGGCTCGCTGCCGAATATCCGGCCTTCGAAGAGGTCGGGCGAGAAGGGCAGCGAGTATTTCGAATAGCCGTAGGCGAACTTGTTGACGAAGATGTAGTCGCCGACGAGCAGCGTCGGCATCATCGAGCCGGACGGAATGGTGAAGGGCTGGAAAAGGACGGTGCGAATGATCACCGCAAGCAACAGAGCCTGGATGATGACCTTGATGTTTTCCCACAGCCCACTGTGCTTCTTTTCAGCTTGCTCGGTCACGCCGTTTGGTTCCTTTTTCGCGAAATTACGCCCTGTCTAGTCGGTTCGGCCCGCCGCGGCAACGGGCGAGCCCGTGAAATTCCGCCGCACCGCGGGCGCCACGGCGGGAAACGGGCCCCGATGTTCCATTACGGCTCAACCGGCCGCGCTTCGATGACCACGAAGGCCTGGGCATAGGGAAATTCGTCGGTCATGGTCAGATGGACCACCGCCTCGTGACCTGCGGGGGTCATGGAGCGCAAGAGCTCCGCCGTCACGCCGGTCAGCACGAGCGACGGCTTGCCGTGCACGGAATTGACGACGCCGATATCCTTCCAGAAGACGCCTTGCGACATGCCGGTGCCGAGCGCCTTCGACAGCGCCTCCTTGGCAGCGAAACGCTTGGCGTAGGAGGCCGCGCGGTTCTTGCCGGCATCGGCGCGTTCGCGCTCGGCATCCGTGAAACAGCGCCCGGTGAAGCGGTCGCCGAAGCGTTCAATCGAGCGCTCGACACGCCGGATGTCGGCGAGATCGCTTCCTATACCGATGATCATGAAGCCCCCTGCACCGCGGACATCATCGCGGCCCCGGTTTGCCGGTCCGCGACAGGCACGGCGGTATCCGAAGCGGCAGGTCCAAGCCGCCTGACGTCTCCGCCGGCGGGGAAAGCGGCGAGACGGGCACTGCACACGCCCCCGACAGGGGCGCATGAAGATCCGGAGCTTTGCGGCGACGACGAGACATGGGCCACATTTAGTGTATCTGACCGTCGCCACACAAGGGCGGGCCGGCCTCAATCACCGGATCGTCACCGTTTCCTGGCTTGCGCGCCCTTTCCGGGCGCGCAGAGCATGCCGACGATCAGCGGCCGTTGCGGAACAGGCCGCGGTCGATCTGCCGCTGGCGGTATTCCAGGTCGACCAGGTCGCGCGAGCCGTTCAGATAGGCTGCTTCGCGTTCGGCGATGGTCGGGACGTGCAGGGCGCGGGCCAGTTTACGAATGGGAGCAAACATTGTCTTCCCTCTCTTCTTTCATCATTTCCACTGGTCACGAATATAATGGTGCAGCGCACAAAGCGCCACGCATGGAAGCGGTGCCCAGCCATGCATAAATCGCATGACGGCATAGATAGAGCGGCAGTTCTGCTTAATTGCGAGGCAGAACGCCCCTCCGCTCAGGGCGAGCCGGACTGCAGCAGCTTCGGTCGGATCTCGTCGTCCCAGATCAGATCGCGGCAGGCGGCAAGCTTGTCCGCAGAAAGCCGGAAACGGCGGTCGTCGGACCCGAAGCGCGCGCCCGCCGGCAGAGCCTCGTCCCCATCGCAGAGTGCAAGGCCGGCGGGAATGTCGACCATCAGCGCGCCGGAAGCCTCCCGCCGGATCGAAAAGAGACCGCCATCGCATTCGACGGCACAGTCGAGCACTTTCGCCTTGCCGGCGACCGGGCGGCAGCCGCCCGAGAGCTGGAACGCTTCAGAGACGCCGCGGAACCGGAATTCGAGGTTGATGATGCTCTCGGCCTGCGGCCAGTCCGGCCGGTAGGAGAGAATGCGCATCTCCGTCACGTTCTGGTGCGGATGGCTGCCCAGATGCGCCTTGTCATAGCGACGCGCGAAGCAGGCCGAGGCGATCTCGCCAGCCCGCAGTTGCCGGCCGTAGAGCAGCGTCTCGTCGCCATCTTCCGCGAAGGCCGACGCCGGCAGCACAGCCGCGAGCATCACCAGCACGGAACCGATTGCCGCATTCTTCAACATCGTCCCTGATCTCCCTGCCCCATCCACGCAAGTTGACCACAGCCATCGGGCGGCGTCCAGCGGGTCGGCGGCCGAGCAGAATACAGCTCAGTCGTAGACGCGCTTGACCGTCGAGATGCAGTCGAGGTCCTTCAGCTGGGCGATCAGCTGGTTGAGTTGCCTGAGGTCCCAGACCTCCACGTCGATCGCCATTTCGGTGAAGTCGATGGCGACACCGGTCATCGTGAGGGTACGGATGTTGACGTCGAGGCCGGCCATGGTCTGCGCGACCTTGGCGAGCGCGCCCGGCTCGTTGATCGCATTGATCAGGATGCGGGCGACGAAGCGCGCCTTGTTGGCCTCGTCGAGGTCCCAGCGGACATCGATCCAGCGTTCGGGTTCTTCGTCGAAACGCTGCAGCGCCGAGGCCTGGATCGGATAGATGGTGATGCCCTTGCCGTCTTCCATGATGCCGACGATGCGGTCGCCGGGAACGGCGCCCGCCGGCGAAAAATGCACCTGCGCGCTGCCCGAAAGCCCGCGGATCGGTAGCGGTTCCGGCCCCTCGGCCGCGCCTCCCGCCAGCTTGCCCTTGTTCGGCAAGCGGAAGACCATGCTGTCGGCGCCGCTCATGTTGAACCAGCCCTCGTCGCTCGCCGGCTTCACGGTCACGCGCTCGTCCTGGTAATCCGGGAAGACCGCCCGCAGCACGTCGATCGACGACATCTCGCCACGGCCGACGGCAGCGATCGCATCCTCGACATCCTTGTGGCCGAGACGGTGCAGCACCGGCCGCAGCGCATCGCGCGAGAAGATCTTGCCGGCGCGTTCGAAGGTGCGTTCAAGAATGCGATTACCGAGGCCGGAATACTGCTTGCGGATCGCCATGCGGGTCGCGCGGCGGATCGCCGAACGGGCCTTGCCGGTGACGACGATCTCCTCCCAGGCCGCCGGCGGAACCTGCACGCCGGAGCGGATGATCTCGACCTCGTCGCCGTTGTTGAGACGGGTGACGAGCGGCATGATCGAGCCGTTGATCTTGGCGCCGACCGTCGTGTCGCCGATGTTGGTATGGACCGCATAAGCGAAATCGATCGGGGTTGCGCCGCGCGGCAGCGCGATCAGCTTGCCCTTCGGAGTGAAGCAGAAGACCTGGTCCTGGAAGAGTTCGAGCTTGGTGTGCTCGAGGAATTCCTCCGGGTTGTCGCCTTCGGCCAGCGCCTCGATCGTGTGACGGAGCCACGAATACGCGTTGCTTTCGCGCGACAGCAGTTCGCCGTCACCACCACCCTCGCCGTCCTTGTAGAGCGCATGAGCGGCGATACCGTATTCGGCGATCTCGTGCATCCGCTTGGTGCGGATCTGCAGTTCGATGCGCTGGCGCGACGGGCCGACGATGGTGGTGTGGATCGAGCGATAGTCGTTCTGCTTCGGCGTCGAGATGTAATCCTTGAAGCGGCCGGGAACCACGCGCCAGCGGGTGTGGACAATGCCGAGAGCGCGATAGCACGACGGAATGTCGTCGACGATGATGCGGAAGCCGTAGACGTCGGAGAGCTGCTCGAAGGAGAGCGACTTCGACTGCATCTTGCGAAAGACGGAGTAAGGCTTCTTCTGCCGCCCCTTGACTGCCGCGTTGGTCAGCCCGTTCGCGACCAGGAGATCGCGCAACTCGTCCTCGATCTTCTTGATCAGGCCTTCGTTGCGGCGGGAGAGCTCGGCAAGCCGCTCGGTGACCGTCTCGTAGGCTTCCGGATTGATGTAGCGGAAGGAGAGGTCCTCCAGCTCCTCGCGCATGTCCTGCATGCCCATGCGGCCGGCGAGCGGCGCATAAATCTCCATCGTCTCCTCGGAGATGCGGGCGCGCTTCTCGGGCCTCATGTGCTCGAGGGTGCGCATGTTGTGCAGGCGGTCGGCGAGCTTGACCAGCAGCACGCGCACGTCGTCGGAAATCGCCAGCAGGAGCTTGCGGAGATTCTCCGCCTGTTTGGCCTTCTTGGTGACGAGGTCGAGCTTCTTGAGCTTGGTCAGTCCCTCGACCAGGCGGCCTATGTCTTCGCCGAAGAGTTCGTCGATCTCGGCGCGAGTCGCCGTCGTGTCCTCGATGGTGTCATGTAGCAGGGCGACGGCGATCGTCGATTCGTCGAGACGCATCTCGGTGAGGATCGCGGCGACTTCGAGTGGATGGGAAATGTAGGGGTCGCCGCTGGCACGGGTCTGCTTTCCGTGCTTCTGCATGGCATAGACGTAGGCTTTGTTCAGCAGCGCTTCATTGGCATCGGGCTTGTATTTTTGAACCCGCTCCACGAGCTCGTATTGCCGCATCATCCAAAGCCACTCCAACAAACGAAAAGCGCGCCAACCCGTGGGGTCGGCGCACATGAGCACATTGTCGTCGGAGCAAGCTTAGCCCGACAGTGCTTGACGATCAGTAATCGTCGCTCTTTTCCGGCGGAACCAGACCTTCGATGCCGGCGAGCAGGTCTTCTTCCGACATCTGGTCGAAGGTGACGGTTTCCGGCATGTCTTCCTCTTCCTCGCTGCGGACGGCAGCGGTGGAAAGAAGTGCGCCCGCATCCTGCTCCGGCTCGTCGACTTCGACATGCTTCTGCAGCGAATGGATGAGGTCCTCCTTGAGGTCGCCCGGCGAGAGGGTCTCGTCGGCGATCTCGCGCAGGGCGACGACCGGATTCTTGTCATTGTCGCGATCGACGGTGATCTGCGAACCCTGCGAGATCTGCCGTGCGCGATGGCTGGCGAGCAGAACGAGCTCGAAGCGGTTCTCTACTTTGTCGATGCAATCTTCAACGGTGACACGGGCCATAGCCTGTCCTTTACGGTCATGATCTTTCGGGATTAACACGCCCGATACAATCAATGGCCGGCGAATTCAAGTTTTTCCTTGATCGCAGCGCTACATTGCGCTCCGGATGGCGCTACAATCGGCGTGGAAAATTTTCACGCCTCAACCAAAACGTGCTTGGAATGTGATCAGTCGTGCACTACATGATTCTTATATGAACAGTTCATAATTTTATGGGGCTGTTCATACCTGAAGGACAACGTCCTGACTTTGCATAGGTTTTCCGGTTGCTCGTTTAAATCCAAAGGGATATTGCGCATGTTTGATCCACGCGAAAAGCTCGCCCTCTTCATCGACGGCGCGAATCTCTACGCGGCCTCCAAGAGTCTCGGTTTCGACATCGACTACCGGAAGCTGTTGAAGGCTTTCCAGAAGCGGGGCTACCTGCTGCGCGCCTATTATTATACGGCGCTGATCGAGGATCAGGAGTATTCCTCCATCCGTCCGCTGATCGACTGGCTCGACTACAACGGCTACAAGGTCGTCACCAAGCCGGCGAAGGAGTTCACCGACTCGATGGGCCGCCGCAAGGTCAAGGGCAACATGGACATCGAGCTTGCCATCGATGCGATGGAGCAGGCGGAAACGGCCGATCACCTGGTGATCTTTTCCGGCGACGGCGACTTCACAACGCTCGTGGAAGCGCTGCAGCGCAAGGGCCGTAAGGTCTCCGTGGTTTCGACCATGGCCACCCAGCCGCCCATGATCGCCGACGACCTGCGCCGGCAGTCCGACCATTTCATCGATCTCGTCAGCCTCAAGGCCGAGATCGGCCGCGACCCGAGCGAGCGCATGGCCCGCGCCCCCGTCGAGCCGGCGGCCGGCGAAGACATCGAGGAATAACGCCGGCCATTCCATTCAGGCGTTCACGCCCGGCACCGCAGTGTGCCTGGCATTTTTTTCGGCACTTGCACCTTCTTTTGGTGTCAAGCCGACGCGAATACGTAGCCCTCACACTATTTATTTATTTCTTAAGCATTTGAGTGGAGGATGAAACAAGGAAGAATTGCTTCCGGAATTCGCCTCGCGGCTGACCACCGCACAGCATTGACAGATAGCAGTACAGCAATGACTAATTCCTTCCGGACCCGTTCCGACCTTACCGATCGCCTCTCTTTTTTAAGAATTGACAAAGCGCAACTCGAAACACTGATAACCCTGCAGCCGGTCATCAAAGCCTCCATCGGTCCGGCACTCGACAGCTTCTACGCCGCAGCCAAGGCCAGCCCCGAAACGGCGCGCTTCTTCTCGAGCGACGCTCACATCGCCCACGCAAAGGACAAGCAGCGCCATCACTGGTCGCTCATCACCTCGGGCCGGTTCGACGACCAATATGTGAATGCCGTAACCGCCATCGGCCGCACCCACGCCCGGCTCGGGCTCGAGCCGCGATGGTACATAGGCGGCTATGCGCTGGTGCTCGAAGGCCTTCTCGACGCTGTCGTGAAGAGCGAATTGAAGGGCATGCTGCAGGCGAAGAAGGCCAAGCGCATTTCGGACGGCATCAGCGCCGTCATGAAGGCGGCCATGCTGGACATGGACTATTCGATTTCCGTCTACCTGCAGGCACTCGCCGAAGAGCGCGAGAAGGCGGAGCAGGAACGCCAGAAGCTGGAATCGGAGCAGGAAGAGGCGCTGACTGCAGTCGATCGCGCACTCGACGCTCTGAGGACGGGCGACCTGACCTCCAGCATCAACCAGCCGCTTTCGCCGCGTTTCCAGCGTCTGCGCGACAACTATAACCAGGCGGTCGAGGCGCTCGGCGCGGCTTTCTCCGCGATCGTCGACGAGACGACGCGCGTGTCGATGAGCACCCGCGAGCTTACCGCCGCCACCGACAATATGGCGCAGCGCACCGAACAGCAGGCCGCAGCGCTGGAAGAAACGGCGGCGGCACTCGACGAGATCACCGCGGTCTCCCGGCAAGCCGCCCAGCGCACCCAGGAGGCGATGTCCGTCGTGCACGCCTCGGCCCAGGAAGCGATCCGTTCCGGCGAGATCGTCGAGGAGGCGATCAACGCGATGGGCGAGATCGAACAGTCGTCCCGCAGGATCACCCAGATCATCGGCGTCATCGACGAGATTTCGTTTCAGACCAACCTCCTTGCCCTCAATGCGGGCGTGGAAGCGGCCCGTGCCGGCGAAAGCGGACGCGGCTTTGCCGTCGTCGCGCAAGAAGTCCGGGAACTTGCCCAACGCTCGGCTTCGGCGGCGCGCGAGATCAAGCTCCTGATCGACCGCTCGTCGCAGGACGTCGCTCACGGCGTCTCGCTCGTCAACCGCACCGGTGAGGCGCTGCGCACGATCGGCGGCCAGGTGCACTCGATCGACGAGCACATCACGGCGATCGCCACCTCGTCGCAGGAACAGTCTTCCGGCATCGGCGAGATCAACAAGGCGATCAACAGCATGGATCAGATGACCCAGCAGAACGCCGCGATGGTCGAGGAAACCAATGCCTCGACGCATGAGCTCAACCAGATCGCCGACCACCTGAACAGCCTGCTGTCGCGCTTCACCGTCTCGCGTTCGCAGGTCCACACGCCGGCATCGACCCAGTACCGCCCCTCCTACGCGGCCTGACACGCCTACCCGCCGCCGGAAAAGAGAATACGTGCTCTTTTTCCGGCGGCGCGTACCGCGGTTCCGGGTTAGAACAGAGGCATGCTGTTCGACCGACCCACCGACGACATCCTCTACGACGCGCTTTTAAAGCGCGATGCGGCCTATGAAGGCTTCGCCTATGTCTGCGTGACCACGACGCGGATCTTCTGCCGGCTGACCTGCCCGGCCCGCAAACCCAAGCGCGAGAACTGCGTCTTCGAGGAGAGCATCGCCGCCTGCCTCGAAGCGGGCTTCCGGCCCTGCCTGCGCTGCCGGCCGATGCTGCGCTACAAGGACAACGACCCGACCGTCACCGCACTTCTCGAAGCGCTGGAGCGCGAGCCGGAACGGCGCTGGCGGGAGAGCGATCTACTCGCAATGGGGCTCGATCTCTCCACGGTGCGGCGCGCCTTCAAGCGGCAGTTCGGCATGAGCTTTCTCGAAATCGCACGGCTACGCCGTGTCGGCCTCGCGGCCGAAACGCTTGCCGAGGGCGCTCCGGTCATCGAGGCGCAGCTCGACGCAGGCTTCGAATCCGGCAGCGGCTTTCGCGCGGCGATCACCCAGCTCATCGGCAGCGCGCCGCGCCACCTGCGTGGCAAGGGCCTCCTCAAGGCCGACTGGATCGAAACGCCGATCGGTCCGATGATGGCGATCGCCGACGACCATGCGCTGCATCTCCTCGAATTCGCCGACCGCCCTGCCCTGCCGACCGAGATCCGGCGCATTCGCGAGCGGACCGGTTGCGGCATCGTGCTCGGGCGCGTCGCACCGATCCACGCCGTGGAGCGGGCGCTGAAACGGTATTTCGACGGCGACAGCGCCACCTTCGACGTACGCATCGCCGGCCATGGCACGCCGTTCGAACGCGCGGTCTGGGATGCGCTCCGGCAGATCCCGCCCGGCACCTCGCAGAGCTACGGCGCGCTCGCCGCCGCGATGGGCCGTCCCGGTTCCGTCCGCGCGGTCGGACGCGCCAACGGCGCCAACCAGATCGCGATCGTCATTCCCTGCCATCGGGTGCTCGGCGCCGACGGCGGCTTGACCGGCTATGGCGGCGGACTGTGGCGCAAGCGCTGGCTTCTCGAACACGAGCGGCGCATGGCCGCCGGCCAGCGACCGGCCGAAGCGGCGGAATGACGGTGGCTGAGCGCTCCGCTCCGCCTAGCAACGGGAGGCAGCGGCGGACCGCCCGCATGGGGCGCCCGCGTCGACCGCACGCTCCCGCCCCCTGGACACGTCCGGCGCCGCGGTCAGCGCATGGCGGTGCCGCGCCCTCCACCTGGCCGATAGCTCGACGATCCAGCGCAGACCGTCCCATTCGGGGCGTTCCAGAGGATCCTCCAGCGGATGGCGCGCGCCTTGCGGCATCCGGCGGTGGCAATAGTCGAACACTGCGAGCCACTCGATCAACATGGCGTTCTCCTTTCCGACGGCTTAACCTGTGCATGAGGTAAGCCTCGACCTTTCCGGCGTGTAGACGCGGAAATGAATGGAGCATTTCAGCCATGAAAGACGAGAACTGGGACGATCTCAGACTGTTCATGCATGTCGCCGCCGAGGGTGGGCTGGTCGGGGCTGCCGAACGGACGGGAATCAGCGCGCCGACCATCGGCCGGCGCATGCTGGCGCTGGAGCGGGCGACCGGCCACAGCCTGTTCAGCCGCCACACCAAGGGCTACTCGCTGACGCCGGACGGCGAGGTGCTGCTGAAACACGTGCAGATCATGGAAATGCAGGCGGCCACCATCCGCCGCTGGAACGAGAACGGCTATTGCCTGCCGATCGTCTCGGTCGCCGGCGACGGCTGGCTCTCCCTGTTCCTCGCCCGCAATCTCCGCGAGGTCTGGACGCCGGACGACGAGTTCCGCCTGTGCGTCAAGGCGACCGAGAGCGAGGTCGACCTCACCTTCCGCGAAGCGGAGATCGCACTCACCGACCGCCGCCCGCCCGGCGGCAATCTCGCCGCACGCCAGTCGGAGCGCATCGTCTATGCGATCTATGCGACGCCGGAGGTGGCAGCCGAAGAGCAGGAACGATTCATCTCGATCGGCCGCGAGCTCGCCTCGCGCCCTGCCGACAAATGGATATCGCGACAGCCGGACAAATGGATCAGCATCTGGACGACGACGCTCGCCTCGCTGCTGGAGATCGCCCGCAGCGGCGGCGGACGGGCGGTGCTGCCCTCTTTCGTCGGCGACAGCGAGCCGGGGCTCGTGCGCCTCGGCGAACCGATCGAGGAACTGTCGACCGATCTCTGGATCACCATGCATGACGACGACCGCCATCGGCCGGAAGTGCGGCAGGTGATCGAGCGGCTCGCAGCGCTTTTCCGGCAGCACGCCGATCTCCTCGCCGGGCGGCGAGGACGGCCGGCACTCTAGGCGCCACCGGCGAGCGTTTTTCAGGACGAAAGCGGTTCGAAGGCGATGGCTTGCGCGCCCTGCCAGAGCACCATGCGCCCCATGGCTTCCAGGTGCTCGCGGCCCTCGACGACCGTCAGGAAATGATTTCCCGCAAGCACGCCCATCTTGCTGGCGAAATGCGAACTGCCATAGGCGAAGAGCAGCTCCGTCTCGCTGAACCCGCCCGGATAGAGCAGGATGTCGCCGCGCGAGGGGTGGCTCGTGTGATTCTCGAAGCCGGCGCCGAACGCGAAATCGCCGAGCGGTACCCAGACCGCCTCGCCGCTCCAGCGGGAATGGATCGTCTGGTTGCGAAACGGCAGGAAGCTTTTGAAGATACGGCAGGTTTCCGGCGCCTTCTCGAGCTCGAAGCGGGCGACGAAGGCGAAGGGACCGACCGTCACCTTCAAGCGTTCGGCAGGGGCTCCGCTCATCAGCCGGCCTTCAGCAACCGGCTCTTCTGGCGGTTCCAGTCGCGCTCCTTCTCCGTCTCGCGCTTGTCGTGCAGCTTCTTGCCCTTGGCGAGCGCGAGTTCGAGCTTGGCGCGGCCCTTCTCGTTGAAATAGACCTTGAGCGGCACGAGCGTCATGCCCTCGCGGTTGATTGCGGCGCGCAGGCGGTTGATCTCGCGCTTCGAGAGCAAGAGCTTGCGGCGGCGGCGCGGCTCGTGGTTGAAGCGGTTCGCCTGCAGGTATTCCGGCAGATAGGCGTTGATCAGCCAGATCTCGTCGCCCTCGTCGGAGGCGTAGGATTCGGCGATGTTGGCCTTGCCTTCGCGCAACGACTTGACCTCGGTGCCGGTGAGGACCAGCCCCGCTTCATAGGTGTCGATGATCTCGTAATTGAAGCGGGCCTTGCGGTTCTCCGCGACAATCTTGTTGACCGTGCGCTGGCTGCCTTTGGGGGCCATGATCTCGTCTTCCGTTCTGCCCGGACCGTTCTTCTCTTGACCGGCGACGGGCACCCGCCGGCTCTTGTCGCATGGATGTAATACAGAGCGGCGGGGAAATAAAGGCGGGTGGGGGTGATGGGGGGCATAGTCACGGAACGCGGGATCGGTGGACAGCTGCGTGCGTTGCCCGGCTCTGTTGACGCGCGGCCGATCTACAATGTTCAAAGATCTCCGCCACGCCCCTCGCCCGGCAGCTTGCCCTTCAACACGTGTCCGAAAAAGTCATCTGCCATCCCTCTCATTCTCCTGCGACGGCTGAAGAGAATGACAGTCATGATACCAGCCAAGGCGGCACAGCATGTCGCGATTCCGGACAGGAGTCGTGCCCAACTCGATAGTCTGGCGATGAAGTCGAAAAACAGAACATAGGTGTCGTTCCGGCCCGGTCCGTCAGGATCATCACCGTTGTCAATCAGCCATCGCCGCATCAACGCAAGACGTTGTCGAGCGAGATCGCTCGTGGGAACTGCGTTCGCATAAATCCAGTGAATCTGTTCTTCGGAACCTGCTACATCGTTGGCGAGATAGGAGATCTGAGCAAGAGCATAGCGATACCCCGCCTCCAAATTCAGGTCTTGCCGATCGTTTTTGTCGGTCGCTGTTTGCCTACTCTTGTACACGCGCTGAACTTCCTGGAACTCAGTGGTTTCTATCCTCCCCGCATGAAGCATGCCAAAATAGCTTACTCCGGTGAATGCCAGACTTGCGGCGAAGACAATTGAACCAGTGAGCTGGTAAAGACGATCCCTCGAGCGCATGACGACGAGCGACAGAACGGCCGCCAACAAGAAGGTGACGAGCGAGGAGAAAGCGAGCAGCGCTCCTGCAGCCAAAGTGCACTTGGCCCAGCGGCTGCGCCCAAAGATTGCGCACAGACCTGCAAGCAACAGTGTTGCCAGAACAATCCACTTGACTAGTTTGCTGGCCATAAAGCCCGCAAATGGATCGTCATTGATCTGAATCGCAATGCCGTTCGCCTGTACATCCAGCGCGACGTTGCGAAGAAGATGAACGGCCTGGAATGCACTGCCACTGGATGCTGGCGCCCACCAAAGAGAGAGAACGGCCATCGCGATTGCGCAGACGACCAGCGAAGCCGTCAGCGCCGCCGCGACATAGGCGCGATGCTCAACTGCTCCAACGGCGTCGTTGACCTTGCTTCCTGCGCTAGGCACAGCAGTTCGGAAAGACTGCGGCTCGAGGCTTGCCTTCAAAAGCGTGATTCGGTCCGCACGATAGAAGACTCTTCGCGAAAGGTACTCAAGTGCCTCGCTCGCGGCGATTGCCAATGCGGCAAATACACCGACAAACAAAGAAAAATAGCGCTGCAGGGCAAGTTGCTGTCTTTCCAGCCAGCTGCTATCGGCAAGGATTCCCACGTCGGCGAGGTGAAGACGCATGAAAGCGACCCGCCGTGCTTCCGTCGTATCATGCGGAAATGCGTCTTCCGGTATTCGCGATATCGCTTTGGCGAGCTCCCGATCATCGCGCTTCAGAAATTTCTCCTGCGCATAAACATAGGCTTTCGCAGCAGCGAGAGCGGGAGGGACGTTCAAAGCCTCAAAACTGGATGACCCATTCTTCGCTCGCATCAGACTTGCCAAGCTAACGCCGGTTACTTCTTTGTGCACGACAGATTCGTCTGGGCGAAAAATGTCGAAAACGCCTTGATAGCCGAACAGGAGTGCGGCGCAGAGCGCCATCATGAGGCGGTCCTTCCGCCGTGCAGCGCCGAACAACATGTAAAGCAATATAGCGGCAGAGCTGATACCAAGACCGGGAATGTCGACCGAGAGAAACGACCAGGGAAACAGCCCAACTGCCAGGATAACCCACGTCAGCGTGATTCGCTTGCGCACGAGGGCTCCGAAGGTGAGCAACAAGATAAAGGCTGCCAGCGGGGTTTGCCCGTAAGGGGCGAGCATCTGATCTGCACGAAAATTGAACGGTTTCTCGCCGGTTGCAACGTAAGGGAGGAGCTCGTCCGGAATCTGAATGATGCTCCGGTCTGAAAATGCGCCCAGAGTTGCAGCGTTCCAGACGAGTAGCGCAACGATGAGCAAAAGCAACCCAAATCCGGCAAACAGTTCGCTATATTTGCGAATGGTTGTTTCGCGCACGGAGAGCGCGTCATCTTGCGCGTCTACGAGCGCAGCTTCAAGCCTCCTCCGCTTTCCTAGATCGGCAAAGCTCGACGCCATCAGGCTGCGTTTCTCTCTGCATCGCGGACTGCGTGCGCCAGTTCCCTGCGCAGGATTGAAAGATCCTTGATTGCAGTTTCCCGCTCCTTCGCGCCATCTTCATGGGCTTTTCGAACGTCCTGTAAGGTCGAAATGATGTTGCTGTGAACGGCCTTGAGGGTCTCGACGTCGATCACGAGCCTTTGGCTGGATTTCGCGATTTCAATCGAACTCTGTTTCAACAGCTCGGAGTTACGACGCAGAAGTTCATTTGTCGCGTTGTCTATTGTCACGGCCAGATCGTTTGCTTCCTTCTGTTCAGCAATAGATATGGCCATCATGAAAGCTCGCTTCCACGCCGGCAGTGTAAGGCTACGAATGGTGGCGAATTTGTCCACAAGCGCATAATTGTTGGATTGAATGATCCTGATCATCGGCAAGGTCTGCAGCGCCGAATGCCGGATAACCTCAAGATCATCAGCTCGCTTCTGCAATGCGTTTCGCGATGCCTCAAGCACCGCAGCCCTTTCAATGCCGATCATATCGGCGCTGGAGCCACAAATATCCAGCTCTGCCGCCACTTCTGCCAATCTACAGTGAAGGGCCTCTATATACAGTCCGAGCAATTCGTGCTCTCTGCGAACATTGTCGTAAATGTTGGTATATTCCCGGTCGCGGGCCGAGAGCGTTTCGGCCGTCTTCTCAACGGAAGAAACAAGGTGATCGACTTGAGACTTTACGCTCTCGAACTTTGCCATGGCTTTTGCGCGAGAGGAATTTAGCTGCCGTAACAGATTGCCAAGAATTGGCACCCGGCTCCAGGCGTTCCCCAAGGCGTCGAATTCAAACTTCTGAGCGGCGACGACGATCTTCGAAAGCTGCTCGCCGGTCTGGCCGAGGTCGCTGGCCTGCGCCCTCTCCAAAACTTGGTCCGTCAAGCCATTCGTCTTGCTGACAACGTCCGATCCGAATTCGAGGATCGATGCAATTGATTCAACATTTATGATTTCAGCCAAGCTCTCAATGCTTGGCCGGCCGCCAACACCGCCCTCCGTTGAAAGTTTCTGAACTGGCGTGTGAGTCATGAGCGTGCCTCGGCGATAAAATACCGTTCTAGAGCCTCATGGCAGGCCGCGAAATCTGCCACGTTTCGATCTCGGCGTGATAGCCGTCCAGGTTTGTTTAGAATTGCAAATAACTGTTGCTGCCACAGTGGAAACAGGACTGTTGATATCTGCCGGAAGCGATCATTCAGTGCGACAAGACTGTCGTCAGCAAGCTTGATCTGTTGGATCGCCATCTCGTTTGCTGCACGTATCGTAATGAGGTTGGCAAGCTTGCTCCGAAATCTCTCCAGCAGGAAGACGTCATCCCGCTTGCCGTCGGCAAGAAGTTCGCGTGCGTAATCAATGGCGTTATCGAGCACCTCAATCGAGGCCACCAGACCGTCGCGCTCGGCCCGCATAAGTTCTATACGCCGTACTGCATCCCTCGACAGGTGTTCAAGCAGGCCGAATGCCTTTGATACCTTTTGCGAGGCAACCTCGATCTTCAGCCGTTCTTCGAGCTCGGCTCCGCTGAACCGGTACCACCAGGATTGCCTGGACAGGAGGCGCTCCAATTCGAGCGCCTGAATAAGCTCAACTGTTTTCGTGATTTCTCGCTTCAGTGCCTGTCGATCGACCACCTGTAACAGCTTCTCGTCCATCGGCTTCCGCTCGGCGGCCTTGTCCAGAACAGCGATGGCGGAATCGCAAATCCTGTCCGGCCACATGTGCCAACGGTTAGCTGTCGCTCGAGGTTCTTGCTGCTGTGGTATCATCCGCAACTCTCGCAATGGTAGAGTGAAGACACACCATACAGGTAAATTTGGCATTAAAGATCGCAAGGCAGTCGGTGTTTTCGATCCCGAAATACAAATGGGTGAACCACGAGTTAAGATATTATGCTGTGCGACCGACTTCCTTCGCAAACGCTTCGCAGAGCCATTTCAAGATGGCATGTCCGACGGACGCTTTCGCACCGCTGGCGGCAGCCTTCTGAGCGACTTGGCGACCTCATCTCCACCAACGGGCCGGGCACGCCGGCCCGACCTCTAGACTTTCCAGGCACCGGCCCTCACCCCACCAGCCCCGCATGCGCGAGTGCCGCGTCGATCGCCGCTTCGGTGGCGGGTTCGAGCGTCGGCAGGAGCGGCAGGCGCACCGTGCGGCTCATGCGGCCGAGCTTCGAGAGCGCGTATTTGACGCCGCAGAGGCCGGGCTCGATGAAGATCGCCTTGTGGAGCGGCATCAGCCGGTCCTGGTATTCGAGCGCCCTCTTGTAGTCGCCGGCGCGCGTTGCCGCCTGGAACTCGGCACAGAGGCGCGGGGCGGCGTTCGCCGTCACCGAGATGCAGCCGACGCCGCCGTGCGCGTTGAAGCCGAGCGCCGTCGCGTCTTCGCCCGAAAGCTGGATGAAATCCGTGCCGCAGGTGATCCTCTGCTCGGAGACGCGCTCGATCTTGCCGGTCGCGTCCTTCACGCCGACGATGTTCTTGTGCGCCCTGGCGAGCTTGCCCATGGTTTCCGGGCTCATGTCGATCACCGAGCGGCCGGGGATGTTGTAGATGAAGATCGGCAGCTTCACCGCATCGGCAACCGCCGCGAAATGGGCGAAGAGGCCCTTCTGCGTCGGCTTGTTGTAATAAGGGGTGACGACGAGCAGCGCATCGGCGCCGACGGCTTCGGCGTGCTGCGCAAGCTCGATCGCCTCGTTCGTGTTGTTGGAGCCGGCGCCGGCGATCACCGGGACCCGCTTGCTTGCCGCCTCGACGCACAGTTCCACGACCCGTTTGTGCTCCGCATGGGAAAGGGTCGGCGATTCACCCGTCGTGCCGACCGGTACGAGGCCGGTCGAGCCTTCGGCGATCTGCCATTCCACATGCGCTGCGAAAGCTGCCTCATCGACCGCACCGGTTTCGGTGAACGGCGTCACGAGAGCAGGAATGGATCCCTGGAACATGCATAAAACTCCTCACGACCGGCATTCATGCTTCGGCCGCATTCCTCGGTTACGAACGCGCGCAGCTTATTGCGGCCTCCGGGCCGCGGCAAGCGCACCGGGCGCGGTTTTATGACAGTTTCCGGCGGCGTAAAAGCGGGAAAATCTGGCGTCGCGGTAAGGTTTCGTTAATATGCTCGGCAGCTAATGGAGATATTCCACATCTGCCATCGGGTACGGGGATGAAAAGAGCGCTTCTGCTGACCTCCGCCTTCGGTTTCGGGCTGGCGGCCGCTGCCGCCATGGCCGGCCCGCCGGACGGCGGCACCGTGCCCGTCCCGCTGTCGAAGCCCGACATGCGCCCCGTCGAGGCGGCCCTGGTGCCGACCTTCGAGATCACCGGCGCGATCCCGCGGATGGGGCGCCTGCCGGTCGCCGATCCGCTGCTGAAGGCGGGGCTCGACGCGCTTTCCAACAAGGACGGCGCCGGGGCGCTCGCCATCCGCGACCGGATGGAAACCTCGCTCGACCGGCATATGCTCACCTGGTCGATCGCCATGTCCGGCCTGCCGGGCGTTCCGTCTTCCGCCATCGCCGCGGCGCAACGCGAGCTCGACGGCTGGCCGGGGCTTTCCGCCTTCCGGGCGAATTCCGAACGTGCCCTCTACCGCGAGAACCCGCCGGCCGATGCCGTGCTTTCCGCCTTCGGCGCGACGAAGCCGGAGACGCCGGAGGGCGCGGTGATCCTGGCGCGGGCGGAGCTCGCCACCGGAGACCGCACCGCGGCCGCCCGCACGCTCCGCGCGATCTGGCGCGGCGAGGCGCTCGACAAACCGATGGAGGACAGGATCCTCAAGGAATTTTCCGGGCTCCTCACCACCGCCGACCACAAGACGCGGATGGATTATCTCCTCTATCGCGGACGGGTCACGCAGGCCAAACGCTTCTCCTCCCTCGGCGAGGCGCAGTCGCTCTACAACGCCTGGACGGCCGTGCTCAACCGGTCGTCGAAGGCTCCGCAACTCCTCAAGGCGGTCGACGCGCGCTGGGCCAAGGACCCTGCCCTGCTCTTTGCGCGGATCGAACATCTCCGCCGGCAGGACAAGTACGAGGAAGCCGCGAGCCTGCTCGCGAAGGCGCCGCGCGATGCCGCCGCACTCGTCAACACCACCGAATGGTGGAACGAACAGCGCATCGTCGCCCGCGGTCTCGCCGACCAGGGCGATTTCAAGGCCGCCTACCGCGTCGCGTCACGCCATACGGCGGCCGAATCGAGCGACGTCGTCGATGCGGAGTTCCATGCCGGCTGGTATGCACTGCGCGGGCTTGGCGACGCCGAGACCGCCGCGGCGCATTTCCGCAAGATCCTCACCGTGTCGCAGAAGCCGCTTTCGGTCTCCCGCGCCTGGTACTGGCTCGGCCGCGCCGCCGAGGCGGGCGGCAAGGCGGATGCGAAGGACTTCTTCCTGAAGGCCGCGCGCTATCCGAGCACCTTCTACGGCCAGCTTGCCGCCGCGCGGCTCAAGTCGCCGGGGTTTGCAATTCCCTATCCCGAGCCGACGCCCGGGGAGCGGCGGACCTTCGCCAATCGCGAGGCGGTGCAGGCGATCGCGCGCTTCGAGGCGGCCGGTCACGGCTGGCGGGCGGAAAGCCTCTACCGGGCACTCGCCCAGCAGATCGACAGCCCGGGCGAGCTCGCGCTGCTTGCCGCCAAGGCCGAGAAGAGCGTCGGGCACCAGCTCTCGTTGCAGGTCGGCAAGACCGCCTATTCGCGCGGCATCGATGTCCCTGCGCTTGCCTTCCCGATCGGCGTCATTCCGAGTTCCGCCAATATCGCCGGCTCCGGCAAGGCGTTGGCTTACGCGATTGCGCGGCAGGAAAGCGCCTTCAATCCGGCTGCCGTCTCACCGGCGGACGCCCGCGGGCTCCTGCAACTGATGCCGGGCACCGCCAAGGGCGTCGCCGGGCGCTACGGCCTTGCCTATTCGCCGGAAAAGCTCACCTCCGACGCCGGATACAACGCCACCCTCGGCGCGCATTATCTCGGCGAGCAGATCGACCGCTTCGGCGGCTCCTACGTGCTCACCTTCGTCGCCTACAATGCCGGACCGAAGCGCGTGCCGGAATGGATCGCCCGCTACGGCGACCCGCGCGGCAAGCCGATCGACGACGTCGTCGACTGGATCGAGCGCATTCCCTTCCCCGAGACGCGCAACTACGTGCAGCGGGTGATGGAGAACTACCAGATCTACAAGACCCGCCTCGGACAGACGGCCGACATCGTCCATGACCTGCGCTACGGGCGCGAGGGCTGACAGGCGCGGAGACGGTCGACAATCCGGTGATTTCGTGGAACTTTCGGTCTGGCGACAGTCTGGTCGTCCTGCAAACGGGGTCGGGAGGATGACATGGCGGCGGATGGCGGCGGTTTCTCGGAATTCGAGGTCACGGTTCCGGACGGGCTGACGCTGCGGGGGCGCATCTTCGGCGAGGAAATCGGCGGAACGCCCATTGTCTGTCTCGCCGGGCTCACGCGCAACGGCCGCGACTTCGCCCCGCTTGCCCGATGGCTGGCAAGCCATCCCGAGCGTCCCTTCAAGGTGGTGACAATCGATTCGCGCGGGCGCGGCGCATCCGATCGCGATCCGGACCCGAGCCGCTATACGGTTCCGGTCGAAACCGGCGACGTGATCGCGGTTTGCGAGACGCTCGGCATCGCCCGCGCGGGCTTCATCGGCACCTCGCGCGGCGGCCTCATCCTCCATATCCTTGCGGCGCTGAAACCAGACCTGCTTGCGGCCGTCATCCTGAACGACATCGGCCCGGTCATCGAGGCGGAGGGACTGCGGCACATACAGTCTTATCTCGCCGGCAGCGTGCCGTTTTCTGACTTCACCGAGGCAGCAGACCATCTGCAGGCCGTCCACGGACCGCATTTCCCGGCGCTCGGCGAGGACGACTGGCAGGAGATGGCACGCGCCATCTACCGGAAGCAGAACGGCGTCATCGAGGCGGACTGCGATCCGGCGATCGCCGAGGCGATGATTGCGGCCGATCTCAGCCAACCGCTGCCGAACCTCTGGCCGCAGTTCGAGGGCTTCGCCGCCCGGCCACTGATGGTGATCCGGGGTGAGCATTCGACGCTGCTGTCTGAAGCGACGATCGAGGAGATGGCCCGGCGCTACCTTGCCCTGCGGCGCTCGACGGCGAGCGGCCAGGGCCATGCGCCACTCCTGCATCTCGCCGAGTTGGCGAAAGACCTCCACGGCTTTCTCGCGGAAAACGTCGGCTAATTCACCTTCAACCCACGAGCGCGGGCAGAAACGCCCCGGGTGAGAACGAAAAAGCCCGGCGCGAAGGCCGGGCTTTCCCTATAAGATCAGATGATCCTATTAGAACGAACGCTGCAGGCGGAAGTAACCACCCCACTGGCCGTCGTTGCCAGCTTCGTCGGTGTCGGTGTACTGAACCGAAACCTTGGCGTCGAGACCAGAGGCGACTGCGTAATCGAGGGTCAGGCCAGCCTTCCAACGGTCGACGTCGGCGAAGCCTTCGCCAACGGCGCCGTAGTTCCACCAGTACTGGGCACCGGGGGTCAGGGTCAGCTTGTCGGTGAGCTTGGCAGCGTACGAAGCAGCGACGGTCCACTCGGAAGCGCCGTAGTACTGGTTGTAGCCGCTCGAGTAGACGGCGGCAACGCCGAGCGTGCCCGGGCCGACTTCAGCTTCTACGATCGCGCGGACAGCGCCGTCGTCGTTGGCGAAATCATAACCACCGAGCAGGTAGGCGGTAACCGGACCGAAGGTGGCCGAAACCTGGCCTTCGATGCCGACGCCGTCGTTTTCGCCGGCAGCCGAACCGTGCAGCTCGTCAACGAAAACGCCGACCTTGAAAGCGTCAGCGGCGTATTCGTAACCGATCGAGTTGATCAGGTTCGAGCCGAGTGCGTCGGTTTCGCCAGCGAGACCGGAATCCCAGTAGTTGTAGAAGTAACCGACCTTGAAGCCGCCGACGGAGATCGAAGCTTCGTCGAGCTGGAAGGCTTCGTTCGTGCCGTCTTCCTGGCCCCAGGCATAGAAGACGATCGTCGAGCTGATCGTGCCAACTTCCGAGTCGTTCTTGGCGTCGAACTGAACGAGACCACGGCTCTCGGCGTTGAAGGCACCGTCGTCGACGTTGTTGTCGTAGGTCCACTCAAGCTGAGTGCGAACCGAACCGCTGATCTTGAGGCAGGTTTCGGTGCCGGGGATGTAGAAGTAGCCGGTGCCGAAAGCGTCGCAAACGCGAACGTATTCCATCGGCTCGGGCTCGGCAGCAACGATAGCGTCGGCAGCCTGAGCGCCGGAAACTACTGCGAGAGCAGCAGCGGAGCCGAGAAGAAGGCTCTTGATGTTCATATTGACCTCCAGTCAATTTTAAGGGGAGGCCGCACTCACGACGGTATAGTTCCGTTATTTGTCAATCACTTAAGCTGATTGCCAATTTCTCGGCCGAGGGAAGAGGCGTCTTTCGGCGCAATTTTCGATGGCGTTCGATACGGCAGATAGGCCCACGCAAGAGTGCTCCAGGCAGTGCCGAGCTGGCGCCTCAATCAATGGAATCGTGAATGATGGAGAGAGTATCGCACCGGTGGTCGGCCGATGGCGGCGATGCCACACATAAGTGGCGGAGAGGAAGGGATTCGAACCCTCGATACGCTTTTGACGTATACTCCCTTAGCAGGGGAGCGCCTTCGACCACTCGGCCACCTCTCCGGTGCGGCCTGATTATTTGCATAAGGGTCGGATTGCAAGGCCTTTTCGCCGGATTTCACATTTTACGCAGGCTTCGACCGTCGCGAGCTGTCCCGGAGGAGAATCGGTCAGGCAGGTGCGAGGACGATTCGGTGCGAATTGCAGCCGAAAGCCGATTTCGCTCCTCGATCCGGCGTGTCGGCGTGCCAAGTTGGCACAGCCTTACCTCCTCTTCGGTCCGATGCATCTCTTACTCCCTGGTGAAAAACCGCGGAATCGCTGCGGTCATTGCAGGCGATTGCTCGCTGGCAACCCTCGTTAAGTGCCGCATAAGAAAGGACTTTCTTAACAAAGGGTAAAGAAGAACGTGGCTCAGAGGGTCCGTTTGTGTCCTTTCGGCAACAGCCCGTTGGGAAGGGGGGTGCGATATCTTCCTTTCGGCTGTTTGGTGATTGCATGACCGGTCGCGTTTTGTATTTTCAATCTCGGAAGCGAGGCGGTGGATCGTCCGTCTTCTGAAACCGACGGGGATGGGGCAGGGAATGCTGTCCTTCAGCCAAAGAACCCAGACCCATACGAAACTTGACTGGAGGTCAATATGAACATCAAGAGCCTTCTTCTCGGCTCCGCTGCTGCTCTCGCAGTAGTTTCCGGCGCTCAGGCTGCCGACGCTATCGTTGCTGCCGAGCCCGAGCCGATGGAATACGTTCGCGTTTGCGACGCTTTCGGCACCGGCTACTTCTACATCCCAGGCACCGAAACCTGCCTCAAGATCGGTGGTTACGTCCGTGCTCAGCTCGACTGGGGCTACGACAACAACACCGACGAAGACTTCTGGGATGCCGCTACGCGTGGCTACCTCTCCGTCGAAACCAAGAACGACTCGGAAGTCGGAACCATCGGGTCCTACTTCGCGTTCAAGTCCTGGGGCGATGAAGACTACGAAAACACTGCCTTTGAACTCGACGAAGCCTACATCACTGTCGGCGGCTTCAAGGTCGGCTACATGTACAACTACTGGGATTCCGGTCTCAATGGTGAAACCGACGAACTCGGTTCGAACCTGATCAACGCGATCGGTTACGAATACGCTGCTGACGCCTTCAAGGTCGGCATCTTCGTTGACGAACTGCCCGCTTCGGCCCTCTTCGAAAACGACGGCGTCGGCATCGAAGGCCAGGTTTCGGCCACCTTCGGTCCGGTTACCGCCTACCTGCTCGGCGCTTACGACTTCGCTCGCGAAGACGGCGCTATCCGCGGTATCGTAGAAGCCGAAGTCGGCCCGGGCACGCTCGGCGTTGCCGCCATCTACTCGACCGGCGTCAACCAGTACTACGACGCTTCGGAATGGACCGTTGCTGCTTCGTACGCTGCCAAGCTCACCGACAAGCTGACCCTGACCCCGGGTGCTCAGTACTGGTGGGATGTCGGCTTCGTCGACGTCGACGCCTGGAAGGTTGGTGCAACCCTCGACTACGCGATCGCCACCGGCCTCGACGCCAAGGTCTCCGTCCAGTACGGCGACTCGGATCTCGCTGGCGACGACGGTGCATGGGAAGGCTTCTTCCGCCTGCAGCGTTCGTTCTGATCGTCAGGCGATCACGTGAAATTGAGGTCCGGCTTTCGAGCCGGACCTTTCCCGGTCGTGGGAGGCGTCGGGTTTGAAGATCTTTCCTTTGTTCACAGCGATTTCGGCGTCCGAGATCATATCCGAAAGAGAGAAGGAGGTCTTGATAAGTTCACAGTCTGCATTGGCATGGAATGAGTACCCCGCGCATTTGCATGGTTGTTGAAGATAAATTTTAGGCATAGCTTTATGAGCCCGCGCTTTTTGCGGGACGAGGTTTTTTGCGTATTTTTGAGGGATTTGCGCGTGAGCAAGGCAGAGACGAAGACACTGGATTTCGATCAGCAGGTCGAGCTGCCGTCCTATCTTGTTCACTACCAGTATCGCCTCAATACGCCGATGGAGGTGAAGGAGACCTCGCTGCGGGCCATGTTCGGCAAGTACGGCGACCTCCTCTGGCTCAACGGCAGCCATAAATACAATGTCACCAATTTCATTAGTGAGCTTCACGATCTTCTGGATAATCCGAGCTTTTCCTCCTTCTCCCAGGAAATGCTCGACCAACTGATTGGTAAGTTGCGCAAGCGCGGTAACAGCAATGCCACCATCAACCGCAAGATGGCGGCCTTAAGCAAGCTACTGCGAAAGGCGTACAAGATGGGCGACATACACAGTCTGCCGGAGTTCAAGCGGCAGAAAGAAAAAGCCGGACGCATCCGTTTCCTCGACGGAGACGAGGAAATTGCTCTGTTCAACGAAATCCGGGCACATTCCGAACTCTACCAACGCTTCTGCGTCTTCCTGGTCGATACCGGTGCGCGCCTGAGCGAAGGCCTCGACCTGCGTTGGGGCGACATCACCGAAAGCCGCGTCACCTTCTGGGTCACCAAGTCCGGGCGCAGCCGCTCGGTCCCCCTCACCCATCGCGCCGCGAAGGCGATCGCCGCCTCGGACAAGCGCAAGCCGGGTCCGTTCAGTGACATCGACCAGCAGCGCTTCCGCATCGCCTGGCATCAGGCGAAGGATGCGATCGGCCTCGGCGACGACAAGGACGTCGTTCCGCACATCCTGCGCCACACCTGCGCCTCGCGCCTCGTGCAGGGCGGCATCGACATCCGCCGCGTCCAGATGTGGCTCGGCCACCAGACCCTGCAGATGACCATGCGCTATGCGCACCTCGCCTCGCATGACCTCGACATGTGCGTTCCGATCCTGGAGCGCGCGGCTTCCGGCAAGTGATCGCCGCGGAAATCCCTTCCGCAGCGTCGTCCTCAGCCCGTCAGGGCGCGCCTTTTTTCCAAACTCGCAGATATCCCGAAAAGCGCACCGCAAAGGTGCATGAGATCGCGGTTCCGCGCCGCCCGGCTTCCTGTCGCGGCCTTCGTTCGCTGCGTCAGTAACCCGGCCGAGGCGATTCGGCAGCGTTCGCGCCTTCACCGTCGCGATAGCGCGACCGCAGGCCGCGCAGTGCGCCCGAGAATTCGGTGACATCGGCGCCGACGGCGACGAAGCTCGCGCCGAGTGCGAGGTAGCGGCGGTTGAGCTCCTCGCTGAAGGTCAGGATCCCGACGGCCTTGCCGGCCTTCACGATGGTGGCGATCGCGTTTTCGATCACCGACTGCACCTCCGGCGCGTCCATCCGGCCGAGGAAGCCCATGTCGGCGGCGAGATCGGCCGGCCCGATGAAGACGCCGTCGACCCCGTCCACGGCGGCGATGTTTTCAAGATCCGCAATCGCCGCCCGGCTTTCCGCCTGGACGAGAAGACAGATGCCGTCGGATGCCGTGTCGGCATAGTCGGGAATGGTGTTGAAGGCCGAGGCGCGGGCAACGGCCGCCCCGACGCCGCGCACGCCATGCGGCGGATAGCGAACGGCGCGCACCAGTTCCCGCGCCTGTTCGGCCGAATCGACCATCGGGATCAGCAGGGTCCGCGCCCCGATGTCGAGCAACTGCTTGATCATCCATGTCTCGCCGACCGGCGCGCGCACCACCGGCTCGGCGGAGGATGACGAGAGCGCCTGAAGCTGGGCGAGAATGCTGCGCAGGTCGTTCGGGCCGTGCTCGCCGTCGATCACCAGCCAGTCGAACCCGGCATGGCCGGCGATCTCGGCGGCGAGCGCATCGGCCATGTCGAGCCAGAGGCCGATCTGCGGCCGGCCTTCGCGGATTGCCTTCTTGAACAGGTTTTCACGGACGGCCATCGGTTCCTCTCAGGAAAGCAGCGTCTTGAGATCGAAGGCGGGATCGGCGACCGCCGCCTTGTCGGCGTTTCGGCCGAGTTCCAGCAGCTTCTTGCCGGTCACATAGGCCTTGGCGTCGTTGATCGCGTCGACCGCGATCAACTGCCTCTCTTTATAATACCAGACGGAGAGGCTCTCCTCGCGAGCACCGGGCCGCACCACGGTTTCGTCATAGCCCATATTGAAGCCGGCGATCTGCAGCTTGACGTCATACTGGTCCGACCAGAACCACGGCTTCGGATCGTAGGGATCGGAACCGCCGGCGATGACGGCGGCGGCCGCCTCCGCCTGGTCGACGGCGTTTTGCACCGATTCGAGCCGCACCGGCGCGCCCTTCCAGGTGAAGACGGTACAGTCGCCCGCCGCATAGATCGACGGATCGGAGGTGCGGGCGAACGCATCGACGACGATGCCGCCAGCCGTATCGAGACCGGCATCGACGGCCAGCCGGTCGTTCGGCGTCACGCCGATGCCGACGATCACGAAATCGACGTCGAGCACCGATCCATCGGAGAGTTCGGCCCCCTTGACCCTGCCCGCGTCGCCGATCAGGCGAACGAGGCCGGTCTTTTCGCGGATGTCGACGCCGTTCTTCCGATGGATGGCGCGCATGGCGTCTGCGGACTCCTTCGCGGCGACGCGCTGCAGGATGCGGTCGGCCATTTCGATCAGCGTGACCTCGACGCCGAGCTTGCGGGCGACGGCCGCCGCCTCGAGGCCGATATAGCCGCCGCCGATGATGAGAAGCCGGCGCCCCTCTTTCATCTCTCCGGCCATCATGTCCGCATCCTTGCGGTCACGAACGGTATAAACGCCGTCGAGATCGCCGCCGATCGCCGCCGGCAGCCGTCGCGGCGTCGCGCCGGTCGCCAGCACCAGCGTCTCGTAGGCGATCGTGCTTCCGTCGAAGAGACGAACAACCTTCTCGTCGCGGACGATCTCCTCGACCGGCGTCGAAAGCCGGATCTCGACCGCGTTCTCGGCGAACCAGTTTTCGGGACGGAACAGCAGCCTGTCGAAGGTCATCTCGCCGAGCAGGTATTTCTTGGAAAGCGGCGGGCGCTGGTAGGGAAGGCAATCCTCGGCGCCGAGAATGGTGATCGGCCGCATGTCCTTCAGGCTCCGGAGCTTGGCGGCGACGGCAAATCCTGCCTGACCTGCCCCGACGATGACCAGTCTGCCCGTCACGTTGCTCTCCTGCAAAATCCGAAAAATGGCGTGGAAGGTCGCCGGCGCGCCGGCAGAAGGAATGGTTTCAAGGGGTACCGCCAAAGCCGCAGGGCCGTCAAGCAAGCAGCGGCCGTGCCACGACAATTCCGCCGTTCAGCCTGCATTCAGCCACGCGGGGCGACTATCCCGGCCAAGCCCGCATCCAGGAGGATATCCCGATGGCAACCAACATCTACGGCACGAGCTACAACGACCTCATCTACCAGGACGGCTACCCTTACGTGAACATCTACGCCTATGGCGGCAACGACCGGATCTACCTGAACCTGGGCGGCAACTATGGCGGCTTCAATTATGTGAACGCCGGTAGCGGCAACGACCGCGTCGAGAACACCTTCGAGGGCGGCAACCGCATCTATCTCGGCACGGGCGACGACGTCTATCTCGGCACCGGCTTCTCGACTGCGGCGGATTACGTCGACCAGGTGAACGCCGGCGACGGCAATGACGCGATCCAGGTCTACACCTACCAGAGCATCTATAACGGCGAGGCCGGCAACGACCGCTTCTACTCCGTCGGCTGGGAGAACACCTTCCACGGCGGCACCGGCACCGACCTGATCAGCTACAAGATCCAGGACGGAGACGCCGACCTCAGGGGCTACGGCATCAAGATCGATCTCGGCAACGGATATGCCACGGCCACCGGCTATGAAACGGAAACGCTGATCAGCATCGAGAACGCCGTCGGCACCGGTTATGCCGACACGATCCTCGGCTCGAGCGTCGCCAACACCCTTTGGGGCGACAACGGCAACGACCTTCTGAACGGCTACGGTGGCAACGACATCCTGCTCGGTGGCAACGGCAACGACCGCATCTACGGCGGCTCGGGCAACGACCGGCTCTACGGTGATGCCGGCCGCGACGTGATGACCGGCGGCACAGGTGCCGACATCTTCCACTTCACCAAGCTGACCGACAGCCGCGTCGGCACCTATCGCGACGTCATCACCGACTTCTATCACAGCGAAAGCGACAAGATCGACCTGCGCGCGCTCGACGCCGACACCCACCACACCGGCAACCAGACCTTCGACTTCATCGGCACGGCCGCCTTCAGCCACACCGAGGGCGAATTGCGGTTCTCCGGCGGCGTGCTCTCCGGCGACGTGAACGGGGACGGTGTCGCCGACTTCCAGGTCGGTGTCTCGGGATTGACCCGCATGTATACGAGCGATTTCTATCTCTGATCCACCAGGGATGAAGCGAAGGCCCGGCACCTCGCAAGAGGTGTCGGGCCTTTTTCGTTTCATCTCAAGGGATTGATCCAACTCATTCCGCCACGGAATGACGTCATGCGCTCGTAAAATTCAAACGATTTTGGCTAATCGCCGCAAATTTAAGGCTTTTCCTTCCATGAAAGGTGATGTAGCAATAGGCCAAAATCCGTTGAATTCATGCAGGGACGGCGACATGACAGACCACCATCCAGCAACTCCGGAACAGGCACGCGCCAAGATGGCCGCCTTCGTCTGGGACGACCCCTTCCTCCTCGAGGAGCAGTTGACCGACGAAGAGCGCATGATCCGCGACACCGCCCGCGCCTACTGCCAGGACAAACTGGCCAGCCGGGTGACCGAGGCCAACCGCCACGAGATCTTCCATCGCGAGATCATGACCGAGATGGGTGAACTGGGTCTCCTCGGTCCGACCATTCCGGAAGAATTCGGCGGCGTCGGCGCCAATTACGTCTCCTACGGCCTCGTCGCCCGCGAGGTCGAGCGCGTCGATTCGGGCTATCGCTCCGCCATGTCGGTACAGTCGTCGCTCGTCATGCACCCGATCTTCGCCTTCGGCACCGACGAACAGCGCGCCAAATATCTGCCGAAGCTCGCAAGCGGCGAATGGGTCGGTTGCTTCGGCCTCACCGAACCCGACCACGGCTCCGATCCGGGCTCGATGATCACCCGAGCGAAGAAGGTCGAGGGCGGCTATCTCGTCTCCGGCGCCAAGAACTGGATCACCAATTCGCCGATCGCCGACGTCGCGGTGGTGTGGGCGAAGTCCGATGCCCATGACGGCAAGATCAAGGGCTTCATCCTCGAACGCGGGATGAAGGGCTTCGAAACGCCGAAGATCGAAGGCAAGTTCTCGCTGCGCGCCTCCGTCACCGGCATGATCCAGATGGACGAGGTCTTCGTTCCCGACGAAAACCTGCTGCCGCATGTCGCGGGTCTCGCCGGCCCTTTCGGCTGCCTCAATCGCGCCCGCTACGGCATCGCCTGGGGCGCGCTGGGTGCCGCCGAATTCTGCTGGCATGCGGCGCGGCAGTATACGCTCGACCGCAAGCAGTTCGGCAAGCCGCTCGCCGCCACCCAGCTCGTCCAGAAGAAGCTCGCCGACATGGAGACCGAGATCGCGCTCGGGCTTCAGGGCGTGCTGCGCCTCGGACGGCTCTTCGACGAGCATCGCGCACCCGCCGAACTCATCTCGATGATGAAGCGCAACAATTGCGGCAAGGCGCTCGACATTGCCCGCATCGCCCGCGACATGCACGGCGGCAACGGCGTTTCGGACGAATACGGCGTCATCCGTCACGTCATGAACCTGGAAGCCGTCAACACCTACGAGGGCACGCACGACATCCATGCGCTGATCCTCGGCCGCGCCCAGACCGGCCTGCAGGCATTCCAGTAAGCCTCGGCGACAGTCCCGACCCAAGAGAAGCCGTGCCGGGCGACCGGCGCGGCTTCTTCTTTGAGCGTCATGCAAAGCGGCTGAACACCAGGGCGGCATTCACCCCGCCGAAGCCGAAGGCGTTCGACAGGACATGGTCGACCCGAACCGGCGACGCCTTGCCGGTCAGCAGGTTGAAACCCTCCGCCTCGGGCGCCGGCTCCTCGATATTGAGGCCGGCCGGCAGCAAGCCGTCGCGGATCGCGAGGATCGAGAAGACCGCCTCGATCGCGCCGGCCGCTCCGAGCATGTGCCCTGTCGCCGATTTGGTCGAGCTGACGGGAACGCCGCCGCCACGCGATC
This sequence comes from Hyphomicrobiales bacterium, assembly GCA_900466005.1. Classification (GTDB taxonomy): domain Bacteria; phylum Pseudomonadota; class Alphaproteobacteria; order Rhizobiales; family Rhizobiaceae; genus Allorhizobium. Next base: position 302,105 of record UEGQ01000008.1, read on the forward strand.
CGAAGACCCTTTCCAGGGCTGCCAGTTCCGCCGCATCGCCGACCGGCGTCGATGTCGCGTGCGCGTTGACGTAGCCGATCTTCTCCGGTGCGAGCCCTGCCGCGGCAAGTGCCAGCGCCATCGCCCGGGCCGCCTCGCGCCCGTCGGGCCAACCCGCCGTAACGTGATGGGCGTCGGTGGTGGTGCCGTAACCGGACAACACCGCCAGCGGACGGGCGCCGCGCGCCTCGGCATGGCCGAGCCGCTCGATCACCAGCATGGCCGCACCCTCGGACAGGACGAAGCCGTCATGATGCGCATCGAACGGACGGGAGGCGCGACGCGGTTCGTCGTTGAAGCCGAAGGAGAGCGCCTTTGCCGCGGTAAAGCCGCCGATCGCAACCGGGTCCACGCAGGCTTCCGTGCCGCCGCAGAGTGCAATGTCGGCCTCGCCGCTGCGGATCAGGCGCATGGCATCGCCGATCGCCTGCGCGGAGGCGGCGCAGGCGGTAACCGGGGCTCCTGACGGACCATGAAAGCCGAAGCGGATGGAAACCTGCCCGGTCGCGAGATTGGGCAGAAAGGAGGGAACGACGAAGGGAGAAAGGCGCCGCGTGCCGGAGGTGCGGATCAGTTCCGTCGCCGCGGTGATCGCAGGCACACCGCCGACGCCGGTGCCGATGATGGTCGCCGTGCGCATGCCGTCCGCCGGGTCTTCCGGATGCCAGCCGGCCTGGTCCAGCGCCTCCTTTGCCGCCGCCATGGCGTAGTGAATGAAGAGGTCGCTGCGGCGGAGTTCCCTCGGATCCATCGCCGCCTCGGGATCGAAACCCTGCGGGTCGTCCGTATGGCTCGGCACCAGACCGGCAATCCGGCATTTCCAGCCTTCGGTGTCGAAGCGCGTATTGGTGCGAATGCCGCTCTCGCCGGCGAGCAACCGGCTCCAGGTGGCATCGACGCCGGCGCCCAGGGGCGAGACGGCACCGAGGCCCGTTATGACGATTGGTTCATGCATTCGCGATCTCCTGCTTGTAGCGTCCTGTGCTCGTGCATTTACACTGTGCATATACACCATACAAGCGGCAACTTGCCGGCCGGACCGTGTCTCATCGTGCCAGATGGCGCGCGACCTTGAGATAGGTGGCGACCTCGTCGGCGGAAAGGCCGGTCAGCAGGCCGGGCTGGGCCTTGCGCCACTCGACGACGAGTTGGTCGAGCAATGCGTCGCCCTCCTCCGTCAGCGTACAGAACCTGGCGTTGCCGGAGGGGCCGGACAGACGGCGGACGAGCCCCTTGCGTTCGAGGAGGTCCAGATTGCGGGTCAGGCTGGTGCGGTCGAGCGAGATGCGCTGTGCCAGCGAGGCCACCGGCTCCTCCGGATGGGAGCGGATTGCCCCGAGAAGCGAGAACTGCTGCACCGTGACGCCGAAGGGCTTCAGCCTGGCGTCATAGCGGCGCAGCAGCGACCGCGCCGCGGAAACCGTATTGAGGACGAGGCAGTCGGCGAGTTCTTCGGGCATCGGCATGGGCGAACCTTGCGGTGACTTCGCGCGCCGTGTCAATGCCTTACGCCGCGACCTCCGCCGCTCAGCGCGGCAGCAGGCCGTAAGGCAGGCCGCGGCGCCGGCCGTGCGTCATCACCAGCGCCGTCAGCGCCAGCATACCCGTCTCCGCAAAGAGCGCGACCCGCCAGATGCCCGCCTCGCCGAAGAAGAACGGCAGAAGGAAGGTGAGCGGGATCGAGAGCAGATACGGCCGCGCCAGTCCGAACAGGGCCGCCCGCCCCGCATCGCCGATCGCCTGGAAGTAGGCGCCGAGCATCATCACCGGACCGAACAGGACATAGACCGCGAGCATCCACGGGATGATCCGGACGAACTCGGCCGCCACCAGCGCATCGCCGGAAAACGCCCGGCCGATCGGCCCGGCCGCCAGCACGACGAGCGCTTCGACGGCGAGGCAGTAGAAAAAGGCCGAGACGACAGCGATCGCGAGGCTCTCGGCCACCCGCCGACGCTCTCCTGCGCCGAGATTGTTGCCGCAGATCGTCTGGAAGGCGAGGCCCAGCCCCATCAGCGGCAAGTAGGCGAAGGAGAGGATGCGGGTGACGATGCCGTAGGCGGCCACGGTCTCGACGTAGTGCACCGTCTGCCACCGCGCGAGATTGACGATGATCGCCGCCGAGGCGAGCGAAATGCCGAGAAAGCCGAGACTTGCCGGCGCACCGAGGGCGAGAATGCCGCGCATGTCACCGAGGCTCGGCCGTCCGCTCTCCATCGCCTCGCCTGCCGCGTGACGCCTGCGCCATGTGAGGACGGCGGCGAGGCATGCCGCCTGGGCGGTGGCGGAACTCAGCGCCGAGCCCGCCGCTCCCAGACCGAGCACCGCGATCATCAGCCAGTTGAGGAGAATGTTGAGGAGTGCTGCGGCGACCGTGATGCGGGTCATGGTTGCGATCCTCCCCTCGCAACGCAGCCAGTCGATCTCGACGGCGAGGAACATGGCCGCGGGCTGGGCCACCACGGCGACCGCCATGAAGGCCTCGGCGAGCATCGCCACCTCGCCGTCGCCACCGGCCGCGAGAGGGATGAGAGCCCGGCCGACGGTCCAGTAGAAGAGGTTGAGAAGGGCCGCTATCGCGAGTGCCAGCCGGCGAGCCGAGGCGACAACAGACAGCGCACCCGCCGCTTCTCCCGCACCGAGGCGCCGGGCGAGAATGCTCGCCATGCCGGAGGCGACGAGCGCCTGCAATGCCAGCATGGCCATCAGCGCGGGAAAGAGGAGCGTGACCGCGGAAAGTGCAGCAGCGCCCACATAGGCGCCGAGGAACCAGGCGTCGACGATCACGTAGAGGCCGTTCAAAAGCATGATGGCCACGATCGGCGTGGCCGTGCGCAGGAAGAGCCGGGGAATGCTTCCGGCGAGATAGGGATTACCAGGGGATTGGGATGTCATGACGAATCCTGACAACGGGTGCCGGACCGGCAATGAAGCCGTTCCGGACCGCGTCTTTGAACTGGATGGGGGAACCGACCGGCGCTATGCGTCGAGCACGATGTGCGGGCGACCGTTCGAGGTGCGTTGGGGGGATACCCCTCGCCCGTCGATCGTGCCGCTGACGCGCTGGCGAAAGGCCGAGAAGCTGTCGAAGGTCACGATGTCGACCGGTTCGTCGAAATGCAGCGTGATCGCGTGGTAGTCGCTGTTCGAGAGCTTGCGCAGCGCGAGCACCTTGCCGCGGAATCGCTGGCCGAGATACTCGCCGGTCACGACCGCGCCGACGGTGGCCGGCGGAGCCGGTACGTTGTCGGTCCTGGCGGCAAGTGCGGACAGCGTGTTCCAGTCGCGCGCGCCGTGGCTCTTCGCGACGAGCTCGAGCGCGGCGCTGTGGGTGAGCGGGGTTCCCGCCGCGGACATCGCCTCGCGCAGCCGGCGGGCCTGGGATTTCAAATCGTCAATGGTCAGATGGGCCATGGTCATGGCAGCCTCCTTCTTCCGTCGCACGCGTATTCTTAAAGAGGGGCTCGCATTGCCCCATGACGCATGCACGTGATGGGCTTTCCATGAACGAGGGAGGACTTCACCAAAGGTTTTCACCCGCGAGCGGCCGGCGCCTCAACCGGCCCTTTTAATGGGGTGCCGGCGCCGGTCTGTCAAGGAGCGCCACGGGGACAGACGTGGGCGGACGCCCCGAAGCGGGAAAAATTGAGCGGCGGCGTTGAGAAAACGTCAGTAATCTTTCGCTAGATTGTCGACATGACGTCAATTCAGGGAGGGTGAAATGCCTCTGAGGATCACACCGGACGCCAAAAGGGATATTCCGCAGGACCAGGTCTACGAGAAATACTCGGTCGACCGGCCCGGCAAGATCGTCTTCGTCGGCCGTCACCTGAGCACCAAGAACTCGCTGCGCTGCCTCGTCAGGACGATCTCGCTCTACGGTGCCGAGATCGAGCTCAGCCCGCATGTGATGCTGCCCAACCACTTCTTCCTCGAAATCCTCGGCATTCATGACGAGATCGGCTGCACCTTCATCCGCCGTGAGGAAGAGAAGGTGACCGTCGGCTTCAACATGCTGATCGATCCGGAATTCCTGCACCACGTGGTGCGGCTCTCGTTCGAACTCTAGGAAACGCCTCTGCCACCCAACGAAAACGCCTCCGGCCCGCAAGACCGGAGGCGTTCTTTTTTCTTGTCGCCGCGCCCGCGGTCAAGCAAGTGACGCGAGGTGCTTCTCGATCTCCGGAACCGTCTCCTTCACCATGTCCTTGGCCACCTCGGCGCGGATGACACCCTCCGGCAGCCCGTCCAGCGCGTCGCGCAGAACGCCGAGCGCCCTCGGCGGCGCGACGAGGATGAGCGCCGTGATCTCATGTGCCTCGACCAACTCGGAGACCTTTGCGGCGATGTCCTTCAGGAAAGCCGTCTCGGCCTGGTCGTGCCAGTCGGTTTCCCCCATGCTGCTGCGCCGCGCTCCTGCCGAGGAGAAGGCGCGGCCCGGCTGGTCGACGCCGAGATCCCGGGTCGCCTCGACATGCTGGCCCATGTGATCGGCGACCGTCAGGTTGACGAGATCGGCATCGCCGTCATTGCGCAGGAACAGCGCCTTGCCGCCGTCGCATACCACCACCCAGGCCTTCCGACCAATTACGATCCGGCTCATGTCTGCCTCCTTGGTTGCGGGGCCGTTCGCCCCTTTTCGTGATTGTAGGCATGTCGTCCGGCCTGTTCAAGCAAGCGCGAATATACCTGCCCCGGTATCGCCCTCGCGCACGCGGCGACAAGGGTGTCCGTTCTTTCGAAAGTTAGGCCGGTCGGAACCTCGCAACATTGATTGTGATCAAATAATAACGCTCCGGGCGACGTCCTGATCCCCGGAAACCCGGCAAAATGCCATTTCGCTAAAAAGCGATGGATTCCGTTGACCGCAAGACAACGGTTTTGCTGCAGCCTCGACAAAAGGCGCCATCTTTCGGGGGTTTTGGGACGTGAGCATGCTGCGCGCGACGCATCTGGCGAAGGTGCAATCGGAAATGTACGAACGGCGATGGGAGCGCTTCTACGTGAAGCGCCCGGCCCGCATCGTCGCGGTGAACCGCGGCCTTTCCGGCATCACCATGCGTCACTGCGAGATCGTCGACATCTCGCAGGGCGGTGCAGGCATCCATGTCTCGACCACCATCGGCCTGCCGGAACACTATTACCTGCAGGTCCTCGGGATTTCCGAGCGCATCGGCTGCGCCGAGGTCTACCGCAATGGCAGCCGGGTCGGCGTGAGGTTCATCATGGCTCTGCCGGAAAACACGCTGCACCGGATCGTGCGCGCCGATTTCATGATCGGCGAGAAAATGGAACGGGCAGAGCGCCGGTGAACCGAAGGCCGGCAATCCGGCCTTGCGTCCGCCGCCGTTGTTCCTATTGTACCGGCGTTTCGCAACTCGCCGGGAAATTTGCCGAATGACCGCCTTCTCGCGCTTCACGCCGCTGATCAGCGCCCTGCCCTCCACCGTTCCCTTCGTCGGCCCGGAAGCCATCGAGCGCCAGCGCGGGCGGCCTGTGCTCGCCCGCATCGGCGCCAATGAAAGCGGATTCGGCCCGGCACCCTCGGTGCTTGCGGCCATCGCCGCCAGATCCGGAGAAATCTGGAAATACAACGACCCGGAAAACCACGCCCTGAAGGCGGCGCTTGCCACCCATCTCGGCACGGCGCCGGCGAACATCGCGGTCGGCGAAGGCGTCGACAGCCTGCTCGGGCTGATCGTGCGGCTCGTCATCGAGCCCGGAATGCCGGTCGTGACCTCGCTCGGCGGCTATCCGACCTTCAACTTCCACGTCAACGGTTTCGGCGGCCGGCTGGTCACGGTGCCTTATGTCGACGACCGCGAGGATCTCGACGGCCTGCTCGCGGCGGTAAAGCGGGAGAACGCGCCGCTCGTCTATTTCGCCAATCCCGACAATCCGATGGGAAGCTGGTGGGATGCGGCGAGCATCACCGCCTTTGCCCGCGCCCTGCCGGAAACGACGCTGCTGGTGCTGGACGAGGCCTATTGCGAGACGGCACCCGCGGGCTCCACGCCGCCGATCGCCGACCTCATCGACTTGCCGAACGTCATCCGCACCCGCACCTTCTCGAAGGCCTACGGGCTGGCCGGTGCCCGCGTCGGCTATGCGATCGGCACGCCCGGCACCGTTTCGGCCTTCGACAAGATCCGCAATCATTTCGGCATGGCGCGTCTCTCGACCGAGGCGGCGCTCGCCGCCCTTGCCGATCAGGCCTATCTTGCCGAGGTGCTCGGGCGCGTCTCCGCCGCCCGCGATCGTATCAGCGCGATCGCGCGGGCGAACGGGCTCGATCCGCTGCCGTCGGCGACGAACTTCGTCGCGATCGACTGCGGCGGCGACGGCATCCGCGCGCGTGCCATCGTGGACGGGCTGATGGAGCACGGTGTCTTCATCCGCATGCCGGGTGTGGCGCCGCTCAACAGGTGCATCCGCGTGAGCGCGGGCCTTGCCGCCGACCTCGATCTCTTCGAGGAAAGCCTGCCGAAGGTACTGAAAACGCTCTGAGCGGCCGAGGCTTTCCCGGAGAAACGAAAAGGGCCGCGCCGGCTTGCCGGTCGCGGCCCTTTCGTCATTCGGATTCCGTTTCCGAAACCCTCCCACGTACCCCCGTTTCCCCCAGGGTCGTGTCTCAGGTCCCCGGCGGGTGCCGGGGGAGAATTGCTGCCGCTCAGTGCATCGTCATCCATTCGCGGGCTTCGCGAAGGGCCGTGGCGAGGTCGGCCTTGCTCATCGAGCGGGCAAGATCGGCCCGGAGCTCGGCGGCGCGGTCGCAGCCGCGGATCGCCGCGATGTTCAGCCACTTGTGGGCCGAGACGAAGTCAGGATCGCAACCGCGGCCCGTCGCATACATGAGCCCCATGTCGCAGAGCGCTTCGGGGCGCAGGTCGCCGGCCGCGAAGGTCGTTTCGGAAGTCTGCATGTCTGAGCGTGCCATCGGTTTTGTCCCTGTCTTGCCTGTTGTTTCTTTTCTTTCCCTGTCTTCCCCTTGAGGGGTTTCCGTCCGCCTCCCGGCCGTCTTTCTGCGGCGTTTTTCGGAGGCTTCCGGAGCGGCAGTTTCCCTGCTCGTTTGATGGCTCCACTATGCCACAGGGCCTTCAACGGGCGCTTAAAAGCCATGCTTAATTTGCTGAAAACAAAGTACAAATGCTTCGTAAAATTGGGTTTTCGTTAAGCATCGGAAGCTCTGGAAATTAAGGAATTCCGCGCGCCTTTAACCTTCCGTTCAGATCTCGCCGTCAACCGAATGCTAACCACGAAACCCATTGTCCTCAGCATCCTCACGCGGCAAGACGCGGCAAGGACGCCGCGCCGACCCCCGAGATTTTGCGCGGAGAGGCCTATTTACCTTTACGTTTGCGTAAGATAATTTTTCACGTCGAGACGGCCCGGTGTGGGCGAGGAAGGGTCGAGCGTCCCCTGTCCTCGCGAAGGCCGGGCCGTCCGCACCGCCTTGGGGCATCATTTCGGGAGGAAGAGTTACATGCGGAAAATCATACTGGCGATGGCGCTGGCGTTCGGAGCCGTTTCGGCGCAGGCCGCCGAGCCGATCGAAGGCAACTGGAAGACGGCGAGCGGCTCCACGGCGCAGATCGCGCCCTGCGGCGGCGCCTTCTGCGTCACGCTGAAGAGCGGCAAGTTCGCCGGCAAGCAGATCGGCAAGATGAACGGCAACGGCGAGAGCTACAAGGGCGAGATCACCGATCCGGAAACGGACAAGACCTATTCGGGTTACGGCACCGTCTCCGGCAACGCGCTGAAGATGAAGGGTTGCGTCATGTCGGTGTTCTGCAAGACACAGACCTGGTCGCGGCTCTGAGCGCACCCGGCGCGAAGCAAGACGGCCCGGCGGTCCTCGTGACCTCCGGGCCTCTCTTTTGTCGTTTTCAGAAGGGGACGGTCAGCGAGCCGTCTGGTTGAAGAGCACCTTCTTCGCCTCTTCGTCGGTCGCGACGTTGCGGCGCTTCTCCTGGCCGACCGCAATGCCGCGTTCGACGGCGGGACGGGCCATCAACGTCTCGAACCAGCGCTTCAGGTTCGGGAAGTCGTCGAGGTCCTGGCCCTGGTTCTTGTGCGGCACGACCCAGCCGATCGAGGCCATGTCGGCGATCGAGTAGTCGCCGGCCAGAAACTCGCGGTCGGCAAGCCGCTTGTTCATCACGCCGTAGAGGCGGTTCACCTCGTTGGTATAGCGGTTGATGCCGTATTCGATCTTCTCCGGCGCATATTGGCGGAAGTGATGGGCCTGGCCTGCCATCGGGCCCAGACCGCCGACCTGCCAGAACAGCCATTGCTCCACCTCGACGCGGGCGCGCTCGTCGGTCGGGTAGAACTTGCCGTATTTGCGGCCGAGATACTGCAGGATGGCGCCCGACTCGAAGACCGAGATCGGCGTGCCGCCCGGACCGTCGGGATCGATGATCGCCGGCATGCGGTTGTTCGGGGAAATCTTCAGGAAGTCGGGCGCGAACTGCTCGCCCTTGCCGATGTCGACATAGCGGACCTCGTAAGGCACGCCGAGTTCCTCGAGCATGATGGAGATCTTCCAGCCGTTGGGTGTCGGCCAGTAATAGAGTTCGATCGGTGCGGCCATGAATGTTTCCTTTAAGAAGGTTTGCCGGATCGGCGCAAAGGGATTTCGGAACGTCTTGCCGGCCCTCGGCCGGTCGTGCATCGGGAATGCCTCAACAATTTGGGAAGGACATCGCCGCGGTCAAGGCCGGCACCTCCTCTTCCGCCTCACGTCCGCGTGACCACCCCCGCGGATGAACGGCCGATGAACCGGCGTCTCAGCAGGCGTTCAGACGCCGCGTGTCAAAACGGCATCATCGAAAACAAAAACGCCTTCCCGAGGGAACCGATCATGTCCGCAACGCTCCTCCAGTCCGCTGCCTCCGGCCTCAGGATCGCACTCTTCGCCGCCCTGATGCTCGGCCCGCTGACGGCCCTCGGGTTCGCCAAGGCCGAGGGTCCCGTGATCGGCAAGGCCGGCGCCGGCTTCGTCCTCTTCGTCAGCCTGCAGCGGCAGTCGATGAGCTGAGGCGGCGGCAGAGGCCGGTCGCTTGATCCACCGCCGGCGGCCTCACGTCGTTTGCTTGTCAGAAAGTCCACTCTATAATGGCGCATGAACAAGCGAATCTCGACACAGACACCCATCAACTTCATCAGTCCCGAGTCCTATGAGCCGCGGGTTTTCACCGAAGCGAAGCCGGCGGTCGACGCGCTGACGGCTCTCTATGAGCGCAACACCGCCTTCCTGATCGACGCCTTCGGCGGGATCGCCAAGGGCGCGCCGATCGCCGGACGCTACCGCGCCTTCTATCCGCAGGTGGCGATCGAGACGACGAGTTTCGGCCACGCCGATTCCCGCCTCTCCTACGGCCATGTCACGTCGCCGGGCCTCTACACCACCACCGTCACCCAGCCGCACCTCTTCCGCCACTATCTCGCGGAACAGCTTTCGCTGCTGATCCGCAACCATCAGGTGCCGGTCCTCGTTTCGGAATCGTCGACGCCGATCCCGCTGCATTTCGCCTTCGGCGAAGGCGCCCATGTCGAGGCGGCGGCAAGCGGGCTCGCCGACCTGTCGCTGCGCGACATCTTCGACACGCCGGACCTCACCACCACCGACGACGAGATCGCCAACGGCGAATACGAGCCGCAGCCGGGCGAACCGCATCCGCTGGCGCCCTTCACCGCCCAGCGCATCGATTATTCGCTCGCCCGGCTCTCGCACTACACGGCGACGAGCGCGGCGCATTTCCAGAACTTCGTGCTCTTCACCAACTACCAGTTCTACATCGACGAGTTCTGCGCCTTCGCCCGCAATCTGATGGCCGAGGGCGGCGGCGGTTACACCTGCTTCGTCGAGCCCGGCAATATCGAGACGCTCGCCGGTCGGAGCGAGCCGGAGGCCGGACAGGGAACGCCGCGGCTGCCGCAGATGCCGGCCTACCATCTGAAGAAGCCCGGTCACGCCGGCATCACCATGGTGAACATCGGCGTCGGCCCGTCGAACGCCAAGACGATCACCGACCACATCGCCGTACTGCGCCCCCATGCCTGGCTGATGCTCGGCCACTGCGCGGGCCTCAGGAACAGCCAGCGGCTCGGCGACTACGTGCTCGCCCACGCCTATGTGCGCGAGGATCACGTGCTCGACGACGACCTGCCGGTCTGGGTGCCGATCCCGGCGCTCGCCGAAGTGCAGGTGGCGCTCGAACAGGCGGTCGAGGAAATCACCGGCTACCAGGGCTTCGAGCTGAAGCGGATCATGCGCACCGGCACGGTCGCCACGATCGACAACCGCAACTGGGAACTCCGCGACCAGCGCGGGCCGGTCAAGCGCCTGTCGCAGTCACGCGCCATCGCGCTCGACATGGAATCGGCGACCATCGCCGCCAACGGCTTCCGCTTCCGTGTGCCCTACGGGACGCTGCTCTGCGTCTCCGACAAGCCGCTGCACGGCGAACTGAAGCTGCCGGGCATGGCGACGGCCTTCTACCGGACGCAGGTCAGCCAGCACCTGCAGATCGGCATCCGGGCGCTGCAGAAGCTCGGCGCCATGCCGCCGGAAAGGCTGCATTCACGCAAGCTCAGAAGCTTCTTCGAAACCGCCTTCCAGTAAGGCGGTCGGCCTCCGTCAAGCGACAGCCGGCCGGGCAGTCCTTGCCCGGCTTCAGTCGCCGCGGCGCAGTCGGCCGAGCGTGGAGAGCGCCACCGACAGCAGCGTGCCGAGCAACGCCGAAATGATCAGGATGAGGTGCAGGTTGACGCTCGCGCGTCCGAGCATGTCCATCGCCGGCCTGGCGGTCGACGCCCCGAGCGAGACCGCCCCGGCGACGATGCCGGCGGGATAGGTGCCGACGCCGGCCGGCGCATGAACGGGCAGCACCGAGGAGAGTTCGCCGCCGAGCGCGCCGCCGAAGGCCGCGGCGATCGGACCGACGCCCATCAGTCCGAGCACCCAGGCGAGCACCAGAACCTTGACGCCCCAGTTCAAGACCGTCATGCCCCAGGCACGCACGAGCCCCAGGGTCGAGGCCGGCAGGCCGTCTTCCAGCCCTTCCGTGATGCGGAGCAGCTTGCCGGTCAGCCGGCGCTTTGCAAGTGCCAGAACCGGCGCCTTGAGCTGGTAGGCGAGAAGCGGCGACAGGAGGAAGGCGAGCCAGACCGCGCCCGCCAGCACCCGGTCGCCGGAGGCGGCGACGAGGCCGAGCCCGCCGGCTGCCAGCAGCGCGTGGAGGTCGAGAAGCCGCATGACGAGCAGCGCCGACGTCCCGTGCAGCAACGGCACGCCGAATTCCGAACGCATCAGCAGCGGAAAACTGGTCTCGCCGCTGCGGAAAGGCAGCATGATGTTCAGGAGATTGTGGACCTGCGCCACATGGAAGAGCTCGACGAAGCGCCCCTTTGTCTCGGCAGGGAAATAGTCGTAGAGCCGGTAGGTCCGGGCGAAATAGGTGGAGACGAGGAGTGCCGAGGCGAGCACTGCCGGGCCGTAGCCGATCTCGTTCCACTGGCCGAGGATCTGCCGCCAGCCCCAGAGATACTGCACGAAGCCCAGATAGAAGAGCACGGCAGCGACCGCGACGATCGTCACGCGGTGGCGCGCAAGGGCCGACGGCGCTGCGGCTTTCTCGTCTGTCTGCATCGGCCAGGCACTTCCGGATTGCACTCGAAGACCCGTTCCTATAACAACCGCGCCAACAAACGCCAGAGTTTTCCGGAGCCCTGCACCCGCGCCCGGGCCGCTTCGCGCTGCCGCCGCCATCACCGCCGCCCGGAAGACGCAATGACAAGGACATCCCGGTGCTCGCATCCCTGAGGCAGCGTCCCAATCTCGTCTTCGCGCTGCTCGCCGTCTATTTCGCCGCCAATCTGGCGCTGCGGCTCCTGCTGCCGCGTTCGCTCGACCTCGACGAGGGCGAACAGCTCTTCCTCGCACAGTGGCTCGCCGCCGGCTACAATTCACAGCCGCCGCTCTACAACTGGCTGCAATACGGGGTGGTCGCCCTCCTCGGCCCGACGCTCTTCTCGCTCGCCCTCCTCAAGAACCTGATGCTGTTCGCCTCCTACGTCTTCTTCGGGCTGGCGGCGAACACGGTGCTGCGCAGCCGCGAGCTTGCGATCGTCGCGGTGTTCGGGCTTCTCACCATCCCGCAGGTGAGCTTCGAGGCGCAGCGGGATCTCAGCCACACCGTCGCCGTCATCTTTTCGACAAGCCTCTTCCTCTACGCCTTCCTGCGCACGCTCACGACCGGCACCACCCTCCCCTACCTGCTGACCGGCCTCGCCGTCGGCCTCGGCGTGATCTCGAAATACAATTTCGTGCTGCTGCCGGCCGCCGCCGCCCTTGCCGTGCTGCCGGACCCCGCCTTCCGCCGCCGCCTCTTCGACTGGCGCATCCTTCTCGCGGGCCTCGTCGCGGTCATCGTCTTCCTGCCGCACGGCCTCTGGTTCCTCGACCATGTCGGGGATGCGACCGGCCGCACACTCGGCAAGCTCACCTCGGAGGAAACGTCGGGTCGGGCCGAACAGATCCTGACCGGGCTCGTGTCGTTGCTTCTCGCCTTCATCGGCTTCTCGGCGCTGACCCTCATTCCCTTCGCGCTCGTTTTCCGCGAAGACCTGAAGACGATCCTGCGCGCCCGCAGCGCGTGGACGCGGCTTTTCGCCCGCATCTTCCTGGTCGCCGCCGCGGCACTGGTGCTGATGGTGCTTTTCGGCGCCACCAACATCAAGGACCGCTGGCTGACGCCGCTCTATCTCGCGCTGCCGCTCTACCTCGCGCTGAAGGCCGAGGCCGCGGGAACCGACGTTTCGGCCGCCCTCCGCCGGTTCCTGCCGGTCGCACTCGCCGTCATGGTGCTGGTGCCGGCGGTTCTCTTCCTGCGCATCCCCGTGCTCGGGCTGATCGGCCGCTACGAGAAGATCAACGTGCCCTACGGCCCTGCGATCGAACCCATGCTTGCCGAGGCTCCCGCCGCGCCGGCCCTCGTCGTCGCCTCCGACCTGCAGATGGCCGGCAATATCCGCCTGCACCGGCCGGACCTGCCCGTCTTCGTACCCGGACAAGGTCCCGTCGACCCCGCCTTCGACACCTCCCGGCCGGTGCTCGTCGTCTGGCGCACGCGCGACGGCCGCCCCGCTCCCATACAGGCGGAGGCGCTCGCACGGTGGATCGCTGGCAATGCGACCTTGACCGTCGGCGAGACCGGCGAGGTCGCCGTGCCCTATCATTACGGAGGCGCGGGCGACCTCTACCATGTCGCGTTTTCCTACCTGGTCCCGAAAGGACCCTAGGCGGCGAAGGCGCCGGATTTCAGGGATCATTTCACCCTGCTGTGGCTTTTCCGCCCTTTCGAAATAGGGCATTTAGGACTATCACCCGGCGGGAAAAGACCGCGATGAGCAGCCGAGGAGCAGAAGAATTGGACGGCCGTACCGTATCCGCCGATATCCGTGAGGGCGCAGAGAACGCGCTCGAACTTTCGATCGTCGTCCCCCTCTTCAACGAGGAGGAAAGCGTCGGTCCGCTGATCGAGCGCATCTGCACCGCGATGGCAGGCTTCGGCAAGCCCTGGGAACTCGTGCTCGTCGACGACGGCAGTGCCGACGCCACCGTTACCCGCGCGCGCCAGTCGCTCGGCCGCGAGGGGCTCGACCTCAAGATCGTCGAACTGCAGCGGAATTTCGGTCAGACCGCCGCCATGCAGGCCGGCATCGACACCGCCACCGGACGCCTGATCGCCACCATGGACGGCGACCTGCAGAACGATCCGAAGGACATTCCCGGCATGGTCGCCGCGCTCGAGGAGCGCAAGCTCGATCTCCTCGTCGGCTGGCGCAAGAACCGCCAGGACGACCTGCTGATGCGCAAGATCCCGTCCTGGATCGCCAATTACCTGATCGGCCGCTTCACCGGCGTGAAGCTGCACGATTACGGATGCAGCCTGAAGATCTATCGCGGCGCCATCATCAAGCAGGTACAGTTGATGGGCGAAATGCACCGCTTCATCCCGGCCTGGGTCGCCGGCGTCGTGCCCGGCTCGCGCATCGGCGAAATGCCGGTCACCCACCACGCCCGCCAGTACGGCGTCTCGAAATACGGCATCTCCCGCACTTTCCGGGTGATCCTCGACCTGCTCTCGGTGATGTTCTTCATGCGCTACAAGGCGCGGCCGGGCCATTTCTTCGGTTCGCTCGGCCTCGGCATCGGCGCGGTTTCGAGCCTCATCCTCGCCTACCTCTTCGTCGACAAGTTCATCTTCGGCAATGACATCGGCACCCGTCCGCTGCTGCTGATCGCCGTCATGCTCGTCCTGTCGTCGGTGCAGCTCATCACCACCGGCATCCTCGCCGAGATGCTGGCGCGCGCCTATTATCGCGGCGACGACACGCCGAACTACATCGTCCGGGAGGTCATCACGCGGGAGAGCGGGGAATGAGGCAAGCCGGCGGCAGCAGCCGCGCGCTCGCCGTCATGCTCGTCGCAGTCGCCGGCTATTACCTGCTGGCGGTTCTCCTCCGCAGTGCGCTGCCGCCGTCGCTCGAAGTCGATGAATCCGAGCTTGTCTACATCTCGCAATTCCTCGCGCTCGGCTACGGCCGCCAGCCGCCGCTCTACGACTGGCTGCAGCACGGCATGATCTCGGCCTTCGGGCTTTCGATCACGGTGCTCAGCGTGCTGAAGAACCTGCTGCTCTTCCTCACCGCCCTCTTCTACGGGCTCGCGGCCCGCGAGGTGCTGCGTTCGGGCACGCTGCAGGCCGTCGCGGTCGTCGGAATCCTCACCTTTCCGTCGATCTTCCTGATGTCGCAGCGGGATCTTTCCCACACCGTTGCGGCGATCCTCGCCGCCGGCCTCTTCCTGCACGCCTTCTTCCTGACGCTGAAGAAACCGAGCCTCGGCACCTACCTCTATGCGGGCGTCGCAGTCGCGATGGGGCTGCTCTCCAAGTACAATTTCACGCTGCTCCCGCTCGCGGCGATCCTCGCCGTACTGCCCGAGGCGGAGTACCGCAAGCGCATCCTCGACTGGCGCATGGCGGTCGCAATCGCTGTCGCGGCGCTGCTCGTGCTGCCGCACGCCCTCTGGTTCGTGCAGAACCTCGATCTGGCGACCGGCGGCACTGTGCGGGAAATGCGCGAAGCCGAGGCGGGCTCGCGGCTCCTGCGCGCCATCCTCGGGCTCGGCGCCCTCGCCTTCGCGCTGCTGCGCGGCATCGTGCCGCTTCTCCTGCTCTTCGGCCTCGTCTTCCGCCATGACCTCGGCACGATCCTCCGCGCGTCGAGCCCGTGGACGCGGATCGTCGGCCGCATGCTGCTGATCCTCGTTGCGATGCTGGCCGTGGTCGTCGTGGCGCTCGACGCCACGAGCATCCGGGAGAAATGGCTGATCCTCTATCTTCTGCCGCTGCCGCTCTATCTCGCGCTCAAGGCCGAGGCGGCAGGCGTCTCGCTCGACGGCCGGCTGAAAGCCTTTGCCGTTCCGGTCTTCGTGGTTTCGGTGGCGACGCTCGGCTATCTCTTCCTCGGCCCGATGATCGGCCCGCGGATCGGTCAATATACCCGCTTCAACACGCCGATTGCGCCGCTCTACGACGCGGTGGCCGCCGAGCGCGGAGCACCGCCCGCCCTCATCGTCGGTGGCGACAAGCAGATCGCCGGCAGCCTGAAGCTCAACGCGCCGCCAGTTCCGGTAATGATGCCGAACGCGCCCGTCGCCCTGCCGGCGGAAGCGCTCCGAAAGCGGCCGGCCCTCGTCGTCTGGCGCAGCCCCAAGGGTGACATGGCGCCGGTGCCGCCGGCGCTCGTCGAGCTTCTCACGAAGAGCGGCCTGATTGCGAGCGGCGAGGAGCTGCATCCGGCCTATCGCGCCGTGCCCTATCACTACGCCGCCGGCGGCGACACGTTCGAGTTCGGCTACGCCTGGCTCGACTGATCACGCTCCCACGATCACCGGTTCGCAACGGACCGGGAAATTGACCGAATTGGCGATGAAGCACTTCTCGTGGGCGTCGTGGTGCAGGGATGCCGCGCGCTCGCGATCGCCGGCCGAGATCGTCACCCGCGGACGCAACACGATCTGGGTGAAGCGGCCGCTCCCGTCCTCCTCCGTCACCATAAGACCCTCCGCACGGTCCTCGTAGGCAGTGACGACGACGCCGTTCACCGCGCAGAGATGCAGGTACCAGAGCTTGTGGCAGGCCGAGACCGAGGCGACCAGCAGGTCCTCCGGGTTCCACCGCTCCGCGTCGCCGCGGAAGGCCGGATCGGCCGAGCCCGGTATGTCCGGCTTGGAGCCGGCAGCGATCACGTGGTCACGGCTATAGTCCCGATAGCCGGAGGTGCCGGTGCCGCGATTGCCGATCCAGGTCACCGTCGCGCTGTACTCGTGATGTCTTCCGCTCATCTTTGCGATCCTCTTTCGCCTTGGCTGCGGGCCGTCACCGGCCGCGACTCTCTTCGTCGGCACGAGAATAGGGCAAGCGCAGCGCACCTCAAAGGCAGGAACACGGCCCCGCACTTCTCGACGAATTTTCACTCCGCCTCTTGCAACGACCGATTTACGATATATCTTAGATGCAGTTTCAACACATCGAAGGAACCCGAGACATGAGACATATCCATTGCGGTCATCAGGAACACGGCAATCCCTTCTTCCAGGCCATGCGCCATGGCGGCTTCTTCGGCGGACGTCCCGAGGGCGGCCCCCGCGGCCGCGGCGAACGCCGGCGGATGTTCGACGCCGGCGAGCTTCGGCTCGTGCTGCTGAAGCTGATCGAGGAACAGCCGCGCCACGGCTACGACCTGATCCGCGAGATCGAGACGCTCTCCGGCGGCGCCTATGCGCCGAGCCCCGGCGTCGTCTATCCGACCCTCACCCTGCTGCTCGATATGGGCCTTTCCGAGGAACAGGCGAGCGAAGGACCGCGCAAGCTGATGGGCATCACCGAGGCCGGCCGCCAGCACCTTACCGAACGGGCGGACGAGGTCGAGGTCGCGATGGCGCGGCTGACGGCGCTCGCCCGCCTCTCCGAACGGACCGACGCCGCTCCGGTGCGCCGGGCCATGCACAACCTGCGCACGGCCCTGCAGGATCGGCTTTCTCAGGAGGGCGCGACGCGCGAGACGCAGCTCGAGGTCGCCCGCATCCTCGACGAGGCCGCAAGCAGGATCGAAAGGCTCTGACCATGGCAAGATCCGTCGCCACGGTGCCGACCGAGAACGGCTGGAAATACCTGCAGCAGCTCTGCAAGCACTGGAGCCACAAGCTCGATGTCGAGCTCGCCGAGAAGAGCGGAACGGTGCGTTTCGCGGAAGCAACCGCGACGATGAGCGCAGACGAGGTCGGGCTGACCGTCGTGATCGACGCGGCATCCGACGAGGGTCTGGAGCGGATGAAGGGCGTGGTCGCGAGCCATCTCGACCGCTTCGCCTTCCGCGAGGCGCCGCTCCCGTTCGAGTGGCGAGCGGCCTGAGACGGCCGCTCATCCGGCTGCCAGCGCCTTCTCCCCGCAGGCGGGGGCCGAAGGACGGTCAGAGACACGGCTCTGCCCTGGCGAGTTAGGGTGACGGGCAAACGTAAGGAACGCGGTGTTTGTGGATCCTCGGGTCAAGCCCGAGGATGACGATCTTTCATGTGTCGCTGGGCTGCCTCACTGACACATCTGCACGAGTTCCGGCGCTGCTTCGGGTGCCGCATCAGTCTCCTCGATCACTTCACGGAGCCGCAATGCTTCTTGGGCACGAGCCCCACCCTACACTCAGTCATCCTCGGGCTTGACCCGAGGATCCACGCCATCCTCTCGATCGCGCGAGGGCGTCGTCCGTCGCGGGGGGTTTGAGCCCTTTCGCGGCGCAGACGCGCCGCTGCAGGACCCCGGATCAGGCCCGGGGTGACGCAGGATGCGGTGGCGCACTGGTCGCGCCGGCCTTCGGCATTCTCGAGCCCCTGCCCGAACCTCATTCCGGGCGGTTGTCCTTCAACCAGTCCAGCGCGTTGCGCAGTGTTTCGACCGTCTGGTCGACCTCGGACCGGGAGATTACGAGCGGCGGCGAGGCGAGCATGCGGTCGCCGGTTGCCCGAAGGATCACGCCGTTCGCCACGCACTGGTTGCGCACCAGCGTGCCGATATCGTCCGGCTTCTCGAAGCGGCGACGCGTCGCCTTGTCGGCGGTGATCTGCACCGCGCCCATCAGCCCGACATTCACCGCCTCGCCCACCATCTCGTGGTCGGCAAGGCTCCGCCAGGCCTCGGTGAAATAGGGGCCGATGTCGTCGCGCACCCGCTCGACCAGCCCCTCCTCCTCGATGATCCGGATGTTTTCCAGCGCCGCGGCGGCGCAGACCGGATGACCGGAATAGGTGTAGCCGTGGTAGAAATCGCCGAGCTCGCCGATCATCACATCGGCGACGCGGTCGCTGACGATCACCCCGCCGATCGGCAGGTAGCCGGAGGAAAGCCCCTTGGCGACCGGCGCCAGATCCGGCTCGTAGCCGTAGTGCTGGTGGCCGAACCAGGAGCCGAGCCGCCCGAAGCCGCAGATCACCTCGTCGGAGACGAGCAGGATGTTGCGCGCCTTGCAGATACGGGAGATTTCCGGCCAGTAGGTCTCCGGCGGGACGATGACGCCGCCCGCCCCTTGGATCGGCTCGGCGACGAAGGCGGCGACGTTCTCCTCACCGAGCTCGTCGATCTTCGCTTCCAGCTCGCGGGCGACCTTCAGGCCGAATTCCTCGGGCGAAAGATTGCCGCCCTCGGCATACCAGTAGGGCTGGCCGATGTGATGGATACCGGGGATCGGCAGGTTGCCCTGCTCGTGCATCCACTGCATGCCGCCGAGCGAAGCACCGGCGACGGTGGAGCCGTGATAGGCGTTCTTCCGCGCGATCACCTGCGTCTTGGTTTCATGGCCGAGCACCTTCCAGTAGACCCGCGCCATGCGGAACCAGGTATCCGAAGCTTCCGACCCGGAATTGGTGAAGAAGACGTGGTTGAGCGTCGGGCCGGCATGGCTTGCGATCTTCTGAGCGAGCAGCGTGGTCGGCGGCGTCGTCGTTCCGAAGAAGGTGTTGTAGTAGGGAAGCTCCTGCATCTGGCGATAGGCGGCTTCCGCGATCTCGTTGCGGCCGTAGCCGACATTGACGCACCAGAGGCCGGCGAAGGCGTCCAGATACTTCTTGCCGTTCTGGTCCCAGATGTTGACGCCCTCCGCCCGGTGGATGATGCGCGTGCCGTCCGCATTGAGCTTCTTCATGTCGGAGAAGGGATGCAGATGGTGGGCGGCGTCGATGGCGCCGAGATTGGAATGGGCGACGGGCTTGTTCATGGCGACAGTCCTGTTTGCAGGCCGCCCTGTTAGCAGACCGCAAGACCGAATACGGGCAGGCCCTGCGGCCTGCCCGGCATACGTCTCGCAGCCTTGCCTGATTGAAAGGCGGAACGTTATCGGCTACGAAGATGACCTTCCGGAATGCGTTTGGCAAGGGCGTCGATTTGCCTGCCTCCCCGCCCCCGATCATCCCTTCAGCCGAACCGGCGAGAGCTTTTTCATGACGAATGTTTCCCAGGCCGCCCTCCACCCCGCAGCCGATCCCTCCGCACGCATCGAAGTCCTGCTCGTCGGCATGAACGGCGACCTGCGCGGCAAGATGATCCCGCTCGGCGCCGAGGAGAAGGTCTGGAAGACCACCGTCCGCCTGCCCGCCTCCACCCAGTCGCTCGACATCTGGGGTGATGACAACGACGACATCACCAGGATCTCGCTGACGCTCGGCGACCCGGACGGCATTCTCTTCGCCGACCGGAAATCGCTGACCACGCTGCCTTGGGGACCAACCGGCTCCAAGCAGGTCCTCGCCACAATGCACACGCTGGATGGCGACCCGCATTTCATCTGCCCGCGTGCCATCCTCGCCAATGTCCTGAAGCGTTTCGAGGAACGCGGCCTGACCCCGGTCGTGGCGACCGAGCTGGAATTCTATGTCGTCGAGCCTGACTTCCGCGAAACCGGCAAGCCCATGCCACCAAAGGCTCTGGTGATGAACGGCGAGGTCGAGGGCTTCCAGCTTTACGACATGCGGGCAACCGCCGCGATGGAGGACTTCCTCACGACGGTGCGCCGCTACTGTGACGATATGGGCCTGCCGGCCGACGCGACGACCGCCGAGTTCGGCCCCGGCCAGTTCGAGGTCAATCTCCTGCACAAGGCGGATGCCATGGCCGCCGCCGACGACTGCATCTATCTGAAGCGCGTCGTCGATTTCGCCGCCCGTCGCCACGGCCTCAAGGCCACCTGTATGGCAAAGCCCTATGGCGACCAGGCCGGCTCCGGCCTGCACGTCCATGCGAGCATCATCGACAGGGACGGGAAGAACATCCTCGACGCGAACGGCGGCGATCCGGTGCGGCTCAAATCGGTGACTGCGGGCATGCTGAAGACCATGCAGGACGCACAGCTGATCTTCGCGCCCTTTGCCAATTCCTACCGCCGCTTCCAGCCGGGCTCGTTCGCCCCCGACAAGGTCGACTGGGGCTTCGGCAACCGCGGCACGGCGATCCGCATTCCGGACAAGGATGGTCCCGCCGCCCGCGTCGAGCACCGCGTCGCCGGCGCCGACGCCAACCCGCACCTCCTGCTCGCCGCGATCCTCGGCGGCATCCTGCTCGGTCTCGACGAAAACCTCGATCCCGGCCCGGTCACCACACCCGACAGCGCGCCGGAAAACCCGGACATGCTGACCCATGATTTCCTGACCGCGGTCGACCGGTTCCGCAACTCATCCTTCATCGCCGACGTCTTCGGCGCCGAATACCAGCGGATCTACGGCGACACCAAACGCAAGGAAGCGATCACTTATCTGCGGACCGTCTCGAGCTTCGACTACCAGACCTATCTGCCGCGGATCTGAGCCGGCAATCCAGCTTCCTGCGACAAGAACTGACAAACCGTCCGCGGCACGAGCAACCGTGTGGCGCACCGGCACCATGACGGCGAATAGCGTTGGGGGGAGGATTGCGCGCCCACGCTTCAGAACATAGAGAAAATAACATAATTCATTGAAAGGAATCGTTTGATGACCAAGAATTTTGCCTGGGTATTCGTATTAGCGGCCATGGCGACGCCGGCGGCAGCCGCGGACATGTCGGCGTCTCTGGAAGAGCCGGTTTCCAGCGACTGGTCCGGCTTCTATCTCGGCGCACATGCCGGTGGTGCCAAATCGATCATCGACTGGACCTTCGCCGGCCTCGGAACGACGGCGGATCACGAGGGCGACGGCGCCTTCGGCGGCGCGCAGGCCGGCTACAACTTCCAGTCCGGCAACTGGGTCTTCGGCGCAGAAGCCGATATTTCGGCCTCCGGCATCAAGGGCGACACGGCCTGCCCCAACCCGGCCTTCACCTGCTCCAGCGACGCCAAGTGGCTCTCCACGGTTCGCGGCCGCGTCGGCTACAGCTTCGACAACCTGCTGGTCTACGGCACCGGCGGTCTTGGCATCGGCCAGTTCGAGATGAGCACCGACGACGGAGCGGGCGACAACGGCGGTGACAGCCGCACCAAAACCGGCTGGGTTGCCGGTGCCGGCATCGAATACGCAATCTCGCCGCGCTGGTCGGTCAAGGCGGAATACATGTATTACGACTTCGGCAGCGCGAGGTACGGGGTTTACCCGACGCAAGACGCGGACATCGACCAGCGATTCCACACCGGCAAGATCGGCGTGAACTTCAGGTTCTGATCGCGCAGCGATTGTCTAGTCTCAAGGAGCCGCCTTCCAAGGGCGGCTCTTTTTCTATGCGGTGCTGTACACCCGCATCGCGCCATCCAGAGTTGACAGATATCAATGATATGCGCCCTCGTGTTGCACTTTGGATACGCAACCATAAATAGCGCATCCTCGAATTGCCCGCGCGTACATCATCATATAGAAATATGCGGGTATCAGCGAGAGGGACGATGCAATGATCAGGCAGTTCGCACGCGCATTCCTGTTTGCGGCCATGGTAACACCGGCAACCGCGGCCGACATGTCCGCTCCTCTGGAGGTGCCGGTCTCCAGCGACTGGTCCGGCTTCTACCTCGGCGCTCATCTCGGTGGCGGCAAGTCGATCATCGACTGGACCTATGATCTCGGCGGCACCGCGGACCACGAGGGCGACGGGATTCTGGGCGGCGCGCAGGCCGGCTACAACTTCCAGTCCGGCAACTGGGTCTTCGGCGCCGAAGCCGACATTTCCGCCTCCGGCATCGAGGGCGACACCGACTGCCCGAACCCGGCCTTCACCTGCTCCAGCGACGCCAAATGGCTTTCCACGGTTCGCGGTCGCGTCGGCTACAGCTTCGACAAACTACTGGTCTACGGCACCGGTGGTCTCGGCATCGGCCGGTTCGAGATGAGCACGAACAATGGTGCAGGCACGAGCGGCAGCACCACCAAGACCGATACCGGCTGGGTCGCCGGTGCGGGCGTCGAATATGCCATTTCGCCGCGCTGGTCGGTCAAGGCCGAATACATGTATTACGACTTCGGCAAGACCAGCTACGAGGTCGACGGCGGGCTCGGCATCGAAGTCGACCAGCGCTACCACACCGGCAAGATCGGCGTGAACTTCAAGTTCTGACGGACGCAACGTCGGGTGCGAGACATATGGAGCCGCCTTTCAGGGGCGGCTCTTTTCGTATGGGGCACCTTCTTGTCTCACGCGCCGGCCGCAGGCTCCGGCGCCAGCACCAGGAGTTCGCCCGGATGGATCCGCACCTCCAGCCGGTCAGGCATGCGCACCAGCTCGCCGTCCACCACACAACGTGCCCCTCGCGGATGCCTTGGAAAATGCAGGCGTATCGTCTCGGCGGTCGCCGCGGTGACGGCAGCATTCTCCTTCATGCGGCCGCGGGCGATATCGAAGGCGAGCTTCGCCACGCCCCAGGGTTCGAGAGCGTCGGTGAGATAGACGCCGAGCCTGCCGCCGGTCAGCTCGTCGGCGAAGAAGAGCGGCCTCTCTCCGAACGGATTGTTGGAGATCGAGATCGCCGAGACGATGCGACGCTCGCTGCGACCGTCGTGGTCGATGTCGAAGACGACCTCGAAGCGCGGCGGCTTCAGCATGACGCCGAGTGCGGCGCGTGCACTCGCCGCGATCTTGCCGAGGCGCGAGGCATAGGTCTTCGCGTCGCGCATCCGGACCATGCGGGCGTGGAGGCCGGCGGAAAACTGATGCACGAAGGGCCGGCCGTTGACCGAGGCGATGTCGACGGCACGGACCGGGCTTGCCGCCAGGGTCTCCAGTGCGCCACGAAGATCGAGCGGGATCCGCAGCGAACGGGCGAAGAGGTTCATCGTGCCGGCCGGCACCACCCCGAGCGGCAGGCCCGCCTTCCAGGCGACGCCGGCGGCCGCCGAGATGGTGCCGTCGCCGCCGCCGGCAATCAGCGCGTCGGCATCGCGCACCGCCGCCGCAAGAGCCGGCAGGATCTCGCTTCCGCTGACGACGATGCATTCGAGCTCATGCCCTCGGGCCGAAAAGATCCCGGTCGCCATTGCACAGACCTCGGCCATGTCCGCGGCCTTGAAAGTCCCGCCGTCGCGGTTGAAGATGGCCTTGATCCGCATGGCCTCCGCTCTCCGAGAGCCCTGTTTCCGAACGTTTCATTCCTCCGGCGATGCGAGACAGGGATCGAGCATGATCCGCCGCGCACCGTACCGGGCGTAGCCGCCGGCAAAGAGAACGGTGTCGCCGACATGCCGCCCTTCCTTGCTGTAGGTGACGCACATCACCTGCACGTCCTGCTCCTCGCACATCACCAGATAGGCGAGCGTTCCGTCCCATTGTACCGCCGCCAGCCGGCCGGTTATCGTCAGCGTGATCCGGTCGTCGGTCGCCGGCGCGTGATCGATCCAGCGCTTTATGGTCTCGCAGGTCGCCGGGCGGTCGGCATAGCCCTCGCCCATCCTGAACGGCCCTTCGGGATCGATCAGCGACTCCCCACGGAGAGCCGAAGTGGATCCGGCGAGGATCAGGATCGCGGCGGCAAGGCTTGCCGGAACACGACGGTACGATGGAAACACGAAGACCTGCCTTCCGGTTTGGTTGGACCGTTCAGACTACCGCCCCTGATTCGCACCTTTTTGAGGCCGGCCACGAAACAGGACGTCAGGCAGCCGAGGCGGATCTTGCCGGCGCGACCTCTTCCGCCTCGTCGCCGGGGTTGACCAGAAGGCGCGTGCCGTTGCGACAGACGACGTGTGTCTCGCCCCATTGCAGGAGCGCCTGCACCACCGGTTCGAGGCTGCGGCCGAGCGGCGTCAGCGCATAGTCCACCCTCGGCGGGACGACCGGAAACACCGTCCGCGAGACGATCCCCGCCTCCTCCATCTCGCGAAGCTGCTTGGTCAGCATCCGCTGGGTGACGGAGGAAAGACGGCGCTGCAACTCGCTGAAACGCAAGGTGCCTTCGGTGATGAGGTGATAGAGGATCACGCCCTTCCACTTGCCGTCGAGCAGGCTCAGCGTCGATTCGACCGGGCAGCCGGGAAAGTTGTTGGTGAGCTTGGCGCGTGGTCGGGACATGGACAGTATCCTTTTTGATCCTACGTACAGTTTCGGTCGGTAGAAACACAAAATGTGCATTCTTGTCGCCGCCGTCCATATGTATCAATTAGACGGCGTGCATCAATCCAGACAGGAGAACGCCCCATGCGCGCCATCGGATACACGACACCCCTTCCCATCGACGACGAGGCCTCGCTCCTCGACATCGAGCTCCCCGTGCCGGAAGCGACCGGCCACGACCTGCTCGTCGAGGTGAAGGCCGTCTCGGTCAATCCCGTCGACACCAAGCTGCGCGCCGCGGCGGCGCCCGAGCCGGGGGATCATCGCATCCTCGGCTTCGACGCGGCCGGCGTGGTCAAGGCGGTCGGCGAAAAGGTCACCCTCTTCAAGCCCGGCGACGCGGTCTACTATGCCGGCGCGATCGATCGCCCGGGCACCAATAGCGAGTTCCATCTGGTCGACGAGCGGATCGTCGGCCGCAAGCCGGAAAGTCTCGGCTTTGCCGAGGCAGCCGCGCTGCCGCTCACCGCGATAACCGCCTACGAGATGCTGTTCCACCGCTTGAAGGTTCAGGAAAAGCCTGCGCCGGACAACCACATTCTTCTCGTTACCGGCGGCGCCGGCGGCGTCGGTTCGATGACGATCCAGCTCGCCCGGGTCCTGACCGATCTCACCGTCGTCACCACCGCCTCTCGCCCCGAGAGCGCGGATTGGACCCGTGCGCTGGGTGCCCACCACGTGCTCGATCACCGCAATCCACTCGCCCCGCAATATGCCGGCCTCGGGCTGGACGCCCCGTATTTCGTCTTCTCCGTGACCCGCAGCGATCTCCACACGCCGGGACTGATCGCCGTCATCGCACCACAGGGGCGGTTCGGCATCATCGACGACATCAAGGACGGTTTCGACGCCATGCCGTTCAAGAGCAAGTCGCTGTCGATCCACTGGGAGATGATGTTCGCCCGCTCGCTCTACCGCACGCCCGACATGATCGAGCAGCATCGCCTGCTGGACCACGTCGCCGATCTCGTCGATGCCGGCCGCATCCGCACGACGCTGGCCGAAACGCTCGGGACGATCAACGCGGCCAATCTGCGCCGGGCCCACGCCCTCGTCGAGGGCGGGCACGTGACCGGCAAGGTGGTGCTGGAAGGCTTCGACACCTGAAGCCTGCAGTCACCTCAACCCGCTGTGGAAGGAACGCCTTCCACAGCGGCAAATTGCGGCGAGGCGGCCGGCGTTGTAGATGTTTCGTTCAACCGAACACGGAGGAGATGCGGCATGGATCAGGTCACCGGCGGTTGCCTCTGCGGCAATGTCCGACTGACGGCGACGGGACGCCCCTACAGGGTCGGTCTCTGCCATTGTCTCGATTGCCGCAAGCATCACGGGGCGCTGTTCCATGCCTCGGCGATCTTCCCCGAAGATGCGGTGAGGATCGAAGGCGAGACCCGCGACTATGCCGGGCGGTTCTTCTGTCCGCGCTGCGGCTCGCCGGTCTTCGGGCGCAGCGGCGACGAGATCGAGGTGAACCTCGGCTCGCTCGACGCGCCCGACCAGTTCAGGCCGACCTACGAGCTCTGGACCATCCGGCGCGAGTCCTTTCTGCCGCCGTTTCCGCTCGAAAGACGATACGAGCGGAACCGCGAAGGCAAGGGCCGATCCGAGCCGTAGACCGCAAAGGACCTCAGGCCTGAAGCACGAGCACCCGCGCGCCGACGTTGACGCGGTCATAGAGGTCGATGACGTCGTGGTTCATCATGCGGATGCAGCCGCTCGACATCGCCTGGCCGATCGACCAGGGCTGGTTGGTGCCGTGGATGCGGAACATGGTGTCGCCGCCGCCGCGATAGAGGTAGAGCGCGCGGGCGCCGAGAGGGCTCGACAGGCCACCGGGAACGCCGCCGGCATAGCGGCGGTTGCGCGGATCGCGGGCGATCATGTTGCCGGTCGGCGTCCAGCCCGGCCACTCCGCCTTGCGGCCGATATAGGCGTGGCCGGCGAGCGCATAGCCGTTGCGTCCGACGCCGACGCCGTAGCGGATCGCGCGGCCCTCCCCGAGCACGTAGTAGAGGCGGCGCGCCGGCGTATCGACGACGATGGTGCCGGCCGGCTCGTTGGTCGCATAGGCGACCTCCTGACGGCGCAGTTCCGGCTTGAACTTCTCGAGCGGCACCCGCTTGATCGGGTAAGGCTCGTCGGCGATCGGGCCGTAATTGGCATAGTCGGCATTGGTCGTGCAGCCGGCAAGCAGCAGCGGCAGGCCGGCCAGGAATCCGCGACGAGAGATCGGCATGATCCATTCCCCAGGTTGCGCTCGTATGAGCGATAACTTAAGGAATTTATGGTTAACGGAGATTTAATGCCGGTCGCGCGCAGCGGATGGGCGTTTACGACTGCGGCGGGGGAAGCTTCAGCGGTCCGCCCGTCTTCACCGAACGGATTGCGAAGTTCGAGCGGATGTCGGTCACGCCCGGCAGATCGAGCAGTGTCTCGGTGAGCAGCGTCTCGTAGGCCGCGAGATCGGCGACCACCACCTCGGCGAGGAAGTCCGCCTCGCCCGAGATCAGGTGGCAGGAGGTGACCTCGGGCACGGCGAGCAGCGCCTCCTGCAGGCGGTCCGAACTCGCGCGGTTGTGCTGGCCGATCTTGATCTCCACGAAGACCGTCAGACCGAGCCCGACCTTGGCGCGGTCGACCTCCGCCCGGTAGCCGCGGATCACGCCGTCCTTTTCGAGATTGCGGATGCGCCTCAGGCACGGCGTGGGGGAAAGGTTGATCCGTTCGGCGATGTCGACATTGCTCGTTCGGGCGTCCTCCTGCAGGACCGAGAGTATGCGAAGATCAAATGCGTCGAGGTTTGGCATATTCGGTAAGCCTTTACCGTCTTCGTGGCGGAAAATGCCAAGCCCTATGTCGCAAGTGGCCGCAAATGGCAAGGACATGCCAAGCCCTACTCCCTAGTATATCAGCGGACAGCAAGATCGAGGGGGAGAAGACCATGGTCCATGCAAGCCTGCAGGAGACAGCCGTGCCATCGAAAGTATCGGGATATGCCGCAGCACTCGTCACGGTGGTCATCTGGGCGGTGTGGGTGATCGCCACCCGTCACGGGCGGCAGGGGGCGATCGGCGCCACGGAACTCGGCCTGATCCGTTTCGGTGTTCCGGCGCTCGTGCTCGCGCCCGTCTGGCTGCGGACCGGGCTCATGCCGCGTGGCGTGTCGCCGTTCGTGCTCTTCCTGATGGTCTGCGGATCGGGGGCGCCGTTCTTCCACCTCGCCGCCTTCGCGCTGCGCTTCGCGCCGGCCTCGGCCGCCGGCGTGCTGCTCGTCGGCGCCATGCCGCTCGCAACCGCGCTGATCGGCATCGTCCTTTTCCGTGAACGGCCGGACCGGCTGAGGCTCGCCGGCCTCGGCGCCATCCTGCTCGGCATCGTGCTCCTTCTCACAAGCCTGCTCGAGGCGCAGCACATCGCCTGGCAGGGCTATCTGCTGTTACCGGTCGCCGCGACCTTCTGGGCGGTCTACACCCACGCCTTCCGGCGTTCGGGGCTCGGAGCGCTCGAAGGCAGCGCGCTGATCGCCGTCTGGTCCCTGTTGATCCACATCGGCCTTGTACTGACCGTCGGTGTGGATTTCACCGGCATCGGGCTCGAGGCTCTCGGCATCCAGGTGGTGGCGCAGGGCCTGCTTTCCGGCCTCGCCGCCACGGTTGCCTACGGTGCGGCAGTGCGCATTCTCGGCAGCACGCCGGCCGCGGCCTTCGCCGCGCTCGTGCCGGTGATGGCGGCCTTCGGCGGCGCGCTCCTTCTCGGAGAAGCGATCGGACCGGTCGACATCGCCGCCGCACTCGTCACCGGCATCGGCGTCGCGCTCTCAACCGGCATCCTCTCACGAAAGCGTTGAGAGCGGAGAAGAAAAAAGCCCGGCCGTCTTGCCGACGACCGGGCTTCATATGACCGTTGCGAGCAGTCACCCGCTCGCGGCGGGCATCAGTTCCATTGCTGGCTACGCCACTCCCACGGAGTCACGGAACCATCCTTGTCGGCATCGGCGGCCGCGAAGTGGCCCTTGGCACCGGCGATGAACTCGGCCTGGCTGACGGTCCCGTTCTTGTCGGCGTCGAGCGTGCCGAAGCGGTCGGCCTTCTGCTTTTCACGCGCTTCCTGACGTGCCTTGTTCCAGCCGTCCTGCGGCCCCATGCGGACCGTCATGTATTCTTCCATGGTCAGTTCGCCGTTGTCGTCGGCGTCCATGGCAGCGAAGACTTCCTCGGCGGCGGAAGCGGCTTCCTCGGCGCTGATGACGCCATTGTCATCGGTATCGATGATCGGGAAGCGTCCACGGCCGGGATTGTTCATCATCATTCCTCCGCCGCTCCAGCCCATGCCGCGACCGGAGAATGGCTGCGCCTCCACGGCGCTGGCCAAAAGGGTGGACGCCAGTGCAAGCGCAATTGCCGAAGTCAAAATGCCTTTCATGATCAACCTCCTGTCGACACTGTCGACGCTTGAATTGTTGCGGACCGACGGCATCCGTTTGCCGTCGCGACCATCACCACAGTAGTCCATCGATACATGCTGAAGTTGATATGCATCAATATGGAGAAATGGTAATGAATATCTCGCGGCCGACCGCCGAGGACTTGCCGCTGTTGCGGCACCGCCTATCCTGGAGGAAACGGGCGAAGGGTCAGGAGGAGGAATGACGGCGCATCGCATCTATTCGGCGGGCTTCGCCAGCGTCTATCCCCTCTACGTCGCGAAGGCGGAAAGGAAGGGGCGCACGAAAGCGGAGGTCGATGGGATCATCGGCTGGCTGACCGGCTACAGCCCCGAGGCGCTCGCCGATCAGCTTGCGAAAAACACCAGCTTTCAGGATTTTCTGGCGCAGGCGCCGCGGATGAACCCAGCCCGCTCCTCGATCACCGGCGTCGTTTGCGGGGTCCGTGTGGAGGATGTCGAGGAACCGACGATGCGCGACATCCGCTGTCTCGACAAGCTGGTCGACGAACTCGCCAAGGGCAAGCCGATGGCGAAGATCCTGCGCAGCTGAGGCCTATTGAAAAGGGCCCGCCACAACGGGCAGGCCCTTCCTGGAATTTCTTCGTGGTCGCAGTGCTGGAAATCAGACGCCTTCGAGCACCTTCAGCCAGCCGTGCGCGTCGTTGGTCTGGCCGCGCTGGATGCCGACGAGCGCATCGCGGAGCTTCGCCGTCACAGGGCCGGTCTCGCCTGAGTTGATGACGAACTCGCCTTCCGGCGACTTGACCTTGCCGATCGCGGCGACGACCGCCGCGGTGCCGCAGGCAAAGGCTTCCTTCGCCTTGCCGCTCGCCACATCCGCCTTCCAGTCCTCGAAGGCGTAGCGCTCCTCGCGCACCGTGTAGCCGAGGTCACGGGCGAGCGCGATCAGCGACTTGCGGGTGATGCCGGGCAGGATCGTGCCGCCGAGCGGCGGGGTGACGAGCGAGCCGTCGGCCATCACGACGAAGACGTTCATGCCGCCCAGTTCCTCGATCCAGCGATGCTCGGCGGCATCGAGGAAGACGACCTGGTCGCAGCCGTGCTCATAGGCGGCGGCCTGCGCCACGAGGCTTGCGGCATAGTTGCCACCGCACTTGGCCGCACCGGTACCGCCGGCGGCAGCGCGGGTGTAATGCTCCGACACCCAGATGCTGACCGGCTTGGCGCCGCCCTTGAAATAGGGGCCGACCGGCGAGGCGATGACGCAGAAGATGTATTCCTTCGACGGACGCACGCCGAGGAAGGCTTCCGAGGCGAACATGAACGGACGCAGGTAGAGGCTGCTGCCCTCGGCCGCCGGAATCCACTTGGCGTCGGCGCGGACGAGCTGCTCGACCGCCTCGAGGAACAGCGCCTCCGGCAGTTCGGGCATCGCCATGCGGCGGGCGGATTCGTTGAAGCGGCGGGCGTTCTCCTCAGGGCGGAAGAGCACGGCGCGGCCGTCGGCGGCGCGATAGGCCTTCATGCCCTCGAAGATCTCCTGGGCGTAGTGCAGCACGGCCGCGGCCGGATCGAGCGGGAACGGCGCCCGCGCGGTCACTTCCGCCGAATGCCAGCCCTTGTCGGCACTCCAGCGAATGACCGCCATATGATCGGAAAAGAGCGTGCCGAAGCCGAGGTTCTCGAAAGCCTTGAGGCGGTCCGCCTCCGGCATCGGGCTGGCGTTCGGATTGATGGCGAAGGTAAGAGCGTCTTGTTGCATGATCTCGGCCACTCGGTTCTCGTTCGGTCAGGACTGCTGACCTTTCGTCTATCGCTTATCGCTGCAACGTCTCCTCCGCAAGTGCCTCTTGCAACAGGTTCAGGCAACAGCGAGCAGGAACTCTTCGACGAGCCGCTCCAGCTCGCCGAAATACTCCTTGTCGAGAGTACAGCCCGCGACGGCAACGCCGCTGTCTGGACTATAGCAGGCCAGAGTTCCCCAGAAGCCGGCATGAGTAAAGACCTCGACCTCGCCGACAAAGCGCGAGAACAGGCCGAGGCGATATTCCTCCGCTCTCCTGTGCGTCCCGGCGGACAGCATTTCCGCAACCGTTTCCGGCCGCTGAAAGATTCGCGCCTCGAAAAGATGTGCCATGAAGCTCGCGAGATCGCGGACGTTCATGGCGAGACCGCCTCCGCCGAAAAGGTCGGCCGATGCATCGAGGGCTGTGAACTCCTCTTTCCCGATGAACTGGCGCGCACGCGGCACGATACCGGCCGGCGCCGGCTCCTCCTTCTCCCACCATGCCGATGTCATTCCCAGTTCATCGAAGCGCATTTCCTGCCGCACCAGAAAGGCAAGCGGCCGGCCGGACACGCGCTCGAGAATGTCGCCGAGCAGTATGTAACCGGTGTCGGAGTAGCGGAATTCGAAGCCCGGTGACGCCGTCGGGCCGGACGAAACGCATGAGAGCCGCACTTGCTCCTCTCGCGTCCAGACATGGTCCTGTGCCTCATGGATCACTTCGGCGAAGCACTCCGTGCCGGTATGATCGAAAATCCCGGCGCTGTGGTTGAGGAGGTGCCGAACAGTGATCTCGCCGGGATCATAGCCGGCAGTCTCCAAGAGTTTCGTCAGCGCCGGCGTCAGAAGGGCGGCGGCCGGCCGATCCAGATCCAGTTCACCGCGCTCCCATAATCGCAAGGCCGTCGCGGCGACGAAGGTTTTGGTATTGCTGGCGATGCGGAACGGGGTTTCCGTCGTGAAAGGCCTCCGGCCTTCCGGGTCGGCAAAGCCTGTGGCGACGCCGAGAGGCTTCGCGAGCCCCTTGCCCGTCGCGAAGACCGCCGCAGGCGCGGGGATGCGGGAAAGAGCCCGTTGCCAGAGATTTGCGCCGTCAGCATCCATGTGCGACCATTGCCCCTGACTGTTGGGGGGAGTTGATGAAGATTTTAGTGGCAACAATCTCTATGCTCGTGATGGGAATGACAAGTCTCGCCTGGGCGCACGGCGGCGGCTGTCGCAAGAGCTCGCCACCCGGCCAGTGCTGCCACATGGACAACAAGGCCGGGCGGGTGCACTGCCATTGAATGACGTGAGGAGGGATATTTCCCCTCCCCGTCCCGATCACATGTTCGGATAGACCGGACCCTCGCCGCCCTGCGGCGGCACCCAGTTGATGTTCTGGTTCGGGTCCTTGATGTCGCAGGTCTTGCAGTGGACGCAGTTCTGGGCGTTGATCACGTAGACCTGCTCGCCGTCCTTCTCGACCCATTCATAGACGCCGGCCGGACAGTAGCGCGTCGACGGACCGGCGAATTCGCCGAGTTCCGACGACTTCTGCAGCACCATGTCCTTCACCTGCAGGTGCACCGGCTGGTCTTCCTCGTGGTTGGTGTTCGACAGGAACACCGAGGAGAGACGGTCGAAGGTCAAGACGCCGTCCGGCTTCGGATAGGCGATCGGCTTGTGCTTCGATGCCGGCTCGAGGCTCGCCGCATCGGTCTTGCCGTGCTTCAGCGTGCCGAAGAGCGACAGACCGAACAACTGGTTCGTCCACATGTCGAGGCCGCCGAGCGCGACACCGATCGCGGTGCCGAACTTCGACCACAGCGGCTTGACGTTCCTGACCCGCTTCAGGTCCTTGCCGATGTCGGTCGCGCGCCATTCGGTCTCGATCTCGACCGGCTCGTCATTGGCGCGGCCGGCCGCGATGGCGTCGGCGATCTTCTCCGCCGCCAGCATGCCCGAGAGCACGGCATTGTGGCTGCCCTTGATGCGGGGCACGTTGACGAAGCCGGCGGAACAGCCAATCAGCGCGCCGCCGGGGAAGGAGAGCTTCGGCACCGACTGGTAGCCGCCTTCGGTGATCGCACGCGCGCCGTAAGAGAGCCGCTTGCCCCCCTCGAAGGTCGGCGCGATCGAGGGATGCGTCTTGAAGCGCTGGAACTCCTCGAAGGGGAAGAGATAAGGATTCTTGTAGTTGAGGTGGACGACGAAGCCGATCGCCACGAGATTGTCTTCGAGATGATAGAGGAAGGAGCCGCCGCCGGTCTTCATGTCGAGCGGCCAGCCGAAGGAGTGCTGGACGAGGCCGGGCTTGTGGTTCTCCGGCTTGACCTGCCAGAGTTCCTTGAGGCCGATGCCGAACTTCTGCGGCTCGCGGTTCTTCGAGAGGTCGAATTTCGCAATCAGTTGCTTGGCGAGCGAACCGCGCACGCCCTCGCCGATCAGCACGTATTTGCCGAGAAGTTCCATGCCGCGGGTATAGTTCGGCCCTGGCTCGCCGTTCTTCTCGATGCCCATGTCGCCGGTCGCGACGCCGATCACCGCGCCCTCGTCGTTGTAGAGCACTTCGGTCGCAGCAAAGCCCGGATAGATCTCGACGCCGAGTTCTTCCGCCTTGGTCGCCAGCCAGCGACAGACATTGCCGAGCGAGACGATGTAGTTGCCGTGATTGTTCATCAGCGGCGGCATGAAGGCGTTCGGCAGGCGCATCGAGCCGGCAGGGCCGAGAAACAGGAACTGGTCGTCGGTGACCTCCGTCTTGAAGGGATGGCCCTCGTCCTCGCGCCAGCCGGGCAGCAGCCGGTCGATGCCGATCGGATCGACGACCGCGCCGGAAAGAATATGGGCGCCGACTTCCGCGCCCTTTTCGAGGACGACGACGGTCAGGTCCGGATTGACCTGCTTCAGGCGAATGGCCGCCGAGAGGCCGGCAGGCCCCGCCCCCACGATCACCACGTCGAATTCCATGCTCTCGCGCTCGGGCAATTCCTGTTCGCTCATCGTCTCTCTCCGCTCGGGCCTGATCCCCATTCAGGCCCCCTTCTCTCAAAAGCCGCGGCCGATGTCGAGCCAGCTTGCGACAGCGGCTGGCCCGAAATTTCGGCACGGCATCATTCCGCGGCAGAATATCTGCCGTTTACGTACACGTCAATGCGATGGTCGCGGGAAGAGCGTGGCTGCGCCACGCCCGAAACCTGAATGCCGACCGGCTCTACAGCCAGCCCCGGCGCTTGAAGTAGAGGAAGGGAAGTGCGGCCGACAGCAGCATCAGCAGGATCGCCCAGGGATAGCCGAGACGCCATTGCAGTTCCGGCATGGCGGCGAAGTTCATGCCGTAGACGGAGGCGACCAGCGTCGGCGGCAGGAAGACCACCGAGGCGACGGTGAAGATCTTGATGATCTGGTTCTGCTCGAGGTTGATGAGGCCGAGCGTCGCGTCGAGCAGGAAGTTCACCTTGCCGGAGAGGAAGGTCGCGTGGTCGCCGAGCGAGACCGCGTCGCGCTGCAGCATCTTGACACGCTGGCGCACTTCCTTGCTCGGCCGGCGCTGCGGGCTTTCGAGCGCGGCATGATAGGCCACGAGGCGGGAAATGCTGACGAGGCTCTCGCGCACGCCGCCGAGGAAATCGCCCTTCTGACCGAGCTGCTCGATCAGCGACTGCAGGTCCTTGGTCTTCTTGGTGGAGGGCGTCGCCTTGCCGCGGAAGACCTCCCGCGAGATGCCGTCGATCTCGTTGCCGATACGCTCCAGCACGTCCGCCATGCGGTCGACGATCGACTCGACGATGCCGAGCATCACCTCCTCGCCGCAGCCATAGGCCTGGGCGTTGATGCGCAGCGCCCGGTGCACGAAGGCGAGGAAGGGTTTCGGGTCGGCATAGCGCACCGTCACCAACGTCTCGCCTTTGAGGATGAAGGTGACCGGCGTCTTCGCCGGCGTGTCGCCGTCGAGATTGGTGAGCGCCGTCAGCGTCATGAACTCCCCGCCGTCCTCCTGGTAGAGACGGGCGGAAAGCTCGATCTCCTCCATCTCGTCGCGGGTCGGGATCGCCAGCCCGAGCGCCTGCTCGACATGCCGGCTCTCGGCCGGCGTCGGGCTCACGAGGTCGTACCAGAGAACCGGCGCGACGGCGTCTTCGGCGACGGTGTTTTCGGTGGCGCTTTCGTCGGACTTGTCACGCAGAACGAGGCGCTCTGCTTCGCGGAAATAGATGCGCAGCATGGATATGCTCCTTCGGGCTTTTTATTGCCGTCCGGAGCGGACACGAAGATCGGGCCCTTACCGGACGGAACGGTAGAACGTGTTCGATCTTCGACTGTCAGGATCCATTTGGGTGTCCTCGGGTGGAGCGACATTCGTCGCGACGCTCTCCAGATGGGCCCGAAACGCCGCCGCGTCAAGCCGGTATTTTCCGCAGTGCAACGAAAGGGATCAGGCCCGCCGCTTGCCAAAAGACACCGGCCCGTGCATGGCTCGGCGACGCCTTCCGCCCCGCCAGACACAGATCCGGATCGCCCATGACCACCGCCCGCCTTTCGCCCGCCGAACTCTTCGACCGCCTGCGCGGCCTCCATCCGGAGCTTGCCGTTTTCGGGCCCGCGGAGCTCGCCGGCCGGCATCCGGGCGAGCATCCCGACAATTTCGCCGGCGGCGTCATGGCGCAGCCCGGCTCGACGGCGGCCGCCGCGGCACTGGTGCGCTGGTGCGTGGAAAACGGCGTCGCCGTCGTGCCGCAGGGCGGGCTCACCGGCCTCGTCGGCGGCAATGTGAGCCGGGCCGGCGAGGTCATCCTCTCCTCGGCGCGGCTCAACCGCATCCTGGCGATCCGGCCGGACGAGATGACCGCGGAGGTGGAAGCCGGCGTCGCGCTCGAAGCACTTCAGCAGGCGGCGGCCCGCCACGGGCTGACGACCGGCATCGACCTCGGCTCCCGCGGCTCGGCGACCGTCGGCGGCATGGTCTCCACCAATGCCGGCGGCATCCTCGCCTTCCGCAACGGCGTCATGCGTCACCAGGTGCTCGGGCTGGAGGCGGTCCTCCCCTCGGGCGAGGTCTTCCACGACATGACCCGGGTGGTGAAGGTCTCGGCGGGACCGGACCTCAAGCAGCTCTTCATCGGCGGAGAAGGCGCCTTCGGCTTCGTGACGAAGGTGGTTCTGAAGCTCGAAGCCTTGCGCCCCCACCGCGCGACCGCCTTCCTCGGCGTCGCCGATGCCGCCGCCGCGCTCGCCGTCATAAGGCATTTCCGGGGCCTCTCCGGCGCGACCCTGGAAGCCGCCGAAATGATGTGGCCGCGCTACCTCCGCGACCACGCGGCCCTGAAGACCTTCGATCTCTCCTGGCTGGAGGACGGCGCTGCGGCGCTTCTCGTCGAGCTGTCGGCCAAAACCGTGGAGGCTGCGACGGCCGCGCTGGAAGAAGGCTTCGAAGCTCTCTGGGAAGCGGCAGCGCTCAGGGGCGGCATCGTCGCCCAGTCGCTCGACCAGGCGCGAAAGTTCTGGGATATCCGGGAGGACTCCGGCTTCTACTATGCGGCGATCCCGGATGCCGCCTCCTTCGACATCTCCGTGCCGCCGACCTTCCTCGACGCCTATGTCGAGGGGCTTGCGGCACGCCTCGAAGCGATCGACGCCAGCCATGCGGCCTATGTCTACGGCCACGTCGCGGACGGCAACCTGCACATCACGCTGATCAAACCGGGGCCGCTGCCGGAGGCCGAACAGCGCGCCGTCGAGGCTGCCGTCTATACCGGCATCCGCGAGGCCGGCGGCTCCTTCTCCGCCGAGCACGGCGTCGGGCGCGAGAAACGTCATGCCTACGAGGCCTTCGCAGCCCCGGAAAAACAGGCGCTCGCCCGGACGATCAAGCAGGCGATCGACCCGAAGGGCCTTTTCAATCCCGGCAAGGTGCCGTTCTGACGACACCCTTCCCCTTCCCCTGCCCCCTTGCTAGTTTGCCGAAACGCAAACGGACAAGGAAGGAAGACCACGGATGGATCTCGGCATTTCGGGAAAGCGCGCGCTCGTTCTCGCCTCCTCGCGCGGGCTCGGGCTCGGCATCGCCCGGGCGCTCGCCGCGGAAGGCGCGCATGTGCTCCTTTGCGGGCGCAGCGCCGACAAGCTCGCTGCCAATGTCGCCGCGATCGAGGCCGAAGGCGGCAAGGCGGACTACGTCGCAGCCGACCTGACCGATGCCGGCTTCGTATCGGCGATGGTCGAGGCGGTCGCCGAGACGCTCGGCGGCATCGACATCCTGGTCAACAACACCGGCGGCCCGACGCCCGGCACGGCGGAAGAGATGACGCCGGAGAAACTCGACGGCTTCTTCCAGTCGATGGTGGTGCGGGTGATCGCGCTCACCAACGCGCTGCTGCCGCAGATGAAGGCGCAGGGCTTCGGCCGTATCCTGACCGTCGCCTCGTCGGGCGTCTTCGAGCCGATCCCCAACCTCGCGCTCTCCAACACGCTGCGCAGCGCGCTGGTCGGCTGGAACAAGACGCTCGCAACGGAGGTCGCCTCCTTCGGCGTCACCGCCAACATGCTGCTTCCCGGCCGCATCCACACCGACCGCATCGACGAGCTCGACGGCGCCAATGCGGCGCGCTCCGGCCGCTCGGTCGAGGAGGTGCGCGCCGCCTCGGTGAAGACGATCCCCGCCGGCCGCCTCGGCCGGGTCGAGGAGTTCGCCGCCGCCGCGGCCTTCCTCTGCTCGGTTCCGGCAAGCTACGTGACCGGCACGATGCTGCGCGTCGACGGCGGTGCGGCCCGCTCGATCTGAGGCTTCTTTCCTGCCGCGGCCTTCGGCTGCGGCGACTTTATCTGGCTCGCCCGCGCAAGGCGCAAAATTCCTGTAGCGTCAAGACGACTCTCGGCTATAGTAGGTGCGACAAATCGTTCCATGGGAGGAGAGACTATTGGAGCAGATTCGCACGACACTGACGGTCGCAGGATTGCTGATCATCGCCGTCGGCCTTGCATGGGTGGCGCATGGCATGGGCACGATCCATCTGCCGGCGTCCGACTTCATCACCAAACAGAGCGTCTGGACGACGAACGGCACGCTCGTCGCCGTCTTCGGCCTCATCGTGCTCCTGAGTTCGCGGCGCTTCCTGCGCTGAGTGCATTGCCCGCCTTTCGCCCCGTCTTCCAGCGGACCGGGAGGCGGGGCACATTTTCGCTCTGCCTGAGCGAGCCGTGACGCACGCGATCGCCGCCTTTGTCGGGAGACGGATGCCATGTTGATGCGACGGACACTCACCTTGGTCGGCGCGGTCGCCTTGCTGATGGGCCTCGTCTGGATCGGCCAGGGCAGCGGCTATTTCCCCTATCCGGCCTCGAGCTTCATGATCGACCAGAGCGCGTGGATCGCCTATGGCGCCGGCCTCGCCGGCCTCGGCCTCGTGCTCATCTGGTTCGCCCGGCGCACGTCGCGCTGATACCAAATCCGTTTTCCTCCCTTGCCTTCCCTCTCCCTTCGTGGCAATAGCCGCCCTCCATTGCGGGGCGCGCCTTGACGACGCCCCGTTTCGCGTTCGGGCGGCCCGCCCGGTTCAAGCATCACGAACAGTTTGGGGAGCGGCGGCCATGGCTGAAGCGCTGGGTCTTGATTTCGGCACGACGAACACGGTTCTCGCCGTCGCCGACGATGCCGGGGCGGCAACCGCCTCGGTCGCCTTCACCTCCTCTGCCGGCACGGCGGACACGATGCGCACCGCGCTTTCCTTCATGAAGGACAAGGCGCTCGGCGCCAGGGCGCTGAAGGTCGAGGCCGGACAGGCGGCGATCCGCGCCTTCATCGACAATCCGGGCGAATGCCGCTTCCTGCAGTCGATCAAGACCTTCGCCGCCTCGCCGCTCTTTCAGGGCACGCTCGTCCACGCCCGCCGCTTCCAGTTCGAGGACCTGATGGAGGTCTTCCTGCGGCGGCTGGAAGCCTATGCCGGCGACGGCTGGCCGCAGGCGAAACGCCTCGTCGTCGGCCGGCCGGTGCATTTCGCCGGCGCCAGCCCCGATCCGGCGCTCGCCATCACCCGCTACAACGAAGCGCTCACCCGCTTCGGCTTTCCCGAGATCCACTATGTCTACGAGCCGGTGGCGGCGGCCTTCTACTTCGCCCGACACCTGAAGCAGGACGCGACCGTCCTGGTCGCCGATTTCGGCGGCGGCACCACCGACTATTCGCTGATCCGCTTCGAGACATCGGCCGGCCGCGTCGCCGCCCGCCCCGTCGGCCATTCCGGCGTCGGCATTGCCGGCGACCAGTTCGATGCCCGCATCATCGATCACCTCGTCGCACCCGAAATCGGCAAGGGCAGCCGGTTTTCAAGCTTCGGCAAGGTGCTCGACGTGCCGAGCAACTACTACACCAGCTTCTCGCGCTGGAACCAGCTCTCGGTCTTCAAGACCTCGCGTGAATATGCCGACCTGAAGGGCCTCGTCCGTCAGGCGCTGGAGCCGGAGAAGCTCGAACTCTTCATCGATCTCGTCGAGCATGACGAGGGCTATCCGCTCTACCAGGCGGTCTCGGCGGCCAAGATGGCCCTCTCGTCGTCCGAGGAGGCCGAGTTCCGCTTCGCGCCTCTCGGGGCGGCCGGCCGCAAGACCGTGCGCCGCGCCGATTTCGAGAGCTGGATCGCCGACGACCTCGCCCGCATCGAAGGCGCGCTCGACGAGGTTCTGACCTCGACCGGCACGGCCGCCTCCGATATCGACAAGGTGTTCCTGACCGGCGGCACCTCCTTCGTGCCGGCGGTGCGGCGCATCTTCACCGAACGCTTCGACGCCGCCCGCATCGAGACCGGCGGCGAACTCGTCTCCATCGCCCACGGCCTCTCCCTCATCGGCGAACGCGACGACATCGCGCAATGGGCGGCGTGAGGACCACCCTCCCCTTGAGGGGGAGGGTCGGACCGAAGGTCCGGGGTGGGGTGAAACCGCAGACTCCGACGTGTCACCCCCACCCGCGCGTTCCGCGCGACCTCCCCCCTCGAGGGGGAGGTAGAGTTACCGCCGCGCCGCCTTCATCGCGTCAACGATCTCCATCGTCTCGACCGAGACGCGGGTGACGCGGGCAATGAGGTCGATCACCTTCTCCTTGTAGTCGGCGAAGCGGTAGGTGTTGAACTTTTCCCGGATGGTCGGGTCCTTCGGCGTCTTTTCCTTGTACTGGTCGAGCACCCATTCGATGCCGGAGCGGTTGCCGAGCCGGTAGTCGAAGGCTTGCCTCGGGATGCCCGAGAGCGTGGTCTCGCTGTCGAGACGAATGAGGCCGTTGTCGCGGTCGGCCTTCAGCATCGCCTTCGGCGAAACGCCGGCCGCCCGCGCGCCCTCGTCCACGGTGTCGGTGCGGGTGATCGGCCACGGCTCGACCGCCTCGTAGCCGATATGCAGCTCCATCAGCCGCCTGCCCCAGTCCGCCCATGTCCAGAAATCGGGATAGAAGGGAATGCGCGGGAAATCGCGCTTCAGGTTCTGCGCATATTTCTCCCGGTAGAGCGGGTCGTGCAGCACGCCGTAGACATAGTGGAAGATGTCCTCCCTGGAGATGGCGGCTCCCCTCTCCCCGCCTGCGGGGAGAGGGTTAGGGTGAGGGGCAATCGCGGCCGCTGACGCCGGCCCCTCATCCGCCCTTCGGGCACCTTCTCCCCGCGCGCGGGGAGAAGGAGAGCCGTAATGCGCCCGGAACTGCTTCAGCCCCCAGTCGGTGATGTTGTCGACCCGCTCGCCATCGGCGGTGTAGCGGTAGAGGGGGGGACACACCGTCCCGTTTGGCACGAATGTATCTAAGATCGGGATACAATTGGCGCGAAGAACCCCGAACTCGGCACGCTTTCAGCTTGAGGCAACTATCCTTTCATTAGGGAATTATCCCATTCAGACAGACAGACTGAGCATATAAAGAAATTCTTATATGATCTTAGCGAGTATGAATGTATAATTCCGTTTGCGGATTTTCGCATACATATTGACTCGTCGAGGCGAAGACTGCATCTTAGCGGAGACATGAAAGAGATTCGCTCATAGGGGCTGCCCGCGATGCAGGAAGAACAGGCCAAGAACGAGAATGCCGACACGCCAAATCCGTCTGACGCTCCGGCGACAGATGAGAAGCGCGAAATGTCCACAATTCAATTCCCTTATGGTGATTTGGATGATGCCATGGCGTTGGCAAAGGCCGTTCACGAGGTTGGTGGGCAGAGTTGTCTGGCAGAGCAGCTCGCAGGTTATCTCAAAGTGGCGCCAACCGGCGGTGCGTTTCGAGCGCGTCTCGCCCATCCAAGGATTTTTGGGCTTATTGAATACGACAAAGGAACGGTGAGCTTGACCCCCTTGGGGCTCCGCAGTGTAGACCAAACTCAGGAGGCTCAGGCAAAGGTGGATGCGTTTCTAACGGTTCCGCTCTACAAGAGTATTTACGACAAATACAAGGGCTACACGCTTCCGCCACCCGCAGCGCTTGAGCGTGAGATTCACTCGATGGGGGTATCTTCCAAGCAAAAGGACAAAGCTAGGCAAGTCTTTGAACGTTCGGCGAAGCAGGCAGGATTCTATTGGGCGGGCAATGATCGGCTCACACTTCCCGTTACGAAAGCCAAACCAGAAACAATGCCTATCTCGCCGCCGCCTGAGCAGCCTATTGAACCGGCTGTGACTAACAAAGGCGGCAACGGTGGAGGCGGATATCACCCGTTCATTGATGGCCTTCTTAAAACCCTTCCTCCTACCGATTCGGAATGGCCAGTGAAGGACCGAGCCAAATGGCTCAAACTAGCCGCAAACGCCTTTGACCTGATCTATAAGGGAGAAGGCGAAATAGAAATTAAGGTAACTGCGGAATGACCGCAGTTACCTTAAGCACTTTCGAGTGCGTCACGTTGAAGCTGTCCAGGCGGACGTGACGCGGAACCACAAACCAGGAGGCGGTAAGGGCCGCGAAGCCTATGGTGTTAAGAGACTGACGAAGTCCAGCCGGTTGACGCAGCGTTGGCAGCGGTGCCCCGGCTGGCACTCTCACTTCTTTGAGGAAGTGGCAGACTCCAAAGCATTTCAAGAATGCCTTTTCCTCGCGGGATTTTCAACCAAATTCTCTGAGGTGGCTAGTTATGCCTGAAAGGGTGCTTGTGCGCGCCTATACGCGCATCCGCTTCGGTGTACTGGAATTCGTTTCCAGTCACACCCGCCGTTGGCCTCGCCAATTGGCCTTTGATTTCTGACTGGAAGGGCGGTCCAGCACCGCCCTTTCTCTTTTAAGCGCTTATAAGCCGGAATTCGCTATGCTGCGGCGCATGGAAAAACACTCACCCCTATCCGAAGCGCTTCGATTCGGCAGACTGGACGATTTCATCCGCCAGCAAAAAGCCGCCGGCGTCGGTCCCGTCGATGAAGCTGCCTTCGATGTGGCGGCTTCCAAAGTCATCGGAAGCGGGACACGATCAGGTCGAACATCCCGTTCACCATCTCACGATGGTTCTACCGAAAAGTGAATTCCGCAAGGTAGCGGTTTATGTACTTGCCCGACACGTGAATGTGGGTTGAGCGAACCGAATCCTTGAACGGCTTCTAAAAGCTCTCAACATGGTTCGTGGAATGCGTTGCACCAGTCAGGTAATCGTGGTGTGCCCATTCCTTCTCACCGTGCTTCACCGTGCCATGCTTGTAGCCATCGCCAGTCAGTAAGCCGTAGCTGTGAAGTTCATC
The DNA here is from genome assembly GCA_900466005.1 of Hyphomicrobiales bacterium. Classification (GTDB taxonomy): domain Bacteria; phylum Pseudomonadota; class Alphaproteobacteria; order Rhizobiales; family Rhizobiaceae; genus Allorhizobium. Next base: position 344,639 of record UEGQ01000008.1, read on the forward strand.
CGTTGAGACGACAGCGCCCTTTTCAACACTGGCGAGAACGACGTTGCGAAGCGTATCCTTTTGATGTTCGGGATGACGTCGGTACAAGTCGCCTCGATGTTCAGGTTGGCGACGTAATAGGGCAGGATCGCCACCTCGTTGGCGTGCAGCTCGTTCTTGTATTTATGCGCCAGCTTCTTCGGGTCGCCGCGGAAATATTCCAAGAGTTCGCAGATGAAGGTGCCGGTGCCGGTCGCCGGATCGAGGATCTCAACATGCTCGTCGATCAGGTTCTTGCCAAAGTGCTTCTCGCACAGCCAGTCGGCGCCCTCGACCATGAATTTCACGATCTCGTTCGGCGTATAGACGACGCCGAGGCGGTCGGCCTTCTTGGCGTCGTAGACCTTGTAGAAATTCTCGTAGATGACCTTCAGGAAGGTCTGCTTTTCCGCATGGCTGGTGATCTGCGCCGCGTTCGCCCGGATCGCCGCATAATAGAGTTCGAGCCCCTTCAGCGTCTCCTTCTTCACCGCGCCGGTGAAGAACTTGCCCTCCAGCGCGTAAAGCTCCTTGGCGATGTTGTTCTCGTGGTGGAAATCGCCCTCGTTGAAGACGTTGGCGAAGATTTCCTCCGTCAGGATGTGCTGGATCAGCATTTCCCGCACATCGGCCTCGCCCAATGTCGGGTTGATCGTTTCCTTGCAGGTTTCGAGGAATTTCTGCGCCGCCGCCTTGAAGACCGGGTTCTCTGCATAGGCCGCGTCGATCCGGCTACTCAGCGCGTCGAGCACGAAGGGCAGATAGGTCTTGAACTCCTCGACCGCCTTGCGGAACTCGCGGATTTCGGCGCGCTCGTAGCCGAAGAACAGGTTGAGCAGCTTCAAGAGCGCGTCGTTGTCGGTCATCGAGCAGCGAAACACCTCCTGCCGGTCCTGGATCAGCACGGCGGTGTGGGAGTTCTCGAAGATGATGTTGTCCTGCGGATAGCCCTTGGCGAGCTTCTTGCGGATCTCGACGTCGAGATCGTCGGCGGTGTCCTTGGCCTCCCAGTAGCCGAAGGGCAGGCCGAGGCTGTGGAAGATCGTGCCGTCCGGGCGGATGCGCGACTTCTGGGTCGAGGCGAATTCGTATTGCGCGGCGAACTGCCAGTTGAGCTGGCGCGACCAGGTCTTCAGAAGGTCCTTGAAGGCTTCCGAGATGACGCCTTCCGTCACCGAGCCCGAAAACTTCCGCAAGCGGTCGATTTCGTTCAGGTATTGATTGATCAGCAACTGACTCATGCGCGTCCCCCTGGCGGCAGACATTAGCCCGAAGGGCGCGCGCGAGGAAAGTGTGAAATCGGCCCCGGCCACAACCGGGTGGTCAGCGCAACCACCCTCCCCTCGAGGGGGAGGGTCGGACCGCAGGTCCGGGGTGGGGTGAACCTCCACGGATGCCGACGCGTCACCCCCACCCGCGCGTTCCGCGCGACCTCCCCCCTCGACGGGGAGGTGGGATGGCGGCAGCGTTTCCTTCCACCCCGCACGAAACTGTTTGCTTCTGCCCGGCGCTGGACTAGAACAGGCCGATGATCACCGCCCGCGACATGACCGCCGCCGAGCTCGCCGCGCTTTTGCATTTCCATGCCGAGGCGGGCGTCGAATGGCTGGTCGAGGATGCGCCCGTCGACAGGCAGGCGGAATTTTCGGCGGAAAGGCAGGCGCGCCAGCGTCCTGCCGCGGCAGCGGCAACGGCGGCGCCGGGCACGGCTCCCGCACCCGAGCGGCGGCGTCCGGAGGCGCCCCAGCCGGCGCCGAGGCCGGCCGCCGCAGTCGCCATTCCCGACGAGCATGCCGTCACCGAGGCGCGTTTCGCCGCGGAGAGCGCCCGCACGCTCGATGAGCTCAGGACCGCGGTCGAGGCTTTCGGCGGCTGCAACCTGAAGACCAGCGCCCGTTCGACGGTCTTTGCCGCCGGCGATCCCGCCGCCGGCGTCATGGTGATCGGCCCGATGCCGAGCGCCGACGACGACCGCGAGGGGGCCGCCTTCTCCGGCAAGGCCGGCTTCCTGCTCGACCGCATGCTCGCCGCGATCGGGCTTTCGCGCGAGACGGTGCTGCTTTCGACGGTCATTCCCTGGCGGCCGCCGGGCGACCGGCCGCCCTCGGCGCCGGAAGCGGCGATCTGCCGGCCCTTCGTCGAACGGCAGATCGAGCTCGCCGAACCGAAGGCCGTGCTGCTCCTCGGCAATTTCACCGCCCGCTTCTTCTTCGGCGGCACCGGCACCATCCACGCCCTGCGCGGCGAGTGGCGCGAGATCGCCTGCGGCAGCCACGCGGTCCCGGCGATCGCGACGCTGCATCCGCAGGAGCTCCTGACCGCCCCCGCCAGCAAGGCGCTCGCCTGGGCGGACCTGCAGGCGTTTCGGGCCCGCCTCGGCGGCTGATCAGCCCGAATTTTCAGCACTGGTAAACGGAAGATGACGAAAGTCATGCAAATCGCGCATGGCAGTGCGGCAATCTGCGACATTGTCGAATCGATGCTGCAGTGCAATATTGCAATCGGTATCGTGGGAGGAACCGTTCAAGAAAGAGCCTCGTCATGACCATGCCTTGCCGCCCCATTCACAGCAGTTTCGAAACGCTCCGCCTTGCCGGCGAGAAGCTGGGCAGCGGCCACGGGTATCACCGTTTCGGCTCCGCCACCCACGAACAGTTGAGCGCACGGGCGCTCGGCCGTTTCGGACGACTGTCCCGCCCCTCCGCGATCTTCACCGATTTCCGCGAGCGCTGAGCCGGTCGCAGGACTCCGCTCCCCTCTTGTGCGCTGCACAACGAAGGCTCGTGCCGGCAGGACGGGGATTGATCGCAAGACACGCGAAAAACGCAAAGGTTCGTGCCATGAACGTCAGATTTCACCCGCTTCGCAGCTTCCGCCGGGCCGTCGCCCAGATCGGCACCGCCGTCCATGCTTCGGAAGAATACAGCCTCGCCCAGGCGGGCGGTGATGCGGAGCGCCGGGCGCACCGCAACGTGAGCCCGGCCATCCTCAACATCCCGCTCTGAGAGTGAGCGCCGCCGCGCGCGCGCTCAGCGCTCCGTCGCGGCCGGTCGGAGTTCCTCGGGCCGGCAGAGGTTCAGCTTCAGGCAGGCCGCGTCAAAGGCCTCGTCGACCGCGGCGAACTTGATCGCCTGCCAGCCGAGATATTCCCGCAGGAAGTCTCGGCTGAGGCAAAGGCCATCCTTGCGTCCTTCGCCCTTCCACTCGAGGCAGCCCTCGGCGACCGCCCGGCTGATGAGCCGCTGCAGGTGTGTGCGCGACATGCGGAAGGTCTCCGCCATCGCACGCGCATCGATCCGGCCGATGTCGATACGGTCGGCATCGGCGGCAGGCGTGCCCACCCTGCGCATCAGTTCGTCCATCACCAGCCCGCCGGACTCGGTCCAGAGAAACATCGCAACCCTCGGCGGCGGCTCGCGCCAGCGCCGGTCTTCGATCGTCTGCCGGGCCGCCCGCGGCTGGATCAGGCGGAACAGCTCGGGATGATCCATCAGCGTGGCGGCACGGGCGCCGCCGTCCATCTGGTCGAGCGCCGCCAGATTGGCGAGCAGCCAGTTGAACATCGCCTCGACGCTCACCTCCGTCGGCTCGAAGCGCCGCGGCCGCTTGGACGGATCGCCGGCGATGCGCATGAACCGATAGGCCTCGAGCTGGTTGAGGAAGTTCAGAACCGTGTTGCGGCTCGCCGCGTTGACGCCCGTCACCATGTCGCGCAACCGGCTGATCGTCAGCCCCGAGCGCGGCACGGCAGGATCGTATTCATTGTGCAGGGAGAACGCCGCCTGGCTCAGCAGCCATCGCTGTTGCGAGGCGAGGAAGCGTGCGAGGCGCGGATTGCTGTCGTGGACGCCACGCAGTTTCTCCGCGAGAAAGCGAACCGCCAGTATGAAACGTGGATGTTCCTGCAGGTCCGCCGCGGAATACGCCATGATCACCCTCGTCTTTTCCATCGGGGGAGTCGTGCCCCGTCGCCGCGCGAAGGCGCGTCCGGTCTACCGGTCGGCCTTGACACCCCCTGCCCAAGGACCGAAATTCTACTCTCGATATATGAATTAGATCTTATAAAGCCAAACTTGGCACGGCCCGCCCGCCGTACCGCCCCGTAAATATCGATATGTGTCAATAAAATACATGTATACCTAGCGCAATGCAACCGAATGCAGAGTATACAAGCAATTCCATGCAATTAGTTGCAACCGCGTTTGCCCGTCGACACCATTCGGATTTCCGAATAAAGGCTTGAGCGTCCTCGAACGGAATCGAGCCTCCGATGCTGGCCAGCCTCACATCCATCGCCGCCCTCATGCTGTCCACCCTCCTGATGATGACCGGGCTCGGGCTGATGAACTATCTGGTGCCACTGCGTTCGCTCGCCGAGGGCTGGTCGACCGTCACCGTCTCGGTGATCGCCACGGCCTATACGCTCGGCTTCACGCTCTCCTGCATCGTCACGCCGGTTCTGGTGCGCCGGGTCGGCCACGTCCGGGTCTTCGGGGCGCTCATCACCCTGCTCACCGTCTCGATCCTCTTTTCGGCCCTGCTGGTCGAGGTCTATGCTTGGTTCGCCTTCCGGGCGCTCGCGGGCTTTGCCATCGCCGGCAGCTACCTCATCATCGAAAGCTGGCTCAACGAGCGCGTCACCAACGACAATCGCGGCGCGGTCTTCTCCGTCTACATGATCACCTGCCTCCTCGGCTCGATCGGCGGCCAGTACCTCGTGCCGCTCGGCGATCCCAAGGAAATGGGGCTCTTCGTCGCCTGCGGCATCGTCTTCTCGCTCGCCCTGCTGCCGACCATGCTGTCGACCGCGCCGTCCCCGGCGCCGATCGCCGAGGCGCGCTTCGACCTCGCCCGGCTCTACCGGCGTTCGCCGATCGCCTTCGTCGGCTCCCTGCTCGCCGGTGCGCTTTCCGGCACCTGGGGCAGCCTCGGCGGCGTCTACAGCCAGGCGATCGGCATGGATGCCACCGGCGGCGCGACCCTGCTTGCCGCCGTGCTTGCCGGCGGCGCACTCGCCCAGATGCCGATCGGGCGCATTTCTGACCGCATCGACCGGCGCCTGGTGATGATCGCCTGCGGACTCTTCGGCGTCGCCGCGAGCCTCGCCATGGCCGCCTTCGGTGCGCTCGGGGTCATCGCCGCCTGCATCGCCGGCTTCTTCGTCGGCGCGGTGCTCTACCCGGTCTACGCGCTGAATGCCGCCCACGCGGCGGACATGGCCGAGCCCGGCGAATACGTGACCGTTTCGGGCGGTGTGATGATCCTCTACGGCATGGGGACCGTCACCGGCCCGCTGATCGGCGGCAGTCTCATGCAGGCGCTCGGACCGGTCGGGCTCGTCTGGTTCCTGGCCTTCATCTTCGCCGTCTATGCCGGCTATGCCGCCTGGCGCATGGGCCGCCGGCGCGGCAAGGCCCGCGACGAGAAGACCGACTTCCAGGGTGCCACGATCCCCGTGCTCGGCGCCGACCGGGTGAACGCGACCGCGCCGCTGGCCGAAGACGGCAACGGCGTTCCCGGCAGCGAACCCGCCTGACATCTGTGCTCGCGAGAACTCGCGCTACGGCGTCGATGCCTTGCGCGCCGCCTTCCGTTCGAGCCCCAGCTGGTGCTCGCGATAGATGATGAAGATGCCGGCGGCCACAACGATCGCCGCGCCGAGAAGCGTCGTCAGCGTCGGCACGTCGCCGAAGAGGAAATAGGCGACCACCGAGCCCAGAATGATCGAGGTGTATTCGAAGGGCGCGATCGTCGAGACGTCGGCGTATCGATAGCTCTCGGTGAGCAGGATCTGCCCCACCCCGCCGAAGATGCCGGCGAGCGCCATCAGCCCGAGCTGGGTCCAGGAGAGCGACTGCCAGCCGAGGAACCAGGTGAAGGCGGCGAGTACCGAGGCGGTCAGCGAGAAGTACATGACGATGGTCGGCGTCTTCTCGGTCTGCACCAGCTGGCGCACCTGCAGCATGGCGGCGGCGCCGAGCATGGCGGAGGCGAGCACGGCGATCGCCCCGATCGCCGCATGCGACTGCGCGCCCTCGGCGCCGAAGAGCGTCAGCTTCGGCCAGGAGATGATCGCGACCCCGATCATGCCGACGAAAACCGCCGTCCAGCGATAGACGCGCACCGCCTCGTGCAGGAAGACGGCGGCAAAGACGACGGCGATCAGCGGCATCGCATAGCCAATGGCGATCGCGTCCGGCAGCGGCAGGAGGACGAGCCCGTAGAAGCCGACGCTCATCGAAGCGACCCCGATCAGCCCGCGCTTCAGGTGGCCGACCGGATTGTCGGTGCCGAAGGCCGTGCCGATCTCCCGTCGCCAAGCGAGATAGAGGAGGATCGGCAGCATGGCGAAGGCGGAGCGGTAGAAGACGATCTGCCCCGGCGGCATGCCGGCGCCGGCCAGCTTGATCGACGTCTGCATGCCGACGAACACCATGACCGAGCAGACCTTCATGAGGATGCCGCGGAGCGGATCGGAAACGGCAGAGGCCATCTGTTGCTTCTCGTAAGCCCGGGGCCGGACCTTTTTTGGTGACGGGGGTTGGCGGCTGCTCGGCATCCGCCGCGGGAGGCAAGAGCGTCCATCATCGACCGCGAAGGAGGATCTGGCAAGGCCGGCAGGGGCGGATCGGGTACGCTCTCCGGCAGCCGAAACCATGGAGCCGCGCCAGTCCGCACCCGTCCTGCAACGATCCCTTCTTCAGTGAAGTCGAATTTAACTGCCCGCAGGAAAGTATTCGTGATAATTTTAACAATCGTTCAGAAATTACTGCAATCATCCCGGCCGAAATCGCGCTGGTTCGTATCTTATGTACGTTCGTGGGTGCCGGATTCATGCAAGACACCGAGCAGGAAGAATTCATGCGAACAGACACGGGCCGGATCATTCATCTGGCAGATTACCGCCCAACCGATTTCGTTCTGGAACGCGTTGATCTGACTTTCGAACTCGATCCGGAGGCGACCAAGGTCGAGGCCCGCCTGATCTTCCACCGCCGCGACGGCGCCGATCCTGCGGCCCCGCTCGTCCTCGACGGCGACGAGCTGACGCTCTCCGGCCTGCTGTTCGACCAGATGGAGATGGCGCCCGAGCGCTATACGGCGACGCCGGACAGCCTGACCGTCCGCGACCTGCCGGAATCCTCGCCCTTCGAGCTGACGATCACCACGATCATCAACCCGCAGGCCAATTCGCAACTGATGGGGCTCTACCGCTCGAGCGGCATCTACTGCACCCAGTGCGAGGCGGAGGGCTTCCGCCGCATCACCTATTTCCCCGATCGTCCGGACGTTCTTGCGCCCTATACGGTCACCATCATCGCCGACAAGGCGGCCAATCCGCTGCTGCTCTCCAACGGCAACTATCTCGGCGGCGGCAATTTCGACGAAGGCCGGCATTTCGCCGCCTGGTTCGATCCGCACCCGAAGCCGGCCTATCTCTTCGCGCTGGTCGCCGGTGATCTCGGCGTCGTGGAAGACACGTTCACCACCATGTCCGGCCGCGAGGTCGCGCTGAAGATCTATGTCGAGCACGGCAAGGAGCCGCGCGCGACCTATGCGATGGATGCGCTCAAACGCTCGATGAAGTGGGACGAGGAGGTCTTCGGCCGTGAATACGACCTCGACATCTTCATGATCGTCGCCGTCTCCGACTTCAACATGGGGGCGATGGAGAACAAGGGCCTCAACGTCTTCAACGACAAGTACGTGCTTGCCGATCCGGAGACGGCCACCGACGCCGACTACGCCAATATCGAGGCGATCATCGCCCACGAATACTTCCACAACTGGACCGGCAACCGCATCACCTGCCGCGACTGGTTCCAGCTCTGCCTCAAGGAAGGCCTCACCGTCTTCCGCGACCACGAATTTTCCGCCGACCAGCGCTCGCGGCCGGTCAAGCGCATCGCCGAGGTCCGGCACCTGCGCTCGGAGCAGTTCCCGGAAGACGCCGGCCCGCTCGCCCATCCCGTCCGTCCGGACAGGTACCGCGAAATCAACAACTTCTACACGACGACCGTCTACGAGAAGGGCTCCGAGGTCACCCGCATGATCGCGACCATCCTCGGCCGCGATCTCTTCAAGAAGGGCATGGACCTCTATTTCGAGCGCCATGACGGCGAGGCCGCCACGGTCGAGAACTTCGTCAAGTGCTTCGAAGATGCAAGCGGGCGCGATCTCGGCCAGTTCTCGCTCTGGTACAACCAGGCCGGCACGCCGCACGTGACCGTGACCGCCGATTACGACGCCGCCGGCAAGGCGCTCACGCTGGAGATCGAGCAGACGGTTCCGGCCACACCCGGCCAGGCCGACAAGAAGCCGATGCACATTCCGCTCGATCTCGCCCTGATACTCGAGGACGGCACGATCGCCGCTCCCGCCTCGGTCGAAGGTGCCGAAATGACCGGCAGCGTCCTCCATCTCAAGGAAGCCCGCCACACGGTCACCTTCACCGGCATTCCGTCCCGCCCGGCGCTTTCGCTCAACCGCAGTTTCTCCGCACCGGTCATCGTGCGCTACGAACAGAAGCCGGCGGATCTCGCCCTCATCGCCCGCCACGAGACCGATCTGTTCTCGCGCTGGCAGGCGATCACCGATCTCGCACTGCCGGCGCTCAAGGATGCCGCGCGTGCGGCCCGCAAGGGCGAGGCGATCCAGATCGACGTCACTTTCGCCGAGGCGTTGCTCGCCGTCGCCGCCGACCCGGCGCTGGAACCCGCCTTCCGCGCCCAGGCGCTGACGCTGCCGAGCGAAGCCGACATCGCCCGCGAACTCGGCGGCGACAACGATCCGGATGCCATCCATGCCGGCCGCGAGGCGGTGCTGACGGCGATCGCCCGTGCCGGCGCCGATGCCTTCGGCGGCCTTTTCGACGCTATGGCCGCAGAGGGAGCCTACAGCCCCGATGCGCCGAGCGCCGGACGCCGTGCTCTGCGCAACGCCGCCCTCCTCTACCGCGCGATCGCCGAGGATACGCCGGCTGTCGCCGCGGAAGCCTTCGCGAAGGCCGACAACATGACCGACCTCGCCCAGGCGTTGACGGTGCTCGCCCACCGCTTCCCCGAGGCGCCGGAAACGCACGCCGCGCTCGCCGCCTTCGAGGCGCGCTTCGCCGAGAACGCACTGGTCATCGACAAGTGGTTCCAGATCCAGGCGACGATCCCCGGCGAAGGGGCGCTCGCCCGCGTCATGCGGCTCAAGGAAGACCGGCACTTCAACGAGAACAACCCGAACCGGGTCCGCTCGCTCGTCGGCGCCTTCGTCTTCAGCAACCCGACCGGATTCAATCGCGCGGACGGCGCGGGCTACCGCTTCCTCGCCGAGGAGATCCTGAGGATCGATGCGAAGAACCCGCAGCTCGCCGCGCGTCTTCTCACCTCCATGCGCTCATGGCGACAGCTGGAAGCCGGGCGTGCCGAGCTTGCCCGCACCGCCCTCGTCAGGATCGAGCGCGAGGCGCTCTCGAACGACGTCCGCGACATCGTCGATCGCACGCTGAAGGGATAAACGGCAGGGCGGCGTCCGGCGCCGCCCTCCACCGCTTCGTCGCCGCGGCCGCGGCTTTCTATTCCTCGTCGGGATTGTCGATATACCACTGCGCGTCGAGATCGGCGCTGTTCAGCATATCCTCGTAGCAGAGCGTCATCTCGCGCGCCTCGCCATCCCAGTAGGCATTCGCCTCGCCGCATTCGCTCGCCGTCAGCCTGATGCCGTCCTTCAGCTTGTAGCTGCCGGAAAAGACCTCGGCCACCATCTCCATCAGTCCGGCATTGCGGATCATCTCGCGGAAGTAGGCGAGCTTCGGATCCTTCGTTTCGTCATAGGTGATCGTGAACGTCGTCCGGTCGCCCTCGCCGGCCTCGTGCGGCTTCAGCACGGCGCCCCAGCTTGCCGCAAGCGTCTGGTATTCTCCCGGACATTCCTCGGCGCGATAATCCGGAAACTCCACCGACTGGGCGAACTCCCTGAAGCGCTTCTCGTTCTTGCCGATCATCCAGCAGATCGTCGCATAGGCGCGCTGCTCGTCGAGCCCGTGGGAATCCCAGGACGGCATGTCCTCGGGCTTGGCGTCGGGATCGGCCGAGAGAAACCAGATATTCGCCCAGTCCTCCACCGCGACGTTCAGGTCCTCGTCGTCGGCCTCGAGCAGCAGCAGCATGGCGAGCCCGTCGACGGCATCCTCCTCGCGGCCGAGCACCGGCAGCGAAAGCTCCGACACCAGCATGTGGCCGGCCTCGTGGAAGACCGTACCGATCGCGACGTTGAGGGCGAACTGGTCGGCCTCCTCCCGCTGCTCGTCGGTGAGTTCGCCGTAGAGTTCCGGCGGCGTCGCCTCGACGGCTATGGCCGGCGCGGCGAGCAACAGCGCCGAAAGAAGTGCGCCGGAACAGGTCACGGAAAGACGGTGCAACGGTAAAGATGATGCCATTTGAAAAGCCCCCGAACCCCGCCGCCAGTCGGCGGCCGGCATCCGTGCTACGGCAGCGGGCGACCTCTTTTCAATCGGAATCAAGCGTTTGGCGGAGTTGATCCAAAAAAAGCCGATTCCGATTAAGGGCTTAACATTTTGTTCACCATCACCGTCTGGACAAGGCGAATCGCCAGTGATTCATTGAGTCAGATTCGGGCGGGCGGCGCTTCGAATCACACGAGGGAACAAGGTGGGACGATGGCGGACGTGCGGCGGGCTTCCGCGGCCGATGGGCGGCTGCGACTCAAATTTTCGGGATTTGGGGGTCGTATCGACGGGCTCGGGCGGCGGCTGGCAATCGTCCTGACGGGCGACGGCAGTTCGCGGCAGGCGGAAACGCTGCTCAGGCGGGCCATCCCGGTTCTCATCATCGCTTTCCTGGCGGTCGTCGCGACGGCGCGCCTCAACGGCATTCTCGCCGAATATTCCCGCATGGAAACGGCCGTCCGGCAAGAGGTGACGCTTTCTGCGGCGACCGCTGCCGCAACGTTCGGACCGGACAGCACCGCTCTGGCGGCCTCCGACCGGTCGGCGGCCGAGGCGATCCTTGCCCGCTACCTGCCGCAGGACCGGCTGGTTTCCGGCTCCTTCCTGCTGCTGATCGACGGCGAAGGCCGCATCTTTGCATCCTCACCCGCAGGCGGACGCTATGTCGGCATGGACATGGCCGGCCTGCTGCCGCAGGCGAACAGCATCCGCTACGTCACCGACCGCAGCGGCGCGCTCGAAGCCTTCATCGACGGCATCCGCCATTACGTGGTGCTGGTTCCGGTCGGTGCGAAGGGCGCCTTCGTGCTTTCGGCGCAATCGCTCCAGCCGCTCGAAGCCTACTGGCGCAGCGAAATTTCGCTGAGCGTCACGCTCTTCTCCGGCATTTCGCTGATCCTGCTCGTCATCCTCTACGCCTATTTCCAGCAGGTCAAACGGGCGCGCGAGGCCGACGACACCTTTCTCGAAACCAACCTGCGCGTCGAGGCGGCGCTGTCGCGCGGACGCTGCGGCCTCTGGGATTTCGACCTTCAGAGCCGCAAGCTCTTCTGGTCGCGCTCGATGTACGAGATGCTCGGCCTGCCGCCGTCCGGCGCCGTGCTCGGCTTCGCCGATGCCGCCCGACTGATGCATCCGGACGACGGAAACCTCTATGCGCTCGCCCGCACCGTCGCCAAGGGCGATCCCCGGCAGATCGACCAGGTCTTCCGCATGCGCCATTCGGCCGGCCACTATGTCTGGATGCGGGCGCGCGCCCAGGTCATCCGCTCGTCGACCGGCTGCATGCACGTCATCGGCATCGCCATGGACGTCACCGAGCAGCACCGCCTCGCCCAGCGCTATGCCGAGGCCGACCAGCGGCTCGCCGACGCCATCGAGTGCACCTCGGAAGCCTTCGTGCTGTGGGACAAGAACGACCGTCTGGTGATGTGCAACGCCCATTTCCAGCAGGTCTACGGCCTGCCGGACAGCGTGCTCGTGCCCGGCACCGAGCGCGCCGTCGTCCAGGCTGCCGCCGCGCGGCCGATCATCCAGCGGCGCGTCGCCGATCCCGACCAGACCGGCATGTCGCGCACGACCGAGGTGCAACTCGCCGACGAGCGCTGGCTGCAGATCAACGAGCGGCGCACCCGCGACGGCGGCCTCGTCTCCGTCGGCACCGACATCACGCTCCTGAAGCGCCACCAGGAGCGGCTGCGCGAGCAGGAGCGCCGGCTGATGGCGACCATCGGCGACCTCTCCTCCTCGCAGCGCAAGCTCGAGCGGCAGAAGGCCGAGCTTTCGGTCGCCAACGCCAACTACCAGGCCGAGAAGGACCGCGCCGAGGCGGCCAACAAGGCGAAATCGGAGTTCCTCGCCAATATGAGCCACGAGCTCAGGACGCCGCTCAACGCCATCCTCGGCTTCTCCGAGATCCTGCTCACCGGCATGTTCGGGCCGATCGGCTCGCCGAAATACTCCGAGTACGCCAAGGACATCCACGAGAGCGGCAAGCACCTCCTCAACGTCATCAACGACATCCTCGACATGTCGAAGATCGAGGCGGGGCAGATGCGCATCCGCTGCGAGACCATCGACCTCGCGCCGCTCATCGAGGAGAGCCTCAGGCTGACGGCGATCCCCGCCCAACAGCGCAACATCCATGTCGAGCAGCGCGTCTCGACCGGCCTCACCGTGGAAGCGGACCGCCGCGCCATGAAGCAGATCCTGCTCAACATCCTGTCGAACGCGGTGAAGTTCACCAACAACGGCGGCAAGATTGCGCTCCGCGCCCGCAAGATCGACGGCGCCGTGATGCTCACCATCGCCGATACCGGCATCGGCATCCCGAAGACGGCGCTTTCGAAGATCGGCCAGCCCTTCGAACAGGTGCAGAGCCAGTATGCCAAGAGCAAGGGCGGCTCCGGCCTCGGGCTTGCGATCTCCCGCTCGCTCGTCTCGCTGCACGGCGGCCGGCTCGGCATCCGCTCCCGCGAAGGCTGCGGCACCGTCGTCTCGGTAAAAATCCCCGACTGCATCATCCGGCAGGCCACGCGCACGGCGTGAGGCATTCCGCATCGCGCCGTTGAGAAGGCTGTGCGAGAACGCCGAGATTTGGCGGCAATGCGGGCACGGAATTGGCGGCTCTGCGCGTCCAATGCGAAAGCTGACGATACCTTACGACGAGGCAGACAGCTACATTGCGTCCAAATGTTCGTGGGCATTGCTCTCAATCCAGAGTACAAACGGTATATGGAGGCGTTGACACGGGGAGACGACCGGATGGAGACCTATTGGCGTTCGCATTACAGCCAGTTCCCAAAGTTCACGTGCCCAAAGTGCTCCAAGGGCAAGCTCCACCTAAAAGCAGATAGCCTTCACGCGATTGAGCCCGCGTACTCCCAACGTGAACACTCTGAAGAAGCGTGGGAGCCTGACTGGATACGTGAGCGCTTCAATTGTTTCCTTGTCTGCGACGGTTTCTGTGGAGAGGTAGTTGTCGTTTCAGGACACCGCACCCATTCATATCATGTCGATCATGATTACGAGACTGGAGACATGGTTGTGTTTGAGAGCCAATACCATCATCCAAAGGTGTTCTACCCGGCCCTCAAAATCATCGGCGTCTCCAAGAAGTTGAACAAGCAGTGTGGGGAGGATCTCACCAGCTCTTTTGCGCTGCTGTGGGTGGACCCAGCTGCTTGCGCAAACAGAATGCGCACGTTTATTGAGCACCTGCTCGACCAGTTCAAAATTGACCGCATCGGGATCAATAAGCATGGCGAGGAATACAGACTCAACCTGATGCAGCGCCTCGAAAAGCTCGAAGCCGTCAAACCTGACCATAAAGCAACACTGAGTGCTCTGAAGAAGGTGGGCGATTTCGCCAGCCACCAGGGAAAGGCAAAGTTCGATACGCTTATAAAATGCTATGAGCTGCTTGAATATGCGCTAGCAGATTTGGTCGATGGCAAAAAGGATCGGATGAAAAAGCTCACCGCGGAACTTTTAGATGGAGACGACCTGTAAGTGTTCGATTGACACTGCGCGCGCGCCGCCGTCAGAATCTGGCTGTGGATATCCTCCAGCGGGCACGACCTTGCCCGAGCCGCGCAATCAGCCTACGCAATGAGCCTTGAAGTCGCACGCAACGCAGTACGCCTGTCGCTTAGGATAACCGCCGATGCTGTGCCTTACCACTTCTGTCGGATCGGAGGCGCCGGGAGGGAGGGCAAAGATTCGCGAGACGGCAGAGATCGACTGCTTTGCCGGCTTTCGGGTCCGTAGCCGCCACTCCCCTCCCGCCCCCATTCCGACCATTCGTCGAACTGGAAAAGACTGGCCGTAAGCGTTCCTTGGTGGGCATTTGCCATAATTCCGGATAACGCTAACCTCCCCGAAATCCGAAGCAGCAAGGCGAGGTTCCGCGTGCGTTCCATCTTCCCGACCGTCATTGCCCTCCTCCTCTCCGCCGGCATGGCGCGCGCCGAAGGCCAGGTGATCGAGAAGGTCGAGACCTATTCGGTCAGCGGCCGCACCGGTCCGGAACTCTACGCCTCGATCGGCGCGCGCGGGCCGCTGCTTGCCGGCAAGGTGCGCTCGATCGCCCATACCAGCTTCCGGCTCACCTGGCAGCGCGACTACCAGCAGCGCGGCACGGCCTGCGTGCTCGCCTCGGCAAAACCGAAGCTCGTCATCACCACCGTGCTGCCGAAGGCGGTCCAGCCGCTCGAAGAACCGGTCCGCGGCAACTGGCAGCGATTCGTCGAAGGCGTCACCGCCCACGAGAAGGTGCACGGCACCTATATCCGGGAGCTGGTGAAGGAGATCGAGAAGGCGACCATCGGCCTTGCGGTCGAGAACGATCCCGGCTGCCGCAGGATCCGCGAGAAGATGCAGCCGATCCTCGGCGAGATCTCGCAGACCGAGCGCCGGAAAAGCCGCGATTTCGACGAGGTCGAGATGAACGACGGCGGCGCCGTGCACCAGCTCGTCCTGCAGCTCGTCAACGGCGGATGACGGAGAACGTCCGTCTTTTTCGGACACGCCTAAAACAGCTTTGCATTTCTCCCGAATAACCGCCTAATATCAATGCAAAGTCTTGTCGTGGGTGCTGTTCCGGCACCCTTCCCGGAGCATGTCCGCTCATGACCGCCACGACCCTTGCCGCCGACCAGTTGCGCGCTGCCTGCGACCCGGCATCGCTGCCTTTCGAGACCACCGCAGCACTCGAACCGCTCGACGCCCTGATCGGGCAGGACCGGGCCGTCGAGGCGATCCGTCTCGCCGCGCAGATGGAGCACCACCGCTTCAACCTCTACGTCCACGGGCCGGAAGGGAGCGGCAGGCACTCCACCGTGCTGAAGATCCTCGCCGAGGAAGCAGCCGGCCGGCCGGTGCCGGCCGACTGGGTCTATGTCCAGAATTTCGACGATCCCGACCGCCCGCTCGCCATCGAGCTGCCCCGCGGCGAAGGCCCACGGCTGCGGGCGGCGATGACGGCGCTGGTCGAGGACCTCGCCACCCAGATCCCGTCGCTCCTCGTCTCCGAAGAATACCAGAACCGTCGCATGGCGCTGGAACAGGAGTTCGGTGCCCGCCACGAGACCGCCTTCGAGGAATTACGCAAGGCCGCCGAGAGCCGCAACGTCGCGATCCTGCGCACGCCGATGGGCTTTTCGCTCGCCGCCATGCATGGCGGCGAAATCCAGAAGGCCGAAGTGCTGGCCCGCCTGCCCGAGGAAGAGCGCAAGAAGCTGCAGGAGGATGTCGCCGCCACGGAACAGGAACTCGAGGATTTCCTGATGTCGCTGCCCGAGCTCGAGCGGGAGCAGCGCAGCGCCATCAGCCGTCTGAACGAGGACATGGCGAAGGTGGCGGTCGATGCCGCGCTCACGCTGGCGATGCGCGGCTTCGAGACCATTCCGGCGCTCGCCCGGCATTTCAAGGCGCTGAGAGCCGATCTGATCGCCCATGCCGATCTCTTCCTGTCGCTGGAGCGCGGCAAGGCCAACGATCCGTTCCCGGCGGAGCTTGCGGCCCTTCGCGAGGACCCCCGCTTTCACCGCTACGCGGTCAACGTCATGGTCACCCAGGCCGAAGACGTCACCGGCGCGCCGGTGGTGGTGGAAACGCTGCCGACGCTCGCCAATCTCACCGGGCAGATCGACTACATCCCGATGCAGGGCGCCCTCGTCACCGATTTCACGCAGATCAAGCCGGGGGCGCTGCATCGGGCGAACGGCGGCTTTCTGATGCTCGACGCCCGCCGCGTGCTCACCGAGCCCTTCGCCTGGGACGCCCTGAAGCGCTGCCTGGAAACGAAGGCGGTGCACGTCATCACCGCGGCGGAGCGGCTCGGCCTGATCGCCACGACGACGCTGGAGCCGGAGCCCATTCCGCTCAAGGTGCGTGTCGTCCTGGTCGGCGACCGCCTTCTCCACCTGATCCTCTCGGAATTCGACCCGGATTTCGGGCAGTATTTCCGCGTCGCGGCCGAGTTCGGCGAGGACATGAACCGCAGCGCCGATTCCGTCGGCCTGTTCGCGCGCCTCGTCGCCACCGTCGTGGCGCGCGAGCGGCTGCGCCCGGTCTCCCGCGACGGCGTGGCGAGCCTCGTCGACGCCGCAACCCGTGCCGCCGCGGACCAGCAGAAGCTGTCGCTTCGCATGGGCGAGATCTGGGACATCCTGCTTGAAGCCGACCACAGGGCCGGAAAGGCCGGTTCCGACGCCGTCACCGCCGAGCATGTCAGGGCGGCGATCGAGGCTGCCGAGCGCCGCCGCAGCCTGACGCGGGACCGGCTGCGGGAGGCGACCGTGCGCGGCATCGTCCAGATCTCCACGCAGGGCAGCGTGATTGGCCAGGTGAACGGGCTCACCGTCAGCGAGCTCGGCGAGGAGCGCTTCGGTGCGCCGGTGCGCATCACCGCCCGTGTGCGCATGGGCACCGGCCGCGTCGTCGACATCGAGCGCGAGGCGCGGCTCGGCGGGCCGATCCATTCCAAGGCCGTCCTCATCCTTTCGAGCTTCCTTGCCACGCGCTACGTGCCGGATACGCCCTTGTCGCTCTGGGCGAGCCTCGTCTTCGAACAGAGCTATGGCGGGGTCGAGGGTGACAGCGCCTCGCTCGCCGAGCTTTGTGCGCTGCTGTCGGCGCTGGCCGACGTGCCGATCTCGCAATCCTTCGCGGTCACCGGCTCGGTGAACCAGATGGGCGAGGTGCAGGCGATCGGCGGCATCAACGAGAAGATCGAAGGCTTCTTCGACCTCTGCCGGGAGATCGGCCTCACCGGGCGGCAGGGGGTGATCATCCCGCAATCCAACGTCACCCACCTGATGCTGCGGGCCGACGTCGTCGAGGCGGTGGCGGCCGGGCGCTTCCATGTCCACGCCGTCGCCAATGTCGATGACGCCATCGAGCATCTGACCGGCCTGCCGGCCGGCAAGCGGATGCTGAACGGCGAATTCGAGGACGGCTCGGTCAACGCCAATATCGAGGTGCGGCTGCTCGACTTCGCCGATGCCCGTGCGTCGATGCTGCAGTTGCGCCTGCCGGAGCAGACGGAAAACCAGGACGAAGGGTGAGCCGCTTTACGCCCCCGTCGCGGAGACGGTTTCGGCGACTTTCGGACGGCGCTTGAGGACGCTCCCGGCGATTGCTACGATCGATGATGCCGGAAACGTCGCAACGGCGTCACGTCGGCTTGTCCCACGGTGCAGAGGCCTGACATGTACTCGCTTGCCATCGACACGGACCGGGCCATCGAGGAGATCACCACATACATTCAGGAGGTCGTCCGGCGCGACCATTCCCGCGGCGTGATCCTCGGACTGAGCGGAGGACTGGATTCCTGCGTGCTCGCCGCGCTTGCGGTGCGCGCCCTCGGACCGCAGGCGGTCAGTGTGATCTATATCGGCGATCGCGACAGCGACCCACGCCTTGCCGACCGCGCAAGAGAGATGGCGCGGTTGCTCGGCCTGACCCTCGAGACCGCCGACATCAGCGGTGACATGGCGAAGCGCGGCGTCTATGCGCACAATCCTCGAACTGCGCCGGCTCTCCGCCTGGAAGAGAACCTCGCCGCATGAGGCTCCGCCGGTCAGTGGAAGGTTCGGATCGCCGATCCGGCGCTGAAACCACGTGCCGCTGCCCGGTCCTCCCGCGGCCGCCCGCTATCGAAAGACGCCCGGCAATTTCGTCGGCGCCTTGATCCTGAGCTGCTTGTTGACGTTGAAGCGCCCGAAGACGACCGTGATCGCATGCGGCGCAACGCCGAATTCGCCGGCGAGGAACCGCACCATGTGGTCCGTCGCCCGCCCGAACCGCGGCGCTTCCGTCACCGAGACCTGCAATTGCCGCCCCTTCGGCTTGCCAATCGCATCGCGGCTGGCGGCCGGCTTGCCGAGAATGTTGACGACCAGCACGTCGTCCTCCCACCAGAAGAACGTATCCCGGCCTTCCACGCCCTCTTCGGCCGGTTGCTTCTTCGTCTTCTGCCGTTTCATGCCGGTTTCCGTCTCCCCGGCACCCCTGCACCGTTCCGCCTGCATAGGCCAGCGCGAGCCGGTTGCGCAAGGAGGGGGAGCCGCCGAACGGCGAGTACCCTCACCCCTTCACAACCGTCTGGAACACCTTCCTCACGGCCTTCGACAGCCGCTTGATCTCCGCCTCCAGCGTCTTGATGTCGGGGCAGTCGCCGGCGCGGCAGACGAGGTCGATCAGTCCCGCCGGCACGGCGTCGGGCTTGAACGGCCCGTCGATGCAAAGCCGCGTCACCTGCGAGATCTCGCCGTAGAGCCGGATCGCCTCGACGCAAAGGTCAAGATCGTTGACATCCATCAGCGCGGCGCCCGCCGTCTTCAGCGCCTCCTCGGTCGTGAGCCCGTTCACCTTCACCGCGATGCCGCGGGCGGGTGCGACGAGCGTCAGGTATTGTGCGACAAACTCGATGTCGATCAGCCCGCCGGGAATGAGCTTCAGGTCCCAGATGTCGCGCGGCGGCTTCTCCTCGTCGATCATCTTGCGCATCTCGGCGACGTCGCGGGCGGTCTTCGCCTCCTCGCGCGGCCGCTCCAGTACCTCGGCGATGATCCGTTCGGCGTCGGCGATCAGTTCGGTGTCGCCGCAGATCAGCCGTGCGCGGGTAAGCGCCATGTGCTCCCAGGTCCAGGCCTCCTCCTTCTGGTACTTCTCGAAGGAGCGCAGTCTGGTCGCCACCGGCCCCTTGTTGCCGGAGGGGCGAAGGCGCATGTCGACCTCGTAGAGCACGCCTTCCGCCGTCGGCGCGGACAGCGCCGCGATCAGCCGCTGGGTGAGCCGGGTGAAATAGCGCACCGGATCGAGCCGCTTCGGCCCGTCGGATTCGCCCGCCGCGTCGTCGTAGTCGTAGAGCAGGATGAGATCGATGTCGGAGCCCGCCGTCAGCTCGAAGCTGCCGAGCTTGCCCATGCCGGCAATCGCCACCCTGCCGCCGGGGAAGCGGCCGTGATGGGCCTCGATCTCGCGCAGCACGGCGGCGAGTGCGGCCTCGAGGATGAGGGCCGCGAGATCGGTAAAGGCGCGCCCCGCCTGCATGCCGCCGATCGTACCGGTCAGAAGCCGGATGCCGATCAGGAAGCGGTGCTCGGCGGCGAAGATGCGCAGCCGGTCGAGCAGGTCCTCGTAGTGGCGGGCGCCGGCGAGAAAGCTCTCGAGACGGCCGGAGAGATAGTCGCGGGTCGGCAGCTGCACCATCAGCGACGGGTCGAGCATGCCGTCGAAGACGTGCGGCCTGGACGCGATGATATCGGCGAGCCGCGGCGCCGAGGACATGATGTTGACGATGAGTTCCAGGAGCGCCGGGTTCTTGCCGAGCAGCGAGAAGAGCTGGATGCCGGCTGGAAGCCCGGACAGGAAGTTGTCGAAGCGCAGGAGCGCCTCGTCGGCGCGGCGGCTTTCGCCGAAGGTCTTCAAGAGTTCCGGCATCAGCTCGGTCAGCCGCTCGCGCGCCTCGGCGGACTGTGTCGCACGGTAGCGGCCGTAATGCCAGGTGCGGATGACGCGCGAGATGTCCTCCGGCCGCTCGAAACCGAGCGCCCTCAGCGTCTTCAGCGTATCCGGATCGTCGCGCTGGCCGGTGAAGACGAGGTTGCCGTGTGCGCCGGACAACTCCCCTTCATGCTCGAAGAGCTTGGCATAGCGCCGTTCCACCGTCTTCAGCACGCTTTCGAGCCGCGAAGAGAAACTCGCAGTATCGGGAAAACCGGCCATCAGCGCGATGCGCCTCAGCTCCGCCTCGGTCTGCGGCAGCACGTGCGTCTGCTCGTCATAGACCATCTGGATCCGGTGCTCGATGTCGCGCAGGAACCAGTAGCATTCGGTGAGCTCTGCCCGCGTCGTCTCGTCGATCCAGCTGGCGTCGGTCAGCGCCTGCAACGCCTCCTCGGTCGCCCTCACGCGCAGCTGCGGCATGCGGCCGCCGGCGATCAGCTGCTGGGTCTGGGCGAAGAACTCGATCTCGCGGATGCCGCCGCGGCCGAGCTTGACGTTGTGGCCCTTGACCGCGATCGCGCCGAAGCCCTTGTGGGCGTGGATCTGCCGCTTGATCGAATGGATGTCGGCGATCGCCGCGTAGTCGAGATACTTCCGGTAGACGAAGGGCACCAGCTCGCGCAGGAAACCCTCCCCCGCCTCGAGGTCGCCGCCGACCGGCCGCGCCTTGATGAAGGCGGCGCGCTCCCAGTTCTGCCCGCGCCCCTCGTAATAGAGGATCGCCGCCTCGACCGGCACGGCAAGCGGCGTCGAGCCGGGGTCTGGCCGCAGCCTGAGGTCGGTGCGGAAGACATAGCCGTCGGCGGTGCGCTCCTGCATGATCCGCACCAGCCGGCGCATCATCCGCCCGAAGGTCTCGGTCGCATCCTCGGGCGAGACGAGGATGCCGGCGAACGGCTCGAAGAAGACGACGAGATCGATGTCGGAGGAATAGTTGAGTTCGCGGGCGCCGAGCTTGCCCATGCCGAGCACGATGAGGCCGCTGCCGGCCGACGGCGCCGACCGGTCGGCGAGCTTCAGCTTGCCGGCATCTTCGCCCGCGAGCAGCAGGTGGTCGACGGCAGCCGCAACTGCCGCCTCCGCCATGGCGGTCAGCCAGCCCGTCGTCCGCCTCCCGTCGAAGAGGCGCGAAAGGTCGGCGAGCGCCACCAGGAAGGAGAGCCTGCGCTTGGCGATCCGGAGCCGCGACATCACCTCGGCCTCGGTCGGCACCGCTCCGTCGCCATTGCCTTTCCAGGCGTCGCGGGCGCTCGCCACCAGCCCTTCGAGCAGCGGCTCCAGCGGTTCCGAGACGGCGCTTGCGAGCAGCGACGGGCTGAGCGAAGCGGTCTCGCGCAGATAGGGCGAGAGGCTGATCGCCGCCGTCACGAAGGATTTGAGCGGCGTTTCCTCCGCCATCAGCGCGGCGATCGCCGGCTCCTGCCGGCCGATCTCCTTCAGCGCGGCAACGGCCGCCTTGAGTTCGGTCTGGTTGAGCGGGCGGATGACGTCCGGCGCGACCGCGCGGAGCCAGGTGTGCGTCTGATCAGCCATGGGGCCTCCTCCCTCGACCGCGGCGGTATCCGCGATTCTCGCCTTTGCCGGCGCAGATTAGAGGAGCGGAGGAGCAAAGGGAATCACATCCCTTGGTTCAGGCCTTTTGTCCGGGAAAGACCATCGTCGCCGTCAGGCCCGGCTGTTCCCTGCCCGGCTCGGTGTCGGAAAGTTCGAGCCGCCCACCATGCAGGGCCATGATCGCCTCGACCAGGGACAGGCCCAGCCCGGTGCCGGGCTTCGAACGGCTTTCGTCGAGCCGCATGAAGCGCTTGACGACATCGCCGCGTTTTTCGGCGGGAACACCCGGCCCGTGGTCGGAGACCGAGAGGCGCAGTTCGCCGCCGGTTTTCGCCACCGTGAGCGTGATCGTGCCGTCGCCGTCGCTTTCGGTTCCGTACTTGATGGCGTTGTCGACGAGATTCGAAATCGCCTGGCCGATCAGTTCGCGGTTGCCGCGCACCGAAAGCCCCGGCGCGATGTCGGTCGCAAGCTTCTGCCCCGCCTCCTCGGCCACCGGCTCGTAGAGTTCGGCGGCGTCGGCGGCGATCGCCGACAGGTCGACATCGGAAAGCTCGGCGGCGATCGAACCGGCCTCGACGCGGCTGATCATCAGGAGCGCGTTGAAGGTGCGGATCAACTGGTCGGATTCGGCGATAATGCCCTCGAGCGCGACCCGCCTTGCGCCGTCGTCGTCCTCGGCCAGCGCATCCGCCGCCTTGTTGCGCAGCCGCGTCAGCGGCGTCTTCAGGTCGTGGGCGATGTTGTCGGAAACCTGCCGCAGCCCCTCGCTCAGCCGCTCGATCCGCCCCAGCATTTCGTTGAGCGACGAGGACAGCCGGTCGAACTCGTCGCCCGAGCCGACGACTGGCAGGCGCTGGGACAGATCGCCCGCCATGATCTTGGTGCTCGCCGCCGACATCCGGTCGATCCGCTTCAGCGCGTTGCGACCGATCGCAAACCAGATGATAAGCGCCCCGAAACCCATGATCGCCAGTGCCACCATCAGCGCCTTGCGGACGAGCAGGCGGAATTTCGCCGGCTCGCCGAGGTCGCGGCCGATCAACACGCGCAGCCCGTTGTCGAGAATGAAGACATGGGCGGTGGCGATGTGCTTCTTGGCGTCGCCGGTCTCGGAATAGCGCTCGTAGAGGAAGGGGAAGTCGGTCCAGCCCTCCTTGTCGAAGATGCCCGGCTGCAGCGAGCCGACATTGCCGGCGAGGATTTCGCCGTTCGGCCCCGCGATCACATAGAGGTTGGCGCCCGGCTGGCGGGCCCGCCGCTCCATGATCTTCAGCATCTGGTTCATGCCGCCGCTGCTGTAGGCGCGCTCGATGTCGGTCACTTCCTGCTGCAGGCTGTCGCGGGTCTGCTGGTTGAGCAGCCGCTCGGAAAGCGCCGTCACGTAGAAGACGAGGAAGGCCGCGCAGAGCGCGAAGAGCACGATATAGAGCGCGGAGAGCCGGACCGCCGTCGACTTGAAGAGCACACCGATGCGGGACATGGACGGCGTTACCCTTCGTCCTTGATCATGTAGCCGGCGCCGCGCACCGTCTTCAGCAGCGGCTTGTCGAAGTCCTTCTCGATCTTCGAGCGCAGCCGCGACACATGCACGTCGATGACGTTGGTCTGCGGGTCGAAGTGATAGTCCCAGACGTTTTCGAGCAGCATGGTGCGCGTCACCACCTGCCCGGCATTCTTCATCAGGTATTCGAGCAGGCGGAATTCCCGCGGCTGCAGCAGGAGTTCCCTGCCACCCCGGCGGACCTCGTGGGAGAGCCGGTCGAGTTCGAGGTCGCCGACGCGGTAGACCATGTCCTGCTCCGGCTTGCCCTTGCGGCGGCCGAGCACCTCGACGCGGGCGAGAAGCTCGCTGAAGGCGTAGGGTTTCGGAAGGTAGTCGTCGCCGCCGGCGCGAAGCCCCGTCACGCGGTCGTCCACCTGCCCGAGCGCGGAGAGGATCAGCACCGGCGTGTCGACGCCGCGCTTCCTCAGCTCGCTGATCACCGACAATCCGTCGCGGCGCGGCAGCATCCGGTCGACGATGAGCACGTCGTAGCCGTTCTCGCTCGCCATGAAGAGGCCGCTCTCGCCGTCGCTCGCATGGTCCGCGACGATACCCGCCTCGCGAAAGCCCTTGACCATGTAGGCCGCGGCCTCGAGGTCGTCTTCGATCACCAGTATTTTCATGCGCGGGACATTAGCGCCAACGACCGCCTTTGCGCCATCGGAATCAGCGGGATATGGGACATCCGTCTTCATCAGAGTTTCCCCTTTCTTGCCCCGATCATTGGCCCCTCATCCGCCTGCCGGCACCTTCTCCCCGTTCCGACGGGGAGAAGGGACGGGATCGGCACCGTCACGGCCGTTCCCTCTCCCCGCGAGCGGGGAGAGGGCCAGGGTGAGGGGCAAATCACGGATGGACGCTTGCCGGATCAGCCCTGGTCGATCGGCAGTGCGACGAAGCGGCTGCCGTTCTGCGATTCGACCTGGAAGAGCGCCTTGGTGCGGCCGTCCTTCTTCGCCTGGTCGATCACCTTCATGACCTCGTCGGCGGTGGAGACGGCCTGGTTGTTGACCGAGACGATCTTCTCGCCGGCCTGCAGGCCCTTGTCGGCGGCATCCGAGTCCGGATCGACGTCAACGATGGTCAGGCCCTTGCCGTCTTCGGCCGGTGTGACGCTGATGCCCATGTTGGCGAGCGCCTGTTCGGTCGAGGGTGTGGCCTTGTCCGGCGTCGTTTCGCCGGCCGAAGCCTGCTGGTCCATCGGCAGTTCGCCGAGTTCGACCTTCATCGCCATCGACTTGCCTTCGCGCCAAATCGAGACGTCGACGGTGGTTCCGGGCGCGAAGGCGGCGATGCGCCGGGCGAGGTCGCGCGGGTCCTTGACGGTCTCGCCGTTGACGGCCGTCACCACGTCGCCCTGCTTGATGCCCGCCTTCTCGCCGGGGGAACCGGCCTGCGGGGCAACGACGAGCGCACCGCTTGCTTCCGAAAGGCCGAGCGAGTCGGCGATGTCCTTCGTCACCGGCTGGATCTGCACGCCGAGCCAGCCACGTTCGACGGTGCCCGACTTGATGAGTTCGTCGACGACGTTCTTGGCGACGGAGGCCGGAATTGCGAACGCGATGCCGACATTGCCGCCCGACGGCGAGAAGATCGCGGTGTTGATGCCGACCACTTCGCCGTTCAGGTTGAAGTCCGGGCCGCCGGAATTGCCGCGGTTCACCGCCGCGTCGATCTGGATGTAGTCGTCATAGGGGCCGGAGCCGATGTCGCGGCCGCGGGCCGAGATGATGCCGGCCGTCACCGTGCCGCCGAGGCCGAAGGGGTTGCCGACGGCGACGACCCAGTCGCCGACGCGCATGTTCGCGTCAGCCGCGAACTGCACGTAGGTGAACTTCTGCTTCGGGTTCTCGACCTTCAGAACAGCGAGGTCGGTGCGCCGGTCGGTGCCGACGAGCTTCGCGTCGAGCTCGGTGCCGTCGTTCATGACGACCGTGTAGGCGGCGCCGTCCTCGACGACATGGTTGTTGGTGACGATGTAGCCGTCCTCGGAAATGAAGAAGCCGGAGCCCTGCGAGGTCGGACGAAGGCGGCCTTCACCGCGCGGGCGGTTCGGCTTCTGGCCGGGACGGGCGTCCGGGCCGGGCATGCCGAATTCCTTGAAGAAGCGCTTCAGCGGGTGGTCGTCCGGGAGATCTTCGAAACCGCGACCGCCGAAGCCGAACTGGAAGTTGCTTTCGTCCTGCGCCGTCTGGACGTTCGACTGCACGCGGACCGAAACGACGGCCGGGGAAACGGCCGAAACGACGTCGGCAAAGCTCGGCACCTGCGGGGCTTCGACGCGGACGGCCTCGGCATAGGCCGGAACGATCATCGCCGGCACGGAGCCCGCAACGATCACCGCAGCAAGACCTGCCGCCGTCGAATTGCGGAGCATCGTCTTGAGCTTGGAGCGTCCATTGCTGTTGAACATGTGACCTACCTTTTCTCTTTTCATCTGACTGTTGGCCGGGAAGCCGGCGTGAAGCGGTGGATGAGGAGAGATATAGGACGGCGCACGTTACTGCGAACTGTACGGCAGATGAAATCTTGGTAATCTTCGGGG
This sequence comes from Hyphomicrobiales bacterium, assembly GCA_900466005.1. GTDB lineage: Bacteria > Pseudomonadota > Alphaproteobacteria > Rhizobiales > Rhizobiaceae > Allorhizobium. The sequence continues at coordinate 370,274 of UEGQ01000008.1, forward strand.
AGGACCGGGACGATCGGTCGCCGGGCCACCCAGCGGCCGATCCGCCGTTCTCACGGACGGGGATGCGCAAACGGCGGGAAATACCGTCAAGACAAGATGATACGACGCCCTGCTCCGGCTGGCGCGGAGGCGCCGCGGCTCAATCCTCGATCAGCGCCTTCAGCCGCGCCTCTTCCTCGGGCGACAGCCTTTCCGGCGCGGGACGATGGCGGCCGCGCGCATAGACGAGCGCCGCAAACGCGCCGATCACCAGCAGCACGGCGGGCGCGCCCCACAGCACATAGGTCTTGGCCGAGACGCGCGGCTTCAGGAGCACGAACTCGCCGTAGCGCGACACCACGTAATCGATGACTTGCTCGTCGCTGTCGCCGTCGACGATGCGCTGGCGCACGATGAGCCTCAGGTCGCGCGCGAGATCCGCGTTGGAATCGTCGATCGACTGGTTCTGGCAGACGAGGCAGCGCAGCTGTGCCGAAAGATTGCGCGCGCGCTGTTCCAGCGCCGGATCGGCCAGCACTTCGTCGGGGTTGACGGCGAAGGCCGGCAGCGGCGCGAACACCGACAGTGCCAAAATGAGGGCCATCAGGAAACGTCGGAGGGTGTTGACGGGATACCCCCCTCTGTCACTTCGTGACATCTCCCCCTCAAGGGGGGAGATCGCCGGGGCTCCTGCCTCGGCGTTCGTAGAAAAGAACGTGACGGCGCCGTCCGGCCAATCTCCCCCCTTGAGGGGGAGATGCCCGGCAGGGTAGAGGGGGGTGAGCCCCACGATAGAGTGGTCGCGATTGCTCATTCCGCCGCCTCCAGTGCCACCTTGACCGGCTTTGTCCGCCGGGTCGGGGCGCCGACGCGCAGCCGCCGGTCGGAGAGCGAGACGAAGCCGCCCGCCATCATGATGAGCCCGCCGATCCAGATGCAGAGGATGAAGGGTTTCCACCAGACGCGCACGACGATGCCGCCCTCGGCCATCGGGTCGCCGAGCGAGACATAGAGCTGGCTGGTGCCGAAGCTGCGGATGCCGGCCTCGGTGGTGGGCATGCGCCGCGCCGTATAGAGGCGCTTGGACGACCACACCTCGCCCATGGCGACGCCACCCTTGCTCAGGGTGAAATGCGCCCGGTCTTCGGTGAAGTTCGGGCCCTTCGCCGCCATCATGCGGTCGAAGGTGACGGTATAGCCGCCCGCCTCGACCGTCATGCCGGGCTTCATCTCGGTGACCGCCTCCGTCTCGAAGGTCGTCACCGCGACGATGCCGAGCACCGTCACGCCGAAGCCGAGATGAGCAAGCGCCGTGCCGAAGGCCGAGCGCGGCAGGCCGGCGAGCCTCTGGAACGCCACCGACGTCGAGACCTTGTTGAAGCCGGCGCGGTACCAGAGGTCGGCGAGCGCGCCAAAGACGATGAAGAAGCCGGCGGCGAGCCCGAAGACGGCGAGCACCGGGCCGCCGTGCTGGAGATAGAAGAGGGTGACGGCCGCGACGAGGGCGAGCCCCGCCGCCACGTAGAGCCGCTGGAAGGCGCCGAGCAGGTCGCCGCGCTTCCAGGCGAGCATCGGTCCGAAGGGCATGGCGACGAGAAGCGGCGCCATCAACAGGCCGAAGGTCAGGTTGAAGAAGGGGGCGCCGACGGAGATCTTGTCGCCGGTCAGCGTCTCCAGCAGCAGCGGATAGAGCGTGCCGACGAGCACGGTCGCCGCGGACACGGTCAGGATCAGGTTGTTGAGGACGAGCGCCCCTTCCCGCGAGATCGGCGCAAAGAGCCCGCCCGATTTCAGTGCCGGTGCCCGGAAGGCAAAGAGCGTGAACGCCCCGCCGATGAAGACGGTCAGGATGCCGAGGATGAAGATGCCGCGGCTCGGGTCGGTCGCGAACGCATGCACCGAAGTCAGCACGCCGGAGCGCACGAGGAAGGTGCCGAGCAGCGACAGCGAGAAGGCGAGGATCGCAAGCAGCACCGTCCAGATCTTCAGCGCCTCGCGCTTTTCCATGACCAGCGCGGAATGCAGGAGCGCCGTGCCGGCGAGCCAGGGCATGAAGGAGGCGTTTTCGACCGGGTCCCAGAACCACCAGCCGCCCCAGCCGAGCTCGTAATAGGCCCAGTAAGAGCCCATGGCGATGCCGGCCGTCAGGAAGGTCCAGGCAGCGAGCGTCCAGGGCCGCACCCAGCGCGCCCAGGCGGCGTCGATGCGCCCGTCGAGGAGGGCGGCGATCGCGAAGGAGAAGCAGACGGAAAAGCCGACATAGCCGAGATAGAGGAGCGGCGGATGGATGGCGAGGCCGACGTCCTGCAGCACCGGGTTGAGATCCCTGCCTTCCGCCGGCGCCGGGGCGAGCCGGATGAAGGGATTGGAGGTGAGCAGGATGAAGAGCGCGAAGGCGGTGACGATCCAGGCCTGCACGGCGAGCACGTTCGCCTTCAGCCGCTGCGGCAGGTTGCCGCCGAAGAAGGCGACCATGGCGCTGAACAGGCTGAGGATCAGGAGCCACAGCATCATCGAGCCTTCGTGGTTCCCCCAGACGGCCGAGAAGCGGTAGACGTCGGGAAGCAGCGAGTGCGAGTTCTGCCAGACGTTCTGCACCGAGAAGTCGGAGACCATGTAGGCGTAGCTCAGCGCGCCGAACGCGATCACCACGAGCCCGAACATCGCGAGCGTGCCCGTCGTGGCGACGCCCATCAGCGCGGCATCGCCGCGCCTCGCGCCGATCACCGGCAGTACGGAGACGACGATTGCCGTCGCAAGCGTCAGCACCAGCGCGTAGTGTCCGAGTTCGATGATCATTTCACCGTCTCCTTGCCGCTCAGTTCGACGCCCTGGGCCTTCAGGCGGTCGGCGACGTCCTTCGGCATGTAGGTCTCGTCGTGCTTGGCGAGCACCGTGTCGGCGACGAAGACCGAATCGCCCGCGACGAAGGCACCTTCTGCGACCACGCCCTGCCCCTCGCGGAAGAGATCGGGCAGGATGCCGGTATAGGTCACGGGCACGGTGCCGATCGTGTCGGTGACCGTAAAGGTCACGGTCGATCCCTCGCCGCGCTTGACCGAGCCCGCCTCGACGAGGCCGCCGAGCCGGATGCGCGTTCCCGGCGGCACCTTGACGGTGGCGAGATCGCCCGGCACGTAGAAATAGGCAACCGACTGGCTGAAGGCGAACATCACCAGCAGAACGGCGGCGACGATGAAGCTCACGCCGCCGGCAATCACGGCCAGTCTCTTCTGTTTGCGGGTCATTTCAGTGCTTCCTCCACCGGCAGGCCGAGCTCGCGGGCCATCGCAATCAGTTGCTGGCCTTCCTGCCCCTCCGCCGGGAAGGCCGCGAGCGCGGATTTCAGCGCCGCGACGGCGTTCTCCGGCTCCTTGAGCATCGCGTAGGACCGGACGAGACGCATCCAGCCTTCGAAATTGTTCGGGTTTTCCTTGAGCTTGGCATCAAGCCCCGCGACCATGCCGCGGATCATCTCCGTGCGGTCACCGGTCGACATGCTCTCTGCGCGGGCGACGTCGGCCGCCGTCGGATTGCCGGGCGCCTCCGGCTTCGCCTCGCCGCTGTTTGCCGCGATGTGCTCGTTGACGAGCGGCAGCCAGGGTGCGTCGGCCGGAGAGGCCTTGACGAGCGCCTCGAAGGCCGCGCGGGCCTCCTCGCGCTTGCCTTCCTGCTCCAGCGACAGCGCAAGGTAGAAAGCGGCGCGCAGATTGGTGCTGCCGAGCCTCACCGCCTCCTCGAAGGCGGCGCGGGCATCGGCGGTGACGATGCCGTCATTCTCCGCCGTCATCGCCTCGCCGAGGCCGATCATTCGCTCGGGGCTCGTCCCGAGCAGGCGGACCGCGTTGCGGTAGGCGAGTTCGGCATCGGCGTAGCGCGACATCTTGACATAGATCGGCGCGAGCACGTCCCAGCCGGCGCCGTCGTCAGGGTTCTGCGCCAGATGCCGCTCCACCTTGGCGACCAGGAGTTCGAGATTGTTGCCCGGGTTTGCGAGCCGCGCGGCAAGCGGCTCAGAAGGCATTCCGGGGCTGCCGGTCAGCATGTAGAGCCCGAGCCCGATCGCCGGCAGCGAGATGACGACGAAGGCCTGCGCCAGAAGGTGCCGGCCGGACGTCGGCTCACGGGCACCCGCCGCCTCGCCGGAGGTGGCGATCAGCCGCCGGCCGATCTCGGCGCGGGCATAGTCCGCCTCCTCGCCGCTGATCAGCCCGAGCTTCTTGTCGCGTTCGAGTTCCCGCAGCTGGTCGCGATAGACGGCGGCCTCTCCGGCCGTATCCTCGACGAGAACGGTTCGACCGCGAAAGAGCGGTCCGAGAAGGAGGACGGCGGTGACGGCCGTCAGCAAGGCGGTGGCGATCCAGAACAACATGAGAACCCAATTACTGTATGCCGGGTGACAATCCAACCGGCAAACGGACGATGACGCACATTTGAGGCGTTTCGCCGCAAGCAATGCTCTACGGGATCGCAGGCGCTCCAGCCTTGACTTATGTCAAGGGCGTCCAGGTGCCGTTCGGGTTGCGGCAGGCCGCGCCGCGCACTTCCGTCTCGCTGCCCTTCACCCTCAGCTTGTGCGTGTACTGGCGACAGTTCTGCTGTCCGACCTGATAGGGTGCCGCGGCAACCACCTGGCCGGAGATGTCGTTGCCCTTCCAGGCCACCGGCTGGCCGCCGGGAGCGGCCTCCAGCGCACGGTATTCGGCTTCGAGGGCACGCTGCGTCTGACTGTTCGACAGCTCGACGCCGGAGCGGGCGACGATGCCGCCCTGCAGCGCGGAGATATAGAGGGCGGAGGCGGAGCTCTTGCCGCTCGTAGTTGCGCAGGACGACAGCGCGAGCACCGCAAGCGTCGCCGTCACCGCGAGACGAAAGCGCGTATTTCCCATGTCCCCTGCCCGACCTCTTTCGACCACCCTCAATGTACTCCTTCTTAGCTGCGGCAGACACGTGGCATCATTGTGACAGCCTTCTTTTTCACGGAAATTTGCCTCACGCAATGTCTCTCGTGACGGCCGGCAGCACCAATCGCGCCCGCAATCCGCCACGCGCACCGCGCGAAAGTCCGAATGCCCCCTGATATTCGGAGGATATCTCGTTGACGATCGAAAGCCCGAGCCCGGTGCCCGGCTTGCTCTCGTCGAGCCGGCGGCCGCGTTTCAGCGCCTCGACGATCTCGCCGGGTTCCAGGCCCGGTCCGTCGTCCTCCACCGTCACCTCGACCCAGTCGCGGCGCGTCACGCCCTCGCCGGGCTTGTGGCCCTCGGCCGCGCCGGCGGTGACGACGACGCCGGTGGCGGCGAAACGGGCGGCGTTTTCCAGGAGGTTGCCGACCGTCTCCTCGACGTCCTGCTGCTCCATGGCGAGGACCAGCCCCGGCGCAAGCTTCAGTTCGAAGCGCGTCTCGGGGTTCAGCCGCCGCATCACGCGGATCAGCCGTTCGAGCACCGGCTCGAGCTCGGTGCGCGCCAGCACCGATTCCCGCTGGGCGGCGATGCGGGCACGGTTCAGGTAGGAGGAAACCTGGCTCTGCATTGCCTCGGCCTGGGTTGTGACGACGCTCGCCTGCGATTTCGGCAGCGCCCGGGCCTCGTTGAGCAGCACGGCGATCGGCGTCTTCAGCGAATGGGCGAGATTGCCGACCTGCATGCGCGCACGCTCGACGATGCGCCGGTTGCTGTCGATCAGCGCGTTGATTTCGTTTGCGAGCGGCTGGATCTCGCGGGGGAAGACGCCCTCGATCCGCTCCGCCTCGCCGGCACGGATGCGCTCCAGCGCCCGCCGCGCCCGTTCGAGCGGCTTCAGTCCGTAGAGAATGGCAAGCCCGTTGACGATCAGGCCGCCGAGGCCGATCAGGGCCAGCCCGGTATAGAGCCTCGTGGTGAAAAAGCGGACATCCTCCTCGACGACGTCGACGTTTCCCGAAACGCGAAAGCGCGCCGCGCGGCCGTTGGCGTCGAGCACGACCTCTGTTTCGGCGACCCTCAGATGGTTCCCGTAAGGGTCGATCATCGGATAGAAGCGTTCGTAATGGTCGTCGAAGGGGACGGTATTGATGTCCGGCACCGGCAGGTCGGTGAGGCCGAGCGAGGTGGAGGCGAGCGGAGCCGTGCTGAAGTTGCCGAGCGGCTCGACAAGCCAGTACCAGCCGGTCTTCGGCTGCGAGAAGCGCAGGTCGCCGAGTTCGGGACTGCCGGCGAGGCTGTCGCCGTCACCGATCGAGACGGAATTGATGACGTTGTAGAGCTGGGCGCGCAGCAGGTTGTTGAAGCCGCGCTCCGTGCCCTGCCGGTAGAGCGCCGAGATCACCACCGCCATCGTCACGAGTGCGACCGCCGACCACGCCGTGGCCAGCAGCAGCACCCTGACGGTCAGCGATCTAGTGCGCATCTTTGGGCGCTTGCATCCGGTAGCCGAGACCGCGCACCGTCTCGATCAGGTCGAGGCCGATCTTCTTGCGCAGGCGCCCGACGAAAACCTCGATGGTGTTGGAATCGCGATCGAAATCCTGATCGTAGAGGTGCTCGACGAGTTCCGAGCGCGATACCACCTCGCCCATGTGGTGCATGAGGTAGGAAAGCAGCCGGTATTCGTGGGAGGTGAGCTTCAGCTGCGTGCCGGAGACACTCGCCTTCGACGCCTTGGTGTCGAGCCGGACCGGGCCGCAGACGATCTCGGAAGAGGCATGGCCCGCCGCGCGGCGGATCAGCGCGCGGATGCGTGCAAGCACTTCCTCCACATGGAAGGGCTTGGCGACGTAGTCGTCGGCGCCGGCGTCGATGCCGGCCACCTTGTCGCTCCAGCGGTCGCGGGCCGTCAGGATCAGCACGGGCATCACCCGACCGGCGGCACGCCACTTTTCGAGCACGGTCAGGCCGTCCATTTCCGGCAGGCCGATGTCGAGGATCACCGCGTCATAGGGTTCCGTGTCGCCGAGGAAATGTCCCTCCTCGCCGTCGAACGCCTTGTCGACCACGTAGCCCGCCTCTTCCAGCGCTTCGACGAGCTGCCGATTGAGATTAACGTCGTCCTCGACGACCAGAATGCGCATGCTGCCAGTCCCTCTCCGTCTTTCCGGCCGGCCGCGCCCCCCGCGCCCGGCTCACGCCGTCGCCTGCCTCGTGCGCCTTACTGTGAAACCCGCATGGTGACCTTGCGCGGGCGTTCGTTGCCGCTTCCCGGGATCAGCACCGTCACCACGCATGTGCCGCCGGAACTGCGCACCGACAGGACCTGCCCGCCGAGTTCCGCCGCAGCCTGGGCCGCGGCCCCGTAGCAGTCGGCGCCACCACGGCTGCCGCCGTTGTTGCCGTCGTTGCCGTTGCCCTGCGCCTGGGCGAGAACCACCGGCGCCGGGGCGGTCGCGACCGCCGCCTCCGGCGCGGACGTCGCCGCAATACCGGAGGCCAGGCTCGCTATGATCAGGAATGATGCCATGGACTACTACTTCCGAAAGATATTCGTTGTTGTGAAGTATTTACCCGATGGCATCTGAATGGCAAATGAATGCGGCCGACAACTTCCGTTTATCACCCGCCGATCACCTTCTTCGCCGAAAGCCGGCCGTAGATCGCCAGCAGCCCGCCGAAGGAGCCGACCAGCGAGACGATCGCGTCGGCGAGTTCGCCCTGTTCGGCAAGCCCGACATCCACGCCCTTGACGCGCAGCACCGAGGCGCTGATCGCGATCAGCGCGCCCCAGACGGTCTTCGACTGATACCACGGTTTGTATTCGGTAATCTCGGACATCCTCTTCTCTCCTTCTTCGATGGTGTCGTTCAAAGCGAAAGCACGGCCTCGGCGGCAATCCCGTCGACCACGCGCCGGCCGAGCTGGCGCACCCTGACCGCAAGGCTTGCGACCGGGCCGCCGAAATCGCCAATCTCGTCTGCGGCCGCGTAAGTGTGGTGCGGCACCACCATCTCGACGGTGCGCTTCACCGCGCCGCCGTCGAGGATTTCCAGCCGGTAGCGCTCCTCCGCCTCGTCGAGCGGGATTTCCGTCGCTTCCCAGTCGTCGGCGTCGATCCGCCCGCGGCGGACCCAGGCGATCTCGATGCTTCCGCCCGCAAGCCTGCGGCCGGCGAGATGCACCGGCGCGAGCGGCGTCAGCGCCCTGCGTCCGCCGGCAAAGGAAAAGGGCCCGGCCGGCGCCGCAGCCGTTCCGACCGCCTCGGCAATGTAGTTGAGCGGTCGCCCCGCCTCGTCGGAGGCAAGGCCGACCGGCGGCACCGCCGCGTCGAGCGCGATGACCCGGGCACCCGCCGGTGCGCCTGCGGCCGTCGCATCCTCGCTGCCGCCGAGCCCGCGCAAGAGGCGCGTCAGCCGCCAGCGGCCGGGAGCGATCTCTTCCGCCCCCGCAAAGCCGATCACCTCCCAGCTTCCCGCAGCGGAAAGGACGGCAAGCCGGTTGGCGCCGTTCAGCACCGCAAGCGTCGAGGCCGCGGCAAAGCTGCCATGGGCGAGGTCGAGGGTGAGCGTGCGCGTCCCGTCGAAGCGGCCGGTGACGCCTGCCTGCAGCGGTTCGGCAAGCCGGCCGAGCGTCGCCGGGCGGTCGAGCACCACCCGAAGGGAGTAGCCCTCGTTCTCGACGGAGGACGAGATCGCGATCCGCCGCCACGGCCGCGCGAAGGCGGCGACGCGGGCGAAGTCCTCGTCCTTTCCCGCCGTGTAGCGCGGCAGATCGAGGAATTCGACGGCCGGCGCAAAACCGTCCGATGCGGGATTGGGTACGTCACGGCCCGAACCCGCGGCGACCGGCACGGACAGCCCGCCGTCGGCAAGCTCGCTCAGCGTCAGGCGCCGGGCCGCCCCGTCCTCGCATTCGGAAATCACGAACCGGCCTTCGGGTCCCTCCGCAAAGGCGAGCACATCCCCCGGCATGAGGGCGAGCGCGTTCGGACCAAGCGCCGTTTCCAGCGTCCGGCGTTCGGCGCGGTGCTGGCGCAGCGTCGCCTCCGCAGCGGCAAGCGCGGTCTCCTCGGAAAGCGCCGCGGAAAGGTCGAGCGACAGCACCCGGCTGGTTGCCGCCGGCGCCCGTCGCGAGCGCGCGCTCGCCTCGGCATAGTCGGCGGCCGCGTCGTAGAAGGTGAGGATCGCCTCGCCGGCGAAGTCGCTGTCATGGCCGCGGCGTTCGCGCCAGAGCGGCTCGTCGTCGAGATCGGCAAGCACGTCGACGCGCATCGCCGGCAGGCTCGCCTCGTCGCGCGAGCGGAAGCGCAGCACGCCACCGTCCTCGATCACGTCGATGCGGAAGGCCTCGGCGAGCGGCTCGATCAGGCTGCGGGCAGAGGCCACATCCGCCTGCACATAGCCGCCGAGATCGCCCGTCACCGCCGAGACGTCGTAGTCGGCAAAGCCGTGGTCCTCGCAGACCGCCCCGATCACGTCGGCGACCGTGCCTGCCCCGAGCCGGCCGTTCAGCCAGTGCCCGGTCCGCCAGTTGCCGCCGTCCGACCAGAGGGAAAGGTTGCCCGGAAACGCCGGATAGGGCCGCGCGTCCCAGGCCCAGAGATAGATGCGGGCCGGGTCGACCATTCCGGCCGCCGCCGCGATGTCTCCCCAGTGGTCGTAATGGGCCGTGAGGAACCGCCGCTGCACGGCGTCGGCGCGCAGTCCGCGGGAATGATAGGGCAACCCGCCCTCGGCCGATTTCGGATCGCCGAAGACGTTCGGCTGGTTGGCACCGCGGTCGATCGCCGGACAGCCGAGTTCGGTGAACCAGACCGGTTTTTCCCGCGGCGCCCAGGCGGTCGGTGTGGTCTTCTCCACCCCCGCCACCCGGTCGAAATGCCGGTTCGCCCACCAGCCCTCGATGTCCTTCACCCGGAACGCCCAGGGCTTTGCCGCGGCCCCGTCGGTGATCGGCGTGCGGAGGCGCGCCACCCGGTCGGCCGCACTCGCATAGTACCAGTCATAGCCTTCGCCGCCGGCGATCTGGCGGGCCATCGCCGCCGCATCCGCCGCAAGCCGGAAGCCGTCGGGGTTTTGCGCTACGAGGTCCTCGTCCCGCCAGTCGGAGAGCGGCATGTAGTTGTCGATCCCGACGGCGTCGATCGAAGGCGAGGCCCAGAGCGGGTCGAGATGGAAGAAATGGTCGCCGGAACCGTCCGCCGGATGGTAGCCTGAATATTCGCTCCAGTCGGCGCCGTAGGTGATCTCCGTCGCCGGCCCGAGGATCGCGCGCACGTCGCCGGCAAGGGCCGCAAGCGCCCCGACGAAGGGAAAGGCCCCGGTCTCGTCTCGGACCGTCGTCAGCCCCTTCAGTTCCGAGCCGATCAGGAAGGCGTCGACGCCGCCCGCCGCCTTCGCGAGCAGCGCACAGTGCAGTACCATGCGGCGATAGCCCTCGTCAGCGCCGTGCCATGTAACGGTCTCGCCAGAAACGGTGAAATCCGCCGCGGTCGCCGCGCCGCAGAAGGCCGCGATGGCCGTTCCTGCCGCCGCCGTCCGGTCGGTGGCCGGGGGACAGGTGATCCGTCCGCGCCAGGGATAGGCCGCCTGCTCCGCCCCGCCATGGGGGTCCGGCAGGCCGTTGCCGGCCGGAATGTCCATCATCATGAGCGGATAGAGCGTCACCTTCAGCCCGCGCGCCGCAAGGTCGCGGATCGCCTCGATGACGCTCTCGTCGCTCGGCGTGCCGCCATAGGCCGGGCCGCCGTCGTGCAGCGAGACGACATGCGCCGCGCTGCGACCGATGCCCGCAACCCGCCAGGGCCGGCTCTCGCCGCTTCGCGCGGCGACTTCCACGCCCGGCACAACCCGGCATTCCCCTGCCCTCAAGTCCGTGCCGAACCAGGTGACGACCAGCGCCACGCTTTCGAGATTGGGACAGAGCGCCTGCAATTCGTCGATCGAGGCCTGCCAGTCGGTCTCCGCCGTCAGCGTGTTGCGGTTGAGGATGCGGGCGCTGCCCTCGCCCGTCGTCTCGCGGACGGCGACACCCGCATAGCCGTGTTCGGTCGCGCCGGGGATCACGTTCACCGCGCGGATCTGCCTCTCCAGCGTGCCGACCGGCCGCATCACCTCGAACTGCAGGAGCGGAATACGGTTGCCGAAATCGTCGAGCGGCAGCCGTTCGAAGACGACATAGGCGAGCCCGCGATAGGCCGGTGCCCGGCCCTCGCCCTGCTTCGCCTCGATCAGCGGATCGGGAAGCTGGGTCATGCTTCCCACATGGACGCGCATCTCGACCTCGGTCAGGTCGAGTTCCTGTCCGTCCGCCCAGACCCGCCTGACACCGGCGACCGGCCCTTCGCAGAGCCCGACCGCGAGATTGGCGAAATAGCGATAGCTCTTCACCCGCGTGCCGCCGGCCTTGCCGCCGGTCCGCTCGGTCGTTGCTTCCTCCTCGAAGCGCGTCGCCCAGATCAGCGTGCCGCCGATCCGCGTCGTGCCGTAGACGCGCGGGATCGCCGTACCCTCGCTCGCGCCGGGGAGCCTTGCGGTCGAAAGCCGCGCACCGCTGACGGTGCTCGTCCCCGAAAGCAGCGCCCGGTCGAGCGCATTGCCGGCGAGCGCCCCGGCGGCGCGGCCGAGAACCGCCCCGAGCGGTCCGAAGATACCGCCGACGGCGGCACCCGCCGCCTGGAACAGAAGTGTGGCCATGCCTCACCTTTCCGGAAAACGATAGATGCCGGCGATCCGCCGTGCCCACGCAGGCGCAAGCGGCGAGCGCACCACGCCCGCCTGCTCGTAGGCGTGGATGAAGCGACCAGATGCGCCGAGAATCCCGGCGTGCTTTGCCGAAAACTGCGGCCGGAAGCGGAAGAGCACGAGGTCACCCGGCACCGCGTTGCCGAGATCCTGCACGCCCGAGAAATGCCGCTCGGCCGCCGCCGTCAGCCGGTCCTCGCCGCTCCGCTCCGCCCAGTCTGGCGCATACGGCGGCGGCACCTCCGGCTCGTCGCCGTAGAGCTCGCGCCACACCCCGCGCACCAGCCCGAGACAGTCGCAGCCGACGCCGCGGAGCGACGCCTGGTGCCGGTAGGGCGTGCCGATCCAGCCCTCGGCGCAGGCGAGCGCCGCGTCGGTGATCGAAGACATGGGGCCTCTCCTCGGCTAGTCGAACAGCGGGCTGCCGTCGTGCAGGCTCTCGCCGCTCACGTAGGAATAGGCGAAGTCGCTGCCGGGCATGTGCGGAAAACCTTGAAAATTCAGCGCGTTGTCGAACTTGTCCCGGCAGGTGGAAAAGGCCTTGTCGCAGCCGACCGACACCGTCACCGCGTCTCCCGCCGCGGGCAGCGCCGAAAGCGGCAGCCAGAGCGACAGCGCCGTGCCGCCCGCCACCGCCCGGCTTTCCTCGACGAGGGCCGTCGTCCCGTCAGCAAGCGTCAGGCTGCCGAGCCGGAAATACGCGTCGGCGAAGGCTTCGAGCCCGCTTACCAGCAGCCGGTCGCGGGCGGACACCGCCGTCACCACGGCTTGCGCCCGCCGTCCGGGCGCCGCAAGATCGACGCCGCAGCGCCGGTCGCCGAGGGTCGCGTCGCAGCGGCGGTTGTAGATCCGCCCCGTCTCCTGCGAGAGCCGATGGGCGAAGCTTCGGAGTTCCGCGGTGAACGCGCCCGCCGCGCGCGAGACCTCGCCGATCTCCTGCACCTTCAGGAGCAGCGCTCCGTCCGGCGCCTGCCAGTTCACCTTGAAGACCTCGACCCGCGCGCCGTCATAGCGCCCGGCGCCTAAGTCCGCCTCCGTCACCGCCTCGCTCGAAAAGCCGCCGGTCACCTCGCTCGCGGGTGCCGCCAGCCCCTTTTCCTCGCGCATCTCGCTCGCCTCAAATCCGCTCGCCGCCTGGTAGCGCGTACCGGCGACGTCGAGCGCCTCGTCATGGTCGGTGAAGCCGAGCACCACGCCGTCGCGCCGCGTCACCCGCCAGCAATGGCAGAGCGTCGTCGCGTCGCCTGCAAGATGCGCGGCAAGAGCCGGCGAAATCGCTCTCATGGCAGCACCTCGATCAGCGGGATCGCCGGAATGCGCCCGGCATTGAAAGCTTCGAGGTTCACCTCGATCCGGTCGATGTCGAAGCGCACCGGCACGTCGAATTCGAAGCCGGCCGTCACCCGGACGCCGGGGGCCGGCGCCTCCGCGAAAGCCACGATCCCGGTCGCCGCATCGCAGGCGACGCCCGCCCCCGCTTGCGCCCCGCCGATCCCGACGAGAACGGTCCCGGCGACCGGCTTTTCGATCCGCCGCCGCCATTCCCCGCCGGCATCACCGTAGGTCTTCTGAAGCGGAAACGTCCGCGTCTCGCCGTCGCCCGTGCCGATCTCCTGGTCGAAGGCGGTGATCGCCGCACCCGGCGGGCCGGAGCGGTGGTCGAGCGGATCGCGGAAGCGGAAGCCGTGGAGCGCGCCGCTGCGCGCCTCGAAGAAGGCGAGCACGTCGTAGAGATCGCCCACCGAACGGATGCCGGAGCCGGCGTCGTAGCGCCTGCGCGAATTGCGCCAGCGGGCGTTTCGCGCCTCGCGCCCGTTGGAAAGGCTGGTGATGTCGACGCGCCTCTCCGGCCCGCCGCTCGTCGAGAGCGAAAGCCGCATCGGGAAGCGCACCTCGTGAAATCCGCCGGCCATCCTCTCCTCCCTGTCATATCATCGAGACTTGGTATCAGAGGTTCCGCCGGCCCCGCGCAACGCTGCGCGCCAGCATGGCGGTCACCTGTCCTTCGCTCTTGCGGAAGCTCTCGGCATCGCTCGCCGTCACGTTGAAGACGATCTGCGTCGTGCCGCCGCCGCCCGAAACACCGAGCGTGCCGTCGGGCCCGCGCTTCAGCGGCAGTACCGCCTCCGTGCCCGCCTCGCCCATCAGCCCGAGGTCGCCGCCCATCGGAAAATAGGTCGGCGCCGAGACGACCCCGCCTGCGGCGAACGGCGTCACCCGCCCCGGCACGCCGCCGTCGGCAAAGGCGAAGAGCGAGCCGAGCCCGTTTGCAAGCCCCGCCGTCAACTGCGACATGAGCGTGTCGAGCGGCTTCAGCCCGGCCGACAGCGCAACCCCCGCCAGCCGTTCGCCGACGGCCTTGAGCGTGTCCTCGAGCCCCTTGCCGCCGAGGGTGGCGCTCTTCAGCGCCCCGGTCAGCGCCGCGCCGAAGCCCTGCGAACGCCGCTCCAGATCGTCCAGCACGCCGATCGCCGCCGACGCATCGAGCGAAAGCCCGAAGGTCACCGTCTCATCCTCGTTCATCACCTCGTCTCCTCATCGGGAAAGCGGCGCATCAGCGCCTCCAGCCCGCCGCGCACGAGCCGGGGAGCGGCCGGCGCGAAGGCGCCGGTCGCGGCGGCGAACTCGCGGGGCGAGAGCCGCCAGAAATCGTCGGGATCGAGCCGCAGGAGGCCAAGGCCGGCATGCATCGCCGCCCGCCAGGGAAAGGCGACCGGCGCGGCCCTCTCCGTCCCCTCGCCTGCGGCTCTCAGCGCTCCGGGCGTGTGGCCTCCTCGTCGAGGAAGGTCGCCGTCAGCAGGTCGCGGACGAGCGCCGCCGTCGCGCTGACGCCGCCGTCGATCGCCATTTCGGCCACCTCCTCGTCGGAGAAGCGGTTGCCGCCGCCGCGAAGCCCCGCGCCAATGATGCGGATCAGGTCCTCCGCCTTCAGCTTCCCCTCGGAAAACCGTCCGGCGAGGCCGGCGAGGCTTTCCGCCTTAAAGGCCGTCTCCAGTTCGGCGAGCGCGCCGAGCGTCAGGCAGAGAATGCGCCTTTCGCCGTCGATCATCGCCTCGACCTCGCCGCGGTGGCGGTTCGCCCGCCGGACCGTCACGCCCGCCCCCATCAGAGCGCCCCGAAGGAAAGCTGGCCCGCCGATTCGAGCGCGAGGTCGAAGGTCAGTTCCCCGTCATGGGCGCCGGCATATTCGAGCGCGGTGATCTGGAAGGGGCCGGAAACCGTCCCGAAATCGGGGATCACCACCTGCCAGGCGAGGATCGTGCCGTCGAAAAAGGCCGCCCGCACCAGCGCGTCGGAGGTCTGGTCCTTGAAGAGCCCGCTGCCGGAGAGCGACGCCCTCTGCACGCCCGCACCGCCGAGCAGCTCGCGCCAGCGCCCGGCGCTCTCGGCATCGGTCACGTCGACGGTCTCGGCGTTGAAGGCGAGCTTCTTCGACCGCAACCCCGCCACCGTCGCATACCCGCCGCCGTCATGGACCTTCAACAGCAGGTCCTTGCCCTTCTGTGCCACCATGGCCTCGTTCCTTTCGGTTGTTGGATTGTCGCGGGGGGAGGCACCACGCTAACCGCCGTCATGCCGGGCTCGACCCGGCACCCAGTCGCGCGATGTCCATCGCGCGGGGAGACTCCCCGCTTTCAGCGGACATGCATTCTTTCGGCTCGCCGACGCTCATCGGCTGGATCCCGGATCAAGTCCGGGATAACGACGGGCGGCCCTGTTAGGGACAAACGGCGCCGGCCTCCCCCTCTCTCCCGGCGGGAGAGAAAGCGATTTCGGCGTCCTAGGCCGAAGGCGTAAGTGCCGGAAATCGCAGGTGAGGGAGAAACCCGTCATCCGTTCTACTCCACGTCCTTACTGCCCCTCACCCTGACCCTCTCCCCGCAAGCGGGGCGAGGGAACGGCCGACGGCGGTGCCACATGTCCCTTCCCCCGCCCGCGGGGAGAAGGTGGCGGCAGCCGGATGAGGGGCAATCCTGTCAGGTGCGCACGGCCCCGGCGTTCCCAGCCCGGGCAAAACAAACCCGCACCCCTCGACAATTACAGCTTCCGCTTGCACCGCCCGTCCTCTATGGTCGCGGCAGTCTTCCCGCCCGCCGGTTCTCCATGTCCCTTTCCGCCTCGCTCCGTTCGCCCCGCACCGGGCTCGTCGCCCTGCTGTCGGTCACCCAGATCGTCGGCTGGGGCACCAGTTTCGAAATGCCGGGCGTGCTCGGACGTCCGATCGCCGCCGGCCTCGGGCTTGCGAACGAGGTCGTCTTCCTCGGCCTCACCGTGATGATGCTGACCATGGCCGCCGCCGGCCCCTGGACGGGCCGGCTCATCGAGCGCCATGGGGCGGCGCGCATCCTTGCCGCCGGCTCCGCACTCCTCGGTCTCGGCCTCCTCGGCCTCAGCCTCTGCCAGGGTGTCGCCGGCTATTTCGCCGCCTGGCTGGTGCTCGGCCTCGGCGGCGCCTTCGGCCTTTCGGTGCCGACCTATGCCGCCGTCGTCGAGCGGGAGGGCGCGAACGCCAAGCGCAGCATCGGCGTGCTGATGATCTTCACCGGCCTCTCGTCGGCCGTCTGCTGGCCGCTCCTCGGCCTCCTCGAACAGCAATACGGCTGGCGAATCACCCTGCAGCTTGCCGCCGCCTTCCATCTTCTCGTCTGCCTGCCGGCGCATCTCTTCCTGCTGCCGCAGCCCGCCGCCCGCAGCGCCGCCGAAGCCGCCGCCGCGCGGGCCGAACCGTTGCCGCTCGGAGAGCGCGAGGCGCGGCTCGCCTTCCTGCTGATCGCGCTTGCGATCACCCTCGTCACCCTCGTCAGCTTCGGGGTGTCGCCGTCGCTGATCCGCATGCTCGAACTCTCCGGAGCCACGCCCATGCTCGCCTTGCAGCTCGGGTCGCTGCGCGCGGTCTTCGGCATCACCGCCCGCGTGGTCGATCTCATGCTCGGGCCGCGCAGCTCGCCGCTCACGACCTTCCTCGCCGGCCTCGGCCTGATTGCCGTGTCCATGGTTGTCCTGCTTCTCTTCGGCGGTGCGGGTCCGGCGATCGTCTTCGTCATCCTCTACGGCTTCGGCACCGGCGTCGTCACCGTCGCCCGGGCGCTGATGCCGCTCGTCTTCTTCTCGCCGGACCGCTTCGCCCGCCAGTCGGCGCGGCTTTCCCTGCCGCAGAACCTTGCGAGCGCCGCAGCCCCGGTGCTGATGACCGCCGTCCTCGACCGGCAGGGGCTCACCGCCGTCATCCTTCTCTGCCTCGGGCTTTCGGTCGCGGCCCTCCTCGCCGTCGTTCTGCTCGCCCGCATCGCCCGCCGGGCACGGTGAGGGATGCACCACGCCAGCCGCTCCTCTCCCCTCGAGGGAGAGGAAGCGATTTCGGCATCTTAGGCCGAAGGCGTAAGTGCCAGAAATCGCAGGTGAGGGGGACATCCGTGTAACGCCCCCCCTCGCGTGGAATTTCTAACACTTAGCTTTCAGCTAAGATGTTGAAATTCCATTCTCCCCCACCGAGGGGGAGAAAAGGTCTCTCACTCCAGCACCGCGCGAAACCGCATCTCCGCCACGTAGAACCTTGTGCCCGCAGCCCTTCGGCTTACCGTGCGGCGATGGGAAAGCGAGACGAGCCGGACGCCGGCAAGCGCGAGATCGGCGTCCTCGAGAAGCATCCGCACACGGGCGGCGATCTCCTCCGCCTCGCGCCGGCCGGTCGCCGACCAGGCCTCGAAATCGAGGAGGCATTCGAGCCCGTCCTCGCTCGCCGTGCCGTAGGCGCGCATCTCCACCGTCCCCGTCACCAGGCAGGGCAGCGTGCCCGCATCCCGCCGCCGGTCGACGATGCCGTCCGGCCCGAGAAGGGCGACAAGCGCCGCATCGCCCGAAAGCCGGGCATGCACCGCCTGCAAAAGCTCATTGGCTGGCGCCATCGCCACCCTCCCCGTCCTTTTGGGCGTCCGCCGCCTCCCGCGCCTTCTCGGCCCGTGCGGCAATCGCCGCGACGAGCGCCCGCGTCAGCGCCTCCCTGAAATCCCGGTGGGTCACCTGCAGCGCGAGCTTCATCGCCCCTCCTCCCGGCAGCGGCAGAGGAGATAGCGGCCGCTCTCGTCCGGATCGTGCGCCGTCTCCACGACAAAGACCCGCCCGCCCTTGACGAGCCGCATGCCGGACGAAATATCGCCGCGGTGGCGCATCCAGATCGCGTGGGTGATCGTCACCCGGCCGCCGCCCGCCTCCTCGCCCGCGAGCGCCGTGACCGGCTCGATCCGCGCCCAGAGGTTCGCAACGGCGCTCCAGGTGACAGTCACGCCGCCCTGCCCGTCGGGGCTTTCCACCGGCGCTTCCAGCGTCAGCCGGGCCGTCAGCCCGCCGGGGTCGAAGGCCGCCGTCGCCATCAGAGCCTCCGTCGGGCAAACGGCGCCACCAGCCGGTCGTAGCCGGCCGGGATCGCCGCCGGCTGATCGGCCGGGGCGACGGCGCCGCGATAGGAAAACATCAGCGCCACATGCATCAGCATGGCGCGCTTCAGCGTGTCCGGCACGTCCGCCCCGGTATCGCCGAAGCCGGCGGTAAAATCGATCTCGATGCCGTTCATCGCCCGGCCGGGCGCCGGCGGATCGCGCAGCCAGAGCCGCGCCGGCCGGCTCTCGCCGTCGAGCAGGTGGTCTTGAAGCGATACGTGAAGCGGGGTTCCGTCGCCGTCGTAGACGGTCACGTTTTCAATGGCTTGCACCGGCCCCCTGTCAATCTGAATCACGCCGCCCGCCGGCCACGCGTCGCGGTAGAGCCGGTGCGTCTGCGTGATCAGCATCAGGCCGGTCTGGCGCTCGAGGTGCTCGCGCGCCACCGTCACGAGGTCGGCAAGCAGGCCGTCCTCGTCGGGGTCATCGAGGCGCAGATGCGCCTTCACCTCGGCAAGCGTCAGCGGCTCCGCCGCCGGCGGGGTGATGGGGGCATAGGTCATGGGAATCCCTTCGGGAGCGAGGAGCGAATAGGGAATAGGGAATAGGCAGTAGGCGGCAGGCAGTGGCGGACGGGCGCGGGTTCACCCTCCCCTTGAGGGGGAGGGTCGGACCACAGGTCCGGGGTGGGGTGACCCGCGGCATCCACGTCCGCCGGCCTGCCGGTCGTAAGTCATGGCGTCTGTGCTCGGGGCGAATAGCGAGTAGGCGGTAGGTAGCGACGGAAGAGCGCGGTCGGATGCGCGTTTTCTCCCCCCTTGAGGGGGAGAATGGAATTTCAACATCTTAGCCGGAGGCTAAGTGTTAGAAATTCCAAGTGAGGGGGTCGGTTACATAGCCCCCTCACCGGCGACTTCTGACACTTACGCCTTCGACCCAAGATGCCGAAATCGCTTCCTCTCCCACCAGGGGAAAGGACGAGGCCGGCGCGGACCGCAAGCCGATCTCCCCTTTGTGGGGGAAGAGAAAGCCCCTCATCCGCCTGCCGGCACCTTCTCCCCGCTCGCGGGGAGAAGGGACAAGCGGCACCGCGTTGGCCGTCCCTCTCCCCGTCCTTACGGGGAGAGGGGCAGGGTGAGGGGCAATCGTGAGAGAGGCACCGCCGCCGGCGTAATGACGACGCAGCTCACGGCGTCTTCGGGAAACAGCGAGTAGGGAATAGGCAGCGGGCAGTGGCGGAACGCGTCCGTCCGATCTCCCCCGGGGGGAGATGTCGGCGTAGCCGACGGAGGGGGGTGATCCCAACCTCGACGCCTGCCCATCCCCCCTCTGTCACTTCGTGACATCTCCCCCACAAGGGGGGAGATCGACCCGCGGCCGGCGCACTGCCCACTGCCTACTGCCCATTGCCTCCTCCCTCAACCTCACCCGAACTTCACCAGCTTGATCGCCTCGAAGTTCTGCACCCCGCCGCCGACGCGCTTGGTCGTGTAGAAGAGCACGTAGGGCTTGGCGGAATAGGGATCGCGCAGGATGCGCACCCCGGTGCGGTCGACGACGAGATAGCCGGCACGGAAGTCGCCGAAGGCGATCGACAGCGCATCCGCCGCGATGTCCGGCATGTCCTCGGCCTCCGTCACCGGAAAACCCATCAGCGCCGCCGCCTGGCCGGCCGCCGCCGGCGGCTGCCAGAGATAGTTGCCGTCGGCGTCCTTGAACTTGCGGATCTCGCCCTGCGTCTTGCGGTTCATCACGAAATGGGCGTTCTGCCGGTGGCCGGCCTTCAGCGCGTAGATCGCCGAAATCAGCACGTCGGAGGCGCCGCTCGCGGCAAAGCCGCCCGCCACCCCGGTGCCGACATGGCCGAGGCTGCCCCAGGCCCAGTTCGCCTCCGCGACCGTGCCGTAGCTCAAGAACCCCTTCGGCCGGTTCACGCCGTCGCCGGAGACGAAGGCCGCGCCCTCCTGCTCGGCAAAGGCCACGTCCACCTCGCCGGAGATCCACGCCTCGATGTCGACCGCCGCGTCGTCGAGCAGGCCTTGCGTCGCCGCCGGCATGGCATAGAGCTCCATGGTCGGGAAGGTGAGTTCGGCAAGCTCCGGGGTCGCCGTCTGCGGTCGTGCTGCCGTCTCCGCCACCCAACCGGACGCCATGCCCGCCGGCGCGAACGGCTTCTTCAGCACCGCGCCGGAGACCTGCCGGACGGTCGCCAGCGCCCGGATCGGCGAGACGCTCGCAAGCCGTCGGCCGATCTCGGTATCGGTCTCCGGCGGCACCAGATAGCCGCCGTCGCCGGGCACGCCGGCGGAAAGCGCCTTGGCCTCCAGCTCGCGCAGCCCCGTCTCGTCGCCGCGGCGGATATAGCTCTCGAAGGCCGCCTTCAGCTCGGCCGCCTCCGCACCGCCCATCCCCCCGGCCGTCCCGCCGTTTGGCCCGCCGGCCGCCCGTTCGAGCGGCGGGCGCAGCTTCTTGATGACAAGCTGGTCGAGAAGCCGCCCCTGCTCGTCCATCGCCCGGTTGATGCGCTCCACCTTGTCACGGGTGACCGTGTCGGCGGTAAGCTTGCGCTCGACCTCCGAAAGCCGCGCATCGTTCGCCTCGCGAAAGGCCTCGAAGGCCTGCATGAAATCCTCGAAGGCCGCCGAGACCGTGTCCGGCACCGCCTTCACCTCCGGAGCCGCACGCCCCGGCACGCCGCCCTTTTCCGCCGCACCCGTCCCGTTCGCCTGGTTCTCGTTCATCGCCTCTCATCCTTCGTTGACGTTGCTGGATCTGAAATTGCCGGCCGCCATCCGCCGGGCCGCCCGCCGCATCAGGCGGACGAGTTCGGTCTCCCTGTCGCGGAAGAACCGCGCGTTCTTGACGTTCGAGACCCGCGCCGAGGGCTGCATCGGAAAGGTCACGACGGAGATTTCCCAGAGATCGGCCTCGAGGATGCGGCGGATGCCGCTCGCCCGGTCGCTCTTTGCCCGCACGGTGCGGAAGCCGATCGACAGCCCGTCGAGCGCGCCGCTCTTCAAGAGCGCATGCACCTCGCGGGCGCGCGCCACGCCCTTCGCCAGTTCGCCCTCGACATAGAGGCCGCGGGCGTCCTCGCGGATCACCCGCCAGGCGCCGATCGGCTCGGCCGGGTCGTGCTGGTAGAGCATGCGCACGCCGCCCGGCCCCCGCGCGGCAAGCGAGTGCTCGAACGCGCCCGGCATCACCACGTCGCGGCCGAGGTCCACCTCGCCGAAGACGCTGGCATAGCCGGAGAAGGTTCCGTCGCCGGTCACGCCGGCCAGCGTCAGGCTCGCGAATTTCTGGGTGAGCGACACCGGGTCACGATAGGCCGGGCCGCGACTGGCCTGCCCGCGATAGGCACGCATCGGCATTCTCCTTCGATCGATGGAATGGGTGTGGAAGGTCCGGTCGCCGGCAGCGTCGCTATCCGCCCGGCCGGTTGCCGCCGCGGTCGAGGAAGCGCACCAGCAGGCCGAGGCTCCACCAGGCGAGTAGGCTCGCGGCGGTTGCACCGGCAAGCACGATGTCCTCCGGCGAAAGCCTCGCCAGCAGGTCGAGTTTCTGGGCGAGCCAGAGGCCCGCCGGATCGCCGAAGATCAGTCCGCAGGCGAGCCCGGTGAGAAAACGGCCGGCCGCCTCCTGCCTGCCCTTCGGCAGCATGTAGACGAGCGAGATCGCCGACCCGGCGAGGGCGCCGAGCACCTTCGCGGTGAATTGCACGCCGTCCTGGCTCCAGTCGGCCATTTCATTAACCTCTTCTAATTAACCTGAAATCCGCGTCGCCTCGGTCCCCTGCAGGCGCGAATGCGTCCCTCGCGCGCGGCATGAAGCGAGCGCGAATTGCAGAACCGGATGAATCCCTTGGCCGGCATTCCTGCGATTTCGATTCCGGTCCTTCAGAGACCGATTCAAGCTCTTCGCAGATCGCTTAAGGACGGTCCCGGACCGCCTCAGCCCGCCTCCGGTCCGTAGCCGACCGCCGCGCGCTTCTCCCTGTCGGAGAGGAAATCCGCACTGCCGAGCCGCGCCCAGAGCGCGTCGCGCTCGGCGGCGAGCCCCGCCACCTGGTCGAGGTCGGGGGCAAGCGTCAGCGCCTCGCCGAAGAGGCCGGAGAGGAAGCCGGAAAAGCTCTTCGCCGTGCGGTTGACGAGCGGCAGCACGGTCAGCCGGAAGAAGGCGCGGTTCGCCTCCTGGTAGTTGGCATAGGTGTTGTCGCCGGGAATGCCGAGCAGCATCGGCGGCACGCCGAAGGCGAGCGCCACGTCGCGCGCCGCCCCGTTGCGCGCCTCGACGAAATCCATATCGCGGGGCGAGAGCCCCATTGACTTCCAGTCGAGCCCGCCTTCGAGCAGCAGCGGCCGCCCGGCCCGCATCGGCCCGGAATAGCCCTCGTCGAGCTCCCGCTTCAGCCGCTCGTACTGGTCGGGCGCGAGATTGCCGCCCTCCTTCGGCTGGTAGACGAGCGCGCCGGAGGGTCGCGCGGAATTGTCGAGCAGTGCCTTGTTCCAGCGCGCCGCGGCATTGTGCAGGTCGAGCGCCACCTGCGCCGCGGCAAGCGGCGGAAAGCCCAGGTGATCGTCGAGCGGATGGAAGAGCTTGAGATGGAGCAGCGCCCCCTCGCCTTCCGCCGCGATCCTCCGGACTGCGGCGCCGGCCCGGTATTCGTAGGCTTCCGGCCAGCCGTCGCGGCCCGCCACCACGCTCACCCTGTCAGGTCGCAGCAGGTGCAGTTCCGCCGCCCGCCCGCCAAGCACCAGCGGCTCGACGAAGGCATTGCCGGCAAGCAGGAGGTGGCCGTAGAGCGCTTCCAGAAAATCCGCCCCGCCGGTGCGCCCGTTCGGCCGCGCCATCAGGGTGAGCGCCGGATGCTCGCCGACCTCGCTGTCGCCCTCATAGAGCAGCCACGGCACGGCGGCGGCGGCTTCCGAAATCAGCCGCACCGTGCGGTGGGCGACCGGGTTTTTCATGAAGCCCTCGCGGGCGAGCGTGCCGTAGGAACGCCCGCTCCACTGCGCCCGCCCCTCGCCGGCAACCAGCGTCAGCCCGCCGCCGACGGCCTTCCGTTCGGCCACGGCTCCCCCATCCGCCGCGGCTCCCCACGGCAGTCGAAACGGCAATCTCATCGGATTTTTCCTGTTGTTTCGAGGTTGACTCCGCGCAGGGGGCGCCTCTTCTCCCTTGGAGGGAGAAGAAGCGAAATCGGCATCTTGAGCCGAAAGCTAAGTGCCAGATTTCGCAGATGAGGGGGCTGGACCGCCGCGAGCAACTGCAACGCGCCGGTCGCATCCCCGGTTCTCCGGGAAGGGCCATCGTATCAATTCGCCCCCCTCACCAACAAAATCTGAGGTTTAGCCTTCGGCTAAGCCCTCGATTTTGTATCCTCTCCCTCGTTGGGGAGAGGAGTGGCGTCACGCTCGGCCCTCCAGAACCTCGACGACGTGGACGAGGGCCTGGCCGACATCCGCGTAGATCTCCTGGTTCCAGAAGCGGAGAATGCGATAACCAAGCGAGGACAGATAACGGTCGCGGTTCTCGTCGCGAGGGTCTTCGGCATGCTGAAAGCCGTCGAGTTCGACGATCAGTTTCCTGTCCGCACAAAGGAAATCGACAATGTAGGGGCCAATCGGGACCTGACGTCTGAACTTGTGGCCGTTCAGCAACCGGTTGCGGACATGCGACCAAAAGATCGCCTCGGGATCGGTTGCATCGATCCGCATTTGCCTGGCCCGCCTTCGGGCCGATTCGGGAAACTCTCTGGCCATAGCGGCTCTCCGGAGAACGCCAAATCATGCCGTTTCACCGCAGACCACGCAAGGCCGCGCCACTCCTCTCCCCAGCGAGGGAGAGGATACAAAATCGAGATCTTAGCCGGAGGCTAAGTCTCAGATTTTGTTGGTGAGGGGGACGACGCCTCCCGCACCGCATCCTCCACCACGTAATCCGCCGCAAAGCGCCTGCCGCGCAGCGGCTTCACCCTCTCGATCGAGGCCTGGTAGAGCGGGTGGGCGTGGTAGGCGGCCAGCGCCGCCTCGTCCTCGAACTCGCCGTAGACCACGACGTCGATGCCGTCGTCGAAGCGGTCGGCCTTCATGTTGGTCGCGATCTCCAGCCGCGTCGCCGCGGGAATGCCGGTCAGGATCGACAGCCCGTCGAGCACGGCGTCGAGGTCTTCGTGCTTCGGCACGGTGAAGAGGACGATATGGCGGATCACGGGCCTTCGCTCCGATAGGGTTGACGGCGGGCGCCTCTGGATTCGGGCAGCCGCCGGATAGCATGGCCGGCCGCCCCGCTCAATCGCCTTCCTCCTCCGTCACTTGAGCGCCTTCATAAAGGCGCGGCCGTAGCCGGCGACGAGTTCCGCCCGGTCGAGACCGTTGACGATGCGGCGCGCGCGGGTCCAGTCCTCTCTGGTCGCCGAAAAGGCGTCGGCGAGCGAGACGCCGGTGAAGAGCCCGCGCATCATGCCGCTCACCAGCACGCTTGCCGCGACCTCCATCTCCATCGCCCGGGCCGGATCGCTCACGAGGTCGATGCCGAGCGCTTCGGAGAGCCGCCGGTAGTTCCGCCTATGGGTGATCTGCACGAAGCCGCGGCCGAGGAAGCTCCGCCCCGCGCCGTCGCGCCGCCAGTACGGCCGGGCGACCTGCGGCAGGCGGCCTGCGGCATAGGCCCGGTCGAGGATTGCGATCGCCCTGTCGTCGGTCGAGGCGAGCGTCTCGCGCACCGGCCGCATGGTCCGCGCCGTCTCGTGGAAGGCGGTCGCCAGCATGTAGGCGAGATGGCGCGGATCGCCCTCCGGCGCCGTCTTCGTCCATTCGCCGCGGATCGCGGCAATCCCCCGCACCTGCCCGTCGGTCAGGCGTCCGCCGAAGGGATCGGTCCGGATCGCCCGGTAGAAGTCACGCTCGTCGGCCGCCATCGATTCGCTTCCCCTGCCTTGCCCCCGCTCGCGCGCACGGCACCACCGCCCCGCCCCTTTCCAGGGGTGCGACAGGTCCTGCGACAACGGAGCCGTGAAAAACCGCGAAACTCTAATCGTTTTAAAGAAATTCAATCGTTTAGAGCGCCGGAGCGGCGTATTTACAAAGTTTTTACGGTGTGAAAAGTGGAGCCCGTCCTATGTCGGACGCGCCCGCTCATTGAGGAGAGATCCGGATGCAAGTGAAGCCCACTCAGCCCCAGACCCCTGCCCAGATTCAGGCCCAGTCGATCCCGGCCCATGTTCTCGAACGCATGGAAAACGAATGGCGCCAGATGCGCCAGGGCGCCGGCCAGCCGTCCACCAAGTAACAAGCAAGTAATCTAGATGCCCCGGACGCGCGGTTCGCCCGCGCGTTCCAGCAAGAGCGCCGTCAGCGCCCAGACCAGCGCGTCCAGCCGGTCGGGCGAGCGGCCTGAGGAAAGCCCGTCGGGGCCGAAATCGCACATCTGGTCTTCGAGTGCGGCAAAGCGGCCGGCATGCACCACCCGGCCCTGCTCGTAGAGGGCCGCCACCGGCTCGGCCCTCAGATATTTCCCGCGCGTCGCCCGCACCAGCGTCAGCGGCAGGCCGGCATCGATGCTGCGCAGCACCGCCGCCACCATCTCGCCGCCCTGGTTCGCCTCCGCCACCACCCGGTCCGCCTCGAAGCGCCGGTAGGCGCGCACCACCGCCTGCGCCCATTGCGCCGGGCTCGCCGCCTCCACCGAACAATCGGCGAGCACCGCGGCCCGGCCGTTCTCCTCGAGCCCGGCCACCACGATACCGCAGCAGCTCTCGCGCCCGGTGCCCGACGGCGGATCGACCGCCACGACGATGCGCCTCAGCGGCCCCGTCAGCTTCACCGTCAGCGCCTCGATCCGCTCGCGCTTCCACAGCGCGTCCTCGCGGTCCTCGATCAGCTCGCCGTCGAGTTCCTGCCGGCCGAGCCGCGTGCCGCCGTAGCGCTCCTGAAGTGCGGCGATGAAGCCGGGCGCGAGGTTCTTCGCATTGTCGGCCGTCGAAAGCCGGCTCACCCGCGTTCCCTTGCCGGCGATCAGCCGTTTCAGGAGCGGCAGCGGCCGCGGCGTCGTGGTCACCAGTTCCCGCGGCGCGGTGCCGAGCCGCAGCGCAAATTGCAGCATGTCGTACGTCTCGTCGGGATATTTCCATTTCGCCAGCTCGTCGCACCAGGCGAAGTGAAACTGCGGCCCGCGCAGGCTCTCCGGGTCCTCGGAGGAGAAGAACTGGGCGATCGCCCCGTTCGGCCAGACGAGCCGCCGGCGCGAGATTTCCACCTCCGGCCGCATCCGCCGGGCGATCCGCCAGATGCCGGAGGCACCGTCGACCATCACCTCGCGGGCGTCACCGAGCGTCTCGGCGACGAGCGCGATGCGCAGATCGGAGCGCGCCCCGGCGGCAAGCGCCAGCGCATGCACCCATTCGGCGCCGGCGCGGGTCTTGCCCGAGCCGCGCCCGCCGATCACCAGCCAGGAGCGCCAGTCGCCTTCGGGCGGCTTCTGCTCCGGCCGGCCGGTGAATTCCCAGCTCCGGCCGATCCGTCTCAGCACCGCCGGATCGCAGGGCGCCAGCCGTGCGAGCACGGCGCCGACATCCGGATCGGCGACGGTGCTTTCCGTGGGCCGTGTTTCCACCGTCTGCGGCGTCAGGCTTGCGGCGATGTTGCCGGCGAGACTCCCCGCCGAGGCGACACTCCGCGCCCTAAGGGCCTCGATCCTGTCGAGCCCCTTGCGGTTCTCTTCGAGCGCCTGCGCCACGCCGCCCCTGCCCTTTCTCACCACGCGCCTGTCATCCGCTTTCTGCACCCGGCGCGCTTTCCGGTTCGCCGGGATCGCCGGGGCTGTCTCCAGCCGTGGCGGGAGCGCCGTCGCGGGCCGCGGTCCAGCTTTGCAGCAGCCGTCTTGCGCGGGCATCGGCCTGTGCGTCGATAATCGCCCGAAGTTCCGCCCGGATAGCCGCATCGCCGCCCTCTTCCTCGGCCAGGAGTTCCGCGGCCTCGCGGTCGCGCACGATCTGCCGCTGCAGGCCGTCGATCTTTTCGAGCGTCCGGACGAGAAGCGCCATGGCATCGGTCGCCGCCTTTGCATCAGCCCGCGCGGCCTTCGCCGCCGCCTCGTCCTCGCCGGAAATCAGCGCCTCGGCCGCGGCCCGCAACCGCCGGAAAAGCTCGAACTGGTCGCGCATCTCCGCCGTCAGGTCATTGAGGAGCATCTGGAATTCGTCGACGGGCGACGGTCGGTCGGCGGACTTCAGCTCGAGAAAGAGCCGCCCGACCGCGCGGCGCACCCGCGGCGCCTCCCTCTCCGCGACCTCCGCCGCAGGCTCCGCCCCGCCCGGCGGCCAGGGGCCGAAGACCGAGATGTCGAATTCGTCTGCCTCGTCCATCGCCTGATCTCCCTGCCGGCCCGCGCCGACGAAAAAGGCCCGGGGCGAACCCCGAGCCTCGAATGATTGACAATGCCTTGCGGTGGAAGCCTAACCTTTGCCCCTCACCCTGACCTTCCGGGGCAGAGCCGCGTGTCTCTGCCCGTCCTTCGGACGCCCGCAAGCGGGGAGAGGGATGGCCGCGGCGGTGCCACTTGTCTCCTTCTCCCCGTCCTGCGGGGAGAAGGTCCCGGCAGGGGGATGAGGGGCAACAAGAACCACGTCGGCAGGCGATTGAAGCGCCACTGGTGTGCGATCCATCGCCTCCGTCATGCCGGGCCTGACCCGGCATCCAGCCACGGCGCGTCCGCGCCGTGAAAGACCCTCTTGCGAGCAAGGACTTGATCGCACCGGATCCCGGATCATCCTCGGGTTCAACCCGAGGATGGGATGACGGCGACTAGCGCGCCAAGAGCACCACCGGGCCACCCCGGCCGCACTTCTTTGACCATGACAAAAGACTAGCAAACGACCGTCACGCCGTCAAGGATTATTTTCCTATCCATTGCCCCACCAACCGCTCTCGCCTATCCTCGCGCCGGGGGAGGAAGGAACCGTCATGACCGAGGACGAGGTTGCCGCTCTTGCGCTGTCGCTGCCGGAGGCGGAGGAGAGCGCCCATTTCGGCAAGCGCGATTTTCGCTTGCGCGGCAAGGTCTTCGCCACCCTGCCGCGGCCGGGCGAGCTGGTGCTGAAGCTTACCCCCGACCGGCAGGCGCTCACGATCGCGGCAGCGCCCGACCTGCTTTCGCCGGTGCCCGGCGCCTGGGGCCTGAAGGGCTGGACGGTGCTGCGCTATGCGGGCGCGGATCCGGCGGACGTCGCAGACGTCCTCAGCAAGGCGTGGGAGACGGTCGCGCCGAAGCGCCGGCGCGGCTGAGGTTTTTCCCGCACGGGGGCCGCCTATCCCTCGCCGCCGGCGATGGGCAGCACGCCGTCGAGGTCGTCGGTTTCGAGTTCCACCACCCAGTAATCCGGGTCGAAGCGGCCCTCGCGCGCAAGCAGGGCGTCGACCTCGCCCGCCTCGACGCGCGTCAGCCGCACCTCGAAGCCGCGGTCGTCGCGCCCCTCCTCGGCCATCAGGCTCTGCGGCGCCGGGCCGTAGAGCGTTTCGAGCCCGTCGCGAAAGCGCTGGCGCACGTAGATCGCCCCCGCCTCTTCCGCGCCCTTGCGGGCGACGGCGGCAAACCCGCCGGACGAAAACACGCGGCGGACGAGCGCGGAAACGAAGATGTCGGAACGAAGACGCATCCGCGCGTCATAGGGCAAGCGGGAGGAGAAGGGAATGGGGGAGCGAGGAAGTGGAATAAGCCGAGGCCACCGGGCAGCAGCCCCGATTATCACGTGCCATCGGAGTCCTGTTGTTCCACAGCGGGTTCAACTTCTATCCCGAAGCGGCGTATCTTCCGAGCGCGCAGCGGCGATTTAGCCGCTATACGGCGCAGCGCTTCAATTGTGGCTGTCTTGATCAACTGACTACCCTCTTCACGAGTCTTACCGATCCGGAGAATTACTTCGACAGCGTCGTGTACGTCGCTTCCTCGTAGCTCCTCAAACATTTTCTCGAAGTCAGCCACCGACTGCTTCGCCATTAGGGCTACATCCGCTTCCCGCCAACGCCCCTCTCGTCCGATCCGCTGCAAGACCTCAAGTGGATTTCGGCTGTCCTGAAAATTCCGTCGCCGCTCTTCGAACGCCGCTCGGAACTCCACATCAACTGGATCGTCCTCGGAGAAGTGATGGTTCGCTATGTTGAAGAATTCGAGCTGCTCATCAGCGTGTACCGCAAACCAGTTTTGGATAACCTCGTCCGCCTGATATTCCCGTCCGCATTCACGTAGCAGGCGAATAGCACTGTTAATATTGAGTGCGCTGATGCTATCCGCTTCGTCCATAGCACCCCGATAGAGCAGGTCGAGAAACTGGTCATCTTCTACTGACAACGATCCGTGATAAAACTCGTCCCAAGCCCGCGAAAACATCGTATCGCGAGAATGCCTCCGGTGCTGTTTCTGTACTTTTTCAGCCTTTTCGCGTATTTCATCTGCAACAAAGTATCCCGAAACTACACCGTCCATTATCAGTAAATCTAGTTCATCTGCACTTTTAAAAGGATACCTGTCAAGAATATCTAACCATTTCGACGTTTCCTCGTCCACATCTTCTTTGTCGGATCGCATAGCTCTCGCAATTTGGTTGTAAGCGCGGACGAACGCGAGCGGCGGAGCGATGCCGGGCTGATAGACACACCAACCGGCAAGCGTCAGTGTGGATATCGCTTGATTAAGAACACTGGCGCTGAAGCCATCGAGGACTTCCGCAAGGCGTCCGCTAAGCACCTCAAGTTTCTTGATTACTCGAATATTCGTGATACCTAGTTCAATAATGCCCGTTTGAAGGAGAGATGTGGTCTGGTTGTCATCGCGCAACGCGATCTTCGCGGCTTCCTCGGCGGTAGGAGTGAAGGTTAGTGTAACATCAGCAACCTTTTCGAGCTGCTTATTGAACTCTTTCCTTTCTTCATGTTCCTCATCATTGAGGAGCAACACCACCTTGCAGTGGCGTTCCTCCTTCAAGAAAGACGTTAAGCCAAGTACATCGCGTATCTTAAGTGCGCTACCTGAACGCTCTAAATCATCCAGGCAAATCAATTGGTTTTGAACGGAGAGAAACGCAGACTTGGCCAAGACATCAACGAGGCCCTTACGGTTCACGACCGTAGCAAGAGCCTCTGCGAGCGGGCGTAGCCGCCGCCCAAAGTCGCTGCCTTTGGAGAGGAACTTCTGAAATGTCGCAGAATCTGCATTCTTGCCGATATCTGCGTCAGACGTTGTTCGCTCGAATATCGCAAACCGCAGGTCGTCAAGCGAGTTCAGACCGAACAGCGACACGTATGAGTATTGGCTAAACGCCAGCGTCTTGGTGGCCTTGGCATCATTCAGGAATTTCTTCCATCCATACGTCTTTCCGACACCCCATTTGCCCTTGATGCATAGGACTTCGGGAGTATCGGTAGAGAGAAAGCGATGAACTTCCGTTTCAATGGTCGCTAATGACAACCGATCCTCCATCACGTAACTGTGCCGGCCTCGCTAGGCTGGCATTTAACGATATGTAAGGTGGGGATTGACGCAACTACTGGCCAACCGCTTCGTCACTGTTGTCCAGTTTTCGTCAGGTTCAGCGGGCTCGCCACGCAAAGCCTACGAGCGCGATAGGACGGACGCGCCCTTTCCGTGGCGGCCTGACCCCTCACACCCTCACCGCCAGCCTCAGCCCGCCCCAGTGGCGGCCGGAGACCATGATCGGGGCGGAGATGTCCTTCATCACGACGAAATTGCCGCCGCCCATGTCGCGGCGGTAGGTCTGGACGAGGAAGGGCGCGGTCGAGCGGCCGGCGGCAAGGCCGACGCGGTCGGCGAAGATGCGGCGGTTGCGGCAGTTGGCGGTGTTCCACACCGCATCGCCCGGCCGCTGCGGCTCGGAGAACTTGCGGTTGTGGGTCGGCAGGTAGCCGTTGACGTCGACGGCGGCGCAGAAGCCGACGCGGTCGCTCAAAGACAGCACCGGTTCGAGGATCGGCGGCAGCACCCTGTCGGTGAATTCGGTGAAGCGGGCCATCATCTGCACCGGGTCGGTGCCGGGGATCGGCCGGTACTGGCGGTCGAAGAGCGCGTCCATGGCGATGCGGCCGGCGCGCACGCCCTCCTCGAAGACCGCCGAGATGTTCTCGGCCACGTCGCGGGCGGTGCGGATCCAGGGGCTGTCGACGGTCTCGATGCCGGCGCTCGCGGTCAGCTGGATCAGCGTCTCGGAGAGGTTCACCACCTTGTCGACGCGGGCGGCGGCGTTCTGCAGCGCGCCGTCGGAGCTTCGCACCTCGCCCGCCATCTCGCCGAGCGTGACGACGAAGGCGGAGCACTGGCCGTTCACCGTCTCGGTGGTCTTCGCCATCACCGACGCGCTGTCGAGGATGCGGGTGATCACCCCTTCCATGGTGCCGAAGGACTGGTTCATCGCCTGCGAGGTTTCGCGCACGTCGAGCGCGCTCTCGCTTGCGCCCTTGCCGGCGGTGGCGAGCTTCTCGATCTTGCTGCGGATGTCGTCGAGGATCGCCTGGATCGAGGCCGTCGCCTGCGAGGTTTGCAGCGCCAGCGCCCGGATTTCCGAGGCGACGACGGCAAAGCCCTTGCCGGCCTCGCCGGCTCGCG
The DNA here is from genome assembly GCA_900466005.1 of Hyphomicrobiales bacterium. Lineage (GTDB taxonomy): Bacteria > Pseudomonadota > Alphaproteobacteria > Rhizobiales > Rhizobiaceae > Allorhizobium. Next base: position 401,900 of record UEGQ01000008.1, read on the forward strand.
CCGCCTCGATCGCGGCGTTGAGCGCTAGGAGGTTGGTCTGGCGGGCGATGGTGCCGATCTCGGTCGCCACCTTGTCGACATCGGAGAGCGAGCGCGAAAAGGTGCCGATCTCGGTGCTGATCTCCATCGAGGCATTGACCATCTGGTCGATCTTGCCGACCGCCCCGGTCATGCGGCTTGCCGAGTCCGACAACATGCGGCGCGCCTCGCCGGCGGTGGCGTCGGTCTCGCCGAGCGCGGAGGCCACCGCATTGTTGGTTTCGGCGATCGAAAGGGCGGTTCGGGTGATGTCGTCGAAGGTCACGGCATGGCGCTTCGACATCGCCGCGACGTCGGTGATCGCGCCGGCGATATCGACGAGGTCGATGCCGAGTTCGGAGGCCTCGCGGGCCATTTCGGAGACGATCCGTTTCAGGAGAGCGGCATCCGCCGCAGCCTCGTCGGGCACGTCATGCTCTTCACTTACAGCGAGCGCAGTCGACACGGTCATTGCAAACCCCTCCCAAGATTCGGAGGATCATCGCCGATCGCGGTTAAGGCTTTGCAAATGTTCAAATATAGACGAAAGTCTAATATTTCCGGGCGGGATCAGAGCGCGCCGATGTCCTTGAGCTTCTTCAGCACGGCCGGGTTCGGCTCGCCGGTCTCCGGCAGGCGGTAGTGGCGCTCGAAATGGCGGATCGCCGAGCGCGTCTCTTCGCCTGCCACGCCGTCGACCTTCACCTCGCTGTAGGCGATATTGCTCAGCCCCTGCTGGATCGCCATCACAAGGTTCGGGTCCGCGCCGCCGGCGACGGCCTGCGGGATGTCCTTTGCCGGACGCAACGCCACCTCGACGGCGCGCTCTTCCGTCTGCGCCTTGCGCCGCTTGTCCGAAATGGTGGCAATCGTCCGGTCGGCGTTGCGGATCGCCGCGGCCACGGGGTCCTCGCCGGCGGCGGGCGAAATGTCGCCGGCCGGGCGCGGCACCGGACGAACCGCGACGGCGCCGCTTTCGACGGCGAGTGCGGCAAGCAGTTCCGGGCTCGGCCGGCCGTCGGCCGGCATGGCGACAGATTTCTGGAAGGCGGTGATCGCCGCTTCGGTGCGCGGGCCGGTCACGCCGTCGACGGTGCCGTCATAGAAGCCGCGGCGGGCGAGCTGCTGCTGCACGGAACGCACGAGCTCCGCATCGGCGCCGGCGGCCAGCAGCGCCGCGGTCGTCTCGTTTGCGGCAACCGTTCGGTCCGGCGTCGCGGCATTCACAGTCTCGGCGGCATCGCCTTCCGGAGGTTCCTCCACCCGCTCGATGCGGAAGGTCGTGACCCTGGACGGGTCTTCCATCAGCGGATTGCGGGCAAGTCCGGCAAGCGCGTTGAAATCGCTGCGGTCGCGGGTGCGCCAGAAGGGAGAGGGGTGCACGCCCGGCTGATACCAGAGCGCATTGGCGGCAATCATGCCGAACACGACGCAAAAGGCCGCCGCCCCGCCGACGCCGACGGGATGGCGGGCCGCGAAACCGGCGAGCGCACCGGCAGCCCGCGAGGCGAGGCCCGGCGCGCGGCGCGCGGGCTTCCTCTCAGGCGATTTTCGCTTTCGCTTCGTCATGCACCCATTCGTCCTTCGTTCGCGCGGCGCAAGCGTCCTCCGCCTTCAGCCGCGGCGGGAAGTCTACCCTGTTGTCTGCGCCGGCCGCATCCGCGGCGGCGATGATGCCCGAACCATCCGCCGGCAGCGTGACGGTCACCACGGTGCCCTCGCCCGGCCGGCTCGTCATTTCGAAACGGCCGCCGTGCAGCGCCGTCAGGCCCTTCACCAGCGACAGCCCGAGCCCCGATCCCTCGTAGCGGCGGTTGAGCTCGCCGTGGATCTGGGTGAACGGCTTGCCGATCAGCGACAGCTTTTCCGGCGCGATGCCGATGCCGGTATCGCTGACGACGATCTTCAGCTCGCCGCCCTCGACGCCCGCGTCGATCGTGACCGCACCGCCGGCTTCGGTGAACTTGATGGCATTGCCGACCAGATTGATCAAGACCTGGCGCACCGCACGCTCGTCGGCGACGACCTCGCCGAGGCTGCGGCCGAGCCGGCTCGTCAGCGTCACGCCGCGGGTCTTCGCCTGCAGCGACAGCATGTTCTCGCAATGGCTGATCGTCTCGGCGATGGCGAAGGGTTCGAGCGTCAGCTCGTAACGGCCGGCCTCGATCTTCGACATGTCGAGCATGGCGTTGACGACCGAAAGCAGGTGGGCGCCCGACTGGTGGATGAGCCCGACATATTCGCGCTGGCGGTCGTTCTCGAGCTTGCCGAAATACTCGCCCGCGAGAATGTCGGAAAAGCCGAGGATGGCGTTGAGCGGCGTCCGGAGCTCGTGGCTGACGGCGGCGAGGAAGCGCGACTTGGTCTCGTGCGCGTCGGCCGCCTCGCCGGCCATGCGGCGGGCCTCGTCGCGGATGCGCATCTCGCCGGCGATGTCGAGGATCTGGGCATGGACGGCGCAAAGCGCGCCGTCGGCGCCGCGCACCGCGGTCATGTCCATGCGGACGTTCATGAATTGCGACTGTTCCAGCCCGAACATCGGCCGGTCGAGGCGAAGATCGATCGCCACCGCATCGACGCCGGCGCGCAAGTCCGCGAGCGCCTCGACGAAGCCGAGCCGGTCGGAGACATGCACATGCTCGACGAAGGGGCGGTCGATGGGATCGCGCAGGAAGGAGAAGAACACCTCGCGATCGCGGCCGCCGGCAGCGCGCACCAGGCCCTTGGCATCGAGCCGGAGGAGAAGGCCGGGGCAGGCATCGGCGGAAAAGCCGTCGGCGGCCGGCGCGTCGGCCACCTCGCCCGGACGGCCGGGCGCGCGGGCGACGGCAAAGGCGACGACGCTAGCGAGAAGGAAGAGCGAGAGGACGAGCGCGAAGCCGAGCGGCAGGGCGACGGCCGGGCCGGCGACGAAAAGCAGGGCCGCGGGAACGGCGGGAACGAGCGGCAGGAAGACCTGCATCACGCGGCGCAACAGCACCACGTCGGCGGTTGCGACGGCACGTCCGGCACCGGCGCGCGCAAGGCAGGACCTTGCCACATCATCCAGGACCGCCGCCGTCATGTCAGCCATTTTACTCAATACCAGCACGCCAAACTTCCGCGAACGCTTGCACTCTCGATACCACCCGACCATAGGCCCCGCGCGCTTAAGGAAAAGATAAAGGAAGGGGTCGCAAGCCCCCTCGCAAGCCCCGGTTTGCGCCATTCCGGAACAAGCCGGACAAGCTTTCTCTTTCATGGTTAACGGGGCGTAAGCGACGGAAATTACGGCATTTTCCGGGCCGCGTTAACTTTTGGCCGGAGGCGCCGCGGCAAATCGCCGGGATTTCGGGGAACCACCCCCTGTTTATGCTTAACGGCGATTGCTAAAATTTGACGCAAATGGCGCGAGAGAGGCCGATCGTTCGCATTTTAATCAATTTCGCCGAAAACCCGAGCGAGTTTTGCAAAGCGAAATTTCCACCCCGCGAATAGGCTCCCCTCACACGCCGGGACGACCCGGCAACCGGCATCGGCCGGTGGTGCTCGGATGGATGAACGCAATGTGGTTTCTGATCAAAGGAACGTTCTGGTTCTCGATGGTGCTGGTGCTGCTCTCCTATTTCGGGAGCCGCCCGCAGACCGAGGACGCCGGCTCGGCGCTCAACGTCGCCGACGCGATTTCGGCGGCCACCGACGCCTATGCCTATGTGAGCGAGATCTGCAGCGTGAAGCCGGATGTCTGCGTCAAGGGTGCGGAAACCTTCGCGGCACTCGGCGAACGGGCCCGTGAAGGCGCGCTCGTCGCCTACCAGCTTCTCGACCGCCAGTTCGGCGACGACGCCAAGGAAAAGGCCGCCGCGACCGGCGACACCGCCGACGACATCTCGGATGTCATCGTGACCGGCACCGTCAACACGTCCGCAGGCGCCGTGCCGACGCCGCGCCCGAAGCCGGCCTCCTGATTCGAAACTAGCCCCGGAGCCAACGAGGTTCCGGTGCCCCATGCCTGCCATACTGCCATACTGCCAACTTGTGCCCCTTTCGGCCGACGCGGTGCCTTTTATAGAAGGTGCCGCGTTTTCTTTTCCCGCAGCGCAACAGTTCAATTCACGGCCAAGATCGCCTATATCGAGTAGGAGACAACGCACGGAGCCGGGAATGACGACCCTGCAGGACATGATCGACGATTTCGCCTTCCTCGACGACTGGGAGGACCGCTATCGTTACGTCATCGAACTCGGCAAGGCGCTGCCCGAGATGCCGGAAGCGGAAAAGACCCCCGAACGCAAGGTGAAGGGCTGCGCGAGCCAGGTGTGGCTCGTGAGCAAGGTCGGCGAAGGCGACGATCCGGTGATCGCGTTTTCCGGTGATTCGGACGCCCATATCGTGCGCGGGCTGGTGGCGATCGTGCTCGCCGCCTATTCCGGCAAGCGCGCCTCCGAGATCGTCAAGTTCGACGCGATCGACCTCTTCGGCAAGATCGGCCTCATCGAGCATCTCTCCGCCCAGCGGGCGAACGGGCTGCGCTCGATGATCCAGCGCATCCGCGAGGAAGCCGCCCAGGCGCTGGTGGAAGGCGCGCCCGGACGCTGATCGCCGGCCTTGCCGCCGCTCGTCTGCTTCGACGCGGTGCTGCTTGTCCCTTCTCCCCTTGAGGGAGAAGGTGCCGGCAGGCGGATGAGGGGGTGTCACTGCCAACGCCGAGACTGAGGATTCACCCCCCTCTGTCGGCTGCGCCGACATCTCCCCCTCAAGGGGGAGATCGAGCGAACCATACGTCGCCTCCGGCATGACGCGCCCCTCCGCCTTCGCCCCTCACCCCGACCTGCCGGGGCAGAGCCACGTGTCTCTGCCCGCCCTTCGGACCCCCCGCACGCGGGGAGAGGGAGCGGCAGACGCCGGCGAATGCCACGGCCGATCTCCCCCCTTGTGGGGCAAGGTTATCGCATATGGCATACCGGTGGCGACTCCGGGCTCCCTCTTCTCCCCTCGGGGAGAAGTGCCGAGCGTATGCGAGGCGATGAGGGGGCTGCCCGGCACAGCTTTTGCGCTTCGCGCCCCCCTCATCCGGCCCTGCGGGCCACCTTCTCCCCGCTGGGGAGAAGAGGGAACCCGCCGGCAGGCCAGAGCGGGGTGAAAGGCCCCGTTCAACGATGGCCGACCCCGCCACTCCGAACAGAACCACGCCTCAGCCGATCTCGGGACGGTAATCCTCCGCCCCCCAGTGGCGGGTGCGCCGTCCCGCAGCCGCCGGCGGGGCGTAATGGCGGGCGAGCGCCATCAGCGCGGCGCGCAGCATCAGCTTTGCCGAGCGCACCGGCCATTGCCGCTCGCGCTCCACCGTTTCCAGCCCCTTCATGAAGCAGCAGACGTCGAGCGCCACGCCGGCGAGCTCCGGCCCCATGGCCTCCACCGCCGCCGTCACCCGCCGCCTTGCCGCAAGGGCGCCGTCGCCGAGGTCTGCGGCACCGCCGGCCGCGCCCTTGACCCGGCTCGAAAGCCGCGGCTCCCAGGAGGAGGTGATCCGCGGCTGCAGGCCCGCGCGGAGGAAATCGGCGGCGAGCCGCTCGCCCGCCTCGATCGCCTGCTGATCGAGGAAGGGCCTGCCGTCGCGCCCCTTGAGGCGGGCGAGCGGACCAAGCGGCGATTCGGCGAGGTTGCGGCGCACGGTGGCGGCCGGCGCCTCCCCCTCCCCGTCTTTTTCGCCCGGCAGCGTGCAGACTTCGATCTCGCGGTGCTGGTCGGCGAAGCCGCTCGCCTCGGGATCGGCGAGCGCCCGCCTGAGATAGGCGCGCGCCTCCTTGCCCGCGACGATCGCCCGGCCGCGGCGCTTCAGGAGACCGCGGGCGACGGCGAGGCGCAGAAGCCGTTCGGAAAGCGCGATCTCGCCGCCGCTGCCGGAGAGCCGGCAGGTGCCGCCCTCCTCGCCCGCGATCCGCATCGGTCCGGAAAGGGCAAGCCGCATCAGCCGCAGGAGCGCCTTGCGCTCTGCCGGCACCAGATTGCCGTCAGCCATGCAGATGACCTCCGGGCGTGCGGAAAAAGCTTGCCGTCAGGCGCTCGGCAGCGCCCACGAAGTCATCATAGGCACGGTTCTCGCGCCGCTCCTCGACGGTGCGGCAGGCATGCGAGACGGTGGTGCGGTCGGCGCCGAAGGCGACGGCGACATGCTGCATCGGGATCTGCAGGACGACATGGCTGACATACATGGAAATCTGGCGGATGTGCTGGACCGAGCGGCGACGGTCACGGCCGGCCCTGCCCTCGTAGCCGGCGAAGGCGAGAAGCTCCGCCACCACCTGCCGGACCATCATGCAGCGGAAGCGCAAATCCTGCCGCTCGGCGGAAGACAGCAACGCCCCCGCATCCGGCGGCCGCGGCGCCGGCTGATACTCGACGGGAACGGCTTCCTGTGACAGCATGGGGCTCTCCTCGGATGTAGGTTTTTATTCCTATATCCTTTTAGCCCAACTCGCTGGCGGGAAAACCACAGGAATTGGGGGGAGGTGTGTTTTTCGCGAGGGTGTGGGGGG
>UEGQ01000007.1 GCA_900466005.1 Hyphomicrobiales bacterium
TCGCTTCGATCATCGAGTAATCGATTGACGAATTGCCGGCGGCAGTGTATGTCGCCGGCCTAGACCAGAATCGGACGGTGATTTGCGTCGTCCGGTTTTTGCGCTGCATTTTTCCGGTCTGTTTTCTCGGATCGGGGCGGGCAGGGCACCTCATGCTTACAAGTGACAGGGACACCTTCGGTGTCCCTGTGATTTTTGAAAATCAGGGGCCGGCCAGCAATTGGTAATTCACTGTCTCTGCGTATGCGGGACGCAAGAAAAGAAACAAGGACAAGTCGAATGAACGGCCAGAATATCCGCATCCGCCTGAAGGCGTTTGATCACCGGGTTCTCGATGCCTCCACGCGGGAGATCGTGTCGACCGCCAAGCGTACCGGTGCAAGCGTCCGCGGTCCGGTACCGCTTCCGACCCGCATTGAAAAGTTCACGGTCAACCGCTCGCCTCACGTCGACAAGAAGAGCCGTGAACAGTTCGAGATGCGCACGCACAAGCGCCTGCTCGACATCGTTGATCCGACCCCGCAGACCGTTGACGCGCTGATGAAGCTCGACCTGGCTGCCGGCGTGGACGTCGAGATCAAGCTTTAAGAAGAGATTCCGGCGAGAGCCGAAATAACAAGGAAGGTACGTGGCAAGACCTGCCAACGACTTCTCGAAACGGGAAACCTCCTGGTCCGGAAGGGCTTTGCAGGAATCCTTAAACAAAGAGGCAAGGAAGGGTCGCTAAGACCCCGACACGACTCTCAAGAGGAACGAACTGATGCGTTCAGGTGTGATTGCACAGAAAGTGGGAATGACCCGCGTCTATAACGACGCCGGCGAGCATGTCCCGGTAACGGTTTTGCGGCTCGACAATGTTCAGGTTGTCGCTCACCGCACCAAGGAAAAGAATGGCTACACGGCCGTCCAGCTGGGCGCCGGCGCTGCCAAGGTAAAGAACACGTCGAAGGCCATGCGCGGCAACTTCGCCGCTGCCAGCGTCGAACCGAAGGCGAAGCTCGTCGAGTTCCGCGTTTCGGAAGAAAATCTGATCGACGTCGGTTCGCAGATCACTGCCGGCCACTTTACTGCGGGTCAGCTGGTCGACGTGACCGGCACCACGATCGGTAAGGGTTTCGCCGGCGCAATCAAGCGCCACAACTTCGGCGGTCTTCGCGCCACGCACGGTGTGTCTGTTTCGCACCGCGCCCATGGTTCGACCGGTTCCAACCAGGATCCGGGTCGCGTCTGGAAGGGCAAGCGCATGGCTGGTCACATGGGCCAGACGCGCGTCACCACGCAGAACCTTGAAGTCGTTTCGACCGATGAAGATCGGGGTCTCATCCTTGTGAAGGGCGCCGTTCCCGGTTCCAAGGGTTCCTGGATCATCGTCCGCGACGCCGTTAAGTCGGCATCGAAGTAAGGGAGCCAAACCAATGGAATTGAACGTCAAGACCCTCGAGGGCAAAGACGCCGGCAAGGTTTCCCTGTCGGATGAAATTTTCGGCCTGGAGCCGCGCGAGGACATCATCGCCCGCATGATCCGCTGGCAGCTTGCCAACAAGCGCCAGGGCACGCACAAGGCGAAGGGTCGCTCGGAAGTCTCCCGCACCGGCTCGAAGATGTACAAGCAGAAGGGTACGGGCCGCGCTCGTCACCATTCGGCTCGCGCTCCGCAGTTCCGCGGCGGTGGTAAAGCCCACGGCCCGGTCGTTCGCAGCCACGCTCAGGATCTTCCGAAGAAGGTTCGTGCGCTCGCTCTGCGCCACGCCCTCTCCGCCAAGCTCAAGGCTGAAGAGCTGATCATCGTCGACCAGCTGGTCGCTACCGAAGCCAAGACCAAGGCTCTCGTCGGCAATTTCGCCTCGCTCGGCCTCACCAACGCTCTCGTAATCGGCGGCGCCGAAATCGACAGCAACTTCAAGCTCGCTGCCCAGAACATCCCGAACATCGATGTTCTGCCGGTTCAGGGCATCAACGTTTACGACATCCTGCGTCGCGGCAAGCTCGTGCTTTCCAAGGCTGCGGTTGAAGCTCTGGAGGAGCGGTTCAAATGACTGATCTTCGCCACTACGATGTGATCGTATCTCCGTCGATCACCGAAAAGTCGACCTTGGTTTCGGAACAGAACCAGGTTGTGTTCAACGTCGCCAAGGGTGCAACGAAGCCGGAAATCAAGGCTGCCGTCGAATCGCTCTTCGGTGTCAAGGTCACGGCCGTGAACACGCTGCTGCGCAAGGGCAAGATCAAGCGTTTCCGCGGTTTCGCCGGCAAGCAGAAGGACGTCAAGAAGGCGATCGTAACGCTCGCCGAAGGTCAGTCCATCGACGTGTCGACGGGCGTCTGAGGTAGGGAACAAGAACAATGGCATTGAAACACTTCAATCCGACCACGCCGAGCCAGCGTCAGCTCGTCATCGTCGACCGCTCCAGCCTCTACAAGGGTAAGCCGGTCAAGGCTCTGACGGAAGGTCTGACCAAGAGCGGTGGTCGTAACAACCTCGGTCGCATCACCGCCCGCTTCATCGGCGGCGGTCACAAGCGTACCTACCGTCTGGTTGACTTCAAGCGTCGCAAGTTCGACGTCGAAGGCACCGTCGAGCGTCTGGAATACGACCCGAACCGCACCGCGTTCATCGCTCTCGTCACCTATGCCGACGGCGAACAGGCTTACATCCTTGCTCCGCAGCGTCTTGCTGCCGGTGACAAGGTCATCGCGTCCGACAAGGCTGTCGACGTCAAGCCCGGCAACACCATGCCGCTGCAGTACATTCCGGTCGGCTCGATCGTTCACAACGTCGAAATGAAGCCGGGCAAGGGCGGCCAGATCGCCCGCTCTGCAGGCACCTATGTACAGCTGGTCGGCCGCGATGCCGGCATGGCGATCCTTCGCCTGAATTCCGGTGAGCAGCGCCTCGTGCATGGCTCGTGCCTTGCCACTGTCGGCGCCGTCTCCAACCCGGACCACGGCAACATCAACGACGGCAAGGCTGGTCGTACGCGCTGGCGTGGTAAGACCCCGCATAACCGCGGCGTCGTCATGAACCCGGTCGACCACCCGCACGGTGGTGGTGAAGGCCGCACCTCCGGTGGCCGTCATCCGGTTACCCCGTGGGGCAAGCCGACCAAGGGCAAGCGTACGCGCTCGAACAAGTCGACCGACAAGTTCATCATGCGCTCCCGCCACCTGAAGAAGAAGTAAGAGAGGTAGTCATTAATGGCTCGTTCAGTATGGAAAGGTCCGTTCGTTGACGGCTATCTTCTCAAGAAGGCTGAGAAGGTTCGCGAAGGCGGTCGTAGCGAAGTGATCAAGATGTGGAGCCGTCGCTCCACGATCCTGCCGCAGTTCGTAGGTCTGACCTTCGGCGTCTACAACGGCAGCAAGCATGTTCCGGTCAGCGTCAACGAAGACATGGTCGGACACAAGTTCGGAGAATTCGCTCCCACCCGGACCTACTATGGTCACGGTGCGGACAAGAAAGCGAAGAGGAAGTAAGAAATGGGCAAGGCAAAAGCCGAACGTCGGCTGAAGGATAACGAGGCGCAAGCCGTTGCGCGCACGCTCCGCGTCAGCCCCCAGAAGCTCAACCTGGTTGCCGCGATGATCCGCGGCAAGAAGGTTGACCGCGCACTCGCCGACCTCGAGTTCTCGCGCAAGCGCATCGCCGGCACCGTCAAGAAGACGCTGGAATCGGCCATCGCGAACGCCGAGAACAACCACGATCTCGACGTCGACCAGCTGATCGTTGCGGAAGCCTATGTCGGCAAGTCGATCGTCATGAAGCGTTTCCACGCTCGTGGCCGTGGCCGTGCATCGCGCATCGAAAAGCCGTTCTCGCACCTGACGATCGTCGTGCGGGAAGTCGAAGCCAATGGGGAGGCCGCATAATGGGTCAGAAAATCAATCCGATCGGTTTCCGTCTCGGCATCAACCGGACCTGGGACAGCCGCTGGTTCGCCGACAACGCCGAATACGGCCAGCTGCTGCATGAAGACCTGAAGATCCGCTCCTACCTGATGTCGGAGCTGAAGCAGGCCGGTATCGCCAAGGTCGTCATCGAGCGTCCGCACAAGAAGTGCCGCGTCACGATCCACTCGGCTCGTCCGGGTCTGATCATCGGCAAGAAGGGTGCAGACATCGAGAAGCTCCGCAAGAAGCTCTCGGAGATGACGAATTCGGAAACGCACCTCAACATCGTCGAAGTGCGCAAGCCGGAAATCGACGCGACGCTCGTCGCACAGTCGATCGCCCAGCAGCTGGAACGTCGTATCGCGTTCCGTCGCGCGATGAAGCGTGCCGTTCAGTCGGCCATGCGTCTTGGCGCCGAAGGCATCAAGATCACCTGCGCCGGCCGTCTCGGCGGTGCGGAAATCGCTCGTACCGAATGGTACCGTGAAGGCCGCGTTCCGCTGCACACGCTGCGTGCGGACATCGACTACGGCACCGCCGAAGCAGAAACCGCCTACGGTATCTGCGGCATCAAGGTCTGGATCTTCAAGGGCGAAATCCTTGAGCACGATCCGATGGCATCTGAGCGCCGTGCGCTCGAAGGCGACTCGCAAGGTCCGGCAAGCCGTGAACGCGGCGAGCGGCGTCGCGAGAACGCTTGATAGGCGCTGGCGAAAGATAAGCTCGGAGAAGTAAGAAAATGTTGCAGCCAAAGCGTACCAAGTACCGCAAGCAGTTCAAGGGTCGCATCAAGGGCGTCGCCAAGGGTGGTTTCGATCTGGCTTTCGGTGAATTCGGCCTGAAGGCTCAGGAACCGAACCGCGTCAACGCTCGCGAAATCGAAGCGGCACGTCGCGCCATCACGCGCCACATGAAGCGCGCTGGTCGTGTGTGGATCCGTGTGTTCCCCGACGTTCCGGTCACGGCGAAGCCGACCGAAGTCCGTATGGGTAAGGGCAAGGGTTCCGTCGAATACTGGGCCTGCAAGGTCAAGCCCGGTCGTATGATGTTCGAGATCGACGGCGTTTCCGAAGAGATCGCCCGCGAGGCTCTGCGTCTCGGCGCGGCCAAGCTCTCGGTCAAGACGCGCTTCGTTCAGCGCATTGCAGAGTGAGGATCAGGCCCATGAAAGCCGCAGATGTTCGCGCCATGAGCGCCGACCAGTTGAATGACGAGCTTGCCAAGCTGAAGAAGGAGCAGTTCAACCTGCGCTTCCAGAAGGCGACCGGCCAGCTTGAAAAGTCTTCGCGTATCCAGGAAGTCCGTCGGGACATCGCACGCGTGAAAACCATCGCCCGCCAGAAGGCGGCGGAAGCCAAGGCCTAAAGGACCAGAATAATATGCCTAAACGCATTCTGCAGGGCGTCGTCGTCAGCGACAAGAACGACAAGACCGTGGTGGTTCGTGTGGAGCGTCGATTCGCTCACCCGCTCCTCCAGAAGACGGTTCGTCGTTCGAAGAAGTACAAGGCTCACGACGAAAGCAACCAGTATAAGGTCGGCGATGTCGTTTCCATCGAGGAATGTGCGCCGATTTCGAAGGACAAGCGCTGGACGGTCGTTTCCGCCCACGCCTGATCGACGGAGATTTGCGCTTAGGTATTGCACCTTGCGCAAAAATCTGTATGAAGCACCACACTGGCGCAGGAACGCTCGGCAAGCGGGCGTTCTTTTGCTTTGAGCGCAGGGAAGGTCCCTCGACGGGAAACCGCCTTGGCAATATCCCTCCCGCGCGACAATCGAGATTTATCATGAGCCGGAATAGGGGGCATTGCGCCCAACCGTTCCGGTACAACAAGAAGGCGACCTGACATGATTCAGATGCAGACTAACCTCGACGTGGCGGATAATTCCGGCGCACGTCGTGTCATGTGCATCAAGGTGCTGGGCGGCTCCAAGCGCAAGTACGCTTCGGTCGGCGACATCATCGTCGTTTCGATCAAGGAAGCGATCCCGCGCGGCCGCGTGAAGAAGGGTGACGTGATGAAGGCGGTCGTCGTCCGCACCGCCAAGGACATCCGCCGTCCCGACGGTAGCGTCATCCGCTTCGACAGCAACGCAGCCGTTCTTATCGACAACAAGAAAGAGCCGATCGGCACCCGTATCTTCGGACCGGTTCCGCGCGAACTTCGCGCCAAGAACCACATGAAGATCATCTCGCTGGCTCCGGAAGTACTGTAAGGGAGCGACAAGCGATGCAAAAGATTCGTAAGGGCGACAAGGTCGTCGTACTCACCGGCAAGGACAAGGGTCGTTCCGGCGAAGTCATTCAGGTGATGCCGAAGGAAGACCGTGCGGTCGTTCGTGGCATCAATATCGTCAAGCGCCATCAGCGTCAGACCCAGAGCCAGGAAGCCGGCATCATCAGCAAGGAAGCTTCTGTGCATCTGTCCAACCTTGCCGTCATGGACAAGGACGGCAAGCCGACCCGCGTCGGTTTCAAGGTCGTCGACGGTAAGAAGGTGCGTGTGGCCAAGCGTTCGGGAGATGTGATCGATGGCTGAGGCAAAGTACGAGCCGCGGCTCAAGAAGGAATATGTTTCCCGGATCCGCAAGAGCATGCAGGAGGCCTTCTCCTACGCTAACGAAATGCAGATCCCGAAGATCGACAAGATCGTGATCAACATGGGTGTGGGCGAAGCGACCGGCGACTCCAAGAAGCCGACCATTGCTGCCGCCGACCTCGCGGCGATTGCCGGCCAGAAGCCGGTCATCACCAAGGCACGCAACTCGATCGCCGGCTTCAAGGTTCGCGAAAACATGCCGATCGGTGCGAAGGTTACCCTTCGTGGCGCCCGCATGTACGAATTCCTGGACCGCCTGATCAACATCGCGCTGCCGCGCGTTCGCGACTTCCGGGGCTTGAACCCGAAGAGCTTTGACGGCCGTGGCAACTTCGCCATGGGCATCAAGGAGCACATTGTGTTCCCTGAGATCAACTACGACAAGGTTGATCAGATGTGGGGCATGGACATCATCGTTTGCACGACGGCAAACACGGACGACGAAGCTCGAGCTCTTCTGAAAGAGTTCAACTTCCCGTTCCGTCAGTAACCGTAACGACGAGCGTAGAAGAGGAACTTCGATATGGCGAAGACAAGCGCAGTTGAAAAGAACAAGCGCCGCCGCAAGACAGTTGCCCAGCAGGCCACCAAGCGTGCCGCCCTCAAGGCAACCATCATGAACCAGTCTCTCTCGATCGAAGAGCGGTTCAAGGCAACCCTGAAGCTGGCAGAACTGCCGCGCGATGGCTCCAAGACCCGTATTCGCAACCGTTGCGAAGTGACCGGTCGTCCGCGCGCATTCTACCGTAAGCTCAAGATGTCGCGTATCGCGCTTCGCGAGCTGGGCAACCTCGGCAAGGTGCCGGGCATTGTCAAGTCGAGCTGGTAAGGAGACGGGTAAATGACGATGACTGATCCGTTGGGCGATATGCTCACCCGTATCCGTAACGGCGCTGCCCGCCGCAAGAGCTCGGTAAGCACTCCTGCTTCCAAGCTGCGCGCACGCGTTCTCGACGTCCTGCAGGCCGAAGGTTACATCCGCGGCTATTCCCAGGTCGACTACGGCAATGGCAAGTCCGAACTCACGATCGAACTGAAGTACTATGAAGGTGCTTCGGTCATCCGCGAGATCGGCCGCGTGTCCAAGCCGGGCCGCCGGGTTTATGTCTCGGTAAAGTCCATTCCGCAGGTCGCGAACGGCCTCGGCATCACCATCCTTTCGACCCCGAAGGGCGTGATGGCCGATCACCAGGCTCGCGAACAGAACGTTGGTGGTGAGGTTCTCTGCTCGGTCTTCTAAGACAGGGCAGGGATCTCCAGAACGAACAGACAGGATTTCAAAAATGTCTCGTATCGGTAAAAAGCCCGTTCCGGTTCCTGCAGGGATCACGGCCGCCGTCGACGGCCAGAAGGTGACTGCCAAGGGCCCGAAGGGCGAACTCTTTTTCGTCGCTAACGACGAAATCTCCGTAAAGCTCGAAGACAACGCCGTTGTTGTTCAGCCTGTCAACGACACCAAGGGTGCTCGTTCGAAGTGGGGCATGTCCCGCACGATGATCGAGAACATCTTCAAGGGTGTGAAGGACGGTTACGAGCGCAAGCTCGAGATCAACGGCGTCGGTTACCGTGCCGCCATGCAGGGCAAGAACCTGCAGCTGGCTCTCGGCTTCTCGCACGACGTGGTCTACGAACCGCCGGTCGGTATCACGATCGCTGTTCCGAAGCCGACGGAAATCGTGGTTTCCGGGATCAACAAGCAGCAGGTCGGCCAGGTCGCTGCGGAGATCCGCGAATACCGCGGCCCCGAACCCTACAAGGGCAAGGGCGTCAAGTATGCCGAAGAGCGGATCGTCCGCAAAGAAGGCAAGAAGAAGTAAGGAACGCGCGAAATGGCAAGCAGAAAAGAAGCACTGGTTCGTCGTGCCAATCGCGTACGACGTCAGATCAAGGCGGTGGCCAATGGCCGTCCGCGTCTGTCGGTTCATCGCTCGTCGAAGAACATCTATGCCCAGATCATCGACGACGTCGCCGGCCGCACGCTGGCTGCCGCCTCGACCCTGGACACCGGTCTGCGCTCGTCGCTGAAGACCGGCGCAGATGTCGCAGCCGCGGCTGCCGTCGGCAAGCTCGTTGCCGAGCGGGCCGTCAAGGCGGGCGTCAAGGAAGTGGTCTTCGACCGCGGCGCCTTCATCTATCACGGCCGCATCAAGGCTCTCGCCGATGCAGCCCGCGAAGGCGGCCTGACCTTCTGATTTGAGAGTTTCCGCCCGGGCTTGCAGTCCGGGCGGATTTCCGGCATGAGCCGGTTTCCCCGATTTCGCCCGTGACCCGGAAGGGCAGGGCGGAATTTTTTCGTAATCTGCCGATTGCACCCGGAAAAGAAAAAGGAACAGGACAATGGCACAGGACAGGCGTGGTTCGCGCGAAGAGCGTGCGAGCCGTGAAGAGCGCGACAGCGAGTTCGTCGACAAGCTGGTCGCCATCAATCGCGTCGCCAAGGTGGTGAAGGGCGGCCGTCGTTTCGGCTTTGCTGCTCTCGTCGTCGTCGGCGACCAGAAGGGCCGGGTCGGTTTCGGCCATGGCAAGGCACGTGAAGTGCCGGAAGCAATCCGCAAGGCGACCGAAGCCGCCAAGCGCGACATGATCTTCGTACCGCTGCGTGACGGCCGTACGCTGCATCACGACGTCAACGGTCGCCACGGCGCCGGCAAGGTTCTGCTGCGCTCCGCCAAGGCCGGTACCGGTATCATCGCCGGTGGTCCGATGCGCGCCGTTTTCGAAACGCTCGGCATGCACGACGTCGTCGCCAAGTCGACCGGCTCGTCGAACCCATACAACATGGTTCGCGCCACGTTCGACGCCCTGAAGCACCAGGTACACCCGAAGGACATCGCAGCTCAGCGCGGCCTCAAGTATGCCACGCTCCAGGCTCGCCGTGCCGCTTCCGGCAACGCCTCTGAAGAATAAGAGGAGTCTGAACCATGGCCAAGGCTACGAAGAAGACTGAAGCAAAGACGATCACGATCGAACAGATCGGCTCGCCTATCCGCCGCCCGGAAGTCCAGCGCAAGACGCTCATCGGGCTGGGCCTCAACAAGATGCACCGGGTCCGCACCCTGGAGGATACCCCTTCGGTTCGTGGCATGATCCGTGCTGTCCAGCATCTCGTTCGCGTCGTCGACGGGAAGTGAGACGGAGGAAGTCACCATGAAACTGAATGAAATCAAGGATAACGAAGGCTCCTCCAAGGACCGTATCCGCGTTGGTCGCGGTATCGGCTCCGGCAAGGGCAAGACCGGTGGTCGCGGCGTCAAGGGTCAGAAGGCTCGTTCGGGCGTTGCCATCAACGGCTTCGAAGGCGGTCAGATGCCGATCTACCGTCGTCTGCCGAAGCGCGGCTTCAACAACATCTTCGCATCTGAATTCGTGACCGTATCGCTCGGCCGCATCCAGACCGCGATCGATGCCAAGAAGCTCGACCCGAAGGCAACCATCGATGCTGCCGCCCTCAAGGCTGCCGGCGTCATCCGTCGCCAGAAGGATGGTGTTCGCGTTCTTTCCGACGGCGAACTGAAGGCCAAGGTCACCCTCGAGGTTGCCGGTGCTTCCAAGGCCGCGGTCGAGAAGATCGAGAAGGCCGGCGGTTCGATCAAGCTGCTGGTGGCAGCTGCGGAAGCCGCTGAATAAGTACGATTTGATCGCCCGGGGTGCTTCACACCGGGCGATTTTGCTCCCATATGTGAGCCTCACGATCCTCAGAAGGGGTGACGTTGTTTCGTCTTCCGGGAGATTCTGGAAAATAGGGTGAGGCGAGCGGCTGCTCCGCAATCATGCCGGCCCGGTTTTCTGAAAACGATTTGGTGAATTGCCTCCGAGGCTCTCGCTTCGGATCGGTTACGCGGAGAATTTCATGGCTTCTGCAGCGGAACAATTAGCCTCGAATCTCAATTTTTCGACCTTTGCGAAGGCGGAAGATCTGAAGAAGCGGCTGTGGTTTACTCTTGCGGCGCTTCTTGTCTATCGCCTCGGCACGCACATCCCGCTGCCCGGTCTCAATCCTGAAGCCTATGCGGCTGCCTTCAAGGGGCAGGCCGGTGGTATTCTCGGCCTCTTCAACATGTTCTCCGGCGGCGCCGTCGAGCGCATGGCGATCTTCGCCCTCGGGATCATGCCCTACATCTCCGCCTCGATCATCGTGCAGCTGATGACTTCGGTCGTTCCGGCGCTCGAGAACCTCAAGAAGGAAGGCGAGCAGGGCCGCAAGGTTATCAACCAGTATACCCGCTACGGCACTGTTCTTCTCGGAACGCTGCAGGCCTACGGCATCGCCGTGGGGCTCGAAAGCGGGCAGGGGCTGGTCAGCGATCCGGGCCTGTTCTTCCGTATTTCGACGGTCGTCACTCTTCTCGGCGGCACCATGTTCCTGATGTGGCTCGGCGAGCAGATCACTTCGCGCGGCATCGGCAACGGCATCTCGCTCATCATCTTTTCCGGCATCGCGGCAGGCCTGCCGTCCGCCGTCGTCGGAACGCTCGAACTCGGCCGCACAGGCGCCGTTTCGACTGCGCTCATCCTGACGGTCATCATCGTCGCGATCGCCGTCATCGGGCTGATCGTCTTCGTGGAGCGCGCGCAGCGTCGCCTGCTGATCCAGTACCCGAAGCGCCAGGTCGGCAACCGCATGTTCCAGGGCGACACCTCGCACCTGCCGCTGAAACTCAACACTTCGGGTGTTATTCCGGCGATCTTCGCCTCGTCGCTGCTGCTTCTGCCGGCGACTGCCGCAGGCTTCACCGGAACCTCGACGCTGCCCTCCTGGGCGACGACAATCGTTGCGGCGCTCGGCCACGGCCAGCCGCTCTATATGGTGCTTTATGGTGCGCTGATCGCCTTCTTTGCCTTCTTCTACACCGCGATCGTCTTCAACCCGAAGGACACTGCGGACAATCTGAAGAAGCACGGAGGCTTCATTCCGGGTATCCGCCCCGGTGAGCGCACAGCCGAATACATCGACTACGTGCTGACCCGAATCACGGTGATCGGCGCGATCTACCTCGTCTTCGTCTGCATCCTCCCCGAGATCCTGGTCGCCCGTACCGGCGTTCCATTATCCCTTGGTGGTACTTCGCTTTTGATTGTTGTCAGCGTCACCCTCGATACTGTAGCACAGATTCAGGGCCACCTGATTGCCCAGCAGTATGAGGGCCTGATCAAGAAGTCGAAGTTGCGTGGAGGAAAGAGGGGACGATGAGACTTATCCTTTTGGGACCGCCGGGTGCGGGGAAGGGTACCCAGGCCCAGCGTATCGTCGCGAAGCACGGCATTCCGCAATTGTCGACCGGTGACATGCTGCGTGCAGCCGTCGCCGCGGAGACCGAAGTCGGAAAGCGTGCCAAGGCTGTCATGGACGCGGGCAAGCTGGTCTCGGACGATATCGTGATCGCCATCGTTTCCGAGCGAATCGATCAGCCGGATTGCGCCGAAGGGTTCATCCTCGATGGCTTCCCCCGCACGCTGGTGCAGGCGGATGCGACGGAGAAGATGCTCGCCGACAAGGGGCTGGATCTTTCGGTCGTCGTCGAGCTCAAGGTCGACGACAAGGAGCTCGTCCGTCGTGTTTCGGGACGCTATTCGTGCGGCAACTGCGGAACCGTCTACCACGACACTGACAAGAAGCCCTCCGTCGATGGCGTCTGCGACACGTGTGGTTCCACTGGGTTCAAGCGCCGGCCGGACGACAATGCCGAGACCATGAAGGCTCGGCTCGAGGCGTACTACAAGGAAACCTCGCCGCTCATCGGCTACTATTACGCCAAGGGCAAGCTGAAGTCGGTGGACGGCATGAAGGACATGGATGCCGTCACAGCGGACATCGAGGCGATCCTCGCAACCGTGAAGGGCTGACGAGGCTTCAAGAATCTTTACCGGAACAGTTGCTTTTGTCGGCTGATTCCGCTAAATAGCGCGCCAACTCGCGACATTTAAGCGATCGGCGCGTTCTTCCGCACGGAGGACCGGGTTCGATCGTTTTGACATGTTGAGGACCCGAATTTGAACGCGCGGCCTGTTTGGCTGCGTAAACCAGACACCACTTGCCGGATGGCAACTGGAACGCAAGGAGAATAGGCGTGGCACGTATCGCTGGCGTCAACATCCCGACCGCGAAGCGCGTAGTAATCGCGCTCCGTTACATTCACGGGATCGGCCCGAAGTTCGCACAGGAAATCATTGAGAAGGTCGGTATCCCGGCTGAGAAGCGTGTTCATCAGCTGACCGACGCCGAAGTTCTGGCGATTCGCGAAACGATCGACCGTGATTATCAGGTCGAGGGTGATCTTCGTCGCGAAACCGCGATGAACATCAAGCGTCTGATGGACCTCGGCTGCTACCGCGGTCTGCGTCATCGCCGCGGCCTGCCGGTTCGTGGCCAGCGCACGCACACCAATGCCCGCACCCGCAAGGGTCCGGCAAAGGCGATCGCCGGTAAGAAGAAGTAATTTGCAGGCAGTAGGTTTTGGGCGGTAGGCGGTAGGGAGAACCTACTGCCTACTGCCTACTGCCTATTGGCTTCAAGGTGGAGCCGCTGGAACTACGGCGGCGAAGAGATCAAGAAAGGTAAGAAAATGGCCAAGGAAGCCACCCGCGTTCGCCGTCGCGAGCGCAAGAATATCTCGTCGGGCGTTGCACACGTCAACTCGACCTTCAACAACACGATGATCACCATCACCGACGCGCAGGGCAATGCGATTGCCTGGTCGTCTGCCGGTGCCAAGGGCTTCAAGGGTTCGCGCAAGTCGACCCCGTTCGCTGCTCAGATCGCAGCGGAAGACTGCGCCAAGAAGGCGCAGGAACACGGCATGAAGTCGCTCGAAGTCGAAGTCTGCGGTCCGGGTTCCGGCCGCGAATCGGCCCTGCGCGCTCTGCAGGCTGCCGGTTTCATGATCACCTCGATTCGCGACGTGACGCCGATCCCGCACAACGGCTGCCGTCCGCGCAAGAAGCGCCGCGTCTGATCATTATTCATCCAGTCGAAGGGCGCTCGGACGCCCCTCTCGACGCTTCTAATGCTCGGTTGCCACGATTGGATGGTGGCAACGAACGGAAGGTAAAAACATGATTCAGAAGAATTGGCAGGAACTGATCAAGCCGAACAAGGTGGAGTTCACCTCGTCCGGCCGCACGAAGGCAACGCTGGTTGCAGAGCCGCTGGAACGCGGCTTCGGCCTGACGCTCGGCAACGCGCTGCGTCGCGTTCTCTTGTCGTCGCTGCGCGGCGCCGCCGTGACCGCCGTCCAGATCGATGGCGTGCTGCATGAGTTCTCGTCGATCCCGGGCGTCCGGGAAGACGTGACCGACATCGTGCTCAACATCAAGGAAATCGCCATCAAGATGGATGGCGACGATTCCAAGCGCATGGTCGTGCGCAAGCAGGGCCCGGGCGTCGTCACCGCCGGTGATATCCAGACGGTCGGCGACATCGAGATCCTGAACCCCGACCACGTGATCTGCACGCTCGACGAGGGCGCGGAGATCCGCATGGAGTTCACGGTCAACAACGGCAAGGGCTATGTCCCGGCCGAGCGCAACCGTGCGGAAGATGCTCCGATCGGCCTCATCCCGGTCGACAGCCTCTACTCGCCGGTCAAGAAGGTGTCCTACAAGGTCGAAAACACCCGCGAAGGTCAGGTTCTCGACTACGACAAGCTGACGATGACCATCGAGACCGATGGCTCGGTCACCGGTGAGGACGCGGTCGCTTTTGCTGCCCGCATCCTGCAGGACCAGCTCGGCGTGTTCGTCAATTTCGAGGAGCCGCAGAAGGAAGTCGAAGAAGAAGCCGTCACCGAGCTCGCCTTCAACCCGGCGCTGCTCAAGAAGGTCGACGAGCTCGAACTTTCGGTCCGCTCTGCGAACTGCCTGAAGAACGACAACATCGTCTACATCGGCGACCTTATTCAGAAGACGGAAGCGGAAATGCTCCGCACTCCGAACTTCGGTCGCAAGTCGCTGAACGAGATCAAGGAAGTTCTGGCTTCCATGGGCCTGCACCTCGGTATGGAAGTGCCCGCCTGGCCGCCGGAAAACATCGAAGATCTCGCCAAGCGCTACGAAGACCAGTACTAAGAAACAAAAAAGGCAGGTTCATCTCTGCCTTTTCCAGTCAAACTGCGGGCAGCTGCCCGTATGTGTCAGGAAACGGCAGCCTCTGAGACAGAGCCTGCACTTAAAGGAGAATAGCAATGCGCCACCAGAAAGCCGGCCGCAAGCTGAACCGCACCGCCAGCCACCGCAAGGCGATGTTCGCCAACATGGCTGCTTCGCTCATCACCCATGAGCAGATCGTCACGACGCTCCCGAAGGCGAAGGAAATTCGCCCGATCGTCGAGAAGCTCGTTACGCTCGGCAAGCGCGGCGACCTGCACGCTCGTCGTCAGGCCATCTCGCAGATCCAGGACCAGGACGCCGTCCGCAAGCTGTTTGATGCCATCGCCACCCGTTACGCCAACCGTAACGGCGGCTACCTGCGCATCATGAAGGCCGGCTTCCGCCAGGGCGACAACGCCGCAATGGCCGTCATCGAGTTCGTTGAACGCGACGTCGACGCCAAGGGCGCAGCCGACAAGGCCCGCGTCGCCGCCGAAGCCGAAGCTGAAGCAGCGTAAGTTTCCTCCCGTTAGGGAAGGATAGAAAAGGCCGGAGGGAAACCTCCGGCCTTCTCGCGTTCTAGCCCGCCGGCGACGCGGCGCGCGTATGCCGGAGGAGAAGCCGCTGATCGGTGAGGGCTGCGGCCGCTATTCCCGCCAGATAGGCGAGAATGTTGTAGATGGAGAATATCCGGCCGAGGAGGAGGGCACCGGCAAGCGTGAGCCTGAAGGCGTCGAGCCAGGGCGTGTGGTAGAGACGGATAAGCTCGACGGCCACGGCGACGACGCCGGCGATAACAGCAATCCGGCGAACCGGCTGGTTGGGAAGCAGTGCGGCAAGCAGCCAGAAGACCATCATGCCCCACAGCCCGGAGCCACCGTACTTGACGAGCGGGTAGGGCAAGCCTGCCTCGTAGCCGGTGAGCCGCAGCACAAGTCCGGCCACGATCACCATTGCGGCGATAGCCAGTCTTTTCATCCGCAATTGCGTGCGTGCCTTGATTTTTCCCATCCGGTCTTTCTAGTTGGGCGTGCCAAGAAGGCAACATCCTGTCGACCGGGAGAATTCATGACGACCCTACAGGCTCGCCCCACGGCCCTTCT
Source organism: Hyphomicrobiales bacterium (assembly GCA_900466005.1). Taxonomy (GTDB): domain Bacteria; phylum Pseudomonadota; class Alphaproteobacteria; order Rhizobiales; family Rhizobiaceae; genus Allorhizobium. Next base: position 15,679 of record UEGQ01000007.1, read on the forward strand.
GCAGAGCTTCGACCGCCGGCTGATGGAGCTTGCACCAGCTCCCGAACTCAGGGGATTTTGGCGCTTCGCCGCCGAACTCCTGCTCTTCGGCGCCAAGGAAGCGCGCGCCTGCTTCTTTGCCGGGTTGTTCTTCGTCTCGATCTTCGCGACGCCGCGCGCCGGCCTTCTCGGCATCCCGCGCTATGACCTGCTTCTCATCATCGCGCTCGGCATCCAGGCCTGGATGATATGGACGCGGCTCGAGACGCTGGACGAACTGAAGGCGATTTGCCTCTTCCATGTGATTGGCTTCATCCTCGAGGTCTTCAAGACGTCAAGTGCGATCCAGTCCTGGGCGTATCCTGATTTCGCCTATACCAAGCTGCTCGGCGTACCGCTCTTTTCCGGTTTCATGTATGCCGCCGTCGGCAGTTACGTCATCCAGGCGTGGCGTCTGCTCGACGTCCGGGTTCAGCACCACCCGCCCTACTGGATGGCGACGCTGGTGGCGCTCGCCATCTACGCCAACTTCTTCACCCATCATTATATCGGCGACTACCGCTGGTACATCGCCGCACTCGCGATCGGCCTTTATGCGCGTGCGACCGTCGTGTTTCGCCCGTTCGACAGAGACCGGAGAATGCCGTTGATCCTGGCCTTCATTCTGATCGGCTTCTTCATCTGGCTCGCCGAGAACATCTCGACCTTTTTCGCCGTCTGGCACTATCCGAACCAGATCGGTGCCTGGTCCACGGTTCATCTCGGCAAATGGAGTTCATGGACGCTGCTCGTCATCATGACCTTCACCATCGTCGCCTCGCTGAAGCACATCCGCGAGCGGATCTATATCCCCACTTGAGGGGAATCGCATCAGCCTCCGCCGCAGGCCGCCGCGCGGGCCACCAGGAACCGCCGCTCGGCGGCATTGCCCGCGAGGCGGGCGGCCTTTTCGAACGCGGCCTTCGCTTCCACCTTCCGTCCAGCGCGCATCAGGAAATCGCCACGGGCTGCGGGCAGGCCGACATAGCCCTGGAGCGCAGGTTCGGCTTCGAGCGGCTCCAGCAATTCGAGTCCTGTTTCCGGTCCGAAGGCCATGGAATGAGCAATGGCACGGTTGAGATCGACGACGGGCGAGGGCATGACGCGGCTCAGGCGGTCGTAGAGGGTCGCGATCTGTCGCCAGTCAGTGTCCTCGGCCCGCGGGCCCCGGGCATGGCAGGCTGCGATCGCCGCCTGCAGCGCATAGGGACCGTCCGCTCCGCCAAGCCGTTCGGCGCGACCGAGCGCGGTCAAACCGTGCTGGATGAGGAGACGGTCCCAGCGGCCCCGGTTCTGTTCGGTGATCGTGACCGGAGCGCCGTCGGCGCCCGTACGGGCCGGAAAGCGGGAGGCGTGGAGTTCCATCAGCGCCAGCAGGCCGTGAACCTCCGGCTCCCGGGGCAGGAGGCCGGAAAGGATGCGGCAGAGCCGCATCGCTTCGGCGCAGAGCTGCGGCCGTAATGCGTCGTCGCCGGCACTCGCCGCATAGCCTTCGTTGAAGATCAGGTAGATGACTTCGAGCACGGCCGCGAGCCGCCGGTCACGATCCTCCCCGCGCGGCACTTCATAGGCGAGGCCGGAACTCCCGAGCGTCTTCTTCGCACGCACGATTCGCTGGGCGATCGTCGCTTCGCCGGCCAGGAAGGCGCGGGCGATCTCGTCCGTCGTCAGTCCGCCGATCAGTCGTAGCGTCAGGGCCACGCGTGCGTCGACGGAGAGCAGCGGATGGCAGGCGGTGAAGATCAGGCTCAGGCGCTCGTCACCGATGTCGTCATCCATGGCGGCCTCGACCTCCTCGATCGTGGTGTCCCGCTCAAGCGACAGATCATGACCGATGTCGACGTGCTTCAGTGCCTGCATCCTGCGGCGGCGGAAGACGTCGATCGCGCGCCGCTTGGCGGTTGCCATCAGCCAGGCAGCCGGGCTCTGCGGTACGCCCGTTTTCGGCCATTCAGAAAGCGCCGTCACCAGCGCTTCCTGGGCCAGTTCTTCGGCGAAACCGATATCGCGCACCATGCGGTTGAGGCCGGCGATCAGCCGGGCCCGCTCGATGCGGAAGACGGTCTCTGCCATGCGATGGGTCTCGGAAGCCTCCATGGGGGCGGATTATGGAGGCTCCCGTAGCCCAGTCAACGTGGCTTGGGCGTCATTCGCCGGGAGGTCCTCCCGCTGCAGCCGCCTGATCCATCCACAGGATCTCCCAGACATAGCCGTCCGGATCCTCGACCGAGCGACTATACATGAAGCCGTGGTCCTGCATCGGGTTCGGATCGGCCTTGCCGCCGGCGCGCGCGGCTTTCTCCACCGTCTGGTCGACCTCATCGCGCGTCTCGACGCTGAGGGCGATGAGCGTCTGGCTCTCCCTCCGCGCGTCGCCGATCGGGCGGCTGGTGAAGGTGGCATAACGCTCGCGCGTCAGCAGCATCACGCCGATGGCGCCGGAGAAGATTATGCAGCTCGTCTGATCGTCGGAGAAGTTGGGATTGCGTGTGCCGCCGAGCGCCTCGTAAAACGTCGTCGCCGCCGCCAGATCCCGCACCGGCAGATTCACGAAGATCATCTTTTCCATCGCGTTGCTTCTCCTTCTGGTTCAGGACTTGCCGGCTTCACGCTCGGCGAGCCGTTCTCCGGTGCGCTCGTGCAGGTCGCGCACCTCCGGGGTCAGCGATTCGGCGAAGTCCTCCATCGTGTAAACCGGACGAATTTCAATTTCGCTCGGCCCCGGCATCGGATTCGGGCAGCGCTTGACCCATTCGACCGCCTCGTCCATATCCTTGACCTCCCAGATCCAATAGCCGGCGACCAGTTCGCGGGTCTCGGCGAAGGGGCCGTCGATCACGCGGCGGCTCGGTCCGTCGAATGCCACGCGCTTGCCTTTGGAAGAGGGCTTCAGCCCTTCGCCGGTCAGCATGATGCCGGCATTGACCAGCTCCTCGTTGAACTTTCCCATTGCTTCGAGCAGTTCGGTGGATGGCATGACGCCTGCTTCGCTGTCTGTCGTCGCCTTGACCATAACCATTACACGCATCGTTTTTCTCCTTCGTTGAACCAAGGCCGCCTCGGCGTGCCCGACACCTTGACGAACGAGTGTTACAGAAATCGACATGGGGGATGAATCTTTTTTGCCGATCCTCTGCAGCGTGTTGACGGCGGCTGGCATTGCACCGATGGGGCTTTCCTTGCGGCGATTCCCCTCCGTGGTAATAGGAAGGGAACACCGGAGTCGGGAGGCGATCATGGACGAGGAGGGCAGGGCTTTTGCAGCGTCTGCGGCGATGCTGGTCGATGGCAGGGCGGAAGGGCCGCTCCTCTTCTCCGACACCGGCCTGAGCTTCTGGGGCGGAGTCGATCCGGAGACCGGCATCGTCATCGATCATGCCCATCCACTGCACGGGTCTTGCCTCGCCGGCGCCGTGCTGGCGATGCCTGGCGGTCGCGGCTCCTGCACCGGCAGTGCCGTGCTGTTGCAGTTGATCGTCAACGGACTGGCACCCGCCGCCATGGTCTTCTCCCAACGCGAGGATATCCTTACCCTGGGCGTCATCGTCGCCGAAGAAGTCTATGGTCGCTCCCTTCCGATCGCGGTGCTCGATCCCAGGGATTTCGCGCGCCTGCAGGGGCGGAAGAGCTTGCGAGTGGAGAAAGGCAGTGTCTTCGAACCCGGCGCCGCGCCGGTTACGGGACATGCAATCTCCGCGTCCACAGATCGGCTGGCCCTTACCGAAAGGGACCGCGAGCTGCTGTCTGCCTCGGTTCCCCACGCGACGAGCCTCGCGATGCGGATCGTCACCCGCATGGCAAGGCTGGACGGGGCGGAGCGCCTGATCGATGTGGCGCAGGTCCATGTCGACGGCTGCATCTATATCGGTCCGGCGAGTCTCGATTTCGCCGAGAAGCTTGCCGGTTGGGGCGGTCGCGTCGTCGTTCCCACGTCGCTCAACGCGATCTCGGTGGATCAGGCGCGCTGGCGCGAGCAGGGAACAGATCCCGCGCGCTCGCAGGCCGCGAGCGCCCTTGCCGACGCCTATGTCCGCATGGGCGCGGCGCCGACCTTCACCTGTGCGCCCTACCAGCTCGACGGCGCACCGGATCGGGGCGAGGACATCGCCTGGGCGGAATCCAACGCCGTAGTGTACGCCAACAGCGTGCTCGGCGCTCGCACGATGAAGTATCCGGACTTCCTCGACATCTGCATCGCGCTCACCGGCCGTGCCCCTTACGCCGGCTGCCATATCGAGGAGAACCGCAAGGCACGGCTGACTGTCGTGGTCGAGCCAGTGGCCGGTTGCGACGACAGCTTCTGGCCGCTGCTCGGTTATCAGGTCGGCCTGCTTGCGCCGAACACCATTCCGGTCCTGACGGGGCTCGAGACGGCCGCACCGAGTGACGACGACCTGAAGGCTTTCGGCGCCGCCTTTGCCACGACCTCCGCCGCGCCGATGTTCCACATCGTCGGGGTCACGCCTGAAGCGCCGACCTACGAGGCGGCGACGGGCGGTGCAACACTGCCGATACTCACCATATCGCGCGCCGATTTGCTCGCGGTCTGGCGGAGCTTCAATCCGGCAGCCGGCGAACCGGTCGAGCTGGTCGCGCTGGGCAATCCGCACTTCTCCGCTGACGAATGCCGGACGCTTGCCGAACTCTGCCGTGGGCGGAAAAAGCACCCCGACGTGACGCTTACCGTCACGGCAAGTCGCTCCACTTACGGGAAGATCGTCGAGAGCGGCATCGCCGTCGAGCTGGAAGCATTCGGCGCCACATTCGTCCGTGACGCCTGCTGGTGCACCGTGATGCCGCCGATCGTCCCGCCGGCGGCGCGCCTGATCCTCACCAATTCCGGCAAATACGCCCATTACGGCCCGGGCCTGAGCGGCAAGGAGGTGCGCTTCGCCAGTCTCGCTGGATGCGTCGAGGCGGCCGTCCTCGGGCGGTGCCCCGACACGCCGGCCTGGCTGACGGGTTGAACGTGTCGCAGGGCCGGCAGCGCCGGCCCCTTGCCGCGTCGCCCTCAGTTCGCGAGGTTTTTGACGATCTGTTCGAAGAAGGCGATGTTTTCCTTCTCGAAGCCGAGCGGATCGGCAGGAGAATCGAGTTTCACGATGACCGTCCTGCTCGGCGGATCGATGTAGATGAACTGGTTGAACAGGCCGATTGCGGCATAGGCGTCAGATCCCGGCACCGTCCACCACTGATAGGCGTAACCGAGCCAGTCGTCCTTGCTCGCCGGCTCCGTGGCCGCGTCCGGCGCCGTCGACCGTTTCACCCATTCCGCCGGGACGACTTGCCGGCCGTTCGCCTTGCCGTCGTCGAGCATCATCAGGCCGAAGCGGCCGTAGTCGCGCAGCGCCGCATTCATGCCCGCGCCGAAGAACTCGCGGCCGACAGAGTCCGGGCCGTCAAGCATGTAGAAGGCGTCCGTTTCCATGCCGGCGGGCTTCCAGATCTTCTCGCTCAGATAGTCCGCGCCCTTCATGCCGGTCGCCTTTTCGAGGACGCAGCCGAGCACGGACGTGTCGAGCGTCGAATAGTTGAAGACCTCTCCCGGCTTGTGCTCGGTCTTGGCGCGGTCCTTCGCGTAGTCGCACCAGCGGTACTGATAGGCGACGAGCGAATTGTTGTGCACTTCGGTCAGCTGCGTGTCGCTGCCGAATTCGTAGACTTCGAGCCACGCGACGCCCGAACGCATCATCAGGAGATCGCGGATGGAGACGTCGGCGTAAGCCGAATTCTTCCAGTCGGGCAGGTAATCGATGACCTTGTCGTCGAGGCTCTTGATCTTGCCCTCCGAGACGGCGATGCCGACCATTGTCGCCAGCATTGATTTCGCCATCGAGAAGGAGATGTGGTGTGCCTTCTCATCGAGACCGTTGCGATAGATCTCGCTCACGATCTTGCCGTCGCGGATGACCAGCAGTCCGTTTGTGGCGGTCTTTTCGAGAAAGTCGCCAAGCGTGAGCGACTGCTCGCCGAGCGCGAACTCATTGCCGATATCGCCCGGTTCCGACGGAAGAGCCCACACACTACCGCCGGCCCGGACCGGCCGCGTCGCGAAGATCGTGTCCATGTGCTGGAAGGTCATAAGCGAAAGCTCGGGTGTCATCATGGCTGCGCGGGCATTGACCATGGTCGGCGTCAGCCATTTCTGGTCGTCGGTTTCAGCGAGCGCAGGCACCGCGAGACCGGCGAGGACCGCTGCCGCAAGAACTGTTTTCTGCATGTCGGATGTTCCCCTTGTTATCGATCTATAATGGCTAGGGCATGCGCGACTGGACTGGCTATCCGCTTCGTGTGATGATTTCTGCCTGAATTTCGGGCAGTCCGGTTCGCAAGACGATGGTTCGGCGATGTTCTATGAGAGGCAGCTTCTTCAGGATGCGAGCGAGCACGACGCTTGCGACGACGACTGGGTGCAGAGCTACCGCCAGGTGAGCCGCGGCACGTATCGGTCCTCCTTCGAGCTGATGACCGTCGGTGACGCGGTGATCAGCCGCGAGCGCATTGGTCCTGCGGTCGCGCAGGAGACGAGAAGCCCGGGCGGAAAACTCTCCTTCATCTTCCCGATGGCTGCGCAGGGCGGTTGGCGCGTCAACGGCCACCATGAGACGGGCCGGATGGTCGCGCTACGTCAGGGCGAAACCGAGTTGATGACGGTTGTGGGGGCGGAAAGCGATCTGATCAGCCTTACCTTGCCGGTAGAGGCGATCGGGCTCTCGGCCGGCGGCTCGGCCGTCCGGTCGCGCAGCCGTTCGCCGGCCGACGAGGCGCTCGGCGAGTGGCTCGCCTGCCTGCTGGGCTTCGGAGCGCTGGAGGGGCGGCCGCCCGCCGATCTCGAACGGATCCTGCCGGGTCTGCTCGCCGAACGTTTCCTCGATTTCTGGGCCGCCTTCGACGATCGCAGCAAGAGGCTTGCCGACCGTCGCGTTTCGCTCGACCTCTTCCGGCGGGTCGAACGGCACATCGCGGACGATCCGGGAGAACCGGTCACGCTGCCGGCACTTGCCGGCGATCTGGGTGTGCCGATCGAGCGCCTGCGCGTGGCGTTTCTGGATGCCGTCGGCATGCCGCCCTCGCTCTGGCTGCGCCTCGCCCGGCTCGACGGCGCCCGCCGCGAATTCCTCGACTGTAAATCGTCGCCGGGCAACGTCTCCGAGATCGCCATGCGGTGGGGCTTCTTCCATCTCGGACGCTTTTCCGGGATGTATCGGCGGCACTACGGCGAGACACCCCTCGCGACCTTGAAGCGGCTCGATCGCCCGAGGACACGGCGACCTTAAGCGTTCGCGGCGACCTCAGCCTTGCGCTGCCGTTTCCGGCCCACAAGCCTCGGCCGCACGAGCCGATAGCCGAGAAGAAGGCTGACCGTGGCGATATAGAAGGCCGGCTCCGCGGTGATCGATTTCAGTGACAGGGTATAATGGAGCACGCCGGCGGCGGCGATCGCATAGACGAGCCGGTGCAGCGTGGTCCAGCGCGGCCCGAGCCTGCGGATCGACCAGCGGTTGGAGGTAAGTGCCAGCGGGGTCAGCATGACCAGCCCCGCCATGCCGAGCATGATGTAGGGCCTCTTGGCGAGGTCTCCGGCAATCGACGACAGGATCATCCCGCGGTCGAGGGTGAGATAGACGGTGAAGTGGGCAAGCACGTACCAGAAGGCAAGCAGCCCCAGTGCGCGTCGATAGCTAATTAGGTTAACACCTAAAAGATCGCGCACTGGTGTGACGAGCAGCGTCAGGCACAGGAAGCGCAGCGCCCAGAGGCCGAGGAAGTGCTCGAAGGTCCTGACGGGATCGGCCCCGAGATTGGCTGTAACACCGAGATAGAAGGTCCAGAGGCCGGGTGTCAGGCCGATCGCATAGAGCGTCCAGACGGAAAGTGAGCGGTAGCGGGCGGGAAGGCGGGGCATCAATAGTACTTCGCGAGATCCATGCCGGCATAGAGGCCGGCGACCTCTTCCGCATAACCATTGAAGGGCAGGGTCTCGCGCCTGGACCCGCCGAACAAGCCGCCGCCTTCACCGATCCGCCGCTCCGTCGCCTGGCTCCATCGAGGGTGGTCGACGGCCGGATTGACGTTGGCATAGAAGCCGTATTCCTGCGGTGCCGAGATGTTCCAGGTGCAGGGCGGTTCCTTTTCGGTGAGCGTGATGCGGACAATCGACTTGATGCCCTTGAATCCGTATTTCCACGGCACGACGAGGCGGAGCGGTGCTCCATTCTGGTTCGGCAATGTCTCGCCGTAGAGACCGGTTGCGAGGATTGTCAGCGGATGGCGTGCCTCGTCCAGCCTCAGACCCTCGACATACGGCCAGCGGAGCGGCTGGAAGAGGCCGCGTTGACCCGGCATCTCGTCCGGACGCACGACCGTTTCGAAGGCGACGTATTTGGCGCTGCCGAGCGGCTCCACCCGGTCGAGCAGGGCCGAAAGCGGGAAGCCCATCCACGGGATCACCATCGACCAGGCCTCGACGCAGCGCATCCGGTAGACGCGCTCCTCCATCGGGAAGTCCTTCATGATGTCGTCGATGCCGAAGACCGTGGGTTTGGCGACGAGTCCACCCACCTCGACCCGCCAGGGCTGCGGCTTGAAGTCACCGGAATAGCGGATCGGGTCGCTCTTGTCGGTGCCGAATTCGTAGAAGTTGTTGTAGCTGGTCGCATCTTCCTTCGATGTGACCGTCTCGTCGACCTTGTAGTCGCTGGACTTTGCCGCCAGAGGGGCAGCTCGCAGCGATTTCGGCAAGGCGGCGAGCGCAAGTCCCGCGCCCGCGGTCGCCATCAGCGTCCGGCGGCTCATGTAGAGCGCCGGCGGGGTGATCTCGCTCGCGGCGATCCTGGGCGGACGATAGGATGACATGGTTCTGCTCTCTCGTAGCTGTTGCGTTCCTGAAAAGTATACGCAGGAAAGTGGACCAGAGTTTCAGTCGTGTGAAAAGAAACGTCGAACCACGATTTCGTGAGGATACCAACCCGTCGTGCCGGGCGTACCGTTTTGCGGTATGCTGATAGTGACACCTTGCGCCGATTGCACTAGGACAAGGGGAAACCCGCAGGTATGCGCATGAGGTCGGCTCTTGATTGCCGCGCGCACCCGGAAAGACAACCAGGACAGATCCGAGGAACCATCGATGCCAGCTTATCGTTCAAGAACCACGACCCACGGCCGCAACATGGCGGGCGCGCGCGGTCTCTGGCGCGCGACGGGCATGAAGGATGCCGACTTCGGCAAGCCGATCATCGCGGTGGTGAACTCGTTCACCCAGTTCGTTCCCGGCCACGTCCACCTGAAGGATCTCGGCCAGCTCGTCGCCCGCGAGATCGAGGCGGCCGGCGGCGTCGCGAAGGAGTTCAACACCATCGCCGTCGACGACGGCATCGCCATGGGCCATGACGGCATGCTCTATTCGCTGCCGTCGCGCGAACTCATCGCCGACAGCGTCGAATACATGGTCAACGCCCATTGCGCCGACGCCATGGTCTGCATTTCGAACTGCGACAAGATCACCCCCGGCATGCTGATGGCGTCCCTGCGCCTCAACATTCCGACCGTCTTCGTCTCCGGCGGCCCGATGGAGGCCGGCAAGGTCGTCCTGCATGGCAAGAAGCATGCGCTCGACCTCGTCGACGCCATGGTTGCCGCTGCCGACGACCAGGTGTCCGACGAGGACGTCAAGGCGATCGAACAGTCCGCGTGCCCGACCTGCGGCTCCTGTTCGGGCATGTTCACCGCCAATTCGATGAACTGCCTTACCGAAGCGCTCGGCCTTTCGCTGCCCGGCAACGGCTCGACGCTCGCGACCCACGCCGACCGCAAGCGGCTCTTCGTCGAGGCCGGCCACCTGATCGTCGATCTCGCCCGCCGCTGGTACGAGCAGGAGGACGCCTCCGTCCTGCCGCGCACGATCGCCTCCAAGGCCGCCTTCGAGAACGCCATGGCGCTCGACATCGCCATGGGTGGTTCGACCAACACCGTGCTGCACATCCTCGCCGCCGCTCACGAGGCGGAGATGGACTTCACCATGGACGATATCGATCGCCTGTCGCGCAGGGTTCCCTGCCTCTCGAAGGTTGCCCCGGCCAAGAACGACGTCCATATGGAAGACGTTCACCGGGCAGGCGGCATCATGCGCATTCTCGGCGAGCTCGATCGCGGTGGGCTGATCCATCGCGACTGCCCGACCGTCCATGCCGCCACCCTCGGCGATGCGATCGACCGCTGGGACATCAGCCGCACCAACTCCGAGACTGTGCGCGAATTCTTCAAGGCCGCTCCGGGCGGCGTGCCGACGCAGACGGCTTTCTCTCAGAATGCACGCTGGGAGGAACTCGACACCGACGGCGAGAAGGGCATCATCCGCTCGGTCGAACATCCGTTCTCCAAGGACGGTGGTCTGGCCGTCCTGAAGGGCAACATCGCGCTCGACGGCTGCATCGTAAAGACGGCGGGCGTCGACGAGTCGATCCTGAAGTTCACCGGTCCGGCCAAGGTTTATGAAAGCCAGGACGCGGCGGTGAAGGCGATTCTGTCCAACGAGGTCGTCGCCGGCGATGTCGTCGTCATCCGTTACGAAGGCCCGAAGGGCGGTCCCGGCATGCAGGAAATGCTCTATCCGACGAGCTATCTGAAGTCGAAGGGCCTCGGCAAGGAATGCGCGCTGATCACCGACGGACGCTTCTCCGGCGGCACCTCGGGCCTGTCGATCGGCCACGTTTCGCCGGAAGCGGCAAACGGCGGTATGATCGGCCTGGTTCGCGACGGCGACACGATCGAGATCGACATTCCGAACCGCACGATCAATCTCGCGGTCAGCGCCGACGAGCTCGCCCGTCGCCGTGCGGAGCAGGACAAGGCCGGCTGGAAGCCGTCGAGCCCGCGCAAGCGGAACGTCACCACGGCGCTGAAGGCCTATGCCGCCTTCGCAAGCTCCGCCGACAAGGGTGCAGTCCGCATCCTGCCGGAATAAGGCCCGGCGCGACCAGATACGAAGTTTGGGAGAGACCCGCCGGTGAAAGCCGGCGGGTTTCTGTTTGCCGGGTCGACGCTTGCGGGGCAAACGAGGGCGGCAGGACTTTCGCCGCGATTGATCCAATTGGAGCGATTGCCTTAGAAGGATGTGAGGGCCTTCGCGCTATCCTGTCTCTCGATTTCAGGTGGGAGATAGTGTGATGAAGTTCGTATTTGGTGGTGCTGCAACCATGGTAATGGCCGTCATGGTCTTCATGCTGGTCGATCTCGACCCGCAGCCGGCCGACGCGGCGCCCCCCGTCAACGGCCAGATTACCGACTGATCGCCGCCGCGTTGACGCCCGAGAGGCGGCACGTCTATCCCGCCTTCACGCTGTTGCCGGTTTGCGCTTCCTGAAATAGGGCAGGGCGAACATGTAGAGGCCGCTGAACAGCAACAGGAAGAGCGGCGGCAACGGTGAATAGCTCACCCAGGCCGGCGGTTCCCTGAACGACATCGTGACGAAATTGGCGACGACGGTCGCCGTGAAAATGATCGACGTCCAGCGGTGGAACTGGCGTATTCCTGTATTCCAGGTCATGCTTTGCTCCTTCGTAACGAGCCTTCGGCGGGGGCTGACATCAGTCCAATCGCTCGAGGACGGCTTCGAGTTTGTCGATGAACTGCGGCCAGCCGACCTTTGCGCCACCGTAGAAACGCGGCTGGTCGGGCCTGAAGCCTGTCTGTTCCATGCGGAGATGCGTGCCACTCTCCATGGGGGTGAGGGTCCAGGTTACGACGCTCCGGAGATCGTAGGCGTCCCACGTGTAGGAGAGCGTACGGTTCGGCTCGACGGTGCGGACCTCGCAGTCGATTGAGCCCCAGTCGGCTTCGAGCCTGAAGTGGTGGCCGGTCTCCGGCTTGAACTCATTCTTCATCAGCCATTCGGCGATGAGATGCGGCTGCGTCAGCGCGCGCCAGATCTTCTCCGGCGGAAAGGGAAGTTCACGCTCGACGACGACGGAGCGCGTTGCGGTCTCGGCAGTGGTCATTGATCCATCCTCTTGAGTAGGTCCTCGAGCTCGTCGAAGCGGGTGTGCCAGAAGCCGGACATCTGCTTCGTCCAGTCGACCAGCGGGGCCAGAGCCTCGATCCGGGCGCTATAGTGAGTCTGACGTCCTTCGTGACGATCACGCACGAGCCCCGCCCGCTTCAGTACCGCGAGGTGCTTCGACACGGCGGGCTGCGAGACACCCGCTTGCGCCGTCAGCGCTGCAACGGTCTGGTCTCCCTCGTGGCAGAGCCGTTCGAAGATGGCCCTGCGGGTCGAGTCCGCAAGTGTCCTGAAAAGGAGGTCATGTGTGTCCGGCATCGAAATCAATAACTCGCTGGCTATGGATTGACGTATAACCTTGTAGTTATGGATTGGTCAAGAGGCTGCCGGCTACTCAAGGTATTGCGTCTTCGAGGAGTGAAGGAAGGGGATTAGGTAATGACCTAATTGCAAATATGCCGGATCATCTGGGCGGTCGGATGCATCGACCGGCTCCGCCGAACTGCGACCGTAGCGGTCTTGCGACGTGCAGAAAGGGCAAGGCCCGCCGGCGGGAGCGCGTCGGCGGGCCTTGCCGTCCGGTGCCGCCGACGTGGAAGGCAGCACTTTCAGGCTCTTGATCAGTCGTCCTCGAAATAGCCCTGCTCGGCACCGCGGTGGCAGCCGGCGCAGTTCGAGATCGAGCCGATCTTGGGGTTCGACTTCGCCCGGGCGATGAGTCTTGAGCCGTGCTCACGCGTAAACCACGGTAGCTCGGAGATGCGCAATGGCGTCTGGTCTGCCTTGAGTCCGCGGATGGACCGGCCGCCGGCATCTGCCGCGTTGGCGACGAGATAGTCCTCGATTTCCTTGCGCACCGGCTCGTCGAGGCTCGCGTCCTCGCCGAAATGGTTCGCCAGGTCGCCCATCAGAGCCTGCCAGGAACGCTGCGGCAGAAGGCCCGGCGGATAGGCCATGTGGCAGGCGGAGCATTCGTTCTTCACCGTCTCGTTGGTGACGGCGCGAATGCCGCCTTCGCCACCCTCGTCGTCATCGGCGAAAGCAGGGCCGAGGAGGGCGGCACCCGAAAAGGCGGCGGCGACAAGCGCCAGTTTGAGGACGGATTTCAGTGTCGTCGTCATCGGAGGTCTCCGGTCAGAGGCTGGAAAGATAGGTGATGATGTTGCCCTTTTCCTCGGCGCTACATTCTCGCCCGAGGACGGAGGTGCAGTTGCGGCGGAACCATTTTTCCACCTTGGCAGCATCGGTGAAGCGGCTCGGATTGGCCGAGACTGCCATCGGCTCGATCGGCTTGCCGACGCGCGACTTGCCGGGCTGGCGCGGATCGGCGGTGTGGCAGGTCGTGCAGGAGGGCGTGTCGGGCTTGCCGCCGGTGTGGTTCGCCTGAAACAGGGTCTTGCCGGCATCCGCAGAGAAGGAAGCGACGCCGGCAGCGCTCGCATAGTCCTTTAGGATCGCATCGCGCGCGGGGTCGGCGCTTGCCGGCGCCGCTGCAAGCAGACCGAGGCCGCACAGCAGGAGCATCGCTGTCTTCTTCATTTCAAGTCCTCCTTCGGGATGTTGATATTCGCGGGGTAGAAGGCGCCGGCTTCGGCATCGCGATGGCAGGCGGCACAGTTCGCCTTGCTGCTCACCGGCTTGGCGGAGAAGACGGAGTCCGGGATTTCACCGTGCATGCGCTTCCAGAAAGGTGTCGCCGTGAGCTCGTAGGGGGATGCCGGATCGAGGCGACGGAAGGCGTTGGCCGGCTTGGTGTCGGCGGTTTCCGCGGCATTTGCGGTCAGGAACGCCGTGATCGTTGTCGCCGTTTCGGGATCGAGGCTCGCATCCTCGCCGAAGTGGTCGTCGAGGTTGTCCATCAACGCCTGCCAGCTCGCGGTCGGCAGCAGGCTCGGATGATAGGCCATGTGGCAGGCGGTGCATTCCTGCCGGTAGACCGGATCGAGTTGCGCGACGGGCATGCCGGACGGCGGGATGGCCGCGAGCGAAAGCCCGAGCGGCACCGCGGCGCCGAACAGCACGAGTATGGTGACGACGGCCACCAGCGGACGGGCGGCGATCGGTCTTTCCTCATGCCTGCCGGGCTCCAGCCTTTTGCTGCCGGTCACCATTGCCCGGGCCAGGTTCTCGCCTGTGCGCCAGCTCTCGAAGAAGGCACCGGCGATGTGCAGTCCGACCAGGCCGAGCAGCGCGAAGGCGAGCAGTTCGTGGATCTCGCGCGCCGAGAACCCGGTCGCAAAGGAGAAGAAGGCGGCGCCAGGCCCCTTTTTGAAGACGCCGCCGAAGATGATGGTACCGGACACGACGAGGCCGGCGATGACTGCAACGAGCGCCAGGATCATCAGGGCGCCGAGTGGATTGTGCCCGAGATGAGGGCGAGCGGTTCCCGATTTCAGCTCGCGAACGTGCGAAAATACCGTGCGTGGTGCCGGCAAGAAGGTCGAGAAGCGCGCATAGGTGCTGCCCGCGAAGCCCCAGATGATGCGCATGACGAGAAGAGCGGCGAGCGCCGCACCGGCCCAGACATGCACGTCGATCCAGCGCCCGCCGAGAAGGAAGCCGGTGACCGCCGCGACCGCGACGAGCACGAACTGAAGCCAGTGATAGGCGCGCACGGGCAGGTCCCAAACGGCTATGCGGGTATATTCCGGTAGTGCTTGATCGGTCATCTTGTCTTCCTCGGAATCGTCAGATCCTCGCTGAAAGCTAGAAGCACTTCCTGACAACTACCTGAACGGTCAGCATTGAAATTGATAAAGCGCAATTTAATCAGCGGCCTATCGTTCGGGAGGAGACGGCATTCCCCGCATCGGAGATTTCTTCGGGACGGAGAAGATGACCGACTTGTAATGTCGCCTGCCTTGGAAATGCGCGGTGTCCGGCTAAGTTGTCGGGATCGGAAGAGGGCGATTTGCCGTTCCCTTCCGGTTCGCTCCGCACTAAAAGCCATTCTGTAAATTTATCGGGAGTCTCCCATGCAAGGCTTGGTCCGTTTCGCTGCCGTTTCGGTGCTTTCGCTCGCGCTGCTGTCGCCGCTTTCCGCTTCCGCCGAGGAGGTGACCAAGGTGCTGCCGCGCTCGCAGGCCGAAATGCAGCTCTCCTTCGCGCCTCTGGTGCGCGAGACTCACGGCGCAGTCGTCAACGTCTACGCGGAGCGGATGGTCCAGCGCCGCGCGTCCCCCTTCGCCGGTGATCCCTTCTTCGAGCAGTTTTTCGGCCAGCGCATGCCGAACCGCAGCGAGAAGCAGACATCGCTGGGCTCGGGCGTCATCGTCGATTCCAAGGGCATCGTCGTCACCAACAACCACGTGATCGGCGGCGCCGACGAGATCAAGGTCGCACTGGCCGACGGGCGTGAGTTTCCCTGCAAGGTGGTGCTGAAGGACGACCGCCTCGATCTTGCCGTGCTGAAGATCGACGCCCGCGAGCCGCTGCCGGCCCTGAAGATCGGCAATTCCGACGCGATCGAGGTCGGCGATCTGGTTCTGGCCATCGGCAATCCCTTCGGCGTCGGCCAGACGGTCACGAGCGGCATCGTCTCCGGACTCGCCCGCAATCAGGTGACGGAGGGCGATTTCGGCTTCTTCATCCAGACCGATGCGGCGATCAATCCCGGCAACTCCGGCGGCGCGCTGATGAACATGAATGGCGATCTCATCGGCATCAATACGGCGATCTTCTCGAAGGGCGGCGGCTCGAACGGCGTCGGTTTTGCGATTCCCGCCAATCTCGTCAAGGTCTTCCTGGCCGCCGCCGAACGGGGTGACGTCAGTTTCGAACGCCCCTATATCGGCGCCTCCTTCGACGCCGTGACCTCGGATGTCGCCGAGGCGCTCGGGCTCGATAGGCCGCGCGGTGCGCTGGTCATCCGCGTCGTCGAGGATGGACCGGCAGCGAAGGCGGGCTTACGCCCCGGTCAGGTGGTGACTGCCGTCAACGGTGTTCCCGTCGAACATCCCGACGCGCTCGGCTATCGGCTGACGACCGCGGGCCTCGGCACCTCGGTGATGCTCACCGTCAAGGAGAACGGCTCGGAAAAAGAAATCACTCTGCCGCTTGCCGCCGCCCCGGAAACCCGTCCGCGCGACGAACGGGTGATCGGCGGCCATAGCCCGTTCGCTGGGGCAACGGTCGCCAATCTGTCGCCGCGGCTCGCCTACGAATTGCGGATGCCGACGGAGGTCACCGGTGTGGTCATCACCGCTGTGGATCGCGGCTCGATCGCCGCACGGCTCGGCTTCCAGCCGCACGACATCATCGTGGCCGTCAACGGCACGAACGTCACGTCGAGCGCGGACATGGAGGCGTTGGCCTCCAGCGATCCGGGAATCTGGCGAGTGGAGATCGAGCGCGACGGCGAACGCATCAGGCAATTGTTCCGATGAGCGACGACCTCTTTGCACCGCAGGTTCCTGACGCGATCGCCTCGAAGCGGCCGCTCGCCGATCGCCTGCGTCCGACCACGCTCGCCGAGGTGACCGGCCAGGAGCACCTGACCGGCGAGGATGGGGTTCTGCGCCGGATGATCGACAGCGGCTCGCTCGGTTCGATGATCTTCTGGGGGCCGCCCGGCACCGGCAAGACCACGGTCGCCCGGCTGCTCTCCGGCGAGGCAGGCCTCGCCTTCGAACAGATCTCGGCGATCTTCTCCGGCGTCGCGGACCTGAAGAAGGTCTTCGATGCGGCGAGAGCGCGCCGGATGAACGGGCGGCAGACGCTGCTCTTCGTCGACGAGATCCATCGCTTCAACCGTGCGCAGCAGGACAGCTTCCTGCCGGTCATAGAAGATGGCACGATCATCCTCGTTGGAGCGACCACGGAGAACCCGTCCTTCGAGCTCAACGCCGCACTTCTCTCCCGTGCCCGGGTGCTGACCTTCAAACCCCATGACGAAGAAAGCCTCGAGACGCTGCTCGCACGCGCCGAGGCGGTGGAGGGCAAACCCTTGCCGCTCGATGCCGACGCCAGGGCGAGCCTCGTCCGCATGGCGGACGGCGACGGCAGGGCGGCGCTGACGCTGGCCGAGGAAGTCTGGCGCGCCGCCCGCAAGGAGGAGGTCTTCGACACAGAGGGCCTGACGCGGATCGTGCAGCGACGCGCGCCCGTCTACGACAAGGGCCAGGACGGCCATTACAATCTGATCTCGGCGCTCCACAAGTCGGTGCGCGGCTCTGATCCCGATGCCGCACTCTACTATCTCTGCCGGATGTTCGACGCCGGCGAGGATCCGCTCTATCTCGGCCGGCGGCTGGTGCGCATGGCGGTCGAGGATATCGGTCTCGCCGATCCGCAGGCGCTGGTGATCTGCAATGCCGCCAAGGACGCCTACGACTATCTCGGCTCGCCGGAGGGGGAACTGGCGCTTGCCGAGGCCTGTGTCTATCTCGCCACCGCGCCGAAGTCGAATGCCGTTTACACAGCGTACAAGTCGGCGATGCGGGCGGCCAAGGAGAACGGTTCGCTGTTGCCGCCGAAGCATATCCTCAACGCGCCGACCAAGCTCATGAAGGGTGAGGGGTACGGCGAGGGTTATCGTTACGACCACGACGAGCCGGACGCTTTTTCCGGGCAGGACTACTTTCCGGAGAAGATGGGACGGAAGACCTTCTACGATCCGCCGGAACGTGGATTCGAGCGGGAGATCCGCAAGCGCCTCGACTGGTGGGCGAAGCTTCGCCGCGAGCGCGGCGGGGGCTGACCGCCTTACGAAGCCTTCTGCTGGCGCTGCTGCCGGGCGGGCGAGGCGATCATGCGGACGGACGAGTCTGCGAGCCCGTGATGGCCTTCCATGTCGACGATCAGATGCCAATGCGCGGCTTCCGGGATCGTCAGCCGGACCGGCGATTTCTTGGCGACGCCGCCGACATATTTGAAATCCAGTGCTTCCTTGAAGCGTTGGAAATTCGTCGCCGTCATCAGCCGCACATTGTTCACGGCGTTCAGCGTCACCTCGATGATCGCGCCGGCCGGCTGTTCGTTGAGATCGTAGTGGGTGAAGCGGAAGGTCGGGTTCGGCATGCAGGTCTCGCGTCGGTCAGTGCTCTGAAGGCGTACTCTAAGGCCCGTCGGTTAAGGATTGGTGGCCTGGCGCCCATTGCCCGCACGGCGCCATCCGGAACCATTGTTCGCCGCCCTGCGTTGAACCGGTACATGTAGTCAGACAGGCCCTGCGGGCCGGGGAGGCCACTATGAAGACCGATCTGTTCATCACCGTGATGGTGGGGATGATGGTGAACGCCGTGCTGTTCGGCGTCGGTGCCGTCACGGTTCTTTCCGTTCCGGCCTTGAATGAACAGGCGAAGTACCTGTTGCCGGCCGTCATCGTGCTCGCATTCGCGCTGACGCCGTTCATTTCGCGCGTGATCGCACCGCACTTGCGCATTCGCAACTGGCATAACTGGCGGGAAAACAGGTACAACGCCTGACGGCGATGCCGTTCGTCAGCGCGGAGTCGTCTACCCCCCGGCAGACGGTCGGGAAAATCGCTTCTTCAGGAAGAACTGGCCGTGGGCGCCGGATCCGCCCTCGAGCTCGCCGAAGACAGTATAGCCGAGCTTTTCATAGAAGGGCCGTGCCTGGAACTCGTAGGTGTCCAGCCAGACCCCGACGAAGCCGCGTTTTCGGGCGATTTCTTCCGCTTCCCTCATCAGGCGGCTGCCGAGCCCCAGCCCGCGCAGCTTCTCCGGCACCACCAGATACTTGATGAAGGCCCAGCCGTAGCTCTCCTCGCCATAGAGGCCGCCGGTCACCGCTCCGCTTTCCGGATCGCGCAGCAGCACGGCGAAATCGGCGCCGCGAACACGCCCGGTCTGCGTCTGGTTGAAGGTGCGCAGCACGGCGAGCACCGCGTCGCGGTCTTCAGGCGGCGTGTCGCTGATGACGACATCGATGACGGGGCTTTGCATGAGGGCTCATTTCAGGGAGGGAACACGCCGGCGACGGGAATCACCGGCGGGATCATAGCTTGCGATGCGTTCCGGGAACAACACGGTCACGGCAACTCAGGCGACCGGCGCCGGAGACCTCGCGAGGTCTGCCGCATCCTCGGCGATCTGCCGGACGCACCAGCGGGCATAGGCCGGACCGAACATTGCCCCCGCGAACCGGCCCAAAGGGGTATCGGGATCGTCATACTCGATGAAGACGCGAAGATGCGACCCCTTCGCGGCGGGCGCTATGTCGAAGCCCATGCGGTAGCTGCCGATCACCAGAAGGCGAGGGTGGCCACGTGTTTCCCAGACCTTTCGGAACGGCCGCCGATGCTCGGTCACCACCTCGTCCACGGCAAGGTCGATGAAGGCGAAGCGCCCTTCCATCCGGATCGCCGACCCCACGCTCCGCCCACGTCCTTCGTCAAGACGGTAACGCATCCAGCCACCGAGCATCATCAGGGAGGGCTTGCCCATGTGGCGGCCGAGGCGGGTGGGATCGTCCAGCGCATCGAACAGATCCTCGACCGGTGCGGCGACCTCGACCTCCGTGGCGACCGAGTGGGCGTAGCTCACATCCTCTTCCTCCCGTCGTTCTGGCCAACGCGCGGCCTCACAACCGTGCCCTCCGCAGGCGGAGTGCATTGCTGATCACGCTGACGGAGGAGAGCGCCATCGCCGCCGCCGCAATGATCGGCGACAGCAGGAGGCCGAAGACCGGATAGAGCACCCCCGCCGCGACGGGCACCCCGAGCGCGTTGTAGATGAAGGCGAAGAAGAGGTTCTGGCGGATGTTGCGCATGGTCGCACGGCTCAGTTGCCTCGCCCGCACAATGCCTTCGAGATCGCCCTTGAGGAGCGTCACGCCGGCGCTTTCGATGGCGACGTCGGTTCCCGTTCCCATGGCGATGCCGACATCTGCGGCGGCGAGAGCGGGCGCGTCGTTGACGCCGTCGCCGGCCATCGCCACGGCGCGGCCTTCCTTGCGCAGGCGAGCCACGATCTCGCTCTTGTGTTCCGGCAGCACCTCGGCCTCTACTTCGGTGATCCCGAGCTTTCGGGCGACGGAATTGGCGGTGGTGCGGTTGTCGCCGGTGAGCATCACCACGCGGACGCCCTCGGCGACCAGTGCCCCGACGGCCGATGGCGTCGTCGGCTTGATCGGGTCCGCGATGGCGAAGAGACCGGCCACCCGGCCGTCGATAGCGGTGAAAATGACCGTCGCGCCTTCGCCGCGCAGTTCCTCCGCCTTCGCGCCGAGCGAGGAAATGTCGATCTTCTCGTCGGCCATGATCCGGTGACTGCCGATGATCAGGCGCTGCCCTTCGACGGTGCCCGTTACGCCTCGTCCGACGGGGCTGTCGAAGTCCCGCGCATCGGCGAGGGTGATCTTGCGGACGTCGGCCGCGTTCACGACGGCGCTTGCCAGCGGATGCTCGCTCGACCGCTCGAGGCTTGCCGCAAGCCGCAGCAGTTCGTGCTCGTCGACGCCGGGAGCGGTCGCGATCGCGACGACTTCCGGCCGGCCGGCGGTCAGCGTCCCGGTCTTGTCGACGACGAGCGTGTCGATCTTTTCCATGCGCTCCAGGGCCTCGGCATTCTTGATCAGCACGCCCATGCCGGCGCCACGCCCGACGCCGACCATGATCGACATGGGCGTCGCAAGCCCCAGCGCGCAGGGGCATGCGATGATGAGCACGGCGACTGCCGCGACCAGACCGTGGGCGAAGCGCGGCTCCGGGCCGACGGCCATCCAGGTGCCGAACGCTGCAAGCGCGACGAGGATGACGATCGGTACGAACCAGCCCGAAACGTCGTCGGCGAGCCGCTGGATCGGTGCCCGCGAACGCTGCGCCTCGGCCACCATGTGGACGATCTGCGAGAGCACCGTGTCGCGACCGACCCGCCGCGCCTCCATGACGAAGCCGCCGGTACGGTTGATCGTGCCGCCGATCAACCTGGCGCCGGGCTCCTTGGTGACCGGCATCGACTCCCCGGTGATCATCGACTCGTCGATCGAGCTGCGGCCTTCGAGAAGCTCCCCGTCGACCGGCACCTTCTCGCCCGGGCGGACGCGCAACCGGTCGCCGACCGCAACGATGTCGAGCGGCACATCCTCGTCGGTCCCGTCGCTGCGCACGCGCCGGGCGGTCTTCGGTGCGAGATCGAGAAGCGCGCGGATCGCGCCGCCCGTCTGCTCGCGCGCGCGCAGTTCGAGCACCTGGCCGAGCAGAACCAGAACGGTGATCACCGCGGCCGCCTCGAAATAGACGTCGACCGCGCCGTCACCGGAACGGAAGGTCGCGGGGAAGAGAGACGGGGTGACAGTCGCCACGACGCTGTAGATCCAGGCCGCTCCCGTGCCCATGGCGATCAGCGTGAACATGTTGAGGTGGCGCGAGACGAGCGAGGCCCAGCCGCGCTCGAAGAAGGGATATCCCGCCCAGAGCACGACCGGCGTCGCCAGCACGAGCTGGATCCAGGCCCCTGTCGTCGGCGAGATGAGCATGTGCAGGTCGAAGAGGTGCTGCCCCATCTCGAGAAGCACGACCGGCAGCGTCAGGGCAAGTCCGATCCAGAAGCGTCGCTGCATGTCGAGGAGTTCCGGGCTCGGGCCCGTCTCCAGCGTCGCCGTTTCCGGCTCCAGCGCCATACCACAGATCGGGCAGTTGCCGGGGCCGAGCTGGCGGATCTGCGGATGCATGGGGCAGGTGTAGACCACCCCGCCTTTGCCGGAGACATCCGCTGCCGGCGGCGCCGTTCCGCTCGCTTCGCGAGCGTGACGGGCAGGGTGCTCGGCCGGCTCGTGGTCATGACCGTGATGATGGTGATGATGGTGCTCTTCAGCCACGATTGCCTCCTCGCGTGACGGGTCGGGACACGGGCGAGGTGAAACCTCGCCCGCGCATTCTATCAGGCATTGCCGTAGGCGACGAACGCCATCATGCCCGAGGCCATGTGGTAGAGATGGTGGCAGTGGAAAGGCCAGCGTCCGGCATTGTTGGCGTCAAACTCCAGCGCGACCTCGGCCATCGGCGGCAGCAGCACCGTGTCGCGGACCGCACCGGCGATTTCGGCGCCATTGACGGCCGTCACCTGGAAATGGTGTCCGTGCAAGTGCATCGGATGCGCCATCATCGACATGTTCTGGACGACGAAGCGGATGCGCTCGCCGGTGCCGACGGCAAGCGCCTCGGCGCCGGCGATCGACCAGGTGTAGCTCGCCATGTCGCCGCCGAGCACCATCCGGTAGCTGCGGGCGGGCGGGCGCTTGTCGAGCGGTGTGATCGCCCTCAGCCGTTGTTCGAGTGCCAGATCGAGCACGGGACCGGTCTCTTCGCCGTCACCGGCGAGCTTGCCGATCGAGGCCCCGGCACTTGCGAGCACGATGCCGGTCCGTTTCGTCGAGCCCTCGCGCAGGGCGAGCACCGGGAAGGCGCCGCCCTCCTTGGGAAGCTCGACCACGATGTCGAGCCGCTGGCCCATGGAGGCCGGGAAGCGCGTGCCGGCGATCGGCTGCACCGGCTGGCCGTCGACCGCGACGAGGCGGCCGAGCACCTCGCCGGTGTCGATGGTGAAGGCGGTTGCGGTGGCGCCGTTGATGATCCTCAGCCGCACCCGTCCGCCCTTCTCGACCTGCACGACTTGCGGGTCGTCGAGTGTGCGGTCATTGGCGAGATAGGCGTCGTACTCGATGTCGTTGAGGTCCATGCCGGCCATGCCGCCCATTCCGGGCATGGCCATGCCCTGCTGGCCACCCATGGAGCCGCCCATATCGTGGCCCATATGGCCCATGCCGGACATTCCGCTCATCGGCATCCCGCCCATCGGGGCGGCGCCGTGGCCCTTGCCGCCCTTCAGCTCTTCGAGGAGTTCTTCGGGCGACCGGAACGAAAAGTCATGGAGGAGGATGACCACCTCCTGCTCGTCACCCCCGGCCTCGTCGGGTCGGCGGACGATCAGCGGAGCGGCGAGCAGGTTCTGTTCCTGCAGGGTATGGGCGTGCATCCAGTGGGTGCCGCCGGTACCGACGGGGAAGGTGTAGCGGCGGGTTTCTGCAGGCGCCATGAGCGCGGCCGGATTGTCCGGCACGCCGTCCATCGCCCAGGGCGGGGTTAGCCCATGCCAGTGGATGAGCGTCGGCTCGGCGGTCTCGTTGGCGAGCAGCACGTCGAAATCGGCGCCTGCGTCAAGGGTCAGGCCGGGCGTGCCGTCCGGCTGTACGAGCCCGAACACCTTGGCCGGCTTGCCGTTGACGTCGAGCACGCGGCTGGTGACGGCAAGGCGCTTCGCCGATGTGTCGGCGGCGGCCCGCGCGCTGGTTGAGAGGAAGGAAGGGGCGAACCCGACCGCGGCGGTGCCGAGGGTGAGGGTCTTCAAGAATTGACGGCGATACACGATCTTTTCTCCTGATCGTTGCGTCGGCGTGGCCGACAGCAGTTTCATCCATGCATGTGGGGACATACCGCCGCAGGAACGCGGCTGGCGGATCGATCAGGCGAGGGGTCGTGGCGGTTCGAAATCCGGTGGCGGCTCGCTGCCGGAAAGGCCAAACTGGCGTTCGGGATAGCGAAGATGAAAGAAGGCGACCGCATGGGGAGCGGCCCCGGCAGGACCGGCCGCTGAAACGCAGAGCGGGCAGGCCGTCGTGCAGCAGGGAACGGCCGGCGCCTTCGTGACGGTGCTGTCGCCGGATTTTGTATGGTGGTGCTGATGGGCGCCGTCGGCCGCGACGGTCATGACACTGCCGCAGTTCGTCTGGTGGGCGCTGGCGCCGGGCGCACCGGCGAAGGCGAGCGCGGCCACGACGACCAGCACCAGCCAAGCCATTCTCCCGAGATCGCGCAATTGCCGCATCAGGTCAAAGTCTCCGCGAAGGACAATGCATCGGAATTGAATGCGCCGTCTCCGTCACTTCCTTTGATCTAGGGCTCTTTTACTGTCTTCTCAAGAGGGAACGACACCTCCAGATTCGCGGCGCGTCTCAGTCGGCCGCAAACGGCGCCCGCAGATGCGCGGCGATCGCATAGGCCTCCTCGATCGGCACCGGCGGCGGGGGCTTGGGCGAGGGGTTCTGATGATAGCGGGTGTCGGTGATGGTGTAGTGCTTCCACCGGCGCGGCTTGTCGTAACGCGGGATGGCATGCAAGTGGAGCTGCGGCCACTCGTTGCCGAGTTGGGTATAGTTGAAGCGCGCCGGCCGGAAGGCCGTATCGAGAACGTGCTCGTAGCGCTGCAGAGCCAGTCGAAGATCCCGGTATTCGTCGTCGGTGCAGGTTGCGAGCGAGGTATCCGAGACGCGCTTTGCGATGATGAGGCAGCGCCCGAGATAGCTCTGGTTGAAATGGAGGCGCGTCAGCCAGTGCTCGCTCTCGCAGACGTCCATGCGGGAGAAATCGACGTCTTTCATGCGGATGTCGAAGGAAAGGGACATGGTAGGCCCTGCCGGGAAACGGGAGCCCGATGTTCCTGCGATTCGTGCGATGGTTGCAAGCCTGTGAGCGAGCGCAGCCGCAATCGGCTGCGCGTCTCTCCGGCCGGGCGCCTCGCCCTCTCCAGTCTGGAAGGAGAGCGCGAAGAGGGGCTTACCGCGAATCCAGGATCGCGTTCAGTTCGTCGATCTGGGCGGCAGTCAGCGTCAGGCCGAAACCCGCCTCCAACTGGTCGACCGCTGCGTCGAGAGCGGCGGTCTGGGCGGCGGGATCCTCGAGCCCGAGCGCTGCGGCGCGGGCTTCCTGGTAGGTCGCCACCTTGCCGACGGCCGAATTCGGGGAGGCGAACATGCGCGCGACCGGCGAGGCATGGGCGGCGTTGAGCGGGCCGAGTTCGTCCGCGCCGACCGTTTCCGTCTCCGTTTCCTTGACCTTCGCCGGCTTGGTTCCGAGCTTGCCATGGGCACTGCCCTTGCCGGACTTTTCGCTGGCGTGACTGTTGCCGTTGCCGCCGCCGTTGCCGCCACCATGACCGCCACCATTGCCGCCGCCGTTTCCACCCCCGTTTCCACCCCCGTTTCCGCCGCCATGACCGCCGCCGTTTCCATTGCCGGCAAGCGCCTGGTCGACGAAGCCGAAGCCGCCCGCGGGCGGCATCTCCAATGCGACGGCGAGGGCGGCCGTGCAGACCGCAATGCGCGCAAAGTGTTTCATCGGAACCTCCATTGTCGTGTTTCCCACCTTCTTCGTTACAGTGCCGGGATGCCTGCCCTTCTTCCGGGGGCCTTGCAAACCTCGGCCGCGGCGCTCCTCATGGATCAAAAGGAAGGATACGAACATTAATATGGCATGAAGAATTTGGCCGCAAAGCAACCGGCTTTCCGGCCAAAACGCTTGCAGTCGCCGCTCTCCCCAAAAATTAGGGTATCGCCGAGGTGTGGCGGGGGCGGTGTTCTCCCCGCTCTCATGGGAGAGGGGGCGGCGGGGCGTATCGCACCGTTTCGTTGTCGATCGAAGCTCGAACTTGGTCGTGGATCCTCGGGTCAAGCCCGAGGATGACGGAGGCTGCGGGAGGTGGCGAAGGCGGCTTCTGCCGTGGCAGCGGCTTTACCAGCCTTGACCGAAGCTCATCTCAAGTCGTCCGGCATTCGCCTTTTCCTCGATTAGAAAAACCAGTTTCGGTATCGATTCGTAGTTGATGCCTAAGTTGTTCAATGCGTTATAGACGTGCTGAGTTGTTATTGCAGGCGGAATAAACGCCTGCACCCCGCGCGCATAGCCGTATGCAGAACCAACAATCGCGTAGAAGACAGTCCAGTTTAGTGCGCTACTGAGAGCCTCGTGTTCGCCGCGTTGCCATTCGCTGGTTTGTTCACAAATCTTCGCGAGCGGGCGCTTCTGGTCCCTTGCGATAAGAACTTGGTACATCCTAAAGAGTTGGGCCAACCTCTTCTGAGAGAGAGTGTCTGAGTGCTCTATAGATTTTTTTAGAACCTCTATGATGTCGTCGCTTATATATTGAAGCTCTTCCAGTTCTTCATTTTTTAGAAGAAGAGATTGGTCGAAGTTTCTTTTTGAATTATTCGCTGCAATCTCGGATAATCGAGAGAGCGCTATGGGTAGAAGCGCAATCGCCGCAGCAAGAGCACGTGAGCGGCGTTCTTCATCAGCATCAATGTTTTGCTGTATTTGTGATGTGACACCTTTTAGTGCAAGATAGCCCACGAACAGAGCAGCAGACGCACCGATGATTGCTGCACACAATGTTGTTCGATTAGTGCTTTCTTTCACAATGTCAAGTTGCCAGAAAATGACAAGAAAAAAGATCGTTGCGAGGAATGCGCCCAAGGCGATTCCGTCAAGATGGCTTCCACGCCACGATGTCTGTTTCTTCTTCATTTCCACGAAATACCAAACGAGAACCCGCGGCAAACCTAATCACCGCGGGGCTATCTTATCTCATATCAGGCGAGGGAAAATATAAATCTCCACCTATCCCTGTAATCCTCAGCTGCAGCCGCTGGTCGCCCCGCACGTGTCGCACTTCTCGCAGGTGCCGTTGCGCACCATGGTGAAGTTCTGGCACTCCGAGCACATGTTGCCGGTGTAGCCCTGGGCGATCGAGCGCATGCGGCGCTCGGCCTCGACCTTCTTCGCCTCCGCCTTGGCCGATGCCGCATCGGCGGCGGCCTTGTCGGAGAAGAGGGCGGTCTTTTCCTGGCCGCTCTCGTCGGTCACCGTCTCGGCCTCGATCTCCTCGGCGAGTTCGGCGGCGCGCTCCTCGTAGTCCCGCTTGAAGGAGACGATCTCGGAGGTGGAGATCGCGACCGTCGTGTCGAGCTTGCGGGCGGCGGAGCCGGCAAACGCCGTCACATTGCCGCCGGCGGATGCCTTGGCGGGAGCGGCGGTCGAGGCACCCTTCGGTTCGGAGAGCGACCGGTCGACGCCCGTGCCGCCGACCAGCGTCGGCTTGTAGCCGCGGGTCCAGCCGGTGGAGACGAGGTTGGTCTTGCCCTCCTTGATGCCCTTGCCGAGCGCGGTGTTGGAAAAATCCGACGTGTCGACATGGGCGAGATCGTGGCGGCCGAGATAGGAGACGGCGAGTTCGCGGAACACGTAGTCGAGGATCGACGTCGCGTTCTTGATCGCGTCGTTGCCGATGACCATGCCGGCCGGCTCGAACTTGGTGAAGGTGAAGGCCTCCACATATTCCTCGAGCGGCACGCCGTATTGCAGGCCGAGCGAGATGGCGATGGCGAAGTTGTTCATCATCGCACGGAAGGCGGCCCCTTCCTTGTGCATGTCGATGAAGATCTCGCCGATGCGGCCGTCACCGAACTCGCCGGTGCGCAGATAGACCTTGTGGCCGCCGACGGTCGCCTTCTGGGTATAGCCCTGGCGGCGGTTCGGCAGTTTCTCGCGTTCGCGGGTGACGCGCTCGATGACCCGCTCGATGATCTTCTCCGTGACCGTCACGGCCTGGGCGGCGGCCGGCTGCTGGATGAGATCCTCGATGGCGTCCTCGTCTTCCTCGTCCTCGACCAGCGCGGAATTGAGCGGCTGCGAGAGCTTGGAGCCGTCGCGATAGAGCGCGTTCGCCTTCAGCGCGAGCTTCCAGGAGAGCATGTAGGCGCTGCCGCAATCCTCGACGGTCGCCTCGTTCGGCATGTTGATCGTCTTGGAGATCGCACCCGAGATGAACGGCTGGGCAGCCGCCATCATGCGGATGTGGCTTTCGACCGAGAGGTAGCGCTTGCCGATCTTGCCGCACGGATTGGCGCAGTCGAAGACCGGCAGGTGCTCGGCCTTGAGGAAGGGGGCGCCTTCCAGCGTCATCGCGCCGCAGATGTGGATGTTGGCAGCCTCGATCTCCTTCTTCGAGAAGCCGACGTGCTCCAGGAGGTTGAAGCTCATGTCGGAAAGCTGCTCGTCGGTGACCTTCAGCGTCTCCTTCAGGAAGTCGGCGCCGAGCGTCCACTGGTTGAAGGCGAACTTGATGTCGAAGGCGCTCTTCAGCCCGGCGTTGACGGCGGCGATCTTCTCGTCGGAGAAGCCCTTGGCCTTGAGCGTGCCGGGGTTGACGCCCGGTGCCTGGTTGAGATTGCCATGGCCGACCGCATAGGCCTCGATCTCGGCGATCTGGCTTTCGGAGTAGCCGAGCGTGCGCAGCGCCTCCGGAACGGCACGGTTGATGATCTTGAAGTAACCGCCGCCGGCGAGCTTCTTGAACTTGACGAGCGCGAAGTCGGGCTCGATGCCGGTGGTGTCGCAGTCCATCACGAGGCCGATCGTGCCGGTCGGCGCGATGACCGAGACCTGGGCGTTGCGGTAGCCGTGCTTCTCGCCGAGTTCCAGCGCCTTGTCCCAGGCAGCCGTCGCATGGGCAATCAGCGCCGCGTCGGTGCAGTCGGCATGGATCAGCGGAACCGGGTTGACCGACAGACCCTCATAGCCTTCGGAAAGACCATGAGCGGCGCGGCGATGGTTGCGGATGACGCGCAGCATCTGTTCGCGGTTCGGCTGGTAGCCCGGGAAGGGGCCGAGTTCCGAGGCGATCTCGGCGGACGTCGCATAGGAGACGCCGGTCATGATCGCGGTCAGCGCGCCGCAGATGGCGCGGCCCTCGGCGGAGTCGTACGGGATGCCAGAGGACATCAGGAGGCCGCCGATATTTGCGTAGCCGAGGCCGAGCGTGCGGTACTCGTAGGAGAGTTCGGCGATCTGGCGCGACGGGAACTGCGCCATCATCACCGAGACTTCGAGCACGACGGTCCACAGACGCACGGCATGTTCATAGTCGCCGATTGCGATCTTGCCGGTCTTGGCGTCCTTGAACTGCAGAAGGTTGAGCGAGGCGAGGTTGCAGGCCGTGTCGTCGAGGAACATGTATTCCGAGCACGGGTTCGACGCGCGGATCGGACCGGCGGCCGGGCAGGTATGCCAGTCGTTCATCGTCGTGTTGAAATGCAGGCCCGGATCCGCCGACGCCCAGGCGGCGTAGGAGATCTTCTCCCACAGGTCACGCGCCTTCAGCGTCTTCATGACGCGGCCGTCCTTGCGGGCGGTCAGGTTCCATTCGCCGTCGTTTTCAACGGCGCGCAGGAAGTCGTCCTTCAAGGAGACGGAGTTGTTGGAGTTCTGGCCGGAGACGGTGAGATAGGCTTCCGAATCCCAGTCGGTGTCGTAGGTCTTGAACTCCATGTCCTTGTAGCCCTGCTGGGCGAACTGGATGACCCGCTTGATGTAGCTTTCCGGAACCTGGTCCTTCTTGGCGGCGCGGATTTCGCGCTTCAGCGCCGGGTTCTTGTTGGGATCGAAGCAGTCTCCGTTGTCGGCCTCGCAGTTGACGCAGGCCTTCATGATCGCCTTCAGGTGCCGGGCGACCATCTTCGAGCCGGTGACGAGGGCGGCCACCTTCTGCTCTTCCTTGACCTTCCAGTCGATGTATTCCTCAATGTCCGGATGGTCGATGTCGACGACGACCATCTTGGCGGCGCGCCGCGTCGTACCGCCCGACTTGATGGCGCCCGCAGCGCGGTCGCCGATCTTGAGGAAGCTCATGAGGCCGGAGGACTTGCCGCCGCCCGAGAGCTTCTCGCCTTCGCCGCGCAGGTAGGAGAAGTTGGAGCCGGTGCCGGAGCCGTATTTGAAGAGGCGCGCTTCACGCACCCAGAGGTCCATGATGCCGCCCTCGTTGACGAGGTCGTCCTCGACCGACTGGATGAAGCAGGCATGCGGCTGCGGATGCTCGTAGGCCGATTTGGACTTGACGAGCTTGCCGGTGAAGGGGTCGACATAGAAATGGCCCTGGCCGGGACCGTCGATGCCGTAGGCCCAGTGCAGGCCGGTATTGAACCACTGCGGCGAGTTCGGCGCGACGCGCTGGGTGGCGAGCATGTAGGCGAGTTCGTCGCGGAAGGTGAGGGCGTCTTCTTCCGACGAAAAATACTTGCCCTTCCAGCCCCAGTAGGCCCAGGTGCCGGCGAGACGATCAAAGACCTGACGGGCGTCGGTTTCCGCGCCGTAGCGCTCTTTCTCCGGCAGTGCCTTCAGGGCTTCGGTGTCCGGAACGGACCGCCAGAGGAAGGAGGGAACGTCGTTCTCCTCGACCTTCTTGACGATCTTTGGAACGCCGGCCTTGCGGAAATACTTCTGCGCCAGCACGTCGGTCGCGACCTGGCTGAACTGCGCAGGCACGTCGATGTCGGCAGCCCGGAAGACCGTCGAGCCATCGGGGTTCTTGATTTCACTCACCGCCTTGCGGAATTCGATCTCCGCATAGGGCGACTGACCCGGCTTGGTAAATCGGCGTTCGATGCGCATCTGCCTTCGTCCCTCGTTGTTCGGCGCCAGACGGCGCGACAAATCCCGTCCGGCCACTCGGTTCGACGCGTGCAGCCGGTCTCACTTCATATTGTTCAGGTGAATCATTCCTGTGATGATCGACCTGTATCTTGTGGTGAATGTGGCTGCAAACACTAAATATAGTATTAACAGTTTATTTCCGCCAGTCCCCGCATCGCGCTTTGGCAGAAAATTTCACGCACGAATACCTGTAGGTTGCGCCCACGTCATGTGAACTGCCCCCTCGCTTCGCATCGCGATTTTTTTGGAACGAACCGGTCTCGTTAATCCCGGTCCAGCCGCCGCCGCAACATAAGAATGTATTAACTTTGAAACGGCCGATTCCGTCAAGGGCTGGTTTGCGTCGAAATGGTTAACACCACATCTTGTGTGTTCATCTGTGGAAAACGGGGAAACTGGCGATCTTGATGGAATCATTTGCGTTTTCCGCTGGATCCTCCGGTGACGGGGTGCAAGGGGCGGTCCGCTGTCACGTTCTCGCCGCACGATATCCACGATCGCGTCGATATCTTGCGATAGCAGAGTATTGTAGTTGCACGAGGCGCGCGAATGCGTTAGCGACACAACGCATGCGCGAATATTCGCATTTACGGTCTGCTAAAGGCTGTTTCGTAAGGTGGCAGCCTGATATGCAAGGCCGGATTATGAAGAGGATCGGGAAGCTATTGCCGTTTGTCGTGGCCACGTCGGTGGCGGGCGGTGCTGGTGCCGAATCACTCGTCTTCGAATGTCGAGCGAAGACAGGCGTCGTTGCGGCGGAAAATTTCCGGCTGGCGTGTTCGGCCGTCGAGGGCGAGCTTCGCAAGCGTCTCGCTGCTCAATCGCCCGCGTTCGCCGTGCGGCTCGAGGTGATGGCGCTCGACGAGCATCGGATTTCCGGCAGGCTCTCCTGGCGGCCGGGGCAATCCGGCGGAAGTTTCACACATGGCCCGGCCATCAGCACGAGCATCTCGGATGCTGGGCTGAACGCCCGGACGATCGCAAAGTTTGCCCGCGATCTGGTGCAAGTTTCAGACATTGATTTCAACAGGCTTTGACGGTGGGGGTAGCGAAATATGTCAAGGAACCTGAATAGCGTGGATGCATTTGAGATGCATGAACGCAGCTATGACCTGCAGGTCATGGACGCCGGCTCCCGTTCGGCAAGCCACGCGTCTTCGGCCGATGAGGACGGGTCCGACCAGGTGAACGATGTGTTTGCCGCCTTCTCGACGTCGTTTGCCGGAACGGTCACGAAGGCTGCACTGCCGGTCTACAGCAACGACCAGATCGCCGCGTATCTGACGGACGGCTACTGGAATTCGGAGGGTGCGAGTTGGCGCAAGTTCGCCGTCGGCGCCGGCGGGACCATAACCGTCAACATCACGGCATTGACGGCGTCCGGCCAGCAGTTCGCCAAATGGGCGCTCGAAGCATGGACCGCCGCCTCTGGATTGAAGTTCTCCTACACGACCGGTTCAGCGCAGATCACCTTCGACGACACCGGCAGTTACGAGGCCTGGTCCAGCTCCACGACCAGCGGCAACACGATCATTTCCTCTGAAGTCAACATCTCGACTGACTGGATCAACTACTACGGTCTGACGAAAGACACCTATTCGATGCAGACCTACATCCACGAAATCGGGCACGCGCTCGGCCTCGGACACGCCGGGCCGTACAACGGGAACGCCACCTACGGAGTCGACAACGCTTATCTGAATGATTCCTGGCAGGCGACAATCATGTCGTATTTCTCCCAGGACGATAACACCTACGTCGATGCGAGCTTCGCCTGGATCATCACGCCGATGATCGCCGACGTTTTGGCGATCCGCGATCTCTACGGCACGACCGCAATCAACTCCGGAAACACGACGTACAGCTATAGCTCCTTTGCCGGTGGAGACCCCATCGCCGCGACCATCGTCGATACCGGAGGCGTGGATACCATCGATTTCAGTTGGGTGAGTGTCGCTCAGCTGATCGATCTCAATCCGGAGACCTATTCCGACGTCGCCGGTCTCGTCGGCAATCTCGGCATCGCCCGTGGGACCGTGATCGAGAACGCCATTGGAGGCTCGGGCAGCGACCGGATCTACGGCAATGCTGCGGCGAACGTTCTGACCGGCGGCGCAGGGAACGATATTCTGTATGGTCGTGGCGGGAAGGATACCCTGAACGGCGGCGCCGGCAACGATATCTACATCATGTCCGATACCGGGGACAGGATCGTCGACGCCAGCGGCGTCGACAAGATCAATGCCTCGGTCAGCATATCGCTGGGATCTTACACCGCCGTCGAAAACCTCGTCCTCACTGGCTCCGGAAATATCAACGGCCTAGGAAACGGGCTGGCGAACGTGCTCACCGGCAACGGTGGCAACAACGTTCTGAACGGGGCCGGCGGAAAGGACACCATCAGCGGCGGAGCCGGCGCGGACCGGCTCTACGGGGGGCTCGGCAACGACAAACTGACGGGCGGAACGGGAGCTGACGCTTTTGTCTTCAACACGACGCTGAATTCGTCGAGCAACGTCGATACGGTCACCGACTTCTCGGTTGCGGATGACACAATCTGGCTGGAAAACGCGGTGTTCAAGACGCTGACGAAAACCGGAGCACTCGCTTCTTCCGCCTTCTTCGCCAGCACGGCGGGCGTTGCGCACGACTCTAACGACAGGATCATCTACGAGACCGACACCGGCAATCTCTACTATGATTCGAACGGCAATGCCGCAGGCGGCCAAGTCCTGTTCGCGCACCTGAAGGCCGGCCTCGCGTTGACCTATCAGGATTTCCACATCATCTGACGATCTGTGGGTCTCCGTCGAAACGAACACGAAAGGCGCCGGTGATCTCTCGCCGGCGCCTTTCGTTTGTTCGGTTTGCGAAGAGCCTTAGCCTCTGTGGCCCTTGGCGATCGGTTCCTGATAGGTGAAGCCCATGTCCCAGGGGAAATAGATCCAGGTGTCCTGGCTGACCTCGGTCACGAATGTGTCGACGGTCGGGACACCCTTCGGCTTGGCATAGACGCAGGCGAAATGCGCCTTGGGCAGCATCGCGCGCACCTCGGAAGCGGTCTTTCCGGTGTCTGTCAGGTCGTCGACGACCAGAACGCCTTCTCCGCCGTTCTCCATGAGGTCGGCCGTAATCCCCTTCAGCACGTTCATTTCGCCCTGGCTCACATAGTCGTGGTAGGAGGCGATGCAGACCGTTTCGATAAGGCGGATGTTGAGCTCGCGCGAGATGATTGCAGCCGGAACGAGCCCTCCGCGCGTGATGCACACGATCGCGCGAAATTCCTGGTTGAGGCCGGCGAGGCGCCAGGCAAGTGCCCGCGCATCGCGATGGAACTGGTCCCAGGAAACGGGAAAGGCTTTATCGGGGAGGGACATTCTGGGACTCCGAAAGATGTTCGATCGTGGCAGCGCCGGAGGGCCGGCGGGTTTCGGACGGACGGCCAGAAGCGATCGTCGTCGTGCCGGCGCGCGGCCAAAAGCACGATTCGCGCGGGCGGTGCCGCGCGAATGTCGCCCCGGGGCTTCTGTCTTCGATCGCTGCTATTACTGGGTTTTGCCGGCGCCTGGCAAGAGCGCCGCACAAAGCGCTCAGCGGGAGAGAAGTGTAAGTGCTGTCATCGAATCAAGCACGGTGCGGGTCACGCCGCCGAAGAGTGCCTCCCACCACCGCTTGTGGCTGTAGGCTCCCATGACGAGAAGGTCGATACTGCTGTCCGACAACCGGTTCTCGATGGCCGCGGGAGCAGGCATTGCATCCGATGCCGCCTGCGAAACCGTCACGTTGATGCCGTGACGGGCAAGCGTCGCGGCGATTTCCGCGCCGGCGACCGTGGTGGAGCGGCCGCTCTGCTCCGGCGGCTCCACAGAGAACACTTCGACCGTGTCGGCGCTCTTCAGGAAGGGAAGGGCGTCGAAGGTTGCCCGCGCCGCTTCGCGCGAACCGTTCCAGGCGATCAGCACGCGCTTGATCGGCTTCGGCTGCTTGAAGATGTACGGGACGAGGAGAACGGGCCGGCCGCTTTCGAACAGGAAGTGTTCCAGCTCCGAGCGGCTTTCGGAGAGAATGCTGTCGTCTCCCTGAGCGGCGATCACAAGGTCGCAACTGCGGGCGCTGTCGACCAGCGACGCGGCATTGAAGCCGGCCGATGACAGAAAACTGCGCCACTCGTAGGAGATGCCTTCCCGCGCGCAACGATCGCGGAAGAACTGTTCGATGGTCACCGTCTCGTCATGCGCCATGTCCTGAAGCGCCTGAACGGTTGTGGGGTCCGGGATTTCCATCGGCGCCACCAGCGGTACGGAGGCAATGGCTTCCGCGTGGAGGCCGATGACATGGGAGCCGAACCGTTCGGCGATGGAGAGGGAGAATTCGGTAATCTGCCGCGCGTCCTTGGGTGTGTCCAGGACGGCGAGAATGGTCTTATATGCCATGATTGCCTCCTCAGCGGTGACGCGGGGGAGCCCCGCATCAGAATTCTATGCAGCGATTGTCGCGCGCTTCCTTGACTTCGGTCAATCCGCGCAACGAAGAAAGGTCGGTCAGACAGGTTCGGCCGGATGCCCCCGTTCGTCGTGAACGGACTGTTTTTTCTCTGTGATTTCCTCAATCATCGCAATGACCGCCGCTGTCGCCGCCTCAAGCGAGGCCTTGTCGCGCGAGCGCACGACGAGTTCGGTCGAGAAGCGTTCGCCGTCAAACTTCGGATAGGAGCCGATGCTGGCCGAAGGATGCGCCTTCTGAACGGCCGCGAGCGCCGTGCCGATGTCACCCTCGCCGTAGGGGCAGAGAACGGCCTGCGAGAGGACCCGGGCGCCTGCCGGCAAGGTGGAGATCACCTTGTCCATCATAGCCTGGAAGACTTGCGGCACGCCGGCCATTACGTAGACATTGCCGATAATGAAGCCGGGTGCGGTCGAGACAGGGTTCGGGATGTGGCGGCTTCCTTCCGGCATGCGCGCCATGCGCTGGCGCGCCTCGCTGAACTCCATGTTCCGGCGCGCATACATCTCGCCGAGCAGGCGCATGGCCTCGGCGTCATGGGTGCAGGCAACGCCAAACGCACGGGCGACGGCATCGGCCGTGATGTCGTCGTGGGTCGGTCCGATTCCGCCGGAAGTGAAGACATAGTCGTAACGGGCGCGAAGCGCATCGAGCGCCTCGACAATCGCGCCCTCTTCGTCCCCGACGATGCGGACCTCCTTCAGATCGATGCCGGCGAGCGTCAGAACGTCCGCGAGATGGCCGATATTCTTGTCCTTCGTCCGTCCGGAGAGGAGTTCGTCGCCGATCGCGAGCATGGCGGCCGTCTTGATGTCGTCAGTCATGGAGGTTGTCCCGGAAGAGATGGTCTTACCTATCTAGCGGGCCGTGCCCGGTTTGAGAAGCGCGCCGCAGCGACCTTCTCCACGAAAAGCCGGAAAGTCGTTCGCACGTGTCGTTGCGCTGGATGGTGAACACTGCGTCTCGCAGCCGTGATCTGTTCGTCGTCGGGCCGAGTGCTACATGGGGGATTAGACAAAACGGGTTATCGCCCACAACGAAGGAGATGTTTCGTGGCAAAGGTCCTGGTTCTTTACTATTCGTCTTACGGCCATATCGAAACCATGGCGTATGCCGTCGCCGAAGGCGCGAAGTCGGCCGGCGCGGACGTGACCGTCAAGCGCGTACCGGAACTTGTGCCGGAAGAGGTTGCCCGATCCTCGCATTTCAAGCTCGACCAGAAGGCCGAGATCGCCAAGGTCGACGAACTCGCCGAGTACGATGCGATCATCGTCGGCGCGGGCACACGATTCGGCACCGTCGCCTCGCAGATGCGCAATTTCTGGGATCAGACCGGCAGCCTTTGGTTCAGTGGCAAGCTGGTCGGCAAGGTCGGCTCTGTCTTCACCTCTTCCGCCACCCAGCATGGCGGGCAGGAATCGACGATCCTCGGCTTCATTCCGACGCTGCTGCACCATGGCATGGTCGTCGCCGGGCTCCCTTATGCCTTCCAGGGACAGACGGGCGTGGAAGCCGTGAAGGGCGGATCGCCCTATGGTGCATCCACCATCACCGACGGCGACGGTTCCCGCCAGCCTTCGGAAATCGAGCTCGAAGCGGCACGCTACCAGGGCGCTCACGTGGCACGCATCGCGACCAAGCTCGCCTGATATTCAGCCGTTCGACAATCGGGGCGCGGGGACAGGTTCCTCGCGCCTTTTTTGTTTGTCGGAACAACAATTCATACTGGCGAAATCCCCCGTACGTTGTATGAATTATGCGTGATGTTTCACATAGACGGCGGGGGTGCAAAGCAATGGACGACAAGAGGGCGGAGCCACGCCTGCGCTCGCTCAAGGGCGCACGGATCGTCTTCAACAACGGCTTTTCGACGATGGACTGCATGGCGCGAAATCTCTCGCCCGGCGGCGCCAAGCTCGTGCTGCAATCGACTGTCGGTATTCCCGATTCCTTCGGTCTCAATTTCGAAGACGGCAGTCGTCACAACTGCTCCGTGCGCTGGCGCACGGCCACGGAGCTCGGCATTTCCTTCGAAGATTGAGATAGCCGCGGGCCTGCTCCCGCGAGTGGTCGCGCTGGAGGCCTCAATCGTCGCGGGCTCTCTTGACGAGTGCGAGCAACTCGTTGAAACAGGAGCCCGCGCGGACGTGGCGAAACTGGTAGACGCAAGGGACTTAAAATCCCTCGGAGTGATCCGTACGGGTTCGACCCCCGTCGTCCGCACCACTGCAAAGAAATCCCTTGCAGTTTCAGATTGTTGATTGTTATCAGAGCTTTCTCGACGCCCATCGCTACAAAGGGCGCTACAAAGTATGGTTCTGATGACGACGTTGAGCAAAGCCAAAAATGGGGATTGGTTCGCAAGGAAGGCGATTCCTGCGGATGTTCGTGATGCCTATCAGGCAGCATACGGCGTTCGTCGAGAGGAGCGCTTCCGCCGATCTTCCTCTCTACCTCAAGGACATGCCAAAGCCGACTTCAGGGACTGGGATGCCGAGATCACCAGTAGGATCGAAGCCCTCAGAGCAAAGGTCGCGGATGCCGCAGTTCGGCTCACACCTCGCCAAATCAGTGCGCTGACGGGACAGTGGTACGCTTGGTTCATTGAACAGCACAGTGATAGGCCGGGGCAGCCTGAGGACTGGGACGCTCGGGACGAGATGCTGGCGGACGTCTATGGCCGTTTCAATATCGGCTTTCCCGGTGACAATCGTGAGACGATTGGCGCGGCAGCCAAACGACACATCCACGCGAAACTGGTCGAGATGGGCAGCGTGGAGACATTCCTTGCTGGACATGCCCCCAAACTCGACAGCGACACGCGGAGCGCTTTCCTAGCTGCACTTGAAGCTGAGTTGCCGACTGCTTTCGGTCTTCTTCGTCGTCGCGCTGGAGGGGATTATTCGCCTGACGAGAGGCTGGCACGTTTCGCTCCGGCACCGATTCACGCACCCGCGAGAGGCCAGAAGCTGGCGGGTCTGGATTGCTGGCAAGCATTCGAAGCGTGGGTGAAGGAACGTCAGCCAGCCTCGGCTACGGTAGACCGCTGGAGGGGCGTATTCCTCGGCCTAAACACGTACTTTGAAAAGAAGGACGTTGCCACCATCACGCCTGACGATGCGGTCGAGTGGAAGGACACGTTGGTTACCGAGAAGCGATCTGGACAGGTTGCCAATGACATCTGGATCACGGCAGCGGTCACCATCTTCAACTGGCTAAAGGAAAACAGGAAGGTCACCGAGAACCCGTTTGCTGGCATTCGCGTAGCTACAGCTAAGAAGGTAAAGCGTCGGGAACGAGCATTCACCGACGACGAGTGGAAGAAAATCCTGACTGCCTCACTGGAGCCTGTGACGGGTCGCCTGAAGACACAGAAAGCCGCAGCACGTCGATGGGTGCCGTGGCTATGCGCTTACACTGGGGCACGTCCAGGAGAGATGACGCAGTTGAAGGGAACCAGCGTTCGCCGGGAGGGTGCTATCTGGGTGATCGACATCACCCCGGAAGATGGCACCGTGAAAGGGGCATCATTCCGGAAGGTGCCTATTCATGAGCACCTGATCGAGATGGGATTTCTCGACTTCGTTCGATCCGCCGACGAGGGACCGCTATTCTACGACCCAAAGGACAAGAGGGCAGCGAGCAGCGACCCTACAAGGCCAGTGCGCGAGCCTTACGTCATCGCCCGCAACAAGCTGGCGGAGTGGGTGCGCAATACAGTGAAAGTTGATGATCCCGACATCAGCCCCAATCACGCGTGGCGTCACACATTCAAGCGGATGGCAGCAAGGCACGGGATGGAGAAGCGCTTCAGGTTCGCGTTCTGCGGACACGAGTCAGATGATGTGGGTGACATCTATGAGACGCCGACGCTGGAAGACATGGCGGAAGAGCTGAAGAAGTTCCCCCGCTATGTTCTCGATTGACTTAGCAGGATGGCGTGTCGCAGCGCTGAACGTACCTTATCGGTTGACGCACACGCTCAGAGGCGAAGCAGCCTGAGAACCATATCGATGGTTTGGAGCGCATCGTGAACTGTCTGCACCACGATCGGGTCTCGACTATGTGCGAGGCCATCCAGTTTCGTGCGCTGAGCCTCCATCAACTCGATAGCCTTCTCAAGAACGGCTACATCACTGTCGGACGAGCCTCGCGCTCTCTTGCTAACTGCCAACTTGTACCGATCCCGTCTGGTGATTTTCCCGTCAGGTCTCCGTTGATAATGCGGTTGAGCTACGACCTCTTCATCCGGTGCCACAGCGCGTAGCACCTGATTTACCAGCTCTCTCCCCGAATGCGCGGCTTGTCTCTGCGTATCGGGCAATGTTGAGCTTGCTGCCCGCCAAGCGCCAAGGCGCATTTCGAGGAACTGCGGAGACAGCGCACTGAGCGCGGCGTCCAGTTCGTCAATCGCCCCACGCGCCAACGCTTCTCGGCCAGCTTCGGTTATGACGCGCCAATCGCGAGGGCTTGAGAGGTCGGAGTAGGTGCCCACGATGAGGCCTGCGACTTCCAACTCGTCAGCCCATCGATACGCTTGCGCTCTCTCATCAACGGTGAAGTCCCCTGCCTGCAGTTCGTGTTCAAGGTCACCCGTACCGTGGGGCCGGCCTAGCACGTTGCCAATATGAAGGGAGCGACTAGCTCTGCCGTAGACCCTCAGGAGACCCATCATCAGGTCATAATCGATGAAGCGGGAGGTCATGTTAGAATGGAACCGTCTGCGCGATGGTGACTGTTCCGTAGGCGAAAGCACCGAGTGACGACAGCGCAGCTGCCAGACCAACACGATTCCAAACGGTTCCCCGCAGCCAGCTAACCTGCGGCTGCAACAGCGAGGTGGCATATGCTTGGTTGCTCAAGTATGCGCAAAAGGACGTGAAAACCGCAAGACCCGA
Organism: Hyphomicrobiales bacterium; assembly: GCA_900466005.1. Classification (GTDB taxonomy): domain Bacteria; phylum Pseudomonadota; class Alphaproteobacteria; order Rhizobiales; family Rhizobiaceae; genus Allorhizobium. The sequence goes on from UEGQ01000007.1 coordinate 55,323, forward strand.
CCCAACTGCAAACCAAACCAGTGAATCCAGCATGCCCGCGATCAGGGCCTGAAAGCCGCCTTCCGTCGCATCTTTCAGGGTGGTGGCGAGAAAGCCCAGTACGGCGATGCTGGCACCACCATTGAGAAGCAGCAGGGCCTTCAGCCCCTCATGGGCGGCATCGATCGATGCCTGCTCCAATCGGGCGTGACGGTCATTCCTTGCTTCGTTGTCGGTGGCCATGCGGTCCTCTCTGGTTCTGGTTCCAGAATAGATGGTCGTACGGCGCACCACAACTCTTGATCTCTGCTCCCTGAAATCGCGCACCCTCAGAGGGCGCATGACAGGATCGTAGAAATGACCAAACTCACTACCTTCAACTACCTCTCCAACTCCGTCCGTGTCGTCGACATCGATGGCAATCCGTGGTTCCTTGCGACTGATGTCTGCCGGGTTCTCGGGTTGTCCAACCCTAGCGTGGCGATCCTTCCGCTCGATGCCGATGAGAAAGCTAAGACAGACTTAGGTTTGTCCGGTCGCCTTCCGAACATCATCTCCGAGAGCGGTCTCTACAAGCTGATCATGCGCTCCGACAAACCGGAGGCCCGTAAGTTCCAAGACTGGGTCACCCGCGAAGTCCTCCCCGCGATCCGCAAGGACGGTGGCTACATCCCGGGTGAGGAGAAGGTGAAGACCGGGGAGATGAGCGAAGACGAACTGGTCCTTCGCGCTATTGAGGTCATGCAGCGGAAGGCGAAGGTTCGGCTTGATGTCGAAATTCGAGCGGTGAGCACGGCCTCTACAGGGCCTGAGAAACAAGGATGTATCCACGCGTAAGTGCAAATAATTGATTTTGCTAATAAAAATCCCTTGACCTGTGCGACGTGATCAGAGTCTAACGTTGTCGTTCTGGCCGGAACGCTTCGCAATCACGCTTCAGGAGACAGCAATGCAATTCTCTTTCACCGTTCTTGGCTTCACCTTTGAAATCGCTTCTCGGCTGCCCAGAGCGATTTACGTCAACGCCGGACCATACCAGTTCGCCTATGATCGCAACTTCAGCTTTGAACGGGCTGACGGTTCGTGGGGGAATTGGGTTCTGGAGAAACAGTCTCGCGCCTGATGGCGACTAGCCCCTCTTTGACTCAGAGACGGTCGTGGAGGGGCTTCAGGCTTGCGGGGGCGGGTCGGGTGCCCTCTGGGCTTCCCGGCGCTCTACGGACGCCCCCGCGCCGAGCTGACCGAAGAGGCTCTCGATTTCGTCCATCTGCTGATGGATGCGCCAATCGAGAAGATCGCCATCGAGAACCCGGTGAGCTGCATCTCGACCTGCATCAGACCGGCTGACCAGTACATCCAACCCTACGAGTTTGGCGAAGACGCCAGTAAGAGGACCGGCCTCTGGCTGAAGAACCTGGCCCCGTTGAAGGTCGATCCTGCAGCCCGCTTCCCGGGCAGACTGGTGCACCACAAAGGCAAGCTCGTCGAGCGCTGGAGCAACCAGACAGACAGCGGACAGAACCGCCTGTCGCCCTCCGAGGACCGCTGGAAAGAGCGCTCCTACACCTACCCGAACATCGCCCGTGCCTTCGCCCTGAACTGGGGCTGATGGGATTACCCCTCACTTAAGCAAACGCAAATCGCGACCCGAGCAGGCGCATGACAGGATCGTAGAAATGACCAACGAAACCACCCCCATCGTCACCATCAAGAACAACGCAGTCGTCGCCAACAGCCGGGACGTAGCGGTCTACTTCTGCAAGCGCCACGACAACGTGGTCAGAGACATTGAGAACCTGCTTGAACAGGGTGTCCTCAATTTTGAGGAAACCCCCTACGTCCACGAACAGAACGGCCAGACCTACCGCTCGTTCGACATGACCCGTGATGGCTTCACGCTTCTCGCGATGGGCTTCACCGGCAAGAAGGCATTGCAGTTCAAGCTCCGTTACATCGAGCAGTTCAATGCGATGGAAGCAGAGCTGAAGCGCCAGCAGCAGGAGGCTGCGGTGCGTATTCCCCAGAACTACCCCGAGGCTCTTCGCGTGGCCGCTGATGAGTACGAGCGCCGCCTCGCGGCGGAGCAGAGGGCTAGGGAGCTGGAAGGTCCAGTCTCGGTCGACAATCTCGTGTCGAAGCGCCCCGGAGTTGCGACCCCAGTTTGGTCCGATAAATTGCGAAGCATTATCAATCTGTTGAATTACCACTCACTTAAGGAAAGACCCCGGAGGGAAGAAGACCAGATAAAGGGGAGGAGAGGCGGAACCTGATCATTCAGGGGTACTCTCGGAGAAATCTTTATCTGGGAGTGATGGTGACAGTGATCCTTAGTACACCAACACCTTCCCCTGCAAATCCTCGATAATCAGACCTTCAGGTTAAACCTAAATGGTCGCTCTCATGGTCCTTCTAACGACCATGCTCACCACCCAATCCCCGCACAGTCTGACGTAGACACTCCACCACTGAGAGTGCGGTGCTGGCTGTCCTGTCCTCAGGATGGCCTCCCTCCTCGTGGGTGTGGTGACCCTCAAGCCCTCTCGTCGTTCGCAAGATCGGCGGGAGGGTTTTTCGTCGCCCCCACACAACGCCCCTCATCACCACAAGCACGACAGGACCAACCGCGATGGAAATCAAGACCATCATCAGTGATGCCGCTCGCCGCTATGGCGTGGACCCCGATGTCGCCATTCGGATTGCCACCATCGAGAGTCGCCTCGATCCCCGCGCCCAGAACCCCAAGTCGTCTGCGGGTGGACTGTTCCAGTTCATCGACAGCACTTGGAAGAGCTACGGCAACGGGAAGAACAAGTACGATGCCTACGCCAATGCCGATGCAGGTGCCCGCTTCATCCGCGACAACATGAACGGTCTGAAGCAGTCGCTCGGTCGTGACCCGACGCCGGGGGAAATCTACCTCGCCCATCAGCAGGGCCTCGGCGGGGCCATCAACATCCTCCGCGATCCAAACCGTCTGGCTGCCGAAGTGGTCGGCTCGAAGGCTGTTGCCCTGAACCTCCCGGGTGACAAGCGAGCTATGGCTGGCTCGATCACCGCTGGCGAGTTCGCCAAGCTGTGGGACGCCAAGATCAACGGTGTGCAAGGACCGGCGCTTGTCTCCGGTGGCGCTCACACCAACTCCCTGAGCACCGACAGTCCCTTCACGGTGGCCGATACGCTGAACCCTGAGGTGGCACCAATCACGCAGGGGGAGATCGACACCAACCGCTTCCTCAACGACCACCAGCAGCGCGAAGCTGACCGGGCCGCTGAAGCCGAGCGTGAGGCCAACACTCCCGGCCTGCTGGAGGGTGCAAAGCTCGCGATCCAGAACACGTGGTCGGTGGCTGCCCCGTTCAAGGCGCTCGGTTACCAGACCCCTGACCCTGACTTCAAACTCAGCCCCGAGCTGCTGAAGGAGCTTGGTGACGGTGTCCCTGACCAGTACCTCGACGAGTTCGTCGGTGCCGTGTCGGAGGAACATGCAGTCGCTATTCGGGACCGCCTGATGGCCCAGCTCGAAACCGACCAGAAGCTGGCCTCCATGGGGGCTACCGGTGTTGCTCTCCAGATCGGCGCTTCGTTTCTTGATCCCGGCGCTATCGCGGCCACTGCGGCAATCGGTGCTGCGACCGGAGGCTTCGGCCTTCCGGCTGCCTTGGCTGCCCGCTTCGGGAAGATCGGCACGGTCGCTCTCGGTGCTGTTGAAGGTGCCGTGGGGAACCTGGCCACCGACATCCCGCTGGTGATGACGAACCCGACGATGCGGGCGTCCGACCTGAAGTACAGCATCGGGACAGGCATCGTCATGGGTGGTGCCTTCTCTGCCTTCCGCAAGGGCAACACGATCCTCGCTGCGGAGAACTCCCAGATCGACAACATCGGTCGTCAGATGCAGCGTGAGGCCATCGACAGCGTGGCTCCTGACGGTTCCTCTGTTGGTGCTGCGCAGGCCATGCGTGACCCAACCTACCGCACGGACGACCTCGATAACGCCTCGCTCTGGCGGAAGGTGGACAAGAACTTCGAGCTGGTCATGGGGCGCGTTCGCTTCGACCTCTCGGCCCAGTTCATGAAGTCCAAGAACCCGATGGTTCGTGGTCTCGGAAACTACCTCGTCGAGAACGCTGCCGGTAATCGCAAGGGAAAGATCACGGTGATTTCAGCCTCGGAGACCCAGCGTCGTCTCAACAAGGTGGCGACGTTCCAGTGGTCCAAGACCTATGGCGACCAGTGGGACAAGTACCGCAAGCGGAAGGGCATCAGACTTTGGAATGCCGGTGAGGAGCAGCGCAAGTTCTCCGAACAGGTCACCGCATGGCAGCGGGCGAAGGGTATCGAAAAGGACGCCTTCGACCCGGAGGTCAAGGCAGCCGGTGCCGAGTTCGACCGCATCATGAAGGACTGGTGGAAGAAGGCCAGAGAAGAGGGGATCACACGCTCCGAGATGGGAGTGGACGGCTACGTCCCGCGCATCCCGCACCTTGAGAACGCCCGCAGCCTGATCCACCGGTTCAGCTATGACCGCACCGGTAAGGCCGGAAGGGATGGACTGACCGAGCTGTTCTACCAGTCGATCAAGAAGTCCCAGCCCGAGATCGACGATGTTCTGGCCCGCAAGATGGGCTACGCGATGGTCGACCGTATGGGCAAGCTCGCTGCCGGTCAGGAGCTGGCTGCGGCGAGGGCGATCTCCGGTGATGATCTGGATGACTTCAAGGCCTTCCTGATCGACGCGGGTTCGTTCTCCGATGCCGAGATCGAAGATGCCATCGGCATGCTGACGAAGTCCAGCTCGAAAGAAGTGGACGCAGGTGGCAGCTCCCGGCTGAAGCATCGCGTCCTCCTCGACGAGAACCACTCGCTGACCATCAGGGACCGCAACGGCATCCCGCAGGAGGTCTCGATCAAGGACTTCTACGTCAATGACGCCAACGTCCTGATGCACATCTACAATCGCAACATGTCCGGTCAGATCGCTCTGGCCCGCATGAAAATCCCCCATCCCACCGAGGAGGGGAAGTGGCTGGTGGATGGCATCCGCAGCTCCTCGGACTTCGAGACGCTGCTGGAACAGGTGAAGGGTGTCGCCAACGAGGAGGTGAAGCGGGGGAATGTTGGTGGTCTTGAAGACGACCTAACGAACCTGCGCTATGCCTACAACGCCATCGCAGGCATCCCGAACTACAACCAGACGAGCGACTGGGCGCGCTTCCTCCGCGTGATGCGAGACTTCAACTTCGCCCGTCTCATGGGTCAGGTCGGTTTCTCGCAGATACCCGAGATCGGGCGTGTTGCCTCACAGAGCGGGATCAAGGCGTTCTACGCCGGGATGCCCTCCTTCCGGCAGATCATCGAAGCAGCCAGGACGGGCAAGATGTCCGACCTCCTGGCCGATGAACTGGACGGTATCGGGGCCTTCGGCTCTGACCACGTGACCAGCCGCTTCTTCGTCCATCAGGATGACCTCGGGGTTCCCCTGAACTTTCAGTCGACGAGCCGCGTAGGGAGGGTGATCAATGCCGTTGAGCCGAAGCTTCATGCGCTAAACCGTGGCATCACGTTCGCCTCAGGTATGGCACCGATCAATGCTGTCTTCCAGCGCTGGGCCTCCCGGGCGTTCGCCGTCAAGTTCGTCAACATGGCGAAGTTCGGTGACAAGATCGACATGGACCGGATGAAGCTCCTCGGCCTCGCTGATGCTGACGTTGAGGCGATCTTCGACAACATCCGCAAGCATGCCACCTTCAAGGGTGGTGTGGAGAAGGGGTCGAAGCTGGAGGCTCTGGGGATCAAGAACTGGGACGGAAAGGCCGTGGCTGCTTTCGAGAGCGCCATGTACCGAGCCTCCCGCAACATGATCCTTGAGAACGATGTCGGGCAGGTGTTCAAGTGGATGCAAAGCCCGCTTGGCGCAACCATCATGCAGTTCCGCTCCTTCGCCGTTGGTGCTTGGACGCGGGCATTGATGCAGGGGATCAACATGCACGACATGCCAGCCTTCATGGGCTTCATGTCTGCCACGTTCCTCGGCTCTCTGGTCTATGCAGGCCAGCAGCATCTCAACCTCCTCGGTGACCCGAACAGGGACAAGAAGCTGCGAGAGAGGCTGTCCCTGACGAACCTCGGGCTGGCTGGCTTTCAGCGCAGCTCGGAGTCGTCGTTGCTGCCGATGGCTGTCGATGTGCCGCTTTCTCTGATGGTCGGGGAACCTCTGTTCGATTACCGCTCCAGTGGCCTCAAGACGGACTTGTCGAGCATCTTCGCCAATCCCACGGGCGACCTCCTCAAGACCGCCGGTAACGCGGTTCAAGGGATCACCACAGCGATTGGTGGCGACGATTATTCGGCCACTGACTTTCGAAGCCTGACGCAGGCTCTCCCCGGACAGCGTGTGATCGCAGCCCAGTGGTTCTTCAACTGGATGGCGTCTAGCCTCCCGCAGAGGGAACTGAAGGACTGACCTAGATACCCCCGATGCTCCCGGCGATTGCTGGGGGCGTCCAAATCCAACCTCACCACATACACTGAAGGAGACCGTCCGATGGACCGCGTCGAAAGGCTAGCGGCTGCCCGAAATGTTCGGAGAAAAAATCCGAGAGGGCACATCAGATATAGAGAAATCCACTATCCCCCCGGTGCCCCTATCGGGTCAGAGAAGACGTTGATCGGGACTCTTGACGACCCGATAAGTGACTGTAAACGATGGGGAAAAGAGGAGATTGCCGTGTCGACCTATTCTGCAAGGAAGCAAAGTCAGCTGGGTGCGGAACTGTTTCACATGTTCCGTTTTGTAGAGACCCTCCGCGAAATGAAACCAGATATGCCGCTTCACTTGGCCTCGGTCTTCCTGCTCATCGCGATGAAGCCCGGTATTGGTCAGCGTGACCTGATCGGCCTTGTCGACATCAGCCAGGCGGGGGTATCGCGAAACGTGACCGCGCTCACCGCTATCGACAGGCACGGGAAGCCAGGGTTGAACTTCGTCGTCCAGCGGCGCGACCCGACAGACGCCCGCAACACAATGCTATATCTCACTGACGAAGGTGACGCGTTCCTGCGGAAGCTCATTGCATCTTTCCGCGACAAGGCAAACTGAAGCAGGGTTAAGGCCCTCGACACGTGGACGAAAGACCGTGTCGAGGGTCAGTGTCAGAATGCGCCTGAGAAGCGCTCACCGATACCCTTGGGAGCGATAGATGTTGCCGATTGAAGTCACGGCCACTGCCCACATCTTGAAGACCGGACCGACTGTCCATTCGTCGCTGTGGAGGTCGGATATATAGGAAGCGTAGACGCACTTTTGCCGCCCGAAGAACGACCGACCGGCATTGCACTTCGCGAACAAGAACTTTGTTTCCAACTGTTCGGGTGAGTGGAGCATAACGACGCCGTCGCTCGCCATTTCCCTGATCTCTTCGCGTGTGGTCGTTCCGTATGGTTGGCCAATGCACAGGTCGGTACCTTTTCCACGACGGACTTTCACGCCTTCGATTAAGGCTTGAAGCTCCGTATCAGTGAACGGAATGCGAGACGTTGCGGCACCTATTTGTTCAAGCGAGATGAACACACTACACTCCTCATTCTGATTTCCATCTCTGCCTAATCAACCGGAGGCAGCCCGACAAGTGGCGTGTACATCTGATCACAGGATCAATGGAGGTTGAGTGCCAATAGAGCAGGCTCTAGTGACTCTCCTGAAAACTTAGAACAATGGTGTCACATAAGTGGGTATTGCTTTTTGGCACGTTTAGTGTCACAAGGTCTTAGAACCTTTTGACCCTCAGGAGACCAATGTGCCTTCCACCGTTATCGGCTACGCCCGCACCTCCACACTCGATCAGACCTATGGCCTCGACGCCCAGCTCAGAGACCTGACCGCTGCCGGCTGCGAGAAGATTTTTCAGGAGCAGGTGTCCTCGGTCGATAAGACCAGACCCGAGCTGGAGCGGGCGCTTGATTACGTTCGTGAGGGAGACGTCTTCGTCGTCACCAAGCTTGACCGCTTGGCGCGATCGATGGCCGATCTGGTCAGGTTGCGGGATGCGCTCCAGTCCAAGGGCGTGACACTGAAAGTCCTGGCACTTGGGATTGATACCTCCACTCCGACAGGCAAGCTGATGATGAACCTCCTCGGCTCCATCGCTGAGTTCGAAAGGGACATCATGCTGGAGCGTCAGAGGGAAGGGATCGCGAAGGCGAAGGAAGATGGGAAGTACAAAGGTCGCGCACCCACCGCCATGCGAAAGGCTGATGAAGTGAGGCGAATGAAGGCCGGGGGGAAGACTGTGGAGCAAATAATTGTGGAATTAGGTATCAGCCGCTCAAGCGTCTTCAGGGCACTTCGGGCAGAATAATCACGGCTTTGTTCGTCGTGGGGCGATGATGCTTTTTCAACTGCCAGCGCAACCGTCGCATCACTACCTAATGGCCTTCTCGAGTTCAGCAACTAGCGCGAAGCTCGCATCATAGTACTGTTTGAGCGTTCTAGGTCCGAGCGAGCCGCCACCTCCGTGCGCTACCGAGTTGCGAACCGAGTAACATGAAGACACACTCTCTCGAACGTTTTGGGGCAGTGCTTTCTCGAAGCGGTGCCCCCATTCGCTGTCGAACTTATACAGCAACTGACAAATCGCTTCGGCGTCGTAGTTGACACCTTTCTTGAAGAACGCTTTCAAAAATGCTGAGGCCTGCTTCGAGGAGTGAGCCGAAACACGGTTAACAAGAAGCGTCTCAACGCAACGCTCGATGTTCCCGCAGACGAGGACACTCCCGAGGCGGCTCAAATACGATGCCTCCTCTTCCTCAAGGCCCTTCTGGTTCGCCTTATTGACCAACCGCTCCAACGCAGCAAAACGCTGCTCCACTTCGAAGGCCATTAAACGCTCGCAAACTCCGCAACAGCCAGCGACTGCCTAAGCTTGACGGTTTCATCATCTGCCGTTGCGCGTTCGCACGCGCGTAGAAAATCCGATCTCGCTAATAGGGCATCGTATGCTTTGGCTACGGCATCCAAGTTAGGCGCAGATTGGTTGCTCTGGAGACGTTTTGCCAGTCCAAACATCACCCCCTCGAACACAGCCGCGTTCAATGCTCCGCTCGGTCTAAAGGCCCGTTTGCCCTTTGCCTTCCAGATAAGTGCCGCAGCGTCCTTGAACAGCCGTGCCAACTCCGCCAATTTTTCAGGCACCGCATTCTGAAAATCGGCCGTGAAGCTGTTCAGGAAGTCCCTCATAGGTCTACTATACTCGGAGCTTCTTTCGATCATTGCCATGAACCGCAGGACTAACTCCTCGTCCTTGAGGCGCGTGTTCGTTGATCCAAAAAGGTTCCTCCAGTTTTCATCTTTGTTGGCATCCCTGATCATCTCAAGGAGCTTACCGTCGTTCACACAGTTGCGAATTTCTTGTGGTGATAGCCGGATGCCGCCTGAGTTGATCCGCTCAAACACGAAATACAGGCTCTTGTGAGTGTCCTTAGGTTCGTCCTGTTGAAAAATCGTAGCATGGACGACGGAGTCATCAAGCTTAAGGCGCTCCGATGGAAGAAGCTCGTCGTATGTCTTGCCCGCCCACTCGTCTCTCACACCCATTAGACGAAACTTTTTCTCTCCGAACAGGCCGCTGTAGAAGTACTGCAGCGTTCGCAGGCGCTGCTGACCGTCGACGACGGAGTGCCGATTGGTGGCTGGGTCTTTGTAGAGAAAGATGCCGGGGACCGGCAGGCCCAGCAGCAACGACTCTATGAACCTTGACGCGTGCCGCTGAGACCAAACAAATCGGCGCTGAAACGGTGGAACGAAGAAGGCATCGGATTTCAACCGCGCGATTATCGTATCGACGGTATAATCAGCACCGTAACTGGTGATCGAAAAGGTGACATTGGAGGGGCCTTCAAGAAGGGTTTCGTCAAGCACATCGTCCTGTAGAGCAATCTCATACTCATCGTCGACTTCTGGATGGGTCTCGACGGTTTCCGTAGGTAGGTTTGACATGATGCTTTCCTAGTAATTTAACGCCAATAAGAAACGAAAATCCCGCGTCCGCAACAAGAAGTTACGCGAGCTGGCACCGATCAGCGACTCTCTGTCGTTATCACTTGGGTGGAGTTAGTAGGATGACGACGGTGGGACTGGCGGTCTGGCGGAGCGCCTCCCGACTCGTCTTAGAGATCGCTGCAGCTGCAACGGAACGAACCACCTTGAAAGCCGCTACAAAGATCGCTACAAAGCGACATCAGAGCGTTCGAAATAGCTCAATGATATCAGTGTCTAAGGCGGCTCCATCCGGTCCCCCGTCGTCCGCACCAACAGGCAAGCGGCCTCGGTCTTCTATTGCGCAGCGAGCGTGAAGGGTTGTTCCACCTCGGCCGTGGTGCCGCCGACCGTATCCTTGATCGAATAGTGCAGCACGTAGTCGCCAGGGTCGGCGCCGGTCACGTCCAGCGTCAGATGTGTGAATATTTCCTGGTTCCGTATGAAGCCGGTAAAGGTGAAATCGCCGAAATTCTCCTGCGATGCGAGCGTCTGCCCGGAGGTGTCGGTGATCGCAAGGTCGACCGTGAAATTGGCCTGACGCCTGCCGTCTTCGACGGGTTTCCAGTCGAGGCCGAGGAGTTCGACATAGGTGACGAGCGGTTCACCAGTCTTGAAGACCGAATCGGTCCTCTCGTTGTAGGCGCCGTAGGCAGTCGGCTTTCCGGTGACGAACACCGCCTTCTTGACCGTAAAGGGAAGCGTCATGGCGAAATCGGCAGTCGCTTCGGCCAGCGCCTCGTAAGCCCCGACCACGTCGCCGGAGGCCGCTTTCTCTTCCGCCGCTTTTGCCGCGTCGGCCAGCGGGCCGGCTTCCGCCTGGAAACCTGCGAGCAGTAGTGCGCAAAGAACGCCGCAGGTGCGGCGGAACCGATAGCGGTTCCCGCGGCAAAGAATTGACATTTGAAAAGTCCTCCCGTCCCCGATGATGTCGAGAGTTCTTCCAAAAGAGCGGCCCGTCAAGAGGCTGTCTTCAGGTGCGCCAGAACATCGGCATCAGCAGAACCAGGACGGTCAGCACCTCGAGACGACCAAGCAGCATCATCAGCGACAGGACATACAAGGCGGACTCGCTCAACGTCGAGAAGTTGCCAGCGGGGCCGACGATCTCGCCGACGCCCGGGCCGACGTTGGAGAGCGCGGTGATCACCGAGGACGTCGATGTCAGGAGGTCGTATCCGAATGCACTCATCGCCAAGGAGCCGACGACCCACAGGAACAGATAGGCGCTGAAGAAGAGGAAGACCGTGCGTTGGGTGTCGACATCCACCGTCTGGCTGCCGTAGCGGACGGAGTAGACGGCGTTGGGGTAGACGAGCTTTCGCAGACCGATCGTCACGATATTGGCGAGTATGACGAAGCGGTAAGACTTGATGCCGCCGGCTGTCGAGCCCGAACATCCGCCCATGAACGTCGCGAAGAAGGCGGCCATCACCACGAATGGTCCCCAGAGCGTATAATCTTGGCTGGCATAGCCCGTCGTCGAGAGTACGGACGAGAAGTTGAAGAAGGAGTGGGTGAGGGCCGAAGCGAATTCCACTTCGTTCACAAGGTGGTTGTAGACCGCGGTCGCGACGGAGAAGACGCCAAGATAGGCAATGAAGACGCCGATCTGCGGGTCGCGCAGCGCATCGAGCCGCCCCCGCACGATGAACACGATCAGGATCGAGAAGGGCAGACTGCAGACGGTCATGAAGAATGTCGAAATCCACAGCAGGAGACCGCTTCTGAAATAGGCGAACGAGGCATCGTGGGTGGAGAACCCGCCGGTGGCGACGGTGGTCAGCGCATGGTTTATCGCGTCGAAGTGGCTCATCCCGGCGAAGTCGTAGGCGATGGTGCAGAGCAGCGTTATGCCGAGATAGATCGCGAAGAAGGCGCGGGTAAAGCTCGCGAGGCGCGCGAACGGCTTGTCGGCGATATCGGAGGATTCCATCTTGAAGAAAGACATGCCGCCGACCCGCAGGAACGGCAGCACGAACAGGCCCAGGGCGACGATGCCGATGCCGCCGAGCCATTGCAGCAGCGACCGCCACACCAGCAGGCCGGGCGGCATGTGATCGAGCCCGACCATGACAGTGGAACCGGTGGTCGTCACCGCCGACACTGATTCGAACAGCGCCTGCGCAAAGCCGGTGACCTGCCCGGACAACAGGATCGGCAGTGCGCCGACCACCGAAAAGACGGTCCAGAGCAGGTTGACCAGCAGGAAGCCCAGCCGCTTGGTGAAGACCGGCGGTGGACAGCGCGTTGCCATCGCCGTCATCAGCGAGAGACCGCCGACCATGAAGGAGCAGAGCGCAAAAACCTGCCAGTCCGCATGACCGTAATAGAGGTCCACCATGGCGGGGATGAGCATCGCCGTTGCAAGATAGAGACCGCAGATGGCGGCGATGTATATCGAGAAGCGGAAAAGGCTTGCGTTCAATGAGGGCTCCCGTTCGCGGTGCCGCGGAAAGAACCTTTGTCTCCGCAATGGCCATATGCCATAGCGGGAGAAGTGTAATTTTTCAATGGATGGATGACGTGACGCGCAATGACGTGCGGGCGGCCGCAGAAGCCATGCGGGAGATCTTCCCGGCAACTCCCCTGCAGTTCAACGAGCACCTGAGCGCGAGGCTCGGGGCGAAGGTCTACCTGAAGCGGGAAGACCTGACGCCGGTCCGCTCCTACAAGATTCGCGGCGCCTTCAATTTCTTCCGGAAGGTGATCGCCGCAGGCGGTGGCAAGACCACCTTCGTCTGCGCGTCGGCCGGCAATCATGCCCAGGGCTTTGCGTTCGTCTGCCGCCATTTCGGTGTGCCGGGCGTCGTCTTCATGCCCGTGACGACGCCGCAGCAGAAGATCGACAAGACCCGAATCTTCGGCGGCGAGTTCATCACCATCCGCCTCTTCGGCGATATCTTCGACCAGTGCTATGCGGCGGCCCGCGAACATGTGGAGGCGATCGGTGGCCACATGGTGCCACCGTTCGACGACGCCGACATCATCGAGGGGCAGGCGACGGTCGCCGCCGAGATCGAGGAGCAATTGCCGGAAGGCGAAGCACTCGATCTCGTCGCCATTCCGGTCGGCGGCGGTGGTCTGTCGTCGGGGATTACCGGCTACCTTTCCGATACCCTGCCGACGGAGGCCTTTCTGCTTGCGGAGCCTGCCGGAGCGCCGAGCCTCAGGAAGAGCCTCGAAGCCGGTGAGGTCGTAACACTCGCCAGGGTCGACAATTTCGTCGACGGCGCGGCGGTCGCCCGCATCGGTGATCTCAATTTTGCGGCGCTGAGGCACTTTGCTCCCGAACAGGTGCGGGTGGTGCCGGAAAATGCCATCTGCGTCACGATCACCGATATGCTGAACATCGAAGGCGTGGTTCTCGAACCAGCCGGCGCGCTGTCGATCGCGGCCCTCGAACTGTTGCCGCGGGAGGCGATCGCGGGCAAGACCGTGGTGGCGATCGTCACCGGCGGCAATTTCGACTTCGAACGCCTGCCGGACGTCAAGGAGCGGGCGATGCGCTATGCGGGACTGAAGAAGTACTTCATCCTGCGGCTGCCGCAGCGTCCCGGCGCCCTGCGCGATTTCCTGAACCTGCTCGGACCCGACGACGACATTGCCCGCTTCGAATACCTGAAGAAGTCGGCGCGCAATTTCGGCTCCATCCTGATCGGCATCGAGACGAAGGACCGGCGGAACTTCCAGGAGCTCGTCGGCCGCTTCGAAGGGGCGGGGCTGGGCTTCGAGGACATCACCGAGAACGAGATTCTCGCGAACCTCATCATCTGACTGCGGAAGGGGGCAGGGCGCCGAAACGGCAGGCCCCGCCTTCGCCGGACTTTGCACAGAAGCCGCTTTCCTCAGCGTAGGTCCGGGCCTTTTCGATCCGGTTGGTCCAGATGAAGCCCGGAAAGCCGGCGGGCACCATGCGCCACGTCGCGACGTCATCGATGCCGGCGCTGCCGGTATCGCCTTTCTCGTAGGCGCCGAGCAGGATGACGTCGGAGCCGGCCGCCTGCATGCGGTTGTAGAATTTCTCCGGCCAGCCCCACAGCAAGAAGGCGTAATTGACCGGCACGGGCACGAGCGTATTGCGGCAAGCCTCGGGCACGTAGCCGCTCCAGCCGAGTGCGAGGTAGCCGAGCAGGCAGTCCTTGGCGCTCCGCGCCGTGTAGCCCTTGAGGCCCGGCACCGCCGCAATGGCGGCCTCGGTCGGTTCGCCGCCGCCGTAGACTGCAAAAACGGCCTCGCGATAGGCGGGGTGCGACGTTAGCAGTCGGGCGAGAGCCTCGCCCTCTTCGGCACGGCGGCTCTTGAAATTCACGAGAAAACGGCCCTCCGGCAGTGCATCGAGAACACCGGTCAGTGTCGGCATCATGCCGATCCCACGGCCACGGAAGGGAAAGGTTCTGCCGCCATCCGCGGTGTAGCCGTAGCCGATGTCCAACTGCTTGAGCCGCGTCATCGGCGTTTCCTCGGTGACCCCGTTCGCCTCGGTTCGGCAGTCGAGCGTCCAGTCGTGGAAGACGGCGAAGGCGCGGTCGGGCGTCAGGTGCACGTCGAGCTCGACCACGGCCGCGCCGGCCTCGAAGGCGGTGCGCATGGAAGGAACGGTATTTTCGAGGAATGCGTGTTCGGGCGGACGGATGCGGCTTGCCGTGCAGGTTTCGGCGGTAAGCCCCTCACGGTCGAAGATCTGGTGTTGTCCGCGATGGGCGAGCAGGCGCGGCGCCTCTCCCTCGGGAAAGCGCGAAAACAGGCTGGTGTTCACGCCCCAGAGGAGGGCGATCACCACGATCGGGGCGATCAAGGCGATGCGAATCATGGTGTCTCCCGGAGCGCGTTCGCCACGAGCCTCGCTCCAATTCCGGCATTTCGGTGGTCAGGGGCCTTCTTCGTGCCGCGCGGATATGCTAACGAGGACGCATGGCATCGTTTTTCTCGAACATCTTTTCGGCCTTCTCCGGCGCGTCCAAGGACAAGGCTGCCCCGACGGCCACCGCCGAACCTCAGGCCCATGCCGGCTGCACCATTCATGCGGCGCCGATCCGTGAAGGAAGCCAGTATCGCCTGGCCGGCCGTATCGAAAAGGTGGTCGACGGGGAAAC
The DNA here is from genome assembly GCA_900466005.1 of Hyphomicrobiales bacterium. GTDB lineage: Bacteria > Pseudomonadota > Alphaproteobacteria > Rhizobiales > Rhizobiaceae > Allorhizobium. The sequence goes on from UEGQ01000007.1 coordinate 70,431, forward strand.
GCTGGAGCGCACCTTCATCCGGGCGGATGTCTTCACCTCCGCCGATGATGCTCTCGAATGCACCTTCCGTAAGGCGCGCCAGATCATCGATCAGAACGGAACGGCTCTCTTCGCAGACGGCGTCAAGTCGCGTCCGGTCTGAAGGCCGGCGCTCGATCCCTCGGTCTATTCCTGCTTTGATCGCGGCGGCGGTCTTGTCGCAAAACAGTCGAGGGATTTGGACGTTCTTCGCCTTTTGCGGCTTGCGCGGGGTCGCACTTCAATTCCAAGACTACCCCGGAGTATAGCGACTCACGGCGCATTCGGCGTACCGGAGAGAGGGGCTACGTAGCGACCTCACGGTTCGACCGAAGGAATGTTGTCGGAGAAGAGGGGCAAAGGGGATGAACCAGGGCACGAATCTTGCGCTCTTCATGGTCGAGGCGGTGTTGTACTTCACCCTGCTGACCACACTCCTTCACTTTCGCCACCGCATCGGTCTCGGCGTCTTCCTGACTGCGCTCGGCGTCATGCATTTCGTCGAGACCTATCTGGCCGCCGTCTTCTACGTCGATCTCCCGATCGGCATCGTCTCGCCGGGCTCGTCGATCTTCTTCGCGGGCAAGCTGGTGATGATCCTGATGCTCTACATCAAGGAGGACGCTGCAACCGTTCGCCAGCCGATCTACGGCCTGTTCATCGGCAACGCCGTAACCCTGCTCATCGCCCAGTTCCTGCTGCTCCACCACACGGTATCGCTCACGCCGGGACAGACGGCGGACGTGGCTTTTCTCCGTGAAATGGGCCTGCTGATGCTCTGGGGAACGGCACTTCTCTATATCGATTCGCTTGCGATCATCCTGCTCTACGAGCGGATCGGTCGGCTGTTCCCCGGACCGACGATCACCAGGGTCGCCGCAAGCAGCGTGCTCGTGCTCACCTTCGATCAGGTCGGTTTCTACGGCCTGCTCGCCTATCTCTACGATGCGCCGGCGGCGGTGTTCTGGGGCGGCTGGAAAGCCAAGATGACGGCGGCGCTTCTCTATTCGGCGATGTTCGCGCTCTATCAGATGTTCTTTCGTGATCCCGGCATGGTGCTCGCGCGCCGTCCGATCCGGGACATCTTCACCGACTTGACCTTTCGCGAGCGCTACGAGGACCTGCTGGCCCGGACCGGGCGCGATGTGCTCACCGGCGCCTTCGACCGGGGGCGCATGGAGATCGAGGCGCCGCGGCTGCTGCGGGAATCGGCCGAACGCCGCAAGGCGCTCAGTGTTGCGATCGTCGACGTCGATCATTTCAAGGCGGTGAACGACCGTTTCGGCCATCTCCGCGGGGACAGCGTACTCCGCGAGGTGGCCGACGAACTGCATCGCGGCACCCGCACCGGCGACCTGCTGTTTCGCTACGGCGGGGAGGAATTCGTCATCGTCCTGCCGGAGGCCAATCACGCCGACGCCCTGCTGATCTCGGAGCGCATGCGACAGGAGATCGCCGCGGGGATCCGAGACCATGGCGGCGAGCCTATTACCGTCAGCATCGGCGTCGCGACGGCACCGGAGGACGGCGCGAACTTCACCAGTCTGCTCGCCGCTGCCGACAACCGCCTCTACCGGGCGAAGAATGCCGGCCGCAACCGCACGGAAGGAAGGCCGGACAGCGGCATCTGAGGCCGCCGCCGGTCTCGTGCCGGAGCTTCAGAGGATCAGCCGGAACCGTGCGAACCCTTCCTCTCCGTCGCCGGCATCCTCGATCTTCGCGCCCTTGATGTCCTTGGCGTATTGCCGACCCTTCGGTCCCGTCTCGAAGATCGCCGTGGCGCCCTGGTTCGGGGCGAAGGACCAGTTACCGTCGGCCGACGGATTGATCTGGCCTTGGTCGACGATGTAGCGGACGATGACGTCGCGGTTTGTGTCCGGAGCGACGAAGATCACCTTGTCGGCTGCGATTTCCGGGAACTTGCCGCCGCCGCCGGCACGATAGTTGTTGGTTGCCACCACGAACTTTCGGCCGGGATCGATCGGTTGTCCGCCGAAGTGCAGGTTGACGATGCGGTTGGCCTCCGGATTGATGACCTTGCCGTCGCCGTCGTATTTCGGCGGCTGCGAGAGGTCGATCTGGTAGGTGACGCCGTCGATGACGTCGAAATTGTAGGACGGGAACTGCGAATTGAGGAGCGGCGCATCCTTCGCGCCGGGTGTTACCTGGTTGAACATCCCGGCCGACATTTCGAGCCAGTTCTTGACCTGCTCGCCGGTCACCAGCACCGCCTGCACCGTGTTCGGATAGAGATAGAGGTCGGCGACGTTCTTGATCGCGATGTCGCCGGCGGCGACGTCGGTATAGTAGTCCGGACCGCCGCGACCGCCGGCCTTGAAGGGCGCCGCGGCTGAAAGGATCGGATAGTCCTTGTATTCGGAGTCCTTCAGCATTTCGCGGATGTACCAGGTCTGCGCATTCGAGACGATCTGCACCGAAGGGTCGTCTGCGACGAGCGCGAAGTAGGAGTAGAGCGGCGCCGAGGTCTTGCCGACCGGCGTGCGGACATATTGCAGCGTGGCCTCATGCTCGGCACTGACGGAGGCGACGATCTCCGGTTTGTCGGACACGTCCGCGATGATCTTCCGGCTGTCGTCGCGATGGTAGATCGGTCGCGCCTCGCATGTGAAGTCGACGATCTTCCAGCTCGCGCCGTCCTTCTCCAGCAGGAGGTCGATGAGCCCCAGATGCGAGCCCCAGAAGCCTCCCATCACCGCCGGCTTGCCGAGCAGCGTACCCTTGACCGGGTCGGCGCCGGGAACGTCGTCCCAGGTCTTTGGGCCGGGGAAGACGAGGTGCTGGTGGCCGGTGAAGACCGCGTCGATACCGGCGACGCCGGCGAGATAGAGCGAGGCGTTCTCCATGCGCTCGCTCTGTCCGTGCCCGTCGATGCCGGAATGGGAAAGTGCGACGATGAGGTCGGCGCCTTCCTCCTTCATTACCGGAATCCAGGCGCGCGCCGCCTCGACGATGTCTCGGGTCTGGGCGCGGCCTTCGAGGTTCTTGGCGTCCCACACCATGATCTGCGGCGGGACGAAGCCGATGAAGCCGATGCGGATCGGGTTCTCGTTGCCGGCGCCGTCTCTGATCTTCCGGTCGAGAATGGTGTACGGCTTGAAGTGGAGGTCGTCCTTCGTCGGATCCTCGGCCAGCATGCCCTTCGTGAGGTTCGCGCAGACGATCGGAAAGTTCGCGCCGCCCAGCGTGTTGAACATGAAGTCGAGGCCGTAGTTGAACTCGTGGTTGCCGAGCGTACCGCAGTCGTAGCCGAGCACGTTCATCGCCTTGATGATCGGATGCAGGTCCCCGGCCTTCATGCCCTTTTCATAGGCCATGTAATCGCCCATCGGATTGCCCTGCAGCAGGTCGCCATTGTCGATCAGCATCGAGTTCCCCGCCTCGGCGCGGATGGAATCGATGATCGAGGCCGTGCGGGCAAGCCCCATCGTGTCGTTCGGCTTGTCGGCATAGTAGTCGTAGGGCATCACGTTGACGTGGATGTCCGTCGTTTCCATCAGCCGCAGGTGCGCCTGGTTACCGTTCGCCCGGGCCGCGAAGGGATGGAGCACGATGAGGGCTGTGGTCGCTGCGAAACCTCCGAGGAGGCTGCGTCGGGAAATGGGATGCAGATCAGACAGGGACATGTGGGGTCTTCCTCCGGTGGCTGCCCTTGCGACGGGCAAGACTAGAGCCGTTTGGGCACAAGTGCATCTGGAAAATGACAGGCGTGTGTCGGTTGTACCCCTGGCTTGTGGGCAGCTGCGGACATCACCTTTCGCCGACGCACAAACGGCGCAGCATACGGACGCCATCGCGCCGAATCCGCCGGGCGTGTTTCTTCGCTGGCGCCATGCGCAATGTCATGGACGTGCCGTTCAGCGGGTGAGGACGGGTCTGACTTCCTTGTGGAAGTGCCGGAAATAGGCGGACATCTGGGCAAGCGTATTGCTCGTGCGCAGAACCTCGACCCCGAGACGGCTTGCCCTGCGCCAGCGCACGGTCGCCTCGATCAAACCGAGATGGTCGTTCTGGATCTGCACGATGCTGCCTGCGGCGGCATGAAGCGGCGTGGCGAGTTCGAGCGCAAGCCCGGTACGGGAAACGTCGACCATCCGTGCTGCAGCCTCCTGCTGCAGATACCTGATCTTGCTGTCCACTCTGCAGCGCTGGCGCGGTGAACGGCGCGTTTCCATGTTCAGGTTGGACTTCTTCATGGTTCCTCCGGGATCATTGCCTTCGACACGCAACCTTAGGAGGAGTTCTTTGCCGGTCGTTGAATTCGGTCGCTAAAATTGTCGCTAAGTATGTCAAAGACCGACATTCGGCCGGTCGATGATCTCGCGGAGCGCAAAGCTGGAGTTGATCTTGACCACATGCGGCAGGGCCGACAGCCAGTCGCGATGGATGCGCTCGTAGTCCTCGAGGTCCTTGGCCGCGACGCGAAGAATATAGTCGTACTCTCCCGACATCAGATAACAGACGAGGACGTTCGGGCACCGCTTCACCGCAGCCTCGAAATCGGAAAGCGTTTTTGCGAACTGACCCGAAAGTGAGATGTGCACGATTGCGATCATCTTGTATTCGAGTACCTTGTTCGACAGCCGCGCGTGATAGCCGCTGATCACACCCGAGCGTTCGAGGATGTCGTGACGCCGCGAACAGGCGGAGGCGCTCAGCCCGACCTTTTCTGCGAGCTCGGCATTGGTCATGCGACCGTTTTGCTGAAGCGCTTTCAAAATCGCAAGATCAATCGCGTCCAGTTCAAGCATTCGAATATCCTTCGATAAATCTGCCATTATGTGCAATAATGCGCGAAATTAATGCTGGCCAAAGTCGAAATTTGCAAGGACATTTTGCGTCTTCGGTGTTTCAAATTTGGGGTCAAAATCACCCGAGGCGAAAACGCCGGCAAGAGAGGAACGAAAATGCTCGTAGGCTGCCCCAAGGAAATCAAGAATCACGAGTACCGGGTCGGCCTGACCCCCGGTGCCGTTCGTGAATACGTGGCGCACGGCCACAAGGTGCTGATCGAGACAGGCGCCGGCGGCGGCATCGGCGCCGACGACAGCGCCTATATCGCGGCGGGTGCCGAGATTGTCGGCTCGGCCAAGGACGTTTTCACCCGTGCCGACATGGTGGTGAAGGTCAAGGAACCGCAGCCGTCGGAATGGACGCAGCTGCGTGAAGGCCAGATCCTCTATACCTATCTCCACCTCGCTCCCGATCCGGAACAGACGAAGGGCCTGCTCGACTCCGGTGTAACGGCCGTCGCCTACGAAACCGTGACCGACGAGCGCGGCGGCCTGCCGCTGCTCGCTCCGATGTCTGAAGTTGCCGGTCGTCTGGCGATCCAGGCGGGCGCCACCGCGCTGCAGAAGGCGAACGGCGGCCGCGGCGTGTTGCTCGGCGGCGTTCCGGGCGTGCTTCCGGGCAAGGTCACCGTCATCGGCGGCGGCGTCGTCGGTCTGCATTCGGCACGCATGGCGGTCGGCCTCGGTGCCGAAGTCACCATCATCGACCGCTCGCTGCCGCGCCTGCGCCAGCTCGACGACATCTTCGCCGGCCGCGTGCGCACGCTCTATTCGACGATCGACAGCCTCGAACAGGCCGTCTTCGCTGCCGACCTGGTGATCGGTGCCGTGCTGATCCCGGGCGCCGCCGCGCCGAAGCTCGTCACCCGCGAAATGCTCTCGGGCATGAAGAAGGGTGCCGTCATCGTCGACGTCGCCATCGACCAGGGCGGCTGCTTCGAGACCTCGCATGCGACGACGCATTCGCATCCGACCTACGAAGTCGACGGCGTCGTACATTACTGCGTCGCCAACATGCCCGGCGCCGTGCCGGTCACGTCGACCGAGGCGCTGAACAACGCCACGCTCATGCACGGCCTGGCGCTCGCCGACCGCGGCCTGCGTGCTCTGGCCGAAGACCGGCACCTGCGCAACGGCCTCAACGTACATCGCGGCCGCATCACCAACCGGCCGGTCGCGGATGCGCTCGGCTACGAGATGCACGCGCCGGAGATGGTGCTGAACGTCGCGTAACGTAAGCCGGCGCTTTGGCGACCGACATTCCGTAACGTAAGAATGGCAGGATGATCCTGCAGGCTTCACGACCGGCCAGTCTCTGGCCGGTCGTTCGCATTTTCGCTCACGCCCGGTCGATACGGCACTGGTAGCAGTTGTTGGTGGACGACCGGACATGCACGTAGGCAATATCGTCCCGTTCGAGAAGCTCGGCGGCATACTGCCTGATCTCCTCGCGCGGCACGACGGCGCCGGAACCGTAGACGATCCGGTCGTTGTCGCCGTAGCCGCGCAGGATGTAGCTCGGGTGCCGCAGTGTCGGCGGCAGCGCGTCGCCGCCGTTGTAACGCTCGCACGCCTCGGCATGCAGGAAGATCGGTCCGGTCTCCGCATAGGGCTGGAGTTCGGGGAAGGGGCGGTGTGCCAGCGTGAGATAAGGCTCACCGGCGCCGACCAAGCGCAGGCAGTGACGGCAGGGAACGCCGTCGCCGTCGGAAACGCGTTGCTCCGGGGCGAGGCCATAGGCGTCGGCTTCTCCCTCGCGGTAGGAGGCCGCGGTGGAAGACGGTAAGGCGGAAAATTGGATCACGGACATGGTGTCTCCTTTCGATGGCACCATTTTCCCGCGCTGCGGTCTGCCGACCACCCGTTTCCTGCCGACTTGTGAAAAATTCAGCCCAAATTTGGCTATTTCTGCAGATTGCCGCCGCGTGCCCGGATGCACTATGCAATGACGTCGGGCTGTAGAATTCGGGGGAATTATGCGCAGAAAACTTATGTGTGCGGCGCTCGCCTGTGTCGCGTTCGCGGTACCGCATGCCGCGCGGGCGGAGGAGGTGCTCGATCTCGGGAAGCTCAACGAGGAGCAGATGACCGAGGCGGTCAATTTCGTCACCGGCAACGCGATCTTCGTCCTCTTCCACGAAGCGGGCCACATGCTGGTCTCGGAGCTCGGCCTGCCGGTGCTCGGCCGCGAGGAGGATGCCGTGGACGCGCTGTCCTCCATCCTGCTTCTCGAAGCCCACGACGAGACGCTCGACCAGGCGATCACGGATTCGGCCGACGGCTGGTTCCTCGCAAGCGACAAGAGCGCGGAGAACGGCGACGAGCTCGCCTTCTGGGACAGCCACGGGCTCGACGAACAGCGCGCCTACCAGATGGTTTGCATGATGGTCGGCAACGACGCCGAAGGCTTCAAGCAATTTGCCGACTCGATCGATTTCCCGCAGGAGCGTCGTGAGGAGTGCACTGTCGAATACGCCCAGACGGCACAGAGCTGGATGACCCTCCTTGCACCCTACAACAGGACCGACGGCAAGAAAGCCGACATGAAGGTGACCTATGAAAAGGTGGCCGACGAGGAGCTTGCGGCCTATGCCTCGATCATCCAGTCGGCGGGGTTGCTCGAAGTAGTACGGGACGTGTTCGCCGAGAGCTACAACCTGAAGGACGGAATCCGCGTCACGGCCAAGGCCTGCGGCCAGCCGAATGCATTCTGGCATCCGGGCGAACGCGAACTCACCTACTGCTACGAACTCGCGCAGATGCACATGACACTGATTGCCGATTATCTGCTCAACAAGGCGGAGTGAGGATGCCGCGCAGCCTCACGGAGAGGCCGCGTCCCGGCGGATCATCTGCAGCAGTTCTTCCTCGGTGAGCGGCTCCACGAGCGCGTCGAATGTCTCGACCGGCGAAAAGCCGAAGCGTTGGTAGAGCTGCAGCGCGCGCGGATGGTCGAGCGTGTTCGTTGTGACCGTCACCTTCTTCGGATCGTTCTGCCAGGCGAGATAGAGCGCCTGCAGTAGGAACCACTTGCCGAGGCCCATGCCGAGCACGTGCTCCATCAGCCCGAAATAGGACAGCTCGACGACGTCGTCGTTCTTTTGCGCCAGCTCGAAGAAGCCGGCCGGGGCCCCGTTGACGTAGAGAACGTTGATGCTGACCTTCGGGTCGTGGACGATCGCGCGCAGTTCGGCGTCGTTCATCCTCAGGCGGGCGTGCCAATGCCAGCGTCCACCGACCTGGCGCTGCAGGAAGCGGTAGAAGGGCAGCGGAATCTCGACCGCCCGCATGATCGCGGTCTGGATGTTGACAGGGACTGGCAGGCTCGTCTTCGGCGGCGCGGTCATCTCGAGCCGTGTGACATGCGCGCGAAGCGGACCATGCGTTCTCGGTGCGACCGGTCCGGCGGGCCCGGTGGTGACCGGGGTTTCGGCGCGGCCGCCCCATTCGGACCAGGAACCGTCATAGAGCGTGTTGTCGCGATGGCCGAGCGACTCGAGCGCGAGCGTGATCACGGCCGCCGTCACGCCGGAGCCGCAGCTGGTGACGACCGGCTTCGTAAGGTCGATGCCGGCATCGGTGAAGATCGAACGCAACTTGGCGAGGTCCTTCAGGTGCCCGCCCTCGGAGAGCGAAAGCGCCGGCACACTGCGGGCGCCGGGCATATGACCGGAACGCATGCCCTCGCGCGGCTCCGGCTCATCCCCGGTGAAGCGGCCGGCCGGTCGGGCATCGGCAATCTGCCGTGAGCCGCTGTCGGTGATCGCCTGCATTTCCTCGAACGAGGTCAGGCGTTCGCGCTGGAAACTGGTGACGAAGTTGGCCGGCGCCGGCTCGGGCAGGTCCGTTTCGAGCGGGCGGCCTTCCGCCTTCCAGCCGTCGAGTCCGCCGTCGAGCACATAGACGTTGCGGGCCCCCATGACGCGGAACATCCACCAGACGCGCGGTGCGGAGAAGATGCCAGGGCCGTCGTAGACGACAATGGTGTCGGTCGCCGAAATGCCGAGCTTTCCGACCTCTTCGGCAAAGAGTTCCGGCGAAGGAAGGGAATGCGGCAATCCGGTCGTCTGGTCGGCGATCACGTCCTGATCGAAGAAGACGGCACCGGGAATGTGCCCGGCGGCATATTCGGCCGCGCCGTTGCGGCCCTGTGCGGGCAGGTACCAGGACGCGTCGACAATCCTGAATTCGGGCGCGCCGAGTTGCTTCTCCACCCAATCGGCGGACACGACGAAGCGACTTTTCTCCGCAGGCATGGTTTTCTCCCGTTGCCGTCAGGCAAGGGCGTCCGGCGTTCCGAAACGGATGCGGAACCGGCGGTTCTCCTTGCCCTTCTTTTCAATCTTGGCGATATGAATCGCCCCGACCTCCTGGGTCTCGGAAACATGTGTGCCGCCGCAGGGCTGGCTGTCAACGGCGGAGTCTTCGCCGATGCAGACGAGGCTCACCCGGCCCATGCCGACCGGCGGTCGAACGTTCTTCGACTTGACTATGCCCGGATTGGCGACGAGCTCCTCGTCGGTGATCCATTGTACGAAGATCGGATGGTTTTCAGAGACGAGCCGCATCAGGTCCTTCGTCACCGTGTCGCGGTCGATCGTCTCCGTCATGTCGAAATCGACACGCGACTCGTCCTCGCCGACGGCGGCGCCGGTGATCGGGAAGGGGCAGACCACCGAGAGCAGGTGGCAGGCCGTGTGCATCCGCATGAGCTTGTAGCGTCTCGGCCAGTCGACGTGCATCACGAGCGTCTCGCCGACCGTCGGAAGATCCTGCCCCTCCGCCGGCATGTGAAGGATAATGTCTTTCGTGGCACCATGCCGGGTGACGTCGAGCGCGATCCTCGTACCGTCGGCGCGTTCGAGAAAGCCGGTGTCCCCGGGCTGGCCACCCGAGGTCGCGTAGAAGCAGGTCCGGTCGGTTTCGATACTGCCGTCCTCGTTGACCGCCGTCACCACCGCTTCGCAGGTCGAAAGATAGAAGTCATCGCGGTAGAGGGCGGTCGTCGGCATGGTTTCTCGCTTATGCGGCCTCGAAGGGCAGGTCGAATTCTGTCGTCGTCTCGATCCAGCCGGGCACCGGCAGGGCCTTCGACGCGAGGAAGGCGGGGTTGAAGAGCTTGGACTGATAGCGGTTGCCGTAGTCGCAGAGCATGGTCACGATGGTATGCCCCGGACCGAGCTCACGGGCAAGGCGGATCGCGCCAGCGATATTGATGCCCGACGAGCCGCCGAGGCAGAGGCCTTCCTGCTGCACGAGGTCGAAGATGATCGGCAACGCTTCGGAATCCGGGATCTGATAGGCGAAGTCCGGCGTGAAGCCTTCGAGATTGGCGGTGATGCGGCCTTGACCGATGCCTTCAGTGATCGAGGAGCCGGAGGACTTCAGCTCGCCGTTCCGGTAGTATTCGTAGAGCGCAGCGCCCTCGGGATCGGCGATGCCGATTTTGACGTCGCGCTTCAGCTCCCGCAGGCCTGCGGCGGTTCCGGCCAGCGTGCCGCCCGAGCCGACGGCGCAGATGAAGCCGTCCACCTTGCCCTCGGTCTGCGCGAAGATTTCCCGCGCGGTGGTCGCGACATGAGCGTCGCGGTTGACGGTGTTGTCGAACTGGTTCGCCCAGATCGCTCCGTTCGGCTCCGTCCTCGCCAGCTGTTCGGCGAGGCGGCCGGAGAGCCGCACATAGTTATTCGGGTTCTTGTAGGGAACGGCCGGAACCTCGACGAGTTCGGCACCGAGCAGACGCAGTGCGTCCTTCTTTTCCTGGCTCTGGGTTTCGGGAATGACGATCACCGTGCGATAGCCGAGCGCCTTGGCGACGAGCGTGAGCCCGATGCCGGTATTGCCGGCCGTGCCTTCGACGATGACGCCGCCGGGTGCGAGCAGGCCTTTCCGCTCGGCATCGCGGATGATGTAGAGGGCGGCGCGATCCTTGACCGACTGGCCGGGGTTCAGGAACTCCGCCTTGCCGAGAATGGTGCAGCCGGTCGCCTCAGAGGCGTTCTTCAGCCGGATGAGCGGCGTGTTGCCGATCGCCTCGAGGACGGAGGGACGAAATGCCATGGGATGAGCCTTCTCTCTGTCGGAAGATTAAGGAGCGACTTTTCAAATCTCAAGACGAAGAAGACAAGGAATTCGGTTCCGCGGCGGAGCGTCGGCATAGAAAAACCGTGCTTTGCGGGCGATTGGACGCGAGCGCCATCTATCCCGCCGACGGACCGGCGAGCCAGCGAAAGGCGGCCAGCGCCCGTTCGCGCGCCGCCTTGTGGTCGACGATCGGCCGTGGATAGGTCTTACCGAGGGAAACGCCGGCGTCTTCGAGCACTGGAAGCGGCGCGTCGAAGGGCCTGTGGACGAACCGGTCCGGGAGTGCCTTCAGCTCCGGCACGAAGCGGCGGACATATTGGCCGTCGGGATCGAATTTCTCGCCCTGGCTGATCGGGTTGAAGATGCGGAAGAAGGGGGCGGCATCGGCGCCGGAGCCGGCGACCCATTGCCAGTTCGCGGCATTCGAAGCCGGATCGGCATCGACGAGCGTGTCGCGGAACCAGCGCTCGCCCTCGCGCCAGTCGATCAGGAGGTCCTTGACGAGGAAGGAGGCGACGATCATGCGCACGCGGTTGTGCATCCAGCCCGTCTGCCAGAGCTGCCGCATGCCCGCATCGATGATCGGGTAACCGGTCTCGCCGCGCTGCCACCGCCGCAGCCCTTCCGGATCGTTCCGCCACGGGAAGCCGTCGAACTTTTCCGAAAAGTTGCGGTGTGCGAGCGCGGGACAGTGAGAGAGCAGGTGATAGCCGAACTCGCGCCAGACAAGTTCCTTGCGGAAGCTCGTGACGTCCTCGGCAGGCACGCTCCCTGAGAGTTCTCGCGTCGCGTGCCACACCCGCGCCGGCGAGATTTCGCCGAGGGCGAGGTGCGGCGAGAGCATGGAGACATGCGGCTCGGCGGGAAAATCACGGCCGACGGCATATCCCGCGAGACCGGTCCTGACGAAAGCCTCGAGCCGTTTGCGGGCACCGGTTTCGCCCGGCGTCCAGAGCTCGCGGAATGCCGCGGCCCAGTCCGGCTTCGTCGGCAGGAGGTGCCAATCATCGAGCGTCCCGGTGTTCGGCCATTCGGCCGGCGCGGGCAGGGCGCTCGGCGCTTCGATCGGACCCTCGGGCTCTACGGATGCCTCGAAGGCGCGCCAGAACGGCGTATAAACGCGATAGAAGCGTCCTGTGCCCGTCTTCATCCGCGACGGATCGTGCAGCAGCTGGCCGGAAAAGCCGTACACCGTGACCCCGCCGGAGCGAAGCGTCGACTTCAGCGCCGAATCGGTTTCGATCCCGGCGGGGTCGTAACGCTTGTTCCAGAGGATTTCACTCGCGCCGGTCTCGGCGATCAGGTCCGACAGAATCGCTTGGGGAGCGCCGCTGCGGAGCAGAAGCCGGCTGCCGCGTCTCTCCAGCGCATGGCCGAGGGCGACAAGCGAATGGTGCAGCCACCAGGACTGAGCGGCGCCGAGCGGCCCGTTATCCGGCTCGTGTATATAGAGGGGAAGCACCGGTCGCCCGGCCGCGACGGCATGAACGAGTGCGCGGTTGTCGTCGAGTCGCAGGTCCTTGCGAAACCAGAGAATGACCGGAGTGCCGCCTGCATTGTGCATCTGTCGTCTCGCCTGTCGCTGCCGTCGGCATTTTATAGGGGACGCGAGGCGAACAGGCTACGGCCTCATGCATATGTTCAGGCGAAGCCGAAGAAGGACAGGATTGCGATCACCACGACGACGAGTCCGACAAGATAGATGAGCTGGTTCATCGTTTTCTCCTTCTCAGGGTTCCGGAGAAGAATGGTCGCACACGGGGATTGTTCCGAAGGGCATCCGTCGAGGGCCGGCGAGAAACGAAAAATGCGGCGGGTTCATACCCGCCGCAAGTTGTTCCGTCTCCGAGTAGAGACTGGGCTGGGAGCAACCTCGCTGGACCGCACAAGGTGGATGGGCGCGGCCCGGCGATCGCGACAAACGCGCGGCCGGCTGCTTTGTTCCAGGTGGGCGGAGACTTTCTTCAGAGACGGAGGCTGGAACGGCAAACCCCGCTTCCCGGGGGAGGAAGCGGGGAACGATGCCGTTTTTCGCCGGCGCGCCTCAGGGGGGTGCGCACGCCGGCACCGCCAAACGCATCGGACACGGGAATGTTCCTCGGCGCGAACAACTGAGAAGGGAAAGAGGTGCAAAAATGACGGACCTGATTTGGTCCGCTCGGGCACGGGAAGGATAGAGAGATTTGGGAGCGGTGGAGGCCTCGCCCGGAATCGAACCGGGGTGCAAGGATTTGCAGTCCTCTGCGTAACCACTCCGCCACGAGGCCATCCGATGCTTTAAAAGCGAGTGGTGTCGGGCGTTTAGAACGGATCAAAGACGAGTGCAAGGGGGAACCACGACGCAGGCATGTTTTTTTGTCGGGCACCTCGTCGACGTCGGGAAATTCGCGCTGGACTCAGTGCCCGGCGCGATTGACCTGTGGATAGCGCTTGCGCCACCAGATCGCGGCCTTGCGTCTGCGCCGGCGCACCGAGGGCAGTTCGTGCGACAGGATCAGCAGCCCCAGCGGAATCATCCAGAAGCCCAGAACCGGGAGGAAGCCGAGGATACCGCCGGCGACGAGGCCGGAACCCACGGCAACGCGCCCATTGCGCGAGCGGGGGAACGGCAGTTCCAGCCGCCCGAGGATGAGGCGGCCTTTCTCCCTGTCGATGCGATATTTCTTTTCGGCCATTCGTTACCTGTATCACCTAAAGGCGCCAAAACCTTGTCTCGCCAGGGGAAAAGATGGGGACGGGTGGGAATTGCACAAGGGCGCGGCGTTTTTTTTGAAAAAACCGCTTGGCAAATCGTGCCAGCATTTGTATTAGCCCCCTCACGCCGCGGCGAGCGGTGATCCCTGGTAGCTCAGCGGTAGAGCATTCGACTGTTAATCGACAGGTCGCCGGTTCGAATCCGGCCCGGGGAGCCAGTTTCTCAGCAGAAGTGCTGAATGCAAGGCCGGTTCGGTTTCCGAACCGGCCTTTGTTTTTTCCGGAGCCGCCGGCCGGTCCGGACCTTCCCGCCGTGCTTTTCGATGTCAGTTCGTCGCGATTTCCCCCGATCGCGGAGGGGAAGCCTTGAAAGCGGCCCTTCCTGCAATTATGACACGCCGAGAGACAGACACCCGGCCGCAAGTGGGACGACAATCATGATGGACTTCGAAGCTGCACGCACCAAGATGGTGGACAACCAGATACGTACGACCGATGTGACGTCGCATTCCGTGCTTTCGGCGTTCCTGACGGTACCGCGCGAGGCATTCGTGCCGACCGAGCTGAAGCCGCTCGCCTATATCGACGAGGACCTGCAGGTCGCGGGCGGTAACCCGCCCCGCTACATCATGGAGCCGTCGCCGCTCGCCAAGCTCATCCAGCTCGCCGACATCACCAAGGACGACGTCGTTCTGGAGATCGGTTGCGGCGCCGGCTACGCCGCTGCGATCCTCTCGCAGGTTGCCGGTTCGGTGGTTGCCGTCGAGTGCGACGAGGCCCTGGCGGCCAAGGCGACAGGTACGCTTTCGGAACTCGGCTACGACAACGTGGCGGTGGTGACCGGCGATCTCGAAAAGGGTTATGCGAACGAAGGCCCCTACGACGTCATCTTCGTCAACGGTGCGGTCGAAGAGGTGCCCGAGGCGCTGCTGTCCCAGCTCCACGAGGGGGGGCGACTGGTCGCCGTCGTCGGCTACGGCAACGCCGCCCGCGCGCGGCTCTACGTCCGCGCTCACGGCGTGTCGTCCTTCGGCGAGCATTTCAACACCTCGGTGAAGCCGCTGCCGGGCTTCCGCAAGGCGGCCGAATTCGTCTTCTGACCTCCGCCTGCGACATATTGGCCGGGGATGGCACCGCCACCCGGATTGCCTTTGATCGAACCGATGCGGCATGTTGTTTTTTGGCAACGTCGTGTCGGTTTTCTTTTTGCGACGGAGCGGTCCGGGTTGCGACTTTGCGAGCGTCGGGTCATCTAGGTGAGGGAGCTTCCGCGACGGCTCGGGAATCAAAGCCATGGTTTTGCCCGAGGACCGCGTCGGGGTTGGCGGAAAAATTTGGAGTTGATGTCCCGTGTCGTTCATTCGAAAGACCGTATGTGCCGCCACTCTGGCGTCCGTTCTGGCGCTGATGCCGGGAATGGCCGCCGCCGAAACGATCTTCGGCGCCATGGCAAAGGCCTATGAGAACAATCCGGATCTCAACGCAGTGCGGGCACGCCTCAGGGCGACCGACGAAAACGTCACGATCGCCAAGGCCGGCATGCGGCCGCAGATCGCGGCCACGGCCTCGGCGACGCAGCTGTCGGTCGGTCACATGAGCGGCATGCCGTCCGGATACACGAACGACTACAATCAGACGGATGTCGGCCTCTCGATCACGCAGATGATCTTTGACGGATTTCAGACGCTGAACAATGTCCGTGCAGCGGAATCGGGCGTCTTTGCAAGCCGCGAGAATCTGAAGGCCAACGAGATCTCCATCCTGCTTGCAGCCGCGCAGGCCTATGCGGATGTGGCGCGCGACCAGCAGATCGTCGTCATCCGCAAACAGAACCTCGCCTTCCTGCAGGAGCAGCTGAACGCGGCCAATGCCCGTCTCGAAGTGGGTGAGGGAACCCGCACCGACGTCAGCCAGGCAGAGGCCCAGCTCGCCGGCGCGCAGGCGCTTCTCGCTGCGGCGATCGCGCAGTTGAAGCAGAGCGAGGCGACCTATGTGCAGGTCGTCGGCGAGATGCCCTCCGGCATCAAGCAACCCGGTCCGGCGAGCAAGGCGCTGCCGTCGACCCTCGATGGCGCGGTCGCCTCCGCAATTCGCGAGCATCCGTCGGTTCTCGCTGCACTGCACGCGGTGGATGCCGCCGGCTATCAGGTGAAGTCGGCCGAAGGCATGCTGCTTCCGGGTGTCGTCATCGAGGGCAATGTCGGCCGTCATACGACGACAAATTCGAACAGCAGCGATACGGATTATTCGAGCGCGTCGATCACAGCCCAGCTCAAGGTGCCGCTCTACCAGGGCGGCGCGGAATTCGGCCGTATCCGTCAGGCGAAGGAGACGCTCGGCGAGCAGCGGATCATGGTCGACTCGGCGCGTGCGGCGGTACGCCAGCAGGTAACCTCGGCCTATGCCCAGATGCAGGCCGCGACCGCCGCGATTTCGGCTGCACGCAAGCAGTTGAGCGCCGCCAATCTCGCTCTCCAGGGCGTCATCGAGGAGCGCAATGTCGGGCAGAAGACCACGCTCGACGTCCTGAATGCGCAGGATACCGTGCTTCAGGCCAAAGAGAGCCTCGTCGGCTATCAGCGCAACGCGGTCGTCGCCAGCTATTCGGTGCTGGCGGCATCCGGCAAGCTGACCATCCAAAGCCAGGGGCTCGAGGTCGCCGAATACCGCTCCGAGGAGCACTACGAAGACGTCAAGGACAAGTGGTTCGGCCTTCGCACGGTCGACGGCCGCTGAGACTGCCTCCTTCCCGAATAAACCTGTGCATCACGCCGAAGCGAGCCTGCGGCGTGATTTTTTTCCCCGAGGGAGTATCCTAAGGTGGAACGAATCAATGTCCGGTGCATGGTGCCGGCGATTGAATCTTCAGGGAAAACGGGGAAGAATATGGCTCAGCCAAGTGTAGCGCGTGAACCGTCGATGGAAGAGATCCTGGCGTCGATCCGCCGGATTATCGAGAGCAACGATCCGGAAAGCGCGAAACTCGACTCGGCCTCCCTGCCGCCGGTCTACGAAGACGAGGACGGTGACGACGATCTGGCGCTGGCAATCGATGACGCTGCACCTGCCATGTATGCCGCGAACGACCGGGGCGGCGCAGTCCCCTCCGTCCAGACCGCCGCTCCTGAACCTGTCGAGAAACCGTCCCCGAAGAGCGTTTCCCTTGCCGATCTCGCCGCACGCGTCCGCTCGTCGAACGAACGGGTCGAGCCTGTGGTCGGTCGCTCCGTCGAGACGCCGCTGCCGGTCAGCCCGGTGATGACCAGCCGTATGGCAGAGTTGCGCTCGTCCATGCCGCAGGTGGAGCCGGAGCGGAAGGTGGTCCAGCATGCCGCCGAGCCGGCAGACACCTTTATCGCACCGAACGCGCCGGCCGACGTGGTTGTCGAAACACTGCAACCGGTTGCCCCGCAAGGCGAGACGGAGAGTAAGGCGCTCGTTTCGGCCGAAACGCGCGAGCAGGTGGCCCGCTCCTTCGGCGAACTCGCCGAAGCCATTGACGGTAGCCAGCGCCGCTCGCTCGACGAGATGGCGGAGGAAATGCTCCGTCCGATGCTGCAGGAATGGCTCGACGACAATCTTCCGACGCTCGTCGAACGGCTGGTGCGCGAGGAGATCGAACGGGTCGCCCGCGGCCCGCGCCGCTGATTTTCAGCGACGAAGACAGGAACAGGCCGCTTCGGGCCGCTCCGGCGTCCGGGGCGGCTTTCTTGTTGACACTGCCGGCCCCGTCCGGTTTACCGCTTAAGTAACATCAATCCGTGTTGATCCCTTCAACGCTTTCTAGGTTTGGTCAGGAAATGCTCGAAAAAACCTACGACGCCACGACAGTCGAACCGAAAATCGCCAAGGCCTGGGAGGATGCCGACGCTTTCCGTGCCGGCGCCAACGCCAAGACAGGCGAGGACAGCTTCACCATCGTCATCCCGCCGCCGAACGTGACCGGTTCGCTGCACATGGGGCACGCGCTCAACAACACCTTGCAGGACATCATGATCCGCTTCGAGCGGATGCGCGGCAAGGACGTGCTGTGGCAGCCGGGCATGGACCATGCCGGCATCGCCACCCAGATGGTGGTCGAGCGGCAGCTGATGGAGCGTCAGCTTCCCGGCCGGCGCGAGATGGGGCGCGATGCCTTCGTCGAGAAGGTCTGGGAATGGAAGAACGAGTCCGGTGGCCTGATCTTCAATCAGCTGCGCCGTCTCGGCGCCTCCTGTGACTGGTCGCGCGAACGCTTCACCATGGATGAAGGGCTCTCCGAGGCCGTGATCGAGGTCTTCGTCAGCCTCTACAAGGAGGGGCTGATCTACAAGGACAAGCGGCTCGTCAACTGGGATCCGAAGCTGCTGACGGCGATCTCCGACCTCGAGGTCGAGCAGATCGAGGTCAACGGCAATCTCTGGCACCTGCGCTATCCGCTGGAAGACGGCGTCACCTACCAGCATCCGGTCGCCTTCGATGATGACGGCAATCCGACCGAATGGGAGACGCGCGACTATCTGGTCGTCGCGACGACCCGTCCGGAGACGATGCTCGGCGATACCGGCGTCGCGGTGCATCCTGACGACGCGCGCTACAAGGAGATCGTCAGTAAGCACGTGATCCTGCCGATCGTCGGGCGCCGCATTCCGATCGTTGCGGACGAGTATCCGGACCCGACCGCCGGAACCGGCGCGGTCAAGATGACGCCGGCGCACGATTTCAACGACTTCGAGGTCGGCAAGCGGGCCGGCCTGAGCATGGTCAACATCCTGAACGTCGATGCGACCGTAGGCATCGTCGGCAATGACGATTTCCTGGAAGGCCTGACGCCGACCCGCGAGCAGGAGATGGTCTGGTCCGAGCTCGAAGGGCTCGACCGTTTCGCGGCCCGCAAGAAGATCGTCGAGATCCTCGAGGCTGAAGGACTGGTCGACAAGATCGAGTCCCACAAGCACATGGTGCCGCACGGAGACCGCGGCGGCGTTCCGATCGAACCGCGACTGACCGAACAGTGGTATGTCGACGCCAAAACCCTCGCCAAGCCGGCGATCGCCTCCGTTCGCGAAGGCCGCACGAAGTTCGTCCCGAAGAACTGGGAAAAGACCTATTTCGAGTGGATGGAGAACATCCAGCCGTGGTGCGTCTCGCGCCAGCTGTGGTGGGGACACCAGATTCCCGCCTGGTACGGCCCGGACGGACAAGTCTTCGTCGAGAAGACCGAGGAAGAGGCGCTGCATGCCGCCATTCAGCACTACATCTCCCACGAGGGTCCGTGGAAGGCCTGGGTCGAGGAGAAGCTCGAGAACTTTGCGCCGGGCGATATCCTGACGCGCGACGAGGACGTGCTCGACACGTGGTTCTCCTCTGCGCTCTGGCCGTTCTCGACGCTCGGCTGGCCGCAGAAGACAGAGGCGCTCGCCAAGTACTATCCGACGGATGTCCTGGTCACCGGCTTCGACATCATCTTCTTCTGGGTCGCCCGGATGATGATGATGGGAATGCACTTTATGAAGGACGAGAACGGCACGCCGGTCGAGCCCTTCCATACCGTGTACGTGCACGCGCTGGTCCGCGACAAGAACGGCCAGAAGATGTCGAAGTCGAAGGGCAATGTTATCGATCCGCTGCAACTGATCGACGAATACGGCGCCGACGCGCTGCGCTTCACACTGGCCATCATGGCGGCGCAGGGGCGCGACGTGAAGCTCGATCCCGCGCGTATCGCCGGCTACCGCAACTTCGGCACCAAGCTCTGGAACGCGACCCGCTTCGCCGAGATGAACGGCGCGGCGAACGATCCGCACTTCCTGCCCGAAACGACGACACTTGAGATCAACCGCTGGATCCTGACGGAACTGGCACGGACCGAGCGTGACGTGACGGAGGGGATTGCCAACTACCGCTTCAACGACGCGGCAGGCGCCCTCTACCGTTTCGTCTGGAACCAGTTCTGCGACTGGTACCTCGAACTGCTGAAGCCGATCTTCGCGGGGGATGATGAGGTTGCCAAGAAGGAGGCGCAGGCCTGTGCGGCCTATGTGCTGGAGGAGACCTACAAGCTCCTGCATCCCTTCATGCCATTCATCACCGAAGAACTCTGGGCCCATACGGCGGGCGAGGGCAGGGAGCGGGAGACGCTGCTTTGCCACGCAGCCTGGCCGGCACCCGACTTCGCCGACGAAGGGGCCGCGAGCGACATCAACTGGCTGATCGACCTGGTGTCCGGCATCCGCTCGGCGCGTGCGGAGATGAACGTTCCTCCGGGGGCGGTTGCACCGCTCGTCGTCGTCGCGGCGAACGGCGTCACGCAGGAGCGCCTGCTGCGCCATGACGCATCGATCAAGCGGCTGGCGCGCGTGGAAAGCATCTCGCTCGCTCCGGAGGCTCCGAAGGGCGCTGCCCAGATCGTCATCGGCGAGGCGACGGCCTGCCTGCCGCTCGGAAGTCTCATCGACATCGGCGCCGAAAAGGCGCGTCTCGAAAAGGCGATCGCCAAGGTCGAGCAGGAAATGAGCCGTATCGCCTCGAAACTCGCCAACGAGAAGTTCGTCGCCAACGCCAACCCGGATGTCGTCGCCGCCGAACGCGAACGCTATGGCGAACTGGAGATCCAGCGCGCGAGCCTCGATACCGCTCTTAAGCGTTTGGCGGAGGCCGGCTGAGTCGCGGCAACGTTCCGCGGGTCTCCGGATTCCTGTGCGATTTTGGCGGAGCCGCATGCCGAAAGGCATGCGGCTTTCTCATATCGATTTGATTCGGCATCGAAAATGTCTCTCGAAGCGCTTCGAGGCCCACTTCGTCTGTAATTGGTCACAAATCTGTGAGTGTGTTTTTGAGGTAACAGATCGCTCGTGCGTTGGAAAATATTACCTCAAAATGCGTAATCCGGTTGAGGTATGGGAATTTTGTTCCTAAGTTTCCGATATCTTACGTGCGCGTCAGCATTTTTACGTAAATTTGGACGGTTCGCGGCGGCGGTGGTCTCTGGTGTGGTAACGTTGTGATATCAAAGACCGTGATTAGAATGCCCAACAGTCGTTATGCCTTGGAGTGGGGAGAGAGATGGCAAAGCAACTTTTTAAATCCGGTGTCGTGTTCGCGGTCGGTTTCGGCGCCCTGGCGTCGGTAGCGAATGCCGGTGGCTTCAGTCGCGGCGAGGCCGATACCGACATCCTGTTTGAAGACGGAACCTACGTGGCGCGGGGCGGCGTCATCTACGTTTCGCCCCACCGCAAATTTGATACCATCGCCGGCGCCGCGGCCACTGATGACCGCTACAGCAACGACTACTGGATTCCGAGCTTCGCGGCGAAGTTCCAGATGTCTGAAAACTTCGGCTGTGCCTTCACTTATACGCAGCCCTTCGGTGCCGATGCGGATTACGGCCCGCAGGCTCAAACGGCGAGCCTTCTCGGCGGCGGTGCGGGCGCAAGCCATAAGGACTTCATCACGAATGAGTATGGTGCGACCTGCGACGTGAGTGCCCAGGCTGGCAAAGGGCGCGTCCACTTCCTCGGTGGCGTCTTCCTGCAGGACTTCAAGTACACCGCGAATGCGTATCGCGGCGATTTGAAGCTCGAGGATAACGCAGCCTTCGGATATCGCCTGGGTGTCGCCTACGACATCCCGGAATATGCGATGCGTGCGCAGCTGATGTATCGTTCCAAGGTCAAGCACGATGCCGATGAGGGCTCGTTCGATTGGGATCCGGCGATCGCGCCTTTCGGACTGCAGGACGCCTTCGGCAGTGGCACGCTGCCACAGTCGCTGAAGCTCAGCCTGCAGACCGGTGTGGCGCCCGGCTGGCTGGTTTACGGCTCGGTCAAGTGGACGGACTGGAGCGTTCTGCAGACCCTCGACTACAGCGTCGGCAACCCGATGGCGCCGGGTGGCTACACGCCCCAGCAGGACGTGTATAACTGGAAGGACGGTTGGACACTTCAGGCGGGCGTCGCCCACAAGTTCAACGAGCAGTTCGCCGGCACGGTGAATGTCACCTGGGATAGCGGCGTCGGCACCGGTGCAGACATCTACTCCGATACCTGGACCGTCGCCGCCGGCGTTTCGGTCAAGGCCGGTCCCGGCGAGCTTCGCTTCGGCGGCGCTGTCAGCTACCTGACCGAAGGCAGCCAGTCCTTGGCGGACGGTGCGAGTTACAATGCCACGGCGAACGGCGATTGGGCCTACGCAGTCTCCGGTTCCTACCGGATCACCTTCTGAGCACACATTGCCTGATATTGAAAAGCCCGGTTCGACCGGGCTTTTCGTTTTGCGGGGGGGCGTGGCGGTCTGCGGGATGTGATGAATCTGCAACATTTCCCCTATCGTTGCTGGGCTCCCGTATATCCGGGGGTTTTGTCCATTTCCCGCCACAAACGGGGCGCAGCGATGCAGCGACGAATGCTTGAGTTGGGTGTTGCGTAGTTCGTCGGTTGAGTAAGACATGAGCCTTGTAGCCGCAGAAAACCTTCTGAATCCCGCAGATGTGCCGAGACGATCGGCATCCGGGGACCGCGCCTCGAGTTTTTTGGCGCCTGCGACGGCCATAGCCGCAGTCTTGCCCGAAATACAAACTACCTTGATGAAGGTCGCCGATGACCTCTCAGTGCCCGGCAAAGTAATGCATGCCGGAGGAGGCGTGGCGGTGAACGGTATGTTCACCAGTGTCGCGGACAATAGTTTCACGGACATGGTAAGTCGAGCCGGACGAGGCCTCGAAGGCTGCCGTCGTCCGTGGTGATGTGGAAGAAATACGCAATCATGCAAACGCCAGACTGGAAATATCCGGGTAAGCTGCTGTTTTCCTCGCTGCTTTTCGTCCTTGCCGGGACGGCGGCGGGGCACGCCTTCGACATCAATGCTGGCGTGACCAAGGAGTCCGGCCCCTTCGACCTCTTCAAATTCGGCTTCAAGGCCTACAAGAACGGCCAGAAGCAGGAGGCTGTCGAAGCCTACCGCTATGCCGCCGAGAAGGGCCACACCGGCTCGCGCTGGGCGCTCGCGAACATGTATGCGGATGGCGACGGCGTCGTCGAGGACGATTTCGAGGCGTTCAAGATCTACTCGGAGATCGCAAGCCAGGGTGTCGAGCCGGGTTCGGAAGATACCGGCTTCTTCGTCAACGCGCTGCTGGCGCTGGCCGGTTATTATCGCAAGGGCATTCCGGGCAGCCCCGTCAAGATCGATCTCGCGCAGGCGCGTCAGCTCTATTTCCAAGTCGCTTCGACGTTCGGCATTCCGGAGGCGCAGTTCCAGCTTGCCCGAATGATGCTGACGGGTGAGGGGGGCAAGGTCAGCGCGCAGCAGGCCAAGAAGTGGCTGAATCTGGCGCGCAAGAGCGGGCACCCCGGTGCCATGGCGGTGTTCGGCAATCTGATCTTCCAGGAAGGGCAGAGCGTGCGCGGGCTCGCTTTCATGACCGCCGCACTGGACAAGTGCAGTCCATCGGACTGTCTGTGGATGCAGGACCTGCAGGAACAGGCCTTCTCCCTTGCCAGCGAAGATGACCGCCGCGTGGCGATCGCGCTCGCTCCGGAGATCTACCGCCAGCCGGAATGACGGCTGCCCTCAGGCCGCCTCGAAGTCGAACCAGCCCGCGACGGGCACGTGATCGGAGGGCTTTTCCCACGTCCGCACGTGCTTTTCGATCTGGGCGGCCCGGAAACGGTCGGTTGCCTCCGGCGAGAGCAGAAGGTGGTCGATGCGGATGCCGTTGTTCTTCTGCCAGGCGCCGCCCTGGTAATCCCAGAAGGAATAGAGCTTCGTCTCGTCGGTCGTCGCGCGTACTGCGTCGACGAGGCCGAGATGTTCGAGCCGGCGGAACGCTTCGCGTGTCTGCGGCAGGAAGAGCGCGTCGCCCGCCCAGACCAGCGGATCGTGGCAGTCGTATGGCTCGGGGATGACGTTGTAGTCTCCGGCGAGGATCAGCGGTTCCTCGAGTGCGAGACGGTTTTCGGCGAACGCCTTCAGCCGCTCCATCCAGGCGAGCTTGTAGGGATACTTTACCGGATCGTCCGGGGGATTGCCGTTCGGCAGGTAGAGAGAGCAGACGCGCAACGCGCCGCCCTTGACCGAGAACACGCCTTCGATGAAGCGCGCCTGCTCGTCCCCGTCATCGCCGGGTAGACCGCGATTGACCTCGTCCGGCTTCACCTTCGAGAGCAAGGCCACCCCGTTGAACCCCTTCTGGCCGTGCGTCTCGACGTGGTAGCCGAGCGCCTCGATCTCCAGTCTGGGAAAGCCGGCGTCTTCGGACTTGATCTCCTGGAGACAGACGATGTCCGGCGCGGAGCTTTTTAGCCATTCGCAGAGATTTGCGATGCGCGCCTTCACCCCGTTGATGTTCCAAGTGGCGATCTTCATGGATTGCTTCCCTTCGTCGTCCCTTCTTCATAGACGACAGCGCGAATTTTGCCACCGGCTTTTGTGCATTGCCGGCCGCGGCCCCTTTGACATTCGATGACAACACTCCATTCTTCCCTGGCCGGCTGATAGGGGAGGTAGAGCCGGCGGCCGCTCCTTTCGGGGCAAGCAGCGCCGGGCGACAAACGCCCGCAAGAAAAAGGGGACACTACTCATGCCAAACGTCGATACCAAGACGCATCCGGTCGATGAGGTGCTGCCGATGTCGCGGCTCGCGACACTCGGGCTGCAGCACGTTCTCGTCATGTATGCCGGTGCCATCGCCGTGCCGCTGATCATCGGCCGCGCGTTGAAACTGCCGCCGGAAGACGTCGCCTTTCTGATCTCCGCAGACCTGTTCGCCTGCGGCATCGTCACGCTGATCCAGTCGCTTGGCGTCACCCAATGGTTCGGCATCCGCCTGCCCGTGATGATGGGCGTCACGTTCGCGTCCGTCGGTCCGATGGTCTCGATCGCCAATATCTCGGGCGGGGCCGATGGCGCACGCCTCATATTCGGATCAATCATCGGCGCCGGCATAGTCGCCATGCTGATCGCGCCGCTGGTCAGCCGCCTGCTGCGCTTCTTCCCGCCGGTCGTAACCGGCACGATCATCCTTATCATCGGCGTTTCGCTGATGAGGATCGGCATCAACTGGATCTTCGGAAACCCGTTCGGGCCGACGGCGCCAAGCCTTGTCGATCCGGCGCACGCCAAATGGCTCGAGGACATCAAGACCCTGGCAGCGGCCAGCGCCGGCGCGATCCCCGAAATCCCACCGAAGCTTGGCCTTGCGGCGAGTATACCCAATGCGGCTTATGCTCCCCTGTCGGGGATCTCTGTCTCGGCCGCCGTGTTGGCATCGATCCTGCTGATTGCGCGTTTCGCCAAGGGCTTCGTCGCCAACATTTCCGTGCTCCTCGGCATCGTCATCGGCGGGATCCTTGCTGCAGCCACCGGCATGATGACTTTCGACAAGGTGGCGAATGCTGCCTGGTTTGCGCCGGTCCTGCCCTTTCATTTCGGCATGCCGATCTTCGACCCGGTCCTGATCGTCACCATGACCATCGTCATGCTTGTCGTCATGATCGAGTCGACCGGCATGTTTCTGGCTCTCGGTGAGATGACCGGCAAGCCGGTAACCCAGCCGATGCTGGCGGCGGGCCTTCGCTCCGACGGTCTCGGCACGCTGATAGGCGGTATCTTCAATACCTTCCCGTATACGAGCTTCTCACAGAATGTCGGACTCGTTGGCGTCACCGGCGTCAGGTCGCGTTTCGTCTGCGTCGCGGGCGGGATGATTCTGATCATCCTCGGTCTGCTTCCGAAAATGGCGGCCCTGGTGGAATCGCTGCCGACCGTCGTGCTCGGAGGCGCCGGTTTGGTGATGTTCGGCATGGTCGCCGCGACCGGGATCCGGATCCTTTCGGGCGTGGATTTTAAGACCAGCCGCAACAATCTGTTCGTCGTCGCAATATCCATCGGGTTCGGCATGATCCCGCTGGTCGCGCCGAACTTCAAGCAGTGGATGCCGCATAGCATTCATCCGCTGATCGATTCCGGCATCCTTTTGGCCTCGATCTCTGCCGTGGTGCTGAATGTCTTCTTCAACGGCACCTCTTCCGCCAGCGAGGCGGAAATGCGCAGGGCTGCCATGGCCGGCGATGGCGGTCACTGACAATGACAAGCCGGCCGGGTTGGAGCCCGGCCGGTTTTCACGGCAGTGTTCGCGAAATTAGACCGAAAAACTGGTGCCGCAGCCGCAACTGGCGACCGCATTCGGGTTCTTGATCTGGAAGGACTGGCCGAGCAAGTTGTCGACGAAGTCGATCTCCGATCCGCTCATGTAGACGAGCGAGACCGGATCGATGACGACCGTTGCTCCGTCCCGGGTGATGACGAGGTCATCGGACTGCGGTGCGCCTTCGAGGTCGAACTTGTAGGAGAAGCCGGAGCAGCCTCCGCCTTCGACGGAGACGCGCAGGGCGTGCTTGTCCTGCTCCGCGGCAACCACGGCCGCGATCCTCTTGGCTGCAGCGTCCGAAAGGGTGATGGTCGATTCGCTCATTTGTCCTCCTGACGGGTTCAAGGCCCGTGGAAAATCGATGGTTGATCCCGGCAGGCGGCTGGAAGCGGCCCCTGTCTGCTTGCTTTCTGCCGTCAAATCGGCTCCCGACACGCTCTCTTGCTTGCGGGATCGTCTGCTATAGGTATGAAGGCGGGCAACGGGCGTCAATGGGGCGAGACGGAACGGACGATGACGATCGACAGGGCTGCGTTGGGTTTCGGTACCGGTGAGCGGGCAGTGTATGCTGCAGACCCATGGTCGTCCCGCGGGCGGCTGTTCGCCGAAGTGAGCAGTCCGACGCGTTCCGACTTCCAGCGCGACCGCGACCGCATCGTCCACACGACGGCCTTTCGACGGCTGAAGCACAAGACGCAGGTCTTCATCGGCACGGACAGTGATCACTACAGGACGCGGCTCACCCACACGATCGAGGTCGCCCAGATCGCCCGTGCGCTCGCGAGAGCCCTCAAGCTGGACGAAGACCTCGCCGAAGGTGTGGCGCTGGTGCACGACTTCGGCCATACACCCTTCGGCCACACGGGCGAGGACGCCCTGCACGACGTTCTGAAGCCCTACGGAGGCTTCGACCACAACGCCCAATCGCTGAGGATCGTGACGAAGCTCGAGCGTCGCTACGCCGAATTCGACGGGCTGAACCTCACCTGGGAGACGCTCGAAGGTCTGGTGAAGCACAATGGGCCGCTGTTGACGTCGACGGGCGAGGGTACGCGCGGACCTGTCCCGAAGCCGATCCGCGACTATTGTGAAATCCATGATCTCGAACTCGACACTTTCGCGAGCCTCGAAGCGCAGGTGGCGGCGATCGCCGACGACATCGCCTACAACACCCACGACATCGACGACGGTCTGCGCTCCGGCTACCTGACCTTCGAGATGCTGGAGGAGGTTCCGTTCCTCGCAGGGTTGATGGCAGAAGTGCACGGGCTCTATCCGGGACTCGAGGCAAGCCGCTTCACCCACGAGATCACCCGCCGCCAGATCACCCGCATGGTCGAGGACGTGATCTCGGTGGCGCAGGAACGTCTGCGGGCGATCACCCCCGGATGTGCGGCAGATGTCCGTCATGCCGACTGTGCTTTCGCCACCTTCTCTCCAGGGATGGCCGAGACCGACCGGCAGATCAAGCGCCTGCTGTTCAGCCGCATCTACCGCCATCCGGAGATCATGCGGATCCGCGCCGGCGCCGCGCAGATCGTCACCGATCTCTTCCAGGCCTACATGCGAGACCCATCGCTGATGAGCAGCCACTACTGGGTCGACCACATCGCGGGCCTCGACGAACCCGCCAAGGCCCGGCACGTCGGCGACTATCTGGCGGGGATGACCGACACCTATGCGGTCAATGCCCACCGTCGTCTGTTTGACCGGACTCCCGATTTACGCTAGGCAGCGGCCAGCAAATTCCCCTGTACATAACCGGAGCTCGAGAGTTCCGGCGTGGAAAACGAAGATGAATCTTTTCGCCGACTTCGAAACAAGAATTAAGAACGCGCTAGAAACCTTGGAAATCGTGAAGGAAAAGCGTTCCGCGCTTGATTTCGGACGAATTATCGTTGAGCCGCCGCGCGATGCAAGCCACGGCGACGCAGCGACCAATGCCGCGATGGTGCTTTCTAAGCCGCTGGCGATGAATCCCCGCGCTCTTGCCGAGATCATCTGCGAGAAGCTGAAGGAAGACGAAGACATTTCCGACGTCTCCGTCGCAGGTCCCGGCTTCATCAATATCCGCCTGTCGACGGCGTACTGGCAGCGACTGCTCTCGGCGGTGATCGCCGAGGGGACCGACTTCGGTCGCTCCGTTCTCGGCTCCGGCCGCAAGGTGAATGTCGAATACGTCTCGGCAAATCCGACCGGTCCGATGCATGTCGGCCATTGCCGCGGCGCCGTCGTCGGCGATGCGCTTGCCAATCTCCTGCAGTTCGCGGGCTACGAGGTCGTCAAGGAATACTACATCAACGACGCCGGCGCCCAGATCGACGTCTTGGCTCGCTCCGTGTTCCTGCGCTATCGCGAAGCCCTGGGCGAGGATGTCGGCGAAATCCCGGCCGGCCTCTATCCGGGCGACTACCTCGTGCCGGTCGGCAAGGCTCTGGCGGAGGAATACGGCGTCCGGCTCCACAACATGCCGGAAGAGGATTGGCTGCAGATCGTCAAGGACAAGGCGATCGACGCCATGATGGTGATGATCCGCGAGGATCTCGCCGAACTCAACGTCCACCACGACGTCTTCTTCTCCGAGCGCGCGCTGCACGCCAACGGCGCGGCGGCGATCCGCACCGCGATCAACGACCTCACCTTCAAGGGACACGTCTATCGCGGCACCCTGCCGCCGCCGAAGGGCCAGCTCCCCGAGGATTGGGAGGATCGCGAGCAGACGCTCTTCCGCTCGACCGAGGTCGGCGACGACATCGACCGGCCGTTGATGAAGTCGGACGGCAGTTATACTTACTTCGCCGCCGACGTCGCCTACTTCAAGGACAAGTTCGATCGCGGCTACGACGAGATGATCTATGTGCTCGGCGCCGACCATGGCGGCTACGTCAAGCGCCTGGAGGCGGTGGCGCGGGCGATCTCCGGCGGCAAGACGAAGCTCACAGTTCTTCTTTGCCAGCTCGTCAAGCTCTATCGCGACGGCGAGCCGGTGAAGATGTCCAAGCGGTCGGGGGACTTCGTGACGTTGCGCGACGTCGTCGACGAGGTCGGCCGCGACTCCGTCCGCTTCATGATGCTCTACCGCAAGAATAGCGAGCCGCTGGACTTCGACTTTGCCAAGGTGACGGAACAATCGAAGGATAATCCGGTCTTCTACGTGCAGTATGCGCATGCCCGCTGCATGTCGGTATTCCGTCAGGCCAAGGAAGCATTTCCCGACCTCGACTTCGATGGGCTCGACCTGTCGTCGGCGGTGATGGGAGTGATCGAGGATCCGACAGAGTTGCAACTGGTGGCGAAGCTTGCCGAATATCCGCGCGTGATTGAAGCTGCGGCACAGTCGCAGGAGCCTCATCGCGTCGCGTTTTACCTTTATGATCTCGCCAGTTCCTTCCACGCGCACTGGAACAAAGGCAAGGATCAACCGGAATTACGATTTGTTAACGATAAGAACCGAGAATTGAGCATCGCCAGGCTTGGGCTGGTGCGTGCTGTCGCCTCTGTTCTGAAGTCCGGACTGACCATTACGGGCACTGATGCTCCGGTTGAAATGCGATAGTATTGTCACCATTTCCCCACAAAGCACTGGCATGGCGTGTAGTCGCGTTAGTGAGTGGAACTAGGTAATGGTACAGAAACAAGCCGCATACAACAGTCGCCTGGGCGGCGAAGACTTCGCTGACGACGATCCGTTGGCGGAGTTGGCCCGGATTGTCGGCTTCGAGCCGCCCGCCGCTCGCGACGTACCGCGTGAACCGCAGATGGTCGAAAGCCCGGTCGCTCCGGTTCTGCCGGTCGCGGAGCCAAGCAGTCTGGAAGACGAGCTGCTGCGAGAGTTCGAGAACTACGAACGTGGCCAGCCGGTCGCTGCCCCCGAGATCGAGCCCGCCTATGGCGCGCCTGAGATCGTGGAAACCGTCCCCATTCTCGACGCGATCGATGAGCGCGAGGAGCTGGAGCTGAATACGGCCGGTGCAAACGAGGCCGTGCTTGCGGAAGCCGAGGAAACCTTCCTCAATGCCGAGCCCGTCTTTGTCCCCGAAGCGGTGGAGACGATCTCCTCCGATCTCGCCGACGAGCTCGAAATGGCGGTCTCCGCCGGACCTGTCGAGACGGTTTGGCCGAGGGCGGATGCTGAGCCTCGCCTGAAACTGCCGCTTGCCAATTTCCATGTCGCGCAACGGCCTGCCTCGCGTGTTGAACCGGCCTTCGCGGTCGAGCGCGAGGAACCGACCGCGGAAGAGGCGGAAGAGGCGAAAGAGGCCCCGCGTCTCAGCCCGGTCGAAACGTCGAGCTGGATGTCCGGGCCCGGATCGCAGTCGATCGAGCGCGCGACATTCGAGAGTGAAGCTCGGCGTCCGTCCGATCCCGACCTCGAGGTGTTTTCCGCGGGCGCCGAGAGCCACAGCGCGCCTGCTGTGACAATGCCGGAGAGCACGCCGGTATCCGCAGGACCCGCAACCAAGACTGAGCCCGACTTCTCTTTCTCCTTCGCGGACGAACTCGCCGCCGACGAGGATCGGTTCGGGCCTGCCTCGGAGGCCGTAGCCGAACCGGCTGTCCCACCGGCGGAGCCTCCTCGCGCTCAATCGGCTGCGATCGACGAGGATGCGTTCGATCCCTTCGCGGACGGCGCTTTCGAACTCGATCTCGATGACATTGAACTCGACTTTTCTGACCTCGAGATTGATCCGGAACCGGCGCAGGCCGCCAAGGCGGAAAGCCTCCGCGACGAGCCCGTGGCTGCGAAGGCGCCATCCGTGCCGGTCGAAGTCGCAAGACCTGTGGCGACTGTTGCGCCCCTGCCGGCATCAGTCGCGGCTCCTGCCGCCGCCTCGCCGATGATCCGCGAGGATGAGGAGTTGCCCTTCGACCTCTCGGAAATTGCCGAGCAGGACGAAAGTCCCGAGTCGATCGCGGCCCTGGACGTGCCGGAAATTCCGGTTCACGAACCCAGGGAGCCGGTGGTTGCTCGCCACGATTACGATCTAGACATAGACACCGAACTGGCGTCGCTTCTGAGCGACGCAGCGGTTCCCGCCGCGGCAGTCTCGCCTGCGGCACAGTCGGCTCCGGCAGCCGCGGCCCCGGCTGCGACAGCGGCCGCTCCCGTCGCGGTTGCCGATGATTTCGAAGCGTTCGAAAAGGCGCTCGAACAGGACTTGAAGCGCTCCTACGACGGCGACAAGGGTTTTGCCGGCGCGGTCAATCGCATTCCGCTTCAGCCCTCGCCGGAGGAGATCGACTACGACGAGCCTCGGCCTTCCCGTGGCAGGCTTCTCGCGGCCTCTGCCGCCGGCGTTCTGGTACTTCTGGCGGGCGGTGGCCTTTACGCCTGGATGACCGGTTCGGATTCGGCTGTTCTCGGCTCGGGCGAGCCGGTGGTGATCGCTGCCGACAAGGAGCCGGTCAAGGTCGTGCCGGAGGACAAGGGCGGCAAGACGGTGCCGAACCAGGACAAGGCGGTCTACGACCGTGTCGCCGGCGCGGCTGTCGAAGATCCCAAGCAGCCGAGCCTGATCTCATCCAGCGAGGAGCCGGTCGACGTCGTCCAGAAGACGCTGATACCCGAGACCTTGCCGCTCGAAGGCGAGAACGAGCCCGACGCCATGCCGACACCGGTCGGCGAGACGGAAGACCCGCGACTGCTGCCGAGCGACCAGCCTGCGAACCAGCAGGCCGCAGGCAGCACCAGCGATCCCGTGACGATCGCACCGCGCAAGGTGCGCACGATGATCGTCCGTCCGGATGGAACGCTGGTGGCGCAGGAAGTCGAACAACCGACGACTGAAGCGGCGGCTCCGCAGGCACCGGCTGCTCCGGCACTTGCTCCGTCGACCACGGCACCAGCAGAACAGGCACCGGCCGCGCCGACCACGCCCATGGACACGGCAACCCCGCAGACGGTCGCCGAACTCGCGGCGCCGGCCGCCGTGCAGCCGGCAGACGCCGGCGCCACCACACCAGCGACGGAAACCGCGGCGGTGCCCGCCGAGCCGGCACGCGTGGAAACGGCTGCCGCTCCGGCGGTTTCTGCTCCGGTCCCGACGGCACGCCCGGCCGAACAGCCGGTCAATGTCGTCAGCACGGTCACCGAACGCGGCAATGTCAAGCCGGCCGAGACGGCGACGACGTCTTCCTCGGTGCCGGCCGGAAGCTATGTGATCCAGATCGCCTCGCTGCCTTCGGAAGCGGATGCGCAGAAATCCTACAAGAATCTCTCGGCGAAGTTCGGGAACGTGATCGGTGGACGCGCTTACGAGATCAAGAAGGCGGAGATTGCCGGCAAGGGAACCTACTATCGGCTCCGGATCGTCGGCGGCAGCAAGGACGAAGCGGTCGCCCTTTGCGAACGTTATCGGGCAGCCGGCGGCACCTGCCTCGTCGCGAAGTAAGGTCGAAAGCTGCGAAATCCATCATTGGATGGCGGAAACCCCGTGTTTCCGCCATTTTTCCTGTGCATGACCTTGCTCGGCGCTTCGGCTTTTCACTTGCGCCTCTTATGATTCGGCCATGAGCACGATGAAAGCGATGATCCTGGGCTGCGGCGGCCTCAAGCTGACACCCGACGAGAAAGCCTTCTACCGGGACGAACAGCCCTGGGGCTTCATCGTCTTCGCCCGCAACCTCTCTGAACCGTCGCAGATCCGTGATCTCGTCGCCGAGATGCGTGAGACCGTCGGCGGGCGCAATGCCCCCGTGCTGATCGACCAGGAGGGGGGGCGCGTCCAGCGCATCCGCGAGCCGATCGCGCCGCGCTATCCTTCCGCAGCCGTGCTCGGCGACATCTACCGCCGCGACCGCGGCCAGGGGCTGCGTGCCGCCTGGTTGATGTCGCGCCTCCACGCTTTCGACCTCCTGAAGCTCGGCATCAACGTCGACTGTCTCCCGGTGCTCGACGTACCGGTCGAGGGCGCAAGCAACGTCATCGGCGATCGCGCTTACGGTACCGATCCGGTCACTGTCGGGGAAATGGGCGAGGCGGCCGCGGCAGGGCTCAAGTCCGGCGGCGTCCTGCCGGTGATGAAGCATGTTCCCGGCCATGGTCGCGGTATGGCGGACTCCCACCATGAACTGCCGGTGGTGACGACGCCCCTTTCCGAGCTGGAAGCCCATGACTTCGCGCCGTTCAAGCGCCTCAGCAACGAGCTGATGGCGATGAGCGCCCATGTGGTCTACACGGCGGTCGATCCCGATCGTCCGGCCTCGACGTCGAGGAAGGTGATCGACGAGATCATCCGCGGGACGATCGGCTTCGACGGCCTGCTGATCTCCGACGACTCCTCCATGAATGCGCTGAAGGGCACGCTCGGCGAGCGCGCGGCGGCGATCGTCGCCGGCGGCGGAGACATCGTGCTTCATTGCAACGGCGTGATGGAAGAGATGCGCGCAGTGGCCTCGCAAGTTCCGCGGCTTGCCGGCAGGTCCCGTGAACGGGCGGCTGCTGTCGAAGCGGCGCTGACATCCGTGGGAGAGGCGGACGAGCTCGCACTCCGCGAAGAATTCGAGAACCTGAGGGCGTCGGCATGAATAGCCGCCCCGGACAGGCCCCGGCCGACCGCCAGAGGACCGGAGGGCAGGGGGTGTCTGCCGCGACGCCGATGGACAAGCTCTGGCAGGAGACCGACGCCGAAAGGCTAACCGGCGAACCTGCGCTCGTCATCGACGTGCAGGGCTTCGAAGGACCGCTCGACCTGTTGCTCTATCTCGCCCGCAACCAGAAGGTCGACCTGTCGCGGATCTCCGTGCTGGCGCTCGCCGAGCAATATCTGGAGTTCATCGAGACCGCCCGGCGCATCCGCATCGAGCTGGCGGCCGATTATCTGGTGATGGCGGCCTGGCTCGCCTATCTCAAATCCCGCCTCTTGATCCCGCAGCAGGCGAAGGACGACGGCCCTTCGGGCGAGGAGATGGCCGCAACCCTTGCCTTCCGCCTCAAGAGGCTGGAGGCGATGCGCGAAGCGGCGACGCGCCTCATAAACCGCAACCGCCTCGGCCGCGACGTCTATGCCCGCGGTGCGCCCGAACACGTGCCGACGCGCGTCGAGTCCGCGTACGAGGCAACGCTCTACGACCTGCTGACCGCCTATGCGGCGTTGCGCCAACGCCAGTCGATCACCCAGGTGACGATCGAACGGCGGCGCGTCTGGTCGCTCGCCGATGCCCGCGCCATATTGACGCGAATGATCGGCGAGATCGGCGACTGGACGACACTTGACCAATACCTCTTGCGCTATGCGACGACACCCGAGGAGCGGGTGACGGCGATCGCGAGCGCCTTTGCGGCCTCGCTGGAGCTCGTGCGCGAGGGGCGCCTCGAAATCCGCCAGGAGGGCGCCTTCGCGCCCATCTACATGCGCGGCGGCCCGCGGGCCGCCGAACTCGCGTCGTCGGAGTGAGCGCGATGGTGGAGGTCTTGCAGGAGGAGCGGTTGGATCTCGGCGACGACGAGGGATTCACGCCCGAACGCGACCGCGCCAAGCGGGAGGCCCTGAGGATCGCCGAAGCGCTTGTCTTCGCCTCCGCAGAACCCGTCTCGGAGAAATTTCTGGCGGAGCGTTTGCCGCGTGGCACGAACGTTACGGCGTTGATGCAGACATTGAAGGTTGAATATGCCGGCCGCGGGGTGAACCTCGTGCAGATCGGTGACCATTGGGCTTTCCGCACCGCGGCTGATATCTCCTTCGTTATCCGCAAGGAGGAAAGCGAGGCGAAGAAACTTTCCCGCGCGGCACTCGAAGTCCTTGCAATCATCGCCTATCACCAGCCGGTGACGCGCGCCGAAATCGAGGAGATCCGCGGCGTGCAGACCTCGAAGGGAACCCTCGACGTACTGATGGAGGCCGGCTGGGTACGCTTCCGTGGCCGGCGGCGTTCGCCGGGGCGGCCGGTGACGCTCGGTACCACGCGTGATTTCCTCGATCATTTCGGTCTTGAAGAGCTGCGCGACCTGCCCGGTCTCGAGGAGCTGAAGGGGGCGGGCCTCCTTTCCGGTCGCATACCGGCCAACTTCAATATCGCCATTCCGACGATCGGCGACGACCTGACCGAGGACGAGGATCCGATCACCCAGCTCGATCTCGAGGAACTCGGCCTCTTGACTCCGGGTGGTGAACCGGACGAATAGGTTCATGTTTTGAACTGCAACAGGTTGCGTCCGGGTCTGCGGGTCGCCGCAAGGCCGCCGTACCCCAAGAGAGCGCAGCCGCTCGGACGGTGGAATGAATTCGAACACGGCAATCGCACCGCGAGGGAGCGCCAGGCGCACGGCCGGTGTGACCTTTGCGGCCCGCCTGAGCTTCGAGGACATCCGTCACAGCTATCACGGCAAGGAAACCATTCGTGGCGTGACACTCGCCGCCGAGGCGGGCGAGGTGCTCTGCCTGCTCGGTCCGTCCGGATCGGGCAAGACGACCCTGCTGCGGATAGCCGCGGGCATCGAGGTCCAGACTTCCGGCCGACTGCTCCTCAACGAGCGCGAGGTGGCCGGGCCGTCCGGTTTCGTGCCGCCCGAGCAGCGCGGCATCGGTCTCATGTTCCAGGACTTCGCGCTCTTTCCCCACATGAGCGTGATCGACAACGTTCGCTTCGGCCTCACCGCGCTTCCCGCCGGCGAGGCGAGGGCCGAGGCCATGCTCGCGCTCGAGCGCGTCGGCCTCGCCCATTACGCGGACAAGTATCCGCACGTCCTTTCCGGCGGTGAGCAGCAGCGCGTGGCGCTCGCCCGGGCTCTGGCGCCACGGCCGGGCGTGCTCCTGATGGACGAGCCGTTTTCCGGGCTCGATTCCCGCCTGAAGGACACGATCCGTGCCGACACGCTGGCGATCCTGCGGGAAACGAGGGCGACGGCCGTCGTTGTCACCCACGACGCCGAGGAGGCGATGCGCATGGCCGACCGGATTGCGCTTCTGCGTGACGGAAAGCTGGTCCAGGTCGGCACGTCGGACGATCTCTACCGCCGGCCGAAGGACCTGTTCGCCGCCGCTTTCTTTTCGGAGATCAACGAGTTCTCGGGTGTCGTCAGGGACGGCGGGGTGGAAACGCCGCTCGGCGTGGCTTCTGCGGGCACGATCCCGGAGGGACGCGAAGTGTCCGTCGCGGTGCGCCTTTCGGGCGTGCATGTGCTGCCGGAAGGCGGTCCGATCCCGGCCCGCATTGTGTCGCGAAGGTTTTTGGGCGTGGTTGAGATGCTGACGCTTGCAATTCCCGGACGGGAACAGCCGGTACGCGCGCGTGTCCGGGCGGATCTGCTTGCTCCGGGCCTCAAGGACGTGACCCTCAGGGTGGATCCGCGAGACATTTTGGCATTTGAAAAAGATGCGTAAACATCTTACATCGATGGTACGCAAAACCGAGGGAGTTTGTAATGGGTTCTTTTAGCATGTGGCATTGGCTGATCGTTCTGGCGATCGTGCTGCTCTTGTTTGGCCGCGGCAAGATTCCGGAACTGATGGGCGATGTCGCCAAGGGCATAAAGAGCTTCAAGAAGGGCATGTCCGACGACGATACCCCGGAACCGCCGAGCAAGACCGTGGAGCACAAGGCCGACGAAACGAAGTAAGGCCGGTTCCCGGCCGGGGTGCATGCGGTCCTTCCAAGGGTCGGTGGCTTCAGGAGCCTGATTTATGCTGGATATTGGCTGGACCGAGCTGCTGGTCATTGCCGTGATCCTGATTGTCGTGGTCGGTCCGAAGGACCTGCCGCCGATGATCAGGGCGTTTGGGAAAATGACCGCCGGGTTGCGCAAGACCGCCGGCGAATTCCGGGCGCAGTTCGACGAGGCGTTGCGTGAGGCCGAACTCGACGAGTTGCGGCAAACGGTGAACGATGTCCGAAGCCTCAACCCGGCAAATGCGCTCCGCGATGCCGTCAACCCGCTGCGGCAGGCCGGCAACGAAATCAGAAGCGAGTTGCAGAAGGCGACCACACCGGATGTGAAGCCTGCGGAAGCGTCGCCAGAGGCTACCGCCGGCGAAGGTATCGTCGCGCCTGTGGCGCCGCCAATGGCCGCGCCGTTGACGGGTGTCCCGCCGGAGCTTTCCGCGCCGGTGGCTGCTGACGCTGAACCGGAGAGGGCAAAGCCGGCCGCGAAGAGGGTAGCCAAGCCCAAGGCTGAGCAAGCGGCTGCCGCGGCTGCCGCAAAGGCGGCGCCCAAGCGGGCCGCACCGGCGAAGAAAGCAGAAGCGGCGGCGAAGCCCGCCGCTCGCAAGCCGCGCACCGCCAAGAAAGAGGATAGCCAATGAGTGGCGATCTCAAGGACAAGCCGCAGCCGCTCGTCGAACACCTCATTGAACTGCGCACGCGTCTGATCTGGTCGCTCGTCGCGTTCTTCGTCGCTTTCATCGGCTGCTTCGCCTTCGCCAAGGACCTCTTCAATCTTCTGGTGGTTCCTTACAAATGGGCGGTGATCTGGGCCGGCCTCGACGTCACGAAGGCGGAGCTCATCTATACGGCGCCTCAGGAGTTCTTCTTCACGCAGGTGAAGGTCTCCATGTTCGGCGCGCTGGTCATCGCCTTTCCGGTGATCGCCGCGCAGCTCTACAAGTTCGTCGCGCCCGGTCTCTACAAGAACGAGCGTCAGGCCTTTCTGCCGTTCCTGATCGCCTCGCCGGTCCTCTTTCTGATCGGCGGCGCGCTCGTCTATTTCTTTTTCACGCCGATGGTGATGTGGTTCTTCCTTGCGATGCAGCAGGCGCCGGACCAGAACGGCATCGCGATCTCGCTGATGCCGAAGGTGTCGGAGTATCTGAGCCTCATCATGACGCTCGTCTTCTCCTTCGGACTGGTTTTCCAGCTGCCGGTGGTAACGACCCTGCTTGCCCGGGTCGGCCTGCTCGAAAGCGCATGGCTTGCCGAAAAGCGCAAGTATTT
Organism: Hyphomicrobiales bacterium; assembly: GCA_900466005.1. GTDB lineage: Bacteria > Pseudomonadota > Alphaproteobacteria > Rhizobiales > Rhizobiaceae > Allorhizobium. Next base: position 108,033 of record UEGQ01000007.1, read on the forward strand.
CATCGTCGTCGCCTTCGTGATCGCCGCGGTTCTGACCCCACCTGACCCGATCTCCCAGATCGGTCTTGCGCTGCCCACGATCCTTCTCTACGAGGTAGCGATCTATGCAGCGCGACTCGTGGAGCGCAAGCGCGCCGCTGCGGCCTTGGTCGAGGCGGACGAATCCGCGGGCGCCGGCGAGGCTTGAGCCCGGGCCCAGGCGCGGCTGCGTACGGCCTGTGACAGGCGGCGTCCGGCGCCGGCGCCGCACTGTTTCCGTCCGACGACCACGACAACACGATCTGGAACGACAATGCTTGATATCAAATGGATACGTGAAAACGCCGAGGCGCTCGACGTGGCGCTGGCAAAGCGCAGTGCGGAGCCGCAGGCGGCCAGCCTGATTGCGCTCGACGAGAAGCGTCGCGCCGTCATCCAGAGCCTGCAGGACATGCAGTCGCGCCGCAACGCCGCCTCCAAGGAGATCGGCGCCGCGATGGCGCAGAAGAACATGGAACTCGCCGAGAAGCTGAAGGCGGAAGTGGCGCATCTGAAGGACGCCATGCCGGCCGCCGAGGAGGCGGAGCGGCAGGTCTCGACCGAACTCGCCGACGCGCTCTCGCGCATCCCGAACATTCCGTTGGAAGACGTGCCCGTCGGCAAAGACGAGCACGACAACGTGGTGAAGCGTGTCGTCGGCGAAAAACCCGGCTGGAACCATGCCGCGAAAGAGCATTACGAAATCGGTGAAGCATTGGGCTACATGGATTTCGAGCGCGCCGCCAAGCTTTCGGGCGCGCGCTTCACGGTTCTGACCGGCCAGCTTGCGAAGCTCGAGCGAGCGCTCGGTCAGTTCATGCTCGATCTCCACACCACCGAGCACGGCTATACGGAGGTCTCCTCGCCGCTGATGGTGCGCGACGAGGCGATGTACGGCACGGGCCAGCTTCCGAAGTTTGCCGAAGACCTCTTCAAGACCACCGACGGCCGCTGGCTGATCCCCACCGCCGAGGTTACGCTCACCAATCTGGTTTCGGGCGAAATCCTCGAGCAGGAAAAGCTGCCGCTGCGCTTCACCGCGCTCACCCCGTCCTTCCGCTCGGAGGCAGGCTCCGCCGGGCGCGACACGCGCGGCATGCTGCGCCAGCACCAGTTCTGGAAGTGCGAGCTCGTCTCGATCACCGACGCCGAAAGCTCGATCGCCGAGCATGAGCGCATGACGGCGTGCGCGGAAGAGGTGCTGAAGCGGCTCGGGCTGCACTTCCGCACGATGACGCTCTGCACCGGCGATATGGGCTTCGGCGCACGCAAGACCTACGACATCGAAGTCTGGCTGCCCGGCCAGAACACCTATCGCGAAATCTCCTCCTGCTCGGTCTGCGGCGACTTCCAGGCTCGCCGCATGAGCGCTCGCTATCGCGGCAAGGACGATAAGGGGACGACCTTCGTCCACACGCTGAACGGCTCTGGGGTCGCCGTCGGGCGCTGCCTGATCGCGGTGATGGAGAACTATCTGAACGAGGACGGTTCAATCACGATCCCGGATGCCCTGCTGCCGTACATGGGCGGGCTGAAGCGGATCGAAAAGACCGCCTGACCGGAACGAGGCACGGATGCGCATTCTGCTTACCAACGACGACGGCATCCACGCCGAAGGGCTGGCGGTTCTGGAACGTATCGCCCGTGCGCTTTCGGAGGATGTCTGGATTGTCGCGCCGGAGACCGACCAGAGCGGCCTTGCGCATTCGCTGACGCTCTCCGAACCGCTACGCCTGCGGAAGGTGTCCGACAAGCATTACGCGCTGCGCGGCACGCCGACCGACTGCGTGATCATGGGCATCCGCGAGATACTTGATCGCAAGCCGGATCTGGTGCTTTCGGGCGTCAATGCCGGGTCGAACCTTGCCGACGATGTGACCTACTCCGGCACCGTCGCCGGGGCCATCGAGGGGACCTTGCAGGGCGTACGTTCGATTGCACTCAGCCAGAGCTACACCTATACGGCCGAAGGGCCACGCTACATTCCCTGGGAAACCGCTGAAACGCTCGCGCCCGATCTCATCCGCAGGCTGATGACGGTCGAGATGACGGCGGACACGCTGATCAACGTCAACTTCCCGAACTGCGCGCCGAAGGATGTGCAGGGGATCGCCGTCACGTCGCAGGGCAAGCTGGACTTCGGGTTGACGGTCGAACAGCGGTCGGATGGTCGCGGATTTCCGTATTACTGGCTGCGCTTCGGCGAGCGCCAGGGGCACTTCCGTGAAGGCACGGACATCCATGCGGTCAAGAGCGACAAGATTTCGGTCACGCCGCTCAAGCTCGACCTCACCGACTATAGTGCCCAGGACCGTCTGGCACAGGCTCTTGGATACGGGGTGAACGATTGAAGTCGGCGATGGTCGAAAAGGAAGGCTTTGCCGCGCTGGTTCTGCGCCTGCGCGCCGAAGGAATTTCCGATCTCGACCTTCTGACCGCCGTCGAACAGACCCCGCGTTCGGCGTTCGTGCCGCCGCAGTTTGCCGATCAGGCCTATTCGAGCCGCACCATTCCGATCGAGTGCGGGGCGTTCATGGAAGGCGCCGATCTCGCTTTGCGCCTCCTCGATCGTCTCAACGTGAAGCCGGGACAGCGGGTGCTGGACATCGGCACCGGTAGCGGCTTCATGGCGGCGGTGCTGGGCAGGCTTACCGAGCGTGTCGTCTCGATCGACCGGTACAAGACGTTGGTCGGCGATGCACAACGCCGGCTAGAAAAGCTCGGTATCCGCAATGTCGTCCTGCGTCAGGCCGACGGTAGCAACGGACTTCCGGGCGAGGGGACCTTCGATCGCATCCTTTCCACCGCAGCGTTTCCGACGATGCCGCGCTTCTACGCGGAGCAACTGGTTTCGGGCGGCGTCTTCCTGGCGCCACTGATGGTGTCGGAGGACACCTGCATGATGGTGCGGCTCACGAAGACCGGCAGTCGTTTCGAGCGCGAGGACCTCTTCCAGGTGCCCTACCTGCCGCTCGTGCCCAAGGTCGCCTCCTATCTCTGAGCGCCGCCCACGCGGTCTGCAACGTGCCGTTGCCAAATAGTTCACTGCGATTCCCGTCGGTTAACCGGGCGGTAACACTAACGCGCTTTAATCATCCCACATCCAGTTGAGTAATTTGTGGGTCGAGTTATGCGTGAGAATTCGTCGCTGAAAACCGAACTGCCTATCGTCCGGATCGCAGGTGCGATGCTGTTGGCGAGTGTCGCTGCCGGATGCAGTTCCGACGCGACCCGCTTCAGTTCCATCTTCTCCCAGGACACGATGACCACCGCGTCAATCCCGCAGCGGGGCGATGGCGGTGTCGGAATTGATGGTCACCCGACGCCGAGCGCCGACGTTGCAGGCGCGCAGCCGTCCTATTCGCAGGACTACAACACCCGTCAGCAGGCGCTGAGTCAGCCCTATCCGGCGCAGCCTGCCGCCTCCGGCTCGGTCGCCCGCATGGCAAGTTCGCCCGTCGCGGTGCAGAGAGCCGAACTCGCGGCGCCGACGGCGGATGCCGGCCGGCAGCAGGCGATGGCGCAGCCGTTCCCCTCCGCGCAAGAGACGGCGCAGAAGGTGGTGAGTGATGATGTTGCCACCGGCAGCAATCCCCCGGCAGGCAACTGGGCGACGGCAAACGAGTCCCGCGTCACCCTTCGGCCTGGGGAAACGGTTGCTACGCTCTCGAAGCGCTTCGGCGTGTCGGAGGCGGCGATCCTGAAGGCAAACGGCCTCAGCCAGGCCTCCGATGCCGCTCCTGGGCAGTTGATGATCATCCCGCACCTCGGTGGCAACGCGGCTCGCGCTGCGGCGGACGTCGCCTCACTGCCGGAGAAGGGCAATATTCCGACGCGACTGCCTCAGCAGGAGCAGAAGGTTGCGGTGCTGCCGAACACGCAGGGCAGCCGCGACAAATCGCAAGCGCAATCCGCAGGTGCGACCGGTAAGAGCGTCGCTGGCGCCGGCGAGGGCGGAACCTATGTCGTGAAGCCTGGGGACACACTGACCAAGATCGCCAAGGCGACCGGCACGCCGATCGACGCCCTCAAGGCAGCGAACGGTCTCTCCTCGACCAATATCCGCATCGGCCAGGCGCTGAAGATCCCGTCGGCGGGAAGCGCGCCGGCGTCGACGAAGGTCGCCGCCGCCGAGCCCTCCGATGCGACCCTGAAGACCGCCTCGATCCCGTCCGCTGGTGAGAAGAAGGCGACGCCGGCCGCCTACCAGCCGCCCGCAGCCACCCAGACGGTCCGCGACGTCGCCTCGGCGACGACCAAGGAGGACGCTCCGGAAACCACCGGCATCGGCAAATATCGCTGGCCGGTGACGGGCGCAGTCGTCGCAGGCTACGGCGCGAATGTCGAAGGCAAGCGCAATGACGGCATCGATATCTCTGTTCCTGCCGGCACGCCGGTCAAGGCCGCAGAAAACGGCGTGGTCATCTATGCTGGCAATGGTCTCAAGGAACTCGGCAACACGGTTCTTGTCCGCCACGACGACGGCACCGTCACCGTCTACGGCCATGCCGATACGTTGAAGGTACAGCGCGGCCAGAAGGTTCAGCGCGGCCAGCAGCTCGCCACGTCCGGCATGAGCGGCAGCGCCAAGCGCCCGTCGCTCCATTTCGAGGTCCGCAAGGACGCGACCCCGGTCAACCCGATGACTTTCCTGGAATAGGTATTGTGCACCAGGAGAGCTTAGAAAAGGTCCGGCCTCCCGGACCTTTTTTCGTTTTTGTCAGCCACGGTCCATGGTGATGCGCAGGCGCCCCGCGAGGTCCTGGATGTATTGCCAGGCCACGCGGCCGGAGCGGCCGCCGCGGGTGGTCGCCCATTCGAGCGCCTCGGCATGCAGCGTTTCGCGGTCGAGCGGCAGGCGGAAATGTTCTGCGTATCCGTCGATCATCGTCAGATAGTCGTCCTGGCTGCATTTGTGGAAGCCGAGCCAGAGGCCGAAACGGTCGGAGAGCGAGACCTTTTCCTCAACCGCTTCCGAGGGATTGATCGCGGTCGACTGCTCGTTCTCCATCATGTGACGCGGTAGCAGGTGGCGACGGTTGGATGTGGCGTAGAAGAGTACGTTGTCGGGGCGGCCTTCGATACCGCCGTCGAGCGCTGCCTTCAGCGACTTGTAGGCGGTGTCGTCATGATCGAAGGAGAGGTCGTCGCAGAAAACGATCACCCGGTGGGGTGACGCCTTCATCATGTCGAGGAGGACGGGCAGCGAGGAAATATCCTCACGATGCACCTCGACGAGCTTCAGCGAAATACCGGTCGTCTCCTTTACATCGGCGTGGACGGCCTTGACCAGCGACGACTTTCCCATGCCGCGCGCGCCCCAGAGCAGCACGTTGTTGGCCGGAAAACCTTCCGCGAAGCGCAGCGTGTTCTCATGCAGGATGTCGCGGACGTGATCGACGCCGCGGATCAATGACAGCGCCACCCGGTTCGGGCGCGCCACCGGCTGAAGATGGCTGCGCGGCGGCACCCAGACGAAGCAGTCGGCGGCCTCCCAATCGTTCTCCGCGGGTGCCGGGCCCGCCAGCCGTTCCATGGCAACCGTTAGCCGGCGCAGCTCGTTCAGGATCAGGCGGTTGAGTTCCTCGGCCATGAATGTTTCCTCGCGCAAGTGAAGAAGCTCAGCGGCTTTGTCCGCTTTTTCCGGGCGGTAGCATGGCCTTTTGCGGCACGAAAGGGTAAGACGCCTTGAATCGGTACGCACGGCCGCCGTTTCTGTTGCAATCGCTTGGCTCGCCACTATATTCCGGCGACCTGAAGCGGCAGCAGCGGCTGCCGGCAAGCCTTGTTGTCTAGGGAGTTCTTTTCCATGTTCATTACGCAGGCATTCGCGCAGGACGCAGCAGCCCAGGGCGCAACCGGCTTCGGCTCCGGTCTCGAGATGCTCTTCCTCTTCGCGCCGCTGATGGTCGTCTGGTACTTCTTCTTGATCCGGCCGCAGCGCCAGCAGATGAAGAAGCGCGAGGAAACCCTTTCCTCCATCCGTCGTGGCGACCAGGTCGTGCTCGGCGGCGGCATCGTCGGCAAGGTCGCCAAGGTCGTTGACGACAAGGAACTGGATGTCGAGATCGGCGACGGTGTGAAGGTCCGTGTCTTGCGCGCCTACGTCGCGGAAGTCCGCGTGAAGGGCGAGCCGGTCAAGGCCGACGCAGCATCCTGATTGTTGGCGCGGCGCCTCGAGAGGCACGGTCACCGGTTGTCATAACCTGATTTCGAGAGTTTCATGCTGTATATCCCCCGCTGGAAGACGATCCTGATCTGGCTCACCGTCGCGGTGAGCGTGGTGATCGCCATGCCCAATTTCTTCAGCAACGAGCAGCTTGCGTCGTTTCCGTCGTGGGTACCTTCAAAGAAGGTGACCCTCGGTCTCGACCTTCAGGGTGGCTCGCACATCATGCTGAAGATTGAGAAGGCCGACATCATCAAGGAACGGCTGGAGACGACTGTCGGCGATATCCGCAACAACCTTCGAGAAGCGGGCATCCGCTATACGGGTCTCTCCGGTGTCGGCCAGCAGATCCAGGTGCGCATTACGGACGCGGACAAGATCGAGGCCGCCAAGGAGGCGCTCGCGCCACTGACCCAGGTGGCCAGCGTCGGTGGCCTGACCGGCGGAACCGTTCAGGAAATCACGATGACGGAAGGCGAGGGCGGCCTTCTGCGCTTCGACCTCACCGATGCCGGCATCAATTATCGTGCTTCCTCGGCGCTCACCCAGTCGATCGAAGTGGTTCGCCGCCGCGTCGACGAACTCGGCACCACCGAGCCGCTGATCCAGCGCCAGGGCGAGGATCGCATCATTGTCCAGGTTCCGGGCCTTACCGATCCGCAGCGCCTGAAGTCGCTGCTCAACCAGACCGCCAAGCTCACCTTCCACATGGTCGACACGAGCATGCCGGTCGAAGAGGCGATCAACGGCCGCCCGCCGGCCTCCTCCGAGGTCCTCTATTCCATGGATGATCCGGCCGTGCCCTATCTCGTCGAGAAGCGGGCTCTGGTCTCCGGCGAGAACCTTGTCGACGCGCAGGCGACTTTCAACCAACAAACCAACGAGCCGGTCGTTTCCTTCCGTTTCGACAGCAAGGGCGCGCAGCGCTTTGCGCAGGCGACGCAACAGAATGTCGGCCGTCCCTTCGCGATCGTTCTCGACGACCAGGTGATTTCCGCGCCGGTCATCCGTGAGCCGATCGTCGGCGGCTCCGGCCAGATCTCCGGCGGTTTCTCCGTGGAAGGCGCGAACGATCTCGCGGTACTGCTGCGCGCCGGTGCGCTGCCCGCGACCCTCACGGTCGTCGAAGAGCGCACTGTCGGTCCCGGCCTCGGTGCGGACTCGATCAGTGCCGGCCTGACCGCGTCGGTCATCGGCGCTATTGCCGTTGTCCTTTTCATGCTCGCCTTCTACGGCACCTTTGGCTTGATGGCGAATATCGCGCTCACCGCCAACATCACGATGATCTTCGCGGCCCTGACGACGCTCGGCTCGACGCTGACACTGCCGGGTATCGCCGGTATCGTTCTGACGATGGGGATGGCGGTCGACTCGAACGTGCTCGTCTATGAACGCATCCGAGAAGAGGTAAAGAACGGCCGTTCGCTGGTGCAGTCGATCGACGTGGGCTTCAAGAAGGCCTTCGCCACGATCGTCGACGCCAACCTGACGACCTTGATCGCCGCCGTCGTTCTGTTCTTCCTCGGTTCCGGTCCGGTCCGCGGCTTCGCTGTCACGCTTGCCGTCGGTATCGTCACCACCGTCTTCACCGCCTTCACGATGACCCAGTGGCTGATGGCCATGTGGTTCCGCTGGCGTCGGCCGAAGCACCTGCCGAAGAGCATTCGCACGGGAATGTTCGACTCGCAGAACATCCGCTTCATGGCAATCCGCAAGTTCACCTTCGCTACGGCCGGCGCGCTGATCGTGATCTCGCTTGCCGGCTTCGTATTCGTCGGCCTCAACCTCGGCATCGACTTCAAGGGTGGATCGCTGATCGAGCTCAAGGCACGGCAGGGGGCGGCCGACATTGGCGACATACGCGAACGGCTGAGCGAACTGAACCTCGGGGAAATCCAGGCACAGGGGTTTGGCGATCCGTCGAGCGTGCTCGTTCGTCTGCAGTCGCAGGAAGGCGGCGAAAACGCCGAGCAGTCGGCGATCTCGCTCGTGCGTCAGGAGCTTCAGGACCAATACGACTTCCGTCGCGTGGAAGTGGTCGGGCCCGCCGTTTCGAGCGACCTGACGGCGAACGCCACGATCGGCGTCGGCGTGTCGCTCCTGCTCATCCTGATCTACATCTGGTTCCGCTTCGAATGGCAGTTTGCGGCAGGCGCGATCATTGCGACTTTGCACGACGTGATCCTCACCCTCGGGCTCTTCGTCTTCACCGGCATCGAGTTCAATCTCACCAGTATCGCGGCGATCCTGACGATCATCGGCTACTCGCTGAACGATACGGTCGTGGTCTACGACCGCATGCGCGAGAACCTGAGGCGCTACAAGAAAATGCCGCTCGACGTCCTGATCGACGCGTCGATCAACCAGACGCTGTCGCGTACGGTTCTGACTGCGTCGACGACCTTGATCGCACTTCTGGCGCTCTACATCTTCGGCGGCGAGGTCATTGCCTCCTTCACGCTTGCCATGCTGTTCGGCGTGCTGATCGGCACTTTCTCGTCGATCTATATGGCTGCGCCGGTGCTGATTGCCTTCAAGCTGCGTCCGGAGAGCTTCCAGCAGGAGGAAAAGACCTCCGAAGGCGAGGTCTTGCCGGCCGGCAAGGCGGGAGCCTGATCGTCGTGGCGGAGGCGCCGGGCAACCGGGGAATAGTGATGCGCGAGGCTCATTTTCCGGGCCGTGCGCCGATCGACGCCTACGGTAACGGAGGCTTTCGCTTCGCCGACATGTCGCATCGCGGCTCCTTGCTTCTGCTGCCCTCCGGCATATATGGCTGGGAGATGACGGAAGGCGATCCGCTTTCCGTCGAGACTTTCCGGCGCGTACTGGAAGAGGCGGACGGCATCGAGGTGCTGCTGGTCGGAACCGGGAAGGACATCCGACCGATCCCCGCCGACCTCAAGGCGGCGCTCCGTGAGCGGGGTATTGCGAGCGACCCGATGGGGACGGGCGCGGCGGTTCGCACCTACAACATCATGCTCGCCGAACAGCGTGCCGTGGCGGCCGCGCTGATTGCGGTCTGAGGCGAGGTCTTTTTTTGGAAAAGGCGATGCCGGACAACGAAGCCATCTGCCTTGCCGGGCTGCGTGATACCGATCGGGACCGCTACCTTGCGGCCTTGCTGTCTCCGGCCGACAAGCGCGCCGGGCTGGTCGCTCTCTATGGCTTCAACGCCGAGATCGCCCGGATCCGCGATGTCGTGCGCGAACCTTTGCCGGGCGAGGTCCGGCTGCAATACTGGCGTGATCTCGTTTCCGGCGTCGAACACGGCGAGACGGCGGCCAATCCGCTCGGAGCGCTGCTCGTCGAAACCATCCGACATTATGACCTCCCCGCCGAGGCGCTGCTGCGGATGCTCGACGCCCGCGTTTTCGACCTTTACGACGATCCGATGGAAAGCCGCGGCATGTTCGAGGGCTACGCCGGAGACACGGCCTCGGCGCTCATACAGCTCGCAAGCCTGATCGTCGCCCCCGACGAGGCGGCGAAATGCGCCGAACGTGCCGGCCATGCCGGCGTCGCGCAGGCGGTCGCGGGTTCGATCCTGCTTTTGCCGAGAACCAGGGCGCGCGGCCAGCTCTACATTCCCTTGGAGATATTGAAGGCCGTCGGCCTGGATCGCGAGAGCTTCCTCGCCGGCGAGGATCGTACGCGGATATCCGCTGCCGTCGAGGCGTTCGCCGGATTGGGGCGCGAGCACCTTGCCAAGGCGCGTGATGCCGGCGCACTGCCCGCGACGATCATGCCGGCCTATCTGCCGGTGGCGCTGGTGGGCGGCGTGCTCGATCGGGCCGTAACGAAGCCTGCACGCGTCTTCGAGGAAGAAATTCGGGCGGCGCAATGGCGCCGGCAATTGCTTTTTATGCGGGCGATGTTCCGGCGGCGGGTCTGAAACCGGCCAAATTCGCGCAAGGCTCGGCTGCTAGAGCCGTTCCGGTCGCGACGTCGCGGAGGGTGCCGGAACCGTTCGCATCATCGGCGAAGCGGACGAAGGAACGAGAGGGAGGCAGATGTGACGCTTGTCACGTGGATGGTGATCTTTGGACTGCTCGCCCTTTTCGCCATCGGCGCGACGCGTATGGCGCGTCGGTCGACGACCGAAGAGTCTCATGATACCGGGCTGGCCATCCTGCAGTTCGGCCGCGCCTTTCCCAACGAAGCGATCCGTAACCTGCGTGCGACGGCAGACGGCAAGGCCGTCTTCGTTCGCCTGCACGACAACAAGACCGGCTTCATGCGCAATATGCGCAGCCATTTTGCATGTCACCTGATCGAGCCGGGGACCGTGAGGGTGCGTGATCTCCCCAATGGCCGGGGACTGTCGATCGAGTTTCTGGATGCGCCGTTCCACAACGGCGACTTCGTTTTCACTTCGCCTGCCGAGGCGGCCGAGGTATCGCTCTGGCTGCTCGGCAACTACATCAGCGCAAACGACCGGCGGGACGCAGACGAGCCGTTCGCCAGAGGCTGACGAAGAACCGTCCTCACGCGCCTTCGAGCCAACGCCTGCAATCGGCGAGTGCTCGAGCGGCGATCAGTTGGCGTTTCATGATCGTCTTGTCTTTGCCACGGAAACGCTTGACGCCTTCGGGCTTGGTGATGGCGCCGGGCTCCAGCTCCGGGAACAGTCCGAAATTGATGTTCATCGGCTGGAAGGATCGCTTGCCGGGTTCCTCGTCGGTGACGATATGGCCACCGGTGATGTGGTTGAGGAGTGAACCCATGGCCGTCGTGGCCGGAGGCAGGCGGACCGGCTCCCCCTTCCGTTCCGCGGCGGCGAAGCGACCGGCAAGCAGGCCGATCGACGCGCTCTCGACGTAGCCCTCGCAGCCGGTGATCTGTCCGGCGAAGCGCAGGCCCGGACGGCTCTTGAGCTGCAGGGTCTCGTCGAGAAGGACAGGTGAGTTGATGTAGGTGTTGCGGTGGAGGCCGCCGAGGCGGGCGAATTCCGCATTCTCGAGGCCTGGAATCATCCGGAAGATTTCCGCCTGCGCCCCGTAGCGCAGCTTCGTCTGGAAGCCGACCATGTTGTACAGCGTGCCGAGCGCATTGTCCTGGCGAAGCTGGACGACGGCGTAGGGCTTGACGGTCGGGTTGTGGGCGTTGGTGAGGCCCATCGGCTTCATCGGCCCGTGCCGCAGCGTCTCGCGGCCGCGTTCCGCCATGACCTCGATCGGCAGGCAACCGTCGAAGTAGGGCGTCCCCTCCCATTCCTTGAAGCCGACGGTATCGCCGGCGATCAGCGCATCGACGAAGGCGTTGTACTGCGCCTCGTCCAGCGGGCAGTTGATGTAGTCCTTGCCGGTTCCGCCGGGTCCGACCTTGTCGTAGCGCGACTGGTACCAGCAGACATCCATGTCGATGGAATCGCGATGCACGATCGGTGCGATGGCATCGAAGAAGGCGAGCGCATCGGCACCGGTCTCGAGGCGGATCGCTTCGGCGAGCGCGGGCGAGGTGAGCGGACCGGTCGCAACGATCGTCGAGCCCCATTCTTCCGGCGGAACCCCGGCGATCTCTTCGCGAATCACGGTGATCAACGGATGGTTTGCGATCGCGGCACTGACGGCGGCGGAAAAGCCCTCGCGGTCGACGGCGAGCGCTCCACCGGCCGGGACCTGGTTCCGGTCGGCCGCAGCCATGATCAGCGATCCCGCGAGACGCATCTCGGCATGGATGACACCGACCGCATTGGACGTCGCGTCGTCGGACCGGAAGGAGTTCGAGCAGACGAGCTCGGCAAGTCCGTCGGTCTTGTGGGCATCGGTGCCGCGAACGCCGCGCATCTCGTGGAGGATGACCGGTACGCCGGCCTGCGCCGCCTGCCAGGCCGCTTCCGAGCCGGCGAGGCCGCCACCGACGATGTGGATGGGGGAGAGGGTCTCTGTCTTCGTCATGCGGGCTGCTTATCACGCGGCACCGGCGGTTCCAATCGTCCCGAATCAAAAACGGCACCGTGCGGTGCCGTTCGGCGTCTTCTTCATTTCGTGGCGCCCCGCGGCTGCGGAGCGACCGGCATCAGTGCTTAGCGAAAGGAGCGTGCCGCGATGTTGCGGATATCGTAGCGGGTGATGCCGATGTCGGAGAGCGCCTGATTGGACAGGTTGCCGAGCTCGGAGATCGTGCGGCGGTAGCTCATCCAGTTCTTGGCATAGCGGATCGGGTTCATGGTCGTTTCCTCGAAAATCTTGGTTTCGCTGTTCGTGCGGTCTCTCCGCATCAGCGATTGAGCCTTTTATACGCCCGTAAAACAATATTGTGCAGTGCAAATAATGAGCGACTGCTATGCAAATGTGCAAAGCATGGCGAAAATTTAGGCCGGGCTCAGAAATGTGGCAGCAAGGCTGGCCGGCGATGGGCACTCCGCCAACCGGTGGGTAAAAAAAAGCCTCCCGCGAGGGGAGGCCTTTCAGATCTTCCAAATCGGAAGAGGCTGTAAAATCAGCCGGCGATGGCGTCGCGGGCAACGCGACGGATGTCTTCGCGGCCGATACCGAGGTCGCGCAGTTCGCGGTCCGACATGCGGCCGAGTTCGTTGATGGTCTGACGGTACTTGCGCCAGTTGCTGAGCGAGCGAGCAAAGTTCATGATTGGTCTCCTTGGACTTGCCGCGGCGGCCGTCCTCGGCGCCGCTTTCGATTTCATGAGCTCAATATATGCTGCGCCGCAAAATCATGTAGAGCCAAGTTTGTATGCCACCTATGCATCAAATGCATGATCTTGCCGTTAACCGATCGTTAACTGTCTATTTTTGCATCACGGGGAAGGGAGCGTGGGCAGAAAACGCTTCGCCGAAAAGAAGCGGACAAAAAAAATAACGCTCACCGGGGGAGGAGGTCCGGTGAGCGTCATTTTGGGTGACTGGCAACTGGGAGGAGGAGTGCTGCCAGTCTTATCGATGCGACACTGGGAGGAGGAGTGTGTAGCACCGAATTTCGTCGAGATCCCTGGTCGCTGCGAGCGCCTCAGGCGCGATCTCTATGGTTTGAATATAGTACGTCGACTTCGCTTTGTGCAGTGCAATATCATCATGGAAGCCATGCAATCTTCGCATGGCCGGCGAGGGTATTGCGAAAGACCCGCGAAAGGGCATTGTCATTTCCACTCTCGCAAATCACAGTGCCATAAAATGCGACGCGGCGGTATGCGGCAAGGCACCGCAGCTGGCCGGGGATCTCAGGGGAAGATGATGTATCGCGGAAGGCTGAAGCGCGACCTCGATCTGTGGGTCGAGAAAGGGATGGTGGCCCGTCCCGCCGCCGACGCGATGCTCGCCGAGTATGACCAGCGGCGATCGGCCTTCAGCGTCGGAGGCGTGCTGACCATGCTGGCGGCGCTGCTGATCTCGGCGTCGATCCTGTTGCTGATTGCAGCGAACTGGGAGGAGATTCCCCGCGGTGCAAAGGTAATCTCGGTTGTCGCGCTGATCTGGATCTTTCATCTGTCGGCGGGCGTGGCCTTCGCCCGCGGTGCGGATCGCCTCGGCGGGGCAGCTCTGGTGCTCGGCACGATGAGCTTCGGGGGCGCCATCGCGTTGATCGGACAACTCTACCATCTCTCGGGCGACACGGTCGATGCCATGCTGCTCTGGTACGCGGGTGCAGTGGTCTCGGCGTCGCTCTTCCGCTCGGCAGCCGTGACGGTCGCTGCCGGATTTCTCGCCTTCGCCGTCTCTTTTGCCATGGTCGACCAGTTCGACTGGCAGTGGGACTGGCTTTACGGCTGGTCGCCGATCGCCTGCGCCCTCGTGGTACTGGCCCTGGTCTATCGCACCGGCGCGGAGCGTGCCCGTCATTTCGCCTATCTGCTCGGTCTTTCCTGGCTCGGCTGGCTCTACGGATTGAGCGAGGAGGTCTGGCCGGCCGTCGTCTATGCGCTCGTCGGGACGCTCTCCTTCGTGGCGCTGACAGTGAAGGGCTCGCCCCTGGAGGCGATCGCCCGCCGGGCGGGGGCGGCGCCGGCCTTCTACGCATGCGCGCTGGCTGTGCTCGGCCTTCTTGCGCTTCATTTTGAGTATGATGCCGGCGGCAGACTTGCCGTGCTCGCGGCAGCGACGATCGCCTTCGTGCTGCTCGCCCTGGCGCTCGCCGGGCGCGACAACGGCGCGGTACGGTACCTTGCCTATACGGTCTTCGCCGGCGAGGTTCTTTATCTCTCCTTCGTGACGATCGATTCCATGCTCGGTACCTCCGGCTTCTTCCTGCTTTCCGGCTTGGTGGTGGCAGTGCTGGCCTTCGTCGTCGTCCGCATGGAAAAGCTCTTTGCCCGCAGAGCCGAGGAGGCCGGCCGATGAACACCGCAACCGGAACCGCAGGCGGACGCTACCATCTTCTCGTCGCGGCAGGCGTATCGGTCCTTTTCACCGCTGTTTTGCTCTATATGGTCGAGCATCGGGCAGCGATCCTGCGATCCGGCACGGAGGTCGTGCTGAAGACGGTGCCGGTCGATCCCCGTGATCTTCTGCGCGGAGACTATGTCGTGCTGTCTTACGAGGTGTCCCGGATTCCTGCCTCCCTCGTCAAGGGCGACTGGCCGGCGCCCGGAAGCTGGACGCGGATGAACGTGCGGATGAAGCCGGGGCCGGACGGCTATTGGACGGTGGCCGAGGCCGCTTTCGGCGATCTTCCGTCGGCGGAGGGCTCGGTGGTCCTGCGCACGCAGCGCTTCCGTCTTTATACTACACCGGCCGACAACGGGGGTGAAATCTCCGTCGACTACGGCATCGAGCGCTATTACGTGCCGGAGGGCGAGGGCAGGCCGATCGAGGATGCGCGCAACGACGACGAGGTGTCCGTCGCGGCGCGTGTCGGGGCCGGAGGGCAGGCGCAGATTCGCGAGCTCAGGGTGCGTGGCGTGCCTGCCTACGAGGAGCCGCTCTACTGAACCTGGCCCATGCCCGGCCGTCATTTTTCCTTTGCGCGGACGGAAACGGGTGATATAGAGACGCGCGCTCCGGAGGGGCCATGCGCGAAGGCAGCATGCGGTTCTTTTGGGCGCGGGTATGGTGGAATTGGTAGACACGCCAGATTTAGGTTCTGGTGCCGCAAGGCGTGGGAGTTCAAGTCTCTCTACCCGCACCAGGATCGCCGCGCGGGTTGCCGGGAGGGGCACAACAGCCGTTCCTGTCACCCTTTGCGCCATTTTGCCTGGCAAAATGCTTGAAGATTGCGTACCAGCCACGCCCGGGAAAGAAGAATTCCGGCGTCGTGCTCAATGAAAACCACCGGCTGTCCGAGCACGGCCGCCACGACATGAAGGTAAGAACATGCAGGTTATCGAAACGCTCGCTGAAGGGCTGAAGCGCGAAATCAAGGTCGTCGTTCCGGCCAAGGACATGGAACAGCGGATGAACGAGCGCCTCGCCGAGGCCAAGGACAAGGTCCGTATCAACGGTTTCCGCCCGGGCAAGGTGCCGATGTCGCACCTGAAGAAGGTCTACGGCAAGTCGGTCATGGCTGAGCTCGTCAACGAGATCATCCGCGAAAAGCCGAGCGCGATCCTTTCCGAGCGCGGCGAGAAGTCTGCGACCCAGCCCGAAGTCACGATGACCGAGGACGAGGCGGAAGCCGACAAGATCCTGAACGCAGAGGCTGATTTCGAGTTCACGCTCTCCTACGAAGTCATTCCGCCGATCGAGCTGAAGCCGGTTTCCGGCCTCAAGGTCGTTCGTGAAGTCGTCGACATCGAAGAAGGCGAAGTCGAGGACCAGATCCGCAAGATCGCCGAAAGCGCCCGCAGCTACGAAACCAAGAAGGGCAAGGCCGCCGACGGCGACCGCGTCACCATGGATTACGTCGGCAAGGTCGACGGCGTCGCCTTCGACGGCGGAACCGACACCGATGCCGAACTCGTTCTCGGCTCGAACCGCTTCATCCCCGGCTTCGAAGACCAGCTCGTCGGCGTCAAGGCCGGCGATGAGAAGGTCATCACCGTCACCTTCCCGGAAGACTATCCGGCCAAGAACCTCGCCGGCAAGGAAGCGACCTTCGACATCACGGTCAAGGAAGTTGCCGCTCCGGGTGAGATCACCCTCGACGACGAGCTCGCCAAGAAGCTCGGCATCGAATCGCTCGATCGCCTGAAGGAAGTCGTCCGCGGCCAGATCGAAAGCCAGTTCGGTTCGGTCACCCGCCAGAAGGTCAAGCGTCAGATCCTCGACCAGCTCGACGAGATGTACAAGTTCGAAACCCCGACCAAGCTCGTCGACGCCGAGTTCGAAAACATCTGGCGCCAGATCAACACCGATCTCGCCCAGTCCGGCAAGACCTTCGAGGATGAAGAGACCACCGAAGAAAAGGCCCGCGATGAGTATCGCACGCTCGCCGAGCGCCGCGTCCGCCTCGGCCTCGTTCTCTCCGAAATCGGCGAAAAGGCCGGCGTTGAAGTAACCGAGGAAGAAATGCAGCGCGCCCTCTACGCTCAGCTGCAGCAGTTCCCGGGCCAGGAAAAGCAGATCCTCGACTTCTTCCGCAAGACGCCGGGCGCTTCCGCCTCGCTGCGCGCGCCGATCTTCGAAGAGAAGGTGGTCGACCACCTGCTCGGCGAGATCGACGTCACCGACAAGAAGGTGACGAAGGAAGAGCTGCTCGCCGACGACGAAGCCGAAGGCGCTGAAAAGCCGGCCAAGAAGGCGGCCCCGAAGAAGAAGGCCGCTGCCAAGGCCGAAGACGCCGCCGAAGGCGAGGAAGCCGCTCCGAAGAAAAAGGCCGCTCCGAAGAAGAAGGCCGCCGAAGGCGACGCCGAGTAATCAGATCCCGTATCAGGATTGGGAAGGGGTCGCCCATCGGGCGGCCCCTTTTTGCATGTGCAGGAGCCGCCCCTGTCATCAGTCGCTTGGCCCGCCGTCGAGCGTGGTCATGATGCGATAGGCGGCGCGCAGGCGATCCGGTATCGGATAGTTCCTGTTTGCGAGGATGACGATTCCGATCTGCCTCTCCGGGACGAATGCAGCGTAGGCCCCGAAACCGGCGGTGGAGCCGGTCTTGTTGATCCACACATCCTTGCGCGGTACGGCCGGCGGTTCGATCCGCTCCACGACGTTGGCCTTGTAGGAGACTTCCGGGGAATTACCGGAAAGCAGCCCATCGAGATCGACGGGATAGTCGTACATCTCCCATCCGAGACCCTGCGTCATACCGGCGACCCGGTAGTAGCCGGTGTGGGTGGCGGTGATGGCGCGTTGAAGGGGCTCGTCGAGACCCCGGCCGTCCATGTTCTTCTCCACGAAGCGGATCAGGTCGGAGGCGGACGTCTTCACGCCATAGGCCTCGGAATCCATCGCGCCGGGCGAGACCCGTATCGGTTTGCCGGCCTTCGAGTAGCCGTACGCATAATCAGCCATCCGCTTCTTCGGCACGTCGATATAGGTGTTGGAAAGTCCGAGCATGGGAAAGAGCTTGCCCTGCATGAGGTCGCCGAAGGGCGCCCCCATGCTTGCCGCGGCCGCATGGCCGAAAAGGCCGATGCTCGGATTGGAGTAGCGCCGATGGGTTCCGGGCGCGTGATCCGGCTGCCAGTTGCGGTAATAGTCGATCACGTTCTTTTGCATGACGCCATCGGGAAACTGCAGGGGCAGGCCGCCGGCCGTGTAGGTGGCGAGATCGAGGAGGTTGATCTTGTCGAAGGTGCTGCCGGCAAGTTCCGGCACATATTTGCTCGGGCTGTCGGAAAACGAAAGCGCTCCGGTCTCCTGCGCATAGGATGCCAGTGTCGCGGTAAAGGTCTTGCTGATCGAGCCGATCTCGAAGAGTGTGGCGTCATCGACCTTTTTCCCGCTCTCGACGGAGGCGACGCCGTAATTGAAGATGTAAAGGCGGCCCCGGACGGTCACCGCCACCGCCATGCCCGGCACATTGTGGGTTTTCATGACTGGCAGGATCGCCTCGTCGGTCGTGCGGCGGAGGCGGCTCTCGATGTCGTCTGCCGCGGCGCCGGCGCATGTGCCGAGAAGCGATACCGCGACAGTGGCGAGGGCTGTCGATCTCGTGATGAGAGAATTCCTCATGGCAATTGATCTCCTTGTGCTCTGCTGGCGACCCAACCGCGCATCACGACGGCCGCTCATATGTCGGGAGTCTGCGTCAAAGGTCCGTGTCCGACCTCCCGCCGAGGCGTGAACGCTTGGTCATCAACGGCGGAAGGCTAAATGGGCGTCTCAGATATATGCGGATTGCATCCCGTGGCCAAACGACGTTAACTTGCGTGAGCCATTAGAAAAACTAGGGTCTCTGAATGGTCCGTCCGCATCTTCCGCTGAACGCGCTGCGTGCCTTCGAAGCGTCTGCGCGGCATCTGAGTTTCACCAGGGCGGCAATCGAACTGTGCGTCACCCAGGCGGCGGTCAGCCATCAGGTCAAGAGCCTCGAAACGCAGTTGAACGCTGTTCTCTTCAAACGGCTTCCTCGCGGCCTGATGCTGACGCAGGAAGGCGAGACGCTGCTGCCGTCCTTGCGCGATGCCTTCGACCGGATCGCCGGCACGCTCGAAAGGTTCCAAGGCGGTCACGCCCGCGAGGTCCTCACCGTCGGGGCGGTCGGAACCTTCGCCGTCGGCTGGCTGCTGCCGCGCCTTCCGGCGTTCCGCGCCGGGTACCCGTTTGTCGACCTGCGGCTTTCGACGAACAACAACCGCGTCGACATCGCGGCAGAGGGCCTGGATTACGCGATCCGCTTCGGGGCAGGGGCTTGGCACGGGATGGACGCCATACCGCTCCTGGAGGCCCCGCTTTCGCCGCTCTGCGTCTCGGATATTGCAGAGCGGTTGAAGACCCCCGCCGATCTCTTCAAGTACACGCTGCTACGCTCCTACAGGGCGGACGAATGGCCGCGCTGGTTCGACGCGGCCGGCTTGCGGCAATCCATGCCCGTGTCCGGAAGTATTGTCTTCGACTCGTCCCTTGCGATGATGGAAGCAGCGCTGCAGGGTGCCGGCATCGCACTCGCTCCGCCGTCGATGTTTTCCCGCCTGCTGCAATCGGAAGCGGTCCGGCAGCCTTTCGACATCGCCGTAACCACCGGCGGCTATTGGCTGACTCGTCTTCAGTCGCGGACGGAGACGCCAGCCATGGCGCGCTTTCGCGACTGGCTCCTCGGCGCAATAGGGCGGCCGTCCTGAGGCACCGTCGCAGGCGCGGAGAACCCCGTCCCGTTGACCGGCCGCGGACGAGGTGTCAAACATGACGGATCGCGAAAGAGCAGGGCGGCGCATCCGAATGACCAATCTCCTGTGGCTGCAGGCCGGAAGCTGCGGTGGGTGCACCATGTCGGTGCTCGACCACGGCGCACGCGGCTGGGTGCGCGAGCTGCAGAATTTCGGCATCGACCTTCTCTGGCATCCCTCGCTGAGCGAGGAGAGCGGCGAAGAGGCGATCGCCATCCTCGGTGACGTTGCCGCGGGACGCACGCCGCTCGACTTTCTCTGTATCGAGGGCTCGATCCTGCGTGGTCCGAACGGAAGCGGGCTTTACAACCGGTTCGCCGGCACCGGCCGCACCATGCTCTCCTGGGTCCGTGAACTGGCGCCGCTTGCCGACTACTGCATCGCCGTCGGTACCTGTGCCTCCTATGGCGGCATCCATGCCGCGCAACCGGATCCCGCGGAAGCATCCGGTCTGCAATATGAGGGCTCGATCTCGGGCGGCGTGCTCGGGCCCGATTTCCGCGCTCGCTCCGGCCTGCCGGTGATCAACGTCGCGGGCTGCGCACCGCATCCGGGCTGGATCATGGAAACGCTGGCGGCGCTGCAGATGGGCGATTTCGACGAGAGCGATCTCGATCGCCTGGGGCGGCCGAAGTTCTTCGCCAAGACGCTTGCTCATCACGGCTGCGAGCGCAACGAATACTACGAGTTCAAGGCAAGCGCCGAGAAGCTCTCCGACCTCGGATGCCTGATGGAGCATCTCGGCTGCAAGGCGACACAGGCCGTCGGCGACTGCAACCAGCGCAGCTGGAACGGCGGCGGTTCCTGTACGCATGGCGGCTTCTCGTGCGTGGCGTGCACGTCGCCGGCTTTCGAGCAGACGGAGGATTTCCTGAAAACGCCGAAGGTGGGCGGCATTCCCGTCGGCCTGCCGCTGGACATGCCGAAGGCGTGGTTCGTGGCGCTCGCCGCGCTCTCCAAGTCGGCAACGCCGGAACGTGTCCGGCAGAATGCGACCTCGGACCGGGTGGTCCGCGATCCGCGACGGGCGGGCGGGCACGACGAATGACGCGTGTGATCGCCGGCCCCTTCAACCGTGTCGAGGGCGACCTCGAAGTCGCGCTCGACATCCAGGACGGCGTCATCGCCCGGGCCGAGGTGACGGCGACGCTCTATCGCGGCTTCGAGCAACTGCTTTCCGGGCGCCCGGGCCTCGATGCGCTGGTGATCGCGCCGCGTATCTGCGGCATCTGTTCCGTGTCGCAGTCGATTGCCGCGGCCACTGCGCTGCGCAATCTTGCGGGCGGGCTTGCCGCGCCGAATGGCTATATCGCCGCCAATATCGCGCACGCGGCGGAAAACATCGCCGATCACCTGACGCATTTCTATCTCTTCTTCATGCCGGATTTCGCCCGCGCCGAATATGCCGGACGGCCGTGGTTCGAGAACGCGGCCGGTCGCTTCAAGGCAGCGAGCGGCAGCGGCTCCGCTGCCTTTCTTCCGCGCCGCCGGCGCCTTCTCGAGGTGATGGGGATCATCGCCGGCAAGTGGCCGCATTCGCTCGCTTTCCAGCCGGGTGGCACGACGCGGGCGATCGACGTCGGCGAAAGGGTACAGCTCGCCGCCATTCTGGGCGAGCTCCAGGTCTTCCTGGAGGAGACCGTGTTCGGCGTCCCGCTCGACGAAATACTTGCGATGGAGACTCCGGGGG
Organism: Hyphomicrobiales bacterium; assembly: GCA_900466005.1. Taxonomy (GTDB): domain Bacteria; phylum Pseudomonadota; class Alphaproteobacteria; order Rhizobiales; family Rhizobiaceae; genus Allorhizobium. The sequence goes on from UEGQ01000007.1 coordinate 129,068, forward strand.
AGCTTTCGAACTATGCTGAGCGGGCGCGGGGCGATTTCCCGTTCTTCCTGACGATTGCCGCCGATCTCGGCCTCGGGAGCATGGGAAGGGGCGCGAGCCCGCTGTTGTCCTTCGGAGCTTATCACGAGGCGCACGACTCCTATTTCAAACGCGGCGTTGCATCGGCGGACGGCACGGTCGCTCAGCTGGATGTCGCGGCGGTTTCCGAGGACGCGACCTGCGCATGGTTTGCGCCGACCAGTACCGATCCGGCGCTTGCCGCGACGCTGCCGTTGGCTGAAAAGGCGAATGCCTACTCATGGGCAAAGGCGCCGCGGCTTTCCGGCAGGCCGGCCGAGGTCGGCGCAGCAGCCCGTCTTGCCGTCTCCGGCCATCCGTTGATTACCGCGCTGATTGCCGAAGGCGGCGCGACCTCGGTGCGGACGCGGATTGTCGCGCGGCTCCTCGAGGCGGCGATCCTGGTGCACGCGAGCCAGGGCTGGTGCCGGCAGTTGCGGCTGAAGGAAGAGTTCTGCGCCCATTTTGCGCTGCCGGATGATGCGGCGGCGGCCGGGCTGGTCGAGGCGGCCCGCGGTGCGCTCGGCCACTGGGTCGGCCTCAGGGATGGCCACATCAGCCATTACCAGATCATCGCACCCACCACCTGGAACTTTTCCCCGCGCGATGCCGCCGGCGTGCCGGGACCGCTCGAAAGCGCGCTCGCCGGGCTCGACACCGGTGGGCTCGGCGCGAAGTCGGCAGCCCTCCAGCATGTCATCCGCTCCTTCGACCCCTGCATGGTCTGCACCGCCCATTGATATTCGTCAGGGCCGGTCAGAGGCTTTCCACTGTTGACAAGCCGGTGAGCACCTGTCGACGAGGGCGGACGCAAGGAGCATGTTGCTCGCGTCGGGAAAAGTAAAGAATATCCAATGATTTCAGTTTGATGGATCAAGCTCTCTCGAAGAGCGTCGATCTGGTCTGCTTCTTGCTGTCCTTAGAGTCCGTAGCCCGCCCTTGTTCTGCAGCGGGTATGTGCTGGCAAGTGGGCTCCCAAGGCTCCGGGCCCGGCGCAGCTTCACGAAAAGGATGCGGTGCGGGTCGCAGTCCCGCGACGGGCCGCTCGGGTAGGAAGGCTGGAGGAGATCAATGGCCGCAACGGAAACCTTCTATGATGTCATACGCCGCCAAGGCATCACGCGCAGGAGCTTCACGAAGTTCTGCTCGCTGACGGCGGCAAGCCTCGGATTCGGTCCGTCGGGCGCCAGGGCGATGGAGGAGGCGCTGGAGACCAAGGAGCGTGTACCGGTGATCTGGATGCACGGTCTGGAATGCACCTGCTGTTCGGAGAGTTTCATCCGCTCGGCCCATCCGCTGGTGAAGGACGTCGTGCTGTCGATGATCTCGCTCGACTACGACGACACGATCATGGCGGCCGCCGGCCACCAGGCCGAAGCGATTCTCGAAGAGACCAAGGAAAAGTACAAGGGCAAGTACATTCTCGCCGTCGAGGGTAATCCGCCGCTCAACGAGGACGGAATGTTCTGCATCGACGGCGGCAAGCCCTTCGTCGAGAAGCTGAAGTGGATGGCGGAAGATGCCATGGCCATCATCGCCTGGGGCGCCTGCGCCTCGTGGGGATGCGTGCAGGCGGCCAAGCCCAACCCGACGCAGGCGACCCCGATCGACAAGGTCATCCGTGACAAGCCGATCATCAAGGTGCCTGGCTGTCCGCCGATCGCCGAAGTCATGACCGGCGTCGTCACCTTCATCACCACCTTCGGCAAGCTTCCGGAACTCGACCGGCAAGGCCGGCCGAAGATGTTCTATTCGCAACGCATCCACGACAAGTGCTACCGCCGGCCGCATTTCGACGCCGGCCAGTTCGTCGAGGAGTGGGACGATGAGGGCGCGCGCAAGGGCTACTGTCTCTACAAGATGGGCTGCAAGGGTCCGACGACCTACAACGCCTGCTCGACGGTGCGCTGGAACAACGGTGTCTCCTTCCCGATCCAGTCCGGTCACGGCTGTATCGGCTGTTCGGAAGAGGGCTTCTGGGACAAGGGCAGCTTCTACGACCGCCTGACCACGATCAACCAGTTCGGCGTCGAAGCCAATGCCGACCAGATCGGCAAGACGGCGGCCGGCGTCGTCGGTGCGGCAATCGCCGCACATGCCGGCATCACCGCGGTCAAGCGGGTCACCGCCAAGAACCGCGAAAAGACCGACGCATAATGGGGAGGGGTATCATCCATGACAATCCAGACGCCAAACGGTTTCACGCTCGACAATTCCGGAAAGCGCATCGTCGTCGACCCGGTCACCCGCATCGAAGGTCACATGCGTGTGGAGGTGAACGTCGATGAAAACAATGTCATCCGCAATGCCGTCTCGACCGGGACGATGTGGCGCGGCATCGAGGTGATCCTCAGGAATCGCGATCCGCGCGACGCCTGGGCCTTCACCGAACGGATCTGCGGCGTGTGCACCGGCACCCACGCACTCACCTCGGTCCGCGCGGTGGAAAACGCGCTCGGCATCAGCATTCCGGAGAATGCCAACTCGATCCGCAATCTCATGCAGCTGGCGCTGCAGGTGCATGACCACATCGTGCACTTCTATCACCTGCACGCCCTCGACTGGGTCGATGTCGTCTCGGCCCTGTCGGCCGATCCGAAGGCGACATCGGCGCTTGCGCAGTCCGTCTCCGACTGGGCGCTTTCTTCGCCCGGCTATTTCAAGGACATCCAGGGGCGGCTCAAGAAGTTCGTCGAATCCGGTCAGCTCGGCCCGTTCAAGAACGGCTACTGGGGGAATGCCTCCTACAAGCTGCCGCCGGAAGCGAACCTGATGGCGGTCGCCCACTATCTGGAGGCGCTCGACTTCCAGAAGGAGATCGTCAAGATCCATACGATCTTCGGCGGCAAGAACCCGCATCCGAACTGGCTGGTGGGCGGCGTGCCGTGCCCGATCAACGTCGACGGCACCGGTGCCGTGGGCGCGATCAACATGGAGCGGCTGAACTACGTCACCTCGATCATCGACCAGCTCATCGAGTTCAACGACAAGGTCTATATTCCCGACATCATGGCGATCGGCTCCTTCTACAAGGACTGGCTCTATGGCGGTGGGCTTTCGGGCAAGAACGTGCTCGCCTATGGCGACGTGCCGGAACATGCCAACGATTACAGCGAGGCGAGCCTGAAACTCCCGCGTGGCGCGATCATCAACGGCAATCTCTCGGAAGTCTTCCCGGTCGACCTCGCCGATCCGGAGCAGATCCAGGAATTCGTTGCCCACTCCTGGTACAAGTATCCGGACGAGAGCAAGGGGCTGCATCCCTGGGACGGCGTCACCGAGCCGCATTACGAACTCGGCCCGAATGCCAAGGGCACCAAGACCAACATCGAGGAGCTGGACGAAGCCGGCAAATATTCGTGGATCAAGGCCCCGCGCTGGCGCGGCAATGCCATGGAAGTCGGCCCGCTCGCGCGCTGGATCGTCGGCTATGCCCAGAACAAGGCGGAGTTCAAGGATCCGGTCGACAAGGTCCTGAAGGATCTCGGTCTGCCGACCTCGGCGCTCTTCTCGACGCTCGGCCGCACGGCCGCCCGCGCGCTGGAATCGCAATGGGCGGGCTACCAGATGCGGCATTTCCAGAACAAGCTGATCGCCAACATCAAGGCGGGCGACAGCGCGACCGCCTTCGTCGACAAGTGGAAGCCGGAAACCTGGCCTTCGGAAGTGAAGGGCGTCGGTTTCACCGAGGCGCCGCGCGGCGCGCTCGCCCACTGGATCAAGATCAAGGACGGCAAGATCGAGAACTACCAGTGCGTCGTGCCGACCACCTGGAACGGCAGCCCGCGCGACCCGCAGGGCAATATCGGCGCGTTCGAAGCCTCGCTGATGGATACGCCGATGTCCGATCCCGCCCAGCCGCTCGAAATCCTGAGGACCATCCATTCCTTCGATCCGTGCCTTGCATGCTCCACGCATGTGATGAGCCCGGACGGTCAGGAAATGGCGAAGGTCCAGGTGCGTTGAGGGGGATCGGCGATGACCGTGCACGAATCCCTCACCGCCTCGGACTCCCACGGCGAGACCGCCGTGGAGCGCCAGAGCGTCTATGTTTATGAAGCGCCGGTGCGCATCTGGCACTGGGTCAACGCCTTCGCGATCTTCACGCTGGCGCTGACGGGCTATTTCATCGGATCACCTCTCCCGTCGGTGCCGGGGGAGGCGAGTGCGAACTTCCTGATGGGCTATATCCGCTTCGTCCATTTCTCCGCCGGGCAGGTGCTCGCCGTGTTCCTGCTCCTCAGGATCTATTGGGCCTTCGTCGGCAACGTGCATGCCCGCCAGATCTTCTATGTGCCCTTCTGGAAGGGGCAGTACTGGAAGGAATGGTGGCACGAGGTGAAGTGGTACACGTTCCTCACCTCCAAGCCGAAGAAGTATGTCGGCCATAATCCGCTGGCGCAGTTCACGATGTTCCTCGTCTTCACCCTGCCGCTCGTCTTCATGGTGGTGACCGGGTTCGCCCTCTACAGCGAAGGCGCCGGGCGTGACAGCTGGGAATATGCGCTCTTCGGCTGGGTGTTCTCGATCTTTCCGAACAGCCAGGATCTGCACACCTGGCACCACCTCGGCATGTGGGTGATCCTGCTCTTCGTGATGGTCCATATCTACGTGGCCGTCCGCGAGGACATCATGAGCCGCCAGAGCATCATCTCCTCGATGATCTCCGGCGAGCGGATGTTCAAGGACAGGGAGGACTGAATGGCGGAGGCGGTCGCGACAGCCGCGCCGAGGGTCCTCGTCCTCGGGATCGGTAACATCCTGTGGGCCGACGAGGGCTTCGGCGTCCGGGCGGTGGAGGCATTCCACCGGGCCTTCGAGGTACCGGAAAACGTCACCGTGCTCGATGGTGGCACGCAGGGGCTCTATCTCGTGCAGTTCGTCAACGAGCACGACAGGCTGATCGTCTTCGACGCGATCGACTACGGGCTGGAACCTGCGACGCTGAAGCTGGTCGAGGATGACGAGGTGCCGAAGTTCACCGGCGCCAAGAAGATGAGCCTGCACCAAACCGGCTTTCAGGAAGTGCTGAGCGCCGCCGATCTGATGGGGCGGTATCCCGAACGGCTCGCCCTGATCGGCTGCCAGCCCGTCGACCTCGAAGACTGGGGCGGTCCACTGACCGGACCTGTCGCGGCGGTGATACCCGCGGCTGTCGAACTGGCGGTCGACATTCTCGGACGCTGGGGGGTCGCGGTCTCGCGGCGTCCCGAAGGAGCGGCGGTGCCGCCGCTCCTGGAAAACGACATCGATTTCGACAGCTACGAGCGGCGCACCGCGCGCGCCGCCGGCGCCAACCTCTAGGGGAACGACAATGAAGAGACTTCGTACACTCGCGCTGTTCGTGCTGGCGGCGCTTCCTGCGACCGCCGAGGCGCATACCGGCGTCGGCCTCCACAGCCACGGCTTCGAGGCCGGCTTTTCACATCCCTTCACCGGGTTCGACCACATGCTTGCGATGATCGGCGTCGGCCTCTGGGCCGCGAGCCTCGGCGGGCGTGCCCGATACCTCGTTCCGCTCTCCTTCATGGGCGTGATGGTCGCTGGCGGGCTTCTCGGCATTATCGGCATTGCCTTGCCGATGGTGGAAACGCTGATTGCTGCATCGGTGGCGGCGATCGGTCTTGTCGTCCTCCTGAATGTCCGGGTGCCGACGCCGCTCGCCTCGGCCTTCGTCGGCGCCTGTGCGCTGTTCCACGGTCACGCCCACGGGGCGGAACTGCCTGCCATGGCAAACCAGTGGGGCTATGTCGCCGGATTCGTGCTTGCGACCGGTCTTCTCCATGCCGCGGGCCTCGGTCTCGGCATGGCGCGCTTCGGTAACGCCGAGGGAATTTTGCGCCGGGCGGCCGGCGGCCTCGTCGCCGTCGCCGGGCTTGCGTTGTTCGCCGGCTGATCGGTCCGCCATAAAGTCGATCCGGGGGCTGGGGGTTTCCGGTTCGAGGAAAAGGAAGCAGGAGAAGGCAGATGTGCATCGGAATACCCATGCGGGTCATCGAGGCGGGCGAGTTCGAGGCGATCTGCGAACGCCACGGCGAGCGGCATCGCGTCTCGCTGATGCTCGTCGGGGCCCAAGAGCCCGGCACCCATCTGCTGACCCATCTCGGTTCGGCGATCCGGGTGCTCGGAGAGGAGGAGGCGAGTGCGATCGACAACGCGCTCACCGGCCTCTCCGAAGCGGTCGACGGGCGCCCCTTCGAGGCGCTCTTCGAAGACCTGATTTCGCGCGAACCGGAACTGCCCGAACATCTGCGATGATGCTTCGTCGGGAAAATGGAAAGTAAAATGACAAGGGCGGAAACATAGTTTCCGCCCTTGTTCGTTCCGACCTATGCCAAAGTGGAAAAATCGCTTTCAATTCAATGGAAGGCGGCTTTTCGGCCAACTGGCACGTGCCTTGCTGAGTGTTATGGGAGACCTTCGGTCGCGCTGTTCATGGGAGGAGTGAATGCCGTCATTTCTGGTCCGCGCCTTGAGCGAACGGATGAAACTGCCCGTCGTCGACGAGACGTCGATCGATGCCTTCCTTGCGCATGAGGCGTCGGAGCCGGAGCATAGTCTGTTGTTTTTCACCGGCGATCCGGCACAGCGCAGCGAGAGCAACGATGTCGCCGTGGTAATGCCGGAGATCCTGCAGAGCTTCCAGGGCCGGCTCAAGGGTGCGGTGGTCGCCCGGGATGCCGAGGAGAAGCTGAAGGCGCGCTTCCATGTCGTCATGATGCCGAGCCTGGTGGTCACACGTCGTGAAGAGGTGCTCGGCGTGCTGCCACGTATCCGCGACTGGTCGGAATACATGGAGGAAATCGGCCGCTGGCTGCTGCCCGGGACGCTGGCCCTGCCGCCATCCGCGGGGCCGAAGGTGGAAATCAACTATTCAGGCAAGGGAGCAAGCGCATGAAGGCCGGGTTTTGGGTCGCCCCGGAGGGCGAGGATGCGGCGATGACCGTCATGCCGATCGACGCGGAGCCGCCAACGGCCACCCGCAGACTGAACTATCTCGCGACCGCGAGTGCGGAGGATATGATCCGCCGTTGCCGCAGGACCGCGGAGCTGTTGCCGAAGATCGCCGATGCGCTGGCGGTGAAGAAGGCCGACGAACCCGGAACGCTCTTCGACATCACCGATTTCCCCGAGGGCGACCGCGAGCTCATCTCGCAGACGCTCGGCGAGGGCGAGGTCGCGGGCGTCGTCGCACTGCAGAACGGTGTCCTTGCACAGATCCAGGAAGCCGTGATGGCGGGCGTCTGGCGCATCCGTTTCACGAGCACGGACGGCGTTCTCCTCGCCGACTACATCGAGGTCGCCGCGATCCCGGCGGCCGTCCGCGAGGCGACGTCCGCTCTGCCGGCGAGTTTTGCCGTCGGCGAGCCGCCGGCCGGCGCCATGAACGTCATGCCCGTCCTGCACGAGATCGGCGAGCGCGTCGCGGGCCATCGCGAGGGCGATGCCTCCCATACGATTACTTTCTCGCTGTTGCCGATGAGCCCGGACGACATTGGCTTCCTGCAGGAGACGCTCGGCCCCGGCCCGGTGCAGCTGACCTCGCGCGGTTACGGCACCTGTCGGATCCTTGCGACCGGTGTCCGCCATGTGTGGTCGGTGCAGTTCTACAACGCCATGGACACGATCATCCTCGACACGCTGGAGATCGGCGGAACGCCGTCCGTCGCGATTGCTGCGGAGGAGGATTTTCGCGATTCCGAAACCCGCCTGCGGGAGATCGAGGAGGCCTATTTCAGATGAGCGGCTTCGAGAATTTCGGCAAGCGCGAGACGATGGACGCTGCCGACCGCATGGAATGCGGCATTTGCTGGTATGTCTACGATCCGGCCGAGGGCGATCCGGTGTGGCAGATCGACATCGGAACGGCCTTTGCCGACCTGCCGCAAGACTGGCGCTGCCCGAACTGCGATGCTCCGCAGGAAAAGTTCATGAGGCTCGGCGATGGACGCTGAAGCGGACCGGCAGGCCGCAGAGATGCAGGCGGCCGAGATCGCGCGCCGGCTGGAGGCACGCTATCGCGTTATCGCCGAGACGGCGATGGCCGACGTGCCGATCTGCAATGCCGTGCTCGGCGTCGCGAGCTGCGGTTTCCGTCCCTGGGGTGGCCGCGCCTTCGGTGTCGTCGTGACGCCCTGGTTCATGAACCTGCTCGCCGTCGATCTGCCCGGGGTGGAAAGTCCGCCGGCAGCAAACGGCACGACCGTGTGCGCCTTCCTGCCCGCGGGCGAGGTGGAACTGATCGCCGGCGAGCTGGAGGGTATCGGCCGGGTTGACGCCTGTTCGCTCTTTTCGCCGGTGCTCGAATTTTCCTCGATGGAATTGGCAACCGAGACCGCCATCGAGGCCGCCAACGCCTTCTTCGATCCCGAGGCGCTGGCCGAGCCGCCTCCGCTTGCGCCGGCCGTCAATCGGCGTGACCTCTTGCGGGGGCGCTTCGGTTCCCGGGAGGAGGTGCAGCCATGACCTTCGCGCTCGGTGCCGGTTCGATCAGGATCGACGTGACGGTCTCGCGCGGGCAGGTGTGTGCGGTCGCGCTTTCCGCCGATCGTCCGCAGGGACTGGCGCAGATGTTCGTCGGCCGAAATCCGCAGGAAGCGCCGCAGCTCGCCGGCCGGCTCTTCTCGCTCTGCGGCTTCGCCCAGTCGACGGCGTCGACGCTCGCCGTCGCCGCGGCGAAAGGCGAGCCGGTGCCGGACGATAGGCGGCGGGATCTCGCCATGGGCGTGCTCGCCGAGCGGGTGTTCGAGACGCTGCGGGCCCTCGTCATGCAATGGCCGACGAATGCCGGCGCCCGTTTTGCCGCACAGGCAGCGCCCGCGCTGCGCAAGGCGCTTGCCGCATCCCGGTCGATCATCGCCGGTGCGGCACGGGGCGCCGAGATGGCCGCATTCGTGACGACGCTCGAAGACGCCGCCGCCGCTCTAGGCGCGGCGAAGACGGAAACACCGTCTGCCAACACCCTGTGCGGTGCGATCCTCACCGAACTGCAGGGTGCCGATGCCTTTCCGCACCGGGCTCTGGACGGTTTGTCGCCGGACGAGGACGCCGCGGTCGTGAACCTCATGTGTCGGGAGGTCGGCTTCTGCACGCGGCCGCATCTCGACGGACGGGTGGTCGAAACCGGCGCCTATGCGCGGCTCGGCGACGTCCTGCCCGCGCATGGTCCGTATCTTGCCGCCCGGTTCTCCGCTCGTCTTAAGGACGTCCGCGAGAGCCTCGACGCGCTGCGGACGCTTGCGGAAGAAAAGACAGGGGACCTTGCGGGCTTGATGCGCTCGGGAGAATTGTCCAACAATGGAGGCTTCGGCGCGGTCGAATGCACGCGGGGGAGGCTTTATCACGAGGCGGAGGTCGGCGCGGACGGCAAGCTTTCGGCCTATCGCATCCTCGCTCCGACGGAGTGGAATTTTCACCCCGCCGGCCCCTTCGTCGAGACGTTGCTGTCGAGCCGTATCGGTGAGGGCGAGACAGCGCGCACGAGAGTGTCGCAGCTGGCGGCGCTCTTCGATCCGTGCGTGGCGTTCGAAATCAGGCTGAAGGATGCAGTACATGCATGAGATGTCGCTGATGGAAAGCGTGGTGGAGATCGCCTGCGAGACGGCGCAAAAGGCCGGCGCCGTCAGGGTGAAGGTGATCCGCCTCGACGTCGGCGTGCTGAGTCACGTCGATCCCGACGCGCTTCTCTTCTGCTACGACGCCGTCCGCCGAGGCAGCCTCGCCGAAGAGGCGGAGTTGCGCATCAACCGGGTGGCGGGTGAGGGTTGGTGCCTCGATTGCGGCAAGGCGGTGCCACTTGCGGAACGCTTCGGGGCCTGTCCGGAATGCGGGCAGTATCATGTGCAGATGACGGCTGGCGACGAATTGAAGATCAGGGACTTGGAGGTGATCTGATGTGCACGGTATGCGGTTGCGGGACGGAGCCCGTTGTCGAAAAAGGTCATGCCCATGCTCACGGGCACGGACATCATCACGGTGACCATCATCACCACGATCATCACGACCATGCGCATCCGCATGGCCATGGGCATCCCCACGATCATGAGCACCACCACGAGCACGGCGAGGAAGGTGTCATCCATTACGGCCAGGGCATTGCCGGCGTCCATGTCCCGGGCATGAGCCAGGAGCGGATCATCCAGGTCGAGCGCGACATCCTGTCGAAGAACGACGGCTTTGCCGCTGAAAACCGGGCCTATTTCGCCGCCAACGGCATCTTCGCACTGAACTTCGTATCGAGCCCCGGCTCCGGCAAGACGAGCCTTTTGGTGCGCACGATCGGCGACCTCAAGGAACGACTGCCGATCGGCGTCGTAGAAGGCGACCAGCAGACCTCCAACGACGCAGCACGCATCCGCGAGACCGGCGCTCCGGCGATCCAGGTCAATACCGGCAAGGGCTGTCACCTCGACGCGCACATGGTCGGCCATGCCGTCGAGGAACTGGCGCCTGCGAAGAACAGCGTGCTCTTCATCGAGAACGTCGGAAATCTCGTCTGTCCCGCCGCCTTCGATCTCGGCGAGGCGCACAAGGTCGTGCTGCTCTCGGTCACGGAAGGGGAGGACAAGCCGCTCAAATATCCCGATATGTTCGCTGCCGCCGACCTGATGATCCTGAACAAGGCCGACCTGCTGCCGCACCTCGATTTCGATGTCGGCGCCTGCATCGCGAATGCGCTCCGGGTCAATCCGAGGCTGCAGACGCTGGTTGTCTCGGCAAGGACCGGCGAGGGCATGCCGGCCTTCTATTCCTGGCTCGAGGCGAACGCCGCCATGGCCGTCACCCGGGCACTGGCGAAGGCAGGCTGAGCATGCTGCAGCGGACCCCGGCTTCCTCCCGTTCGATGCCGTCGCGCAGGCTCCGCCTGCGGGTGCGCGGTGTCGTGCAGGGCGTCGGCTTCCGCCCCTTCGCCTTCGGGCTCGCCCGCCGCTACGGGCTTTCGGGGTACGTGCTGAACGACAGCGAAGGCGTCCTGATCGAAGTCGAGGGTGGGCCGGTCGAGGAGTTTTGCGCGGCGTTGCGGGCCGAGGCACCGGTGCTCGCCCGCATCGACGCGCTGGAGGTCGAGGAGCGGCCGCTCGGTCACGATGCTGATTTCGTCATCGCGGAAAGCCGCGGCGGCAAGGCGGCGACGAGGATCGGTGCCGATGCCGCGACCTGTCCGGAGTGCCTGCGGGAGCTGCGTGATCCGGCGAGCCGCTTCTTCGGCTACGCCTTCGTCAACTGCACCCATTGCGGCCCGCGTTACACGATCACCCGCGCGCTGCCCTATGATCGGGCGCAGACATCGATGGCAGGTTTTGCCATGTGCCCGGCCTGCGCTGCCGACTACCGCAATCCGGAAAACCGGCGTTTCCATGCCGAACCGGTCGCCTGTCCGGTCTGCGGGCCGCGCCTCAGCCACCGGATCGAAGACATCGCCGCAGCGCTCCTCGATGGCAAGATCGTCGCACTGAAGGGGATCGGCGGTTTCCACCTGATGTGCGATGTGCAGAATGCGGAGGCGATCGCCGAACTACGGCGGCGGAAAGCGCGCGACGAGAAGCCCTTTGCCGTTATGGTTGCGGATATCGAGGCGGCACGCTGCTTTGCCGATCCGACCCCCGCGGAGGAGGACCTGCTGTCGAGTGCTGCCCGCCCGGTGGTGCTCGTCGAGGGGCGGGGCAGGCTCTCCTCGGGGATTGCGCCCGGCCTTTCCCGTGTCGGCGTCATGCTCGCCTACGCGCCGGTCCATCGTCTGCTGTTCGATGAATTGTCGCGGCGATCGCCGGCAGCCCCGATCGCGCTGGTTGCAACGAGCGCCAATCCGGGTGGTGAGCCGCTCGCCGCCTCCAACGAGGATGCCGGGCGTCGGCTCGCCACGATCGCCGACCTTATCGTCACCCACGATCGCGACATCCTGGTCAGGGCGGACGATTCGGTGATGCAGGTCGTCGCCGGTGCCCCGGCCTTCCTGCGGCGCGCCCGTGGCTTCGTGCCGGAACCGGTCGACCTCGGGTCCGACGGGCCATCGGTGATTGCGCTCGGTGCGGACCTCAAGAACACGGTCTGTCTGACCCGCGGCCGCGAGGCCTTCGTCTCCCAGCATGTGGGTGGGCTCGACAATGCCGAGACGCTGCGTTTTCAGCGCGAGACAGTCGAGCATCTCTGCCGCATTCTGGCGATCCGCCCGGAATACGCCGCCTGCGATCTGCACCCCGATTTCCGGTCTGTCCGGCTCGCCGAAGATATCGGCCTGCCGCTGGTGCGCGTGCAGCACCATGTCGCCCATGTCGCGGCGGTCGCGGCCGAACACAGACTGGAAGGCGCCTTGCTCGGGCTTGCCCTCGACGGTCATGGCTACGGCGCCGACGGCGGCATCTGGGGCGGCGAACTGCTGACGCTCGACGGTTGCCGCTGGCAGCGCCCCGGTCATCTTGCGAGGCTGCCGCTTGCCGGCGGCGACCGCGCGGCGCGCGAACCCTGGCGCATGGGTGTCGGTGCGCTGGTGGCGGCCGGACGGGGCGATCTCGCCCGCGAGGTCTTCGCCCACCTGCCGGAGGCGGGGCGGGTTGCCGCGATGCTCGAAGGCGGCATGCGGGTTGCAGAAACGTCGAGCCTCGGTCGGCTTTTCGATGCGGTGGCGGCGATCGCCGGGACCCGCATGGTGCAGACCTTCGAAGGACAGGCGGCGATGGAATTCGAGGCGCTCGCCCGCGAGGTGGAGGCGGATGCCTCGGGCTGGCGGATCGAGAATGGCGTCGTCGATTTTCGGCCGCTGCTCGTGCGGATAGCCGAACAGAGGCTAACGGGCGCGGCGGCTGCCAGTCTGTTCCATGCGACGCTCATCGTCGGCCTTGCCGAATGGACGCTCGCCGCCGCCAGGACCGAGGGGCTCGACCGCGTCGTGCTCTCCGGCGGCTGCCTCGCCAACCGAAGACTCGCGGAGGGCCTTCGCGCAAGGCTCTCGGCGGCCGGCATCGGAACCTGCCTGCCGCAGGCGGTGCCCGCCGGCGACGGCGGGCTGTCGCTCGGCCAGGCGGCCTTTGCGCGGCATGTCATCGCGAACGACAGAACACAAGTGGAGGAGCCGTAGGCATGTGTCTTGCGATACCCGTTCAGGTGAAGGAGGTGCTTCCCGGCGAGATGGCGAGGGTGACGCTCGACGGCGTTTCGAAGGTCATTTCGACCGCCCTCGTCGATGACGTGAAGCCCGGAGACTATCTGGTGCTGCACGTCGGCTACGCGCTCGCGAAGATCGAGCCGGAGGAGGCAGAACGGACGCTGGAACTGATCCGGCAGGCGGCAGAGGGGGCGGCGGCATGAAATACATCGACGAATACCGTGACGGCAGGCTGGCCAAGAACATCGCACGGCAGATTGCCGCGTTCGCCGTTCCCGACCGCACCTATCATTTCATGGAGTTCTGCGGCGGCCACACCCATGCGATCTCGCGCTATGGCCTCGAAGACCTGCTGCCGGCCAATGTGCGGATGATCCACGGGCCTGGCTGTCCCGTCTGCGTGCTGCCGATCGGCCGGATCGATGCGGCGATCTCGCTCGCCATGCGCCCGGAGATCACGCTCTGTACCTATGGCGACCTCATACGCGTGCCGGGATCCGACGGCTCGAGCCTCCTGAAGGCCAAGGCCGCCGGCGCCGACATCCGCATGGTCTATTCGACACTCGACGCGATCCGCATCGCCGAGCAGGAGCCGCACCGGGAGGTGGTGTTCTTCGCGATCGGCTTCGAGACGACGACGCCGCCCACAGCCATGGCGATCAAGATGGCGATCGCGAAGAATCTGCAGAACTTCTCGGTCTTTTGCAATCACGTCCTGACGCCGGCGGCAATCCAGAACATTCTCGAAAGCCCGGATGTGCGCAAACTCGGCACGGTCAAGATAGACGGGTTCATCGGCCCCGCCCACGTCTCCACCGTGATCGGCACCGAGCCTTACGAGTTCTTCGCCGAGGAGTTCCGCAAACCCGTCGTCGTTGCCGGCTTCGAGCCGCTCGACGTCATCCAGGCGATCCTGATGCTGGTGAAGCAGGTGAACGACGGCCGCCACGAGGTGGAGAACCAGTATATCCGCGCTGTCACCGCCTTCGGCAACGAGAAGGCGCAGGCCGAGGTCGCAACCTATTTCGAGCTCAGGGAGAGCTTCGAGTGGCGGGGGCTGGGGCAGGTGCCCTATAGTGCGCTGCGGCTGCGGTCCCAATATGCCCGCTTCGACGCGGAAAAGCGCTTCGGTCTCGAAACGCGGGCGGCAAGCGACAACCCGGCCTGCGAATGCGGCGCGATCCTGCGCGGCGTCAAGCGCCCGGCCGATTGCAAGCTCTTCGGCACCGTCTGCACCCCGGACACGCCGATGGGGTCATGTATGGTCTCGTCGGAAGGCGCCTGCGCCGCCCACTGGACCTATGGCCGCTTCCGGGAAAAGGCGAAGGAAGCGAATGCGGGGAGGGCGGTCGCGTGAACATGGTGCTCAAAGCCTACAGGCGCAAACTCGACATCCGGAACGGCCTCGTCGATCTCTCCCACGGTGCCGGCGGCCGGGCGATGGGGCAGTTGATCGAGGGCATCTTCCACAAGGCCTTCGACAACGACTGGCTGCGCGCCGGCAACGACCAGTCGGCCTTCGCGGTACCGGCCGGGCGGATGGTGATGACCACGGACGGCTATGTCGTCTCGCCGCTCTTCTTCCCCGGCGGCAATATCGGCTCGCTGGCCGTTCACGGCACCATCAACGACGTCGCCATGGCGGGTGCGACGCCGCTCTACCTCTCCGCAAGCTTCATCATAGAGGAGGGGTTTCCCCTCGCCGATCTGGCGCGGATCGCCGAAACCATGGGGGAAGCCTCGCGCGAGGCCGGCGTGCCGATCATCACTGGAGACACCAAGGTTGTCGAACGCGGCAAGGCGGATGGCGTCTTCATCTCGACGGCCGGTGTCGGCGTGGTGCCGCCAGGCCTCGACCTCCGGTCGGATGCCGCCCGTCCGGGGGATGCGGTGATCGTCTCGGGCGCGATCGGCGAGCACGGCGTGGCCGTGATGTCGAAGCGGGAGAACCTGGAGTTCGAGGTCGATATCGTTTCCGACACGGCGGCGCTGCACGGGTTGACTGCCGCCATGGTCGAGGCCGGCGGGGCTGCTCTCCGGCTGATGCGCGATCCGACCCGCGGAGGCCTGGCGGCGACGCTGAACGAGATCGCCAACCAGTCGAAGGTCGGGTTCCGGATCGACGAGGACGGCATTCCGATGCGGCCGGAGGTGGCCGCGGCCTGCGAGTTCCTCGGGCTCGATCCGCTGAACGTCGCCAACGAGGGCAAGCTGGTGGCGGTCGTGGCACCCGAAGGAGCGGAGGCGATCCTCGCGGCGATGCGCGCCCACCCGCTCGGCCGAGAAGCGGCGATCATCGGCCACGCGGTCGTGGACGAGCACTGCTTCGTACAGATGGAGACGTCCTTCGGCGGTGGCCGGATCGTCGACTGGCTGTCCGGCGAGCAGCTGCCGCGCATCTGTTGAACCGCTATGCGAGTTCTATTGTTGTGTCATAGTTTCAATTCATTGTCGCAGCGTCTTCATGTAGAGCTTCGGGAAGCGGGACACGTCGTCTCGGTCGAGCTCGACATCCATGACGACCTGACGCGGGAGGCGGTGGATCTCTTTTCACCGGACGTGATCGTCGCGCCGTTTCTGAAAAGGGCGATCCCTGAGGATGTCTGGTCGAGCGTTCTCTGTCTTGTCGTTCACCCGGGCATCCGCGGCGACAAGGGGCCGAATGCGCTCGACTGGGCGATCCTGGAGGGCGCACCCGTCTGGGGTGTCACGCTCGTCGAGGCCCGGGAGGCGATGGATGCCGGCCCGGTCTGGGCCTTTCGGGAGTTCCCGATGCGTGAGGCCCGCAAGTCGGACCTCTACCGGGAGGAAGTAACCGATGCCGCCACCGCGTGCGTGCTGGAGGCGATCGGGCGGATCGCGGCAGGCGACCGTACGCCGCTTATGGAGGCAAACGACGGCGAGGGGTGTCTCCGCCCTTCGGTGCCAAGGGGACGGCGCGTGCTCGATCCAATGGCAATGACCACCGCCGAGGCGCTGTGCGTCCTCCGAGCTTCCGACGGCGATCCCGGTGCGGTAATCGAGATCGCCGGGGAAACGTTCCGCGCCTATGACGCGCGGGTCGCCGAGGGATGTACGGGACCAGCGGGAGCGATCATTGGCCGAAGCAGCCGTGCGGTCGCGATTGCCTTTGCTGACGGCGCGCTGTGGATCGGCCATTTGCGAGAGCCGGGCGTGCAGAAGTTGAAACTGCCGGCCACGACGCTGCTTGCCGAACATCTGGCGGCGGTGCCGGAAATGGCCGCACCGTCGCGCATCTCCTATCGGGAGGAGGACGGTGTCGGCTTCCTTTCCTTTTCCTTCCACAACGGGGCAATGTCCTCGGAGGATTGTGAGGAACTGCGCGACGCGTTTCTCGCCGCCGCCGCGCGCCCCTTGCGCGTGCTGGTGCTGCAGGGTGGATTCGAGACGTGGTCGAACGGCATCCATCTTTCCATCATCGAGAACGCTGAAAGCCCGGCCGACGAATCCTGGCGCAACATCAACGCCATGAACGATCTCGTCGAGGCGATCATCCGTGCCGACGACCGGCTGGTGATCGGAGCCGTGCTCGGAAACGCGGGGGCGGGCGGGGTGTTCCTGTCGCTCGCCGCCGACGAGGTCTGGATGCGCGACGGCGTGGTCCTCAACCCGCACTACAAGGACATGGGCAATCTCTACGGCTCGGAGTACTGGACCTACCTGCTTGCCGCTCGGGTCGGCGAGGCACGGGCGCGGGTGATCACGCAAGCGCGCCTCCCGATGGGTGTGTTGGAAGCCGAGGCGCTCGGCCTTTGCAGCCGGCGGTTGGCGAGAGCGCGGACGGAGGCGCTTGCGGCGCTCGTGACGGCGGCCAAGGCGCTTGCTGCCGCACCGGACCTCGGCGACCGGATTGCGGCGAAGCGGGCGCGGCTCGCTGCGGACGAGGAGAAAAAACCGCTCTCGGCCTACCGGGCCGAGGAGCTTGCCCGCATGCGGCGCAATTTCTACGGCTTCGATCCGAGCTACCATGTGGCGCGGTTCAATTTTATCCATAAGATAGCGAAGTCGAGAACGCCGGCGACGCTGGCCGTTCACCGCGCCGGCGACGGCGGCAGACAGGGGGGCGCAGGGTGCAGGCCTTGATCAATACCCACACGACCGTTCTGGTCGTCGATGACGAAGTGCGCTCGCTGGAGGCGATCCAGCGCATCCTGAGCGACGAGTTCGAGGTCATCTGCGCCCGCAACGCCGAGGAGGCGGAGGCCGTTCTCAACGGCGAACTGGTGCAGATCATCCTGTGCGACCAGCGGATGCCGGGCGAATCCGGGGTTTCATTCCTGCGCCGCGCCCGCGAACTCTGGCCGGACACGATCCGCATCATCATCTCCGGCTATACCGCCTCGGAAGACATCATCGACGGCGTCAACAAGGCCGGCATCTATCGCTACATCACCAAGCCGTGGAATCCGGACGAATTGCTCACCTGCCTGCGCGAGAGCGCGAGCCTCTGGCGACTGCAGCACGCGGCCGGCGAGGTGAATGTGGAGGTGAAGCCGGTGAGCGACCGTCTGGAGAAGGTCGTCACCGACAAGCGCCGCAATGCCCAGAAGAGTTTCGGCTTCGACCGGATCGTCCATACGCCGGCAAGCCCGCTTGTGCATTCGATCAGGCTCGCCCGTCAGGCGGCGCAGTACGACATCTCGGTGCTGATCACCGGCGCTTCAGGCACGGGGAAGGAACTGCTCGCACGTGCCATCCACCGGGAATCGGCACGTTCGGACCAGTCCTTCGTCGTCGAGAACTGTGGTGCGCTGCCGGATGACCTGCTCGAGAGCGAGCTCTTCGGCTGCAAGAAGGGCGCCTATACAGGTGCCTACCAGGATCGCGTCGGTCTCTTCGAACTCGCCGACAACGGCACGATCTTCCTGGACGAGGTCGGAGAGACGTCGCCCGCCTTCCAGGTCAAGCTCCTGCGCGTGCTGCAGGAGGGGGAAATTCGCCCGCTCGGCGCGCAGCGGCCACGCAAGGTCAATGTTCGGGTGATCGCCGCAACCAACCGCGACCTTCTCGCCGAGGTCGCCGTCGGACGCTTCCGCCGCGACCTTTATTATCGTCTGGCCGCCTTCCCGATCCACATGCCGGCCCTGAAGGAGCGGGCCGAGGACATTCCGGTGATCGCCGCGCGGATGCTGATGCAGATCAACCAGTCCTTCAACCGCGAGGTTCCGGGCTTCCATCCGCGCACGCTCGATCTCATGAACGCCTATCACTGGCCGGGCAACGTTCGCGAGCTGCACAACGAGATCCAGCGGATGGTGGTGCTGTCCGACGAGAATGCACCGCTGGAACCCTCGCTATTGTCGCCGGAGATCCTCGGTGCACTCGCCCCGAAGCCGAACGGTGCGAGCCACGGCTCGGCGACGCAGTTGAAGGACATCGTCGCGGAGGTCGAGAGGGCGGCGATCCAGGCGAGCCTGGAGCGCAACCAGGGCAATATCAGCCGCACGGCGGACGAATTGGGCTTGTCGCGGGTCGGTTTGAGAAGCAAACTCGAACGATACGATCTGCGACGTGGCCAGGACGACGATGACGCCGACTGAGGCAATGCTCGGACATCCCAAAGGAAAGGTCCCGGCTCAGGGTGCGATGGAGCTTGATCGCGCGAGCGAGGCCATGTGGGTGGACGTCATCCGCCGCATGGACGAGGTCTATTCCGAGCTCCTGCGCAACGAGGCCGACCTCGAGCGCAAGAATGCCGAACTCGAGGAGGCACAGACCTTCATTTCGAGCGTCATCGCCTCGGTGTCCGATGTCCTGATCGCCTGCAGCGCCGACGGCCGCATAAAGAAGGTCAATCCCGCCTTTCTGAAGTTGACCGGCCTCGAGGAGAAGGCGGTGCTCGGAAGCCGGATCTTCGGCTATCTCGCCGAGCGCGACAGGCCGCAGGCAGAAAGACTGATCGCCGCCGGCCATCAGGGCAACGTCATGGAGGGTGATCTGCATCTGATCGCCGCCGACGGGCACGAGGAGTGCCTCGCCATCCGCTGTGCGGCACTGTTCGACGCCGGCCGCCGCCGCATCGGCGCCGTCCTGACCGGGCGTCCGATCAGCGAGCTCAAGCAGGCCTACGAGGCGCTGCACCGCGCCCACATGAACCTGCAGCAGGCGCAGCGCCGGCTGATCGAACAGGAGAAGATGGCAAGCCTCGGCCGCCTCGTCGCGGGCGTCGCTCACGAGCTCAACAATCCGATCAGCTTCGTCTACGGCAACATCTATACGCTCGACCGCTACCGCAAGAACCTGATCTTCTACCTCGACGCCATCCATCGCGGCGAAGCGCCGGAACGGCTCGCCGAGCTGCGCAAGGACCTGAAGATCGATGCCATCACCGCCGACGTCGGTTCGTTGCTCGAAGGGACGCTCGAAGGCGCGAACCGGGTGAGCGACATCGTCAAGAACCTGCGGCGGCTCTCCTTCAGCAAGGCCGATGAGCGGCAGGCGGTCGACGTCGGCCGGCTCCTTCGCAATTCCGCTCATCTCGCGGCGAAGGCAAAGAATTCGCAGGCCGAAATCGTCATCGACAGCGACCCGGATCTCGTTGTCGAGGGGCACGAGGGGCAATTGCACCAGGTGATCGTCAACCTGATCGACAATGCGCTCTATGCCGTCGAGGGACGGGAGGGCCCGAGGGTGCATCTCGCCGCGCGGAGACTGGAACATGCGATCGAGATCACCGTGGCGGACAACGGCCCCGGGATCGCCGAGGAGGACATGGGCAAGATATTCGAACCCTTCTTCACGACAAAGGCGGTCGGCGAGGGCACCGGGCTCGGGCTCTGGATCAGCTTCACGATCATCGAGGATTTCGGGGGCACCATCACCGCCGGGCGCTCGAAGGACGGCGGCGCCGAGTTCAGGATCGTCCTGCCGGCCGCCGACGGGCGCTCGTAGGAGAGGGCGGCGGCGTCGCCTTCAGATCAGCCGGAGCCCGCGGAAGCTCGCGTGACCCTGCCGGCCGATGATGATGTGGTCATGCACGGTGATGCCGAGCGGCTTTGCGGTATCGATGATGGTCCGCGTCATGTCGATATCGGCGCGTGACGGTGTCGGGTCTCCCGACGGGTGATTGTGCACGAGGATGATCGCCGTCGCGGAAAGTTCGAGCGCGCGTTTCACCACCTCGCGGGGATAGACGGGTGTGTGGTCGATCGTGCCGCGCCCCTGCACCTCGTCGGCGATCAGCGCGTTGCGCTTGTCGAGGAAGAGGATGCGGAATTGCTCGGTGGTCTCGTAGGCCATCGCCGCGTGGCAGTAGTCGATCACCGACGACCACGAGGAGAGCACGTGCCGCTCCTTGAGTTCGCTCTTCAGCATCCGCTGGGCCGTGGTCGCGATGAGCTTCAGGTCGAGTGCCACCGTCTCACCGATCCCTTTCACCTCCTGCAGCAGGGCAGGAGGTGCGCCGAGCACACCTGCGAGCGTGCCGAACCGGCCAATCAACGCCTTGGCGATCGGCTTGGTATCGCGGCGCGGAATGAGACGGAAAAGCAGAAGTTCGAGGAGCTCGTAGTCCGCGAGCGCCGCCTCGCCGCTCTCGCGGAAACGCGTCCTCAGCCTGTCGCGATGGCCGATATAGTGCGCCTCTTCCGGAGCCGTCGCGGACGATTTCGGAAGTGGGCGCGGCTTCGCTGGCTGTTCGGCGAAGAAGCTTCGTTCGTCGACGAGGCCCGTATACTCCTCCGCCTCTTCCCGGTCCGGCGCGACGGTTTCGTCGTCTTCATCGTCGGCCGGGAAAAGGGAAGGAGGTTTGCCCATCGTCAGCCTCTGAGCGGCGGAAGTCCGGGACGGTCGAGACCGGCGGGCGAAAGCGTGAAGATCTCGCAGCCGGTCGCCGTCACGCCGACGGCGTGCTCGTACTGCGCGGTCAGCGAGCGGTCGCGGGTGACCGCCGTCCAGCCGTCGGAGAGCACCTTCACGTGCGGTCGGCCGAGATTTATCATCGGCTCGATGGTGAAGATCATGCCCTCGCGCAGTTCCGGCCCTTCGTCGGCGCGGCCGTAGTGCAGGATGTTCGGGGAATCGTGGAACAGCTTTCCGATGCCGTGACCGCAGAAGTCGCGCACGACCGAGCAGCGTTCGGCCTCCGCATAGCTCTGGATCGCCTCTCCGATCGCGCCGGTACGGGCGCCGGGACGCACGGCCGCGATTCCGCGCATCAGACATTCATAAGTGACCTCGAGCAGTCGCTCGGCGGCGCGCTTGATCTCGCCCACCGGATACATGCGGCTCGAATCGCCGTGCCAGCCGTCGAGAACATAGGTGACGTCGATGTTGACGATATCACCCTCGCGCAGCGGCTTGTCGTTCGGAATGCCGTGGCAGACCACGTGGTTGATGGAGGTGCAGCAGGATTTCGTGTAGCCGCGGTAGTTGAGGGTCGCGGGCAGCGCACCGTTGTCCATGCCGAATTCGAAGACGAAGCGGTCGATCGCGTCCGTCGTGATTCCGGGCTTCACGATGGAGGCGAGCTCGTCCAGGCAGCGCGCCGTCAGCTGCGACGCCTTGCGCATGCCTTCAAAGGCCTCGGGACCGTAAAGCCGGATCGCTCCGGTGTTCTTGAGCGGCGCCGTTGCCGCATCGATGTAATTTACCATTCATCCGCTTTCAGGTTGGATGCATTCCGATTGTCAGACCGTACATAATGCAGCAGGGGCGGTTTCGTCCATTGCGATGAGTTGAAGCGGCGCGATTTCCGCGGCACTCACCCGGCATTTGACGGCATAGGCCTCGACGCCGCGCCGTTTTGCCTCGGCAAACGCACGGGCATAGGCGGGGTCGAGATCGCCCGAAAGGCGGAAGCGGTCGCAGTCCTCGCGCTGGATCAGATAGAGCATGACGGCGCGATAGCCGGCATCCACCATCGCCGCGAGTTCGTCGAGATGCCTGGCGCCGCGTGCCGTCACGGTGTCCGGAAATTCGGCAAGCCGCCTTTCGCGGATGAAATGCACGTTCTTCACCTCGACATAGGCGTCCGGCCGCCCGGGTGAGGAAAGAAGGAAGTCGATACGCGAGTTCCGGCCATAGCGCTGTTCGCGCCGCAGGGTTTCGTAACTCGCCAGGTTGTCGACGAGGCCCATCCGGATCGCCTCTTCGCCGAGGCGGTTGGCGAGCGCGGCATGGACGCCGACGACGGTAGCGTCTGCTTCGATCAGTTCGAAGGCGTAGCGATGCTTGCGCGCCGAGCCGGCGTGATCGGAAAGCCAGATGCGCGAACCGGCCTCCGTCAGCCCCAGCATCGAACCGGTGTTCGGGCAGAAGCCGGTGATCTCGCTACCGTCCTCGAGCTGCGCGTCGAACAGGAAGCGCTTGTAGCGGCGGATGAGCGTAGCGGGGACGAGAGGTGGGTCGAACCGCATCGTTCGGCGTCACGCCCGTTCGAGGACGTAGGTCCCGGGCGCATCTGCGATCGCGTTCAGCGCCCCGCCGCCGGGCTTGCGGGCAGGGACCCGCTTGCCGTCGAGCGACTCGATCCATGTTTGCCAGTGTGGCCACCAGGAGCCCGGCGTCTCCTCGGCCGTTTCCAGCCAGTCCTCGAAGGCGCCGGTGGGCGCGCCGCCGGTCCAGTACTGGTACTTTTGCTTGCCGGGCGGGTTGACGACGCCCGCGATGTGGCCGGAACCGCTGAGCACGAAGGTGACCGGCCCGCCGAACAGGCTGCTGCCGACGAAGACCGATTTGGCCGGCGCGATATGGTCCTCGCGGGTCGCGAGATTGTAGATCGGGACTTTTACGTCCTTCAGCGACAGCGCCTTGCCGGCGATAGTCATCCGTCCCTTGCTCAGCGCGTTGTCGAGGTAGCAGTTGCGCAAGTAGAAGGAGTGGTTGGCGGCCGCCATTCGCGTGGAATCCGAATTCCAGAACAGCAGGTCGAAGGGCATCGGCTCCTCGCCCTTCAGGTAGTTGTTGACGAAATAGGGCCAGATGAGCTCGGAGGCTCTCAGCATGTTGAAGGCGGATGCCATCTTCGAGCCTTCGAGATAGCCGCTCGCCCGCATGCGTTCTTCCATCGCGTCGAGTTGTTCTTCGTCGACGAACACCTTCAGGTCGCCCGCATGGGTGAAATCGACCTGCGTCGTGAAGAGCGTCGCGCTCGCGATGCGTCTGTTGCGCTCCTTGGCGTGCAGGGCGAGTGCTGCCGAAAGCAGCGTGCCGCCGACGCAGTAGCCGATCGCGTTGACCTTGCTCTCGCCGGTCGCCTTCTCGACGGTCCCGAGCGCAAAATCGATGCCCTCGCGGATATAGGCTTCCCAGTCCTTCGTGGCGTGCCGCTCGTCGGGATTGACCCAGGAGATGACAAAGACCGTGTGCCCCTGGTCCACGCACCACTTGATAAAGGATTTTTGCGGATTGAGGTCGAGGATATAGAACTTGTTGATCCACGGAGGCACGATCAATAGCGGCCGCTTGAGGACGGTATCGGTCGCCGCTTCGTATTGCAGAATTTCGCAGATATCGTTCTGGGCGATCACCTTGCCCGGCGTGACGGCCATGTTCTCGCCGACGGCGAACTTGCTGTAGTCGGTGTGGCGCAGCCGCAGGTCGCCGCCGCCGGCAGCGATGTCCTCGGCGAGCATCTTCATGCCGCGCACGAGGTTGTCGCCGTGGCTGGCGACCGTTTCGCGGTAGACCTGCGGATTGGTGACGACGAAATTAGCGGGCGATAGTGCAGCCGTGATCTGCCGGACGTAGAAGGCCGCCTTGTGCCGCGTGTGTTCGTCGAGCCCTTCGGCATCGCGCACCATACGCTCCGCCCACTCGCTGCCGATGAAATAGACCTGGCGCAGGAAGTCGAAGAACGGATTGCGCTGCCAGTCCTCGTCGGAGAATCGCTTGTCGTTCGGGATCGGTGGCGCAGGCTCCGCGGTTTCTCCGCCGGCCAGCCTCTGCGCCGTCCGCGTCCAGGCGCCGAACATGCCGGCCAGCAGATAGCTCTGCGCTTCAAGCGTCCGCTTGGGGTCCGACATCCAGTACTCGGCGACCTTCGACATCGTCTTGACGAGTTCCGTGAGCGGCTGCGACACGGGGTCGACGATTTCGCCCCGCTCGCGCGGCGCAAGCCACGTCGAAGCGGCCTTGCCGAGGTTTTCGAGCGCACGGGCGACGTTGAGCGCCAGCGCTTCGGGATCCTTGACGATGTAGGGTTCAATCATCTTCGGATCGAAGCCTTGGGCCGTGGCACCGGATGTAGCACCGTCGTCGGTGTCTCTGCTCAAGCTGTTCCTCCCGAGAGCGCTCCTGCGAGTCCTCTTTTATGTTTGCCTATCCTGCCCGAAAACGACTACAAGTTCCAGCAATACGAAAGCCACTCCTGACGTATTCGGGAGCAGGGATCAACCGCCGGATGCAGCGTGCGGCCGGTTTGGGATATATAGGTATGATTGCAGCGGTGTGGGCGATGAAAACGTGGCGTCTTGGTTCCGGTCTGGTCCTGGCCTGTGCACTCGGTCTCGCCACGGGATGCTCGTCCACGGGCGGGAAGACGTCCGCGGCCGAGCCGCGTTCCTCCGTGCTCGACGTCACCGTCACCGACGACGCTCGCGACCCGCAGACGCCGGCGCTCGGCACGTCTCCGGACGGCTACCCGGATTTCTCGCAACCACTGACGGCCGCGAGCGTTCAGATGAGCGACGAAGAGGCGGTGGCCCTGCAGGCGAAACTGTCTGCGCTCGCCTCCGCCCGCAAGGCAGGAACGATCTCCGAGGCGGAATACCAGCAACGCGTGGCAGAGCTGCGCAAGCTTGCCGCCGAGCACGGCGTCGACGTACAGGCGGCGCTGGCCAAATAGCGCTTGCCTTTGTGCTGTTTTGGAAGCAAAGCAAACAAGGTGCGACCGCTCGCTTCGGCCCGCCCGTCGCTTTTCGACGGACATAGATTTGCCGCAGCGTTTCGCCATTGCATCATAACAAAGTCTGTTCCGGTTTCGGGTTCGTTGCGGAACATGTCAGGAGCAACAAACGAACCCGCTTGACGCGGATACTGCCGCGCGATCCCACGGGGTTTGAGATGGAAGAGTTTCATAAAGTTCGGCGCCTGCCGCCCTATGTTTTCGAACAGGTCAACCGTTTGAAAGCTAGCGCGCGAGCCGGTGGCGCCGACATTATCGACCTTGGCATGGGTAACCCCGACCTGCCGACCCCGAAAGCCATCGTCGACAAGCTCTGCGAAGTGGTCCAGGACCCGCGCACCCATCGCTATTCGTCTTCCAAGGGCATTCCCGGCCTGCGCCGCGCCCAGGCCGCCTACTATGCCCGCCGCTTCGGTGTGAAGCTCAATCCGGAAACCCAGGTCGTTGCGACACTGGGTTCCAAGGAAGGCTTCGCCAACATGGCGCAGGCGATCACCGCGCCGGGCGACGTCATTCTCTGCCCGAACCCGACCTATCCGATCCACGCCTTCGGTTTCCTGATGGCCGGCGGCGTCATCCGGTCGATGTCTGTCGAGCCGGACGAAACCTTCTTCCCGCCGCTCGAACGCGCCGTGCGCCATTCGATCCCGAAGCCGCTCGCGCTCATCATCAATTATCCGTCGAACCCGACGGCGCACGTCGCCTCGCTCGACTTCTACAAGGACGTGATCGCGTTCGCGAAGAAGCATGACCTGATCGTGCTCTCGGATCTCGCCTATTCGGAAATCTACTTCGACGACACCCCGCCGCCGTCGGTTCTCGAGGTTCCGGGTGCTATGGACATTACGGTCGAGTTCACCTCGATGTCGAAGACCTTCTCGATGCCGGGCTGGCGCATGGGGTTTGCCGTCGGCAACGAACGGCTGATCGCGGCGCTGACCCGCGTGAAGTCCTATCTCGACTACGGCGCCTTCACGCCGATCCAGGTGGCGGCGACCCACGCCCTCAACGGCGACGGCTCCGATATCGCCGAGGTGCGTGCGGTCTATAAGCGTCGCCGCGACGTGCTGGTCGAGACCTTCGGCAAGGCCGGTTTCGAGGTGCCGCCGCCGGCGGCGACCATGTTCGCGTGGGCCAAGATCCCGGAAAAGTTCCGCCCGCTCGGCTCGCTCGAGTTCTCCAAGCTTCTCATTGAGAAGGCGGACATTGCCGTCGCCCCCGGTATCGGTTTCGGCGAGATGGGTGACGATTATGTCCGTATCGCGCTGGTCGAGAACGAGCACCGCATCCGCCAGGCTGCGCGCAATCTCAAGCGCTTCCTGTCGACGGCCGACGAGACGATGCACAACGTCATTTCGCTGAACGCCCACCGCCAAGGTTGAGCTTTCCCGCCGACGACGATAACGTCACCGATCATCAGGTCCAGGCGGCCCATTCGCGGCCGCCTTTCATGCAATTCGTAAGTTTCGGGAAATTGATCTATGGCGGATGCCCTCAGGATTGGCATTGCGGGTCTGGGCACCGTCGGTGCCGCGCTGGTTCGCATTCTTCAGCAGCGCAGCAATGAGCTTGCCATTTCCTGCGGCCGGAAGATCGAGATCGCGGCGGTGTCCGCTCGCAACCGAAATAAGGATCGCGGCATCGATCTTTCCGGGATCGCCTGGTACGACGAACCTCTCGACCTCGCCGCCAATGCCGACATCGACGTCTATGTCGAACTGGTCGGCGGTGCGAACGGTGCGGCGGAGGCATCCGTGCGGGCGGCACTGGCGCGTGGCCTGCATGTTGTCACGGCCAACAAGGCGCTGCTCGCGCGCTACGGCGTCGAACTGGCGCGCATCGCGGAAAAGAACGGCGCGCTCCTCAATTACGAGGCGGCGGTCGCCGGCGGAATTCCGGTGATCAAGGCGCTGCGCGAGTCGCTGACCGGCAACCATTTCTCCCGTGTCTACGGGATCATGAACGGCACCTGCAACTACATCCTCAGCCGGATGGAGAAGGAGGGCCTTTCCTTCGACGAGTGCCTGAAGGATGCCCAGCGGCTCGGCTATGCCGAGGCTGATCCGAGCTTCGACATCGAGGGCAACGACACCGCCCACAAGCTCGCGATCATGACGACGCTCGCTTTTGGCAGCGAGATCGCCGCCGATGACATCTACCTCGAAGGCATCACCAATATCTCGATCGAGGACATCCGCGCGGCGAACGAGCTCGGCTACCGCATCAAGCTCCTGGGCGTCGCCCAGAAGACCGATACCGGCATCGAGCAGCGCGTTCACCCGACCATGGTGCCGCTCGATTCGGTGATCGCGCAGGTCGACGGCGTCACCAATGCAGTGGCGCTCGAATCGGACATCCTCGGCGAACTGTTGATGGTCGGCCCCGGTGCCGGCGGCAGCGCCACGGCATCGGCGGTGCTCGGCGACATCACCGACATCGCCAAGAGCCGCCCGGGTGCCCAGCAGGTGCCGGTTCTCGGTCGCCCGGCGCATCTGCTCGAACCCTATCGTCGCGCACAGATGCGCAGCCACGAAGGCGGCTATTTCATCCGGCTGACCGTTGCCGACAGGATCGGCGTGTTCGCGAACATCGCGACCCGGATGGCCGACAACGGCATCTCGCTTGAATCGATCGTGCAGCGCTCGCAGCCCGATGCCGAGCCCGGCGCGCCGGTGACGATCATTCTCGTAACCCATGCGACGATGGAGGAGTCGGTTCGCAAGGCGGTCTCGGCCATCCGCGCGGAGGGATATCTTGTCGGCGAGCCGCAGACGATCCGCATCGAGCGGCCGAAGACGGTGTGACGGCCTCCTGCCTTCCGGGCGGGGCCGTCGAGGCTGCCGATGGCTTGCGGCTGCCGTTTCGCGCGAGCGACGGACCTGGAATGATGACAGGCGGGAAGACAGATGGGCATGATTGAACCGGTCGATCCGGTGCCGCGCGCATTTCTGAGCGTGGAGAGTTCCGTGAGCGGCCAGCGATGGGTCTCGCGCCTGGATCAGGCCGGACAGAACCGCGCGCTCGCCATCGCCCAGCTTCACGGAATGCCGGAGCTTCTTGCCCGCGTGCTGGCGGGGCGCGGCGTCGGTGTCGATGAAGCGCCGGCCTTTCTCGATCCGACCATCCGTTCCTTGATGCCGGACCCGGCCTCGCTTACCGACTGCGAGGCGGCGGCGGCACGGCTCGCGCGGGCGATCGCTGCCGGCGAGCGTATCGCGATTTTCGGCGACTATGACGTCGACGGTGCAGCCTCGTCGGCGCTCCTCTACCGTTTTCTTCAGCATTTCGGCGCAGAGGCGGAGATATACATCCCCGACCGCATTTTTGAGGGGTATGGTCCGAATCCGGCGGCGATCGGCCAGTTGATCGAGCGCGGTGCTCGGCTGGTGGTCACCGTCGATTGCGGTTCGACGAGTTTCGAGGCACTGGAGGAGGCGCGCCGGCGCGGTATCGACGTCGTCGTCATCGACCATCATCAGA
Source organism: Hyphomicrobiales bacterium (assembly GCA_900466005.1). Lineage (GTDB taxonomy): Bacteria > Pseudomonadota > Alphaproteobacteria > Rhizobiales > Rhizobiaceae > Allorhizobium. The sequence goes on from UEGQ01000007.1 coordinate 157,573, forward strand.
TGGCGCACGCCATGCCGGCCTGTCATGCGCTGGTCAATCCCAACCGCGAGGATGACCTCTCGGGGCAGGGGCATCTCTGCGCGGCGGGCGTCGTCTTCCTCGTGCTGGTCGCCACGCTGCGCCTGCTCAGGCAGCAGGCCAACAGCCGTGCCGGATCGCTCGACCTGCTCGCCTGGCTCGATCTCGTGGCACTCGCGACGGTCTGTGACGTCGTTCCGCTCAAAGGACTGAACCGTGCCTATGTGGTGAAGGGGCTGATCGCCGCCCGCCATCAGCAGAATGCCGGTCTCGCGGCCCTGCTGCGCGTGGCGGGCATCGGCGGACCGGTGACGCCCTATCATTTCGGTTTCCTCGTCGGTCCCAGAATCAATGCGGGCGGTCGTATCGGCGACGCCGCGCTCGGAAGCCGGTTGCTGACGCTCGATGATGCCGCCGCCGCCGGTGAGATCGCCGCCCGCCTCGACGAACTCAATCGCGAGCGTCAGGCGATGGAGGCCGCCATGCTGGCGGAGGCGGAGGCGGAGGCGCTGGCCGAATACGGAACCGGCGAGACCGCCGCCGTCATCGTCACGGCCCACGACAACTGGCATCCCGGCATCGTCGGACTGCTTGCCGCCCGTCTGAAGGAGAAGTTCAAGCGGCCTGCCTTCGCGATCGCTTTCGACCCTTCGGGGAAGGGGACCGGCTCAGGGCGCTCGATCAACGGCTTCGACCTCGGGCGGATGGTACGGGCGGCGGTCGACGCCGGCCTGCTCGTCAAGGGCGGCGGTCACGCCATGGCGGCCGGCCTGACCGTCGAACGCGCCAATCTGGGCCGGCTGCGCACCTTCTTCGACGAGGCCGCGGGCAGCCAGGTGTCGACGCTTGCCGCCAATCGCAGCCTCAAGATCGACGGAGCGCTCGGCGCCTCCGGAGCCACCATTGCGCTGATCGACCAGCTGGAGACGGCCGGCCCCTACGGGGCGGGCCACCCGCAGCCCTGTTTCGCCATTCCTGCACACCGGTTGCGGGATTCGCGCCTCGTGGGCGCCAACCATGTCAAGGTGACGGTCGAGGCGCAGGACGGATCGCGGCTCGACGGAATCGCATTCCGCGCCGCCGAAACGCCGCTCGGCGATTTCCTGCTGTCCTCGCGGGGCAACCAGATCCATATCGCGGGCTCGCTCAGCGCCGAGCACTGGCAGGGAACGCGGCGCGTGCAGATGCGCATCATCGACGCGGCGAAGGCGTTCTGAGGAATCTCTGGCGATGTTCGGGAGATTGGAAGTGGCACGCCCTAGGGGAGTCGAACCCCTCTTCCCAGAATGAAAATCTGGTGTCCTAACCGATAGACGAAGGGCGCGTGCGCTTCGTTGTGGCGCCCTTATAGTCAGGGCTTCGGAATCCCGCAAGCGGAAAAATGCATTTTTCCGGTCGCCCGCCAAAAAAACCGGGCGCGGGCCAAGTTACGGGAAAAACAGCCGAAAATGCCTATGGAGACACCCGATGAGCGGCCGCGCGAGGCGTCTCTGCCGCCGTATCAATCTAATTGCAATGGGGAGAAAGTGGCACGCCCTAGGGGAGTCGAACCCCTCTTCCCAGAATGAAAATCTGGTGTCCTAACCGATAGACGAAGGGCGCGTGCGCTTCGTTGTGGCGCCCTTATAGTCAGGGCTTCAGAATCCCGCAAGCGGCTTTTCTCTGTTTTTTGCAAAAAATATGACGCCTGTGGATTCTTACGAAGAAGGCACAGGAAAGACGTATTATATCAACTACATAATGGTTTATCTTGCGCTGTCTGTAGGCCGTATTGCCTTACGGAAGGCTGGCAAGAGAGCAGCACTTCCTCCATCTGTCGAGCCGCAGGGAGCGGGCGGCGCGCTCTACGACTTGGACTTGCCGAGCAGGCGGCCGAGAATCGGCAGAAGCGTCTTCTTCTTCGCAGGCTCTGCCGGCGCTTCTTCGGCCATAGGTGTCGCCGGATCCGTGCTGGCTTCCTCTTCGGGCTCCGATGCGGACGGCAGGCTGGCAGCGTCGGCGAGGGGAGCTTCTTCGGGCGGCAACCCGGCCGCCTGCGCGTCAGCCGGCATATCCGCCGGTTCGACGGAGGCATATTGCGGGGCACTGAACAGGCTGCCGGTCATCGGATTTACGCGCCGCGTCGGCATTTCGGCGGGCACGAGGCTCGCGGCCGTCATCGTCGAGGCGCCGGCCTCGGCCGGCACCGGCTCTGCTTGCTGGGCGAAAATGCTGGAACGACCGGCATTGATCGCGGCAGGCTGCATGACGACGTCGCCGAGATTGGCGGGGTTGGCCGACGCCGACGAGACCGCGTACGAGGGCCGGGCGGCGGCGTCGCCCGGGGCCATGGAAACCACTGCCGGGTCCGAATAGCCGGCATCTGCCGGCTCGGGCTTCTTTGCTGCCACGGCCTTGGCGGGAGAGCCTGTGGTCTGCGCAGCAGGCGCGGCGACTTTTTCGACGGACGCCTTTTCGCCGGTCGTCGCGCAGCCTTGCAGCGCCGTCAGGGCGACGCCGCAGAGGGCGAGGCGAAATGCGATCCCGCGACGCACCGACGATATCGGCAGGCAGTCCATGGAAGAAACCCCGCAGAACTGGTTGGCAGCGGTCCGGCACCGGAACACCGAGTGAGTCGGCGCGGCCGCAGGTTCTGCGTGGAGATAGCCCGCCAAGCTTGCGCGAGGCGGGCCGAAGCCGTTACCAGGTTCCGGTATTGGGCATCGAGAGCCAGGGCTCGGCCGGGGCCAGGCCCTCACCCTTCTGCAGGATCTCGATCGAGATACCGTCCGGTGAGCGCACGAAGGCCATGTGGCCGTCGCGCGGCGGGCGGTTGATCGTCACGCCGTTTTCCATCAGCGTCCGGCAGGTGGCGTAGATATCGTCGACCTCGTAGGCCAGGTGACCGAAGTTGCGACCTCCGGTATAATCCTCGGTGTCCCAGTTATAGGTGAGTTCCAGGCAGGGCGCCTTGTTGTCGCGTGCGGCCTCGACGTCGTCCGGGGCGGCCAGGAAGACCAGCGTGAACCGGCCCTTTTCGTTCTCCATGCGCCGCACCTCGGTGAGGCCGAAGACACGGCAGTAGAAGTCGAGCGACGCATCAAGATCTTTGACGCGTACCATGGTGTGAAGATAGCGCATGATGTCCTCCTAATAACGTGTCCGGATATGGAGCAGACGACAGCTTCGAGCAAGGATGAAGCGTCAAAAGGATTTGGGTATATCTTAGACAGGGACTTGCGCGACACCAACCTGCGAATGTTAATCTGATAGTCAAGAATCAGTTAACGAACCGGTGTGACGCGTTTTCGAGGGGCGTGAGGAAATGGCCGACAGGATTTCATCGAAAGGGCTCACCGAGTTCGAAGAGCTGTCCGGCGAGGCCGTCGAACTTCTCGAGATCACCGGCGTGGTCAAGTGGTTCGACGTCGCCAAGGGGTTCGGTTTCATCGTTCCGGACAACGGCATGCAGGACGTCCTGCTGCACGTGACCTGCCTGCGACGTGACGGATACCAGACCATTCTCGAGGGCACGCGCATCGTTGCGCTGATCCAGAAGCGCGAGCGCGGTTACCAGACCTTCCGCATCCTCTCCATGGACCAGTCCACGGCGATCCACCCCTCGCAGATGCCGCCGGTGCGCACCCATGTGCAGGTAAATCCGACCAGCGGGCTCGAGCGGGTGCTGGTGAAGTGGTTCAACCGCACCAAGGGTTTCGGCTTCCTGACGCGTGGCGAGGGCACCGAGGACATTTTCGTTCACATGGAAACCCTGCGGCGCTACGGTCTTACGGAACTTCGGCCCGGCCAGAGCGTTCTGGTACGCTTCGGCAATGGCGAAAAGGGGTTGATGGCCGCCGAGATCCATCCCGACAATCCGTGCCCGGCGACCCGCGCCCATTGAGGCTGCGTACTATGATCAGTGAAATCTGGAGAAGCGCTGTCCTAGCGCTTTTTTTGTTGCTTCCGGTCACGGCTTCGGCGGAAGAGATCGGCCTGCGCAAGGTGGCGCTGGCGATTGAAACGCCGGACGGCAACCGCCACGTCTTTCAGGTGGAATGGGCAGGCACGCCGGCAGAGCGCGAGCGTGGGCTGATGTTCAGGACCGAGCTTGACGCCGACGCCGGCATGATCTTCGATTTCGGCGAGGCCCGGACGGTGATGATGTGGATGAAGAACACGCCGCTGCCGCTCGATATGCTGTTCATCGACGAGAAGGGCGTCGTCAGCCGGATCGCCGAGCGCACCGTGCCCTCTTCGCAGGATATTATCGCCTCTCCGGGGCCTGTTCGCTATGTTCTGGAGATCAACGGCGGGCGGTCGGCTACGCTCGGCATCGTCCCAGGCAGTCGTGTGGATGTCGATGCGGCTCGGGCATCGTTGAAATGACAGCGTTTTTGTGACCGTTCGCGGTGGCGGAAAGTCGATTTTAGCTGTTGCCCCTGACGGGTGAACCGTGTATCTCGGCATTGATCGCTGGAACGGAGTGTAGCGCAGTCTGGTAGCGCATCTGGTTTGGGACCAGAGGGTCGGGAGTTCGAATCTCTCCACTCCGACCACCGCGGTGGTCTTGCGATCGTCCGGGGAGGGGACCTTCCTTCCTTCGCAGTCCTTTGGAGCTCGTTGCGACATGACCGCCAAGATTTATCGCCCCGCCAAGACCGCCATGCAGTCGGGCAAGGCCAAGACGCAGTTCTGGTTGCTCGAGTACGAGCAGGAAGTGCCGCGCAAGGTCGAGCCGATGATGGGCTATACGAGCTCGGCCGATACGCGCCAGCAGGTCAAGATCACCTTCGAAACGCTCGAGCAGGCAGAAGCTTTCGCCAAGCGCAACGGCATCGAATACCGGGTGATCCTGCCCAAGGAAGCCAAGCGCCAGGTCGTATCCTATACCGATAATTTCCGTTATAACCGCCTGCAACCCTGGACGCACTGACCGCGTCCGGCCTTGCAGGACCGCCGTCGTCGTCCGCCGGACCAGAAGGCGACGCACGGAGGCCCCTTAGCTCAGCTGGATAGAGCACCTGCCTTCTAAGCAGGTTGTCGTTGGTTCGAGTCCAACAGGGGTCGCCATTCTCCCCCTTACCCGCGTCCGCCGTCTCGACGTGTTCCCGTCTCGTTCTGGTGACCTCTGGCGACGACTCCCGTGCCGTGTTAATGGCGGGACGTGAGGTATCCACATGGCCCGTTCTCCTTCGTCGTCATCCAAGCGCGCGCCGCGCAAGCGCCGCAAGTCGTCCAGCTCGCGTTCGTCCGGCAGCCTCTGGCCATGGGCTGGCGCGCTGATCGTCGTTGCCGGCGCCATCGCCGTTTACGATAATCGTGATCAGTGGCGTGGAAGCTGGCCGAGGGTTGCCGCACTGGTGCAGCCGAAGAGCGGCGGCGCCGGCAAGAACGAGGACAGAAAGCCCGCGAGCAAGCCGTCGTCCGCAAAACCCGTTCCGCCCGCGCCCGTCGGTACGTCACCGACGCCGAAATCCGAACCGGGCCGAACGACAGCGGCGCTGATCCCGCCCGCGCCGCTGGGGCGCGCTTCGTCGCAGACCGTGCCCCAGCAGCGGCCGGCAGAGGGTGGCATGGAGGGCAGGGGATTTGCCGGAACCTTCTACTATTGCGGTACGTCCGGGCTCGACAACTGCGTGGCGAGCGGCGACACTTTCTGGCATCGCAAGACGAGGATCGTGCTTGCCGACGCCGTTGCGCCGCAGACCGAGAGGGCGAAGTGTCAGGCCGAACGGGACAAGGGCTTTGCCGCCAAGGTCCGGCTCAAGGAGTTGCTCAACGCCGGTGCCTTCGATCTCGTCGCCCCGGGCATGCCGGTGGCGGCTTCGGGCAGTGAATTCAAGGTCGTGCTGCGCAACGGGCGTTCGCTCGGTACGATCCTCCTGAACGAGGGCCTGGCACAGCCGAGGGCCGGGGAACGCAAGGGCTGGTGCCCGTAGGCGACGGTCTTGGAGGCGTGAGCAAGCAAAGAGAAACCCGCCGCGGCGACGAGCCGGGCGGGTTTCTCGTAAGGATTTTTGGCGCGCGCCTCAGTGCAGGATCTGGCTCAGGAACAGCTTGGTGCGTTCGTGCTGCGGATTGTCGAAGAACTCGGCCGGCGAGTTCTGTTCGACGATCTGCCCCTGGTCCATGAAGATCACGCGGTTGGCGACCTGGCGGGCAAAGCCCATTTCGTGGGTCACGCAGAGCATGGTCATGCCTTCTTCGGCGAGGCCGACCATGGTGTCGAGCACTTCCTTGACCATTTCCGGATCGAGCGCCGAGGTCGGCTCGTCGAAGAGCATGATCTTCGGCTTCATGCAGAGCGCGCGCGCAATCGCCACACGCTGCTGCTGGCCACCGGAGAGCTGGCCCGGATACTTGTTCGCCTGTTCCGGGATCTTCACGCGCGTCAGGAAGTGCATGGCGACCTCTTCCGCTTCCTTCTTCGGCATCTTGCGGACCCAGATGGGCGCAAGTGTGCAGTTCTCGAGAATCGTCAGGTGCGGGAAGAGGTTGAAGTGCTGGAACACCATGCCGACTTCGCGGCGGACCTCATCGATCTTCTTGAGGTCGTTGGTGAGCTCGATACCGTCGACGATGATCTGCCCGGCCTGGTGTTCCTCGAGCCGGTTGATGCAACGGATCATGGTCGACTTGCCCGATCCGGAGGGACCGGCGATGACGATGCGCTCGCCCTTCATGACCTTGAGGTTGACGTCGCGCAGCACGTGGAAATCCCCGTACCACTTGTTCATGTTGACGATTTCGACGGCGACTTCCGTCTGCGAAATTCCGGGTTGAACGGCTTGTTGGGCCATGTTTGTTCCTCTCATTTATCTCTTGTGGCCTCTGTCCAGGCGGCGCTCGACGAAAGCCGAGTAGCGCGACATCCCGAAGCAGAACAACCAGAATACGAAGCCGGCGAAGATGAGGCCGGTAAGCGGCGTCACCGGCGTCAGCCAGCTGGCATCGCCGAAGCTCGCCTTCACGATGCCGAGCAGGTCGTACATGTTGATGATCGACACGAGCGAGGTGTCCTTGAACATGCCGATGAACGTGTTGACGATGCCCGGAATGACGAGCTTGATCGCCTGCGGCATGATGATCAGGATCATCTTCTGCCAGTAGGTGAGGCCGAGAGAGTCGGCACCTTCGTACTGCCCCTTCGGAATGGCCTGCAGACCGCCGCGGATGACTTCCGCCATGTAGGCGGAGGCGAAGATCGAGACGCCGACCAGCGCGCGCACGAACTTGTCGATGTTGTTGCCGGGCGTCAGGAAGAGCGGCAGCAGCACGCTCGCCATGAAGAGCACGGTGATCAACGGCACGCCGCGGACGAGTTCGATGAAGCCGATGGAGGCGGTCCGCACGATCGGCATGTCGGAGCGGCGCCCGAGCGCGAGCACGATGCCGAACGGCAATGAGACCACGATCCCGACGAAGGAAAGGATCAGTGTCACCATCAACCCGCCCCACTGGCTCGTCTCGACGTGCGAGAGGCCGAACCAGCCGCCGAGCAGCAGCACATAGGCGAGGACCGGCAGGGCCGCGAGGAGCAGCAGCGCGTTGAGCCCCTTGCGCGGTGCAGACGGAACGAGCATCGGGACGAGCAGACCGACGAAGAGAATGGCGATCAGGATCGGACGCCAGAGCTGGTCGCGCGGATAGGAACCCACCATGAACTGGGTGAACCAGTCACCGACATACGCCCAGCATGCACCGCTCCAGCCTTCCGGCTGGATGCCGCCCTGAACGGTGGTGGCGCAGACCGCACGGTCTTCGCCCGTCCAGACGGCCGAGACGAACAGCCAGTCGAACGCCGATGAGGCGAACCAGAGGATGATCGCACCGAAAACAACCGTCGTGACCGCGTCGAGCGGGGTTGCAAACAGGTTCTTGCGGGTCCAGCCGAACACCGAGCGGTCGCTGAGCGGGGCGGGTTGAGGCGCCAGGAACTCCTGGCGGAGATAGGAGACGTTGTTTTCGCTCATGTCAGCGCTCCACCAGGGCCATCTTGGCGTTGAACCAGTTCATGAAGAGAGAGGTCGCGAGGCTGATCGACACGTAGATCATCATCCAGATCGCGATGATCTCGATCGAATGGCCCGACTGATTGAGGATCGTTCCGCCGACTGCGACCAGATCGGCGTAACCGATGGCGACGGCAAGCGACGAGTTCTTGGTCAGGTTGAGGTACTGCGAGGTAAGCGGCGGAATGATGATCCGCAGCGCCTGCGGCAGGACCACAAGACGCGTCGTCGGGCCTTTGCGCAGGCCGAGCGCGCTCGCCGCCTCTGTTTGACCTTTCGGCACGCCCCGGATGCCCGCACGGACGATCTCGGCGATGAAGGCGGCTGTGTAGAACGACAGCGCCATGTAGAGCGACAGGAACTCCGGACCGATGGCTGTGCCGCCCCGCATGTTGAACTTGCCGAGCTCCGGAACGTCGAACGTGACCGGTGCGCCGATGATGGCGAAGGCGACGAGCGGCAGGCCCACGATCAGCACGATGTTGATCCAGAGGACCGGCGGGCGCTTGCCGGTGGCGAGCTGTTTCTTCGTCGCCCAACGCGCGTAGAGGATGGCTGCGACGACGCCGACCACGAAGGCGGCGACGACCAGGGACATGCCCGCACCGAAGACTGGCGCCGGCATGTAGATGCCGCGGTTGCTGACGAAGACCGACAGCGGCAGTGCCAACGACGAACGGACGTCCGGCAGCAGCGAGAGAACGCCCTTGTACCAGAAGAAGATGACGAGCAGCGGCGGGATGTTGCGGAACACCTCGACATAGACCGTCGCGAGCCGCGAGATCAGCCAGTTGTGCGAAAGCCGGCCGATGCCGACGATCAGCCCGATGATGCTGGCCGTGATGATCCCGCAAACGGCGATGATCAAGGTATTGACCAGGCCGACTGCGAGCGCCTGCAAATAGCTACTGTCGCTCGAATAGGCGATCGGCGTCTGGGCGATGTCGAAGCCTGCCCGGTTTCTCAGAAACTCGAACCCGGCCGTCATGTTGGCGCGAGCGAGGTTCTGGGCGGCATTGGTTCCGGCGAACCAGAACAGCCAGACGATGAAGACGAGGGTCAGTGCCTGATAGACGAACTGACGGAAAGCTGGATTGTACAGCAAAGAGTGCACCGAACGGCTATTGCCGTCCCGGCCCGAGGCGACCACTGCCATGCATTATCCCCTGTTCGCAGCCATCATTTTTCGTAGCTGCCTTTTTTCATTCTGTCGATCGGAAAGGCGCCGCGGCGCCTTTCCGGTATGCTGGTCGCGACCGCTTAGCGGATCGGCGGAGCGTACTGCAGACCGCCCTTGGTCCACAGGGCATTGAGGCCGCGCTCGATCTTCAGCGGGCTTCCTGCGCCGACATTGCGCTCGAAGGATTCGCCGTAGTTGCCGACCTGCTTGACGATGTTGTAGGCCCACTTCTCATCCAGGCCGAGGTCCTTGCCGATCGTCTGGTCCTTTTCTTCGCCGAGGAAGCGCTTGATGTCCGGGTTTTCGGACTTCAGCATTTCGTCGACGTTGGCGGAGGTGATGCCGAACTCTTCAGCCGAAACCATGGCGAAATGCGCCCAGGTCACGACGTCGAGCCACTTGGAATCGTTCTGGCGAACGGCCGGGCCGAGCGGTTCCTTGGAGATGATTTCCGGCAGGACCATGTGGTCGTCGGGGTTGGCGAGCGACAGGCGGATCGAGTACAGGCCGGACTGGTCGGTCGTGTAGACATCGCAACGGCCGGACTGATAGGCGGCGTCGACTTCTTCCTGCTTCTCGAACACGACCGGCTTGTACTCGAGGCCATTGGCCTTGAAGTAGTCGGCGAGGTTGAGTTCGGTCGTCGTGCCGGACTGAACGCAGACGGCGGCGCCCGACAGCTCGAGAGCGGACTTCACGTTGAGGCTCTTCGTAACCATGAAGCCCTGACCGTCGTAGTAGTTGACGACGCGGAAGTCGAAGCCGAGCTGCGAGTCGCGGCTGGCGGTCCAGGTCGTGTTACGGGCCAGCATGTCGATTTCGCCCGACTGCAGGGCCGGGAAGCGGTCCTTTGCCGAGAGAGGGGTGTACTTGACCTTGGTCGCGTCACCGAAAACGGCAGCGGCAACGGCACGGCATACGTCGACATCAAGACCGGCCCAGTTGCCCGAGGAGTCCTGGGCGCCGAAGCCGGCGAGATTGGAGCCGTTGACACCGCACTGCACGAAACCCTTCGCCTTCACGTCGTCGAGCGTGCCGGCGAATGCAGCCGGTGCACCAAAACCGACGACTGCAGCGCCGAGAGCGACTGACAGAAGCTTCTTGTTCATTTTTCCCAACCTTTGTCTATTGTTCTTGAAAATACCCGACGGTCACGTTCGCTAGAACGATTTCATGCCTCCGCCGGCCCGCTGACCTCCCGGTGCGAGCCGCGCTATCACAGTCTTAAAATGAACCACGGTCAAGACTGCGGTCCGCGAAATGGGGTAGAAAATTGGAAAAATGCCTAATTCGCATCAAAATCAGGCAGGAAATGGCGGAAAAAATCGGAAATTGGCTAAAAAAGCACCGATTCGCCGCATAACCACCATCGAAACGCCTGTCGGGGAGGGCGCTACGCGCCTTGACGTCCTTCGTCCGGGATACGACAAATCCGCTCGTCATATTCCCGAGGAAAGGCTTGGTTCTCATGAGAGACAGAAAAGAGATGCTGGCGGCCGCCGGTACGGACACGCGCTTGTGCCACGTCGGCAATGATCCGATGAGCTATTATGGCTTCGTCAACCCGCCCGTGGTCCATGCCTCGACCGTTCTGTTTCCAAATGTTGAGACCATGGAAACGCGGGCGCAGAAGTATACCTATGGCACGCGCGGCACGCCGACCACGGATGCGCTCTGCGAGGCGATCGACGAACTGGAAGGCTCGGCCGGCACGGTCCTCGTGCCGAGCGGTCTCGCCGCGATCACAGTTCCGTTCCTCGCTTTCCTGTCGGCCGGCGATCATGCGCTCATCGTCGATTCGGTCTATGGACCCTGCCGCCATTTCTGCGACACGATGCTGCCTCGCCTCGGTATCACTGTCGAATACTATGACCCGGATATCGCGTCGGGTGTCGAGGCGCTGATTCGCCCGAACACGAAGCTTGTCCACACCGAGGCACCTGGTTCCAACACCTTCGAGATGCAGGATATCCGCGCGATCTCGGAGGCGGCGCACAGGCACGGCTGCGTCGTCACGATGGACAATACCTGGGCGACCCCGATCTACTTCAAACCGCTCGATTTCGGCGTCGACGTCTCGATCCACGCGGCGACGAAGTATCCGTCCGGCCATTCCGACATCCTGATGGGCACGGTTTCGGCCAATGCCACCCATTGGCCGCAGTTGAAGGAAACAAACGGCACGCTCGGCATCTGCGGCTCGCCGGATGATTCCTACATGATCCTGCGCGGGCTGCGGACGATGAACCTGCGGCTGGAACACCACAACAAGAGTGCGCTTTCGATAGCGAACTGGCTCGAGGCGCGCGACGATGTCGCAAGGGTCCTGCACCCGGGCCTGCCCAGTTTCCCCGGCCACGACATCTGGAAGCGGGACTTTAAGGGCGCAAGCGGCATCTTCTCCTTCGTGCTGAAGGTGGATGAGCGGGAAAATTTCAAACCGAAGGCGCGGGCCTTCCTCAATGAACTTTCGCTCTTCGGGCTCGGCTATTCCTGGGGCGGCTACGAGAGTCTCGCCGTGATGGTCGACCTCACCGACCGGAAGATCCGCAAGGCACCGACCGAAGGCCCGGTCATCCGGCTGCAGATCGGGCTGGAGAACGTCGAGGACATCGTCGCCGACCTCGAACGCGGATTCAGGGCCGCCGCCGTCTGAGATCAGCCCTTCGCCCGGTAGCCGTAGAGCCAGTCGAGATCGGCGGCGAGGCTCTGCGGCGAGCGGGCTGCGAGCACCAGATCGCGCGCGATGCGGATCGGGCCTCGCGCATGGTAGGCGAACCGGTTGAAGGCACCGCGCTTGCCGACCCGGACCGCACGCATCTGGCGAACGCGCTCATAGGTCGCGAGCGCCTCTGGAAGGGGTGTATTTGCGACAAGTCCGGCGAGCTCGAAGGCGTCTTCGATCGCCATCGCCGCACCCTGCGCGGCAAACGGCATCATCGCATGCGCGGCATCACCGATGAGCGCGGTGTCGCGCCCGTTCTGCCATCGCCCGGGACCTGCCTGGTAGAGCGGCCAGAAGGTGGCGCCGCGCAGATTGGAAAGCAGCGTGCGGATTTCCGGGTGCCATGCCGAGAACTGTTCCGCAAGCATACGGCCCTGCCGCTCGCTGCCTTCCGCCGACCAGGTTTCGCCGGGATCGAGGCCGGCGGCGATCGCCACCACGTTGAAGCCGCCGATCTCCTTCAGGGGATAGCAGACGAGATGGGTCTTCGGTCCGAGGAAGGCGGTGACGTTCGACGGATCGAGGAAGCCTGGCGCATTGTCGCCAGCCATCGTGAAGCGCCAGGCGATGTTGCCGGAGAAGTGAGCCTTGGGCGCGCCCGGGATGCGGGCACGGGTTCTCGACCAGACGCCGTCGGCGCCGATGACGAGGTCCGGCTGCTCGCCGATCGCGCGAGCGATCTCCGTGTCGCCGGGCTTTTCGATGCGACAGCCGAGGTGGACCTTGCAGAGCGGATTGCGCAGGACCGCCGAAAGCAGCGCCTGCTGGAGCGTCGATCGGTGCAGGACGCCGTAGGGTGCGCCCCATCGGTCCCGCGCGAAGGCGCCAACCGGAACGGCGGCGAGTGCCCCGAGGGTCAGGCCGGATTGCAGCCGGATTTCTTGCGGCTCGCACCAACGATGTTCTATGTCGGCAAGGAGCCCGAGATCACGGAGAATTCGCGAGGCATTGGGTGAAATCTGCAGGCCGGCACCGACTTCGCCGAGCTGGGGCGCCTGTTCGACGATCTCGCTACGGATCCCGTGTCGTGCCAGCGACAGCGCGGCCGTAAGCCCCGCCATCCCGGCTCCGACGATGGCGACGATATTGATGGACATGGCCTTGCCGATCGTGAAATGCGGGTGGCGGTCAGGCCGCCTTGACGTGATAGACGCAGCCGGCGGGATTGGTCTGCTCGGCCTTCAGTGACGGATTATAGCGATAGAGGGTCGAGCAGTAGGAACAGACCTTCTCGTCGTCGTCGCCCATGTCGATGAAGATGTGCGGATGATCGAAGGGAGCCGAAGCGCCCGTGCACATGAACTCCTTCACGCCGATCTCGATCACGCGGTGTCCGCCGTCGTTCTGGAAGTGGGGAATGGTGTGCCCGGCCATATGTCTCTCCGAATGCCTTTTCACTTTGCGGCGGACATTATCCTCCTTCGCCGCGAATGTGTAGAGACAAAGACGCCGCAAACCCACAGAAAAGAAACCGATGCGCCTTTGATGCGTGGCTGCGTTTCACTAAGGTGCGCGCCGTCAATCCCGGAACAAGACATGGATCGAAGCGATGAATCTGAATGCGCCGGCATTCTCCCTCTTCTATCATGACGGACTGCAACTCGCCTATTTCGATGCCGGCGATCCGTCCGGTCCGCCGATCCTGCTGATCCACGGGTTCGCCTCGACGGCGACGGTGAACTGGGTTCATCCGGGCTGGCTGAAGACGTTGGGGGAGGCCGGTTACCGCGTCATCGCAATCGACAATCGCGGCCACGGCGCGAGCGATCGTCCGCACGAGCCGGAGGCCTATCACCCCTCACGGATGGCGGCGGATGCCGCCGCATTGCTCACCCATCTCGGGCTGCCGGACGCCGACGTCATGGGCTATTCGATGGGCGCGAGGATTTCCGCCTTCATGGCGCTCGAACACCCCCATCGCGTGCGCTCGCTGGTTTTCGGCGGGCTCGGCATCGGTCTCTGTGATGGCGTCGGCGACTGGGATCCGATCGCCGAGGCGCTGCTGGCGCCGTCGCTTTCCGACGTGACCCATGAGCGGGGGCGGATGTTCCGCGCCTTCGCCGAACAGACCCGCAGCGACCGCATCGCGCTTGCCGCCTGCATCCAGGAGTCCCGAGTGCTCGTCGATCGCGCCGATATTGCCCGCGTCGATGTCGCGACACTGATCGCCGTCGGCACCAGGGACGACATCGCCGGCTCGCCTCAGGAACTGGCGGCGCTGATGCCGGACGCGAGGGCGGTCGATATCCCGAACCGCGACCACATGCTCGCCGTCGGCGACAAGGTCTTCAAGAAGGCCGTGCTCGATTTCTATCGCGAGATCGGCCGTCAGTGACCACCGCGCCGGCTACCCGCCGGTGAAGACCGGTTTGCGCTTTTCCGCGAAGGCGCGCCGGCCTTCCGCATAGTCGGCACTGTCGAAGGTCGAGGCGCCGACCACTTCCGCCTCCCGCAGAAGGTCATCGTCCTTTTCCGCGGCGGCGCGCAGCGCGAGCTTCGACGCCTGCACCGAAAGCGGGGCGTTGGTGGCGATCGTTTCGGCGAGCATCAAGACCTTGTCGTCCAGCGCATCGGGTGTGGCGATGTCGAGCAGGAAACCGCAGGCGAGCAGTTCGGCAGCGCGGATCGCCGCGCCGGTGTAGAGCGCCCTGCGGGCCATCTGGTCGCCGAGCGAGCGCGCGAAGTCCTGGACGGCATCGGCCGGATAGGCAAGGCCGAGGCGGGCGGCGGGGACTGCGAAGGCCGCCGTATCGTCCGCGATCCGGAGATCACATGCCGCGGCGAGCCCGAAGCCGCCGCCGTAGCAGATGCCGCGGATGGCCGCGATGACGGGTACGCGTGCCTCCCGTATGGCGGCGAAGGCAGAGCTGTTGCCGGCTTCATAGAGCCTTGCGGTCGCCGTATCCTTCCGCACGACGGGGAACTCCGAGATATCCGCGCCGGCGCTGAAATCCCGTCCGCCCGCTCCCGACAGAACGATGGCGCGGGCGCCGGCCTCGCCGCACAGCCAGTGAACGGCGTTCGGGACCGACCGCCACATGGCCGCCGTGATGGCATTCTTTCGTTCCGGATTGTCGATGACGAGGAGGCCGAGGCCGTCAAGGCTCTCGGCGCGTATTTTTCCTGCAGCGAAATCACGGATTTGCTTCATCGTTTCAGCCCATCTGGTTTGCGTCGCAGATAGCCTATATAATGTAATCTCGATGGAACAGAGGAGACCGGCGATGGCCGCAAAGACTGAAGTCCTCCATGGCGAACACATCAAGTCGATGGATCCGATCTGGGATACGCTTCGCCACGAGGCGCGCGCGGCGGCCGAGCACGACCCGCTCCTCGCGGCCTTCCTCTATTCGACGGTCCTCAACCATCGTTCGCTCGAAGACTGCGTCATTTACCGGATCTGCGAACGGCTCGATCACGCGGATCTGCAGGCGATCCTGCTGCGGCAGACCTTCGAGGAGATGGTGCGCGACTGGCCGGAATGGGGCCAGATCATGCGCGTCGACATCCAGGCGGTGTACGACCGCGACCCCGCCTGCACGCGTTTCATGGAGCCCGTGCTCTATTTCAAGGGATTCCATGCAATCCAGACCCACCGCCTCGCACACTGGCTGTGGAACCGCGGACGGCGCGATTTCGCGCTCTATCTCCAGAGCCGCTCCTCCAGCGTTTTCCAGACGGACATCAACCCGGCGGCGCGGATCGGCAAGGGGATTTTCCTCGATCATGCCACGGGTCTCGTCGTCGGGGAGACGGCGCGGATCGGCGACAATGTCTCGATCCTGCACGGCGTCACCCTCGGCGGCACCGGCAAGGAGGGGAGCGACCGTCACCCGAAGATCGGCGACGGCGTGCTGATCGGGGCGGGGGCGAAGGTGCTCGGCAATATCGAGGTCGGTTGCTGCTCGCGCGTGGCTGCGGGCTCGGTGGTCTTGAAACCGGTTCCTAAGGGCTCGACCGTCGCCGGTGTTCCGGCCCGGGTCGTGGGCGAAGCGGGTTGCGCCGAGCCCGCCCGTTCGATGGACCAGATGCTCGCCTCGGAGGCGTGACCGCAAACGACCGCATTGGCAACGCTGGCCGGAGGGCCGGCCGGGGTCCGGCCGGCGTCCATTTGTCCGCAGCCGTGTCTTTACATCATCCGAGCGGCCGTGCGACAAGCGCCCGAACTTGAATCGCCCCATGGAGAACAGTAGTGAAGCCCGACGAAATCAAGAAGCTCGACGCCTATTTCAAGCGGATGTTCAACCCGGCCATCGTCGTCAAGGCTCGTCCCCGCAAGGACGACTCCGCGGAAGTCTATCTCGGTGACGAGTTTCTCGGCGTGGTCTTCCGCGACGACGAGGACGGCGATCTCTCCTACAATTTCTCCATGGCCATCCTCGACGTCGATCTCTAAGCCTCTAGTTGCAGGCTTTCTGATATATGTTTGCCATTTCAGTATGCAGGGTCGCCCGTATCGCAGGCGGCCCTTCTTTGTGTTGCCGTGCGCAACCTTAGCGCGATATTGCATCGCGGAAAACAATTGACAAAAATTGTGCATGTGCTATGTGCGTCCGCAGCGAAATGAAGCAGAAGGGACACTGCCGTATGTTTAATTTCGATGAAGCGAATAGGAAGGGCAAGGAAGCCATGGACGCGATGCTGAAGAATTACGCAGAGATCGCGAAGGGCTTTCAGGCCATCGCGACGGAAGCCTCCGAATATTCGAAGAAGTCTTTCCAGGACGCGGTTGCGCATATGGAAAGCCTCGCCGGCGTGAAGAGCGTCGAAGGTGCGCTCGAACTGCAGACGAACTTCGTGAAGGGGGCCTACGAAGGCCTCGTCTCCGAAGCGACGAAGCTCACGGAAATGTATGCCGATCTGGCGAAGAGCGCCTACAAGCCGTATGAAGCCCCGGTCGCGAAGGCATCGAAGTCCGCCGGCGTTCCGGCCGCGACGGCAGCCTGAAACGAAGCCGTCGCGCCATCGCGCGTCGAATAAATCAAGGCCGGCTACGGGACCCGTAGCCGGCCTTGCGCGTTTTCCTTTGCGGGCTGTCCCCGCTTTTCTCGACGGCGGCGGCCGTTATGACGCAAATCTGTTTGCACTCCTTTGCGGGGGGCTTAAAATCACCAAATTACGAACTACCTTAATGTGCTAAGTGTTCGCTGCGGCGCAAGCCGGCCGGCGAACCACTGGAGAATGGAAGAACATGATCGCCACGCCGGTCTTCATGCAGCAGAAAGGTGACGGGGACAACGTCGGTCGCGGCACGTCCGTGATCACGCGCACGAAGCCGAAGACCAAGAAGCCGAATCTGTATCGCGTGCTGCTGCTCAACGACGACTACACCCCGATGGAATTCGTGATCCATATTCTGGAGCGCTTCTTTCAGAAGGACAGGGAGGCGGCCACGCGCATCATGTTGCATGTTCACAATCATGGCGTCGGGGAATGCGGTGTCTTCACCTACGAGGTCGCCGAGACCAAGGTCAGCCAGGTGATGGATTTCGCCCGGCAGCACGAGCACCCGCTGCAATGTGTGATGGAAAAGAAGTGAGGATCTGACGTGCCAACATTTTCTCCGAGCCTCGAAAAGGCGCTGCACCAGGCACTGACCTACGCGAACGAGCGGCATCACGAATACGCCACGCTCGAACACCTTCTGCTCGCGCTGATCGACGACGCCGACGCTGCAGCCGTGATGGGGGCGTGCAACGTCAACCTCGACGTGCTGCGCAAGACCGTCAGCGACTACGTGGACAATGAGCTTTCCAATCTGGTGACGGGATACGACGAGGATTCCAAGCCGACCTCGGGGTTCCAGCGTGTCATCCAGCGTGCGGTCATCCACGTCCAGTCGTCCGGTCGCGAAGAGGTGACGGGCGCGAATGTGCTGGTGGCGATCTTCGCCGAGCGCGAGAGTCATGCGGCCTATTTCCTGCAGGAGCAGGAGATGACCCGCTACGATGCGGTCAATTATATCTCCCACGGCATCGGCAAGCGTCCGGGCTCTTCGCAGGTGCGCCCGCCGCGCGGTGTCGAGGAGGGCGAAGCCGAAGCCAAGCAGGCGCGCGACCAGGAGGAAGGTGCAACGAAGGGCAAGCAGGAGGCACTCAAGGCCTACTGCGTCAACCTCAACGAAAAGGCGCGTGCCGGGCGTATCGACCCTCTGATCGGCCGCAACGACGAGGTCAACCGCACGATCCAGGTGCTTTGCCGCCGCTCCAAGAACAACCCGCTCTATGTCGGTGATCCCGGCGTCGGCAAGACGGCGATCGCCGAAGGACTCGCCAAGCGTATCGTCGAGGGCCAGGTACCCGAAGCGTTGAAGGACGCGACGATCTTCTCGCTCGACATGGGGACGCTGCTTGCCGGCACCCGCTATCGCGGCGATTTCGAGGAGCGCCTGAAGCAGGTCGTCAAGGAACTCGAGGATTACCCGGGCGCGGTGCTCTTCATTGACGAGATCCACACCGTCATCGGTGCGGGCGCGACTTCCGGCGGCGCCATGGACGCTTCGAACCTGCTGAAGCCGGCGCTTTCCTCGGGGGCGATCCGTTGCATCGGCTCGACCACCTACAAGGAATACCGCCAGTTCTTCGAGAAGGACCGGGCGCTTGTCCGTCGTTTCCAGAAGATCGACGTCAACGAGCCTTCGATCGATGATGCCATCGAAATCATGAAGGGCCTGAAGCCCTATTTCGAGGACTACCACAAGCTCCGCTACACGAACGAGGCGATCAAGGCGGCCGTCGAGCTTTCGGCGCGCTATATCTCCGACCGCAAGCTGCCCGACAAGGCGATCGACGTGATCGACGAGACGGGCGCCGCACAGATGCTGCTGCCCGCCTCCAAGCGGCGCAAGCTGATCACCGAACGGGAGATCGAGGCGACGATCGCGACGATGGCGCGGATTCCGCCGAAGACCGTTTCCAAGGACGACGAGATGGTGCTCGCCAATCTCGAGAAGGAGCTGCGTTCGGTGGTCTACGGCCAGGACAAGGCGATCGAGGCGCTTTCGACCTCGATCAAGCTTGCCCGCGCCGGCCTGCGCGAACCGAACAAGCCGATCGGCTGCTACGTCTTCTCCGGGCCGACGGGTGTGGGCAAGACGGAAGTCGCAAAGCAGCTTGCCGCCTCGCTCGGCGTCGAGTTGTTGCGTTTCGACATGTCGGAATACATGGAACGCCACACGGTTTCGCGACTGCTCGGGGCACCTCCCGGCTATGTCGGCTTCGACCAGGGCGGTCTGCTGACCGACGGCGTCGACCAACATCCGCATTCTGTAGTCCTGCTCGACGAGATCGAGAAGGCGCACCCGGACATCTACAACATCCTGCTGCAGGTGATGGACCACGGTTCGCTGACCGACCACAACGGCAAGAAGATCGATTTCCGCAACGTCATCCTGATCATGACGACCAATGCCGGTGCGTCGGAAGGCGCGAAGGCGGCGATCGGCTTCGGCTCGTCGAAGCGGACGGGCGAGGAAGAGGAAGCACTGAACCGCCTCTTCACCCCCGAATTCCGCAACCGTCTCGATGCCACGATCCAGTTCGCGCCGCTGCCGACCGAGGTCATCCATCAGGTGGTGCAGAAATTCGTGATGCAGCTCGAGGCGCAGCTCTCCGAGCGCAACGTCACCTTCGACCTCGCGCCGGAAGCGGTCGCCTGGCTCGCCACCCGCGGCTACGACGAGAAGATGGGCGCCCGTCCGCTGGCGCGCGTTATCCAGGAGCACATCAAGAAGCCACTCGCCAACGAGATCCTCTTCGGCAAGCTGAAGAAGGGTGGTGTCGTCAAGGTCGGCGTCAAGAAGGACGAGACCGGCGCCGAGGTGCTGGATCTAGAGGCGGTGCCGGACGTCGCGCCCGTGAAACCGAAGGCGGAGGCCGAAGCGCTCGCCGGAGGAGCCAAGAGCGCGCGCAAGGCGAAGGCTACGGCAGAGAAGATCGAAGAGGCGGGAGAGGGGACGGCCCCGAAAAAGCGGGGCTCGGTTCCCAAGGTGCCGAAGAAGAAATAGCGGCTGGTCTCCGAGTGGTGGTCTCTTGCTATACGAAGAGGTGAATTGACCCCTCGCAGCCGAGCTGCGAGGGTTTCCGTGTCGGCACCGCCGACGGTGATCGGGGGAACTGAGGGATGGAGTATGAGAGCGGCGGAATGCCTCGTCTTGGAGATGAGGAGCAGCTGCTCTGGGAGCACGTCCAGATGCTCTGGGAGATCGCCCGCCGGCGCGAGACGGCCCCGATTCGCAAACTCCTTCATCCCGATTACTCCGGCTGGGTAACCGGTCTCGACAAGCCGCACGACTACGAGGCCGCCGTGGCGTCGGTCGGACCCGACTCGCCGCGCATTCTCCGCTACCGGCTGCAGCCGCTCGAAGTTACGGTCTTCGACCACGAGGTCGGCGTCGTGCACTATCGCTACGAGGCGGACGTCGAGGCTGCCGGCGGCGGATCGCAGACGATCGCGGGGCGCTGGACCGAGGTCTACAAGCGTCGCGGCCGCGGCTGGTTGATGATCTCCGTGAGCGGCGGACCGGACGGCATGCGCTGAGGTGATGGCGGGGTTGCGGAAAACCGCTGTCTCGCTCCGGGAATCGCCGGTATAGCTTGCCGCGAGCCTTTTCTTCGGATCGGAGCGCCGGTCCCTCCCGTCTTCCGCGGAATCGCCGATGTCCCTATTGAGAGCCGATCCCGAGTCATTTCGCTGGTTCCGGCGTGGTGCCCGCGGCATCTTCAGCCTGCCGGCACTGATCCTCATGACCTCCTTCGTCGGTTTCGCCGCCTTCGCGCTGGAGGCCGGAATTTCCCGTGGCGCGGCCATGTTCATGACGCTGATGGTCTGGGCGCTTCCCGCCAAGATGATCCTGACGGGGATGCTGGCGAGCGGCGCGCACATCCTGGCGATCATCGTCGCCGTTTCGCTCTCCTCGATCCGGATGATGCCGATGGTGGCCTCACTCGTCCCGGAGATCCGTACGCCGCGCACGCCCGTCTGGTTGCTGCTCTTCCTTTCGCATTTCATCGCCATCACGGCATGGGTTTTCACCACGCAGAATATCGGCAAGGTTCCGCGCGAGCATCGAACCGTCTACTTTGCCGGATTCGCGATCACCCTGACGCTCACGAACACGCTTCTCGTCGGCATCTGCTACGGCGTCGTCGAGACTTTTCCGCCGCTGGTGGCCGGGCTGCTGTTCTTCCTCACGCCGGTCTATTTCGTCGCCTCGATCTGGGCGACGTCGCGCCAACCCGTCCTTCGCCTGGCGTTCCTCATCGGCGTCGTCGGCGGGCCGCTGTTGTCGATGGTCGTGCCGGGACTGGACGTACTGATCGCCGGCCTCGGTGGCGGAACGCTGGCCTATCTCGTCGACCGGCTGGTCCTTTCCGGCCAGCGTAAGCGTCGAGAGGGAGAGAGCCGATGAACGACTACTCGATCTATGCTGTGATCCTCGTGGCGGGCTGGCTGGCAACGGATGTCTGGCGCTGGCTCGGCGTGATTGCCGGCAACCGCATGAACGAGGATTCCGAGGCACTGAAATGGGTGAGGGCGGTCGCCACGTCGCTTGTCATGGCGGTGACCTCCAAGCTGATCGTCTTCCCGACCGGCAGTCTCGAAGCCTCGCCGCTCTGGCTGCGTCTCGCCGCTGCAGCGCTCGGCTTTGCCGCCTTCCTCGCCACCGGGCAGCGGGTCATCGTCGGCGTCGTGGTCTCCGTGGCGCTCCTGGCGCTCGGTCTCGTCTTCGTCTGAGGTTCAAAGGTTGGAAGGGGCTGCGTCGGTCGCCTCCGCCAACAGCCAGTCCCGCATCAGCACCGCCTCCGGCGAGAGGTTCGTCGCTTCCGTCAACCAGTAGGCCTTTTCGATATCCGTCGGCCGGTCGAAGAGGATCTTTAGTTCGCCCCGCGACAGCTCGTCCGAAATCAGTGCGGTCGGGCAGAGGGCGACGCCGAGCCCGGCGGTCAGCGAACTCAGGAGCAGGTTGAAATCGGCGAAGATCGGTCCGGTCTCGCGCGGGCTTTCGAGACCTCCGTCGGAAAACCATCGCCTCCAGGCCGCCGGACTTTCATCATGGAGAAGGTCCGCAGCGAGCAGCTCGCGAGGATCGCGGATCGCGCCTCGGCGATGAAGATAGGCTGGCGCGCATGTCGGCCGAGTGGCACCGGACAGGATCGGCAAGGCCCCGGCATCCGGACGAGTGCCGTGCTGGATCAACAGATCGGCCGCCGCCTCGGCCGCCGTCTTTGCCCCGGCCGCATAGGAGATCGCAACCTGTATGTCGGGATGCGCGGCGCGGAAGCGGGGCAGCCGCGGCGCCAGCCAATGGGCGACGACCGAAGGAAGGCAGGCGAGCCTGACCGTGCGGCGCCGTGCACCGGCGGTGAGCCGTTCGGCGGCAGCGGCGATGCCCGCGAGGCCCGCGGACACGGCATCGCCGAACTCCCGTCCGGCGGGCGTCAGCCGCACGCCGCGGGCGCTGCGCTCGAAGAGCCCGACGCCGAGCCAGTCCTCAAGGCTGCGCACGTGCTGGCTGACGGCGGCCGGCGTCATGCCGAGTTCGGTTGCCGCCCGGCGGAAATTCTCACAGCGAGCGGCGGCTTCAAAGGCGCGGAGGCCTGGCAGGGGCGGGAGCTTCATGAGAAATAAGGATAAGTGACGCTTATCCTTATGGCAAGGAGAAGCCGTCTTGCCACTGACCTTGCCGGCGTGCAGTGTCCGTCCTGTTATTCGCCCATGAAAGTGCAGGATCGTTCATGACCGCCAAGTCCGCCATCCAGGCCTCCATTCAGGCTCCCGTCGACGCCGCCGAGCGACGCGCCCGTCGCCCCGTCGTCGTCTATCCCAACGGAACGCTGCCGGCTCCGAACATGACACGACTTCAAGAAGCGCGCGGAACCATGGAGAAGATCGACGAAATTATCGTTCCGCCGCGCGAGGGCGGAACATTCGATGTGCCGAAGGGGCATTTCTTCCGCGTCGTCAGCATCGAGGGACCGCAGGTCGGCGACCTCAACCTCTGGAACGCCGCCGACCTTTCCGAGCGCTTCTTCAGCGGCAAGACCCGGGCGCTGCATGCGACCCATGTCTCGGTCGGCGACCGGCTCTGGAGCTCGCTGCCGCATCTGCGGCCGATGGCGACGATCACCCATGATACGCTCGCCTGGTACGGCTGGGACGACGACGGGGCGGGCCTGCACGATGTCATCGGCACGCGCTGCGATCCCTATACCAACCGGCTGCTTTCCGGCGGCGACTATCACCACTGCTGCCATTCCAACCTGACACGCGCGCTCGCCGGGGCGAAGGGGTTCGCCTTCCGCGAGGCCGAACCGCACGTCCACGACGTGCTCAACGTCTTCATGTGCACCGGCTTTACGAAGGATACGCACCAGTACTTCATGAAGGCGAGCCCGGTCCGGCCCGGCGATTACATCGAGTTCTTCGCCGAGATCGACCTCACTGGCGCACTGTCTGCCTGCCCCGGCGGCGATTGCAGCGCCACCCATTCGAGCGACGCTGCCGCGTGCTATCCGCTGAAGGTCGAGATCTTCCGGCCGGACATGGAGCTTTTGAGAGATTGGCCGTTCCCCGAGAGGAGCGGCTATCGCAATCCGGAGTAAATCGGAGAGACGACGGAATGCGAAGAAGCGCGGTCACGTTGCTGCTGTCGGTTGCCTGCATTTCCTGCTCGCCTCTCTCCGGCCAAGCGGGGAAATTGGAAAGCGCTCTTCTCGCGATCCCCGTTGGTTCATCGGTCAGATTCGAGGATCCAGCGCAGTTTGCCGGAAGAACGATCTGCATGGTTCAGCCATACCAGGACAGTTTGGCTCTAGAACATCCTCTGGCAGATCGAACGAGTATCTTGCAGATCAAGGATTCGCGTCAAACGAAGCGCATTTCGCGTTTGCTTTGGTCGGCGACAATGAATTCGATGTCGTCAAACTACCACGCTCGGACAAGCTCGACATCCTCGCGCTTCATCAAGCCTCTCAATTGTCGCGGGGGACGTTGCCACAAGGCTTCGTCCCTCGCGAATGCGTCACCGGTCCAGATGCGACGATTGCCAAGATTGAGTTGATGGGGCGAGCGTATGTCCGCTTGGGGCGGATACAGTAGCAGCGTGGCGACCGGCACGGATCGGTGCCACGGTCGCTTTACAGCGCCGCCTTGATCTTCTCCGCGTGCGCCTTCAGCACCTCGACGTCTTCCATCTGGCCGGAATGCGGCCGGAGCGGCACGCCCTCGTAGCGGGGAATGACGTGAAAATGCAGATGGAAGACTGTCTGGCCGGCGGGGAGTTCGTTGAACTGGGTGACGAGAACGCCGTCGGCGTCGAGCGCCTCCTTGGCGGCAACCGCGAGCTTCTGGACGACCGGGATCGTGCGGGCGAGGACCGCGGGATCGGCGTCGAGCAGGTTGCGCGATCCCTCCTTGGGAATGACCAGCAGATGGCCCGGCGACTGCGGCATCACGTCCATGAAGGCGAGCGTATGCTCGTCCTCGTAGAGACGAACAGAGGGAATTTCGTTGCGCAGGATCTTGGCGAAGATGTTGTTGGGGTCGTAGGCCGGGCTGGTCATCTTGGGGCTCCTCGTTTCGCTGCGTACCTAACGCGACCGAGGCGGCCGATCAAGCGTTCCTCAGTCGTCGCGACACTGGCGCTCGCCCTTCCGGAACGGGGTGTGTTCGCCGAGATACTCGCCGATCTGTTCGACCTCGCGGCGCTCGTGTTCGAGATAGTCGGCGACGGCGCGCCTAAGGCCGGCATGGGCGATGAAATGGGCGGAGTGGGTGGTCACCGGCTGATATCCGCGGGCGAGCTTGTGCTCGCCCTGCGCTCCGGCCTCGACCTTCTTGAGACCCTTCGCGAGGGCAAAGTCGATCGCCTGGTGATAGCAGACCTCGAAATGCAGGAACGGATGCTCCTCGATGCAGCCCCAGTGGCGACCGAAGAGCGTGTCGCTGCCGATGAAGTTGATCGCGCCGGCGATGTAATGCCCCTCGCGCTTGGCCATCACCAGCAGGATGTCGTCGGCCATCCGTTCTCCGATCAGCGAGTAGAAGTCCCGTGTGAGATAGGGACGCCCCCACTTGCGGCTGCCGGTATCCATGTAGAAGGCGAAGAACTGGTCCCAGACTGCCTCGGTGAGATCGGAGCCGGTGAGCCAGTCGATCGTGATGCCGTCTTCGAGCGCGGCGCGTCGCTCCTTCTTCAGCGCCTTGCGCTTGCGAGACGCGAGCGTGTCGAGGAAATCGTCGTGGTCCCTGTAGCCGGCGTTCAGGAAATGGAACTGCTGGTCGGTGCGGTGAAGATAGCCCAGTCCCTCGAAGGCGACGAGCTCGTCTTCGGGCATGAAGGTGACGTGGGCGGAGGAAGCTCCGAGCTTTTCGGTGACCTGGCGCAAGCCTCCGGCGAGCAGCGCGCGGACCTCGGCCCGGTGTCGGCCCTGTGCCACCATCAGCCGCGGCCCCGTCGCGGGGGTGAAGGGAATGGTGACCTGCAGCTTGGGATAATAGCGCCCGCCGGCGCGCTCGTAGGCGTCGGCCCAGCCGTGATCGAAGACATACTCGCCGCGGCTGTGGCTCTTGAGATAGCAGGGGACGGCGCCGATCAGGGTTCCGGCGTCCTCCAGCAGGAGATGATGCCCGAGCCAGCCGGTCTCGGCGGCCGCCGATCCCGACTCCTCGAGCGCGGAGAGGAATCCATGCGAGTTGAAGGGATTGTAGCCCCCGCCGGCCTTGTCGCGACCCGCACCCTCGAGCGTGGCCCAAAGTTCGGGCCGGATCGCTGCAAAGGACCGTTCGATCCGGATGGATACCTCTTGCGTCATGCTGCTCCCGTCAGGCGGTCGCGACCGTCGTCTCCCGGGGATCGAACCCCTCGAAGGTCATCTGCTCCGCATATTTATAGGTATGCTGTCGCATGATTTCATCCCTGACCGTCCAGGTAATGACCGGAATGCCGCGTTCGCGCTGGGCGGTGACGAAGCTGTTCGGCAGATGCGCGGCGCAGTAGGAGATGAAATCGAGCCCGAGCTGCATCGCTTCGTCGTGGGCGAAGAAGGTTTCGGGCTTGGTGCCTTCGGCCGTCAGCCCGACCGGGTAGGGGCAGTCGAGCGCCTTCAGGTCCTTCAGCAGCCAGTGGTCGAAGCTCATCAGCGCAACCTTGCCTTCGTAGCCTTCGAGCACGTCGAGCACGGTCACGGCAAAACCGTCGTCCTCCTCGGCACTGGTGCCCTTGAGCTCTATCACCAGCGGAACGCGGCCCTTGACGAGCGTCAGCATGTGCCGAAGCGTCGGAATGCGATCGGCGGTGCCGCCGACGGACAAGAGGCCGAGCTCGGCCGCGGTGCGCTCGCGCACATCGCCGGCAATGCCGCACAGCCGCTGCAGATCGTGGTCGTGGAACACGACGGGGACACTGTCGGCCGAAAGCTGCACGTCGCACTCGATCGCAAAGCCGGC
This sequence comes from Hyphomicrobiales bacterium, assembly GCA_900466005.1. GTDB lineage: Bacteria > Pseudomonadota > Alphaproteobacteria > Rhizobiales > Rhizobiaceae > Allorhizobium. Next base: position 183,938 of record UEGQ01000007.1, read on the forward strand.
ATCGATCGCCCGCTGGAAGGCGGAAAGGGTGTTCTCCCAGACGGCCTTGTTCATGTCGTGGAAACCGCGATGGGCGACCGGCAGCTCCTTGATCCAGGTGGCGTCGGTCACTGGCCGATCTCCAGGATGGCGTCGATCTCGACGGCGGCGTTGAGCGGCAGGGCGGCCATTCCGACGGCTGCGCGGGCGTGCTTGCCGGCGTCGCCGAGGACGTTGGCGATGAGGTTCGAGGCGCCGTTGATGACGAGATGCTGCTCGGTAAAGCCGGGTGCGGAGGCGACGAAGCCGTTGAGCTTGATGACGCGGGCGATGCGGCCGAGATCGCCGAGCGCCGCCTTTGCCTGCGCGAGAATGTTGATGGCGCAGAGTTCCGCGGCGCGCTGCGCTGCCGCGAGATCGACGTCACTGCCGACGCGGCCGGTCACCGCGATCTTGCCGTCTTCCATCGGAAGCTGGCCGGAAAGGTAAAGCAGGTTGCCGCTGATGACGTACGGAACATAGTTCGCAGCCGGTGCGGCGGCGACCGGAAGGCGGATACCCATGGCTTCCAGACGATTGTCGATTGTCTCGGACATTCTAGTTTCCCGGTTTTGTTGTAAACATTGAAAAAGAATCTTGCATTACACGAAGGCGTGCCTCGCTTTCGCCGGGACAGTTCTTATATCATCGCCGGCCAGTCCAACAGGAGGTATTGAATGTTTCGCTCGAGCTATGCGGTTGCCGCTCTGGCCACCCTCGCAGCCGCCGGCTGGGCGGCAAGCGGGGCGGAAGCTGCCGCCGGGCGTTTGGCGCCCCACAGGGCCGTCTATGACGTCGAGTTGAAGGAAGCCTCCGAAAGAGCCGGCATCGAGGCGATACGCGGCCGCATGGTTTATGAGTTCGACGGGTCGGAGTGCAAGGGTTACACGACCAACTTCCGCTTCGTGACCCGAATCGACACGGGCGAGCAGGTGCGGGTAACCGACCAGCAGAGCCGCACCTTCGAGGACATCGCCAACGGCAAGTTCCGGTTCGAGACGAAGTCGTTCACCGACGATCAGCTCGACAAGGACGTGAAGGGCAAGGCCGCCGACGATAACGGCCGGGTCAAGATCGAGATCGAGGGGCCGGCGAAGCGCGCCGTGGAACTGGTCGACAGCCGCTTCCCCGCCGAGCATATGCTGGAAGTCATCGACAGGGCGAGGAAAGGCGAGACCTTCTTCGAGGCGCGGATATTCGACGGGTCGGAGGACGGCGACCGTAGCTACCTGACGACGACCATCGTCGGCCATTCGACCGAACCGAGCAAGGACGAACCGGACGCCGGAAAGGCCGGCGCTATGGCCCGGGCGAAGTACTGGCCGGTCTCGATCGCTTACTACGACGACAAGACGACCGGAGACCAGTTGCCGGTCTACACCCAGTCCTTCAAGCTTTACGATAACGGCGTCACCCGTGACCTGACCCTCGACTACGGCGACTTCATCCTGAGCGGTCATCTCTCGAAACTGGAGATGCTCGAGGATCGCGGCTGCAAATAGTCTTCCGGAACCGTATCCCGGAAATGATCTTTGCCGACAAAAGCCTTGATTTCCTGACGAAGTCGCTATAAGGCGGGCGGCATTCCACACGCGAGGCTTGGGATTGCCCGGGAGAAATCCGGGTCGTTCCGCCGGTGGTGCCGGTCAAACGGCGCTGTTCGCCTCGCGGGGGTTCAACCGGAAAAGGAGAAAAAGGCATGGCATTGCCTGATTTCAGCATGCGCCAGCTTCTGGAAGCTGGTGTTCACTTCGGTCACCAGACGCACCGCTGGAACCCGAAGATGAAACCGTACATCTTCGGCGATCGCAACAACATTCACATCATCGACCTCGCGCAGACCGTGCCGATGCTTTCGCGCGCGCTGCAGGTCGTTTCCGACACCGTCGCCCGCGGCGGCCGCGTGCTGTTCGTCGGCACCAAGCGTCAGGCATCCGACCTGATCGCCGACAGCGCCAAGCGTTCGGCCCAGTACTACGTCAACTCCCGCTGGCTCGGCGGCATGCTGACCAACTGGAAGACCATTTCGAACTCGATCGCTCGCCTCCGTAAGCTCGACGAGATCCTCGCTTCGGAAGCCCAGGGCTATTCGAAGAAGGAACGCCTCAACCTCGAGCGCGAACGCGAAAAGCTGAACAAGGCTCTCGGCGGTATCCGCGATATGGGCGGCACCCCGGACCTGATGTTCATCATCGACACCAACAAGGAGAAGATCGCAATCGATGAAGCCAAGCGCCTGGGTATCCCGGTCGTTGCCATCATCGACTCGAACTGCGATCCGGACCAGATCGACTACGCGATCCCCGGCAACGACGACGCCTCGCGCGCCATTGCTCTCTACTGCGACCTGATTGCCCGCGCGGCGATCGACGGTATCGCACGTCAGCAGGGTGCGTCCGGTCGTGACATCGGCGCCTCTGCCGAAGCCCCGATCGAGCCGGCGCTCGAAGACGAAGCCGGCGCCTGACGATGGCGAGCGGCGGAGCCCTTTCGGTCTTCGCCGCGTTTTCCTGATACGGGACGGGGCCGCTCTCAGCGATGCTGTTGGCGGCCTGTTCCTTTGCGGCGCGGACGTTTCGAACTCGCCGCCGCGATAGTCACCAGAGTTTATTATCGTGATGGCGCTGCTTCATCACGTTGTCATACTTCCGGGTACAGTTCGTGCCCCAAACAGGGCGCCCTCCGTCGTTTCGGGGGCGGGCGCACCGCTTGAACCGACAAGAGGCAAACAATGACCGAGATCACTGCTGCAATGGTGAAGGAACTGCGCGAAAAGACCGGCGCAGGCATGATGGATTGCAAGAAGGCGCTCGCCGAGACCAACGGCGACATGGAAGCCGCCATCGACTGGCTGCGCGCCAAGGGCATCGCGAAGGCCGACAAGAAGTCCGGCCGTACCGCAGCGGAAGGTCTCGTCGGCATCGCCGGCGCCGGCACCAAGGCCGTCGTCGTCGAAATCAACTCCGAGACCGACTTCGTCGCCCGCAACGACGCCTTCCAGGACCTCGTTCGCGGCGTTGCCGGCGTTGCGCTTTCGACCGACGGCTCGGTTGACGCGATTGCCGCCGCCACCTACCCGGCAACCGGCAAGTCTGTCGCCGAAAGCCTGAAGGACGCGATCGCCACCATCGGCGAAAACATGACGCTGCGTCGCGCGACCCTGCTCTCCGTCGAAGACGGCGTCGTCGCCACCTACATCCACAACGCCGTCGCCGATGGTCTCGGTAAGCTCGGCGTTCTGGTCGCGCTGAAGTCGACCGGCAACAAGGACGCGCTGAACGCCATCGGCCGCCAGGTCGCCATGCACATCGCTGCCACCAACCCGCTCGCCATCCGCGCCGAGGAAGTCGACGCCGCTGTTGCCGAACGCGAACGCAACGTCTTCATCGAGCAGTCGCGCGCTTCCGGCAAGCCGGACAACATCATCGAGAAGATGGTCGAAGGCCGCATGCGCAAGTTCTTCGAGGAAGTCGCGCTGCTCTCGCAGGCCTTCGTCATCAATCCCGATCTGACGGTCGGCGCTGCGATCAAGGAAGCCGAGAAGGAAGTCGGCGCTCCGATCGAAGTCACCGGCATGGCTCGTCTGCTGCTCGGCGAGGGCGTCGAGAAGGAAGCGACCGACTTCGCCGCCGAAGTCGCAGCCGCCGCCAAGGGCTGATCGGCGCTTTCGTCCTTCATTGGAAAAACATGGGCATCGCGTGACAACGCGATGCCCTTCGTGTATCCGGCATCTAGTCATTCAAGGAGCGATCATGTCTTCCGCACCTCTCTACAAACGCGTTCTTCTGAAGGCCTCGGGCGAAGCCCTGATGGGCAGCCAGGGTTTTGGTATCGACGTGGCGGTCGCGGACCGTATTGCCTCCGATATCGCCGAAGCGCGGGCCATGGGTGTGGAGGTCGGCGTCGTGGTCGGCGGAGGCAACATCTTCCGGGGTGTCGCGGTGGCCTCCAAGGGTGGAGACCGGGTGACCGGCGACCACATGGGGATGCTTGCGACCGTCATCAACGCTCTGGCGCTCGCAACCTCGCTGCGCAAGCTCGAGATCGACACGGTGGTGCTCTCGGCCATCGCCATGCCCGAAATCTGCGAGAGCTTCTCGCAGCGTGCGACGCTCTACCATCTCTCGCTCGGTCGCGTCGTGATCTTCGCAGGCGGCACGGGCAACCCCTTCTTCACGACCGATTCGGCGGCTGCGCTTCGTGCCGCCGAGATGGGTGCGGAGGCGATCTTCAAGGGAACCCAGGTCGACGGCATTTATTCGGCCGATCCGAAGAAGGATCCGACCGCCACCCGCTTCGAAAAACTTACCCATGACGAGGTTCTGCAGAAGGGCCTCGCTGTGATGGACGTCGCCGCCGTCGCGCTGGCGCGCGAGAACCACATTCCGATCATCGTCTTCTCCATCCACGAAAAGGGCGGGTTCCGTGACATCCTCGCCGGTGGCGGCAGGAAGACGGTTGTTTCCGATACCTGAAACGCCCGGGGCATTCTTTCTCCAGGCCGCCGGCCATATCGACTACAGGAGTATCATCATGACTGCAGAGGTTGATCTCAACGATCTGAAGCGCCGCATGGAAGGCGCGATCAACGCGTTCAAGCACGATATAGCGTCGCTGCGTACCGGGCGCGCTTCGTCCAACCTGCTCGACCCGGTCCAGGTGGAAGCCTACGGCTCGCGGGTGCCCCTCAATCAGGTGGCCAACATCACCGTCCCGGAGCCGCGCATGCTCGGCGTATCCGTCTGGGACAAGTCGATGGTCGGCGCCGTCGATCGGGCGATCCGCGAATCGAATCTCGGCCTCAATCCGATCATCGACGGTCAGAACCTGCGCATTCCGCTGCCGGAATTGAACGAGGAACGCCGCAAGTCTCTGGTCAAGATCGCCCACGATTATGCGGAGAAGGCGAAGGTCGCCGTTCGCCACGTGCGTCGCGACGGTATGGACGGCCTTAAAAAGGCCGAGAAGGACGGCGTTATCGGTCAGGACGAGAGCCGTGCGCAGTCGGACAAGGTCCAAAAGATGACCGACGATACTATTTCTGAGGTCGACCGCTTGCTCGCGGAGAAGGAAAAGGAAATCATGCAGGTCTGAGGACGCCGGGCGCGTCCCCTGTCGTCCTGCCGAACGGAGAACCGGATCGAACATGTCCATATCCGAGAGCCGCGCTGCCCCGCAGCATGTTGCGATCATCATGGATGGCAACGGCCGTTGGGCAAACGCGCGCGGCCTTCCGCGGGCGGTCGGTCACCGCAAGGGGGTCGAAGCAGTCCGGGAGGTCGTTCAGGCCGCCGCCGATGCGGAGATCAAGTATCTGACGCTCTTTGCCTTTTCCTCTGAGAACTGGCGGCGCCCTCAGGCGGAGGTCAATGATCTGTTCGGGCTTTTGAAGACCTTCGTCCAGCGCGACCTTGCCGAACTTCATCGCAAGGGCGTCCGCATCAGGGTGATTGGCGACCGCGTGCACCTGCGCGACGACATCCGCCTGCTTCTGCTCGAGGCGGAAGAGACGACGCGCGCCAATGGTGCGCTGACCTTGATCATCGCGTTCAACTACGGCTCCCGCGACGAGATCGCGCGAGCCTGCGCGGGGATCGCTGCAGACGTCCAGGCCGGCCGTCTGCAGCCTTCGGACATCGACGCGCAGATGATCAACGACCGGCTGGACACAGCCGGCATTCCCGATCCGGACCTCGTCATCCGCACCAGCGGCGAGGAGCGGCTCTCCAATTTCCTGCTTTGGCAGGCGGCCTATGCGGAGCTGATGTTCGTGCCGGAATACTGGCCCGATTTCACCCGTGAAATCTTCTTTTCAGCACTCGATCGCTATGCGGCGCGCGACCGGCGATTTGGCGGGCTGTCGGCCACGCCCGTGGCTGTGAGCTCGTAACGATGGCCCAAGAACTCCGTCTTCGCATTTATTCGGCAATTGTCCTTGCCGCGATCGTGCTGGCCGCGACCTGGATCGGAGGTCTGGCGTTTCGCATCGTCGCCTCGGTGATCGGCCTGCTCGTCTACTACGAGTGGTCGATGATGACAGGACTCGCAGAAAAGAGCGTGCGCGGCAACGCCTGGGGATGGTTCTCCGTCGTGGCGGTTACGGCGACGCTGCTGCTGACCTCGGGCGAGATGACGGTTCCGCTTTTCGCCGGCCTGGTGCTGACGGCGGCACTGCCGGCAATCGCAGGGCGCTGGAGCTGGTGGCAGCCCGGCGGCATATTCTATGCGGGCCTGAGCGCGATCTCGCTGTCGGCGATCCGCGGCGAGGATTCGCTCGGCTTCACGGCCATGCTCTTCGTCTTCGCGGTCGTCTGGGGTACGGATATCCTCGCCTATTTCGTCGGCCGGGCGCTCGGCGGACCAAAGCTCGCGCCCAAGATATCACCCGGCAAGACCTGGTCCGGTGCCATCGGCGGCACGGTAGCGGGTGTTGCGGGAGGAATTGCCGTCGCGCTCGCCTATTTCCAGAGCGTCGCGCTGTGGGTGCCGGCCGTCGCCTTTGCGCTCTCGGTGTCGAGCCAGATCGGAGATCTCTTCGAGTCCTTCATAAAGCGTCGCTTCGGCGTGAAGGATTCCGGACGGATCATTCCGGGACACGGCGGCATCATGGACCGCGTCGACGGACTTGTTTTTGCCTGTTTTTCGGCTTTCCTTCTGGCTGTCGGCTATTCGGCGGTCACCGGCGCCGGAATAGAATCGCTCGGCGGCTTCCTGCTCGGCCTCTGACGCAAACCATCAAAGGGAGCGGAAATGGATCAGATCACGGCGTTTTTTGGGTTCCTCACGGGCTATATCCTGCCCTATGTGATCATCCTGTCTCTGCTCGTCTTCGTGCATGAGATGGGTCACTATCTCGCAGGGCGCTGGTCCGGCATCCGCATTCTCGCCTTTTCCGTCGGCTTCGGACCGGAGCTCGTGGGCTTCACCGACAAGCACGGCACGCGCTGGAAGATTTCCGCGATCCCGCTCGGCGGCTATGTTCGCTTCTTCGGCGACGCGGACGCGGCGAGCCGTCCGGGCGGGGAACTGGAAGGCCTGAGCCCGGCGGAGCGCGAACAGACGCTCGCCGGCGCGCGGCTGTGGAAACGGGCGGTCACCGTCGCCGCCGGGCCGATCGCCAATTTCCTGCTCGCGATCGTCATCTTCGCGGCGATCTTCGGCGCCTACGGCAAGCCGGTCGCCGATCCGGTGGTCGCCGAAGTCAAGGCGGAGAGCGCAGCCGAGGCCGCGGGTGTCAGGCCGGGCGACCTGCTGATCGCCCTCGACGGTTCCAAGGTGGAGACGTTTGATGACGTCGTCCGCTACATCACCATGCGGCCGGAAATCCCGGTCGTCGTGACCGTCAAGCGTGGCGAGAGCCTTCTCGATCTCGAAATGGTGCCGCGCCGGACGGTGACGACCGACCGCTTCGGCAACAAGATGGAAGTCGGCCAGATCGGCATCGTCACCAACAAGGACAGCGGCAATTTCCGTATCGAGCCGCTGTCGCCGTTGCAGGCCGTGGGCGAGGGCTTCCGCCAGACCTGGCACATCGTCACAGGAACCGTCGATTATATCGGGAACATGTTCGCGGGACGGATGAATGCCGATCAGCTCGGCGGGCCGGTGAGGGTCGTGCAGGCATCCGGCCAGATGGCGTCCCTCGGCGTTCTGGCTCTCCTCAATCTTGCGGCCGTATTGTCCGTTTCTCTTGGACTGTTGAATTTGATGCCAGTTCCGGTCCTTGACGGAGGCCATCTGGTGCTCTACGCGCTTGAGGCCCTGCGTGGGAAACCGGTCGGGGCGGCGGCCCAGGAGATCGCCTTCCGGATCGGTTTGGCGATGATCCTGTCGCTGATGGTTTTCGCGACGTGGAACGACATCAGCCGGCTGATCGGATGAGGCCGTCTTGAAAGGTAAGATACGATTTGTTTACGATGATTCAAACTCGTAGTGGCGATTGGGTCACGGATACAAACGAAGTAAATAGAAATTAACGTCCACACTTGCTTGTAGGGTAAAACCCGTTAAAACCACTCACGGGCCGGAGTCGGCATACGGCTGCGGGACATTGGGAAGAAGGTTGGAAATACACATGAAGGCTGGTTCAAAGTTTTTGAACGCAGTATCGGCGGTCGCTCTGTCTGCTGGTGTTGTTTCATCTGGCGCAGGCGTTGCCTTTCTCGCATCGGCGGTTGTTGCCGAAGCGGCGGTCATTCAGCGTATCGATGTCCGGGGTGCCCAGCGGGTCGGCGTCGAGGCCGTGCGTTCCAACATCACCATCAAGCCGGGCAAGAGCTTCTCGAATGCGGATATCGATGAATCCGTGAAGCGCCTTTACGAGACCGGCTTCTTCTCGGACGTCCGTATTTCCGTTTCCGGCGGAACGCTTGTGGTTTCCGTCGTGGAAAACAAGCTGGTCAATCAGGTGGTCTTCAACGGCAACCGGAAGATCAAGGACGACAAGCTGCAGACGGTCGTGCAGACCCAGGCGCTCGGTCCCTACAGCGAGAGCCTGATCGCAGCCGACATCCAGCGCATCAAGGAAGCCTATTCCGCGATCGGTCGCAGCGATGTCGAGGTGACGACCCAGGTCGCCGAAGTCGGCGAGGGGCGCGTCAATCTCGCCTTCGTGATCAATGAAGGTGAGCGCACCAAGATTTCCCAGATCAATTTCGTCGGCAATCAGGCCTACAGCGACGGCCGTCTGGCTGCGGTCATCCAGACGAAGCGTTCGAACATGCTGTCGTTCCTGACCCGTCGTGACGTCTACAACGAGGACAAGCTGCGCGCCGACGAAGAGGCGCTGCGCCAGTTCTATTACAATCACGGTTATGCCGACTTCCGCGTCGTTTCCTCGGATGTGTCTCTGAACGAGGCAGGCAACGAGTACACGATCACGCTGACGGTCGACGAAGGTGAGCGCTACAAGTTCGGCGACATCAACGTCGAGTCGACCGTCGAGGGCGTCGATGGCGAAGAGCTGAAGCGCTATGTCGAGTCGCGCACCGGCGACACCTACAGCGCCAAGGATGTCCAGAAGTCGATGGAAGCGATCTCGCGTCGCGTCTCGTCGGAAGGCTATCCGTTTGCTCGTGTCGTTCCGCGCGGCGACCGCAATTTCGAAAACAACACGATCGGCGTGACCTATCTCGTCGACCAGGGCGAGCGCGCCTACGTCGAGCGCATCGAGATCCGCGGCAACACCCGGACGCGTGACTATGTCATCCGTCGCGAGTTCGACATCAGTGAAGGCGACGCCTTCAACCAGGAAACCATCTCGGCGGCCAAGCGCCGTCTCGAAGCGCTCGGGTACTTCACGACGGTCAATATCTCGACCGCGCCGGGCAGCGCTCCCGACCGCGTCGTCGTCGTCGTGGAAGTCGAAGATCAGCCGACCGGTTCGTTCGGGATCGGCGCCGGCTACTCGGTCGGTGGTGACGGCTTCGTCCTGGAAGCTTCGATCGAAGAAAAGAACTTCCTCGGTCGCGGCCAGTTCATCCGTCTGGCGGCTGGTGGCGGCTTTGACGATGCCCGCAGCTACAACTTCTCCTTCACGGAGCCGTACTTCCTCGGTTACCGTCTCGCGGCCGGCTTCGATCTCTTCAAGAGCTCGACCAGCAGCAATGATAACTATGATTACGACGAGCAGGGCGGTACCGTTCGCGTGACCGCGCCGATCACCGAAGATCTGGCGACGACGCTGAAGTACACCTACAAGGAAATCGACTACAGTGCGAGCGGTAGCGATTACGCAGCGCTTTCGGCGCCCTACCAGGATCTGGTGGACGGTAGCCCGTGGAAGCAGTCGATCATCGGCAATACCTGGGTCTACAACACGCTGGATGATCGCATCATCGCGCGTGAAGGCATGTACCTGAACGTCACGCAGGAATATGCGGGTCTCGGCGGCGATTCCGACTTCTACAAGATCTACGGCCGCTTCCGTTACTTCCACAGTCTGTCCGACGAGATGGACATCATCGGTTCGGTCTCGCTCGGTGGTGGCCATGTGGTCTCGACCGACGGATCGCTCAAGGTCTTCGACCAGTTCATGATCGGCGGTAAGGATCTGCGTGGCTTCGAAAGCAGTGGTATCGGCCCGCGCATGGCAAACGGCGATGCGCTCGGCGGCACGACCTACTTCACGGCTTCGGCTGAGGCGAGCTTCCCGATGCCGGGCATCCCGCAGGACTTCAACCTGCGCGGCGCGGTGTTCGCCGACGCCGGTACGCTCTACGGCAACGACGTTGCCAACAGCGCCGGTGCTGTCGGAACGGATATGTCGTGGCGCGCTTCCGTCGGTGCCGGCATCGTCTGGGTGTCGCCCTTCGGTCCGTTGCGCTTCGACTATGCTGTCCCGGTCGTCAAGGAAGACTTCGACAAGGTTCAGAACTTCCGCTTCAGCATGGCGAACCAGTTCTGAGTTGAGTGCTCCCGGACTGCAGGCAGTAATACGTTCTGGGGCTATGGCTTATGGAGCATGAGTATTTCTTTCCGCCCCATGACGGCATAAGCCTCGCTTCGTTGGCTGCGCAGATCGGGGCGGAACTCGAAGACGAGAATCACGCAGATCGACTGATCCACTCCGTTTCGCCCGTATACCGGGCGAAACGGGGGCAGATTTGTTATATCCTCTCGCGCAAGAACCGCGAGGAGCTGCAGACCTGCGAGGCCTCCGCGATCCTGTGTGACAAGGCGCTGCGCTCTCTCGTTCCCGATCACGTTCCCGTCCTGCTGACCAAGACGCCGCACACCGCCTTTGCGATGGCGGGTGCGATCCTGCATCCGAAGGCGATGCGGCCGCTGATGACGGCCGAAAAGGCGGAGGGCATTTCGCCGGCTGCGTTTGTCGATCCGACGGCAAGGCTCGAGCCGGGTGTTGTCGTCGAGCCGATGGCAGTGATCGGCGCTCACGTCGAAATCGGCAGTGGAACGCGGATCGGAGCGGGCGCGGTGATCGGCGAGCATGTCCGCATCGGCCGCGAGTGTTCGATAGCCTCCGGGGCGACCATTCTGGCGGCGCTGATCGGCAACAACGTCATCATTCATAACGGCGCCCGCATCGGTCAGGATGGTTTCGGCTACGCGCCGGGTCCGCGCGGCATGCTGAAGATCGTTCAGGTCGGGCGGGTCATCATTCAGGATCACGTCGAGATCGGCGCGAACACGACGATCGATCGCGGCACGATGGACGACACCGTGATCGGCGAGGGCACGAAGATCGACAATCTCGTGCAGATCGGCCACAACGTGCGGATCGGCCGTCATTGCGGCATCGTGAGCCAGGTCGGCATTGCCGGCAGCGCGAAAATCGGCGACGGCGTGATGCTCGGCGGCGCCTGCGGCGTCAACGGACACATCACGATCGGCGACGGCGCGCAGATCGCGGCGATGAGCGGCGTTCTGGCAGACGTGCCACCCGGCGAGCGCTATGGCGGCGTGCCGGCTCGGCCGCTCAAGGATTATCTGCGCGAGGTGGCCGCGGCGCTCGGCCAGGCGGACAGTCGCGCAAAGGAGAAAGGGGGCAAGAATGACTGAAGACGCGAAGCCGATATTGGGTTCGGCGGATATCCTCGAGATCATGAAGCTGTTGCCCCATCGCTATCCGTTCCTGCTCGTGGACCGGATTATCGAGATCGACGGCGACAATTCCGCGATCGGCATCAAGAACGTGACGGCGAACGAGCCACATTTCACCGGCCACTTTCCTGACGCTCCGATCATGCCGGGCGTGCTGCTGGTCGAGGGGATGGCCCAGACGGCGGGTGCGATCTGCGCGCGCAAGCAAGGCGAAGGTGGAAATCTCGTCTACTTCATGACGATCGACAACGCGCGCTTCCGTAGGCCTGTCGTTCCTGGTGACCGCGTCGAGTTCCATGTCGTGAAGCAGAAGCAGCGCGGCAACATCTGGAAGTTCCATTGCGAGGCAAAGGTCGACGGCGCGCTTGCAGCGGAGGCCGATATCGGTGCCATGATCATGCGCAAGGACGATAAATGAGCGGTATCGCAGCAAGCGCCGTCATCCATCCGCTCGCGGTCGTCGAGGACGGAGCGGTTGTCGGCGAAAACGTGAAGATCGGGCCATTCTGCCATGTCGGCCCGAAGGTCACGCTCGGCGACGGATGCGAGCTGCTGTCGCATGTCTCGGTGACGGGGCTTACGACCATCGGTCGGAATGCGCGGATCTTTCCGTGCGCCGTCATCGGCGGCGAGCCGCAGAGCGTGCATCATGAGGGCGAGGAAACCACGCTCTCGATCGGCGACAACTGCACGATGCGCGAAGGCGTGACGATGAACGCCGGCACGGTCGGCGGTGGCGGCAAGACCATCGTCGGCAACAACAACCTGTTTCTCGCCAACTCGCATGTCGCCCATGACTGCAGGCTCGGCGATCACATCATCCTGTCGAACAACGTCATGCTGGCGGGGCACGTCACGGTCGAGGACCGGGTGATCCTGGGCGGCGGATCGGCCGTGCACCAGTTCACCCGCATCGGCCGTCAGGCCTTCATCGGCGGGCTGTCGGCGGTCAGCTATGATGTCATTCCCTACGGCATGCTGAACGGCAACCCCGGCGTGCTCGGCGGTCTGAACGTTGTCGGCATGACGCGTGCAGGCGTCGAGCGCTCGGTGATCCACCGTGTTCGTCGCGCCTTCAAGCAGATATTCGAAGGCGAAGGCTCGGCGCGCGCCAATGCCGCCGCCATTCGCGAGGAATATCTCGATTGCCCGCAGGTGATCGAGATTCTGGACTTCATCGCCGCCGAGAGTGACCGGGCGCTTTCCTCGCCCTTCCGCGGAAAGAACTGACGGCGATGTCCGCCCCTGCCGGAGAGCATGGCGGTCGGCTGGCGATCGTCGCCGGCAGCGGCATGCTTCCGCATTTCGTTGCCGAGGCGGCGCGAGAGGCAGGCGAGGACCCCTTCATATTCCGGCTCAGCAACGAATCCGACCAGACCTGGGACGGTTTCGACAGTACGGTGATCGGCGTCGGCGACATGGCCGGGCTTTCCCGTCTCGTAAAGGCGAAGGGCATCGGCCGCGTGGTGCTGTCCGGTGGTGTCAAGCGTCGTCCGGCCTTTCGTGACATCCACGTCAACCTTCGTTCGCTTCTGAAATTGCCGATGGCGGTGAAGACCCTGCTTGCGGGTGGCGACGACGCGGTTTTGAAGATGGTGATCGCACTGATCGAGGCGCAGGGCTGCAGGGTGCTCGGCGCCCACGATATCGCCCCCGATCTGTTGGCCGAGACCGGGCCGCTCGGCAGCATCAAGCCTTCCGGCGAGGACATGCGCGACATTGCGCGGGCCGCCGAAGCTGCGGAAGCGCTCGGAAGGCTGGACGTGGGGCAGGGTGCCGTCAGCGTCGGCGGCCGCATCGTGGCGCTGGAAGGCGTCGAGGGTACGGACGCCATGCTGGCACGCGTGGCCCGGCTTCGCGCGGAAGGCCGCATATCGAGCTACCGCAAGGGTGTGCTTGTGAAGCTCTGCAAACCGCAGCAGGATATCCGGGCCGACTTGCCGGCAATCGGGCGTTCGACGGTGGAGAACGCCGCGAAGGCGGGGCTTGCCGGCATTGCCGTCGAGGCGGGGCGCGCGCTTGTGATCGAGCGGGCGGCGGTGCTTGAGGCTGCCGACGCCGCCGGGATCTTCGTCTGCGGGATTGATCTTGGTCTGCCGGGAGGAGTGATGTGAGCGCGAGGAGCCTGAAGATCGCGGTCATCGCCGGCGAGGTCTCCGGCGATCTTCTGGGTGGCGATCTCGTTGCGGCGCTCAAGACCCGGTACTCCGGTCCGGTTGAGCTGGTAGGGGTTGGCGGCGAGGCGTTGCAGGCGCAGGGTCTGAAATCGCTCTTCGATTTTTCCGAACTCTCTGTCATGGGACTGACCCAGGTTCTCTCGCGGCTTCCGCGCTTCATCAAGCTCATCTCGTGGACGGCAGACGCGATCATCGCAGGAAAGCCCGACCTGCTGCTGATCGTCGACAGCCCGGACTTCACCCACCGCGTGGCGAAGAAGGTCCGCAAGGCACTGCCCGACCTGCCGGTTGTGGATTATGTCTGCCCGAGCGTCTGGGCCTGGAAGGAATATCGCGCTCGCGACATGCTCGCCTACGTCGACCGCGTGCTTGCGATCCTGCCCTTCGAGCCCGAGGTTATGGAGCGGCTCGGCGGCCCGGAAACCCGCTTCGTCGGCCATCGGCTGACCGCCTATCCGAAACTCGTCGAGACGCGCGCCGCCCGCACTGCCAGAGGGGCTCCAGTCGAAGGGGCTACGCGGACGATCCTTCTGCTGCCGGGGTCACGCAGGGCGGAGGTCACGACGCTGTTGCCGGTGTTCGGGGAGGTGGTGCACCAGTTCGTCGAACGCAACGGACCGGCGCGTTTCCTGCTGCCGGCCGTGCCGAAACAGGTGGAGCGGATCCGGACGATCACCGACGGCTGGACGGTGCGGCCGGAAATTTTCCTCGGCGAGGATGACAAGTGGCGGGCCGTCGAAGCCGCCGATGCCGCGCTGGCCGCCTCGGGCACGGTCATCCTGGAGCTCGCGCTCGCCGGCATCCCGACTGTCTCGTCCTATAAGGCGGACTGGTTGATTACGCTCCTGAGGAATCGCATCAAGGTCTGGTCCGCGGCGCTACCGAACATCATCGCCGACTACCCGGTCGTGCCGGAATATCTGAACGATGCAGTCCGGCCCGGTCCGTTGGTCCGCTGGCTGGAGCGGCTTTCGGCCGATACGCTCGACCGCAGGGCCATGCTCGCCGGATTCGACGAGGTCTGGGCCAGGATGAAGACCGAGACTGCGCCAGGCGAGGCGGCCGCAGCCATCGTTCTCGATCTCCTGCGGCAGAGGAGCGTCGTCTCGTCTCTCTGAGTCCGGCTTGCGTGGCGACGCGCGCCGCTACGCACGCGGCGTGGTCCAGGAGGCGAACGGATCGGGCAGGGTGCGCCATGCCTCCGGCGTGAAACCCTCCGTAGGAACGAGGCAGTCGTCGAGTTTGGCGCGGATATCCTTCTCGCTCATAGGATCGCAACCGATGAAGACGAGTTCCTGCCGGCGGTCACCCCAGACGGGATCGAGATAGGGTGCCATGGCGCGCAGGAAACCCGGGTCGTCCGGCCATTGTTTGCGCGGCACGGAAGCCCACCAGAGCCCCATCCGGCCGGTGCGGACGAGCGGTCCGGCCTGACTGAGCTCGCCGACATGATGCGGCCGGGTTGCGAGCCAGAAGAAGCCCTTGGAGCGTATAACGCCCGGCCACGGGCTGTTGAGGAAGGCCTGAAACCGCGTCGGGTCGAAGGGCGCGCGCGCCTTGTAGACGAAGGAGCGGATACCGTATTCCTCCGTCTCCGGGATGTGGTCCTTGAAGCCGTGCAGTTCCTTGAACCACAGCGGATGCGTTTCGGCCTCGGCGAAATCGAAGAGCCCGGTCCCAAGGATGTCGCCCGGTGCCACCGCTCCGAAATCCGTTTCAATGATCCGTGCATCGGGGTTGAGCCCGGCGATGATCTTGCGGGCTGCATCACGGTCTTCGGCGCTCGCGAGGCCGATCTTGTTGAGTACGACCACGTCGGCGAACTCAATCTGTTCCACCAGCAGGTCGACGATGGTGCGGCCGTCTCCGGGGCCCGCTGTCTCGCCGCGATCGGCGAGGAAGTCGGAAGAGCTGTAATCACGCAGAAGGTTCGCCGCATCGACCACGGTGACCATGGTGTCGAGCCGGGCGATATCGGAGAGGCTCATGC
Source organism: Hyphomicrobiales bacterium (assembly GCA_900466005.1). Taxonomy (GTDB): domain Bacteria; phylum Pseudomonadota; class Alphaproteobacteria; order Rhizobiales; family Rhizobiaceae; genus Allorhizobium. Next base: position 199,685 of record UEGQ01000007.1, read on the forward strand.
CGTTCTCGTCGCGGAATTCGAAAGTGGCGGCGATCGGCAACGGCTCGGCGATACCGGTCGCCTCGATCAACAGGTAGTCGAAACGTCCTTGCGCGGCGAGGTCGCGCACCTCCGAGAGAAGATCGTCGCGCAGTGTGCAACAGATGCAGCCGTTGCTCATCTCCACGAGCTGTTCGTCGGTGCGGGAAAGGGCGGCGTCCCCGCCGCGCACCAGCGCGGCATCGATATTGATCTCGCTCATGTCGTTGACGATGACGGCGACCCGGAGGCCGCTGCGGTTGCGCAGCACATGATTGAGCAGGGTCGTCTTGCCGGCGCCCAGGAAGCCCGAAAGGACGGTGACGGGGAGCTTGTTCATGGGATCTTTCCTGCCATTGATGATGTAATAGTATAACAAGTTGAGCACAAAAGAAGGCGGATGTCGCCATCCGCCGTTTTCAGTTTCGCCTGATTACTTGGAAAGGCAGTCGACGAGCGAGGTCGCCATGGCGCGCAGGAGGTCGCCATAGAGGGCCGGACCTTCGGCGAGAGCCCCGCCTGCCGGATCGAGCACGCCGGACTTTGCCGCCGTGCCCTCGGTGACGACGTTCAGCAGCTTCGGCTCGAACTGCGGTTCGGCGAAGACGCATGCCGCGCCGAGTTCGCCGATCTTGGCGTGTATCGTCGAAAGGCGCTCGGCGCCCGGCATCGTCTCGGGGCTCACGGTGACGGAGCCGGCGACGCGGACATGATAGCGGTTCTCGAAATACTGGTAGGCGTCATGGAAGACGACGAAGGGCTTGTCCTTGACCGGCGCGATGGTCGCTGCAATCTCCTGATCGAGTGCGTCGATCTGCTTGTCGAGCGTTTCGGCATTCTTCCGGTAAGCGTCGGCATTGCTCGGGTCGGCGGCGGCGAGCGTATCCCTGATCTCGGCGGCCATGGCCTTGGCGTTCATCGGGTCGAGCCAGAGATGCATATCCGTGCCCCCATGCTCGTCATGGTGTTCTGCCTCGCTGCCCGCCTCGGCCGCATGATCTTCGTCGTCGTCATGGGCCTCGAAGGGGCCACCTTCGCGGAAGGGAAGCTTGACGAGCCCGGGTGTGTCACTCAGGGCGACGACCTTGGCGTTGCCGGGCAGCGCTTCGAGCGGCTTGTCGAGGAAAGCCTCGAAATCGTGTCCGATCCAGAAGACGACGTCGGCATCCTCGATCTTCTGCGCGTCTGATGGCTTCAACGAGTAGGTATGCGGCGAGGCGGCGCCGCCGACGATGAGGGCGGGCTCGCCCACACCCTGCATGATTGCGGCGACCAGCGAATGCACCGGCTTGACTGAAGCGACGACCCGAACTTCGGCTGCGGCGAGGGAGGGCATGACGAGTAGCGCGGCGACCGATGCTGCCGCGCGGAAGAGGCTTTGATTCATTTCGAGACTCCAGCTTGCGAACGATATGTAATGTTATTACATCAATTGCGTAATGCTATAACGTGTGTCATAGCCGTTCGCAACAGCAAAACGTCAGGTCACCATGCTTCATTCTGCCAAACCGGGCGGCAAGCCGCTCGTCAGTCTTTCCGGCGCCGGCGTCCGCCGTAACGGTCGCTGGCTCGTTCGCGGCGTCGATTTCGCCGTTCACCGCGGCGAGATCGTGACCCTGATCGGGCCGAACGGATCGGGAAAATCGACCAGCGCCAAGATGGCGATCGGTGTCCTGCGGCCTGACGAGGGGCAGGCAGCGCGCGAAGCCGGCCTGACTGTCGGCTATGTTCCGCAGAAGCTCGCCGTCGACTGGACCATGCCGCTCACCGTGCGTCGGCTGATGACGCTGACTGGCAGGCTTTCCGAACGAGACATCCTCGAAGCGCTGGATGCCGTCGGCATCGCCCACCTTGCAGGTGCCGAGGTCCAGCACCTATCGGGAGGTGAGTTCCAGCGCGCCCTGCTGGCAAGGGCGATCGCCCGCAAGCCCGACCTGCTGGTGCTCGACGAGCCCCTCCAGGGTGTGGATTTCGCCGGAGAGATTGCGCTTTACGATCTCATCACCTCGATCCGCAACCGCACCGGCTGCGGCATCCTGCTGGTTTCTCACGACCTGCATGTCGTCATGGCGGAGACGGACACGGTCATCTGCCTCAACGGCCACGTCTGCTGTCGCGGCACGCCGGCCCATGTCAGCCAGAGCCCGGAATATATGCGCCTCTTCGGGGCGAGGGCGGCCGGTACGCTCGCCGTCTACCGTCACGAACACGACCATACCCATCTGCCGGACGGGCGGGTACTCCATGCCGACGGTTCGGTGACGGAACACTGCTATCCTGGCGACGGCCATCACGACCACGCGGGACACGATCATCATGATCACAGTCATGACCACGATCATGACGGCGCCCACCAGCATGAGGCTGCCAGCGGCCCGGCGCACGGCGAAGAGAGAAGGGGCGACCGCCATGCTTGACGACTTCTTCACCCGCGCGCTGATCGCCGGCATCGGTCTCGCGTTGACGACCGGGCCGCTCGGCTGCTTCGTGGTCTGGCGGCGAATGGCCTATTTCGGTGACACCATGGCGCATTCCGCCCTGCTCGGGGTTGCCCTTTCGCTGCTCTTCTCGGTGAACCTGATGGCGAGCGTGTTCGCAGTCGCCGTCACTGTCTCGCTCGTCCTTCTCCTGCTGCAGCGGCGGCAGGCGCTTTCGGCCGATGCGCTCCTCGGCATACTGAGCCATGCGACGCTCGCCGTCGGCCTCGTCATGGTCGCCTTCATGTCCTGGGTGCGCTTCGATCTCATCGCCTTCCTGTTCGGCGACATTCTTGCAGTCACACCGGCCGACATCGCAATCATCTGGGGCGGCGGCGCGCTGGTTCTGGCTCTTGTTGCCTGGCTCTGGCGACCGCTGCTTGCGGCGACCGTCAATCCCGAGGTCGCCGAGGCGGAGGGCATGCATCCCGAACGGTCACGGCTGGCCTTCATGCTGCTGATGGCACTGGTGATCGCGATCGCGATGAAGATTGTCGGCATTATGCTGATCACGTCGCTGCTGATCATCCCGGCGGCGGCCGCACGTCGCTTTTCGTCGACGCCCGAGGTCATGGCGGTGCTCGCCTCGCTGATCGGCGCGCTTGCCGTCGCGGGCGGTCTGTTCGGCTCGCTGACCTATGACACGCCGTCCGGCCCATCGATCGTCGTCGCGGCAACGGGCCTGTTTCTCGCAAGCCTGCTGCCCTTCAGGCTGCGGCGTGCCGAGACCACGGCCCGTTGAGAAAGTGAACCCGGAGGAGACCATGACCACACCGCAACTGACGCGCAATCAGTCTCTCGTCTTCGACATGCTCATGCGGTCGGAAGGGCCGATGTCGGCCTATACCATCCTCGACCGGCTGCGCGATCACGGGTTTCGGGCGCCGCTGCAGGTCTACCGTGCGCTCGAGAAGCTGGTGGAATTCGGGCTGGTCCATCGCCTCGAGAGCATCAACGCCTTCGTTGCCTGCTCCCACCCGGCGGAAGAGTGCTGCCGGCACGGCACGGTCGCCTTCGCGATCTGCAACAGCTGCGGCGGCGTCACCGAATTTCACGACCACTCGATCGACCACCGGCTCTCCGAATGGGCAAAGGGACAACAGTTCAAGGCGGAGAAGACGACCATCGAGATCCGCGGTCTCTGCCGCCAGTGTAGCTGAGGGGAGGCGATAAGTGCCCGCTTCAGAGCGGCCGCAGCTCGCGCGCAAACCGCTGCCAGTTGCGGATGTAGTTCTCCGCCGAGAGCTTGAGGCCCGCGGCGGCCCGCTCGTCCAGCGTGCGAACGATCCGCGCCGGCGAGCCGACGATCAGTGAATTGTCGGGAAATTCCTTGCCTTCCGTCACCAGCGCGTTGGCTCCGATCAGGCAGTTGTTACCGATTTTCGCGCCGTTGAGCACCGTCGCCCCCATGCCTATCAGCGAATTGTCGCCGATCGTGCAGCCGTGGATGATCGCGTGGTGGCCGATCGTGCAACCCTTGCCGATCCGCACCGGAAAGCCCGGATCGACGTGTACCATGGCGCCTTCCTGGATATTGCTGCCGTCACCGATCACAATCGGCTCGTTGTCGCCGCGCAATACCGATCCGAACCAGATTCCGACGTCGAGCCCGAGTTCGACCTGGCCGATCACATGGGCATCCGGCGCGATCCAGAAGCGGTCGGGGGCGGGCGTCTTCGGGACGAAGTTTCCGAGCGCATAAAGGGGCATTGCGGTACTCCGTGCTGCCGGCTGGCGTTGGTTGCGTGATCTCAGCGAAGCCTCAGCACCACCGGCGCGCGGCCTCCGGGTGCGCAGACATGCAGGTGGATGTTGGTTTCCGGCTGCGAGTAGCGCCAGGCGCGCGCGCCGTGGCAGAGGAGAAGACCGATCAGGTCCTTCGTCATCGACCGTTTCCGACCGAGGTCGGCGATCCGCATCGCCGCCTCGTGGAGCGGATGCAACGTGTTGCGACTGGGCCTTTTCGCTTCTCCGCCATGGGGCGAGAGGCCGAAGCTGTTCTCGTTCGATGCCATGTCTGCTACCTCGTACTCACTACATTTCGAGGTGGCCGACGGGCGTCCTGCTTACTGCAGGGAAGCCCAACAGCCAAATCCTTTGTTCTTCAGCGCCTTGCACGCGTTTACGGCTGCCTTCTGGTCGGCGAACCCGCCGAAGCGTGCACGGTGGACCAGCTCGGAACCGTTGCCATAGGCGACGGTGAAGGGGGAGGCGGAACGCAATACCTTGCCGCCTTTGTCCTGCGCCTTGCGCAGAAGCTCCATTGCGAGTTTCTTGTCGGCCGCGGCACCGATCTGGATCACCCATCCCGACGGGGCCTTCGGGGTCGAAGCGGTAACGGTGTTGTCGATCTCATCGGTGGAAGGCGCAGGCGCAGTGGCCGGTTCGAGAGACGCCTGCTCGTTCGTGACGCGGGCGGTCTTCAAGCTCGATTCCGGCATATAGGCAGGCGCGGGCTCGGGCACCGGAAGGCTGGCGGCCGCCGGAGCGGCGACGGGAGCGGTGACCGCTTCCAGCGCAGGACTTGCGCCGCCCGTGCTCGCGTAGGCCGTCTGCATGCCGGCCGGTTCGTAACGGATTTCCGGAAGCGGGCCGCGCGAGGGAAGATCGACGGCAGACGCGGAAGCGGATGCGGCGGCGGCCGAAGGCTGTGCCGAGAGGGGCGCTTCCGGTGCGATGGTCGATTCGCTTCGGGCGACGACAAAATCGCCGGTGCCGGACCGCGAGGCCTTCGGAAGGTAGCGAAGCACGAGCTGCTTCATCGTCTCATTGCGCTTGCTGCCGGAGGAGGAGCCCATGACGACACCGACGATCGAGCGGCCGTCCGCCTGGGCCGACGTCACGAGATTGAAGCCGGCGGCACGCGTATACCCGGTCTTGATGCCGTCGACGCCACGAACGGCACCGAGCAGGCGATTGTGATTGCCGATCACCTGCTTGCCGAACTTGAAACTCCGCGTCGAAAAATACCCGTAGTACTGCGGGAAATGCTGGCGCAGCGCGATGCCGAGGCGGGCCTGGTCGCGCGCGGTCGTCATCTGCGCAGTGTTCGGCAGGCCGTTGGCGTTGCGATAGGTCGTCTTGCTCATGCCGAGGCTGCGGGCCTTGGCGGTCATCATCTTGGCGAAACGGGCTTCCGAACCGCCGAGATACTCGCCGAGGGCCGTCGCGATGTCGTTCGCCGAACGGGTGACGAGCGCAAGGATCGCCTGCTCGACGGTCACCGAGCGACCGGCACCGACGCCAAGCTTGGACGGCGGTTCGGCCGCAGCATTGGCCGAAACCGGAACGCGGCTGCTCAGGCTGATCTTGCCCGATTCCAGGGCCTCGAAGGTCAGATAGAGCGTCATCATCTTGGTGAGCGACGCAGGATAGCGCAGGCTGTCGGCGTTTTCGCTGTAGAGCACCTTGCCGGTCTTGGCGTCGATCACGATGCCGGCATAGGTCGGGGCCGCATTCGCCGGCGCGCCGACAATGAACAACAGCGCCAAGAAAGCCATGGCAGCCACCATCGCCTTGCGTGCCGACGCCGAGAGGATGGAGGTTAAGTCTCGGAAATTCCTGATATTTTTCACCGCGAAACTCTTCGTATGCTAACGACGACGAACTGAGCGTGCCCCCACACGACCAATTCATCGGAGCTTACGGCGGTAGCCTTACCAAGAAGTTTATAATGAATCATTTCTTGCCGGTTCATCTGCAATTTTAGTGAAAGTCGATGAAGGCGCCGCCGATACATCGAGATGGGAAGTGACGTAGCTGCGCACGGCCGTATCGATGGCGCTCCAGTCGGAAAGGAGGGCGCTCGAGAACCGGTAGAGGACGCTGAGGTCGCGTCCGACATGGATGTCGCGCTGGCAGTCACCGCTGCTGGCCGGCGTTCCTTCGGGAGGGAGGATACAGCGGACCGCGAAGTCGGGCGCTCCCGGACGCTGGGCGGTGAGGAGGACCTCGTTGCCGTAGCCGGCGTCGGATTTCAGGCGGTGCAGGGTAAGTCCGTGTGGTCCCTTCTCAGGAAGACCCTCGAAGAGATGGCTGTAGATCGGCTCCACGCGTCCGGACATGTCGCGGGACATCGTGCTTTGCGAGAGTTGTACGAAGACGAGGCCGTCGGGCTGGGTGACGTCATCGAAGCGCGCGCGCAAATCACTGCGATACCCCGACATTTCCGGCCAGAGCAGGTAGAGATCGGCGCGTTCCGCGGGGCCGTCGCGGCGCTGGCTCTCGAAGCGGATCGTATTGGCGGCCAGGCGAAGCTGATCCTGCCCGATTGTTATCAGAAAGTCCTGTGTGCTGTCGCTGTGGCCCGCAAGCGCCAGTTCGGCACCCAGCCGTCGGCCGCCGAGATTGATCACAACGGAGAGCGCGGCAAGGGTCGCGATGAGCGCGGTCGCCGTGTAGACGAACCGGTTGGATATCAGGGGCAGATGCTCGGAGGCTTGTCCAGGTGCAGCCGACTTCTTCATGTGACGTCCCGTCCGCCGGCAGTCGTTGATGCAGTCTGTTACGCGGGACCAGAGGCAAGGACCGCCGACGTCGGTGGGCGGAGCATCACGCGCTGCGAATGATACAGTGCCTGAAGAGATAGTCGGATGATGGTTAACGCAGCGTAAATGTAGCGAATGGGCTTGTGCTTTCGCCCGGAAGGCAAAAGCCGGTCCCGCGGGGCACGGGACCGGCTTTTGGTTCGGTCAAGGGACGGGGTGACGGAATGACCGAACCGTAAGCGCGTATCTGGCGGGTCAGTTCGAGCCGACGCTGCCGACCGCAGTCGCCCGACCGTCCTGCAGTTTGACCCAGCGGCCGGGATCGTCGGCCGACTGACGCTTCAGGTAGGTGTATTCCGTGTCCGACCAGAGCAATACCTTGTTGCGCATGTTGTCGAGAATGAAGTCGCCGCGGTCGGTACGAACCGTCAGGACGGCGTGGCCTTCGCCGTTCGGCTGCAGGACGACCGTCATCAGGAGATCGGCCGGCGAGAAGCCGCGGTCGATAAGGAGCTTGCGCTTCAAGAGCGCGTAGTCCTCGCAGTCTCCGACCGAACGTGGATAGGCCCAACGCTCCTCGACGCCATAGATGTCCTCGTCCGTCAGCGGTTCGATGGAGGTGTTGACGGTGTAATTGACGTCGAGAAGGGTTCGCCAGGCGTCCTCCGTCAATACCGCCGGACCGGTGTCGCCACCCTTGACGCGGCATTCGTCCGGATAGCTCCGGCAGAACTCGTAATGCCCGATCGGCGGGTTCGCCTTGCCGACCACGTGCATGTTGGACGGCATTGCCGTGGCCGGTAGCGCGATGGCGCTGCTCAGAAGGGCCACCAGAACTCCAACACTCAGACTTCTTTTCTTGATCATTTGTCGTCTCCCCGTGTTGGGAAGACAATGACAGGAGCAGTTTTACTCTGCGCAAAAACGCGAAGTAAAATTCGCCGATTACTTGAGTATAATTACGTGAAAAACAGAAGAAAATAAGAATAAATCTGTATTTGTATTTGATGATAATTTATATAAAATTTTACGTACGCTCGCGTGCGTGGATGCGGGATGTCGTCAGCATGAGGCATGCAAGTGACTGAAAATAAGTCGGAATTCTGGAATTTGTGCCGCAGCTCCGGCTGTGGCTGTTCCGGCGATCACGCTGCGCAGGCGAGGAACGCCTGCCGTCAAGCGATGCCTGAGGCCGTCACGCGCGGAAAATCGAGGGATGCGAACGCGCCTTTCGCGTTCAGGATTTCTTTAGCGTAATTGAAAGTGGTGAGCGCGCGGCGAAGCCGGCGTGTGTCCAGGGAACGGGCAGCTCGCCGCGTCGCCCCGAGATCAGAGGAATTCGGTGAGGGCTTCGCGAGACTGCAGGGTGAGGAATTCGATCGCGACGCCCTCGACGAAATGTCGGACGACGCGGCCGCGCATGTTGCCCACGCGCACCGCCGTGCCGATCGGCGGGCGAATGTCGATGTCGATCGCAGCTCCCGAGAGCGACAGGTCCATGAGGCGGCATGGATAGCGCCGGCCGTCTTCGAGGACGAGCTCGGTGCGCGTCTGGCGTGGCGTGAGGCGATCGTGGCGGCGATCCTCGGGCAGGCCGAGTTCGTGCTTGTTGGCGATCCAGGTGAGCTGCGCGGCGAGCTTCTCGCGCTTGCGGCCGGTCGCCACGATCGACATGACGAAGCCGTCCTCGGTCAGCTTTATGGTATTGCCTTCCAGGCGCCCGAGGTGGTCGATGTAGGCGATGACCTTCTCGCCGGGTGCTGGACGACCCGCACAGGCGAACCGCACGTCTCCCGGAGACATGTCGATGACCTGGCAGACATACTCGTCATAGCTGGCGAGCATCAACCGTCCCTGAAGGCTGACGCTGACGCGCTGGAACGCCCGACGCCCGGCGGGAGAAACTGCACTACCGGTCTGGGATGCCTGCGAAGTGAACATGGTGTCGATTCTTGGCGGTTCAGCTATGGTTAAATCCTTACCGCCGAGCGGTTAACAGAAAGTTTTGCGAGCGTTGTGCCAATCCGCAGCCAAGAGGTGAAACCGCCGCGGTTAATCTTGTTTTCGAAACTGGATTGCATGCTAATATTACCTGTGGCACATCGTGCCCATTGATTTCGAAGGGTCTCCTTCGGCACCAACTGTCGAGCACGGCTTTCCCGTGCATTCGATTGGCCGTCCGGTTATCGAGCCGGACGGCTTTTTTTTGCCCCTTGTCTGCTGTAAGGCTCCGATGGCGAGTGGTCACAGGGATGCGCCAGACATGGATGAGACGCCGAAACGGCCCTCGGGCGACGATTGGCCGGGTGGCGAATCAGCCGACGGTGGCGCGGCGCGCACGCCGATCTTCAACATGCCGACCGGCATTCTGCTTTGCCTTGCGGGGCTGGCCGCGATCTATTTCGTCCAGTCGACGCTGCTGTCGCCGAATTCTGCCGAGTGGCTGGTCATAGAGTTCGGCTTTTCGCCGCTGCGTTACGTCTACGGATTCTCCGAGCAGGGTTACGAATGGCTCTGGACGCCGCTGACCTATTCCTTCCTGCACGGCAGTCTCGAACATCTCGCCTTCAATGGCCTGTGGCTTGCTGCCTTCGGCACGCCGGTGGCGCGACGGATCGGCGGATGGCGCTTCGCAGCATTGTGGGTGGTATCGGCCGCCGGCGGAGCACTGATGCATGCACTCGTGAACTGGGGGCAGCCGACGCTGATGATCGGTGCGTCAGGGGTCATATCCGCACTCATGGCGGCGGCGTGCCGCTTCGCCTTCGGACCGGGAAGATCGGTTCGCGTCCAGCCTGACCGGCCGCTCCCGAGACTTTCGATTCTCGCGGCGCTCCGTCAGCGGACGGTGGTGGTCTTCATCGCCGTCTGGCTCTTCGGTAATCTCGTGATTGCGATCGGGTTGCCGCTGGTGGGCGCGCTCTCCGGGGCGGTTGCCTGGGATGCGCATATCGGCGGGTTCCTGGTCGGTTTTCTGGGATTTGCCGCCTTCGACCGCCCGCAACGACGTGGTTGAACCGGCCTGACGATCGCGCGGGCGCAAACCCCTCGTTTCGCAGGGTTGGCCGAACCGTCGAACTTGTTGCAAACTTCATCGAATAGGGGCACCATTTTTTCAGTGTTCCGTCGCGGCCGGGAGGGGCTGATGGCGGTCCATTGAATGCCAGCGATCTGGAAAAGGAGGAGCCATGTCTGCAACGGTCAGGAGCATACTCGAAGAGAAGGGCCGCAACGTCGTCACCATTGCGCCCGATACCACCCTTGCTGACGCCGCGCACATCCTGGAGGAGAACCATATTGGCGCTGCCGTGGTTTGCGACGCGAAGGGAAAGATCGCCGGAATCTTTACCGAACGTGACCTCGTCCGGGCCGTTGGTCGCAGCGGTTCGATCAGTCTGAACCAGTCGGTCGCAGCCGTGATGACCAAGAACGTCCACCTCTGCAGCGAGGAGACGACCGTCAACGAACTGATGGAAGTGATGACCGGGCGGCGTTTCCGTCACGTTCCGGTGGAGAAGGACGGCAAGCTCGCCGGCATCATCTCGATCGGGGACGTGGTGAAGTCGCGCATTCGCGACATCGAGACCGAGGCGGAGCAGATCAAGGCCTATATCGCCGGCTAGCGGTTCTGGCCGACATGTCTGTCAGCGCACGAAGGCTTCCTGCATCCGCTTGAGTTCGCCCAGGCGGAGCTTTGCCTCCTCGTAGCCGCGGTCGATCGCTTCGCCGGCGCGGTGAAACTCGGAAAGGCCGATATCGTTGACGCGCGGTTGCAGGGCCAGATCCGGCGGGTCGCCGGCAAGCCGGGCGCGCGAGATGCGATCCTGGATGATGTTGAAGGCTTGAACCATGACGCCCGTCATGCCGAGGCGGCCGTGATGCTTCCGCGGCTCTCCTTCGGGCGACGCGATTTCGCCGGCCTTGTGCTTGACGACGGCCGAGCGGCCGAAAAGGTCGTAATGGAGGTTTACCGCCATGACCAGCGGCTGCTCGTAGGCGCGGCAGACCGAAACCGGCACCGGATTGACCAGTGCTCCGTCGATCAGCGTGCGGTTGTTGCAGAGAACCGGTTCGAAGATGCCGGGAAGGGCGTAGGAGGCGCGCAGGGCCGTGATCAGCGGTCCACCGTCGATCCAGACTTCATGGCCGGTCTTGAGCTCGCAGGCGACCGCGATGAAGGGCTTCGGCAGATCCTCGATCGCAAGCCCCTGCAGATGTTCCTGCATCCGCTTGGTGAGGCGCATGCCGCCGAGGAGGCCGCCACCGCCGATCGTGAGATCGAGCAGCGATGCGATGCGTCGCATCGTCAGCGACCGGGCAAAGAGTTCGAGCTCATCGAGCTTGCCGGCCAGATAACAGCCGCCGACCAGTGCACCGATCGAGGTGCCGGCGATCATGCTCACTTCGACGCCTGCTTCGTCGAGCGCCCTCAGCACGCCGATATGCGCCCATCCGCGGGCGGCTCCGCCGCCGAGCGCGAGCGCGATCGGTGCCTTCTTCGGCGGCGAGGGAACAGGGCCGGGATCGATGACGATCGGCTCCTGGCCGCTTCCCTGGACGGGCCCCGCGGCAGACGGATTGTTCCTCGTATTCCAGTTCAGCATCTACGCACACCCTTGGCTGAACGCTCCCAATGCCTAGATTAACGCACCGGAGACTTACCAAACCGTTTAACGAAAGGGCGCCGCTGTGTCGTCCTGGCTCGAAGTCAGCCCTTTGATACATCTCCGTAGACTGCGTCCGGATCGAAGTGCCGGTCGTGGTCGACGATCTCGAGTCGAGCTTCGCCGCCGGCCGATGTCGCACGCCTGTAGAAGCAGGAGCGACGGCCGGTGTGGCAGGTGGCATCATGTCCGGCGACCTCGACCTTCAGCCAGACGGCGTCCTGGTCGCAGTCCACGCGCATTTCCCTCACATGCTGGAGATTACCGGAGGTTTCCCCCTTCTTCCATATCTTGTTGCGGGAGCGGCTGAAATAGTGCGCGATGCCGGTTTCCAGCGTCAGGCCGAGTGCTTCGGCGTCCATGTGGGCCACCATCAGCAGTTCGCCGTCGCGCGCGTCGGTCACGACTGCGGTCACGAGGCCGTTGCCGTCGAATTTCGGCGTGAAGGCACCCTCCGCCTCCAGCGCGCCCTTGTCTGCCGGGGGACGTTCGAACGTGATGGTCATGACCTGTCTTTCGGACGTGTTACGGGGGTCAACGGCCGCGCACCATGGACATGAAGCGCGCCTGTTCGGCGGCGTTGTCCTTGAAGCTGCCCGTGAAGGTGGTGGTGAGCGTGGTGGAGCCGGATTTCTGGACCCCGCGCATCGCCATGCACATGTGCTCGGCTTCGACGAAGACAGCCACGCCGCGCGGGCTGAGGCCATGGTTGATCGCATCGGCGATCTGCGCGGTCATCGCTTCCTGGGTTTGCAGACGGCGGGCGAAGACCTCGACGATGCGGGCGATCTTCGAAAGCCCGAGCACGCGGCCGGACGGCAGGTAGGCGATGTGCGCCTTGCCGATCACCGGCAGCATGTGGTGCTCGCAATGAGAAAAGAAGGGGATGTCACGGACGAGCACGATGTCGTCATAGCCGGCGACTTCTTCGAAGGTCGTGCCCAGCACGTCCTCGATGTCGGCGTCGTAACCGGCGAAGAGCTCGCTATAGGCCTTCACGACGCGCTTCGGTGTGTCGATCAGCCCTTCGCGGGCGGGATCGTCGCCGGCCCAGCGCAGCAGCACGCGAACGGCTTCCTCCGCTTCCTCGCGGGTCGGCCGAGCGCTCTCCTGCGACAGTTTCTTGGCGAATGCGTCCATGCCTTCGGTCTCCCGGTCCGTCGACGGCCCGACGGAGTTTTGTGTTCTTCCAGCCTGTAAATGCGTAACTCGGCTCATGATGGCAAGCCCATATCTCTCGATTGTCCGTGGCCGTGCGCGACAAGGCTCTTGTTTTCTTTGGACCGCGTTTGCACTTCTTATATAGTGAGACCGACGCGGCATGTGAAGGAATGACGGTGCGACACACTGTTGCCGGGGCGTCGACAGTTGCCCGGAACGGGCCGCTAATAGCATCGCATTCTAAGGTTCGATAGCGCATGGACGACATTTACAACAGCAAGATCCTCGAATTTGCCGGCAATATCGCGCGGATCGGAACCTTGCCGGATGCCGACGCGGTCTCCGAAAAGCACTCCAAGCTCTGCGGCTCGAAGGTCAGGGTCTACCTGAATATGGATGGCGGCGTTGTCACCGATTTTTCCCACGAGGTGAAGGCCTGTGCCCTCGGTCAGGCGTCCTCCTCTATCATGGCGCGCCATGTCGTCGGCGCGACTGCAGACGAGCTTCGCCGGGCGAGGGAAGATATGCTCGCCATGCTGAAGGCCGATGGCGATGGGCCGACGGGCCGTTTCGAGGACATGCGGTTCCTGAAGCCTGTGAAGGACTACAAGGCGCGACATGCGTCCACCATGCTGACCTTCGATGCCGTGGTCGACGCGATCGACCAGATCGAGGCGAAGCGACCGGCCGCGGTGGCGGGCTGAAATGTGCAACGCTCCCGAGTGTGGCGGCGGTCACGACGATGGCCCGCCGGCGCGCCGCTCGCGCAACTGGTCCGGCCCCTTCGCCAAGACACCCGGTCGACTCCTCGGCATGGGCTTCATCCGCCTTTATCAACTGACGCTCTCCGGCTTCGTCGGCAATTCCTGCCGTCACATGCCGACCTGCTCGGAATACGGTTACGAGGCGATCGCCCGACATGGGCTCTGGGCGGGCGGCTTCCTGACGCTTTTCCGCGTCGGACGCTGCGGCCCGGGTGGCACCTGGGGCTACGATCCGGTGCCGGAGACGCTGGATGACCGCTACCGCTGGTGGGCACCCTGGCGCTACTGGCGGGCGGGCCTGCACCGGTCGGATATAAACCGTTGACGGAGACCGGTTGGTGTCTCCGACAGCTGATACCGCCGCTGCAACAGGGAAGGCGTGAACGGCGTCATGACGGTTCCGATGGAGTATCGACAGGCCACACGTGATTTCGAGACCTTCCTGGTCGCCGTGCGCGACCGCGCCGGCCTCGCCACCACCAACCAGGCCTTCACCATGGTGGATGGTGTGCTGCGCACGTTCCGGCGTCGCCTGGAACCGGCGGAGGCGATCGCCTTCGCGCAGATACTGCCGGCCTGCCTTCGCGCGCTCTTCATTCGCGAGTGGAACCTCGACGAACCGCGAAAAGCCTTCGGCCCGAGGGAGGAGATGACGCGGGAAGTGAAGGCGCTGCGGCCAGACCACAATCTCTCGACCGAAAGCGCCATAGCGGATGTGGCGGCCGCTCTCAGGGAAATGCTCGGCGCCGCGGTGCTGGATCAAGGCCTTTCCGGCCTGCCCGACGGGGCGAAACAGTTCTGGTTCAGCTAGCGTATCCTTGCCTTGACCAACACGGATGCTCTGGCCGGCTATCGCCTTTACTCCCGGCGGATTTCCCGGTATCACGCGCGACGTCGCGGCCGGTCGACTCCGGCCCTTTCACCACCCGCATTCGTTGGCGGGACTGGATAAGGAGAACTTCATGTCTGCTTCCGTTTCCCTGAAATTTCCCGATGGTTCCGAGCGCAGTTTTCCTGCCGGCGCGACCGGTCGGGACGTCGCCGAATCGATCTCGAAGTCGCTGGCCAAGAAGGCCGTCGCCGTCACGCTGAACGGTGTGATGACCGATCTTGCCGATCCGGTCACCGACGGCGCGAAGATCGAGATCGTCACGCGCACCGATTCGCGCGCGCTGGAACTCATCCGTCACGATGCCGCCCATGTCATGGCCGAGGCCGTGCAGGAGCTCTGGCCGGGAACCCAGGTGACGATCGGTCCGGTGATCGAGAACGGATTCTATTACGATTTTGCCAAGGATGAACCCTTCACGCCCGACGATCTGCCGAAGATCGAGAAGAAGATGAAGGAGATCATCCAGCGCAACAAGCCGTTCACCAAGGAAGTCTGGCCGCGCAACAAGGCGAGGGAAGTCTTCGCCGCCAAGGGTGAAGCCTACAAGGTCGAGCTCGTCGACGCGATCCCGGAGGACCAGGACCTCAAGATCTACTATCAGGGCGACTGGTTCGATCTCTGCCGCGGCCCGCACATGGCCTCCACCGGACAGATCGGAACGGCCTTCAAGCTGATGAAGGTCGCCGGCGCCTACTGGCGTGGTGACTCGAACAACCCGATGCTGACCCGCATCTACGGAACGGCCTGGGCGGAGCAGGAAGATCTCGACAACTACCTGCACATCCTGGCGGAAGCCGAAAAGCGCGACCACCGCAAGCTCGGCCGCGAGATGGACCTGTTCCATTTCCAGGAAGAAGGCCCCGGCGTCGTCTTCTGGCACGGCAAGGGCTGGCGCATGTTCCAGACGCTGGTCTCCTACATGCGTCGCCGGCTTTCCGGCACGTACCAGGAAGTCAACGCGCCCCAGGTGCTCGACAAGTCGCTGTGGGAAATCTCCGGCCACTGGGGATGGTACCGCGACAACATGTTCAAGGTGACGGTCGCCGGCGAGGACCACGAGGACGACCGCGTCTTCGCGCTAAAGCCGATGAACTGCCCGGGGCACGTGCAGATCTTCAAGCACGGCCTGAAGTCATACCGCGAACTGCCTGTCCGTCTTGCGGAATTCGGCATCGTTCATCGGTATGAGCCGTCCGGCGCCCTGCATGGCCTGATGCGTGTGCGCGGCTTCACGCAGGACGACGCGCACGTCTTCTGCACCGACGAGCAGATGGCGGCGGAATGCCTGCGCATCAACGACCTGATCCTCTCGGTCTACAAGGACTTCGGCTTCGACGAGGTCGTCGTGAAGCTCTCGACCCGTCCGGAGAAGCGCGTCGGTTCCGACGAGCTCTGGGATCGCGCCGAGGGCGTGATGATGGAAGTGCTGCAGAAGATCGAGGCACAGTCGGGCGGCCGCATCAAGACCGGCATCCTGCCGGGCGAGGGCGCCTTCTACGGCCCGAAGTTCGAATACACGCTGAAGGATGCGATCGGCCGTGAGTGGCAGTGTGGTACGACTCAGGTCGACTTCAATCTGCCGGAACGTTTCGGCGCCTTCTACATCGACCAGAACTCGGAGAAGACCCAGCCGGTGATGATCCACCGGGCGATTTGCGGTTCGATGGAGCGCTTCCTCGGCATCCTGATCGAGAACTTCGCCGGGCACATGCCGCTATGGATCGCACCGGTCCAGGTGGTCGTCGCGACGATCACCTCGGACGCCGACGCTTACGGCAGCGAGGTGGCGGAAGCCCTGCGCGAGGCCGGAATGACGGTGGAGACCGATTTCCGTAACGAGAAGATCAACTACAAGGTCCGCGAACACTCCGTGACCAAGGTTCCGGTGATCATCGTCTGCGGCAAGCGCGAGGCGGAAGAGCGCACGGTCAATATCCGTCGCCTCGGCTCGCAGGAGCAGATCTCGATGTCGCTCGACGAAGCCGTCTCCGCGCTGTCGTGGGAAGCGACGCCGCCGGACGTCAAGCGCAAGGTCGAGGCGAAGAACGCCCGCGCCTGAGCAGTCCGCGATCATGAATGAACGCCGGCGGGCTCTTCGGAGTCTGCCGGTTTTCTTTTGTGCTTTTCGTGGTGGGCGGGGACGCTGAAAGGTGCGTCAGTTCAGGATCAGTTCGACGTCGATGTTGTGGCCGGCTTCGACGGTGAAGTCCTTCTGGTAGATCTTGTCCTTGTTGCGGGCGATCGCCGTATAGCCGCCCTCGGCGAGGACCATGACCGGGAAGGCGCTGACACTTTCGGCGACCACGTCGCCGGAGGCCGTGAGGATCGACCAGGCGGTATCCGCGATCGCCTCGCCACCGGCTTCGGACACCAGCTTGAAACTGATCTGCGAGGCGCGGTGCTGGATGGTCGCTTCCGTGAGTTTGCCGGCCTCGACCTTCAGGTCGGCCCGCACCACGGCGTTGACCGAACCGTATTCCGACACGACGTGGTAGGTCCCTGTGTTCAGCCGCACGATGGTGTTCGGTTTGACATTGGCCACCACCAGCCCGCGCTCGCCGTCTTCCTGCGTTTCCGAAGAATAGACGCTGAATTTCAGATCGGCCGTCGGTATGCGGGTGTCGTCGCCCGAGACGGCATTGAGCAGCATGCCTCCTGCGTCGAGCACCAGGACCTGCTTGTCGACGTCGCCGCTTTCCGGAACCGCAAGTTTCTTTGTGGCGCCGGCACGGCCGAACGAGACGTTGACGAAATAGTCGCCCGGCGAAAGCTGGAAGTCGGCCGATCCTCCCTCGGAACTGGCAACGAGCGGCAGTTTTCCGTCGTCGGCGGGAATGGGACTGAAGACGCGCCAGGAAAGGCCCTGCTGGACCGGCTCGCCGTCGCCTGTGAGCTTGGCTTCGAAGATGATGTTCTTGGCGACCGGAGGCTTCAGCGTCGCGCCAAAATCCGGGGAGAAAGCCTTGAGCTTCGGCATTTTGGCGGTGCTGTCGAGTTGCTTGAACGACTTGAACGCATCGTCGGCTCCCGTCGACGGCATCGCCGGCAGGCTGACCGCCAGCATGAGGGCCAGGCGGGCGACAAAACGATGAACTCTCATGGGATGCACAATCAGTTGACTTCCTCACCAATGGAAGCAACTTCAATCCGAATGCGATGGCAATTTCAAGACTTGTCCGTCGTGCTAGCCGAAGGGAAAGCAAATCAACATGAAAAATGACATCCACCTTGCCGAATATCTGGCGACTCGTCGCTCTGTGCCCGCCTTCCAGATGTGTGAACCCGGGCCGTCGAGGGAGGAGATCGAAGCGATTCTGACGCTGGCCGTCAGGGTTCCCGATCACGGCAAGCTGGCCCCGTGGCGCTTCATCGTCTATCGGGGCGCCGAACGTGCGCGGATCGGCGAGGCGTTCCTTGCCATGGCGATGGAGAAGAACCCCGACCTGAGCGGCGAGATGCAGATCGTCGAGAAGACCCGGTTTACCCGGGCGCCGGTCGTCATCGCCGTCGTCAGCCGTGCTGCTCCGCACCAGAAGATCCCGGAATGGGAGCAACTGATGTCGGCCGGTGCCGTCTGCCTCAACCTGCTGATGGCGGCCAATGCGTATGGCTACGTCTCGAACTGGCTGACCGAGTGGTTCGCCTATGACGAAGGTGCCTACCCCTTGCTCGGCGTGGCTCCTGGAGAAAAGGTCGCCGGTTTCATCCATATCGGCTCGACGACCTTCCCCGTCACCGAGCGTCCGCGCCCGTCGCTCACGGACGTCGTAACATGGGTCGGTGGAGACGAATG
Organism: Hyphomicrobiales bacterium; assembly: GCA_900466005.1. Taxonomy (GTDB): domain Bacteria; phylum Pseudomonadota; class Alphaproteobacteria; order Rhizobiales; family Rhizobiaceae; genus Allorhizobium. The sequence goes on from UEGQ01000007.1 coordinate 217,941, forward strand.
ATGTTCTATACGACCGATACGAACCGGCACGGCCTGCCGCACGATCCATTCAAGGCGATCGTGACGCCGCGGCCGATCGGCTGGATCGGCTCGAAGGGGCGGGACGGCTCGATCAATCTCTCGCCCTATTCCTTTTTCAATGCCGTCAGCGACCGGCCGAAGATCGTGATGTTCTCGTCGAGTGGACGAAAGGACACGTTACGCAACGTCGAGGAGTCCGGCGTCTTCACCACCAGCTTCGTCGGCGCAGAGCTCCTGAAGCCGATGAACGAATCATCGGTCGTCGTGCCCTATGGTGTCGACGAATTTTCGATCGCGGGCCTTACGCCCGTCGCGGGCAAGCTGGTCGATGCGCCCTATGTCGGCGAGGCGCTTGCGGCCTTCGAGTGCAAGGTTACGGAAATCCACCGGCTGAAGACGGCTGCCGGCGGCTTCTCCGACAGCTACGCGGTCTTCGGCGAGGTCGTCGGCATCCATATCGATGAACGGGTGCTGCGCGACGGCCGTTTCGACGCCGCGCTGGCAAGGCCGATGGCGCGGATGGGTTACATGGATTACGCCGAGGCGTCGGCGACCTTCGAGGTCCTGCGACCGGCGCCGCCTTCGCAAACCTGACGCTGTCTCACGAGAAAGCCCGATTGACTGTTGCGACCTGTTCCGGTCGCTCGCAGATCATCGCCGAAAACCCATCCCGCAACGCGGTCCGGCACGCCTCGGACACACGGTCCTCGTCGGTCTCCGCTCCCAGCCAGTCGATGGCGGAGACGCTGGCCGACGCCGCGCCGAGCAATATGAGCCCGCGTGCGGTCGCCAGGCCGGAGGGAAGGGGCGTCGAGTGGAGGGCGGCGGCTACCCCAAGGCTCGCGGCAAGATCCGAGGGATTCCATGCAAGTGCCGCCAGACGTCCGGACTTCCCGGCAAAGCTCATCGCCGACAAGGGCCCCGCCGGATTGTCGCCGGCAACGGCAAGGATCGCCGTGCGGCCGACCGTCAGGCCCGCCTTCGCCTCTTCGACCGACATCATGACATCGGCCTTCTGGATGTCCGCTCCGCAGATGGCGCCGGAAAGCACGACAGCCTGCGGGGCGTAGGGGACGACGAGGGAGAGGGCCAAGGCAAGGGCTTCCGTGTCGTGAGCTTGCGGAACAAGCGCAAGAAGTGCTGGCGGCGGCGTGTCCGCGCCCATTCTTCGGGCGAATCTTGCGAGAGCATCCTCTACATTCGCGATCTCGCTCAACCGATCTCCCCGCATGTCGATTGCGACGGCGTCGGCGCCGGCAAAGTCTCCGCGCTCGGCAAAAAGCCCCTGCAAAAGCACGGACCTGATGCGTCGACGACCGAGCTCAAATCGCCCGTATGTTTTCAAGGGAAACCTCGTGGTTAACGGATATGGTGAACCAATCTTAAACACTTTGGCGATAACGTGAAACCGTGGCTGAAAGGCCATGGGGACTCGCTTGCATCCGCTGGGGCTGGAATTGATCGTAGAGACATTTCTTCGTTGGGTTGAGACCGCAAAGGCGGGCGACCGCGCGCGGGCTGCCAATGCCCTTGCACGGGCGTTCCTGCGCTCGACCATGGCCGCCGAAGAGCGGCGCGCCGCCAAGGTGGCGATGACGTATCTGCTGGACGATCCGTCGCCGCGGGTTCGCCTTGCTCTCGCCGAGGCGCTCGCCGGCTCACAGGAAGCGCCGCGCGCCCTGATGATCTCGCTTGCGGAGGACCAGCCCGAGATCGCCTCTTTGGTGATCCTTCACTCGCCGGTCTTGAGCGAATCGGATCTTGTCGATCTCGCCGGCCGGGGATCTGGCGCAACCCGTATGCTCATCGCCGCCCGTCCGCGTATCGGTCGGGGGCTCGCCGCCGCGCTTGCCGAGATCGGTGACGCCGCGGAGACACAGGTATTGCTCGAGAACCCGTCTGCCGCGATTGCACGCTTCACGCTGAAGCGGATCGCCGAACGGCACGGCGGTGATGAGAATGTCCGGGCACTGCTGCTTGATCGCGACGACCTTCCGGCCGATGCCCGCCAGCTGCTCGTCCAGCATGTGACGGAAGCGCTCACCAGATTCGGTCTCGTCAGGGCGGCGGTCGACAGCCGTCGAATCGATCATCTGATCCGCGAGGCGGGCGCCAGCGCGACGATCACCATCGCCGCCAACGTACTTCCCGACGAACTTCCATCGCTTGTCGAACATTTGCGCGACACCGGCCGCTTGACGCCCGCCTTCCTCATGCATGCCCTGTGCTCGGGGCGCACCGACTTTTTCGCTGCCGGCATGGTGAGCCTGTCGGGTGTCGACGAACGGCGCGTCCGGTCGATCCTCGCGACGGGGCGCTTCCATGCGGTCCGCGCGCTCCTCGAAACGACAGGGCTGCCGCGGGAGGTAAGCCCGGTGTTCGTCGAGGCGATCATGCTCTGGCGGAACGCGATCCAGGCGGCTTGTGGCAGCGAAATGGAGAGCGTTTCCGCTCGTCTGATCGAGCGTTATCGCCAGGAACCGCCGGAAAGTGAGACCGCAAGAGCGCTTCTCGACATGGTCGAGAAGCTCGCCATCATCGACCAGCGTCGTCTTGCCCGCGATTACGCGACCGGGCTTGCGCTCACGGCGGCCTGAGAGACTCAGGGCGTCAGTTTCTTGGCAACCCAGGAATAGCCGTCTGCGACCACGTGCAGCGGTGTTTCGAACACCATCTTGATCCGTTCGGTACCGGGCAGCACGCCGCGGATTTTCGCCACGGCCCTGGCCGTAAGGCTCTCCTGTTGCTCCACCGGCGGCTTTGCCGTATCGGCAGGCTGCGCCTCGGTTGCCTGGGGGGCTGTCGCGGTCTCGCTTCCGGCATTCTCCGGAGGCTGGCAAACGGCGATCACCATGGGGTAGTTGGCGTCCGAATAACCTCCGAGAACCTGCTCCGACGCGGCGTGGCAAAGCTCGATCGAAACCCATTTCTGTTCGGCCGTGTCGATATAGTGGCACTGGCTGACGCTGTCGTCGCAGCCGAGAATGGTCATGATGATGGCGGCTGTTTTCATGCGGCTGGTCCCCTGAATCTGCATCGCGTGAAGATCTGTTAACGCCGGCATTCGAGCGACACCATGGCGAACGCCGATCCTGAACGGAATTTAATGAACAACGACGTGCCCGGCCGCCACTTGATCGCTGCGGCGAAAGCCGCCATTGCTTGGCGGACTCGGCCAGCGTGCCGGGCCTTGGCGAATGTTGAAACCGGGTTTGTTCTTCCATGACCGTGACGATCACTGCCGAACCGCCCCGCCAGGCGGAAGTCCTGCGCCTTCTCGAAATGTCGGATGCCTACATGGCCTCGCTCTATCCGGCCGAGAGCAACCATATGCTGGACATATCGTCATTGGAGAAGCCCGGCGTGAACTTCTTCGTCGCGCGCCACGACGGCCGCATTGTCGGATGCTGCGCGCTGGTGGAGGCGGGTGACGGCACTGCCGAGATCAAGCGCATGTTCGTCGATCCCGAGGCCCGCGGCCTGTCGATCGGCCGCCGCCTCATGGAGATGATCGAGGTGTTTGGACGGGAGAAGGGCATTTCGGCAATCCGGCTCGAAACCGGCATCAGCCAACCGGAAGCGCTCAGCCTCTATCGACGTTTCGGCTATGGAGAGATCGGGCCCTTCGGCGATTACAGGCCCGATCCTTTGAGCCTCTTCATGGAGAAGCGCCTCTGACGGCTGCTGGTGCGGGAAAGGTCTTCCCGCGCGTTTCTCAGGGAGCCGAAGCCTTGCGGATCAGCGGTGTTTCCGGCGGGAACTCGTCGATCACCGGTTCAATGCCGTCGGTATCGCGCGGCTCGGACAGCTCGACCTCGCGCATCCACTCCCGCCAGATGGACACGATGAGCGCCATCAGCACCGGGCCGATGAAAAGCCCGAGGAAGCCCATGGTCTTCACGCCACCGACAAGGCCGAAGAAGGTCGGCAGGAAAGGCAGCTTGATCGGCCCGCCGACCAGTCGCGGCCGAACGGTCTTGTCGACGATGAAGAGTTCGACCGTGCCCCAGGCCAGGAGCCCGATGCCTGCGACGTAGGAGCCGCGCGCCAGCAGATAGAAGGAAACGAGGGTGAACGAGAGCGGAGCGCCGCCTGGGACCAGTGCCATCACGCCCGTGAGAACCCCGAGCGTCACCGGCGAGGGCACTCCGGCCAGCCAATAGGCGATGCCGAGCACGATGCCTTCGCCGATCGCGATCAGGGTCATGCCGGTGACCGTCGAACTGATGGTCGCCGGAACGACGCGGGAAATGCGCTCCCAGCGGGTCGGAAGGATGCGCTCGCCGAGCAGATCGAGCTGGCGGGTGAAATTCGAGCCGTCGCGGTAGACGAAGAACAGCGCGATCAGCATGAAGAGCAGCGTCAGCAGCAGGTGGAAGGCTCCGTCGCCCGCCGCGATCAGCGCCCGGTATATGTTGCCGATGTTGGCGCCGCTGACGATCTGGATGAGTTCGCCGATGGCGCCCGGTGATCCGATGTGCTCCTGCCACTTTTCCCCGAGCCAGGGCCCGACGCCCGGCAGTGCGGTGATCCAGTCCGGCGGCGGTGCACCTGAATGGTTGACCTCGAGGGCCCAGCCGATCCACTGGCGCACCTCGCCGATCGTGTAACTGACGGCGATGCCGATCGGCACGACCAGGAAGGCGATGATGAACAGGATGGCGAGTGTCGCGCCGAGCGTGGTGTTTCCGCCGATTCTATGCAGAAGTTTCTTGTAGAGCGGCCAGCTGGCGAAGGCGATCACCAGCGCCGCGAGCACCGGCACCACGAAGCCGTGGAAGAAATAGATGCCGGCGATCACAATCAGGACGAGGAGCCAGCGGGCTGCGGAAATCGGCGGAATAAGGGCCGTCCGGCTCGGCGCCACCGGCCCGAGCCAACGTGGTGCGTTCGGTTTCTTGTTGTTCTCGGTCATGCTCACGACGATAGGCTACTCGATTTCTTCGGCCGGCTACGAACGGCACGCGCTTCCGGACGGGCGCACCATGCATCCAATAGGTGACATCGCCATCCTCGACGAACAGCGCCGGGCGACGGCTGTCGCTCTTATATCAGGGATGTTTGCGTCTGCCTAATGACATCTCTCGTCAGGCCTACGAATGCCGTGTCACCACCGGCCTCGCGGCGCGCCTGCCGTCAGATGTCGAGGTTCTCGGCGAAGATCGCGCGCTCCTGGATGAAGCGGAAGCGGGCTTCGGGCTTCGAGCCCATCAGCGCATCCACCGCGTCGCGGGTACCCTCGAAATCGACGTCGTCGATCTCGACCCGCAGCAGCGTGCGCTTGCCGGGATCCATGGTCGTCTCCTTGAGCTGGGCCGGCATCATCTCACCCAGGCCTTTGAAGCGACCGACTTCGACCTTCTTGCCCTTGAACACGCTCTCCATCAGCTCTGCCCGATGGGCATCGTCGCGTGCGTACACGGTCTTCGCACCCTGGCGGATGACATAAAGCGGCGGCACGGCGAGATAGAGGTGATTGCCGCGGATGAGCTCTGGCATTTCCTGATAGAAGAAGGTGATGAGCAGCGAGGCGATATGCGCGCCGTCGACGTCCGCATCGGTCATGACGATGATGCGTTCGTAGCGAAGGTCTTCGTCACGGTATTTCGTACGCGTGCCGCAGCCGAGGGCCTGGACGAGATCGGCGATCTGCTGGTTGGCCATCAGCTTTTCGCGGCTGGCATTGCCGACGTTCAGGATCTTGCCGCGCAGCGGCAGGATCGCCTGGTTGGCGCGGTTGCGCGCCTGCTTGGCCGAGCCGCCGGCCGAGTCACCTTCGACGATGAAGAGCTCGGCGCCTTCCGCGGTGTTCTGCGCGCAGTCGGCAAGCTTGCCGGGCAGGCGGAGCTTGCGCACCGCCGTCTTGCGATTGACTTCCTTCTCCTTGCGCCGCCGGAGGCGTTCCTCGGCGCGCTCGATCACCCAGTCGAGCAGCTTCGCCGCTTCGGCCGGATTGTCCGCGAGGTAATGGTCGAAGGGATCGCGCAGCGTGTTCTCGACGATGCGCTGGGCTTCGACCGTCGCGAGCTTGTCCTTGGTCTGGCCGACGAATTCCGGCTCGCGGATGAAGACGGAGAGCATGCCGACGGCGGAGATCATCACGTCGTCGGTGGTAATCTGCTGCGCGCGCTTGTTCTGCGTCAGTTCGGCATAATTCTTGAGCCCCTTGGTGAGCGCGATGCGCAGGCCCGCTTCGTGCGTGCCGCCTTCCGGCGTGGGGATCGTGTTGCAGTAGGAGTGGAGCGCGGGGTCGCCGCCATACCACGTGACGGCCCATTCCATGGCGCCGTGGCCGCCGGTCTTCTCTGTCCGTCCGGCGAAGATCTCGCGGGTGACGGTGAAGTCCTTGCCGATGGTTGCAGCAAGATAGTCCTTGAGACCGCCGGGGAAATGGAAGAGGGCCTTGTCCGGGACGTCGCCACCTTCCGGCACGAGGCTCGGATCGCAACTCCAGCGGATTTCGACGCCGCCGAAGAGATAGGCCTTGGAGCGGGCCATGCGGAAGATGCGTGCCGCCTCGAACCGCGCCTTGTCGCCGAAGATTTGCGGGTCGGGATGGAAGCGCACCCGTGTGCCGCGGCGATTATGGACCTCGCCGAGTTCTTCGAGGCCGCCGAGCGGCACGCCGCGGGAGAAGCGCTGGCGATAGAGTTTCCGGTTGCGGGCAACCTCGACCTCCAGGCTGTCGGAGAGTGCGTTGACGACGGAAACGCCCACGCCATGGAGACCGCCGGAGGTCTCGTAGGCCTTGCCGTCGAACTTGCCGCCGGCATGGAGCTTGGTCATGATGACTTCGAGCGTCGACTTGCCCGGCACCTGCGGATGGTTCTCGACCGGGATGCCGCGGCCGTTGTCGGTGACCGTCAGGAAGCCTTCGGCGTCGAGATGGACGTCGATGAAGTCGGCATGGCCGGCCACCGCCTCGTCCATCGAGTTGTCGATGACTTCGGCGAAGAGGTGATGAAGCGCCTTTTCGTCGGTGCCGCCGATATACATGCCGGGACGCATGCGCACCGGCTCCAGTCCTTCGAGCACGCGGATCGAGGACGCGCCGTACTCGTTATCGGTCGACGAGGCGGGCGCGGCGCGCGGCTTCGCGGCCTCGTTCGAAGGCTCGGATGGCGTGGTCGGGGCAGGGGTCTGCTCGGGCCTCGGGCCGAGCGGCATGCCGGCAAAGAGATCGCTGTTGTCGTCCATGGCGTCGTTCAATAATCTATTTCGTCGGGCGGAACCAGCATGGCGTCCACACCTGATCGCCCTTGCGAATCACCCGAATTGTGCCAGAAAGGCGGCGCAGGCGCGACGTGGTCGGACCGGCGCCGCGTTCGTTCAGGCAAGCTTTGCGGTCGCCGGCCGGCAATGGCAAGGCGCGTTCCGGCAAGGAGGCGACGGTCGTCGAGATGTCCACAGCTCATTTCCGCCTTGCTCTCGCTTTCGGCACATTCCTGTTCCTTGCGGGTGCCACGAGGGCTGGTTCCGAAGCGCTCAAGCCTTTCAAGGATGAACTCTTTTCCAGCCAGACGGTGGTCGAAACCGGCGACGGCGGCGACTTCAAGGTCATCGACTATCAGGAGATGCGCGACATCAACGGCCGCGACCAGATCCCGGAACGGCGTGCCAAGTCGGCTTATGTCTCGCTCGGGGTCCGACGCCAGCAGGTCGACGAAACCCTCGACCTGGGAGGCAGGAAGCTCGCGGTGACGCGAACCGGAGCAGCCGAAGGGGGCCGCTTCACCGTGATCTTCATCCACGGACGCGGCGGCGACCGCAGGCTGGGCGCGAACGACTTCACCTTCGGCGGAAACTTCAACCGGCTGAAGAACCTCGCGGTCGAGAACGGCGGCACCTACTACGCACCGAGCGTTCCCTCTTTCGACAGTGACGGCGTAGCGGCGATCGCTGATCTGATCCGGTTCAGTTCGGCGCAGTCGTCGGGACAGCCGGTCGTGCTTGCCTGCGCCTCCATGGGCAGCTTCATCTGCTGGGGGATTGCCCGCGACGCGGCAAGCGTCGAGAGGCTTGCAGGCATGGCGATCCTCGGCGGTGCGACGGACCCGGCCTTCATCGGAAGCGCCGCGTACAGGCGGAAACGTCCGCTGTTCTTCACCCATGGCAGCCGCGACAGCGTCTACGCGGCCGACGACCAGATCGCGCTCTACCGGCGCCTGCATGGCGAAAATTATCCCACGCGCTTCACCCTCTTTCAAACCGGCTCCCACGGTACACCCGTGCGCATGAGCGATTGGCGGGAAATCCTCAACTGGATCCTCGTCCGCTGAGGGGCGCGGCACGCGTGACCGACGACCCGGTTCCATTTGCGGCGGACGCTGCTTTATCCCTGCAGAACGGGCGTTGCCGCTTTCCTTTCGCTGTCGCATTTGCTAGTCGGGCAGGGACGTTAAAGAGGGGTAGGAGTTTGCCATGACGCCGAATGTTCGTCCGCTGGTCGCGGGAAACTGGAAAATGAACGGCACGCGTGCCTCGCTTGACCAGATCAAGGCGATCGCGGAAGGCGTGAAATCACCCCTGTCGGAGAAGGTCGAAAGCCTGATCTGCCCGCCGGCGACCCTGCTCTATGTCGCGACCGCGCTCTGCGACGACAGTCCGCTCGCGATCGGCGCGCAGGATTGCCACCAGAACGTCTCCGGCGCCCATACCGGCGACATCTCGGCTGAAATGATTGCGGATTGCTTCGGAACCTACGTCATCGTCGGCCATTCCGAGCGCCGCACCGACCATGCCGAGACCGACGATCTCGTCCGGGCGAAGGCGGAAGCCGCCCATGCGGCCGAACTCGTCGCGATCGTCTGCATCGGCGAGACCGAGGCGGAACGCAAGGCCGGTCGCACGCTCGACGTGCTGAAGGGCCAGCTTGCCGGATCGCTCCCGGACGCCGCAACGGTGGCGAACACCGTCATCGCCTACGAGCCGGTCTGGGCGATCGGCACCGGTCTCACACCGACGGTCGAGGACGTCCGGGAAGCCCACGCTTTCATGCGTTCCGAACTCGTGAAGCGCTTCGGTGCCGAGGGTGAGAAGATGCGCATTCTCTACGGCGGCTCGGTCAAGCCTTCGAACGCCAAGGAACTGATGGCGGTCGCCAATGTCGACGGCGCGCTGATCGGTGGAGCGAGCTTGAAGGCCGCCGACTTCCTCGCCATATACGGCGTCTATGGAGAACTCCTCGCCTGATTTGGTGCCGAGGGGCTTTCTTTGATGCGACCTCTCATGTAAAGAGCCGCCAATCCTTTCAGATTTTGCCCATGGGCAGGATGGAACATCCATGCAGACCGTTTTGATTGTCATTCATCTCATGATCGTGCTGGCGCTGGTCGGCGTCGTGCTCATCCAGCGCTCCGAAGGCGGCGGCCTCGGCATCGGCGGCGGCTCTGGCTTCATGTCGGCACGCGGCACCGCGAACGCGCTGACCCGCACGACGGCAATCCTGGCGACGCTGTTTTTCATCACCTCGCTCGGCCTCGGCATTCTCGCCCGCTACGAGGCGAAGCCGACCGACATCCTCGACCGCATCCCGGCTGGTACATCCGACGGCTCCAACGTTCTCGACCAGCTCGGTGGCGCGCCGGCGCAGGCTCCGGCCTCGGGCACGACTGCTCCGGCTGAAGCGCCGGCCGCCGGCACCACGGCTCCGGCCACAGGCACGCAGGGTGAGGCCCCGGCCCAGAAGCCGGCCGACCCGAACGCCGTTCCGACCGGCAACTGATCGGGCTTTCAATCTCCACTCCGGCGGGCTCTCGGGTCCGCCGGTTTTCTTTTGTCAAGTATTCCGCCTCGCCTCAGAAAAAAGACGGGAAACGATCTTTTTTGGCTGGCGGAATCAGTCTCGAAAAGGTATCCGGTGACTCCCATGGCGCGATATGTATTCATCACAGGCGGCGTGGTTTCCTCTCTTGGCAAGGGCATCGCGGCCGCAGCACTCGGAGCATTGTTGCAGGCGCGGGGATACCGCGTGCGCCTGCGCAAACTGGACCCCTATCTCAACGTCGATCCGGGCACGATGAGCCCGACGCAGCACGGTGAAGTGTTCGTCACCGACGACGGGGCGGAAACCGACCTCGACCTCGGTCACTATGAACGTTTCACCGGCCGTTCGGCGACGAAGACCGACAACATCACTACCGGTCGGATCTACAAGAACATCATCGACAAGGAGCGTCGGGGCGACTACCTCGGCGCGACTGTTCAGGTCATTCCGCACGTCACAAACGAGATCAAGGACTTCGTCGTCGAGGGCAACGAGGACTACGATTTCGTGATCTGCGAGATCGGCGGCACGGTCGGCGACATCGAGGCGATGCCGTTCATCGAGGCGATCCGTCAGCTCGGCAACGAGCTCCCGCGCGGGACCGCCGTCTACGTCCATCTGACGCTGATGCCCTATATCCCGGCGGCCGGTGAACTGAAGACCAAGCCGACCCAGCACTCGGTCAAGGAACTGCAGGCGCTCGGCATTCACCCGGATATCCTGCTGGTCAGGGCAGACCGCGAAATCCCGGAAGCCGAGCGCCGCAAGCTCTCGCTCTTCTGCAACGTCCGTCCCTCGGCCGTCATCCAGGCGCTCGACGTCGCGAACATCTACGATGTGCCGATGGCCTACCACAAGGAAGGCCTCGACAACGAGGTGCTGGCCGCCTTCGGGATCGAACCGGCGCCGAAGCCGCGGCTGGAGCAGTGGGAAGAGGTCTGCAACCGCATCCGCACGCCGGAAGGCGAGGTGACGATCGCGATCGTCGGAAAGTATACCGGTCTCAAGGACGCCTACAAATCGCTGATCGAGGCGCTTTATCACGGCGGCATCGCCAACCGCGTCAAGGTCAAGCTCGAGTGGATCGAGTCGGAGGTCTTCGAGAAGGAAGATCCGGCTCCGTATCTCGAGAAGGTCAACGGCATCCTGGTGCCGGGTGGCTTCGGCGAGCGCGGCTCGGAAGGCAAGATTCTCGCTGCCCAGTTCGCGCGCGAGCGCAAGGTGCCCTATTTCGGCATCTGCTTCGGCATGCAGATGGCCGTCGTCGAAGCGGCCCGTCACCTCGCCGGTATTGAAAAGGCCTCCTCGACCGAATTCGGTACGACGGCGGAGCCGGTTGTCGGCCTGATGACCGAATGGATGAAGGGCAACCAGCTGGAAAAGCGCGCGGCATCCGGCGACCTTGGCGGCACGATGCGCCTCGGCGCATACAAGGCATCCCTCAAGAAGGGCACGAAGATCGCCGAGATCTACGGCTCGACCGAGATTTCCGAGCGTCACCGCCACCGCTACGAGGTCAATGTCGACTACAAGGACCGGCTGGAATCATGCGGCCTCGTTTTCTCCGGGATGTCGCCGGACGGGCTGCTTCCGGAGACCATCGAGTATGCGGATCATCCATGGTTCATCGGCGTCCAGTACCATCCGGAACTGAAGAGCCGTCCGCTCGATCCGCATCCCCTGTTTGCGAGCTTCATCGAGGCAGCGGTCGAACAGAGCCGCCTGGTCTGACGAACGGCCATATTGCTGAGACTGTGACGAAACCCGGCTGCGACAGCCGGGTTTTCTATTGCTCGGTCGTCGGCCCAAGGTCCGAGCAAGCCTCCTGCGCTACTCTGCGCGCAATTCTTGGAGGTCGTCATGCGTATCGCTGCAATGCCCATGTTCTCGTCGCAGGATATTCCTGGTGCAACGGGCGCTTCCCGAAGTTCGGGAAACTCAGATTTCTCCGCGCTGCTGGATGAGAAGAGCAATCCTCGCTCGTTCATCAGCGAAGAGGATCTCGAGGCGCGCAAGAATGAACAAGAGGCCCGGCAGAAGGCGGAGAAGAGCGCCGCCCGGGCCGACGTCATCTCGCAGTTCCTCGATTATTCGGAGATGACGTTCGCCGAGAGGATTCGCGCGGCCTGGCTCGCCGACCACGATCTGACCGAAGAACAGCTTGCGGCGCTGCCGGACGATCAGCGCGAGGCGATCGAGGACGAGATAGAGGAAGCCGTCAAACGGCAGCTCGGCCTCGAAGGCGCAAGCGCTGGATCGACGGAGATCGCCGTCGACGGCGATCATCGCTGACGACGCCGCGCGTCAGTTGACCAGCCGGACTCCCGACGCGGTTCCGCCCGAACCCCCGCCCGACGAGGTAAAGGGCTCGATCTGCCAATTGGCGGAGTTCATGATCATGCTGTTCACGACCATCGAAATACGGTTCACCTGATTGGTGGTCGAGTTGTAGGTGACGTCGCGGTTCGGCAGGTAGATGATGCCTTCCAGCGTCTCGCCGAGTGATCCGTTGAAGATGTACTGCTGCGAATAGAGGTTGTTGGCCGGGTCGCTCGTCTTCTCGAACATCAGGATGCCCTTGTAAGTACCACTGGTCGGCGCGATGCCGCGGAACTTGACGCCGCCGTTGATGCGGATCTCGCTGTAGACGTTGGGGAAATAGAAGGTCACGCCCTCGGCGATCACAGTCGCATTGCTGTTGATGATCATCCGGCCCCGGATGATGTGCAGGCCGGGTTCGAATGTGATCGTCGGACTGCCATTGAAGCCCGTGTCGCAATGGAGACCGGGCTTCAAAGAGACCACCTGGTCGTTGATCCAGCCGCTGCTGGTGCAGTTGGAGGGCACGCTCGGCTCGGGAAGGGCGCCGGCATAGGGATCTGGATCGACGGAACAGCCGACCTGCATGTTGGAGATGGTTCCGCCGTTCTTGATGTAGTTGGTGCCCTTCACGCAGAACTTTGCGGTGTCGATCGTCGAACCGGCATTCATGATGAAGGCGGGGGCGGCCTTCGAATGGACGTGGATTTCGCAGGCCTTTGACGTGATGTTGGCACCCGAGTTGATCAGCACGTCCTGGCCGCGACTTGCGAGGACATAGATGCAGGGGCCCCCGGCCGTCGTCGACGTGGCCGCGATGGCCGTCGCAGTGACCGAGACGTCGAGGGACGAAAGGCCGATAAGGCTCAGGAACGGGCTGTCGCTCTTGCCGGCATAAACGCCGCTGAGACTGCCGTCGCCACTTCTGGTGAGTGTCAGCGTCTTGCTGTAGTCGACGCCCGCATCCCCGCCCGAGGCCAGGAACTGCTTGACCGTCTCGAACTGGCGACCAGCGTCTGTCTCCTGCACTGCGGCCAGCAACGCGCTATCGAGCAAGTCTTGCAGCCGCTCCTTCTCGAGATAGGCGCTGGCCACGTCGATTGCGCCGCCGGCAACCAGCAGGAGCACGGTCATGAGGAGGGCCGTTATGATGCCGAAGTTTCCGGAGCGGTTTTGGAGTAGTCCTCGAAAGACGTGAAAAAGAAGCGAAAGTCTGTTCGTCTGCATTATCTTGCTATCTAAAAAGGCATGCGTGAAAAGATGGGCGCCCGGTGGCGGGAGCCACCTGGAGAATATTCTCACAGCCTGACAGATGGTCGTGAAGATTCGGCCAAGATATATGGTTATCGATATTGAACGATATGGTTTCGAGCCAGGGCGGCTCGAAGGTTTCGCTCGCCGGAGCGCATGCTGCTCAGCCTTCGAGCGGCCTCAGCAGCAGAACGGAGCAGGGGGAGCCTGGAACAAGTTCCGGCGCATGCGGCGGCCGGATGATCAGGCAGTCGGAGTTGGCGAAGGTCTTCATCATCGAAGAGTCCTGCTTTTCGTATGCCTCCGCGACGAGACCACCTTCGTCATCCCGGGTGAGCCGTGCCCGCAGGTGGTCCTGCCGCCGGTCGTTGGCGCGCAGAACGTTCGCCGTTCTCGCGATCGCTTCACGGTTGCGCGGCGCCCGCCGTGCGAGCTTGCAGACCAGCGGTTCGAGGAACAGCAGGCCGCAGACCATGCTCGAAACCGGATTTCCGGGGAGGCCGAGCACGTGCATGTCTCCGAGCGAGCCGACCATCAGCGGCTTGCCCGGCCGCATCGCGATTTTCCAGAAATCGAGGCGCATCCCGGCGTCGACCAGCGTCTTTTGAACGAGGTCGTGGTCGCCGACCGATGCACCGCCGAGCGTCACGAGAACGTCGGCTCCCGCTTCCTGTGCTTTGCGGACCGCGGCGGTGATCTGCGCCTGATCGTCAGGCACGATGCCGAGATCGATGACGTCTGCGCCGTTCTCACGCGCCAGCGCGGCAACGCCGAAACTGTTTGATCCGACGATCTGGTCGGGGCCGGGCCGTTCTCCCGGCCGCACGAGTTCGTCACCGGTCGCCAGAACGGCGACCTGCGGCCGCCGATAGACGACGACCTCGCGATGGTTCAGCGCCGCGGCAAGCGTCAGGCGTGCGAAGTCCAGGGACTGCCCGGCCGTAAGGACCGTTTCCCCCTCGGCGAAGTCCTGCCCGCGGGGCCGGATATGACGGCCCGCGATGGCGGCGAAAGTCGTTCGTATGCAGCCGTCTTCGAGCTTTTCCGTGTCCTCCTGGATCAGGACGGCATCGGCACCCGCCGGCACGGGCGCACCCGTGAATATCCGCACGGCTTCTCCTTCGCCGACCGCGCCGTCGAAACCATGGCCGGCCGAGGCCGTACCGATTACACGAAGGATCGCGCCGGGCGAAGCGGCGTCTCGACTCCTCAGCGCGTAGCCGTCCATGGCCGATGCGTCGAACGGAGGTTGGGTCAGCCTCGCGACAAGGCCTTCGGCGAGCACGCGGGCGGCCGCGTCATGGAGGTTGAGAACTTCGGTCCGGCCGATCGGTACCGCCGGATCGAGGAGCCTGGAACGTGCTTCGCTGACCGAAAGAAGGGTCATCTATGGGGCCTCGGGATGGCGATAGTGTCCGGATTTCCCGCCGGTCTTTTCGATCAGTCGGATGCCGCCGATCTCCATGCCCTTGTCGGCGGCTTTCGCCATGTCGTAGATCGTCAGGCACGTGACCGATACGGCGGTCAGCGCTTCCATCTCGACACCTGTCTGCCCGGTGAGCTTGACGGTTGCGGTGACCCTGAGACCGGGGAGCTGCGGTTCCTCGTCGATGTCGATGGTGACCTTGGATAGCATCAGCGGGTGACAGAGAGGGATCAGATCGGATGTCCGCTTCGCCGCCATGATGCCGGCGATACGGGCGGTACCGATCACGTCACCCTTCTTGGCGTTCCCTTCGCGGATCAGCGCAAGGGTCTCCGGCTTCATGCGGATCCGGCCCTCGGCGACGGCGATGCGAACGGTCTCGGCCTTGTCCCCCACATCGACCATGTGGGCTTCGCCCGAGGCTGCGATGTGCGTGAGACTATTGGTCATTCCGCGGCCATGACCCCGGCACCATCGCCGAGCAGCGCCTTCGTCGCGGCCGTTACGTCGTCCTTGCGCATCAGGCTCTCGCCGACGAGGAACGTGGTGATGCCGCTCTTCTTGAGCCGGACGCAGTCGGCATGGGTGAAGATGCCGCTTTCGCCAACCAGCAGCCGCTCGGGCGGCACCATCGAGGCAAGCCGTTCGCTGACGGCGAGGTCGACCTCGAAGGTCCTCAGATTGCGGTTGTTGATGCCGATCATCGGCGAGGTCAGCTTCAGTGCTCTCTCGAGTTCCGCCTCGTCATGAACCTCGATGAGCACGTCCATGCCGAGTGCCATCGCCTCGGCCTCGAGCATCGCCGCATCCGCATCGGAAAGCGACGCCATGATCAGGAGAATGCAGTCCGCACCCCAGGCGCGGGCCTCGTGCACCTGGTAGGCGTCGAACATGAAGTCCTTGCGCAGCGCCGGCAGCGTGCAGGCGTCGCGGGCAGCCTGGAGGAATTCGAGCCTGCCCTGGAAGCTCGGTGTGTCGGTGAGCACCGAGAGACAGGCCGCCCCGCCGGCCTCGTAAGCCGTGGCGAGTGCCGGCGGATCGAAGTCCGGGCGGATCAGCCCCTTGGAAGGGCTCGCCTTCTTGATTTCGGCGATGAGGCCGAAGAGGCCGGCCGCGCGCTTCTCGGCCAAAGCACGGAAGAAACCGCGGGGCGCTTCCTGGTCGGCGGCGATCGCCTTGAGCTCGGCAAGCGGAACCGCCGCCTTCGCCGCGGCGATCTCTTCACGCTTGTAGACTTCGATGCGCTTCAGGATATCGGTCATGGCGCAAGCTTAGCCCTGTGCGACGGAATTGGAAACCTCGATCAGCTTGTCGAGCGCGGCGGCCGCAGCACCCGAATCGAGCGACCGGCTGGCGAGCACCATACCCTCGCGGACGTTTTCCGCCTTTCCGGCGACGACGAGCGAGGCCGCAGCATTGCAGAGCGCCACGTCGCGATAGGCGGTCCTGGCGCCGGCAAGCACGTCACGCAACGCGGCCGCGTTGACGACACCGTCACCGCCGCGGATCGCCTCCAGCGGAACGACCGGCACGCCGAAATCCTCCGGCGTCAGCTCGAACGTGGTGATCTCGCCGTCCTTCAGCGCGGCGACCATGGTCGGACCGGTCGTCGTGACCTCGTCGAGGCCGCTTCCATGAACGACCCAGGCGCTCGTCAGGCCGAGATCGCGGAGCGCCTCGGCACCGGGCACCAGCCATTCGGGCGAATAGACACCGAAGAGCTGCCGCTTGACGCTGGCGGGACTCGAAAGCGGGCCGACGATGTTGAAGATCGTGCGGGTGCCGAGTTCGACACGCGCCGGTCCGACATGGCGCATGGCGGGATGATGAAGCTGGGCGAACATGAAGCCGATGCCTGCTTCTCGAATGCAGCGCGAGATGGTCTCTGGATCGATGTCGAGCTTGACGCCGAGTTGCGAGAGCGCGTCGGCCGTTCCCGACTTCGAGCTCAACGCCCTGTTGCCATGCTTGGCGACCGGAACACCGGCGCCGGCGACGATCAGCGAGGCGAGGGTCGAGATGTTGTAGGTATTGGTGCCGTCACCGCCGGTCCCGACGATGTCGATGGCGTCTTCCGGGGCTTCGACCGGAACCATCTTGGAGCGCATGATCGAGACGGCGCCGGCGATCTCGTCGACGGTCTCTCCACGCACGCGAAGTGCCATCAGGAATCCGCCGATCTGGGCCATACTGGCCTCGCCCGACATCATGACTTCGAAGGCGTCGCTGGCCTCGATGCGGCTCAGCGCCTGGCGCGTTGCGACCTTGGCGATAAATGGTTTCAGTCCGGACATGCTGTCGTTTTCCCCCAAGGCCTAGCGAACCATCGCCTGCTCGGCGAGCGTGCGATTGATGGTCACGCCGTATTCGGTCTGCAGACGATTGACCATCTGGTCGAGGATATCGTCACCGGCGGCCTTGGCAAGCGCAAGTACCTGGGCGTCATCATCACCGAGGATGTTTGTCGTCGGCTGTTCGCTGATCGCGGTCACCTTGAGCAGGATCTGCGTTTCCGGGTCGGCGCCCGGAGCCGCCGCAACGGTGCCGTTCGGTCCGGAGAAGGCGGCAGCAACGGCCGCCCGGCCGAGGATCGGGTCGTCGGTTGTGCGACGGATGCCGGTCTTGGTTTCGACCGCGAGGCCGAGTTCCTTCCCGAGCGCGGCAAGGGTCTCGCCCTTTGCAAGACGGGCCTTCAGGCTCTCCGCCTTGGTGCCGAGGGCGATTTTCTGCTGTTCGGCAGTCCAGTCGGCCGTTGCCTTCTCGCGAACTTCGTCGAGCGTGCGGTCGCGTTCGGGCACGATCTCGCTCACGTCGAACCAGAGATAGCCGTCGCTGCCGATGTTGAGCGGCAGGGCCTCGGTGCCGACGTCCGTCTTGAAGACTTCGGCCAGCAATTCGTTGCGGGTCGGGAGCGTGACCTCGGCTTCAGCCATGTCGCGGCCGCGTCGGTCGACGGGCTTGACGCTGACCGGCTTCAGCTTCAGCTGGGTCGCGGCCTCGGCAAGCGTCGAACCCGAGGCGCGCAGATCCTCGAACTGGTCGTGGATCGTGATGATGTCTTCCTGGGCGGCGGCCTCGGCGAGCGCCTTACGAATGTCGTCCTTTACCTCGTCCAGGGTGCGCGTGCGGCCTTCCTTGATGTTGGTGACGCGCAGGATGACGGGCCCGAAGGTTCCTTCGACAACCGGCGTCGTTCCGCCTTCCGCCGTGACGGCGAAGGCAGCGTCCGCAAGGGCCTGGTCGGGCATCTGTTCGCGGGTGAAATCGCCGAGCAGTACGTCGCTCGCCGTCTTGCCCTGGTCGGTGACGAGCTGGTCGAAGGGCGTTCCGGAGGCGAGTTCGGCTTGCGCCGCCTCGGCCATCTCGCGGGTTTCGAAGGTCAGCTGTTCGACCGTGCGCGTGCCGGGGATCTCGTAATTCTTCTTGTGGGCCTCGTAGTCCTGCTTGATCGCCTCGTCCGAGATGGAGGCGAGATCGGCGATATCGGACGGTTCGAGCTTCACATAGGAGAAGCTGCGGTATTCGGGCGCCCGGTAGCGGCTCTTGACGGTCTCGAACCATGCTCCGAGCGCCTTGTCGTCCGGCGCCGCGATCGGCTCGATATTGGCCTTGGTGAGCAGGAGATAGTCGAGCGAACGGTTTTCGTCACGGTAGCTCTTCAGCGCGTCGACCAGCACCTTCGGCGGCTCGAATCCGTCAGCCGTCGCCTCGACGATCTGGCTGCGGACGGCAACCTTCGAACGTTCGCTGATATAGTCGTCCTCGCGCAGGCCGGCATTGCGCAGCCGCGACGTGAAGAGCTGGCGGTCGAACTGGCCTGACGGCGAGTGGAAGGCCGGGTCGTCGGCAATCAGCTTGGCGAGGCGGTCTTCCGAAAGCCCGAGATTCATCTCTTCCGAAAGCTGGTCGAGCGCGGCGCCTGCGGCGAGTTGGGCGAAGACCTGGTTCTCGACGCCCAGCGCGCGCGCCTGCTCGGAGGTGATCTGTGTGCCGAAGCGGCGGCCGAGGTCTGCAAGCTGCCGCTGGTAGGCGAGGCGGAATTCGCTGACCGACACGCTCTGGTCGCCGACGGCAACCACCGTTTCAGAAGCGGTGCTCATCAAGGACTGAGACGCGCCCCAGACGCCGAAGGAAACGGCGAGAACGAGCAGAAGGAATTTCGCCACCCACGTCCGGGCGGCCTTTCTCATGACGACGAGCATCGGGACGGAAACCTCATTTCTTTCGCTCGCCAGACGGCGAGGCAGATGACGTTCCATAAATCAAACCGGCAAGGAAATGAAGGCGTGATCTCGGAAATCTGGGGGCAGACGAGGGGCACGCCAGGCACACGTCGCCGGCGTGCCGGCACCCTCGTATGATAAATATCAATGTTCGCCATGCGCCAGGCTTTCTATAGTGTCACGGCGGCCATCCGATGGGCGAATGGAGAACGGACACGTGACAGCGCAAGCAGAGATGCCAACCAGTGCCTGCAGAAAAGGACTGACCTCGCAAGAGGTGGCGGTGGCGCTCGAAACCTATGGCGCGAACGTCCTGCCGGTGGGCAAGCCGCCATCCTTCCTCAAGGTGCTGCTCATGCAGTTCCTGAGCCCGCTCATCTACATCCTCATGGCCGCGGCGGTAGTCTCCGCCTTCGTCAGCGAGATCACCGACGCGCTTTTCATCGCGGTCGTCCTGGCGATCAACGGCATTATCGGCGCCGTGCAGGAGTATTCTGCGGGGCAGTCCGCGAACGCCCTTCGCGCACTGGAGGAGCCGCGAGCGATTGTCGTCCGCGACGGCATTCGTCAGGTGATCGATGCAACCGGATTGGTGCCGGGTGATCGTGTATTACTGGAATCCGGACAGCGCGTTCCCGCCGATATCCTGCTCGACGCATCCGAGCACCTGCAATGCGACGAGGCCACCCATACGGGGGAATCGCGACCCGTCTACAAGTCCACGGATGATCCTGTCTTTGCGGGGACGATCGTCACTCGCGGCCGCGGAGAGGGTCTGGTGACGGCGACCGGCAGTCGCACTGAACTCGGCCGGATCGCAGACGCCATCCGCGAGCGCACGACGGCCAAGCCGCCCCTGATGATCCGCATGGAGGAGTTCACGCGCCGGATCGCAGTCGCCGTCGGCGTTGCGATCCTCTTCCTTTTCGCGGTCGGCTGGTGGCGCGCCATGCCGGTGGGCGATCTCTTCACCATGTCGATCGGCCTCGCCGTCAGTGCAATCCCTGAGGCCTTGCCGATCGCCATCTCGGTCGCACTCGCGATCGGCATGCGGCGCATGGCCCGCGTCAACGTCATCGTCCGTAATCTGCCGGCGGTGGAATCGCTCGGCTCCTGCACGATGATCGCGACCGACAAGACCGGCACGCTCACCCTGAACGAGCTGACGGTGACGGATATTCGCCTGCCCGACGACAGCCACTGGGTTCTGGAGGCCGGACCGCATCCGTTGTCGGGCGGCATCAAGAGCCGCGACGGCGGCAAGGATGGCCCGAATGCGGCCGTGCGGCGGTTGCTCGGCGTCGGGAGCCTGCCGAACGAGGCGGAGATCAGTGTCGACGGTGCCGAAACCTGGCGGCCGGTCGGCGATACGGTGGACGTGGCGCTGCTTGCCGCAGCGCACAAGGCCGGCATCAGCCGGTCGAGCCTTCTTGAGAGATTTCCGCTCGAACGGCGCATTCCCTACGAACCTGAGCAGAAATACGCCGCCTCCTTCCACCAGGTCGAGGATCGTATGCACGCCTTCGTCAAGGGCGCGCCGGAACTGCTGCTGTCGATGTGCAAGACGATGGAGACGGCCGAGGGTGCCGTGCCGATCGACCGCGCCCATGTGCGTCGCCAGATGAAGGAGATGGCCCGCGAAGGGCTGAGAGTGCTCGCCTTCGCCGCCGGCGAGATCGGCGTTTCCGGCGACGGCGAATACGGCGGGCAGCTGCTGATCGACCTGAACTTTCTCGGTCTTGTCGGGATGCAGGATCCGATCCGCCCGGAAGTGCCGGCCGCGCTCGACGCCTGCCGCCAGGCCGGCATCGGGGTTGCCGTCATCACCGGCGACGATCCGACGACGGCGAGCGTGATCGCCCGCCAGGCGGGCATGCGGTTCGAGGAGGCGGACGTGGTGACGGGCGACCAGATCGCCGATGCCGTCGCTGCCGGGGAGAGCGTGCTCGACGGGATCACCCGGCACGGACACATTTTCGCGCGCGTGAAGCCGGATCAGAAGCTCGCGATCATCCGCTCCCTCGCTCGCAACGGCCACTACGTTGCCGTGACCGGCGACGGCGTCAACGATGCGCCGGCGCTCAGGCACGCCCATGTCGGCGTGGCGATGGGGCACGGCGGAACCGAGGTTGCCAAGGAGAGCGCCGACATCATCCTGACCGACGACAATTTCGCCTCGATCGTCGCCGGCATACGGGAAGGGCGCGTCGCCTACAACAACATACGCAAGGTGATCTTCATGCAGGTCTCGACGGGTGCCGCCGAGGTCCTGCTCTTCCTGCTCGCCATGGTGCTCGGCACGCCAATGCCGATGACGGCCGTGCAACTGCTCTGGCTCAATCTCGTCACCAATGGCGTGCAGGACGTGGCGCTGGTGACCGAGCCCGCGGAAGGCGACGAGTTGCGTTCGCCGGTGCGGCGACCGGGAGAACCGATCTTCGATCGGCTGATGCTTCGACGCATCGTCGTGGCGACCGTGGTGATGGGGGGAGGCGGCTTCGCCTTCTTCTACTGGGCGACGACGTCCGGTCTGTCGCATTTTTCGGCGAGCAACCTTCTGCTGTTGCTCTTTGTGCTCTTCGAAAACGTCCAGTGCATCAACAGCCGCTCGGAGCGCCGTTCGGTCTTCCGTCAGTCACATTTTTCGAACCCGTTCCTGCTGCTCGGGGTCCTGGGTTCGCAGGCGCTGCACATCGGCGCCATGTATGTGCCGGGCGTGAACGACCTTCTGGAAATCGCGCCGATTTCGCTGGAGCAGTGGCTGTTCTTGCTCGCCGCCGCCGCACCGCT
Source organism: Hyphomicrobiales bacterium (assembly GCA_900466005.1). Lineage (GTDB taxonomy): Bacteria > Pseudomonadota > Alphaproteobacteria > Rhizobiales > Rhizobiaceae > Allorhizobium. The sequence goes on from UEGQ01000007.1 coordinate 239,737, forward strand.
TCTCGCCGTGAGCGAAATCGACAAATGGCTGTTGCGCCGGCAGGAGTCGATGAAGCGCGGCGACGACGACAGCAAAGCACAATGAGAAAAGGCCCGGAAGACCTTGGTCTGCCGGGCCCTGTGTTGCTGCCTTGACGGCGTTCTCAGCGTTGCGAAACCGGGACGTAATCGCGCTTCGGTGCGCCGGTGTAGAGCTGGCGCGGACGGCCGATGCGCTGCTGCGGATCCTCGATCATCTCGTTCCACTGGGCGATCCAGCCGACGGTGCGGGCGAGCGCGAAGAGAACGGTGAACATCGTGGTGGGGAAGCCGAGCGCACGCAGCGTGATGCCGGAGTAGAAGTCCACGTTCGGATAGAGCTTCTTCTCGATGAAGTAGTCGTCGTTGAGGGCGATCTTCTCGAGTTCCAGCGCCACCTTCATCAGCGGATCGTCGCCATGGCCGGTCGCTTCCAGCACCTCGTACATGGTCTTCTGCATGATCTTCGCGCGCGGATCATAGTTCTTGTAGACGCGATGACCGAAGCCCATCAGGCGGAACGGGTCGTTCTTGTCCTTGGCACGGGCGATGTATTCCGGAATGCGGTCGACGGAGCCGATTTCCTGCAGCATGTTGAGGGCCGCTTCGTTGGCGCCGCCGTGGGCCGGACCCCAGAGGCAGGCAATGCCGGCCGCGATGCAGGCGAACGGATTGGCGCCCGACGAGCCGGCGAGACGCACGGTCGACGTCGAGGCGTTCTGCTCGTGATCGGCGTGCAGGATGAAGATCCGGTCCATGGCGCGGGCGAGCACCGGGTCGACCTTGTACTCGTCGCAGGGTACGGCGAAGCACATGTGCAGGAAGTTTGCCGCGTAGTCGAGATTGTTCTTCGGGTAAACGAAGGGCTGCCCGACATGGTACTTGTAGGCCATGGCGGCGATCGTCGGCATCTTGGCGATCATGCGCAGCGACGCGACCATGCGCTGGTGCGGATCGGTGATGTCCGTCGAGTCGTGGTAGAAGGCGGAGAGCGCGCCGACTGTGCCGACCATCACGGCCATCGGATGGGCGTCGCGGCGGTAGCCGGAGAAGAACTTGCTCATCTGTTCGTGCACCATGGTGTGGTGCGTGACGCGGTAGTCGAAGTCCTTCTTCTGGGCGGCAGTCGGCAGGTCACCGTAGAGAAGCAGATAGCAGACTTCCAGGAAGTCACCTTTCTCGGCGAGCTGTTCGATCGGATAGCCGCGGTGCAGCAGGACGCCGGCATCGCCGTCGATATAGGTGATCTTGGATTCGCAGGACGCAGTCGAGGTGAAGCCCGGATCGTAGGTGAAGGAGCCCGTGTGCTTGTAGAGGGCCCCGATGTCGATGACACTCGGTCCGATGGTTCCTTCCTTCACCGGAAGGTCGACCTTCTTGTCGCCAAGTGCCAGTGCTGCGCTTTTTTCCGTCATGCTAATCCTCCGAAATTGGCGGTCCGGCGCCTTCGAAAAGGCGTCGCAGGTTAAGCGTCCCGTGTTAGCTATATGATCCCGACGTTAATGCCAAGCTAGCCAAAGGGCAAATTGTGCGATGCGAAATGCCAGCAACATATCGTGATTTCCGCAGCTTATCCTCGTGCCATCAGGAGGTGTTTTCGACTTCCGTCCGCTCGCTTTGATTGCTACTCTCGCTTTGCGATGTCGGTACCGGGGTGCCGTCATCTGATGTCCGATCGGGGCGGGGGCCGTCTTGGAAAAGATCGCGGAAGACCGCGCCGGGACGGGGGCAGGGGAGAGCCCGGCATTCGCCGTTGCCGTCCCCGTCAACGCGGCATTGGTCGCGGAACCGCGCTCGGCTGGCGCACTCGTCGTTCGACAGGCGACGAGCCGGGAGAGCCTTGTTGCGCGCATCTCCCGTTCAGCCACTGCCATCGCGTCGTCGGGCCGCGCGGCGATCGGTCGCGAGGAGGCGTTCGGGCATGTCTTCCTCTTCGTGCCCGTTGCGCTCGGGGCAGGCGCCGTCATCTGGTTTGCCTTGCCGCAAACCTTGCCGGTTGCAGCGCCCATGCTTTTGTTGACGATGTCCACCGTCTTCGCGGTGCTGTCGCGCTTCGGCAGACCTGTTGCATATCGGACATGGTCGGCGCTGGCGCTCTGTGCCGCCGGAATGCTGCTTGCCGATGCCGAGGTCCGCAGGCTGCAGACGGTCATTCTCGACACACCGGTCACGACGCAGGTGACGGGACGGGTGCTCCGGCGGGAGGCTGGTGCAGGCGGCGACTGGCGCTATCTGGTGCGCGTCGAGGCGACGGCGGAGCCTGCAATCAGGCGCGCGCCGGAACAGGTCGTGCTTGTGACCCGCGCCCGCCACGAGCCGTTTGCGCTCGGTGAGAGACTGCACGGCAAAGCGCGGCTATCGCCGCCTTCCGGCCCTGCCTTGCCGGGCCTCGACGATTTTTCGTTCGCCAGCTACTTCGGTGGCATCGGTGCGGTCGGCTACTTCCTCGGAGCGCCGACGCGCGCGGAGGGGGCGCCGGCGGCCGGGCCCAGTGTATGGTGGGAGGCGGCCGAGCAGACGCTTCTTGTCGTTCGCGACGGGATCACACAGAGAATCAGAGGGCTCGTCCCGGGGGATGCCGGCGGCTTCGCCGCCTCGATCGTCACCGGCGACCGGCGGTCGATGTCGAAGGAGACGACGGAGGCGCTGCGCCTTTCCGGGCTGGCACACATCACCGCGATCTCCGGGCTCAACATGGCGCTCGCCGCCGGCATTTTCTTCGTCGGTCTGCGCAAGCTGCTCAGTCTCTCGCCCGGTCTCGCCGAGGCCTTGCCGGTCAAGAAGATCGCTGCTGCCGGCGCGCTCGTTGCCGCGTTTCTCTATCTGATGATCTCCGGCTACCAGGTCTCCGCCGTCCGCGCCTTCCTGATGACGGCGATCATGCTGGTCGCGGTCCTGTTCGATCGCCCGGCGATCAGCCTGCGCAATCTGGCGCTCGCGGCGATCGTCATTCTCGCCGTCTCTCCGTCACAGGTGCTTGGTGCGAGCTTCCAGATGTCGTTTGCCGCTACCGCCGGGTTGATTGCCGGCTACGACGGCTGGCGGCGAGGCGGAAGCCGGCAGCCGCGCTTCGCCCCGGACTTTCCGGGCCGCAAGGCACTCTCCCTGCTCTCGACTTTTGTGGCCGGCACCTTCGTGACCTCCCTGATCGGCGGCTTGTCAACGGCAATCTTCGCCGTCGCCCATTTTCATCGCCTCGCGCCCTACGGCCTTGTCGCCAATCTCGCGGCGATGCCGATCATCTCGATCGTCGTCATGCCGGCGGCGCTGGTTGGAATGCTGCTCATGCCTCTCGGGCTCGACGCGCCATTCCTGATTCTCGCGGGCGAGGGACTCGAGATCGTGATTGTGATCGCGACCACGGTGGCGGGCTGGAGCGAGGGGACGTCCTTCGGCCGGTTCGGGGACTGGTTCCTGCCGCTCGCCTCCACGGGGATCCTGCTGCTCACTCTGCTGCATACGCGGCTGCGCTGGACCGGCGCGGCAGTGCTCTCGGCTGCGATCGGGCTTGCGGTGTTCTCGTCACGGGAAGAGACAGCCGACCTTGTCATCTCCGAGGACGGACGGCTGGTCGGATTGCCCGGCGCCGACGGTAGGACGATTGCGACCAACCGCAGCAAGCCGTCGGACTTCCTCTTCTCCCAATGGCAGCATGCGCTTGCACGCCCCGATCATCTCGGCCCGCTCCGCAGCGCAGACGATCCCGTCACCGAAATCCGGGCGGCCGGAACGGACCGGCTTTCCGCAGAACAGATCCGGACCGTTCGCGACACGATGCGCCGACAGTTCGAAGCGGCGGTTCCTGGCCGCTTCCTCTGTACCGGAAAGGTCTGGTGTGTCGCCGGGCTGGCCGATGGATGGCGCGTTGCGACGGTCGAGGATCCGGCACTTCTCGGCGTCGCATGTGACGTCGCCGACCTCGTGATTACGCCGCGTCGTTCACCCTTCGTCGTCTGCCGCTCCGGCGCGAGGATGATTGATGCGGGGGTGCTGCGCCGAACAGGCGCGACCGAATTCCATCTCGGGAATCACGACAATCGAGAAATCCGCCAGCGCACCGCGTTCACCACTCTCGACAGGCCGTGGCAGCGGCATCGCCTTTACGATTGGCGAACCGGCGGCTTCGCCGACGAACAGCCCGCGAAGCTCGCCCCCACGGCACAGGTCAGTGATAGCGGCGGATGAGTCCGACGAGCTTGCCCTGGATCTTGACGCGGTCGGGGCCGAAGATGCGGGTCTCGTAAGCCGGGTTCGCAGCCTCGAGCGCGATCGAATCGCCGCGGCGGCGGAAGCGTTTCAGCGTCGCCTCCTCGTCATCCACCAGTGCCACCACGATGTCGCCGGGCGTTGCGTTGCTGGCGTTGCGGATGATGACCGTATCGCCGTCGAGGATACCGGCCTCGATCATCGAATCACCTTTGACTTCGAGCGCATAGTGCTCGCCTGAACCGAGCATCTCGGCCGGAATGGTGATTTCGTGGGTGTTGTGCTGGATCGCCGAGATCGGCACGCCGGCCGCGATGCGGCCCATGACGGGCACGGCGACCGAATTCGAACGCTCCTCCGCGGGTGGCTTGGCGGACGGGGAGGGTTGGCCCTTGCCGAGGCTTCCTTCGATGACGCTCGGCGAGAAACCTCGCCGCGGCTGCAGGCTGGAGGAATAGGCCTCCGGCAGCTTGATGACCTCCAGAGCCCGCGCCCGGTTCGGCAGTCGGCGGATGAAGCCACGCTCCTCGAGCGCCGTAATGAGGCGGTGGATACCGGACTTCGAGGCGAGGTCGAGCGCGTCCTTCATCTCGTCGAACGACGGCGGCACGCCCGATTCCTTCATCCGCTCGTGAATGAAGAGAAGCAGTTCCTGTTGCTTGCGCGTCAGCATGATCCAGAGCCCCGTCGTATGAAACAAATCCAGAACATACACTATCTGTTCCATATGTGTTCCGCAAGTACTTAAATATTGGTAAGCAATTGGAGCTCCGGCGCATTTTTGCCGTGCATCCACCCGTTCCGGGCTGCTGCCGGGCAGGGGCCGGTTCGCCTTGCAAAGGGCAGGCAAATCGCGCACATCAAACGCGACCGACAAGGAGGGAGCGGAATGTCCACTGCCATCGAGGCGCCGCGTGGCGTCGATCACATCGTTTTGCCCGTGCACGGGCTGAAGGCTGCGCGCGAGCGACTCGGCGCGCTCGGCTTCACGGTCGCCGCCGATGCGCTGCATCCCTTCGGCACCGAGAACGCCTGCGTGTTTTTCTCCGACAAGACCTATCTGGAGCCACTCGCCGTGGCGAGCCGGGAGGCGTGCGAAGAGGCCGCCCGCAAGGGCAACGTCTTCGTCGCCCGCGATCGCGCCTTCCGCTTCCGCGTGCCGGACGGCGAGGGACTGTCGGGAATAGCGGTTGCCTCGACGGATGCGGCTGCAGACCATGCGCTCTATACCGAGCACGGCCTCTCCGCGGGCGACATCCTGCATTTTTCGCGGCCCTTGAGGTTGCCGGACGGCACCGAGGCGACGGCCTCGTTCAGGCTTGCCTTCGCCGCGGACCTGCGCGCGCCCGATCTTCTCCTCTTCTCCTGCGAACGGGCCAATCCACTGCCGGCGGATCGTTCCGCGCTCGAACGCCACGGCAATGGTGTGACGGGCGTCTCCGCGGTCGTGCTGACGGAGGAAAACCCCTCCGACTTCCAGGAGGTGCTGGAAACCGTCTTCCACCAGCGAGAGATCGAAGCGCATTCCTTCGGTCTCGTCGTCCCTTCGGCAAACGCGAAGATCGAGGTGCTGACGCCGGCCGGTCTCACCGGCTATTTCGGGCTCGACGCGCGAAATGCCGGACGCGGCCTCGTCGGTGCGGCGATCGTCTTCCGGACTGGGGATATCGGCGTGACAGAACGCTTGCTGGCTGCTAATGGCGTTCGCCATGCACGCAAGGATGGCCGCCTGATCGTACCGCGTGAAGCGGGGCAGGGCGCGCATTTCGTATTCGAGGAAGTTTGATGAGCAATCCGACCAATTCCGAAGTCGTCGTCGGCGAAGGTGCCGCCAAGGTCGTCTTCTCCAATTCCAGGCGCTTCTCGCTGATTGCCGGTCCCTGCCAGATGGAAAGCCGCGATCATGCCTTCATGATGGCCGGTGCGACCAAGGAAATCTGCGACAAGCTCGGTATCGGGCTCGTCTACAAGTCGTCCTTCGACAAGGCCAACCGCACGTCCTTGTCCGGCAAGCGGGGCATCGGCCTCGAAAAGGCGATGGAAGTTTTCGTCGATCTCAAGAAGGAATTCGGCTTTCCGGTTCTGACCGACATTCACACCGAGGAGCAATGCGCGATCGTCGCCCCTGTCGTCGACGTTCTGCAGATCCCGGCCTTCCTCTGCCGCCAGACCGATCTTCTGGTCGCTGCCGCGAAGACCGGTCGGGTCATCAACGTCAAGAAAGGCCAGTTCCTCGCCCCATGGGACATGAAGAACGTGCTCGCCAAGATCACCGAAAGCGGCAATCCGAACGTGCTGCTGTGCGAGCGTGGCGCTTCCTTCGGGTACAACACCCTTGTCTCGGACATGCGTTCGCTGCCGATCATGGCGGCAATGGGGGCGCCCGTGGTGTTCGACGCCACCCACTCGGTGCAGCAGCCCGGCGGGCAGGGCGGCTCGACCGGCGGGCAGCGGGAATTCGTGGAGACACTGGCCCGCGCAGCGGTTGCCGTCGGCGTCGCCGGCCTCTTCATCGAAACCCATGAGGATCCGGACAATGCCCCGTCCGACGGGCCGAACATGGTGCCGCTGAAAGACATGCCGCGTCTTCTCGAAAAGCTGCTCGCCTTCGACGCCATCGCCAAGGGTTGAGCGACCGCTGGGCGCAAAACAGGAATGACATGAGAAAAGGCGCCGGTCCTGGATCGGCGCCTTTTTCTGTGTGGGCGGTTTCAGAACTCTTCCCAGTTGCCGCCTGCGCCCGCACCTCCGCCGAGACCGAGGGCGCCGGCGAGTTTCTGACCGAGCGCCCGGGCGGGCGAGGGGGTGGGACGGGTCTTCTCACCGGCAAGGGCGACTGCAGGTTTTCGGACCGCAGGCGCCGTGGCGGGGCGCGATGCCGGCGGAAGGGCCGCAGGGGCGGCGTGTGCCCGGACGGCGGTGCCGGCCCCGAGTGCGAAGCGTGCCAGCAGCGAGTCGAGATGTCCGGCCTCTTCGGACAGCTCTCGGCAGGACGCATTTGTTTCTTCGACCATGGCGGCGTTCTGCTGGGTGAGCTGGTCCATCTGGTTTACGGCCGAGTTGACCTCGTTGAGCGCAGCGGCTTGTTCGGAGGACGCCTGTGCGATCGTTTCTATCAATCCGTCGACGGCGTTGATCTGGGTGTCGATCTCACTGAGCGCCGAACCGGTGCGATTGACGAGGGCGACGCCGGCGGCGACCTGCGTGGATGACGTCTCGATCAGCGTCTTGATCTCCTTTGCGGCGTTCGCCGAGCGACCGGCGAGGTCTCGTACCTCCTGGGCGACGACGGCAAATCCCTTGCCGGCTTCACCGGCGCGGGCGGCCTCGACGCCGGCGTTCAGTGCAAGAAGGTTGGTCTGGAAGGCGATCTCGTCGATCACATTGATGATCTGGCGGATTCTGGACGCGGAGTCAGCGATCCTGTCCATCGCGGCGACCGCCTCGCCGACGACTGTGGACGAGTGGGTCGCGCTCTTCTTGGTGCCGGCGATCATGGTGCCGGCCTCGCGGGCGCGCTCGGTCGCGTTCCGCACGGTGGCGGTGATCTGGTCGAGCGCGGCGGCAGCCTCCTCGAGGGAGGCCGCCTGGGTCTCCGTGCGTCGGGCGAGATCATCGGTTGCGGAAGCGATTTCGGCCGAACCGCTGCGTACCGTGGTCGTGGCGCGTGAAATGTCCGTCAGGGTTCCCGCCAGCGCGTCCATGCTGGAGTTGAACGCGCTTCGAAGGGCTTCGTAGTCCGCCGCGAAAGGCCGCTCGATCCGGAAGGCGAGGTCCCCGGCTGCGAGCCGATCGAGACCTGCGCTGATGTCGTCGATAACGCGTGCCCGTTCGGCGTCTGCCGCGGACTTCGCCTCCATTTGGCGGCGCTCGTCCTCGATCTGTCGTTCGCGCATCTCTTCCTGGCGCTTGCGGTTGATCGAGCGCTCCAGAGCGGCTTCGCGAAAGACGGTGACGGCGCCGGCCATCTCGCCGATTTCGTCGGCGCGACCGGCGAAGGGAACGGGTCGGGAATAGTCGCCGCTCGCCAGCACCGCCATATAGTCCCGCATGGATGTCAGCGGAACGATCGCCCGGCGGCGAAAGGCAAAGAGACCGCCGAACAGGATGAGGATCGCAAGAAACGCGCCCGCAAACGAGAGGGTGGTAAAGAACGACGTCTCGTCGGCGGCCATGGCCTCGGCTTCGGTCTGGAAGGCGATCGCCATGGCGACCAGCTCGTTGACCGTCCGGTCATGGGCGTGGAAGGCGTCCTTCAACTGATCGAAGGCTTCGACGACGACAGCGCGGTCGCTTTGCTGCAGCGCCGGCTTCACCTTCCGGTCGAGGACGGCCCAGAAGGCGTCTCCCGTATCGACCACATCGCCGAGCAGCTTCTCCTTGAGATTGACGGCGAGTTCTGTCCGGCTCCAATAGGCGCGCCGGTCGTCGTAGGCGGGCTTCAGGACCTCGTCGATGCGACGCAGATTGGTTTCCGTCACCTCGGGATGCGTCGCGGCTTCAAGCGCGAGCGAATAGGATTCCACGACATAAAGGGGTGGCGGCAGAATGTCAGCGACGAGATCCTTGCCGTAGACGATCTGCTGATAGGAGGGCCCGTTCACCTTCAGCTTGTTGAAGGCGTAGGTCTGTATGCCGACGGACGCAAGCGTCGCAACGCAGACGACGCAGCCGAAAACGATCAGAGCACGGGCGATATTGAGTTTCATCGTTTCCTCGCAAGAGCGACCTATGGAGTGGCAGGGTCCACCCACTCCAAGAAAAATGACGACCTCCCGCCCTTTTGTGCGCGATTGTTGCCGTGGCCGGGAGTGCCGACAGATCATGTAGTCGATGCTGATTGCTGATCGCTTAATTCATAGGACTAGCGTTATGTTTTTTTGCCTTCCCGAAGCACCGCATTCCCGGACGGGCGTCCTTGCGATGTCACACTGCGTGCATTGTATTTTTTCCGTCTTCGATTAAGACAGGCGCCATCCTCAATCCCACCCAGCACCAGGGAGGCGCTCATGACTGCAATCACCGACATCATCGGCCGCGAAATTTTGGACAGCCGCGGCAATCCGACCGTCGAGGTCGACGTCTATCTGGAAGACGGCAGCATGGGCCGCGCAGCCGTTCCGTCGGGTGCCTCGACCGGCGCGCACGAGGCGGTCGAACTGCGTGACGGCGGCAGCCGCTATCTCGGCAAGGGCGTCGAGCGCGCCGTCGAGGCCGTCAACACCGAGATCTTCGACGCGGTCGGCGGGCTGGATGCGGAAAACCAGATCCAGATCGACAAGGTGATGATCGAACTCGACGGCACGCCGAACAAGTCGCGCCTCGGCGCCAACGCGATCCTCGGCGTCTCGCTCGCCGTCGCCAAGGCTGCCGGGGAAGCTTCGGGCCTGCCGCTCTATCGCTATGTCGGCGGTCCGAACGCCCACGTGCTGCCGGTCCCGATGATGAACATCATCAACGGTGGCGCCCATGCCGACAATCCGATCGACTTTCAGGAATTCATGATCATGCCGGTCGGCGCAGAGACGATGCGCGATGCCGTCCGCATGGGCTCGGAAGTCTTCCATACGCTGAAGAAGGAACTGGCCGCCCAGGGGCACAACACCAATGTCGGCGATGAAGGCGGCTTCGCTCCGGGCCTCGAAAGCGCGCCTGCCGCCCTCGACTTCATCGTGAAGTCGATCGAGAAGGCAGGCTATCGTCCGGGCGAGGACATGTATCTCGCGCTCGACTGCGCCTCGACCGAGTTCTTCAAGGACGGCAAGTACGTGCTCGAAGGTGAGGGCCGCACGCTCGAACCGGAAGCCATGGCGGAATACCTCGCCGAACTCGCCGCCAAGTATCCGATCATCTCGATCGAGGACGGCATGGCCGAAGACGACTGGGATGGCTGGAAGGTCCTGACTGACAAGATCGGCTCGAAGTGCCAGCTCGTCGGCGACGACCTTTTCGTCACCAACTCGTCACGTCTGCGCGATGGCATCCGCATGGGTGTCGCGAACTCGATCCTCGTGAAGGTGAACCAGATCGGCTCGCTTTCGGAGACTCTTGACGCCGTCGAAACCGCCCACAAGGCCCGCTACACCGCCGTCATGTCGCACCGCTCGGGTGAGACCGAGGATTCGACGATCGCCGATCTCGCGGTTGCCACCAATTGCGGACAGATCAAGACTGGCTCGCTCGCTCGCTCCGACCGGCTTGCCAAGTACAACCAGCTGATCCGCATCGAAGAAATGCTCGGTCCGCAGGCCCGTTACGCCGGCTCGTCGATCCTGCGCGGCTGACGTTCGAGCTTCTTGACGCTGGTTGGCCCGCGCCCCGCAAAGGGGCGCGGGCCAACTTTTTTCCGCGTGCCCGCTATGGTCAACGATCGATTAAGCAATCGCCGCTAGTTTGATCGAAAATCGTTTTGCGTATCAAGGCTCGCTCGATGTGGACCAGGCAGCACAAGAACCGGAAATTCGGACGCTTCGTCCTTCCGCTCGTGACCGTCGCATTTCTCTCCTATTTCGGCTATCATTCGATCCATGGCGATCGCGGGCTGATCGCGGCGGACGAGTTCGAGAAGCTGCGGTTCAAGCGCGACGCCGAGTTGGCTGAACTGGTGTCGCGTCGCAAGTCGCTCGAGCGGCAGGTCGAATTGTTGAGCGACGGTTCGCTCGAACGCGACATGATCGACGAGAAGGCGCGCTACCAGCTCAACGTATCGCGCCCCGATGAGATTGTGATTTTCAACAATCAGATAAATTAACCGAAATCGAGTTAATCGCCGTTTTTAATTATAATTCAATATGATGTCGTGAATGCGAGCCATGCATTTCTGGCATTGCGGCCGCGCGCTTTCTTGCCTATCCTTCGCGCCGACGTAAATTCGACAACACCTAGGGAGGGACGAATGGCGCCGCGAAAACCTGCGACCGCGAGCGGTCGCAAGCCGACGACCAAGTCTGCCGCAAAGAAAGAATTGACCGAAGGGCTGGTTGCGGAATTCGACCGCCAGAGCGAGCTTGACGCCTATCGCGAAATGCTCCTCATCCGCCGCTTCGAGGAAAAGGCCGGCCAGCTCTACGGCATGGGCTTCATCGGCGGTTTCTGTCACCTCTATATCGGCCAGGAGGCCGTCGTCGTCGGCGTCCAGATGGCGCTGAAGGACGGCGACCAGGTCATCACGGGGTATCGCGACCACGGCCACATGCTGGCCTGCGGCATGAGTGCACGCGGCGTCATGGCCGAGCTTACCGGCCGTCGCGGCGGGCTGTCCAAGGGTAAGGGCGGCTCGATGCACATGTTCTCCAAGGAGAAGAACTTCTACGGCGGTCACGGCATCGTCGGCGCACAGGTGTCGCTCGGCACCGGTCTCGCCTTCGCCAACAAGTACCGCGAGAACGGCAATATCTCGGTCGCCTATTTCGGCGACGGCGCCGCCAACCAGGGCCAGGTCTACGAGAGCTTCAATATGGCGCAGCTCTGGAAGCTGCCGGTGATCTACGTGATCGAGAACAACCGTTACGCCATGGGTACTTCGGTCTCGCGCGCATCCGCGCAGACCGACTTCTCCCAGCGCGGCGTCTCCTTCGGCATTCCCGGCATCCAGGTCGACGGCATGGATGTGCGCGCTGTCAAGGCGGCGGCCGAGCAGGCTGCGGCCCATACCCGCTCCGGCAAGGGGCCGGTCATCCTCGAAATGCTGACCTACCGCTATCGCGGCCACTCTATGTCCGACCCGGCGAAGTACCGCTCGAAGGACGAGGTGCAGAAGATGCGTTCCGAACACGACCCGATCGAGCAGGTGAAGAACCGGCTCATGGAAAAGGGTTGGGCGAGCGAGGACGAACTGAAGGCGATCGACAAGGACGTCCGCGACATCGTCGCAGACAGCGCCGATTTCGCCCAGTCCGATCCGGAGCCGGACGTATCCGAGCTCTACACCGATATCCTGTTGTGAGTATGTGCTGCGGCAGCTGGGTAAGGGAGTGAAATGGCGGACTGGTTACTAGGCTTCATTCTAGTTTCGGCCATCCTGTCGGCTCCCTTTCACTGGTACGCAAACCAGGTTGCCTACGAGGCTGCGAGGAAGAAGTCTCCTGACAAGCAGATCTGGGGCGTCACGCAGTTAGCGAAATTCGGGGAAGTCAATCGCCTCGCCAAGGAGGGGCACCGCTTCGCCAAGGTCACAATCGCCGTGCTACGAATACAGCTGTTGGTGACGATCGTTGCGGTTAGTTTTGGTTGGTTCTGGCCGGCGATTGCCGGTGCTTTCAAGAGCCTGGAATTGTGAGGAAACAATGTCAGTCAATATTCTCATGCCGGCCCTGTCGCCGACGATGGAAGAGGGGACCCTCTCCAAGTGGCTGAAGAAGGAGGGCGACAAGGTCACCTCCGGTGACGTGATCGCCGAAATCGAAACCGACAAGGCGACGATGGAAGTGGAAGCGGTCGACGAAGGCGTGATCGGCAAGATCCTCGTCGACGCCGGCACCGAGAACGTCAAGGTGAACACGCCGATCGCCATCCTGCTGCAGGAAGGCGAGAGCGCTGCCGATCTCGCGGCCGCACCGAAGGCCGAGGCCGCACCTCAAGCTGTGGCTCCGCAGGTCGAACAGGCGGAGAAGCCGACGGAGACCGGCTCCGCCGCAGCGCCCATCCCGGCGCAGCCGGTTGTCGCCGCCGACCCGGACATTCCGGCCGGCACCGAAATGGTCACGATGACCGTGCGCGAGGCACTGCGCGAGGCGATGGCCGAGGAAATGCGGCTCAGCCCGGACGTCTTCGTCATGGGTGAAGAGGTCGCCGAATACCAGGGCGCCTACAAGATCACCCAAGGCCTGCTGCAGGAATTCGGGCCGAAGCGCGTCGTCGACACGCCGATCACCGAGCACGGCTTTGCCGGTGTCGGCGTCGGTGCCGCCATGGCGGGCCTGCGGCCGATCGTCGAGTTCATGACCTTCAACTTCGCCATGCAGGCGATCGACCAGATCATCAACTCGGCGGCCAAGACACTCTACATGTCCGGCGGCCAGATGGGCGCGCCGATCGTCTTCCGTGGTCCGAACGGGGCTGCCGCCCGCGTCGGGGCGCAGCACAGCCAGGATTATGCCGCCTGGTACAGCCACATCCCCGGCCTCAAGGTCATCCAGCCCTATTCGGCGGCCGATGCGAAGGGCCTCCTGAAGGCGGCGATCCGCGATCCGAACCCGGTGATCTTCCTCGAGAACGAGATCCTCTATGGTCACTCGTTCGAAGTGCCGAAGCTCGATGATTTCGTCCTGCCGATCGGCAAGGCGCGCATCCACAGGGCCGGCAAGGATGCGACCGTCGTGTCCTTCGGCATCGGCATGACCTATGCGGTCAAGGCGGCGGAAGAACTTGCCAAGGAAGGCATCGACGTCGAGCTCATCGACCTGCGCACCATCCGCCCGATGGACATTCCGACCGTCATCGAGTCGGTCAAGAAGACCGGACGTCTGGTTACCGTCGAGGAAGGCTATCCGCAGTCCTCCGTCGGCACCGAGATCGCGACCCGCGTCATGCAGCAGGCTTTCGACTATCTCGACGCGCCGATCCTGACGATCGCCGGCAAGGACGTGCCGATGCCTTATGCCGCCAACCTCGAGAAGCTCGCGCTTCCGAACGTCGGCGAGGTCGTCCAGGCGGTCAAGACCGTCTGCTACAAGTAACGGGAGGGCTTGGAAATGCCGATCAATATCACCATGCCGGCCCTCTCCCCGACGATGGAAGAGGGCAATCTTTCCAAATGGCTGGTCAAGGAAGGCGACAAGGTCAGCCCCGGTGACGTGATCGCCGAGATCGAGACCGACAAGGCGACGATGGAAGTCGAAGCCGTCGATGAAGGCACGCTGGCGAAGATCGTCGTGCCGGCCGGCACCGAGGGCGTCAAGGTCAATGCGCTGATCGCCATCCTCGCCGGCGAAGGCGAGGACGTGAGCGCGGCGGCCGCCGGTGGCGGTGCCGCAACGCCTGCGCCGAAGGCCGAGGCCGCTCCCGCGGCGACGCCGGCTCCGGCCGCACCACCGGTTGCCGACAAGGCGCCGGCGCCCTCGACACCGGCACCCGTCGCTGCAAGCGGTGAACGCGTCTTTTCCTCACCGCTCGCTCGTCGTCTCGCCAAGGAAGCGGGCATCGATCTTTCCGCTGTCACCGGCAGCGGTCCGCACGGCCGTGTGGTGAAGAGCGACATCGAGAAGGCGGTTGCCGGCGGCGTCGCCAAGGCAGCGCCTGCCGCTGCCGCGCAGGCCGCACCTGCTCCGGCGCTCGCGAAGGGACCGTCGGACGATGCCGTGCTCAAGCTCTTCGATCCGGGTTCCTACGAACTCGTGCCGCATGACGGCATGCGCAAGACGATCGCCAAGCGGCTCGTCGAATCCAAGCAGACGATTCCGCATTTCTACGTGACGGTGGACTGCGAACTCGACGCGCTGCTCGCCCTGCGCGCCCAGCTCAACGATTCCGCACCGCGCAAGGACGGCGCTCCGGCCTACAAGCTGTCGGTCAACGACATGATCATCAAGGCCCTGGCGCTCTCGCTGCGGGATGTTCCGGATGCGAACGTCTCGTGGACGGAAAGCAACATGGTCAAGCACAAGCATGCCGATGTCGGCGTGGCTGTCGCGATCCCGGGCGGCCTGATCACCCCGATCATCCGCAATGCCGAGCTGAAGTCGCTGTCGGCCATCTCCAACGAGATGAAGGACCTCGGCAAGCGGGCCAAGGAACGCAAGCTGAAGCCGGAGGAGTACCAGGGCGGCACCACCGCGGTCTCCAACATGGGCATGATGGGCGTCAAGCACTTCGCCGCCGTCGTCAACCCGCCGCACGCGACCATTCTCGCGGTCGGCGCGGGCGAGGAGCGGGTGGTCGTCAAGAACGGTGAGATGAAGATCGCCAACGTCATGACGGTCACGCTTTCCACCGACCATCGCTGCGTCGACGGCGCGCTCGGGGCGGAGCTTCTCGGCGCCTTCAAGCGCTATATCGAGAACCCGATGGGCATGCTGGTCTGACGCGGAAGGCAGGTTCGCGATGAAATCCGTTCTCGCCTACGGTGACAGTCTGACCTGGGGCTACGATCCCGTGGCCCTCGGTCGTCATGCCCATGAGGATCGCTGGACGAGCGTCCTGCAGAAGGCGCTCGGGCATGGCGTCAGGGTCATTGCCGAAGGCCTGAACGGGCGGACCACCGCGTATGACGACCATCTGGCGGATGCCGAGCGCAACGGCGTGAAGCTGCTGCCGAGCGTGCTCGAGAGCCACAAGCCGCTTGATCTCGTGATCCTCATGCTCGGCACCAACGACATGAAGCGGGGCGTGGCCGGCACGGCGATCGCGGCGGTCAAGGGCATGGAACGGCTGGTGAAGCTCATCCGTCTCCACGACTGGGGGTTCGATTTCGAGGCCCCGGAGATCCTGGTCGTCTCGCCGCCGCCGATCTGCGCGACGGCGAACGCGCCGTTTGCCGCGATGTTCAAGGGGGCGATCGAGGAATCGGCGATGCTCGCCAGTCTCTACCGCGATATGGCGGATGATCTCGGCTGTGGTTTCTTCGATGCCGGCTCGGCGGCGAAGACGACACCGCTCGACGGCATCCATCTCGACGCGGAGAACACCCGGGCGGTCGGACGCGCGATCGAACCGGTCGTGCGAATGATGCTCGGACTGTGAACGGCTTTCGGAGAAATTTGACCAAGATCAAGGAGAGCGTCTGACGAGCGTATATGGCTCACTTCGTAAACCTTCACGAGGAGAAGAAGTTATGTCGAATACGCCGCACGAAATCCAGGACGAGTTTCCGGAACTTGCCGGCAAGATGCACGAGCTCAAGGCGAGTGACGAGCATTTCGCCCAACTGCTCGAGGACTATCGCGACGTCAATCGCGCCATCCACCGGGCTGAGACGGAAGTAGAACCGGTCGGCGATGCGCAGATGGAAACGATGCGCAAGCAGCGGATGGTTTTGAAGGACGAGATTTACGGGATGCTGACGAAGGCGTGACCGCCGGAGGCTTCGTCCCTTGGAAGGGCTTCCCGCGACCGGGGAGCCCGTTCCCGACAAAGAGGAGATGAAGGCCCGTGTCCAACGCTTATGACGTCATCATTATCGGTTCCGGCCCCGGCGGCTACATTGCGGCGATCCGCGCGGCCCAGCTCGGGCTGAAGACGGCCATCGTCGAACGCGAGCACCTCGCCGGCATCTGCTCCAACTGGGGCTGCATTCCGACCAAGGCGCTGCTCCGCTCCGCTGAAATCTACCACTATGCCAAGCATCCCGGTGACTACGGCGTGAAGATCGAAGGCACGGTTACGCCCGACCTGAAGGCGATCGTCGCCCGCTCGCGCGGCATTGCGCAGCGGATGAACGGCGGTGTCGGCTTCCTGATGAAGAAGAACAAGGTCGACGTGATCTGGGGCGAGGCGAAGCTCTCCAAGCCCGGCGAGATCATCGTCTCCAAGACGACGAAGGCGATCCAGCAGCCGCAGGCGCCGCTGCCGAAGAACACGCTCGGCGAGGGCACCTATACGGCGAAGCACATCATCGTCGCGACCGGCGCCCGCCCGCGCGCGCTTCCCGGCATCGAGCCGGACGGCAAGCTGATCTGGACCTATTTCGAGGCGATGAAGCCGGAAGAAATGCCGAAGTCGCTGCTCGTCATGGGTTCCGGCGCGATCGGCATCGAATTCGCCTCCTTCTACCGCACGCTCGGCGTGGACGTCACGGTCGTCGAGGTGATGAGCCAGGTCATGCCGGTCGAGGACGCGGAAATTTCCGCGCTCGCCAAGAAGCAGTTCGAGAAGCAGGGCATGAAGATCCTGCTGGAAGCCAAGGTCGCCAAGGTCGAGAAGGGCGCCAATTCGATCACCGCCCATGTCGAGAAGAAGGACGGCTCGATCGAGAAGATCACCGCCGACCGCATGATTTCGGCCGTCGGCGTGCAGGCCAATGTCGAGAACATCGGCCTCGAGGCGCTCGGCGTGAAGACGGAACGCGGCTTCATCCAGATCGACGGTTACGGCCGCACCAACGTGCCGGGCATCTACGCGATCGGCGACGTCGCCGGCCCGCCGATGCTGGCCCACAAGGCCGAGCACGAGGCGGTAATCTGCGTCGAGAAGATCGCCGGACTGCCGAACGTCCATCCGATGGACAAGGGCAAGATCCCCGGTTGCACCTATTGCCATCCGCAGGTCGCCTCGGTCGGGCTGACGGAAGCCAAGGCCAAGGAACAGGGCCGCGACATCCGCGTCGGCCGTTTCCCCTTCGTCGCCAACGGCAAGGCGATCGCGCTCGGCGAGGACCAGGGTCTCGTCAAGACCATCTTCGACAAGAAGACCGGCGAGCTCTTGGGCGCCCATCTGGTCGGTGCCGAAGTGACCGAACTGATCCAGGGCTTCGTCGTCGCGATGAACCTCGAGACGACCGAGGAAGAGCTGATGCACACGATCTTCCCGCATCCGACCATTTCGGAGACGCTGAAGGAAAGCGTGCTCGATGCCTATGGCCGGGCGTTGAACGCCTGAGTGTTGTGATGCCGGCAACGGCATCGTATATGAAAGTCGATATTGACCGAAAAAGGAATTGGGGCAATGCAGGGTTTGGGTTGGATTTTGACGATTGTGATCGGCGGCCTCGCCGGCTGGCTCGCGGGCAAGCTGATGGATGCACGCTTCGGCATCCTGATGAACATCGTGCTCGGCATCGTCGGCTCGGTGGTGGCCAATGCGGTGCTCGCGCAGTTCCACATCACGATCGCGGGGGGTGCGCTCGGCTATCTCATCACCGGCTTCCTCGGCGCAAGTCTCCTCTTGTTCGTCGTCAAGCTCGTCAGGCGCTGACACGGTGACGCCGGCATAGCCGTCCTCGGGTGGCATGCCGGGTCGCAACACGGGTTTCGGAGCCGCCTGGAGCGGCAAAAGGCAGGTAGACATGGTTACGATCCTCGACCGGATGACCCCTGAGGAAAAGCGCGTCCGGCATCCGGAGAAGGCCCACAGGCCGGACACGGAAGTGCTGCGCAAACCCGAATGGATCCGCGTCAAGGCGCCGACGTCGAAGGGCTATGCCGAGACCCGTTCGATCGTGAAGGACAACAAGCTCGTCACGGTGTGCGAGGAGGCGGGCTGCCCGAACATCGGCGAATGCTGGGACAAGAAGCACGCCACCTTCATGATCATGGGCGAGATCTGCACTCGCGCCTGTGCCTTCTGCAACGTCGCGACCGGTAAGCCGAATGCGCTTGATCCGGAGGAGCCGGAAAACGTCGCCAAGGCGGTGAAGCAGATGGGGCTCACCCATGTCGTCATCACCTCCGTCGACCGCGACGACCTGGAGGACGGCGGCGCCGAGCATTTCGAGAAGGTAATCTGGGCGATCCGCGCCGCTTCGCCCGAGACGACCATCGAGATCCTGACGCCGGACTTCCTGAAGAAGCCGGGCGCGCTGGAGCGTGTCGTCGCCGCCAAGCCCGACGTCTTCAATCACAACCTGGAAACCGTTGCCGGCAACTACCTGACGGTCCGCCCCGGCGCGCGCTATTTCCACTCGATACGGCTGTTGCAGCGGGTGAAGGAACTCGACCCGACCATGTTCACCAAGTCCGGCATCATGGTCGGTCTCGGCGAGGAGCGCAACGAAGTGCTCCAGCTCATGGACGATCTCAGGACCGCCGACGTCGACTTCCTGACCATCGGCCAGTACCTGCAGCCGACCCGCAAGCACCATCAGGTTATGAGCTTCGTCACCCCCGACGAATTCAAGTCCTACGAGACGGTCGCCTATTCGAAAGGCTTCCTGATGGTATCGGCAAGCCCGCTGACGCGGTCCTCGCACCATGCCGGTGACGACTTCGCGCGGCTTCGGGCGGCGCGGGAGAAGCTTCAGGCCCGCTGACGATTTTTTGCACTTTTGACGTGTGTGGAAATGGCTTATCACGCTCCGGCATGTTTGATGCCGGAGGTTCGCTATGCCTGAGTTGGTCAATGATATACACCGCGCGGCTCGGCTCTTGACGAGCGCGCGACGGATTTGCGTCATTGGCTGTTCCGGTGGTGGCAAGTCGACGTTGTCGCAAAAGATTTCGACTGCTCTGAACCTTCCATATCTCTCTATGGATCGAGAAATCTTCTGGCTTCCCGGTTGGGTCCAGAGATCGAGGGCAGAGCAGAGGCGGATCATATCCCTGATCGTTCAGACCGACCGTTGGCTTATGGACGGAACCAATCCTTCGAGCTTCGACATTCGCTTGCCGCGCACGGACCTCGTCATCTGGGTCCGGCTCCCTCGTTGGCGTTGCCTTGTCGGCGTCTATCGCCGCGCAAGCCGGCATCTTGGACGGCACCGGCCAGAAATGGCAGAGGGGTGCGTCGAGCGATGGCCGGATCGGGAGTTCCTTTCGTACATCTGGAACTTCGAGAAGCGTTTCGCGCCGAGAGTTAGCCATGAGCTCCAGACCCATGGACCGACTGTTCCCGTCGTGATGCTGAAATCACATAGCGAGATGGCGAAGCTCCTTGATCTCGCATGCATCGCCGCTTAAGTCGAACTTATGCCCCAGTTCGAAACCCGCCGTATCGTCAAGCACTCGCCCGACCAGATGTATGCGCTCGTCGCCGATGTCGAGCGCTATCCGGAGTTCCTGCCGCTGTGCGAGGCGCTCACGATCCGCTCGCGACGGGAGCGGGACGACAAGACACTGCTCGTGGCCGACATGACCGTCGGCTACAAGGCGATCCGTGAGACGTTCACGACCCAGGTGCTTCTCGTGCCGACCGAGCACGTGATCGACGTCAAGTATATCGAGGGTCCGTTCAGATATCTCGACAACCGCTGGCGTTTCGAGCCGGCGGGCGAGGGCGGCTGCTCGGTGCACTTCTTCATCGATTACGAATTCAAGAGCCGCATCCTCGGCGCAGTCATGGGTTCGATGTTCGACCGCGCCTTCCGGATGTTTTCCGAAGCCTTCGAAAAGCGCGCGGACGGGATCTACGCGGCCTGACCGCGGCGATCTCGCGGCTTAATCTTTTGCGGCAAGTTCCAGAAGCATTTCGAGTGCGGTCGTCACCGTCGCGAGGCGTACTTCAGCGCGGCCGAGATCGCCGTAGCGCATTTCACGGTGGATGAGGCGACTGTCGCGGCGCCGTGCCGCGATGTGCACGAGGCCGACGGGCTTATCCGCCGTCCCGCCGGTCGGGCCGGCAACGCCGGTCACCGCGACCGCGAGATCGGCCCCCGAGCGGCGAAGTGCGCCGGCCACCATCTGCAACGCCGTCTCGCGGGAGACGGCGCCGAAGGAGACGAGCACCTTCTCGTCGACACCGAGCATTTCCACCTTCGCCCGGTTCGAATAGGTGACGAAGCCGCGGTCGACGACGGCCGACGAGCCGGAAATCTCGGTCAGCGCTCCGGCGATCAGCCCGCCGGTGCAGGATTCGGCGGTAGCGATCGTCAAATTACGTTGCGTGAACTCACTTACTATGCGTGAGGCAAGTGCTTCGATCTCCGGCGGAAAGACCATCATGCTTTCGCACCTCCATAGACGACGGTCGCGGTGGCGATCGCGGCGATCCCTTCGCGCCGCCCGACAAAGCCGATCGTCTCGTTGGTGGTCGCCTTGACGGAGCAGCGGTCGAGCGAAATGCCGAGGATTTCCGAGAGTTTCTCCCGCATCGCCTGGCGGTGTGGCCCGACCTTCGGCGCCTCCGCGATCAGCGAAATGTCGGCGTTCATGATCGTGCCGCCGTTGTCGCGGACGATCCTTGCGGCGTGCTCGAGGAAGATACGGGACGGTACGCCTTTCCATTGCGGGTCTGACGGCGGGAAATGGTCGCCGATGTCGCCGGCGCCGCAGGTGGCGAGCAGCGCGTCGGTCAGCGCGTGCAGGGCGACGTCGGCGTCGGAATGTCCCTTGAGCCGCTGGTCGTGCGGAATGAAGATGCCGCAGAGCGTGACCCCGTCGCCGGCCTCGAGCTGGTGCACGTCATAGCCGTTGCCGGTGCGCACGTCGGGAAGGGCGGAGGAGGAGAGTCTGGCGTCGGCCATGGCGATATCCCGCTGGACGGTGAGTTTGACGTTGTCCGGCGACCCCTCGACCAGACGGACGGGGATGCCGGCCCATTCGGCGATGGCGGCATCGTCGGTGAAATCGGTCCGTCCCTCGGAGGCGGCGCGTGCATGTGCGGCCATGATGGCCGGAAAGCCGAAGCTCTGGGGTGTCTGTGCCGCATAGAGCCCGACACGCGGTACGGTCTCGATCACGAGCCCTTCGCTCGAGCCGCGTTTCAGCGTGTCGGTGACCGGAACAGCCGGCAGTACGGCCTCGGCGCCGTCTTCAAAGGCGGCGCGGATACGCTCCAGCATCGCCGTATCGACGAACGGCCTGACGGCATCCTGGATCATCACGTGGGTCACGTCGCGGCCGGCAAGCGCCTTCAGTCCGGCCTCGACCGACTGCTGGCGCGTGCACCCGCCGAAGGTGACGAAGACGTCGCGGTCTCCGGTCAGATGTCGGCGTGCTTCCTCGAACAGCGCCACGTCATCCGGATGGATGACTGCGACGATCGGACCCGTTGCCGGCCAGTCGACAAAGCGCTGAAGTGTATGGGCGATCACCGGCTTTCCGCCGATGCGGCGATACTGCTTCGGCCCTTCCGCGGAAGCCCCGGCCCGCTCGCCGCGCCCTGCGGCGACCACGATGACAGCGATTGAAAGGGCCTTGAAATTTGCCATTCGCGGAGATTGTTCCTGACACAAATAACACGTAAGGGAGCAGTAGAGCGTCGGCGCCAAGATTTCCAGAGCGCGCCGAATTTTTGTTCCGTTCGGCGGTTTTCGCTTGGCAAGCCGTTCAAGGCTGGCTAAAAATAGTGCAAATCCGATCCGTGCCTGAAAGATAATCACTTGCAATCCAGAGCACTTCACATGCCGTTTCAGATCGGGCCGGTGACCGTTCGCAATCGCGTCGCGCTGGCACCGATGTCCGGCGTCAGCGACCTGCCGTTCCGTCAGCTCGCTTGGCGCTTCGGGGCGGGGCTCGTCGTCACCGAGATGGTTGCGAGCCGGGAACTCGTGTTGAATGCGGCCGAATCCTGGATGCGGCTGCGGGATGGCGCGGCGCGTCCGCACGTGGTCCAGCTTGCCGGCCGCGAGGCCCATTGGATGGCGGAAGCGGCACGGATCGCCGAAGCCAATGGCGCCGATGTGATCGACATCAACATGGGTTGCCCGGCCAAGAAGGTAATCGGCGGCTATGCCGGGTCGGCGCTGATGCGCGATCCAGACCATGCGCTTTCGCTGATCGAGGCGACCGTCGAGGCGGTGAGTGTCCCTGTGACGCTGAAGATGCGGCTCGGCTGGGACGAGAATTCGATCAACGCGCCGGAGATTGCCGCGCGCGCCGAACGCGCGGGTATCCAGCTGGTCACGATCCACGGCCGCACCCGCATGCAGTTCTACGAGGGGCGCGCCGACTGGGATGCGATTGCGGCGGTGCGCGACGCGGTCAAGACTCCGCTGATCGCCAACGGCGATGTTTCGAGCCGCGAAGATGCAGAGGAAATCCTGAGACGCTCCGGCGCCGATGCGGTCATGGTCGGTCGTGCCTGCCAGGGACGGCCGTGGTACGCCGGCGTTCTTGCCGGCGCCCGTGCGCCCGAGCGGGCGGAGATCGCCGCGATCGCCGTCGAGCATTACGAGATGATGCTGGCGCATTACGGGACCGATGTCGGCTTGCGCCACGCCCGCAAGCATCTGGGTTGGTATCTCGAACGCTTCGCCCCGGGACTCGCGACCGCACGCAAGGCCGAGATCATGACCGCCCGCGATCCCCGTTTCGTGGTCGCAGCCCTGTCTCGCGCGCTCGAAGAGGCGGCGAGCGAGAGAAACGATCGGCAGGAGGCCGCCTGATGTCGCAACCGCAGGAAACACGGGACAACGGCCTGGCCCTGACCGTCTTGAACGCCATCCAGAACCCGGTGATCCTCGTCGACGCCGGAGGCTTCGTCACCTTCGCGAACTGGGAGGCGGAATCCTTCTTCGGCGCGAGCGCCAGCCATCTCGCCCGCCATCAGGTGGCGAGCCTGATCCCGTTCGGCAGCCCGCTGCTCGCCCTGATCGACCAGGTGCGGGAGCGTCGGGCGCCCGTCAACGAATACCGTGTCGACCTGAGCTCGCCACGCCTCGGCGAGGACAAGCTCGTCGACCTCTACGTGGCCCCGGTGGTGAGCGATCCGGGCTCCGTGGTCGTGGTGTTCCAGGAACGTTCGATGGCCGACAAGATCGATCGTCAACTGACCCACCGCGCCGCCGCCCGCTCGGTGACGGGGCTCGCCTCGATGCTGGCGCACGAGATCAAGAACCCGCTTTCCGGCATTCGCGGCGCGGCACAGCTTCTCGAAAGCTCGGTGACCGACGAGGAC
Organism: Hyphomicrobiales bacterium; assembly: GCA_900466005.1. Classification (GTDB taxonomy): domain Bacteria; phylum Pseudomonadota; class Alphaproteobacteria; order Rhizobiales; family Rhizobiaceae; genus Allorhizobium. The sequence goes on from UEGQ01000007.1 coordinate 263,386, forward strand.
AGGGCGCTGACACGCCTCATCTGCGACGAGACCGACCGCATCGTCTCCCTCGTCGACCGTATGGAGGTCTTCTCCGACGAGCGACCGGTGGACCGCCAGCCGATCAACATCCATTCGGTGCTCGACCACGTGAAGGCGATCGCCAAGGCGGGCTTTGCCCGCGACATCAAGATCACCGAGAGCTACGACCCGTCGCTGCCGCCGGTTTACGCAAACCGCGACCAGCTGGTGCAGGTGTTCCTCAACCTCGTCAAGAATGCGGCCGAGGCGATCGGCGACCGCGCCGACGGAGAAATCCAGCTGACCACCGCCTATCGGCCGGGCATCCGCCTTTCGGTCGCAGGCTCGCGCGAGAAGATCTCGCTGCCGCTCGAATTCTGCGTGCATGACAACGGTCCGGGGGTGCCCGCCGACCTGCTGCCGCATCTCTTCGATCCCTTCATCACCACGAAGACGAACGGATCGGGGCTCGGCCTCGCGCTGGTCGCGAAGATCATCGGTGGCCACGGCGGCATCGTCGAATGCGACAGCCAGTCCAACCGCACAACCTTTCGTGTGCTGATGCCCGTCTCCCGGGGTGTCGCGCTCGAAGACCCGACCCCGGCGAACTCCACAGGAAGCCTCTGATGACTGCCACCATCCTTGTTGCTGACGATGATGCCGCTATCCGTACCGTGCTCAACCAGGCGCTGACGCGGGCGGGATATGACGTCCGGATCACCTCCAATGCGGCGACGCTCTGGCGCTGGGTCTCTGCCGGCGAGGGCGATCTCGTCGTCACCGACGTCGTCATGCCGGACGAGAACGCCTTTGACCTCTTGCCGCGCATCAAGAAGGCAAGGCCCGATCTGCCGGTTCTGGTGATGAGTGCGCAGAACACCTTCATGACGGCGATCAAGGCATCCGAACGGGGTGCCTACGACTACTTGCCGAAACCCTTTGACCTCACCGAACTGATCGCAATCATCGGCCGTGCGCTCGCCGAGCCGAAGAAGAAGCCGGCTCGTGTCGACGACGACATGCAGGATGGCATGCCGCTGGTCGGCCGCTCGGCCGCGATGCAGGAGATCTATCGCGTTCTCGCGCGTCTCATGCAGACCGATCTCACGCTGATGATCACAGGCGAGTCCGGCACTGGCAAGGAGCTCGTCGCCCGCGCCCTGCACGACTACGGCAAGCGCCGCAACGGCCCGTTCGTCGCGATCAACATGGCGGCGATCCCGCGCGACCTCATCGAGTCGGAGCTTTTCGGCCACGAGAAGGGCGCCTTCACCGGCGCGCAGACCCGTTCGACCGGCCGCTTCGAGCAGGCCGAGGGCGGTACGCTGTTTCTCGATGAAATCGGCGACATGCCGATGGATGCGCAGACGCGCCTGCTGCGCGTCCTGCAGCAGGGTGAATACACGACCGTCGGCGGACGCACGCCGATCCGCACCGACGTCCGGATTGTGGCGGCGACCAACAAGGACCTGAAGCAGTCGATCAATCAGGGCCTCTTCCGCGAGGACCTCTATTACCGCCTCAACGTCGTGCCGCTGCGTCTGCCGCCGCTGAGAGATCGCGCCGAAGACATCCCGGATCTCGTCCGCCACTTCATCCAGGAGGGCGAGCGACAGGGTCTTGATTCGAAGCGCTTTGACCAGGAAGCGCTCGAAGTCATGAAATCCTACGCGTGGCCCGGCAATGTCCGCGAGCTGGAGAACCTCGTCCGCCGCCTGATGGCGCTTTATCCACAGGATGTCATCACCCGGGAAATCATCGAATCCGAACTGCGCTCCGATATCGCCGACAGCCCTATCACTAAGGCGGGCGTCGCGTCGGGGCCGATGACCATCGCACAGGCCGTGGAAGAGAACATGCGCAGCTATTTCGCCGGTTTCGGCGATGGTTTGCCGCCGCCGGGGCTCTATGATCGCGTGCTGACGGAGATGGAATACCCGCTCATTTTGGCGGCGCTGACGGCCACCCGCGGCAACCAGATCAAGGCGGCCGACCTGCTCGGTCTCAACCGTAACACGCTCAGAAAGAAGATCCGCGAACTCGGCGTATCGGTCTACAGGAGTTCCCGGTCGGCTTGACACCCGCCGGGTGCCGTTGCAATTTCGCCACAATACGTTGCTCAAAAGTCACGACACGGCGCGAGTCCACTCGAACCGTTTCGTTCGTCCGTTCGGACGAGACTGTTTCCTCTGTGGTGCGCACAGCGCTGATATTGGCCCCGGCGGGCGGGAAGTGATTTGAGATGGACAGCCGAAGGATCGATCCCGTGGCGGAGGGTGACGCCGCACTGGCGAACGACCGCCGCGCCTCCTTCGCTTTGCCTGGCCTCGTCCTTGCCGGCGGCGCGCTCGCCTGCGCCGTCTTCACGCTGCCGGTCCTGCTCGGGCTGACCCCGATCGCGCCGACCTCGAATGTCCTCATTGCGTCGGCCGTGCTGAACTCGCTGTTCGTGGTCGGACTCATGTTCCTGATCGGGCGGGAGGTCAGCCGTCTCGTGAGGGCGCGCACGCGTGGTCGCGCGGCAGCCCGGCTGCATGTCCGCATCGTCGCGCTCTTTTCTGTGGTGGCGATTACGCCCGCCATCCTCGTGGCCATCTTTGCCAGCATCACGCTGAACGTCGGTCTGGATCGCTGGTTCTCGATCCGGACGCAATCGATCGTCAGCTCGTCGATGGATGTCGCGCAGGCCTATATGCTCGAAAACGCGAGCTATCTGCAGGGCCAGACCATTTCGATGGCGAACGACCTCGACCGCAACCGTGCACTCTTCTTCCTCGATCGGACCGGTTTCGTGCAGCTCATGACCCGCCAGGCGAAGGGGCGCGGCATGCTGGGCGCCTTCCTCGTGCGTCAGGACGGTTCGGCGATCACCCAGGCAGAGATCAAGACCGACAAGCCCCTGCCGGCGATCCCGCAGGACGCACTCGAAAGCGCGGCGGCCGGCCAGCCGACGCTGATCCCGCCAGGCGTGACCAATCTGGTCGGCGCGATCATCAAGCTCGATTCCATCTCCGGCACCTTCCTCTACACGATCCGCGCGGTCGACCCGAAGGTGATGGCCGCGATGCGGCTGATGGAAGACAACACCGCCGAATACAAGGCGATGGAGGCCGGCCGTACGTCGCTGCAGATCGCGTTCGCCGTCCTCTATCTCGGTTTCGCGCTCATCGTCCTGCTTGCGGCGATCTGGACGGCAATCGCGATCGCCGACCGCATCGTTCGGCCGATCCGCCTTCTGATCAGCGCCGCCGACAACGTCGCCTCCGGCAATTTCAACGTCGTCGTTCCCGTCCGCTCCGCCGATGGCGACGTCGGCAGCCTGTCGCTCACCTTCAACAAGATGATCTCGCAGATCCGCACCCAGCGCGACGAGATCCTGGAGGCCAAGGACGAAGTCGACGATCGCCGCCGCTTCATCGAGGCGGTGCTGTCGGGCGTCACGGCGGCCGTGATCGGTGTCGAGGATGACGGCGTCATCACCATCGTCAATCCGTCGGCGGAGTATTTCCTCGCCCAGTCCTCCGAGGAGATCGTCGGCAAGAAGCTCTCGGTGATCGCTCCCGAGATCGACCGTGTGATGGCCGAGGCAGCGGTGCGCCACCGCGGCGAATACCGCCAGCAGATCAACCTGATCCGCGGCGGCAAGGAGCGGACGCTGAGCGTTCAGGTGACCCGCGAGGAGACGCGCGGCGCCGCCGACGCCTATGTCATCACGCTCGACGACATCACCGATCTCGTCATCGCGCAGCGTTCGACCGCCTGGGCCGACGTGGCGCGCCGCATCGCTCATGAGATCAAGAACCCGCTCACGCCGATCCAGCTTTCGGCGGAGCGGATCAAGCGCCGTTACGGTCGGCAGATCGACGAAAACGACCGCGCTGTCTTCGACCAGTGCACGGATACGATCGTGCGTCAGGTAGAGGATATCGGCCGGATGGTGGACGAGTTCTCGGCCTTCGCCCGCATGCCGAAGCCGGCGAAGCAGCGATCCGATCTGAGGGATATTCTGCGCGATGCGGTCTTCCTGCGCGAGATGGGTAACAATGACGTAACCTTTTTGCGCGAGTTCGGTGACAAGCCGCTCGAAGGCAGCTTCGACGCGCGCATGCTCGGACAGGCGGTTGGCAATCTCATCAAGAATGCGGTGGAGGCGATCGAGGCCGTGCCGGCCGAAGAGCGGCGGGGCGGCAAGGTGCTGGTGCGTTCGACCTATGACGAGGGCCAGGACAGTTTCGTTGTCGACGTCATCGACAACGGACGGGGTCTGCCGGTCGAGAACCGCCATCGCATCCTGGAACCATACATGACGATGCGCGAGAAGGGCACGGGGCTCGGGCTCGCCATCGTGAAGAAGATTATCGAAGAACACGGCGGTCAGCTCGAATTGCATGACGCGCCGGCGGAGTTCGACCACGGGCGAGGGGCCATGATCAGGGTACTCCTGCCGCGCCTCGACGTCGGCGTTTCCGCCGCAGGTGAAAGTGACAAGGAAAAGGTCCATGGCCTCTGATATTCTTGTAGTCGACGATGAAGAAGACATCCGCGAGATCGTTTCGGGCATCCTGAGCGATGAAGGTCACGAGACCCGCACGGCGCACGATGCGGACAGCGCGCTCGCCGCAATTTCCGATCGCGTGCCGCGGCTGGTCTTTCTCGACATCTGGATGCAGGGAAGCCGGCTCGACGGCCTGTCGCTGCTCGACGAGATCAGGACCCGTCATCCCGATCTGCCGGTGGTCATGATTTCCGGTCACGGCAACATCGAAACGGCAGTCTCGGCGATCAAGCGTGGCGCCTTCGACTTCATCGAGAAGCCGTTCAAGGCCGACCGGCTGATTCTGATCGCCGAGCGGGCGCTCGAAAATTCCAAGCTGAAGCGCGAGGTCTCCGAGCTGAAGAAGCGCGCTGGCGACACCGCCGAGCTGATCGGCACCTCGGTCGCCGTCTCGCAGCTGCGCCAGACGATCGACAAGGTCGCCCCGACGAACAGCCGCATCATGATCTTCGGGCCCTCCGGTTCCGGCAAGGAGCTGGTGGCGCGGATGATCCACAAGCGTTCGACCCGCTCCGGTGGTCCCTTCGTCACGCTGAACGCAGCGGCGATCACGCCGGACCGGATGGAGATCGCCCTTTTCGGAACCGAGGGATCGCCCGGTCAGCCGCGCCGTATCGGTGCGCTCGAGGAAGCCCATCGCGGGATACTCTACCTCGACGAGATCGGCGAGATGCCGCGCGAGACCCAAAACAAGATTCTGCGGGTGCTCGTGGAGCAGCAGTTCGAAAGGGTCGGCGGTTCGAAGCGCGTGAAGGTGGACGTCCGCATCATCTCGTCGACGGCCTACAATCTCGAAAACCAGATTGCCGAGGGGCGCTTCCGCGAGGATCTCTTCCACAGGCTGGCAGTGGTTCCGATCAAGGTGCCGGCGCTCGCCGAGCGGCGGGAGGACATCCCGTTCCTGGTCGACATGTACATGCGCCAGATCTGCGAGCAGGCGGGCGTGCGCCCGCGCAGGATCGGCGAGGACGCGATGGCGGTGCTGCAGGCGAACGACTGGCCGGGCAATATCCGCCAGCTCCGCAACAATATCGAGCGGCTGATGATTCTTGCCCACGGCGACGGTCCTGATTCGCCGATCACTGCGGAGATGCTGCCGCAGGACCTCTCCGACATGCTGCCGAAGGTCTCGGCGCGCAACGACACCCACATCATGACGTTGCCCCTGCGCGAAGCGCGCGAGATGTTCGAGCGCGACTACCTGATCGCCCAGATAAACCGGTTCGGCGGCAACATATCGCGCACCGCGGAATTCGTCGGCATGGAGCGCTCCGCCCTCCATCGCAAACTGAAGTCTCTTGGCGTATAAGCGAGTCCGGCGGCGCGAGCCGCCGTCATCACATCCGTCGAAAGAGGCATCATGAAAGTCATCATTTGCGGCGCCGGGCAGGTGGGCTACGGGATCGCGGAGCGTCTGTCCCAGGAAGACAATGATGTCTCGGTGATCGATACTTCGGCCTCGCTGGTCGGCCACATCACCGAAACGCTCGACGTGCGCGGCTATGTCGGCCACGGTGCCCACCCGGACGTGCTCGCAAAGGCCGGCGCCGACCAGGCGGACATGATCATCGCCGTGACCCTCTACGACGAGATCAACATGGTCGCTTGTCAGGTGGCCCATTCGCTCTTCAACGTGCCGACGAAGATCGCCCGCATCCGTTCGCAGAGCTACCTCCGCCCGGAATATTCCGACCTCTTCAGCCGCGACAACATGCCGATCGACGTCACCATCTCGCCCGAGGTCGAGGTCGGCAAGATGGTGCTGCGGCGCATCTCCTTCCCCGGTGCGAACGACATCGCGCGCTTTGCCGACGATCATATCGCGATGGTGGCGATCGAGTGCATGGAGGACTGCCCGGTCGTCAACACGCCCCTGCACCAACTGAGCCAGCTCTTCCCGGACCTGATGGCGACCGTCACCGCGATCTATCGCAACGGCCGGCTCCACGTCGTCCGTTCGACCGACCAGCTTCTGGTCGGCGATCTCGCCTACGTCATCTGCCAGCGCGATCACATCCGCCGTACCCTCGGCCTCTTCGGCCACGAGGAGCAGGAGGCCGGCCGCATCGTCATCGCCGGCGGCGGCAACATCGGCTACTACGTCGCGCGGACCATCGACGAGATGCAGCCGAAGATCAAGGTCAAGATCATCGAAGGCGACCGCGAGCGGGCTGTATCGGTCTCCGACCAGCTCCGCCATGCCATCGTTCTGCACGGTTCGGCGCTCGACCAGAATATCCTCATGCAGGCGGACATCCAGGATGCCGATCTCATGGTGGCCCTGACCAACAGCGATCAGACCAACCTGCTGAGCGCGGCGATGGCCAAGCGCCTCGGCTGCAAGTCCGGGATGATCCTGATCAACGATCCGTCCTATCAGGACCTGACGACCTCGATCGGCATCGACGCCTACATCAATCCGCGGGCCGTCACTATTTCGCGCGTGCTCCAGCACGTCCGCAAGGGGCGTATCCGTTCGGTCTACGCCGTTCAGAAGGGCGCCGCCGAAGTGATCGAGGCCGAGGCGCTGGAAACCTCTCCTCTTGTTGGGCGACCGTTCCGTGATCTCGAGCTGCCCGAAGGCATGCGCATCGGCGCGATTTACCGCGACGGCGCGGTTCTGCGGCCGGACGGCAGCACCAGGATCAAGACCAAGGATCGCGTGGTGCTCTTCGTCACTGCGGCTGCGATCCGCGACGTCGAGCAGATGTTTCGCGTCTCCATCCAGTATTTCTGATCGCCGGGAGTTCCATCGATCATGCCGAGAATTGCCTATGTCAATGGCCGCTACGTCAAGCACGGCGAGGCGGGTGTCCATATCGAGGATCGCGGCTACCAGTTCGCCGACGGTGTCTACGAGGTTTGCGAGGTGCGCCACGGCGTGATCGTCGACCTCACCCGCCATCTCGACCGGCTCGACCGCTCGCTCTCGGAGATCCGGATCAATCCGCCGATGGCGCGCGCTGCCCTGATTCATGTCATTCGCGAGGTGCTGCGGCGCAACCGCGTGCGCAACGGCCTCTTCTATCTGCAGGTGACCCGCGGTGCCGCGCGGCGCGACCACGTGTTTCCCGCCGCCGGTACGCCGTCGACCCTGGTGGTGACGGCAAAGAGCACCAGTCCGGAGGTGATCGCCGCCAAGAACGCCAACGGCATCAAGGCGATCACGCTTCCCGACAACCGTTGGGAGCGCGTCGATGTCAAGACGGTGGGGCTTCTGCCGAATGTCCTCGCCCGCCAGCAGGCGAAGGAAGCGGGCGCACAGGAGGCAATCTACGTCGACCGCGACGGCATGGTGACGGAAGGGGCGGCGACCAACGTCTGGATCGTCGACAAGGAGGGGCGTCTCGTCACCCGTCCGGCAGACCCGGGCATCCTGCGGGGCATCACGCGCACGACTTTGATGGATGTCGCCGACAGGCTCGGGGTGCCGATCGTCGAACGCAGGTTCTCGTGCGAGGAGATGCTGGAGGCGCGTGAAGTCTTCATCACGGCCGCGACCAGCATCTGTTTTCCGGTGGTCGAGATCGACGGACGCACGATTGCCAACGGCCATCCGGGCGAAGTCTCGGCTCGGTTCCGGCAAGCCTTTTTCGACATTGCGGAAAAGACTGCGATTTGATACCAACTTCACCGCGAAGGGGTCGTAAGGGCACTTCCTGGTCGGCTGACACGCGCAAACAATAATTCACCGGTCAAAGCACCGGCAAAAAAGAAAGAAGCGGCGCCATGGCGGAACGTTCTCAGAATTTGCAGGATCTTTTCCTCAACACTGTTCGCAAGCAGAAGATTTCGTTGACGATTTTCTTGATCAACGGCGTCAAGCTGACTGGCGTCGTCACGTCTTTCGACAATTTCTGCGTCCTTCTGCGCCGTGACGGGCATTCGCAGCTGGTTTACAAACACGCGATTTCGACCATCATGCCGGGACAGCCGATGCAGATGTTCGAAAGCGAAGAGAACGCGGCTTCATAGGGTCAAAAGCAATCAACACGCGCGATACCAAGAGCGATTCCATAGTCCCGGAGGATGAAAAACACCGGGACGACATGTGCGCCGTCGTCGTCGTTCCGCTGGTGAAACCCTCGCGCGCTGCCGCGTCGGGTCAGGCCGACGGTGCGGGGGCGCAGCCGCCCGCTCCGACACGTTCCAACGAGGCCCGCCTCGAAGAGGCGATCGGCCTCGCCCGCGCCATCGACCTGACGATCGCGGCGGGTCTGCTCGTGCCCGTCAACCAGCCGCGGCCGGCGACGCTGCTCGGCACCGGCAAGATCGCCGAAATCGGCGCGCTGCTCGACGAGCACAATGCCGGGCTCGTCATCGTCGACCATCCGCTGACCCCGGTGCAGCAACGCAATCTCGAGAAGGAATGGAACGCCAAGGTCATCGACCGGACGGGCCTCATCCTGGAAATCTTCGGCCGGCGCGCCTCCACCAAGGAAGGCTCGCTGCAGGTCGAGCTTGCGCATCTCAACTACCAGAAGGGCCGGCTGGTCAGGAGCTGGACCCACCTTGAGCGTCAGCGCGGCGGCGCGGGCTTCATGGGCGGTCCCGGCGAAACCCAGATCGAAGCCGACCGGCGCCTCTTGCAGGAGCGGATCGTCAGGCTCGAACGGGAACTGGAGCAGGTGGTCCGTACTCGTCAGCTCCACCGCGCCAAGCGCCGCAAGGTGCCGCACCCGATCGTCGCCCTCGTCGGCTATACCAATGCCGGCAAGTCGACGCTCTTCAATCGTATCACCGGAGCCGGCGTGCTCGCCGAGGACATGCTGTTTGCGACGCTAGATCCGACGCTCCGGCGCATGAAGCTGCCGCACGGGCGCACGGTCATCCTGTCGGATACGGTGGGCTTCATATCGAACCTGCCGACCCATCTCGTCGCCGCGTTTCGTGCGACGCTCGAAGAGGTGCTGGAAGCCGACCTCATTCTGCATGTCCGCGACATGTCCGATCCGGACAACGGAGCGCAGGCGTCGGACGTGCTGCGCATCCTTTCCGAGCTCGGCATCGGCGAGAAGGAAGGGGCCGAGCGCATCATCGAGGTCTGGAACAAGATCGACCGGCTGGAGCCGGAAAGCCACGACGCGATCCTGCAAAAGGCCGCCTCGCGCGCCAACGTCATCCCCGTTTCGGCGATCAGCGGAGAGGGCGTCGACCGGCTGATGGCGGTGATTTCCGAGCGGCTCTCGGGCGTGCTCACCGAAACCACGGTGATCATCCCGTCCGACAAGCAGGCGCTGATCTCCTGGGCCTACGAGAACGCAGTCGTCGATGGCCGCGAGGACCGCGAGGACGGTTCCGTCAGCCTCGACCTGCGGCTCACCGAGCGCCAGGCAATCGAGCTCGAACGCAAGCTCGGCAATGACCGCAAGCGTGACAAGGAAGACTGGGAACGGTGAGGGGCACTTTGCTTCCGTAACGACGATAGGAGTTGCAGATGCATGACGATGCCGCAAGGATCGAGGCCTTCTTCTCAGAGGCCAAGGCATGGCCCGGGGAACTGCGGGCGCTGAGGGCGATCCTGCTCGATTGCGGGCTCACGGAAGAATTCAAGTGGCGCGGGCCCTGTTACACCTTTGACGGCGGCAATGTCGCCGTCATCTGGGGCTTCAAGGAGAACGCCGCGCTCGGCTTCTTCAAGGGCGTGCTGCTCAAGGATCCGGAAGGCCTGCTCGTCGCCCCCGGCGACAATTCCCGCGCCGTGCGCATGTTCAGGTTCACCGGCCTCGACCAGATCGAGGCGCTCGAGACGACGATCCGGGACTATGTCCGCGAGGCAATCGAACTCGAAAAGGCGGGCGCGAAGGTCGACCTGCCGAAGGACGATATCGTCTACCCCGAAGAGCTTCTCGCCGCGCTGGAGGAGGACCCGGAACTGCAGGAGGCGTTCGAGGCGCTGACTCCCGGTCGCAAGCGCGGCTATGCGCTGCATTTCGCCCAGCCGAAGCAATCTTCGACACGTGTGTCGCGGATCGAGAAGAGTCGAGACAGGATACTCGCCGGCAAGGGGCTGCAGGAGCGGTGACGAGCCTCGGCTCTTCGAGGCCATCTGCCGGAAGAGCCGTTCACCGAACGAGAAAGACCACCCGCGGTGGGCGGGTGGTCTCCTAGGTCAAGCTGTGCAGGTCAATCAACGTGTCACGAGAAGGCGCGCCGCTCAGAATTCCTCCCAGCTGTCGTCCTTGAGTGCTGCGTTGCCGTTGAAGGCTCCGGCGACCTTCGCCGCCATCTGACGGGCTGGCGAGGGGACGGGCTTCGACGTGGCCGCGGCGGAGACCGGCGCGGAGCGGCGAACGCCCGCCGATCCGCCGATGTTGAACTGCGAAAGCATCTGGAAGAGCTGCTCGGCTTCGCGGGCGAGGCTGTGGGCGGCGGCCGTCGTCTCTTCCACCATGGCGGCGTTCTGCTGTGTGCCCTGGTCCATGCTGTTGACGGCGGAGTTGATCTCCTTGAGGCCAGTCGCCTGTTCCTTCGATGCCTCGACGATGGCGCCGACATTGTCGTCGACCCGGAGGACCTGGCCGACGATCTCCTGCAGCGCGCGGCCGGTGTCGCCGACGAGCGTGACGCCGCTCTTCACGTGCTCGTTGGAGGCGCTGATCAGCTCCTTGATTTCCTTCGCCGCCTTGGCCGAGCGCTGGGCGAGCTCGCGGACCTCCTGAGCGACGACGGCAAAGCCTTTGCCCGCGTCACCGGCACGCGCCGCCTCGACACCTGCGTTCAGTGCCAGGAGATTGGTCTGGAAGGCGATCTCGTCGATGACGCCGATGATGCTGGCGATCTCGCCCGCAGACTGCTCGATCTTGCCCATGGCCGCCACGGCCTGGCCGACGACGCCGCCGGAGCGTTCGGCATTGTCCTTGGTCCGCCGCACGAGTTCGCCGGCCTCCTGCGCCCTGTGGCTGGAGTCCGCGACGGTGGTGGTGATCTGCTCCAGCGCGGCGGCGGTTTCCTCCACCGACGCGGCCTGCTGCTCGGTCCGCTTGGAAAGATCGTTCGAGGCCGACTGAATCTGTTGCGAGGCGGCGGCAATCGCGCCGGCATTCTCGGAGATCGTGTGCATGGTGCTGCGCAGCTTCGTCGAGGCGCCGTTGAAGTCGATGCGCAGCTTCTCGAGCGTCGGCAGGAAGGGCTCGTTGAGCGACTGGGTGAGATCCCCTTCGGCAAGTGCGTTCAGGGCCCGTGCGAGCTGGTCGACGTTGTCCACCCGCCGGGTGACGTCGGTCGCGAACTTGACGACCTTGAAGACCTTGCCGTTCATGTCGAAGATCGGATTGTAGGAAGCCTGGATGTAGACCTTCCGGCCGCCTTTGCCGACGCGGAGGAATTCGTCCGCGACGAACTCGCCGGAAGCAAGCGTGCTCCAGAAGGTCCTGTAGGCCTCGCTGGCGGTATAGGCGCCGTCGCAAAACATCGCGTGATGCTTGCCGCGGATCTCGTCCATCGTATAGCCGAGCGTCCGCAGGAAGTTTTCGTTGGCAAACAGGATTTCGCCCTTCGGCGTGAATTCGATGACGGCCTGTGCCCGCGAGATCGCATCGAGCTTTCCGGCATCTTCGGCCGCCTTCAGCTTCTGGCCGGTAACGTCGGTCGCAAACTTCACGACCTTGTAGGGCTTGCCGTTACGGAACACCGGATTGTAGGACGCCTCGATCCAGATTTCGCGACCGCCCTTGCCGATGCGCTTGTACTGGCGCTGATCGAACTCGCCGGCTCCCAGCTTCGCCCAGAATTCACGGTAGGCGGGACTGTTCACCTCGGACGGATCGACGAACATCCGGTGGTGCTGGCCGACGATCTCGGAAAGCGCATAGCCGAGCGCCTTACAGAAATTCTCGTTGGCTGTGATGATGGTCCCATCCAGCTTGAACTCGATGATCGCCTGGGAGCGGCTCATCGCCTCCAGAACGGCCCTTGCTTCCGATCCACTACCAAAACCCAGCATTTGCATCTCCGAAAGGCGCTCCCGATGGTTGACTTCAAAGGTGGGTGCGCCGGTGCCCCTCTGATTTCTACGGGGCTAATTTTCGCCCGATGCGGTTTACGAACTGTGAAGATTTGCCGCTGAGCAAAGAACAAATCTGAACATTTTTGGGTATTTCTCGGCGCTCGCGGGATCTACTGTGCCATGGCAAGTGAAACCGGCGGGGGGACTGATCAACCAGGCCCGCCGGCCATATGGTGCCGCGTCAGCGGCGATCTCGAACCGGTACTGGAAACCTGGTGGCAATCGTTCTCCGGACCGTTTCTCTATTATCCCGGCCGCCGGCTCGTGCCGCCACCTCTGAGGGCGTTCATCGTTTTCGTGCGCTCCGCGGTATGGACGGAGTAGAAAAGGAAATCATTTGCCCTTCGCCGCCTGCCAAAGCGCCTCCATCCGCTCCAGCGAGGCGCCGTCCAGCGTTTCGCCGGACGCTTCAAGATTTCTCTCTATATATTGGAATCTACGCCTGAACTTCGTATTCGTTCCGCGGAGCGCCTGCTCCGGATCGGCGCCGACATGCCGGCCGATATTGACGAGGGCGAAGATCAGATCACCGAGTTCGTCGGTGATCTTCTCCTGCCGGCCCTCGGCGAGCGCCTCGCGCAACTCGCCGATCTCCTCCTCGATCTTGTCGAGGATGGGGGCGGCCTCGGACCAGTCGAAGCCGACCTTCGCCGCCCGTTCCTGCAGCTTGATCGCCTCCGTCAGCGCCGGAAACGAGCGCTGCACCGTGCCGAGGTGGCCGTCATGATGCTCGTCGGCAACGCCGCGGCTGCGGCGCTTTTCGCTCCGCTCGGCCTTCTCCTCGGCCTTGATCGCGTCCCACTGCACCTTCACCGCTTGCGCGGTCGCCGCGTCCGAGACGGCGAAGACATGCGGATGGCGGCGGATCATCTTCCGGGTGATCGCCTCGACGACGTCGCCGAAGGAAAAGAGACCGGCTTCCTCCGCGATCCGCGCATGGAACACCACCTGCAGCAGCAGGTCGCCGAGTTCCTCGCAGAGATCGTCGGGATCGTTGCGCTCGATCGCGTCGGCGACCTCGTAAGCCTCCTCGATCGTGTAGGGTTTGATCGTCTCGAAGGTCTGGACGATGTCCCAGGGGCACCCGGTCTCGGGGTTGCGCAGCGCCGCCATGATCTCGATGAGGCGGTTGATGTCCTTGGAAGCTTGCATGATTCTTCTTTCGGTTAGTCCGGAGCGCGGTGGCAAACCGCCTCGATGCGGCGTCCATCCGGATCGATGACGAAGGCCGCGTAATAGTGGGGATGGTATTGCGGCCGGAGGCCCGGCGCACCGTCGTCGGTCCCGCCGTTGGCCAGCGCCGCCGCATGAAAGGCATCGACCGCCGCGCGCGACGGCGCCTGGAGCGCGTAATGCGTCCTCGGATGGTTCACGAGTGTCGGCACGTCCACCAGGCCGACATAGAAGTCGTCCGAGCCGTCGACGGCCCAGCCGGCGGATGTCTCCGTGACGGCACATTCGACGGCCCCGAGCGGGGCGAATGCGGCCGTGTAGAAGCGCCGGGCGCGGTCGAGGTCGGTCGTCGGAAGCGAGATGTGGTCGATCATGGCCATGGCGGCCGTCCTCCTTTCGCTGATACTGCGGGTCAGTTGAGCGGAATGGAATTGTCGTCCTTCGTCGACTGGTAGCGCTCGGAAAGCCGGGCATAGGTCGCCTTGATGCGGGACGACTGTTCGACGAGGGCGGCGCGCTCGGCATCCGGCGCCGTCGCGATGAGCTCGGCGATCCAGTGCGAGCGCCAGAATGCATTCGTCCTGCGATACCCGCCCGGCTCGAGTCCGAACACCTCCTTCAGGATCTTGAGATCGTGCGGGATGGCGAAGGCGTCGCGGCTGTCCTCGTGGCTGAAGAAATAATAGAAGTTGTCGAAACCCGCCCAGGTGATCGCCGACATACACATGGTGCAGGGCTCGTGGGTCGACAGGAAGACCAGGTCGCGTGTGTCCGGCCGTTCGGCAAGCTCATAGAACCTCTTCAGTGCGTGGACTTCGCCGTGCCAGAGCGGGTTCTCGGTCTCGTTGTTGGTTTCGGCGAGAACAAGCGAGAGATCGGATTTCCTGAGCACGGCCGCGCCGAACACCTTGTTGCCGGCGGCGACCCCGCGGGCGGTAAGCGGCAGGATGTCGTGCTCTATGACGTCGAGAAGGCGTGCGGCGGGGACGGACGTTGCGGTGGTCAAGGCGTTGTTCCTGTTGTTGTCCGGGCTATCCTTGGCCGCCCGGGCGGCAAAAGTCAAAACGACAATCGCGGAAGTGCCTCGCCGGCGGCGCCGGTGAGATTTGCTCGCATTTGGCGGATGCTTGGGAAAGAAATGTCCCTCCGCCATTCCGGTCGGATTCCTGTTTCTTCAAACCATTGCCGCGAACGGCGATATTGGGCCAGTCTGCAACAGGGTCGAGTTATGGCTGCAAACGAGCACCAGCTTTCCGTCTTTCCCGCCTTCTTCAAGGTGGCGGGTGCCGTCGTCGCCGTATTCGGCAACGGGGCGGAAGCGTTTGCCAAGGCGAGGCTCATCAAGAACACCTCGGCCCGCGTCATCGCCTATGCCGACCGGCCGCGCGCCGATTACGCGGAATTCCTCTCCGCCGCGGGCTTCGAGATTCGCCGCGAACCCTTTGCCGCGTCCCAGGTCGAGGACGCTGTCCTCGTTTTTGCGGCGACGGGTGACGCTGCGACCGACCGCGCCATCGTTGCCGCCGCCCGCAGCCGCAACATACCGGCGAATGCCGTCGACCAGCCCGAGCATTGCGACTTCTTCACGCCGGCACTCGTCAACCGTGCCCCGATTGCCGTCGCGATCGGCACGGAAGGGGCGGGGCCGGTACTCTCCCAGATGATTCGCGCCGAGATCGACCGCCGGCTGCCGAAGACGCTCGGACGACTCGCGCGCCTCGCCGAAGATTGCCGCGCCGCGGTCGACCGGACGGTTCCGCGCGGTTCCGCGCGCCGGGCCTTCTGGCGTCGGTTCTTCCGCGGCGATGTCGCAGCGGCCGTGGAAAAGGGCGATGTCGCAGGCGCCCGCCGCAACGCTGTCCGGCTGATGCGGGGCAATTCCTCCGCCGAGCCGGGCCGGATCTTCCTGGTCGGCGCCGGACCGGGGGCTGAGGATCTTCTGACATTGCGCGCCCATCGGCTGCTGATGGAGGCCGACACCATCGTCTACGACGCACTGGTGCCGCAGGCCGTGGTCGATATGGGCCGGCGCGATGCCGAGCGCATTTCCGTCGGCAAGCGCAAGGGTTGCCATACCAAGTCGCAGGACGAGATCAACGCACTGCTCGTCGCTCTTGGCCGCGCCGGCAAGCGTGTGGTTCGGCTGAAGTCCGGCGATCCGCTGGTCTTCGGGCGCGCCGGTGAGGAAATGGCGGCGCTGCGCGATGCCGGCATTCCTTATGAAGTCGTGCCGGGCATCACCGCCGCCTTCGCCGCCGCTGCCGATTTCGAGCTGCCGCTGACGCTGCGCGGTGTCGCCTCGTCGCTGGTCTTCACGACCGGCCACGATCTGAACGGCGAGGCGTTGCCCGACTGGGCGCGGCTTGCCCTTTCCGGCGCGACCGTTGCCGTCTATATGGGCCGCACCGTGGCTGCTTCGGTCGCCGCGCGCCTGATGGCGGCCGGTCTCGCCGACGATACGACCGTCGCCGTTGTCGAGAATGCCGGCCGCGACGAGCGCCGTCTGCTGCACGGCACGCTGCGGGAACTGCCGGACCTTGAGAAGCGCACCGAACTCGAGGGTCCGGTGATGGTAATCATCGGCGACGCCGTCGCCGGCGCGAATTTCGACCGTTCCGAACCGCTGCGCGGCAAGGTTGCCCGCCGCGCCACACTCGTGAGGATCTGACATGGCAGAGAAAGTACTAACCGCAAATCGCCTCGGCGACGGGATCGCCGTCTGGCTCGACGCGAACGGCCAGTGGACCGAGAACCTGCAGGAGGCGTTCGTTGCCCGCCATCCGGAGGCCGTCGAGGCGCTGGAGGCCGCCGGCCGTAGCGCCTTTGCGAGCAACCTCGTTCTCGACGTCAATGTCG
Source organism: Hyphomicrobiales bacterium (assembly GCA_900466005.1). Taxonomy (GTDB): domain Bacteria; phylum Pseudomonadota; class Alphaproteobacteria; order Rhizobiales; family Rhizobiaceae; genus Allorhizobium. The sequence continues at coordinate 279,978 of UEGQ01000007.1, forward strand.
TCGACGTCGAGGAGCAGGGCGGCGTCCTGCGGCCGAAGCGCCTGCGCGAGCGCATCCGCGCGCTCGGTCCCACCATTGCCTATGCGGACGGCCACGGTTTTGCCGATCCCGACTTCATTGCCGCCTGAGGAGCCTCATGTACCGCTACGATGAATTCGATCACGCCTTCGTTTCGGCCCGCGTCGAGCAGTTTCGCGACCAGGTCGCGCGCCGGCTGAACGGCGAGATCGCCGAGGATGCGTTCCGGCCGCTGCGCCTGATGAACGGCGTCTATCTGCAGCTGCACGCCTATATGCTGCGGGTCGCCATTCCCTACGGGACGCTGAATTCGCGCCAGATGCGCATGCTCGCCCATATCGCGCGGCGTTATGACCGCGGCTACGGCCATTTCACGACGCGGCAGAACATCCAGTACAACTGGCCGCGGCTCGTCGATACCCCGGACATCCTGGCCGAACTCGCCAGTGTCGAGATGCATGCGATCCAGACGTCGGGCAACTGCATCCGCAACGTGACGGCCGACCATTTCGCCGGCGCCGCTGCGGATGAAGTCGCCGATCCGCGTCCCTATGCCGAAATCCTGCGTCAGTGGTCCTCCGTCCATCCGGAATTCTCCTTCCTGCCGCGCAAGTTCAAGATCGCTGTCACCGGCGCGCCGAGCGACCGCGCGGCGATCCAGGTGCACGACATCGGCCTGCATCTGAAGAAGGGCGAGGATGGCGCGCTCGGCTTTGCCGTCTATGTCGGCGGCGGGCAGGGGCGCACGCCGCTCCTCGCCAAGAAGATCCGCGATTTTCTGCCGGAGGAGGACCTGCTCTCCTACGTGACGGCGATCGTGCGCGTCTACAATCTCCACGGCCGGCGCGACAACAAGTACAAGGCGCGCATCAAGATCCTCGTCCATGAAACCGGCGTCGAGGAACTGACGCGGCAGGTCGAGGCCGAATTTGCGACAATCCGTGACGGCGAGCTGAAGCTGCCGGACGCCGACATCCGCGCGATCGAGCGGTATTTCGCGCTGCCGGCGCTCGCCGAGCGCCCGGAAGGCTGGACCGATCTCGCCCGCGCCAAGAAAGCCGATCCGGCCTTTGCGGCCTGGGTCGGCCGCAATGTCGCGCCCCACAAGCATCCCGACTACGGCATGGTGACGATCTCGCTGAAGCCGATCGGCGGGACGCCGGGGGACGCGAGCGCCGAGCAGATGGACGCGGTCGCCGACATTGCCGAACGCTACGCCTTCGACGAGATCCGGGTGAGCCACGAGCAGAACCTCGTTCTGCCGCATGTCGCGCTTGCCGACCTGCCGGCCGTCTACGCCGCTCTGGTGGAGACCGGTCTTGCGACCGCCAATGCGGGGCTGATCACCGACATCATCGCGTGCCCGGGTCTCGACTACTGCGCGCTGGCGAATGCCCGCTCGATCCCCGTTGCCCAGGAAATCTCCAGGCGCTTCGCCTCTGCCGAACGGCAGGAGGAGATCGGTGCGCTGAAGATCAAGATTTCCGGTTGCATCAATGCCTGCGGCCACCACCATGTCGGCCATATCGGCCTGCTGGGTGTGGAAAAGAAGGGTGCCGAGCTCTACCAGATCACCCTCGGTGGTTCGGGCGACGAGAATGCCTCGATCGGCGAGATCATCGGCCGCGGCTTCGAGCCGGAGAAGGTGACCGACGCGGTGGAAACCATCGTCGACACCTATCTGGGTCTGCGGCTTTCGCGCGAGGAGACCTTCCTCGACGCCTATCGCCGCGTCGGCCCGCAGCCGTTCAAGGATGCCCTGTACGGGGAAGCGGCGGAAGCCGCGTGAGGAAAAACTGATGACCAGCATTTGGAATGAGACCGGCTTCGTCGACAACGACCCCTGGGTGATCGAGACGGACGAGCGCAAGGCAGGCGAGGGCGAGATGCCTGTGCTCGCTCTCGCTGCCTTCCTCGAAAAGGTCGAGGAGAGCAATGAAGGCGGCTTCGGCGTGCTGATCGCGCCGGCCGACGACGTCACGAAGCTCGCGCCCCATCTCGACAGGATCGCGCTGGTGGCGCTTGCCTTTCCCGCCTTCGGCGACGGGCGCGCCTTCAGTCACGCATCCATCCTGCGCGGCCGCCTCGGCTACACCGGCGAGATGCGCGCGGTCGGAGACATTCTGATCGATCCGATTCCGCTGATGCTCCGGGCGGGGTTCGACAGTTTCGCCGTGACCAACGAGGTCGCGAGGCGGAGGCTTGCGGAGGGGCGGTTGCCCGGTATCGTCGACCACTATCAGCCGGCCGCGCGGGCGACGACGGTGCCCGGCGGCTACAGCTGGCGGCGGACGAGCCGCGCGGGTGGATAAGATATCACGAAATCACTATATTAGCGCCGACGATTTGACTGTGATCAAGGTCGCGGTCGTCGAGGCGAGGCATACGGTCGCAAAAAAGTTCGGGCGACCGTGACGGAATGCCCGGTTTCGCAGCCGCAGCGCATAGGGTATATGGCCCCGGTGGCCGACAGAGAGACGAAACAGGAAGCGACACAGCATGAATGCTCCAGTGATGACCAAGTCCGCGGAATTGATCGTGCCGGAAGGCGTCTATGCCGAGACCGTGCTCAGCGTGACCCATTATACCGACCGGCTGTTCCGGTTCCGGATGACGCGTCCCGCGGGCTTCCGCTTCCGCTCGGGCGAATTCGCGATGATCGGGCTCGTCGTCGACGGCAAGCCGATCTACCGCGCCTACTCGATCGCGAGCCCTTCCTGGGATGAAGAGCTCGAATTCTTCTCGATCAAGGTTCCCGATGGTCCGCTTACCCAGCATCTGCAGCGCATCCAGCCGGGCGACAAGGTGCTGATGCGCAAGAAGCCGACGGGGACGCTGGTGCTCGACGCGCTCACCCCCGGCAAGCGGCTCTACATGTTCTCGACCGGCACCGGCATCGCACCCTTTGCAAGCCTCATCCGCGATCCGGAGACCTACGAGAAGTTCGAGGAAGTCGTCCTCACCCACACCTGCCGGGAAGTCGCGGAGCTGAAATACGGTTTCGACCTGATGGAAGAAATCCGCAATCACGAGTTCCTGGCCGAAATCGTTGGCGACAAGCTCAGGCACTACGCGACGGTTACCCGTGAGGATTATCCCTTCCGCGGCCGCATCACCGACCTCATCGAAAACGGCAAGCTGTTTGCCGATCTCGGCGTGCCGCCGCTGGACCCGGCCGTCGACCGCGGGATGATCTGCGGTTCGGCGGACATGCTGAAGGACACCAAGGCGCTGCTGGAGAAAGCCGGCCTCACCGAAGGGGCCAACAGCAAGCCGGCGGAATTCGTCATCGAGCGCGCCTTCGTCGGGTGACCGTTCTCTCTTGTTCAGAACGTTATGAAACGCCCGAGTCTCCGGGCGCTTTTCGTTTGAACCCTGTCGATGCGGGCGAACTCAGGCGCCCGCAAGGTGGGAGATCAGCGCTGCCATCGCCGTTTGCGCTTCGGTAGCGTCGCCCTTGTGGATCGCCCGGATGACGCTGACATGGAATGCGACGGACCGGTCCATCTTCTCCGGGGTCGCCCGCGCGAACCACAGCCGGCGCGAATGCGTCTGTAGCGGCGCGAGTGCCGCGATCAGGAAACGGTTGGGGCAGGCCTCCTCGACAATCTCGTCGAACTGCTTGTCGGCCGAAAGAAAGCCTTCGAAGTCGCCGGCGATGGCGGCCCCGGTCATGGCCTGGGCGCAGGAGAGCAGTCCCTCCCGCTGTTCCGCGTCGGCGCTCGTGGCGACGAGGGAGGCGGCGAGCGGTTCGAGTTGATGCCGCACCGCCATGATGTCCTTGTGGTCCTCCGGGTGGATTTCGGTGACGAGCAGGCCGACCCGCGGCTTCACCTCGATCAGCCCCTGCCATTCGAGCTTCTGGATGGCCTCGCGCACGGGTGTACGCCCGTGCCCGGCGAGGTCGATCAGTTCCTTCTCGGTTACCCTGGCGCCGGGCCTGAGCTTCAGCGTCACGATCTCGCGCTCGAGGGCGAGATAGGCGAGATGGCTCAGCGATCCAGCTTGTTTCGGCATTGAGTATCCTTTCTGATATATCAGATATTGACATGTCGCATTCGCGATGGCAAGCTCCACTGATATATCAGCAAAGGAGCTCCACATGTGGAAGGGTGTATTTCCCGCGGTAACGACCAAGTTCAAGGAAGACGGCGCGCTTGACCACGCCGAGATGGAGCGCTGCTTTGCGCTGCAATTCGAGGCGGACGTAGACGGTATGATCGTTTGCGGCTCGCTCGGCGAGAACATGACGCTGGATCCGGAAGAAAAGATCGAGATCCTGAAGATCGCGAAATCGGTTTCCCGTGGCAAGCCGGTTCTGATGACGGTCTGCGAAAGCGCCACGCGTCGTGGCAAGGCAGCGGCCGTCGCCGCCACCAAGGCCGGAGCCGACGGCTTCATGGTCCTGCCGGGAGTGCCTTACAAGTCGGCGCCGGCCGAAACGATCAACCACATCCGCGCCGTCGCTGTCGCCGGCGAGCGTCCGGTCATGGTCTACAACAATCCGGTCGGCTACGGTGTCGACGTCACCATTCCGATGTTCGAGGAACTGGCGAAGGACGACCTGGTCGTGGCGATGAAGGAATCGACCGATGACATCCGCCGCGTCACCGAGGTCTTCAACGCCTTCGGAAACCGCTTCGACGTCTTCACCGGCGTCGACAATCTGGCGCTCGAAAGCCTGATGATGGGGGCGGATGGCTGGGTCGCCGGCCTGGTGGTCGCCTTCCCGAAGGAGACGGTCGCGATCTACAAGCTGGCCAAGGCCGGCCGATACGAGGAGGCGCGCGCGATCTACCGCTGGTTCCGTCCGCTGCTCGATCTCGACGTCTCGACCTTCCTCGTCCAGCAGATCAAGCTCGCGGAGGTCTTCGCCATCGGTTCCAACGACCGCGTCCGCGAGCCGCGCCTGCCGCTGTCCGGCGAGCATCGCGCCCGCGTCACCAAGATCATCGAGACGGCGCTCGCCAACCGTCCGGCCCTCCCGGCGCTCTGAGCGACAGCACAGGAGAACACGAAGAGGGGCGGCTTTGACCGCCCCTTTTTCGTCCGATCTCAGGCATGCTACCCAATGTCGAGAAGATCTCCGGTCGGGAACGGACGCGATCACTTTCGTGGCCGGCGATGTCGTGCTAGGCGAAAGCTCTGCTCGGCGGAGATCATGGAGAGGCGCGCGACATGAAGAACAGCAAACTGGCGGCTTTCGTTCGGTCCGAGGGATATGTGCCGCTCGCCTGGGCCGGCTCGACCGCGAGCATGGACTACTTGAATATCGGCGATGCTCTCAGCCCGGTGATGGTTGCCCTGCTGTCCGGCAGGGACGTCCGGCGTCGCCCCTCCAAGTCGGCAAGCCCGCGCATGGCTTGCGTGGGGACGATAGGACATGGATTTTCAGGCGGCGAGGTCTGGTTCTGGGGAACCGGATGTTCGCCATGGGTAAACCCTGCCGCGCGCAGCGGGGAGCGCGTGCCGTTCACGGTTCCGCCGGGGTCGGATTTCCGCGTGCTCGCGACCCGCGGTCCGGTATCCGAACGCCTGCTGACGGGCGGGAGGCCGCCCAGCGGTGTCTACGGCGATCCGGTCTGGTTGCTGCCACGCTTCTATGCTCCGCCAATCGAGAAGAAGTGGAAGCTCGGAGTGATCGTACATCTTTCCGAGCTCACGGACCGCGAGGCCGAGGCCCACATCCGCGAGACGCTGGCGCGCTACCGCATTCCCGACGAATTGAAGCAGGATATCTGTCTGATCAACACCGTCTCGCCTATTGGGGTGCAGGCAATAAAGGAAAAGATCGACACCATTCTCGCCTGCGAGAGGATCGTTTCGACCAGCCTGCACGGAATGGTGTTTGCGGAAAGTTACGGCATTCCCTGTCTGCATTTCGCCACCGATCTGCGCTTCTCGGGTTTGTCGGAAGTACAACTGTCGGAAGACTGCGGACTGGATTTGCGCGTCGTCGATCTCTACGGGGGCCTGGGTATGGCGCGCGTGCCGGTCTACGGCCAGCCCACGGATCGGGAGACGGACTGGACGGATTTGATGCGTGCGATCGATGCCGCCTGGGAACCGAGGCGCCTCGACGAAGATAGACTGGTGGAGGCCTTTCCCGTCGACTACGCGCCATTGCGGGCGCCCGCGGGCGCGACCATCTGGGATCATCCGATCCTCACCGGTCTGGTCCTGCAGCACGACGTTGCCGAACTCAATCGGCTGGACAGGGAGCAGCAAGCCGGGCGAGGGACGAAAACGCAAGCATCGTCACGACCACTCCGCACGTCCGTCCGTTCGTTCATTGAACGTGTGCTTAAGAGGGGCTGATCTGCTTGTCCGCCCGCGACGCTACTCGTGCCTGAGCGCCTCGATCGGGTTCATCTGCGCGGCGCGGCGGGCGGGGAAGTAGCCGAAGATCATGCCGATCGCCGCCGAGAAGACGAAGGCGAGGGCGATCACGGCCGGGCTGGTGACGAAGGGCACGTTGAGCAGGACGACGGCGCCGTAGGCGAGACCGAGGCCGAGCAGGATTCCAATGATGCCGCCGGAAAGCGACAGCGCGACTGCCTCGACCAGGAACTGCAGCAACACCTGCTTTTCCAAGGCCCCGATCGCGAGCCGGATGCCGATTTCGCGCGTGCGCTCGGTGACCGAGACCAGCATGATGTTCATGATGCCGATGCCGCCGACCAGCAGGCTGACGGCGGCGACCGCACCGAGAAGTCCCGTCATCAGCGTCGTTGTGCCGGTGAGCGTCGAAGCCATCTGCGCCATGTCGTTGACGGAGAAATCGTCCTCGCGGCCCGCGATGATCTTGCGCCGTTCCCGCAACAACCGTTCGACATCCGCTTGTACCTTGGCTGTCGACACGCCGTCGCGGGCTGACAGCGTGATGCTCGAGACATCGGTATTGCCGCCGATGCGTCGCTGGAAGACCTTGATCGGCATGACGACGATGTCGTCCTGGTCTGTGCCCATGCCGCTCTGGCCCTTCTTCTTGAGGACGCCGACCACTTCGCACGACACGGACGCGACCCGGATCTTCTGTTCGAGCGCGGGCGTCGAACCAAAGAGTTCCGAGCGCACGGTATTGCCGATCACGCAGACCGCCTGGCCGCCGCGCTCCTCGGTCGGGAGGAATGCCCGTCCCGAGGTGAAACTCCAGTCCATCGCGGTGAAATAGTCGCTGATGGTGCCGACGACGGTGGTCGTGTGATTCTCCCCTCCGAAGATCGCGACCTGACTCGACTGGTTGACCGGGGCGACCGCCTGCAATCCGTTGATTTGTTCGCGGATCGCCTCGACGTCCCGCGTCGTGAAGCTCTTGGCAGTCGTGCTGGCGCGACCCGGTCCGAACTGCCCCGGCCGGACGAAGAGCAGATTGGTGCCGAGCTTGGAAATCTCGGCCGTGACCTGCGCGGTCGTGCCGTTGCCGATGGTCACCATGGCGATCACCGCAGCGACGCCGATGACGACGCCGAGCACCGTCAGAAACGATCGCAGAAGGTTGCGGCTGATCGCCCGCAGCGCGAGCTTGACGGTCTCATAGAACATGGGCCGCGGCTCCGCTGTTTGCGCTGTCATGGTCGAGCCGGCCGTCGACGAAGCGCAGATGGCGACCGGCATAGGCGGCGATGTCCTCCTCATGGGTCACCATGATCACCGTAATGCCGTGCTCGCGGTTGAGCCCGGTGATCAGTTCCATGATCTCCCGGCTGGTCTTGGTGTCGAGATTGCCGGTCGGTTCGTCGGCGAGCAGCACGGCCGGGCTGGTGACGATCGCGCGGGCGATCGCGACGCGCTGCTGCTGGCCGCCGGAAAGTTCCTGGGTCGTGTGGTGCTCGCGACCGGCGAGCCCCACCTGTTGCAATGCGATCTCGGCAAGCTTGCGCCGCTCGCGGGCCTCCATGCCGCGATAGACGAGCGGCAGCTCGACGTTCTCGAGCGCCGAGGTCCGGGCGAGCAGGTTGAACCCCTGAAAGACGAAGCCGAGCATGTAGCGCCGCAGCAGCGTGTGCTGGCCACGGTCGAAGGCGGTGGTGTCGATCCCCTGGAACAGGTAGTGCCCCGAGCTCGGCACGTCGAGGCAGCCGAGGATGTTCATCGCTGTCGACTTGCCAGATCCGGAAGGCCCCATGATTGCGACGAATTCGTGCTTTTCGATCGTCAGGTCGACACGGTCGAGCGCACGGATCGTCGCTTCGCCGGTCCCGTAGAGCTTGGTGACCTGCCGGAATTCGATGAGGGGAGGCGTCGCCATCGCACTCTCCGCTTAGCCGCTCTTGGCCGTTGCATCGGTGATCACCAGCTCGCCCTCGGCGATCTCTCCCTTGGTCACGACCGTATTCTGGCCGTCGCTGGCGCCGATTTCGATATTGACGGCGGTCGGGACACCATCGCGCATCACCCAGATCGCGCGCTCGCTACCCTGTGGCTCGGCTGTGGTCAGCGAGCCCATCCGCGGTGGCCGGAACATGCTGAAAACGCCGCTGCTACCGCTTTTTCCAGCGGTCAACGTCTCCGGTGGCGTGTAGCGGAGTGCGGCATTCGGGATCAGGAGTGCGCCCTCGATCGACTGCACGACGATGTCGGCGGTCGCGGTCATCCCCTGCCGCAGCAGCATCTCGTCGTTGTGAACCTTCAGGATGCCCATATAGGTAACGACGTCGTTGACCGTCTCCGAGGCATAGCGGATTTCGGTGATTTCCGCCGGAAAGCGCTTGTCTGTGAAGGCATCGACCGTGAACGTCGCGTTCTGGCCGACCGCCACCTGACCGACATCCGCCTCGTCGATATCGACCTGCAGCTCCATCTCCTTGAGGTCGCCGGCAATCGTGAAGAGCGTCGGCGCCTCCAGGGAAGCCGCAACAGTCGCGCCCGGATCGACGTTGCGCGAGAGCACGATGCCGTCGATCGGCGAGACGATGGTCGCCTTGGCGAGGTTGACCTTGGCGAGATCGAGCGCCGCTTCGGCCGAGAGCACGTCTGCATTCGAGCTCTCGACGGTCGCCACCGACGCTTCATAAGTGTAGCGTGCCGAATCGAGGTCCTGCTGCGTCGAGACCCGGTTGCCGACGAGGCTCGTCAGGCGATCGAGCGAAACCTTGGCCGACTTCTGGTCGGCCTCCGCCTTGGCGACCGCCGCCTTCGCCGACAGGAGCTTTGCCTCGGCACTCTTCACGTCGGCTTCGAGCTTGGCCGTATCGAGCCGCGCGACCACCTCGCCCTTCGTCACCGGGCTGTTGTAGTCGACCAGCACCTCACGCACGGTACCGGAAAGCTCGCTGGAGACGTCGACGCTCACCGTCGGCTCGATCGAGCCGGTCGCCGTGACGATGACGGTGAGGTCGCCCTTCTTGGCCTCGGCGGTCGTGTAGCTGTAGGTCGTGGACTGGCCGCCGTAGAGATAATAGCCGACGCCCAAGCCCGCGACCGCGGCGACGGCCAGTCCGCGCCAAAGCCATCGCGTGCCGCCCCGTTTGCGCGAACTCTCCAGCAGTTTTGCCAGTTCCGCCTGCCCGGCGTCGGCTGCCGGCTTCTCTCCGGTGTCGTTCATCTTCCGCCCATCGCATACGGTCTCGAAATGTGCTCTCTTCGTATCGGACAATTTTCGCGCGCAGTGATTGACCGAAATCAAATCGCAGGGCGCAACATAACTGCTCCTTCGACAACCGTGTGTGGCACAACACAGTTACGAACCATAATGAAATATCGGTAATGATGGCGCCGAGCCCGGGCCGCGGCGAATCTAGCGCTTGGCCGCCGCAGCGGTCTCCAGTCCGAGCAGCGCCGCGCCGATGAGTCCGGGTTCCATTCGGCATTCCGCGGCAACGACGATCGGATGGACGAAGCGCCGGAGGATACGTCGGCGCACAGCATCGTCGATGGCGACGATAAGGTTGGGGGCATTCGAAAGTCCGCCGCCGACCGGCAGGATCGTCGCGCCGGTCACGTTGACGACGAGGGCCAGCGGGCTCGCGATCACATCGACATAGACGTCTATCGTCCGTCCGGCTGCCGCATCGCCCTTCGACCAGGCCTCGATGATCTCCTCGCTCGTGAGCCGAGTTCCGTGGATATGGTGATGCAGTTTCTCGAGCCCCCGGGCGCTGCAGGTTGCGTCGATGCAACCCATCTGTCCGCAACCGCACGAAAACCGCGGCAGGTGGACCGGCGGATTGCCGGCCTCGGTCGCGGCGACCGGCCCGTGCCCCCATTCGCCGGCAAAGCCGCCGTCGCTGTTGATGAGTTTACCGTCGATGACGAGACCGCCGCCGACGCCGGTGCCAAGGATGACGCCGAAAACGATCCGGTGGCCGCGACCGGCACCCAGTCCGGCCTCCGCCAGCACGAAGCAGTCGGCGTCATTCGCGACGACGACGGGAAGCATCAGCGCCGCCTCGAGATCGGCGGCGAGCGTGCGCCCGTGGATACAGGGAATGTTGGCGACAACGGCGCGTCTGGTGTCCGGATCGATGATGCCGGCGATCGAGAGCGCGACGCAGTCGGGCCGCCCGCCCGCAGCGTCGATCACCGTGCGCAGCGCGGCGATGAACGCGTCGAAGTCGTCAGTCGGGGTCGGGATGCGCGGAAATTGGCGGATGTCGTCGGGACCGGTCGCGACGGCACCCTTGATGGCCGTTCCGCCGATGTCGAAACAGACGATCATCGGTCGGCTCCGGCCGGCGCCGTCGCGTCGAAGACGCATTCGCCGCCGATCCAGGTGGAACGGAGGTCGAGGTCAGGCGACAGGACGACGAAATCGGCGTCGCAGTCGGGCACGAGCCGGCCCTTGGACGTCGCCCCGACCGCTTCCGCCGGGTAGGCGCTCGCCATACGGAGTGCCTCTTCGAGCGGCAGATCGAGCCTCCGGTGCGCAAAACGCACACTGGAGAGCATGTCGATGTCGGCGCCGGCCAGCGTGCCGTCGGCGAGCGTCAGGCGCCCGTCGCGGCGGTAGACCTGCCGGCCGTTGAGCTCGAAACCAGTCTCGTCGCTGCCGATGCTGGACATCGCGTCGGTGACGAGGAAGATCCGGCCCGGGCCGCACTTCGCCCGGAGCGCCACCCCGATCGTCACCGGGTCGACGTGGAAACCGTCGGCGATCAGGCCGCAGTGTAACGCGCCCTCGGCGAGAGCGGCGCCGACGAGTCCGGGCTCACGGTTGCCGAGCTGGCTCATTGCGTTGAAGAGATGCGTGACCAGGCTTGCGCCGGCGGCGACGTAGGCGGGGATACCGGCCGCCTTGCAGTCGGTATGGCCGAGGCTCACCTTGAAACCGGCATCGACCAGTGTTGCGACCTGAGCCGGTGTCACACTTTCCGGTGCGACGGTGATCATCGCCCGGCCGATCCGGTCGCCGCAGGCGACGAGCGCCGCAAGGTCCTCGGCGGCCATCGGACGAACGAGCGCCGGGTCATGCGTGCCCTTGCGGGCGAGTGAAAGATGGGGACCTTCGAAATGGAGCCCGAGATAGCCCCGCAATCCTCTCGCCACCGCCTCTGCGGCCGCCTTGATTGCTTGTCTTCGCACGTCTGCAGTGTCGGTGATCAGCGTCACCATGAGCGCCGTCGTGCCGAAGCGGGCATGCGTATCGCAAATGGTGCGGATGCCGTCGAGCGTCGGCGCGTTGTTGAAGAGTACGCCACCGCCGCCGTTCACCTGAAGATCAACGAAGCCCGGCACCACCGTCGCGTCGTCGAGGATGAGAAGCCGGCAGCCCGCCGGGCGCTCGGCCGCCGGAAGGAGGGTCGTGACCTTGCCGTCCTCGATGATGAGCCCGGTGTCGGTCAGGAATTGTTCGCCGTCGAAGATGCGGTTCGCGGTGACAAACAGTGGACTGCTCATCTGGTCTCGGTCACTTTCTTCAAGGCGGCGGGTTTGTCGGGATCGAAGCCGCGGGCACGCGAAAGCGCCTCGATGAAACCGTAGTAGGGAACGATGAGTGCCAGGGCGTCGGTGAGCGGATGGCCCGTCGCGACGAAGGGCAGGGCGTGGGCACTCGTGGCGGCGCCGGACGTGATGAAGCACGCCGCATTCTTGGCGGCGAGCGCCGAGACCGTCCCGGCGATCGATGCCTCCGCCTTGTCCCGGGCGGCGAAGGCGACGACCGGGAAGTCCCGTTCGACCAGCGATACCGGACCGTGCAGCACTTCCGCGGACGAATAGGCTTCGGCATGGAGCTCGCAGGTCTCCTTGCATTTCAGCGCCGCCTCGGCCGCGATCGCGAGCGTCGGTCCCCGTCCGAGCATGTAGAGCGAATCGGTCGCAGAAAGCGGTTCGAGCATGCTCGTCCAGTCGAGGGCGAGCGCGGCCTGGAGGTGTCCCGGAAGTTCGGCGACGGCGCGGACGAGGTCCGCATTGCCATTCCATGCCGCTATGATCGCGAGCCCGGCGACGGCGGAATTGACGAAGGACTTGGTCGCCGCGACGGCAATCTCGGGACCTGCCTGTATATCGATCGCAAGCGATGCCACCTGCGACAGCGGCGAGGGCACGGTGTTGACGAGCGCAAACGTCAGCGCGCCGCCGGCCCGGCTTCCTTCGGCCATGGCGACGATGTCGGGGCTTGCCCCCGACTGCGAAACGGCAAAGGCGGCGGCCCGGCGGAGCTTCAGCGGCGCGCCGTAGATGGAGGCGAGCGACGGGCCGAGAGAGGCGACCGGCAGCCCGAGTTCCAGTTCGACCGCGTATTTCAGGAAATGGGCCGCATGGTCGGAGGAGCCGCGGGCAATGGTCACGACGACACTCGGGTCACGCTCCCGCAGGGCGCGGCCGGCCGCTGCGATTTCGTCTGCCGAGCAGTCCAGAAGCCGCGCAGCGGCAACCGGGATCTCGTCGATTTCCTCTCTCATTTTGGTGGGCATCGGTCAGTCCGGATCAGGTGTTCTAGGGGGAGCCGATGGTCAGCTCGGCGACGAGGTCGTAGGCATCGCTGCGGTAGAGGGCGCGCGACATTTCCATGACGCGGCCGCTCTCCAGATAGGCGATGCGCTGCACGGCGAGCGCCGCCGAGCCGGGGGGGACGCCGAGAATCTCCGTCTCTTCGTCCTTCAGCACGACCGCGGATATCCGCTGGTTCGCCCGGATCGGGCGGAAGCCGCGCGAGAGCAGCAGCTTGTACAAGGAATCCTCGACCGCGTTCGGATCCGGCAGGATGTCGTCGGGCAGGCTCGTGCGTTCGAAGGCGATCGGCATATCGTTCGCCGTGCGCACCCGGATCAGCCGGGCGACACGCGCGCCGCCCACCAGTCCGAGCATCATCGTTTCCTCCGGTGTCGGAAAGAACAGGCCGCGTTCGATCCAGCGTGATCCCGCCACCATGCCGCGCCGCCGCATGTCTTCCGTGAACGAGGTCAGCTGGCTGAGCGGCTGCTGCATCCGCGGCACCGGCGTCACCACGAACGTGCCCGAACCTCTGCGTCTTACCAGAAGACCCTCGGCGACAAGGTCGTCGATCGCCTTGCGGACGGTGACGCGGCTGATCTGGGCGACGTCGGCGATGTCCCGCTCCGCGGGGAGGGCGTCGCCATGTTTCAACCGACCCGAGGACACCGCGTCCTGGATCATCTTCTTCAGCCGCACATAAAGAGGGCCACCACGAACCGTCTGCAATTGCTCAAGGGGAAGTGTCTCGCTCATATCCGGTGTGTGCCCCATGGCCGGGTGGGGAACAAGTGCCAATTGCCGGCAAAACCCAAAATTGTTTCTGCGGTCATTGACGTCCTTCCGGTTGCTTGCGATAAAGATAATACCAACTAGTGACCTGTGCCGCAAATGGTTTTGCTATTCGACACCAAATTCTCACTGATGAAAGAAATACACCGCGATAATCAGGCACTTACGGCGATATCCAACAAAAAATGGATGTATGTTGTAGACGATTGGGCTTTCTTTGGTATTGTAAATTAACCATTTCGAGAAAGTGCCGGAGGCGGGGACACGCGGACGAGGATGTGCCCTCGCAGATATGGCAACCGTGAAAATGGATTTCATCAACGAGCATTGCAGCGCCGTTTCGATGTTGACGCATACCGCAAACTGACGCAGTCTGTGAAAAATAATTACGCATAACAGGGAACGAAGCCATGAAAGTCGCCGTCATCGGACTGGGATTCCGTCTCGGCTATCTGGGTTGTATTTTCAGTGAGATCGACCCGGATTTCGAGATCGTCGGTTATGTCGATCCGGCGCCGGCCGGTCTGCAGACGCTGCAAGAGCGCGGCATTTCGCCCAGCCGCTCCTATCCCAGCCCCGAGACGCTGATCGCGGGCGAGAGATTCGACCTTCTGATGATCGGCTCGCCGAATCACCTCCATCTGGAACACATCCGCATCGGTCTCGAGGCCGGGCTGACCGTCTTCACGGAGAAGCCGATCGTCGTTTCGATCGAGGAGAGCTATGCGCTCGCCTCGTTGCTGGCGAAATACGGCCATGACCGGCTTCTGGTCGGCCTCGTGCTCCGCTACTCACCGCTTTATCGCGATCTGTGCAAGGCGCAGGCAGAGGGACGTTTGGGCGAGGTCGTGTCCATTGAGGCCTCCGAGCACATAGAGCCGTATCACGGTGCCTTCTTCATGCGCGACTGGCGTCGCTACGGGCGCTATGCCGGTGGTTTCATGCTGGAAAAGTGCTGTCACGACCTCGACCTCTACAACGGCGTCGTCGGTGCGCGCCCGCGCTTCGTCGCGAGCTTCGGCGGCCGCAAGAGCTTTGTGCCGTCGAACGCGCCGGAAGCGGCCGGCGCCAACGATCTCGAAGTCTATCATCGCAAGCCGAGCGGCTGGATGGGGTCGGACCGGGTCTTCGACAGCGACGCCGACATCGTCGACTACCAGACCGCAATCGTCGAATACGAGAATGGCGCGTCGATGACCTTCCACACCAATCTCAACGTGCCGGACCAGTTCCGCCGCTTCTGCGTGATCGGCTCGAAGGGCATGGCCGAAGGTGATTTCGTCCGCGGCTACATGAATGTCCATGACGCCCGCACCAACGAGAAGACGGTCGCCAACACCTACACGGCGCCGTCCGAAGAATCGCAGCATTACGGCGCCGACGAGCAGATGGCGGCCGACGTGCTCGCCTTCGTCAACGAGGGGCGTCCGCAGCCGGTCTCGGCGATCGATGCCCTCGAAGCCGGCATCCTGGCGCTTGCGATGGACGAGGCGCGCCTCGGCCGCAAGGTGGTCGACCTCGCACCGGTCTGGACGCAGTTCGACGCTTGTCTCCAGGGTCGCGAGGCTCCGCTCGCCGCCCGCTCCGCCTGAGGCCCGCCATGCAAGCCAGACGAAGCGCCATCATCTTTGCCTGGTTGCTGCTCGCACCGGCGGTTCTCTACGTCGCGGCGATCGTCGCCTATCCGCTCGTCGATACGTTGATCCTGTCGTTCACGGACGCTTCGCTAAAGCGCGTGACCAACTGGGTCGGCTGGGTGAACTACGACAAGATTTTCAACGCCACCTTCGCCGAGGTCATCCTGCGGACCTTCGTCTGGACCTTCTTCTCGGTCGCAATCAAGATGGTGATCGGCACCTTCGGTGCCACCATGCTGAATGCCGCGGTGCCCGGCCGGGCGATCTTCCGCGTATTGACCATGCCGCCGTGGATCGTTCCGATGGCGATCGGCATCTTCATGTGGGGCTGGATGTACAACGGCCAGTTCGGCATGATTTCGGGCCTCCTGCAGCGTTTCGGTTTCGTCGACGGACCGGTCGCCTTCCTCGCCCACGGCTCGACTGCCTTCTGGGCGACGATCTTCACCGACGTCTGGATCGGCGTGCCGATGGTGACGCTCTACATGCTCGCTGCCATCCAGGCCATTCCGCAGGATCTCTACGAGGCCGCCTGGACGGACGGTGCCGGCCGCTTCTACCGCTTCCGCCGCATCACCCTGCCGCTGCTCCTGCCGGCGATGATCACCATGTCGATGATCTCGCTGATCTCGACCTTCAATTCCTTCGACATCATCTGGATCCTGACCCAGGGCGGCCCGAGCGGCGAAACGACGACGATGATCATCGACACCTACCGCACGGCGATCGGGTCGAAGAAATACGGGGAGGGTGCCGCCCGCGCGGTGCTGATCTGCATCTTCCTTTCGCTCTTCTGCATCGCCTACTTCCGCGTCACCAGCCGCTTTGCCGTCGGAGAAAAGCGATGAGACAGCCCAATTCCATGATCAACCGCTACAGGTGGTACGAAATCATCGGCATCTATACCGGTATCGCGGTCTTCCTCACCTTCGTGCTCGCTCCCTTCGTCGAGGGCTTCCTGGTTTCGCTGAAGCCGCTCAGTCAGCTCTTCTCCTCGCCGTACCGCTTCTGGCCGGAGAACGGCTCCTTCGAGGCCTACCGCACCATGTGGGTCAGCGTTCCCGGCTTTGCCCGCTACATCTTCAATTCGTTCTTCATTTCCGGCGTGGCGACCCTGGTCGTGCTGCTTCTCGTCGTCCCGGCCGCCTATGCCTTCGCGCGTTTCGATTTCCGGGGCAGGGGCCTGTTGCTTGGCGCCTTCCTTGCGGTCAACATGTTCTCGGGCGCCGTTCTGCTCATCCCGCTCTTCCGGCTGATGCGCTCCTTCGGCGTCCTCAACACCTATCTCGCGATGATCGTCCCCGGCGCGGCCTTCCTCATTCCGACGGCGATCTGGCTGTTGCGGACCTACATGATGCGCATCCCGAGAGAGCTCGAAGAGGCCGCCTATGTCGACGGCGCCGGCTATTTCTACACCTTCCGGCGGGTGGTCCTGCCGCTCGCCGCACCCGGCATCGCCGTCGTCGCCATCACCACCTTCATCGGCGCCTATGCCCAACAGTTCATCTTCGCGCTGACCTTCAATTCCAAGACCGAGTACATGCCGCTGCCGATCGGGCTCTTTGCCTATTTCGGGCGCCAGGAGGTGGTCTGGAACGAGTTGATGGCCGCAAGCTTCGTCGGCATAGCGCCGGCGCTGATCGTGATCTTCTTCCTGCAGCGTTATCTGGTGAGCGGGCTCACCGCCGGCGCCGTCAAGTAGGAGACGACCTGCCATCTGAAATACCGAAAGACCAACCTGTCAAAAAAGGGGAACCACAGATGAAAAGGACTTTCTGCATTTTCGCCGGCACGCTGGCGCTGCTCGCCGGTTCGGCACTGCCGTCGCTCGCCGCCGACCAGGAGATCGGCTGGATCTATTGCGGCGACAAGATCGACCCGATCCACGAGAAATACATCAAGGAATGGGAAGGAAAGAACGCCGGCTACAAGGTCGTTCCGGAGGTCGTCGGTTGGGCGCAATGCCAGGACAAGGCGACGACGCTCGCCGCCTCCGGTTCTCCGGCCGCTCTCGCCTATGTCGGCTCGCGCACGCTCAAGGAATTCGCCGAGAACGACATGATCGTTCCGGTCCCGATGACCGATGAGGAGAAGGCGAGCTACTATCCGAACATCGTCGACACCGTCACCTTCGACGACACCCAGTGGGGCGTGCCGATCGCCTTCTCGACCAAGGTCCTCTACTGGAACAAGGATCTCTTCAAGCAGGCCGGTCTCGATCCGGAAACCCCGCCGAAGACCTGGGCGGAAGAGATCGCCTTTGCCAAGCAGATCAAGGAGAAGACTGGCATCGCCGGTTACGGTCTGCCGGCCAAGACCTTCGACAACACGATGCACCAGTTCATGCATTGGGTTTACACCAACAACGGCAAGGTGATCGACGGCGACAAGATCGTCATCGACAGCCCGGAAGTCCTGGCGGCACTCCAGGCCTACAAGGACATCGCGCCCTATTCCGTCGAAGGCGCAACCGCCTACGAGCAGAACGAAATCCGCGCGATCTTCCTCGACGGCAAGGTCGGCATGATTCAGTCCGGCTCGGGAGCCGCCGCTCTCCTGAAGGAGCGCGACATCAACTGGGGCATCGCACCTCTGCCGCTCGGGCCTTCGGCCAAGGGTGAAGGAACCTTGCTGATCACCGACAGTCTCGTGGTATTCAAGGGCTCGGGCATCGAGGACAAGGCGACCGAATTCGCCAAATTCATCACCTCTCCCGGTCCGCAGGGCGAATACGAGCTGCAGGGCGGTGCCGGCCTCACGCCGCTACGTCCCGGCCCGAAGGTGGACGAATTCGTCGCAAAGGATCCTTACTGGAAGCCGCTGATCGACGGCATCACCTATGGCGGTCCGGAACCGCTCTTCACCGATTATCGCGGCTTCCAGAACGTGATGATCGAGATGGTGCAGTCGGTCGTGACCGGCAAGGCCGAACCCGCGGATGCCCTGAAGAAGGCCGCAACCGAACTCGACCAGTACAAGTAAGCTGCAAGACGGTCGCGGGTGAAAGCCCGCGACCTCGCTTTCGCAGGAACGGCCGGCACCCGCACGAAGGACGCCGGCAGCGTGGAGAAACAGGGACGTGGGTCAGCTTAATCTCAACCGGGTCGTCAAGTCCTACGGCCATTTCGAAGTCATCAAGGGCGTGTCGCTCGAGATCGGCAACGGCGAATTCGTCGTCTTCGTCGGTCCCTCCGGCTGCGGAAAGTCGACGCTTCTGCGCATGATCGCCGGGCTCGACGACACCAGCGGTGGCGACATCGTCATCGACGGCGAGCGCGTCAACGACAGGCCGCCGGTCGAACGCGGCATCGCCATGGTCTTCCAGTCCTATGCGCTCTATCCGCATATGTCGGTCTTCGAGAACATCGCCTTTCCGCTGCGGGTCGAAAAGATGCCGGAGGCGATGATCCGCGAGAAGGTCGAGGCGGTCGCGACGATCCTGAAGCTCGAACAGCGGCTGGAGCAGCGACCGGGCATGCTCTCCGGCGGCCAGCGCCAGCGCGTGGCGATCGGCCGGGCGATCGTCCGGGAGCCGAAGATCTTCCTGTTCGACGAGCCGCTCTCGAACCTCGACGCGGCCCTTCGCTCGGAGATGCGGATCGAGCTCACCAAGCTGCATCGCGACCTGAAGGCGACGATGATCTACGTCACCCACGACCAGGTCGAGGCGATGACCATGGCCGATCGCATCGTCGTGCTGAACGCCGGCGACGTGGCCCAGGTCGGCGCGCCGCTCGAACTCTATCACAAGCCGCAGAACCTTTTCGTCGCCGGCTTTATCGGCAACCCGAAGATGAACTTCGTGCCCGTGACCTGCACCGCGGTCGGCGAGAACGGGGTCACGATCTCCTATGAAGGGCAGACGGCGACGATCGCCGTCGAGGCCTCGGCCGGTCTCGTCGGCGAGACGCTGACGCTCGGCATCCGCCCGGAACACACGACGCTCGCCGCCGGCGATCTCGCCATCCGCGTCGTGCCTTCGGTGATCGAGCGGCTCGGCATCAACACGATCGCCTATGCGAGCCTGCCGTCCGGCGAGCCCTATTGCGCGCTCCTGCCGGGCTCGGCGCCGATCCGTGCCGAGGAGCCGATCCTGACCGGCATCATGGCGGCGGACTGCCACCTCTTCGATCCCTCGGGGCGCGCGCTCGAGCGACGCATCGACTGGCGCAGGCTCGAGCTGCCGGCTGCCGTGACCGCTGCGGAATGACGCCCGGGCGGTTCACTCAGGTCGGAAAACCCTCATACTGGGGAAGGTCGTCGGTGATCTCGTACCAGGGCGCCTTCGAGCCGACGAAGATGTGCATCGCCGGCCGGATCGACGGTGCGTCCATCAGCGTGCCCATCGGCACGTGCACCTTCACCGTACCGCGCTCGGCGATCCAGGAATAGACGAGCGAACCGCAAGTGCGGCAATGCATGTCGTGGATGCCGTCCGGATCGCCGTGCCGGAAGAGGTTGTCCGTACCGGCCGTAACCTCGAAGTCCTCGACTGCGACGCCGGCGATCGGCTTGAAGGCCGAACCGGTGGTCCGCCGGCACTTCGAACAGTGGCAGTTGATCGCGTAGAGGAAATTGTCCGCGACCTCGTAGGTCACGGCACCGCACATGCAACCGCCGCGCAGACGTCGCACATTGGGCAGTCCATCATTGGATGTCATGCCTTTTTTCCTCCCGATGCGAGGCACCCGTGATCCTGCACGCGCGAGACGCTACCACACCACGCGGCGACCGGCGACTGCCGGTTTCAAGTGCAGTGCGCGCGTCACGCGACCTCGGCGCCGTGCGGATCGGCCGTCATCGGCCATATGTCGCGCCTTGCGCGCCGGTAGGGATTGGTCGCCGGATCGTTCGGGTAGGGGGAGCCGGCGGAGCAGTAGAGGATTTCCGACGCGATCTTCGAAAAGGCGGCGTAGAAGTGGTTCGTCGATTTTATCACCAGGATGCGTTTGCGCGTCGGGTCGATGCCGAGCGCGGTGAAAAGCGACGGATCATAGCTCTGAACGCGTACGCTGCTCAGCACGATGTCGATGCCCTCGTGGCGGATGTGTGCGGCGTCTCCGAAGGGCGCCACGCTCTCGCCGAAGCGCATTTCGGCGTTCGGCACGACACGCACCACCTCGACGAGCCCGTCGATCGGATTGCCGGTGCCGGGCGCCGACTTCGCCCCGAATCGCAAGGGGATTTCCGCGCCTTCGCCGGCCGCCATGCAGAGCTGGACGGCGATCGGGTCCCAGATCATGCCGACGGCCACCTCGGTTGCGCCGCGCAAGAGGAGTTCCTCCAGGACGACCGTTGCGTCACCCGCCGTGCCGCCGCCGGGATTGTCCCACATGTCGGCGATGACGACCGGCCCGCGCGTCGCCGCCAGTGCACGGTTCACGGCCTCCTTCTCGTCGATCTGCGGCATCATGAACGTGCCGCGCATCGAAAAGAG
Organism: Hyphomicrobiales bacterium; assembly: GCA_900466005.1. GTDB lineage: Bacteria > Pseudomonadota > Alphaproteobacteria > Rhizobiales > Rhizobiaceae > Allorhizobium. The sequence continues at coordinate 300,738 of UEGQ01000007.1, forward strand.
TTCGAGCCCGAGTTTGCGGGCGAGGCGCTCGCCCTTCTCGGGCGTCGCATTGGTGACGGCGATCGTCCGGGTGCCGAGTTCCGGCACGTCGCCGGCCATGAAGCCGTGGATGACGGAAAGCGACAGCACGTCCTCGTCTTCCGCCTCGATCGCCGTCAGCTTGTCGACGAAGGAACGCATCGGCTCCCGCGAGGTCGGGAAGACGTCGATCATCCGGCAGTCGAAGACCGACATGACCGGCTTCACCCGGCCCTCCAGGGTGTCGACGACGATCCGCCAGAGGTCCTCGGCGCGGGCGACGAAATCCGTGTGCGGAAATTCCTTGAACACGACGAAGAAGTCGGCCGCCGCCACGCGCTTGGCCGTCAGGTGGCTGTGGGGGTCGAGCTCGGCGCAGAGCAGCACGTCCGGTCCGGTGATCTCGCGGATGCGTGTGAGAAGATCTCCCTCCGGATCGATGTAGCCGGCCGCCACCATGGCGCCGTGCAGGCCGAGCACGACGGCGTCGACCGGCATCGCCGCCCGCAACTGCTCGAGGATCTCGTCGCGCAATCCTTCATAGGCCTCGCGGTTGACGAGGCCGGCGGGATCGGCCCAGGCCGCCGTCCCTTCGATCAGCGTCCAGCCCTTCTCCGCGGCAACCCTGCGGCCGACGGTGATCGGCGCAGTGCAGAGGGTCGGCGTCTGCGGATGCGTGCCCGGAGGGGCGTAGAGGGAATCCTCGAAGGCGCGCCGATCAATGCAGATCGGCGAGAACGTGTTGGTTTCCGTTGCGAGGGCGGCGGTGAAGATGCGCAAGACGATGGCCTTTGGTGTCGTGAGAGAAGAGCCTCACCCCATCGGATAGGGCAGGTAACCCGTAAAGCCGCTGATCTTCCAGCGGCCCTCGTGCAGACGGCAGTAATAGAGCGTCTGCCATTTCATGACGTCGAGACCGCCGTCGGTCGTTCGTATGCCACCGTCGAATTTCTTGCGCACCAGCGCGGCCTCTCCGGCGATCTCGATCTCTTCGAGCCGGGTGGTGCGGAAGATCGCCGTGCGCGGGTCCTCGCCATAGGTCTTGCCGGCGAAATCGCGCGCCTGCCGCAGCCACTCGTCGCGATAGGCGGCGAGCGTCGGAAAGGCGAGCGACCAGCGGTCCGGGTTCGGCTCACGATTGCCGCTGACGCCGAGAAAGCCCTCCTCGATGAAGTCGCCGGCGACCATCGACCAGTCGGCGGAAAGGAATGCGTCGATATCCCGCGGGACCAGCATCTCCCAGATCGCGTGGCGAGCCGCGTCGGACGCGGCGAACGGATTCTTGTAGGGGTCCCGGTCGAGTGTCATTCCTAAATTCTTTTCACAAACGCCAATTTCCTCTGGCCAAAATCGGTTTTCCATGATGATTTGTCAATCAACGACGAAAATAATTTGCATAGAGCGAATCATGGCGATCAGGCGTTACGGCAGTGAGCAATCCGGTGCGGGCGGGCAGCGCCTGCCTTTTGCGCGCGCCGTCGAGGCCGATGGCTGGCTGCACGTTTCCGGCCAGGTCGCGATGGAAAATGGCGAGCTCGTCCGGGGCGGCATCGTCGAGCAGACCCACAAGGCGATCGCCAACCTGATCGCCATCCTGCATGAGGCCGGTTACGGCATCGAGCACGTCGTGCGCTGCGGCGTGTGGCTCGACGATCCCCGCGACTTCTGGAGCTTCAACAAGGTCTACCAGCAGTATTTCGGCGAGCATCCGCCGGCCCGCGCCTGCGTGCAGTCGTCGATGATGGTCGATTGCAAGGTCGAGATCGACTGCATAGCCTGCAAGCCTTCGAAATAGCGTTCGGAAGCGGGGGAGGGGGCTGCAGTGGATATTTTCGCGACATTACAGGAAGAAGCGGGGCAGTTTTCGCCCTCCGAGCAACGCATCGCGGATATCCTGCTCGACCAGTTCGATTTCGCCGTCAATGCCTCGATCATCGAGCTTGCCGAGCGCGCGCAGGTCTCGCCGCCGACCGTCACGCGCTTCTGCCGGCGGCTCGGTTGCCAGAGCTTTGCCGATTTCAAGGTGAATCTGGCCCGAACTGCCTATGTCGGCGTGCGCTACCTCAACCCGGAGGCCGAGAGCACGAAGCCGGCGGATGTCGCGGCGGACGTGATCACCAAGGCGCAGAACGCGCTCTACCTCGTTCACCGCGCCCTCGATCCGGACATGCTGGAAAAGGCCGCGGATCGCCTGTCGCGGGCCGAGATGCTCTACGCCTTCGGTTCCGGTGGCAATTCTTCGATGATCGCGGGCGAGATCCAGAACCGGCTGTTCCGGCTGGGCGTACGGGTGACGGTCAGCAACGACCACAGCATGCAATTGATGATGACGGCCGCGGCACGCTCGAACGACGTCATCATCGGCTCGTCGCTCTCCGGCCGCAACAGCGAACTCGTGCGTTGCTTCAACCTCGCCCGCGAGAACGGCATCGCCACCATCGCGCTGACCCAGAGCGACAGCCCCGTCGCGCGCGCCGCCGAGATCGTGATCGGCATCGATTTGCCGGAGGGCGAGAACATTTTCCGCCCGACCTCCACCCGTTTCGCCTATCTCGCCGTCGTCGATGTGCTGGCGAGCCTCGTCGCCTACCGCAATCGCAAGACCTCACAGATCACCCTGCGCCACATCAAGCAACAGCTGGTCGAGCATCGCGACGGCGACGACCGGCAACTTCTGGGAGATTAGCCTTGTTCGCTGCCCGTCACTCCGCTTTCCGGGAGGCTTCGCCGTGAATCGTTCCGTGGCCGTCGTGACGGGTGCGGCCGGTGACATCGGGCGGGCGATTGCCGCACGGCTCGCCGAAAGCCATGACATCGTCATGCTTCTCGACATCGACGCCGAAGGCTTACGCACCGCCGCCGAGAGCTCGGGAGCGCCGCACCGCATGGTTCCGGCCGTCTGCGACGTCACGAGCGAAGAAAGCCTTGCGGACGCCGCCAGTCGGGCGGCACGGCTGGGGCGGGTGAAGACACTCGTCAACAATGCCGGCGCGGCGCGTGCCGTCAGTCTGCACGATACCGACGGCGAGATCTGGCGGAAGGACAGTGCGCTCAACCTCGAAGCGCCGTTTCTCTGCTTCCGCGCCTTCGAGGACGCCTTGAAGGAGAGCGGCGGGTCGCTGGTCAACATCGCCTCGGTGAACGGTCTCGCGGTCTACGGCCATCCCGCCTACAGCGCGGCAAAGGCGGGTCTCATTCATCTGACGAAGCTGATCGCCGTCGAATACGGAAAGTTCGGCATCCGCGCGAACGCGGTTGCCCCAGGCACGGTGCGCACCCGTGCCTGGGAGGCGCGCGCCGCCGCCAATCCGCAGGTCTTCGAGGACGCGAAGCGTTGGTATCCGTTGCGTCGCATCGTCGACCCCGTCGACGTTGCGAACGCCGTCTTCTTTCTTGCGAGCGAACAGGCGGCGGCGATCACGGGCGTCTGCCTTGCCGTCGACTGTGGCCTGACGGCCGGCCAGGCCGAGCTTGCTGGCACCTTCTCGCAATCGCCGCACTACTGAGCAAAGACCGAAGGGGAACGCATCATGGCCAAGGCCCAATTCCGTCTCGAAAACGCCTGGTATCCGACGGCCGGACACGAAGGCGGCGGCTTCGTCTTCACCCTGGTCAATCTCTCCGCCGAGACGATCACGGATTTCAAGCTCGCCTATACCTCGCTCACCCGCGTCAACGACGCCCCGGCCTGCGGCAATGCCACCTTCCTGAAGCGCAACGCGAATTTCCATCAATACGCGCCGCCGGCAGGCCTCGCGCTGGCGCCGGGCGAATCCTGGCGTTTCACCGTCGAGGGCCTGCTGCGCCCGGCGCGCCACAGGACGGACGGGGCCAAATCGGCCTACCTGACGCTTGCCGACGGGAGCCACCACGCCGTCGCGGTCGGAGACCTGATGCTGGAGGGGCGCCACAGCGAGCCGGCGCCCCGATTGCTGCCCGAGGGGGACGCGCGGGAACCCTTCTCGATCCTGCCTTGGCCGGCGAAGGTGTCGCTGACCGCCGGCGAAACCGTCCCCGTCGCGCTCCATCTCGCAGCGGGCGCCACGCTCGACGAATTGCGGGCGGTCGAGACCGTTCTTTCTCTCTTTCGACGGCTCTATTCGGTCGCCCATGTGCCCTTTGTGCTGGCGCCGGTTCATGAGGGCCGGGTCCTACGCTTTGCCAGGCAGGACGGCGTTGCGCCGTCGAGCTACGAGCTGGCCTTCGAGGCGGACGCCGTCACCTTGCGCTACGGTGATGCGGTGGGCCTGCAATACGGCCTGACGGTGCTCGCGCAGCTTCTCCACGGCGCGCGGACGAAGCCCGATACGTTTCGTTTCCCGGCGTCGGGGACGATCTCGGACGCACCGCGCTATGGCTGGCGCGGCTGCCATCTCGACGTCTCGCGCCAGTTCTACCCCGTCGCCGATGTGAAGCGGCTGATCGACATCCTCGCCTGGTTCCGGATGAACGTTTTCCACTGGCACCTGACGGACGACGAGGCCTGGCGACTGGAAATAAAGGCGTTTCCGCAACTGACGACCGTCGGCGTGCTGCGCGGCCCGGACGAGCCGCTGCTGCCGCAGCTCGGAAACGGCGCCGAGCCGGTCGGCGGCTTCTATACCCAGGACGACGCGAAAGAGGTCGTCGCCCACGCCGCTGCGCTCGCAGTCGAAGTGGTGCCGGAGATCGACATTCCCGGCCACAGCACGGCGGCACTCGCCGCACTTCCCGATCTCGTCGACGGTCAGGAGGCGCCGGACAGTTATCGGTCCGTCCAAGGCTATCCCAACAATGCGCTCAACCCGGCGATCGAGGGGACCTACGAGTTCCTCGGCAAGGTCTTCGACGAGATGGTCGACATCTTTCCGTCGAAGCTCATCCATATCGGCGGCGACGAGGTGGCGGCGAACACGTGGATGGCCTCGCCGCTTGCCCGCAGCCTCATGGAACGGGAAGGGGTCGAAGGCACCTTCGGGCTTCAATCCTATTTCATGAAACGTATCCAGGGCATGCTTGCCGAACGCGACCGGAGGTTGGCCGGCTGGGACGAGGTCTCCCACGGTGGCGGCGTCGATCCGGCGGGGACGCTCCTGATGGCCTGGCAGAAGCCGGAGGTCGGCCTCGAACTCGCAAGACAGGGCTATGACGTGGTGATGACGCCGGGCCAGGCCTACTATCTCGACATGGTGCAGGCGAGCGAATGGCAGGAACCGGGCGCGAGCTGGGCGGGAACCGTGCCGCCGCACCACACCTATACATACGAGGCGGTCGGTGAATTCCCCGACGAGCTGAAACCGCGCATGCGCGGCGTGCAGGCCTGCATCTGGTCGGAGCACTTCCTCAATCGCGATTATTTCAACCACCTCGTGTTCCCGCGCCTGCCGGCAGTCGCGGAGGCGGCATGGACCCCGACCGAAGGCAAGGATTGGCTGCGCTTTGCGGCGATCGTCCGCCTGAGCCCGCGCTACTGAGGAGAGTGACCGATGACCTTGCGCATTGCTGTTGGCGGCATCCATACCGAATGCAGCACGTCCTCCCCGGTGCTCATGCAGCCAGAGGATTTTCGCGTGTTGCGCGGAGATGACCTGCTCGCGGCCGACTATTTCAGCTTTCTCGGCGGTGACGGGATCGAACCGCTGCCGCTGCTGCATGCACGCGCGGTGCCCGGCGGCCCCGTGGCGCGGGCGACCTACGAGGCGTTCAAGGCCGAATTCCTGGAGCGACTGACGGCCGCGCTTCCTCTCGACGGTCTCTATCTCGCCATGCACGGCGCAATGAACGTACAGGGCATGGACGACGCCGAGGGCGACTGGATTGCCGCGGCGCGTGCCGTGGTCGGTCCCGAGGTCGCGGTTGCCACGAGCTACGATCTCCACGGCAACGTGACCCAGAAGATCATCGACCAGCTCGACATCTTCGCCGGCTACCGGACCGCGCCGCATATCGACGTGCGTGAGACGATGATGCGTGCCTGGTCGATGCTGCTGCGGGCGCTCAAGACCGGCGCGCGGCCGGGAGTCGCTTGGGCGCCGGTTCCGGTGCTTCTGCCGGGCGAGCGCACCTCGACCGAGGACGAGCCGGCGAGCGGCCTCTATCGCAAGCTGCCGGAGCATGACGCCCGCCCCGGAATCTGGGACGCGAACCTGATGGTCGGCTATGTCTGGGCCGACGAGCCGCGGGCCACCGCCTGCGCCGTGGTGACGGCGACCGACCGGGCCGCCGCCGAGCGGACGGCAAGCGAAATTGCCCAGTCCTATTGGGATGCGCGCGAGGACTTCCGCTTCGGTCCAATGACCGGACCGCTCGAAGACATGCTGGACATCGCCGAACGGGCCGAAACGCGTCCGGTCATTCTCGCCGACTCGGGCGACAATCCGACCGGCGGCGGGGTCGGCGACCGTGCCGACGTCCTGAAGGCGCTGATCGCACGGAATTTCGACGGAGCCGTCGTCGCCGGGATCACCGACCGACCGGCGGTCGATGCCTGTTTCGTGGCAGGCGAGGGCGCCCGCCTCCGGCTCACGATCGGCGGTTCGCTCGACCCGAAGAGCCCTTCGGTCGAGGCAGAAGTGACGGTACAGCGGCTCGACGATCCGGGTTCGTTCGCCGACCGGCAGGCGGTGGTGGCGATTGGTGGCGTCACGCTGGTGCTCGCGGCGAAGCGCCGGCCCTATCACGCCATCGCGGACTTCGCGCGCCTCAAGCTCGATCCTGCGGATGTGCGGCTGCTGGTGGTGAAATCCGGCTATCTCTCGCCCGAGCTCGCGCCGATTGCCGATCCGAACCTGATGGCGCTGACCGACGGCGCGATCAACCAGGACATCGAAGCGCTGCCGAACCGTCGCCGCGTCCGGCCAACCTATCCCTTCGACAGGAATTTCGCCTACCGGCCGGAGGTCCGCTTCTCCGCCCGCTGGCGCGATTGAGGTCGCCTACACACCACACGCGGCGCGGACGACGATGCGTGCCGCGACCGTATCCGCGCAATCTTGCAAGCGTGCCACCATGCTGACGAGCCTGTCGATCATCTTCCGTCATCCGCCGGTGCGCGCCAGCGCGCTTGCGATCTTCCTTTTCGGTTTTTCAGGCGCGGCGACATCGCCGTACATGTCGCTGATCGGCATCCGCGAACTCGGATTGTCGGATCACGCCTATTCCGTGCTGATCTTCGCCGCCGCCCTCGTCAATGTGAGCGCCAGCATCACCGCCGGCATTCTGGTCGACCGGCTTGGGCACTATCGACGTCCGATGATGACCACCTCGCTCTTCGGCGTCGCCGGCTTCGCCATGGTCTACGCCTTCCCCGCAGCACCCGTCTTCGTGCTTGCGATGCTCGTTTTCATCCCGATCTTCGGCGCGGTCAATTCGCTGATCTTCGCCAACATCCGGGCCGTGTCGGCCGGCATGGCGGCGCGCGACCTGATCGCCGTCAACTCGGCCGTCCGCGCCGTGCTCTCGCTCTCCTGGGTCCTGGTGCCGGGCCTCGTCGGCGCGCTTCTCGCCGGCGCGCCGTCCATGCTGCCGTCCTTCCTCTTCGCGAGCCTGGCCTGTGGCGGCTGCTTCGTGATCTTCGCCTTCATGCTGCCGCGCGGGGCCGCAGGAGAGGGCAGGGCGCCGCCGCGGCACGCCTTCTTCGCCTCGCTCGGCGAGATCGCCTCCGGAAAGGTGCTACCGCGCGTCCTGGCGATCGCGCTGATATCGTCGATGCTGCACGTCAACGGCGTGGTTCTGCCGCTCGTCGTCACCGGCAAGGCGCGAGGCAGCACGGTCGATGTCGGCACGATCGTCGGCATCGTCGCCTTCCTGGAAATCGTCTTCATCCTCTTCTGGGGCTGGGTCGAACGGCGAACCTCCGCCCGCTTCGCCATTACGGTGAGTGCATGCGTCTATACCATCTATCTCGTCTTCCTCGGGCTCGCCGATGCCCCGCGGGACGTCTACGTGCTGACGCTCGTCGCCGGGCTCGGCGCCGCCGGCATCATCTCGGTCCCGATCACCTATCTCCAGGATCTCATCGCGGAACGGGCGGGGCTCGGCAGTTCGCTGATCGCCGTCAACATCTTCCTGAGCGGCGGCCTGAGCTCGCTTGCGTTTGCCCTCGGCACGGCGATCAGCGACTATGCCGGCACGGCGATTCTGGGAGCTTTCGTCGGGTTGTGCGGCATCATGCTGCTGCGTCTCCTCGATCGCTCCGGCACTGCGGCATTGCAGGAGGCGGGCGATGAAGGAACGTGACGGCACGCGCGATCACCGAAAGCCGGTCCTGGAAGTCTGCGTCGACGATCCCGCCGGCCTGGCCGTGGCGATCGAGGGCGGCGCGGACCGGATCGAGCTGTGCTCGGCGCTCACCGTCGGGGGGCTCACTCCGTCGCACGGCTTCATGGTCCATGCCGCCCGATCCCCGATCCCTGTCCACGCGCTGATCCGGCCGAGAACCGGCGATTTCGCGTTCACGACGGACGATGTCCGCGTCATGGTCGATGATGTCCGCGCGGCACGTTCGGCGGGCCTTGCGGGCGTCGTGATCGGTGCTTTGCAGACGGACGGTCAGCTCGACGTCGCGGCACTGGAGGCCCTAATCGCCGCGGCCGAAGGCATGGACCTGACGCTCGACCGCGCTTTCGACCTTGCCGACGATCAGGAGGAATCGCTCGAAACGGCCGTTCGCCTCGGCTTTTCGCGCATCCTGACCTCCGGCGGGGAGAAGACTGCGATAGAAGGACTGCCGCGCCTCGAACGGCTCGCCAAGCAAGCCGCCGGCCGTATCTCGATCATGCCGGGAGCGGGCGTGCGGCCGGAAACCATAGAAGCTCTCCTCGCGCTGCCGGGCGTCTTCGAGATTCATGCCTCCTGCAGCGCGCCGATCACCGCCGCCGATCCGCGGCTTTCGGCCTTCGGCTTCTCGCAACCGGGTGAAAGACGCACGACGGTCGAGGCTGTTCGGGCGATGAAGGAGAGGATGGTGGCGGCGCGGACGTAAGGGAGCACGACATTGTCCCCATGTCTTAGGTACACGATGTTACCTATGTCTTCGGTATGGACAACGGGGAGAATGGTGAGCGCGCAGGGATTCGAACCCTGGACCTACTGATTAAAAGTTATGTCAATATCGTTTGAAATCATACTGTTACTAGAATGCTGTTGTGCGGCTTTTGCCGTTTTTGACGACTTGTCGCCTGTTTCTACCGCCCGGCGAACCACTGCCAGATCGCGTCGCGAGCGGAGTAAATCCAGCCGGCAGCAGTCAGCAATGCGGCACCGATCAGCAGCAGCTTTTTGCCGAGCCAGCCAGCGCCGTTCGCCCGCGCCTTGAGGTTGATTACCTCGTTGAGCGTCGGTTGCGCGCCGGCGACGCTCTTCTCCACCGCGCCGAGACGATGCGAGATCGCGACCAGCATCTTGCCCTGGTCGTTGACCTCTTTCCACATCAGCCGGCCGCGTTCGCTGCCTTCCGCCTGAATGGCGTCGAGCCGGGCATTCATGGCCTGCAGCTGGCCGAGGATCAGCGCGTTGGCGTCCATGCCGTCTCCTACTTCCGGCAGAGCGCATCACGGGAGCACTGTCTGTTGTGGGCGGCGACCTGCCGCGCGAAGGCCTCGTCGTTGGCGATGATCAATCCGCGTGTCTGCGGCGAGGGCGTCAGGCGGGCATAGCCCGCGCCGTCATTCGCACCGGCCGTCACGGAACACCCCGCCAAGATCGCGGCAAAGATCAGCAGCAGACAGGCGATCGACCTTCTCATCGGTCACGTTCCTTTCCTTCAGTTGCCGGATCACGGCGGTTTTCGCATCGGCCTCGGCCAGCGCCCGGCCGTCACCGCGGCCCTTGAGATAGATGCCGACAATTGCGGTCGCGACCGCGACGGCGAGCACGCCGGCGGCAATCAGTTTCCAATTGGTCGAAATCGGGATCATGGCGCCGTCCCCAGCGCGTCGGCGAGCGTGTCCGCCTTGCGCTTTGCCCATGTGCGGTAGGCCATGCCGCCGACCGCGACAACGACACCGGCGACACTCAAGACGGCGACGACCTTTGCAACGAATTCGAGATTGGCGAACGGCGTCAGCTGGTCGATCGCCTGGGTGATGACGGTCCCGGCAGTGCCGCCGCCGACGGCGATATCGCCCGGCGCCTTGGGCGGCGCCTTCTTCGCATCCTCGACGCGCGCCTTCGCCTCGCCGCCCGGCACGTATGCAATCTCCGGCCCGACATCGCCCATCGCCCAGGCCTGCCCCACGGCGAGAACGCCCTCGAGGCGTCTGGTCCATCCCTTGCCGAACGTCTTCCACGTCTTCAGCGCCTTCAGGAAGCGCATGCGCAGCTCGATGATCTTTGCAATCAGCGCGTCATGGTTCGGGTGCGCTCGCACGGCATTGAGGGTTTCGGTTCCGACGACGCCGTCGGCCGTAACACCGACGGCCCGCTGCAGCCACTTGACCGAGCGGGAGACGCCGGAATTCACCGCGCCGTCGAAAACGGCATAGGAGACGCCGGCAGGCAGACTGTCGCATTTCGCCAGCGCCCAGTAGCGCGCGCGGTAGATGCTGTCGCGCTCGCCGTCGGCGAGCAGCTTGACGGATTGCGGCTTGACGCCGAGCGAGCGGCGATAGTCGTCGTAGACGCGCTGGGTCACGCCCTGGTTGGTCGCCCCGCCGGGATCGCGCGGGTGGTTCACATATCCGCCCTCGTGCACGAGCACCTTGGCGAGGGAACGGTTGAATTCGCTGACACCGGCCATGAAAAAGCTCCAGCCTGTTTGACTGGAGCCGAGTGTAAGAGCGCGCGGGTGGCGTCAAATGCGTCAGGTGGTTGCGTAGACCGAAACCTTCCACGTCGCCGCAGTCGGATCGATCGCCGCGGCGGTGATATTGTAGGCCCAGACCTTGACAGTGTCCGCCGCCGACACCTCCGCCACGAAGATGACGCCTTGGGCAGGCAAAGCTCCTTGCCGGTCGAGTTCCACGTGATTGCCGGGTGCAGCGCCAGCGACGGTGATTGTCAAAGTCTGGAAGCTTTGCGCCGCAATCGACGGAAAGTCGAGTGCCTGCGTGGCGGAGCCGACAAACATCCTCCGCGTGCCGGAAAGCTCGGTATTGGTCTTGTGCCACGCCCCGCCGTTCGCGTCCCAGGTGTCACCGGCTGGTGCATTGTTCGTGCAGTTGGTGATCGTCGGATTGCCCCAGAGCTCGCCGCCGGCCATGGAGATCGGCGAGGTGCAGCGGTCGATCAGGCTGGCGGCGTCGATCGAGACCAAGCCTTTGGTCAGCGTCAGCGCGAAATTGCCGCCGACGAGACGGCTGTTGGTGATCGTGATGTCGGCCGTCGGATAGGTCGGACGGGCGATCTGGTTTGCACCCGCCAGCACGCATTTGTCGGTCGTCGCCCGTGCCGCCGCCGAGGCCGAGATGCCGATCCCGCTCACCGATCCCAGCATCGAGCGCTGGAAGAGCGCCGTCCCGCCATAGCTGCCCTGCCAGAAATTCACACCCGCGTTCCGGCCACCGAGACAGGAGCGATAGGCGTGGATGTGGCCGTTGTTGAAGGAGCGGGTGAGCATCTCGCCGGTGCCACCGATGACGCACTGATCGGCCAGCGATATTTCGGAACCATGTCCGTGCGCGAAAAACATGTCGTCGTCGGCGTTCGGGTCTGCACCGGTTGTCACGGCGTCATACATGATGCCGAGATTGGTCAGCACGATCCGCCCTCCGGAGCGTGCTTCCATGAAGCCTTCGTAGGGCCCGCCGCCGCCATCCCATCCGGCCTGATCCGCCTGGATCGTCGCTTTCGGGAAGATCGCGAGATTGATGCCCATTCCGCCGATTACCGGTGTCAGGTTCGTCGTCAGCACCGTCGGGTTGGTCGGCACCACGCCGGTCACCTGCAGGCGCACGACGAAGGAGAGGCCGTCGACGGCGACCGATTGCAGCACATGCCCGCCGTTGACCGCGCCGGCGCCGCCGTCCCCCTGCACGTCATAGAGCCCGACCACGTTGCCGGCCACCGCCTGCGCCGGCACGGCCGAGCTGACGGTGATCGTCGCGTCGTAGACATTGCCGGAGACGTTGGCGAAGCTGATCGCCGTGATCGTGCGCTGGTCAGGTTCGGCCGTTGCGCGAATGTCGAGCTGCCGCCCGCCGTACACGCTGATCTGCGTGTCGACGTAGTGCAGCCCGTCCGCGATCTCGACATAGAACTCGCCGCCCCGCTCGACCATATGGCCGGAGGCCGCCCAGGCACACATCGCCTCGAAGTCGTCGCCGAGCGTCGGATTGCAGGAAAGCTTGACCGTCTCGCCCTGCTTGACGTGCAGCACCGCACCTTGCGCGTAGCCCTCCGCCGCAAGACTGGTCACGACATAATCGGCGGTCGAGATCATCCGCCGCCCGCCGAGCAGCGCCATGACCGCATTGATCGTCGACGCGGAAACGATCGCCTCGCCGAGCGGAGACGCCGGCGTGCCGAGGCTCATACCGGCAAGAGAAACAAGCTTTCCGTCGCTCGACCAACCAAGCACCTTTCCGGCCGCCGGCGTCGGCAGTGTCTGGGGGTCCGCGCCGTAATCGGTCTTCACCGCGCGGGCGAGATCGCGGGCATGTTCCTGCTGGATGATGCGGTTGCGGTCGAGCTCGCCGTCGATGAGTTTCGAGGAGAACTGTCCGTCACGCACCACGCTCGAGAGCCGCTCGAGCACGGCGCGGCCGAGCATGAGGATAACGTCGCCTTCCGTGCGGCCGGCCGCAAAGGCCAGCGATCCGCCGGAAGGATTGCCGGCGCCGGTCAGCGTGTAGAGCGCGGAAGAAAGCTCGGTATAGTCGCCGCTTGCGGGATCCTGCAGCAGTGCGGCCACGTCCGCATTGTCCTGGAACGGGAAGGGCACGGGAAACACCGTCTGGCCGGCGCTTGCCGTATACTTCTCAAAACGGTCATTGGTCTCGATCGGCAGGACGACGCTCATGAAAAACCCCGGGTCTTGGTTGATCCGGGGTTGATTTTTTCACGGGGGGAGTGGCGTCAACCGCCGCCGGCGCCGAGTGCTGCGCCGATATCAGGCGCGCGCGCCGGTGCCATCTGTCCGGGTGCCCACCAGAATTCCTGCCCGAACTCCTTGCGGAAAAACCGCTGGCGGCTCTTGAACGCCTTGTTGGCCTCGGGATCGACGAGAAACTGCAGCTGGTCGAGCAGCATGCGCTCCCAGGCAAGCCGCAGATACCAGATCGTCGAGCCCGGCGTATTGCCCTTGGCGAACTTGATCGCCTCGCGGCCGAAATGGGTTTTCTCGCCGCTCGCCAGCTGGGCGATATTCCCTTTCGTCAGATCCCAGAGGTCGCTTGCCCGCTGGACGACCGGGCCGCCGAGCGTCGTGGCAAAGCCGCCGCCCTGGCGGTTTAGGTTGGAAAACAGGAAGTCGCCATAGATGCCGAGCCCGCCGCCCTGCAGGATAGCCGCGCCCCAGAACGGCCAATCCATCTTTTGCGGATCGCGCCCCTGCGCCATCCCCTTGAGCTGCAGCGAGAGGCCGCCGAAGAGCGTGGTCGAGATCAGCAGGGATCCGGCATAGGCGGCCGCCTTGCGCGTCTCGTTGCCGGCGATCAGCCCATGGAGGCGCCGGCCGTGCAGCACGATGAAGACGGCGCCGAAGCTCTTGAACTGGGCAAACGAGCGCACCACCTCGCCGAGGAACGTGCCCGGCCGGTTCTGGTCGACCAGCATGATCTTCGAGCGGTGCGCGCCGTTCGGGATCGCGTATTCCGTCTCGGCCTGGATCATCTCGAGGAAGCGTTCGGCGAGGCGCTCGTCGAGACGGTCGGCGATTTCCTGCGGCCGCAGGATCATCGTGCCCTGGCCGAGATCGTGCATGGGAATGCGGCGCATCTTGTCCCAGTCCGCCCCGCGGATCCCGTATCGGGAGAACGTGTCCTTGAGGAGCTCCGGCAAGGCGTCGAAGCTTTTTCCTGCCTGTTCGGCCGCCGTGCGCATGAAGGCGAGGCCGAAGGCGTGCCGCCCGGCCTGCGTCCAGGGCGTCAGGCCGGAGAGGGTCAGCACGCGGTCGGCGATGAAGCTCGCCCAGCCCGGCCCGTCCAGCGTGCCGATATAGCGCGCCTGCGCGTGGAAGACATGCATGGCATTGTCGAGGATCAGTCCGGCCGCCACGGCCTCGCGCCGCGTCGTCTTGCCGAAGGCCTTGACCAGATCGGGAAGGGCGCCCTTGGCGCCGATCCCGGCAAAATACCGCGCAACCATGCTCGTGCCGACATCCGAGAAGGACGAGATCGCCGCCGAGCCGAGCACGCTGGCTGTGATCACAGATCGCGTTGCCGCCATGCCGCTCGCCCACTTGCCGTTGACCGGCGTTTCCAGTGTGCCGCGCAGCGATCCCCAGAGGCTGTCGATCTTGCGCTCTGCCGAGTTGGCGAGATCTGGCACGCGCAGCGGATCTCCGGCAAAGGCGCTCTTCTGGCCGGCTGTCTTCATCATCGCCTGCTTGCGCACGATCTGTTTCAGCCATTCGATCGTCGCGCCGGGGTTGGGCCCCAGCACCTCCATCGCCGCGATGTCCTTGGCCATGCCGTTGATGTGGCCCATCATCGCCGCGAAGATGTCGCCACCGCCGCCAAAATCGCGCTGATAGGCAAGCCAGCTGTCGGCGTCGCGGAAGATCAGGAAGCGGTGGTCCGCCCGCTGGTTGGCGAGCGCGCCCTTGCCGAAGACCTGCCGCGAGGGCTGGCGCTTCGCCCATCCGTCCGTCGTCACGTTGAGCCAGATCCCGTCGAGGATCTGGTCGAGCTCGCCGGCGTCGATCGCCTTTCCGGTCAACGGGTGCTTCATGCGCGAAAGGTCGAGCAGCGGCCGGATGTTTTCTTTCCAGGCCGTCAGCCCGGCCTTGCGCAGCGCGCGCGCGTCGTGATGCTGCGGCAGGCCCCAGCGCTCGAGCTTGCCGATCGCGCCGCCGGCGGCGTTGAACCGCTGGCGCAGCCATTCATGCGTGTCTTCCCAGACCTTGGCGAAATACTTGGCCGAGGTATCCCCCGTCGACTCGCCGAAGGCCTCGCGCAGCACGTTGTCGAGATCCGCCTTGTTGTGGCGGGCCAGGTCGCCGGCAAGCGCCGAGCGGCGGAAATGGTAGAGCGCGTCTTCCATCCGGGCATGCGCCATGCCGACGATCGCCTTGCGCCGTCCTTCGACCGAGGAATATTTCGCCGTACCGAAATTTTCCAGCAGGTCGAGCGTTGCCGCGGCAATGTCCTGCTCGCCCTTCGGGTTCTTGTAGGACAGGATGTCGGCCGAGATCCGCTTCGCCGAGGAGAGCGCGAGTTTCGCCTTGCGCTTCTGGTGGGCGCTTTCGGCCTTCAGCAGCTCGGCGAGCGCGCGCTTCGCCTCCGCGTCCGCCGTCGCGGCGGAATTATTGGCGAACTGGTCGCGGAAGCGCTGGAAGTCCTTCTCCAGACGTTTCGCATCCTCTGGCTTCAGCTCGCCGCCGTCGACGGCGGTTTTCAGGCAATCGGCGAATGTCATGCGCGGCAGGCCTCCACGAGGGCGGTAAGGTGGTCGAGATTGTCGAGATGCTCGGCCAGCGCGTCGCGGCCGATAGGTGCCTCGTCGTCAAAGAAGGGAATGTCCATGTCCTCGGGAATGTCCTCGAGGTCGGCGCGGGAAAAGGCGTCCTCGTCTGGAAAGCCGAGAGGATCGTCGAGACCGCCGCGCGTGTCGGCCGGGTTGATCGCCCGTTCTGCGCCGGGCGCTTCCGGCTCCGTGCGCGCGGCCTCCTTCGCCAAGTCGTCGGCGATCAGCACGCGGTCGAGCGCCTCGGCCGGCGCGATCCGCTCGGAATTGGCGAGCTCCGCCGCCTTCAGGATCAGCCGGTCGTCGACGGCCGGTCCGGCGCGCGCGGCGATCTCGTGCACCAGGCTCTCGGCATAGGCGCGGCCCCCGTCGTCGCTGACGCGGATCCGCGTCTCTTCCCGGCCCGCCGTGTCGAGCGCGTCGAGGAGATCCGCAATCGTCGATTTCGCGGCGGCCTCGTCCGGCGTGCCGTAGAGATGATCGAAATAGCCGGCCTGCGCTGCCCGGAGCCGCGCCTCGTCGAGCGGCATGCCGTTCTCGCGCACAAGTGCCCCTATGAAGCGCTGGCGCCGCTTCGTCGCACCGATCGCTTCGAGTTCGCCTTTGAAGTCCCTTACGCCGCCGGCGCGCGTCAGGAATTCGGCAAGCCCCTGGTCGGTCGCGGCCGAGCCTGCCGTCGTGCCTTTTGTTTTTGCCGCCGCCGTCTCCGGCACCAGCTGGTCGACGATGCGCGAGATTTGCGCCGGGTCCGGCTCGTGGAAGAAGGTTTCGGATTGCTGGGCGGCGCGCAATGCCGCGGCCATCGCATCGTCGTGCAGGCGCGGAGAGGCGGCAGGGGGGCGGATGTCCTCGGCGATCTTCGCCGCGTCCAGCGCATCGATCGCGCCGCGCGCCTCGGCCGGCAGCGTGTCACGGATCGGCCGCAGCAGGTCGGCCGCCGCGCGCGGATCTCCGTCGATCGCCGATTTCAGTGTCGGGCTTGTCTCCGGCGCATCGGCAAGCGCCCGCGCCGCCGCTTCGGGCTGGACGTCGGCCGCGCGGAAGAGACGGCCAGCGCCCTCGGCCACGCCCTGCGCTGCGCCGCCGAGCAGGCCTCCGAGGAGGCCGGCAAAGGCGACGTTCTTCACCGCCTCGTCCATCCCGTTCGGCAGCCCGACCTGTTTGCGCCAGGCCTGCACCTGCGGCTGCTGCACTGCCTCGGCAAGCGCATTGGCGGCGGCTTCCTTGGCGGTGACGGCGAGAATGCGCCCGCCGATCGTTCGGGCCGCGCCCGGTCCGCCGCCTGCGATCATACTGGCGACCTGCAACGGATCGTAGCCGGAACCTGCCATGCCACCGGCGAAGACGGCCGCCCATTTGGCAAGGCCGTCGCGGCTGGTCATGGCCTTTGCCAGGCGCTCGTCGGCATGGCGTGCCAGCGCCTCGGCGTCGCGCTCGACGGGCCGGTCGGCGCCGATCGCCGCCGCCTTGTCAGGATGGCGCTTTGCCACATCCGCAAGCCAGGTGTTGAAGCCGTCGATTGCGCCGGAAATCTTCGCTTCACGGGTCTCGTTGCCGGTCTCGAAGCTGTATGTCGGGTTGCGCTTCTGCTCGAAGGCGGATGTCTGCAGGTCAACCCGCATCGGGTTCTGGGTGGTCTCTCCGGTCGCCGCCTCGATGTCGCGAATGCGCTGGTCATAGGCCCGCGTCAGCGCTTCGCCGGCCGCGGTGGAGTTTTCCACCAGCCGCATCTGTTCGCGTGCGGCGATCGTGATCTCTTCGAGGCTTGCCTGTCCATAGGCAACGCTACGTGGTCTCCAGCTGGAAAGGTCTGTGTACCAGAAGCTCATCGCGCCGGCTGCCATCCAAGGGGGTTGAAGTTGGAACTGCTGTAGCTGAAGGGGCTTCCGGGTTTTTCCTTGGAAAGGCGATCAAGCTGGCGAATGTCGAGCAGCCAAGGCGCGCCATTGGTCGTCAGGAGATAGCGCGCATCGTCTGACAGTGGGTCGCCAAGCGACACGCGGTAGATGCCGTCGCCGGCGCTCTCAAGTTTCGCGCTGCGGATTTCCGAAATGTCTATGGAAAAGTCGCCGCTGTCGATCGGCGGCAGGGCAGCAAGCTGCTCTTCCGTAAGTCCTGCGAGCAGCGCCTGCGGACGGTCTTTCGGCATGTCGCTGGGCACAAGGATTTTTGCGTCGTTTACTTCGGACAATCCGCCATAGGCGACGCCGCCGATCGTGCGACCGCCCGTCGCTCGCTCCAAGGCTCGCATATAGGCGAGCTGCGCAGTGCTGCCCTCGGTCTTGATGTCGGCGGCATCAAATCCATAGACATTCGCCATGTGCTCGAACAGCACATTGGCCGTCTGGATGACCGCCCCTTGCGTGGGCATATCGGCGGCCAGCGCCCCGCCCAGCTCCATTATGGCCCGTGTCGAAAGATCGGCCTCGCTCGGCATCTTGGCGGTGAATACCTTTTCCCGCCTCATCGCCAGCGTATTGGCCACATCGGCCGCGACCGAATTGTCGCCGGTCGCCAGCGCAAGGCCGGCCGCGTGGGCGATGATCGGCGCTTCCGGCGCGATCTCGGCCAGCACCTTGGGCGTGTCCTTGCCGAACACGTCGCGCACGGCAAAGGCAAAACCCGAAAGCGCCTCCGGATTGGTGGCGAGCGCCGACGACAGCGCCTCCTTTTCCCCCGGCCGGAAGAGCGGAACAGGCTGGCCGTAAAGGCCGGAAACGGTCGCCTGCGCCTCGCGGCGGCTGGCAAGGCTCTCCTGCAAGGCCTCGGCGCTGGTGGCATCGATCGGTACGAGCTCGATCGCCCCGCCGCGGGCGGCCTGGCCGAGCGGATCGGTTTCGCGCTCCTTCAGGATCTCACGGGCCTGCTTCTCCGCGAGCCCGTAGATCTCGAGGTCGTCGGCATAGCCCGGCTCTCCGGGCTTCGGCCGGATCATCGCCAGCCGCTCGGCGATGTCGCCGGCCGACTGCTTTTCCATGCCGGACGTTGCGTCATAGATGCGGCCCGCCTTTTCCCGCGCCGCCTGCCATTCGGCCAGGCCCTGTTCGCCGGTCAGCTCGAGTACGCGCTCCGGCGTCAATCCGCTCGAAGGATCGAGACCCTTGCCGGTCGCCTGCATCGAGGCGATATCGTCATCGGCAAGGCGCGAAAGCTTGATCGCCTCGGTCTTGTTGGCCGCGATCTTGAGATTGATCTCCTCGCGCGCGTCGCGCCGCATCGTATCCGACATGGCCTTGACGGTCGCATAGGGCAGTTTGGCGAGCGGACCCTTGCCGGCCTTCCAGTCGTCTAGGATGGCGAGCGAATACTGTTCCTTGCGCTCCGGCGTCGGCAGTGCCTCAAACACACCCTGTATCCGCCCACGGGCGGCCGTCAGCGCCAGCTCGTCCTTGAGCTTGGCGGCCTGCGCCGGCGTGATCGTGCCCGTCTCGACCGCTCCGTCGATCGACGCGCCGAGCTTCGCCACCTGGTCGGCAATGATCGCATCGCCCTGCGGGTTGGCGCCGAGCACCTGCGCCTGTCGCTCGATGTCGACCTGCGCCGCCGTCACTCCGTCGGAAAAGCTGACCAGCTGCTCCTGCCGCATGCGCGCCTCGTATTTAGCGGCGACATCGCGGGCATAGGCCTCGCTCTTCTGCGTGAACGACTTGTCGAACGCCTCGCGCATGACGGGATCGGAAAGGCTCGGGTCGGCCCCGTATTTCGCGCGGATGTCGGAAACGGCCGCGGCGAACTGTTCCGGCTGGTCGGCAAATTGCTGGTGTGCGGCGAAGAGCTCGTTGGAAAGCCCTTCCTGCATGCGCCAGGCATAGGCGCCGGCGGCCGCCTCGTCGAAGGCCTGCCCGCGAATGGTGCCGTCGCGGCGAAGCGCGAGCGGCTCGGTCGAGAGTGTCGCGACCTGATACTCCTGCGCGGCCTTGGGCGCGGAGGTGGTCGAAGCGACAGAGGAAGGGACAGGTGTCCCGGCCGGAACGGCGCCGCCGCGAATGATGGCAGCCTCACGCTGACGGCGCTTTGCATTCGCCGGCAGGGAGGCGACGGCGTCGGCGATCGCATTGACATCTCCGTTGCGCGCGGCCGCCACGACATTTTTCGGCAAGGACCCGTAATTGTAGGCGACACTGGCAAGCCCGGCCTTCGCGTTGTCGGGGAGCCGGTCCCATATGCCGGAAAGCTGCTTTTGCGCTTGCGCGCCTTCGCGTTGTGTCAGGCGGTAATTCAGGTCGCGTTCGGCATCATCGCGGGTGATCGTCATGCCGCTGGTGACGCGGACGACCTTGCCGTCTGCCGTGACGGTCGTATCGGAACCGTAGCCGACGCGATGGGCGTTCGTGTCCCAATAGGGGACGGGCCGAAATCCTTCTTCCTTGCGGAGAATGGCCTTTGCCTGCTCCTGCCATGGACCGGTACCGGCATATCCGGCGGCGCTGTCTCCGGTCGCCTTCGCCTGCAGATAGGCCGCACCCGACTGTTGACCGACGGTAAGGCCCTCCATCTGTCCCTCGCGTGCCGCCGCCTCGTCGGCCAGCTTGCCGAGCCGGGCGGAAAGGCCTCCGGCGACGCCGGCAAGCGCCTCGAAGGCCTGGCCGCCATAGACGGCGGCCGAGGGAACGTTGGAAGAGACGCGGCCTTCGGCCTCGAGGCGAAGAAGCTGTCCGGGGTTTCTGGGGCTGCGATTGACCATTATCCGCGCTCCGCCACATTCATGCCGAAATCGGCCGCCGTTCCGAGCGCGCCGATCAGCGCGCCGCCGATCTGGCTTCTGCCCCGTGCGCGATATCCGGATGCCCGCTGGCGATAGAGCGCCCGGCGGAATTCCGTGTCGCGCTGGTCGATGGTGATTTCGTCCGTCGCGCGCTGGCGGGCCGTGGTCGCCTGCTCCTGGGCGATGCCGCCGGAGAGATCGATACCGGCCGCGGCATAGGTCACGTCGTTCTGCCCGAGCACGCGCGCCAGCTCGCGGCGAATGCGGTTCTGCCGCTGCTGGCCTTCCACCTGTTCCTGTCCGGCCTGCAGGTCTGCCTCGGTCGCGAGCTGCCTGCTTTCGTTCGCGGCGGCGACGCCGGCGCCGATCGTGCCGAGGATCTTCAGCGCCGAGCCGAAGCCTTGAAGCGCGGTGAGCGCTCCGGACGATGCGCCGGCGGCGGTCGTGGCGCCTGCCGCGGCTGTTCCCGCAGCGGCCGCGCCGCTTCCGGCCGCGGAGAGGCCCATTCCGCCGATGACCTTGCCGATCGCTGCGATGGCGAGTTGCATGTTTCGTCTCCTAAAGCGCAGTTTCGACGGTAATGGAGCGCACGTTCAGTCTACCGGGGCGAAGCTGCGAGATCCGCACGAAGGGCGCGTCGGAATAGCCGCGCAAGCCCGTCACCTTGATGCTGCCGGTCACGCCCTGGTCGAGCTCCGGCACGTCGGCGAGCACGCCGAAGCGGTGCAGGTCGACATTCATCAGCGGCCCGCCATTGGTCGAGATCGCTAGGCTCGTCGTGTCGGCGATGGAAATATGCACGGTATGAATGCGCGCCTTGCGTTTCAGCACCGTATTCGGGCCGATGTCGCGCGGCGGCGGCAGCGTCTCGATGATTGGCGGTTTCCAGGTGCCGACGGTCGCGGCCGAGACGGCGACCGGCAGCGTCACGGCGCCGCCGGAAACCGTGTAGGGACCGAAGACATTGCCGTCGCCGATCACGTAGACGGCGCGGCCGTTGAAGCGGGAAAGGCCGCTGACGGTGGCCGAGGCGGGCGAGAGCGTGAAATCCTCCGCCTCGTCGAGCAGCAGGCCTTCTTCCATGCGCTCGAGCGTGCGCGCGCCGTTGCGCTCGACGATGAAGGAAAGCTCGTTGCGGCCGTTGCGGGCAACCGCCTTGAACAGGCCGTCCGTGCTGCGGCGGGAATAGGCCGTAACCTCCTGCTCGCGAAGCAGAGCGACGAGGCGCGCCTGGCCGTCGTCGCGGATGATCGCATGCACGTTGCAGGACATGGTCTCGCTGGTGCGGCGGATGTCGTGATCGACGATGCCCTTCAGGAGATGCGGGGAGAGGAGCGAGATGTCGGTTGCGACGAAATTGCCTTCGACATCGGTATAGCGCAGCTCGCCGATTGTCGCGGCGTTCTTGTGCGGCCAGAGCGCGGCACCCTCGTTTTCCACCACCCGCTGGCCGCGGCGGATCCCGTGCCGGCTCGCCTGCACGTGGTTCGGCGCTTCGGTGCGGGAAAGGGCGCGCTCGGCGATCCAGTATTCCGCCTGACTGGTGAAGATCAGCAGGTTGAGCGAGGGCACGATCGCCTCTATACCCTCGCCGCCGGCGACATCCATCGGCACCAGCGCCGGCCCGTTCGCCTCGGTGAAGCGGCTGTTGAACTCGAAATAGTCGGCAACACGGCTCATCAGCCATGCGCCGGGCAGGCTCTTGAAGCCGCCGACGATCAGGCGCTGTCCCCAGAACGCGCCGCATTGCGGCCAGCCCCGCTCGGTCGAGGCGACCGGCTCGCCGGGCGAAACGCCGACGACTTCCTTCACGCTCACGATCGCGGCATCCGCCTTGTTGATCACCTCGCCGGAGACCGCCCAGCCGTCGCCCTCGTTGCCGTCGCCGGAAAATTCGATCGTGACCTTCTTCGCCGCCGGCGAGGCGACGACATAGCCGGGCTGCACGTTCGGCAGGTCGCTGATCGCCGCGTCGATCGCCGCCACCAGCGTCGGCATGTCGGAACTGTAGGTAATCGAAAACGTCTCCTGTCCGGAAATGGTGAGCGTGAAGATGCTCTCCGATCCGACCGAGGCGGAAAGACCGACGAATTCGAGCTGCCACTTGGCCGGAATGCCGTTCGTATAGGTTCCGCCGTAGTCGTAGTTCGGCAGGTTGGCATAGGGCAGGTCGTCGACCACCCAGCCGCCGTCGGTGAGGCGGATGCGCTTGCTCTTCAGGTCGCGATGGAAGATCAGCATGGTGTCGAGGCGCTGGGCGCTGGTCATCTCGCCGTTGAGCGCGCTGATCCCGGAAACGGTGAATGTGGTGATTTTGGCGCTCGCGCCCCATACCTCGCAGGTCGTTCCGGCAAAGACCAGGTCATAGGAAACCCCGGTCGAGGCTTCGAAGGGGAAGATCCTCTGCGCGGATGCCGGCAACGTCCCGATATGGCGCAAGCCGTCGGCCAGACGAAAGCCGCCCTGCGGCGTGATGATGATGTTTTCCGCGTGCTTGAGCCCCGTCGAGAAATACTTGAGCTGGGTGCGGTCGTAGAGATAGGGGTCTAGCTCGCCGGCGGTGAAAGCTGCCTGTGTGCGGCCGGGGCTGGATACCATGTCAGCTCCTCCACGAATTGGTCAGCGGATTGTCGTCCATCGCCATCGGCCGCGGCGGATTGGCAAAGCCGTCCTCGAAGAGCGCCGCGCGCATCTGCCCGCCGCGGAAATTGTCGGCCGCGCTGCCGTAGGCGAGGCGCAGAAGGTCGTCGCGGTCGCTCGATTTCGAGGCGATGGCATAGGCGAGATGGGCGGCGATCGACGTGATCGTCGCCGAGCGGAAGGTCGCCGACCAGCGGTGCGGATCGGGGCGGAATTTCACCATGGCGTAGAGCGGGTTGTCCTGTGCGTGCACGCGGCCGGCCGTCAGCAGGAAATCGGTGTAGCGCCGGCGCGGATCGGTCGGGTCGTCGGTGAGGTAGACCGGCATTCCGGTATAGGGTCCCGGCACGTCGAAAACATAGGTGTAGCCGGTGAGCGGCGTCAGGCCGGTGATCAGTGAAAGCTGACGAACCTCGCGGCCGAATGAGAAACCGGATGGCTGCAGGCCGAGATTGAAGTCGACCACTTCCTCGTAGATCAGCAGCGCGCTCTGCCCGCCGCCGAGATCGTCGTCGAAATCCTGCACCGGCTGTTCGCCGATGCGTGCGCAGGCGGCATTGATGATGTCGGCGAAGGTGTCGAGTGCCATTTCCGTCTGTCTCCGTCATGGGCAATGCCGCCGCCGGAAAGGCGACGGCGGCGGCAAGGGCGGGAGCGGAACGTCAGAGAACGTTCTGCGCCGCGATCGTGACACCGGTGGATGCGGAGGCGGTCACGATATAGGCGCGACGGATCGGCGTGGCGTCGAGGTCGAGCACCATGTCGATATGGTCGCCCTTCTTCAGCCGGCCGTAGATCGTGTCGAAATAGCCGGCCGTCTCGATTGCGGCGACATCGTCGTTCGAGACGTAGGAGTGCTTGGAAAGGTTCGCCCCGGCCGCGCCGGACGGGTTGAACATGAAGTCGTGGGTGCGAAAGCCCTTGACGTCGAAAGCCATGTTTGAGGTCTCCTGTTGCGGGAAGGTGCGCGGGCCGGGCGCTGGCGTCCGGCGCGCTGGTCAGGATCAGACGATCGCGATCGCCGTGTTGGTGGAGGTGCGGAAGCGCTTGATGCCCTTGCCGTCCTGCAGCGGAGAGGCCGCACCCTTCGCCGTCATGTTGACGGTCCACCAGTCTTCATAATTGTCCCAGACGGTGATGACCGAGAGATCGGTGTTGTTGCACCAGCCCATCGCGCTCTTGTGCCAGATGAACAGGTCCTGCTTGTCGGCCGCGGGAACCGGATAGAGGTCCTGCGCATCCTCCTCGACGAAGAGGAACCAGTTGACCCCGTTCCAGAAGCGGGTGTCCGTCGCCTTGACGAAGGGCAGGTCGGGGCCGACATGGTCGGCGGAGTTGACCACCTTGTTCGCCAGGAGCTGGTTCCACTGCAGCGCCGGCAGGCCGCAATAGACGTTGCCGTCCCACGGAACCTTGTCGTTCTGGAGCGCGGCGCAAAGCGTCAGCGCATTGGCGGCGTTGAAGGCGGCGGCCGAGAAGTCGAGACCGGTGACGTCAGTCACCTTGGTCGCCATCTGGGCGTAGATCTCGATATCGGTCGCACGGCCGAGCGCGTTGGCGCCGCTTTCGTAGACGACCTCCTTCTCGTCGACGCTCATGCGGTCGACGTCGTATTGCTCGATGACGTCGAACGCTTTCCAGGTGGCGAGCGGAACCTCGAACTTCTTGCGCTCGCCGTTGCCCGGCTGGTTGCGCTCGCGCCGTTCGATCTTCTTCGCCTTGGTCTTGCCGGCGAGCCAGAAGACGGCCTTTTCGTTGTTCTCGATGCGCATGGCCTGGGTGACGGTCGGACGCAGGCGGTTGCCCTTGTTCTGGTAGATGTGCATCGCCCGGTTGGCGTACTGGGTGGTGTTCCAGGTGGGTGCATTGGCTGTCATGGACAGATCTCCGATGAATTTTGGGGAAGACACCGGGGAGGAGAGGCCGCGTGTTTGGCTCCGGGTCCGGTCGTTGCCGGAGAGGCCGAAGCGGGAATGCAGGTCCGCCCGCTGCTGATTTCACGATAAGCGGGGGCGGATCGCGTCAACCGCGCACGAAAAAGGCCGGGCATTGCGGCCCGGCCTGTGGCTTCGTCGTCGGCTCGCGTCAGCGCGAAGGAAAGAGGCGGTTATAGGCCTCGTCGTAGCGCTTGCGCAGCGCCTCGTCGAAGCGTTTGGCAGGGTCTGAATGGTCTCGATTGCGGGGATCGATGCGCGGATCCGCGTCGAGTTTCTTCAGGTCGTCGGCCGTCAGCGCGCCTTCGCCGCCGCCGGCGCCGGCGACGCGGATGCCGGCGTCGTTCATGCGGGTCGAAAGCGCCTGCAGGATCACGTTTCCGACGGCCGTATCGGTGAGGCCCATCAGCGTCGCCTCGACATCGGCCTTCATCGCTTCCGGAACCTTGAGCTGCTGCGTAAGGCCCTTGGCAAACGTCTCGGTTTCCGCGAGCGTCGAGGCAACGCCGCGCTGGTCGAGCCCGGTTGCGGTGGCGAAGCTCTTCAGCTCTTCGGCCGGATTGAACGGCTTCGGCAGGAAACCCTGCTCGGCCATCGGTCCGAACGTGTCGGCGAGGAAGCCGGAAAACTGCTCCTGGCTCATCCCGTATTTGTGCGCGGAGATCTGTGCCTGCTTGAACATCGGGTCCTGCGCCAGGTCGCCAAAAAAGGGCTTGAGGTTGTCGGCGGGATGGAAGGCATAGGCTTCCGGCTTTTCCAGTGCCGCCGGCATCTTCGAGAGCTTCTCCCGCAGGCCGGTGAACCGCGTGTTCACCTCGTTGAACCCGGCGAAGAGCTTGGAAAGCGTCTCGTCCGCGCTCGTCCCGACATATTCCGCCGGCAGGCCCTCCGGCGGTTTCCATCCGCCTTCGCCCGCTCCACCGGTTCCGCCGCCTCCGGCTCCCGCGCCTCCGGCCGCCGCTGCGGCCGCGCCTGCAAGACCGCCGCCACCTGCTCCCGCACCGGCGCCAGAGCCACCACCGGAGCCGCCCCCTTCCGCCTCGAAAAGCCGCTCGAAGCGGCGCATGTAGTCCAGTCTCATTGTCGCCTTCCTCTCAAGTTTCGCGGGGCTTCACCGGCTCCGCCATGCCGAGGCCTATCTGCCTGGCAATCTCGTGGGCGAGCGCGTTCTGCCCCTCGCGGAACGCGCCGAAAGTGGCCATCGACATCGGGTCGAGGCCGAGATTGACAAAGAACGTGGTGCGCCGGAGCGTGCTGTCGAAGAGCGCCTCGAGGGCGCGCCGGCCATCGGGGCTTTCGTAGAAGCGCGCCCAGGCGGCGGCGATCGTGCGGCCGTCCTCGGCGTCCTTCGCCTGCGCGGTTTCGAGCGCCCGGCGCACGTGTTCGGGCACGGCGTTGAACCAGTCCCAGCCGCCCGTCGCGGCGCTGCCGATGATCTGCTCGAGCGAAAACGGTTGCATGTCAGGCTCCTTGTGCGGCCATTCCGGCCATGGCCATCGCGGCTTGCGAGGCGGCGGCGTCCTGTTCGGCCTTGTCCATCGCGGCGCGCTCATCCTTGGTGACGACGAATTCCTGCGGCACGCCGAGGTCGCGGCCGATCTGGGTCAGCGCGGTTTCGATATGCGCCACGCGGCCGGCGCGGTCCTGCATGATCATGATGACCATCTGCAGCCACTGGACGATCTTCTCGATCCGCTGGGCCTCGCGGGCGATCGCCAGCGGGCTCTTCACGCGGATCTTCACGAGAAGCTGGTCGATGTTGATATCCTGTCCGATCAGGCCGCGGTTGTAGGCGAGTTCAATCACGCGCTTGACCGCCGGAATGGTGATTTCCTTGACCAGCCGGCCATAGGCGCCGAGGTGGTCTGCCGCCAGTCGCTTGACGCGCTCGAGGATCTCGGTCGCCGAGCGCACAGCCGCCCCGTCCGGCGGCAATGTCTGGTCCATCATGGTCGCCTTCACGCCCATGCGCATTTCGTTGAGCACCATGTTGGAGAGGTCGAGACGCGGATCCGGGAAGCGCTGGATGGACGGGCCGAGCGTGCCGCCGTTGCGCGCGACTTTCCAGATCGCACCCGGCTGCAGCGCCGCCAGATCCGGGTTGAACACGCCGTCGTCGACGGCGGTATAGATCCCGAGCATGGCGATCGACGCCGCCTGCAGCTGCAGGCGGGCGGCGGTGTTGAGCGTCTTCGTCGTCGGCATGGCGATCATCGCCAGCCCGCGGCCCATGGTTTCGCCGGGAACGCGGAAATAGCGCGGCGTCAACCAGGGGCAGGTGCGGCTTTCGGATTTGAAGATGACCTGTGCCTGTTTCTTGCACCAGACGACCATCTCCCAGCGGCGCGTTTTCGGATTGCGGATCGTGTCGACATAGACCTCGATCTCCTGGGCCGGCCTCTTGGCGTAGAGATCCTTCATGTCCTGGCTGAAATCGCCTTCCGGCCATGTTTCCATGAGCTCGCGCACCGGCATCTTGCGTGTCCAGAAGATGCCGGAAACCTTGTTGTTCGGCCCGCCCTCGAGGAGGAGCTCTTCCACCGATACGGAGATCGGCTCCCAGAGAAGATCGGGATCGGTCGACGGGTTCATCAGGATCGCCCCCGTTCCACCGACGAGCTCGAGCGCCATTTCGTGGAAGGCCATGTCCCAGTCGCCGTCCTCGAAGAAGGCCTGCGCCACCTTCGAAATCGGGTGGAGCTGCTCGAGCAGCGGCTCCCGCTCCGTTTCCCGGACGATCGGTCCGGGTTCGATCTCGAAATTGTCCTCGCCGGCGGGCCAGAAATCCTGCTGCACCTTGCCGGCGAAGCGGAAGGCGGCATCGATCGCGGTATGGTCGAAGACCTGGTCGACGCGCTTTTCGCCCTTGCCGGTGTCCTTGGTCGATTTCCGGAAGGGGATCGAATACTGGTAGACCTCGTCGAGCAGCGGCTGGAAGGCGTCGCGCTCGCGCTGGGCGGCATTGCGCCGCGTCTTCAGCCGCTCCGTCGTGATGTTGTCCATCAGACGCCGCCGAGCTTGTCGACGCCTTCG
Organism: Hyphomicrobiales bacterium; assembly: GCA_900466005.1. GTDB lineage: Bacteria > Pseudomonadota > Alphaproteobacteria > Rhizobiales > Rhizobiaceae > Allorhizobium. Next base: position 328,611 of record UEGQ01000007.1, read on the forward strand.
CCGGAAAGGAAGGTCAGCAGCTGGCTGCCGGTCTTGCGGCCGGTCTTGGTCGCCGATGCCTGATCCGTTTCCGCCTGCTGCCGCGCCAGATCGGCGAGCTGCCGCCGCTGTTGCGCCTTGAGTGCCGCGGCCTGACCGTTGTCACCGCCGCCGAACAATGCCTTTGCCATAGCGCCAGATTTCCTTGTCGTTGACTGTTTCCGCGAACTGGAAACCGGCGAGCGACGCGATACGACGGCCGGCTTCCGTGGCGCAGACGACCACGATCACAGGGTAATCAAGGGCAGCTAAGGTCAACCGCATGGCAGAGATCAGCGGTCGCATGTGGCGGGCAAGCTCTGGACCCGGATTGAACCAGCATTCGGCGATACCGTCGGCCTCGTAGACGCCGAGAAGCGCGACCGGCCTGCCGTTCTCGTGCACCGTCCAGGTCAGACCCTCGGAATGCATCTCCCGCAGGATGGCCCAGTGCAGCTGGGTACGCGCGCCGCCGAGCTCGGCCATTTCGAAGATCGTCGACGGGCTGGTGATTTCGATGCTCAAAGCCCGACCTTTCGCGGATCGAAGCTTCCGGCCGCTCCCCAACCCCCGCTGCGCTGCTGGCCTCGGTCGAAGCGGCCGCGATCGGCGGCGCTCATGTCGGCCGCGGCGCGAATGATGCCGGAGCGGCCGCGAAAGCCGCCGATGAGGTAGCCGCCGGCGTCGTGAAGGTCGGACCATGGATGTGTCTTTTCCGGCTGCTCCTCGTACTCGGTCGAGGCGCTGTCAGGCCGGCGCTTGAACCGGTATTTGCCGTCGAAGCCTTCGATGAATAGCGGGCAGCGCTCCGGGCAGATGATCAGGTGCGTATCGGCTTCGGTGTAGCCGCGCAATTCGAGCTTGACGGCATCGAGCCGCATGCCGAGTTCGTTCGATCCGTTGAACGGCAGCAGCAGCGGCAGGCCGAGAATGACGGAAATCGTCTCCATCGCGGTCAGCTGCCCGCCCTCGCGGTCGGCGCCGTAGCTCGCCGCCGGGTCGCACCAGATGCGGATGGTCGAATAATTCTGGTAGCGATCGTTGAGAAGCTGTCTCATTCCCTCGCCGAAGCGGAGGGACCCGACGCCGTGCCCCATGTAGAGCTCGTCGCAAAAGGCGATGCGTCCCGGAGGCAGGATCTGCGCGAACATGGCGGCGGGGTTGAGGGTGTTCATGCTGGTATCGATGCCGATGCCGAGCGTCAGGCGCGGGTCGGTGATGATCCTCGACCGGGCCACATGCCGGTCGCGGCGATAGCTCTCGTAGACAGGCTTGCCGTGGCGGGAATAGCCGAATTCGTTGTCGACCATGCGCTTGACGAAGCTTTCCTCCTGGTTGCGCACGATCTTTTCGTAATAGTCGGGCTCCAGGTTGAAGCGGTTCTCCGCGTCGGCCGAGCGGCCGGAGGGCTGGCGGTAGAAATGCCGGTCCGGCGTCGGTGCCTTGATGAACTTTTTGTAGACGTAGTTGTCGAGCGTCGGCGCATTGAGGTCGCCGATGACGAGGCCGAGGCGCTGCCCCGAGGCTAGACGGTGCCCGAGATGCCGCCCCAGTTCCTCGATTTCATCTACGGACAGCAGGAGCTTTGGGGCTGGATAGCGGCCGACACGCTGTTCGGCGTCGGTAAGTGCATCCTCGGCATGGGTGTCGGCTTCGTTAAGCCACACGCCGGAATATTCGCGGCCCTTCATCATCGTCTCGACCGAGTTTTCCCCCAACCCGGCGAATTCTGTCACCGCCTCGATGCGCACGCCGTCCTGGCCGATAAAGCGCAGGGTGTGGACCGCCGGGCGATCGTTTCCGCCCGTCCAGGAGGATCCGGGATAGGTTTTGGGGAACCACTGCTTCCAGCTTTCCAGAACGGTCTTTTCCGCCGAGCGGAACGTGTCGCGAAGGACGATCCAACGGCACATCCGCGTCGGCTTACCATCCTCCGGATGTCGCGCGATCGGGGCTTGCGTAGCGGCATAGACACGCTTGAAGGCGCAAGCCGTCGTTTTTCCGCCACCGATAGGGCCCATGAAGAACGTCGTAGGCCGAACGTCGAGGATGAACTGCTGCGAGACAGGCCCGGCTGGCGTGTAGTTGAACGGATCGAAGTCCTCGTAGACCTCGAGCTTCGACACGACGATCCGCAGATCCTCGTCGGTGAAGGTCTTGATGTCGTCGCGGCTGATCAGGTCGGAGATGTGCTGGCTCATGGCTGCTCTACCTCGATACATTCGATGAGCGCTGCCTGTAACTCGATTTCGCGCGAGAGCTGCTCGTTCGTGAGCCACCAGCGGCGGCCGCACTGATAGCAAGATGCTCGCCCCTCAAGCAGGTCGATGTCTGGATTGTCGCACCAGCAGTCGACATCGTCTTCGTCGTAGAAGTCGTCATCGTCTAGATCTGCAGTTGCAGTGTTTTGCTGGCTCATTGTGAACTCTCCGGCGGTGTCCAGCCGAGATCGATCAACGCCTGGCGGATCTTGCCGTCGCGATCGCTAGCAATCGCCTCGGCGACCTGCTTTGCGACGATCTCTGCCGGAATCGGTTCCCAACAAAGCCCGTGCTCGCCGGCCTGCCCTCGATAGGGATAGGGCCGGTCATAGGTCAGCGGCCGGACCAGCGCCGCGCGCTGGCCCTCCTGCTCGATATCGCGTTGCCGTTCCCAGTCAGTCATCCGCTTGCTCCTTGGCAAGCGCGGCCCGCATGCCGCGCGGAAGTGCCGGCGCGCGCACCAGCGCAGGCGCGCCGGCTCCGCTGAAGTCACCTGGAGCCCGAAGGGCGGAAGGTGTCCGCTTTTCCTTCATCAGCGCATTGCGGCTTGTGACCATGGTGTAACCGTCCTCGAAGGCGAGCAGGCAGGAGTTCATCCTACCGCGCGCCACAACCCGGCAACGCTGGCCCTTCCGCCCCTGGCGGTCCCATCGATAGACGTAGAGCTGCTCGACGGCCGCCTCTAACCCCGACCCCAGCAGGAGCGCGGAAGCCCGCGGGGCAGGGCCAGCCGCTTCCGATTTCTCCATCCCCGACCCCGGGGCGGTAGAGTTAGACCCGGCGCCGAGGCCAAAATCCGGCCACATAGTGACCGGAAACCCCATCAGCGAAAAATCTGATCGGTGCGCGTGCGCTCCCCCCTGCACCCGGGGGAGGGGGTGGTCTTCGGGGAAGGCCTCGCCGCCCAGGGCGCCGGCCGAGCGATGCACCCCCGGCATGGCTCGGCCGCCGGCGCCGGATCGTGCCACGTCGATCGCTCCAAACGGCCCGGTCCCCTCGCTGGCGGCCGGTCCAAGCAACTGATTTCCCATCAGTCCATTGACTTCGTAAGCCATTGTTATTCCTCGCTTTCCTGTTTCGTGCGGCTTATTGCCGTGCGGCTTTGCCGCGCCTCAACTGCTAAGTTATTGTTTTTGCTTGCGTCGATTGTCAGCGGCATGCCGACCGAGAGGCCGCGCTGACCGGCAATCTGGCGCGCCTGGTCGAGCTGGTTGGTGCCGAGGTTGAGGACCAGGACGGGCAGACGTTCGTCCGCGACCTCGACCCGCACCGGTGCCTTGCCGTGCAGGTAGGGCGCCAGCTTGTCCGCGCAGGAGAGCTGCTCCTCGACGATCTCGGAGAGCGACGGCACCGCCTTGCCGACGTTCTTGCCGATCGCCTTGTAGGTCCGCTCGTGCTCGACGAAGAACGCCTGCAGCTCGACCGGATTGGCGGACATGAACTCGGCCATGAATTCCAGAGGATCCTTGAAGCCGTTCGCCTCGTACCAGGCCGCGAAGTCCGCCGTTTTCCGGTTTTTCGCACCTTTCGGCCGGCCGCGCTGACGCTTCACCGACGCCGAGGCCGTCCCCAGCCAATCCTCGCCGCCCGCCCGATCGCCCGCCGCCGAACCGCCGCAGTCGACGCCGCCGACCGCGACATCGGCATGCTCCTGGAAATCCTCGTCAGCCATATTTCCCAATTTAAAATTCCCTGCTCGGCTTCGGTTTTGTCTAGGCTCTGTCTAGCTGCTGTCTATCTATTTCATTCAACAAAATCATATACATAGGAATGGTTTTAGACGTTTAGACATTTAGACAGACGTTTCTCTCACGTACGTACGCACACTCACGCATATACGAGGCCTTGCCCCGTCTAACTGTCTATTTGTCTTTGTGAGATTTTTTCCGATGTAAAATCAGATACATGGCCGCATATCCTAACTAGACACTTCACTAGACAGCTAGACAGACACCGCGTCGGCATTGCGACCATGGGTCTACCCTACAACAGGCCGAAAACCGTCAACCGCGAGGCTTTGCGCAGCGCGAGGGGTCGGGGTCGGGGTTTTCGGTCTCGAAAGCGCGCAAAATGGCGGCGCGCGGCACCTTGCGGTTGCGGTCATGTCATCCGGTCCAATCCTGATAGGCCTTGAGCGATACGAAGATGCAGCGCGTCTGCCGCCCGGCGACGCTCACGCGGTTGTCGGTCATGCCGGGCTTGACCTGCTCCGGCTCGATGATGACCTCCGGCGGTCCTCGCTTGAGGGCGAATTTCCACGGTCCGTTGCCGTTCCTCGCCCCGAATGGCGTGTCCATCAGCGCCTTGCCGATCGTTCTCGAGGCATTGGGAATGGCGAGGATGATGTCGTCATCCTTGCCGAACACGCCGAGGTCGGCCGCCGCCAGGCGGGCCTTGGCCTCCTTGATCTCCTCGTCAGGTGCCGCCGGCTTTATTCGGGCGATCTCCTGGGCGACGGTCCGCCGCTGGCCGCCGGTAAAGGCCTCGATCGGGCTCGTCATGATTGCGTCGATCGCCTGCTTCCATGCGGGTTCGGCGCCCTCGAGCTCCGGCAGCAGCGACGGCCGCAACAGCGCGCCCCATTGCGCCCGTTCGTCGCAGGGAAGCCCCAGCGCCCGCAGTCCTGCATCGCCGAGCATGACGTCGGCGATCGCCAGGAATGCCCCGAATGTTTTCTGGCCGCGGCTGTTGTGGCCGGCCTCCCGCAGGATCGCGTAATAGTCGTCGAGCCGGTAGTCGAGGTCGTCCCACCGATCGGCGAGGATACGCATCAGCCGAGGCCCGACCGTCTCGGCCGCCTTCATCGTCGGTGCCTTGTTCGATGTGACCAGCAGCGGCCGCAGCTGGATGATCGCCATGCGGGTCAGGCTGGCCGCGGGCAGGGGCGGCGGGTTGATGCCGGAGAAGAGAAACGAGCTCTGCGCCTCGAATTCGACGCCCTTGTGGTTCTGCCCGCCGCGGATCCTGACCGAGCCGCTCGCCGCGTCGCGGGCCATCTTGATGATTTTTTGCGTCTGCTCGGGTGCCTCGTCGCCCTCCATCTCGTCGATGGCAATCGGCAGGCTGTCATGACCGACCAGCTGATAGAGACCGGCCTCGCTTGCATTGGTGGTCGAGATCATCATGCGCCCGAGGATGGTGCGAAACAGGCCATGGCGGCCGATCAGCTCGGATTTTCCGGTACCGGCATCGCCGGTGATGAAGATCGACGGCCGCCAGTCGAGCGCCCCGCCGAGCATGGCGATGCCGATCCATCCGAGCAGGATCATCGCGTCGAGATCCCCGCGCTCGAAATTCCAGGTGCGCAGGATCTTGAATATTTCCGGCGCCGGGTTGTCGCCGTCGCCGACCTCGTTTCCCCAGGGAGAGAGGCTCGGTGGCCGGCGGGCGTAGAAATAGCCGTCGCGCTCGCCGGTATCCTCGAGATCGCCGTCGATCCACAGATGATCGCCGCAATGCAGGATCAGCTGACCCTGGCTGTCGCGCCAGGCGCCGCGGCCGCGCACCATGTCGGTCATCGTCCAGGCGCCGCGCTCGCGGCAGGCGGCAAACAGGTCGCGCCGCACCAGCTCGGCCTTGAACCCGGAGACGCCGCCCTTGCGGTCGTAGGCAGGCCACGCCCAGTAGAGAAAATCCTCGTGGCCGGCGAAAAGCTTCTGGATGCGCTCGACGCCGAGCGAGGAGTCTCCGGAGTTGAAGACCTGCCCCATCGTGTCCTCGAAGAAGAAGTTCTCGCCGTCGTAGCCGAGCGGCCGCACGGGGCAGTTCTCCGGAATGTGGCCGGTCTGGTCGAGATAGCCGGCCGCGCGCCACTCGCCGGGCATGATGCCCTCGTGCGGTTTTCCGGGCGTGGGATAGGGCGCTCTCCGGCGGCGTTCGGCGAGGTTGAGCCGCTTCATCCCTCCGGCGATCAGCCCGCCGACTTTGCGGGTTCCGTCACTGCCTTGCTGTTCCATCGATAATTTTTTTCATCCCCTGCCGAAAAGCGGTCGCAAAACCGCCTTTCGGTTGACATTCCGGATACGGATTTCAGTTTGCCGATTTCGCCTTCGACGGCTTCACCGGGGTTTCGCTCCCATCCTGGACAGTTCCATCATCGGCCGGCAGTGCTTCCGCCGGCCCTGCTTCGCCAGCCGCCGGAGCGCCGGGCCCGTCCTCTTGTCCCGCATCAGCCTCCCCAGGTCCTGCCGCACCATCAGCGCAAACAGGCGGCGGTGCTTCGCCAGCATCCTCTCCCGTTTCGCTCGCTTCCTGTCCCGCTGCTGCAGCGCCTTGCGCATTGTCGTCCTCTCCTCTGGTGCCGATGGTAATCGCCTGCTCCCGGGCCAACTGCGAGCGACTGGCCGTTGCGTTCCGTTGCTTCTCGAGATCACTGATCGCCGGAGGCTCTGCAGAGATGCTCTCGCCGATCGTGATGGCCTGGACGGCCGTTTCGGTCGAGGGAGCGGCGAGCGCCGCGCCGAGCGCCGCCAGGTGCGCTGCCTGGTGCGGCTCCATGTAGTCGAGCGGCTTCTCCGGCGCGAAGATGCTGTCCTCGAGCTTGAGGGGCACATTGACCGGCGGCGCCCGCTCGAATGCGTCCTGCTCGGCGATCAGCTTCTGCAGGAACGAATGCGCCTTGAGCGTCGCGGCAGCGAAAAGCGCGTAGCAGTAGAGCACACCTGGCGGCGGCTCCGTGACGGCAGGATGCGCCGTCATGCCCTCGAGCCGGGCATGGGTGTAGAGTGTGGCGCCTCCGGCCTCACGCTTGACGACGTAGCGGGCGAGCAGGTCGACGACCTGGGCGAGGTTGCTGTCGTCCTTTGCCGTCATCACGCATCCGGGCCAGTTCTGGCTTTCGTCGCCGGTGAGCATGACATAGAACTGCGCGGCCGCCGCGTGTCCGACGGCGCCGGCGAAGTCGATCGGGTCGATCTCCTTGAGGTTCATGCCCGTTCTCCTTCCGAAAGGCGCGTGCGTAGGAGGTAACCCTCGAGCATCCAGATCTTGTCGCGGGCGTTGTCGCGCGCGATACTGCGTACAATCTCCGGGTCGAAGTTTTCCTGACTTGCAGCTGCGCTCTCCCCGGTCACATTGAACCCGTTCCGAAGGGTCAGGCAGCAGACCGTCAACGTGGTGCCGGGAAAAACGTGGTACTGCTCGCTGACGATCGCCGCATCGATATCGGGGGGCGTCAGCCTCGGTGCATTGAGACCCTTGCTCTGGATCTCGTTTTCGATTTCGGTTTCAGACTTCATCACCATTCTCCTGATCTGATCGCGTCGTTGAGGTCCTTTCCCCAGTCGGCCGGCACCGCGATCACTTCCACCGGCTTTCCGAAGCTCTTGAGCCGCGCCACCGCGCGGTTGAACAGCCGCTTGGCCTGCGGCTTGCCCCAGTCGTTGTCCTTGAAGACGATCCACGAGGAGGCCGCGGCATGGTCCGGCACGGTCATCAGCCCGGAGAGGCTGCCGGCCGCCCAGACGCGCAGCGCCGGCGTCGTCAGCGCCGCGACCAATGCGTCCTCGAGGCCCTCGGTAATGCCGACCGGACCCTTGACGCCGGCCTTTGCGGCATCCTCCGCCGAAAGCCCGCTCGGCCCGTCCGCGATCCGCATGACGAGCCCCGCAGTCTCGGGAAACATCAGCTTCGCCTTGCCCGGCATAACGCCCTCGGCCGAGCCCGCCTTGGCCCGCCCGTCCGGCGTCAGAAACGTGTGGTGGTTGGCGCCGATCCGCCCCGTGCCGTCGACCATGGCCGTGACGATCGCCGGCAGACGAGGGCGGCTTTCGCTCATCCAGTATTCGCAGTCGGGCCGGTAGCGGATCGACCGGCCGAGGTTCGGAACGGCGGAAAGCGGAATGCTACGCTCGGCCTTCAGGTAGGTTTCCACCGGCGTGCCGCGGATCTCCGCCCGGCAGGCGAAGAAGGATTTTCGCGCCCGGGCGATCGCCTTGTCGCGTCGCGTCTTGTCGCTCGCCTCGGCCGCGAGCTTGCGGCTCTTCGCCTCGACCGCGGCGCGCGCCCGGGTTTGCGGGTCCATCGATTTCAGGCCGTAGCGGTCCTCGATCCAGGCGAGCGCCGTCATCCGGCTGTCGGCCGAGACGATGCCTGTCAGGCCGAAGGCGACGAGATCGATCGCATCGCCGTGATCGCCGGAGACGAAATCCTTCCACGCCCCGCGCCGCGCGCCGCGCAGCCAGATGGCGAACTGCTCTTCCTTCGCCTTCGGCCGGTAGGGATTGCGCACATTGTAGATCGCTCCGCGCATGTGCTTGCGGCTGGCGCGGTAGAGCTCCTCGACGATCCCCTCGAGGTCGTCGAGCACACGCTCCTTTGCGACGGAAAACCGGCTCATCGCTCAAGCCCTGCGATCGACGGCAGGGGATTTGCGAGAATGTAGACCTGCCCCCCCCCATCGATGTCGCCGAACAGGTCGTCGCGCTTCGATGCCACGATGCCGGTGTCGATCAGAAATTTTCCCACAGCCGGCGATACGGTGCGGTCGTCCGGATAGGTGGCGTAGAGATACCCGCCGCCGCGTTCGATCGCCTCCGGTGCCTGCGATGCCTGCCGCACGAGCATCAGGTGCCGCCTGCGCATCCGCTCGAGAACCACGGCGACCCGCTTTCCGATTTTCAGCGTGCGTTCCATCGTTACTCTCCCAATATCGCCCGCTCGATCGCGGCGAGCTGCCGGTCGAAGGCGCCGTCGTCGCGCCGGTCCTCGACCGATGCGACGAGTTTTGAAACATTCTGCTTGGTGCAGCCGGCCACCTCGGCCGCCAGCACCTGGTTGACGCCGAGGCCGGTGACCAGCAGGTAGAGCTCGGCGGCGCGCCGGTCGCGCGGCTCGATCGCCGAGGCCGTCAGCGCCAGGCGCACGGCCTTGAGCCCGAGGCGGGCCGTTGCCCTCGTGGTTGCGGCCGCGTCGTTCATGGCTCCGCTCCCTCGAGGATCCGCGCCGCCGCCCGGAGACGCTGCTCGATCGTGCGCAAGCCGAAGCGCAGCGCCTTGATGCGGGCAGGGAAGGCGAGCCCGGTGCGCCGCATGTCGTAATAGGCCGAGCGCCGGATGCCCGCCGCGAGGTAGAGATCCTCGTGGCTGACGGCGAGCGCGACGCGCCTCTCCTCGATGCGGGCAAGCTCGGCATGCGCCGGGCGGCGATATGTCCGTCTCTGCATGGTCTTCTCGAAACGTCGGTACCGGCCGGAACAACGGACAAATCCGGCCGCGATTTCAGATGTCGGTCAGGCTGTGATCGGGATCGGGCTTCGGTGCATCGGCGCCCGCAATGCACGGTTCCTGGTAATCGCCGATGGACCACCCAAACATGACCACTCGAGTGTGTTCGTTAGTCCATGGCATCTCGCCATCTCTCCGCCTTGCGCGAAACCTTGCCAGCTCCCATTCGAGATAATCGACACCCTCGCGAAACCCGGCGATCAGCAGCCGGTTGCGAATGGTCATCTCGTAGCGCGCCAGAATGGAGAGCGGAGCGGTCAACAGCCAGTCCGCCCGCTCGCCATGGCTGCGGCAGTCCGAAAGCTGCTGGATCTCGTCGACGAGGAGATTGCTCATGCCGCAATCTCCGCCCGCAGCTTTTCGATCCGTCGACGTGCGGCCCCCTTCCAGTTGTGCAGCAGGCCATAGGTTCCGCCCGTGCAGCTGCTCTTGATCCCGGCAAGCGAAATGCGGCAACCCTCCCACGGACGCGACCCGTCGATCTTCGCGCCCGTCTCGCTGGTCAGTTCCGCGACGAGCCGATCGCATTCGGCGTAGTAGTCCTTCCGTTGTCGCTCGCGCTCCTCGAAGGAATGATCGTTGTTCCACGGCGGCATCGGCGGCCACTTGTCCAATGTGTGGTCGACCAGGTCGATGAGCCGTTCGAGCTCGGCGATCTTTTCAGCATTCTTGCTCATGCCTTTGCTCCCAGCTGGATCAGGTTCGCGGTAAGCTGCTTGTTGTAGATTTCGACCAGCGCCTTCGCGACGGCGAGCGGCGCGTCGCCGCCGCCCATCTTGCGCAGGGCCTCGGCGTCGGCCGTCAGGATCTTCCGGTCCTTGCCGGTGAGCTTCATCACCATCCGCTCCTCGCTGATCGTCGACTTGTTGTTGCGGTAGAGCCGCGCCAGCGCCTGGATCATCACGCCGTTGAGCGCGCCGTTGTCCTTCGGCCAGGCCTTGGCCAGCGTCCGGCAGGCGCGCGTCACGGCGGCGTCGCCGTAATAGCGGATCGCCCGCTCGATCGCGCCGACAGAGCTCGTGCGGCTCGGCCCCGGAGACTTGGTACCGGCCGGCACGACCTCGCATCCGGCATCGTCGAGCACGGCGCAAATGCGCATCATCGCCTCGTCGCCGGCCTCTATCCCCGCCCAGTATTTCTCGACTGTCGAGATCGCCGAGCGGTTGGTGTTGACGCCGAGGAAGTGCGCCGCCTCTTCATAGGCCTGCTCGAGCCGGACAATCACCGCCGGCACGGTCGAAATGCGGGGGTGCCGGCGCGCGGCTTCGAAACGGTGCTGTCCGTCATAGACGGTGAAGCGCCGCTCCTCCTGCTCGACGAGCATCAGCGCGCCGAACTGCGCCCAGGAAAAGTCGCGCAAGATCTGCGCAACCCTTTTCGGTTTCAGCGGCCGCTGGTAGCTCGCATCGACCGTGATCTCGTCGAGCGGCACGAAGCGCAGCTCCGGCGGCTCGCCGATCGACAGATTGACGTCGGGGCGGGCGGCGCTCATTTGGCGCCAGCCTTGGCACGCGGCCAGGAGGGATTGAGAGGAAGCGGTTTGGTGCGCGAGATCAGCCCACCCTTGTCAACATGCGCCTGCGTATGGGCCGGCGGGGCGGCAAGCTCCGCTGCCTTGGGCCGATACCATTCCTGCGCAGCAGGGATTTCGGCGAGCATTTCCTGTCGCGCTCTGTAAAGCATGGAAACTGCCGTTCCCGCGCAGGCAAGGCACGTCGTCATGAAGGGCGTCACGCCGTCGTCGACATCCTGGCTGACATGGCCTCGGCCACAGTCCTGACACAGATAGATATTCTTCATGCCCTTGAAGCTCATCACGCCACCTGCCTTTCCTCTTCGCGCCGCTGGCGCTGGATGTTGCGGAATTCCGCCAGTGCCTCGAGGCTCAAGGTCCCGTTTCCGGGCTGCACCTCGATCGACACGTAATTGTCCGCCCGGCGGTAGGCGGAAAAGACCGCACCCGGCCAGCCGCAGGCGGCCGCCTCGCGCGAAAGGTCGTCGATCAGTTCGCGGTGAAAGGCGCGGTTCGCCTCGATTTCGACCGGCGCCCGGCCTCCGATGGCAATCAGATAGGCCTCGCTCATGGTTCAACCTCGGCATTGAAGCGGTAACATCCCCCGACGACGCAGCGCGGGATATCCGGGTCGACGAAGACGACCAGGTTGCGCCCGCCGGAAAATCCGATGCGCTGCACCACGTCGCCGCCTGCGACCAGATCGATCGATCCGCAGGAGAACCGCAGATTGAGCCCGCGCAACGTGCATGCCTTGCCGCCCTTGACATCCGGCGGGATCAGCGTGCCGCGCAGGATCACCGGCCGGTTTTCCAGAAACGCCTTGAAGCCTTCGGCGTCGTCGTCGCGCCCGTTGGCGAAGATGACGGGCGTGAAGAGGATCTCCGGCAGCGGTTTCGGCGCCGGCCTTTGCGGGGAAGGGGCAGGCCCGCCGAAGAGGAAGTCGCCGAGGCGGGAGAGAAGCCGCTTCATGACCGCCCCCCCCTGACGAGGATCCGCGCCATGTCGCGCGCGGCCTGAATGGTGCTCGCCACCGTCGCTTCCGGCAGGCCGATGATCCGGCCGATGTCGTGGGTGTCGAAGCACCGGGAGCGCCAGAGCTCGATGATATGCTCGGCCTGGTTGGCCGTGGGCAGCGCCGCGCGTCTCATCCCGCATCTCCGAGCGTCTGCAGGTCGCGGATCCGCTCGTCGCGCGCCCTCGCGAGCGCCGCCTCGACGACCTGCAGCGTCGAGGGATTGAGCGTGCTGTTGTTGCGCAGGCCGCGATGGATCGTGTTCTCGGGAATGCCGGCGCGGCGGGCGAGGGCGGCTTTGGAAAGGCCGCACTTTTCACGGATGATGTCGATTTCCGACCAGGTAACGCTCATTACCGCAATGCCTCCATTGACTAATAGTGAAAAGCAGTGATTTGCTTCACCGTGTCAAGTGGCATACTCCAAAGTGATAAGTGAACGGGTCCACGTTATGTTTCGCGTTGTGGAAAACGTTCGGCAAAGACATCTGGATTGGGTCAACTTCATCCTGCAAACCAGGAACTGGAGCAGGAACCGCCTTTCGAAAGAGGCGGGCATCAATCCGTCTACGCTGACCAAATTCTTTAACGGCCGGGATGGCACCGGCCTCCTGCAGAGCTATACGATAGAGCGGATCCAGCAGGCCTCCGGCATACCGGCGTTCGAAACGTCGTTGCCGCAGACCCAGCGCGGCCTCTCCGAAGACGAGAGCGTGCGTTACGAGGCCGAGGTCGCCTCGGCCGTTCCTCCCGCGGTGGAGGCGCTTCGCGGCGCCCGCAACGGCGTTGACCCTTGGATCCTGCGCTCCCGCGCCCTCGAGGCCGCGGGCTATCTGCCCGGCGATATCCTGATTGTCGACCTCAATGCCGCGCCGCGCTCCGGCGACGTCGTCTGCGCCCAGGTCTATGACCGCGCCGGCAAGGCGGAAACGGTCATGCGCGTCTACGAGCATCCCTTCCTGGTCGCCGCCACCTTCGACCCGTCGCTGTTCAAGCCGCTGCTCGTCGACAACGACCGTGTCCAGGTGCGCGGCGTCGTCGTCGCATCCTTCCGCGAGCGCCGCGCCGCGGCCTGACAATTGCTAATATTAGCCCATAGAAATTTAGGGTTTTTCACAAAAAGATACCCGTCTCTTTTCAGGGTATATCACCACAATTCACTGTTTGGTGGATTTGTTCTTGACATATTGTGATTGTCGTCACACCTTTTCACGCATCGCTGATTTGCGTGAGAGGTGCTGGAATGTCCCTGTCTGAAAAATTCGTGACCCTTGATGAGCTGGCGGCGGCCACCGGCCGCACGCTCGACTGGTGGCGGCGCAATCACCGGCGCATGGCCACCGAGGAAGGCATGCCGGAAAAGTCGGCCCTCGGCTGGCTCTGGCCGCGCAAGGCGCTGGAGCGCTGGATCGACGGCGACGCCATCCCCTCGCGCGCCGCAACGGCCGGAGAAGCGGTCGCGGAAGGCCACACCATCGCCGCAAACCAGAACCGCCGCCTGCGCGAGCGCTACGCGGGGAGGGCGGGGGCATGAGTATCGGCGCCAAGATCTATCTCCGCAAAAACGGTTCCTTCGGAGCATCGTGCGACGGCTGCGCCGACACCGGCTATTTCATCGCCGAGGATAGCGGCCGCTTCACCGTTTACCCCGATGGCGGCGCGGAGCCAATCATTCGCGATGCGACGCGCGAACAGGCAGAACTGGCGATTGCCGCCGACTGGAGGCAGGCATGAGCGACCTTCTCTCCCACAAGCTGAAATGGTTCCGCAACATCGATGATTGCCCGATGTGCGACAGTTTCCGCCAAGAGGTCTATTTCCCCGACGAACACTATGGCGAAGGCGAGGGAGACGTCGACGACATGGACGAACTCATCTGCACCCGCGCCTGTTTCGAGATCTGCTCGCAGAAGGCCGGCGAGCTCGACCAGATGGCCGAGGAGAGCTTCGAAGTGAGCAACACATCTGCCGAAATGTCCGCGCGCTTCCGTCTTGAGGCGGCGGCCGCCGAAGTGCGCTTCGCCGAAAGCAAGCTCGAGGAGACCGTGCGCGACCTCTTCCCCGTGGGCGCTAAAATCTCCTGGGCTCGCGGTAATAACGTCCATTCGGGCCATGTTCTCGAACACTGGTACCGAGGCGACCTTCTGGCCAGCAATGAACTCACGCGGAACGACGTCAAGGTCGCTTGGTACCAGATCCTGCAGGCAATGCAGATGCACTGGGCACCAACTCCACAAGGCCGAACGGCCGTCGCGGACGTTTCCGCGCCCCGTCCGGAGCGCAGCGGCGAAAGCCGCGACAGCGTGAGGATAGATCGATGATCCCGCTCGCCGACAATCCCGCCGTCACGGATCCGCACCGTGCCCTCACGCCGACCCAGCGCGACTGCCTCTCGGCCATCGCCTTCTTCCGCTTCCAGTCGCGCGACCGGCGCGGCTGGCGCATCGGCAACAAGCGCTTCTCCGCAACCACCGTCGACCGCCTCGCCGAATACGGCCTGGTGAGCCGTGGCCCGCGGAGCATCACAACCACCGTCGCCGGCGAGCTGGCGATCGACAAGCTGAAAGGAAACCGCCCATGGTGACGAATGGGACCACCACCGGAATGACGCCGCGCGAACTGGTCGCGCTGATCGAGGAACACGGCGAGCGCGAGGACAAGCTGACGGCAAAGCTGCTGGTGGCGCTCCGCGGCTATGCCGAGGCGAGCGAGGCCGTCGCGCACGATCTCGACGTGCTCGCCGATCGCGCCGGCCGCCTCACCGCCGAGCGCTGCGGCCTCGTCGTCGAGGCGGCGATGCTGCTGCACGATCAGCAGGAGGCGCTGAAAAAGGCACATCCGATGTTTGCCGTCACGATGGGTGAAATTCCCCGCGCGCTCCTTGCCGGCCTCACCGCCGGAAAGAAGATCGCGGCGGCGATACAGGAAACCGAGCTGATCGACGAGCCGTTCTCGGCATTCGGGTGCGTCCAATGACCGGCTTCTGGCTCACCTTCCTCGCCTGCCTGCTCGCCTTCTTCACCGGCGTGGGGCTCTGGGCCGCCGCCTTCTTCGGCGTCAGCGCGGCTTACGCCCGCACCGCCGCCCGCCGCGGCGGCAAGACGGCCCGCATGGAATAGTCCGGAGAAAGACAAATGGACGACACTACACAACTGTTTCTCGATACCTGGAGATTGAGCGGCGCGGTTCTCGCCCCCGTTTCCGTCTGGTGGTTTCGCAAGGGATCCGTGGAACTTGCGAGAAGGGGCGATGTCGGGACGGCATCGGGCGGGGAGGTCATGTTCGCCTATATCTTTACTACCATCACGGCACTTATCTTTCTTGGCCTTCTTGTCCCGCTGGCATTCTTCCTGATGCGGAAAGTCGGCGTAGATACCGCCCTCGCCAGAATGGACATACGTGCCGAGTTCGAGGCGGAACTCGCCGAGAGCAGGAATAAGATCGACGAGTTGCGGGACAAATACCTTGAGGCGGTGAGAAAATGGGGCGCCTCTAACGATGACGCCATCAGCTGGCGGAACACCAACGCAAACCTTCGTCTGCTTCTGTGGCAGGCGGAAAAGGTTCTGCGACCGTTCGCCAAGGCCGCCGATCTTCTGCCAGAAGAAGACGTGCAGGATGTGACATGCGTGCACTCCTGCGCTGTCGAAGCCGCGGATTTACGCGCTGCCGCGTCCGTCGCGAAGAAGATCGCGGAAAGCAAGGAATAGCAGCCTCCCGCCCGGCGTGTCACCCCTCACGCCAGGCAGTCGCGGGCCGGCCGGTCGAGATGCGGCGGCCGGCCCGCATTCCCGAAACCTCCCGTCTGCCGGCCCTGCGGCGGACCACCTGACCGGCGGCGCCTGTACCGCGTAGCCGCCGGATTTTCTTTGTCATCGATAGGAGCAGGAGCATGACGAATAGATTGCAGCAGGCCTGTGATGCCTTCAACGCAAAGTATCCGGTGGGAACGCCGGTTTACCTGCTCAAGGACAATGGAGACGTCGTGGAGACGGCGACGCGATCGGCGGCGCAAATCCTGTCCGGGCATTCCGCCGTCATCTGGCTTGAGGATGTGTCCGGCTGTTATCTTCTGGAAAGGGTGCGGCCCATACCGTTGCCGACATCCTCGGTCATTGCGGCTTTCGAGAAAGCGTATCCACATCTCTACTGGCACGTTGCCAAGGGAAAGATCACCGCCGGAGAGCCCTTGTACGGCGCCATCATTACAACCATCGACGGCACCGAGATCGGGCACGGCGAGAGCGCAGAAAGTGCCGAAGCTGCTTTTGCGGCTGCTATCGCCAGTGCTGGACTGGACTTGCGCCCATGATCCATTTCCAGTTTGCCGGCCTGCTGCTCACCGTCGCCGGCCTCGTCGGCTTCATCATCGGGCCGTGGTATGTTGCCGCCCTGCTGCTCGCCGTCGGCATGCTCGTACTCGCCGGCTCGTGGCGGTGAAGGAGGATTTCCCATGAAACCCGCAACCCCGAAGATCCGCCATGTCGCATGGAGAGACGGCCGCCCGCGGTTCCAGCCCGCGAGGACGCTCCGCGAGCGCGGCTACAAGGGCAAGGACCTGCGCCATGATGACGGACGCTGGTACAGCGCAGGCGAGGCGCTGGACTGGTCGAACGCCTTTTCCGCGGCACTGGCCTCGGAAGTCGTGGAAAACGCGCCTGCAGCCTTCCCTGTGGCCGTAGCGGCCCGTCGCAGCATCTATCCTATCTCCCGCCTGTTCGAGGACTGGCTGCAGAACCCGCGCGTGACATCGAAGGCCAAGGCGACGATCAAGGACTACCGCCAGAAATCCCGCGTCATCGAAAGCTTCGATCCGGATCTCTGGGCCTCGGAAGTCGCGAGCCTCGACCGGCCGATCTGCTACGGCCTCTACGAGGCGCTCTGGCAGGAAAAGGGGCTGGCGACCGCCCGCGGCGTGATGACCATTCTCGGCATGGCCATCAAATGGGGGCTGAACTCCGGCCGCGTGCGCGGCCTGGCCTATAATCCGGCGCGCGATCTCGACATGACCCAGCCGCCGCCGCGTGCCCGCTTCCTGACCAAGCCCGAATTTCTCGCCCTGGTCGAGGCCGCCGAGGCCATGGGCCGGCCGGATCTCGCCGATATGTTCTACACGGGCGTCTGGACCGCCCAGCGCCAGGCCGACCGCCTGGCCCTCCAGGTCTCGGCCATCCGCAACGGCCGCTTTGTCCTTCGCCAGCGCAAGACCGGCGCGATCGTCAATGCCCCCGTTGCGCCCGAACTCAAGAAGCGCCTCGATGCCGCCGCCATCCGCCGAAAGCAGGCCGGCAAGGTCTCGCCCTTCGTGCATCTGAACGAAAGCACCTGGGAGCCGTGGAACCACTGGACCTATCGCAATCTCTTCTCCGCCGTGCGCGAACGCGCGGCAAAGAAGGTGCCGTCGATCGCAACCGTCCAGGAGAAGGACTTCCGCGCCACCGGCGTCACCTGGATGGCCTTGTCGGAAAAGGTCACGCTGCACCAGATCTGCGCCGTCTCCGGCCATAGCTTTCAGGGCGCGACGATCATCCTGCGCCACTACCTGGCGCTTCACCCGGAGATGGCAACGACCGCGATCGGCCAGATGGTCGAATGGTACGACGCCGGCGGCAACACGGAACTGGCGGTTTAGGAGGATGGCAGCGATGAGCTTTTTCGAATGGGCGGTCGAGCTTCGCCTCCACCTGGAGAAGCTCCGGGGGATGGGTGTAAAGTGCGAAGACGTCGAGATAAGCCTGCATCCAAGGGCATTTGTTCAGATGCTGGCCAGCAAAGAGTTCTCTATGGCCCACGGCAGCATCGGTGACCGGCAGGTCTGCGGCGTGCGATTTGTCGCCCGGCCGCTAGAGATCGCGCGAGAACACTTTTCGCAAGCCGCGCGTGACCGACCAGGCGACGGCGAATGAAACCAGGGCCGATACAGGAATAAAAACGTTGACAGTCGGATCTAGGCCAAATTGGCTACGGTTATGCATGGAGATGAGAGTGCGTGCCAGTGCAAAGGCTACTGCACCGGCTGCGAGCGGCAGCGCGCCACTCCGCGACAAGCCGATTACCGCAGCGGCAAATATGCCAATGATGAAGATTGGGTCTCCGAGTGAACCGAGAATTGTTCCGGCCAGAACGGCTAGATATACCATCGCTAAATCCTCCTTGACAGATTCCACCATAGCGCTCACCCTATGTCCGCTTCGCCTCATAGTGAAGCCCCTCGTTGCGGAGTGTGCAAGCCTGCAGCCTGCGGTACGGTCACGGAGCGCCCGCGCGCTTATGGTTTCATGAGCGCGTTTCTGTTTGGTCGGGCGTAATGGGAGGGCTTCGGCCCTGCCGGTCTCCGTGCCGGTCTTGCACACCCGTTACTGCCCGGCCACCCGTGTGCAAGCGCGTTGCCGGGTCTCAACCACGGAGACCTCGAAATGCAAACACAGCAATATCCCCAAATGCACGCCGACCAGTCGAACCGCGAGGCGCGGTCGCTCGCCGGTCTTCTGCTCTTTGCCGCAGAGAATTGCGACGATGCCGATTTCGCTCGCCTGCGCGACCAGTACATCACGCTGCTCTATCTCCTCATCGAGAAATCCGACGAGGCGGCGGAGGCCATCGAGCAGCTTTATCAGCCGGAGAAGGGAGCGTTGCAATGAACGCCATGCAGAATTTTGCTTTCGAGGAAAATCTCGTCCGCGTGATCGAACTGGACGGCGAGCCTTGGTTCGTTGGAAAGGACGTTTGTGCCGCTCTCGGTATTCGTGATCATCATCAGGCGCTGGAAAAGCTTGATGATGATGAAAGGGGTGGGTGTGTCGTACCCACCCCTATGGGAGAGCAGGCGATGATTGTCGTCTCGGAGCCGGGGGTCTACCGTCTGGTTTTCCGTTCAAACAAGCCGGAAGCAGAGCGCTTCAAGCGCTGGCTGGCCCATGAAGTCCTGCCCGCCATCCGCAAGACCGGCAGTTATGGCGCGCCGGTGCGGCCGGCCGAGGCCGCGATCGTTGATCCGCTGGCCGTCGATCGCCGTCAGGCGCTGGCGGAAGTGCGCGAGGCGCGGCTGATCTTCGGCCCGCGCGCCGCCCGCGCCCTTTGGAACCAGTCGCCCTATCTGCCGCGCGTGCCGGAAATGGATCTGGTCATGTCGTCGGGCGGTGACGAGGGGCCGGAATGCCTCGGCTATCTTCTCGGCTTCATGGTCGACGAGGACATGCGCAGCATCGCCGATCTTCTCCAGTCCGGCGAAACAGCGGCGCTGGAGCGCGTCGGCCTCAAACCCGTCGATGGCGGCGTCTGGCTCGATCCGTCCAAGCCGGAAATGAAGGCGCTCTGGAAGCGCACGCGCTGGCGCGACGGCCTGTGGATAAGCCACCTGCGCCGCCTTCCCGGTGTCACCGGCAACCACCCGCGCATGTCGATCGGCGGCCACCAGTGCCGCCCCTTGTGGCTTCCCGCCTCGCTGTTGATGGCGTGAGACCTGACTGACTTGTGCGACCATGCGACTTTACGCAGGTCGCACAAGTCGAAACGCAAGGCCGGTGATCTTTGATTCTATGAGGTTTTTTGGTGAGCGCGCAGGGATTCGAACCCTGGACCTACTGATTAAAAGTCAGTTGCTCTACCGGCTGAGCTACGCGCTCCCGTCGAGGGGCAAATCGGCTCCTCTGGAAGTGCGCGGAACATATGCAGGCGACCCCGTGCGGTCAACCCAAAAATCACGCCGAAAACGGGGAAAAACCGTCCAATTGCCGCACGCGCGGAAAGGTGATTGGCAAGCAAGCCCATCGGAAGGTAGGAAGGCCGCATCGAAGGATAGCGGAGACCCGACGTGTCGATTGCCGATATTTCCCTGTTGAGTGCGCTTCTGGCCGGTGCGCTGTCGTTCCTGTCGCCGTGCGTGCTGCCGCTCGTTCCGCCCTATCTCTGCTACATGGCCGGCATCTCGGTGGAACAGTTTCGCGGTGAGGGGCGGGCGGACGCCGATCCGGCGGCGAGGCGCGCCGTCATGCTCGCGGCACTCGCCTTCACGCTCGGATTCGCGACCGTCTTCGTGGCGCTCGGCGCCGGCGCCTCGACGATCGGCACGCTGCTTCGGCAGCATCTCGACCTGCTCGCCAAGATCGGCGGCCTCATCATCATCGTCATGGGGCTCAATTTCCTCGGTGTCTTCCGGATCGGCTTCCTTGCGAGCGAAATGCGCTTCCAGGGGCAGGGCAAGCCCGCCACCCTCGGCGGCGCCTATGTCATGGGGCTCGCCTTCGCCTTCGGCTGGACGCCGTGCATCGGACCGGTTCTCGGCGCCATCCTCGGCGTGGCCGCCGCGCGCGAGACCGTCGGCGACGGGGCGATGCTGCTTGCTGTCTATTCGCTCGGCCTTGCGGTGCCCTTCTGGATCGCCGCCGCCTTCTCCGGCGCCTTCATGCGATTCCTCGTGCGCTTCCGCCGTCATCTCGGCCTCGTCGAAAAGCTGATCGGTGCGCTTCTGGTGCTGACCGGGCTCGCCTTCATGTTCGGCTTCGTCTCGAACCTCGCGATCTGGTTCCAGCAGACCTTTCCAATCCTCTCGCAAATCGGCTAAGTCCGGGGAAGCGGGCCGAGCGCCCGGACGCGGAAGAGGATACGGGACGCGCCCATGGTTGACATTATCGCACTGGTCCTCCCGTTCTTCGGGCTGATCCTGATCGGCTACATTTCAGGCAAACTGGGCCGGCAGCCGGCAACCGCCCTCGGCTGGCTGAATTTCTTCGTCATCTACGTCTCACTGCCGTCGCTGTTCTTCAAGCTCGTCTCGCGCACGCCGCTTTCGGAACTCACGCGCATCGATTTCATCGCCGCATCGCTGGCTGCGACCTACACGATCTTCCTGCTCGTCTTCCTGATCGGCCGCTTCGTCCGGGGCAATTCGATCGCCGACTGTACGATCCAGGCGCTCGCCGGCGCCTACGGCAATATCGGCTACATGGGGCCGGGGCTCGCGCTTCTCGCCTTCGGCGAGGCGGCGGCGGTGCCGGTCGCGCTGGTCTTCTGCTTCGAGAATGCCGCCCACTTCATCGCCGCGCCCGCCCTGATGGCGTTCGCCGGGGGCGATGCCCGGCCGCGGACGGCGGTGGCTGCCGACGTCGTCAAGCGGATCGTCACCCATCCCTTCATCATCGCCACGGCGATCGGCTTCCTGGCCGCCGCCTTCTCCTTTGAGCCGCCGCTGGCGCTGCAGCGCCTCATCGACTATCTCGCCCAGGCCGCCGCCCCTTGCGCGCTCTTCGCCATGGGGGTCACGCTGGCACTTCGCCCGCTGAAACGCATTCCCGCCGAGATCGGCTACATCGTGCCGATCAAGCTGCTCCTGCATCCGCTGCTCGCCTGGATCGTGCTCGGTCTTGCCGGCAATTTCGATCCGCTGTGGATCTATACCGCCGTCCTGCTCGCTTCGTTGCCGACGGCGACCAACGTCTTCGTCATCGGCCAGCAATACGGTGTCTGGCAGGAGCGCGCGTCGGCGACGATCCTGATTACCACGGTGCTTTCGGTGCTGACGGTTTCGGGGCTGCTCTACGCGATCACGACCGGTCTTCTGCCGCCCGACCTCTTCCCCTGACGCTCAGCCGTTCCTTGAGGAAGAGCGGCAGCGCGGAAAAACCGCGTCCGGGTTCTACACCCTCGCGCATCACCAGTTGACGCAGCGGTCCGAAGCCGGACAGCAGGTGCAGCCCCGCAGTCCTCAGAACCTGCACCGGCAGGAAACCGGACAGCAGCGAGCGGTTGAGGAGGTCGACGCTCGCCGTGCGGCTGACGACGTCGATGCGGCGGCGGCGGTCGAAGCTGTCGCCCGCACGGGCGTCAATCGGCCGGTCTGCATGGGAGCAGAGGATATCGACGAGCGCCATCACGTCGCGCAGGCTGAGGTTGAGCCCCTGGGCGCCGATCGGCGGGAAGGCGTGCGCCGCCTCGCCGATGAATGCGGCCCGGCCCTTGCCGAAGCGTGCCGCCGTCATGCCGGAGAGCGGCCAGGCCTGAACGCCGGCCTCCACCGTCACTTTCCCGAGCATCGACTGCATTCTCTTTTCGACCTCGCCGCTCAGTGCCTCCAGCGAAAGAGAGGTAAGGCGCGTCGCTTCGGAAGGCTCGACGACCCAGACGAGGCTCGAACGCAGGCCGGGCAGGGGAACCTGGGTGAACGGCCCCGATTCGCCGTGGAATTCGGTGGAAACGTTGCGGTGCGGCAGCGTGTGCGCGAAGTTCAGCACCACCGCCGTCTGCGGATAGGACCAGCTCCGCACGGCAACACCGGCACGTTCGCGCGTCTTCGAACCGCGGCCGTCGGCGCCGACGACGAAGTCGGCCGTCACCTCTTCGCCGTCTTCGAGCGTGATCGTGACGCCATCGGAACCGATCTCGATGCGTGTGGCCGCACCGGCGATGCGGGTGATGTTGTTTTCGGCGGCGACCGCCTTCTTCAGCACGGCGATCAGCGCTCCGTTCGGGATGTTGTAGCCGAACGCGTCGAGGCCGATTTCGGCGCTGCGAAAGGCGACGACCGGCGCCCGCAAGAGCCGGTTGGTGCCGTCGATGATCTGCATGGTCGAGAGCGCTTCGGCCGACGGCCGGATTTCGTCCCATAGCCCGAGCCGATCCATGAAGCGGATCGATTGCTCCATCAGCGCCGTGGTGCGCTGGTCGACGATCTCGCGCTCCGGCGCGACGAGCGCCACCGAGCGACCGCCGCGCGCAAGCGCCAATGCGGCAATGGAGCCGGCCAGTCCCGCACCGACAATCGCAACTTCGAAATGCTTCATCGCTTCCATCCGTCTTAACCGTTTGCCCCGGACGCATGTATCGCAATTCATCGATACGAACCTTGCCGCGCACCCGCGGAAGTTCCGGTCTTCGTCGTTCGATATAGGCGCTTCGCCTGTCCGAATCCATGGGACAAATGCGACCGGTGGCCTGGCGCGAACAGGCCAGACGGAGACGGTTCGGCAGGCGCGCGAAACCGGGGAACGCCGAGCGCGCGCCGTTGCAAAACGCGCCGATTCGTCGGATACCCGTAGGCGAGGCGAAGAGGGGACCCACAGAGAGCATGAAAATATTCAACTACCGCCGTGTGCCCTATGCCGAAATCCGCGCCTTTTCCGTTCATGTCCTGACGGCCTCCGGGTCCTTCCTCGCCTTTCTCGGCGTGGTGGCGGCCGCCGAGCGCCGTTTCGTCGACATGTTCTGGTGGTTGGGTCTGGCATTGCTCGTCGACGGCATCGACGGGCCGATCGCCCGCAAGGTGCGGGTCAAGGACGTGCTCCCCAACTGGTCCGGCGACACGCTGGACAACATCATCGACTATGTAACCTACGTGCTTCTGCCGGCCTTCGCGCTCTACCAGAGCGGCATGATCGGCGAGCCGTGGTCGTTCGCCGCCGCCGGCATGATCGTGGTGTCGAGTGCGATCTACTACGCCGACATGGGCATGAAGACGGACGAGTACTTCTTCTCCGGCTTCCCCGTCGTATGGAACATGATCGTCTTCTCGCTGTTCGTCGTCGACGCTTCGGCGACGACGGCGATGACCGTCGTGGTGGTGTCGGTGGTGCTGACTTTCCTGCCGATCCATTTCCTGCATCCGGTGCGGGTGGAACGGCTGCGACCGCTCAACATTGCGGTCTTCCTCGCCTGGTGCGCCTTCGGCATCTATGCGCTGCTCCTGCATTTTGCGACCCCGCAATGGGTGGTCGTCTGTTTCGTCGCGACCGGCATCTATCTCTACGGGGTCGGCGCCGTGCTGCAGTTCATCCCCTCGCTCGGACGTAGATAGGAGGCCTCAATCGTGGCAAAGACGCAGGCAATCCTGATCCGTGAGCTTGGCGGTCCTGACGTCCTTCGTCTCGAAGAGGTCGACCTTGCTGCACCCGCCGCCGGCGAGGTGCAGATCCGCCACGCCGCCGTCGGTCTCAACTTCATCGACGTCTACTTCCGCACCGGGCTCTACAAGGCGCCGAACGGGTTGCCCTTCGTGCCCGGCAAGGAAGCGGCAGGAACGGTGACGGCCGTCGGTCCGGGCGTGACCGACTTCCGCGTCGGCGACCGGGTGGCCTATGCCGGAGCCGATGGCGCCTATTCTGTAGAACGCAACGTCGCCACCCGCCATCTCGTCAAGGTCCCCGGCGAGATCCCGCTCGAAACGGCGGCCGCGATGATGCTGAAGGGCATGACGGCGGAATACCTGCTCAACCGCACCTACAAGGTCGGGCCGGGCACGGTGCTCCTCTTCCACGCGGCCGCCGGTGGCGTGGGTCTCATCGCCGGCCAGTGGGCGAAGGCGCTCGGCGCGACGGTCATCGGCACTGCAGGCTCGCCGGAAAAGATCGAACTCGCGCTCCGCCACGGCTACGACCACGTCATTGATTACCGCAACGATGACTTCGTCGCTCGCGTCAAGGACCTGACCGGCGGCAAGGGTGTTGACGTCGTCTACGATTCCGTCGGCCGCGACGTCTTCCCGCGCTCGCTCGATTGTCTCAAGCCGCGCGGTATGTGGGTGCTCTTCGGCCAGTCGTCCGGGCCGGTCGAGGCGTTCGACATGAGCCTTCTGGCGCAGAAGGGCTCGCTCTATGCAACACGCCCGTCGCTCTTTGCTTACATCGCCACGCCGGCCGAACTTGCCGATTGTGCAAAGTCGCTGTTTGATGTTGTGCGGAGCAACAAAGTGCGTATCAATATCAATCAGACCTATCCTCTGGCCGACGCCCGTCGCGCCCATGAGGATCTGGAATCAAGAAAAACAAGCGGAACGACCTTGCTGATCCCCTGAATGCGCACGCGGACAAGGGGCCGCAAGGATGAAAAGAGGGGATCGCGTGACGGACATCGAGGCATCGCGAACCGGCAGCCTTCTGGCGGTCCGCGGCTTGACGAAGCTGTTCGGCAGCTTTGCGGCCTGCCAGGGTATTGATTTCGACATCAGGCCGGGAGAGATCCACGCCCTCCTCGGAGAAAACGGCGCCGGCAAGTCGACGCTGGTCAAGATGCTGTTCGGCGTGCTCGCCCCGAGCGCCGGCGAGATCGCCTGGCAGGGAAGCGCCGTTTCGATTGCTTCGCCCGCGGCCGCGCGCAAGCTCGGCATCGGAATGGTCTTCCAGCACTTTTCGCTCTTCGAGGCGCTGACCGTCGCCGAAAACATCGCGCTTTCGCTCGATGACGGAACCCCGCTCGCTGCCGTCGCCAAGAGGGCGGAGGAGCTTTCCCGCCTCTACGGCCTGCCGCTCGATCCCGGCGCCCACGTCGCCGATCTTTCCGTCGGTGAACGCCAGCGCATCGAGATCGTCCGTGCGCTGTTGCAGAACCCGAAACTCATCATCCTCGACGAGCCGACGTCGGTGCTGACCCCGCAGGAAGCGGATCGGCTCTTCGAGACGCTCGGTAAGCTGAGGGCCGAGGGCCGCTCGGTTCTCTACATCAGCCACCGGCTTGAGGAAGTGCAGCGCATCTGCGATCGCGCAACGGTGCTGCGCCACGGCCGTGTGACCGGTGAATGCGACCCCCGCAAGGAGACGCCGGCCTCGCTCGCGCGCATGATGGTCGGCAGCGACATCGCCGTCGTGCACAATGCGGGCACGGCCGACGCAGGCGCGGTACAGCTCGAGGTGCGAGCGCTTTCCGCGCCGGCCCGCACGCCCTTCGCCGTCGCGCTGAAGGACATTGCGTTGACGGTGAGGGCAGGACAGGTGCTGGCGATCGCCGGCGTCGCCGGCAACGGCCAGAGCGAACTCTTCGACGCCCTGTCCGGCGAATATCCGGTGGCCGACCGCGAAGCGATCCGCATCCGCGGCCAGGCCGTCGGCCGCCTCGGCATCAACGAAAGGCGGCTTCTCGGTGCCGGCTTCGTTCCGGAAGAGCGGCAGGGCCATGCCGCGATCGGTGCGCTGCCGCTTTCCGACAATCTGGTGCTTGCCCGCCATCGCTCGGATCGCAAGGCATTCCTCGCCGGCGGCGTCTTCGGCCTCGTCCGGCACTCGGTCGTCCGGGCGGCGGCAAAACGGATCGCCGAGGCGATGGACGTGCGCAAGAGCGGCGACGATCCACTCGCCGGCTCGCTTTCGGGCGGCAATCTGCAAAAGTTCATCGTCGGGCGTGAGCTCGACCGCCAGCCCGCGGTCCTGGTGGTCAACCAGCCCACCTGGGGCGTCGATGCCGGCGCGGCGAGCCGCATCCGCCAGTCACTGATCGATCTCGCACGCGACGGTTCGGCGGTGGTCGTCGTCAGCCAGGATCTCGACGAGATCTTCGAGATCGCGACAGACATCGCGGTGATCTCCGAGGGCCGGCTGTCGCCCGCCGAACCCGTCGCCGCCATGACCCGCGAGAGGATCGGCCTTCTCATGGGCGGATTGCACGAAAGCAAAGCCGAGCCAGAGTCCGCCCATGCGCATTGAACTCGAAAAACGCCCCGGCGGTTCGCCGCTCTTCTCCGTCCTGTCGCCGCTTCTTGCCATGGTCCTGACCGTCGTCTTCGGCGGCATCATGTTCTGGCTGCTCGGCAAGGACCCGGTCGATGCGATCTATTCCTTCTTCATCGAGCCGCTGCTCGAGGTCTGGTCGCTGCATGAACTGGCGATCAAGGCCGGCCCGCTGATCCTGATCGGCGTCGGGCTTTCGGTCTGCTACCGATCGAACAACTGGAACATCGGCGCGGAAGGCCAGTTCATCATGGGGGCGATCGCCGGGTCGATCCTGCCCGTGGTTTTCTTCGAGTGGCATTCGCCGCTGGTCTTGCCGCTGATGCTCGTCATGGGCGCGATCGGCGGCGCACTCTATGCCGGTATCCCGGCACTGCTGAAGGCGCACTTCAACACCAACGAGATCCTGACGAGCCTGATGCTCGTCTATATCGCCCAGCTCTTTCTCGACTGGCTGGTGCGCGGCCCCTGGCGCAATCCGGAGGGCATGAACTTTCCCGAAACGCGGACCTTCGCGACTGAGGCGGTCCTGCCGGCCGTCTTGGAGTCGTCCGGACGCGCGCACTGGTCGATCGTCTTCGCGCTGATTGCGGCGGTGCTCGTCTGGTTCATGATGCGCTTCACGCTCAAGGGCTTCGAGGTGACGGTGCTCGGAGAATCGGCGCGGGCAGGGCGCTTCGCCGGATTCTCTGCCCGCAAGATGATCTGGTTCTCCATGCTGCTTTCCGGCGCCTTCGCGGGTTTTGCCGGCATCAGCGAGGTTTCGGGCTCGATCGGCCACCTGCAGCCGATCATCTCGCCCGGCTACGGCTTCACGGCGATCATCGTCGCCTTCCTCGGTCGGCTCAATCCGCTCGGCATCGTCGCCTCCGGCCTCGTTCTAGCGCTGACCTATCTCGGCGGCGAGGCCGCGCAGCTTTCGATCGGCGTCTCCGACAAGGTCACCCGCGTGTTCCAGGGGCTCCTCCTTTTCTTCGTCCTCTCCTGCGACACGCTGATCCACTACAGGATCCGGATCGTCGTCAACCGGGTCAGGACAGCGATCGAGGGAGGACGCAGCTGATGCTCGAGGCGATCCTTCTCACCGTCGTCACTGCAGCCACTCCGCTCGTCGTCGCGGCACTCGGCGAACTCGTCACCGAACGCGCCGGCGTGCTGAACCTCGGCGTCGAAGGCATGATGGTCATGGGCGCGGTCGGCGCCTTTGCCGTCACCCAGGTCACCGGCTCACCCTATATCGGTCTCGTCGCGGGGATCGCCTGCGGGGCGCTGTTCTCGCTGCTCTTCGGCTTCCTTACGCTGACGCTCGTCGCCAACCAGGTCGCGACCGGCCTTGCGCTGACGCTGCTCGGGCTCGGCGCCTCCGGTATGCTCGGAGAAAGCTATGTCGGCGCGCCGGGCGTCAAACTCCAGCCGATCGCCATTCCGCTGCTTTCGGACATTCCCTTCCTCGGTCCGGTGCTCTTCCGGCAGGACATCATTTTCTATCTGTCGGTCGCGTTGGTCATCGGGGTCAACTGGTTCCTGTTCAGGAGCCGCACGGGGCTGAAGCTCAGGGCAATCGGCGACAACCACGCCTCCGCCCATGCGCTTGGTATCCAGGTCATCCGCACGCGCTATCTCGCCGTGCTCTTCGGCGGTGCCTGTGCGGGACTTGCCGGCGCCCAGCTCTCGCTCATCTACACGCCGCAATGGGTGGAGAACATGACGGCCGGTCGCGGCTGGATCGCGCTCGCGCTCGTCGTCTTCGCCTCGTGGCGGCCATGGCGGGTGCTTGCCGGCGGCTATCTCTTCGGCGCCGTCTCCATCGGGCAGCTGCACGCGCAGGCGATGGGGGTCGGC
Source organism: Hyphomicrobiales bacterium (assembly GCA_900466005.1). GTDB lineage: Bacteria > Pseudomonadota > Alphaproteobacteria > Rhizobiales > Rhizobiaceae > Allorhizobium. The sequence goes on from UEGQ01000007.1 coordinate 356,911, forward strand.
ATTCCGTCCCAGTTCCTCTCGGCGCTGCCCTATGCCGCCACTATTGTCGTCCTCGTCATCATTTCCCATAATCGCCGCACGACACTGATCAACACGCCGGCCTGCCTCGGCAAGGCCTTCGTGCCGGACAGGTGACGGCAGCACGCAGCGTTCCAAGAACCTTCCAACACAAAAGGGGTCACCATGAAGAAACTAGCATTCGCACTCGCCGCGACCGCGGCGATGGTTTTCTCGATCGCCAGCGGCGCCCAGGCCGAGGACAAGAAGAAGATCTGCTTCGTCTATGTCGGTTCGAAGACCGACGGCGGATGGACCCAGGCCCACGACCGCGGACGCCAGGAACTCCAGAAGGAGCTCGGCGACAAGATCGAGACCGCCTTCCTCGAAAACGTCCCGGAAGGTCCAGACGCGGAACGCGCGATCGAGCGCATGGCCCGCTCCGGCTGCGCCCTGATCTTCACGACGTCCTTCGGCTTCATGGACGCCACCCTCAAGGTCGCGGAAAAGTTCCCGGACGTGAAGTTCGAGCACGCCACCGGCTACAAGACTGCCCCGAACGTCGCGACCTACAATTCGCGCTTCTATGAAGGCCGTTACATCCAGGGCCAGATCGCCGCCAAGATGTCGGAAAAGGGCGTGGCCGGCTACATCGCCTCCTTCCCGATCCCGGAAGTGGTCATGGGCATCAACTCCTTCGTCCACGGCGCCCAGTCGGTCAATCCGGACTTCAAGGTGAAGGTCATCTGGGCGAACACCTGGTTTGACCCCGGCAAGGAAGCCGACGCCGCCAAGGCGCTTATCGACCAGGGCGTCGACATCCTGACCCAGCACACCGACACGACCGCTCCGATGCAGGTTGCTGCCGAGCGTGGCATCAAGGCCTTCGGTCAGGCCTCCGACATGATCGCCGCCGGCCCGAACACCCAGCTGACGGCGATTGTCGACACCTGGGGCGCCTACTACGTCAAGCGCACCAAGGCGCTGCTCGACGGCAGCTGGAAGTCCGAGCAGATCTGGGACGGCCTGAAGGACGGCATCCTGACCATGGCGCCGTACACCAACATGCCCGACGACGTGAAGAAGATGGCCGAGGAGACCGAAGCCAAGATCAAGTCGGGTGAACTGCATCCCTTCACCGGCCCGATCAACAAGCAGGACGGCTCGCCCTGGCTGAAGGACGGCGAAAAGTCGGACGACGGCACCCTGCTCGGCATGAACTTCTACATCCAGGGTGTGGACGACAAGCTGCCGCAATAAGCGTCGGCTCCAGCTTCGAGTATTTTGTGGAGGGCGCCGTCGGGCGCCCTCTTTTTTTTGTCAATCGTCAGATTTGGACTGCGTAAAGCCGTTTACAAAAGTCATACTATATGATTTATAAATACTCGTCTTGGGAGAAGACTCAAACGGGAGGAAATCATGAAGTTGTTGAAAGCGCTCGCGAGCGCGACGGTTCTTGCTGGCTGCATGTTCGGTTCCGCAATGGCGGACGGCATGGTCGTCGGTTTCTCGCAGATCGGCTCGGAATCGGGCTGGCGCGCGGCTGAAACCACGCTGACCAAGCAGCAGGCTGAGAAGCGCGGCGTCGACCTGAAGTTCGCCGACGCCCAGCAGAAGCAGGAAAACCAGATCAAGGCGCTGCGCTCGTTCATCGCGCAGGGTGTCGACGCAATCCTCGTCGCGCCGGTCGTCGCAACCGGCTGGGACGAAGTTCTGGAAGAAGCCAAGGACGCCGAAATCCCGGTCATCCTCCTCGACCGCACGGTCGATGCGAGCAAGGATCTCTACATGACGGCGGTCACCTCGGACCTCGTGCACGAAGGCAAGGTCGCGGGTGACTGGCTGGTCAAGACGGTCGGCGACAAGCCCTGCAACATCGTCGAGCTTCAGGGCACCACCGGTTCGTCGCCGGCAATCGACCGCAAGAAGGGCTTTGAGGAGGCAATCGCCGGTCACGACAATCTGAAGATCGTCCGCAGCCAGACCGGTGACTTCACCCGCACCAAGGGCAAGGAAGTCATGGAAAGCTTCCTGAAGGCGGAAGACGGCGGCAAGAACATCTGCGCCCTCTATGCCCATAACGACGACATGGCCGTCGGCGCCATCCAGGCGATCAAGGAAGCCGGTCTGAAACCCGGAACCGATATCCTCGTCGTCTCGATCGACGCCGTTCCGGACATCTTCCTCGCCATGGCCGCCGGTGAAGCCAATGCCACCGTCGAGCTGACGCCGAACATGGCGGGCCCGGCTTTCGACGCCCTGGAAGCCTACAAGAAGGACGGCACCATGCCGCCGAAGTGGATCCAGACGGAATCGAAGCTCTACACCCAGGCCGACGATCCGAAGAAGGTCTACGAGGAGAAGAAGGGCCTCGGTTACTGATCTGCCCCGTCCGGGTGCCTCGTTCCGGTCTCCCTTGCCGAACCGGGCACCCGCAACCCGGCTTGCTGCCGCACGAAACGCGGCGGCAAGCGGCGACGCTTTCCTCGGGCTGGAGCTGGAATGACCGACGACCAATCCATGATTCTCGCGGCCTCAGGGCTGTGCAAGTACTTTCCGGGAGCGACGGCGCTCGACCACGTCGATTTCGGCCTGAGACGCGGTGAAATCCACGCGCTGCTCGGCGAGAACGGTGCGGGGAAATCGACGCTCGTCAAATGCCTGACCGGCGCCTATCGCCGTGATGCCGGCCGCGTCGTGCTCGACGGCGAGGAAATCGACCCGCGCGACACCCATGCAGCCCAGAAGCTCGGCATCGGCACCGTCTACCAGGAAGTGAACCTTCTCGGAAACCTCTCGGTCGCCGAAAACCTCTTTCTCGGCCGCCAGCCGCGCCGTTTCGGCATCATCGATCCGAAACGCATGAATGCGGCGGCGGAGGGCCTCCTTTCCACCTACGGCATCGACATTGATGTGCGCGCGGAACTTTCCCGCTACCCTGTCGCGATCCAGCAGGTGGTGGCGATCGCGCGTGCGGTCGATCTCTCCGGCAAGGTGCTGATCCTCGACGAACCGACGGCGAGCCTCGATACCCGCGAGGTCGAGATGCTCTTCTCGATCATGCGCGATCTGAAGGCGCGGGGCCTCGGCATCATCTTCATCACCCATTTCCTCGGCCAGGTCTACGAGGTCACCGACCGCGTCACAGTGCTGCGCAACGGCTGTCTCGTCGGTAGCCGGGAGACCGCGGAGCTCGAGCGGCGCTCGCTGATCTCGATGATGCTCGGCCGCGATCTCGAAGCCGTCGAGGCGACACCTCATCGCCAGACGGTGGAGGACCGGCCCGTCTGTTTCCGCTTCTCCGGCTACGGCAGGAGAGGACACATCCAGCCCTTCGACCTTTCGCTTCGGCAGGGCGAGGTTGTCGGCATGGCGGGGCTTCTCGGCTCGGGCCGCACGGAGACGGCAACCACACTCTTCGGGATCGCTCCGGCCGACAGCGGGTCGGTGGAAATCGACGGCCGCCCGGCCAGCATCGGCAGCCCACGCGATGCGGTCGCCCACGGTCTCGGCTTCTGCCCGGAAGATCGCAAGACCGACGGCATCATCGGCGATCTCTCCATCCGCGAGAACATCGCGCTGGCGCTGCAGGCGCGCCGCGGCTGGTGGCGTCCGATCCGGCTTGCCGAACAGATCGAGCTCGCCGACCGCTACATCGCCGCACTCGATGTGCGCACCACCGATCGCGAAAAGCCGATCCGCCAGCTCTCGGGTGGCAACCAGCAGAAGGTGATCCTCGCCCGCTGGCTCGCCACCAATCCACGCTTCCTCATTCTGGACGAGCCGACGCGCGGCATCGATGTCGGTGCCCATGCCGAGATCATCCGGCTCATCGAGGAACTGTGCGACCAGGGGATGTCGCTCCTCGTGATCTCCTCGGAGCTCGAGGAGCTGCTGGCCTACAGTTCGCGGATCATCGTGGTGCGCGACCGTCGGCATGTGGCGGAACTCGTCGGCGAGGATATGACGACGGCCTCGATCGTCGATGCCATCGCCGCGCAGCATACGGAAGGAGCAGAAGCATGAATGCAGCACTCCGCTCGCTCGGAACGCGGCTTGCGCCGCAGCTGATTGCGCTTCTCGTGATCCTCGCGCTGAATTTCATCGCCTTTCCGAGCTTCTTCGATATCGGTGTCCAGAACGGCCGCCTCTACGGCAGCCTGATCGACGTCCTCAACCGGGGGGCGCCGGTCGCGCTGCTCGCCGTCGGCATGACGCTGGTGATCGCCACCAAGGGCATCGACCTTTCCGTCGGCGCGGTGATCGCCATCAGCGGTGCCGTGGCGGCGACCGCCGTCGGCGACGGGCAGCCGCTCGTCGTCGCGCTTGTGCTCGCCATCGCCGTCGGCCTTCTCTGCGGCGTCTGGAACGGTCTGCTCGTCGCCGTCCTCGACATACAGCCGATCATCGCCACGCTGGTGCTGATGGTTGCCGGTCGCGGCATCGCGCAGCTGATCACCGAGGGGACGATCCTCACCTTCACCGATCAGTCCTTCGCCTTCATCGGCAGCGGGGCGCTCTTCCTCGTGCCGGTTCCGGTGGTGATCTGGGTGGTCTTTGCGCTCGCGGTCACGGCTCTGGTGCGGCGAAGCGCCCTCGGCATGCTGGTCGAGGCGGTCGGCATCAACCGCCGTGCCAGCACGATCGCCGGCGTGCGCACACCCGTGCTGCTCGTCGTGGTCTACATGCTGTGCAGCCTTGCAGCCGCGATCGCCGGCATCATTGTCGCGGCGGACATCCGCGGCGCGGATGCGAACAATGCCGGGCTATGGCTCGAACTCGACGCCATCCTGGCGGTCGTCGTCGGCGGCAACTCGCTGCTCGGCGGGCGTTTTTCCATCGCCGGCTCGATCCTCGGGGCGATGATCATCCAGGCGATCAACACCGGCATCCTGCTCTCCGGCTTCCCGCCGGAATTCAACCTCATCATCAAGGCTGCGATCATCGTCATCATTCTGGTGGTGCAGTCGCCGGCCGTGCAGTCCTTCGCCGCCGTCTGGTTCGGACGAACGACGCGCGCCGGGGAGTAGTCGGACATGAACTCGAGATATCTGCCCGTCCTCGCGACCGTCGCGATCTTCGTCGTCGCCTATGCCGTCTGCGCCCTGCAGTTCCCGGCCATGCTGTCCTTGCGCGTCGTCAGCAACCTGATCACCGACAACGCCTTTCTCGGCATCGCTGCCGTCGGCATGACCTTCGTGATCCTCTCCGGCGGCATCGACCTTTCCGTCGGTGCGGTGATCGGCTTTGCCGGCGTGTTTCTCGCCGTCCTCCTCAGGGATACCGGCGTGCATCCGCTGGCCGCCTTCGCCCTGCTGCTCGTCATCACCACGCTGTTCGGCGCGCTGATGGGGGCAGTCATCCACTATCTCGAAATGCCGGCTTTCATCGTCACGCTCGCCGGCATGTTCCTCGCCCGCGGCATGGCCTTCCTTCTCTCGATCGACAGCGTGCCCGTCGATCATGAATTCTACGCGCTTGTGCGCAAGAGCTTCTACAAGCTTCCGGGCGGCGGACGCCTGACGCTGATCGGTGGGGCGATGCTCGTCATCTTCGCGATCGGGATATTCATTGCTCACCGCACGCGTTTCGGCGCCAACGTCTACGCGCTCGGTGGCGGGGTGCAGACGGCTCGTCTGATGGGGGTGCCCGTCGGGCGCACCACGATCCTCACCTATGCCTTCTCGGGCCTTCTTGCCGGCGCTTCGGGGATCGTCTTCTCGCTCTATACGTCGGCCGGCTATCCGCTCTCGGCAGTCGGCGTCGAACTCGACGCGATCGCGGCCGTGGTCATCGGCGGCACGCTGCTGACCGGTGGCACCGGCTTCGTCGCCGGGACCTTCGTCGGCATCCTGATCCAGGGGCTGATCCAGACCTACATCACCTTCGACGGTACACTTTCAAGTTGGTGGACTAAAATCCTAATAGGCTTTCTGTTGTTTGCGTTTATCCTGTTACAAAAGGGAATTCTTGGCCTGTCGCGAAAGGACAGCAGCTAGCCCGAACGAGGAGAATGTCGCTTGCCGAGTGAAATGCCTGATCCCATGGGGCTCGTCCGCCGAAAGCACACGAGCCACCGGCAAGTTGTCGAGGAAATCGGCAAGGCCATCGTGTCCGGCGGCTTTCCGGTCGGCAGCGTTCTTCCCGGCGATCCCGAGCTGGCGAAGCGCTTCCACGTCTCCCGTACGGTGCTGCGAGAGGCCATGAAGACGCTCGCCGCCAAGGGGCTCGTTGTGCCCAAGGCGCGAATCGGAACGCGAGTCACCGATCGCCAATTCTGGAACATGTTCGACGGCGACATCCTGAGGTGGCATTTCGAAGCCGGCGTCAGCGAGGAATTCCTTCTCAATCTCTATGATATCCGCGAGGCGTTCGAACCGGCCGCCGCGGCGCTTGCAGCAGAGCGGGCGAGCCCCGACCAGATCACGCTCCTGCGTCAACTGGCCGAAGCCCTCGGCAATCCGGATCACACGACCGAAAGTCTTGCTTTCGCAGACCTGCGCTTCCATCTCGCGCTGGCAACGGCATCCCGCAATCCTTTCATGCGGACGTTGGGGAGCCTGATCGAGGCGGCGCTTTTCGGCGTTTTCCGCATGTCGTCCGGTTCTCCCGACGGCCACCGGGCCGCAGAAGTGCGAGCCTCGCACATGGCGATCGTCGACGCGATTGCCGCGCGTGACGGCGCGGCCGCGCGCCTTGCCATGGAGAAGGTGATCCAGGTCGGCCGCGACCGTGCCCGGGAGACCTTTTCGGACGAGGCGGTCGGCGCTCCTTGATCTTCTTTCGATTTCGGCACTCTTGCGGGCTTTCCGGACTGCGTCTAGGGATTGTCGTCGAAGAATGTGTTTCCGGAGAACTACATGGCCCGCAGTTGTCTCGCCGTCATCCTCGCCGCAGGCGACAGCACCCGCATGAAATCCTCGGTGTCGAAGGTGCTTCACCCCGTGGCAGGGCGCCCGATGATCGCGCACGTCACGGCGGCCGTCGCCAGGGCCGGGATCAGCGACGTCGCTCTGGTGGTTGGTCGGGATGCGGAGGCCGTCGAAAAGGCGGCTGCCGTCGACGGTCTTCGGGTCTCGTCCTTTCTGCAGAAAGAGCGACTCGGAACGGCGCATGCGGTGCTCGCCGCGCGCGAGGCGATTGCGCGTGGCTATGACGACATCCTGGTCGCCTATGGCGACGTGCCGCTGATCACGGACGGGCCGTTCGCCGCCGCCCGCGCCGCCGTCGCCGAAGGCCACGACGTAGCCGTCATAGGGTTTCATACCGGGCAACCGACCGGCTACGGGCGCCTTCTTGTCAAGGACGGAGAACTGGTGGCGATTCGCGAGGAAAAGGACGCGAGCGACGCCGAGCGTGCCGTCACCTGGTGCAACAGCGGCCTGATGGCGATCGACGGGCGCAAGGCGCTGGCGTTGCTGGAGCGCATCGGCAACGCCAACGCCAAACGGGAATTCTACTTGACGGACGTTGTCGAGATTGCCCGGTCGCTCGGGGGCAGGGCAGTCGCCGTCGATGCCTTGGAAGAGGAACTCTCCGGCTGCAACAACCGCGCCGAGCTCGCCCGTCTCGAGCGGCTCTGGCAGCAGCGCCGGCGCCACGAGATCATGCTCTCGGGCGTCACCATGATCGCGCCGGAAACGGTCTTCCTTTCCTACGACACCAGGATTGGCCAGGACGCGGTGATCGAACCGAACGTCGTCTTCGGCCCCGGTGTCACCGTCGAGGGCGGCGCCGTCATCCACGCTTTCAGTCATCTCGAGGGGGCTCATGTCGCCGCGGGGGCGACCGTAGGCCCGTTCGCGCGGCTGCGGCCGGGCGCTCATCTCGCGGAGGGGGCGAAAGTCGGCAATTTCTGCGAGGTCAAGAAGGCGGAGATCGGCGCCGGCGCCAAGGTCAACCATCTGACCTATATCGGCGATGCCTTCGTCGGTGCGGGGAGCAATATCGGCGCCGGCACCATCACCTGCAACTACGACGGCGTGAACAAGTTCGAGACTCATATTGGGGCCGGTGCCTTCATCGGGTCGAACACCGCGCTCGTCGCGCCGGTGTCGGTCGGCGACGGCGCCTATGTCGGTTCCGGCAGCGTGATCACCGAAGATGTGCCGGCCGACGCGCTGGCGCTCGGACGCGCCCGGCAGGTCGTCAAGCCGGAGAGGGCAAAGCAGATCCGCGAGCACAATCTCGCCATCAAGGCGGCGAGAAAGGCGAAGGGTTGATCGCTGTCGCTTGCGTAACGCGGCGAAACCGAAAGTGACCGGAACGCCGATTGCGCAAAATTGGAAACTGGATAGGACTGGCTTCGCTGATGAAACCAGACGGAGAATTATATGTGTGGCATTGTCGGAATTGTCGGTAACAAGCCGGTCGCGGACCGTCTCGTCGACGCCCTGAAGCGGCTGGAGTACCGCGGCTACGATTCTGCCGGCGTCGCGACGATCGACAATGGCGTGATGGATCGCCGCCGCGCCGAAGGGAAGCTCTTCAATCTGGAGAGGCGGCTTGCGGACGAGCCTCTCGGCGGCAATATCGGCATCGCCCACACGCGCTGGGCGACCCACGGCGTTCCGAACGAAACCAATGCGCACCCGCACTTCGTCGAAGGCGTCGCAGTCGTCCACAACGGCATCATCGAGAACTTCGCCGAACTGCGCGAGGAACTCGCCCGCGAGGGCGCGCATTTCACCACCCAGACCGATACCGAGATCGTCGCCCAGCTGATCGCGAAATACCGCCGCCAGGGCTACGACAACCGCGCGGCCATGCTTGCCATGCTGAACCATGTCACCGGCGCCTATGCGCTGGTCGTGATGTTCGAGAACGATCCGGACACCATCATGGCCGCGCGGTCGGGACCGCCGCTCGCGATCGGCTTCGGCAAGGGTGAGATGTTCCTCGGCTCCGACGCAATCGCGCTGGCGCCGTTCACCAACGACATCGTCTACATGGTCGACGGCGATTGCGCCGTCATCCACCACGACGGCGCGGAGATCATCGACTTTTCCGGCAGGCCGGTCGAGCGCCCCCACCAGATTTCCCAGGCGAGCGCCTTCCTGGTCGACAAGGGCAATCACCGGCACTTCATGGAGAAGGAAATCCACGAACAGCCGGAAGTGATCTCTCATGCGCTGTCGAATTACATCGATTTCCACAGCCAGAAGGTCCATCTCGACGAGACGGCAATCGATTTCGGCAAGGTGTCGCGCCTTGCCGTCTCCGCCTGCGGAACGGCTTATCTCTCCGGCCTCGTCGGCAAGTACTGGTTCGAACGCTATGCGCGGCTGCCGGTCGAAATCGACGTCGCTTCGGAATTCCGCTACCGCGAGATGCCGTTGTTGAAGGATCAGGCGGCACTCTTCATCTCGCAGTCCGGTGAAACCGCCGACACGCTCGCCTCGCTCCGCTACTGCAAGGAGCAGGGCCTGAAGATCGGCGGCATCGTCAACGTCAAGGAATCAACGATCGCGCGCGAGTCGGATGGTGTCTATCCGATCCTCGCGGGCCCCGAGATCGGCGTCGCCTCCACGAAGGCCTTCACCTGCCAGCTCGCTGTGCTGGCGTCGCTCGCAATCGGCGCCGGCCGCATGCGCGGCACGCTGACCGAGGCGGAAGAAAAACAGATGGTGCGCAGCCTGTCGGAACTGCCGCGCATCATGAGCCGCGTGCTCAACGACATCCAGCCGCAGATGGAAAGCCTGGCGCGCGAGCTTTCGAAGTTCCACCACGTGCTCTATCTCGGTCGCGGCACCAGCTACCCGATGGCGCTCGAAGGCGCGCTGAAGCTCAAGGAAATCTCCTACATCCACGCCGAGGGCTATGCCGCCGGCGAACTGAAGCACGGACCGATCGCGCTCATCGACGAGAACATGCCGGTCATCGTGATTGCGCCGCACGACCGCTTCTTCGAAAAGACGGTGTCCAACATGCAGGAGGTCGCCGCCCGCGGCGGCCGGATCATCTTCATCACCGACGAGAAGGGGGCCGCAGCCTCCACGTTGCCGACGATGGCGACGATCGTGCTGCCGAACGTCGCTGAACTCATCGCACCGATGGTCTTCGCCCTGCCGGTCCAGTTGCTCGCCTATCACACGGCAGTGTTCATGGGCACCGACGTCGACCAGCCGCGCAACCTCGCAAAGTCGGTGACCGTCGAGTGATGCTCCGCCCGGAGGGTCCCGGCGACGAGGCGGTGATCGGGGCCGTCACCGCGGCGGCCTTCGAGGGGCATCCGCACAGTGACGGCAGCGAGCCGCAGATCGTCGCAAGACTGCGCGCGGCAGGTGTCCTGACGCTCTCCCTGGTGGCGGAGGAAAAGGGCGAGGTGGTCGGCCACGTCGCCTTCTCGCCCGTCACCTTTTCCGGCGGCGAACAGGGCTGGTTCGGGCTCGGACCGATTTCGGTGCGGCCGGACGTGCAGGGGCAGGGGATCGGCAGCCGGCTCGTGCGCGAGGGGCTCCGGCGGCTGCGCGAAGATGGCGCGATGGGCTGCGTCCTCGTCGGGGAGCCGGCGTACTACCAGCGCTTCGGATTTAGTACCGAGCACGATCTCTCGACGCCCGGCGTTCCTCGCGAATATTTGCTCGCACTGCCCTTGAACGGCCCGGTCCCATCCGGCATTGTCGCCTTCCACCCCGGTTTCTTTGGCGATGCAGCATAGCGGCGGCGACCGATGAACGATGTTCCGGAGAAGATGTCCCTTGCGGCGCGGCTGAGAAACAACTTTCTCGCCGGCCTGATCATCTGCGCGCCGGTGGCGATCACCATCTGGCTCACATGGTCCTTCATCCGCTGGGCCGATAGCTGGGTGAAGCCCTACATCCCGAGCCGGTTCGACCCCGAGAGCTATCTGCAGTTTGCGATTCCGGGCTTCGGCCTGCTGATCGCCGTCGTCTCGATCACGCTCGTCGGCTTTCTCGGCAAGAACCTGATCGGCCGCTCCGTTGTTGACTTCTCCGAGCGCGTCCTCCACCGCATGCCGCTGGTGCGCACGCTCTACAAGAGCCTGAAGCAGATCTTCGAATCGGTGCTCAAGGACCAGTCGTCGTCCTTCAAGCGGGTCGGTCTCATCGAGTTCCCGAGCCCCGGCACGTGGGCGGTGGTCTTCATCGCCACCGACGTCCGCGGCGAGATTGCCGCTCGGCTCAATGAGGACGGCCGGGAAATGATCGCCGTCTTCCTGCCGCCGACGCCTGTGCCGACCGCGGGCTTCCTGATGTTCGTACCGCGTGACCGCATCAAGCTCCTCGACATGACGCCCGAGGAAGCGGCGAAGCTCCTGATTTCCGGCGGCCTCGTCATGCCGGACTACAAGCCGCGCGGCATGGAGACCGTCTTTCCGGTCTGGAAGCCCTGAAACGACCGAGAATTAGCCGGCTAAGGACAGTTCCAGCAGCTGCTCTCAACCCGCTCTGAGGAAGCGGATCGCCTCGTCGCGGCGGAAGAGATAGAGCAGGATACGGAGCGCGCGCCCGCGTTCCGAGACAAGGTCTGCATCCTTCTCCAGAATATAGGCGGCGTCCTTATGCGCGGTCTCGAGGAGATCGCCGTGATGCTCGAGGCTTGCGAACCGGAAAACCGGTGTTCCAGATTGCCGCGTGCCGAGGAGTTCGCCTTCGCCGCGCAGCCTCAGGTCTTCCTCTGCGATGAGGAAACCGTCCTCGCTCTCGCGCAGGATCGAAAGCCGCGCATGGCCTGTCTCTCCGAGGGGCGCCTTGTAGAGGAGAATGCAGCTCGACGCTTCGGCGCCGCGCCCGACCCGGCCGCGCAACTGGTGGAGCTGGGCGAGCCCGAACCGTTCCGCATGCTCGATCACCATGATCGTCGCGTCCGGCACGTCGACACCCACCTCGACCACCGTCGTCGCGACCAGAACACGTGTTTCGCCGTTTTTGAACTCCATCATGGCCGCGTCCTTTTCGGGGCCGCTCATACGGCCGTGAACGAGCCCGACATCCGCCCCGAGCGCCTGCGTCAGGATCGCGTGGCGCTCCTCCGCCGACATCAGCTCCGTCACGTCCGATTCCTCGACGAGCGGGCAGATCCAGTAGGCCTTCTTGCCCTCGCGGACGGCGCTCCGCAACCGGTCGATGATCTCGTTGGTGCGCTCGCAAGGGACGGTGACCGTCTGGATCGGCTTGCGGCCGGCCGGCTTTTCCGTGAGCTTGGAAACGTCGAGGTCGCCGAAGGCGGCAAGGACGAGCGTGCGTGGAATGGGGGTCGCCGTCATCACCAGCATGTGCGGCGATATCCCCTTCGCCGTGAGCCGTAGCCGCTGGTGCACGCCGAAGCGGTGCTGCTCGTCGACGACGGCGAGCTGCAGGTTGCGATAACTCACCGTGTCCTGAAATAGGGCATGCGTGCCGATGACGATCTGCGCCTCGCCGCTCGCGATCTTCTCGAGGATCGCGTCGCGCTCGCGGCCCTTGGTGCGCCCGGTCAGCACGACCACCGACATGCCGGCCGCCTCGACAAGTCGCGAAATGGTCGCATGGTGCTGCCTTGCCAGAATTTCCGTCGGTGCCATCAGCACCGCCTGGCCGCCGCTCTCGACCGCCGCGGCCATCGCGAGCAGAGCGACGAGCGTCTTGCCGGCGCCGACATCTCCCTGCAAGAGACGCAGCATGCGGGTCTGTCCCGCCATGTCCTTCAGGATGTCGGCGACCGCCTGTTGCTGGCCGGCGGTCAGCGAGAAGGGCAGGGCCGCGAGGATCTTGTGGCTGATCGCCCCCGTCGCGTGGACGGGCGAGCCCGCCACCCGCCGCAGCCTCTGCCGCACCAGCGCCAGCGACACCTGGCCGGCGAGAAATTCGTCATAAGCAAGCCGCCGCCGCGCCGGCGCCTGTGGCTCGACATCGGCCGCATCGCGCGGATTGTGAAGCCTGAGGATGCTTGCCCTGGGCGGCTCGAAGCCCTGCCTCTGGACCAGCGGCGGGTCGATCCATTCGGGGAGCTCGGGAAGACGCTCCAGCGCGCTTTCGATCGTCTTGCGCAGCACCTTCGGCGAAAGCCCGGCGGTGAGCGGATAGACCGGCTCGACGCGCGGCAGGCTGTCCGCCTCGCTCGCCTTCACCACGTAGTCCGGGTGGACCATCGAGGGCCGGCCGTTGAACCAGTCGACCTTGCCGGACACCATGATGGTCTCGTCGACGGGAAACGTCTTTTCGAGCCACGGCCCCTTGGCATGGAAGAAGGTCAGCGCCAGCTCGCCGGTGTCGTCGTGCAGGAAGACGCGGTAGGGCACGCTCCTGTTGCCGCGCGGCGGCGGCTGGTGTCGGTCGACACGGCCGGTGACGGTGACGATCGCGCCTTGCGGAGCAAGCGCGACGCCGGGCTGGTAGCGCCGGTCGATCAGCCGGTGCGGCGCCAGCATCAGCAGGTCGATCACCCGGCAGTCGTCGGCCTCCTCGCGCCCGAGCAGCGTGGCGATCAGGCCGGCGAGCTTCGGCCCGACGCCGGGGAGCGAAGCGACGGGGGCGAACAGGGGATCGAGCAGGGCGGGTCGCATGGTGGGTGCCAAAATGCGACGATAATTACGTGCTTGGCAAGGCTGACAATCCACATCCCAGGGGCTATAGAGGCGCATCAACAGGAAGGGATGCCGAAATGACTGGATTGACCCGCACCAGCGCCGATCTCGACCCGCGCCGCCGGCGGATCCTTTTCCGTTGTTGGCACCGCGGAATCCGCGAAATGGACCTCGTCCTCGGCCAGTTCGCAGAACAGGCGATCGCCGGCCTCTCCGACGCCGAACTGGACGAACTCGAACGGATCATGGCGGAGGAGGACAACGACCTCGTGAAGTGGATCACGGGAGCGGAAGCGACACCCGAGCGCCATCGGACACCGCTCTTCGAGCGCATCGCGGCCTGTCGCCCTGATTTCTCGCCGGTCACCATGGAATCCACCGGAAAGGCAGAATGATCTCCCTCTTCGACGCCAAGACCATCGCGCGGGCCGAAACCGCGCTGACGCTTTCGAGCGTGCCGGACGGCATGGACGCCTTCCTGATCGCCGAACTCGCGCGTCAGGGACGGCCCGTCGCCTATGTGCTCTCCGACGGCCAGAAGCTCGCCGACATCGAGCAGGTGCTCTCCTTCGCCGCACCGGAAATTCCGGTGCTGACCCTGCCGGCCTGGGACTGCCTTCCCTATGACCGCGTTTCGCCGAGCGCCGACGTTTCCGCGCGCCGCCTGACCGCGCTCGGCGGCCTGATCGCCCATCGCCGCAAGCCGCATCCCGGCGTCGTTCTCGTGACGGTCAACGCGATGCTGCAGCGGGTCGCCCCGGCCGACGTCATCGAGAGCCTCGCCTTCTCCGCCCGTCCGGGCAACCAGATCCGCATGGACGACGTGGCATCGCGGCTCGAACGCAATGGCTTCGAGCGTGTGGCCACAGTCCGCGAGGTCGGAGAATTCGCCGTCCGCGGCGGCATCCTCGACGTCTTCGTGCCGGGGGCGGAAGAGCCGGTTCGCCTCGATTTCTTCGGCGATACGCTGGAATCGATCCGCTATTTCGACCCGGCGAGCCAGCGCACCACCGGACAGGCCCGTTCCCTCGACCTCAATCCGATGAGCGAGGTGACGCTGACGCCGGAGAGCATCGCCCGCTTCCGCAAGAACTATCTCTCGCTCTTCGGGGCCGCCACCCGCGACGACGCGCTCTATGCCGCCGTCTCGGAAGGGCGCCGCTATGCGGGCCTCGAACACTGGCTGCCGCTCTTCCACGATCATCTGGAAACGGTCTTCGACTATCTCGAAGGCTTCCTGGTCGTCACCGACCACACCGTTCGCGAGGCCGCCGAGGAACGGGCAAAGCAGGTCCGCGACTATTACGAGGCGCGCCACCACGCCGGCGATGTCGGCAAAGGTCATCTCGGCCAGGGCACGCCCTATAAGCCCGTGCCGCCCGAGCGGCTTTATCTCAATGCGGCGCAGTTTGCGAAGACGCTCGACACCGTGGCGCCGATCCGTCTCACGCCCTTCGCCGAGCACGAGGGTGAAACGCGAAGGGTGGTGGAGATCGCCGCCCGTCCGAGCCCGCGCTGGGCGAAGACCGCCATCGACACCGCCGAGGGCAATCGCGTCAACGTCTTCGACCAGGCCGTCCGCTACATCGCCGACAAGCGTGCCTCGGGCGCCAAAGTGCTCGTCGCCGGCTGGTCTGACGGTTCGCTCGACCGCCTCTGCCAGGTGCTTGCCGAGCACGGTCTCGAAAAGCTGGTGCCGCTCAAGTCGCTGAAGGACGTCGACACGCTGAAGAAGGGCGAGGGCGGTGCCGCCGTCCTCAGTCTCGAAGGCGGGTTCGAAGCGGGCGATCTCGTCATCGTCGGCGAGCAGGACATTCTCGGCGACCGCATGGTGCGCCGCTCCAAGCGCCGAAAGCGTGCCGCCGATTTCATCTCCGAGGTTGCAGGGCTGGACGAAGGGTCGATCGTCGTCCACGCCGAACACGGCATCGGCCGCTTCGTCGGCCTGCGTACCATCGAGGCCGCCGGCGCGCCGCATGCCTGCCTCGAACTGCTCTACGCCGACGACGCAAAGCTCTTCCTGCCCGTTGAGAACATCGACCTCCTGTCGCGCTACGGCTCGGAAGGCAGCGATGCCCAGCTCGACCGTCTCGGCGGCGGCGCCTGGCAGATGCGCAAGGCGAAGCTCAAGCGCCGCCTGCTCGACATGGCCGACGGTCTGATCCGCATCGCCGCCGAGCGGCTGACGCGCTCAGCGCCGGTGCTGACCACCCAGGAAGGCCTCTACGACGAATTCGCCGCCCGCTTCCCCTATGACGAGACCGAAGACCAGATGAACGCCATCGACGCGGTGCGCGGCGATCTCGGCGCCGGCCGTCCGATGGATCGCCTCGTCTGCGGCGACGTCGGCTTCGGCAAGACGGAAGTGGCGCTCAGAGCCGCCTTCACCGCCGCGATGAACGGCGTGCAGGTCGCCGTCGTCGTGCCGACGACGCTTCTCGCCCGCCAGCATTTCAAGACCTTTTCCGAGCGTTTCCGCGGCCTGCCGATTCGCGTGCAGCAGGCTTCGCGGCTGGTCGGCGCCAAGGAGCTCAACCTCGTCAAGAAGGAAGTGGCGGAAGGCAAGACCGACATCGTCGTCGGTACCCATGCGCTTCTCGGCTCCGGCATCAAGTTCGCCAATCTCGGCCTCCTCATCATCGACGAGGAGCAGCACTTCGGCGTCAAGCACAAGGAACGGCTGAAGGAACTGAAGTCGGACGTCCACGTCCTGACGCTGTCGGCGACGCCGATCCCGCGCACGCTCCAGCTTGCGATGACCGGCGTTCGCGAACTTTCGCTCATCACCACACCGCCGGTCGATCGCATGGCGGTCCGGACCTTCATCTCGCCCTTCGATCCGCTGGTGATCCGCGAGACGCTGATGCGCGAACACTATCGCGGCGGCCAGAGCTTCTATGTCTGCCCGCGGCTTTCCGATCTCGCCGACGTTCAGGCCTTCCTGCAGTCCGACGTGCCGGAGCTGAAGGTCGCCGTCGCCCACGGACAGATGGCCGCCGGCGAGCTGGAAGACATCATGAACGCCTTCTACGACGGCCGCTACGATGTGCTCCTCTCGACCACCATCGTCGAATCGGGCCTCGACGTGCCGACCGCCAACACGCTGGTCGTCCACCGCGCCGACATGTTCGGCCTCGCCCAGCTCTATCAGTTGCGCGGCCGCGTCGGGCGCTCCAAGGTCCGCGCCTTCGCGCTGCTGACGCTGCCGGTCAACAAGGTGCTGACCTCGTCTGCCGAGCGCCGCCTGAAGGTGTTGCAGTCGCTCGACACGCTCGGCGCCGGCTTCCAGCTCGCAAGCCACGACCTCGACATCCGCGGCGCAGGCAACCTGCTCGGCGAGGAGCAGTCCGGCCACATCAAGGAAGTCGGCTTCGAGCTCTACCAGCACATGCTGGAAGAGGCGGTCGCCGAGGTGAAGGGCGTCGACGTCGTCGAGGATACCGGCTGGTCGCCGCAGATTTCCGTCGGCACCTCGGTGATGATCCCGGACGACTACGTGCCGGACCTGCACCTGCGCCTCGGCCTCTATCGTCGCCTCGGCGAGCTGACCGAACTCGGCGAGATCGACGCCTTCGGCGCGGAGATGATCGACCGCTTCGGGCCGATGCCGGCGGAAGTCCAGAGCTTGTTGAAGATCGTCTACATCAAGGCGCTCTGCCGCAAGGCGAATGTCGAGAGGCTCGAGGCGGGCCCGAAGGGCGTCGTCGTCCAGTTCCGCAACAAGGAATTCCCGAACCCGGCAGCACTCGTCGGCTACATCGCCAAACAGGGCACGATGGCGAAGATCCGCCCCGATCAGAGCGTTTTCCTCACCCGCGACCTGCCGACGCCCGAAAAGCGGCTCGCCGGCGCGGCGATGGTCATGACCCAGATGGCCGAGCTCGCGCGTCAGCCCTGACGGTCGACATCGGCCGGCGCTTCGGGCTCGGCCGAAAGGGCCGCCTGCGGCGCGGCGGCAAGCGAAGGCGGCAGTGGTACGCCGCGCTGGCGTTCGCGGATGACGGTGAGCAGTCCCGAGCCGACGATGAGCACGATGCCGGCGAACATCGGCAAATCCAGGCGATCACCGAAGAGCACGTAGCCGAAGAGCACCGCCCAGATCATCTGGCTGTACTGGATCGGCCCGACGACCGCCGCCGAGGCATAGAAGGAGGCGACCATCAGCAGCACGTTGCCGACGGTCGCGAGGATGCCGAAGGACGCCAGCAGCGAAAAATCGTGGACCGTCGGCCAGACGAAACCGGGCGCCATCAGCGCCCCGGAAATCAGGAGGCTGCCGAGAAAACCCGCGCCATAGAGCGACACGCTCTTTTCGGCCGGGCCGACCGCCCGGTAGATGACGATGGAAATGGCGCCGGTGAAGCCGGAGACGAGCGCCGTAAGATGCCCGAACGACAGGTCGCGGAAGCCCGGCCGCAGGACGACGAGCACGCCGACGAAGCCGATGATCACCGCCGACCAGCGCCGCACGCCGACCTTCTCCTTGAGAAAAATCACCGAGAGGATCGTGGCGAAGGAGGGCAGCAGGAAGATCAGGCTGAACGCCTCCGCCATGCTGAGCTCGGTGAAGGCGATGATGCTGCCGACGGTGCCGATCGCCGAACAGACGAATCGCAGGAGCCAGAGCGGCCGGTTCGTCGTGCGCACGAGATCGGACCAGCGGTCGCCCCGCTTCAGCAGGAACGGGACCGCGAGGAGGCCGAAGCAGGAGCCGAAGAAGGCCGCTTCCAGCGGCGGCACGCGGCCGTCGATAAGCTTCACCGAAGCGTCGCTGATGGCATAGGCGACAAAGCAGACGAAGGCGATCAGGACGCCTTTGAGGGTGGTGTCTTGGGACAAGGGGGATCTTCCGGGGAGAGATGCGATGCTCTCTGGATAGGTCCCTTCCTGACCGGCGTCAATTCAGTTTTCGCTGATCTTCGGCCTTGAGACGCGCGATGTCGCGGAGTGCATTGGCGAGCACCTCGGGCGTCTGCGCACCGCTGACGGCATATTTCTGGTCGAAGACGAAGAAGGGTACGCCATTCACGCCCATCTGCTGGGCTGCATCGATTTCGGAAATCACGTGCGCCTTGTCGGCGTCACCCTCGAGCAGAGCCGAAATCACCGCGCGGTCGAGCCCCGCCGTCTCCGCGATGTCGAGCAGGACGGCCTTGTCGCCGACATTGCGGCCCTCCTCGAAATTCGCCTTGAACAGCGCGGAAACGACGCGCTGTTGCGCCTCGCGATCCTCCGTGCCGGCCCAATGGATCAGCCGGTGGGCGTCGAGCGTGTTCGGGCCGATCCTGATCGCATCGAAGTCGAAGGCGATTCCGACCTCCTGTCCGAGCGCCTTCAACTGCTCGTGGGCGCGGTCCATATTCTCCTTGCCGCCGAGCTTGCGGGCAAGCTCCACCTGCTGGTCGACGCCTTCCGGCGGATAGTCGGGATTGAGACGGTAGGGACGCCAGTTTACGTCGACGGAAATTTCGTCCTGCACCTCGGCGATTGCGAGGTCGAGACGCGCCTTGCCGAGAAAGCACCAGGGGCAGACGACGTCCGAGACGATGTCGATGGTGATGCGCTGCATGGGGCGTCCTTTCGGTGATCTTGGGCGGCGGAAAAATTCTGTTTCCGCCACTTAGGGCCAAGGGCCGCGCGCTTCAAGGCGTTACCTTTCAGGAACCACCCGGAAAAGCGGGCGGAAAGGACGAGCGCGCCGTCACTGCGCCCGTGCATCCCACCATGTCGGCAATTGGTAGCCGTAGAGCGGCACCTGCTCAGGGCGGGCGATACGCGTCCAGTGTGCCACCCACTGTTGGCCGAGGTGATAGAGCGGCACGACATAGTGGCCGTCGACCAGCAGGCGGTCATAGGCGCGCACGGCGGCCTGGAAATCCTCCTGGGTGCGCGCATTCATCAGCGCGTCGATCATCCGGTCGATATCCGGATCGGCCACACCCGCATAGTTGAAGCTGCCCTGCGCGTCCTTCGATGCCGATCCCCAGCGGTTGACCTGCTCTGCACCCGGCGACAGCGACGAGGTGTAGGCCTTGATGATCATGTCGTAGTCGAAGCTGTTCGAGCGGGCCTGGTACTGCGCATCGTCGACCGTGCGGATCGCCATGTCGACGCCGATCATCTTCAGCGCCCGCTGGTAGGCGACCGCCATCTTCTCCTGGCCGGCGTTCTGGGTCATCACCTCGAAGGCGAGCGGCTTGCCGGCGGCATCGACCATCCTGCCGCCCTGGATCGTGTAGCCGGCCTCCTTGAGCAGGCCGACGGCCTCACGCAGCACCTTGCGGTCGCTGCCGGAGGCATCCGTCACCGGCATGGTGTAGGTGCCGGCGAGGATTTCCGGAGCGATCTTGTCCTTTGCCGGGCCGAGCAATGCCAGCTCGCGCGCGTCGGCGGCGTTGCCGTAGGCGCCGAGCTTGGAATTCTGCCAGAAGCTCTGGGTGCGCTGGAACGCATTGTCGTAGAGCGTCTTGTTCATCCATTCGAAATCGAAGGCGAGCGACAGCGCTTCGCGCACCCGCACATCGCTGAAGATCGGTCGGCGGGTGTTGAAGACGAAGCCGAGCATGCCCGAGGGAAGGCCCGGCTTGAACACTTCCTTGACGACGTCACCCTTCTGCACGGCGGGGAAATCATAGGCACGGTCCCAGTGATTCGCGTCACCGTCGGGATAGACGTCGACATCACCTTTCTTGAAGGCTTCGAAAAGCGTGCTGTCTTGCAGGAAGTAGGTGACGGATATCTCATCGTAGTTGTCGAAGCCGACCTTGGCGGGAATGTCCTTGCCCCAGTAATCCGGGTCCCGTTGCCACACGATCTTTTCGCCGGGCTGGATCGACTTGATCTTGTAAGGGCCGGAAGCGACCGGGATCGCAAGCGAGGTCTGTTCGAAGGTTGCGGGATCTACCGCGTGCTTCGGCAGGATCGGCATCGACAGCGCAAGGATCAGCGGCGTCTCGCGATTGGCCTTGTCGTTGAAGGTGAAGCGCACGCTGCG
Source organism: Hyphomicrobiales bacterium (assembly GCA_900466005.1). Lineage (GTDB taxonomy): Bacteria > Pseudomonadota > Alphaproteobacteria > Rhizobiales > Rhizobiaceae > Allorhizobium. The sequence continues at coordinate 377,430 of UEGQ01000007.1, forward strand.
CTCGCCCACCTGTTCCATCTTGGCCACGGCGTCGAGACGTTTATTGTAGGGCGGGCGTCCCTTCTCGGCGAGCAGGTTGAAGGAGAAGATCACGTCTTCCGCCGTCACCGGCTTGCCGTCGTGCCAGTGCGCTTTCGCATTGAGATTGAACTGGATGAAGCTGCGCTCCTCGTCCCATTCCACGCTTTCCGCCAGCAGGCCGTAGAGCGAGAACGGCTCGTCGCTGGAGCGCTGCATCAGCGCCTCGTAGAAGAGATTGCCGTATTCCGGGTCCCACACGCCGCGTGCGCTCGTGCGCATGCCCTTGATCACGAAGGGATTGAGGCTGTCGAAGGTCCCGACGACGCCGTAGGAAATCTTGCCCCCCTTCTTCACCTGCGGATTGACGTAGGGGAAGTGGGGATAGTCCGCCGGCAGCGCCACCTGGCCATGCATGGCGATTCCGTGGACGGGCTCGGCCTGAGCCAGTCCGGAAAAGCCCAGGAAGAGGATGGGAAGAAGAAGGCGGCGCACGTCGATTCCTTTCGGCTGATGTCGGATTCGCCGGCGGAAGTTACCACGAAGACCATAAAACCAACACATCGGGCGGCCAATTTCGCCCCGCGGCGCAAGGAAGGCCCAAAGAAGGGCTGGATATTCGCTGTTGCCCGATGTAACAGGTGTGACCGGGTAGCCAAGGTCATGTATTTGCCTCATTTGAACGACAGGTGACTGGCAGCACGACCGAGCGGTACCGTACCGTGAGTGCGGTTCGGGTTGGTTTTCAGGAGACGGAATTCGTATGATGCTTAAAGCAAACAAAGCCACGCGGGCGGTTCTTTCCGCGCTTGTCCTCACCATCGGCACGGCCGCCGTTCCTGCGGTCTCGTCCGCACAGGATGCCGGCGCCGCCGCGAATGCCGCTCCGCCGAAGTGGTTCAAGACCTGCCAGAAGCAGGAGGACAACGATGTCTGCGTGGTGCAGAATCAGCAGCTCGCCCAGAACGGCCAGCTCCTGACCGCCGTCGGCCTCATCAGCGTCGAAGGCAAGATCAACCGCAAGATCCTGCAGGTCACCGTTCCGACCGCCCGCCTCATCCCGCCGGGTATCATGATGCAGATCGATGGTGGCAAGGGCCAGAAGCTCGACTACGCCGTCTGCCTGCCCGACCGCTGCACGGCCGAAATGCCGATGACCGACGCGATCATCGCGAGCCTCAAGAAGGGCAACGAGGTGGTCTTCACCTCGATCAACTTCCGCCGCGCGCCGAACCCGATCAAGATCTCGCTCGAAGGCTTCACCGGCGCCTATGACGGCGAGGCGATGTCGCAGTCGCAGGCCGAGGAGCGCCAGCGTCTCCTGCAGGAAGTCATGCAGAAGAAGACCGACGAGAGCCGCAAGGCACTCGAGGCAGCCCAGGACAAGGCGAAGACCGGCAACTGATTGCCGACAAGCATCAATGGAAAAGGCCCGGTCTCCCGGGCCTTTTTTTCGTTTGTGTCGCCTTGCGATCGGCGATGGTCTAGTGGGCGAAGTTGATCCTCGGCTTGTAGCGGCCCGCCTGTTCCATCACGAAGATCTGGTTCACTTGCGGGTTGCGCAGCGGAACGTCGCTGTCGTCGTGCTCCAGATTCTGCTCCGAGACGTAGGCGACGTATTCCGTCTCCTCGTTCTCCGCGAGCAGGTGATAGAAGGGCTGATCCCTGTTCGGCCGGACCTCCGCCGGTATCGAGTTCCACCATTCTTCCGAATTCGCAAACTCCGGATCCACATCAAAAACGACGCCCCGGAACGGAAAGAACTTGTGGCGGACGACTTCCCCGATGCCAAATTTTGCGCTGCTCTGTTTCATGGCGTGAACATCCTTTCCCCCAAGAAATTGGGGTCGAGAACATCGGTAATCAAGGGTTTAGGGTGAAAACCGTTCAATGTGCGACAAAGCCGTGTCGCACATGCGTTCGTCAGGATCGACGTTTGACCGGGGCTATCGCAAGCATGAGCCCACCCATCACCAACACGATGCCGACGGCGTGATAGGTCTCGAAGCGTTCGCCGAGGAGGATGACCGCCATGACGATCGAGGTCGGCGGCATCAGGTAGAGCGTGACGCCGGCCATTGCGGGACCGAAGACGCGCACGGCATGCTGGAAGCAGTAGAACGCTGCGAGCGAGGCGAAGGCGATGATCCCGGCAAGCGTCGTCCAGTCGCTCGCACTGTCGGGCAGGAGACCGCCGGTCACCATTTCGTAGAGGGCAGGCGGCAGGAGGACGATGGCGCCGGAAAACGCCAGCAGGCCGAAGAGCGGCAGCGGCGGCATGGCCGCAACGCCCGGGTGGCGCAACAGCAGCGAGTAGAGCGCGAAAGCGATCGCCGCGACGAGAATGCCGAGGTCGCCGATGTTGAAGGTGAAACTCTTCGCCGCCGCCCAGTCCCCCTTGAGCACGATGGCCGCGACGCCGGAAAAGGCGATCGCCATGCCGAGCAGCTCGCCGGGGCGGATGCGCCGGCCCTGCAGGAGCCATTGCAGCAGGATGATGAACAGTGACGAGGTGGTGTAGATCAGCGTCGCGTTGGAGGCGGTCGTCAGCGTCAGCGCCCAGTAGACGAAGCCGCCGCAGATGCCCATGCCGAGAAAACCGAGCACAAGCCAGATCGCCGTGTGCTGGCGCACGAACGCAAGGCAGGTCCGTCGCTCGGCATAGACGAAGGGAAAGATGATCATCGCCGAGCCCATCCAGCGGAGAAACGCGGTGGTGAAGGGGGCGATCTCGCCGGTGATGCCGCGACCGAAGATCAGGTTGCTGGAGAAGAAGACCGGCGCCAGGAAATAGAGAAGCCAATCGAGCGCTCGCGGTTGCGCGGCCTTGCTGCGGTCGGTCATCGGAACTCCGGAGGAAAACGGAAGTCTTGGCACCGCTGGCGCGGCAGGCGAGTCTCTGTGTGGCTGAACCTAGCGCGCACCGCGCGACGAGGAAAGGCGATTTAGCACTCCAGAATTCTGAAGTGATTTGTCAGAAAATAAGGACATCCATATGAAACAAAAACAAAAACCGGCGACGCATTGCGCCGCCGGCTTGTTCCTGCCACCGCCCGAAGGCCGGCTATGTCCCGGATCAGACCGAGTAGTACATGTCGAATTCGACCGGATGCGGGGTCATTTCGAAGCGCATGACTTCCTGCATCTTCAGCTCGATGAACGAGTCGATCTGGTCGTCGTCGAAGACGCCGCCGGCGGTCAGGAACTTGCGATCCTTGTCGAGCGATTCGAGTGCTTCGCGCAGCGAGCCGCAGACCGTCGGGATCTTCTTCAGTTCCTTCGGCGGCAGGTCGTAGAGGTCCTTGTCCATGGCCTTGCCGGGGTGGATCTTGTTCTTGATGCCGTCGAGACCGGCCATCAGCATCGCGGCGAAGGCGAGATACGGGTTGGCGGTCGGGTCGGGGAAGCGGATTTCGACGCGCTTCGCCTTCGGGTTGGAGCCGAACGGGATGCGGCAGGAGGCCGAGCGGTTGCGCGCCGAATAGGCGAGCAGCACCGGCGCTTCATAGCCGGGAACCAGGCGCTTGTAGGAGTTGGTCGACGGGTTGGTGAAGGCGTTGATCGCCTTGGCATGCTTGATGATGCCGCCGATGTAATAGAGGCAGTTCTCGGAAAGGCCTGCATACTCGTCGCCGGCAAAGGTCGGCTTGCCGTCCTTCCAGATCGACATGTGGACGTGCATGCCCGAGCCGTTGTCGCCGAAGATCGGCTTCGGCATGAAGGTCGCGGTCTTGCCGTAGGCATTGGCGACCTGATGGACGACGTACTTGTAGATCTGCATCTTGTCGGCGTTGCGCACCAGCGCGTCGAACTTGACGCCGAGCTCGTGCTGGGCGGCCGCCACTTCGTGGTGATGCTTCTCGACGGTGACGCCCATCTCGGCGAGCACGGTCAGCATTTCCGAGCGCATGTCCTGCAGGCTGTCGACCGGCGGAACCGGGAAATAGCCGCCCTTGACGCGCGGACGGTGGCCGAGGTTGCCCGTCTCGTAGTCGGTGTCGTCGTTCGACGGCAGTTCGGACGAATCGAGCTTGAAGCCGGTGTTGTAGGGGTCGGCCTTGTACTTCACGTCGTCGAAGACGAAGAATTCGGCTTCGGGGCCGACAAAGATGGTGTCGCCGATGCCCGAGGCCTTCAGATAGGCTTCCGCCTTCTTGGCCGTGCCGCGCGGGTCGCGGTTATAGGCTTCGCCGGAGACCGGATCGAGGATGTCGCACATGATGACCATGGTCGACTGGGCGAAGAACGGGTCCATGTGGACGGTGGCCGGATCCGGCATCAGCACCATGTCGGACTCGTTGATCGCCTTCCAGCCGGCGATCGAGGAGCCGTCGAACATGACGCCGTCGGCGAACATGTCCTCGTCGACGCAGGAGACGTCCATCGTGACGTGCTGCAGTTTGCCCTTCGGGTCGGTAAAGCGCAGGTCGACGAACTTGACGTCGTTGTCCTTGATTTGCTTCAGGATGTCATTTGCAGTCGTCATTGGTCGTATTCCTTGGGTGAGATGACGATAGACTGGTCCGCCTCCGGAAGAGGACGGATGTTTTAGATGGCGTCGACGCCGGTTTCGCCGGTACGGATGCGGACGACTTCCTCCACATTCGAAACGAAGATTTTTCCGTCGCCGATCCGGCCGGTCTGGGCGGCGTTGCGGATCGCGTCGATGACGGCTTCCACGTTTTCATCCGCCAGGACGACTTCGACCTTCACCTTGGGCAGGAAATCCACGACGTATTCCGCACCCCGGTAAAGCTCGGTGTGGCCCTTCTGGCGACCGAACCCCTTGGCCTCCGTGACGGTGATGCCTTGCAGGCCGACTTCCTGAAGGGCTTCCTTCACTTCGTCCAGCTTGAAGGGCTTTATGATCGCTTCGATCTTTTTCATGAGAAAATTTCTCTCCGCTTCTCTCATTACAGCAGGGTGATCCCGCTCGCCCGTATTGATGCACGTGCCGTGCCAGTTGGCGACAAGTTTTTCGAAAAAATGCCTCGATTTTTGAAAGGATGGGGCAAATCACGCGCATTTCCGGAGAAAATGCTCACGAAATCGGAGTGAAAATGTCGCGGAAGGACGAAATTGGACGATTTTTCCAGAGAATTCGCAAATGCCGGATATGCCTGCAAAGCAGGCTTTATATGATACTAAAATAGGCAAATGCATACTATTTGGTCATAGGCCCTGCGGCCGCGATGCCTGTTGTCTTTCCATCCGGATTGGGTTCAATGGCGGTATGGCAAAGGGACGCGACAACTGGCTGCTGACGCCGTCAGCGATGGGAGAGGTGGACGCTGCGGCTGCGGCGTCGGGGATCGATTCCTTTGGCCTGATGGAGAAGGCGGGGCAGGCGGTCGCGGCCGCCGCCCTGCGGCTCTTTCCCGGCGGCGAACGCTTCGTCGTCCTCTGCGGTCCCGGCAACAACGGTGGCGACGGCTATGTAGCCGCGCGCGCCTTGCAAGAAAGCGGTGCTGCCGTCGCGCTCTACCACCTCGGCGATCCGTCGAAGCTCACGGGTGATGCCGCGAGCGCCCGTTCCCGCTGCCCGACAGGTGGAGAACCGATCGAGACCTATGGTCCCGTGCCCGGCGACGTGATCGTCGACGCCATCTTCGGGGCAGGGCTTGCCCGCGCGGTGCCGCCTGTCGTCGCCGATGTCGTGCAGCGCGTCGGGGACGCCGGCCTGCCGGTGGTCGCCGTCGACCTGCCCTCCGGAATCGACGGGCGCACCGGCGCCGTCATGGGCGCCGCCTTCAGCGCGCGCCACACCGTCACCTTCATGACCCGCAAGCCCGGGCATCTGCTGCTTCCCGGCCGGATGTATTGCGGCACGGTCGAGACCTTCGACATCGGCATCCCCTTCCGCCTGGTCGAGGCGAAGGGGGAGCGCCTCTTCGTCAACGGTCCGGAAGAGTGGCGCGCGGCAATGCCGCAGACGGATGCCGCCGCCCACAAGTTCCGCCGCGGCCATCTGACCGTCTTTTCCGGGGCGGCGGCCGCGACGGGCGCCGCGCGGCTCGCCGCCGCCGCGGGATTGAGGGCAGGGGCGGGGCTCGTGACCGTCGCCTCACCGAAAGAGGCGGTCGCCGCCAACGCCGCCCACTTGACCGCCGTGATGCTGAAGGCGGTCGAGACCGAGAGCGACCTCGCCGACTACCTTCGCGACGAACGGCGCTCCGTCTTCGTTCTCGGCCCCGGCTTCGGCGTCGGCGCGAAGGCCCGTGCCTTCGTCGCCGCGATTGCTGCTGCCGGACGACACCTCGTCCTCGACGCCGACGGGATCAGCGCCTTCGCGGAAGACCCGCAGGCGCTCTTCTCTGCCTTCGCCGGCGGCGCGGCGCGTCTGGTGCTGACGCCGCATGAGGGCGAGTTCGCGAGGCTCTTCCCCGATCTCGCGGCCGATCCGGCATCGAGCAAGGTCGACCGGGCGAGGTGGGCCGCCGCCCGCGCCAACGCGGCCGTCGTCTACAAGGGCGCCGACAGCGTGATCGCCGCGCCGGACGGCCGCGCCTTGATCAACGAGAATGCCCCGCCGTCGCTCGCCACCGCCGGTTCCGGCGATGTGCTCGCCGGCATCGTCGGCGGGCTTATGGCGCAGGGCGTTCCGGCCTTCGAGGCCGCGGCGGCAGGCGTCTGGCTGCATGGCGATGCGGCGCAGCGGGCGGGTGCGGGCCTCACCGCCGAGACCCTCATCAACCATATCGATGCGTGGCATTAGCAGAATACGTTTTCCCGGGCGGCGGGCGAGGGTGTATCGGTCGTCCACCAGCAGCCGGAGATTCGCCGCATGTCGCCCCTTCACATCCTGATGCTCGTCCTCGTCGCCGCCGTCTGGGGCTTCAATTTCGTGGTGATCAAGCTCGGGCTCGACAATTTCCCGCCGCTCCTCTTTTCCGCGCTCCGCTTCCTTTTCGCAGCCCTGCCGCTCGCCTTCTTCATCCGCCGGCCGGATGTGCCCTGGCGGCTGATCCTCGGCATCGGCGTTATGCTCGGCGTGGTGAAGTTCTCCTTCCTCTTCATCGGCATGGATGTCGGCGCACCGCCCGGTCTCGCCTCGCTGCTCCTGCAATCGCAGGCCTTCTTCACCGTCCTGCTCGCCTTCCTGGTCTATGGTGACCAGCCGCGGCCGCTGCAGGTCGCCGGCATGGTCCTCGCCTTTTCGGGTGTCGCGCTCATCGCCAGCTCGATCGATGGTACATTCACCGTCGCGGGCCTCGTGCTCGTCCTTGCCGCCGCTGTCGCCTGGGCCTGCTCGAACATGCTGATGAAGAAGGTCGGCAAGGTTCAGATGCTGAACCTGATGGTCTGGGTGAGCCTCGTGCCGCCGATCCCGCTCTTCATCATCTCCGCCCTGTTCGAGGGCTGGGACCGCGACCTGCAGGCGCTGGCGAACCTCAATCTCGAAGGGGCAGGGGCCGTACTCTTCGTCGCCTATGGCGCCACCGTCTTCGGTTTTGCGGTCTGGGGGGCGATGATCAGCCGCTACGGCGTTTCGACCGTGGCACCCTTCTCGCTGCTCGTCCCGGTCTTCGGCATGTCGTCGGCAGCCCTGGTGCTCGGCGAGGATTTCGGGCCGCTGCGCGTCATTGCCGCCGCGCTGATCGTCCTCGGTCTGGTGATGAACGTCTTCAATCCGCGCTGGCTCGCCCGCAAAGCACCGGCCGTGAAAGCATGACGGGCGCGGCGGCCGCTGGGTTCCCCGTGTTTAAAGTCCTCTATCAGGGCAATCTCTTTGCCGACTACTTTCAAATATACCTGCGCGACGAGGCCCATCCCGATCTGCGCGAAGACTACACGGATCAGACAATTGCCCGACGCCTTGCCGCAGGCGCCTATGCGATCATTCTCCATACGGTTCGCAATACAACTGTGCCGGTCCGCGTCGAATGGCACGATCATCGTCCTGCGCCCGACCTCGACGCCTACCAGCATGTCGTCGAAGCGGATTTCGACTGCCCTTCGGGCCAACTCGTGCTGGCCGGTTTGACCGACTACGATCCCACCGCTCCGCGACTTGCGGTCAAAGCAGGGCCTGTTGGCATACGAGCGAGCCTCTCGGGTCTCAACACCCTAAGCGAAGACGGGCTAGAGGGGGATGACCACTACCTCATGCAGCTTTGGCCCGGAGCCGACCCACAAGCCGTCCGCGTGTTGAAGGCATGGCCGGGGAGCTAGCTAGAACAGTCGCCTTCTCGCAGCTTGGGGCCAACCAGGGCATTAGCAACTCGCCACTAAAGGGCACCAACGCTGTCACTTCGTCCCGTACAGGAACCGACCGCCTACAGCAGACGGCTGCGCCGCAGCATGCCCTCGTCCTCGAGCAGCGGATAGCCGATCGAGGCGACCAGCGAATTGATCTCCTTGAGGTCGCGCATCGTGTCGATGTGCAGCGAGCTCGATTCGAAGCTCGCAATATTGCCGTCGCGCAGCCGCTGCAGGTGCCGCTCCTCGCTCTGGCGCACGAGGTTGCGCACGACCTCCTTGCGGGCGACGAGCTGGCGGGCATATTCGACGTCGCGATCGACCAGCAGGTTGAAGGCGAGGCGCGCGTTCTTGACCACTTCGTTGTGCATGGCCTTCAGCTCGCTCCAGCCTTCGTCGGAGAAGGCGACCTTGCGATCGTGCTTCTTGCGCGCGCGCATCGCCATGTTCTGGGCGATGATGTCCGCCGCCTGTTCGACCTTGATCGCCGCACTCAGCAAGTTCTGCGATTGCGCCGCCGATTCCTCGTCGAGCGCGCTTTCCGAAATCCGCGCGAGATAGAACTTGATGTCGCGATGGGTGCGGTCGATCTCGTCGTCGAGCGCCTCGAGACGCTGCAGCTTCTTCGGATCGAAGGTCTCGTAGAGTTCGAAGATGCGGTTCAGCATCACCTCGGTCTTGTCGCAGACGCTCAGCACCTCGCGCGTGGCGTTGGCGATCGCTTGTTTCGGGTTGGCGAGGTCGGTCGGGTTCAGTGCCGAGAGCCGCTCTTCCGGCCCCTCCGTCTCGGCGGCCTCAGGCTTCGCCAGCAGGCGTTCGAGCAGGCGGGCCACCACACCGGCGAACGGCAGGCCGAGGAGAAGCACCGCGCCGTTGAGCGCCAGATGCACCATCACGACGGCGTCGCCGGGATGGCTGGCAAACAGCTCGGAGGGCACCACGAAGACGATCTGGACGGCGAGCGCGGCGAGCGTGCCGAGGCCGCGGATGACGACGTTGCCGAGCGGCACGACGCGCGCAGCGCTTTCGGCGTTCTTGGTCAGCATGGCGCCGATCACCGCCGCGCCGAAATTCGCGCCGAGCACCATCGGGATGATCAGCACGGGCGGCAGCAGTCCCCGGTCTGCCAGCGAGGCGAAGAGCAGGATGGTCGCGACACTGGAGTGGAAAGCCCAGGCAAGCAGCGCCGAAAGGAGGAAAGCGGTGATCCAGTCGCGCGAGAGATAGTTGATGAGGAGCGGCAGGATCTGGCTGGTGCGCAGGGGATCGGAGGCCTCGCCGATCAGCCGGAGCGACAGGAGCAGCAGACCGAGCCCGAAGAAGATGCGGCCCGCCTGCCGCCAGCCACGCGTCTCCGAGGCGCGGAATGCCACGGTGCCCATCAGCAGCAGGATCGGGATCAGGAGCGAGAGATCGTGGCGCAGGATGCGCACGACGAAGGCCGAGCCGAAATCGGCGCCGAGCAGGGTCGCGATACCGATCCCCGACGAGACATAGCCACCGGCGACGAAGGACGCGACGATCAGCGCGACGGCGGTCGCGCTCTGCAGCGCCACGGCAAGCGCGAAGCCCGCGGCGCCGGCGGTGACCCGGTTGCCGACGGCGAGCCGCAGCTTGTCCTTCAGCACATGGCCGTAGGCGCGCTCGATACCGGTGCGCACCATGCGCGTCGCCCACAGGAGCAGCGCGACGGCGCCGGCGAGATTGATGAAGACGACGATGCCCGACATGAGGAACCCGGAATGTTGAGGGAAACGGCCTTTCCAGGCCGCAGCCGGAAAGCCTCCGCTATTTCCGGCCCCGATGAGGTCGGCAATACGACGGACCATATCCCAGATTCGCCAGTGTCACAATTTCGTCATGTAGGCCCGGCCGACCGTGTCCCGGAGGTCAGGAGACCGCCGTCTGCAGCACCCTTGCGCCGTTCGGCGCATTGACCTTGCCGCCGGTGATGAAGAAGGCGAAGACGTCGCGCGGCTTCTTCTCCACGGTCGCCTCCTCCGCAATCTTCGGCAGATCGTCCGGCATCGCGCCTGCGGCATAGCGCTTCAGCCGGCCGGCCCAGGCGCCGATTTCCTCTTCCGGATAGCAGGTCGGGATCTCGTCCTCGCCCTTCTGCAGCCGCGCATAGACGAAATCGGCCGTCGGCTCGGCGAACATCGGATAATCGTGGTGGTCGGCGCAGACCGCCGCGACATTGTATTTCTTGAGAAGCGCGATGAATTCCGGCACCTGGAAGGAGGCGTGCCGCGGCTCGACGACGTGGCGAAGGGCAATCCCGTCCTGGCTCTTCGGCAGCAGCGCCAGAAAGGCCTCGAAATCCTCCGGCTCGAACTTCTTCGTTCCCATGAACTGCCAGAGGATCGGCCCGAGATGCGCGCCGAGCTCGGTGATCCCCTGTGTCAGGAATTTTTCGACCGACGGCCCGGCCTCGGCGAGCACCTTTCGATTGGTGCAGAAGCGGCTCGCCTTCAGCGAAAAGACGAAGCCCTCCGGCACCTCCGACGCCCATTTGGCGAAGGTCTCCGGCTTCTGGCTGGAGTAGTAGGTGCCGTTGACCTCGATCGCCGTCAGCGCCCGGCTCGCATATTCGAGCTGTCTCTTCTTCGGCAGCTTCTCCGGATAGAAGGTGCCTTCCCACGGATCGAAGGTCCAGCCGCCGATGCCGGTGCGGATTGTGCCTGACTGGGTCATCCTCTCTCCTCCTTGACGGTCACGGGCCGACCGGCCCTCACTGCTGATGTCGCGGCCGTCTCAGGCCGGCGGAACGAACGGCTGGGAAATCGCCTTGAAAACCGGGAGGGCTTCGAGGCGCTCGCAGTGCGCGGCAAGTGCCGGCACCTCGTCCGCCGATATGAAGCCCGGATGGGAATCGCCGATGTGGCGCAGCGCGCAGGCAACCGCGATATCGGCATGCGTGATGCGGTCGCCGAACCAGAAAGGAGTCGTTTTACCGACGCGATCCGCCTCCAGAGCGAAGAGCGTCGCGCGCATCTGCGACCGGCAGCGGTCCATCCAGACCTCCGCCGGCTGCTTGTGCAGCACCAGTTCGTAGAACAGGCTCACCCCCTTGTCGGCAAATCCCGTCGCCAACGCCATCACCTTCAGGGCATGCCGGCGCTCGCCGGAGGATGGCCAGAGGCGGTCGGCCTCGGGAACGAGGCTGTCGACATGGTCGAGAATGGTGACGCTGTCGACCAGCACGGTCCCGTCGTCCAGCACCATCGTCGGCACCCGCATCAGCGGATTGAGCGCCTGGATCTTCTCGCCGTCGCCGAACACCGACCAGGGCCGATGCTCGAAAGGAAGACCATAAAGCGTCAGCGCGATGCCGACACGGCGAACGAAGGAGGAATCATACTGGCCGATCAGGATCATCTCTCACTCCGCCGCCTGCACCTTTCGCATCGGCCGACGCTCCAGGAGTTCCTTGAGGAACTGGCCGGTATAGGAGCGCTCGGCCTCGACGATCTGTTCCGGCGTGCCGGTCGCGACGATCTCGCCGCCGCCGTCGCCGCCCTCGGGACCGAAATCGATTACCCAGTCAGCGGTCTTGATGACCTCGAGATTGTGCTCAATCACCACCACCGAATTGCCCTGCCTGACGAGCTCATGCAGCATTTCGAGGAGCTTTGCGACGTCGTGGAAATGAAGCCCCGTCGTCGGCTCGTCGAGGATGTAGAGCGTGCGCCCGGTCGAGCGCTTGGAGAGTTCCTTGGCGAGCTTGACGCGCTGCGCCTCGCCGCCGGAGAGCGTGTTCGCCTGCTGACCGACCTTGATATAGCCGAGGCCGACGTCGAAGAGCGATTGCAGCTTGTCGCGCACCGCGGGTACCGCGGAGAAGAATTCGACGCCCTCCTCGACCGTCATGTCGAGCACGTCGGCGATCGACTTGCCCTTGAAGGTGACGTCGAGCGTCTCGCGGTTGTAGCGCTTGCCGTGGCAGACGTCGCAGGTCACGTAGACGTCCGGCAGGAAGTGCATCTCGATCTTGATCACCCCGTCGCCCTGGCAGGCCTCGCAGCGGCCGCCCTTGACATTGAAGGAGAAGCGGCCCGGCTGGTAGCCGCGCGCCTTCGCCTCCGGCAATCCGGCATACCAGTCGCGGATCGGCGTGAAGGCGCCCGTGTAGGTCGCCGGGTTCGAGCGCGGCGTGCGGCCGATCGGCGACTGGTCGATGTCGATCACCTTGTCGATGAACTCGAAGCCGTCGATGCGGTCGTGCTCGGCGGGGTTCTCGCGCGCGCCCATGATGCGGCGTGCCGCCGCCTTGTAGAGCGTCTCGATGAGGAAGGTCGACTTGCCGCCGCCGGAAACGCCGGTGACGGCCGTGAACACGCCGAGCGGAATGCTGGCGGTGACGTTCTTCAGATTGTTGCCGCGCGCGCCGATCACCTTGATCTGCTGGCCCTTCTTCGGCTTGCGCCGTTCGGCGGGAACCGCGACGCCGAGTTCGCCGGAAAGATATTTGCCTGTCAGCGAATTCGGGTTCGCCATGATTTCGGCGGGGACACCCTGCGCCACCACCTCGCCGCCGTGGATGCCGGCGGCCGGGCCGATGTCGACGACATAGTCGGCGGAGAGGATCGCGTCCTCGTCATGCTCGACGACGATCACGGTATTGCCGATGTCGCGCAGGTGCTTCAGCGTCTCGATCAGGCGGGCATTGTCGCGCTGGTGCAGGCCGATCGACGGCTCGTCCAGCACGTAGAGCACGCCGGTCAGCCCCGAGCCGATCTGCGAGGCGAGGCGGATGCGCTGGCTCTCGCCGCCCGAAAGCGTTCCGGAATTGCGCGACATCGAAAGATAGTCGAGCCCGACGTCGTTCAGGAAGCGCAGCCGCTCGCGGATCTCCTTGAGGATGCGCACCGCGATCTCGTTCTGCTTGTCGCTGAGCTTTGCCGGCAGCGTCTCGAACCAGGCGCCGGCGACGCGGATCGACATCTCGGTGACTTCGCCGATGTGCAGGCCGTTGATCTTGACGGCGAGCGCCTCCGGTCTCAGCCGGTAGCCGGCGCAGGCCGGGCAGGGGGCCGCCGACATGAACCGCTCGATCTCTTCGCGCGCCCAGGCGCTGTCGGTCTCCTTCCAGCGCCGTTCGAGGTTCGGCACGATGCCTTCGAAGGTCTTGGTCGTCGTATAGGCCCGCGCGCCGTCGGCATAGTGGAACTCGATCTTCTCTTCCGTGCCGTGCAGGATCGCCCGCTGTGCCTCGTCACTCAGGTCCGACCAGCGGTTCGAGAGCTTGAAGCCAAAAACCTTGCCGAGGGATTCGAGCGTCTGGTTGTAGTAGGGCGAGGAGGATTTCGCCCACGGCGCGATCGCCCCGTCGTTCAGCCGCCGCTGTGCCTCCGGCACGATCAGCGCCTCGTCGATCTTCTGCTGCGAGCCCAGCCCGTCGCAGGTCGGGCAGGCGCCGAAGGGATTGTTGAAGGAAAAGAGCCGCGGCTCGATCTCCGGGATGGTGAAACCGGAGACCGGGCAGGCGAACTTTTCGGAGAACATCACCCGCTCGTGCGTCTCGTTCAGCGACTTGTTGGCCGAGCCGCCGGCGGACGTCTCCGAAGCCGGCAGCGGCTTGTCGGCGAACTCGGCGATCGCCAGCCCGTCGGCGAGCCTGAGGCATGTCTCAAGGCTGTCGGCGAGGCGCGCGCCGATGTCGGAGCGCACCACCACGCGGTCGACCACCACGTCGATGTCGTGCTTGTACTTCTTGTCGAGCGCCGGGGCCTCGGCGATCTCGTAGAACTGCCCGTCGATCTTCACGCGCTGGAAGCCGCGCTTCATCAGGTCGGCGAGTTCCTTCTTGTACTCGCCCTTGCGGCCGCGGATCATCGGCGCGAGAATATAAAGGCGCGAACCCTCCTCGAAGGCGAGAATGCGGTCGACCATCTGGGAGACCGTCTGGCTCTCGATCGGCAGCCCCGTCGCCGGCGAATAGGGAACGCCGACGCGCGCGAAGAGCAGGCGCATGTAGTCGTAGATCTCGGTCACCGTGCCGACGGTGGAACGCGGATTGCGCGAGGTCGTCTTCTGCTCGATGGAGATCGCCGGCGACAGCCCGTCGATCTGGTCGACGTCCGGCTTCTGCATCATCTCCAGGAACTGCCGGGCGTAGGCCGAAAGGCTCTCCACGTAGCGGCGCTGTCCCTCGGCATAGATGGTGTCGAAGGCGAGCGAGGACTTGCCCGAGCCGGAGAGCCCGGTCATCACGATCAGGCTGTTGCGCGGCAGTTCGAGATCGATGCCCTTCAGGTTGTGCTCGCGGGCGCCGCGGATGGAAATGGTCTTCAGTTCACTCATGGACAAGGCTCGCTTGGAGAAGGACAGTCCTTATTTAGTCATGACTGTGCCTCTGTCGAGGCGGAACAGGACGTCGCGGGTCACATTTCGAGTCGGTTGACAGGATCATAGACAATCATTAGAACAAATAAAGAACATTTTTCGCTGTGGATTAACGGTTAAGACTTTCCATCGCCGCCCGCGATTGGTTTAAGGTGGCGGAAATCGAAAAATACGGGTGCGGCCGGTCCGGCGCCCTCTCTTCCCAAGGTGTGTGTTATGGCTGGTAGCGTGAACAAGGTAATTCTGATCGGGAATCTCGGCGCGGATCCGGAAATCCGCCGGACCCAGGACGGCCGTCCGATCGCCAACCTGCGCATCGCGACCTCCGAATCCTGGCGCGACCGCAACACCGGCGAGCGCAAGGAAAAGACCGAGTGGCACACCGTGGTGATCTTCAACGAAGGTCTCTGCAAGGTCGCCGAACAGTATCTGAAGAAGGGCTCGACGGTCTACGTCGAAGGTCAGCTGCAGACCCGCAAGTGGCAGGACCAGAACGGCAACGATCGCTATTCGACCGAAGTCGTCCTGCAGGGCTTCAATTCGAACCTGACCATGCTCGGCGGTCGCGGCGAGGGCGGTGGCGCCTCGCGGGGCGGCAGTGATTTCGGCGGCGGCTACGGCGACGACTACAACCAGCCGTCCCGCCC
>UEGQ01000029.1 GCA_900466005.1 Hyphomicrobiales bacterium
TCCGAGCGTATGGGCTGAGCTTTTCCGCGAAACCCGCATTGCGCGGCTTCACGCCGATCTGGTATTATGGTACACCAAAAAACATCGCCGGGATGCGTTCCGGCCAGATGCAGTGCCGGATCGTGAAAGGGACAATGATGGGCGCCATGTCGGAAAATGCCATTCGTGTGGAGCGTCCCACCAAGACCCTGAGGGAACTCGCGCTCGACAAGGTTCGCGACGCGATCATCGAGGGCTACTTCCGGCCGGGTGACCGGCTGGTCGAGCGCGACCTCTGCGCTCAGCTCGGCGTGAGCCGTACCGTCGTCCGGGAGGTGCTTCGGCATCTGGAATCCGAAGGTCTCGTCGCCAATCAGCCGAACAAGGGTCCGATCGTCGCCGTTCTCGATCTCGACGAGGCACGCCAGATCTACGAGATCCGTGGGGCACTCGAAGGCATGGCGGCGAGGCTTTGTGCGGAGCGGCGCGACCCGGAAATCGTTGCGGCCCTCGAAGCATCATTGCAGGCGATCCGCGACAGCTATGCGGCAAAGGACATGCAGGGCGTGCTCACCCACACGACGGCCTTCTACCAGACGCTGTTCAGCAAGGTGAACCGGCATGTCGCCTGGGGCATTGTCAACCTGCTCACGGTGCGCATCAATCATCTGCGCTCCATGACCATCAAGACGCGCAACCGCGATACTGAGGGGCCGCAACAGATGGCGCGGATCATCGACGCCATCCGTCGCGGCGATGGCGAGGCTGCCGCCAAGGCAGCACTTGACCACGTGACCGCAGCGAGTGCTGTCGCGGAAACCGTCCTTGCCGCCCAGAAGGCCGAAAGCGCGTCGTAGAGGGGTATCGAGGCGTTCAGGACTGTACCGGAACCATCATGCCGAGCTTCAGATCCTTGAGCACGACATTGGTGTGCATGCGCCTGATCTGCGGGTTCTGCGACATGAGCTGGGCCATCAGCTCGTCGTATTGGCCGACATCGTGCGCCGTGACGATCGCGATGATGTCGACCGCTCCCGTGACGTAATAGACTTGTTGGATATGGTCTTGCCTATCCACCCAGGCACGGAACTTGGCGAGCGCATCATAGTTGTCGCGTTCGATCTCCATGCCGGTGATAAAGGTCATGGGATTGCCGGTGACACGCCGGTCCACCACCGCGATTTCCGCCTTGATAATACCCTGCTCGCGCATTCGCTTCAGCCGGCGTTGCACGGCGGAAGCCGACAGGCCGACCGTGTGGCCGATCGCCTCGGCTTTCATCTGGCAATCGCGTTGCACGATGTCGAGGATGCTCCGGTCGAAATCGTCCAGCCCGTCTACCATGTCCCTCGTTCCTGTTTCTGGCCATCCGGGGCGTTCGCCGGTTTCCTCTCTCTTGTCAATAGGAGTAAGGCCAGCTGCATTTTTTGTAAATTCCTGCGGGAAAACCGCGCTGGACATCTCCATTGCGCGGCAAAGCTGCGTCGGTTGCCGATAGATTTCATCGATAAACCCTTGAAGCGCCACGGAAACGGGAAAGTATGACGGAGAATGGTCCTGCCGCCCTGCAGGTGGAAGATGTTCACAAGAGCTTTGGCGCACACGAGGTTCTCAAGGGCATTTCGCTGAGGGCCCACAAAGGCGACGTCATTTCGCTGATAGGGTCGTCCGGCTCCGGCAAGAGTACCTTCCTGCGCTGCATCAACCTTCTGGAGATCCCCGACCGCGGCCGCATCGTCGTCAATGGCGAGGAGATTGCCATGAAGACGGGTCGCGACGGTCGCGCCCGGCCGGCCGACCGGCGGCAGGTGGAGCGCATCCGCAGCGGAGTTGCCATGGTCTTCCAGAGCTTCAATCTCTGGGCACACTTGACCGTGCTGGGCAATGTCATCGAGGCGCCGGTCCATGTGTTCGGCATGAAACGCAAGGAGGCCGTCGAACGGGCTGAGGCTCTGCTCGCCAAGGTCGGCCTCTACGACAAGCGCGACGCCTACCCCGCCTTTCTGTCCGGCGGCCAGCAGCAGCGTGCCGCGATCGCCCGGGCACTGTGCGTCAATCCCACGGTCATGCTGTTCGACGAGCCGACCTCGGCGCTCGACCCGGAACTGGTGGGCGAAGTGCTGAAGGTGATCCGCGATCTGGCGGAAGAAGGCCGCACCATGCTGCTCGTCACGCACGAGATGAAGTTCGCCCGCGATGTGTCCAGCCACGTGATGTTCCTGCACGACGGGCGGGTGGAGGAAGAGGGACCGCCAGAACAGGTGTTCGGTACCCCTTCGAGCGCCCGCTGCCGGGAATTCACCGCCTCGCTGCGCCATTGAGTTCGTATTTTCAGGAGAAGGAAATCGTAATGAAAGTATTGTCCATTGTCCTCGCCGGAGCCGTTCTGGCCCTTTCCGGCGCTGCTGCCCAGGCCGAGGTCCGCTTCGGCATCATGAACGAATCCTACCAGCCCTTTTTTGCGAAGGATGCCGCCGGCAAATGGCAAGGCTGGGAGATCGACATGATGGACGCCGTCTGCGCCGAAATGCACGAAAGCTGCAGCATCGTCGAGATGTCGTGGGACGGCCTCATTCCCGCCCTGGAGGCGAAGAAGTTCGACGTCATCTGGTCATCCATGTCGATCACCGACGAGCGCAGCAAGACCATCGATTTTACGGATAAATACTACAACACGCCGAGCAAACTGATCGGGCCGAAAGAAGGCAAGACCGGTGCTGCTCCCGACGACGTGGCCGGAACGACCATCGGCATCCAAGTCTCCACGGTCCAGTCCGAATATTACAAGAAGTACTTTGCCGAGAAGGCCTCCGAAAAGACCTACCAGACGCTTGACGAAGCGCTGCAGGATCTCGCTGCTGGCCGCGTCGATTACGTCTTTGCCGACTCGATGCCGCTTGCCGAATTCCTCAAGTCCGATTTCGGCAAGGATTGCTGCGAGGACCGCGGCGACGTGGCGAACGATCCGGCGATCCTCGGCTACGGCGTCGCCGGCGGCATTCGAAAGGGCGAGGACGATTTGCGCGAGAAGCTGAACAAGGCCATCGCAGCGGTCCGCGCCAGCGGCAAATATGCCGAGATCTCGAAGAAGTACTTCGACTTCGATCCTTACGGCAACTGATCGGACAGTTCTGCGGCGGTCGTCGGGCAAGACCGTGACGACCGCCGCAGACGGCTCCCTCGGGAACTCTCGCCATGGCCACCGGTCCCTCGCTTCTGGAACTGCTTTCGCCGAGCCCGCCGGGCTGGGGCGGTGTCCTGTTGTCGGGGGCCGCCTCCACGCTGGCGATTTCGCTCGGGGCCTATCTCGTCGGCATCGGTATCGGTCTCCTTGGCGCGGCGGCCAAGCTGAAAGGCGACCGGGTCATCCGCGCCGTCCTTGATCTTTACACGACGGCCATTCGCGCCGTCCCCGAACTCATTCTGATCATCGGTCTCTTCTATGCCGGCACGGATGGGCTCAACCGCCTGCTCGGCGCGGCCGGCCTGCCCGGCGTCGAGATCAACGCCTATGTGGCGGCGATCCTCGTTCTCGGCATCGTCCAGGGAGCCTACGCAACGGAGGTCCTGCGCGGGGCCATCCTCGCGGTTCCGATCGGCCAGATCGAGGCGGCCTGCGCCTTCGGCATGGGGCCGTGGCTGCGCTTTCGCCGGATCCTGCTGCCGGCACTCGTTCCCAACGCCCTGCCGGGGCTGGCCAACCTGTGGATGTCGGTGACCAAGGACAGTGCGCTGATTGCCGTACTCGGCTATCAGGAACTGGCGCTCGCCACCCGGCTCGCCGCCGGCAATACCAAGCACTATTTCCTTTTCTTCTTCGCTGCCTGCCTGCTCTACCTGGCGATAACCCTGGTTTCGAATGCCTTCTTTGCCCTGGTCGAACGGCATTTCCGCCGCGGGCAAGCGGTTCGGAGCGACGCGCGATGAACTTCGGCTGGATCGCCGCCTATTGGCCGCTTCTCGTCGCCGGTGCCGTGCAGACCGTGCTGTTGCTGGTGATCTCGGTCGTTTTCGGGTTCATCCTCGCCATCGGGCTGGCGCGAGCACAGGTCAGCGGCCCACGCTGGCTGGCCTGGCCGGCCAAGATCTTCTGCACCTTCCTGCGCGGCACGCCGCTGCTTATCCAGCTCTGGCTGTTCTACTACGGCGTCGGCTCGCTGATGCCGCTGATTCCCGGCCTGCGCGGCAGCTTCCTCTGGCCCGTGCTGCGCGAAGGCTTCTTCTTCGCGGCTGTCAGCTTCACGCTGAATTATGCGGCATACGAGGCCGAGGTGCTGCGCGGCGCGCTTCTGTCCGTGCCGAAGGGGGAGCTGGAGGCTGGCCGCGCTTTCGGCATGTCACCCGGCACGCTCTTCCGGCGTATCTGGTTGCCGCGTGCGATCCGTATCGCCTTGCCCACCATTGCCGGCGAAGTCGTGCTGCAGCTGAAGGCAACACCACTCGCCTTCACCGTGACGGTCATGGATCTCTACGCGGTGGCCTACAAGGTGCGGCAGGATACGTTGCTGGTCTACGAGCCGCTGCTGGTCGTGACTGTCTTCTATGTTCTAGTGACCATGCTCATCGTGCGCGCCTTCCGCATCGTCGAGGCGCAGGTGCCGATCCGGCGATGAACAGATCTGTTCGCGGCTTTTTCGCGCTGATGCCCGCTACGGCGCCACTTCAAAGCGTGGCGGGCAAGAGAACGCGGCCGCTCCTTCCGGAGGCCGGGCTAGCCTGCGACGACAATGGTTGTGAGGGGTAGGTAGGTCATGCAGGAAGTAAAAGACGGGCATCTTCATCCACAGACGCTCGCACTTGATGGCGGGTTGGCCGTCGATCCGGTGACAAGGGCGATTGCGCCCAACATTTCCATGTCGGTCAACAACGCACTTGCGCCCGGGGGTGGCCCCTTTTCGGCGGACGGCGCCGGCGATCTGACGTCGCTTCCCTTCCTCTACGCCCGCTGGACCAATCCGACTGTCCGGCAGCTCGAGCAGCGGATCGCCGCACTCGAAGGTGGCGATGATGCGTTGGCGACCGCGACCGGCCTTGCAGCGATTGCCGCCACCTTCTTCACCTTCCTGCGGCAAGGCGACCATCTGGTGGTCAGCGATGTCTGCTATGCCGGCGCCAACGAACTCGCACGGCGCATTCTGCCGGATTACGGCATCGAGGTGAGCGCGGTGAACATGTCGCGCCTCGATGACGTGGCCGCGGCGCTGCGACCCAATACCCGCCTCGTCCATTGTGAAAGCCCGTGCAATCCGATCCTGCGGCTGACGGACCTCGAAGCCGTGGCCGCTCTTGCCCACACTCACGGCGCGCTGGTCTCGGTCGATTCCACGTTCGCGACACCCGTCGCTACCCGGCCGCTCTCGCTCGGTGTCGATCTCGTCATCCATTCGCTCACGAAGTTCATGAACGGTCATGGCGATGCATTGGGCGGTGCCGTCTGCGGCCGCAAGGATCTGGTGGAGGCGATCCGCGGCAGGGCAGGCGTCTATCTCGGCGCCACGCTCTCGGCACAGAGTGCCTGGCTCATCATGCGCGGGCTGGACACGATCTTTCCCCGTATGCAGACCATCTCTGCCGCCGCGCTCGAGGTCGCCCGTTTCCTTGCACGCCATCCGGCCGTGACGGCCGTCACCTATCCGGGGCTCCACACGCATCCCCAACACGATCTCGCCCGGCGGCAGATGGCGATCGCCGGCGGCATGGTGACGTTTCAGGTCCGCGATCCGCAGGCGGTGGCCAAGAGGCTCGCCGAGCGGCTCAAGGTGGTCCACTACGCCTTCTCGCTCGGACACCAGCGCAGCATCGTCGTTCTCCTCGACACCGCGGAAATGATGCAATCCACCTATCGTCTTGAAGGGGCGCAACTCGACGACTACCGCGCCTTTGCCGGCGACGGCATCTTCCGCCTTTCCGTCGGGCTGGAGGCGGTGCCGGACATCGTGGCGGATCTCGACCAGGCCCTCGGGGCCAACCACGCAATGAAAGAAGGAAACTGTCCGTGAAACACGTCTTGATCCTCGACGGCGGCATGAGCCGCGAACTGGCCAGGCTGGGCGCTCCGCTGCGTCAGCCGGAATGGTCGGCGCTCGCCCTGATGGAAAGCCCGGATACGGTTCGGCAGGTGCACGCGGAATTCATCGCCGCCGGTGCGGATGTGGTGACGACCAACAGTTATGCACTGGTGCCTTTCCACATCGGCGAGGAGCGCTTCCGCGCCGAGGGCCGCTCGCTCATCCGCCTCGCCGGCCAACTTGCGCGGGAGGCAGCCGACGCGGCGGAACGTGAGGTGACGGTGGCAGGCTCGCTGCCGCCGATCTTCGGCTCCTATGAGCCGGAAAATTTCGACCCCACCCGCGTGCAGGATTATCTCGGTGTGCTGGTCGAAGGGCTCGCACCATTCGTCGACGTGTGGCTCGGCGAAACCCTCAGCCTGATCGCGGAAGGCGAGGCGGTGCGCCGGGCGGTCGCGGCAAGCGGCAAGCCCTTCTGGATATCGTTCACGCTCGCCGACGATGCTTCGGGCGAGGGCGAAGTGCCGAGGCTCCGCTCCGGCGAGACGGTAGAAGCGGCCGCGGAATGGGCAGCCGGGTCCGGCGCACGGGCGCTTCTTTTCAACTGCAGTCGCCCGGAGGTGATGGAGGTCGCCGTGCGGACCGCGCGCGCCGTGTTCGAGCGGAACGGCAGCGACATGGAGATCGGTGTCTATGCCAATGCCTTCGAGAGCGAGGCCGACGAGGAGGCCGCCAACGAGTCGCTGAACGAGACGCGGCAGGACCTGACCTCCGACCGCTATCTGCGCTTCGCCTGTGACTGGGCGGAGGCGGGCGCGACCATGGTCGGCGGCTGCTGCGGCATCGGCGCGGCGCACATCCACGATCTGGCCCGCGGCCTGAACCGC
This sequence comes from Hyphomicrobiales bacterium, assembly GCA_900466005.1. Lineage (GTDB taxonomy): Bacteria > Pseudomonadota > Alphaproteobacteria > Rhizobiales > Rhizobiaceae > Allorhizobium. The sequence continues at coordinate 6,875 of UEGQ01000029.1, forward strand.
TGAGCCCGACCGGGCAGATGAACGTTTCGACCAGCACCGGAACGGCGCTCAGCAGGTCGAGGGAGTCGATAACGACAGGCGGCGAGTCACGAGCGGAAAGCACGTTATAGGGCGCGTGTCCGATCCGATCTCGCCCCTTCTCAACGACGTGTCACCGCTCCGAGGGTCCGAGATTCAGCGGTAAGTCGCAGTGTTCACCTCGGTGGTGGCGAGATAGGGGGCTGTCGTCGCGCTCGGAGGTCTTGTGAGGAGATGACCGACGGCGTCGAATACGAGGACGCCGGCGTTGTCCGGCGTTTCGGAGTGCGACTCGTACTGTCTCTTGATCTGTCCGGCGGATTTGGCGAGATTCACATACCTGTCATGCCCGAGGCCGTCATTGTCACTGATGTCGGTGATGTCGACCAGCCGAAGGTTATGGTCTTCTGCCGCCGCGACAACTCTTGCGTCATAGACATCGGACCGTCCGACTCGCGGTCGTTCGCGGCCGAGGAAGCTCGACACGCGGAGCACCTTGTCCTTTCTGGAGACCAGCAGGGTGATGGGGCGAGGCAGCCGGCCGATGTCGTTCAACTGGGAGAGGAAGAGATCGGCGTCGATGTCCGCGGCTGCCAGAACGATGTCGAGTTTCTCGGTGGTGCTCGACTGCTTCTCGAGTTCCAGCTGGCGCACCGCCTCGATGGCGAGCAGCGACCCCATGCTGTGGGCGAAGAGAACGATGCGTTTGACACCATGAGTGCGACTGATGAGGGCGAGCAACCTGGTGAGTTCCGTGCGTGAAGCCAGCGCTTCGTCCTTGTCTGCTACATAGCCGGTGAGGCTTGCCTGCGACGGCCAGGAAAAGAGGATCGGCGGTGGCAGCGGCTCGGCGTCGGCGCCAAGCTGGGCGGTACGGAAAAGCGCCTCCTGATGGCTGTAGTTGTAACCATGCACAAAGACGGCGACAGTCCCATCGTCGTTGACGGTACGCTCGATCTCGGCCGAGAACTGCGACGGTGTCAGATCACGGTGGTCCGTGACGACGAATTGTCGTCGCGGATCGGCGGGAACCGTGGGATAAACGAGGCTGGCGGCGGACCGGTTCGCGGGCACCGAAAACCGATACCGCTCAAAGCTCAGATTGTCTGATCTCCGGCCCAGTGGACCATCGTCCTTTGAGCTCAATTTCCGGTTTGTCGCAGCAAGGACCGTGACTTCTTGCGCCGGCGGCTGCTTGAGCAAGCGTGGCGTCAGGACTTCCTCCGAGGGACGGGAGACGCATCCCGTGACCAGCAGCATCAATGTCGCGACCAAAAGGAGTCGCCAGGCTTCGGGGCGGAAACGGAGCATCTGCGGGCCTTTTCGCAGGGGGTACCGGGTACCGGGATAGGAGGGCGCCCGGGTTATGCCCGGGCGCCTGCTCACGGAGTGACCTCGCCGGTCATCTCGTCGGGCTTGCGAATGCGGAACCAGACGACATAGAGCGCCGGCAGGAAGAGCAGCGTCAGCACCGTCCCGACAATGATGCCGCCCATCATCGCGTAGGCCATCGGCCCCCAGAAGATCTCGCGAGCAATCGGGATGAGCGCGAGAGAGGCGGCGGCCGCCGTCAGCATGATCGGACGCATGCGGTGTTCGGCTGCCTCGCGGACCGCGTCCCACGCCTGCCTGCCGGATTTGCGTAACGTGTCGATCTCGACCACCAGAATGACCGAATTGCGGATGAGAATGCCGATCAGTGCCAGCACGCCGAGGATCGCGACGAACCCCAGCGGCGCACCGCTCGGCAGCAGCGCGCCCACCACGCCGATCAGGCCGAGAGGGGCGACGATCACCACCATCAACAGACGCTGGAAGCTTTGCAGCTGGAACATCAGGATCGTCGCCATCGTGAGCAGCATCAGCGGTACAACGGCGGCGATCGGCGCCTGGCTCTTTGCGCTGCTTTCGACGGAGCCGCCGGTTTCCACGCTGTAGCCGCTCGGCAGCTTGGCCGCGAAGGCGTCGATGGAGGGCTTCAGCCGCTGATCGATGGTGGCCGGCTGGGTGTCGTCCGCAATCGCCGCCTTGACCGTGATCGTCGGAATGCGGTCACGGCGCCAGATCACCGGCTGCTCCAGTTCGTAGCGGAAGTTGGCGATCGAGGCGAGCGGAACCGATTGGCCGTTGCTGCCCGGAAGCTGCAGATTGCGCAGCGTTTCGATCGACTCCCGCTCATCCTTGGTGGCGCGAGCCACCACATTAACCAGATAGATGCTGTCGCGGATCTGGGTGATGGTCGAGCCGCCCGTTATGTTGTTGAGCGACGTTGCGATGTCGGACGAGCTGACGCCGAGCTGGCGGGCCTTGTCCTGCAGGACATCCACCTTCACCACGCGGGCCGGTTCGTTCCAGTCGAAGACGATACTGGCGAGGCGCGGGTCCTGGCCCATGATGCCGGCCAATTCCTGGGCATAGGTGCGCACCATCTGCGGGTCGGGGCCACCCACACGATACTGGACGGGACGACCGACCGGAGGGCCGAGTTCCATCTGCTTCACGAAGACGTCCGTTCCCGGATACTCCTCTTCGGCGGCGGTCTTCAGCTTGGCCATCAGGCGGTCACGCGCGTCGATATCCTTCGCGACGACGACCATCTGTCCGAAATTGTTCGTCGAAGGCTGGACGTCGAACGAAAGCACAAAGCGCTTGGCGCCCTGCCCGACATAGGACGTCCAATGGTCGACGTCGGGGTCGCCGGCCAGATGTCTGGCCTCGAAGGCGTCCATGTCGGCCTTGGTCTGGGCGATGGTATAGTTCTGGCGGGCCGTCCAGTCGATAATCAGCTCAGGCCGGTCGGAGGCCGGGAAGAACTGCTGCTGCACGAAGCCCATGCCGTAGACGGAAAGACCGAACATCGCCACGGTGGCCAGGATCGTTGTCTTGGGCCAATGCATGCAGGTGGCGAGAATCCTTGAAAACACGCGCGCCAGCAGGCTCTTCTGTTCGTGATGCGCCTTCATCGTCTTCGGCAGCATCAACACGCCGAGCAGGGGGGCAAACAAGACCGCGACAATCCACGAGACGATCAGCGAGATCGCGATGACCACAAAGAGCGAGAAGGTGAATTCACCCGCCGCACTGTCGTTGAGGCCGACCGGTATGAAGCTCGCGACGGTCACGAGCGTGCCGGTAAGCATCGGGAAGGCGGTCGAGGTCCACACGGCCGTTGCCGCCTTGGACAGGGGTTGGCCATGCTCCAGCTTGGACACCATCATTTCAATCGCGATCATGGCGTCGTCCACCAGCAGGCCGAGTGCGATGATGAGTGCACCCAGGGAAATACGCTGCAGCGAGATGCCGAGATATTCCATGAAGACGAAGGTGATCGCCAGAACCAGCGGGATCGAGACGGCGACGACCAGGCCGGCGCGCATACCAAGGCTGAGGAAGCTGACGACGAGAACGATGGCGATGGCCTCGAAGAGGGCCTTGGTGAATCCGCCGACGGCCTCGTCCACGACGACCGCCTGGTCCGCCACGTGATGCACGCCGATGCCGATGGGCATGCCGGCGATGACCTTGTCCATCTTCTCTGACAGCGCCTCTCCGAAGTTCAACAGGTTGGCGCCCGGCTTCATGCCGATCGCCAGTCCGATGGCGGGCATGCCGTTGACACGGAAAAGCGCCTGCTCGGGATCGGAATAGCCGCGCGTGATCTTGGCGACGTCGCTCAATCGGAAGAAGCGGTCGTTGACGCGCAGGTTGATGTCACGCAGCGCATCTTCGGTGGCGAACTGGCCGGAGACGCGCAGGTTGATGCTTTCGGCACCGGTGCGCAACGTGCCGGAGGCGACGACGGCGTTCTGGTTCTGAAGCGTCGCGATGATATCGCTCTGGCTGAGGCCGAGCGCCGCCATCTGCTTGGTCGAGAATTCGAGATAGACGACCTCGTCCTGCGCACCGATCAGGTCCACCTTGCCGACATTCGGCACGGACAGGATCTCCTGGCGGGCAGCCTCGAGATAATCGCGCAGCTGGCGCTGGCTCAGCCCGTCGGCAGTGAAGGCGTAGATATTGCCGTAGACGTCTCCGAAGCTGTCGACGAAATAGGGACCCTGGACACCCTGAGGCAGGTTGGGGGTGATATCACCGATCATGTTGCGGACCTTGACCCAGGTCGGCTTCACGTCCGCAGCCTTCGTGTTTTCCCGCAGGTTGACGTAGATCGTCGTCTGCCCGGGCGTGTTGATGCTCTTCGTGTAGTCGAGCGATTCAAGTTCCTGCAGCTTCTTCTCGATCCGGTCGGTGACCTGGCTCGTCATCTCGTCCACGGAGGCGCCAGGCCAGGAGGCCTGGATCAACATGGTCTTGATGGTAAAGTCCGGATCCTCCTCGCGACCGAGATTGATGTAGGACAGGACGCCCGCGACACTGGCGAGGATCATGAAATACCAGACGAGCGACTTGTGCTGGAGCGCCCATTCGGAAAGATTGAATTTCGTGTTCATTGCGGCATCTCGTCTGGAATTCTGACAGGTTGATCATCGACGAGTGAATTGACACCCGCCGTCACGACACGCTCTCCTTCGCTAAGGCCGCTGAGAACGTCGACGCCGCCGGCAGCGGATGGCCGGGTCGTGACGGTGCGGCGCTGAACCTTCCTGGCGGCCGGATCGACCACCCAGACGAAACGGTCGTCGTCATTGCCACCGATCGCAGTTTCTGGCAGCCAGAGGTGGCCTTCGCTCGGTGCGACGGGTGTTGCAGTGATCGTACTTCCGAGCCGAAAGCTGTCCGCTGGGCTCTCCAGCGCGATCTTGGTGCGGCGGCTGCGTGTGGCCGCGTCCGCCTGTGGTGACACCTCGCGCACTGTGCCCGTGACCTTCACCTCCGGGTTGGCCTGCAGGATCACCTCGAAGGGCGTGCCGATCGCGGTCAACTGGTTGTAGCTGTCGGGAATGTCCACCACGGCATCGCGTGCCTCCAGACGCGCGATCGTCAGCACGGTCTGGCCTGCAGTCACCACCTGCCCGACTTCGGCGGAGAGGGATGATACGACCCCGTCCGATTCCGCGTTCAGGACTGCATAGTCCAACTGTTCGCGCGCTTTCGTCAGGCTGGCCCGCAGTTGCTGCACGGTTGCTTCTGCCGCCTCGCGCGACTGGACAGCCTCTTCAAACTGTTCTCTCGTCGTGGCGTTGGAGGCAAGGAGCGTCTGTTGGCGCTGCTCGTTCACGCGGGCCAGATCAAGCTTGGCATCGGCCGAGGCGATATCGGCTTCCGCCTGCCTGACGGCGAGCTCGAGGCTGGTGGCATCCACGCGGGCGAGTTCCTGCCCCTTGTGCACGAGATCGCCGATGCTGACGTCGCGCGAGACGATGCGACCCAAGACCTGGAAACCGAGATCCGTACTGAACTTCGCCTCGACCGTTCCGGCAAAGCCGAAGGCGGTTGCCGCGCGCGGCTTGGCCAGCATCGAGAGGACGGGGCGCACCGGCGCCTCGGGCGCCTTTTCATCCGAGCAAGCGCTGAGGCCGGCCGACAGCAGAACGAGAGGCAGGAGGAACTTGAACGTCATCGGGTCTGATCCTCGGAATAGGAAACGGGATGGTTCTCGCGGAGGAACTGACCGCCATCGACCACGATCAGTTCGCCGGGTTCCAGGCCGCCGGAGAGTACGACCCTCGAGGCGTCGTATCGTTCGATGGTGACGGGTTTCATCCGGCTGATCTTCGTCTCCGGATCCACAACCCAGACTGCCGGCGTGCCGGTCTTCGAGAACAACGACTGCCACGGGATGGAAATGCGCTCCTGGCGATCCAGGACCACATTGGCGACAATGGCCGAGCCGAGTGTCATTTCCTCCGGCGGGTTGGAAATCGCAAGCTTCACCCGCACCGTGCCGAGCGATCGATCAAGGACCGGACTTACCTCGCGGGGCGTTGCTTGCGCCTTGACGTCAGGGCGCGACAGCAGCGCGACCTCGATCGACCGGGGCACGGTACGGCCGCTGAGGGCCGATTCCTGCACGTTGAAGATGGCATCGCGCTCGCCCTCGTGAGCCAGGGTGAAGACGGTGGTGGAGGCCTGAACCACCTGGCCGGTCTCGACGTCCCGGGCAGTGATGGTGCCATCGGCGTCGGCGCGCAGCACGGTTTGTTGCAAGGCCTCCATTGCGGTCTCGAGCTTGGCGCGCGCGGCATCCAGGTCCTTCTCGGCCGACTGGTACTGCTGCAGCGCGCTGTCGAGATCCTGCTGCGACATGGCGCCGGTCCGGGTCAGCGCCTTGCGCCGGCTGAGAACCGAGCTCGTCATGCGCAGCGTCGCCTCCTGCGACGCGACTGCTGCCCGCGCCGACTCCAGATCGGCCTTCTGCTCGGTTGGATCGAGCGTCGCCAGCACCTGGCCAGCTTTTACATGGTCGCCGACGCCGGCGGTGCGCGAGATAACGCGGCCGCTGATCTTGAAGGAGAGGTCGCTTTCGACGCGCGCCTTGATCTCGCCCGTCGCCGAAGCGCGGACGACATCACTCGTCACCGCCGCGGCCTCGACCCTCACATGGGAGGCATTGGTCGCCGTCTGCTTGTCTTTTGCGTCGCAGGCAGTGAGCGCAAGAACCGAGAGCGCGGCGAGGACCGGTGCCGCTCCGAATCTGCGGTGCCATCTGGCGCGTTCCGGCGCCCTGGGTGAGGTCTGTGGCATGTCTGTTTCCCGGGAGGACTGGGGTGAAGGATATTTTATTCATCAATTGTTGAATATCATCCGTGAATGCGCTATCCTTGTCAAGTATCAAGAGGAGAGAGCATTGACAGACGGGCAGAAGCCTTCGGAACGCAGGCGCGGACGCCCGAAAAAGGGCAAGGAGCTGGACGTTGATGCGCTGTTCGACGCCGCGGTCGCCAATTTCGCGGAATGGGGTTTCGAACGTGCGTCGCTCAGAAAAATCGCTGGGCAGGCCGGCGTCGATGTCGCGCTGATTTCCTACCGCTATGGCTCAAAACTGGGGCTCTGGACGGCAGTGGTCGACGCCGTCGCGGAGGAGACCCTCGCGCGCATCCATGAGTCGCAGGAACTCTGCCGCGGACTTCCGCCGAATGAACAGATGGACCGTCTCTGCAAAGAGATGGTCGATCTCGTCGGCGCGCGCCCGCTCTTCGCGCAGCTCATGATCAGCGAAATCATGACGAACGCGGACAGTGAGCGAAAAGCGCTGATCGAAGAACGGCTCGCCCGACCCGTACTTGATCTGCTCCTCGGGTGCGTCAGGACGATCCGAGGGTCGGATGAAGCCCCCGCGGACGTCGATATGGGCCTCTCGCTGATTGCGGCAATGTCCATGATCGGCGCTGTCATTTCGACGCAGAGCTTCTTTCGACGGCTGATGCCGTCCGAGGGTGGTGACCAGCGACTGTTCGCGCAGTTGGCCGTTCTGATGCGTCGGCTGCTCTGACCGATGCCGCTCCAGGCTGCCGGCAGCACTGGCGACGGGTTGCGTTCCATCGTTCTGATTGTCGACTGACGAACGTACCACCGTCTGGATGCGGTCTGCGGCGCAATCGAAAGTGCCACATCTTTCGGCATGATCCAGAAAACACGAATCCCGGTCTCGAGGGTCGAAATCCCAAAGCCATGGGATCTTCGCCGGGCCCTCTGATCTCCGTTGCGGCGCTGATGTGCGAGATCTCGCCAACCGAAGGAAATTCCTGCGGCGAATCCGGTGATCGGAATCGCGAAGTCGACAGGAGGACAGGGCGGCAATAGGCGTCAAAGCCGGTGAGCTCGGCGATCTGCATGTGCAGGACGAGCTTCACCGGCCTGCCAATGAAGACGGAATCTCCCAGCTGCCGACATTCTTTCGACGTGTCATCTCCGGTCGCTTGACATGCTGATATCATGGTATACCATAATATCAACATCGGGAAAGGAATGACGGGCGATGATCCATATCCGCAAGACGTTGCTACAGGTGGAGACGACGTTGGTCGAAGGAGGAAGGAAGGCGCTTCAGCCGTTGAAGCTCTTCTCTGCATTCGCGGTGGTGAAGAACCCTTGGGCGGGCAAGGGGTTCGTCGAAGACCTGAAGCCGGAGATTCACGCAGCCGCCCCCGTTCTCGGCGAGCTCCTGACCAAGATGATCATTGACGCGGTCGGCTCCGGGGAGGCCGTCGAGGCCTATGGAAAGGTCGCCGTCGTTGGTCTCGACGGCGAGATTGAACACGCATCTGCACTCATTCACACACTGCGTTTCGGCAATCACTATCGTACGGCCGTCGGCGCGAAATCCTATCTCGCCTTCACCAACACGCGTGGCCCGGCCAATACGGCGATCGTGATCCCGCTGATGGACAAGAACGACGAGGGTCGCCGCTCCCATTACCTCACGATCCAGACCGCCATTCCGGATGCTCCCGCGGCGGACGAGATCGTGATCGGTCTCGGGGCGTCGGTGGGCGGAAGGCCACACCACCGCATTGGCGATCGCTACCAGGATCTCAGGGATCTCGGTCAGGACGTCGCCAATCCGGCCGGGGTCTGAGGCGATGGAGTCGGAGACGGTGGTCGCCACGACGTCCGAACCGACGACATCCGCGCCGTCGCTCGAGCGGCAGTATGCTCGCAACGGCGCGGCCTACCATGAGAGAGGTGAGGGCGAACCACTCCTGGTGATCCATGGCGTCGGCATGCGGCTTGAAGCCTGGGCACCGCAGGTCGAGGCCCTCGGCGCCAGCCACCGCGTCATCTCCGTCGATATGCCCGGCCATGGCGAAAGCGCGCCGTTGGCAAAGGGCAGCAGCCTCGTCGACTTCGTCGACTGGTTCGCCGGTGTTCTCGACGCACTGCGGCTCGATAGGGTCAACATTGCCGGCCACTCCATGGGTGCGCTTGTTTGCGGCGGTGCGGTCGCGCGTTTCCCGGAGCGTGTCCGGCGCGTCGCGCTCCTGAACGGGGTCTTCCGCCGTGATCCTGCGGCGAAGGCGGCGGTCATGGCGCGTGCCGCTTCGATCGAAGAGGAGGGCGTCGATGTCGACGGACCCGTGCAGCGTTGGTTCTCGGACGACGAGGAGAGCCGTACCCCTCGGCTGCTGACGCGACGCTGGCTGGGTCTGATGGACAAGGATGCCTATGCCACGGCTTACCGCGCCTTCGCCGGCGGAGACGCGATCTATGCCGAGGCGTGGTCGACAGTGACATGCCCCGCGCTTTTCCTGACGGGGAGCGGGGACCCGAACTCGACGCCGGAGATGGCGCGACAGATGGCCGCTCTCGCTCCGCGGGGCAGCGCACACATCGTCGCGGGTCACCGGCACATGGTCAACCTCACGGCACCCGAAGCCGTCAACGCGGTGATGCGCAGATGGCTTGCTATTCCGGAGACTTCGTCATGACTCAGCATCTCGATCCGCGCGCGCTCCGCTCCGCATTCGGCGCCTTCGCCACCGGCGTCACCGTGGTGACGTCGACCGACGCTCGAGGAAGACCTTTGGGCTTCACAGCCAATTCGTTTACGTCCGTCTCGCTCGATCCGCCGCTTCTCCTCGTTTGTCTCGCCCGCAGCTCGCGCAATTTCGAAGCCATGACCACGGCGAGCGGCTTTGCGGTCAACATTCTCGCGGAGACGCAGCAGGAGATATCGAACACGTTCGCCCGCCCGTCCGAGGACCGCTTCGCCACAGTCGCGTGGAGCAGTGGCCCCTTCGGATCGCCGGTCATTTCGGGTGTCGCCGCCTGGTTCGACTGCAGGCTTGAACAGGTCATCGAGGCGGGCGACCATGTCATTCTGCTCGGACGCGTCGAGGCTTTTGAGAGCAGCGACAGCAACGGGCTCGGCTATGTCCGGGGCGGTTATTTCGTACCGACGCTTGCCGCAAGGGCGGTTTCCGCGGCCGCAGAAGGCAGTCTGCATTTGAGTGCCGTGATCGAGCGCGATGGCGAGATCCTGCTCGTCGGCGACGGGACGAAGAGCCTGCCGGGTTGTGACGTGAACGGCGAAGAACCTCTTGCGGCGCTCCGGTCGGCGCTCGAAGGTCTGACCGGGTTGCCCGTCACGATCGGCTTTCTCTACTCGGTCTACGAGGACCGGAAGGGTGGCCGGCAGCATATCGTCTATCGCGCCTTCCTGGGCGAAGGCGATCCCCGCGGCGGGACCTTCCTCGCCCTCGACCGTCTTGCCGATCCGACGTTCGACAGCGCGGCGACCGCCGACATCGTCAATCGCTTCGCATCGGAACGCTCGCTCGGCAATTTCGGTGTCTACTTCGGCACGGAAACCACGGGTCGCGTCCATTCCATCGCTAGAAAGGCATGAAGACTATGAAGTTCTCGCTCTTCGTTCATATGGAGCGGCTGGATGCCGGCCAGAGCCACAAGCAGTTGTACGACGAGTTCGTCCAGCTCTGTGAGATCGCCGACGCGGGCGGCATGCATGCCATCTGGACGGGCGAGCACCACGGCATGGACTTCACCATCGCGCCGAACCCCTTCGTGAACCTTGCCGACCTCGCTCGCCGCACGACCACGGCTCGTCTTGGCGTCGGGACCGTCATCGCGCCGTTCTGGCATCCGATCAAGCTCGCCGGCGAGGCGGCGATGACCGACATCATCACCGACGGGCGTCTGGAACTCGGCATCGCGCGCGGCGCCTATTCCTTCGAATACGAACGTCTTCATCCGGGTCTCGACGCCTGGACCGCCGGCCAGCACCTGCGCGAGATGGTCCCGGCCGTCAAGGGCATCTGGGCGGGCGACTACGCCCATGACGGCCAGTTCTGGAAGTTCCCGTCGACGACATCCGCCCCGAAGCCGCTGCAAGAAGCCATCCCACTCTGGGTCGCTGCCCGCGATCCTAACTCCCACGAATTCGCGGTGGCAAACGGTTGCAACGTGCAGGTGACGCCGCTGTGGAACGGCGATCCGGAGATCGAGAGCCTGATGGGCCGCTTCACCGCCGCCTGCGAGAAGACGCCTGAGGTCCCGCGCCCGAAGATTATGTTGCTCCAGCACACCTATGTCGGGTCCGATGCCGCCGACATTGCCCGGGCCGCCAAGGAGATCAGCGTCTACTACAACTACTTCTTCGCCTGGTTCAAGAACGAGCGGCCCATCCACCAGGGCCTGATCGAACGCTTGAGCGACGAGGACATCGCGGCGAACGCCAAGCTCTCGCCTGAGGTGATGGGCGCGAACCTTCCGATCGGCACGGCCGGTGACGTCATCGAACGCCTCAAGAAATACGAGGCGATGGGCTATGACGAATACTCGTTCTGGATCGACACCGGCATGAGCTTCGAACGCAAGAAGGCCTCGCTCGAGCGCTTCATTCGAGACGTCATGCCGGCCTTCAAGGAGTAGGGATCATGCGGCGCTTCCAGCACTACATCGACGGAGCCTTTGAAGACGGCGAACACGGATTCGAGAGCCTCGATCCGGCGACCGGCCGGGCCTGGGCCGTCATGCCGGAGGCGCGCGAGCCGGAGGTGGATCGCGCCGTCGAGGCGGCACATCGCGCCCTTGTCGAGGGTCCCTGGGCGAGGATGACCGCGACCCAGCGCGGCCAGCTTCTCTACCGCCTGGCCGACCTCGTCGCGGCCAATGCGAAGACGCTTGCCGAACTCGAGACGCGCGATACCGGCAAGATCATCCGGGAGACCTCCTCGCAGATCGCCTACGTCGCCAACTACTACCGCTACTACGCCGGCCTCGCCGACAAGATCGAGGGGTCGTTCCTCCCGATCGACAAGCCGGACATGGACGTATGGTTGCGCCGCGAGCCGGTCGGCGTGGTCGCCATGGTCGTTCCGTGGAACAGCCAGCTTTTCCTGTCGGCCGTCAAGATCGGGCCGGCACTCGCCGCCGGCTGTACGCTCGTCATGAAAGCGTCGGAGGATGGTCCAGCACCGCTCCTCGAGTTCGCCCGTCTTGTTGATGAGGCCGGCTTTCCGCCGGGCGTCGTCAACATCATCACCGGCTTCGGCACCACCTGCGGTGCCGCGCTCACACGTCATCCGAAAATTGCCCACATCGCCTTTACCGGAGGTCCGGAATCCGCGCGGCATGTCGTGCGCAATTCGGCCGAGAACCTTGCCTCGATGTCACTCGAACTCGGCGGCAAGTCGCCCTTCATCGTCTTCGCCGACGCCGATATGGAAAGTGCTGTCAATGCGCAGGTCGCCGGGATCTTCGCCGCCACCGGCCAATCCTGCGTCGCGGGCTCGCGCCTCATCGTCGAACGCTCCGTCAAGGACGAGTTCCTCGCGTGCCTGAAGGCGAAGGCGGAGGCGATCCGGATCGGCAGCCCGCTTGATATGGCGACCGAAGTCGGACCGCTCGCCACACGCCGGCAGCAGGATCATGTCGAAGCGCTGGTCTCAGCGTCCATCGCAGCAGGCGCGCGGCTCGTCACCGGCGGGGTTCGTCCGGAAGGGCCGGGCAATTACTATCCGCCGACCGTTCTCGATTGCGACGGTATCGCATCGCCGTCGCTGGTGCAGGAGTTCTTCGGCCCGGTGCTTTCGGTCGTGTCCTTCGAGACGGAGGCGGAGGCGCTCCGGCTTGCCAACGAGACCCAGTTCGGGCTCGCCTCCGGCGTCTTCACGCAGAACCTCGCTCGCGCCCACCGCATGAGTCGGAACATTCATGCGGGCATCGTGTGGCTGAACACCTATCGCGCCGTCTCGCCCATCGCACCCTTCGGGGGCTACGGACAATCCGGTCACGGCCGCGAGGGCGGCATGGCGGCGGTGCTCGACTACACCCGCACCAAGACCGTCTGGCTCACGACGTCCGATGCGCCCTTCCCCGATCCCTTCGTGATGCGGTGAGCCGATGTTCTACGAGATCCGCACCTATCGGCTGAAGAACGGCGCCATCCCCGGCTATCTCGAAGTCGTCGGCGAAGAAGGAATCGAAATCCAGAAGAAGCATCTCGGCAATCTCGTCGGCTACTTCTTTTCCGAAATCGGGCCGATCAACGAGATCGTGCATATCTGGGCCTATGCGAGCCTCGACGATCGAGAGGTCAGGCGCGCGCGCCTTGCCGCCGATCCGGCCTGGCAGGCCTTCCTTCCCAAGATCCGCAACCTGATCGAAGTGGCGGAAAACAAGATCATGAAGCCAGCTCCCTTCTTCCGCGTCGGGGGAGGAGCAGGTCCGGTGAAGTGAAGCAATGCGGCGCCGGACCGAAGGGACCCGGAGAGGTCTCCCCGACGCCGAAGAAACCAACCCGATACCGCGTCACTAGAGAAAACAAGGGAACTGAACATGAAAGCCAAAACCGCAATCGCGACGCTCGCAATAGTGCTGGGAGCTTCCGGGCCGAGCCTCGCCGCCGACCTCGTCTTCACAAGCTGGGGCGGCACCACCCAGGACGTCCAGAAAAGTGCCTGGGCCGACAAGTTCACCGCCAAGGAAAGCGTCAACGTCGTGCAGGATGGTCCGACCGACTACGGCAAGATCAAAGCCATGGTCGAGGCACAGGGTACGACCTGGGATGTGGTCGACGTCGAGGGCGACTATGCAATCCAGGCCGGCGAGCAGGGATTGCTCGAGAAACTCGACTTTTCGGTGATCGACAAGGCGTTGCTCGATCCCCGTTTCGTAACCGACTATTCCGTCGGCTCGTTCTACTATTCCTTCGTCATCGGCTGCAACAAGGATGCCGTTTCCGCTTGCCCTGCAAGCTGGGCCGCGCTTTTCGACACCGCGAAGTTTCCCGGTAAGCGCACCTTCTACAAGTGGTCGGCGCCTGGCGTGATCGAGGCTGCCTTGCTGGCTGACGGGGTGCCGGCGGACAAGCTCTATCCGCTCGACCTCGATCGCGCCTTCAAGAAACTCGACACGATCAAGGCCGACATCATCTGGTGGTCGGGCGGCGCGCAGTCGCAGCAACTTCTGGCATCGGCCGAGGCGCCGTTCGGCTCGTTCTGGAACGGCCGCCTGACCGCACTTGCAGCGACCGGCGTCAATGTGGAGACCTCATGGGCACAGAATATTACTGCGGCCGACGCGCTGGTCGTGCCGAAGGGTGCCAAGAACAAGGAGGCGGCGATGAAGTTCATCGCCTATGCGTCCTCTCCCGAAGGGCAGGCGGAGATGGCCGCAGGCACCGGCTACGCGCCGACCAACCTGAAGTCTCCGGCCCTAATGGATCCTGCGCTCGCAAAGACGCTGCCAGACCAGCAGACCGCGTCGCAGGTCAACGCCGATATGGCCTATTGGGCCAAGCATCGCGACGAGATCGGCGAGCGCTGGTACGCTTGGCAGTCGAAGTAGAGATGAGATGACCGGAAGGGGGAGGCTTCGCCCTTCCGGTCCGAACCGCATGCGCTGACGGGCTGTGCCCGCACACGCTCGACAGGGAGAACCGAGGATGTCGCTCGTGGTAACTTCAGTGGAACTCGAAACCGAAAGGACGGTCCCGCCAAAGCGGCGGGCGCGGCCGGGCGGCCTTGCACCGGTTCTTCCCGCGTTTGTTCTCGTTCTCGTCTTCTTCGTGCTGCCGGTCGCAGCACTCCTGACCCGCAGCTTCACCGAGCCGGTCGTCGGGCTGCAGAACTATGTGGAACTCCTCGGCGGCACGACCTATCTGAAGATCTTCTTCAACACTTTCTTCGTCGCGGCCGTGGTCACGGTCATCTCGCTCGTCGTCGGCTTCCCGGTCGCCTGGGCGCTTGCCATCATGCCGCGCCGGGCCGCCAACATCGTCTTCGCCATTGTGCTGCTGTCGATGTGGACCAATCTTCTCGCCCGCACCTATGCATGGATGGTGCTCCTGCAGCGCACCGGCGTGATCAACAAGACGCTGATGGCCCTCGGTCTCATCGACGCGCCGCTGGCGATGGTCAACAACCTCGTCGGCGTCACGATCGGCATGACCTACATCATGCTGCCCTTCATCGTCATTCCGCTCTATGGCGTCATCCGGAAGATCGACCCGATGATCCTCCAGGCGGCCGCCTTGTGCGGGGCGAATCGCCGACAGGCGTTCGTCGGCGTGCTCCTGCCGCTTGCGCTGCCCGGCATGGCCTCCGGTGCGCTGATGGTCTTCGTCATGTCGCTCGGCTATTTTGTCACGCCGGCCCTTCTCGGCGGCACGGCCAACATGATGCTCGCGGAACTCATTGCGCAATTCGTGCAGTCGCTCGTCAACTGGGGCATGGGCGGCGCGGCGGCGCTGGTATTGCTGGTCGTCACGCTCAGCCTCTACGCGCTCCAGCTTCGCCTGTTCGGTGCCGCCGGTGGGGAAAGGAACTGACATGCTGCTCAATTTCGAAAGCCTCGGAAGCTGGAAGTGGTTCCTGGTGGCGGTCACGACGCTCACATCCGCCTTCCTGCTCCTGCCGATCCTCTTCATCGCCGCGTTGTCTTTCGGCTCGTCGCAATGGCTGATCTTTCCGCCACCGTCCTGGACACTGAAATGGTACGGAGCGTTGTTCGCCGATCCGCGCTGGCTCGAATCCGCCTGGACGAGTTTCCGCATTGCCGTCGTCGTCACCGTGCTTTCCGTGCTGATCGGCCTCGTCGCCTCCTTCGGGCTGGTGCGTGGCACCTTCGTGGGCCGCAATGCGCTGAGGGCTCTCTTCATGACGCCCATGATCCTGCCGGTCGTGGTGCTCGCCGTCGCCCTCTACGCCTTCTTCCTGAGGGTCGGACTGGCCGGCACGACGACTGGCTTCGTCATCGCCCACCTCGTCGTCGCCCTGCCCTTTTCCATCCTTGCGCTAACGGGGGCACTCGAAGGATTCGACAAGTCGATCGAAGACGCTGCGGTGCTCTGCGGGGCCTCTCCGTTGCGGGCGAAGCTCCTGATCACTTTGCCCTGCATCGGCCATGGTGTCTTTTCCGCCGCGATCTTCTCGTTCCTCACCTCCTGGGACGAGGTGGTGCTCGCGATCTTCATGGCGAGCCCGACACTTCAGACGCTTCCGGTGAAGATCTGGGCGACGCTACGCCAGGACCTGACGCCGGTGATCGCCGCCGCCTCGACGCTGCTCATCCTCGTCACCCTTGTCCTGATGCTGCTCGCCGCCGCCCTTAAAAGAGGACTGAAAGCATGAAGCCCTTCCTCGAAATCCGGAATGTCCGCAAGGAGTATGGCCCTGTCGTTGCCGTTCACAATGTGAAGCTCGACGTCGGGCGCGGCGAATTCATGACGTTTCTCGGCCCCTCCGGTTCCGGCAAGAGTACCACACTCTACATTCTGGCCGGCTTCGAGCAGCCGACGCGCGGCGACATTCTCCTCGACGGCCGAACGATCCTCGACACGCCGTCGCACCGCCGCAATATCGGCATGGTCTTCCAGCGCTACACGCTCTTCCCGCACCTCTCGGTCGGCGACAACATCGCGTTCCCGCTCAAGGTTCGTGGCTGGTCGAAGGCGGCGGTGACGGAGCGCGTGCGGCAGATGCTTTCCCTCGTTCGCCTCGAAGGCTTCGAGGACCGGCGGCCGGCGCAGATGTCTGGCGGCCAGCAGCAACGCGTCGCGCTTGCGCGTGCGCTCGCCTACGACCCGCCGGTGCTGCTGATGGACGAGCCGCTCTCGGCGCTTGACAAGAAACTGCGCGAGGAGATCCAGCACGAAATCCGCCGCATCCACCAGCAGACGGAGGTCACGGTTCTCTATGTCACCCACGACCAGGAGGAAGCCTTGCGCCTGTCTGACCGCATCTCGGTTTTCTCCAGAGGCGTGATCGATCAGATCGGCACGGGCGAGGAGCTCTACGCCAATCCCGCGACCCGTTTTGTCGCGGAATTCATCGGCGACAGCGACTTCATACCCTGTCGTCTGCTTGCCACCCGCAACGGTCGCGCCGACGTCTCGCTCGACGACGATCTGACCGTCTGCGACGTGCCTCTGCACGGAGCGCCGGCTGGCCAGGCGAAGGTCGAGCTGATGCTGCGGCCCGAGCGCATTTCGCTGTCCGGCCGCAAGACGGACCGCGGTCTCGCGGCCACGGTGGAGGACATCACCTTCCTCGGCAACAACATCCATGTGTCGACCCGTACCGGCGAGAGCACGTCGATCTCGGTGCGCGTGCCGTTCGGCCACGAGGCGATGTCGGGTGTCCAGCGCGGCAGCCCCGTCTGGCTGACGTTCGACGCGGGCGCGGCCCACGTCTTCGGGCAGTAAGACGCCGACCAAACCGGCGTCTGCTCCTGCACGGGCCGATTCGGCGGGACAATGGAACATCGTGCGATCCGTCAATTCCGTGATCAGAACTTTGGCTGGAACGCAAACCTCGGCTTTGCGTTTCCAGACCATTGCGTGGCCACGATGCGGATACCCCGTGGCCGCGAAGACCGAGAGGAACGGTGACTTTCGGTGCCGAGACGACACTCTCGAAACGCGAGAGCGCGGGATGGCGAACAAAAGCTGACACCGTCGCAGATATGAATATCGCTTCGTCGGCTCGGACGTGCTTTGCGAACAATGTGTGGCAAGAGGTTTATTTGGCATTTCCATTTCAACCACAGGCGTAACCGGGATTGGAGAGAGACATGCAACAGCAAGCAAGGGACGAGTACGTCCGTAGCCGGGCCTATGAAATATGGGAGCAGGAGGGTCGGCCCGACGGTGAACACGAGCGTCATTGGCGACAGGCGACCGAGGAATTCGAAGCTGGACTTGCCGCGAGCGCTGAAGTAACGAACCTTCCTCGAGGCTCGGAGGGGCTCGCCTCGGGCCTGCAGCCGGGTGGCGTGACCCCGGCTGGCGGTCCTGGCCAGGGCGCTGACAGCATTGGCGCGTCCGGAAGGCGCGGAAGAGGCAAGGGTGGCGTTGTCTAGCGAGCACCTCCGGCATCCTGCCATCGTACGCCTGCCAGTCTGGACGCCCCCCGTGTCTTGCGGCCGGAACGCCGGCTTGCTCGACGGGAAAGTCGCAATTCTACCCCTCAAACGACGATCAGAGGCAATCGACAATTCGGAATTTCGAATAAGATGAGGTTTCTGGGGCAGGATCTTAGGTCCTGCTGCTACCGGCTAGGCGGCGGGCCGCCTGGGATTTTCTTATTTCGGAGCTCCTTATCTGGAACAGGCAAGCGTTGAGCAGATATATCCCCTCTCTCGGTCGGCGCATGTACGCCTTGGCCGGGAAATGTGCCGGACCTGGAGCTCATTCCGCAAGCCACATGCGCGGTCGTCTGTGACCGACGCCATTCTCTTGAAACCTCCTGTCAATGGTGGTGCACTGGTCACCCGCAAAACGCGACCCGCGGCTGCAGACGAGCCGAGAGTTATAGTTTGTGCGCGTGCAGAGCAGCGGGTCCAAGCGGCACCCCGTTGCGAAACAAATGCCGCAATGAAGAGGGAACGGACATGAAACATCTTCTTGCTTCCACCTGCCTTGTCGCGGGCTTGCTGGCCATGACGGGCGCGGCGCGCGCCGAATGCGGCGACGTGACCATTGCCAGCATGAACTGGCAGAGCGCCGAGGTGCTCGCTGCGGTCGACAAGCTCATCCTGACGGAGGGTTACGGTTGCAACGCCGAAGTCATCGTCGGTGATACGGTGCCGACCATCACCTCGATGGTGGAAAAGGGCGAGCCGGATTTGGCTCCCGAAGGTTGGGTTGATCTGTTGCCGGACGTCGTCAACCGTGGACTCGAGGAAGGCAAGCTCGTTGGCGCCGCCGTCGCGCTGTCCGATGCCGCCGTGCAGGGCTGGTGGATTCCGAAATATGTCGCCGATGCCAACCCGGACATCAAGACGATCGACGACGCCTTCAAGCATCCTGAACTGTTCCCGGATCCGGAAGACAAGAGCAAGGGAGCCGTTCACAACGGGCCGCAGGGTTGGGGTGGCACCGTCGTGACCAGTCAGCTCTACAAGGCCTATGGTGGGGAAGCTGCGAACTTCACGCTGGTCGACACGGGCTCGGCGGCCGGTCTCGACGGTTCGATAGCCAAGGCCTACGAACGCAAGGAAGGCTGGCTCGGCTATTACTGGGCTCCGACGGCCTTGCTCGGCAAGTACGAGATGGTCAAGCTCGAGCATGGCGTTCCCTATGACGCGGCGGAGTGGAAGCGCTGCAATACCGTTGCCGATTGCCCCGATCCGAAGAAGAACGACTGGCCGAAGGACAAGGTCCAGACGCTGGTGACCAAAGCCTTTGCCGAGCGCGCGGGCGAGGACGTGATGGGCTATCTCAACAAGCGCGCCTGGAGCAACGACACGGTCAACAAGCTGATGGCCTGGATGACCGATAACCAGTCGAGCGGTGACGACGGCGCGAAGCACTTCCTCAAAGAGAACGAAGCTCTCTGGAAGGAATGGGTCTCGCCTGAAGTCGCGGAGAAGGTCAAGGCGGCGCTCTGACCGCCCCGATCTACGGGAGAGGGCGGCACGTCCTGCGGCGTGCCGTCCTTCTCGTCTGTCTCGGATACGCCGTAGAGAACGTTCGCGGCGAGATTGACGTTTTGAGCCCGAAAGCCGGCGTTAGATCGGCAGAGGCTGGAAGGGGATCGACATGGAATGGTTCAACAAGTTTCCGGCAATGAACCCGGATTCGCTACGTGACCTCAAGAAGGCAATCGATGAGGGCTTTCGCAGTTTCACCCGCGCCTACGGCGACGGCATCGAATCCGTCTTCGAACCGCTGCAACACTTTCTGATCTGGTCGGAGCGCTTCATGACGCGCACGCCGTGGCCGATCATCCTCCTGCTCATCGCCCTCTTTGCCTGGTTCGCCAGCCGCAACTGGAAGATCGTCACCGGCACCGTCGCCACCCTTCTCGTGATCGGCTATTTCGACATGTGGGACGACACGATGAAGACGGTCTCGATGATCTTCGTCTGTACGGTCCTCTCCATTGTGATCGGGATTCCGATCGGTATCCTCATGTCACGATCGGACCGTGTGCAGAACGCCGTCAATCCGGTCCTCGACGTCATGCAGACGATGCCGAGCTTCGTTTATCTGATCCCTGTCGTCATGTTGCTCGGTATCGGCAAGGTGCCGGGCCTGATCGCGGTGGTCATCTACGCCATCCCGCCGATGATCCGCCTCACGAATCTCGGCATACGCCTCGTCGACAAGGATGTGCTGGAGGCCGCCGACGCCTTCGGGTCATCAAGCTGGCAGAAGCTGAAGAAGGTTCAGATGCCGCTGGCGCTTCCAACCATCATGGCCGGGATCAACCAGACGATCATGATGGCGCTTGCCATGGTCGTCATCGCATCGATGATCGGCGTGCAGGGCCTCGGGCAGCCGGTCCTGAAGGCGATCTCCAACCAGTATTTCACGCTCGGCATCTTCAACGGCCTCGCGATCGTCGGCATCGCGATCATCTTCGATCGCGTCAGCCAGGCTTTCGGCAAACGGCTCCAGCAGCACCTGGAGGTCGTCCATGGCTGATCATCATTTCGACGGCATCAAGATCCGCCACCTTTACAAGATCTTCGGACCCAATGCCGCGACGCATGTCGAGGCCGTCCGCAATGGCCTCTCCAAGGCCGAGCTGAACGAAAAGTTCGGCCATGTGCTGGGCCTCAAGGACATCAACATCGAGATGCCCTCCGGCTGCATACAGGTCATCATGGGGCTGTCCGGCTCGGGAAAGTCGACCCTGATCCGGCATATCAACCGTCTGATCGACCCGACCGCCGGTGAGTTGCTGGTGAATGGGATCGACGTCGTGAAGATGAACGAACGGGAGTTGCGGGAGTTTCGCCGGCACCAGACGGCGATGGTGTTTCAGAAATTCGCACTGCTTCCGCATCGTAACGTCCTCGACAACACGCTCTACGGGCTCGAAGTGCAGGGTGTTGCCCGCTCCAAGGCGGTCGACATCGCCATGCGATGGATCGACCGCGTCGGTCTCAAGGGCTTCGAAAGCAAGTATCCGAACCAGCTATCCGGCGGCATGCAGCAGCGTGTCGGTCTGGCTCGCGCTCTTTCGAACGACGCCCCGGTCCTGCTCATGGACGAGGCGTATTCGGCGCTCGATCCCCTAATCCGGACCGACATGCAGACGGTTCTCCTGGACCTGCAAAAGGAGATCAAGAAGACGATCGTCTTTATCACGCACGATCTCGACGAGGCGCTCCGGCTCGGAGACCAGATCGCGATTCTTCGCGACGGGGAAGTCATTCAGCAGGGCACGCGCCAGGATATCGTGCTCTCGCCGGCCGACGAGTATGTCGCGAACTTCGTCAAGGAGGTCAATCGGGGGCGGGTCGTGACCGTCGAGGCCGTCATGACGACGCTGCCGCCGGGGCAGGCGCCGAACGGAACGATGATCCCGGCCGGCACCACCGTCGAGGAGGCCGTCCGCCTGATTGCCACGACTTCCGAAAGTGACGTGGCCGTGGTTGTCGGCGCGGGCGGGGAGGCGCTCGGCTCCGTCAGTCTGCGCCAGCTTGCCAGTGCCATGGTCAGTCCTTCCGGCTCCGCTCAGGGGTCATCGTATTCCTGATGGCGCCCGGGGTGCATCGGCACCCCGGGTCCTCCGAAGAAGGGGTAGTCGTCTCTCGACTGGCTGGAGAGGTCCGGCCGGGCCCCGGCATGGCGGTCTTCAGCCGAGCTGCAGCGACCGCGTGGTTTTCCCAAGGTCGACGGCAAGCTCGGAGGTGACCTCGAGAGCCCGATCCTGGCGCACCTCGGCCGCGGGCGTCTCCGGATGCCAGGTTTCAATCCGCTTGTCACGTTCGCGAATGAGTCCGGCGATCTCCGGCTCGTAGAGACGCAGCACGCCGGTCAGCCAGCGGTTTGTGAGATAGGACGGTCGCCCGAGCTGGACGTCGAAGCGCGGCAGCAATCCGATCGTCTCTTCGGCTGAAAGCCATGTATCGCCGACGACCCATTGGTTGACGGTGAAGAGGCGAAGCAGGCGACCGTGCGCATCCACGCCCACGGCTACGAGATGGTGGACCGGCCCCTCACGACCGTCGGGCCGGATGAAGCAGTGGAAGTGCCCGTGTTCGCCCGCCATGCCCGGTTCCGGATGGGCATGGTAATACCACTGTGCTCCGCTTTCCGGATCGAAGACGTCGCCAGGCGGATAATGCTGCCAGACCGTCATGTCTCCGGCGCCGCGCAGCACGTCGAGCAGGACCGTGTCGCCGGTCTTGCGCAGGACGGTCTCGCAAAACAGGACCTCGCGAGCGGCCTGTCGCCGCTGATCGTCCTCAGTCATTGGAGCCTCCTGCGTCAACCGGCTTGAGCATGCTCAAGGTTGGGAAGCAGCGCAAGGCGCAGCGGCACACGGAGCGACCGCCGAGCAAGGCGCCGCCGCAGCACAGGGTGCCGATGCGGCGCATGGCGCTGCTGCGGCGCATGGGGCGGCCGCTGAACACGGGTTGTTCGATGCCGCACATGGGGCTGCGGCCGAGCAGGGATTGTCGGCCGAACACGGGTTTGCCGCGGGAGCCGAGGCTTCTGCGGGCTGGCTTGCGGTCGGTGCCGCCGGCGGATTGATGCTGTGGCTTGCATGGTCAGCCGCGACGGCGGCCGCGGCAACCGCGAAGGCGGCGCCGAAGAGGAGCGTATTACGGTTGCTCATTTTCTGAAGCCATCCAATCCAAAGAGCGGCCGGAGCACGATGCCGGCGTAGCTGCCGGCGAAGGCAGCCGCGAACCAGAGCCAGCCATGCAGGCTACCGGACGCAATGCCGGAAAACAGCGCGCCGATATTGCAGCCGAACGAAAGCCGGGCGCCATAGCCCATCAGCATGCCGCCGATCACTGCGGCGAACAGCGAGCCGAGCGGGATCGCAGCCTTCGGCGCGAACTTGCCGGCAAGACCGGCAGCGAGGCCGGCGCCCAGGATGATGCCGAAATTCATCACCGAGGTATTGTCGGCGAGAACGCTGGCGCCGAGCGCCTGTGCCGGCCCCGGCCAGTTCCAGAAGGCCCATGTCTCGACGGGGATTCCGACCGCCTGGGCGATCTTCGCGCCCCAGAGGCCGAAGCCGAAGGTGACTGACCAGGGATGGCCGGCTGTGAGAAGGGTTGCCAGGTTGAGCGTTGCAAGCAGCAGCGCAGCGACGACCAGCGACCACGGACCTCGGATGAGCCGCTCGGCGAACGGCTTGTCAGGAGCCTTCACCGCTTCGAGCGATCCGTGCGCCTTTTTCTCCACGAATGCGGTGACGACCGCGATCGCGGTGAGGCCTGCGAGCGTGATCGCGATCGCCAGCGGGGCACCGAGCACCTGGCCGAGACTTACCTGCGGCAAGGAAGGCTGCGCGAGCCACCATGGCAGGTGGGCGGTGCCGAGAACCGCACCGACGATGAAGAAGATCAACGTCACCAGCATGCGCGCGGAACCTCCGCCGACCGTGAACAGGGTCCCCGATCCGCATCCGCCGCCAAGCTGCATGCCGAGGCCGAACATCAGCGCGCCGACCAGCACGGAGACGCCGACGGGCGCGAAAGCGCCAGCGAGTGCCATGCCGTTGGCGGAGCCTTGCGCCAGCAGCGGAATGAAGGCGATCGCGGTCAGCCCGATCATCAGCATCTGCACTCGCATCGCGCGGCCGCGCCGTTCGACGACCATCCGCCGCCACCCGCCGGTGAAGCCGAAGGAGGCGTGGTAGAGCGTCACGCCGAGAAGTCCGCCGATGATGAAAAGCAGCGCCTGTCGCGGGCTCACGGCAAGGCCGATCGCTGCCGTGATGACCGCAAGTGCCACTGAAATTAAGAAGACCGGCGCGCGGTCGAAGGACGGCAGCGTCGGTGCTGTTGTGGCATTCGCCATGACCTCTCTCCTGAAAGGGTGAGGGACCACGCCTAAAGAATGTGGTCCCCTCGTGCGCAGCATCTTACTGCGTGACGGGACGTGCCGGATCGGCCGCCCATTCCGCCATCGAGCCGTCATAGAGCTTGACGTTCTTCTTGCCTTCGACCTCTGAGAGACCGAACCAGGCGACCGAAGCCCAGTGACCGGTGTTGCAGAAGGCGATGCTCTGTTCATCCTTCTTTACACCCGCGGAGCCGGCAAGGGCGGCAACCTGCTCGGGGCTGACGAACGAGCCCTTCTGAGCATCGTAGAGTTTGCCCTGTTCGAGATTGACCGCACCCGGGATGGTACCGGCTACGCGCACGACCGGGCTCTTTGCCTTGCCGGCGAACTGCTCTGCGGGCCGACCATCGATGAGCTGAACATTGCCGCTCTGCCGCGCCTTCTCCACGTCGGCGGTGGACGCGTAGAGTTCGTCGCGGAAATTGGCCTTGAAGGACGAAGGTTGTGGCTGAACCGCCTCGGCACTCGTCTCGCCGTTCGCCGCCTGCCAGGCGCGCCAGCCGCCGTCAAGGATGGTCACGGCGTCGTGGCCGAGAACCTTGAAGGTCCAGTAGATACGGGTTGCAGCACCGAATTCCGAGGAATCCGTGCCGGCCGGGACGATGACGACCTGGCTCTCGTTCGAAACGCCGAGGGCGGCGATCTTCGCCTCGATATCGGCAAGCGGCGGCAACTGGCCCGGAACGCCGTTTACCTTGGCGCGCCAGCCATAGGTCGAATACGGCGCGCTGACGCTGCCCGGGATGTGGGCACCAATGTAAGGGTTCGGCTTGTCCTTCGCGGCGTCCCGCACGTCGATGACGACGAGACCGATCTTGCCGAGATTGGACTGCAGCCATGCCGCGTCGACGAGCGGTTTCTCCGTTAGGCGTTCGGCATTGGCCGGCACGGCCATCGCAAGGGTGAGGGCCGCAAGAGCGGCGAGGGAAGCAAAACGCATGGGTACACTCCGGATGCGGATGAGGATTACCGCAGTTATCGCGCAGAGCCCGCAAAATTGCAGGGTACAGGCTCACAAACCTTGCGCGCTTTCCGGAATTTCCTTCCCCTTGCTCAGGCTCGGGGCGAACACCGTTTCAGATGTGGGCGCGCGGCCGGGAGGGTTCGCCTCGCATGACCTCGAGCGAACATGACATGCAGCGGAGACACGGCGAAAAACCTGTCTAATCGAGCAAAACCGAGCGCAATCCGGTTGATTGCAAGATCGATCGCAGCGCTCCCGTCATCACCATCGGTGATAAACCAGGCCGCGGATAATCCTGTCCACGCGACGATCCATCTCATCAGTCGCTCAGGCTCAAAGCCCGTCACATCAGTTACCATTCGCAGCCTCGTTTCCATCGGCCGGACCATGCCATTGGTTGCGAGGGTGCAGAGGCGGAACATCACATCTTCGGTCCAGATAAATCGACGCTTCCGGCAGTTGATTGGACGGAACGTAGAAGGATACTATGTGCGGACGCCCTCGATGCTTCCCTTTGACAGGGGTAGACAAACCTCGGCCGCCAATCCCGGGGCGCCGGATCGCTCGCCGAGCGTGAGATTTCCCCCGTGATGCTCGGCAATGGCAACGACGATGGACAGTCCCAATCCGCTTCCGGACGCTGAAGCGCTGTTGATCCGGAAGAAGCGATCCTTGACCCTTTCACGCAGCTCCAATGGTATGCCTGGTCCGGAGTCCTCGACGCGCAGAAGCAAGTGGTCATCGCGCCGTGACAACTGAACGGTAACCTGCGCACCCTCAGGGATATACCGCAGGGCATTGTCGACGAGATTGCGCACCATGACAGCCAGAAGATCGGCATTGCCCCGAACAACAGCGACGAAGTTCGCCTCCACTTCGAGCGCCAGGTCGATGTTGTGCGCGACCGCCTGGGGCGCCATCCTTGCAACCGTGTCACGAACGAGGTCAACCATGTCGATCGGTTGGGCTGACTCCCCTGTCGTGCTGTGGTCGATCCTAGCCAGGGCCAGAAGCTGCTCGACGATGCGTGTGCCGCGATCTACGCCCGTGAGCACTTCCGAGACTGCCGCGTGGCATTCGGCGATATCGTCGGTACTCCTCGCCACCTGGGCATGCGCCCGGATTGCGGCAAGCGGCGTACGCAGCTCGTGGGCAGCGTCGGCGGCAAACCGCCGGTCGCGCTCCCGGGCCGATTTGATGCGGGCGAAGAGCGCATTGAGTGCTTCGACCAGTGGCAGGACCTCGGTCGGAGCGGATCGCGAAGCGAGTGGCGAAAGGTCCGTCGGCGATCGCCGTCTGACGCCTGCCGTCAACCTCTCTAGCGGTCCAAGCCCCCATCGCACGAGAAGCCATATGACGACAGCGAGTACCGGGGCGGCGATCCATATCGGGTGGAGTATATGGGCTGCAATGCGCGCGGCAAAGCTCTCGCGAACGGCTTGACGAACCGCCACCTCGACCCGAGTTCCCGCGTCGGCACCCGTGCGATAGACGCGCCAATCCTCGCCATTGTCCGTGATGTTGCTGAAACCGGAGCGCCAGTCTCCGTCCGGCGGACCGGTCCCGCCGGGGGGGTCCGGGGGCAGCAGGCGGTACGAGAGCCGCTGTTCGGGTCTACGCTCAGCGGCCAGAACCTTCGGAAGGCGGTCCGGGGGAATGTGCTCAACCAAGCCAAGCATCATCTCTGCGGATTGCTGGAGATGCTCGTCGGTTACCTGATCGATCAGGCTGCTAGTATCATGGTACGTGAAGAAGGCAGTTGCCAGCCAAGCAGTCACCATACTGCCGCAAAGCGAAAGGACAAGGCGACGTCGCAAGGAGCCTGTCATGGCTCGGCCGGAACGATGTAGCCGATGCCGCGCATGGTCCGTATGACCTCCGGAAACAGCTTGCGTCGGAGATTGTGGATGTGCACCTCGACGGCATTGCTGTCGATCTGCTCGCCCCAGCCGTAAAGCTGTTCTTCCAACTGACTTCGCGTCATGACGCGACCTGCATGCATCATCAGCCCTTGTAGGACAGCAAATTCACGATTCGACAGAAGCACAGGCGTTCCATCCAGCGTCACAGTGTGGGCCGCCGGATCAAGTGCGACGCGACCCGATCGGAGAATTGGCGTTGCCTCGCCAGCAGACCGGCGCAGCAACGCTCGAAGTCTGGCGCGCAGTTCCTCCAGGTCGACGGGCTTGATCATGTAATCGTCCCCGCCAGCATCCAGGCCGGAAACGCGCTCCGCAATTGTGTCGCGCGCGGTCAGCACCAGAACAGGCGTCTTGTCGCCTGCAGCCCGCCTCCGTCGCAGGAGGCTCAGCCCATCGATGCCCGGCAATCCGAGATCCAGAACCACGACATCATAGCTTGTGGTGGCAAGTGCGGCATCGGCGTCATCGCCATCGCGGACCCAGTCCACGGCAAAACCGCCCTGACCAAGGCCCGCGACCAGACCACGGCCCAACAACGTGTCGTCTTCGACCAGCAAGAGCCTCATCACATCCGCCATAGGCAACACTGTTCGTCAAGGCTATGCCTGCCTGACGAAGACCGCCAGACAGGCACTTTTCCAATCTGGCAGTTCCGGCAGGCTGGCACAATCCTTCGATGGCCGCCGGTCACTCGAGCGGCTGCCAGTTGGGATGCTCGAAGTACGCGCCATAGGCGTTCAGCGCGTGCACCATCCGGACTGCGCCGCCGCGGGGATCGGCGTCGCCTTCCAGTTCCGCCACCCCGTCGAGCACATGACCCAGGATGACGTGAAACTGCTCGTCCACTTCGGGCGCGAGCTTGCAGTTTGTCACCATGAAGTCGACCTGTGCCTGCACCTCGGAGGCAAGCGTCTTATAGTCGGCCGGTGGCAAGTTCCCGTCGTGGATGGCGGGGAGTCGCGTGGCGAGCGCGTTGCGGATACCGCTCATGCCTTTCAGCATGTTCTCGTCGCCTTGCCATTTCGCCTTGCCATTCAGCGTCAGCTCGATGGCAGCACCCTGGTGACTCTCGTGGGAGGTGGTTGCAGCCCAGGATGGAGCGCTCCACGCGCCAAGAGCGATAACCAGCCCAAGCAAGCTCAGATGTCTACGGAGGTTCATTTTAGGATTCCTTTCGATGCTGGCGGAATTTCTTGCCGCCAGACGTGGATAGC
This sequence comes from Hyphomicrobiales bacterium, assembly GCA_900466005.1. Lineage (GTDB taxonomy): Bacteria > Pseudomonadota > Alphaproteobacteria > Rhizobiales > Rhizobiaceae > Allorhizobium. The sequence goes on from UEGQ01000029.1 coordinate 34,673, forward strand.
GCGCTCAGCTTATGGCTCGCTTAAATGCGGGAACTTTCGTGGCAGACCGGCTGATGCACGGCCTCGCGGCAGCCAGCCTCGCGCGGCGGTACCGCTTTGAGGAACAGCCGCAGACTTGCGGCGACATGTACCCTCTGCGGAACTGCCTGAGCTCTTCGATTGGCGTCTGACGAGAACAACGGCGCCGGCGGACCGGCTACCGTTCGAGGCGAGATGGTGGCGCACTTATCCGTGTCGTGCAAAGAAGCGGTCGAATTCTCGTTGCTCGGGAACCTGACCGGTGTGGATCTCGATGTATTGGGGAATGCGCTTCATGCGCAGGGCGAGATCCTCCTGCGACTGCATCGAGATGTATCCGATCTGGACCAGGTAGGCCGCGCGTGCACGCACGTCCGCAGCCTCTTCGCCGAAGCCGAAGCGTATGAACATCCGGGTAAGGGCATCCATCCTCACCTGGTCGGCCCTCTGCACTTCTGCCAGGACTTCTGGCGACTGCAAGGCCCAACTGCGCACGGCAAACTCGAACTGGGAGTCGAACAGTTCCCGATTCAGCCAGCAGTCGAAGACGTTCAGCATGGCTTCCACGAGAGATTCCGCGTAGGCCTCCGCCTGCTTCACGAGATTGCCCGTGTTCTTTTCTCTCCATCGCGAGACGAGGGCGTCCAGAAGCTCCTCGCGATCCTTGAAAAACCAATAGAAACTGGTCCGGGAAACGCCGAGACGCTTGGCGAGTGGCAGGATCTTCACGGAATCGACGCCACCCTCGAGCAGGGAGTCGTAGGCCGCAGCGAGCCACCCCTCATACGAGCCTTTCCATGCACTCCCGCTTGTCGCCTGTTCCATGACAAACTGTCGTATCAAACCCGGCGCGGCTTTACAACACAATGTGCATCATCGTCGATATTCTGTACGAATCTGTTTCAAATATTGACACATATGTACATTCACTCCTAGCATTGGCAGGTCCACACGACGGGAGCCTCTCGCATGTCGAACGACCCTCTGCTTCAGCCGTTTCAATTGAAGCACCTGACGCTGCGCAACCGCATCATCGTCACCGCGCACGAGCCCGCCTATCCGGAGGACGGCATGCCGAAAGGCCGCTACCGCGCCTACACGGTCGAGCGGGCGAGGGGTGGCGTCGCCCTGACGATGACGGCCGGCTCCGCTGCCGTTTCCAGGGACAGCCCGCCGGTCTTCAACAATCTGCTCGCCTACAAGGACGAGATCGTTCCATGGATCCGCGAAATGACTGATGCCGTCCACGAACAGGGCGCGGCAATCATGATCCAGCTCACCCATCTCGGCCGGCGAACACGTTGGGACAAGGGCGACTGGCTGCCGATCCTTGCTCCGTCCCATCACCGTGAGGCGGCGCACCGCGCATTTCCCAAGAAGATCGAAGACTGGGACGTCGAGCGGATCATCAAGGATTTTGCCGACGCTGCCGAACGCATGAAGGCGGGTGGCATGGACGGCGTCGAACTGGAAGCCTACGGCCACCTGATCGACCAGTTCATCTCACCGCTCACCAACGAACTCGAGGAACCTTACGGCGGCGCGCTCGACAATCGCATGCGCTTCTGTTTCGATGTCCTGAAGGCGATCCGCAAACGGGTCGGTGTCGATTTCATCCTCGGCGTGCGCTATACTGCCGACGAGTGTCTTCCCGGCGGGACGGGAAAGGCCGAAGGCCTGGAGATCTCCCGCCGCCTCAAGGAAAGCGGTCTCATCGATTACCTGAATGTCATTCGCGGCCATATCGATACAGATCCGGGTCTGACCGACGTCATTCCGATCCAGGGCATGGCGAGCGCGCCGCATCTCGATTTCGCCGGCGAGGTCCGGGCGGCGACGCATTTTCCGATTTTCCACGCCGCAAAGATCCAGGACGTCGCAACGGCGCGTCATGCGATTGCAGCCGGCAAGGTCGACATGATCGGCATGACCCGTGCGCACATGGCCGATCCACACATCGTTCGCAAGATCATCGAGAGGCGCGAGGACGACATCCGCCCCTGCGTCGGGGCGAATTATTGTCTCGACCGCATCTACCAGGGTGGCCTTGCCTTCTGCATCCACAACGCGGCGACGGGCCGCGAGGAAACGATGCCGCACAAGATCGCGAAGTCGGACGTGCGCAAGAAGGTGGTGATCGTCGGGGCAGGCCCCGCTGGGCTCGAGGCAGCGCGTGTCGCGAGTGAGCGCGGTCACGACGTCGTGGTCTTCGAAGCCGCGAGCAATCCCGGCGGACAGATCCGTCTGACTGCACGGAGCGAACGTCGCCGCGAGATGATCGGCATCATAGATTGGCGCATGACCCAGTGCGAGAAGCGCGGCGTCGTCTTCCATTTCAATACCTGGGCGGATCAGGACATCGTCCTGGCGGAAAACCCGGATGTCGTGATCATCGCGACAGGTGGAATGCCACACACCGAGGTTCTCTCGAAGGGAAACGAACTGGTGGCCTCCTCCTGGGACATCATTTCCGGTGACGTGAAGCCGGGCACCAACGTACTCGTCTATGACGATGCCGGCGATCATGCCGGCCTGCAGGCTGCAGAGATCATTGCCAAGGCTGGCGGCAAGGTCGAGATCATGACCCCGGATCGGTCCTTCGCACCGGAGGTCATGGCCATGAACCTCGTGCCCTATATGCGTTCGCTGCAGAAGCTCGATGCGACGTTTACCGTCACCTACCGGCTGGAGGCGGCTGAAAAGCGCGGCAACCAGATCATCGCCCATGTCGGCAGCGACTATGGTGGGGTCTCCAGGCAGCGTGTGGTCGACCAGATCGTCGTCAATCACGGCACCATCCCGCTGGACGACCTGTATTTTGAACTGAAGCCGGGTTCGAAGAACCTCGGGGAGGTCTTCTATGACGCGCTGCTGTCCGGATTGCCCCAGAGCGTCGAGCGGAATCCGGAAAGCACGTATCAGCTCTTCCGGATCGGCGATGCGATTGCGGCTCGCAATACGCACGCCGCGATCTACGATGGGCTGCGCCTTGCCAAGAACCTCTGAGGTCGATCGGGGAGCGATGTTGCGATGAACGGCTGGTTGACTGCGTGGATGCTCTCCGATCCGGCGCCGTCCGTGTTGACGACCGCCATCTCCGGGCGCATGGATTTGGGAGGCGATGAGCGATGAACGGAAGAGCCGGATTTGAAGGACAGAATGACCCCTTGACCACCATTCCTCCGCAGGCATGGCCAGCAAGAGAAGATGTAATGGGACAGGCCAGCCAGCTGCGCGCGTCGGACAGGGCATTGCAGGCGCCCCGCCTGAGAATTGGCTTTGTTCTCGCGAGGTCTTTCACCCTGTCGGCCTTTGCGCTCTTTGTCGATACCCTTCGACTGGCGAGCGATCAGCTCGACCGGTCGGGCAGGGTTCTGGCAGACTGGCAGGTTCTCGGCAGCACGCGGCACCTGATCAGCTCGAGTTGCGGAATTCAGGTCGCTCCCACCTCCGACTTCGTCGACCCGCGTCAATTCGACTACATTGCCGTGGTGGGCGGGCTTCTCAGCGTCAAACAACCGGTCGACAATGAAACCGTGCAATTTCTCAGGGACGCCGCGGCAAAGCGGGTGCCGTTGATCGGCCTTTGCACGGGAACCTTCATCCTCGCGGACGCAGGCCTGATGAAGGGGCATCCGACCTGCGTGAGCTGGCTTCACTACCAGGAGTTCCGCGAACGTTTTCCCGATCTCGAGGTCCGGGCGGACCGATTGTTCAACCTGGACCGCAGGCGTGGCTCGTGCGCGGGGGGAAGCAGTGCCGCCGACCTCGCTGCCGCCCTTGTGAGGCGGCACATCAGCCGGGATGCGGAGCGAAATGCGCTCGAGGTCCTGCAGATCGAGAAAGCCCGCACCCAGTTCGACATCCAGACGCGGCAGCCACTGCGCGAGCATATCAGTGATCCACGCGTCGCGGCCGTCCTGATAACCATGGAGCAGCACATCGAGGCGGGGATCGCGATCGAAAAGCTCGCGGCTTCGGTCGGTCTTTCCAGACGCCAGCTCGAGCGCGTGTTCCAGGATAAGGCGAAGATGTCGCCCGCTATGGCATTCCGTCGTCTTCGCATGGAGCGTGCGCGACAGATCCTGCTTGCGAGCGAGAAGCCCATCATCGAAGTTGCCTTGGACGTCGGCTTTGCGAGCACCTCGCATTTCACGAGGGAATTCCGACGGACCTTTGATCGAACACCTGCTGAAGTCCGGGATTCTGCCGCTCGCGAGCGGAGAGAGATGAGCAAGACCGCGTCTCGCCGGTGAGGCCAGGCTCATGCCGAGAGCGTGTCCGTATCCCACGGCGGCCAAGGCCGAGACGCGGATCCGAGCAAAGGAGGAACACCTGAAGTCCAATCAGCAGGAGCAGAAGTGTGATGGGGCCGTTCACGAGGGTTGCGGAGCCGAATACCTAACCGACATACGCCTTATAAAGCCACAGATCGAGCTATGTGGCACCAGCCTCGCCCAGGCGAGCCTGGATGATGATAGCGTGTCAAGGACCACTGCTGCCGAGATGAACCGTCGTGCAGCATCCACGACCTTCTGCTCGAGGATCCCATCGACCTTTCGTAAGCGGTCGGGCGATAGCGTCAGATTGAGGTTTCAGGGCATCATCGCCTCGATTTCGGATACCGGCCAGCGTAACAGATTCCGTCCATCACCCTCGCTTATGGGCGATGCCTGTTCATGTCTCGTCGGCTGACCAGGAGATTTCAGCATCCCCAGTACGGGATGGAGATGGCGACTAGACGGCCCTGACGTTTTCTGCCTTTGACTTTCCGGTCTTGCGGTCCTGACCAACCTCGTAGCTGACTTTCTGTCCATCTCGAAGAGGTCCGGAACCCTGCACCGCCGACATATGGACGAACACATCTGGGCCGCCCGTATCCGGTGTGATGAAGCCATAACCCTTGTCCTGGCTGAAAAACTTGACGGTACCCGTTGCCATTGTCTTCCTCTTCAACTGGGCAGCTCGCACGCCGCTAGACGAAGTTATGTCTGAACGCCCGCGCGCGCAACCTCTTGTTTGCGCCTGCAACCGCTACGGGGGTCGCCAGCGTTGGATCAATGGTTCGGCTCGAGCACTGGCGGCCTGCGGCAAGCCGGCCGATAGTTCGGCAGCAGGTGAGGGTCCCGACACGCTGCTCTTTCAAATCGGTGGGAACATGCGAACTTGTCTGGAGTGCGCGCGCTGGAATCAGCGCCCCATGGCGGTGATCAGCTCGTCATCTGTTGGGGCCGTCTTGGCCAATCTGCCAGTTGCTTCGGCAAAGCACAGGGCAACCCGTGGATTGACCTAGGAGAGGCAACCCTCGACCGCCATGAAGCGTTCGAAGGCATTTTGACAAATGCCCTATAGTGATGCATACGTTCTTCTTCCTTCAGTAATTCGACATCATTCTCGATGTCCTCGGATGTGGGCTCCCATCGTGGGCAGGGACCGCGTTTCAGGTCGGATGGTGAGCCGTAGAGTGGCACAATATTAACGCTGCGGAGAGAACGCGGCCGGCAGCATGAAGCGGCTCTCCTGATGGACCAGGAAGGGAAGGATCTTGGGCACAAAGGCCTGCCACTCCGGATCGGCGCCCATCTTGGCGCGCTGTGCGGTGCGATGGGCGAAATCGTTGTACCCCCAGATGAAAACAACCGAGTTCAGGGTACCGCTCTCGGTTGTCCAGCAGCCAATAAGCCTTGCGTATTTTGTGATGATGGCGAGGCCGTCCTCTTCATAGACCTTCAAAAACGCGCCAGCAGAGCCCGGCTTCATCTCGTAAATGCGCTGCTCGTAGATCATCTGGATCTTCCCCTGAATATTGCCGCTCGAACGCCCGGCTACCTTCGCCGGTACAATTGCCGCACCATGCACATCACGCATTAATTCGTCAATTGACGACATGTTGTGCTCTATTGATAGTTGGAAACGGTTCGACGATATGAGTCGTCAAGACCAGAAGGCGTCCAACGCCGGAGCGAGGATAACTTGAAGGCGAAGTCCACCAATTTGCGGGGAAGTCAAACCGGTGCCGGACAGATCGGCGCGGCCAAGGGCAAGAAGAAGGAAAAGCGCATGCCCTATGCCGAGCGGCGCGCGCAGATCCTGGAAAAGGCGACCGAACTGTTTGCCGAATACGGTCTCACGGCTCAGACGCGGGCACTTGCGGCCGAATGCGGTATCTCCCAAAGGTTGCTCTACCGCTTCTTCCCTACAAAGGAAGATCTGCTGAAGGAAGTCTATGACACCGCAATACTCGGACCCTTCCAGGCTGTCTGGTTCGCGGAACTGAGCGACCGCTCCCGGCCTATGCATGACCGCCTGAACGATTTTTACAACGATTATCTCGATACGGTGCTCGGACGGCGGTGGTTGCGGCTTTTCCTCTATTCCTCGCTGGCCGAGGCTGACATGGCGCCGAACTACATCTCCTCGATCATCACCAAGCTGACGGAGACGATCGTCACCGAAACGGCGCGCGAGCGCGGCATCGGGCTTCGCATGGAACCGGAGGCTATCCATGAAATTGGCTGGACAATTCACGGAGCGCTCTCCCACTACGGAATTCGTCGTCACATTTACCGCGCGAGCCTGATCACGCCACAGGCCCGGGTTGTCGATATGCATGTTCGGGCGTTCCTCAGTGGCTTCGACGCAATGGTCGAGCAATTCGAGTAAATCGTGGTCTGGTTTTCGGTAGAGGGCAACCCCTATCAGGCGGTTGTTCCTCATTCGAAAGTCGTCAATTGACGACAAACGGAATCGCTGTTAGCTTTTTTTCATCGACGTTGAGAATGTCACCACGGCTGCCGCCCGTGACAGGTGCGGTTTCGATGAAAAAAAGGGGAAAGCAAGGATGAAAACTGGGTTTGGACGCGCACTCGGACGGCGCGATTTTCTCAAGGCATCGGCCATGGCCGGGGGCGCCGCACTGGCATTTCCAGGCATGACGTTTGCCGCCGGCAATACCATCAACTACCAGACGTGGTCGGCGGCCGTGGATCTGGTGAAGAGTCACATCGCTGCCTTCGAGAAGGCCAGCGGCCTGACAGTCGACTATGCGAATGCGCCCTGGGCGCAGTATCGCGACGCGATGGTTACCAAGTTCGTCGGCGCAGCGCCGCTGGACGTTCTGTGGGTATCCGACGCCTGGCTGCCGGAATGGGCCGAGGCAAAGTGGATTGCTCCGATCAACGCCTACGATAATCTGATGGCCTACAACAGCGATGCCGAGGCCTTCTGCACCGATTCCATGACCTACAAGGGTGAGCAGTATGGCCTCACCTATTACACCGACTACATGGGCTTCATCTACGATGCGGAAAAGCTCGCTGCCGCCGGCTTCTCTGCTCCTCCCGCAAGCTGGGATGAGCTCGTCGAGCAGGCGCTCGTGATGAAGCAGAGGGGTATTGCCGAATTCCCGCTGATGCTCGCCATGGCCAAGGAAAGCTGGCTGATCGAGTTCATGTCGGCGATGGTCTTCTCGCATGGCGGCCGTTTCACCGACGACAAGGGTGACTCGATCATGCAGGAGGAAAAGGGCGGGGCTCTGTCTGCCCTCCAGTGGGTCGTCGACGCGGTCAGCAAGCACAAGATCGTTTCGTCGGGCTGTGTGGAGACGGGTGAACTCGCGGGTCTGAAGGCCTTTGCTGCCGGCAATCACGCTTTCGCACTGCTGCCGAAGTATCGCCTTGCCATGCTGAACGATCCGGCTCAGTCGCAGATCGCCGGCCGCGCAAAGCAGGCGCTGATGCCGATGGGCGCAAACGGCTCCCACGCAACGGTCGGCTGGATGCGTTTCCATGGCATGTCTGCGCAGGCCGCGGCCGACAAGGCTCGCGCCGACAATGCCGCCAAGCTGATCGAGTGGTTCGGCGGCAAGGCAGATGGCCAGTACACGTTCCAGAAGCTGCTTTTCCTCGATCTCGGCTCCGGCTTCGGCGTGAAGCCGCTGTTCGAGGATGCCGATGTGCGCGCCGCCTACAACAAATATGGCGATGTGGAGATGATCGAGCAGCAGCAGGCTCTCGCGCTGAAGAAGGATGTCGTCACTCCCTGGTTCGGTGATTGGAACGAGGTGAATGGCGCGGCCTGGCAGTCGGCGATCCTCGGCAACGCTTCTCCGGTGGATGCGCTGAAGCAGGCAGGCGAGGAATGGGACGACCTCAAGTCGCAGTCATAAGGTGGCGGACCGGGTGGCCCGCGATGAGGAGCGCGGGCCACTCAATACCGGCATAGACGCCGGTGCGAAGCGACATGCGGCCAGGCGGACGTAGTGGTCGAGCACAGCGGATTTTGCCCGACGCGCTTGGCGTCGCGCAGTTGGATTGGTGAATTCGAACTCGGCCACCTGTTGGCGGCCGGAAGTTGAGGGGGATCTCCGGATCATGGTGAAGACAACAGGGGGAATGGCCGCGAGCTTGCGGCGGCATTTCAACTATGAGGAGCGCACGGCGTATCTCTTCATAGCGCCGGTCATGGCAGTGCTTGGCCTTGTTGCGGTCTTCCCCATCGCATACTCGTTCTATCTCAGCTTTTTCCAGATCAAACTGACCCGTCCCAATCGCACTCCCTTCGTGTGGTTCGACAACTATCTCGAGCTCTTCAGCAACGAATTGTTCTGGACCGCGGTATTGCGCACGGTGACATTCACCGTGATCTCCGTGACGGCCATCACCGTTCTGGCACTTCTGGCAGCCTTGTTGCTCAACGAGAAATTTCGCGGGCGGCGTCTGGTCAGCACAGTCCTGCTGATCCCTTGGGCGATACCCTATGTCGCCGACGCGCTGATGTGGAAATGGATCTACGATTCAGGCTACGGCGCGCTCAACGGCCTCCTGTACCAGCTGGATTTCATTGACAAATATATGGTCTGGCTCGGCGACCAGAACAAAACGTTGCCCCTGATCGCCAACGCCTTCGTCTGGAAGGAAGTGCCGCTGGCGACGATCCTGCTGCTCGTGTCGTTGAAGTCCATCCCGCAAGACCTCTACCAGGCGGCTCGTGTCGATGGCGCTCCGCTATGGCAGAGGTTCATCCACGTCACGCTTCCCTCGATGCGAACCGGTTTCATGCTGGTCGTCATCTACGAGACCATGATCGCCATCCGTCATTTCGACCTGTTTTTCATCCTCACCGAAGGCGGTCCGGGAACGGCTTCGCATGTTCTGTCCTGGGAGATCTACGTCGAGACATTCCGCAACCTTTCCTTCGGCTCAGGCGCGGCCATGTCCTACCTCCTGGCTTTGATTACCTTCGCGCTCGCCTTCTTCATCATCCGAACCCTTGGCAGGAGCGTCTAAATGGAAACGGTCCACCAGACACCTGCGGGCAAGAATCTCGCCGGAAAACCGATCCACGCGCGCAGCACCGACTACAAGCGACGCAACCAAATCTTCAGCTGGGTGCATCGTGGCGTCGTCCTGCTCGGCTCGCTGATGATATTGTTCATCGTTCTGGCGCCCGTTGCGTGGCTCGTGTCCTCTTCGATGCAGACGGAGGCCGAAATCGTTTCGGTCCCGCCGCACTGGGTGCCCGACCAGCCGACGCTGAAGAATTTCCGGGCGATCTTCTCGGCCGGAGACGCGGACGTCACCTATGAGACCCGCAGCACGCAAGATCCGTCTTCCGGCAACTATATTCCCTCGACTGCGCGCAATCTCTTGCCGGCCATGCGCAACAGTTTCGTGGTCGCGACGCTGGTGGTGATCCTGAATCTGCTGGTCGGCGTACCGGCCGCCTATGCGATGGCGAAGATCCGGTTCTTGGGACGATCGGGTTCGGTCTATTTCATTCTGACGACGCGGGTTATTCCCGATATCGCGCTGGTCGTGCCGTTCTTCCTGGTCATCAAGAATCTTGGACTGCTCGACAACATCATGTCACTCGTCATCACCTATCTGGCGATCACCGTGCCATTCACGGTGTTCATCCTGATCCAGTATTTCGAAGGGCTTCCGGATGAACTGGACAAGGCAGCACGCGTGGACGGTTGTTCGCGATTCCAGACCCTGACAAAGGTCTACTTGCCGCTTGCTGTTCCCTCTCTGGTCGCGGTGATCCTGTTCGCCTTCTTGACCAGTTGGAACGAGTTCCTCCTGGCCTTGATGTTCACCCAGACGGCGCAATCCCAGACACTGCCGATCATCCTTGCATCGTTCACGTCCGACTTCACCATCAGCTTCTCGTTCATCAACGCGGCGGGCCTTCTCGCGATAGTGCCGCCGGTGATCGTCGCCATCATCTTCGAACGCTACATCGTTTCTGGTCTGACGGCCGGTGCGGTGAAGGGTTAACAGGGAGTTCGCCAGTGGCCCGTATCCTTTTTGAAAATGCATCGAAGCGCTACCCGAACGGGTTTGTCGCGCTCGAAAATCTCAATCTCGAGATCAAGGACAAGGAGTTCGTCGTTCTGCTCGGACCTTCGGGTTGCGGAAAGTCGACGACCCTCAACATGATTGCCGGCCTCGAGGAGGTTTCCGAAGGTAACCTCTTTTTCGACGACGAGACGGTGAATTTCACGCCGCCGCATCACCGCGACGTGGCCATGGTGTTCCAGAGCTATGCGCTCTATCCGCATAAGACGGTCTACGAGAACATTGCTTTCGGCCTGGTGATGCGCAAGCACCCCAAGGACGACATCGACCGCCGGGTGCGTGACGCGGCGCAGCGGCTGGAGATCACCCATCTGCTCGACCGGCGACCGAGCCAACTTTCCGGCGGGCAGCGGCAGCGCGTCGCGCTTGGACGCGCGATGGTGCGCAGGCCGGCAGTGTTCCTCATGGATGAACCGCTGTCCAACCTGGATGCGGCGCTGCGCATTTCCATGCGCGCCGAGATCAAGGAACTGCATCGCAGCATGCAGACCACCTTCGTCTACGTGACTCACGATCAGGCCGAGGCGTTGACGCTTGCGGACCGCATCGTGGTGATGCGGAACGGACTTGTGCAGCAGATCGGTACGCCCGACGAAATCTACGAGCATCCCGCAAATACCTTCGTCGCCTCATTCCTGGGCAGCCCACCGATCAACTATCTCGACGGCGAACTGGTCGTCCAGGGGGACAAGGTGACCTTCGTGCGCGGGGAAACGAGGCTCGATTTCGCGCCGGCGCGTGGCAAGAAACTTCTCGGCCAAGGCGGACGCAAGGTGAAGCTTGGCATCCGTGCAGAAGACGTCGATGAGCGAGCGGAACCGTCCAGTGGAGAGGTGATTGCCGGAACCGTGACTTCGGTGCTTCCGGTCGGGTCCGACCAGTTCCTGGGTCTCAAAGTGGAGGGCGAGGAACTGTTCTTCCGCATCAACAAGGATCTGCGTCACAACTACGGAGACAAGATCAAGCTGTCGGCGAATACCGGCAGGCTGCATGTCTTCGACGCGGATACCGAAGCGAGCCTGATCGGATAGCAGGATGAAACCGGCGTCATTCGACTATCATCGACCGCAAACTCTGGAGGCGGCGCTTGGCCTGCTCGCGCGTTATGGCGACAAGGCCAAGCCGATCGCGGGCGGGCAGAGCCTCGGCCCGATGCTGAATATGCGGCTTGCCCGGCCGGAGCATTTGATCGACCTGAATGACCTCGTTGAACTCGATTTCACACGCGTCTCGGACGGCGTGCTGGAAATCGGTGCGATGACCCGGCATCAGCGGGTGGCGACAGCGCCGGAAGTACACCGGGCGCATCCCCTGCTGGCGGCGGCGGCGGCGACGATCGGGCACTATGCCATCCGCCAGCGCGGCACGCTGGGTGGCAGTCTTGTCCATGCGGATCCTGCAGCACAAATGCCGCTGATCGCGGTTCTGAGTGGCGCAAAGATCGTGGTGCGCGGGCCTGCCGGACAGCGCGAGGTCGATGCCGTCGATTTCTTCCGGTCCGTAATGACGGTCGACATTGGGCATGGTGAGATGGTGACCTCGGTCCGGTTTCCCCGGTTGTCGGCGAATTCCGGTTGGGCCTTCGAGCTGTTCAGTCGCCGCCGTGGCGATTTCGCCATCGTCGCGGTTGCGGTGACGCTGTTGCTGAACAGCAACCACAGGCTGGCATCCCTGGAAATGGCATTCGGTGGCGTCGGTTCCGTACCGTTGCGGCTTGATGTGTCGGCGGTGGCGGAGGCCGGGGCGATGCCAACCGAAAAATGGATCGCGGGTGTTTCTGCCTTCGCGGCGCAATCCATCTCTCCCGAGGACAGTGCGTCGACCCCGGCGGTTTTCCGCCGCGAAGTGGCAGCATCGCTGATGGAGAAGGCGTTGGCGGCGGCGCTGGCGCGTGCACGCGGAGAAACAGCATGAGCGACGCCAGATTGATATCTCTCACCGTAAACGGCGAAACCCGCGAGGTGATGGTGGAACCGCGCAAGCTGGTCGCCGACGTTCTGCGCGAGGACTTCGGACTGACCGGAACGCATGTCGGCTGCGAGCATGGAGTTTGCGGGGCCTGCACGGTTCTGATCGACGACCAGCCGGCGCGGGCCTGCCTGACCTATGCCGTCCAGATGGAGGGGCACGAGATCACGACGATCGAGTCGGTGGGCGGAATAGGCCTGAGCCCGCTGCAGCAGGCCATGCATGAGGAACACGGGCTGCAATGCGGCTTCTGCACCCCGGGCATCGTTATGGCCTTCGAGGCTTTTCTGCGCGATACGCCCGACCCGACAGAAGAGGAGGTGCGCGATGTTCTTTCGGGCAATCTTTGCCGCTGCACGGGCTACCAGAACATCGTTGCCGCCGTCATGAAGGCAGCGGCTGTGATGCAGGAGGTACGGTCGTGAGCGCGACGAGTGACTTCCACTACATCGGCAAGCCGTTGACGCGAAAAGAGGACAAGCGCCTCGTCACCGGGCAAGGGCGCTATCTGGACGACATCGTCGTGCCGGGCGCGCTGCATGTCAGTTTTGTCAGGTCGCCTCATGCCCATGCCCGAATCCTGGGCGTTTCGGCGGATGCGGCGCGCGACCTGCCCGGCGTGACCGGTGTCTTCACCGGCGCGGACCTCGACAAATGGACCAATCGCCTGCGGCTGGCGCCGCCGATCGAAGGGCTTCACCCGACTGAAATCGCGACGCTGCCGATCGACAAGGTGCGGTTCCACGGCGACCCGGTGGCAGTCGTCGTGGCGCGGGACCGCTATGTCGCCGAGGATGCGGCAGAACTGGTCGAGGTCGAGTACGAGGTCCTGCCGGCGATCGCGTCGTTGGAAAGCGCCTTTGCGCCGGATGCGGCGCTTGTCGACGAGACGTTGCCCTCGAACCTCGTTTCGCACCAGACATTCTCTGCCGGAAACGTCGCTCGGCGCCGTGGCGAAGCTCATGCTGTGGTGGAGGCTTCCTTCTACCAGCACCGCCAGACCCATGTGCCAATGGAGACGCGCGGCTGCGCCGCCGTCTGGGACGCGGGGCGCGAACACCTGACCTTCCATATCGGCAACCAAGTGCCGCACCCCCTAAGAAGTCAGTTGGCCGCGCGGCTCGGGCTTTCGGAAAGCCAGGTCACGGTCATGTCGCCCGACGTGGGCGGTGGCTTCGGCCAGAAGATCGCGCTTTACCGCGAGGAACTGACCGTGGCCGCGCTCGCGCGCCAGCTCAATCGCCCGGTGCGCTGGCGCGAGGACCGCACGGAAAACCTGATGGCAGCGAGCCATGCGCGGGAGAGCCTGTGCCGCACCCAGGCTTCCGTTGCCGCGGACGGACGGATCCTCGGGCTCGAGCTGGAGATCACCGAGGATTTCGGCGCCTATTGCTTCTATCCGGCCAACTACATGTCGCGCGTCGTCGCGATGATCCTGACAGGTCCCTACCGGATCGAGGACTATGCCTTCGAGGTGAAGATCGCGCTCACGAACAAATGCGGCAACGGGCCGATGCGGGCGCCGATGGCGATAACCAGCTGGGTGATGGACGGGACGATCGACGCCATCGCCCGCCAGTTGGGCCTCGATCCGCTGGCGGTCCGGCGGATCAACATGTTGCGGCCCGACGAGCTGCCCTATCGCATGGCGACCGGCGAAGTGCTGGAGGATATCACGCCGGCCGAGACGCTCGAAAGCGTGGTCGAAGCGATTGACTATGAGACTTTCCGCAATCGCCAGCAGGCGCTCAGGGGCGAAGGGCGGTATATCGGGCTCGGGCTGTGCACCGTGGTCGAATCCACGACCTATGGATCGGCCTTCTACAAGTCGACCGGCATTCCCGGCTCGGGGCACGAGGCGGCGTGGGTGCGGATCGAGCCGAGCGGGGTGGTCAATGCTTCCGTCGGACTCGGCGCGACGGGACAGGGCTACGAGACGGCTATGTCTCAGGCCGTGGCTGAGGGTCTAGGGGTGGACCCGTCCAACGTCAGGATCCAGATCGGCAATACCGACGTGGCTCCCTATGGCATGGGAAGCCGTGGCGCGCGCGGAGGCACGGCGGGTGGCGGCTCGCTGTATCTCTGCGCGCAGAAGGCCCTCGAACAGGTGCTTCGGATCGCCGCCCACAAGCTTGGTCTGAATTCCGCGCAGGAGATTCGCCTGCTCGACGGGCAGGTCGAGCGACTTATCAACGGCGAATGGAATGGAACGGGACTGTCGCTCGCCGATATCGCCCGAACGGCCTATCTCGATCCCACGAACCTGCCGGAAGGGGTGGCGCCCGGGCTCGACTTCTCGTTGACCTATGATCCGCCGCCGATGACCTATTCCAATTCGTCCCATGCCTGCGAAGTGGAGGTCGATATCGCCACCGGCGCGCTCAGCATCGCCCGATACGTGGTCGCGGAGGATTGCGGCACCGTGATCAATCCGATCGTGGTGCGCGGCCAGCAGCAGGGCGCGATCGCCATGGGCCTGAGCGGCGCGCTTCTGGAGGAGGTCGTCTACGACGAGAACGGGCAGAATCTGTCCGCGACCTTCGCCGACTATCTGGTGGCCACGGCCTGCGAACTGCCGAATGTCGAGATCCTGCACCATCATACGCCGAACAAGCGCACGCCTGCCGGCATCAAGGGCATGGCCGAGGGCGGCGTGATGGGAGCGATCGGGGCGGTGACGAATGCGATCAATGACGCGCTGGCGCCCTTTGGCGTGGTGGCGGATCGCCAGCCGCTTTCTCCGCAATATCTGCGGTCGTTGCTGCGTGAGCGCAGCGCAACGGCCCTGCAAGAAGGACAGGAACTGACATGAGCGTTACGAACGGCAGGAAAAAGGTCGGCTTCATCGGGCTGGGGATCATGGGGCGCAGCATGGCCGGCCATATCCTCGACGGCGGCCATGAATTGCATGTCTACAACCGGACCCGGAGCAAGGCGGACGAACTGGTCGCCAGGGGTGCCATCTGGCACGACACGGCGGGAGACGTTGCCGCCGCGTGCGACGTTGTGATTACGATCGTCGGCTATCCGAAGGACGTCGAGGAGACCTATCTCGGCGCGGGCGGTCTCGTGGAGCGGGCAAAGGCCGGGACGATCCTCATCGACATGACGACATCGAGCCCGACCCTTGCCGGCGAGATCGCTGCCAGGGCGGCGGAAAACGGGGTCTCCGTGCTCGATGCCCCGGTTTCCGGCGGCGACGTCGGTGCAAGGGCGGCCAAGCTTTCGATCATGGTCGGCGGCACTGAAGAGGCCTTCGCTGCCGCGCTGCCGCTGTTCCAACTGATGGGCGAGAACATTGTTCACCAGGGCGGGCCGGGCGCCGGGCAGCACACCAAGATGTGCAACCAGATCGCCATTGCCGCGACCATGCTCGCTGTCAGTGAAAGCCTTGCCTACGCCAAGGCCTCCGGGCTCGACGCGAAACGGGTCCTGTCGTCGATCGGCACCGGTGCGGCGTCGAGCTTTCTGCTCAACAATCTCGGCCCGAAGATGCTCAACGACGACTATGCGCCGGGTTTCTATGTCCACCACTTCATCAAGGACATGTCGATTGCCATTGCCGAAGCGGAGCGCATGAAGCTCGACCTGCCGGCGTTGGCGCTGGCCAAGCAGCTCTATGAAAAGCTGGCGGCCGGCGGATTTGGTGAAGAGGGAACCCAGGCGATCTTCAGGGTCTACGGAAACTAGACCCGCAACAGGGAAGACGGGAATGGAATTTGTTGGCGAACATGTGATCCCAGCGGCCATCGACAAGGTCTGGTCGGGGCTGAACGACCCGGAGATACTCAGGCGCAGCATTCCCGGCTGCACTGAAATGCTGCAGACCGGCGACAGCGAATTCACGGCCTCCGTGGTCGTGAGAGTGGGCCCGGTTTCCGCGACCTTCAAGGGCAAGGTGGAATTGAGCGATCTCGATCCACCGCACGGCTACACGTTGTCGGGGCGGGGGCAGGGCGGCCCGGCGGGTTTTGCCAAGGGTTCGGCCAGGATCCGCCTGACGCCGGAAGGCGAGGGAACGCAGCTGGCCTATGTCGCCGATGTCGATATCGGCGGCAAGCTCGCGAGTGTCGGCGGACGGCTGATCCTGAGCGTTGCCAAGAAGAATGCCGACGATTTCTTTTCGGCCTTTTCCAGCGTCGTCACCGGGGGGGAAGGTTTGTCCGAGAGGCGGCAGCGGGGCGCACCTGGTGCCGCTGCGCCGGAGGGATCCTATGCCAGCGGCGGGCATATTGCGCTGATCGACCGGGTCGCCTGGCTGCTCGTCGGAACGGCGCTGGGAGTGGCTGGTACACTGTTGTTTGGAGCATAGCGATGAAGGTTTCCGATAGCGTCAAGGCACTCGGACCGCGCCTGATCGAATGGCGTCACGACCTGCATGCCCATCCGGAAACGGCCTTCGAGGAGCACCGCACTGCGGCCTTCGTGGCACGTGAGTTGCGGGCCGCCGGTCTCGAGGTTCATGAAGGCATCGGCAGAACCGGGGTCGTTGCCGTCCTGCGCAATGGTGATGGACCGTCGGTCGGCTTGCGGGCCGATATGGACGCCCTCGACATAACGGAGACGACAGGTGTGCCCTACGCGTCGACGACGCCCGGCAAGATGCACGCCTGCGGCCATGACGGCCACACCGCGATGCTTTTGGGCGCGGCCTGCCACATGGCGGCCAATCCGCCGAGCCGCGGCACCGTGGTTTTCATCTTTCAGCCGGCCGAGGAAAACGAGGGTGGCGCCCGGGTCATGTTGGAGGATGGTTTGTTTGATCGCTTCCCGGTTGACTGCGTTTTCGGCATGCACAACTGGCCCGGCCTTCCGGTCGGGCAGTTCGCCGTTCACAGCGGCGCCATGATGGCGGCGCAGGACAATTTCGAGCTGAAGATCATCGGCAAGGGATCCCATGCCGGTATGCCGCATCAGGGCATCGATCCGATCCTGGTGGCCGGGCAGGTCAACACGGCGTGGCAGGCGATCGTCAGCCGCACATTGAGCCCGGCCGACGCAGGGGTGATCAGCATCACTCAGATCCACGCCGGCGACACCTGGAATATTATCCCCGAGAGCGTGCTGATCAGGGGTACCGCGCGTTCGTTGTCGCCCGACGTCCGCGACCGGCTAGAGGCCGAGATGGGGCACCGGGCGAGGCTGGTTGCCGAAACCTTCGGCGCACGGGTGGAATTCGACTATCAGCGGCGTTACCCGGCCACCATCAACACGCCGGCGGAAACCGATATCGCCCGTGCTGCATCCGAAGCCGTGGCCGGCGAGGACGCCATTCGTCAGGACATGCCGGCCAGCATGGGGGCGGAGGATTTCTCCTTCATGCTGCAGAAGAAGCCGGGTGCTTACATCTGGATGGGGAATGGCAGCGCCGAGGGCGGGCGTAACCTGCACAACCCCAATTATGACTTCAATGACGACGCGCTCACCACTGGCGTGCAGTACTGGATCGAGGTGGCCCGCCGGGCGCTTGAGAGGAACAGCGTGGCCTGATACTCCTCATCCGTGCCACGGTACCACGGTGAGTGCGTTACGACCGAACGGCCTAACTCCGGGCCTTGTGAAAGATGGTTGTTGAATGTGTTCAGCATCTTCGCTCACGATCAGCGCGCCACCTGAAAGAAGCTTCGCGTTCTGACGGTGGTCGATACTTTCTCGCGTCACGTGTCGGTGCTTGATCCAAAGCACAATATCGCGGTGAAGATATCGCGGAAGCCTTGGAACGGATATGCCGCAAGTCGGGAATCCAAAGACGATCAGGACGGAATCGGGGAACGGAATTCGCGTCTCACGATCTGAGTCGTGGGACCTATGCCGAGGGTATCCTCCTGGACTTCTCGCGACGTGGAAAGCCACCGATAACGCCGTTATTGAGGCGTTCAACGGCCGCTGTCGGACGGAATGCCTCAACCATCACTCGTTTCTGACTCTTGCCGATGCCCGCAAAATAGATGGAGCACTGGCGCAGAGACTGCAATGAGGTTCGGCCGCATGGTGCCGATCGGCTACACGGTCTCAATGGCACTGATGGATCGGCGCGCGCTCCAGCATTCTTGGGAGAAGGCTGGAGGGTTCAGGTTCACCGAAGCACCAACCGCTGCCGGACAAAGGCTGAGTCACAGGTCACCGGGCGCGGATCCTGGACATAGCAGCGACGGGATCGTCATGGACACAGAAGGCGCCGATCACCTCCAGGGTGGCGAGGAGCTGATGCTGTCCGGCCTCGTCAATCGTTTCCGCGCGCGAGGCCTTGCGGCCCGTGCGGCCATTGCCGACACCTGGGGTGCCGCGCATGCGCTGGCCCGGAGCACCAATCGCGAGACCGTCGTCGTCCCGCGCGGAGAGACCGCCAGCGTCGTAGGGCGCCTGCCGCTGTCGTCCCTACGATTGCCGGTCGAGACGATCGCCGGTCTCCGCACCCTCGGCTTTGCCACTGTCGCCGATCTGGAAGCGACGCCACGCGCCCCTTTGGCCCTTCGCTTCGGACCGGAGGTGGGGCGCCGTCTCGACCAGATGTTCGGGAGGGTCGCGGAACCCATCGATCCGATCCGGCCGGCGGACCTTATCGAATTGCACAAGTCCTTTGCCGAACCGATCGGCGCTGCGGAAACCATCGAGAAGTACGTCGGCCGGCTGGTGCGCCAGCTCTGTCTCGAGCTCGAACAGCGCGGGCTCGGCGTGCGTCGCGCCGACCTCGTCATTCACCGCGTCGACAACACCATGCAGGCGCTCGGAGCCGGGACCGCAAAGCCGGTCCGCGATGTTGCCTGGCTGATGAAGCTCTTCCGCGATCGCTTCGAGAGGATCGAACCCGGTTTCGGCATCGAGAAGCTGAGCCTGGCCGCGACCCTCGTCGAACCACTCCCCGAGGTTCAATCGGCCTCTTCCCTGATCGAGGATCAGATGACGGACGTGACGCCGCTCATCGATGTGCTCGGCAATCGTGGCGGCCAGCGGATTTTCCGTGTCGCGCCGGTCGCAAGTGACGTGCCCGAACGCAGCGTCCAGCGGATCGCGCCGATGGCGGACGAGGTGGGTGCCACCTGGCCGCTGCAGTGGCCGAGGCCGCCCCGGCTTCTCGCCCGTCCCGAGGCGATCGAAGTGATCGCCCTGCTGCCGGACCATCCGCCGGCCTCTTTCACCTGGCGCGGCAAGCGCCGCCGCGTGAAGCGGGCCGACGGCCCGGAGCGCATCTTCGGCGAGTGGTGGAAACGAAGCGCCGAATGGGTCGCGGTGCGCGACTATTTCGTCGTCGAGGACGAGGTGGGCGAGCGTTTCTGGATCTTCCGATCCGGTGATGGCGTCGATACGCAAACCGGCTCGCACGACTGGTTCCTGCATGGGATCTTTGCATGATGCGCTACGCCGAGCTTCAGGTGACGACGCATTTTTCCTTTCTCAGGGGCGCAAGCTCCGCCGAGCAACTGTTCGCGACGGCAAAACTGCTCGGCATCGAGGCGCTCGGTATCGTCGATCGCAATAGCCTTGCCGGTATCGTGCGTGCCCTGGAGGCGTCGCGGGCAACGGGCGTGCGACTTGTCGTCGGCTGCCGGCTCGACCTGGCCGACGGCATGTCGATCCTCGTCTATCCGACCGATCGTGCCGCCTATTCGCGACTGACGCGGCTGCTGACCTTGGGCAAGGCGAGGGGCGGGAAGGCGAACTGCATCCTCCATCTCGATGACGTCGCTCTCTACGCCGACGGCCTGATCGGCGTCCTCGTGCCGGACCTGGCCGATGAGACCTGCTCCGTGCAGCTCAGGAAAATGGCCGAGATCTTTGGTGACCGCGCCTATGTCTCACTCTTCCTGCGCCGCCGTCCCAATGATCAGTTGCGGCTGCATGAGCTCTCGAACCTGGCGGCAAGGCATCGCGTGAAAACCGTCGTCACCAACGACGTGCTGTTCCATGAGCCGGCACGCAGGCAGCTGCAGGATGTCCTCACCTGCATCCGGACAGGAACCACCATCGACGATGTCGGCTTCGAGCGGGAGCGACACGCAGACCGCTACCTGAAACCGCCCGACGAGATGGCGCGGCTCTTTCCTCTCTATCCGGAAGCGCTCAAGCGAACGATGGAGATTGTCGAGCGCTGCAAGTTCTCGCTCGAGGAGCTCGTCTACCAATACCCCGAGGAGGCGCTGATCCCGGGCCTGACCGCCCAGCAGTCGCTGGAACACTACACCTGGGAGGGCGTGAAGACGCGCTACCCGGAAGGTTTGCCGGCACATGTCGAGAAGACGATCCGCCATGAGCTCGCGCTGATCGAGACCATGAAATACGCGCCCTACTTCCTCACCGTCTTCTCGATCGTTCGATATGCCAGGTCGCAAGGCATTCTCCGCCAGGGCAGGGGTTCGGCCGCCAACTCGGCCGTCTGCTACGTGCTCGGCATCACTTCGATCGATCCCGATACCAATGACCTCCTCTTCGAGCGGTTCGTCTCCCAGGAGCGTGACGAGCCGCCCGACATCGACGTCGATTTCGAGCATGAGCGCCGCGAGGAAGTGATCCAGTGGATCTACAAGACCTACGGCCATGACAAGGCCGCTCTTTGCTCGACCGTTATCCGCTATCGCGCCAAGGGCGCCATTCGCGACGTCGGCAAGGCGCTCGGCCTGCCCGAGGATCTGATCAAGGCGCTCTCTTCCGGCCTGTGGTCCTGGTCCGATGAAGTCGGCGAGCAGCAGCTGCGCGACCTCGGCCTCAATCCGGACGACCGTCGTCTCGCCCTCACCCTGAAGCTTGCGCGGCAGTTGATGGGAACGCCGCGCCATCTCAGCCAGCATCCAGGGGGCTTCGTGCTCACCCATGAGAGGCTCGACGACCTGGTACCGATTGAGCCGGCGACGATGGCCGACCGGCAGGTGATCGAATGGGACAAGGACGATATCGAAGCCCTGAAGTTCATGAAGGTCGACGTGCTGGCGCTCGGCATGCTGACCTGCATGGCCAAGGCCTTCGCCCTGATCTCCGAGCACAAGCATCAGGAACTCGACCTCGCGACCATTCCCCAGGAGGACCCGCCGACCTATGCGATGATCCGCAAGGCCGACACGCTCGGCACCTTCCAGATTGAAAGCCGGGCCCAGATGTCGATGCTGCCACGCATGAAGCCGAGGACCTTCTACGACCTCGTGATCCAGGTGGCGATCGTCCGCCCCGGCCCGATCCAGGGCGATATGGTGCATCCCTATCTGCGCCGCCGCGAGGGCAAGGAGAAGGTCGAGTACCCGACACCCGAACTGGAGGCGGTCCTGCACAAGACCTTGGGGGTGCCGTTGTTTCAGGAGTCGGCGATGAAGGTGGCGATGGTCTGCGCCGGGTTCACCGGCGGCGAAGCCGACCAGTTGCGCAAATCCATGGCGACCTTCAAGTTCACAGGCGGTGTCTCGAAGTTCAAGGACAAGCTCGTTTCGGGAATGATCCGGAACGGCTATGCGCCGGAATTCGCGGAAAAGACCTTCAGCCAACTCGAGGGCTTCGGCTCCTACGGCTTTCCCGAAAGCCACGCGGCGTCCTTTGCGCTCATCGCCTATGCTTCCAACTACGTGAAATGCCATTTTCCCGATGTCTTCTGCGCGGCACTTCTCAATTCGCAGCCGATGGGCTTCTATGCCCCTGCGCAGATCGTCGCTGATGCGCGGCGGCATGGCGTCGAGGTTCGTCCCGTCTGTATCAACCATTCGCGATGGGACTGCACGCTCGAGCCGATCGATGATACCGGCCGCCATGCGGTCCGGCTCGGCATGCGTCTGGTGCGCGGCCTGGCGACGGCCGACGCGGCGCGGATTGTCGCCGCGCGCGCTGACGAGCCCTTCGCATCGGTCGACGACCTTTGGCGGCGTTCCGGTGTGCCGGTCGCCTCGCTCGTCGAGCTGGCTGAAGCCGATGCCTTCCTGCCGTCACTGGCCCTCAAGCGGCGGGACGCGCTCTGGGCGATCAAGGCACTTCGCGACGAGCCGCTTCCGCTCTTCACCGCCGCGGCGGAACGGGAGGCACGAGCCGTCGCCGAACAGCAGGAGCCGGAAGTCGAGCTCAGACAGATGACCGAAGGTCACAACGTCGTCGAGGATTACAGCCACACCGGCCTCACACTCCGCCAACACCCGCTGAGCTTCTTGCGGCATGACTTCGCCAAACGGCAGATCGTCACCTGCGCCGAGGCGATGAGAGCACGTGACGGACAATGGCTGATGACAGCCGGACTGGTGCTGGTGCGCCAGCGGCCGGGATCGGCGAAGGGTGTGATGTTCATCACCATCGAGGACGAGACCGGCGTGGCGAACCTCGTCGTCTGGCCGAAACTCTTCGAGCGGTCACGCCGCGTGGTGCTCGGTGCCAGCATGATGGCGATCAACGGCCGGATCCAGCGGGAAGGGGAGGTGGTGCACCGTACGCATCCGAGGTGGGC
>UEGQ01000006.1 GCA_900466005.1 Hyphomicrobiales bacterium
GCCACAGTGCCAAAAGCCTCCGCCGCTTTCAACGAAGGGTTTGCAAAATCGCTTTTACATTTGCTTTGCACAGCGCAGCTTCGGGACAACCAATGCCCGATCGTCAGAGCGATGGCAGGTTTGCCCGCCGACTCCGCCATTGAGGCGACATTTCACCTTTCTGAAAGCAGACATCGCTGGGGCATGCGCAGGACGCCGTAGCTGTTGGAGCCGCCTTCGCGGAGGCCGCCTCGTTTGAAACAAGTAAATCGAACTGCCGCGTCACCCGCTTCTCACGCTCATCTCAAGACGAACTCTCCAGACTGCATTGTCCGGCAAATCGGTGTATGCCATTACCCTGAACAAATCGGGAGCAAACATGGAAACCGTAGAAATCAGCAACCGTAGCGACTTCGCCTTGTGGGCAATCGAGCGGGCGCAGGAGATCGTAACGTCCGAGGGAGCCGCTTTTGCAATGGCCGCTCGTGATATGGACGAGGAGGCGCTTGCGAATACCGCGGCCGCGCTCGGCAAGGCCATCAGTGATGCGATGTTGGAAGTGTTTGATGGCCTGATAGGTGAGTAGCGCTGGTTGGGACTACAAGCGGGCCATTGACCAATATCTTGATATAGATTGCGGTCAGTATGGTCCAAGTCCTCCGTCTTTCTGTGCCTGATGCCAATAGCGTACATTCGCAGAGCCCTGGGCGATATCGATATCGAGGCAGCGCCGCGCGAAGCCTTCGACTTCGATTGGGGCTCCATTCCAGATCTGGCTCCCGATGGAGATAGGCTTCCAACGGCAGGGATCTCTGGCTAATCTCTCAGCTTGCCGCTGGCAGCAGGACAAGCCGATCCCCGACTGCAGGACCCTCGTCCGGTGCGATCCGCATGCGAAGATGCAGCCTTGACTGGAAGGACGCCACGCATTTCCAAGGCTGCGAATTTAAGGACTATGTGCGCTCGAACTCCCTTGCTGCGGGTTCGGTCCGTTCAAGAGCGGCATCTTGGCGAAATAGGTGCGGCTTGTGACGCGAGCCAAACGCAAGCGAACGCCTTCAATCACTGATGTTCAGCGAACCCTTGTTCCCAGCCTGAGGGAAGAGGCAAATCAGAGCACTACCTCTGGCTGTTCTGCTGCAAGAGTCTGTCATAGCGCTTTACCTCCGACAGCACCTCGCTGAGACGATCCATACCCTTTGCCTGCAAAATCCGCTTCAGTTTGATGAAAACCTCAGCCGTGGCCAAGGTGTCGCCCATTGCCGTATGGCGCTGGTTCTGGGGTAGGTCGACTCCGAGCCGGTTCACCAGATCGTCAAGCGTATGGTTTTCGCTGAGCCCGAAGACCGCTGCGGAGAGTAGCACAGTGTCGAGGATCGGATTGACGAATCGGACACCAAGCTCCGCTTCCCGTCGCCAAAGAAAGGCCATGTCGAAGGGCGCATTGTGAGCGACGATCACGGCGTCGTGGGCGAAAGTGTGAAATCGCTCGACCGCTTCCTGCACGCTTACTGCATCGACGACCATGGCATCGGTCACACCATGAATGGCTGAAGACGCCCGCGGGATGGAGCGTCCGGGATTGACGAGCAGATCGAGGGTCTCGCCAGGCACGCGCTTCCCGTTGACAATCCGCACGGCGGCAATTTGGACGATCTCGTCGCCGCGTTCCGGGAAAAGACCGGTCGTCTCGGTATCGAAGACAACGTAGGCCAGGTCGTCAAGGCGTGACTCTGCCATCCTCTCCGACTGCGCGCGCGACAGCAGATCAAAATCATAGACCACCGAGAAGGGCGTGTCGGCGGGTGTCGCTTCGAGCTGCTGGATCGGTCGCAGAAAGACGCTGACCGAGGCATTTTGTTCCTTCCCCCCCGGCGCAAGCGTCGTCGCATGCGCGGCCAGGATCGCATTTGCCGAGAGCCCGCCGGGGCTGCCATCGACCGGTTCGGCCAGCCAACGCTCCAGCTCGGTCTCGGTGAGCGCTC
This sequence comes from Hyphomicrobiales bacterium, assembly GCA_900466005.1. GTDB lineage: Bacteria > Pseudomonadota > Alphaproteobacteria > Rhizobiales > Rhizobiaceae > Allorhizobium. The sequence continues at coordinate 1,965 of UEGQ01000006.1, forward strand.
GCCCCTGCCAGCCAAGACGGATCTCGGCTGCATCGCCAGCCTCGCGTATTACCAGCCGAAGGTTCCGAGCATCGGCCTCGGCCGCTACCTTCTGGGCTATATGGGCAAGCAACGAGACCATGTCGAAGGCATTGCAGCGGACCGTGAGCGCACTTGCCTCAACATCAAGGGGAATATCTGCAGACGACAGCAGCCTGCGAAGGCTCGCCGCGAATTCGCGGGCGTCGACCGGAGCCATTGGCCAGCCATCGGCACGACAGTTGTCGAACCGGCTCGCGAGATCGGCAAGGGTCGCATCAAGCTGCTCGATTTCATCCTTCATCGCTGCCAGCGAAGGTGTTGCGTTGTCATCGGCCCCAATTCGAGCCGCGAGCGCGCTGACGGTCGGGCGAACACGATCGAAGATCTCGCTCAGCAACACGTCGCGCCGCGCATAGGCTTCGATCTCTCCCGTTACATCGCGCAGCGTCATGACATAAGCGGCGGCATCCCCGCCATTGTCGCGGGCAAGCCGCATCCGCCCGGCCAGGCGCCTGGAGCCGCAGGGGCTGTTGCAGACGAACTCAACGATGGAGCCCGGCAGCGCCGATTCGAGCAGGCGCTGATGCACCTGGCGAATGGCACCATCGTTCAGGTAGTCGAAGAGGTTCTTTCCGAGGCAGACGGGGGTTTTCGGCCCGGACAACATCCGATGGGCCACACCGTTATAGAAGACGATGTGATGCCGACCGGTGCACAGGAGCACAGCGGGCGGCACATCGGATAGTAGATGTTCGAGCTTGTTCTTGTCCGAGGCAAGTTGGGCCGTTTCCCGCGCCACTGTCTCGGCAAGTGAATTGCGGCTCTTCGAAAGCGTCTCCGTGGCCGAGGCTGCGGCCTCAGCCAGATCACCCAAATACCGAGCCTGAGCCGCGTCAATCTCGTGCGCCACATCCGCATGCGTGCGCACCCGCAGGGCCCAGGCCAGTTGCTCCATGGGACGCGCCAGATAGGTATCGAACAGGAACCAAACGCCGGCAACGAGCGCAATGATACCGAAGACGGCGACCACCGCGACCTGGACAAAGGCATTGAGCATATCGGCGCTGCCCTGCCGGTGATATCCGAACCACAGGCCGATCCCGAGCGCCGCAACCGAGCCGAGGGCGATGGCGACGAAGAAGAGAAGAACGCGGCCGCGAAGTCCGATTCTCATGATCACTGCTGTATCAACTCCGTTTGCAGGCGATGCCCAGAAGTCGATCGCCAGGCGGCAGGTCCGTCCAGGTCACTCCGGTGATCGTGCCGTCTTCGGCAACCTTCACATCCTTGCCCATGAGATCCGCTCGCCGGCCGCCGGCGCAGTCAAACAGGACCTTGATCCGCGCAGTCGGTTGCCAGCGGGCCGCGAGCAAGAGATCGACCATCACCTGATCGGGCAGGTTGGGATGGCGCTGCACGGTCCTCGTGTCGACGGCGCTGTATCGCGTGACCACCGGACGATAGTAGGACCACGGCCTCAAGAAAGAGCGTTGCTCATTGTTCCAGGCGACGATCACTCCGGCGGGCTGCGTTGCCACATTCCGCTCGAACCAGCTGTACTCGCTCCAGATCGCATAGCTCAGCATGCCGAGACCCGCCGCCGCAGGCACGATCCATTTCGGCAGGAGGCCACGGCTGATCCATCGCAACCCCATTGCAACACCGGCCACGGCCACACCTGCCACGACAGCCGCAATCAACTCGAAAAACACTACATTTCATCCTTTATGCGGGCGCTCGTCCGCTGTTGGCGAGCGCCGATTGCATTGTTCTGACAACGACGAACGCATCCCGCAGATGGGAGCGCTCGAAGTCTCCGTAGTCGTAAGGAGCGAGATAGTTGTCCGGTTTGAGCCCCGCCTTTACCTGGTTCTTCTGATTACGCAGCCTCATTTCGGCGATCAGATCATAGGCGGCAATCAAGTCGCGTGCACCCGCATTGGAGATGACGCCGCTTGCCTCGGCCGCCAGCAGCCTAGCACGCGTGTTGACCGGCGGTAATCGCGCCATGAGGCTGTAGACCCGCCCCAGATCGACGACTGGCACGACGCCGTTGTGCTTCATGTCGATATGGTTGCGATGATCCCCGCTGCGGATCGTAGCAAAGCCACGCAGAAGGCCGAGGGGGGGCGCGTGCTTGAGGGAATTGCTGACCATATGGGCGACGAAGATCGAATTGCGACTGGCCTTGTCGAGAACCTCCGCCTGCAGATCGCGGAACAGCGTTCCCGTGCCGGCTATGGGTCTTAAGTCAAACATGACGCTGGCGAGCATCTGCGCCATGGGTTCCGGGGCCTCGACCCAGCCGAAGAAATAGCCCCGCCATACATGCACCGGCTGGCACCAGCGTGGATTGGTCGCCATCATGTCACCGGGGCAATAGACATAACCGCACGCATCGAGACCGTCGCTGACCCGGCGGGCAAGCTTTTCAAACCACGGCCGCTGACTCTCGACGAAGCTGTCGTCGATAAAGATACAATTGTCCTGGTCGCTGACGCCCGTCTGCTCCTGGCGTCCCTGGCTGCCGCAGGCAAGCCAGAGATAGGGCACAGGCGGCGGACCAAGCTCGCGTTCGGCGAGCACGATCAGACGACGGGTCACGGCGTCCGCAACATCCGTAATCAGGCGTGTCACCACCTCGTGCGCCTGGTTCCCGCCGACCAACTGCACCAGGAGTTGAGGAACGCGGTCCGTAATCTGGCGCAATTCGGTCACGTGTTCGGCGGCAGCGATCTCGCCGATCATCAGAGCCGACGTCGTCGCCTGAAAGCGGGTCAGGTCCGTCTGCGTGACGATCCCCACCAAGCGGTCGCCGTCCACCACCGGCAAGTGTCCGACGCGATGCTCCAGCATGAAATTGAGCACATCCGAACCGAGAGCATCTTCGGTCAGCCCAAGCGGCTGCCGCGTCATCACGGCCGAGACGGGCGTCGTCGCCGGATCAAGGCCCTCGGCGACGACCCGAGACGCGAGGTCACGGGTGGTGATGAGGCCGACAAGACGATCCTTCTCCACCACTCCGAGGCTGGAGACCTTCCGGTCCCGCATGAGTTCGGCGGCTTGACGGACACTATCTTCAGGGGAACAGACGAGCGCGGGCTTAGACATGAGGTCGCCGATCTTGCGCAGCGCCATTTCGCTACGCCTGACGTCGGCGACCCGACCGCGGGTGAAGAACCGGGCGTAGACCGGCTGCTCGCTTATCAACCGCTTGAATTCGTACGCCGGCAGTAGCAGCAAGAGAAGATCTGTCAGCGCGCGTGCGCTGGTCATGGCGAACCCATCGACCATCAGTCCACGCTCACCGAAGGAATTGCGGGCGGAAAGCTGCGAGATGACGGTGCCGGACGAATCCCTGACCTCGACGCTGCCGTCCATCACCAGGAAAAGGCCGGGTAGCAGCTCACCGTGGGCATACACTTCCGTACCGGCTGTCAACTTCTTGCAGACGAAGCATCCTGCGACACGCTCCAGTTCTGCGCGCGGCAGGCTGTCGTAGGGGTGAACGGTCTCGAGAAACTTCAGGATATCAGAGGTGGCTGCAGCCATCAGGACCCCAACGGACCGGTCGTGCGGTCGAACCTTGGTTGAGGAAAGTGAACGGGCGGCTTTCGCCGCCCGTCCATTTGTCTATGCGATCTCAGTGACCGGTTGCCTGACCCGCGCCACGCGGTACGCGGATCGATTCCACCAGTTCCTGTACGTGAGCCGGCGGTGCTGCAGTGATCATCGACACGATGTAGGCCGTCGCAAAGTTCAGCAGTGCACCGATCGGACCAAAGGCCGCCGGCGGGATGCCGAACAGGTAGTTGGCAGGTACGTTCTCCAGCATGTTCGTGCCGGCGATGAAGAACCAGCCGAGATAGGTGAACAGATAGAGGCAGGTCACGATCAAACCGACGAGCATGCCGATGGTCGCGCCGGCCGAGTTGATGCGCTTCGAGAAGATGCCCATCATCAGAACCGGGAAGATGCTCGCTGCGGCAAGGCCGAAGGCCAAGGCCACGGTCTGAGCGGCGAAGCCCGGCGGGTTGAGGCCCAGCAAGGTTGCGACCAAGATCGCGCCGGCCATCGCGATACGAGCGACCATGAGCTCGTTCTTTTCGGAGATGCCCGGGACGAGCCAGTCCTTGATCAGGTCGTGGCTGATCGAGGAAGAGATCGCCAGCAGAAGACCGGCTGCCGTGGACAGAGCGGCAGCAAGACCGCCGGCCGCGATGAGGCCGATGACCCAGCCGGGGAGCTGTGCGATTTCCGGGTTGGCGAGAACGAGGATGTCATTGTTGATATCCAGTTCGTTGCCGGCCCAGCCACGCTGTGTCGCCGTTTCGGTGAAGCCTGCAGCCTTGTCGTTGTAGTACTGGATGCGGCCGTCGCCGTTCTTGTCTTCGAACTTCAGCAGGCCGGTGACTTCCCAAGTCTTCATCCAATCAGGGCGCTCTTCATAGAGGACAGCCTCGGCACTCGGACCATTGGGGAAGATGGTGTCGATGATGTTCAGGCGTGCCATGGCGCCGACAGCCGGAGCCGTCAGGTAAAGCAGCGCGATGAAGACCAGCGCCCAGCCGGCCGACCAACGTGCGTCGGAGACCTTGGGAACAGTGAAGAAGCGGATGATGACGTGCGGCAGACCGGCGGTACCGATCATCAGCGACAGCGTGAACAGGGTCATGTTCAGCATGGAGCCCTGCGCGGTATAGGCGTTGAAGCCAAGGTCGGTGACGACCTGGTCAAGCTTCTGCAGCAGTGGCAGGCCCGATTCGGTATGCGTCGAGAACAGGCCGAGCCATGGCAGCGGATTGCCTGTCAGTTGCATCGAGATAAAGATGGCAGGGATCGTGTAGGCGATGATCAGCACGACATACTGGGCAACCTGCGTGTAGGTGATGCCCTTCATGCCGCCGAGAACCGCATAGGCGAAGACGACGGCCGCGGCGATCCAAAGACCGGTCGAGGCCTCGACTTCCAGAAAGCGCGAGAATGCGACGCCGGCCCCGGTCATCTGGCCGATAACATAGGTCGTCGAGATGATGATCAGGCAGATGACCGCGACAAGTCGCGCGCTCTGGCTGTAGAAACGGTCGCCGATGAATTGCGGCACGGTATACTTGCCGAACTTGCGCAGGTAAGGCGCCAGCAGCAGTGCGAGCAGTACGTAGCCGCCGGTCCAGCCCATCAGGTAGGTGGAGTTGGCATATCCAACGCCCGCGATCAGGCCAGCCATGGAGATGAACGAAGCCGCAGACATCCAGTCCGCAGCAGTCGCCATGCCGTTCAGCACAGGATGAACGCCGCGGTTTGCGGCGTAGAATTCAGCAGTGGAGCCGGCGCGGCTCCAGATTGCGATACCGATGTAGAGCGCAAAGGAGGCGCCCACAATCAAGAGATTAAGGGTATACTGATCCATAAGGAATGTCCGCCTTACTGCTCGTCGACGCCGAATTCGCGGTCGATCTTGTTCATGTACATCGCGTAATAGAAAATCAGCGCGATAAAGACGATGATCGAACCTTGCTGGGCGAACCAGAAACCAAGGTCAGTGCCGCCGACGGCTATACCGGACAGCATGGGACGCAGCAGGATGCCGAATCCGTAAGATACAATCGCCCAGATGGCCAGACATATGTAGATAATGCGAATATTCGCTGCCCAATAGGCATTGGACGACTTGTCCGTCATGAATGGTCCTCCCTCTGCTTTCAGACATCATCGGTGCCTGAACTCCTCCACCACGCCGCAGGACCGGACGAGCATGCGTCGTCGGCCGTATAACCGCTCCTCACAAATACGGTCTCCTCCCCGCAGCATGGCCACACTAGTCTGCCCAAGGGAGCTGCCAAGCCCACGATTGGTCGTAAGACCAAAGTCTTACGCGGCAGGTCGGCAGAGCCGGCCCGGTATATTTGGACAGCTTGCTGCCGATTGTTATGGGGTTCCGGCTTACGCGGTCGGCACAGTGCCCCCATCGATCGCATATTCGGTACCGGTAATCGACGCAGCGCGGCCCGAAGCGAGGAAGGCGATCAGATTGGCGACCTCTTCCGGTTTCGCCGGACGACCTAGGGGGATGCCGCCCAACCCGTCCATGATGAGCTTCTTTCCGCCTTCAAGGTCCGTTCCAGCCTGCTTTGCCAAGCGCTCGGCAAGGTGGACCGAAGCTTCCGTTTCAATCCAGCCGGGCGACACCCGAACGACGCGCACGCCTTTGGGCGAGACTTCCTTCGACATTGCCTTGCTATAGGTCGAAAGCGCTGCCTTGGCGGCCGCATAAGCCGTCGTCGATTCGGGAAGCGGCAGGACCCGCTGGATCGATGTGACGTGCACGACCACACCGCTTCTGCGCGCGACCATGTCCGGAACAAGCAATCGATCCAGCCTGACAGCAGGAAAAAGATTGATGGACAATTCCTTGTGCCAATCGTCATCAGTCAGCGCAGAAAAGCCCCCACCGCCGGCTGACGAGCCGCCCAGCATGTGAACGATGACGTCGACACCACCAAGACGTTGACGCGCGGCCTCCGCCACCAATGCAGTTCCTTCCTCGGTCGTCAGATCGGCCTCAACGAACAGGTCTTCCGACAAATCTCCGGGACGCGTCCGTGCCGTCGTCAGCACTTGTGCGCCAAGCTCCCGGAACACGTTTACGGTCGCCGCGCCAGTGCCTTTGGTCCCTGCCGTAATGAGAGCGCGCTTGCCTTTCAGGTTGAGAAAGTCGGCCATCACTTGATCTCCAGCCTGACGATCTTTTCGCCCTCGACGGTGAACGTGTGGGTGAGCGTCACCGGGCTACCGGGAAACTGGCCGGTCACTCTGGCTCGAACAGATACATTGTCGCCGTCAACTGCGGACTCCAATGGCTCGGCGACAAAGTGAGAAACCTCTTTCGCAGCCGTCCACCACTTTCGGATCGCGACGTAACCTCGATGGCGGGTGTGTTCATCCTCCACTACGGCTTCAGCCGAAAAGGTGTTTAATAGCGCATCTGCATCATTCCGGCTGTCGGCTGCGAAATACTCTTGAACGACTCTGGGCATATCCATCTGTTTCTCCTGGTGATCTGGTCGAATATGTAACTCTCGACCATTACAGGGATAAGTGGGATAATTCGGTACGCGATGTTGAATGGAACGGGACAATGGAACAGGCCAGTCTCAAGGAACTAGAGGCAGTCGTGGCAATTGTCCGGCGCGGCACATTCCGCGCAGCGGCTGTCGATCTTGGCATGTCGACAACCGCGCTCAGCCACACGGTTAACCGGCTCGAAGCAGGACTCGGCGTGCGACTGTTCAACCGGACAACGCGAAGCGTGTCGCTGACCGATGCTGGCAGGCTGTACATGCAACAGGTCGCGCCCTCGCTCCAGGATATCTATGCTGCGCTGGAATCAGTCCGCTCGCAGAGCGAAACGCCGTCGGGTACGATCAGGATTAACGCAGCGCCGTTTGCGGCCCGCACGATAATCTCACCGCTCGTACTGAAATTCCTGCGTAGCTATCCTGAGATGAATGTCGATCTGGTCACGGAAGGAAAAATGGTCGACATCGTCAACGATGGGTTTGATCTGGGCGTGAGAGTGGCCGGCCTCGTCCCCAGCGACATGATTGCCGTTTCGCTCGGCCGCCCGCAGCGACATGCGGTTGTCGGTTCTCCAGACTATTTCCAGCGACATCCGAAACCGATGGTTCCACCGGATCTCCTCCATCACAGATGCATTCGCATTCGCCTGCCCGATGGATCCCTATTTCGATGGCGATTTGAGAAAGACGACCAACCGGTCCACGTCGATGTTCGGGGGCCCATCACGCTTGATGAAGCGAGCCTTGTGAGAACTGCAGTGCTGGAGGGCACCGGCTTGGGCTACACCATGGAGCAGGAAGTACTTGCGGACATCGAGGCGGGCCGTCTTCTGCGGGTGCTGGAAGACTGGACACCTCCCTACCCCGGGCTTTGTCTCTACTATCCAGGGCGCCGAAATCTGTCCGCCGGAGTGCGCGCATTCTTGGATCTCGCGCGTGAACTGTCGCGACGGACGGACGGGTGAGACGGCGACCGCGCTATTCGCCAATCGTTTTTTTGCAGTTGACGGGATACAAACCGCCGACCCCGCCGTTTTGGCGAGCTATCTTTGCACTGAATTTTCCAGTTTGTGGTTCCAGCGATGACCCTGGACATTGCGCATATGCAGGAAGCAGAGGCCGAAACCCCAGGTCTTCTTCACCTTCACAAGCCCGAGCAACAGATCGGCGATCTCATCATTATCGACATTGCGCTTTGGGCTATACCGAAAACACGTCTCGCTGACACCAAATGTCCTGCATGCCAGCGCGATACTCACGCCGCGTTGTGCCACTGCTTTCTCGGCCAGCTCTCGGCGCTGAGATGGCGTCATTTTTTCCGAGAGCCTCCTTCAGCAGATCGGCCTGCATGCTCAAATCGGCATACATCCGCTTCAATCGGCGGTTCTCGTCCTCAAGAGCCTTCATCTGGCTCATCATCGAGGCATCCATGCCCCCATACTTCGCCCGCCACTTGTAAAAACTGGCACTGTTGATGCCATGCTCCCGGCAAAGCTCAGGTACGGGCACTCCGCCTTCCCCTGGCGCAACACAGCCATGATCTGGGCTTCGGTAAATCGGCTCCTCTTCATCAAAATCTCCTCGAGCATCCTGCCGAGAAAATTCCACTGTTGAAGCCCCTTATTCGCGGGAGGGATTACCCCCCGACTGACGCCATCTGGGGCCGATGTGTCGAGAAATCAGCTCTATCGACACCTGATCCAAACATGTCGATAGCGCCCGCAAATCGAACAAACGGCGGAACTGCGCTCGATCGCATGGCGCAATCAGCCTTTCCACCGCCCGTCCCGACTATCCCGCCGCTGACGTAAGTAGCTGCGGCAACCGCAGGCGCGCGGTTGCTGCATTGCCGTTACTCAACAGATTCCAGATCACTCTCGTCGGATGCAAGCGAATCTCGGATCTCATCGATCTTTCCGACTTCGGGACCCACGCCGAGGATGGATTTTGCCTCATCGAGCGTCGCATCCGTCACAACCCCGTCCTTGGCAAAGCCGGCAAGTGCTTCGCGAAGTGCTTCATCACTCAATTCCGGATCGGTCGGGATTGCATCGACACCATTCGCCGCCTCGAACTCTGCGTAGGCAAGTGCATAGGCGGCGACCGCCGTCATGCGCGGATCGTTCGAGTTGAGGTAGGCGTGATAATTGCGGTTGAGAGACCGCAGCCCGGGCGTTCTCGCCACGTCGCTGGTGATGGACACCTTGGAGGTGCGCTGCATTTTTTCCATGGACTTGCCATGTTCGCCCGAGTGCCCGGACGAGGACTTACCGCTGCCACCGCCATGTCCCCCGCCATTGCCACCTCCATTGCCGCCGCCGCCGTTACCGCCCCCGTTGCCGCCCTTTGCAAAGGCAACGGTCGCAAACCCCGTCATGCCGACAGCGGCAGGGGCCGCTGCCAGGCTGAGTGCAAGAACACTCCGGACGATCGTGTTGTTGATAGCCATTGGGTATATCCTCGAGTTCATCACATAGTTCAGTTCCCCTTGAGGAGGCACGAACCGATCCGGAAAGACTAGTCGCCGCCGTGCCGGCGCGGTACCGTCCCCCGTCCAATTCCACCTTGGCTCGGACCTAAGTCCGGGGATCTACCCGATCAAAGGTCCGGAAGCGCCGGTATGAGGGGCGGAAAAGAGGAAGAGGTCTTGCCAGTCGGAGCCGCCTCCCCTAACCTCGAACGACCATTTTGCCGCATTTTTCGGCACTCGACTCGATCATCCGGTGCGCATCAGCAATCTCATCTCCCGTTGGAATTCCCAGTCGCTTGCCATGCAGTTCCTCAGCATGGGCGGCGCTGTTTCGGTATGCGCCATGGCGCTGATCGGCGCCTTCGTTTCGAACCGGGTCGAGGATACCGTCACCAGCAATGCGGCGGCCACGACGGCACTTTACGTCGACAGCGTGATCGCGCCGCTCCTTCCGGACATGCAGCGCAGCGAAGTGCTCGACGATACGACGACACGCGCCCTGGATGAGACGCTCGGGCAAGGCGCACTTGGCGATCGCCTTCTTCTTTTCCGCCTCTGGCGATCGGATGGAACGGTCTTGTATGCAAACGACCCGGCCGTTACCGGAACCAAGCACGCCCTCGACGATATGCTGGAGACAGCCTTTTCCGGCCAGATGGTCGCGCGGTTCGCGGCCTCGGGAGCGGAAAACGACCGGAACGGGCCGGCGCTGCCTGTTCTCAAGGTTTATAATCCGGTCCTGCAGCCGTGGTCCGGACAGGTCGTGGCCGTTTCCGAATTCCACGAAGCGGCGGGAGAATTCCAGCAAAGCCTTCTCCGGACAAGGTTGCACACCTGGTTCGCCGTTGCCGCCTTTACCTTTGTTTTCTTCGTCCTGCTGTCGGCGATCGTTCTTCGCGGAAGCAGGACGATCGAGCGTCAGCGTCATGATTTGAAGCAACGCGTCGAGGAGCTTTCCCATTCGTTGTCGCAGAACGAAGCCTTGCGGGACCGCGTGCAGCGCGCCACACAGCGCGCGACGACGCTCAACGAAGGGTACCTTCGCCGCATCGGGGCAGATCTGCATGATGGCCCGGCCCAACTTCTTGCCTATGCTGCGCTCCGCCTCGACGGTGAGGCCCTGCGAAGATCGACCAGGTCGGATGAGACGAGCCGGAACGAAATCGTCGCGATCAAAGCCAGCCTCGATGAGGCCATGCAGGAGATCCGGACGATCTGCAGCGGCCTCGTGCTGCCGCAGATCGAAGGGGCAAGCCTCCCCGATATATTGCAGGAAGCCATCCGCGCCCATCGGATGCGGACCGGAACATCGGTAAACTTGTCGGTTTCGGCACCGCCTGAGCACCTTTCCCCTGCCGCCAAGATCTGCATCTATCGCTTCGTGCAGGAGGGATTGAACAACGCCTACCGCCATGCTGGCGGCATCGGGCAGGCCGTTTGCCAACGTAGCGAGGGCGGCATCGTGATCGTCGAAGTAACCGACGGCGGGTCCGGTTTCGACCTGACCCAAGTGCGACCAAGCAGTCTCGGTCTTGCAGGCTTGCGCGAACGGGTCGAAAGTCTCGGCGGAACATTCGAAATCACCTCGTCGGAGACCGGCACTGTCCTGCGCATGACAACGAGCATTGAGGAAACGAAGTCGCCATGAACACGAGGATACGGGTCGCGGTCGTGGACGATCATCCACTTTTCCGGGAGGGAGTGACACGGAGTCTGTCGGAGCTCGACGGTTTCGAGATCGTTGCCGAAGGCAGTTCCGGCGAGGATGCGGTTCGCATAGCCGGGACGCTGCGGCCGGACGTCCTGTTGATGGACATATCCATGCCGGGCGGCGGCCTCCACGCAATCCCGGCCGTCCTGGGCGTCGCGCCCTCGCAGAAGATTGTCATGCTCACCGTTTCGGAATCGAGCGAAGATGTCACCACGGCGCTCGCCCGCGGCGCGGTCGGCTACGTCCTGAAGGGCGTGGGAGCACGCACGCTTGCCGACGCTATCCGCACGGTTGCAGCGGGAGAAGGCTATGTCGCGCCGACCCTGTCGGCCCGGCTGATTTCCGCCCGCACCGAGATGCCCAGCAAGTCCGCGCTCATCGCGAGCCTGACGCCGCGGGAAATGGAGGTGCTTGAACTGGTCGCTGTCGGCATGAGCAACAAGCATGTGGCCATCGAACTCGATCTTCAGGAAAAGACCGTCAAACACCACATGACGCAGATCCTTGCCAAGCTCGGCGTAACCAACCGCACGGAAGCGGCGATGGCGCTGCGCAACGCCCGCCAGACCTGATCGATTATTGGAGGAGCGCTTCAATCCGGCGTCTGTCCGAGGCAGTTGCCTGCCGGTTCACAATCGTTCGTCCGCGTGCGTCCTTCATGATGTATCGCCCGTTCACGACCGCTTCCGTTATGCCGCGCTTGTGACGAAAGCCGACGGCCGGAAGCGAGGGATCGACCTCGTCAGTGGTCTGCGCCTGGCCCGCTGTCCCGCCGGACTGATCGGCCTTGCCGGAAGACCGGGATTCGCTTCCCTGTCCATTGCCTCCGCTGTTTCCACCTCCGTTTCCTCCACCATTGCCACCGCCATTGCCTCCGCCGTTACCGCCCCCGTTCTTGGCGCTCGCTTCGGCCGGCGCCAAAGCAATGCCGGAGGACGAAAAATCGAACGTGACGGGAGCGACGACTGCGGCAAACATGACCGCCAGTCGGAGAAAGGCGACAACAGACATTCGGCGCATGATCACGCGGTCATCCTTCAACGGGAGATATACTGGGTTCGACATCCGTCCGATCCTGGCCTCTCGAGCCTTGGCGACCATTTTTATACGAGTGGCCACCCCGTGTCTTCCCGAATGCCAATCGTAGGACGTTTCCTCGCGCCCGCCGGGACATTGGTCCGGCCATCCTCGGACCTAGGTCTGGTCCAACGGGAACCGCAGGTGGCCCTTGATACGAAAGCAGCGGGGATTGATCGCCAGGAAATATCACGCGACCGCTGCGACGTCTGGCGGCTGAATTGCGGGATACGTCACGCCCGCGTCCGGATTGCTCACGCAGGACCTGCAACACGATCCGACTGACAAACTCCCCGTTCGGGAACCATCTCCTTCCTGGCTTCTCGACGCCTGAGCGGCCCATGAAGCAGACCGCTCAGGCAATGCGACCGAAGCCGGGCCGCCTCAGCTCGCCTTCGCCTGCCGGACCGGCGATTGCGTCCAGCCAGGCAGCCATTCCCGGTGGGCGAGAAGCAGATCGTCGACGAGCGACCATATCTGATCGAGGTCGAGTTCGGCGGCGGTGTGCGGGTCCATCATCGCGGCATGGAAGATGTGCTCGCGGTTTTCCGTCATCAGGGCGGCGACCGTCAGTTCCTGGACATTGATGTTGGTGCGCATCAGTGCCGTCAGATGCGGGGGCAGCGCGCCGACCACGGTCGGCTGGATACCGCTGCGGTCGACGAGACACGGCACCTCCACCGCGCAATTGGCCGGCAGCGAGGAGATGCAGCCGTTGTTGCGCAGATTGCCGTAGATGACCGAGGGTTCGCCGGTCCAGACCGAGTTGATGATCGAGGAAGCATACTCCTTCGACGGGGTAACCTCGATCGTCTCGGCCGAGCGGTAGGCCTCTGCCTGGCCCTTCCAGCGCTCGATCTGCTCGACGCAGCGCTTGGGATATTCGTCGAGCGGAATGCCGAACCTCTCGATCAGGTCCTCACGGCCCTCCTTGATGAAATAAGGTGTATATTCAGCGAAATGCTCGGAACTCTCGGTCACGAAATAGCCGAGCCGCGTCAGCATTTCGTAGCGCACCTTGTTCGGGCAGCGCGGGTTCCAGCCGGGTTTCGGCGCCCGCCCCTCGCGATAGGCGCGCACCAGTTCCGGATAAAGGTTTCGATAGCTGCCGTCCGCCTGGCGGTGTTCGAACTCCAGGAAGAACGCCATATGGTTGATGCCGGCCGAGCGGTAGCGAATCTCCTCATAGGGAATGTCCAAATCGTGGGCGAGCTCCATCGCCGTGCCCTGTACCGAATGGCAAAGGCCCACCTGGCGGATCGCCGGATATCTCTCCGCGATCGCCCAGGTATTGATCGCCATCGGGTTCACATATTGCAGCATGATCGCGTCGGGGCAGACCGCAAGCATGTCCTCGCAGATCTTCCAGAGGTGCGGCACGGTCCTAAGGCCCCGCATGATCCCGCCCACCCCGAGCGTATCGGCGATCGTCTGGCGCAGCCCGTATTTCTTCGGCACCTCGAAATCCGTGACGGTGCAAGGCTCGTAACCGCCGATCTGGAAGGCGACGACGACGAAATCGGCGCCGGCGAGCGCCTTGCGCTGGTCGCTGTAGGTCTCCGCCTTCGCCTTCACCCCCAGCGTGGCGATGAGCTTGTTGACGACGAGCGCGCTCTCTTCGAGCCGTTGCGGATCGATATCCATCAGCGCGATCGTGGCGCCGGCGAGCGCCGGGCGCTGCAGCACGTCGCCGATGATGTTCTTCATGAACACCGTCGAGCCCGCACCGATGAATGTGATCCTGGGATGTCCTGCCATGTCTTACCTCCGGCTATGGGAAATCATGCAATATCGAAGGCAGCCCTGACGAGCCGCCGTGTGTATTCTGTTTTCGGGTTCGAGAGCACCTCGTCGACCGGCCCCTCCTCCACGATCCACCCGTGCTGCATGACGATGACGCGGTGGCAGAGTGCGCGCACCACCTTCAGGTCATGCGAGATGAAGAGGTAGCTGAGACCCCGCTCCGCCTGGAGGTTTCGCAGGAGCTCGATGATCTGTGCCTGCACCGAGAGATCGAGCGCGGACGTCGGCTCGTCGAGCAAGATGAACTCGGGTTCGAGGGCCACCGCCCTGGCGATCGCGATGCGCTGGCGCTGCCCGCCGGAGAACTCGTGCGGGAAGCGCGACAGGATGTCTGTCGGCATGCCGGCCGCGTCGAGCGCGTCCTTGACCCTGTCGAGGCGTTCGGCGCGCGTTTGCCCGAGCCCGTTGACGATAAGTCCTTCCTCGATGATCTGTCCGATCGTCATGCGCGGATTGAGCGAGGCGAACGGGTCCTGGAATACGATCTGCATGCGTGATCTCAGCGGCCGCATCTCTTTGCGCGAACGGCCGTCGATGCGCTCGCCATCGAAGCGGATCTCGCCGGCGCTCGGCTCGTTCAGCCTCAGCAGCGACTGCCCGAAGGTCGTCTTGCCGGAACCGGATTCGCCGACGATGCCGAGTGTCTCGTGCCGGCGGAGCGTCAGACCGAGACTGTCGACGGCAACCAGTTCCCTGAGGTCGGGCCTGAAGATGCCGCCATGGCGCATCATGAAGCTGACCCGCACATCCTTCGCGGTCAACAGCGGCTCGGCATCCGCCGGCAACGGCATGGCAACGCCTTGCGGTTCGGAGGCGAGCAGGCGCCGCGTATAGGGATGGCGGGGTGCCTCGAACAGGTGATTTGTGGTGTTGTGCTCACGCATTTCGCCATGCTGCATCACGTAGACGTAGTCGGAGAACTTGCGGACGATGGTCAGGTCGTGCGTGATCAGCACCACGGCCATGCCGCGCTCTTGCTGCAGAGTTCGGATGAGATTGAGGATCTGGGCCTGGACAGTGACATCCAGCGCCGTCGTCGGCTCGTCGGCTATCAGCACATCGGGATCGTTGGCAAGCGCCATGGCGATCATGACGCGCTGCCGCTGCCCACCGGAGAGCTGGTGCGGATACTGCTTCAGCCGCGCTTCCGGCTCGGGGATCTGCACCTGTTTCAGGAGTTCCAGCGCCCGGGCTTCCGCCGCCCTGCGGCCCACCTTCGTATGCACACGGATCGCCTCGACGATCTGGCCGCCGATCGTGTGGAGCGGGTTGAGAGAACTCATCGGCTCCTGGAAGATCATCGATATCCGGTCGCCGCGCAGTGCCCGGCGGGCGCGCGGCGAGAATGTCAGGATATTGGAGCCCTCAAAGGCGACCTTTGCTGCCGGCGACACTATGGCACGCCTGGAAAGGAGGCCCATCACGGTGCGGGCCGTGACCGACTTGCCGGACCCGGATTCGCCGACGATCGCGACGGTCTCTCCGCGGTAGAGCTGGAAGGAGATGTCCTTCACCGCCTCGACCGTCCCGTGCTCGACCCTGAAGGTCACGCCGATATTGCGCGCATCGATGATCGGGGCGTCGGCACGCTCCGCGCTGTCGAAGCGCATTGCCGGTGCGTGGTTCTCGGTTGCTGCAAGTGCCATGACCAACCTCCTTCAGTACGGATCGACGGCATCACGCAAGCCGTCGCCCAGCGCGTTGAACGCGAAGACCGTCACGAGCACGAAGCCGACCGGTGCCAGAATCCACGGATAGGAACCGATGACAGAATAGGTCGCGGTGTCCTGCAGCATCAGGCCCCAGGAGATCAGCGGCGGTTTCACCGCAAATCCGAGGAAGCCCAGGAAGGACTCGAGCAGCACCACGCTCGGAATGTGGAGCGTGACCGCCACGATCACATGGCTCATCACGTTCGGGAGGATATGCTGGAAGATGATCCGGCGATCCGTCGCGCCGATCGCCATTGCCGCGCGGACATAGTCGACGCGGGCAAGCGCCAGCGTCTTGCCGCGAACCTCCCGCGACATCTGGGCCCAGCCGAGCGCCGACATGACCACCACCACGAAGGTGAGGAAGACATGGGTCGGCGCGGTGACGGGGATGAGCGAGGTGAGTGCGAGATAGAGCGGCAATTGCGGGAAGGCGAGCACGATCTCGACGAAGCGCTGGATCCATGCATCAGTGGCTCCACCGAAATAGCCTGACACCAGGCCGACCGTGGTGCCGACGACGGTCACGATCAGAACCACGCTGAGCGCAATGGCGAGCGAGACGCGTGACCCGTGGATCGCCCTCGAGAGCACGTCGCGGCCGAACTTGTCGGTTCCGAGGAAATGCACGGGCTCACCGTCGATCGGCCCGAAGAAGTGCCGGTTCGTGGGCACGAGGCCGAGGAGACGGTACTCGCTTCCCCTGACGAAGAAGCCGAGATAGTGCGGATTGTCGTAGTCCGGCCCGACAATCGGCTGGAAGGTGACCGGATCCAGTTCCTCGGTCTCCGCCATTGCGTAGACCCGCGGCAGGATGCTGAACCGCCCGTCCTTGTCCCGGAAACTGATGGTCTGGGGTGGCGAGAAGCTCGCATCCGTCGCCATCGGGTTCATCGGCGAGAAGAATTCGGCAAACAGCGCCGTGACCACCAGCACCGCGACCAGCACAAGTCCAATCATGCCGGTCAGCGAGCGTCTGAAGCGGCGCCAGACCAGGGCCGAATAGCTCTCGTTGCCGGCTGTTCTGGTCACCGCATCCTCAGCGACCGGATCTGGCCGGATTTCCTCGAGCGTCGCCATCTCATGCCCTCCCCAGTTCGCGGACCCGGGGGTCGAGCAGCGCCAGCAGCATGTCGGCGATAATGTTGCCGACGATCAAGGTCGCTGCGAGCACCATCATGAAGGTCGCAGTGACGTAGACATCGCCGACCGCCATCGAACCGACGATCGCCGGCCCCACCGTTGGCAGCGAGAAGATGATCGCCGTCTCGATTTCGCCCGTCAGCATGTAAGGCAGAACGACGCCCTGGTACATCACCAACGGATGAAGCGCGTTCGGAACGGCATGCCGCAGGATGACGGCACCCTCCGAAAGCCCTTTTGCGCGCGCCGTCTCGATATACTGCGCGTTCAGCGTATCAAGCAGATTGCCGCGCATGACGCGCATGTTGTAGGCGAGCCCGCCGAAGACGGCGATCGCAACCACCGGCCAGACATGGCTGACGAGATCGGCGAACTTTGCCCAGGACCAGGGCGCCCCGCCATATTGCGGAGAGAAGAAGCTGCCGATTTCCGAGACGTCGTAGTGGAAGACCATCAGGTAGACGAGCACCAGCGCCATCAGAAAGCGCGGGATCGTCATGCCGAGGAAGGAGACCGTCGAAAGGAGATTGTCGACCCAGGAATACTGACGCGTTGCGGCCCATATCCCGAAGCTGATGCCGAAAAGGGAAGCAAGGATATGGCAGACGAGCGCCAGCGTCAGCGTCCGCGGCAGCCTTTCGCCGACGACATCGGCAACAGGCTTGTTATAGTAGAAACTGTAGCCGAAATCGCCACGGGTGACGATGCCCGAGATCCAGTTGACGTACTGAATGACCATCGGCTTGTCGAGGCCGTGCTCGACCCTGTAGGCCTGCGCCTGCGCTTCGGCCTGATCGTAGGACGCGCCGCCCTGGTTCATCAGCTGCGAGCGGATGTAATCGGCATAATCACCGGGCGGCGCCTGGATGATCGCAAAGGTCACGACGCTCAGGATCAGGAGCACCGGCACGGCCGAACCGATCCGTGTCAGAAGAAATCTCAACATCTCCACTCTCTCCGTTACAACGCCGATCCCCGGCTCACCCCTCGTCCTGCCCGGCCGCGCTTCACGCGCGGCCGGTTAAGGCTTCAGGGAGGAAGGTCAGTTCATCGGGCCGCCGTCGCCCGGCTTGCCCGGCAGCTGCTCCGGATAGAGCTCGTACTTGCCCTGCCGGTCGGCCGCGACCCACATGCGCTCGCGCATGATGGAGTCTTCTGCCCAGTTGAACATGTAAATCGGTGTGCCCGCAGGAACGTTCGAGAACCGCTTGTTGATGATCAGCGCACCGGGATATTCGGTGAGCCCGATCGTATAGAGATTCTCGGTATAGACCTTCTGGTACGTCTTCATCAGTTCCGCCCGCTCGGCATTGTCCTGCGAGGTAATGAAGTGGTTGACCAGCGAAGCCATCTCGACCTCGAACGGCATGATGTCGAGCTCCTTGCCTTCGGGTGCACGATGATTCCAGCTGGTGCGCGGCCCGACCGGTGCCAGCTGTTCGGTGTTCTGCACCACGGAGGAAAGCTCCGTCGAGTTGCGGCGCACCGCCCAGTCGAACCGGCCGGAATAATGAGCCGCATCACGCTGGTTGGAATCGAGCGCGTTGATCACGACACGGATCCCGAGCTTCGCCATCTGTCCGACGAGGCCCTCCGCGAGGCTCTTGTCCGTCGTGTAACCGTTGTTGACCAGAAGCACGACCTCCACATTCCGCCCGCCGGCGGTACCGGCAGGGAAATTGACGATGCCGTCAGAGTCGGTGTCGACGAGGCCGATCTTCTCGAGCGCCGCCTTCGCCGCCGCGAGGTCATAGGGATAGTAGACCGTGGAATTGCGATCGTAGAAACTCGTCCCCGACGACAGCCCGCCCGGATAGATCGCCGTGAACGGCCCTTTGACCAGACTGTCGCCAATCGCCTTGCGGTCAATTGCCGAGGTCACGGCCTTGCGGAATTCAGGATTGCGATTGAGCTCCCGCACAGCCTGCTCGCGCTCGTCAGGATTGCCCCAGCCGTTCGCCGAGAAGTTCATTAGGAGATTATAGCCGATCAGGCGCGGCCCAAAGGCCAGCCGCGCCGGCGCGTCCGGCTCCGCAGCCCGCTTCAGCGCCGCCACGAAGTTTTCCGGCTGCTCGAGGTTGGAGATATCCCCCGAACCGGCGACCGCCTGCACATCACGATCGGCCCAGGTCGAGAGCTTGTAGTGCACTTCGTCGAGATAAGGCAGTTGCTGGCCCTTCTCGTCCACTTTCCAGTAGTAGGGATTGCGGCGCATGACGATGATATCGTCCGGACGATATTCGACGGGCACCCAGGCCCCCATCACCGGCATGTTCATGTATTCCGGTGGGAAGGCGTTCTTGAACTGATCGTAGCTGCTATCCGAGTATTTCGGGTGCTTGGATTTCAGCACATGCGCCGGGCCGGGGCAGAAACTCGGATAGGCCATCGTGTAAAGATACTGCTTCGGGAAGGCCTCCTTGAAGGTCCATTCGACGGTGTAATCGTCGATCTTGACGAGCGTCGTGCCCTCGCCGAAGGCTTCCGGGGAGGCCCCGCCGCCGAGCGGCGAAACATTCGGATCGAGGACCGCATCCTCCCAATAGAACATTACGTCCTCGGCGGTGAACGGATGGCCGTCCGACCATTTGGCACCCTTGACCAGATGCATGGTCAGCTTGTGACCGTCCTTCGACCACTCCCAGCTCTTCGCAAGGTTCGGCAGCGGTTCGGTATCCTCGGCATTGACCTGGAAGAGCGGCGCTGTGCGCGTCAGGCATTCGGAAAGCCCGATATCGATGCCGCCCCATCCCTGGCTCTGCCCCGCCGTGTAGTTCCAGCCCTCCGGCCGGCCGCCGATCACGTGCCTCAGCGTATCGCCGTAGACGCCGATCCCGTCCGGCATGTTGGCAGCCTTGTAGACCAGCGGCTCCTCCGGCAGCCGGTCCTTGAGTGGCGGCAGCTTGCCGGCCTTCTCGAACTTTTCAAAAACCCAGTCCGGCTGCGAGTAACCGGACAGCGCCTTGAACTCGAGGATCGAATCCCGCGCCACATAGGTGACCTTGGCTTCCGCGGGAAACGCCGGCGGCTCCGGCGGCGTCGTGGTCTCGAAGGCGTTTGCCGTCAGTGCGAACATCGACACGCCGACGCTCAGCAAGGCTATTCTTCCAAACTTCTTTCGATAGTGCATCGTCTCGTTCCTCCCTCTGTGGCAAGTGCAACAAGCACTGGCCGACCTCGCCGAAGCGGAGGCGACGACTCCCTCTCGCCGCCCTTTTTTCTCGCCTCAGCCTGCTCTCTTCATTGCAGCTCTTTCCGCCCGGATCTCGTCGAGCGAACGAACCTCGCGCCGTGCCGCCCCCGTCCAGTCCCGCGTCTTGACCTTGGCGTTCGCCAAGCGCTCCCGCGCCGCCGGAACCGCATAGGCGTATTGCGGCAGCCAGCGCGCCCCGGCGACGACCATCTCGTCGACCATCTGCCAGACCTCCTCCGGGGTCGCGACCGCGCCGACCAGCGGATCATGCAGCACGGCGAGCTTCAGGAGATCGATATCCCCGGAGATCGCCGCATGGACCGCCATGCGCTGGACGTTGATCGAGGCCATGCAGGTCGCCGCACAGGCCTCGGGTAACGTAATCCCCGAAACCATGTTGATGCCGAAACGGTCGACGAAACCGGGCGACTCGATGATGGCTTCCGCGGGCAGGTTCGTGATGACACCGTTGTTCTTGACGTTGAAGTGGCCACGATAGACCCGTCCGGTCTCCAGCGCCTCCAGGATGTGGCTCGCATGCTCGTTCGAACGCCTCGTCGGGTCGATCGGCTTGCCCGCCGATTCCAGAAACTGCAGAAAATCGGTCTCGAACCAGTTGCGGGTCTCGATAGAGTACCGGAGGTAACCGCCCGTCTCGCCATGAATCCAGTCGGACATGTCGATCCAACGAGCAATCTCGTCCGGACGCTTGCGGTACCACGGCAGGTATTCCGAAAGGTGACCGTTGCTTTCGGTGGAATAGACGCCGAAGCGCTTCAGCACATCGATGCGAAGCTTCTCCTGCTGCGAATAGACGGGATGCGCCTCAAAGGCTGCCACCAGTTCATCCTTGCCGATCTTGCGACCGTTCAGCCGCAGGTCGATGAACCAGGTCTGGTGATTGATGCCGGAACAGACATAATCGAGTTCGCGAACCGACTGTGCGCCGAGTACTTCGGCAATCTGCTCGGCGCCGTGCTGCACGCCATGGCAGAGGCCGACGGTATCGACCTTGCCGTATTCGATCGCCGCCCAGGTGTTCATGGCCATCGGGTTGGCGTAGTTCAGGAACTTCGCGTCGCTCGCGGCAACCTCGCGGATGTCCTTGCAGAAATCCAGAATGACCGGGATGTTGCGCTGGCCGTAGAGAATGCCGCCAGCGCAGATGGTGTCTCCGACACATTGGTCGATCCCGTATTTGAGCGGGATTGCGATATCGTCGGCATAGGCCTCCAGCCCGCCGACGCGAACGCAGCTGATGACGTAGCGCGCCCCATCGAGGGCACGGCGCCGGTCGGTGGTCGCCGTCACCCGCGCCGGCAGCCGGTTTGCCTCGATCATTCTTTGCAGGATGTCCCGGATCATGCCGAGATTACGTTCGCTGATGTCGGTCAGGGCGAATTCCACGTCGTGGAACTCGGGAACGCAAAGAATGTCGGTGGCGAGCTTCTTGGTGAAGCCGATGCTGCCGGCACCGATGATAGCGATTTTGAAACCCATTCGCCAGACCCTTCTTTCGGAGTTCACACCACAGCCGACGGCGACGCTTGCAGGATGGAAATTCGTCGGCGGCATACCGCAGACAGGCTGGAAAACCGGCCTTTCCCGCGCTACTCCTCTCCGAAATTCGCTCTTCGACTTCTCCTGTGACTGCGATTATGCGTATATTGCCGGGCGGAGCCAGAGAAGGATTGTGCTATCATGGGTAATTTTGTGCTGCAGAATCTTCTCGACTTCGGACCAGCGAGCCGCACCGTCTCGCTCCCCAGGGGACGCCAGAGCCTGCACACCATGCCGACCAGCAGCGGGTACGAGATCCGGCGCGGGGGAGATTATGATTGGGACGGACGCAAGCGCGGCCTCGCCCCCTTTACCGTCCTGCAGCACACCATTGGTGGGCGGGGGAACCTGCGCTACGAAAACCGAACGATGCAGGTCAGACCGGGCGAGACGCTGCTCCTGCTCGTTCCACACAATCACCGATACTGGTTGGAAAGGAACGAAACCTGGGAGTTCTTCTGGATCTCCATGAATGGCGAGGAGGCACTGCGCATTCATCGCTCGATCCTCGCGATGACTGGTCCCGTCCTGCGGCTGAAAACCGAGACGATCGACCAACTGGCCCACTGCTGCCACCGGCTGGTCACCGGCGCGGAAACGCCGGGTGCGGCGTCTGCAATCGCCTATGAGGCCGCGATGGCGCTCTATGACGACGTTTTCGGCTCCCATCCGACCTTCGCTCAGGAGTACCGTGCCCTGCAGCATGTCCTCAGCCACATCGAGAACCACCTCGACCAGCGCCTCTCGGTCGGCGACCTCGCGGCTGTCGCGGGCTTGAGCCGCGCGCATTTCTCGCGCATCTTCACCGCCAGCGAAGGCCTGCCGCCGGCGGAATTCGTCCTGCAGAAGCGCCTTCGGCGCGCAGCCAAGCTCCTGACCAAGACGGCGGAGATGCCGATCAAAGAGGTCTCCGCCCTCTGCGGTTTTGATGACCCGAACTACTTCTCCAAGGTCTTCCGCCGCCTTTACGGCACCAGCCCGAGCGATTTCAGAACCAGCGGAATGTATGCGAGTGTCGCAAGCCCCGCGGCGGCCAAGAGGCGGCGAAACGCCCCGGCAGGCTGATCGGGCTGTCCGCTCGGGGCGCCGACGCCCATCGCCCTGTTCACACGCGTCGCACCAATGTCGCCAATATCGCTGCGGTCACGCCCTCTACATCACGGCGAGGCGACCAACGCGGATGCCTGCCTCCTCATGTCCTGGGACCGCGCGG
This sequence comes from Hyphomicrobiales bacterium, assembly GCA_900466005.1. GTDB lineage: Bacteria > Pseudomonadota > Alphaproteobacteria > Rhizobiales > Rhizobiaceae > Allorhizobium. Next base: position 24,947 of record UEGQ01000006.1, read on the forward strand.
CGGCTTCCTCGCCGACGGTGCCGCGGCATGGAGAAGATCAGGGGGCACTTCCCGGCCCTTCGCCGTCACTCTCGCCCGGCACGAGTGTCATCGGCCAGAGCAGGCGTGCCGGACGCCCGGCATAGGGCTCCGCATAGGCGGGCATGGCGGCGAGCAGCGTCTCGGCGAGCGCTATGCCGAGATCGCGTAGCGACAGGGTGAAGGCCGTTAGCCGCGGCGACAGGAAATGCGAATGCGGGCTCTGACGACCAATCACGGCGATGTCGCGCCCCGGCACCAACCCGGCCTCGTTGAGCCCACGATAAAGACCAGTCGAACTCACCTCGTTGACGAGCAGGATCGCCGTCGGGCGTTCCTTGCACGCCAGCAAATCACGGGCGATCTGGTAGCCGCCGGCCTCGTTCGGCGTCGAACGGAAGACGTGTTCCGCGGCGAGCTCAAGTCCGTGACGCGCAAGGACCTCCCGGCAGCGGTCGACGAAGACATAACCGAGGTTCGCGTCGTCATGGGGCCTGCTGACGGCGATACGGCGGTGCCCCTTGGCGACCAGCCGCTCCACCGCTGTCTCCGCCATGCCTTCGAAATCGAGGTCGATCCATGGCTGGCCGACATCGGTCAGGCTGCGCCCGAGCGTGATGAAGGGGATCTTGCGTTTGGCAAGCAGCTCAAATCGCGCATCATGGCGCCGGGTGGCCGAAAGAATGATGCCATCGGCGAAGCCACGCGCCACGACCCGCTTCAGGTAGTCATGCGGATCCTCCTCGGAGGAACACAGCAGCGCAACGAGATCGAGCCCGTGACGGGCAAAGACCGTCTGCACACCGTCGAATACACTCATGAAGAAGGTGTCGCCCTGGCCGGTGATTTCCGGCCCGGTCTGCATCATGAAGCCGATGACCCCGGTCGATCCCTTCCGTAGGGCCCGGCCAGACTGGTTGGCGACATAGCCCAGAGTCTCGGCCGCATCGAGCACGCGCCTGCGGGTTTCTTCCGCAACATCCGGCTTGCCGTTGAGGGCGCGGGAAACCGTGCCGATCGAGATCCCGAGTTGCTCGGCAAGCTGGCGTATTCCCTTCATTTTTCCGGATCCTCCCCCGTCGGCCCAAGGGCCGCACCCACGCCCTATTGACATAAAACAATTCTCGCGCATAGTATCGTAAACGTTTACGGAAGCCAATCGAGGAGTTTCCGGCTTTCGAATCCGGGAGGAAGCCTGTGACGTACAAGGCCGTCTTGTGCGGGTGCGGAAGCATGGCCAAAGGCTGGCTGAGAGCGCTTCGCGACACCCCAAGCCTGACCGACAGCGTGACGGTCGTCGGTCTCGTCGACATCGACCGTGCGGCCGCCGAGGCGCTCGCTTCCGAGTTCGGCCTTGCCGGCGTCGCGATCGACACCGACCTCGAAACCATGCTTCGCCGCACCTCCCCTGACCTCCTCTTTGATATCGTCGTCCCCTCGGCACGCCGTGCCGTCGTCACCGCAGGCCTCGCCCATGCCTGCCATGTGCTGAGCGAAAAGCCCATGGCGACGTCGATCGAGGAGGCCCGTGAACTGCGCGCGCGCGCCGATCAGGCCGGACGTCTCCACGCCGTCGTGCAGAACCGCCGCTTCATCACCGGCGTGCGCCGCATCCGCCGCATGATCGAGGAGAATACGCTCGGCCGCCTGACCGCCCTTCATTGCGATTTTTTCCTCGGGCCGCATTTCGGCGGCTTTCGCGAGCAGATGGACCACGTCCTGTTGCTCGACATGGCGATCCACACCTTCGACGCCGCGCGCTTCATGTCCGGCAAGGATCCGCTCGCCGTCTATTGCCACGAATACAATCCTCCCGGCTCCTGGTATCGCCACGGCGCTGCGGCCAACGCCATCTTCGAGTTTTCCGACGAGGTCGTCTTCACCTATCGCGGTTCCTGGTGCGCGGAGGGCGGGCCGACGAGCTGGGAGAGTGCATGGCGGATCATCGGCACCAAAGGCACCCTTCTCTGGGACGGTGCGGACACGTTCGAGGCGAATGTCGTCGCCGGGACGGACGGCTTCCTGCGTCCGCTCGAGCCGGTGAGCGTGGCGGTCGCCGAGGACGAGGCGGACACCCACGGTCATGCCAGCGTCCTTCAAAGTTTCGTGGCGGCGGTCCGCAGCGGCGGCCGTCCGGAAACGGACGGCAGCGACAATATCAAGAGCCTCGCCATGGTCTTCGGCGCAATCGACAGCGCGCGAGACCGGCGACGCATCACCATCGCGGCATAGGAAAAAAGCATGACCGACCCGGCAAAATCCATCCGCATCGGCACCATGGTCAGCGCGACCAAGGGGGACGCCGCAAGCCGCATCGGCCAGATCGCCGACATGGGCTTCGAGAGCTTCGAGCCCTTCTTCTGGCAGACGACCAATGGCCAGGATCTCGCCGAGCTCGGCAAGCGTTGCCGGGAGGCGATCGGTGATCGGGACATCACCATTTCGACGCTCGGCATGTTCGGCAATCCGCTCGAGGGAACCGACATCGATCGCCAGACGCTGCAGGGCTGGAAAGACTGCATCGACAATGCCCATCATTTCGGAGCCACCTGCGTTGCCGGCTTCACCGGCCGGCTGCGCGGCAAGCCCATCCCAGAGAGCCTTCCCCGTTACAAGGAGGTCTGGAGCGAGCTTTCCCGGCGCGCCGCCGACAAGGGCGTCAAGATCGCCTTCGAAAACTGCGCCATGGACGGCAATTGGGAGACCGGCGACTGGAACATCGCCCACAATCCCGATGCCTGGGAGCTCATCTTCAACGAAACGCCGGACGATCATGTCGGGCTTGAATGGGAACCCTGTCATCAGATGGTGTACCTGATCGAGCCGATCCCGCAGATTCGCAAGTGGGCTCCGAAGATCTTCCACGTTCACGGCAAGGACGCGACGATCCGCTGGGACGTCATCCGTGAACACGGCATCTTCGGCAAGGAGAAGTTCGTCTTCATGCGCACGCCGGGCTTCGGCGATACCAACTGGACGGATGTGGTTTCCGAACTCCGGCTCGCCGGCTGGTCCGGCTCGATAGACATCGAAGGCTGGCACGATCCGGTCTATCGCGATGCGCTCGAAATGACCGGTCAGGTCCATGCACTCAATTACCTGAAGACCTGCCGGGGCGGCGATTTCGTGTCCGACCCGGTTTGAGAAAGCATGCCGCCCCGCATGGAGGATGTGGGGCGGACGGGATAACCAAGGGAGGAGATCATGGGTATCCGCAGATATGCAATGCTCGCCGCAGTGGCACTCGCTTCTGTGTCGGTGTCAGGCCTGCCCGCTTCGGCCGAAGACGTCACGATCAGCGTCTGGTCGCTCGACCGCGACATCCAGCCGGCGCCGAACCTCATCAAGGACTTCAACGCGCTCAACACCGGCATCAAGGTCGAGTACCGGCAGATCCAGTTCGACGACGTGGTGAGCGAGGCGATGCGCGCCTTTTCGACGGGTCAGGCGCCCGACATCATCGCCGTCGACAATCCGGAGCATGCCCTTTTCGCCTCGCGCGGCGCCTTTCTCGATCTGACCGACATGATCGCGAAGTCGGACGTGGTGAAGGTCGAGAACTATTTCCCCGGGCCGCTTGCCTCGACCATGTGGGACGGCCGGAACTACGGCATTCCCAAAGCCACCAACACGATTGCGCTCTACTACAACAAGGATATGTTCCGCGCGAAGGGCCTCGATCCGGACAAGCCGCCGCAGACCTGGGACGAGCTTGTCGAGGCGGCGCGCAAGCTCGCCGACCCTTCGGCAAACGTCTACGGCCTCGCCTTCTCGGCAAAGGCCAATGAGGAAGGTACTTTCCAGTTCCTGCCATGGGCGCAGATGGCTGGCGCCAGCTACGAAAATATCAATGCCGACGGCGCGGTGAAGGCGCTCGACACCTGGAAGACAATCATCGGCGAGAAGCTCGCCTCGCCCGACACACTGACGCGCAGCCAGTGGGACTCGACCGGCACCTTCAACTCCGGCAATGCCGCCATGGCAATTTCCGGCCCCTGGGAGCTCGACCGCATGATCGCGGAAGCGAAATTCGACTGGGGTGTCGCCCTGCTGCCTGTCCCGCAAGAGGGCGCCGAGCGCTCGTCCGCCATGGGCGACTTCAACTGGGCGATCTTCGCCAGCACGAAGCACCCGCAAGAAGCCTTCAAGGTCCTCGAATACTTCGTCTCGCAGGACGACCGCATGTTCAAGGATTTCGGCCAGTTGCCCGCACGCTCGGACATCGCGATCCCCGAAACTGGTGAGCCGAAGAAGGATGCCGCACTCAAGGTCTTCGCCGAGCAGCTCAAATACGCAAAACCCCGCGGTCCGCATCCGGAATGGCCGAAGATCTCGAAGGCGATCCAGGACGCGATCCAGGCGGCACTCACCGGACAGATGTCGTCGAAAGATGCCCTCGACCAGGCGGCGGAGAAGATCAAAGCCGTTCTCGGATGATCGATCCGCGCTCGGGTTCTTCATGATCCGGAAACCGGAGAGCCTTTGAAACCAGTCTTTGCAACGCGTTCCTCCCGGAGGGTCGTCCCGCGCGAATGCGGGATGCTCCCGGCGGAGGCGGAGAAGGATATGAAGAGACTTCTTTCCAGCACCATCGACGGCCGGGGTTTCGACATCGCACTCGTGGCGCTGCCCCTCACCTTCCTGCTTGCGCTCTCCGGCATCCCGCTTCTCTACAATGTGCTGATGAGCTTCCAGGCGGTCGACATGTTCAGCCTCGGTACCCTCTGGCGCCCGTTTGTCGGCTTGAGGAACTATCGCGAACTCTTCGCGCAGCCCGAGACCTGGCCGATCCTCGCCAATACCGCGGTCTTCGTCACTGCTTCGATCGCAGGGCAGTTCGTCATTGGTTTCGGGCTGGCACTCTTCTTCTGGACGAATTTTCCGGGTGCTTCCTGGCTTCGCGGTCTCTTCCTGGTTTCCTGGGTCATGCCCGGACTCGTCGTCGGTGCGATCTGGAACTGGATCCTCTCAGGCGATTTCGGTGTCCTGAACTTCCTTCTCCGCGAAAGCGGGATTATTTCCGGCAACATCTTCTGGCGCTCGGACCCGAACTACTCGCTCTGGGCGGTGATCATCGCCAACATCTGGCTCGGCACCTCTTTCAACATGATCCTGCTCTCGGTCGGTTTGTCGTCCATTCCGGGCGACCTCTACGAGGCAGCCGAACTCGACGGGGCAAATGCCTGGCAGCGGTTCTGGACGATCACACTGCCGATGATGCGCTCATCGATCGGCGCCATCGTCGCGCTCGGCCTCATCTTCACGCTGCAGCAATTTGATCTCTTCGCCGCGATCACCTCCGGTGGGCCGAACAATTCCTCGAACGTCACGCAGTACTGGGCTTGGGACATGTCGTTCCGTCAATACGACTTCGCCAAGGGTGCGACGATCTCCGTGATCATGATCTTCTTCGTGATGATCGCCTCCGTCGTCTACGTCCGTTCGACACGCCATGAGGTGCGGGGATGAACGACACCTTTCGCGAAAGAGCGATGCTCGGCCTCGCGGTCGTACTTGCGGCGATCTATCTCTTCCCACTCTTCTGGATGTATGTCACCGCGCTCAAATCCGGATCGGCAATGTTTGCCACTCCCCCGGATTTCTGGCCGCGCGAACCGCAGTGGCAGATCTTCGGCGAGGTCTGGGAGAGCCGGTCGATGGGCCGCTACATCTGGAACTCGCTGGTGATTGCCTGCGGCGCGGTCTCGGTCATTGCGCTGCTCGGCACCGGTTGCGCCTATGTGCTCGCACGCTACCGCAATGTCTGGATCGACGTCGGCCTCTTTCTCGTCCTGATGCTGCAGGTACTGCCGGCGTCCTTGATGATCACACCGATCTTCGTCGGCTTCTCGCAGATCGGACTTCTCTCCTATCCCCGCCTTGCCGTCATTCTGGCGATCGCCGCCAAAAGCATGCCCTTCTTCATCGTGCTGGTGCGCGCCACCTTCATGAGCGTGCCGCAGGAACTGGAGGAGGCAGCGCTCGTCGACGGCAATTCCCGCATCGGCGCCTTCTTCAACATCGTGCTGCCGCTTGCGAAAAACGGCATCCTCGTCAGCGCCATCCTCATCTTCATGCAGGCCTTCGGGGAGTTCGTCTATTCGAAGTCGATGATCCAGGCGGTGGAACTCCAGCCGGCCAGCGTCGGCCTCAACAGCTTCATGGGCCCGAACACCAACGAGTGGAACAAGATCATGGCCTACGCGACCATCTACGTGACGCCGATCCTCGCCGTCTTCGTCCTGCTCCAACGCCGCATCGTCTCCGGCCTCACTTCGGGAGCCCTGAAATGACTGCCCAGATCGAGCTCTCCGATGTCAACAAGCATTACGGCGCCTACCACGCCCTGAAGAACATCGACCTTGCCATCCGCAAGGGCAGTTTTACTGCCCTCGTCGGCCCCTCCGGCTGCGGCAAGTCCACGCTCCTGCGCTCGCTCGCAGGCCTCGAGAGCATCTCGACGGGAACTTTGAAGATCGCCGGCGAGGTCATGAACAGGGTGCCGCCACGGAAACGCGACGTCGCCATGGTGTTCCAGTCCTATGCGCTTTATCCGCATATGACGGTCGAGCAGAACCTCACCTACAGCCTGCGCATCCGCGGCACGCCGAAGGCAGAAGCGAAGAAGGCGGCCGAGGAGGTGGCGGCAACGACCGGTCTCTCCCACCTGCTCGGGCGTTATCCGCGCGAGCTCTCCGGCGGACAGCGCCAGCGGGTCGCGATGAGCCGCGCAATCATCCGCCATCCCAAGGCATTCCTCTTCGACGAGCCGCTCTCGAACCTCGATGCGGCGCTGCGCGTCCATATGCGCAAGGAAATCCGCGCGCTCCACGACCGCCTCGGCGCCACCTCCGTCTACGTCACCCACGACCAGATCGAGGCGATGACCATGGCAGATCACGTGGTCGTCATGCGCGCCGGGGTCATCGAACAGCAGGGCCGGCCGCTTGATCTCTACGACAAGCCCGTGAACAAGTTCGTTGCCGGTTTCATCGGCTCGCCCGCGATGAACTTCATACCTGCGTCCGGCGGCGTGGATGGGCACTCGCTCATACTTGAACTCAGCGGGCGGCAGCATGTGGCAACCGGCGTTCCAATCGCGCCCGGAAAGAAGGTGACGCTCGGCCTCCGGCCGGAACACGTGACGATCGTTCCGCGAGGCGAAGGCATCATCGAGGTGCCGGTCGCGATCGTCGAATCCACAGGATCGACAACCTACCTCACCACGGCCACGTTACCGGAGCTCGTGGTCGTCCTCAACGGACGGGCACACATCTCCTCCGGCGACGTGGTCGGCCTCGATTTCGCTTCGTCGCAGATTCACCTCTTCGATGCCGACACGGAACGGCGGCTCTGACCGCGGCAAAACGGCGGCCCTGACCCTTCCGGTTGGCAGACCGGGTCACGGCCTCTAGACTGGTACGACACCTTGGGAGACTGGAAGCATGGCGCTCAAGCGAATGGATAATATGGGCATCGTCGTCGAAGACCTCGAAGGCGCGGTCGAGTTCTTTCGCGAGCTGGGGCTCGAGTTCGAAGGTGGAGCGATGATCGAAGGAGAGTGGGCCGGACGCGTCACCGGGCTCGGCGACCAGAGCGTCGAGGTCGCAATGATGCGGACACCGGACGGCCACAGCCGGCTCGAGCTTTCCCGCTTCATCAAGCCGTCGGTCATCGCAGATCACCGCAAGGCGCCGGTCAACGCTCTCGGCTATCTCCGCGTCATGTTCACCGTCGACGATGTCGACGAAACGCTCGAAAGGCTCCGCACACGCGGCGCTGAACTCGTCGGCGAAGTCGTCGACTACAAGGACGTCTACAGGCTCTGCTACATCCGCGGGCCGGAAGGGCTTCTCATCGGGCTTGCCCAGGAACTCGGCTGAGCGGCGCCTCAGCCGGTGCGTATTGCGCGCGCGCAGGTCTGAAGCTGCTCAAAAGCCCGGAAGCGCCTTTCATGTGTCTCGGCAGCCCCGCTCGTGGCCGGTTCATAGGTCCCGGAGATGCCGCACAACGCCTGCATTGCCGCTGTCATGTCGCCGAACGCGCCGGATGCGACGGCGCCGAGAATTGCTGAGCCGAGCAGCACGGGCTCCTCGGCGCGCGGCGCCACGACCGGCTTGCCGCAGGCATCCGCGAGAAGCTGGCGAACGACGTCGCTCTGGCCCGCGCCGCCGCTGATCACCACGCGCTCGACATGAGCACCGGCCTGCGCCTGGGTTTCGATGATCTGCCGGAGCCCGTAACCGATCCCGCAGAGACCGGCCACATAGAGCGCAACGAGGCTGTCAAAATCCCGCTCCATGCCGAGGCCTGCAATGACCGCACGGGCATGCGGATCGGCGAACGGCGCCCGGTTGCCGAGGAATTCCGGGACGACATGGATATCTCCGGCGAGATCGACGGCATCGGACAGGCGCGTCACCTTGCCTTCCGCCGCCTCGGCCATCAGAACGGGAAGGGCAATCCCGCGCGTGCGCGCCTCGGCACCCGCCTCCGCAGCGGCCGGGTGGAAGGAGAGCAACTGATCGATGGCCGCACCGGCGGCACTCTGCCCGCCCTCGTTCAGCCACATGCCGGGAACCATCGCCGAAAAATAGGGGCCCCATACCCCGGGCACGAAGACCGGCGCCTCGGTCGATGTCATGGTGCAGGAGGACGTGCCGAAGACATAGGCGAGGTTCTCGGGCGGCCGCCCACCGATACCGACCGTGCCTATGCCACCGGCGTGGGCGTCGATCATGCCGGCGGCGACGGCGGTGCCCGGCTTCAGCCCCATCGCGCGAGCGGCATCCTCCGTCAGTCCCTCGCCAAGGCGCGTGCCGGGCTCGACGATCCGCGTGCCGATGCGGCCGAAGCCTTCTGCAGCGAGTTCACCAAGTCCGATTTGATCGAAATAGCTCGCATCCCAGCGCTCCTCGTGCGCGAGATAGGTCCATTTGCAGGTGACGGTACAGGTCGAGCGCGCGAGGTCGCCCGTCGCTTTCCAGGAGAGGAAGTCGGCGAGGTCGAAGAACTGCCACGCTTTTCTGAAGGTCTCCGGCCTGTTCTCCTTGAGCCACAGGATCTTCGGCGTTTCCATCTCCGGCGAGATGCGCCCGCCGACATAGCGAAGGACATCATGGCCGAGCACATTGATGCGTTCGGCCTGTTCGACCGCCCGATGGTCCATCCAGACGATGATGTCGCGCTCCGCATCTCCGGACGGCCCGACTGCGAGCGGAACACCGCCCTCGCCCAGAACCACCAGCGAACATGTCGCATCGAAGCCGATGCCGATCACCGAGGCGGAATCGACCCCGGCGGCCGCCACGACCTCGCGCACGATGGTGCAGACTGCATTCCAGATCTCCGTGCTCGACTGCTCGACGATCGCGCCGGCCTCACGGAACAGCGAGATGTCACGCTTGGCGACCGCGAGCATGTTGCCGGAAAGATCGAAGAGGCCGGCGCGTGCGCTGCCGGTGCCCACATCGATGCCGATGACGTGGCGCGCGTCTCCTGTCGCTGACATGGTTTCCTCCTCGGTCATCGTCACGGCTCGAAACATGGAAAGATCATCGGCTTGCAAGGGCTTCCGGTCACAGATCGACGCTGTTCGGCAGGATTACCAGATCGCGGATCGTCACGTTGCGCGGGCGCGTCAGCATGAAGAGGACGGCGTCGGCCACCTCCTTCGGCTGCATCAGGCTGCCGTTGGCGAGCGCCTCTTCCATCTTGGCTTTCGGCCAGTCGTCGAGGAGCGCCGTCACGACGGGGCCCGGCAGGACGGCACCGACACGAACGCCATGCTGCGCGACCTGCCGGCGGGTCGAATGCACGAAGGCCTGCACCGCGAACTTGGAGGCGGTATAGATCGGCTCCCAGACCACCGGCACCACCCCGGCGATCGAACTGGTGAACAGGATGTCACCCGACTTCTGCGCGATCATGTGCGGCAGTACCGCATGGACCGACCGGAAGGCCGCATTGATATTGAGGTTCAGCATGCGATCCCAGGCGTCCGGATCGCCTTCCGCGACAGGCCCGCCGATATAGGCCCCGGCATTGGCATGGAAGACGTCCAGGCCGCCGGCGACATCGAGGATCCGCGGCAGCATGCCGGAGACTTCCGCGCCGTTCAGAAGGTCGACGACCAGCGGTCGGGCCCTCTCGCCGAGCTCGGCGCACAGCGCGTCGAGCTTCTCCCTGGCGCGATCGATCAGCACGACCGTTGCGCCTTCGTCGATAAGTGCGCGGGCGCATGCGAGCCCGATGCCCGACGCCGCCCCGGTAATCGCGGCAATCTTGCCGTTCATGAGATCGGTCATGATTCTTCTCCAGTCTTTCTGTTCAGGCGCGGCCATGGCTGACGCGCGAGCGACGGGCAAGCGAGTCGACGATGACGGCGATGGCGAGCACGGCGCCGGTGATCATGTAACGCAACGACGAACTGAGGTTCAGAAGCGTCAGGCCGTTCGAAATCGCCTGGATGACGATGATGCCCAAGAGCGCCGAATAGGCACTGCCGCGACCGCCGAACAGGCTCGTTCCGCCGATCACTGCCGCGGCAATCGCGTTCAAGTTGACGTCGCCCGTTCCGGCTTGCTGACTCGACGAAGCGAGTCTCGAGGCCGAGAGGATGCCGCCGAGCGTGGCGAGCGTCGAGCACAGCATGAAGGCACTGAGATAAATCCGCCGCACATTGATGCCCGAGCGGCGCGCGGCTTCCCGATTGCCGCCGACGGCGAACATCGAGCGGCCCCATTTGGTTTTGGTCAGCGCATAATTCAAGACGACAACCAGCAGGACGAAGAGGCCGAACATCCACGGCACGCCGCGGCCCATGTTGAGGTAATAGATGGCGCCTTCAAGTGCGAGCGTCAGTACAGCCGCCTTGAAGATGAGCGTGCTGACGGGCCGGGAGGAGAGATTGACGGCCTGCCGGCGGCGGCGGATCGCAAGCCCCGCGACGATGATAACCGCTCCGGGCACCAGCGCCAGCAGGTGCGAAAGCCACGCCGGCATCACCAGGATCTGGCCGAAGCGGACGAGCGGCGAGGCGTAAGGCAGGTTGATGCTGCCCGTTGGCCCTAGAATATAGAGCTGCATTCCGAGCAGCGCGAGCAGGCCCGCAAGCGTGGCAACGAAACTCGGCATGCCGAGACGGGTATAGAGAAGCGCATAGAGCGCACCGACGGCAGCGCCGGTCATGAGCGCCACAAGAATTGCGAGCGGCAGCGGCACCCCCGAGTTCACCCAGAGCACGCCGATGATGGCCGATGCCAGCCCGCTCATCGAACCGACAGAGAGGTCGATTTCACCGAGCAGCAGAACGCAAACAATGCCGAGCGAAATGATGCCGACGGTCGCACAATCGAAGAGCAGATTGACGAGGTTGTTCGGCGCCAGAAAGATCGGATTGAGGATGCTGAAGACGGTCGAGATGACGATCAGGCCGACTGCGACGGGCAGCATTCCGAGGTCGCCGGAACGCACCCGACCGACGAAGGCGCGCAGCATGCCGGAAACTCCTTCGGCATGGGTCACGCGCTCGTCGCTGCGATCGAGTGCCTGGGAGGGCTTGCGGCTTTGATTGGACATGTCGGTACTCATGCTGGGTTTCCGCCGAGATCGGCGCGCTCGCCGGACTTGCGGTCGATCCGGCGCGAGACTGCATTCTCCGTGGCGCCGGTGATGGCCGCCACGAGTTCGTGGTTTGAAGCGTCGGGGCTGAAGACGCCGTTATTGCGCCCGAGCCGGAGAACGACGATGCGGTCCGCCACCGCGCGAACATCCTCCATGTTGTGGCTGATGATGATGACGCCGAGACCGCGCTCGCGCACGCGCTCGATGAGGTTCAGCACCTCGGCCGTCTGGGCGACGCCGAGTGCGGCCGTCGGCTCGTCGAGCATGATGATCTTGGGGTCGAGCAGCAGCGAGCGGGCAATGGCGACCGTCTGGCGCTGACCACCGGAGAGAGAAGCGATCGGCTCGCGCACGGACGGGATCCGCGCTGCGAGTTCCCTGAGCAAGGTCCAGGCGCGCACCTCCATTGCCACCTCGTCGAGGTTCCACGGAGACATCTCGTGGCCAAGGAAGAGGTTGGCGACGACGTCCAGGTTTTCGCATAGCGCGAGATCCTGGAACACGGTCGCAATGCCGAGTTCGAGCGCACGGCTCGGACTGTCGAGCGCGACTTCCTGGCCGCAGAACTCGATCCGCCCCGAGCTCGGCTGGTGGACGCCGGCAAGAATCTTGATCAGCGTGGATTTGCCCGCCCCGTTGTCTCCGACGAGCGCGACAACCTCGCCCGCCTTGACCTCGAGTTCGATGTCGGTCAGGGCGGAAACCGCGCCGAAATTCTTTGAGACATTACTCAGCTTCAGGATGGTCGCGCCCTTTTCGAGCACCCCGCTATCGTTTCGCACCATGACAACACGCTCTTTTCACAGATCGGAAACGTCCGGCCGAGGCGAACCCCGACCGGACACCTTGGGAGGTAACATTACTGGGTAATGCCGAGTTTCTTGCAACCCTCGGCATATTCGCCGGTGCAGACTTCTTCAGGCTTCTGGATGCCCTTGTCGAAGATTTCCGCCTTGATGTTCTCCGCCGTGACGACCGCGGGCACGAAGAGTTCGGAAGCGGTATTGTAAAGGGTGGTCTTGGCTTCCGGCGTCTCGCCCTTCAGCAGCTTGACCGCGACGTTGGCCGCGGCCGCAGCGACGATTTCGGACGGCTTCGAAATCGTGTTGTACTGGTCGCCCGAGATAATCAGCTGCAGCGCCGCAATGGTCGCGTCGTTGCCGGTGACCGGCGGAACCGGATTGACGCCGGCTGCCTTGAACGCAGCGATCGCGCCACCGCCTGTGCCGTCATTGGCCGCGACCACGCCCTTGATGTCGGCGCCGAAGCGGGTGATCTGGCCGGCCGCCCATTCCTGAGCCTTCGGCGGCGCCCATTCCGGCGTGTCGAATTCGGCAAGCGTCTTGTAGCCGGAGTCCTTCAGACCGCGATGGATGCCGTCGCGGATGAGGCCGGCAGCAGCGTCGGTCGGCGAGCCGTTGATCTGCAGTACGCCCGAGCCTTCCGCTACGCCGGAGGCTTTCAGGTGATCGACGAGCGACTTCGCGATGGCATGACCGATACCCTCGTTGTCGAAGGAGACGTAGTAGTCGGCAGCCTTGTCCGGGATCGGACGGTCGTAGGCGATGACCTTGACGTCCTGGGAATGGGCGATCTCGACGAGAGCCGCGGCAGCCGCGGAGTCGACCGGATCGAGCACGATCACCTTGGCGCCCTGAGCGATCACCGAGTTGAACTGCTGCTGTTGCAGCGCGGCGTCGGCGTTGGCGTTCTGGTAGATCACAGTGCAGCTTGCGCACAGCTTCTCCATTTCGGCCTTGAAGCCCGGATAGTCGTGCTCCTCGTAACGCGTCGACGCCTGGTCGGGCATCAGAAAGGCGACGGTTGCAGCGTCCTGAGCGGACGCGGAACCGGCGAACATCGCGGCAACGCCAACCGTTGCCATGAGCATGGAACGAAATTTCATCTTACTCTCCTCCTTGAATGGGCAAACCCCGTTTCGAGTGACAGGATCCGGGCATTTGACCAGGCCATCGTCGTCACGGACCGGACAGTGCCGGACGGCCGCAATTCTGCGTCCGGCGTCGATCCTCTCGACGCCGTTCTCGGTGACGACTTGTGCCGGACAACTCCCGGTCGACCCTCCCTAGCCAACCAACTTCATCGATTGCGCAACGTTGCTCAATCGATGAAGCAACAATTGCCACTTTCATTCTTTGATGTCAAGGTGGCTTTCACAGGAGGACTTCGTGAATCAGCGACGACCAGCAAAGAAGACCACGATCTACGATCTCGCCGAACTCGCCGGGACCTCGGCGAGCGCGGTCAGCGCGGTGCTCAACGGCACCTGGAAGAAGCGCCGGATCAGCAGCCAGCTCGCCGAGAAAATCACCCGGATCGCCGAGGAACAGGGCTATGCCGTCAACATGCAGGCGAGCCTGCTGAGGCGGGAGAAGTCGAAGATCATCGGAATGATCGTGCCGAAATACGACAACCGCTACTTCGGATCGATCGCCGAAACCTTCGAAGCGATGGCGCGTGAGCGCGGACTGTTCCCGATCGTCACCTGCACGCGGCGCGACCCGGACCTGGAGGTGGAGGCAGCACGCACCATGCTTTCTTACCAAGTGGAATGGCTGATCGCGACCGGCGCGACAAATCCGGACCGCATTACCGACATCTGCCTCTCGTCCGGCGCCCACAGCATCAATCTCGACCTGCCCGGCTCGAAAGCGCCGTCGGTCATCTCCGACAACTTTGCCGGCGCGCGGGAACTGACGCGAAGAACCCTCGTCAATTGCCGCAACAAGCTCGGTGAAGCCTCACCACTGCTCTTCATCGGCGGTCGCGGGTCCGATCACAATACGGCCGAGCGCGTCCGTGGATTTCGCGCGGCCCACGAGGAGATGGGCGTTCCGATCGATGAGCGCCACATCCTCACCTGCGGCTACGCCCCGGAAAAGGCAGAGAGCTCGCTCGCCGACCTGGCTGCCGCGGAAGGCGCCCTGCCCCGTGGCATGTTCGTCAACTCGACCATTTCGCTCGAAGGCGTGATGCGCTGGATCAAAACCTCCCACCATTTCGAGGGCCGGTCGCCGATCATCGGCTGCTTCGACTGGGATCCCTTCGTCGCACTTCTCGGCCATGACGTCGAAATGGTCCGTCAGGACGTGAAAGGCATGCTCGACGCGGTCTTCACGATCATCGACAAGGGCGGCTCGGAGAAAGCGCTGATCGAGGTTCCACCCACGTTCGCATAATCGCTGCAAGCTGCTGTCGAGAGGCACCGCTCACGAGCTCGTCACAAGATCGAGAGCTTCGGACTTCGTTGCGCTTCCACAAAGAGGAGAGCCCGCAGCTGTCTTACCTGATTGCGACAACGGCAAAAGGAGTCCGGCTATGTCGCGCATGATCAACCTGCTTCTCATCGCCGCAGTTTCGGCGCTCGCCCTCACCGCGAGCCAGCCGTCGCTGGCGACAGGCAATCACCAGCATCCGACGGAAAACGGAACGGCGGAAAAGCCGCTCGACATCATCCGGGGATCGACCGAGCTTCCCACGCCGCTGCAACGGAGGGGATCCGAAACCGTCACGGTGAACCTGGAAACGGTCGAAGTGACCGGTGCGGTCGCTGATGGAACGACCTATCATTACTGGACCTTCAACAGAAAGGTTCCGGGACCCTTCGTCCGCGTCCGCGTTGGAGACACGGTGAATGTCGAACTGACAAATGTATCCGACAGCAGCGAGCGCCACAGCGTCGACTTCCATGCCGTCACCGGACCCGGCGGCGGTGCAGTGGCCACAGATGCCGCACCCGGGGAAACCAAAGGCTTTTCGTTCAAGGCCGTGAAGCCCGGCCTCTACGTCTACCACTGCGCAGTGCCGCTCGCCGCCCAGCACATCGCAAACGGCATGTACGGCCTCATCCTCGTCGAACCGGAGGAAGGCCTGCCCCCGGTCGATCGTGAGTTCTACGTGATGCAGGGAGAACTCTACACGGAAGAAGCCTACGGCACGAAAGGAAAGCTCACTGCGAGCACCGAAAAGCTGCTTGCCGAGCAGCCGGAATACTATGTCTTCAACGGAGCGGACAAGGCGCTGACGAACGAGAACGCTTTGAGAGCGAGAACCGGCGAAACCGTCCGTATCTATTTTGGAGTCGGCGGGCCGAACAAAACCTCGAGCTTCCACGTGATCGGAGAGATCTTCGACAAGGTCTACGATCTTGCTTCGTTGACCGCAGCCCCTTTGACCGACATGCAGACGATTTCCGTGCCGCCGGGCGGCGCCTCGGTGGTTGATCTGACCCTCGACGTTCCCGGCGAATACACGCTGGTCGACCACGCCCTCTCCAGGGCAGCGCGCGGTCTCGTCGGAAAGCTGATCGTCGAGGGCGAAGACCGGCCCGAAATCTTCACCGCAGCGCCGACCGGTAACGGACACAGTGACCACGATGCGCACATGTCCGATCACATGTCCGAGGTATCCATCCGAGCAGTGC
>UEGQ01000030.1 GCA_900466005.1 Hyphomicrobiales bacterium
GCACTGCTCGGATGGATACGCTCCAGCTCGCGGACACGATCCTCCAGCTTCTTCACTTCCGAATTGCCGACAACCGGCTCGTCAGAATCCACGGCTGCAGCACCTCCCTCACTCAAGAGCCTGCGCCACCGGTAAAGCAGATTGGGCGCGATGCCATGGCGGCGAGCGGCCGAAGACACCGTCTCGCCTGGTTCGAAACTCTGCTCGATGATCGTCAGCTTCTGCTCGGTTGTCCACCGTCTACGGCGGACATCACCCGTCAGCAATTCAACGTGTCGATACTCGTTAGACATAAGCCTGTCCTCAAGCCTGTGCTTGAGCCTTTCTGCTTATGCCGACTGTCCGGTCGAAATGGGGGGCAGTTCACATACCCAGATTCAACGAGCGGGAATGCATGTCGTTGGCGGACGCTCCGAGAGGTCCGCCTTCTCATGCATCGTCGTGAAAAAAGCCTGCGCATTCTAGTGCTATCGCGTGCGCAATCTTAAAGTCGAGTGCCGTATCGACATCAATAGATCTATCTGGCGGCATCTCGTATGCAAGCGTTCCCGGCGGCGTGAAACTTCGAGTGCTGAGGAAAGGCTGCAGTCGCTCGATATAGATGGCGCCGTTGAGTTGATGTGTGGGCGCTCCCCGGGATGGCTCTGGCACAGGATTAAGCACGCCGGCTTCCACCCTGCAAAGGACCGGCCAAGGTTTGTCGAAAGGTGAAACCGAGACAACTGCCGGAGCACCTGTTCGCTCGATCAGTGCAAAAGCACTCTTGATGTCTTCAGCGTTTCGCAGCGGAGACGTCGGTTGCAGAAGCACGATGTACTCGGGAGTAACGTTCAATGCCGTGATCGCGTGCTCAACCACATCGAAAGTCGTCGCTTCGCTGGTCGCGAGGTAAAGCGGGCGCATGAATGGCACTTCTGCGCCGGAATTCAGCGCGGCTTCTGCGATTTCCACATCGTCTGTATTGACGGTCACCCGGTCGCATACACCACTCGTCAGCGCCGCCTTGATGGTCCAATGTATGAGCGGTTTGCCCATAAAGTCGCGAACGTTTTTACGCGGTAGGCGGACGGATCCCCCGCGTGCCGGGATAAGAGCCAACACACGCACTTAGTGGCGAGCCTCGGACAGATGGAAGGTCACCTGGTCAGCAACGAACTGCATATCATCATCGGACAAATCCGTTGAGCACGGTAGGGGAAGAACGCGGGTCCACAGTTCTTCCGTCACGGGCAAGGGTCCCCGTGGGCAATGCATATAAGGCCGTTGCATGTGGATTGGCTTCCAGAACGTGCGTACCCCGATGCCGTCCCCGTTGAGCTTCCTAACCAAGTCCGCGACCGTAATCGGAGCACCGGGTGCGAGAACGATACCGGTGAACCAGACGGACTGGCTGGCCCAGTTCGGTCGCGGGAAAAGGAAAACCTCATCGACATCGCCGAAGCGGGACGCGTAGTAATCGGAGATCTTCTGCTTGGCTGCATGAAATTCGGCAAGCCGCGTCAGTTGGGCAACTCCAAGGGCCGCCTCAAGATTTGTCAGTCGGTAATTGAATCCTATCTCGTCGTGTTCGTAATCGGTACCCACGCGGGCTGTGGAAGACAGGTGCTTGACACGTGCAACGAGCTTCGGATCCGGTCCCACGACCGCACCACCTCCGCCGGTGGTCAAGGTCTTGTTGCCGTTGAAGGAAAAGGATGTGAGATCAGCTTCTCCGCCGATCGGACGCCCCTTGTAAAGCGCACCGATCGAGGCCGCGGCATCGGCGACGACGGGAATGCCGAAGCTTCTGGCGATCATATTGATAGCATCCATGTCTGCTGGGTTGCCATTGGTGTAGACGGGCATAATTGCGCCGATACGCTGTCCCGTCTTCTCGAGGACCAACTTGCCCGTCGCGTCGCGCAGACACTCCGTTTCAAGGCACTGTTGAAGGGAAGCGGGGTCCATCGTCCAACTCGACGCGGAAACATCAATCATGTACGGCTGAGCGCCAGCATGCGACACGGAATTGGCAGTAGCTATGAATGAATAGCTCGGAATAATGACGATGTCGTCGCGTCCAACCCCGAGCGCACGCAGCGCCATGTGCAGCCCCATTGTGCCGCTGGCAATTGCCGCGCAGGCTTCAACTCCTGACACTTCCGCCACCCGCCTTTCGAACTCCGTAACCGCGGGGCCGACGGTGGAAACCCAGCCAGAGCGAACTGCTTCCATAACGCGGGCTTCTTCGAGGTGGCCGATGTTTGGAACTGCAAGCGGAATGTTGCGTTTGGTCATGAGTGGCGCCTAGATATTGTAAATGTTGGCTTTGTAGCGCGCGAGATTGGAGGGTTCGGAGAACCACTCGATGGTTCTTGTCAGGCCCTCCTCGAATCCGTTCAACCCGCCGAACTGAGGCTCCCAGCCAGTGAGCTTTCGCGCTTTTTCGTTGCTGGCCCAGAGGCGTTCCACCTCGCTGCCGACCGGACGCAGGCGCTTCGGATCCTGTCGAATCTCGATGTCACGGCCCATCAAACGGGCGATTGTACGCGCGGTATCACCGATCGAAACTTCAAAGTTGGAGCCGACGTTGATTACCTCGCCGACCGATGAGTCACTTTCGGCAACGGCCACAAAGCCTGCGACCGTATCTGCGACGTAGTTGAAATCGCGTGTAGGGGCGAGATCGCCGAGCAAGATTGAGTCAACGCCCGAAGCAATCTGCGAAATTATAGTAGGGATCACGGCTCGCGCAGATTGGCGTGGGCCGTAGGTATTGAACGGCCGGATTGTAGCAACAGGGGTGTCGAAGGACGAGTAGAATGACATGGCGATCATGTCGGCACCAATCTTGGAGGCTGAGTAAGGTGACTGCCCCTGGAGCGGATGCTCCTCGGTGATGGGTACGAAGCGCGCGGTCCCATAAGTCTCGCTGGTCGATGTGTGAACGACTTTCGAGACGCCAAGGTCGCGTGCGGCCTGAACAATATTTAAAGTCCCCTTGACGTTGGTATCAACATAGGTGTCCGGGGAGTGATAAGAGAAAGGAATAGCGATCAATGCTGCCAGATGGAAGACGACGTCGCAGTCGCGCATCGCGTTACGAACGCCGTTTGGATCGCGGATATCTCCGGAGAATATATCGAGCGATTGTTGCAGGTTCTTTTCGAAGCTGTCGATCCAACCCCACGAATTGAAGCTGTTGTAGCAAACGAAAGCCCGGACGTCATGGCCGGCCTTCACCAAGTGCTCCGTCAGATGCGACCCGATAAATCCGTCCGCGCCGGTCACAAGTATCTTCTTACCACGCAAGTGCATCTCAGTTTGCCTTCAAACGTTTCAATATGCTGCAGGGGGCCAATATGATCATGGCCTGATGGCCTCTCGGTGAGGTGGCGATGTTCCCGCCACCTATTATTTTCTTTGTACCCTCGCTTCAAGCGCCGGGCAGATCGAAAAAGACCTTTGCCCCAATTCGTGCAAAGTCGGTATCGCACAAGATGTCGGCGATCTGCTTTCCAGCTGTGCCGTCACCCATCGGATTCAGCTTTCGGCGTGCGATTTCTCTCATCTCTGGAGACAGCGCTCGGTGTATTCCTGTACTGATCGACCGCGCGTCTGGCTCTACGTCGATAACACTCGGTGCACGAAGACGTCCTTTTTGACGGGGTCCGATGTTGACCGTAGGAACGCCGAGACTCGGGACTTCAATGACCCCGCTTGAAGAATTCCCGACGACTGCATCAGCAGCCTGCGCAAGCGATAAGTATCGCACGAACCCGAGTGAGGAGACCATAAGGCGCCGGCTGGGTTTCGCGGCGACAAATGCGCTGACGGCCTCATTGATTTCGCGGTTGCCTGGGTCCGCATTGGCTTGGGTAAAGACAATTGTTGCCGTCTCGAATTCGCCGAGAGCATTCAGAAGGGCACTAATTTCTTCGCTTGGAGAAAGGTCGGTCGCAGATGTAACCGGATGATGAGTGACGAGAAACAACGGCGATCCGGAAAGCTCGAAGTCAAGGCTTTTCTCGAGATCTCTCCGATCGAGTCGGGGAGCATCCATGATGTTGTCAATGCCGGTCGCACCAACGACATGGACGGTCGAAGGGTCTTCGCCCATCTGGCGCAGGCGTCGGGCATAGACGTCGGTCGACGTCATATGGAGACGCGCGATCTTGGTCAGCGCGTGGCGGATCGAATCATCGATCGCGCCTTCCGTAATGTGACCGCCCTCCAGATGAACCAGCGGAATGCCGAGCGAGAGTGCGGCGGTCGCGACAGCCAGCAATTCGAAACGATCTCCGAGAATGACGATGCAGTCCGGCTTGTCGGTCTCAAAAACATCGATGAAGCTAATGGTTCCAAGGCCGATGGTCTTGCCCATTGATGCGGAACTGTCGCCCCCTACCAGAATGTCGACAATTCTGTCCGGCGGGAACCCGGAAGCAGTCATTTCGTCGATGGTACGTCCATACGCAGATACGGGATGAGTCCCGGTTGCATAGAGTCGTATCGCGATACCAGTCCGGCCGCGCAATGCCTTCAATACAGGCATCAGCAGTCCGAATTCGGCGCGAGTCCCGGTTACAAAGGCGATCCTTCGTGACAACGTCATTCGATCGTCTGGCCTCTCAACGTGGATTATAGCCGTCAGGCGGCACATCTTGGACGACCGTGCTGCCTGCCGCGATCACTGCGTTCCTTCCTATCGAAATACCCGGCAAAACTGTTGCGTTTGCGCCGATGAAACACCCTTCTCCAACTGCAACGGAGCCGCACAGAACGGCGCCCGGCCCGACGAATGTGTGATTGCCGATATCGCAGTCATGGTCGATGCAGCAACCTGTATTGGCAACAGTATTATTACCGATTCGCGTTCCGGTTTGGATCGTAACCCCAGCCAATATCTGCACCGCATGTCCGATTTCCACAGCACCACGGATGATCGCAGTCGGATCAATGACTGAAACCAGGCGGTCCCTGCGCTGGGACACTTGGGTTTCGTAGATACTGCGACGGACGTGGAGGCCTGTTGTGTCTTTCGACGGGACGGCCCCTACGCCGATGGCTAGCCATTCCGTTGAGAGATCCTCGGACAGTCGCATCTCGTCGCCAAGGATCTCAAGTGTGCCGCCCGGCGCTGCCGCAACCCCTATCTTCTCAACGGCGCCCAGAACGACCAGCCCCATGGCTTCAAGACTGGACTGGAGAACCCGGGCGTGGCCGCCGGCGCCGATTATAATGGTGTCACGGTTTTCTCGAAGAAAAGTTGTCAAAAGATCGCCTCATCGACGTCAAAGTTGCGAGAGCTCGGCTGACCTAGCAGATCATAGTAGCGTGTTGCGGGGACACCTCCGCGTGTACGCTTCAGCGTCATATTCTCTTCGGAAAAGAGCTCTCCTGCGCTGATCGGCGCCACGGCAACCGGGGATTTACGTGCAATTGCCCGGTTTACACTTTCGGCGACCATCATCCGCTTAATGCCATCACCCAGAGCTGCATCCAAGTTTCTGATCTGGCGGACCATGGCGGCAAAATCGACCGGCTCCATCGATGCCTTGTGATCAGGGCCGGGCATTGAACGGTCAAGTGTTATATGTTTTTCGAGAACGGTTGCGCCAAGCACACGGGCCGCAATTGCGGCTTCCGGACCCTCCGAGTGGTCGGAGAAGCCGACATCAAGGCCGAAAGAACGGGCGATGGTCGGAATGGCGTTAAGGTTCAGACTTTCCGGCGGAGCTGGGTATTCGGTCGTGCAATGCAGAATTGTAACTTTTTCTCTCAAAACATGTCTAGCTTCATGAGATGCATATGCCGCCTGAAACGCGGAGAGCGACGGTCTATCGTCGACACCTGCAAGATATCCGAACGCAAGGGCGCCGAGGGAGACCTCTATGTCGCCAAGCGTCGTCATACCGCTCGACAAGATGACCTTCGTTCCACGACGGGCGATGGAAATCAGGAGCGGCAAATTATCGAAGTCGCCAGAGCCGACCTTTAACACGTCTTCGCCGAGTTCATCGATCAGGAAGAGCGCGCTTTCAATGTCGAAGGGGGTCGATAGAAACCGGATACCTCGGGCGTCGCACTCGGCCTTGAGGTCGAAGAAGACCCGGTACTCCAATTCGAGTTTGCGCAACATGTCTGACTGGGTCTGATCACCCGATGTACCGAGATTGCGCTTCTGATAGTTCGCTTGCGTCGCGTGCGACGTAACCAGCTTATCAGTCCGGAATGTCTGGAACTTTACCACATCGGCGCCGGCTTCGGCGGAGACCCTGATCAATTCGAAAGCGAGATCGGGATT
This sequence comes from Hyphomicrobiales bacterium, assembly GCA_900466005.1. Taxonomy (GTDB): domain Bacteria; phylum Pseudomonadota; class Alphaproteobacteria; order Rhizobiales; family Rhizobiaceae; genus Allorhizobium. The sequence continues at coordinate 6,287 of UEGQ01000030.1, forward strand.
TCCGTTGTGGTTTACGCCGGCTTCAGCGATAATGATCATTGAATTGCTTCCCTCGGGTGTGGTCGGCTGGGCTTATCAAAGTGGGGTTTTGATGTCCAGCAATAGGCGTGAACCCGCTCCCTGAACCTGGAAGACTGCATGAGCTTCGAATTCAACTACCAGGCACAACTGCGGGCAGCTCAGGCCGCATTCCGCAACAAGAATGCCGAAAAAGCCCAGAAAATTGCGATCGAAATTCTGAAGCATTATGAGGGCGATCCGGACGTCTTGGCCTTCTTGACTGCTGTCAACAAATATCTCCGCTCGATGATGAATCGATCAATTAGAGAGCGCGATTACGAATCCACTATGCGTTTCGCCTATCCCCTGCTGGGCGATGCCGATTTCGGCACCGCCGCTCAAGCCGCCTTTCTCGGTGCGGCAAGAGCGCATCTTTCTCCGCAAAGTCGTGCAGCTCTTATCTATTCAGTGTCGGGACAGGTGGAGGTGTCCTCCGAGTTTTGGGAAGAGCTTGCTGGGCTTCTTGTCGACTTGCCTGCTACGGCTGAGAATATCGAGATGGGGTTCGAAGTGCTGGTGCACCTGCCTGGCCATGCTGTAGCTCTTGATGGCTTGCATGAGCTTATAGATCGTCATCGGCAGGGAATTGCCGCATAGCGCCTGCTGATGAACCATCTATCGCCGGAGTTGAGATGCGCGAAGGAATAAACGAGAGAATCATAGCATCGGCAGTCCCGCTGCTACGCAAGGAGATTCCAGAAGGCGCGGACATCTATGATCGCCGTCGCGTATACAAGCGGCTGCGCGATTTCGTCACGGAACGAATTGCTGCGGGCGACGGCAACGGCCTCATGTTACGGCTCGCTGTCGAGTATGCGATCCAGAAAGTCGAGAGAGAGTTCTCCGGTATCTCCGACGAGGAGGTCGCACGCCAGGCTGACAATGCTTGGCTACTGATTGATCCCACCTCCTCCTTTTACGTTTTGTCGCGCGAACCTCAGTTGACTACGTCCGCCCATGAGCTTTTCAGTCTGTCGCCAAGCAAGGAAAAGGCTCGTTGCTCCGGAGTGGTGTACAGGCTGAGAGTCATTCTTAGTCTTTGGCTCCGCGCGATCAATCACGAAGCGTCGCATGACCGTATCGGATATATTTGGCTAATTCTTGATCCACTGATCCATGTGCTGATCATCTGTTTCGTTTCGTTGTTTATTCATCAAGGCAGTATTTTTGACATGCCGTCCTTCCCGTTTGGCGTGATCGGCGCTTGCTTCTGGTTGACGTTTAGAACGGCGGCTATCGGCTCTATGTTTGGCGGAGGCGTTCTGAAGCCGCAACTGGAACACCCAACAGTACGTCGGTTCGACGTCATGGCAGCGCGAGCGGTGAATGCTCTGATTGTCTATTTTGGCGTCGGGTCGTGGCTGATTGCACTTGCTATGTGGTTGGAGCTTACCACCTGGCCGGTAAACCTGCCGGGCTTCCTCGGTTGTTTTGTCCTGGTATGGTTGATGGGGCTGTCCTACGGCATCGTATCGAGTTCACTTCTCCTCTTGTACCCGGGTTACAGGCGCGTAAATGGCTTCCTGATTCGCGTGATCGCCATCATGTCGGGACTTTTCTATGTCTCGGAGCAGTTGCCGGATCAGATTAAGAGTTTCATGCTGCTTAATCCGCTGTTGCATGTAGTGCAATTTGCGCGGTCGTTCTGGTTCTATGAGTACCAGACACGAGATGCCAGTATGATTTATGTTCTGTTCTGGCTGCTGGGACTGGGACTCTTGGCGCTTGCCTGCCTCACTGTCGACGAGAAAAGGCCGGATACCGTTCGCGCATGACCGACCTTGAACTGAAGAACGTCACCTTAAACGTGAAGCAAGGTGGCAAGCTCGTTAATGTCTTGGACGATGTGTCGTTTGTATTTCCTCGCGAACACATGGTTTTAGTGAGCGACTCCCGCGTCAGTGCTGTAGCTTTGCTTGACCTCTTGTGCCGTCGGCTCATTCCGCAGCGTGGAAAGATTCTTTATCGAGGTTGGGTTTCATGGCCGATCGGTCATACGGGTCCGTTTTCCGTTGCCGTGACGGGCACGCAAGCCACGTCACACTTTGCCACGCTCTACGGCGTCGAGCGAGATCTTGCTATCGATTTCATGGCGAATGAGTTCCAGGGCGCTAAGCAACTTAACCGACCGATCTACACTTGGCCAAGACCGCTGCAGAACCAGTTTATGCTATTGATGGCTCTGATTCCGAGCTTCGATGTCTATCTAGTCGATTCCAATATTGTTCTGGTGGACGACGTTGCGTTCACGCAACGGTTTCTTCAACTGTTTAGCGCCCGCATCCGCGGACGCACGGTCCTGTTCACGGCGCGGCAGGCTAGGGTCGTCAAGCAAATATGTACATCTGCCGTGATCATTCGAGGTGGCAAACTCATTCGAACCACCGACGTCGACGAAGCGCTGAAGATCAGGGACAAGGGATCGGCCCAAACGGAGGCGGCAGTCGAGGAGAACTTCGCCATGCAGGAAGACGACTTCCTCCTTTAACCTTCTGTTATCGTCCTCACGTGAAGCGCCCGCAAGAACGGCCATTATCTACTCCAGCCGCCTACGAAAGAGCCAGGCGGCGGCTGTGAGCGTCACGCAGGCGATGGCAAGCAGGGGGAGGGTGTTGCGGACGACCTCGGCGAAGGGAATATCCTTCAGGAAAACGCCGCGAACCACGACGAGGAAATAGCGCACGGGATTGACCGCCGTCACCGGCTGCAGCCAGTCCGGCATGTTCTCGATCGGGGTCGCGAAGCCGGAAAGCAGGATCGCAGGGACGATGAACAGGAAGGCGCCGAGGATCGCCTGCTGCTGCGTCATCGAGATCGCCGAGATGAAAAGCCCGATGCCGACCACCGAAAGCAGGTAGAAGAAGGCGGCGCCGTAGAGATAGAGAAGCGAGCCTTCGAGCGGCACGTGGAAGAAGAACACCGCCGCCAGGACATAGACGGTCGTGTGGAAGGCGCCGATCAGCATCGGCGGAATGACTTTGCCGATCAGGATCTCATGGGTTCTGAGCGGCGAGACCATCAACTGGTCGAAGGTGCCGAGCTCGCGCTCGCGGGCAATCGACAACGCCGTCACGACGATTCCCATCAGCATGGCGATCACTGCGATGAGATTGGGCACCATGAACCATTGATAGGTGAGGTTCGGATTGAACCAGTTGCGCGGTGCCACCTCCACCGCGCGCGTTCTCAGCCGGTCTCCGGCCGGGATGTCCGCCGAGAGCCCGGTGACGATCTCGCCGAGATAACCGGCGACGATCTGCGCTGCGTTCGAGCGGCGCCCGTCGAGGACGATTTGGAGGTCGGCGGGCCTGCCGCTCTCGATGTCGCGGGAGAAGGTCGGGGCGATCACCACCGCCGCGATCGCCTGCTGCCGGTCGATGCCTTCCCTGATCTCCGCCGGCGTCTCGACGCGGATGATCTCGCGGAAGGACGGGGCGCCGTCGATGCGCTGGATGAGTTCGTATCCCCAACGCCCGGCATCGCGGTTCAGCACCAGGACATCGACATTGCGGACCTCGAGCGTCGCCGCGTAGGAAAAGACGAAGAGCTGGATGATCGGCGGGCCGATCACGATCGCCCGGCCCTTGGGGTCGCGAAGCACCGCGAGCAGCTCCTTGACGATCAGGGCCTTGAGGCGGAGCCACCACATGTCAGGCGATCCTCTTGCGGGTGCTGCGGGCGGCAAGCGCGAGCAGGACGGTGCCGATGAACAGCATGATCCCCATCGAACGCAGGAACATCGGCCAGATGTCTCCGGCGAGAAAGACGCTTTCCAGACTGGGGATCAGGTAGCGGGCGGGTACGATCGCCGTGATGAGCCGGATCGGCCGTGGCATGGAATCGATCTCGAACAGGAATCCCGACAAGAGGAAGGCCGGCAGGAAGGCGGAAAGCAGGGCGAGCTGGGAGGCGAGGAACTGGTTCTTGGTGGTGGCGGAAATGAGGAGCCCCTGGCCGAGCGCAGGCACCAGGAAGCTCGCCGACAGCGCATAGAGCGCCACGAGCGAGCCGCGGAAGGGCACGCCGAAGAGAAAGACCGCGACCGCGACGCAGAGGCTCATCGCCACGAGGCCGAGGAGGAAATAGGGAATGACCTTGCCGGCGAGCAGTTCCAGCGCGCCGACCGGTGTCGCCATCACCGCCTCCATGGTCCCTCGCTCCCATTCGCGGGCGACGACGAGCGAGGTCAGGAGCGTGCCGACCAGCGTCATGACGATGGCGACCGAGCCGGGCACGAGGAAATAGCGACTGCTGAGCTCCGGATTGAACCAGAAGCGCTGCTCGACAGTGATTTTCGGGGGTGCGAGCGCCGTCTCAGTCGAGCGGATCGCCGCCCAGGTGGCAACCACGCCCTTCGCATGGTTCTGGACGAAGCTTGCCGTATTGGGATCTGTGCCGTCGACGATCACCTGTATGCGCGGACTGCCGCCGCTTGCGGCGTCCTGCGCGAAGCTCGAGGGGATCACCAGTATGCCCCGCACCTTGCCGAGCACTAGGTCCTCCTCGAAGGCGCGGCGGTCGCATCCGATCACCGCATCGAAATAGCGCGAAGCCCCAAAGCTCGCGGCGAGGTCGTCGGCAAGCGGCGTCGAGGCTTCGACCACCACGCCGACACGGGTGCGGGTCGCATCGAGCGACACGCCGTATCCGAAGATGAAGAGCAGGACGAGCGGCAACACGAAGGCGATCAGGATGCTGCTCGGGTCGCGCACGATCTGGTAGGTCTCCTTGCGCATCAGCGCGAGGAAGCGGCGGCGCCGGTCGGAGGCGGCGGACGGGGCAGGGTGATCCGTCATGCCGTGTCCTCCAGGTCGGAATTGCGCACCAGCGTGACGAAGGCATCCTCCATCGTCGGGTCGGGATTGTCGGTGCGCGCCACGCGCGCCTTGAGCTCGTCCGGCGAGCCGAGCGCGATCGAGCGGCCGCGATAGATGAGTGAGATCCGGTCGCAGTATTCGGCCTCCTCCATGAAATGGGTGGTCACCAGAACGGTGATGCCCTTCTCGACGAGGCCGTTGATATGGGTCCAGAATTCGCGCCGGGTGATCGGGTCGACGCCGGAGGTCGGCTCGTCGAGGAACAGCGCTTCCGGCTCGTGCAGCGCCGCGCAGGCGAGCGCCAGCCGCTGCTTGAGACCGAGCGGCAGGTCCTTCGCCGACATCTTCAGGTGGCTGCCGAAATCGAAGATCTCCGTCATCAGCGAGATGCGCTCGCGTCGCCTCTGACCACCGAGGCCGTAGACGCCAGCGAAGAAATTGAGGTTCTGCGCGACACTCAGGTCGCCGTAGAGGGAGAATTTCTGGGCCATGTAGCCGAGCCGGTTGCGGGCTTCGGCCGTGTCGCGGCGGAGGTCGAAGCCGGCGACACGGCCGTCCCCGCTCGTCGGCCTGAGGAGGCCGCAGAGCATCTTGAAAGTGGTGGACTTGCCGGCGCCGTTCGGCCCGAGGAGACCGAAGATCTGGCCGCGCGGAATGCTGAAGCTGATGTTGTCGGCGGCGGTGAAATCGCCGAAGCGCTTGGTGAGGCCGCGCGCCTCGATGACCGGGTGGCCGTCGGCGGCTGGAAGTGCTGTCGTCGCCTCCGCGAGCTTCGAGCGGCCGTCGGGTCCTCCGCCGAGAAGATCGACGAAGGCGTCCTCGAAACGCGGCTCGGCCGGGTTGAGGCGGGCGCCGGCCCCGGCGATCTCGTCCACCGCGGGCGGCATGTTACTCGCGAGCACCAGACGGATCGCCTCGCCCTGGATGACACCGTCCACCGTGCCGGGCCGTTGCAGGACGCGGGTCAACACCTGGCGGCGGCGCCCGTCGACGTCGAGAAGTTTGTAGACACGTCCGGCGACGCGGCCGGTGAGTTCGGAAGGGGGCCCGCTGAAGAGCAGCTTGCCACCGTTCAGGAGGAGGACGCGGTCGCAGGCTTCCGCCTCGTCGAGATAGGCCGTCGACCAGACGACGCCGATCCCCTCCTTCGTCAGGTCCTCGACCATCTTCCAAAGCTCGCGGCGCGAGATCGGATCGACACCGACCCCCGGCTCGTCGAGCAGCAGCAGGCGCGGCTTCTTGAGCAGCGCGCAGGCGAGCCCGAGCTTCTGCTTCATGCCGCCCGAGAGCTTGCCGGCAAGCCGGCCGGTGAAGCGCTTGAGGTCGGTGAAGGTGAGCAGCTCGTCGAAGGCGGACGGTCGCTCGTCCCGCGGCAGGCCGCGGAGATCGGCATAGAGGTCGAGGTTCTCCTGAACGGAAAGATCCTCGTAGAGCCCGAAACGTTGCGGCATGTAGCCGATCAGGTTCTGGATACGCTGCGGTGAGCGGGCCGTATCGATGCCGAGCACCTCGACGTGGCCCGCATCCGGCAGCATCAGCCCGGTCGTCAGCCGGATCAGTGTGGTCTTGCCGGCGCCGTCCGGGCCGACGAGTCCGGTGATTTCGCCGCCGCCGATCTCGCCGCTCACGCCGTCAAGGGCGGGCGGCCCTTTGCCGAATCCTCGGGTGACGTTCTCGAAGCGGGCGAGCGTCTCACCCATCGTCGCGCTCCGCCTGCCCGGCCGCGGGGATGCGGACGGTGACCGGCATGCCCTGGCGCAGACCGGGATCGGCGTCGTCGATGATCACCCGCAGCCGGTAGACGAGATCGGTCCTGAGTTCCGGTGTCTCGACCGATTTCGGCGTGAACTCGGCCACCGGCGAGATGAAGCCGATGCGGCCGGCATAGGGTCTTTCCGGTGCGCTGTCGGAATGGACCTCGACCTGCATTCCCGGACGGATCAGCCCGAGCATCGGCTCGGCGATGTAGGTACGGACCCAGACCGGCGAGGCGAGCGAGAGCACGTAGACGGTATCGCTCGGCGAGATGATGGATCCCGGCTCCCGGACGCGGGAGAGCACGATCGCATCCGCCGCGGTCTTCAGCTCTGTATCTGCAAGCGCGGTGCGGGCGCCGGCAAGGCTCGCCTCGGCGGCGTCGAGGTTTGCTTGGGCGACGGCGATGTCTTCAGCACGCGACCCCTCTTCGAGGAGACGCAGCGATTCCCGTGCGGATGCGAGACGCGCTGTCGCTGCGGCACGGTTTGCCGCCGCCTGATCAAGATCGGCCTGCGAAATCGCGTCCGACGGCCGCAACTGGCGGGCGCGATCGAAGGCCTGCTGGGCGAGCAGCAGTTCGGCGGTTCGTTCCTCATGCACCGCACGAGCCTGGTCGATCTCGGCGGGCCGCGGGCCGGCGACCAGTTTGTCGAGCGTGGCCTTCAGCCCCGCCACCTGCGCCTCGGCAGCACGCACGGAGTCTTCATAGGGGCCAGCGTCGAGGGTTGCGAGCACCTGACCGCGATGGACGGTATCGCCTTCCTCGACCTTCATCGCGGCGACGCGGCCTGAGACACGGAAGCCGAGTTGCACCTGACGGATGTCGACATTGCCGTAAAGCGTCATCTCGCCGGCCTCGCTGCCCGACCAGCCGAGCCTGACTGGCAGGTCCGTCCAGAAGGTGGCAGCGACGCCTGCGGCGATGACGAGTGCCAAGGCGAGGATGACGAGGGTCTTCTTCATGGTCTTGCCCTTTCCCGAACGACGCTGGCGGCCAGTTCCCGAGCCAGATGCTGGACGGCGTCGGTCTCGCGGGTTCCGAACGTTTTCCAGCCGAGATGGGCCTCTACCGCGCCTTGGGCCACGCGCAGGACCAACAGGCCGCCGACGAGCGAGAGAGCCCGGAGCCGCACGTGTTCTGACGCCGGTTCCTCGTCGAGCAGGTGGCCGACCAGCCTGCCGACCACCTCGAGGATCGGTTTCATTGCGTTGGTATAGACCCGCTCGAACGCTTCGGTCGGGGCCATCTGCTCACGCACCATGAAACGCACCCAGGCTTCCGATTGGCGGCTGGTAAAAAGACCGGCGAGCGCCGCGAGAATATCGCCGAGCATGGCTTCGGCGTCTGCAGTCGAGAGGCCACCGTCAGCGCCGGCCGCCTGTGCGATCCGCTCCTCAAGTCGATCACGGACTGTTCCGACATGGCTCGCCACGGACTGGGCGATGTGGTCTGCCGCGGCGAGATAGAGACCTTCCTTGCCGCCGAAATGGTACCCGATCGCCTGAAGATTGACCTCTGCGGCGTCGGCAAGCGCACGCGTAGTCGTCGCATCGAAGCCGTAACGGCCGAAGACGTCGATCGCCGCCGCCAGCAGCCGGTCGCGCGTGGCATCTCCGCGCTCGGGGCGCTTGTCTCGGGGGGAGGGCTTTGTCTCGTTCATGGTGTGAAATTAAATCAAACGAATGAATTAGTCAATAGGTGAAAAATTTGATCGAGAGGCGGTGAATCCTGAAAGGTTGTGCTTGCGCGAAAGGAGCATGCGCTTGCGTCATGCATACTCGAAGGAGGTGAGCGAATGCCGACAAACCCCCAGGTTATGCGCCAGCTACTCTCTTGCCGGAGCCTGCTTCCCTCCAGAAGGCACGATCACTTGACGTGAGCCTTTCGCAAACGGCGGAGGCCGGCAGGTAGCGTGCGAAAGCAGAGACGACAGCTGATCGGTGGCGGCCTGAAAACGCCGACGCTCTTGCCAGTCCGAACGCCTGGGTTTGTCAGTACGGACTACCTCTTGCACGCTACTGACAGTTCCGAGCGGCTTATTTCGGGAGCCACTCTCCCGGTGTTCCACCCTATACCAAACCCTTGCATCCCACGTCGTGCGGGTCGACATAGCCGCGGCGGCGCTTGATGCGTTCGAGACGCCGGTAGGCGCGGTCGGCGTCGTCCGGCCGGTCGTAGGTTTCGATCTTGACCTTCCCGCTCGTGCCGATGCGACCCCAGTTGCGGATGAGGGAGACGCCGCCGAAGAGCGTCGGCTGGATTGTGAGCAGGTAAAAGCGCGCCATGTTGCGTTCGGGGTCGACGCGGCGCAAATCCGTGGAGCAAGTGCGATGATGGGTCATGGCAGGACTGTCGCGAAATCGATTCGCGACGTCCAACGACTTTGTTGAATCGGTCCGGGCGGACCGATTCATTTTACTTATGAATGGCTTGGCTTTTAAAACTCGCCCTCCGCCGCATCGCGGGCGCACGGCCTACCGACTGCATCATCCGACGCGTCCTCGCGGAACTTTGTCCGCCGCCTGCGGTTTTGTTGCTGTTGGAACGAGGGCGGCGATCGTGGCTTATCTGGGAAAAATAAACGGCAACGGGCCCACGGTGCACCCGGCCTCCTTACGGGAGGGCCGCTCTCCCGTCTCGTTGCCGAGCGGAACACCGCTCCCGCCGAACGGTGACATCGGTGTGCTGACCTTACACCGCTGCATCAATTACGGATCCTATTGGCAGGCGCGGTGCCTCGTCGAAGGCCTCGACGGTGCCGGCAACGAAGTTCGCCTGCTGGAGCATCGCTCGTCCCCGGTCGACCGTGCCGAATGGCGCTGTGCCCTCCAGCCGGAGCTTCCAGCCGTTACGCGCCCCGACGCGCGGGCTGGTTACAGCCGCAAGATCCGCAAGTTCCTCGAGGCTTTCGAGGCGCTTCCGCGCACCGAACCGTTCCCGCTCGACGACCCGACAGAGCTCGATGTCTTCGATCTCGTCGTCGTCGGCAGCGACGAGGTCTGGAACCTTCATCATCCCTGGTATGGCGGATCCTCGATCTTCTACGGCGAGGGCCTGCCGGCGCGACGCCTCGCCTCCTATGCCGCAAGCTTCGGCAACTTCACGGCCGCCGATCTGCTCAAAGGGCGCTGGGCCGACCGGCTCGGTGACTTCTCGGTGATTTCGGTGCGCGACTACAATTCGAAGCGCCTGATCGAAGAGGTGCTCGGGATTACTCCGGCTCTGGTGCTCGATCCGTGCCTCCAGTTTCCCGAGAGTATCGAGACTGTTGCCCCGCATGAAACAGACGCGCCGTTCGCGGTCGTCTACGGACACAGCTTCCCCGCCTGGTTCGGGCCGGCCGCCCGCCGCTGGGCTGACCACCGCGGCATCCGGCTTCTGAGCGTCGGCTACCACAACGACTTCGCCGACCGGCAATGGCCCGACGCCGGCCCGGAAGATTTCGCCGCCGCAATGGGCGGAGCCGAGGCCGTCCTCACCAACTTCTTCCATGGTTGCGTCTTCGCGCTCGTCAACGAGAAGCCGTTCGCCTGCACGCTCTCCGATTACCGCAGCAGCAAGCTCGGCGATCTGACCGTGATGCTCGGGGCCGAGCACCACGTGGTCGCTCCTGCCGAGGCGGAAAAACAGGTGGACACGGTGCTCGCCGAACCGCTTTCGCCATCCATCATCCGCCGGATTGCGGGCCTGCGTCACAGCTCGGAGGCGTTCCTCGCCCATGTCCTCGCTCCGATCTGCGTCTGACACGATGGGCCGAGCCGCGCTCGCACCCGCCGACATAATCCGCTCCGGTCTCTGCATCGGCTGTGGAGCCTGTGTTGCGCAATGCGCTGGCGAAACCGCCGAGATGCGTCTCGACATCTACGGTCAGATGAAACCAGCGGGCGCGCGGTCGTGGCTCAACCGCCGCACCATGCCGCTCGCCGCCTCCTGCCCGTTCTCGCCCGATGCCGAGGACGAGGATGCGCTCGCCGGGCGTCATTTTCCGGAAGCCTGCGGTCGCGATCCTCTGATCGGCCGCTACGAGGCCGCCTATGTCGGCCGTGCCGAAGAGGGTGAGTTTCGCGGGGAGGGTAGTTCCGGCGGGCTCGTGACCTGGGTCGCCGCGGAACTTCTCCGTCGCGGCCTCATCGACGGGATCGCCCATGTCGCGCCCTCGTCGACGGACGGGGACGGTGGGCCGCTCTTTGCCTATACGATCTCGCGCAGCGTCGAGGCGCTGCGACAAGGGGCAAAGTCCCGCTATTACCCGGTGGAGCTCTCCGGCGTCCTGCGCACGATCCGTTCGGTTCCGGGACGCTACGCCGTGATCGGCATACCCTGTTTCATAAAGGCGGTGCGGCTCGCCACCGCGCAGGATCCGGTGCTCGCCGAACGCATCACTTTCACGCTCGGGCTCTTCTGCGGCCATATGAAGAGCGCGCGGATGGCCGAGAGTTTTGCGTGGCAGATGGGGACCGCGATGGAGGACGTAGCGGCGCTCGACTACCGCGTCAAATCGCCGGACCGGCCGGCCAACTGGTACCGCGCTCAGGTGACGCTCACCGACGGAACGACGCGGGAGAAGGACTGGTGGCATATGGTTGACGGCGACTGGGGCGCCGGTTTCTTCCAGAACCACGCCTGCAACTTCTGTGACGACGTGGTCGGCGAAACCGCCGACATTTCGTTCGGAGATGCCTGGGTCGAACCCTATTCATCCGACGGGCGCGGCACGAATGTCGTGATCGTCCGATCGCGGGAGCTGCACGGGATCGTCGGCGACGGCGTCGCCGCCGGCCGCATTGCCCTCGAGCCGGTGGATGCCGGTTTCGTGGCCGCGACCCAGGCCGCCGGGTTTCGCCATCGCCGCGAGGGGCTCGCCTTCCGCCTCACCTGGTGGCGCGCCGGCCTCACGCCCCGCAAGCGGGTGCAGGCCTCCGCCGACGGGATTTCGGCACGGCGGAGGATGACCTACCGGATGCGCTACGGCATCGCGCGATGGAGCCACAGGGTCTTCCTCGTCGCGCGCCTCCTGCGCTGGCGGCGATTTTATCTCATGTGGGCGACGGCCGCGCTGTCGACCTATCACGGGCTTGCCTATTCCCGGGGCCCCGTTGGCCGCCTCGTCGAGCGCCTCGGCCTAGCGGGAGCCGAGGACGGCCATTGACGGCCGGGTAGACTCCTGTTGTCGCTCCCGCGTCGGCGCGTAGCGTTCGATCATCTCCGCGCAGAATTCGGCGAACTCCTCGGGAACCTGCGGAGCACTGGTGTGATGAGGCGCGATGCCGCGGTGTTCGGGGGTGAAGCAGAAGGTGACGGTGACGTCGAAATCCTCGAGCGCCTGCATCTGGCGGTCGAACCAGTCGAGCGCGTTCGGCCGGAAGCGGTCGGCCCAGGAAAGGCCCGTCCGGAGCGAGCGGACACCGAGCCGCTTCATCCAGGCGACCGCGTCGTCGAGCCTGTGATCCTCGAAATGGAACCACTGCACCAGCCCGAAATCCGTCACATGACGTGCGAAGGCTTCGAGTGCCGGCTTCGGTGTTCCGTCCTCCCGCAGGAGGCCCATGTAGAAATGCCGGTAATAGGAGGAGCCTTCGGCCTCCTTGTGTCGTGTGGTCGCCTCCCAGGCGCTCGGCAGGTCATAGAGGCTGTACCATTGGCACCGCTCCACCTTGCCCTTGAGAAGCTCGGCGGTCCGCTCGAGCCCCCAATGCTGCACCTCCTCCGCCCCGAAGGAGGAGACGCCCACCTCGCTCACCCAGATCGGCAGGTCCGTTACCGCGCGGATCTCGTCGATCTTCGCCGGCCATTCGTGAATCTGCCAGAGGTTCCAGTCGAGCGGAAAGCCGTGCACGGCGACCGCGTCGACGTGATCGAGGACGCCGAAGTCCTGCATCCGCGCCATGAAGCGCGGATCGATCGGTGATATCCCGCCAAGCACCCGCGTGATCGCCGGATTGGCGGCACCGATCGCATCCGCCGCGAGGATCGCCATCCGGGCGAAGCGGGTCCAGTCGGGATCGATCTCGGGGTCCCAGTGCGACTTGTTGTTCGGCTCGTTCCAGATCATCGCAGCTTCGATCATGGTTTCTCCTTGGCGTTGTCGTGGCGTCAGGACACCACCTCGTTGAGGTTGAGGAGCTTTGCGCCCCATTCGCCCGCCGCGATGGTGGTCACGGAGGCCGGGGAGACGTCGAAACGGGGCCAGGCGTCAATCGCGAGGCCGAGGACGTGCATGACGATCGCCTTGATGACGTCGGCATGTGAGACGACCGCGAGCCGGCGTCCGGCATTGCCGGCGACGAGCGGTTCGAGGTAGCGGAGTGCCCGCTGCTGGACGTCGAGCATGCTTTCGCCGCCGGGCGTGCGGCAACAACTGCGCACCGTGTTCCATCGCCGCCACAGCGGATCCGCGTCGAGTTCGGCAAACGTCGATCCCGACCAGCGGCCGAAGTCGATCTCGTCGAGCTCCTCGGCAATCCGCGGCGGCGGCAGGCCGCAGGCGGATGCGATGGCTTCCGCCGTTTCGCGGCAGCGTTCACGCGGGCTCGAATGGATCGCGTCGATCGCAGCACCCCGCATCCGCTCGCCGAGCCTCGCCGCCTGGCTCCTTCCGGCGGGGCCGAGGCTGACACCTTCCATCCGTCCGGCGAGGAACCCGCCGACATTGTCATGCGCGGCGTGCCGCACCATGAGGACGGTGACCGTCATTCGGCGGCTCCGTCCAGCACCTCCTCGCGGTCCGCGATGAAGTCTTCCGTGCGCTTGCGCGCCTCGTGATCGCTGAACTGCCGGGGCGGGGACTTCATGAAATAGCTGGACGGACCGGTCAGCGCGCCGCCTATGCCGCGGTCGAGCGCGAGGCGCGCGCAGCGGATCGCGTCGATCACGACCCCCGCCGAATTGGGGGAATCCCACACTTCGAGCTTCAGTTCGGCATTGAGCGGTACGCCACCGAAGGTGGTGCCTTCCAGCCGAATATAGGCCCATTTGCGATCCTCGAGCCACGGCACGTGGTCGCTCGGGCCGACATGGACGTCGTCGGCGGGAAGGGGAACGTCGAGCTGGCTCGTCACCGCGCGGGTCTTTGAGAGCTTCTTCGATTCCAGCCTCTCGCGCTCCAGCATGTTCAGGAAGTCGGTATTCCCGCCGAAATTGAGCTGGTAGGTGCGGTCGACCTGCACGCCCCGATCCCGAAAGAGATGGACGAGCATGCGATGCACGATGGTGGCGCCCACCTGGCTCTTGATGTCGTCGCCGATGATCGGCAGGCCGCGGTCGGCAAAACGCCGCCGCCACTCCGGCTGCGAGGCGATGAAGACGGGAACACAGTTGATGAAGGCGCAGCCCGCCTCGAGCGCCTGCTCGGCGTACCAGCGCGTCGCCTCCTCCGAACCGACCGGGAGGTAGGAGACGACGACGTCGGTCTGGGACTGGCGCAGGATCTCGGCGACGTCGCTTTCCGCGTCGGCCGATTCCTTCACGATGTCGCGCAGATAGCGACCGATGCCGTCGAGCGTCCTTCCCCGCGCAACCCGGACCCCGGTCGACGGAACCTCGCTGAAGCGTCGGGTATTGTTCGGCTCCGCGAAGATCGCCTCGGCCACATCCCGCCCGACCTTGGTATCGGCAATGTCGAATGCGGCGGAGACCTCGATGTCCTCGACGGCGTATCCGCCCAGGTTGGGGTGCATCAGCCCCGGAATCGGTTCGTTGTCTCGCACGTCGCGATAGTAACTGATCCCCTGAACCAGCGAGGAGGCGCAGTTGCCGACCCCGACCAGGCCAACGCGGATTTTCTTTGAACGCATGGGTGCACTCCAGCATCTACAATGCTTTTCGAACCCCCGGCGGGCGAAACCGTTCCCTGCCAATTCAAAGTTTTCCGAAACGCGGAGGTTCCGCGGATCATCTTTGGCGCATGGGCGTTGCTGCATTCCGGTCCGCAGTGGAGAGGCGCATGCTGGTTTTCGGCGACATCGAACGCGTGGAGGAGGTGATGGCGATCCGTGCCGCCATTGCCCACGACCTCGACGAGGCGGTCGCCATGCCGCCCGGGCTCACTCGCCACGAGCGGCTCGTCGCCGCTTTCATCCGCACCGGCGAACTGGTCCAGGGCCTGCTGGACGAGGCCTTCGAAAAGGACGGCATCGACGAATGGTCGCCTCTACAGGACGCTGGCGGGCGCCTTCTCCGCATCGAGGCCGAGGCGATCATCGGCTCGTGGCGAAGCGGGTTCGACGGCGGGCTCTCGCTCGATCCGCTGTGGCCGGATCTCCTCCGGCGCCTGAACGGACCCGACACCGTGCGGCTGCGGCAGCCGGAGGGCTATGCCTTCTACGCGCTCCTTCCGGAAATCTATGCCGAGGCGGCGCTGCGGTCCGGCCTGACCGCAAGCACCGTCGTGATCGGCATCCGCAGCATCGGCACGAGCCTTGCCGCCATGGTTTCGGCGGCGCTCGGGGCCGCGCCCGCCGGCAGCCTACGCCCGCACGGCCATCCCTTCGAACGACGCGTCGATATCGGTCCCGCGCTGGCCCGCCGCCTGCTTGCCGGTCGCGACCAGTCTTACGCCATCGTCGACGAAGGCCCGGGTCTCTCCGGAAGCTCTTTCGGCAGTGTTGCCGACTGGCTGGAGAAAAACGGCGTCGAGCGCTCCCGCATCCATTTCTTTCCGAGCCATGCAGGCGATCCTGGAGCGCAGGCGAGCGAAAGGCATGTGCGGCGCTGGAAGGAGCGGCCGCGCCATCTCGATACGGTGGATCGGCTCCTTCTCGATCCGGCGACGGCCCGCCTCCCGTCGTGGGTCTCGGACCTGGTCGGTGCGCGCTGCGGTTCGTGGCGGGACATCTCCGGCGGCAGGTGGCGGAAGATCGGGGCCGCGAAAGACGCGACGCGGCCGCCGGTCGACGCGCAGTTCGAGAGACGCAAGTTCCTTTTCGAACGCGAGGCGGGGGGGCGACGTGAGCGCTTTCTTGTGAAGTTCGCAGGATTGGGGGATGTCGGGACGGCCAAGGCGCGGCGCGGGGCGCTTCTCCACGAGGCCGGTTTTGCGCCGAAGATCGCCGGGACCTGCCATGGTTTCCTGGTCCAGCAATGGGTCGAAACGGCGCACATTCCGATCACCGCCCTCCCACGTCTGCAGGTTCTCGACCATCTGGCGCGCTATCTGGGGTTTCGCGCGCGTCATCTTTCGGGGGGAGGGCAGGGGGCGACATTGCGGGAACTCTGCGACGTGGCCGTCTATAATTTCGCAGGAACTTTCGGGGAAGACATGGGCAAAAAGCTGAGGTTGCTCGCAGAAGCACATGGCCGCCCATGCCGGAGGCTGCGCCGGATCGACAGCGACAACCGCCTGCATGCGTGGGAATGGCTGGTGACGCCCGGGGGCAGCCTTCTGAAAGCCGATGCCGTCGATCACAACAGTGCGCATGATCTCGTCGGGTGTCAGGACATCGCCTGGGAGGTCGCCGGCGCTGCCGTCGAATTCGATCTGACCGCACCCGAACGACGGCGTCTCGCCGAGGCCGTCGGCCGGCTTACCGACGGCAGTCTCGAAGACGATGTGCTGACACTGTTCGAAGCCTGCTATCTCGGCTTTCAGACCGGTCTATGGTGGATGGCCCTGGAGCGGGCGAGCGGAGATGAACGCGCGCCGATCGCTGCGCTTCTCTCTCGCTACCGTCGGCGTGCCGAGTGCCTGCTTGATGGTCGGGAGTGTTGATTGGGCCTCATTGGGAGGAGGACGAAGTATCGGGCTCCTTTGCCCGTTCGGTCGACGGTCGAGGTGCAAACATGTCCGGCGGCGGGGCTCCGCCGCTCGACCGGATGAGCGCGATCGAACGGCGGCCGACGCCCTTCAGTTTCAGAAGTTGCGCATCCGACATTTCGGACACCTGGTCGAACCGTGTGATGCCGTTATCCGCCAGCGCGCGAATGACCCAATCCGGCAAATCGCTTGCCGCAAGGACGTCTCCGCCGTCTGGCGGCGCCGTTTCCGACCTGCTTTGCGAAGATGGCAGCATGACGCAAATGCCTGTGCTTGACCGAACGGCCTATCAAACATCTGCCGTAGCTCGCGGTTCCCGCCAAGGCTGCTAAAAAAGCCATGACAGAGGAGCGCGTGAAGACGCCTCGGCCTTCAGTTGTATTCCTTGCCGGCCGGCCCCGCGCGCTCGTCGGAAAAGAAGCGGGAGGCGGCCTCGGTGCGGTTCTTGACCTTCATCTTCTTATAGATGCTGCGGATATGCGCCTTCACCGTGTTTTCGGAGAGGTGAAGCAGGTCGGCGATCGTCTTGTTCTGCGTCCCCTGGCAGATGAGATTGAGGATCTGCACCTCGCGCGTCGTCAGCACGGAAATCCGGTGATCATGAACAGTCGCCTGCCGAACGCTCTCGATGAGGCTGTCCGTCCGGGCCGTCCCGACAAGAGGTGGTCCGACGACGTGGAGCCGTTGCAGGAGGGCCGCCGGGAAATGTTCGCCGCCCTTCGCCAGCAGGTCGATGGCCGCGAGGAAGACGTCGAGCCGGAGGCTGAGCGGCAGGATGCCGTCGATCGCGCCGGTTGCGACGAGGTGCTTCAGGTATTCGTCATGGACACTGCCTCCGTCGAGCACGATCGCGACCGAAACCTCGGGCGCTTCCTTGGAGGCGTCCTCGACGATCTCGTGAATATCGGTCTCGGCGAGGTCGTAGAGGAGAAGCAGCCTGACGGTCTCCCACTCCTTGCGCGTGATCTCGCCGGCGCTGCGATAGACGATGATCTCCGTCTCGGGAAAATGTTTCGACAGAACCTCGGCGAGGCATTCCGAAAGGAGATCCTGCTTGGCCACCATGACGAATAGATTGGGCGGGGAGCTGCGCTGTGTTCGGCGTGCAGCTTCGTGTACGGTAGATTCGGTCATTAACATACAAGGCTCCCGTCAGTTTTCCACGCAATACAGTGATATTCCCGGGAGAGCCCGCGATTGCCCAGGTCCTCATCTGAAGGCTGATATTGTGCCAAATATGTTAGCTCTTTGTGGCGCGAAAGAAAATAACCAGTTCGGGTTAGGGTTGCGAAAAGAAGTCGCACTTTCGTGTGAAGGCAATGCATCGATATACTGAAATTATTCTACACAACCACTAATTTTCCATAATTGATTCGATGCACTCTTATCGAGTGTTCATTCCCTTCCTCCTGTTTTTACGAATTTTTTCCGGTCGGTAGAAGAAAGGGCAGGTCGCATCGCCGTGGGAGGGCAGGGACTAATCCTATTTCGCAGCTAGGAACGACGCCGTTTTTGATGTTCAGTTCGGTTGCGCAGTGAGACTGAAGGGGATCGAGAATGACGATCCACTCGTTCCCACAGGTATCACGCGGATTGCATGAAAGAAAATATGCCGAACCGGAAGCGACTGTTCGCTTCCGGAGAGGGAGAATATTGCCTCGTTCGAGGTTTCTATTCTCGAATGACTTGCATGACTTGTGACGGAGCAGATGAACACGTGACGCGTACATCTGTGGATTTCAACAGCATGGAGCAGGCGAGAAAAGATCCCAGTCGAGATGAGAGGGATTTCGTGGCTGCTCCTCATTTTTGGGAGAGTTAGAAATGTCTTATGACCCGAAGGGTTCCGATACCGAAAACAATGTTGGCGCATTGGCCGACGGCTTTGCCAACAGCGCCATCAACTCCACGGAAGTCGATGAAGGCTCCACCGGCTATGTCGGCGGCGTCGCCAATGGCGACAACCGCAACAACACCGACAATTCGACCGACGTCGATGTCGATGCGAAGGTCGACATTGCGGCGAACAACGGCGACAATCGCGACAACGAGTACGACTGGAGCTACGACAGCAAGTCCTACTCCAACACCGAGACTGACACCGACATCAAGACGGTCTCGGACAACGACACCAAGACGGTGACCGACACCGACATCAAGACGGACTACGACTGGAGCTATGACAGCAAGTCCTACTCCAACACCGAAACGGACACTGACATCAAGACGGTTACCGATACCGACACCGACATCAAGACCGTCACGGAAACGGCCACCGACAGCTACAACAGCACCGACACCGACTTCGCCGTGCTCGAGGACGTCAAGGACAACGGCAATCTCGGCATCGCAGGCGGTGACCTGACCTTCAACCTCGGTGACGACTTCTCGTTTACGCTGGACGTCGACAACATCCTCAACGACTCGCTGAACGGCCAAGGCAACGACGCCGGCTTCAGCGCGGTGCAGGCGAGCCACCTGGCCGATCAGGACAGCGCCTGGAACGTTCGGATGGACAACGGTGGTGCGCAGAACCAGCTCTCCGCGAACGGCGGCAACGCCGACAGCTCGGAGGGCGTGGAACTCGACGGCAAGTGCTGGGATCTCAAGGCAGGTGACGACGTCGCCGGCAACAGCACGGCGGACGCCTCGGCGATCCTCGCCAATTCGGGCTTCCACTTCGAGTTCGTCCAGGGTGCGAACCTGCTCGGCAACACGATCGACAGCAGCATCATCGGCGGCAACTCGCACGTCAGCGACGTCGGCGAAGATACCGGCGCCTGATCTCCAAATCCCCCAACCAAGAAAAGCTGCACCGGCCGCGGCCGGTGCAGTTCGGCGGTTAGACACCGCGACGAGAGGATCCGGCCGGAAAGCCGGCATCCCTTCGGGCGGAAGGTGAACGGGAGGCGGCAATGCATACCGAGAGGATTTCCGACATCATCGCGCACTTCATCGGCTATTTCGATGCGGCCGTCGAGGATGTGCGCATGCGCATCGCCCACACCGAAGGTCGGGTTGCCCAGGCTTCGCGCGACGACGCGCCGGACCTTGCCGCACTCGATCCGGATTTCGCGTCGAAACTCCTGCTGAAGGATTACGACCCAGGCGTTCGCCATGTGCTCTCCGACGAGGATCTCACCGGCGGCGGGCGGCATGTTCCCTTCGGCACCGATCTGCAATTCGCCATCACGAGCCTCCCCGGTGCGGACGCGGGAGACCTGCCGGCACATCATCTGCCTTGGGGCGTGCCGGCACCCGATGCGCCGCAGGTCCTGCCGATCTTCATCGGTCCGGGCTCGGCAATCTCGCACCTCACCCAGGTCAACCTTCTGCAGGACGATGACTATTTCGACATGACGGGCACGGGAACGCCTCCGCTCGACATGCGCTTCGTGGTCGAGCGTGTCACAGCTTACGCGAACGAGGCGGAGCCTTACACCCCGTTCTCCGGCTATGAACGGACAGACAGCTATGATGGTCTGCAGGCGATCGCCGAGGATGCGCACACGCTGAAGGAAGATCTCGTCGAAAGCGGGACCACCTCGCTCGGTGTTGGCAATGCCGTCGACTTCGTGGCCGCAGGGGATGAGATCGATGGCACCGTCGTCAACGGTGCGGTCGTCGAAGAGGTCCCCGTTCTCGATGATTTCCTGCCGGACCGTGGTATCGCCGCGCCGCCGGAAGAACCGGTTTCTGAAGGCGACAGCGCGACCCAGACCGGCGGCCCCGAAGACAACCTCGAGGTCAGTGCCGGCGCCAACATGGTCGCCAACATCGCCGGGGTCACAACCACCGGAATCATAGCGCCGGTGAGCGCCGTCATGGGCGACTATCACCAGGTCGACATGATCACGCAGGCCTATGTCTACAGCGACAGGGACAGTGGTCCCGAAGGACTGCTCGGCAAGAGTGCGGCCGAAGATGCCGGCACGCTCGCCTTCAACATCGCGACCTTCGGTCGTTCGAGCCTGGTTGATCCCGCCGCGGATGCGGCGAGCGACGACAGCTCGGGCGATCCGGTCTTTCCGACCCAGTGGCGGGTGAGCGTCGTCGAAGGCGATGTCTGCTTCGTGCAGTGGATCGAGCAATACAACTTCGTCACCGACAACGACCAGATGGTGGTGACGACGACCGGCTGCGAAACGACCATCCTGACGGGTGGCAACTCCGCGATCAATTTCGCCGGTCTTCTCGGCCTCGGCATGCAGTACGACCTGGTGATCGTCGGCGGCGATGTTCTCGACATGAACATCATCAGCCAGCTCTCCGTACTCTACGACAATGACTGGGTGGTCGGCAGCGGCAGTGACGGCGCGGACGTCCGGTCGGGCGACAACCTGCTCTGGAACGAGGCAACCATCCACAATGTCGGAGCCAACGACCGCTTCGAGACTATGCCGGACTACATCCCGGAGACGATCCAGGCGATCGAGGACCGTGACCCCGGGATGCCGAAGGACCTCGCCCATGACGCCAATTTCGAGGGCTATGAAGGTCTCAACGTTCTCTACATCACCGGCAATCTCTTGGACGTGACGTTCATCAAGCAGGTGAACGTGGTCGGCGATGCAGACCACGTCGATGCCGTCGCCCAGGACGTGCTTGAAGGAAGCGAGGGGGCGACGGTGACGATCGGCACCGGAGGCAACGCGGTCGTCAATGTCGCGGAGATCGTCGATTACGACAGCTTCGGCGACACGACCTATCTCGGCGGCAATCTCTATTCTGATGCCGTCCTGATCCAGGGCGGGATCATCGAGGACGATGATACCCAGCCGCAGCCGGTCCAGAACGGGCTTGCGAACGAGGTGATCGCCTTCCTCGACGACGATACCGGCGGGGACGGCGGCGCGGTGGACGGCGTGATCAATGCGGGACACGACCTTTCCTGGTCGCACGCGAGCCCGGTCGACGTGATGCAGACGGCAGTCGCGTGAGTGCAAGGGCAGGGGGGAGCACATGAACCACATACCGAAAAACACCTTGGCCGGGAGCAGGCTGATCGCACCGGGCGTCCCCCGGGACATCACCGCCGCCCACGAAGAAAATGCACTCACCGACGCCTGCATTTCGGCGATCGAGGAGGCGGTCGAAACGCTGAGAACGCTGGCAGACGGTACGGCCGTGCCGGCCCGGCAAACGACTGCCGTCTCAGGGCGGGGTGGACCGGCGTCAGGCGTTGCCGGTCGCCCCGCCGACCCTGAAAGCGAAGGTTCTGCCCCGGCGGAGGCGAATGTCACGACGGCTCGCCTGCCGGGAGTGACGCCGCCGGGACAAGAGCAGGAGCCCGAACCGCAGGGCGACGCGCAGGTCGTCCGGGGCCGGATGCCGGATCCCGGTCCGGGCGAGGTCGAGGGGAAGAGCATAGAGGACAAGGTCGGACAGGAGCCGGACATCCGGTTCGGCAAGACGATCGATGCCGACAGTGGGCCGATCCGCAAAGAAGACCGTCGCCCGACCACCGGACGCGGCGGCGACGGCAAGGTGCCCGACACCGGAGGGGGCGGCGGCGGGGGTGGTG
>UEGQ01000004.1 GCA_900466005.1 Hyphomicrobiales bacterium
TCGGATTTCGATCTTCTGGTTGTTGTGAACAATCGCAAGTTCACCGACTTTGCCGCCTACTGGAACAAGGCAGCCGATCGGCTGATGCGGGATCCCGGCATCAGCACGCCGGTCAGCTTCATCGTTCATTCGCGTAGGGAGGTGAATACCTATCTGAGGGAGGGACAGTATTTCTTCTCGGATATTCGCAAGGAAGGCATCGTTCTCTACGAGCTCGACGACGAGCCCTTTGCCGAACCGAAGCCGCTGAAGCCTGCCGATCGTCTGCGGGTGGCGAAGGAGCATTTCGGCGAGCGATCATTGCTATCGGTGACCTTCTTGAAAGGTGCTCGCTTCTATCTCAGCGAAGGGCACGTACGCGTCGCTGCATTTGAGCTTCATCAGGCGCTTGAACAAGCCTATTCCTGCGTTCTCCTGACCCTCACCAATTACGGCCCGCCGTCGCACAACATCAAGTTCCTCCGCTCACTTGCCGAGGATCAGGACCAGCGTCTGGCGGACGCCTTTCCCCGCGATCAGCATCGGGAACGCGCCTGGTTCAACACCATCAACGAGGCCTATGTGAAGGCGCGGTACTCGAAGCATTTCGAGATCGGCGAAGAAGCGCTTGCGTGGCTTCTGGAGCGGACGGCAATCCTGCTCGATCTGGTCAAGGCTGCGTGTTCCGAACACCTGGAACGGTTGGAGCGGGAGGTCAGATAGTCGGCCGCTGTGGATTTCCTGAAGGCCGTCCACCTGCTCCTTGGTCAATATTGAGACGATCCTTTGCGCGCTCGCGCGAGCATCACTTTTGGTGCTTTCGTCGACGACTCGGTGATTTCTGGATCGTGAGCAGAAAGCGCGATAAGGCAATCTTATCAGTCGTTTTATGTTGAAGACGGGCGGTGCGGTTTGGCGTCCAAACTCCGGATAAAAGCGCTCCACACCGATTCAGGCCAGCCAGGGATCGACGACAATTACGCCGGTTCCTTCGAAGTCCCTCTAAAGTCCGTTAGGTTACGAACCAGAGCTGTGGAGGCAATCAGCGCGTCAGCTTCAACGCGTCCCGCGGAAACATGACACTGGGATCAACCTTGCCATCTCGATCTTGCAAAGCTCGGAGATGGGGTTGGTATCGAGCAGGTAGTTCAAGTCAGATCGACCTCTCGGGGCTCGATCGCGATCCGCGCGGACGCGCGCTCGATTTCGGAGAGACCGGGCATGGAAAGAGCAACGGCAAGGCTTCGGCGCTTGCCGGAAAGCCGCTCGAATTCGTCATAAGTCATCAGCACATGCGAGGGCTTGCCGCGATCCGTAATGATCACGGGCCCGTTCTGCGCGGCCTTCTTGGCGCTGCTGACATCGCGGTCGAGCTCACGGCTCGAAAGGGTCGTGACGGTCACCGCTCACTCCAACGTAGGTACCGCATATTGCGCATTTGCCTGCTATGAGCAGAGATTGTTGATACTCGCGTTTGCCGTCGCCGGAGTAGAGGCGCCCACATGTTCACTCCGTAATGGATCTCGTTTGCTTGCTGACTGACATGCCCTTGTTACACGCCGACGCATCACCAGCGTCATAAACGGCGCCCCCAACCCGCCGGGATGTACCGGCGACGGGGCAGTGAAATGCGCATGTTTCAGGCTTTTCAAACGCGGTGTGAGGAGATCTCGTCACGCCAGCATCTGCAGTCCGTGCTTTTGTATAAGCGACAGGAGCTTGAGCGCCGGCCCGCTCGGCCGTTTGGCGCCGGTTTCCCACTTCTGAACCGTCGACGGACTCGTGTTGAGATACCGGGCAAAGACTGGCTGGCTGACATGGTTGTTCTCGCGCAGCGCCTTGATTTCGCCGGGCGACAGTGCCTGCGGGATGACAAGGCAATCTTCATCGAAGGTCCGCATCGTTTCCTTGTCGATGGTCCCAGCTGCAAACATGCCCTCGACCGCACTATGGATCGCCTCGAAGGCGTCGCTCTTGAACTTCCGTTTAGTCGCCATGGTCTATCTCCAACAGTGCGCCGCTCTCGATTTCCGCTTCGAGGTCGGCATTCGTTTTGCGGCGGTAGAGATCGGCGAGCTTCCGGAATGCCAGAAGCTCGTCGTCTTCGATGTTCGCTCGATCCTTCCTGCAAAGAGATATGCGAACACGTGAGAACTCTCCGGCCTTTGCCAGAACGATTGAACGATGCATGTTGTCGTTGAGCCGCTTCTTGAAGACGCCACCGCCGAGATCGTCGGCCTGACCGAGGGCAACCTGATGGATTGCCTTCGCCAGGGCATTGTCGGAGATCCGCGCCTTCTTAGCCGCCTTGGCGAACCACGCTGTCTTGAACACTCGTTCTGTCATCGGAATATATAGCACCAAGTGCTATATCCATCAAGGTTTGAAGGGAACGCTATGCTGCCTCCCATACCTGATTCAGAATTCGGGCAGCAAGGGCGGCCTTGTCCTGGGGCAAGAAGCGGCCGTAGTGCTGCTGCACCACGTCCGGGGTATCCTGGATCGCATAGCTTGCCTGTTCATACGACCCGGTCTGCTTGAGGATATGGGTGGCCAAAATATCTCGGAGATTGTGAGGGCCGTGCGGCAGCAGGCCCTTGATGGCGCCGCGGTCGGTATAGGGATTGTAGATCCCATAACGCTGGATCACCGTCCGCCAAGCCTCGTAGAATTTGGCGGAGTCGTATGCCGCGTCCAGGCTGGTCGTCTTCACCGTCTTGACGAAAAGCGTGCCGGGATCCTTTGCCGGGCCGAGCAGCACACCGCGGTGGCGATCGATGTACGCTTCGAGGTATTTGTAGAGATCGAGCAGGTCCGGCAGGATCAGTCTAAAGGGCTTTTGCCCGAAGAAGGACGAACCAGAGTTCTTGAAGGCAACCGACGGGATGAGCACCTCCCATCCTCCGTCGCGATCGCTCCAGCGCAACTCGCCGCATTTCATGTCTTCCAGCCGTCGCTCTGACGTTGGGAAATGGCCACGAGGGCAGACGCGAAGCTGGCGGAGATTCTTCTGCCGAAGTCCCAGATGCAGGCCGAGCCGAAGCAGCAGGAAGGATCGCACAGCCTCCGCGGCCGCCCGAGGGTAGCGGTCTTCATCCGGCATGCGCTTCACGATCTCGTCGGTGATCTTGCGATACTCCGCCAATGGGCTGTCCGCCTCCAGGATGCACATGATCGGCTCGAAGGGATCACGATGCACGCGCATCACCCGCTGGATTTCCTTGGAGCGGTTCGCGGCGTGCCGATGGAAGGCGTCGCAGGCGCCGTGCCAGTCATTGAGGGCAAACTCGATCTCCTCTGGCGCTATCAAGCCTTCGATCGGTCGGACATTGTTCACGAGTTCGGGATGCTGGCGAATCCAGCCAACTTCTGAACGCGTCAGGGCCTGCGCCACCATCAACATGTCCTCTTACGGTGACCGCTTTGCAGAGAGCGGAGTAAGTCGTTCCTTTTTATCCTGGTTTTGTCAGAATTTGAGCCTCTCGGCGATCCGACATAAGGGAAAACAACAAGATAGGAGGTCAAATGCAGGACGGCTTATATCATCTCGTAAGCGGGATGGCCCTTTTGGGTCCGCCCGTTGTTGCCGAAACGATCATTACGCGGCGGTCTCCAATATCTACATGGGCTGCAGCCCAACGTCGACGGCGAACTGCAGGCCGCATGATAGATGGGTCACATTCATACATCGAGGGGCCGCCCAGCGGCGGCCCTGCTCGTTAGCTTCACCTGCGGGAGCGCAGCTGCAAGATCGCAACTAACAAAGCGGTGACAGCCACGGCAAGCGAGATATATTCGTACAATCCGACGCTCATCCTCCCTCTCCTTAGGCTGCTTTCGCGCGGTTGCGTGCGCCTGGCCGCACCGCTTTCCGCTTGGCCTGGTCCGCCTCTTCCTTGGCTTTCGCCATGTCGACCGAGATTGACTTGATCCGCTCGACCAGCGGCGAGAGGTCGTATTCGTTCGAGATGCGCCTTCCGTTTTGAAACCGGTCGACCCTCTTCAACAGTTTCTCTTCCTCTAGTCTGGCAATCGACCGCTGCACAGTCTTCGGAGTAACCGCGAGCCGTTCGGCAATTCGAGCCTTCTTGGGCCACGGCATCTCACCCGGCCTCCACCAATGCTCGATGAGGTGGATGAGGACGGCAAGGTCGGTCGCATTGATCTTCAACCGCGCCTGACCCTGCAAGAGTGCTTTCGGCAGGACGGTGTAGCCGACGTCGATCGCCTCCTTGCCCCATTTCTTAATAAGGACCTTGTCGTCCTTCTTGTCTGTCTCGTGATTTTGAACGATTACTGCGTTTGCTTCGGTTTCGTCAGTCACATTGGCCTCCTATGGCTTGTTTGTGACCTGTATTTCGGGCATAAATGGCTGGAAATAAAGGGTGTCACCCAGGATCACGTATGGACATATGAGGGCATACGTGTGGACATTCAAGACCCGGTCGGCTCTGGGCAGGAATGTCCACTGATGTAGAACACTGCTGTGATGTAGGATCAGCGGAAGCAGGATGCTGGAGCATAGCCAAGTGACCCGGACAATTTTGTCCACACAAATCGGGTGATTTTGCTGTCCTCGCCGCGTTGGGTCCTGGGCTTCGAGTGCGGAAGAAGCCGCTTATGCGGCTGTGCCGTACGGAACATGGCGATCTTGCGGATCGAGGACACGAGGATCTGGGTCGAGCTTCAAGCCGATATTCCCCAGATAGACGGCTTTGACCCGCTGGCCTTGAGCTTTCGGGACTGCTTGATTTCGGCGATGAACGGCATCGTCTGCTTTGCCATAACTCCTCCAAGCGCCGAACCGCCGGACAACTTTATCGCCAAGTGGTTTCGCTGCAAGCGGGGTCGTGCTCAAGGTGTTATCGATGTGCAAAGTCACTGGTGGTAGCGTGCATAGGGGACCTCAGCGACCGCTTGGAGCAGTTCGGGAGGGCTGAAAGCTGGCCGCCATTGCCGTATGCCTCTCCTTGACGACAGGGCTCCATCCGTGCCTCGATGAGGCAGGTCTGGCTGGAGAACGGCTTAGCCTTCGGCATGAGATCAGTGCGGGCCACATGTCTCACGAGCGCAGTGGGCGATCCCGGTAGCGGAGCTGCTGTGTCCTCATTAGCTGGCGAGCTGAAACAAGCACAGCGCCAGTCACAGATCGTCTCTTTTCGGCAGCTAAGCGCCTTACTCATCAGGGGATACGTGACGCGGGAGTGTATAAGGGAAGGGATCGTTGGGTCGATTCCTTTGCAACCGCAAACGATTGTGAAATAGCGGGATCGTCGGTTCGATTCCTTTCAAGACCAATAACCCAAGCAATTTAAGCTGCGGCGTATATCCCATTGACATATCCTTTGAGACTCACTAATTTCAGGGATATCCCATCTGTAGATGCCAGAGGAGCGTGTCGTGGAACAGGGTGCCGTATTCCAGAGTAATCGTAGCCAGGCCATCCGGCTGCCGAAGGCAGTTGCTCTGCCTGATGATGTAAAGCGTGTCGATATAGTGGCCGTCGGGCGTACTCGAATTATTACCCCTGCAGGTGAGGCCTGGGACAACTGGTTTGATGGCGCCGCTGCAACGTCCGATTTCATGAGCGACCGCGATCAGCCTGCGTTGCAGGAGCGCGAGGCATTCTAATGCTGAAATACATGTTGGACACCAACATCTGCATTTTCACCATCAAGAACAAACCACAACAGGTGCGCGACGCGTTCAATCGCCACCATGGGCAGCTCTGCATGAGTTCCGTAAGCTTGATGGAGCTCATATATGGTGCAGAGAAGTCGGCAAGCCCAGAACGCAACCTCGCAGTCGTTGAGGGGTTCGCGGCTCGCCTGGAGGTGCTATCTTACGACGAGATAGCAGCCACCCATACTGGCCAATTGCGTGCTGAACTTGCACGGAACGGAACGCCCATTGGTCCATACGATCAACTGATCGCCGGACACGCCCGCTCGCGTGGACTGATCATCGTTACAAACAACCGCCGCGAGTTTGACCGCGTGCCCGGCTTACGCATCGAGGACTGGACCGTCTAACTCATTCCGCTGCTCCTAACCGATTGTCCAACCCAGCGAGTCTGGAGAGGGATTTACTGGGTCAGCCGTCGGTGCGCTTCGCAGCATGGCCGTGGTCGCTGCATCCATGCGCTGCACAAGCGCCTCGTTGAGTGCCTCGTTGTCCGGTCCCACCGCCGAGCTGTAGAGGGCGCGAGTCACATCTGCGTTCGGTCTTGGCCCGCCAATAGGCCGTGGCGAGCGCGTCGATCATCGCTTTCGTGGATTGCCCCATTTTGCGCAAGAAGGGCCAGCTCCATCCGTTCCGCCAGCCGTTCGGGATAACGTTCGTTGACGGTGTAAAGCAAAGCCTGCTTGCGCGGGAAATACCAGTACATGGTGCCGACCGAAACACCTGCGCGCGCCGCAACCCGCGTTGTCGTCAGGCGGTGTGTTCCCTCCTTGATCAGAACCTGGATGGTCGCCTCGAAAATTGCATCGATCGTCGAGGCGGAACGGGCCTGACGCGGCTTTTTCCGGGCTTGAAGGTGGCGCGGTGGGGAGACGTCCATATGCGAATCCAAAAGGCGAATGATCCTTCATATGGCCCTGGTTGCGACACACTATGCGGATGCGAAGCTATTCAGCCCTCGTCTCGCTCCGCTCAGCGGGCAAGGCGCTGCCGCAGGTCCGCGGTAACGCCTTTGCCTGCGACGGCATCAATTGATCCAGCGTCACCTGCCCAAACCGCTCCATCAACAGGCTTTCCGCTTGCCGCATCGTCTCCGCCAGCGCGGCATTGACGGTCCCTTCGATCCTGCATTCGGGATGCCTCCCACGCGAGCCGATGGCAAAGAGCGTCGGCCGCTCCAGCGCTTCATAAATGGCTAGTAGCGTGATCTCCTCAAGGGGCCGCGCGAGTTGCCAGCCCCCGCCATGACCCTTGCCCGAGATGACGTGGCCCGCGCGACGCAAGCCCGCCATCGTCCTGCGGAACACGGCCGGGTTGGTGCCCATGCTTCGGGCAAGAACCTCCGAGGTTAGCGGCTCCTTCACCTGCGCCATGTGCAAGAGCACATGCAGCACGTCAGACAGTCTCGTATCCTTGTTCATTGCTCGCCCGGTTCATTCGGTCTTCTTCCTGCCGCTCTTCATGTAGCATCACTTGATACAAGAAGCCAAACCGTGTTACGCATCTTTAACTGATACATAAGAAGGTTCGTCATGAGCGGCAATCCCAATCCATTCTCAGATCCGGCAGCCGTGACCGACTATGTCCGCGAAACGCCGCGCAAGGTGCCAGGGCTCGCAGACCTTCACAAAATGACGACGCTGCTTCTTGCCGAACGGGCGCCGGGCGCCGCGGACGTGCTGGTCGTGGGTGCCGGCGGCGGCCTGGAGATCAAGGCCATGGCTGAGATGCGGCCGGACTGGCGATTTACCGGTGTCGATCCCTCGCCTGCCATGCTCGACATCGCCCGCAAAACCACGTCGCGTTGCGTCGAGCGTACGCATCTTATTCACGGAACGGCGGTGGATGCACCTGATGGTCCCTTCGATGGGACGGTGTGCCTCCTGACACTGCACTTCCTCGAATGGCACGAGCGGCTGGAGACTCTCCGGGAGATCCGCAGGCGTCTCAAACCGGGCGGCGTTCTTGTTGCCGCCCATCACACCCAGATCGATGGACAAGCGGATCTCTGGCTGGCGAGATCTGCGACATTTGCCGCAGGCCCGACTTCGGCGCCTCGCCATGCCGCAACGCCCGCCAGGGCCATGGCAGAGCGGCTGCCGCTGCTTTCGCCAGATCAGGAAGAAGCGTCCTTTCGCGAAGCGGGCTTCCGGCAACCAAGCCTGTTCTACGCCGCCCTTTCATTTCGCGGCTGGGTCATGACCGCCTGATGCTCAGCGCAAGGCATTCGGTTTGATGGGGCAGACGGGAGTTTGCTTTTAAGGTGCAGCCCGTTGTTGCCATGTGCTCAAGTGGCTGAGTCACATTGCAGGTGGTCATTTGGGATGACCGGAGGCTGGTTCGATTCCTGTCAAGGCCATTAAAGAGCTGAGTGGCGATCCATTGTTGCCGGATCGCCACTTTCTATATTGGGGCTAGAGCGCTTCCGCTGCGCTTTCGATGACGTCGGCAACCTTTTCGGGCTGCGAGGCGAAGACGGCGTGGCTGGATTTGATCTCGGTCACGCTGCTGCCGGCGCGCCTGGCCATTTCACGCTCCAGATCGGGATTGATGGAGCGATCTTCGGTCGCCACAATGGACCAGCTCGGTTTCGTCTTCCAAGCGGGATCCTCTATCTTGGCTGAGAACGCATCTTTCGAGGCGAAGACCTGCGATCTTGCCAGAAACGCCGCATCGTCTTTCGGCAGGTCCGCCGCGAAGTCGTTCGCGAAAGCGGCGGGGTCGAGATAGAGATATTTCCCGTCCTTCGTCTCGCGGATATTCATGCCGCCGGCAGGCTTCGAACTTGCGAGGCTGAGAAGGCTTTCCCCCTTGTCCGGCTGGAAGGCCGCGACATACACGAGACCAGCGACAACGGGGTTGTGGCCAGCCTCGGTGATTACCATTCCGCCATAGCTGTGACCGACGAGAAGCGTCGGGCCGTCCTGCAGATCGAGCACCCGGTTGGTGGCGGCGATATCGTCGGCGAGCGACGTGATCGGCTCCTGAACGATCGTCACATTGAACCCGCGCTGGACAAGGATATCGGATGCCTTGCGCCAGCCCGATCCGTCGGCGAGTGCGCCATGGACGATGACGATGTTTTTGAGTTCGGCGGCCTGCGCCGAAAAAGCGATGATGCTGGTGGCGAAGGCAAGTGCGAGGATCGAGATGGAATGCCGGTTCATGCGTCTTACTCCTGTTGTCGTGGGTGGTTTGGTGGGGAAAAGGGTTTCAGCCGAAGGTGAAGGCGTAGGCTTCGAGGCCCGGATCGAGGAAGCGGATTTCAAATGTCCGTTCCTTCACCTGGCCCGACTGACGGACGAGCTGGTAGAGCCTGGTGGAGTCTATGAGGCCGTGGCCGTCGGAATCGGTATCCGCGCCATGGTCGAACCCAGGCGCCTTGCCGTCGATCGTCACCTGGAAGCGAACGGGTTTGCCGGTCGCTCCGGGTCCGAGCACTAGATGCAGATCGCGCGCGCTGAAGCGATAGACGATGCTGCCATCCGGTCGGTCCAGCACGGCGCGCTCGGCGCCGATCGTCCAGGTTCCGGAAAGGCCCCATTCATTGAGAGCGGGTCTGTCGACGGAATATACCTTGGCGACATCCGCGCGCAGGCCTTCCGGAGAGACAAAGCCTGCGGCGCGCTCATAGCCGAGATAGCTCTCGCCGGAGCGGACGTTCTTGAGGTCTGGGCTCGCCTCGGCGCCCTTGGCATCGGGCGTCACCGTTGTGGTCGCCGCCAGGTCGTTGCCGGCTTCGCGCAACAGGTCCTGGATCGCCTGCTCGGTCTGTCGGTAGCTGCCTTCGCCGAAGTGATGGTAACGGATCTGACCCTTCGCATCGATCAGGTAATGCGCCGGCCAGTAGCTGTTTTCGAAGGCGCGCCAGATCTTGTAGTCGTTGTCGATCGCAACCGGATAACCGATCTTGAAATCGTCGATCGCCTTTCTGACGTTGTCGATCTTCTTCTCGAAGGCGAATTCCGGGGCGTGCACGCCGATCACGACGAGGCCCTGTTCCTTGTATTTTTCGGCCCAGGCGCGAACATAGGGGATGGTCCGGATGCAGTTGATGCAGGAATAGGTCCAGAAATCGATGAGGACGACCTTGCCGCGAAGCTGTTCCCTCGTCAGCGGCGGCGAGTTCAGCCATTCGACGGCGCCGTTCAGCGACGGCGCCTCGCCCTCGACAGACAATTTGCTCCGGAACGGCCGATCCGCATCGCGGACGGTAGCCGCGACGTTGTTGCTCGCGATCTCGTGAAAGGCGTCCGCGGCCGGTCTCGCCTGCAGTCGGTCAAGCACGGCCTGCTCCAATGTGGCCGTGCTGGCATAGGAAAGCCGCGCGAGGAGGCCGGTGTCGAGACCGAGCGCGATGACGGCGACGCCAAACAGAACTGCGGCGCCCAGCGCCTGGCGAATACGTTCGCTGATGCCGAGCGATCGCTTCATGCCGGTGAAGATCCTGCCCCCGGCAGCTAAGGCGACAGCAAGCGATGTCGCAGCGCCCGCGGCATAAGCGACGAGAAGAAATGTCGTCTGCAGATTGGCGCCATTCAACGCCGCACCCGTCAGCAGAAGGCCGAGGATGGGACCGGCGCATGGCGCCCAGAGCAGCCCGGTCGCGACACCGAGAATGAAGGAGCTTGCGGCAGTCGGCACAGAACCGGGTCTGCCCGAGGCGTTCAGCAATCTGTTGCCGGAATCGACGAGCGGCTGTGAGATGATGCTCGCAATGCGCGGCGATAAAAGGCTGAGGCCGAAGACAGCGAGCAGCAGGATTGCGGCGAGACGCCCGTATTCATTGGCATGGATCGCCCAGCTCCCGCCGACCGCGGCAAGCGTCGCCACCAGTGCGAAGGTGACGCTCATGCCAATCAGCATGGGCAGCGTGCTTCGGAGAAATGGTTGTCCGGCCCGGGCAAAGACGAAGGGGAGAATGGGAAGGATGCAGGGGCTGAGGATCGTCAGCGCCCCTCCGAGATAGGCAATGATGATCAGCGTCATCGTCGTCTCCTGAAAACCGGTTGGTCGGGTTCTGGACGGCGATGGGCGCGACCAGAAACGAGGCCAATCTGGTCGGAGCGAGGTATCCCGGATGTGTCGGCTTTCCGTCGAAAATGTACCGCAGTGTAGAACCGCGCCTATCTGCGACAGGCCGATACAATTTGCCGTCACGCCGGGTCGGCAGGTGGTGCAGATTGTATCAGACTGTATCGCAAGCGCCTGAGGCTACATCCGCATGCAATTTCCGCCTTGACGGGACACATGCGAGATACGCGCAGTCGGCTTTCTTTTCATCACGATCAATCGAGATGGAGAGAACGATGTCCCCGCAAGTGAACCACCAGCGCCGCCGCTTCTTCGGTATCGCCGCCATGACCGTCGCTGCCGCCGAATTCGGCATGAGCGCAATCGCCAATGCACAGACCCCCGCGCCAGCCGCGTCGAAGGCGGGAGGACACACGTCCTTCACAGCGCTCAGGCAGATCAAGGCAGGCGTCCTCGACATCGGATATGCGGAAGCCGGTCCGGCGGATGGTCCCGTTGTCCTGCTCGTTCACGGCTGGCCATATGACATCCATAGCTATGTCGATGTCGCGCCGATCCTGGCCGACGCAGGCTACCGCGTGCTTATTCCCTATCTGCGTGGCTACGGGACGACGCGTTTCCTTTCGGACAAGAGCCTGCGAAACGGCCAGCAGGCGGCGTTGGCTGTCGACATGATTGCCTTCATGGATGCGCTCGGCGTCCAAAAGGCGATCCTGGGCGGATATGACTGGGGCGCGCGGACCGTCAATATCATGGCGGCTCTCTGGCCGGATCGCTGCCGGGCGATGGTCTCCGTCAGCGGCTATCTCATCGGCAGCCAGGCCGCCAACAGCAAGCCGCTGCCGCCGGCCGCGGAACTCTCCTGGTGGTACCAGTTCTATTTCGCCACCGAGCGGGGGCGGCTCGGCTATGCCGCCAACACGCATGAGTTTGCCAAGCTCATCTGGCAGACGGCGTCACCCATCTGGACCTTTGACGATGAGACCTTCGCTCGTTCCGCCGCCGCCCTCGACAATCCGGACCATGTCGACATCACCATCCACAATTATCGTTGGCGGCTTGGCCTTGCCGAAGGCGAAGCGGCATACGACGCCTTCGAGAAGCAACTCGCCATGGGGCCGGTCATCACCATTCCGACGATCACCATGGAAGGCGATGCCAACGGCGCGCCCCATCCGCAGCCATCGGCCTATGCAAAGAAGTTCTCCGGAAGATACGAGCATCGGAATGTGCATGGGATCGGGCACAATCTGCCACAGGAGGCACCGCAGGCTTTCGCTCAGGCCATTATCGATGTCGCGAAAATCTGATGTCGGGACTGCCGTGAAAAACTTCTTTACTCACGGCAGTCAACGCGGAAACTGATGTCGGCTGGATGCGGATGTCTGAAAGGCCACGGATGGACCATATCGACCATATTCTGATTGTCGATGACGACCGCGAAATTCGCGAGCTGGTGTCGAGCTATCTGAAAAAGAACGGTCTTCGCACGACTGTTGCTGCCGACGGCCGGCAGATGCGCAATTTCCTCGAAGCCAGCACAGTCGACTTGATCGTGCTCGACGTGATGATGCCGGGCGATGATGGACTGGTGTTGTGTCGCGAACTACGCGCCGGCAAGCACAAGGCGACGCCCGTCATCATGTTGACGGCGCGCGACGATGAGATGGACCGTATCATCGGGCTGGAAATGGGCGCAGACGACTATCTGCCGAAGCCGTTTGCGGCACGGGAGCTTCTGGCGCGCATCAAGGCGGTGCTGCGGCGAACCCGTATGCTGCCGCCGAACCTGCAGATCAGCGAGGCGGGACAACTGTTGACGTTCGGAGATTGGCGGCTCGACACTGTCGGCCGGCATCTTCTTGACCGGGAGGGAACGGAAATAGCCTTGAGCGGCGCCGAATACCGGCTGCTGCGCGTGTTCATCGATCATCCGCAACGCGTGCTCAATCGCGACCAGATCCTCAACCTGACGCAGGGCCGTGACGCCGAGCTGTTCGACCGCTCGATCGACCTTCTGGTCAGCCGGCTTCGCCAGCGGCTCGGTGATGATGCGCGTGAGCCGACCTATATCAAGACGGTGCGGGCCGAAGGTTACGTGTTCACCGTACCGGTCGAGATTTCGGCGCCGCGGTCATGAGAAGAAGCGGCAAGTTTCGCTTTGGCTGGTGGCCGGCCACGCTTCGCTCGCGATTGTTCCTGATCCTGTTGTCCGGACTGACGGTCGCCTATGGCCTGTCCTTCAGCATTCTGTTTGTCGAACGCTACATGTCGGCCAAGGCCGTCATGCTGGGAACATTGGAAAGCGATCTGGCAACATCGATCGCCGTTCTCGACCGGCTTCCCGCCGATGAGCGGCCCGCCTGGCTGGACCGTCTGAGCCGCGGCAGCTATCGCCTTGTTCTCGGACCGGGACTTCCCGGCGTGCCCGACCTGTCGGGCCGCGGCGCGGAGATCGCGAACCGGATTAGCCAGGCGGCCGGCAACAGGTTTGCGATCCGGGTCGAGGCCATTCCGGGCGATCACATGCGGCTACAGGGGCATCTGACGCTGTCGGACGGCTCGCCGCTGACCATTGATGTGACCCCGCGCGGGGTAATGCCCTTGGCCGAGTGGCTGCCCTATGTCTTCGCGGCGCAGATGGTTCTGCTCATTCTTTGCACCTGGTTTGCGGTGCGTCTCGCAATTCGTCCGCTGGGCGATCTCGCTGCCGCTGCCGATGCACTCGATCCCGGCAGGAAGGGTTCCCCCCTGAACGAGGGTGGACCGAGCGAGGTGGCCCATGCGGCGCGCGCCTTCAACGCCATGCGCGAGCGTATCGCCCATTACCTGGAAGAACGGGTGCAGATCCTCGCAGCAATCTCGCACGATCTGCAGACGCCGATCACGCGCATGCGGCTTCGCGCCGACATGGCGGACGACAGTCCTGAAAAAGACAAGCTGGTCAACGACCTGCGTGAGATCGAAAGGCTTGTGCAGGACGGTGTCGCCTATGCGCGCAGTTCGCATGGCAATGGCGAAAAAAGCGCGCGCATCGACCTTGCATCCTTCATCGACAGCATTGCCTACGACTACCAGGATACCGGCAAGGCGGTGTCGTTGACCGGCGTCGTCCAGGGCACGGCCGTGACGAAGCCGCATGCATTGCGGCGTATCCTGACCAATTTCATCGACAACGCCCTGAAGTTTGCCGGTTCTGCGGAGATCAGCGTCGAACGATCGGATGAGGGCAATATCGTCATTGCGGTCAAGGACCATGGGCCGGGCATTCCCGCCGACAAGCTGGAATCCGTCATGCAACCATTCTACCGGCTGGAGTCATCCCGCAATCGGGACACGGGCGGCACGGGGCTCGGGCTGGCGATCGCCCAGCAGCTTGCTCTTTCCGTCGGGGGAACGCTGCGGATCTACAATCGCGACGGCGGCGGGCTTGCCGCGGAAATAAAGCTGCCCTGACAACGCCCGACCTGCAGCCTCTACGTTGCGATACAATTCCGACCTTTCCGAAAACATGCCGGATACCTGGATGCGGCAAAACACTCCCGTCAACCGCGTCGTCTCATGCGACGCAATGAAGGAGTGTTCCATGACGAAGATTGACAAGGTTCTCTATACCGCCAGGACCCATACCACCGGCGGACGCGACGGCGCGGCGCGCAGTGACGATGGGCAGCTTGACGTGAAGCTTTCGCCTCCGGGCAGCGGCAAGCCCGGAACCAATCCCGAGCAGCTGTTTGCGGCCGGCTGGTCCGCCTGCTTCATCGGCGCCCTTGGCATAGCCGCGGGCAAGCGCAAGGTGGCGCTTCCTGCCAATACGGCTGTCGACGCTGAGGTCGATCTCGGCATGACGGACGGCGCCTATTTTCTGCAAGCCCGGCTGAATGTCAGCCTTCCGGGGCTGGATGCCGGCCTTGCCCGGGCGCTGATCGACGAAGCCCACCAGACCTGCCCCTATTCCAAGGCGACACGGGGCAACATCGCCGTCGAACTCATGGTCAAATGAGTCGTTCCGCAGTCTCACGGAGTGCCTTATGAAACGCCTGATCATTGGCATATTGGCGCTCGCGGTTCTTGCTGCGCCTTGCGTCTACGACGTGTTTTCCGACGAACCGTCGCCTTTGGCGGCCATCGCCACAGCGGCCGGCCTTCAAAAGTAGCCATAACGGAAAACAGGAGAGGGGCGGCTGCGAAGCAGTCGCTCCCTCTCGTCTTCGATCACCTTGACCCGGGCGCCATGGCAGTCTGGAAAATGATCCATCTTCCTTCGAAGATCCGAAGGCGGCGGGCTTCATCGGGACTGTCATCCGGGCCAAGGCGAATGCGATTGTTGGCGCCTTCCAGCAGATCGACGAGGACACCGCACATCTCTGATGCGTCGCCCTCAACGAGAGCGCCCGTTCGCTGAGCGGCGACAATCGCATCGACCATCGGTTCCAGCGCGGTGCTCGACCAGACGGCAAGCCTTTCTCGAAGGG
Source organism: Hyphomicrobiales bacterium (assembly GCA_900466005.1). Taxonomy (GTDB): domain Bacteria; phylum Pseudomonadota; class Alphaproteobacteria; order Rhizobiales; family Rhizobiaceae; genus Allorhizobium. The sequence continues at coordinate 15,171 of UEGQ01000004.1, forward strand.
ACGCCGACAGCGCGGCCTCTGCCGTGACCGACAGATAGAAGGCCGAATAGTCCCTGTCCGCGCCGAACAGAAAATAGCGAAAGGCGATTGCACGAAGCGCGAGCAGGGGATCGTCATGCGGCATTGCCGCCTGCGCGAGCGCAGCACGAAACCGAATGAGATCGCGCTCGACCACGGCTTCCAGAAGCGCCTGCTTGCTCGGGTATCGGCGATACAGAGTGTGTTTGGATATTGCACGGAGCGCTGCGATTTCCTCCATCGTGGCGGCTGCAACTCCCTTTTTTGCAAAGGTCGCGCGAGCGTCGTTCAGGATATGTCCGGTGAGGGTCTCCGCCTCCTGGCGTGTCGGTCGCCCGCCGGCGCGTGCCTGCGCGGTCTTCATGCTGCCTCGTAACGTTGAATGGGCGGATTCCGGCGACTGCCATTGTCCTTTCCGCGTTTCTTTGATAACAGCACGATATCGTGCTGTTAATTTTGACGCAACAGGATTGAGATGTCTTCGATCGTGCTTTCAGGGCTTTCCTGGGCAAAGCCGGATGGCGACAAGGTGTTCGAGGGTCTCGACCTGTCGTTCGGACCGGAACGCACCGGTTTGGTCGGCCGAAACGGCGTAGGAAAAACGACCCTGCTCAACATTGTCGCCGGGCTCCTTTCACCCTCCGCAGGGTCCCTGTCCGTGGAGGGCAGGGTGGTGCTCGTCCGGCAGATGCTGGATGCGCACCGCCAGGAGACTCTGGCCGATCTTTTTGGCGCCAGGCAGGCTATCGAGTTGCTCGCCCGGGCAGAAGGCGGAACCGCTAGCCTGGAGGACCTGGCGGAGGCAGATTGGACAGTGCGGGAGCGTATGCTTTCGGCTTTGGCCCGCTTCGGGCTGGTCGCCGAGCCGGATACGCTGCTCATGCACCTTTCGGGTGGACAACGCACGCGCGCTGCTCTTGCGGCGGCTCTCTTCAAGGAGCCGGATTTCCTTCTTCTCGATGAACCGACCAACAATCTGGACAGAGACGGACGGCACGCGGTTCTCGACCTTCTCGGCAGATGGAAAGGCGGAGCCATCGTCATCAGCCATGATCGTGGCCTGCTTGAACATATGGACGCCATTGTCGAATTGACCACACTTGGGGCAAAACGCTACGGCGGCAACTGGAGCGCCTATCAATCGGCAAAGGCAATCGAGTTGAACGCCGCCGAACAGAGCCTGGCCCATGCCCAGAAGACTGCCGAGGAAATCGACCGCAAGGCACAGGGCCTGGCGGAACGACAGGACAGGCGGAGCGCATCGGGCGCCCGCAAGGCAGAAAAAGGAGACATGCCGAAGATTCTCCTCGGTCGGCGCAAGAGCAATGCAGAGGCCAGCCGGGGCAAGGTGACGGAACTTGCCGAACGCCAGCGCGCCGATGCGTTGGATGCGGTCGCTTCCGCCAAGGCGCGGATCGAGGTGCTCCAGCCGTTCTCCGTTCATCTTCCTGCAACGAAGCTGCCTGCCGGCAAGGCGGTTCTGTCGCTCGATCATGTCACCGCAGGCTATGATCACGGACATCCGATTTTCCGGGATCTATCCTTCTCGATCGTGGGGCCGCAACGTACAGCGCTTGCCGGCCCAAACGGGTCCGGCAAGACGACGCTGCTGAAAGTGATCGCAGGTGAGATTGCGCCTATCGACGGCAAGGTCACGGTCTCCGTCCCTTCGACGATGCTCGACCAGAGTGTCAGCCTTCTCGATCGTAGCGAGACGATCCTCGACAATTTCAAGCGACTGAACCCCGGAGCGACGGAAAATGCCTGCCGGGCGACTTTGGCCAGCTTTCGTTTTCGCGCGGATGCCGCCCTTCAGCGCGTGGAAACGTTGAGCGGAGGGCAGATCCTGCGCGCCGGCCTTGCCTGCGTGCTCGGCGGCGCCACGCCGCCATCCCTGTTGATCCTGGATGAGCCCACCAATCATCTCGACATCGAGTCCATCGAGACGATAGAGGCCGTGCTGAGGGCCTATGACGGCGCATTGCTGATCGTCAGCCACGATGACGCCTTTCTCGAAAATATCGAGATAGACGGGCGGCTGGAACTCGATGACCTCCCGGCAAATTAGCCAAATAGCGGGCGGGCGAGCGCTGCCTTCCTGACATCTCGAGGCGTGAACCTCATCAGGTCTCAACCAGTCCGCAACCGGCGACCCGGCGGTTTTGCCCAGAGAGCTGTCAACAACCCCATTTCAGGGTGGCGGATGGCTGGTCGGCGATCCGCTCCGAAGAGCGCGGCCGTCCGTTGCGGGTGAGGCGCCGTACATCCGCTTGTATTCGCGGCTGAACTGCGAGGGACTTTCGTAACCCACCTCATAGGCGATCTGTGCGACCTCTTCGGCCGAGGCAATCATTCGCGCGCGCGCTGCATGCAGCCTCAACTGTTTCTGATACTGGATCGGCGTCATGGTTGTGATGATGCGAAAATGTCGGTGAAACGACGTCTCGCTCATGCCCGCAATTTCCGCCAGCCTGCTGATGCGGATTGGCTCGGCAAAATGCGCCCGCAACCACCGAAGCACGCGCGATATGCGCGTGGCGTGGCTGTCGGCGAGACCGATCTGGCTCAGAGCATCCCCCTGTGGCGTATTCAGCAATCGCCACAGGATTTCACGTTCGATTGCCGGGGCAAGAACCGGGATGTCGGCGGGCGTATCGAGAAGCCGCAATAGCCGAACGACGGCATCCAGGAGAGCCTCCGCGAGGTCAGAGGTGGTGATTGCCGCCCGGCGCGGGTTCCGCGCGTGTCCGGCCGGGTGCTCCAGGAGAAGCGAGGCGATGGTTTGTGGCTGAAGGCGCAAACCGACGCCAAGGAAAGGTCGTGTAGCCGACGCTTCGATCACATAGGCGCTCATCGGCATTTCGACCGAAACGATCATGCCTTGTCCGGGACCATAGACGAAATTCTGCTCGCCGGCCTCAATTCGTTTCCTGCCCTGAACGATCAGGGAAAAGACAGGATCGGCCACATAGAAGCAAGGCGGCGTCGGACCCGTTTCGCAGCCCAGAATGAGATTTGGCAGCGGGCGAAGAGGAGCGCCCGACTGGACGATGTGACGGGAAATCAAATCGCCAAGCTCATCCAGAAGGTGGTTCTGCATAGCGCTCAACACTCGCTTCACCGTTAGGTGTCGTGCTCATTCGTAGCGCCGTTGGCAGGAATAGGCAATTGATTTGCCGTTTGATGATACCGTCTCGCGGCGGGGCCGTGGCACAGATATCGCATCACCAGACAGGAGAATGAACATGCGAACCGACGTCACGTTTCTCAGCGCGGGCCTGAAGATTGCGGCCCATTTTTATACCCCGCAAACGCCCAATGGCAGGACCATTGTCATCGGCCATCCGGGCTCTTCGATCAAGGAACAGTCGCCGGCGCTTTACGCGCGAAAGCTCGCCGACAACGGCTTCCGCGTCCTGACCTTCGATGCGGCCTACCAGGGTGAGAGCGAGGGGCTGCCCCGGTTTCTCGAAAACCCGGCGCAGCGCGTCGAAGACTTCAAGTCTGCCACCTCATTTCTGTCCAACCGACCTGACGTCGATCCGGAAAGACTGGGAATTCTGGGAATCTGCGCTTCCGGCGGCTATGTCGTGTCAGCCGCTGCCGGCGATCGCCGCATCAAGGCGGTGGCGACAGTCGCTGCCGTCGATGTCGGCCTGCAGATCCGCGCAGGCGCGGATGGAAAGCAAGACCCGTCGGTGCTCGATGCGCTGCTGGAGACCGCCGCCAGGGAGCGAAGCAAGGCGTATGGCGGAGATGAAATGGGTGGCTTCCCGATCTTTCCGGCCAGCGAGGAAGAGGCCCGCGCCGGCTCTCTGCACCTCTTCGAAGGCTGGGAATATTATTGCACGCCGCGTGCCTGCAATGAGCGCTCGGCCAAAACGCTGACCTGGGACAGCATTGATCGCCTGGCGACGTTCGATGCCTTTCGCTTCATCGACCTGATTTCGCCTCGTCCGCTTCTCATGATCACGGCGGAAAATGCAGTCACGGCCTGGATGACGCATGACGCATTTGCCAGAGCTAAAGAACCCAAGGCGCTTCACACCGTGATGGGCGCCACACATGTCGACCTCTACGATCGCGAACGCGCCGTGAATGATGCGGTGGAGCAGGTCGCAGACTTCTTCAATCGCGCGCTTTAGGGTGGCGGCAGGGCGCGCGAAGCTGTCATGCCAACTGGAGGCAAAGGGCCTCCTGTTGGCAAGCCGAGTTCGGACAAGGCACGACAACGGGTGGGCACGGGGCTTGGTCGTATACGGTATTGTCGCGGACAGGATCGATGGTTCGATTCCCTTCAACTGCAAACGATAGCGGAAGAACGGCATCGCTGGTTTGTTTGCTTTCAAGAGCTCTGGCATACGTTTCCGCAACCAGGTCGGCCTCGACTTAAGGGAAGGGAAGGCAATAGGTCTATCAAGACCGCCGCCTTCCCAGAGGGGGCGCTTGATCTGCCGCACACACTCCCGTTTCAGGGCACAGTCACCGTCGGAACGAGCAAGCGCCTGCGTCCATCGGCGTTCACTTGATATCCCCGCCTTCTCCATCTGAGTAGTTCACCGGCATCCAGCTGAAGTGTTTGCCTTCTGCCAGGACGTTGCCGATGCCGGGGAATGCGATGTGGGCGCCGGCAACGAGATGGCCGTTCGCCACGGCCTCAGTGAAGGCTTGCTTGCGGGACAGCACCGCCATCGGTCGATCGACGTCGAACTCGATAGTGACGTCCGGCTGCTCGAACTGGACGATATCGCCGTGCGTGATATCGCCCCAGAACACCAGCTTCCTGCCGCCACTTTCGATCACGATGGAGCTGTGGCCTGGGGTATGTCCAGGGCGCAAGATCGATTGGAAACCCGATATCACTTCTTCATCATCCTGGAAGACTTCAACCCGGCCCCGCTGCAGATATGGCCGCAGGCACTCCTCTGCCTCCTGGAACAATTGCTGGTTCAAGCCTTCCGGTCGCGCGTCCGCCATGGTCTTCAACCAGAATTCGAGTTCACGCGCGGGAACATGCACGGTAGCGTTCTCGAAGACGAGTTTTCCGTCCCGGATCAGGCCACCGGAGTGGTCCGTGTGGACATGGGTCAGAATGACATGATCGATCTGAGAGGCCTTGTAGCCCGATGCTTCAAGGTTCGAAACCAGATGTCCGACCTCCTTGCCGAGATAGTGCCCCGTTCCGGCATCGATGAGAACGAGACGCTCGCCGTCGTTGACCAGGAACGCGTTGACGGATGTGTCGGTCGGGATGTCGCGATAGGCTCCTTGGAGCAGTCGAGCGGCCTCCTCGGCAGTGACGTCGCGATACATCTCCGGAAGCGGAAGGGGCAAGGTGCCATCCAGAAGTGCCGTGATTTCCAGATCTCCCAGCGCCATTCGATAGAAACCAGGCGATTGAAAGTGCTGCTTCGGGGCAGCTGCGAAGGTGAGAGACGGGACTCCCGCGATAGCCGCTGCTGTGGCCATCGAAGCACCCTTGAGGACGTTTCGTCTTGTTACGTTGGTCATGATAATCCTTCATCCAACTGCGCCGCTCAGCGCTAGATCCATACGTGCGGCGCTTACGGGGCGAAGGTAAGTGGCACCCGTTCGAGTGATTAGACCCCGAACTTCGATCGTGCTGTCAGCGATCTGGCTACAATGAGGGCTGGCGCAGATACGCCTCTCAGGTCAGCCGTAGTACGTTTTCGAGGTGCGACGTCAGGTAGTCGATGAAAGCTCTCACCTTGAGAGGCTGGACGCGCCCACCGGCTCTGACGGCGTACAAAGTGGCGCTGGGTCCGGACCATTCGGGCAGTATGCGGACGACCTCGCCGGATTCCACAGCGGTGTGAACGAGGTGGGGATTGGTAAGCTGAATGCCTTGTCCCCGGATCAGGAATTCAAACAAAGCCTCCGGGTCCGTGGCGACAACCGCCGGATTGATCGGATAATCGACAACCTCGCTCTGCCTTGTCAGCGGCCATGAGTGTTCGAGCCGGCCGTAGAACAATTGAGTCACGAGGCAGGCATGGTCTTTCAACTGCGACGGGTGTTCTGGAACTCCGTGCTGTTGAAGGTATTTCCTGGACGCGTAAAGGCCCGTCTGAATGTCAGCCAGGCGACGGGCGGCGAGGTTGGAATCGGGCATCGGGCCGTTCCAGAGGCGGCATGCTACGTCGATGTCCTCCTGCACGATGTTCTTGACATCGTGGTCGAGCAGCAGCTGCAGCTTGACTTCCGGATAGGCTTCGCGAAATCCAACCAGAAGAGGGGCGATGGCTTTGGTGACCAGCCAGTGCGGCGCCGTCACTCTCAACCATCCAGAGGGTTTGCCATGCACCTGTTCGACGGCATTCTCTGCGTCGCCAATGAGACGGGCGAGATCGCGACAGCGCTCGAAATAAATCGAACCTACCTCTGTCAGGCGGATGTTTCGCGTCGTTCGGTGGAGGAGCTTCACGCCCAGCCTTTGCTCCAGATCCTGGACCTTCTTGCTGACCCGTGCCTTGGAGGTCCTCAGGCTCTCGGCCGCAGCGGTGAAGCTGCCTCGCTGGACAACTTCAACGAATGCCAGCGTGTCACTCATGTCTCGAAGCATCAGACTATCTCCTCGGCCTTCCCGGCTCCGCGATGAACGCTGGCATGCCCGAGATCGGGATGGATGTGCTTACTTTTGGCAAGTGAGCCCGTTCGCACTGGCGTAGATCAAGCCTCGCCCAAAACCTGCTTGCGAATCTCGTCGGCAACCGGATGCAAAGCGTCCGAAGGAAGAGAGCCGACGAGGCTATAGCCCATTCCGTTCGATGCCCAGCTCCAGCCGTCAACATCGCCTTGAGAATGGGGTGTCATCGTTCGCGTCTGATCCACCGCCATAGGCCTCGTCAACATGACAAGGCGTGTGCCTTGGTCATTGTCATACATCAGCATCAGGCCGGCGCCATGAGGCGTGGAGATGACCCGCCCTCCCATCAGCCGGTATCCGGACGTGGACAGGTCCGGCAGAACAGGCTTCCGGCCCATCCGCTCGGTCGCCCAATCAACCAGCTCGACCATATTGTCGGACCGAAGCTCGACTGGCCTGATCTTGTCGGCCGCATAGGTGGCGAAACTGTCAGAGGCTTCTCGGGCGAGGGCGACCACGCCTTCGGAGGGAGGGGTCATCATACCGTGCAGGTACCAGCCACCGGAGCCGCCTACGAACAAAAACACCATTGCGCCCGCTGCGGTACGCTGCCAGGCGGAGACACGGCTTTGCCGTCTTGTGGCGATCATATGGTTGAGGTTCAACCGGGTAGGGATTGGATTTTCGGCAACAGGATCCAGCGTCTCACATAACGCGGTGCGCTGAGAAGCGTAGGCGGAGAAGCGGCTGGCGACATCCGGGTGCTTCTCCAGATATGCCGAGACCTCGGCGCTACGGGCATCGTCGAGCCGGCCGTCGATGTAGGCGTGGAGATCGTCTTCCGTGATGGGCTTCTCGGTCATTTCACTCTCCGCAAGTGCAGTCCCGGTCTAGCGTCGGTGGCAGGGTTTTCCAAGATCTGTCGCAGGCGCTCTCGCCCGCGCGACAGCCGCGACATGACGGTTCCGACAGGGATCCCCAACACCTTGGCGACCTGGGTATAGGAAAGATCCTCCACCGAGACCAGCAGAAGCACGCTGCGCTGTTCCTCCGGCAATAGCTGAATCGCCGACATGACGTCGGCTTTCGTAAGTGCATCTTCCTGTGTCGGCCTGTGCGCCATAAGGCCTTCGCCGACATCCTGGATCGCGACATGCTGTCCGCGCCGGGCAACCTGTCTGAAACGGTTGATTGCAAGGTTGTGCAGGATCGTGAACACCCATGTGCGGGCGTCCTCGTTTCGCCGCCGGTGCCAATGGGAGATCACCCGCTCGAGACAGTCCTGCACGAGATCGTCAGCCGCGACCGCGTCGTGGACAAGGCCGCGAGCATAGCGTCGCAGCGCCGGAATCATCGGTTCGACCTGAGAGAGGAGATCATCCATGACGCACCCGCTGGAGGAGGGCCCGCCGCGCGTGCGGCGGACCGGTATGCCTAGTCGGCCTGAACCTGCACAACCTCGCCCGGCTGACCATCGGCCGAGGTCGCAACGACCAGATAACGCCTCTCATCCTTATGCCTGGCCTCGACGATCTGGCGGATCGGACCGACGGCATTGACGATGGCCGAACCGGCAGGACTGGTCTTGAAGGCCGACAGGCTCTGGAGCTGTCCGCTGCCGTCGGGCTCGTCCGACAGAGCCAGCATGTACGGCTTCTTGGGGTCGAGACCGGTGACAGCAGCCTGCAGGACTTGCGTCAGCCCCTGATTGAAGAGGGTCACGCTCGTCGATTGCTTCTTGTCCTTGTCTCCCCTCGCTGCAAGCTTCAGATGGGTGGTCTCACCCGCGACGCCGAGCGGCACGAGGTTTTGCATGCCGTCGCCCTCGGGTACCGCGTTCGGGACATAGGCAACTGCCTGCGGCGCCTGGCCAACCGGAATATTGGCAATGACCTTGTTGGTCAATGTATCGATGACGGCAAACTGATCGGCATTTTCGAGCCCGACATAGATCCGCGTACCGTCACCGGAGGGCCAGATGCCATGCGGGAGGTTGCCGACAGGGATTGTGGCGACCTGCTCGAAATCATCCGTCCGGAACACCTTCACCTCGTTCAGGCCGCCGACCGTCACATAGGCGAAGCTGCCGTTCCTGTTGATGACAAGATTGACGTGGTTGGTGATCGGCCCGGTCTCGATGGTTTTGATAGGGTTAAAAGGAGCCTGCGCGTTGAAGACCTGGACCTTGCCGATATCCTTCAGCGTGAACCAGACCTGTTTGCCGTCCGCCGAGGCCGCAATGTCCGGGCAGAAAGGGCTTTCCTGCTTCACATGGCCGACGATCTGGTGGTCGGCCACTGTCACGACAGCGACATCCGGATTGAAGGACGAGCAGATATAGCCGTACTTTCCGTCAGGGGAGAAGATCTGCATTCCGGGACCGGGGGCGACCTTAATGCGGGTCTTCTCTTGATACGTGACGGCGTCGATCACGGAAATATAGTCCTCCCCGCGCACGGTGACCCACAGCTCCTTGCCGTCCGGAGTGTAAAATGCCTCATGCGGCGAACGGCCGACATAGGTCGTGTGCTTGACGGCATTGGTTGCCGTGTCGATGAAAGTGACCGAGTTCGACCCGATGGAAACCACGGCGAGCGTCTTGTGGTCGGGCGAGAAGCCCATGCCATGGACGAGAACCTGCCCCTTGTAGAGCGGGCTCAGATTGCCGGGCTGCGGATCGCCGAGCTTGATGACGCCGAGGAGCCTGTTGTCGACCGGATCGGATACCGACACGGTGTTGGAGAATTGCTCCGCCGCGTAGATGCGATCCTTGTGGCTGATCGGAATGTCGGGATCACTCGCCAGTCCAGGTGCCTGGCCGGCGAAAGTCGCCATGGGGGCAAGCACCGTACCTGCAAGAAGAGCAAGGATCTTCAGGTTGGTTCTCATGTCTTGGTCCTTTTCAGTTGGCAGGTTTCATTGTCATCTGCATGGCCGGGGCCTTCGATGATGTCTCTTCGTCAGAGCTCCGCATTGTCGTTGCCCCGATAGATTCGACCTGCGTCGGCACGGCATCGGAAGGGGGCAGCGGATCGCCGAGCGCCATGCGCATGGCGGCGATTTCCTGTTGCTGGGCGACGATGATCTCCTGCGCGAGGCGCTTGAGCTGCTCGTTGCTCCCGTAGCGCAAATAGGCCACGGCCATGTCGATCGCGCCCTGATGATGCGGGATCATCATTTCCGCGAAATCGCGATTGACATCGCCCGTCGGCTTGACGGCCATGGCGTTCATCATCTTCACCATGGCGGCGTCATTTTCTCGTAGAAACGGACTCTCGGCCTCCAAGCGAGATGCGGCTTCGTGATGGCTGTGGCCCGGTGCGTCCTGGGCGAAGGCCGACACGGAAACGACGGCAAGCAGGGATGTCGCCAAGAGAAAGGGGGAACTACGAAGGAAGGCGGTCATGCTTGTCTCCTGAATTTTCGACGAGTTCAGGAGGGTAGACAGCGTGCTTCTCAAATTATTCCGGACAGAGCCGAATTTTTCGGAGATTGACTTTCGAAGCGGGTTTCCGCCCAAGCAGGTTACGTCCTCATTGCGCAGCTCGCCCAGTTGGCGTTGTCCGCGAAGGGAGGCGTGCTGTCAGAGCTGATGGGCAGATGCACGGGGGTCATTTTACTGAGGGAATCGAGTGCCACGGCGCGGCCCTGCCGGCGGGATAGCTATTCCGTCAAGGCAAAGCAGATTGGCGGCGCGCCGACACTCAATGATGGTTCCGCGTGGCCACTTTGCCGCGCGCAGTGCGCCCGCTCGCGCCCACTTCCTTTATACTGGCCCTGACGATGCCCACGCTTGGCGGAGGAGAGGGAGCATCTTTTGGGAGGCGGTCATGTTTTCACATTCCGACCATATCCGCGAATTCGAGAGCGTCGGCCGAGGTCTGCCTGTTAGCAGTAACGATGTCGATGTGAGATCCTGGCTGCGCTGTCTCAAGCATCACCGGCTCGACCCGGCGCAGACGCTCGCGACGTGTCGTATCGGATTCGTGGATGAGGCTCTCCCACGAAGTTCTGGAGCCCGGAACCACGGCCAGCAGACCTTTCAACGTGAACAGGTGGGGCCCAGCGCAACGCGCAACGCCGCTCGGCGATCAGCAGACCCGACAGAAACGGGTCCAGCCTTGGTACCTGGCATGGCGCAGCCCATCGCGCCGGAGAATGGATGGATCGCGACGGCAAAAATGAGCCGAGCGGTTAGCCGCCGTCATTCCCGCGTCATGTAACCCAACTAGATGCCGGAACGTGCCACGGCGGTATGCCGGTTCATTTTGACGTCCACGAGTGCAGTTGCGGTAAAGGCGGAATCGAGGCCGCCGGCTAACTCGATGATGCTCGGTCGTACTTCAGTGGTGCTCGCGACAGCTTGGAGCAGTGGGCTAGTGAAGAATCATCTGACGATTGAAGATCTGTCCGTCTCATTCGGGCATGTTCCTATCCTGCACGGTGTCAATCTGACGATCGGCTCGGGCGATACGGTCGGTCTTGTCGGCGAGTCCGGTTCGGGCAAATCGGTGACCTGGCTTGCGGCGCTCGGCCTGCTGCCCGGCAAGGCACGGGTCACCGGTCGAGTCATGATGGATGGCAGGAACCTTGTCGGGATGACGCATTCCGAGCTGTCCGGAATTCGCGGCGGCAGGATTGCTATGATTTTCCAAGATCCAGCAAGCGCGCTCAATCCCATGCTCACGATTCGGCGGCAGATCGGAGAGACGCTGGTACTTCATCGCGGCCTTTCGGGCCGAGAAATTGCCTCCGAGGCTCGTCGTCTGCTCGATCTGGTCGGCATTCCCGACGCAGCAAACCGGCTCAACGCTTATCCGCATGAATTCTCTGGCGGGCAGAACCAGCGCGTCATGATCGCCATGGCGCTCGCTGGAGAGCCGGACCTGCTGATAGCCGACGAGCCGACGACCGCGCTCGATGTCACCATCCAGGCGCAGATCCTTGACCTGCTGGCACAAGTACAACGCGAGACAGGCATGGGGCTGGTGCTGATTAGCCATGACCTCGGTGTGGTGTCGCAGACCTGTGACCGAGTGGCGGTCATGTATGCAGGGCGGATTGTAGAGGAGGCTTCCGCAAGCCAACTCTTCGCGGCGCCGGCGCATCCATACACGCGTGGGCTGATCGATGCCCTGCCGGTGATCGGCGGACCGCGCCGGCGTCTGGTGGAGATAGGCGGGCAGGTGCCCGACCCTCGCAACATGCCCCCAGGCTGCTCCTTCGCACCGCGCTGCGCCCACATGCGCTCGGAATGCAACAGATCGATCCCCGCCCTTTCCGGAATCGGGCAGGGACGCAGCACCGCCTGCTTCCTCGACCGCAGGGTATTGCGCTCAAATACCTCCACTGCGAACCTCCGGCTGGAGAACGCCGGAGTATGAGCGAGCCGCTGCTGACAGTAACGGGCCTGGCAAGGTCCTATGAAATGCATCGCGGGCTGTTCGGCGGAACCTCGACGGTACGGGCGGTGGATGATGTTTCCTTTTCCATTGCCCCGGGCGAGACACTCGGCATCGTCGGGGAATCCGGTTCCGGCAAGTCGACCACCGGACGGGTCGTGCTCGGCCTTGAGCCGCCAAGCGCTGGTGAAGTGCTGTTCGAGAGCAGGGTGCTCCCGCCGAAGGGCAGCCTGGAATGGCGGCGCCTGCGCACCCGCATGCAGATAGTATTCCAAGATCCGCTCGGCGCGCTCGACCGCCGACTGCCGGTGGCTACCCAAGTACGCGAGCCGCTCGACATTCATGACATCGGCACGCGTGCAGAACGGGACGAACGCGTCGGGGAATTGCTCTCCTCCGTAGGCCTTTCGCGCAGCATCGGCGCACGCTATCCACACGAGCTTTCCGGCGGCCAGCGGCAACGCGCGGTACTGGCGCGCGCGTTGATCACGCGGCCGGCACTTCTCGTCTGCGACGAGCCGGTATCCGCGCTCGACGTTTCGATCCAGGCACAGGTAGTCAATCTGCTCTGCGATCTGCAGGCAGACCTCGGCGTCGCAATGCTGTTCATCAGCCATGACCTCCGGGTTGTTCGCCAGATCAGCCATCGCATTGCGGTCATGTATCTCGGCCGGATTGTCGAAGAGGGCGAAGCCGACGATCTATTTGCCGAGCCGGTCCACCCCTATACCCGCGCCCTCGTCGCCGCCGCTCCTCTTCCAGGCAGGAAGCCGACCGGGCAGGCAATGTTGCAGGGCGAACCGCCCAATCCGGCGAACCGGCCTACCGGCTGCGTCTTCCATCCCCGTTGCGCCATGGCAGTCGATCGCTGCCGAAGCGAGGTGCCGGCGCTTGCAAGCCTCGGCAACGGGCGCCGGGCGGCTTGCCATCTTGCCGGCCAGCCGATTGACGCCATTCCGACCGGCTCGGTGGCAGTTCAGCAGGAGATATTGGCGAAATGACCGTGGCCACCCTCAAGGCGATCGGCTTCCGCGCTTTGCGCTCCGTCGTTACCCTGCTCTTGTGCGTCACGCTGGTGTTCGTCGTCCTTCGTACGGCGGGTGATCCGGTGGACCAGCTGCTGCCGGCGGAGACACCGCCCTCCGTTCTCGAGGAGTACCGCATCGCCTGGGGTCTCGACCGGCCGCTTTACGTTCAGTACTGGTCCTTCGTGTCGCGCGCCGTAACTGGAGATTTCGGCAAATCCTTTGCCAGTAACCTTCCGGTGCTCGACGTTGTGCTCGAAACCATGCCCAGAACCCTGCTTCTCGGCTTCTCGGCACTTCTGCTCGCCTCCTTGATCGGCCTTTCTCTTGGGATTCTGGGCGCTGTCCGGCGCGGAACCGGCGTCGACCGGGCAGCAATGGGCGTCGCGGTGCTCGGTTATTCGATGCCGATCTTCTTTCTCGGCATCGTGCTGATCCTGCTTTTCTCGCTGCAGCTGCGACTGCTGCCATCTTCGGGCGCCTCGTCGCTCATGCATCTAATCCTGCCAACCGTCACGCTAGCCTTGCCGCTTGCCGGTCGTATCGCCCGTTTTGCGCGAACCGCGACGCTCGAGGTAATGGGAAGGCAGTTCATCCGTACCGCTCATGCCAAGGGCGCCGGTCGTCTACGGGTGCTGCTGCAGCACGCTTTTCCGAACGCGATGGTGCCGCTCCTGATGTTCTACGGGATCGAAATCGGGTTGATCCTTTCCGGCGCCGTGGTGGTGGAGACAATCTTTGCCTGGCCGGGGCTCGGACGACTGCTGGTCTCCTCGGTTTCCATGCGCGACCTTCCGCTAGTCCAAGGCGTTATTCTGACAATCACGCTGGTCATCGTGCTGTCCAATCTTTTCGTGGATATTCTACATGCGCTGCTCGATCCAAAGGTCAGTCTGGCGCGGACGCTCGGAGGTGCCGGATGAGCAGCGTTGAACGCAGTGAAACCAAGGCGCAGCTGGTTGCCGACCTTCCGCCGGTCATCATGCTGTGCCTGCTTTGGCTTGCCATCGTGGTGGTGGTCGCCGTTTTCGCAGATCTCTTTGCTCCGGCCCACTACACGACCCAGGATCTGTTGGCGCGTTTCCGGCCTCCGGTCTTCCTGGGCGGCGACTGGGACCATGCGCTGGGCACAGACCACCTCGGCCGCGACATTCTCAGCCGTATCATCTACGCGCTGCGCACCTCGATCCTGATCGCCGTTTTGGGCACACTGATCGGCGCGATCGGCGGAACGCTGGCGGGGTTGGCGGCAGGGCGCCTGCGCGGCCCCGTCGACCTTTCCGTGATGATGCTGACCGACGTGCAGACAGCGCTGCCGTCGCTGTTCATCGCGCTCACATTTCTCGCATTCTTCGGCAATAATATCTTTCTTTTCATCATCCTCGTCAGCCTCGAAGGCTGGGAGCGCTATGCGCGGCTCGCCCGCGGCCAAGTGATCTCCGAGCAATCGGCCGATTATGTCAAGGCGGTGGAAGCGCTCGGCGCAGGACCGGGTCGGATAGTTTTCCGCCACCTCCTGCCGAATATCGCCGCCTCACTGGTGGTGCAGGCGACGCTCAATTTTCCGGGCACGATCCTTCTCGAGACCTCCCTTTCCTTTCTCGGCCTTGGCATCCAGCCCCCAGGCACCTCGCTGGGGCTGATGCTGGGCGAAGGGCGCGGCTATCTTCTCAATGCATGGTGGATCGCGGTCCTGCCGGGTATCGTCATCTTCCTGACGACGCTGGCCATGAGCCTGTTCGGCGACTGGCTGCGCGACCGCCTCGACCCGACCGTGGAACGAGATTGACAGAACCATGAACGACATTCTCGGAAAGACCGGTTCGATCTGGTCTTCAGCGCATCCGGCCGGTCAGGTGACCTTTATAGGCGGCCATCGCGGTTCCAGCATCGGAGCAATGGAAAACACCCTCGCCGCCGTCAAACTGGCGATCGCTGAAAGCGCGGATTTCGTCGAGACCGATCTGCGGCTGACGCGGGACGGAATTCCGGTCGCTTTTCACGACGCCAACCTGGAACGCCTTCATGACGATCCGCGCTCCGTCGCCGAACTCGATCTGGCGGAACTTCGCGCTATCCATCCACAAACGATGACCATCGCCGATGTGCTGTCGGTGGCCGCCGGACACGTTTCGGTGCTGTTAGACACAAAGATCGGCGAGCCGCATGCCCTTCGCCGCAGCATTGAGGTTCTCGGGCCCTGGCTCGGCGACGGCACCGTCGCTTTCGGCACGCGTTCGACCGCAACAAGCGAACTCATCCGTCAGGAGCTTCCCGACTGTCCGATCTTGGGCCTATATGAAAATTATGCCGACTATCCGGTATTGGCCGCAATGGGCGGGCTGTGGGCGCGGCTCTGGGAAGAGGACGCATCGGCCAGGACGATCGCCGAACTGCAGGAACTCGGACTTAAGGTGATCGTCATGGCCGGCAGGCGCAGTGCAGACGCAGTCGGCCTGATCTCGCGCGATGCGCTCGCCACACTGTTGGAATGGCGTCCCGACGCGGTGATGCTCAACGATGTGAAAACCGGCGTCGCAGTCCGCGACACCGCCATCCATCAGTCCATTTTCACTTAAAATTCATAGTAGGGTCACGGAACCGTCAACAGCAGCGCCTAAAGAACTGCGCTATGCAAACCGGTTTAAACGGTTGCTCCCTCTTCCCGGAAACACGGAGTGGACCATGTTCGAAATCAACCGCCGTCGATTGTTGCAGGGCGCAGCCATTGCCCCGTTCGCGTTCAGTGCCATCCCCTCCTTCGCGGCCGCGGGAAACCGCCCGGACTTCACCGTTGCCGTTGCCGGCCTGCCCCCGACGCTGGAGCCCGCACGCGAGCTTTCCAATGTCGGCACGCGCGTTACCTACTCGATCTTCGACACGCTGATCCGTCGCGACTTCCTCGGCTCCGAGGACGGCGGCGGCTCTGAACTCAAGCCGCATCTGGCCGAATCCTGGGAACGCGTCAGCGCCTCGGAACTCATCGTCAAGCTGCGCAAGGGCGTCAAGTTCCATAATGGTGACGAACTGACAGCGGACGACGTCGCCTATACGTTCCGCGACGGCCGCCTTTGGGGCGAAAAGGCGGAGATCCCGTCCGGCAAGCCCTATTTCGGCATCCTCGCCGGCTGCGAAGCGATTGATCCCTATACCGTGCGCTTCACGACCAAGGTTGCCGACGTCCTTCTCGAGCAGCGCCTTGCCTCGTGGTGCGCCTGGATCGTCAACAAGCGCGCGTATGAAGAACTGGGCTTCGAGGGCTATTCGCGCACCCCGATCGCAACCGGACCTTACAAGGTCGTCTCACACAGCCAGAACGACGCGACCGTACTTGAAGCCTTCGATGACTATTTCCTCGGCGTGCCGACGGCCAAGCGTGTTATCTTCCGCGCCGTTCCGGAACTGGCTGCGCGCGTTGCCGGCCTCGTCTCCGGCGAATTCGATCTGATCACGAATGTGCCCCCTGATCAGGTCGCCATCATCGGTGCCTATGACGATATCGACATCCGCTCCGTCGTTCTCGCCAACAGCCATACGCTGGTATTCGACAACCACGATCCTCTCCTCGCCGACAAGCGCATCCGCCAGGCTCTCGCCAACGCCATCGACCGCCAGAAGCTGGTCGACACGCTGTGGCTCGGCAAGGCGAAGGTTCCGGCCAGCCACAACTATCCGGAATATGGCCAGATGTTCGTCGAAGGCCGCGAGCTGCCCTACAACCCGGAAAAGGCCAAGGCGTTGCTGGCCGAAGCCGGCTACAAGGGCGAGAAGATCGTCTATCGTACCCAGGCCTCCTACTACACCAACGCGCTCGAGGCCGCCCAGGTGCTGACCGAGATGTGGAAGGCTGTCGGCATCAATGCCGAACTGCAGGTGGTCGAAACGTCGGCCCAGATGCGCGGCGAAGGCGCCCAGATCTTCAACTGGTCGAACTCGACCCGCCTCCCCGACCCGCTCGGCGCCCTGTGGGTCGCCTGGGGTCCCGGCGGAGAAATCCAGGCCAAGAACACCTGGGCTCCGGAATCCTCGAAGGCCTTCAACGAATACGGTCAGGCACTGGAAGCCGAGACAGATCCGGCCAAGCGCAAGGAACTGTTCGTCAAGATGCTGGACGAGTGGGAACAGGAAGCCCCCGGCACGATCCTCTACCAGCCGTTCGAAGCCTATGCGATCAAGCGTTCGATCCAGTGGCGTCCGACGACCTTCTACTTCATGGACCTGCGTCCGGATAACCTGATCTTCCCGCAGGCCTGAGGTAAGCAATGGCCGAAAGGCTGACCATCGTACAGGTGTCCGACACGCACCTGTCTCGCACGCACGCGTGGTTTACGGGCAACTGGCCCGTATTCCTCGACGAGATGCATGTCCTGTCGCCGGACTTCGTCGTCAATTCGGGCGACCTGTCCTTCAATGGCCCCGATCAGGCGGACGACCTGGCCTATGCAGCCGCCTGTCACGACCAGTTGCCCTGCCGCTGGCAGGCGGTTGCTGGTAATCATGATGTCGGGGAGGCTCAGGTCGCATCACGCCTGAACCAGCATGTCAATGATGTGCGGCTCGCAGCCTGGCGTGACCACGTCGGCCCGTCATGGTGGTCGGTGGATCTCGGGGAAGGGGTACTGCGGCTGCGCCTGATCGGTCTCGACACGGCCCTGATGGGGAGCGGCCACACGGACGAAGCCGCGCAGACGGCCTTCTTCGAGACGTCACTCAACGAACGGGACGATGCCCCGGTTGTCGTGTTCACCCATATGCCACCTTTCATCGACGATCCGCACGAAGAGCGGATAACAACACAGTGCATTCTGCCGGAGCCCCGGCACTGGTTGCTCGACCGCTGCCTTTCGGCGGGGGTGATCGCGATCGCTTCCGGTCATATCCACCGTTATACGGTACAGGACTATCGCGGCCTGTCGATCGTGACAGCGCCGGCAACCTCGTTCGTCAATATGCCGAAAGCACCTCCGGCAGACATATCGCACATGCGCACTGGCTACCTAGCATGGCATTTTGACGCCGATGGCCTTCGCCACCAAATGGTTCGACCGCGGCTCTTCATGACCGTCGATGCCAGCAACTGGGCGGAGACGGCTCGCACGACGACCAATCTCCCGCCGCGCCCGCTGAACGCGCCGACAACGGAACGCTTACAGAATTCATGAAATTGCCTTCTCAGTATAAGGATTCTACGCATGGCGCATCCAATGGTTGTTACGGTAATCTGCGACGGCAACAGGCCCGATTTCATCACCGATGCCACGACACCGGCTATGGCCGCGCTCAAGCGCGCCGGCACGTGGTTCGCCAATCAGCGCGGCATCTTCCCCTCGGCCACGCGCGCCTCCTCGGCCTCGATCGCGACCGGCAGCCATCCCATTTCGCACGGCCTTCGTGGAAACTGCATGGGCCTGCCGATTCCCGGAGGCTTTGAATTCCATGACGCCGGCAAGCCGGAATTCTTCGATACCTATCGGCGGCACTATGGCCGCATGTTGGCTCGACCGGCGTTGGCTGAACGCGTCGCGGACCTTCAAGGGGCAGTCATGTCCGCAAATGTCTCTCCGGGTGCGGCCTTCTTTCACGACAGCTATGGTCATGCCCACATGTATCACCGTGAGCTCTGTTACGGACCGGGACGCGTGCCAACGGGCGAAAAAATCGCTTCGCCTTCGGGTGGAGAGGGCGATGCGATCATGACGCGCAGGTTCATCGAAGCACTCATGGAAAAGCGACCTTCGACAGCCACTCTCTGGCTTTCGGAACCGGACGTATCGATGCATGCCGCACCACTCGGCAGCGATGTTCATCTGAAGGCCCTCGCGGGTGCCGACAGGATGGTCGCAGATGTTGCCGAAGCCGTTGACCGACTGCGTGACGAGGGACACGACGTTCTGCTAATGGTCGGTTCAGATCACGGCCACGAGTCCGTGACGGATGCGATCCCGGTCGAGCGCCGCCTGTTCGAGGCGGGCTTCAAGAAGGAGCTCGACGGTCCCGAGATCGTCGTGGCGCCGCAGGGTTGCGCGGCCTTTATCCATTTCGGTGGAGATGCCGCTTCCCGGCGTGTCGAGGCGGCCGAGTGGCTTCGCCAACAGGATTGGGTCGAAGACGTTTTCATGGGCGAGGATCTCGCCCGGCTTGGACAGATCCCCGGTGACGATCTGATCGCGATCGACATGGCCAAGGCTGAGGGAGCCAATATCAACCGCGTGCCCGGCCTCTCCGCCATGGCGGTCCGCTTTGACGAAGAGGTCGGAGAAATTCGCCGCCATTGCGGCATGCATGGCGGACGGGGTCGATACGAGACGAACCCTGCGCTGTTTGCCGTCGGGCGCGGCTTTGAAGCCGGGCGGGAGATCTTCAGTGAGACGTCAATTACCGATATCGCGCCGACGGCTCTCAGCCATCTGGGCCTCGAAGTTAGCGGCCTGGACGGTTCGGCACTCCAGGGGCGGAGTTCCTAAACCAATGCACGGTGTCTTCGCCATTGCAGGTGCGGTGGGCAGCGCGACGGCGCAAGGCTCCGATAACACACGGCCCTAGAAGCCAGCTTTCGTAGTCCAAAGCCGGAGCGGATAGCCTACCGAATTCGCACTCCGCCCGCGTCGAAGAGGAAACACTTTCCGAGGGCAAGTCCCACTGTCAGCTGGTTGCAGTCCTGTTCAAACCGGAATCCTTCCTGCTCGACGATGATCCGTTCATCGGCCGAAAGGTCGGCGTAGATGTAGCTCGTGTTGCCGAGATGCTCGGCCACGTCGACATCGATCGTCAGGTCGGCGTCGCCTTCGCCGGCGGGAAGGAAATGTTCCGGCCGGATACCGAGGCTCACCTCCTCGCCGACGGCAACCTCGTTCGAGCGGACGGGAACGTCGAACCGCACGTCGGGCCGGCTTGCAAGCGCAACCGTGACATGGCCCTCACCGACTGCGGCGACGCGGCCTTTCAGGAAGTTCATCCGCGGGGAGCCGATGAAGCCGGCGACGAAGGTATTGGCGGGGTCATCGTAGAGTTCGAGCGGCGCTCCCACCTGTTCGACGACGCCAGCCCGCAGGACGACGATCTTGTCTGCGAGCGTCATCGCTTCCACCTGGTCGTGGGTGACGTAGATGATGGTCGACTTCAGTGCCTTGTGCAGCTTCGCAATCTCGACGCGCATGTGCACGCGGAGTTCCGCGTCGAGGTTCGAGAGCGGCTCGTCGAAGAGGAAGACGTCCGGATGGCGCACGATCGCGCGACCGATGGCGACGCGCTGGCGCTGGCCGCCGGAAAGTGCCTTCGGCTTTCTGTCCATCAAGGGGCCGAGCTCGAGGATGCGGGCCGCCTCGTCGACGCGCCGGTCGATCTCCTGCCTTTCCATGCCCGCGAATTTCAGGGCAAAGCCCATGTTCTCGCGCACCGTCATGTGCGGATAGAGCGCGTAGGACTGGAAGACCATGGCGATGCCGCGTTTCGACGGATCGACGTCGTTCATCACGGTGCCGCCGATGGTGAGCTCGCCGGAGGTGATGTCTTCGAGCCCGGCGATCATGCGCAGCAATGTCGACTTGCCGCAGCCGGACGGGCCGACGAAGACGACGAACTCGCCCGCGCCGATCGTCAGGTCGACGCCCTTGATGATTTCCAGGGCGCCGAAACGCTTGCGTATGTCGGTGAGACGAACATCGGCCATGGCGGGACCTCAGCTGACGGTGAAGGTGACGGATTGAGGTGCGAAGCGGCGGCTCGCGACAACAAGTTCGATGCTGCCCTGCTCGTCGCCGGCCTCCATCCAGAATCCGGTCGCGCCACCCTTCAACGTATGGTCCGCGGGGCCGATGATACGGCCCGGACCCGAAAGGGCAAGCGAGACCGGCTCCTCGAAATAGGGAAGCAGGTTGCCACACTGGTCAAGGGCGCGGACGACGACGCGCACCGCATCCTTTTCACCGGCGCGCAGCGCTGTGTCGTCCGCCTTGACCTCCAGGGTCGCGGGAACCGGATCGGCAGGCAGAACCAGCGTCTTGACCACCTTCCCGTCGAGATAGCCGGTGATCGTTCCCTCGCGCCAGACGCGGCCCCAGGATCCGAATTCCTCCTGCGTGACGGTCCGCAGGTCGAAGACGACCGGCGGGTGGGGAAGGTGTGGGTAGTTTTCCCTGTCCGGATAGACGCGCTTTGCCGGCCATTCGCCGAACTTGACGTCGACATAGTCGCAATTGGTGAGGATGATCAGCGGCAGCACGCCGCCGATATTGCGTTCGCCGCGGGCCCAGAAGGTGACCGGCTGCAGGACGACGTCCTTTGCCGGGTCGCCCTGGCTTGCATAGGCATAGGCCGCCAGTTTCGGGATGCGGTACATGTCGAGGACGCCGTGATAGCAGATGCGGTCGCCCGAGCCGAAATCCTTGTGGGTGTTGTAGTCGAACATGCACCAGCCGGTGGACCCGGAGATGTTGCCGTCACCCGCGGCTGCGTTGAGTACCAGCAGATGGCGCGTCACGTGCTCGGCCTGGCGTTGCTCCTGATCGAAGCGCTTGGTCGGGTACATGTGGCCGTTATATTCGGTGATCATGTAGGGGATCGGACGGGTGATGCCGGTCGTCTCCACCCTGTCCCGCAGAACGACCCGCCCGCGGTTGTTGCCGGGTAGCTCCTCGTTGCCGAGGATGAAGTCGTTCATCGTGTAGACGTCTTCGAGCAGCTCCGAATTGGTGATGAAGCGCACGCCGCCGGTCTGGCGCGTCGGGTCGAGTTCGCGGGCGAGCCGGTTCGTTTCGGCGTAGAAATCGTGATTGTCCTGGCTCTCGTTGATGCGAACGCCCCAGATGATGATCGAGGGATGGTTCCAGTCGCGCTCGATCATGCGGCGGACATTCTCGATCGACTCCTGCTGCCAGGCCTTGCCGCCGATATGCTGCCAACCGGGGATTTCCTCGAAGACGAGGAGGCCGATCTCGTCACAGCGATCGAGGAACCACTTCGACTGGGGATAGTGCGAGGTGCGCACGATGTTGCAGGCAAGCTCGTGTTTCAGGATGTCGGCATCCTTCTCCTGGGCGCGCCGGCCCATGGCATAGCCCGTGTGCGGCCAGGATTGATGGCGGTTGAGCCCGCGCAGCTTCAGCGGCTTGTCGTTCAGCAGGAAGCCGTCCGGCGTGAAGCGGGCGGTACGGAAGCCGAAGCGCTGTGCGAACGTGTCCTTGCCGTGCTCTGTCTCGAGCGACAGGGAGAGCGTGTAGAGCGTCGGATTGTCGATGTCCCAGAGCGCGATGCCGGCGAGATCGGAGAAGGTGAGGAGCGCTTCTTTGCCGTCCAGTGCAACAGACGCAGACGCGATCTCGGTTCCGCTCCTGTCGGCGATGGTCGCGGCAATGGCGCCGGAGAAGGACCGATCTTCCGGATTGGCGAGGAAGACGCGCGCGGTGACGCTCTTCTTGTCCGCGAGCGCATCCGGCGTCTCGATCTTGACGTTCCCGATCGCGACGGGGCTTGCGACCTTCAGCCAGACGTCGCGATAGATGCCGGCATAGCAGAGATAGTCGATCTGGCCGCCGAAGGGCGGGATTTCCGGGTTCTCCGAACCATCGACCTTGACGGTGATGAGGTTGTCACCCTGCACGAGGTGGGAGGTGAGCCGTGCCTCGAAGGGTGTGTAGCCGTCCTTGTGGGCGACGATCTCGCGCCCGTTCAGGTAGACCACGCTGTCGGCCATGGCGGCATCGAAGACCAGGGAGACCTCACGGCCCTCGAATTCCGGCCGCCAGGCGAGGACCTTCTGGTAGGTGAACGGCTTCTGGTATTCGGTTTCGTCGAAGTAGTTGTAGGGGAGTTCGACGGCGCTGTGCGGCAGGCGGACGGTCTCGCCCTCCTGCAGGGCGGAGACGCGCGCCGGCTCGAAGCCATGGCGAAAGAGCCAGTTGCCGTTGAAGTTCTCGATGATGCGCATGAACCGATATTCCTATTTCACTGAGCCCAGCATGCCCTGCACGAACTGGCGCTGCATGAGGAAGAAGATGATCAGGGTGGGAAGGGTGGCGAGGATCGTACCGATCATGACTACGCCGTAGTCGGGGTAATAGGCGGAGGCGAGCGAGGAGACGACGAGGGTGATTGTCTTGGTTTCGTTCGACTGCAGCACGATCAGCGGCCAGAGATAGCTGTTCCAGTTGGTCATGAAGACGATGACGAGGGCGGCGGCATAGGTGGAGCGCATCACCGGCACGTAGATGTAGAGGAAGATCTGCCATTCCTTGAGGCCGTCCACTTTCGCGGCGTCGCGCAGTTCCGTCGGGAAGGCCTTGGTCGACTGACGGAAGTAGAAGATGATGAAGGCCGAGGCGACGGTCGGCAGTACGATCGCGATATGCGTGTTGATGAGGCCGGTCTTCGCCATCATCATGAAGAGTGGGATCATCAGCGCCGCAAAGGGTACCATCAGCGTCAGGAGCACGAGCGAATAGATCCGGTCACGCGCCTTCGACTTGAACATCTCGAAACCGTAACCGGCCATCGACGAGACGATGATGGTCAAAAGCGTGGCGAGGACGGCTACCTTGGTCGAATTCCAGAAGACGAGCGGCACGTCGACGAGCGTGAAGAAGTTGGTGACGTTGGTCGCGAATGCGCCACCGAGACTCGTCTTGCCGCCGATGATGTCGATCGACGTGTTGGTCGCGCTGATCATCATCCAGAAGAACGGGAAAAGCGAGAGAAAGGCGGCGACGCCGAGAAAGGCGTATTGCAGCGTGGCTGCACCAAGGCGCGAGACGTTCATGAACGATCCCTCGCGGCATAGAATTGCAGGAAGGAGAAAAGCGCCACCATGATGACGATGACATAGGAGATCGTCGCCGCGTAGCCGAAGCTCGGCATGAAGCGGAAGGTGAGATTGTAGATGTAGAGCGAGAGCGTCAGCGTCGCGTTCGCGGGACTGCCGCGGCCCTCGGTCAGGTTGTAGACCTCGTCGAAGAGCTGGATTGTGCCGATCGTCGAGATGATCGTCGTGAAGAGGATCACCGGCTTCAGCATCGGCACGGTGATGTAGAGGAAGCGCGCCCATGCCGGCACGCCGTCGATCCGCGCGGCCTCGTAGATCGACCTGTCGATGTT
Organism: Hyphomicrobiales bacterium; assembly: GCA_900466005.1. Classification (GTDB taxonomy): domain Bacteria; phylum Pseudomonadota; class Alphaproteobacteria; order Rhizobiales; family Rhizobiaceae; genus Allorhizobium. The sequence continues at coordinate 39,311 of UEGQ01000004.1, forward strand.
CTGGAGGGCCGCGAGATAGAAGATCATGTTGTAGCCCGTCCAGCGCCATGTGATGGCCAGAATGACGAGCACCTTTGCCCAGAAGGGCTCTGTCAGCCAGCCGATCGGCGCGTCGGCCAGGTGAAGTGCCATCAGCGCCTGGTTCACCACCCCGTCGACGGAAAACATGCTCTTGAACAGAACGGAATAGGCAACCAGCGAGGCGACGCAGGGCAGGAAGATCGCGGTGCGGAAGAAGCCGATGAATTTCAGCCGGTCGTTGTTGAGCACGGCGGCGAGCAGCAGCGCAAGCACGATCATGATCGGCACCTGCACCACGAAGAAGGTGATCGTATTGGTGAGCGCCTGGAGGAAGACGGGGTCGCTCGAAAGGCGTACCACGTTTCCGAAACCGGCAAACTTCATCATCATGCCCTTGCCGGAGAAGAAGGACAGATAAAGCGAGCGCAGGATCGGATAGACGAGGAAAATCGAGATGAGCAGGATCGACGGGGCGATGAACAGCCAGCCGTTCAGATCGTGATAGCGTTTCAATCCGCCTGCTTTTCCGGCAGCCATGGGAATACCTTCATCGCCAAAGACAAGGGCCGGAACATCCCTTCACGAGGAAAGGACGTTCCGGAAGGTCGGGCGGTGTCCGCCGCCCACCGGGGAGGAACTACTGGATCTGGCCCTCTGCCTGGCTCTGGATGGCCTTCAGGATTTCGTCCACATTGGCGCCCTTGGCGAGATCGGGAAGATGGGCGGTCACGGCCGTGTCCACCTCGTTGGTGAAAATGCCGTAGTTGACGGAGGGAACCTTTGCCAGCCAGTCGGAGAAGCTCTGCCAAACCTTCTCTCCGCCGAAGAAGCCATCGGCCTCGCCATAGGCCGGACCCGTGCGGGCGGCAAGGAGCGATCCGACGGCGCCGCGCTCGGTCAGGATCTTCTGGTAAAAGTCGATGTCCTTGGCATAGATTTCGTTGAGGAAGTCGATCGCTTCGTCCTTCTCGGCCGAGCTGTCGATGACATACCAACTGGAGCCGCCGAGGTTGGAGGCATTCGAGGCGCCCTCGACGTTGAGCTTCGGAATGGGAGCAATGCCCCACTTGCCGGCCTGGTCGGCCTGCGCCTTGACCGTGCCGGTGATCCAGACGCCGGTGGTGACGGTTGCGACATCGCCGGAGGTGAAGGTCGAGACCCATTCCGTCCAGCCGGCGGCGGGCTTGTGGAGATTGGCCTGAAGGATCTTCTGCTCGGTTTCGAGCGCGGCCTTCAGCGCTGCGTTGCCTTCGATTGCAAGATTGCCGTCCTTGTCGAAATACCAGCTGCCGGCCGACTGCATGAGGATGCGCACGAAACCGGCGTCATTGACGTCGAGGCCGAGCATCTTCTTGCCGGTCTTTGCCTCGACAGCCTTTCCGATCTCGATGAAGCGGTCCCAGGTGAGATCCTGCATGTCCTCCGGCTTGAAGCCGGCCTGTTCGAGATAGTCCTTGCGATAGTAGAGACCGGTGACCCCGGAATCAAAGGGGACGCCGTAGACCGCGCCGTCGAGCGTCATCAGTTCGACCTTGTAGGGCGCAAAGCCCGCATAGTCGATTTTGTCGGAAAGGGCGGCAAAGGCGCCGGGGAAGGATTGCAGATATTTCTGCGCGCCGTAATCCTCGATCAGCACGATGTCCGGCAGGGCGTCGGTGGTGCCGGAAGAGAGCGCCGTCTGGAGCTTCTGCTCCACGTCTGCCTTGGCGAAGTCGACGACGTTGAAAGTGGTCTCGGGGTGTTTTGCGGTGTAGCGCGCGCCGGCTTCCTTCATGATCGCGACGTTGAAGTTCGGGTCCCAGCACCAGATGGTGATTTCGCCGGCGAAGGCCGCGGTGGATGCCAGAAGGCTCGCGCCGGCGAGCGCGCCGGCCGCAAAGCGAGACAGAATCGTCCTGTTGTCCATTGTTTCCTCCCAAGAAACGCTTGCGGCAGGTTCCCTCTCTGCCGTCAACGCAAGATTTACCGAAATCGGAGGGCTGCGCAAGGAAAATTTAGTAAATATTTATCGCGACCGCAAATGGCGCAAATCGCCCGGATTCACCGGGGCTTGCGGCAGCTGTCGCGCCAGATCAGCTCGGTCGCGATGCGCACCTGCTTGCCGTAATTGCGGCCGGAAAGGCGCTCGAGCAGCAGGTCGACGGCGGTCTCGCCGATGTGTTCGCTGTGGATGCGAACGGTGGTGAGCGGCGGGGTGAGGAACTGGGCGACGGGAATGTCGTTGAAGGAGACGACGGCGATATCGTTCGGAATGGAAAGCCCTGCCTCCTGGAATGCCCGGTAGGCGCCGATCGCCATGTTGTCGTTCGAGGTCACGATGACGTCCGGCGGTTGCTTCAGCGCCAGCAACTCGTGAGCGAGCCGATAGCCGGTTTCGAGCCGCAGGCTCTGTCCTGTGGAGCAGTCGGCGAGGGCGAGCAGGTCCGGCTCGAAGGTGCCGTTTCGTCTCTGCCAGTCGATATAGGCCGCGCAACGTTTTTCGGCGAAGCGCTGCACGCTGTCGTTCAGTCTCTCATGACTGCCGATGAAGCCGATGCGGTTATAGCCGCCGGCCTTAAGGGCGTCGAGGATCTTCATCGTCGCGAGTTCCACGTCGGAGAAGACGCTGTCGAGTGCGTCGTCCTTCGGATCGAAGTCGGCAAAGACGAGGTGCCGCGCGTGCTCTCTCAGCCAGGCAATCTCATGGTCGGAATGCTTGCCGATGACGATGACGCCGGACGCGCCAGAGAGCAATCCGGCCTCGGGCAGGGCATCGGAGTGGAAGACCTTGACGATCTCCGTCCGGAGATCGCGGCAGCGCGTCTCGATCCCGAGACGCACGCCGATGTAGTAGGGGTCGGCAATTTCGTCGGAAGGCTCGAGGAAGTGCACGATGACGAGCTTGGTGAGCAGGCTGGGCGCGGTCTGGGTCGTCGCCTTGTTGCGGTTGCGCGGCGTCTCGTAGTTCAGCGCCTCGGCCGTTTCGATGATCGCCTGCCGCTTGGCGGGGGAGATCGACAGGGCAGGGTCGTAATTCAGCACCCGCGACACGGTCGCGGAGGAGACGCCCACGGCCTTGGCGATTTCCTTGATCGTTACCATTCTGTTTTTCAGTTCCTTTCGGGCGTGCGACCCGGCATCGTAACGCAGCCTCCAACATTGTTTTAGTAAATATTTATCGCAGAAAATGCAATGACGGGTTTGCAGAGGTGAGCGGTGACCGTGGGGATACTGCTATAGCCAACGGGCGGATCCCTCTCAAGATGCACGGGAAATGCGTTTTGCACCGTAAATGGCTCATTGAACCCTCACGCCGGGCAGTTGTTTCGTCTTCTCGGTTGAGCAGCCACATTCTGTCGTTCTCTCGCCCAGCGCGGCGCCGACTGCACGTCGGATCGGACGATGGCGTGTGCGGTGGGGCGAGCTGAACCACACCCTGCCCGCCACACGCCGGCATCGGGCCTATTGCTCGCCAGTAAGCCCGATCCTGGCACCGTCATCCCGCCTTTGCTGCCCGGGCTTCGGTGATCGCCCCCTTCAGGCCCTTTTCGTCGAGAACGCCGCCGAAGGTCGTGCGTCCGATGACGAATGAGGGCGTGCCGACGAAATTGAAGGCGAGCGCCTGGTTGTAGTTACGGTCGAGCAGGCCGGAAATCTTGCTCGTGTGCTTGTTGACCGAGGCGGCGATCTCCTTCATCGACAGGCCGGCGCCTGTCAGAACCTCTTCGACCTCGTCATTCGTGAGCTTGCCCACCGTCTTCATCAGCGCTTCCATCGCAACTTCGTACTTGCCGATCTGGGCGGCGCCTAGAACGGCCTGCGCGGCGAAGATCGATGCATCGCCGAAGACCGGCCAATCCTTCATGACCAGACGGACCTTACCGTCTTCCTTGATCACCTTCTCCACCGTCGGATGGATCTTCTTGCAATACGGGCACTGATAATCGAAGAACTCCACCACGGTGACGTCGCCCTTGGGATTGCCGAGAACCGGCGCGTCGGGGTCGAAGAAGACGGTCCTTTCGGTGATTTCCTGGCTGAGGGCGAGGCTGGGTGCCAGCGTCACGAAGGCGCCGGCGCCGGCGGCGGTGAGCAGGTTTCTGCGGGTGATCATCTCATATTTCTCCTTTTCCTGATTCTTCCGGGCCCAGCACCACGACCTTCGAACCTTTCGGCACGCGGCGATGCAGGTCGATGATGTCGTGGTTCAGCAGGCGGATGCAGCCGGACGAAACCGACTTGCCGATCGACCACGGCTCGTTGGTGCCGTGGATGCGGTAGAGCGTGTCTCTGCCGTCCTGATAGAGATAGAGCGCGCGGGCACCGAGAGGGTTCTTGATGCCGCCCGGCAGGCCGGCCGCCAAAGGGGCGTAGCGTTCCGGATCTCGCTTGATCATGCTCTGGGTCGGGACCCAGCCGGGCCACTGCGCCTTGCGCGCAATGTCCGCCTCGCCCCGGAATTCCATGCCGGCCTTAGCGACGCCGACGCCGTAGCGCATCGCCTTGCCATTCTCCATGACGAGGTAAAGAAAGCGGGCGTAAGGGTCGACGACGATGGTCCCCGGCGGATAGCCTGTCTTGTAGTCCACGACCTGGCGGACGTTCTTCGGATCCATCTTCGAGACGTCGATACCGGGCACCGTCTCCTCGCCGTCCTGCATGGGCGCATACATGCCGACGACGCTTTCAGCCACCTTCGGTGCTTCGATTTTCCGGCGCACCGGGTCTGTCTGCGCGCAGGCGGATATGCCTGCGGTGAGCAGCAAGATGGTCCCGAGCCGCAACCCCCGTCGGCTGGGGGTGGCATTGGCAGGTGTCATTGCAGGTTTCCTTCCCGGTCTGTCAGTTGTTCGATCTTCTGGATGAGAACCTCGCGCGAGATCTCGCCGAGATGGGAGGCCACAACGGTCCCGTCTTCTGCGAGAAAGAGGGTCGCGGGCAGTCCGACCGCGCTGTAATGGCGGCTGAGCATCAGCTGCGGATCGAGAACGACCTCGCGGAGCATCAGACCCTGTCTGCGGAGATAGGTGTCCACTTGCGCCGTCTGCTCCCCCTGATTGGCAAAGAGGAAATCGACTTCCGTCGCCGCTTCGGCAATCTCTGCCATCATCGGCAGTTCGCGACGGCATGGCGGACACCAAGTGGCCCAAAGGTTGAGAACGATCGGCCGGCCTTCGCCGCCGACTGCGACCTGATCTCCCGTGAGGTTCGGCAATGTGACGCCCAGGGGTGAAACATCCGTCCGGGAGAACGTCAGGAAGGCGGTCACCCCCGTGATCGTCACTCCCGCAATGACGCTGGCCGCACCCCAGGCAAAGAGCTGTCGATCCCGGACGAACAGGATGACGATCATGGCCGCAACGGCCGCGGCGCCTCCGGCCCAGGAAAAGCCGCCCTGCCAGAGAGCGAAGATCCGCCACGGCTCGAAGAAAAAACCGTCGATGTGCTGAACGACGTGTACTGCCCGCGCTCCGGCCACGCCGGCAAAGGCGGTCCATGTCGACCAGCGGGCGAGTCTGTCGTCCACGCGCCAGGCGAGAAAAGACGTCAAGGCGAGAAAGGCGACCAGACCTGCGATGGCGGCGAGACGTTCGGCATCGAAGGCGAGCGGACCGATGGCGACGGCATTCATGGCGCGCGTTCCCTGACCGCCGCCGCCGAGGCGACGACCGCCTCTGAGGAAATCTCGCCGACGAGACGCGTCGAGGGCATTTCACGGCGGTCTTTCGAAAGGAACAGCATTGTCGGCGGGCCGACGATCTGCAGCTCGTTCATCAGGGATCGCTTCTCGTCCGTGAGGTCCGTCAGATCGACGGAGACGAGACGGACATTTCGCAGGGCGCTCGCAACCGCGGGCGCCGGAAGGACGGACCGCTCGATCGCCCTGCAGGTGACGCACCAGCCGGCCGTGAAGTAGACGAGCGTTGGCTTTGCCGCAGCACCGGTATCCCGCGCGAGGAGCGATGACAGTTCGGTGGTAGAGCCGACCTTCTGAAAGGAAGCCTTGCTGATCTCTTTCGGTTCGGACAGGGCTTCAGCCGGTCTTGTCGTGAAGGCTGCCAACGGCCTCAGAGGATCCGTCGAGCCTGAAGCGGCACCAACAGCAAGCAGGAGGCCATAGAGCCCGGCAAGAACGCCTGCGGACTTGGCAAGTCGCGGACCGCTTCCGGCATCCGGCGCCAGTTGATCGAAGGTTCCGATGAAGACCGCGAAGGTGATGAGCAGCACCGACCACAGTGCCAGTCCAATGCCGGGGGACAGCAGGCGATCGATGAACCAGAGGGCAGTTCCAAGAAGGATGAATCCGAAGGCGTGGCGAATTCGCTCCATCCATCGCCCGGCGCGCGGCAAAAGGCCCGGGCCGAACGTCCCCATGAGGATCAGCGGGACTCCCTTGCCGATCCCAAGTGCAAAGAGAGCGGCGGCACCGAGTGCCACGTCGCCGGTTTGGGCAATATAGAGGAGGGCGCCGGCGAGCGGTGCGGTCACGCACGGCCCGATGACGAGAGCGGAGGAGAATCCGAGGACCGCTGACGATACGAGGGGACTCCTGCCCGTGCGCCGTTGTCCAAACGCACGTCTTACGGATGCCGGAAGCTGAAGTTCGAACAGCCCGAAGCACGACAATGCGAGCGCCACGAAGATGGCGGCCAGCAGAATGGCTGCGCTCGTCGATTGGAGCGCGGCCTGAAAGTTCCGACCGGACCATGCCGCGGCGACCCCGAAGAGGCTGAAGGCCGCGGCGAGCGCGAGGACGTAGCTCAACGACAGTGCAAAACTGCGGCCAGCCGAGAGCCTCTCACCCTCGCGCGCGAGCGTGGCGGCGAGGATCGGGTACAGGGGAAAGACGCACGGGGTGAACGCCAGGAGGACCCCGAATCCGAGGAACCCGGCAAGAACCAGAAGAATCCCGCCCCGGCCGAGAAGGGCGCCGACCATGCCACCCGCCGGAGCCTCGGCCACGCGAATACCCGCCCCGGTGGGCGGGGATAGCGGAACATCGGGTTTCGGTTGAAAAACGGCCTTCGTTTGCGGTACCGAGCTTGCCAGTTCTCGATCCGGATCGTTGGTCGAGGCTGAAACCGGAAGGGCCGCCGGGTCGAGCTCGACGGAGGTCGGAGGATAGCAGAGACCTCCGTCCTGACAGCCCTGATACGTCACCTTCAACATGCTGGCGGGAGGCCCGACGACCGTTGCAGTCGCCTTGCCGTAATAGACCTCGGTGCTTCCGAAGCCCGGATCATCCTTGATAACGCCCGATGGCGTTTCCACCTGAGGTGACACGCCGTCGGCTGTGACCGTCAGGTATTCACGGTAGAGATAGTAGCCGTCCTCGATTTGCCAGTTGAGCACGACGTTGCCACGATCGCGATGTGCGCTGAACTGGAAGGCCCGGTCCATGGGCAAGGGTGCCCCGACCGGACTTGCGAGCGCCGCGGTGACGAATGCGATGACAAGACATGAAACCGACAGAAGAACGCGCAAACTCTCTCTCCGTTGCTGATGTGCGGAGGCGGTCTCCCCCGCCAACCTTAAGGCAGCCTTAAGGTGGAAGGTGCACGGACGCCGGAGAACGAGAACGAGGATCGAATGCGTCTGCTGGTCGTTGAAGATGACGAAATCCTGCTGGATGGGCTCAAGGTGGGCCTGCAACTGTGCGGATTCACGGTCGATGCCGTGACCACGGCTGCCGACGCCGAGGCCGCCGTCGCCGCCGACACGTTTGATGCGGTGATCCTTGACCTGATGCTTCCGGACGGTTCGGGGCTGGATGTCCTTTCGACGATGCGTAACGCGAAGGATCGCACGCCCGTCCTTCTCCTGACTGCAAAGGACGAGGTGAGGGATCGGATCGAAGGACTGGACGCGGGCGCCGACGACTATCTCGGCAAGCCGTTCGATCTCGACGAGGTGGCCGCACGACTGCGGGCCATCGTTCGTCGCGGCCAGGGGAGAGCGGAAAGCACTCTTAACTGGAACGGCTTGGCGCTCGATCCGGCACGAATGATCGCCACCAGGGACGGCTCGAGCATCTCGCTCTCCCGTCGGGAGTTCGTCATCCTTCAGGCGCTCATGGAGGCGCCCGGTGTGATCCAGTCGAAGTCCCTGCTGGAGCAGAAACTCTATGGCTGGCAGGAAGACGTGGAGAGCAACACGATCGAGGTTCACGTGCACAAGCTGCGGTCCAAACTGGGCGCGGGCTTCATAGAGACCGTCCGAGGTGCCGGGTATCGCCTGAGGGCGATCCGATGAACTCGATGCGGATCCGGCTTTTCTCCATATTGCTTGCGACTACCAGTGCCGTCTGGCTCTTTGCCGCGGCCTGGATCTATGCCAGCACCCAGGCCGAGGTCGAGCGGGTGCTCGACGCTCGGCTGATGGAGGCGGCCCGGATGGTGAGTTCGCTCATCTCCGACTACAGGGTCGATGCGGCCGCGGCGGCGGGCGCCGCCACGGGAGAGCCGCTTCCGGCTCCCTTCGAAAAAGCGGGGAGCAGTTACAGCCGCCAACTGTCCTGCCAGATCTGGTCGCTCGAGGGCAGTCTCGTCAGCCGGTCCGAAAGTGCCCCCGAGAGCTCTTTGGCCGACCACACCAGCGGCTTCAAGCAGACCGAGATCGACGGCCAGCGATGGCGCGTATACGCGGTGGTGAACCCGGCACTTGGCGTCCGGGTGCTTGTCGGTGACAGTCTGGAGATCCGCGAGCGCCTGATTGGCGACGTCATCAAGGGTCTCCTCTTGCCGGGAGTTGTCATTCTGCCCGTTCTCGCCTTGCTGATATGGCTGAGCGTCGGTCGCGGTCTGGCGCCGCTCACGCGCATCGCCACAGGCCTGTCCGGGCGATCGGCGACCGAACTGCATCCGATCGACGACAAGGCTGCCCCGAGCGAGATCCGGCCCTTCCTCCGTTCCCTCAACAGTCTGTTCGGGCGGGTTGCGGAGGCGCGCGAGCGAGAGCGGAGCTTCACGGCCTATGCCGCACATGAGCTGAAGACGCCGCTTGCCGGGTTGAAGACACAGGCGCAGGTCGCCCTGCGGACAGACGATCCGAAAGTCCAGCGCGATGCCCTTTCCAGGATATCGACGAGTGTCGATCGCACGAGCCGAATGGTCCGCCAGCTCATCGATCTCGCCGCGGTCGACTCCGCGGTGACGGCGCCTGAGGACGAAACTGTCGATCTCCATTCACTGTCCAGCGAGATTGCGTCGGAGCTGGAGCCTCTCCTGACCGCAAGCGAGGCTCATGTCGCCCTCGCATGCGGCGAGCAGGATCGCGTGGCAGCCACGGTGAAAGCGGATCGCACGTTGGTCCGGCTGGCGCTTCGCAACGTTCTGGAGAATGCAATCCAGCATTCACCACGCGGGGGTGAGGTCAGTTGCAGGATTGTCGGCAGCGAAGGCGATGTCGTGGTCGAAATCACGGACCAGGGCGGCGGGATCTCCGCCTCGGAGGAGACACGTGTGACGGAGCGCTTCTTCAGGGGATCGCATGCCACCGGCCATGGAAGCGGTCTCGGGCTGTCGATTGTTCAGATGGCACTTGACCGATTGGGCGGCAGCCTGGCGTTCGAGAAGACCGCCGAGGGTTTCGTCGTCAGGATGCGCCTCCCGCGTGATCGGCAGGCGTCCGCTCCTGGACCCGGTCGGCGGGGACCTGCCGGCGAGAATGTCTAGTTGTCCCGCCGCGCGCGGACGCATCGTGGCGGGTGTCGAAGATGTGACGGGCCCGGACGAGCCGGGCACCACCACACCATCTCGTCAGCGGCCGAGCACACTGCCGATCGCGTCCGCCGTCGCCTTCACGACGGTATCGGCCTCCTCGCGTGTCAGGCAGAGCGGCGGGGCAAAGCCGAGAATGTCGCCTTCCGGCATGGCGCGGCCGATGACGCCGCGCTCGAGGAGAGCCGCCGCCACTTGCGGGCCGACTTTCGCTGCCGGATCGAAGAACTTGCGGTCGTCGCGGTCCTCGACGAATTCGACGGCAGCCATCAGGCCGTCACCGCGGACCTCCCCGACGTTGCGGTGGTCGCCGACGGCCTTCTGCAATTCGGCACGGAAATAGGCGCCGGTCGAACCGGCATTCTCCACAAGGTCGAGCTCGTCGATGAGTTCGAGATTGGCAACGGCGGCCGCGGCGCAGATCGGATGCGCCGAATAGGTCCAGCCGTGGCCGATCGGCCCCAGCTCGTCCGAGCCCTTCACCAGCACCTGCCAGACCTTGTCCGACACGATCGTGCCGGAGAGCGGTGCGTAGGCCGAGGTCAGGCCCTTGGCGATCGTGATGAGATCGGGCGTGATGCCGTAATGGTCCGAGCCGAACATGGTGCCGAGGCGACCGAAGCCGGTAACGACCTCGTCGGCGACCAGCAGGATGTCGTATTTGCGAAGGACCGCCTGGATTTTCTGCCAGTAGCCCTTCGGTGGCGGCACGATGCCTCCGGTGCCGAGGATCGGCTCGCCGATGAAGGCGGCGATCGTGTCGGGACCTTCCGCAAGGATCATCTCTTCCAGTCTGTCGGCGCAGTATTGCGCAAACTGCTCCTCGCTCATCGAACGATCAGGGCGGCGGAAGTAATAGGGTGCCTCCGTGTGCAGGATCGGCGCACGCGGCAGGTCGAAGGCGTTGTGGAAGAGCCGGAGCCCCGTCAGCGAACCGGTCATCACACCTGAACCGTGATAGCCGCGCCAGCGCGAGATGATCTTCTTCTTCTCGGGGCGGCCGAGAATATTGTTGTAGTACCAGATCAGCTTGATGTTGGTTTCGTTGGCGTCTGAACCGGAAAGCCCGAAATAGACCCGGCTCATGCCCTGCGGCGCCCGGTCGATGATCATCTTGGCAAGGCGGATCGATGCCTCCGTGCCGTGTCCGACATAGGCGTGATAGTAGGCGAGGTTCTTCGCCTGCTCGGCGATCGCGTCGGTGATCTTTTCGCGTCCGTAGCCGACATTGACGCAGTAGAGGCCGGCAAAGGCATCGAGGCTGCGCTTTCCGTCTGTGTCGGTGATGTAGACGCCCTCTCCGCCGCCGATGACGCGGGTCGGGGTCTCTCCCCGCGCATGCATGCCCATGTGGGTAGAGGGGTGGAAAAAGTGATCGCGGTCCCAGGCGGTGAGTTCGTTGCTTCTGGTGAGCATGGTCTTTCCTTTCGTGGTCCGGTTCAAGCGGCGGTGTCGATGCAGAGGTATTTGAGCTCGGTGAAGGCCTCCATGCCGTGACGGGAGCCCTCGCGGCCGAGGCCGGACTGTTTCCAGCCGCCGAAGGGGATCGATCCTCCGGTGATCTTCACCCGGTTGATCGCCACCATGCCGTATTCGAGCGCGCGGGCGAGACGCATCTGGCGGGCCCCGCTTTCGGTGACGACATAGGCGATGAGGCCGTATTCGGTGTTGTTTGCGCGGGCGATCACCTCGTCCTCGGTATCGAAGGCGCTGACGGCGGCCACAGGGCCGAACGTCTCTTCCCACATGATGAGGGCGTCGTCGGACACATCGGTCAGCAGCGTCGGCTGGAAGAAGAGCGGCCCCGCGGGATGGCGCTTGCCGCCGACGGCAAGCGTCGCGCCTCTTTTCAGCGCGTCGGCTACGTGTTCTTCCACCTTGGCGATCGCACGCTCATGCATCAGCGGTCCGATATCGGTGTCTGGCTCCAGGCCTGAACCCGTCTTGAGGCGCGCGATCCGCGTGGCAAACGCCTCCTGGAAAGCCTTGAGAATGGGGCGCTCGACATAAATGCGGTTGGCGGCGAGGCAATCCTGCCCGGAGGTCGCAAATTTGGCGGTAATGGCGATGTCGGCCGCCCTTTCCACATCGGCATCGGCGAAGACGATCAACGGAGCGTGTCCGCCGAGTTCCATGACGAGGCGCTTCATGGTCGGTGCGCACTGGCCTGCAATCAGCCTGCCGATCTCGGTCGATCCGGTGAAGCTCATCGCGCGAACCCGCGCATCCTGGCTCATGCATCCGACAATCGTGGCGGCATCGCCGGTGACGACGTTGAAGACCCCGGCCGGAAGGCCCGCCCGTTCACCGAGCTGCGCGAGGGCGAGTGCGGAGAGCGGTGTCTCGGAGGACGGGTGCGCGACGACGGTATTGCCGGCGGCAAGCGCTGCGGCCGCCTTGCGGGTGATCATCGCGGACGGGAAGTTCCAGGGGGTGACGATCCCGACGACGCCGAGTGCCTCCCTGCGGACGATCATCTCGGCTCCGGGGAGGTGACTCGTCACGCTTTCGGCGTTGAGGCGCTTTCCCTCCTCGCCATACCATTCGAGGAAGGAGGCGGCATAGTCGATCTCGCCGCGCGATTCAGCCAGTGGCTTGCCCTGTTCGAGCGTCATCAGCAGCGCGAGATCGTCCTTGGCGGCATGCATCAGGTCGTGCCACCGGCGCAGGATTGCGGCGCGTGCCTGCGGGAGCATGTCGCGCCAGGACTTGAAAGCCTTTTCTGCAGCGTCGACGGCCTCCGATACCTGGGCGCCGTCGAGTGCCGCGACGAAAGCGAGTGTTGCGCCGGTCGAAGGGTCGCGGACCTCCCGCGTCCTGCCGCCTTCGCCGGCGACCCAGCGTCCACCGACATAGGCGAGTTCCCGCAGCAATTGCGGGTCGCTCAGGTGTTTCAGAGCATCGTGAAAGGCTGTGCGCGCAAAGATGGCGGTCATCTCGTATCTCCTCGAACTTGGTGCGGGAAGACTGCCACGGTCGGCGCGAGAGATTGTCCAATCAGGTACGCCTGCGAAGAGACTTTGGCCAAAGTTGCCGGGATCGGAAGAGAGATCGTCTGGACACGAGAGGCGCAGGTCACGTGTGAGGCCGTCGCCGTCAGTCCTGTTCGACGCTCGGCCGAGCCTACCCGGCTTGCGGCAAGAGCGTGGCGAGCGGCAGGATCGTTTCGTCTTTCACGGTCTTCGTGACGATGTAGGTGAAATAGCGGTCGATGCCGAGTTCGCGCGCCAGCAGTTCGTCGACCAGCCGCTGATAGGCGTCGATGTCCGGGGTCATGCACTTCATGATGTAGTCGACGCCACCACCGACCGACCAGCAGGCGACGATTTCGGGGATTGCCGCGACGGCGCGCTCGAAACGATCGAAATCGGCCTGGCGATGATTGGCGAGCGTGATCTCCATCATGACATTGGCGACGGGCGCAATCCGACGCACGGCAACGCGCGCGTGGTAGCCGGTCACGATACCGGCCTTTTCGAGTTTCCGAAGCCGCATCCAGCAGGGCGTCGGCGACAGGCCGACGCGTTCGGCGAGCGCCAGCTTGGTGATCCGCCCGTCTGCCTGGATCGCCTCGAGGATGCGCAGATCGATCGCGTCGAGTTTCATTCGGGGGTGCCTTCCATCGAGCATCGGTCGCGTCAAAGTCAGGGAAAAGACATTGGGTGTTCACTTTTGCGTTGTCAATTGAGCTGATTTTTATCACTGTTGAAATCATGACAAATTGGACGCCTGACACAACACTCCTGCGCCGCCCCGCCTACCTCTCCCTGGCCGATCAGTTTGCTCGTGCCATCCAGGAAGGAAAGCTTCAGAATGGCGCGCGACTTCCGACCCACCGCAAGCTCGCCGACGACCTGAAGCTCTCGGTTCAGACGGTGAGCCGAGCCTACGACGAACTCATTCGGCGAGGACTGATCTCCGGCGAAATCGGCCGCGGGAGCTTCGTGCAGACCCGCCCGCGCGAGCCCGAGCCGCCGTATCTCCCGGAGCGCCTTGGCGAACTGATCGATCTTTCGATTCTCAAGCCGGTCTGCGAACAGATCCATCTCGAAAAGATGCGGCAGGGATTTGCCTGGCTCGCCGAGAACCTGCCGGCGAGCTCGGCACTTTCCTTCCGGCCGAACATGGTGTTCCCGCGCCATCGCAATGTGGCCGCGCAATGGCTGTCGTATTGCGGGCTCGACATCTCGCCGCTCAACATCAATCTCACCAACGGCGCGACATCTGCCATGACGGTGGCGCTGATGAGCGTTGCGCCGCCGGGCTCGACGATTGCCACGGAGGCTATCAGCCACCATACGCTGGTGCCGCTCTCGAGCTATCTCGGCATTCACCTCCAGGGTTTGCCGATCGACGACGACGGCATGATCCCGGAGGCGCTCGACGAGGCTTGCCGGAAAGGCGTCATTCGCGCGATCTTCCTGCAGCCCTCGGTCATAAATCCGACCGCGACACTGATGAGTGTCGAGCGCCGTGCGGCGCTTGCCGAGGTGGCACGACGGCACGACCTGGCCATCATCGAAAACGACATCCTCGGTCCGCTGGTGGAGGAACGCTTGCCTCCGGTCGCGGCACTCGCGCCGGAACGAACGCTTTATGTGACCAGTTTCACGAAGATCACCGTGCCGGGCTTGCGGATCGGCTATCTGGCGGCGCCGGATCGCTACATGGCCGCCGTAGCCAACCGGCACCTCGTCTCGAACTGGATGGCGACGCCGTCGATCGCCGAAATTGCGACACGCTGGGTGAGCGACGGCACGGCGATGGAACTCGTGAAGTGGCAGCGCCGGGCGCTGGCCGCTCGCCACGCGATCGCGAAGGAGACGCTGGGCAGACTTCCCCACCGCAGTCATCCGCAGGGCCTGCACGTCTGGTTGCCGCTTCCGCAGGGCCATCTGGAAGATGCATTCGTCTCCCAGGCGAGACTTCGAGGTGTTGCGATCGCTCCCGGTGCCTCGTTCCGGACGGCCGACAGTGGTTGGCACCCCGCCGTCCGGATTTCGCTCGGCTCGACGACGGAACAGGAACTGAGGACCGGTCTGGGTATTATCGCATCACTGGCCCTCGGTGATCCGGAAGCGCTGTTGCTTGCGATTTGACTTTGACGCCCATGATTTGGGCGTCGTCGCAATAATTGTCATGATATTATTATTGCAATTGACATGATTTGAGAGGCGCATCATCGTTAGGTCATCATCTGTCTCAGAGGGAGAGAGACACGAATGCCCGAGCCGATTATCCGCATCGACAATATCGTGAAGAGATACGGTCACCTGACGGTGCTGGACGGGCTGTCGATGGAGGTCATGCCGGGTGAAAAACTCGCGCTGATCGGCCCCTCCGGTTCGGGCAAGACGACGATTCTGCGGATCCTGATGACGCTCGAGAGCATCAGCGGCGGCTTCATCCAGGTCGAGGGCGAGCAGCTTTATCACATGACGAAGGGGGATCGCCTCGTTCCGGCCGACGAGCGCCACCTGCACAAGATGCGCGAGAAGACCGGCATGGTCTTCCAGCACTTCAATCTCTTTCCCCACAAATGCGTGCTCGACAACGTGACGCTCGCGCCGATGCTGACCAAGGGCGTTGCGCGGGCCGATGCCGAAAGGCGGGCGATGGAGCTTCTCGACATGGTGGGGCTGGCCGACAAGGCCAAAAGCATGCCGGCGCAACTGTCCGGCGGGCAGAAACAGCGTGTTGCGATCGCCCGCGCACTGGCGCTTTCCCCGAAGATCATGCTGTTCGACGAGGTGACCTCCGCACTCGATCCCGAGCTCGTCGAGGAGGTGCTGAACGTCATGCGCAAGCTCGCCGAGGAGACGGACATGACGATGCTGCTCGTGACCCACGAGATGGGGTTTGCCCATGACTTTGCCGATCGGGTGCTCTTCTTCGACCGTGGCAAGATCGTCGAGCAGGGAAAGCCCGAGGACATCTTCCGGCAGCCGACCCAGGAACGCACCCAGGCCTTCCTGCGCAAGATCATCGCGGCAGGGCATCGCGTCTGAGCATCAACTCAGCGCCTGCCGCACGCATGAACACCAAGACAACAACAGAGGAGACGGGAACAATGAAACTGAGAGACTGGATTTCTGTCGCGGCAGGCGCGACCGCCTTGATGGCAGTGGCGGCGGCAATGCCCGCTGCAGCGGACGAAAACAAGCTGGAGGAATTGAAGGCGCAGGGCTTCGCGCGCATTGCCATCGCCAACGAGCCGCCGTTCACGGCCGTCGGTGCCGACGGCAAGGTCTCCGGGGCTGCGCCGGACGTCGCGCGCGAAGTCTTCAAGCGCCTCGGCGTTGCCGACGTCGCTGCCTCGATTTCGGAATATGGCGCAATGATCCCGGGCCTCCAGGCCGGGCGTCACGATGCCATCACAGCGGGGCTCTTCATGAAGCCGGAACGTTGCTCGGCCGTTGCCTATTCCGAACCGATCCTTTGCGACGCGGAAGCCTTTGCCCTCAAGAAGGGTAATCCGCTGGGTCTGAAGAGCTACAAGGATATCGCCGACAACCCCGATGCGAAGATCGGTGCGCCTGGCGGCGGCACCGAGGAGAAACTGGCGCTCGAAGCTGGCGTGCCGCGTGACCGTGTCATCGTCGTGCCGGACGGGCAGAGCGGCTTGAAAATGCTTCAGGACGGTCGCATTGACGTCTATTCGCTGCCGGTCCTCTCCATCCACAGCCTTCTCGAGAAGGCCAACGATCCGACGCTTGAAGTCGTGGCGCCGGTCGAAGGTGCGCCGGTCTACTGCGATGGCGCGGCCTTCAGGAAGGGCGACGAGGCCCTGCGCGACGCCTTCGACGTCGAGCTCGCGAAGATGAAGGAATCGGGCGAGTTCGCGAAGATCATCGAGCCCTACGGCTTCTCGGCGAAGGCGGCGATGTCGACGTCGCGCGAAAAGCTCTGTGCAGCCAAATAGTCGGTGCTCTCAGCATCGGCAGCCTTCTCTCCGCCCCGGCGGAGGGAAGGCGCTCGGTGCCGCCAATGGCAAAACCGAATTCGACGGGAACGTTTGAACAATGATCGACTGGTCCGGTTACATCGGATTGATCCTCGAGGGCGCATGGGTGACAGTGCAACTGACGCTCATGGGTTCGGCACTCGCCCTCGTGGCGGCCTTTGCGGCCGGGCTCGGGCGGCTCAGCCGTTTCATGGCGGTGCGTGCGCTCGCCACCACCTATATCGAGTTCTTTCGCGGCACCTCGATCTTCGTCCAGCTTTTCTGGGCCTATTTCGTGCTTCCGTTTGCCGGCATCACGCTGACACCGCTTCAGGCCGGCGTGCTGGCGCTCGGGCTCAATGTCGGCGCCTACGGGGCCGAGGTGGTGCGCGGCGCGGTGAAGGCGATCGGACGCGAGCAGCGGGAGGCGTGCATCGCGCTCAATCTCACGCGCCGCCAGGCGATGCGGCACGTGATCCTGCCGCAGGCCTTGCCGCTGATGCTGCCGACCTTCGGCAACAACGCGATCGAACTCTTGAAGGGCACCGCCGTCGTCTCGCTGATCTCGCTGACGGACATGACTTTCCAGGCCCAGGTGGTGAGGGCACAGACCGGCAGCACGCTGATCCCGTTCGCGACCATCCTGGTGCTCTACTTCATCATGGCATCGGTCATTTCGTTCGGCATGCGCTGGCTCGAGCGGCGAGCCGCCCGCGGTCTCGACGGTGTGAGGGCCTGACCATGGAATGGGATTGGGAATTCGTCCGCCAGATCATGCCGACCCTTCTCGAAGGCGCAAAGATCACCGTCCTTGCGACCGTTCTCGGCGCGGCCGTCGCTGCGATGCTCGGGCTTCTCTTCGCGGTGCTGCGGATGGCCGCGCCGGCGCCGGTCGCACGCGTCACCAGTTTTGCCGTCGAGTTCATTCGCGGAACGCCGCTGCTCGTGCAACTCTATTTCATCTTCTATGTCCTGCCGGACATCGGCATCCGCCTGCCGGCGCTGCTGGCCGGCGTCATCGGCCTCGGCATTCATTACGGCACTTATGCCGCGGAGGTCTATCGGGCGGGAATCGAGAACGTTCCGCGCGGCCAGTGGGAGGCGGCCAAGGCGACGAACCTGACGGAGCGCCAGACCTGGATCCACGTGATCCTGCCGCAGGCGATACCGCCGATGATCCCGGCGCTCGCGAACTACCTGATTGCGATGTTCAAGGAGACACCGCTCCTTTCCGCAATCACGGTGCTGGAGCTCATGAACCAGGCGAAAAGCATCGCCAACAGCAACTATCGCTACATCGAACCGATGACTCTGGTCGGCGTGTTTTTCCTGATCATAAGCCTGATCTCGGTCGTCTTCCTCCGCTTTCTGGAAGAACGCTACGCACGAGTGGAGGAACGCTGATGATGAACCCGGTTTCGATTTCTCTTGCCACGCGTCCGCCTCGGCTTGATCCACGGCCGCTCGACAAGCGCGTCGGCCTCATCATCCTGGCAACGGATCACACGACCGAAGTGGATTTCCAGCGCCTGGTCGCGTCCGACCGCATCGGCGTCTATGTTGCCCGCATTCCCTACGCCAATCCGGTGACGCCGGAGAACCTCAGGGCGATGCAGCCCTCGCTGACGGCGGCGGCAGGTCTGATCCTTCCCGACGAGACGCTCGATGTCGTCATGTATTCCTGCACCTCGGCTTCCGTGGTCATCGGCGATGCGGAAGTTGCCGCGGCCATCAATGCCGCCAAGCCCGGCACCGCCGTGGTCACGCCGACCGCCGCCGCCGTGCGGGGTCTGAAGGCTCTCGGTGCCAAACGGATATCGGTGCTGACGCCCTATACGGTCGAGACAAGCCGGCCGATGGCGGAGTATTTCTCCGCGCTCGGCTTCGAGATCGACCGGTTCGCCTGTCTCGGGCTCGCCGACGACAGGGAGATGGCGCGCATCGCGCCGTCCGAGATCGTGGCGTTCGCGGAGGAGGCGATGGCGCCCGAGTCGGACGCACTTTTCATCTCGTGCACGGCTGTTCGCGCTGCCGGCGTCATCGCTGAAATAGAGGCGGCGATCGGCAAGCCCGCCGTCAGCAGCAATTATGCAACCGCGTGGGCATGCCTTCGCCTCTGCGGCGACGATGGGGCTCGTCCTCAACTTGGCCGGCTGATGGCGTTGCCGCTCGATGGAGTCTGGACATGAATGCCGCTCTTCCCGTGGGCATCGAGGAAATCGAGGCTGCTGCCCGGCGCATTGCCGGCCGGGTGCTTCGCACGCCGCTCGTCGCTTCGGCGGCGCTCGGCGAGCGCTGCGGCGTACCGGTCGGTTTGAAGCTCGAGCATCACCAGAGGACCGGCAGCTTCAAACTGCGCGGCGCGACCAATGCGGTGCTTTCGCTTTCGCACGACGAGCGGGCGCGCGGTGTTGTTGCCGCGTCGACCGGCAATCACGGCAGGGCGCTTGCGCATGCGGCGAAGGCGGAAGGCTCGGTCGCTACGATCTGCATGTCGCACCTCGTCCCGGAGAACAAGGTCTCCGAAATCCGCCGCCTCGGCGCCGATGTCAGAATTGTCGGAAAATCCCAGGACGAGGCCCAGGAGGAGGTCGAACGGCTGGTCGCCCAAAGGGGTCTCGTGATGGTTCCACCCTTCGACCACCCGGCCGTAGTAGCAGGACAGGGGACGCTCGGACTTGAGATCGTCGAGCAGATGCCGGACCTGACGACCGTGCTCGTGCCGCTCTCAGGCGGTGGTCTGGCTGCCGGCGTTGCGGCCGCGGTCAAGGCTCGCAAGCCGACGGCGCGGGTGATCGGGATCACCATGGAACGCGGTGCTGCGATGAAGGCGAGCCTCGAGGCCGGAAAGCCGGTTCTCGTCGAGGAATATCCAAGTCTCGCGGATTCGCTCGGCGGCGGCATCGGGCTCGACAATCACGTGACCTTTCGCATGTGCCGCGAACTGCTCGACGACATCGTCCTGCTGACCGAGGCGGAAATCGCCGCCGGGATGCGGCATGGCTACGTGCAGGAACGTGAAGTCGTCGAAGGTGCTGGAGCCGTCGGCATTGCGGCAATTCTCGCAGGAAAGATCGAAATCGACGGACCGATCGGGGTCATCCTCTCCGGTCGCAATGTCGACATGGACCTGCACCAGCGGGTGATGAACGGGCAAGACGATCCGTTCCGCAAGGAGGCAGCTGCATGACACGCATCAGGATTCTGACGGAGGCGGAGTTGAGGACGATCGTGCCGCTCGACCGCGAAGCTGTCGCCTGTGTCGAAAATGCTTTCCACGCGCTTGCAACCAAGGCGGTGGCGATGCCGCCGATCCTTAGGCTCGATATTCCCGAGCATCGCGGCGAGGTTGACGTGAAGACCGCCTATGTCCCCGGCCTCGATAGTTTTGCGATCAAGATCAGCCCTGGCTTCTTCGACAACCCGAAGGTTGGCCTGCCGAGCACCAACGGCATGATGGTGCTGCTGTCGAGCCGAACCGGCCTGGTCGAGGCGCTGCTGCTCGACAACGGCTACCTCACCGACGTGCGGACGGCTGCGGCGGGGGCGGTTGCTGCAAGGCATCTCGCCCGGGCGGATGCGGCCGTGGCGACAATCTTCGGCGCCGGCATGCAGGCCGCGCTGCAGCTCGAAGCTCTGACCCTCGTTCGCCCGATCCGCGAGGCGCGTGTCTGGGCTCGTGACAAGGGGAAGGCCGAAGCCGCCGCACGCGCGCTTACCGGGAGGCTCGCGATTCCGGTGCGCGCTGAGACCGATCCTGAAGCGGCAGTCCACGGTGCCGACATCATCGTCACCACCACGCCGTCGGACATCCCGGTTCTGAGAGCAGAATGGTTGCAGCCGGGGCAACACGTCACGGCCATGGGCTCCGATGCGGAACACAAGAATGAACTGGATCCGCGGGCGATCACCCGCGGTCTCTATTTTGCCGACAGCCTGAAACAGACGCGCCGGCTCGGCGAATTGCATCATGCCATTGAAGCGGGTTTCGCGGCGCCCGAGGCGGAATTCGCCGAGCTCGGACAGGTGATCGCAGGTCTTAGGCCCGGGCGCACGAGGGACGACGACATCACAATTGCCGACCTGACGGGGACCGGCATCCAGGACACCGCCATTGCCACGCTGGCCTTTGCGCGCGCGAGTGCCGCAGGTGCTGGGACGACATTCGAGAGCTGAACAACGGCGTTGCCGGACAAGAGGGACGAGACATGACCCAGGCGAGACTGAAATTTTCCCTTGCGGAATACGAGGCGCGGCTGCGCAAAACGCGTGAAGCCATGGAGGCGAAGGGCGTCGACCTGCTGATCGTCAGCGATCCGTCCAACATGGCCTGGCTCACGGGTTACGACGGCTGGTCGTTCTACGTCCATCAGGCGGTGATCGTGCCGCCGTCCGGCGAGCCGATCTGGTTCGGTCGCGGACAGGATGCCAACGGAGCCAAGTTGACGGCCTACCTCAAGCACGAGAACATCATCGGCTATCCGGACCATTACGTGCAGTCGACCGAGCGGCACCCGATGGACTACCTCTCGGGAATACTCTCCGACCGGGGCCTCGGTGCGCTCAGGATCGGGGTCGAGATGGACAATTACTGGTTTTCGGCCGCCGCTTTCGCCTCGTTACAGAAACATCTGCCGAATGCGCGCTTCATCGATGCGACGGCGCTGGTCAACTGGCAGCGCGCCGTCAAGAGCGAGACGGAGATCAGGTATATGCGCAACGCCGCCCGGATCGTCGAGGCGATGCACCAGCGCATCTTCGACAAGATCGAAGTCGGCATGCGCAAATGCGATCTCGTCGCCGAGATCTACGACGCGGGCACACGCGGCGTCGATGGCATCGGCGGCGACTATCCGGCGATCGTTCCACTCCTGCCTTCGGGGGTGGAGGCATCCGCGCCACACCTGACCTGGGACGACAGGCCGATGAAGCGCGGGGAGGGGACCTTCTTCGAGGTCGCGGGCTGTTACAATCGTTACCATGTACCGCTGTCGCGCACGGTCTTTCTCGGCAAACCCACACAAGCCTTCCTCGACGCCGAGAAGGCGACGCTCGAAGGCATGGAGGCGGGGCTTGCCGTCGCCAAGCCCGGCAACACCTGCGAGGATATTGCCAATGCCTTCTTCTCCGTTCTGAAGAAGTACGGCATCGTGAAAGACAACCGCACCGGCTATCCGATTGGGCTTTCCTATCCGCCGGACTGGGGTGAGCGCACGATGAGCCTTCGTCCCGGTGACAAGACCGAACTGAAGCCCGGCATGACCTTCCATTTCATGACCGGCCTATGGCTCGAGGACATGGGGTTCGAGACGACCGAGAGCATTCTGATCACCGAGAGCGGAGTTGAATGCTTCGCCTCGGTACCGCGCAAGCTGATGGTCAAGGACTGAGTTCATGGGCATACAGCATTTGCGGCCATCGCCGATCAGCGCCACGGTCGACTTCGACGCGCACGGGGTGCAGCACGGCTTCCTTCGCCTGCCCTACAGCCGGGACGATTCCGCCTGGGGCTCGGTGATGATCCCGGTCACCGTCGTCAGCAACGGAGAGGGGCCGACCGCCCTTCTGACTGGTGGCAATCACGGTGACGAATATGAAGGGCCGGCCGCGCTCTTCGACCTTGCTCGCAGGCTGGAGGCGGACGAGGTTCGCGGCAGGGTGATCATCGTCCCGGCGATGAACTATCCCGCCTTCCTGGGAGGTACCCGAACCTCGCCGATCGACAGGGGGAACATGAACCGCAGCTTTCCCGGCAGGCCGGACGGAACCGTCACCGAGAAGATCGCGGACTATTTCCAGCGCGTGCTTCTGCCGCTCGCGGACGTCGTGCTCGACTTCCATTCGGGCGGCAAGACGTTGGATTTCCTTCCCTTCTGTGCGGCGCATGTTCTGCCGGACAAGCTACAGGAGGCCAAGGCCTTCGACCTCGTTCGGGCGTTCGGTGCGCCCTATTCCATGAAGATGCTCGAGATCGATGCGGTCGGCATGTTTGACACCGCCGCCGAGAACATGGGCAAGGTCTTCATCACGACGGAGCTCGGCGGCGGCGGCACGGCGACGGCAAGGAGCATCGGCATCGCCAAGGCCGGCGTCGCCAACGTGCTGAAGGCGTCCGGCATTATGAAAGGAAGTGCCGCACCGGCAGAGACCATTTGGCTCGACATGCCGAACGGCGACTGCTTCGCCTTCGCCGAGGACGGAGGGCTCATTGAGCCGGTGGTCGATCTCGGAGACCAGGTGGAGGCCGGCGACGTCGTCGCACGCATCTACCCCGTCGGCCGGACCGGTGCCGCGCCCTCGGAGATCCGCGCGAAGATGAGCGGCATCCTGTGCGCCCGTCATTTCCCCGGCTTGGTCAAGGCGGGCGACTGCGTGTCGGTCATCGCGGTCGTGGTCAGCTGACCTGCTTGAAGCCGGCACCGGCCGCAGGGCCGCATGCCGGACCCAAATCGATTACCGCGCGGTTTCGATGCGCAGCCCCTCTTCGTCAAAGAGGTGGATCGGGGCGCTGGCGAAGGAGAGATCGATCACTGCCCCGGGGGTGACGGCATGCTGACCCGGTGCGACGACGAGGATCTTCTGGCTGGCGAGATCGGCATGCAGCACCGTTTCGGCGCCGAGCGCTTCAACGAGTGTCAGTTTCGCCGAGACGCTGCTTTCGCTGCGACCGAGCGTGATGTGCTGGGGACGCACGCCGACGGTCACGCGGGAGCCTTCCTTGCCGCTCATTTCTGCCAAAGGCAGTTCCAGCCGCTGACCGCCGGCGAGGGAAATGACGGTTCGCCCGGGACCGGCCGCTTCGACGGTTCCGTCGAGGAAGTTCATGTGCGGTGAGCCGATGAAGCCGGCGACGAAGCGGTTTGCTGGGCGATTGTAGAGCTCGAGCGGCGTGCCGACCTGCTCGATGCGGCCGGCACGCAGCACGACGATACGGTCGGCGAGCGTCATCGCCTCGACCTGATCGTGCGTCACGTAGATCATCGTCGCCGAAAGGCGCGCATGGAGCGCGGCAAGCTCGGCGCGAGTGGAACCGCGCAGCTCGGCGTCGAGGTTCGATAGTGGCTCGTCGAGCAGGAAAGCGACGGGGCGGCGCACAATGGCGCGGCCGATGGCGACACGCTGGCGCTGGCCGCCTGAAAGCTGACCCGGGCGGCGATCGAGGTAGGCCTCGATTTCCAGCATGCGCGCGGCTTCGGTGATGCGCTCGGCGATCTCGGCTTTCGGCATGCGGGTGTTTTCAAGGCCGAAGGCGAGGTTCTGCCGCACGCTCATGTGTGGATAAAGCGCATAGGACTGGAAGACCATGGCAAGGCCACGGTCGGCGGCGGGCACGGTGTTGACGACCTTGCCGTCGATTGCGAGTTCCCCGCTCGATGGCCGGTCAAGGCCGGCGATCATGCGCAGGAGGGTCGATTTTCCGCAACCCGAGGGACCGACGAAGACGACGAACTCGCCGTCCGCGATCTCCAGGTTGATGTCCTGGATCACGTCGACGGCGCCGAAGGACTTCTTCACGTTGGTGAGCCTGATATGTCCCATGATGCTCCCCTATTTCAGTCCGGTGCCGGCGATGCCGGTGGTGATGAAGCGCTGCAGAAAGATGAAGACCAGCACGACCGGGATCATGGTCACGACGGTCATGGCGAGGATGAAGTGCCACTGCACGTTCAGTTCGCCCGAATAGATGCTGAGGCCCACCTGAAGGGTGTAGAGTTCCTTACGCGAGAGGACGATCAACGGCCACAGGAAGTCGTTCCAGCGCCATACGACGGAGAAGATCGCGAGCACCGCGAGTGCCGGCGCCGTCAGCGGCAGGATGATGCGCCAGTAGATCTGCCATTCCGATGCCTTGTCCATCCGCGCGGCGTCGACCAGCTCGTCGGGAATGGTCAGCATGTACTGGCGCAGGATGAAGACGCCTGTCGGGGTGGCGACGGTCGGGAGGATCACGCCCCAGAGGCTGTTGAAGAGGCCGAGTGCAGAAACGATCGAGTAGAGCGGCACCATGATGACGGAGAGCGGCACCATCAGCGTCGCGAGAATCAGCAGCATGGCGAGCGCCCGGCCACGGAATTCATATTTGCTGAGGGCGAAGGCGGCCATGGAATTGACGACGAGGGTGATCAGCGTCGCCGTCACCGTCACGAAGACGGAATTCCAGAGATAGCGGACGAAATCGAAATGGGTGAAGGGCTCGGTGTAGTTCGTCGCGGCGAACGACATTTCCCGCACCGGCCGCCGCTTGGCGATGTTGACCTTGATGATCTCGCCGGGTTTTGCCGGGTCGACCATCTGGCTGACGATGCCGATGCGGCGTACTTCGGCAAGTACCGCCGTGCTGCCGTCTTCGAGTGTCGCCTCGTAGAGGTCGAGCGGCTTGTCGTAACCCTCGACCGTCACCTTCTGGGTGACGTAGGGCAGGATGGTCGGCGGGAACTCGGCGAGTGACGCCGGTGACTTGAAGGACGAACCGACCAGCCAGACGGCCGGGCCGAACATGATGAAGAGCCCGCCGATCAGCCAGACCCATGTGACCACGTCGGTCCAGTGCCAGCCCTTGCCGCCTCTCCGGCGCGTGAGGAAACGGATGAACCCCCTCATTTGCGGCCTCCCGTCTTCTCGCCGGAACGGCCGAGGCCGAGCTGGGCGAGCGTGAGGACGACCAGCACGGCACCCATCAGGATCGAGGCGGCGGCGGCAAGGCCAGGATTGCGCAGCTGGGCGGCAAAGCCGGTCTCGTAGATGTATTGCGTCAGATAGAGCGTGCTCGTCCCGGGTCCGCCGCCGGTCAAGACATAGACCTCGTCGAAGATCTGTACCGCCCGAATGAGCACGAGCACGACGACGACGAGAAGGTTCGGCATGAGGAGTGGCAGTGTGATGCGCCAGAAGGCCCGCGCCGGACGGGTGCCGTCCATTTCCGCTGCCTCGTAGAGGTCTTTCGGGATTGCCTGCAGGCCTGCGAGCAGGATCAGGGTGTAGAAGCCCATATGCGCCCAGATCGACACCCCGATCGTGGCGGCGAAGGCCCAGTTGCGGTCGTTGAGCCAGACGTAGGGTTCAAAGCCGAGGCCGTAGAGACCGAAGTTGAGAAGGCCTTGCCGTTGGAGGATCCACTTCCAGATGAGCCCGACGACAACCGGCGACAGCAGGACGGGGAAGAAGAAGACGGCCCGCCAGAAACTGCGCGCGGCCAGGTCGCGATTGAGGATCAGCGCGGTGACGAGTGAGACCAGGATCATCAGTGAGACCTGGAGCACGACGAACGCGGCGGTGTTCCAGACCGCCGTCCAGAAGGTGTCCTCGACGCAACTGCCGGGATCGATGTAACTCCCGCAGTCGAAGAGGCGCGTATACTGGTTTGTGCCGACGAAGGTTCGGTCGGGCAGGAAGAGCGCCGTGCCGCCGGTCATCGAATAGGCGAAGTTGATGAAGAAGGGCAACAGCACGAAGATGCCGAAGATCAGCATGTTCGGCATCAGGAAGAAGGCCGCCATGCCGCCAGTTCCGGCAACACGTTGCAGCCAGCGCAGCGGCGTGTCGAAAATACCCATGGCGATGTGGATCGGCGCCGTGACGATCGCGCCCAGGCCGGCTCTACCGGTATCGTGCGTTCTCATGCCTCTCCTCCCAGTCCGGCCGAAGACACCCGTCCGGCACGGACAAATGTCCCCTGCGGCGCGCAGCGGGGCAAGCCCCCGCCGCGACCGGCATCCTCTGGCCGTGGCAAGTCTGCCGACGGCGCTGCGACCTTACAGGCCGGAATCCTTCACCTTGGCTGCGATATCCGCATCGATGCGAGTGAAGGCCTCGTCGACGGACATCTCACCGGCGGCTGCCTGGCTGACGCGCGTGACGAGCGCACCGTAGAAGGTGTCGGACCAGAACCAGCCCGGCAGCTTCTGGGCGAGCTCGGAGAGCGAACCCGTCGCCGAGACGAAGGTGTTGAGGGCTTCCTTCGCCTGCGCGTCGTCGGTCTTGAAGTCCAGGCCCTTGGCGAGCAGTCCCTTGTGGGCTGGCAGGAACAGCGTGCGTTCGGAAAATTCCTTCACGATGTCCTCGCGGGCGAGGTAGTCCATGACCTTCGCCACTTCTTTCGGGTTCTTCGTGTACTTGATTGCCACGAGGCCGGCGCCGCCCGGCATGCCGGTGCAATTGGCCGGGCCGCAGGGGCTGCCGGTCGCGACCCAGTCGAAGTTCGAGCCGATCTTGGTGGAGAAATTCGGCACCTGCCAGGAGCCGGAATAGTAGTAGACGAGCTGCCCGTTGATGAAGTCGTCGGCGGCCGCACGGTAGGTGGAGCCGGCTGCCGAGACCCAGACGTCCTTGCCCATCGTGCCGTCTTCGATCCAGCCGACGAACTTCGTCAAGAAGTCCTTGGCGCCCTGGTCGAGGGGAGCCGGCTTGCCGTCGGCGCCGACATAATTTCCGCCATAAGAGAGAATGGGACCGGTCAGGCGATGGCCGGAACGGTCGAGCGCCATGGCGAAGGGCACCTGCTGGCTTTCGGCCACCTGCTTGGCAGCCTTCGCCCAGTCGTCCCAGGTCGCGTCCTTGCCGGGCATGGCGACGCCCGCCTGATCGAACAGCGTCTTGTTGGCAAAGCCGCCGGTCAGCGTGATCTGGGTCATGAAGCCGGAGATCTGGTTCGATCCGTCCGGCCGCATCCAGTCGGCCTGCGCGCCGAAATTCTCGTCCCAGTAGGCCGGATCGGCAACGAGGGGGCGGAGATCGAGCCAGTGCTGGCTCTGCGCCTTCAGGTTCGTCACGCGGGCGATGTCCGGACCTGCGCCCGCTTCGAGCTGGACGGGAAGCTGCTCGCGCACAACGCTATAGGCGACGTTGTCGAGGATGACGTTGATCCCCGTGTTTTCCTTCATGAAGCGGTCGAGCAGATCCTTCAGGACCTCGCCTTCGACGCCGTCCGAATACCACATGATGCGCACGTCGCCGGCGAGCGCCGACGTCGATGTCAGAAGCCCGACGGCGAGTGCCGCCAGAACGGTTCTTGTCTTCTTCATGGTCGTTCCTCCTCTCCAATCAGCGGGTCTCCCGCCCGCCATGTTCGAAACCCGCCAGCCTCATGCGGGCGGGGCATTCCGGCTAGTAAGCCGGGAGCATCGCCGCCGCACCGGCGACGGTGAATGTCTCGGGCCCGATGGTGCGGCCCTCCGCCTCCGCGGAGCCGTCGGCCCGGAAGCGCACAACGCCATATTCCGGGTCATCGATCGCGAACGTGCCGTCCGCCTCCTCCCGGACCGCCAGCCCGGCGAAGCGCGCCTCGACGCTCGCGAGATCGGAGGCTTCGCTGACGCGGACGATCCATCGGGTGTTGCGGCCGCGCTGACGCAGTTCCGCATCGGCCGACGGTCCTTCGGCGACGCGCTCGAACGGCACGCTGCCGCGCAGGAGCACGGCGCCCTTGCCACTGCGGGCGACAGCGAGATTTCCTTCAACACGGCTCTCGTCGAACTCTGCGACGGGGAACCAGGCATGGGTGAAGTCCACCTGTTCATCGACCGTTTGGAAATCGAGAACCGCAAGCCCGCGATACTGGTGGGTGCGCGGGACCGCGCCACAGCCGCCCCAGTAGGATGGACGACCGTAGCCGAACTGGATCGTCTCGCCCGGATGATTGATCCAGATTGCCGCCTCCGGCCGCTCGCCGAGCCTTAGATGCAGCACGGTTTCCTGATAGCCCCAGTCGTGCCAACGATAATGGGCAACCGAGCCCATGGCAAAGGCGCGGCTCTTGTAGTGATAGAGCGCGGCGAAGCGGTTCTCGCCCTGGGCGAAGCACCACTCCTGGTGCTCCTCGGAGTGATGGTTCGCGATGTCGGCGAGAGCCTCCGGCACGACGAGACCGTGGTCGCGCAGACAGACGGCGAGTTGCGGCAGGGCATGGACGCGCCGGCCGTACCAGCCATGGCCCCAGAGCAGGCGCGCGACGCCGGAGAGCTCGAGCGATCGGCCGGCGCAAAGCGTATGCTCGTAGGATCGGCCCTGCGCGGCGGTCAGCATGCCGTGATGGGCCGAACGCGCGACGATCTCGCAGAGGCGGACGATACCTTTCCGGGCGCGCGTCGCAATGTCCGCGTCGGGCGCGAGCGCGGCGAGTGCCGTCAGACCCTTGAGGTCGATCGGAAAATAGGGGGCGGAGTTGAATTCCGCCATCTCCCAGGCCTCGAAATGATCGAGCCATGCGCGCACCCGGGCGGCACCAACGGCGCGTTGGTCCGCTCCCTTGCGCCCGGACCGGACGAAGACATTTTCAGGAAAGAGAGTGCCGGCGAGATAGGCCGAGGTATGGAAGAGAAGCGCATGGTTCTCGGAAAAGTACCACTGCACGTCGTTGCCCGGTTCATCCATCCAGTAGCGGAAACCGAGGATGGCGCGGTCGATGCGCGCGCGGGTCGCGGTGCCGATATCCCCACCCCAGACGGTGCGCGACCAGATGAGCGGCACGAGAGAGAAATCGGCGCAGTCGTGGCAGTCCTCGATCGACGGCAAGATCTCCTCGATCATCGCATCCGTGTCGGCACCGCCGCGGTCGCTGGCGAGCCGCGCGAAGGCGCGCACGGTGTCGCGCTCGGAATATTCGGAGATCTCGTCGAGTGTTTCCTCGATGCGGGCGGAAAGCGTTTCCGGCGCTTCGCCCTGCCGGGCGGCATGGCAGATCTCGGCGCCGATCGACCGGGCTGCCACGAAACCTTCCGCGTCGAGCGCCACGCGGAAATGGCGGAAGTCGGCGGGCATGGCGCTCGACGGGCCGACGACGAAACGGGTCTCGCCGGCCTTGAGCCGGAAATCATAGTCGAAGCGTTCGGTCGACATGAAGTCGCCTTCGACCGCGACTGCGACCTCGACGTCCATCGGCAGCGGCGCGCCGAAAATCAGCGTTATGTCGCCTTCGAAATAGGCCGGGCGATCGAAGTGCATTCCGTCGAGGGCGGTTTCCACCGCATCGGCCGCGGACGGCGCGCAGGGGACGGGCAGGGCGACCGCGGCCTTCGGACCCGACAAATAATCGAGCTGGATGAAATAGCGGGCATCGCGTTCGGCGAGGTCGTCGAAGAACAGGATGATCTCGTTGAGGCCTTCCTGAAGCGGAAGATCGAATTCTGCCTTGGCTTCGAGATTGCGGCTATAGGGCGCCATCCAGCCTGCTTCATCGCCGTTCAGCCAGAGCACGGCGCCGCCGCACGTGCCGAGGCGAACCCTTGCCGTTCCCGCCGCTTCTGCTTCGATAAAGGTACGTGCCCAGGTGGCAAGGCGCGTCGGACGGAACCAGAAGCCGGAGAGATCGAGCCGCGGCGAACCGAAGGGCAGCCACCAGCGGGCGGCCTCGAAGGAGCCGCGAACGTCGGGACGGTCGCCGCGAAAACGCTCGGCGAAGAGAGTGCGGCAGGGATACTCGTGCGGAATGAAGTTCTTGTGCTTGGTCAGGAAGAAGAAGGGGTCCATCTCGCCCTTCATCGGCTGGTCCGGCACGTCGAAACGCTCTTCGGCGATGGCACCGAGCTGCCAGTAGCGAATGGCCTCTCCGGCCGGCAGGTCTTTTTTCATATGGAAGGTCGTTTTCGTCATTTGAGATCAGCCACGGCTACGGGAGCGACGTCGTTGTATTCCTGGTTTTCGCCGGTCATGCCCCAGACGAAGGCGTAAGGTCCCGTACCTGCGCCCATGTGGATCGACCAGGCGGGGGAGAGGACCGCCTCACCGTCCGCGACGATCAGGTGGCGGGTCTCCTCCGGCCGTCCCATCACGTGGATGACCCGGTCCTCCGGCGAGAGGTCGAAGTAGCAGTAGGCCTCCATCCGCCGTTCGTGCAGGTGCGGCGGCATGGTGTTCCAGGCGCTGCCTTCGGCAAGGTCGGTGATACCCATGAGCAGCAGGCAGGACGGGGCGACCTCCGGATGGATGTACATCGCGAGCCGGCGCCTGTTCGAGCGGCGCGCATCGCCGAGATCGAGGGGCTTCGCTTCTCTGCGGGTGATCAGACGGTGCGGGAAGTCGGCGCCGGCCGGCACCGAATTCATGTAGAAGCGGGCGGGCCTCTCCGCCGACAGGCTGGAGGCGGTCATCTGCCGGGCGCCGCGGCCGACATAGAGCACGTCGCGGTTTTCGAGCGCGAAGCGTTGGCCATCCACCTCGATTACGCCGGTACCGCCGAGATTGGCGATCCCCATTTCCCGGGCGGAGAGCAGATAGGGCGTGCCGATCTCCGCGCCGGAGTCGAAGACAAGGCTCGTCGTCACCGGCACGGCACCGCCGAGGATGAGGCGATCGATATGGGTATAGGTGAAGTTGACCTGATCGTCGGCAAAGAGGTCGCTCAGCAGGAAGGCGTCCCGCAGGCGTTGCGTGTCATACCCTTTCACGTCCTGCGGCCCGGCGCCGTAGAGTAGCTTCATCGTCATGCCGCCTGTCCCTCCGCTCCAACATGGTTGAGCGCCTCCGAAAGGCACAGGATCGCCAGCGCCTGGCCGTAGCCGGTCGGCTGGATCGGAATGTCCTTGTAGAACTGCAGGTCGTGACCCATGCGGGTACCGTAGGAAACGTTGAGGACGGTGCCGCTTTCGTCGATGTTGCGCATCACCGCCTCGAGCGCCCGAAGCCCGGCGCTTCGCCAGGCCGGCGTGCCGAGGCCGAGCCGATAGCCCTTCAGGAGTCCGTAGCCGATGCCGGCGGTCGCGGAAATCTCCTCATAGG
This sequence comes from Hyphomicrobiales bacterium, assembly GCA_900466005.1. Classification (GTDB taxonomy): domain Bacteria; phylum Pseudomonadota; class Alphaproteobacteria; order Rhizobiales; family Rhizobiaceae; genus Allorhizobium. The sequence goes on from UEGQ01000004.1 coordinate 70,685, forward strand.
ATGAGGGATCGTCGAGGAGTGTGCGCCAAGCGCCGGACGGTGCCTGAAGTCTGAGCAAGGTGTCAACCTGTGCCACCAGCACGCCTTCGAGGAAGCGTCGCACCGGCCGGCCGAGTTCGGCGAGGTCGAAAAGGTCGAGAATGCCGGCGGTGATCCAGGCATTGCCACGCGCCCAGCGGGCACGTGCGAAATTGTGCCGTCCCTCGAAGGTCCAGCCGTGGAACCAGAGGCCGGTCTGGGGATCGGCGAGGTAGCGTGTATGGACGAGAAACTGGAGCGAAGCCTCGTCGACGAGTTCGCGCCGGCCGCTTGCCTCACCGTAGGAGGCGAGGAAGAGCGCCACCATGTAGAGCGTGTCGTCCCAGAGCTCGTTGTCGTTGATCCTGTCGGAGACGTGGTGTTCGAAGCCGCCTTCCGGCGTGCGGCCCATTTCGGAGAGCACGCGGTTCGCCCAGGTGTCGAGCACGGGCTGCCATCGCGGGTCGCGGGTTTTCGCCCAGAGAACCGAAAGGCCGAGCATCGGCGCGGTGGTGTTGACGTTGAGGCCCGGCAGGCCGCCGGCAATCTGTGAGGCGTACCAGTCCTCGACGAGCCTGCGCAGATCCTCGCGACCGGTCAGCAGCCACAGGCGTACGAGCCCATAGAGGCCGACACCCTGGGGCCATTCCCAGCTGTCGAAGCTGATGTAGTCGCCGGCGGTACCGTCGAGGTTCGGCTCGTGAAAACGACCGCTGTGCTTGAGGCCGGTCATGCCGGCGACAAGGCGATCGAGTCCAGTGCGAATTTCATGGCCGGTCAGGCCCATGGTGCTCCTCCCTGCGGTCACCGATGGACGGATTTGACTCGATAATGCATGGTGATTTTTCTTGCGCAATCTGAAAATTTTTCTCATGTTGGCGCGGAGAGAGGTGAACCGTGACCGTAAAACCGCTCCCCGGCAAGCGGGGGAAGAAGAGCAGGAAGGTGCGCCTGGAGGACATCGCCGAGCGCTGCGGAGTGTCCCTCAGCACGGTCTCGCGTGCGCTTGCAGGCGAGAAAGGCGTTCGGCCGGAGATCCGTCAGCAAATACTGGAGGCGGCGAAAACGGCGAACTACGTCGTCCCGACGGCGGTTGCGGGGCGGAAGGTCATCCTCGCGGCATCCAGCGCGGCGATGATCGACTATGTGAGAAACCAGTTCACGCTCTACGTGCTCGATGGACTCAAGGAACGGGCGCAGGCGTTCGGGCTCGAGATCATAACGCGGCCGATCGCCGACAAGGCGGAGGAACTGACGCTCCTCGAAGAAGCGAGGGACGATCCGGAGATCCTGGGTCTGTTGTTTCTGACGGTCGATGACGAGGCGTTGCTTGCCGCCACGCGCGGCTTTCAGAAGCCGGTGATACTCTTGAACGGCGATGATCCGTTCATGCGGCTTTCGAGTGTCACGCCCTGCAACCGGTCGAGTGCGCGACTGGCCGCCGATCACCTGATCGGCCTCGGCCACCGTCGCATCCTCTTCCTTATGCGGCCGGGGCGCCGCACCATCGAGCGGCGTTACGAAGGCTGGCGCGACGCGCTGCTCCACCACGGTCTTGCCGCCGATCCGGACCTCGTCGTGCCGGTCGACGATTGGCTGCCGGAACTGGCAACACAGGCGATCGTCTCTCGCATCCGGGCGCGCGGGCTGGATTTCACGGCCGTTCTGGCGGCCGGTGACAGCCTTGCCGTCGGCGCAATGCTGGGCGTGCAGCAGATGGGCTATGTCGTGCCGCGCGACGTGTCGGTGATGGGCATGGACGACCTGCCGCAGGCCGCCTTCCTCAATCCGCCGTTGACGACCATGCACATTCCGATGCGGGAGATCGGTTCGGCTGCGCTCGACCTCTTGCGTGACAGCCTTTCCGGCATGCCGTTTCCACCACGCCGTCTGGAACTCGCCTGCCACCTGGTGGAACGAGCTTCGACGGCGAAGAGGGCGGAAAGCTGAGTTCCGCAGGATGTCTGCGGCTTCTTTTTTTGCGAGTGCGCGCCGCTCATGCCAGCAACAGTTCGGCACCTGCCGCGGAAAGCGCTTCGGCGATGTCCGGCGGCGGCGCCTTGTCGGTCGCAAGCTCCGTGATCGCGTCGAAACCGCTCACCCTCACCAGCCCATCTCGTCCGAACTTGCTGTGGTCGGTTACCACCAGGGCGCGCTTGCCGCGCGTCAGAACCATGCGGGCGAACTCGGCTTCTTCCAGGTCGAAATCCATCATGCCGCCGGCGTTCACCGCCCCGGTTGAGATCACTGCGTGGGTGACGGCGAAGCGGCTGACGAATTCGATCGCGGTCGTGCCGAAGGCTGCTCCGTTGTCGCTGCGTAGTTCTCCGCCTGCCATGTAGACCTTGTTGTCGTTGACGGTCGCGAGCGTGCGGGCAATGTCGGACGAGTTCGTGACGACCGTCAGGCGGCGATGGCCGAGCAGCTCGCGCGCCAGGAAGCTGGTCGTCGTGCCGGTATCCATCATGATGGAATCGCCGTCGCGGATGGTCGCGGCGACGGCCGCGGCGATCGCCCGTTTCGCGCCGCTGTTTTCCCGCATGCGCTTCTCGAACGGGGCCTCGCCGACGATGGAGGGAAGGCTGACTGCACCGTGCAGCTTGATCACGCTCCCGTTGCCGGCGAGTGGCTTGATGTCCCGGCGGATCGTCTCCAGCGAGACGTTGAGCTTCCGTGCAAGCTCGGCGACAGCGACCGTGCCGTCGCGCTCGAGCAGCCGAAGAATGTCCCTGTGCCTTTTCGAAGGAGCCATCATCCCAACCAGTCGTTCCGTACCGTCGTCATAGCGCAGCCGAGCCAACGCGGCAATCATCGGCCACAGAAACGGTCATAAAAACACAAAAAGCCACAAATTGGCGTTGACAAGCGATCTTGTCTGACATGAGATTGCTGCCACGCACCCCCGTCTCAAGATACGAAAAGTACGGGGAACGACGGTCGGGTGCCTTGCCAGTTCATCACTCTTTCAACGGGCTCTACTGGGAGAACTCGAATGCTTGATCTTGCGCGCCTGCCGCGATTGTCCGCGGCCGTTCTTCTCTTGTCGGGCGTGGTCTTGGCCACGCCGTCGATGGCACAGGAATCCACAGATCCGATCAGACTGACCCTGCACGACTGGACCGGTCAGTTGATCACCACCAACATCATGGGCGAAGTGCTGAAGAAGGCCGGATATTCCGTGGAATATGTCCAGGCCGACTATCTCGCGCAGTTCGCGGGGCTGGAGACGGGAGACCTTCACGTCGCCATGGAAATCTGGGCAACCACCGGACAGGAGGCGCTCGATAACGCCGTTGCGACCGGCAAGGTCGAAAATCTCGGCGAGACCGGCATGCAGGCGAAGGAGGAGTGGTGGTTCCCGGAATATATGAAGGAAAAATGCCCGGGCCTGCCGAATTGGGAGGCTCTGAAGGAGCCGGCCTGCGCCGAAGCCTTTTCCACGGCTGAAACTGCGCCGAAGGGCCGCTATCTCGGCGGCCCTGTTACCTGGGGTGGCTTCGACGACGAACGCGTCGAGGCTCTCGACCTGCCCTTCGAAGTTGTCCATGCCGGCACCGATGCCGCCCTCTTCGCGGAGCTCGAAAGTGCCTATCAGCGCCAGGCGCCTATCATGCTGTGGATCTACGCACCGCATTGGGCGCCTGCCAAGTACAAGGGCGAGTGGGTCGAGTTCCCGGCCTACACGCCCGAATGTTACAACGACGCAAACTGGGGCTCCAATCCCGACATGGCCTATGATTGCGGCAAGCCTTTCGGTCCGATCTGGAAGGCCGGCTGGGTGGGCGTCAAGGACAAGTGGCCGGGTGCGTACAAGGCGATCAAGGCCTTCAACGTCAACAACGATGAAATGGGTGCCATGATCACCGACGTCGATGTCAACGGCAAGAAACTCGAAGACGTGGTGGCTGCGTGGATGACTGCCAACGAGGCGCGCTGGTCCGAATGGGTCAAGAAATAGGTCTCTCCGTTTCCGGCCACCCATGACCTTGGGTGGCCGGATCTTCATCGCGACCGTCGAACGGCGCCAGTCGTCCATGCGAGCCTGCGGAACCCTCATGTCCCCTGAAACCAAACTCGTCTGCCGCAATGTCTGGAAGATCTTCGGTGCAGGTGCCCGGGATGCCCTGCGCGCTGCCGGCGGAAAGCCGAGCATCGCGAATCTTGCAGAGGCAGGACTTGTCGGAGCCGTGCGCGACGTCAATCTCGAGGTAAAGAGCGGCGAGATTTTCGTCATCATGGGGCTCTCCGGCTCGGGAAAGTCGACGCTGGTGCGGTGTCTGTCGCGACTGATCGAGCCGACCTCCGGTGAAATCCTGTTCAACGGCGAAAACCTGCTTGCGGCGAGCGATGCCCGCATGATCGAGATCCGACGCCACCAGATGGGCATGGTCTTTCAGCACTTCGCGCTGCTACCCCACCTGAGCGTTCTCGCCAATGTGGCCTTTCCTCTCGAGGTCCAGGGCGTCGAACGGTCGAAGCGCGAGGAGCGTGCCCGCAGGATGATCGAGCTTGTCGGGCTCGCCGGCAAGGAAAACGTCTTTCCCCGCCAGCTCTCCGGCGGACAGCAGCAAAGGGTGGGGATCGCCCGTTCGCTCGCCGTCGAACCGGAGCTCTGGTTCCTCGACGAACCGTTCTCCGCACTCGATCCGCTCATCCGCCGCGAGATGCAGGACGAGTTCATGCGCCTGCAGTCGGTCCTGAGGAAGACCATCGTCTTCATAACGCACGATTTCGACGAGGCGATCAGGCTCGCCGACCGCATCGCCATCATGAAAGACGGTGAAGTGGTGCAATCCGGTACGCCGGAGGAATTGGTGCTCAATCCGACGACGCCATACGTGGCCGAGTTCACCCGCAACGTCGCACGCGCCAAGGTCGTCAAAGTTGGTTCGGTCATGCGGCCCGAGTCAGATGCGTCTGCCGCGGCAACCGTCGACGCGCGCACGACCATTGCCGAGGTGGCGCCCATGTTCGCCGGTGCCGGCAATTCGATCAGCGTCATCGGCCTGGACGGCGGGGTGATTGGCACCATCCACCGCGCCGACGTCGTCGATATAATGATGCAGGGTTGACCCGATGTCCGCGCCGCTCGCATCGACAGAACCCCTGACACCCGGCCACGACCGGGCGGGTAGCCGAACGGGCCGCCTTCCCGACCTGCTCATCGCGCTCACCGCAATCGCCTCATTGATCGCCTGGTGGTTTGGTCCGGCGATCGCCAAGTGGGCGTTCGACTATCCGCGCGCGTGGCAAATTCCCGCGGCACGTCATGTCGGGCGATGGACCAAGTGGCTGGTGGACGAGGCGAGCTTCGGGCTCTTTTCGTTTACCGATCTCACCCGTTTCGTCGCGACCGTCATCGACATTCCCTACACGCTGGCTCTCAGCCTGCTGTCGACCGGATTTCTGTCCGGCCAGGGGTCGGCCGCGGTTCAGCTGGTGCCGCCGGTCTCCTTTCTCGGGGTCATCGTGCTCGTCGGCCTGATGGCTTATTACGCCGGCGGCCGAAAGCTCGCTGCGCTGGTCGTCTTCTGTTTCGCATTCCTTGCCATCTTCGGGCAGTGGAGCAGCGCCATGGTGACGCTTGCCTCGATCGTCGTTGCGGTGCCGATCGGCGTCGTGCTCGGCCTGCTGCTCGGCCTTGCCGGCTACCGCTGGCCGCTGTTCGAGCGGGCTTTGACGCCGCTGCTCGATCTGATGCAGACGATCCCGATCTTCGCCTATCTCGTGCCGATCCTCTATTTCTTCGGCTTCGGTCCGACGGCGGCGATCGTCGGCACCCTGATCTATGCCATGCCGCCGATGGTGCGGATCACCATTCACGGGCTGAGGGCCGTACCGTCGGAAATTCGCGATCTCGGGCACATGGTCGGCTGTTCACGGCGACAGATGACATGGAAGGTCATGGTGCCGTCCGCCTCGGATGCGCTCATGGTCGGCGTCAACCAGGTCATCATGCTCTCGCTCAATATGGTGATCATTGCCTCGATGATCGGCGCCGGCGGTCTCGGCTTCGACGTGCTTGCGGCACTCCGCCGGCTCGACATCGGCGCGGGTCTGGAGGCGGGCTTTGCCATTGTCGCGCTCGCCGTCGCCCTCGACCGGTTGAGCCAGGCCTATGCGAGAAAGGCAGGGGCGCCGTCGCCGGCCGTTACCGGCGGAAATGTCGTTGAGCGTCACCCTTATGCGGCAGCCGCTTTCGGCATTCTCGCGACAAGCCTGGTCGCCAGCGTCGTGGCACCGGCTCTTGAAGCCTATCCCGAAGGCCTGGAGCTCTCGACCGGCGGCTTCTGGAACGATGTCGTGAAATGGATCAACCTCAACTTCTTCGATGCTCTGGAGGCCGTCCGCACGACGTTGCTCCTCAGCCTTCTCGTTCCGGTGAAGCGCTTCCTCGGTGAATTGCCCTGGGTCGGCGTCGTGGCCCTGCTTACGCTTGCCGGCTACCGGCTGGGCGGCGTTCGTCTGGCGCTGACGGCCGGCGTGCTCTCTTTCCTGATTGCCGCCACCGGCCAGTGGGAAAAGGCGATGGTCACCGTTTATCTCTGCGGCATCTCGGTCGCCATTGCGAGCCTGATCGGTATCCCCGTCGGCATTCTTGCGGCCGAGCGCGAACGGCTCTGGCGCTGGTTGCAGGTGGTGATCGACACCCTGCAGACGCTGCCGTCCTTCGTCTACCTGATGCCGGCCGTCATGCTGTTCCGGGTCGGTGACTTTACGGCGCTGATCGCCATCGTCGCCTATGCTGTCGCGCCGGCGATCCGCTACACGGTCCTCGGCCTCCAGCGTGTTGATCCGCGAGTGATCGAGGCGGGCAGGGCGATGGGCTGCACCCCCTCGCAGATACTAGCCAAGATCAAGCTGAGACTCGCGCTTCCGGAAATCTTGCTCGGCCTCAACCAGACGATCATGTTCGCGCTCTCGATGCTCGTCATCACGGCGCTCGTGGGCACCCGTGATCTCGGCCAGGAGGTCTATATCGCCCTCACCAAGGCGGATACGGGGCGCGGCCTCGTCGCGGGGTTTGCGGTCGCCTTCATCGCCATCATCGCCGATCGCCTGATTTCGGCCGGTGCGGCACGGGTGAGGGAGCGGATCGCATGAGTGTACCGACGATGCCGCGTACACCTGAGGACCGGATTGCCGATCTGCCATGCTGGAACGGGGCGATCGAGATCGAGCCGCTGAAGGGCGGCCTGAGCAATGAGAGCTTCTTGGTGAAGGACGCCTCGGGCCGCCATGTCGTCCGCTTCGGCACCGACTATCCCTTCCACCATGTCTATCGTGAGCGGGAACTGATGACGGCGAGAGCTGCCCATGCGGCGGGGTTCTCACCGCAGATTGAATATGCCGAGCCCGGTGTCATGGTGTCAGCGTTCCTCGACGCGAAGACCTTCTCCGCCGTCGATGTCGCCGCCGAACGGGAGCGCGTCGCGCGGCTGCTGCGCCGGTTCCACGAGGAGATGCCGCGCCATGTGTCGGGTGCCGGCTTCATGTTCTGGCCCTTTCACGTCATCCGCGATTATGCCCGCACGCTAGAGGCGGGCGGCAGCCGGATGATCCCGGAACTGGCACGCTATCTCGGGCTCGCCGGGGAGCTGGAGGCCGTGCAGGCGCCGCTGCCGATCGTCTTCGGCCACAACGATCTCCTGCCGTCGAACATCCTCGACGACGGTGAAAAGCTGTGGCTGATCGACTACGAATATGCCGGCTTCTCGACTGCCATGTTCGATCTCGCCGGCGCGACCTCGAATGCCGGGCTGACGGCGGAACAGTCTGACGAGTTCCTCCGGGCCTATTTCGGTGGCGCGCCTTCGCCGGACATCCGCCGTTCGCTCGCGGCCATGCAGTGTGCCTCGCTGCTGCGCGAAGCGATGTGGAGCATGGTTTCCGAACTCTACCTCGATGCGCCGGGCGCCGACTATGTCGGCTACACGGCCGACAACCTCATGCGCCTTCAAGAAGCGCTCGATCATTATCAATCAGTCTCCGGGAAACACTCGTCATGACCCTGCCATCCCATGCACAGATCGTCGTCATCGGCGGCGGCATCATCGGCTGCTCGACCGCCTACCACCTGGCCAAGGACCACAAGGCCGACGTGCTGTTGCTGGAGCAGGGGACGCTCACCTCCGGTTCCACCTGGCATGCGGCCGGGCTCGTCGGGCAGCTTCGATCCTCGGCTTCGATCACACGCGTGTTGAAATACTCGGTCGAACTCTACAAAGGACTGGAAGCCGAGACCGGACTTGCCACGGGCTGGAAGATGACAGGCTGCCTGAGGCTTGCCACCAACCAGGACCGCTGGACGGAGTTCAAGCGTCTCGCCACCACCGCCGGCAGCTTCGGCATGGACATGCATCTCATCTCACCGGAGGAGGTGAAGCGGATGTGGCCGCTGATGAATGTCGACGATCTCGTCGGCGCAAGCTGGCTGCCGACGGACGGGCAGGCGAGCCCGTCCGACATCACGCAGTCGCTTGCGAAGGGTGCGCGCATGCACGGGGCGAAGATCGTCGAAACCGTACGTGTGACGGGCTTCGAGATGACGGATGGCCGCATCGTCAAGGTGAAGACGACCGAGGGAGACGTCGCTTGCGAGAAGGTCGTCAACTGCGCCGGCCAGTGGGCGCGGCAGGTGGGCGACATGGCCGGCATCAACGTGCCCCTTCAGGCGGTGAAGCACCAGTATATCATCACCGAGAAGATCGAGGGCCTGTCGACCGACGCGCCGACCATCCGTGATCCCGATCGCCGGACCTATTTCAAGGAGGAAGTCGGCGGCCTCGTCATGGGCGGATATGAGCCCAATCCCCAGCCGTGGCTCACCGGCGACCTGCCGAACGACTGGGCCTTCCGCCTGTTCGACGACGACTTCGACCATTTCGAGCAGCACATGATGCAGGCCATGGAGCGCGTTCCGGCGCTGGAGAATGTCGGCGTCAAGCAGATGATCAACGGTCCGGAGAGCTTCACGCCCGACGGCAATTTCATCCTCGGAGTCGCACCCGAATGCAAGAACATGTTCGTCGGCGCCGGCTTCAACGCTTTCGGCATCGCGTCCGGCGGCGGCGCCGGCTGGGTTCTGGCGCAATGGGTGATCGACGGCGAGGCGCCGCTCGATCTCTGGGTGGTCGACATCCGCCGCTTTGCCGGCATGCACCGCGATCGTCAATGGGTCTGCGACCGCACGCTTGAAGCCTATGGCAAGCACTACACCATCGCCTTCCCGCATGAGGAGTACGAAAGCGGTCGCCCGCGCCTTGTCTCTCCCCTCTATGATCGGCTGAAGACCTCCGGCGCCGTGTTCGGCTCCAAACTCGGCTGGGAGCGTCCCAACTGGTTCGCTCCGGCCGGCACGGAGCCGAAGGACGTCTATTCGATGGGCCGCCAGAACTGGTTCGGGCCGGTCGGTGACGAACACCGGCATGTGCGCGAGGCGGTCGGCGTCTTCGACCAGTCCTCCTTCTCGAAATACGAGCTTTCCGGTCCCGATGCCCTCAAGGCTCTCGACTGGATCTGCGCCAATGATGTCGCAAAGCCGGTCGGTCGCCTGACCTATACCCAGCTTCTCAACACCCGCGGCGGCATCGAGGCGGATCTGACCGTTGCCCGCATCGCCGACGAGAGATTCTACATCGTCACCGGCACCGGTTTCCGCACCCATGACTACGGCTGGATCGCCGACCATATCCCGGACGGCCTCGACTGCACGCTTTCCGACATCACCGAGGAATGGGGCACGCTCTCGCTGATGGGACCGAAGGCGCGCGACGTGCTTTCCGCCGTCACATCCGCCGATGTCTCGAACACGGCCTTCCCGTTCGGCCATGTCCGCGAGATCCCGATCGCCGGCGCCACCGTCCGCGCGCTGCGCGTCACCTATGTCGGCGAGCTGGGCTGGGAGCTGCATATCCCGATCGCGGCGCTCGGCGAGGTCTATGACGCCCTGATGGCGGCCGGCAGCGGGCACGGCATCCGTCCCATCGGCTATCGCGCACTGGAATCGCTGCGGCTGGAAAAGGGCTACCGCGCATGGAGCTCGGACATCACGCCCAACGACACGCCATTCGAGGCCGGGCTCGGCTGGGCCGTCAAATTGCGCAAGAACACCGATTTCCTCGGCCGTCAGGCCCTCGAGGCCCTCGCCGGCCAGCCGCTGAAGAAGCGGCTGATGGGCTTCACCGTCGATGATCCGAGCGTCGTTCTGGCCGGCCGCGAAACGATCCTGAGAAACGGCGAGCCGGTCGGTTACCTCACCAGCGGCGGCTACGGCTACACGATCGGAAAGAACATCGGCTACGGCTATGTGCGCCACGCCGACGGTGTCAGCGACGCGTACCTGACGAGCGGCACCTATGAACTCGTCGTTGCGGCGGAAAAGACGCCGGCGACCCTTCACTTCGGGCCGATGTTCGACCCGGCGATGGACAAGATCAAGGCCTGAGGGTTCGACATGTCATTCCGCGCAGATCGTCACGTCCATATCCTGATCATCGGCGGCGGTGCCATCGGCACCTCCGTCGCCTACCATCTTGCCCGTGGCGGGGCAAAGGACGTGTTGCTGGTCGAGAAGGCGATGCTCACCCATGGCTGCACCTGGCATGCCGCAGGGTTGGTCGGCCAGCTGCGGGGAAAACGCAACCTCACGCGGCTGATGCAGAATTCCGTCGCGGTCTTCGACAGATTGGAAGAGGAGACGGGGCAGCACATCGCCTGGAAGAAGGTCGGCTCGTTGAGGCTCGCCGGCAGCCCGGAGCGCTGGAGCGAGATCCGCCGCTCAATGACCCAGGCCAAGAGCTTCGGCGTCGAATGCTATTCGCTCTCCGCCGACGAAGCCGCAAGCCGCTTCCCCTATATTGTCAAGGACGGCATCGAGGGAGCCGCCTTCATTCCCGGCGACGGCTATATCGATCCCTATTCGCTGACCATGGCCTATGCCCGCGGCGCGCGCGCGAACGGCGCGAAAATCGAGGAAGGCGTCACCGTCGAGGAAATCGCCGTTCAGAACCGCCGCGCCGTCGGCGTGGTGACGAACGGCGGAAACATATCCTGCGATATTCTTGTCAATTGCGCCGGCCTATGGGCCAAGCGTGTCGGCGAAATGGCCGGTGTGCCGCTTGCGGCCGGCGTGGTCGAGCACCAGTATTTCCTCACCGAAAAGAAGCTCACCCTTCCGCCGGACCTCACCACGCTTCGCGACCCGGACAACAATTTCTACCTGAAGCCCGACACGGGATCGTTTGCCATCGGCGGATGGGAGGACGGCACCAAGGGCTGCTGGCGCGGCAAGCCGCCCGTCGATTTCGGCCGCGAACTGTTCGAGCCCAATTGGGAGCGGCTCGAGCTCTTCGCGCTTCCGACCGCAACCCGCATTCCGGCGTTGAACGAGATCGGCATCCAGACGGTCATCAACGGCCCGATTCCGGTTTCCTTCGATGGTGAGCCGATCATGGGGCTGGCGCCGGAACTGGACAATTTCTACGTCGCCTGCGGCTTCACCGCCGGCATCGCCGCCTCCGGCGGCGCGGGCCTTGCGCTCTCGAACCTCATTCTGCATGGCGATGCCGGCATGGATCTCTGGCCCTTCGACGTGCGCCGGTTTGGAGTGGTTCACGCGCAGGGGCGCTATCTCGAGGAAAGGGCCATCGAAGCCTACGGCGCCTATTACAAGGTCCACTGGCCGGGCGAGGAGGCCCATGCGGTGCGCGGACTGCGGCGCTCGCCGCTGCACGACACGCTTGCGAAGAACGGCGCCGTCTTCGGTTCCAAGTTCGGCTGGGAGCGTCCCAACTGGTTTGCGCCCAAGGGATCCGAGGGCGGGGACGTGCCGTCCTTCGAGGACAAGCCGAACTGGTTTGATGCCGTCGGCGCGGAGGTGAAGGCGATCCGCGAACGTGCCGCCCTGATCGATCAATCCTCCTTCTCCAAGTTCGAGATCAGCGGTCCAGGCGCCTTGGTGGCCATGCAGAACATCGCCGCCAATGATCTTTCCGGCCCTCCGCGCAAGGCCGTCTACACCCAGTTATGCAACGAGCGCGGCGGGATCGAGGCGGATGTCACCATCGTCCATCTCGCCGACGACCTCCTCTATCTGATCACCGGCTCCGGCTTCGGCGTGCGCGACGGCAACTGGGTCGCGCGTCATCTGCCCGACGGCGTCAGCCTGCGTGACGTGACCAACCGCTTCGCGACGCTCAACATCTGCGGGCCGCATTCGCGCGATATCCTGCAGAGCGTGTCCGACGACGATCTGTCGAACGCGGCGTTCCCCTTCCTGTCGGCGAAACGGATCGAGGTGGGTGCGGCAAGCGCGCTTGCGGTGCGTATCGGCTATGTCGGGGAACTCGGCTACGAGCTCTATATCGATCAGGAATACGCCGCCCATGTCTACGACACGCTTAAGGCGGCCGGCGAACCCTTCGGCATCGCCGATGCCGGTTACCGCGCCATCGACGCGGCGCGCATGGAGAAGGGGTATCTCTACTGGTCCGGCGACATCACCCCCGATTACAATCCCTATGAGGCGGGGCTCGGATTCTGCGTCGCCCTCGAAAAGGGAGATTTCATCGGTCGCGAGGCACTGGCGGCGATCAAGGCCGAGGGGGTGAACCGCAAGCTCGTTTCCTACACCGTCGACGGCTTTGCGCCCTTCCACGGCGGCGAGGCGGTCCTGCTCGACGGCAAGGTCGTCGGCTCCACCGCCAGCAGCGGCTACGGCTACACGCTCGGCAGGACCATCGCCTTCGGCTACCTGCCGGCCGAGATCGCCACGAAGGAAGACTTCGAGATCGAGGCTTTCGGCAAGGTTTATAGGGCGCGCCGGGGCGCTCGGACCCTTTACGACCCCAAGATGGAGAGGCTGAAGGGATGAGCAAAGACGCCGACATCGCGCTTGCCCGCGAGACGCTGAAGACGATCCCGCTCCTCAATGCCTATGAAGGCCCGATCGAGCGCTTGGGCGGGCTCACCAATCTCGTCTTTCGGATCGGTGACTATTGTCTGCGCATCCCCGGCAAGGGTACCGAAGAATACATCGACCGCGTGAACGAGATGATGGCGACCGAAGCTGTCGCCCGTGCCGGAGTCGGCCCGGAAGTTCTGTTTGCCGACGTATCGAGCGGCATCTTCGTTTCCCGCTTCGTCGGAGGCGCGGTTACCATGACACCCGAAGGATTTTGCTCCATACCGGGTGCCCCAGCGCGTGCTGGAAAGGCCTTCCGCAAGCTGCATGACAGCGGAGCAGTCTTTCCGGCGCGTTTCGAGCTGTTTTCGATGATCGACAGCTACCTCAGCGTGCTCTCGACGAAAGACGTCGCGTTGCCGGAAGGTTACCACAACGTGCTGGAGGAAGCAGAAAGCGTTCGTGCTGCCCTTTCCGCCCATCCGCTCCCTAGCCTCGCCTGTCACTGCGACCCGCTCTGTGAGAATTTCCTCGATTCCGGCGAGCGCATGTGGATCGTCGATTGGGAATATTCGGGCATGAACGATCCAATGTGGGATCTCGGCGATCTCTGTATCGAGGGAGGGTTTGGACCCGAGCAGGAAGAGGAGATGATTCGCGCCTATTTCGGTGGTGAACCCGCGCCCGCCGAGCGCGGCCGCATCGTCATCTACAAGGCGATGTGCGATCTCCTCTGGACGCTCTGGGGATTGATCCAGCTCGCAAACGGCAACCCCGCCGACGATTTCCGCGCCTATGCGGACGGTCGTTTCGCCCGATGTCGCGCACTGATGCAGACGGACGCATTCGCAGACGCCGTTTCAGCCGTCGCAAAGGGGTGACGCTGCGCAGTCGCAGTTGCTGTCACGGTCTGCGTCTCACCGCCGCAGATCAACGAGGGAGATGTGCCCGGAGAGATTTGAGGGTATGATCCCATGCAGTTCGTAAGCAGCGACAGGGATACTCGGGGGACGCTGAATGGATCTGATCTCGCTGCTCGACCGGTTCGACGAGTCGCAGCTGGCTGCCCTTTTTGGCCTCGTCACAGGCGGCATTTTCGGCTTTTCGGCGCAGAAGTCCGCCTTCTGTCTCAGGGCCGCAACAGTCGAATTCTCGCGCGGTCGGCTCGGCCGCAGACTTGCCGTCTGGCTGCTGACCTTTTCCACCGCGTTGATCTGGGTCTGGTTGGCTGAACTCTTCGGGCTCTTCCGTTCGGGCGACGCGCGGGTCATGGCGATCACCGGTTCCTGGTCCGGTGCGATCATCGGTGGTCTGATGTTCGGGGCAGGCATGGTCATGGCGCGCGGCTGTTCCGGACGCCTCTTGGTGCTCGCGGCCACCGGGAACCTGCGCTCGGTCGTCGCGGGGCTCGTCTTCGCCGTCAGTGCGCAGATGTCGCTTCGCGGCTGGCTGGCTCCACTTCGGCAATGGCTGGCGGGGCTCTGGACGACACCGGCAGGCCAGAACGTCAATCTGCTTGCGGTCCTTCATCTGCCGGCCTGGTTCGGTCCCCTGCTGGGGTTCGCGACCGCGGCGCTGGCGCTCTATCTCTCCGTCCGGGAAAAGATCGGCTGGAAGATCCTCTTCTTTGCGTCCGGCGTGGGATTTTCGGTGGCCGTCGGCTGGGTGCTGACCTGGTCCTTGTCGACCGCGGCCTTCGATCCAGTCAACGTGAGTTCCATCACGTTCTCCGGTCCCTCCGCCTCGACCCTGATGTTCTTCCTGACCAGCGATCCGGTGCTCGATTTCGATATCGGGCTGGTTCCGGGTGCGTTCGGGGGCGCCTTCCTCGCGGCGGCGATCTCGCGGGAGTTGAAGTTCCAGGGCTTCGACGGTGAGAGCCAGATGCGCCGTTCGCTGAGCGGCGCGATGTTGATGGGCTTCGGGGCTATGCTCGCAGGCGGTTGCGCCATCGGCGCAGGCGTCACCGGCTCATCGGTCTTTGCGGCAACTGCCTGGCTTGCCCTGTTTTCCATGTGGGTCGGTGCCGTCGCGACCGATTGGCTGGTCGACCGGCCGCGTCCGGCGCTCTCTCCGACCTGAGATCGCGCGCCTTACATCGAAACGAAGCGGTAGGCGTTGCCTTTCCGCTCGACGTGACCGATCCCGCTGCCGGGCAGATGGTAGCCGATCAAGGGAATGGCGGAAGAGGCGATCTCGTCCATCAGCTTGGTGCGAGTACGCGCGGCGAGCTCCGGGTCCTGATCGGAACCCGTGGCCCAATCCGGCTTCTCGAAGGCCACATGATGGTTGCCGATCGCGTCGCCGACCACCAGGACGCTTGTCGAGCCGGAGCGGATCTCGAAGGAAAGGTGTCCCGGCGTATGGCCGGGAGTGAGCCGTGCGGCAACGCCTGGAAGAACCTCTTCTCCGTCGTTTACGCGCCGCACCGTCTCGGCGATGACGCCGAGCCGACGGGCAGCGCCGGCCGCGAAGGTCTTGCGTGCATCGCCGATCGTGTCGACGGTGCCCGGATCCATCCAGTAGTCGAACTCGGCCGCACCGATCATGTGCTCGGCGTTGGCGAAGACCGGCTCGTCGAATTCGTCAAGCAGCCCCCAGAGATGGTCGGGATGAGCATGGGTGAAGACCACGTGTGTCACGTCCTCGGGGCTCACGCCGAGCGCCTCCATGGCGGCGGACAGCTTGCCTGCGGTCGGCTGGAAGTCGGGACCGGCGCCGAGATCGAAAAGAACGGTGTTGGTGCCGTCGCGCAGAAGCGTGACGTTGCAGGGCGGCGTCATCTGATTGCCGGTGACGCCGTAGGTCGCGAGAATCGCATTCGTCTCGGGCTGCGGCATGCCGGCGGTGATGAAGTCGGCGGGCAGCACGAGGGTGCCGTCGGACAGCGTGTCGATCTGCACGTCGCCGAGCGTCAACGTCGCGGCGGCGAAGAGCGGCCGCGGAAAAAACATGGTGCTCGCGGCCAGAGCGGCGGTCGAGGCAATGAAGCGGCGGCGGGTTTGCATGTTGAAGGTCCTTCCCCGATTGGCTCGGATCAGCCGAAGATCTGAGCCGTGATGGTGTGATACCAGTCCAGGCTTTCCTGATAGGTTGCCGTTCGTGTGGCTGTGTCTTCGTCGGCCTGCGAAACGTATTTCTCGATGCTGGAGATCTTTCCTCCGGCGGGTTTGTAGGTCCCACCGTCCTTGACCGAATCTCCCGGCGCAAGCGCGGACCAGCAAGCGTTCGAATACATGGGCTCGGGCACTGCCCTTCCTGTCAGATCGCCGATGATAACCGATGCGGCGACTTGCGCCTGCGAGTGGGCGGATGTCGCCGACTTCGGCATGTCGCCCTGCTGCGCGCTGTCGCCGAGAACGAAAACCCGACCGTCGATGCGTGAGCGCATCGAGAACGGGTCGACCGGCGCCCAGCCGCTCTGATCCGTCAGCTCGGCGAGCTGGGCGATCGTGCCGGCTCTCTGGGCAGGGATGACGTTGCAGCAATCGACCTTCATGGCCTCGCCGTCGATCGAGATTTCCATCGTGCCGGGCGAAACCGACACATCGCGACTGCCGAAATCCGGCCCGATCCATTCGATCATGCCGTCGTAGTATTTGAGCCAGGCATCCTCGAACAGCTTCTGCAGCGTGAACGCTGCCTTCGGATCGACGATGATGATCTTGGCCGTCGGATTCGCTCCCTTCAGATAATGCGCTATCATGCTGACGCGCTCATAGGGGCCCGGAGGACAGCGGTATGGCTCTGGCGGCGCGATCATGGCGAACGTGCCACCCTGCGGCAAAGCCTCGATCATCTTCTGCAGGAGAATGGTCTGCGGCCCGGCTTTGTAGGCATGCGGCATCACATCGGCCGCTGCCGGGCTCCAGCCCGGCACTGCATCCTCCACGAAGTCGATGCCCGGCGCCACCACCAGGCGATCATAGGGGAGGTGTCCGCCGCCTGCGAGTACGACACGGCGCTTCTCCCGGTCGATCGTGACGGCGAAATCCGGGACGATATCGACGCCGGCACGCGTCAGCCCGTCATAGCCATGCTGGAGGCTCTCGAAACTGCGCAAGCCGCCAAGATAGAGATTCGAGAAGTAGCAGGTCGTGTGAAGCGCGTTGGGCTCGACGAGCGTGACGTCGATCTGGCCGGTCGCATCGACCGCGATCTTGCGAGCGACGCTGGCACCGCCGGCGCCGCCACCGACAACGACGACCTTTGCCCGCGCCCGGCCGTGAACAGCCGGTGCCGCAAGCGCAGCGCCTGCGCAGGCGACGGAAATCATAAAGTGGCGGCGGGCAAGTCCCATGGCTCTTCCGAATTCAGATCGTGATCGATCTTGGCCGCCGCGCTGCCACGCGGCGGCGATGCGAAGCACCGGGAGGGACGGCGCTTCGCGGGCCGGTCATTTGCCGGCGCTCTTCAGATAGGCGATCAGTGCCGCTCGCTCGTCTTCCTTCTTGAGCCCGGCAAAGGTCATCTTCGTCCCGGCTGCGAAGCTCTTCGGATTTTCGAGGAAAGCGGCGAGACGTGCGTCATCCCAGACCTCGCCCGCGGCCTGCATCTTCGAGAATGCCTTGGAGTATTTGTAGCCCTCGACGGTGCCGGGTACGCGCCCGACAACCCCGTTGAGATGCGGCCCGGTGGCATTTTTGGCGCCGTCACCGATCTTGTGGCAGGCCTGGCATTTCTTGAAGATCGTCTTTCCCGCCTCGACGAGCTCGTGATCCATGTCCTCGGCGGATGCGGTCTCTACGGTTGCCGCGGTTTCGGTCGAGGGTGTCGCGGATGCAGTGTCGGTCTCTGTGGCAGGTTCCGCCTCGGATTTCTGCTGCACGGGCGCCTGACCCGTGATGTCCGGCAGTGTGCCCGCCGGCTTCCCGTCCGGGTCGGTCGGCGTCACCTTCAGATCCACGGCCCTCTTGGTGACCTCGACCGGTCCCCGGCAGTCCTTCATGCAGGGTTCCTTGCTGAACAGAGGGTATTCCGCTTCGGAGCGGTCATCCGCGTAGAAACCCTGATTGTTCGGCAGCTGGACCTCGCTGAAATTGTCCTTCGAAAGCACGAAGTCCTCGTCGACCAGTCCGTTCGAGTAGAGGAGGAAGGCGACGATCGCGTAGGTCTCGTCGACCGAGACCGTCTGTGCACTCCCGAAGGGCATCGAGCGGTGCACATAGTCCCAGACGGTCGACAGATGCGGCCAGTAGCTGCCGATCGTCTTGACCGGGCGCCGGTCCTTCAGCGAGCCCTGACCGCCTGCAAGCACCGGCCAGGCGTCCAGGCCCTCGGCGAACTCGCCGTGGCAGGCCGCGCATTTCTCTCCGAAGACGGCTTCACCGGTGGTGACATCGCCGGAGCCCGGACGAAGTCCCTTGCCGTCCGGCAGTACGGTGACGTCCCAGGCGTCGATTTCTTCCGGCAGCGCAGGGCGACCGAGGCCGAGTTTCTCCGCGAGAACCGGAGTTGCGCCAACGGAGAGCAGAAGCAGCGCGGAGAGTAGATACTTACGCGATTTCGACATTCTCGACCTCTCCGTTTGCTCTCAGCCACCAGGTCTGGATGGAATTGTTGTGATAGACGTTGTTCAGCCCGCGGATCGCGCGCAGCTCGTCCTTCGTCGGCTGGACATAGCCGGTCTCATCGGTTGCGCGGGACTGCAGGAACATCTCCGAGCCGTCCCAGTCGATGTCCAGATGGAAGCGGGTGAGCGCCTTCGACCTGACATCGCCGGTGAGCCGCGCCTCCTGCCAATTGCGGCCGCCGTCGAGCGAGACGTCGACGCGGGTGACCTTGCCGTTGCCGGACCAGGCGAGCCCGGTAATGACAAGCGGTCCCTTTCCGTGCCGGACGGGGGCCTGGGGCGATGGCGAGGTGATGACCGATTTCGCGTCCATGACCCAGGTCCATTTGCGGGCCCGTCCGTCGGGCATCAGGTCCGTGTATTTCGAGGTTTCCTCGCGGCTTTCGACGGCCTGATCGTAGACGCCGATGCGCCGGAGCCACTTGATCCACATATTGCCTTCCCAACCGGGAACGACGAGACGAACCGGATAGCCGTGCTCCTTGCGCAGAGCCTCGCCATTCGCGATGAAGGCGACCAGCACGTCGTCCATAGCCTTGTCGAGCGGCATCGAACGCCCGTTCGACGAGGCGTCATGACCTTCCGCGTAGATCCACTTGCCTTCGGGTTTCACACCCGCCTCTTCGAGAAGGAGCCGCAGCGGCACGCCCACATATTCCATGTTGTGGATCATGCCTTGGGTGAACTGGCAGCCTTCGAGCTGGGCGCCGCCCCACTCCATCCCGCCGTTCGCGGCGCATTCCAGGAAGGCCGTTGCGGTTGCGCGTGGAAAACGGGTCAGGTCCTCGAAGGTGAAGACGAGCGGTTTGTCGACGAGGCCGTCGATCATCAGACGGTAGTCGGTCTTCGACATTTCGATCGCCCCGGAATGGTGACGCTCGAACGCGCAGCCCTGCGGCGTGATCGTGCCCTCGAGAGCGTGGATCGGCGTGAAGTTGATCGAGGAGACGGGGCTCTCCGTCAACCATGAGACGTTACGGCGTACTACATGGCTCTCGAACTGGATCGGCATCCCGTACGGGGTCGCGTCCACCGGGTCGCCGAAGGCGGAGGCCCAGGGCTGGACCTCGGTGATCAACGGATCGGGTTCGGCTGCGCGGGCGGTTCCCGCCCCCGTGACCAGGCCGGCGGCGGTCAGGGCGGTATTTCGCAGGAAGCCGCGTCGTGATGTACCGTTTGCGGGTTCGTCGGACATGGCAAACGCTCCTTATTCTCTTAGATTCCAGCAATTTTTACGGAGGAGTCGGGCGTGATCTTCACGGTCCCGAGCTTTCGGACATGGCTCTCGATTACGTCCCAGATCTGCGGACCTTCGGTGCCCTGGTTGACGGACGCCCAGCCGGCAACGGTATAGCTCTTGCCGGCTTCGACGGCCTTTCCGCTGTCGGAGAGCACCATGTCGGAGATCCGGCTGCCGATTGGCCGGCCGATGTCGATGGTGAAGCCGATGCCGCCGACGCGGACCATGTCGCCGCCCTGCTGGTAGTAGGGGTCGGTGTTGAACAGGTTGTCGGCGACGTCTTCCAGAATGGTCTTCAGCGTCTCGCCGGTCATTTCCGTGCGATAGCAGGCGCCGTAGGTCATCGAGGTGACGTTGTGGATGTCCTCTCGGGTGATCGCGTCGCCGGGCATCAGGGTCGTGCCCCAGCGAACGCCCGGCGACATCGCGATCTCCGCGTCCCGCTCGGATCGGATCGCATCGCAGATCAGATTGTCCCAGGTCCCGTTGAAATTGCCACGGCGGTAGAGCAGGCTCTCGGTTGTTCCGATCTTTTCCTCGAGCTTTTCCTTGTGTGGCGCGCGTTCGTTGTCGACCAGCGCGGCCATCTCCGGATCGGGTGCGATCACGTCGGAGAAGATCGGAATGAGCTTGTGGCGATAGCCCATCATTCGACCATCGCGCACGTCGAGATCGACGCGGCTGACGAATTTTCCGTTCGAGCCGGAAGCGATGAGGATTGTCTCCCCGATGACCACCGGCTCGGGGACCGCGTCATGCGTGTGGCCCGTGAGGATCACGTCGATCCCCTTGACGCGACTCGCCATCTTGCGGTCGACGTCGAAGCCGTTGTGGGAGAGGCAGACGACGAGGTCGGCGCCCTTGGATTTGACCTCGTCCACCATTTCCTGCATCCGCTCTTCGCGGATGCCGAAGGAGTATTCCGGGAACATCCAGCCCGGATTTGCAATCGGCATATAGGGGAACGCCTGGCCGATCACCGCGATCTTGGCGCCGCCGCGCTCGAAGAAGGTGTAGGGCTCGAAGGCCGGCTCGTTCCATTCGGAATCATAGATATTGGCGCCGAGGAAGGGGAACGGCAGGGCGTCGACGATCTCCTTCACCCGTTCGGTGCCGTAGGTCCATTCCCAGTGGCTGGTCATGGCATCGACCTTCAGGGCGTTCATGATGTTCACCATGTCCTGGCCCTTGGTCAGAAGCGAGGTCATCGAGCCGTGCCAGGTATCACCACCGTCGAGCAGGATGGCTTCCGGACGGGCGGCGCGGATCGCCTTGACGACGGTGGCCACCCGGTCCATGCCGCCCATCTTGCCGTAGGTTTTCCCGAGCGCTTCGAAATCCTCACAGGTCAGCGCGTAGGCTTCGGCCGATGCCGGCTTGATCTTGAAGGTTTCCAGGAAATCCCTGCCGGTCAGGTGCGGTGGGCGGCCTTTCGCTTCGCCGACCCCGAGGTTGATTTCGGGTTCGCGGAACCAGATGGGCTTGGTCTGCGCATGAATGTCGGTGATGTGGATCAGCGTGACGTTGCCGAAGTCCTGGAAGGCGAGCAGGTCGTCCTGGGTCATGGACTGCTGGGCGGCGAGCTTCGACCAGTTTCCGAAGCCTGAGAGGCCGTATATGGCGGAGACCGCCACCGATGCCTGCAGAAATTCGCGCCGGTTGATCATGTCCGTTCCTCGAAAAATGCGCAGCAAGACCCGTCCGGAAACCAACGCGCCGGAGCCTTGCCATGTTGAATACGAATGTTTGTGCGGGACCGCCGCCCGGTAGCGCGGCGGTCCGCTCCGTCAGGGTCTGACGCCGACGCCCTCGATGGAGAGGCCGTTGCCACGCGAGGCGACATAGAGTTCGAGCGCCTTGAACTCTTCAGAGCCTGCCTTGAAGGTCTCGGCCCGGGTATCGCGGACGCAACCGACGAAACGCTGCTGCGACGACACGATGTCGGCATCCTTCAGGCGATAGACGGGAAAGCCGGACGTCTGTCCCTGGCTCAGGTGGTCGGCCCGGATGAACTTCCCGTAATTGGCCTCATGACAGCTGGCGCACGACATTTCGAGCTGACCATAGCGCGTGTAGTAGATGTCCTTGCCCTTCTGCCAATAGGAGGCAGCGGGACCGTCGATCGCCACGTTCTGGATGGCGCCACGCGACTGCAAGGAGATGAGGGCCAGCATGTCCTTCATCTTGCCGGAGGTGACGCCCCATTTTTCGAGGCCCATGCGCTCAGTCACACACTGATTGATGTAGTCTTCCATGATCATCAACTTACCGGACTTGTCGTCGACCCGCGGCAGAACGGCACGCAGGCCCTTCATGCTCTCCGGCCCGTTGTGACAGCTTGCGCAGGACTCGCCCTTCGTTCCCATCGACTTGTTCCACAGGTCCCGACCGCGGTCGGCGAAAACCATGCCCGGATTGTCGAAGTCGTCCTTTTCCATCGCGCGGGTATCGTCCTCGCGGAAGTGCCAGCCCGACCAGATCGTATCGAAGGCGCCTTCGAGATGGGCGGGTGCCGGCGCGCTGGTCACCAGAGTGACCGGGCCGTCGTCCGTCTGGATCTCCAGCGTGTCTTCGACCGGGTCCGCACCGGCCGGGCCGGCAAGACAAAGACCGAGGACGGTGGCGATTATCGCTTTGCTGAAACGTGGCATGTCTGTCTCCTCCCTAGATCAACATGCGGCTCAGGCAACCCCGATCGGCTTCTTGTCTTCGTAAACGGAACCGTCGTCGTCGTACCAGGTGAACTTGAATTCGCCTGCGGCATCGACCTTGGCGGCGAACTCGAAGTACGGGTTGGTCGAAACCGCCGGATCGATGGCGACGTCGACGACATTGTTGCCGTTGAAGTCGCAGGTGAAGCGATTGATGATCGAACGGGGAATGATCTTGCCGTCGGCGTCCTTGCGCTGACCGGATTCCATCTTGTGGCTGATCAGCGCCTTGATGGTCACGATTTCGCCAGCCTTGGCCGATTTCGGCACTTTCACACGCGGTTTTGCATCCGATGCCATGTTGTCTCTCCTCCTAAATCGATCAGCCGCCGCAGCCGCCGATGGTGACCTTCACGGTCGATTGCGCCTTCTTGATCGAGCCGTCCGCCATCTTGGCATAGGCAATGACGTTCTGCGTCTTGGCGAGGCGGATGCGGGTTGCAACCGACTGGCTGCCGGCCGCCGGGCCGAACTTGAACGTCGCGACGGCTGGTTCCGGGTTGCCTTCTGCAAGCAAGAGGATCGCCACCGCGCCCGGCGCGTCGACCGCCACGGGAACGGTATTGCCGTTTTCGGCGATCTCCGGAGCCGTCAGGGTGATGCCGTCGCTGCCGGCCTCAGCGCCGCCGGTGAATTCATTGGTCAGGGCCTCGATGGCAGCCGCGGCAACCGGCAGCGGAAGGGCCAGTGCAGCGAGCCCGCCGACGCCCGCCAAAAGAAGGTTTCGTCTTGTAAAGTTCATCTTTCACTCCTCTCGAACGTATCGCTGTTCACTCTTTGAGCGTCAGCAGGTACGCCACCACGTCTTCGATCTGTTGCGCATTCAGGATTGGCGGCAGGGGGCCTTCGGGCGCCTTGCCGGTATAGCCGTTGCCGGGACGGACATAGCCGTCGTTCTTGTAGAAGGCCGGCATGAAACTGCCCTGGAAGGTCATCTTGGCGTTGGCCACGATCCCTCGCAGCTGTGCTTCCGAGTACCGGTCGGCGACCCCGTCGAGCGGGGGCGCTATGTTGCCCTGGAAGGACACCTCCGGAAGCTTGCTGATCTGATGGCAGGCCACGCAATTGCCGAGGGCATTGGTGGTCATCACCTTCACGCCGGCTGCCGGATCTCCCGGCTTTCCGGACAGCGACATCTCGATGGCGCCTTCGTGAAAAACGGCCGCGGATGGCGCGGTCTCGCTAAGCGCCGGCGTGGCAGCGGATACCAAAACCGCTGATGCCAGACAGAACTGCCATTTCATCCTCTCCTCCCTTTTTTCTCCCTGAACAGGTTAGCGCGACAGACAATCCATAACAACAGCCATATATATATATTTTTGAATAACCTTATAGCACTTTGATATTCATCATGTTTTTTAACGTCACGGGTTCACTTGCCGGGCGAGAAATTTCTGAAAGTGCTCTCCGGAAGCGTAGCCGTGATCCCGAACCCAGGTGAGCAGGGCGCTTGTGGTTCCTTTTCCGAAGGCGCCCGGCATCATGGCGACCGAGGCTTCCGCTGCGGTCTGATTCGGCTTCACGTCTTCCGGCAGGAAGATGAGCGTGGGTGTGAACATGACACCCCAGCGCACGGCCATCTCCTTCTCCGGCAGGACTGTTCCGTCGAAGTCCGTCACCTCGACGTCGCCGAAGAGATTGAGTTGCACGACGAAGTAGCTGTCGCGGATGAGCTGGTCGATCTTAGGATCGGGAAAGACCTCCTCGTGCATCCTGGTGCAGTAGATGCAGCCGCGCTGTTCGACGATGAGGAGGAGCCGCTTGCCCTCGCGGTTGGCTTCGGCGAGGTCTTCACGCATGTCCTTGAAGGTCTCGCGCAACCACGTCGGCTTGTGCAGGCCATCGTCCCCCAACTCCAAGGCGGCGGCCGATGTGGAGAGCAGTCCGCCGATGGCCAGCAATGCCCAGGCGAAAAACAGTCGTACCGGGTGCATGTGTTTATCTCCTCTCTGTTACTTCAGCGTCGCCGACCAGTCGAAGTTCCGGATCAGGGCGTCTGCGATCAGGTTGACGGAATTGGTCGCGATCAGAATGCCGAAGATGATCAGCATCAGACCCATGAGCTTCTCGACATGTCCCATGAGCGTACGGTGGCGGCCGACGAACGCCAGAAAAGGTCGCGCAAACAGGGCGGCCACGACGAACGGCAATGTCATCCCGATGCCGTAGGTGAAGAGCAGAAGGCCACCGCGCCAAAGGTCTCCCATGCCGCTTGCAACCATCAGGATCGCCGCCAGCGCCGGACCGACGCAGGGCGTCCAGCCGAAGCCGAAAGCGAGCCCCATGAGATAGGCGCCGGCGAGCGTCGTCGGGTTGGCAGTCGATTGCACCCGTGCTTCACGATAGAGAAAGCCGATGCGGAAAACGCCGAGGAAGTGCAGTCCGAAGACGATCAGCACCGCTGCGGCGACCCAGGAGAGTGTCTCCTTCCATTGCAGGAAGAGATGGCCGAGTGCCGTGGCACCAAGCCCCAGCAGCACGAAGATCGTGGTGACGCCGAGCGCGAATGCGACGGCCTGAACGAAAAGCCGGCGTTGCGCGCCGGCCGCAATCCGCTCCCCCTCCCGCAATTCCTGCATCGAGAGCCCTGCCATATAGGACAGGTAGAAGGGCACCATCGGCAGGATGCACGGCGACAGAAAGGACAAGAGCCCCGCCGCGACGGCTCCGCCGTAACTGATCTCCAGCATGGCTTCCTCCCAAGCGCCGCCCAGACCTATCGAGACTCCGCGATCGACATGGTTGCTTTCGCAGGAGTTTGAAATTAGAATATCTCTATATTTATATGTGGTCTGTCAATATGTTCCAGCGGCTCCTCGCCTTCGTGATTGCTCTTTTCGTGCTGCCGGCTCTGCCGGCTGGCGCCGCCATGGAATTGTTGATGTTCGAGCAACCCGGCTGCGTCTATTGCGCCCGCTGGAACGAGGAGGTGTCGCCGGAGTATGCGAAGACTTCCGAGGGACGCCTCGCGCCGCTTCGCCGCCTCGATCTCCACGGCGAATTGCCGCCTGAACTGACGATCGCCAGATCACCCGTCTTTACGCCCACCTTCGTTCTCGTCGTCGACGGCGTGGAGAAGGGCAGAATTGAAGGTTACCCCGGAGAGGACTTCTTCTGGGTCTTGCTGGATGATCTGATCAGCAAGGCCGGCGGAACGGTGACAAAGTGAAAAATGCCCTGTCCGGATCGTCCGCGAGGCAGTATACGAGGCTGAGGCACAGTATCCACGCGCCCGAAGGAAGCCTGTCGCGGCGATCTGTTGCGTCTGCTCAGGCGTCGCGTACGCGGGGAAGGGCATTCGCGGCCCGGAGAACCGCATCGGTTCGAAGCGCGTTCGCCCGGAGGGATGTGAAGGACGTGAACAAGGTGGCCACGCCAGCGCCAGGGGAGGGCGCGTTGGAGAAGCTAATCGATCGCGCCGAGAGGGTGTCGAAATTCCTGAAGGCGCTGGGGCACGATGGTCGTCTGACCATCCTGTGCCATCTGGTCGACGGTCCCAAGAGCGTGACGGAACTCGAAAACCTGCTTTCCGCTCGTCAGGCGGTCGTCAGCCAGCAGCTTGCGCGTCTCAGGCTGGAAGGGCTCGTCGCGGCGCGCCGCGACGGCAACGCGATCTTCTATTCGATCCGTGATGCCAAGGCCCGCGAAGCCATCATCTTTCTGGCAAATCTGTTCAGGGAAGCGGCAGACATCTGAACTCTTCGGGGAGGAGGAGCAATGGAGACACTACCGGTCGGGTTTCTGGCAGCGCTCGTAGGGCTTGGCGGCGGCCTCGTTCTGGGGCTGGGCTGGCGTCTTGGAGGTCTGTGCACGCTCGCGGCGCTGGAAACCGCCGTTTACGGCGGCGACCAGAAGCGTTTGCGCTTGTGGGGGATCGTCATCGGCGTCGCAATCCTCGGAACGCAGTTCGGGGCCTGGGCGGGGCTGATCAACCTCGAGGGAACGCTCTACCACGCCTTCGTATGGAATCCCTTTGCCTCGATCATCGGGGGACTGCTCTTCGGCTACGGCATGGCGCTTGCGGGCAATTGCGGTTTCGGCGCCTTGGCGCGCTTCGGCGGCGGGGATGTGCGTTCGCTCGTTCTCGTCGTCGTGATGGGAATCGTCGGATTCGTTGCGCTGTCGGGGCCGCTTGCGCCGTTGCGCACACTCTTGTTTCCGCAACCCGAGGCGACGGCCCCGCAGGGTATCGTTCACGATCTCCAGCTTTTCCTCGGCATACCGGCGGCGGTGACCATTGTTGCGGCTGCACTGGCATGTCTGGTCTGGGCGCTTTCCTACGATCGCCTCCGGAAGGACTGGCGGATGCTCGCCTGGGGCGTCGCGGCCGGCATTGCTGTGACCTGGTGCTTTGCGGGCACCTCCTATCTCGAAGAGATCAGCCTCGGGGCGATTGCGCCGGAAGGGCCGTCCTTCACGGCACCGATCGGCCGAACCTTGATCTATCTGATGACCTCGACCGCCGGCGGGATCACCTTTTCCGTCGGTTCCGTGGCCGGCGTCATTCTCGGCGCCTTCATCGGATCCAGCATCAAGGGTACCTTCGTCTGGGAAGCCTGCGAAGATCCGCGGGAACTGGGCCGTCAGGTCGGGGGCGCGGCACTCATGGGCGTCGGCGGGGTCATCGCCATGGGGTGCTCGATCGGTCAGGGCGTCTCGGGCGTAGCCGCGCTCGGATGGTCGGGTCCCGTCACCCTTGCCTGCATCGTTCTCGGCGCCTTGTTCGGATTACGCCAGTTGATCGGCGGGTTCCAGAGAATCTGACGCCGGATCGTGGCGAGGTCACGCGCTCCCGATTGTCAGGAGAGTATTTCGGTCCGGGCGTGGCGGAGTGCCAGCATGACGGCGCCGACCATGCCCGCGCGAGGTCCGAAGCAGCTCGGCTCCAACGGGCAAGGGAAGGGAAGAAGCGGCTGCAGATGCCGCTTCAGGCTCTCGAAGAACAGCGGATGACTGCCGATGCCGCCACCGATCACGGCGACGGCCGGATCGAAGAGGCTGAAAACCGCGGCGACGCCGACCGAGGCGTCCCGGGCGATGGCGTCGACGGCGGCGACGGCTTCCTGATCGCCCGACATCGCTTTCGCGAACAATTCGGCGACGGTCGTCTCGCCAAGGCTGAAGCGGCTCCGGATGCCCGGTGTTCCCACCTCGTCCTCGAACAGCCCGCTTTCCGTCGATCGCGCGCGTGCATGCACGTCCGGGCCGAAGGGCAGCAGGGCGATCTCGCCGGCGCGGCCATGTTCGCCGCGGACAATCTCGCCGCCGACGACAAGTCCCATGCCGACGCCGGTTCCGAAGGAAATGAAGGCGAGCGAGCCTTTGTCCTTGCCGGCACCCCGGCTCGCCTCCGCGAAGGCGGCGAGGTTGACGTCGTTGTCGACGGTCACCGTCAAGGGAAGGCGGGCGGAGATCAGCGAGGCCAGCGGCTGGTCTTCCGCAAGCGCCAGATTCGGGGAAAGCGAGGCGAGGCCGGTCGTCGGCGAGACGGCGCTGGGCACGCCGACCTGGACGTCGGCGATGCGGGCGAGCGGAATGCCGACGTCCACGGCGAGCCGGTGAACGATGTCGGCCAGCTGCGCCAATACGGGCGCTCCGGGGCCATGGCGGGTCGGCTCGTTTATGGTGGCGAGTATCGTTCCTTGATGATCGGCGATACCGGCGAGAATTTTCGTCCCGCCCAAGTCGATGCCCACGACGTGCGTCGGCCGGTCCTCGCGTCGATGCAGCCCTTTGTCGAACCTTTCGGCTTCCCGCCCGGCGGCCGCCTGTTTTCTCACCATGCTCGGACCCTCAAGTTGTCGATCTGAGTATGCTCCTGCATCGCAGGCCGACAAAAATATTTCAACTGGAATTTGACAATGGCGCTCGCGGAAAAGCGTCCTTCCGTCTCCGCCACCTCTTGATGATATGCAGGAAACAGAGATAAGTTGAGCCGCTCCCGCGATCGAAGATGGGGCGGTGAGGAGGGGCTGTCTGTGGCAGAGTATAAAAAAATATTCATGCCAATCTCTGGCGACTGCACGACCGCGCTGCAAGAGGCGATCGATGCCGCTGCCGCCGCGGGCGTGCCGCTGGAACTCGGGGCCGGCGAACATCGCTCCGGCGCCTTGCGCCTGCCGTCAGGACTTGACCTGCGTCTCGGCGCGGGCGCGGTGTTGCGTTTCGTCGCCGGTTACGAAGCCTACCTTGCCAATCATGTCGAGGTGACAGCGGAGGATTCGAACACCGCCATGATGCTCGCGACCAATGCGAGCGGCATCCGTATCCATGGTCCGGGGCGCATCGATGCGCCCGGCCCCGATTTCATCACCGGCCGTCTCGACGACATGGGCACGCATATCCCGGCGAAGCGGAGGCCGCGCGTCGTCGTGATGCAGGCCTGCACGGACGTCGTGCTGGAAGGCTTTTCCGTGCATGCCTCGCCGATGTGGACCATCCATCTCGTCGATTGCCGGCGCGTGCGTGTCGAGGGTGTCTCGGTCGACAATGATCGCGAGATGCCGAACACGGACGGTATCGTCATCGATGCCTGCGAGGACGTGCTGGTGCGCGACTGCAAGATCGCGACTGCCGACGACGGCGTCGTGCTGAAGACCAGCCTGCGTCCCAATGGCCTCCCTGTCGGCCGCTGCCGCAACATCGCTGTTGAGAAGTCCAGTATCGAAAGCCGCAGTTGCGCCCTCAAGATCGGGACGGAAACCCACGGCGATATCGAAAACGTCCGCTTCATCGATTGTGAAGTGGAGCGATCCAACCGGGCGATCGGCATCTTCTCGCGCGACGGCGGGCACATCCGCAATGTGGTTTTCAGGCGAATACGCTTGGAAGCTCGCGAAACCCCTGACGGCTTTTGGGGTTCTGGTGAGGCAATCACGGTCAACGTCGTCGACCGCCGGCGCGCCGAACGGCCCGCCGGGCGTGTCGAGGCGATCGTATTCGAGGATATAGAGGGTTGCATGGAAGGCGCCGTCAATCTGGTTGCTGACGGGAGGGCGGGAATCGGTGATGTTCGCCTGACGCGTGTCTCGATCCATCAGACCGACGGATCACTGCGTGGCCACCGCTACGACATGCGCCCGACCCACTTCGATCTCGCGCCTTCTCCGGATGCGGCCGGGCGCGCGAATGCCTGGGTGAAGGACGCAGACGGGAAGGTGATCGGCCTGGTCGCGTATCCGGGCGGAATGCCGTCACTCTTCTCCTCCAACGTCGAGGACCTCGTGCTCGAAGAGGTGTCCTTCGACCGGCCGTCACCGCTTCCCGCCGGATGGAATGCTGACGCCATCATCGTTCGTGAGAACGAGCCGAGTGTCTGGTCCTGATCCGATGCTCGTGATGGTCCGGGAGGAGGGACCGCGTTCATGAAGGCAATCCGAAAGCTCGACAACCTGCTTGCCCATCTCGCGGAGCGAATTTTTTCGCCGCTCGGCGTCGAGGTGCCGCTCGCCTTTGCCCCGGCGAGCGCGACAGACCGCGCGGCGATGGTTGCCTCCGACAGAAAGGACTGGGTGGCCGTCGACCGCAATCTCGTCTGGGGCGAACCGGACGGTTATTACTGGTTCGGCGGGGCGGCCGTGCTGCCGGCCGCCGCCGAAGGCAGGCGCGTGGTCTGCCGGGTGGAAGCTGCCTTCGGCAACGTCATGGGGCGTAGCGACCCGCAATGTCTCGTCCGTGTCGACGGGCGCATCCGACAGGGCGCCGACGGCAACCACCGCGAATTCCTTCTGACGGAAAGCGGGCGCGCCGGAGAACAGTTCGACATCCTGATCGAGGCCGGTACGATCGAGGACCGCCGCCAGCTCGGTTTCGCCTGCGCGCTCTTTACGCACGACCTCGTGGTCGAGGATCTCTATTACGATCTCAAGGTGCCCCTCGACGTGGCGCGCTTGCTCGCCGAGGACGACCCGCGCCGGCATTTCATTCTGAACGCCATTGGTGCGGCCATCGACATGGTCGACCTCAGGCCGGGGAACCCCGCCCGCTTCAGGGCCTCCGTTGCTGCTGCCAAGGCGGCCGCGGCGCAGATCTACGCGGCCGGCGACTTCGAGGCGAAACCGACGGTCGTCGCGACCGGCCATACCCATATCGACGTCGCCTGGCTGTGGCGCGTGCGCGAGACGCGCCAGAAGATGGCTCGGTCCATGGCCACGGCGCTGGCGCTCATGGAGGAGTTTCCCGACTACCGTTTCATGTACAACCAGTGCGTCCTGCTCGACTGTCTCCATCAGGACTATCCGGAACTCTTCGAACGCATCACCGCAGAGGTCCGCTCCGGCCGTTTCGAGATCGAGGGAGCTCTGTGGCTCGAACCCGACGTCAACATCGCCGGAGGCGAGGCGCTGGTCCGGCAGATTCTCCACGGCATCCACTATCATGAGCGAACCTTCGGCGTGCGACCGCGCATGATCTGGCTGCCGGACACGTTCGGCTACTCGGCCTCGTTACCGCAACTCATGGCGAAGTCGGGTCTCGACACCTTCGTCACCCACAAGCTCTCCTGGAACGACACCAACCGCATGCCGGATGAAACGCTGTTCTGGCAGGGCATCGACGGCTCCACGGTCACGGCCTACTTTCTGACGACGCAGCCTTACGATTCGAAGAGCATCGGCACGACCTACTGTCCGAACCTGAAGCCGACGCACGTGATGGGCACATGGCGCAGGCACGGGCAACAGGACCTCAGCAAGGAACTCTTCCTGGTCTACGGCCATGGGGACGGCGGCGGCGGCCCGACCCGCGAGATGCTGCACAACATCCGCCGCATGGAGCGCGGCATTCCCGGCTGCCCGAAGGTCGTCCACGCGCCGATGCGGCCTTTCTTCGAACGTCTGCTCGCGCGGATGAAGGCCGAGCCGGAGCGATACCCGATCTGGGTGGGCGAACTCTACGCCGAGTTCCACCGCGGCACGCTGACCTCCGTCGCAAAGAACAAGCGCAACAACCGGCTCGCCGAAACGGCGCTCCGTGAGATCGAGACCCTTGCCGTCCTTGCCGCGCGTCACCGCGGAGAAGCCTATCCTGCCGAAGAACTCCGGGCGCTCTGGGATATCGTGCTGCTCAACCAGTTCCACGACATCCTGCCGGGGTCCTCCATCGGCGCCGTCTATGAGGACAGCGACGCCGGCTACGCCGAGTTTTTCGCCCGCGCGAATGCGCTGTCGGCGAGAATGGCGGGCAGGCTCGCGCCTGCGGGCAGCAAGGCGCTCTTCAACGCGGCAGGACGTTCCCGCGGCGGTCTCGTCGTCTCTCCGGAGCCATTCGGTCGTCCACAAGAGCAGAAGCTTGTTCTCGCCGACGGTGGAGAGGCCTATGGCCTGTTGGTGTCGGCCGTTCCGGCACTTGCCGTGCTCGATCTCGCCGGACACGGCGTGCATGTGCCGGCCGACGTGCTCTCTGTCTCGGAGCGGCATATCGAGAACGAACGTCTGTCCGTGCGCTTCGACGAGGCAGGTCGAATTACATCGATCCGGGACAAGAAGACCGGGCGGGAAGTTCTGAAAACCGGTCGCGTCGGAAACCGGCTGCAGGCTTTCCGTGACATGCCCGCCCAGTTCGACGCCTGGGACATCGATTCCGACTTCGAGGACCAGGTCTTCGAGATCGATGCGCTTGTCGGTGCCGAGGTGCTGGAGCGCGGGCCGCTTCGGGCGGCCGTCCGTTTCGAATGGCGCTACGAGTCCTCGCGGATCGTGCAGGTCGTCTCGCTTGCGGCAGGAGCGCGGCAGGTGGAGATTGATTGTTTCATCGACTGGCGCGAGCACAACACGCTGGTGAAGGCGGCCTTCCCGCTTGATCTCAATACCGCTGCCGTGGATGCGGAGATCCAGTTCGGCCATGTACGACGCGCGAGCCACCGGAATACCTCCTGGGACCGTGCGCGGTTCGAATGCGCGATGCAGCGCTGGATCGATATCGGCGAACCGGACTTCGGCGTCGCTTTGCTCAACGACTGCAAATACGGCTACGACGCCAAGGGTACGGATATTCGCCTGACGCTGCTCCGTTCCCCGACCTATCCCTGGCCGGAGGCGGACCAAGGTGAACACCGGTTCCGTTACGCCGTCATGGTCCACGATGGTGACAAGCTGGCGGTGCACGAGGCGGCGGAAGACTTCAACCTGCCGCTGCGCCTGGTCGAAGGTGGCGAGGGCGGCGAGGCGCCACCGCCGCTTCTCTCGGTCGAGACGCCCGGCATTGCGGTCGAGGCCGTCAAGCAGGCAGAGGAGGGCGGCGCCACGATCGTTCGTCTGTGGGAGGTGACAGGCGCGCGCCGTACCGCGCGGATCATGGTCGATCCGGCAATCAGGACTGCGGAACTGGTCGACCTCCTGGAACGGGACGGGCGGCCCCTCGCTCTCGAAGACGGCGCGCTGACGCTTGCCTTCGCTCCCTTCGAAATCACCACGCTGATGCTGAGAGGCTGATCGATGTCCACACAGAACCGCGTGATCACCGCCACCATCGACCACTTCCCGGACGGTGAGAAATCCTTCGTCGAAATTCCGTTCGAGGTCGGATCCGATATAGAGCGGATCGAGGTGAGCTATCACTTTCCGTTCGGTGGTGGCGGCAGCGTCATCGACCTCGGTGTTGCCCGCAACGGCCTCATGCGCGGCTGGACGGGCGCCGAACGCGGTCACATCACGCTGGAGGAGGATCGGGCGACGCCGGGATACGAGCCGGGCCCGCTTGCGGGCGCGTGGCACGTCGTGCTGGGCATCGTGAAGATCGGACCGAACTGCAAGGTCGACGTCGAGATCCGCCTGGTCGGCCGCCAGCGGCGCTGGCTCGTCGGCGAGTTGCACAGCCATTCGGAGCATTCCGACGGCGGCGTCACCGTGCTCGACGCGATCCACCGTGCGCGCACCTCGGACCTCGATTTTTTGGCGATCACCGACCACAATACCGTGACGCAGAATACTGTCCGGCCGGACGACCCCGGCATTCTCGTCATCCCGGCGATGGAACTCACCTCCTACTGGGGCCACACGAACTTTCTCGGCGTGCCGCGTCCGGTCGCGGACTGGCGCTGCCGTTCACCCCGTGACGTTGCCGACAAGATGGCCGAGGCGCGAGCCAACGGAGCGACCATCGTGATCAACCACCCCTTCCAGAATTCGGCCGGTGGGCGCTGGCAATCGGGTTTCGGCGTCGCCTTCGACGCGCTGGAAATCTGGAACGGCAACTGGTCGGTGATGAACGAGCAGGGGCTTGCCTTCTGGCAGGAGCTGTTGGCTTCCGGTCGGCGTGTTCCGGCAACCGGCGGCAGCGATTTCCACCTGAAGAACCGAAGGCGTCACGGGCGGCCGGCCAACCGGCTCTGCGTGGAGGGGATATCCGTGTCCGACATCCTCGCCGCCGTGCGGGCGGGCCGTAACGTGGTCGCCTTTGCGCCCGATGAGACGATGGCAAAGCCTTCCACGGATGAAATGCCGGACTTCGGGTCGCAGGTTGCCGCCGGGCGAGAGATTTCCGTGACCTTTACCGGCCTCTCGGTGGGTGACGAAATCCGCCGCGTCACCGAGGCCGGTGTCGTGGAGGTGCTGCCGGCCGGTGACGGTCCGACGCTCCGCCTCGACCGGCGGTTTGCCGGGCGCTTCGTGCGCTACGAGGTCTGGCATGATAAGGAACCGAGACTTTTCACCAATCCGTTCTATGGAGAATAGTGCGTGCCCCTCGAAAGACGACCGGAACGCAAGATCGGTATCAAGGATGTGTCGCGGGAGGCCGGCGTTGCACTCAGCACGGTTTCCCATGTCCTGAACGGTACCGCACCGATTTCGCAGGAGGTGCGCGTGCGGGTGCTGGAAGCGGCGCGCAAGCTCGGCTATCTCGCGAAGCGCCAGCGCAAGGGCGCCATCGCCTCGCTCAGTACGCTCTATCTCGCGGTTCCGCCCGGCAACCTGCCGCACAACGACATCAATCTCGTGTCATGGACGCTGCTGACTGCGCTTTCGCGGGAATGCGAGCGGCGCGGTATCCGTATCGTCGCCCATAACGGCGCGCCACAGCTCAACGCCGCCGAGATTCTTGCGGGCGCGCGCGCCGCGGAAGCGGAAGCGATTGCCGTCGTTTTCGACGATAATCCGAAACTGCTGAAGGGGCTTGCCGGCAGCGACATCGCCGTCGTTCTCCTGAACGGCGAGGATCCGACGATGAGCATTGACACGGTCGCTCCGGCCAACCGCTACGGTGCCCGGCTCGCGACCGAATGGCTGCTTTCAAGAGGTCACCGACGGATACTGCACCTGACCTGGCGCGGTCGCAGCACGATCATGCGCCGGCTCGACGGCTTTCATGACGCCTATCTCCAGCATGAATTGCCGATCGATCTCGGGGAGGTGCTCTATGCGAAGGGCTATGAGCCTGAGCATGCGCGCGATGCCCTGCGCACCTTTGTGGCGGAGCGGGGTGGTCTCGACGGATTTACCGCCGTCTTCTGTGCCGCCGACAATCTCGCGATCGGTGCGCTCACCGAACTTCAGGCGCTCGGCTTCCGCATCCCGGCCGACATCGCTGTCGTCGGCTTCGACGGTGTGGCGCCGGGTGATCTCACACAGCCATCGCTGACGACGGTCAGGGTGCCGCTCGATGCATTGGCGGTCGCCACCGTCCAGACGCTGGAGCAAAGGCTGTCGGGTGCCGGCCGTGACCAGCCGGCAACCAGAATCGAACTCGGCTGTCGCTTGATCGAGCGCGAGAGTGGCGGCTCGGCTTTGCCGAGTTTGTGAAAAAATTTTTAAGCTTGATTTTTGGATGTCGATACACGATCGTCCGATATACGGCGATATCGCGAGAAAAAAGAGGGATCGCGGCTCCGTTTGCTGAACTGGGAGGTTGGCATGATTTTCAATGAAAATATTTTCGCATCTTCTCTTGGTGTATTGATGGCGACGTGCCTCGCGGGGTCGGCCTTCGCGTTCCAGGAATCGCCGATGCTTGCGGAACAGGTGAAGGCGGGCAAGCTGCCGCCCGTCGAGCAGCGTCTCCCGGAAAAGCCGACGGTTCTGCAGGTCGCAGAGGTCGGCAAGTACGGCGGCAACTGGCAGCGCGCCTACAAGGGGCCGGGCGACCGCTGGGGACCGACGAAGCTGATGGAAGAGCGCGTCGTCAAGTGGTCGCAGAAGCCGGGCGGGCCGCTGGAGCTCGTTCCGGGTTACATCTCGTCCTACTCCGTGAGCGAGGATTCGCGCGAATTCACTTTCGCGCTGCTGAAGGGTCTCAAGTGGTCCGACGGCGAGCCCGTCACCACCGAGGACGTCCGCTTCTGGTATGAAGACGTCTTCATGAACAAGGACATCCTGCCTTCGATCGACCAGACATTGGCGCCGGGCGGCAAGCCGATGAAGCTGGAAATCGTCGACGAGCAGACCTTCAAGGTGAAGTTCGACGAGCCGTATGTCTATTTCCTCGAGATTCTCGCGAAGGACTCCACCGGCGATCCGAGCCTCGACCGTCCGAGCTTCCTTTTCCCCAAGCATTATCTGAAGCAGTTCAACAACAAATATGCCTCCGAGGACGAGCTGAAGGCGGCGGCCACGAAGTTCGGCGTGGAGAAGTGGACGGATCTCTGGGGCTCGAAGGGTGCCGCGACCGCCTGGTGGCAGAACCCGGACCTGCCGGTGGTCACCGCATGGAAGATCGAGAAGCCCGCTCCGGGCGATGTCGTGACCATGGTGCGGAACCCATACTATTACGCCGTCGACCAGGCCGGCAACCAGCTGCCCTATATCGATCGCATCTCGCACAAGCTGTTCAGTGATCAGGAGGCGTTCAACCTGATGATCGTCCAGGGGCAGATCGACATGCAGATGCGCTATGTCGAGCCGCAGGACTTCACCTTCTATAAGGAGAACGAGGCCAAGGGTGGCTACAAGGTCCACCGCTGGACGCAGGCGCAGACGTGGTCGCTCGTGCCGAACCTCAACGTCAAGGACGAGGTGCTGCGCGGCCTGTTCGAAACCTCCGATTTCCGCGAGGCGCTGAGCATCGCAATCGACCGCGAGACAGTGAACGAGCTGATCTTCTCGGGCCTTGCGGAAGCGCGCCAGGCCTCGCCTGTCTCCGGTTCACCGAATTTCGATCCGGAGCTGGAAAAGCACTGGACCGAATACGATCCGGACAAGGCGAATGCGCTTCTCGACGGTATCGGCCTCGACAAGCGGGACGGCGACGGTTTCCGTCTGCGCCCCGACGGCAAGCGCCTGTCGATCGTCGTGGAGATGGAGCATTCGAATGGCCCGAAGACCATGGAAATCGTCGCCGCCAACTACAAGGACATCGGCGTCGAGCTGTTGCCGCGGATCATCGACCGTACCCAGTGGGACGCCGATCGCGACAACAACGAGTTCCAGATGCAATGGTATCCGTTCGACCGCCTGTCGGTCGTCGCGGCCGACCCGCGCATCATGATGGGCAACGATTCCTACGCTCATCAGTACTACATCTGGTACACGACCAAGGGGGCCTCCGGCATCGAGCCGCCGGCCGACCATCCGATCCGCACGCTCTTTGCCGACTGGGACAAAGCCGGCAAGGCTGCCGATCGCAAGGAAGCGGATGCAGCGCTCAACGACCTGATCAAGACTTTTGTCACGCAAGGCTGGGTCATCGGCGTCGTGGGTGAGTTGCCGGCCATTTCGGTCGTGAAGAACAACTTCAAGAACTTCCCCGACGACCTCATCGAGGACGACATCACACGTGGCATCGGTCTTGGCGCCACGCAGCGGATGTGGATGGCGCAATAGGCGGAAGGTTCGCGGGAGATCACGGCAGGCCGCCGGCTCGAAAGGTGTCGGCGGTCCCTGTCCCAGACCCCGGGGAGAATCCCGGTCACCATCCGGCGGAAGGATGTCGGCGACCGGGCGACGTGTTGGGAACAGGAGGTGGCGTCGTGCTGAAGTATGTTGTCACGCGCTCCATGTGGGCTATCCCCACATTGATCTTCGTCTCGTTCATTTCGTTCGTCATCATCCAGCTGCCGCCGGGTGATTTCGTGACCGCCTATGCCGCCCAGCTTCGAAACAGCGGCGACTTCATCAGCGAAACCGAGGAGGCGCTGATGCGGGCCCGGTATGGGCTGAACGACCCGCTGCTGGTGCAATACTGGCGATGGATTTCCAACATTGTCCTTCGTGGCGACTTCGGGCGGTCGCTCGAGTGGAACGCCGCCGTCGGCGATCTCATATGGGAGCGCCTCGGCCTCACCCTGTTGATCTCGACGCTCAGCATGGTCTTCACCTGGCTGATCGCCATACCTGTCGGCGTCTATTCCGCGACGCGGCAGTATTCGGTGTTCGACTACGTGTTCACCGTCTTCGGCTTTCTCGGCAAGGGCATTCCCGATTTCCTGCTGGCCCTGGTTCTCATGTGGATGACCTATATCTGGCTGAACCTCGACGTCGGCGGGCTCGTATCCCCGCAGTTCGAGGGACAGCCGTGGGACCTTCCGAAGATCGTCAACATGTTCTCGCACATCTGGATCCCGTTGCTCGTCCTGGCGACGGGCGGGGCGGCGGGGCTGATCCGCGTCATGCGGGCGAACATGCTGGACGAACTGCGCAAGCCCTACGTGGAAACTGCTTATGCGCAGGGTTTCGGCGAGCGCACGGTCGTATGGCGCTACCCGGTTCGCATCGCCCTCAATCCGTTCATCTCCACCGTCGGCTGGGCGCTGCCGGCCCTCTTTTCCGGCGACGTGATCACGGCCGTGGTGCTCAACCTGCCGACGACCGGTCCACTTCTCCTGCAGGCGCTCAAGATGCAGGACATGTATCTGGCCGGCAGTTTCATCCTGATCCTGAGCGTCTTTACCGTCATCGGCACGCTGCTCTCCGACATTCTGCTGGCGCTGTCCGATCCGCGCATCCGGTTCTCATGAGGTGCAAATGACCGATACCGGCACCTATCCCACGACAGACATGCTCATCGAGTCCCCGCCCCTTGCGGTTCTGGACGAGGCCAAGGCCGACGCGAGCTACACCGCCAAGCCCTGGAGGCTCGTCTGGTGGCGTTTCCGCCAGCATAGGCTGGCGGTGGTCTCGCTTGTCTTCATGGTCTGCCTCGGCTTTCTCGCAATCTTTGCCGACTTTATGTCGCCATACACGCCGAACACGATCAACCGCATCAATACCTTCACGCCGCCGAGCATGGTTCGCGTCCTGCACGAGGGGCAGCTGCAGCGCCCCTTCATCTATGCGGTGAAGCGCTCCCGTGACCCGGAGACCGCCCGGGTGATCTACGTGGAGGATCGAAGCAAGGTGCTGCCGATCCGCTTCTTCGTCGAAGGGGAGACCTACAGGTTTTTCGGTCTCGTCGAAACGAAACTGCATTTCTTCGGGGTCGACGACCGCCGCCAGAAGATCAATCTCATGGGGACGGACTCCCTCGGACGCGATCTCTTCAGCCGCCTTCTCTATGGCGCCCGCGTGACGCTTTCCGCCGGGCTGATCGGCGTCGCCTTCTCCTTTGTCCTCGGTCTCGCGCTCGGTGCCGTCTCCGGTTATTACGGCGGGTGGATCGATGCAGCGATCCAGCGGCTCATGGAATTCATCCGGTCGATCCCGACAATTCCGCTGTGGATGGGGCTCGCCGCCGCGCTGCCGATCAACTGGGATCCGCTGTTCGTCTACGTGCTGATCACCATCATCCTGTCGCTGATCGGCTGGACACATCTCGCGCGGGTCGTTCGTGGCCGTTTCCTGTCGCTGAAATCGGAAGACTACGTCATGGCCGCCCGGCTCGCGGGCGCTTCGGAGTATCGCATCGTTACCCGGCACATGCTCCCGGCCATGACCAGCTACATCATCGCGGCCGTCACGCTCGCCATCCCGGAGATGATCCTCGGCGAGACGGCGCTCAGCTTTCTCGGCCTCGGACTTCGCCCGCCGGTCGTGAGCTGGGGCGTGCTGCTGCAGGACGCCCAGAACTTGCGCACCATTTCGCTCGCTCCGTGGCTTCTCGCGCCGGGTGCGGCGGTCGTTCTCGTGGTGCTCGCCTTCAATTTCATCGGTGATGGCCTTCGCGACGCGGCCGACCCATACGGCCATTGACGGATAGCAGCCATGTCACAGTCTTCGAATACTTCTCATAACCCCATGCCTCCGGGCCGTCTCCTGGAGCTCGACGATGTGGCCGTGCATTTCCCGACCCGGGACGGTGTCGTCAGGGCGGTCAACGGCGTTTCCTACCACGTCGACAAGGGCGAGGTGCTCGGCATCGTCGGGGAAAGCGGCTCGGGCAAGTCCGTCACCGCGCGTTCGATCATGCGGCTGACGGCCGCCAATGCGGTCGACGCCGGCGGCAGTGTCCGGTTTCGCCGCAAGGATGGCAGCGAGGTGCTGATTTCCGCCGAGCATCGCCAGAGCCGGACCATGAGGAGCCTGCGCGGCGGCGAGATCGGCATGGTTTTCCAGGAGCCGATGACGGCGCTGTCGCCGGTGCACACGATCGGGACGCAGATCATGCGTACGGTCATGCTGCATCGCAAGGTGTCGAAAGCCGAAGCGCGGGCGCGGGCGATCGAGTTGCTCGCGAAGGTGCAGATGCCGCGGCCGCACGACATCGTCGACCGCTATCCGCACCATTTGTCGGGCGGCATGCGCCAACGGGCAATGATTGCGCTGGCGCTTGCCTGCGATCCGACACTGCTGATCGCCGACGAGCCCACCACGGCGCTCGACGTCACCACCGAGGCCCAGATCCTGCACCTCCTGAAATCCCTGCAGCAGGAACTCGGCATGGCGATCGTCTTCATCACCCACAATTTCGGCGTGGTGGCGGATATCGCCGACCGTGTCGCAGTGATGTATCTCGGCCGGGTGATCGAGACGGGCACCGTCGACGAGATCTTCTACGAGCCGAAGCATCCCTATACCCAGGCTCTGCTGCGTTCGATCCCGCGGCTCGGCGGGGAGAAGACGCGGCGCCTGCGCACGATCCGGGGCTCGGTTCCGGACCCGTACAGCGTGCCGCAGGGTTGCTCCTTCCATCCGCGTTGCGACCATGCGGTCGCCGGCCGCTGCGATGTCGTCGTGCCGCCTGAGGCAAGGTTTCCGAGCGGGCAGGTGGCGCGCTGCCATCTTGCCGGCGAGGTTCTTCCGGAGGCCGCCGAATGACGTTCCAAGCCACAAAGGCACTCTCGATGGATGACGAGGTCCTGATCTCCGTCCGCGGTGCGAAGAAGCACTTCCCGGTCTTCGGCGGCTGGCGGCATCGCGAGATCGCGACCGTCAAGGCGGTCGACGACATCTCCTTCGACATCCGCAAGGGCGAGACCTTCGGTCTGGTCGGCGAGAGCGGTTCCGGCAAGTCGTCGATCGCCCGGCTGATCCTCAGGGCTTACGATCTCACCGGCGGCGAGATCCTCTTCCGGCGCGAGAACGGAGAGGTGGTCGACATCACCAGCCTCTCCGATCGCGAGCTCCGGCAGATCCGGCGCGAGATGCAGATGATCTTCCAGGATCCCTATTCCTCGCTTGATCCGCGCATGACGCTGCTCGACCTCGTCGGGGAACCGCTGGTGATCCATGGCGTCGGCACGCGGGCGGAGATTGCCGACCGGGTCGCGGAACTGCTGCAGCTCGTCGGCCTTCGCCCCGAATACGCCTCACGCTACCCGCACGCCTTTTCCGGTGGCCAGCGCCAGAGGATCGGGATTGCCCGGGCGCTCGCGCTGCAGCCGCGTTTCATCGCCGCGGACGAGGCCGTCTCGGCACTCGACGTGTCGGTCGCGGCGCAGAACATCAACCTGATGCAGGACCTGCAGGAGCAGTTCGGCCTCACCTATCTTTTCATCACCCATGATCTCGGCATGGTCGAGCATATTTCCGACCGGGTGGGCGTCATGTATCTCGGCCGCCTGATGGAAGTCGGCGAGACCGATGCCTTGTTTGCAAGACCCTTGCATCCCTATACCGAGGCCCTGCTTGCGGCCGTCCCGCAACCCGACCCGCGCGGCAACCGCACGCGCAAGCGCGTGCCCCTCAAGGGCGAGATCGCCGATGCTATGAACGTTCCCTCCGGTTGCCCGTTCCATCCGCGCTGTGCCTATGCCGACGAACGTTGCCGCACGGAGATCCCCGAGCTCCGGACCGTGCTGCCGGGCCGGCAGGCACGCTGCCACCACGCGGAAAACCTCGAACTTACCGGGGTGCCCGCGGCATGAATGTTCTCTCCACCATGCCTGTCGCGCTCACGGGATCGACCGAGGACCCCGATCTCGCACTCGCCGGGCGACATCGTCCGCTCTTGAGGCTCGACGACCGAGAACCGTTCCGCCCGCTCGCGGCCGGCTACGCCGTCTATCGGGGCGAGATGCAGTCCGTCTCCTCCAAATTCACGATCCGGCCGGTTGCGGACTGCGTGATCGAGTATGCGATCTGGTACGACTGGGACATCCAGCACCTTTACGATCTCGAGCATGTCTGGGTGCATGTCGATGCGGCCGGGCGGCTGGTGAAGGTGGAGGCCTCGCGTCACGGTGCGCGGCGCACAATGACGCGGCCGGACGGTTCATTGCCCGTCGAAGGGTCGCGGCCGGTCCTCTATCTCGAACCGGGAAAGCACGCGCACTGGGCGGATCCGGGCGAGATGCGAGCGAAAGCCGGTCTGCTGATCGAGGGCATGTGCGGCGCCTTTGCCGGCGCACAGGGCGTCCATCTGTCGAACCGGTTTTCCGACCGCGGACTGATCGGCGCGAGCGCGCTCGAAAACCGGCTCGCCACGCTGAAGCTGAAGCGCATGCGTTTCACGCCCGCCTGGCGCTTCGGCCGGGACAGCGATGCCGGCGAGGGGTTGGCACTGGTGCCCTGGTCGCAGCTCGAGGCGTGGATTCCCCGGCAGGTATCGTCCCTTGTCGCGGCGCTGCCGGCGACTGTTCCCCATCTTGCCGCCGTCTTCCTCGATTGCGGC
The DNA here is from genome assembly GCA_900466005.1 of Hyphomicrobiales bacterium. Taxonomy (GTDB): domain Bacteria; phylum Pseudomonadota; class Alphaproteobacteria; order Rhizobiales; family Rhizobiaceae; genus Allorhizobium. Next base: position 113,047 of record UEGQ01000004.1, read on the forward strand.
GACACCCTGGTCGACGAGGCGACGGAGGAAAAGATCCCGGGGACGGAGGTTGTGGTGAAGGCTGCGCTCATGCCGGGAGCGGGCGAGGTGGTCGAGCAGCTTTCGCGTAGCGGTTACCGGCTCGCTCTGGTCGCTGATGGGCCGCGCGCAACCTTCGAGAACGTCCTCGGTGCATACGGCCTGTGGGAGCGCTTCGAAGCCCACGTCATTTCCGGCGACGTTGGCGAATTGAAGCCCTCGGAGAAAATGTTCTCCGCGGCGATGGAGGCACTCGGCCTCACCGACGCGGACCGGATTCGCAGTATCATGGTCGGCAACAATCTCGAGCGAGACGTTCTCGGCGCCAATCGCTTCGGCATGATGAGTGTGTTTCTCTCCTGGTCGGCACGGCGCAGTCACGCGCCGCGTCTGCGCCGTGAGCGCCCGCTCTTCACCATCTCGCACATCTGGAAACTGCCGGAGCTCCTCGAGCGGATCGAGCTCAGCCTGCCGGATCTGCCGTCGTGTCCCGAGGTGTCGTCATGACCGCGCCGCGCTTCGCTGAAACCATGTCCGCTACGGACTTTACCGTTGCTCCGGGCGAGACGGTGACCGCCTGGGCCATGTCGCCGGTCGAGGCCCGTCTCTATCCGGGCGAGCCTGCGCTTGCAGAAGATCGGGTCAACTACCAGTTCATCAACGGCTTCGTCGATGTCGGCGACCTGCCATGCCGGGTGGCGCTGTGGCGGGAGCTCGAGACCCGCCGAGTAGCCTTCCGGCACCATTTCGAGATCGACGGGCTCTACCTTCCCGGTTTCAACCGGCGGGTCGAATTCTCCGGTTTTTGGCATCGCCCGACGCGCCTCGCCCGGTGGCTGAAGACCGAACTCGTCCCGGCGCGTCCTGGAGATCATGCGTTCCGCCTTACCACTTGCGGCGGCGTGCGGATTTGGGTGGATGGCGTCGAGTGCGCGGTGTTCGAGCCCTTCCGCCGCAACAGGGAATCCGAAACCGAAATCCGGTTGCCGCTGAAGGCCGGTGGTTCCGAAGTGGTGGTGCTCACCGAGGAACTCGCCGAGCGCGACGCGCTCTGGTATTTCGAGCTGACGTTGCTCGGTCCCGATACGCTCACGGCGCGGCTGCCGGTGGAGATGTCGGGCGCGACGGTCGGGCTGTTGAAGGACCTCGCGGCGGAGGTGCGGCCGGACCCCTTGCATGTACGCGACGGACGGCTGCGGCTCAGGGTGGGGCGGCCGGCGAGCATTGACGTCACCGTGCGCGGCCGCATCCTGCCGAGCGTCCACATGAGCGACAAGCCGCCTCTGCTCGATGCGCACGGCGTGCTGGCGGCGGGCTCAACCATCATCGAGTTGCCCGGTGCGGATGCGCTTGCCGACGGCTATCACCCGCTCGACCTCACCTTCTCCGTCGGAGACAACCGGGTCACCCGACACATCGCGTTCGCAACGTTCTCCGCCCCGTTCCGCGATCTTTCGGATCGGCCGCTGGCAGAGCGCAAGGCAATGGCGCTCGATTACGCCGCCGCCAACGGTGAGGCGCGGATAGGCCGTGCGATTGCCATGATGGCAAGCGGCCGGCCGGCGGATGCGACGGTTCACGCGATCGTCGCCGACACGCTGGCCGTCGTCGACGAGCGCCGTGACTGCTCAGATTTCGTGATGGTTCCGCTGCTCTGGTTCTACTCGGATTATCGTGACGGTCTGCCCGAGGCGACCCGTCGCGAGATCCGGCGGGCGGCTCTCGGCTATCGCTACTGGGTCGACGAGCCAGGCAACGACGTCATGTGGTTCTGGAGCGAGAACCATGCGCTCTGCTTCCATGTCTCCCAGTATCTGGCCGGCCGCCTGCTGCCGGAGGAAACCTTCACCTGTTCCGGGCGCAGAGGCAGCGAACAGGCCCGCCTGGGCGAGGAACGGCTTTCGAAATGGTTCGATTCCGTCGAACGTCACGGGCTCGCGGAATGGAACTCCGCCGCCTATTACCCCATCGATTTCATCGGCCTGCTGGCGCTGGAACATCTGGGTGACGGCGCCATCAAGGTGCGCGCACGGGCGTTGCTCGACCGGCTGATGCTGATGATCGGGCTGCACACCCTGGCTGGTGTCCCTGCCGGCACCATGGGGCGTGCTTACGACAAGGAGCTGCGCGCCGGGCCGCTGACGGAGCTTGCGCCTTTTGCCACCGTCGCCTTCGGGAAGGGCTGGCTGAACGACGGCGTGGCGGCGCTACCGATGTTCTGCGCCGGTGGCTACGAGCCCCCCGAAGCGGCCTATGCCATCGTGGAGCCCGAGCCCGGCAGGGCGCTGGCGGCGCATTACGTGCAGGGTCACCACGAGGCGGCGCGGCTGGCACTGTACAAGACGGCCGCGGTCCAATTGTCGTCGATGGTCGACGGCAAGCCCGGCGGCCGCGGACATCAGCAGCATGTCGTCGACCTGCGCTTCGCCGCCGATCCCTTTGCCCGTGCCTGGATCAACCATCCCGGCGAGGACGATCCCTGGGGCAACCAGCGCCCTTCCTACTGGGCCGGCAACGGTTCGCTGCCGCGCGTGGCACAGTACGAAAACGTCGCGATGCTGCTCTTCGACCTCGGCGAGAATCCCCGCCAGTCCTTCACACATGCCTATGTCCAGTCCGATGCCTTCGATGCGGTCGAGCGCCTTGGTAAGTGGATCGTGCTCAGGGCAGGGCGGGGCTTCGCCGGACTTTTGGCGACGAGCCCGATCGAAGCGATCACCGCAAGCCCGGGCGCCGGCATCGAGTTCCGCGCCGAAGGTCGTCGTTGCGGCTGGGTGGCACTGGTCGGGGAAGGCTCCAGTCCGGCGGACTTCGCGGCCTTCCGGGACCACCTCACCAGTGTCTCCGTATCGTTCGACGCGGCCGGTCGGCTTGTTCTCGATCGGCCGGGCCAAACTGCGCTCGCCCTCGATTGGGATGAGGGACTGACGGCCGACGGCAAGCCTTACGTCTTCCCCAACCGAAGCATCGACCCCGCCGTCCGGCATTTCGACGCCTATTCCTTCTGACCGTTTTCTCTTGTGACAGGATCGCCGATGTTGATCGAGCCCGAGCTACTTTCCGAGACTCTCTCCCGTGTTGCGCTGGGCCTTGCCCGCCTGAAGGGAATCAACGAGACGGTCACCGCGCCCGATGGCGCCTACCAGTTGCAGTTCGATGAATGGGACTGGGAGGTCGGCGTGGGCATCTACGGGCTGATCCGCCATGCCGAGGCGGTCGGCGACCGCTCGCTCATCGAGGCGATTGCGCGCTGGTACGAGTGGCAGATCGGCCGCGGGCTGCCGCCGCGCCAGGTCAATTCCTCTTCTCCGATGCTGCCGCTCAGTGTGCTGATCGACCACGTCGATCGTCCGGACTGGGAGGCGCTGGTCCGGGACTGGGCCGACTGGCTGATGACGAAGCTCGCGCGTACCGAAGACGACGGTTTCCAACACGTCGTGAAAGAGCGGATGAATGACGGCGAACTCTGGGACGACACGCTGTTCATGACGTGCCTCTTTCTCGCCCGCGCCGGTGAGCGTTTCGGCCGGCAGGACTGGATTGAGGAAGCATTCTACCAGTTTCTCGTTCACGAACGCTATCTCGCCGATCCGGTGACGGGCCTCTGGTATCACGGCTGGACCTTCAACGGCCGGCACAATTTTGCCAGGGCTTTCTGGGCACGGGGCAATTCCTGGATCACCGTTGCGATCCCGGAGCTCTTCAGTCTCGTCTCCCACGTGCCGGACCATTTGCGGCGGCACCTCACGTTCGTGCTGCGGTCGCAGGTGAGGACGCTTGCCGCCCACCAGCGCGACAACGGCATGTTCTGCACCCTGGTTTGCGACCCAGGTTCGCCGGAGGAGACGTCCGCCACGGCGGCGATCGCCTACGGCATCCTGCGCGGTATCGACCTCGGCCTGCTGGATGCAGGGCTGAAGCCAACCGCCGACAAGGCGCTGGAAGCAGTGCTGGAGCGCATCGACGACAGCGGGATCGTGCTCGAAGTCTCTGACGGAACACCGATGGGGCATACGCTCGATTTCTACCGGCAGATCCCCAACGTCCCGGCGCCTTACGGACAGGCCCTCGTCATGCTGCTCCTTGTCCGGGCGATGGCGGAGCGTAACGGGCCGGAAGCCGCAAGTGCGGATAGCCGGCGCACCGCGAGGCAATAGGCGGATAGCGCCACCGCCGTTGCCCATCGTGTGAACGGGCGACGGTTGCCCCGGTCGGCCATTCGTTGCCGGCGGGCGAGCCCGACGAGCGGCGAACCTCCTGACGCAATCGCGACCTCTTTCGTGCGATTTTCCTCGTTGACAACATTTGGAACGTTCCATATAAAAATTGGAACGATCTAAATTCGATCAGGGAGGACGGAGATGCGCTGGGCGCTGATCGGGGCGAGCACTATCGCCGCGCAGTATATGATCCGGGCTTTGCGGGCCGAGGGCGGCGAGATCGTCCGCGTGGCGAGCGCATCGGCCGAGCGCGGCGCCGCCTTTGCCGCGGCCCATGCCATTCCCCTTTCCGGCACCAGCGTCGAGGAGGCGGTAGCCGATCCCGACGTCGATGCCGTCTACATCTCCACCACCAACGAGAAGCATCTGCCGCAGGCCCTGGCTGCGATTGCGGCAGGCAAGCACGTTCTCTGCGAAAAGCCGCTGGCGATGTCGCTTGCCGATGCCGTCTCGATGGTGCGTGCGGCGGAGGAGAAAGGCGTTGCCTTCGCGACCAATCATCATCTCCGCTGCTCGGGTAGTCATCGTGCCGTCCAGTCCCTGATCCGGGAAGGGCGGATCGGACGGGTGCTGTCGCTGCGGGTCCATCACGCCGTCCACCTGCCGGAGAACCTGCAGGGATGGCGCATCAATTCTCCCGCGGCCGGCGGCGGCGTCATCCCCGACATCACCGTGCATGATGCGGATGTCGTCCGCTTCCTGACGGGCGAGGATCCGAAGACGGTGGTCGCCCGGATGGCCGCATCGGGGCTTGGAAAGGGTGTCGAGGATTCGGTCATGTCCGTCTGGACGATGCCCTCCGGCGTGATGGTGATGAGCCACGAGAGCTTCACCCATCCCTTTGCCGGGACCGGCCTCGAAGTGCACGGTACCGAAGGCTCCATCTTCGCGAGGGGTGTGATGACGCAGAACCCGGTCGGCGAGATCGAACTCGTCACCGCGGCCGGCCGTGAGCCGGTCCCTTACGATCCCCACGATCTTTACGGCGAAGGGGTACGGCGCTTCCACGCGGCTGCCGCAGGGCGTGGCGAGCCGGCGGCGACCGGCTGGGATGGCGTCAAGTCGCTTGCGTTCGCGTTTGCCGTTCGCGAGGCCGCGCTGACGGGTGCCGCCGTCGACGTCGACTATGGGGGCGCCAAATGAGCAAGCTCGTTTCGGCGGCAGAAGCCGTTGCGCGCATTCCCGACGGGGCGGTGGTCACCGTCTCGTCCTCCTCCGCCCTCGGCTGCCCCGATCTCGTTCTGGAAGCGCTCGGAAAACGTTTCGACGACGAGGGCCATCCGCGCGGCCTGACCATGTTGCATCCGATCGCTGCCGGCGACATGTACGGCGTCAAGGGCATCGACCACATCGCCAAGGACGGCCTGATCAGCCGCGTTCTCGCCGGCTCCTATCCGTCCGGCCCGTCGAACCTGCCGATGCCCGAGATCTGGAAGATGATCGTCGAGGATCGCATCGAGGCCTATAACGTGCCCTCCGGCATCATGTTCGACATGCATCGTGAGGCGGCCGCCCGCAGGCCGGGTGTCCTCACCCGTATCGGTCTCGACACCTTCGTCGATCCCCGGCGCGAGGGTTGCGCCATGAACGCGAAGGCCGCCGCCCGCCCGATCGTCGCGCGGGTGGAGTTTGCCGGCGAAACCTGGCTGCACTTTCCGAATATCGTGCCGGACGTCTGCATCCTGCGGGCGACGACGGCCGACGAGCGCGGCAACCTCACCTACGAGCACGAGGGCGCCTATCTCGGCGGCCTGGAACAGGCGATCGCCGTGCGCAACCACGGTGGCGTCGTGATCGCGCAGGTGCAGCGCATGACGGCTGCCGGCAGTCTCAGGCCGCACGACGTGCGGGTGCCGGGTCACCTCGTCGACCTCGTGGTTATCGATCCAGACCAGAAGCAGACCTGCGAGACGCCTTACGATCCGGCGATCTCCGGCCAGATCATGCGGCCTTGGTCGAGCTTCAAGCTTGCCGAGCACGGTGTCGAGAAGGTGATCGCGCGCCGGGCGGCACTCGAGCTGAAGCGTGGCATGACCGCCAATCTCGGCTTCGGCATCAGCGCGCAGGTGCCGCGCATCCTTCTCGAGGAAGGTCATCCGGATGCGGTGACCTGGGCGATCGAACAGGGTGCCGTCGGCGGCATGCCGCTCACCGACTTCGCCTTCGGCTGCGCCTCCAACGCAGACGGTTTCGTGCCGTCGCCGCAGCAGTTCATCTATTTCCAGGGCGGCGGTTTCGATGTTTCGTTCCTCTCCTTCCTCGAGGTCGATGTCGAGGGCAACGTCAACGTCTCGAAGCTCGGCAAGAAGCCCTATCTCACGGCCGGTTGCGGCGGCTTCGTCGACATCACCGCACAGGCGCGCAAGATCGTCTTTTCCGGCTGGTTCGAGGCGGGTGCGGAGGTGCAGCTCACCGGTGAGGGCATCCGCGTCGCCAAGCCGGGTAAGTTCACCAAGATGGTGGACAAAGTCGAGCATGTGACCTTCTCCGGCCTGCGTGCCCGGGCGGAGGGGCAGGACGTGCTCTATGTTACCGAGCGTTGTGTCATGCGGCTGACCGGGGATGGTCTCGTGGCCACCGAGATCATGCCCGGTATCGAGCCGGAGCGGGATATCGTCAACGCCTCGCAAGGACGTGTCCGCGTCGCCCCGGATGCGGTGACCATCGACCGCAGGCTGCTGTCCGAGGCACCAATGGGGTGGACGCCATGAGTACGGTTCATTTCGAGATCCACGGTCGGCTCGCCGAGATCCGGCTCGACAATCCGGCCAAGCTCAACGCCTTCACCTTGGCCATGCTGCAGGAATTCGCCGGGCATCTCGACATCGTCGAGCGCCGGGCGGACATCACCTGCCTGATGGTAACGGCGGAAGGAGAGCGTGCCTTTTGCGCCGGGGCGGACATCAATGCCTGGGGGGAACTTTCGCCGGCGGAATTCGCCCGCCACTGGGTTCGCGAGGGACACCGGATCTTCGACCGGCTTGCCCGGCTGGCAAAACCGGTGATCGGCGTGATTTCCGGCCATGCCTTCGGCGGCGGGCTGGAGCTTGCGGCCGCCTGCGACATCCGGGTGATGGCGCCGAAGGCGACGCTCGCCCTTCCCGAGGCCCATGTCGGCATCGTGCCCGGCTGGTCGGGCACGCAGCGGCTTGCCCGTCTGCTGCCGGAAGCTGTCATCAAGGAAATGGCGCTCTTCGGGCGGCGCATCAGTGCCGAGCGCGCCCTGCAATTCGGTTTCGTCGCGGAGATCGCCGATGATCCTCGCCAGGCGGCCGTCGAGATCGCGGCAAAGGTAGCGGACCTCTCGCCGCGGGCCGTCGAGGTCGCCAAGTTCATGATTCATGCCGGCTGCGGCGAGGATCAGGCGGCAATGATCGAGGCGCTGGGAAGCGCCGCGATTGCGGCCAGCGCCGACCGCAACGAAGGTGTCACGGCCTTCCGCGACAAACGCAAACCGGTCTTTTCGGGACAGTGACCATGAGCGACATGACCATGACCGCCGCCGTCGAGGCAACCTTGCCGAAAGCCCCCTTCGAGGGCCGGCACCTGATCGACGGCATCTGGAGAGAGAGCCTCGACGGCGAGACCTTCGACCGAGCCTCGCCCTCGCACGGCATTCTCGTCAGCCGCTCAGCCCGCGCCGATCGGGCAGAGACGGAAGCCGCAATCGGCGCAGCACGCAAGGCCTTCGACGACGGGCGCTGGAGCCGCAGTTCCGGCAAGGAGCGCGCGGCGCTCCTCCTGAAAGTCGCCGACCTGATCGAAGCCAATGTCGCGCGGATGGCTCTCCTTGAGACGCTTGAAAGCGGAAAGCCGATCAGCCAGGCGCGCGGCGAGATCGCCGGCGCGGCCGATCTCTGGCGCTACGCGGCGGCGCTCGCCCGGACGATGCATGGCGACAGTCACAATTCGCTCGGCGAGGACATGCTTGCCATGGTGTTGAAGGAGCCGATCGGGGTCGTTTCGATCATCACGCCGTGGAACTTCCCCTTCTGGATACTGAGCCAGAAGCTGCCCTTCGCGCTCGCCGCCGGTTGCACCTGCGTGGTCAAGCCGTCGGAGATGACGCCGTCGACGACGGTCATGCTCGGCGAACTTCTGCTTCAAGCCGGCTTGCCGGCGGGCGTCGTCAACATCGTGCTCGGCTTCGGCCAGCCGGTCGGCGCGCTGATGGCCGAGCATCCTGATGTCGACATGGTGAGCTTCACCGGCTCGACCGCCGTCGGCAAGGCAATCGCGGCGGCGGCCTCAACGACACTGAAGAAGGTGGCACTGGAGCTCGGCGGCAAGAACCCGCAGGTCGTCTTTCCCGATGCGGACCTCGAGAGTGCCGCCGACGCGATCACCTTCGGCGTCTATTTCAACGCCGGCGAATGCTGCAATTCCGGCAGCCGCATCATCGTCCACGAGGATATTGCCGAGGCGCTCGTCGAGAAGGTCGTGGCGCTTTCGAAGAAGGTGGCCTTCGGCGATCCGCTCAACCCCGAAACGCAGGTTGGCGCGATCATCTCGCAGGCTCACCAGGAGAAGATCGCCGGCTATGTTGCGGATGCACTGGCGGCGGGGGCAAGGGTCAAGCTCGGGGGCGCACCTGTTTCGCATCCCGGCCTGCCGGGCCGGTTCTTCGCGCCGACTGTGGTTACCGGCGTGACCACCGACATGGCGATCGCCCGCGAGGAGGTCTTCGGGCCGGTGCTCTCGGTGCTCACCTTCCGCACGCTGGACGAGGCGATTGCGCTCTCCAACGATGCCGCCTACGGTCTTTCGGCCGGCGTATGGAGCGAGAACGTCCACACCTGCCTTGCCTTCGCGCGCCGCGCCGAGGCGGGCACGGTCTGGACCAACACCTGGATGGACGGTTTCCCCGAAGTGACCTTCGGCGGCTACAAGCAGAGCGGTCAGGGAAGAGAAAACGGCCGCTACGGCCTCGAGGAATTCCTCGAGATCAAGTCGGTCGTCATGCGGGTGGGGCGTACCCGGCCGAACTGGGTCAGGACGTGAGGACATTCCGATGACCGTCGAACCCAGAGCCCGCAACCGGTGTCGAACTGGACGCCCGCCGTCAGCTGAGGATCACCTGCAGCTTCTCGACATCCGTGCCGTCGATCCGCTTCAGCAGCAGGCGCCCGAGATGCTCGCCCGCGGCGGTGAGATCCTCGTAGATCGCCTCGACGCCCGGCTGGATGTCGGACAGGAGCCGCGAGGTCTGCTTGGCGACGATGTCGTATTCACGTCCGAGCGTCCAGCCACCGTCGGAAAGCCCGGTGGTCGCCGCCATGGCGGAGACTTCGCCGGGGCAGATCAGCGCGTCGGGGGGATCGGGCCGCTGCAGCCGCGTCCGGAAATAATCCCGTACCATGCCGGCTGTGGAATCGAGCGTGATGCCTTCGGCGAGCTCGTAGGCGACACCCACCTCGCGCACCGCGGTCATGAAGCCATGCAACATGTGCTGGCTGAAGGTGAGATGCTTCGGCGGGAGGATGATCGTCAGCTTGTGGCGCCCCTTGGCGATCAGGCGGCGTGCTGCCTCGTAGGCGAAGGCGTAATTGTCGTAGTCGACGAACGGATGCGGGGTGGTGAATTCGGTCCTGCCGTGGCTGACGAAGGGAAAGTCCTTCTCGATCAGCAACCTGACACGCGGGTCGAGAACCTCGGTCCGGGTGAAGATGATGCCGTCGGCGAGATTGTTGCGCACGATGTGCTCGACGGCTTCGACATTCGAGGTATCGAGAAAGTTGGGCATCACGATCAGGTGGTAGGGCGTGCCTTTCAGCGCCTTGGTGACCCCGTAGAGCAGGGATGTTCCGAAACCGAGGATTTCCTCATGCTGATCAAGAAGGACGCCGATCACGTTCGTCTTACCGGTCTTCAGTCGCTGAGCCGCGCGGTCCGGCATGTAGCCCATGCTGTCGGCGATCTCGCGCACCCTCTCGCGCGTCGTGCTGCTGATCAGCGGGTCGCCGGCGAGCGCCCTCGACACGGTGGTGACGGCAAGGTTCGCCGCTTCGGCGATCGTCTTCAACGTGGCTTTGCCGGCCGTGGCCTTGCGGGGATGGCTTCTGGCGCTCTCAGTCTTGATTTTGGGCACTCTGACAATTCTTCGCACGATGAAAGACGCGTGAGCCTAACCTCCGCAAGCCTCGTCGGCAAGAATTCGCGAGCAAAATTTAAAACGATTTCATTTTCGCCTCCAAACGACAGTGCCGTGGTGCGCATTGCGGTCTCTCCAGCGGTGAGGGCGTTGAGGAGGTGAGATGACGACGTGAATGGGTTCTTGACACTGTCGAATTTGTAACGTTTCAAATTGCTACGCACCGATCGGTGCCAGAATACCCCCGGCGTCACGAGGAAGACTCGACGGGGTCGGGAACGCGGGAGGGAGACCCGCCAACTTGCCAAAGAGGAGGATCGAATGAGCAAGTTTTTGACGACGACCGCAATTGCGCTGACGATGATGGCCGGTGCCGCTCGCGCCACCGATGTGGAGGTATTGCACTGGTGGACCTCGGGCGGCGAGGCGGCCGCTCTCAACGTCCTGAAGGAAGACCTCGCCAGCAAGGGCATCGGCTGGGTCGACATGCCGGTGGCCGGCGGCGGCGGTGAAGCGGCGATGACCGCCCTTCGTGCCCGCGTGACGGCCGGCGATCCGCCGACGGCCGTGCAAATGCTCGGCTTCGACATTCTCGACTGGGCCGAACAGGGCGCGCTCGGCAATCTCGATGAAGTGGCGGCCGCGGAAGGCTGGGACAAGGTCGTCCCGGAAGCCTTGCAGAAGTTCTCGAAATATGACGGGCACTGGATCGCGGCCCCGGTCAACGTCCATTCGACCAACTGGGTCTGGATCAACAAGGCAGCACTCGACGCGGCCGGCGGCAAGGTGCCGGAAAGTTGGGACGAGCTGGTCGCCGTGCTCGACAAGATGAAAGCAAACGGCATCACCCCGCTCGCCCATGGCGGACAGCCCTGGCAGGATGCGACCATCTTCGACGGCGTCGTGCTCTCGAAGGGCACCGACTTCTACAAGAAGGCTTTCGTCGACCTCGACGCGGAGACGCTCGGCGGCGCCGACATGGCCGATGCCTTCGACCGGCTGATGAAGCTCAGGACCTATGTGGACGACAACTTCTCCGGCCGCGACTGGAACCTCGCCTCCGCGATGGTGATCGACGGCAAGGCCGGCATGCAGATGATGGGCGACTGGGCAAAGGGTGAATTCCTGAAGGCCGGCAAGAAGCCGGGTGCGGATTTCGTCTGCATTCGTTTCCCCGGGACGCAAGGATCGGTCACCTTCAACTCCGACCAGTTCGCGATGTTCAACGTCTCGGGTGACGACAAGGTCAAGGCCCAGATGGCGATGGCCTCCTCGATCGAGAGCCCGAAATTCCAGTCCGCGTTCAACGTCGTCAAGGGTTCGGTACCGGCCCGTACCGACGTGCCGGATGCCGATTTCGACGATTGCGGCAAGAAGGGCATGAAGGATCTGGCCGAGGCGAGCGCGGGCGGCACCCTGTTCGGTTCGATGGCCCACGGCCATGCGGCACCGGCCGCGGTCAAGAATGCCGTCTACGACGTCGTCACCAAGGCCTTCAACGGCGGCTACAAGGACGGCGCGGAGGCAGCCAAGGCGCTCACCGAGGCAGTTGCGGCGACCAAGTAACCGCAGATGCCGGGCGGCGGCTGCCGCCGCCCGGTCACTCGCCGGCGACGCAGAGAGGGCTCGCCCGGCATGATCGACAGGGACAGGGAGGAGACCCATGACAAGCTCAACGCGGGCCGATATGCGCACGCGCCTACAAGATTGGCTGCCGAAGGTCGTGCTCGCACCTTCCTTCGCGGTGACGCTGGTCTTCGTCTACGGCTTCATCCTGTTCACCATCTTCCTCTCCTTCACCGGATCGAAGATGCTGCCGCTTTATACCTTCGTGGGTCTCAGCAACTACACGCGGCTCTGGGCGCTCGAAAACTGGCACATCGCGATCGTCAACATCGCGATCTTCGCCAGCCTCTACATCGTCATCTGCACGGCGCTCGGCCTCGGCCTTGCAATCTTCCTCGACCAGAAGATCCGCGGCGAGGGGTTTCTGAGGCCGATCTACCTCTACCCGATGGCGCTCTCCTTCATCGTCACCGGCACGGCATGGAAGTGGTTCCTCGATCCCGGCATCGGGCTCGAGCGGATCATGCGGCTCTGGGGCTGGGAGAGCTTCACCTTCACCTGGATCAAGGACAATGACATGGCGATCTACACGATCGTGATCGCAGCGGTCTGGCAGACCAGCGGGTTCGTCATGGCCATGTTCCTCGCCGGGCTTCGCGGGATCGACAACGAAATTCTGAAGGCCGCCCAGATCGACGGCGCCTCCAGCCTGCAGCTCTATCGCCGCATCGTGATCCCGCTCTTGAGGCCCGCCTTCCTGTCGGCCTTCGTCATCCTCAGCCATCTGGCGATCAAGTCCTACGACCTCGTGATCGCGCTGACCGGCGGCGGCCCCGGCCGGGCGACCGAAATGCCCGCGACCTTCATGTATTCCTATACGTTCACCCGCAACCAGATGGGCGTCGGCGCGGCCTCCGCAGTCATCATGCTGATGACGATCGCCGCGATCATGGTTCCCTATCTCTATGCCGAGCTGAAGGAGAAGCACTGATGTCTGCCGTCAGCCAGGACACTGCGGTCAGGACCGGCCGCGTCGCCCGCACGTTCATCTACCTCGTGCTGCTTCTCTTTGCGCTCTTCTACCTGTTGCCGCTCTACGTCATGGGCATCAATTCGCTGAAGCCGCTGCCGGAGATCACCGGCGGCAACATGATGGCGCTGCCTCGGACCTGGACGCTGGAGGCCTGGAAATCCGCCTGGTCGACCGCGCAGATCGGTGTCTCGCCGACCGGCCTCAAGCCCTATTTCCTGAATTCCATCCTGATGGTGGTCCCCGCCGTCGCGATCTCCACCATCGTCGGTGCGTTGAACGGCTACGTGCTCACGAAGTGGCGCTTCAGATACGACACGATCATCTTCGGGCTGATGCTGTTCTCCTGCTTCATCCCGTTCCAGATCGTGCTGATCCCGATGGCGCTCGTGCTCGGCAAGTTGGGGCTCGCCGGTTCGGTGCCTGGCCTCATCCTCGTCCATGTGGTCTACGGCATCGGGTTCACGACGCTCTATTACCGCAACTACTACGCCACCTTCCCGACGGAACTCGTCAAGGCAGCCCAGATCGACGGCGCGGGCTTCTTCCGCATCTTCTGGCGCATCCTGCTGCCGGTTTCCGGGCCGATCACCGTGGTTTCCGTGATCTGGCAGTTCACCAATATCTGGAACGACTTCCTGTTCGGCGTTTCCTTCGGCGGTACCAGCCAGCCGATGACGGCGGCTCTCAACAACCTGGTGCAGTCGTCGACCGGCGTGAAGGAATACAACGTCCATTTCGCCGGTGCGATCCTCGCTGCTCTTCCCACCCTCTTCGTCTACATCGTCGCCGGCCGCTATTTCGTGCGCGGGCTGATGGCGGGCTCAGTCAAAGGATAAGAACATGGGCTTTCTCGACATCAAGAACGTCACCAAGTCCTACGGACAGCTCGAGGTGCTCCACCGCGTCGACATTTCCGTCGAGGAGGGCGAATTCCTCGTGCTGGTCGGACCGTCGGGCTGCGGCAAGTCCACGCTTCTCGGCATGATCGCCGGCCTCGAGAACATCTCCTCGGGCGAGATCGCCATCAGGGGCCGGGTGGTCAACGGTGTGCATCCCTCCAGGCGCAACATTGCGATGGTGTTCCAGTCCTACGCGCTCTATCCCAACATGACGGTCGGGCAGAACATCACCTTCGGGCTGGAAATGCACGGCGTGCCGAAACCCGAGCGGGAAAAGGCACTCGCCGAGGTTGCCAGGCTCCTGCAGATCGACCATCTGGTCGACCGCAAGCCGGGTCAGCTCTCCGGCGGGCAGAGGCAGCGTGTCGCCATGGGCCGCGCGCTGGTGCGCGACCCCGATGTCTTCCTGTTCGACGAGCCGCTTTCCAATCTCGACGCCAAGCTGCGCGTCGACATGCGCACCGAGATCAAGAAGCTGCATGAGAAGCTGAAGACGACGATTGTCTACGTCACTCACGACCAGATCGAGGCAATGACGCTCTCGACCCGGATCGCGGTGATGAACAAGGGCTATATCCAGCAGCTCGGTACACCGAAGGAGATTTACGACACGCCGGCCAACGTCTTCGTTGCGACCTTCATGGGAAGCCCGGCAATGAACGTGCTGCCGGCCCGCGTCGTCGTCCGTGACGGCGTGCCCCACGCGGCAGTCACGGATGGCGAGGGCAGCGAGCAACACCTGCGCTTCAGCCAGCAGAACCTCGTTGCCTGGGATGGCAGGGAAATCCTCCTCGGCGTCCGGCCGGAAGCGATCACCGATCCGGAGGGTGCCGACCGCAAGTCGTCGAACATCGTCGGCCTCACGAACCGGGTCGTCGTCACGGAGCCGGCCGGCTCCGACACCTTTGTCACCATGACGCTGGGCGGCAAGGATGTGATCGGCCGCATGCGCGCCGATACCGACATTCGTGCCGGGCAGGTCTTCGGCTTCGCCGTCAACATGGAAAAGGCCGTCGCCTTCGATCCGAAGACGGAAGAACGCATCCGGCCATGAACGCTCGCAACACCATCCCCGACATCGCTCCGGATATCGTCATCGTCGGCTCGGGCATGGGCGGCGCCACGCTCGCGGCCGCGCTGGCGCCGAGCGGCAGGCGGATCCTCATTGTCGAGAAGGGGGAACGGTTGACGCCGTCTGCTGCCGATCGCGACCCGGAGGAGATCTTTGCAGGGGCGAGGTTCCGGCCGAAGGAAGAATGGCTGGACGGCGAGGGGCGTCCCTTCAATCCCGGCAACTACTACTATGTCGGGGGCAATTCCAAGTTCTACGGCGCCGTTCTCATCCGCTATCGCCGCGAGGATTTCTCGCCGCTGCGCCATATGGGCGGCACGACGCCAGGTTGGCCGATCGGCTATGACGAGCTCGAGCCCTTCTACCAGCAGGCCGAGACGCTCTTTCAGGTGCGGGGTACGCTCGGTGAGGATCCGACTGAACCCACCCATTCCGGCAGCTACGCCTATCCACCGGTTCCCGACGAACCGGTGATTGCCGACCTTCGCCGGCGGCTCGGCCGGGTCGGCGTGCATCCGGCCTCGCTGCCGCTCGGGGTCGACATCGAGCGCTGGCTCGCCGGCGGCCGGACGACCTGGGACGCGTTCCCGGACACCTGCGGCGGCAAGATGGACGCCGAGACGGCCTGCCTGTCGAAGGCGCTCGCGCACCCGAACGTCACCTTGCTGACGGGTTGCGAGGCAAGACGCCTGCTTGCGACCGAAAAGGGCCGTATCACCGGCGTCGAGGTCGAGGCGGGCGGCGGACGCAGGGTAATTACGGCGCCGCTCGTGGTTCTTGCGGCAGGCGCGGTCCGCTCGGCGGCGCTTCTCCTGGCATCCGCCGACAACCGCCATCCGAACGGGCTTGCGAACTCTTCCGATCAGGTCGGGCGCAACTTCATGAACCACAATTGCTCGGCGGTGCTTGCCCTCGATCCGCTGCGCCGCAACCCGTCTGTCTACCAGAAGACGCTGCTGGTCAACGATTTCTACCTCACCGGCGGGCCGCAGGGCGAGCCGCTCGGCAACATCCAGTTGCTCGGCAAGATCACCGGTCCGATCCTGGCGGCGAGTTCGCCCCTGCCACGGCGACTCGCACACTGGATCGCGGCGCGGTCGATCGATCTCTATGCGATGTCGGAGGATCTGCCGAACCCCGACAGCCGGGTGACGCTGAAGGACGGTCAGATCGTGCTCGACTGGAAACGCTCGAACTGGGAGGCGCATCTGGCGCTCGTCGCCCGGCTCAAGGCGTTGCTGCGAAAGGCGGGCTATCCGGTGGTGCTGTCACGTGCCTTCGACCGGCGCACGCCATCCCATCAGTGCGGCACGGCGCGTATGGGGAGAAATCCGCGCAACAGCGTCGTCGACAGTTATGGCCGCAGTCACGACCACAGAAACCTCTTCGTGGTCGACGCCTCCATCCTGCCGACCTCGGCCGCCGTCAATCCGGCGCTCACCATCGCCGCCTTGGCGCTGAGGGCTGCAAGGCACATCACCGAAACGGAGTTCCATCAGTGACACGGCTCGCACTCATTACCGGTGGACAGCAGGGCATCGGGCTCGGTATCGCCGAGGCCCTGGTCGGCGTCGGCTTTCGCGTCGCGCTGGTATCGCGCTCGGAGGCAGAGACGCCCCAGGTCGCTGCCGCGCTCGAGAGGCTGGGGGATCAGGCACGCTATTTCCGGCACGACCTGCAGGAGATCGACAGGGTCGGCACCCTGCTCGACGCGGTCGAAGGCGAGATGGGGCCGGTGACGACGCTCGTCTCGAATGCCGGCGTGCCCGCGAAGGTACGCGGCGACATGCTCGATCTCTCCGCCGAGAGCTTCGATTTCGTCCTTGGCGTCAACCTGCGCGGTGCCTTCTTCTTCGCCCAGGAGGTCGCCCGCCGCATGATCGGCAGGTCCTCCGACGCCTATCGGTCGCTGATCTTCGTGACCTCGGTCAGCGCCACCATGGCCTCGGTCGAGCGGGCCGAATACTGCATCTCGAAGGCGGGTGCGGCGATGATGGCGGAACTCTTTGCCGTGCGCCTGGCGCCGCACGGCATCGGCGTGTTCGAGCTCCGGCCCGGCATCATCGCAACCGAGATGACCGCCGGCGTGAAGGACAAGTACACCGCCCGGATCGAGGGGGGACTCGTGCCCGCACAGCGCTGGGGACAGCCCGAAGACATCGGCCGGGTCGTGGTTCCGATGGCCGAGGGAAACCTCGCCTTTGCCACCGGCGCAGTCGTTCCCGTCGACGGCGGCCTTTCGATCCCGCGCCTGTAGGAGCATCGCATGAAGACGTCCTATGATTTCATCGTCGTCGGGGGAGGCTCGGCCGGTTCGGTGCTCGCCGCACGGCTCTCGGAGAACCCGCAAACGCGCGTTCTGCTGCTCGAGGCCGGCGGTCGCGACTGGCATCCCTTCTATCACCTGCCGGCGGGCTTTGCCAAAATGACCAAGGGCATCGGCAGCTGGGGCTGGCAGACAGTGCCACAGCGGCACATGAAGGACATGGTGATCCGCTATACGCAGGCGAAGGTGCTGGGCGGCGGGTCGACCATCAACGCCCAGATCTACACCCGCGGCAATGCGCTCGACTACGACGGCTGGCGGCAGGCGGGTTGCGAGGGCTGGGCCTACGAGGACGTGCTTCGCTATTTCCGCAAGGCCGAGGACAACGATACCTACGACAACCGCTATCACGGCAAGGGCGGGCCATTAGGCGTGAGCAAACCGGCGGCGCCGTTGCCGATCTGCGAGGCCTATTTCAAGGCGGCCGGCGAACTGGGTATTCCCTTCAACCCCGACATGACCGGGGAAAAGCAGGACGGAGTCGGCTACTATCAGCTCACCCAGCGAAACGTCCGCCGTTCGTCCGCATCGATCGCCTACCTCAATCCGGCGCGGGGCCGCAAGAACCTGACGGTCCGGACCGGCGCACAGGTTCAGAAGATCGTCGTCGAGGAGGGGCGTGCCGTCGGCGTCGAGCTCGCGGGCGAGGGCATCGTCAGCGCCGAGCGGGAGGTCATCCTCTCCTCCGGTGCGATCGGTAGCCCGCGGCTGCTGATGCTCTCCGGCATCGGGCCGGCCGACCATCTGAAATCCGTCGGCGTGCCCGTCGTCTTCGACCAGCCGGGCGTCGGATCCAATCTCCAGGATCACCTCGACCTCTTCGTGATCGCCGAGTGCAGCGGACCCCACACCTACGACCGCTACGCCAAGCCGCATCTCTCGGTGCTGGCCGGGCTTCAGTACATCCTCACGAAAACCGGACCGGTGGCCTCCAGCCTCTTCGAGACCGGCGGTTTCTGGTACGCCGACCCGGAGGCGCGCTCGCCGGACATCCAGTTCCATCTCGGCCTCGGCTCCGGCATAGAGGCCGGCGTGGCGGCAATGGAAAACGGCGGGGTAACGCTCAACTCAGCCTATTTGCGGCCGCGCTCCCGCGGGACGGTGCGGCTCGCCTCGGCCGATCCGCTTGCCGCGCCGCTCATCGATCCGAACTACTGGGAGGACCCTTACGACCGCGAAATGTCGATCCGCGGGCTGAAGCTCGCGCGCGAGATCATGCGGCAGGACGCCCTGAAGCCCTTCATCAAGGCGGAGCGGCTGCCGGGCCCGGAGGTTTCGACCGAAGAGGACTATTTCAACTACGCCTGCGCGCACGCCAAGACCGACCATCATCCGGCCGGGACCTGCCGCATGGGCTCCGATCCCGCCGCCGTCGTCGACCCCCGGCTGAAGTTCAACGGTATCGACGGCCTGCGCGTGGTCGACGCCTCGATCATGCCGGTTGTCGTCTCCTCGAACACCAACGCGCCGACGATCATGATTGCCGAAAAGGCCGCCGACATGATCCGGGCAGACCATGGAGTGTGACCGATGATCCGCCATATCGTGCTTGTCCGGTTCCGCGCGGATGTCGATGAAGCGACGATCCGCGCCCTCTTCGAGGAGCTTCACGCCATCGAAGGCAGGGTCGACGGCCTGCTTTCCATCGCCTCCGGTCGCAGCGAAAGCCCGGAAAAGATCGAGCGGGGTTACATGCACGGTTTCGTCGCCGACTTCGCCGACTGGCAGGCGCTTGAAGCCTATCAGGCCCATCCCGATCACCAGCGCTTCGGCGCCCGGCTGGTTGCTCATGCAGAGGGTGGCCTCGACGGGATCCTCGTGTTCGACCTGCCGGTTCAAAACTGAAGGACATCGCCATGATACGTCTGCCCACCGAGGATTGCCGGATAGAGGACTATACGCTCACCGGCACAACGCTCACGCCACGCGCGCCTTCCCGCCCGTTGACCCGCACCGCCTTCGCCGCGGCGCATGTCGTGTCGGATCCGCTGCGCGAGCGCAATCCCTGGGACGCGAGGCCCGCGGTCGATTGGGAGGCGACGCTCGCCTTCCGGCAGGGGCTCTGGAACCAGGGGCTCGGGCTTGCGGAGGCCATGGACACTGCCCAGCGCGGCATGGGCGTCGACTGGCAGACGGCGCGCGAACTGATCGAGCGCACCATGGCCTCGGCCCGGTCACATCCGATGAAGCCGCGGGTCGCCTGCGGCGCGGGCACCGATCACGCGGTGCCAAAGGATCTGCGTGATGCGGGCGCGATCCTCGCGGCCTACGAACATCAGGCGGAGGCAATCGAAGCCGCCGGCGGACAGCTGATCCTGATGGCCTCGCGCGCCTTCCCGGCAATCGGCGCCGGACCGGAGGTCTACCGCTCGGTCTATCGCAAGCTGATCGACGGGGCGGCGGCACCCGTCATCCTGCACTGGCTGGGCGACATGTTCGATCCGGCCCTCAAGGGTTACTGGGGAAGCGAAGACATTGCGGTCGCGAGCGATTTCGTTCTCGATCTGATCGCCGAGAATCCCGCCAAGGTCGACGGCATCAAGATCTCCCTGCTCGACCGGGCCCACGAGGAAGCCTTCCGCGCCCGCCTGCCGGACGGCGTGCGCCTCTACACCGGCGACGACTTCAACTATGCCGACCTCATCGCCGGCGACGGCAAGCATTACTCCCACGCGCTGCTCGGAATTTTCGCAGCAATTGCGCCGGCGGCCTCCCAGGCCCTCGATGCGCTGGCCGGCGGTGACCTCCAGACCTACCACCGCCTGCTGGCACCGACAGTGCCCTTGAGTCGCGAGATTTTTCGCGCGCCGACGCGCTTCTACAAGGCGGGCATCGCCTTCCTCTCCTGGCTCAACGGCTATCAGAAGCACTTCATCATGCCGGCCGGCTTCCAGTCGAGCCGCGACATTGTCCACTACAGCGCAGTCTTTCGCCTCGCCGATCAGGCGAACCTGCTTGCCGATCCCGAGCTTGCCGTGAGAAGGATGCGTCTCCTGCTGGAGATCAACGGAGTCGAATGAGCGGCAATGGAGCGTAGGCCGACAATCGTGGATGTGGCGCGCGTCGCGGGCGTGTCGAAGTCGACCGTCAGCCTCGTGCTGCAGAACAGCCCGCTGGTCAAGGAGGAAACGCGCCGTACGGTGCGCGAGGCCATGGACCGGATCGGCTATGTCTACAATCGCGCCGCCGCCAACCTGCGCACCTCGAATGTCGGCCTGATCGGCCTTGTCATCAACGATCTTCGCAATCCGTTCTTCACCGAGTTCGCGACCTCGCTGCAGATGGCGCTGTCGGCCCGCGGCTATGCGACCGTGCTCGCCAATACCGACGAAGATCCGCGCATCCAGGCGCAGGTGGTCGCGGCGATGATCGAGCACGGTGTCTCGGCCCTCGTCGTATCGCCGGCCTACGACGACGACGCCTCGACGTTCGAGGCGATCGCGAGGGCTGGCATTCCGACCATGCAGGTCCTGCGCAAGGTCAATCCGCGGGTCGATCTCTTTCCGTTTGCCGCACCGGACTACAGGAACGGGAGCCTGCTTGCGACGCGGCACCTGCTCGGCTTCTCGCCGCGTCGGATCGCCTTCGTCGGCGGCCTGTCGGACCGGGCGGTCACGCAGGAGCGCATGGCCGGCTATCTTCGGGCGCTGGACGAGGCCGGCATGGAACCGTTTGTCGTCTCGGGACGCGCCAGCCGGACCTTCGGGCGCGAGGCCGCCGGCACGCTGACGCGCGATCACCCGGACGTGGACGCGGCGATCTGCTTCAACGACCTCGTCGCGCTTGGCATGCTCTCGGGCTTCGCCCAGATCGGCAGGATCGTCGGCAGCGCATTTCGGATCGTCGGCTTCGACGATATCGAGGAATGCAGCCAGGTCTACCCGACGTTGTCGACCGTCCGGTGCGGGATCGCCGACTTCGGCCGGCAGATCGCCGAAACGGTCCTCGCATGGCTGGAGGAGAACCGTCCCCCTCAGCCGGAGCGGTTGACCCCCGTCGAGCTCGTGATCCGCGAAACCAGCGGAACGGAATGAGGTTCAGTCTACTGGTTGATTTCGGGCTCGACGAGCTTGGCCAGCTTGCGCAGGGATTCCTGCCAACCGAGGTAGCAGGCTTCTGTCGGGATCAGATCCGGAATGCCCTGTTGCTCGATATGCATCTCCGTTCCGACCGAGACGCTCCTGAAGATGACCGTGGTGGTCATCTCGCCCGGGAGGTTGGCATCATCGAAGCTGTCCGTATAGACGAGGCGTTCCCCGGGCACGACTTCCTTGTAGGAGCCGCCGAAGGCGTGACTGCCGCCGGTCGTGAAATTGCGGAAGGACATCCGGTGCCTGCCGCCTTCCCTCGCGTCGAGTTCATGTACGGTGCAGGTGAACCCGTTTGGCGGGAGCCAGCTTGCAACGGCGTCAGGTTCGACGAAGGCCCTGAAGACCTTCTTTGGCGACGCGGTGAGGACGCGGTGCAGTTTGACGGTACCAGGCATGATTGTCTCCTTTCTTGTCGAACGGGCTGAGGCGGGTCAGCTCCGCAAGCGCGGTGATTGGCGAGCTGGCCCGTTTCGCGCCTCAGGCTCGCAGCGGGCCGACCGGGCGATAGGTGTTGATGAGCACGCCCGAGGATGCAGGTTTCGAACTGACGAGAGCAAGCGCGCGTGGGTTCACCCCGTCGGGGACGATGCGCTTGCCGTGGCCGAGCAGGATGGGGAACACGAACAACAGGACCTCGTCGACCAGGTCGTTTTCCAGCAACACGGACGGCAGGGTCGAACTTCCCCAAAGGATCAGGTCGGGACCATCCTTCGACTTGGCCCGCCGAACACCTTCCGAGATATCCGCTCCGAGATCCTCGACCGGTCCCCAAGTGAGGCTGTCCGGCCGGTGGGTCGCGACGTACTTGGTTGCCGCATTGAGGCCGTCTGCTAATGGCCCTGTCTGCTTCGGCCAGAACGGAGCCCAGATGTCATAGGTCCGGCGTCCGAGAAGCAGATCGAAGGGCCGCCCGTGGAGGGCGGAAATGGTTTCCCTGACTTCGGGAGAGGAATACCGCATCGCCCATCCGCCATGCTTGAAATCGCCGTCCCGGTCTTCCTCGGGTCCACCGGGAGCCTGAACGACCCCGTCGATCGATATCTGCTCGAGGATTCTCAGCTGTCTCATGACTTCTCTCCGAGTTCTTTCGCCGCGGTAGCGGGCGAATGTTCGCTGGCGCGGCGATCGTCGATCAGGAGTGCCGGAGGCGGAAACGCTTGCCGTCCAGACGCCAGCCCAGAACGAGCCTTTCTCCCGGTCCGTGAACGGCGGCAACCAGCAGGCCGGCGATGAACGTGAAGTGGTTGACGAAGAAGCCGAACTCCATCGGATTGCCCTCCCAGCGCGAGGGGCCGTGAAAGGCGAAGGTCAGGAACAGTACGTAGGCGACCGCCAGCGCAGCAGCCTCGGAGTAGAAGGCGCCGGTGAAGAAGGCCAGCGCAAGGCCCAGTTCGAAGAATGCGGCCACCCACGCGAAGAAGAGCGGCAACGGAAAATTGATCGAGGCGATATAGCCTGCGGTTGCGCCCATGTCGGCGAACTTCATCAAGGTCGCAAGCAGGAATGCACCGCCGAAGATCAGGCGTGCGACGAGAATTGCGATTGTCTTTGTCATCTGATCCGGTCCATCTGTTGTTTGCAGGAATGGCTCGTAAAGTCATCGCGGTCTTGGATATTCGAGCTGCATCGCAACCACATCGGCGGTGAGGTCGCCGTATCGTCTCGCGATCGCCTCGAGCGTCCGGTCCAGTACAGCGGCAGGTCGCTGGTCGGCGAAGGTCGTTACGCGACGCGCGTCTGCCCAATCCGTCGACATGCGATCCGGCACGATGCGAATGCCGCTGGACGTCGGCGTTGCGGAGGGCGAGGCGGCGAATGTCGCGACCGTAGACCGATAGGTCCGGGACCAGGCATCCGCCACGAGTGCAAGTGAAACCTCGTCCATCCCGGGTTCGAGTGGTATGCCGAGCTCCGCTCGGTTCCAGAAGGCCATGCGGTTGGTCAGCACCGTCGTCGCGAACGGACGCGTGATCTTGAAGGCGTCGCTCGCATGCCGCAGGTCCCATTGGTTAAGTCCGAGGTCCTGGGCCACCGCATCCGCTTTGCTCCTGCCGGCGATCGCCTCGATCAGCGTCAACGTCATCGGCATGGAGGCGCTGATGCCGGTCGTCGTGGTGACGTTGCCGTCGGTGACCACGCGACGGTTCGCCACGTATTCTGTCGTCGGGCTGTGTCTCAGCATCTCCTGCAGGTAATACCAGTGCGTCGTGGCGCGTTTGCCGTCGAGGAGCCCGGCGGCGGCGACCACTTTGGCGCCGGCGCAGACGCCGATGATCCTGGCGCCCTTCTCGGCCTGGCTCCGGATCCAGGTGAGAACCGCGGGGTCGTCGTCGCGGCTCATCGCGGGCACGATGACGTAGTCGGCGCCATCAGGATGGGCAACATCGAATTCCGCAATGGTTGCATCCGGCTCGACCTTGAGTGCGGGGTAGAGCCGGACCGGGCCGGGGGCCGTCGCCAGCAGGACGACATCGGCGACGTCGGCCCGCCGCAATATGCCCGTCGGCATCAGATAGTCGGTCGTTTCGGTGGCGTCGTTGATGCCGATCACCGCGACGAGTGGCCGCTCGCGCCCGGCCGGCTTCAGAGACGCAATCACGGCGTCGGTTTCCGCTTGCGGCACCGGAGGAGCATTCGCTGCCGTCGCGGAGGGCAGGCTGAACAACCATCCGCCGAAACCCGCCGAGGCGAGGGCGATGAGAACCATACCGCTCCAAAACAAGATGGCTCTAGACATGACGGGCTTGCTCCTACGGCAGAATGCGCCGCCTCAACGCTGCCGGCAAGTGCAGCGCTTCACTGACCCGGCAACCATAGCAAGGCATGGTCATGGCAGAAATGACAAATGCATGGTAATTTCTGCCAATGCATCATGTGGCTTTCATCGTATACCCAGGCTTCGAACTGCTCGACGTTTCCGGACCGGCTTCGGCCTTGAATGGCGCCAATCGCGCGCTGGGGCAGCAGGGCAGGCCGGTCTTCTACAAGGTCGTGCCGGTCTCGGCGGTGGGCGGTCCGGTCGAAAGCAGCAGCGGCATCGCCATGGAAACCGCCGCGATCGGGAGCCTTCAGCCGGGGGAAATCCAGACGGTTCTCATCGCGGGTGCGGAGCGCGATCCCCTTCTCAAGGCCATGAAAGATCCCGTTCTGAGGGCGGCGATTCCAGATCTCGTCGCAAAGACAGAACGCTTCGGTTCGGTTTGTACCGGAGGCTTTGTGCTTGCCGCACTCGGGCTTCTCGACGGCCGCCGGGTCGCGACCCATTGGGACTCCTGCAAGCCGTTCGCCGAAGTCTTTCCGAAGGTGATCGTCGATGCGGACGCACTCTATGTCGTCGATGGCCGCCTCTGGACGTCGGCCGGGGTGACCACCGGAATCGACATGGCGCTGGCGATGATCGCGCATGACCTCGATGCAACCATTGCCGGGGAGGTGGCGAAACGGCTGGTCCTTTATGCCCGCCGTCCCGGTCACCAGTCCCAGTTCAGTCCGGTGCTGCAGGCGCAGGTGAAGGGTGACAGCCCTTTCGCCGACCTGATCGGGTGGATTCAGGCAAATCTCGCCGATCCGCTGGATGTTCCGTCGCTTGCCGCCCGCGCCGGCCTCACGGAGCGCACCTTCCATCGCAAGTTCGCCGCCGCGACCGGCGAAACGCCCGCCCGCTTCGTCGAGACCGCCAGGCTTGATGCTGCGCGCATGCTTCTGTCCCGCGGTCTTTCCCTGAAATCCGTGGCGGCGCAGGTCGGTCTCTTCCCACCCGCGCGATTGACGGAGGCTTTCGAGCGACGTTTCGGGATCGCGCCAAGGCTTTTCCGCGACATGCACGAGGAGCTTTAGGCCGCCGCCTGCGATCCATCGTGACGGCTCACGAGAACTGCGGCCGCTTACTGGTTCCCGGACCGGTCGTCTCCTCGCCCGGGGTTGGCGAAGCCCGCAAGACTTGCATATCCGCGAACGACGGCCTTCCGCTCGTCGTGTGAAGCGATGTCCTCGACATTGTCGAACCCATCGGGAGCGCGTGCCTCGACCATGTCGATGACGCCTTCCGGGCCGCCCCGGCGGTTGGCGATGACGATCTCGGATGTCTTCGGCCGGCGTTCCGCATCATAGGCCGCGAGGGCCTCCTCTACCGATGACGCCGAGGACAGGTGATCGGAGAGGCAGCGCGCGTCGAGGATCGCCTGGCTCGCGCCGTTCGAGCCGACCGGATACATCGGATGAGCGGCGTCACCCAGCAGCGTAACGCGCCCGAACGACCATCGCGGCAGCGGTTCGCGGTCGCAGTTTGGATATTCGTAGAAGTCGCCGGTTGCCCGGATGATGGCGGCCGGATCGACGAAATCCAGATGAAAGCGGTCGCGAACAAACGGAAGCACGTCGGCGAGAACACCCGGGCGGCTCCAGTCTTCGACCCTCGGCGGCGAGGCGCTGCTCTCGCCGGTCTTGGCCATCACCGCCCAGTTGGTCAGGCGCATGTCATCCCGACCCGGAGCCGTTGCGATCGGATAGAAGACAAACTTGGCGAAGTTGCCGCCGGCGATCGCCATGGTGCGGCCGTCGCGCCATGCCGGCCAAAAGGTGCAGCCGCGCCAGAGCATGATACCGCTCCAGATCGGGGGCCCCTCTTGCGGGTAGAGCCGGGACCGCACGGCCGAATGGAGCCCGTCGGCCCCCACCAGTACCTCCCCCGAAGCGGAAGAACGGAAGCCGTCGCGGTCGCAGAACTCGACGGCCACGCCGCCGCCTGTCTGCTTGAAACCGGTTACCCGGCAGCCGGTCCGGATCGCTTCTGCCCCGAGCCGCTCGACCGCGGCCTTGTGGATCAGGCCCAGAAGCTTTCCACGATGGATGCTGATCTGGGGATAGTCGTAGCCGGCATCGGTCCCGCGCAGTTCACGCCATACGACCTGGCCGAAACGGTTCGCGTAGAGCAGCTCATGTGTGCGGATGCCCAGCGCGTCGAGGTCCGGCAGAAGCCCGAGGCCCGCCAGTTCCTCGACGGCATGCGGCAGCATGTTGATGCCGACCCCCAGTTCACGGATAGTCTCCGCGCGCTCGAGCACTTCGACCTCGATGCCGGCCTTGTGGAGAAAAAGGGCGGTGGTCAGGCCGCCAATGCCGCCGCCCGCGATGACAACCTTCATCGTTCAGCTCGCTGCTTCTGAGGAAACGGAGGCAGGTTATCGACGACGGTGCTGACGGCAAATGACAGAAGGCACCGGATTTCTGCCAATGGCATTCGCGCTTCGGCGCTTTCAGGAACTGAATCCGTGCCACAGGTGTTCGTGGAAGACACGATGACGCTCCTGGAAACCGGTCTGATGCGATGTCTTCTGTTTTATCTGTGCTCGCGCTGCTCCTGATGGCTGTGAACATGGGCCTGGCCCTGGCCCATGCGCTCGAATTTCCCGGAAAGCTCAGGCTGGACGAGCAGACCTATCGCGCTGTTCAGGCGGTCTACTATCCGGGATTTACGATCGGCGGCTTGATCGGTGAGCTCGGTGGCATGCTTGCTCTCGTCGTCCTTCTCGTCGTGATGCCGGAAGGCACCGCGCGTTTCTGGTGGACGATGGCCGCGCTTGCTCTGCTGGCGGCGGGTCATGCCGTTTACTGGGTCGTTACCCACCCCGTGAACAACGTCTGGCTGAAGGACACCAGGCTTGCTGTGCCGGGCCGGTTGTTCTTCGGGTTCTTCGCCGTTCCCGATGCGGACTGGCGGCGAATGCGCAGCATCTGGGAATGGTCGCATGTCGCCCGGGCCATTTTCTTCGCGCTCGGCGTCCTGTCGATGGCGCTGGCACTCTTGGGCTAGAATTCCGACAGGCTGCCACTGTGATTTCTCTCCGAACGCAGGCCGGGAGCCCTTGTATGCATGCTTATTTTCATGGAGAAATTCAGACGCTTAACATGGAATCGAATAATCGGGTGGAGACTGACTGAATGATCAACGATCCGGACCGCTTCCTGCGGCAGCTTTTCGACAGAGCGGTCGAGGTCGCAGACCCGATGCGTTCGCTCAAGGCCTTCCTGCCACCGAAACCCGAAGGGCGTGTGATCGTCGTCGGCGCCGGCAAGGCGAGTGCACGGATGGCGGAGGCGGTCGAGGCGGCGTGGGGGGCCTGCGAGGGCCTGGTCATCACCCGATACGGCTATGCCAGACCGTGCCGGGGGATCGAAATCGTCGAGGCCGCCCATCCGGTGCCGGACGAAGCGGGGCTCGTAGCAACCCGCCGCATGCTGGACTTGCTCGCGACGGCAAAGGAGGGCGATTTCGTCCTGGCGCTGATTTCCGGCGGGGCTTCCGCCCTTCTCGTACAGCCTGTCGAGAGTGTCTCGCTTGCTGACAAGCAAGCGGTGAATGCGGCGCTCCTTGCCTCTGGCGCGCCGATCGACCGGATGAATACTGTGCGCAAACACCTGAGTCAGGTAAAGGGCGGTCAGCTTGCCGCCGCCGCCTATCCGGCCCGGATGCTGGCGCTCATGATCTCCGATGTACCGGGTGACGATCCGGCCTTCATCGGCTCGGGCCCGACGGTCGGCGAACGCTCGACCCGGGAGGACGCGCTCGACGTTCTCCGGCAGTGGAAGATCGACGTTCCGGCCAGTGTGCGAGCCGCTCTTGGTCGTCCGAGCGGGGTCGTCCCACCGGGGGACCGGAGGCTCTCCAGGGTGGAGAACATCATCTATGCGGCGCCTCGGCAGTCGCTGAATGCGGCGGCGGCGCTCGCCGAACAGGCCGGCTGCGCCGTCCACATGCTGGGTGACAGCCTCGAAGGCGAGGCGCGCGAGGTGGCCGCCGCCCAGGCGGAGCAGGCTCTTGCCATAAAGGCGGGGATGACGCCCGGCGATCCTCCGGCATTGTTGCTTTCCGGCGGCGAACTCACCGTGACGCGGCGGGGCAAGGGTGTCGGCGGCCCGAACGCCGAATTCTGTCTGGCGCTTGCGCTGGCGTTGAAGGGTGCGCAGAACATCCACGCGATCGCCTGCGACACCGACGGCGTCGACGGCGCGGCGGAGGTGGCGGGCGCGCTCATCGATCCCGAGACGCTTGCGCGCGCACAGTCTCGCGGTCTCGATCCTGAAAAGGCGCTGGCAGCAAACGACGCTCACAGCTTCTTCGGGGCGATCGAGGGGCAGGTGGTGACCGGTCCGACGCTGACCAACGTCAATGATTTTCGTGCGATCCTGATTCAGGCCTGATCCTAGCCGCGCACGGCCTTCGGCGGGACGCCGAATTCACGCCTGAAGGCGGTGGAGAAATTCGCCGGGCTCGAATAACCGGCAAGATGGGCCGCGCGGGCGATCTGCAGGCCGTCGTTCTCGATGGCGTGCCGCGCCTGCCTGAGCTTCGTCGCGCGCACAAAGCTGGCTGTGCCGACGGCGCGCCCCCGACGTATCAGGCGGTGCAGCGTGTTGACGCTGACCGACAGATGGGCGGCGATCTCCTCGGCGGACGGCATGCGGCCCATGCAGTCGCGAATATAGTCTTCCGCTTCTGCGAGCTTCCTTTCTTCCGATGCTCTCAGCGCCGCGACCGGCGCTCCGGCGCCTGCATTGCCGCCGGCGATGAGCTTGAAGCACTCGTGAATGACGGCAAGGGTCTGGGCTTCAAGGAAGAGATGGCGGAGGCACGCCTCTTCCTCGGGCGGCGACATGATCCGGTTTGCCAGCTTCAGGAGGGTGGGCGTCGGTTGCCATGACAGCAGCTCGAACTCGGACCGGGCAAAGCGCTCGATTGCGCCGGCGGTACGGTCGGCGAACATGTCGCCGGCCGCCAGCCATTCCGGTTCGATCCTGATCTTCAGCTTGCGGATGTGATTGCCGGCGCTGGTGTGATTGCGGAAGCGTTCCTCCCGGCGATTGGCGAGCATGCAGGCTGCCGGGATCCAGCGCGATGAGGACGGAATTTGCTGCGGAGAGGGCAGGCGCCGGTTGCCGATCTCGGCATCGACCTTTCCCTCGAAGAAGAACTTGATCGACATGTCGGGCCTTATCTCGGTTTCGGCGGTCAAGTCGCAGAGACTGACGACGTCCGAGACGTGCACGCTCAGTCCCCGTCGGAGTTCGATGTCGCAGAACCGGCCGCGCATCAGAGAAGAATGGGTTCCGGGGTCGTTCTCGACCACGGAGACGGTCCGGTTCTGCCGCCGCAGGCGGTCGATGAAGTCGCCGGTCCGGATGATCTCGCCCATGGCGCCCTCCAGGAAGGATGGGTTTCGAATTCGCAAAAGAAATTTCGCGGTGCGCAAAAGACCTCGGCATTGGTCGGCACAGGTCCTTGCTATATAGAAAACATGAGTAAAGCAATCATGTTAAATTGACATTCGCGGAGGCCTTGTGAAAGTCCGGGTTATGCATTGGGGGTTCAGAGGATCGGTGAGCATGCTGGCGGTCCTGGCCGCGTTCGCCGCGGTGGCTCAGGATTCGACCGTTCTCGAGGAGATCGTGATCACCCAGGAAGGGGATCAGACAGACAGGAGCGGCAACACGTTCGTCGCCAAGAGCGCGCGTACGGCGACAAAGACGGGGACGCCCCTCATCAAGACGCCCCAGGCGGTCTCGGTGGTGACGAAGACGCAGTTCGAACAGCAGGGTGCTGCGACGGCGGCACAAGCCCTGCGCTACACGCCGGGCGTCACGCCCGACATCCGCAGCAACGACCGCTACGACATCGTGCCCGTGCGCGGCATGGGCATGGCCAACTATCAGAATTTCATCGGCTATCTCGACGGCCTGCGCATGCAGCGTGGTCTTTCCTTCTCCCAGCCGACCGTCGACCTATTCGATGTCGAGCGCATCGACGTCGTGCGCGGCCCGTCCTCGGTGCTCTACGGGCAGATGGCGCCGGGCGGCTTCGTCAATCTGGTCTCGAAGCACCCGACCGAGGACCCTTACCACGAGGCCGGGACGACGATCGGGACGGATCGGTATGTCAAGGCGACGCTGGACCTCGGCGGCCCGGTCGCCGGAAGCGACGTCTTCTTCTACCGGTTGGCGGCCTCCGGCCGCTACAACGAGACGAACATGGACGACGTGACCTCGAAGCGGCTCTCGGTCTCTCCTTCGCTGCTGATCAAGCCCGAGGAGGGCACCAGCCTCACGTTTCTGTTCAACTATACCGACGATCCGGCAAGCGCCTATCCGGCCGGCCTGCCGGCGGCCGGCACTGTCTATGCGAACGGCAGCTATCCGGACATTCCCTATGACTTCAACGTGGGCGATCCGGACTTCGACAGCTTCGAACGTCGCACGACGCGCCTCGGCTACGAGTTCGAACATGAACTGAACGACTATCTGACCTTCCGGCAGAACCTGCGCTACATGCATGTCGAGAGCGAGCATATCGGCCTCAGCGGGCGCTCGATGAGCGGAACCACGATCACCCGGCTGGCTTCCCATCTCCAGGAAGAGGTCGACACCTTCGTCATCGACAATCAGTTGCAGGCCGATTTCGATACGGGCCCGCTGGCCCACACGCTGCTCTTCGGCCTCGACTATCAATATGCCGATGCCGACCGACTGATGGGGACCGGTCCGGCGCCGTCGATCGACTACCTCAACCCGGTCTATGGCGCCGCGGTCGCCGTCCCGGCCTTCACCTCCGACACGCGGCAGCTGACGAGTCAGGCCGGCCTCTATGCACAGGACCAGATCGAGTTCGGCAAGCTCAATGTGACGCTCGGCGGACGCTACGACAGCTACGACATAGAGACCGACACGACGACGCTTGCAACTGACGTCACCACATCGACGGAGCAGGACGGCCATGCGTTTACCGGCAGGGTCGGAGCAGCCTATCTCTTCGATTCCGGCATTGCACCCTATGTGAGCTATGCCACCTCGTTCGAGCCGCCGACCGGGCTCGGCTACAGCGCGACCGGCGGCGTCGCCCTCGATCCCGTTGAGGGCCGGCAGATCGAAGCCGGCGTCAAGTACCAGCCGGAAGGCTCGGACAGTTATCTCGCCGCCTCGGTTTACCACCTCGTCCAGTCCAACATGACGACCTCGGATGCCGCCCATCCCGGCTATTACCTGCAGGTCGCGGAGGTGACGACGACGGGCGTGGAGCTCGAAGCCAAGCTGGCATTCGATGCCGGCTGGGATGTCACCGCCGCTTATACCCACATGGACGCCGAAATGACCGAGAACGCGACCGCGGCCTATGTCGGCAACCGGCCTTATGCCGTGCCGGAGGACGCCGCATCGCTCTGGGTCCATTACAGCGTCCAGGACGGAGCGTTCGAAGGCCTCGGGCTCGGCGCGGGCGTGCGTTATATCGGGTCGACCTACGGCGACGAGGCCAACAGCTTCAAGGTTTCGGCCTTCACGCTCTTCGATGCGGCCCTCGACTACGATTTCGGCCGCCGCAATCCCGACCTTGCCGGGCTGAGCCTGAATGTCACGGCGAGCAACATCTTCAACAAGGAATACGTGTCGAGCTGCAGTTCGACCACAGCCTGCTTCTACGGCAGCACCCGCACCGTCTATGCCACGCTGAAATACAAGTGGTGAGCGGCGAGCCCGAACGAGAATGGAGAGCACAATGCCGAAGATCTCGGACCAGCAGATCCGCCAATACGTCATCGATTGCGGCACACGCCAGACGCCGCTTCTCAGAAGGCTGCGGGAGCAGACGCTGGCACTTGCCGAGGGGCACATGATGACCACCCCGGCCGCCGGTCAACTGCTCGCGCTCCTGGCACGAAGCATAGGCGCACGGCGCGCGATCGAAATCGGCACCTTTACCGGATACAGCGCCCTGTGTGTCGCGGACGTCCTGCCGGAGGACGGCGTCCTCCTCGCTTGCGACGCCAGCGAGGAATGGACGGCGATCGCGAGATCTTATTGGCAGGAGGCCGGTGTCGACGATCGGATCGACCTGCGTCTCGGGGACGCCATCCGGACGCTCGAGGCGATACTGGCGCAGGAGGGGAGTGCGGGCTTCGACTTCGCCTTCATCGACGCCGACAAGGAAAGCTACGACGCCTATTACGAACTCTGCCTGAAGCTCGTACGCCCCGGCGGCCTGATCTGCTTCGACAACATGTTCTGGGGGCGCTCGGTGGCGGACCCCGAGGACATGCGGCCGGAAACGGTGGCGCTTCGCAACCTCAACCTCAAGATCCAGTCCGACGACCGGGTGGACATGTCGCTGGTGCCGCTCGGCGACGGCATGACTTTCATTCGTCCGCGGGCGCGTGCCGGCGATCGGGTGACGGTCGCTGGCGTCGCCGCCTGAGGGCCGTCGCGATGACCGGATCGAGACATGCTGCCGTGTGGCCGCGGGCGGTCCACCACCTGGCTGGGATGCTCGCAGCCATGCTCTTCACGCTGCTGTCGGCTCTCGCCGCAGAGGCCGAGATCGTCACGACCGACCTCAAAGGTCGTGAAATCCACCTGCGGCAGCCAGCCCGCAGGCTGGCCGTCGACGATGCACGCACCATCATCGCCCTCTCGTTCGTGGGCAAGGAGGCTCCGGCACTCGTCGCGGCCTGGCCGCACGACGTTGCGCGGATCGGCGAAGATCTCTACCAGGCCTATCGCGCGCGCTTTCCGCAGATTGACGGGCTGCCGCGGATTGCGAGCAACCAGCAGAACCTCTCGGTGGAGGAAATCGCCGCGGCGGAGCCGGACCTGGTGCTGCTCTCGCTGTACTCACACGTCGCGCCCGAACAGATCGCGCAGCTTGAGGCGCTTGGCATCCCCGTCGCCTATGTCGACTTCACGCTCGATCCGCTTGCCCATACCGGCGACAGCATTCGCCTGCTCGGCCGGCTGACGGGAAACGAGGCGGTGGCCGACGCCTTTGCCGACTTCCGCGATGGGGAGATCGCCAGGCTGGCGGTTCGCGTAGACGAGGTCGCCGCGGCCGGATCGCCGTCCGTTTTCATGGAAACGCATGCCTCGACGAGCGAGGCATGCTGCAATTCTCCGGGAACGGAAAACTTCGGCAGGATTCTCGCCCTCCTCAAGGTGCGGAATGTCGGCGACATCTTGAAGGGACGCCCGTTCGGGCAGGTGAGCACGGAACACGTGATCTCTTCCGGCCCGGAGGTCTACGTCACGACCGGTGGCCCCTACATGGAGAAACGTAACGGCCTGCTGATCGGCCCTTCCTATGACGCCGAAACGACCGAGGCCTCGCTTGTGCGGCTGCTTTCACGCCCCGGCTTTTCGAGCCTGCCGGCGGTCGCATCCGGCCGCGTCCACGGTATGTCGTCGCAACTGCTGGCGTCCGGCTTCGACCTCCTGGCGATGCAACTGATGGCGGCGTGGTGTTACCCGCAGGCCTTCACAGATTTCGACGCGGGACAGGCTCTCGAAGAGCTGAATGCCCGCACCGCTGTGCCGCTAGCGGGCACCTACTGGACGAAGTGATCCGCCGGACGCCACTGCGTTCGTCGGCAGAAAACCCAGACATAGGAGTTCACCATGGTCCATCCGTCGACCTTGAATGACGTACTGCCCGAAGATCGGGTCTTCCCGGCGAACCGGCCGTCCTACGTGCTCCGGTCCGGTGACGAGACCCTGCTTGCCTATGGCGTCGCGCGCGAGCTGCCGGGCGGTGCCATCGCCGATCTTGCAGACCGCGTCCGGCGTCATTTCGAAGAACACCCGACCGGTCCCGACATTCTGGTCGGCGCGATCCCCTATGCCCGCGAGGCTCTGGCCCATCTCCTTCGCCCGGAAAAGGCGCTCCGGGTCATGGGCCGCCACGAACTCGCTTCGCCGGCCGGCCACCTCGCGCCCCAAGGCTTCGGCACGCAGGTGACGGCGGAACCGCCGGCAGAGGTCTTCTCGGCGGCCGTCGCTCGCGGGCTCGCGCGGCTCCGTGAGGATGGAGGCAGCCTGCGCAAAATCGTCCTGTCTCGCAGCCTCAGGATCACCGTCGGCAGCGACATCTCGATACCGGCCCTCATAGCGAGGCTCGCGGTCGATGACGCCGTCGTGACGTTTGCCACGCCGTTGTCGCCACGGGAGGCAAATCTGCGCTTCCTTGTGGGCGCGACGCCCGAACTTCTGGTGGAGCGACGGGGTTCGCGCGTCTTTTCCCATCCGCTCGCCGGCTCGGCGCGGCGGAGCCCGGATGCCGCGCGCGACCGCGAAGCGGCCGAGGCGTTGCTGAGCTCCGAAAAGGATCGGCGCGAGCATGCGCTGGTGGTCGAGCAGATCATGGACGTGCTTTCTCCGCTCTGCACGGAGCTTCAAGCTCCGGACGGCGTGACGCTCAAGGCCACCCGCAGCATGTGGCATCTCGGCACGCGGATCAAAGGAGCGCTGAAGGATATCGGAACGTCGAGTGTCGATCTGGTGGCGCTCCTGCACCCGACGCCGGCGGTCTGCGGCATGCCGCGCAGAGAGGCCGATGCGGTCATCCGCGATCTCGAAGGTTACGACCGCGGCTTCTATGCCGGCGCGGTCGGCTGGTGTGATTCCTCCGGCGACGGCCGCTGGTATGTTTCGATCCGCTGCGCCGAGATCGAGGGCCGGCACGCCCGCCTCTATGCCGGCGCGGGGATCGTCCCCGGCTCGACACCGGAAGGGGAGCTTGCCGAGACCGCCCACAAGTTTTCCGCCATGCTCGAAGCGTTCGGCCTTTCCGCCGCGCAGATCGGAGAGGCCTGAGATGCAGCCGCTTCGACAGACCTGGCCCCAACATCTTGCCGAACGCTACCGGGAAAAAGGCTACTGGCGCGGCGAAACCATGTTCGGCGTGTTGCGCAGGACGGCTGCTGCGTATCCGGACAACCTCGCGGTCGTCGGCACCGACGGACGCTGGACCTACCGCGAACTGTACGAGAGGGCTGAGCGGGTCGCCCGTGGGCTGCTCTCCGCGGGCCTGACGCCCGGCGACCGCGTGGTGGTGCAGCTGCCGAACTGCACGGCCTTTCTTTCCGTCGTCTTCGGCCTCTTCCGCGCCGGCTTGATCCCGGTATTTTCGCTGCCGGCACACCGGGAGATGGAGATCGTTCACTTCCTCCACCGGGCCGAAGCGGTCGGCTACATCGTCGCAGACCGGCATGGCGGCTTCGACTACCGTGCGCTCGCCCGCAAGGTGAAGCAGGAGGTGCCGTCGCTGCGCCATGTCATCGTGGTCGGGGAGGCGGAGGAATTCCCGAGCCTCGATGACCTCCCGGCCGGCGACGCGCCACTTCCGGTGGACCCCGCGCCCGAAAGCGTCGCGTTCCTGCAGATTTCGGGCGGCAGCACCGGGCTCTCCAAGCTCATTCCGCGCACGCACGACGACTATATCTACAGTTTCCGGGCGAGTGCCGAGATCTGCGGAATGACGCCCGACACGGTCTTCATGGGCAGCCTGCCGGTCGCCCACAACTTCCCCATGAGCTCTCCGGGGATCTTCGGCGCGGTATATGTCGGCGCCCGTGTCGTCATGTGCCCGTCGCCGAGCCCGGAGACGGCGTTTCACTGGATCGAGCAGGAGCGGGTGACGATGACCGGACTGGTGCCGCCGCTCGCACTCCTCTGGATGCAGGCGGCGGGGCGGTCGACGTTCGACATCTCGAGTCTCGAAGTCCTGCAGGTCGGCGGCGCAAAATTCGCGCCCGAGGCGGCCCGGCGGGTCACGGCGACGCTTCGATGCAGGCTGCAGCAGGTCTTCGGCATGGCCGAGGGTCTCGTCAACTACACGCGGCTCGACGATCCGGAGGACCTGGTGACGGAAACCCAGGGGCGGCCGATCAGCCCCGACGACGAGATCCTGATTGTCGACGACATGGGGCAACCGGTGCCGGCGGGGGAGCGGGGTCTCCTCCTCACCCGCGGACCCTATACGATCCGCGCCTACCACAATGACCCTGCCGCCAATCAGCGGGCCTTCACCGCAGATGGCTACTACAGAACCGGCGACATCGTGCGCATGACGCCCGAGGGATACCTGGTCGTCGAAGGCCGCGCCGGCGACCACATCAACCGCGCCGGCGAGAAGATCTCCGCCGAGGAGATCGAGGATCATCTGCTTGCCCATCCGGGGGTGTTCGACGCGGCGGTGGTGGCAATCCCCGATCCCTATCTCGGCGAGCGCAGTTGCGCCTTCGTCATTCCGGACGGCCCGAGGCCGGGCATCGCCGACCTCAAGGCCTTCATCCGTGGCCGCGGACTCGCGGAGTTCAAGGTGCCCGACCAGATCGTCTTTGCCGAGAGCTTCGAGACCACGGCGGTCGGAAAGGTAAGCCGCAAGGTGCTGCGCCAGCGGCTGCGGGATGCGCTTCTGCGGCGCGAGAACGAGGAGGCGTAAAATGGGACTGCCGAGAATTGCCGCCTACGACTTGCCAAGCGCCGACGAGCTTCCGACCGCGCGCGCACCGTGGCGGCTCGAGCCGAAGCGTGCCGCGCTGCTGATCCACGACATGCAGAACTACTTCGTCGGCGCCTTTGCCGCCAATGCAGCGCCGATCGCGCCGGCGATCGAGAACATCCGGGCACTCGGGCGCGCCTGCCGTGCCAACGGCATTCCGGTCTTCTACACGGCGCAGAACGGCGATCAGGACCGGCGCGACCGCGGGCTTCAGGCCGATCTCTGGGGACCCGGCATGACGAGCGCGCCGGGGCACCAGCACATCGACGCGCGCCTCGTCCCCGAGGACGGGGACGTGGTGCTGGTCAAGCACCGCTACAGCGCTTTCCAGCACAGCAATCTCGCCCATCTGATGCGCGTTCGGGGCAGGGACCAGTTGCTCGTCTGCGGTGTCTACGCCCATATCGGCTGCACGTTGACCGCTGCCGATGCTTTCCAGCAGGATATCGAGCCCTTCCTCGTCGCCGACTGCCTCGCGGATTTTTCCCGCGAAAAGCACGACATGGCACTCGCCTATGCTGCGGGTACCTTTGCGGTGCCGGTCAGTCTGTCCCGCGTGCTTCAAGAGATCGGGGGGGCGTGAGCGATGACGGCTTTCACGATCGAGACGCTTCGCCGGGACATCGCCCGGATGATCCACGCCGATCCTTCAGAGATCGGCGCCGATGACAATCTCATGGACCTCGGGCTCGACTCCATGAGGGCGATGGCGCTCGTCCTCTCCTGGGAACAAAAGGGCCTCAAGCTCGACTTCTCCCGACTCGCGGCCGACGTCACGCTTGCCGGCTGGTGGGCCGTCGTCGCGCAACAGCAGGATATGGAAAGGACCTGAGCCATGGCATCCTTCTTGGCCGGCACCGTGCGTTCCGACAGCTCCGACCTCCTGGAGGTCCACCCGCTCGGCGAGGCGCAGCGCGGACTGTGGTTCGCGCAGGCGCTCGACCCGGATAACCCGGTCTTCAACACCGGCCAGGTGATGGAGATCTGCGGCGCGCTCGATGTCGAGCGGTTCGCCCGTGCCGTCGCCAAGCTCCACAAGGAAGCCGACAGCCTGTCTCTTCGCATTCTCGACGACAACCGACAGGTCCGCGATCCCGGCACGGAGCCGCCGCTTTCGATCCTCGACCTATCGCAAGACGACGATCCCGCCGCCATCGCCCGCAGCGACATTCGGCGCGACATGGAAACGCCGCTCGATCTCGCCCGGCAGAGCCCGGCTCTCTTCCGGCTCTACCGGTTCGGCGAAGACCGCTTCTGGTGGTATGTGCGGCTTCACCACGTCATCGCCGACGGCTTTGCGACCCACCTCATCCTGTCGCGGGTGGCAGAGCTTTATAACCGCGGCGCGGCGGACACAGGGCCGGCGCTTTCTCCCCTCGAGATCGCGCTCGAACAGGACCGGCTTTACGGGAGTTCGCCGCAATATGCCGAGGACCGTGCTTTCTGGGTCGACGCCCTGAAGGACATGCCGGAGGTGGCCGGCATCAAGCAGGGGCAGGCCCTGACCGCCCACAGCTATCATCATGAGACGCAGCCCGTGCCGGCGGCGCTGTCGGAACGGCTTCGCGAGCTTTCGATGGCGCTAAAACTGGGCTGGAGCGACATCGTGACGGCTCTCGTCGCGGCCTACTACGCGCGCTTCGTCGGGCAGCAGGACGTGACGGTCGGCGTCGCTTTCATGGGGCGTTTCGGCTCGCCCGCCGCGCGCGTGCCGCTGATGCTGATGAACATCCTGCCGGTGCGCCTGAGGATCGATGAGGACCAGCCCTTCTGTGACTGGCTCGTCGCGGCAGCCGCGACGCTCGCGGTGGCGCGTCGTCACGGACGCTATCGCCATGAGCATATCCGCCGCGATCTCGGTCTCGGCGGTGGCCAGCGGCGGCTGTTCGGGCCGCTGGTCAACGTGCTGCCCTACGAGGGGGATCTGAGACTCGAGGGTACCACGGTCACCACGGAGCGGCTCGGAACCGGCCCGGTCGACGACATTACCTTCTCCTTCCGCGGTGACCCGATGCGGACGAACCTGACGGTCGAGATCGACGCCAATCCGGGCCTCTACGGTACGGTGGAGGTCCGTGCGCACGCGGAACGCTTCCTGCACTTCCTCGACCGGTCGGTCGCGTCCGCGCTCGCCGACGGCACGCTCGCCGATGTCCCGACGGTGACGGATACAGAGGCCGCATGGCTGGTCGGAACACTGAACGAGACCGGCCATGCGGTGGAGCCTGTGACGCTCGTGGAGGTGATCGACAAAGCCTTTGCCGACCACGCCGGGCGGGTGGCCGTTAGGTTCGGCGATGAGACCCTGAGCTATGCCGAGCTGGACCGCCGCTCTGCGGCGCTCGCCCGGCAACTGATCGCGGCCGGCGCCGGTCGCGACCGTCGCGTCGCCGTGGCGCTGCCGCGCTCGACGGAGCTTCTGATCGGACTTGTCGCCATCTTGCGGAGCGGTGCCGCCTACATGCCCGTCGATCTCTCCCATCCGGCCGAGCGGATCGAACGCATGCTTGCCCGCGGCACGCCGGTTCTGGCACTCGCGCCCGATGGCGTGCTGATCGGGGACGTGCCGGTCCTTGCCCCCTCCGCTTGGGAAGCCAACCCATCCGGCGACGCGCTGCCGGCCGTCGGCCCCCGCGATGCAGCCTATGTGATCTTCACCTCTGGCTCGACCGGCGAGCCGAAGGGGGTGCTCGTCGAACACCGCGCGATCGTCAACCGGCTGGAATGGATGAGGACCCATTACGGCTTTTCGGCTGACGACGTCATCCTGCAGAAGACCCCGATGACCTTCGACGTCTCGGTCTGGGAATTCTTCCTCTCCTTCTTTGCGGGAGGGACCCTGGTGATGGCGCCGCCCGAGGCGCACAAGGATCCCGAATGGCTCGCGCGCCTCATCCGGGAGAACGGCGTGACGACTGCGCACTTCGTTCCGTCGATGCTCTCGGCCTTCGTGTCGGAGCCGAAGGCGCGGGGCCTTTCGCTGCGGCGCGTCTTTGCAAGCGGCGAGGAACTGACAGCCGATCTGCGGGACCGCTTCCATCGCGAGATCTCCGCCGAACTGCACAATCTCTACGGCCCGACCGAGGCCGCGGTCGACGTCAGCTACTGGGCGGCGTCTCCCGACGATGGTTCCAATCCCGTTCCGATCGGCTTGCCCGTCTGGAACACCCGCCTTTACGTCCTCGACGGACGCCTGAGGCCGGTGCCGCCGGGGGTGGCAGGACGGCTCTATATCGCCGGCGTGCAGCTTGCCCGCGAATATGTCGGGCGGCCCGATCTCACCGCCGAGCGCTTTGTGGTGGACCCTTTCCACAAGGGCGAGCGTATGTACGACACGGGCGATCTTGCGCGGCTGCGACCGGACGGCGCGATCGACTATCTCGGCAGGCTGGACAACCAGATCAAGCTGCGCGGTCTCAGGATCGAACTCGGCGAGATCGAGGCTGCCATTCTCTCGTATCCGCACGTCACCCAGTCCGTCGTGATCCTGCACCAGGCGGGACCGGAGAAACGGATCGTCGGCTATTACGTTGCCTCGCCCGCAGTTGAGGAGCCGGCGCTGCGGCGGCACCTTGAGCGCCATCTGCCTGACTACATGGTCCCGTCGCTGCTCGTCTGCCTTCCAGCCATGCCGCTGTCTTCCAACGGCAAGCTCGACCGCAATGCCCTGCCGGCACCCCGGTTTTCGGCCGGGCGGGGCGAGCCTCCGCTGCCCGGCACCGAGCAGATCGTCGCTGATCTCTTCGCCAGCCTATTGGAACCCGGCGAACCCATCAGCCGCGACGACGACTTCTTCGCCCTCGGCGGCCATTCCCTGCTGGCGGTGCGCCTCGTGCAACAGCTCGCCCGCGTTTTCGGACGCGATGTCGGGCTCGGTAACTTGTTCCGATATCCGACGGTGAAGCGGCTTGCCGCGCATCTCGACGGCGAGGCGAGGGTGGACGACAACGGATTGCAGCCGATGATCAGGCTCAATGCCGCTGACAGTGAAGCGCCGCCGCTCTTTATGATCCACCCGGCCGGGGGCATTGGCTGGTGCTACGGCGGTTATGCGCGCGCGCTCGCCGGCGAGCGTGCGGTCTGGGGCATCCAGGCCGACGCGCTCGATCCCAGCCGTACCGAGCCCGAGAGCCTGGAGGCCATGGCGCTCGCCTATGCCCGACGCATAGGGGAGGTGGCCGGCGCCCGACCGGTGCATCTTTGCGGCTGGTCGGTCGGGGGTATCATCGCGCATGCGGTTGCAAACGCGCTCGTCCGGTCGGGCCGGTCCGTTGGATGCCTCGCCATGCTCGATTCCTATCCGGCCGACTGCTGGCGCAACGAGCCGGATCCCGGCCCGGACGCCGGACTGAAGGCGCTTCTCGCCATCGCAGGCCACGATCCCGACCGGCTTCTCGACCTGCCGATGACACGGGATGCGGTCAGGGATTTCCTCCGTCGCGAGGAAAGCCCGTTCGCGGCGCTGCCGGAAGCGGCCTTCGAGGGCATCATGCGTGTCGTGTGCGGCAATAATCGTCTGGTGCGCGAGCATGTTCACGAACCCTATCCCGGAACAATTCTGCATGTGGCGGCGACGCCTTCCGGGAACAGACGGCTCTCGCCGGCAGACTGGCGACCTTATGCAGGAGCGGTGAGAGAGCACCGGGTGCCG
The DNA here is from genome assembly GCA_900466005.1 of Hyphomicrobiales bacterium. Taxonomy (GTDB): domain Bacteria; phylum Pseudomonadota; class Alphaproteobacteria; order Rhizobiales; family Rhizobiaceae; genus Allorhizobium. Next base: position 154,330 of record UEGQ01000004.1, read on the forward strand.
TTCGTCCACGCAGAGCTGACTGCGGCGCCGGCGGTGGAGGCGATCGCGCCGCTTCTCGCGGCAGAAATGGCGGCGTCGGAGGATCGGGGATGCAACTGACGGGACTGGTAGGGAAGACGGCCTTCGTCACGGGAGCGGCAGGCGGCATCGGCCGTGCCGTGGTCGACGGATTGGTCGCATCGGGGGCACGGGTCTTTGCGACGGACAGGCAGGCCGACCCCGCTTGGAGCGCTACGGAAGGCCCGGTGCGGGGTACGGCGCTCGACGTTGGCGACGAGGTAGCCGTGCAGCGCGTCATTGCCGCAGCGGACGCGGACATGGGCGGTTTCGACTTCGGCGTAAACGTCGCCGGCATCCTGGATACGACGCCCGTCGCCGATCTTGCCGGCGACGCCTGGCGCCGCGTTTTCGACGTCAATTGCCACGGCACCTTCTTCGTATGCCAGGCGCTTGCCGCCCGCATGGCGTCGCGCCGGCAGGGCGTGATCGTCGTCGTCGGCTCGAATGCGGCCGGCATTCCGCGGAAAAACATGGCGGCCTATGCCGCCTCGAAGGCGGCGGCGACGATGTTCGTGCGCTGCCTCGGTCTCGAGGTGGCCGGGCACGGCGTTCGCTGCAATATCGTTGCGCCCGGCTCGACGCTCACACCGATGCAGACCGGCATGTGGACCGCACAGGCCGCGGAAGAGCGGGTGATCGAGGGTGATCTGGCAAGCTATCGGACCGGCATCCCGTTGAAGAAGCTCGCCCTGCCGGAGGACATCGCAAATGCCGTGGTGTTCCTGCTCTCCGATCAGGCGGGGCACATCACCATGGCTGATCTCTATGTGGACGGAGGCGCGACACTGCGTGGCTGACAACAAGACCAAGCGTTTTCAGGTGGCCGGCGGTGTCGTGCCGGCCGGCAGGAGCCTCGTCGTTCCGGATTACGAGGGTTTCTCGCTGCCGGGTGCGGATGGATGCAGGAGGCACGAAATCTTCGTCCATGTGCCGGCGGTGGAGGCTCCGCCGGGCGGCTTTCCCGTCCTTTACCTGCTGGATGCCAATGCCGATTTTCTCCTCGTCGTCGAGACGTTGCGGCGCTTGTCGCGCCGGCCGAAGGCGAGTGGGATCGATCCGGTGATGGTGGTCGGAATCGGCTATCCCGAGGGCGGCGACTATGATCTCGACCGTCGATACGAGGACTTCACCCGCGGTCCTCCCGAAATCGACGATGCCGGATGGCAGGCGAGCACCCGCTACGGCGGTCAGGCGGCCTTCATCGACTTCGTCGAAACCCGGCTGAAGCCCTTCATCCAGTCGACCTTTCCCGTTCGCGAAAATCAGTCTGCACTGCTTGGCCACTCGCTGGCAGGATACCTTGTGCTCGACTGGCTCTGTCAGCGGCCGCAGGACTTCCGTGCGTTCCTGGCGGTCAGTCCCTCCATCTGGTGGGGTCGTGAGGCGATGCTCGGCCGGCTCGCCGAGCGGAAAGCGCCCTTCGACGCCCCCCGCCGCGCCTACCTGACGGTCGGCCAGTGGGAGGAAGAACCGGCTCCGTGGCAGGTCGATCTCGCAGCGAACGCCTCCTACGCGTCGCTTCGCCGCCGCCGGGCCATGATCGGCAATGTTCAGACATTTTCTGAACAGGTCGCGAAAACCTACGGCGACGGGATGACGGTGCGCTGCGACCTCGAGGAGGGCGGCGAGCACTCGAGCTCGCTCGTCACCTGCCTGCCGCGCGCCTTGCGTTTTGCCTTCTTCGAAGGCGACTGAAGGCCGTTCATGGAGGGGGCGCCCGCGATGTCGTCACGGGAAGGGGAGGCAGGTGGCTTGTGCCGAACGGCAGGACACATCGTCGGAGACGGTCCGGCCTCGGCGGCTCCCCTTGCCCCGGAAAACGTGCAGCTCCGATGGTTGCGGATGGCGGATGCGGAAACGCGACACCTGGACCGGTGGTTTGGTCTCCTGGCCGCTTCGGAGCAGGTCCGGGCAATGCGTTTTCGCAATCGCGCCGACCGGGCCGCCTACGTCGCCGCCCATGCGCTGCTCCGCCATATGTTGAGCGAGGCGCTCGGCGGTGACCCGAGGGCCTGGGTATTCGTGACCGGCTCATTCGGCAAGCCGGCGCTTGCGGCCTCCCATCTCCGGCCGCGGCCCCACTTCAACATCTCGCACACCCGTGACCTGGTTGCCTGCGCGATAGCGAGCGCCCCGGTCGGCGTCGACGTCGAGGCGAGTAACGGTGAAGCGCCGCGGGCCGTGGCCGAGCGCTTCGCGCCGGGCGAACGTGCGATGCTTGCGAAGGCCGCAGGCGCCGAATACCGCTCGATATTCTTCCGGCTCTGGACGCTGAAAGAAGCCTATCTCAAGGCGACCGGCGAGGGATTGTCGGGAAGGCTGGATTCGCCCGCCTTCCAACTCGACCCGCTGCGCGCGACGCTCTGGCCGTCGGAAAACGATCCTGCTGAGCCGAGCAACCCCGACGCCTGGCGGTTCTTGGAATTCCTGCCTTGCGACGGACATCGGCTCGCGCTCGCGGTGCTGCGCCCGGATCAGGCGCCCCTCGACGTTCTCGCGGCTGCAATCGATCCCGCCGACCTTGGATGAGCCGACGGGAACTCGTCATGTGCACGCGCGACCTCGCGTCAGCGCCGCCTCATGCAGGAATGGTCAGCCCCTTCTGGCTTGCGGGTTTCGCCATGCAGCGCTCGAACCATGCCATCACCGCGGGGAAGCGGTCGTATTCCAGCACCTCGCGGCCGCCATAGTAGAAATCGGCGCACCAGATCCAGGGGAACGTGGCGATGTCGGCGATCGTGTAATCGTCGCCCATCAGATATTGCCGGTCCTTAAGGCGGCCCTCCAGCACGCCGAGCAGCCGCTTGCTCTCGTCACGGTAGCGTTCGACCGGATAGGAGTTGTTCGTAACCTTGTCGGCGGCGAACTTGTGGAAATGTCCGAACTGCCCGAACATCGGGCCGACGCCCCCCATCTGGAACATGATCCAGCAGAGTGTCTCGTAGCGCTCGCGCGCCGTCGGCGGGATCAGCCGGCCCGTCTTCTCGGCGAGATAGATGAGGATGGCGCCCGATTCGAAGAGACCGATCGGCTTTCCGTCCGGCCCGTCGGGATCGATGATCGCCGGAATGCGCCCGTTCGGGTTCAGCGACGTAAATTCCGCGCTCTTCTGGTCGTTCGTGGCGAAGCTCACCTTGTGCGCCTCGTAAGGCAGTCCGAGCTCTTCGAGAGCAATCGAGACCTTCACGCCATTCGGAGTCGCCACCGAATAGAGCTGGATGACGTCCGGGTTGGCGGGCGGCCATTTGCGCGTGACGGGGAAGCTGGAAAGATCTGCCATCGGATGCGCCTCTTTTCTTCGATTCCTGGGAAGGTCCTGGATGCCGGGCGGACGACGATCCCCTGAGAAACCTCGGTACGAGGTCTGGGTGGGGGATGCCTGCACTCGTCTAGCAGACGGATCGGCCCGCACGATAGAGCAACGTTGCCACAGCATCGCGAGAACTTCTCCTTCCGACATGGGGGAGAGATTTCTATCAGGCCGAGGCCCGGACCTCGGCTCTGCTCGAGGGTTTTTCTCGCCATCGCTGACGGACTGTGCAAGGCTCTGATGGATTTCTATCGCGCTTGGAAAGGATATCGATGAAGCGACCGACGATCGCGGATGTTGCACAGGCGGCAGGAGTGAGTGTCGCGACGGTCGATCGCGTACTCAATGCCCGGCTGCCGGTCCGTGAAGAGACCTCAAAGAGGGTGTTTGCCGCGGCGGAAAAGATCGGCTTTCACGCGACCAACATCATCCGCCAGCGCATGATGGCCGACCTGCCGTCCTACAACCTCGGCTTCATCCTCCGGAAGGAACGCCACGCCTTCTACCAGGCGTTCGCGGAAAAGCTGGAGGCGGCGGCACTTGCCATGAAGGATCGGCGCCTCAACGTTCAGATACAATATGCAAGGTCCGGAGAGCCGGCGGAGCTTGCCGGCCTGCTGCTCGGCATGAAGGGAAAGGTCCACGCCGTCGGCGCCACGGGGCCGGATCATCACGACGTCACGTCGGCCGTCAGTCTCCTGCGGTCGAGTGGAATCCCGACCTTCTCTCTGCTTTCCGATTTCGCCCAGGGGGTGAGGGAGGCCTATCTCGGTGCCAACAACATGAAGGTCGGCCGGACCGCGGCCTGGATGATCTCCAAGTTGTCGCACACGCCCGGCAAGGTGCTGCTGCTGCTCGGCGGACATCGCTTCCATGGTCATTCGCTGCGCGAGACCGGGTTCCGCGCCTATATGCGGGAATATGCGCCGGATTTCGAAGTCATGGACGCCCTGATTACGCTCGAGACGAGGCGCCTCACTTATGAACTGGTGATGGACACCATCTCGAAGCATCAGGACCTCGTCGGCATCTACTGCATCGGTGGTGGTATGGAGGGCGTGATCGAGGCCTTGCGGGAGGGGAACAGAAGCGAGAAGATCGTCTGCCTGGTGAACGAGCTGACGCCGGAATCGCGGCAGGCGCTTCTGGAGCGGCGCATCTCCGGCGTCTTCCAGACACCGCTGCCGGAGCTTTGTACCGATCTTATCGCGACGATGGTCCACACGATCGAACACGGGATGGCGGAGACGCCGGGGCAACGTTTTGTGCCTGCCCATCTCTGGGTCCCTGAGAGTCTCTGATGGAATGATGGAATCTATCATTCCAACTTGATTTCTTTCTATCACAGTTGATGGATTTCTGCGGCCGTCCCGCGTTGACGGGTGGGTGCTGCTGGGAAATTGTCCTCTCCGGTGGTGGAGACGGGAAGGCGTCCTGCCGGGATAAACGACATCGTGACATCGTCGGCGACGGAGGTTCTACGACCTCCGCCGACGGATGCGCGCGCCTTCCTGAAACGTGGACTGAGGACAAGGAGGCAATCATGCGCATCGCGCTCGACCCATTCATGCATCGACATCTGAGTCTCGAGGCGCTGCCTTCGAAGGTGCGCGAACTCGGCTACGAGTGGATCGAACTCAGCCCGCGGGCGGACTTTCTCGAATGGTTCAAGGCGCCGCGGGTGTTCCCGGAGCGGATCCGCTCGTTCAAGAAGGCGCTCGCCGCCGAGAATGTGAAGATCGCCTCGCTGCTGCCGATGTATCGCTGGGCCTCGAACGACGAGACGGAGCGCAAGGCAGCCGTGAAGCACTGGAAGCGGGCGATCGAGATCGCCGTCGAGATGGAAGTCGACACGATGAACTCGGAGTTCGGCCGTGGCCCGCATCCCGACAAGGGTTCGTGCTACTGCTGCCATACCGGCTCGATGATCGAGGCCTGCGAGGATGCCTGGTGGCGCTCGATGGAAGAACTCGTCCCGATCTTCGAACGCGAGGGCATCAACCTGCATGTCGAGCCGCATCCGGAAGACTGGTGCGAGACGCTGCAGCCGGCGCTCGACATCATCCGGACGGTCAATTCGAAGAACGTGAAGTTCCTCTACTGCGCGCCGCACACATTCTATTTCGGCGACGACACGAAGGCGATGCTGCGCGAGGCGAAGGACGTGCTGGCCCATGTCCATGTCGGCGACACGTTCAACCACAAGGCCTCATCCGGCCTTCGCTACATCCTCAATCCACCCGGCACCCAGGCGCGTGTGCACCAGCACCTGAACATCGGCCAGGGCGAGGTGCCGTGGGACGACTTTTTCGGCACGCTCGCCGAGATCGGCTTCGACGGCATCATGACCTCCTGCGTCTTCGCCTGGGAGGACAGGGCCGACGAATCCGGCCGCTTCATGTGCACCGAAATGAACAACTACATCGCCAACTACAAGAAGTGAGGCTTTCTGCATGACAATCAGAATTGGTGTCATCGGTACCGGCGCCATCGGCCGCGATCATGCCCGCCGGATCGGTCAGGTGCTGAGCGGCGCGAAGATCGCTGCACTCAGCGACGTCAACAGGGCATCGGCGGAAGCCGTGAAGAAGGACATCGCTCCCGAAGCGACGGTCTTCGACACCGGTGAAGGACTGATCGCTTCGCCCGAAGTGGACGCCGTCCTCGTGACCTCCTGGGGTGCGACCCACGCGCAATACGTGCTGGCCGCAATCGCCGCGGGCAAGCCATGCTTCTGCGAAAAGCCGCTCGCCACGACGGCGGAGGGGGCAAGGCGGATCGTCGAGGCCGAGGTGGCGCACAGCAAGCGCTTGGTGCAGGTCGGTTTCATGCGTCGTTACGATGCGGGTTACGTTGCGCTCAGGAAGGCCGTCGGGACATCGATCGGCGCGCCGATCATGGTGCATGCGGCTCACCGCAACCCGTCGGTTCCGGAACAGTACGTTACTCCGATGGCGATCCACGACACGATGATCCACGAGATTGACGTGCTGCGCTGGTTGCTCGATGACGACTACGTCTCGGCGCGCGTCATCTTCCCGCGGTCGGCGGCCCGCAGCCATGCCAAGCTTCGCGACCCGCAGATCGTCATCCTCGAAACGACGAAGGGCACGATCATCGACGTCGAAATCTTCGTGAACTGCCACTACGGTTACGATATTCGCTGCGAAGTCGTCGGTGAGGACGGTGTAGCGAGCCTGCCGGAACCGATGGCCGTCCAGATGCGGCTCGACGCCAAGCTCCAGACATCGATCCTGACCGACTGGAAGGACCGCTTCATCGAAAGCTACGATGTCGAACTCCAGGACTTCATCCACGCCGCGGCCAGGGGCACGGCTGTTGGCCCGAATGCCTGGGACGGCTATGTGGCGGCGATCACCGCCGATGCCTGCGTCGCCGCGCAGGAAAGGGAAGGCGAAATCGTGCCGATCAATCTGCCTGCGCGTCCGGCGCTTTATAACTGAGGTCTTCCATGCGTTTTGCCATCAACCACATCGCCGCGCCGAAGCTGTCGCTCGAACAATTCTTCGCCGCCGCCCGCTCGCTCGACCTCACCGAGGTGGAGATCCGCAACGACCTGCCCGACGTCGTAGGTATCATGCGGCCCGAGGCAGTGAAGGCGGCCGCCGAAAAGGCGGGCGTCACCATCATCTCGATCAATGCACTCTATCCCTTCAACGTCTGGTCCGGCGACCTGCCGAAGCGGGCGGTGGCGCTCGCCGACTATGCCGCGACCTCAGGCGCGAAGGCGCTCGTCATGTGCCCGCTCAACGATGGAACCAGGGTCGCCTTCGAAGACCTGGTGGCGGCGCTGAAGGCGATGAAGCCCATTCTTGCGGAACGGCACCTGATCGGTCTCGTGGAGCCTCTCGGCTTCCCGGTTTCGTCACTGCGCACGAAGAAGGAGGCGCTGCGCGCCATCGACGCGGCGGGAGGCGGTGACGTCTACAAGCTCGTGCACGACACCTTCCACCACCATCTCGCCGGGGAGACCGAGTTCTTCGCCGACAGGACCGGGCTTGTGCATATTTCCGGGGTGGTCGAGCCAGCCATTGCCGTCTCCGACATGCTCGACGCGCACCGTGTTCTGGTCGATGGTGCCGACCGTCTCGAAAATATCGAGCAAATCAGGGTGCTGAGCGCGGCCGGCTACGCCGGGCCTTACAGCTTCGAGCCCTTCGCCGTTGAAGTCCACGACCTCGCCGACCCTGTCTCGGCGGTCAGGGCAAGCATTGCGCACATCAAGGCAGCGATCTGAGACTCAGGGGATTTTCAACGCGACCCGCTGGCGACAGCGGGCCGTCGTTTGCCGGTCTGTTGTCGCTCAGGCGTATCCGGCCCCCTCGGGCCTGACGGTCCGGCCCTTGCCATAGTCGCGGAGGAAGGCGGCACGGGCGGTTTCGCCGCGGCGTTCCTTCGGATCGAACGACTGCAGGGGCAGGGCGCCGTCGGCATAGGTGCCGGTGTCAGGGGTGCATATCTCGGGAGCAGAGGCCCAAGCGTCGGGCGTTTCCGCCAGACGTTCGCGGATAGCCTTCAGAACCGCAAGCATGATCGATCCTCCCGTATTCTCTCGCCGGTAACGGCGAAGCGGTGATTCCGGTTTCATCCTAACCAACGAAATGTTGACCGATCGTTAACCATGATTGGGGGCAGAACGTGGCGACGGCGCGACGCGTTATGCGGCGCGCCTCGCGCGGCCGGCGGGGGCTGCCATCAGCCGTGTCCGGTATCGATCGTCAGCGGCTGCGGTTAACGCTTTGTTAACCATGCCGGAGGTAGGCAAGGCTAACCAATCATTAACGCAGATGACCAAAGTGCTAACAGACGCCCGCTCGATCCGCATCAAGGGCCGCTCCTTTCTGGCGGTCGTGCTCTCGCCCGATCTGCCGCTCGACGACTGGCTGAAAAGGCTCGACGATCTCGCCGCGCGCTCGGCGGGCTTCTTCCTCGGGCGACCGGTCGTGCTGGACGTCACCGAGCTTGCCATCAATCGTGCCGAGCTGAAGGAGCTCATTGCCGAGCTCGCTCAACGAAACGTCAGCATCATGGGTATCGAGGGCGGGCGTCCCTCGCTCGTCGAGCCCGGAATGCCGCCGATCCTGAAGGGTGGCCGGCCTGCCTCCGATTTCGAGGTGGCGGTCAGCGAGACGGCGACGGAGAAGCGCGGGGAGACCCCGCCGCCCGAGCCCGCCGCGACCCGTCAGGCGTTGCAGTCGCTCATCATTCGCGAGCCCGTGCGTTCCGGCCAGTCCGTGATTTTCGCCGAGGGCGATGTGACGGTCATCGGTTCGGTCGCTTCCGGCGCCGAGGTGATCGCCGGAGGTTCTATCCACATCTACGGCGCCTTGCGCGGACGGGCGCTCGCGGGCTCCGTCGGCAACGCCTCCGCCCGCATCTTCTGCCGCAAGCTCGAAGCGGAGCTGGTGGCGATCGACGGCGTCTACAAGATGGCGGAAGACATGCCGGCCAGCCTGCGCGGACAGCCCGCCCAGTGGTGGCTGGAAGGCGACACGATCATGGCAGAGAAACTTAGCTGAGCCGTAACCGGCCGAAAACAGGAGAGCAAGATGGGGAAGGTAGTCGTCGTCACATCAGGCAAGGGCGGGGTCGGCAAGACCACCTCGACGGCCGCATTGGGCGCTGCGCTCGCACAGCGCAACGAAAAGGTCGTCGTCGTCGATTTCGACGTCGGTCTTCGCAATCTCGATCTCGTCATGGGCGCCGAACGCCGCGTCGTCTACGACCTGATCAATGTCATCCAGGGCGACGCGAAGCTGCCCCAGGCTCTGATCCGCGACAAGCGGCTGGAGACGCTTTACCTGTTGCCCGCCTCCCAGACCCGCGACAAGGACAACCTGACCGCCGAAGGCGTGGAACAGGTCATCGGTGAACTGAAGCGCTATTTCGACTGGGTGATCTGCGACAGCCCGGCCGGCATCGAGCGCGGTGCGACGCTTGCCATGCGCCACGCCGACATGGCCGTCGTCGTCACGAATCCGGAAGTCTCCTCCGTGCGCGATTCCGATCGCATCATCGGCCTGCTGGACGCCAAGACGGCCAAGGCCGAACGCGGCGAGCGGATCGAAAAACACCTCTTGCTCACCCGCTATGACGGCGCCCGCGCCCAGCGCGGCGACATGCTGAAGGTGGATGACGTGCTGGAGATCCTCTCGATCCCGCTGCTCGGGATCATTCCGGAGAGCATGGACGTGCTGCGGGCCTCGAACATCGGGGCACCGGTCACGCTCGCCGATACCCGCAGCGGCGCGGCGCAGGCCTATTTTGCGGCGGCCCGCCGTCTCGCCGGCGAGGTTCTGCCGGTTGAAATTCCCGGCGAGAAGCGCGGCATCCTCGGCAAGATCTTCGCACGGAGGGCTGCATGAGCATTTTCAGTCTTTTCCGCAGGCAGAAGTCGGCGCCGATGGCTCGCGAGCGACTGCAGGTTCTGCTCGCCCATGAACGCGCCTCGGTGGGATCGGATCTGGTCGCCGTGCTCCGCGAGGAAATCCTCGCCGTTATCGCCAAGCACGTACAGGTCGACGGCGACAAGGTGCAGGTCAAGATGGATCGCGACGAGCTCGTTTCCATTCTCGAAATCGAGGTGGAAATCCCGATCGACGCCACACGCCTTGCTGCGTAACCGAATGATGCGGGCGGGCTGGAACGGCCCGCCACGCATGATGCCTATTCCACTGCTTGGCGAATTTTCGGCTCCATGTCGGGGGTGATCGTAGCCTCGCGCGCAGGAAGGGGCTTGTCGCCGCGGCTTCCGTTCCTTTCGATGTCGTCGATCAGAAGCCTCATTTCTTCGATCTCCTGCATCTGGGAGGCGATGATCTGGTCGGCGAGTCGGCGCACGCGCGGATCGCTGATCGTTGCCTTGCGGGCATTGTTGATGGCGATCGAGTGGTGCGGGATCATCGCCTTCATGAAGATCGTGTCGTCCACCAGGCTTTGGTTGCGGTTCACGTAGAAGAGGACGACTGCGGCTATCGTCGCAATCACGACAAGGGCGAGCTTGACGCCTCTGCCACTGTACATCGACCACATGAATGCCAGCATGACAACCGCCATGATGCACCCCATGAGCAGGGATGCAATGAGGCGGTTCAGGCTGAACAGGACGTGGTCGTAGCTGTAGACGAGCTGGTACATCAGGACAAACATTATGATCGTGGAGACCGCGATCATCGCCGCAAACCGGCCCCAGCCCATGCCCATCGAATGGCCCTCGTGATCCATGGTTCACCCTCTCTTCAACGTTGACATCACAGTAGAACGATGGCGGGCGGGAATTGGTTCAGATGTCGGAGGACGAGGGCTCGGGCTCGTCAATCAGCTGTCCGTCTGGAATGGCCTTCCGGCTATAGTCCCGGCATCGGTGTCCGTCTCAGCCTTTCGCGATGATGGCCATGAACGTTTCGCCATACCGAGCGAATTTTGTCGCTCCGACACCCGAGATCGAGAGCATCTCTTGTTCTGTTTTCGGACGGACAGTCGCGAAGGAAATAAGCGTCGTATCCGGAAACACGACATAAGGAGCGACACCCAGGGACTTGGAGATCGCCAGCCGCTCGGCGCGCAACGCCTGGAAAAGCTTCTCGTCCTCGTCAGTCAATCTGGCTCTCGTTGCCGTCACGACGGGTTTCCCTCGTTCCCTTTTGCGGACGGTGTCGACGGCGTCCCGGCGAAGGATCACCGCTACTTCCTTCTTGAAAACACGATGAGCAGCCGGCTCCAGCTTCAGCGCGCCATATTCATCGTGAGCAACCCGGACGTAGCCGAGAGCGAGGAGCTGTCTGAAAATCGATTGCCAGGCGTGGGCAGGAAGCTCTTTGCCAACGCCGAAGACGGCCAGTTGGTCATGCCCGAACTTCCTTGTCCGTTCCGTGTCCTTTCCAAGAAGGACGTCGATCACATGCGCGGTCCCGAAGCGTTCTCCTGTGCGATAGACGGCCGCCAACGCCTTGATTGACGATTCGCTGCCATCCCAGGTCTCGACGGGATTGTTACATGTGTCGCAGTTGCCGCACCGGTCAGGCGCCGCTTCACCAAAATGGGAAAGGATCGCCTTCCGGCGGCACCCGGCGGTCTCGCAGATTCCGAGGAGCGCGCTCAATTTTGCCCGTTCGATGCGCTTTATCTCGTCTGACGCATCGCCCTCGTCGATCATCCGCTGACGTTGGACGATGTCCTGCATCCCATAGATCATGAAGGCTTCCGAGGGGAGGCCATCACGACCAGCACGTCCGGTTTCCTGGTAATAGCCTTCGACGGAAGAGGGCAGGTCGAGGTGGGCGACGTACCGGACGTTCGGCTTGTTGATGCCCATCCCGAATGCGACGGTTGCGACCAGGCAAAGGTCTTCCTCCATCCGGAACGCGTCCTGGTTCTCGGCCTTGACGGCCGGGTCCATGCCCGCATGGTACGGCCTCGCCTTGATGCCATGGTCATTGAGCCAGGTGGCGGTTTCCTCGACCTTGCGCCGCGAAAGGCAATAGACGATGCCGCTGGAGCCTTCGTGGCGCTGCAGGAAACGAATGAGTTGCGACCTGGCGTTGTCCCGCTCTGCAATGTGGTAGGTAATGTTGGGCCGATCGAAGCTGTCTCCGAAGACGGCGGCGTCGTCGAGTTGGAGCTGGCGGATGATATCGTCACGCGTGTGGGGGTCGGCCGTGGCCGTGAGGGCAATGCGCGGAACACCGGGATAGAGTTCCTTCAGTTTCCCGAGCCCGAGATAGTCCTTGCGGAAATTATGGCCCCAGCTGCTGACGCAGTGGCATTCGTCGATCGCAATCAGCGAGATCGGTACGTCTCCGAAGAGGCCGGCGAAGCCGGGAAGGACCACCCGCTCCGGGGTAACGTAGATCAGCTTGATCTGCCCGGCGCGGAGCCTGGCCATGACGGCGCGCGATTCCTCTTCGGACTGCTGGGACCAAAGGCACTCGGCTGCGATCCCAAGTGCCTTCAATTCTTCGACCTGATCCCGCATCAGCGCCACCAGCGGCGAGATGACGACGGTCACGCCGGGCAGGCAAACGCCGGGAAGCTGGAAACAGAGCGATTTGCCCTTGCCGGTCGGGAAGAGCACGAGTGCGTCCTTCCCTGCCATGACGTGGCGGATGACATCTGCCTGCTTTCCACGAAACGCCGGATAACCCCAGACCCGGCGAAGGACGTCGACAGGATTTTCAGCCGAAACAGCGTCGAAAAGGGTCGTCGTCGCTGAGTATTGGTTCGATGCGTGCATGGCGTGTCGCTTATCCATCCGGCTTGCTGTCGCCCTTTGGATGCCCCAGGCTCTATCGCGAGGTTGTGGCTGGACGGAACCCGTTGCGGGACGTCTATCACGATTCGCGCTGATGCCGCAGCGAACGGGCGGGAGACTATCGGTGGCCGCGGTGACGCCGCCATTCCGAGCGCATTGCATGATCCCCACGCGCGCGACGTCTTGAAATCCTGTAGAGAAGCAGGTGAGGTGGGTGAAACCAGGTCGAGGGCGCCGATGGCGGGCAAGACGCGGGCAGTGATGGTGGAAAACAGGAATGCGTGAGGTCCATCTGACGTCGTTCGTCAGTGCAAAGATGGTTGCCGAGCGTGCGGGGGTGTCGCGGTCCGCGGTCTCGCGCACATTCACCGACGGCGCCAGTGTCTCGGAGGAGACGCGCCGGAAGGTGCTCGAAGCCGCTGATGCCCTCGGCTATCACGTCAACCATCTGGCGCGACAACTGCGGGAACGCAGCAACATCGTCTGTCTCATTGTTTCCGACATGACGACCCCCATTCGATCGGGAATGCTGGATGTTCTCACCCGCAAACTCCAGGCGGCGGGCAAGATCACGGTGGTTCTCAACACCGAGAGCGACGAGGCGAGTGTTGGTCGCGCCATGAAGCTGACGCTCCATTACCGTGCCGATGCTACGGTGGTACTCTCCGGCACGCCGTCCTCGTCGCTCGTACGGACGGCGCTCGCCAACGGCCAGCAGGTGATCCTCATCAACCGCGATGATCGTTTGAACGGCACTGAGAACGTCGCGGTCGACAATGCCATGGCGGCGCGCGAAGCGCTGTTTCTGCTGCGTCGCGCAGGGTGTCAGCGCATAGCCCTCGCTACATCGAGCGCCAGGACACCGAGCCTGATCGCGCGCGAGCGACAGTTCGTCGATGAAGGGCACCGCTACGGCGTTTCCGTCAGTGTGGTTGAAGCCGGGCCGACGAGCTACCGCTCCGGCTTCGACGTCGCAAGGCGGCTCTTCGCCAGATCCAACCCGCCCGACGGCGTCTTCTGCGTGACGGACCTTCTGGCACTCGGCTTCATGGATGCGGCGCGGCACGAGTTTGGTCTCAGGGTGCCTCAGGACCTCTGCGTCATCGGCTTCGACAATATCGAGCAGGCGGGCTGGGAATCCTATCAGCTGACGACGTTCGAACAGCCGCTCGAGCGCATGGCGAGCCATGTGGTCGATCTCCTGACAGGTGCTGGACCCGTCGATAGCGGTAGCGACGATGGTGCCGTCTTCGAGCCGGTTCCCATTTGGAGGAAATCGGTCAGACCATTGCCCGGCGAGTAATTGTTGTTTGCACATGTGTGCAATGAGCCTCTGTCATCAAAGCTTTGCGTTCGCCGGTTAGGCATCTGTTGCCTCGGGCAGGCAATGTTGCAATAGTGTGCAACAAGCCCTCCGGCCACATCGCCGGATACGATAGGGCTGGTGATGCTTGCGGTGTCTTCCGCTCCTCGATCGGGGTGGGAAGCGTTCTGGGAGGTGGCGGACGGAAGCCGGTCCATGTTCGCCAGTCGACCGCCGGTCGTCTCCCGTACCCTGGCCGGCACAAAGCGCCGCGTGCCCTTGCCCGGCCGAACACTAGGGAGATGATGATGAAGCGTCGCGCCTTTTTGATCTCGACAGCCGGTTCCGTGGCCGGCATGATGCTCCTGCCGCGCATGCCGTTTGCAGCCGAGGGCCAGATCGACTGGTACACCAGTTCCGACAACAACATCCTCGATTTCTGGACAAACACTGTTAAGCCCGCCTTCGAGGCGGTGCATTCGGGCGTCACGCTCAATCTTGTGGATGCCGGTGACAATGCCGGCATTCAGGCAATCGCTGAACGGGCGATCGCTGCGATGCAGACGAATGCCGATCCCCAGGCCGACTATTTCGAGCATGCCGATCCGCGCCTGCCCAAGGGTGCCATCGAGGCGGGCCTCTACGTCAACATGAAGGAAGCGGGGCTCGCGAACTATTCCAAGGTCAATCCGCTTGCCATCGACAGCGATTACAGCCTGCCTTATCGCGGCTCACAGGTCGTCTTGGCCTATGATACGACGAAGCTCTCGCCGGCCGATGTTCCGAAGACCTGGGATGATCTGGTCGCCTGGATCAAGGCCAATCCCGGCCAGTTCGTCTACAATCGTCCCGACAAGGGCGGCTCCGGTGGCAATTTCGTCCGCCGCGCCATCCATCAGGCCAATGGCCTCGATCCCAAGGCCTTCACGGTCGACAACTATACCGAATCCTTCGGTAACGAGGCCCTCGGCAAGGCCTGGGATATCCTGAAGGATCTTGCTCCGGCGCTTTATGACGGTGGCGCATACTCTTCCGGCAATACGCAATCGATCCAACTCCTGGCGCAGGGCGTGGTGACGATGACGCCGGTCTGGTCCGACCAGGTCCTCCAGGCAATCAGCCAGGGCGTCCTGCCGGAAACGACGGGCATTGTTCAGCTTCGAGACCTCGCCTTGTGTGGCGGCTTCTCGCGTGCCGTGGTGCTCACCAACGGCAAGAACCGCGATGCGGCCCTCAAGCTTGCCGACTTCGTGCTGACGGAGGAAATCCAAAGCGCCATCCTGGCTGAACTCGGAGGTTTTCCGGGTGTGAGCTGGGATTACGTTTCGGCCGAACTGCGCGAAAAGTTCGCCGACATCATTCCCGCGTCCATCCCGATTTTCCCTGCGGGCGCCTGGGAAGCAGCCGTCAACGACGGCTGGTATCGAAACGTCGCACCGAACGTCGACCGCAAGTCGTGAGCGTGTCGGAGCCATCATCAGTGCAGCCTGAGGTGGGCGAAGGCAGGAGACCGGCCGGTCTCCTGCTCGTCGCGCTTCCCGTCTTTCTCGTCTGCTGGCTGATCATCTGGCCGATTGCGAGCGCTATCCTGCGTACGATCTGGCGGCCGCAAGGCGACGGAACGTTTGGGTTCGACCTGTCGAGCTATGTCTTCTTCTTCAGCGACGCATACAGTCTCGACAATCTTTACCTGACGCTGTGGACGACGGGCACCTGCGCCGGGCTGTTGCTGATCGTGTGCCTTCCGGTAGCGCTCTATCTGCGTTTCGCACAGGGGAGGGTCGCCGCCTATGTCCAGGCTCTGGCGATCCTGCCGATGTTCGTTCCGTCGATCATCCTCGCCTATGCCTTCATCCGCGTTCTCGGGCCGAACGGAATGATCGACCTGGTGCTCAACGGTATCGGCCTGCCGAAAATCCGCACGCCCTATCTCACGCCTTGGGGACCGGTGATCGGGCTCGTATGGGACAACATTCCGCTGACGGTCCTCATTCTTCTCTCCGGCCTGGGATCGGTCAGCAACATGGCGGTCGAGGCGGCGCGCGATGTCGGCGCAAATCGCTGGCAGGTCTTCTGGCACATCATTCTGCCACGGATTTCCAATTCCATTCTCGTCGCCCTATCGTTCTCGGTGCTCGGCATCTTCTCGGCTTTCACACTGCCCTACCTCCTCGGCCCGGCCTCACCGGAGATGATGGGGCCCTTCATGCAAAGGACGTTCCGCGACGTCAACGATCCGATCGCTGCCATCACGCAGGCGGTGATCACCTTCTGCTTCTGCATCGTCTTCGGGCTGTTTTACGTGCGGTCCGTCGCGCGCAACCGAGGAAAGTGAGCCCCCATGCCAAGGCCTGCCTCAATCTGGCGCCCGACGGACATGACCGGCCCGGTCCTGGCCATTCTGCTTACGGTCGCGGTGGTCATGCCGCTTCTGGTCGTCGGCCTCTGGGCCTTTACGGAGGTGTGGCGTTACCCGAGCATTGTGCCGCAGCAGTTCGGGCTGCGGTTCTGGCAGCAAACGCTCAACCGCTCCGACGTATGGAGTGCCCTGAGACTGAGTCTCGAGCTGTCGACCTTCGTCACCCTTGCTTCGGCCGTGATCTGCCTGCCTGCTGCCTACGCTTTCGCACGGATGCGCTTTCCGGGGCGCAATCTGCTGTTCTTTTCATTCCTTGCCGGCCATGCCTTTCCCAAGTTCGGGCTGTTGGTCGCGATCGCGGCCATCTTCCTGCAGCTCGACCTCATCGGTACCTTCTGGGGCGTGGCTCTGATCCAGCTGGTGAGCACGCTGATGTTCATGATCTGGATCCCTGTCGCCGCCTTTCAGAGCGTCGACAGGCGCATGGAGGAGGCGGCCCGCGACGTGGGTGCTGGCCCATTACGGGTCTTCTGGTCGATCACTCTGCCTCAGGCGATGCCCACGATCGCGGCGGCACTTCTTCTCACGTTCGTCAGCACATTCTACGAGACCGAAGGGGCCTGGCTGATCGGGGCGCCCGGCATTCGTACCATGCCGGTGCTGATGATCAGCTTCATCAATAATCAGATGGTCATCCAGTACGGTGCCGTGCTTTCGGTCATGCTCTGGGTTCCGTCATTCATCGCTCTCATGTTCGCCCGCAGGGTCATCGGCGGCGCGTCCTTCGCACGCGGCTTCGGCGGCTGAGGACATCAGATTTCGGGAACCAGCGCATGTCACTTCTCAATATCCAGGGTGTATCGAAGACTTTTCCCGGTGGGACGGTGGCGGTCGACGATTTTTCTCTCGACGTGGCTGCTGGCGAGCTTGTCTGCCTTCTTGGGCCTTCCGGATCGGGAAAGTCGACGGTCCTTCGCATGATCGGGGGCTTTGAGCGGCCTACTGCGGGCTTCGTTTCGATCGACGGAGAGGAGGTTACCCACCTCCCGCCGAACCGGCGTCCGACCGGCATGGTCTTTCAGAGCCACGCGCTCTGGAGCCACATGAACGTCTTCAGGAATATCGCCTTCGGGCTCAGACTGCGCGGCCTGCCCGCAGGCGAGATCAAGGACAGGGTCGAAGCCGTGCTCGAACTGGTCGGCCTCGCCGGCTATGGTCGCCGGATGACGAACCAGCTCTCCGGTGGCCAGCAACAGCGTGTTGCGCTGGCGCGATCACTCGTGCTCGAACCGAAGATCCTGTTGCTTGACGAACCCTTCGCCAGTCTCGATCAGCACTTGCGCGAGCGCCTGCGCGAGGAGGTACGGGATATCCAGCAGCGGCTGAAGATCACGACGCTCTTCGTCACCCACGGCCAGGACGAGGCGCTTTCCATGGCCGACAGGATTGTGGTGATGCGAAACGGTCGCACCGAGCAGGCCGATCGACCCGAGGTCGTTTATCGTGACCCGCAGACCCCGTTCGTCGCCGGATTCATCGGCACCATGAATTTCGTCGAGGGCGTGGTCGACAAGGGGCGGTTCGTTCATGACAGCCTCAGTGTCCCGCTACCGGTGGCCGATGGAAAGGCCACGCTCGCCGTGCGTCCGGAGGCGCTCAACCTCGTGGCCAGCGAACCCGGCCAGGCACGCGTCAACCGCGTCACTGATTTCGGCACGCATGGTCTCGTCGACCTCGTGCTCGCCGATGGCACGAGGCTGAAGTCCATGGTCCCCGAGCCGGATCGTTTCCGGGAAGGCCAGGGTGTGGACCTTCTGCCCCGTGCCTTCGCCGCCTTCCGTGATGATCGCCAGCTTTACCGGACATCCGCCCATGCTTGATCCGCTCTATCTCCACTCCGATGGCCATCGCACGCGGCTGAAATGGCATCGTGCACGACGCAAGGTCTCGGACCCGGAGTTCACCGCGACACGTATTCTCGAAGCTATGCGCCTCGGAGCGAGTGTCGAGGTCGATCTGGTCGTCCATGCCGACCAGGGGTGCGCGATCCTGCATGATCTGCGCCTCGATCGCAGCACCACGGGCTCCGGCCTTGTGGGAGAGACGTCCGCGGATGAACTGCGCCGATTGCATCTGCGTGACAATGATGGCGCGCCGATCGGTGACCGGGTGATGTTGCTCGAGGACTTGTGCAGTTTGCTCGGTGAGAACCCGGCACACCCGGACGCACTCCTGCAGCTCGACTTCAAGGAGAATCGCTCCCGTCTCGACCGGGGCACCATCGAGAGTTTTGCCGCAGCGGTCGGGCCGGTCGCCGGCCAGATGATCCTGTCGGGTGGGGATGCCGCCGCGATCGCTGCGCTGGCTGCCGCGACGCCGTCGCTGAGGACCGGTTACGACCCCACCTATCCGGGTGTCCTGAACGATCTGAAATCGGCCGGCGATTTTGCCGAGTTTACCGTCGAGGCTCTGCGCACGGCCCCGGCGGCGGCCATCATCTACCTCGATTATGAACTCATCCTGGCAGCTGACGGTCATGGCGTCGACATGATCGGCATGATCCACGCCGACAACCGACTGGTCGACGCCTGGACGATCCGGGAGGTTCGCGCCGAGACGATCGCGGCGTCCAGGCGTCTCATGACCTTACGGGCGGATCAGATCACGACGGACGATGCGGAAGGATTGACAGGAGCACTCGCATGACCGGATTCGAAGTCGACAAGGTCCTCGCGGATATGGTCGAAGCCACGCGGCGCGCCGGCGCGCTCACTCTCGATTATTTCCACCGCCGTGAGACACTCGAAATCGGCGTCAAGGGCCCCGGCGATTTCGTCAGTGAGGCGGACGAGCAATCAGAGACGCTGATCCGGCACCATCTTCTGTCGCGCTATCCCGACTGGAGCCTCAGCGGAGAAGAATTCCCGCCCGTCGAAGGGGTCGATTCAACCTACCGGTTTCTGGTCGATCCGATCGACGGGACGACGAATTTCCTCAGCGGACTGGATTATACGATCACCATTGCGCTTCGGCAGGGCGACAAGACCGTCTGCGGTCTCGTCTACAATCCCGTTACCGACGAAATGTTCACGGCTGTCGCGGGCGGCGGTGCCTACCTCAATGGCCGGCAGCTGCGTATTCGCGACAATCGTGATATCGGCCAGATGGTTGTGGGCACGGGCTTGCCGACGCCGAACCTCTCGTTGCATCCGGGCGCCTATAGCCGGCTCGACGCGATCCGCGCGCCGATTGGGGCGGTGCGGGTCGTCGGCAGCGCCGCCAACTCCTGCGCCTACGTCGCCTGTGGCAGGCTGACTGGATATTTCGAGCAGACTGGCTTCACTGACACGGCTGCCGGCATTCTGCTCGTTCAGGAAGCCGGAGGTGTCGTGACCGACTGGTGGGGCAGGGGGCCAGAGCATTTCGAAAAGTCGGGCGTCCTGATCGTGGCGAACACCTCAACTCATGCCTACCTTCTCGACCATCTGCAGCAGGTCGCGCAGCCATCGGCCTGATCGCTCCGGCGGAGGCCGCACTCGCGGTGGAGCGATCCCTGTCGCTTGGGTCGAATGCGCTTGCCTGTGAAAGGCCCTCCTGCGGCTGCCGCCGGGGCGGACGGCGCGTCGTCGCCGTTGCTCGTTTCTGCCGAATTCTTGCCTGATACTCCGGGAAACCAAATAATGTACGTACGTCCGCGACCGGTTTGATATAGCCGACAGTCGGCAATGGCGGTTCGATGGAGGGAATTTTGCTTGAGAGCGAGACCATTCAGGCCAGGGCGGCAGCAATTCGTCTGCGGATACTCGACGTCCTGTCACGATTGCCGTGGGACGGCGTAAGTTTCCAGCATGAGATACCGGGGCTTTCGCTCTATCGGATCGTCGAATCCGCCGGGCCGTTCTCCACCGTCTATGAACCCAGCCTTTCGCTGATCATCAAGGGCAGCAAGCGCCTCAGCGTCGGCAATGAGAGGCTTGTATACGACGAGTCATGCTTCTTTCTCACCACGATCGGACTGCCGATGACCGGCCAGATCTGCGAAGTAAGCAAGACGGAGCCTTATGTCGCCGCCAAACTGCGCCTGGACCTCGATGCGCTCCGGCGTCTGATAACCAATCACGACCTCTATCCGACGAACACCTCCGAGCGCGACCGCGGCATCGTGGTTGGCAGGGCCACGCCGGAACTGTTCGATGCGCTCTGGCGGCTGATTTCGCTCGTGGATTCCCCGAGCGACATACCGTTCATGGCGAACCATATCCAGAACGAGATCTTATACCGACTTCTCACGGGTGAGCAGGGGGGACGGCTCCGCCGCTTTGCGCTGGCCGGAACGAACAGCAACCGTGTGGCAAAGGCGGTGGCTTGGCTGAAGGAAAACTACGCCATGCCGCTTCGTGTCGAGGCACTGGCGGAAATGGCGAACATGGGCGTTTCCACACTCCATCATCATTTCCGTGCGGTGACTGCCATGAGCCCGCTGCAATTCCAGAAACATTTGCGGCTGCACCATGCGCGCGAGCTGATGCTCTCCGGTTCGCTTGACGCGGCGAGCGCGGCACTCAAGGTCGGGTACGAGAGCCCGACACAGTTCAGCCGGGAATATCGCCGCATGTTCGGTCATCCTCCCCTGCGCGACGTCAAGGCCATCCTCAGTTCGGACGGCGCGCGCCGGCGCGGCTCGGTCGGATAGTGCAATTCTGACGGAATGCCGCCGATGGCGGCTCGCGCACAGGTTTTCGCGGATGTGTGGGGCAGTCACGTTCGCGCGACAGGATCAGGCAATAATCGGGCAGAATCCTGCCTACCGAAATTCAGCATGGTCTTATAAGCTCCCAGAGATGACAAACGTCAAGCGGCGTCCGCCGGACAAGATCCCGGCCGACGCCCCGCGACCGTGTCACAACGCGAGGAGAACACCATGGTGACTTTGACGATCAACGGCAGCGACCATGCACTCGATGCCGAACCGGACATGCCGCTTCTGTGGGCGATCCGCGACCTCGTCGGACTGACGGGAACGAAATTCGGCTGCGGCATCGCGCAATGCGGTGCCTGCACTGTGCTCCTGGACGGCGCGCCGGTGCGCTCCTGCCAGACACTCATCGGCGACGTCGGCACCGCGAAGATTACGACGATCGAAGGGCTCTCGGGGAAGGTGGCGGAGACGGTGCAGACCGTCTGGGCCGATCTCGATGTTCCGCAATGCGGCTACTGCCAGTCGGGTCAGATCATCTCAGTGACCGATCTTCTGACCAACAATCCGAAGCCGACGGACGACGATATCGACACTGCCATGACCGGCAATCTCTGTCGCTGCGCCACCTATCACCGAATCCGTGCCGGCATTCACGAAGCCGCCAAACGCCTGGAGGCCTGAACGATGATCCCGAAACTGATGCAATCCCTGACGCTTCCCGTGGCGAAGGTTCAGGCCTCGCGCCGGCAGTTCATGCTGGGCGTGCTGGCGGCGGGCGGCGGTATTGCCGTCGGCTATCAGCTCCTCGAAGCCTCGCCTGCCGCCGCCGGACAGCCTTCCGCGGATGGCGGAAATGCGGCCGCCTTCACGCCGTATCTGACGATCGACGGCGATGGCAAGGTCATTGTGCTCTCGTCCCAGTTCGAGATGGGACAGGGCTCCTATAACGGGCTTGCGACGCTCGTTGCCGAGGAACTCGATGCAGACTGGTCGTCGATCGACGTTCGCGGCGTCGCCGGCAACGTGAAGGCCTATGGCAACATCGCCTTCGGCGGCACGATCCAGGGAACGGGCGGCTCCACCTCCATGGTCACATCCTGGGAGCGCTATCGAAAGGCGGGCGCGGCGGCGCGCGCGATGCTGGTGGCAGCAGCAGCGTCCGAGTGGGGTGTTCGGCCGGAAGAGATCACCGTCGAGAACGGCGTGCTGACGCACCCCTCCGGCAAGACCGCCGGTTTCGGCGCCTTTGCGGCCAAGGCGGCAGCCATGCCGGTGCCGACCGATGTGGAACTCAAGCAGCCGGGCGACTGGAAACTGATCGGCAATCCCAAGCTGAAGCGCTTCGACAGTGCCCGGAAGGCGAACGGGACCGAACAGTACACGATCGACGTCAAATTGCCGGGCATGCTGACGGCAGTGATGATCCACCCGCCGACGTTCGGCGCCAAGGTCAAGTCTTTTGATGCCTCTGCGGCCCGTGCGGTCAAAGGGGTGGTCGATGTCGTCGAGACGCCGCGCGGCATAGCGGTCGTCGGCGAGCACATGTGGGCGGCGATGAAGGGCCGGGAAGCTGTCAAGGTGGTCTGGGACGACGCAGCGGCCGAAAAGCGCAGCAGCTCCGACATCATGGCGATGTACAGGGACCTCGCGGACAAGGCGCCGGTGGCCGTCGCGCGCAAGGACGGTGACGCAGAGGCGGGCTTTGCGGGCGCGGCCAAGGTCATCGAGGCGACCTTCGAGTTTCCCTATCTGGCGCATGCCGCGATGGAACCGCTCAACGCGGTGGCACGCAGGACCGAGGATGGAACGCTGGAGATATGGGGCGGGCACCAGTTCCCCGATGTCTACCAGATGCTCGCCAGCCAGATCGTCGGGACGACACCGGACAAGGTGAAACTGCACGTCATGAAGAGCGGCGGCAGTTTCGGCCGGCGCGCAGTCTTCGACGGCGACGTGGTCGTGGAGTCCGTCTACGTCGCCAAGGCGCTCGGCTTCCGGGCCCCGGTCAAGGTCCAGTGGACCCGAGAGGACGACATGCGGGCCGGCCGCTATCGCCCTGCCTATGTGCACAAGCTCAAGGCGGGGATCGACGGTGAGGGCAAGCTTGTCGCCTGGAGCGACCACGTGGTCGGGCAATCGATCATGGCCAAGACCGCTTTCGAAGGCATGGTTCAGAACGGGGTCGATCCGACCTCGGTCGAAGGGGCAAGCAACCTGCCCTATGCCATTCCCAGCCAGACGGTCGGCCTGACGACCACCGAGGTCGGCGTACCTGTCCTCTGGTGGCGGTCCGTGGGCTCGACCCACACTGCGTTCGCGGCGGAAGCCTTCATCGACGAAGTCGCCGAAGCGGCAGGCCGCGATCCTGTCGAGTATCGCCTCTCGATGCTCGATCCGCAGTCGCGTCACGCGGTTGTCCTCAGGCTGGCGGCGGAAAAGGCCGAATGGACGAAACCGCTTGCGGAGGGGCATTTCCGTGGTGTTGCGGTCGCCGAAAGCTTCGGGTCCGTCGTCGCGCAGATCGCGGAAGTCTCGACCGACGGCAACGGCAGTATCAAGGTCGAACGCGTCGTGGCCGCCGTCGATTGCGGTCTGGCGGTCAATCCGGATCAGGTCCGCGCCCAGGTCGAGGGCGGGATAGGGTTCGGTCTGGGCGCCATTTTCGGCGAGGAAATCACTCTGACGTCCGGCAAGGTCGATCAGGGCAACTTCGACATGTACACGCCGCTCCGGATCGACGCGATGCCGGCGGTGGAGGTCCATATCCTTGCCTCTGCCAATCCGCCGTCCGGGATCGGCGAGCCGGGTGTTCCGCCGATCGGGCCGGCGGTCGCCAATGCCGTCTACAGGGCGCTCGGCAAGCGGATCCGTCTCATGCCCTTTGCCAAGACGCTCAATGCATGATCCCATCATCCCCGGCCGTGCGAGCGGCCGGGGATGATGCCCCGCCCGTTGTCGCTCGGATCTGATCGGGCCGGACGACGTGGATTCCTGGTCGGCGTTCTCCGCCGACGAAGGCACCTCACGGTTTCGTCGCGCCCATCGGCAAGTCTGAGGCGTCGAAGAAAAGTCTCTCTTGAACGAAGAGGTCATGACGATCCCAAGGTCACAAACGCTCGCATTCCCCAAGTGAAATGGTTGAACGCGCCACGCTTGCCGGCGCAAATGCGTGGGTCCGGGAGGACCGTGATCTCCGAGGCTCAGTCAGGATGACAAACCGCGACAGTCAATGCGCGTCCGGAGCATGTGCGAATGGCAAACTAGAAATTTGGCATCCCCGACGGACGAAGATGGCGTCTGAGCGCCGCAATGCGGAAGATGGCGTTGGCGGCCCCATAGCCCTGATAGCCGCGTCGCTCGACGATCTCGAAGAAGAAGCCTTCCCCGTAGGTCGGCGAATAGAGCTGGAAATACTCGCCCTGCTCGTCACGGTCATAGAGAATGTTCGCTGCCTTCAGCTTTTCCACCAGCGCAGGCTCCAGGCCGAACCGGGCCTCCACGTCGTCGTAGTAGTTCGGCGAGATGTGAAGCGCCACGAATCCGTTCCGCTTCAGCGCCTCCGCCGTTGCAAAAATATCCTTTGTCTCGAAGGCGAGGTGTTGGATGCCCGAGCCGAAGGTCTCGGCTATGAAATGGCCGGCCAGCGTGTTGCGGTTCTCCGCGCCGTTGAGCGTGATACGCAGCGAGCCGGTCGCATTCTCGACCACCTGGCTGCGCACGACGCCGGCCGGATCGATGATGTCGACCATCGGCGTCTTCCGCACCTTTAGCTGCGAGGTATAGAAGAGCAGCCAGGACAGCATCTCGTCGTACTTCACCGTCTGGGCGACATGATCGATGCGCGTGAGGCCCGCATCGTTTCCCGCGGCGCCGCCCGGCAGAGGTTCGAAATCGATTTCCCAGATGCGTCCGAGATCGCCCTTGCGATCGAGGAAATAGACGAGACCTCCGCCGACACCGCGAATGGCTGGAATGGCCACTTCGCCCGGCTCCACCGGTTGTTCGAAGGCCTCTGCGCCGAGGGCCACGGCACGGGTCAGTGCAGCCTCGGCGTCGTCCACCATCAGCGCGATCGCGTAGGCATTGGCGCCGTGCACCAGATAGGACGCATTGGCGAAACCGCGTTCGTCGCGGTTGAGAATTAGGTTCACCCCGCCCTGCCGGAACAGGGTCACCGCCTTGGACTTGTGCCGTGATGTCGGCCGGAAGCCCAGCACACTCAGAAGACCTTCAAGTTGCCGCTCGTCATCTCCCTCACTGACGGCAAACTCCACGAAGGCAATGTCCTCGACTTCGGCCCTGTCGGGCAGGGCCGGAACGCTCATGGCGACATCGGGTTCGGCACGCTTTACCTGATCCATCAAGTAGATCAGCGAGCGGTGCCCGTCGGCGGAAATCGCGGTCGGCGAACCGCCGCGAAACTGGTCGTTGAAGATCTCCAGCGAAATATAGCCGGCATAGCCGGTGGCGGCCACAGCCCGCATGAAATCGGTCACAGGCAAGTCGCCTTCGCCCGGCATGTTGCGGAAGTGACGCGACCAGTAGAGCAGATCCATCTCGATCTGCGGCGCATCGGCCAATTGCACGATGAAGATGCGGTCGGCCGGAATGGAGCGGATGGAGTTCACGTCGATCTTGCGGGCCAGCGTGTGGAAGCTGTCGAGGATGAGGCCAATATTCGGGTGGTCGGCCCGGCGCACGATTTCCCAGGCGTCGCGGTGATCGTTGATGTGCCGTCCCCAGGCCAAAGCCTCGTACCCGACACGGAGACCGCGCCGGGCTGCCCGTTCGCCCAGTTCGTGGAAGTCGGCCGCCGCCCGATCTATGCCGCCCAGCGAGACGGGGGATGTGTTCGAGCAGATCAGCATGAGGTCGGTACCGACTTCCGCCATCAGATCGAATTTCCGTTCCGCCCGGTCGAAGTTGCGACTGCGGAAGGGCTCCGGCATGCCCTCGAAATCACGGAAGGGCTGGAACAGCGTCACCTCCAGCCCGTGATCACGAACCATGCGCCCGACTTCGGCCGGTGAACGGTCGAAGGCCAGGAAACGTTCTCGAAGATCTCGATTCCGTCAAAACCGGCTCGCGCGATAGCGATCAGTTTTTCCTCGAAATCACCGCTGATCGAAACCGTGGCGATCGACGTCTTCATCGTCAGGCCTCCATCTCCTCGCACCGATGCAGTTCGCGGCGGAGCTTTGCGGTATCGACCTCGAGGCCCGTGAAAAGTCGGAACGCGTCCACGCCTTGATGGAAGAACAGTTCATAGCCGCTGATGACCTCGAGACCGGCGCGGCGGCACTCGTTGAGAAACTCGGTATCAACCGGCGTGTAGACTGCGTCAAAGGCCCAGCGCTGCTTTCCGATGATCGATGCAGGGATGGCGCTCCCCGGGTAGCCGACCATGCCGAGAGGCGTGCAGTTCACCAGCCCGTCCGCCTCTTCGGCCGCTTCCTCGATGGAGCTTGCCATCCGCACCTCCAGGGAGAACCCGGCCTGCCCGAGTGCGTCGAGAAGCGGCGTTACACGCGCGGGCGACGTGTCATAGACAACCAGTTCCTGGCATCCCAGCCCGACCAAGCCGAAGGCCACCGCCTTGCCGACGCCGCCGCCGCCCGCCATCGCGACCTTTCCGGGAGGGGCCTTGCCGAACGCAGCGCGAAACGCCGCCATGAAGCCGGTATAGTCGGTATTGTAGCCCGCCGGTCCGCCCTTGCCGAAGAGTACGGTGTTGCAGGCACCGATCGCGGCGATGGCGCGGTCGGGCACCGTCAGGTAGTTCGTCACCTTTTCCTTGTAGGGGTAGGTGATGTTGACGCCGCGAAAGCCTTCGCCTCGGCAGGTCTCGAAGACAGCTTCGAACGAACGGCCCATGTCGGCCGGCACGGGCCGTTCGTAGGTTACCTCGAGGCCACAAAGCCGGCCGGCCAGCTCATGGGAACAGGATGGCTTTCGGGCATTCGACGATCCGGGTGAAGATCTTGATGCCCGTCAGTCCGAAAATGAGCATGAAGATGTTGGCGAGCACCAGATTGCCGACCGTGAACCAGAACATATCCGGCTTCTCGATCATCAGCAGCGGGCCGGGGTTCAGACCATGAATGAACAGCGCGCCGATGATGATGGCGGTGACCGCGTCGCCGGGAATGCCGAGCGTCAGCATCGGAATGTAGGCGCCGCCAACAGTCCTTCGCGCTCGAATATTCCCGCCATGATCGCGCCATAGGGGTCGCGCGGGTCGATTCCGATCAGTGGGTATTCGGCGATCTCTCGCGCCGACACCATGGAGCGGCCGGCCAGCGGATGCTCCTTGGCTGCGATGCAGACCAGATGCCCCTTCGACAGCGGCTCAAAGGTGATCGAGGGGTGAGACAGCTTGTAGCTCATGGCGACCACTTCGCCCTTGCCGAGCAACAGATAGTCGATGGCCTCCTCGATCTTGAGAATATCGAAATTGACCTTGATGTCGGGGCAGACGCGCATGAGCTTCGCAACCGCCTCGGGTGCCATGACGGTGGCGATGCTAGGCACCGAACCGATCGCGAGTTCAACGCCCAATCCACGCTCCAGCCGCCCGATCGAATACTGGAGGTCGTCCACCTTGCGATGCACTTCCTGCAATTGCGCGAAGATATCGCGTGCTTCGTCGGTCGGGACGTGACGTCCGGCCTTCTTGACGAAGAGCTTGATGCCGAGCGAGCCTTCGATGTGTTTCATCGTCCGGCTGACGCCGGGCTGGGCAATGTTCATCAGGCGCGCAGCACCTGCGATTGTGCCGGCGATCATGACTGCGCGTATGACCTCGATCTGACGCAAAGTGAGCCCGGCTCTGACGCCGGTTCGCGCGTCCGTTTCCGCTCGCGAGCGGATGACGCCGCCGCTGCTATCCTTCATTGCTCCTCCCGACATGCGACACGCCGAGCACGGTTGATCCGCGCAAACTCAAGGCATCTGCAATGAAAGCACTATTTTGCGTGCATGTACAAAGTCAGATCCGGTCGGCCCCGACGGCAAACGCATTTTGCGGCGCCTTTGGTAAATGCACCGGAATTGCCGCAAAAAGCCGCCTACCTTGAGGGTGCGTGGCGTTTTCCAAGCAACTGTCGCGCAGCGACCGGTATGACCAGCAGGATGCCGATGATCGTCGCCGTCAGGTCGGGCGCCACGAGCAGAATTGCTGAAAAGACGAGAGCGATGCGCTCGAACCAGTAGAGCGGGCCGAAGAGCCAGTTGGAGACCGCAGCCGCAAGCGCGACAATGCCGAGGACGGTGCCGCCGAAGGCGAGGAAGAAATTCGCCCATGTGAAGCCGTCGGTCACCAGCAGCAGGGCCGGCTGGAAGGCGAAGACGAAGGGAACCAGCGCCTTGCCCATGCTCAGCCTGAAGGCCGTGTTGCCCGCCTTGAACGCGTTGGCACCGGCAATTCCGGCGCCCGCATAGGCGGCCATGGCGACGGGCGGCGTCACGTCCGCCAGCACGCCGTAGTAGAAGACGAAGAAGTGCGCGACCAGTTGCTGCACGCCGAGGAGGCCGAGGATCGGGGCCGCGACCGCGACCATGATGATGTAGTTGGCCGTCGTCGGAATGCCGCAACCCATGAGGATGCAGACGACCGCCGTCAGGATGAGCGTGAAGAGCAGTGTCAGGGTGGGGACCGTCATCACTTCGAAGGGCAGGACGCCAAGCGTCGCGTGCACCGAGCCGGCCCAGTCCTGGGCAATGCTGGTCACCATGTAAGCGATTTTGAAGCCGACGCCGGTCAGGGTCACTACACCGATGACAACGCCGACGAGGGCTGCCGCCGCGGTAACGGAGAGCGACTGCCGCGCGCCCAGGATGAAACCCTCCCAAAGGCTGTGCGCTGTCCCATACAGACCGTTCATCACGCCGTGCGATCGAACCTGCTGAATGATCAGCACCCCGACACAGGCGGTGATCGACCAGAACGCAGCCGCAAACGGTGTGCGGCCGGACAAGAGCACCGCAATCAGGATGACGAGCGGCACGACTGTCAGCCAGCCCTCCTTCAGGACCTTCCAGGCATTCGGCAATTCGGCGGCGGAAAGGCCCCTGAGACCGAGCCGCCGTGCTTCGAGGTGCACCTGCACCAGCACGCCGAAGAAGTGCATGAAGGCAGGAACCAGAGCCGCTGTCAGGATCGTTGTGAGCGGCAGCCCGAGATATTCGATCATCAGGAAGGCGACAGCGCCCATGACCGGCGGTGTGATCTGACCGCCGGTCGAAGCGGCGGCCTCGACGGCGGCCGCGAAATGGCGCGGATAGCCGATCCGGATCATGGCCGGGATCGTGAGAGCACCGGTCGTCACGGTATTGGCGATGGACGATCCGGAGATCGACCCCAGCAGCGCCGAGGAGACGACGGACACCTTGGCCGGGCCGCCGGCATAACGGCCGGCGAGCGCCGAGGCCACGTCGATGAAGAGCTGCCCGAGTCCGATACGTGTCGCCATCACCCCGAACAGGACGAAATGGAAGACATAGGTCGCGATCACGCCGAGCGCCGTCCCGTAAATGCCCTGCGAGGTGAGATAGAGATGGTTGACGATGTTCGACCAGCTGGCGCCCGGATGCACCAGGATCCCGGGCATCGACTTGCCGAAGTAGGCGTAAGCGATGAAGAGGATTGCGATCACCGGCAGCGGCCAGCCCATCGATCGGCGAACCGCCTCCAGCAGCACGACGATCAGGATCGTACCCATGGCGACGTCGATGGGCAGTGGATTGCCGACCCGGAACGCCAGTTCACTGTATATCCAGGGAACATAAAGGG
The DNA here is from genome assembly GCA_900466005.1 of Hyphomicrobiales bacterium. Taxonomy (GTDB): domain Bacteria; phylum Pseudomonadota; class Alphaproteobacteria; order Rhizobiales; family Rhizobiaceae; genus Allorhizobium. The sequence goes on from UEGQ01000004.1 coordinate 184,123, forward strand.
CCGCCAGAAGGCCCGCGACACCAAGGATCCAATCCGCGACCGGGAGCCCGAACGGCGCCGTGACACCCGGTTTGATCTCCTTCGTTCCGAAAGCCGAGAAACTCAGAAAGACGACGAGCAGCGTAACGCCGAGGTGCAGGCCGCGATGAACCGTCGCCTGCGGTATGCCGAACCCCGCTGTGTAGTAATGATAGCAGGAGAGCAGAAACAGGATCGTGGCGGCGATGATCGTCAGCGGCCATGCGAGCACACGAAAGCGAAGCTCCGGATCGTAAGTCTCTTCGATCGCCTGCAACTCGTCCGGTGTCAGATGCCGCACATCGTCGGTGGCGTCTGGTCTGTCCTTGTTCACGGTCATGGCAGCTGTCTCCTCGGAAACCGCGGGCCGCGCATGGACTGCGCGGCCCGGTCGCATTGCTGTGCTGAAGATACCAGGATCGTACCTTACTTCAGGAGCCCGGCTTCCTTGTAGAACTTCTCCGCGCCCGGATGCAGCGGAATGCCGACGCCCTTGAGGGCATTCTCCTTGACGATGGCCTTGCCCTTGGCATGTCCAGCGTCGAGCTGCTTGCGCGTATTGTCGTTCCAGAGTGCCTTGGTGATACCGTAGATCAGGTCTTCCGGCTGATCGGCGCTGGTGATCCACTGCGCGCCGACGGCAAGGGTCTTTACGTCGTCCGGGTTGCCTTCATAGGTGCCGCCGGGCACCGTGTCGCTTGCAAAGAAGGTGTACTTTTCACAGATGGTCGGCGCATCGTCGCAGGAGATCGGCACGAGCTTCACCTCATGCTGGCTTGCGAGTTCGGCGATCGCCCCCGCCGGATAGCCGCCCACGAAGAAGAAGGCGTCCATGGCGCCGTCGCGCATGCGGTCCGCTGCCTGGTCCGGCTTCAGGAACTCGGCCGAGATATCCGATTCGGACAGGCCGTAACCTTCGAGGATGACGCGGGCGTCGACGAGCGTGCCGGAGCCCGGCTCATCGAGCGAGACGCGTTTTCCCTTGAGATCGGCCACGCTCTTGATGCCCGAACCGGCGCTCGCGATGAGGTGAATGCTTTCCGGATAGAGGTTGGCGATTGCCCGGAGCTTCTCGACGGGAGGCTTGCCTTCCCAGATGCCCGTGCCGCTATGGGCCCAGGTGGCGACATCCGACTGGGCGAATCCGGACTCCAGCGACCCGCCGGCGATCGCGTTGATGTTGGCGACCGAGCCGTTGGACGAGAGCGCCGATGCAACGAGGCCCGGAACACCGCAGGCGCCACCCTCCTCGCAAGAGCGCGAACCGGGTGGGCTCGAGATGGCGTTCGCCAGCAGCCCGCCGATTGGATAGTAAGTGCCGGCAGTACCGCCCGTGCCAATACGGAAGAAGGCCATCTCCTGTGCTGCGGCCGTTGCGGCGAGACCCAGCGCCAGGACGGCGCCTGCGAGAATATTGACGTGTTTCATGGTCGTTTCTTCCCTCCTTCAAATCGTTGCGGTTTCTTGAGCAAGCTTAGGGGGCCTTGGACGGTGGTGCAAGGCGGAGTTGCCAAGCGATGAGACACTCGTACATCATCAGCCTTCGGCGGGCACGAGGCCTAGTCCACCCGATTGCCATCGGCGTCGAAGATATGCAGGCGATCTTTCGGGAAGTCGGCGCGGACCTTCGACCCGGCACCGAGAACCGAGCGGTCGGTCGTGAAGATCTTGAACGGCAGGCCGTGCAGCGAGAGGTGCATGATGATGCCGAAGCCGGTCGGTTCGACGAGATCGAGATCGGCCTCCATGGCGCCCGTCGCGGAGATGACGACGTGCTCGGGGCGAATGCCGAGGGTCACTTCGGTGCCGGTCTCGAGCCTGCCTCTCGGCTCGACGACAACGGGAGATCCGTCGGCAAGGACGACGGTCGCGGTGTCGCCGGCGCTCATGTAGCGCCCCTTCATGAAGTTCATCCCCGGTGAGCCGATGAATCCCGCAACGAAAAGGTTGGCCGGGCGGTCGTAGAGATCGAGGGGGGAGCCCACCTGCTGGACGATGCCGCCGTGCATGGCGACAATGCGGTCGGCAAGCGTCATGGCCTCGATCTGGTCGTGGGTCACGTAGATCGAGGTGGCGCCGAGTTCGCCGTGCAGCTTCTTGATCTCGGCGCGCATCTGCTCGCGCAGACGCGCATCGAGGTTGGAGAGCGGTTCGTCGAACAGGAAGGCCTTCGGCTGGCGAACGATCGCCCGCCCCATGGCGACGCGCTGGCGCTGGCCGCCCGAGAGCGCCTTCGGGCGGCGCGCGAGCAGGGGATCGAGGCCGAGCTTGGCGGCAGCATCCGCGACGACGCGCGTGATCTTTTCCTTTGCCGTCTTCCGCAGCCTCAGACTGTAGCTCATGTTCTCGGCGACCGACATGTGCGGATAGAGCGCATAGGATTGGAACACCATGGCGATGTCGCGGTCCTTGGGCGCCAGTTCGTTCACCCGCCTGTCCGCGATGCGGATTTCCCCCGACGTTACCTCTTCCAGCCCGGCGATCATGCGCAGAAGCGTGGACTTGCCGCAGCCGGAGGGACCGACGAGAACGATGAATTCGCCATTCCGGATCGAGAGATCAACACCGTGCAGGACGGGGAAGTGGCCGTAGCTCTTCTGGACGCCGGATATATCGATGGAAGCCATGGGTAACCCTTTCAGCCTTTGACCGCGCCGGCCGTCAGGCCCCGCACGAGATAGCGCTGGATGAGGAGGAAGAAGAGGCAGGCCGGGATGAGAGCCAGTACGCCCGCCGCCATCATCTGCCCGAAGTCGACGGAGAACTTGGATACGAAGGACAGAAGTCCGACCGGGAACGTCGCCGCATCGTTCCCGGAGATCAGCATCAGGGCGAAGAGCAGCTCGCTCCAGGCGGCGGTGAAGACGAAGCCGAGCGTCGCGGCGATACCGGGCAGCGTCAGCGGCAGGATGATTTGCCGGAAGGCGACGAACTGGGTGGCGCCGTCGATCATGGCGGCTTCTTCCAGATCCTTCGGGATGCCGTCGAAGAAGGACTGCATCAGGAAGGTCGCGAAAGGGACGTTGAACGCGGAATAGACGATCACGAGACCGGTGAGGCTGTTGGTCAGCCCGAGCGGCGAGAGCATCTTGAAGATCGGGGCGACCAGCATGACCAATGGAAACATCTGGGTGAGGAGCATCAGTGCGACGATCCAGTATTTCGCCCGGAACGAAAAGCGCGACAGCGCGTAGCCGGAGAGGGAGGCAAGCACGGTGACGACGGCCGCTGTGGCGCCGGAAACGATGAGGCTGTTCTTGAAGAAGGTCGGGAAGGCGCTGTGGGCGATGACGAAGGTGAAATGTTCGAGCGTCATCTCCGACGGCCACAGGCGCACGCCCTCGCTGTAGAGCAGGCGGTTGGGTGTCACCGACACCTTCAGGAGCCAGAACAGCGGAAAGAGCGCGACGGCGATATAGGCGAGGATCGCAAGCCGGTGGGCGATGGTGAGGAGAATGCGGGACGGCCTCATGGTCTCAGCCCTTGTTCAGAAGCGACTGGCGAAGCAGCACGATCAGCATGGAATAGGCAAGCAGCAGCACGAGCAGCACCAGGGCAATCGCCGAGGCATAGCCGAAATCGAGCCGCTTGAAGGCTTGGGTGAAGATGTAGGAGGCGACGATCTGGGTCCGGTCGGCCGGCCCGCCATTGGTCATGACGATGATCAGGTCGGCGAAGTTGGAGATCCAGACGGTGCGCAGGAGCACGGTGATGGCGATCGTCGGCGCGAGAAACGGCAGGGTGATCGACATGAAGCGCTGGACAGGGCCGGCGCCGTCGATCGCGGCGGCTTCGTAGAGGTCGCGCGGGATCGCCTGAAGAGCGGCAAGAAGCGTGATGGCGAAGAAGGGTATGCCCCACCAGACATTGGCGACGATCGGGCCCCACATGGCGAGCGCCGGGTCGGCGAGGATGTTGTTCGGTTCGGCGAGAACGCCGAGCGCATAGAGCCAGTGGGGCAGGGGGCCGATCACCGGATTGAACAGCCAAGCCCAGTTGAGGCCGGCGAGAAAGCTCGGTACGGCCCAGGGCAGGAAGATCAGCGCCTGCGCCAACCCTCGGCCGTAGAAGGGCTTGTCGAGGAGGAGGGCGAGGGTCAGGCCGAAGACGAATTGTAGGGCGACGGATGCGCCGGTCCACCAGAGCGTATTCTTCAGCGCCCGGTAGAAATCCTGGTCCCGGCCGAGCGCGCGGAAATGATCAAGGCCGATAAAGCCGCCCGAAAACGGGTTGAGCAGCTGGATGTCGCGGAAAGCGTAAGAGATGCCGAGTACCAGCGGCACCAGCATGACGGCGATGATCAGGACGAGCGCCGGTGCGCTATAGAGATAGGGTTCCGATGCATCGGCCATTCGCTTCGTCAGCGATCTCCGGTCATCGGCGCGGGCAGGCGAGGTCATCGGCGGTGTTCCGTTCGGGGTAGCTGGCTCACAGGGAACAGGCAAAGTCCTGCCTGATCGGTTCTGCTTGGTGTCCACTCATCTCAGGAGGCGGAGTAGGAGAATTCCCCCTCTGCCTGCCTGCGCATCTCCCCCAAAAGGGGAGAAAGCAAAGCCATGATCTCCACCCGGCCACCGGGACACGACGGTGCCGCAACCGAAGCCCCTCCCCCTTGTGGGGAGGGGTTGGGGAGGGGTGGCTGTTCAGCCACTACTTCGACTTCGCCAGATATTTCTGCTGCGCCTTTGTCAGGTAGTCGGCCCACTGGTCCGCCAGTTCCTGCGGGGTGATGTCGCCGAGGAGTGCCTGCTGCGAGGTCTTGATCACCAGCGAGTCCTTGAAGAAGGCGAACTCTTCGAGATGTGTCGGCATAACGGTCGGGACCGCGTCCTTGTCGGAGAGTTCCTCGAACCATCCCTTGAACTGCGCGCTCGAATAGAAGGGGTCGCTTTCAGCGGACTTCAGCGCCGGCAGAGCGCCGGTCCGCTTGTTCCACTCGATGTTGCCTTCCTTGCCTTCGAGTGTCGCAATCAGTTTCCAGGCGAGGTCCTTGTTTTCGCTCGCCGACATCATCGACCAGCCGGCATAGCCTATGGTCGGGAAGGTCTTGCCGTCCGGCCCCTTCGGCATGGTCATGACGCCGTAGTCGTCGGCGTTCATGTGCTGGGCGATCGCGATGAGGGCGTCCGGATCCTGGTCGAGGAAGGCGCAGGTGCCGCTGTAGAAGCCGGCGACGATCTCGTTGAAGCCCCAGTTGACGCTGTCTTTCGGCGCGTAGCCGTTCTTGTAGAGGTCGATGAGCCAGGTGAGGCCCTTGACCCAGCCTTCGGAATTGAAGGTCGAGGTGCCGTCGTCGGTGAAGAAGGCGTTGTCACCGGCCATGGAGGCGCCGAACATCACCCAGCCGTTCAATCCGCCCGGTCCGCCGCGAAGGCAGTAGCCGTACTTGCCGGGAAGGCCAGAGACCTTCTTTGCGGCCTCGGCGAACTCGTCCATGGTCTTCGGCGGTTCGGACACACCGGCCTCGGAGAGCAGCTTCTTGTTGTAGAACATGGCGCGCAGATAGAAGCCGTAGGGTAGCATGTAGGCCGTGTCGTTGACGTCGCGACCGAGCTCCAGGGCGCGGTCCGAGAGGTCTGCGGCCTGGTTCCATTCCTTCAGATAGGGTTCGAGGCTCTCGATCATGCCGTTGTTGGCGTAGAGCGAGAGCCAGGTGTCCGGCATTTCCATGACGTCCGGAATTTCGCCGGCCGAGACCATGGTCGCGAACTTCTGGAACGCCTCGCCCCACGGCAGCGAGATGATCTCGACCTTGGTGCCGGGATTGTCGGCCTCGAACTTCGAAACGATAGATTTCAAGGTGTCGGTACGCTCGGGGCTCGTGATGACTTCCACGAGCTTCAGCGTCGTATCGGCGAGCGCCGTTCCCGCCATCAGGACGCTCATCAGGGCAGCTGTCAGAAATGTCTTCATGGTCATTCCCCCTCTTGTTCTTGGGTTGATAGGCAAATCAGGTCTTGCGGGCGGCGTTGATCGCCGTCTCCAGGTCACTCCACAGGGCCTCTGTTCCTTCGAGGCCGACATGGAGACGCACGGACCGCGGGTTCATGCCGAAAGCATGCGCGGAATTCGGTTGGGCCTTTTGCTGCAGCACGACCTCGCCCGGGACGATCAGGCTTTCGTGTCCGCCCCAGCTGACGCCGAGCTTGAAGAGCTCGAGACGGTCGGCGAAGGCGCGGATGTCGACGCCGTCACGGAAGACGAAGGAGAAGAGGCCCGAGGTGCCGGTGAGCCCCGGCGGCAACTGGTTTGCAAGGCCCGGATGGTTGACCTGCTCGACCTCGGGAAGCGCCTTCAACCGCCGTGCGATCTCGAGGCCGGCCGCCTCGTGCGCCTTCATGCGGATCGGCAGCGTCCGGAGCCCGCGGATCAGCAGCCACGCGTCGAAGGGAGACATCTTGCCGCCGAGATAGGGGAGGCTCTCGCTGCGGATGCGGTCGACGAGCGCCTTCGGACCGGCGACGACGCCGGCGACGACGTCGCTGTGGCCGCCCAGATATTTGGAGGCCGAGTGCAGCACGAGATCGACGCCGAGCGACAGCGGGCGCTGGAAGACGGGGCTCGCCCAGCTGTTGTCGATGACGGTCAGGACGCCGTATTTCCGGGCGATCGCCGCGAGTGCGGCGACGTCATGGGTCTCCATGATCCAGCTGGTCGGGCTTTCCATGTAGAAGAGCTTCGCCCCCGGCATCGCCTTCTCGACGGCCTCCTCGTCGGTGCCGTCGACATAGGCGACCTCGATCTTCATGCGCTTCAGGAGCGTTCCGAAGAGGCGAAAGGCATCCGGGTAGAGATGCTTCACCGCGACGATGCGGTCACCCGGCTCCACGAAGGTGAGCACAGTAGAGGAGATCGCCGCCATACCGCTTCCGAAGCCCAGCGCGTCCTCGCCACCTTCGAGTTTTGCCAGCATTTCTTCGAAATGCCGTACGGTCGGGTTGAGCCCGCGGGAATAGACCGGGCGGTTCTTTTCTCCGCGATAAGTCGCGACCATCTCGTCGACGGTCTCGAAGGTGAAGAGCGAGGTTTGCACGATCGGCGGCACGACGGCCTCGAAGGCATTGCTGCCGTCGTGCGCGACGACCAGAGAAGCATCGTCGAACGGATTCGGGCCGTCGATCATTTGGACATTTCCTTGATGTCTTCTTCGACGACGTCGAGGATCTTCAATGTTTCGCGTCGCGCGGCTTCGGTGTCCTGGGCGACGATCGCGTTGAACAGCGTGCGGTGATAGGGAAAGGACCTCCGGGCGAAGTCCGGCCGGTCGAAAGGCTTTTCCCAGAAACGCTCGAAGGCTTCGCGCATCTGTTCGAGCAGCTGGCGGAATAACGGATTGTGGGTGGCATCGTAGATCGCGAGATGGAAGGCGAGGTCCTCCTCGCCCGCCGTTCCCTTCAGGAGATGGACCCGCTCCATCTCGTCGAGCTTGGCTTCCATGTTGGCGATGTCGTCTGCCGTGCGGCGCCGGGCCGCCACCATGCAGGCCTCGCATTCGATGCCGCGACGCACTTCGAGCGTCTGCAGGAGGGCGTCACGCACGCTTGCGGTTTCGACCGAGAGCGGCATGTGGATCGTGGCAGATGTGATCGGTTTGAGAAGGTAGGTGCCGCTACCCTTGCGGGTCTCCATGACGCCGAGCGCCTGGAAATGGCGGATCACCTCGCGGATGGTCGAGCGGCCGACGCCAAGCGCCGCCATGAGTTCCCGCTCCGCGGGCAACCGGTCACCGGCGGCAAGTCGCGCCTGGTCGATGTAGCGGGCGAGCGATTCCGTCACTTGCCGCGCGCGGTCCATCGGCGGAAGGGGAGCTATCAGCGGCTTGGTATTCGTCATCGATGTCGATCTCAAATTGGTCTGACATCATAGCATTTCTCGTTCACGCCGATGAGTCAACCGGCAAGATGAAAGATGCGTGAGGACGGTGCGTGCGGCTCTCGTCAGCGACGGCTCTGCGGGCTGGTATCGCTTCCGGGAAGGGAGACGAGGCCGGCGACGAGCCAGAACACGGCGCGAAAACTCATGGCGACGACGGTTCGCAGTTCATAGGGCCTGTCGGTGAGGACCCAGACACCAAGGCCGGCAAGAACAAGCCCGTTCGCCGCCGCTATCGCGATTGACAGGACGCGCGCCCACCGGCGTTTCAGGATCAGGCCGATCCCGGCCGCGACATAGGCGAAGCCGGCGGCAAAGTTGAAGAACAGGACGAACGGCACGATCTTCAATGCACTGTCCGGCGCTCGCCAAAGTGTGAGAATGTTGCTGCCGCCGGAGATCACGGTGGCTATTCCGAACAGGATCGCCACGCCTCCCAATACGCTCACCGCCCGAGCGAAACCCGTTGCAGATGCCATGTCTTCCTCCTGCCCGTCATCGGGTGCTTTCCGTTGTGCCGGCGCGAGGCCTGCGCTCCACTCGATGCGTCTCAACAGATGCCGTGGAGGCTTCCGGCACAGCGTTCATCAGTCGAAGCCGCGTCCCTCGCCAGCCTCCTCATGGGTCACACCGTCCCTGATGTGATAGATGCGCCTGAAGGTCGGAATGATCTTCTCGTCGTGGGTGACGACGATGATGGCGGTGCCGAACCTGCCGGCCATGTCGTTCAGGATGCGGATGACGCTGAGCGCCCGCACGCTGTCGAGCGGTGCGGTCGGTTCGTCGGCGAGGATGACCGGAGGGCGATTGATCAGCCCGCGCGCGATCGCAACGCGTTGCTGCTCACCGCCCGAGAGCTGGGAGGGCATCGCGGCGGCGCGATGCGCGACGTCCAGAGCTTTCAGGAGTTCGCGCGCGCGTTGGCGCGATTCAGCGTTGGAGACCCCCGCCAGCATCGGCAGCAGGGCCACGTTGTCGGTCACGTCGAGAAACGGGATGAGAAAGGGTGCCTGGAAGACGAAACCGATCTTGTCGCGTCTCAGAGCACGCAGGTCGCGGATTTTCCAGCCGTCGTCATAGATCACCTTCTCACCGAGGGTCATGCGCCCGCCGCTCGGGTCGATCACCGCACCGAGGGCCTTGAGCAGGGTGGTCTTGCCCGATCCGGATGGACCGACGAGGCCGACCACCTCGCCGGGAGCGACCTTCATGTTGACGTTCTTGAGGGCGTCGACTGCGGTGTCGCCGCTGCCATACCGCTTGCTGAGCCCTTCGATCAGGATTCCGCCATTTGCCATCTCAACCTCCGATCGCTTCGGCGGGATCGACCTTCAGGGCCATCCTGATGGCGACGATGCTGGCGAGAGCGCAGATGACGACGACGGCCACGAGCCCCGTTGCCGTATCCTTGGAGAGAAGCAGGACGAACTTTGGAAATAGCGGGGCGGCGAAAGTCGCCGTGATCTTGCCGACGACAAATCCGATCAATCCGAGCACGATCGCCTGCTGCAGGATCATGGCGGCAATCGTCCGGTTGCGCGTGCCGATGAGCTTCAGCACGGCGATCTCGCGAATCTTGTCCATCGTCAGCGTATAGATGATGAAGGCGACGATGGCCGCGCTGACGACGGCAAGGATTGCGAGGAACATGCCGATCTGCTTGGACGAGGTGGCGATCAGCTTGCCGATCAGGATCTCTTCCATCTGCGCACGCGTATAGACCGTCAGCCGCTTCCATCTCGCAATATCGGCGGCGATCGGTTCCGGGTCGTAGCCAGGCTTGATGCGGACCAGAACGGCGTTCACATACGGGTTGCTGTTTTGGGAGGCGATGACGGCATCCAGCAGGCCCGGTACGCCGGGCCGGTTGAATTCGGGATTCTCGCTCGTGCGCCGGCGCTGGCGGACGATCGAATCATTGTCCTTCAAAAACTGTGCTTCCTGCGCGTCCTTCAGCGGGATGAAGACCATCGGGTCACCGCTGGACGAGACTGCGCGCCGGGTCAGGCCGACGACCTTGTAGTGGTTTCGCCGGATGACAATGCTATCGCCGAGGGCGAAGCCGCTCGCGGCGTCCGCCACGGCTTCATAGTGACCTCGTGTGATCTGGCGACCGGCGACGAGAAACGGTGGCCAGCCGGGCGTCGCGACATTGCCCGGCGCAATGCCGACCACCATCGCGCGAACATCCGTATTGCCCTTTCGGACCTGCATCGTCAGGTAGGTGACGTTGGCTGCGCGCGCGACGCCGGGCGTCGCAAGGATCATCCGGTAGATGTCGTCATTGATGCTCGAGGATTCGGCGTAGGGGCCAAGCGTGTTCTGCTGAACGACCCACATGTCGGCGCCGCTGTTGTCGAGCAGCACCTTGCCGTCCTCAACCATGCCCCGGTAGACGCCGGCCATTGTGAACGTCACGCCGATCAGCAGCCCGAGCCCGATCCCGGTGAAGACGAACTTGCCCCAAGAGTGAAGGATGTCGCGGCCCGCGAGGCTGATCATTTGAGCAACTCCGCGGGCTTGTCGACGATCCGGATGCGGCTCGTGCCGGTGAGCCGCGAGGCGCTGTAAACGACAATCTCGTCACCGGCCTGCAGACCACCCGTGATCTGGACCGTTCCGTCGAGATCCGTGACGCCGACCTGGACAGGAGCAAATTGGATCTTTCCGTCGTCGACCTTCCAGACGCCGGTCCTGCCCTCGACATTCTGGAGCGCGGCATTGGGAACGGCCGGGCTCGGGGAAACCTCGGGCAGGGCAATCGTGACCTCGGCCAGTTCGCCGATCGGAGGAAGCGGATCGGGAAGCGCGTCGAATTCGACCTTGGCCAGATTTTCTTCGGTCACCGAGTCGGCGAGCACCTCGACGCGGGATACCCGTCCTGCGATGCTCTCTCCGCCATGCGAACGCAGCGCAATTTGCGCCGAAAGTCCCTTGCGCAGGCCCATGGCTGCAATCTGGTCGAAACGCGCATTGATCCAGAGTTTCTTCGGGTCGATCATTTCGATTACGGCTTGCCCGGCAACCATGGTCGTTCCCGATTCGGCGTTGCGGGCGACGACCACGCCGTCGACCGGGGCGAGAAGGACCAGGGTATCGCGTTGCTTCAGGAGACCGTCGCGGTCGGCGCGGTTACGTCGCAAATCCTGCTGTGCGGCAACGAGATTCGACTGTGCGGCCGAGAGCGCGGCAAGTGCGATCTGGCTGTCCTGCCGTCTTGTTTCCACGGCAGCTTTGCTGACGGTCTGGCTCTTCCAGAGCTCGTCGTAGCGCACCGCCTGCAGATCCGCATATTCCTTGCGCGCAAGCGCGTCTTCGACCTGCGCTTCAGCCGCCTTTATCGATGCCTCGGCTCGGCTGATTGCCGCGTCGAGCGCCGCAATCCGATCGTTGAGATCCACCGGATCCATCTCGGCGAGAGCCTGGCCGGCGCTTACCGTATCACCGACGTCCACATGTACCTTGCCGACACGTGCAGCAATGGTCGGGCCGATCTTGTAGGAAAAGCGTGCTTCGACCGTGCCGATGCCAAAGAGCGCGGGCGCGATCGAACGGTTTTCGACGGTGGCCGTTCTCACGGCGACCGGCGCCAGCGGGCCCGATCGAAGGACCACGTAGCCGAACAGCGCAACGATCGGAACCGCGACGGCGAGGAGCATCAAGCTGCGACGTTGAACGGAGGGAAGTTTCATCGTGCCGCCTCCGTCAACGCCCTGGTCGGGGATTCTTGCTGTGCGGGGAGGTCGATCATTTGCTCACCTCGATTGCCCGCCTGTAGAGCGCAAAGACGCCCGGCGCCGTCTCGCGGATGAGCGTGACGTCACCGGCAATCAGTGACTGCATGACGAGCCCCTGGATCGTGCCGATGAAGAGCGTGGCCGCGGCTCTTTCGTCCAGCGATGCCGGCAGCTCACCGCGTTCCTTTCCTTCGGCGAGAAGGCGGCGCAGTCGCTCGCCGTATCGCTGGATGAGTGTCTGCGCCATGCGCTTGGCCAATGTCTGCTCACCGCGTTGCAGTTCTCCAAACAGCATCCGTGGCACACCCGGGTGTTCCGCGATGAATGCGATGTGCGTCATGAAGGCCGCCTCGAGAGCCGCGAGCGGAGAAGCCGCGGCGGAGGTCGATTTGTCGATCCGGGCGAGCAGGCGGTCGGAAACCCACTCCATGACCGCCTCGAGAATGGCGTCCTTGGATGGGAAATGCCTGAACAGGGCGCCCTGTGTCACTCCCATCCGCTTGGCGATCGCGCCCGTTGTTATGTCGCTCGGATTTTGCTCCGCGGCGAGCTCGACGACGGTTTCAATCGTCACCTCGCGTCGCTCCTCGGCGGAAAGGTAGGCCGGTCGAGAGATCATGCTCGAACTCCGAAAGATAGTAATCGATTACTATCTAATTGCTCGCGGCGATCGACGCAAGGGACCAAGCTGAATTTCGTATGAGATCGAGCGGCGCCCGGACACGCTGTCGCGGCGGGTTCGTCGCGCGCCTACCGTCCGAGCGAAAGCCTCGGCGACAGCACGACCATCCGCTCGTGGTTCTCCCCGGCATCACCGAGGGCGCGCAAGGCAAGGCTTGCCGCCGTTCGGCCGATCTCCCGGCGCGGCGAGTAGGAGGTCGCGATTGCCGCGGGCAGGGCATCGGTCAACTCCAGCCCGTTGAAGCCGGCCAGCAGGATCGTGCCAGGCACGGAAATGTCGCGCTCGATGCAGGCGAAGAGGCCGCCCGCCGCCATGTCGTCGTTCGAATAATAGATGCAGTCGAGGCCACCTGCCTCGGCGAGCAGTGCCATCGTCAGCCGCTTGCCCAGAACCGCAGAGGAGACCTGGTCTCCCACCTTCTCCACAACAAATCGCAACCCCGCCGCGGCCAGTGCGCGTTCGAACCCCGCCTTGCGCCGGGCGGCCCGTTGGTCCCGGTCGAGCCTGCTGCCGACATAGCCGAATTTTCGCCGCCCTTCCTTGAGGAGCGCCCGTCCCATCTCCTCTCCCGCCGCGGTATGCGAGAGCCCGACGCAATAGTCGATCGGCGTGCCGTCGATATCCATGATCTGGATGACCGGAATGGCGGCCTGTTTCAGAAGCCTGACGGTCTCCTCCGGTTGGTCGAGGCCGGTCACGATCATGGCCGCCGGCCGCCAGGAGAGCATGTTGCGGATGACGTCGCGTTCCTTGCCGGGGTCGTAGTCGGTCAGACCGAAGACGGCCTGCATGCCTGTCCCTTCCAGTGTCTCGCTGATGCCCGCGAGCACTTCCGGGAAGACGATGTTCGACATGCTGGGCACGACAACGCCGATGAGATTGGTTCGTCTCGAAGAAAGCGAAAGCGCCAACCGGTTGCCGACATAGCCGACCCGCTCGGCCGCTTGGGTGACCCTGGTCATCGTTTCTTTCGAGACGTCGGCCGCGCCCCTGAGCGCGCGCGAGGCGGTCATCTTGGACACGCCGGCCGCCGCGGCGACTTCTTCGAGAGTGGGTCTTCGCATACTGGATCCTACCGGTCGTTCCGCCGACCCGCGCTGATGTGAATGTCGCCGTGGGCAAAGCAAACCGAACCCGCGTTGACAAGAGCGACTTGGTCGCCCTAGGTTGGCGGTATCGATACCGGTACCGATAACGGTGCCTGCGAACGAGTGCAAGAGAGACACCGCTGCGTGAGCGTAGCGTTCTCGCGATACGCAGTGAGAAGAGGAGGCGGGCCGACCGGACGAAGGTCCTTCGAGCCCGAGAGGAAGAACCGACAGCACGTTCGAGGGAGGGGAGCCGCAGATGCATGTTCTCGTGATCGGCGCCGCCGGCATGATCGGACGCAAGCTCGTCGAACGACTGGCGGCTTCGCCCTCCGCCCTTGGCGGTGAGATCGGGCGCCTGACGCTGGCTGATGCGGTTGCCCCCGTGGTTCCCGCTGCACTGCGGTCGGTCACGACGGCGCTGACCTTCGATCTTGCAGCGCCCGGCACGGCGCCGAGCCTGATCGAGGGCCGTCCCGACGTCATCTTCCATCTCGCGGCGATCGTCTCCGGCGAGGCGGAGACCGATTTCGACAAGGGCTATGCGGTCAATCTCGAGGGAACGCGCGCACTCTTCGAGGCGATCCGGCGTGAGGGGCAACGGGAGCCCTATCGTCCGCGGGTCCTCTTCGCATCCTCCATCGCCGTCTTCGGCGCACCGTTTCCCGAAATCATCGGACCGGATTTCTTCACGACGCCGCTCACCAGCTACGGGACGCAAAAGGCGATCGCCGAACTGCTGCTTGCCGATTATTCCCGCCGCGGGATCTTCGACGGCGTCGGCATACGCCTGCCGACCATCTGCATTCGCCCCGGTGCACCGAACAAGGCGGCATCCGGCTTCTTCTCCAACATCCTGCGCGAGCCGCTTGCAGGCAAGGAAGCGGTGCTGCCGGTCGGCGAGGATGTCCGTCACTGGTTTGCGAGCCCCCGCTCGGCGGTCGGCTTCTTCATCCATGCGGCGACGATGGACACCAGCGCCATCGGCCCGCGCCGCAACCTCACCATGCCCGGGCTTTCGGCAACCGTCGGCGAGGAGATCGAGGCTCTCCGGCGTGTGGCCGGAGACAAGGCCGTTTCTCTGATCCGCCGCGAACCCGACCCGGTGATTACCGGGATCGTCGCCGGCTGGCCGACCAATTTCGACGCGAGCCGCGCGATGGCGCTGGGCTTCCGGGCGGAGACTGTCTTCGATGAGATCATCCGCATCCATGTCGAGGACGAGCTTGGAGGCCGACTGCCGTAATCGCCGTACACCGTCGGCCTGGCGCCGGCCACTGAAAGCATGCCGCCCGTTCCGGTGGCGCAGGAGTTGAGGAGCTCCGCGTTCAACCGGGAAGGGCGAGAAACAAGAGATCTGACCGATTGCACTCTGGGAGGAGACGCATGGCCAATGTCCAGTTCGCCGACGTACGCAAGTCCTTCGGCGCCTTTCCCGTCATCAAGGGCGTGAGCATCGACATCGAGGACGGCGAGTTCGTCATCCTCGTCGGCCCGTCCGGTTGCGGAAAATCGACCCTTCTGCGGATGCTTGCCGGGCTGGAGAACATTTCCGGCGGCGAGATCCGCATCGGCGGGCGCATGGTCAACAACCTGCCGCCGAAGGAACGTGACATCGCCATGGTGTTCCAGAACTACGCGCTCTATCCGCACATGACGGTCGCCAAGAACATGGCCTTCTCGCTGATGCTGAACGCCGCGCCGAAGGAGGAGATCGACCGTCGCGTCAACTACGCCGCCGGCATTCTCGGCCTGATGAACCTGCTCGATCGCTATCCGCGGCAGCTCTCGGGCGGTCAGCGCCAGCGCGTCGCCATGGGGCGCGCGATCGTGCGGGACCCGCAGGTCTTCCTGTTCGACGAACCGTTGTCGAACCTCGACGCCAAGCTGCGCGTCGCCATGCGCGCCGAGATCAAGGAATTGCACCACCGCCTGAAGACGACGACGGTCTACGTCACCCACGACCAGATCGAGGCGATGACCATGGCCGACAAGATCGTCGTCATGCATGACGGCCGCGTCGAGCAGATCGGCTCGCCGCTCGAACTCTACGACTATCCGGACAATCTCTTCGTCGCCGGGTTCATCGGCTCGCCCGCCATGAACATGATCAAGGGCAAGCTGGATCCGGAGAACCCGCAGGTTTTCGTGGCGAGCGATGGCACGCGCCTGCCCCTGGCGAAGCCCTTTGCCCAGGCGGTCGGTCGCAGCCTCGTCTACGGCCTGCGCCCGGAATACATCCAGCTCGGCGGGGACAGCCTGAAGGCCAAGGTCATCGTCACCGAGCCGACCGGCTACGAAACACAGATCATCGCCAATTTCGGCGGCGGAGAGATCACCTGCATTTTCCGCGAGCGCATTGACGTGCAGCCGGGTGAGCCGATCGGCATCACCATTGATCCGGCGCATGTCCATCTCTTCGACGAGGAGACAGGCATGCGGCTCGTCGGGTGAACTGGAATGACTGTGCCCGCAGAGAGGAGCTGCCGGCACGACGTGAAGCACGAAACCGCGGCATTCGCCGACGGGACAGGCGGTGTCGCGTGACCAGTGTCCCGTACTTGGAGGAGGAGCATTCATGACGATCAAGAGAAGAACATTCCTTGCCGGCACTGCCGGCCTCATTGGCGCCAGCGGTTTTCCGGCGTTCGGACTCCGGCCGGCCCTTGCGGCCGAACCCACCTATACGCCGGAGGCCGGCGCCAGCCTGCGTCTCCTGCGCTGGGCACCCTTCGTGCAGGGTGACGAGGAGGCATGGCTCGCCAACACGAAGAAGTTCACCGAGGCGACCGGCGTCGAAGTGCGTGTCGACAAGGAAAGCTGGGAGGACATCCGGCCGAAGGCTGCCGTCGCCGCCAATGTCGGCGCGGGTCCCGACCTCGTGATGTGCTGGTTCGACGATGCCCATCAATATCCGGACAAGCTCGTGGACCTGACCGAGCTCGGCACCTATCTCGACGGCAAGTACGGCGGCTTCTACGACGGCCTGAAGGGCTATGCGATGCGCGACGGCAAGTTCATCGCCATGCCGCTGACGGCGATCGGCAACGCGGTCGTCTACCGCGACAGCCACATGAAGGCGGCGGGCTTCAGCGAGTTCCCGAAGGATACGGCAGGCTTCCTCGAACTCTGCAAGGCGATGAAGGCCAAGGGAACGCCGGCCGGCTTCCCGCACGGCAAGGCGGTCGGCGACGGCAACAACTACGCCCACTGGCTGCTCTGGAGCCACGGCGGGAAGATGGTGGACGAAAGCGGTCAGGTGACGATCAATTCGCCGGAGACGCTGGCAGCGTTGAACTACGCGAAGGAGCTCTATGCGACCTTCATTCCCGGTACGGAGAGCTGGCTCGACATCAACAACAACCGCGCCTTCCTCGCCGGCCAGGTATCGCTGACGGCCAACGGGGTCTCGGTCTATTACGCGGCCAAGAAGGATCCGAACCTCGCCGAGATTGCCGAGGACATGCGCAGCACCAACTTCCCGGTCGGTCCGGTGGGCAAGAGCGTGGAACTGCACCAGACAAGCTCGTTGCTCGTCTTCAACCACACGAAATACCCGGAAGCCGCCAAGGCCTACGTCAAGTTCATGATGGAAGCCGACCAGATGAACGCGTGGATCAAGGGCTCCAGTGCCTATTGCTGCCAGCCGCTGAAGGCCTTTGCCGACAATCCGGTCTGGACGGAAAATCCGATCCATGCGCCCTATGCCAAGGCGTCCGAGACCCTGCGCCCGAACGGCTATGCCGGTCCTCTCGGCTATGCATCCGCCGCCGTGATGGCCGACTACGTGCTGGTCGACATGTTCGCCTCCGTCGTGACGGGCGCGGCCACGCCGGAGGATGCCATTGCGCAGGCCGAGAAGCGGGCGAACCGTTACTACCGCGTCTGATTGTTCGTCGCTCGGGAGCGCGGGAAGGTCCGCGCTCCCGCATCCCGATCCTTTTCTGGAGTGAAACACCGATGACGATGACGACAACGGATCCCGGTCCTCCGCAGCGCTCGCTTTGGTCGCGGCTCGGCAACAATCGGGATGTGCTCGGCTTCCTCTTCATGCTGCCGGCCGCGGTCTTCCTGCTTTGTTTCCTCACCTATCCGCTGGGGCTCGGCGTGTGGCTCGGCTTCACCGATACGAGGATCGGCAGGGAAGGCATCTTCATCGGCCTCGAGAACTACGAGTTTCTCTGGGACGACAGCGTCTTCTGGCTTTCGGTCTTCAATACCGTTCTCTATACGGCGGCCGCATCGGCGCTGAAGTTTGCGCTCGGCCTCTGGCTGGCCCTGCTCCTCAACGAGCATCTGCCGGTCAAGTCGTTCTTTCGGGCGATCGTGCTGCTTCCCTGGGTGGTCCCGACGGTCCTGTCGGCGCTGGCGTTCTGGTGGATCTACGATTCCCAGTTCTCGATCATCTCCTGGTCGCTCATCGAGCTCGGTCTCATCGACCAGCCGATCAACTTCCTCGGCGATCCCACCAATGCGCGGATCTCCGTCATCGCCGCCAATGTCTGGCGCGGCATCCCCTTCGTCGCGATTTCCCTGCTCGCGGGCCTGCAGACGATTCCGGCTTCCCTGCAGGAAGCCGCCTCGCTCGACGGCGCCACAAGCTGGCAGCGTTTCCGTTACGTGACGCTGCCGATGCTGACGCCGATCATCGCTGTCGTCATGACGTTTTCGGTGCTCTTCACCTTCACCGATTTCCAGTTGATCTATGTGCTGACCAAGGGCGGACCGGTCAATGCCACGCATCTGATGGCGACGCTTTCCTTCCAGCGCGCTATCCCCGGCGGGCAACTGGGGGAGGGGGCGGCGATCGCCGTCGCCATGATCCCCTTCCTGCTCGCCGCCATCATGTTTTCCTTCTTCGGGCTGCAGCGCCGCAAGTGGCAGCAGGGGGGAGGCGACTGACCATGGAGCCGACCATGAACACCAAGAGCTCAGTTCCCGAGGCCGTTCTGACCGACGACAGCCAGGGCATGTCCTATCTCAGCAGCCTGCCGCGGCGGGTCATGACGATCTACCTGCCGCTCGCCGTCTTCGTCTTCGTGCTGCTCTTTCCCTTCTACTGGATGGCGATCACGGCGGTGAAGCCGAATTCCCAGCTGACGGATTACGACAATTACAGCCCCTTCTGGGTGGTCGATGCGACGCTCGACCACATCAAGTACCTGCTCTTCGAGACGTCCTATCCGGGATGGCTCTGGAACACGATGCTGGTGGCGGTCGCCTCGACGGCGCTTTCGCTCTTCGCGGCGGTGCTCGGTGCCTATGCGATCGAGCGCATCCGCTTCTCCGGCTCGCGCTCGGTCGGGCTGATGATCTTCCTCGCCTATCTCGTGCCGCCGTCGATCCTGTTCATCCCGCTCGCCTTCATCGTCTTCAAGATCGGCATCTACGACACGCGCATGGCGCTGATCTTCACCTATCCGACCTTCCTCATTCCCTTCTGCACCTGGCTGCTGATGGGCTACTTCCGCTCGATCCCCTTCGAGCTCGAAGAGAGCGCGCTGGTCGACGGGGCGAGCCGTCTCCAGATTCTCACCAAGATCATCCTGCCGCTCGCGGTGCCGGGGCTGATCTCGGCCGGCATCTTCGCCTTCACGCTGTCGTGGAACGAGTTCATCTACGCACTCACCTTCATCCAGTCGTCGGAGAACAAGACTGTGCCGGTCGGCGTGCTGACGGAACTGGTGCGCGGCGATATCTTCGAATGGGGATCGCTGATGGCAGGCGCGCTCTTCGGCTCGCTGCCCGTGGTCATCCTCTATTCCTTCTTCGTCGACTACTACGTCTCGTCGATGACCGGTGCGGTGAAGGAATGACCCAGAAACGAAGATCCGGCCTGACGAAGCGCAGGCCGGACCTCGCAAGGATGTCGGTGGCAGTGTGCCGCCTCAGTTCTTGACCGTGTCCTCGAGGAAGAAGCGGCCGAGCGGGTTCTGGTCGAAGTTCTCGATCGTCTTGCGCGAGACGTTGATGTAGGGGCTGTAGTAGAGATCGATCCAGTGGACGTCGTCCTTGGCCATCTTCTGGATGTCGATATACATCTGTTCGCGCTTGGTCGGATCCATTTCGAGCCGCGCGGCGGCGACCAGATCCTTCACCTTGTCGTTCTTGTAGCGCGTCATGTAGTTCATGTTGGTGTCGTGGCCGAGAACGAAGGTCGTCTTCTGGTCGGGATCGAGGATGTCGTTGGTCCAGTACATGACGGAAAGGTCGTAGTCGCCGGCGACGAGCATGTCCCAGGTCTGGCTCGGATCCATCTTCTGCAGATTGACGGTGATCCCGGCTTCGAGCAGCTGCTGCTGCAGGAGAACGGCGATCTGCTCATCGACTTCGCTGCCGGCATTGACCAGATAGTTGAGCGTCAGGCCACTGACACCGGCCGAAGCGAGCAGTTCCTTCGCTTTCCCCGGATCATGGGGTCGCTGAAGGTTGTCCGCATAATGATAGAGGGCGCCCTCGGGGATGTAGGAATTGGCAACTTTGCCGTAGCCAAAGGTGACGGCGTCGACGACCGCCTTCTTGTCGATCGCGTAATCGAGGGCTTCACGGACTTCCTTTTTCGCGAGGTCACCGTGCTCGTGGTTGATGAGGAGATGATCCTCGCGCGTCGAGGTGTCGAGGTGGACGGTGAGGTTCGGATCCTTCTGCAGCTCCGCCACCCGCGAGAAGGGCACGAAGATCGCAGCATCGAGCTGCCCGGCCTGGACGTTGAGCATGCGCGTGTTGTCGTCGGGCACCGAGATCCATTCCACGCCGTCGAGCGATACGCGGTCGGCCTGCCAGAAATACGGGTTCTTCTCCAGGATCACGCGATCGCCGCGACGCCATTCCTTGACGATGAAGGCACCGGAAGACGCGGTCGGAAGCTCGCCGAAGGCCTCTTCGCCTGCTTCGACAGCCTTTTTCGAGAGGACCGAGACATTCGGCAGGGCGAGTGAGGACAGGAAGGGTACCGACGGCGTCTTGAGTTTCACGACCAGGGTGCGCTCGTCTGCGGCCTCTGCCGTGTCTACGACCTTGTAGGAATCGCTCCAGAGCGAGCCTTCGTTGTCGCGGATGCGCAGAAGCGAGAAGGCGGCGTCCTCCGCGGTCACCGGCGAACCGTCCGAGAATTTCGCGTCGCGGATCTTGAACGTGTAGGTCAGGCCGTCATCGGAAATCGTCCAGCTCTCGGCCAGACCCGGCTCCAGTTTCGTACCGGTCTTGTCGACCCGGATCAGGACGTCGAAAACGTTGGAAAACACCCAGTTGTCGACGTTCTGGGCGCTCTTGATAGGGTCGAAGGTGGTCGAATCCTCGCGTCGGCCGATGGTCAGCACGCCGGCGGCCTCCGCCAGGCTCACACCTGCCGAAATCGACGTCATGACGGCGACGAGGCCGACTTTCATCCAGTGTTTCGTTCTCATTCCGTGTTCCCCTTGTTGGTTGTTCATGCGGCTGGGTTTGTGATCGAGGCGCCGGGCGAAGACGGCGCCAGAAGCGTCTTGTCCGGATTGATGTCGGGAACCGCGCCGATCAGCGCGGCGGTATAGGGCTTTGCGGGGTGGGCGAAGACGTCGGCTGAGCGGCCTTCCTCGACGATTTCGCCGTGATACATGACGACGACCCTCTCACAGAGATTGCGCACGATCGCGAGGTCGTGGGCGATGAAGAGCAGCGTCAGCTTCATCCTCTCCTTGAGCTCCGCGAAGAGATCGACGATCTGCTTCTGGATGGTGACGTCGAGGGCGGCCACACATTCGTCGGCGATGACGAGACGCGGGTTGACGGCGAGAGCCCGCGCGATCCCCACCCGCTGGCACTGGCCGCCACTCATGCTGCGCGGCTTGCGGTTCGCAAACGCCGGGCCGAGGTGCACGAGGTCGAGCAACTCGTCGATGCGTCGCGGAATGTCTGCCGGAGCCGTGCCGTGCACCTTCAGGACCTCGCCCAGCGTCTGGGCGACGGTCAGCCGGGGATTGAGGGAGTTGAACGGATCCTGGAAGACCATCGCCGTTTCGCGCCGCAGTCTTGCGATCGTCGGGCGAGGCTGCAGGGCGAGGTCCATTCCGTCGAAGGTGATATGGCCGGACGAGATCGGAGTAAGTCCGAGGATCGCCCGCGCCAGCGTACTCTTACCGCTGCCCGACTCGCCGACGATGCCGATGCTCTCGCCCGGCATCACCTGGAGGCTGACACCCTTCACGGCACTGACCGTTCTCGCCCCGGCACGAAGGAAGGCGCCGCCCGTGACGAAGCGCACGTGCAGGTCGTCGATTTCCAGGATCGGACGCGGCTTGACCGGCGAGGGCGTTTCAGTCCTCGCGACGGCGGCATGCTCCTCGACCGGCAGCGAGGGGTGGCTTGCGATCAGTTCCTGCGTGTAGGCGTGCACCGGCCTCGACAGGATCGTCCGCTTCGGCCCCACCTCGAGCAGGCGGCCGTTCCGCATCACGGCGATACGGTCGCACGTCTGGGCGACGATGCCGAGGTCATGGGTAATCAGAATGACGGAAAGGCCGAAGCGGTCGCGCAGGTCGAGAAGCAGCTGCAGGATCTGCGCCTGGATGGTGACGTCGAGTGCGGTGGTCGGCTCGTCGGCGATCAAGATCTTCGGCCGGCAGGAAAGGGCAGCGGCGATCATCGCACGTTGGCGCATGCCGCCGGAGAATTCGTGCGGGTAGTTGTCGTACTGGCGCACGGGATCCGGAAAGCCGACCTGTGCCAGCAATTCGATTGCCGCCGCACGCGCCTGCGCGGCGTCGAGCCGCTGATGAAAGCGAATGCCTTCGGCAATCTGGTGTCCGATCTTCATGACCGGGTCGAGGTGACTGGTCGGGTTCTGGAAGATCATCCCGATCTCACGGCCCCGAACCTGCAGCAGTTCGGTGGCAGTGAGCTTCGTCAGGTCTTGGCCTTCGTAGATCAGCGATCCGCCGTCGATCGAGAGTTTGGCGGAGGGCAGCAGCCCCATGACGGCACGGCAGAGCAGGCTCTTGCCGGAACCGCTTTCTCCGACGAGGCCGAGAATTTCGCCCCTGCCGAGATCGAGGGAAACCTTGTCGATGAGGGGTGTCGTGCCGGCTTCGCCGCGAAGTCCGACGGCCAGATCGCGGATGGAAAGGAGAGGTCCGGTCATTCGTGCACTCCAAGGAGGTCGCCCAGGGCATCACCAAGCAGGCTGAAGGCGAAGGCGAGCGTTACAATGGAGAGCCCGGGGAAGAGCGTGATCCACCAGGCGGTCGTGACGAAGGGCTGGCCTTCGGCAACCATGATGCCCCATTCGGCGGTCGGCGGCTGGACGCCGAGACCGAGATAGCTGATTGCGGCGCCGCTCAGGAGGACGAGGACTGCGTCCGACATGACGAAGACCAGCGAGCCGGCGAGCGCATTCGGCAGAAGGTGACGGAACATGATGCGGAGCCGGCCGAAACCGAGGCTTACGGCCGCCATCGCATAGTCGCTATGCTTCAGCACGAGGATCTGCGCCCGCACCAGCCGAGCGTAGGAAACCCAGCCGACGATCGCCATGGCGATGTAGAAGCTTCCGAGACCCGGCCCGAGAACGGCGATGATCGACAGCATCAGCACCAGAAACGGGAAGGCGAGAATGATGTCGACCACACGCATGAAGATGCTGTCGACAAGGCCGCCTGCGAAGCCGGCGATGGTTCCGAGAAGCGTTCCGATGACGAACGGAAAGGCGACGCCCAGGAAGGCGATCTGCAGGTCGATACGCGTTCCCCAGACGATCCGCGAGAGGATATCCCTTCCGAAATTGTCGGTGCCGAGGGGGTGGGCGAGCGACGGCGGCTGCAGGCGCTCACCGGCAGCCTGAAGAATGGGATCGTAAGGTGCAATGAGCGGGGCGAGCAGCGCGATGAGCAGGAACGATCCGAGAAGCGCCAGGCCGATCGTCAGCGACGGATGGCGGCGAACCAGGACAAACGGCGCGCGGGCGAGGAGGTTGTCTGAATGCGCGCTGCTCACAGTTTCACCCTCGGATCGGCGGCGACGGTCGCAATGTCCGCCAGGAAGTTGACGAGAACCGTCGCGCAGGCGAACACCATGGCGACGCCCTGCACGACCATGTAGTCTCGCGAGAAGATCGCCCGCACGAGCAACTGCCCCATGCCGGGAAGGGCAAAGACACTCTCGACCACGACCGTGCCGCCGATCAGCCAGCCGGTGTTGACGGCCAGAAGATTGATCGTCGGGACCAGCGAATTCGGCAGCACGTGTCTCCAGAAGACCACGTTTTCCGGCATGCCCCGGGCACGAGCAGCGGTCGCGACGTCGGACTTCAGCCCTTCCACCATCGCGGCCCTGAGACTGCGCGTGACGACGGCCGAGAGCGAGAGAGCCACGGTGAGGCTCGGCAGGGCAAGGTGGGCGAGCTTTTCGCCGAAGCCTTGCCCGTAGCCCGACACCGGCAGGAGATCGAGCTTCACGCTGAAGAGGATCATGAGCATCAGTCCCAGCCAGAAGGATGGAAAGCCGATGCCCATGGTCGAGACCAGTCTCACCGCATGGTCGGCGAGCCGGCCGCGTCGCCTGGCGGCGATCGCGGCCATCGGCACGGCGATCAGGACCGACAGGACGACGCTCGTGACGACCAGCATCAGGGTCGGCTCGATCCGCGTGACGATCAGTTTCAGCACGTCGATCTTGTAGAGGATCGACTTGCCCATTTCCCCCTGAGCCAGGTTCTGCAGGAAGTAGAAATACTGCAGCCAGATCGGCTCATCGAGGCCGTACTGCGCGCGGATCTTCGCGATCGCCGCGGGCGTGGCCTTGGTGCCGAGGATCACGCGCGCCGGATCACCCGGGATCATCCGGACCAGAACGAAGGTTATGAGACTGATCCCGAACAGGACGGGCAGGAACTGGAGGGGACGGTAGAGAACAAATCTGTAGCGATGCATGGTCGGCCGATCGTCCTCTAGGCTGCGCTGTCTGTGTGAACGGGCATCAGTTGATCCTGTGGCGCGCCAGGAAGCCCGTCAGCGCAGGGTAATAGTCTGCTGGGTTTTCGTAGAAGGGCATGTGACTGGCGTTGCGCAAGACGTGGATCTCTGCATTCCGCAGCGCGCCCTTCATCCGCATCGCGCAGGCGGGCGTCAGTTCGTCGTGTTCGCCGACCGTGATGAGGACCGGCACGTCGATCTTCGGCAGATCGGGCATCCTGTTCCAGTCTTTCAGATTGCCGGTGTAGAGAAACTCGTTCGGCCCCTGCATGGTGGTGTAGGGTCCCATGTTCCAGTCGGAGAGCGAGCGGCGGACGGGTGCGGGCCACTCGGGCAGCCGGCAGACGTGTCGATAGTTGAGGAGGGTGATCGCCGCCATGTATTCCGGATGGTCCGTCGTACCCTGCGCCTCGTGCTTCTGCATCATCGCGACCGTTTCCGAACCGAGCGCACTTCGCAGCCTCTCCAGTTCGAGCGCCAGATGCGGCATGTCGGCGACGGTATCCTCGAGGATCAGCGTCCCGATGTTCTGCGGGTAGGTCAACGCGTAGTCGATCGCAAGCCAGCCACCCCAGGAGTGGCCGAGCAGATGCACCCTGCCGAGCCCCATGACGCGTCGGACCGTTTCCGTTTCTTCGACATAGCGCCCGATGGTCCAGAGGGACGGGTCGGTCGGCCGGTCGGAGGCGCCGGTGCCGAGCTGGTCGAAGGCGACGACGCGGTATCCATGATCGACGAGGCAGGAATGCGCTTCGCGGAGGTAATCGCAGGCCAACCCCGGTCCACCGTTCAGGCAGAAGACCGTTTCATCGCCCTGCCCGAAGCTGTAGGCGACGACCCGGAAGCCGTCGACCTCGATTTCGACACGGTCGTCCGGGGCGATCTCACGCCACATTCACGCTTCCTCCATCAGGATTTGCCTTGACCAAAAAATATGCATGGCTAATTTTTAGCGTATTGTCCCGTCCGCACCAGCTATAAGAAGTGATAGGGGTGTCGACGTCTTGCCGGAGGGTGTCATGCTCGAGGAAATCAACACGATCGGCCGACGTTTCGACGCCCGGGACACTCTGGACGGACGCATAGACGAGGCGTTCGTCACGATGCAGCGTCTCGGTTTCGACGCGCTGATCTACGACTACACGCCGGGCGCCCTCGACATCGGCGGGCAGATGATGCTGCCGTCGCTGCTGAAGCTGCGCAATGTCTGCGACGAGATGCATGACTGCTGGTACGGACAGCAGTATTTCCGCATTGATCCGGTTCAGCGGCTGGCCATGCAGACCTCTGTCCCCTTTTTCTGGAACTACGATCCCGACGCCGAAACGAAGATAAGGCGCTTCCTGACGGAAGAGACCAAGCCGGTGAGCGACTTCCTGCACGACCATGGCATGACGGCGGGCGTGACCGTTCCCATTCACATGCCGCGAGGCGATTACGCGACGGTGACGGGGATACGCCACGGCGCAAGACGGGATTTCGAGCGAGACGCCATGCGTGCCATCGCGGATTTCAGCCTGTTGGCACAGGTCTTTCACGAGGCCGCCTACACACTTTTCGATCGCGACGTGCTGAACGCATCCCGCATCCGGCTCACCGAGCGGGAACGCGAATGCCTGCGCTACTCCTCGCACGGCCTCTCCGCGAAGGAGATATCGAGGATCATCGACCGCTCCGTCCCGACGGTCGTCATGCACCTGAACGCAGCGGCGAAGAAGCTCGGCGCGAAGAATCGGACCCAGGCCGTCGTGCGCGCCGCGCAGTACCGGCTGCTCGACGGCGACGTGCCCTATAAGTTGTGATAGGTGCACCGTCGCCAATCCGGCCGATATGGTTGTCTCCTTGAATCTGACCCAAGGAGATCTTCATGCCTGACATCGCATCGCGCGAGGGTTTTTCGACGTTCGGGGCGTATCGGACCTGGTATCGCGTCACAGGAAACCTGCAGTCCGAAAGAATGCCGCTGGTGGTCGCGCATGGAGGACCCGGCTGCACGCACGACTACGTCGATTCCTTCAAGGGGATCACCGAGATCGATGGGCGCGCCGTCATCCATTACGACCAGCTCGGCAACGGCAATTCCACGCGCCTGCCCGAAAAGGGCGAGGATTTCTGGACCGTCTCTCTCTTTCTGGAGGAGCTCGACTGCCTGTTGAGGCATCTCGGCATTCAGGACCGCTATGCTTTTCTTGGCCAGTCGTGGGGCGGCATGCTTGGCGCCGAGCATGCCGTGCGCCGGCCTGGGGGACTGAAGGCGCTCGTCATCGCGAATTCGCCCGCCAACATGAAGACCTGGGTGGCGGAGGCGAACCGGCTCAGGGAGGACCTGCCGGCCGAGGTGCAGGCGACGCTGCTGCGCCATGAGCAGGCCGGCACCATCACCGATCCGGAATATGTGGCAGCCTCGCGGGTGTTCTATGACCGTCACGTCTGCCGCGTTGTTCCCTGGCCGGAGGAGGTGGCGCGCACCTTCGCGATCATGGACGAGGACAATACCGTCTATCGCAACATGAACGGCCCGACCGAGTTCCATGTGATCGGCACCATGAAGGACTGGACGATCGAGGACAGGCTGCCGTCGATTGCTGCCCCGACATTGCTGATCTCGGGCCGTTTCGACGAGGCGACACCGAAGGTCGTCCGGCCATATGTCGAGCGCGTTCCGGGATGTCGCTGGGTCGTGTTCGAACAATCGAGCCACATGCCGCATGTGGAAGAAAGAGCCAGGTGCCTTGCCGTCGTCTCGGACTTCCTGATGGAGCATGACTGACGGTCGGGGGGAGCGGTCAGCTTCGCCGGCACGACCGCTTATTCGTCAGGCGCGCTTCGCGCGCCGCTTCCTGCCGTCACCGTCGGCGTTGCCGGCAGCAAACTGTAAGGCCGGTGCCGGTCGGCCGATATGGTATCCCTGTATCAGGGCAATACCGAGGTCCCGTGCCAGCACGCCCTGATCCTCCGTCTCGACGCCCTCGATCAGGATGCCGGAACCGCGATTGCGGATGAGCGTCACCATGTCTTCGAGCATCGCCCACCCCTCTGCGTTATCCGCCGCATGCAGGAAGGAACGGTCGATCTTGACTGTGTGGAAATCCACGGCGCGAAGCCAGGAGAGGCCCGCATGTCCCGTGCCGAAGTCGTCGAGCCACAGCCTGACGCCGAGGGCCTTGAGTTCGGAGATGCTCGTGGTGACATAGGAATGGAGTTCCATCGCCAGTCCCTCCGTGATCTCGAGGGCGAGGCGATTGCCCGAGACGCCGCTGCGGGCGAGAATCTCGGCGACCGAGGCGGCGAAGCCCGGTGCCCGCAGCTGGACGGGCGAGACATTGACACTCACCAGATCGACCTTGTTCGGTGCGAGCATTTCCTCGCACGCCGTGCGGATCGCCCACAGGCCGAGGTCGTGTATCGCGCCCGTCCGTTCCGCGATCGGAATGAAGGAGCTCGGCAGGATCGGCGTCCCGTTCAGCCCGTTGAGCCGCATGAGCGCTTCGGCCGCGACCAGTTCGCCGGTCTCGGAGTCCCTGATCGGCTGGTAGACGAGTGAGACGAGATTGCGACCGATGGCAATGTTCAGGAGGGCGGAGATGCCTTCGCTCTCGTCGCTGATCAGCGGGTCGTTGGGGTCGAAGACCTTGGCGCAGTGACGCCCTCCGGCCTTTGCCCCGTAGAGCGCGCGGTCCGCTTCCCGGACGAGCATTTCGAGCTTCGTTGCGATGGTGGCGCCGGTGAACGTCGCGCCGACACTCGCGGTGACGACCTCGATACCGTCCGGTCGCTGATCGTGCTCTATCGCCAGTTCCTCGACCGTACGGCAGATCGCATTCGAAAGCTCCGCGACACGATCGATACTGCTGGTGCGAATGATGGCAATGAACTCCTCGCCGCCGTATCGTCCGACGGTGCCGCCGAACGGCTCGACGAGGTTGCGGAGGGCGTCCGCCACGAGACAGAGACTGCGGTCGCCATTCTGGTGACCGTAGCGGTCGTTGTACAGCTTGAAGAAATCGACGTCGATCAGGAGAACGGCGAAGTCGTCGCCGTAGACCCGCCACATGTTCCAGTGCTTGCGCAATTGCAGGTCGACGGCACGCCGGTTGTCGAGCCCGGTGAGCGGATCGGTGTAGGAGAGCTTCAGCAGCGCCTCGCCGCGATCCGACGCCGACTTGTGCTGGATACGCGCCTCGAGCGCGTTGACGAAGACGTTGTAGCGCTCCTCGTTGAGCTTCCAGTTCACGTAGGACGTGAAGACGAAGCAGGACACGTAGAAGAGCGCAAAGGCAAAGGCGTAGGCGCCTTCGGGCCGGAAGCTTGCGAGCGACAACAGGAAAGCGACGAGAATGGCTCCGGAGGCCGCCAACGACAGGCTGAAGCGAAAGCTGAAGAAGAGATTCTCTCCCATCATGAAGATCGCGCCGAAGATCATGTAATAGGAGATCGCTTCGGTATGGCTCGTCATGAGCGCCGGAAGCATCCAGCCGATATATCCGAGCACCACCGCGAAGGCACAGGTGCGGTCGAGCCATTCGGTTGCGACATTCATCAGTCGCTGCACCTCGAAGAGGGCGAGCGCGCTGATCCCGACGGCGATGCGGGCGGCGATCGTATAGTCGGCGACGTCAGGGATCAGAATGATGTCGGGGACGGCAAAGGTGAGATACACGATGACTGCCACCCAGAAACCCTGCCTGACGGCGGTTCTGCGAGCTTCTTCGCCCTCGGTGCGGTAAAGTTGCCGCAGTTCGGCCTCCGGCGGCAGGCTTGGGGCGTCCTGCCGATCCTCTTCGATAGCACCAGTCCAGGTGTGCCTCATGCCCCTTCTCACAGTCTCCTGCAACTTGTGCAGATCATGACCGCGCGGCTGCGCATAGTCTCGTGTAGTGCGGTTTAATCACATTCTAATGCAAGGTGACAGGCTGTATTCCCCAAGTCATCACCACAGAGTAAAACGTACGCATGAACATTGAGTTAAAATGTGTTCTTGTACCAAAACGGTACACGCCTTCCCCCGCGCTTTTTATGATTTCTCGCACTGTACAAGTTGTAGCAAATCAGGCCATTCTCCCGGACGTAGTTAAACCTTTGTTAAGGAGCGGGGCCTGTATGAGCCAGTTGAAAGTAGTGTTCGACGGCGAGAGCCTTATCACACCCGACGCAATGGCTGGAGGAACCGCGGCGGGAGACTATGAGCACTTCGACGAACAACTCGCGATCGGCCGCGGCGAGATTGCCTTGGTGCTGGAGCTTGCAAGGCAGCGTTCGGAGAGAGCGGAGGATCCGCGGAGCATCATTGACTATGTCGCCGGCGCGCTTCACGACGTCCGCTCCCGATTCCATCCGAACGTTTGGAAGGCACTCGTTCCGGTGGTGCAGCGCCATCCGGTGTCGGCGTTCTTCCTTCAGGACCCGTTCACACGCTGGTCCTTCGAGAAGCCGCGCGGATATTCCGGCGACGCCCATCTTCTGGATTTCATCTACGGACATCCGGACGCCGCCGACGAAATCGCCGCCGCCACACCGACCGGCAAGGCTCTCTATGATTACACGAAGGATGCCTCGTCGTCGGTCGCTGTCCGCGAGCGCCGCGACCTTCTGACCCGATATGTCGATCAGGTCGCCGATGCGCGGGGCGCCGAAACGGAAATCTTGACCATAGCGTCCGGACATCTTCGCGAAGCCGATCGCTCGGTCGCATTGCGGGAGCAGCGGCTCAAGCGATGGATCGCGCTCGATCAGGATCCGCTGAGTGTCGGATCGGTCGCCCGCGATTTCCAGGGAACCTGCGTGGAGGCCGTGAACGGTTCGGTCCGAAGCATTCTGAACGGCAAGCAGAAACTCGGACGGTTCGATTTCATCTATGCAGCCGGCCTCTACGACTACCTCGCGGAAAACGTGGCGGTGAAACTGACGCAGAAATGCCTGCAGATGCTGAAGCCCGGCGGGCTCTTCCTGTTTGCCAATTTCGCCGAGGGTATCCGCGTCGAAGGTTACATGGAAACCTTCATGAACTGGGAACTCCTCTGGCGCAACGAGGCGGACATGTGGCGCATCGTCAACGCCAGCATTGACCGTAACACCGTCGTGCCGGAGGTCTGGTTCGGCGAAAACCGCAACATCGTTTACGGCACGCTGCAGCTCCGCACGTGAGGACATCCGAAACCCCGGCGCGACGGCTGCCGGGGTTTTCCCAGCCGCTCCGGCCCGGAGGGCGGCGGGACCAGTTGCCGGGCGCATGACGATGGCACAGGCTTCAAGGCGCGCCCGCCTGACCGGCCTCACAAGCCGAGGGCATGAATTAGAAATCCGCGACCTTACCCCACGAGCTCTTTCCGAACCGGTCGGGATGATACGGTTTCGGGTCGACGATCGGTTCGTCGCCGGTAACGATATCGGCGATCAAGTGGCCGGCCCCGGGGCCTATGCCGAAACCATGGCCGCTGAAGCCGGCCGCAAGAACGAAGCCGGGAAGCCCTCTCACTTCGCCAATGGCGGGCACGCCGTCCGGCGTCGAGTCGATGTAGCCGGCCCAGGCCGCCGTGACAGGGCGGCCTTCGAGGGCCGGCAGCAGCTCGACCGCGCGTTTGTGGGTGAGGCGGATCGTGCCCTCGTCGAAGGCAGGGTCGAGGATGCGCATTTTTTCCATCGGCGTCGGCTGGTCGAGACGCCAGCGTGCGAGGCTTTCGTGTCCCGACCGTATGCCTTCCAGTCCGCCGGGGGCGAGGCTCTTCCAACGTCGCAGGAACATCGGCAGGAATTGCGGCGCGAAGCGAAGCTGCTGGGCAGTGGGGTCGACCCGGCCGCGACCGCTGATAGCAAGCGTGTGACCGCCGTCACCGCGGCGGGTGACCGAGATCGCGGCGGTGTGCAGCGCGTCCGGTATCGCGCTTTCGCCCGGTCCGACCGAGAGGATCGACGAGCGGATCGATGCCTGCGGAAAACGGATACCGAGCTGACGGCAGAAGGCCGATGCCCAGGCGCCGCCCGCAAGAACGGCAAGCTTGGTGCGGATCGTTCCGTGTTCCGTGACGACGGCGCTGACCCGCCCGCCTTCCGTCTCGATGCCGCGCGCAGCACAGGACTGGTGGACCGTGCCGCCGAGCTTCAGGATGGCGCGGGCGACCGCCGGTGCGGCGCTTGCCGGATCGGCGATACCGTCGCTCGGCGAGAAGACGCCGCCTTTCCAGACCCTTCCGGTCGCCCCCGCCCTGACGGTCGCGGCGGCGGCGCCGAGCATATGGGTGGTGACGCCGACGGTGCGGGCGAAATCGCGCCATCGCGCCCAGCCTGAGAGCTCCTCCTCGCTGTTGCTGAGATAGAGGAGGCCGCAGCGGCGAAAGCCGGTGTCCTCGCCGGTCTCGGCCGCAAACTCTTCCCACAGGTCGAGGCTTTTCGTCGCCATGGGGAGCTCGCGGGCGTCGCGGTTCTGCTGACGGCACCAGCCCCAGTTTCGGCTCGACTGCTCGGCGCCGACGCGGCCCTTTTCGAGCAATGCTACTTTCAGTCCGCGCTTGGCGAGATGATAGGCGGCAAAGACCCCGACGATCCCCGCCCCGATCACGACGGCATCGGCGGCTTCCGGCAGTTCTGGCGTCGTCTCGATGAGCATCAGGGGTGCGGGCATGATCGTCTCTCCTCGTCGCTTCAGAGAATAGCGCCGGAATTCCGGCACCGTTGCCGCAGATCGGCGGCCCGCAGCAGAAGATTCCGTTCTTTGAAGGATCAGCAGATCATTGTGCCTCGAGCGGCGCTGCCAAACGGAATAGACGCGCCAGGACAAAGTGTTAATGTGATTTTGAGGATGTCGCAGCATAAAATGCTACCGTCCGACTGGACCCGGACGCCGGAGGAAGCGCCATGAAACTCGATCGCATCGACATCAAGATTCTTCACGAACTGCAGAAGAACGGCCGCATCACCAATGTCGAGCTGGCCGAGCTCGTCCACCTCTCGCCGAGCCCGTGCCTGATGCGGGTGAAGAAGCTGCAGCAGGAAGGCTATATCGAGGGCTATTCGGCGCAGATCAATCTTGCCAAGCTGGGGCAGACCCTGACCGTATTCACCGAGATCACCCTCAAGAACCACCGGCAGATCGACTTTGCCCGCTTCCTCGCGGCTGTCGAAAAGGTCGATCAGATCATCGAGTGCCATCTGGTGTCCGGTGGCTACGACTATCTCCTGAAATTCGTGACGGCAGGCATCGGTGAATACCAGACGATCATGGAACGACTGACCGATCTGGATATCGGTATCGATAAGTATTTCAGCTTCGTCGTCCTGAAGTCCCCGATCGTCAAGGCGCACCTGCCGCTGACGAGCCTCTTTCCCGTTTGACCTTGGCCTACAGCCACGCCGTCAGGCGTGGCTGTAGGCCCTTACCTGCTCCGGGTCGAGTTTGAGATTGTCGAGCCAGGTCGGATCGAGTTTCGGCACCGACGAGAACAGCAGGTTGGAATAGGGATGTGTGGGTGCCTTGGCCTGTGCCGGCGTCAGTTCCTCGACTTTCCTACCGCCATACATCACCACGATCCTGTCGCAGATCGCCTCGACGACGGAGAGATCGTGGCTGATGAAGACGTAGGAGAGCGAGAGCTCCCTCTGCAGCTCTTTCAGGAGGTCGATGATTGCGGCGGCGACCACGGTGTCGAGCGCCGAGGTGATCTCGTCGCAGAGGATGAGCTTCGGTTCGGCAGTCAACGCGCGTGAGAAATTGACGCGCTGCTTCTGCCCGCCCGAAAGCTCGGCAGGGCGGCGATGGCGCAAGGCCTTCGGCAGATGCACCATGTCGAGAAGTTCTTCGATTCGCGCGTCCCGGGCCTTGCCCCTCATGCCGTGGTAGAACGTCAGGGGACGCCCGAGGATGTCCTCGATCGACTTTGCCGGATTGAGGGCCGTGTCGGCATACTGGAAGACGATTTGCAGTTCGCGCACCTGGTCGCGCGTGCGTTGGCGGCTCGACGGGGCAAGCTCACGTCCGTCGAGGGTCACGGTCCCGGCGGAGATCGGCAGAATGCCTGCGATCGCGCGTGCAAGCGTCGATTTTCCGCAGCCCGATTCCCCGATGATGCCGAGATTGCGGCCCTTTTCGACACTGAGGCTGACACCGTTGACGGCGCGCACGAGCGGCAGTCCGTCGGCCTGCATCGGGCCGTAACCCGCAATCACGTTGCTGATATCGAGAAGTGGTGCCTGTTTTGTCTCGGCAACCGCGGCGTCACGCGGTCTCGGTTCGAAGGCTGCGAGAAGCTCGCGCGTATAGGGGTGCGTTGCACGAGAGAGGATATCATCCGTCGAGCCGGTTTCCTGAACCTCCCCGCCGCGCAAGACCATGATGCGGTCGGCAATCTGCGCGACGACCGCGAGGTCGTGCGAGACGTAGACGCCCGCGATGCCACCGGCCTTCATCACCGATTTGAACGCCTTCAGCACTTCGATCTGCGTCGTCACGTCGAGCGCGGTCGTTGGTTCGTCGAAGATGATGAGCTTCGGATCGCCGATCATCGCCATGGCGGCGGCGAGGCGTTGCAACTGCCCGCCGGAAACCTGATGCGGATAGCGTTCGCCGATGTGGTCGGGGTCAGGAAGCGACAGGGCGCGGAAAAGGCTGATCGCCTTGCGCCGGGCTTCTGTCGGCGACATCAATCCATGGATATTCGTCACCTCGATTACCTGATCGATGATGCGGATCGCCGGATTGAACGCGGCTGCGGCCGATTGCGGCACATAGGCGACCTCCGTGCCACGCACGGACGCCAGTTCACGCTCACTGAGCTTGGCCATGTCCTTGCCGTCGACGACGACGCTGCCGCCGGAAATGCGGCAGCCGGTGCGCGCGTGCCCGAGCAGCGTGAGTGCGATCGTGGTTTTGCCCGACCCGCTTTCGCCGATGAGCGCAAGGATCTCACCGGTTGCGATGTCGAGACTGACGCCTTTGATGATTTCGACGCACCGGCCGGAGTCAGTCCTGGCCTCGACCTTGAGATCACGAACTTCAACGAGATTCTTCATCAGGCGCTCCTGTCGCGGATCTTCTGAGGGAGGTTGTCGATCAGAAGATTGACGCTGATCGTCAGGCTGGCGATGGCAAGGCTCGGCACGATGACCGCTGGTGCGCCGAAGGGCAGTCCAGCGATGTTCTCGTGAACGAGCGCGCCCCAGTCGGCATAGGGCGGCTGCACGCCAAGCCCCAGGAAGGAGAGGCCGGAAAGCAGCAGCACGATGAAGACGAAACGCAGGCCGAGATCGGCGAGCACCGGCCCGAGGATGTTCGGCAGGATTTCCGAGCGGATCAGATAGAGAGTTCCTTCACCGCGTGTGCGGGCGACGGTCACATAGTCCATCGTATTGATGTTGACGGCGAGCGCGCGGGCGAAGCGGTAGGCGCCGGGCGTGTAAATGACCGCGAGCGTCGTGATCAGAACCGTGAGCGAGGAGCCTACGGCAGCGACGATGACGAGGCCCGAGAGCTTGCCGGGGATGGAGTTCAGCGCATCGAGGAAGCGGCTCAGTGCCGCGTCGAACCAGCTACCCGTGACCGCTGCCGTCATGCCGAGGACGACGCCGCTGAAGCAGGCAATGCAGACGGCGGCAAGCGAAATTCCGACCGTGTAGCGGGCGCCCATCAGCGCACGCGAGAGCATGTCGCGTCCGAGGTAGTCGGAGCCGAGCCAGAGCTTGCCGCTGATCGGTCCGAAGAAATCCTCGTCGACGATCTCGCCGACAGGGTAGGGGATGATATGCGGCGCGACGATCGCGACGATGCCCCAGAAGAGGATGACCGACAGGCCGATCATGCCGACCCAGTTGAAGCGGTAGCCGAATTTTCTCGACAGCGTGGCGGGAAATGTCATGGTCAGCGCAGCCTCGGGTTTGCAAGAATGGCAATGATGTCGGCAAGCGTGATCAAGAGCAGGTAGCCGAAGCAGAAGATCATCGCGCAGGACTGGATGAGCGGCAGGTCGCGGGTTTCGACGCCGTCGACCATCAGCTTGGCGACACCCGGATAATTGAAGATCGTCTCGACGATGATGACGCCGCCGACGAGGTAGGAGAGGGACAGCGCGATTGCGTTGACGATCGGGCCGACCGCGTTCGGCAAGGCATGGCGCAGCACCATACGGGGCCGCGACGCGCCCTTCAGCAGCGCCGCCTCGACATAGGGGGTGTCGATTGTCTCGACCACGGCGGCACGCGTCATGCGGATCATCTGTGCGGAAACCACGAAGGTCAGGGTGATGACCGGCATGGCGTAGATTTTCAGCATCTCCCCGATGGATGTGACGTCGCCGGCTATCGAGAGCGCCGGAAGCCACTTGAGGTAGACGGAGAAAATGAGGACCGCGGAGGTCGCGACCATGAATTCCGGGACGGAGATCACGCCGATTGTGCAGATCGTGACGATGCGGTCATAGAGCGATCCTCTGTACATGGCGGCCGTGATGCCGAGCGTCAGGGCGAGCGGCACGGCGATGAGCGTGGTTACGCCGGCGAGCCGCATTGTGTTGACGAAGCGACCGCCGATCAGGTCGGCCACGGCAATGTTGTTGACGTAGGAGGTGCCGAGGTCTCCGGTCGCCAGACCTGCCAGCCAGCGCATGAAGCGGATGAACGCCGGCTCGTCGAGGTGCATGGCGGTCCGCAGGCCCGCCACCGCTTCGGGCGTTGCGGCCTGGCCGAGCAGGATCGTCGCGGTGTCGCCGGGAAGCATCGCCGTGGCGAAGAAGACCGCAAAGGAGACGATCAGCAAAGTCAGTGCCGCGATCAGAAGCCGCGCTCCGACGAGATTGAGTACATACGGGCTCATGAGAGGGCCCCTCTTCGGTTGAGCATCGACAGGCAGCCGAGGCGATGCACGGATCCGCGAACACTACGGGCAAAAGACTGACACGTCATCGGTGAAAGACGATGGGAAGGCGGTGAGCGCCTTCCCGGGCGCCTGCCGGTATCAGGCGTCGAGCCAGACATATTCGGCGAAGGCATAACCCATCTGGCCGCCGAGCGGATTGGCCTCGAGGCCCTTGAGCTTGCCGGAAATCGCGTCGACGTTCGAGAGGTAGACGGGGATCACCGTGCCGGCTTCCTCGGCGACCATGACCTGCATCTCGCCATAGATCGTCTTGCGCTGGGCTTCGTCCAGCGAGCCGCGGGCCTCGACCAGCATCTTGTCGAACTTCTCCGACTTGTACTGGCTTTCGTTCCACGGCGCATCGGAGGCGTAAAGGAGCGAGAAGAGGATGTCGGCCGTCGGGCGCGGATTGATGTTGCCGAAATGGACCGGCGCCTTGAGCCAATAGTTCGACCAATAGCCGTCGGACGGTACGCGCTGGATGTCGAACGTCATGCCGATTTCGCTGCCGGCCTGCTGGACGAGCGTGGCCATGTCGACCGAGGCGTTGGCGGCATCCGATGCGACGATCGGAATGGACTGGCCGACGAGACCGGACTTCTCGAAGTGGAACTTGGCCTTCTCGGGATCGTATGCTTTGGGCTTCAGTTCGGCATTGTGGTAGATGTTTGCGGCAGAGATCGGCTGATCGTTCGCAATCTCGGCGAGCCCGCGCAGAACCGACTTCTGGATCTGCTCCCGGTTGATCAGGTATTTCATGCCCTGGATGAAGTCCGCCTTGCTGCCGGGTTCCATGTCGAGGCGGATGTTGAGGTCGGTGTAGTTGCCCGATGTCGTCTGCGACAACACGAAGCCCGGCTGGCTTTCGACGAGCTTCATCGAACGCGGGGTGATAGAGGCTGCAAGCTGGATGTCGCCTGAAAGAAGCGCGTTGACACGAGCCGTGTCGTCGCTGATCGCGAAATACTCGAAGGAGTCGATGTTGGCGCCG
Source organism: Hyphomicrobiales bacterium (assembly GCA_900466005.1). Lineage (GTDB taxonomy): Bacteria > Pseudomonadota > Alphaproteobacteria > Rhizobiales > Rhizobiaceae > Allorhizobium. Next base: position 221,296 of record UEGQ01000004.1, read on the forward strand.
CCGGCTTTGAAATAGTCCGGGTTCTTCACGAAGATGGACTTCACGCCCGGCTGGAAGCTCTCCACCTTGAACGCGCCGGTGCCGATGCCCTTGGAAAAGTCGGTGGTGCCGTCCTGAACGATCATGAAGTGATGCATAGTGAGGATCGTCGGGAGGTCGGCGTTCGGGTTGGCGAGCGTGATCTCGAGGGTCAACGGGTCCACGGCCTTGATGCCGGTGATCTGCTTGGCGATCGAATTGACCTTCGAGCCGACATTCGGATCGAGGTGCCGCTGCAGCGAGAAGACGACGTCCGCGGAAGAGAGTGTCTTGCCGTCGTGGAATGTCACGCCGGAGCGTAGTTTGACCGTCCAGACCTTCGCGTCGGTCGTCTTGATGCTTTCCGCAAGCTCCATCTGGGTGACACCGTCCTTGTTGAGGAAGGCCAGGCGGTTGTAGAGGGCACAGCAACGGACGTAGTCCGTCGACAGCGACGCCTTGGCCGGGTCGAGCGTGTCGGCGGTCGACGAGGACCAGCCGGCGGCCTTCAGGTGCCCACCCTTCGTCGGCGTGGCGGCGACCGCGTTGGATGCACGACCGAGGGCGAGGCCGCCGGCCGAGAGCGCGACGCCGCCGGCGAGCATCATGTGAAGAAGTTCGCGACGTGTCGCACCGCGGCGAATGGCGTCTTCGACCATCGCGTCGTCATTTCTGGTCCAGTTGGTAATCTTGTCGCTCATGCTACTTCCCCTTTTTGTTGTCGGTTGAGGGCTGCCCGTCTGTCGCGGCTTCACCCCTGGTGTTGAAGACAGGTCATTTTCGGGCGGTTGCCACGGCCTCGGCAAGGTCGGCCATGGACGTGAAGTGATGGTCTGGCGTGGTGAACTCGGCCGGCTCGATCGTGCCGCCATAACCGTTCTGGGCGTGGCGCCGCTCGATCCAACAATTGGTCATGCCGAGCTGCCGGGAAATCCCGATGTCGTGATACTGACTCTGGGCGACATGCAGAATGTCCTGCCTGGAGCCACCTTCCGACGCGACGAAATCGAAGACCTGTTCAAAAAAGGCGGGGTCGGGCTTCTCGGTACCCGTGTCGTCGACGGTGAAGGCAGCATGGAACGGATTGCCGAGTTCGGCGGCGAAATGGTCGAAGGCCCAGCGCCGTGCATTCGTCATCGCGATCAGCCGGTAATCATGCGCAAGGCGGGCAAGCGCCTCGGCGCTGTCAGGAAACGCTTTCCAGCTTCCGGCGGAATCGCGCAGCCGCTCGCCGTAGCTTCGCTCTGCGGGAAGCCCGAGCGTCGGTGCAATCGCGAGATAGACCCGGACGAGATCGTCGGGAAAACGGTCTGCACCATCGGAATAGCGGGCCTGCCTGTAGAGCGCCAGGGCTTCTTCGCCGTCGACGGTCGTGCCGGCTTCCGCGGCGATCCCGGCTAGGCAGTCCTTGAGGCCCGCCTCGAAATCGATGAGCGTGCCGACCACGTCGAAGGTCATGTACTTGAACTCAGGCAGTTGCTTGCTCATGGTCGTTTTCCCAGTTTCATCCGCGCGCCCATTGGTGTCTGCGGCAGATTATTTTGTTCCCGGTTCGGGCGACTGTCTCGCCTTCATGTGAGGCCCGCCATTGCGTTCTGCGGGCCTTTTCATTTATCAAGTGTGGCATCCGCACCGCGCCGATTCCGCCGAAAAGACACAGCGGCGCGGCACAAAATTGCGAATCTGCCGGCCCCCGCGACATTTGGGGGCCTGGCTTCCCCGGAGGCATTCAGCCCTTCAGCGCCTGGCGGACATCCGGGTCCTCGAGCGTCTGGTCCAGCGTCAATGCCGTGCGCTCGAGGATCGCGTCGATGTCCGCATCGGTGCAGCAGAGCGGCGGGGCATAGCCAAGCACACCGTTGGCGAAGGCGCGGATGACGAGGCCGTTTTCCCAGGCACGGTCGAAAATGCGCCGCGCCGCCTGCGCCTCGGCGGGCAATGGCGTCTTGTTCTTCTTGTCGACGACCAGCTCGATGGCGGCAAGCATGCCGCGGCCCCGGACATCGCCGACCAGCGGGTGATCCTTCAGGGCCTCGAGGCCAGCCATCAGCCGGGCGCCGGCCTTTCTGCCGTTTTCGAGCAGGCCGTTCTCATAGAGCTTCAGGACTTCAAGGCCGACGGCGGCGCTGACCGGATGGGCCGAATAGGTATAGCCGTGGCCGACCGCCGAGGTGCCGGCGCCATCGGCGATCACCTGGTAAACATGGTCCGCCATGAACACGGCGCCCATAGGCACATAGCCGGAGGTGAGGCCCTTGGCAGTGGTCATGAAGTCGGGGACGATGTCATCCTCACTGCAGGCGAAAAGCGGGCCTGTTCGGCCAAAGCCGGTGATCACCTCGTCGGCGATGAAGAGGATGCCGAGCTCGCGGCAAAGATCGCGCATCGCCTTCAACCAGCCACGGGGCGGCACGATCACGCCGCCGGAGCCCTGTATCGGTTCGGCATAGAAGGCGGCGACGCGTTCCGGCCCGATCTCCTCGACCTTGGCTCTCAATGCCACGAGCGAGGCGGCGATGATGGCCTGCGGATCGTCCCCCACGGGGTTCCGGTAGGGATAGGGCGACGGAATCTTGTGCTGCCAGTCGAAAGGAATTCCGAAGCCGGCATGGAACGCCGGCAGGGCCGTGAGCCCGGCGCCGACGGTGGAGGAGCCGTGATATCCCATCTCGATCGAGATGAACTGGTCGCGCCGGAGCTCGCCACGCGCGATCCAGTAATATCGGACGAAGCGGATCGTGCTGTCGACGGCATCCGATCCGCCGAGGGTGAAATAGACGTGGTCGAGATCGCCCGGCGCGCGTTCGGCGAGTTCGGCGGCAAGCCGGATCGCCGGCTCCGAGCCGAGACCGAAATAGGCGGTCGCGTAGGGAAGCTCGCGCATCTGGTGGGTAGCGGCCTCGACGATGCTCTCGTGCCCGTAGCCGGCGTTGACGCACCAGAGGCCGGCGAAGCCGTCGACCAGCTGCCGGCCGCTCGCATCGGTGACCGTCGCGCCCTTGGCGGAGGCGAGCACGCGCACGCCCTGTTGCTCGTGACCGCGATAGGAGGCGACCGGATGGACGAGGTGGGCCCGGTCGAGCTCGATGAGGGAATTGCTGTACATGATCTTCTCCGGATCAGCCGAATGCCTGGTTGGCGAGGGCGAAGGTGGTGACGGCCGGTGTGGCGCGCGGTTGCAGGGGGCGGGCCATGGCTATGCCGCCGCCGACATGGGCGAGCCCCTGTCCGGTGAGCCAGTCTGCAAGCCCGTGATCGGCGGTATCGACACGCAGGAAGCGGCCCGACCGCTCGGCAATAGAATGGGCGACGAGGGTCTTTGCGTCCTGAAGCGTTGGCGCGACGACGGGGCCGATCACCTCGCCACGGCCAAAGGAACGCACCGCCGCAAAGGCTTCGATGCGCCCGTTGCGGCGAAGAACAGCGAACGTGCCGGCGATCGCGAGAGAAACAATCAATCTCTCGCGATCGGCGTCGCAAGCGGCGCGATCGAGCGCGATGATTGCGGGCACGTCCGCCAGTGAGGCGGGCTCGACACCCGCGGGCGAGGGTATCTCGCCGACGACACCCTGATGCTGCCGGATCGTGCCGGTTCCGCGGAAGCCGAGTTTTTCATAGAGCGGCAAGCCTTCCGCCGTCGCGATGAGGCGCAGTGGGCGGTTACCGGCAAGTCGGAATGCTGCATCCATGAGCTTGCGCCCGAGACCCTGGCCACGCATCGCCTCATCGACGATCACCATGTTGATGGTGGCGGCGTCCGTCTTGAAGGGCGTGACGAATACCGTGCCGACGACCTCTCCGGCGCCGTCGACGGCGGCGACACCGTCGCTCAGCGAAAGCGCCATCCGCCAGTCCTCGAGGCGATGTGGCCATCCGGCCTGCCGGGAGAGGCGCAAGGCGCCTTCGAGATGCTGCTCTCCGAAGCGCTCCAGTTGTGTCTGCAATGTTCGCATAGGCAGATCCTTCATGTCCTGCCCATAGTGTTAAGGGTTCGGGGGCCGGCAGATCGCCCGAAGGCGGTGCTGGCCTCGACATCTTCCGCCTTGGCGGCCGTCGCCCGCGGCATTTTATGCCGCGGACTTGTCCGGGCGACGACGCCCGTCGAGGCGGTCCGCCACCTGTCAGGGGCGGCCAGTATGTGCTGTTGCAGCCTGCGCCCTGAGCCATGTGGAGAAAGCCTCGGCGGCGGGGCTGAGCCGTCTTTGTTCGGGCATGACAAGCCAATAGGCCGTCTTCTCCGACCGAACCGTCGCTGCGAAGGGCTGCACGAGCCTTCCGCTCGTCAGGTGATCGGCGATGAGGAGCAGACGGCCGATCGCGACGCCCTGACCGTTGAGGGCGGCCTGCAGAGCGATGTTGTAGTCGGTGAGCTGCAGGACGCGGGCATGGCGAAAATCAACCCCGACCTCGCCGAACCATAGTTCCCATCCGAGAGGGTTCATGGAATCGAGCAGCGTGTGCGACAGCAGGTCCGCAGGTTCGGCGAAACCGGAGCCATCTCCGAAGAGCGACGGGCTGACGACGGGGCTCAGTTCCTCGTTCATCAGCCGCTCCGCCCTGACATCTCCCCAGGGACCCGCGCCGAAGCGGATGGCGAGGTCCACGTCGTCCGATGCGAAGTTCGTCAGGCGCAATGTCGGTTCGAGTTCGACGTCTATCTCGGGATGCTGCAGCATGAAACGCGGAAGGCGCGAAACCAGCCAGTTGGCGGCGAAGGAGGGCAGGACGCTGACGCGCACCGTCTGTCTCCCGGCCTGCCGTCGCGTTTCTGCCGTCGCACTGGCGATGATTGCGAAGGCTTCGGTCGTTCTCTCCAGATAGGCAGCGCCTTCGGGCGTCAGTTCGATGCTCTTCGCCTTGCGAACAAAGAGGCGCACGCCGAGCATGCCCTCGAGCTGCCTGATGTGATGGCTGACCGCGCTCTGGGTGATGAGGAGCTCTTCGCCCGCGCGCCGGAAGCTCAGCAGACGCCCGACCGCCTCGAAGGCCCGCAAGGCCTGCAGCGGCGGCATGACGGCGGATGCGCGCATGAAATTCCCTCAAAGCGTGACATTAGTTCAATCGATCACACGATAGCGAAGTTTGAATTGGAAGCAATCGGCGCCGCCGTGCATTTTGCGGCCAACTCTCAAGGGAGACAGCCATGTCAGAGACCATTGTATCCAGACTTTCCGCCCTCGGTCATCGCTTGCCGGCAGCGTCGGCCCCGGCGGCGAACTACGTTTCCGCGGTCCGAACCGGCAATCTTCTCGTCGTGTCGGGGCAGATCAGCACCAGGAACGGTGTTGTCCTGACCGGGGCGGTCGGCGCCGGCGTTTCGATCGAGGAAGGCCGCGTCGCCGCGGAGTGCGCCGCAATCAGTGTCCTCTCTCAAATCGCCGCAGCGACCGGCGGCGCATTGGCGGCCGTCCGGCGCGTGGTGCGCCTCGGTGTCTACATCGCCTCGGCGCCGGATTTCGCAAAGCAATCGGAAGTCGCCAACGGCGCCTCGGATCTGGTCGTCGGTGTGTTCGGAGATGCGGGGAGACACGCGCGTGCGGCGGTCGGCGTTGCGGCACTGCCGGTCGGCGCCACGGTCGAAATCGAGGCGCTGGTGGAACTGGAGCCCCAGGCATGAACGACGTGTTCGACGTCGAGCATCTCCGTTCGGAGACACCGGGCTGCAAGGCCGGTGTGCATTTCAATCACTCCGGCGCCTCGCTGCCTTCCCGATCCACCCTCGAGACGATCTGGGACTATCTGCGGGAGGAGGCGGCCGACGGCCCGATGGAGACGGCAACGAGGGCGGGCGGACGACCCGAAGCCGTCCGCACCGATGCCGCCTCCCTGATCGGCGCCAGCCCGGGCGAAATCGCGTTCATGGGGAGCGGATCGGCCGCCTGGGGCGTCGCGTTTGCGGCATTGCCGCCGCTCGCAGCAGGGGACCGCATTCTCGTCGGGCGCCAGGAATGGGGCGGGAACCTCGCAACCATGCAGGCTGCTGCACAACGTGCCGGCGCGCGCATCGAGGTCATTCCGGTCTGCGAGGACGGTAGCGTCGATGCCGCCGCGCTTGCATCGATGATGGACGAGCGGGTGCGCCTTGTCTCGCTGACATGGCTTCCGGCCAACGGCGGCCTCATCAACGACGCGGCGGCCGTCGGGCGCGTGGCCAGAGCGGCGGGCGTTCCCTATTTCATTGACGCGGGCCAGGCGCTCGGCCAAGTCACGATCGATGTTGCGGCACTCGGATGCGACGTCCTGAAGGCCGCCGGGCGAAAGTTCCTCCGCGGTCCACGCGGCACGGCATTGCTCTATGTCAGGCGAGGGTTCCAGCCAGCACTCACGCCATCCTATCTGGATGTGTCTTCCGGTCCGATCGTCGACGGCAAGGTCAATATCCGCGACGATGCGCGTCGCTTCGAGGCCGCCGAGAACTCGCCGGCCTTGCTGCTTGGCCTCGGTGCAGCCATTCGTGAGGCGAGGTCGCTTGGCATCGAGGCTATCCGCGAGAGGATCGCATCGCTGGCAAGCACGCTCCGGGACGATCTTCGCAGCATCCCCAAAGTCACGGTGCGGGATCTCGGATCACAACGCTCGGGAATCGTTTCTTTCACGGTCGAGGGCACCGCACCGACGCAAGTGCGTGCCGCGCTCGCCGAGAGAGGTATTGCGATCGGCGCGAACGGCGTTCCCTATACCCCGCTCGACATGGCGGCGCGCGGACTGGACCAGATTGCGCGCGCCTCGGTCAGCCATCTCAATACCGTGTCGGAAGTCGCGCTCCTTTCGGAAGCGGTCGCAGACATAGCGCGTAGCGCATGACGGCGCCGCCTTCATCAGGCGGGCAGTCAAGACCGGGCCGGCATTGTCCGACCTTCCAGACTATCAACACGACGATCGGAGTAAGCGATGGACTTGGGCATCAAGGGCAAACGGGCACTGGTCTGTGCCGGTTCGAAGGGGTTGGGTCGAGGCGTTGCGGAGAAGCTTGCCGAGGCCGGCGTGATCCTGACGCTGAATGCCCGCGAACCGAGGCAGCTGCGCGAGACGGGGCAAGCGATCAGCGAAGCCTACGGGACGCAGGTGGAGACTGTTGCGGCTGACGTGACGACCGAAGAAGGCCGCAACGCCCTTCTTCGCGCGGAGCCGAGGCCGGACATTCTCATCACCAATGCCGGCGGCCCGCCGCCCGGAAACTGGTCGACGGTCTCCCAAGACGATTGGCTCGGAGCGGTCGGGGCGAACATGCTTGCGCCCATTCTGCTCATGAAGGCCGTGCTTCCGGGCATGATCGAGCGGAAGTGGGGACGGATCGTCAACATCACCTCGGCTTCGGTCAAGTCTCCGATCCCGGAGCTCTGCCTGTCCAACGGCGCCCGCGCCGGCCTCACCGGCTTCGTCGCAGGGACCGCCCGGCAGGTCGCCCGTCATGGCGTCACCATCAACAATCTGCTGCCCGGATCGCATCAGACGGAGCGCATGGAGAAGCTTCTGGAAAAGTCTGCGCAGGCGCGGGGCATGTCGCTCGAGGAGGCACGCGCGGAGGAATATGCGCAAAACCCGACGGGACGCGTCGGCACGCCGGATGAGTTTGGCGCTACGGCGGCATTCCTCTGCAGCCGGTATGCTGGCTATATCGTCGGACAGAACCTGCTGGTTGACGGCGGCGCGTTCAACTCGACGTTCTGACTGCGCCGTTCCCGGCCGTTCCGACCTCTCGCAACCATCTGCCAGCCGGCGCTCCGCATACAGAATATTCTGCTTTCATCTCGGGCAATTCAGTCGAGCCCGGTGCGGGAATGCGCCTTATGATCGTCACATCAGCCGATCCGGCTTCTCAGCGCCGTTTTCCAGAGGATGCCTCGCATGACGACCTTCCGCCCGAAATACATCACCTTCGACTGCTATGGCACGCTCACCAATTTCCAGATGGCGGAAGCCGCGCGCGACCTCTATGGCGAGCGGCTCGACGAGCCGAAAATGCTGGAGTTCATCAGGAATTTCGCCGCCTACCGGCTCGACGAGATCCTCGGCGACTGGAAGCCTTATGCAGAGGTCGTGCACAATGCGCTCGAGCGCAGCTGCAAGCGCAACGGCGTTTCCTTCAAGGACGAGGATGCGCGCATGATCTACGAGCGCGTTCCGACCTGGGGACCGCATGCCGACGTGCCGGCAGGGCTTGCGAAGGTGGCGAAGGAAATTCCGCTCGTCATCCTGTCCAACGCGATGAACGCGCAGATCATGTCGAACGTCGGGAAACTCGGCGCTCCCTTCCACGCCGTCTACACCGCCGAGCAGGCCCAGGCCTACAAGCCGCGCTTCAGGGCCTTCGAGTACATGCTCGACATGCTGGGTTGCGGTCCGGAAGACATTCTGCACTGCTCCTCCTCTTTCCGCTACGACCTCATGTCGGCCCACGACCTCGGCATCAGGAACAAGGTCTGGGTCAACCGCGGACACGAGCCGGCAAACCCCTATTACGGTTATGTGGAAATTCCCGACATTTCCGGCTTGCCGGGCGTGGTCGGGCTCTAGGTGAGGCGGACTTGTCATGAAATACCTGTCCTACTGGCATGACACGGCACCCGCCTTCGCCGGCGGGGCCGAAGGCGACGTCGCCGGTCATTTCGACGTCGCGGTTGTCGGCGGCGGCTTCACCGGGCTTGCTGCCGCCCGCCGGCTCGCAATGGGCGGCGCGCGGGTCGTCGTGCTGGAGGCTGAACGTGTCGGTTCCGGCGCATCCGGCCGCAATGGCGGTCATCTCAACAACGGTCTCGCGCACAGCTATCTCGCCGCCAAGGCGGAGCTCGGCAAGGAGCGGGCGGTCGCTCTCTACAGGGCGCTCGACGAGTCCGTCGATGCGATCGAGGCACTGGTCGCGGAGGAAGGCATCGACTGCAATTTCCGCCGTGCCGGCAAGCTGAAGCTCGCCTCGAAACCGCAGCACTTCGAGGCGATTGCCCGCAATTTCGAGGCCGTGCACAGCGAGGTCGATCCCGACACGGCGCTTCTTTCGGCGGCCGACCTGAAGAATGAGGTCGGGTCACCTTTCCACGGCGCGATGCTGTCGAAGAAGAGCGCGATGATGCACATGGGCCGCTATGCAGCCGGTCTTGCCGATGCGGCCTGCCGGCGCGGCGCGGTGATCTACGAGAACGCCGCGGTTGTCGACCAGCGCAAGGCCGGTGACCGCCACAAACTGCAAACGAAGCGCGGAACGGTGACGGCCGATCAGGTGCTGGTCGCGACCGGGGCCTACACGACGCCGAATTTCGGTTACTTTCGTCGCCGCATCATTGCCGTCGGCAGCTTCATCATCGCGACACGGCCGCTGACCGACGCGGAAGTGGCCGTGACGATGCCCGGCAACCGCACCTGCGTCAACTCGATGAATGTCGGCAACTATTTCCGGCTGTCGCCGGACAATCGGCTGATCTTCGGCGGGCGCGCCCGTTTCTCCGCCACATCCGATCAGCGTTCCGATGCAAAGAGCGGCGAGATCCTGCGGGAAAGCCTCGCCCGGATTTTTCCGCAGCTTGCACATGTCGAAATCGACTATTGCTGGGGCGGGCTGGTCGACATGACAAGAGACCGCTATCCGCGGGCCGGCTACCATGACGGCCTCTGGTATGCGATGGGCTATTCCGGCCATGGCGCGCAGTTTTCCACCCATCTCGGCATGGTGATGGCGGATGCGATGCTCGGGCGGGACGACCGCAACCCGTTGAAGGGCCTCGACTGGCCCGCAGTGCCGGGACATTTCGGCAAACCGTGGTTCCTGCCGCTTGTCGGCCTCTACTACAAGATACTCGACAAGATCCGCTAAGGGCGCGTCAAGTCAGGGCGTTGACGCCCGGTCGACGTCGCAGGCGCTCGGCAGCGAAGTCGACGAAGGCGCGCACGCGGGCCGACACCATGCGGCCTTCGGCATGCACCAGATGGACCGGCACGGGCGCGCGCTCGTAATCGGCAAGGACGACCTTGAGCCGCCCGGCTTCGACGTCGGCGGCTACCTGATACGACTGGAAGCGGGAGATGCCCCATCCGGCGACAGCCGCGGCGATGCTCGCATCATTGGTATTGCAGATGAGACGGGGAGCGATCGGAACGCGAATATCCTCGTCGCGTCCGAACAACCATTCGGAATGACCGAAAAGGCCGTCGCGTCCGATGATGCGGTGGAGCACGAGGTCTTGCGGTGCGCGAGGCTCCCCGAAACGGCCGAAATACTCGGGTGAGCCGCAGAGAACCTGCCGGATCGACCCGACGCGCCGGGCGACGAGGCCCGACGCGGGCAGGGCCGCGATCCGCACCGCAACGTCCAGCCCCTCCTCGACGAGGTTCGTCACGCGGTCGACGAAGACCGTCTTCACCTGCATGGCCGGGTAGTGATCGAGGAAGTCGAGAACCACCGGCAAGACATGGATGCGCCCGAAGAGGGCGGGGGCGGTGACGGTGAGCAGGCCGGCCGGATGCGTGAAGCTGCCGGCGGCATTCGCTTCGGCCTCGGCGATCTCTGCCAGGATGCGCCGGCAATCGGCGACATAGCCTTCACCGGCGGCGGTCAGCTTCAGCGACCGGGTCGTGCGGACGAGGAGCCGCGTGCCGATGTGCTTTTCGAGGCTGGCCACCGCACGGGTCACGGCCGGTGGGCTCATATGCAGCAGTCTCGCGGCCGGCGCAAAGCCGCCGCAATCCACGACCTGCGTGAATATCCGCATCGCCTGCCAGCGATCCATGCCCGGAGCTCCCGTTCATTATTCCAGTCAATGAAATAGTCTAGTGTTCAGGGCGATACTTATCAACGTCGGGAATAACAATCACTCTGAAGCAGACCCGTTCGCAGGAGATTCAACATGAGACTCTACTATCATCCGCTGTCCGGCCATGCCCATCGGGCGCGGCTCTTCCTTTCTCTGCTCGGCATCCCGCATGAGCTCCAGTACGTCGATCTCGCCAAGCGCGAGCACAAGTCGGAGGCGTTCCTCGCGATCAACCCGTTCGGGCAGGTTCCCGTTCTCGACGACGACGGCACGATCATCTGCGATTCCAACGCGATGCTTGTCTATCTCGCCAAGAAGACGGGCAGGACCGACTGGCTGCCGGAAGACGCGACCGGTGCCGCCGCCGTGCAGCGATGGCTTTCGGTCGCCGCCGGGCAGATCGCCCACGGTCCGGCGCAGGCCCGGCTCATCAACGTCTTTAAGGCGCCCTATCGGCCGGAGGAGGTGATCCCCCGGTCGCATGCGATCCTCACCCTGATCGAAGGCGGGCTCGGCGGGCGGGAGTGGATTGCGGCCGACCATCCGACGATCGCCGATGTCGCGCTCTACAGCTATGTCGAGCGGGCGCCGGAAGGGGACGTTGATCTCCAACCCTATCCGAACATCCGCCAGTGGCTCGGGCGGATCGAGGCGCTGCCGGGGTTCGTCGCCTTCCAGAAGACGCCGGTCGGGCTCGAGGCCTGAGGGGAGATCGTCATGGATGATCCCGCGTTCGTCCGCTCGCCCTGGCACGAAGGCGAGCTCGCCCTCCAGAGGCGCTACGGCGTGGAGACGCGCATGGATGAGGTCGGGCGCCGTGTGCTGCGCGGTCATCTGATCGACCAGCACCGGGACTTCTACCCTCTCCTGCCGATGGTGGTGCTCGCCGCCGTCGACGGGGAGGGACAGGTCTGGCCGACCCTGCGGGCGGGCCATCCGGGGTTCCTTCGGGCGCCGGACGCGCATCGGTTGACGGTCGCACTCGCGCGCGATGCGACCGATCCGGCCGAGGCCGGCATGAACGACGGCGCAGCCCTTGGCCTTCTCGGCATCGATCTTTCGACACGTCGTCGCAATCGCCTGAACGGCACGTTGCGCCGCCACGACGGAGGCTTCGATGTCGTCGTGGAGCAGAGCTTCGGCAATTGCCCGAAATATATCCAGCTCCGGGAGCCGCGTTTCATCCGCGATCCCGCCTTGCCGTCGACGGCGGCGCCGGTGACCGGCGCCGGGCTCGACGCTGCCGCTCGCCGTCTCGTCGAAGGAGCGGATACGTTCTTCGTCGGCACCTATGCAGACGTCGACGGTCATCGCCAGGTCGATGTCTCCCATCGCGGCGGCCGGCCGGGCTTCGTCCGGGTGGGTGACGACGGTTGGCTCACCATTCCGGATTTTGCCGGCAACCGCTTCTTCAACACACTCGGCAATATCGCCGTCAATGCGCGCGCCGGGCTGGTCTTCGCAGACTTTTCGACGGGCACTCTCCTGCAGATGACGGGTGAGGCCGAGCTGCTGCCGGACGGCCCCGCTGACGCTTCGGTCGCCGGAGCGGAGCGGTATTGGCGCTTTCGTCCCAAATGCGTCGTTCGCAGGGACGATGCGCTGCCCATTCGCTATGAACTCACCGAATGGTCGCCGTTTGCACTGGCGACCGGTGACTGGGCGAAGTGACAACCGTGTGGCAGCGCGGATCGATTCAGGCGAGCCCTCCGATGTGGAAGGTCTTCATCTCCAGATACTCCTCGATGCCGGCCTGCGCGCCCTCGCGGCCGAGACCCGACTGTTTCACGCCGCCGAAGGGCGCGACTTCGGTCGAGATCAGCCCGGTGTTGAGGCCGATCATGCCGGCTTCCAGCGCCTCGGCCACCCGCCAGGAGCGCTTCAGGCTCTGGGTGTAGAAATAGGCCGCGAGACCGAACGGCGTGTCGTTGGCGATCCGGATCGCCTCGTCGTCCGTCTCGAAGCGGAAGAGCGGCGCGACCGGACCGAAGGTCTCTTCATGGGCGAGCAGCATGTCGGTGGTCGCGCCCGTCAGCACCACCGGAGCGGTGAACTGGGGTCCAAGACCGTCGATTGTGGCGGCTGAGGCAATCTGTGCGCCCTTCGACGCCGCGTCCTCGATGTGACGATTGATCTTCTCGATTGCCGCCTGGTTGATCATCGGTCCGATCGCCACGCCCGGTTCCGTGCCGGGGCCGACCTTCATCGCGTTGACGCGGGCGGCAAGCCGGGCGGCGAATTCGTCGTAGACACCGGACTGGACCAGGATGCGGTTGGCGCAGACGCAGGTCTGGCCGCCGTTGCGGAACTTGGACGTGATCGCGCCCTCGATGGCGAGATCGAGATCGGCGTCGTCGAAGACGATGAAGGGGGCGTTGCCGCCGAGTTCGAGCGACAGGCGCTTCACCGAATCCGCCGCCCCGCGCATCAGGAGCGAGCCGACGCGTGTCGACCCGGTGAACGAGATCTTCCGCACGGTCTCGTTTGCCATGATTTCGGCACCGATCTCGGCCGGCTGGCCCGTGACGACGTTGACGACGCCGGCGGGAATTCCCGCACGCTCGGCGAGCACCGCGATCGCAAGCGCCGAATAGGGCGTGAAGTCGGACGGCTTGATGACGACCGTGCAGCCGGCGGCGAGCGCAGGCGCGACCTTGCGGGTGATCATCGCGTTGGGGAAGTTCCATGGCGTGATGATGCCGCAGACGCCGACCGGTTCCTTGAGAACCACGATACGGCGGTCAGGCGTCGGCGAGGGGATCGTCGTGCCGCCGATGCGGCGGGCCTCTTCCGCGAACCATTTCACGAAGCCCGCGCCATAGCGGATTTCACCGGCGGCTTCGCTCAGGGGCTTGCCCTGCTCGGTGGTGAGGATCAGCGCAAGGTCCGCTTCGTGTTCCACCATGAGCGCGTACCATTTTTCAATGAGCGCCGCGCGTTCGGCATGGGTCCTGGCGCGCCAGGCGGGATAGGCGGCGCTGGCGGCGGCGATGGCCGCTCGGGTGTCTTCGCGTCCCATGTCCGGCACCGTGCCGATTGCCTTCTGGGTTGCGGGATCGGTGACCTCGATCGCCTTGCCGGACGCAGCCGCACACCACTCGCCGCCGATGAGGCCGGCCTGGCGAAAAAGATCTTTGTCCTTCAGGGTCTTCATGGTTGTCTTCCGTTTGAAAATGCGTTGTCAGGCGATGGCCGCGAGGATGGCCTTGGTGATCGTGTCGGTCTTGTCCTTGCCGGGCGCCGTGCCGATGCCGGCGGCCGTCGTTCTTTCGATGGCTGTCATAACGGCCGCGGCCGCTTCCGCCTCGCCGAGGTGTTCGAGCATCATGGCGCCCGACCAGATGGCGGCGATCGGGTTGGCAATACCGAGATGGGCGATGTCCGGGGCCGAGCCGTGCACCGGCTCGAACATCGACGGTGCGGTGCAGTCGGGATTGATGTTGGCCGAGGCGGCAAAGCCGAGACCGCCCTGGATGGCTGCACCGAGATCGGTCAGGATGTCGCCGAAGAGATTGGAGGCGACGACGACGTCGAGGCTTTCCGGCGCCATGACCATGCGGGCGGCCATCGCATCGATATGGTAGCTCGTCACGTCGACGTCGGGATATTCGGCGGCCAGCCGCCCGGTGATTTCGTCCCAGAAGACCATCGAGTATTTCTGGGCGTTCGACTTGGTGACTGACGCGAGTTTGCCGCGCCGTTGCCGCGCCTGCTGGAAGGCAAAGCGCAGAATGCGTTCGGTGCCGGCGCGCGTGAAGATCGATGTCTCGACCGCGACCTCGTCGGCCGTCCCCTGGTGAACACGTCCGCCGGCGCCGGAGTATTCGCCTTCCGTGTTCTCACGGATGCAGAGAATGTCGAAGCCTTCCGCCTTCAGCGGTCCCTGCACGCCGGGCAGGAGGCGGTGCGGGCGAATGTTTGCGTACTGGACGAAGGCTTTGCGGATCGGGAGGAGAAGGCCGTGAAGCGAGACCGAATCCGGCACCTCCGCCGGCCAGCCGACGGCGCCGAGCAGGATGGCATCGAAGCCGCGCAGCGTCTCGATCCCGTCTGCCGGCATCATCGCACCGGTTTCCTTGTAGAACTTACAGGACCAGGGAAACTCGTGGCCCTCGAGCCTGAACCCGGCAGCGCTCGCTGCTTTCGTCAGGACGGCCCAGGCTGCGGCGGTGACGTCTCGTCCGATGCCGTCGCCGGGGATCTGCGCAATTTTGTAGACCTTCATGGATTTCCTCGGGCGATTTCCTAGAGATTGATGAGGACGCTCTTCGTCCTGCGGTTCGCGTGATAGGCTTCGCGGCCGAGATCCTTGCCGATGCCGGAACGCTTGTAGCCGCCCGTCGGCAGGATATGGTCGCGCGAGCGGCTGTAGCGGTTGACCCAGACGGTGCCGGCCTGAAGCCGCCGCGTGAGGCGAACGGCGCGTGACAGGTCACGGGTGAAGAGACCGCTCGCAAGCCCGTAGGCGGGATGGTCGGCAAGCAAGAGCGCCTCCTCCTCGTCGCGGAAGGTCTGCAGCGTCAGGACCGGGCCGAAGATCTCCTCGATGACGGCGGGCGAATCCTCGCCGACACCGGCAATCAGTGTCGGCTCATAGAAATAGCCGGGTGCGTCGATCGGCGCGCCGCCCGTCAGGCATTCGCCGCCGGCGTTGACGGCCGCCGAAACGATCGAATGGATGCGTTCGCGCTGACGCTGCGAGATAATCGGCGAATACTGGCTCGCCGCGTCCCAGGTCGGGCCGGCCTTGGCCGTCTTCATGCGGCTGACGATCGCCGCGACAAGGGGCTTGGCGACCGCCTCCTCGACGATCAACCGGGATCCGGCCACGCAGGCCTGGCCGGCATTCGAGAGAATGCTGCCGGTAATCGCCGCCGCGGCCTTGTCGAGATCGGCGTCGGCGAAGACGAGCTGCGGGCTCTTGCCGCCGAGTTCCAGCGTCATCGGCTTGACGCCGGTGCGGGCGATGTTCTCCATGATCGCGGCGCCGGCGCGGGTCGAGCCGGTGAAGCTCACCTTGGCGATGTCCGGATGGCCGGTGATCGCATTGCCGGTGACCGGGCCGTCGCCGAGCACGACGTTGACGAGCCCCGCCGGCACGCCGGCGCGAATGGCAAGCTCCGCGAGACGGAGGGTGGTGAAGGGCGTCATTTCCGACGGCTTGATCACCACCGCATTGCCCGCGGCAAGCGCCGGTCCGAGCTTCCATGCCGCCATCGAGATCGGGAAGTTCCAGGGCGTGATCGCGCCGACGACGCCGTAGGGTTCGCTCATGATCATGCCGAGGCTGGCATCGTCGGTCGGAACGAGATCACTGCCCTCCTTGTCGGCGAATTCCGCGAAGAAACGGATCTGCTCGGCTGAAACGGCAATATCGCCCTCGACCAGATGGCCGACAGGCCGCGTCGAGGAGACGGCCTCAAGCCGTGCAAGCATCTCGGCGTCCTCTTCGATGAGATCGGCCCAGCGCTGCAGCACCCGCGTGCGTTCACGCGGGCGAAGGCCGCCCCAGTTGCTGTCCTTCAGGGCCTCCTTGGCCACCTGCACGGCCTCGTCGACCACATCGCCGTCGGCGACGGGGCAGCCGGCATAGAGGTGCCCGTCAGAGGGGCGGTGCATGTCGATGGCGCCGGCTGCGGCGACCAGCCGGCCGCCGATGAAGTGTCCGACCGGAATGGACAGGCCGTCGGGATCGAAGCTCAGTGTCATGGATACACCTTTCATCACTGGAAGGGATGGTAGGCGACCCGGCGGAGCAGCTTGATCCGAGCAGCAAGCCGGCGATGGCGGAAAAAGCCGTTTTGCCGGCTTGCCGCAGCGTATTCTACGGCAAGCGGACCTTGCTTACGGCCGAGGGTCGGGCTTCGTCGGTCAGTTCTTCGGGGTGACCGTGAGATAGATCTTGCGGACAGTCTCGATCGTCTTCCAGACACCGACGAAGCCCGGCTTCATGACGAAGCTGTCGCCCGCCTTGTAGGTCACGGGTTCCCCGCCGTCGGGCGTGATTTCGACCACGCCGGCAAGGATGTGGCAGAATTCGAACGTCTCGCCCTTGATCGAGCGGGTTTCACCCGGGGTCGCCTCCCATACGCCGGTATGCACCAGGTCTCCGTGCGCGACGTCCTGCGCCCAGGTCCTGAAGCTGGGGCTTCCCGCAATCAGGCGGTCCGGCTGCGGCAAGCCTTCGCGCGGCGCAAAGGATGGGTTCGGGTCTATGGTCTTGAGGAGCGACATGGTTTTCCTTTCGGGGTTCGAGTGTCAGTAGCCGCGGTCGCGGTCGATGAGCCCGACCGGATCGAGGCCTTCGCGCAGGCGCCTGATGTTGTCGATGACGGCGCGGGCGGCGGTTTGCGGTTGTGTGACGCCTGCGACATGCGGCGTCAGCACGATCTTCGGATGGTCCCAGAAGGCATGTCCCGGAGGCAGCGGTTCCGGCTCGGTGACGTCGATCATCGCGCCCGACAGTTGCCCGCCATCCAGAGCCGCGATCAGGTCCTCATGGTTCAGCTGCGGACCGCGGCCGACATGGACGAGCCCGGCGCCGCGCGGCAACTTGTTGAAGAGGTCGACGTCGAGAAATCCTCTTGTCGCGTCCGTGAGCGGCAGGAGGCAGACGAGAATGTCGGTTTCGGCGAGCATGGCATCGAGACCCGCCTCGCCCGCAAAGCAGGCTACGTCGTCGATATCGTGTTGCGACCGGCTCCAGCCGGAAAGGGGAAAGCCGAGGGGCTTCAGCCGTTCGATGACTGCCCGGCCGAGCATGCCGAGCCCCAGAACGCCGACGCGACGTTCGCAAGCCTGTGGCTGCGGCAGGGCTTGCCAGACCTCGTCGCGCTGCTGGCGGAGATAGGCGGGCAGGCCGCGGTGAAGAGCAAGGACCGCCAGCACCGCATATTCCTGCATCATCCGGACGATGCCGTCCTCGACCATGCGGACGACCTTCACGGAGGCCGGGACCTCGGCAAGCCGGAACTGGTCGACACCGGCGCCGATCGAGAAGAGCACGTCGAGATTGCGGTAGCGTGCGAGATCCGCAGGGACCGTCCAGGTGATCAGGTAACGGACGGCGTCCGGATCGACCCTCGCCGGATCCATGGAGAAGGGCAGATCGGGCAGTTCGCGAGCAAAGATCTCTCGAAACACGGCGCCACGCTCGGCGTCGGAATGGAACAGGAAGGTCATGCCGCTCTCCCGCTCAGGCCAGGCACTGCCGCCCGAGCCGTTCCAGCAGCGTCTCGCAGGCGGAGAGCTCCTCCACGCGGATATATTCGTCCGGCTTGTGGGCGCGGTCGATCTCGCCCGGACCGCAGATGATCGCATCGATGCCGGCCCGCTGGAAGAGCCCGGCCTCCGTCCCGTAGCTCACCGCCGCGAGCGGTTCCCGGCCGGTGAGCTCGCGGAACAGAACGGCGAGGGGCGCGGTGCGGGGAAGCGACAGGGCCGGATAGCTGCTGAGTTCCTCCCAGGTCACACCATAGCCTTCCGCCGTGAGTGCCTCGGCGGCTTCCCGCACGGGCGCCAGGAGACGTCGCGGGTCGACACCCGCGATCGCGCGCGCTTCCAGCTCCGCCTCGCAGAGATCGGGTATGATGTTGACCGCCCGCCCGCCGTTCAACCGGCCGACCTGCAACGAGGAATAGGGCGGCTCGAAGGTGGCATCGAACGGTCCTGCAGTGAGCGCGGTCGCGGCGGCCACTGCCTTGGTCAGCACCGTCGCCATTCCGTGGATCGCGTTCAGCCCGAGGTCGGGACGCGAGGAGTGGCCGGCACGACCCTCGACCGTGACCTTCGCCGCCGCCTTGCCCTTGTGGGCGAGGATCGACTGCATCCCGCTCGGCTCCCCGATCACCGCGCCTTGAGGAGGTGCGCAAAGGTCGGGAAGGCGTGCGAGCATATGGGGAACACCGCGGCAGCCTGCCTCCTCATCATACGAGAAGGCGAGATGGATCGGCCGCGCGAGCGTCAACCTGGCGAATTTCGGAACGGTTGCGAGTGCGGCGGCGAGGAACCCCTTCATGTCGGTGGTGCCGCGCCCATAGAGACGGTTCGCCTCCTTGCGCAAGCGGAACGGGTCGCTGGTCCAGCCGGGTTCGGTGGCCGGAACGACGTCCATGTGGCCGGAAAGGACATAACCGGCCGTGTCGCGCGGGCCGAGCGTCGCGAAAAGATTCACCCGGTCGCCCTCGGGTCCGGGCAAAACATGGACGACCGCACCATGCGCCTCGAGAAAGCTGCGGACCCAGTCGACGATCGCATCGTTCGGGGTGCCGATGACGGAGGGGAAGGAAACGAGCTTTTCCAGGATGTCGATTGCTTGCATTCGTGCCGCCACATCTGCTTTGGTTGCGGCCGCGTCGGCCGCCTCTCGGGGAGGGGAGATTGGAACTTCTGGAGGAAGGCGTCAGGCAAGATTAGTCCCGGCGGCGGGGAGCGGATGCCGAAGGTGCCCGTCTTTCAGTCGAATCTTGCGCGCAAGAGCGGATGAGAAGCGGATTGTGTTGCCGAAAGCAGTTTAGCGTCGGGCACATCGCGGCTCGCGAGCATGCCGGATAGATATCTGAAGGGTTGGTGAAAGAGGGGGGGATGATGGAGGCCGCAGTCTCGGATAGTCTGGTTGTGGACACGTTCCGCATGCGTCTTGCCGACATCACGGACGTCGACCTGTCGCAACTGCACGCGCTCTCGATTGCAGTCGGATGGCCGCACCGCGCCGAGGACTGGCGGTTCCTGCTCGAGGTGGGGCATGGATTTGCCGCGCTTGACGAGATCGACCGGGTGCTCGGCTCGGCGATGTGGTTTCCCCACGGTGACGACTTCGCGACCATCGGCATGGTCATCACATCGCCGCGGCTGCAAACCAACGGCGCGGCCCAATGGCTGATGCGGAAGTTGATCGCCGAGGAATTCGGAACACGCCGACTGAGGCTCAACGCGACGCGCGCGGCCTATCGGCTCTATCGTTCGCTGGGTTTCGTGCCGAGGGCAACGGTCCATCAGTGTCAGGGCGATGCACGTCCACTGCCCAACGTTCCGGCCATTCCGGCGGGGTTGATGCTTCGTGAGCTCTCGCCCGCCGATCTCGACCAGATGACGGCGCTCGATGCGCCGGCCTTCGGCGCCGCCCGACCGCTTCATCTCGCGCGCCTCTTCGAAGAATCCGTCTCCTACGGGCTTTTCCGCGGACAGAGCCTCAGGGCTTTCTCCATGTGCCGCCGTTTCGGCCGCGGCCATGTCGTCGGGCCGGTGGTCGCCCACTCCGACGAGGAGGCGATTGCCGTCGTGCATCCGCATGTGACTGCCCATGCGGGGACCTTTCTCCGCCTCGATACGCACTTCAAGGCAGGAGCATTCGCCAGCTTCGTCCAGCAATGCGGGCTGCCGGTGTTCGATACCGTCACGACGATGACACTCGGCGAGGATGCCGATTATGGTTCGGGTGCGGACGGAGAGGCCATGGTCTTCACGCTCGCCTCCCAATCGATGGGGTGACGAACTCGGACGGGGCCGGGTGCTGCTCGGCGTCAGTCGCTTCCGAGCGGACCCGCGCGTTCGCTACTTTCCGTTGGCGGACCGAGCCAGGAACTCGAACAGCAGCGCCACGGCCTCGGCGCCCGGATCGACGTGCCCCAAGAGCTGCCTCGAGCTGAGATAGGCGGCACGGCCGGCATGGGCCTTGGCAAGCGTCGCTGTCCGGTCGGCGCCGGCGCGCGCCGCCTCTGCCGCCGCCTTCAGTCCACCTTCGAGCGCATCGAGAGCCGGCGCGAGGGCATCGACCATCGTACGGTCACCCACCTTCGCCCCGCCGATCTCCTGCATGCGCGCAAGCCCGGCCCGCAAGGCGTCCCGGATCGGCAGACCACTCGACGCACCGTCACCGGCCGCGGCAAAGAAGATCGCGAGCAGGACGCCGGAAGACCCGCCCATCGTCTGGCTGAGTTCGAGGCCGATCGCCCGGAAGAGCTGCGTATGGTCGGAAAGCGGCAGCCTGTCCATCGCCTTGACGAGCGCACGGGCGGCGCCGGCGAGCGTCGATCCGGTGTCGCCGTCCCCGGACTTCGCGTCGAGCGCGTTCAGGCCCTCCTCGGCCGCGATCAGCACATTGCAGCAGCCGGTGAGGAAATCGCGGGTCGCCCTGTGGTCGGAGGGCAGCGGCATGATCGGCGTGAGCCCGTCCGGCAAGGCGACGGCCGATACCGGTCGGACGGGAGAGAGACCCGGCCAGGCGGCGGGGCCGACCGGCTGTGCAAGTGCGGCAATGTCCTCGGCCTCCGCCGGGTAAAGCGAGATGGAGAAGCCGCGCATGTCGAGCGACGTCATCATGGCCGCCGGACCGACGACGTGGCTGATCAGCCCGCCGATGTCGGACTGGATCAGCTCATGGGCGAGGATCGACATTTCGAGAACCGACGTCCCGCCGAGATTGTTGATCAATGCGATGTGCGGCTTGTCCCCGATCGCCGATCGAAGCTTGGCCACGACGGCAGTCATCGCCGAGCGGGCGCCGGAGAAGTCGACCTGCTCCACCCCGGCCTCGCCATGGATGCCGAGGCCGAGCTCTGCCATGCCCGCCGGGATGCGGTTTTCCTTCGGCGACCCCGGAACGGTGCAGGTGTCGAGCGACATGCCGATGCTCTTCGTCGCCGCAATCACCCTGCGCGCGGCAGCGGTCACCGTTTCGAGATCGGCACCGCTTTCGGCGAGCGCTCCGGCGATCTTGTGTACAAACAGCGTTCCGGCGACGCCGCGGGCCTGCGGCAGGTCCGGAAGCGCGATGTCGTCGTCGACGATCACCATGCCGACATTGAGCCCGAAAGCCCGGGCTCGCTCCGCCGCCAGCCCGAAATTCAGCCGGTCGCCCGTGTAGTTCTTGACGATCAGGAGGCATCCGGCCGGACCGGTGACCGCCAGGATACCCGCGAGCACCGCATCGACGCTCGGCGAGGCAAAGACGTCGCCGCAGACCGCCGCGGTCAGCATGCCCGCGCCGACGAAGCCCGCATGCGCCGGCTCGTGGCCGGATCCTCCACCCGAAACGAGCGCGACTTTGGACTTGTCCCAATCCGCCCGCACGATCACGCGGATATGCGGGTAACCGTCGAGGCGCGCCAGCGGCACGGTGGCCGTTGCCAGCAGGCCCTCCACGGCCTCGATGACGACGTCTTCTTTCTTGTTGATGAACTGAGCCATGGGAACCTTCCTTAAGCGAGTCGCATGCCGTCGGCATCGAAGTAGAGTGGATCAACGGGTTCGATCTTGACGATCTCTCCGTCACGCCGGGTCGTGTGGGGTTCGGTGACGGTGACGATGGTGTGTCCGCGGAAGGACAGGTGCAAGCGCGTCTGGTCGCCGAGCCTTTCGACGCGCGTGACCAGACTGTCCTCGCCGCTGCCCTGGCGGATGTGCTCCGGCCGAAGGCCGATGCTGGCCGCACGCGGCGGTGCCGCCGGAAAGAGGTTCGCCGGCAGGACGTTGATGCGAGGTTGCCCGAGCCGCTGGGCGGCATAGAGGCTTACCGGACGTTCGTAGACATCCCGCGGCGAGCCGAACTGCACCAGCCGTCCGTGATGCAGGACACCGATATGGGTCGCCATGGTCATGGCCTCGACCTGGTCGTGCGTGACGTAGAGGAGGGTCGCCCCGGAATTCGCCTGAATGCCCTTCAGCTCCACGCGCAGGTCGGCCCTCAGCTTCGCGTCGAGCGAACTCAGCGGCTCGTCCATCAGGTATATCTCGGGCGTTCGGACGAGCGCCCGGCCGATCGACACCCGCTGCATCTCCCCGCCCGAAAGCGCCGTCGCCTTGTTGTCGAGCTTGTGGGCGATGCGGAGCGTCTCGGCGACGGCGTGCACCTTGCGCTCGATTTCGGCCGGCGGCGTTCTCAGAAGCGGTGACTTCAGCGGGAAGGCGAGGTTCTCGCGCACGGTCAGGTGCGGATAGAGCGAATACTGCTGGAAGACCATCGCGACGTTGCGCTCTGCGGGTGTGAGGCCCTTCATCGAACGGCCGCCGATGAACACGTCACCGCGGTCGGGATGATCGAGGCCCGAAATCATCCTGAGCGTCGTCGTCTTGCCCGCGCCCGTCGGGCCGAGCAGCACGACGAAGGAACCGTCGGGTATGGCCATCGACACGTCGTCGAGCGCCCTGTGGCCGGAGAAGCTTTTCGTGATCGACTGGAGGACGACATCAGCCATGATAGAGCACTCCTTCGTTTCCTTCGGAGATCAGGGCATGTCCGCGTTCGCCTGCGAAGACCGTCAGCGTGCGACTGTCGAATTCCAGTCCGACCATCTCGCCCTCCCTGACGGTGTCGGCGGAGGAGATCCGCGCCTTGATGTTGCCGTTCGGCGTCGAGAGCGTGATAATCTGGGTCGTGCCGAGATACTCGGTCGCGAGCACCCTGCCGCGATAGGCTGACGCATCCGAAAAGCGGACATGCTCCGGCCGGACGCCGAGCGTCAGCCGGCCCTCTGCGCCTTGCCGCGACACCGGAACCGCGAGGCGATGCCCGTCGAGAACGACGTGGTCGCCGCCGATGCCGATCATCCCCTCGAACTCCAGGAAATTCATCGGCGGCGAGCCGATGAAGTCGGCGACGAAACGGGTCGCAGGCCAGTCGTAGATTTGTTGCGGCTGGCCGAACTGCTCGACCACGCCATGGTTCATGACGACGATCTTGTCGCCCATCTGCATCGCCTCGAGTTGGTCGTGCGTCACATAGACGGTCGTCGCGCCGATCCGGTCGTGAAGCGCCCGCAATTCTTCCGCCATGTGCTCGCGGAATTCCGCGTCGAGTGCGCCGAGCGGCTCGTCCATGAAGAAGGCCTTCGGCCGGCGCACGATCGCGCGCCCGAGCGCCACACGCTGGCGGTCGCCGCCGGACAATCCGCCCACGGGCTTGTCGAGGATGTCTTCGATCCGCAGGATTCTCGCCACCTCCTCGACCCGCGTCCTGACTTCGGCCTTGGGAACGCCCTGGCTCAACAGGGGATAGGAGATATTCCGACGCACGTTCATATGTGGATAGAGCGCGAACATCTGGAAGACGAAGGCGATATCGCGCTGGCTGGCGGGTTTCATGCCGACCTCCTCGCCGTCGATATGGATCTCGCCGCTGCTCGGCAGCTCGAGGCCCGCCATCATCCGCAAGGTCGTGGTCTTTCCGCAGCCGGAGGGTCCGAGCAGCATGAAGAACTCGCCGTCCTCGATCGTGAAGCTCGATGACTGGACGGCGGTGAAGGCGCCGAATTCCTTGCGCAGGTTCTGTATTCTGATCTGCGCCATATCTTACTCCGGGAAGTGGCTGACGATGACGAACATCACCGTGCCCACCAATGTTACGACGAAGGAATAGGTGTAGAGCGACAACGCGAAAGGCTGCATCATCATGACGACACCGAGAGCGATAAGTGCCGAGGCGACGAGCTCCCATTCATTGCGCCGCAGCCGGCGCAGCCTGGTGAGGAATTGGTTCATTTTCGAACGGCTCCGAAGGTGATGCCGCGCAGGAGATGCTTGCGCAGGACAATCGTGAAGACGACGACCGGAACGAGGAAGAGCGTGGCACCGGCGGCGACGGCCGGCCAGTCCTGTCCGGCGACGCCGATGATGGTCGGGATGAAGGGCGGCGCGGTCTGCGCCGTGCCCGAGGTCAGGAGCACCGCGAAGGCATACTCGTTCCAGGCGAAGATCAGGCAGAAGATCGCGGTCGAGGCAATGCCCGTCACGGCCTGCGGCAGCACGACCTTGTAGAAGGCCTGGAAGCGCGTGTAGCCGTCGATCAGTGCCGCCTCCTCGTACTCGACGGGGATCTCGTCGATGAAGCCCTTGAGCAGCCAGACCGAGAGCGAGAGATTCACCGCCGTATAGAGGAGGATCAGCCCTGCATGGGTGTCGCTCAGGCCGAGCGACCGGAACATCAGGAAGATCGGGATCGCAACGGCGATCGGCGGCATCATGCGCGTCGACAGGATGAAGAAGAGAAGGTCGTCCTTCAGCGGCACCTTGAAGCGGGAGAAGGCATAGGCCGCCGCCGTCCCGAGCACGATGCAGAGCAGCGTCGACCCGAAGCCGATCACGACCGAGTTGTAGAAACGCTCGCCGAAGCGGGAGGGACCGGCAATCACCAGCCCGTCCTTCCGGACAAGCCTTTCATACCAGGTCTTCGGTTCCCCGAGGGCCTGGAGATCCGCATCGGAGACGCGGGTCCTGGTCGTGAAGAGGTTCACGTAGCCCTCGAGCGTCGGCTCGAACAGAACCTTCGGCGGATAGGCGATCGCGTCGGAAGGGCTCTTGAAGCCGGTGGCGATGATCCAGACGAGCGGCATGATCGTCACGACGGCGTAGAAGACGACGAGGATGCCGGCGAACCATTTCTGGCGAGCCGAAGGCTCGGTGACGGAGTAACCGCTCATCGTTCTTTCACCTTGTTGAGTGCCTTCACATAGATCGAGGCGAGGCCGAAGACAGTGACGAAGAGGATGACTGCATAGGCCGAGGCATAGCCGGTGCGCCATTTCTCGAAGGCTTCACGCTTGAGGTTGATCGAGGTGAGCTCGGTCACGGAGCCCGGTCCGCCGCCGGTCAGCTGCACGACGAGATCGAACATCTTGAAGTTCTCGATCCCGCGGAACAGGATCGCGAGCATCAGGAAGGGCAGTACCAGAGGAATGGTGATGGTCCAGAACTGCCGCCATTTGCTCGCCCGGTCGCATTCGGCAGCCTCGTAGATGCTGTCGGGGATCGACCGCAATCCGGCGAGGCAGATCAGCATGACGAAGGGTGTCCACATCCATGTGTCGACGATGACGATCGCCCAGGGTGCGAGCGAGACGTCGCCGATCATCGAGAAGCTCGACGGGTCGGCGCCGGTGAAGAAGCCGACCACGTAGTTGAAGAGGCCGATCTGCGGCTGGTAGAGGAAGGTCCAGAAGTTGCCGACGACGGCCGGACTCAGCATCATCGGCAGCACGATGATCGTCGTCCAGAGGTCGTTTCCTCGGAACTTCTTGTTGATCAGGTAGGCGAGCGTGAAGCCGATCAGCACCTGAAGCGCGATCGTCCAGAAGAGGAAATGCGCCGTCGCCTGCATAGTAAGCCAGATGTCGCCATCGGTCAGGATGCGGGCGTAGTTGCGCAATCCGACGAACTCGGGCACCTCGCCGGGCCTGTTGACCCGGAAATTGGTGAAGCTCAGCCTGACGGTCCAGATCAGGGGAAAGATATTGACCGCAAGGAGCAGAAGGATCGTCGGCGTCACGAAGATCCAGGCGATCGCCCTGTCGGACAGGCCTGAAATTCTCCTGGAGACACCGGACGGTGTTGCGCGCGCGAGGCGGTCGATGGCGCTCTCGGACATGGGCTAACCCCCAACAAGAAAGGAATGAGCGGGCGGTGCCGGAATGATGCCGGCACCGCTTGGACAGATGACCTCGGGTCGAGAGATCCGGGGCAGGGGATCAGATTTTGCCTTCGTCCTCGAAGACTTCGGTCCAGTCCTTGACCAGGCCGTTGAGGGCTTCCTTGGCCGTGCCCTGGCCGGCGACCACATAGTCGTGGAAGCGCTTCTGCGATGCCTGCAGGAGCGAGGCGTAGGACGGCTCCGCCCAGAAATCCTTCACGATCGCCATGGAGTCGAGGAAGGTCTGGGCATAGGGCTGGCTGGTGGCGAAGCCCGGATCTTCCACGACCGAGCGGAGTGCGGAGTAGCCGCCGAGCGACCACCACTTCTGCTGGATCTCGGGCTGCGCAAACCATTTGATGTATTGGAGCGCGGCATCCTGCTTCGTGGACGCGGCAACCACCGAGATGCCCTGGCCGCCGAGCTGGGCGAACTGCTTGCCGTCTGGACCTGCGGGATTGGGGAAGTAGCCGGACTTGTCGCCGCCGACATTCGGGTCGGCATTGATCCCCGGCCAGATGAAGGCGAAGTTCATCTGCAGCGCGACCTGGCCCGACTTGTAGGCATCGATGTTCTCCGACATGTAGGCGTCGGACGACCCGGGAGGCGTGCAGCAGTCGTAGAGCGTCTTGTAGTATTCGAGACCTGCGATCGCCTGGGGTGAATTGACGAAGCCTTCCATGTCGTAGGGCTTGTCGGGGTTCTGGTATTCGAAGCCGAAGGAATAGAGGGCGTCCATCGCCCCCATGGTGATGCCTTCCGAGCCGCGCTCGGTGTAGATCGCCGCGCCGTACACGGTCTTGCCGTCGATGTCGCGCCCCTGGAAGAACTCGGCGATGTCCTTGAGTTCCGCGAAGGTCTTCGGCACGGCGAGATCGCGGCCGTACTTCTTCTTGAATTCGTCCTGCAGTTCGGGGCGGGAGAACCAGTCCTTGCGGTAGGTCCAGCCGACCACGTCACCGAAGGCGGGAAGCGCCCAGTAGTTCGGCGAGTTCTTCGGCCATTCGGTATAGCCGACGACGGTCGCAGGGATGAAGTTCTCCATCTTGATTCCTTCCTTGTCGAAGAAATCGTTGAGCTTCACATACTGTCCGTTCTCTGCGGCACCGCCGATCCACTGGCTGTCGCCGATCATCAGGTCGCACAGCTTGCCGCCGGAATTCAGCTCGTTGAGCATGCGGTCGGCGAAGTTCGGCCACGGCACGAATTCGAACTTCATCTTGTGGCCGGACTTGGCTTCGAAATCCTTGCTGAGTTCGACCAGTGCGTTGGCCGGGTCCCAGGCGGCCCAGCACAATGTGAGTTCTTCGGCCTTGACTGCGGCCGCGCCCGACAGGCTCGCCCAGGCGAGCGTGCCCGCGGCGACCGTGGATTTCAGGAATGCGGATTTCATGACGTTCTCCTCCCTTGACCGATCCCGATCTCCATCGGGATGCGTTCGACGCCCCCTCCAGGGCAACCAATGCAATGCTCAGTCCTCCGGGCCGGCAACTTTCCTCCACCGGCCGCGATATCGAGTGCTTGCCGGATGCAGCTCGCCTCCGGGTTCTCGACCCTGGACGAGTCTATAATTGAGGTGCGCACCTCAATGCAAGGAAATTTTGAGGTGCGCACCTCAATTTCTTGCTTTTCGCTTGAAATTGTTGGAGAAGTCTATGCCGACTCCGGTGTCGATATGTAGAAAGACGTCATGAGACCCACAGCCAAGGACCTCGCGGAAGCCGCAGGTGTCAGTCTTGCCACGGTGGACCGTGTGCTGAACGATCGGCCGAATGTCAGCGCGAAGGCGGCGCGGAAGGTGAACGAGGCGATCGAGCGGATCGGCTTCGTACGCAATCCGGCGGCCGTTAACCTCGCGCGCAACCGCATCTATCGCTTTCGCTTCGTCCTGCCGCTCGCGGGCGATCAGTATCTCCAACGGATCCTGCGGGAGGTGGGGGAGGCGCGCGAGGCGCTGCGTTCCGATCTCACCGACATCGATCTCGTGCAGATGCCGATGTCCGATCCGCATGCGGTCGCGAGGTATCTCTCCGGCCTCGAGCCGGGCGAGCTCGACGGTGTCGCGATCATGGCGCCGGAATCGCCGCAGGTTCGCGATGCCATGGCCCGGTTGATCGAGCGCGGCATCAAGGTCGTTCAATTTCTTTCAGGTCACGAAAAGCTGCCGGCGGCGGATTTCGTCGGCGTGAACAATTTCGCCGCCGGCGCCACGGCGGGAAAGCTGGTCGGCCGGTTTCTCGCGGGCACGCCGGGGAAAATCATGGTCGTGGCAGAAACCATGATGGCGCAGGACAGCATCGAGCGCAGGCTGGGCTTCGACAGGATCATCCACGACCAGTTCCCGCACCTCGTCCCCTTGCCTTCGGTGGAAACCTATGGCGACGAGCGTCGCGCCGGCCTCGTGATCCGCAGGATGCTGGAGCACAACCCGGATATCGAAGCGGTTTACGTGCTGAGTGCCGAGGCAAGGGTCCCGGTCTCTGCCATCGAGGCGGTCACCGACCCACGTCCGCTGACCGTGGTCGTTCACGAGCTCACGCCTTTCAGCGAGGAAGCGCTCCGTGACGATAGGATCGATGCCGTCATCGCCCAGGACCCGGGGCATGCCGTCCGAAGCGCGACCCGTATCATGCGCGCGCGCCTGGAGCAGCGCGAACCCATCGTCTCGCAGGAAAGGATACGCATCGAGATCCTGCTGAAGGAAAATCTCTGAAAGCCGGCCGTCGGGTCTACGACGGTCCGCATGGTGCGGACGAGTTAGGCCGCCGGCGATCGTTCCGTCCGTCCATCATTTCCCCTCGTGGCCATCATGGTCGGCTCTTCTCCGTCAATCAGCGGCGATGGATTGGCGTAGCCGGTCAGGGCGGCGAGGTCCGACAATAGAATACTGCCGCCACTGGCCTGCACCCCGTATTGCGCCAGCGTGGCAAAGCCGCGGGAGAGGTTCTCGGGTGTCATCCCGAGGTACGAGGCAAGGACGCGCTTTTCGAAAGGCAGCTTCATCGCGACATTTTGCCCCTGCCGGGTATATTCGCGCAGAATCCAGTTGGCGAGACGCTTCGCCCCGCTGCGCAGTTTCTGCTTCTTCAGTTCCTTGATGGTGCGACGATAGGCCCGCGCCAGTTCGAAGACGACCGCTCTCATGAAGTTCTGGTCCTCGCCGAGCAATTCGCGGATCAACGGAGCCGGGATCATGAGAATGCGCGCCGGTGTCAGCGTTCGCGCGGACTGAAGACAGACGTTATCGTTCAAGACCGCCGCTAGTATAAACAGATTCACCGGCCCGAGAATTTCTGTTACAGTTTCGCTGCCGTCCGACGCTGCCGACATTTCGACAAGCCCTTCGAGGACGATATAGAGAAAGTCCGCGGGCGTATTCTCGCGGAGAAGTACGGTCCCGGCCGGAAAAGATTGCAGAAAGCTCGGCGTTATGACCCGGCTGAAGGTGCTTTCCTTCACGCCCTGGAAAATGTTCAGACGCCTCAGTGTCTCGATGTCGTCGATATGCATCCCTACTGCACCTGCCTTGCTGTCCAGTGATTTCAATTCACAACACGAAAAATGTCAATTGAATAGCATAAAATGTTATTGCTATAAGACAAAACATATCAATCCACAAGATAAATTAGTTCATATCATGTATATGCAAGTAGTGCCGAAAGACTATTGACCCAAATCAACGACAATAATTCCGGATCTGCGATTTTGTGTGCGGTGTAATACCAGGAAATCCGAAACGGGAGCATTGCAATGCCAAACGCAGTGGGTGGCAGTCCGCAGGGACAGAAGACAGCATTGACGATGAGTACCATCGCCTTCACAGTCTGTTTCGCCGTCTGGACGATCTTCGCAATCATCGGCATTCAGATCCGCAAGGACCTGAACCTGTCGGAAACCCAATTTGGCTTGCTGGTCGGCACACCGATCCTGACGGGCTCGCTCATCCGCGTCGCGCTGGGCATCTGGACGGATCGCTACGGCGGCCGTGTCGTCTTCACCGCCACCATGCTGGCCGCCGCCGTCGCGACCTTCTTCCTGACTTACGCCACGACCTATCCGCAGGTTCTGCTTGCAGCCCTGGGTGTCGGCATTGCCGGAGGATCCTTCGCCGTCGGTGTGGCCTATGTGTCGCGCTGGTATCCGCCGGAAAAGCAGGGCACGGCGCTCGGCATCTTCGGCGCGGGCAATGTCGGCTCGGCGGTAACGAAGTTTCTGGCGCCCCTGGTGCTCGTTGCGTTCGGCTGGCACGCTGTCGCCCAGGTCTGGGCCGGCGCGCTGGTCGTCATGGCGATCCTCTTCTGGTTCACCACCAAGGATGATCCGATTCTCGTCGAGCGTCGTCGCACCGGTGAAAAGCCGAAAAGCACTTGGATGGAGCTCGAACCGCTGAAGAACGTCCAGGTCTGGCGCTTCGCGCTCTACTATTTCTTCGTGTTCGGTGCCTTCGTCGCGCTCGCGCTCTGGCTGCCGCAATACCTGATCAAGGTCTACGGCGTCGACATTCGCGCCGCCGGTATGATCGCCGCCTTCTTCTCGGTTCCCGCCAGCCTTTTCCGCGCCTATGGCGGCCATCTCTCCGACGTCTACGGTGCGCGTCGTGTGATGTACTGGACCTTTCTGGTCTCGGTCGTTGCGACCTTTATCCTGTCCTATCCGCCGACCGACTACGTCGTGCAAGGCGTCAACGGGCCGATCGCCTTTCATGCGGAAATGGGCCTGATCGGCTTTACCGTCACCGTCTTCATCCTCGGCTTCTTCATGGCGCTCGGCAAGGCCGCGGTGTTCAAGCACATCCCGGTCTATTATCCCGGCAATGTGGGCTCGGTCGGCGGTCTGGTCGGGATGATCGGCGGCCTGGGCGGCTTTATCCTGCCGATCATCTTCGGCCTGATGCTCGATCTCACCGGTCTGTGGACCAGTTGTTTCATGCTGCTCTTCCTGATCGCGCTCGGGTCGCTCACCTGGATGCATCTTTCCATCCGCCAAATGGAGAAGGAGGCTGCGGGCAAACAGCTCAAGGAACTGCCGGCTTTCCCGGAACTCCAGGGCATGGAAGGGCGTGGCCGCAGAGTGGCCAAGGAAAACACGACCATTCTGACCGACTGGCGTCCGGAAGACGCGACATTCTGGCAAATGAAGGGTCAAAAGATTGCTCGCCGCAACCTCTGGCTCTCCATCCCGGCGCTACTTCTGTCCTTCGCCATCTGGCAGGTCTGGTCGGTGGTCGTCGCCAAGCTGCCGCTGGTCGGCTTCACCTTCACCACCGACCAGCTCTTCTGGCTGGCGGCATTGCCGGGCCTTTCCGGCGCGACGCTGCGCATCTTCTACTCCTTCATGGTGCCGGTCTTCGGCGGGCGGCTCTGGACGACGCTCACGACCTGGTCGCTGATCATACCGGCACTAGGTATCGGCTATGCGGTACAGAACCCCGACACGCCCTATGTGATCCTTCTCCTGCTCGCACTACTCTGCGGCTTCGGCGGCGGCAACTTCGCCTCCTCCATGTCGAACATCTCCTTCTTCTTTCCGAAGGCTGAGAAGGGCAATGCGCTCGCCCTCAACGCGGGTCTGGGCAATCTCGGCGTCAGCGTCGTGCAGTTCGTCGTGCCACTGGCGATCACTGCCGGCATCTTCGGAGGGCTTGGCGGCGATCCCGCAATGGTCGCGTCCGCGACAGGCGAGGCTCCGCTCTGGCTGCAGAACGCCGGCTTCATCTTCGTGCCTTTCATCATCCTGGCGGCCCTCGGCAACTGGTTCGGGATGAACGATATCGCCTCCGCCAAGGCTTCGTTTGCCGAACAGGCGGTGATCTTCCAGCGCAAGCACAACTGGATCATGTGCTGGCTCTATACCGGCACCTTCGGCTCCTTCATCGGCTACTCGGCAGGCTTCCCGCTTCTCACCAAGACGCTCTTCCCGGACGTCAACGTGTTGCAGTTCGCCTTCCTCGGCCCGCTGGTCGGCGCGCTGTCGCGCTCCGGCACGGGCTGGCTTGCCGATAAGTTCGGCGGCGCACGCGTCACCTTCTGGGCCTTCATCCTGATGATGATCGGTGTCTCCGGTGTGCTGTGGTTCATTGGCATCAAGGAGCAGCCGAATGCCTTCTGGGGCTTCTTCGCCTCCTTCCTGCTGCTGTTCTTCGCAACCGGTGTCGGCAACGCTTCCACCTTCCAGATGATCCCGGCGATCATGCGCAAGGAGATGGGCCGCCTGATGCCGCAGGCGACCGCGGAAGAGCGTCGCCTGCAGGCCGAGAAGGAATCGGCCGCGATCACCGGCTTTACCTCCGCCATCGCTGCCTTCGGCGCCTTCTTCATCCCCAAGGGCTACGGGACCTCGATTGCCATGACCGGCGGGCCTGAAGCGGCACTCTGGGCCTTCCTGATCTTCTACGTCACGTGTCTCGCCATCACCTGGGCCGTCTACACCCGCAAGGGCGGACTGCTCCATGACGTCGAGCGAGGTCGGGCCAGCCCGGCCGCAGCCACAGCCTGAATTTGGAGGACAACACCATGAGTCATCTCCTCGATCGCCTGAACTTTCTGGCGCGCAAGAATGCCGGCACCTTCTCGGACGGCCACGGCGTCACCACGACCGAGAACCGGGACTGGGAGGATGCCTACCGCAAGCGTTGGCAGCACGACAAGATCGTGCGCTCGACACACGGGGTGAACTGCACGGGCTCCTGCTCGTGGAAGATCTACGTCAAGGGCGGGATCGTCACCTGGGAAACCCAGCAGACGGACTATCCCCGCACGCGGCCGGATCTTCCCAATCACGAGCCGCGCGGCTGCGCGCGCGGCGCCAGCTACAGCTGGTACATGTACTCGGCCAATCGGGTGAAGCATCCGCTGATCCGCTCGCGCCTTCTCAAGCTGTGGCGCAAGGAACGGGTGCTCAAGACGCCGATCGGCGCCTGGGCGGCGATCCAGGAGAACCCGGAAAAGCGCGCCGACTACATGAAGATGCGCGGTCTTGGCGGTTTCGTGCGCGCGACTTGGGACGAGGTCAACGAAATCATCGCGGCGGCAAATGCCTATACGGTCAAGACTTATGGTCCTGACCGTGTCATCGGCTTCTCGCCGATCCCGGCCATGTCCATGGTCTCCTATGCGGCCGGCTCGCGCTATCTTTCGCTGCTCGGCGGGGTCTGTCTGTCGTTCTACGACTGGTATTGCGACTTGCCACCGGCCTCGCCGCAGACCTGGGGCGAGCAGACAGACGTACCGGAATCCGCCGACTGGTACAATGCCGGTTTCCTCATCCTGTGGGGCTCGAACGTTCCACAGACGCGCACCCCCGACGCCCACTTCTACACGGAAGCGCGTTACAAGGGGGCGAAGTCGGTCGTGGTGTCGCCGGACTATTCGGAAGCGGCGAAGTTCTCCGATCTCTGGCTGCATCCGAAGCAGGGCACCGATGCCGCGCTCGCCATGGCGATGGGCCACGTCATCCTGCGCGAATTCCATCTCGACCGGCAGGCGGAGTATTTCGAGGACTACTGTCGTCGCTATACCGACATGCCGATGCTGGTGAAGCTCACCGGCAAGGACGGGCATTTCATTCCTGACCGCTTCGTGCGCGCCTCTGACTTCACCGGAGCACTCGACGAGACCAACAATCCGGAATGGAAGACGGTCGCCGTCGATTCGAAGACGAAACAGTTCGTCTCGCCGGGCGGCTCGATCGGCTATCGCTGGGGCGAGCAGGGCAAGTGGAACCTCGAGGCGAAGGACGGCAAGGGTGCCGAGGTCGAGCTCGCCATGAGCTTCATCCTCGACGGCGAGCATGACACGATCGCCAATGTCGGCTTTCCGTACTTCGGCAATCGCGAGCACGACTACTTCGAGGGTACCGACCATGAAAGCGTGCTGGTGCGCAAGGTACCAGCCCGCAAGGTCAAGCTCGCCGATGGCGAAGCCCTGGTCGCCACGGTCTTCGATCTGTTTGTCGCCAATTATGGTCTCGACCGCGGCCTCAATGATCCGAATTCCGCCAAGTCCTACCAGGAGAACCTGCCGTATACGCCGGCCTGGGCCGAGAAGATTACCGGTGTTCCGCGCGACCAGATCATCGCAGTCGCCCGCGAATTCGCCAGCAACGCCGAAAAGACCAATGGCCGCTCCATGGTCATTCTCGGGGCCGGTCTGAACCACTGGTACCACATGGACATGAATTATCGCGGCATCATCAACATGCTGGTGATGTGCGGTTGCGTGGGCCAGTCCGGCGGGGGCTGGAGCCATTATGTCGGGCAGGAAAAGTTGAGGCCCCAGACCGGCTGGACGGCGCTTGCCTTCGCGCTCGACTGGAACCGTCCACCGCGCCACATGAACGGCACATCCTTCTTCTATGCGCACACCGACCAGTGGCGCTACGAGACGCTGAAGATCGACGACATCCTGTCGCCGACCGCCCCGGAAGGTCCTTGGGATGCCTCGCTGATCGACTATAACATCCGGGCTGAACGCATGGGTTGGCTGCCGTCGGCGCCGCAGCTCAAGACCAATCCGCTGGACGTGTCAAAGCTGGCCGCGGCCGCAGGTCTGGAGGCCAAGGACTATGTCGCCGCGCAGTTGAAGGCCGGCGCCCTGTCCATGTCCTGCGAGGATCCCGACGACAAGGCCAATTGGCCGCGCAACATGTTCGTCTGGCGCTCCAACCTGCTCGGTTCGTCCGGCAAAGGACACGAATACTTCCTCAAGCACCTGCTCGGCACCAAGCATGGCTTGCTCGGCAAGGATCTCGGCGAGGAAGGCCGCCAGATCACCAAGGAAGCCGTCTGGCACGATGAGGTACCGGAAGGAAAGCTCGACCTCTTGGTCACGCTCGACTTCCGCATGTCAACTACCTGCGTCTACTCCGACATCGTCCTTCCAACCGCGACCTGGTACGAGAAGAACGACCTCAATACGTCCGACATGCACCCCTTCATCCATCCGTTGTCGAGTGCAGCGGACCCGGCCTGGGATGCGCGCAGCGACTGGGAGATTTTCAAGGGTATTGCCAAGGCGTTCTCCGAGGTTGCTCCGGAAATCCTCGGCATCGAAAAAGATGTCGTGCTCGTACCTACCCTTCACGACACGGCAGGCGAACTTGCCCAGCCGTTCGATGTCAAGGACTGGAAGAAGGGCGAGATTGAACCGATCCCCGGCAGGACCATGCCGGCGGTCGCAGTAGTCGAGCGCGACTATCCGAACCTCTACAAGAAGTTCACCTCGGTCGGCACATTACTCGACACGGTCGGTAACGGCGGCAAGGGCATT
Organism: Hyphomicrobiales bacterium; assembly: GCA_900466005.1. Taxonomy (GTDB): domain Bacteria; phylum Pseudomonadota; class Alphaproteobacteria; order Rhizobiales; family Rhizobiaceae; genus Allorhizobium. The sequence continues at coordinate 256,725 of UEGQ01000004.1, forward strand.
GCCTGGAACACCGAGCACGAAGTCGATCTGCTCGCCCGCCTGAACGGTGTCGTGCAGGAGGAAGGGGTCACCAAGGGGCGTCCGCGCATCGATAGCGACATCGACGCGACCGAGGTCATCCTTTCGCTTGCGCCGGAAACCAATGGCGAAGTGGCGGTCAAGGCGTGGGAGGCGCTGTCGAAGTTCACCGGCCGCGACCATACCCATCTCGCCGTCCCGAAGGAGGACGAGAAAATCCGCTTCCGCGACGTGGTCGCCCAGCCGCGCAAGATCATCTCGTCGCCGACTTGGTCGGGCCTGGAATCAGAGAAGGTCTGCTACAACGCAGGATATACCAATGTGCACGAACTGATCCCGTGGCGCACCCTGACCGGACGCCAGCAGCTCTATCAGGATCACCTCTGGATGCGGGCCTTCGGTGAAGGCTTCTGCGTCTACCGGCCCCCGATCGACACCAAGACGGTCAACCCGGCGATCCGCGCGAAGGCGGACGGCAAGCCGCATCTTGTGCTGAACTTCATCACGCCGCACCAGAAGTGGGGCATCCACTCCACCTATAGCGACAACCTGATGATGCTGACGCTCAATCGCGGTGGTCCGGTCGTGTGGATCTCCGAACCAGACGCCAAGCGGGCCGGGATTGCCGACAATGACTGGGTCGAGGTCTACAACACCAACGGCGCGATCGTCGCGCGAGCGGTAGTATCGCAACGCATGAAGGACGGAACCGTCTTCATGTACCATGCCCAGGAGAAGATCGTGAACACGCCCGGCTCACCGATCACCGGCCAGCGCGGCGGCATTCACAACTCTGTCACGCGCGTCATCACCAAGCCAACCCACATGATCGGCGGCTACGCCCATCAGGCCTATGGCTTCAACTACTACGGCACGGTCGGCGCCAACCGCGATGAGTTCGTCGTGGTCCGCAAACTCGACAAGGTGGACTGGCTGGAAGGGCCGCACACCGAAGGCGTCGCATACAACAAGGAGGCGGCAGAATGAAGATCCGCGCGCAAATCGGCATGGTCCTCAACCTCGACAAGTGCATCGGGTGCCACACCTGCTCGATCACCTGCAAGAACGTCTGGACCAATCGCGAGGGCGTCGAATACGCCTGGTTCAACAATGTCGAGACGAAGCCCGGCATCGGTTTTCCGAAGGAGTGGGAAAACCAAGAGAAGTGGAACGGCGGCTGGGTCAGGAAGTCGAACGGCAAGATCGAACCGAAGATGGGTGCCAAGTGGCGCATCCTCGCCAAGATCTTCGCCAATCCCGATCTTCCGGAAATCGACGACTACTACGAACCTTTCGATTTCGACTACGGCCACCTGCAGACGGCCGGCGAAAGCCGGGCAATGCCGACGGCACGCCCCCGCTCGATGATCAGTGGCGAGCGGATGGAAAAGATCGAATGGGGTCCGAATTGGGAAGAAATCCTCGGCGGTGAATTCGAGAAGCGCTCGAAGGACTATAATTTCGAAGGCGTGCAGAAGGAGATCTACGGCCAGTTCGAGAATACCTTCATGATGTATCTGCCGCGGCTGTGCGAGCACTGTCTCAACCCGACCTGTGCGGCGGCTTGCCCGTCGGGAGCGATCTACAAGCGCGAGGATGACGGCATCGTCCTGATTGACCAGGAGAAGTGCCGCGGCTGGCGCATGTGCGTCTCCGGCTGTCCCTACAAGAAGATCTACTACAACTGGAACTCCGGAAAATCCGAGAAGTGCATCTTCTGTTACCCGCGCATCGAGGCCGGCCACCCGACGGTCTGCTCGGAAACCTGCGTCGGTCGCATCCGCTATCTCGGCGTCATTCTCTATGATGCCGACCGGATCTCGGAGGCTGCCTCCACGGCCAACGAGCAGGAGCTTTATGAAGAACAGTTGAAGATCTTCCTCGATCCGAACGACCCCGCCGTGATCAACCAGGCGCGCAAGGATGGCGTTCCTGATGCCTGGCTGGAAGCGGCCAAGCATTCGCCGGTCTACAAGATGGCGATGGACTGGAAGATCGCCTTCCCGCTCCACCCGGAATACCGCACGCTGCCAATGGTCTGGTACATCCCGCCGCTTTCGCCGCTGCAGTCGGCTGCCCAGTCCGGCAAGCTTGGCATGGACGGCCTTCTGCCGGATGTGCGCTCGCTGCGCATTCCGGTCCGCTATCTCGCCAACCTGCTGACAGCCGGCAAGGAAGCTCCCGTCATTTCGGCATTGGAGCGCATGCTCGCCATGCGCGCCTACATGCGCTCGAAGACGATCGACGGCGTCATCGACGCCTCGATCGCCGCCAAGGTCGGCATGAGCGCCGAGATGATCGAGGAGATGTACCACATCATGGCCATCGCCAATTACGAGGATCGCTTCGTCATCCCGACGACGCATCGCGAGGTGACCGAGGACGCCTATGACGTCCGCGGTTCCTGCGGTTTCTCCTTCGGCAACGGTTGCTCGGGTGGCACCTCGGACAGCGATCTCTTCGGCGCCAAGCGTCGCAAGGTCGTCCAGACCCCGACCGACATATTCAAGGAGCAGGTCTGATGCACAAGGCGCTGAAAATCATCTCACTGCTGCTGAGTTATCCGAGCGAAGAACTGTTGGCGGGGGCGCCGGAGCTGAAATCGGCGCTCGACGGCGACGATACGATCGCCCGGGAGGTCAAGCTGCTGCTCGGGCGTCTGATCGACGATTTCGCCGGCCAGGACCTCTATGACGCCCAAGAACGCTATGTCTACCTGTTCGACCGCAGCCGCTCGCTGTCGCTGCATCTGTTCGAGCACGTGCACGGCGAGAGCCGCGACCGTGGCCAGGCGATGGTCGACCTAATGACGATGTACGAGGACAACGGTTTCGTGATCGATGCGAAGGAACTGCCGGACTATCTTCCGCTCTTCCTCGAATTTCTCTCGACCCGTTCGGCGGAGGAGGTCGAAGACCTTCTTTCCCAGACCGCCCACATCACCGCCGCGCTCGGCGAGCGGTTGAAGAAGCGCCATTCGGTCTACGCCGACGCCTTCCTGGCGCTGCGCCTCCTGTCGAAGACGACACCGGACCAGAAGCTGCTCAAGGAGTTGCTCGACGGCGCCGAAGACGATCCGAACGATCTCTCCGCGCTCGATCGCATCTGGGAGGACGAGGTGGTGACCTTCGGAGGTAATTCGGGCGACAACAGCTGCGGCCCGGATCGCCTGCGCACGCAGATGCGGGCGGCGGCCCGCAAACCGAATGATCCCATGAGCACGATACCGGTTTAGGAGGGCAGGACATGTCTGGTTTTTTGAATTCACTGTTGTTCGGCATCTATCCCTATATCGCGCTCGCGGTGCTGATCCTCGGTTCGATCATCCGCTATGATCGCGAGCCCTATACCTGGCGCTCCGGTTCCAGCCAGCTGCTGCGCCGCAGACAGCTGATCTGGGGCTCGGTGCTCTTCCATGTCGGTGTGCTGTTCATCTTCGCCGGCCACCTTGTCGGCCTGCTGACCCCGATCGTGATCTTCGACACGCTCGGCATCAGCCACAGCGCCAAGCAACTGCTGGCCGTGGTGGCGGGCGGCATTGCCGGGACGATGGCGATCATCGGCGCGACGCTTCTCGTTCATCGGCGGCTTTTCGATCCGCGCGTGCGCGCATCATCGAGCACCACCGACACGCTGATCATCATCCTTTTGTGGATGCAGCTCTTCCTCGGGCTTTCGACCATACCGACGTCGCTCGCTCATCTCGACGGCCACGAAATGGTGAAGTTCATGAACTGGGCGCAGGGCATCTTCACGTTCAACCCTGAGGCGGCTTCCTACATCGTCGACGCGGCACTGGTCTTCAAGCTGCACCTGTTCCTCGGCCTGACGATCTTCCTGCTCTTCCCGTTTACGAGGCTCGTGCACATGTTGAGCGCGCCGGTGCGCTACCTCTGGCGGCCTGGCTATCAGGTCGTTCGTCAGCGCAACCGCAGCGCCTCCGTCAACCGAATCCCTGCGGAGTGAGCCATGGTCACGCTTTTCGACAAAGCCTCCAATGGCGCCGCTCCTTTGCGCGCGGGTGTGAAGGACAGCTATTCGACCTACCAGGAACCCGACACCCGGGTTCCGCCGAAGGCGAGGCCGGTGCTCGACGCTGTCTCGGTCAACGGGGTGGCGATCGCCGAAAGCGAGATCCTCGCCGAGGCGCAGAACCATCCCGCAGAAAACCCCGGCGCCGCCCTTCTCTCCGCGGCAAGGGCGCTCGCCGTCAGGGAACTGCTGCTGCAGCGGGCCCGCGAAGGGCAGATTGCAGTCTCGCCCGAGAGCGACGCCGAAGGCCGCAGCGAAACGGACGAGGATGCGGCCATACGCCGGCTGATCGAGGAAGAGGTCTCGGTGCCCTCGGCGACGGCGGAGGAGTGTCTGCGCTTTTATGAAAACAACCGCGCCAAGTTCCGCAGCGAGCCGATCTTCGAGGCGAGCCACATTCTGATCGCCGCCGACCCGGCCGACGAGCAAGCCCGCGCCGCGGCGCGCGGCGATGCCGAGAGGCTGGGCGTGGTGCTCGCCGAACATCCGGTCGAGTTCGAGACCATGGCACGCACGCATTCCGCTTGTCCGTCGGCCGCCCAGGGCGGCAATCTAGGACAGCTGACCCGAGGCAGCACGGTCGCGGAGTTCGAGCGGGCGCTGGCGCGGATGACCGAGGGTGAGATCACCACACGGCCGGTCGAAAGCCGGTTCGGGTATCATATCATCCGGCTCGAGCGGCGGATCGACGGCGAGCAACTGCCGTTTGATTTCGTCCAACAGCGGATCGCCGGCTGGCTCGAGGCCTCCACCTGGTCGAAGGCGGTGTCGCAATATATCGCAATCCTTGCCGCGGACGCCACGATTACCGGGATCGACCTGCTCGGTGCGGACGGGCCACTGGTGCAATGATGCAGTGTCTGCTGCCCGACAGCATCACCGGCAAGCCTTTGCGCACGGCAGGGGCGCCCTGATGCTCTCCGACCTCTTTGATCACAATGTTCGATGGGCCGCGGCGAGGCGTGCGGAAGACCCCCGCTACTTCGAAAGACTGTCGGCACTGCAACGGCCGGAATACATGTGGATCGGATGCTCGGATAGCCGGGTTCCTGCCAATGTCATCACCGGCCTGCAACCGGGCGAGGTTTTTGTCCACCGTAATGTCGCAAACCTCGTCCACCGGGCGGACCTCAACCTGCTGTCGGTCCTCGCGTTTGCGGTCGAGACACTGGAGGTCAAGCACATCATCGTCTGCGGTCACTATGGTTGCGGCGGGGTGCGCGCAGCGATGGACGGGCATCGGCACGGCATAATCGACCACTGGTTGCAGCCGATCCGCGATGTCGCCGAGGCCCATTGTCGCGAGTTGAATGCGATTGTCGACGAGGAGGAGCGGTTGAACCGTCTGTGTGAACTGACCGTCGCCCACCAGGTCGAAGGTCTTTCTCATACACCGATCGTGCAGTCGGCGTGGAAGCGTGGGCGCAGTCTTGCGATCCACGGGTGGATCTACGGCTTGCGTGACGGCCTGTTGCGCGACCTCGGCTGCGGTTGCGACAGGAAAACCGCCGAGTTTCGCTGTGACGGGACGCAAACCGCGATCGAACAGGAAGGGAGGGTTTGATGGAGGGGGTACCCGAGTTGGTCTGCGGATGCGACGGGGGGCGAGACCACGTCCCCCTCACGCCCGTCGAAATGGCTGTCGAGATCGCAGTCGGCATGGTGCAGCCGTTGACGGCTGTGGAAGATGTCGCTGTCTACAAGGCGCGGGGGCGGGTACTGGCCCGAAGCCTCCGTGCCGGACGCCCGATGCCGCTCTTCAACAATTCGGCGATGGACGGCTTTGCCGTGGCGCTTTCCGATTTCGCGGGTGAGGGGCCATGGCATCTCCCGGTGGCCGGCACGATCGCCGCCGGTGCGGCGGTGCCCGTCCTCACGGCAGGAACGGCCTTGCGCATCTTGACCGGTGCGCCGGTCCCCGCCGGCTCGGACGGGGTGGTGATGCAGGAGAAATGTGACGACCGGGGCGACACGGTGTTGATTCACCTCCGCCCCCGGCGCGGCGATAACATCCGCCGGGCAGGCGAGGACATCGCAACAGGCGATCTGCTCGTCTCGGAGGGCACGATGCTGGACGGTCGCCACGTCGGTCTTCTTGCCGGCAACGGTCATGGTCACATTCCGGTCGTCCGGCGGCCGCGTGTTGCGGTGCTTTCGACCGGTGACGAGCTCGGCGAGGAAGGCGCGAGTATTCACGACGCCAATCGCCCGATGCTGCTTGCGCTTTGTGAAGGTCTCGGGGCCGAGATGACCGACCTCGGCATCTGCCCGGACGACATGGAGAGGATGACCGACATCTTCCGCACATCGGCCGGCCGCTTCGACCTGATCGTCACGTCCGGCGCCGCGTCGGTCGGCGGCAGGGATTTCGTCCGGCCGGCACTCCTTGCCGCCGGCGGAACGGTGGAGGCCTGGCGCGTTGCGCTCAAGCCCGGCAAACCGGTGTTCTTCGGTCGCCTCGCAAGCACGCTGGTAACCGGATTGCCGGGAAATCCGCTGTCGGCCTATGTCGGCTTCCAGCTTTTCGTCGCCCGCCAGATCGGCGCGATGCTCGGGCTTGGTGGCCCGAGCGCGCGGCCGGAGCCGGCCGTGGCCGGCGTCGGATGGGAGCACAGGTCCGGGCGGACCGAGTATCTGCCCGGGCAAGTGGTCGGCCGAAGCGAGAGCGGCCTGCCCATCGTCGAGCCCCTCGGGCATGGCAGTTCCGCGACGCTCATGCCACTGTCGCTGGGTGACGGCGTTATCGTACTCGCTGCCGATTCCATGCATGTGGCGCGCGGCGACGTCATCGAATGGACGCCCTTCTGTCGGAAGGATCTTTCATGGAAGATCACATGAACGACTTCGCCTTTCCGCTTCAGGCTGCCATCCATGTCCAGAGAGACCGTCCGGTGGACGACATCCTTAAGGCGACCGCCGTGGCGCTCGGCGTGGACGGACAAAAGGTCATCGGCTTCCTGCAGTGGGAAGGCATGGGCGACGGCGAATGTTGCGGCGAGATTGCGCTCCAGGATATCGGCACCGGCGAGTTGGTCACGATCTCGCAAGCGCTGGGCTCCGGCGCCCGCGGATGCAGGCTCGACCCGCAGGCCCTTGCGGCGGTTGCCGGATCGTTGCTGGCGCGCCTCGACGACGATACGGACCTGCTCGTTCTCAACCGTTTCGGCAAGGGCGAGTCCGAAGGGCAGGGATTTCGAGCCGTGATCGAGGAGGCATGCGTCCGGGGTATCCCGGTGTTGACGGTCGTGCGGGACGAGTACCTGCCCGCGTGGAACCAGTTCTCCGGCGAATTCGGGTGTCTTCTCGCGCCTGATCGGCAAAACGTCCTCGATTGGGCGCGGCGCGCGGTGCGGGCGGCAAGGAACCTTCGCGATGCGGCATGAACGGGGGGTCGCCCCGGCAACTCACTCGGCGCACTCTCCGCTGGTGGACGGTTTCGGGCGGCAGGTCACCTACCTGCGCCTGTCGGTGACCGACCGTTGCGATCTCCGCTGCGTCTATTGCATGAGCGAGCAGATGGCCTTCCTGCCACGGCGCGAGGTGCTAACGCTCGAGGAGCTCTATCGGCTGGCAGGCGTGTTCATGCGGGGCGGCGTGCGCAAGATCAGGCTGACGGGTGGCGAACCGCTGGTGCGCAGGAACGTCATGCAATTGTTCGACCTTCTTGCGCCGCATCTGGACGATGGCGATCTGGACGACGTGACCCTGACCACCAACGGCACGCTTCTCTCCCGTCATGCCGGGGCTCTATTTGCGGCGGGCGTGCGCCGCGTCAATGTCTCGCTCGATACTCTCGACGCCGACCGTTACACGCAGATCACGCGCCGGGGCCGTCTGCTGCCGGTCCTCGACGGTATCGACGCGGCGCTCGCCGTCGGCCTCAGGGTGAAGATCAATACGGTCGCGATGTCCGGAGCGTTCGAAGAAGAAGTGGATGACCTCATCCACTTCGCCCATGGTCGCGGAATGGACCTGACGTTCATCGAGGAAATGCCTCTCGGGAATACCGGCCACGACCGTAGCGGCAGTTTCCTCTCTCTCCAGCATTTGCGTCGGTCGCTCGAGAAACGGTGGACACTCGCCCCTGTCCCGGATCGCAGTGGCGGACCCGCTCGCTATGTGCAGGTCGTAGAAACGAATGGCCGCCTTGGATTCATCACGCCCCTTTCCTGCGACTTCTGCGCAAGCTGCAACAGGGTGCGCGTCAGTTGCACCGGCGAACTCTTCACCTGTCTTGGGCAGGAGGGAGCTATCGGCCTTCGCGATGCTCTGCGCGGGTCCGGCGACTTGTCGGTCGTTGACCAACTGATCCGCGGTGCCTTGTCGCGCAAGCCGAAAGGCCACACATTCGACGCCTTTCGTCCTGCCGAGAGCGGTATTGGGCGCCACATGTCGGTTCTGGGCGGTTAGTGAAGACGCCGACACGCGTTCCGGGGGATGTGCGCCGACGTGGAGTCCGGACGAGAGGCTCCGGCGCGGAAACCTTTCGCGTCCGATTGCCTCTCGTCACGTATCTCGCATGGCCGGCCTATTTCGTCTCCAGGCCATTGAGTCTCGCGATGAAATCGGCGAGGTGCGGCACGTAGTCTTCCGGTCCGCCGCCTCCGCCGGCGACGGCGAGCGCGTAGGAGTTCTTCGTCGCGCTGGCGAGCGGTGTCGCGACGGTCGCCGCATTCGCCATGGATTCCAGATATTTCAGATCCTTGTAGGCGTTCGACAACGTGAACCGGTGCGCTTCCCTGTTGCCTTCGAGGACATAGCCCATGAAGGTCTGGTAGAAGCCACTGTCCATGCGGCCACCGCGGATCACGCTGTCGAACCGGTCGACCGAGATCCCCACCTTGCGTGACAGCGCTATCGCTTCCGCAAAAAGCGCCCCCATGCCGAGGGCGATGAAGTTGTTCAGCAGCTTCATCCGGTGGCCGTCGGCGATGCCGCCGATGTGAACGATCTTCCCGGCCCATGTCGCGATCACGGGGCGGATTCGTGCGAAGATCTCGTCGTCGGCGCCGACCATCGCATCGAGTGTGCCTTCCCAGGCCTCCTTCGGCGTTCGGCTCAAGGGAGCATCGGCGAAATGGACGCCGAGCGCCTTCAGTTCGTCCGCGAGCCGGGCGGTTACGGTCGGGTCCCCCGTCGAACAGTCGACGATGACCGCCCCGCGGGCGAGCTTCGGCTTCATGGCGTTGACGACGGCTTCGACCTCCCTCGAACTGGTGAGGCACAGAAAGACGATGGTGGACGCGGCAGCGAGCTCCTCCAGCGACTTCGCTTCTGTCGCGCCGCGCGAGACGAGGTCTTCGATCGGCTTGCGGTTCCGGTGGGCGATGACCGTCAAGGGATAGCCCTTTTCGACGATGTTCTTGGCCATGCCGTGGCCCATGAGGCCGACCCCGACGAAGCCCACCGTTTCATTTGCCGTCGTGTTCATAGTTTTCTCCTGCATATCTATCGAAAATCGGGTTTGCTGATCGGCTTGGCCGATCAGGGAAGGGCGAAGCGTCGGCGCAGGTCCGCGACCTGCTCGGGCGTCAGGATGCGCTTGGCGTGGTCCTGCAGCATCAGGAAGAGTTTTGCCGTCTCCTCGAGCTCTTCCGTTGCATACTGCGCGTTGGCGAGACTGGTCCCGGCGACGACCGGTCCATGATTGGCGAGCAACATGGCGTGGTGTCGGCTGGCGAGGCTGCGCACCGCCTCGGCGAGTGCCTTGTCGCCGGGCGCGTAATAGGGAACGAGTGGCAAGCGGCCGACGCGCATGACGTAATAGGCGGTCAGAGCCGGCAGTACGTCCTGCGGATCGACGTCGGCCATGATGCTGACCGCAGTCGAATGCGTCGAGTGGAGGTGCACGACCGCGCCGGCATCCGCACGTTCGCCGTACATCGAAAAATGCAGGAACGCTTCCTTCGTCGGCGCGTCCCCGTCGATGAAGCGGCCCTCGGCGTCGAACAGGGACAGCCGGGACGGATCGAGGTTCCCGAGCGAGGCATTCGTCGGCGTCATCAGCCAGCCGCCGTCGGGCGTCCGGACCGAGATATTGCCCGTCGATCCTGAGGTCAGACCCCTTTGGAACAGTGACTGCCCGACGCGGCACACCTCGTCGCGCAGACGGTTGAGATCATGCATCTGCGGTCTCCAGTTCAAGCAGATCCCATGCCTTCAGGAAGAAGTCCGGCGCGCCGAAGTTTCCCGACTTGAGTGCCAGTGCGAGGTCCGGACCCGAAATGCTGCGCGTCCACGGCACGCCCGGGTCGATCTCCGGCCCGATCAACAGGGCCCTGACACCGAGAGCCTCGACGATCGCGCCGGACGTTTCCCCGCCGGCGACGAGAAAACGGGAGAAGCCGGCGCCCGCGAGGCGACGCGCGACATCCGCCAGGGTTCTTTCCACCAGCGCACCGGACTCGTGGCGTCCCATCCGCGTCTGGATTTCGGCCAGCTCGTCGGGGCCGGCGCTGGAGTAGATCAGCGGCGGTCGATCGGCCGGCGTGTTGATCGCCCAGTGGGCGAGATCGGCGGCCGTCTGGCGCCCATCCGCGACGGCGGCGATGTCGAGCCGCAGCACGGGCAGCCCGGCGGCTTTCGCCGCTTCGATCTGGCCGCGCGTCGCCGCCGAGCACGAGCCGGCGAGAATGGCCGCGCGGCCGGCCGGGGCCGCCATCCGCGCTTCCCTCGACGGCGGCACAAATCCGCGCGTCTGCCTGAAATTCTCCGGCAGCCCCATGGCGACGCCGGAACCGCCCGTCACGAGCTTCATCCCGGCGCAGGCCTTACCGATCGTCCTGAGATCGGCGTCGCTCAGCGTGTCGACGATCAGTATGCGCTTGCCGGCGGCGTATTGCTCGGCGAAGGCGGCCTTCACGGCATCGGGGCCCTTCGCGATGGTCTCGGCCTGCACGAGACCCACCGGCCGGCGGCATTGCCGCTGCAGCACCCGCACCAGATCCGGATCGCGCATCGGGGTGAGAGGATGATCCTTGAGCGGGCTTTCCGAGAGCAGCCTGTCGCCGACGAAGAGGTGCCCCTTGTAGACGGTGCGTCCGGCGGCCGGAAACGACGGACAGGCGATCGTCACCGGCGCCCCGGTCAGATCCTGAAGCGCTTCGGCGACCGGCCCGATATTGCCGGCATCCGTGGAGTCGAATGTCGAACAGTATTTGAAGATGAGCTGTTCGGCGCCGGCGGCCAGGAGGGCGCGGGCGGAGGTGCACGACATCTCGACCGCCTCTGCGGCCGGGATCGTGCGCGATTTCAGGGCAACGACGACGGCATCCGCGTCGGAAAACGCGACATCATCGGTGGGCACGCCGATCACCTGGATCGTGCGCATGCCCTCGCGAGAGAGCATGAGACACAGGTCCGTGGCCCCGGTGATGTCGTCGGCAACAGCGCCAATCAGCAATTCTTCCTCCCAGATATGGCCGCGGCCGGCCGGCCGCGGGCCGGCCCTCCGGAAACGCATCGAAGCCGTTGATCTTCTGTCGAAAATAAGGGCTTGCAATGGAATTCGCAGATGGGCTAACCATGTAGTGGCAACGCTATCATTACTTTTCCGGGAGAGGAAAAGCAAGCGCCTGCGGAGCGGCATGATGACGACGGATTGGAAGGTGTTTTCATAGATGAGCAATCAAACGGGTTTGAAAGTCTGCGTCGTCGGGCTCGGGTCCATGGGAATGGGGGTCGCCACCTCGCTGCTGCGCGCCGGCTTCGAGACGACCGGCTGCGACGTCAGCGAGGCTGCGATGACGCGCTTTGTCGAGGCCGGCGGAAAGGCGAACGGCGACCCGGCCAGAGCGGCCGACGGCGCGGATGTCGTCATCACCGTCGTCGTCAATGCGAACCAGACGGAAACCGTCCTCTTTGGCGACCACGGTGTGGTTGCGGCGATGGCGAAGGGCGGCGTCGTGCTCTCCTTCGCCACGATGGGGCCGGACATGGCACGCGGCTTCGAAGAGCGTGTGCAAGCGCAAGGGCGCGATTATATCGACGCGCCGATCAGCGGCGGTGCCGGCAAGGCCGCCGCGGGGCAGCTGACGATCATGGCGTCAGGTCGCCCCGAGGCCTTCGACAAGGTTCGCCCTGTGCTCGACGCCATCGCGCAGAAGGTCTACGAGCTGGGCGCGCAGGCCGGGATCGGCGCTTCGTTCAAGATTGTCAATCAGTTGCTGGCCGGTGTTCACATTGCGGCTGCATGTGAAGCTATCACTTTCGCCAAGGCTCTGGGCCTCGACATAGACAAGGTCTACGAAGTCATCACCGCGTCTGCCGGCAACTCCTGGATGTTCGAGAACCGCGTGCCGCATATCCTCGAGGGCGATTACTCGCCGCGGAGCGCGATCGATATCTTCACGAAGGATCTGGGGATCGTTTCCGATATCGGGCGGGACCTGAAGTTCCCGCTGTCGATCGCCTCGACGGCCCTGCAGATGTTCATCATGACGTCGGCCGCGGGCATGGGGCGTGACGACGACGCCTCGGTTGCCCGCCTGCTGGCGCAGGTCGCCGGACTGAAGCTGCCCGAAGCGTCGGGGAGGCCTTGAGCATGCCGCGCTTTGCCGCAAATCTGACCATGATGTTCAACGAGGCCGGATTTCTCGACCGGTTCGCGGCCGCGGCGACCGCAGGCTTCGAGGCGGTCGAGTTCCTGTTTCCCTACGAATTCGAGCCGGACGTCATCCGCTCGCAACTGGACGCTGCCGGCCTGACCCAGGCGCTGTTCAATCTCCCGTCCGGGAACTGGGCGGCCGGAGAGCGCGGACTAGCTGCGCTGCCAGGGAGGGAAGGGGAGTTCCGCCAATCCGTGGAAACTGCATTGCGCTATGCGCGCACGACCGGTGTCGGGCGGCTGCACGTGATGAGCGGGCTCGCCGATCGTTCGGACGCCAGGGCCCGCGCGACGTACCGCGCCTCACTGGCGCTTGCCTGCGACAAAGCCGGGGAGGCGGGTCTCGACGTGCTGATCGAGCCGATCAACCCGCGCGACATGCCGGGCTACTTCCTCAATGACTTCAATTTCGCCGCCGACCTGATCGCCGATATGGGCCGCCCCAATCTCAAGCTGCAGTTCGACATCTATCACCGCCAGATCATTCATGGCGACGTGATCCGAGGGCTGCGCGAAATGATGCCGATCATCGGCCATGTCCAGATCGCCTCAGTGCCTGCGCGCAACGAACCGGGAACCGGAGAACTCGACGATTTCCGGGTTCTGCGGGAGCTCGATGCGCTCGGCTATGCCGGCTATGTCGGTTGTGAATACCGTCCGGCGGGCGAAACCGTCGCCGGGCTTGGCTGGCTGAAGGCATTCGCCGGCTGATCCGGCCGGGGCCGGAGGCAAGTCTTGGAGGCGGGTCCGGGACCCGCCTGCCTTGCTTAGATTTTTCCGAGATCCTCGTAGCTCTGATGCAGCGCCCAGTCGCCTGCGCAGAAGCGTTCCTTGGCGAAATTGTGCTGGTGCCAATAGGGATAGATGTAGGGGAGGCGGCTGACGGCGTTCAGGCGTTCCAACTCCTGAATGCTCAGTTCCAGGTCGACCGCGGCGATGTTGTCGCGGAAATGCTGTTCGGTCAGCCCGCCGACGACGACGGAGGCAATCGCCGGTCGTGACAGCGTCCACGCCAGTGCGACCTGAGCCGGCGTGGCGCCTCTTGCCTCGGCGATCTCGACCAGAACGTCGACGATGGTCCACAGGCGCTCTTTGTCGCGGATGGGAGGTTCGCTCCACCCGGCCGCCTGGCGGGAGTCGGAAGGCGTCCGATCGCGGCGGAACGCGCCTGAAAGAAGACCGGCTGCAAGCGGGCTCCAGACCATGACGCCGAGGCCCTGGTCCACGGAGATCGGCAGGAGCTCGTATTCCGCCTCCCGCGCTTCCAGCGTGTAGTGGATCTGCTGCGTGACGAAGCGGGGATAGTTCCTGAGATCGGCAACCCCCAGCACCTTCATGATGTGCCAGCCGGAATAGTTCGAACAACCGATGTAGCGGACCTTTCCTTGACTGACCAACGCGTCAAGTGCCGAAAGCATTTCTTCGGCCGGGGTAAGTCCGTCCCATTCGTGCATGAAATAGATGTCGATGTGGTCGGTTCGCAGGCGCTTCAGGCTCCGCTCGCATTCGCGGATGAGGTGATAGCGCGACACGCCTTCGTCGTTGGGGCCGTCCGCGATCCGCATTCGCGCCTTGCTTGAGACAAGAACCTTGTCACGACGTCCTTCGAGGACCTCACCGAGAATTTCCTCCGAACGTCCGGCGGAATACATGTTGGCGGTATCGAAGAGGTTGATGCCGCCGTCGATACAGGTGTCGACCAGCCGTTGCGCCTCCTTGACGCCCTGGCTTGCGACCATGGCGAAATCGCCGTTGCCGCCGAACGAGAATGTGCCCATGCTCACCGCCGAGACCTTGAGGCCAGAGCGTCCGAGTTGTCGATATTCCATATTCTACTCCTTGGCTTGACGCTGCCGGGACGACGCCCGGCAGCCTTGATGTCGTGGTCTGGACGAGCGGAAACCGGCGCCTTCACCGCCGGGGCGCGCCTGCCGAAAGTTGCTCCCTGACGTGGCGCATGCCGAGTTCGGGGCTGGTCAGCACCGGCACGCCGCCCGGCTCGGGGCCGAGAGGGGCGAGCGCATTCGCCATCGACGCCTGGGCGAGGACGATCAGGTCGACCTTCGGCGCAAGCCGCCGGAAACCGTCGACCACGATGGCATCGTGTCCCTCGCGATCGCCGGCCGACAGGCGCTGGAACGCTCCATCGCACAGCTCCTCCGTGACGCGGCAATCGGCGCGCCCGGTATCGGCCGCGGCCCTCCTGATGATGTCGCCGGTGGGGCCGAGCGTCGTCGGCAACGTAGCCAGGACGCCGATCCGCGACGATCTCGACACGGCGTCGAGGGCCATGCCCGTGTCGATGCGGAAAAGTGGCACGGGGCAAAGGCGTCGCGCGGCATCAACGGCCGGACCGAGCGAGGAGCAGGTGACGAGAACGGCATCGGCACCGCCATCGATGGCCGACCAAACATACTGCGTCAGGCGCCGCATCGTCGCTTTCGAGAGGCTACCCTCCCGGATCGTATTCCTCAGCAGGCTTTCATCGAGAATGTTGAAGGGCTCCCAGCCGTTCAGTTCATGCCTCGCAAGCGCATCCAGCGTCGGCACGAGGCCTGCGACGGTGTGAATCATGGCGATGGACATGGCGGCCTTTGTCGCGTCGGGCATCAACGGCTCCTCGGTTCGATTCTCGCGCCTGCGATCAGGCTCGAGCAGATTTCAAAGTGACAGCGCTGCCATATTATCGTCCGCGTTCGGATGAGCGCAACAGCCAAAAAGCCCCGGACCTTCTCCAGTCGCGGCAAATTGCGGGAATCCGCAGATGAAATGCGAATATCCGCAAATCGTAAAAAGCCGGTTGACAAGACCGATGAGTTGAACGAAGAAATGACAGCGCTGCCACTCGATGGTCATTCTGCCGTCAATTCTCGACCGGAGAATGGGCGACAGAGACGGCCGAAGGGGTTGAGGAGCCCCTTGGGTCAAGGCGGCAGCGCACCGGAGCAACTTTTGGGAGGAATGAGAAATGCTTGCGACCGATCAGCACCGAACCGCGTCCGGATCGCTGCATTCCCGCCTGCTGACCGAAGCCGGCAAGCTGTTCCAGGTGCGCGAGTTCAACGTCCTGATCGCGCTGGTCGTGGTCGGGGCCCTGATCAGCCTCTATACGCCCTACTTCTTCACGACGAACAACCTGATGGGCGTGTTCCGCGCCTTTTCGCTGACGGCGATCATGAGCATCGGGATGGTCATGGTCATCATCACCGGCGGCATCGACCTGTCAGTCGGATCGGCCATGGGGCTCGCCTCGCTCGTGACCGCTCTCTGCTTCAGCGCGGGCTACCCGACCGAGATCTGCGTTGCCGCGGGTCTGGGCGTCGGCCTGGTTTTTGGCCTCTGCAACGGCCTCCTTATCACCTTTATCGGCTTGCCGCCGTTCATCGCGACCCTTGGAACACTGAGCATCGGGCGCGGGCTGATGTACATGATCACTCGCGGTGTGCCGGTGACGCCCGAGACGCCGGAGGGCTTTGCCGTCCTCGGGCAGGGGTATCTTGGCCCCGTCCCGGTACCGGTCATCATCATGGTTGTCCTGATGCTGCTCTTCGCGGTCATCATGCGCCGTACCCGCTTCGGCCGGCATGTCTATGCCACCGGCGGAAACGAGCACGCCGCGCGCCTGAGCGGCGTCAAGGTCGACCGCATCAAGCTGTCGGTCTATGTCCTGTCGTCGACGATTGCCGCCTTGGCCGGCGTCATCGGTTTCTCCCGCTATCTCTCGGCCGAGCCGGCTTCCGGCTTCGGGTCCGAGCTTGACGTCATCGCCGCCGCTGCGATCGGCGGAGCGAGTCTCGCCGGCGGGGCAGGGAGCGTGACCGGCGCGGTCATCGGCGCGGCGCTCGTGGGCGTGATCGCCAACGGCGTCGTGCTGCTCAACATCAATACCTATGCGCAACAGGCCATCACCGGCGGCGTCATCCTGATCGCCGTGAGCCTCGACGTGCTGCGGAGCAGGATCATGGGAGGAAAGAACTGAACCAAGACGAATGAGCATGCCGAACGTCTAAATCAATCACGAAGAATCCAGGCTCGAGGAGAGCTTGTTGAGGAGGAGGATTTCATGCGTGTACTTTTCAATTCCGCTCGTGCGGCGATCCTGACGATGTCGCTGCTGGCAACGGGCGCAGCCTTTGCCAAGGACAAGGCCGACATCACCGTCGCCGTCGTTCCGAAGGTTGCCGTCCCGTTCTTCGACGACTGTAACACCGGAGCGAAGGAAGCTGCCGACAAGCTCGGCGTGCAGTATCAGTGGGTCGTTCCGCAGAACACCCAGGGTTCGACGCAGGTCAAGATCATCGAGGACCTGATCGCGCGGCATGTCGACGGGATCGCGATTTCCGTGAACGAGCCGAAGTCCGTCGAAGGCATCATCAAGCAGGCCGTCGATGCGGGCATCGCTGTTCTCACCTTCGACAGCGACAGCGCCAACAGCGGCCGCAGCATGTATATCGGCACGATCAACGAAGCTGCGGGCGAGACCATGGGCAAGGCGATGGCTGAAGCCATCGGCGGTGAGGGCAAGGTGGCGATCGTCACCGGTCAGCTCGGCGCATCGAACCTGAACGAGCGCATCGCCGGCGTGAAGAAGGCACTCGAAGCCTATCCGAAGATCACCATCGCCGCCACCGAAGGCACCGAGGACGATCTCGCCCGCGGTGTGTCGGTCACGGAAGCGCTGCTGCGCGCCAACCCCGACCTCAAGGGCATCTTCGGTATCAGCCAGGTCGGCGGTCCCGCGGTCGCCAAGGTTCTTGCCGAGAAGGAGTTCTCCGATCGCAAGGGTGTACTGAAGGTGTTCGCGTTCGACGACCTGCCGGACACGGTCAAGGGCGTCAAGGACGGCTTCATCGACGGCATCATGGTTCAGCGTCCGGTCACGATGGGACGTCTGGCGGTCGAGCACCTGGTGGCGCAGATCACCGGCGAGGAGAAGAGCCCGGCCGATGTCGATACCGGCGTTACCGTCGTCACGGCCGACAATCTGGGCAGCTACACGAAGTAACACCTGCAGAACCTGGGTGCGGGAGCCGACAGCTTCCGCATCCATTCACACCGGAGCGGGATTCGAGCAGACCATGACCCCATTTCTCGAAATGCGAAACATCTCAAAGACCTTTCCGGGCGTGAAGGCGTTGAAAGGGGTCGATCTCACCCTCTATCGCGGACAGGTTCATGCCATCGCGGGCGAGAACGGGGCGGGAAAAAGCACGCTGATGAAGATCATGACCGGCGTGCAGCGCTGTGATCCCGGCGGTACGATCGCGGTCGAAGGCGAGGAAATCGTCATCTCTGATCCGGTGCATGCCAGATCCCTCGGCATATCGATCATCTATCAGGAGCTCGCGGTCGTCGACAATCTGTCGATTGCGGAGAACATCTTTCTCGCCCGCGAACCGGTGAATGCGGCCAGGCTGATCGACCGGCGGAAGATGAATGCGGCGGCCGCCGCCGTGCTCGCCGAACTCGACATGAAACTCAATCCGGCGATGCTGGTCGGCGACCTCAGCATCGGACAAAAGCAGATGGTCGAGATCGCCCGCGCGATCTCCTATCAGTCGAAACTCATCATCATGGACGAACCGACCGCGTCGCTCAGCTACCACGAGGCGACCGTCCTGCTGCGCATGGTCAAGCGGCTCGCCGCGCAGGGGATCGGCATCGTCTATATCTCGCATCGGCTCGAGGAAATCTTCGAGATCGCAGACACGGTGACCGTCATGCGCGACGGCGAGACCGTGGATTCCCGGCCCGTCGGCGAAATGACGCGCGATCTTCTGGTGCGTAAGATGGTCGATCGCGAACTGTCGCAGTTCTTCGGCGAACACGTCTCACATGCCACCGACGAAGTGCTGTTGTCCGTGCGCAATCTCGGCATGTACCGGCCGACGCATCATTCCGCCAATGTCAGGGATGTGAGCTTCGACCTGCACAGGGGTGAAATCCTCGGCTTCTTCGGGCTCATCGGAGCGGGTCGCACGGAGGTCATGGAAATGATCTTCGGCAGCCGGGCCTATGTCGGCGAGATCCTGATCGATGGCAAGCCGGTCAGGATGAGCGACCCTTCGGTTGCGATCAGCGAAGGTCTCGGCTTCGTGACCGAGGACCGCAAGGGGCAGGGGCTCGTGCTCGACATGTCGGTCCGCGAAAATTTCAGCCTCACGCATCTGTCGGATTATTGCCGGCTCGATTTCGTCGATCGCGGCCGCGAGACGAAGCGCTGCCGGGAGTTCATCCAGGCGCTCGGGATCAAGACGCCGAGCCCGGAACAGAAGGTCGTCAATCTGTCGGGCGGCAACCAGCAGAAGGTCATCATCGCCAAATGGGTGGCACGCAAGCCGCGCATTCTCATCGTCGACGAACCGACCCGCGGCATCGACGTCGGCGCGAAGGCCGAGGTCCACGCCCTGCTCAACAAGCTGGCTGAGGAAGGCATGTCGATCATCGTGGTCTCCTCCGACCTGCCGGAAATCCTCGCTATCAGCGACCGGGTCATCGTCCTCAGGGAGGGCCGCATCACCGGTGGCTTCACCCACCAGGAAGCCAGCCAGGAAAACGTGATGTTCGCCGCGACGGGCTGACCCCGCGGGCAAGGCGACATCCCCTACAGCAGTATCAGCAGCAATGGAGAATGAGATGAGCAAACGCATTATGTTCACCGGGGGCAGCGGCAAGGCTGGAAAGCATGTCGTCCAGTACCTCGTCGAACAGGGCCACCAGGTCCTGAACATCGACACCAAGCCGCTCGACAATCCCAAGGTGCGCACGCTGATCACCGACATTACCGACAGCGGCCAGGTGTTCAATGCCTTCTCGAGCTACATGGGCCTGCACGAATTCGACCCGTCGCTGCGGGCGCAGCCCGTGGATGCGGTCGTCCACTTTGCGGCGATCCCGCGGATCATGCTCACGCCGGACAACGAAATGTTCCGCATCAACACGATGGGGACCTACAACGTCATCGAGGCGGCGGTGAAGCTCGGAATCAAGAAGGTGATCATCGCCTCGTCGGAGACCACCTATGGTCTGGTGTTCGCCAACGAGCCGCGCCATCCGGTGCACTTCCCGCTGGAGGAGGATTACCCCGTCGACCCGATGGACAGCTATGCACTGTCGAAGATCTGCAACGAAAAGACCGCGCAGGCCTTCGCCCTGCGGTCGGGCGTCGACATCTATGCCATCCGCATCGGCAACGTGATCGAGCCGCACGAATACGAACTCTTCCCCAAATGGTTTGCCGATCCGGGCTTCCGCAAGAGAATTGCCTGGAGCTATATCGACGCGCGGGATCTGGGTCAGATCGTCGACCTCGCCGTTCACAAGGACGGGCTGGGTTACGAGGTGTTCAACGCCGCCAACGACGAAACCTCTTCCGACCTCCCGACGCAGGAACTGATCGACCGCTTCTATCCGGGCGTAAAGGTTACGCGTCCGATGGGAGAATACGAAAGCCTGCTGTCGAATCGCAAGGCACACGAGATCCTCGGCTTCCGGGAGCAGCACTCGTGGCGCAAATACGTCGGACAGAAGTGATGCGTATTGGCCGTTCGCGCCACGGCCTCTTGTGAAACAAGTCGTCCGGCGCTCTTCGCAGCGTCGGACGACTTGGTATAAAGGTTCTACGGGAAGGAATGGTTGGAAACAGCCGACAGGTCTTCTTGAACCGGCACTGGAGCACAAAGAATGGGAGAAGCTACGCAACCAAGGCTGCGTCTGCCCGACAGGAAGAGCAAGGTCACCGTCAAGGACGTTGCGCAGCGTGCGGGTGTGGGCGAGTCGACCGTCTCACGTATCATGCGCAACAAGGGGCCGGTCGCGGAAGAAACCCGAAAGCGGGTGATGGAAGCGGTGCGGGCCACCGGCTACGTACCGAACAAGATTGCCGGCTCGCTGGCCTCCCTCGATTCCCATCTCGTCGGCGTCGTCATTCCGTCGCTCTCGAACATCGTCTTCCCCGAAGTGCTTCAGGGCATCCACGCCGCGCTGCGGGACAGCGAGAACCAGCCGGTCATCAGCGTCACCGAATACGACATGGACCGCGAGGAAGCGGTCGTTCGCGGACTATTGTCCTGGAAACCGAGCGCGATCCTGATTGCCGGCTTCGAACATACCGATGCGACGCGCCGCATGCTCATTCAAAGCGATATCCGCGTCGTGGAAATGATGGATATCGATGCGGTGCCGATCGATATCGCCGTCGGCATGTCGCACCGGCGTGCCGGATACGCCACGGGGCGGTATCTTGTCGGGCGCGGCTATCGCCGCTTCGGCTATGCCGGCCACGACTGGACGGCGGACCGCCGGGCGCGGCTTCGCTACGACGGCTTCGTGGACGCGCTGCGGGATGCGGGTCTGACGATCACGGCGGAAGCCGTGGCGGAGGCGCCGAGTTCCGTCGGCGTCGGCAAGGAGATGACGGCACGGCTCTGTGTCGAGCATCCCGAGCTCGATGTCATCGTCTATTCCAACGACGACATGGCGGTCGGTGGTATTTTTCACTGCATGGCCGCGAATATCTCGATCCCGGACCGGCTGGCGATTTTCGGCTTCAACGGCCTCGATATCGGCCGGGAATTGCCGCAGCCGCTTTCAACGATCCGCTCGAACCGTTTTCTCATTGGCCGCACTGCAGTCGAGAAGGCGTTCGAGTCGGCGCAGCGCCCGCCGGAACCTTCGGTTTTCGACACCGGCTTCGAGGTGTTCGCCGGCGCGACGGCGTAATGCGGCCGGTGAGAGCTCGCGCCGACGCCTGGAACGCACAAGATGGCTTCGAGCGCGTCGCTTTTTATATCGCGGCCGATTGCGAACTAACCGGACGTCGCTGAGTCAACATGGACCGGCGGCTAGTCGCTAACGCTCGTGTTCGAGTGGCCCGACGATGCTGATGCCTTCGGCGCGTGCGACGGCGGCCATTTTCCGGTCAGACGTAGCGAGTGGCATTCCACTTGTTCTTGCGAGTTCGACGTAGCTTGCATCGTAAGCCGACAGGCCATGTCTAAGCGACAGATTGACGATGGACACGTCGTTACCGGTGCCTCCGTCCGTGAGCGGCAAAGCGCGCAGCCTGAGCGTCATGGCCAGCGCCGCCCCTGGGTTCAAACGGCCTCGCCTTTCCGCCATGACAAACAGGTTGCGGATCTCAAACCAGAAAAGGGACGGCACAAGGGCCGGTCCGGCGGCGAGCGCTCGGATCAAGCTCTCTGCGGCTTCACTTTCCTCGTCGGGAAGAAACCAGCTGGCCGCAATCGATGCATCGAGAACAAACGTCACAGCTACGCACGGCCCTCATCGCGCCATGTGCGGATTTCGTCGCGCGTGACCGGCTTGGCGAGCGCTCGCATCGCTCTGATTTCGGCGATTGCCGACTCGATGTTGTCCTCTTTGCGAATACGGGAAAGGACGGCAATGGGATTGTTGCCGCGGGAAATGATTATCTCTTCGCCCGCTTCGACGCGCGCCAGCAGTTCGGAGAGATGGGCTTTCGCCTCTGCCACCTTGACGGTTACGCTCATGGTAACTCCCTTGTCGTTCGCATTCGCCCACCAAACACCGCGGACCGCATGCGGGCAATTGTGAAACGATATCTCCGGCCAAGAACTTGGTCAACCGGTAGACCATCTCCGCGATGCCACGGCTGACCGAGCGCCGCGGCGAGGATCCCTGTCTGCCCATCGAGGCGGTTGCCGATCCATCGGTTCGTTCAACGTCGGAGGTGTTGTGGATGCAGCCGGGAAGCAGCCACGTCTCGACTAAGCCTCCTCATCGCTGGTCGAGGCCCTCGGCCAGATGCACAAGGCCGATGAATTCCGACCTGTAGCCGTAGGGGTCCGGACCTCGCGATGCCGACGCGAGATCTGCGATCGCCTGGTAGGAGTAAGAGTCGAGGAGGTCGACGCGCCGCAGTTTCTGGCCGAAGGCGGCGACGGCCACGGAGAAGCGGACGTCCTGCGGTGCGGCGTCGACGGAGGCGACGGTGTTCTTGTCGTCGACGGGCATGGTGACGAGGGCGCTCTTTTCTTCGCCCGGCCGCTTGTAGCGCATCTTGACGAAGGCAAGCTCCCCGCGACGTGCATCGCCTGATGTCTCTGTCGGAACGGTGCTGCTCGCGCCATAACGCAGGTCGTCGTTCATGACAGCAGGACTTCCCTTGGGCGTAATCTCGTAGATCGCCGTGACGCTGTGGCCGGAGCCGATGTCGCCGGCGTCCACGCGGTCGTTGTTGAAGTCCTCGCGGTTGAGCGTCCGCGTCTCGTAGCCGATCAGTCTATACTCGGCGATGCGCGCCGGGTTGAACTCGACCTGGAACTTGACGTCCGTGGCGATCGGAAACAGCGTCGATCCGGCTTCCTCGACCAGTGTCTTCTGCGCCTCCGCCAGCGTATCGATATAGGCGGCGCTCCCATTGCCGTTCTGTGCAAGCGTCTGCATCAGGGAATCGTTGAGATTGCCACGGCCGAAGCCGAGAACCGTCAGGAAGATGCCATCCTTGCGCCTCGCCTCGACGATGCGCTTCAACTCCTCGTCGCTCGACGGCCCGACGTTGAAATCGCCATCCGTCGCCAGCATCACGCGATTGACGCCATCCTTGACGAAGGCTTGCCGCGCCAGATCGTAGGCCGCCTCGATCCCCTCGGCGCCGCCGGTCGAGCCTCCGGCCTCCAGTCGGTCGATTGCCGAGAGGATCTTTGATTTCTCCGCCGCCGGTGTCGGTTCGAGCACGATCCCGGCATTGCCGGCATAGGCGACGATCGAGACCGTGTCATCGGCCTTCAGCCTGTTGACCAGGAGACGAAACGCGCTCTTGAGCAGCGGCAGCTTGTCCGGCTCGTCCATCGAACCCGACACGTCGATCAGGAACACCAGGTTGGCATGCGGCGTCGTTGCCGGCGCGCGGTCATAGCCCTTGATCGCCACGTGCATCAGTTCCGTGTCGTGATTCCACGGGGTCGGCATCACGGTCACGGTCGCCTTGAAGGGCACATCGGCGCTTTCAGGGCCCGGCCAGCCATACGGGAAATAGTTTATCATCTCCTCGACGCGAACCGCCTGGGGATCGGGGATTGTCCCCCCGGTCAAGGAGCGGCGAACGAAGGAATAGGACGCGCTGTCGACATCGGCGGAGAAGGTCGAAACCGGATCCGTCGCCACACTCTTGATCGGATTGTCACCGGCGTTGGCGAACCGCTCGCGATCCTGTTGGGGCTCGAACAGGCCACTCTCCCCCATGGGTGGAACCGGGGCGAGGGCGGGTGCGCTCATACGAGCGACCGACTGCGGCTTCGGGGATACGGCGCCTGATGCGTGGGGTAGCAGGCGTTCGACCTCCCCGACATTCGCGGCGGGACCGTTCGTCTTGCTCGCAAGGGCGACGGCATCGGCGCCGGTACTCGCCGCCTCAACCGCAGCAGATGGAAGGGACGCGGGCCGCTCCTCGTCCGTTGCGATCTTCTCCTGATCGATCACCGGCACGCCGCTACCGTTCATCTCGATCGTGAGATAACCGGCGAGGGGAACGACGAGCAGCGTCGCAAGGGCTGAACCGGCGAGGAATTTCTTGTTCACGGCAGGACTCCATATCCAGTTGAAGATGGAGCTTTGACGCCGGCCTTTCGCATTTCCTTGGTCCGCCGGGACATGATCTCCCGCATCGTCGAAAGCCTGCATCGCTGCGGCAAGCGCACGCGCCCGCGCCTCCGGATCAGGTGTCGGCGGGGTCTGGCGGGAGAGTTTTTCGAGTTCCTTGTCCAAGATCATACCTCTTCCTTGCCGAACATGGCCTTCAGCCTCTTGCGTGCCTCGTGGACGTGCCAGGAAACGGTGGCCTCCGAGCAACCGAGCGTATCGGCGGCGGCGGAATGGCTGAGGCCCTCGCCATAGACGAGCAGCACCGCCGCGCATTGACGTTCCGGCAGCGCGCGCACCGCCGCCCACAGCTCGGTCGAGACCTCGTCGTCACCGCCGCCCGTGTTGTGCTGCGGCTCGGCGGTGTAGGCGCGAACCGTCTGCAGTTCTCGGGTGTGCTTGCGTCTATGGTCGCGGGCTGCATTCAGCGTCAGCGTATAGAGCCATGTCCTGAACCGGCTGGCGCCGCGAAAGCTCCGGATGGCCGCGCCGAGCTTGACGCAGACCTCCTGGGCGATATCGTCGGCATCGGTGGAACTGCCCGACCATCGCCATGCCGTGGCATGGACAAAATCATAGTGGCGCGAGACGAGCTGCCCGAAGGCCTCCCTGTCACCGCGCTGTGCCCGTTCTATGAGCTCTGCATCCAATTCCGCACCCACCCCAAGCCGACCCGCAAAGGACTATTTTGAGAATGAGACGTTTGTCGGATGAATTTCCTTGGGTCGGCAAGGAAGACTATCGGAAAATTTCAAAAATCGAGAGAGCCGCGGGACATGTCCGGTGGATCCGGAATGATCGACAGGAATGCGCGGCGTTGATTTCTTGCGCCCGAGGTAATACTCTTACGTCATCTGGTATTACAAGGAAGCAACGATGACGACAACGGTGACGGCGAAGGGCCAGGTCACGATCCCGAAGGCGGTCCGGGACCTGCTGGGGATCAAGCCCGGCAGCAAAGTGGATTTCCAGCGGGCGGCTGATGGTAGTATCGTGCTGACACGGGCTGACAATAGAAGACCGGCCAGCCGCTTTGAGAAGCTCCGCGGTCATGCGGGGAAGGGGCTTGATACCGATGCCATCATGGCGATGACGCGTGGCGAAGCGTGACGCTCGTCGACACAAATGTCCTGCTTGACCTCGTGACCAACGATCCGATCTGGGCGGACTGGTCGGTCGCACAGCTTGAAACGGCGAGTCTTGCGGGCCCATTGTTGATCAATGATGTGATCTACGCAGAACTTGCCGTCCGTTATGGGCGCATCGAAGACTTGAATGCATTCGTTGAAACGGCTGGTCTGGAACTTGCTCCTTTGCCGCGCGCGGCGCTGTTTCTCGCGGGCAAGGCTTTTGTTCATTACCGCCGCGCCGGCGGATCCCGTACCGGTGTTCTCCCAGATTTCTTCATTGGCGCGCAAGCCGCGGTAGAGAAACTGTCTCTGCTGACGCGAGACGTCGGCCGCTACAGAACCTATTTCCCAACGGTTGAGTTGATCACACCGGATTTCTGATCTCGCAGACTCACCAGGATGTAAGTCGATGCTACGAATGGAGGCTTGTCGGCTCGCTTGCCTAGCATAAGCCGAAGGGATTTTTAGTTCCATAAGCTGTCTTATGCGATCTAATGCTGTAAGGGCTATTTAGTAATGCGACAGTTGGGCCAGTTAGAGATGCGACAGTCTCGCCTCTTGATGCACTGGTCAATGCCAATGTCGGGAGCAAGGATGACGACTTTGAGCTTGGTCGAGACCATGAGCGATCGGAGTCGTCATGTCCTTTTTGATCACCATGTCGCAGAGAGAATTGCATCGCCTCGAAGTCATCCAGAAGATCCGTGACGAACGCCCGAGCGTCGTCCAGGCTGCCGAGCAGCTCGACCTCAGTCGGAGTCAGGTCCACCGGCTGCTGCAGGCCTATGACCGGTATGGTCCCGGCCGGCTTCATTGGCCTCGACGGTACCAGGCCTTTTTTTGGCCAGGTCCAGGCCGGTATGTCGATGGATATCGCGGACGAGTGGAGTCTCGATTTCAGCCTGCCGTTCAAGGTCGGCAGCGACGGCGAGAGATCCGCCGGCGCAAGAACAGGAGCTTCGAAACGGTTCTGATTGTCCGATCTGCAAAGTCTATCCGTCAGCGATCAATCCGGCCCTCCGCAGTCGTCGGTTTTTCTTCTGCTTTGGTCGTCCGCTTATATGGCACATGGGACGCGAGTGGTGTTATGCCGCCACTTCTGGATCTGCGGACATCAATGGCAGCGACGAATTCACGAGAGCGGGAGTGTCAGGACTTTCGTGTACGAGCGTTCGGTTGAACATTTCTGTTTAGGTCCTCGCGGCCTGGAAGCGGTCATTTGACGGACGGGCATCCCATGATAGCCTTAATCCTACATATGTGTTAATGTGGGTTTGTGTAGTTCTATGGAGGTTTCCCCATGAGCCGTCTGACAATCGACATAACGGACCAGCAGCACCAAAGCCTGAAGGCGTTGGCCGCCCTGCAGGGCAAGACCATCAAGCAGTACGCCCTGGAACGCCTGTTCCCCGGCGATGCTGATGCCGATCAGGCTTGGCAGGAGCTGAAAACGCTGCTCGGAAACCGTATCAACGAAGGGCTTGCGGGGAAGGTGTCCACCAAGAGCATCGGTGAAATTCTGGATGAAGAACTCACCGGTGACCGTGCTTGACGGCCTACGTCCTCACGGCAGAGGCAGAAGCCGATCTGCGCAACGTCATCCGCTACACACGCAAGCAGTGGGGCGCGACACAGGTGCGCCACTATATTGTCAAGCTGGAACAGGGCATTGCCAGCCTTGCCGCCGGACAAGGCTCTTTCAGGGACATGAGCGAACTGTACCCCGCGCTGCGGATGGCACGTTGCGAACACCACTACGTTTTTTGCCTGCCGCGTGAGCGCGCGCCGGCCTTGGTCGTGGCGTTTTTTCATGAGCGCATGGATCTCATGACGCGACTGGCAGACAGGCTCAGTGCAAGGCAGGTTTGAAATATTCCGGCCTTCCTCTCCTCCCTGCAATCGGGTGAGCAGGTTCGGTCGGGGGCTGACCCGACGAGCCAGTGTCGCATTTCTAAATGGCTGGCGAGCACGCGCCTCTAATCAGCTTTGACAAATGCGCTGGTGGCGGTAGTTCGATTCGGCACAAAGCGATCGGCCGGCCGTCGAACAACCGGATCAGCGGCGGTGTGCGTGACTCTCCCCCGAGCCAAGGTAAGACAAGCGGAGGTGGGCGATATTCGGCGAAGGCGTTCAAGTTAGAAAAGGCATGATGTCTACGCCGTCACCGGGAAATACGGTGAAGTGCGGATGGTCCTGGAACAGCCGTGCGGCGGCATCAGCGGTTTCCGCCTCGACGACCAGATAGCCGCAGAACGGATTTACCGCTTCGACCACTCCGTCCTTTGTCACACGCGTGGTTTTGCCCACCATGCCACCGCGATCGAGGATGAACGCAGCATTGCGCCGCTCCCAGGCCACCCACTGTGGTACGCCCACAGCATCGACCTCATCCTGCTGGGCTTTGGGCAGGTTTCGAAATGACGCGAGGTCTTCGGGCTTCATCGTGTAAACGGCAAGAAATCGGGGCACCGGCATTACCTCCATTGGTTTAGATATCTGTCAGTTTACATGCCGCAGTGGATCGATGGCTTGTCGAAGGTGACTGTCTGCCGGCGACACTAAAGCACGATCACCTTGGCGCCGATCCTGACCCGTTCGTAAAGGTCGACGACGTCGTCATTCGTCATGCGAAAACACCCCGAGGACGACGATTGGCCGACGCTCTCGGGCTCGTTCGAGCCATGGATCCGATAGAGCGTGTCGCCGAGGTAGATGGCGCGCGCGCCGAGCGGATTGTCGGGTCCGCCGGCCATGTGGGTCGGGAGGTCGGGTCGCCTCGCGAGCATGTCGGCCGGTGGCCGCCAGTCGGGCCAGGCGCGTTTGCGGCTCACCGTCTCCGTTCCATGCCAGCCATAGCCTTCTCTGCCGACGCCGACGCTGTAGCGCAGCGCCTTGCCGCCTGGCATGATATAATAAAGCGCATACCGGTCCGGATCGATGATGATCGTTCCGGGCGTTTGCTGGGTGCTGTATTCCACCACTTGCCTCGGCAGGTATGCTCCCGTGCCGGGAGAGAACAACGCCCCCGGGGCTTGCCGCGGCGGGTATGCCGGGGGCGACATCAGGAACTCGATGTAGCCGCTGTCGAGCCAGACCGTGTCGCTCCTCTCGTCGAGGATCGGAGGAAGCGGTTCATCTGCCCTCGCCTGCATCACTGTCGATGCCAAAAGGAAGGCAGCAAGCACAGGCCCAAACCATTGTTTCCGCGGTAACAATTCCATCATCTGGAGATTCCTCCGGCGCTGTGGCGTTCAAATCAAACCGTTTGCGACAAGGGCGTTCGCCACATCCTGGAACAGCCGGTCGGGAACCGGGGCGCCGACCGGTGTCTTGGAGAGCGCTTCGGCGAGGTCCGGATCGGCCAGGAAGGGAACACCCCGGCTTCTGGCCTGCGCATTCATCGAGGCCGTGGCCGGGCCGGTCGCGCGGCAGACGACGATGGGCACGGGCGTTTCGCCGCGAACGTAGCGGATACCGACGGACGCCGATCCCTCCTCCCCGATGAGCAGCACGGCGCTGGAGAGACCGGTCTTCGTTGTTCCGAAGAGCCGCGCCAGCTTGCGGCGCTCCTGGCGGATCAGCGGATCGCCTTCCGTGTCCTTGTGTTCGCGCTTGCTCTCCGAGCGTGTCATGCGCATTTCGCGCATGAACAACCAGCGCTGCAGAAAGACGTCGACCACGCCCATCACCAAAAATGCAGCAATTGCGATCGACGCGATGGTTTTCAAAATGGAGAGCGACGTCGCATGCAGGCAGGCAAATCCGCAGGCCGGCGACTGGAACAGCGCCCTCAGTCCCGTATGGAAGACCAGAGCGAACGTGACGGAGAGAGCCGCGACCTTGAACAGCGCTTTGCCGAAATCGACGACGCTCTTCAGTGAGAAAATCCGTTTCAGACCTGAGGCGGGATTAATGCGGGCGAAGTCCGGCTCGAGCGGCTTGACGGAGAAGACGAAGCCCCTGGTGATTGCGACATTGGTCGCAAGGATGGCGGCGATCGTGATGCAGAGGATGGGCAGTACCGTGGTCAGAAGCGCATCGGCGGCAATCGTGCTCAGGCGGTACCAGACGTCGGCGAAGGGGTGCGTGTATATTTGCGCCGCCTCGTCGAGAAGCCGGTCGGTCTTCACCTGCAGGCTGGGCGCGACGTAGAAGAGAAACAGAGTGGAGAACAGGACGACAATGCCCGAAACCATGTCGGGGCTATGCAGCACCTGGCCTTTTCGGCGCGCATCCCGGATCTTCTTTTCCGAAGCGGGAAGCGTTTTCTCTTCGCTCGTTTCGCTCATGTGACACCATCACCCGTGGATGACAGCAGGCCGATTTCCTGGGCGCGTCTGCCGGCGTCCGGGATGGAACGCAGCTTCGCCGCCTTTGCAAGGATCTGATTTTTTTGCTTCGCGGACATGTCGGGCACGGCGACCGAGCGAGCCTTCTCGCTCTCGCCCGCCATCGTCAGGACGATCAGATAATTGATGAAATGTCGCCTTTCGGCGAGCGGCGAGCTGATAACGCCCGTCATATGCGTCACCGCCTGCGTCATGTTGTTCGACAGCGCCTCCGCGAGCGCGAGGTTTGTCGCCGTGTCGAGATTGGCGGGCTGCAATGACAGGGCCTTCGAAAAAGCGCTCTCCGCCGACGGTCCATTGCCGCTGAAGATCAGCGCCGTTCCCAAACGGTTATAAGCGACGACCGAATTAAGCGCCTCGGCGGCTGGTGCGAGGCTTCGCGCTGCCGATTCCGCTTCGCCCTTCTGTAGCTGGGCCGTACCCAGCCCGAGCAAGGCGGCGGCATTCCCGGGTTCGATCTCGAGAGCGGCCCGGAAGGCTTCCTCGGCCGCATCGGCATCGCCGGCCTTTAGCCGCGCATTGCCGAGGCGAACGCGCATCGATACATCGTGCGGGGCATTGGCGGCGGCACGCTCATAAAGCGCCAACGCCGTCGCACTTTCGCCCTTCGCCTCGATGCTTTCGGCGACGCTCAAAAGCTTCGTCTGGGCACTCGCCTGCTTGCCATTCTCTTTGTCGGCGGGGATCGTCGTGCAGGAGGAAAGCGCCAAAAGTGCAATGAGCACGACGACCGCCTGACTGACAGGCTGCCGACTCCGGACGGGACTCGGAACCGCCTCCTTCATTGTTGCCCCCCGAACTCGGTCGCTGCGGCGCCAGGTGGTCGAATGACGTCGCTCCCGGTTCCTTCAATATAGTCCTTTGCCGCGCGTGCGACCGGAGCCGCCATCGCAGGCCCCATCTCGCGCCCTTGAAGCAGCTGTCGCTGGTCTGCCGCCATGAACTGCAAATTCAGATTGTTTGCGCAGCCGGGCGGGAGATAAAGCGGCTGCTCGGCGGTATCCGGTGTGATGCAGGCGTCGGGCACCAGCACCTGGCCCGCGGTCGTGTCGTAGCCCTTGCGGACGACCTTTCCCTTCGCCGGGACGGTGCCGGACGTCGAGAGATATCTGTAGTTGGGAGAATAGGGCTGCGGTTGGGAACCGTTGCAACCCGCCAGGGCGACGAGGCAGGCGATCAGTGCGGCTGCGGAGATTGAGGCTCCTGGAAGGCGATCATTCGACATAGAAGCCATATCCCTTGTTGGCTGCGGGTCTTGCCTTTTTGCGCGGCGAGGAAACTGCACCGGCGGGGCTGTCAATCGGCGTCTTCATGTTCCGCTCGGAGGTCGGCGTGACCAGATAAGGCGTTATCAGAATGACGAGTTCGGTCTCGTTGCGCTGGAACCGCTTGGACTTGAACAATTCCCCGAGGATCGGCACGTCGCCGATGACCGGCGTCTTGTTCAGCGTCTGTGACTCCTGTCGTTGGAACAATCCCGCTATCGCAAAGGTCTGGCCGCTGCCGACTTCGACTGTCGTGTCCGCGCGGCGTATGCGCAGCGACGGCACCACCAGACCGCCGATCGAGACGACACTGTCCTGCGAAACGCTGCTGACCTCGGGTCGCACCTGCAACGCGATGCGGTTGTTCGGCAGCAGCGTCGGCGTGAACTGCAGTGAGACCCCGAACTGCTTGTATTCGATGCCGACCTGGCCGTTGTCCGTCGGCACCGGCACAGGTATTTCCCCCCCTGCGAGGAAGCTCGCAGTCTGGCCGGTGACGGCAGTGATATTGGGCTCGGCGAGGATCGTCAGGATGCCGTTTGCCTGCAGTGCATCGAGCAGGACGTTGACGTTGACATGGTCGCCTCGGGCACCGATGGCGATCCCGCTATCGTCTTCATTGCTGGCACCGCCGGTGCGAACGAGACCGAAAGAGAAAGAGCCGCTGTTGACGAAGAGGCTCCAGTCAATGCCGAAGCGAGTCAGTTCGTTGCGGGCGACTTCGGCGAACCGGACGCGAATATTGACCTGATTGGAGCCCGCGAACGTCGTGTTGTTGAGCGCCGGCCTCTCTGGCGTCGAATAGCTCTGCAGGACGCTTTCCATATCCATGGCCTCACCGACATTCCGCGTCTGCCCGGTTCCGACAAACTGTCCGCCGAACAGGCTGATGTCGACGCGGGTGTTCGGCTGCAGCGCAAGCGCCGACTCTTGCGCAGGTCTCGGATTGCCGGAGACATGGACCTGGACGGTGCCGCGCGTCGTCTGGTCGGCGCTGAGAGCGATCAGATTAGTGTCGCCCGTCTTGGTCGCATAGATGTAGACGACGCCGGGCGAGACGACGCGTACGTCGGCAATCGCGGTATCGGCGAGGAACACCGACTCGACCGGTTCGTCGAAGCGAAGGATCGTGCCCTCACCGACGTTGAGGTCCAGAACCTGACCGTTGATGGCGTCCACCTTCACCTGGGCGCTGGCCGAAGACAGCGCCCAATGGACCGCGAACGCGGTCAGAAAGACAAACCGAAAGAGTCCCCTCGTCGCCAAGAAGCGAAGGCTTCGCAAAACTCGCATCCCACTCCCTATTTGTTCCCCTCCCCGCGCTCCTCCGCGCGAGCAAGACGTGTCTTCTAATTTGTGGTGTCGATCGACGGTCTCATGCGCGTCCTTCGCTTCCGAGTTCAGGCGTTCCGGACACCGGAAGCGCGATGTAGCCAAGGCACTGGACGCTGAACTCTGCGGCGATTTCCTGGTACGACAGCACCGGGATCTGGAGGTCGTGGCGCATCAGGAGGTTTCGGATGTGCCGGCGGACGTCCATGGAAGCAAGAATCGCAGGATGATGATGCGGCTGCCCCGGTGCCTGTTCCCGCCTTGTCTTCAGCTCGTCGACGATCTGCGCCGCCAGTCGATCCGGTACGGTCGCGCCCGGACCACCGCTTCTTTCGACTGCAGCTCTCAGTTCGTCCTCGAAAGGCCGTGTCAGAAGATAGGCGGAGACGATCCGGTTGCGGTCGGCGAGCCGGAAGCATATCTGCCGGCCGAGGCTCGCCCGCACATGGTCAGCCAACGCCTGCAGGTTCTGAATTTGCGATGCCCTCTCGGCAACCGTCTGGAGAATGATGCGCATATTGGTGATCGGAACATCTTCCTCGACGAGCCTGCGCAGCAGCTCCGCAAGTTTCTGCACAGACACCACGTCCCGGACTTCCCTGATCAGATCGCCGAAGGGCTCCTCCAGCCGGGCGAGAAGTGCACGGACCTCCTGCGCATCGATGAAATCGGGCGCATAACGGCGCATGACGCGCTCGATCAGCGTCATCACCACGTCCTCCGGTTCGCAGTAGCCGATACCGGCGGCATCGAGTGCTGCCGCATGCGACCGGTCGACCCAGACGAGCTTCAGCCCCATGAGGTCGGATTGGGTCACGTAGGGGATAGACATGATGTCGAGGTCGACAGCCTCCTCCCAGACCATCAGATGATCGAGCAGGAGCACACCGTCGACGACGGGAACAGCCTCGAAATCGATGCGAAACTCGGCCGACGCAAGGCGCGGATCCATCTGCCGCCCGATCGCCGGGACCACGATGCCGAGGTCTTCGAGAATGGTTGCCGCAAGCCCCTCCGTCCGTTCGGCGAACAACGGTTGCGGGAAGCGTTCGGCGAGCCCCTCGCCCATCGTGAGGATCAGTCTCTGCGCCACTCCCGCCGGCTTTGCGGCATCCGGCAAGGTTCCCGCAATATGATCGACGACACGTCCGCCGGAGGAAACGGTGCGCGCCGCCTCGCGCCGCGGCGGATCGGCGTCAGCAAGCTCTGCGGTGCCGTGCAGGCGTCTGCGCGCCACATAGGCGAGCAGGCCGGCCAGGCCCGCCAGAGCCCAGAAGACCGCAAGCGGAAAGCCCGGAACCAGGCCGAAGCCGAACAGGATCGCCGCGGCCAGCGCCAGTGCGCGGTCGCTCGCGGCGAGTTGCCCGAGGATTTCGGAGCCCAGATCCTGCGGGCGCTCGGCCGACGGCACACGCGTGACGACGGCCCCGGCGGCCACGGCCATCATGAGTGCCGGGATCTGGGAAATGAGACCGTCGCCGACCGTCAGAAGCGAATAGGTGTGGGCCGCCTCGCCGACCGTCAGGCCACGCTGGAAGGAGCCAATCGTCAGCCCGCCGGCGAGGTTGATCGCGATGATGATCAATCCCGCCACTGCGTCGCCCTTGACGAATTTCATCGCGCCGTCCATCGCGCCGTAGAACTGGCTCTCCCGCTCCAGGTCGTCACGTTTCCGGCGCGCCTCCTGCTGGTCGATGTCTCCGCTGCGCGCCTCGTTGTCGATGCTCATCTGTTTGCCGGGCATCGCATCGAGCGCGAAGCGCGCGCCCACCTCGGCGACGCGCTCCGCCCCCTTGGTGATGACAACGAACTGGGCGATGGTGATGATCAGGAACACGATAAGCCCGACGAGGACGTCACCGCCGACGACGAAGGATCCGAAGGCCGCGACGATCTGCCCGGCATCCGCATCCGTCAGGATCAGCCGCGTGGTGGTGATCGCGAGGGCTAGCCGGAAGAGCGTTCCAAGCAGGATGATCGAAGGCAGCGAGGAGAATTGCGCCGGGGTCGATATATAGAGCGCGCCGACGAGAATGAGCAGGCTGTAGAAGAAGTTGAAGCCGATCAGCACATCGACGAGCATCGTCGGCATCGGAACGATCATCATGGTGATCGCCAGCATCACCACCGCCGCGACGACAATGTCGGACCGCCGTGACGCCGCCCGGGCGAACTGGTTGACTGTCGCAAGCGCGCTCATTCCGCCACCCTCGCCTGAAGATAGGCCTCAAAGGCGTCTCGGGCCTCTTCCTTCTCGCCGCGTTCCCATCGCGCATGGCTCTTCAGCCGCAGAATGGCAGGGTTGATGTCATCGGAGAGGTCTTCGATCCGCTCGATGGCTGCGAGCGCGCGCGGGACGGCGCCGGTCGCGACGAACGCCTCCGCCAGCGAATGCAGCACGGCAAGGTCGTTCGGCGCCATTCTCGCGGCCAGCAGAAGAAACACCAGTCCGCGCTTGTGGTGCCCGGCCCGACAGTAGAGTGAACCGAGTGCATGGAGGAATTCGAGGCTGTCCGCGCGTCGTTGCGTCAACTGCGTTGTGCCTGCATGAGCCGGTGCTGGAGATCGCGTCTGGTTTCGATCTCGTCCGTCAGCATCGATACGGTGAGTTTGGCGATGTCCTCCTCGAGGTCCAGTCCGGGCACGACCTCCCGGACGATGTAGGTCAGCAGTTCCTGGGAGCGTGACAGGTCGAACAGTGTCGCGCTCGAAAGCCTCGCCTGCTCGCTCGCCTCTGTCCCTATCTTGCCGGACGATGTCTTCCGGCGCGCCTGACGGATCGACTGGAGGAGTCGCGCGTCGAACTCCTGCGACTGGGTACGGCCGACGGCGTCCGGCCGCAACGACACCGCCTGTGCCTGACCGCGGCTGCGATTGTCGTGTCGGCGGACGTCGATGCTCATCTTGCTGTCCCTCTCGTCGCACCGCTAGAAGCGCAGGACGAATTCCTCACCCTGCCGCGCGGCCGTCAGGCTGCCGTCCCGGATATCCTTGATGTACCAGCCGTCTTCGAGTGCCGCCCCCTTGTAGAGGCGCGCGCCGTCGGCGCCGATCGCATAGGGGGGCTCCCCGAACCAGATCGCCTGCAGGTGAAACTTCGGGGCGCTTCGCGGTGCCGCCTCGCCGACCAGGCTGTTCAGGACGTAACTGGTGCCGTAGGAGCGATCGAACCACGCCTGCACTTCGCCCCAATTCTTGCGCGCGTCGTCGCCGATGGCGCCGGACACGGACAGCCGTGTGCCGTCGGTCTCGATCTTCAGGTCCGGCAAACCGGCCTCGCGTAGCTTCGTTGCAAGTGCCGCCGAGACCTCCTGAGACGAGGGGGCCGCGGACACGATGGCCCCTGTCGTCACCATGTCCTCGCTCGGTCCGGCGATCGACGGCTTGTGATCGAGCTGGGCAACACCGGCCTGTACGGCGGCTATGGTGAGGACCGAAAAGGCTGCTACGCTCCCGAGCATCCAACCGTGCGAGGTCCGTGCCGGTCGTCCGGCTGGCACTCGCTCCCGCACAGCTCGCGAGAGGTTGAGGCGCGCACTGCCGAGCGTAACGGTCACGGGGACCGCCACCTGAAGGCCGTGCCCGACGGGTACGGCGGTATCATCCACCATGAGATCGGCCCCGATCGCCTCGATCATCACCTCGGTTCCGGAGAATTGCAGGCGCATATGATGCGCCGACACGTCGCGGTCGCTGAGCGTCAGATCGCAATCGGTCGCCGAGCCGACGAGATAGGCACCCCGTTCCAGGGGCAGGGAGACACCACTGTGAACGCCCTTCAGAACATCGAGCGTCAGGGGTGCGGCTGAATTCCTGAGGATCAGACTGGATGCCATGGAACGGTCACCTCGCTCTCCGGATAGCCGAAACGCCGACGCTGCGCGCAACGCACCGCCGGTCTAGCTCGTATCTTTGCAACGGGGATGAGGGGCGGCCCCGAAGCCACCCCTCGGGCTTCGTCAGCCGTTCGGACGCTGCTTTGCCGCGTCGAGAGCGACCTTCTTCTCGGTCGTGATCTTCGTAATTTCTGCGGACTTCGCGATAGCCTTGTCGAAGGCATCCGTCATGGTCTTGATCGAATTGTCCGAGGTTTGCGTACCGCCTACACCGGAAACAGCCATTCTCTTCTCCTTGACAAGTTGAGGCCGGTTCCAGGCAATGCCCGGCGCCGGCATGCAGTCCCTATCTAAACGTACACCCATTCCAGGGTGTATTAATGGTTAAGGTTGAACTTGGCGAATGACAATTTGCATACTCATCACATAATGTTGCGCAATGTAATTACGCGTGAGATAAAACGATTGAAATTGCGTTTAGCTAAGGATGCGGGCATGTCTTCGACCGCACCTACCACCTTGTATTGAAAGGATTTTCGGCCTTTGCGCGCTCAACGTGCAACGGCCCCCTGCATTTTTACTGAACCTCGAGTTGCACCTCTCGGCCCAGTGTTATAGCTTTGGTCGGCTTGATGCGAACAATCGGAGCGCTTGACATGAAGACCGTCATGCTCAGCGGGAGGTTCTGCATGTTTGCCATCACTCTGTTTGCGGCGACGTGTCCGGCCAACGCCGGAGTCCCCGGCTGGTTCGACAGCCGGTACAGCTATGTCCTCATCGATCAGGACGTTCGCGATGCGCTGCAGGAATTCGGCCGCAACCTCTCCGTTCCGGTGCTTCTGTCCGACAAGATTCGCGGTCAGGTACGCGGCGACGTGCGCGCTGAGACCGCAGGCGGGTTTCTCGACAAGCTGACGCGGGCGAACGGGCTCGTCTGGTATTTCGACGGCTCGGTCCTCCACATAAACACGAATGATGAAGTCTCGACGCAGATCATCAACATCGGCAGGGCCAACGGCGACGCCGTGATGGCTGAAATCCACCGGCTCGGCCTCATGGACGACCGCTTTTCTGTGCGCGCCACCGCCAACGCGCCGGTCCTTCGGGTGTCGGGCCCTCCCCCATTCATTGCGATGGTCGAACAGGTCGCTGCGTCTGTCCAGCCGCCCCCGACCGCCCAGATGGACGACCCGCGCGTGCGCATCTTCCGCGGCGGCCAACGCGAGGAGGTTGCTGACGACCTGACCGACAAGGGGGCGACGACCGCCGCCAATGCCCGGACAAACAAAACAGCAGGAGAGCAGTAGATGACCGGTTCGGTAACCGCGACCACCCAGGCATCCGCCCAGACCCCGACTGTCGACCCCGCCCAGGCACAGTTTGAAGAGGCGCTGCAACAAGCGGTCTCAAGCGGCGGCAGCCAGCTGATCGGGCAGGAAATGATGAAGATTGCACACGAAGTGCTGAACGAAGCCTTGTCCGACGAAGAGTAGTATCGCTTTCTCAACAGGAGACGGAATCATGACGATTGTTCCGCCAGTAGAGACGCCCGCACTCCCGGTATCCCCTGCCCCGCAGGAATCGATTGCGCCCGCTTCGCAGAACCTCTTCGAGCATTCGGCGCTGAACTCCACGACGCTGCCTCACGGCGCGAGCCCGGCGGATCTCGGCCGGACAATCATCGACAATCTCGAGGGCTTCGTCGAGCGCGCCGGCAAGTTTGCCGCCAGCACCGCGTTCCCTGCCACCTCCGGCCCACCGCCGGCGACAACATCCTTCGCACCGGGCGGGCCCCCTGTCGAGGCGAACGTCACGCGCACGCCGGACAGCGACGCGGGACGGCTCGTCGAGTCCCTCGGACGGATCTTCGACCATGCGATCGAGACGCAGATGGTCGTTCGGGCGCCGACGCAATTCACCAGCGCGACGATGACGCTCACCAAGGGTCAATGAAAACGTTGCGGCACTCCCCGGCAGTCGGACGCGGGCTGGCGCTCGCGTTGATGGTCCTGACGCTGCAGGCCTGCAGCGTCGACCTTTACACGAATCTCGATGAGCGCGAGGCGAACGAAATGGTCGCCATCCTGCTCTCGAAGGGCATACCGGCGGCCCGCGTCTTGCAGAAGGACGGCAAGCTGACCGTCACCGTCGACGAGGATCAGTTCGCGCAGGCGGTGTCCGCACTCAACATGGCGGGCCTTCCCAAGGAGAAGTTTGCCACTCTCGGCACCGTGTTCAAGCAGGAGGGGCTCGTCGCCTCGCCCGTGCAGGAGCGCGCGCAGATGATCTATGCCCTCAGCGAAGAACTTTCGCGCACCGTCTCCGAAATCGACGGGGTGCTCTCTGCCCGCGTTCACGTCGTTCTGCCCGACAACGACCCACTGCAGCGCAACGCCATACCCGCCTCGGCTTCGGTGTTCATCCGGCACGAAGCCGATCTTGACGTCAATCCGCTGATCCCTCGGATCAAGACATTGGTGGCCAACAGCATTTCAGGCCTCTCCTACGAGAAGGTCTCTGTCGTGGCGGTTGCCAGCCAGCGGCCGAGCGAGCCAGCCCGCGCCACGGAACTGACCTCGTTTCTCGGAATCTGGATGGTGCCGTCGAGCGTCGCCAAGGCCCGGCTGATCTTCGGTGGGCTCATCGGAGCCCTCGCTGCCACGGCCGGCGGCCTCGCCTATCTCTTCTGGCGCAGGCAGAGCCGGCGCCGGAAGATTTATCCCCTGCAACCCTATGGTCCGGCGAAATGACGAATGCTTCGCTCTCAGAGGAGTCCGCAGGCGGCCGCCCCGATGACATCTGGACGGCCTTCCAGACTGCGCCGGCGCGCCTCGTGCACCCGCGCTATATCGTGCAGGCCTATGACGGGACGATCTCGACCGAGACCGCGTCGAGGCTGCAGCAGTCGAGCCGTGTACAGCGGCCGCTTGCACGCCTGCTCTGCGAACACTATCGGCTTCCGCCCGCCTCGTCCTGTGCCCGCCCGCCGGAGGAAGACCTCGAGCTCCTGGCATTGCCGCGAGAACAAGTGGATCATTACTGCCGCGCGGCGGGTGCGGTGTTCTGGGGCGAGGTCCTCGCCGGCGAAATCCGCAGCCGCGAGGTCGCGGAGATGAGGTCAGGGATCGGCGAGAACGCCTTTCGTCTCGCCATCCATAATCGAGACCTGGCTGCCAGTCGTCCGCCGCCGGACAATCTCGACCAGTTGCTGCAAGCAATCGAGGCCGACGGCCGAAAGTGCTGGGCCAGCTGGCAGGCCGCCCTGCCTGAGCCTCTGGCCGCGTGGCTGCGTCTTTGGCAGGAGACGGCGGAAAATGCCGCGTTTTCGGAACCGGACGATGCAGAGCGAGGAGCTGCGATCGTCAGGCGCCTTGCGCGGGAGAACCTCGCCGGAGCAGCTTCGAAGGAGGTCGCATGAACGATTTGCCTTCAAGTCCGACCGCGAAGATCCTGCGGCAGGCGCAAGCGGAGCATTGGCTGGAAGGCTTCGCGTTTCTGGAAGCCGCCAGGGCAGAGGCGGAGCGGCAGCGTGCCGAGATGCGTGAGACCGTCGAGAATGGCAGGCGGGAGGGTTACGAGGCGGGCCGGCTGGCAGGAGAACGCCAGGCGGCAGCCCTGCTTGTGAAGACCACCGCGGACGTCAACGCTTACATGGCGGGGCTCGACCGGCAGATCGCCGAACTGAGCCTCGCGATCGTCGAGAAGCTGCTCGGCGGCTTCGATCAGGCCGAACTCGTGGCGAGGCTCGCGCAGCAGGCGCTCCAGTCCTTCCAGCATGAGCGTGACGTCACGATTACCGTCGCGCCCGCCATTGCCGAACGCGTCGCCGAGCTCGTGCGCCAGCGCCACACCAATGACTCGTTGAAGATTACCGTTCTTGCCGATCCGCGGCTCGACGGCAGCAAATGTGTTCTCGCCAACGCCATAGCCGTGGTCGACGCCGGGCTCGACACGCAGCTCTCCGTCATTCGTGACGCCCTGGTCGGCGCCCGGCGCCCGGACGCGCCCGCATGAACGAACACCTGCTGACCGAACCCGGTGACATCGTCCGAAGGCTGCGCGAGCGGGTGCTCGGCAGCGAGACGCGGCCGGTCCACGGTCGTGTCCGTCGCATCACTGGGATCATCGTCCACGCGACCGCCCCCATGGTCCGGATCGGCGAACTCTGTCATCTGCGCGATCCCGTTTCCGGTGCGACGGTGCCGGCGGAGGTTGTCGGCTTCGAGGACGAGGAGGCTGTCTTGACGCCGATCGGCGATCTCGACGGCATGTCGACGCGCGCCGAGGTCATCGCCACCGGCAAGACCCTGCAGATCCCCGTCTGCGACGACCTTCTCGGCCGGGTCCTCAATCCCCTCGGCGAAATTCTCGACTTTTCCCGCGACGGTGTGGTCCCGGTCTTCACCGACACCTACTACCCCACGCACCGGCCGCCGCCGCATGCCTTGCGGCGCGACCTCATCAGCGAGCCGCTGCAACTCGGCATCCGCGCGATCGACGGATTGCTGACGGTCGCGCGCGGCCAGCGCGTCGGCATTTTCGGCGAGCCGGGGGTGGGCAAGTCCTCGCTGCTTTCGGCCATCGTCCGCGGCACCAGGGCAGACGTGATCGTCATCGGCCTTATCGGTGAACGCGGCCGCGAGGTGCGGGAGTTCATCGAGGGCCAGTTGGGTGAAGCGGGGCTCCGCCGTTCGGTCGTCGTGGTCGCAACCTCGGACCGGCCGGCGATCGAACGCGTAAAGGCAGCCTACGCTGCGACGGCGATCGCCGAGTATTTTCGGGACCAGGGCCGCCACGTCCTGCTCCTGATGGACAGTGTTACGCGTTTTGCCCGCGCGCAGCGCGAGATCGGCCTTGCGGCCGGCGAGCCGCCGACGCGCCGCGGCTATCCCCCGTCGCTCTTTGCCGCCCTGCCCCGCCTGCTCGAGCGCGCCGGACCGGGACAAGGCGGCTCGATTACCGCCCTTTACACCGTGCTGACCGAGGGCGACGGCACGCTGGATCCGGTCGCCGAGGAGACCAAGGCCATCCTGGACGGCCACATCGTTCTCAGTTCCGATCTCGCCGAGCGGAACTTCTTCCCGGCAATCGACGTCCTGAAAAGCCGCAGCCGGCTGATGGAAACGGTCGCCGACAGGGCGCACCGGGATGATGCGGCCCATGTACGGACATTGCTTGCCCGCTACCAGGAGATCGAACTTCTCCTGCGGGTCGGGGAGTACGAGCGCGGCGCGGACGCCCGCTCGGACGAGGCGATCGACAAGCATGACGCCATCGAAGCGTTCCTGAGGCAGACGGGCGAAGAATTCTCGACCTTCGAGGCCACCATCGAACAACTGAGGGGACTGGCTGCGTGACACGAAAAGGCGATCTTCGACAACTCGTCGAACTGAGGGCGATGCGAATGCGGCGGGCGGACGAAAAGGCCCAGCGCCAGCACAACCGGCATATCCAGACCGTCCGCGCACTGGAAGGCGCAAAGGCTGAAAGCGTCGCGCATGATGTACAGCGACGGCAGGAAGAAGAGGCCCTCTACACCGGTCTCGCGCAAGGCCCGGTCGACCAGCGGGATCTCGAGCGATTTCGCGACGCTCTGCTGGGCCTGGACCACCGCGCGCGCGTGCTGGAGGAGCAGATCCATCAGGCGAAGCGTTGCGAACGTCAGGAAGGCGAAAAGAGGGCGCAGCTTGCAGCCGAATACCGGCTCAAACACAGGCATTACGAGCGGATACGGTCCCTCGCCGCGGAACAACAGCGAAAGGACGAAGAACGCGCCCGCGTTCTCGACGAGATCGAGGACGAGGAGGCGATCCGTCCGAGGAGCAGGAAACGGTAGGATGAGATCGAGCGCGCAGGCAAGTTCAGCAGCTGCCGAACTCCGCTCGTATGCGGAGGATAACTCGTGGCTTCCGGAAGTGAATGCGGCGCATGTGGACCTCATAAACCTGCTCGTGGGCGTTCGTGTTGCCTTCCGACTCTCGCTGCCGCCGGCAGAACTCGCATTCGTGCCGGCAGACGGCGCCGCATGCCTGACGGATTCGATCGAGATCGCCTTCCTCATCGGCGCAGCGCCGGGCCGCTGGATGATGCCCGCTGCAGCCCTCGACGGGCTCTCTGCCGCACTCGGGGTCCGGGGCAATGTCTCGGCGCTGACGGCCCTGCAGCGCAACATCCTCCTGGAGGAGGCTCTCGCGCCTTCTATCGAAGCACTGGAGACGCACCTCGGCGAGCCGTTGCGGCTCGGACCGCCTGAGACGGCGGAGGATTATCCCCTTAGGCTCGCCTGGTCGATCGATGGCGGCGACTTTCCGCTCCCGGCGGAACTTCACCTGAGCGCCGCGGCAGCGTTGAAGATCGGAACATCGCTGGGTAAGCGCCGGCGCTCCCCAGGCAATCTCACTGGAGGTCTCGTCCAGCCCGTGCAGATCCGCGCGGGCACGCAGCAACTGAACCTCCGCGAATTGAAGAATCTGCGCCCGGGCGACGTCGTCCTCGTCGAACGATCCGGTACCCACGATGCCCTCGCAACCCTCGGCACTCATCTCGTTGCAGCGCTCGATCGCCGCGAAGACGGCTTCGTCTTCGCCTCCGGCTGGAAGCCATTGAAAACAAGTTGGGAATTTTCCGCCATGTCACAGGAGACGCCTTCGCCTGAAGAGTTCGAACCGCTCGCCGATCTGCCGATCGAACTCGTCTTCGAGATCGGTCGCGCCGAATTCCCGCTGAACGAAATCGCCGGCATGGGCGAAGGGACGGTGCTTCATGCCAATCCGAGCCTTACGAGCCCGGTCAACATCATGGCGAACGGACGGCTCATCGGAAAGGGAGAGCTGATCAGGATCGGAGAAGGTCTCGGCGTGCGCGTGGTGCGGCTTTCGACAGATGGGTGAGACGACCACCAATCTCATTCCTATCATCGTCATCGTCTCGACGATCGGGCTCATCCCGCTCGCAGTGGTGACGATGACCGGCTTCCTGAAGATCTCGATCGTCCTCTTTCTGATCCGCAATGCGCTCGGCATCCAGCAGTCGCCGCCCAATCTGGTCCTCTACGGCGTTGCGTTGATCCTCACCGTCTATGTGACGACGCCACTCGTCGGCGAAATGTACCGGACGCTCTCGACCGAGCAGATCGACGTGCAGTCGATGGAGAGCATGATGCGGGCCGCCGACCAGGTTCGGGCACCGCTCCAGGCGCACCTCACCCGCTACACGGACGAGAACGAGCGTCAGTTCTTCCTGCAGGCGACGGAGCGGATCTGGTCCGAGGAAGCGAGAGCCGCCGTGAAGAGCGACAGCCTGTTGATCCTCGTTCCGGCCTTTGTGAGTTCGGAGCTCACCCGTGCCTTCGAGATCGGCTTTCTGCTCTACCTGCCGTTCCTCGTCATCGATCTGATCGTCTCGATGGTGCTGATGGCCATGGGGATGATGATGGTCTCGCCGACGCTGATCTCAATCCCGCTGAAGATATTCCTCTTCGTCGCCGTCAATGGCTGGTCGCGGCTGATGCACGGCCTCATCCTCAGCTACGGATAGCGTCCATGGATCAAACCGCCTTCCTCGCCCAGACGCAGAAAGCGATGCTGACCGTTCTGATCGCCTCGGGCCCGGCGCTCGCCATCGCGATCGTCATCGGGATCAGCGTCGGCCTCATCCAGGCGCTCACCCAGATTCAGGACCAGACGCTTCCGCAGGCGGTCAAGCTGGTCGCCGTCATGCTGGCGCTGATCGTGCTCGGGCCGACGCTCGCCATGCAGGTGGCCGATTTCGCGAGCAAC
Source organism: Hyphomicrobiales bacterium (assembly GCA_900466005.1). Taxonomy (GTDB): domain Bacteria; phylum Pseudomonadota; class Alphaproteobacteria; order Rhizobiales; family Rhizobiaceae; genus Allorhizobium. The sequence goes on from UEGQ01000004.1 coordinate 300,692, forward strand.
ACGCTCGACATCTTCCCGGCCCTGACGCGGTAGGGGGCAACGTGGACATTCTTTCCGCCACCTCTTCGCTGGTCGATGTCATCTATCCGGTGCTCGCCGCAGCGGCCATCGCGATGGCCCGCGCGCTGGGCATGATCGTCATTACCCCGGCCTTCGTCCGGCTCGGGCTCACGGGGCTGATCCGCTCGGGCGTCGCCATCGCCATCGCCCTGCCGCTGATACCGGGCTTCGCGGCGACGTTCGCGGAGGGGCAGAGATTCTCGAGCCTGGTCGTGACCGGCCTGGTCTTCAAGGAACTCATTATCGGTGTCATTCTAGGCGTGGTGCTCGGCATCCCCTTCTGGGCAGCCGAAATGGCCGGCGATCTCGTCGATCTGCAGCGCGGCTCGACCTCGGCGCAGCTCGTCGATCCTCTGCAGGCGACCGAGACCAGTATTGCCGGCACATTCTTCGTCCTGGCGCTCGTCGCGCTCTTCTTCAAGTCAGGCGGGTTTTCGCTCCTCGCCGACACCTATTATCGCAGCTACGAGATTTGGCCCGTCACCAGCTTCTCGCCCGCGCTCGGTTCCGGAGCAGGTTTCGCCGTCCTTGGGATTCTCGACCGTGTCATGCAGATCGGTCTTCTGCTGATTGCGCCGATCGTGCTTGCGTTGCTCATTGCCGATCTGATGCTCGCCTACCTGTCGCGCATGGCGCCGCAGTTTCACGTCTTCGATCTTTCGCTCGCCGTCAAGAACCTGATCTTTGCGGTCCTGATCGTGCTCTACCTCACCTACCTCCTGCAATACATGGTTGCGGAGCTTTCTCTCTTTCAGGAGGCGCCGGTCGTATTGCGCGGCCTCCTCGGGGCGGCTCGGGAGTAAAATACCTTCTCGCTCTGCGCGAAACCCGCTCCTGTCATCAAACCATCAACAAGGTCCGCCATAGTGGCATCTGCGCCTTTGCGCGACCGCCTACAGCCTTGAATTCATATCTCGTTCCTCGCTTCCCGTGCCGTGCCGCGGGATGGGCACTGTCATGTGCTGCCCAGAGCCAAGGAGATTCCAGCCCCATGTCCTACCGCATCGATCTCGACGGCAAGAGCCGTTACGACGCCAGCGGGCGCACCACTGCCGTTTCAGAGGAACAGCGCCGCTTTTTCATTGAGCAGATCAACCAGGCCGTGCGCGAGCGAGCCGCGGCCGGCGGCCCGAAGACGATCGACCCGATGACGGAAAAGGCGTTTGTCGTCGAGAAGGGCGACAGCCTCTGGGAGATCGCCAGGGAGAACAATGTCAGCCTCGAGGATCTTGCCGCATCCAATCGCGTCAGCCTGACCACTGACGAAACCATCCGGCCGAGTGATGTGGTGATCGTGCCCCTCACCTCGCCCGTGCTCGTCGCCAATGGTCCCATCGACGGCAAGGGCGTTCCCAAGGGCGAAGCAGCCTTCATCGATGATCTCTATGGCCGCGGCAACAAGCTCGCCTATGCCGACAATCCGTCCGGCATCGACTATGCCGCCGAAGGCAGGGACATGCAGAATGACGTCAGCGCCTATCTCGACAACCTGCCGCCGGCCGAGAGACAGGCGGCGGCCCTCCGGCTGATGAACAGGGATTGGCTGGATGCAGGCCCCGCCGGCAGCGCGATCAAGGCTGCGATCCTGGAGCGCGGCCTGAAGACGGACGGGGAAGCCGTCATCGCCGAAGACATATACGATCGCGGCAACCGCATCCAGTATTCCGATGATCCGAAAATCGATTATCGGGCGGCAACCGCCGGGATTTCCACCGATGTCCGCGCCTACGTCGAGACGCTGCCGGAAAGGCGGCGATCCGTGGTGCTGCAGCGCCTTTACGACCGGGACTGGACGGATGCGGCGCCCGCCCGAATGGCGATCGAGGACACGGCGAAGGGGTTGAATATCGACCTGCGTCCGTCGACGCATGCCGGTGCCGACGTCGAGGACAAGGCCCGCACGATCATCGACGGTGCGAATGCCTCCCGCAGCCCGGAAGACGCTTTTCACAAACTCTCTTCGGCCTTCGCCTCGGCGGCGCCGGAGGTCCAGCACGTGCTTCTGCGCTCCGAGGATGCGCGGGCTCTCATCGACAAGGCAGCAAACTGGGCATCGAAACCTCTCGCCGACTATCAACCGGAGGAGGCCATCAGCGAACAGGGCGATGCCGCAACGACAATGCGCAATCTCGAGCGGCTGACGGACGGTATCGATCCGCGGCTTGCCGTCGCGCTCGTCTCTTCGACCATGCCCGTGATCGAAGCGGCGAACCGCCGGAAGCAGGAAAGGATCGGCGGCGATCTGATCGGAACGAACGGCCAGACGAACCTGATGACGATCATAGACCGCATAAGCGGCAGCCCGGGAGCCGATGCCATCATCGAACGCTTCGCCCGGTTCGGAGGCTACGGCCCGAACTCCATACCGATGGCGATCGCCAATGGGTCCCGTCTCGACTATCCGATCGCAGTGGCCGTCGAAAGTGCCCCGGCCTCTTCCGATTTCGTCGTCCGGAACATCGTTCCGCAGGTCAAGCAGTATGCGTCTGCCGAGGTCAACCAGGACGTGATCACCTATTCGAACCATATGCAGGAACTGCAGTGGCTGATTTCGAACCACGGCGGCACCATGAACCCGGAGCAGGTCACGAAGGCGATTGACGATTACAAGAAAGAGAAGGGTCCGGAATGGGCTGAAACGGAGCAGCGCCTCGAAGGCAGCATTGCCGCAAGCGGCGAAAAACTGCTGCGGCAGTTGACGTCACTCGGCAACCTGCCGCCGGAACTGGCGTCTCAACGACAGGCCGTTGACGATGAGATCGGCAAGATCCTCTCGGACGAAAAGACTGCGATGGCCGTCGAGATCGCGATGAAGAAGAACCCGGCGCTGCTCGACAGTCCGGCCGTGCTGAACCTCCTGGGATATCAGGCCCGTCTCACCGACCGCGGCCGGAAGCTCGCCGAAGAGGCGACGACGCAAATCATCCGCCATAGGGTGCTTCCGTCCTTCACCGATCTGCAAACCGGCGATCCGGCCGCCCTCGGCAAAGCGAAGGCCAGCCTTCAAGGGCTGAAAGACGGCGGCCTTTCACGAATGCTCGGCATTCCCGAAGCCGATATGAACCGGGCGATAGACGCGGTCGACAGATCCCTGCCCGCGCCCGGAGAAACGATCGAGCAGGCCCGGGCGAAGATGGCAGCCCTCGACGGCGAACTGAACGGGCTCAAGAGTTCGAACGGCGTCCGCTCCTTCGCGAACACGACCGGTCCTGGCCAGATGCTCCGGCTGATCGGCCTTGCCGCGACGGGGGCGAGCGTCGCCAATTCCGCGAACGCGGCCCAGAACGCCCCGAGTCTCCGAAACAATCTCAAAGTGGTGATCGATGCCGTCGGGCTCGGCCAGCGGACGACGGAACTCCTCGGCGGAATGGACTTGCTCCGCTCCGACTCCACCGCCGTCAAGCACTTCGGCAGCAGCAGCCGGCCGGCAGTCAAGTTCCTGGGGGCGCTGAGCGGCGGCTTCGACGCCTGGATCGCCTTCGACTATTTCAAGGGCGGCGACCCGCTGATGGGAAGCCTCTCGGCCGCGGCCGCGGGCGGAACGGTCATGGCGGCACTCGGTACCGGCACGATGTTCGGCCCGGCGGGCCTCGTCATCGTCGGCGCCGCGGTGATCGGCCAGATGATCGTCGCCGACACCCGCGAATCGAACCGATACATGACGGATACCTCCAAGCGCTTCCTTGCCCAGTCGGGCTTGAGCGAGACGGCCGCCGGCGTGCTCGTCGATCAGAGCGGCGACGGATACAGCCCCGTGCCGATCCTCGCCAGATATGCAGAACTCCGCGGCTTTCGGCTCGACCAGTCGGCCGATCGCGAGCGGTTCATCGACTGGCTGAACGGTATCCCGAAGGAGGGACTGGAGAAATTGCGCGACAATCTGCACCACACGCTCGACGAGATCGGCGGCGATCTCACCAGGCTGCCGGCGAGTGCCGGTTCGGATGATCGCTATACCGACGCGCAGCGTCTGAACGAACACTACGTCGGCGGGCAAGTCTACATACCGAGCCTCGCGGACGAGATCCGGAACGGCAACGGTGCCCCTGCATCGGCACGCCAGATCGACGTGGTCCTTGCCGAACTCGACATCGGAATTCCGGTTGCCTGACGGTTCGACGGCATCACCGATCGGAGCGCCCGTCGGGAAACCAACGGGCGCCTCTCAGGGACGATCCTATTCCAGATAACCTCTTCGTCTCAGCCACGCCTTCAACCCTTCGGTGCTGCGCGGCTCGACATAGGAGACATAGGCGTTTTCGTGCATCAGCGTTCCGTCCGAGGGACGGTACCAGAGAGGATCGTCGCTCGGCAGCATCGCCTCGTCGGCGGAGACCTTCTTCTGCGGCATCCACCACTGGTTGCCGTCCCAGTACATCGTCGTCTCTGAATCCTCGTAGCGCTTCTGCTCGGCGTTGTATTTCACCGTCGGATATTTGCTCAGATCAACCTTGGTGGGGTCCTCCGGCAGCTTGAGGTATTTCAGATCCTCCTGGGTTTTCGGGAGCTTGCCGTCCTTGTCCGCCGTCATGTCGCGAATGGTCTCGGACAATTCGGTCGCCTGCTCCGGCGTCAGGCGATTGAAGAGTTGTCCAAGTCGCGCCCGCGTATAGCCTTCGGCGCCATAGGTGCCGGTCAGAACGGCGTCGGCGCTGCGGGTTTCCCTGTCGCCCCCCATCAGATGTTCGTCACCGGGAAACACCGTCTGCAGGATGCCCATGACGCCCTCGTCGAGGAGGTCGTTGTGTTCCGCCAGCGCCTCGGCGACCTTGCGGTCCTTGACGCCGAACATCACCTGAATCGCGTCGGCATCGGCCTTGTCGTAAGTATGGGCGGCGTTGTAGGCGCTCCGCCCCTGGACGATGCCGGCGCCGGCAAGCTGCAGCACCGCCGCAACGCCCGATATCTTCAGCGGACCCAGCCGGTTCATCAGGCGAACCAGCCCGTTGTTCGCGGCCTTTGCTTCGAGCGCACCGGCCCCGCCGGCGGCGGCGAACATGGCATCACTGACGGTCGCGATACCGTAGCCGGTCGCCTTGACGCCGTCGGCCTTCTCTCCGACGATCCAGCCCGTGCCCTGCATGATGGCGTTGCTGAGGTCCGCGCCGACATAGAGGGCATCGATACCGCCGCCGCGGAGGAAGTGCCCCGAGTTCAAGGCCCCGCTCCAGAGCTTCTTCTCGCTTGCGGAGAGACTGCTGCTGGCGTTGACGCGCTCCTTGAGCGCATCGATCTTTGCTTCCGCGGTCGTTGGTCCCTTGGGTTCGTTGATGAGCACGTCGGCCGGCAAGGGCCTCAATGCGGTCTTGGCCGCCGACATCATCATGATCGTATGCGGCACGTAGTAGACCATGTCGTCGCCGGTCGTGCCGAGCGCGTCGAGGTTGCGCCCGAACAGGATAGCACTGCCGCCGCCGGAAAGCCGCTCGACCGCATTCGTGCCGATCTTCAGTCCCCTCATCTGCCGTATCTGCGTTCTCTCGGCATCGGTCGGCTGCACCCGTCCGGCCACGATATCCTTGAGACGTGCCTCGCCGATCTTCTCGGTCACATCCTTGACGAACTTGTTGAGTTCCGGATTTTTCTTGTCCGCTGTGCCCTCGATGTATTTCACGATGGCATCGGCTTCGGCCTTGCTCAGTCCGGCCCCGCCGTTCAGGAAAGCGGACTGAACCCGGTTCTCCGCGAGCGCCGTCTGGATGTCGCCGACACGGCCCTTGAGGGATTCGGTGACGGCGAAGGTGGCGAGCGCCCGTGCCGAGCGCTGGACCCAGATCGTACCGGTCGCGTTCGGATCGGTGCCTTTCTCCACATTGGCGTAGGGATCCGGACCCTCGGTCTTCGGCATGTCCGGCAGACCCTTCATCGCTTCGCTGATCGATTTCGACTTCGTCATCATGATGCCGGTGCCGAACAGCGAGGGAATCGGCGCTTCCGTCTTGAGGCCGTCGACCTTGCTGAGTGGCTCCTCGTAGATCTTGAGCGCCAGATCGATGCTCTCCTGCTGTTCCCAGAGCTGCTGGCGAACCGCACCCTCCTTCACCAGATCCTGGGACTTCTGCTTGTTCTCGGGGCTGAGATTGTCGATCGCCTCCATGTCGCGGGCAAGCTGCGTGGCACCCGAAACCGGGTCGTCGGGCTTGGTGCCGTTCCAGCCGGACAGGCCGTGATAGAGCTCGTTGTAGAGCGTCGTGATCTTCTCGTCCTGAGCCTTCGAGACATTGCCGAAATTCTCGATGCTGCGGCGGATCGCCCATTGGGCGTCGGAGTTCTGCTCGAGGTAGTCGTTGTAGCCGAGCTCGCCCTTCGCCTCGAGTTCCGAGCGCTTCTGACTTCCAAGCTCCGCCGTGCGAGCCGCGATCGCGGTCAGCAACGCCGTCCCGCCGCCCTTCACGTCCTCGCTGCTCAAGATGCTGAATATCCGCTGGTGCGAGAGCACGTTGAGCCCGGGCAGCTCGGTGTTCATCTTTTCGACGAGACGATTGGCGATGTGGTCGACGATTTCCTTGCCCGCGCCAGCCTTCTTGCCGTCGCCGTAGAGAATGTTCTGCGAGGCGACACCGAGGTCCTGGATCGCCCGGATCTTCGCCTTGGTGTCCCCCTTGCTTCCGGAGGCGCCGATGGCGTCGATCGACTGGTCGATCATCTTGCGGACCCGGGGATCCGATGCGATCAACGCTCCGGTCGACTGGTCTAGCAGCTTCTTGATATCCCCGGTCGCCTTGCCGGAGGTATCGAAACTCGGAAGCGCATGAGCCGGGTCGGTCTTCTCCTTGAGCTTGGCGAGGAACTTCTCGGCGCCCTCGACGCCTCCCTCTCCGTAGGCGGCCTCGAGATCGCGGACATGGCGATCGACGCGCAATTCCTTCAGGGCATCCTCGATTCCTGCCTTCAGGGCGTCGCCGTATTTTTCCGGATCACCGGCCGTATAGCCGGCATAGATCGACGCACGATTCGTCAGCGCGGTGATTTGCGCGCCCTCCTCGCCGCCGGCGGCAAGGGCGATGTCGACCAGTTGCTTCTTGGTTTCCCTGGTGACGGCGTCATAGTCCCTCTTGTCGCCGAGGCTGGCGATGCGTCCCAGCTGATCGTTGGTTCTGCCGTCTGCCTTCCATTCCTTCTCCTTGATGTCGCGCACCTGATTGAGCGCGTCCATGAAGACCCGATCGTCCGGCGCACGTTCGGCGATCGGACGGATGAGATCGCTTACCTCTCCGGCATCGAGCTTCTTGTTGCCGTTCTTGTCGACACCGAACGTCGGCGTGCCGAGACTTTCCGAAGCGAGATCGACCTCCTTGGCAATGGCGACGACGAGATCGTCCTTGGCCTTGTCGCGTTCACTCTCGCTCTTGGTCTTGTCGTTGGCCGTGCGCAGCGCCGTTCGCTGCTTTTCGAGAAGATCCAGCCGTTCGGGGCTCAGGACGAAGACCGCGTCCCCGTTCTCGAGTGCCTTGTCTGCCTCTTCTGCCGCCGGCGGCCTGTTGCCGAAGGGCTTCCGGTCGAGCTCGGGCGTCGCCGCCAGCTGCTCGTTGAGCGCCTTGTTGTCCTTGGGATCGACGCCCGCCTGTTCGTAGATGCGGAAGGGCCAGAGTCCCGGTTCCACCTGCCGTTCGACGATACCGGATGGACCGCCGTTCCAGGGCAAGGCTGGCGGAGGCTCGTTCTTCTTGCTGTTTTTCTTTGACTGGTCGACGACCTGCTCGAACGGCTTGGTCGTGTCCGAGCGCTCGGAACGGTTGCGTGCGAAGAAATTAACCAATGACATCAGCTACTCCCTGCTCCGTTTTTCAAGATTTCGAACCGGCAAGATTGCCGCGGAATGCAAAGTGACGAGCGACGGGGCCGCCCTTCGTGCCTGTCAAAATCGGGGGGCCGGCTCTATTGGATGCCGTATGCGGTGCGGGCATGCCCGCTGATCAGCGAGTCGACCTGTTTGTCGTCCAGGCCTCTGCCGTCGGTCGATGACCACGAATGCTGCTTGAGCGCCTCGACGATGCTTCTTCGGGTCGCCTCGCCTTCATAGGGCTCGACGAGGACGTCCATGATCTCCTTGAGACGGACCTCCTGCACGTCGGGCGAGCCGAAGTCAGCGCGCGAATCCATCAAGGCGGCGGCCGCGTTGGTGCGTTCTTCGACAGTGCCGGAATGCTGACCGAGATATGTTTTGACCGCGGCCTTGCGGTCGTCCGCCGTCGAAGCGGGCGGCTTGAGCGCATCGATTGCGGCGGGTGCCCCTTCGGGCTTCATGGTCGGGACGAGCACGAAGTCCGGATTGAGGCTTCCCTCATGATAGGCGTTGATGAGGTCCGGATTCGAAAACTGGACATTGCCGTCGATCATCAGCATCGTATCGGCGTCGCTCAGGTTGCTGTCCTTGCCGATCTTGAACTGCGAGTCGCCCGCCTCCGGAACGGCGACCTTCACGTTTGCCAGCAGTTCATCGGAGTCCTTGAGCCCCTGCTCGCGTGCTCGCCGATCGAGGATCTCCTGCCAGGCCTTCGCCTGCGCCTGCGACACGTCAAATTCCCGCTTGTTGTCAGCGCTTTTCAGCCGAAACCCCTTGCCGACAACCTCCAAAGTCAACGCCATGCCTACCTCCCTGCGTGTTATCGGTGGTGGTGGAGTCGCGCCTCCTCAAAGGCATTCAGTCTGCTCGGCACTCCGCTTCGTCATCCTCCATGCGAGAGGACTGCCGAGGTAGAAGGATGGCACCCTAATACTAGAGATTGCAGAATGTCGCAATTCCTCATTTAGCGACCGCTAAGATTGATGGGCATTCACCCGGTCGTCGTGCAAGCGCGGAGCGATCGCACGACAACCCTTCGATGCTGTCTGCGTTCGCGGACCGACGCACGGATGGCGAGCACCGCGCAAGCTTCCGGCGCTAAAGCTACTCTCAGTATTTGATTGATCCAACGGCGACGTATCCAGACGCAAATTGACCCCCATATCGACGAGCTATTTCAGTAAGAAGCGCATTTCGTTTTCGCACGGCGAGCTCCAACGACAGGTTCCACCGCACATTTCGGAAACAAGAGAATTCCGCTCGGCACGATGCGCGGTCCTGCCGACGGGCAGATTGCCAGCATCCCGATTGCGGCTTCCAGCAGACACACGAAGAGTAAGAATTTGACGGCAAGTCTCTCGCGTTTCAGCGCCACAAATGCCGATATCAACGAGGTCAGCGTGTTCTACAGGCGGACGATCGCGCCCGTGACCGTTCAATCGACCCAAGTTGGCGCTCCCGTTTCCGTCGATCGCCTGCACGTCAAGGCCGGCCCTTACGATCTCTGGAGCGACGTCAACCGTCACGATCTCGAGGTTTCGTTTGTCGCGCCGACGGAGTCGCTGTGCATCCTCACGCCTCTCACGGGCGCGCTCGCGGTGACCGCCAGGCGCGTTCGACTGACAGCTGTGCCCGGCTCGCTCGTCGCCGTGGATTTCCAGCCGGCGGATTCGATCTTTCTCAAGGGCAACTGCGGGCACCTCGGCCTCGCGTTCGCCCGTTCCGTGGTGGTCCGTGAGTTGAGCGAGTTGCTGGATGCGCCCGTACTTCAGGATTTCGAAATCGTCGGAGAGATCGACGCCGGCAAGGCACGCGACGTCGTCAAGCTCGCCACCTTCATCTGGGCGAGACTGGCAGACCTCTCGACCGGCACCCCGCCCGATTCATTGATCAGGGGGCTTTTCCGCGCGGCGCTCGTCACACTCCTGGAGATATGCCCGCATCGATATTCCGACCAACTCGTGCGGCCAGTCTCGCCGGCGGCGCCAAGGCATGTGAAGAGAGCGATCGAATTCATGATGGCCAATATTTCGTCGCAGATGGGCATCGGCGAGATTGCCAGGAATGCCGGTACGAGCACCCGCTCGCTACAGGTCGCCTTCCAGAAGTTTAAGGGATGCTCCCCTCTTGAGTATTTGCGGAAGGCTCGCCTGGAGGAAGTCAGGCGGGAGATTTCGGAAGCCTCCGACGGCAACACCATCACCGCGATCGCCCGCAGATGGGGTTTCACCCACATGGGACGCTTCTCTTCCATCTATAAGGAAGCGTTCGGAGAGCTTCCTACTGAAACGTTGCAGGAGGCGAAGTCGGCGCGCGGACGCATCTCGTCTGTCCGCGACGATGGCCGTGGCGCGTAACCGCTGAAGACCCCTTCCCTGTCCGGCTTCCCCGTTCCGCGCGTCGGCGCGTGGAACATGTGTCCGCATCAGGTTGATATCCGCGCCGGTGCACTGCTGCACTGACCTTCGGAACGCGCGATCAATATCCACATAAGTAATTTCCTATCCATTCTGCGAAGCAGTTTTTCGCAAGTTCAATCCGATTAAGGTTTTCTTCAGGCTGGTAGCGGCAACTGGAAATCGCAAAGACACAGTAATAATTTTGCAAAACCTAATGTAAAAATTGCCAAACCAGGAATTATCGCTTCGACTTTCGTATAACCAGAGCATTTAATTCTTCTTCGTGGATCGGCCAGCCTTGCTGGTCGATCCACGGAGGAAGTATCTCCGCCGAGGTTGAGCGCGCGAGATCCATCGCGGGCGTGGCATGATGCCGCCGGAGCCAGTTGAGCTCGTCGTCAACACAGATCCCGCGGCCTTTTTTCCCTTTATCGCCGGTACTGCCGTCATTCAGACAGCATCGTTCGGCCGCAACTACAATCTATGCGCGTATCTTTCCGAAGATATCGCCCTTGGCCATTTGGATCGGTGACCTCATTCGCTGAACCACAAAGCATTGAAGAGAGCATGGAAAGCAAAGCAGACCAGTCGACTATCCCATCGCAGGAAACGGGCGAAGTGATCCCCCTTTCTGGCCGGCTTACACTGCGCGATGCCCGCGCCATCTGCGCGAGACTGCGCGAGGCCATGGCGGGCTCCAACCGCATAACGATCGATATCCAGGATTTGCAGAGCCTCGACGTCGCCGTTGTGCAGCTCCTGCTAGCGGCGCGCAAGAGCGCCGAACAGCAGCACAAGTCCCTGTCGATTTCCCCCCTCCCTTCCGAGGCGCTGCAGACGATCCTCATCGAGTCCGGGTTGGCCGGTCACGGAGGCGACGACGGTGACCGACGCGATGCGTTCGGATTGGCATCGAACTTCAAAGAAAGGCAGGACGCATGAGCAAGACCATCCTAACCATCGACGACTCCGCCTCCGTGAGACAGCTGGTCGAAATGACTCTGACGGGTGCCGGCTACAAGGTGATCGAGGCGGCAGACGGCGCCGACGGCTACGCCAAGGCGACGGCAAACCAGGTGGACGCCGTCGTCACCGACCTGAACATGCCGGTGATGAACGGCATCGACTTCATCCGCAAATATCGCGCCCATCCGGGCTCCGTCGGCGTCCCGGTGATCTTCCTGACGACGGAATCGGATGGAGAGCTCAAGCGGCAGGCGAAGGACGCCGGTGCGACGGGCTGGATCGTCAAGCCGTTCGTGCCCGAGCAGCTCCTGTCGGTCATCCGGAAGGTTGCCGGCTGATGCTGTCCAACGATCCCGTCGAAACATTTCGCCAGGAGGCCCGCGACCTGCTCGAGCAGCTCGAGCAGTCCCTGCTCGACCTCGGCCAGTCGCCGCAGGATACCGACCTGGTCAACAGCGCCTTCCGCGCGCTGCACACCCTCAAGGGCTCGGGGGCCATGTTCGGGTTCACCGAGGTCGCCGGCTTCGTCCACGCCTTCGAAACCGCCTTCGATCGCGTCCGCAAGGGCGAGACCGCCATCACGGCCCCGCTGATCGCCGTCGCGCTCGCCGCGAAGGATCATGTCAGCGAGCTCATCGCCGAGCCCGGTCAACACGCAGCCAAGGGGTCTCCGATCCTCGCGCGGCTGGAGGAGATCGTCAGCAACGTCCCGGCTGCGAACCGCAATGCCGCACAGACGGCTCCGATGGAGACGGAACCCTCTGCCTCCCCTTCCCTTCGCCTCTGGCACATCCGCTTCCGGTTGCCGGAGGATGCGCTTGCGCTCGGCGCCAATCCTCTTCTGCTGATCGACGAACTGCGTGGTCTCGGTGAATGCGTGGTAATCGCCAACGCCGACGCCGTTCCGCCGCTCGAGGTGATCGACCCGGAGGTCTGTTACCTCGCCTGGGATATCAAACTGACCACCGCCGCCCCGCGGGACGCCATCGACGACGTCTTCATCTTCCTGAAGGATGGGATGGATTTGTCGATCGAGGCTCTCGGAGCCGATATGGAAAAGGCGAGCGACAAAGAAGAGCCGGCACCGGCGTCCGATGCGACCACGGCCGCGCCGACGACAGCCGCGAAGGAGGTCGCCGTGCCTGCTGCCGCCAGGTCAGCACGCACGACGGAGGCTCGCGAAAAAGCAAGTTCGTCCCTGCGTGTTCCCGCCGAACGTCTCGACGAACTGATGGATCGCGTCGGCGAACTGGTGATCGCCCAGGCGAGGCTGTCGCAGCTCGCCGACGCCAGCAACGACGTCAATCTGAAGACCATCGCCGAGGAACTGGAACGGCTCTCGTCCGGCCTGCGCGACACGACGATGGGAATCCGGATGGTGCCGATCGGAACGCTGTTCGGCCGCTTCCGGCGGCTCGTCCACGATCTTTCGCGCGACCTTGGCAAGGAGGTGGAATTCCTCACCACGGGCGAGGAGACGGAGCTCGACAAGACGATGATCGAACGGCTCGCCGATCCGCTGGTCCACATCATCCGCAATTCGGTCGACCACGGCCTGGAAAGGCCCGACCGCCGCAGTGAGTCCGGCAAGCCGGCTGTCGGGCGGGTTCGCCTCGCCGCAAGCCACACCGGAGCCGAGGTCGCGATTTCGATCTCCGACGACGGCGCGGGCCTGAATGCGGAGCGCATCCGCGCCAAGGCCGAGGAAGCGGGTCTCCTTGCGCCGGACGCGAAACTTCCCGAACAGGATCTCTTCCGGTTTATCTTCCATCCCGGCTTTTCGACGGCGAGGGAGATCACCTCCGTCTCTGGCCGTGGTGTCGGCATGGACGTGGTGAAGCGGACGATCGACATGCTCCGCGGATCGATCGACGTCGCCTCGAAGCCGGGAGAGGGAACGACGGTCACGCTGAGGCTGCCGCTCACGCTCGCCATCATTGAGGGCATGCTGGTGCGCGTCGGCAACGGCCGCTACTGCATTCCTCTCTCTGCGGTCGAGGAGTGCGTCGAACTGCCGGTCACGGCGGAAACCGTCGGAAAGGGCCGAAGCCTTCTCAACATTCGCGGCTCGCTGGTCCCGTTCCTCAGACTGCGCGAGCTGTTCAGGACCGATGCTCCGCCGGATCTTCACCAGAAGGTCGTCATCGTCGCCGTCGGAGAACAGCGCGTCGGTCTCGTCGTCGACCAGATCCTCGGTAACAACCAAACGGTCATCAAGTCGCTGTCGAAGCTTCACGCCGACGTCGAAACCTTCTCCGGCGCCACGATCCTCGGAGACGGCACGGTGGCCCTGATCCTCGACGTCACCCATCTCGTGCGGTTCGGCCAGAGCTTCGAGAGCCGCCTCAGGGCAGCGCAAGCGGGGAGAGCGGCATGAAGAGTGCAGCTGTAAACGCCGGCGGCGAACGTTCGCGGATACCCGCCACCTCAATGCAGGCGCTGACGCTCGGACTGCAGGGCGAGCTCTTCGCCATCGAAGCCGAGAGCGTGCGCGAGATCCTCGATGTCGTGCCGATCACCGAAGTGCCGAACGCACGACCCTTCGTCAGCGGACTGATCAACGTCCGCGGCCGCGTGGTCCCGCTCGCCGACCTCCGCGTCATGTTCGGCATGGATCGGCCGCCGCCGGACCTCGACACCCGCATCGTCGTCATCGAGATCAATCTCGAAGGAGAACCCACCATCGCCGCCATCCTGGCCGACAGGGTGCACGATGTCACCGACATCGAGGCGACCTCCATCGAGGAAGCGCCGAAGGTCGGCATGCGCTGGCGGCCCGAATACGTTCGGGGCATCGGCAAGCGCGAGGACGGGTTCATCATCATCCCCGATATGGAAAGAATTTTCGGAACCGAGGGTCGCAAGGCCCCTGAACTTGAATTGGAATAGGGAATCATACGATGAGACTTACACTTAAAGTGAAATTGGGAGCGACGTTCGCATTCATCGTCGCAATGTCTGCAGTCAGCATGTTCTTCGCCCTGCAGAACCTCGGGGCCCTCAACACCTCGATCAAGGATATCGTCGGGTTTGGCGCCAAGACGGTCATCACCACCAATCAGCTACTCACGGATGCTGTTAAAATTCAGCGCGATCTGCGTGAACACATCCTGAATACGGACGACAGTGAAATTAAGACTCTCGAAGAGCGGATTGCCGCCGCGCGAGGCAGGGTGCAGGATGAACTGCAGCAACTGAAGGAGCTCGCGGACGAACAGGACCTCGTACAGATCGCCGACTTCGAGGCGCTCTGGAACGAAATGCGCGGCATCAACGACAAGGTCCTCGAGCTTTCGCGCGTCAACCGCAATGAGGAGGCGGCCAACCTCGTCATGCGGGAAGCCCGACCGATCTGGACCAAGGTGCAAGACGCGCTGAACGCCTATGCGCAGGCACAGAACGAAGAGCTTGCCGGCCAGGTCCAGCAGAGTGCTGAACTTTATGCCTCCAGCCGCACGCTGCTGATCGGCCTTCTGGCGGTATCTTCGCTTATCGCTGTCGGCGCGGCCCTCTGGATCGTCCTCAGCATCACCAAGGCCGTGTCCGGCGCCGTCACCCTCGCCCGTGCAGTTGCCGACGGTGATCTGAATACGTCCGTCTCCGTCAAGTCGAACGACGAGATCAAGGATCTGGTCGACGCCCTCAACCAGATGGTTGCCAAGCTCAAGGAAGTGGTCGGCGAAGTGGTCTCCGCCACCCGCAACGTGGCTGCCGGCAGCCAGGAACTGTCGGCTGCGGCCGAGCAGTTGAGCCAGGGCGCAGTCGAACAGTCGTCCTCGACGGAGGAAGCTTCGGCATCCGTCGAACAGATGGCCGCCAACATCAAGCAGAATGCCGACAATGCCGGCCAGACCCAGGCGATCGCCCGCCAAGCTGCCGTCGATGCCGAGACCTCCGGCAAGGCCGTGGGCGAAGCCGTCAAGGCCATGGAGACCATTGCCGAGAAGATCCTGATCGTCCAGGAAATCGCTCGCCAGACCGACCTGCTCGCCCTCAACGCTGCCGTCGAGGCGGCCCGGGCCGGCGAACACGGCCGCGGCTTTGCCGTCGTCGCGTCCGAAGTACGCAAGCTCGCCGAACGCAGCCAGGCTGCCGCCCAGGAAATCTCCGGCCTTTCCGGCGATACCGTCAAGGCGGCCCAGTCGGCAGGCGAGATGCTCTCGAAGCTGGTCCCCGACATCCAGAAGACTGCGGAACTCGTGGCCGAAATCTCGGCGGCTTCCAACGAGCAGAACGCCGGCGCCAGCCAGATCAATGCGGCGATCCAGCAGCTCGACAAGGTGACCCAGCAGAACACCTCCGCCGCCGAGGAAATGTCCTCGACTTCGGAAGAGCTCGCCACCCAGGCCGAGCAGCTGCAGGCATCGATCAGCTACTTCCGCCTCGATGAGACGGCAGGCTCCTCCGCCCGCGCTGTGCGCCAGATGCAGCACGCGGCTCCGGAGCATTCGGTTGCCGGTCTGCAGAAGAAGGTGAAGGCCGCCGCCCCGCAGCTCGCCGCGACCCGGCAGTCGAAATCGAACGGCGGCTTCGCGTTCGATCTCGGGGACGCCGGAGACAAGCTCGACGCGGAATTCAAGCGCTCGGCCTGATCCGTTCCGCCACCTTTCCGCCCGATGCCGACGGCACGGGCGGCCGCCTCTCCCCCCTTCTTTGCCAGTCTTTGGGGGGAGAGGCCGGACCGACGAACGACTTACACGAAAGAAGCGTGCCCCATGGCTGACATACGGCAATACGTGACCCTCGGCATCGCCGGCGAACTTCTCGGCGTGCCGGTGGAGCGGGTGAGAGAAATCCTCGAAATTCATCCGATTTCGCGACTTCCCCACGCTCCGCCCCATCTTCTCGGAATGATCGATGTGCGCGGTCAGGGCGTGCCGGTCATCGACCTGCGCCTGAAGCTCGGCTTTGAGAAGAGCGCCGACACGCCCGACACCCGCATCATCGTGCTCAACGTTCCGGTCGGCGAGCGCGAGCTTACCTTCGGCCTCAAGACGGACCGGGTCTTCGAGGTCAGCATTCTCGATGAGGAGCAGCTCGACGCCCCGCCGGAGATCGGCGTCAAATGGCGCTCCGAATTCATCGCCGGGATTGGCCGCCGAAAGGGCAATTTCGTCACGGTTCTGGACCTCGGGCGCCTTTTCAGCTCGGGCGAGGCGATGCTGATTTCGTCGCCCGCACACGCCGCCTGAGGGCGGTTTCCTGAACCACGGGCCGCGAGCTGCTTGCGGCCGCCGCCGATCCCATCCCACTCCCACGCAATCGGACCTCCTGATGTCTCAAGCCTTACTTCGCGTTACAGAAACACCGGCCCGGACAGGACAGGACCGCCTCAGCGACGCCGATTTCAGCCGTATCGCGACGCTGATCGGCGGCCATGTCGGCATCAAGCTGCCGCCGGCCAAACGGCTGATGGTGGAGGGTCGCCTGCGCAAGCGGATGCGCAGCCTCAATTGCGCATCGCTCACCGACTACTGCCGGTACCTGTTCCACGAAAACGGCCTCGAAAACGAACTGGTTCACGTCATTGACGCCGTCACCACGAACAAGACCGACTTCTTTCGCGAAAACGAGCACTTTGTCCTGCTGCGACAGAAGCTGATACCTTCGCTGACGGCACGACGCCCCGCGGGCGCGAAACCGCGGCTGAAGCTGTGGAGCGCCGCAAGTTCAAACGGCGCGGAAGCCTATACCATCGCCATGGTACTGGCCGATATGGTCGAACGCGGCGACGATTTCCAGTTCGCCATTCTCGGCACGGACATCTCTACGGAAATGCTCGCGGCGGGTAGGCAGGCCATCTACCCTTCTGAGATGGTCGCGCCCGTGCCGCTTGACATGCAGGAGCGGTACCTCATGCGCGGGCAGTCCGCCTCCTGGCACGGGGAGGTCCGTATCGTTCCCGAGCTCCGGCGGCTCGTGCGCTTTCAGCGCCTCAACCTCATGGAAGAAACCTATCCCGTCGACCGCGACGTCGACGTGATCTTCCTGCGTAACGTTTTGATCTATTTCGATAAACCAACGCAGGAAGCGGTGGTGTCGCGGCTCGTGCGCCATCTGCGCCCCGGCGGTTTCCTGATCCTCGGCCACTCGGAATCAATGATCGGCACGAACCTGCAGCTCAAACAGTGGGCGCCGGGTGTCTTCGAAAACACGTCAGGACTGAGGTAACATTCCGTGCCCGGCTTATCCCCCAGCAACCCGGCAGCAAAGATCCGTGTGCTGATCGTGGACGACTCCGCCGCGGTACGCCAAGCCCTTGCCGACATCATCAGCAGCGCGCCCGATCTCGAGGTGATGGCGACCGCATCCGATCCCTACGTGGCGGTCGAGCGCATGCGCCATCAGGTTCCCGACGTCATTTTCCTTGACGTCGAGATGCCGCGCATGGACGGGCTCACTTTCCTGCGCAAGATCATGAGCCAGCGGCCGATCCCCGTCGTCATCTGTTCGTCACTGACCGAGGAGGGCTCGGACACCCTCGTGCAGGCGCTCGAGGCCGGAGCCGTCGACGTCATCACCAAGCCGCGATACGACACCGCCCATGCCCTTGCCGAGTCGCAGATGCGGATCTGCGACGTCGCGCGTGCCGCGGCGCACTCCCGCATCGGTAACCGCCGTCGCCCTGCCCCGCCCGTGAAGGCCGAGGCGAAGCTCAGCGCGGATGCCATTCTGCCCGCCATGGCTCCGGTCCGCGCAAATGGCGTGCTGACCGACAGGATCATCTGCATCGGAGCCTCGACCGGCGGGACCGAGGCGTTGCGGCAGCTGCTTGGCGAGCTCCCTGCTGACGCCCCGGGGATCGTCATCGTCCAGCACATGCCGGAAAAGTTCACGGCAGCCTTCGCGCGGCGCCTCGACAGCCTATGCGCCATCTCCGTAAAGGAGGCCGCCCATGGCGACGCTGTCGCCGCCGGCCAGGCGCTCATAGCGCCCGGTAATCGCCACATGCTGCTCGAGCGCGTCGGCAAGCACTATCGCGTGATGATCAAGGATGGCCCGCACGTCTCCCGCCACCGTCCGTCCGTCGACGTCCTTTTCCGCTCCGCCGCCCAGAGCGCCGGGGCGAACGCGACCGGTGTCCTTCTGACGGGCATGGGGGACGACGGCGCTCATGGGCTTCTGGAGATGCGAACCGCAGGTGCCGTGACCATCGCCCAGGACGAGGCGAGCTGCGTCGTCTTCGGCATGCCCAAGGAAGCAATCGCACTCGGCGGTGTCCAGCGGGTCCTGCCGCTCGACCGCATTGCAGACGACATCATCAACGGGACCCGTCCCAGATCCGCGGCAGGCGCAGCATGAGACACCACAATACCGCCATCGCACTCCGGCCGACGCCGGACGAAACGGGCGCGGGCGATCTGGCGAGCCGGCTCATCGACCTCGCGCGTGAACTCGCCGAGCCAAGAAAGGCGATCGAAAAGACCTTCCTCGAAATGGGCGAGCATCTCGGAACGTGCGCCGGGCTGCTGAACGAGATATCGAACCTCCACCAGGCGATGCCGGCCGAACTCGAAAGCGCCGATTTTCTTGCCGCGGCGGCGAGCCTCGAAACGGTACGGGAGCAACTGGGCGAACTCACCGCCTCACATGCGGACGAACAGGAGCACATCGCGCAGCTCACGGCGATGGCGAGCAGCCTGGACACGCCTGTCGCGGGACTTCGCAATGCCGTTCGCGCCATCCGCTTCGTCGCCGTCAACGCGCGTATCGCCGCAGCCGGCATCTTAAGCGACCAGGTGGATCTCGGCGCCTTCACGATCGACATGGTCGAACTCGCGCAGAGCGTGGAAAACGCGATCACGACGCTCGGCCAGGCGCACCGGAGATTTGCCGAGACGCTGTCGGAGGCCCATCTCGCGAACGCCGCACTCTCGCGACGCCACGGCGACACCACGAACACCATCTCCGGCCGCATTCGCGAGCATCTGGCAACCATCGTCGAACACCGCACGAGCGCACAGGCGCGGGCACAGGAACATGCGTCGCTGACGCTGCAGATCAGAAGTCGGATCGGCGCGGCGATCGCCGGATTGCAGACGGGCGACGTCACTCGTCAGCGCATCGAGCATATCGAACTAGCGCTGGACCTCCTTGCAGGGCGCCTGCCCGATGTTCCTGTTGCGGATGCAACCTTTGCGGCCGTCTGCAATTTGCAGGTGAGCCAGCTTGACGAGACCATGGAGGATTTCGCCCAGAAGATCGGCGACATCATCCATTCGCTCCGGCAGCTTTCCCTCGATGCCTCGACGGTGCTCCGCTCCGGCAGTGAAGAAGCGGAGATACTCCTGTCGTCCGGCGGCACGGCGCTGCACGGCATGGTCGACGACCTGCGGGAAATCTCTTCCCTTTTCAGGGACTTCCGGGACACTCGCGGCAAGACCGAGGCGGCCGTCAACCACGTCGCCGAGGCTCTCGAGGCCATGCTCGATCGCGTTCGTGCAATCACCGACATCGAGCACCAGATCCATCTTCTCAGTCTCAACACCGCCATCCAGTGCGGCAAGCTCGGAACGGAAGGCCACGCGCTCCGCGTCATCACCCACGATCTCCGTGAACTGGCCGGACAGACGGCGACCGCGGCGGGAACAATTGTCACCGCGCTCGACGGGGCTGGCGATATCGCGCGCGCCCTGATGAGAGCCCGCTCAACGGGCCCCGCCGAGGGCATCGCGGCGATCGAGCAGGACGCCAATGCGGCGATCGGTCTCTTCGAAGCGGTCATTGAGCGCTTGAGCGAGCGGGCGACCGGCATGGCGGCAAGCGGTCCGCGAGCGCTCCATGAACTCGCTGCCGCGGCCGAAAGCGCCGTCGAACGCCAGGACTTTGCTGACCGCTGGAGCAACGCACGCAAGGAACTGGCAGTGCTTGCGTCATCGGCGCTCGCGCAGGATGAGGGACGGCACCTTGACGTCGATTTCCTTTGCCGATTGCGCACGAGCTACACGATGGAAGCGGAACGCCGGATCTATGACGGGCTCTTTGGCCATATCGCCGAAAGGAGCGTTTCGAGCCAGCACAGGCGGAAGCGACGGGTGAACTCGATGACATCCTGTTTTGAAGCGACACCAGTCAGAGATCCCGAAGGCGGATCGCAGGACCGAAGCGGCAGGAGCGGCTCCGGCGCGATCTCTTCGAGATTACCGGCGACGATAGCCGGAAAGTGACGGTCGGGTGTCGGGGGGAGCAAGCGTCATGACCAAATGCCAAGCCATGTCCGCGAATGCCTGTGGGTGCGACGCAGCCGCCGCCCCACCGACGTGCAGGGACGTCAGCGGCCTCGCCAGATGCCTCGGCGACTACGCGCGACTTCTGGGCGAGCGGACGCTGGAGCTGGACGCGGCATCCTGTCCGGGTCTTCCGTTTCAGGATCAGCTCGCCTCGTTGGCCGAAATGATGTCGGCCGCTCTTTTCGCCGCCCGCATAGGGGGCGGCGAGCTCTCCTTCGTCTACGCAAGCGAGAAGATCGCGGATGCCATCGGTCCCTTGCCGAAGGATATCGGGCGGATTGCCGAGCTCTTGTTCGCCCGGTGCCATCCGGACGATCAGCCGGTGATGCGGGCCTGCCTGACGGCGTCCGCCCGCACCCTCGGTCCCTGCAGCACGGAAATACGCATCCTGCATCCCGGCAAGGGTGAGAGACAGCTCGAAATCAAGGCTGTCCCCCAACGCCAGCCCGACGGCACCGTTGTCTGGATCGGCATGATGAGCGACGTGACCGACGCTCGGAAGGCAGCACGGGAACTGGACGAAACCAACGTCCGGCTCCTGAGCGTACTGCGAACCATTCCCGACATGGTCTGGCTGAAGGATACGGCAGGCACCTATACGATGTGCAATCACGCCTTCGAACGCCTGAACTGCAAGACCGAGGCGGAGATCGTCGGCAAGACCGACTTCGATCTTTTCGAACCCGAGCTTGCGACCTTCTTCGTGCAGAAGGACAGGGAGGCCATCGAGGCCGGCAAGGTGTGCCTCAACGAAGAATGGGTGGTTTATCCCGACACCGGCGAACACGTGTTGCTGGAGACCCGAAAGGTGCCGATCTTCGACTCATCCGGCGCGGCAATCGGCATACTCGGCGTGGCCCGTGACATCACCAAGCGAAAGCACATCGAGGAGATGCTCGCCAAGCGCGAGCAGGAGTTCCGAACGCTTGTCGAACACTCGTCGGACCCGATCCTGCGCTATGGGCCAGACCTGTGCTGCCGGTACGCCAATCCCGCGGCTGGCGCCTTGCTCCGGACGCAGGCGGACACCCTCCTCGGTATCCGGCCTTCTCAACTGCCCGTTCGCGAAAACGGGGAAATCTTCGAACGGTTCCTTTCGGATGTGCTGACGACCGGCGGCGAGCAGGAATTCGAGGCCGTCTGGAAGGACGAGGCGGGCAACCGGTTCTGCCATCTCGTCAAACTGACCCCCGAGTTCAACACCGAGGGCGAAGTCACCAGCGTGCTCGCCGTCGGCCGCGACATCAGCGAGCTTCACACCTCCCGTCAGAAGATCCGGCAGATCGCCTATTACGATCAGCTCACGCAATTGCCCAATCGAGCGCTGTTCAACGAACGCCTGCGCCGAATGATCTCGGATGCGGCGATTTCCGGACGAATGGCCGGCGTGATGGTCATCGACCTTGATCGGTTCAAGACGGTCAACGACACCATGGGACATCCCGCGGGTGACGCCCTGCTGCATGGGGTGGCGCAAAGGCTCTCCTCCTGTGTGCGCGCCGTCGACACGGTCGCCCGGCTGGGAGGAGACGAGTTCGCCGTCCTCGTGCCGGATATCCGCTGCAGAAACGATCTCGAGCAGATTGCCGAGCGCATCCTGCGCAAGTGCGACAAGCGTTTCGTCGTGCAGGGGAAGGAAGTCTTCGTATCGTGCAGCGTCGGCATCGCGATGTCGCCCGACCACGGCACCGAACCAGACGAGCTGGTGCAGTACGCGGATACGGCCCTCTATTCGGCGAAGGGCGACGGTCGAAACGCCTTCCGTTTCTATACGAAGGAGCTGACCGCCCACGCCCGCGAGCGCCTGATGCTGGAACTGGATCTCCGCCATGCGGTGCGGAGGGGCGAAATGTGCCTGCATTATCAGCCGAAGGTGTGCCTGAAGAGCGGTCGGCGCTCCGGCGCCGAGGCTCTGTTGCGGTGGAATCATCCCCGCCTCGGCATGATGTCACCGGACCGGTTCATGGCAGTGGCGGAAGACACCGGCCTCATCGTCGACATCGGCGCGTGGGTGCTCCGCGAGGCCTGCTTTGCGGCGGCGGAATGGAACGGACCCGACAGGCCGGTCCAGAAGGTGGCGGTCAATCTGTCCGTGCGGCAATTCCAGACCCGCGGGCTGCTGGCACTGGCCGAGAGCGTTCTCGAGGAGACGGGTTGCCGCGCGGAATGGATCGAACTGGAGATTACCGAAAGTCTTCTGCTGGAGGAGGATGAGCACGTTCTGGAAACGCTGACCGCACTCAGGAAAATGGGGTTCACCCTCGCCATCGACGATTTCGGTACCGGCTACTCGGCGCTCAGCTATCTCACCCGATTCCCGATCGACGTCCTGAAGATCGACCGTTCGTTTGTCTCCCGCACGACGACCGACAGCCGTTCGACGAACCTGTTGAAAGCCATTCTCTCCCTCGCCCACAGTCTCGATCTCGAGGTCGTGGCCGAAGGCGTCGAAACCTGCGAGCAGGCTGCGATCCTCAGGAACTTCCACTGCCAGCTGGCGCAAGGTTACCTGTTCAGCCGTCCCGTGGCGAAAGATGTGCTCGAAACGCTCCCCGACGGCTTTCCGCTTGCGAGTTAGCCGATACGGTCTCAGTCCTACCAGCGCAGAAGCCGTCGTCCGACCAAAGCGCCCAGAAGAACGACGAACGCGATGGCCAGCATGTACCAGGTGGCGCCGAAGAGCGGGCTGTCGTCCGGGCAGTGCCAGGCATAGATCGCCGCCGCGATCGAGCCGGAGGCAAGGCCCGCCGCCGCACCCGCGAAGGTCGGATTGTCGGGCGCGCCCCGCTTGAGTGCGGCCATCAGGCCGACCATCGGAGCGGCAGAAAGCACCGGGATGAAGAAGAGGCAGAAAGCGGCGTTTTCACCGATCAGTTTCCGGCCCCAGGTGCTTGCCGGCGATACGTAGAGCTCGGCGCCGACCGCGCCTGCAAGCAGCAGAAGAGGCAGAAGCAACGCCGACAACTGCACGCCCAGCGAGGCGCCCGGCCGGCCGACGCGGAAGACGAGCACGGTCGAAAGGACAGCGAGCAGCAAGGTCATGCCGATCTTAAAGGCAACCCGCGCGGTCTCGATCGCCGTCGCAATATCGTCGCGGAAACCGATCGTTGCGAGCATCAGCAGAAGCGAGGCGCAGACCCCCGCGGCGACGGCCAGCCACATGGCGCGGCCGAGCGGGCGGACGCTCGGCGCGTCCGCCGCGATCAGGGAGATGAGTTCACTCGTCTTCATCGACACCACTCCGGTATAGCTTCGCCAGCGTCTTCAGCGCCCGATGCAGCGCGACGCGCACGGCCCCTTCCGACATGTCGAGCCGGCCTGCCATTTCGCGGGCATCCTTACCCTGGAGCGACAGGCGGACGATTTCGTCCTGCGGCGGCCGCAACCGCGCAATCAGCCGTTCCGCATCGCCGAGGTCCGTCGTTGCGTCGGCAGTCTCGTTTGCGGTCAGCATGTCCATCACGTCCTCGATCGGCACATTCGTTCTCCTGCCCCGCCGCCTCAAGGCGTCGATCAGCTTGTTGCGGACGATCGCCGAAAGCCACGGACCGATCGGCCGGTCCGGATCCCATGTGCCGCGCTTCAGATGCACGGCGAGCAGCACTTCCTGCACCACGTCTTCCGCCTCGCCCTTCGGCGCGCCGAACCGGCCGCATCCGTTGAGCGCCAGCGTCCTGAGATGTGGGGTCACGCCCGTCAGGAACGCCTGATAGGCGCGGCCGTCGCCGGCGTTCGCCGCCCGCATCCATTCGGCCCATTGCTCTTCTCGCGTTCTCGTCGACAAGCCTTCTCATTCCCCTACGCACCGGCCCGGGCCTTTATTACAGGCAGAAAGAAAAAAATCGTCAAATTTCCTCCCATCCCGGTCAATTTCTCGTGCACTGCCGGAAGACAAGCCCGGGCAACAAAACAATCTCGATGTCTGTAACAAATCGACGAACGGCACCGTAGTCCCTTTTGCAGCCGATCCTCGGCCAGCACCCTCAAAGGAGACAGAACGATGAAAAAGTCTATCGCAACACTTGCACTGACCGGCGCGATTGCTTCGGCTCTCGCATCGATTGCCGTACCGGCGTCCGCCGCCGAAACCACGGAGAAGTGCTACGGTATCGCCCTCAAGGGCCAGAACGACTGCGCCGCCGGCAAGCACGACTGCGCCGGCCATCAGACGATCGACTACGACAAGGCATCCTTCAAGCTCGTGCCGGCCGGCACCTGCACGACGATCAAGACGCCCGCCGGCATGGGTTCCGTCACCCCGGCCTGATGGACGTCCCGACGTCAGCAACAATCTACGACAAGGAAGTCCCGACATGAATCTGCTTACCCCCACGCTTCTTGCAGCCTCCGTCGCCGCCGCCATTGCTGCCGCGTCCGCTACCCCGGCCGCGGCCGCCGACGCGAAGGAAAAATGCTACGGCATCGCCCTCAAGGGCCAGAATGACTGCGCCGCCGGCCCCGGCACCACCTGTGCCGGAACATCCAAGGTCGACTACCAGCAGAATGCCTGGAAGCTGGTCCCGGCCGGAACCTGCGAGACGATCAAGACGCCCGGTGGTCACGGCACGCTGACCCAGGGCCCTGCACCCGTCTGAGCCGAGCCTCCCTGTCCCTCGCCGTCATGCACGAAGGCACCGGCGAGGGACGGGTACCGTCGCCACAAAAGGAGACCGACCGATGCGAGCCTCACGACTACCGCCCCGTCCCGGCGTCGGTTTCAAGCCGGAGCACTTTCATGAGATCGACGCGGCCCCGCAGCCCCTCGGCTTCTTCGAGGTACACGCGGAGAACTACATGGGTGCCGGCGGGCCGCCGCATGCCCGCCTCGGCAAGCTCAGGGCCGAATACGCGCTCTCGATCCACGGTGTCGGCCTGTCGATTGGCGCAACGCAGCCGCTCGACCGCGATCACCTTGCGCGCCTCAGGACGCTCTGCGACCGCTACGAACCGGAGAGTTTCTCCGAGCATCTCGCATGGTCGAGCCACGGCGAGAATTTCTACAACGATCTCCTTTCCCTCCCCTACACGGACGCGACGCTCGCGACCGTCGCCGAACACGTCTCGCAGGTACAGGAAGCGCTCGGGCGCCAGATGCTGCTCGAAAACCCGGCGACCTATCTTCTGTTCGAGGAGAGCACGATCGAGGAGACGGCATTCCTCGCCGAAGTGGTCCGCCGCACGGGTTGCGGTCTCCTGCTCGACATCAACAACGTCTTCGTCGCCGCGACCAACCACAATCTCGATGCGCGGGACTACCTCGACCGCTTTCCGCTCGCCCATGTGCGCGAAATTCACCTGAGCGGCCATTCGGCAACCGTCGACGATCATGGCGCTCCGCTGTTGATCGACAGCCACGATACGCCGGTCCACGATCCGGTCTGGGCCCTCTACGCGCGGACGATCGCCCGCACCGGACCCGTCGCGACCCTCATCGAATGGGACAACGACGTGCCGGACTGGGCAACCCTGCGCGCCGAGGCGGAAGCGGCGGGGCACATCCTCGATCGCGCCGCGCTGGCCAGAGCGTCGTGAGGTTGTCATGACGTCACAAGCCATCTTCTCAGCCGCGCTGGTCTCGACCGATCCCTCCCCTCCCGAAGGACTGACGGCTTGGAACGGCACGCCGGACCGCCGCTTCGGCGTCTACCGCAACAATGTCATGGTCGGGCTGACGGCGGCCCTGCAGAGCCGTTTCCCGGTCGTGGAAAAGCTTGTCGGCGCGGATTTCTTCGCCGCCATGGCACGCGCGTTCATCGCCGCTCATCCACCCCTGAGCCCGCTGCTGCTCGCCTACGGCGACGACCTGCCGGCCTTCATCGAAGGCTTCGAGCCGGCAGCATCGCTGCCCTATCTTGCCGATGTCGCGCGGCTGGAGATCGCCCGCTCCCGCGCCTATCACGCGGCGGATGCCGAGCCTCTCGAACCGGCTACACTGGCCGCAGTCCCGCCGGAAAGGCTGGTGTCACTGCGTTTCCGCCCTCACCCGTCGCTCGCGATCCTGCGTTCGTCCCACCCGGTCGTCACCATATGGGCAATGAACGCAGGTGAGGCAGAAGCTGAGCCGATTGCGGCATGGACTGGCGAGGATGCCGTCGTCGTCCGGCCGGAAATGCTCGTCGAAGTGCGGCGATTGCCGCCCGGCGGCGCCGTCTTTCTGCAGAGCCTCGCCGACGGCGTCCCGCTCGGCGAAGCGGCGGCCCGGGCTCTGGAAGCAAGCGCTGATTTCGATCTTCCTGCCAATCTCGCCGGCCTCTTCGAAGCCGGTCTCTTCACGGCCATAGAGGCCCCGGAGGAATTGCCATGACATTCGTCGCATCTGCCGTCGCGCTCCATACGCGGGCGGTCTCTCTCGCCGAGATGATCCCCCACTCGTTTCTTGCGCTCCTCGCCCGGGCCTCGATCGCTGCGGTCTTCTGGCAATCGGGCCAGACCAAGGTCGACGGCTGGATGGTCACCGACAGCGCCGTCTACCTCTTCGAGAACGAATACCGGCTGCCGCTGATCGACCCTTGGCTCGCCGCCCATCTCGCAGCGGCGGCGGAGCATTTCTTTCCCCTGCTGCTGGTCGTCGGCTTCCTCAGTCGTCTGTCGGCACTCGCGCTCCTCGCGATGACGGCGGTCATCCAGATCTTCGTCTATCCGGGCGCCTGGCCGACGCATGGAACATGGGCGGTCTGCCTGCTGGTGATCGTCATCCGCGGCCCGGGCGTCGTTTCGCTGGACCACTTGCTCGGGCGATGGTGGCACGGAAGTGCAGTGCCGCCGGCGATGGCAGGCAATCGGCCTCACATGCGCTGAGAGCCAGGGACACGAGGAATGGATCGCTAGTTCACATGACGAGCAGGCGCAGACCTGCCGCCAGCAGGCCGATCCCCGCCACCCGCGAGAGCAGGCGCCCCGCCGGCATGAGCTTTTCCGCGAGGGCGAAGACGGCGAGCGCAGCGATCCACACGACATTCATCACGCCGCCGACGAAGAGGAGAGCCATCAGCGCCCAGCAGCAGCCGAGGCAATAGACCCCGTGCGTGGCGCCCATCTTGAAGGCTCCGGTCGCGCCGCGGCGAAAGCCGCCGAAACGCTGAATGAACAGCAGGGGCGACTGGCATTGTGAAAGGCAGGCGTGCTTCAGCGGCAGCCACTGGTAAATCCCGGCTGCGACCAGAATCACGCCGCCCAGAACGTTGTTCGTGCTCGCCATGTCCGGACTGAGCAGTGTCAGCCGTTCCAGCGCCCATTGGGCCGTCGTTGCCGCGAGAGCAAACCCGCCCCACACAGCCAGGTATCCGGCCGCGAACCAACCGGTTGCGGCAAAGGGCTTGGCAGACGCGGCGGCCATCCTGCCCGTGCGTGCGTAGATGAGAATCATCGGCGCCGCCGACGGCGTCATCATGCCGATCATCATCACCGTCCACATGACGAACATCAAAACGAAATCGCCGGCCGTCCACGCCTGCTGCGCGGGCGCCATCGCCATCTCGAAGCCGTTCGAGATCATGCGATAGCCCATCATGTCCATGCCGCCCATGGTCATGCCCGCAGCAAGCCGCAGGATATAGGCCCATGCAAGCACGGTAAGGGCCGCGATGGACGTTGCGACGATCAGTCCATCGCGCCGCAGCACGGCCTTGAGTGGTGTATCCGTCACCGTGTTCAATGGACGACACCGCTTTCGGTCATGTTCAACCGCGAGAAGTGCGCGTGCGAGTCATTCAGCGAAAGCGCCAGAGGTCCCTTTGTCTCGCCCCAGCCTCGCCCAACCTCGCACACATCGTATTCGAAGCCCTGCGGCAGGTTGATCCGCGCACGATGCGCGTCACCGGTGACAGGGTTGCGGATCGGTTCTCCGCGCGCCTCGACCCAGCCCGGAACGGCCACCCGCGCGGTGCGACCGTCGACGTCGATCTCGAAATCGATCTTTGCGAAGACCGGTTCGTGGACCTTTTCAAAAGTCGCCGAAAAGACCTGGAAAAAGGTGGCGCCGGGCTCGGTATCCAGTCCGCTCATGATGCGCAACAGCGATTCGCGCTGTTCGGGCGATGCACGCTCGTCGACGATCGGCACCACCTGCCCTCTGCCCTCATGAATGGCGCCGGGCCAGGAGGCGATGATGCCTATCGTCAGTCCGCCGAGCTTCGTATCCCCGTGATATCCCTCTTCGATATCGACGAAGCCGACAGCGTCACAGCCGCCTTTGGTGGGACGAGCATTGAACTGGCACGGACACCCGTAGTCACAGTTGCAGTGGATGAATTCGCGACCTTTGATGGCCCATTTTGTCTCGGTCATTGTCTCCTCCTTTTCTCGGTTTACATGTCCTGGCGGACCGCTCCCCTGGCGGTATGGTGTATGACGTTGAGCTGGCCATATGTGTCCTTCAGATCCAAGAGGATCGGATCGGACGCTGGTTCGTGGATCGTGCTCGACAGGACGCGCAACACGCTCCCACGCTGGTTGGCAGGTTTTTGCCGTAAACAACAAGTCTACACCTTTCGCGGTGGTCGCAGAAGTCGCCCGAAAGCATTATCTAATATATGCTGCAATTGACTTCATGCTGCCGGCGCGCCGCCGTACCTGCTCCTGATCGGCGTGCGCAATCCTGACTGCTTCCACCCTCCGGAACCGGAAGCGTCGAACGTCACCAGCGATGTGGCGCTGCGACCGTCCCGCACCGCCGCTCGGGCTTGCCGGGAACGAGCATTCCGGCCTCACGGGCCGCCGTCATGAAGGAGCAGCGCGCGAGGCCCGCCAGTTGCTCCGTCTCGAGCGACTGGCCGCACCAGAGCACGGCGCGGCGATAGGCAGCGCCATGCCGCGTCGGCCATTCGGATTCGAGGAAGTCGAGCGCATCGTAGGGGTGGCGAAAACTTCGCGTCAGCCCGCACTGCATTCTGATTTCGACGGGCTTCGTCCAGTAGAGATCGTAGATGCTCATCGTGTCCTCCGGTTCGCGAGGACTGTCGTGGAGGCAAAGGCGAGTCGTCGCTTTGACCGCGATCAAACGCAAGCGCTCCTGCAAAAGACGTCAGGCGGACTGTCAGGACTCGAAGGCCGGCGTTTCGGGGATTTTGGCGCGCTCTGCGTCACGCCGCCGCAACCAGTCGGCAGTCGCGCGGCCCGCCTCGGAGGCCGCCTCGTGAATCGATCGACCGAGCAGCAGATAGTGCAGGAGCGCGCCACTGAAGCTGTCGCCGGCGCCGATGGTATCGGCAGTCGTCACCGCGTCCGTCAGGCGGACTTCGGTCGTCTGCCGCCCGTCGTGAATGGTGATGCTGTTCGGGCCGTCGGTCAGCAGCAGATTGGTCAGCCGATCGCCGGCAATCGCCCGCGCCCGCTCCCAGACCTCGTTAAGGCGCTCGCCCGGGAAATCGGCAACGGAGCCGACCATGACGTCCGCGGGACGCGGCGTCACTGAACGCAGCGGAAACTGCGACACGACGAGCGGCGCCCGCCCGAGCGTGGTGATCAGGGCGTCCGGCAGTTGCGTCCCGTTGATGTAGAAGGCGTCCCCCGAGAGCGGTCCGGAGAGTTCGACGGTGCGCGCCGCCTTGTGGATGCTTCCGAGGATCGTGCGCTCGCCCGCCGGATCGAGCAGGATCTCGGCGAACTCGGTCCTGCCTTCCGTCAAGGTCACATGATCGGTGACGAAGCCGAGTGCCGCGAGCTGCCGCAGCGCATCGAGGCCATGTGCGTCACGTGCGAGCGAGGCGACCAGCGTCACCCGGTGGCCGAGTTCGATCAGCCGCCGTCCGGTATAGTAGCCGCCGCCTCCGAGACGCAGGGTGCGGTCGATGAAGCTGATGCGCCCGCCGGGGCGCAACGGCTCGGTGATCCGCCAGATGTGATCGTGGTTCACGTGGCCGACGACGACGATGTCCATCAGGCAGTCCTCGGCCGGGACGATTCCCGCAGGATGAGCTCGACCGGCCAGAGTTCGTGGATGTCGGTCGGATCGCGCCCGCCGAGCATCTGAAGCAGGAGGTCGGCGACCCGCGTGCCCGCCGCCCGGATCGACGAGCGGGTGGTCGAGAGCGACGGCGACATGTTGTCGGCGGTGAGATAGGGAAAGACGTCGTCGTGGGCGATGACGGAGATGTCCTCGCCGGCCCTCAGGTTCAGCGAGCGTGCGGCACGATAGACGCCGAGCGCCGTCATCATCGAGCCGGCGACGAAGGCGGTCGGGCGCGGTGTCTGCTCGAGTGCGGAACGGGCGAAGCGGAAGCCCACTTCGTCGGTGAAGATGCCGTGCGACACGAGCTTCGGGTCGAAGGGGATCTCCCGCGCCTCGATCGCCTTGCGGTAGCCGGCGTCGCGGTGGAGCGTGAACGTGAGACCCTCGCGGCCGTTGATCATGGCGATCCGCCGGTGCCCGAGGTCGAGCAGATGCTCGGTCGCCCGGCGCACGGCGCCCTCGTTGTCGATGTCGAGCCAGGCGTGCGGCACGGTCGTTTCCGACCGGCCATGCACGATGAAGGGCATCTGCATCTTGTGCAGCAGGGCGATGCGCTCATCCTTCGGCCGCGGCGCGTGGACGATCACCGCGTCGACACGCCGGCTTTCGGCAAGCCGCCGGAAAACCTGCAGCTCGCTCTGCAGGTCCTGCTCGGCCATCGGCGTCACGAGAATGTCGATGTCCTCGTCGCTCAACCGCTCGGCAATCCCGCTCATGAATTCGGTGAACTGGTATTCGCCGGTCTTGCTCATCACCACGCCGATTGCGCCGACCCTGCCGGTGGCGAGCCTGACGGCGTTGATGTTGGGGCGGTAGCCGAGCCGGGCAGCCTCCTCGATGACGCGGGCGCGGGTCTCCTCGTTCACCTCCGGATAGCCGCCGAGCGCCCGGCTGACGGTGGTCGGCGAAAGCCCTATGTGTTCGGCAAATTCCTTGAGCTTCATTCTGCGGCGGGTTCCTCCGGAGACATCGCGTCGGCGCCGCTCGCATCGGCGTCCGTCAAAGGGCTTATCCCACGCTCCCGCGGCCCCACGCAAGATGGCGGCAACACGGAATCGAAAGCGGTTACAAAAACCCATACAAACAGATGGGGCAAGACTTCTGTATCGGATCGAACATGAACGACGTCCTGCTCCCCCGAACGAGTAACTATCCATAAAATCAATTGGTTAACATTCAAATGCAGCGATAGCGCTCCCCTCGTTTGACTCCCGTCAGGTTTTTTGCCACAGTCGCGAAACCAAAGCGCTTTCAATTTCATTGGAATGCAGCCTTGGATTCTGGTTTTTCTGGGAGGAGAGACGCATGAAGAAGCTGTTGGGTGCCGCCATGGTCGCTGCCATGGCCTTGTTTGGTTCCGCACAGGCGGCCGAGATTTCGATGGCCGCGAATTCCACGGGCAAGAATCTCGATTTCCTGCGCACGCTGTTCGGGGAGTTCGAAAAGCAGACCGGCCACAAGGTCACGCTGGTGACCATGCCGCCGTCGAGTACGGAACAGTTCGCGCAGTACCGGCTCTGGCTCGCCGCCGGCAATTCCGACGTCGACGTCTACCAGACCGACGTTATCTGGGCGCCGCAGCTCGCTGACCAGTTCATCGACCTCAAGCAGGCGGCGAGCGACGTCGTCGACCAGTTCTTCCCCTCGATCATCGCCTCGCAGACCGTCGACGACCGTCTCGTCGCCATGCCGATGTTCACCGACGCACCGGCACTCTACTATCGCAAGGACCTGCTGGAAAAATACGGCAAGGCCGTTCCGAAGACCTGGGAGGAGCTCGCCGCCACCGCGAAGGAAATCCAGGACAAGGAACGTGAGGCGGGCCAAAAGGACATGTGGGGCTTCGTTTTCCAGGCGAACGCCTATGAGGGCCTGACCTGCGACGCGCTCGAATGGATCAAGTCCTCCGGCGGCGGCCAGATCGTCGAGCCGGACGGAACGATTTCCGTCAACAACGAGAAGGCGGCCGCCGCCCTCGAACGGGCGAAGTCGTGGATCGGCACCATCGCGCCGCCCGGCGTTCTCTCCTACCAGGAGGAAGAGTCCCGTGGCGTTTGGCAGACCGGCAACGCGGTCTTCATGCGCAACTGGCCCTACGCCTACGCCCTCGGCAACGGCGACGACAGCGCGGTGAAGGGCAAGTTCGACGTTGCCCCGCTGCCGGTGGCAGCCGTCGGCGACAAGCCCTCCTCCACCCTCGGCGGTTGGAATCTCGCCGTTTCCAAGTATTCCGAGGAGCAGGAGGCGGCGATTGCGCTCGTCAAGTTCCTGACCTCGGCGGAGACGCAGAAACGCCGCGCCATCGAGAACTCCAATCTGCCGACCCTGCAGGCACTTTACGACGACCCGGACATCGCCGCGGCCCAGCCCTTCATGCCGCGCTGGAAGCCGATCTTCCAGGATGCCGTGCCGCGGCCGTCGGCAGTCACCAAGGTGAAGTACAACGAAGTCTCCTCGCGGTTCTGGAGCGCGGTCCACAACACCTTGTCGGGATCGGGTTCGGCGGCTGAAAATCTCGAATTGCTCGAGATCGAACTGACGGAACTGAAGGGCAGTTCCTGGTGATCCGCGGGCCGGGCGGCCGTCCCCGCCGCCCGGCCTGACTTTGGCTGTTCCCGAGGATCGCTCATGACCAATCTCACGCTCGACCGCCCTGCGCTGCATCGACCGGCCAAGGCTGCCGCCGGTTCCGATCTCAGCGCCCAGCGCATCCGTTCCGCATGGACCTTTCTTGCGCCGACGCTTC
Organism: Hyphomicrobiales bacterium; assembly: GCA_900466005.1. GTDB lineage: Bacteria > Pseudomonadota > Alphaproteobacteria > Rhizobiales > Rhizobiaceae > Allorhizobium. The sequence continues at coordinate 333,828 of UEGQ01000004.1, forward strand.
TGGTGCTTGCCCTCGTCGCCGGCTGGCCGCTGATCCGGACCATTTCCTTCAGCTTCACCAACGCCACCCTCACCAATCTCGGCGCCGCGGAATTCATCGGCTTCGACAATTATCTGAGCTGGATCACCCTGAAGAGCGGCCGCACCGTCTATCGCGGACTGCTCGTCGATCCCGCCTGGTGGGGTGCCGTCTGGAACACGCTGCGCTTCACGCTGATCTCCGTCACCGTCGAGACGATGCTCGGCCTCGTCGTCGCTCTCGTTCTCAATGCGCGCTTTCCGGGACGCGGCATCGTCCGCGCGGCCATTCTCATTCCCTGGGCCATCCCGACGATCGTCTCGGCGAAGATGTGGGCCTGGATGCTCAACGACCAGTTCGGCATTCTCAACGAGATCTTCCTGAGCCTCGGCCTGATCAGCCAGAAGATCGCCTGGACCGCCGATCCGCAGACGGCCATGACCGCGGTGCTGATCGTCGACGTCTGGAAGACGACGCCGTTCATGGCGCTCCTGATCCTCGCCGGCCTGCAGATGGTGCCTCAGGACATTTACGAGGCGGCGAAGATCGACGGCGTCCACCCGCTCAAGGTCTTCTGGCGGATCACGCTGCCGCTCATCCGTCCGGCGCTGATGGTTGCCGTCATCTTCCGGATGCTCGACGCGATGCGGGTCTTCGACCTCATCTACGTGCTGACGCCGAACAACGCCCGCACCAAGACCATGTCGGTCATGGCGCGCGAGAACCTCTTCGAGTTCGACAAGTTCGCCTACGGTGCGGCCGCCTCGACCATGCTCTTCCTGATCATCGCGACGATCACCGTGCTCTACATCCGCTTCGGTCGCGTCAATCTGTCGGGAGGTGAGCGCTGATGCCCATGATCGTCCGGCAATCCGCCTTCTACCTTCTCGTCACCGTCATCGTCGTGGTCGCGGTCTTTCCGTTCTACTACGCCGTCATCACCAGCCTCAAACCCGGCAGCGCGCTCTTCGACGTCAGCTACTGGCCGCGATCCGTCACGTTTTCCAACTATGTCGCCGTGCTGTCGCGGGGAACATTCCCGCGCAATCTCGGCAACTCGCTGCTGATCTCGACGCTGGTGGTGATGATCTCGCTGCTGCTCGCCATCACCGCGGCCTACGCGCTTGCAAGGGTCCGGTTCCGCGGGCGCGGCCTGCTGCTGCTGACCATCCTCAGCGTTTCGATGTTCCCGCAGATCGCCGTGCTCGCCGGTCTCTTCGAGCTCATTCGCTGGTTCGGGGTATTCAACACGCCGATCGCGCTCATCTTCTCCTACATGATCTTCACCCTGCCCTTCACGGTCTGGGTGCTCACCACCTTCATGCGAGAACTGCCGATCGAGATCGAGGAGGCGGCGATCGTCGACGGCGCCTCGTCATGGGTGATCGTCAGCCAAGTCTTCATGCCGCTGATGTGGCCGGCCCTCGTCACCACCGGCCTTCTCGCCTTCATCGCGGCCTGGAACGAATTCCTGTTCGCATTGACCTTCACCTCGTCCGACAGCCAGCGCACCGTACCGGTCGCCATTGCGATGCTGTCGGGCGACAGCCAGTTCGAAATACCCTGGGGCACCATCATGGCCGCCTCGGTCATCGTCACCCTGCCGCTGGTCGTGCTCGTGCTGATCTTCCAGCGGCGGATCATTTCCGGCCTCACCGCCGGCGGCGTCAAGGGATAGGAGGAAGACCCATGGCCCACATCCAGCTTACCGATGTTCGCAAATCCTTCGGCGCACTCGAAGTGATCAAGGGCGTCGACATGGAGGTCCGCTCCGGCGAATTCATGGTTTTCGTCGGCCCCTCCGGTTGCGGCAAGTCCACACTGCTTCGCCTGATCGCGGGGCTGGAGGACATCACCTCCGGCACGCTTGCCTTCGACGGCGAAACGATGAATCGCCTGCCGCCGGCCAGACGCGGCATCGCCATGGTCTTCCAGTCCTACGCGCTCTATCCGCACATGACCGTGTTCGACAACATGGCCTTCGGCATGAAGCTCGCCGGCCAGGACAAGGCCGAGCGCGACCGGAGGGTGCGCGAAGCCGCCGAGATGCTCCAGCTCACCCCCTATCTCGAGCGATTGCCGCGCCAGCTTTCCGGCGGTCAGCGCCAGCGCGTGGCGATCGGCCGGGCGATCGTGCGCGATCCCCGCGTCTTCCTGTTCGACGAACCGCTGTCGAACCTCGACGCCGCCCTGCGCGTAGCAACCCGTCTTGAAATCGCAAAGCTCCATCGCAGCATGCACGGCACGACGATGATCTACGTCACCCACGACCAGGTGGAGGCGATGACGCTCGCCGATCGCATCTGCGTACTGCGCGACGGCATCGTCGAGCAGATCGGCACGCCGCTCGAACTGTACGAGAGGCCGAACTCGCTCTTCGTCGCCGGCTTCATCGGCTCACCGCAGATGAACTTCCTCTCTGGTTCGTTCTCGGAAGACTTCCGCGCTCACACGATCGGCATCCGCGCGGAGCACATGTCGCTCGTTGGTGAAGGTCGCTGGCGGGGATCGGTCGTCCATTCGGAGATGCTTGGGTCCGACAGCTACGTCTATGTCGATATCGGCGCGGCCGAGCCGCTGGTCGTACGACAGGAGGGCACCGTCACCCCGAAGCCGGGCGAGACCGTCGCCATAGCACCGCAGGAGAGCGAGTTGCACCGGTTCGACGCGAACGGTCGCGCGCTCCACCGCGCCCTCATGAAAGGCGCAGCCTAAGCGCCGTGGACAAGATTGCGGAGCGCCACGGCGGTGTTCCGGAAACAAGGAGAAGTCACGTGACGATCAGGACAGTTGTCTGGGGAGAGAATATCCATGAGCGCGTCAACGAGGTGGTGCGCGCCATCTACCCGGACGGAATGCATACGACCATTGCCGCGGCGCTGAACGCGGACGACGCGATCACCGCGTCCACGGCAACCCTGCAGGAACCGGAACACGGGCTCACCGAAGCGCGGCTCAGGGAAACCGACGTGCTCGTCTGGTGGGGTCACAAGGATCACGGTGCGGTGGAGGACGAAGTGGTCGAGCGCGTCGCCAGGCGCGTATGGGAAGGCATGGGCCTCATCGTCCTGCATTCCGGCCATTTCTCGAAACCGTTCAAGCGGCTGATGGGCACGCCCTGCGCCCTGAAATGGCGCGAGGCAGGCGAGCGCGAACGCGTCTGGACGGTCAATCCGGGCCACCCGATCGCCGCCGGCGTTCCGGAAAACTTCGTGCTGGAGAACGAGGAGATGTACGGCGAGTTCTTCTCCGTGCCGGAGCCGCTGGAAACGGTGTTCATCTCATGGTTCGCCGGCGGCGAGGTCTTCCGCTCGGGCCTCACCTGGCGGCGAGGCGCCGGCAACATCTTCTACTTCCGGCCCGGTCACGAAACCTACCCCACCTATCACGACGCGACGGTGCAGAAGGTGATTCAAAACGCCGTCCGCTGGGCCTACAATCCGCAGCCTGCGTTCGCCGGTATCCATGAGGCGCCGAACGTGCCGGTCGACAAGGCGCTCGAACCGATCACCGAACGCGGCCCGAGGCTCCACAAGGCCGGCGAGGAAGGATACCGCTGATGGCTCCCGTTCGTCTCCTTGTCCTCGGAACCGGCGGCATGGCCAATACCCATGCCATGAACTTCGCGACGATCCCGGATGTCCAGCTCGTCGCCGCGGTCGACGTCGATCTCGCGAAGGCGCGTGCCTTCGCCGCCCGCCACGACATTCCGAACACCTTCACCTCGCTGGAGGAAGCCCTTGCCTGGGGCGAGTTCGATGCCGTGACCAACGTCACGCCGGATCGCGCCCACTATCCGACGACGCTTCCCCTGATTGCCGCCGGCAAGCACGTGATGTGCGAAAAGCCGCTCGCCGAGACCTACGGCAAGGCCGACGAGATGGCGACGGCCGCCGAACGCGCCGGCCTCGTCAACGTCGTGAACCTCACCTACCGCAACGTCGCGCAGGTGCAGAAGGCACGCCAGATGGTGCTTGCCGGCGAGATCGGCAAGGTGCGCCACATCGAGGCCTCCTATCTCCAGAGCTGGCTCGTCTCCAAGGCCTGGGGTGACTGGTCGACGGAAAGCCAGTGGCTCTGGCGTCTCTCGACGAAGCACGGCTCCAACGGCGTGCTCGGCGATGTCGGCATCCATATCCTCGACTTCGCCGGTTACGGCGCCGCGACCGATATCGACCACATCTTCGCGCGACTGAAGACCTTCGAGAAGACGCCCGGCAACAGGATCGGCGAATACGATCTCGATGCCAATGACAGCTTCACGATGACAGCGGAGTTCACCAACGGCGCGATGGGCGTGATCCATGCGAGCCGCTGGGCGACGGGCCACCTCAACGAATTGAGGCTGCGCATTCACGGCGACAAGGGCGCGCTCGAGGTCATCCACCGGCCGGATCGCTCGCTCCTGAGGGCTTGCCTGCAGGAGGACGTCGAACTCGCGGTGTGGAAGGAGATCGAGGTCGATCCGATCGCGACCAACTACCAGAAGTTCGTCGCGGCGATCCAGGAGGGCCGCGGCCAGGAGCCGAATTTCCGCCACGCCGCCAACCTGCAGAAGATCCTCGATCTCGCCATGGTGACCGAGCTCGAACGGCGCGAGCTGACCGTCTGAAGCATCCCTTCCCCGAGGGCGCGGCACACCCCCTGCTGCGGACCTCCCGGGGCGAGACCCCGCGGCTCTCTCCTGCCGCGGGGTCTTTTTCTGATCGAGTGCGGCCGTTCGATGCCCACTACGGCACGAGGCTCTGCCCGCCCGGAGCCGGACGGGCGATGAACTGTGAAACCGAAGGCGGAAAAGCGGAAACGGTGGAGGCCGCGCCTTCCGGCATCTGAAGCTCGATTGCCCGCGCGAAGGCCTTCAAGGCCGCATTCGACCGGCCGGCGGCCTGGCGAAGCACGATCTCGACCATGCCGAGTTCGGCCAGTTCCACCTCGCCGAGCCTCTGCAGCCGCAGAAGCCCTCCTCCCTCGACCTGGCTCTCCGCCAGCGCGGTGATGCCGAAGCCGGCCCGGACGGCGGCGAGTACATTCGCATAGCTCTGGCCTTCGTAGACCACCTGCGAGCGGATGCCCTTCTCCTCGAGGCTCTCCAAAAGATGGCGCCGGTAGGCGCATCCCTCATGAAAGACGACGAGCGGCAGGCGCTGTTCCGGGTCGGGGCGGAACCCGGGACCGGCGGCCCAGACCAGCGCTTCCCGCCGCAGAACGCCCGCGGCAGGCACAGCGTCGGCCGGGACGAGCTGCTTGATGAGCGCGATGTCGATCTCGCGGTTTTCCAGGCGAAGTTCCAGCCGGGCGGAGAAATCCGAGACCGCGCGGACGTCGCAGTCGGGATGGCTCGCCCGGAAGCGGCTGACGAGCTCGTTCAGCCAGCCGACGTCGATGTCGTCCATGATGCCGACACGGATGCGGCCGGAAACCGAGGGCCGCTGCAGGCTCGTCCAGGCATCGTCCACGGTGGCAAGGATCTTCAGCGCGAAGGGCAGAAGCCGCTGGCCGGCGTCGGTGAGCCCTTCGACGTGGCCACGCGAACGCTTGAGCAGGCGCTCGCCGAGCGCGTCCTCCATGCTCCTGATCTGCCGCGTGAGCGCCGTCTGCGTGCGCATCCGCGATCGTGCGGCATTCGTGAAGCTCTGGTGTTCGGCCACCGCGACGAAAGCCCGGATCTGTTCGAGCGTCAGCCTGCGCAAATCGATCATCGTAATGCCTCCTTCGCATATCGGCGCAGCATAATTCATTTTCGTCATGCTGCAATGCGCAATACCCTTCATGCGGGAGGATGGTTCCGATCGTACCACCGAACGTTACATAACCAAGGAGCCCATCATGGGAATGACATTTCCGGCTGGTCACAAGCCGCGTTTCTCGAACTTCACCATAGACGGCGTTCTCGACGAGACCCTGCGCGAGGGTGCGGAACGCTGCATGTTTTCGATCCCGACCGGCGACAAGCTGCCGTTGATCCGCAGCATCATGAAGTCGGGTGTGCGGGATCTGGTCTTCGGGAGCGGTCCCGACGATCCGGACGATCTCGCCGCCGTGCTTGCAAGGCTTGAGCGAGAGCATGCGATCGACGGGCAAAAATTCTCCTTCATCCTGCTGCTCAACTGCTTCGAGCCGCTGATGGTGCAGTTCGAGCGCTTTCCCGAGGCGCTGCGCAAGCACGTCACCATCAGCTTCGGCATGATCACCCATGACAGCGAGCACGGCCTGTTCGAGAAAACGGTCGACCGGTTCCACCGCCTCGGCTTCGACAGCCTCCGCGTCTCCCTCCTCAACAATTTCGGCGGCGAGATCGGCGAGGCGGCCTACGCCAACATCACGCAGCAGATCGACCGGTCGCGGGCACTGGGGATCGAGACCGTCCGGATCAACGATTCCCTCGGCACGATCTATCCCGAGGCGATGGCGGTGCTCGCGGCGAACCTGCGCCACGACTACCCGGAAACCAATTTCTGCCTGCACGCCCACAACGACCGCGGTTTCGGCCTCCAGAACGCGCTCGCCTCGATCTATCACGGCTTCAACCTGATCGAGGGCGGGTTCGCCGAGTTCGGCAACCGCTCCGGCCTGCCGGCCATCGAGCTTCTGTGCAAGATCTTCGCCGAGAAGGACATCCGCATCACCGGCGGCGACCTGAACGACGAGACCGTTTCGGAAACGGCGCGACTCGCCGAGCAGACCTTCCTGCTGGTGCCGAGCCTCTTCCGTCCGGCGAGCGGCCATATCGTCGACTGCGAGAACATGGGGGTTACCAACATTCCCGACTATCTCGGCGCGAGCAGCGCGTCGCGCTACTTCCTGAACCGCATCGGCCTGCACATGCCGACACTCGAACGGCTCTTCCATGACCTCGGTGTCAACGACCAGGGGAGCATCTCGGAAATGGCCACCGGTTTTCGCGATCATCTCGAAGGGCTGATGCGCGAGATCACCGTGAGGAAGGCCTTCGAGTACCGCGCGCTGCGCCGGATGGTCGAGAATTTCTACGATGACGACGTGCTGTTCTCCGACCGGGTCTACGACATGGCCCGGCAGTTCCTCGACGGCCGCGGCGCCCGGCCGGTCGCCGCCTGACCGCCTGCTTCATCCGGCCGTCGCATCATCGCGATGGCCGGTTTCCGACGAACCACAAAAGGCATGAGTTGCATGATTGAGATCGTCATCCCGGTCTTCCTCGTCATCCTGGTCGGCTATCTCTTCGGTCGCCGGAACCAGTTCAGCGCGGAAGCCGAAAAGCTGATCAACGAATACGTCCTCTACATCGCGCTTCCGGCGCTGCTCTTCCTCGCGGTCGCGCGCGCCGACCCGAACGACCTCGCGCAATGGCGCTTCGTGCTGGCGACGCTGGCCGGCATCGCCGCGGCCTATGTTGCCGGCAACGTGCTTGCCAGGACGCGCGGTGTCCACTCGCCGCAATCCTCGCTCGTCGGCATGGCGTCGTGCTACGGAACGACCGGCTACATGGGCATTCCGATCCTCGTCGCCGCCTTCGGCCCGCAGGCGGCCGTGCCGGCGGCGATCGCCACCATCCTCCACAACATTCCGGCGATCATGACGGTCATCGTCACCCACGATATCGCGGGCCGGACGAATGTCGGGCTGTTGTCGAGCTTGAAGCGCGCCCTGACGACGACGCTCAAGAACCCGCTCACGCTGGCGGTGCTCGCGGGCGCGGCCTTCGCGCTCCTGCGCATTCCCCTGCCGGGCGTCGCCGTGTCGTTCACCCAGTTCCTTGCGAATGCCGCCGGGTCGACGGCTCTCTTCGCCCTCGGTCTCGGGCTCGCCCGCATCCCGATCTCCAGACAGGCGCTCTCGGCCAAGCTCGGATGGATCGGCCCGACGGCCCTCATCAAGATCGTCCTGCAGCCTGTCGTCACGCTTGCAGTCCTGCTTGCCCTGGTCGGCACCGGCGTCGACATCTGGTTCGCGACCGCGGTCGTCATGGCCGCCCAGCCGATCGGTGCGGGCGCCTATGTGTTCGCCAACCGCTACGGTTATTTCGGCGAGGAGACCTCCGTCGCGATCATCCTGTCGCTGCTGGTGACCGTCCTGACGCTGACCGTCATCCTGCAGATTTTCGGGACGCAGCTCGCCACCTGAACAGTGCCGGTTGGTGAGGAGCCCCTTTTGCGGGCACCCTCCACCCATGCCTGCAGGGAAAAATCCTCATGTCCCGGCAAAGGGTTGGCCGATCCGTGCGGCACTGCAGCATGGAATCTGCATTGACATTTTTCGTCACCAAAGTGAGTATTTGCCCATCAACAGCGCAAATGCTCATTTTGGGAGGAAGACATGACATTGAAGACCTTGTTGCTGGGCGCCTGCTCGGCCCTTGCTCTCGCCGGGATCGCCTCGGCCGAGACGTTGACGATCGCCACCGTGAACAACGGCGACATGATCCGCATGCAGGGGCTGACGGACGATTTCACCAGCAAGAACCCCGACATTAAGGTCGAGTGGGTCACGCTCGAGGAAAACGTGCTGCGCGAGCGCGTGACGACCGACATCGCCACCAAGGGCGGCCAGTACGACATCATGACCATCGGCACCTATGAGGTTCCGATCTGGGCCAAGCAGGGCTGGCTGTTGCCGCTCGACAATCTCGGGCCCGACTATGACGTCGATGATCTGCTGCCGGCGATCCGCTCGGGCCTCACCGGCGACGACGGCAAGCTGTATGCCGCACCCTTCTACGGCGAAAGCTCGATGGTCATGTACCGCAAGGACCTGATGGAGAAGGCCGGACTCACCATGCCCGACGCGCCGACCTGGGACTTCGTGGCCGACGCGGCACGCAAGATGACCGATCGTGAAAACGGCATCAACGGCATCTGCCTGCGCGGCAAGGCCGGCTGGGGCGAGAACATGGCCTTCCTGACGGCGACCGCCAACGCCTTCGGCGCCCGCTGGTTCGACGAGAACTGGAAGCCGCAGTTCGACCAGCCGGAATGGAAGAACACGCTCGACTTCTACGTCAAGCTGATGAACGACGCGGGCCCGCAGGGCGCGTCGTCGAACGGCTTCAACGAGAACCTCGCACTCTTCCAGCAGGGCAAGTGCGGCATGTGGATCGACGCCACGGTGGCTGCATCCTTCGTCACCAATCCGAAGGATTCGACCGTCGCCGACAAGGTCGGCTTCGCACTCGCTCCTGACACGGGACTCGGCAAGCGCGGCAACTGGCTCTGGGCCTGGAACCTTGCGATCCCGGCGGGCTCGCAGAAGGCAGAGGCAGCGGAAAAGTTCATCGCCTGGGCGACCGGCAAGGGCTATCTCGAGCTCGTCGCGGCCAAGGACGGCTGGGCGAACGTTCCCCCCGGCACCCGCACCTCGCTCTACGAGAACCCGGAATACCAGAAGGCGGCGCCCTTCGCGAAGATGACGCTCGACTCCATCAACGCGGCCGATCCGAAGAATCCGAGCGTCAAGCCGGTGCCCTATGTCGGCGTCCAGTTCGTGGCGATCCCCGAATTCCAGAGCCTCGGCACCTCGGTCGGGCAGCTCTTCTCGGCAGCCCTTGCCGGCCAGATGTCGGTGGATGACGCACTGGCCCAGGCGCAGAGCATCTCCGAACGCGAGATGACCCGCGCCGGATACATCAAGTAACGCGACCTCCCGAGAGCAACGCCGCCCGGACTGCGGTCCGGGCGGTGCGGACATCGGCATCGTTTCCCCCGCCGGGCGGGGGAAAACAGCCCGATTGAGGATCAACGAACCGACGGAGCGGGCCTGCCCTCTCCCTCGGAATTCAGGATGGCTACGCCATGGCAACGGAAAACACACGAGGATTGGCGCGCATGATGATGGCGCCGTCGGTCGGGCTCCTGCTGATCTGGATGATCGTGCCGCTGGCGATGACGCTCTGGTTCTCGTTCCAGAACTACAATCTCCTGAACCCGGCCAATGTCAGCTTCGCGGGCCTGTTCAACTACCGCTATTTCTACACCGATCCGGCCTTCTTCCAGTCGCTCGGGAACACGCTTCTGATCGTCGGCGGCGTGCTCCTCGTCACCGTCATCGGCGGGATCGCGGTCGCACTCCTGCTCGACCAGCCGATCTTCGGCCAGGGGCTGGTGCGGATCATGGTCATCTCGCCCTTCTTCGTGATGCCGCCTGTCGCAGCCCTCGTCTGGAAGAACATGATCATGCATCCGGGCTACGGCGTGCTTGCCGACATCAACCGGGCGCTAGGGCTCACGCCGGTCGACTGGTTCGCGCAATATCCGCTGGTGTCGATCATCATCATCGTCGCCTGGCAGTGGCTGCCCTTCGCCACCCTCATCCTGCTCACCGCACTCCAGTCGATGGACGCCGAGCAGAAGGAGGCGGCCGAAATGGACGGCGCGAATGCGCTCAACCAGTTCATTTATCTGACACTGCCACATCTCGCCCGCGCGATCACGGTCGTCATCCTGATCCAGACGATCTTCCTGCTCGGCGTCTATGCGGAAATCCTGGTCACGACGAACGGCGGGCCGGGCTACGCTTCCACCAATCTCGCCTTCCTGATCTACCGCACCGCGCTCCTCGGCTACGACGTCGGCGGCGCCTCGGCCGGGGGCATCATCGCCGTCGTACTCGCCAACGTCGTCGCCTTCTTCCTGATGCGCGCCGTCGGCAAGAATCTCGACCGCTGAGGAGACGACCATGGCACGCAGCATCACCACTCGCCGCAAGATCGCCGTCACCACCCTCGCCTGGGTCGTCGCGTTGCTGATCTTCTTCCCGATCCTCTACACGATCATCACCAGCCTGAAGACCGAGACCGAGGCGATCCAGGGTTTTGACCTCGTGCCCTCCTTCACGCTCGAAAGCTACGTGACGGTCCAGACCCAGCGCGACTACCTGAAGCCCTTCATGAACTCGGTCGTGCTCTCGGTCGGCTCGACGCTGCTTGCCCTTCTCGTCGGCATTCCGGCCGCCTGGGCGATGGCCTTCTCACCGACGAAGCGGACCAAGGACATCCTGATGTGGATGCTCTCGACCAAGATGATGCCGGCCGTCGCCGTCCTCGTCCCGATCTATCTCCTCTTCCGGGATTTTGGCCTGCTCGACACCCGGATCGGCCTCACCGTCATGCTGATGCTGATCAACCTGCCGATCGTCGTCTGGATGCTCTACACCTATTTCCGGGAGATCCCCGGCGAGATCCTCGAGGCCGCGCGCATGGACGGCGCGACGCTTTTCGGCGAGATCGTCTACGTGCTGACGCCGATGGCGATTCCCGGCATTGCCTCGACACTGCTCCTCAACATCATTCTCGCCTGGAACGAGTCCTTCTGGACCATCCGGCTGACCACCACCAACGCCGCGCCGCTCACCGCCTTCATCGCCTCCTTCTCGAGCCCGCAAGGCCTGTTCTGGGCCAAGCTCTCGGCCGCCTCGACGCTCGCCATCGCGCCGATCGTCATTCTCGGCTGGTTCAGTCAAAGGCAACTGGTGCGCGGTCTCACCTTCGGCGCCGTCAAGTAAGGAACGACCATCATGGGAAGCATCAGACTGGAACAGCTCTCCAAATCTTTCGGCGAGCACGCGGTCATCCCCTCGATCGACCTCGAAATCAACGACGGCGAGTTCGTCGTCTTCGTCGGCCCGTCGGGCTGCGGCAAGTCCACGCTGCTGCGGCTGATCGCGGGCCTCGAGGATGCCAGCGGCGGCAGGATCATCATCGACGGCAAGGACGAGACGGCAACTCCGCCGGCCCAGCGGGGGCTCGCCATGGTCTTCCAGTCCTACGCCCTCTATCCGCACATGAGCGTGCGCTCCAACATAGGCTTCCCGCTGAAGATGGCAAAGATGGACCTGGCGGAGATCGTCCGCAAGGTCGAGGACGCCGCACGCATCCTCAATCTCGGCGACTATCTCGACCGCAAGCCCGGCCAGCTTTCCGGCGGCCAGCGCCAGCGCGTCGCGATCGGCCGGGCGATCGTCCGTTCGCCGCGCTGCTTTCTCTTCGACGAGCCGCTTTCCAATCTCGATGCGGCGCTGCGCGTTGCCATGCGTCTCGAGATCACCGAACTCCACCACAAGCTCGGTGCCACCTCGATCTACGTCACCCACGACCAGGTCGAGGCGATGACCATGGCCGACAAGATCGTCGTGCTCAACAAGGGTCGCATCGAACAGGTCGGCTCTCCGCTCGACCTCTACCGCCGCCCCGCGAACATCTTCGTCGCCGGCTTCATCGGCTCTCCGAAGATGAACCTGATCTCCGGCCGGACGGCGACCGACGAAGGCGCGCACACGGTCGGCATCCGCCCCGAACACCTCACCCTTTCGACCGAGACGGGTCGCTGGAAGGGCAAGGTCACGGTGGCCGAACATCTCGGCTCCGACACTTTCCTGCACGTCGACGTTCCGGGCATCGGCGTGCTCACCACCCGCACCGGCGGCGACGTGCCGGTCCGCCACGGCGACGAGGTCTTCGTCACCCCCGAGCCCGGCCATCTCCACAAGTTCGATGCGAAGGGACTTGCCCTATGACGGGACGACTTCAAGGCAAATCGGCCCTGATCACCGGTTCGGCACGCGGCATCGGCCGCGCCTTCGCGGAAGCCTATGTCCGCGAAGGCGCGACGGTCGCAATCGCTGACATCGACATCGAGCGAGCGACGCGCACCGCCGAAGAGATCGGCCCGGCCGCCTATGCGGTTCGGCTCGATGTCACGGATCAGGCCTCGATCGACGCGGCGGTGAAAGCGGTCGAAGCGCGTACCGGCGGGCTCGACATTCTCATCAACAACGCCGCGCTCTTCGATCTTGCGCCGATCGTCGAGATCAGCCGCGAAAGCTTCAACCGGCTCTTCTCGATCAATGTCGCCGGCACGCTCTTCATGCTGCAGGCGGCGGCGAAGTCGATGATCGGCAAAGGAGAGGGCGGCAAGATCATCAACATGGCAAGCCAGGCCGGCCGCCGCGGCGAGGCACTCGTCGCCCTCTACTGCGCCACCAAGGCCGCGGTCATCTCGCTCACGCAGTCGGCCGGGCTCGATCTCATCAAGCACGGCATCAACGTCAACGCGATCGCCCCCGGCGTTGTCGACGGCGAGCACTGGGACGGCGTCGACGCCCTTTTTGCGAAATACGAGAACCGCCCGCTCGGCGAAAAGAAGAAGCTGGTCGGAGAGGCCGTGCCCTTCGGGCGGATGGGGCGCGCCGAAGACCTGACCGGCATGGCGATCTTCCTCGCCACGCCCGAGGCCGACTACATCGTCGCCCAGACCTACAATGTCGACGGCGGCAACTGGATGAGCTGAACGCTTGGCCGGCACGTCAATTCGAGGACTTCCCCATGACCTTCAAACTCTCGCTCGCCAACCTGCCCGCCATTGCCGCGAGCGCCTCCGTTCCCGCCTATGACCGGGCGAGCCTCAAGGCCGGCATCGTGCATTTCGGGGTGGGCAACTTCCACCGAGCCCACATGGCGGTCTACCTCCACGAGCTCTTCAATCGCGGGCGCGATCTCGACTGGGCGATCATCGGCGCCGGCGTGATGCCGTCGGACCGGAAGATGCGGGATACGCTGAAGGCGCAGGATTTCCTGACCACCGTCGTCGAACAGGATGTCGCCCGCTCCGCCGCGACCGTCACCGGCCCGATGGTGGACATCATCACGGCGCCTGATTTCGACCGGATCGTCGCGATGCTGGCCGACCCGGCGATCCGCATCGTCTCCATGACGATCACCGAGGGCGGCTACTTCATCGACCCGGCGACCGGCAAGTTCGACCCCGCCCATCCGGCGATCACCGCCGATGCGGCCGATCCCGACCATCCGAAGACCGTGTTCGGCCTCATCATCGCGGGGCTGAAAGCCCGCCGCGCCGCGGGTCTTCCGCCGTTCACCGTCATGTGCTGCGACAACATCCCCGGAAACGGCGAAGTGACGGAGGCGACCGTCTGCGGACTCGCCGAACTCTCCGACCCGACCTTTGCCCACTGGATCCACGAAAACGTCGCCTTCCCGAATGCGATGGTCGACCGGATCACGCCGGCGACCGGCGAACGGGAGATCGCGATTGCCCGCGACACTTACGGTATCGAGGACGGCTGGCCGGTCTTCTGCGAGGAATTCAAGCAGTGGGTGCTGGAGGACAGGTTCCCGCTCGGCCGTCCTGCCCTCGAAAAGGTGGGTGTCACGTTCGTGCCGGACGTCGCGCCCTACGAGCTGATGAAGCTTCGCATCCTGAACGGCGGCCATGCGGCGATCGCCTACCCGGCGGCGCTGATGGATATCCACTACGTCCACGAGGCGATGGAGAACCCGCTGATCCGCGGCTTCCTCGCCAAGCTCGAAAACGAGGAGATCATCCCCGTCGTGCCGCCGGTTCCAGGCACCAGCCTCGCCGACTACTACGCGCTGATCGAACGCCGCTTCGCCAATCCGAAGATCGGCGACACGATCCCGCGGCTCGCCCAGGACGGATCGAACCGCCAGCCGAAATTCATCCTTCCCTCGACCGCCGACCGCCTGGCGAAGGGGCTGGACGTCGTCGGGCTCGCCCTCGTCTCGGCCCTCTGGTGCCGGTATTTCGAGGGTGTTTCGGACAGTGGCAAGGCGATCGTCTTCAACGACGTCAATGCCGAGCGGCTCCAGACGGCCGCGCTTGCCGCCCGGCAGGACCCGAAGGCCTTCCTCGCCCTCGGCGACATTTTCGGCGACGTCGGGACAAATCCGCGTTTCGTCCTGCGCTTCACCGGAGCGCTTGCGAGCCTGCGGGAAATCGGAACGGCGGCAACCCTGCAGAAATATTTCGACGATAGGCTCGCCTGAACGGAAGAGGGAGATCCGATGATGGAGGCGAAGCGGCTCGTCATCTTCGATTGCGACGGCGTCCTCGTCGACAGCGAGCCGATTTCGATCGAGGTGCTCGTCGCCTCCTTCGCGCGCGCCGGCGTGCTGATCGACGAGGCCGGCGCCTATGGCCGGTTTCTCGGCCGAAGCCTCTCCACCGTGATCGCCGCCGCCCGTCAGGAGTTCGGCCTCGACATGGACGAGGCCTTCCTCGAACGGCTGCGCCAGGACCTCTTTGCACGCTTCCGGGCAGATCTTCGTCCGATCCCCGGCGTCATCGACGCCCTCGAGGCGCTGGAGGCCCATGGCATCGGCTGGTGCGTCGCCTCGTCGAGCCACATGGAACGCATCCGCCTGTCGCTCACGGTCACCGGGCTCCTCGACCGCTTTGCCCCGAACATCTTCAGCGCGGCGATGGTCGCCCGTGGCAAGCCCGCGCCCGACCTCTTCCTCTATGCCGCCGGACAGATGGGTCGCCGACCGTGCGACTGCATCGTGATCGAGGACAGCCCGGCAGGCATCGAGGCGGCCAAGGCGGCCGGCATGACGGTCTTCGCCTTCACCGGCGGCTCGCACGCGCATTTCGCGTCCCATCGGGGGGCGCTCGAAGCACTGGCACCTGACGCCACGTTTGACGCCATGGCCGATTTGATCCACCTTGTCGCAAAAGAATAGGGACGGAAACAGGCCAGAATGCGCGATCACGTGATTGCGGTCGATGTGGGGACCGCCAGCGCGCGGGCCGGCGTCTTCGATGCGGCGGGAGGTCTGCTGGCGCGGTGCGAATGCCCGATCCTGCTCCGCCGGCCGGGTGCCGAGCGCGGGGAACACGATTCCGAAGACATCTGGCAGGCGAGCTGCAAGGCCGTTGCCGAGGCGCTCGCCGCCTCCGGCACAACGGCCGAGCAGGTTGCGGCGGTCGGCTTCGACGCCACCTGCTCGCTGGTGCTGCGCGCGGAAAACGGCTCGAAGATCGCTCTGGCCGAGGAAGACGGCATCGTTTTTGACACCATGTCCTGGCTCGATCACCGGGCCTCGGCGGAGGCGGAAGAATGCACCCGCACGGGCCATCCGGCGCTTGCCCATTGCGGCGAGGTGATGTCGCCGGAAATGCAGGTTCCGAAGCTCATGTGGCTGAAGCGGCAGCGGCCGGATCTCTGGGCGAGCGCCGGGCTCTTCTTCGACCTCGCGGACTTCCTCACCTGGCGCGCAACCGGCTCCCCTGCCCGTTCGCTGTGTACGCTGACGGCGAAATGGAACTATCTCGCCCACGAGGGAAAGGGTTGGAAGCCGGACTTTTTCTCGGCGATCGGCCTTGATGATCTCGTCGCCCGCGGAGGGTTGCCGGAGCAAGGCGTTGCCGTCGGCCGCCCGGTCGGCGTGCTGTCGCCCTGGGCGGCGGCTGAAATGGGTCTCGATCCCGGCATCGCGGTCGCCGCCGGCATGGTGGACGCCTATGCCGGCGCCTTGGGTGTCCTCGGCCCGGTGGCAGCAGATCCCGGCGATCTTTCGCGGCAGGCCGCGCTGATCGCCGGCACGTCGAGCTGCCTCGTCGCCTTTGCACCCGAGCCACGCTTCGGGCGCAGCATTTGGGGGCCTTTCTTCGAGGCGATCTTTCCGGGCCAGTGGCTGGTCGAGGCGGGGCAGTCGGCGACGGGCGGGCTCCTCGGCCATCTGTTGCTCGCCCATGCCGAGGGCGGCGGTGCGACGACGGCCGCGCATCAGCGGGTGATCGCGCGCATCATGGAGATGCGGGCGGAAGAAGGCGCAAGCTTCGGCGAGCGGATCAACATTCTTCCCGATTTTCACGGAAACCGGTCGCCGTTTGCGGACGACAGGCTGACGGGAACGATCGCCGGCCTGACCCTCGATGCCTCGTTCGACGGTTTGTGCCGGATCTACTGGCGGGCTTGCGTCGCCATAGCGCTCGGCCTGCGCCAGATCCTGGAGACGCTCGAGGCGAGCGGCTTCGGGCCGGAACGGCTGCACCTGACCGGCGGGCATGTCCGCAATCCGCTTCTCGTCGAACTCTATGCCGACGTCACCCGGCTCGAGATCGCGGTCACCCGCAGCGAAGACGCGGTTCTCCTCGGTACGGCGATGAATGCGGCGACCGCCGCCAGCCTTTTTGCCACGCTCGCCGAGGCGGGCGAGGCAATGGCCCGTCCCGTCACCGTCATGCGTCCCAACCCGGCAACCCGCTCGCTTTACGATCGGGACTTCGCCCGGTTCCGCGCAATGCAACGGCACCGCGCGGAGCTGGACGCGCTCTGAGAAGCCTGACCGAGTGCCGCATGAAGCGGCAGTGACTTACCGGTATTTCGGCGGGCGGGCAACGGCGTTCATCGTCAGTTCCTGGTGGGTCGCGAACTGGCCGAGCGCCTGCATCAGCTTTCGCGCCTCGGACTTGTCGATGCCGTTGCGCCGGCAATATTCGGAGACGTCATAGACTGGCTTCTTGCCGGGTACGCGTACCTGGCGATTGTCAACGTGATGGGTCATCTTCTCCTCCCGTATGAAGGCTAAACGACGCTGTCTCACGAAAGGTCCTCAAGCTATTTTAGCGTACGCTGAAATTATTCCAGAGGCAATCGGCAAACCTGGCAGCCGCGGGTTGACGAGAGTGCGTGGAACCTTCCCCCGAGGCTTTGGGTTCAGCCCTCGCCTCGCCGGCACGGCCAGTAGGCGGCGCGGCACGGCATGGCGGTATCGGCAGGAGGACGATCATGGATTTTCAGGGAAAGACCGTCCTGGTGACAGGAGCCGGCTCGGGCATCGGCAGGGCGACCGCCATGCAATTCGCCGCGCTCGGGGCATCCGTCGGGCTCCTCGGGCGGACCAGGAACGAGCTCGAGGACGTCGGGGAGGAGATCGAACGGCGTGGCGGCCGTGCGGTGGCGCTCGTCGCCGACGTCTCGGACGAAGACCAGATGCGCGCGGCGGTGCGGGATCTGGTCGGCCGCTTCGGCCCACCGCACGTGGTCGTCGCCAATGCCGGCATCAACGGTGTCTGGGCGCCGATCGATGAATTGCAGCCGCCGGAATTCGATCGCACGATTGCCGTGAACCTCCGCGGCACCTATCTCACCCTGCATTTCTGCGTGCCACACATGAAGGCGAACGGCGGCGGCGCGATCGTCGTGGTCTCCTCGATCAACGGCACCCGCACCTTCAGCTCGCCCGGCGCCTCGGCCTATACCGCCACCAAGGCGGCGCAGGTCGCCATCGTACAGCAGACGGCACTGGAGCTTGCGCGCCACTACATCCGGGTGAATGTCGTTTGCCCCGGCGCCATCGCGACCAGCATTGAGGACAACACCTCGATACGCCATCCGGAAGAGACGGCATTTCCCGTCGAATATCCCGAGGGCAAGGTGCCGCTGAGCGACGGCCGGCCAGGCACCAGCGGAGACGTGGCGGACGCGATCGTCTTCCTGTCGTCGGACAGGGCACGCCACATCACCGGCACGCCGCTCTGGATCGACGGGGCGCAGGGCCTCTTGCTTTGAGTTTCAGGTCCGACCTGCAACCGCCGCGTCGCCGCTCAAACGTCCCAGGATCGGCGCAGGCTCCGGGCAGTTTTCGTCCTCTGCTTCAGGGCCACTGCTGTGCACCATGAAGAAGGCGCAGGATCTCGAAGCGCTTTGGTCTCGCCCGCACGCGATAGACAAGAATGCAGGGCGTCCGACTTACGACCGGTTCGCGAGTTCCGCGTCGGCGTCCGACCCGCCCGATCTCTGGGCGGTCCGCCAGCATGTCACTCTGCCGCTCAATTTCCCGGAGCTGATCGAGCGCAGCGCGGGGATTTTCCTGCGCGATATAGTCTATGGCGCGGGCGAGACCTGCTTGCGCCGTCGGCAGCCAAACGATGCTCACGCCTTATCGCCGTTGATGCGCGCCAGCAGTTTGGCCCGCTGGCGAGCGATGTCCTGCTTGACCACCTCGTGGGACACCCATTCGGTCCTTGGGTCGTCGGCTTCGTTTATGGCTTCCTCGACCTGCACACGAAACCACTTGTCGTGAGCGCTGCCTCGTGAGTACGGCGCATTGCCCCCGCTCTATCAGGCCGCGACGTCCCTCCCTCAACCTCGTACTCTGTTGCGTCGACGTCGAAGCGTTCAATTCCCAAGTCCTTGAGGTAAGAAACGAGGGCCTCCATACGCCGGAAAATACGCACCTGCCGGCTACGTTGTGCTGCAAGTATACGCTCTGCCGCCCCGTATTTTACTCGAAGCGACCAGCCGCCCGGTTGCCCGACGACACGGGCTCCGCTGAGGTTTGACCACAGCTTGAGACGGTTGCCCTCGCCGGCGCTCCTGGAATCTACGCCTGGCCCCGGTCGAGATAGACCCTCGCCTCGAACCCGTTCTGCCGGCCGCTTGCCGGCGACAGCAGTTCGAGCCGGGCGCCGGCGCCGGCGGCGATGGATTCGGCGATCGCCAGGCCGAGCCCGGTTCCGTCGGCCGAGGTTTCACCGCGCGCGAAGCGCCGCGTCAGCGTCTTCAGCACCTCGGGTGCGACCGGCGGCCCGGCATTGCTGACGGAAAACACCCGTCCGGACGTCAGGGAGACCTCGACCCGGGTGTCGGCGGGGGCGTGCTTCAGGCCGTTCTCGATGAGGTTGCGCGCAAGGATCGCGAAGACATCCGCATCCATGCGCGACATCACCGGCTCCTTCGGCAGATGAAGGTCGAGCCGGTCCGCCGTCGCAGCCGCACGGGTGAAATCGTTGGCGACGAGCGAGAGAATGGGCACCAGATTGTGAGGCTTGGCAGCGATGAGCCCGCCGCCCTCCGCCTTGGCGAGCTGCATCAGCTTTTCCCCGAGACGCGCGAGCGAATGCAGTGCCCCCTCGATGTCCCTGGCTCGGTCCTGCAGCGGGCCTCTTGGCGCCTCGGCGACCAGCCGCTGGGTCTGCGCAAGGGCTGCGGCGATCGGCGTGCGCAGCTCGTGCGCGCTGTTGGCGGTGAAGGTCCGTTCCGCCTCGAGCGCCCGTCGCAACCGCTCCATCAGCCGGTTGACGCCGTCTGCAATCGGTGTGATCTCGCGCGGCAGCGAGGCCGTGTCGACGGGGGTCAGATCGCCGCTGCCGCGCCGCTCGATCTGATCGCCGAAGACATGGACGGGCCGCATGCTGCGCCTGACCAGCCACCATACGCCGACGAAGCTTGCCGGGATCAGGGCGCCGAGCGGCAGGGCGAGCGCCATCGCCGCATCGAGCGTTGCCTTGAGCCGGTCGCCGAGCGGTTCGGCGATGGTGATGGTGACTGTGTCGCGCACGGCCGCCTCGGAGTACAGCCGATGGGTTTCGGTGGTCGTGAAGCCTGTCTTCTCGAAGGGCGGGAAAATGTTGAGCTCGGCATCGTGCGAGCGCATCAGGACATTGCCCTTCTCGTCGCGCACGACGTAGTTCAGGTGCTCGTCATGCTTGCGGATCGAGAGAATCCGCTGCGGCGGGCGTTCGTCGTCCTGGCCGATGATGTCGATCACCGCGAGCGGCAGTATCCGCTGGGCGGTCTCCTGCATGGCGCTGTCGAAGACCTCGTCGAGTTCCGCCCGCACGATGAGCGCCGCCGCCGCGCTCGCGGCGATCCACATCACGCTCACGCCGATTGCCAGCCCGAGCGAGAGATGTCGTTGAAGGCTCGCCTGCTTCCTCATGACTGGCGCAACCGATAGCCCATGCCGCGCACCGTCTCGACCACGTCGTGCCCGAGCTTGCGGCGAAGCCGGCTCACATAGACTTCGATGGCATTGCTTTCGATCTCGTCGTCGAAGGAATAGAGACGCTCCTCGAGCTGCGGCTTGGAAAGCAGCATGCCCGGATGCTGGAGGAAGGCCTCGAACAGCACCCATTCGCGGGCCGTCAGCGGCACCGGCTTGCCGTTGCGGGTCACGCTGCGGGCGGCGAGGTCGACCTGCAACTCGCCGACGGCGACGAGCGGATTGGGGTTGCCGGTATAGCGGCGCGCCACCGCCTTCACGCGGGCGGAGAGCTCGCTGAGATCGAAGGGTTTCACGAGATAGTCGTCAGCGCCCGCGTCGAGTCCTTCGATACGGTCGGAGATCTGGTCGAGCGCGGTCAGGATGATGACCGGCGTCGTATCGCCGCCACCCCGCCGCATGCGCAGGAAGGGAATGCCCCGGCCGTCCGGCAGCATCAGGTCGAGCAGGATGAGGTCGTAGCCGGTCGTGCGCAGGTAGTCCTCCGCAAGATCGAGGCGCCGTGCCCAGTCGACGACATGTCCGTCCGCGGCAATCTGGTCGCGCACCGCCGCACCCAGCCCACCGTCATCCTCCACCAGCAGTACGCGCACGATTCCCCGCCCTTTTCACCTTGGTGTTTACATGAACGCGCTATCAGCCAAAGCTGACAACAAGCTGAAAGAAAAAGTCTCAGCCTTTCAGGTCGCTGTCAGGATGACGATGCATGTTCCAGCCAGACAATAGTCAGAGGACACCGAGAATGAAATATCACGCCCTTGCAGCCGCCCTGTTTTGTGCCGGTCTCGGCGGCGGCATCGCGTTTGCCGACGACGACTGCGACGTGCCCATGGCCGACTGGCAGCCGCGAAACGTCATCCAGAAGATGGCGGAGGAGCGCGACTGGACCGTCCGCAAGATCCGCACCGACGACGGTTGCTACCAGATCTTCGCAACCGACGCCTCCGGCCGGCAGATCGAGGTGAAGGTCAATCCTTCGACGCTGGAGATCGTGGAAATGGAGAACGAGAGTTTCCGCGACCACGAGCGTGAGCGTCATGACGGCGATCACGAAGAAGAGGACGACGATCACGACAACCGGCGCGGAACGACCGCCGGTGAAATCGCTCCGACCCCGATCAAGGCAACGCCCCCGGCAAACGGCCTCTTCAGGACCGGGGCAAGGCCGAAAGTGATCATCCAGTAACGAGCCGCCCCCTTTTCCACCTCTTCGGCCGACGGACCACCTCGGTGGTCCGCGGAACGGGCATCCCCTGCCCGCGGCCGGCACACGCCATCACCGCTTCACGACCCATCACTGGAGACAAGACATGAACAAGATTGCATCCGCGCTTGCCCTCGCCGCCGTCGTCGCGGCGCCCGCCGTGGCGGAGGCCCGGCAGGTTACCTTCAAGACCGTGCTCGACAACTACGGCGGCGACGGCGCTTACGTCGTCATCTACGTCACCGATGCCTCCGGGCAATATGCCGGCACGCTGTGGATGGCCGGCGGCAAATCGAAATACTACCGCCATCTCACCGACTGGCGTCGGCTGAGCGGCGGCAACCGCTCCGAGATCGACGGCATCACCGGTGCCAGCGTCGGCAGCGGGCAGACGCTCGGGATCACGATCGACCTCGCCGACACGCTGATCGACGCCGGCTACGAGATCCACATCGATACCGCCGTCGAAGACATGCGCGAGAACCCCTCCGACGTGACCGTGCCGCTGACCTCTGCCGGGGCCGGCAAGCCCGTCAAGGGCCGCGGCTACGTGAAAGCCTTCTCCTACGACATGTAACAGACCGGAAAGTCTCGCAATGCTCCGCCACCTCCATTCCATCCCCGGCCTGATCGTCGCCCTCGTCGTCACCGTCATCGCCGCGACGGGCGCAATGCTGGCCGTCCTTCCCGCATGGGAGCATGCCCGCTCGGCCGGATCCCAGGCCGGGGTCAGCGTCGCCGACCTGGCCCAGGCGGTGGCGGACAAATATCCGGGCGTCGAGCGCATCGAGCGCAAGCCCTCCGGCGCCGTCGTGGTCTACTATTTCGAAGGCGACGTTCCGGGTGCCGATGTCGTCGATCCCGGGACGGGCGACAAGATCGAGCCTTACGCCCCGTCGGACTTCCTCCGGACCGTGACCCAGTTGCACCGGAGCTTCTTCGCGGGCAATGCTGGCCGCGTGACCGCCGGCGTCGGTGCCGCGGCGATGCTCCTGCTCGGCGTCACCGGCATCATGCTTCTTGCGAGCCGGCTCGGCGGCTGGCGCAAGCTCTTCTCGCCGATCCGCGGCGACGGCATCAAGCGCTGGCACGCCGAACTCGGGCGCCTCGCCCTCCCCGGCCTCACCGTTTCCGCCCTCACCGGCCTCTACATGTCGCTCGCGACCTTCGGCATGATCTCCGACGGCTCGGACGCGGAACCCGACTTTCCCGACGCCGTCGCCGGCTCGGAAGCCATGGCGATCAGCGACATCGCTCCGTTCAGGGCGACGAGCATCGACAATCTCCGGGAGCTGCGTTTTCCCTATCAGGGCGACCTGAACGACGCCTTCACGCTGACGACGGTCGACGGCATGGGCTATGTCGACCAGGCGACCGGCGAACTTCTGAACTACATGCCGAACGGCATGGTGAAGAGTGTCTACGAGACCATCTTCATGCTGCACACGGGCCAGGGCCTGTGGTGGTTCGCCCTGCTCCTCGGCCCCTCGGCGCTCGCCGTTCCCTTCTTTGCCGCAACCGGCGTCCTGATCTGGTGGCGGCGGCGTGCCGCGACCCCGAAGATCGCCGACAATCACGGCGCCCAGTCCGCCGACACGGTGATCCTGGTCGGCAGCGAGGGCAACACGACCTGGGGTTTCGCCAAGACCCTGCACGAGGCGCTCACCGCCGCCGGTCACAAGGTCCACACCGGCGCCATGAACGATCTCGCCAGGTCCTACAAGCATGCCGAACGGATGTTCGTGCTGGCCGCCACCTATGGCGACGGCGCCGCTCCCGCCTCGGCCCGCCAGTTCCTCGACAAGCTCGAGGCTATCACGGCGGCTCCGGAGTTTCCGGTCGCCGTCCTCGGCTTCGGCGACCGCCAGTTCCCCCGTTTCTGCGGCTTCGCCCGCGACGTCGAGGAAGCGCTCGTCGCCAAAGGCTGGCGTCAGCTCGCGCCGATCGCCACGGTCGACCGCCAGTCGGCGCAGGAATTCGCCCGTTGGGGCGAGGAAATCGGCCAGCGCATCGGCACGCCGCTTTCGCTCGTCCACGTCGCCGCCCGCCCGAAGACGGCGCGCATGGTCCTCGTCGAGCGCGTCGACTACGGCACCGAAGTGCAGGCTCCGACCTCGGTGCTGCGCTTCGCCGCGACCGAAGGAGAGAAAAAGGGCCTTCTCGCCCGCCTCTTCCGCCGGTCTCTGCCGCGCTTTCATGCCGGCGACCTGGTCGGCATCCTGCCGCCCGGAAGCGACCTTCCGCGCTTCTATTCGCTCGCCAGTTCCTCGCGGGACGGCGTTCTGGAAATCTGCGTGCGCAAGCAGCCCGGCGGCCTCTGCTCCGGCTACCTCCACGGCCTGCGGCCCGGCGACGCGATCGAGGCCTTCGTCAAGCCGAACCCCGCCTTCCGTCCGCGCCGCGGCAAGGAACCGTTGATCCTGATCGGTGCCGGCACGGGCATCGGCCCGCTCACCGGCTTCATTCGCGACAACAGCGGCCGGCGTCCGATCCACCTCTACTTCGGCGGACGCAGCCCGAATTCCGATTTCCTCTACCGCGAGGATCTGCGGACGTGGCTCACCGACCGCCGCCTCTCCGGCGTGCGGACCGCCTTCTCCCGCAGCGAAGAACGCGCCTATGTCCAGCACAAGCTCGCGGCCGATGCCGACGTGCTGTGCCACATGATCTCCCGCGGCGCGCAGGTCATGGTCTGCGGTGGCCGCGACATGGCCCAGGGCGTCGTGGCGGCACTGGAAAAAGTTCTCCACCCCCTCGGCCTCGACGTCGGAACCCTCAAGGAGCAAGGCCTCTATGTCGAAGACGTCTACTGACGCCGTCGCGGCGAACACCCCCCGCCGCCACGTGCTGAACGGCGCGACGATGGGCACACGGTATTCGGCGATCTTCTACGGTCCGGACCGTTTCGATCCCGCCCTGCCCGCGGCGCTGTTTGCGGCCGTCGATACTGTCGACCGGCAGATGTCGAACTGGAAACCGCAGTCCGACCTCTCCCGCCTCAACCGCGCACCGGTCGGCGAATGGGTCGAGGTGCCACAGGAAATGTTCGAGGTCCTGAAGACGGCGCTGCATGTCGGCAAGCTCTCCGGTGGCGCCTTCGACGTCGGCGTCGGCGATGCCGTCAACGCCTGGGGTTTCGGCCCCCGCGGACGGCAGGCGACCGATGCGGCCTCGGCACCGCCCCCCGGCGGGCGGTCGGATACCGGCGAGATGCTGGAACTCGATGTTGCCGGCTCGCGCGTTCGCAAGCACGCGCCGCTCACGCTCGATCTCTGCGGCATCGCCAAGGGCTTCGGCGTCGACGAGATGGCGCGCTGTCTCGAGCGCTTCGGCATCACCTCCTACCTCGTCGGCATCGACGGCGAGATGCGGGCGCGTGGCGAAAAGCCGGGTCGCGAACCCTGGGCGGTCGCCGTCGAACGACCGGACCGGGAGCACCGCGACGTTCTCGGCGTCATGACGCTGGAGGACGGCGCGATTGCAACCTCCGGGGATTACCGGCACTTCGCCGAGGTGAACGGCGAGATGGTCTCGCACACCATCGATCCGTCGGAAGGCCGGCCGGTGAAGAACCCGGTCGCCTCCGTCACCGTGCTTGCCAGCACCTGCATGGAGGCCGACGCACTCGCAACCGCGCTGATGGTGCTCGGCGAGAAGAAGGGTGTGGCCTTCGCGCTTTCGCGTCAGCTCGACGCCCTCTTCGTCCTGCGGAAGGATGGCAAGCTCTCCGAGATCGGCCTCGGCCGCTTCGGCGGCGCCTGAGGAACGGAGACCTCCGCCTTCACCCCCGCGTCTCGTAGGTGCCCATCACGCTCGCCTCGGCGAGCGCGTGCTTCTTCGCCTCCCGCCAGAGCTCGCCGACCTTCACGGTGCTCATCGGCGACAGCGTCGGCACGTCGAGCGCCGCAAGCCGGAAGAAATAGCGATGAACGCCGTGGCCGGCCGGTGGTTGCGGTCCGTCATAGCGAGCATGGCCGAAGTCGTTTGCAACGAAGCGCGGCCTGCCGCCCGGCGCGGTATCGGCGCTTTCCTGCAGGGAAACCCAGTCAGCCGGAATGTTGAACATGCCGAGGTGGTGGAAGGTGCCGCTCGGGGCATCGGGGTCCTCGATGATCAGCACGAAGCTGCGGGTTCCTTCCGGCACCCCGCTCCATTTCAGTGGCGGCATGATGTTCTCGCCGCGACGGGCGTGTTTGTCGGGGATTTGCTCGCCCTCGGCGAAGGCGGGGCTGATCAGGGTGAGAGGCATGTAAACACTCCTTGTCATCCGTTTGCAGGGTTCCGCCGGTCCGCCAGACACCGCGGAGCCGCCGGTGCTCACCGGGCAGAACAATGTGCCGCCCGGCCATGTTCCGGTGTTCGAGCCCGAGCTTCGGCCTCATCAGCCGCCGCGCCCGATCTCGCGGGCGAGATCATGAAAACTCGGGACTTCGCCGCGCGCCGCACACTTGCTCGCGAGAAGAAGAAAATGGATCGGAAAGGCGATCGCCTTGCGGCGGGATTCGGTATCTCCGTCGATATGGCTCTCGGCGACGGCGGTCCGTTCCGCCTTGGACAGGGCGTCGTGCAATTCCTCGCGTTCAACCAGGCCCTTTTCGACCAGCAGATCGCAAAGAGCCGACAAGGCGAGATAGAGGCCTTCGAGTTGCGGATTGGCGGTGTTCATCCTGTTTCCCCTTCAGTCTTGGCGACGGATGGCAGCGGTCACGTCGGCGTTCAAAGACAAAACGACAAATGCGGGTCCGATCCTTCCGGTTCCCCGAGTGGCGTCAAGCCGGCTGCGGAACAATGATCCGCACCGTCCGTTCGGTCCGCGGAAGGAGAAGCATATCATGAAAACACCGACACTGATCTTCGCACTGCTTCTGTCTGGCAGCGCGGCGCTGGCCCAGGACAATGCCGGCCAGCAGACGGCCGAGGCTTTCGTGGCGAAGGCCGCCACCGCAAACCTCTTCGAGGTCGAGGCCGGCAAGCTGGCGCTTCAACGCGGCAAGGACCCGAAGGCGCAGGAATTCGCCCAGCAGATGGTCACCGATCATCAGGCAGCGGGATCGAAGATGCAGGAGGTCGCAGCCGCCGACGGCATCACGCTCCCGCAGGAGCTCGACGACCAACACAAGAAGAAGCTCGAAGCGCTGAAGACGGCGTCCGAAGCCGACTTCGACCAAGCCTATCTGTCGACGCAGTTGATCGGTCACCAGCAGACGGTGGCCCTCTTCGACGATTATGCCAAGCACGGCCCGGAAGGCGAGGTCCGCGACACCGCGAAGGCGCTGCTCCCGACCTTGCGCATGCACCTCTCGCACATCGAGCAACTGACGGACGAGTGACGGCGAAAAAAGGCGGCGACCGGAGGTCGGCTCGCGTCTCGGGGACGGGGCTTCCCCCGAAACGTGAAGCCGCCTCCAGCCGCCGGAAGGAAGCCGGGGTCGAAGGTGGGGAAGATCCACCGGCTTCCTCTGGCCCGTCTGCTTGGCGTGACGGGGCCAGTTAGAGACGCCTAGTTGACCGTCGGCTCACGCACGACGCGCCAGTTCGGGCGCCCGAGGTCATACGGCCAGGGGTGAACCTCCTTGTCGTTGAAGTAGACGACCGCCTCGAGCTTCGGGAATTCCGGACGCTTTACGGTGACGTCCTGCATCCAAGTCTGGAGGTACGCGTTCTCGCCTTCGTAGCCGAGTTCTGCGACCCAGACCGGCTTTCCGTAGGCCTGGACGAGATCGTAGCCCTGCTGCAGGCGCTGCGTGAAGGACTGCGGAGCGCCGTAGGCGCGTTCGTCATACCCTTCCAGTCCGAAGACGGAGAGCCCGATGTAGTCGGCATAGTCGTCACCCGGATAGTAGTCCTTGAGGTTCGGCAAGCCCTTCGGCGACCACATGAGCTTCGCCTGGGGCGCCTCCTTGCGGACGATGTCCATCATCCGGTGATAGGCGGTCAGATAGGACTGCGGGTCCCATCCGGCCCAGGAGAAGCGACCGGAGGTATCCTCCATTTCCTGACCCCAGCGGACGATCACCGGGCTCTTCATCTGCCCGATGATCGCGGCGATCGTGCGCATGTTCACGTCATAATCGCCGTTCAACACCTTCATCCGCAGCTGGTTTGAGGTGAGACGCCAGTCGACGTCCCACGACCAGGGTTCGATGGTGATCAGCAGGGTCCGGCCTCGCGCCAGGGCATAGCCGTCTGCCGCCTTCAGTGACTCCAGATCGACGTCTTCCCAGGGCAGGAAGAGACCTTCGATGCCGAGATCCTTCTGTTCGGCAAAGTCGCCGTGGGGATCATAGGCACCGAAGGTCAGCCCGCCGGGATGAACGACCGGCCGCTTGTCCATGATGGACTGCACGGCGTTGCCCGCCATTCCGCCGGCATTCTGCGCCTGGCTGATCGGAACGGATGCGCCGACCAGCAGCAGCACCATAGCGGTTGCTGCGAGTGCTTTCTGTTTCAGCGTTTTCATCGTTTTGTCCTTTCTCACTCATTTGGTCGCGACGAGAGACTTCTTCAGCCGCGCGGCCTTGGCACCGACCGTGTCCGCTTCGACGAGCTTGTTGATCTCGTCGCTCGCGCGCAGTTTGGCATGGCGGAAGACGTACCAGTGGCCGAACGGATGACGTCGCTGGTAGATGGTGTTGCCGACCTTGGCGTGGCCGAAGCAGGTGGCGGCGCGCCCGGCGCCGTCGGCTGCGGTCCACTTGGCGAAGATGCAGAGCTTGCCATTGTTATCGACGGCCCAGCGACCCTCGCCGAAGGACGGCTTGTTCTTTTCGTTCGTCCAGGCGACGAAACCATGCTTCTTGCCGTTGAAGCGTCCGCCGCCGGTGTTCCAGACCCAGGTCTTGTCACCATAGATCTGCGTAAGCTCGCGCGCGGTCACGGGCTCGACATTCATCTTCGGCGCGCGCTCGCCCGCCGACACGGCGAAAGGCGAGACGAGACCGAGCAACAGGCACGCGACCGTTGCGGTTTTGATGAGTTCTTTCATTGCACCCTCCTTTGAACACGACACACGGAGCGGCATTGCCCGGTGCTACACATCGGATTTCTCGGCGCCGGCAGCGCGCACGGGTTCGAAGCCGTGCCAGCGGAT
Source organism: Hyphomicrobiales bacterium (assembly GCA_900466005.1). Lineage (GTDB taxonomy): Bacteria > Pseudomonadota > Alphaproteobacteria > Rhizobiales > Rhizobiaceae > Allorhizobium. The sequence continues at coordinate 362,661 of UEGQ01000004.1, forward strand.
GCGCAAGCGGGTTATGGTTGTCTTGCCGCCGAAGCCGGCTCCGGCGACGGTGAAACGGGTTTCCGTGAAGCTGACGACGTCCTGCCCGGCGGCAAGCGCCTCGATCGAGCCGACCCCATGCCGGCCGAGTTCCGCACCGCCGACAAAGACGGCGAACACGGTGCTCGCGAGTGTCACGGCAAGCCCGCGGGAAACCGGGATGGCCGCAAGCCCGTTCTCGATTGCGTGGCGCACCACGACCATCACTCCGAGCAGCGCGTAGAGCGCGACGTTGATCCCGACGAAGAGGTAGAAGCCCGCAGCGGAATTCTGCTGAGGCGCGAGCGCGATCGCCGCCGCCGATGCCACCGTCAGCACCGCATACGGCGTGATGACACGAACCGGCAACAGAGCGCGCTCCTGCTTTCCTTTCGGCGTGATGCGGAAGTCGACGAAGCTCCTGGCGATCGCATCGCGGACGGCGGCGATGACGCCGGCCAGCGACCACGGCCAGCGCAGAAGGATGAAGGCAATCCCCTCCCAGCCGAACAGTTTGGCGTCGTGCGGGCGGTAGGTCTCGGTCCGCCTCCAGAAGAAGGCGAGCACGATCAGCACCAGCGACAGCGGCGCGAAATGCAGGAGGAAGGCCGGATAGGTGACGTTGACGAAGACGCGTCCATCGACGAGCGCGACGAGCGGCAGCAGGAACATCAGCGCCATCATGCCGGAAAAGAGCGGATACCAGAGCTGCGAGAACAGGAACTGGAACTTGAGCCGCAGCGGCAGGCGCCGGACGAGCGGACGGGAATACTGCAGCAGGATGGTGACGAGGCTTCGCGACCACTGGAATTCCTGGACGGCGAGGTCGGCGAAGGTCGCCGGTCCATCGCCGTGGGCGATCGCGTCGAGCGCGTGCACGCCACGCCAGCCGGCGGCATTCATCATCAGCGTGGTCGAATGGTCTTCGGCGAGTTCCGGGCCGAGGCCGCCGATCTCCTTCAGTGCCGCCGTGCGCACCGCATAGTGCGAGCCGATGCAGAGCGGCGCCCAGCCGTTGTTGTAGCCGGCCTGCAGCGAGCCGTGCAGGCTCGCTTCGGCATAGAGGCGCCCGCGCGCCGCCCAACTCTGGGCAGCATTGGCGTCGCAGATGCTCGGCGCCGAGACATAGCCGACCCGCGGGTCGGAAAAGGGGCGGATGACCTCCCGCAGATAAGTGGGATCGGGCACGTGATCGGCATCGAACTGCGCGACGAAGTCGTAGGCGTCATAGCCGTACTGGTCGTAGAAATAGGCGAGATTGCCTTCCTTGCAGCGCGTGCGGCGCGGCCATTCGCTGCGGTGATAGGCTTCGACGCCCTTGCGGCTCGATATCCGGATGCCGTGCTCCGCGCACCAGCGCCGGGTTTCCTCGTCGGGATCCTCGTCCGCCAGCCACACGTCGAAGGAGAGCCCCTCCTGTGCCAGCATGGCGAGCAGGGTCTTCTGGACGACCTCGAAGGGTTCGGAGGGCGCCTTGGTGGCGACCATCGCCACCCGTCCCTGCGGTAGCGGTGCCGTCCTGCTCACCCGTCGGGCGCCGAGAAAGATGAAAATGAAATAGGCCGGCAGCAGCGTCACCCAGGCGACGACCAGCGTCACGATGAGCCAGGCGCCCCATCCGATCACATGGGCGGGATCGAGCCACCACGTCCAGAAGAAGCCGAGCGCGACGAGCCAGGCGAGAATGCCCATCCAGTAGCCGAACAGGCGCCGGCCGGTGAAGATCGGCTCCAGGATCGCTGGCGCCCCCGGCGCCTCCATCAGGGTTCTCGTCAGGCTCTCGCTCATATCCGTGCCTCCAGGCCGAAGGTCGGACAGGCGGTCCGTATGATCGTGTCGATGTCGGAGAGCTGCGGCCGGAAGCCCAGGCGTTCGCTCGCCCGGCCGGTCTCGGCAAAGAGCATCGGCGGGTCGCCCGGACGGCGCGGCCCGTATTCGACGGGCACGTTGCGGCCGGTGATGCGGCCGATCGCCTCAATGATCTCGCCGACGGAAGTCCCTCGACCGGAGCCGAGGTTGAGACGCAGCGTTTCTCCTCCGAAGAGAAGGTGGTCCACCGCCGCGACATGCGCTTCGGCGAGATCGCTCACATGGATGAAGTCGCGCACGCAGGTGCCGTCCGACGTCGGGTAGTCGCGGCCGAAGACCTCGAAGTGCGGGAGGCGTCCGACGGCGGCGAGCAGCGCCCGCGGGATGATGTGGGTTTCCGGATCGTGGCGCTCGCGAAGCTCGCCGTCCGGATCGGCGCCGGCGGCATTGAAGTAGCGAAGCGCTACGAAGCGGAGGCCGTGCGCGGCTGCGAAATCGTCGAGCATCATCTCGAAGATCAGCTTGGTGCGGCCGTAGGGGTTGATCGGCAGCTGCGGGCTTTCCTCGTCGATCGGCAGGCGCTCGGGCACACCGTAGGTCGCGCAGCTGCTCGAGAAGACGATGTTCGTCAGCCCCATGTCGAGGGCGGTCTCGAGCAGGGTGAGACCGCCGCCGACATTGTTGGCGTAGTATTTGCGCGGGTTCTCGACGGACTCGCCGACATAGGCATTGGCCGCGCAATGGACGATGCAGGCCGGAGCGAATTCCTCGATCGCCCGGCGAAGGGTTCTAGCGTCGGCGATGTCGCCGACCACCAGGGGACCCCATCTGACCGCATCGGCGTGACCGGTGGAGAGATTGTCGTAGACCACGGGCTGGTAGGCGGCCCTGAAGAGCGCCTTGCTGATGTGGCTGCCGATGAAGCCAGCCCCTCCGGTGACGAGAACGGTGCGCGACATGTCAGACGGCCTCCATTGCCTTTCGGGCGTCCGCTTCGGTGCGCGAGAGCAGTGCGTCGAAGTAACGGATCGTCTTGGCGAGCCCGGCCGTCAGCGGCACGCGTGGCGCCCAGCCGAGTTCTTCCGCCGCCAGGCTGATGTCGGGGCGCCGCTGCTTCGGATCGTCGACGACGGCCGGCAGATGCACGATCCGCGACCGCGATCCGGTGAGCTCGCGCACCATCTCGGCCAGGTGGATGACCGGGATTTCCGTCGGATTGCCGAGATTGATCGGGCCGGTTGAGCGGCCATCGGCGCGAGCGAACCGCATGAAGGCTTCGACGAGATCGTCGACATAGCAGAGCGAACGCGTCTGCCGCCCGTCGCCGTAGACGGTGATGTCCTTGTTCTGCAGCGCCTGGACGATGAAGTTCGACACCACGCGGCCGTCGTCGAGACGCATGCGCGGGCCGTAGGTGTTGAAGATGCGGCCGACACGGATGTCGACGCCGTATTTGCGATGGTAGTCGAAGAACAGCGTCTCGGCGCAGCGCTTGCCTTCGTCGTAGCAACCGCGCGGGCCGATCGGATTGACGTTGCCGAGATAGCTCTCCCGCTGCGGATGCTGGAGCGGATCGCCATAGACCTCGGAGGTCGACGACTGCACGACGGTCGCGCCGGTGCGGCGTGCGAGATCAAGGGCGTTGACCGCGCCGATGACGCTGGTGAGCAGCGTCCCGACCGGATCGCGCTGGTAGTCGGGCGGCGAAGCCGGAGAAGCGAAATTGAAGATCAGCGAGACATCGAAGTCATAGGGATTACGCACGTCCTGTTCGACGACGCGAAAACGGCTGTCTGACATCAGATGCGCGACATTCTCGCGCCGGCCAGTGAGGAAGTTGTCGGCACAGATCACGGTGTCGCCGGCGGCGAGCAGCCGTTCGCAGAGGTGAGAGCCCAGGAAGCCGGCCCCACCATTGACCAGGACCACGCGCGGAACGGCCTGGGAGGCCATGTCGAGCGACGGGGAAATACTCGAAAACAACTTGCGCATTGCACACACTCCCTCCGCCTGTGCTCTCGATGAGAGCGCAGCGTAAAAACAACATCACTGGAAAGGAAAGGAACTGGCGGATTTTTCGCGAGATCAGCTTCGGCAATCCACGCAAAACTCTTGGGCCACCTCTCGTTTCATAGCAATTACGCGCCAGTTTTAATAAATCGTCAATCTTTTTTAAGCATAAAGTACGAATTGATTACGCGTATTACTTAAGGATTATACTTAGTTGCTAATCCATCTAATCCCCAAACCCCTCCGTCGACGTAGGGGGTTATCCACAGCGTTTCCTAATATAGCCATATTTAGTAACCTTTGGATGGCATAGTTAGTTCGGACGGGACATCATCAGCGTCGGAGGAATGAGGTGACGACGAATTTCTGGACCATCCTGAAAAGCCGCGCCCGCGGCACAGGGCTCATCGCCACGGTATGCATGAGCGTGACCGTACCGACATCCTGCGCCTTCGTGGCGGATGAGGACGCCCCACGCGCGCCGTTGGCGCAACGCGGGGGAGTAATCCCCGGCGCGACGCCGGTGGCGAAGGCCAGCTATGGCTACAGTAAGACCGTTCCGATGGGACGCACGGCCGAAGCGCCGAGAAAGCCGGTTCTGGCCAAGGCCCAGATGACGAGCTATCTCGGATCCGCTCCCTATATCTGTTCGGCGAGCGGTTTCGGACGGAAGTCGCGCTGTTTCTTGCGCTAGCGACGCTGGATTTCCCGGCTAGTTCTGTCGTACGGCACCGCCGATACGGCCGGCGCCGAAGAAATGAGAGGCCGCCTCGGTACGGTTCCGGACCTTCATCTTCTTGTAGATGTTCCGGACGTGAACCTTCACGGTGTTTTCGGAGAGCCCGAGACGGTCGGCGATAATCTTGTTCTGCGTGCCGTCGCAGATGAGGTCGAGGATCTGCACCTCGCGGGTGGTGAGCGCGGACGTGCTACCCGTGACAACCGCCTCATGGACGGGCTTGGTGGTCGCGACCAGCCGGCCGTCGAAGTCTGGATCGACGGCAGATTGCGGCTCGCTGCTCAGGAGGTGCAGCAGGGCCGAAGGGAAATGCTCTCCCCCCTTGACCAGCAGTTCGACCGCAGCAACGAACACGTCCAGTCGCAGATTGGCCGGAAGAATTCCCGCGATTTCACGGGACTCCGCCAGTGTCGCGAGCTGGCATTCGAGCTTGCTGATCGATTCCACCACGATCCCGACCGAGGTGTCGGAATTCTTGATCTTCAGCCGTTGCAAGACCGCCGTTATATCTTCGAACGGAAGACGATAGAGAAGGACGAGCGTCGCAAAACCCTCGACATCCTTGGTGACGGCCTCGTCACGCCCGTGAATGACCACGTCATAGCTCGGAAACTTCTTCGAAAGAACTTCCGCCAGGCATTCGGACAGGAGATCCTTCTTGGCGATCATGAGTATCGTTTGCGGACGAAGCTCACCCTTTGGGATATGCGCTGGGGGCGCCGCTCTTGTCTCCATCATCTGCATGGTGTGCTCCCTTTTTACACAGTTACTCGGCAATCTGGGACCGTTGGGCGCACACGCCGCCCCCTCAGCCCTCTTATATTAGCGACAGACAATAATATGAATTATGCGTAAAGAAAACGACTATAATGGGTTATATATTCGATGTGACTAATCCAGTCGGGTGAGACAAATACTGCCTTTGTGGCCCCGACTGATTTCGCCGGAGACAGCATATGAGAAAAACCCCCCAAATGCGCAGGGGCGAGTTATACCTCATTCGGCGAAAATCCAGGCGAAATAACCTAAAAAGGGCTATTTTTCGCTTGGCCGCATGAAAGCAGAACGACTGTTCGAGGCGAGGCTCGTTCAGTAGTGTTCCCTAGATTTTCAGGGGAAAATGCGCAGATTGCGCTGTTAAGGCAACATTGCCGGTGGTTTTCGGAGCGCTGAAAACGAAGTGTTTACTGCCTCAGATCGAGACAAAGGCCTCCACGAGGCGGTCGATTTGTTTCCGGCGCCCCGACACCAACGAGCAACGAACGAAATATTAGCCGTTATACTTAGACGTAACATTCAAAAAATCATGCCACCCGTACGGTGTGCACAGCATCGAGCACAGACGCCGCAGGTGCCGCACAAGGCGGCGGACGCCCTTGAAAGAGCTTGCCGGGCTGCCGATCGGCCAAACCTTGGCATGCCGGCAAGCCTGTCCCGCTGTTCGAGCCGGTCATCATCACATCCGCGTGAAGGAACAAGCCCATCCCCGGGATTGTTAGAAGATCGTCGGGTCCGTGGTGGTGCAAGAGTACCGTGGTCCCGCCATTGAGGCGATCGCGCAGGAGGCGATGATGACATCAGGGACCAAACGCATGCGTACGGTCATCGGCCTTGTCATAGCTGCGCTCGCGGTCCTGCTTCTGGCCTGGCTTTTCGTCGGTGAGGAAAGCAACACGACGCGGACCGACCAGGGAAATTATCCTCCGCACGCGGTCGAGCAGTAACACCGTTCCAGGACAGACCATCCGCAACCGGAGCATGCGTGATGTCGCCGGTCGGAGCCGCCGGCCGCGGCGTTCTCTGCCGCGTCGGTCGCCGCCCCGGGACTAAAAAGTTTCCCGGGTCGAGGAAACTTCCGTGTGATCCCCGTGTTTTGGGGCTGTCGGAGCGGAAACGCAACGCCCGACATGATCCTCCCAGGGCCCCGTCGCCGTCAGGCGACGGGGCTTTGGCTTTCCGAAAACAATCTTTGCCGATGCGTCTCCGGGACTGGAACTTTTGTCACACGCTTACATTATTCCACGCGTCCGGGGCACAACGTCCGCCCTCTCGGCGAACGTCCGGGGTATCCCCATCACGCAGCATTAGGATAGCCGTATTCATCGATCTTTGTCCGACACGAACCGGAGAAGGCACGGGAACCCGCAATGAAGGTTCTGGCAGTAACCTCGGAGTTCTTCCCCTTGGCGAAAACCGGGGGGCTCGCGGATGTGACCGGTGCGTTGCCGAAGGCGCTTTCGAACTTCGGGATATCCACCACCACACTCCTTCCCGGCTACACCACGGTGCTGGAGAGGCTGGAGGGAGTGCTTACGCCCCTCGCCGAGATGAACCTTCTCAGCGAACCGGTCACGCTCAGGAAAGCAAGGACCGGCGCCGGCGAAATCATCGTCCTCGATGCGCCTTCGCTGTTCTGCCGCGCAGGCGGGCCCTACAGCGACGAAAACGGACAGGATTTCGGCGACAACTGGAAGCGCTTTGCGGTGCTGTCGTTCGCCGGTGCGGAAATCGCCCGCGGCGCCCTGCCCGGCTGGATGCCGGACGTCGTCCACGTGCATGATTGGCAGGCAGCACTCACGCCCGTCTACATGAGGCACCGCAATTGCGGCGTCCCGACGGTCCTGACAATCCACAACCTCGCCTTCCAGGGGCAGTTCGACGCAAGTCTCCTGCCGTTCCTCGACCTGCCGGCGTCCCATTATCGAACCGAGGTCATGGAGTATTACGGCGGCATCAGCTTTCTGAAAGGCGGCATCATCCACGCCGATGCGATCACCACCGTCAGCCCGACCTACGCCCGCGAGATCCTGACCCCACGCTTCGGCATGGGCATGGACGGCGTTCTGCGCATGCGCCGCGACGATCTCCTCGGCATCGTCAACGGGGTCGACGAGGAGGTGTGGGACCCGGAGACCGATCCTTATCTCCCCTACAACTACGGCGCGACCAATCCGCGGCAGAAGGAGAAAAACAAGAAGATACTGCTGCAGCGCCTCGGGCTCGACACCGATGCCGGTCCGCTGTTCGGCGTCGTGAGCCGGCTTACCTGGCAGAAGGGCATGGATCTTCTCGCCGAAGCGGCGGGCGACTTTCTGTCCAAGGGAGGAAAACTCGTGATCTGCGGCCGCGGCGACCGGGCCATCGAACAGCAGCTGGAGGCGCTCGCCCACGCCTATCCCGGTCGAATGTCGGTCTACATCGGCTACGAGGAGCATCTGGCGCATCTCATTCACGGTAGCGCGGATGCGATTATCCAGCCGTCTCGCTTCGAGCCGTGCGGCCTCACTCAGCTTTACGCGCTGCGTTACGGTTCCGTTCCAATCGTCTCACGCACCGGCGGGCTTTCCGAAACGGTCATCGATGCCAATGTCGCGGCACTTTCGGCGCGTGTCGCGACCGGTTTCCAGTTCCATCCCGTGACCGTGGATGCGCTCCGCCACGCCCTCAATCGCGCGCTTCACGCCTACGGCGACGGCAACCCTTGGGCAAGGCTGCGCGGTCAGGCCATGAAGGCCCGCTTCTCGTGGGACCGCAGCGCCAGGGAGTATGCCCTCCTCTACGAACGCCTGAAGAGATCGGCCATCGGGCAGACGCCGGAAGTCGGGACTGCCGAGCCGTCGACGGGCCGCCGTTCCGCCCGTCGGCTGGCGCGCTGAGGTGGAACCTTCTCATGCCACTCGCCGTTACTGGCGGACCAAGACACGAAGGGGCAAAAGATGGAGGGGCGGCGGCAGACGTCACGGCAGGTGAAGGCGATAGTCTTTCCCGGCGAGAGGCGGCTTTTCCGAAAGAGCTGGGGCGCGGAAATCATCTCGCCGGGCGAGGTGTGCTTTCGCATCTGGGCGTCGGCCTGTTCCAGAATGCACCTCCGGATCGAGGGACGCGGCGACCGGGCCATGAAGTCTCTCGGCGACGGCTGGTTCGAACAAGTGGCGCATGACGTTCCTCCCGGAACCCCCTATTCCTTCGTGCTCCCGGACGGAAGGACAGTGCCGGACCCAGCGGCCAGGGCACAAGTCTCGGGGACTGAAAGCCCGTCGCTCGTGGTCGACCCCTCGGCCTATACCTGGAAAAATCCCGTCTGGCGCGGCCGCCCCTGGCATGAGGCGGTCTTCTATGAACTCCACGTCGGGACGTTCACGCCCGAAGGAACCTTCAGGGCCGCCGCCGAACGGCTGGGCGAACTTGCCGAACTCGGCATCACAGCGGTTGAGCTGATGCCGGTTGCCGGCTTCTACGGCGAGCGCGGCTGGGGTTATGACGGCGTTCTGCAATACGCGCCCCACGCCGCCTATGGTGATCCGGACGACATGAAGCACTTCATCGACACGGCCCATGGCCTGGGAATGATGGTGGTGCTCGACGTCGTGTACAATCACTTCGGCATCTACGGGAACTATCTCACGCATTACGCGCCCGATTTCTTCGACGCGCAGAGGGAGACCCCGTGGGGACCGGCACCCGACTTCGGCAAGCAGCCCGCCCGCGATTTCGTCATCGAGAACGCACTTTACTGGATCGGAGAGTTCTTTATCGACGGCCTGCGCCTCGACGCCATCGACCACTTCGTCGACAAGCCCGGCAGGATACCTCTGCTGACGGAGCTCGGCGAGCGCGTCGCTGCGACCTCGCCCGGGCGCCAGGTCCACCTGATCATCGAGGACGCCCGCAATGTCACCGGACCGATGGAGGTTCAGCCGGACGGGACAAGGCTCTTCGTTGCCAAGTGGAACGATGACTTCCATCACGTGGCCCATGTGATCGCGACCGGAGAGACGGACGGCTATTATCTCGACTTCTCGGCCGATCCCTTCCGGTTCGTCCAGCGCGCGCTCGCGGAAGGCTTCGTCTACCAGGGAGAGCCACGCCCGACCCTGGACGGCAAGCCGGTCGGGGAGCCGAGCAGCCATCTGCCGCCGGGCGCCTTCGTGAATTTCCTGCAGAATCACGACCAGATCGGCAACCGTGCCTTCGGAGAGCGGCTGCGTTCCATCACCGATCCGCGGCTCGCCGACGCGCTCATGGCAATCCTCCTGCTCTCTCCGCAGATCCCTCTCATCTTCATGGGCGAGGAATTCGCCTGCGAACAGCCTTTCGTCTTCTTCTGCGATCACCCCGAGGAGGTCCACGAGGCCGACTATCAGGGGCGACAGCGGGAGGCTCGCAATTTCGGCCATGGTTCTGACCATCGGTCCGACATCGAGGGATTGCCTGACCCGAACGACCGCAAAACCTTCGAGGCTTCGAAGCTCGACTGGGCGGCCGCGGCGACGGAGAAAGGTCGGGCATACCGAACCTTCGTCGGCGACCTCATCCAGGCACGGCGGCGGTTCGTCTGGCCGCTCACCGCCGGCGCGACGGCAATGGGCGGCAGGGTCGTTGAGCAGAGGGACGGCCTCGTCGCCGTCGACTGGACGTTCGCGGAAGGAAAACTGGAACTGCGGGCCAACCTGACCCGTTCATCGTCGAAGGTGCCGGCCGTGGAGGGACGGATTGTCCACCGCTGGCCGAAGGACGCCACAGCCGCACGAACCGGCGCGATCGAGCTTGCGCCCTATGCCGTCTGTCTCGCCGCGGGCCGGCACGGGTGACGTCAGGAAAGACGAAGGGAGAAGAGGAAAATGGAACGGGAATTTCTGGACATCGTACCGCATTCGAACGGCTGGTGCTTCGTCGGGCGTGGCCTGCGTTCGCCAACCTATCCGAGCTATCACATGGCGCTCGCCGCGGCAAAAATGCTCCGGTCGGAGCGCAGGACCAACAGCGCGCCTGTGCTGCGCCATCTCGACCTCAAGGGGCGCCTGCTGCCGATCGACGACCGCTCGGTTTTCCCCGAACCGCGCTTCGCCGGTTGAAAACAGGAAGCGGGACCTATTTCTTGTCGGTCCGCTGGTCTAGGGCGGCCTGAAGTTCCTTCGCGAGTTCCTGGATTCGCGGAGGCACGGGGCAGCTTTCGATTTCGGTCAGAAGCTGTCGGAGCTTTGCGTCGATGGAGCGGCCGGCCGTCTTGCGGCCTTTTCGGTCTTCGGATTCGTTCAAACCTGGTCCCCGGAAATTCCCGCGCCGTTCGCGAGGCTAAGAGCGCACGATGAAGCATGGTGAGGAGGGTTCCTCTCCTTGCCTAAAAGTATGACGCGACGCGGCCGTTTTCAACGTATTCGCCGCAAATGAGTGCCGGCAACTTGCCGTAGAAGCCGTGGAACCAGTACCGGCCTTTCGCGTTGACGGGAAACACCCGCACCGCCGCAAACAAAGAGGATTACCGGTCGTGACCACGTATCCGCAAGGAACTGTTGCGCATCACGAGCTCGTCGCGCTCATACCGGCCCTGCGAGCCTTCGCCAGATCTCTCTGCCGAAACCCGGACGAGGCCGACGATCTCGTGCAGGAGACGCTGGCGAAGGCGCTCGCCAACCTCGACAAGTTCGAGCGCGGCACCCGCCTCAAGTCCTGGCTCTTCACGATCATGCGCAACACCTTTCTCACCCGGCGGCGAACTGCCGGTCGTGAGCCGGTGGGTATCGAGGAGTGCGTCTCGCAGATGCCGCAGATTGCCGCCGACCAGGAAGGCACCTTGCGGCTCTCCGACGTCAAGCGCGCCCTTTCGCGCCTGCCGCAGCACCACCGCGAGATCATCGTCCTGGTGGTGATGCTCGGAGAGCGCTACGAGGATGCCGCCGTCATCTGCGGCTGCGCGGTCGGAACGGTGAAGAGCCGCCTCTTCCGCGCACGCCAGCGGCTGCAGATCGAGCTCGGGGAAACTGCCGAGATCGCCAACTCAATGCCGTGATCGCCGCAGCCTCAGGCGTTGCGATAGATCCGGTCGAGGGTTTCGGCGACGCGTTCCATGTGCTCGATTTCCGGATCGTAACCCGGCTCGGCGGCAAGCCGCGTCAACCATAGGCGAGCGGCCCTGCCGCCCCAGTCGTCCGGCGGGCCGACGAGCCGCTCCTGCGCAGTGCCGCGGAGTAGAACGGTCTCGAAATCGTAGAACGAGCTGGGGAGGTTGCGAAACGAGGCGCTGGCTTCGGTACCGTGAAACCTCGCCTCGATAACCGCATCGCATCCGGCGTTGAGCTTCCAGGAACAGGCGAGCCGGACACTGACGCCACCGGCTAGGGAGAGCGTAGCACTGGCGAAATCCTCTGTAACCTGCGGCACGCCAGTCAGGCGCTCACCCTGTACGAAGAGCGCGCCGCGGACGTCTTCGACCTCGGGCCAGTCGAGCACGTCGAGCGCCAGATCGACGAGATGGATGCCGAGATCCGTCAGACACCCGCCGCCGGAGAGCACCTTGTCATAGAACCACGCCTTGTCGGGACCGTAGGCGTTGTGGAACACCAGTTCGACGTCGAAGATCCGGCCGAGCTCTCCGCTGCGCACGCGGTCACGCAGAACGCGCATGCCTTCGGCATGGCGATAGGAGAGATCGACGCCGAGCAGCACATCCTTGGCCCTGGCCGCCGCGATGACGGTCCGCACCTCGTCTGCCGAGCGGGCGAGCGGCTTCTGGCAAAATACCGCAAGGCCCAGGTCGATCGCTCGCAGCGCCTGTTCGGCGTGCAGAGCGCTCGGCGTGGCAATGACGATCCCGTCGAGATCACGGTCGAGAAGGGTGTCGAAACTCGGCACGCATTCCGCCGCCGGGGCGGCCCGGCAGGCCTCTGCGATCCGTTCCTCGGAAGGATCGCAGATCACGACCTTGCTGCACAGTCCGGTGTCGACCATTGCCTGCAGGCGCGAGAGCCCGATCCAGCCGACGCCGAGAAAGGCGATACGCTTGCCGACCTCTTGCGGTGCGGTTCGGATTGTCGGGTATGTCGCGGTCACAGCACCACTACCGCCTTGAGAAACCCGTCGGGACGGTCTCGCGTCGCGTTCAGCGCCTTACCGAGTTCCGGGAGACCGAATCGATGCGTCAGCAGCCGCCCGGGATCGAGCCTTCCGCTCGCCACCGCATAGACCGCCTTGCGGATACCGCTCACATAGACCGCGGGGTCGCGCTCGTGCGCGTTGATCACGTCGAGGCCACGCCAGTTCCACATCTGCATGTTGATCTGCCGCGGGCCGTCCTGATGGTAGCCGGCGATGACGAGCCGGCCCCGCTCGCCGGTGAGTTCCGAGGCGAGGTCGAGCGAATGCTGCTTGCCGACCGCCTCGATCACCACGTCGCAGAGTGCCCCGCCGGTCAGGTTTCGGACCTCCTCGACGATCGCGTGGCTGTCGTTCCAGGCAAGCGTCACCTGAGCGCCCGCACGGCGCCCGACCTCCAGCGCAAAGGGCCTGCGGGATATGCCGATCACGGTCGCGCGCGCGTCGACGCAGAGCTGGGTGAGAAGTGCCCCCAGAAAGCCGATGCCGACGATCGCGACCGTCTGGCCTTCCTCGACGCCGCTGCGCTCGAAGATGTTGACCGCGCAGCCGAGGGGCTCGCCCGGGAAAGGCTGGCCGGCCAGCGAATCCGGAAGCTTGACGACGGCATCTGCCGTGGCCACGTCGTATTCGGCATAGGCGTGATAGGAGAGTGCGGCCACGCGGTCCCCCGGCTGCAGATCGTCGACGCCCGGGCCGACCGCATCGATCCAGCCCCAGCCCTCGTGGCCAAGCCCGCCGTTCTCGGTCGGGAAGGTCATCCACTCCGGGCCCGACCACGGTCCGAGATTGGAGGCACAGACGCCGCAGCCCTCGAGACGGATGCGGACCTCCCCGGCCTTCGGTTCGGGCAGCGGCACCTGCCGCACCTCCATCCGTCCGGCGCCGGTGATCACCGCGGCACGCATCATTTCTTCGCTGGGCAGCATCGCCTCCATCTTCTCGTCTCCTTCGCAGACTCCGGCCGTCAACAACAGGCACAAGGGCCGTTTTGTTCCGGCAGAACACCCCTCGCGGGGAGCAGCAAAGAAAATGACATTGATGATGAAGCGAGGGGGAACAAAGCTTTGCCGGCATGGTTGGGCCGGGTGTCGAAAACAGTCAGGCGGTGGCCATGTCGAAAATTCTCGTTACTGGTGGTTGTGGTTTCATCGGACGCCACGTGGTCGCGGAACTCCTTGAAAAAGGGCACGACGTGCGCGTTCTCGACTCCCTCGTCGAGCAGGTCCATACCGACGGCACGATCGACATTCCCGCGGAAGTTGATGTCAGGTTCGCTGATATCAGGGATCGAGACGCGGTGCGAAACGCACTCATCGGCATCGAAGCGGTGGTTCACCTCGCCGCGGAAGTGGGTGTCGGACAATCGATGTACGAGATCGTCCGCTATGTTGGCGGCAATGATCTCGCGACCGCGGTCCTGCTGGAGGAGATGATCGACACCCCCGTCAAAAAGGTCGTCGTCGCCTCTTCGATGAGCATCTACGGCGAGGGCCTCTATGCCGACGAACAGGGGCGTCGTCATGAACGCATCCAGCGCTCCGCCGAGGCGATGCGGCTCGGGCGCTGGGAGCCGACCGGCCCCGACGGTCAGCCGCTCACTCCGGTCGCGACAGATGAGGAAAAGCCCGCGAGCCTCGCCTCCATCTATGCCCTCACCAAGTATTTCCAGGAGCAAGCCGTCCTGATCTTCGGCCGCGCCTACGGCATTGATGCCACGGCGCTGCGCCTGTTCAACGTCTTCGGAGCCGGCCAGGCGCTCTCCAATCCGTATACCGGCGTCCTGGTCAACTTCGCAGCAAGGCTCGCCAACGGGCAGCCGGCGATGATTTTCGAAGACGGTTTCCAGCGACGCGATTTCGTCCATGTGAAGGATGTCGCCCGCGCCTTCCGCCTCGCTCTCGAAAAGCCCGCAGCCGCAGGACATGTCTTCAACATCGGCAGCGGCAGCGCCTACACGATCGCGGACGTCGCGACCATGCTCGCCTCGGCGATGGGCAGACCCGAAACCGCCCCGGAAATTCTGGGCCGGGCCCGGGCCGGCGACATCCGCCATTGCTTCGCAGACATCTCCAAGGCGCGCGAACTCCTCGGTTTCGAGCCGCAACTCAAGCTGGAGAATGCCCTCGAACCCTTCGTCGAGTGGGTCCGTGGCAGCAGCGCGGTCGATCGAAGCCAGGAGATGCAGCGCCAGTTGCAGGAAAGGGGGCTGGTATCATGACCGGCGGAAACCCGAACGCGACCGCCACACGAGCCGATGTCGGCGGAAGAGCGGCCCCCTCCCTCGGCGGACGAATCCGGCCGGTCGTCGTCACCGGCGGCAGCGGCTTCATCGGCTCCAATCTCGCCGCCAGCTTCCTTGGCGAGGGCCGCGACGTCGTCATCATCGACAATCTGAGCCGTCCCGGCGTCGAGCGCAATCTCGAAGACCTGAGCGAACGCTTCGGCCGGCGCGTGCACACCGCCCTTTGCGACATCCGCGATCTCGACGCGCTGATGCCGGTGATCGCCGAGGCGGGGGCCGTCTTCCATCTCGCCGCGCAGACCGCGGTGACGACCAGCCTTCTCGATCCGCTCGAGGATTTCGAGGTGAACGGCCGCGGCACGATCAACGTGCTGGAGGCGGTGCGCAAGGCCGGACGGAAAGCGCCGATCGTCTTCGCCAGCACCAACAAGGTTTACGGCTCGCTCGGGGATCTCAAGACCGTTCCGTTACAGGGCCGCCATCTGCCGGAGGATCCCTCGGTGCGGCAACGCGGGATCGGCGAAGACCGCCCGCTCGACTTCTGCACGCCATACGGTTGCTCCAAGGGCGTCGCCGACCAGTATGTCCTCGACTACGCCAGATCCTTCGGCATTCCGGCGGCGGTCCTGCGGATGAGCTGCGTCTACGGCCCGCGCCAGCTCGGCACGGAAGACCAGGGCTGGGTCGCGCATTTCCTGCTCTGCGCGCTTTCCGGACGGCCGGTCACCATCTACGGCGACGGACGTCAGGTCCGCGACGTGCTTTATGTCGACGATGCGGTCGCCGCCTACCGGATGGTCCATGCCCGCATCGACGACGTCCGCGGCCGCGCCTTCAATCTGGGCGGCGGCCCCCGCAATGCGGTCAGCATCCTTGAACTGCTGCGCGAGGTCGAGGCTCTGGCCGGGCATCCTGTCGAGACCGAGTTCCACGACTGGAGGCCCGGCGACCAGCTCTATTTCGTCGCCGATACCACCTCTCTTGCCGAGAACCTCGGCTGGCAGGCACGGGTCACCTGGCGGGCCGGCCTTCATCGGCTTGCCGAATGGTTCCTCGTCCATCCGCCTGTCGAGCGGTCACACCCCGCGAAACGGAGGACCGCATGACGTCTCGACAGTTCGGAACCCCGTCGCCGCGGCGCATCCTGATGACCGTGGACGCCGTCGGCGGCGTCTGGCGCTATGCGCTCAATCTCGTGCGCGGCCTGCGCAGCCATGGCGTCGAGGTCGTACTCGTCGGCTGCGGACCCCGGCCGGACGAACGGCAGCGCGCGGAGGCCCGCGCCGCAGCGGCAATCGTCTGGCTCGACCAGCCGCTGGACTGGATGGCCGACCGGGCGGAAGCGCTCGCCGAACTCCCTGCCCTGCTCGCCGAACTCGGCGAAGAACACGACGTCGACCTCCTGCATCTGAACCTGCCGACCCAGGCGGCAGGGATCGAGACCGAGCGTCCGGTGCTCGTCGTTTCCCACTCGTGCGTCGTCACATGGTTTGCAGCCGTCAGGCGCACGCCCGTTCCGCCGGACTGGCGCTGGCTCGACGACCTGAACCGCGAGGGCTTCGATCGCGCAGACGCGATCGTCGTCCCGAGTACCGCGCATGGTGACCTGCTCACCACCTGTTATGGTCGCATTCCCGGTCTTGTCACGGTGCATAACGGCGACGGCGCAATCGGCGGCAGCGCGGTCAAGGAAGCCTATGTCTTCAGTGCCGGGCGCTGGTGGGACGACGGCAAGAATGGCAAGGTTCTCGATCGCGCCGCGGCCCAGGTCCGCTGGCCGGTCATCGCCGCGGGCGCGGATAGCGGTCCCGCGGGCGAAAGCATCGTCTTCGAGCACGTGCGCCATCTCGGTCGACTTTCCTCCGAAGAGACGCAGGCGCTCGCCGGCCGGGGGGCCATCTTCGTCTCGCCGTCACTTTATGAACCCTTCGGGCTGGCGGTCCTCGAGGCCGCCGCACGCGGCGCCGCGCTCGTCCTTTCCGACATCCCGACCTTCCGCGAACTCTGGGAGGGAGCGGCGCTCTTTGCAGACCCGGCCGATGCCGGAAGTTTCGCGGATGCGATGGAGCGGCTCATCTCAGACGGCGATTTGCGCCGAACCCTCGCGGAGGGCGCGCGTCGCCGCGCCGGTTCACTGACCCTCGAACGGCAGGCCGGGCAGATGTTCGAACTCTATCGCCGGCTCGCATCCTCACGTCGCCAGCCCGTGCGGATGGCAGGAGGTGCTGCGTGAAATTCGTCTTCTACACCCATTCTTTGCTGTCCGACTGGAACCACGGGAACGCGCATTTCCTGCGCGGCGTCATGCGCGACCTCGTCTCGAGGGGCCACGAGGCGCTGGCCTTGGAACCCGGCGACGCCTGGAGCCGCCAGAACCTGTTGAACGAACAGGGCGAGGCCGGCACGCGGAGCTTTCGCCGCGCCTATCCGGAACTGCGCACCGTGATCTACGGGACAGGCTTCGACCACGCTGCAGTGCTCGCCGACGCCGACGTCGTCGTGGTCCATGAATGGAACCACCCGGCGCTCGTCGCCGATGTCGGGCGTCTTCGCCGCAAGCATGACTTCCTGCTCTTCTTTCACGACACGCATCATCGTGCCGTGTCCGCAAGCAGGGAGATCGCTGCCCTCCGTCTCGACGATTTCGACGGCGTACTGGCCTTCGGTGAAACACTCTCCGAGGAATATCGCCGCGCCGGCTGGGGAGAGCGTGTCTTTACCTGGCACGAGGCGGCCGACGACACGGTCTTCAAACCGTTGGACGACGTGACCAAGACGGGCGACCTCGTCTGGGTGGGCAATTGGGGCGACGACGAACGCTCCTCGGAAATCAGGGAGTTCCTCGTCCGGCCGGTGCAGCGCACCGGGATTGCCGCCACCATCCACGGCGTGCGCTACCCGCCGGACGCCCTACGCCGTCTGTCGGAAGCCGGCATCGCCTTCGGCGGCTGGATCGCCAATGCCGATGTGCCGGCGGTCTTCGCCCGTCACAGGCTGACGGTGCACATTCCGCGCCGACCGTATGTGGAGAGCCTTCCGGGCATTCCGACGATCCGGGTCTTCGAGGCGCTCGCCTGCGGCATTCCGCTGATTTCCGCACCGTGGCAGGACAGCGAGAACCTCTTTCGTCCCGGAGAGGACTTTCTCGTCGCCCGCAACGGCAGCGAGATGGCCCGGCTGGTGCGAGCCGTTCTTTCCGAGGACGACCTGCGCCGCTCTCTCGTTCGCAACGGACTGGAGGCGATCCGCCAACGTCACACCTGTCGCCACCGCGTCGACGAACTGCTCGCCATCGTCGCCACGTGCGGCGGCGCAACCGCCGGACGCCTGCTCGCATGAAGGGAGATTGTCGAATGAAGATCGCATTCTACGGATCGAGCCTGCTGTCGGCCTACTGGAACGGCGCCGCCACCTACTATCGCGGTCTCCTGAGGGCGCTCAGCGACCGCGGCTACGACATCACCTTCTATGAACCGGACGCCTATTCGCGCCAGGACCATCGCGACATCGACCCGCCCGACTGGTGCACCTCTCTCGTCTATCCGGCGACGCGCGACGGTCTGCTCGGGGCCGTCGCTCAAGCCCGGAACGCCGATATCGTCGTCAAGGCGAGCGGCGTCGGCTACGAGGACGACGTACTTGCCGCCCTCCTCCTCGACAATGCCGCGCCTGATGCACTGAAGGTCTACTGGGACGTCGATGCGCCCGCCACGCTCGCCGAACTCGCCGCCGCTCCCGATCATCCGCTGCACCGGATGATCGGCCGCTTCGATCTCGTCCTCACCTATGGCGGCGGGCCACCGGTGGTTGAGGCATACCGTGCCGCCGGCGCGCGCGACTGCGTGCCGATCTACAATGCACTCGACCCCGCGACCCACCACCCCGTCCCGCCGGACCCGCGCTTTGCGGCCGACCTCGCCTTTCTCGGCAATCGCCTGCCCGACCGGGAAAGGCGGGTGGAGAGCTTCTTTCTCGAACCGGCCACGTGGCTCCCGCAGGTGAATTTTCTGCTCGGTGGTGCCGGCTGGGACGGCAAGCCGATGAGCGAGAATGTCCGCTATGTCGGGCATGTCGGCACCGGCGACCACAACGCCTTCAATACATCGCCGAAAGCCGTGCTCAACATCTCGCGCGAGTCGATGGCGAGAACCGGTTTTTCCCCCGCGACGCGCGTCTTCGAGGCGGCCGGAGCAGGCGCCTGTCTCATCACCGACGCGTGGGAGGGGATCGAGCTCTTCCTGACGCCCGGCGAGGAGGTTCTCGTCGCGCGCGACGGGCAGGACGTCGCCAATCTCCTGCAGAACCTCACGCCCGCGCGGGCCGAGGCGATCGGAAAGGCTGCCCGCACCCGCGTGCTCGCCGAGCATACCTACGCCCAGCGCGCGGTGATCGCAGACAATCTCTTCCACGAGCGGCACGGCCTTCGCCGCCGCGCTACGATGAGGGAGCGCGCCGTATGAGCAGACCACTGAAAATCGTCTTCATCGGCCTCACGCTCTCCTCGTCCTGGGGCAACGGTCACGCGACCACCTATCGCTCGCTGCTGCGCGGCCTGCATGGCCAGGGACACGACGTGCTCTTCCTCGAGCGAGACGTACCCTGGTACGCGAGCCGGCGCGACCTGGCGGACCCCGACTTCTGCGACTTGCGGTTCTACGGCGATGTCGAGGAACTGTTGTCAACCTATTCCGGAGGACTGAAAGGAGCGGATGCGGTCATCGTCGGCTCCTATCTGCCGGACGGGGTGAAGGTGATCGACGCGCTCCTCGACATGCAGCTGCCCGCCATCTGCTTTTACGACATCGACACGCCGGTGACGCTCGCCGCGATGGACCGGGACGGAGAAAGCTATCTGGCCCGCGCCCAGATCCCGCGCTTCGACGTCTATTTCTCCTTTTCCGGCGGCGAGGTTCTCCGGCGACTCGAGGAGGACTATGGCGCAAGGCGCGCGGCGGCGCTCTACTGCTCGGCAGACCCGGGAGAATACCGACCGACGGGGGAGGCTCCCCGCTGGGACCTCGGCTACATGGGCACCTACAGTGCGGACCGACAGCCGGCGCTGGAAGCGCTGCTCCTTTCTCCTGCCCGTCAGCTTCCGCGGATGCGTTTCGTCGTCGCGGGCGCGCAATATCCCGACGACATCGACTGGCCGGCCAATGTCGAGCGGATCGAACACCTGCCGCCAGCCGACCACGCCTCCTTCTACGGGCGCCAGCGGTTCACGCTGAACCTCACGCGCGCCGACATGGTGGCGCTCGGCTGGTCGCCGAGCGTCCGGCTCTTCGAGGCAGGCGCCTGTGCGACGCCCGTCATCAGCGATCGCTGGCGCGGGATCGAGGAGCTCTTCCCCGACGGCGAGGCAATCCTGCTTGCACAATCCGGCCGTGACGTCGTGCGTTTCCTTTCCGAGACCAGCGAGACCGTCCGGCAGGAGATCGGCGCGCGGGCACGAGACATCGTGCTGCGGGACCACTCCTCCGCCGCGCGCGCACGACAGTTCACCGGGGTTCTCCGGAGCCTCGAACGCAACAGCCGACAGCAGCCGGCCCTGTCCGGCGCCGCCGCCGGCACGACCCCAACGGAGGGAATGAGATGCGACGTATAGCCGAACCGAAAACGGTCAAGTCGATCATCGTCGCCGGCGGTGCCGGCTTCCTTGGTTCCCATCTCTGCGACGCCCTGCTCGCCAAGGGCCATCGCGTGCTCTGCATCGACAACTTCCTGACAGGCTCCTTCGCGAATGTGGCTCCGCTCTGCAATCATCCGCGTTTCTCGCTCCTCGAGCGGGACATCTGCGAGCCGCTCGCCGTCGACGGACGGTATGACGAGGTCTACAATCTCGCCTGCCCTGCCTCGCCGCCGAGCTACCAGGCGGACCCGGTCCACACGATGATGACCAATGTCAGCGGGACGGCGAGCCTGCTCGCACTTGCCGAGCGGAGCGGAGCGCGCTTCCTGCAGGCCTCCACCAGCGAGGTTTACGGGGATCCGGAAGTGCACCCGCAGGAGGAAACCTATTGCGGCCATGTAAGCTGCACCGGCCCGCGGGCCTGCTATGACGAAGGCAAGCGCGCCGCCGAAGCACTCTGCTTCGACTACCAGCGCATGAAGCGCGTCGACACCCGCGTCGCCCGCATCTTCAATACCTACGGGCCGCGCATGCAGCCCGACGACGGCCGGGTGATCTCCAACCTCGTGGTGCAGGCGCTGACCGGCCGCAAGCTCACCGTCTACGGCAAGGGCGACCAGACCCGCTCCTTCTGCTATGTGTCGGACCTCGTCCGCGGGCTGATCGCGCTGATGGAGGCCGCCGAGAACCCGGAAATGCCGGTGAACCTCGGCAATCCGCGGGAATGCTCGATTGCCGAGATCGCCGAGCTCGTGCGGTCGATGACGGCGCGGACGGTCGAGATCGTGTACGCGCCGCTGCCCGTCGACGATCCGAAACGCCGGCGCCCGGACATCGCGCGCGCTCGCTCGCTCCTGCGGTGGGCACCGGAAGTGCCGCTCGAGGAAGGCCTTCGCCGGACGATCGACTGGTTCGGGCAGACGGTCACGGACGGGGCCGAACGGCGCCCGGCACGCGCTGCCGGGAACCTTGCCAACGTCTGGAGCTGACGTCATGGCTGCCCCCGAACGAAAACTGTCCGAGACCGAACAGCGCATCGACGAACTCGGCCCGTGGTTCCACAACCTGCGCATCGAGGGGATCGAGACCGCGCCGGATCACTTCCTGGGCGACTATCCGGCCTTCAAGTGGAAGCACTTCCACCACGTGGTTCCGGATGATCTCGAAGGCCGCAGCGTTCTCGACGTCGGCTGCAATGCCGGCTTCTATTCCCTGCAGATGAAGAAGCGCAACGCCGGCCGGGTTGTCGCGATCGACACCGATCCGCGCTATCTCGAACAGGCGCGTTTCGCCGCGGAGAAGGCCGGTCACGACGACATCGAGTTCCGGCAGATGTCGGTCTATGATGTCGGTTGCCTCGCAAGCCGTTTCGATCTGGTGATCTTCATGGGCGTTCTCTACCATCTGCGCCATCCGCTGCTGGCGCTCGACCTCCTCCACGAACATGCCGTCGGCGACCTCCTCCTCTTCCAGTCGATGCAGAGGGGCCCGGACCGCGTCGCGACGGTCGCGGAAGACCATGATTTTTCCGAATGGGACATTTTCGAAGACCCGGCCTTTCCGCGCCTCTCCTTCGTGGAGAACCGCTACGCCGCCGATCCGACCAACTGGTTCATACCGAACCGGGCGGCGACCGAGGCGATGTTGCGAAGCGCCGGTTTCGCGATCGAAGAGCATCCCGAGCGGGAGGTGTACCTCTGCCGCCGGGGCAGGCGGCCGGAGGCCGTGGAGCCGCCACCGCGGATAGCGCCGGGGAACTGACGGACGTGAGGAACCGGCGCGGAACGCGATCCGCGCCGGTCGGGCGTTCATGCTTTGCGTCTAGTGGGCGTGGGCACCGCCGGGGCGCGCAACCTTGCTGAGGCCCGAACCGGCTGCCTGCGCATCCCCCAGTGCCGCGTCGCCAATGGAGACGACACCTGTGAGCCGCTTGTCGCGGTTCACCACCGGCAGACGGCGGACCTTGACCTTGCCCATGTTGCGCGTGACCTCGTCGAGGTCCTCGTCCTCGAAGCAGTATTTGACGTCGCGCGTCATCACCTCGCGCACCTTGGCATCGGCGCCGAGGCCATCGGCGAGCGCGCGGGTGACGAGGTCCCGGTCGGTAACGGTACCGATGAGCCGGTCCCCCTCGCCGACCGGCATGAAGCCGATCTCCCGGTCGGCCATGATCCTGGCGATCTCGGCGATGCTCTGGTGCGGACTGGCGACCTGGACGTCGCGCGACATGATGTCGGACACTTTCATGGCAATGCTCCTTTCATGGTGGAGACGACGCCGTCATCCGCGAGAAGCGAGGCGGTTTGCGCATGACGCTCTCTCGCCGGCGGAGACGGCGCTCGTATGCCAAACCGGGCCCGGAGGCAAAAGGTTCCCCCGAATGATGCCGTCGGAACAAGGGAAGGCACGCGGTCGTTCGGGTGGAATGGAACCCGACAGTACAAGGCCCTCGGCCCGGAAGCCGCAGAGGCGACGACCGACGGCCGGACCCGCCCTCACCTCCGACCACCCGCACGCGCGATCCCTGGCGGCGCTCGAGGAGGAGGCCTCGGGCTGCGAACGATGCGATCTCTACCGGAACGCGAACCGGCTCGTCTTCGGCGAGGGTCCGAAAGATGCGCGGGTCGTGCTCGTGGGAGAGCAGCCCGGCGACCGCGAGGACCTCGCCGGCCGTCCCTTCGTGGGCCCGGCCGGACGCGTGCTCGACGAGTGCCTCACCGAGGCCGGCATCGACCGGAACATTTGCTACGTCACCAATGCCGTCAAGCATTTCAAATTCACCGAGCGCGGCAAGCGACGGCTGCACTCCCGACCGAATGCGGGCGAGGTCCGCGCCTGTGCGTGGTGGCTGGCGGCAGAGCTCGACGTCCTGCGGCCGCGTCTGGTGATCGCCCTCGGTGCGACCGCCGTCTACGCCCTCCTCGGCAATCGCATCAAGGTTATGGCAGCGCGCGGGCAGGTGATCGCGCCACCCTCCGGTCCACCGGTCCTGGTGACCATTCACCCCTCCTATCTGCTGCGGGCCCGGGGCCATGCCGACGTCGCTGCCGAACGCGGCGCTTTTGTCGAGGACCTGCGGCGCATCAGCGCCCTTACAGGGAACCCATGAGGCTTTGCGGGGTTCTTCCTGTCTCGACAAACCGGAAACAACATCGCAACAACACTCGGAGACAAGACACCATGAGCGAATTGCGCGACAACTACATCACCTGGATTCGTGACGCCCACGCGATGGAGGAGCAGGCGATCACCATGCTCACCTCGCAGGCCAAACGGCTCGACAACTATCCGGAATTGCGGTCCCGCATCGAGCATCACATCGAAGAGACCCGCGGGCAGTCGCAGGCGCTCGAACGGGTTCTTGATCGTCTCGACGGCGATCCGTCAATGCTCAAGGATGCCGCCGGCAAGTTTACCGCCACCATGCAGGGAATGAGCGGCATGTTCGCCAGCGACGAGGTCGTGAAGGGGACCCTTGCCGGCTACACCTTCGAGCATATGGAAATCGAAAGCTACCGTGTGCTCATCGCGGCCGCCGAGGCAGTCGGTGATACCGAATCCAAGGCCGTCTTCGAGACCATCCTGCAGCAGGAGGAGGCGATGGCGAACTGGCTTGCCGCCAATACCGGCAGGACGGTGAAAACCTATCTCGCCCGGGCCGAATCCGACCTCCAGGCGAGTCACTGACAGTCTGAGCCAGCAAGACACGGAGCAGACGATGACCGATTCCCGACGCGGTCAGGAGGGCGATACCGCTGCCCAGGTCCGCGGTGACATCCAGCAGGGGCTGACCGGAGACAAGCGACGCGGCTTCGACCCGGCGGCTGCCCCGCTGGAGACGGACGGCGAGGCCGCGGGTACCCCCCTGAGCGCCGAGGAAGCGCGCCTGGCGCGCGCGGGCGGACGAGCCGGTCGGCCCGTCGACCGATCGGAGGATTTCGACACGGCGATGCGCGCCGACCAGGATGCGGAGCCTTGGTCGCTGCGCAACCGTCACGTCGCGCTGACGATCCTTTTCGCCCTGGTTCTCGTCGTCCTGGTGATCACCGTCGCCGGCCTCGGCCTGCTGAAGTGATGTAACCGGCCATACCGTCTCACCTCAGATTTTTCAGGTGATGGGCTCGGTTCCCGTGGCACAAGCCTCACCTTTGCCCCTCACCCTGACCCTCTCCCCGCAAGCGGGGCGAGGGAACGGCCGACGGCGGTGCTGCTTGTCCCTTCTCCCCGCGTGCGGGGGTGAGGTACGGTTCGCGAAGCGAAGCAAACGGTCCGATGAATCGATTGCGGCGACGA
>UEGQ01000005.1 GCA_900466005.1 Hyphomicrobiales bacterium
CCGCGTCCGAGACTGAGGTGGCCGACCCGGAGGGAGCGATCCCGACCGGCGGCGAAGCTTGAGGGATTTTTGACAATCTGGCGGTATCGGCGACCGCGAGGCATGCCTCCTCAAGTTGGAGGACAACCGAACGCAGGAGGCAAGGATGCAATTGCGACCGATGTCAAACGTCCGCAGACCAGCCGTTGTCCCTTGCCTCGCTCACCAGCCACTTTGCCAGCCATTCGACATGACGGCCGGGCTGGTCCGGCTGCATCAGCCAGTAGCCGCGCCCCGGCGCCTGGAGCGTCGGTCCGACGGCGCGGAGAACACCCGACATCATGGAAGCGTCGACGAGGCCCTCCCATCCGATGGCAATGCCCTGCCCCGCAATCGCCGCCTGCACGACGAGGGAATAGGTGTTGAAGGTGAGGTCGACGTGACCGGCCTGTGCCTCCCGCTTCGCGCCGAAGTGCGACAGATAGGTCGTCCATTCGAACCACGGCGCCTGCGAGGGACTGTCCAGATGGATCAGCGTCGACCCGCCCAGGGAGGACGGCTCGTCGAACGGTCCGTTCCTCTCGGCGAACGCGGGCGTGCACACCGGCGTGACGACCTCCGGCACGAGCAGGACGGCGTCCGTCTTCACGTCGCTCTTGCCTCCGAAGACGACGGCAATCTCGTTTTCGCCGAGGCGGGCCTGCTGGAACCGCTGCGTCGCGACGATCTGGATGTCCAGCTCGGGATGAAGCCGCCGAACCGCCTGCATCCGCGGCATCAGCCAGAGCGAAGAAAAGGCGTAATCCGTCAACAGCCGGATGGTCGCACGGTCGCGCTCGGCGTGAAATCCACGCACCGCGTCGTCGATGTCTCCGACCGCCCGCCGGGCGATCTCGTAAAGAGCCCGCCCCGCCGGTGTGAGCTCGACACCGCGGTGAACGCGCTCGAAGAGTGCGACCCCGACTTCCTCCTCGGCACGCCGGACATGATAGCTGATCGCCGGTTGCGACATGTTCAGCACGTTTGCCGCCGCGGTCAGGCTGCCCTGTCTCGTCGCCTCGACGAAGACGCGCATCCAACCGAGGTCAACCGGTCGCTCTCGCATCGAAAATCCTTATGGCAAGCATCGAGAAAACCCGTCTTCACAGGGAGGGAAAATAGACCCACGAATACGGAAATCAAATAACAAGGGGAACAAAAATGAGGAAGAATCCTGCTGCGGCCGGCGTCACGCTGGCAATCCTTCTCTCGGTTTCCGTCGCGGGGACAGCCCGTGCCGGTGAAGACGAGGCTTGCAAGACCATCCGGATGTCCGATCCGGGCTGGACCGACATCACCGCGACGAACGGCGTTGCCGGCGTCCTGCTCTCGGGCCTCGGCTACGAAGCCGAGGTCAAGACGCTCTCCGTGCCGATCGGCTACGAGGCGATGAAGAACAAGGAGATCGACGTCTTCCTCGGCAACTGGATGCCGGCGCAGAACGCCTTCATCGACGATCTGAAGAAGGCCGATGCCATCGAGATCGTCGGCCGGAACCTCGAGGGCGCGAAATTCACGCTTGCCGTGCCGTCCTATGTCGCCGCCGAGGGCGTCAAGGACTTTTCCGACCTTCAGAAGCACGCCGGCGAATTCGACCACTCGATCTACGGCATCGAGCCGGGCGCCCCTGCCAACGGCAATATCCAGAAGATGATCGACGCCGGCGAGTTCGGCCTCGGCGACTGGAAGCTCGTCGAATCGAGCGAACAGGCGATGCTTGCCCAGGTGGAGCGGGCAGTTGAGAAGAAGGCCGCGATCGTCTTCCTCGCCTGGGCGCCGCATCCGATGAACAACCGGTTCGAGCTCACCTATCTCTCCGGCGGCGACGCCTATTTCGGGCCGAACTACGGCGGCGCCGAGGTCTATACGCTCGCCCGGACCGGCTGGACGGAGATGTGCCCCAACGCCGCGCGTCTGTTCAAGCAGCTCTCGTTCGACATCGCCATGGAGAATACGCTGATGGGGAAGATCCTCGAAGGCGAGGACTCCAAGGCTGCCGCGGTCACCTGGCTGAAGGACAATCCGCAGTCTCTCGGACCATGGCTCGAGGGCGTGACGACAATCGACGGCGCTCCCGGCCTCGAGGCCGTCAAGACGTCCCTCGGGCTCTGAGCAGGAAGGACGTCATGGCCCGACCCAATATCCTCGTCCTGATGGTGGATCAGCTGAACGGAACACTGTTTCCGGACGGCCCCGCCGAGTTCCTGCACGCGCCGAACCTGAAGGCGCTGGCGGAGCGCTCCGTGCGCTTCGCCAACACCTATACGGCAAGCCCGCTCTGCGCGCCGGCCCGGGCATCCTTCATGTCGGGCCAGCTTCCGAGCCGCACGCGCGTCTACGACAACGCCGCCGAGTTCGCCTCCGACATCCCGACCTTTGCCCATCACCTGCGGGCGGCGGGCTACCAGACCTGCCTTTCGGGAAAGATGCATTTCGTCGGACCCGACCAGCTCCACGGCTTCGAGGAACGGCTGACGACGGACATCTACCCGGCCGACTTCGGCTGGACGCCCGACTACCGCAAGCCCGGCGAGCGGATCGACTGGTGGTATCACAATCTCGGCTCCGTGACGGGGGCCGGGACTGCCGAGATCACCAACCAGATGGAATATGACGACGAGGTCGCCTATCACGCGACCCGCAAGCTCTACGATCTCGCACGCGGCAACGACAGCCGTCCGTGGTGCCTCACGGTGAGTTTCACCCATCCGCACGACCCTTACGTCGCCCGCAAGCGCTTCTGGGATCTCTACGAGAATTGCCCGGCCCTCTCCCCGAAGGTCGGCGCCATCTCCTTCGACGAACAGGATCCCCACTCGCAACGCCTCCTCGTCGCCTGCGAGCACGAGGCGTTCGAGATTACCGACGAGGATGTGCGGCGCGCGCGCCGCGGCTACTTCGCCAACATCTCCTATGTCGACGAGAAGATCGGCGAGATCATCGACGTGCTGGAACGGACCGGTATGCGCGACGATACCATCGTGCTCTTCGTCTCCGATCACGGCGACATGCTGGGAGAACGGGGACTCTGGTTCAAGATGAGCTTCTTCGAGGGGTCGGCGCGCGTGCCGCTGATGATATCGGCCTCCGGCTGGGAACCTGCGAGGGTCGCGGCACCCGTCTCGACGCTCGACGTCACCCCGACGATTGCGGCGATGGCCGGCATCGACATCGCTTCCGTGCGCCCCTGGACCGACGGCGAAGACCTCGGTCCCGTCGTCCGGGGCGAAAGAAGCCGTGGGCCCGTGCCGATGGAATATGCAGCCGAAGGCTCCGAGGCGCCGCTCGTCGGCCTGAGGGCCGGACCATACAAGCTGACGCTCTGCGAGAAGGACCCGCCGCTCCTTTTCGATGTCGAGGCGGACCCCGACGAGATGCGGAATCTCGCTGCGGATCCGCACTACGGTGACGATCTCGCCCGCCTTATCGCCGAATGCGAGAGGCGATGGAACCTTCGAACCTTCGACGCCGCCGTGCGGGAAAGTCAGGCGCGACGATGGGTGGTCTACACCGCCCTGCGCAACGGCTCCTACTACCCCTGGGATTACCAGCCGCTGCAGAAGGCCTCGGAGCGCTATATGCGAAACCACATGGACCTCAACGTGCTGGAGGAAAGGCAGCGGTTCCCGCGCATGTCGGAGTGACCGGTGAACGGCTGGCCAGCAGACGCGATTTTGCCGAACTGTTTGATTGACCCCGGTTTTTCTGGTAGGAAATACGATCATGACGATGCATTTCGGAGCCATGATCGTGCCAGCCGAGTTCCCGGAGCTTAGCGCTCTCGTTTGGAACCGCGATCCCGCGCGTCCGATGCCTGCGCGAGATGTGTTCTTTCTCTATGAACGCAACTGGCGCTTTGTAGACCGTGAACATCTTACCGACAGGGAACGCCTTCTCATCGAGGAACTTACCGAAGAGTTCGGCAACGGCCGGATGCTGACCGCCTGATCGCGCAGGTCTTGCTCTCGACACCGAAATGAACGAGTTCTGCTGTGACCGCGGTAGGAAATCTCATGGCCTTCCATCGTCCACAACACGAGAACATCGCGGAACTCCTCCGCTCGGCGAACCGTGACCTCCTCATGGGCAGCAAGTGCTTCTTTGGCGTGGGAACTGCAATCGTCCTGAAGAACGGCGAATACCGCCAGTCGCTCGACCTCGACTTCCTCTGCGCCGACGTCGACGGATATCGAAAGCTTCGTAATGCGCTCCTGGAACAAGGTGTAAGCGCGATCTTTCCGGTGCCGGCAAAATCTCTCAGGGAGCTCC
This sequence comes from Hyphomicrobiales bacterium, assembly GCA_900466005.1. Lineage (GTDB taxonomy): Bacteria > Pseudomonadota > Alphaproteobacteria > Rhizobiales > Rhizobiaceae > Allorhizobium. Next base: position 4,288 of record UEGQ01000005.1, read on the forward strand.
AGGCGGACGGCTACGGAATCCGCACCCTCCTCGAGTACAAGGGACAGCGCATCAGGTTCGAGATCGTGCGAGAAGCCCGCATCGAACTGAACGGGAGTATCGACCCTGTTCTTCTCGTACCCGTCCTGAGCATCGAATTCATGTTCGCGGAGGAACTGCTCGCCAACTCCGACAGGTGTTTCGACCGGGCAGTATGCTATCGTGATGCCATCGATCTTGGCCGGCTGGTCGAGGCGCACCACCACATTCCTGCAGTAGCCGTGGATAAGGCCGAGAGAGCCTACGGTGCTGACATTGCCCGCAAGATGTCGGGTGTGCTGAACCTCCTGCTGGACCGAGGACTGGTCGAAACGGCCGCGCGCGAGCTCGACATGGGTGACGATGCTGCAATTTCGGCCGTTTCGAGCCTGCGATCGGAAGCTATGCGCATCTGGCCGGATGCGGGAATCCGGACCGAACAGGATCCGGACGGACGGAACAACGTCTGAGACCCTGCAGATCAACCCCGATTCCCGCTGAATCCGTAAATGATCTGATGTGACGATATCTCGCCCGGTGTGGAGGTTACCGTCACACCTTCTTGGATACGACGGCGAGATATCATGCCACCGTTCCTCCGCGTCACCCCGTGATCGGCGGCGCGAGGCGGGCAAAGCCCTCCTGGCGGCGGTAGGGGAAATGCGGATAGGGTGCCGTTACGGCACTTGCCGCATCGAGTCTGGCGATCTGGTCGTCGGAGAGAGACCAGCCCACCGCACCGAGGTTCTGGCGAAGCTGTTCCTCGTTGCGGGCGCCGACGATGACGGAGGCGACGGTCGGCCGGCGGGTCAACCAGTTGAGCGCCACCTGCGGCACGGTCTTGCCGGTTTCCTCGGCGAGCGCCTCGAGCGCATCGACGACGCGGTAGAGGTGCTCGTCCTCCACCGGCGGGCCGTAGCTTGCCGTCTCGTGCAATCGGCTGCCCTCGGGCAAGGCCACGCCACGGCGGATCTTGCCCGTCAGCCGTCCCCATCCGAGCGGGCTCCAGACGAGAGCGCCGAGCCCCTGGTCCGCCCCGAGCGGCATGAGATCCCATTCGTAATCGCGACCGATCAGCGAATAGTAGACCTGATTGGCGACATAGCGCGGCCAGCCGTAGCGGTCGGCGACGGCGAGCGCCTTCATGATCTGCCAGCCGGAGAAATTCGAAACACCGACATAGCGGACCTTGCCGGCGCGCACGAGCGTGTCGAGCGTCGAGAGCACTTCCTCCACGGGGGTGGCGGCATCGAAGGCGTGGAGCTGCAGGATGTCGATATAGTCCGTATCGAGGCGTTTCAGCGCATCCTCGACGGCGCGGGTCAGCCGGGAGCGCGACGTGCCTGCGTCGTTCGGCCCATCGCCCATCGGCAGTCCGGTCTTGGTTGAAATCAGTGCCTGGTCACGACGCCCCTTGAGCGCGGCACCGAGCACGGTTTCGGAGGCGCCGCCGGAATAGACGTCCGCCGTGTCGAAGAGATTGACGCCGGCCTCGAGGCAGATGTCGACGAGGCGGCGGGCCTCCTTGTCGTCCGTGTTGCCCCAGGCTCCGAAGAGGGGCCCCGAGCCGCCGAAGGTGCCGGCGCCGAAACTCAAGACCGGAACCTTGAGGCCGGAGCGTCCGAGAAAGCGATAGTCCATGGCATTGTCCTTTCAGAGGTCGCAGAAAGTCAGATGGCGGAAGCGGAGCGTTGGCCTATCGTGGTGGCGGTCACCACGACCGCCGCCGCCGGGAAGAGCGCCGCGGCGAGCGGCACGAAGGCAAGACCGGGACCGTGGTCGATGACCGCGCCGCCGGCCCATGCGCCGATGGCGTTGCCGAGATTGAAGGCGGCGATGTTGAAGGAGGAGGCGAGACTCTGGCCGGCGCCGTCGGCCCGCGACAGGACCCACATCTGGAGAGGTGCGACGGTCGCGAAACCGACCGCCCCCAGGGCACCGGTCAGAACGACGGCCATGGTTGGCGAGCCGAAACCCGGGAACATCAGGGCGAGCACCAGCGCCAGCACGACGAGCGTCCCGAAGACGGTTGCGAGAAGGCTGCGGTCGGCAAGGCGTCCGCCGACCAGATTGCCGATGACCAGTCCGCCGCCGAAGACGAGCAGGATCGGAGACACGGCCGCCGCCTCGAAGCCGGTGATCCGGGTCAGAATCGGGGCGATATAGGTGAATACGGCAAAGACACCGGCATAGCCGAGAACCGTGGTGACGAGCCCGAGCAGTACGGGAACACGCAAGATGGCCGAGAGGTCGCTCCGCCAGTCGCCGGCGTCCGCCGGACGCCCGTCGCGCGGCACGAGGACGGCGATGATCGCCAGGGCGACAAGCCCGACGAGTGTGACCGCGAGGAAGGTCGCGCGCCAGCCGAAATGCTGGCCGATCCAGGTGCCGAGCGGTACGCCGAGGATGTTTGCGGCCGTGAGGCCGGTGAACATGACGGCAATCGCCGACGCCTTGCGGTCCTCGGCAACGAGGCTCGTCGCCACCACCGAACCCACGCCGAAGAAAGTTCCGTGGGCAAGAGCAGTGAGCACGCGGGCTGCCATCAGGAGATTGTAGTCAGGCGAGAGGGCGCAGGCGGCGTTGCCGATGACGAAGACCGCCATCAACGCCATGAGAACCGTCTTGCGCGGCCAGCGTGCGGTCAGCACGGTCAGAACCGGGGCGCCGACGACAACGCCGAGCGCATAGCCGGAGATGAGCAGGCCTGCCGCGGCAATCGACACGCCGAGGTCGGCGCTTACCTCCAGCAGCAGTCCCATGATGACGAATTCGGTGACGCCGATGCCGAAGGCACCGGCCGTCAGTGCATAAAGCGCGAGCGGCATGATCTCTCCTGTGACGGTAATGTCCGGCACAGGAGATAGATCTCGCGAGAGAGATGATATAGTATGCCGAGCGGAACATCATTTATGAATTGAAGGACCAATGGCGCGAACGGAAATCAATCGTTCCGGCGAGATGGAGGTGTTCGTCAGAATTGTCGAGCAAGGGGGCTTCTCGGCGGCTGCGCGGGCCTGCCGCATGACGCCGTCGGCGGTCAGCAAGCTTGTCGCCCGGCTCGAGACGCGGCTCGGCACGCGCCTCGTCAATCGTTCGACCCGTGCCTTCCAACTCACCCCGGAGGGCTGCGCCTTTTACGAGCGGGCGACACGCATCCTCGCCGACATCGAGGACGCCGAGCGCGCCGCTGGTGCCGGCGAGCAGCCGGTGGGCCGCATCCGGCTCAACACCAGCGCCTCATACGCCACCCACATCCTGGCGCCCATCCTGCCGGAGTTCCTGGATCGCTATCCCGAGATCACGATTGATCTCGTACAGACCGACATGATCGTGGACCTGCTTGCCGAACGAACCGACGTCGCGGTGCGAGCCGGACCGATGCGCAATTCCAGCCTCGTCGCCCGCAAGCTCGGCGAAACGCGGATGGCAGTCGTCGCCTCACCAGCCTATCTCGCACGCTTCGGCACGCCTGAGACCATCGAGGATCTCGACCGGCACAACCGGCTCGGCTTCGGCTATGTGCGGACGGTCGACGGCTGGCCCATGGTGAAGGATGGTGAAACCGTCATCGTTCCCGCAGTCGGGCGCCTCCAGGCGAGCGACGGCGAGGCGCTGCGCCGGCTCGCACTGGAGGGGAACGGGCTGGCACGGCTTGCGGGCTTCACGGTCCGCGAGGATATCGCGCAGGGTCGTCTGGTACGGGTGCTGGAGGATATCAATCCCGGCGACCGGGAGGCGTTCCACGCGATCCACATCGGTCAAGGTGGGCCGCTTCCCTCGCGCGTGCGCGCCCTCCTCGATTTTCTCGCGGAGCGGGGAAGGGTTTCGTAGGCGACCGCCTCCATCCAAAGCCGGCGGTAATCCGTGGCGTCATTCGAGCCCGACCGCCCGGAGGATTGTCGTGAGGTCGCGCTTCATGCTCCCCGACATGACGAAATCGCCACGGAGCGCCTTCAGGGCATAGCGTTCCCGCTCGATCTCTGCCGCGGTCCGGAAGCCGAGCCTCCGCAGGACCGGGAGCGGCGGGCACCAGCCCTGGATCGCATGCTGAAGGAGGAAGGCCGCCACCAGCGCCGAGAACCCGTAGAACCGCCGGTCGACCCGCGATCCGAGCGCCAGCCCGAGAAGGGAGAACGTCGCCGCGTTCGCTTCGAGTACGCGTTCGACGTCCCACTCCTCATCGAGGGTCCTGAGGCGCGCGTCGATGTATTGCGGCATGTTGGCGAAGAAGCGTATCCGCTCGCGCAGTTCCTCGTCGATTCTGCGGTTGATCTCCGGAGCGGTCCTTTCGCGAACCCGGCTTGCCGTGGCGGTCATGGGTAGTCTCCTGCGAAAAACATCTGCGGGATCGAACATTTCCCGCCGGGCTTTGTTCCGCCGCATGGGCCGCGCGAGCATGGCGCGGGACGGATCAGGGCCGGCGAAACAGTGCCATCGAACGGGCGGGAATCACCCGCGTCTGCCCTTCCTTCATCACCTCTCCGACGGGACTGTCACACGTTGCGAGTTCGAGCACCCAGCCGGCACCGCCCGTCTTCGGCAGGCGACAGCGAAGGTCGTGACCCTCCGGATTGAAGATCAGCAGGATGTCGCTCCAGACACCGCCTTGCTGTTCGACGTCCGGTCCATGCAACCGCAGCGTAAGCGCATTGCCACCAAGCCAGTGCTCGGGACGCTGCGGCCCGCCCTTGTAGTTGAACCAGTCGATCAGCATGCCGTCGCGCCAGTTTCCCCGGCGCAGGAGCGGCTGGGCGCGGCGCAGCGCGATCACCTTCCGGGCAAAGTCGCGCAGTCGATGACAGCCTTCCGGCAGGTTCTCCCAATGCAGCCAGCTTACCTCGTTGTCCTGGCAATACGCGTTGTTGTTGCCCATCTGGGAACGGCCGAATTCGTCGCCGGCCACCAGCATCGGCGTTCCGTGGGAGAAGAACAGCGTGGCGAGGAAGTTGCGCCGCTGCCGCTCACGGACCGCGTTGACCGCCGGGTCGTCGGTCGGGCCCTCGACGCCGTAGTTATGGCTGCGGTTGTGGTTGTGGCCGTCATTGTTGCCTTCCTGATTGGCCTCGTTGTGCTTGTGATCATAGGAGACCAGATCGTTGAGCGTGAAGCCGTCATGGGCGGTGATGAAATTGACGCTCGTCCACGGACGCCGGCCGGAGAAATCGAAGATGTCACCGGAGCCGAGTAGGCGTGCCGCGAAGTCGGGCGCGCAATTGTCCGCGTCGAGCCAATAGTCGCGACAGCAATCGCGATACTTGTCGTTCCACTCTGCCCAGCCCGGCGGAAAGCCGCCCATCTGGTAGCCGCCCGGCCCGATATCCCAGGGTTCACCGATGAGCTTTCTGGTCGCAAGCACGGGGTCCTGGGTTACGGCGTCGAAGAAGCCGCCGCGCCGGTCGAAGCCCTGCGGTTCGCGCCCGAGGATGGTGCCGAGATCGAAACGGAAACCGTCGACCTCGAATTCCTCGGCCCAGTAGCGCAGGGAATCCATCACCATCTGCAGCACCCGCGGGTGGGAGGTATTCACCGTGTTGCCGGTTCCGGTGTCGTTGACGTAGTAGCGGTGCGCGTCCGCCATGGTGCGGTAGTAGGCGTAATTGTCGATGCCCCTCATGGAGAGCGTCGGACCGAGTTCGTTGCCTTCCGCCGTGTGGTTGTAAACGACGTCGAGGATGACCTCGATACCTGCGTCGTGGAAAGAGCGGATCATCGCCTTCAGTCCGTCCGCACCCTGCGGCCCGAAATAGCGGGCAGCCGGCGCGAAGAAGCCGATCGTGTTGTAGCCCCAGTAGTTGCGCAGGCCCTTGTCGAGCAGGTGGTTGTCGTCGAAGAAGGCCTGGATCGGCATTAGCTCGACCGATGTCACGCCGAGGCTACGGATATAATCGACCGAAGCCGGATGTCCGAGGCCTTCGAACGTGCCCCGCAGGTCTTCCGGAACGGCGGGGTTGAGCTTGGTAAAGCCGCGCACATGGGTCTCGTAAACGATGGTTTCCGCCCACGGCACCCGCAAGCCCCTACGTTCCATGTCGCTCGCGCGGCCTGCACCGAGAACCCGGCATTTCGGCACATAGGCAGCATTGTCGAGTGTGCTGAAGGAGAGGTCCTTTTCCGGATTGCCGATCTCGTAGCCGAAATTGGCTTTCGACGGCTTGATCTCGCCGACGAGCTCGCGGGCATAGGGATCGAGAAGAAGCTTGTTCGGGTTGAACCGATGGCCGTTTTCCGGATCGTAGGGCCCGTGAACCCTGTAGCCGTATATCGCGCCCGGCTTCAGGCCCGGCACATAGCCATGCCAGATCTCGTTGGTGTATTGCGGAAGCGTCAGCCGGGCAACTTCCATGTGGCCGCTCTCATCGAACAGACAGAGCTCCACTTTCTCCGCATGGGACGAGAAGAGCGCGAAATTCGTCCCCTCGCCGTCGAAGGTCGCGCCGAGGGCGTGGCCGTAGCCTGCGACGATCTCGAGGCCAGCGCTGCGATTGTCCATGAAAATCCCCTTGAGCGGGTCGACACCGCACCTCAATCCGCTGGCCTATGTTTTGTTCCCGTCACGTCAATCGCGGTCGCCAATGAAGAGCGCCGTCGCAAGATAACCGAGGCTGAACGGCGCACCGAAGGCGTAAAGCAGCAGTACGGCGCTGAGCGGGTCGCTCTCGAATTCGCCACCGGGCAGCAAACCTGCCCGCGCGACGAAGAACAGACCCACGGCGATACCGATCAGGAAGCCGGTTGCGAGATTGACGAGAATGAAGGGGATCAGACCCTGCATTTTCGTGTCTCCTCGCGGCGACAACGGATGGAACGAACAAGGGTTCCCGCCTCCAGCCGGAACGCTTGGCCCGATTGCGCGTTTACGGCGCGACAAGGAGGAACAAAGAACCATGGCCGACGCCCGCGACAGCCTTCAGATGAAGGAACATCGCTCCTTTCAGGAGACGTTCTGGAGGGTCGAGCGGTTCGCCTGGGTATTCTTCGCGCTCATCCTCGTGGCCGTCACGCTCGGTCTGACCGGGTCCGGCGGCCCGCTTTCGCGATCGACGCTGGTGGCCGACCGTTCCGTCGCAAATGTGCCCCGATTTTCACGGTGGGAAGCGCCGGACGAGATCCGGATCACGCTTGCGCCGTCAAACGACCAGAACTTGACGCTCGCAGCGGCATTCTTTTCCAAGTTCCAGATCGAAACCATGCAGCCTCCCCCTGCCCGTACCGAACCGGGGCCGTCGTCAACGGTCTACCATTTCGGTTCCTCTCAAACGGATCCGCTCCTGGTATCGATAAACCTGCGGCCGCTGCATCCGGGACAGGTTGCCTATACCCTCGGTCTCAACGGCAATCCGGTATCGGCCGAGACCTTCGTCTGGCCATAGGGGAAGAGCATGGATTCGGTTATCCGCGGCTTTGCCATCTACTTCGTGCTACTGATCGCCATCCGCTTCTCCGGACGGCGAACGATCGCACAGATGACCGCCTTCGACTTCGTGCTGTTGCTGATCATCGCCGAAACCACCCAGCAGGCGATGCTTGGAGAGGACTTTTCGGTCGTGAACGCCGCGACGCTCATCCTCACCCTGTTCGGCATCGATATCGCGCTCTCCTACGTCAAGAAACGGCTGCCGAAGGTCGCGGTCATGGTCGATGGAACGCCGACGGTTCTCGTCCGCGAGGGTGAGGTGGATACCAGGGCGTTGCGGTGGGCGCGGCTCGACGAGGAAGACTTGCTTGCCGCCGGTCGGCAGCAGGGCATCACCAGTCTCGACCAGATCCGCTTCGCCATTCTCGAGGCGAGCGGCGGGATCAGCGTCATTCCGAAGAAATGACGGCCGGTGCCGAACAACGCGGTGGTTCAGATGCCCAACGCGTCACGCAGCGCAAGTCCCTCCGCCGTGCGGAAATCGAGATCGGCCTCGATGTGATCGATGTGATGCAGCATCAGATGCGCCGCCTTCTCTCCGTCACGCTGTTCCAGGGCATCGAGGATGTCGGCGTGCTCGTTGTTCCCGCAACTCGAAACGCCGGTGCGACCATAAAGGGCGATGGCGAGCGACGACCGCGCGATCAGTTCCTCCATGAAGCGCCGGAGAATCTGGTTGCCGGAAATCGAGGCCACCATCAGGTGGAAATCGCCGGAGGCCTTGATCTCGGCCCGGCGGGCCGCGGGACCGCGCTCGTTCATATGCGCGGCTTCTTCGTCGAGATGGCGCCGGAAGGCCGCGACGTCAGCCGTGGTGATGCGATTGGCGGCGGCGATCGCGATTCCCGGTTCGATCAGCCGGCGCGAGGCGAAGACCTGGCGGGCCTCTTCCGGTGACGGGCTGGAGACGAAGGCGCCGCGGTTGCGCTCCATCTTTACCAGCCCCTCGAAGGCAAGCATCTGCAGCGCGGCCCGCGCCACCGTCCGGCTCGCGTCGAACAGTGCACCGACCTCGCGCTCGGTCAGCTTGGTGCCGGGGGCGAGGCGCCTGTCGACGATCGCGCTCCTCAACGACTCGCGGATCGCCGCAGACCGATCGTCCTGGGCAGTTTCCGTCACGCCCGCCTTTTCCGTTGCATCCATGGCCTGTATCCCGCTTCGCACTTCGCCCCAGACTAGCCGATCCATTGCTGAATGCAAAGATGGCACGAGATTGTGTACAATCTGCCCATAAGATCGCCAGCAGCCGTCCAGAATCTGTGCACGGCGGACCACCTGAGGTTCGATGCACGACGATCGGTGCGGAATAGTCCTTCCGTTTCAGGAGGTTGACGCCCGCGACCGGAACTGGCACGGGCGATGCATGCTCATTCGCGTACCTGGAGAGGGCGCATGAGCAAAGCGGCAGACATAGACATCGCATCGATCACCAAGATCTACGGCAACACGACGGCCGTGGATGCCGTCAGCCTGAAGATCCGCGCCGGCACCTATTGCTGCCTCCTCGGCCCCTCCGGCTGCGGCAAGACCTCGACGCTCAGGATGATCGCCGGGCACGAGACCGTTACCAGCGGCGATATCCTGCTCGGCAACACCATGGTCACCGATCTGCCGCCCGCCCGTCGCGGGACGGCGATGATGTTCCAGTCCTACGCGCTCTTTCCCCATCTCGATCTCGTCGACAACGTCGCCTTCAGCCTCAAGATGAAGGGCATGGGGCGGGAGGCGCGCCGCACGAAAGCGCTGGAGATGCTGGCGCTCATGCAGCTCGAACCCTATGCCGGGCGCAAGCCGGCGCAGCTCTCCGGCGGTCAGCAGCAGCGCGTGGCGCTGGCCCGCGCCCTGATCACGGATCCGGCGGTGCTCCTGCTCGACGAGCCACTTTCGGCGCTCGACCCCTTCCTCAAGGTCCGTATGCGGGCGGAACTGAAGAAGCTCCAGACCTCGCTCGGCATCACCTTCGTGCACGTCACCCACAGCCAGGAAGAGGCAATGGCGCTCGCCGATCTCATCGTGGTGATGAATGACGGCAGGATCGAGCAGGCGGCGGCACCGCGCACCGTCTTCGAGCGGCCTGCGACCGCGTTCGTCGCCCGGTTCATGGGCGATCACAACGTGATCTCCGGCCGTATCGTCGCCTCCGACGCCTCGGGACCAACGATAGAGGTGCCGAACGGCGGCCGCTTCCGTGCAGAGGGACCTGCGAGGGAAATCGGCGCGCCGGCCGACATTGCGGTCCGCACCGACCGCATCCGTCTCGGCGATCCGATCGCGGCGGGCTACGGCTTCCAGGGCATCCTCGCCAACATCGAATATCTCGGCGCGACCGTTCGGCTCTCTATGACAGGAGCCGGCCTCGACGAATTCACCGTCGTGGCGCGGGATACCGATTTCTTCGCCCGCCAGCCGAAGGTCGGCGAGGCCGTTCCGCTCTCCTGGGACCCGGGCGACGTGATCGTCCTCGGCCGCCCGCAACACCGCAATCCCTGAGCAACCAAAAAACCACAGAGGAGAACCGCGCATGACCGAGACCAATACCAAGAAGACGGGCATCACCCGCCGCAACCTGCTCAAGACCGCCTCCGCCGCGGCCGGTCTCGCGGCCGGCTCCGGCGCCATTACCGGCTTCCCGACGATCTGGGCGCAGAACCCGATCACGCTGCGCCAGTTCGGCACCGGCGTCTCGAACATCAACGCCATCGCCGAGAAGTGCAAGGCCGACCTCGGCATCACGCTCGAAATGACGGCGACCGACAGCGACGCCGCCGCCCAGCGCGCGGTCACCCAGCCGAACTCCTACGACATCGCCGACATCGAATACTGGATCCTGAAGAAGGTCTATCCGACCGGCGTGATCCAGCCGATGGAGACGAAGAAGCTCAAGTATTACGACAAGGTCGTGCCGCTCTTCAAAACCGGCAAGCTGCTTCCCGACAGCGTGATCGCGCAAGGAACCGCGCCGCATACCGTCGGCTATGTCGAAAGCAAGGACGCCAAGACCTTTGCCAAGGGCGAAACCGAATTCTTCACGATGATGCCGACGATCTACAATGCCGATACGCTCGGCATCCGTCCGGACCTCGTCGGCCGCGAAATCACCACCTGGGCCGACATCATGGACCCGGCCTTCAAGGGCAAGACCTCGATCCTCAACATTCCGTCGATCGGCATCATGGATGCGGCGATGATCATGGAGGCCATGGGCAAGATCAAGTACGCCGACAAGGGCAACATGACCAAGGAAGAGATCGACAAGACGATCGATTTCCTGATCGAGGCCAAGCAGGCCGGCCAGTTCCGCGCCTTCTGGAAGTCGTTCGACGAGAGCGTGAACCTGATGGCATCGGGCGAAGTCGTCATCCAGTCGATGTGGTCGCCGGCCGTCGCCGCCGTCCGCTCGAAGGGCATCGCCTGCAAGTACCAGCCGCTCAAGGAAGGCTACCGCTCGTGGGGCGGCGGTCTCGGCCTCGCCTCGCACCTTTCCGGCGCGCAACTCGACGCGGCCTACGAATACATCAACTGGTACACGTCCGGCTGGGTCGGCGGCTATCTCAACCGCCAGGGCTACTACTCGGCCTGCATGGAGACCGCCAAGGAATTCATGTCCGCCGACGAATGGGGCTACTGGATCGAGGGCAAGCCGGCCGCTGGCGACATCCTCTCTCCGGAAGGCAAGGTCATGGAGAAGGCCGGTGCGGTCCGCGACGGCGGCTCCTTCGAAGAGCGCATGGGCAAGGTCGCCTGCTGGAACTCCGTCATGGACGAGGACCGCTACATGGTCCGTCGCTGGAACGAGTTCATCGCGGCGTAAAGAAGATTTGCCCCTCATCCGGCTGGCACCGCCTTCTCCCCGCAAGCGGGGAGAAGGTCCCGGGAGGGGGATGAGGGGCATTCAATGCGGCTAACCGAGGGGTGAGAGAACGATGACCACAGTGCGATTCCTGGGCGTCGGCGAAGAAGACAGACCCAAGCGCTCGATCCACCTGCCCGGCTGGCTCGCCTCCTATCTGCAGGCCGCGCCGCTCGCGATGATCCTCGGCGCCTTCCTTCTCGTTCCGATCGTCATGATCGGCGTCGTCAGCTTCTGGGACTATGACTTCGCCCAGATGTATCCGGATTTCGTCACCTTCAACTATGCGGAAACGCTCGGTTCGTGGGTGACCTGGAAGACCTATCTGAACACAGTCAGGTTCGCGGCAATCGTCTGGGCGATCACCCTCTTCATCGGGTTCTGGGTCGCCTATTTCCTCGCCTTCCACATCCGAAGCGCTGCGATCCAGACCGTGCTCTTCCTCGTCTGCACGGTGCCCTTTCTCACCTCGAACATCATCCGCATGATCTCGTGGATACCTGTCCTCGGGCGAAACGGCCTCATCAACAGTGCCCTCGTTTCATCCGGCATCGTCGCCGAGCCGGTGGAGTGGCTCCTCTATTCCGATTTCGCCGTCGTGCTCGCGATGGTGCACCTCTATACCCTCTTCATGGTGACGCCGATCTTCAACACCATGATGCGCATCGATCGGTCCCTTCTCGAGGCCGCGCGCGACGCCGGCGCATCCGGCTGGCAGACACTGGCGAACGTCGTCATCCCGCTCGCAAAACCCGGCATGGCGATCGGCACGATCTTCGTCGTCACGCTGGTGATGGCCGATTTCTCGACCGTGCAGGTGATGTCCGGCGGACAAAGCGCCTCTGTCGCGCTGATGATGAAGAACCAGATGTCGCTGCTGCAGTACCCGGCCGCCGCGGCCAATGCCGTCGTGCTGCTCGTCCTGGTTCTCCTGATGGTCGCAGCCATCCTGCGCGTCGTCGACATCCGCAAGGAGCTCTGACATGTACCGGGAAAAGCGTTCACGCGAGTTCTACGTCCTCGCCGCCTTCTTCATCCTCTTCGTGCTCTTCCTCTACGGTCCGCTCTCGGCGATCCTCATCCTCTCCTTCCAGGGCCCGAACGGCGGCCTCACCTTCCCGCTGAACGGCGTATCGCTGCACTGGTTCGCCAATCTCTTCGAGCAGCAGGCCGTCGGCGACTTCGGCGGCTCCTTCCGCCGCTCGCTGGCGCTCGGGCTGATGGTGATGGTGGTCACCGTCGTCGTCTCGCTGCTTGCGGGGCTCGCCTTTCGCCGCCGTTTCATCGGCGCCTCGGCGCTCTTCTATCTTGCGGTCGCAAGTCTCGTCGTACCCTCGATCATCATCTCACTCGGGATCGGCGTCCTCTTCCAGCAGCTTGGGCTGCAGCCGGCCTGGTATTCTTCCGCCTTCGGCGCGCACCTCACCTGGACGCTTCCCTTCGGCGTGCTGATCATGTTTGCCGTCTTCAACCGCTTCTCCCCTGCCTACGAGGAAGCGGCCCGCGACCTCGGGGCGAGCGCCTGGCAAACCTTCCGCCATGTCGTGCTGCCGATGATCGCACCCTCCCTCGTCGGCATCGGCCTCTTCGGCTTCAGCCTCTCCTATGACGAGTTCGCCCGATCGCTGATGACGTCGGGCACCTACAACACGCTGCCTCTGGAGATCTACGGCATGACCACCAACGTCACGACGCCGGTGCTCTATGCACTCGGCACCGTGACCACCCTCTTCTCCTTCCTGGTGATCGGCGGAACACTGGCGTTGATCTCGTTCATCAATCGCCGCCGCCATAGCGGCTGAGGTTTGCCCGATCATGCGCATCGCCGTCATCAATCCGAACACGACCGCCAGCATGACCGCGACCATCGGCGATGCCGCCCGTCGCGTCGCCAATCCGTCGACCGTCATCGATGCGATCACCTCTTCGATGGGGCCGGCCTCCATCGAGGGCTATTACGACGAAGCACTCGCGGTGCCGGGGCTGCTGGTCGAAATCGCCAGGGCGGAGAAACAGGGCGCCGCGGCGGCGATCATCGCCTGTTTCGACGATACCGGTCTCGACGCCGCCCGCGCGCTCGCTTCCATTCCGGTCCTCGGGATCTGCGAGGCGGCGCTGGCGGCCACGTCCTTCATTGCGCAACGCTTCTGCGTCGTCACGACCATGGAACGCTCGCGCCTGCCGGTCGAACACCTCGTGCATCGCTACGGCATGGCGGGGCGATGCAAAGTCCGTGCGGCCGACATTCCCGTCCTCTCGCTCGAGGACCCGCAATCGAACGCCCGCGACCGCCTGCGCAGCGAAATCGCAGCGGCACTGAAGGAGGACCGGGCGGAGGCGATCGTGCTCGGCTGCGCCGGCATGGCCGATCTCTGCCTCGACCTCCGGCGTGAATTCTCCGTGCCGGTGGTCGACGGCGTCGCGGCCGCCGTCAAGCAGGCGGAGGCGCTGGTGGCCATGGGCTTGTCCACGGCCAAGCGAAGCGCCTATGCTCGGCCGGTCGACAAGCGATATGACGGGGTGATGGAGGCCTTTGCGCCGTCAGCCATGGGGGTGTGATGAACGAGCCGAAGCGGGAAATCCGCGTTCTCGACGGCGCCGGGGTCGAGCGCCTCGTCGGCTGGGCGAAAGACGAAGGCTGGAACCCCGGGCTTGCCGACGCCGCAGCCTTTCGCACGGCCGACCCCGACGGCTTTCTCGGCTGCTTTTTCGGCGATGAACTCGTCGCAGGCATCTCCGCTGTCGCCTACGGACCGGACTTCGGCTTCATCGGACTCTACATCTGCCACCCCGAGCATCGCGGCAAAGGCTACGGCAAGCTGGTCTGGGATGCCGGCATGGCCCGTCTCGGAGACCGCACGATCGGGCTCGACGGTGTCCCGGCACAGCAGGCGAACTATGCCCGCATGGGCTTTGTCACAGCTTACGACACGTTGCGCTGGAGCGGGCGCCCCACGCATCCGCAAGCGAAGGGCAATGTCGTCGCCGTCACCGATAACCTCGTGCCACAGATCCTCGCCTATGACCGGGCCTTCTTTCCCGCGGAGCGGGACGGCTTTCTGCGGACGTGGCTCGAACAACCCCGCCACGCCCGCGCGGTGTTGCGGAACGGGAACGTCCACGGCTATGCCGTTGCCCGGGAGTGTCACGAAGGTTTCAAGATCGGGCCGCTCTTCGCCGACGGTCTGGAGGATGCGAAGGCGCTTGTCGCGGCGTGCGCGGCGGCCTCCGGTGGCGACACCCTCCATATCGATGTCCCCGTCGGGCAGGAAGCCTTTGCCGAACATCTCTGGGCGCTCGGTTTCGCGGAGGGCTTTGCCACCAAACGGATGTATCGGGGCCCTGCGCCGACACTCGCCATGAACGGCATCTTCGGCATTACGACGCTCGAACTCGGCTGAAGGGCGACAAGAACGGTCTCCGCGCGCGCGATTAGGCGGGACTGCTCAGACCTTTCGGCCGGCCGGCAGTTCCAGCGTGACCTTCGTCCCGGCTCCCACTCTGGACTCGATCTTCGCGTCACCGCCGCTTTGGCGAACAAAGCCGTAGACCATCGCAAGCCCGAGACCAGCCCCACCGTCCTCGCTTCGGGTGGTGAAATACGGCTCGAACGCCTTGTCGACGGCTTCGGGCGACATGCCGACACCGGTATCCGCCACCGACACGGAAACAACGTTGTCGTCCGCCCTCGCCCTGACCTCGATCGTCCCGCCGTCGGGCATGGCTGCGGCGGCGTTCAGGCAGAGATTGAGGACTGACTGCTCGAAGAGCGCCGGATCGACGTCGATCGTCGGAAGACCGTCCGCCAGGTCGAGCCGGATGTGACATTTCGGGCCGACGGCGATCTCGAGGATATCGGCCATGCCGCGCAGGAGGGCCGTGAGGTCGACCGCGCTCGGATTGATCGGATGCTGGCTGCCGACCGACAGCATGCTCGCGGCGAGTGCCCGGCCCCGGTCGGCGGCCTTGCGGATGCGGGCGATATGGCGCTTCTGACGCTCGTTGAATCCCTGTTCCCGTTCGAGGAGCCCGAGGCTGCCGGTGATGATGCCGATCATGTTGCCGACTTCGTGGCTGACCTGATGGGTCATCCGCATGATGCCGTCGAGGCGCTGGGCCTTGGCGGCTTCCGCCTCCTGCCGATCCGTTTCGGTCACGTCGCGGGCGAGCAGCACGATGCCTCGGTCCGGTTGCCGCGACAGCGAGATTTCGATGACACGCCCGCCGTCCGAGCGATGGCGCAGCACGGCGCGCTCCGCGAGCCGCCCCACCGCGTCCGCCTCGGGCAAAAGGGCCGGATCGATCTCGGGGATCTGTCCGACGAACCGGCGCAAGGGAAGCTTTCGCGCGGAACCGGATTGCCCGACGAGTTCGATCACGCGGCGGTTCATCGTGATCGGCCGCCCTGTCGCATCGAAGAGCGCGATGCCTTCGTTCATGTTGCGGAAGGTCGATCGGATGGTGCGGGCGGCGGCCTCGGCGGTGCGACGCAGGCGCGAGACGCGATCGACACTGTCCTTGAACGCCCGGAAGGCGACCAGCAGCCGGACGAGCTCCGTCTCGTCGCCGTCATAGTCCGGCGGCCCGACGTCGATCTCACCCTTGGCAAGCGCGTTCATGCCGTTCGAGAGTGCCACGATGCCGCGCGAGACACGCATCGCGGAGCGGATCGAAACCACCGCCACGATGAGAACCAGCAGTGAGGCCACTGCGACGATCACCAGCAGGCGACTGAGCGCCGCCGAGGTCGCCACGAGATCCTCGTTGAGGCTGCGGGTTATTGCCTCGCTCTGGGTTTCCGTTGCGTGGGAGAGCTTGCGGGAAACAGAATGAAGGCGAGTCACCGCACCGCGGATCGCGAACATTTCGAGCAGATAGCGGGTCTGTGCGTCGAACACGCGCTCGTAGGGGGCGAGATCCCTGGCAGCGACGGCGACCGGAGGTGCGGCGGTTTCCGCAACATAGCGGCGCAGCAACTCCCCGAGCTGAAAGAGGCTGTCCGAGTTGGACGCGGCCTGAACAATCCCGTTCAGGCGCCGCCGCAGGCTGGCGTCGACGGTGATCTGCCCGGTGGCGATTTCGCCGAGCGCCGCTGCGGCATCCGCCTTGTGTCTCTGGGCTGCTTCGGCGTCGTCCACCAGGCGTACGGTCTGTGTGCGGATCGTCTGCAGAAGCTCCTGGACCTCCCGGCTTGCGAAGCTCTTCTTCGCACTCTCTCGCGACTGGTCTTCTATGGTCTTCAACAGATTGTCGACCTGAGCCACGACGGCGCGGCTTTCGCTGGAAACGCGGTAGGGCGATGTCGCATTCATGAGGAAGGGCGCGCTTGAGACGAGGTCGGACACCTGCCGCGAGACGAGGGAGGCCTTGGCGAGACCGGAAAATGCCTGAAGCCCGTAGGCCGCCATCTCGTCGCGAGCCTTCTGGAGTCCGTAAATCGCCGTAACCGCCAGGCTCAGAGCCAGGCAACAGATGAAGAGAATGGCAAAGGGCAGTCGAAATGCGATGGAGGAGAGGAACGGACGACTGATCACAGCACCGGCTCGGCATCGTCTGTGTGGAGGACATAGCCCTTCCCCCGGCGCGTCTGGATATGACGCGGCAGATCCGGGTTGCGTTCGATCTTGCGCCTCAGGCGCAGGATCAGCACGTCGACGTTGCGGTCGATGTAGCGATCGCTCTCCGCCCCGAGGCGATCGAGGATCTGGGCGCGGCTCACCGGCACGTTCGGACGCTCCGCCAGGATCTCGAGCAGCGCAAATTCCGCCGCCGTCAGCGTGCGGCTGCGGTCGACGAGACAGACCGCATGGCGACCCTTGAGGTCGACTGCCCAGTCGCCGAGGCGGAGTGATGATGACGGCTGCTGTTCCCGCTCCCCTTCGCGTTCCTGTTTCAGCGAGGGTATGGTTCGGCGAAGGACCGCCTTTATGCGGGCGGTGAGTTCGATCGGTTCGAAGGGCTTGACCACGTAATCGTCGGCGGCGGTTTCAAGACCAAGAACGCGGTCTGTCGCACTGCCCGCAGCCGTCACCATGACGATGCCCATGTTGGTCTGCGCGCGCAGGCGCTGGGCGAAGGCGCGTCCGGAGGTGCCCGGAAGGTTGTGATCGACGAGAACGAGATGCATGGTCTCGTGCTCCAGCAGCCTGGCCGCCTCTTCGGCCGAGCTCGCGATGAGGGGCTGCCAGCCCTCGGCCTCAACGAGATCGGAGATGAGCTCCGCCATGTCCGGATCGTCCTCGACGATCAGAATCCTCACCTTCTCCTGCAGCATGCGTTAGTCCTCCCCGCGCCATCATAGGCGGACGCAGAGCAATGTTCAAAGGATCGCTGGTTATGGGTGTCCGTCACATTTGTAACTTTTGTAACGGCTGCAACACCCTTCGGCACTGCGGCGAAACATCGGTAACCATTCTCGAATTGCAGCTGCCGGCGGATCTGCCATGCTGTCTCACAGGATCGGAACGAGGAGGTTCCGGGGAGGGACGTGAAGGTGCGGTCATTTGCCGTGGTCAGTTTGGGACTGGTGCTGTGGGTCGGCTCGATGCAGGCCGGCATGGCGGCCGCGACGCTCAATGTCCTGTGCGGCGTCGACGAAAGCTGGTGCTCGGTGATGAAGGCCGCGTTTGAGGCCAAGACGGGCACAGACATCACGATGGTCCGCAAGAGCACCGGCGAAATCCTCGATCAGATCCGCGCCGAGCGCGACCGGCCGACGGTGGACGTCTGGTGGGGCGGCACCGGCGACACGCATCTGCAGGCCGCGTCGGAAGATCTTCTCCTGCCATACGAGTCGCCCGGGGAGCGGGATCTCCTGCCCTGGGCGCAGAACTTCTCCACCATGTCGGGCGGACGGTCGGCCGGCGTCTATGCGGGCGCACTCGGCTTCGCCTACAATTCCGAGCTTCTCGCGCGATACAAGGTGCCGGCTCCGACCTGCTGGCGTGACCTGACCAATTCCGCCTATCGCGGCCTGATCCTCTCGGGCAATCCCAATTCCTCGGGAACGGCGTTCACAACGCTTGCGACCTTCGTTCAGCTCTTCGGCGAGGAGGAAGCGTTCCGGTTCATGGCGACGCTCGACCGCAACATCGCCGAATACACAAAGGCTGGCGCCGAACCGGTCAAGGCGGCCGCCCGCAGCGAAACCCTGATCGGAATATCCTTCATGCATGATGCGGTGACGCTCAAGGAGGCCGGCTCGCCGCTGGTGATCGTCGCGCCCTGTGAGGGAACCGGCTACGAAATCGGCGCCGTCAGCATCGTGAAAGGTGCCCGCAACCTCGACATGGCGCGTGCCTTCGTCGATTTCGCTCTCAGCCCGGAGGGCCAGGCGACGGGGATTGCCGCCGGGCAAAATCAGGTTCCGTCGAATGCAAAGGCGGCGCTGCCTGCGACGGCACCCGACATCTCGATGATCAAGATGGTGGACTACGACTTCGCCACCTTCGGCTCTCCGGACGAGCGAAGTCGATTATTGAGGCGCTTCGACACTGACATACTCGCCATCCACTGACGGCCGAGAATAACAGACCCGATCTCCACGACACCAGGAAACGGACCGCGACCACGCGGCGCCGATGGGCCAGGCCGTGCCGCAAGGAGCGCGGCTGTGCCCCGAACACAGTCAGACGCAACGCAACAGGAGGAAAGCCATGCGACTGAAATCCCTCTCGATCCTGCTCTTCGCCGGCACCGCACTCGGTGCTGTCGAAGCCCGTGCTGCAGGCGAACTCAACCTCATCTGCTCGGCCGATGTCGTCATCTGCGAACAGATGAAGGGCGACTTCGAAAAGAGCCACGACATCCAGGTCAACATGGTCCGCCTCTCGTCGGGCGAAACCTACGCCAAGATTCGCGCCGAGGCCCGCAATCCGAAGACCGACATCTGGTGGGCCGGCACGGGCGACCCGCATCTGCAGGCGGCTTCGGAGAACCTGACGCTCGAATACAAATCCCCGATGCTCGACCAGCTGCAGGACTGGGCACAGAAGCAGGCCGAAAGCTCGGGCTACCGCACGGTCGGCGTCTACGCCGGCGCACTCGGCTGGGGTTACAACGCCGAGATCTTCAAGACGAAGGGGTACAAGGAACCGGCTTGCTGGGCCGATCTCCTCGCCCCGGAACTGAAGGGCGAAATCCAGATCGCCAATCCGAACTCCTCCGGCACCGCCTATACGGCGCTGGCCACACTTGCGCAGATCATGGGCGAGGATCAGGCCTTCGACTACCTGAAGAAGCTCAACGCCAACGTGTCGCAATACACCAAGTCCGGCTCGGCACCGGTCAAGGCGGCGGCACGCGGAGAGACCGGCCTCGGCATCGTCTTCATGCATGACGCCGTCGCCCAGGCAGTAGAAGGCTTCCCGGTCATGGTTACAGCTCCGTGCGAAGGCACCGGCTACGAGATCGGCTCGATGTCGATCGTCAAGGGCGCGCGCAATCTCGACAATGCCAAGGTCTGGTACGACTGGGCGCTCTCGCCAGAAGTGCAGTCGCGGATGAAGGATGCGAAGTCCTTCCAGCTCCCGTCCAACAAGACGGCCGACGTACCGGAACAGGCACCGAAGTTCGAGAACATCAAGCTCATCGACTACGACTTCAAGACCTACGGCGACTCGGCCAAGCGCAAGGCGCTGCTGGAACGTTGGGATCGCGAGATCGGCGCGGTCGCCAACTGACGCAGCAACACCATCGCATCCGGGCGACTGCCGCCCGGATGCGATCCATTCCCGAAGTCTCACAACATGACGAGAGCGAGGTTCGCCATGAAGAATGGCAATCGCAGACTGGACATCGTCCTTGCGCTGGGAACAGCGGCACTGACGCTCGTGCCCTGGTACCGGATCGAAGGCGGCTTCTTCGGTTTCGGCTGGGTCGCCGGTTTTCCTTCAGCAACCGAGACGGCGCCCGGCCTTTTGCAGATAACAAGCCACGGCAAGTTCTGGCTCATCGGCGTGGTGCTGTTCCTCGTTCTCGCGGGCTTTGCCCGCAGCTTCCGCGATCCCGCTCACCGTGGCCGCGGCCTGGTTCTCGCCGGGACCCTCGGCCTCCTTTTCCTCTCCCTTCAGGGCCTAGCGATCGGCTTCGGCGGTTGGACCTGGACGATCAGCGAGAACCTGTTCGGCGTGCTTGCGGATGGCCAGCCCTCCATGGGCGCCGGCGCCGTCCTGATGTCGACGGTCTTCGTGCTTCTTGTCGCCTTCGGCCTTGCCGAACGGGGGGCGATGAAGGGCGACGCCTTCATCGTCGCCTCCATCTCCATGCTCGTCTTTCTGGTGACGGTCTTCGTCTTTTATCCGATCGGCAGTATGTTCGTCGGCGCCGTGCAGGATTTCGACGGCTCGTTCAATCCCGACAGCTTCATCCGCAATGCCCAGGATCCAGGAATCTGGAGCCTTGGCTGCGTGATGGGCGGCGAGCGCTGCGGTGTCGCCTGGCGGACCCTCACTCTCGCGATCATGACGGCGCTCGGCTCGACCCTGCTCGGGCTCGCCTTTGCCCTTCTGTCGACCCGCACGCGGTTCCCCTACAAGAAGGGGCTGAGGCTGCTGACCGTCCTGCCGATCATCACGCCGCCATTCGTCATCGGTCTTGCCCTGACCTTGCTTTTCGGGCGCGCCGGCGTCGTCACCGAAGCGATCTCCAGCCTGTTCGGGATCGAGCCCGGCCGCTGGCTCTATGGCCTGACGGGTATCTGGATCGCGCAGGTTCTCTCGTTCACCCCGATCTCCTTCCTGGTGCTGATCGGCGTGGTCGAGGGTGTCAGCCCCTCGATGGAGGAAGCCTCGCAGACCCTGCGTGCTGACCGCTGGCGCACGTTCGTCCGCGTTTCGTTGCCGCTGATGAAGCCCGGCCTCGCCAACGCCTTCCTGATCGGCTTCATCGAAAGCATGGCCGATTTCGGCAACCCGCTGGTATTGGGGGGAAGTCACGGGGTACTGTCAACGGAGATATTCTTCGCAGTCGTCGGATCGCAGAACGACCCCTCCCGCGCAGCCGTGCTCGCGATCGTACTCCTCTGCTTCACGCTTTCGGCCTTCCTGGCGCAGCGCGTCTGGCTCTCCGGCAAGAATTTCGCGACCGTCACGGGCAAGGGCGACAACGGCGTTCACATCGCCCTGCCGCGCGGCCTCTCCGTCGCCGTGCACGCGGTGGCGATCCCGTGGATGATCTTTACGGTGATCGTCTACGGCATGATCCTGTTCGGGGGCTTCGTGAACACTTGGGGCCTCGACAATTCGCTGACCCTCGACCACTACGTGCGGGCATTCTCGATCGGCTTCGAAAACGGCGAGATCGCCTGGACGGGCGTCGCCTGGAACTCTTTCTGGACGACCATGGAAATCGCGCTCGTCGCGGCGCCGCTCACGGCGGCCGTCGGACTGCTCACGGCCTATATCATCGTTCGCCAGAAATTCGCCGGCCGCAACGTCTTCGAATTCGCGCTGATGATGAGCTTCGCCATCCCCGGTACTGTCATCGGTGTCAGCTACATCATGGCCTTCAACCTGCCGCCGGTCGAGATGACTGGGACGGCGCTCATCCTGATCGCCTGCTTCGTCTTCCGCAACATGCCGGTTGGTGTGCGCGGCGGCATCGCGGCGATGAGCCAGCTCGACAAGAGTCTCGACGAGGCCTCGCTGACACTGAGAGCCGACAGCTTCCGCACCATCCGCAAGGTGATCCTGCCGCTGATGAGGCCTGCTATCAACGCCGCTCTCGTCTATTCCTTCGTGCGGGCCATCACCTCGATCAGCGCCGTCATCTTCCTGGTCAGCGCCCAATACAATATGGCGACGTCCTACATCGTCGGCCTCGTGGAGAACGGTGAGTACGGCGTGGCCATCGCCTATTCCTCGATGCTGATCGTGGTGATGCTCGCGGTGATCACCGGTTTCCAGTTCCTCGTCGGGGAGCGCCGCCTGCGTCGCGAAAATCGTCTCGCCGGAGGCTCCCGAACTCCTTCTGTCGCCCTCGGTCAGGAGAAAGCCGCATGACCAGCTACAAGCCCGGTTCCGTCGTCTTCGAGAATGTTCGCAAGAGCTTCGGCGCCTTTACCGCAATTCCCGATCTCTCACTCACCATAGAACCGGGCACACTCGTGACCCTGCTCGGCCCTTCCGGCTGTGGCAAGACGACCACATTACGCATGCTTGCCGGCCTCGAGCATCCGACCTCGGGACGCATCCTGATCGGTGACAAGGACGTCACCATGCTGCCGGCGAATGCCCGCGACGTGTCGATGGTGTTCCAGTCCTATGCGCTTTTCCCGCACATGACGGCCCTCGACAATGTTGCCTATGGCCTCGAATCCTCCGGTTTCGGCAAGAAGATCGCGCGAGAGAAGGCGGAACACGGGTTGGAGCTTGTCGGGCTTGCCGGAATGGGCGGGCGCCTGCCGGCCGAACTCTCCGGCGGCCAGCAGCAACGCGTCGCCGTGGCGCGCGCGCTGGTGCTTGAGCCACAAGTCCTGCTTCTCGACGAGCCGCTGTCCAACCTCGACGCGCGCCTGCGCCGCAAGGTGCGCACCGACATCCGCGACCTTCAGCAGCGGCTGGGCTTCACCGCCGTCTACGTAACTCACGACCAGGACGAGGCGCTCGCCGTATCCGACCGGATCATCGTCATGAAGGACGGCGAGATCGCCCAGTCCGGCGCACCGCGCGAGCTCTACGAGGCGCCCGCCTCACCGTTCATTGCGGACTTCATGGGCGAGGCGAACGTCATCTCCTGCGAGGTCCTCGCCGTCGATGCTGGCCACGCGCTCATCAAGGTCGGCGGTCTCGAACACCACCTGCCGGGAAACAATGCGAGGCCCGGAGCCGCCAAACTGGCGGTGCGCCCGGGTGCAATCCGCCTCGGCGGCGACGAAGAACCGGGGCTCAGGGGCCGTGTGCTGCACTCGGCCTACCTAGGCGACCACATCGAATACGAGGTCGAAACGGACGTCGGGGCCTTCTTCGTCGTCGACCATTCCATCGAGCGGAGTTTCGCTCCCGCTGCCGACGTCACACTGGCGTTCAAGAACCGTGGCATTGCGCTGATCACGGCCTGACATCTCCACCGAAGGAAAGAAGCATGAGCATGCAAGATACCGATATCGATCAACGGTTTTCGCTGGCCCGATCCATTGCCGAGGAGGCCGGAAGGCTTGCCCTCGACTATTTCGAAAACCGGGGCAATCTCGTGATCGAGACGAAGCGTGACCTTCAGGACGTTGTCTCCATCGCCGACCGCAATGTCGAGACGCTGATCCGGGACCGGGTGGCGGCCGCCTTCCCGCAGGACGGCTTCCTCGGGGAGGAATTCGGGCACGTCGAGGGTTCCTCCGGATTCACCTGGGTCGTCGACCCGATCGACGGAACGGCGCCCTTCGTCAACGGCATGCCGACCTGGTGCGTCTCCATTGCCGTCCTCAACGCCGGCGCTCCGGTGATCGGCGTGGTGCAGGTCCCCTGCGACGGCGAACTCTACGCCGCGGCTGCGGACCGCGGCGCGAGCCTCAACGGCAAGCCGCTCACCCTCGATCCCACCCGCACAATCCAGAACGCGATGACCGGCATCGGCTGCAACACATATGTTACTCCTGAACGGGTCGGCCAGATCATTGCCGGCCTGCTCGGCATCGGCGGCAACTTCATCCGCAACGGGTCCGGTGCGCTGATGCTCGCCTATGTTGCGGCCGGCCGCCTCGTCGGCTACTACGAACCCTTCATGCGCGCCTGGGACTGCATGGCGGGCTACTGTCTGGTGAAGGAAGCCGGCGGAGACTATCTGCCGTTCCCCACCGACGGCGAAGCCCTGCTGGGGGGACATCCGGTCCTTGCGAGCAATTCGACCGCCTACGCGGAACTCCTGGCCATCCACGCGAGTTGATCGGGCCGGGAACGGCGAGCTCCCGGCAGATTCCCGAGAGCTCGTCCCGAACCCCGGGCAACTCCTCCAAGGTCATTTCCAGCCGTCGCGCCCGTCGCGGCGGCTTTTTCGTTGCCCTTTCGCGACTGCTGAAATGGAACAGGTATTCCAGCGGTGGCCGGCCCCCCTCAGCGCGTTTTCCAGCATTGACAGGATTCTTTGTCGCATGCCCGGTTTCGCCCGTTGACGACCCTCATAAAAAATGGAATAAATTATCTGCATTTTGACGCACACGGTCTGTTTATTCCGTTTTGCACATCGCGTGGGGAGCGCGGGCCGAATGCACAGGGCCGGAAAATCCGGCTTCCGGCAGGAGCAAGGTGACGCCGGGCACCACTAAGGAGGAAAGAAATGAAGAAGTATATTCTTGGCGCTGCGCTGTCCGTCCTGATGGGTACGGCCGCCCACGCGGAAACCATCGGCGTCTCCATGGCGCTGTTCGACGACAACTTCCTGACCGTTCTGCGCAACGGCATGTCAGACTACGCAAAGACGCTCGACGGCGTGACCCTGCAGATCGAGGACGCCCAGAACGACGTCGCCAAGCAGCAGAGCCAGATCCAGAACTTCATCGCCGCCGGCGTCGATGCCATCA
Organism: Hyphomicrobiales bacterium; assembly: GCA_900466005.1. Classification (GTDB taxonomy): domain Bacteria; phylum Pseudomonadota; class Alphaproteobacteria; order Rhizobiales; family Rhizobiaceae; genus Allorhizobium. Next base: position 29,086 of record UEGQ01000005.1, read on the forward strand.
TCGTCAATCCGGTCGATACCGACGCCACCGCTGCGATGTCGAAGATCGCCGCCGACGCCGGCGTTGCGCTCGTCTATGTCAACCGCGAGCCGGTCAACGTCAACGAACTGCCGGAAAAGCAGGCTTTCGTTGCCTCCAACGAAGCCGAATCCGGCACGCTCGAAGCCAAGGAAGTCTGCCGTCTGCTCGGCGGCAAGGGCAAGGCCGTCGTGATGATGGGCGAACTCTCGAACCAGGCCGCCCGCATGCGGACCCAGGACGTGAAGGACGTCGTCGCGACCGACGAGTGCAAGGGCATCGAGATCGTCGAGGAGCAGACCGCCAACTGGTCGCGCACCCAAGGCGCCGACCTCGTGACCAACTGGCTTTCTGCCGGTCTCGAGTTCAACGCCGTCATTGCCAACAATGACGAGATGGCGATCGGCGCGATCCAGGCGCTGAAGGCCGCCGGCAAGGACATGAAGGACTACGTTGTCGCCGGTGTCGACGCCACGCAGGACGCGCTCGCAGCCATGGAAGCCGGCGACCTCGACGTCACCGTGTTCCAGAACGCCGCCGGCCAGGGCAAGGGTTCGGTCGATGCCGCCTTGAAGCTCGCCAAGGGCGAGGCCGTCGAGAAGAAGGTCTACATTCCCTTCGAGCTCGTCACCCCGGAAAACCTGAAGGACTATCAGGCGAAGAACTGATTTCGCCAGCGAGACTCCGGGAATGCGGGTCCGCCCGCATTCCCGATGCTTAGGGAGGAGAAGTTGCGATGGTCAGTCCGTCCACCATGGCCGCCGTCCGCAAGAGCGGTGCGGTTCCGAACGCCGAGTACCTTCTCGCCGCCGAAGGTGTGCGCAAGGAATTTCCAGGCGTCGTCGCCCTGGACGACGTATCCTTCCGCCTGAAGCGCGGCAGCGTTCATGCGCTGATGGGCGAGAACGGCGCCGGCAAGTCGACGCTCATGAAGATCCTCGCCGGCATCTACCAGCCCGACCAGGGAACGGTGCGGCTGAAAGGCGCCGAAATCGAGCTCAATTCGCCGCTCGACGCGCTGGAAAACGGCATCGCCATGATCCATCAGGAACTGAACCTCATGTCCTACATGACGGTCGCCGAGAATATCTGGATCCGCCGCGAGCCCCTGAACCGTTTCGGCTTCATCGACCATGCCGAGATGAACCGCCGCACGGCGGCGCTCTTCAACCGCCTCAACATATCGATCCATCCCGAGACGCCGGTCGGGGAGCTTTCCGTCGCCAACCGCCAGATGGTCGAGATCGCCAAGGCCGTCTCTTATGAATCCGACGTCCTCATCATGGACGAGCCGACCTCGGCTCTCACCGACCGCGAGGTGGAACACCTCTTCCAGATCATCCGCGACTTGCGCGCGCAGGGGATCGGCATCGTCTACATCACCCACAAGATGAGCGAGCTCTTCGAGATCGCCGACGAATTCTCCGTCTTCCGCGACGGCAAGTATATCGGCACGCATGCGTCGAGCGACGTCACCCGCGACGACATCATCCGCATGATGGTCGGCCGCGAGATCACCCAGATGTTCCCGAAGGAGGACGTTCCCCTCGGCGAGGTCGTGCTGTCGGTGAAGAATCTCACGCTCGACGGCGTCTTCAAGGACGTTTCCTTCGATGTGCGCGCCGGCGAAATCCTCGGCGTCGCCGGCCTCGTCGGCTCGGGTCGGTCGAATGTCGCCGAGACGCTCTTCGGCGTGACGCCTGCCTCCTCCGGTGAGGTCTCGATCGACGGCAAGCGCGTCTCGATCGACAGCCCGACGGAAGCGATCCGCAACCGCATGGCCTTCCTGACCGAAGACCGCAAGGACACGGGCTGCCTCCTGATCCTCAGCGTTCTGGAGAACATGCAGCTCGCGGTCCTCCAGGACCGCTACGTCCAGAACGGCTTCGTCCAGCAGACCGAACTTTCGGCCGACTGCGAGGAGATGTGCCGCAAGCTCCGGGTCAAGACCCCGAGCCTCGACGAGCGCATCGAGAACCTTTCAGGCGGCAACCAGCAGAAAGTGCTGATCGGCCGCTGGATGCTGACCGACCCGCGAATCCTGATCCTCGACGAGCCGACCCGCGGCATCGACGTCGGCGCCAAGGCCGAGATCCACCGCCTGGTCACCGAGATGACCCGGAAGGGCGTCGCGGTCATCATGATTTCATCGGAAATGCCCGAGGTTCTCGGCATGAGCGACCGCATCATGGTGATGCACGAGGGCCGCGTCACCGGCTTCCTCGACCGGGCGGAAGCCACACAGATCAAGGTCATGGACCTGGCGTCGCGCTGACGCCGTCCGGAGACCGACAGGGAGGTTAGAATGAACCAACAGACCGCGACCAAGAGCGATGTCGACCTGAAGACGGGGCAGCCACGCGCGCGCCGGATGCCGCCGGAAGCCAACATCTTTCTGGTGCTGATCGGCATCGCGCTCGTCTTCGAACTGCTCGGCTGGCTCTTCGTCGGCCAGAGTTTCCTTATGAACCCGCAGCGCCTGACCATCATGATCCTGCAGGTGTCGGTGATCGGCATCATCTCCGTCGGCGTGACGCAGGTCATCATTACCGGCGGCATCGACCTCTCCTCGGGCTCGGTCGTCGGCATGACGGCGATGTTCACCGCAAGCCTTGCTCAGGCCTCCACCTGGTCGCGGGCGCTCTATCCGAACCTCACCGACCTGCCCTTCTTCATTCCGATCGGCGCCGGCATCCTGATCGGGCTTCTCGCCGGCTTCATCAACGGACAGTTGATCGCAAGGACAAAGATCCCGCCCTTCATCGCCACCCTCGGCATGATGGTGACGGCGCGCGGCATTTCGAAGTGGTACACGAAGGGCCAGCCGGTTTCGGGGCTCACCGACCAGTTCAACTTCATCGGTACGGGCGTCTGGCCGGTCATCGTCTTCCTGGTCGTCGCGCTGATCTTCCATATCGCGCTGCGCTACACCCGCTACGGCAAGTTCACCTATGCGATCGGCGCCAACGTGCAGGCCGCCCGCGTCTCCGGCATCAACGTCGAGAGGCACCTGGTCAAGGTCTATGCGATCGCCGGCATGCTGGCTGGCCTCGCAGGCGTCGTCACCGCCGCCCGCGCCCAGACCGCGCAGGCCGGTATGGGCGTGATGTACGAACTCGATGCGATCGCCGCGGCCGTCATCGGCGGCACCTCGCTCGCGGGCGGTGCCGGCCGCATCACCGGCACGGTGATCGGCACCATCATCCTCGGGGTGATGACCTCCGGCTTCACCTTCCTGCGCGTCGACGCCTACTACCAGGAAATCATCAAGGGCATGATCATCGTCGCCGCCGTCGTCGCCGACGTCTATCGCCAGAAGAAGCGCAAGGTCTGACGAACTCCTCCCCGTGAGACCCACTGGCGGCGCCCCGGCGCCGCCTTTTGTTTTTGCGTGCGTTTCGCAGAGGTCGACGTTTGACGGACATCAATGCGCGAAGGTAGGAACCGTCGTCTATTTTTGATAGAGCTAATAGAAGGATGTGCAGGTCACGGGGCCGGGTGTCGATCCGGCCGGGAGGCGGCGATGGAAGGGCATGGGCAAACGGCCGGGCCGGCCCGCATGTGGGAGCTCTTCCCGCATGACGCAGATGTCGGCGTGCGCGGTTTCGGCGCGACCCCGGCGGAAGCCTTCGAACAGGCCGCCCTTGCGCTGACGGCGGCCGTGACAGACGAACCGGTCGACGCCAGAACCTCGGTTGAAGTCGAATGCAGGGCGCCGGCCCTCGACCTGCTCTTGGTGGAGTGGCTCAACGCCATCATCTACGAAATGGCGGTCCGTCGGATGCTCTTCGGCCGCTTCGAGGTCAGGATCGACGGAGACACCCTGAATGGTACGCTCTGGGGGGAGCTGGTCGACGTGCTGCGGCATGCGCCGGCGGCGGAACCCAAGGGGGCGACCTATGGCGAGTTGCAGGTGGAACAGGCCGCTGATGGCAGCTGGTCCGCCGCCTGCATCGTCGATGTCTGAGGGAGGTGACGATGGACCCGGCACGCTTCACGAAGGTCGACCCGTTCACGTGGCGCATCGAGCCGACGGGCGCCATGCGCGTTCCCGCAGTCATCTATGCCGACGAGGCGCTGATCGAAGGGATGGACGAGAAGGTCTATCTGCAGGCCTCGAACGTCGCATCGCTGCCGGGCATCGTCGGTGCCTCCTACGCCATGCCGGATGCCCATTGGGGCTACGGTTTCCCGATCGGCGGGGTCGCCGCCTTCGACGCCGATCACGGCGGCATCGTTTCGGCGGGCGGCGTCGGGTTCGATATCTCCTGCGGCGTGCGCACCATGCTGACCGGCATTCCCGTCGAAGACCTGAAACGGGTCGCGCATGGCCTTGCCCAGGCGCTCTACCGCGACATCCCGGCCGGTGTCGGCAGTGAAAGCACGATCAGCCTCGACGACATCGAGATGGACGACATGCTGCGGGGCGGTGCGCGCTGGGCGGTCGACAGGGGCTGGGGCGAGGAACGCGATCTCGAACGTATCGAGGAAAACGGCCGCATGGCCGGCGCCCGGCCGGAATTCGTCTCCAACCGGGCAAAGGCGCGGCAGCGCCGCGAAATGGGTACGCTCGGGTCGGGCAATCACTATCTCGAAGTGCAAGCGATTGACGAGATCTACGACGCGGAAGCCGCGCGGATTTTCGGACTGCAGGTCGGCGAGGTTGTCGTCACCATTCATTGCGGTTCGCGCGGGCTCGGCCACCAGATCGGCAGCGATTTCCTGCTCGAAATGGTCGGCGCGGCGAAGGAGGCCGGCATTACCCTGCCGGACAAGGAACTCGCCTGCGCGCCGATCAACTCGGACGCGGGCCGTCGCTACCTCGGCGCCATGCGCGCCGGCATCAACTGCGCGCTCGCCAATCGCGAGATCCTCGGCCATTTCACGCGGAGGATCTTCCGGCATTTCTTCCCCGGCAACGAACTCACGCTGCTTTTCGACGTGTCGCACAACACCTGCAAGGCCGAAGAGCACGAGGTCGACGGCCGGCGCCGCAGCCTGCATGTCCACCGCAAGGGAGCGACACGAGCCCTCGGCCCCGGTCATCCCGATCTGCCCGAAGTGCTTAAGGCGGTGGGGCAACCAGTGCTGATCGGCGGCAGCATGGGCACCAATTCCTATGTGCTGGCCGGCCTTGCGACGAGCGAAGAAAAGTCCTTCTCCTCCGCCTGCCACGGCGCCGGACGGGCCCTGTCGCGCCATGCGGCGGCCAAACAGTGGGGCGGCCGCCAGGTGGTCGAAGAACTGGCCCGCCGCGGCATCATCATTTGCAGCCCGTCGATGCGCGGGGTCGCGGAAGAAGCGCCCGGCGCCTACAAGGACGTGGGCGCCGTGGTGGTGGCCGCCGAGAAGGCGGGACTTGCCCGCCGGGTGGCGAAGCTTTCCCCGCTCGTCTGCATCAAGGGGTGAACCTGCCCTCGAGGATGTCTTTCTGCTGCGGCCGTCAGACGGCGACCCATCGCCGCTCGGCGAAGGAGCGTGCCATGGCATGGACGGACTGCTCGATCCTCAGCCCGTCCTCGAAGTCGATGACATGGGCCTTGTCGCCGCCGATCGCGGCGATCAGTTCGCGGCATTCGATCACCTTCAAATCGTTGAAGCCGAGGCCGTGGCCGGGCGCGGGAATGAAGCGGTCGTAGGGCGGATGGTGGGGTGCGGCGAGCACTGTGCGGAACCCCTGCTCCTCCGCCCGGCCGCCCGCCTCGTAGATCTGGAACTCGTTCATCCGTTCCTGGTCGAACAAGATCGAGCCCGCCGAACCGAAGATCTGTAGCGCGATGCGCCCCTTGCGGCCCCAGGCGGAACGGTTCGCCATCAGCACCGCCGAAATGCCGCCCTCGAGCGTCATCAGAACGCTTGCGACGTCGTGGTTCTCCACCGCCCGGTTTCCGCCCTCCTTCAGGGGCCGCTCCGCATAGGGTTTGACGAGATCGGCGACGACCGTCCCGACATGGCCGAAGAGCGTGAAGAGCAGCGAAAGCGGATGGACGGCGAAATCGTCGAGCGCGCCGTAGCCGGAGGCGGCCTCGCTCTTCCAGTAGAAGGGCACGAAGGGATCGGCCATGAAATCCTCATCCATCTCGACGCGGACATGGTTGACGGTGCCGATCGCACCCTCGTCGACCAGCCGCCGGATATGGCGGATTATCGGGTTCTGGATGTAGTTGTAGCCCATGACGGCGGTGCGGCCGCTCCTCGCCGCCGCGTTCTTCATGCGGACCGCGTCGGCGTAGGCGGGCGCCATCGGTTTCTCGCACCAGACGTGCTTTCCGGCGTCGAGGGCCGCGATCGCCATTTCCGGGTGGAAGGCGTTGGGCGTCGTCACCGAGATCACGTCGATTTCCGGATTGGCAAGCAGGTCGCGCCAGTTGCCGGTCGCGGTCTCGAACCCGAACTCGGCGGCCTTCTTCGCCGCGAGCTCGGCGTTCACCTCGGCGAGCGCGACCAGCCGCGGCCGGGCCACGTCGCCGAAGACGCTCGCGACATTGTTCCACGCGAGCGCGTGGCATTTGCCCATGTAACCGGTGCCGATGAGACCGATTCCGAGACCTCTCATGCCTTCCTCCCAGAAGCAGGATTTCGATGAACTGCAGGTCAGGCTTGCGGGTTGTCGCGCCTGAAGATCCAGTCGTGGTCCGGATGGTTCTTGAACCGCCATTTGCGGAGCGGTCCCGCCATGACGTTCAGGTAATACATCTCGTAGCCATAGGGCGAACCGCAGGGGTGGTGCCCCTTCGGCACCAGGACGACATCACCGTCGGAGACCGCCATGGTCTCGTCGAGCGATCCGTCTTCGGTGAAGACGCGCTGGAAGCCGAAGCCCTGGGCGGGGTTCAGGCGGTGATAGTAGGTCTCCTCGAGATAGGTCATCTCGGGGTAGTTATCCTCATCGTGCCGGTGCGGCGGATAGGAGGACCAGTTTCCCGACGGCGTGAAGACCTCGGTGACGAGAAGGCTGTCGGCGACGTCGCGGTCTTCCATGGCGATGGGATAAATGTAGCGGGTGTTCGCGCCCTTGCCGCGTTCGGTGAGCGCAATCCCCTCGGGTCCGATCACCTGCGCCTCGCGGCCCGGCATGGCGGGCGCGGTGCAGACGGCGAGCGTGCAGTCCGTCGCCGCGGCCGCCGACCAGTCGCTGCCGGCCGGCACGTAGACGCAATGCGGTGGCTTGCGTTCAAAGACGTTCATGCGATCGCCGAGCGCGCCGAAATCCTTGCTGCCGCCCGAAATCTCCGCCTTGCCCTCGACGAGCACGAGGATCACTTCCGTCTCGCCGGTCTTCTCGGCTGCCTTTTCGCCGGCCTTCAGGCGATAGAGCCCGAAGCCGACATAGCCCCAGCCCGCGCTTTCCGGCGTGATGTCGTGAACCTTGCCGCTCGTGCCCTTCGGCTTGCGCAGAAGATCGCTCATGCCTCGTCTCCCTTGTCGGTTTCCCGGCTTTCGGCAGGCTTTTCGTCAGTCGACGGGGCCTTTGCGTCCGGCGACAGGAACAGCTGCCAGCCGGCATAGCCGGCCGCGGCCAGAAAGATGATCGCCCAGCCCGTCGCTCCGTTCGACCATTCGACCACGGCCCAGATCGCCGGAAGGACGACCGTCAGGATGCGCAGCCAGAGCGGCCGGAAGAACGGATGCTGCGGGTCGAGGAATTTCACGCCGTCTCCTTGTCCAGGCCGGCGGTCTTCGCCATGGCCTTCAACGATTTCAGTCCGAGGCTCTGGTATTCGAAGGGATTGCGGACATCCGGGTCCTGCTCGGCTTCGATGACCAGCCATCCTTCGTAACCATGCTCGGCCGCGATCCGCAAGACCGGCGGGAAGTCGACGCCGCCTTCGGCATCGCCCGGGACGGTGAAGACGCCGCGGCGGACGCCTTCGAGGAAGGAGAGGTTCTCGTCACGGACCTCTTTCGCAACGACCGGACGGACGTTCTTCGCATGGATGTGGCCGACGCGGTGCATGTACTTCTTCGCGACCCGTTCCGGGTTGCCGCCGCCGAACAGGCAGTGACCGGTGTCGAGGAGGAGATGGGCGTGCGGCCCGGTGTTCTCCATCAGCCGGTCGATCTCTTCCTCGCTCTCGACGATGGTCCCCATGTGATGGTGATAGACGAGCGTGATGCCCTGCCCCGCGGCGTATTCCGAGAGCGCCTCGACGCCGGCGCCGAAGGTTTTCCAGTCGGCGTCGGAGAGCTTCGGCCGGTCGTTGACCGCAACCGCGTCGTCGCCGTGGATGGCGTTCGAGGTCTCGCAGACGATGATGACCTTGGAGCCCATCGCCTTCAGGAGGTCGAGCGCCGGCTGCATCGCCGCCTTTTCCTCCTCGATCGAGTTCGTCAGCAGGTTCAGCGAATGCCAGCCGGAGACGAAGCGGAGCCCGCGCGGCTCCAGCACGGCCTTGAGGCCCGCCGGATCGGTCGGGAACTTGTGGCCTTTCTCGATGCCGTCGAAGCCGATCTTCGCCGTCTCGTCCAGACACTGGTCGAGGCTGATATGGGCACCGAGCGTGCGGTCGTCGTCGTTGGACCAGGCGATCGGATTGGTTCCGTAGAGGATCATGTCTAGCGTCTTTCCTTCAGCGCTGCTTCATAACGGATGCGGGCTTCGTTGACTTCCCGGCGGGCGGAGACTTCGGGGACAGCGACGTCCCACCAGAAGCCGCCGGCCGCCGGCGTGGGATAGGGATCGGTGTCGATCACGATGACGGTCGCGACGGTGGCGGCGCGGGCGGCGGCCAGCGCTTCTTCGAGCTCAACGATCGAAGACACCTTGCGGGCATCGGCGCCCATCGACGCCGCGTGCGCGGCGAAATCGATCGCGATCGGGTTCACATTGGTATGCGCATAGAGATTGTTGAACTCCGCGCCGCCCGTTTCCATCTGCAGCCGGTTGATGCAGCCGTAGCCGCGGTTGTCGGTGATCACGACGGTGATCTTGACGCCCATTGCGACGGCGGTCGCCAGCTCGGAATTCATCATCATGTAGGAGCCGTCGCCGACCATGACGACGACGTCGCGGTCGGGTTCGGCCATCTTGATGCCGAGGCCGCCGGCGACCTCATAGCCCATGCAGGAGAAGCCGTATTCCATGTGGTAGGAGAGCGGCAGCTTCGCTTTCCAGAGCTGGTGCAGTTCGCCCGGCATGGTACCGGCCGCGCACATGACGACCGTGTTGTCGCGCGAGGCGCGCTGGACGGCACCGATCACCTGCATGTCGGTCGGCAGCGCATTGCCGTCCTTCGGCGCCGCGGTGACGGCATCCGCCCTGGCGAACCAGGCGTTCTTGAGGTCGGCGTCGGGTGCGGGGAAAACCGTGTCACCGAGTGCCGCCGACAGGCGTTCGAGCCCGGTCTTCGCATCCGCCGTCAAGGCGAGCGCATCGTGCTTGGCGCTGTCATAGGGCTGGACGTTGAGGGCGAGGATCTTGCGCGCCGGGTTCTTGAAGAGCGCCCAGGAGCCGGTGGTGAAATCCTGGAACCGCGTGCCGACGCCGAAGACGAGATCGGCGTTTTCGGCGACGATGTTGGCGCAGCCTGTTCCCGTGACACCGACAGCACCGAAATTGAGCGGGTGGTCCCAGGCGAGTACAGACTTGCCGGCCTGCGTCTCGACGACGGGGATGCCGTGCTTTTCGGAGAAGGCCTTCAGTGTTTCCGTCGCCCCGGCGAAGTGCACGCCGCCGCCCGCGACGATGACCGGGTTCTTCGCCGCCTTCAGCGCCGCGACGGCGGCCTCGAATTCCGCCGCATCCGGTTCGGGACGGCGCTGGCGCCAGACCCGCTTTGCGAAGAAGCTCTCGGGATAGTCATAGGCCTCGGCCTGGACGTCCTGGCAGAAGGCGAGCGTCACCGGTCCGCAGTCGGCCGGGTCGGTCATCGTGCGCATCGCCCGCGGCAGGGCGGTCAGCAACTGTTCCGGGCGGGTGATGCGATCGAAATAGCGGCTCACCGGCCTGAAGCAGTCGTTGACCGACATCGTGCCGTCGCCGAAATCCTCGAGCTGCTGGAGGACGGGATCTGGACCACGATTGGCGAAGACGTCGCCGGGGATCAAGAGGACCGGCAGGCGGTTGACGTGGGCGAGTGCCGCGGCCGTCACCATGTTCGCCGCACCCGGACCGATCGAGGAGGTGACCGCCATCGCGCGACGGCGACGAAGCTGCTTCGAATAGGCGATCGCCGCATGGGCCATCGACTGCTCGTTCTGGCCGCGATAGGTCGGAAGCTGGTCGCGGACCCCGTAGAGCGCCTCCCCGATGCCGGCGACATTCCCGTGGCCGAAGATCGCCCACACACCGGCGATATAGGTCTCGCCATGCTCGTTCATCTGGTTGGCGAGGTAGCGCACCATCGCCTGCGCGGCCGTCAATCGCACCGTTTTCATGCCTTTCCTCCCTTGGCGCGTGCCTTGTCCCAGACCGCGCAAAGACTGCTGTAACGTCCCGCCATCTCCTCGACCGCTTCGGCATCGGTGACCGCGCCGGAAAGCCAACTACGGGCGGCATCGCCGAAGATCGTACGCCCGACCGCAAAACCCTTGACCAGATCGAAGCCGGCGGCAAGCGCGAAGCTCTCCTCCAGTTCCGCGGCCGGAGCATCGAGACCGAGCACCACGATGCCGCGGGCATAAGGATCGTTGCGACGCACCGCCTCGCAGGCATTGGCCCAGGAAGCTTCGGTCTTCATCGGTTCCAGCTTCCACCAGTCGGGATAGATGCTAATCTCGTAGAAGCGGTCGATGATCCTTGCCACCGTATCGTCATCCGTCGGGCCGACCTTGGAGGGGATGACCTCGAGCAGCATTTCGAGACGGTTGCGCCGGGCCGCGGCGAAGAGCCTTGCGACCGTCTCTTCCTGGTTCGCCCTGAGTTCCGGCGGGTCGTCGGGATGGTAGAAACAGAGCACCTTGACGACATGTTCGACCGGCCATTCGCAAAGGCCGCCGAAGTCGGGGCCGATCTCCGGCTCCAATGTCAGGGGCCGGGAGCCCGGCCATTCGACGGGGCGGCCGATCCAGAGGCCGGAGCCTGCGGCGCGGTAGAGCGTGTCGCGGCCGAGCCGGCCGTCGCAGAGAATGCCGTAGCCGCTGCCGCCTCCCGCAACCTGCTGGGCCGCTTTCAGGCAGAGTTCCTTGAAGGCGCCGATGCGTTCCGGCGCCGCACCCGCCTCCTCGGCCATGGCTTCGAGCTGCATGCGGTGGTCGAAGGCGAAGACGCGCATGACCGGCCAGTCGGTCTTGCGGTTCGTCGACCAGTGCACCTGTTCGAGGGCGGAATCCTTGCGCAGCGCCTTGTTGCGGATACCCCGCTCGAAGAAATATTGCAGTTCTTCCCAGCTCGGATAGGCCGGCGTGCAGCCATGGCGGGAGACGGCGAAGGCGCCGCAGGCATTGGCGTATTTGAGGCTGGTCGGCCAGTCCTCGCCGGTCAGCCAGCCCTTCAGGAGGCCCGACATGAAGCCGTCGCCGGCGCCGAGGACATTGAACACTTCGATCGGGAAGCCGGGCCCCTTCTGGCCGGCGTCGAGGCTGTCAGGTATCTCGCCCTCGAAGACCACCGCCCCCATCGGGCCGCGTTTGCAGACGAGCGTCGCCGGCGTGATGCGGCGCACCGCACGCAACGCTTCGAGCGTGTCGGTCGATCCGCCGGCGATATGGAATTCCTCTTCCGTACCGACGATCAGGTCGAAGAGCGGCAGCGTCGACTGCAGCTTGGCGGTGACGGCTCCCGATTCGATGTAGCGGCTCTCGCCGGCGCCGTGGCCGGCAAGGCCCCAGAGGTTCGGCCGGTAGTCGATGTCGAGCGCGGTCCTCGCGCCGTTCTCGCGTGCGAGCCTGAGCGCCTTGAGGACCGCCTTCTCGGTGTTCGGATGAGAAAGATGCGTACCGGTCGCGCAGACACAGCGCGCGTCAGCGATGAAGGCTGGGTCGACGTCGTCCTCGCAAAGCGCCATGTCGGCGCAGTTCTCGCGGTAGAAGATCAGCGGAAACTGGTCCTGGTCGCGGATGCCGAGGATGACGAGCGCCGTGAGACGCTCGGGATCGGTCTTCACGCCGCGCACGTCGACGCCTTCGCGGACCAGCTGCTCACGGACGAAGCGGCCCATATGCTCGTCGCCGACGCGGGTCAGCAGCGCCGACTTTAGGCCGAGCCGAGCCGTGCCGGCGGCGATATTGGTCGGCGAACCGCCGATATACTTGTTGAAGGAGGCCATGTCCTCGAGCCGTCCTCCGACCTGTACTCCGTAGAGATCGACCGACGAACGGCCAATCGTGATCAGATCGAGTGATGTCAAAGCCTGCCTCCCTGTTCGCGGACGGTGCGGCCGCCCTGCCGTTCATGCAGCCCTCCCCGACAGGCCGCTGCCTCACAGGTTTTGAACTTTATATTCCATTTTTGGAAATTTCAACACAGATATTCAATTTTCTTGTCGGGCCGTTCCAACCGCGACCGAGAGTGTGATGGCAAGGCAGAGCGTGGCCGAAAGCGAGCGGAAGGCGCCGAAATCGACCTCGGAGACGAGCAGGGTCTGGGCGTTCGATTTCCGCAGCGGACTGACGATCGTGTCGGTGATCGCCACCACCGGAATGCCCCGCGCGGAAACCGCTTCGACGATGTCCAGCGTCTCGGCGGAATAGGGCGCGAAGGTGATGGCGAGCAGGGCATCGCCGGAGCGGACCGCATGGCGGTTGTCGAGCTTGCCGACGGCGCTGTGCAGCATGGCAGGCACGCCCATCTTCTCGAAGGCATAGGCCATGTAGCTCGCGACCGGGAACGACCGGCGCATCCCGATGATATGAACCATGTCGGCGGCGGCGAGCGTCTTCACGGCCTCTTCGAGGGCTGCGGGCTCGACGGTCTTCAGCAGGCCTTCGAGCGAGGTGCGGCCCGCCTCGACGAATTCGGCAAGCAATGCCGTGGGACTGCCCTCCGCCTTTTCGCGGAGGTGATGGAGCCTGGTCGAATAATCCGGCCAGCCACCGACATAGGACTCACGGAAGAGCTTCTGCATTTCGGAAAAGCCGGAAAAGCCGAGGATCTGACAGAAGCGCATGAAGGCGGACGGCTGCACGCCCGCCCCGTCCGCCATCTCGGCGACGGTCGAAACCGCGATACGATCCTTGTTGGAAGCGACGTAGTCGGCGCATTGCCGCAGCCGCTTCGGCAGTTTTTCGGAGACCTGGAGGAGCCTCTCCTCGAAGCCCTTGATGCTCGTCGGCGCGCCGATCTCTGCCATCGTCATCCTTCCCATAAGTCTATTGACATAAACGATGCCGCAATCTAGCAAAATGGAACGTATATTCCAAATAGAGATTTCGGACGCGGTTTCTCGCCCCGGAATCTCTCCGCAGGTCAGCGATGCCGCCCACCTATAGGACGCGGCGCAGGGAGGAAAGCAAGATGGTGACGAAACTGGCCCTTCTGGGCGCCGGACGAATCGGCAAGGTGCACGCGAAGGCGATCGCCGAAGACAAGCGGGCGAGGCTGGCGGCTGTTGCCGACGCCTTCCCCGAGGCGGCCAACGCCATTGCCTCCGCCGCCGGCTGCGCCGTCAGGACGATCGACGAGATCGAGGCCGACAAGGACATCGACGCAGTCGTCATCTGCACGCCGACCAACACCCATGCGGACCTCATCGAGCGCTTTGCGAAGGCCGGCAAGGCGATCTTCTGCGAGAAGCCGATCGACCTCGACGTCGCCCGCGCCAGGGCATGCCTGGAAACGGTGCGCCAGACCGGCGCCAAGGTGATGCTCGGCTTCAACCGCCGCTTCGACCCGCACTTCCAGGCCGTGCGCCGGGAGATCGACGCCGGCACGATCGGCAAGGTCGAGATGGTGACGATCACCAGCCGCGATCCCGGCGCCCCGCCGGCCGAGTACATCAAGGTGTCGGGCGGCATCTTCCGCGACATGACGATCCACGACTTCGATATGGCCCGTTTCCTCCTCGGCGAGGAAATCGAGACGGTGGTGGCAACCGGTTCCGTTCTCGTCGATCCGAAGATCGGCGAACTCGGCGACTACGACAGCGCCTCGCTGATCCTCACCACCAAGAGCGGTCGCCAGGCGGTCATTTCCAATTCCCGCCGCGCATCCTACGGCTACGACCAGCGCATCGAGGTGCACGGCTCGCTCGGCGCCGTCTCGGCCGAGAACCAGCGGCCGGTGTCGATCGAGGTAGCGACCAAGGACGGCTACACCCGCCCGCCGCTGCACGACTTCTTCATGACACGCTATACGGCCGCCTATGCGGCGGAAATCTCCGCGTTCATCGACAGCCTCGAAAAGGGCACCGCGCCGTCGCCGTCGGCGGAGGATGGGCTGATCGCACTGGCGCTCGCCGATGCGGCGCTCAAATCGGCGAAAGAAAACAAGGTGGTCCGCGTCGAGATCTGACGCGACCTCCGCCGGGTTGCCTGCCTCGCGGCGGTCGGTTTCCGATCGCCGCTCAATCACGTCCCCAGGCGCCGATGAGCATGCTGAGAAATCGCTCCGCCGCCGGTGACAAGGTGCCGCCCCGGCGACGAACCACCCCGATGGTGCGGGATATCTCGGGATTGCGGATGGGACGTGTGATCAGGAATGGATGGTCGTCCTGCGGCGTGGCCATTCGCGGCAGGACCGAGATGCCGAGCCCCGCCTCCACCAATCCGAGCGAGGTCGACAAATGGGTTACCTCGTAGAACCAGCGAAGCTTGATGTTCGATTTTGCCAATGCAGCATCGAGCAGCGTTCTGTTGCCGCTCGACCGATGAACCGTGATGAGGTGGTACGGTTCGAGGTCTTCCCAGCCGACCGATGATTTGGCCGCGAGCGGATGATCCTTCCGCGCCGCAAGCACGAAGGGATCTTCCACGAGCCGGTCGAAGGTCAGATCGGGGTCCGACGTTCCCATGATGTTTATGCCGAATTCCACTTCGCCGCGTGCCACGGCCTGGAGACCGTCGGTCGCCGGCAGATCGAGGATGCGAAAGCGGATGTTCGGATACTCCTCGTTGAACTGCCGGATGACGGTTGGCAGGAAGTAGAAGGCCGCCGTCGGGAGGCACGCGATCGTGACCAGCCCACCCCGGTTCGCTCCAACATCGCGGACGGCAAACAGAGAGCCATCGAACTCTTCGAGCATGCGCCGCACAAGCGGCACCAGTTCGGTCCCAAGTGCTGTCGCCGACACATGACGGGTTGTCCGCTCCAGGAGCGGCGCGCCGATGACCTGCTCGAGTTTCTGGATGCGTCGGCTCAAGGCGGGCTGCGACAGATGCAAGGCATCGGCCGCCCGATGAAAGCTCTCCAGTTCGACGACGCTGAGGAAAGCCCGAAGATCAAGGATCTCGCAATTAATGCTCATTTTGCATCAATCCTCCGATTCTTAGCATTTCACAAATAAACGCTTCTTCCGATAATTGGATCAAATAGAGCCGATTGATACGGCGATGACATAATTCCGATGGAAGCACAAGCGATGAACGACCTGCTGGCGATCCCATGCGTCCTGATGAGAGGCGGCACCTCGAAGGGTCCGTTCTTTCTGGCAGGCGATCTTCCCGCCGACGCTCGCGAACGCGACAATATCCTGCTCTCCATCATGGGTTCGGGTCATCCGCTGCAGATCGACGGCATCGGTGGCGGGAACCCGGTGACCAGCAAGGTGGCCATCGTCGGGCCGCCCAGCATTCCCGGCGCCGATGTAGATTATCTCTTTGCCCAGGTCCGGATCGACCAGCAGATCGTCGACACGTCCCCCAACTGCGGCAACATGCTGGCCGCAGTCGGCCCGTTTGCCATCGAAGCCGGACTTGTCCCGGTGCGCGGAGAGACGACGCTCGTGCGGATCCACAACGTCAACACCGGCAAGCTCATCGAAGCCGAGGTTCCGACGCCGAACGGCAGTGTCTCCTATCTCGGCGACGCCGCGATCGACGGAGTGCCCGGCCATGCAGCACCGATCGCGCTCACCTTCATCGATGCCGCCGGAGCAAGGACAGGTCAGCTCTTTCCAACAGGCAAGCCGATCGACACGATCGATGGCGTGGCCGTCACCTGCATCGACTGCGCGATGCCGATGATGTTGCTCGAGGCGGCGTCGCTCGGCGTAAGCGGTTTCGAGACCGCGGCGGAACTCAATGCCAGTCAGGCGCTCCTAGAGAGGCTGGAGAGGCTGCGCATCTCCGCAGGAGAACGGATGGGGCTCGGCGATGTGCGCAACCAGGTCACGCCAAAGCCCGTGCTCATCTCGCGGCCGAGCTCGGGTTACGACATCAATGTCCGATATTTCATGCCGCACCAGTGTCACCCTTCGCTGGCGACGACCGGAGCCGTCGGGATCGCGACCGCCTGTATCGTAGACGACACGGTCGCCTCACGCCTGATCGGCAGACGTGCCGCGCCGGTGGTGCTTTCCATCGAGCACCCGAGCGGGCATCTCGATGTCAAGCTTTATCAGCGGGACGGCAAAATCGCCGCCGGCATCCTCAGGACCGCCAGGCGGCTGTTCGAAGGACATGCTTTTGCAAAACCTGTCGCGCAACTGTTTTGCGCGGCATAATGACCGTGGCCGCCGGGAGAGCGCCACCAACAGGAGGAGAATGAAATGAACAAGCTCATGCTCGCGCTCGCCGCCAGCGTCGCTCTTGCCGGCTCGGCTTTCGCGGACCCCGTCCGGATCAGCGTCGGCTCCTACAATCTCAACAATCTACCCTTTCCGGTCGCTCAGGGCCTCGGCCTTTACGAGAAGGAAGGCCTCGAGGTGACGGTGGAAAACTTCGCATCGGGCGGCTCGAAGACGCTCCAGGCGCTCGTCGCCGGTTCGACGGATATCGCCGTCGGCTTCTATGACCACACGATACAGATGCAGTCGCAGAACAAGGCCGTTGTCGCCTTCGCGCAGCTCGCCCGCAATTCCGGGCTCGTGCTGGCGGGCGGCAAGGGCAGCGCGTTCGATCCGAGCAAGCCGGAGACGATCAAGGGTGCGAAAATCGGCATTACCTCGCCGGGCTCGTCGTCCGACTTCTTCGTCCGCTATTACCTTCAGCGCAACGGTCTTTCCGCCAACGACGTCTCCCTGATCGGCGTCGGCTCCGGCTCGGCGGCGGTCGCAGCACTCGAGCAGGGCAAGGTCGATCTCCTGGTCAACTACGATCCTGCAGCGACCTTCATCGAGGCCAAGGGCGTCGGCAAGATCCTGATTGACGGACGCAGCGACGAGGGCGCCAAGGCGATCTACGGCGGCATTTATCCGACCTCCGTTCTCTATGCGACGCAGGGTTACATCGACGAGAATCCCGAGACCGTCCAGAAGGTCGCCAACGCGACGGTCAAGGCGCTCGCGTGGATGAACAGCCACTCTGCCGAAGAGATCGTCGACAAGCTGCCGAAGGAGTTCATCTCCGGCGACCGCGAGACCTACATCAAGGCGGTCGAGAACGCGAAGGCCATCTTCTCGAAGGACGGCCGTATCGACGAGGAAGACATCAAGACTCCGCTGGCCGTCCTGAAGAGCTTCAACGAAAAAGTGGCAGCCGCCGAAATCGACCTGACGAAGACCTACACGAACGAGTTCGTCGACAAGGTCGGCAACGTCGCCGCCAATTGAGGAGGAGGTCATGGCATTGGCCGTAGTGAAGACAACACCCCCGGCGGACAGTCCGCGTCAGGCGAAGTCGATGGTTTCCATCGACTCCGTCACCATGTCCTTCGGCGCCTATGTGGCGGTGCAGGACGTGAATCTCCGCGTCGCCGACGGCGAGTTTCTCGCCATCGTCGGGCCCACCGGTTGCGGCAAGAGCACGATCTTGAACGCGATCGCCGGGCTGCTGAAACCGTCGAGCGGCACCGTCTCGATCGACGGGCAGCCAGTCCGCGGGGTTCAGAACGACATCGGCTACCTGTTCCAGCAGGATGCGCTGCTTCCGTGGAAGACTGCGCTGGAGAACGTCGAGCTTGGCCCGATGTTCAAGGGTGTCGGCACTGCGGAGCGACGCGAGCAGTCGATGAAATGGCTGGCGAAGGTCGGACTGAAAGGCTTCGAGCACCGCTATCCGCATCAGCTCTCCGGCGGTCAGCGCAAGCGCGTGCAGATGGCACAGGCACTGATCACCGGCCCGAAGGTTATCCTGATGGACGAACCCTTCTCGGCGCTGGACATCCATACCCGCCACCTCATGCAGAACGAACTCCTGCGTCTCTGGCAGGAGGAACGTCGCGCGGTGGTGATGATCACGCACGACCTCGAAGAAGCGATCGCCCTCGGTGACCGGGTGGTCGTCCTTGCCGCCGGACCGCGCTCGCGTGTGATCGACAGCTTCCCCGTCGATCTCGAACGTCCGCGCGACGTCGCCGAAATCAAGCTCGATCCACGCTTCATGGATCTCTACCGCAACATCTGGTCGTCGCTCCGCGGCGAAGTGGAGAAAAGCTATGAACGCCATGACTGAACGGCTCGTCCAGATCGTACTGCTGGTGGTCATTGTCGGAGGTTGGCAAGTCGGCGTCACGGCCGGTTTCATCGACCCCTTCTTCTTCCCGGCACCCCTCGACATCTTCAATCAGGTGGTGTCCTGGGTATTGGACACCAGCTTCTACAACCACGTCGTCATCACGCTGACGGAAACGGTGCTTGGCTATCTTGTCGGGACGGCACTCGGCGTAGCCGCCGGTGTCTGGCTCGGCCTCAGCCGCTCGGCCGCGCGCATCCTCGACCCTTTCATCAAGGGCCTGAACGCGATCCCCCGTGTCGTGCTGGCGCCCATCTTCGTGCTGTGGCTCGGCCTCGGCCTCTGGTCCAAGGTGGCGCTGGCCGTAACGCTGGTGTTCTTCGTCACCTTCTTCAACGCGATGCAGGGCGTTCGCGAAGTCAACCCGGTGGTACTGTCCAACGCCCGCATTCTCGGCGCCAAACGCTCGGACCTGCTGCGCCACGTCTACTTCCCGGCCGCAGCGAGCTGGATCCTGTCCTCGCTGCGCACCTCGGTCGGCTTCGCCGTCGTCGGGGCGATCATCGGCGAGTATCTCGGCTCCTCCGCCGGGCTCGGTTATCTGATCGCCCAGGCGGAAGGCAATTTCGATGCGGTCGGCGTCTTTTCAGGCATCGTGATCCTTGCGCTTTTCGTCCTGATCATCGACAGCATTCTGGACATCGCCGAGAAGCATCTGATCAAATGGCGGCCGAGCGCCTCCGAACGGCCAGCGTGACGACGGAAAAGGCGATCTTCACACGTCATAGACTGATAATGCCGGCGTAACCGCCGGCATCTTTTTTGGCTGCAGCTCCGCTCAGTGTACCGGTCGGGTGAAGAGGTTCGTCCAGCCGGCGATGAAGCGTTCGCGCTGCGCCTTGTCCTGCGCGGCGAGAAGCGCCGGTCCTATGCGGATCGGCCGCCCGATGCCCGATTCCATCAGGGCGGGCGGCCCTTCGACGCCATCGGGCAAAGGCCCCTTCTCGGAAAAAAAGAAGGCCTTGTCGCGGGCAACGCGCTGGCCCCGGCCGGACAGCAGATAGTCGAGGAAGCGGGCGGCAAGATCGGGACGGGCGGACTTCTGCGGGATCATCACGCCGCGCGACAGCACCAGCGCGTAGTCACGCGGCACGACGATCTTTAGGTTCGGGTTCTGCAGATAGGCCGCATAGGCATAAGAGCCGAGAATGTTGTAGGCGATCCGTATTTTGCCGCTGGCGATTTCGCCGAGCACCTCGTTGTTGCAGCAGCGGGTCACGGCCTCGGCGCGACTGAAGCTCTCCAGCAGGCGACCGTAGACGGTCGGCGCCTGACGGGCGTCGTTGACGGCGAGAAGATAGCCGATGCCGGAGGCCTGCACGTCGTAGGTGCCGATACGGCCGCGATAGAGATCCGGCTTGCGCCGCAGGAGGTCGGAGAGTTCTTCGTGGGTGTGCGGCACATCCTCCGTCGGCACGCGTGAGCTGTCGTAGACGATGACCGCAGGCTCGAAGGTGAAACCGTAAACTTCCTCCCGCCAGTTCGCCCAGTCGGGAGCCTGCGCCGTCACGAAGGAGCGGTGCGGCCGGGCGCAGCCGTCATTGGCAAGCTTGACCAGCTGGTCGACCGACGAGGAAAGCCAGAGGTCACCGTGGACGCGTCCGTCGCGGCAGGCCTCTTCCGCCTCGCGGAACAGGTCGTTCGTCACATAATCGGTGAATTCGACGGTGACGTCCGGCATCGTCTCCTGGAAGTCGAGGATCAGCGGGCGGATCGCGTTGAGGTCGGTTGCGCCATGGATGACGAGCTTCGCCCTTTCGCCATTGGGTGCGGAAAAGACGGCGCGCTCGCCTTCGATGGCGAAGGCCGCGGCATTCGGGAGGCAGACGAGGATTGCGGCCATGAAGGCGGCGGCGAAACGGTTCATGACTTCCCCCGGCCGCGCAGCGGCAATTTCAACACCACGGTGAAACCGTGCTCCTCGTTCCGCGACCGGAAGGTGAGCTCGCCGCCGAGGGCTGCGGCCACCTCCGAGGAAATGGCAAAGCCGAGACCTGCACTCCCCTCGCCCGATTTCGAGGTGACGAACCGCTGCGTCACCTGACCCCAGTCCGCTTCCGGAATGCCGGGACCGTCGTCCTCGACCTCGACCAGCCCGAAGTCCGGCGTATGGACCACCCGCACCTCGAGCCGCGAGACCGTGCCGTGGCGAAGCGAGTTGTCGATCACGTTGACGATCGCTTCCCGCAGGCTGAGTTCGTCTCCGAGTACCACGACATCCTCGTCCGGCGCCTCGAAGGAGACGACGATATCGGGATCGATCGTGATCGGGATGGCGGCCCGGAACGCCTTGCGCGCCACCCGCGTCAGGTCGAGCGGCACGAGCTGGGCGGAATCGAACCGATGAATGACCATCGCGTGGTTCAAGAGCTGGTTGGTGAAGCGGGCGAGCTCACCGGCGCGGTCGCGGACCCGCTCGAGATGCCGGCGGTCGCTTTCGGGCAGGTTGGTCTCGTCGATCAGGCTGACCTGCGCCGAAAGCGCGGTGAGCGGCGTGCGGATCTGGTGGGCACTGTCGGCGATGAACCGCTGGAGGAGCTTCACGCGCTCGTCGAGCCGCCGCACGAAGTGGTTGATCGAAGAGACGAAGGGCGAGAGCTCCCGCGGCACGTCGACGGTGAGCGGCGTCAGGTCCTGAGGATCGCGGGCGACGAGGGTCTCGCCGAGTGCGGAAACCGGCCGCAGCGAATAGCGGATCGCCAGCGCCGTACCGGCGAGCGCGAGCCCGCTCATCGCGGCCACGAGTGCGAGAGCGCGCGCGCTGAGCTCGGAGGCGAGCGCCCGACGTGCCTGGATCGTCTGGGCGATCACGACGTGCGCCCAGCCCGAGGTGGAGGGATCGGAAATCGCCTTGCCCGCCACGATGACCCGCAACGGCTCGCCGCGATAGCGCATGTTGAGGAGGACCGGACCGGGCCTCGCGCGTGACAAATCGACATCCGGGGTCAGGTCCTCGTAGCCGGTCATCGTCTGCCCGCCGGGGTCGATCACCCGGTAGAAGATGCGGTCGCGACCGGCGAGCCCGAGCAGCTCGAAGGCGGACGACGGCAGGTTGACGACGAGCTTGCCGTCCTCGACGGTCAGCCCTTCGAGCATCTGCAGGGCGGCGCCCTGCAGGAGACGGTCGTAGGCCTCATCCGCAGCGGCTCGCACATAGAGCCAGGCAGCGCTCATCAGGATCGCGGCGCCGACCGCCAGAACGATCGCGACACGCAGGAGAAGACGGGAGAAGAGCGAGGATTCAGGCCTGTACATCGGCAACCAGTTGATAACCGAGGCCGCGGACCGTGACGATCCGCGCCTGGGCACCTTCGAGCTTCTTGCGCAGCCGCCCGACGTAAAGCTCGATCGCGTTGGGGCCGGCCGGCTCGTCGAAGCCGAAAAGCTGGTCGAGAAGCTGGTCCTTGCTGAAGACCCGCCCCGGCCGCGTCGCCAGGATTTCGAGCAGCGTCATCTCCCGGCGCTTCAGCTGCACCTCCCGCTTGCCGACGCGCACGCTCCTGTTGGCACGATCGAGTACGATGTCGCCGCAGGCGATGATGTTGGTCGCCTCGCCGCCGCCGCGCCGGCGCATCAGCACGCGGGCGCGCGCCTCGAGTTCGCGGAAGTCGAAGGGCTTGACGAGATAGTCGTCGGCGCCGAGGTCGAGTGCACTCACCCGGTCGTCGATCTCCGAGCGCGCCGTCAGCACCAGGACGGGAACGGCGTTGCGGCTCTGGCGCAACCGCTTCAGGATCGCGAACCCGTCCAGGCCCGGCAGCATCACGTCGAGGATGACCAGGTCGTATTCGGTGAAATCGAGGATCTCGGACGCGGCCCGTCCATCGGTCTCCCAGTCGACCGTATGCCCGATCGTCTCGAAGCGACGGACAATCGCTTCACCGACATCGTGAGTATCTTCCACCAGCAGAATGCGCATGAGTTGAGCGTGGCACGGATGGCCCCGGCGATCAAGCACGGGGTTGCGCGGCCACATGCCTAACGCTTCTTAACACCCGTGACAGCATTGTGACAGGTTTGCGTCCTAAAACAGACTCGCCTGATCCGGGAGAGAGTGTCGGACAGGCGTGGGGAGGAGCACTCAAAGGACCGACTGCCGAATGCGACCCGAGGCCGGGCCTCGTCGCGACGACGCCCTTTCGAGGGTAGCCGCCGGCATATGGTTTCTCTTCCCCGATCATGGAGCGCTTTCCTCACGCGACGAGGGACGCACCGCAAGACGAACCGCGCGAGGCGGTCCCGAGAAAAAACAACGGGAACGCCTCACGCCGAAGATCACATGGGAGAGAGATAATGATCCGTTTTCTGACCAAGACCCTGGCAGGAGCCGCACTGGTGACGCTCGCCGCCGGCACGGCCGCTTTCGCCGAACCGGCGAAGCCGGAATGCCTCGCCGGCGCCAAGCCGGGTGGCGGTTTCGACCTCACCTGCCGGCTGGCCGCCAATGCGCTGCTCGAAACCAAAGAGATTTCCACCCCGATGGCCGTGACCTACATGGAAGGCGGCGTCGGTGCTGTCGCCTACAACCACGTGATCGGCAAGCGCGGGACCGACGGCAACCTGATCACCGCCGCGTCCTCCGGTTCGGCATTGCTCATCGCGCAGGGCAAGTTCGGCAAGTATGACGAAAACGCCGTCCGTTGGCTCGGCGCACTGGGCGCCGACTACGGCGTCCTCGTCGTCTCCGCCGATTCCCCGTACAAGACGCTCGGTGAACTCGTCGAAGCCTACAAGGCCGACCCGAACAGCTTCGCCATCGGCGGCGGCGGTGCCGTCGGCTCGCAGGACTGGATGAAGGGTTCGCTGCTCGCCAAGGCCGCCGGCCAGGAGCCGAAGGGCATGCGCTACGTCGCGCTCGAAGGCGGCGGTGCGGTTCTGACGGCGCTCGAAGGCGGCCACATCAAGGTCGGCTCCGGTGACGCCGCCGAAATGGGCAAGCACCACGTCGCCGGCAAGGTCCGCATCCTCGCCGTCATGGCCCCGGAACGCCTGTCCGGCGAGCTCTCCGGCGTCCCGACCGCCCGTGAACAGGGCTTCGATATCGACTGGCCGGTCTGGCGCGGCTATTATGTCGGCAAGGACGTTTCCGACGCCGATTACGACTGGTGGGTTTCCGCCTTCGAAAAGATGAGCAAGACGCCGGAATTCGCCAAGGAACGCGAAGCTCGCGGCCTGTTCGAATTCACCCTGCTCGGCAAGGATTTCGACAAGCGCGTCA
Organism: Hyphomicrobiales bacterium; assembly: GCA_900466005.1. Taxonomy (GTDB): domain Bacteria; phylum Pseudomonadota; class Alphaproteobacteria; order Rhizobiales; family Rhizobiaceae; genus Allorhizobium. Next base: position 52,808 of record UEGQ01000005.1, read on the forward strand.
AGGACGACGTCGCCCGCTTCAAGATCCTCGCCAAGGAAGCCGGCATGTAATTGCCGCCTGAGCCCGCACGACGGGACCTTCCGGGAGCAATCCCGGAAGGTCGTTTCCGGGCCGCTTCCCGGTCGCTGCAGGAGCCTCGTGCTCGCCGTGCCCGCGACCCTGAGATCCCGCCCGTGCCGCACGGCAGAGCCGTCGCCCGCATTAGCCGACCGCTCGTGCAAAGAGTTCCCTTTCGAAGGGTGGAGACCAAACCATGTCAGACCATAGCAGAACATCCCTCCTCACCGGACGCATCGGTGCGATCTGCGTGCTCGCCTTCGCCGTCGTCTACGGCATCGGTGCGAGCCGCATCGATTACTCCTTCTCTTCCGATCCACTCGGCCCGAGGGTCGTGCCCCTGATGCTTGCCGGCATCCTCGGCGTGCTTGCGCTCTTCTACATGCGTTCGCCGGGAAGTGCCGAGGGCTTTCCTTCCGGCGCACTGCTGGCGCGCGTGCTCGCCGTACCGGTCATCCTTATCGCCTGCGTTGCGGTCTTCGAACCGGCCGGCTTTGCCGCCTCGATCTTTCTCCTGACTCTGGGCACCGGCCTGATCTTCGGCGCGCCTCCGGTTAAGGCCCTGATCGGCGCCGCCGGTCACGCCGCGCTCTGGTGGGTCATCTTCGCCTGGCTGCTCGAGGTCTATCTGCCGGTCGGCGCGCTCTTCAGCTGAGCCGACGGCACCAGGAAACACATCTCCCCTAACCGGGAAAGGTAACAGTTATGAACTTCGAATATCTCGCCCACGGCTTCGCCGTCGCGCTGACCTGGCAAAACCTGCTGATCGGCTTCGTCGGCTGCTTCATCGGCACGATGGTCGGCGCGCTGCCCGCCATCGGCCCGATCAACGGCATCGCGCTCCTGCTGCCGATCGCCTACACAATGGGGCTGCCGCCCGAAAGCACGATGATCCTGCTCGCCGCCGTCTATTGCGGTGCCGAGTATGGCGGCCGCATCTCCTCGATCCTGCTCAATGTTCCGGGCGACGCCGGTGCCGTCATGACGGCGATGGATGGCTACCCCATGGCCAAGCAGGGCCGCGCCGGCGAGGCGCTGGCACTTTCCGGCCTCTCCTCCTTCGTCGGCGGTATCCTCGGCTCGATCGGACTTGCCCTTTTCGCGCCCCTCCTTTCCGGCCTCGCGATCGGCTTCGGCCCGGCGGAATACTTCGTGCTGATGGTCTTCGCCTTCGCAACGCTGGGCTCGATGGTCGGCGACCAGCCGGTCAAGACGCTGATCGGCTGCACGCTCGGCCTGATGCTCGCGACCGTCGGCATCGACGCGACCTCCGGCGCCTACCGCTTCACCTTCGACGAACCGGAACTCGGCGACGGCATCGAATTCGTCGTGCTGGTCATCGGGCTCTTCTCGATCTCCGAGGCGCTCATCATCCTCGAACACCAGGGCCGTGGCTTCACCATGATCCGCGATCTCGGCCGGATGACCGCCCGCTGGGCCGACATCGTCAAGTGCACCGGCGCAACGCTCCGGAGCTCGCTCATCGGCTTCGTCGTCGGCGTCCTGCCCGGAACCGGCGCCTCGGTGTCGAGCGCGATCTCCTACACGACCGAAAAGCGCTTTTCCGACACCGAGGGAACCTTCGGCAAGGGTGATGTCCGCGGTCTCGCGGCTCCGGAAGCCGCCAACAACGCAACCGCCTGCGGCGCCTTCGTTCCGATGTTGACACTCGGCGTTCCCGGGTCCGGCACCACCGCCGTCATGCTCGGCGCGCTGATGCTCTACAATATCCAGCCGGGTCCGATGCTGCTCGTCGAACGGCCGGAGATCGTCGGCGGTCTCGTCGCCTCGCTCTTCGTCGGCAACTTCATCCTGCTTGCCCTCAACCTGCCGCTCGTCAACATCTTCGCCCGCGTCCTGACCGTTCCGAACTGGCTCCTGGTTCCGGGCATCCTGGTGCTGTCGATCGTCGGCGTCTACTCGACCCACGCTTCGGTCTTCTCGATCTTCCTGATGCTCGGCATCGGCCTGATCGGCTGGCTGCTCCGCAAGGCGGGTTTCGACATGGCGCCGATCATCCTGGGCTTCGTGCTCGGCCGCGTCATGGAAGTGAACCTGCGCAATGCACTGGCGATCAGCGGCGGCGATCCGTCGATCCTCTTCCAGAGCACGATCTCGATCGTCCTCTGGGTCATGGCCGCAGCCGTCGCCATTCTTCCCTGGTACCTGTCGTACCGCGCGAAGAAGCGGATCAAGCAGGCGGCTCTGACCGCCTGACGATCAAACAAGGCTCCCGAGAGAGCGCCGCGCCGATCGCTTGCTCAAGCGTCGGCGCGGCGCACGTGTTTTGGCGGACACTGGTCGTCTAGACTTTCGGAAGAAGGGCGTCGATCTCGGCACGCGTCGGCATGGCCGGGGCCGTGCCCGGCCGCGTCACCGCGATAGCCGCCGTCGCGCAGCCGAAGCGCACGGCCTCTACCGGATCCCGGCCTTCGGAAAGCGCGGTTGCGAACCCGCCAAGGAAAGCATCCCCCGCACCGGTCGTATCGACGACCTTGCCGGCGGAAAAGGCAGGAACGAACTCGCTCCGTCCGGTCGTGTGATAGAGCGCGCCACGGGCGCCGAGGGTGATGATGGCCGCGCCAACCCCTTTTCGCAGCAGCAGATCGCCGGCTGCGCGGGCCTGTTCATCCGTCTCGACGGGATGACCGACGATCTCGGCGGCTTCAACCTCGTTCGGCGCGAAGAAATCACAGAGAGGATATATTTCATCAGGAAGAGGCCGGGCGGGCGCGGGATTGAGAATGGTCGTCACGCCTGCCGCCCTGGCGATCGAAAGGCCGTGAACGGCCGCTTCGATCGGTTGTTCGAGCTGGGTCATGAAGATCGCCGCATTCTCGATCGTCTCCCGGTTGGCATCGACGTCCTCGATGCCGATCAGACCAGCGGCCCCGGCAGCGACGATGATGGCGTTGTCGCCATTCTCCTCGTTCACGAAGATGAAGGCGGCACCCGTCGGCACGTCGTCCATCTGAATGACGTTGGCCTTGACGCCGGCCGCCCTGTAGGCCGACAGGGCCATCTCGCCGAACGGATCCTTGCCGACCCGCGAGATGAAGGTCACCTCCCCGCCGGCCTTGGCTGCAGCGACCGACTGGTTGGAGCCCTTGCCGCCGGGGCCCAGTGCAAAGCCCGAGCCCATGATGGTCTCGGCGATGCGCGGCAGGCGCTTTGCCTTGTAGGCCGTGTCGGCGGCGAAAATTCCGAGAATGACAATACCGCGGCGCGCACTCATCTGACGACGTCCTCAGCCGGAATGACCCCCTTCGTCAGCAGGAAACATCCGTAGAAACGCAATTCGCCGGTAGCGATCACGCAATAGGCCTTCTTCGCCACCTCGTAAAAGGCCATCCGTTCGACGCCGTACATGGGAGACGGGCGACCCTCCACGCGATCAACGATGGCCTGTACCTCCGCCTGAACCCCGGGGATCTCGTCAGGCTTGCCCATCACCTCCATGCGGCCGACCGAAGGCTGAACCGGCGTGTCCAGCGGAAAGACCGACAGGATCGCGTCGATGGCCCGCGGCGCAGGAATGTTGTCCATCGTCAGGAGCTTGCCGATGCGGGTTTGCCTGGCAATCGCATCGGACGGGAAATTCGCGTCGGCGACCACCAGGTAATCGCCGTGCCCCATGGTGCTCAGTGCTTCGAGAATGGCGCCGCTCAGTTCGGCCCTGATCCCTTTCAACATGTCCTTCGTCCCTCTCTTTCGGCAGTCATCTGGTCTTCTTCATGCTCTCGGTCGTGCTTCAGGCGAGGCTCGGCCCGCGACCTGGCGCAGGCCCCGTCGATCTGCGAACAATCAGTGAGCCCTCGACCATTTCGTCCTCGTCCGGGGAATTCTGATCCAGGAGGCGCTCGACGGCGCGTGCAGCCAACCGCTCGGTCGGCTGACGAACCGTCGTCAGGCGCGGCACGACAAGCCTGGCCAGCGTGATGTCGTCGAACCCGGTCACCGACAATTCGTCCGGCACGTCGACCTTGAAGTCGCGGGCAGCGCGCAACGCACCGATAGCCTGCTGGTCGCTGGCTGCGGCTATTGCCGTCGGGCGGTCGCCCGGCTCCCGCGCCAGCAGTGCGCGTGCGGCTCTTTCTCCGGATTCGTAGTCGAACCGCCCGGCGACGATTTCGAGCTCGATCTTCTCGCCGACCTCGCTCAGTTGTTGAACACGCTCCACGAAGCCTTTCTGGCGCATTCGTCCGGCCTCGGTTTCGGGGGGACCGGCAATATAGGCGATCCGGCGATGCCCCAACTCGTAAAGGTGGTCGACAACCAGGGACGCGGCCTGCGCGTGATCGGTCGAGACCAGCGGGTACGAGCCGAAGCGGCGGTCGAGCGATATGATCGGAACCGGCGCATCGATTTCCAGCTGCGAGTTGCCATTGCACCCGACGACGATAATGCCGCGCACCGAGCGGTCCAGGAATGCCAGGATGTGGCTCTGTTCGGCCTCGAGATCCTCATGCGAACTGGCCAGCATCACCATATGGCCGGCTTCGAGCGCAGCACGCTCAACACTCGCGGCCAGTTGCGCAAAGAACGGGTTGGTGATGTCCGGAACGACCAGGCCTATCACGTCGGTCTTGCTGGTGCGCAAGGCGCGCGCGGTCACGTTGGGGCGATATCCCAGTTTCGCGATCGCCGCGTTGACCTTCTCCCTGTAGACCGGCCTTACCGCCGCCTCGCCTGCGATCACACGCGAAACCGTACCCACGGAAACACCTGCCTCGACAGCTACATCCTTGACCGTGGGCGTCTTTCGCATGCCAGCTCCCGCTCCTACTTGACGGCCCCGGCAGTCATACCCGCGATGATGTGCTTTTCAAGCAGGACTCCGACGAAAACCAGCGGAAGGATGCCGGCCGTCGAAAGGGCCGCCATCGACCACCAGTTGATGCCCTGGCTGCCTGTCTGGCTGGCAATCATCACCGGCAGGGTGTTGGTGTTGGTGGACGTCAGCAGGGCGGCGAAGAAATATTCGTTCCAGCACAGGATCAACGCCAGAATGAACGCTGCGATCATGCCCGGCAGGACCAGCGGCACGATGATGCGCGAGAAGGCGCCCCAGATCGAAAGACCGTCGACCAGGGCGGCCTCCTCAAGTTCCACAGGGATAGTGGCGAACTGGTCGCGCATGATCCAGACCACGATCGGCAGAACCATCAGCGTATAGACCGCAACCATGCCGACATAGGTGTCGAGAAGCGCAAGCTGTTTGTAGAGAACGAGGAACGGCAAAGCGAGCACGACCGGTGGCATGATGAGCTGCGACAGGAAGAAGAAGGAGATGTCCGAGTTCCGCATGTAGCCGAACTTGTAGCTGAAACGGCTGAGACCATAGGCGGCGAGCGTTCCGAGGAAGACCGCCAGTGTCGACGACGTCCCCGATATGATCACGCTGTTCCAGAACCGGCGCATGAATTCGTCGCGCACCGTGGACGTCTCGAAAATCGTGTCGGGAGAAAGCCCGAGCGAGCGCCAGCCGAGCCAGGACGGCTGAAAGTCGAGCAACGGTACAAGATTGCCGCGCATCACATCGGCCGCAATCTTCAACGACGTCGTAACCGTCCAGAACACCGGGAAGATGCAGATGACCGCCCAGATCGCGAGGAGGCCATAGACGACGAAGCGCATGGCCCACCAGCGCATGCGCTGACGGCGATCAAACTTGTCCAGGTCAACAGAAACCATCATAGCCTTCCCGTCATACGTTGCACGACACGGTCTGCAATCTTCATCAGGAGCGTCATTCCAATTACGATAATCACGAGATAGGCGAGCGCCAGCAGCGTGCCGTAGCCGACATTCGAACGATCGCGGTATTCACGGTAGATGAAGCTCGTCACGGAATCGGTCGCACCGCCTGGCCCCCCGGTCGTGACCGTGATGATGATGTCGGCAAGCTTCAGCTTGAAGATGATGCGGATCATGACGGCGGTGATCGAAACCGGCAGCATCAGCGGGAAGATCACCTTCCAGAAGCGTTGCCACTTCGTCGCGCCGTCCACTTCCGCGGCCTCCAGCACCTCTTTCGGAAGTGCCTGCAGCCCGGCGAGCAGCATGATCATCATGAACGGGATGAAGGTCCAGGCGTCCATGATCATGATCGAGAGCCTGGCCGTCAGGGGGTCTCCGAAGAAGGACGGATTTTCCCAGCCGAGCCAGCGGGCAAAGCGAGCGATGGGGCCGAAGCGGGTCTCGAGCATCGACTTGCCGACCATCCAGCTGACGGCGACCGGCGACAGCATCAGCGGCACCAGAAACGTAACCCGCCAGAACTTTCGCGCGACGATGTTCTGGTTGAGCAGCAGCGCCAGCCCGAACGCGATCGCGTACTCCACCACGATCGCCAGGCAGTAATAGATCATGTTCACGAGCGCGTTGATGTAGAACGGATCGGAAATCATCCGCCGCAGATTGTCGAGCCCGTTGAAGCGTCGTCCCGTCGGCGAGGCGAGGTTCCAGTCGGAGAAGCCGATCCACAACGCGAACAGCAGCGGAAACACCACCATGGAAATGACGAAGAGTGCCGCAGGCAGCACGAACAGGGCCTTCTTTCCGGCCTCGCCGTAGATCACCACCCGGGTGATGCAGAGAATGGCCGCCCAGATGAAATAGGCGTAGAGAACCGGTCGCCAGTTCTCGAAACCCAGGCTCGTCCAACCGAGATCATACGCGGCTTGCAGACAGAAGGATGTGAGAAGCCAGAGGACACTCAACCACAGAGCTGCCCTGCCCCAGAACTTCCGGCTTTGGGAAATGGAGTCCGTCTCCACCGTGTGCAGCAGATCGCCGTCGACCATAGACATGGATTTCCTCGCTTGGACGAATGCCGGCCGGCGGAAGGCTTCCGCCGGCCGGCCGGTTCAATCAATCAAAGCCCGAGGCTCGCCCGATAGAGCTTCAACTGGCTTTCACGTCCAATCTGGTCGGTGATCTTTTCCCATGCCGCGGCAATCGCATCCGCCGTTTCCTGAGCCGACTTGTATTGACCGGCAAAGCCCTTGGCGAGCTCGTCTTCCGCGACGGAGTAGTACTGGAAGATGCCGGGAATACGGGGCTCGATCGCCGCATTCGGGTGGTTGTAGCTGTCCGCGTTGGAGCCGAGGTAATCCTCGACATAGGCCCGGTCGTAGCCAGCGGCTGCCCATTCGTCATAGTTGAAGTGAGACTGACGGTAGGGCTGGAAGCCGGACGGATAGGCCGAGGTCCAGAGCGAGATATCCTTGCCGCCGAGATGGGCGGCGGCAGACCACGCAGCCTTGCGCTTCTTGTCGTCGCCGGTGACGCGCTTGGTGACGTAGATGCCCCAACCGATATAGGCCATGTTCGGTGCTTCGTTGTACTTGTCTTCCCAGGCGCCGGTCTTGCGGTTGTAGACGCGGTCGGAACCGCGATTGATGCCGAAGCCGACGACATCGCCGACGACGGACGTGTCGGACGTGCGGGCGCTGGAGCCGACGTCACCCCACCACATCAGCATGGAGCCGGTGCCTGCGAGGAACTGCGAGAAGGCTGTGGTGCCCGGGTCCGCGTTGATCTGGTCGGCCGGATAGACATTGGCGGCGATCAGATCCATCACGTCCTGAATGGCTTGCACCCAGGCAGGGTTGTTGACCAGCGGCTTCATGTTTTCCGGATCGAACAGCCATGCCGGATCGCCGGGATATTTCGCGTAAGCCGTCGCGCGGTTCTCGATGAAGTAGAAGCCGAATCCGCCCCAGCCCTTCAGCGGGTCGAGATAACCATAGGCGGGCAGTCCTGTCAGCGGATCGGTCTTGCCGACGAGCGCCTTGGTCGCGGCATTGACCTCCTGCCAGGTCTTCGGCGGGTTTGCCATGCCGCTGATCGAACCTTCGCCGAAATAGTCCTTGCGGTAAGCGAAGGTGTGGCAGTCGCCGTCGATGGTGACGCGATAGGTCTTGCCATCCCAGGTACCGACCGGCGGCTTCAGATAGCCGACGAGGTCGTCGGCCTGGATCTGCGCGGCGACCCATTCCGGCATTTCGTCCAGGAGACCGCGGCCCGCCGTATCGCCTTCGAAAGGCGCGCCCATTTCCATGATGTCGAAATCGACGGTGCCGGTCGCGATGGACTGCTGCAGGCGAGCGTTGTAATCGGCCTGCGCGAGGTCGATCCAGTTGATCTTCGCACCCGTATAGGCTTCCCAGGGCTTCAGGAAGCCGCGGAACAGGAAGTTGTGAAGGTTCTGGTTGTTGAGGCCCATGAAGGTCAGTTCGACGCCGGCGAATTCGCCCTCGGCAACGTTCGCCTTGGTCGGGCCGAGGCAGAGCTCGCCGACCTTCTGCCAGTCCGCGTCCGTCGGCGAGCCCTTTCCGACGCCGGGGATCTGCAAGAGTTGCGCGCGCAGATCGTCTGCCGCGAAGGCCATACCCGGGATGCCACCCATTACGCCCGAAACGCCGAGCAGGGCAGCCGCACTCGCCGTGCCGCGCAGGATGTCACGTCGGCTGGCCTGACGCTTCATCAGCGCATCATAGATTTCGACTTTCATTTGTGTGTTCTCCTCCACATATCCGTTTGACGTCTCGCCCCGTCATAAGGGGTTCTTGCAGGGCCGCCTTTTGCCGCTAGCCACGGACAAAAGTATCTGGTAAGCAAGAAATGAAACGTTTCATATTTCGAGTGAAGCCGCTCCTCTCAGCCTCGATGCCGAGCATCAGACTCCCGGAGGAAAAAGTCAACAGAAAATGAAACGTTTCATGGAGGAGGTGCCGAAGGCCTTCAGGCGGCGATGCGGAGAGGAGTTCCGCGCGCATTTACGCCAGGCATTTCGGTAGAAATGGATCGCCGAACATGTTCGTGCCCGCCGGGCCGGATGTCCGGCAGGAGGAGAAAAATGGCGGAAGTCAACATATCCGGCGTTCAAAAGGCCTACGGCGCCCTCAACGTGCTTCACGGCATAGATGTCGATATAGCCGACGGAGAATTCGTCGTTCTCGTCGGCCCGTCCGGATGCGGAAAGTCGACGCTCTTGCGCATGGTCGCCGGGCTGGAAGGCATTACCAGCGGCACGATCTCGATCGGCGGAAAGGCGGTCAACAATCTGCCGCCGAAGGATCGCGACATTGCGATGGTGTTCCAGAGCTACGCGCTCTACCCGCACAAGACCGTCGCCGAAAACATGGTCTTTGCGCTACGCCTGCAAAAGCAACCCGCCGATGTCATCAGGCAGCGCCTGCAGGCAGCCGCCGAAACGCTGGATCTCGTCCCCTATCTCGACCGCTATCCGCGCCAGCTCTCCGGTGGTCAACGTCAGCGCGTGGCGATGGGCCGTGCCATCGTCCGATCGCCGCAGGTCTTCCTGTTCGACGAGCCGCTGTCGAACCTCGATGCCAAGCTGCGTGTGCAGATGCGCAAGGAAATCAAGGAATTGCACCAGCGCCTGAAGACGACGACCATCTACGTGACCCACGACCAGGTCGAGGCCATGACGATGGCCGACAAGATAGTCGTGATGCAGGGTGGCAATGTCGAGCAGATCGGTTCTCCCCTGGAGCTTTACGACCGGCCCAACAACACGTTTGTTGCAACGTTCATCGGTTCTCCCTCGATGAATCTCATTCGTGGCACGTACAAGGCCGACGGCAACCTGTTCGTGACCGGCACGGGCGACGAGATTGCGCTCGGCTTTACGCCGAAAGCCATTGACGGTCAGGCGGTGCAGCTCGGCGTCCGGCCGGAACACCTGTCACTCGGCGACACCGGTCTCAAGTCGACGATCGTGGTGACGGAACCGACAGGCCATGAAACCATGGTGTTCCTGCGCTACGGCGAAAGCGAACTCGTCTCGGTCCTGACGGAACGGTACGACTTCGGCCCCGGAGAGGCAGTTGTCGTCTCGCCCCGAACGGACAAGCTGCACCTTTTCGACGCCGAGAGCGGCAAGACCCTTCGATAGGGTCTCCCTCCCGTTTGCGGGCGAGGCGGCGTTTCGCGGAAATCGCAAAGCCCCTCGCCTGCGGTTCACCGTGACGGCACCGCCAGTCGCCGTCACGGTGAACCATCTTCCGATCGCGCCAAAAACGCCCGACATGTCGGACTTGGCTTGCCTATTGGCCCCAAATTCCCTAGGACCCCCGCTTAAGCGGCGGATCAGGCGTCCCGCAGGACGCTATAGGCGTGCCGGCAGGGAATGCGGATTCGAAGAACCGCAACCTTTTTTCACCAGAGAGGCGTGGCAAACCTTGATCCAGACTCCGTACTACCTGATCGACAAGACGAAGCTCCTCCGCAACATGGAGAAGATTGCGTATCTGCGCGAGACATCCGGTGCGAAGGCTCTTCTGGCGCTCAAATGCTTCGCGACCTGGTCCGTCTTCGACTTCATGCGCGACTACATGGACGGCACCACCTCCTCCTCGCTCAACGAGGTGCGCCTCGGCCACGAGCGCTTCGGCAAGGAGACGCACGCCTATTCCGTGGCTTACGCCGATTACGAGATCGATGAAGTCGTTTCCCACGCCGACAAGATCATCTTCAACACGATCGGCCAGTTGCAACGTTTCGAGAAGCAGTCGGCGGGCATCATCCGCGGGCTCCGCCTCAATCCCGGCGTCTCCTCTTCTTCCTTCGATCTCGCCGATCCGGCCCGCCCGTTCTCGCGGCTCGGCGAATGGGACCTCGCCAAGGTCGAGCCGGTCATGGACCTGATCTCGGGCTTCATGATCCACAACAACTGCGAGAACAAGGATTTCGACCTGTTCGACGGGATGCTCGGCGACATCGAAGAGAAGTTCGGCCCGCTCCTGAAAAAGGCCGACTGGGTCAGCCTCGGCGGCGGCATCCATTTCACCGGCGAGGACTATCCGATCGACCGTCTCGCCGAACGGCTGAAGCGCTTTGCCGGCGACTACGGTGTCCAAGTCTACCTGGAACCCGGCGAAGCCTCCATTACCAGGTCGACCACGCTGGAAGTCACCGTGCTCGACAAGCTCTACAACGGCAAGGACCTTGTCGTGGTGGATTCGTCCATCGAAGCGCACATGCTGGATCTTCTGATCTATCGTGAAAGCGCGAAGGTCTCCCCCAACCAGGGACCACATCGGTACATGGTCTGCGGCAAGTCGTGCCTCGCCGGCGATATCTTCGGCGAGTTCGATTTCCCGAACGAACTGAAGGTCGGTGACCGGATTTCGATCCAAGACGCAGCCGGTTACACGATGGTCAAGAAGAACTGGTTTAACGGCGTGAAAATGCCGGCAATCGCCATCCGGGAACTGGATGGCAGCATCAGAACGGTCCGCGAGTTTTCCTACACGGACTACGAACAAAGCCTCTCCTGACCAGGATCAGGACGGCCTCTGACGATTGGACATAAGGAGTTGGTCCCCATCATGAGAAAGAACGTACTCATCATCGGCGCCGGTGGCGTCGCACAGGTCGTGGCGCACAAATGCGCACAGAACAACGACGTGCTCGGCGACATCCACATCGCCTCGCGCACCAAGGCGAAGTGCGACAAGATCATCGCCTCGGTTCACGAGAAGAAGGCGCTGAAGCAGCCCGGCGTGCTGGAAGCCCATGCGCTCGATGCGCTCGACATCGAAGCCACCAAGGCGCTCATCCGCTCGACCAAGTCCGAGATCGTCATCAATGTCGGCACGGCCTTCCTCAACATGTCGGTGCTGCGTGCGTGCATGGACACGGGTGCCGCCTATATCGACACCGCGATCCATGAAGAGCCGAACAAGATCTGCGAAACCCCGCCGTGGTACGGAAACTATGAGTGGAAGCGCGCGGACGAGTGCAAGGAAAAGGGCATTACCGCAATACTCGGCGCCGGCTTCGATCCGGGCGTCGTCAACACCTATGCCCGGCTTGCCAAGGACGAGTACCTCGACAAGGTGACTGATGTCGACATCGTCGACATCAATGCCGGCAGCCACGGCAAGTACTTCGCCACCAATTTCGATCCGGAAATCAACTTCCGCGAATTCACCGGCGTCGTCTATTCCTGGCAGGGCGGCGAATGGAAGGTCAACAAGATGTTCGAGATCGGCAAGGACTACGACCTGCCGGTCGTCGGCACCCGCCGCGCCTATCTCTGCGGCCATGACGAAGTGCATTCGCTGGCGAAGAACATGGACGGTGCGGACGTCCGCTTCTGGATGGGCTTCGGCGATCACTACATCAACGTCTTCACCGTGTTGAAGTCGATCGGTCTCCTCTCCGAACAGCCGGTCAAGCTCGCCGACGGTTCCGAAGTCGTACCACTCAAGGTCGTCAAGGCCTGCCTGCCCGACCCGGCCTCGCTTGCCCCGAACTACGAAGGCAAGACCTGCATCGGCGACTATGTGAAGGGCTTCAAGGACGGCAAGGAAAAGACCGTCTTCCTCTACAACGTCGCCGACCACAAGGAAGCCTACAACGAAGTGGGCTCCCAGGGCATCAGCTACACCGCCGGCGTCCCCCCGGTCGCAGCCGCCATGCTGATCGCGACCGGCGAATGGGACGTGAAGCAGATGGCGAACGTCGAAGAACTGCCGCCCAAGCCCTTCATCAACCTCCTGAACAAGATCGGCCTGCCGACCCGCATCCAGGACGAGGATGGCGACCGGGCCGTGGAGTTCTGAGAGCGCGGGCTAGCGCTCGATGATTGAGGGAATTCAGGACCCCGCCGGAGGAATTCGGCGGGTTTTTGCACTGAGCCTTACGCAGCCTCCCCCATATCCACCCCGCCGCCGCCATGCTAGGAGGCCCCACACAACCACCCCACACGCCCCGAGTCCCCACCATGCCCCCTGCCCTCTATGCCGACCTGATCGCCGACCTCCGCCCGCTGATTGCCGAAC
>UEGQ01000023.1 GCA_900466005.1 Hyphomicrobiales bacterium
CAATGACTATTTCGACAATCATCGAAATACCGCATCTTGCCGCCAGCAACGGAAGCAAGACTGCTGCAGGTACCGATCCGAAAAGTCGACCTCCGATAAATGTTCCAACGATGGAGCGAGCGGCCGTCATCAAGAGAAACTCCGGTTCCTGCCGAGGACTGCAAAGCTGCTGTCGCGACCGCACCGGGTGAACCAAACAATCATGGTGGGCGGGCTCACAGCTAAGAGGTCAGGCTTCCGACGAGCTTGATATCGACGCCGAGAAGCGACGCCACGATTCCGATCGCCAAGCCAGCGGCGATCCCGGCGGTGGCCTGCACAGGCCGCGAGACCACCGGATTTCCGCCCGCATCAGATCGATGCCGAGAACGAGAACGACGGTCATGGCGATGAGCAAGGGGGCGATCACTCGATAGCGTTTCCGCTCTCAACTGCCCAGCTCCGACGATCCGATCGTCAAGGAATGACGCCTTCTTCCGGCCGTCGGCGTCGAGCTTTTCGAATGCTCTCGCCACGGGACTCTGATTGAGAATCGTGTTCATCCGCATTTGGAGCGGATCAGCCCTGACCCGCGTGGCCAGGTTTCTTCTCAGGTGTCGGGCCCTACCGACCAGGGTCCGATGTAACGCGGACTTGCTGACCGTGATGCCTTTAATCGCGAAGCTCGAACAAGGTCCTGTCCCGGCTATCAACGAGCCGGGACACGGTCGCATCTGTATGCGCTTCTATTTTCTAGGAATTGCCATCCTCGCCGAGGCGGCCAATTCAGACATGAACGCTCCGCCGCCTATGCACCATTCTACGTGGTCTATGTGTATTCCGCATTTCCCCAAAAATGCGGCTCGCCATACTCTGGGTCGACCCGTTGCTCTGCTTCGGCGCCATGCCAACTGATACAAATCTGTAGGTGCTTCCGCAATGCAAGACCTCCCCCAGACACCCGTCGTTGTCCTCGTCGCCACCGATCTTGCCAAGCGGAACACCCGGAGGGTCCAGGGGTTCGCGCACCCACACGGTTTCGCTGTTCGGCCCTATATCACCTCGAATGGCCGAATTGCAGCCGGAGGCTGGCGCGGACGACATCACTCACCAGAACGTCACCCAGGCGCTGGCTATGGCAGAGGCCGGCGAACATATCGACCAGTTGCTGATCACCTGCCATGCCCTAGCAACAAAGCTTGGATTGCTGGTGGAACTCGCCCGCAAGGTACTGCTGTTGGTGGTAGCCGCGAGTGCCGTGGCTGTTGGGAGAGGCACCGACATGTCGAGTTGCCTACCGTCAACATTTTCCTTCCCAACACCACCTACTTCGACGCGCTTGATGCCGCCCGCGACGCTTCGATCGACCCCGAGAATTCGCCGGCAAGCGCTCGCGCCGAGGCAGGATTGCAGGTCCGGGTCTGCGCGTAGAAATGAGTGCGGCTGCAGCCCTCTAAGGTCCGGACCGGAGGTTGCGGACGAATATCCGCCCAACGGCGATCATTGAAAAAGTCCGCATGAGGGAGAAGTGCATGACCGACCGGACGCTAATCCGAAGTGCTCGCATCATTGATGGAACCGGTTCGCCGTGGTATCGCGGAGATGTCCTGATCGATGACGGTCGCATCTTGCGGATCGGGACCGGCCTCCCACGAGAAGCGGCGGACATCGTCGTCGAAGGCACGGATCGCTATCTTGCGCCTGGTTTCATTGATGCCCACTGCCACGACGATCTTATATTACTGCGCGAGCCTGACCGGCCGGAAAAGGCTCTTCAGGGTGTGACGACCATTGTCGCCGGAAACTGCTCCTTTTCCCTCTATCCGGCCGTGAACAAATCGCGGGAAGACCTGCGTCAGCATTTTTCGGGACTGCTTGGCGAGACGGAAGATCGGGAGATATTCAACGACCTGCGGTCCTATCGCGAGCGACTGGAAGGTCAGGGAATTGCGCTCAATCTCGTGTCCCTTGTCGGCCACGCAGCTTTGCGCCTCGCGACTGTGGGGCACGATCGCAGGCATGCGAGCGAGAGCGAAATCAACGCGATGTGTGCGATGCTAGACGACCAGTTCTCGCAGGGCGCGGCGGGTCTGTCGCTCGGACTCGTTTATCCCCCGAGCGCATTCGCCGACATGACCGAGATGGTAGCGCTGGCCCGCGTCGTCCGCCGCCATGGCAAGGTCCTCGCAGCCCATATCCGCGCCTATGAGGCGGGACTGCTTCCGGCGATGGAGGAGTTCGCCGACATTCTGCGCCTGTCGGGCGCCGCTGGGCTCCTGTCGCACCTGCAGTCGGCGGGACGGCCCAACTGGGGCCAGATCCCGGTTGCACTGGACAGGCTGGAGGCCATGCGCCAGGAGGGCGTCGACATCAGTTTCGACATGTATCCCTATCCGGCGGGCAGTACCTGGATCCTGCAATTGCTGCCGCCGGCCACGATGGATGGCGGCCTCGAAGCCCTCAAGAAGCGGCTTGAGGATGAGTCCTTCCGAACACTCCTGCGACGCTGGGTCAGTCAGGGCGGCCCGGAATTCGACGGCCAGAGCAAGGTATCCCTGATCGGATGGGAAAACGTGCGACTTTCAGCGATCGGCATCGACGCGTTGAAGAACTTCGAGGGGTTGGACATGCAAGCCGCGGCGGAGCGGCTTTCTGTTGAGCCGTTCGACCTCATGCTCCGTTTCGTTCTGGAGGATGATGGCCAAACAGGGATCATCCTGTTCCAGCTCGACGAGGAAGACCTGAAATGCGCCTGTTGCCATCGCCTTTACATGGCGGGCTCGGATGGCTTGCCACGCCCGGGATCCAGGCCTCATCCGCGGGCGTTCGGGACTTTTCCGCGCATTGCGGGGCCGCTTCGGCGGGACAGGAAATGGTTCGGGATCGAGGATGCCGTTCGGAGGATGACATCGGTTGCCGCCCAGCGATTTTCGTTGCTGGATCGCGGCGTCGTCCGGCCCGGCATGGCAGCCGATCTGGTGCTGTTTTCCGATGACATCGCCGATCGCGCGACCTTTGAACGATCGACGGAAATGGCCACCGGTATTTCCCATCTCTGGGTCAACGGAAGGGCGGTGGTTGTCGACGGGAGGCTGACGGGAATCCGTCCTGGCCGCGTGATCTGACTGTCACGTTCGGAGACGGGTAACGGCCTTGCGGACCCAGTCGAGCCGGGCCTTTGGGATCAGCCCGTAATTGTAGAAATTGATGCCGTCAGCGCCGCCCGCTCGGGCGGCCTTGGCTCGCAAGGCAAGGTCATCGGCTCCACGCATTTCCGGATAGAATACCCGAAAGCCCGCTCCCAGATATTTGTCCGGACCGAGGATGTCGCGGCCGTTCCTCATGAGGGCCGCGACGTCGTCCACTTCCATGTCATAGCCGCAGAGAATGGCGCCGTCGCACGCCTTGCCGACAGCAGCAAGGTCCACGCCGCCGATCCAACCGTCCTTGAGATCGATCAGCACGATCTTGCTGGCCTCGTCGGCCTGCTCGCGGATTTCGCGAACAAGGCTGGTGACGGGCTCGGTGCGCCAGGCGAGGAGGGCATATAGATCGGGATCGTCGCGAAAGGCGGAAATGCCTTTGCCCGGAAAGTCCGCAAACTGAACTTCGGGAACCGCGCGCTCGCAGGTCTCTGTGAGAAACTTGCGAACGACCTTCCGCGCACCGTCGATGTTGATCCCGACGCGCATGGCGGCCGTGCGGCAATGGTCGCAGAAGCAGAGGGAAAACAGGAAATCGTCCTCAGGAGTCAGGCCGACGCCGTCCTTCTCATGGTGGAAACCGTGCAGGAAGCCCATGAAATTCGGGCTTTCGAGTTCAACCATGTCGGGCTTATAGCGGCTGGTGATATCCCGCACCATCGTCGTGACATAGTCGCGGGCGGCAGGGCTCGACGGGCAGAGATTGAACGGATTGGGATCGCCGAACGCATTGCGAGTGACATCACCGGGATGAAGCAAGCCGAGGCGCGTGTTGTGAAGACACACCGTCCAGCAGGAAACGGACATGCCGCCCTCATCACGAGCCCTGATCAGGGTGTCCAGCATATCGCCCCGCTCGGCGACGTTCCGCGCCATGAGCGGTTGGATGCGCTTTTGCTCCCAGAGCTTCGCCTGGGGGCGATAGTAGACGGTGCCGTCTTCCGGGAAATAGGATTTTCGGTCGGGGCTTCTCGGTTGCAGGAAATGGCCGGCATGATAGGAGGTCGCCAGACTGACGTTGTTCAAACCTGCCCGGTCGTGCAATTCGACAGTCAGCCTGTCCAGACCCTGATCGTGGATGTCCCAGGAATAGGTCCACATCGCAAGTCGCATGCTCGCCTTCATCTTCGTGGCCATCGCCGGCAAGCCCCGTCAGAACTCAACCGCGGATCCCAAACCCTTTTCCGCGGCACGCCGGACAGCGAGGTCGGCGACAACCAGATCCTGCAACGACACGCCGGTTCCGTCGAAGATCGTGATCTCCTCGGCGGACCTGCGTCCTTCGCTGATACCAGAGATCACCTCGCCGATTGAGCCGCGAATGTCGCTCTCCTTGATCAACCCCTGCGCATAGGCGTGCTGGAACTCGCCGATACTGATCGATTGGGCCGCTTCGTCGACGAAGAGCGCGGCAGCAGAGACGAGCCGTGGATCAAGCTCCTGCTTGCCTTTCGTGTCGGCGCCCATAGCGGAGATATGCGTTCCCGGCCGAACCCAAGCCCGGTCAACCAAGGCGTTGGTAGAGGGTGTGACGGTGATTAGAATGTCGGCGAGCCGGGCGACGTCCTCGCGGTTCTCGTGGGCATGGTAATCAAGGCCGAGCTCGACAACCGTCTTGCCGAAGGCGGCCAGGTTGTCCGGCGAGGGATCCCATGCATGTACGGTCGTGATCTCACGGACAGCAAGGGTGGCCCTCAGTTGATAGGCGGACTGGGTTCCCGTTCCGATGATGCCGAGGACCTCCGAATCCGCTCGGGAAAGGTGCTTGGTGGCAATCGCGCTTGCGGCACCCGTACGGACGCCGGTGAGGTAATTGGCGCTGACGAGCGCCGATGCCCGCCCGGTATTGAGGTCGAATAGGAGCGTGGCGGACTGATGGTTCGTCAATCCGCGCACCAGGTTGTGCGGCCAGTAGCCGCCCGCCTTGAGACCGAGAAACGGCGCGGAGACATCGGCTCCCGTCTTCACGCCGAATACGGCGTCCGCATGGCCGACGGCCTCTCGGACAACCGGATAGTTCCTCGCCAGGCCGCGTGCCATGGCCGCAAAGGTCTGCTCGACGGCCAAGATGGTCTCCTCGATGGTGACGAGCTCGCGGGCCAGAGTTTCGGAAATGATCAGCATGCTTAGTCCCCGGTGATAGTGTCAGGCTTCTAGGATGAATTCGTCGATCATGACATTCATGCCTGCCAGCATGCCGCCATCGACCGGCAGGGCAACTCCGGATATATATCCGGCCTCGTCGGATCCGAGAAAGGAGACAGCTCTGGCAATGTCCATGGGCTCTGCGACGCGACCGAGCGGATACCAGCGACCGAGCTTCTGGAATATGTCCGGGTCCTTCTGCTGGCGAATGCTCCAGGTGATGTTTTCGGTTCGCACCGAACCAGGGCACACTGCGTTGCAGCGGATGCCGTCGCGGCCGAATTCGGAGGCCACCGACATGGTAAGGTTGATGACGCCGGCCTTGGCGGCACTGTAGCTGGGATTGCCGAAGTAGCGCATCCCGTTCACCGATGCGATATTGACGATGGCGCCGCCACCCCTGGCTCGCATGCGCGGGATGATCGCCCTTATGCAGTGATAGGTGCCGTTGAGGTTGACGTCGATCTCGCGATGCCAGGATTCGAGCTTCATCCCTTTAAGGTCGCCGGCATCGGTAAAGGCAGCATTGTTGACAAGAAGGCTTACAGGTCCAAGCGCTGCCTCGGCAGTGGAAAAGGCGCCCTCGACTTGGGCGGCATCGGTGATGTCGGCTTTGACGAAGACCGCGCGCCCGTTGGCCTCGACGATCTGGCCGACCGTCTCGCGGCCCCTTGTCTCATCCACTTCCAGAACGGCAACCGCGGCGCCCTCGGCAGCCAGCTGGCCGGCTATGCAGCGACCGATGCCGTGGCCTGCACCCGTAACAATCGCAATGGTCCCGTCATGGCGCGGCATATCCCGGCTCCTGTCGATCATTTGATGCGTTGGAGGCGACGGCAACCTTTTCGCGCCGCATCTCCCTTCGTCATCGACAACTAACGGCGGACGGTTCAATCTTCCAATGCAGAACTGACATGACAGGATCACGATTTCGCATTCGCCTTGCCGCAACACGCGGGCGTAGGGTGAGGTGATCAGTCCGTCGGATGGCCTCCGGGGGATTCGGTGGCACCGCATAAGTAAGGGGGTATCGAATGAAGAACATTGTCGTGACCGGTGGCAGCGGCAAGGCAGGCCGGGCGGTGTGCCGCGGTCTCGTGGAGCATGGCTACAACGTCCTGAACATCGACATGCAGGCGTCGAAGGATCCCGTCTGCCCGTTCTACAAGGTCGACCTCAACGATCTCGGCCAGGTCATCGACGCCATGCAGTGGAGCGGCGGCAAGGATCATCCCTTCCGCAAGTTCCGCACGCCGGACGCGGTCGTCCATCTCGCAGCCATCCCCGCTCCTGACCTGATGCCCGACGACGTCATCTTCCGCAACAATGTCGTGTCGACCTACAATGTCTTCGATGCGGCGATCCGCGTCGGTGTCAAGCGTATCGTCTGGGCATCGAGCGAAACCACGCTCGGACTTCCCTTCAGCCCGTCGAACCCGCCTTCCTATGTGCCGGTAGACGAAGACCATCCGATGCGTCCTGAAAGCGCCTACTCACTGTCGAAGGACCTCGGAGAGGAGATGGCACGGCAGATGCAGCGCTGGAATCCGGACACGACCTTCATCGGACTGAGACTTTCCAACGTCATGGAGCCCGCGGACTACGAACGTTTCGCCTCGTGGCAGGACGATCCGCACTTCAGGGAATGGAACTGCTGGGGCTATATTGACGGGCGGGATTGCGCGCAGGCGGTACGGAAGGCATTGCATGTCGATCTTGTCGGCGCTGACCATTTCATCATCGCGAACGCGGATACCGTGATGGCGCGCGGCAGCGCCGAACTGATGGCTTCGATTTTCCCGAACGTGGCCGTCAAACGTCCTGTCAAGGGGCGGGAAACGCTCCTGTCGATCGACAAGGCTCGTCGTGTGCTTGGCTATGAACCTGAGTACAACTGGGGTCAGACCTGACAGATTTCTTCCGGCATATAGCGGTGGTTATGAAGAAGGCGGGGTCAGGCCCGCCTTTTTTGCGTTTTGTGCACAAGAGCGGCATGGCTGTATCTCACGCCTCGCGGCTATGCCGCATCTTCATGCCTTCATGCGATAATAGTATTTTAACCCGCCTTAATGCTGTCGCACAGTGTCCTCGTCAAGTCGAAAGCCTGAATGCGAAATGCGTCAGGTAGAAGAAGGGATAGCGACCCCATGAGGAGAACAGATCGATGAATTTCAGCATTCGGAGTGCAATGACGGCATCCGCACTGGCCGTGGGCATGGCCTGGGCAGGGGCTCCGGCCCATGCGGAGACGCAGGTCAATTTCACCGTCGCGGAATATAGTTCCAAGACCGGACCCTTCTTCCAGGAAATGGCGGACGCGTTCCAGCAGGAAAATCCCGACATCAAGATCAACATACAGGTGGTTCCGTGGGACACGCTCCTGCAACGTCTGACCACCGACATTGCCGGAGGACAGGCGCCGGACATTTCGATCATCGGCACACGCTGGCTCGTCGATTTCGAACAGCAGGGCATCGCCGAGCCGGTCGATTCCTACCTTACACCGGAATTCAAGGCGACCTTCATCGATACCTTCATGTCGCCGTCGGTCATCGATGGCAAGATCATGGGCCTGCCGGTCGCAGCATCCGCTCGCGCCATGCTCGTCAATACCGAGCTTCTGGACAAAGCGGGCGCCAAGGCTCCGACCAATTGGGACGAGTTCTACGAGGCTGCCAAGAAGCTGAAAGCCTTGCCGGATGTGTTTCCTTTCGGCCTCCAGGGCAAGGAAATCGAGACGGACGCGTACTACTACTACAGCCTCTGGACCCATGGGGGCGACATCCTGAAGGCTGACGGCACCTCGGGCCTCGACACACCGGAAGCGCTCGCAGCAGCAACGCTGTACAAGAAGCTGATCGACGAAGGCCTGACCCAGCCCTCGCCGACCAATTACAACCGTGAAGAAATCTTCAACATGTTCAAGCAGGGCAAGCTCGGTATGGTATTCACCTTCCCGATGCTGATCCCACAGATCAAGGCGGAAGCTCCCGACCTGAAGTATGCGGTCATGCCGTTCCCGGAAGGAAAGGCCAAGGCCACCTATGGTGTGACCGACACGCTGATGCTCTTCTCCTCGTCACAGGTGAAAAAGGAAGCCTGGAAGTTCATCGAGTTTTCCTACCGGGATGAATGGCGTCAGAAATTCGACCTCGGCGAAGGATTCCTGCCGGTGACGAAGAATGTCGCGGCACTCGACAACTTCACCAACGACCCGGATATCGCCGGCTTTGCTGCAGGCCTTCCTTATGCCAAGTTCGCTCCGACCATCGCCAACTGGGAAGAAATCGCCGACGTGACGGTTCGCACGATGCAGCAGATCTATCTCGGCCAGGCCCAGCCCGAAGAGGCCCTCAAGGCCGCCGCTGCCGAAATCAACAAGATCCGCGGCAAGTAAACGAGACGAAAAGGGGCGGCGACTGCTGCCCCTTTTTCGATGTCATGTCCGGCGGACCAGGACGGGAAGCCCCCTAATGAAATCTACGTTGCGCTCCACGCCTCTGCTTATGATCCTGCCGAGCCTGCTGCTTGCAGTCCTGATTATCGGGTATCCGGTTCTCGATCTTGGATGGACTTCGATGCAGGAGGTCAGCCGGTTCGGCAAGCTGATGGGCTTTTCCGGTTTGAAGAACTTCTCGGAAGTCTTCGCCGATCCGCTTTTCTATGCGTCGCTCGGGCGCACGGTGATCTGGACTGTCGTCGTGGTCGGCGGCACACTGGTCATATCGCTGCCGGTCGCCATCATGCTGAACGACGATTTCTATGGCCGCAGCGTGGCACGCGTCATCATCATGTTGCCCTGGGCAATCTCGCTGACCATGACTGCCGTACTTTGGCGCTGGAGCCTGAACGGCCGCGCCGGCCTGATCAATGCCACGCTGATGGACCTCCATATCATTTCGGAGCCTGTCGAATGGCTGGCCACGGCTTCACTGGCATTCACCGTCGAGATCCTGGTCGGGATCCTGGTTTCGATACCGTTTACGACGACGATCTTTCTGGGCGGGTTGTCCTCGTTGCCACAGGACTCGTACGAGGCGGCAGCCGTCGATGGAGCGAGGCCGTTGGAAATGTTTCGTCATATCACGTTGCCGCTGATGAAGCCCTTCATCAACATCGCCATCGTCCTCAATGTCATCTACGTCTTCAATTCATTGCCGATCATCTGGGTCATGACAGAGGGCGGTCCGGCAAATGGTACCGACATCCTCGTCACTTACCTCTACAAGCTGGCCTTCCGCTTCGGGCAACTGGGCAAGGCATCGGCGATTTCGCTGATTATGTTCGGTGTGCTTTTCGTCTTCACCATCGCCTATGTCTTGCTCGTCATGCGCCAGGAATCCGACAATCTAGCCGAGGAGCAGGTCTTAAATGACGCCTAAGCTCAAGAAATCGATACTCTACTGGGTCCTGCTCTCTCCCCTTTGCGTCGTCATCCTCCTTCCATTCGGCATTATGTTCGTGACCGCCGTGCGACCACGCGACGAGCTGTTCGTCTATCCGCCCACTTGGACCTTCAGTGAGTTCCGCTGGGATAACTTCGTCGAGATGTGGGCGAAGACCAACTTCGGCGGCGCACTGCTCAACAGCCTTTATGTCAGCATCGCATCCACCGTTATCGCGATCCTGCTGTCTATCCCTGCGGCCTACGCACTTTCCCGCTACCGGTTCGTCGGCAAGGGGCTCTACAGGAACTTCCTGCTGATGACCCAGATGATGTCGCCCATCGTTCTCGTCCTCGGCCTGTTCCGGCTGATGGTGCACCTCAATCTGGTCAACAGCCTCAATTCTCTGGTCGTCACCTATGTTGCCTTCAACATGGCTTTCACGATCTGGATGCTGCAGAGCTACTTCAATACGATACCGCGCGACCTCGAGGAGGCTTCCTGGATAGATGGCGCAACCCATTTCACCAGCCTTGTGAAGATCTTCCTGCCTCTCGCCATTCCCGCGATGGTGGTCACGGCGATTTTCACCTTCATCAACAGCTGGAACGAATTCGTGCTGGCGCTCACGCTGATCCGCAACCAGAACGATTACACGCTGCCGGTGCAGATCTTCTCCCAGGTCGCGGGCCGATACCAGGTCGAATGGCACCATGTCATGGCGAGCACCGTGCTCGCCACAGTGCCGGTCGCCATCGTTTTCTCCTGGCTGCAACGTTATCTCATCCGCGGCATGGCGCTCGGAGCGGTCAAGTAAGCCCTCGGAACGATCCGGAACACAAAAGGACTTCGCATTCATGGCATCGGTTACAATCAAAGGCATCGAGAAGCGGTTCGGCGCTCTGCAAATCATTCACGGCGTCGATATCGAAATTAAGGACCAGGAATTCGTCGTTCTTGTCGGTCCGTCGGGTTGCGGCAAGTCGACACTCCTGCGCATGATCGCCGGCCTGGAGCCGATCTCGGGTGGTGAGATCTTGATAGGATCGCGCGTCATCAACGACGTTCCGCCGCGCGACCGCGACATCGCCATGGTCTTTCAGAACTACGCTCTCTATCCTCACATGACGGTTTTCGACAACATCGGCTTCAGTCTCAAGCTGAGGAAGAAGCCGAAGGAAGAGATATCGACCAAGATCCATGAGGCAGCCGAGATCCTCAATCTCGAGCCCTATCTGGAGCGTTCTCCCCGGCAGTTGTCGGGCGGCCAGCGTCAGCGTGTCGCCATGGGCCGGGCGCTGGTCCGGGATGCCCAGGTCTTCCTGTTCGACGAACCCCTGTCCAACCTCGACGCAAAGCTCCGCGTGGTCATGCGCACCGAGATCAAGGCTCTCCACCAAAGGCTCAAGACCACGTCCGTCTATGTAACCCATGACCAGATCGAGGCCATGACCATGGCGGATCGTATCGTGGTGATGAACAAGGGCCGGGTGGAACAGGTCGGCACGCCGATGGAGCTCTACGACTACCCAACCAACCTCTTTGTCGCGGATTTCATCGGATCTCCATCTATGAATTTCATCGAGGGCGTTGTGGCCGCCGATGACAACGGACCTTCCGTGGTGGCCTCAGACGGAACAAGGATGGCGATTTCGCGGCAAGCCGGCGTAAGCCCGGGCCGGAAGGTCATCTACGGCGCAAGACCGGAACATCTGGATCTGTCTTCCGGGCGCGAGGGGTTCGACGCGGTTATCGAAGTTGTCGAGCCGACCGGTCCAAACGTTCAGATCTTTGCCAACGTCGACGGCAAGCGAATATGCGCACTGACGAACGCGCGGCGGACCTTCACGCCGGGACAGGTGATCAGGTTGCATTGCCCGCAGGAATCCGTCCATCTGTTTGATGCGTCGACCGGCGTGCGAATCTGAGCGGGCTAGGTGCTCCTGGGCATCGGTTTTACGGTAAGCGGTTCTCGATAGAGGGCCTCTTCGGCCACCACGGCCGAAGAGGCCCTCTATCGTCGAAGACAAAGAAAACTTGGCGCACCCGCCCGTTCGGAAACTACGCGCCGCTCTCCACTGACCAGAACTGCGAACGACCGCACCCTACCAGCCGTTGATACGCGGCCAAGAGACTATCTGCTGGTCGTTGTCACCGGCAACAACGTTGTAGTGATCATACATCGCTGCGGTCATGCAGGCATGATTGGGCAGCACCCGTACCTTCGAGCCGATCGGCAACAGATGGTAGGGGAAGGGACCCTCGCTCACCAGAAGTCCGTGTTCCTGGTAGACGTGACCCACAGTAACACCCGGAATGCGCTCCCGACAGAACATGTCCATAACCATGCCGAAGCCGATATCCTCCGCAAGACCGGGTGCTGCGGTGCTGCGGTCCTTGGATAGAGCCAGTGCTCCCGCATCAATTAGGGCAGTATTGAACTGGGGCCGGTGGCCGGTCACCGTCGCGAGCACCGACAGGGCGATATCACGCTGCCCGCAGGAGTGGATTTCCGACTGCATGACATCGCCGAACATGTAGACGCCACAGCGCACTTCGGTCAGCCCATCGAAGTTTACGCCATGAGTGGCAGTCGGCGTGGAGCCGACGCTGACAACCGGGACCGGAAGACCGATCGCTCGCAGGCGCGTGGCGGCGGTCACCGCCACCATCCGCTCTTCTTCCGCGACCCTGCGGATATCCTCGATGGTCCGGGACTGGTAGGAATGGCCGGCATGCGTGAGCACGCCTTCGAGACGGGTCCCTGGAAGTTCTGCGAGCGCGCGTCCAATTTCGAGCAATTCAGGCGACTCGGCGAAGACGCCGGCGCGCTTCTCTCCTGAATCCAGTTCGATGAGGACATCGAGCACGATACCGAGGTTGACGGCTTGCCGGCTGATTTCCCGGGCAAAAGCCACCTGGTCGAGTATCACACCGATCTTGATCCCACGTTTGACGAGAGCGGCGATCCGGGGCAGCTTGTCGGGAAGGACGGTGACACCATAGGTGATATCCGTTATGCCGTTGTCGGCAAGGTATTCCGCCTCCTTGAGCGTCGATACCATGACGCCACCGAAGTTCCCGGCAATCGCCATGCGCGCGACGTCGATGGATTTTGCCGTTTTCATGTGGGGGCGGAAACGGACGCCACGATCCTCGAGTCTCGAGGTCATGCGTCGCGTGTTGGCCTCCAATACCTTCCTGTCCAGAATAAGGCTCGGCGTGTCGAGATTCTTCAATCCCATGATTCCCTCCCGGAATGTAGGCAAGTTCGGCTTCAGCCGCGCGGCCAGGTAACGTCGCGATCGACAGGAAAGATCGGGCGGGGCAAGAACTTGAATTCGAAACGCGAGAGGATCGGCGACGAGAGACCGGGCGCATCCACTTCCAGGACCTGATCCGGACCGAAGAACTCATCGAAACCAGCACGGAAATGGCCGCGGGACTTGACGACGACTGATCGTGCCTTGGCGATATCGATCCCCATCATCTCCAAGAAGACTGGATCAGCACATTGTGTGCGGATGGAAACGACAACGACCTGAACGCCTTCCACATCAAGGAGAACCGTCGTGCCGAGATTGAGTCTGCGGTTGGCATAAAAGCCGCGGCGGCCTACGCAGTCGCCGTCCCGGATGCGCAGTATCGTGGCATTTGCTTCGAACCGGCGCGAGAAGCGATCCGGCTCGACCCGGTTGAAAACAGCTCGGAACGTTTCGCCCTCACCGAGTTGCATCGCTTCCTGAGCCAGCAGGGGATCGTTGAAGATACCGAGGACGCTGCCCTTGGCGTGCGCATTCACAAGCGCCTCGAGGATCCATGTCGTGTTACCGTTTGCGCCGCCGCCGGGATTGTCCGCGACATCGGCAAGAATGACGGCCGGAAGATCCGGATTTTCCCCCGCAGCCACCGCTTTCGCAACGGCATCATCGAGCGAGATCAGATGCGGATCGTAGCGACGGTAGTCCTTCCAGGCCGTTTCGGCGATATCACGGGCGACCGCTTCGGCACGGGCGCGATCGCTCCGGGCTGTCACGATGATGCACAAGCCGTTTTTTGGCGTATCGGCATAGGCAAAACCGCCGAGAATTGAGACATTCATGATCTCACCACCCGACTTGGCTTGCCCATATTTCATCAGGTCCGCATAAGGACCCTTCTCCGTAAGAAGGGTCACGGTCGGCGGACAGACAGGCAGACGGATGATGCTCGCGACGGGACGCAATCCATCAAGCATTTCGATCAACGCCGCGGCGGCCTCGCGGCCGCGCGCTACCATATCGACGTGGGGATTCGTTTGGTAGGCAATCACGAGGTTGACCGCGGCAACCATACGGTCCGAGACATTTCCGTGAAGGTCGAGGGTCGCGACGACGGGCGTATCCTTACCGACGACGGAACGCACCATCTCGAAGATCTCGGCATCGGGATCACGGTTCTCGGTGGTGATCATGGCACCGTGGTTGCAGATATACACGCCGTCGAGCGGCATTGCCGCTTCCAGCCGGTTCTTCATGTCCGCGAGTGTCTGTACGAAAAACTCGTGATCTATCGGGCCGCCAGCTTCCACCAACCCGATGAGAATTGGGACCGCCTCCCATTCAGTCGACACGTCCATCGTGGCGCAGAAGCTGTGTATTTCAGCGGGAATTCTTGATTCGTCCTGGCGAAGTTCCTCGGCCATTTCGATGCCTGCCAGGTAAAGCCGGCTAAGAAAATCATCGCGGCCGGTTACCGGCGCGAAGCTGTTGCTCTCAAGCATGAGCCCCAGGATGGCAATTCTTTTTTTCTGGAACATGGGACGATCTCTTCCTTGCATCTTCCCGAAGGATAGACCGCTGGATCGGCCCCCTCCAATGCAAGCTTCGCCTCATTCAATGCATGGCCGGTATCAGGCATCCTCCTCAGACTGCAAAACCTGCAGCGGCTCGACTTCGCCGTCCAGCATGGACCATAGCTGTTCGGCCATGGCCGGGAGCGGGTCGCGAGAGCGGTAGATCCTGATCTCCACAGGAATGAACCATTTCTCATCTCCGGCCAGCACGAGGCTCCCGGATGCGAGTTCCTCGGAAATGCTGCTCTCTGGCAGCCAGGCCATGCCCTTGCCCTCCCTGCTCAGCGTCTTCAGCACCGCTGCGAGCTGGCTGACGAAGACCCTGCTAAGATACACCGGCTCCTCCACATGATTGATCATGTGATCGACGGCCCGGCCGATCGCCGAGGCTTCAGTATAGGCCAAATAGTGGACCGGCTCTTCGGGGGTGCCGGGAAGGCGGTCAAGCGGCGCGCCCGACGAATCCGGCAGCGTGACCGGCAATAGCCGGTCGGTACCGACGAGTTTCGAGGTGAAATGCATCGGCGGAAGGTTCATCTCGACCTGCGGATGCGCATGACTGATGGCAAAATGGCATTCACCCTTGATCAACGACTGGATACAGTCGGTGAACTGATATGAATCCAGCCGGATGTTGAATGCGTGTGTGCCGGATTCGATCGAACGAATCCATGCGGGGAAGAACGTCAGCGAAAGACTGTGAGTCGCGGCAAATCGGATGAGATTGGCGGACGTTTCGCTGACTCTGCGTGCGTCTTCCCGCCCCTGGAGGAGCCTTCTCAGCACTTCTTCGGCCACAGGCCGGAAGCGCTCGCCCGAAGGTGTAAGGCTAATCGGCTGGGTCGTGCGGTCGAATAGCTTGGCGCCAACCCAGTCCTCCAAGCTCTTGATCCTGCGGCTGAATGCGGGCTGAGTTGTATAACGGGCCTCAGCCGATCGGGAGAAGTTTCTTGTGTCCACAAGACTGAGAAAGTCCTCCAGCCAGCGGCTTTCCATGTCGTACTCCATTGTCGTGGCTGCCGTTTTTTAGTGCCACTATCGTCATAACTGGACGGCTGTCCAGCAAGAGTTCCGGCTGCGGGGCAAGGCCGCACCGGCGCACGGCAAGCAACGCCCTGACTGGGCGCACGCTATGGCTACAGCCTGATACCGACATTCTTGGTCTGCACATAACCGAGAAGGGCTTCCTGCCCCTTTTCCCGCCCATAGCCGGACCGGCGAGCGCCGCCGAAAGGCGTCTCCACCCCACCGACCCACCAGTCATTGACGTAGACCTGACCGGCCACCAAGCGGTCGGCCGTCCAGAGCGTGAGCTTAAGGTCGCGGGTGAAAATGCCGGCTGCGAGGCCGTAGTCAGTGCCGTTGGCAATGGCGACGGCTTCCTCCGGCGTATCAAAAGGGATGACGACAAGGACGGGACCAAAGAACTCTTCCTGTGCGATTCGCATGTCCGGACTGACATTGGTGAAAATCGTCGGCGGTAGAAAATAGCCCTCCCTGTCCAACCGCTTTCCACCCATCTCCAGGGTGGCGCCCTCGGCGACACCGGCATCGCACAAGGCCTCGATGCGTGACAACTGCCGCTCGGAAATAACCGGTCCCATGTCACAGCCATCAACGCCTGGCCCAACGGTCCGGCGGGCAGCCTCGGCCTTGATCTTCTCAACCAGCGCGCCGGCGATTGACCGGTGCACGACCAAGCGAGAGGCAGCCGAACAGATCTGGCCAGAGTGATGCAGAATCCCGCGGGTGATATTACGCGCCGCATTGTCGAGATCGGCATCTGCATACACGATGGCTGCAGATTTGCCGCCAAGCTCCATCACACAGGGGATGACCCGTTCCGCCGCAGCACGCAAGACGCTCTTGCCCGTTTCCACGGAGCCGGTGAAAACGATATGGTCGATGTCCTTGTGACCCACGAGGGCGGCACCGGCCTCCCGACCGTAGCCGCAGACAATATTGACAGCACCCTTGGGAACAGAGGCGCGTTCACAGGCTTCGGCCAGCAAAAAGAGACTGAGCGGAGAATCCTCGGGCGACTTCAGGACGACCGTGTTCCCGGTGATCAACGCACAGGCGATCGAGCGCGCGCCTACGGGCAAAGGACCATTCCACGGCACGATCTGGGCGGACACCCCATAAGGCATATGGACCGTATAGTCGACGATGCCGTCGCCGAGCGGAATTTGGCGACCCTCGAGCTTGTCGGCCATGCCACCATAATAGCGGAGGTAGCGCTGGGTTAGCTTGACTTCATTGTAGCCGCCGGCCCGCGTCTTGCCATTATCCTGGATTTCCACCTCGGCGATCTCGTCCGCCAGCAAATCGAGCTGCTCGGCTATTGCGAACATGAGCTCCCCGCGCGAGGCGGGCGTCATCAACTGGAGCCGTCGGCTTTCAAAGCAGCGCCGGGCCGCAGTTACGGCCATATCGATCTCTGCGGCACCCCCGCACGCAACTTCCGCAATAGTCCTACCCGTTGCCGGATCGGTAACCGGGATAGTCCTTCCATCGCTGCTGTCGACCCAAGCACCATCGATGAAGTTTCGCCAATAAGATCGAATTTGCGCTGCCATCGTTTTCTCGCGGTTTCTCCTCGTAGTTAGCGTAGACCTCCGCCCCTTCTCACGCCAATGTCATTTCGCGATGCAACGATGAGTTTGAGGAATAGTGGAACGTCGTAACGACCACGACTGAAAAACTCTCACGCGGCTCGCTCCCCGGAATCGGCCCCGGTTAGATCTTGTGGCAGCTCAAATTGCGGGGAATGAGCGCGCCGAAGCGGGCATTGGAGCGGCTGATGATTGATGAGCCGGCCAATTGGTCCGATTCCTATTTAGGCGGCCCAACCGAGCAACCGCTGCAGCGTCATTTCAGCCACACGCATCGCATTCGACTCTACCGTATGCTCATGCCGAGAATGCCATGACGATCTAAGGGCACGACAAGGCGACGAGCCATTTCCGCCCCCTGCGAGCCAGTACTGTCCCGCCGATCTGCTTGACATCCTACCCTGCCTTTTCGACTTAGTCGGCATGGTTCAAAACGAGGACTGTCCTGCCGGGCAAGCTGCGGCACAATGGCCATCTGGCAGGTCATCCCAAAAGCCGCGCGGCGGGATATCCACGGCCTCCAACTCGCCGGAATACTGACATATGTCGGTTCAGGCCCGAAGGATAGATACCGCTCTGTCCGTTGAGGTGTTCGCGGTCAGTGTCCAGAGATGGGAAGGCCTTGATGGGATACGACCCCCCAAGGCATGTCACTTGTTATTTGTCTTTAGGCAGCAATTTCAAATTGTTAGATATGAAGTTGGGTGGGCTCAACCGAAATTATCGATGAGATTCTCTTAGGTGTTTAGCGCGTTGTTGAGGTCGTGCAATCCGACCATCAGCATCATGGGGTCAGACGGAGAGGACAGGAAGCCGACGGCCTCATAAAAGGCTCGTGCGTCATTGGAAATCGCATGGACCAGCACACCGCGGATGCCGAGTATTTCAGCGGCATTGAGCAGACGCAGGCTCGCGTCGCGCACTAACGCCCTGCCGATGCCACGCCCCTGATAGGATTGATCAATGGCCAAGCGACCAAGCACGGCGACCGGTATTGGATCAGGCATATTGCGCCGA
The DNA here is from genome assembly GCA_900466005.1 of Hyphomicrobiales bacterium. Lineage (GTDB taxonomy): Bacteria > Pseudomonadota > Alphaproteobacteria > Rhizobiales > Rhizobiaceae > Allorhizobium. Next base: position 18,179 of record UEGQ01000023.1, read on the forward strand.
AAACGGCCAGGTGCTTCCGGCTGTTTTACTGCGCCGGAGGAGAGCGCGTAATAGGCAATAACACGGCTTCCCTCGCACACGACGAAGGTACGCGATGCGCCGCTTGCCTGATTGGCACGGGCGCGGCGATGCAGCCAGTCGTCCAGTTCAGGGACGCCGGAATTGAATTCGGCCAGTTCATGATGATCGGCCAGGGGTGCCGGTGCGCTGAGGGTCACGCCTCATCCCACGGCGCTTTGGTCGACATGGTACGTTTTAGACGCTCATTGAGCTGCGCGGGCGCATCGAGTCGAGCAAGGTATTCGGCATAGATTCCGGGGCTTACCGTGAAGATAGTACGGTCGAGCAGCACTTCCTCGGCGCGGCGCTCGGAAGCCTCCAACATGAAATCCGTGCGCGTTTTGCCGAGCAACTCGGCGGCGCGATCGATCAAGTTGCGGGTCGCAGGCTTGATGCGCATATTCAGCGGCACGCTTACGTCCGGGCTTTTACTCGTGCGTGAGGTCGGCATGGGAGACTCCTATTTGCACGCATTTATATAGCGTAACGACATCATCTTTACAAGCCTCGTAAAGACATCGTCATTACGCATCTCGCGCGTTCCTATTTCGCCGCATTTAGTTCATCGCCTTGAGCGGACTTGAACCCTCGACCAATAAGTTTCAAGACGCGCAAGTCGTTGAAATCGTTCTGGCAGCGGCATAGGCATATCCATGGAACTGACAAAAGGTCGAGCGGCCAGCGACGAAATGCGTCCGAGAGCATTTAGTCGCAGATCGCAGTGAACCCTGCACCAGAGATGCCTGCTATGGCTGCAGCTTCGTCATTGTCGGATGTGTCTCCTGTGATACCTACAGCACCTAACAAGCCGTGGCTGCCTTGAACAAGCACCCCACCAGGTACCGGTACTATGTTGCCACCTGAGACCGCTGTCAGTCCTGCTATGAAATGCGGGCGCTCTTTTGCCGCCTTCTCAAGCCATCTCGAGCCAAATCCAACGCCAAGAGATCCATATGCTTTGCCAAACGCGATCTCGAAGCGGAGCATCGACGAGCCGTCTTGCTTCTGGAAAGCCACCAAGTGACCGCCTGCGTCCAGCACTGCAACACTGAGTGGCTGAAGTTGCTTTTCCTCAGAAAAAACAAACGCTTTTCTAATTATCTCATTCGCCATGCTAAGGGTCAGATTACTCATTTCCAATCTCCATTGATTTGTAGTGGTTGCGGCGGCGGTGCAGGACCGGCTCGGTATAGCCGTTCGGCTGCTCGCGACCTTTGAGCACGAGATCGACGGCGGACTGGAAGGCGATTGAGCTGTCGAAATTCCCGGCCATTGGCTGGTAGGCGGCATCGCCGCCATTCTGCTGATCAACGACGGCAGCCATGCGCTTCATCATCTCGAGGATCTGCGCCATTCAGCTCGACTAGCGAATGGTCGCCACCGCGCAGATGTACCCCCCGCTTTGGGGAAATCGAACTGCTTACGAATTTATGATAGCGTCCGGCGCTTGAGCGGGTACGAACCCACGCCCCCCGTAATTACGTCGCTCCCTGGAGGCGAACTTAGGACACGAGACAATCCGCTAGCGTGGTTATTGTGCCCCTACTCGTTATCTCGTCGCGACATAGCCTTTGCCGCTCGATAAGCGAAAACGATGCCTGGACCGATGGTGATGCCAGCTCCAGGATAGAGCCCACGCATCAGTGATGTGGCGTCGTTTCCACAAGCATATAGGCCGGCTATTGGCGTCCCGTCGCCGCGGAGAACTCGGCTTTCGCTGTCGGTAGCCAAACCGGTAGCCGTCCCGAGCGTTGCAGGCACGATCCTCAGCGCTATAAACGGCCCTTTGCTGATTGATCCAAGATTTGGATTCGGTTTGCCCACCTCGGGATCACCAAGCATGCGATTGAATGCTGACTCTCCGCGCTGGAAGTACGGGTCAACGCCAGATCGTGCGTGCCTATTATGTTCATCCACGGTGCTTTCGAGTGCGCTCGGGTCGAGGCCAATCTTCCGCGCCAATGCCGAGATTGTATCGGCCACGTCGATGTACCCGACCTTTTCGTACGAGCTCGTGCCCATGGTCCAGGGCCAAGGAAGCATGTGGCCCATGCCACGCTTTTTCAGGAACTCGTAGTCGCAGATGAAGAAGAAGCGCTTGTCGGCTGGATAGCCGCTTCGGAACATGCCGAGGCAGACATCGTGATAGGAATTGGACTCATTCACGAAACGCTTCGCGTCGGGTCCGACTGCGATCACACCAGGGCGACCGCGATCAAGCCAGCCGTATGGCACGGTTTGAGTGCCGCCGTGCTTGTCCTTCAGAAGCGAAACCGGCGTCCAGAAACCCGCACTGGCAACCTCGTTATCTATCGCCCCGCCGGACTGGAGCGCCAATTTGATGCCGTCACCGGTGGAGTCGTAGTGTGCCAGAGTATCGTCGTGCTGGTGCGCGCCACTGAGTGATGCGCGAAGCTCTGCGCTGCGCGCAAATCCGCCCGTCGCAAGTACCACGCCCCGCGTTGCCTTGATGCGGCGTTCCGTGCCCGCTTTCTGCACAACGATCCCGATTACCGTGCCGTTCTCTTCCACCAACCGCACTAGAGGCGTCTCGGTCCAGATGTCGACCTCTCGCTTGCGGAGGCTTGTGATGAACCTGGCGATCAGAGCATTGCCGCCGCTCAGTTCGGTACCGCGCCTGAATTTCATCCGATCTTTGGCGTAGCGTCCGACACGCGTCAGCACATGCTTCATCGCTTCAGTGGATTTCAGCGGATTCAGGAACTTGCCGACTTCCCCAGACGAGATCATCATGCCACCGAGCACGACGCGGATCGGATCACCAACCAGATCGAAATCCTTGCCAAGCAATCGGCCGTCGTAGGGTGCAGGGCTGAGTGCCCTGCCCTTGTCCACGCCACCGACCTGCGACGAGTGATAATCAGGTGCGGATGCAAGCGTGAACTTGACCTCGGTACCCTTTTCGATTTCAGCTAGGGCCTTCGGCCCATCGGTCAAATACGCGTCTACGAAGTCCTCGCGGTAGTAGTTTCCAAGCTCGTTCTTGAGGTACGTTCTTGCCTTTTCGAGGCTGTCGTCGACCTTTGCGGCAACCGCTTGGGGTGAGCACGGTACCCAGATCATCCCATTCGACAGTGCCGTCGTGCCGCCCAGCTTGGACGATTTCTCGCAAACCAGAACCTTCATGCCATCCTTAGCGGCAAACAAGGCCGCGGACAGACCGGCGGCACCACTGCCGACAGCCACAACATCGTAGACCGCGTCCCAGGATGTGGAAGCGGAATTGGGGTGATTTAGGTTCTTATCGATGACGTTCATTGGAAAGCTCTCAGAGTCTGGAAAACCGGGGTCACTTGCGGGGCATGGGGATGGCCTTGAAGGCCTTGGTCACCGCGTGAACGGCGCGTTCAATTGGGATTCGCTCGATGGAGGAAGCACCGACAAAGCCAACGCAGTCCGTCGACCGATAGACTTCTTCCGTGTCCTCCGGCTCGGAGACCGCGCCGCCGTGCGCAAGCAAAATAACATCGTCGCGAACTGCCCGAGCTGCGGCGTTGATCTCGTTGATCCGCTTCACCGCCGCCTGAATGGCCTGTCCCTCGTCATGGCCAACGAGGCCCCCTCGGGTCGCTCCTACATGAGGAACGATGCAATCCGCACCGGCCTCGGTCATTGCTGTCGCATCGGCGGCAGATGCGACATAGGCCATCGTGAAGATCTCCTTCTTGCGCGCGAGAGCGATCATCTCAACTTCGCGATCGAAGCCCAGGCCAACACGACCGCGACGGTCGCGCCACTTATCTCCCATGGTGGAGATCGTCGGGTAGTTGATCACACCGGAGTAGCCAGCAGCCCAGAACCGATCAAGCAGGCGGTCGAGGTCGAGCCGGACAGGGTCCCACGCCTCGATACCTCCGATAACCGGCACATCGGAGACGACGTTACGGATTTCATCTGCCATTTCGATGGTGCGGGCATTAGAGTCACCGATACGGCTTGTCGGCAGACCCATGAGCCGCGAAAGTCCCGTGCTGTAGACGACAAGCATGTCGGCACCACCCAAAGCGGCGCATTTAGCGACAAGCCCGCAACTGCTCCCGGCCGCCAGGATCGGTATGCCCTTGGCCGTCTGGTTCTCAATCGCCGCCAGAATCTCCGTGCGTTCAAACATTTTCATTCTTCGATACCTCAGTCTCGATTTGGCGGAGGAGCCACGTAGCGGCGGCTTCCGCGAATTGCGGATCGTTGATGTGACAAGGCATTTCCCGGCAATCGATATCCTCAGTGAGCTCGGCCTTCAGGCCATCAAGCCAGGCGCGGTTCGCGGCGGGATCGAAAAATACACCGCCCTCGCGGTCGTAGTCGGAAACCCCGCCGGCCGGCCAAAGCACCAGCGCTGGCCCGCGCGCAGAGCCGAGCTTCAAGGCCGTACGCCGTCCAATCTCGCGGGTTTCCTCGGCGGTCGTCCGCATCAGCGTTGTGTACGGCGTGTGAGAATAGAATTTCCGATCGGAGAAGCGATCGGGAAGGCTCAAAGGGACGCCGAAGTTCACCATATCGACAGCGCCCGGGGCCACGACCTGCGGAATGCCGCAGCGACCTGCTGCAGTAAGCCGCTCCGCACCTGCGCTCGCCGTACCTCCCACCAGATCGTCAGCGAGCTCGGTCGTCGTCAAGTCGATCACGCCATCGAACTCTCCGGCTTCAATCAAAGCTTCCATCTTGCGCCCCCCGGCCCCATTGGCCGGAAAGACGATCGTTTCGACATCGGCGGCGGTCAGCAACTCAACGCATCGGTTCACAGCAGGGGTCGTGACTCCGAATGCCGTGATGGCCACAATCTTCCGCCGCTCTTGGCGTTTCGGACTGAATTCCATGGCCGCGGCCGCGTTGGCCGCGTTGGTCAATACCCTCTCCGTAAAGCCGTTGACGCCGAATAGGTCGACGATGGTCGGATAGAGCATGATGTCGGTCTTGCCCGCGAGTTCTGCCAAAAGGGCCGGACGCGCGCTCGACACGAGCAATTTGGGGAATCCATATGGGAGGTCGGCTATCACATCACCAAAGACACCGCTGCCTTTTCCGCCCGCGATCCCGAGGACCGATGTCACGCGCCCGGTTTCATGCAGTTCGTTCAAGGTCGCCCTCGCCCGCTTGCCGACTGTGGCAAGCAGTGACGCGGGGTCGGCTGATCTTTCTGACTGGACGCTCGACGTGCCGACATCAATCGTCTCGACGTCCCTACCTTGAGCTTTCAGAATCGCGGCGACGAACGACACCTCGTCGTGCTTGGTGTCGAGCGTGGCGACGATCGCGACCGCACCTTTGGCCGAGCTCACGAAACCAACTCCGGCCGCCATCGCGGTGCGCAGCCTTTCCTCGTGACTTCAATGGACATTGATCTCCTCCTCTATCCGCTTCTTGAAGCGTGTGAGGATCAGCTTTAGACATCGTCGGAACGAGTTTTAATCGCGTGCGAGGAGGAGATGGGTAAAATTGGGTAGTTGGAGTATTCGCGCCGAGATACACGACGACGCCGGGTCGGAAAACGCTGTATATGCCCCTCCGCTAGCCGGCCTGCCAAACGGATATCCATTGGTGATGGCAACGGTGCCAGTCATTGATTGGAACGAAGCGCTCACCACGGCACTCCGACAGGCTTCGGTAAAGCGCGAAACTATCTGCTATGCAGCGGTAATGATGATAGACCCATTCACGTTATGGGAAGACCTCGCCGATCTCCTGAAGGAGAAAGGTATCACAGGTGTGATCAACTTCCCGCCCGCATCTTTGCTGGAAGGGGCGACCCCCTCCACTGCAGGTGTGTCGGACAACACACTCGAAATGGATCGGCTCAAATGGTTCAGCGATGCGGGCTTCCGACTGGTCTACGCCGCGTCCGACGTCGTAGCGATCGAGGATACCACGGTTCGGCTGGAAGGGCTGGTGGACGCCTTTCTGTATCTTCCACCCGGCGCGCTCGGCCTCGAAATCAATGAAAAGATCGCGCTCCACGCCATGCCGGACACGGAAGACGCGAAAAAATACAAAAGGCCCATTCTCACGCCGATTTCGCCTTGATCAGGAACGGACTATTCCAGAATTTTGAGCTGCTTAATCTTGTTATACAGCGTCTTGCGCGACAGGCCGAGAGCGACCGCAGTCTTGCCCCTGTGAAGCTTATTCCTGCGCAGGGCTTCGATAATCCAGTCGCGTTCTGACAGACCTGTCTCCGGTTTGGCTGGAGCTTTGGTGCCAAGTATTGGCTCGAGACGTTCAGCCGTGATGGTTACGCCGGGGAGCGTCGCCATCTGCTCGACGACATGTCTCAACTCCCGGATATTCCCCGGCCAAAGATGGCTTGCAAGCGCAAGGAAAGCGGAGTTCTCAATCGGCAACGGCGTTGCGTCTGCAGTCCCCTTTGTCTCGACCGTAAAGTGATGAATGAGGGCAGGAAGGTCTTCTAGCCGGTCCCTGAGCGGCGGCAGCATGATCTCGAAACCCGAGAAAGCCTCCCGAAGCTTGGGCGTCAGCGTGAGGTCGAGGCTACCCAATCCGTGCGCGACGGTGTACGTCGCGATCACCTTCGCCTCGGATCGCATCGACGTCGCACCGTTGAGGGCCGTGAACATGCCTGTTTCAATGTAGTCGGCGAGCTGCTCCTGGGCCTCGGCTGACAGATCGTTCAAGTGGAGGATCACCAGCGATGTGTCTGTGGCGGTCTCGAGGACCGATAGCCGCCGCCTGTTTTCCCGGTCGGCTTCCAATCCGAAGAGGGCCGCGGCGTTCTGGCTCCCCGGTATCGGCCGACAGGGGAATATAACAGGCTTGCGGTGTTTGCGGTTGCCGAGAGAATGGACGAGGGATGCGAAACGACGCTTGCCAGCACCGCGCTCGCTGAGGATCAGAACGGGATTCGTCCCGCTGGCTAACCGCTTTGCCGAATCCAACGCCCCGGCCATCGCGGCCGAGCGGGCGACGACCCCGTGACGATATCCGTTAAGCTGGAGCTGCCGCTCGAGGAGGTCCACCTTCTCCTTAAGGACGTGGATCGTCTTGAACCCCGAAGTCATCTCGAGAACGGAGGTTTCAAGTGGGACACGATCGAGAGAGGATCCGCCGATGAAGCCTTGCGTCCCTGTCTCACGGCAGACATCCATCAGTTCCTCGGGCTTCGTGATGGGGCCGCCGCCGAGCAGGCACACGACGTTTCGATCGACCGCGTGAACCGTGCGGGCGATATCACGAACACGCGCGGCGAGCTCGGGAAGGCCGATCGAGGAGGACGACTGTCCCGTCTCCGCGGGATTGAGGTTGAAATTCATGCTGATGGCTTCGACACCGGCTTCGACCATCAGGCGCGCCTCGGCCTGCGTCCGGGTGTATCCGATAGTCATTAGGCCCCGCGAAGAGGCTTTCACCAGCAGTTCGATCTCGCGCGCATAGCCAAGGCCGCAACGTTCCAGAACCCCTCGCCGTTGATCGCCCAAGTGGATCACGGACGGAAAATTTGTGACGCCGGCGAAGCCCCAGCTCTTCAAATTGTCGAGAAACAGATCAATGTCCAATCTCGGATCGAACGTGCAGGCTCCGAAAAAGACAGGCAACTTCGTGCTGCGCAGAATCTCGGAGCGGCCGAAGCCCGCGACGAAGGCGTTACTGTCGCGCAGGGGTAATACCGACGCCTGGGACGATCCGCCCATTACGCGGAAACGGCCGGCGTTGAGCGCCAAAACGAAATCCGCCCCAGCGCGCTCGGCAGCCCTCGCCGTCATGCCGGAACCGATCGCCGCCCCCAGCATGAACGAACGCGAATTCCCCAGGATCTGTCTGACGCCCAAAGCCGTGGCGCTTTCTCCTACCATCTCGTCTTGCTTCAAGATCGGCCATCCGGCCGGCGAATTCAACTCCAGCTTTGCGGTGCTTCCAGCCTCGGAAGGGCCCTGCCGCTGGTATCGAAGAGATGACAATCGGTCGATGCCACCGCGAGAGAAACACGGCCCTGGCGCCCCACATGGAAGCGATCGTTCGGTGAACGAGCTACAATACTCTCGCCAAGGGTAGTTCCATAGAGATACGTAGCGCTGCCGAGATGCTCGACAAAGTCTACTTCGATGTCGAGGGTCAGTTCACCAGGCTTTCCTGTCGGCGCGACGAAGTCGTCGGGACGGACACCCAGTGTCAGTTTCTGACCACGCTCGGCCGTAAGCGCCTGGATCGGCAACCAGCCCTTTACTCCACCGTCGACTTCGACCTCCACGTGACGCTCGTCCTTGGCAGTCAGCGAGCACGGAAGAAAGTTCATCCGCGGCGATCCTATGAACCCGGCGACAAACTGGGTAGCGGGCCGATGATAGAGATCGTGCGGCGTGCCCACCTGCTCAACCCGACCTTCCTTGAGCACGACGATCTTGTCCGCCATCGTCATCGCCTCGGTCTGGTCATGCGTGACGTAGATCATTGTATTGCCGAGCTGCTGGTGGAGTTTGGCGATCTGGACGCGCATCTGGACACGCAACTCGGTGTCCAGGTTAGAGAGTGGCTCGTCGAATAGAAATACCTGCGGCTGACGGACGATCGCACGGCCGATGGCAACACGCTGGCGCTGTCCACCCGACAATTGCTTCGGCTTCCGGTCAAGCAGGTGCTCAATCTGCAACAGCGCCGCGGCTTCCTTGACCTTAACGGCGATCTCGGCCTTGCTTTTCTTCGCCATTTTCAGGGGGAACGCGAGATTGTCGCGAACGCTGAGGTGGGGGTAAAGGGCGTAGCTTTGGAATACCATACCGAGATTTCTGTCAGCGGCATCGAGCGTGTTGACGACCTTATTGTCGATCTTGAGCGTCCCGCCCGTGATCTTCTCAAGCCCGCCAATCATTCTCAGAAGCGTCGACTTGCCGGAACCGGAAGGTCCGACGAAGACCACGAACTCTCCGTGCTCGATCTCAAGATCGATACCGTGGAGAATTGGGAGCGCTCCGTAGACTTTCCGGATGCCTTCGAGATGAACGTTAGCCATGTAATTTCCTCCCAGTCGTCTGAGGCGCGCCGGTCAGCGCGTCAGTGGTATTTCCTTAAGGGTCGAGACGGTGAAGTCTGGCGGCATCAGGCTCGGATCATTCACCGGCGGCACGCCGGTAGTAACGAGGACCGAGCAGAGCCCTGCCCGCTTTCCAGCCTGAATGTCCGTAGGAATCTGGTCGCCGATCATGAGTGTCGAAACCCGCTCTGTCCCCAGCCGGGCCAATGCTGCCTCGATCATGTGGACCTCTGGCTTGCCGACGATGATTGGCGTGACGCGAGCCGCCGTGGCGACTGCAGACAGAATGGCTCCCGCACCCGGCTCGAAGCCGGTTGGCGTTGGCAGCAGGCGATCGGGGTTCGTGCCGATCAGCACTGCGCCTTTCAGGATGGCGTCGACAGCGATTCGAAGTTTTTCATGCGTGATCTCGCGATCGAGGCCCATCACAACGATCTGAGGGTCCTTTTCGGTAATTTCGAGCGAGGCGTCCGAGATTGCCTTCTTCAACGAGGGTGCGCCGATCACAAATACCCGGGTACCTTCTGGATAGTCTTTGCGGATGAGCCGGCCAGCGGTCACGGCCGACGTCACGACATTGTCGATGGTGGCGTCCAGCCCGAAGCCGATCAGCTTCGACACGACATCCTCCGCCGTGTGCGTCGAATTGTTGGTGACGAAGCAGAACGGAACGCCCTCCGACCGCCAGTATTTGAACGCTTCGATGGCATCGGGGATTGCTGTCTTGCCGCGGTACACGACGCCGTCGAGATCCGAGACGATGCCGTGAATGGACGGCCAGATTTTCGTTTGTGCAAGCTCAGCCATTCATCAACATCCCGCCGTTGACGTGTACGATCTGGCCGGTGATGTAGGCAGAGGCCGGACTTGCCAGGAAGACCGCCAGACCTGCAACATCCTCAGGTGAACCGACGCGAGCGAGAGGAATGCGGCCGGCATGCCGCGCTTCGGTTTCTTCGCGCGGACGGCCATGCATCGGTGTGTCGATGATGCCAGGAGCGACACCGTTCACGTTAATGCCGAGCGGCGCGCATTCATAAGCGAGCAGCTTGGTCAGGTCATGAACTACCGCTTTGGAGAAGCAGTAATCTGCGCCGCCGGCCTGGTAATTGAAGACTGCACCTTGCGACGATAGTGACGATCCAATGTTAACAACGCGGCCGCCGGCGTCCTTCATGAAGCGGTTGACGACAAGTTTCGTGCAAAGAAGCACAGCAGCGGAATTGATTTCCATCGTCCGGTCGATCTTTGCCTTGTCGCCCGTGAGAAGCCTCTCACCCGACTTGATACCGGCATTGTTGATGAGCGCGTCGAGCTTGCCAAACTGGTCTGCTACCCTCGTCAAGACTCGCTCGATATCGGCCTCGCTGGTGACGTCCATAGTCATCGGCACAGCCCTGTCGCCACCTTCCACGGAGGAAAGTGCATTTTTCAGCCCTTCCTCGTTGGCATCGGTCGCGATTACGTTGGCACCGTTTGCCAAAAAGGCGCTGGTGATCGCCGCACCAATTCCGCCGCCGGCGCCTGTTACGAGAACGGTGCTACCCGTCATGGCAAATAGGGAGGATGTCATTGTATCTCCAGAAGTGTCTTGTGATTGAGAAATTCGTCGACCGCCTCAGCAGTCGGCATGGAAGGTTGCGCGCCGCGCTTGGTGACGCAGAGTGCCGCAACGGCCATCGCCTGCCTGACCGCATCGCGAATCGGAACGCCCCGCGCCAATGCCACGGCGAACCCGCCGTTGAACGCGTCGCCTGCAGCTGTCGTGTCGACAACGATCACCGGAAAAGCAGGAACGTGGAATGACTGGGTAGCGTCAACGAAATACGCCCCTCGTCCCCCCAGCGTGATCAAGACCGCTTTCGGCCCCATGGCGAGGATCGCCTTCGCCGCCTGCCTGGCGGTGTCGATGCACTCGATTTCTATACCGGTCAGCTCATAGGCTTCGGACTCGTTGGGCGTGACATAATCGACCTGCGACCACGCTTCCTGCGACAGTCCTGGCCGGACAGGTGCGGGATTGAAGACGAGCGTGAAGCCTATGCGTGCCTTGAGCGCGAACAAGGCTTCGAGCGCGACCACAGGCAGGCCCATCTCCGCGACAACGATCGCACCAGGTTCGATGTGGCCATGGACGGCGTCGATCAGTTCTCCGGTTACGTTCGCGTTCGCGCCAGCATCGATGACGATCATGTTGCCACCATCGTCGCCGACAATGATCATGGCTGTACCGGTTGGCTCTTCTTCCGCCGTCTGCACCGCATCGAGGAGCACACCCGCGTCCTCTAGCGACTGACGCAAGATCGAGCCCGCGTCGTCATTCCCCACTCTCGTGAAGAACTTCGGACGGCACCCCAGCTTCGCGGCCGCAACGGCTTGGTTTGCACCCTTGCCGCCGGGATGGCGGACCAGAGTGCCCATCAGGCTCTCTCCCGGTGTGGGCAGTCGCTCGACGTTGAACGAAAGGTCTAGGTTGGTGGTACCGAAGAACATCAAGGATTTAGTGGTCATTTGACGGCTCCGAATGTCAGGCCTCGTTCCAAGTGCCGCTGACCGACTATGATGAGGATTACGGGAACGATCATCGTCACGACCAGCCCAGCTGCCATCACAGGGTAAAACTGCACGCCTGGGTTCAACAACTTCAGAAGGGCGACAGTAACAGGAGCCTTGGTTGAGCTGAGCATCAGCCCGAGCGCGAAATTGTGCCAAGCCAACAGGAAGACGAGAAGCGACGCACCGATCAGGCCTGTCTTGAGCAGAGGCAGAACGATATGGAGCACCACCCGGAAGGGCTTGGCACCGTCAATGGCCGCAGCCTCCTCGATGTCCTTGGGAATGTCCTCGACATAAGACCGGCTGAGCCAGACGATCATCGGCAGGGTTACGACCTGATAGACCCAGATCATGCCGATGTAGGTGTCGTAGAGACCCATCGTCTGGAAGAGACTGAAGAGCGGGATCACCACGAGCAGGACAGGCGCAAAGCGGAAGCCAAGGATGAAGAATGCAATATCCTCCTTGAACGGCACGTTGCGTCGGGCCAGCACATAGCCTGCCGGTACTCCAACAATAAGCGAGACGACAACGGCCCCGGTTGCGATGATTACGCTATTGGTGATGGGGGTGAGAAAGTCGATCTTGATCGTCCCGTAGCTGGTCGCGCCAGCCTGTGCCGCGTCGAACAGAACCCGGAAGTTTTCGAATGTCGGCGTAAAGATGAAGGTCGGCGGCCAGGCCATAATGTCCCCCTGTGTCTTCAGCGACATCATGATGATCCAGATCAGGGGGAACGCCAGAACGAGCGCACAGAGCGCGACAAGGGCGTTCAAGATGAATGTGGTTGCGGGCGAGCGTGTAAAATCCATGTCTTCCTCCCCTTAGCTCACGCGGCGGCGGACCGCCTGCCAGAGCTTGACCATGACCAACGCAGCAACAAGCACGATGAGCCAGTTGACAACCATGAGGGCTGCGCCCCTGCCGAATGTGAGGTTCTGGAATGCCGTGATGTAAGCCTGGACCGAGAGCGCCGATGTCGAGTTTCCTGGCCCGCCCTGTGTCGTTCCGAAAATGATGTCGAACTGGTTCAGCGACTCGATCAGACGGAACAGGCCCGCAAGCATGATGTAAGGCGCGACAAGCGGTAGTTCGATGTGGACAAAAGTCGCCCACGACTTCGCGCCGTTGATCCGGGCCGCCTCACGAAGGTCGTCAGTGATACCCTGCAGGCCAGCGAAAATGATGAGCGCAAAGAAGGGAGTATACGTCCAGACATCGATAAGAATGACAGAGAACAGGGACATCGCAGGGTCGGAAATCCATCCGAGCGGGGCGATCCCGACCAACGAAAGAAGGTAGTTGAGAATCCCGCCCTGCGGATTCATCATCGTCGTCCACATGAGCGCCACACTCATCGGCGGCAATACGAGCGGAAGCAGAATGACGGGCCGCAACAAGCGCGCGAGAACGACACCCGAGGCAAAGAGCTTTGCGATCGCCAGACCGATTACCGCCTGCAGCGCAACTGCGGTCACGGCGTAAGCGACCGTCACGCGCACGTTGTTCCAGAAGTCCCCGGTTTTCATCAGCGCCACGTAGTTGGCCAAGCCGACGAAGCGGACGGTCGGGCGACCCAGACGAAGGTCGGTCAGCGACTGATAAACGCCGTAGAAAAACAGAAGCAGAAACCCGAGAAGGATGAGGACCGCGGGCGCAATCACGACCAAGCTCACCCAGTCAATCTTGGACTCAGATTTATCCTCGTCGGCTCCGGAAGAGCTCTGCTGTTGGGCGGTGCTGTTCGCTGGCGTTATCTCAGTAGGCGAATAGGAAACGTGGGAAGTCATCGTGAGGTCTCCACCTTCGGAAGCTAGGCGGCGGCCGATGGCCGCCGCCCGGTAGAGTTACAGGCCGGCCCGGATCTCTTCGGCCAGCGCCTTGAGCGTCGTTTCGACGTCATCGCCGTTGACCATTTTCTGCATGGCGACAGACCAGGCGTTCATCGCTTCGCCGAAGCCGACACGAGGCGTGAATGCCAGTGCGGCACGTGACTGGGTAGTGTTAAAGCTCTCGACGAAGTTGTTGAACTCAGGCTTTGCTGCATAGTCGGTCCAGGCATTATTCTTCCAGACCGAATCGCGCGTCGGATTGACCAGCTTGCCTTCGATCGCTCCGGCGAGAGTGATTTTCTTTGACGTCGCCCACTGAATGAATAGCCACGAAGCGCCCTTCTTTTGCGAAGCAGCGTTCATTGCGAGGGACCAAATCCAGATGTTGGATTCGGCTTCCTTTGCGTTCGGCGAGCGAAGCGGCGGCGCGAAGGCGATCTTTCCGGAAGCCGGCTGTCCCTGCGCGTCCGCCCAGAAGCCAAACATATTGGAGTCGATGGCCATCGCGGTGCGGCCAGTCGAGATACCGTCAACGACCTGATACCAGTTGTCGTTGGCAAAAGACGGCGCGGCGCACTTCTTGATCATGTCGACATAGTCTTTGTGGAACGCGATCGACTCCGGAGAATCGAGGCCCGTGTCCAGCTTGCCGTCTTTCTCAATAAAGTCCTTCACTCCATACGAGCGTGCAATCGAAACCACCGCGGTGTGGATGCTGCTCCAGTTACGCACGCCACGCACGCCGAGCGGCGTGATCGACGGATCGGCGGCCTTGAGCGTCTCGCAAGCTTTCGCCATCTCCGGCGGCGTCGTTGGGACGTCGATCTTGTACTTCTCGAGGATGTCCTTGCGGTAGAACATCTGGATGTTTTCGAACGCGTGGGGGATTGCCCACACTTGGCCGCCGTCGCCGGGCGCGATCTGGCCATCTTCGACCTTCCAGGTGAGAGCCGAGCGGAGGGAGGGGAAGAAGTCCTCGTAGTCGTAGTCGGCCGCGGTCATCTTGGGGTCTTTGAGATACGTATCAAGCGGCTCGAGCAGGCCGCCCGGCGCGAGGTCCCATGCGGGCTGGATGCCTGTGCCGACCACATCCCAGGCCGTGGACTTGGTCGAGAGCTGGATCGTAAGCTTGTTCCAGTATGTGTCATCGGGGTAGAGTTCCGGGGTAACCTTAATGCCGGTTAGCTTTTCGAACTCCGGCAACTCTTTGACCAGGGCGTCGGCGTAAGGATGGATATCGTAAGCCCAGGTAATAGAAGTACCTTCGAACTGGCGCCAGTTGACATCTTCCGCAGCTGCGGGTGTCACGGCGGCTGATACAAGCAAGGTGGTGGCCATCAAAACGGCCTTTGCGGCGCGACCCGCGCTCACATGAAATCCGGTGATAGAATGATGCACTTGATCCTCCTCGGCGCATAGCCAATCTGTTGAGGGCGCGCCACTCCAATCCCAGGCCGCCCTCATATGAACTTAAGCGGGGCTGCGGGGACCATTGGAGAAAGCTTCAGTGCTTCTGGGTAAAGTTGGGTAATGCCGACTACCTCACTGGGGCGGCTCCCGTAACGGCCAGCACACTAGAAGTACTGCCTTGGAAGCCGTAACGACAAGATTTCGACCAGAAGAACGCGCGCATCGGAGCGATACCGACGGCGGCACCAAGGACGATGCCGGCCCCCTTTGGTTGATGGTTGTCACATATGAGCGGTTAAGGCCGAACAGCGCCTCAAGCTTTAGAAGAAAGCGAAATGGGGTAGAGTTGGGTAAGCAGTCGTTATTGATGGACGAGCTCTTTCTTCGAAGTCTTGCAGGAACATGACCCTCCGTTTAATCGCGAGCACGTGAGCTTCAATACTGCTCTTTAGCGAGGAGAGGCACGAATGCTTCTGGGAACTACCGTGTTAATCGTTTTCCAGCTGGCAGGTGAGATAGCGGCCTATTTCATTGGTGGAATGATACCTGGCCCTGTCATCGGCATGGTTCTGATCGCGGTCGTCCTCGCGTTTTCAGCGCGAATGGGCTTTTTGCGAGCCGCGACCGAGAAGACCTGTGACACCTCTAAACTTGTTTTGGCTAACCTCGGCCTGCTCTTTGTTCCGGCGGGGGTTGGCATTGTGAAACACGTCGATCTGATACTCGCTAGAGGCCCCGCTCTCGTCGCTGTTGTCATCCTGTCCACAACGATCACCCTCATTGTCACGGTATGGGTTTTCCTGCTTGTAAAACGTCTCACGGAAGGGTCGCCACATGACTAAGGGGCTCTGGGTCTATCTCGCCACGTCACCACTCATCTGGCTTGCCGGAACATTGGCCACCTGGCTTGCAGCGACGAGGCTGTCTTCGATGTATCCCCGTAACCCCTTCCTGAACCCAACCCTAGTATCAATCACTGCAATCGCAGCGACGCTCGGATTTCTCGGTATCGACTATGACAGATACTTCGACGGCGCTCAGTTCGTTCACTTCCTCCTTGGTCCCGCTACCGTTGCATTAGGTATCCCACTCTTCGAAAAGCTCGCACTGGTGAAAAGCAGCCTATTGCCGATGGCATGTGCTCTTTTCGTCGGCAGCCTGACGGCCGTCGGGTCGACTGTGGCCTTGTGCTACATCTTAGGTTTTCCAACCGATCTGACTGCATCACTAGCGCCCAAATCCACGACGGCGGCCGTTGCCATGGCCATTTCTTCCGCGTTGCACGGCGACCCGGCGCTCACGGCAGGTGTTGTGGTTCTAACGGGCATCTTTGGCGCAATTATCGTCACCCCGTTGATGAACGCCATGAAGATTAGCGATTATCGGGCTCGAGGATTTTCTGTTGGTCTGGCTTCCCACGGCATTGGGACGGCGAGAGCTTTTGCAGTCGATCCGGTAGCGGGCCTGTTTTCAGGGATTGCCATGGGATTGAACGCAGTAGTCACCTCACTAATCGTGCACGCGTTTTTTTGACGAGAGACGTTCTCACACCTTGGGATAAAATCGCTCAGGTAACGCGACAGCGCTTTGTGTTGCGAGGGTTTGGTTAGATTTTTAGGACACGATCTTCGTCGCTTCAGCTCCCGCACCATTGAGCCTGATAAAGCCTTGAGTCACAAGTAAGCGCCTTGAGCGGAATCGAACTCTCGACACCACGTTTGCTTTCGCCACTTCGAATCAAATCAACTCCTTGGCTTTCGAAGCGGACGACAGCCTATTCTCCAAACGGAAGTTCAATTTCTTCGCGGTTTTTCTTTGCCCCCTCGATCAGGACTGTCTTAAACCGCTCGGCATCTTGTGCCGGCAGCATTCCCGCCCCGGTTCGTATACCTTCCTGCCACGCAGGTCCGCGCTCCCAAGCTTCGTTGTAGACTAGCGCCAGGTCGGCGGATCGCCTCGTCTGCTGCAGGGCTTCAAAGAGCAGCGCAGCTTGACGAATGTCCTTGTCTCGCTTCGCCGGCCCCTGCCCGTCAGTTTGTCGGCGGCTGGCGACGATGAGCTTGTGGACCGCATACCGGGACGGATCAGGGACGACGACTGGGACACCGCTTCGGTGGAGCAGCATCGTCCTGACTGGATCCCTGATGAGGAAGTCGAGAAAGCGCAGCGGATCCGCGCTGGCACCGCCGAGGGCGGGCATCTTCGCCGGCTGGTCGATGTAGTCGTCCGAACCACGGTTCGACGTCAGGAATTCAACCCGGTAGCCGTCGGCATTCTGGAACGCCGACGAGGCCGCGGATCCTGATCGATGGGGAACTGGCCGGAAGCTGGCGTCGACGCCCTGCAGCAGTTCAATGATCGGAGGCAGGCTGTCTTCAACCTCCCGGCTGATGGCATAGTCCTGGGCGATGTCCGCATCGCCGGTCAGGATCGCAGCCATGGGAAGGCGGACGCCCAGCAGTCCTGAATAGCACTGGAAGGCCACCGTGCCGATGAGAACACCCCGGAGTCGAAAGAGACCGCCGTCGGCGAGGGCCTCGACGATGTCACCCGACATGGCGTCAGGGGCGATCATCCCGCCTTCGCGGGTCAGGGTATTTACCAAGCGCCTGCGAGCGCGTAAATCGTTCTTGTCCCGCTTATGATCAGCGACGCGCTGCGATATATCCGGATCGTCGGCAGGACCGACGTAACGACGTTTCGTACCACCGTGTCCATCCGGGATGTCGAAGTACCAGTACTTGCGCCCCTTGATGTTTGCGGGGGTGAACCGACCCTCCGGAGGGAAATCGGCCGTCCAAGCGGCGTCGAGCGAGCGTTGACCTAGCTCGGCAAGCATCGTCTGGTACATGAGGTCAATAGACTTCATAAGCTCGGTTCCATCGTTATACTGTTTTTCAAAAACAGTATAACCGGCGATAGGATAGCGGGCAAGGTGAGATGGTAGTTCGATCGCCTTGATGGGGATCGAACCATGGATTCGCAATCAGTGCCCGGCCCCTGCCGCCCTTCTGGGCTCAATAGCTTCCTCCCAAGAATTCAAAGGAGCGAGTTCGTACAGATGGTCAGCGCAGTCTCACCATGCGCAGAGAGACCTGACGGTCGGCGTCAGGCGCGCGCTTTCGATTGTCCGCCAGCATTGCCTATCCATCCAGGGATAGACGTCCCTAGTCCAGATGGGGTTCTGCCGAAGGCGGTCACGGGAGGCGACCGCTCTGTCCCGATCTTCGTGACATTCGAACCAGACGAATACCGTCTCTCCCTCGCGCACTGGCAGCCGCGAAAACCCATTCCTGCTTCGTTCGGTGACAAACAAGCCATCGATCCGCGCACCGGCCTCCTGCAGGGCAGGCAGGGCATGGTCGCGGAACCGGTTGGCGAAATCCTCCTCCGTCCCGGGCGCCAGCGAGCAAGTATTCACGACCACAAGGCCTGACGCGCCCGAACGCCTTGCTTCGCCTTCTCTGACCAGATTGTGCGGAAACGGAGAGATACCGGCCGCAGGCTTCAGCAGTAGCACGTTATCGGAATTGAGCATCGTCGCATTGGCGGCCGGCCCGTGTTCCTTCCAGATTGGGCCTGAATAAAAGGTTGCCAACGCTTCGGTTCGTGCTTCCATGTCCTCGAAGGAGCGAACCCACACAAAGCAATCGGGATCGTCAAGATCACGGAACTCTCCTTCAACGCGCATGCCCAGCGCCTCCTGCGGCTCGACGAATTCCCTGTCAAACAGGCTGATCAGTGGTTCCCTCCTCTCGGGCAAAAGCCGATAGCGGCGAACCTCGAATATGGTGTGCGGGCACATGTTCTCTCCTTACAGGTCAATTGTCCTGTTTATATAACGGGATGATTGACCTGTTTTGTCAAGATGCTATTGTCGAGTAAGGATCACTTGAACGCCCATGACCGAAAACAAACGAACCAATGACCCCGAAGGTGTGCGTCGCCGGATTGTCGATGCCGCCTATGATGCCTTTGTCAGTCGGGGCTATCTCGCGACAGGCATGCTGGAGTTGCGCGAACGGGCCGCCGTGTCAGGCGGCGCGATGGCCCATCATTTCCCGGCAAAGCGCGACCTCGGCCTTGCGGTTATACGTGGCCGCGTGTCTGAAGCGGTGCAGCAGACATGGATCGCACCGCTTCATTCCAGCGCCGATGCGCCAACCGCCATCGATCACATCTTCGCCAACATCATCGAAGAACTGACGCGAAATGGCGCGGTCTCCGGCTGCCCGCTCAACAACATGGCAATGGAAGTCTCGCAACATGACGCGGAAATGCGCGAAGGCCTCGATGCGGTGTTCACAATGTGGCACGAAGCGCTGTCGGCCAAGTTCGAGACCGATGTGGAAAGACAACGCGTCACCGGGATCAATCCGACGGGGCTCGCAACGCTTGTGATCGCGGCCTATTCCGGGGCCATGGCGATGGCGAAGACCCACCAGGATGCCGGTCCGCTTGTCGACTGCCGCACGGAATTGGCGGCATTGCTTGCGGCCAAGTATGCATCGCGTTGACAAAGAGCGACTCCGATCTACCTGTCCGGAGCCCTGGTCTTTGCGCATCGCCGACCCTCAACCAACGGCGACGACGCGATGGAGTTCGTTTTCACCGTAACAGTCGCGACAGGAGGATCTTGAACGGATTCGAACCGCCGCCCCTGAGAAAGTGCTTCAAAGAAATCAGACACATGAGCTGCGGTTATCGACTTTAATCACCCTTACTGGGCGGGTTACTCGAGTATCATGTCAATCAAGCGGGTATGGGCTAAGAAGGCAACCGAGTCGGACGGCCGAAATCGTCCCAATGGAGCTTCTCCACGGATATGGCGATCGGGCCATAACATCCTGAAATCAGGGCAGATGGATTCGAAAGCGAGCTGGTCCGATAAACACCAGCGAGTCGACGGTCCGGAAGTGGGAAACCGATGCCAAATGGCCGAGCGGGCCGGCACTAAGCTCCTGTCGCTTGTACCAAAGTGCGGGCTGCGGATGCTGGCGTGGCGAGGTCTCCTCGCGCGGCGTTTGAAAAGCTCGAAGCATGAGCATAATTCTCTGGTCCCGTTGCCGGTACATTTCCCATATTGAGCAAAATGACAGGTGCTGATTGCAGCAACCACTTTGCCGGTAGGATTGGGAGCCGGTTGGGGCGGTATTGATGACCCTGACGATGCCATAGGAGTGAACGCCTCGATTCCGGCGACGGCATCCCGTGAATATCAACATCTATCCCCATCGCGAAACTTGCCGTGACCGGCAAATGTGCTATATGTAGTTACGTACCTACATTGGAGTGCGCGATGACCGTCACAACACTTTCGAGCCGCGAGCTCAACCATGATGTCAGCAGCGCCAAGAAGGCGGCACAGAGCGGACCTGTGATCATCACAGATCGCGGCAGGCCCTCGCATGTCCTGATGACCTATGAGGAGTTCGAGCGCCTCTCCGGAACGCGTCGCAGCCTTACTGCTGCTCTTTCCATGCCGGGTCTGTCCGACATCGAGTTTGCGCCCACACGGATCGCCATCAAACCTCGCGAGGTCGACCTGTCTTGACCTTCCTCCTGGATACCAATGT
>UEGQ01000003.1 GCA_900466005.1 Hyphomicrobiales bacterium
CAATCCCCACCACACGATGCGGAACCGCCGGCGAGAACGACAGGGATAAGCACTGTAACTGACTTAATCTTCATGTCGCCCTCCAGGTTGCGCGGGATATCGACCATGCCAGCGGCATCGTAACCCGGCACGTTGGAGATATAGAAAACCGCCGGTGCTGTTACACACCGGCGGCTCTTGTCGTTGGTGACACGGGCAGCGCCCAGCGTGCCGGATTCCGATTACTTCTGCCAGCTCTTGACGAGTTCGTCGTAGTTGACCGTGATCGGCTTTTCTTTCTCGTTTTCGACCTTCAGCTGCGGAGCGAGGTTACCCTTCGAGACGGCATCCTTGTTCCAGTACTCAAGGTCGTGTTCCTCGGCGAGCTTCGGACCGATGTCACCCTGGACGCCAGCACGCTCCAGACGCTGAAGGACCTTTTCCTGCTCGGCGCAGAGCGAGTCCATGGCTTCCTGTGCAGTCTTTGCGCCAGAGGAGGCGTCGCCGATGGCCTGCCACCACAGCTGGGCAAGCTTCGGATAGTCGGGAACGTTGGTACCGGTCGGCGACCACTGAAGGCGAGCTGGTGAGCGATAGAACTCGATCAGACCGCCAAGCTTCGGTGCACGGTCGGTGAAGGACTGGTGATCGAGGGTCGACTGACGGATGAAGGTCAGACCGACATGGCTCTTCTTCAGGTCGACAGTCTTGGAGGTTACGAACTGCGCGTAGAGCCATGCGGCCTTGGCGCGGTCGTCTGGCGTCGACTTCATGAGCGTCCACGAGCCCGCATCCTGATAGCCGAGCTTCATGCCGTCCTTCCAGTAGACGCCGTGCGGCGACGGAGCAAAGCGCCACTTCGGCGTACCGTCCTCGTTCACAACGGGCAGGCCTTCCTTGACGAAGTCCGCCGTGAATGCGGTATAGGTGAACATCTGCTGGGCGATTTCACCCTGAGACGGAACCGGACCGGATTCAGAGAAGGTCATGCCGTTGGCAGCAGCCGGTGCGTAGGCCTTCATCCAGTCGAGATACTTCTGGATCGAATATACGGCGGCCGGGCCGTTGGTGTCGCCGCCGCGAGCAACGCAGGAGCCGACCGGACGCGAGTTTTCGTCGACCTTGATACCCCATTCGTCGACGGGCTTGCCGTTCGGAATGCCGCGGTCACCGTTACCTGCCATGGAGAGCCAGGCATCGGTGAAGCGCCAGCCGAGAGACGGGTCCTTCTTGCCGTAGTCCATGTGGCCATAGACCTTCTTGCCGTCGATCTCGCGGCCGGTGAAGAACTCGGCGATGTCTTCGTAAGCCGACCAGTTGACCGGAACGCCGAGGTCGTAACCGTACTTGGCCTTGAAGTCCGCCTTGTTCTTCTCGTCGTTGAACCAGTCGTAGCGGAACCAGTAAAGGTTGGCGAACTGCTGGTCCGGGAGCTGGTAGAGCTTGCCGTCCGGGGCCGTCGTGAACGACTTGCCGATGAAGTCATCGATATCGAGGTTCGGGTTGGTGACATCCTTGCCTTCGTTGGCCATGAAGTCGGAGAGCGAGCGGGCCTGCTGATAGCGCCAGTGGGTACCGATCAGGTCCGAGTCATTGATGTAGGCGTCATAAATGTTCTCACCGGACTGCATCTGCGTCTGCAGTTTCTCGACGACGTCACCCTCGCCGATCAGGTCGTGGGTGATCTTGATGCCGGTAATGGCGGTGAACGCCGGTGCGAGCACTTTGGATTCGTATTCATGGGTCGTAATGGTTTCGGAAACGACCTTGATGTCCATGCCGGCGAAGGGCTTCGCTGCATCGACGAACCATTGCATTTCCTTTTCCTGGTCTGCGCGGGAGAGCGTCGAGAGATCGCCGACCTCCTTGTCCAGGAACTGTTTTGCCTCATCCATTCCGGCAAAGGCGGTGCCGGTCAGGGCCAGCAGCATGGCTGCCGTAGTCGTCAAGAGATGCCGTCGCATTGTATCCTCCCAGGGTTTTGCGATTGCAGATGCGAATATCAGGCGCGGTGTTCGCGCCTTTTTCTTGCCCTAGACGAAGCGGAAGACGCCGATTGCGTAGACCGCGGACAGGGCGAGAGCCCACCAAAGGTTCGGGCCGATGAGCCCGAGCCAAGCGAGATGGATGAATGCCGAACCGAGCAGCGACACGAACAGCCGGTCTCCGCGGGTCGTTTCGAAGTGAAGGATGCCGATCCGCGGATTTCCGCCGGGGGAGAGGTATTCCCAGATCGCCATCGTGATCAGCAGAAGCAGAATGGAGCCGAAGAAGAGCGCCGTTGGCAGTGTCCAGGCCATCCACGAGAAGTCCATTGATGTGTTTCTCCTCAGACGCGACCTAGGGCGAAGCCCTTGGCGATGTAGTTGCGGACGAAGTAGATGACCAGCGCCCCGGGGATGATGGTCAGGACACCTGCTGCAGCGAGCACGCCCCAGTCCATTCCGGACGCTGATACCGTGCGAGTCATGGTCGCGGCGATCGGCTTGGCGTTGGTCGTGGTGAGCGTGCGGGCAATCAGCAACTCGACCCACGAGAACATGAAGCAGAAGAATGCCGCGACGCCGATGCCAGAGGCGATGAGCGGCATGAAGATCTTCACGAAAAACTTCGGGAAAGAGTAACCGTCGATATAGGCGGTCTCGTCGATTTCCTTCGGCACGCCAGACATGAAGCCTTCGAGAATCCACACCGCCAGCGGCACGTTGAACAGGCAGTGAGCGATCGCGACCGCAATATGAGTATCGATGAGCCCGAATGCCGAGTAGAGCTGGAAGAAGGGCAGCGCAAAGACAGCGGGAGGAGCCATTCGGTTGGTCAGCAGCCAGAAGAACAGGTGTTTGTCGCCGAGGAAACGGTAGCGTGAAAAGGCATAGGCAGCCGGCAGAGCCGCGGTTACGGAGATCACCGTGTTCAGCACGACGTAGATGATCGAGTTGATATAGCCGCTGTACCACGAGGGATCGGTAAAGATCACCTTGTAGTTCCGAAGAGTCGGATTCTCCGGCCACAGCGAGAAGGTACCGATGATCTCCGCGTTTTCCTTGAAGCTCATGTTCACGAGCCAGTAGATCGGCAGGATCAGGAAGACGATGTAGAGCGTCGGGATGACCCAGGAGAAGTCGTGGCGGGTGTTTGCAGCACTCATTTGTCTCGTCTCCACCCTAGTTCTGCGCGTCATGGCTGGTCATGACCGTGTAGAAGATCCATGACAGCAGCAGGATGATCAGGAAGTAGATGATCGACATCGCCGCGGCGGGGCCGAGGTCGAACTGACCGACCGCCATCTTGACGAGGTCGATCGAAAGGAAGGTGGTGGAGTTGCCGGGGCCACCACCGGTGACGACGAATGGTTCCGTATAGATCATGAAGCTGTCCATGAAGCGCAGCAGCACGGCAATAAGCAGAACGCGCTTCATCTTCGGAAGCTGGATGTAGCGGAATACGGACCAGCGGGACGCGCCGTCGATCTTGGCGGCCTGGTAGTAGGCGTCGGGGATAGAGACCAGGCCAGCGTAGCAGAGCAATACGACCAGACTCGTCCAGTGCCAGACGTCCATGACGATGACGGTAATCCAGGCGTCGGTCGGGTCCTGCACATAGTTGTAGTCGAGGCCTAGCACTTCGAGCGAACGAC
Source organism: Hyphomicrobiales bacterium (assembly GCA_900466005.1). GTDB lineage: Bacteria > Pseudomonadota > Alphaproteobacteria > Rhizobiales > Rhizobiaceae > Allorhizobium. The sequence continues at coordinate 3,617 of UEGQ01000003.1, forward strand.
CGAGCAGCCCGATATCGACGCGACCGAAGACCTGCCAGATGGTGCCTACGACGTTCCATGGGATGAGCAGTGGCAGGGCCATCAACACGAGGCAGACCGGCACGCCGAGGCCGGATTTCGGCATGTTGAGGGCAATGAAGATCCCAAGCGGAATCTCGATCGCCAGAATGACGAGCGAGAAGATCAGGTTGCGCAGCAATGCGTCCCAGAAGCGGTCGGAATGCAGGATTTCCATGAACCAGTCGGTGCCGGCCCAGAAGAATTCATTGTTGCCGAAGGTATCCTGAACCGAGTAGTTGACCACGGTCATCAGTGGAATGACGGCGGAAAAGGCGACCAGCACAAGTACCGGCAGAACCAGGAACCAAGCCTTGTTGTTCCATGTTTTCTGCATCGATCAGTCCTCCGTCCGGACACGCCAGGAGTCGGCGTAGATGTTTATTCTCGCGGGATCGAACGTGATCCGCGCCTCTGCGGGTATCTCGGTGTCCTCCGGGACGACGATCGCCACGGAGTGGCCGGCGAAACGGGCGCGAACGATCTTCTGGCGGCCGATATCTTCGACCTTGACGATGTCGGCAGGCATGCCCTCGCGCCCCAAGCTTACGAACTCGGGGCGGATGCCGAGTTCGACCTTGCTGGCCGCTCCGATGTTCGGAGCGGCGCTGAGCATGATCGTCTGATCACCGACCGTGGCCGAATTGCCATTCACTTTCGCCGGTAGCAAATTCATGCCTGGCGAACCGATGAAATAGCCAACGAAGGTGTGGCTCGGCCGTTCAAATAGCTCGACCGGCGTTCCGATCTGCACGATCTCGCCTTCATACATGACGACGACCTTGTCGGCGAAGGTGAGCGCCTCGGTCTGGTCGTGCGTCACGTAGACCATGGTGAAGCCGAACTGCTTGTGAAGGCGCTTCAACTGAGAACGCAGAACCCACTTCATATGAGGATCGATGACCGTCAGCGGCTCGTCGAAGAGGATCGCGTTGACGTCGTTGCGAACGAGGCCGCGGCCGAGCGAAATCTTCTGCTTCTGGTCCGCGGTAAGGCCTCGCGCTGTACGCTTTGCCCAGCCCGTCAGGTCGATTATCTCCAGAATCTCGCGAACGCGGCTGTCGACCTCGGCTTCGGAAACATGTCGGTTGCGCAGGGGGAAGGCGAGATTGTCGTAGACGGTCATCGTGTCGTAGATGACCGGGAACTGGAAGACCTGCGCGATGTTACGGCGCTGCGTCGAAAGGTTGGTGACGTCGAGCTCGTCAAAGAGGATGCGCCCCTCTGACGGTCTGAGGAGTCCTGATATGATGTTGAGCAAGGTCGTCTTGCCGCAACCCGAAGGACCGAGAAGGGCGTATGCGCCGCCGTCGTTCCATTCATGATGCACTTCCTTCAACGCGTAGTCTTTTTCGGACTTCGGCTTCGGACCGTAGGCGTGGCGAATGTGTTCCAGGGAGATCTTTGCCATTTGCGCTCTCCTCAGGCAGCCGTGTCGGCCAGGCCGATTGCCCTGCCCTCGGGGGCGAAGGCCATCAGGTGGCGGGTGTCGAGATGAAGCTCGACGACCTGATCCGGGTCGATGTCGTAAATGCCGTGCATGAGGGCGACCCATCGGGCGCCCATGAAGCCGACATGGATGAAGCTCTCGGAGCCGGCGATTTCGGAGATCTGTGTCCGGGCCGACAGCGGTACCGCCGTGGTCGACGGTTGAAGTGACAGGTGATGCGGCTGAAAGGCGATGGTCATGGGACCATCAGCAATAGCCGAAAGATGCGCCGGCACAGGAAGCGCATCGGCATCGTTGACGTGGAACATGTCACCCGACTTCACAACCGCAAGTGTATTCAACGGTGGATCGGCGAAGGTCCGGGCGGTAACGAGATCGCTTGGTTTGCGATAGGCGTCGATAGTTCGGCCGAACTGCGTGATGCGGCCTTCCGAAAGCGTCGCGGTATTCCCGCCGAGAAGCAGCGCTTCGGACGGCTCTGTCGTCGCGTAAACGAAGATTGCGCCCGACTCGGCGAAGATACGCGGGAGTTCCTCGCGAAGTTCCTCGCGAAGCTTGTAGTCCAGGTTGGCAAGGGGCTCGTCGAGAAGGACGAGGCTCGCATTCTTGACGATCGCACGCGCGAGCGCCGTGCGCTGCTGCTGGCCACCGGAAAGATTGAGGGGGGTCCGGTCGAGATAGGGCGTGAGCTTCAGGAGATCGGCCGCCCGCCGCACCTCGCGGTCGATGGTTGCCGCATCCTTGCCGGCAGTGCGCATCGGCGAGGCGATGTTTTCGTAAACCGTGAGCGCAGGATAGTTGATGAATTGCTGGTACACCATCGCGACGTTGCGGTTCTGGACGCGCACGCCAGTGACGTCGGCGCCGTCGAAAAGAATTGCGCCACTCGTCGGTTTGTCCAGCCCTGCCATCAGGCGCATCAATGATGTCTTGCCCGAGAGCGTCGGCCCCAAAAGGACGTTCAGCGTACCTCGTTCAAGAACAAGATCGGTCGGGTGGATGTGAAAATCTCCGCCCACCACCTTCGCGGCATTCCGCAATTCGAGCATTACGGTTCCCGTGCCTCCTCACCGACGGGACCACATGCGCCTTATCCGGCCAGTTTCGCCGGAACGGCAGCCATGTACTCCTCCAAATTCTTCGCTTCTTCCTGCGTGAGCCTGAGCCCCAGCTTCGTCCTTCGCCACAAGACATCCTCCGATGTCCGGGCCCATTCCTGTATCATCAGCCAGCGCACTTCGCACTCGTAGAGGTCATGGCCGAAGTGACGACCGAGATCCGCCAAGGTCGATGCGCTGCCGAGCAGATCGTACGCGCGAGTACCATACGAACGGATGAGCCGCTCCGCATGGCGCTCGTTGAGGAACGAATAACGATCCTCGAGCTTCCTTACCTCTGCGGCGTAGCCAGTTGGAGGAAAATCGCCTCCCGGAAGATGGCTGTGAGCGGTCCAGGGCGCTCCCTTGGTGCCGATCTTTTCACCGATCTTCTCCACGGCGTGTTCGGCCAACCGCCGGTAGGTCGTAAGCTTGCCCCCAAAGACGTTCAGCAACGGGGCCTCACTTGCATTTCCTTCGACCTTCAGGACATAGTCCCGGGTCGCCTCCTGCGCCCTGCTTGCTCCATCATCGTAGAGCGGACGAACCGCCGAGTATGCCCAGACAATGTCGTCGTTGCGGATCGATTCAGCAAAGTATTCGCTTGCCGCCGAACAGAGGTAATTGATCTCTTCCGGCGTTATCCTCACATCGCGTGGATCGCCGGTATAGTCGCGGTCCGTCGTGCCGATCAGCGTGAAATCGCGCTCGTACGGGATCGCAAAAATAATGCGATTGTCGGGATTCTGGAAGAAATAGGCACGCGTGCCATCGAACTTCTTCCTGACGACGATGTGGCTTCCCTGAACGAGTCGCACGTTGTGTGCGCCGTTGTTGCCCAAGGCGTCGGCGAGAACCCGGTCAACCCAGGGACCGGTGGCATTCACGAGCATCCGGGCTCGGACAGTCGTGACGGCGCCGCTTTCGCGGTCTTCGATCTCGATCGACCAGCAGTCTGCGGTCCGTCGCGCGGATACGACGCGGGAGCGGTTGAAGACGCGGGCGCCGCGGTCGGCGGCGTCGCGGGCATTGAGAACCACCATGCGAGCGTCGTCCACCCAGCCGTCGGAATACTCGAACGCCTTGCCAAACAGCGGCTTGAGGGGCAGGCCGGCCGGATCGCGGCGCAGGTCGAGCGTCGTCGTTGCAGGCAGGAGCTTCCGCCCACCCAGGTGGTCATAGATGAAAAGGCCGAGCCGGATCAACCAGGCGGGGCGAATGCCACCCTTCTGGAAGGGAAGGACGAATCGCAAAGGCCAGATGATATGAGGTGCCATGGCCCAGAGCACCTCGCGCTCCATCAGCGCCTCCCGAACGAGGCGGAACTCGTAGTACTCAAGGTAGCGCAATCCGCCATGGATCAGTTTCGTCGAGCCGGATGAGGTACCCGAAGCGAAATCGTTCATCTCCGCCAGCGCGACCGAGTATCCTCGCCCCGCAGCGTCTCGCGCGATACCGCATCCATTGATGCCGCCGCCAATAACGAAGATGTCGTAAAGCCCTTGGACCACCATTTTCCCCGAAATTTTGCGCATTGCACAAATTAGCGCAATTGCGAAAACATAAAACAATTAAATTGAAAATAAATCGAATGTCAAACGAAAGTTTTCGCGCTTCTATACCGCGCTGCCCGGGGCTGGAGCTTCGATCAGTTCGACATTGTTCTCTGAGCAAATCCGCCGGATGGATTCGAGAGGGCAGTGGTCGGTTATGAAGGTATGGACCTGGGAAAGATGGCCGATACGGACGGGCGCGGTGCGTTCGAACTTCGTCGAATCCGCAACGAGAATGACGTGACGAGCATTGGCTATGATCGCTTGCGCCACTTTCACCTCGCGGAAGTCGTAGTCGAGAAGGGCACCGTCAGCATCGATGGCCGAGGCGCCGATCACGGCGTAGTCGACCTTGAACTGTCGGATGAAATCGACGGCTGCCTCCCCGACGATACCGCCGTCGGAAGCGCGGACGACGCCGCCGGCGATGACCACTTCAATCGCAGGAAGAAGTCTCAACTTGTTGGCCACGTTGATGTTATTAGTAATGACCATCAACTCTTGATGGCCCGCGAGAGCTTCTCCGACTGCTTCCGTCGTCGTTCCGATGTTGATGAATAGCGAGGCATTGTTGGAAATGAGCTTCGCGGCGGCGATGCCGATAGCCTGTTTCTCTTGGGCGGCGATCTGCCGGCGAGCCTCGTATTTCATGTTTACGGTGCCGGACGGAAGGGTCGCTCCGCCGTGGATACGTGACAAAACACGCGCATCGCAGAGGTCGTTCAGGTCTTTGCGGATCGTCTGCGGCGTCACGGAGAAGCGTAGCGCCAACTCCTCGACGAGCACGCGCCCATTGGCTTTTGCCAGCTCGACGATCTCGGCCTGCCGACCAGTAAGGTACATTTCGGTTGCCTTTCGTTTCTTTCGGTAGTCGCGTATGAGACGAAAATGCACCCATGTTCGCCCGAGTGCAACCGGGTTTCTGCTCGTCTGCGTTCTTGCGTGGTAGCAACGTTTGATAGAACCCGTCAGCCGATCAGCCTCACGAGCGTTTCCAGGCGGTCGGCGTCGCGCGGCATCTTGTCTGTCCTTAGCCGTGCAATGCGGGGAAAACGCATGGCGACACCTGACTTGTGCCGGGTCGAACGATTGATGCCCTCGAAGGCGACCTCGACGACGAAGCCATGGTCGGGCTCGGCGCGCAGCGCCCGTACGGGGCCGAAGCGGTCGACGGTATTGTGGCGGACATAACGGTCGAGTACTTCCAGTTCAGCATCGGTGAAACCGAAATAGGCCTTCCCGACGGGGACCAGCGTGTCTCCGTCCTCGCCCGCCGTCCACACGCCGAACGTAAAGTCTGAATAGTAGCTGGAGCGCTTGCCGTGCCCTCGCTGCGCGTACATCAGCACCGCATCGACGTTCAGCGGCTCGCGTTTCCACTTGAACCACGGACCTTTGACGCGTCCCGCCTGGTAGGTGCTGTCGAGGCGTTTGATCATGACGCCTTCGATGACCGGATCGGGAGGATTGCGTCTGCGTCTTTCCAACTCCTCCCAGCTGCAGAAGGGCACAATCGGTGAGAGGTCGAAACGCTCCTCCGGCGCCTGATCGATCAGGCGCGTGAGTCGTTCACGCCGGGCGAGGAACACTTCTCTACGGACATCCTCCTTCCCTTCGAACAATACGTCATAGGCGCGCAGGAAGGCCGGATAGTCCTGCATCAGGCTGGACGATACCGTCTTGCGATTCAACCGCTGCTGAAGGTCGGAGAACGTCCTCGTCGGCTCTCCCGACCGCGACGTGCCGCCCACCAGAAGCTCGCCGTCGATGACCCCTTCGAAGAGGGCCGAGTCGACCACGTCGGGAAAGGCTGCCGATATGTCGTCGCCGGAGCGGGAATAGAGCCGCCTCTGCCCGTGGAAATGCGAAAGCTGGACGCGGATTCCATCCCATTTCCATTCGGCTGCAAAATCGGACGGATCGAGCGTGTCGAGATCGCCTTCTCCGACCGGGGTTGCCAGCATTACGGAATGAAAGATGGCGGGGGTCGCCAGCACCGGTCGTTCCTGCCGGCCTTCGAGCCACGCAAACAGGCTTTCATAGGGCGGCGCCAATCCATGCCAGAGCGTTTCGATCTCGGCGACATCCTTTCCGGCCATGTCCGCCAGAGCCTGCTTCGCCAGTCTCGCCGAGACGCCGATTCGCAAGCCACCTGTGACAAGTTTGAGGAAGGCGAAACGGCCGGATGTATCCAGGCAGTCGAGCAGGTCTCTGACTGCCTTTCGTACCTCCGTCCGATCGAGCGACTGCATGAGCTGCACGACCTCTCCCAGTCGGGGCTGGGGGCGCTCCTCCTCGTGATCGCCGTTCCAGACCAGCGCGATCGTCTCTGCAAGGTCACCGACATAATCGTAGGAGTAGCGGAAGAGAGCTTCATCCATTCGCTCGAGCACGAGGTTGCGCAGCATCATCGGCTTCACGGTATGGAGCTCCAGCGTTCCTGCCAAGGCGGCAAGCGCATAGCCACGGTCCGGATCTGGGCTTCTGCGGAAATAATCGACGAGCAAGGTCAACTTGGCGGTGCGGCCGGGGGTGAAGACGAGGCGATCGAGAAGATCGGCAAAGGCTTTCATGGTTCAATCGCCCTCGTCTTCGTAACCGACCATGTGCAGCGGTCGTGCCGCTATTCCGGCGAGCTCGCACCAGCGTACCAGTGCTTCCTCGCGGCCATGGGTCACCCAGACCTGGGTAGGGGTGATCTCTTGGATCGTTGCGGTCAGTTCCTGCCAATCGGCATGGTCGGATATCACCAACGGCAATTCCACGCCTCGTTGCTTCGCCCGTTGGCGGACCATCATCCACCCCGACGCGAAAACCGCCAGCGGATCGGAGAAGCGGCGAGCCCAGCGGTCATTGAACGAAGAGGGTGGTCCGATGACGACCGCGCCGCGAAAATCCGCAGGGCCTCTCGACTCGTTAGTGGCCGGTTGCAGATCGCCGAGGTCGATGCCCTCACTCGAATAGTAATCGCAGAGTCGCGTCAGGGCACCGTGGATGAAGAGCGTCCGGTCGTAACCTTCGGCCCGAAGGAGGGCGATGAGACGTTGCGCCTTGCCGAGCGCATATGCGCCTACCATATGTGTGCGGTCCGGGAACTGATCGAGAGATCTCAGGAGCTTCCTGATTTCAGTCTTCGGATCAGGATGTTGAAAGACGGGTAAGCCGAACGTCGCTTCGGTTATAAAGACGTCACATGGAACCGGTTCGAACGCTGCACAGGTTGGATCGGGACGACGCTTGTAATCACCCGAAACGACGAGGCGTGTTCCCTGGTGTTCGACGGCGATCTGCGCCGATCCGAGAACATGGCCCGCGGGATGGAAACTGACATCGACGCCGTTGACCCGCAGCCTGTCACCGAGGTCGAGGGCCTGTTCGGTGCCGCAGAATCCCGGTCCATAGCGCAGCCGCATGATGTCCAGCGTCTGGCGGGTGGCAAGAACGGCGCCGTGTCCCGCGCGAGCGTGGTCGGAGTGGCCATGGGTCACAAGTGCACGAGCGACCGGACGGACCGGATCGACGTAAAAGTCACCGGCCGGGCTATAGAGCCCTGCAGGGCTCGGGCAGAGGAGGTCTTCCGGTTTCATGGCCTCACTCTAGATAGGACGACAACCCCTTTTCGGCCAGTACGGCCCCGATGTCGGAAGCTCCAGGCGGTGCCAGCTCCCGCGACCGGCCTCAGTTCGTGGGTTGCCAGACTCGAATGGCTTCAAGCCCCTTTCGCAGCAGCCCCTGCGCCGCGTCCGCCGTCGGTGCTTCGACATAGCAGCGCATCTCGGGTGCGTTCCCCGACGGGCGGAAGTGGATCACTCGTCCATCGTCGAGCGTGACGCGAAGTCCATCGATGTCGGTCGACGATTTCACCTTTCCGATGGGGGCAAGGAAGCTTGAAAGTGTCTCATTCGAGTGCCGCAGGTGGTCCATCAAAGCGGCACTTCGCTCGGCGGCGAAATTCTCAATTCGGTCGCTGAGGGCAATCGGGAGATCGTACCTGTCTACGAGCTGCGAAAGCGACCATCCGTTCGCGACGGCAGAACCGAGGATCGCCAGCGCCGGCAGGAAGCTGTCGCGGGTTGGCAAGGCAGCGATGGCTCGCCCATCGATCTCGAAGGCGGAGCCCAGCATCGTGCCACCATTGGCTTCGAAGCCGATCACTCCTTTGTCGCCTCGGGTCAGCGCCCTGTTCATCTCGGCTATCACGAAAGGAGAGCCGACGCGGGTTCGAATCACCTCGAATCCACCGATCGACTCGATGCCGGAATTGGATGTAACGGGCGTCACGACCGTCGTTGCATGGAGGTAATGTGCAGTGACCAGCCCGAGGAGGTCACCACGGAGTGGGCGCCCGGTTTCGTCCGCCACCAGCGGGCGGTCACCGTCGCCATCGGTCGAAACAATCGCGTCGAGCCTGTGGTCGACAGACCATTTCAGGAGCAAGGCCTCCGTCTCTGCAGAGACCGCTTCGGTATCGACCGGGATGAACGTCTCGGAGCGACCGAGTGGAACGACGGTCGCGCCATACTGTCCGAAGACAGTCGTCATCATGTCACGAGCGACGCTGCTGTGTTCATAGACGCCGATCCGCAGGCCCTCGAGTGCACCGCTTGGCAAAACCGAGAGATTGCGTTCCAGAAACAACTCCGTCGCCGCGGCTTCCTGGTTTTCGCCCATTCCTCTTTCGACCCTGTTGGCGGCTTCGTCACGCGCAAGCTCTGCCGCAAGGTGAGTGATGGCTGCCTCGTCCTCCTTGTCGATTTCGCCGTCCGGCCGGTAGAACTTGATCCCGTTTCTGTCGGCGGGAATATGTGAACCGGTGACCATGACTGCCGCCGCACCGATCTTCTGGGCGTAAAGTGCGAGCGCGGGCGTCGGAATCCAGCCACAGTCGACCGGGACGAGACCCGCCCGCCGGATCGCCGCCATGACCGTTGCAGCAATCTCGGGACTCGATTCACGGAAGTCACGAGCCACCGCCACCACGCCGCCGGCTGGCAGATGGTCCGACGCAGTGAGGAACCGGGCAAAGGCCGTGGCATAGAGCGCGGACACGCTTCCCACGAGTTGGGTCGAAAGGCCGCGGAGCCCGCTCGTTCCGAATTTTACAGCCATGCCCTTCTGATCCTCCCGCTGTGGTCGCTTGGTCTCGACGTCCTTATAGGTCGAGCAGCGAACGCGCTCAACTGCCCGCAAGTTCCTGCGGCGGAACGAGGTACGGCTCGCCCGGCGAATGCAAAGGCTACAGGATGGTGAAGTTGGCCGACAAAATGAAAAGAGCCCAGCGCGGGAGGAGGTGCGCTGGGCTCTCAAACTTGATCGGCAATTGGGAGGAGGAGGAGTATTGCCGATCCTATCTGACGACGCTGGGAGGAGGAGTGCGTCGCTTCGATGATCTGAAATATATCCGTATCGCTTTGGATGAACAGCGCATTTGCTGCAATGCAGCACTGCGACCCATGCATGGCTTGTGATCTATGCTGCGTGTCCGGTCATCATCGGGGCCGAGAAAGGCGAATGTCGGACAGGATATTCGGCCGAGCAGGAAAGAAAACGCGCGGCTGAGCCGTTGCCCACCTGCCAAAGACGCATGGCTCGCCCGTCGCCTGACCTCCTATCGCGTGTCTCACCTGCATTTTTCCGTTTGCCAGAGGTGATGATCGAGAGGATTGTGGCGAATGGCACGGCTGCCGGCCCGCTGTTATACATCGCTCGGAGTGTTTCCCGCATGAAGCCTAATGTTTTGCTCGTGACCGCCGACCAGTGGCGTGGCGACTGCCTTTCGTCGGTCGGTCATCCGGTGGTGCGGACACCCAATGTCGATCGACTGGCGGCGGAGGGCGTCCTGTTCCGGCGGCACTACGCTGGCGCCGCCCCCTGCTCGCCCGCACGGGCCTCGATCTACACGGGGCTTTACCAGATGAATCATCGGGTCTGCCGTAATGGTTCGCCGCTGGACGCACGTTTCGACAACATTGCGCTGGCCGCACGGCGCGCAGGTTACGATCCGACCCTCTTTGGCTACACCGACGTTTCGCCCGACCCAAGGACGCTTCATCGGAACGATCCGCATCTGACGACTTACGAGGGAGTCTTACCCGGCTTTACGACCGGCCAGATCCTGCTCGAGAACGAGAAGCATTGGCTGAGCTGGCTCCAGAGCCGCGGACATCGGGCGGCGTTCACCCGCGACGTTCACCGGACGGGAGACAAAGACGGTTGCGATGCGAACAACGGGGCGCCGGACTATGACGCGGAGGAGACGCAGACAGCCTTCCTCGCGGAGAGTTTCCTCCGCTGGATGGAGCAACAGGACGCGCCCTGGTTTGCGCACGTATCATTTCTCCGGCCACATCCGCCCTTCTGCGTTCCGGCTCCTTACAATGAGATGTTTGTACCTGGCGACGGCCCGGCCTATGCGAGGGCGGCCCGGCGCGAGGACGAACGGGCGCTTCACCCGTTGCTTGCCTATGGTCACCACTTCCTCGGCAAGTCGAGCTTCGTCTATGGCGCTTCGGGACTCGTTTCCGATTGGAGTAAGAAGGACTTCGATGTCATTCGTGCCGTCTATTTCGGCATGATTGCCGAAGTCGATGCGCAACTCGGAAGAATATTCTCCGCCTTGCGCGAAGGCGGCCGCTGGGACGAGACGATCATCATATTCACCTCCGACCACGGCGAGATGATGGGGGATCACTGGCTTCTCGGAAAGGGCGGCTTCCATGAAGGAAGCTACCATATTCCGCTTGTCGTCCGGGACCCGCAGGCGACCGCAGTCGGGCGACAGGTCGACGCTTTTACCTCGGCTGCCGATATCATGCCCACCCTGTGCGAACGCCTCGGCGTCGAACCGCGTAACCATCAGGACGGCGCATCACTTCTGCCGTTTATCGAGGACTCGCAACCCGCCGGCTGGCGCGATGCCGCCTTCTGGGAGTTCGATTTCCGCGAGGTCGCAACGGGCACTGCAGAGGACCATTTCGGCCTTCCTTCCAGTCGCTGCAATCTCGCCGTCATTCGCGACGAGGCATTCAAGTACGTGCACTTCGCAGGCCTGTCGCCTCTGCTCTTCGATCTCGCAACGGATCCGATGGAACTGCAGAACGTTGCCGATGACCCGGCATATGCCACGATCCGGCTACGCTACGCCGAGAAGTTGCTCTCGTTGCGAGCCAGCCACCTTGACCAGACACTTGCCTATGTCGAGCTCACCGAAGAAGGTCCTGTCAGTCGACCGCGGCGATCGTGACATTACGAAACCGGTAGAGCGACGACGCGCTTTGGGCTATAGCCAGCCGAACAAGACAACTGCTCACGCTGGAGACATGGATGGCCCCGACGATCCGCTATCACGAAGGTGACATATCCGCCGCCGATGCTGGCCGCTATACGGGCGCGATTGCCATCGACACCGAGACGCTCGGACTGGTGCCGCGGCGAGACCGGCTTTGCGTTGTCCAGCTTTCGCCCGGTGACGGGACGGCGGATATCATTCGTATCGCGGCCGGACAGACCGAGGCGCCCAATCTCGTGGCGATGCTCGCCGATCCGGAACGTCAGAAGATCTTTCACTTCGGGCGCTTCGATATCGCCGTTCTCTTCCACACCTTCGGCGTAACGACCGCACCGGTCTTTTGCACGAAGATCGCTTCGCGGCTCTCGCGCACCTATACCGATCGCCACGGTCTCAAGGACAATCTCAAGGAGCTGCTCGAGGTTGATATCTCGAAGGCACAGCAGTCATCCGATTGGGCGGCCGAAATGCTCTCGCCGGCGCAACTCGAATATGCGGCATCCGATGTGCTCTATCTGCACGCATTGCGCGACAAGCTCACCGAACGCCTGATCCGAGACGGCCGGATGGAGCATGCCGAGGCTTGCTTCAAGTTCCTGCCCACGCGGGCCAAACTCGATCTTCTCGGATGGGAAGAGACGGATATCTTCGCACACAGCTGATTTGCGATTGGCGAGCTGCGTTCCCAGCTCCCGCCATCAGCGGGCAGTTTGGAAAGTCTGACGAAGGTCGTTTTCACTTCGTGGGCCTGCTCGCGGCACCCAGCCGGATCATCACTTCGTACGGGATATCATAGCGCTTGATCGCGTCGGCCTGACTGCGAAAGCCGCAGATTTCCCGCTGGACAAGAAATGACCAGACGAGGTCGGCGGCCTCTTCGAGAAGCCTCCCGCGTTCGCTGGCGTTTTCCGGGATGGCTGGACAGGCTCTGAGGGCCTCCAGCGCCTTCTCGACTCTCACCCCCGCACGAGCCAAGGCGTCGGCCTTTTCAGCCATGAGCTCGTATTCGAGGGCGCTGAGCGGACTGCCGCCGGCCACGGAGGTCGACAGAGGGGGCGGACGCAGAGACATGCTTCGTTCCTCGGCAAGGTAAACCGGTGCAGAGTCGCCTGCAAACTCGAACGAGGCAAGCACAATCGCCCGGATTTGTGGCTAACACTTCGTTAACGGACGTTTCTTAGAATCACATCGGTCTGATGGATGCCCCGCCTTCGGCGTGAAACGTGCTGCGCCCGGCGATCAGCCATCCGCCCGCATGAGCGCGGCGCGACACTGCTATGGTTCCAGCCCCCGCTTTCTGATGCGAGACAAGTGCCCATGCTGCCCTCCGCGAGCGTCATACACTCTTTCGCGGCCGATACACCGCTTCCAGGGAGCAGAAGCGAGGCAAGCCGGATGACGACGTCTCCTTCGACTTCGGCGGAGCTCGGCACGGCGTCAATCTCCCGGAGGAGCCCGTCGCTCGAGGGACGACTGGCAATCCTCGTCCTTTCGGCCCAAGAGCGCATTGCCGGTAACCTGGCCGGGCTTGCCGATCGCTTGGGAGAAAGACTTGGTCTCTCTCGCGGAGAGAACGAGAGCAATGGCAGCTTTGTCGCGCGCCTTCTATTGGCGATCAACGGACTCCCGAAGGAGGAACGGAGCGCCTTGGGGAGCCAGCTCGCACAACTGGTAAAGGGGCTCCGTTTGGAGACCGTCCTTTCTGCTCTGCACAACCCTGCAGGCCCGGAGGCCGCGACGACTGCGATCGCCCTCGAAGCGAGTCGGGGGAGCGATCCCGATCCCGCAGCGGGGCGCGTGGTATCATCCTACAGGCAGAATAGCGAGCAGGCACCCTGGTCCACCCGACCGGCGCCATCGTTCGAGCCGCGACGAGTGTCGCCGTCGATCTCCGGTTCGCTGGAAGGATCCGGAGTCGAGATAGATATGGCAGACGGGACGGCTGCTTCTAAAGCATCTTTCCAGCGGGAGGCGGGAGCCGTCCGCGGAGTCACTGCCGCAGCACCGTCACCCGGGAGCGTCGTGGGTACGGCAACGCGCGAGGAGTTGCCGGGTCGGGCGAAGGAATATGGGTCGCTTGTGTTCGATGAATCGCGTTCGAAGACGCCACCGGTTGCTTCAGCCGGTCGGCAGCTGTCATTGCAGCAACCAGACGCTAGTCGAACAGTGGCTCTACAAGGTCGGCAACCGGGCGAGCGTGCTCCTGCCGGTGACGCCGGCGACATTATTCGCGACCAGACCGTGCGATCAGGTGATGTTCGGATTAGCACGTCCGAACCGCGGAGGTGGCCCGCCTCGATCGAGACCGATGGCGCCTTTGCAACCGTGCGAAACAAGCTGCCTCCTGGACCCCATCCAGAAGGCGGGGAAGGCGCCTTGTCTCCAGACGTGAGCCCGGGGTCCCCTGGCTGGCTGGAGGAACCAGAGGGTGATCCGGACATCGCGGCTCTTGCGCGCCTGCTCAAGCATGTGCTGGAGCATGAGGAGCAAACGGCTGGGCCCGCCGAAACACTTGCCCGCATGGCAATCGTGGCCGCTGCGCGAGATCGCAAGGCGGAGACATCTACGCCAGCGGCATCGTTGGGTCAGGAAGCCGGCGGCGACGAAATTGGGGAAGTCCGCTCGCAATCGGCGCTGCCGGGCGACGTCCCGCTGCCGCTTCCGGGGACCGTGGAAGGGCGAATGTCTGCGGCAACGCTGCCGCGGGATAATCCGGCCTTCCCCTTCTTCGCCTACGCCCTATTCGAGGATGACACGGTCTCTTCCGAACAGGCGACGAAACGCGGCCGGGGCGGCGAGCAGGACGGGAAGGACGACCGTCGAGGCGAAGACGGGTCGGATGGACGGCGTGGTTCAGGGCAGACCAGTGGAGAGGACAACGGCGAGAACGACGTCGATGAAGAAGTCGATGACGAAGCAATCGCCGATCCGGTGTCACCTGTCGGCGGGGAAACGGTACTGGCGCATTACCTCACCATGTCGATGCTGACCTGAAAGGGTGGCTTTCCGCGTTTCGGCAAAAGAAAACCCGCCGGTCGATAGGCCGGCGGGTTATCGTTCTTCTGAGATCGCGAACGCTTATTCGGCGTTGCCGCGGTTCTTGAGTGCGGCGCCCAGGATGTCGCCGAGCGAAGCGCCGGAGTCGGACGAACCGAACTGTGCGACGGCTTCCTTTTCTTCTGCGATCTCGAGAGCCTTGATCGACAGCATGACCTTGCGATCCTTCTTGGAGAAGTTGGTGACGCGAGCGTCGACAACCTGACCAACCGAGAAACGCTCCGGACGCTGTTCGTCGCGGTCGCGGGAGAGATCGGCACGACGGATGAAGGAAGTGATGTCCTCGTGGTTGACGAGCTTCACTTCAATACCGCCATCGTTGATGCCGATGACTTCGCAGGAAACGACTGCGTTCTTGCGCAGGTCGCCGGAAGCGGCAGCTTCACCTACCGAGTCGCGGCCGAGCTGCTTGATGCCGAGCGAGATGCGTTCCTTCTCGACGTCGACGTCGAGAACGACAGCCTTGACGACGTCACCCTTGTTGTACTCTTCGATGACCTGCTCGCCCGGACGGTTCCAGTCGAGGTCCGACAGGTGAACCATGCCGTCGACATCGCCTTCGAGGCCGATGAACAGACCGAATTCGGTCTTGTTCTTGACTTCGCCCTCAACTTCGGTGCCGGCCGGGTGGCTGTAGGCGAAGGCCTGCCACGGATTTTCCAGCGTCTGCTTGAGGCCGAGCGAGATACGGCGCTTGGACGGGTCGACTTCGAGAACGACAACGTCGACTTCCTGGCTCGTGGACAGGATCTTGCCGGGGTGAACGTTCTTCTTGGTCCAGGACATTTCGGAGATGTGGATGAGGCCTTCGATGCCCGGTTCCAGCTCGACGAATGCACCGTAGTCGGTGATGTTCGTAACGGTACCGGTGATCTTCTTGCCGACCGGATACTTGGCGGCAATGCCGTCCCACGGATCCGCTTCGAGCTGCTTCATGCCGAGCGAGATACGGTGGGTTTCCTGGTTGATGCGGATGATCTGAACCTTGACCTGCTGGCCGATGGACAGGATCTCCGACGGATGGTTGACGCGGCGCCAGGCCATGTCGGTGACGTGCAGCAGGCCGTCGATGCCGCCGAGGTCGACGAACGCACCGTAGTCGGTGATGTTCTTGACGACACCGTCGACAACCTGGCCTTCTTCGAGGTTCTGAACGATTTCAGAACGCTGTTCGGCGCGGGATTCTTCCAGAACCGTACGGCGCGAAACGACGATGTTGCCGCGGCGCTTGTCCATCTTGAGGATTTCGAAGGGCTGCGGGTTGTGCATCAGCGGGGTAACGTCGCGGATCGGGCGGATGTCGACTTGGCTGCGCGGCAGGAACGCGACAGCGCCGTCCAGATCGACGGTGAAGCCACCCTTGACCTGGTTGAAGATGACGCCTTCGACACGTTCGCCGGCTTCGAACTTGGCTTCGAGCTTGACCCAGCTTTCTTCGCGGCGAGCCTTTTCGCGCGAGAGAACGGCTTCACCGAGCGCGTTTTCGATGCGCTCGACATAGACCTCGACTTCGTCGCCGACCTTCAGCGAGCCGTCCTTGGCCCGTGCGCCGAATTCCTTGAGCGGAACGCGACCTTCGACCTTCAGGCCGACGTCAACGATGGCGACGTCCTTCTCGATTGCCGTGATGATGCCCTTGGCAACATAGCCTTCGGCAAGATCGGTCTTGGCAAAGGACTCTTCGAGGAGGGCCGCAAAGTCCTCCCGCGTGGGGGTAGAAACAGACATGAAATCTCCTAAACGTGCCACATCAGGGCACGGGTCTGCGCCGGGGGTTAGCGTTGCACTTGCCATACATCTCGCCCGCCCTCTTGGGGCTGTCCGGCGCGGGGACGACGATGTCGGCGAAATCCGTCATATATGGAGCCGGCTCACCGGCTTCCAGATCCCTGTTTCTGCGCCAAGGCAGCATCGATGATCGACTTGGCCGCGTGAAACGCCGCTTCTATACTCATTTCTGAGGTATCAAGCAAGTGCGCGTCTTCGGCGGGCCGTAGCGGGCTGTCGGCTCGTCCCATGTCGCGCTCGTCGCGCTTCTTTACGTCGGCGCAAACCTCGTCGAAGACCGCCGAGCCTCCGCTGGTGACGATCTCGTCAAAGCGGCGTTTGGCACGCACCTCGGGTGAGGCCGTGACGTAGAGTTTCACCGGCGCGTTCGGGCAGACGACCGTGCCGATATCCCGGCCGTCGAGCACGGTGCCGGGCAATTTGGCCGCGAAGCGTCGTTGCGCCTCGACGAGCGCGCGACGAACAGCAGGCATGACTGCGATCCTGGATGCAGTCTCTCCGATTTCGTGCCGGGCAAGGATCGCGCGATCGAGTCCCGAGAGGTCCAGTCCGCGTGCGATCTCTTCGGCAACGGCCTCGTCGTCGAGCGGCAAGCCGGCGTCGAGAAGAGCCTTTGCCGTGGCGCGGTAGGTGAGGCCCGTGTCGAGGTGATGAAAACCGTAATGCGCCGCGATCAGGCGGGAGAGCGTTCCCTTGCCTGCGGCTGCCGGACCGTCGATGGCTATGGTAAAGGAAGAAGTCATTCACGTTCACTTTCGAGCGCTTCGATCGTCACGCCCATGTTCGTCATCAGGAAATGAAGTCGGAGAAGACAACTTCATACTGGGCGTCCTTTGCGGCTCTCCGAGGGTCGGCACGGGGCCGGCGCGCCGCGGATGCGGCGGCGGAATTGCTGAAACGCCGGGTCGTTACCATATGTGGCGCGAATGGTCATCCCCGCCGCGCCAAAATGCTGGAAACCCGCGGGCGAAGATTGCCTTTGACAGGAGAGATTGCAACGATTAAGGGGACCGGCTAACAGTTTGACCGGTTGAATGCCGGATTGGCGACGAACGCCGTTATTCTTCAGGAATTCAAGAGGCTTTGACAGTGGCGAAAGCAGAACTTGGAACTAAGCGCACTTGCCCCGACACCGGCAAGAAATTCTACGATCTGAACAAGGATCCGATCGTATCACCTTACACCGGGAAGTCCTGGCCGTTGTCGTATTTCGAAGAAACCTCTGTTGCTTCGATCATGGAAAAGGCCGAGGAGGAGGAAGTCGCGGAAGTCGATACCGAGAATACGGATGTCGAATTGGTTTCGCTCGAAGATGCTGATGACGCCGGTTCGGGCGATGATCTGCCGGACCTTGGCGATGACGATGTCGAACTCGGTGATGACGACGACGACACCTTCCTCGAGGCGGATGAGGACGACGACGACGAAGACATGACCGGCATCATCGGTGTGGCCGGCGACGACGACGACGTCTGATCATGTGTTTACCGGCCCGGAGATAAAAGTTTCCGGGCCGATCATTTTTCGGCTTGCCATCTTCCGAATCCGGAAGTAATAAGCCGCCACCCGCCGGGCAGCGAAGCCCGAAAGGTTCCCGGAACCGGCAGATGCCGGACCCTTGATGGGGCTATAGCTCAGCTGGGAGAGCGCTTGCATGGCATGCAAGAGGTCAGCGGTTCGATCCCGCTTAGCTCCACCAAATCCTCCATTTTTCACGATCTGCTTTGAAGAACGGTCGCCGAGTTACGGGACGACTGGCATGGTTCCTGTTTGATGATGATCATCAAGTCGGCGGCCCTTTGTCCGGCTCGTCCCGCAGGCTCTATCTGATTTTTTGGACTCCTATTGTCCGCACTGAGTTGTGCAGACGAGTCCGTGCCGCGTCGGAAATGGGCGTCAGGAACCTGTTCCGTGATCGAGTGACCGTTCGGTGCCACTGACGCACACGATCGTCGCGTTGCGAGCAATCAACCGTATGTTCCGTTCGGGTCTTGTTGTCAGGAGGGGTGACGACAAGGCAGGCTGACGACGAGGCGCGCACGCACTTCATTGCTAGCCGAGGAGCTCTCCGCGGCCGTTGCTCTGACCTCTGTCGATCTGGCACCAGTCGGTAATGCGTGTGACGTCGAAGCGTGCCTCGCGATCCTTCAGCTGGACGCGCAGCTTGCCTTCGTCCACACCGAGGGGGACGCCGACATAGATTCGATTGTTTCCGGCTTCATCCAGAATGTCTATTGCGAAGCGCATGGAATCTCCGGCCCGACGCCTTCATATTTGAATCGCTTTATTCAGACTACTTTCGCTTCGTTATCTTGAGCGAAGCTTATTGAGCTAACCTGGAATTTGCGGTTTGCCAAAATCGAATGGGTAATAGATCGATGTTCCTATTGTCGAAGCTGTTCTGGATCGTCGCCCAGCCACTGTCTCTCGCATTCCTTGCCACCTTTGCCGGCGCCGCGTGTGTTGCGGCGCGTCGATCGCGGGCGGGACTTCTTTTCGTCGGTGCGGCTCTGGCCCTGCTCTTCGTGACGCTCTACACCTCTGCCGGGACTGTGGCTCTGCAACGGCTGGAGGCGCAAATTCCGCGACCGATGCGAGACCCCGAGCAAGTTGGTTGCATGATCGTCCTCGGTGGCGCCTTCGAGACAGAGGTAACGACCACGCGGGGCGGTTTTGAGCTGAATCAGGCCGCCGATCGCTTCGTCGAAGCGCTGCGCCTTGCATTGAAGTTCCCGCAGTCGCGCATCCTTGTTTCCGGAGGCGACGGCTCTTTCAGCGGCGCTTACGAGGGTGACGCCGCCGCCGCCCGACGTTTCTTTTCTGGCTTCGGCATCAGCGAAAGTCGCCTGATCAGCGAGTCGGCGTCGCGAACGACCTTCGAGAATGTCGTCAACAGCAGTCGGCTGCTGGCCGATCCGGCATTGCGGGGATGTCTTCTGATCACTTCCGCCTTCCACATGCCACGATCTCTCGCTTTGTTTCGCAAGGCGGGGATAGACGTGACACCGTGGCCGACTGATTATCGAACGAGCGGAAGCGCCATCCTGCGCCTCGACTTCACGCAGCCGATGCTCAACGCCCAGCAAACGGCCACCGCCATGCGCGAGTGGATCGGCCTCCTCGCCTATTATCTGACTGGACGGACGACGTCAGTGCTGCCGTAGTGTCTACCGTGGACCTATTTCTTGCTGATCGTCACGAACTTCGTGCCGCGCACACGAACAGTCATCTCGCACGGCGCGCTGTCGGTTCTCTCGCAGAAGCGCGGATGCATCTTGAAAACGAAGACCATGTTGCCGAACCGCTTGACGAAGTCGTAGCCGTAGACCTGCGCGGTTGCGATCAGCAGGTAGCCGCCCTCCTTGACCTGGACGTAGAAATTGTGGGGGCATCCGTCCTCGTTGCATGCCGGTCCACGTTCACTGTCACACGTGTACGCGCCGTGGTCGGAGATCGCGTCAATGATCCCGTCGTTGTTGATGTCCAGCCGTCGGATGAAGCCATCGCCAAACTCGACGACCTTGCATTGGGAGCGAAAGTGGTCTTTCTCGTAGATCTCGGGATCGCTGACGAGACTCTGCTGGGCGGTGGCCGCAAGAGGCGCGCCAAGCAGAAGCGCAGTTTGCAGGAAGGCAAGCAGCAATTGTTTCACGGCAATCGTCCGAACGAATGAGAGGCAATCGACCGGATGATGACGTCCCTGGCTTGTGCCGCCCTGACCCGAGGTGAAACTCAGAAAGGCTATCGATGACGTTGCTCGGCTTTCTCGACTACGCAGGCGTGGCCGTCTTCGCCGCAACTGGCGCATTGTCGGCATCGCGCAAGGAACTCGACGTGATCGGCTTCCTGTTCCTCGCTGCCGTAACGGGCATTGGCGGCGGCACGCTGCGGGACGTCGTACTCGGCAGTCTGCCGGTCTTCTGGGTGATCGATCCCGGCTATATTCTCGTCTGCGTGTCGATGGGTGCACTGGTCTTCTTCACCGCACACCTCTTCGAATCGCGCTATCGACTGCTGATCTGGCTCGATGCCATCGGGCTTTCGGCCTATTGCGTCATGGGTGCTGCCAAAGGTCTGGCGGCCTCCGGCTCGCCGACCGTGGCGATCGTCACCGGCACCCTGACGGCAGCAGCCGGCGGCATCCTGCGCGATATCATAGCCGGCGAGCCCTCGGTTCTGCTTCGTCCCGAGATATACGTCACGGCGGGCCTTGCCGGAGCATGTGTATTTACTGGAGCGACAGTCGCTGGAGCGCCGGTTTTCGTGGCGTCCGGGGCTGGTGCTCTGACGGCTTTCGCGATTCGCGGGGGTGCCCTGCGCTTCGGCTGGAGCTTTCCACGCTACAAACCGAGGCCCGGCAGATCGCCGGAGGACGTATTGCGATGAGGGGGTAACCGGCGGATTACGCGCTCTTTTGCCGCAGGCGGATGACCACGTCGACGTGACTGATCTCCAGACCTTCGGGAGGTTCCGGCAGGTTGTCGATCACGATATTGCTCACCGGGATGTCGAGGACTTCGTTCTCTCCCTCAATGAAGAAGTGATGATGGTCCGAGACATTGGTGTCGAAATAGGTCTTGGCGCTTTCGACGGCGAGCACGCGGATAAGGCCGGCTTCCGTGAACTGGTGCAGGGTGTTGTAGACGGTCGCGAGGGACACGGGAACGTCAGCCGCAAGGGCTTCTTCGTGCAGTTCCTCGACCGTCAGGTGTCGATCACCCTTGGCGAAGAGCAGACTGGCGAGCGCAATGCGCTGACGCGTGGGACGAAGCCCAGAGCGACGCAGTCTCGCTTCCGTTTCCTTGAGGCGTTCTGCCATCATGGAGTTGCTCTCCGGTTCTACTCGAATGCTGGTCTTCTTGTTTAGCGATATAACTTCTAAGCGGGAGGCTTTCAATACTTCAGTGCAGGTATACGGCGGCAGAGCGCCGGAGATACGGTATTTTCCTCCGATTGACTCTGGCCGCGCCGCGATGCTTCCTGTATGGCCACGGCTGAAATATGCGGCTTGAGGCGGGAGCAAGGCTGTCCAACGGCCGACAGGGGCGATTGCGGGACTTCATTTTGTCCCTATCTTGCTCTATGGGTCCAACATTCGCGCAAGCCTGGGGACGACGAAGAAGAATGAAACCGAGACAATCCAGCTACAACTACGAAGAAATCCTGTCCTGTGGTCGCGGCGAGCTTTTCGGCCCCGGCAATGCGCAGCTCCCCCTGCCGCCGATGCTGATGGTCCATCGTATCACGGACATCTCGGAAACCGGCGGCGCATTCGACAAGGGCTATGTCCGCGCCGAATACGACGTCCACCCTGACGATTGGTACTTTCCCTGCCACTTCCAGGGCAATCCGATCATGCCCGGCTGCCTTGGGCTCGACGGCATGTGGCAGCTGACTGGCTTTTTTCTCGGCTGGCTGGGCGAAGAGGGTCGCGGCATGGCGCTCTCCACCGGTGAGGTGAAGTTCAAGGGTATGGTCCGCCCGCACACCAAGCTCTTGGAGTACGGCATCGACTTCAAGCGGGTCATGCGCGGCCGCCTTGTGCTGGGGACCGCCGACGGCTGGTTGAAGGCGGATGGCGAGATCATTTACCAGGCGACCGACCTTCGCGTAGGTTTGTCGAAGGATAAGACGGCCTGATCTCAGGCACCGTCCAATTGTGATAACGAGAAGGTCTGTTGAGATGAGAAGGGTAGTTGTTACGGGTCTGGGTATCGTTTCCTCCATCGGGAACGACGCCGCAGAGGTTACGGAATCCCTGCGCAATGCGAAGTCCGGAATCTCCTTCTCTCCCGATTTTGCCGAGCACGGTTTCCGCTGCCAGGTCTGGGGGAAGCCCACGCTGGACCCCACCGATCTTGTTGATCGCCGCGCGATGCGCTTCCTCTCTCAGGGGGGGGCATGGAACCACGTCGCGATGAAGCAGGCGATCGCCGATTCGGGACTTGAGGAATCCGACATCAGCGGTAACGAACGCACCGGCATCATCATGGGCTCGGGCGGTCCGTCCACGCGCACCATCGTCGAGGCGGCCGACATCACCCGCCAGAACAACAGCCCGAAGCGCATCGGTCCGTTTGCCGTGCCCAAGGCCATGTCGTCGACCGCGTCGGCGACGCTCGCCACCTGGTTCAAGATCCATGGCGTAAACTATTCGATCTCGTCGGCTTGCTCGACTTCGGCGCATTGCATCGGCAACGCGGCCGAAATGATCCAGTGGGGCAAGCAGGACGTGATGTTCGCCGGTGGCCATGAGGATCTCGACTGGACTATGTCGGATCTCTTCGACGCCATGGGTGCGATGTCTTCGAAGTTCAACGATGCGCCCGGCAGTGCATCACGTGCCTATGACGTCTCGCGTGACGGCTTCGTTATCGCCGGCGGCGCCGGCGTTCTCGTTCTGGAGGAGCTGGAACACGCCAAGGCCCGCGGTGCCAAGATCTATGCGGAAATCGTCGGTTACGGAGCGACCTCGGACGGCTACGACATGGTCGCACCGTCGGGTGAAGGCGCCATCCGCTGCATGCGGCAGGCACTCTCGACGGTGAAGGGGGAGATCGACTACATCAACACCCACGGCACGTCGACACCGGTCGGTGACTCCAAGGAAATCGGTGCGATCCGCGAAGTGTTCGGGACAAAGATCCCGCATATCCAGTCGACCAAGTCGCTGACTGGTCATTCGCTGGGCGCTGCCGGCGTCCAGGAGTCGATCTACGGGCTTCTGATGATGCAGGAACGCTTCATCGGCGAGAGCGCGCACATCAGCGAACTGGACCCGGAATTCGACGGTGTCCCGATCGTCCGCAAGCGGATTGACAACGCCAAGATCGACACCGTTCTGTCGAACTCCTTCGGCTTCGGCGGCACCAACGCCACGCTCGTGTTCCAGCGTCACAATGGATAACGGAATGATTGCCTCTATGCAGGGAAAACGCGGCCTCATCATGGGCGTCGCGAACAACCACTCCATCGCCTGGGGTATCGCCAAGGCGCTTGCCGGTGCCGGCGCCGAACTCGCCTTCACTTACCAGGGCGAAGCTCTCGGTAAGCGCGTGAAGCCGCTTGCCGCCGAACTCGGTTCGGATTTCCTCCTGCCTTGCGACGTGGAGGATCTCGCTTCTGTCGACGCAGTTGTCGCGGCCCTGAAGGAGCGCTGGGGAAAGCTGGATTTCGTTGTTCATGCGATCGGCTTCTCCGACAAGAACGAACTGAAAGGGCTCTACGCAGACACCTCGCGTGAGAATTTCGTGCGCACGATGGTCATCTCGTGCTTCTCGTTCACGGAAATCGCCAAACGAGCGGCGGAGATCATGTCTGACGGTGGCTCGATGCTGACGCTGACATATGGCGGTTCGGTTCGTATCATGCCGAACTACAACGTCATGGGTGTTGCCAAGGCAGCGCTGGAGGCGTCCGTGCGCTATCTCGCCGGCGATTATGGTCCGCGCGGCATCCGGGTCAACGCCATCTCTGCCGGCCCGATCCGGACGCTTGCCGGTGCAGGCATCGCCGACGCCCGCGCGATGCTGTCCTGGCAGCAGAAAAATTCACCGCTCCGCCGGACGGTGACGATCGAAGACGTGGGCGGTTCTGCTCTCTACCTCCTGTCCGATCTCTCGCGTGGCGTGACCGGAGAGATCCACTACGTCGACTCCGGCTACAACATCACATCGATGCCGACTGTCGAATTCCTGAATAAGGCCGATACGGAATAGATTCCCGGAAAGGCGAAGAATAGAGAAGCCCGGCGCTGATCGCAGCGCCGGGCTTCTGCCGTTTCATCGGATGAGCCGTTTGGCCTTTACTTCTTGGCCCACAGAACCTTGTAGCGGGCGTTACGACAGGTCTCTCCGTGTTCGCGAAAGCTCTCGCCGAGCGTCGCCTCGTAGGGTAGGCCTCGGTTGGCGACGAGCATCAGCATTCCACCGCCACGCAGTGCCTGACTGGCGGCGGTGATCAACGCTTTGCCGAGCGATGGTTCGGCTGCGTGTCCCTCGTGGAAGGGCGGATTCATGATGACCAGGTCGTATTTCTCCCTGATCGGCTCGCGCGCGAGATCCTGCCAGAAGAAACGTGCAGAGACGTCCGGGCAGTTCGCCGCCATGTTGGCCTTGGCGCATTCGAGCGCTTGGTAATCGGCTTCGAAGAGGTCGATACGGTTGACCCGGGGGGAGCGCTCCGCAAGCATGACGGAAAGGTAGCCCCAACCGGCTCCGAGATCGGCAGCATTGCCGTCGAAGTTTTCCGGCAGGCGACCTGCGAGCAGCTCCGAACCGGCATCGATGCGGTCGTGGGAGAACATGCCGGCAACGGTGCGAAAACGGCCGTCAACCGTGACATGGGCCGCCTCGAGCATGCCGACGGTCGCCGACCGCTCCTCGGGAACAACGAACCACAGCGCCACACCATGGTACTTCGGCATATGATCTACAACGAGCCCGAGCGCATCAAGGCGCTTGCGCAGCGGCTGAATGCCATCCTCCTTGCCGCCTGCCACGACGATGAGGCCGCCCGTTTTTGTGCGCTTCAATGCCTCGGCAATCCGGTTCTCGTTCTCGCCGCGATGTTTTCCGCACAGGACCAGAGCTCCGTCGTAGCCGTCTCCTTCCGGCAGAGGCAGTGGCTCGGCGCCTGTAGCCTCCAGCTGAAGGAAAGCCGGGCGTAGCCCCTGCACCGCGACGATCGCCGCCGCGAAGCCGCTCGGAGGGGCAACGCCGGCTTCAGCACCCAGGAACAGAAAGCGCTCTCCTGCCTGCGGCATCGACAACACGTCGGAAGCGAATGGGTGGAACAGGGTCTTCAGGGTATCGCGGCTCATGGCTCGGTCTTCTCTCTCGGCGAACGAAAAAGGCGCGGAATTTCTCCCGCGCCTCGGATCGGGGACGAAACGTGCTTATTCGGCAGCCTCGCCTTCGTCCTTCTTCTTCTCGGCAACGATTTCCTTGCCGGTCGCCTGGTCCACGGCCTTCATCGACAGGCGGACCTTGCCGCGTTCATCGAAGCCCATGAGCTTGACCCAGACCTTGTCGCCTTCCTTGACGACATCGGTCGTCTTGGCGACGCGCTCGGAAGCAAGCTGCGAAATGTGGACGAGACCGTCGCGAGCGCCGAAGAAGTTGACGAACGCGCCGAAGTCTGCGGTCTTGACGACCGTTCCTTCGTAGATTGCACCAACTTCCGGCTCTGCCACGATGGAGTGGATCCACTTGCGGGCAGCCTCGATCTCCTTGCCGGAAGACGAGGCGATCTTGACGGTACCGTCGTCTTCGATGTTGATCTTCGCGCCGGTCTTTTCGACGATTTCGCGGATGACCTTGCCGCCGGAGCCGATAACTTCGCGGATCTTGTCGACCGGAATGTTCATAACTTCGATGCGCGGCGCGAATTCGCCGAGTTGGCCGCGGCTCTCGGTAATGGCCTTCGCCATTTCGCCGAGGATGTGCTTGCGGCCGCCCTGCGCCTGGCCGAGTGCAACCTTCATGATCTCTTCGGTGATACCGGCGATCTTGATGTCCATCTGCAGCGAGGTGATGCCATCTGCCGTGCCGGCGACCTTGAAGTCCATGTCGCCGAGGTGGTCTTCGTCGCCGAGGATGTCAGAAAGAACGGCGAAGCGATCACCTTCGAGGATCAGGCCCATGGCGATACCGGCGACGGGCTTGGACAGCGGAACGCCAGCGTCCATGAGAGCGAGCGAGGTGCCGCAGACGGTCGCCATCGAAGACGAACCGTTCGATTCCGTGATCTCGGAAACCACGCGCAACGTGTAGGGGAACTGCTCGGCGGTCGGCAGCATCGGGTGGATTGCGCGCCAGGCGAGCTTGCCATGGCCGATTTCGCGACGGCCCGGGGAGCCCATGCGACCCGTCTCACCGACCGAATAGGGCGGGAAGTTATAGTGCAGCATGAAGTTTTCTTTGTACATACCGGTCAGGCTATCGACATACTGCTCGTCTTCCCCGGTGCCGAGCGTGGCAACGACGATGGCCTGGGTTTCACCGCGGGTGAAGAGAGCCGAACCATGCGTGCGCGGCAGGATACCGACTTCTGCGACGATCGGGCGAACGGTCTCGAGATCGCGGCCGTCGATGCGGCTCTTGGTGTCGAGAATGTTCCAGCGAACGATCTTCGCCTGCAGGTGCTTGAAGACGGCGCCGACTTCTTCGGCCGAGTACTTGGCTTCGCCTTCTTCGGGAAGGAAGTGAGCCTTCACCTTGGCCTTGACGGCATCGACAGCGGCGTAACGCTCGGCCTTCTGCGTGATCTTGTAGGCGTCACGCAGTTCGGCTTCGGCGATCGACAACATTTCGGATTCGAGAGCGGAGTGATCCTCCGGCTCGAATTCGCGCGGCTCCTTGGCGGCGACTTCGGCGAGCTTGATGATCGCATCGATGACCGGCTGGAAGCCGCGATGGCCGAACATGACGGCGCCGAG
Source organism: Hyphomicrobiales bacterium (assembly GCA_900466005.1). Classification (GTDB taxonomy): domain Bacteria; phylum Pseudomonadota; class Alphaproteobacteria; order Rhizobiales; family Rhizobiaceae; genus Allorhizobium. Next base: position 30,345 of record UEGQ01000003.1, read on the forward strand.
CATGACGTCTTCCGGCAATTCCTTCGCTTCCGATTCGACCATCAGCACCGCGTCCTGGGTGCCGGCAACAACGAGATCGAGGCTCGATTCGTCCATCTCGTCGAGATGCGGGTTCAGAACATATTCACCGTTGATGTAGCCGACGCGAGCGCCGCCGATCGGGCCCATGAAGGGTACGCCGGAGAGCGTGAGCGCAGCCGAGGTGGCGACCATAGACAGGATGTCGGGGTTATTTTCGAGGTCATGCTGTATGACGGTGACGACGACCTGCGTATCGTTCTTGTAGCCCTCCGGGAAGAGCGGGCGGATCGGACGGTCGATCAGGCGGGAAACGAGCGTTTCGTTCTCGGAAGGACGACCTTCGCGCTTGAAGTAACCGCCTGGGATCTTGCCGGCGGCATAGGTCTTTTCCTGGTAGTTGACGGTGAGCGGGAAGAAGTCCTGGCCGGCCTTCGGCGCCTTGGCCGAAACGACGGTCGCGAGAACGACGGTTTCGCCGTAGGTGGCGAGAACGGCACCGTCGGCCTGACGGGCGATCTTGCCGGTTTCGAGCTTCAGCGGGCGGCCTGCCCACTCGATTTCTACGCTATGAATGTCAAACATTGCCTTTTCCTTCTCCGCGGAAAGCAGCGCTCATGTTCCTTCTTGCGGAACAGGCCGTCGCGGCCGCGGGAATGCTGACGTATCACGGGCAAGACAGCAGGAAGCTTTTCAGGTGGCGCATGGCGTCAGCGGTACGATATTCCGCGCCATCACGCCCTGTTCGCTCTCGAAGCCGAAGCCTCGTTGCGCGTGCCAGACCATCCTGGCAAAAAGCACCCGGCAATCCTGCCCCATGACAGGTCATCGGTTGGTTCTGGCGGCACCGGCCCATCCGGTCCGCCCTATGTTGCTGCCCGGGAGCAATTTCGCTCCGGCCGGGCCTTCGAGACACAAGTCCCGATAGAAAGCCGGCGGACCTCCGCAAGGAAGTCCGCCGGAACATGTTAGCGGCGAATGCCCAGGCGAGCGATCAGGCCGTTGTAGCGGGCCTCGTCCTTCTTCTTGAGGTAGTCAAGAAGCGAACGACGGCTGGAAACCAGGGTCAGAAGGCCACGGCGGGAGTGGTTGTCCTTCTTGTGGCCCTTGAAATGTTCCGTCAGGTTGTTGATCCGCTCGGTCAGGATCGCGACCTGTACTTCCGGCGAACCCGTGTCGCCTTCCTTGGTCGCGTATTCCTTGATCAGGGCAGCCTTGCGCTCTGCAGTAATCGACATCGCAGTATCCTTTCAATGTCAGGAGAGAAGACGCCATATGCCGAGATGTCGTCCAGCATTGGCCATGAAAAGCAGGTGGACGGACCGCCATGCTGGCGCTGCCTATAAACCATTCAGGCGAGAATTGGAAGCGCTGATTACAGGCTGTAGCTTCAGGTAAAAACCCGCCGCGGATGAAACTCTCCGCCGGCAATCTCGCCGATTGCGACCAGCTTCCCAGCGGCAAGCGCCACCGCTTCCGGTTCGGCAACTGGTGCATCGCGACCGCGCAGGATGATCGGATTGCCCATGCGAAGACGATGCGCCTGATCCTCGCTCACCCTGATCTGCGGCAAGGCGGCAAGCGCCTCGCTGGTGTCGATGAGAAACTCGTCCAGCGCCGCCAGCCGCTCGTCGCGGTCCTCGATCTTTTCCAGTGCGACAAGGTCTGCCAGCGGAACCATGGTTTCTTCCGCAAAGGGGGCGACATAGGTGCGGCGGAGGAGAGAGATATGGCCGTAGCAACCGAGGTCACGGCCGAAATCGCGGGCAAGCGAGCGCACATAGGTGCCCTTGCCGCATTCCACCTCGAAATGTGCCTGGTCCTTCTCGCACGTCAGCAATGTCAGGCGGTGAACCTCGACCTCGCGCGACGGGATGTCGACGGTCTCGCCGTCGCGGGCGAGGTCGTAGGCGCGTTCGCCGGCGATCTTGATCGCTGAGAATTGCGGGGGCACCTGAGAGATGACGCCGGTGTACCGTGGCAGTAGCGTCCGTATCGCCTCTTCGGTCGGCCGAGCCGTGGATGTCTGCGTTACGTCGCCTTCGAGATCGTCGGTCGAGCGCTCTTCGCCCCACGTGACGGTGAATTCGTAGATCTTTCTGCCGTCCATGACATAAGGGACGGTTTTCGTCGCATCACCGAGCGCAATCGGAAGCATGCCCGAGGCGAGCGGATCGAGCGTGCCGGCGTGGCCGGCCTTCTGGGCGTTGAACAGCCACTTGATTTTGGAAACCGCTTCCGTTGAACCGAAATCGGCAGGCTTGTCGAGGATCAGCCAGCCCGAAACGGGGCGGCCCTTGGGCTTGCGAGGCTTGGACATGCGTCTCTATTCTTGTTCGTCGTCGCGGTCGGCGTCGAGATCTCGGCTGACTTCGGGCGAGCGCAGCAGCGCATCGATCTTCTGGTAGTTGTCGAAACTGGTATCGTCGCGGAAGCGAACTTCCGGCATGTACTTCATCTGCCGCAATTGCGGGCCGAGGCGGCCACGAATGTACTTCGCATTGCGGTTCAGCGCATCGATGACCGCATTGTGGTCGGGGACGCCGAGCGGCGTCACATAGGCCGTGGCAATCTTCAAATCCGGCGACATGCGGACTTCGGAGATGGAAATCACGGTCTTTTCGATCAGTGGGTCGCGTACTTCGCCGCGCTGCAGAACCTGGGTGATCGCGGCGCGAACCTGTTCTCCGACGCGGAGCATGCGCTGGGATGGAGCGGAAGAGGTTGGTCTGGTCATCGTCATCCTGCCTTAAACAAAGCGAGCGCCGGATCGCCGGCGCCCGCAACTTGTTCGGATTGTGATCGCCGGCTTTAGAGCGTGCGCGTAACGTGCTCCACGCGGAAGCACTCGATAACGTCTCCGGCACGAATGTCTTCGTAGTTCTCGAAAGCCATGCCGCATTCCTGCCCGACAGGTACTTCCGAGACTTCGTCCTTGAAGCGCTTGAGCGTCTTGAGCTTGCCTTCGTGGATGACGACGTTGTCGCGTACCAGCCGGACACCTGCGCCACGCTCGACCTTGCCTTCGGTAACGCGGCAACCCGCGACCTTGCCGACCTTGGTAATGTTGAAGACCTCGAGGATCTCTGCGTTGCCGAGGAAGGTCTCGCGCCGTTCCGGCGAGAGAAGACCCGACATCGCCGCCTTCACGTCATCCACCAGGTCGTAGATGATGTTGTAGTAGCGGATCTCGATGCCGCCACGTTCAGCCGCCTGACGGGCTTGCGTGTTTGCGCGGACGTTGAAGCCGATGATGGCAGCGTTCGACGCCTCGGCAAGCGAGATGTCGGACTCGGTGACGCCGCCGACCGCCGAGTGGACGATGCGCGCACGCACCTCCTCGGTGCCGAGCTTGTCCAGCGCGCCGGCAATCGCCTCGATCGAACCCTGCACGTCGCCCTTGATGACCAGCGGGAACTCCTTCATGCCGGAGGTCTGAAGCTGGCTCATCATCTGTTCGAGCGAACCGCGAGAACCCGACTGGCGAGCTGCCGCCTTGTCGCGTGCCAGACGCAGACGGTACTCGGAGATCTCGCGAGCGCGGGCCTCGTTCTCGACGACGGCGAACTTGTCGCCGGCTGCCGGCGTGCCGGAAAGACCGAGAACCTCGACCGGCATAGCCGGACCGGCTTCCTTGACGTGGTCGCCCTTGTCGTTGACGAGCGCGCGCACGCGTCCCCACTGGTCGCCGGCGACGATGATCTGGCCGGGGCGAAGCGTACCCTTCTGCACGAGGACAGTCGCGACGGCGCCGCGGCCGCGGTCGAGTTCGGCTTCGATCACCGTACCTTCGGCCGTGCGGTTCGGATTGGCCTTGAGGTCGAGGATTTCGGCCTGCAGCAGGATCGCCTCGAGCAGCTTGTCGAGATTGGTTCCGTTCTTCGCCGAGACCTCGACGTCGAGAACTTCACCGCCCATGGATTCGACGAAGACTTCATGCTGCAGCAGTTCCGTGCGGACCTTCTGCGGATTTGCCGTCGGCTTGTCGATCTTGTTGATCGCAACGATGATCGGAACGCCGGCCGCCTTGGCGTGATTGATCGATTCGATCGTCTGCGGCATCACGCTGTCATCGGCCGCAACGACAAGGATGGCGATATCGGTCGCCTGCGCGCCACGGGCACGCATCGCCGTGAAAGCGGCGTGACCGGGCGTGTCGATGAAGGTGATCTTCTGGCCGTTCTGCTCGACCTGATAGGCGCCGATGTGCTGGGTGATGCCACCGGCTTCGCCTGCCACCACATTGGCGTTGCGGATGGCGTCGAGCAGCGAGGTCTTGCCGTGGTCGACGTGGCCCATGATGGTGACGACCGGCGGACGCGGAAGCAGTTCGCCTTCCTCGTCGGCAACGTCAAAGATGCCTTCCTCGACGTCGGACTCGGAGACCCGCTTGACGGTGTGGCCGAATTCGGTCGCGATGATTTCTGCCAGGTCGGCGTCGATGACGTCGCCGGGCTTCATCATCTGGCCTTCTTTCATCAGGTACTTGATGACGTCGACCGCGCGTTCGGACATACGCTGCGACAGTTCCTGGATGGTGATGGTCTCCGGCAGCACGACCTCGCGCACGATCTTCTCGCGCGGTTCCTGCATCTGGCTGCGGCGGAACTTTTCCTGGCGGCGGCGCATCGATGCGAGCGACCGGCCGCGCGACGGCGCGCCTTCCTCGTCCACATCGGCCGTGGTGACCGTCAGCTTTCCACGCCGGCGATCGTCTTCACCCTTGGGCCGGGCGGGAACCTTTGCCGGGGCCGGCGCGACAACCTTGCCACGCGCAGGGCCACGAGCGGCTCCGCGTTCTTCTTCCTCTTCCTCCTCCTTCCGGCTGCGGCCGAAGACAGGAGCTGAAGGCGCTGCGGGGCGCGGGGCGGCGGGACGAACTTCGGCAGGACGAACAGGAGCTGCTGCCGCCGCCGGAGCTTCGACTTCCTGTGCCTGCGCCCCTTCTTCCTTTACTTCCACCGCACGACGCGCGGCGTCCTCGGCGGCACGGCGGGCAGCCTCTTCCGCTTCCTCCTTGCGGCGCGCTTCGTCGATGGCGCGCTGCTTGGCTTCCTCGACCTCGCGAGCCTGTGCCTCCACGAGGGCGCGGCGACGCGCTTCCATCTCTCCGGCGGACAGGTCGTGAAGGACGGCACCTCTCGGGCGCTCCTGACGAACGGGCTGTTGCGGCTGAGGTGGGCGCTGCTGCGGTGCGCTCGGCTGGTGAACGCGCGGAGCGGGCGCGGCCGGCCGCGGGGCAGCCGGAGCCGGCTCCGCGGGGCGTGCCTGCGGGACAGGAGCGGAAGCCTTCTCGTCTTCGGGGCGGGTCAGGCGCCGTTTACGCGTCTCGACCACAACCGCCTTCGTGCGACCGCGACCGATATCCTGGCGCACGGTGCCTTGGCTCACCCCCGAAGGTTTCAGGGTGAGAGTCTTCTTGCCCGTTACGCTGAGTGTCTTGTCGTCTTTGTTGTCGGTCATTCCGTTCCCGTTCCTTCGAGCGTGGCCGGATGTCCTGCATCGACCGCGTCGCTCAATTCCTGTTCATCGATGCAGTGGCCGGCCGAGCCGGTGACCGCGTCATTGTGGTTTCTGGCCGGCGCCACCCGTCGTTAGCGGCGCGCCGCCGCGATACGTCTTGAGCAGGTTTGCGCGTTTCACTACACCTTCACCCGCCTGCCCTGCAAGCGCCGCAGCATGGATAAAAGCATTCTGGCCCATCAGTTCTTCCATTTCCGCCTCGGACAGGAGACGAAAGGAGGGTATCTCCGCATCGGTTCCCATTCCGAGGTGCCAGGCCTTGCGGGCCTGGTCGATCTTTCTCACACCGTCGGCTGCAGCATCTGCCGCATGAAACACCGCGATGGCCTCGCCGCTGCGAACCGCCAAGTCGACCTTTGCATTGCCGGTGATGAACTGGCCCGCCTTGCGGGCCATGTTCATCATCCCTGCAAGTTGGGCGACGAGCAGGCGGTCCACGCGTTGGCCGAGATCAGGATCAGCCTTCACATCCGCCTTCAGCGCGCGCGCGAAAAGCTTCTTCGCTACCGCCTTGTCGACCGCCTCGCGACTTGCCGAAACCCAGCATCCGCGACCGGGAAGCTGCCGCTTCAAATCCGCGACGACGCTGCCGTCGGGACCGGCGACAAAACGGATCAGCGTCTCCGGCGTTCCGCTCTGCCGCGTGACGATGCACGTGCGGCCGTTCATGTCCGCACTCTCAATGGCATCGTCATTCGGCAAGCCTTCCGGCGCATCGCCTCGCATCATTCGGCCTTGTCTTCGTCCTCGGCCGCTTCTTCCGCTTCTTCGTCCACGACCTCAGCGGCAAGATCCTCCTCGGTGATCCAGCCGGCCGCCAACCGGGCCTGAACGATCATGTTTTCGGCTTCCGCGCGAGAAACGTCGAACTTCGAGAACAGCCCCTCGAACTTCTTGGTTTCGCCATCCTTGCGCTCGCTCCAGCCGACGAGATCGTCGGCTGCGCAGCCGGCGAAGTCCTCGATCGTCTTGATGCCGTCCTCGCCGAGGGCCACCATCATCTGGGCCGTCATGCCGTCGATCTGGCGCAGGTCGTCGGAAACGCCGAGTTCCTTGCGCTTGGCGTCCATTTCCGCCTCGATCTTTTCCAGATAATCGCGGGCGCGCGACTGAATTTCCTGGGCGGTGTCCTCGTCGAAGCCCTCGATCGATGCGATTTCGTCGAGATCGACATAGGCGAGTTCCTCGACCTGGGCGAAACCTTCGGAGGCGAGCACCTGGCCGATCATCTCGTCGACGTCGAGTGCATCCATGAAGAGGTTGGTGCGCTCGTTGAATTCCTTCTGACGACGTTCGGATTCTTCCTGCTCAGTCATGATGTCGATGTCCCAGCCGGTGAGCTGGGAGGCGAGGCGGACGTTCTGGCCGCGACGACCGATGGCCAGCGAAAGCTGCTCGTCCGGAACGACGACCTCGATGCGCTCGGCATCCTCGTCGAGAACGACCTTCGAAACCTCGGCAGGCTGCAGCGCATTGACGATGAAGGAAGCCGGATCCTGGCTCCAGGGGATGATGTCGATCTTCTCGCCCTGCAACTCGCCGACGACGGCCTGGACGCGCGAGCCTCGCATACCGACACACGCGCCGACCGGGTCGATCGACGAGTCATTCGAAATGACGGCGATCTTGGCACGCGAGCCCGGGTCGCGGGCAACCGACTTGATCTGGATGATGCCGTCGTAGATTTCCGGCACTTCCATGGTGAAGAGCTTCACCATGAACTGCGGATGGGTACGCGACAGGAAGATCTGCGGACCGCGCTGTTCGCGGCGTACGTCGTAGACATAGGCGCGCACGCGGTCGCCATAGCGGAAGGTCTCGCGCGGGATCATCTCGTCGCGGCGGATGATGCCTTCGCCGCGGCCGAGATCGACGATCACATTGCCGTATTCGACACGCTTGACGGTGCCGTTGACGATTTCGCCGACGCGATCCTTGAACTCGTCGTACTGGCGATCCCGTTCGGCTTCTCGCACCTTCTGTACGATAACCTGCTTGGCGGACTGGGCGGCGATGCGGCCGAAATCCATCGGCGGCAGCGGATCAGCGATGAAGTCACCGATCTTGGCGTCCGGATTGCGGTCACGGGCAAGCTCGAGAGCAATCTGTGTGGAATAGTCCTCGACCTTCTCGACAACTTCAAGAAGGCGCTGCAGACGGATCTCGCCGGTCTTGGAGTTGATATCGGCGCGAATGTTGGTTTCTGAGCCGTAGCGCGAGCGAGCGGCTTTCTGGATTGCATCGGCCATAGCGGCGAGCACAATTTCGCGGTCGATCACCTTCTCACGCGCGACCGCGTCAGCGATCTGCAAGAGCTCGAGCCGGTTAGCACTGACTGCCATTGTCTTATGTCTCCGTCTTCACTGCCGGGGCTTGGCCCTCGAGGCGGTTAGTCTATCGGGGTTTCGTCGTCGTTCTCGTTCGCCGCCTGGGCTCGAGCGGCCTTGTCGGCCTTCAGCGCATCGCGGATAAGATCATCCGTCAGGATCAGCTTCGCTTCCGCCAGCGCTGTGAACGGGATGGTTACGCGCGGCTCCTCGCCATATGCGATCTGGTCTCGCTCGATGGTAAAACCGTCCCCGTCCACTGCCGTGATCTTTCCGCGGAACCGTTTGCGGTTGTCGACCAGAATCGACGTTTCGCATTTGACGAGATGGCCCTGCCAGCGCTCGAAATCGGACTTGCGCACCATCGGCCTGTCGATACCCGGGGAGGATACTTCCAGATGATAGGCCTTGTCGACCGGATCTTCGACGTCGAGAACCGGCGAAACCGCCATCGAGAGCTCTTCGCAATCCTCGACCGTCATGGTGCCGTCGTTGCGTTCGGCCATGATCTGGAGGGTAAGGCCGTTCTGGTTCAGGAGCCGAACCCGCACCAGCTTGAAGCCCATGGCAACGGCCACGGGCTCAATGATTTCAGCGATGCGCCGATCCAGACCGGTTTCCGTGACAATGCGCGGCTCGCGGTCCTGCGGCGCCGGTACTTGTTCCGACACGCGTCATCCTCCTGGATGAATTCTGCAGCTTTCCCGACCGCTAACAAAAAAGAGCGGGTCCTTGCGGCCCCACTCTTCATCTATCGATCAAGAATTTAGGCACGATATACGCTTGCTTGCGCGCAAATGCAAGCTTTGCGAGGAACCACGTCGTCCCGATGCTATTTTCTCGTTCGAGATCGCGAGAGATAGGCAGCGTGCTTCAGATTTGCATATAGTGGCCCGCTCCGCTTTGAAAGTCACAGGTGAACAGGACGTGTCGGACCGCAAGTCGCCCTTGGCGCCACTGAAGAACGAATTCTACCGGACGATCTGGCTTGCAAGCATCTCGTCGAATCTCGGCGGTCTCATCCAGGGCGTGGGCGCAGCCTGGCTGATGGCGTCCATTTCCCGCTCGGAGAATATGGTCGCCCTTGTACAGGCATCCAACACCTTGCCGATCATGCTGTTCTCATTGCTTTCCGGGGCCGTCGCCGACAGCTTTGATCGCCGCAAGGTCATGCTGCTGTCGCAGTTTTTCATGCTGGCCGGTTCGGTCTTGCTCGCTGTCTTTGCCTTTGTCGGACAGATTTCTCCGTGGTCGCTGCTGTTCTTTACGTTCCTGATCGGCAGCGGCACGGCGCTTAACAATCCGTCCTGGCAGGCCTCCGTCGGCGATATGGTGCCGCGAGGCGATCTCCCGGCTGCCGTCGCCTTGAACAGTATGGGCTTCAACATTACCCGAAGTGTCGGGCCGGCGCTCGGGGGCATGATCGTCGCCGCATTTGGCGCTGCTGCAGCGTTCCTCGTGAACGCCTTCAGTTACCTGCCGCTCGCCTATGCGCTCTATCGCTGGCGTCCGGAAGTTCCGCAGACGACCTTGCCTCGCGAGCAGCTGGGTGCCGCCATCTCTGCGGGACTTCGCTATGTCGCGATGTCGCCGAATATTATGAAGGTGCTTTTCCGCAGTTTCGTCTTCGGTCTGACGGCGGTCGCGATCCTCGCGCTCCTGCCGGTGGTCGCCCGTGACATGGTCGCAGGTGGGCCGCTCACCTACGGCATTCTGCTGGGTGCCTTTGGCGCAGGTGCGATCGCAGGTGCGCTATCGAGTGCCCGGCTGCGGGAACTCCTTTCGAGCGAGGACATCGTGCGATCGTCGTTCGCAGGTTTCGCCCTGAGCACGGCAGTCGTCGGCATCAGCGGGTCAGCTTGGCTCACAGGGGCGGCCCTTCTGCTTGCCGGTGCCTGTTGGGTCCTCGCACTTTCGCTCTTCAATACGGTTGTGCAGCTCTCTACGCCGCGCTGGGTGGTCGGTCGGGCACTCTCCCTCTACCAGACGGCCACCTTCGGCGGCATGGCGACAGGCAGCTGGCTCTGGGGTCACGTGGCCGAAACCAACAGCGTCGGACATGCCCTCCTTGCGTCTGCACTGGTGATGATTGTCGGCGTTGCAATCGGGTTCCGGCTGCCAATGCCGCCTTTTGCATCGCTCGATCTCGATCCGCTCAACCGCTTCAACGAACCGGAACTTCGGCTAGATGTAAAGCCGCGTAGCGGTCCCATCGTCGTGCAGATCGATTACGAGATCGACGACGACGACGTGCACGAATTCCTTTCGTTGATGGTCGAAAGGCGCCGGATTCGTCTTCGTGATGGCGCCCGCAACTGGGCGCTGATGCGCGATCTCGAAAATCCTGAGGTCTGGACCGAGACCTATCACACACCGACCTGGGTGGATTATGTGCGTCATAACCAGCGGCGGACAAAGGCGGACGCGGAAACGAGCGACCGCCTGCTCGCTCTTCACCGGGGTCCTTCAAAGCCCCGCGTTCATCGGATGATCGAGCGGCAGGGTATTCCCCCGGCCGATGACGTTTTCCACCAGACGCACATCGAGCCGCACTGAGGATCGTCAGCGAAGCTTCGCCTTCAGGCTCTCGTCGGGGAAACAGGTCGGCCGCAGACCGCCCTTCGCCTGCCACTCGCCGAGCGACCTGCGGGTCTTGTAGCCGGGCAGGCCATCGATCTTGCCGACGTCATAGCCCTTTGCGACCAGCGTGTTCTGCATGGTCAGCACGTCGGAGCGCAACATCTTTCCGACGTCACCCCACTTGCCGACGAAAGGACCGCTGCCATAGGCGATGCGATCGGCGAGGTTGCCGATGAAGAGCGCGTAGAGATCGGAGTTGTTATACTCCTTGAGTACATAGAAGTTCGGTGTGACCAGGAATTCGGGTCCATGTGTCCCCGCCGGAACCAGCATCATCGCGGGAGCCGTCGCCTCACGGTCCGGAAACGGTTTGCCGGAGATGCGTCGGATACCTGTCGCCGCCCAGGCGGCGAGAGGCTGCGCACGGTCCGGCCCTTCCTGGGCACAGGAGACGCCCTCCGGAATGGCGACCTCGTAACCCCAGCTGCGTCCCCTCTGCCACCCCTTGTGGACGAGATAGTTGGCGATGGAGGCCAAGCTGTCGGGAATGGAAGCCCATATGTTGCGACGGCCGTCGCCATCGAAATCGACCGCGTGCTCCAGATAGCTTGTGGGCATGAACTGCGGCTGGCCGAGGGCGCCGGCCCATGAGCCCATCATCTCGCCGGCGCTGACATCGCCACCATCGATCATGTGAAGGGCAGAAATCAGCTCGCGCAGAAAGAGGTCCTTGCGGGTCGACATGAAAGCCTTGGTCGCAAGCACTTCCACCGCGGGATAGGGCAGTTTCGCTTGGCCGAAGCCCGTTTCTCGTCCCCATATCGCGAGCACGACGGATCCCGGAACGCCGTAGGTCGTCTCGATCTTCTGAAGGGTGCGGGCATGGCGCGTCGCGAGACTGCGACCGGTGGCGGCAAGTCCTTGCAGCCGTTTCTCCGAGAAATAAGCTCCCGGTGAGGAGAACTCCGCCTGACTCTGTTTGCGTTCCTTCGGGGGTTTGCTGCCCGGCGGCACAAGATCCGGCAGGTTCCAGTTGAGATGGAGGCCCGCAGTCGCGCGCTCGAACGCATTACGGCTGACGCCTGATTTCTGCGCGAGCGGCCACAGATCCTGCTGCAACCACGCCTGGAACTTCGCCTCGACTGCGCCTTTGTCGAGTGCTGCGGCGGGAAGCGGAGAAAGGAGCTGCAGAAGGAGGAAGAGGATGGCGGAGTGTCGTCTCATGGAACCTCGCATCACCCGCAATTGGGGCAGATTTCAGATCGCCGTGCGCGCCCTCAGCGCCGCCGACAACGTTCCCTCGTCCAGATAGTCGAGCTCACCACCCACGGGAACGCCATGGGCGAGACGGGTGATTTTGACGTCCAGTCCCGCGAGATGATCGGTAATGTAGTGAGCGGTCGTCTGCCCTTCGACGGTCGCGTTCACGGCAACGATGACCTCGCGGATGCCGCCTTTGGACACCCTGTCGATAAGGCCCTTGATGTTCAGATCGTCCGGCCCCACGCCGTCGAGCGGCGACAGCGTTCCGCCGAGCACGTGATAGGCCGCATTCATCGCGCCCGCGCGCTCCAGCGCCCAGAGATCGGAGACGTCTTCTACGACGATGATCACCGACTGGTCGCGGCGATCGTCGGTGCAGACGGTGCAGGGATCGCTCGTGTCGACATTGCCGCAATGGGAGCAGATCTTGACCTTGTCGTAGGCATCGCCCATCGCATGTGCGAGAGGTCCGAGCAACTGGTCCTTCTTCTTGATGAGATGCAGCGCCGCACGGCGGGCGGAACGCGGGCCGAGGCCGGGCACCTTCGCCAGCAGCTGGATCAGTTTCTCGATTTCGGGGCCGGTGACTCGCTTTGCCATTGGCCGCTTTTAGCCGATATCACTGGCAAACGAAATCATTGAAAGAGGCGCGACTGATGAAATCCGGTCTGTAGCCGGGGTGGCGGCGTAATGCTTGAGAGGCGCCTTGGGGGATCGGGCCGGGCGGCTGGCGCCGCCTGGCCCTCAGTATGGGCCTGAGCTTAGCGCACCCAGCCCTCGGTCGCCATCAGCGCCTGCGCTTCCGGCGTTACCAGGAATGCGAGGAATTCGGCTGTTTCAGGGTCGGCCTCGGGTGACTGGGCGACGTTGACGTCGCGCCAGATCGTTCGTTCGGGAGCAAGGTCGACCTGTTCTAGGACGTCCGAATGGGTCACCGGCCAATCCGGCCAGGTGACCCAGGCGTCGGCATCCTTTGCTTTAAAGGCCTTGAGGCTCGCGCCTGAGCCCTTGCTGAAGTCCACGATGTTGCGGCGGAAGTTGCGGATATCGTCCAGCCGGCCCAGCCGGCCGGCTACATCTTCCCAGGTTCCCGTGCCCGACGTGTTGGCAATGCCCGCGCCTTCCGTCACGACGATCTTGATGCCGTCCCGGAGCAGATCGTCAAACCCATGGATACCCTTGGGATTGCCCTTCTTGACGGCAATGATCGTGGGTCGGACATAGATCGGCTCGACCTGGTCTGAGGAAAAGGTCTTGTAGGTCTCGAGGAAGGCCGTCATCGACTGCTCGGATGTTCCCCACAAAATGTCCGCATCGGCTTGCGCCTTGGCCGACCATGTGGACTCCGGTCCGGCGGTGATTTCGACCGTCTTGCCGGTCTTCGCCTTCCACGCGTCGGCGACTTTCTGGAATGCAGTATGTGGCCCACCCGCGCCATAAAAGCGAACCACACCGTCCTTGGGCTGGTGCTTGATCGAAGGATCGTAAAGCTTGCTTTCCTCGCCGAAGGCAACTGGGGCGAGTCCCAGCAGTGTCGCTGAAAGTACTATCGTGAAACGCATGAAATGTCTCCATCATGTCAGGTTCGAACGCACCGTTGCTGAGGCGCTCGCGGACTGAGACAACTGGAGAGGAAGGTTTATTCCGGTGGCTGCCATCAACAGTGTGTGAGGCGCCGTGATCGAAAGGAGGCCGAACGGAACCCTCAGTGTGGCAGAATTCGCAGGCGAGCGCTGCCGCGTGTAGTACGTTGGGCTGGCGCCCGACCGATCCAGCGCGGCCGCGTGCGAAGAACGACAGTGTGCGTGATCGCCTCGCGCAGATGACTCGGTAAGTCGAAACGGCGAGGCCAATGACACTGTCGAATCCCGCACCGGCGACTGGTTGGGCTATTGTTTGATCAGAACGGCAATTTCATGCCGGGCGGGATCGGTAGGCCGGCGGTCATCTCCTTTGTCTTTTCCGCCATCACCGCTTCCGCCTTGTCCTTGGCGTCCTTGTGGGCGGCGACGATCAGGTCCTCGAGGATCTCGACTTCTTCTTCCTTGAAGAGTGAAGGATCGATCTTGAGGCCCTTGAGCTCGCCCTTGCCGGTCATCGTCACGGTTACGAGGCCGCCGCCGGATTTGCCTTCGACTTCGAGAGCGGCGATCTCCGCCTGCATCTTCTCCATCTTGGCCTGCATTTCCTTGACCTTGCCCATCATGCCCATGATGTCGCGCATCGTCCCTGTCTCCCTGAAATATTGGCGAATGCCGTCTTAGAATTCGATGTCGTCGCCCGGAAGAATGTCGCCCTCGGCGGACTCGGCCGCCGAAGGGATGTCCAGCGTCTCGTCCTCGTTACCGGTAGTACGAATGCGCACGTCGGTGATCCTTGCCCCGGGGAAGCGGGTCAGGATCGCCGCCACGTCCGGATCTTGGCGTGCGTCGAGGAGCCTCGCCTCGCGATTCGAACTTTCGGTTTCCGAAAGTGTCGGCCGGCCGGCTTCGCGCGACAGGATGACCATCCAGCGAATTTCGGTCCATTCCTCAAGTCGCCGCTGCAGGTCTCCCGCAAGCGTCTTCGGCGCTTCGGGTGGCAGATTGATCTCGAGGCGCCCCGGCTCCAGACCAACGAGCCGGACATAGGAACGCAGGAGAGCCTTGAGCTTCGGGTCACGGTTCTGTGTGCAGAGCTCGGCGATATCCTCGAGCGACTTGACCGGAACTTTGGGGACCGGTGTCGGCTTTGTTTCGATGCGTCCCAGGACAACTGGCTGCGATTCAGGTGTCGGCACACTCTGGAGATGGGCGGTCGGTCTTGGCGCGGCTGGCTGCTCGGCGCGATCCGGCATCTGCCCGGCTACCGCAGCCGTGCGATAGGACGCCTGGGCGCCACCGCCGTTGCCTCCCGCGGGTGCAGCGGAATGGCTGCCGGTTTGGCCTCCTTCCGCCAATTCCGCAAGCCGGCGCGCAGCATCTTCCGGCGACGGCAAATGAGCCGCATGTGCAAGCCGAATAATGACCATTTCCGCGGCACCGGCAGGGCGCGCCGAGTTTTCCGCTTCCGGGATGCCTTTCAGCAGCATCTGCCAAATGCGGGAGAGCGTCGAAACGCTGATGCTGGTCGAAAGCTCGGCCCCGCGAACGCGCTCCACCTCACTGAGGGATGCGTCCTGAGCCGCCGACGGTATGTATTTGAGCCGTGTCACGAGATGGGTGAAGTCGGCGAGATCGGTCAGAACGACCGTCGGGCTGGCCCCCGACTCGTACTGGCTGCCGAACTCGGAGAGCGCAGCAGCGACGTCGCCGCGCACCACATGTTCGAAGAGATCGACGATGCGGGCACGATCGGCAAGCCCAAGCATCGCGCGCACCGCATCCGACTTGACCGTCCCGCCGCCGTGGGCAATCGCCTGATCGAGCAGCGAGAGTCCGTCGCGTGCCGACCCCTCGGCGGCACGCGCAATCATCGCGAGGGCTTCCTCCTCGGCGACGATGCCTTCCTTGGCTGCAATCGTCGAGAACAGGCCGACCAGATCACTCGCGCTAATGCGCCGCAGGTCGAAGCGCTGACAGCGGGAGAGCACGGTGATCGGCACCTTGCGGATCTCGGTCGTTGCGAAGATGAACTTGACGTGTTCCGGCGGCTCTTCGAGCGTCTTCAGCAGGCCGTTGAAGGCTGCCGTCGAGAGCATATGCACTTCATCGATGATGTAGACTTTGTAGCGGGCCGAGACGGGGCGATAGCGAACCTGCTCGATGATCTCGCGGATATCATCGATACCGGTATGCGAGGCTGCGTCCATTTCGATGACGTCGACGTGACGACCTTCCATGATCGCCTGACAATGTTCGCCCGGGAGCTTGAGGTCGATCGTCGGCTTGTCGATCTCTGCGGTCTTGTAATTTAGCGCGCGCGCCAAGATGCGGGCGGTCGTCGTCTTGCCGACACCGCGAACACCCGTCAGCATGTAGGCCTGCGCGATACGACCCGTCTCGAACGCATTCGTGAGCGTGCGGACCATCGGCTCCTGGCCGACCATCAGATCGGTGAAATCCTTGGGACGATACTTGCGGGCCAGGACTCTGTATCCTGCGGCGCCGCCGTTTGCATGTGCTGCTGTCGGCTCGAAGTCGCTCATCGCTCCTGCCAGCGTTAGAGTCGTCCCGTTCGGGTCTTTCGACCCTTCATCCTGCCGGCCATGTGGAACGGAAGGTGGGAGGCTGGCACGATGACCCGTGCCGGGCTCGTTAGGGCTGCTTCCTTCCGGACCTGACCCGGTTGGCGAGTGGCTCGTCCACCACCAACCTCCCGAGAGCACATATCGGCAATTACGGAAGCAAATGCAAGCCAAGCCGCCAAAAAACTGCTATGTATAGAGAAACGCTGGAAAAGGAGGCATTCTTGGTCAAGTTCGAGCTCGATGAGAGACTGACGCGCGACAGCGAGCGTCTGGCGCTGCTCGGCCTCTGCGATGTCCGGCTCATGCGCGACAGTCGTTGGCCATGGCTCGTCCTCGTGCCGCAACGTCCGGACGTCAGCGAGGTCTTCGACCTCACGCCGCTCGACCAGGCAGTGCTGACCTTCGAGCAAAATTTGGTAGCGTCCGCGCTCAAGAAGGCGACGGGTGCCGTCAAAATAAACGTTGGCGCTCTTGGCAATATTGTTCGACAGCTTCATGTTCACGTTATCGCCCGCTTCGAAGGGGACGCGAATTGGCCGGGCCCCGTCTGGGGACACGGTTCGGCCGTTCCCTATGAGGCGCAGCCTTGCGGTGAATTCAAACGGAAGTTTCTCGAAACCCTTCAGTCATGAGCAAATCCATCTTCGATCTCGACACTCCGCATCCCGAAGCCAGCACGCTTACCGCCTTTTCCAGGAATGGACTCGACCGACGCAGCGAACACCGGGAAGAGGACTGCCTCGAGCAGGCGCTCGCCGTTGAAGGCGCCCACATTCTTGCATTCGCCGGGCCGAAGCTCATTCTCAAGCACGACGGGCAAGTTCTTGATCCGCTGTTCGCGCCCTATGAATTGCCGGAGCTTGATCCCGATTTAGACAACGCTGTTCTCCTGGGATTCCAGCCGACAGGCGAGCCGCGGCTCGCCGTGCCCGTGCGCAGTGCGGTAGAGGAACTCGCCAATCACTACAAGGCCGCTGACGCCCGTTCGCTCTTTCGCGACGAACTGGTCGGCGAGGATCTGCAGGGCGAGGCGGCGCAGGCACTCAGCCTTCTCCAGTGGAACATGGACAACCGGTTCTGTGGCCGCTGCGGCAGCGCGACGGAAGGCCGCATCGGCGGGTACAAACGGGTCTGTCAGGCCTGTGACCACACGATCTTCCCGCGGACAGACCCGGTCGCGATCATGCTGGCGATCGACGAGACACGCGATCTGTGCCTCCTTGGTCGCAATCATCGCTTCCCGGACGGCATGTATTCCTGTCTGGCCGGCTTCGTGGAACCGGGCGAGACAATCGAGAATGCGGTTCGCCGCGAAACCTACGAGGAAGCGGGAATCGAGATCGGCCGGGTGCGCTATCACGCTTCACAGCCCTGGCCTATGCCACATCAGATGATGATCGGGTGTTTTGCCGAGGCGCTTTCTAGCGAGGTCAGCCGCGATACCTTCGAGCTTGCCGATTGCCGATGGTTCACGAGGACCGAGGTCGAAGAGATGATGGCGTCGCGCGCCGCCAACGGCTGGACGACGCCGATTGAGGGGACGATCGCCAATCGTCTGCTGCGGGACTGGCTGGACTGGCCCCGTTGAGGTGTCCCGCGGAGTTTGCGAAAACCGTGCGATCCAGGGGCGAACGGACTTAGAGCTTGCCCCGCATCGGGTGGCCCTTGTAGACGCCGAGAATGCGGACTTTTTCCGAGAAGAAGCGCAGTTCTTCCAGGGCCTGCATGACCGGCGTGTCGTCCGGGTGGCCTTCGATATCCGCGTAGAACTGGGTTGCCACGAACTTGCCCCCGATCTGGTAGCTTTCCAGCTTCGTCATGTTGATGCCGTTCGTCGCAAAACCGCCGAGCGCCTTGTAGAGCGCGGCGGGAATGTTGCGGACGTTGAAGATGAAGGTGGTGACGATGAGTTCGTCAGGCGAAGAACGTTTGGCAATGGTCTCGTCGCGTGACAGGACGACGAAACGGGTGACATTGTTCTCCGTATCCTCGACATTCTCTGCAATGATTTCGAGACCATAAAGATCGGCGGCAAGTCGCGGTGCAAGGGCTGCCATGGATCGCTCGCCGGTTTCGGCGACCAGCTTTGCCGCACCGGCGGTGTCGCCGGCGACGACCGGCTTCCAGCCATTGTTGCGGATGATCTTGCGGCATTGGCCGAGCGCGTGGATATGGCTGTGAACCGTGCGGATCTCGTCCCTCGCGACGCCGGGAAGCACCATCAGCTGAAAGCGGATGGGCATGAAGTACTCGCCGACGATGTGCAGACGAGATTCCGGCAACAGGTGATGTATGTCGGCCACGCGTCCGGCGATAGTATTCTCGATCGGAATCATGGCGAGATCGGCATCACCATTTTCTACGGCGACGAAGGCATCCTCGAACGTTGGGCAGGGGAGCGGCGACATGTCCGGAAACATGTCCCGACAGGCCATGTCGGAATTCGCGCCGAAGTCGCCCTGAAAGGCAATCCTGTTGGTCCTGATTGTCATCGGAGGGGTCCGTTACTGGTTGTCTCTGGCGGCAAGGATTTGTCGCGCCTTTTCGAGGTCTGCAGGGGTGTCGACGCCGAGCGGGATCGACCTGACGATCTCCACATCGATCCGCATCCCGGCTTCGAGCGCCCTCAGTTGTTCGAGCGTCTCGCGTTTCTCGAGAGGCGAAGGCGGCAGCGAGACGAACTTCTCGAGTGCTGCACGGCGGTACGCGTAAAGGCCGATATGATGGTAGAGTGGTCCGGCGCCATGGGGAGCTGTCGCACGGGTGAAATAGAGCGCCCGAAGACGGTTTTCCGAAAGCGGCGAGCCCACGACCTTGACGACGTTCGGGTTCGTCTTTTCTTCCTCGTCGGTGATCTCGACGGTCAGAGTCGCGATGTCAGTCCGCTCATCCTCGAGCGGACGGAGGGCAGCACGGATCGTCTCGGCTTCGATCGTCGGGAGGTCGCCCTGAACGTTGATGACCGTCTCGATCTTGCGATCAGGGTCGGCCTTGGTCAGGGCCTCATAGATGCGGTCCGAGCCCGAGGGGTGATCCGTGCGGGTCATGACGACCTCGAAGCCCGCCGTTTCGACCGCCTCGAAGGTGCGGGGATCGTCGACCGCCACGATGATCCGCCCGACATCGGCTTCGCGAGCGCGACGCGCGACCTGCACGATCATCGGCTGGCCACAGATGTCAGCGAGCGGCTTGCCGGGCAGACGGGTCGATGCCATGCGGGCCGGTATCAATACCAGTGTCTTCTCGAAAACGGGTTTGTTCATTGCCGGCCCTTCTAATCCCGCAGGAAAAGTGTCAAAAAGTCCCAATTCCGGGACCACAATCGTGTTGCAACTGTCAAGCAAAAGACATAGGTTCCGCCCGATTTCAAGATCGTCCGGTTCGTGACCGCCGGCTGCATGGGGAGCGTTTGCAGATGAACTCATATGTGAACATGGGCGTTGGAGCTCTGCTTGGGACCGTCTTCGTTCTTATGACGGTATCCATCGCCTCTGAAGGCATATTCCGCGCGGAGAAGCCGGAGAAGGAAGGCTATGCCATCGTCGCGGAAGGCGCTGCGCAGGCCGAAGCCGGCACCGAAACAGCCGCCGCCGCGGAGACCCCGATCGCGACGCTGCTGGCAACTGCCGACGCCGCCGCCGGCGAGAAGGTCTTCAAGAAGTGCACGAGCTGTCATGACGCCTCCAAGGGCGGTCCGAACAAAGTCGGTCCGAACCTCTACGGTGTCGTCGACCGCCCGATCGCTGCGCACGAGGGCTTCGGCTATTCGGCTGCGATGAAGGATTTTTCGCAGGGCGGCTCGACCACCTGGACCTATGACAACCTGAATCACTTCATCGCCGCGCCGAAGAAGCTTGTCGCCGGCACGGCCATGGGTTTCGCCGGTGTGAAGAACGAAAAGGAACGCGCGGATCTGATAGCCTACCTGCGCACCCTGTCCGACGCGCCGGCTCCGCTTCCGACGCCGACGAACTGACCGGCTTCTCAAGCGACCTCGGAAAATGATGCCCGGCCCTGCGCCGGGCATTTTTGTTTGTACCCATCTATTTTCACCCGCCTGACGTGACCGCTCAGCTCAATAGCCAGGCCCACAAGCTGACGGTTGCTACGCCGGCCGCCGTTGTCAGGGTGATCGTCGAGGCGGCGAGGCCGTGCCCGACTCCAAAGCGGTTGGCGATCAGCCACGCGTTGATGCCGGTCGGCACCGAGGACGTCAGCACCATCGCCATCGTCCACTCGTGACCGAGGCCAACCAAGCGGCAAGCCCCCCAAACGCAGGCGGGCATCAACAACAGCTTTAACGCCGAAGTGGCGCCGGCGATGCGGAAGTTCCCAGAGATTCCGTACTTGTTGAGGGCCATGCCGAGGGAAAGCAGTGCCGTCGGCGCGGCCATCGCAGCGATCTGGTTGACCACGCTGTCCAGGACGCCGGGGATCGGCAGGCCGGAGACATGAGCCACGACGCCGGCCGCAAGTCCGATAACCAGCGGGTTGCGGGCAAGATTGCCGCCAATCTGCGTGAGGATGGCGAGCAGTCCACGTGAACTGCCGCCACTGATCTTTCGTTCGGCCTGTTCCATGAGAACCGTGCCGATGATCATCATGAGTGGCAGATGGACCGCAAGCAGAATGGAAAGCGCGACGATGCCATCGCTGCCGACGATGCGGCTGACGAGTGGCAGTCCGATGAAGACGTTGTTTGCGAAGGCTGAGGAAACCCCGGCGAGCACGCCGACACGCGCATCGCGCTCAAAGATGCGCGTTGCGATCAGATGGCCAACGGTCCAGGTCACTCCGACGCCGGCAAAATAGGCAATCCAGAGTCGGAAAGGAGAGGCGCCGTGAAAGTCGGCCTCGGCGATCGTTCGAAAGAGTAGAACCGGGACCGCGACCTTGAAGACGAACTCTCCGAGCGCATCTCCGAGTTCGTCTTTGAGCAGCCCCGTTCTGACCAGGGCCCACCCGATCAGAATGAGTATGAAGATCGGCAGGACGTTAAGGGTAATCTCGGGCATTCGGGGAGATGTTCTTGGAAGAGAGGTGAAAGACGCGCCACTCTAACGTTGCAGGTCCGCGACGACCAGTCGTAAGCCCGGAGGGTGTACGTTTCCCGACGCTAATCTATGAGCCTTGTGGCATTGCCGCACCAACTGCCGGATTGCGACGCCGCCAGTACATCCGTGGCCGGCGGCAATCCGGTGTCCGGAGATGATCTCTCCGTTCGGTGGCTGCCGGGCGACGGGGAATCGCATCTCGGCGCGTAAGGAATTCTAGCCGCCCCATATAACGGCCGTGTGACGTCGTGAAATCGTCGCAGGCTGGCGTTTGGCCTTCCCAACCGCGGAAAAAACGCTATGACCTGCGACGGACATGTCTCAGAGGGGATCCGCATTTCATGGTCGAGTTCGATGTGCTCACGGTGGGCAACGCCATTGTCGACATCATTTCCAGATGTGACGACAGGTTCCTGACGGAAAACGGGATCACCAAGGGAGCCATGAACCTGATCGATGCGGAGCGGGCGGAGAGGCTCTACGCTCTGATGGGGCCGGCGGTAGAGGCCTCGGGTGGCAGCGCGGGCAATACCGCCGCCGGCATTGCAAATCTCGGCGGCAAGGCTGCCTACTTCGGCAAGGTGGCCGACGACCAGCTTGGCAAGATCTTCATCCACGACATCCGCGCCCAGGGCGTCCACTATGAGACCCGGCCGAAGGGCAACAATCCCCCCACCGCGCGCAGCATGATCTTCGTGACGAGTGACGGAGAGCGCTCGATGAACACCCATCTCGGCGCCTGCGTCGAGTTCGGGCCCGAGGATGTCGAGGCGGAGGTCGTCGCGTCATCGAAGGTCACTTATTTCGAAGGATATCTTTGGGATCCGCCGCGTGCGAAGCAGGCCATCCTCGACTGCGCGCGCATCGCTCATGAAAATGGGCGCGAGATGTCGATGACGCTCTCCGACAGCTTCTGCGTTGATCGATACCGCGTGGAATTTCTCGATCTCATGCGCTCGGGAACGGTGGACATCGCCTTTTCGAACACGCAGGAGGTGCTTGCACTCTACGAAACGGACGATTTCGACCTTGCCCTGGAGCGACTGGCCCGGGACTGCAAGTTGGCGGCCGTCACCATGAGCGAGAAGGGCGCCGTGATCGTGAAGGGGGCAGAACGCATCCGGGTCGATGCAATGCATATCGATGAACTTGTCGACACCACCGGCGCGGGCGATCTCTTCGCAGCCGGTTTCCTCTACGGCTATACGCAGGGGCGCTCGCTTTATGACTGCGGACGTCTCGGTTGCTTTGCCGCCGGTGTCGTCATCCAGCAGATCGGCCCACGCCCGCTGATCTCGCTGGAACAGGCCGGCCGGGAACTTGGGCTTATTTGAAGGCTTCGCCGGGATACGCGCCCCAGATTTCCGCCTGCGAAACCCAGCCCTCGACGCCGTTTGCCTCGGCATGGCACCAGTTTCCATTGCATTCGTCCAGCGTTAGGACGACGCCTGGCTCCAATTTGGCCACGACGGCCGCGGTCGGCAGCGAATCGCGCCGCAGGTTTACATAGACATTGTCGCCACGCATCCACGGTGCGGCGATTGCCGTTCGTTCACCCGAAAGCAACGACTGGTTCACCCAGCCCTCGGTTCCGTCGGCGTCACGGATGCGTCGCCAGTTGTCGTATTCCTGGATAATTTCGACGGGCAGCCCGGACTTGAGATAAAGCCAAGAGACCGCATAGTCGGTGCTCGGTCCGATGCGCATGTTGACGCGCTTGGCCTTGAGGCTGACGAAACGTGGAAGGGGCAGGCCGCTCAGGCCCTTCGACACCTGGGCTCCGGCGGCTGCAGGAGCTGCGACGGTCGCTGCGAAGACCAGACTTGTCACAAGACCGATTCGAAGCACAAGTTCACGCATGGTCGTTCCATATCCAACGGGGTCGGGATCTCTCCGGTGGGCTTGCGCCGCCATGGCGGCTCTGCGACGAAAACCCAAGTCCGCCGTTGCGAGTTTTGTTTGTCTTCGCTGGCGGGTTTGGTAGAAATTGCCCTGAGTGGTGAGATTATCATCGCACTTGGTTAATGACCTCTGAACAAGGTATCGAACGTTCCCATGACGAACAAGAAAAGACCGAAGGTTTACATAACCCGGAAACTGCCGGACGCCGTGGAAACCCGCATGCGCGAACTCTTCGATGCCGAGCTCAACATAGATGACAGACCCCGCACGCAACCGGAGTTGGTGGTTGCGATGCAGACGGCCGATGTTCTCGTGCCGACGGTCACCGACAGGATAGACGCGGCACTGATCGAGCAGGCCGGTCCTCAGATGAAGTTGATCGCCAGCTTCTCGAACGGCTTCGACCACATTGACGTCGACGCTGCGGCCCGCAAGGGTATTACGGTCACCAACACACCGAACGTGCTGACGGAAGACACCGCCGACATGACTATGGCCCTTATTCTGGCCGTGCCGCGCAGACTCGTCGAGGGAGCACGAATCCTGATCGAAAACCCCGGTGACTGGGCGGGGTGGTCGCCGACCTGGATGCTCGGACGCCGGATATGGGGAAAACGGATCGGGATCATCGGTATGGGGCGCATCGGTACCGCCGTTGCCCGCCGCGCCAAGGCGTTCGGCCTCTCGATCCACTACCACAATCGGAAGAGGGTCAATCCGGCAACCGAGGAAGCGCTCGAGGCAACCTACTGGGACAGTCTCGACCAGATGCTCGCTCGTGTGGACATCGTCTCGGTCAACTGCCCGTCGACGCCTGCCACCTTCCATCTTCTGTCGGCACGGCGGCTCGCGCTGATGCAGCCGACCAGCTACATCGTCAACACCGCTCGCGGCGACATTATCGACGAATCCGCGTTGATCCAGTGCTTGCGCGAGGGCAAGATCGCCGGCGCGGGCCTCGACGTCTTTGAAAATGAACCAGCGATCAATCCGAAGCTGGTGAAGCTTGCAGCCGAGGGCAAGGTCGTGCTTCTCCCCCATACGGGCTCCGCCACCATCGAAGGCCGCATCGACATGGGTGACAAGGTCATCATCAACATTCGCACCTTCTTCGACGGGCACCGACCACCGAACCGGGTTCTGCCCGGCCGGGTGTAAAAGTCACGAGAGCGCCTTGCGCATCTCGATCGAAGTCGTTCGGTCGAAGCCTGGATGCCGGTTCTCGGCCGTCTTGACGAAACCGTAGCCTGCAAAGTAGCGTCGGTTGCGGGTGAGCTCGACCCGCACTTCCAGCCGCAAGGCGCAAAAGCCCTCCGCCTGCGCTATTTGTTCTGCAAGCATCAAAAGCCGACCTCCAACACCTTTTCCCTGCGCGTCCGGCAGGACGGCCAGCTTCCCGATATACAGCGTCTCCGGCGGCTCCCCTCGCAGGAAGACGCAACCGACGATGTGATCGCCCTCGAGAGCCACATAGGCGATTTCGCTGCCACTTTTGTCTTGTAGCACCTGAGGCGTCAGCCGTGTCGCGGAGGAGGGTGGATCAACGACGCCTTCCATGTATGCGAAGGCCGAGAGGATGACCTGCAGCAGTTCTTCATACCGTTCGAAGCCCTCATCAACGCGCGCGATTTCGATTGCCATTGCCGCCCCTCTGCGAACAGGATCAGCCACTCGATGGCGCACGCCGCCTGTAGCGAACCGTGTCAAAGCGCCCGGCAAGAGCATCGTACAGCAGGAGCCTGCCGATGAGTGGATCGCCGATGCCGGTGATGAGCTTGATCGCTTCCATCGACATGAGCGTGCCGATGACGCCGGTGAGGGCGCCGATGATCCCGGCCTCCGCGCACGAAGGTATGAGGCCGGGTGGTGGAGCGGAAGGGAAAAGATCGCGATAGGTCGGATTGGCAAGGCCGTCGGGGCCGGCTTCGTAAGGTTTCAGCACTGTCAGAGATCCGTCGAAGCGCCCGACAGCGCCGGTGATCAGCGGCACGCGCGCGCGCTCGGCCGCATCAGCAGCCGTATAGCGTGTGTCGAAATTGTCCGAGCCGTCGATCAGGAGGTCAAAGCGTCCAAGGTGATACTCCGCCATTTCAGCCGAAAATCGCTCCTCGTAGGAAAGAACCGTCACGTGTGGATTGAGCCGGGCAATCGCATCTGCGGCGCTCCGGGTCTTCATCTCGCCGATTGTGCCGCTGTCGTGGATCACCTGCCGTTGCAGATTGGAGAGCGAGACGCGGTCGTCGTCGACAATACCGATCGTGCCGACACCGGCTGCCGCCAGATACTGGAGAACGGGTGAGCCGAGTCCACCGGCACCGATCACCATCACGCGTGCCCTTTTGAGCTTCTGCTGCCCAGCTCCGCCCACTTCGGAGAGCAGGATGTGACGCTTGTAACGGGATATCTCTTCGGGGGTCAGTGCTTCCATGAGTGGATGATGGCACGCTTTGCGTGGCGGAGAAAGTATCCTGGTCAGACGCTGAGGTGGCCGTCGCTGACGGTGACAAACCGGGCTCGGTCGCCGAGCGCGGAAAACATCGACTTGTCTGTTCCGGTCATGAACGCCTGACCGCCGAGCGCATCGATACGGTCGAACAGCGCGGCGCGTCGACCCTCGTCGAGATGGGCGGCGATCTCATCGAGAAGGAGGATCGGGGCGTGTCCGGTCATATTGGCGACGAGCCGTGCATGGGCAAGCACCAGGCCGACGAGCAGCGCCTTCTGTTCTCCCGTAGAGCAGCGCTCGGCCTCCATGTTCTTCTCACGGTGACGCACGAGAAGATCGCTGCGGTGAGGACCTTCGAGCGTTCGTCCAGCGGCGGCATCACGGTAGCGTCTTTCCGCCAGCATTGCCGCGTAGCGGTCTTCGAGATCGATCGCCGGAGCGGCAATTTCATCGTCCAGGAAGCCGGAGAGCGCAAGGCTGGCGGAAGGAAATGCCGAGGACAGATCCTGGGCCTCAACGAGGGCCGTGAGCAACCCCAGCATCTCCTGGCGCGCGAGCGCCATTGCCACCCCAAGGGACGCCATTTGCCGTTCAACGCCGCCGAGCCAGGCAGGGTCGAAGCGCCCTTCGGCGAGGAGTCGGTTGCGCCCGCGCATCGCCCGCTCGAAATCGCTCGCGCGTCTGCCGTGCGCAGGATCGAGCGACAGGACCAAACGGTCGAGGAACCGCCGCCGATCGGCCGAAGGGCCGGTGAAGAGACCGTCCATCGCGGGTGTCAGCCAGAGCACGCGGAGATGATCGGTGAGTTCATCGACGGATTTTGCGGCTGTGCCGTTGATGCGCAGGCGCCGCACCAGAGCGTCGTCTCCGCCGTCCGTGCCGGTGCCGATCTCGACGTCACCCTCCATTCCCTCAAGGTCGGCGAAGACCGCAAACCCGCCGGCTGCGCCGACGCGCGCGACATCTGCAAGAGCCGCGCGGCGAAGCCCCCTGCCGGGAGAGAGAAAGGAGACCGCTTCCATGAGATTGGTCTTGCCGGCCCCGTTTTCGCCGGTGAGGACGACATGGCGGCTGCCGAGCGGCAGCGACACCCTCGCATAGTTGCGGAAGTCGGTAAGCTTCAGCTCGCGGAGAAAAACTCGATGCGTCATCGTTGCCGGTTTCAGTGTTCCCCACGACCTAGGCGGAATGTCCGGCGAAGGCAAGGACGAGCGTCGATTTTCCGCCCTGCGCGAGCACGTGAGACGGCGCGACGATCTGCCGGTGGCGATCCAGGTCCTCGCGCATATATTATTGAAACGAGATAAATGTGCAGCACGAAGACTTGAAGGCGTAGCCCATGATGCCCGATCGTGACGAACTGACACCTGAGGAGGCGCGCCGGGATCACTGGGAAATGCTGCGCTTCCTCGCGTTCAATGCCGCCTTCGGTGCCCTTCTGGGCGTTGGCGTTACCGTCCTTCTGATATGGCTTGACGTCGGCGGGCTTGGCACACGGATCGTTCATGCGCAAAATCCGATCCTGCCGGCGGTCCTCATCGGCGTCCCTTTGGCATTGACCTTCGCCGCGGCCGTGACGGCCTCGGCGATCATGCTGATGCCTTACAGGAAGAAGAAACAACGTTAGCACGGACGGGAGCAATTGACTCATCGAGCCGGTTTTCTGCATGAACGCGTGAGACCAACCCGAGGCGGAGAGTGCCATGTCAGAAGAAGAGAACCGCATCATGCGTCTCGAGGAGATGCTCGCCCATCAAGGACGGGTGATCGAGGAGCTTTCCGAACAGCTTGCCGGCCAGTGGAAGGTCGTCGAGCAGACCCGTGCCAAGCTCGACAGGCTGACGGAACGCTTTCTGGCGCTGGAGGAGCAATCGCTCGACGCGCCGGCGATCACCAAGCCACCGCATTACTGACCGGGCAGAGGTTATCCCCGACCACGGATACCGTCCAGAATGGTCTTCACCACCTTTCCGGCCTCTTCCTCGTCAATCTCAAGGCGGTTGGTCAGCAACCTTATCCAGGCAAAGCCCGAGAGCATTTCGGCCACCAGCTCCGGGTTCATCTCTGCTCCGATATTCTCTCGCGCCTGGGCCGCCCGGATTTGCGCTCCCAGGTGCTTGCGGCGCTCCGCGAGGTAGGCCGCCAGCGCCTCGCACGCGGCCTGGTCGGTCTGCGCTTCGGCGATCACGGAACGGAAAATAGCGCCACAGCCGCCTCGACGCCAGAAGGCCAGCAGTTCGGTCAGGAACCAGGTGAGGTCACGCTGCAGGTCACCAGTATCGGTGTGCAGATGGGGATTCTTCTGACGATGATAGGCGTCGAGGAGAAGCGCCGCCTTGTTCGGCCACCATCGGTAGATCGTCGGCTTGCCGGCCTTTGCGCGCTTGGCGACCGCCTCGATGGAGAAGGAGCCGGGTCCGCGTTCTGCAAGAATCTCCGTCGCCGCCTGCAGGATCGCCTCCTGGCTCGCCGGATTGCGTTGGGCCCCGATCGAGGTGCGGCGTTTGGTGAGATCTTGGTCGTCGTTCATTGCTGTCGCCATTTCGATGGCCGACGATAGCACAAAAAAGCACTTGAACGAAACGGTCCGTTTCTATATAGAACGAAACGTTCCGTTCATATGGAGTCTCCCATGACGCATATCGATTCCGCCCGGACCGGCAGAATGCCGGCTCCTTCGAAGTTCCGCCTCGCAATGATGATGTTGGTCGCCGTCTATCCGTTCGTGACGGCCTTGCTCTACATCGTATTGCCGCTGACGGAGAGCTGGCCTCTCTGGCAACGTACGCTGGTGATCGCACCGGTGATGGTCTTCTCGATCATCTATGGTATTGCGCCGGCGATTCAGCGGCACTTCGGCTGGTTTGTCGCCCGGGTTCCGCGCCCATAGGTGACTGACCAATGTCCAAGAACGAAAAGGCCGGCAGAACGCATCCCCCGGCCTTTCCAATGTCTGCATGCCTTTTGTGCTCAGTCACTGAGCGTATCGAAGAAGTCCTTCATTCGGGCGAAGAAGCCGCTGGACTGCGGGTTGTTTTCCTTCGACGAGATCTGTTCGAACTCCTGCAACAGCTCGCGCTGACGTTTGGTGAGCTTCTGCGGTGTCTCGATCTGGATCTGGATGTAGAGATCACCCGTCTGCGACGATCTCAGCACCGGCATGCCTTTCGCCTTTAGTCGAAACTGCTTGCCGGCCTGCGTGCCTTCGGGAACCGTTACGCGCGACTTCGTCCCGTCGAGCGTGACCACATCGAACGTGCCGCCGAGTGCAGCAGTCGTCATCGAGATCGGGACCGAGCAATAGAGATCGGCGCCGTCGCGCTGGAAGAATTCGTGTGGCTTGACCGAGAGGAAAATGTAGAGGTCGCCGGCAGGGCCGCCGCGCAGTCCCGCCTCGCCCTCGCCCTGCAGGCGAATACGCGTCCCATCCTCTATACCGGCGGGAATGTTGACCGAAAGTGAACGCTCCTCGGTGACTCGGCCCTGTCCGTGGCACTTAGTGCAAGGGTCGGAGATCGTCTGACCGCGACCGTGACAGGTCGGGCAGGTCCGCTCGATGGAGAAGAAGCCCTGGGCGGCTCGAATCCGGCCGCTACCCTGGCAGGTGGCGCAGGTCGTCGGCTTCGTTCCCGGCTTTGCCCCGGTCCCCGTGCAAACGTCACAGGTAATCGAGGTTGGCACGCGGATTTGCGCCGTCTTGCCCGTGAAAGCTTCCTCGAGGGTGATTTCCATGTTGTAGCGCAAATCGGCGCCGCGTTCGCGTCCGCCGCTGGAGCGGGCTCGTCCGCCACGTCCGCCGCCCATCATCTCGCCGAAGATATCTTCGAAAATGTCGGAGAAGCCGCCGCCGGCAAAGCCGCCACCCTGGAAACCGCCGCCGCCCATGCCGCCCTGCTCGAACGCCGCATGACCGAAGCGATCGTAGGCTGCGCGCTTCTGCGGATCCTTCAGCGTCTCGTAGGCTTCGTTGATTTCCTTGAACTTCCGCTCGGCATCCTGGTCTCCCGGATTCTTGTCCGGGTGATATTTCATCGCCAGCTTTCGAAAGGCACTCTTCAGTTCCTTCTCGTCCGCGGTGCGGACAACCCCGAGGGTTTCATAGTAATCTGCTTTTGCCATGGTCTTACAAAGCTCTCAAGGCCTTCTCCACACTCGTGTGGCTGCCGGTGTTCCTTCCTATCAGCTTCTCGCAGGCCCGCACATCCTGGCGGAAGTCCGCTGCTGCCGATATCGCGTCCTGAAAGAGAACGCGCCGGCCCTCTCCTTGGTTGGAGAGGCCCTCGGCGGCGGAGACCGCCGCGAATGCAAGCGAGTGCGCAGCCATGTCGCAGGCGGTCGCCTCCTGCCCCTGTTCACGGCGCTTCAGGGCGGCTTCAATAAGCTGACCCAATTCACCGACGGTCTTCGCCAGCGCATTGCTGTCCCGACGACCGAGTGCGCGCACAACGCCTGCTTCCGCGGCGCTCACCGTGCGAAAAACATCTTCCGGGCGAGCAGCGGTTTCAGCGCTTGCGGTCACCGCCGCCGCGCAGAGGATCAACGAAAATGCGGCCGGCCCGAAGGCCAGCCTCTTGAGTGTCAGACGCTTCGTCGGCCTCCGCATCAGGCGGACTTCTTCGCGTCTTCGTCCTTGACTTCCTCGTAGTCGGCATCGACGACGTCGTCATCGCCCTTGGCAGATGCTCCACCCTCGCCAGCTTCCGCCTGCTGGGCTTCGTAGATCGCCTGACCGAGCTTCATGGAAACCTCCATAAGCGACTGGGTCTTGGCCTGGATGTCGTCGGCGTTGGGCTCGGAAGCCTCGACAGAGGTCTTGAGGGCGGCGATGGCATCTTCGATCGCCTTGCGGTCACTCTCCGAAACCTTGTCGCCATATTCCTTCAGCGATTTCTCCGTCGAATGGATCAGGCTTTCGGCATGGTTCTTCGCTTCGACACCTGCACGACGCTTCTTGTCTTCCTCGGCATGCGCCTCAGCGTCCTTGACCATCTTCTCGATGTCGGCGTCGGAAAGGCCACCGGAGGCCTGGATGCGGATCTGCTGTTCCTTACCGGTACCCTTGTCCTTCGCAGACACCTGGACGATGCCGTTGGCATCAATGTCGAAAGTGACTTCGATCTGCGGCACACCGCGCGGAGCCGGCGGCAGGCCGACGAGGTCGAACTGACCGAGCAGCTTGTTGTCGGCCGCCATCTCGCGCTCGCCCTGCGACACCCGGATGGTCACTGCTTGCTGGTTGTCGTCAGCCGTCGAGAAGACCTGGCTCTTCTTGGTCGGGATCGTCGTGTTGCGATCGATCAGACGGGTGAAGACGCCGCCGAGCGTTTCGATACCGAGCGACAGCGGGGTCACGTCGAGAAGCAGGACGTCCTTCACGTCACCCTGCAGGACGCCGGCCTGGATGGCGGCACCCATGGCGACCACCTCGTCCGGGTTCACACCCTTGTGCGGCTCCTTGCCGAACAGCTGCTTTACGGTTTCCTGAACCTTCGGCATACGGCTCATGCCACCGACCAGAACCACTTCGTCGATTTCGCTGGCGGAAACGCCTGCGTCCTTCAGAGCCGCCTTGCACGGTGCAACGGTGCGCTGGACGAGATCGTCGACCAGGCTTTCGAACTTGGCGCGGGTGAGCTTCATCGTCAGGTGCTTCGGACCGGAAGCGTCCGCTGTGATGAATGGCAGGTTGATTTCGGTCTGCTGCGCCGAGGAGAGCTCGATCTTCGCCTTTTCGGCAGCTTCTTTCAGACGCTGCAGAGCAAGCTTGTCGTTCTTCAGGTCGATGCCGTTGTCCTTCTTGAACTCGTTTGCGAGGTATTCGACGAGACGCATGTCGAAGTCTTCACCGCCGAGGAAGGTGTCGCCGTTGGTCGACTTCACTTCGAAGACGCCGTCGCCAATTTCCAGGATCGAAATATCGAAGGTACCGCCGCCAAGGTCGTAGACGGCAATCGTCTTGCCTTCCTTCTTGTCGAGGCCATAGGCCAATGCGGCCGCCGTCGGCTCGTTGATGATGCGTAGGACTTCGAGACCCGCGATGCGGCCGGCGTCCTTGGTTGCCTGACGCTGGGCGTCGTTGAAGTAGGCGGGAACGGTGATGACGGCTTTCTCGACCTTTTCACCGAGATAGGATTCGGCCGTTTCCTTCATCTTCTGAAGGACCATGGCGGAGATCTGAGACGGGGAATAACCCTTGCCGTTCGCCTCGACCCACGCGTCGCCGTTATCGCCCTTGACGATATGGAACGGGACGAGGCCCTTGTCCTTCTCGACGGTCGGATCCTCGTAGCGGCGGCCGATCAGTCGCTTCACTGCAAAAAGCGTGTTGGTCGGATTGGTCACGGCCTGGCGCTTTGCCGGCTGACCCACCAGGCGCTCGCCATCATCGGTAAATGCCACCATCGACGGCGTGGTGCGCGCGCCTTCGGAATTCTCGATAACTTTGGCGTCTTTGCCGTCCATCACGGCGACGCAGGAATTGGTCGTTCCAAGGTCGATACCGATTACTTTTGCCATGTCATTCTCTCCTTGAAGCAAGCTGTCGGAACCCCGAACAGGCATTCCCCTGACAGCCCCTCGACGTGGATGGTCCTAAAATCGCAGTCTCGTCTGCGGTTATGTCGCGTATATAAGAAGCGGTTTTTCCGACTGCAAGGCTCCAAATCCGCTGTAATCCAGTAAAAAGAACAGATTGGGCGTCATCGGGGGAGGCGGTTTTCGCCGGCGTCGGACGTGGCGGGTGCCGGCCGTCGGGGACCTTGATGCAGCCTGCCGCTCACTGTCCCATGATGATGTCGAGAAGTGTCGTTCGCCGAGTGGTCTGCGGCGGCGTCGCATCCCCGCGGCCTACTTCGCCGGGCGGAATCGGCGCCTGCGGCATCCCCGGGGCATTGCCCTCCGTCGCGGCCGGCGAGACGGGGGCTGCGGGAACGGCGGGATAGCGTTCCTTGGCGGGTGAGAAGACCTCCGAAATGATCGAGCCGATCGAAAGCGGTTCCGGCTGCTGCATGTCTTGCGGTTCGTAGGGTGCGCCGCAGAGGGGCATCGGCGTCAGACCCGAATGAGCGGCCGTCATGAACTCGTGCCATGCTTTCGCCGGCAGACCACCGCCCGTTACCTTCTTCATCGACGTTCCGTCGTCGTTTCCGAACCAGACGCCGGTCGTCAGGTTGCCGGTGTAGCCGACAAAAAGCGCATCGCGGAAGGATTGCGTGGTTCCGGTCTTGCCGGCAGCCGGCCAGCCCTTCAGGCGTGCGTTCTTGCCTGTACCGTCCTCGATGACATGCGTCAGCATCATATTCATTGCCGCGACGATCTGCTCGCTGAGAACCTGCGGCGGATTGGCATAGTCATTTTCGTAAAGGATCTTGCCGTCGGGTGTCGTGATGCGGCGAACCACGTGCGGGGTTGCCTTGTAGCCGCCGTTCATGAAGGGAGCATAGGCCGACGTAAGTTCGAGCAACGACACTTCCGAGGTTCCGAGCGCGATCGACGCATTCGCCTGCAACTCGGATTCGATGCCGAGGCGATGGGCGACCTTGACCACGTGTTCGGGGCCTATCTCCATCACGAGTTCGGCGGCGATGGTATTCAGGGAGTTGGCGAGCGCGGAAGTTAACGTGACCGGGCCGCGATACTTCTGGTCATAATTCTCCGGTGTCCACTTGCCGATTCTGATCGGTGCGTCGTTGCGGACCGATTCCGGCCGCAGTCCGATTTCAAGGGCGGAGACATAAACAAACGGCTTGAAAGCGGACCCCGGCTGACGTTTTGCCTTGACGGCGCGGTTGAACTGGCTCTCGGCGTAGTCCCTGCCGCCAACGAGAGCGCGGATCGCTCCGGTGCCGTCGATCGAAACCAGGGCCGCCTGGGAAGCTTTCGACTTTTCGCCGTCACGAGCGAGCGTGTCGACGAGCGCCGCTTCCGCCTTCTTCTCGAGCGACATGTCGATCGTCGTCTCGACGACCAGATCGTCCTCTACCGTTCCGACCAGCGTGCGCACGTCGTCCATCACCATGTCGGCCACGTACTGGCCGGCACCCGACCAGTAACGCTTCGCGCGGGTAGGTGGCTGCGACATGGCCGTCTTGATCTCGTCCTCGGTGATGAAACCGGCCTCGCGCATTGCTCCGAGAACGACCTGGGCGCGAGCCTCTGCAGCCTCGGGGTCGCGCGCGGGCGAGAGCCGGGACGGAGCCTTCAACAATCCCGCCAACAGCGCAGCCTCGCCAAGGTTCACTTCGCGCGCCGACTTGTTGAAATAGCGCCTCGACGCCGCCTCGACACCATAGGCATTGGAGCCGAAGTAGACGCGGTTCAGGTACATCGCGAGGATCTGGTCCTTGGTGTACGTGTGCTCGAGCCAGAAGGCGAGCAATACTTCCTGCACCTTCCGCTCGATCGTTCGTTCCGGCGAGAGGAAAAGGTTCTTGGCAAGCTGCTGCGTCAGCGTGGATCCACCCTGGGTCCCGCGTCCGGGTAGAGCGTTGTTGATGATCGCCCGGACGAGTCCGAAGGGGTCCACGCCGAAATGGGAGTAGAAGCGGCGGTCTTCGATCGCGATCACCGCCTGTGGAATGTAGGGAGACATGTCCTCGAGCGCGAGCGCCTCGCCGCCGGTCATCCCGCGGTTGGCAATCACCTCACCCTCGACGGAGACGATCTTGATGTTCGGGGGGCGCTCCGGAATCGACCAGGTGCTCGCGCTCGGCATTCGTGCGCCGTAATAGGCGACAATCCCGGCCAAGCCGATACCGCCCCATAGTCCGAGTACGACTGACCAGTAGATTATCCTGCGCAGAAGGCTGCTCAGTCCCCCTTCGCTTCGACGCTTCGGACGAGACCGGGTCGGCTTGCGAGACTTCGGTTTACCACCGCCGTTCCCGGCAGACGATCCGCGCGTGATGCGGTCACCGGCAGACAGTCGAAAATCATCATCGCCACGCCCTCCTTCGAAGGTCGGCTCAACACGCTCGTTCGCTCTGCCTCGTCCTGCCATTCGCTGTCGGTGGTGCTCCTGATATTGGCGCCGCCGTCATCTGCCCGGGCGTCCTTGCGACCGCGCTGAGGTGAAATCGGCACCTTCTGCGATCGCGGCCGCCTTCAACCTTAAATGCGGCGATTTAAGGGGAGGTTAAAGAAGGGCCTGACGAATATCTATGTCTTTCAAGGCACTAGTCGTTCTCGCCGCGTGCCCCGCTCACTGGCAGAGATCGGCCCATTCCGCTCCTGTCAGCGCCGTCAGGCGCTGCGGGGCGATCCGAACGGCTGCGTTGGTCGCACCCGCTGCGGGGACAACCTCGTCGAAGGCCTGAAGCGAAACGTCGCAGAAGATCTTGATCGGCGAGGGCAGCCCGAAGGGGCAGACCCCGCCGACCGGATGAGAGGTGGTCGCCAGCACTTCCTCGGCATCGAGCATCCGCGGTTTGACGCCGAAGCGGTCCTTGAACTTGCGATTGTCCAAACGTTTCGTTCCGGCAGCGACCACGAGCACTGGCTCGGCGCCGATGCGCAGGCAGATCGTCTTGGCGATCTGGTCGGGTTCCACCCCGTGCGCCTCGGCGGCGAGCGCAACAGTCGCCGAGCTTGCTTCCGTTTCGATGACCGCGATCTCGGGGGCGTGGCGGCTGAAGAAATCTTTGACGGATTGAAGGCTCATTGCAGTTTCCAGAACAATCGACGTGACATCAATAAAGCGTAGGCAGTGCCGAGCATTCAAGATCGCTCGTGTTAACCATATGTTAACCTCAAGGCGACAGCATCGGGGTCATGAGGTCGGTCGGCGCAAATTGAACGCGCCGAGAAGCGAGACATCACCCATTTCCGGTCCTGACCACGGATGTACTGGCAGGACCGATGAAATGGAAGGAAAGGTCGGGTCGTCCCCGGCCTTTTGCTTTTTCGGCTACCTCGTACCCTTCGCGAGCGCGTCCAGAATGCGGATCCACGACCGGATGCCCTTGTGGAAGGACTTGAGGTCGTACTTCTCGTTGGGCGAGTGGATGCGGTCGTCGGTCAGCCCATAGCCGACCAGTAGCGAATCCATTCCGAGCATCTTCTGGAAATCGCCGACGATCGGGATAGAGCCACCCATGCCGATGACCACGGCCGGCTTCGGCCATTCTTCCGACAGTGCATTTTTCGCCTTCGTCAACACCGGCGAATCGTACGAGAGCTGGATTGCCGGCGAACCGCCATGCTCATGGAATTCGACCGAGCAGTCCGCCGGGATCTTCGAGCGGACATAGGCACGGAAGCTTTCGCGGATCTTTGCCGGATCCTGGTCTCCGACGAGCCGGAAGGAAACCTTGGCCGAGGCCTTCGCCGCAATAACCGTCTTGAAGCCTTCACCGGTATAGC
Organism: Hyphomicrobiales bacterium; assembly: GCA_900466005.1. Classification (GTDB taxonomy): domain Bacteria; phylum Pseudomonadota; class Alphaproteobacteria; order Rhizobiales; family Rhizobiaceae; genus Allorhizobium. The sequence continues at coordinate 65,985 of UEGQ01000003.1, forward strand.
CACCGGTGATTCCGTTGACTTCGGCCGTCGGGCGCGCCCAGGTCAACTCCAGCACGGAGCGGCCTTTCTCCCCCGCCGGGACCGAAAGCCCGACCTGGCCGAGGAAGTTTTCGGCCGTGCGTCCGAGGGTCTCCCACGAGGCCTTGATGTTGGCGGGCGTTTCTTCGACGCCGTCGTAGAAACCGGGCAACGTCACCCGGCCCGTTTCGTCATGCAGGCCCGCAAGCACGTCAACGAGAATGTGAATCGGGTTTGCCGCGGCACCTCCGAAGAGCCCGGAATGAAGGTCGCGGTCCGCGGCGGAAACGACGATCTCCTCTCCGACGAGCCCGCGAAGCGCCGCGGCGATCGCCGGCGTTTCACCGTCCCACATGCTGGTGTCGCAGACGAGCGCGAAGTCGGCCTTCAGTTCGTCGGCATTCGCGGCGAGGAACGGCTTCAGCGAAGGAGATCCCGATTCCTCTTCGCCCTCGAAAAGAATGGTGATGCGGACCGGGAGCGTCCCGTTGATCTCTTTATAGGCTCTGCATGCCTCCACAAAGGTCAGCAACTGCCCCTTGTCGTCCGAGGTGCCGCGACCGGTGATCACCTTGCGGCCGGCTTCGATCTCCTTGATCGCCGGTTCGAAAGGATCGTTTTCCCACAGATGGAGTGGGTCGACGGGCTGGACGTCGTAATGTCCGTAGAACAGGGCGTGCGGTGCATCCGGTGACCCCGCCGCGTGATGCGCCACCACCATCGGATGGCCGGGCGTGTCCCGGACCGAGGCGTCGAAGCCGAGCGCCGTCAGTTCGCGCACGAGCCATTCCGCCGCCTTGCGGCAATCCGCCTTGTAGGCAGGGTCGGTCGAAATCGATTTGATTCTGACGAGATCGAAAAGCCTGTCGAGGCTCTGGGGAAGCACCTTGTCGGCGCAGTCGAGTACGGCGGAAATGTCGCTCATCATCCTGTCCTGTCGTTTGAATCGGGCGGACGATAGCCGAAACCATGTCGGGTGACGAGGCTGGCAGACGACAAATTGATGTGTGGAACGATGATCATCGGCAAAAGCAAAGCCGCCGTGGCTTGGAGGAGGGGCCACGGCGGCTTCGCCGAAAAGCTGGGACAAAGGCCCGGAGAGGGGGATAAGGCCTTTGCCCAAGTCTGAAGCGGCGGGGGACGGGCCTCTTTCAGACTACGGCGTGATCAGTCGCCGATGACCAAGAGATGAGATGCCGAATGCGGCTTTTCAAGGGAATGCTGGATTACAAATTTGTAAGATTCTCAGGAAGGCCGTTCGGGCTTGCGCCGCCTGTAGAGAAGGAACCCGATCTCGATCGTGGCCATCATGCCCATCGCGACCACAAAGCCACGCAAGGTGGCGTCCAGCGGCGCGTCCGGTCTGAAACTGACGAAAGCAATCAAGGCCCCGAACAAGACGGCGTTCAGGAGCTTGAATTCGATCCACGTCGCCAGGCTGCGTGTCGCGTCATGCCCTTCCGGAAAACGGGCACGAAGTCCCTCCAGTGAGAGCAGGTACATTCCGCTGCCGAGAAACTTCAGGAAGATGAGCGATGCAGAGTCTTCCTGCATCCACGATGCGCCTGCCATCAGCAACATGAACAGGCCATAGAAGATGTAAGCCCTGATAATCTGATTCATCGTCTTTCCATCGGAATGCGGCGGCCTGCCGCCGATCCAGAATAGGCGAGGTTCAACAAACTGCAATGGACCTTTGTGGCCTCGCAGGCTATCCATGCGTCTATGAAAAAAGGCGATCATCTCTTCCTCGTTGACGGTTCGGGTTTCATCTTCAGGGCGTTCCACGCCCTGCCGCCGCTCACCCGAAAATCGGACGGCCTGCCGGTGGGCGCAGTCGCCGGCTTCTGCAACATGCTCTGGAAGCTGTTGACGGATGCGCGCGATACCTCCGTAGGCGTGACGCCCACCCATTTCGCCGTTGTTTTCGACTATTCCTCCAAGACGTTTCGCAAGGAGCTCTACGACGCTTACAAGGCGAACCGCTCGGCGCCGCCGGAGGAGCTGGTGCCGCAGTTCGGATTGATTCGCGAGGCGACTCGTGCCTTCAACCTTCCCTGCATCGAAAAGGAAGGTTTCGAGGCCGACGACATCATCGCGACCTATTCGCGTCAGGCCGAGGCCGTCGGTGCCGACGTAACGATCATCTCTTCCGACAAGGATCTGATGCAGCTCGTGACGCCCAACGTCCACATGTACGACAGCATGAAGGACAAGCAGATCGGCATCGCGGATGTCATCGAGAAGTGGGGCGTGCCGCCTGAGAAGATGATCGACCTGCAGGCGTTGACCGGCGATTCGACGGACAACATTCCAGGCATCCCCGGAATCGGGCCGAAGACGGCCGCCCAGCTGCTCGAAGAGTATGGTGATCTCGATACGCTGCTTGCGAGGGCCGGCGAGATCAAGCAGGTGAAGCGGCGCGAGAACATCGTCGCAAATGCAGATCTGGCGCGGCTTTCGCGCACGCTCGTCACCCTTCGTACCGACGTGTCTCTTGATGTGCCGCTGGATCAATTGGTGCTCGAAAACCAGAACGGCCCTCTGCTCATCGGCTTTCTCAAGACGATGGAGTTCAATACCCTGACCCGTCGCGTGGCGGAGGCTTGCGGCTGCGATGCAAGCGCGATCGAACCGGCGCCCGTGAGGATTGAGTGGGGTTCGACCGCACACGGACCTGATCTCGACGCCGGCGAACTGCCGGCTGAGGACGGAGCCGCGGCCGTTGCGTCCCCCGTCGCGGGTCCGGCAATCGCATCGGCCGCCGTTCCCAGCGGCCCGACGCCTGCCGATCTTGCTAAAGTCCGCGCGGACACTTTCCACGGGAAGACGATCGATATCGGCGGCTACCAGACGATTCGTGATCTGCCGACGCTGGCGACATGGATTGCGGCTGCACGCGAAACCGGCCTCGTTGCCTTCGACACGGAGACGACCTCGCTCGACCCGATGCTTGCCGAACTCGTCGGCTTCTCACTGGCGATTGCCGACAACGCGCACTCCGCTGGGTCAACGGCGATCCGTGCGGCTTATGTACCGCTTGCCCACAAGACGGGGGTCGGCGATCTGCTGGGCGGCGGCCACGCCGATGGACAGATTCCGATGGCCGAGGCACTCGCCGCCCTCAAGACGTTGTTGGAAGACCGCTCGGTCCTCAAGGTCGGCCAGAACCTCAAATACGACTACCTGCTGATGAAGCGGCACGGGATCGTCATCGAGAGCTTCGACGATACGATGCTGATCTCCTACGTCCTCGAGGCGGGCCGCACCAATCACGGAATGGACGCGCTGTCCGAACGTTGGCTCGGCCACACGCCGATTGCCTACAAGGATGTCGCCGGCTCAGGAAAGTCGTCGGTGACCTTCGACCTGATCGACATCGACAGGGCGACCGCCTATGCGGCGGAGGATGCGGACGTCACCTTGCGGCTCTGGATGGTGCTGAAGCCGCGGCTCGCCGCCGATGGCCTGACCAAGGTCTACGAACGGCTGGAGCGGCCGCTTGTCCCGGTCCTCGCCCGGATGGAAGAGCGCGGCATTACCGTCGATCGCCAAATCCTCTCGCGCCTCTCCGGCGAGCTTGCACAGAAGGCGGCGGCTTACGAAGCCGAGATTTATGAACTTGCCGGCGAGCGTTTCAACATCGGTTCGCCCAAGCAGCTCGGCGACATTTTGTTCGGCAAGATGGGTTTGCCCGGTGGGTCTAAGACAAAGACCGGCCAGTGGTCGACCTCCGCGCAGGTGCTGGAGGACCTGGCCGCGGCCGGCGTCGAACTACCGCGCAAGATCGTCGACTGGCGCCAGCTTACCAAGCTCAAGTCCACCTACACGGATGCGTTGCCCGGCTACGTGCGTCCGCAGACGAAGCGTGTGCATACGTGCTACTCGCTCGCCTCCACCACCACGGGCCGACTTTCGTCGTCCGAGCCCAATCTGCAGAACATTCCCGTCCGCACTGCGGAAGGCCGGAAGATACGCACCGCCTTCATTTCGACGCCAGGTCATCGGCTCCTTTCGGCTGACTACAGCCAGATCGAGCTTCGGGTACTTGCCCATGTCGCCGACATCCCGCAATTGCGTCAGGCGTTCGCCGACGGCGTGGATATTCATGCGATGACCGCTTCGGAAATGTTCGGTGTTCCCGTCGAAGGCATGCCGGCCGAGGTGCGTCGGCGCGCGAAGGCGATCAACTTCGGCATCATCTACGGCATCTCCGCCTTCGGCCTCGCCAACCAGCTCGGCATCGAGCGCTCGGAGGCAGGTGAGTACATCAAGAAGTATTTCGAGCGCTTCCCCGGCATCAGGGACTACATGGAATCGACAAAGGCCTATGCCCGCGAGCATGGTTATGTCGAGACGATCTTCGGTCGACGCGCGCATTACCCGGAGATCAAGTCCTCCAATCCCCAGGTTCGCTCATTCAACGAGCGCGCCGCGATCAACGCGCCGATTCAGGGATCGGCTGCCGATATCATCCGCCGCGCGATGATCAAGGTCGAGCCGGCGCTCGCGGCCGCAGGGTTTGCAGAGCGGGTGCGCATGCTGCTGCAGGTGCATGACGAATTGATCTTCGAAGTCGAAGAAGAAGCGGTCACCGGCGCAATGCCGCTGATCGTCTCCGTGATGGAGCAAGCGGCCATGCCGGCGATTTCGATGAAGGTGCCGTTGAAGGTCGACGCCCGTGCGGCGACCAACTGGGACGAAGCGCACTGAGCGGCGTTAGAAGTGTCCCTGCTGGGCTGAGACGTGGTCACGAATCGCTTGCATCATCAACGAGAGTGACGCACTCGGCTCGACCCCGTCGCGGGTGGTCAACCCGACGGCGCCCCGTGTTTCGCTCGTGTCGATGTCGAGGGCAACCAGCCGTCCGCCGGAAAGTTCATCTGCGACGACGCCGCGCGAGATGATCCAGACGGCATCATTGCGTGCAACGAACGCGCGACCGAAAGAGTCGGAAACCGTTTCGATCGTGCGCGGCAGTTCCGGGATGCCGTTGGTGAGGAAAAGCCGGTCGACGAAGGGGCGGATGACTGCTCCGGACGGTGGCATCAGGACGACGAAGTTCGCGAGTGCATTGAGGGTGAAATTGCGCCGGGCAAGCAGCGGGTGCGAAGCGCGCACGACCAGCACGACTTCCTCGGTGTATAGCGGTTCGAAGAAGAGGCCTGTCATGACCTCCGGCGCCGCCAGCCGGCCGACCACGAGGTCAAGCTCGCCGAGCCGCAACGAACTGAGCAGTGCCCGGTTCTCACCTGAGGCGATCGTCACCTGGCTGCCGGTGCCGCTTGCGAGAAACTGTGCCACTGCCCCCGGCATGAAGGTCGCCGAGGCGGTCGGCAGTGTTCCGATCCGAACAGGGGGTCCCTCCGACTTCAGTGCCTGTGCCACGGAGTCCATCCCGCGTTGCACGGCGGCAAGGCTCTCACCGGCATGCTTCAGGAAGATCTCGCCGAAGTGGGAGATGCGGATCCCGCGGCCTTCGCGTTCGAAGAGGGGCACTCCAAGAATGTCCTCCAGTTCACGGACGGTGCGTGTCACTGCCGGTTGGGTGATCGCGAGCGCGTCTGCGGCCTTGCCGACGCTGCGTTGACGGGCCACTTCCAGGAAGGTCTGCAGGTGACGAAATTTGATCCTTGCGTCCATGAATCATGCCGATTTGGTTATGGAATTTGGCCAAAATATCATTTTACCGAACAAAAATCATTAGTTACCTTTCCAGTAAGAGGAGAAAGTCATGGCCTTTGCCGCGATCAACGGAATTACCGTTCACTATGAATTCATCGGCGATCCCGGTGCCAAGCACACCATTGTCTTCTCGAATTCGCTGGGAACCGATTTCCGCATTTGGCTGCCGCTCTTCGATGAACTCGGCGACGACGTCTCCGTGCTCCTCTATGATTCCCGGGGGCACGGACTTACCGGTCTGGGCGCTGCCGGCTTCGTAATGGAGGATCTCGTCGACGACCTTGTCGGCCTTGTGGATCATGTCGGCATCGACAAAGCCGTCTTCTGTGGCCTTTCGGTTGGCGGAATGGTCGTGCAGGGTCTTTGGCGCAAACGACCGGATTTGGTGCGCAAGCTGGTGCTCTGCGACACCGCACCGAAGATCGGCACTGCGGAAACCTGGGACAGCCGGATAGAAGCGATCCGCAAGAGCGGTCTTGCCGGCATTGCCGACAGCGTCATGGAGCGTTGGTTCACGAGTTCCTTCCATGAGGAGCGGCGGGTGGACCTCGCCGGTTATCGCCTGATGTTGGAGCGACAGTCGGCGGCAGCCTATATCGGCACTTGCGAGGTGATCCGCGATACGGACCTTTCCGCAATCCCCCCGACGATCACCGTTCCGACGCTCTGCGTCGTCGGCGATCAGGACGGGTCCACCCCCCCGGACCTCGTCCGCGGCATGGCCGACATGATCCCCGGTGTCCGCTTCGAAGTCATCGAAGGATGCGGTCACATCCCGTGCGTGGAGCAGCCACAGCGGCTGGCCGCGTTGATCGAACCCTTTGTCAGGAAGGCATGAAAGGACGTCCATGAACGAGGCCGCCGACAAGTCTGCGCGTTACCGCGAGGGCATGGCCACCCGCCGGCACGTGCTCGGAGACGGATACGTGGACCGAACCGAGGCGCAGAGATCTCCCTTTGATGAGCCCTTTCAGGATCTCATAACGGAGGCTGCTTGGGGTCATGTCTGGTCACGCCCGACCTGGACCAAGCGCGAGCGCTCGATGGTCACCATCGCGCTGCTGGCCGCACTTGGCCACCATGAGGAAGTTGCGTTGCATGTTCGTGCGACCGCCAACACCGGCGCCAGCAGGGAGGATATCATGGAAGCGCTTCTCCATGTGGCGATCTATGCGGGTGTGCCGGCTGCCAATCACGCGATCAAGGTCGCCAAGGCGGTGCTGGAGGAGATGGAAATGCCGAACGGTAGGATGGAGGAGAGACGTGAAGAACACCATGCCTGAGACGGGGGCATTCTTTCCCCGTGACCGCGAAATGCATCCGCCGGCTTATGCGCCATGGTACAAGACCACGGTTCTTCGCTCACCCCAGCGCGCACTGATTTCGCTGGAAGGTACGAAGAGCGAGATCACCGGGCCGGTTTTCGGCCATAACATGCTGAACGAGTTCGACAACGATCTCATCCAGAACTATGCGCGCCCCGGCGAAAGTCCGATCGGCCAGCGGATTCTCGTGCACGGGCGAGTGCTCGATGAGCGTGGCAAGGGCGTTTCTGGTGCCTTGGTCGAGTTCTGGCAGGCAAATGCTGGAGGACGGTATCGTCATAAGAAGGAGACCTACCTCGCGGCTCTCGACCCGAACTTCGGTGGTGTCGGGCGGACTATTACCGACGAGGACGGCTGCTACTGGTTCAAGACGATCAAGCCGGGTCCGTATCCCTGGCCGAACGGGGTCAACGACTGGCGCCCCGCGCATATCCATTTTTCGGTCTTTGGCCACGGCTTCGCCCAGCGCCTGATCACGCAGATGTACTTCGAGGGTGACCCGTTGATTTGGATCTGCCCGATCGTCAAGACGATTCCCGATGAGGAGGCGATCAGGCGTCTGATTGCTCCACTCGACCTCAACGCGACGATCCCGATGGACATGCGCGCCTACAAGTTCGACATCGTCCTGCGCGGACGGCGTTCGACGATGTTCGACAATCGCAAGGAGGGCAACTGAGATGGTTCAGCCGCTCGGTTATCTGAAGGAATCACCGTCGCAGACGGCCGGTCCTTACGTACATATCGGTTGCACGCCCAATTTTACCGGCATCGAAGGGGTATTCGAAAAGGATCTCGGCGCCGGTCCGCTCTACAACGAACGCGCAAGGGGCGAACGCATAACAATCCGCGGCCGCGTCATCGACGGATCGGGCACCCCGCTCAAGGACGCGCTCGTCGAGATCTGGCAGGCCGACGCCGACGGGCTCTACAATAGCCCCTCGGAAACGCGCGGAAAGGCGGATCCGGACTTCGCGGGCTGGGGTCGCTGTCCGGCCGACATGGAGACTGGCGAGTACATTTTCGAAACGATCAAGCCGGGACGCGTGCCGTTTCGCGATGGTCGGCTAATGGCTCCCCACATCACCTTCTGGATCGTCGCCCGCGGCATCAATATTGGCCTTCACACGCGCATGTATTTCGCCGACGAAGCGGAAGCGAATGCCGTTGATCCGGTGCTGGCTCGCATCGAGCACAAAGTACGGGTCCCGACGCTGATTGCTGCCCGTGACGGAGAGACTTACACCTTTGACATCCATCTCCAGGGCGAAAACGAAACGGTGTTCTTCGACATCTGAACCCGCAAACGTCATTCTCGGTAAGCCGGTACGCAACATTGCTGGTGCTTGCCGGACGGGCCGGAAGGGGCCTTGAAATGAACAAGACAATTGCAGACGTGGCTGAAGCCGTTGCCGAAATCGGTGACGGTGCCACCGTGATGATTGGTGGCTTCGGGGGGTCCGGCGCACCGATCGAGCTGATCCACGCCCTGATCGACAAGGGGCCGAAGAACCTGACGGTCATCAACAACAATGCCGGCAATGGCCGCATCGGCATTGCGGCCATGATCGATGCGGGCATGGTGCGAAAGATGGTCTGTTCTTTTCCACGCTCGTCCGACCCGCGCGCCTTCACGGAAAAGTATCTCGCCGGTGAGATCGAGCTCGAACTGGTTCCGCAGGGTACTCTTGCCGAGCGTATCCGCGCCGGCGGTGCCGGCATCCCTGCCTTCTACACGCCGACCGCCTACGGTACCGAACTCGCGGAAGGCAAGCCCGTCGCCGAATTCGACGGTCGGCACTATGTCCAGGAGCGCTGGCTCAAGGCCGATTTTGCGATCGTCAAGGCCGAACTCGGCGATACGCACGGCAATCTCACCTACAACAAGGCTGGCCGCAACTTTAATCCGTTGATGTGTATGGCGGCAGCAAGAACGATCGCGCAGGTCTCGAGGATTGTGCCCCCCGGAGGCATCGATCCCGAGCATGTCGTGACGCCCGGCATATTCGTGAACGCCCTCGTCGAGGTGGCAAATCCACAGCAGGAAGAAGTGCTCATACGAGCCGGAGTGGCCTACGCATGACGACTGTAGCGCGCGAAGACAAGAAGCTCTCCAACGCCCAGATCGCCTGGCGTGCCGCACAGGACATCGCCGACGGCGCCTATGTCAATCTCGGGATCGGCTTTCCGGAGATGGTCGCCCGCTATCAGCCGGAGGGCCGAGAAGCCATCTTCCACACGGAAAACGGCATCCTGAATTTCGGCGAGCCGCCACCGGAAGGCGAGGAAGATTGGGACCTCATCAATGCCGGGAAGAAGGCGGTGACGCTGAAGCCCGGAGCATCTTTCTTTCACCATGCCGACAGCTTTGCCATGGTGCGCGGCGGACACTTGGATGTCGCCATTCTCGGCGCCTACCAGGTTGCCCAGAATGGCGATCTCGCGAACTGGCGTGTCGGTTCCAAGGGAGTGCCCGCGGTGGGTGGGGCCATGGATCTCGTACACGGGGCGAAGCAGGTTTTTGTGATAACCGAACACGTCACCAAGGATGGTCAGCCGAAACTTGTCGAGCGCTGCACGTTTCCGCTGACGGGTGTCGGATGCATCACCCGTGTCTATACGAGCCATGCAGTCATCGACCTTGTCGGCGGCAAGTTCGTGGTGCGGGAAAAGCTGGCGGCCATGACCATGGACGAACTCCAGGCTATGACCGGCGCGAAACTCCATACCGACCGTCCGGTCGCCGAACTCGTCGTGCCGGCACTTTAAGGACTTCATCATGACCGACGCCTTTATCTGCGACTATGTCCGGACGCCCATCGGCCGCTTCGGCGGGGCCTTGTCGGCGGTCAGGGCCGATGATCTCGGCGCCGCGCCGCTGAAGGCGCTGATGGAGCGCCATGCCTCGGTCGATTGGGAAGCTGTCGACGACGTGATCCTTGGCTGCGCCAATCAGGCCGGCGAGGACAATCGCAACGTAGCACGCATGTCGCTGCTTCTCGCCGGATTGCCGGTATCGGTCAGCGGCACCACCATCAATCGGCTGTGCGGTTCGGGTATGGACGCGGTCATTACCGCCGCGCGCGCGATCAAGTCAGGCGAGGCGGATCTGATGATTGCTGGCGGCGTCGAGAGCATGAGCCGCGCGCCCTTCGTCATGCCCAAGGCGGACGCCGCCTTTTCCCGCCATGCGGAGATCTACGACACCACCATCGGCTGGAGGTTCGTCAACCCGCTGATGAAGAGCCGGTACGGTGTCGACTCCATGCCCGAAACGGGCGACAATGTCGCAATCGAGTGCGGCGTTGCACGGGAGGATCAGGATGCCTTCGCGGTCCGCAGCCAGGCAAAGGCGGCGGCTGCCCAGGCGAACGGTCGTCTGTCGAAGGAGATTACGGGCGTGACCGTTCCGCAGCGGAAAGGGGAGGATGTCGTCGTCGATCGCGACGAACATCCGCGCGCCACGAGTCTGGAGGCGCTCGCGCGGTTGAAGCCCGTCAACCAGCTGGATGGGGCCACCGTTACGGCAGGGAATGCCTCAGGCGTCAACGATGGTGCCGCAGCTCTCATCATTGCCTCGGAAGAGGCAGCCCATCGGCATGGTCTGACTCCGGTCGCCCGCATCCTCGGTGGGGCAACGGCCGGCGTGCCGCCGCGTGTCATGGGCATCGGCCCGGCGCCCGCTTCGCAGGAGCTGATGACTCGTCTCGGCATGGATGTTGCGCAGTTCGACGTCATTGAGATCAACGAGGCCTTCGCAAGCCAGGCGCTTGCGACGCTTCGCCAGCTTGGCCTCCCGGACGACGACCCACGGGTCAACCGCAACGGCGGGGCAATCGCGCTTGGACATCCGCTCGGCATGTCCGGCGCCCGCATCACCGGTACGGCGGCTCTCGAGCTCGCTTTGGTAGGTGGTCGCTATGCTCTTTCCGCGATGTGCATTGGGGTCGGTCAGGGCATTGCTATCGCTCTGGAGCGTGCATGACCATGCTTACCGGTATCGCCTTCCTCGACGGCCTTCTGGGTGACGGCGAAATCGCCGGTCTGCTGGATACCGGCGTGGACGTGCGTGCCATGCTACGTTTCGAGGCGGCGCTTGCACGGGCTCAGGCGACAGCGGGTATGATGGGCGAGGAAGCCGCTGCGGCCATCGAGTCCGCCTGCGCGCGTTTCGTTCCAGACATGGAAGCGCTGACGAGCGCGACAGCGCGCGATGGCGTGGTGGTGCCGGAGCTGGTCCGTCAGCTGCGTCACGCGGCCGGCGAGCCGCACGGCAGGTTCATCCATCTCGGTGCGACCAGTCAGGATGTCATCGATACCGCCGCGGCCCTGAAGCTTGCTTCCGTTCTCAATGTTTTTGATAGCCGGCTAATAAGCATTCGCTCGCAGTTCGATGTGCTCGAATCGCGCTTCGGTGGAAATCGACTCTTGGCGCGGACGCGCATGCAGGCGGCGGTGCCAATCACTGTCGGTGACCGGCTGAGAGCCTGGAAGAGCCCCCTCGGACATCTGGCTGCGGAGTTGCCACGCCAGCGCGAACGTGTCCTGATTCTCACGCTCGCAGGTGCGGCGGGGACGTCGGAGAAATTCGAAGACCGGATCTCCGCGATACGGCAGGCAATGGCCCGCGATCTCGGGCTTCTCGTCCCCGATTACGTGCCGCATACGGACCGGGGCCGCATCGCGGATTTTGCCGGTTTCCTGTCGCGTCTCACCGGCGCCTTCGGCAAGATCGGGCAGGATCTCGCGCTCATGGTCCAGAACGGCATCGATGAGGCGGAGATCTCGGGAGGTGGCAGCTCCTCCGCCATGCCGCACAAGCAGAACCCGGTGAGGGCCGAAATACTTGTTGCGCTCGCGCGCTACAATGCAACGCTGCTCGCTGGTGTTCATCACGCGCTTGTCCATGAACAGGAGCGGTCGGGCAGCGCCTGGACGCTGGAATGGTTGCTTATGCCGAAGATGATCGAGGCGGCGGGGCTTTCGCTCATCCACGGGCAGGCCTTGCTTGCGGCGATCGAGCGGCTTGGAGATCGTGACTGAACGTCAGGCGACGCCTGCGCGCTCCGCGAGCAAATTCACCAGTATTCCCGTCAATTTCTCGCCAGCATCGGCGAGAACGCCGCTATTGTCGATTGACACGGTTTGAAAACCTTCGGGAACTGCCAGCGGGCCTCGCTGCAGTCGCTTGTTGACGTCGGCCTCGCCCTCCCTGCCACGCTGCTGCAGCCGATGTGCTAGGATATCCGCCCTTGCGACGATATTCGCGACGAGCAGTCGGGGGAAGGCCTCGGCGAAGTCGTCGAGCGCCGAGCGGGAGCCGTTGGCGACGACCACATGCCCGAGAGCCAACTCATTTTTGACGGACGCCGGAATCCCATAGCGGAGGCCATGGGCGTCCCAATGAACGGCAAAGCCTCCTTTCTCACGCATGTCCTCGAAGTCCTCCGAGGTGACGGCGAGGTGATCTTCGCCGCCAGCCTCGCTGTCACGTGTGATGAGGCGCCGGACGAAGTGGATGTCCGGTCGCCCCGCAAGACGTCTTTGAGCATATGAGATCAGGCTGTCCTTGCCCGCACCGCTCGGCCCGACGACTGCCACGAACGTTCCGAAAGGTTCCAGGAGAGGAGACATCGACGCTCCATTTGTCATCAGGCGACCCGCCGTCCTTCCCGCCAGACCGCACGAATGACCGGCACACCTGCCCGCCGGCGCACCCGGACCAGATCGGCGCGGAGCCCCTCGGCAATGCGACCGCGGTCGGACAGTCCCACCGTCTTGGCGGGTGTCGCCGTCACCATCGCGAGCGCCTGCGGCAGAGAGAGGTTCGGCAGTGCGTCGGCAAGTACGAAAGGAGCGTGCAGCAGGCTGAGCGGCACATAGTCGGAAGACAGTACGTCCAGAACGCCGCGTTCGGCAAGATCTCGGGCGGCGATGTTCCCTGAGTGCGATTTGCCGCGCACGATGTTCGGAGCTCCCATCAGCACGCTCATGCCCGCCTTGTGGGAGGCTTCGGCCGCGTCGAAGCTGGTCGGAAACTCTGCAAGCTTGACGCCGTAGCCGATCGCCTCGTCCACGTGGTCGAGCGTTGCGTCGTCGTGACTCGCGATGGTGATGCCGCGTTCGATGCAGTTCTTGGCCAGGGCATCGCGGTGTGGGGCGGCATAGCGCACGGAGGACTCCTGACGGCGCGCGACGAATTGCGCAAAGGCATCTTCCGAGAGGCCGCGCTTTTTCTTGTAGTAGAGTGTGTACTGCTCCATTGTCTGGAACTGGCGCTGGCCGGGCGCATGGTCCATCAATGAGACCAGACGCACGTGCGGGTCGCGCTCGAAATCGGAGAAGTGCTCCAGGACGTCCGGAGCCGAGACCTCGCAGCGCAGATGCAGAAGGTGCTCTGCCCGCAGCCTATCCTCGCGCCCGGCGGTCTGAATGGCGTCTGCCATCTCGCGCATCTCGCCTTTCATGAAGCCGCCGTCCTCGTCGGAACCCATTCGCAGGCAATCGAAGACTGTGGTTATGCCGGAAGTCACGACCTGCGCGTCGTGCGCCTGGATCGCCGAGATCTTGTCCCAGCGCACGCCTGGCCGCGGCGAGTAGTGCGCTTCCAGGTGGTCTGTGTGCAGTTCGACCAGACCCGGAATGATGTAGTCGCCCTCCATGTCCTCTCCGCCGGTCGACTGGCCTTCCGAAAAGGAGGCGATGCGACCGTCGCGCACGACAAGCGTGCCGGAAATGATATCGTCCTCGAGGACGATGCGGGCGTTGGTGAACACGGATTCGATGGTCATCGGTCGGTTGTCCTTTCGATCAGGCACCGGACAAGGGCAGCCAGGAATGAATGGTGAAGGGAGTTCCGCGCTCTTCCTCGACATAGAGGGCGAGGCCGCAGATGCTGAGAGGATGGCCGACGAAGTCGGCGAAGCTGGCATCGAGAAGGCGACGCACCGCCGCTGCTCGGCCGGGCTCGACAGGTCCGGTCAGTGTCATGTGGAAGCGGAATTCCCCCATGACGTAGGGATAGCCCCATCGGACAAGATTGGCGCGTTGCGCCTCGCTCAATGTTTCGGGTTTGCGCCGCGCCGAATCCGCTTCGCTCAACGGTGCGCGATAGGGCTCGAAGGCCTCGACTACCCCGGCGGCAAATGTCTGTAGCGGCAGGAACGGCTGCTCCGGAACGAGTGCGAAGAAGCGGTCGAGTTGCCCGATCAGAACCGAGGGGACCGTGAAGGCCGGTGTCTTCCTGCAAAAGCGTTCGAACGCATCGATGAGTTCGTCTTCGCTCCGGTCTGCTGCAAGAGAGAAGGGCGCCTTCAACGTTGCGTGGAAACCGTAGCGTCGCGGCTCCGCGGTAAGGTTGACCAGTTCTTCGACATCGAATCCCTCGGCCTCCGTCGCCGGCAGAAGCTCTCCGCTGAACGGATCGCGGCCGAGCCAGCGCGCCGCAGCCAGGGTCAGCGGGTCCTGTTCGGGCGGTGTGAAATAGAGCGCGTAACGCAAAGACTGATTCCTTCGGATTGCTACTGCTGCGAGAGTAAAGCGTGCGCCGTGGCGTTTGCGAGGCACCGATGCCGGATGCACTGCAATGGCGAGGTGTCGAGGCTCATGAAGTCGACCGCCTGCCGATTAGACGTGAACGCAGAGCATTCGAGATCGAATCGAAGATGAAGACGACGATGAGGATGAGCAGGACCATGTAGCCGACGTTCTCCCAGTCCTGGTTGGTTCGCATCGCCTCCCAGAGCTTCAGACCGATACCGCCGGCGCCGACGGCGCCGATGATCGTGGCCGAACGGGTGTTTGACTCCCAGAAATACAGCGCCTGCGATGCAAACAGCGGCATGACCTGCGGAAGCACGCCGAAACGCTGCACGGCGAGCGGCGTGGCCCCTACGGACTTGACCCCTTCACGCTGCTTGTCGTCGATATTCTCCAGCGCCTCGGAATAGAGTTTTCCGAGCGTGCCGGTGTCGGTGAAGAAGATCGCCGACATGCCCGCGAGTGGTCCGGGACCGAAGGCGCGGGTGAAGAACAGCGCCCAGATCAGCATGTCCACGGAACGCTGAAAGTCGAAGAACCGCTTGGTCAACTGGTTCACGAAGCCGTTGCGCAGGATGTTGCGCGCGGCGATGAAGGACAGCGGAAACGCGACCATCGAGGCGAAGAGTGTGCCGATGAATGCCATGACGATGGTCTGCAGCATCTTCGTCCAGACGTCGAGATGCTGCCACGACGGATTGTAGAGAATGTCGTTCCAGGCGAGCGAGAGATTGCTGCGTGCCGGATCGAGCCGTTCGCCGGAGAAGACCAATCCTGCGACCTCGCCGAGGCTCTTGTCGAAGAAGGCGGAGTTGGTGTCGAAGAAGAAATTCTCCCAGCCGAAGAAGCGCTTGCGGACCTTGACCTTGTCCGCCTGGATCTCGACCCAGCCTGACATGCCGAAGCTTGCGACCACCTTTGCCCCGGGCTGGCGCTGTTCGGCCCAGTCGGGAAGCGCCGCCGTGGCAACGACGGTATCGCGAGCTCCGTCGAGATCCAGCATGACGGTCTCGCCGTCCCGCACCAGCACGACCCGGTCGGGCATGATCTCGACCGTGCGGGCAGTGCCCATCTCCACCAGGGCCTGGGTGACGATCTCTTCCTGCCGGACTTGCGGAGCGATCGCTTCCTGTGCGTCCGCGTCGGCCTTGGCTGTGGTCGCCGCCGGCGCCATGAAGCTGAAACTCGAGGACTTTGCCGGTGCTGCGGCTGCGGCGCTGGGAGCCGCAGGTGCAGCCGCAGTGCGGCTCACGGTTTCCCGCGTGGCCTTCAGCCAGTCCGGATTGGCATTGGGGCCGAGCGGGTCGAAGCGGGGATAGGTGATCTCCATCGCCCCGTCTTCGGCGATCGAAATGTCCGGGCGGACCTCATAGGAAACCCAGTCGGCGAGGTAGGAGCCGGCGATCGACCAGTTGGCGTTGGAAACGACCTTGCCGATCGAAAAGAACCACCAGGCGAAGACGAGATAGAGAATGACGCCGCCGGCGATGAAGGCCACCTTGAAGCGCTGCCAGACTGATCGCCGCAGGATGCCGGAATGGCGGGCGGCAATCGCCTCCAGTTCGTTCATGTTCATGGTTTGCATGGACGTGGTCCTCACTGGATGGTCTGGAAGGCCTGCTCGCCGACAAGCTTGCGGCGCAGCCAGGCGGAAAACTGGTCGACGGCGATGATGGTGCAGAAAAGCAGCAGCACGATCGCCAGCGTCTTGGCTTCATGGCCCTGGCCGATCGAAAGCCGCAGCAGTTCGCCGATGCCGCCACCACCGACCGCGCCGATGATGGTGGAGGCGCGCACGTTGATCTCGAGCCTTAGCAGGAAATAGCTCATGAAGTTCGGCATGACCTGCGGCACCATGCCGAACCAGACGCGCTCAAACCAGTTGGCGCCGACCGCCTTCAGGCCCTCATCCGGCTTCATGTCGGCATTTTCGATGACCTCGAAGAACATCTTGCCGAGCGCGCCGATCGTGTGGATCGACACGGCGATGATGGCCGGGATGGGCCCGAGCGAGAAGACGGCCAGGAAGAAGCCCGCGATGACGACCTCGGGAAAGGCGCGCAGCAGTTCCATGATGCGGCGCGCGGTGCCGCGAATCCACGGGTTCGTCATCATGTTACGGGCAGCGAGAAAGGACAGGCAGAAGCCGATCAGCAGGCCGATCAGCGTGGACAGGATGGCGATATTGACGGTCTCGGCCATCTTGTAGATGTATTCTGGAAAATAGAGCGTCTCGGTCAGATAGAGTCGCCCTTCGGGATAGTTGTATTTCATGCTGCCGTCGTCATAGGGCGAGGGCAGGTCGAAAAGGGCGCGGAAAACCTCCATGCCGTCGCGCGGCAGGAGGTCTTCGATGAAATCGAAGAAGTGCGGAATACGGTCGAAGAACTTGCCGGAATTGGTCTCGTTGGCGAACCAGAGCGATCCACTGACCACGAGAAGAAGCAGTCCCATGCCGAAGAGGGAATAGAGGCGCCGCTTCATCGCGAGCTGTTGCCAGTGCCGCTCGACGAGCGAACCGTTCTCGCCCAGCGAAGGCGTTGTCGAAAACGTCATGTCATTCCCCTTGCGGCAGGACAGGCGAGGCGGCTCGCCCCAAGAAAAACGCCGGACGACTGGTCGTCCGGCGGTTCCTGTTCATGGCTGTGGATCAGCCGCCGATGGTGGCCTTGCGGGCGTCGATGATCGGCTTGTAGAAGTCGACGTTGACTTCGGTGAAGCCGGTGAAGTCACCGCCCTGGATGGCCGAGAAGCAGGCAGGGTCGGACTTCGGCAGTTCCATCATGAAGGTCTTGAACTTGGTCTTCATGTCTTCGTTCATCGACGAGCGCACGACGACCGGGCCGTTCGGGATCAGCGGGGACTTCCAGAGTTCGACCAGGTCGTCCATGTTCAGGATGCCCTTGTCGACCATCTTCTTCAGGTTGCCCGAAGTATAGCCGTCCTTGAATTCGCCGACGCCCGAGCCCCAGGTCGTGCCGGCGACGAAGGTACCCTTGAGCACTTCGAGGACGAGGTTCTCATGGCCGCCGCCGAAACCGGTTTCGCCGAAGAACTCCTTGATCGGGGCGCCGACTGCCTCCGGAAGGGTGACCAGCGGAATGAGATAGCCGGAGGTGGAATCGGGATCGGCGAAGCCGAGCTTCTTGCCCTTCATGTCTTCGAGCTTGGTGATGCCCGAGTCCTTGCGGGCAACCATGATCGAGTGATAGCCGGTCGAGCCGTCGGTCTGGACGGTGGTGAGGATCGGCTCGACGGCATCGGCCTTGGCCAGATAGACCTTGGCGAAGCCAGAGGCGCCAAGCTCGGCATAGTCCAGCGTACCGCCGAGCAAGCCCTGGATAACGCCGTCATAGTCCGCGGCGGGGAACAGCGAAACTTTCTCGACGCCGAGAACGGACGGCAGCTTTTCGGTCATGCATTGGAAATTGCGCAGGCGGTCGGCTTCGTTTTCGCCGCCCAGAATGCCGATGCGGAATTCCTTGAGGTCTTCGGCGGCGGCGACGCCGGCGAGCGACACGAGCGCCACGGCGGCAAGAAGGGTCTTCTTCAGCATGAGTTTCTCTCCTGTTGTCCGGGCGGGCCGGAACCTGTTCTGATCAATGAAGTGCCCTTCACGCGGGCGGTCGATCGTCGTGATCTCAGGCTTCGGCGACGGCCAGGGTCCTGAAACCGGGGGATGCGGGAGCGCCGGACAGGGCGGCGGCGCTGGGGATTCGAATGCTCGTCGAGGTCATGCTCTCATCGATGCCGGCGCCATGGCTGTCGGAGCCGTAGATTTCCTGGACTGTCTCGGCGGTCAGCCGGTCCGGCGTACCGTCGAACACGACGCGTCCCTGTGCCATGCCGATGATCCGCGAGCAGTAGTTGCGCGCCGTGTCGAGCGTGTGCAGATTGGTGACGACGGTGATGCCTTCGCGCTCGTTGATGTCGCGCAACGCATCCATCACGATCTTGGCATTGAGCGGGTCCAGCGAGGCGATCGGCTCGTCGGCCAACACGACCTTAGGGTCTTGCATCAGGGCGCGGGCGATGGCTACGCGCTGCTGCTGGCCGCCGGACAGCGTGCCGGCCGGCTGGAGCGCCGTCTGTTCGATGCCGAGACGCTCGAGTGCGGCAATCGCCATGATCCGCTCCTCGCGCGTGAAATAATTGAGAATGCTCAGCGCGGTGGAACGGTGGTTCAGCCGACCGAGCAGAACGTTGGTCAGGACGTCCAGCCGAGGCACCAGGTTAAACTGCTGGAAGATCATCGCACAGTCGCGCTGCCAGTTGCGCAGGCCCGCACCCTTGAGCGCGGACACCTCGACGTCGCCGAAGTGGATGGAGCCCGATGAGGGATCGACCAGACGGTTGATCATCCGCAGCAGGGTGGACTTGCCGGCGCCCGAGCGACCGATGACGCCCACCATCTCGCCCCGTTCGATGTTGACGTTCACGCCGTCAACGGCGAGATGCTGGCCAAACTTGCGGGTGACATTCTTCAGCTGGAATTTCATGTCTGTTCTTTCGACGTCATGTCCATGGGGTCGAACAGGCTTTAGCGAGTACCCATGAAGCGCGAATGTCAGATTTGTGTAGGAAATGTAAAATTGTCTAAGGCACTGAAGAAAAAGAACGATCAGGAATATTTCCCAACGAATTCCTCAGCCCCCAAGGTCCGGAAATCGCCAAGCGCGGCAAACAGCCGGTCATGGTCCCAGTCCCACCAGGATAGCTTTTCCATGCGGGAGGCCGTTTCTCGCGCGAAGCGTTCGCGGATCAACCTGGCCGGAACGCCGCCGACGATCGTGTAGGGGGCAACGTCTTTCGAGACGACGGCGCCGGCGCCGATCACCGCGCCGTTGCCAACGGTGACGCCGGGCAGGACTGTCGCGCCATGGCCGATCCACACGTCGTGGCCGATCGTGACGCGGTTGTCCCTGCGCCATTCGAAAAAATCGTGATCGTTCTCGGCACCGTCGAAATAGTCCGCGGCGCGATAGGTGAAGTGGTGGAGCGTCGCCCGCCAGGTCGGGTGGTTGGTGGCGTTGATGCGCACTGCCGCGGCGATGTTGACGAATTTTCCGATGGTGGCGCACCAGGCGGAACTATCCTGCATCATGTAGGAGTAATCGCCGAGTTCCACCTCCTCAAGGCGGCAGCGCTCGGCGACCTCGGTATAGCCTCCGAGTACCGAGTTCACGACACGTGCGGTCTCGTGAACAAGTGGATCGTGCCCGAGCTTCTTGCTCATGCGGCTGCCTTTCTCGGCGAGAACGCGGTCACGTCGAGAATGCGGTCGGCCACCGTTTCGCGCACCTCCTCGTCATGGAAGATCCCGAGCAGGGCGACGCCGGCCGCCTTCTTCTGGCGGATCATGTCCACCACCACGGCCCTGTTCGTGGCGTCGAGCGAGGCCGTCGGCTCATCGAGAAGGAGGACGCGATGATCGGTGATGAAGCCGCGGGCGATGTTCACTCGCTGCTGCTCGCCGCCGGAGAAAGTCGCAGGCGGCAGTTGCCACAGGTCCTGCGGCAGATTGAGCCGTTCCAGCAGTTCGCCGGCACGGATGCGCGCGGTATCCGCCCCGGTACCGCGAACGACCAGGGGCTCGGCGACGACGTCGATTGCGGCGACGCGTGGGGTGGTCCGCAAGAACTGGCTTACATAGCCCACCGTGGTGCGGCGGATGTCTATGACCATGCGCGGATCGGCGGTCGCTATGTCCACAATGTGACCGCAGTGCTCCACGAGCACCTGTCCGGCATCCACGGCATAGTTGCCATAGAGCATCTTGAGGATCGAGCTCTTGCCGATGCCTGAAGGGCCGCCGAGGACGACGCATTCGGCTTCGGCGATCGAGAAGGAGACGTTCGCGACGAGCGGCAGGCGGATGCCGTCGCGCAGGTGCATGGTGAAGCTCTTCGAGACTTCGGAGACGACGAGGGGCGTTGCCATGGCGCTTTCCGTTCAGACTTGCAGGATCGAGGAGACGAGCAGTTGCGTGTAGGGCTCGCGCGGGTCGTCGAGCACACGGTCAGTGAGGCCCTGCTCGATCACCATGCCATCCTTCATCACCATCATGCGGTGGGAGAGGAGCCGCGCGACCGCCAGGTCGTGCGTGACGACAATCGCCGAAAGGCCAAGATCGTTGACGAGGCCGCGGACGAGGTCGAGAAGGCGCGCCTGTACCGAGACATCGAGGCCGCCTGTCGGTTCGTCCATGAAGACGAGGCGTGGGGCGGTGACCAGATTGCGGGCGATCTGCAGGCGCTGACGCATCCCGCCGGAGAAGGCGCGGGGCTGGTCGTCTATGCGGTCGTTGCTGATCTCGACGCGCTCGAGCCACGAACCGGCGGTTTGGCGTATGTTGCCGTAGTGTCGATTGCCGATCGCCATCAGCCGCTCGCCGACATTGGCTCCGGCAGACACCGTCATGCGCAATCCGTCGGCAGGGTTCTGGTGGACGAAGCCCCAGTCCGTGCGCATGAGGAAGCGCCGCTCGGCTTCGCTCATGTGATACAGGTCGCGATAGCTGCCGTCGCGTGTATGGTACTCCACGGTGCCGGTGGTCGGCATCAGCCGTGTCGAGAGGCAGTTGAGGAGGGTGGTCTTGCCTGAACCGGACTCCCCGACGATTGCCAGCACTTCCCCGGGCCAGAGGTCGAAGGCCACGTTGCTGCAACCGATCCGGTTGCCGTAGAATTTCGAGACATCGCGGACTTTCAGGAGCGGTGTATCGGTCATTCCGCTGCCTCCTTCTGCGTGGCGAGCAAGTGTCCGACATGACCCTGTTCACGTCGTTCCTCGCAGTGATCGGTGTCCGAGCAGACGAACATGCGCCCGCCCCGATCGTCGAGTACCACCTCATCGAGATAGACGCCTTCTGCGCCACAGAGCGCACACGGCTGATGGAATTTCTGGATCTCGAAGGGGTGATCCTCGAAGTCGAGACTCACGACCTCGGTGTATGGAGGTACGGCATAGATGCGCTTTTCGCGTCCGGCTCCGAAGAGCTGCAGGGCGTCCGACATGTGCATCTTCGGATTGTCGAACTTCGGCGTCGGGGAGGGATCCATAACGTATCGGCCGTTGACCTTCACCGGGTAGGCGTAGGTTGTCGCGATATGGCCGTTCCTGGCGATGTCTTCGTAGAGTTTCACGTGCATGAGCCCGTATTCCTCGAGCGCATGCATCTTCCGGGTCTCGGTCTCGCGCGGTTCGAGGAAGCGCAACGGTTCCGGGATCGGCACCTGATAGACGAGCACCTGGTTTTCGTTGAGCGGCTTTTCCGGTATGCGGTGGCGTGTCTGGATAATGGTCGCCTCGTGCGTATGCGTGGTGACCACGACATTGGCGACCTTCTGGAAGAAGGCACGGATCGACACCGCATTGGTGGTGTCGTCGGCGCCCTGGTCGATTACCTTCAGCACGTCATCCGCACCGATGATCGAGGCCGTGACCTGCACGCCCCCGGTCCCCCAGCCATAGGGCATCGGCATTTCGCGCGACGCAAACGGGACTTGGTAGCCGGGGATCGCGATCGCCTTCAGGATCGCCCGCCGGATCATCCGTTTCGTCTGTTCGTCGAGATAGGCGAAATTGTATTGGGCGAGCTCTGGAACGGCGCTCATTCCGCAGCCTCCTTGTCGGTGAAACGATTGGACCGGCCGACCTCGTACTCGGCCCGCATCCGGCGCACGAGTTCGAGTTCGGCCTGGAAGTCGACATAGTGCGGCAGCTTCAGGTGTTCGACGAAGCCGGTTGCCTGGACGTTGTCGGAGTGTGAGATCACGAATTCCTCGTCCTGTGCCGGGGCGACGATGTCTTCGCCGAATTCCTCCGCGCGCAGGGCGCGGTCGACGAGCGACATGGCCATCGCCTTGCGTTCACTCTGGCCGAACACGAGTCCGTATCCGCGCGTGAACTGCGGCGGCGCTTTCGCCGATCCCTTGAATTGGTTGATCATCTGGCACTCGGTCACTCGAATGCGTCCGAGCGAGACGGCAAGGCCGAGCTCGGGAACGTCGATCTCCACCTCGACTTCGCCGATGCGAATTTCGCCGGCGAAGGGATGAGTCCGGCCGTAGCCTCGCTGGGTGGAATAGCCGAGGGAAAGCAGGAAACCCTCATCACCACGGGCAAGTGCCTGAAGGCGCAGGTCACGCGGCATCGGAAAATCGATCGGCTCACGGGTGATGTCGCCCGTCACGTGGTCCTCGGGCATGTCGCCGTCGGGCTCGACCAGCCCTTCTTCCGCCAGGATCTCCGAGACCCGCATTATTCTTTCGGACTCGTTATCCTTGAGCGCCGGCTCTTCAACCGCCTCATCCCCCATTAGATCCGGATCGAGAAGGCGATGCGTGTAATCGAATGTCGGGCCTAGGAGTTGCCCTCCCGGAAGATCCTTGTAGGTCGCAGAGATGCGGCGCTCGATCTTCATGTCCGCAGTGTCTATGGCAACCGAGTAGCCGTAGCGGGGCAGTGTCGTGCGATAGGCGCGCAGAAGGAAGATCGCTTCGATTAGATCGCCGCGCGACTGCTTGATGGCGAGCGCAGCGAGCGCGCGGTCGTAGAGCGAGGCTTCCGCCATGACACGATCGACGGCAAGGCCAAGCTGTTCGCTGATCTGGTCGATCGTGACCGACGGAAGGTCGCGGGTTCCGCGACGCCGGTCTGCCAGCAGGCGATGGGCATTCGCGATCGCGGTTTCTCCACCTTTGACGGCGACATACATTCGTCAGATCTCCCCGGTGCTGATGTTGCAGGTTCTCGGCAGGCAGAGAAACTGTCGCCCGGCCGTCAGGACGACATCGATTCCGCGCGGAAAGAGCGCCCGGTTATCGGCCCATTGCCGGAGAAACATATCTGGAAGGCCGACGGGGGCGATCTCCACGCTCTCGCGGATACCCGGCCCCGTCAGGGTAAGCCGAGGGCCTCTCTCGAGACCGGCGATTTCGATAATCACAGTCGTCGACCGGTCCGGATATTCCTGGCTGCCGAGCGCAAAGAGGCCGAAGGAGGCGACAGGCGAGCCTGCGCCGAAGAAGGCGAAGCGTGCTTCCGATTTCTCGCGCGTTACCGGTGCACCCGTGTGAAAGCCGATCCACTCGGCGATCGGCGATTTCACCATACTGGCGGAAAGCCAGACGGGCGTGTCGTTGTCGCAGAGTGCGAGCGCTATGGCACCCGCCGCCGAACCCAAGGGGGTGGGTGGCTCGACGCGCGGAACGATGGTCTTTAGCGTTCCCGGCCTGGCCATGCCATCCATCAACATGCGAAACGTGCTTTGCGCATCGTGGACCGGGTCGATGTAGCCACCGGTCAGCGCTTCTGTTCTGAGAGTCATCAGTCCTCTCCTCTCACCATCGTGAAGAAATCGACGCGCGTGGCCGCGGTTTCCTCGGTCTTGCGCCGGTCTTCCGCAGCGGTACGTGCGGCGATCGGCGACAGCAGCTGCGCCTCAACGAAGTCGCGCGTATCGGCCTGTTGCCAGAGGGCGTCGAAGATCGCCGCAAGTCTTGCCTTTTCGCGATCGGTGCCGAGCGAATGGCCGAAGCCGACGACGCCATTTGCCAATCGTACCGTCGCACGGCTGACCGTCGCCTCTCCGAGATTGAAGGGTGAGCCGCCGCCGCCGATGCGGCCCCGAACCATGACAAGACCGGTCTCCGGTCCCCGTAGCATCTGGATGCTTGGTTGCAGCGGAAGCGCCGCCCAGGCGGCAGTCAGTTCTGCGTGACTTGCACGGCTGAGCAGGTCGATTGCGTGCTTGCGATTGCCACCTGCCTCGCCCCCTACAGTTTGTTTGTTGACATCCATTGTCAGGCTCCAAAATGTCTATTAATATAGACAACCATACAACTGAGATTATGGATATCCAACGAGCGTGACAAGCGTGTGACATGACGGATTTGAAACGAGTGGAAAGACAGGCGGGCGTCGCGCTCTGGCGTCAGATTGCCGACAGAATCCGAGAAGCTATTTCGCGGGGAGAATTCGACGAAACCGGCATGGTGCCGCCGGAGATGGTGCTTGCCGGCCAGTTCGGCGTCAATCGCCACACGGTGCGCAGCGCCCTTGCGTCGCTGGCGCAGGAGGGCATCGTGCAGGCGGTGCAGGGGCGCGGAACCCTGATCGTTCGCAAGGAACGTTTCAATTTTCCGATCTCGCGCAGGACTCGGTTCACGGAGGGTATAGGCGATCAGGCGCGCGATCTGCAGGGATTACTGCTGTCGTCGGAAATGGAGCCGGCTGACCCGGAGGTTGCCCGTTGGCTCGCGCTCGAGGCGGGGACGCCGGTTGTCCGGCTGGAGGCGCTGCGCAAAGCCGACGGCCGCGCAGTATCGCGCTCGACCGCCTGGTTTCCCGCCGAGCGCTTCAAGGGTATCGGCGAGATCTTCGCCCGCAGCGGTTCGATCACGGAAGCACTCGCGGCGCTGGGGCTGGGCGACTATTTGCGCTCCGTTACCGAGATTTCTGCGACCCATGCCGAGGCCGCTGACATTGCGGCTCTCGAGCTCACGCCGGGAGCGATCCTGCTTGTAACGAGGGCCGTCAATACGGATCTTTCGGGAGTCCCGATACAGTACGCGGTCACCCGGTTTCCGGCTGACCGCGTCCAGTTCACGATCGCAAGTTGACCGGCGAAGCGGCGCCTCAGTGCGCGCCGGACATGTCGCCGAGCACTTCCTTGCTGGCGACGGTCGAGTCCGGATTGAGCTTGTAGACCATCGGCACGCCGGTCGCCAAGTTGAGCTTGAGGATCTGCTCTTTGGAGAGACGGTCGAGGACCATGACGAGCGCACGCAGCGAATTGCCGTGGGCTGCGACCAGAACTTTTTCGCCGCGCAGCACGCGCGGAAGGATGTCGGTCAGGTAGTAAGGCCAGACGCGGGCGCCGGTGTCGCGAAGGCTCTCGCCGCCCGGAGGGGGAACGTCGTAGGACCTTCGCCAGACATGGACCTGTTCCTCACCCCACTTTGCGCGGGCGTCGTCCTTGTTGAGACCTGAGAGGTCGCCGTAGTCGCGTTCGTTCAGCGCTTCGTCCCGAATGGTCTCGAGGCTGGGCTGGCCAACCTTGTTCAGGATGATTTCGCAAGTCTTCTGCGCCCGCGACAACGCGGAGGTGAACGCGATGTCGAACTTGATCCCGTATTCGGCGAGCGCCTGCCCCCCGGCTTCAGCCTCCTGGACGCCGAGTTCGGTCAGCCCCGGATCGCGCCAGCCGGTGAACAGGTTCTTGAGATTCCATTCGCTCTGGCCGTGACGAACCAGCACGAGAGTACCGCTCATGGGAAAATCCTCCGCAGGAAATATCTAGATGGACGAAGAAAGCCCGAGGACATCGAGCATGGAATAGAGGCCGGGCTTCCTGTCACGCGCCCAGAGCGCCGCCCTCAGCGCACCGCGCGCGAAAAGCGAACGATCGCCGGCGCTGTGGGAGAGCGTTATCGTCTCACCCTCGCCGGCGAAGAGCACGGAGTGCTCGCCGATCACCGAGCCGCCCCGCAGCGTGGCAAAGCCGATGCTGCCATCCTCGCGCGGCCCCGTATGGCCATCGCGCACACGGACGGAATGAGCTGCAAGGTCTATACCGCGCCCTTCGGCGGCTGCTTGTCCGAGCAGAAGCGCCGTCCCGGACGGCGCGTCTACCTTGCGCTTGTGATGCATTTCCAGCACCTCGACATCCCAGCCCGCCGCGTCGAGCGCCCGAGCTGCCTGCTTCACGAGGACGGAAAGCAGATTGACCCCGAGGCTCATATTGCCGGACTTGACGATGCGTGCGTGGCGCGCCGCCGCCGCGATTTTCGCATCGTCCTCCGCCGTGCAGCCGGTCGTGCCGACGACATGGACGATCCGCGCTTGCGCGGCGAGGCCCGCATATTCGACGCTGGCCGCTGGCGATGTGAAGTCGATCACGCCGTCGGCGTGGACGAAAGCTGCAAGCGGATCGTCGCTCACCGGAACACCAATGGATCCGAGCCCCGCCAGTTCCCCGGCGTCCTTGCCGGTCAGCGGCGAGCCGGGACGCTCGACGGCCGCGTGAAGCACGGCACCTTCCATCCCCTGAATGAGGCGCAGCACCGTCTGGCCCATGCGGCCACCGGCTCCGACGACGACGAGTTTCATGGCATCACTCATGGGTGGTCCGACCTCAGAAGAATTCGTTGTTGCCGCTGCCCGGCTGCAGCTGGTTCAGCCGAGCGTAGAGCCCGTTGGGACGCTGTGCAAGCGACTGGTGGGTCCCTTGCTCGGCGATCGTCCCGCCCTGCATTACGATGATCTTGTCAGCCTTGA
This sequence comes from Hyphomicrobiales bacterium, assembly GCA_900466005.1. Taxonomy (GTDB): domain Bacteria; phylum Pseudomonadota; class Alphaproteobacteria; order Rhizobiales; family Rhizobiaceae; genus Allorhizobium. Next base: position 92,834 of record UEGQ01000003.1, read on the forward strand.
TGATTGTCGAAAGCCGGTGGGCGATGACGATGACCGTACGTCCGGTCATTGCCTCGTCCAGAGCCTTCTGAACGGCCGCTTCCGATTCTGTGTCGAGTGCGGATGTGGCCTCGTCGAGCAGCAGGATCGGTGCGTTGCGAACCAGCGCGCGGGCGATCGACAGCCGCTGCCGCTGACCGCCGGAAAGTGTGACACCGTTCTCCCCGACAGGGGTGTCGTAACCCATCGGCTGAGCCATGATGAAGTCGTGGGCGTAGGCGAGGCGGGCGGCTTCCTCGATCTCCGCATCCGTCGCTTCAGGCCGGCCGTAGCGGATGTTGTCGCGGATCGTCCCTTCGAAGAGATAGGGCTGCTGCGATACGTAGGCGATGTGCCTGCGCAGCGATGCCTTGGTCACCGAAGCGACGTTCTGGCCGTCGATCAGAATCTCGCCCTCGGCGGGATCGTAGAACCGCGGAACGAGCGTAATGACGGTCGACTTGCCCGCACCGGATGGGCCGACGAGCGCCGTCGTCTTTCCGCCTTCGGCGACGAAGTCGATGCCCTTCAGCACCGGCTCGTTGTTGCCATAGGCGAACTTGACGTTACGAAATTCGATGCGTGCCTCACCGACCTCGAGTTCGGTTGCGTCCCGCCTGTCGCGTTGCGGGCTCTCCATGTCGAGGATTTCATAGATCATCCGAGCATTGACGACGGCGCGCTCCATCTGCACCTGCAGCTTGGCCAGCCGCTTCGCCGGTTCGTAGGCCATCAGCAGCGCCGCGATGAAAGAGAAGAAGGCGCCGGGCAGCACACCGCCATAGATCGAGCGGAACGCCGCATAGGCAAGCACGCTGGAAATGGCGACCCCCGCAAAGGTTTCCGTGAGCGGTGACGTGCGTTCGCTGAGCCGGGCGATGCGGTTCGCGCGGCGCTCGGCCGCGGCGATCGTGCCCTGAACCTTGCGGTCCAGCTCTTTTTCCATCGTGAAGGCCTTGACGATCGCGATGCCCTGGATCGTCTCCTGCATGGCGCCCAGCACGTGGCTGTTGAGGATGATCGACTCGCGCGTCGCCGCGCGCAGCCGCTTGGAGAGGTAGCGCAGCGCATAGAGCAGTGGGGGCGCAACGACGAAGACGATCAGCGTCAGTAGCCAGTCCTTGGCGAACATGACGCCGATCAGCGCAATCAGGGTGAGCAGGTCGCGCGCCGTCGAGGTGACCGTAAGATTGAGTACGTCACGGATACCGTTGATGTTCTGGCTGATCTGTGCCGCAAGGTGAGCCGAGCGGGACTCGCTGAAGAAGCCGAGCGACAGGGTCATCAGGTGCGAGAAAAGACGCCGCTGATAGCGGGCAACGATGTTGTTGCCGATCTTTGAAAGGGTGACCGCCTGCCCATAGCTTGCGAGGCCGCGCAGCATGAAGGCGCCGAGGATGGCGCCGCAGATGAGCCAGACGATGTCCGCTCTCTGGTTGGCGAACGCTTCGTTCACCACCGTCTCCATGATCCATGCGGTGAAGGCGGTCGTGAGCGCCACTACCGCAAGGCAGAGGACGGCGAAGATGTAGCCCTTGACGTGATCGCGGCCGTTCTCGGCGATGATACGCTTCAGAACGGTTGTGATGCTGCTCGAGCTGACGGGCGTCTTGTGTGTCCTGCTGGCTTCCAAATAAAGGCATTCCCCGTGGAACTGCGCGTCCGGACCCGTGGACGCTGTGGCCTAGGCGCTCTATAGCCAGTCGCAACCCCCTTGGCCACAAAAAAGCAGACGCCCCGCTTTCATCGTCAGCGGCGCCAGCGCCTGCCGTCGGTCGCAAGGCCGAAATTTGCGGGCGTGCGTGCGAAATTCGCGAGGCCTGACAGCGCGGCAAGCGGGTGTGTGACGACGAAGGTCGGGATCGTGTGCATCAGCCCGGTGTGCGGGGCCTTGTCTTCGAAGGCGGCGCGGAATTCCGGCCGCTTGAGCGCCGGCAATATTTTCTGGGGAATGCCACCGGCAAGGAACACGCCGCCCCGGGCCATGAAGATGAGGGCGAGATCCCCGGCAAGTCGACCCAGGTAAGTGACGAAGAGCGAGAGGGTCTCGGCAGCCTGTACGTCGCTGCCGGCCAGTCCGTGTGTCGAGACGTCGGCCGGGTCGGTCCATCGCGGCTCCACGCCATCGGCCGCACAGATCGCGTCATAGATGTTGACGACGCCACGACCGCAGAGGAGCTGTTCTCCTGAGATGCGACCGTCGATCCGCGCCAGGTGCGGGAATATCTGGAAATCGCGGTCGCTGCGTGGGCCCACGTCCACGTGCCCACCTTCCCCCGGGATCGGAAACCAGGTGTGCTGTGCATGCAGCAGTCCGGCGACGCCGAGACCCGTGCCGGGCCCCAGCACGACACGCGAGGCGATGGGGCTTGCGGAGAGCGGGCCGATCGGCTCGCGATTCTCATCGGAGAGCGAAGCGACAGCGAGCGCCTGCGCCTCGAAGTCGTTGACGATCAGCACGTCCTCGAACCCCATCTCTTCGATCATCGCCCTCGGACGGACGACCCAATCGCAATTGGTCAGCGGGATCTCGTCATCATTGATCGGGCCGGCGATCGCGAGGATCGCCGAGCGCGGCTGGATCGAGGTCCTGTCGAGCACACCTTGCTGGATCGCTTCTTCGATCGTCGGGAAGGCGGCCGTGTGGACGATCGGAAACTGCCGAGGTTCGGCATAGGTGTCGATGAGGATCGAAAAGCGCGCATTGGTCCCCCCGATGTCGCCGATGAGGATGGGGAAAGTAAGCTGCTCGTTTTCGATGATCTTGGGCATAGGCCGGCTCCTGCGATCCAAATCGGGCGCTGTGTCAGTTCTTCTTTGCGCTCATCAATATCTCGGCGGTCGCGAGATTCAACGCCATCGGAATGTCGTAGACGGTGGCAAGCCGCATCAGGGCCTTCACATCCACGTCGTGTGGCATTGCTGTCAACGGATCGACGAAGAAAATGAGCATCTGCACCTCGCCGGTGGCGATCATCGCACCGATCTGCTGGTCGCCACCGAGAGGTCCGCTCTTCATGCGCGCGACGTCGAGTTCCGGACATGCCTCGGCCACTCTTCCGCCGGTGGTACCTGTCGCCACGATGCGGAACCTGGAAAGCGTCCGCGCATGGCGGCGGGCGAACTCGGCGAGCTCGTCCTTCTTCTGGTCATGCGCGATGAGGGCGATGCATTGGCGCTCGGGCATTGGTCGGTCCGGTTGGGTTTAAATCGATTTGAAAGCCTTCTATAGCACGATTGCCGCCTTGAAAAGGTGGCGCCGACCTGCCGAGAGGACGTCACTGGCCGAGGGGGCGAGGCAGCGGAATCGGAACCTCTGCCGGAACGATGTCTGCCGGATCGCCTGCCACCATTGCGGCGGGTGTGTTCGCTGCGGGTGCCGAGGCATAAGCGGCTACCGGAGTGGCGGCCCCGCCGTATGTCACCTCGCCTTCACTCGGGACAGAAGGGGCCTTCAGCACTGCGACGCAGGATTTCGGCAGGTCGGAAATAGCGATCTCCCGCGGTTTCGGCACGGGCTTCTTGGGATCCGCCTTCGGTTTTGCCCAAGGCTCGGGCGTAAACCACCAGGCAAGGGACTTGTCGCAGCCGTCTCCGGGCGGAGGTGCCGCCTGGGACTTGCATCCGCTCGCGCCGACAGGGCACTTGATGCGCACATGAAAATGCGCGTCGTGACCGTAGATCGGCCGCACCTTGCCGAGCAGCGAGCGATCACCGGTCCAGGTGTCGCAGAGCTTCTTCTTGATTGCGGGATTGACGAAGACGCGTTCGACTTGCGGATAGCTCGCCGCCAGCATGATGAGGCGCGCATGGGATGGCGTCCAAAGCCGGGAATCGACGGTCAGAAACTTGTCCTTGCGTAGCATGGAGGTAAAGGGAAGGTCTTCACGCTCCTGCGTGCTGAGCCGGCGGTCAGGCATTGGGGTGAGCCAGATATCGGCATCGAGACCGATCTGGTGAGAGGCGTGGCCATTCATCATCGGCCCACCGCGCGGCTGCGAGACGTCTCCGACCAGCAGACCCGGCCAGCCGACCTTGGGAGCATCATGCGCGAGCTGTTCGAGCAGCGCAATCATTTGCGGATGTCCCCAGCGGCGGTTCCGCGAGAGCCGCATGGCCTGCCATGTGGGGCCGTCGGCGGGAAGCGCAACCGCCCCGGAAATGCACCCCTTCGAATAGAATCCGTAGGGCGCTGGTGCTGCCCGGCTCGGAAGCTCGATGCCGCCGAAGATCTGCTTGGCCGGTACCTGCTCGGAGGCCTTCCCGCTTTCCGGAAATGTAAGAAGCGGTGCGGCTATCGCGATCACCGCCAGTCGGATCAGCCTCGTTTTCGTCTGCAATCTCATGTCCTCAATCCGCCGAGAGCCAGTGTTCGCCGCCGCAGGTGATTTGCCGTCAAGTGTAGCGTGGATTCGGAGTTTGGTGAATCCGTGACCTGCCGCACTCTCTGCCGTCGCGATCGTCCGAGGCCTGTTTTTTGCCGCTGTTTTGCTTATGGTGGCTGAAACTCTGGAGAATTAAGGGGTGATTTGGCATGCGGTTGGCTCTTGTCGGAACGGGCATCCTCGCTCTCGTATCGGCGTTATTCGCTGCGCCGGAGGGCGTGATTGCCGAGGAGCTTGAATGGCGCCACGCGATCTCGGTGATCGAGCCGCCGAGATACCCGAAGGATTTCCCACACTTCTCCTACGTCAATCCCGACGCGCCGAAGGGCGGCGATCTCAATCTCTCCGCATCGGGCACGTTCGACAGCTTCAATCCGGTGCTCGACAAAGGGGAACTGGCCGCGGGGCTGACGCCGCGTCTGTCGCTCGTCACGGAAACCCTGCTCAAACCTTCGATGGACGAAGTCGATGCAGTCTACGGGCTTCTTGCCGAGGCTGTCGCCTTTCCGGACGACTACTCCTTCGTGAAGTTCCGATTGCGCCCGGAGGCGAAATGGGCGGATGGCGCCCCCGTCACACCCGAGGACGTCGTCTTCAGCTTTGACAAGTTCAAGGAACTCAATCCGCTCTACACAAACTACTATCGCCACGTGCTGAAGGCGGAAAAAACGGGCGAGCGGGAAATCACCTTCACTTTCGACGAGAAGAACAACCGCGAGCTGCCGGTCATCATCGGTGAACTAGATATCGTTCCGAAGCACTGGTGGGAGGCCAAGGGGGCTGATGGCAAGCCTCGAGACATAGCCAAGACCACCCTTGAGCCGATCATGGGATCCGGCCCATACCGCATCGCTGCTTTCTCGCCCGGTGCAAAGATCCGCTACGAACTTCGCGACGACTATTGGGGTAAGGCTCTCAACGTCAACATCGGCTACGACAATTTCCGCGGCCAGACCTACACCTACTTCGCGGATATCGATGTCGAGTTCGAAGCCTTCCGTTCGGGCAACGTGGATTTTTGGACCGAGAATTCAGCGATGCGCTGGGCAAGATCCTACGATTTCCCGGCCGTCACCGATGGGCGCGTCAAGCGCGAGGTACTGGATAACGAATACAAGACTTCCGGCATTCTGGTGGGCTTCATACCGAACATGCGCCGGGACAAATTCAAGGATATTCGCGTTCGTAAAGCTCTCAACTACGCCTTTGATTTCGAGGAGTTGAACCGGACGGTCTTCTTCGGCCAGTACCAGCGGATCGATAGTTATTTCTACGGTTCGGAACTCGCGTCGAAAGGGCTGCCGGACGGCAAGGAGCTGGAAATCCTGCAGTCGCTCAAGGGCGATGTGCCATCCGAGGTGTTTTCGTCGGGATACAGCAATCCGGTCGGCGGAGATCCGGCGAAGCTGAGAGAAAATCTGCGCAAGGCGATCGGCCTCCTGAAGGAAGCTGGTTACGAGCTGCGCAACGGGCGGATGGTCCTCGCCGCTACCGGTGTTCCGCTCTCCTTCGAAATCCTGTTGAACGGGCCGACGATTGAGAAGGTCGCCCTGCCTTTTGCGGATAATTTGAGGAAGATCGGCGTGGAGGTATCTGTTCGAACCGTCGACGCTTCGCAGTACACCAATCGTGTCCGCAGCTTCGACTACGATATGATCTATCTGGGATGGGCGCAGAGCCTCAACCCTGGCAATGAGCAGAGCGACTATTGGGGGTCGAAGTCCGTCGACGTGCCCGGTTCCCGGAACTACGCGGGGATCAGCAATCCTGCGATTGACAAACTCGTTGATCAGATCGCGTTCGTGAAGGACCGGAAGACGCTGATTGCGACGGTGAAGGCGCTCGACCGGCTTCTGCTGGCCGGAGACTATGTCGTGCCTTCCTACACCATGCGATCGTCCAGAATCGCCTACTGGGACAAGTTCGGGCGCCCGGAACCGCTCCCGACCTATGGCATCGGCTTTCCCCAGATCTGGTGGGCCAAAGGTGCGGCGCAATGACGGGCAGGACTTGCGCCGTTCCCCTGACCGGCTAGGAATGGATAGTGCGAATCGCCAGGTGCCGAGTGAGGCCGTGGCGGGAAAGGACCAACGAGTTGATCGCAGGGCATGAGACGGATTTTGGCGTGAGAAGCCTCCGCCCGACCGGAGCATCGGTTCGATGAGCAGCTATATCCTGCGGCGACTGCTCCTGATGATCCCGACCATCGTCGGCATCATGGGCATTTCCTTCCTGGTCATACAGTTCGCGCCCGGCGGGCCCGTCGAGCAGGTGATCGCGCAACTGACCGGCCAGGGTGACAGCGCCGACCAGCGCCTGACGGGCGGGGGCGATCTCGTCGGCCAGCAGCAGTTCGGGGCCGACGAAACGAGTTCGAAATATCGCGGTGCGCAAGGTCTCGATCCCGAGCTCATTGCCAAGCTGGAGAAGCAGTTCGGCTTCGACAAGCCACCGCTCACGCGCTTCGCCGAGATGATGTGGAACTATATTCGCTTCGATTTCGGTGAAAGTTTCTTCCGAAACACGTCTGTCGTCGACCTGATCGTCGAGAAGATGCCCGTCTCGATTTCTCTCGGTGTCTGGATCCTGCTCATTTCCTATGCGATCTCGATCCCGCTCGGAATCAAGAAGGCGGTGGAGGACGGCTCGCCCTTCGACGTCTGGACGTCCGGGGTCATTGTCATCGGCTATGCGGTTCCGAGCTTTCTTTTCGGTATTCTGCTGATCGTGCTTTTCGCCGGTGGTTCCTTCTTCGACTGGTTTCCGCTGCGCGGACTCGTCTCGGACAATTTCGCCGAGCTTTCCTGGTGGGAAAAGATCGTCGACTATTTCTGGCACCTGACGCTGCCGCTGATTGCGCTTTCGCTTTCGGCCTTTGCCACCACGACCCTGCTCACCAAGAATTCGTTCATCGACGAGATCAAGAAGCAGTACGTGATCACTGCACGCGCCAAGGGGCTCTCCGAGCGCCAGGTGCTCTACGGCCACGTTTTCCGCAACGCCATGCTGATCGTCATCGCGGGTATTCCGGGCGCCTTCATCTCGGCCTTTTTCACTGGCTCGCTGCTGATCGAGAACATCTTCTCGCTCGATGGTCTCGGCCGTCTGGGCTATCTGTCGGTGGTCAATCGCGACTATCCGATCGTCTTTGCCACGCTCTACATCTTCTCGCTGATGGGCCTCTTCGTTGGCCTCGTCTCGGACCTGATCTATACCTGGATCGATCCGCGCATCGATTTCGAACGGAGGGACGTCTGAGATGTCCGTTTCCGAACCGATCGCGGACAAGGGTACCGTGCGGCCGGGCAGGAAGCCCTGGCTTTCTCCGACCAACCGCAGGCGCCTCGAAAATTTCAAGGCCAACCGGCGGGGCTTCTGGTCCTTCTGGATCTTCATGATTCTCTTCGTGCTCAGCCTTTCTGCCGAGTTGATCGCCAACGACCGCCCCCTCGTGGCGTCCTACAAGGGCGAACTCCTGTTTCCGGTTCTCATCGACTACCCTGAGGAGAAGTTCGGCGGTTTCCTGGCGGTCACCGATTACCGTTCACCCTTCGTCGCCGACGAGATCAATGCCAACGGCTGGATGGTCTGGCCGCCGATCCGCTACTCCTATCGCACCGTCAATTCGGAAATTCCCCATTCGGCTCCGACGCCGCCGTTCTGGCTGATGAGCAAGGAGGAACGCTGCGAAGGCTATGCGCTGGGCGCCGATGATCCGGGCTGCGTACTCGGGAACCTGAACTGGCTGGGCACCGACGATCAAGCCCGGGACGTCACCGCCCGCATGATCTATGGGTTCCGCATTTCGGTGCTGTTCGGTCTTGCGCTCACCCTCTGTTCGGCGGTCATCGGCGTCACGGCCGGTGCCGTGCAGGGGTATTTCGGCGGCTGGACGGACCTTCTGATGCAGCGCTTCATCGAGATTTGGTCGTCCATGCCGGTGCTCTACATTTTGCTCATCATCGCGGCGATCCTGCCGCCCGGCTTTTTTGTCCTGCTCGGCATCATGCTGCTCTTCTCGTGGGTGAGCTTCGTCGGGATCGTCCGCGCCGAGTTCCTACGGGCCCGCAACTTCGAATATGTGAATGCCGCCCGCGCGCTAGGGGTGGGCAACTGGACGATCATGTTCCGCCACCTCCTTCCCAATGCGATGGTTGCGACGCTGACTTTCCTCCCGTTCATTCTGTCGGGCTCCATCACCACGCTCACCTCGCTCGACTTCCTCGGCTTCGGCATGCCGCCCGGCTCTCCGTCGCTCGGTGAACTCATCGCGCAGGGCAAGCGCAACCTGCAGGCGCCGTGGCTCGGTCTCACCGCCTTCTTCACCATGTCGATCATGCTTTCGCTGCTGATCTTCGTAGGCGAGGCCGTGCGTGATGCCTTCGATCCGAGAAAGGCCTTCAGATGACGGAGGCGCTTCTTTCGGTCCGGGACCTTTCGGTCGCCTTCCGCCAGGGGGACGGAGAAACGCTCGCGGTCGATCGCGTGAGCTTCGACGTCCGCCCGGGCGAGGTCGTCGCCTTGGTCGGCGAGTCGGGATCCGGCAAATCCGTAACGGCGAACTCTGTCCTGCGACTTTTACCCTACCCGGCGGCAAGCCATCCGTCGGGCGAGATCCTCTTCGAGGGTCGTGACCTGCTGAAGCTTCCAGAGACGGATCTTCGTCGTGTGCGTGGCAACGACATCACGATGATCTTCCAGGAGCCGATGACCTCGCTCAATCCGCTCCACACCATAGAGAAGCAAATCGGCGAAATACTCGCCTTGCATCAGGCGACGAGCGGATCGGCGGCGCGCGACCGAACGCTGGAATTGTTGCGTCAGGTGGGTATTCGCGATCCGGAGAAGCGACTTGCCGCCTATCCGCACGAACTTTCGGGCGGGCAGCGCCAGCGCGTGATGATCGCCATGGCGCTCGCCAACCGTCCGAAGCTGCTGATCGCCGACGAACCAACGACCGCGCTCGACGTTACCGTTCAGGCACAGATCCTCGAGCTCCTGCGTTCGCTGAAGGCGACCCACGGGATGTCAATGCTGTTCGTCACCCATGACCTCGGCATTGTCCGCAAGTTCGCCGACCGCGTCTGCGTCATGACCGGGGGGCGTATTGTCGAAAGCGGCCCCGTTGAAGAAATCTTCTCGAACCCGCGGCATGCCTATACGCGTCATCTCCTCGCCTCCGAGCCGCGCGGCGAGCCACCGCCGACCGATCCCGGCAAGCCGATCGTGATGGAAGGCAAGGATATTCGTGTCTGGTTTCCGATCAAGGCGGGTTTCCTGCGCAAGGTCGTCGATCACGTCAAGGCGGTGGATGGTGTCGACATGGTGCTCCGGGCCGGGCAGACGCTCGGCGTGGTCGGTGAATCCGGTTCCGGCAAGACGACGCTCGGACTGGCCCTCGCGCGCATGATTTCCTCGACGGGGCGCATCGGCTTCATCGGCCAGGAAATCGATGGCTATTCGCACAAGGACATGCGTCCGCTGCGCAACCGCCTGCAGATCGTCTTCCAGGATCCCTATGGTTCCCTGAGCCCGCGCATGTCGGTCGGCGAGATCATTGCCGAGGGACTGAAGGTTCACGAACGCGATCTTTCTGCGGATGAGCGCGATACAAGGGTCTGCTGGGCACTCGAGGAAGTGGGGCTCGACACTGCGACGCGGTGGCGCTACCCGCACGAGTTCTCTGGTGGCCAGCGCCAACGCATAGCGATCGCCCGCGCCATGGTGCTGAAGCCGCGTTTTGTCATGCTCGACGAACCGACTTCCGCGCTCGACATGAGCGTACAGGCGCAGGTGGTCGACCTCCTGCGTGACCTGCAGAAGCGCCACGACCTCGCCTACCTCTTCATCAGTCACGATCTGCGGGTCGTGAAGGCGCTCGCAAACGACGTAATCGTCATGCGCGCAGGGCAGGTAGTGGAGCAGGGGCCGGCCGCGGACATCTTCGGCGCGCCGAAAGACGAATACACACGGGCTCTGCTCGCCGCAGCCTTCAATCTTGAGGTGGTCAGGACCGCCGCAATCAGTCAGTAGCAGGATAAGGTATCCCATGGCCGAGAAGAGCCCCGTCGTCATTGACCTCAAGTTCGGCCGCGCCAGCGTCATGGCTGCGCTCGCGAACGCTTTCGCCGGCCGCGAAGTCATCGATATGGCGCTGCCCGAAAACGCCGGTCGCGATCTGAGCGGTATTCCCTATGCAGTGGTCTGGAAGCCGGACCCGCAGCTCTTCGTTCGTGCAAGCGGTCTGAAAGTGATCTTCTCCGGTGGAGCCGGCGTGGATCACATTCTCTCGGCCTATGACTTGCCGGACTTGCCCGTTGTGCGCTTCGTGGATCGCAGCCTGACCGACCGCATGAGCGAATGGGTCGTGCTGCAGGCGCTCGCCCATCTGCGCCGCGTTCCGGCCTACGCGATGCAGCAGCGAGCGCGGGTCTGGCGCGAAATCGATCCGCAGCCGGAGGCGCGCGATCTGACTGTCGGCATCATGGGGCTCGGCGTTCTTGGTCAGGACGCAGTCCGAAAGCTCAAGGTCATGGGCTTCAACGTCGTCGGCTGGTCCCGTACCGCAAAGCTGATCGACGGTGTCGAGACCTTCGATGCCGCCGGCCTCGATGCATTCCTCGGCCGGACCGACATCCTTGTCGGCCTGTTGCCGCTCACGCCCGATACGCGGGGCATTTATGACGCGCGTCTGTTTGCCCGGCTGCGTCAAGGCGGTGCGCTCGGCAAGCCGGTCTTCATCAATGCCGGGCGGGGCGGCAGCCAGGTCGAGGCTGATGTTATTGCCGCGCTTGAAAGCGGTGTCCTTGGGGGAGCCTCGCTCGACGTATTCGAACAGGAGCCGCTTTGCACGGAAAGCCCGCTGTGGGGCATGGAAAACGTGATTGTAACGCCGCACGCCGCCGCCGCCTCCGACGTCAAGGCCCTGTTCGCTCATGTCGAGGAACAGATCGAGCGGTTTGAATCGGGCATGCCGCTCCAGCATGTCGTTGACCGCAAGGCGGGCTACTGACCTCGGCCATGTGTTTGCCGGGAACATTGGCCCCGGCCGTCCGTTCCTCCCTCGATTGCTCGAAAGCGGGAAGCAACGCGGTGAGGAGAAAGCCATGGCCAGCCGCCCGGACAAGCAGGAAAACCACGTGGAGAACAGCCGTGCGGACGAGCGCCCCAGACCTGCGCCTGCCGTTCAGGCCCGGCAGGGATCTCTCGGGCGGCCGGTGCTCGTCATCCTGCTGGTGAGCCTTATCCTCCTGATGCTGTTCTGGGTGCCGGTGGAGTGGTGGGGCAATGCGATTGCCCCTGAGCGGGAATCGAACGACACCCGGACCGAACAACCGGCGTCGCCAACCGCACCAAACGACACCACTGGCGGAACGGACAGCGGTGGCTGAAGGTAGCCTCCGTTCTGCTATGGACTTTGGTAGAGGTTTTTTCGATAAGGTTGCGTCGGAAGCAGTCGACCCTCTGGCCGGCTCGTGAACTGGCGGCCTGACCCGGCCGTTTCTGGCAGGGCGGACATCCGATGACCAAGACCGATATCGCAACCCGTGTGTACAACCACACCTGGAAGCTCGATCCCATTGTCCGAAGCCTGATCGACACCGACTTCTACAAGCTTCTGATGCTGCAGATGATCTGGAAACGGTATCCGGACGTCGACGCCACCTTCAGCCTGATCAACCGGACGACGACCGTACGTCTCGCCGACGAGATCGACGAGCGAGAACTGCGCGAACAACTCGATTATGCCCGCTCGCTGCGCCTCGCGAAGAAGGAGGCGATCTGGCTCGCCGGCAACACGTTCTACGGCAAGTCGCAGATATTCGAGCCGGAGTTCCTGAGCTGGTTCGCCGACTTTCAACTCCCGGAATATGAGCTGTCCAAGAAGGATGGCCAGTACGTTCTGCACTTCCATGGGCGCTGGAAGGAGACCACGATGTGGGAGATTCCGGCGCTCTCGATCATCAATGAGCTGCGCTCGCGTGCCGTCATGAAGTCGCTGGGTCTCTTTACGCTCGACGTACTCTATGCCCGCGCCAAGGCCAAAATGTGGGCGAAGGTTGAACGCCTGCGTGACCTTCCTGGATTGAGAATCTCCGATTTCGGCACGCGCCGCCGGCATAGTTTCCTCTGGCAACGTTGGTGCGTCGAAGCCCTGAAGGAGGGGATCGGCCCCGCCTTCACCGGCACCAGCAATGTCCTGCTCGCAATGGACTCCGACCTCGAGGCGGTCGGTACCAACGCCCACGAATTGCCCATGGTCCTGGCGGCGCTTGCGCGGAACGACGTCGAACTCGCAGCCGCTCCCTATCAGGTGCTGCGCGACTGGAAGCAGCTCTACGGCGGGAACCTGCTGATCGTGCTGCCGGATACGTTCGGCACCGCGGCCTTCCTGCGTGACGCGCCCGACTGGGTTGCCGACTGGACCGGGTTTCGGCCTGACAGCGCACCGCCCATCGAGGGTGGCGAGGAAATCATCGAGTGGTGGCGGAAGATGGGCCGCGATCCACGCCAGAAGCTGTTGATCTTTTCGGACGCGCTGGATGTCGATGCGATTATCGATACTTATCGGCATTTCGAGGGCAGGGTCCGGATGAGCTTCGGCTGGGGGACCAATCTCACCAACGACTTTGCGGGCTGTGCGCCGCGCGAGATCGAGAGCCTGAAACCCATCTCGCTCGTCTGCAAGGTGAGCGAGGCCAACGGCCGACCGGCCGTCAAACTCTCCGACAATCCGCGCAAGGCGACGGGAGAGCCGGCAGAAATCGAGCGCTACCTGAGATTTTTCGGCGGCTCCGGCCGTGTCGAGCAGCCGGTTGTCGTCTGACCGCAGCCTTGCCAAGCGGATCGGAGCGCCTGTAAGCTGCACATGAGGAGCTTGCGAAACGGGAGGATCGACCGATGGACATGAGCGGAACGGAACGTATCGAGGCGCCGATCGGCGCCGTCTGGCAGGCCCTGAACGACCCCGAAATCCTCCGGCAGGCCATTCCCGGTTGCGAGAGTCTCGACAAGACGAGCGATACCGACATGTCGGCAAAGGTCGTCCTGAAGATCGGTCCCATCAAGGCGAAGTTTGAGGGGGCCGTTGCGCTTTCGAACCTCGACCCGCCGCGCTCCTATACAATCAGCGGCGAGGGAAAGGGCGGGATAGCCGGCTTTGCCAAGGGAGGCGCCGACGTGGCGCTGGAAGCCGACGGGGACGCGGCGACCATACTCACCTATAACGTCAAGGCGGAGGTCGGTGGCAAGATCGCGCAACTCGGCAGCCGGCTCATCGACTCGACCGCCAAGAAGCTGGCAGGGGAATTTTTTTCCCGCTTCGGTGAACTCGTCGCCGGGCCGGCGCCGCAGGGCGAGGCCTTGTCGTCCGCTTGAGAACGTCGAGAGAGAGATAAGGGAAAAATGGCGGACAGGGAGGGATTCGAACCCTCGGTACGCTTTCACGTACACACGCGTTCCAGGCGTGCGCCTTAAACCACTCGGCCACCTGTCCGTTTGTGACAGCCAGTATGCCGAAGAAGGCAATGCGGCCGGTCGGGCGCGATATATACCGAGGATTCGTCCGGGATCAACCTGAATCTGACAGAATTTTGACTTGCCCTTCCGAAACCCTATGTAATCATCGCAGTGAGCCCTAAAGCGACGCGGTACGGGCACGCGGACCGGCGGAGAAGAGATTGATACGTTTTTTGTTCCGCTTCTTGAGCCTGGTCGCGCTCTGCATCGCCGTTGGGGCGGGTATCTTGGACTCGATCGCCTCCGTTTCCGCGTCCGAGGTGATGGTTACGCCGCTCGGGATCGCATGGCTCGAGCTGAGCCCCGATACGCTGAGTGTCGTCAGTGACACTGTACAGCGCGCCTGGGGTCCGCAGGCCTGGGGCTTCGCGATCCGTTGGCTTCTGCCGCTCCCGGCTTTCGCAGTCTTTCTTGCCCTTTCGCTGATGCTGTGGATGATCGGGTACAAGAGGCGTTCGCCCGCCGGGCGTTTCGCCGCCTGAGCCACAGCGCCGTTCGCGGGCGCAGAATGGAGATTCAGATGTTCCTGATCGACATGTTCAACAAGAAGATGACGATGCCGACGCCGGAGGCAGCCTTGCCCGGTCGGTCGTCGCCTATTCCGACGGCAACGACCCATTTCGTCAATGGTCGACCTCTGAAGGGGCCCCACCCGGACGGCATGGCGACCATCTATCTCGGCATGGGTTGTTTCTGGGGGGCGGAGCGCCTCTTCTGGCAAACGCCGGGCGTGTGGGTGACGGCCGCGGGCTACCAGGGTGGCTTCACGCCCAACCCGACCTATCAGGAAACAGTGACGGGACTGACCGGCCATGCCGAGGTGGTCAAGGTTGTCTACGATCCCGATGCAGTTCCGCTCGAAGATCTTCTCAAGATATTCTTCGAAAATCACGACCCCACCCAGGGCATGCGACAGGGAAACGACATCGGAACTACCTATCGTTCGGTGATCTTTGTCGAGGCCGTCGAAGACTTCGAGCGTGCGCAGAGGATACGTGACGGGTTTCAGCAGGCGCTGATCGCGGCGGGCCGCAAGAATACCGTTACTACAGAAGTCGCGCTTGCGCCCGAGTTTTACTACGCAGAAGACTACCATCAGCAGTATCTCGCCAAGAACCCCGGGGGCTATTGCGGACTGAAGGGAACCGGCGTGAGCTGTCCCGCCGCGTAGCAGGGCGGCGCCACCGCTTTGATCTGGTTTGATTTTTCGCGTCCGTGACGCCCGTCGCACGGCGCGCCGACGAATCTTTACCAACTGAAAAAAACCGGGTGAATTTTTCCAAAAGCCATGCAAGGATGCTGGCCAGCCGGGAGCCATTGGGCGGGTCGGTGGTTCCGCAATCGTGGGTGTCGAAGCGCTTGCGGGAGGACCTAATACGTTAATTAGAAAGAAAGAATAGGGCTGAACAATGAAGAAAACCCTTTTGAGTCTGATTGCCTTGGCGGGCATGTCGGCAACAGCGCTTGCAGCAGATGTCAAGCCGGCGCTGGTCTACGGCACGGGTGGCAAATTCGACAAGTCCTTCAACGAGGCGGCTTATGCCGGCGCGGAAAAGTTCAAGGCCGAGACCGGCATTGAATACCGCGATTTCGAGCCGACAGGCGATACCCAGGGCGAACAGGCGATCCGCAACTTCGCCTCGAAGGGCTACAACCCCGTCGTTGCCGTCTCCTTCGCCTGGACTTCGGCGATCGAAAAGGTTGCTGCTGAGTTTCCCGATACGAAGTTCGTGATCGTCGACTCCGTCGTCGATCTGCCGAACGTTCGCTCGGTAGTCTACAAGGAAGAGGAAGGGTCTTACCTCGTCGGCATTCTGGCGGGTATGGCCTCCAAGACCGGCAAGGTCGGCTTCGTCGGCGGCATGGATATCCCGCTGATCCGCAAGTTCGAATGCGGATACGAGCAGGGGGCCCGCGCGGCCAATCCCTCCATTGAGGTCCTGCAGAACATGACCGGCACGACCGGTGCCGCGTGGAACGATCCGGTGCGTGGCGGTGAACTCACCAAGAACCAGATCGATCAGGGTGCGGACGTGATCTACGCGGCTGCGGGTGCGACGGGTCTCGGCGTGCTGCAGACGGCGGCGGACAATGGCAAGCTGTCGATCGGTGTCGATTCGAACCAGAACTACCTGCACCCGGGTTCGGTGCTGACCTCGATGGTTAAGCGCGTCGACCTCGCCGTCTACAACGCCTACGCCGATGCCAAGGCTGACAAGTTCACCGCCGGCACCCAAGCCCTAGGCGTCAAGGAAGACGGCGTTGCCTACGCCCTGGATGACAACAACGCCAAGCTCGTCACCGAAGACATGAAGGCGGCTGTCGAGAAGGCGAAAGCCGACATCATCGCCGGAACCGTCAAGGTTCACGATTACATGTCGGACAATTCCTGCCCGAAGTGATCTGAACTGCGGGCGCAGGGTGGTCTTTTCGGCCGCACTGCGCCCTTACTATGTCCAGGGGACCCGGAATGAACGCAACGAGTCAGGCGCCTGCGATCGAACTGATCGGAATCGACAAGAAGTTCGGCGCGGTGCATGCCAACAAGAATATCAACCTGACGGTTGCCAAGGGGTCGATCCACGGTATCATCGGCGAAAATGGCGCTGGCAAATCGACGCTGATGTCGATTCTCTATGGCTTTTATCAGGCCGACAGCGGCGCGATCCACGTCAATGGAAGACCTGTCGCCATCCGTGATAGTCAGTCCGCGATCGCTGCCGGCATTGGCATGGTGCATCAGCATTTCATGCTGGTCGAGAATTTTACCGTCCTCGAGAACGTGATGCTCGGTGCGGAAGGGGGCGCGCTTCTCGGCAAGGGAACGGAGGCCGCGCGGGCTGCCTTGAAGAAGCTGGAAGAGGATTACGAGCTCGAGGTGGATCCGGACGCTGTCATCGAGGAGTTGCCGGTCGGATTGCAGCAACGCGTGGAAATCCTGAAAGCCATGTACCGCGGCGCCGAGATTCTGATCCTGGACGAGCCGACGGGCGTGCTGACGCCTTCCGAAGCCGACCACCTTTTCAAAATTCTCGGAGTGCTGCGCGATCAGGGCAAGACGGTCGTTCTCATCACGCACAAGCTGCGCGAAATCATGGCGATCACCGATACGGTTTCGGTCATGCGGCGTGGAGAAATGGTCGCGACCCGCAAGACTTCGGAGACGACGGTCGAGGAGCTCGCCGAACTGATGGTCGGCCGCCGCGTGCTCCTGCATGTCGAAAAGGGAGCCGCCAGGCCCGGCGAGGTATTCCTCTCGGTCAGGAACCTGACTGTCAAGGATAGCCGCGGCGTCACCATGGTTGATGACGTTTCCTTCGACGTCCGCGCCGGCGAGATCGTGGGCATCGCGGGTGTCGCAGGCAACGGACAGAGCGAGCTTCTCGAAGCGATAACCGGAATTCGCAAACCGGCCTCCGGCGAAATACTGATCAACGGCGAGCCGGTCGCCGGCTTCGATCCGGCACGACTGCGCGGCCTCGGACTGGCGCATATTCCCGAGGACCGTCACCACATGGGCCTCGTGCTTCCGTTCGAGGAGAGCCTGAACGCCATCCTCGGCTACCATCATGACGAGCGCTATGGCAAAGGCCTTTTCCTGGATCCCGACGCCGTGCGCCGTGCCGCTCTCGACGAGATCGAGAAATACGACATCCGGCCACCAAACCCGCGACTGAAGACCGCCAATTTCTCCGGCGGCAACCAGCAGAAGATTGTCGTTGCTCGTGAGATCGAGCGCGACCCCAGACTGCTGATCGTCGGACAGCCGACGCGCGGCGTCGACATCGGCGCCATCGAGTTCATTCATCGTCGAATCGTCGAAACGCGCGATGCCGGCAAGGCCGTGCTGCTGGTCTCGGTGGAACTCGACGAAATCCGTTCGCTCTCCGATCGTATTCTGGTGATGTTCGCCGGCAAGATCGTCGGCGAGAAGACGCCGGACACCGGCGAACAGACGCTCGGCCTGATGATGGCCGGTATTGCCGCTTGAGGTTGAGATGAGCACCGCTTCCGTACCCCTTCCGAACTGGATCAACTACGCGCTGCTGCCGCTGATCAACCTCATTCTCGCCTTTCTGGTCTCCGGTCTCGTCGTCTGGATAATCGGTGAAAATCCTTATGACGCCCTGGTGCTGATGCTCCAGGGTGCGCTCGGCCGCGGCGAGGGTATCGGTTTTACCCTGTTTTACGCCACCAACTTCATCTTCACGGGCCTTTCCGTCGCCGTCGCCTATCATGCCGGCCTCTTCAACATCGGGTCGGAAGGCCAGGCCTATGTCGGTGGACTTGGTGCAGCTCTTGCGGCACTTGCGCTCGATCGCTACGTGCCCTGGTACGTGACGATGCCGTTCGCAGTGGCCGCAGCCGCCGTCTTCGGCGCCGCCTGGGCCTTCATTCCTGCCTGGTTGCAGGCCAAGCGTGGCAGCCATATCGTCATCACCACGATTATGTTCAACTTCATCGGCGCGGCGCTGATGGTCTATCTGCTGGTCAACGTGCTGATCGTGCCCGGCAAGATGGCACCGGAAACGAGGACCTTTCTCCCGGGCGGACAGCTGCCGAAGCTTGACTGGCTGATGGCCCTGTTCGGATTGAAGCTCGGCCCGGCACCTTTCAACGTCTCGTTCCTGATTGCGCTGGTGATGGGCGCGGTGGTCTGGGTGCTGATCTGGCGCACCAAGTTCGGCTACGAGATGCGAACCCTCGGAATCAGCCGATCGGCCGCCGCCTATGCCGGCATTCCATACGTGAAGATCGTCGTCATCACCATGCTGATTTCCGGCGGACTTGCCGGCATGATGGCGCTCAATCCGGTCATGGGGGCGTCGGCCCGCCTGCAGGTCGAATTTGTCGGCGGCGCCGGCTTTGTCGGGATCGCCGTTTCGCTGATGGGGCGCAACCATCCTGTCGGCATCGTGCTTGCAGCTATCCTGTTCGGTGTTCTCTATCAGGGAGGCGCCGAACTATCCTTCGATATGCCGAACATTACCCGCGACATGATCGTCGTCATCCAGGGTCTTGTGATCCTATTCGCTGGTGCACTCGAATACATGTTCCGGCCGGCGATCGTCCGCATCTATCAGCAACTGGCGAGAGGTTGAGGGCTGCTGCCATGGATTACTTCGATATTCTCGTCAGCATTCTCGGCTCGACGGTCCGTCTCTCCATCCCGCTGATCTTCACGGCACTCGCCGGACTGTTCTCCGAACGCGCAGGCGTGTTCGACATCGGGCTCGAAGGCAAGATGCTCGCCGCGGCATTTGCCTCGGCGACGGCTGCCTATGCAACCGGTTCACCCTGGGTCGGCCTCGCTTGTGGGATCGCCGTGTCGCTCGCCTTCTCGCTGGTGCACGGTTTCGCGTCGATCACCAATCGCGGCAACCAGATCGTCTCGGGCGTGGCGATCAATTTCGCGGCCGCAGGTCTGACGGCCGTTCTCGGCCAAGCCTGGTTCCGGCAGGGTGGTCGCACGCCCGGCCTGCCCGCTGACGCCCGCTTCGGACCGATCGCGCTTCCGGGCGCCGATGCGCTCCGCGACGTGCCGTTCGCAGGGCCGATCTATGCGAACGTGATCTCCGGTAACAATCTGCTGACCTATCTCGCCTTCCTGGCTGTCCCGCTCTCCTGGTGGGTCCTCTACCGCACGCGCTTCGGTTTGCGCCTGCGCGCCGTCGGCGAGAACCCAGGCGCCGTTGACACGGCCGGTATCTCGGTGACCTGGTTGCGCTACCGCGCCGTGCTCGTCGCCGGCTTCCTCTGTGGCTTCTCGGGCACGTATCTGGCGATCGCGCAGTCGGCGGCCTTCATCAACAACATGTCGGCCGGCAAGGGCTATATCGCCCTTGCAGCGCTGATCTTCGCCAAGTGGCGACCTGTGCCTGTCATGCTGGCCTGCCTCCTCTTCGGCTTCCTCGATGCGCTCGCGAACTTCATGCAGGGCAAGTCGGTCCCGGGGATCGGCGAGGTGCCGGTTCAGATATTCCAGGCACTGCCCTATATCCTGACCTGCGTGCTGCTCGCCGGTCTTATCGGCTCGGCGAATCCGCCGAAGGCCGGCGGCGTGCCCTATGTGAAGGAGCGTTGAGATGTCCAGGGAACTCTTCGAGGCTGCCCGCGATGCGATGAGGTTGGCGCATGCGCCCTATTCGAAGTTTCCGGTCGGCGCAGCGATCCGCGCCGACGATGGGAAGGTCTATGCAGGTGCGAATATCGAGAATCTCTCCTTTCCCCAGGGCTGGTGTGCCGAACCGACGGCAATCGGTTGCATGATCATGGGCGGCGGCAGGAAGATCGTCGAGATGGCGGTCATCGCCGAAAAGCTGGCGCTTTGCCCACCCTGCGGCGGCTGTCGTCAGAAGATCGCCGAATTCGCCGGACCCGAAACCCGCATCTATCTCTGCGATGACGGCGGTGTGCAGAAGACGCTGACCATGGACGAACTCCTGCCCTTTGCCTTTAGGACGGAGAGCCTTGGATGAGGGATGTCATCGATCTCCTTGTCGAGAGACTGAATGGCCTGATGCCGCGTCATGGCATCGTTCTCGGCTCCGGTCTCGGCTCGCTCGTGGACGAGGTCGCCGATCCGGTGCGCATTTCATACAGTGATCTTCCGGGTTTTCCGATGAGCGGCGTTTCGGGTCATGCCGGCGAATTGGTGGCGGGTTGGCTGGACCGTGTCCCTGTGATCATGCTCGCCGGACGCGTCCATTACTACGAGAAGGGTGATGCCGGTGCGATGCGCCTGCCCATCCAGGTCTTGAAGGGCTTGGGAGTTCAGTCGCTGATCCTCACCAACGCCGCTGGATCGCTGCGGGAGGATCTGCCGCCGGGCTCGGTGATGCAGATCATAGATCACATCAATTTCTCCGGCCGAAATCCATTGATCGGCGAGGCGAGTGACGAACGCTTCGTCGGAATGACATCCGCCTATGACGCTGAACTCGCCGCGGCAATGCGCAACGCGGCAGCCGCCGTCGGCGTCCCGCTCGCAAGCGGCGTCTATATGTGGTTCTCTGGCCCGAGCTTCGAAACGCCGGCGGAAATCCGCATGGCGCGGATACTCGGCGCCGACGCCGTCGGGATGTCCACCGTGCCGGAAGTGATCCTCGCCCGCTTTTTCGGCTTGCGTGTCGCTGCGGCGTCGGTGATCACCAACTACGGTGCCGGCATGACGGGTGCTGAACTCAGCCATGAAGAAACCAAGGATATGGCGCCGATCGGCGGCAGGCGACTAGCGGCAGTACTAAAGGCGATGATCGCAAGCGAAGGAGCTGATCTTGGAAATCCATGAACTGAGAGCGAATGCGGCCGTCGCGTTGTCCTTGCTGGACCTGACGAACCTCAAGGATGACTGCACGCCGCAGGCGATAGTCGAGCTCTGCACCAAGGCGCAGACGGCATATGGCCACACCGCGGCCATCTGCATTTGGCCACGCTTCGTGGCTCAGGCGCGTGCGATTCTTGGTGCAGACAACCCGGTCAGGATCGCGACCGTCGTCAATTTTCCGTCCGGCGAACTTTCTGTTGCCGAGGTGGTGGCCGAGACGGCGGACGCCATTGATGACGGCGCGGACGAGATCGACCTCGTCATCCCCTATCGCGCGTTGATCGCCGGCAACGAGGCTGCGGTGACGGAGATGGCCACGGCCATTCGGGCCGCCTGCGGCGAGCGTGCGCTTCTCAAGGTGATCCTGGAAACAGGAGAGCTAAAGGAGGCGAGCCTCATACGCCGTGCATCGGAGCTTGCGATTGCCGCAGGGGCCGATTTCATCAAGACATCAACGGGCAAGGTCGCCGTGAATGCCACATTGGAGGCCGCTGACATCATGTTGCTCGCCATCCGTGACAGCCGGAGCAGGGTAGGTTTCAAGCCGGCGGGCGGAATTTCGAGCGTTGCCGATGCGGCGCTTTACCTGCGGCATGCGCGGACCATCATGGGGGACGACTGGGTCATGCCGTCGACCTTCCGGTTCGGGGCGTCGGGGCTTCTGGATGACATTCTCTCGATCCTCGGCGAGGGCAAGCCCCTTGAAGAAAGGGCGGGGTACTGACGGATGCTGCCTCAGGAAATTATTCGCCGCAAGCGCGACGGCGCCGTGCTGACGAGCGGAGAGATATCGGAATTCATCGCCGCTCTCAGCAATGACACCTTGTCGGAAGGCCAGATTGCCGCTTTCGCCATGGCGGTCTTCTTCCGCGGTATGACGGCGGAAGAGATCGTTGCTCTGACGATCGCGATGCGCGACTCGGGTGAGGTCCTCGCCTGGCCCGAAGTGGGGCGACCGATCGCCGACAAGCATTCGACCGGGGGTGTCGGCGACAACGTATCGCTGATGCTTGCGCCGATCGCAGCCGCTTGTGGTCTTGCGGTCCCGATGATTTCCGGACGTGGCCTTGGACATACGGGCGGTACGCTCGACAAACTGCAGTCGATTCCGGGCTACCAGGTCATGCCGGATGCCGCCACGTTCCACCGTACGGTGGAAGAGGTCGGCTGCGCGATCATCGGCCAGACCGGCGACCTCGCCCCTGCGGACCGGCGGCTTTACGCCATACGCGACGTGACGGCGACGGTCGAATCCGTGCCGCTCATCACGGCGTCGATCCTGTCGAAGAAACTGGCGGCGGGACTCCAAACGCTGGTGCTCGATGTCAAGGTCGGCAACGGCGCCTTCATGACGAGTCTCGCTGAGGCCGAGGAACTCGCAAGCTCTCTCGTGCGTGTCGCTAATGGTGCCGGCCTCAAGACATCGGCCTTGCTGACAGACATGAACGAGCCACTCGCAGACTGTGCCGGCAACGCGATCGAGGTTCGCAACTGTGTCGACTTCCTGCTGGGACGGAAGGCGGGCACAAGGCTCGAGACGGTGACGTTGGCCCTGGCTGCGGAGATGCTGGTCAACGCAGGCCTGGCACCCGATGCTGCGACGGCGGAGACGAGTTGCCGCGGCGCGCTTTATTCGGGAAGAGCCGCGGAGGTCTTTGGCAGGATGGTCCGCGCACTGGGCGGGCCTGCCGATTTCATCGAGCGGTCGGATGTCCATCTGCCTGCAGCCGCCATCGAAATCCCGGTCTTGGCCGCCCGGGAGGGGTGGATATCAACCTGCGATACACGCGCAATCGGCCTTGCTGTCGTTGCACTCGGTGGCGGCCGTACCAAACCCTCTGACTCGATTGATCCCCGCGTCGGGCTGAGCGGCTTGCTGCCGATCGGCACACGGGTGTCGAAGGGAGACATGATCGCGACCGTCCATGCCGCTGATCACGACAGCGGTGAACGTGCGGCCCAGACGGTGCAGGCAAGTTATGCCATTGCGCAGGAGGATCCGCCCACGAGGCCCGTCATTCTGAAAAGGATGGCATAGGCTTTCGGTGTCTCGACCGGCGGTCAACGAGCCATGATCAATGATCGGCGCTCCGCCTTGTAGCTGCTCAGGCGACTGAGGAAACTCATCCCGATCAGCGTGGCGGAGAGTGCATCGTCGCGCAGCACGAGGGCTTCAACGTCCTCGACCTTGATTGAGCCGACCTCGACACGTCTCAGCTTGATGACTGCTGCCTCGCTCCGGCCGTTCGCCGTGTTCACCGAATAGCGGAAATCAAGGGAGGCGGCGCTGTAGCCGAGACGGCGCGCAGTGCTTTCGTTGATTGCGACAGCGGACGCGCCGGTGTCGACCATCCCCTCGACCGGTTTTCCGTTGAGCTTGAAGAGGCCACGATAATGACCCGCGGCATCTGCCTTCAGGACCGATGTGCCGGGCGAAAGGGTCGCGTTCTTGACGGAGGCCATTTCGCTCGCCGCGGGTTCGTTCTCGAGTTTCTTCTGCCAGCTCTCGAAGGAAGACGACATCTGCAGGGCGACGACACCCGAGAGAAACACGAACATCAAACTGCGCATCAGCATGCTTGTCACCATTCTCGTGATTCCACGATGGAACCGGAATGGTCGCAAGTGTTCGTGAAGTCGGTTGAAGAACTGGCTAACACGCCGACGAAAAGCGGCCGCCGGAGAAGTCCAGGCGGCCGCTTTTCGGTCCGATGGTTAAGTTTTGTCTAATTCTACTTCGTTCCGTACATCCGGTCGCCGGCATCGCCCAGTCCCGGTACGATATATCCCTTCTCGTTCAGGTGGCTGTCGATCGCCGCGGTGAAGACTGGTACGTCCGGATGCGCTTCACGAAAGTTCTTGATCCCTTCGGGCGCTGCAAGAAGGCAGAGGAAACGGATATTGTGGGCGCCGCGTTCCTTCAGCTTGTCGATAGCGGCGATCGAGGAATTTCCGGTGGCGAGCATGGGGTCGACGACGATGATCAGTCGCTCCGCGATGTCCTCCGGGGCCTTGAAGTAGTATTCCACCGGCTGCAGCGTCTCGTGGTCGCGGTAGACGCCGATATGCGAGACGCGGGCGGACGGCACGAGTTCGAGCATACCCTCCAGCAAGCCGTTGCCGGCGCGCAGGATGGAGGCGAACACCAGCTTCTTGCCTTCGAGAATAGGCGACTCCATTTCGGCCAGCGGCGTCTCGATCGTCTCCATCTTCAGTTCGAGATCGCGTGTGACCTCATAGCAGAGCAGTGTGGAGATCTCGCGCAGCAGCCGGCGGAAGCTCCCCGTAGACGTCTCCTTACGGCGCATGATGGTCAGCTTGTGCTGCACGAGCGGGTGATCGATGACTTTGACGCCGTCCATGGTTGTGCCTTCTCTTACTGTCTTGCGCATCAGACTGTTTTCCACGTTCCAGGCACGCGCCGCAAGGGGAGTGCGACGTTTTGGAAGATCATCCCCAGCTGCAGCCGGCCGATCGCGCGGAATTGCTCGTGGGGACGCGGCACGGCGGTTTCGCAGGTGCTACTCGCGTGTCATGGGGGTGGGCTCGAGTTGCGCCAGGAGAACCTTGCGCGTTTCTTCGTCGACGAAGGCAGCCTCGATCGCGGTCTGCGTCATCGCGTTGATTTCCCCGTCCGTGAAGCCCATTACGCGCGACGCGGTCTCGTATTCCTGCACGAGCGACGTGTGGAAGAACGGTGGGTCGTCGGAATTCAAGGTGACGCGGACACCAGCGTTGACGAATTCCCGCAAGGGATGGCTGTCGTAGTCCGGGAAGACCTTGAGCGCGATGTTCGAGCCGGGACAGACCTCCAGGACTGTACCCAGGTCAGCGAGCCTCTTCACGAGATCGGGCTCCTCGATCGCCCGGACGCCATGGCCGATGCGGGTCGGCCGGACGATGTCCAGAGCGTCTGCGACGCTGAAGGCGCCGCAGAGTTCTCCGGCGTGAATAGTGATGCCGAGTCCGGCCTCGCGCGCGATGTCAAAGGCAGGAGCGTAGTCGGCGACCCGACCCATGCGTTCTTCGCCTGCCATGTTGAAACCCGTGACGAGCGGATGATCGAGCTTCGCGGCAAATTTCGCGCGGCTGACAACATTTTCAGGGCCGAGATGGCGCTCACCGACGATGATCATCCGGCATTCGATGCCGGTCTTCTCCTTGGCCAACCGAATGCCGGCAGCCAAGCCTTCGATATAGTCCAATGCCGGCAGTCCGACGGCCTCGCCGTGATCCGGCGAAATGAAGAGCTCGCTGTAGATCGTGTTCGCCGCAGCAAGGTCCATCAGATAGGTTTCGGCGAGAAGAGCGTAGTCCTCCGCTGTGCGGAAGACGGAGGCAACCGCATCGTAGCAGGCGATGAAGCTCGTGAAATCGTTCCAGACATAGACACCTTCACGAATGAAGCCGTCCGTGTCGATGCCGTATTTTTCGGCCTGCGTAAGGGCTAGCGACGGCGGAGCCGCGCCTTCGATATGGCAGTGCAGCTCTGCCTTCTTAAGATGCAATGTCAAAGAAAACTCCGTCCGTGCCGTCCGGCAGGAATTCCGAGATGGGCGGCAACCGTCTCGCCGATGTCGCCGTAAGTACTGCGAATGCCGACCAGGCGCGACTTGATGCCCGGGCCGAAAGCCATGATCGGCACGCGTTCGCGAGTGTGGTCTGTTCCCCGCCAGGTGGGGTCACAGCCGTGGTCGGCGGTGAGCACCACCATGTCGCCGGGGCGCAGTTTTCGATGAACCTCCGGCAGTCGTCGGTCGAACGCCTCGAGAGCGGCCGCATAGCCGGGTACATCCCGGCGATGCCCGTAGAGCATGTCGAAGTCGACGAAATTGGTGAAGACGAGATCGCCATCCCCGGCGCGATCCATGACGTCGAGTGTTGCGTCCATCAGCGCCATATTGCCGTTCGCCTTTGTAAGGTCGCTGACACCTTGATGGGCGAAGATGTCGCCGATCTTGCCGACGGCATGCACCTTTCCGCCTGCCTCCACGATTCGGTCGAGAAGCGTCGGCTCCGGCGGCGGCACCGAGAAGTCCCTGCGGTTGCCGGTTCGCACGAAGGTCGCCGATGTTTCGCCCACAAAAGGCCGCGCGATGACACGGCCGATGTTCAGCGCGTCGACGAGGTTGCGGACAATGCGGCAGAGCTTCAGCAGCCGTTCGAGGCCGAAGTGGCTCTCATGGGCGGCGATCTGGAACACAGAGTCCGTCGATGTGTAACAGATTGGCTTGCCGGTCCGGATGTGCTCCTCCCCGACGCGGGCAATAATCTCCGTTCCGGACGCGTGGCAATTTCCGAGAATGCCGGGTAGTTCCGCCTCCCGGCAAATCGCTTCGACCAGCTCCGGCGGAAAGGCATCGCCCTCGGACGGGAAGTAGCCCCAGTCGAACATTACCGGCGTGCCGGCGATTTCCCAGTGACCCGACGGCGTGTCCTTGCCGCGTGAAACCTCGCTGGCTCCGCCATGCAGCCCGAAGACGCGGTCCGGCATCGGCATCGCGGCCGGGGCCCGCCCGCTCGCCAGCTTCGCTATCGTCACCAACCCCAGCGACGACATATTGGGTAGCGAGAGTGGCCCTGAGCGCAAGCCCTTGCGGTCGCCGGCTCCTGCCGCACAGAATTCAGCGATGTGTCCGAGTGTATTCGCACCGTCGTCACCGTAGTCGCGGGCGTCGGGTGCGCCGCCGACGCCGAAGGAATCGAGTACGAAAAGAAAAGCCCGTGCCATTGTCCACCCGAAGCTGCCGCGATCGACAGTCGAAATGCAGCAGAGAAAGCCTTGTATTCAAAGCGCATGCATAGCGCTTGAAGGGCGGCTTGGCAAATTACCCGCGGCGCTGCGCTCAACAATCGGAGCAGGTGATCTCGGTGCCGACGCGCTGGCGATAGTAGAAGTCCTTGCCGAGCGTAATGCTCTTGATCTCGCTGCCGGACATGTTCGGCAGGTACATGAGAAGCTCATGGGGGATGGTAAGTTCGGAATGGACGAGAAAAGTATCGGCAGAGAGCATGCTGGACGGTACGGAGATGGTATTGCCTGTAGCGTACGGAGTCGTTCCGTCGTTCGCCCATGACCACGCGACGGTCGCCTTGCTGCTGCTGTCGATCTTGATGCCGGTGACCTTAAGACTGAGGCCGCTTGCTCCGTAGGGCACGAAGATCGCCTGTGCCACATCGTCCATGGATGCAAGATAGGTCTTGTCGACATTTGTCTGGCGGGTAACGAGATCGGCTACGGCGCTTGCGGCATTGGTAACCTTCTTGTTGACGCTGAGGCCAATCGTCAGTTCGAAGGAGACGAGGTACACGAAGATGAGAAGCGGCATGAGAAGGGCGAACTCGACTGCGCCCATGCCGCTCTCATCGGCGGAAAAACGCCAGAATGCGCGGGTCAGACGCTGTGAGACCCTGCGGGCGAAGGAGGTGCGCGCGTGTTCCTTGCTGCAGTGGCCGGAAGCTTTCACGGGTAGTCCTCATTCTGGAAGGCGGTTGTCGCGACGATCAGGAAGTAGCTCGAACCGTCGACAGGGCGAACGGTCGTGATGTAAGGGCGGACGAGGTCGGTGAGAACTGTCCAGCGATAGTAGGCCCGCAGCATGTTGATCGATTTTGGTCCGCCTGGACTGTATGCAAATGCGGACGTGTCGATATCGGCGAAGGCGGCCGTGGAAACCCGCGGGATCGTGGTCGGAATGTCACTGAACTTGGTGAAGGTCCGGACATCGAGATAGAGCGAGGACGGCGTCGAAACCTCGGTTGCGGAGCACGCGATCATGATCGAGATCTCGTCGCAGAACGCCTGGCGAAACTCCACCGACGTCTTGTCCGTGGTTCGTCCGAGATTATAGGTGATCTTGCCGGTACGCAGCTCGCGGGCCAGCGTGTTCGCGGCGTTGGTGACCAGTTGCTCGGCCGTAAACGCCGCAAAAGTCTCCAGAATGGCGAAGATGATCATGAAGTAGGGGATGGCCAGGATCGCGAACTCGATCGCCGCGGCACCGTCGCGCGAGCGTCGAAACCGCCGCCATATCCCTTTCTTGCGCCGCCGCTCGGTCAAGCCGCTGCTGATATCATTCGTGCATGCATTCATCGCCTTCGACCAGTATCTGGTTGTCAAGCGGGCATCATCGCCGCGAAACCTTGATTTTTGGTTGCGCGAGCCTCGGAAAATTTAGGGAAATTACTCGAAACGCACTGCTTGCGATCAGTACTGGGCGGCGGTGGCGGAGCCACCGACTTGGGCATGAATTTCGCAGTTCGGTGTGCAGGAGAGCACGGTCCGTTCGGTTGCCTTGAAGACGCGCACCGTGTTGCCTTCGTCAATGGAGACGAGAATTCGCTCGTCGACGATTGCGTTTCCGTCGGCGTCGAGGAGAACGAGGTTGGTGGTTCCGAACGCGCGGCCGGTCAGGACGATGGTCTTCGCATCGGCAACGGTGGCATCTGCGACTTCGGCATTGCCGACGATGACCTTGCTCACCGGACGGTCGAGCTTCAACACCCGAGCCTGATTCATATAGACACGCATCATCTCGTCCGCGGAAGACGCCGAGGTGGCCAAGCCGGCCGCCAGCATGCCGACGACAATCGAAAACGAACCGATACGGAGGATCATACCTGCGGGCCTTCTGTGCACTATGGGTAGCGAAACGCCTTCCTAAGGATGCTCGGGATTGGTGAATGAACGGTTAAATCGATACGTGCCGATTACCGCTGCCTGTAACCCCTGAAGAATCCGGGGCGGAGACCATGCGGAAAGTCGAAATTGTTCACAAACGGAACAGGCGTCCACAACTGTCAGCATCTTGCTGACCAGCGAATCGCCGCGTTGCCGAAATGCCTTTGCTCGATTCCAGCGGGACTTGCCGGATACTTTTTCGAATGCGCTGGAATACGGCAAGCCGTCGTTTACCAAGCTGCGGGCTTCCGGGAATTCAGCCTTTGGTAACGTAGTTTTTTAAGCCGATGGCAATGGGCCGGCGTTAGTTTGCACTCATCCGAGCAACGGCGAACAGTTGCAGGAAGTGCTGAACAACCCTCTGTGGAGTTAGGAGAGACCCATGTCCAAGATTTTCGCTCGTTTCCTGAAAGACGAATCCGGCGCGACCGCCATCGAATACGGCCTGATCGCCGCCCTGATTTCTGTTGCGTTGATCACTGGTGCCACGACCCTCGGCAACTCGCTGAACACGCAGTTCAACGACCTCGCGACCAAGCTGGACAACAACTAAGTCCTTTCGACAGTGTCGTGAAAAAATGGCCGTCCTTGAGGGCGGCCATTACGCTTTCTGGCCAATTGCCTGACTGCGAGAAGGCCAACGGACCATTTCCGCTTTCTTAAGCCGTTGCCTCTAGCATGAGCAAAGGACAGCGATAGGTAGGAATATGCTCGAAGCGGTAATCTTGGTTGTTTTCCCGCTGTGCCTGGTGCTCGCCGCGCTGACGGATCTCCTAGAGATGACGATCCCGAACCGGATCCCGGCGATCCTTCTGGGCGCATTCCTTGTCGTCGCTCCCTTCACCCACCTAGGTTGGTCCGCGTTCGGTTTGCATCTTGCCGCAGCAGCTCTTGTCTTTGCCGGAGGCTTCGTCCTCTTTGCTCTGAATGTCATGGGCGGTGGAGATGCCAAGCTGCTAACAGCCGCCGCGGTCTGGTTCGGACTGACGAAGTCGCTCCTCGTCTTTCTCATCTATGTAGGATATGCCGGCGGTGTCCTAACCGTGCTGATCCTTCTGTTGCGCGCGCGCGCCAATCTGGTGATCGCGATGGGGCTTCCGGTCCCCCACTCCATTCTCACGGCAAAGAAGATTCCCTACGGCATTGCGATCGCCGTCGGGGGGCTGGCCTCCTATGCACAGTCGCCGCTCGTAATGCAGGCCTTGGAAAGCCTTCGTTAACCATTCGCGTAAGTCGGTCGTTAACCATAATTACACCAATTCCTGTTCATTCTGAGGGGGCAATTCTCTGAGTCCCTCAAGGATCGATCATGAAGCCCGCCCGTGTCATCATTCTCTCAGTCGCCGTCGTGGCAGCCGGTGCCGCCGGCATGCTCGCCATGCGCATGTCGGGACCGAAGAAGGTCATCATGCAGCAGGCTGACGCGGTGATGCAGAAGGAAGAGACCGTCAACGTCCTGGTGTCGGCGGCCAATTTGCCGGTCGGCTCCCGGCTCGACGAGAAGTCGATGCACTGGATAGCCTGGCCTGCATCGGGTGTCGTTGAAGGCTTCATAACGGAAAATAACCGCCCTCAGGCTCTGACGGAGCTCGCCGGCGTCATCGTGCGCATGCCGCTCTTCGAGGGCGAACCCATCCGGCGCGAAAAGATCGCAGACTCTTCCGCCCGCGTCATGTCATCGCTCCTGCCCTCCGGCAAGCGAGCCGTCTCGACCGAAATCTCGGTCGCCACCGGCGCTGGCGGCTTCATCCTCCCCAACGACCGCGTCGACGTGATCATGGTGCGCTCGGACAAGAGTGGCGGCGGCAGTGGCAATTATCTGACTGAAACGGTGCTTGCCAATGTGCGCGTGCTCGCCATCGACCAGCAGGTCGAGGAGAAGGACGATGGCTCGAAGTCGGTGATCGGCACCACGGCCACGCTCGAGCTGACCCCTGATCAGGCCAAGGTCATAACCGTTGCACAGCAGATGGCAGATCGTCTGTCGCTGGCGCTGCGTTCCGTCGCCGACGCTCAGGAGGAAGATACGTCCGCCGCCGACTATCTGCTGAGCGGCAGTTCCGGAATGCCGGCGATCCAGGTGATCAAGAACGGCAATGTCGTGAAGGACGCCGAGGTAAAGATGCAATGAACAGGAACGCCAAGGTGACAGACTTCAGACACAGGATCCGCGCCTCGCTCGCCGGCGGCATTGCCTTCTCCATCGCGTTTTCCGGCATGCCCGGCAACATCGTGTCAGGCCTTTTCGACCTGCCGGCAGCGTCGGCGGCATCCGAGAGTGTCATAACAATCTCGAGGGTCGGTGCCGGCGCACGACGTACCGTTAAGCTCGGCCTCAACAAGGCCCTTGTCGTCGATCTGCCGACCGACGCTCACGACATTTTGGTCGCCGACCCGTCGATGGCCGACGCGGTGACCCGCACCTCGCGGCGCATCTATCTGTTCGGCAAGGCAGTTGGTCAGACGAACATCTTCATCTTCGGACCGAATGGTGAGGAGATCGTCAGCCTCGACATCGAGATCGAGCGGGATATCGCAGGCCTCGAGACCAACCTTCGCCGGTTCATCCCCGAATCCGACATTAAGGTCGAGATCGTATCCGACAACATTGTGCTGACAGGTACCGTTCGCACCCCGCAGGATGCGGAGCGGGCAGAGGGGTTGGCTCGCGCCTTCCTGAAGGGCGGTGAAGCGACGACGCGCAACGAGACCGCGACAAGCGAAAGCAGTGGCGACGGGGCCGTTGCCATCTTCGCGGAAGATCGGCAGGTCTCGCAAATTGTCAATCTGCTGACCATCGAGGGTGAGGATCAGGTGACGCTCAAGGTCACGGTTGCGGAAGTCAGCCGCCAGGTCCTGAAACAGCTCGGCTTCAACGGAAGTGTTTCCGACGGCAGCAGCGGAATATCCTTCCAGAACCCAGCCAATCTCGGCAACGCAGTCAGCGTCTCCAACGCGATTGGAGGCGTTCTCCCGACTGCGTTCGGTTCAATCGGCGGCTATACGGTCAGCAGCTATCTCAATGCCATGGAGCAGGCGGGCGTCATGCGCACGCTCGCGGAACCGAGTTTGACCGCGATCTCGGGCGAGCGCGCTAAATTCTATGTCGGCGGGGAGTTCCGTCTTGCGGCCGAGCAGGAGATCTCGACGGATTCAGACACTGGCGACACCACAGTTTCGCGGACCACCGACACGGTTGACTACGGGATCGAGCTCAACTTCCGCCCTGTCGTGCTCGCGCCCGGCCGCATCAGCCTGCAGATCGAGACGAACGTTTCCGAACCGACCTATGAAAGCTCCGTC
Source organism: Hyphomicrobiales bacterium (assembly GCA_900466005.1). Taxonomy (GTDB): domain Bacteria; phylum Pseudomonadota; class Alphaproteobacteria; order Rhizobiales; family Rhizobiaceae; genus Allorhizobium. Next base: position 125,067 of record UEGQ01000003.1, read on the forward strand.
GTGACCGGTAACACCTCGCGCGGTATCCCCGGTTCGACCTACCTGTCGATCCGTCGCCGCGAGGCCTCGACCTCTGTGGAACTGCCGTCCGGCGGTTCGATCGTGATTGCTGGCCTCGTTCAGGACAATATCCGCCAGGCGATGTCCGGTCTTCCGGGGCTATCAAAGGTGCCGATCCTCGGCACTCTCTTCCGCAGTAAGGATTTCCAGCGCAACGAAACTGAACTGGTCATTATCGCGACGCCCTATCTCGTGCGGCCGGTTGCCCGTAACCAGCTCGCCCGCCCCGACGACAACTTCAACCCGGAAAACGACGGCGCGACCTTCTTCCTGAACCGCGTCAACAAGGTCTACGGCCGCAAGGAAGCGGATGTGACCGGCCGATATCACGGCACCGTCGGCTTCATCTACAAGTGATCGGAGATGCAGATGTCTGAGAACAGCTCTTCTTCCGCTTCGACAGAAAGACACAAGACAATGCCTGTATCGACGTCAGCAAGGATCACTCCCCGTCTCGGCAGGGTCGCACTGGCCGCCGTCATCGCCGGCGCGACGATGATTCTTTCCGGGTGTGGCGCCAACCGCGACGGCATGACTACGGGCTCCATTCCGGATGATTACCGGACCCGCCATCCGATCACCGTCACCGAGGTGGAGCACACGCTCGACATCCCGATTGCCTCCGGAGACCGCAATCTCACGATCAACACGAAGGATACGATCGCGGGTTTCGCTCAGGACTACGTGAGCATGTCCACGGGCACGATCCAGATCATGGTCCCACAGGGCTCGCCGAACGCGGCCGCCGCGTCGATCATGCGCAGGCAGATCCGCGCCGAACTGGTCGGCAAGGGAATCCCGGGTCCGCGCATCATCGAAACGACGTACCAGGCTGCGGCCTCCGGCGATGCTGCCCCTGTCCGTCTGAGTTTCGTCGCCTCGACAGCCGTGACCGATGAGTGCGGCCAGTGGCCGGAAGATCTCGCCGACAACACCGTCATGAACCGCAACTGGCACAACTTCGGTTGCGCCACCCAGAACAATCTCGCAGCACAAGTCGCCAATCCCATGGATCTGATCGCACCGCGCGGGGTGGCCCCGATCGACGCTGCTCGCCGTTCGAAGGTGATCGGTCTCTACCGGGAAGGCAAGGACACTGCGACCGAATAGGCGTGTGGAATACGGGCAGGGGAAAAGCATGAACGCGATCGAATACGATATCGAAACAGGCTCTCGTGGGAACCAGGATGCGGAACCTGCCACGATTGCGGTTGATCTGGAGCATCTACGTCCGCTGCCGCGCATCTCGGTTCACGCCTTTTGCATCGCGGAGAGCACCCGCGGCGTGATGGAAAAATGCGCCCAGGACCGGCGGATGGCAAAGGTGAGCCTCAGGATCACCAGCGGCAACATTACCGCTGCCGCTGCGATGTTCGCCTCCTCCCCGACACCGAACTTGATCATTCTGGAGACGGACTCGCCGTCGTCCACGCTGCTGGCGGAGCTCGCTCCGCTCGCCGAGGTCTGCGATCCGACCACCCGGGTCGTCATTATTGGCCGCTACAACGATATCCCCCTCTATCGGGAGCTGATGCGCAACGGCATATCCGAATACATCGTCGGCCCGGTTTCCATGGCGGAGGTCATCTCTTCTATTGCCGCGATCTTCGTCGACCCGGATGCCGAGCCACTCGGGCGCACCGTCGCTTTCATTGGCGCCAAAGGCGGTGTCGGCTCCTCGACCATCGCACATAATTGTGCCTTCGGCATATCGAGCCTCTTCTCCACGGAGACGATCCTCGCCGACCTCGATCTGCCCTATGGTACGGCAAACATCGATTTCGACCAGGATCCGGCGCAGGGTATAGCTGAGGCCGTTTTTACACCGGAACGCCTTGACGAGGTGTTCCTGGATCGCCTGCTCACGACCTGCTCACAGCATCTTTCGCTGCTTGCCGCCCCTTCGCTCCTCGACAGAGCCTACGATTATTCGCGCGATGCCTTTCAGCCGCTGCTGGAACTCCTGCAGCGGAGCGCCCCCGTCTCGGTGCTCGATCTGCCGCATGCGTGGTCGGATTGGACACGAACGGTCCTCGCCGAGGTCGATGAAGTGGTGATCACCTGCGCGCCGGACCTCGCCAACCTGCGCAACGCAAAAAACATGTTCGATGCACTGAAGAAGCTGCGTCCCAACGACAAGCCGCCTCACTTCATATTGAATCAGGTCGGCATGCCGAAGCGGCCCGAGATCGCGCCGAGCGACTTCTTCGAGCCGCTGGAGATCGAACCGATTGCAATCATTCCGTTCGATGCGCAGCTTTTCGGTAACGCGGCGAACAGTGGGCGGATGATTTCCGAGACCGACGCGAAGTCTCCGACAGCCGAGACGCTCTCGCAGATTGCGCACCTCGTGACAGGGCGCGCGACGATCAAGAAACAGAAGAAGGGGGGTCTCGGGAAGGTCCTGGGACTTCTCGGCAGAAAGTAAGTTCAAGCGTGGGGATGACGTAAAGTGGCTATGTTCGGCAGACGCGGCGACGGATTCGGAAAGGCCGGCCCTGGTGCGGGTATGGCTGCGACCCCTGTGGTGCCTGCCCCGGTTTCCGAGAGCACGTCGTCGGCCGGCGCGATCATCGCGGAAGCGCCTCCCATCGCCCAGGACGCGCCGCGCCGTCAGCAGGTGACGCCTCCACCGATGCAGGCGCCTGCCGCCGGCCGCAAGCGGCCGGCGCGCACTCAGGACTATTACGACACGAAGAGCCAGGTCTTTTCTGCCCTGATCGACACCATCGACCTGTCGCAGCTGGCAAAGCTTGACGGCGAAAGCGCGCGTGAAGAAATCCGCGATATCGTCAACGACATCATCACGATCAAGAACTTCGCGATGTCGATCTCGGAGCAGGAGGAGCTGCTCGAGGACATCTGCAACGACGTGCTCGGCTACGGCCCACTCGAACCGTTGCTTGCGAGAGACGACATTGCCGATATCATGGTGAACGGCGCCGGCCAGACCTTCATCGAAGTCGGCGGCAAGACGATTGAGTCTGACATCCGGTTCCGGGACAATGCGCAGCTCCTCTCCATCTGCCAGCGCATCGTCAGCCAGGTCGGTCGACGCGTCGACGAATCCAGTCCGATCTGCGATGCGCGTCTGCCCGACGGCTCCCGTGTCAACGTCATCGCGCCGCCGCTCGCGATCGACGGTCCGGCGCTCACGATCCGCAAGTTCAAGAAGGACAAGCTCAATCTCGACCAGTTGGTGAAGTTTGGTGCGATCACGCCCGAAGGCGCGGAAGTGTTGCAGATCATCGGACGTGTTCGTTGCAACGTCGTCATTTCCGGCGGTACCGGTTCGGGCAAGACCACGCTTCTCAACTGCCTCACCGGCTATATCGACACCGACGAACGCGTCATCACCTGCGAAGATACTGCCGAACTCCAGCTCCAGCAGCCGCATGTTGTTCGCCTTGAGACACGCCCGCCGAACATTGAGGGTGAAGGCGAGATCACCATGCGTGATCTCGTGAAGAACTGCCTGCGCATGCGGCCCGAGCGCATCATCGTCGGCGAAGTGCGCGGATCGGAAGTGTTCGACCTGCTGCAGGCGATGAACACCGGTCACGACGGCTCCATGGGCACGATCCACGCCAATACGCCGCGCGAGTGTCTGAGCCGAATGGAATCGATGATCGCCATGGGTGGCTTCAGCCTGCCGGCTAAAACGGTACGAGAGATCATCGCGGGCTCCATCGACGTCATCATCCAGGCCGCGCGTTTGCGCGATGGTTCTCGCCGGATTACCCACATTACCGAGGTGATCGGCATGGAAGGCGACGTCATCGTCACTCAAGACCTCGTCCGCTACGAGATCGAGGGGGAGGACGCCAATGGCCGGATCATCGGGCGTCACGTCTCGACAGGCATAGGCAAGCCGCATTTCTGGGACCGCGCGCGCTACTACAACGAAGAGCGCAGGCTCGCCGCCGCTCTCGACGCCATGGAACAGAAGAGCAAGGGGGTCTGACGCTCATGTTCGGACTCGAGCCTATCGTTCTGCTCATCATAGTCCTGGCGGCGGTCGCTGCCGGTGCACTCGCCTATGGCGTGCTTTATTCGCGGATCGAGGTCGAAAAGAAGACGGAAAGCCGTATTAGCCGCGTCAAATCGGCTGAGACTGATCTGGCGAAGATCAAGGCGGCACGAGACCGCGTACAGGAAATTTCCAAACGCCGAAAATCCGTTCAGGATTCGCTCAAGGATCTCGAGCGCAAGCAGCAGGAGCAGAACAGGAAGATGGCGAAGGCCGACATCAAGTCGCGCCTCGTTCAGGCCGGGCTGTCCATCTCACTCACGCAGTTCTATCTCTTGAGCGCAGCTTTCGGCTTTGCCGTGCTCGTCCTCGCCGTCCTGTCCGGCATGCCGCTGCTCGTCACGCTCGGTTCGGCGTTCGTTGCCGCCCTCGGGCTGCCGCGGTGGATCGTCGGCTTTCTCGTTCGCCGCCGCCAGAAGAAGTTTCTGGAAGAGTTTCCTAATTCGCTGGACGTTATGGTTCGCTCGATCCGTTCCGGCCTGCCCCTGAACGATGCATTGAGGTTGATCGCCTCCGACGGGCAGGAGCCGGTGAAGGGCGAGTTCCGCCGCGTGGTCGAGTCCCAGCAGGTCGGCCTGAGCATCCCGGAAGCCTGCCAACGCATGATCATGACCATGCCATTGCAGGAGATCAATTTCTTCTCGATTGTCATTGCCATTCAGTCCCAGGCCGGCGGCAATCTTTCGGAGGCACTCGCCAACCTCTCGCGCGTCCTGCGTGAGCGCAAGAAGATGAAGGCCAAGGTGAATGCGCTCTCCATGGAAGCGAAGGCTTCTGCCGCCATCATTGGCGCATTGCCGTTCATCGTCACACTTCTCGTGTACCTGACCTCGCCCCATTACATCATGATCCTGTTCACTGATCCCCGCGGCCACATGATTCTCGGCATTTCCGCGGTGTGGATGTCGATAGGCATCCTGGTGATGCGCAACATGATCAATTTCGACATCTAGGACGCACGCCATGACGCAGGATCTCGCCGCTCGACTGACCGACCCGGCGCTGGTTGTCGCCGTTCTGGTGGCCATCGCGGTCTTTGCGACGCTTTATACGATTGCCATTCCCTATCTTGAGCGCGGCGACCTCGAAAAGCGCATGAAGGCGGTGTCGACCGAACGGGATCAGATCCGAGCCCGCGAACGCGCCCGCATGAATGCAGACGGCGCGCGCGGCAAGACAAGCCTTCGTGCCGCCCATAACCATTCGGTCCGCCAGATCGTCGAGAAGTTCAACCTGCGGCAGGCGCTGGTCGACGATGCCACGATGGACAAGCTGAAGGCTGCGGGCTTCCGCTCGCAGAACGCTCTCAACATCTTTCTCGTTGCTCGGTTTCTTCTGCCTTTCCTGACACTGACGCTGACGGCTGTCTGGATCTTCGTGCTTGGTAATCTCGCAGAAAAGCCGTTTGCCATTCGTATGCTGGTGACGGTGGTCGGTGGTTATATCGGCTTCTATCTGCCCAACATCTACGTCTCCAACCGCATGAGCAAGCGGCAGCTCTCGATTAAGCGCGCGTGGCCGGATGCGCTCGATCTCATGCTGATTTGCGTCGAGTCAGGGATCTCCATCGAGGCTGCGATGCGCCGTGTTTCTGACGAAATGAGTACCCAGTCACCGGAGCTCGCGGAGGAAATGGTTCTGACGACCGCCGAGCTTTCCTTCCTGCAGGATCGCCGAACGGCACTGGAAAATCTCGGCAACCGCACCCAGCTGGATGGCGTGAAAAGTGTTACCCAGGCCCTGATCCAGGCCGAGCGCTACGGGACGCCGGTCGCGCAGGCACTTCGCGTCCTCGCGCAGGAGGGCCGCGACGAGCGCATGAACGAAGCAGAAAAAAAGGCGGCCGCCCTGCCGCCCAAGCTTACGGTGCCGATGATCCTCTTCTTCTTGCCGGTGCTCGTCGCCGTCATCCTCGGACCGGCAGGCATTCAGGTGTCCGACCGCTTCTGAGGCAAGCATATTGCGACTGGCGACGAAAGCCGCTACCTGTTGTCGCCCGCGCGACTGGCGACAGAGATGGATGACCATCGGGGAGCGCGGGCGAAACGAACGCCGCTCGCCTGGGCACAAACATCCAACTTCTGGAGTTGCCCCATGCCGTCTCAAGTGATTTTCCTCAGTATTCTCGGTGCGATCCTGATCGGAGCGATAAGCCCGGGACCGAGTTTCATTCTGGTGAGCCGCACAGCGATAGCAAAGGGACGGGCGGCGGGCATTGCCGCAGCGCTCGGCATGGGTGCCGGGGGTGCGTGCCTCGGAGGACTGGCGCTGCTTGGTCTGAGCGCACTCCTCCTGCGGGCCGAAGCAGTCTTCGTACTCGCAAAGATACTCGGTGGCATCTATCTTGTTTATCTCGGCTTGCGCATCTTTCGGCACGCGTCCGCCCCGCTCGTGTTTGAGGACGGTGGACCGGTGCGGGCAACGTCGCTTGGCGGCGTTCTCGTGGCCGGCCTTCTCACCCAGCTCAGCAATCCCAAGACCGTTATCGTCTACGGCAGTATTTTCGCCGCACTTCTTCCCGCCGAGCCGGAGCGTTGGCTGATGCTTGCACTGGTGCCGATGCTCTTCGGTGTAGAAGCGGGATGGTATCTGCTCGTCGCGCTTGTCTTTTCCGCGAGTGGACCGCGCCGCGCCTACGCTCGTGCAAAGGTCTGGATCGACCGAAGCGCCGGTGCGGTCATGGCTGGCCTCGGCACACGGCTTGCAGCAGAGGGAATCTCCTCACGCGTCTGATAAAGTCTCGGGTGGTTCCGTCATGACCGCGTCAGTTGGTCCGGGTGTCGGCGTCCTTCGCGGCAAGCTGTTTCCAGGAATTCTGTTGTGCGAGCATCGAGCGGAGGTAGGCGACGTTTGCCTCGGCCTGCTGCGGATCGAGTTCCTGGCGCGCAATACGCTCGGCTTCGTCGAAGCGTCCCTGAAGGCCTACCACGAGGGCGAGATTTTGGCGAACGCGGCTGTCGGCGGTCGGCTGCTGCGACGCCGACTTCAAATAGGTCTCTGCCGTTCTCAGGTCGCCGGACAGCACGTATGACATGCCGAGATTGGAAAGCACGGACGGTTCGTTCGGCTTGAGATCGAGAGCCATCCGATAGCGGCTTCGAGCTTCGGAGGAACGGCCGAGCTGATCGAGTACCGCCCCTTCGGCGGAATAGAGCCGCCAGTCCGGCCGGTCGGGCGTCTGTGCTCTCGATATGGTCGACAATGCCTGCTCCATCTGGCCGGCTGCCGCCTGTGCCTTGCCATAGGCGGCGAGTACGTCTCGGTCGGCGGGATGAGCGATCGCCACCTGCTGCATCACGGCGAGCGCCTGGGTATGGCGGCCGGTCATCATCAGGATGCTGGCGTAGGTGAGACCCGTTTGCTTGTCCTTGGGGTTACGATCGTAGGCCGAGCCAATCCGCTCGGCGGCAGTGGCGAGTTCGCTCGCCGTCATCGTCTCGACCGGCTTGGTGAGCGTGGGGATTGACCCGGTGACGGTCGGGTCCTTCTTGGCGGTGGTCGCACAACCGGCCATGACTGTCGCGAGCGCAAGAATGCAGACTTTGGCGGTCATCGTCGCGCGACGTGATGTGGTTCTCCTGGCCCCCATGATTCACTTCCCCCTGATGCGGCACGTCCGGCGTCGGCGGAACCTGCAGGTGACATCCGACGCAACCTCGTGACCAGCAATAATCTGTTAACCCTAACGGAGCGTTAATGTCGGCAACCGCGACTGATTCCGCAGAAAGAGCATCCATGGCGCCCTACCAATATATCGACCGAAAAAGCCCCTTCAGCACGAAGAGCGGGAAGACCCTTCCGATCTTCGCCGTAACGCCCGCCCATGTTGAGACCGGCACGATCGATCCGATCGCACTTGATTGGGCGCGCAAGGCGGGCTTCACCGCAGAGGCGGGGGCGCTGCTTCTCGTTCCGACGGCCGACGGCCATCTCGGAGGCGCGCTCTTCGGTCTCGGCACCAATCCTTCGGCGACACCCTTTCTCGCCGGCAAGCTCGCCCGCCAGCTTCCTCCCGGCGACTGGCACATCGAGACCGCCCCCCTCACGGCCAATCGCCTGGCGCTCGGCTACGGTCTCGGCAGCTACAGCTACGACCGCTATCGCAAGGAGATTCAGTCCGGGCCGAAGCTGTTGATCCCGCAGGATGCCGACGCGACCGACATCAAAAGGCAACTTGCCGGTGTCTTTCTCGCGCGAGACCTCATCAACACGCCGACAAACGACATGGGGCCCGTCGAGCTCGAACGTGTGTTCCGGTCGGTTGCCGAACACTACAAGGCGGAGGTGTCGGTCGTTGTCGGCGATGACCTCCTGAAGGCGAATTTCCCATTGGTTCATGCCGTGGGTCGGGCGAGTGCCGAGGCGCCGCGTCTGCTCGAGATGCGTTGGGGCAAGGACGGACATCGCCGCGTCACTCTCGTCGGCAAGGGAGTATGCTTCGACACCGGCGGTCTGGATATCAAGCCTGCTTCATCGATGCTGCTGATGAAGAAGGACATGGGCGGTGCAGCCAATGTCCTAGGCCTGGCGCTGATGATCATGGACGCCAAGCTGAAGGTCGACCTGCGTGTCATCGTCCCTGTCGTCGAGAATTCCATCGGAGGGAATGCGTTCCGCCCCGGTGACGTCTATCGCAGCCGCAAGGGATTGACCGTACAGATCGACAACACGGACGCGGAGGGGCGGCTGATCCTCGCCGATGCGCTCGCCTATGCGGATGAAGAGGAAACCGATCTTCTCATCGACATGGCGACCTTGACCGGCGCGGCCCGGGTGGCGCTCGGGCCGGACCTGCCGCCTGTGTTCACAGACGATGAGGAACTTGCCGCCGAACTCATCGACGCGAGCCTCGAAACCGACGATCCGCTGTGGCGGATGCCGCTCTACATGGGGTACGACAAGAGCCTCAAGGGCCAGATCGCCGACCTCACCAACGCGCCGGCCGGCGGTATGGCAGGAGCAATCACGGCAGCCCTGTTCCTCAAGCGGTTCGTGAGCCGCGCCAGGAGTTGGGCTCATTTCGACATCTTCGGCTGGGCGCCTTCGGAACGTCCGCATTCGCCGGTCGGTGGCGAGGCCCAGGCGATCCGCGCGCTGTACCGCTATCTGCGCTCCAGCGTTCGATGACGCGGCGGGCGCTTACCCAACAGCGAGCCTTGCCAACGACGGCCGATTGCCGGAAAAGAGTGCGTCGTGAACCCGGATGACGTCGGATGAGTGTGGAACTGACCGCAACCGAGGCATTGAGCCTGTGGCACAGGGTGACGCTGCAGCAGGTGCAGCAGGACAATCGCGATCTCACGCTTCGGCAGATGGCGATTCTCCTGCACATTTACCTCGTACCGCCGCCTCACACGGTGCGCGGGCTTGCGGCGGCGCTCAGCGTGACCAAGCCGGTGATCACCCGTGCGCTCGATACCATGGGAGAGATGGGCCTTGTCGAGCGCGTGCGGGATGACCGTGATCGTCGCAACGTGGTTATCAAGCGCACCGTTGGTGGTGCACTCTACCTCGAGCACTTCGGTGACCTCGTCATCGAAAAGGGGCGAGCGCTGGCGCTTTGAGAGGGTCTTATGGCACTGGACAGACGACTGAACGCCTATCGCGAGGATTTGGCAGAAAAGAGACTGGAGGGGCAAGTCCCTGCCCGTCGCTTCGTTACGGGTGAGCCGGCCAGGATCGTCTCGCCGGTTTCAGGCCTTCGTCCCAAGCCGGATTCAGCATCAGGCATAGACACGGAGGTTCTCTTTGGAGAAGAGGTGACGGTCTTCGACCGTGCCGAGGGCTGGGCATGGGTGAAGGCGGTGAGTGACGGTTATGTCGGCTACCTGCCAGACGCAGCGCTTGCACCCCCGGGCGCCTCACCGACCCATCATGTAGTCGTCCCCCGTACCTTTCTGTATCCCGGCGCGGATCTGCGCTTCCCCGCTTCTGCCGCCCTTTCGATGGGAAGTCGCGTCGCGGTCGTGGGTGAGGCCGAGACCCGGGGTACTCGCTACTTCCTGGTTGCGGACGGCCGGGCGATCGTGGCGGGGCACTGCTTGCCGATCGGTACCTATGCGAGTGACGACTACGTGGCCATCGCCGCCCGCTTTCTTGAAACGCCCTACCTGTGGGGCGGACGTTCCGGCTTTGGTATCGATTGCTCCGGTCTCGTCCAGCTGTCGTTGATGATGACGGGCCGTTCGGCGCCCCGCGACACCGACATGCAGGCAGCCGGACTCGGCGTCGCGATCGGACGTGGCGATCTGAAGCGCGGTGATCTCGTCTTCTGGAAAGGCCATGTGGCAATCATGGAAGACGAGAAGACGCTGCTTCACGCCAACGGTCATACGATGGCCGTCGCACGCGAGGATTTCGAGGCTGCGGTGAAGCGTATCGGCTGGCTCTACGACGTTCCGACCTGTTATCGCAGGCCCGTCACATGATCGTGCCCCGGGTGGCGGTCTTACGCTTGCCGGCTCTGGCTCCTACATGACACCTGACTGTCGATCTGCAGATCATCCGTCGGCAGGAAACCGGAAGGGCAAGTCCATGAAGATTGTTTCGGCAGTGCTGAGCTTCGCCCTGGCGACCGTTGTCGCCGCACCGTCGTGTCGCGCAGACGAGAGGCGGTTAGTCGACCCCTCCGGCTATTTCAAGGATCTGCCCGGCGTGATGGCCCCGGACGTGCAGCAGAAGGCGCCGGAATACAGATGCACGACGGCAACCCGCAGCTTTCGCAACCGGGACGATGTCGGTTTCTCCGACAGTCTGCCCGTGCTCATCTACCGCTGCACCCGCGACGGTGTCACCTTCGAGAGCCGCAATCCACCGCTGACCGGCTCCTGGTATCCGGGCGTCAATCCGCGCAATATCGAGAAATAGTGCCTGCATCTGGTGTGCGAGCCTTGCGAGGAAAACAAGGGTGCCTTTCCGTGCGGGCCTTTCCTCCACCTCGGCATGGGTCTAGGTTGCCGGAATGTTCAAGTTTTCATCAGTATCGAGGGTGCTTGCCTGGTCCCTCCTTTTCACCGTCTTCTTCGTCACGATAAGTCCGATTGGTCTCAGGCCACACACTCTGACGACAGTCGACTTCGATCGCGCCGCCGCCTTTGCCGTAGTCGCGATGCTCTTCGTGCTTGCTTACCCGGATCGCTGGAAGCGAGTAGGCTTGCTGCTGATCGGCGGTGCCGTTCTCTTTGAATTCACGCAGATGATCTCGCCGACACGACATGCCCACGTCGAGGATGCGCTCGTGAAGTCGTTCGGCGTGCTGGTCGGAGTGGCTGCGGGTTATACGACATCGTACGTCATAGCCTTGGTGCGCCCACCGCTTGCCGCCCGCCCCGTACCCGCTCGCAAGGACTGACACGAGATTTCTCAGCCCGCCGTGAACGACTTTTCCCCTTGTGCAGGCGTCGGGTGGTCTCACTGGCGCCAGAAACGAGAAAAGCCCGGGCGAACCGGGCTTTTCTCGTGTTTTCAACGCCGTAGTTACGGGCTGAAATGGGAATTTGGTGCCCAGAAGAGGACTCGAACCTCCACGCCTCGCGGCACAGGTACCTGAAACCTGCGCGTCTACCAATTCCGCCATCTGGGCGACGGTCACGCATGTAAGGGGGGCGCCTCTTGCTGTCAACAGGCATTTTGAAGTTTTCGTGTCATCGGTCGAGAAAGCTGTGCGGTGGCTCCATTTGCCGTCGGCTCTCGGCGAAACGACGGGCGACTTGTGGTCGGTGCGCCGGCGTGGAACAGTGCTTCGGGGTCGTCTTCGAAAAGCCATGATCGCCCCCAAGATCGGGCAGGTGGAGAACAGATCGTTCGGATCGACCTGTCATTGCGCCCCCAACCGGGAGGTGTCGCGGACAGGCGACGACGGGGGAGACGCTCATGTACAAGATCCGGAATTTCCTGCTTGGGGGCCTACTGCTTGTAGCAAGTGCGCTGCCTGCGCCGGCCAGCGCCACGATGCCTGCAATACCCGGCGGGCGGGAAGCGGCATCTGCCGACGTCGCACAGGCGGCGGTCGTCTGTGATCGCTACGGCTGCTACGACACATGGCGCCATCCGCCGCCGCCACCGCGTTGGCGGCCTCCACCGCCGCCGCCGATTTACCGGCCGGATCCACCCTATTACCGTCCGGTTCCGCCGCCGCCACCCTACCGGCATTATCGTCGTCCCCCTCCGCCGCCTCCGATCTACCGTGCGCCGCGCTCCTGGGATAATCACGTGCGGTGGTGCCTCGAGCGTTATCGCTCTTACAATCCGCGGACGAACCGCTATCTCGGCTACGACGGCTACTTCCACATCTGCCGCTCACCCTATCGGTGAGCGGAGCCGAACCGCGAAGAAGGCCGGGTGTGCTTCGGCCTTCTCTAGCCCGCGCTCTCCGGGCTCGGGCCAGCCCGGTCGACGTGGCCGAGATCGCGGTCCGGTTCGATGACGTCGCGAATTCGCTGCTTCAGTTCCTTCGGTCCTGGAAAGCCGCCGTCACGCTTGCGCTCCCAGACAAGGGTTCCGTCGATCCGGATCTCGAAATTGCCGCCGGTCCCGGGGACGAGAGCCACCTCGCTGAGACTGTCGGGAAATGTCTGGAGCAGCTCCTGGGCCATCCAGCCGGCACGCAGTAGCCAGTTGCACTGGGTGCAGTAGAGAATGGTGATGCGGGGTTTGGTCGACATGTCTCTCTCATTTTTCGGCGATGATATCGGTCTGACCGCGGGTGGTCCACCGGTTCATCGGTTCAGGTTCAAGGCCCTTGAACCCGCCGTGCCGTCATGGTCATGTGATGCCGGCTCTATGTGAATCGGAACGGATCGCAAGCATGCGCGTGGCTATCGTCGAGAACATGCCTTCAACCCAACACGGGCTGGTCGGGGTCGCGCTCCGCGAGGTGGGAGCCGAGCTCGACTTGATCCGTGCCTTTGCCGGCGAACCCCTGCCGGTCGGCGTCCATGACCACGACGCTCTGGTGGTCTTCGGTGGCGAACAGAATGCTCGCGACGACCACGCCCATCCATATCTGCCGGCACTTGCCGGTGTGATGAGGAGTTTCGGCGACGCCGGAAAGGCGGTCCTCGGCATCTGCCTCGGCAGCCAGGTGCTGGCACGCGCCTATGGCGGCGAGAACCTGATCGGTGTCGCGCCCGAATTCGGTTGGAGGGATATCACGCTCACAGACGGCGCGAGGAGCGATCCGGTCCTGGGGCATCTAGGCCGGCAATTCGTTTCGTTCCAGTGGCACGACGATACGTTCACGCTCCCGCAGGGTGCCACCCGTCTTGCTGAAAATGATATCACCAGGAACCAGGGCTTCCGCGTCGGCCGGGCCGCCTACGGTATGCAGTGCCACTTCGAGGCGAACCAGCCGGTTGTCGAGGAATGGATCCGGCTCTTTCCGGCTCACGTCGAGCGCAAGGAGCCGGGATGGCTTGCCCGCCATCCCCAGCATGCTGCCGCGCACGGTGCGCACGCGGATGCTGCCGGCCTCGAGATTGCCCGTGCCTGGGTGCGCCGGATCTGACGCTGGAGCGACTTGGCGCCGGCACCGCCGAAGGGGCGCAATCCGCGCCTTCCGCCACGGCATATCCAAATGGCCGAGGGCCGCCTAACGTTGCCGCGCCCTGAGCACTTTGCGGGCGTGGTCGTCGCCGACGATCGCCGTATGGCGGCGGTCCGGCAAGACGCCGCCCGATGCAGGGTCTTTGATCCGCGTCGCCGCAGGGTCGGTCGGTATCTGTTCCGTGCTGCCGGCGCTCGAAGATTTGGTCGTGGCAGCGGCGCCCTGGCGGTAGGTATAACTGTCGGCGCGGCGCCAGGCCTCGACGCGATCCGCGCATTCGACGGGATCCAAATCCTTGAGCAGCGCTTGCGCGCGAGTCCGCTCGCCCGCGGTTTCGCGAAGGTGAGGGTAGAGGTATTCAAGCACGAAGACCGCTTCGCGGGATGGCATGGCGACGCCCGCCAATGTCACGGCGAGCTGGCGGCCGGAAATGTCGAGCATGATGCGTTCGGCGAGCCACCGGCTTGCGGAAAGTACCTCGGAAAGCGTCGAACAAAAGTGATCCGCTTCGCCGTTACGGGCGAAGCGCACCAGCAATGCCTCCTGCATCGACGTGACGGTGCGCATACCCAGCCGATCGGAAGCCGGGGCGTTGAGGTGATTTGCAAGCCGCTTGATGCGCTCGCGCAGTGCTTCGTTGTGGTCCGGTCGAGCTTGCTGCAAGACAGGCTGGTCGACGTCGGACCGCTCCGGCCCCTTGCTGTGACGAAGGCCGACAAGTGCATCAACGACTGTGGGCGACAGCGACTGCCGGCGCACGATGGCGCGGGCATGCGCCGCACCCTGTGTCCGGGCGATCATGATCAGGAGGTCGTCCGAAAGGCACGGTGACGAAGCGAGAAAGGGGGCTGCGACTGCGATCGGCTGCGACGCAATGAAAAGCGCCACAGCCGGTGGGACGTTCGGGTTCTGCGACAGTGCGGCGACCGCCTGACGCCGGGCGTCTTCAGAGGAGGCCTGGAAGAGCGGCGCAAAGAGTTCGGCGAACTGCCTCAACTCACTCTTCCTCGGATGCCGGACGTTCTCGAAGCTGGTGACGGTCGCCATCAGAACAACGTCCTTCTTCCGCAACCCCTGGGGCTTCTCGAGTTCCCGAAAGCGATCGACCACGACAAGACCTTAACCTTACGCAAAACAGATGTGAGCCAAACTAGAACAAATTTGTTAGCAAGCTGTTAACTAAGCTGTGCGTGAATTGGGTCATAGTCGTGAAGCTGCACGCCGATTCGCTTGCAGGCACACGTGTTTGGCGTGCCCCGTCTGGTGGGCAGTGAGTATCGTCCCATCGTCGGTGCGCGCTTGAGAAAGGCGCAGATGACCCGGCTTTGACCCGACAAGGGAGCGCTGCCGGGCTGTGCCTGCCCTCGAACCGAGGGCAGGGTGAAATCGATTTCTTCATCCTTCTCGGCCTGGAAATGGAGACGAGCATGGCGGAGATCGTGAAATTGGAAGAAAGGCTGGCGCGTCAGCCGAAACGGCGGCCGGAGCACCACGAGGCGGTGATCCTGCTCTTCACCGGGGTTCGATACGAGTACCGCGATGGTCATCTCGTTCGCACCGGCGATGTGTTCGCCGAGCAGCGCGTGCCTCAGCCGAAGGGCAAGGACCCCTTGCCCCACTGATCGCTTCCGACCCTTGGCGGCGGAACCGTCGCTGCTAATAGTCGGAGAACGGCGCACATACCGCGTCCGCGAGAAAGTCTCTCGCGCTTTCCTCGAAACTTGCCTGCGGGGCCATGGTTCGCAGGACCGCATAGCCGAGCGGGTCCTTGAGCTCGACCGTGATCGTCTGCGAAAGAGAGTCCGGCAGGGCCTTTCGTATCCGCCCGAGCTGGACGGTCGAAGCGGCGAGTACATCGACGCCACCGTCGACGGACGTTCGGTCGTTGATGCTGAAGACCTCGTCGGACCGGCTGTCGTAGATGGCGAGCGACCAAAAGCCGGGGCCCTTGCCGGCAAGAAGCCTGACCGGTTGGGCCGTGACGTCGAAATGGCAGACCGCAATCTTCACGTAGGGATCGAGATTGGCAAGCCTCTCGCCCTCGGCGGTATCCGGGAGGCTGTAGAAGGCGTCTGCCGGCCCTTCCGCTTGCACCCGCGTATAGGCGTCCTTGCCGGTAAAGCTCGGAAGCGCCAAAATAATGAGAATGTGCAGCAGTGCCGCTCCGACGAGCCCCGTCGCGGCTGCAAAGAGAAGCTTCCTAGCCATTGTCGCACCCGATGCGTTCCAGCGCCGGCATGTCGAGGCCGATCAGGCCGGAACTTCCGGCCGCCGGCGTATCGAGAAGGGTGAGCACGAGCGAGAAGGAGCCTGTTTGTGGTAGCGCCAGCCAGTTGCCGGGCTGAGGCTCGGGCGAAATCAGGATTTCGAAACGACCGTCCTGGTGCCGCAGCACCGTTCTGGCGTTGAAGGAGGAGGGCAATGCAGCGGGAGTCGGTAGCGGCCGGCCGGCCGCATTTGCCGCGTAGAGCGTCCAGGTGCGTGCGGTAGGTGTGCGCCCGTGCAGGCGATAGGTGCACCTGGTGTTGAGCCGTCGTCCCTGCTGGTCCTCCGTCGCGGTGAAGACCAGGCCTTCGGCCGAACCGTAGAGAAGTCGTCCGGCTCTCGCCCGATGTGATCGGGCATAGGGATCGGCCGAAGCTGTCTGGGCCTCGGGAAATGCGTGCCACACACCCAATCGGATCGCCCCGAAGCCGGCCGATGCCTGCAATGCCCAGATCGCCGAGAGGATGCCGCCGCCGAAAGCGATGGTGAGCGCGACGGCGATGAGGAAGGGAACCCGGAACACCTTGTCGACCAATTTCCTGTTGTCCGGTTGCCAGCGGTATCACTCAAACCATTGAAGTTCAAACGCAACCGCAGTCCGTGGGCTATTTTCTGCCAGCTATCCGGGATCGCGGACGTCGGCGAAAGCGACCTTGCGAGGAGAGGTGACGGGCTTGGCCTCTTTCAACATTCGCCCGATCTCGTGGATCAGCCGGGTCGAATCAGCGGACAGCGATCGGGGCCGCATGAGCGGCGGGAGCCCCGACGGTTCGCCGTCGCTCGCCGCCGTCGCGACCTTTGGGGCCGCGGCTTCCGGTGATGGGTTTTCGACGCCGGGGATGGCGCGAAGCTCTATGCCCTGATGTGCATAGTCCATTAGTTTCTTGAAGGTCATGGCCGGGACCGAACCGCCGGTCATGTTGTTGGTCGAGGTATAATCGTCATTACCGAACCAGACGGCGGCCGTGTAGTTCCCCGTGAAGCCACAGAACCAAGCGTCTCGATAGGCCTGCGTGGTGCCCGTCTTGCCGCCCGTCAATACGCCGTCGACTGCAGCCCGGCGCGCCGTCCCGACATACGGAACGCGTGTCAGCATCTGGTTCATGTAGGTAGCAGCGGTTTCGGAGAGCACCCGCTGCGGAGGGGGCTCGTCCCGCGAGAAATCATAGAGCACGTCGCCGCCATAGTTCATGATTTGCGCGATGCCGTGACGGCGCGACTGATAACCCCCGGTGGGAAACACGGCGTAGGCCGTGGCCTGGTCGAGTACGGTGACTTCCGAGGTGCCGATCGGGATCGTCACGTCCTTGCGGATGGGCGTCTCGATACCGAACTTCTTGGCCTCCGCCATGATGTTGTCGATCGCCTTCGGCCCGAGCTTTTCCTTGGCGAGGCGGACGGGAATGGTGTTGATCGACTTCGCGAGAGCGGTCTTGATGTCGATACGCCCCGCATAGCTGTTGCCGTAGTTGTGCGGGCTCCAGTTGCCCCACGAGATCGGCGCATCGATGATCGGTGAGTCGGGGGTCAGGCCGGATTCCATCGCCAGCGAATAGGTGTAGACCTTGAACGAGGAGCCGGGTTGCCGCAGTGCCTTGGTGGCGCGGTTGAACTGGCTTTCGCCATAGTCGCGGCCGCCGACCATCGCGCGAACCGCCCCGCCGTTCTCGATCAGTACCAGGGCCGCCTGCTTGGCGTTGTAGCTTTCTCCGTACTCTCGGAGGCTGGAGGCGACGGCCGCCTCGGCCGCCTTCTGCAGACCCATGTCGATCGTCGTTCGTACTACCAGCGAATGCTGGGGAAAGCGCGCCGCGATCCGCTGTGCCTCATCGAAAGCCCAATCGAGGAAGTAATCCGGCGCTTCGGCATCATCGCGGTCGACGACGGTTGCCGGATTGCGTCGTGCACCGATCACCTGCCCCTCGGTCATAATGCCGCTCTGCACCATGTTGGACAGAACCTCGTTGGCACGCGCCCGTGCCGCCGGAAGGTTAACGTGAGGCGCGTATCTCGCCGGCGCCTTGAAGAGCCCTGCGAGCATGGCGGATTCGGCGAGATTGACCTCGGTGATGTTCTTTCCGAAGTAGAACTGCGCCGCCGCTGCCGCACCGAATGTTCCGCCGCCCATATAGGCGCGGTCGAGATAGAGCGACAGGATTTCCTTCTTGGTCAGATTGGCTTCGAGCCATAGCGCCAGGAAAGCCTCCTTGATCTTGCGCTCGAGCGAGCGCTCGTTCGTCAGGAAGAGGTTCTTGGCGAGCTGTTGGGTCAGTGTCGATCCGCCTTGGACCACCGTTCCGGCGCGTGCGTTCTCGTTCATGGCGCGGACGAGGCCCAGGAAGTCGATGCCGAAATGGTCGAAGAAGCGTCGGTCCTCGGTCGCCAGCACTGCCTTGATCAGGTGATCGGGCAGATCATCGATCGGCACCGAGTTCTCGTGGATGATGCCGCGATGGCCGATTTGGTTGCCGTATCGGTCGAGGAAGGTGACGGCAAAATTACCGCGGTTGCGCCAGTCCTTCTTGGTTTCTTCGAAGGCCGGCATCGCAAGCGCCAGCAGCAGCACGCTGCCCGCAGTGCCGAGCGTCATGGCTTCGCCCAACACCTCGAAAACCGCCCGTTTCCATCCGTGCACGCGGAAACGGCGGAAGAAGATGGTAAGCTCCTCCCAGGCTTCGCCGGCGGCGAAACCAGCATTCCACACGGTCGAGTCGATCCAGGAATCGATCCGAAGCAGGATATGGCTCTTCCTGCGCGGTCTCCTTTTCGGCGGTTCTGGCTCCTGCACCTTAGAACTTTCCCGTTGACGACGCGTTGAAAGCTTGACGAGGCCGCCGCCGCACGCCACAGGAGGGCGTCGAGGCATGGAGCCGTCGGCATAGACTTGATACATGGTCCATTCGGACCCAAAGAACAAGAAGAAAGCGGCGTCACGCGGCCGCTCGCGCAAGGTACGATGATGAACGAGATCCCTTACTGGAAACGCAAGACGCTTGCGGAAATGACGGCAGAGGAATGGGAAGGCCTCTGCGACGGTTGCGGGATTTGCTGTCTCAACAAGCTTGAAGACTGGGATACCGGGGAAGTCGCGTTCACCTCGGTTGCGTGCCGGTTGCTGGACGCCCACAGCTGCCGATGCAAGGACTACGAGAACCGTCAGGCCACGGTTCCCGATTGCATTCGTCTCACCCTCGACGAGGTGGAGACGATTTCGTGGCTGCCGCCGACCTGCGCCTACCGGCTGATCTCCGAGGGTGAGGATCTGTACTGGTGGCACTATCTGGTGTCCGGCGATCGCGAGACGGTTCACCAGGCCGGAATTTCGATCCGTGGTCGCACCGTGAGTGAGGAGGTCGTGCCGGTCGAGGATTTCGAGGATTACATTGTCGACTGGCCCCTCAGGGTCGGAGAATCCTGAACCGGTAGCGAGGCGCAGTCGGCAACGAGCGTGCGGACGGATAGCGCCTCCTCCTCCGTCGGACCTGGTTATCGAATATTCGGAAAATTTCGCTTTCGCCTCTTGACCCTCCCATGATGGGAAGGTCCATCTAGGATGGCAGAGGTGAAAATCATGAACGAATTGCCGACAAGACTGAACCAGATGTCATCGCGCGCCGCTCCCATCGAGGTGCCTATCGAAGGCATGACTTGCGCGTCCTGCGTCAAACGCGTCGAGAAGGCCGCCGCCGCTGTGCCCGGTGTGGCCGAGAGCGTCGTCAACTTCGCGACCGAGACTCTGACGGTGAAGCCGCGGGACGGCTTCTCGGCGGAAAAGCTTCTCACGGCGATTCATGCTGCCGGCTACGAGGCGAAGGCGGAGACGGTAGAACTCGAAATCGAGGATATGACCTGTGCTTCCTGCGTCGGACGGGTCGAGAAGGCGCTCAAGGCCGTGCCGGCCGTCGAGGGCGCCGCGGTCAATCTCGCAACGGGGCAAGCCACCGTCTCCGTGCTTGGAGGCAAGACCCAGGTCCCGGCCTTGCTCGATGCGATCCGGAAGGCAGGCTATGGCGCCAAGCTTGTCGCCGACACTGACAAGGGTGACGCCGCGCAGGCGGCGCGCGCCCGCGAAATCGGCACGTTGACCCGTGATTTCGTTATTGCGTTCGTCCTGACCCTGCCACTTTTCGTCATGGAGATGGGAAGCCATCTCTACCCGCCGCTGCATCACACGCTGATGGAGTTATTTCCCGGAAATCTCCTGAACTACATCCAGTTCGCCCTGGCGACGGCCGTTCTGCTTGGACCCGGTCTCCGCTTCTATCTGAAAGGTTTTCCTGCGCTCCTGCGTGGCGGACCGGACATGAATTCACTCGTGGCCATCGGAACGTCGGCGGCCTATGGCTATTCCCTCGTGACGACGTTCGCGCCCGAGTTGCTGCCTTACGAGGCGCGCAACATCTATTACGAGGCGGCGACGGTGATCGTCACGCTCATTCTGCTCGGCCGATTGCTGGAGGCGCGCGCCAAGGGTCGCACCGGCGAGGCGATCCGCAAGCTTGCTGGCCTTCAGGCGAAGACGGCTCGTGTCGAACGCGATGGCATCACGGTCGATGTCTCGACGGAGGCCGTCCTTGTGGGCGATGTCGTGGTGATCCGCCCCGGCGAGCGTATTCCGGTTGACGGCACGGTGATCGACGGCGGCTCCTATGTCGACGAGTCCATGATTTCCGGCGAACCCGTGCCTGTCGAGAAAAGCGCGGGCGCGATTGTCATCGGTGGCACGATCAATGCGAGTGGAAGCTTCCGTTTCCGTGCGGAAAAAGTCGGTGCCGACACCATGCTCTCCCAGATCATTCGTATGGTCGGCGAAGCACAGGGATCGAAGCTGCCGATCCAGATGTTGGTCGACCGGGTGACGGGCTGGTTCGTGCCGGTCGTCATGGTGATTGCAGCGCTTACCTTTGTCACTTGGGTACTCGTCGGACCTGCGCCCGCCTATACCTACGGCCTGGTGGCCGCTGTCGCGGTGCTGATCATCGCCTGCCCCTGTGCCATGGGACTTGCCACCCCCACCTCGATCATGGTCGGAACGGGCAGAGCAGCGGAATTGGGTGTGCTGTTCCGCAAGGGCGAGGCGCTGCAAAAGCTGCGCGAGGCCGGTGTGGTCGTCATGGACAAGACCGGAACCATCACCAAGGGCCGACCGGAGCTTACGGATCTCATCGTCGCCGATGGGTTTTCCGAGGAGGAGCTGCTGATGCTCGCCGCCAGTCTGGAAGCACGTTCGGAACATCCGCTGGCAGAGGCGATCGTCAAGGCAGCGGAGGTCCGCAAGATTGCGCTTGCCGCTGTCGAGAAGGCGGAGGCAATGCCGGGCTTCGGTATCACCGGTGTCGTGGCTGGACGTGCTGTCGCGGCCGGTGCCGACCGGCTCATGGCCAAACTCGGACTTTCGGTCGCGCTCTTTTCCGACGCTGCCCTGCGGTTTGCCGCCGAGGGCAAGACCCCGCTCTATGTGGCCATCGACGACGTACTTGCCGGTGCAGTCGCGATTGCCGACCCGTTGAAGGAGACAAGCCCGACCGCGGTTTCGGCACTGAAATCAATGGGGCTCAAGGTGGTGATGGTGACCGGCGACAATCGCGGAACGGCTGAGGCGATCGCCCGCGCCGCCGGCATCGACGACGTGATTGCCGAGGTATTGCCGGAAGGCAAGGTCAACGTGATCCGGGATATGAAGGCCGAGGGCCTGGCGGTGGCCTTCGTAGGCGATGGCATCAACGACGCGCCGGCGCTGGCGAGTGCCGACACCGGCCTCGCCATTGGAACCGGCACGGACGTCGCGATCGAAAGTGCCGATGTCGTGCTGGTCGGTGGTGATCTCGGCTCCGTCGTTCACGCGATCGAACTGAGCCGCATGGTGATGCGGAACATTCAGCAGAACCTGTTCTGGGCCTTCGGCTACAACGTTCTTCTGATTCCAGTGGCCGCGGGTTTGCTCTACCCCGCCTTCGGCCTTCTGCTGTCGCCGATGATCGGGGCCGGTGCAATGGGCCTGTCGAGCGTTTTCGTGGTCACCAATGCGCTCCGCTTGAAGCGGGCGCAGGTGACCCGGCTTTCCTGATGAGGAGGACGAGACGTGAATATTGGTGAAGCCTCCGAGGCCTCCGGCGTTTCCGCAAAGATGATCCGGTACTACGAAGAGATCGGCCTCATGCGGCCGGCGAGCCGGACGGCCTCGAACTACCGTCTTTACGGCGAAGAGGAAGTGCATCGCCTGCGGTTCATTCGCCGCGCTCGTTCCCTTGGCTTTTCGCTCGAGGAAACGGAGCAATTGCTGCGGCTCTGGGACGACAAGAGTCGCGCGAGTGCGGAGGTTAAGAAGGTGGCGCTTGCCCACATCGCCGACCTCGAGGAGAAGATCGCGGCCATGAAGTCCATGGTCGCCACGCTTACCGAACTAGCCGATTGCTGCCAGGGCGACCACCGGCCGAACTGCCCGATCCTTGCCGATCTCGCCGGTCCAGACGCGCGACGCAGGGGCCACTAGGCCATGGCAAGGGCGGAAAGCGTTGCTATACCGCCCAGGAATTTCCGCTTGACCTTCCCCGTGGGGGAAGGTGCATCACTGATGGTATCCGTGCCGAGAGGCATAAGAGAAAAGGACAGTAACATGAGCGAACTCAATCTCTTCCGTGTAGAAGACATGACCTGCGGCCACTGCGCCAAGTCCGTGAAGGCTGCACTCGCCGACGCGTTGCCCGGGGCGGAGGTTTCCGTCGACCTCGTCTCCCACGAGGTTCGTGTCGCCGGAGACGCCGCGAAAGCCGAGGCGGCAATCCGTGAGGCGGGCTATACACCGGAACGGATCGGAGCCTGACGGGGTTCACGGCTCCTGCAATCTCGTCGGGACTTGATCTTCATCAAGGCTGAAGCGCTGATCTCCGGTTAAGGCATACGCATATCGCTATGTGTTAACAGGAAAGGTTCCCCCGATGGTCACGAAATACTATCCCGACATCACCAAGGACATCTCCGCCCAGACCAAGACGCTGCGGAAGGATATTCCTGACGTCATGGCCGGCTTTTCCGCCATGGCCTCGGCCGCGACTCGTGACGGGGCGCTCGACAAGAAGACCAAGGAGTTCGTGGCACTGGCGATCGCAATTGCCACGCGTTGTGACGGCTGCATCGGCTTTCACACCGATGCGCTGGTGAAGCTCGGAGCGACCAAGGCGGAATTCGAAGAAACGCTCGGCATGGCCGTCTACATGGGCGGCGGCCCGTCGCTGATGTATGCGGCGCATGCGATGAGTGCGTGGGAGCAGTTCGGCGGCGTGGCCGAGTAAGCGGATCGGCCTACCGCCACGCGGGCGGGGAACGGTGATTTCCACGCTCGCTCCGCCAACGGCGCAACCGCACACGTGTTTGGAACCATCCGGCCGGATCTGCATTTCCTTCCGAGACCGAGAGGAGGAAATGCCATGACCTATGATCCCAATCTCAATCGCGATCCGCCGGACGTCAGGAATCCGCCGCCGCGCGCGGCGCGCGGCGGTACCTGGACTTGGGCGGCTATCGGCGCCGTGATCGTCCTTGGCCTGGTTGTGTGGTCGCTGATGAGCGGCGGCCCCGGCGTCGACCAGTCCACCACGTCCTCGACGACCGCGCCCGCGACCGACACCGCACCGGCGATTCAGCCGACGACACCCGCGGCTCCGGAAACCCCGCCGGCCAACGATGCCGCCCCGGCGAACCCACCTGCAGGCA
This sequence comes from Hyphomicrobiales bacterium, assembly GCA_900466005.1. Taxonomy (GTDB): domain Bacteria; phylum Pseudomonadota; class Alphaproteobacteria; order Rhizobiales; family Rhizobiaceae; genus Allorhizobium. The sequence continues at coordinate 148,679 of UEGQ01000003.1, forward strand.
ACTCGCAGCCCTAAGCGGGGCCGAGAGAAACAGAAAGCCGCCCGCCTCGAAAGAGGCGGACGGCAGATTCATGTCTCGGCGAGGGTGGCTGCCTTATTCGTCGTTCATCTTCAGCGCTGCAATGAATGCTTCCTGCGGGATCTCGACCTTGCCGAACTGACGCATGCGCTTCTTGCCTTCCTTCTGCTTGTCGAGAAGCTTGCGCTTGCGGGTGGCGTCGCCGCCGTAGCACTTCGCCGTCACGTCCTTGCGGAGCGCGCGCACGGTTTCGCGGGCGATCACCTTGCCGCCGATCGCGGCCTGGATCGGGATCTGGAACATGTGCGGCGGAATGAGTTCCTTGAGTTTCTCGCACATGCCGCGCCCGCGCCGGTCGGCGGCAGAGCGGTGGACGAGCATCGAAAGCGCGTCGACCGGGTCGCCGTTGACCAGGATCGACATCTTGACGAGGTCGCCCTCACGATAGTCGAGGATGTGGTAGTCGAAGGAGGCATAGCCCTTGGAGATCGACTTCAGCCGGTCGTAGAAGTCGAAGACCACTTCATTGAGCGGCAGCTCGTAGGTGATCATGGCGCGATTGCCGACATAGGTGAGTTCGGTCTGGATGCCGCGCCGGTCCTGGCAGAGCTTCAGGATGCCGCCGAGATACTCGTCCGGCGTCATGATCGTCGCCTTGATCCAAGGTTCGCGGATTTCCGCGATCTTCACCACGTCCGGCATATCGGCCGGGTTGTGCAATTCCTTCTCGGTGCCGTCCGTAAGCTTCATCTGATAAACGACAGAAGGGGCGGTGGCCACGAGGTCAAGATTGAACTCGCGCTCGAGGCGCTCCTGGATGATTTCGAGATGCAAGAGGCCGAGGAAGCCGCAGCGGAAACCGAAGCCGAGTGCGGCCGACGATTCCATCTCGAAGGAGAAGGACGCATCGTTGAGGCGCAACTTGCCCATGGCGGCGCGTAGGTCCTCGAAATCGGCGGCGTCGACTGGGAACAGGCCGCAGAAAACGACCGGCTGGGCGGGCTTGAAGCCGGGCAGGGCCGAGGCCGTGGGCCTACGGTCGTCAGTGATCGTATCGCCGACGCGGGTATCGGCCACTTCCTTGATCGAGGCGGTGATGAAGCCGATCTCGCCGGGGCCGAGACTGTCGACATTGACCATCTTCGGCGTCAGCACGCCGACACGCTCGACCGTGTACTTGGCGCCCGTGCCCATCATCCGGATCTGCTGACCCTTCACCAACACGCCGTCGATAACACGCACGAGAACCATGACGCCGAGATAGGTGTCGTACCAGCTGTCGACCAGCAGCGCCTTCAGCGGAGCCGCCTCGCCACCGGGGCTCTTCGGCGCCGGCAGACGATGGACGATGGCCTCCAGGACTTCCGGAATGCCGAGCCCCGTCTTCGCCGAGATTAGCACGGCATCCGAGGCGTCGATCCCGATGACTTCCTCGATCTGTTCCTTGATCCGCTCCGGTTCGGCGGCCGGTAGGTCGATCTTGTTGAGCACCGTCACCAGCTCATGATTGTTGTCGATCGCCTGATAGACGTTGGCGAGCGTCTGGGCCTCGACCCCTTGAGAGGCGTCGACGACGAGCAGCGATCCCTCGCAAGCCGAGAGCGAGCGTGACACCTCGTAGGCGAAGTCGACGTGGCCGGGGGTGTCGATGAGGTTCAGCACATAGGTTTCACCGTCGTTCGCCTTGTAGTGCAGGCGCACGGTCTGCGCTTTGATTGTGATCCCGCGCTCGCGCTCGATGTCCATCGAGTCGAGAACCTGCTCCGACATCTCGCGCTCGGCGAGGCCGCCGGTCGACTGGATCAGACGGTCGGCCAGCGTCGACTTTCCGTGGTCGATGTGGGCCACGATCGAGAAATTGCGGATATGGTCAAGGGGCGTGCGGGACGATGTGCTCATGGGCAGCGCATATAGCAGCGCGCAATCCGCCGGCAAAGCGGAATATGGGGATTTCGGCGGCATTCGCAGCGTCGCAGCAAGATTTTCGGGACGGTACCACGTGCCTCTGCAACGGCGGTTGAGTTTTTTCTCGTGGCGGTGTCGATACCGTGGTTGGCGGCGCTCACTTTGAAGCTTGTCTGCTGCCCGACGAGGTCGAGGTTCTGGCGCTGGCCCCGATCATACGCTTTGCCGAGGCGCGCCGCCCGGCCCGCATGCACGCGACTGGGGCGATGATCCCGCTCGCCGCACAGGACCCGGCGCTCTGGTCGCAGCCGATGATGGCGGCAGCAGGACGATACTGTGCAAGAGCGCTCCGTATGTCGGGGGCCGGGGCCTCGCATCATGCAGATGGTGATCCACGCGCTTTGGTTTGGCAGGGCGTGTCTCGCAGATCCACCGCCTTGGAAGGCCGCGCTTGCGGCTTGCGACATCCTGGTCGGCCTCTGTGACGATCCGGTGATCCGCGTAAACCGCGCGGTTGCGCTGGCGGAGGTGCAAGGGACGGAGGCAGCGTTGACCGAGCTGGATCGATTGGATGCCGGAGTGCTGGCAAATTTCCTGCCATTCCATGCCGCTCGCGCCGACCTTCTGGCGCGGCTCGAGTGCTATGATGAGGCACGCATCGCTTTTGCCCGGGCGTTGGCGCAAGGTTCAGACGGCAAACTGTTCCGGCCAGTCGCGTCGCGTGGCGACCTGGCCCTCGGTACGCAGCCGCAACACGTCCGCAAGATCGATCTCGATCGTCAGCCAGCGGCTTTCATCGACAGTGTCGCTCTCGCTCTCCGCGAACACGCCCGAAGGCGGCATGCCGTAGTCCGGCGGCACGTACAGGGCCGCGCGTCCCCTGTTCTCGTCGAGGGCGGGGGACCACGGCGCATTGCCGGCCGTCGGCGCGACGAGGACCGCAATCTGGTTTTCCAATGCGCGCGCCTGAGCGCCGATGCGCACGCGATAAGCGCCGGCCAGGGTGTCGGTGCAGCTCGGCGAGAGAACAAGCTCGACACCCATGTCCGCGAGCTTGCGGCCCAGCATCGGGAATTCGTTGTCGTAGCAGATGAGGATGCCGAGCGTGCCGAGAGGCGTTTCGAAACTGCGGAGCCCATACTCACCCGCCGCAATCCCCCATTGCTCCCGCTCGAAACGGGTCATGATGATCTTGTCCTGGTGACCGATGAGGCCATCGGGACCGAAGAGCCAGGCGCGGTTGCGGTAGTTACCATCGGGGTCGCGCATCGGTGCCGTGCCGGGCTGGAAGACGATGCCGTGGGTCCGGGCGAGATCTTCGCAGAGATCGAGCCAGGCCGGGATCATCGGCTGGATGCCGGCAATCGAGCCGTGCAGATCAGAGCGAACCTGCGGGTCGAGCTGGCCGGTGAGCACGAGGCCAGAATATTCGGGCAGCAGCAGGAGCTTTGCCCCCCTGTTGACGGCTGCGCGGACGAGATGGGTGAGGTGGAGGACGTAATCCTCCCAGGTCTCGATCAGGTCGATCTTGTACTGGCAGCTGGCAAACGTGATCTTGGTCATGAACGGAGGTCCCGTATCCAGAAAGAGAGGGGCTTCGGGCTTTCCTCAGTCTCGTCGAGGTCGCGCCAGGAGAAAGTCGTTCGAAGCTCGGGATGATGGGTGTAGCAGCGCTTCAGCCAAAAAGAATCGAGAGGCACGTAGTCGGCGGGCCTGCGCAGATGGTCTGCATCGCGCTCGACGGCGCAGAAGGCGGCATAGTGCAGGCCGAGTTTTCTCGCCTGGGCCTCGCGACCTTCGAAGAACTTCACTCCGATACCCTGGCCACGATAGGCGGACAGCAGCACGCTTTCGCCAAAGTAGAAGTGCTCGGCCGGATCGCGCCCGGCGGCCAGGAACGGTGCCTTCACCTCGTCCGTTTCTCCGATCATCGGGGTTCCCGTGGCCGCGCCGACGACCTGACCGTCATCGATCGCAAGTACGAAGACTGAGCCTTCAGATCGTGAGTACGTGGCCAAATAGTTGCGCTCGTAGGCGAGGTCGCCGTCATACAGGTAGGGGAAATCCCGGAACACGGCGATCCTCAGCCGCGCAAGGTCGTCGACGAAGGCGGCCACCTCGCCGCCGGAAAAGGATTGGATCGTGAGGGCCATGAAGTGTTTTCAGTCCGTTTGGGAGCGGTTATACCGTTCCGGAACCTTCGATCCAAGTCCTGCCTGCCACGAGGAATGCCATGACCGCTGCCGATACGATTCGCGCCTATTATGAAGCCTTCAATGCCGGCGCCATGGAAACCTTCCTGGCACTGCTGACCGACGACGTCGTTCATGACATCAATCAGGGTGAGCGCCAGGTCGGCAAGGCCGCCTTCGCGCGCTTCATGGAACACATGAACCGCTGCTACAGGGAACAACTCACCGACATGGTGGTCATGACCAGCGCGGACGGACGGCGCGGCGCCGCCGAATTCATCGTCAATGGCGAATACCTCATGACTGACGAGGGATTGCCGGAAGCGAACGGCCAGAAATACGTTCTCCCGGCCGGCGCGTTCTTCGAATTGCGGGACGGCAAGGTCGCGCGGATATCCAATTACTACAACCTGCCGGAATGGATCCGTCAGGTCGGAGACTGACGCGGTCAGCGCAGAAAGGGCAAGGCCGTCCGTATGGCCGGCATGCGTAGCCACAGTCCGCCCCACATGAAGGCAGCGATGTAGAAGCTGAAGAGCACGTGGGTGAAAAGGGGGCTTTGAGCGCGCAACTGTGTCGCGATCGCGCCTCCGAGGAGACCGGTCATCAGCACTGCCCCGAGCAGGCCGGTACGCGGAAACAGGTAGAGCACCACGCAGGTCAGCTCGATGACGCCGATCATCGTCGCATAACCGGGCGGCCAGCCGAGGGCCGCGAGCGTCTCTTCCGCAACCGGCATGCCGAGTAACTTGGGCGTTACGGAAGCCCCGAGCATGAACAGTACGAAAATCAGCGACAGGCCGCGCCCGGCCCAAAGGGCGATCATTTCCTCTTTCATCGGTCGTTCTCCTCTCTCGGTTCCAGGTCCGAAGTGCCTTCGCGGTGTATCTTTCTCTTGAGAAGAGCCGCACATTGCTTTATCTTTCCGGAAAGATAACGGGGAAATATCTTTATGACAAGACAAATTGCCTCGGAGCGGGATCTTCAGGATGATCACGTTGGCGTGCGCAGGCGCCAGTGGTCAAAGGAGCTCCCGGACGTGGACACGGTCGGTATGGCCATTCTCGGTCGCGCGCGGTGGATAACGCTGAAGGTTCGGCCGCCCATCGAGGCGGTGTTTGCCGAGCATGGCCTCGATACAGGTGAGTTCGACGTGCTCGCGACGCTGCTGCGGTCGGGTCCTCCTTATCGTCTTCGTCCGACAGAGCTTTTTCAGCAATTGATGATCACGTCGGGTGGCCTGACCCCGAGGCTTGCGCGTCTCGAGAAGGCCGGCCTCGTCGAGCGACCTCCGAGCGCCGAGGACGGGCGCAGCCTTCCCGTGCAGCTGACGACGCTCGGCCGCGAGCGGGCTGAGGCAGCTTTTCGCGCCGACATGGCGGTCGAGGCCGATCTTCTGAAGTGCCTCGACGAGCAAGAGAAGGCAGACTTGGGGCGCCTTCTGGCCAAGCTGGCGATAGCGCTCGACACCTGAATGCGCCGACGAGTTCCCTTGACTCCAGTATGAGATCATTTAAATCCCATATAATGGAAAAGGTTGAAGAAGAGCTCGCCCGGTCGATTGGAACGCGCGTCAGAACGCTGCGCAGCGAGCGCGGGCTGACACTCGACCAGCTTGCAGAAATGTCCGGCGTCAGCCGGGCGATGATCTCGCGGATCGAGCGCGCGGAGGCGAGCCCGACGGCCGCGTTGCTGGCGAGGCTCTGTTCGGCGCTCGGCCTTTCGCTGTCGGTCTTCTTCGATGCCGCCGGCGACGCATCCGAGCCACTGGCGCGCCGTGTCGACCAGCCGATCTGGCGCGATCCGGAAAGCGGCTATCTGCGCCGGACGGTGGCGCCGGCAGGGACCGGCGCACGGGTGGATGTCGTCGAGGTTGAGTTTCCGCCCGCGGCGGAGGTTCGTTTCGGCAGCCAGCCGTCGGCTCGTACGCAGTGGCAGCATGTATGGCTGTTCGAGGGCGAGATGGAATTGACCGTCGGGGAACGGACCTATCGGCTGGCTGCCGGCGATTGTCTGCACATGAACGTCGGTGAGGTGCATGCCTTTCGCAATCCGACCGACAAACCCGCCCGCTATGCCGTGGTCATCGACCTCGGCCCACGTTGACGCAAACCTCTCCCGGAGCCTTTCATGTCCACCCTCATTCGCCTGCTGAACGAAGAAGAGGCGCTTGCCTGTGTCCCCGACCTTTGCGACGTGCTCTGCGACTGCGTCGACGGCGGCGCCTCGGTCGGCTTCATGTCGCCTCTCGCGCCCGCCGACGCGGCAGCGTACTGGAAGGGAGTTGTCTCCGGAGTTAGACGGAACGAGGTGCTGCTTCTCGTTGCCGAGGACGATGCCGGGCGTGTCGTCGGGACGGTACAGATCGGCTTTGCGCTGAAGCCGAACCAGCCGCACCGGGCGGACCTGATGAAGCTTCTCGTGCACCGCGCTGCCCGCGGTCTCGGTCTGTCGCGGCGGCTTATGATGGCTGCCGAGCGGGAGGCTAAGGAACGCGGACGCTGGCTGCTCGTTCTGGACACCGCGACCGGAGAGCCAGCAGAAGCAATCTACGAGCACTTCGGCTGGGTACGTTCCGGTGTGATCCCGGACTACGCCTTGTTTCCTGATGGTCGCTATTGCGCGACCACGATCTTCTACAAACGTCTCGCCCCGGTCGGACACGTGTGATCGGCCCAGACTGCTTTGGCGTTGAATGCGGAACCAGAGTCCCAGGTTGTGCCAAAAAAGGGCGTACTCCGCACTGTTTCACCTCTCCCGTAAGGCCGGATCGTCATGCTAGCGATCTGCGGGCAGAAAACATACGGGAACTGGGGGATATCTCATGACGCATTTCGTTTCGGCAATACGCAGGCCTGCGGGTCTTCTTCTGATGGCCAGTGCATTCTTCTCCGCGGCTGTGTCTACGCTTGCCGCCGATGTCACCTTTGTCATGCGTAACGAACATCCGAATGCGGTGGAAGTCGAACTCTACAGCCAGGATCGCGATTATGTCTGGCCGGGGAACAATCAGGTCTTCTATCTCGACGACGGCGAGACGAAACAGATTCCGCTTTCCTGCAACGAGGGGGAATCGATCTGCTACGGCGCCTGGGTTTCCGGTGACCGCGGTAATTACTGGGGAACCGGACCGGATAATGCCGAGAGCTGCAGTGACTGCTGCTACGTTTGCTCCGGCGGCGAGACCGAGGAAATCAATCTCGTCGAGTAAGTCGGCGGCGACGGCGACGGGCGTGATCGGCGCCCGCGCCTTTCGCCATAGCCGGGTCAACTGGTCTTGAGCGTGCGCCCGAAGGCCATTTTCACGTGTTCGATCAGTTCCTGGTGAATGTCGGCGCGGCCGCCGGATTTTCGGCACAGATCGGGTTCTGGTCGCCCACCGACTTCAGAAAGTCCGTCGCCCCCGGTTTGCAGACCGGCAGGAAGCTGAAGTGATCTGCCTCGTCGACCTGCTCGTAGGTGGCGTTCGGAAGCTGAGCAGCAAGCACGTCGGACCGTACGGCGACTGGTATCGTCCCGGCGCTGCCCAGATTGATGAAGGTCAGCGGAATGTCGACGGCATTGAGGCTGTCAGGGGTGAACGCTGCAGCGAGTCCGGGGTCGACGAGCACGGCCGACGCGATACGAGGATCACGGTTCGACTGTTCGAAATGAGCTCTGTCGATGCGGCGCAGGTCGAGAATGTCGACCTTGACCGGCTCTCCGTCCACAAAACCGCGCTCGCCGCGGAACCAGCGGCAATCCATCATGGCGGGATAGGTATCACAGTAGCGCACGAAGGCGTCGAGGTCGGCGCGGGCGCCGGCGAGCTCCATTGCCGTGCTGCCGCCAAGCGAGAAACCAAGCACGCCGATACGATGCGGGTCGATCGATGATGCCAAATACGGGGTCCGCGGTGAGCGCCGTCGTGATCGCTGAAAGATCGCCAGTACGCTCCCATATCTTCGGCGTGGCTGCCGGTGTCGAGTCGCCGCTCGTGGTGCCGGGGTGGTTCGGCCCGGCGACGACGAAGCCCGTCTCGGCAAGCTTTGTGGCGATCCACGCCATCCCCTCAACTCGCGAGCCAGAGCCGTGGGAAAGCAGGATGAGCGGAAAACGTTGCTTCCGGATCGTCGCGCCCTTCAAGGCGCGCGTGCCCTCAAATATCTTGCTTTCGCCGACGGCCACGGGTTCGCCGCCAGCTTCTGCCGGGTACCAGACGGTCACGGAAAGGGGAGTGTCCCGTTCCGGCGCTACGACGCTCAACTGCCGGACACCGACACCATCGCTTGCCGACGCGGCGGAGCCGGCAAGGAGCAACACGAGAACGTTGAAAAGACTGATGGATGGTCGCATGGGAGAACCTCGTTCGAATTGAAAAACGGGATTCTGTCTGGTGGAGGATTGGGCTCTTTTCGCCCTCGATCATGTTCAAGGTCGTCCACGAACGCGATACCGTTCCAGCGACGATTGAAGGGGTAACTTGGCCGATCCCCACCTTGCCAGTCCTCGGCCGCAAGGCTAGCGTGCGGCCGGCATAGAGAGAGGGGCGCGAACATGCGGGTTTTCTATTCGGAGAAGCACAAGCTGCGGGATGCGAAGACAGAGCTGCATGGTGGCCTGCTGGTCAAGCCTTTCGAAGGTCCGTTCCGTGCGGAATGGATCCTGGCAGCGGTGAAAGAGGCCGGATTTTCCGACGTCGCCGCGCCCGATGAACACGGACTCGAGACTGCGCTGAAGGTCCACGATGCCGGTTACCTCGAGTTCTTGCGCACCTGCTGGGAGCGGTGGCAGGCTCAGGGGTTCGAAGGTGAGGCGATCGCTACATCCTTTCCCTGCCGCCGTAGCCAGACCGGCCGGGTCCCGATGAACATAGACGGCGCCCTTGGCTATTACGCCAATTCCGCGGAGACGGCGATCTCCGATGGTACTTACGAAGCTGCGATCGCGTCGATGGATGTCGCCGTCTCCGGTGCCGACTGGCTTGCAGAAGGCAGCCGGTTCGCCTTTTCGCTCTGCCGCCCGCCGGGTCATCACGCGGGCATCGACCTCTTCGGCGGCTACTGCTTCATCAACAATGCCGCCGTCGCCGCCCAGCGCTTGCTTGATCGAGGGGCAGGAAGGGTCGCGATCCTTGACGTTGATTTTCACCATGGAAACGGCACACAGGACATAACCTACCGACGTGACGACATCTTCTTCGCCTCGCTCCACGGGGAGCCGCAGGATGCCTTCCCGTTCTTCATGGGATATGCCGACGAGACAGGCGAGGGACCCGGTGAAGGACTGAACGCGAACTATCCGATGCCTTCCGGCACGGCATGGGATGTCTGGTCGTCCTCTCTTGCGGATTCGCTAAGGCGCATCCGCTCTTGCGGTGCCGAGGCGATCGTCCTTTCACTTGGCGTCGATACCTTCGAGGAGGATCCGATCAGTTTCTTCAAACTGAAGAGCGACGACTATCTTCGCATGGGCGAGATGATCGCCGCGGCCGGCCTGCCGGTCCTGACGGGCATGGAAGGAGGATACGGCGTTCCGCAGATCGGGCACAACGTCGCCAACGTGCTCAAAGGGCTGGAAAACTGACGATTTCTGCCATCCGAAGGGATGGTCACGGGAAATGCGGTCTCTTCGGTGGTTGCTGGCAAAAGCGGCGTCTCTTTTGAATGCCGGACAAACCCGACGCCGGCGGGGCCTTTCCTCCTCTCTTCATTCCTGTCTCAAATAGACACAGTCTCAGCCAGGCCGTTAGACTGCCTTTAATGAGCTCCGTTGAAATAGCGGTGCATTCGCGGGGAAGGGCTAAACGCTACGCGCGCAACTGATATGGTCCGTCCAGCCACCCCTGAGGTGGTCAGGAGCCCGCGTCCAACCCCCACCCCCCAGCCGGTCGTGGGCTCCGCCTCGGCTGGGTCTGTCGGGCAGCACATTCCGCCGCCGCTAGCCTCCGTGCGTCGGCGAGATGACAAAGGCCCCGGACGAACGTCAGGAGCCTTCGCTTCGCAGTGAATTGGCACCGCTGGCTAGAGTGTGCCGGCGCGTTGCTGCAGCATCATGTAGGTGTCGAAGCCGTACTCCGCGATCTGCGCCCAAAGATAGGCATCCTGTTTGAAAGCCTGCTGGCTTTCGTAGAGCGTCTTGAAGTTTTCGTTCTTGGCGCTGAGCTCGGCATAGGTTTCCTTGGCTGCCTTGTGGCAGACGTCGAGGATGTCGGAGCTGAAGGCGCGCAACTGGGCACCCTCGGCAACCAGCTTGCGCAGGGCCGCGGCATTCGATGCGTCATACCGCGCAAGCATGTTTGCGTTGGCGCTTGCGCAGGCATCTGAGAGAATGCGCTGGTAGTTCTTCGGCAGCTCGTTGAACTTCTCGCGGTTGAAGAAGGCATGGACCGCCGGCCCGCCTTCCCACCACGCCGGATAATAGTAATACTTGGCGACCTTGTAGAAGCCGAGCTTGAGGTCGTCGTAAGGCCCGACGAACTCCGTGGCGTCGATCGTCCCCTTCTCGAGCGCAGGATAGACGTCGGAACCGGCGATCTGCTGAGGCGTGACACCAACCTTGCTCATCACCTCGCCGGCCAGACCGGCGATGCGCATCTTCAGGCCCTTCAGGTCCTCGATGCTTTTGATTTCCTTCCGATACCAGCCACCCATCTGTGCGCCGGTATTGCCGGCAGGTAATGCATAGAGGTTATAGCCAGCGAGGAACGCGTTGAGCAGGTCATTGCCGCCACCGGCAGTGAACCATGCATTGGTCATGCGGGCATTCAAACCAAAGGGGATTGCCGTGCCGAGGGCGAACGCCGGATCCTTGCCGATGTAGTAATAGCAGCAGGTATGTGCCATCTCGACGGTGCCAGCCGCCACCGCATCGGCTGCCTGCAGCGGCGGTATGATCTCGCCGGCGGCGAAGCTTTGTATGGTGAAGTTGCCGTCGGTTGCCTCCGCGACGCTTCGTCCAATGTCCTCCGCCGCGCCGAAGATGATGTCGAGGCTTTTCGGGAAGGACGAGGCGAGGCGCCAGGTGAGTTTTGGATTCTGCTGCGCAATCGCGGGTGCGGCAAGCGCCACGGCCGAGGCGGCACCCAGTCCGGCGGTGCCGGCCTGCTTGAAGAACGTGCGACGGTTCATGATAGGAAGCCTTATAGTCGTTATAGGGTAAAATCTTCCTCTCTCCCGGCGCGGGATAAATCACCTCATTGCCGTGGGCGCAAGGCCGTTCGCGCAAATTTCGGTCGGCGACGGCGACATTCCTTTACGAAGATTTCGCAAGTGGGCCGCCGTGCGTTTGAATTCGACTGGCGGCCGTTCTTCACTGCGTCGACGTGAGCCGCCTGTTCGCAGGGTCATCGAGCGCGGGATCGTAGAACATCGCCAATACGAGGCTTCGGGCGATGCGTTCGGCGGTCGCCATGAACCATTGCGCGGCTTCTTCGCTCGGCGCGATATCGTCGAGTGTCGCACGAAAGAGTGTCAGCCACTCGGCGAACAGGCCCTCATAGACGCCCTCAACGCTGAGATGAGCCTGGACCGGCTTGCCGCCATAGGTCCCCGTCTTGAATGCGACCGACGACCAGAAGCTCTTCATCTTTGCCAGGTGATCCGGCCAACGGCCGGCAAGCCGGTGCTCGAAGACCGGTCCCAGATGCTTATGGGCGCGGATGCGGCCGTAAAAGGTCTCGACCAGCAGGTCGATGAATGCCGCGTTCACACCGAGGCGCTCCATCTCGGCCTGGGCGCGCTCGCGTATGCCGGCAACATGCGCTGCGCGGGCGGTCAGCTCGATGGTCATGGATCAACCTCCCCCGGTTTGTCTCTTCTGAATCATCTTGATATCTGTCAAATGTAAGGCGCTCCACGAGAAGTAACATGGGCGCGAATCTATCCCGCGTATCTAGAGCGTGAAACGCTCGTTGCAATGCGGCGATATGCCCCCTGGACGACGACGGTCGACCCTTGACCCGCTTGTCGGAATAGATAAGTTAGAATTATTCTAAATGGAGATATTCATGCTCGGTCGATTCCTCCCATCCTCTTCCAAACGCTCGTTCGCGAGCCTGAGCGAGCAGGAGATGCTGGCCCTTGCGATCTCCTCCGAGGAAGACGACGCGCGGATCTATCTTGCATACGCCGATCAGTTGCGAGCCCAGTACCCGCAGTCTGCCAAGGTGTTCGAGGATATGGCGGAGGTCGAACATTCCCACCGCAACATGCTGATCGAGATGCACCGTCAGCGGTTCGGCGAGCGCATTCCCCTGATCCGCCGCGAACACGTCAGCGACTTTTACACCCGCAAGCCCGACTGGCTGCGGGCCAATCAGACACTCGAGCAAATCCGCGACGAGGCGGAGGCGATGGAGCAATCGGCTTATCGCTTCTACACCGAGGCCGCGAAACGGACGAGCGATGCCGCAACGCGCCGTCTCCTCGGCGATCTGGCGCTGGCGGAGCAAGGACATGAAGAAACCGCCCGCATGCTCGGCGAAAAACATGTTCCGGCCGAGGTCGCTCATGAAGAGGCTCAGACCGCCCGGCGGCAGTTTGTCCTGACATATGTTCAGCCGGGTCTCGCAGGGCTGATGGACGGCTCCGTCTCCACACTGGCGCCGATTTTCGCGGCGGCGTTCGCGACCGGTGATACCTGGCAGACCTTTCTTGTCGGCCTGTCGGCCTCCGTCGGCGCTGGCATCTCGATGGGTTTCACCGAAGCCGCGCACGACGACGGCAAGCTTTCCGGACGAGGTTCGCCGCTGAAGCGCGGTCTCGCTTCCGGTATCATGACGGCCCTCGGGGGCCTCGGCCATGCACTGCCCTATCTGATCCCGCACTTCTGGACCGCGACAATCACGGCGGCGGTGATCGTTTTCATCGAACTCTGGGCGATTGCCTTCATCCAGAACAAGTATATGGAAACGCCGTTCCTGCGCGCAGCCATGCAGGTCGTGCTCGGCGGCTCGCTCGTGCTTGCCGCAGGTATCCTGATCGGCAACGGCTAACCTGCCATCCGGACGGCGCCCGACAGGCGGCGTCCGGCGGAATGCCGTTTTGCTCTACGGTCCGGCGGCCGTTGCCAACTTGCGACGACGCAGCTAGCCTGAACGTCTGCCATGAAACCGTCTCCCCTGACCGTCGGTCTGGGCGTTTCCATGACCGTCGGCTATGGAACGCTCCACTATTCCTTTTCAGTCTTGGCTCCTGCGATCGCGCGCGATTTCCGGTGGGAAACGAGTTTTGTTTTCGGGGTGTTTTCAGCCGGGTTGCTCGCTGGGGCGGTTTCGGCGCCCATCTTCGGACGCTCGATCGACCGCTTCGGCGCGCGGCCGGTCATGGTACTTGGAACGTTGGCTGCGACACTCGCGCTTGTACTTTATGCCGTGATGCAGAACGCGTGGCAGTTTGCGGCCATTACCTTTCTCGCGGAATTCGTCGCCTTCGCCGTGCAGTATGATGCTGGCTTTGCCGCGCTCGCCCAGCGCCACGGCCAGGAGGCGAGGAGCCACGTTACGCTGGTTACGCTGATTGCCGGCTTCGCGTCGACTGTATTCTGGCCGCTCGATCAGTGGCTGTTGACCCTGATGGACTGGCGGGACGTTTATCTGGTTCTTGCCGCCATCAATCTCTTCTTTGCGCTGCCGGTACATCTGGCGGTTCCCGCCTATCGCCCGCCGCGGAAAGCGCGAATGGCCGTCGAAGGGAAAGAGAGATCAAAGGACCGTGGCGCGGGGTTGCAGATGGCGCTGATGGCGATCAGCCTTGCCTCCGGCGGCTTCCTGATCTCGGCGGTGAGTGTCTCGCTGCTCGTGGTGCTTGGCGCCGCCGGGTTCTCTCCGGCCGTCGCGACGCTCGCCGGCAGCCTGATAGGGCCGTCACAGGTGCTCGCACGACTCATCGAGTATTCGCAACGTCGGCTCTTCACCCCTGTAACGACGGCGCTCGTCGCGTCTGGTGCACTCTTCGTTTCCTTCCTGCTCCTGTCGTCGGCGGTCGCACTGCCACTCGTGGCAATTCCGATCGTCTTTGCCATCGTCTACGGTGCGGGTCAGGGGCTGACGTCCATCGTCCGCGGCGTGCTGCCGCTGTATTACTTCGGCACTGCGGGCTACGGACGAACGATGGGAGTTCTCTCAGGGGTGCGCATGGTGCTTTCTGCAGCCGCACCGGTTTCGATCGTGTTCATCAGCGAAAGAGCCGGGGTGGGTGCCGCGATCCTGTCTCTGCTCTGCATCGCCGGCATTTCCGCCGGGACGATGGTGCTGCTTTCGCGTCTCCGCCCGCTTCAGGCGTCGAGCGACTGAGAAGGTGCGATTTGGCGTTGCCTACTTCAGCGCGCCGACCATCAGATCGGTCGTGCCGTTCTCGATCGTCACCCATCGGCCGCCGTCGAAGCTCGCCTGTCTCTTCAGATAGGTGTACGGCGTCGCGGTCCAGAGCTTGACCTCGTCGTTCAGGTTGTCGAGGACGTAGTCGCCCTGGGCCGCGCGCACCGTCAGGACCGCGTGACCCTCGCCGTCCGGCTTGCGCACGACGGTGATGAGAAGGTCGGAAGGATCGAAACCCGCTTCGATCAGCTTCTTGCGTTTCAGCAGGACGAAATCCTCGCAGTCGCCGACGTCGGTCGGGTAGGCCCACATCTCCTCGCGACCATAGATGTCGGAATCCGTCATCGGTGTGATCGTGGCGTTCACCGAACTATTGATGTTGCGCAGGACGCTCCAGCCACGGTCCGTAATCCGGGGCGCCGGCGCGTTCGCGCGGCCATGAAGATTGCATTCGTCGCGGTGGCTGCGGCAGAATTCATAGTGACCGATCGGCTGCGAGGTGACGGCTCCGGTAACCATGGCCTTCGGCGCCGCCGGCGCGGAAAAACCGCTGTCGATGGGCGCAAAAAATGCCGTCGCCGCCAATGCCGCGGCAAGCACGCGCGAACCGTTCCTCATGAACCCGTCCCTTTATATCGTTAACGAAGAGTTAATGCGGGACGGGCGTGTTAGTCAATCATTAGCAACTGCTGAAGACGGGCATTTCGCAGCTATGGTTAAAATGCATCACCTTCCTTCGGAAACACCGAGGATCGCAGCGTTCATCCGCTCGATATCCTGAGGGCGGGAGAGCCGGTGGTCGCCATCGCGGATCAGCGTCAGCACGACGTCGTCGGCGGGCAGGAATTCGATGAGCTTCAGCGCGTGGGTGTAAGGCACGTCGGGATCCTTCATCCCCTGCAGGATGTGTACCGGACAGCCGGTCTCGATGATGCCCGTGAGTACCCGGTTGTTGCGCCCGTCGTCGATCAGAGCCCGGGTAAAGATGTTCGGTTCGGGGCTGTATTGCGACGGCTCTTCGAAATAGCCGCGCTCCTCCAGTGACCGGCGCTCTGCGGTGCTGAGATTGGGTTCCACGAGCTCGACGGTGAAATCGGGCGCCGGCGCGATCAGCACCATGCCTTCGAGCCTCGTTTCTGTCCCGCGGCGCTTGAGTTCCTGGGCGAGACGCAGGGCAATCCATCCACCCATGGAAGAGCCGACGAGCACCATACTTTGCGGTGCTGCGTGGTCGAGGACGGCGAGCGCTTCCTCGAGCCATCGCGAGATCGTGCCGAGCTTGAAATCGCCGCCCGAGGCGCCGTGCCCGGAATAGTCGAAGCGGATCGCCTGGCGTCCCGTGCGGGCTGCGAGATGGTCGAGTTCCTCCGCCTTGGTCCCGCTCATGTCGGAGCGATAGCCTCCGAGCCACATCAACGCGGGGCCGGCCGTCTCGTTGGCGGCAGGCCGGATCAGCATCGCGATCTCCCGCCTTGCCTCACCAGAGCCCACAACGAGATGCTGCAGTCGGGGCTCGGTCTTGATGTCTGTCATGAGGAACTCCAAATCTCGCCACGCATTCATAAAACTGATTCGTTCTTGCGAGCACACTAGGTGATTTTCTTTCCGAAGCGTGTTATTAGCCTTGCCGCGGTAACTGCGAGAGCGACGGAAAGACGAGATCTCGCTCCGGCCGGCATTGCCGCATTCGGAAACCAATGAGGAGAATACGACCATTCGCAGACCTTTCAAAGCCGACGCCCCCGTAAAGGAAGGGCCGCGCTCAAACCGGGAGATCAGGATCCCCAGAGTTCAGCTTATCAATGAAGAAGGTCAGAACCTCGGCGTCGTGCCGACGGACGAAGCCCTTCGAATGGCCGAAGAGGCCGGTCTTGATCTCGTCGAGATCTCGCCGAATGCTGAACCTCCGGTATGCAAGATCCTGGACCTCGGCAAGCTGAAATACGCCAACCAGAAGAAGGCGGCCGAAGCGCGCAAGAAGCAGAAGATTGTCGAGGTCAAGGAAATCAAGATGCGGCCGAACATCGACACCCATGATTATGAGGTGAAGATGAAGGCGATGAGCCGCTTCTTTGAGGAAGGCGACAAGGTCAAGGTGACGCTGAAGTTCCGCGGCCGCGAAATGGCCCACCAGGAACTCGGCATGAAGCTTCTGCAGCAGGTGAAGGAAGACACCCAGGCGATCGCCAAGGTGGAGGCTGAACCGAAGCTCGAAGGTCGCCAGATGATGATGGTGCTGGCGCCGAGGTAAGGTGAAAGCCCGCGCTTAGCAATCGAAGCCGCCGCCTGCCGGCGGCTTTTCACGTCTTTCGGCCGATTCCTCCGGCCGAACCCGTTGCGCTTTTGACCGAGTGCGGTTATAAGCGCGCGTCCGAACGGTCCGGCAGGGCATGCCGTGGCCGTTTCTAATGCTTGAAAGGGGCGTCGTCTGTTCCTTTCGATACAAAAACAATGGAGTAGCAAAATGCCCAAGATGAAGACGAAGTCTGCTGCCAAGAAGCGGTTCAAAGTCACCGCCACCGGCAAGGTGCTGGCAGCTGCTGCTGGCAAGCGCCACGGCATGATCAAGCGGTCCAACAAGTTCATTCGCGATGCGCGCGGAACCATGGTTCTCGCCGACGCTGACGGCAAGAAGGTCGTCAAGAACTACCTGCCGAACGGTCTCTGAGACCCGGCTCTACTGGATTACTAAGGAGATCATGACATGGCACGCGTAAAACGCGGCGTTACCGCCCACGCCAAGCACAAGAAGGTTTTGAAGGCAGCCAAGGGTTTCTACGGCCGCCGCAAGAACACCATCCGCGCCGCCAAGGCCGCGGTTGACCGTTCCAAGCAGTACGCTTACCGCGACCGCAAGGTGAACAAGCGCAACTTCCGCGCCCTGTGGATCCAGCGCATCAATGCTGCCGTCCGCGAATTCGGCCTCACCTACGGCCGCTTCATCGATGGCCTCAACAAGGCCGGCATCGAAGTCGACCGCAAGGTTCTTTCCGACCTCGCCATCCGCGAGCCGGAAGCTTTCGGTGCTCTCGTTGCCGCCTCCAAGAAGGCCCTCGAGTACCTCAAGGAAGATGGCTCGGCCAACGAGTTTGAAAGCGCGGTTCGTTAAGACCAGCGCTTCCCAAGCTTTCTAGAAATTCGATTGGGAAACCCGCGCTGGCAGGGCTGGCGCGGGTTTTTTCTTTCTCGGTGTCATGCCGGCCGCAGGGCGGTTCCGGCAATCAGGGGCAGGAACAAGGGACATGTCCGATCTCGACAGTTTGAAAACGGCCCTTCTGGCCGATATTGCCGCCGCAGACGGTGAAGCGGAAATCGAGGCGCTGCGCGTCGCAGCTCTTGGAAAGAAGGGTTCGATTTCCGAGCTGCTGAAGACGCTCGGCTCGATGACGCCGGAGGAACGCCAGACCCGGGGCGCGGCAATCAATGCGCTGAAGAATGAGGTGACCGAGCAGATCACCCTGCGCAAGGCCGAACTTCGCGACGCGGCGATTGCCGCCCGCCTTGCTGCCGAAATGGTGGACGTTTCGCTGCCTGTCCGCTCCTCGCCGGCGGAGCGCGGCCGCATTCATCCGATCAGCCAGATCGTCGACGAGATCACGGCGATTTTCGCGGACATGGGCTTCTCGATCGCGGAAGGCCCGGACATCGAGACGGACTATTACAATTTCACGGCGCTCAACTTCCCCGAAGGTCATCCGGCCCGCGAAATGCACGACACCTTCTTCCTGCAGCCGGACGCAAACGGTGAGCGCAAGGTGCTGCGCACCCACACTTCACCGGTGCAGGTCCGCACCATGGAAGCGCAGAAGCCGCCGATCCGCATCGTCATTCCCGGCAAGACCTACCGTCAGGACTCCGACGCTACCCATTCGCCGATGTTCCACCAGGTGGAAGGCCTCGTCATCGACAAGACCGCGAACGTCGCCAACATGCGTTGGGTGCTCGAGGAGTTCTGCAAGGCGTTCTTCGAGGTGGACAATGTCGTGATGCGCTTCCGGCCGTCCTTCTTCCCCTTCACCGAGCCTTCCTTCGAGGTCGACATCCAATGCGACCGCTCGTCCGGGCCGATCGTCAAGTTCGGCGAGGGCAAGGACTGGATGGAGATTCTCGGCTGCGGGATGGTGCATCCGAACGTCCTGCGCTCCGGCGGGCTTGATCCCGACGAATATCAGGGCTTCGCCTGGGGCATGGGTCTCGATCGCATTGCCATGCTGAAATACGGCATGCCGGACCTGCGCGACTTCTTCAATGCCGATGTCCGCTGGATGAACCACTACGGTTTCCGCCCGCTCGACGTGCCGACGCTGTTCGGCGGCCTGAGCGCGTGAGGAGGATAGAACGATGAAATTCACACTCTCCTGGTTGAAGGAACACTTGGAAACCGATGCCGCGCTCGATGAGATCTGCGAGCGTCTGACGGCGATTGGCCTCGAGGTCGAAGACGTCGATGACAAGGCGGCTTACAAGCCCTTCGTCATCGCCAAGGTGTTGACGGCCGAAAAGCATCCTGAAGCCGATCGTCTGAAAGTGCTGATGGTGGACGCCGGCGACGGCAAGCCGGTGCAGATCGTCTGCGGGGCACCGAACGCCCGCGCCGGTCTCGTCGGCGCGCTCGCCCGCCCCGGGACTTATGTCCCCGGCATCGACGTGACACTCGCCGTCGGCAAGATCCGCGGCGTCGAAAGCCACGGCATGATGTGCTCCGAAAAGGAGCTCAACATCTCCGACAATCATGACGGCATCATCGATCTGCCGGCGGATGCGCCCGTCGGCACGTCCTTTGCCGCCTATGCCGGCCTGGACGATCCGGTCATCGAGATCAATCTCACGCCGAACCGTCCCGACTGCACGTCCATCTTCGGCATTGCCCGCGACCTCGCCGCCTCCGGTCTCGGCAAGCTGAAACTGCCGAAGGCGTCGGATTTCAAGGTCGAAGGCGAGACGCCTGTCGAGGTCAGGATCGTGCTCGACGATGAGCGGCTCTGCCCTGGCTTCGCCTACCGCCTGGTTCGCGGCGTGAAGAACGGCCCGAGCCCAAAATGGATGCAGCAGCGGCTTCTCGCGATCGGCCTTCGTCCGATTTCCGCACTGGTCGACGTGACCAACTACATGACCTTCGACCAGGGTCGGCCGATGCATGTCTTCGATGCCGACAAGGTTAGGGGCGATCTCGTGGTTCGCCGTGCCCGCGAGGGTGAGGAGATCCTCGCGCTCGACACCCGCACCTACAAGCTCAACCCGGCCAATGTCATCATCGCCGACGACAACGGTCCGGAATCGATCGGCGGCATCATGGGCGGCGAGCATTCCGGCTGTGACGAGAACACGGTCAACGTGCTGATCGAGTCGGCGCTCTGGGACCCGATCAACATCGCCAAGACCGGGCGTAGCCACGGCATCATCACCGATGCGCGCTACCGTTTCGAGCGTGGCGTCGACCCGGAATACATGGTCCCCGGCCTCGAACGCACCACCGAACTGGTGCTCGAAATGTGCGGGGGTACGGCGGCGGCCGCCAAGGTCACCGGCTACAAGGGTCATGTGAAGTCGGTGGTCGAGTTCCCGTTCTCCGAAGTAAAGCGCCTGACGGGGTTGACCGTCTCGAACGAGGAAGGTCGCGAAATCCTCACCGGTCTTGGCTTCGACGTCGAAGGCGCGGGCGAGGTGGTCACGGTTGCCGTTCCCTCCTGGCGGCCGGACATCGACGGCAAGGCCGATCTTGTCGAAGAGATCATGCGCATACACGGTGTCGACAACATCAAGCCCGCGCCGTTGCCGAGCACCGGGGCGGTGAACGGCCGAATTCTGACGCCGTTGCAGATCCGCACCCGCACGGCCAAACGCGCGCTGGCCGCTCGCGGCATGCTGGAGGCCGTCACCTGGTCCTTCATCTCGCACGAGCAGGCGACGCTCTTCGGCGGTGGGAGCCATGAACTGCGGCTCGCGAACCCGATCGCTGCCGACATGTCCGACATGCGGCCGTCGCTGTTGCCGGGCCTGCTCGCGGCGGCCCAGCGCAATGCCGATCGCGGTTTCGGGGATGTGGCGATCTTCGAGGTTTCAGGCACGTACGAGAACGATACGCCGGAAGGGCAGCGCCGCGTCGCTGCCGGTGTCCGCCGCGGCACGGCCTCGCTTGCCGGCGCCGGCCGCATGTGGTCGAACGCCGCCAAGGGCGGTGGAAAGCCGGTCGACGTCTATGATGCAAAGGCCGATGCGCTCTCCGTGCTGGAGGCCTGCGGGCTGCCGATGGCGAACGTCCAGATCGAGCCCGGTGCGCCGTCGTGGTATCATCCGGGACGCTCCGGGACGATCAAGATGGGGCCGAAAGTGATCCTCGGATATTTCGGCGAATTCCATCCGAAGACATTGGAGGCCCTCGATGTCACCGGCGCCCTAACGGGCTTCGAGGTCTATGTCGACGCGATACCGGAACCGAAGAAGAAGGCGACCCGCACCAAGCCGGCGTTGGAGCTTTCACCCTTCCAGATGGTGAGACGCGACTTCGCTTTCGTCGTCGACAGGACTGTGGACGCCGGGGCAATCGTCAAGGCGGCCGGCAGTGCTGACCGCAGACTGATCACCGGCGTGAATGTCTTCGACGTCTTCGAGGGGGCATCTCTCGGCGAGGGCCGCAAGTCGGTTGCGATCCAGGTGCTGATCCAGCCGGTCGAGAAGACGCTGACCGACGAGGACTTCGAGGCGTTGACCAAGAAGATCATCGCCAATGTCGAAAAGACAACCGGCGGTACCTTGCGCGCCTGACCGGATGGGGACGAGCGAAAAGGGCGGGTCGACCGCCCTTTTCTTGTTCAGGCTCTGCCCGGTTCGGCCCCGATCGCCTTCGCCCGTATCGGCAGACGGACGAACATCACGACATTGCCGGCAAGGGTCAGAAGAAGGCCGGCGACGCCGATCGCGGTCCAGTGATAGTCCTCGTAGATGCTCGACAGCGTGAGCGCGACGACAGGAAAGAGAACGGTCGCATAGGCGGCCTTCTGCGAGCCGATCCGTGAAACCAGCATCAGATAGGTCGTGAAGCCGACGACGGAGCCGATAACCGAGAGATAGAGCAGCGCGCCGAGATAGGTGATATCCGGCGGCGCGACCATCGGCGTGGCGGTAAGAAGGACGAGACTGAGGAGCGTGGCGGCGCCATAGCTCATGCCCCACGCATTGGCAGTCACCGGGCTGATGCCGGCTGCGCTATTGCGACGCGAGGCCATGTTGCCGAGCGAAAAGAACATCGTGCCGAGCGCCGAGAGCCCGATACCCTTCCAGCTTTCCGGATTGAAGGCGACAAATATGTCGCGACCGAAGAGCAACATGAGGCCCGTGGCACCCAGCATTGCCGCGAGAAGCGTGCGGGGGCTGACCCGATCGCCGAAAAATATCCGGGCGTTGACGGCGTTGAAGATGGTTGCCAGCGAGAATACCACCGATAGCAGACCGGACGGGACATAGGCCGCGGCGTAATAGAAACAGAGAAAATTGCAGCAGAAGAGGCAGAGCGCCTGTGCCAGAATGAACGGCTGCTGTCTCAGCGGCGGAACTTTCATCTGGCGCGTCAAGATCAAGGCGCCGACGAGGATCAGCGCGGCGGCAGCGAAACGATAGAAGACGGACACCGGCACCGGAACAGGCCCGATCTGGAGGGCGATGGCGATCCAGGTCGTGCCCCAGATCAGAACGGTGGAGGAAAAGAGCAGATAATTGGTCATGGTGGTTCCCTGAATTTCGGGTCACACCTAGGACCATTCCGGTGTCCGGGCTTGCACGATCTTGCGGCGAACTGCATCGAAAGGGACCCGCAGCCACGACTTCCGTGTGGTCGTCCGTCGAACTTGCTGTAAAATAGGCTGGTTTCTACAACAGGCTTTTCATGCAGCAGCGCCCGTCAGTCTACAGCTTGCTTTCTTCCTCACCCCGCGCCCAGCGACTCGGTGGGCTGAATCTCGGCGCCGGAAAGTCGACGGCGATCTGGCGCAACAGCTTCGACCGCATGCGTTACGAACGGCCCGACGGTCACACGTTCAGTCTCTACCTGCGGGGCGGCGAAAGAACATGGCGGCTGGATGCCGGTCGTGCGCATGGCTGGCCGGGCGCGCTTTGCCTGATGCCGCAGGGCGCGTCTTCGGACTGGGAAATCAATGACACGTTCGAATTCGTCCATCTCTATGTCACGGACGACGAATTGCGCCGGCAATTCGCCGAGACGCTCGACCGCGATGCGCGGCTGATGACCGTTCCCGAGGCGACGTTCGACGATGCGCCCCGGCTTGCCGCAAGTCTGCAGCGTGTGGCGGTCGCGACGCAGACAGGGGACGCCCTCAGGGCGGAGGAGGCGACCACCACGGCGATCGCCTGCCTGTTTTCTGACCCGCGTTACGGCGGAGGACGACTGGTTCCTCTGCGCGGTGGCCTCTCTCCGGTGGTTCGGCGGCGGCTAATTGACTACATCGAGGTTCGCCTTGAACACGCGATTACCCTTCGGGAACTGGCAGGTGTCGCCGGGCTGAGCGATTTCCACCTGCAGCGCATGTTCCGCCAGAGCTGCGGTGTCTCGCCTTACTGCTTCATCCTCAACCGGCGTATCGATCGGGCAAGGAGGATGCTTGCGGACGGTGATCCCCTTGCCGAGATTGCTTCGGCCTGCGGCTTCAGCAGCCAGAGCCATATGACGCGGATGTTCAAGGCGATAACCGGAACAACGCCCTCTGCGTATCGCCGCAGTGTCGCCTGAGCCGGCATCTCATCGTCCGGACATTTTCGTCATCTTTTCCGAATAGCGCGCGCCGGCGACCTTTGCCGGTGCGAGGAGCTCGCCAATGGCGGCCACGTCTTGTGTCGAGAGTGTTACCTCGACCGCCGCGACGTTTTGTTCGAGATGCGGGATCTTGCTGGCTCCGGGGATCGGCACGATGAAGTCCCCTTGGGCAAGGACCCAGGCGAGGGCAAGTTGCGCCGGCGTGACGCCCTTCTCTTCAGCCATCCGCTCGAGCAATCTCACCAGGTAGAGATTGGCGTCGAAGTTTTCCGCCTGGAAGCGGGGCAGCGAG
Source organism: Hyphomicrobiales bacterium (assembly GCA_900466005.1). Lineage (GTDB taxonomy): Bacteria > Pseudomonadota > Alphaproteobacteria > Rhizobiales > Rhizobiaceae > Allorhizobium. Next base: position 172,150 of record UEGQ01000003.1, read on the forward strand.
CGACGGAAGTCGTCGGACGCGAGCCCGTCGAGCGCTTTCAGGGCGCCGGTCAGCATGCCGCGGCCGAGCGGCGAAAAGGGCACGAAGCCGATGCCGAGTTCCCGGCATGTCTCGAGGACGCCGTTCTCCTCCGGGTCGCGTGTCCAGAGCGAGTATTCGCTCTGGACCGCTGCAATCGGATGGACGGCATGGGCACGGCGGATCGTCGCGGCGCTCGCTTCCGAAAGCCCCAGAGCCTTGACCTTGCCCTGCCGCACCAGATCGGCCATGGCGCCGACCGTGTCTTCGATCGGAACGTCCGGATCGACGCGATGCTGATAGTAGAGGTCGATCACGTCCGTGCCGAGCCGCCTCAGCGAAGCCTCTGCGACGGCGCGAACGTTCTCCGGCCGGCCGTCGGTACCCGCGATCATCTGGTCGGACGGTCTTGCTGGATCGATGCGGAAGCCGAACTTTGTGGCGATCACGACGCGGTCGCGATGGGGCCGCAGGGCCTTTCCGACGAGCACTTCGTTCTTGTAAGGTCCGTAGACTTCGGCGGTGTCGAAGAGTGTCACGCCGAGCTCGACGGCACGATGTAAGGTGGCGATCGCCGAGCTTTCGTCGGCCGAGGGTCCGTAGGCATGACTCATGCCCATGCATCCGAGCCCGAGGGCGGAAACGGAGAGTTCTCCGAGTTTGCGCGTCTTCATCTATTGCTCCTTCGTGTCGTCGGATGATGTTGGTGTCGCAGAGCCTTCAGCCTCCGGGCACGACTTCAATCTAGTTCGAGTGGAACGCTCTGATAACTGCTGCAAAATGCAACGCCTTGTTCTATTTGTTGGAACAATGAACCGGATCCAGCTTTCTCAACTCGCCGTTCTTGCCGCTGTCGCCGCGCATGGGAGCTTCCGCGCAGCTGCGAAGGAACTCAAGATCGCGCCTTCGGCGGTGAGCCATGCCGTAGCGCGTTTGGAGGAAAGCCTCGGGGTTCGCCTTCTTGGCCGGACGACCCGAAGTGTGCGCCCGACCGAGGAAGGGCGGCGCCTGCTCGACAGCCTGGCACCGGCGCTCGGCGAGATCGACGCGGCCATGGCCGCCCTTGCCGACGTACGTGAACGACCGGCCGGGAATCTGCGCATCACGCTTCCGCGACTTGCCGCCGACCACCTGATCGTTCCCAGGCTGGGTTCGTTTCTGCAGCTCTACCCAGAAATCACCGTCGAGCTCATCACCGAGGACCGGTACGAGGACCTCGTTGCGAAGGGCTACGACGCCGGACTGAGACTCGGCGAAAGCCTGGAGCAGGACGTGATTGCGGTAAAGGCGAGCGCAATGTTCTCTGCTGCGGTCGTCGCCGCGCCGGACTACTTCCGGGCCCATCCGATGCCGGTGCATCCGCGCGACCTGCTGCGACACGCCTGCATTCGGCGTCGTTTTTCGAGCGGCACGATCTACCGTTGGGAATTCGAGAGGGATCGGCAGTCACTGGTCGTTGACGTCGACGGGCCGTTGATCCTCCCCGACGACCGGCTGATACTGCAGGCGTGTCTCGGCGGAGCCGGAATCGCCTGTCTCTTCGACCAGCGGATCGCCGAGGAGCTGAGGCAGGGCCGCCTGGTGCGCGTCCTCGAGGATTGGTGTCCGCCTTTCGACGGTTTCTACATCTATTATCCGTCGCGTCGGCAGATGCGGCCGGCGCTCAGGGCGTTCGTGGATTTCTACCGCTTCGGCGCGTAGGCTGGCTGCTTTCGCTCACAAACGGATGCGGTATCGCACATGCCCATCTTCCTCGGCGTAAGTGTCATAGAGCTTACGTGCCGTCGCGTTATCTCGGTCAGTATGCCAATAGAGCCGTGACCAGCCCATTGCCTTGGCGAGCGCGATCAGGTCGTCGATCAATGCCCGTCCGATGCCGCGTCCGCGGAAGCGCTCGTCGACATAGAGATCTTCGAGATAGCAGTCCGGCGTCATCGCCCATGTCGAGTCGTGAAAATGATGGATGGCAAAGCCCGCCATCTCTCCGTCGACGAAGACAAGCCGCATTACGACACGGGACGACGGATCGAGGATGCGCGTCCAGGTGTGTCTGGTGATGTCGTCCGACAGGTCAACCTTGTAGAAGGTCAGATAGTCGCGCCAGAGGCGTTGCCAGGTCGCTTCGTCTGCAGGCTGCGCGTCGCGTATCTCCATGGGCATGATCGTCTTATGCTCCGGCTTCGGTGAGGAGTGCCATCTGCGCGGCAGAAAGCTGAAGCGTGCCCGCGGCAATCAGGCTGTCGAGCTGCTTCAGGCTGGTCGCAGAAGCGATCGGTGCGGTGATGCCCGGCCGCGCGGCGATCCAGGCAATCGCGACGGCGGCCGGGCTGGTGCCGGTTTCTGCCGCTACCTTGTCGAGGGCGGTCAGAATTCTCAAGCCCTTTTCGTTCAGGTAACCGCCGACACGATAGCTACGCGAGGAACCTTCGATGTCCTCCGGCTTGCGGTACTTGCCGGTGAGAAAACCGGCGGCGAGCGCGTAGTAGCTGATCACGCCGATCTCTTGCGCAATGCAGAGGTCGGCAAGAGGCCCCTCGAAGGCATCGCGGGTGTAGAGATTGTATTCCGGCTGCACGACATCGTAGCGTGGCAGGCCTCGGTCGGCCGCGACGTCGAAGGAGGCCTGCAGCTGCGCGGCATCGAAGTTCGAACAGCCGATCGCCCGGACCTTCCCCTGCTGCTTCAGCTTCGCGAAGGCTTCGAGCGTTTCCTCATGCGGCACGTCGGGGTCCGGCTTGTGGGCAAGATAGAGGTCGATGTAATCGGTACCAAGCCGTTTGAGCGAGGCCTCCGCTGCTTCGGCGATCCACTTTGTGCTGAGGCCCGTTTTCCTGCCGTTGTTGTCGAAACCGACTTTGGTGACGATCACCGCGCGATCACGTGGTAGGTGGCCGCGCTTCAGCCACTTGCCGATAATCGTCTCGCTTTCTCCGCCGACATGGCCGTCGACCCAGGCCGAGTAGACATCCGCCGTATCGATCGCGTTGTACCCGGCATCGAAAAAGGCATCGAGCAGCGCGAACGAAGTCTTCTCATCCGCAGTCCAGCCGAAGACATTGCCACCGAAGACGACGGGGGCGATGGAAAGGCCGGTACGGCCGAGCGGACGCTTCTGCATGGGAAAACTCCGTGGCTTCGTGGGGAGGGCCTCTTGCGGCCCGGTCGGAGAGGGAAGGTTAGCAATGGTGGCTGTGATCGACCATCGAATTTCTTTGATGGGAGGACAACCGTCCGGGCGCCATTGCCTCGTTCAGCGGCAATCGATAGGTTGCCGCAGCATCGTTTCAGGAGGGATCCCCATGCTGCGCTTTGGAATTCTGTCGACCGCAAAGATCGCCCGGGAACTGGTGATTCCCGCGATCCAGGACGCCGAGAACTGCGTCGTTTCCGCGATCGCGAGCCGTGACCTCATGAAGGCACGCGCCGTGGCCGATCGCTTTTCCGTGCCCCATGCCTTCGGATCCTACGATGAGATGCTCGCCTCCGATCTCATCGACGCCGTATACATTCCGCTGCCGACGTCACAGCACGTCGAATGGGCGATCAAGGCCGCCAATGCCGGCAAGCACGTGCTGTGCGAAAAGCCGATCGCGCTGAAGGCGGAGGAGATCGACCAGGTGATCGCCGCCCGCGACCGCAACAAGGTCATTGTTTCCGAGGCCTTCATGGTGACCTATGCACCGGTCTGGCGGAAGGTGAGGGCACTGCTTTCGGAAGGGGCGATCGGCCGGCTGCGCCACGTGCAGGGCGCGTTTACGTACTTCAATCGTGATCCGGCAAACATGCGCAACGTACCCGAGCTCGGCGGCGGCGGGCTTCCGGACATCGGCGTCTATCCGACGATCACCACCCGGTTCGCAACCGGCAAGGAGCCGTTGCGCGTCCAGGCGGTTACCGAGCGCGACCCGGTCTTCGGCACCGACATCTACTCGAGCGTGAAGGCCGAGTTCGACGGCTTCGAGCTCGCTTTCTACATCTCGACGCAGATGGCAAACCGCCAGCTCATGGTCTTCCACGGTACCGACGGCTTTATCGAGGTGCGCTCGCCCTTCAACGCCGACCGCTGGGGTCCAGAGGAGGTCGAGTTGACGAACCAGTCGCATAATCTCTCGCAAGTCTTCCGTTTCCAGGACAGCCGACAGTACCGCTGCGAGGCGGAGGCTTTCGCTCGTGCCGCGGCGGGCGAGCCGGAGGAGATCGTGACCTTGGAGAACTCGCGCGCCAACCAGCGCTTCATCGACGCGATCTATCGTGCGAGCGAAAAGGATGGCTGGGAGCCGGTGTAAGGGGAGCGAGCGGGAAGCGTCCCTTCCGTTATCGCCGGAAGACGAAGCGGGAATAGCCGAAGAAGCTGAAGGCCATTGCCGCAAGCGAGGCAAGCACCAGCGCGGCGACCGGTTTCAGCAGCGGCGTGGCGATCAGCAGAGCCGAATAGAGAACGTAGTTCAGGACGGCGGTGGTGATGCCGACCGACCCGTACCGGAAGCCCTCCACTGCCAGCGAATGGCGCGAGGCGCCGAAGGTGAAGCTGCGATTGAGGAGCCATGTGGCGCCGAGCGCGATCACGATCGCGAACGCCCGTGCGACGAAGGGACCGAGCGGAGTCGTGTTGAGCAGAAGCATCAACACTGCCGCATCGATCACGAAGCCGACAGTGCCGACGATGCCGAAGCGCAGGAGCTTCTTCATGCGGCATCCGCCTGGGCCGGAACCGATATCGCCTCGGCGCTCGCGCCGCGAAGGATATGTGCCGAAGCGAGGCCCGGGAGCGTCATGTAGTGGATGCGCAACTGCTCGGCGCGCGAGCGGGCGACGGAATCGAGAATCGTGCCGGCGGTGAGGAAGAGAAGCGACATCATCATCAGGGCGAGCGAGAACACCCAGGTCGGCATGCGCTCCACCAGCCCTGTCTGGAAATAGGTGTAAAGGACTGGTGTCATGAAGACGATACTCGCCGTCATCAGGGCCGCGGAGAAGGTGCCAAAGAAGGCGAATGGGCGCGTCTCCTTCATCAGCATGGCGAACATCCAGAGGATTTTCGCGCCGTCGCGGAAGGTGGACAGCTTAGAGTGGGAGCCTTCCGGCCGCCGACCGTAATCGAGTTCGAGCTCGCAGACGGGTAGCTTCAGGCGTGAGGCATGGACCGACATTTCGGTCTCGATCTCGAAGCCACCGGAAACGGCAGGGAAGCTCTTGACGTAGCGCCGCGAGAAGGCGCGGTAGCCCGAGAGGATATCAGTGAAATCCTGCCCGAAAAGGAAGCGATAGAGGCGGTTGAAAAGCCGGTTTCCGAAGGCGTGACCGTTGCGGCCGGCATCCTGATGCACGCCGCGGCGTATGCCGACCACCATGTCGGCGCGCTCGGTGATGAGTGTGCGGACGAGTTCTTCGGCGTCCTCCGGGGCATAGGTGCCGTCGCCGTCTGCCATGACGTAGACGTCCGCATCGATGTCGGAGAACATGCGGCGCACGACGTGCCCCTTGCCCTGGCGGCGCTCGCGGAAGACGGTCGCGCCGGCGAGCATCGCATGCAGCGCCGTCCCGTCCGTGGAGTTGTTGTCATAGACATAGATGCGCGCGTCGGGCAGGGCCTGCCGGAAGTTGCGGACGACGGTTCCGATCGTTGCCGCCTCATTGTAGCAAGGCAGCAGAACAGCGATGTCGAGATTTTCCGACCCGGATACGTGCATACTCGTTACTCGCAAAACACAGCCGGCGCTCCGGGTTATCCGAGGCCCGGTTTTACTATTTCTTGAGAAGGTTAAGGCTAGGTTTCGCCCGCACGTGACATTTGAAATTTCCGCCGTCCGCCCCGCCGGTGCGACGGCGAGGGAGCAGTTCCGGCATGGCGGCCATCGACATCACGAAAGACGAGCGCGTGCCGTTCTGGTCGCGCTATGGCTTGTCGCTCCTCTTCTACGCGGTGGTGACGATCTCCGCACTCGCCCTTCTCAATCTGCCGGGCGCGAATGACTACGTCGGAACGGATAATGACGACGTGATGCGCCTAGTCGTGGTTCGCGATCTCCTTGCAGGGCAGGGTTGGTTCGACAACGTGCAGCATCGCCTTGGCCTCGGTGGAGGCACCTCGATGCACTGGTCGCGACTGATCGACCTGCCGATCGCTGCGCTCATTACGTCTTTCCGGCAGTTCTTGCCCGAGACTGCGGCCGAGGCCGCGGCATTGCTGGTCTGGCCGTTGTCGCTCACCATCCCGCTGCTGGCGATGATGGGGCTCGCCGGTCGAAGGATAGGCGGTCCGCAGGTGATGCAGATCGCCTTTGCGATGACGGCCATTCTGGTCGTTACGTCAAATCGGTTTCTGCCGGGGGCGATCGACCACCACAATGTCCAATTCGTCCTCATCGCCACAATGGCCGCCATGCTGGTCGATGCCGACTACAAGCCGTGGAGCTTCGCATTGGCCGGAACGGCTGCGGCCCTGGCGATCGCCATCGGCGCGGAGACAACGCCCATTGTCGCCGTCGTCTGTCTGCTGGTGGCGGTGCTGTGGGCGTGGCACGGAGGCGAGTTCGCAGCCGCGGCACGTGCATTCGCCCTGGCGATTGCCATCGGCGTAACGGTCTTCTTCTTCGCTACCGTCCCGCCGAGCCGCTATGGCGAGGTCACTTGCGACAGCCTCTCGGTCGGCTATTACGGGATTACCGCAGCCGGCGGCGCATTGCTGTTCCTTTCGGCGTTGCTCGCGAGCGGCGCTCGCCGTGAGTTGCGTTTCGTCGTGCTTGCAGGCAACGGCGTGATCGTGGCTGCGACGGCGCTCGTCCTCGCACCGCAGTGCCTGCGCAATCCCCTTGCCGATCTTGATCCGTTGCTGGTCAAGCTCTGGCTGTCCAATGTGATCGAAGCACAATCCGGGCTCAGCGAGCTGAGCAGCGAGCCTGGGACCTTCGGTGGCTTCTATGCAGTCGGCTTCTTCGCCCTGATCGTTTGCCTTTCGCGCATCATGCTGCGCGACCGCGTCGAACTGCACGCGATCCTTCTCGCCTTGGTGGCTGCGGCCTGGGGGATCGCCCTGATTCAGGTACGCGGCGCCGTCTTCGCCAATCTTCTGGCAATTCTACCGCTGGCCGTGCTGGTCTCGGAACTCCGCCGTCATGCACAAGCCGATCCCGAGAATATGAGCGCCGGCTTCTTCTTTCTCGGCGGTGCCCTGATGGCGGTGCCGAGCGTGTGGGCCTTTCTCGGTGTGCTCACCGCCGAGGGGACGCATGGTGTCGCTAACCGATTTCGAAGCGGTGGAAACGTGCAGGGGGCGCAGATATCAGCGGATTGTGAAAGCCGTGCCGCTATCGCGCCGATGACGGAAGTACTGCCGACCACCGTGGCGGCACCCTCGGACAGCGGCTCCGATATACTGCGGTTCACTGCCCACCGCGTGCTTTCGGCTCCCTACCACCGCAATCAGGGAGGCATGCTGACGGAATTGCATATCGGGCTTGCGATTCCGAGCGAGGCCGTCGCCTTCCTTCGCGGGGCAAAGGTCGGCATGATCGCCTACTGTCCCGGCAACGCACAGACCAAACGTTTGGCGGCGATGAAGCCGGACGGGCTCTATGCGGCCCTTGGCCGTGGTGAAATTCCGCCCTACCTGGTAGCCTTGCCGCATGCGGAGGGGTCAGGATTTCAGCTCTACAGGGTCGACCTGCCGGCTGAATGACGCATCCGCGGTTGATAAATACACTTCGACCGTCGAAGCCTCGCTTCGAGGCTGATCTTTGCCGTTAATTGGGCTAGTAAGCCTGCATGGCCAATTCTTTCAGTGATGATTCGCCCACCAATCTCACAGAATTCACCGTTTCGGAGCTTTCGGGTTCGATCAAGCGGACGATCGAGAGCGCCTTCGATCACGTCCGGGTACGCGGTGAAATCTCCGGCTATCGCGGCCCCCATTCCTCGGGCCATGCCTATTTTTCTTTGAAGGACGACAAGTCCCGCATCGACGCGGTGATCTGGAAGGGCACGTTCTCGAAACTGAAGTATCGCCCGGAAGAGGGCATGGAAGTCATTGCGACCGGCCGCGTCACCACCTTCCCTGGCTCTTCGAAATACCAGATCGTCATCGAGGCACTGGAACCGGCCGGCGCTGGCGCGCTGATGGCGCTTATCGAGGAACGCAAGCGGCGCCTTGCGGCGGAAGGTCTGTTCGATGCCGCCCGCAAGCAGTTGCTTCCCTACATGCCGAAGGTCATCGGCGTCGTCACCTCGCCAACCGGTGCGGTCATCCGCGATATCCTGCACCGCATCTCCGACCGTTTCCCGGTCCACGTGCTGGTATGGCCGGTGAAGGTGCAGGGCGAAGGCTGCGGTGAGGAGGTCGCAAACGCGATCCACGGCTTCAACGCGATCGACCCGGGCGGGTCCATACCGCGGCCCGATGTTCTGATCGTGGCGCGCGGCGGCGGCAGCCTCGAGGACCTCTGGGGTTTCAACGACGAGATCGTCGTGCGCGCTGCAGCCGAAAGTGCGATCCCGCTGATTTCCGCCGTGGGCCACGAGACGGACTGGACGTTGATCGACTATGCCGCGGATGTGCGGGCGCCGACGCCGACAGGTGCTGCCGAAATGGCAGTACCGGTCAGGGCCGACTTGGAGGCGCAGGTGGCGAACCTCGGCGCACGACTCTCCGGCGCCTGCAGCCGCCAGATGGATATCCGGCGACAGGGCCTACGTTCGCTCGCTCGCGCCCTCCCGTCACTCGACCAGTTGCTGGCACTGCCGCGCCGCCGTTTCGATGAAGCTGCAGGCGGCCTCGGGCGCAGTCTCGAACTCAATACGATGAACAAGCGCCGCAGCTTCGAGCGTACCGCCTCGCGGCTTAGCGCCGACGTGCTGGCAAGGCGGATCATTGAGCGGCGTCAGCGTCTCAACGAACGCGCCTCGCTCGCGGAGCGGATTGTCGAGCGCATGGTCGATCGGTTGAGGTCCCGGCTCGGACGCTGCGATGCCGCGCTCACGGCCATGCCCTCGCGGCTGCAGTCGCAGACGGGGCGTGCCCGCGACCGGCTGGTGGGACTGGTCGCCCGCGCCGATGCCGCCGTCACGACGGAGACCCGGCAGCGCCGGCATGCGGTCACCGCGCACGACCGCATGCTGCAGTCGCTTTCCTACAAGAATGTTCTGATGCGCGGCTACGCCGTCATTCGAGACGCCCGTGATCGCCCGGTTTCCCGAGCCGCCGCGCTGACGACAGGGACCGCGATCGCCATCGAGTTCGCCGACGGCCGCGTGTCGGCTGTCACCGGAGAACCGGGGGAGGCCGCTGCCGCCTCAGTCGGCGAGGCGAGGACCGCACCTCCGTCGACCAGGCCTCCGAAGAAGAGCGAGCCACCGACCGGCCAAGGCAACCTTTTCTGACCAGCACAAGGCATTTGTCCGGCCGAGTCGGGATGACCAGATGTAGCGTGTCGCGCGTTCGACCCTTCTCTGTCCATCATCACAACTGCGTGAATATATCTTGCCATAAAGATAAATCGGCGTAAGCATGCCGTTCCCCGAACAGGAGGGCAGAGCCGATGGCGAGATCCACCGAGATCACGACAGTTGCCGTTACCGCAATCGCTCCGGCGATATGGGGGAGCACCTATATCGTGACGACGACCATGCTTCCCGCCGGCTACCCCCTGACGGTGGCCATGTTGCGGGCGTTACCGGCGGGGCTCATCCTGCTTATGCTCGTCCGTCAACTTCCAAGCGGGCTTTGGTGGTGGCGGATGCTGGTGCTCGGCGCACTCAACTTTACGATCTTTTGGGCGATGCTTTTCGTTTCCGCATACCGGCTCCCCGGAGGTGTCGCTGCGACTGTGGGTGCGGTCCAGCCGTTGATCGTCATAGGGTTCGCTCGTCTCGTGCTGACGACACCGGTGCGCTCGGCCGCCATCATCGCAGGACTTGCGGGGCTTGTCGGTGTCGGCCTTCTGGTGTTGACGCCCAGGGCGGCGCTTGACCCGATCGGTATTGCCGCGGGACTGGGCGGTGCCGTTTCCATGGCGACGGGCACGGTGCTGACGCGTCACTGGCGCCCGCCGGTATCGAGCCTGACGGCGACGGCCTGGCAATTGACGGCGGGCGGATTGCTTCTGGTGCCCCTTGCCTTTGCCCTGGAGCCGTCTTTGCCCGCACTCTCCTTCACGAATATCGTCGGCATCGCCTATCTCGGACTGATCGGTGCCGCACTCACTTACATACTGTGGTTTCGGGGTCTCGTGCGGCTGGAGCCGTCGGCGGTTGCCTCTCTGGGCTTTCTGTCGCCAATGGTCGCGACCCTGCTTGGCTGGCTGATTCTCGACCAGGGCCTGTCGCCGATGCAGTTCCTCGGGTTCTTGGTCGTGCTGGCGAGCGTCTGGCTCGCTCAACGGGCGACGGCGTCGCCACTACCGGCGACCAGATCCGCACCGGCGTCTTGAGGTGGCAGCGGAGCGAGTGATGCCGGTCTGCACCAGCGACGGACTTTTCGTCGGTTGATGGGAAGGCTCGCGTCGCCGCCATTTAAACGCCTGCCAGACTTCCTATGTGTATCCGTATCGCCAGCAGACACGGAGGTGTTGGCTGCGTTGATGCCGACCGTCGCTCGAGGAGTATGAGATCATGAAGCGGATAGCGGGAATAATTCTCACGGGTCTTTCGCTGGCCGTCGGTACGCCTGCACTTGCGGGCAATGCCGAACTCGCGTCGATCCTGTTCGGAAAGGTATACAACGACGGTGTCACGGCGGTGCAAGTCGGTGCGGGCTATCGCTGGAGGAACGGGGATGTTCCGCTCTTGGTGCGACATCCCTCTGCGGTACTCATGCGCGCCGCTCAGGCGGAAGCGGCAAGCGACCCGATCCTCGGCGAGGCGTTGTCGCGGCGTGGCATCGCCCTGCACAATGTCATCTGGGTCCAGACCGCGATGAACGGCGGCCGGATCATCTATCACTACTGAAGCTCGGGCTCTCAAGGCGGCGAAGTGCGTGCTCCGCCGCCTGCCGAAAGCGATTGCAGCCTCAGGCCCACTCGCCCCTGCGCATCACCGGCACGCGGCTTCCGTCAACCCTGACGCCATCGATGTCGACCTTGTCCGAGCCGATCATCCAGTCGATGTGGATCAGCGAGGAATTGCCGCCCTGTGCGGCGATCTGATCCTGTGTCAGCGAGGCGCCATCGAGGAAGCACTTGGAGTAGCACTGGCCAAGCGCGATGTGGCAGGAGGCATTCTCGTCGAACAGCGTGTTGTAGAACAGGATCCCGGAGGCCGAGATCGGCGAGGAATGCGGCACCAGCGCCACTTCGCCGAGTCGGCGGGCGCCTTCGTCCGTATCGAGCACCTTCAGCAGGACCTCCTCGCCCTTCGAGGCTTTCGCCTCGACGATACGGCCGCCCTCGAAGCGGACCCGGATGTCGTCTATCAGTGTGCCCTGGTGCGACAGCGGCTTCGTGCTGGACACATGGCCTTCTACCTTCAGCGCGTGCGGCGTGGTGAAGAGCTCTTCGGTCGGAATGTTCGGATTGCAGGTGACCCCGTTCTTGGCGACCGACGCGCCGCCGTGCCACTCATGGCCATCTGCAAGCCCGACCGACAGGTCGGTGCCGGGACCGGTGAAATGCAGTGCAGCGAAGCGCTCGCCGTTCAACCAGGCGGAGCGTTTGTGCAGTTCGGCATTGTGTTCCGCCCACGCCGCCACGGGATCGTCACGATCGACGCGAGAGGCGGCGAAGATCGCATCGGCAAGCTCGCGGACGGCCTCATCGACCGGAAGCCCGGGGAACACGAGCGTCGCCCAGGACGGGTTCGGATAGGAGCAGATGTTCCAGTTGATGTCGAAGTTGGAGATGTGCTCCAGCGCCGGCTTGTAGGCGATCGAGTTCGCCTTGTTGGCGCGTGCCACCTTTGCCGGATCCTGGCCGGAGAGCAGCATGGGGTTGTCACCGGCGATCGCCAGTCGTGCGGCACCACTCGCATAGGCTTTTGCCATGCCGTCATAGAGCCAGCCGGCGGCCCGGTCGAAGCTCGCGTCGGGAGCGTGCCGATAACGGGAAAGGGTCGTCTCCTCGTCGGAGTAGAAGGTGGAGACGAGGCTCGCGCCCGCCATGTAGGCGTGCTTGGTGATGAGCCGGACGAGCGGCATGGCCGCGAGCGGCGCAGTCATGACCAGTTCCTGGTCCTTCTGCAGGTTCAAGCCAACTTTGACGGCGACTTCGGCCAGCTTTTCGAGCTTTGCCGGATCGACTGCGGTGTTGAAATCGGGCGCGATTGTCATGGGAAGCCTGCCATTCTGTTGGAACATGTCGCACGAAGACTTAGAGGTCTTTGCGGCGAAATTGAAGTACGCGTAAGGGCTCGGAATGGCTCATCGCCTGTCTTGGCCGGAAAAGAGGGCCCTCGTCACGCGATCACGGCGGCGGCGATCGCCTTGAGTGCCCGCTGGGCGTCCTTCGGATCGAGGCGGACCTGCACGCCGCGCTGGCCACCATTGATATAGACATGCGGCTCGGCGAGTGCACTCTCCTCAATGGCGGTCGGCACGACCTTCTTCTGGCCGAAGGGACTGATCCCGCCAACGTGATAGCCGGTGAGCCGCTCGGCATCCGCCGGCTTCATCATCGCCGCCGACTTGCCGCCGAAGGCAGCGGCGAGCTTCTTCATGCTGACCTCACGGTCAGAGGGCACGACGACGCAGGCCGGCTTGCCGTCGACCTCGGCCATCAGCGTCTTCAGCACGCGGCGCGGCTCCTCGCCGATCGCCTCAGCCGCCTGGAGACCGATGCGTTCGGCATCCGGATCGTAGTCATAGAGGTGAATGGAAAAGGCGACGCCCGCTTTTGCCAGTGCCTGAGTTGCGCGCGTGCTCTTGGACATCGAGAACCTCAGCCGGCGAAGAAATGGTCATAGAGGTCCGGCTTGAAGCCGACGAGCACACGTCCCTCGGTCTCCAGGACCGGCCGCTTGATCATCGATGGTTGCTCAAGCATCAACGCGATCGCCCGCTCTCGGTCAATATTGCCCTTTTCCGTCTCCGGCAACTTGCGGAACGTCGTTCCGGCACGGTTCAGCACCGTTTCCCAGCCGGCGGCGTCGCACCACCGCTCGACACTGCCGCGGTCAATCCCGGACGATTTGTAATCGTGAAAGGCGTAGTCGATGCCCTGTTCATCCAGCCAGGTACGCGCCTTCTTCATGGTGTCGCAGTTCTTGATGCCGTAGAGCGTAACTCGCATGTGCCGTCCTGCTGCGCCTTCGGGCCGGTCGCCGCCCCGATTCTGATGGCCAAGGCATAGCAAAACGTCGCGGCCTTTCAAATGACCGGAACGACAGGAAACGGCTTTGACAGTGTTGCCCGTTTGCGCCTCAATACTCGGTAACGTGGGTGAAGGGAGGATTGCCGACCATGGGAAAGATCATGCTGAAGCGCGTCTATGAGCCCGCGGCCGATACGGATGGAACGCGCATTCTTGTCGACCGGCTCTGGCCCCGCGGGATCGCCAAGGAAAAGGCCGGCATTGATCTCTGGCTGAAGGACATCGCCCCGAGTGACGCCTTGCGCAAGCGGTTCCACGGCAAACCGGAAGACTGGGAGGAGTTCCGCGCCGCCTATTTCGCCGAGCTGAAGGCGCCTGCAGCAACGTCCGCCGCGGATGTCCTCCGCAATCATCTGGACGAGGGACTGATCACGCTGCTCTACGCCGCGCGCGACGAGGTGCACAACAACGCCGTCGCCCTGAGGGACTGGCTTGCCGGGAACATCTGACGAACTTTGTCCTCGCTGATGCGAGGTGAGTTGGCGTGAAATGTCCCATCTTTGTCAGTAAGGGGAATTTTTCTCCGTGTGAATGTCGCTAGGATTTCCCTATGTTCAACGCATGGAGATGCATGAAATGTCCGCACATGATGTCGCCCTGATCGTCATCGACGCCCAGGAGTCCTTTCGCCACCGGCCGTATTTCCGGGAAGACGGCCTCGCCGGCTATATTGCCCGCCAGCAGGCGCTGATCGATGGCGCCAAGTCTGCGGGGATTCCGGTCGCGCAGATCTTCCACGTCGAAGACAACGGTCCCTTCTCCGAGGCGTCCGGCAACGTCACGACGTTGAAGCCGCTGACAATCGAGCCGGACGCAGTCTTTCGCAAACGGCGTCACAGCGCTCTCGTCGGAAGTGGTCTCGACGTCTGGCTCGTTCGTAGCGGCATCCGCAAGGTGATCATATCTGGTATCCGCACCGAGCAGTGCTGCGAAACGACGGCGCGCCACGCCTCCGACCTCGGCTACGCTGTCGATTATGTCAGCGAGGCGACGCTCACCTTCCCGATGACGGACGCCGGCGGCCGCGAGTGGAGCGCTGACGAGATCCGAGCCCGTACCGAGCTCGTGCTTGCGGGCCGCTTCGCCCGCATCGCCACCGTCCAGGAAGCCCTTTCCGGTCTTGCCGAGAAGGTTGCCGCATGACAATCGACACGCAGCATCGCAGGGATGTTCCGGTCTATATGGTCGTGCCACCCCGCGCGCTGCTCCTCGATGTCGCCGGTCCGATGGAAGTGCTGCGCAAGGCCAACCTCGTCCAGGACAAGGTACATTTCGCCGTTCGCTATATCGGCCCGGCGCCGGCGGTCAGGAGCTCGATCGGTTTGCATCTTGCGGCGATCGAGCCACTGCCGGACAGTCTGCCGGAAGGTTCGCTGGTGGTTGTCTCGGGTGCCGCCGACAAGCCGCTCGGCCAAGCCGTCGACAGCCGCGACGAAGACGCGCGGCTCGAAGCGGCGATCGTCGCCTGGCTGAAACGTGCCGTTCGCCCCGGCAGGAGGCTTGTTTCGATTTGTTCGGGCGCGTTGCTCGCCGCCCGCGCCGGCCTCCTGGATGGGTACGAATGTACGACCCACCACGAGACGACGGCCGAGTTGATCCGGCTCGCGCCGACGGCGCGGGTCAAGGAGAACCGCTTGTATGTCGAGGACGGAGAGCGACTGACGAGTGCCGGGATCACCGCCGGCATCGACCTCATGCTGCACATCGTGGCCAAGGAGGCGGGGCACGCGACCGCGCTCGCCGTCGCCCGTTACCTCGTCGTCTACCTGCGGCGCGGTGGTGCCGATCCTCAGCTCTCGCCCTGGCTCGAGGGCCGCAACCACATCCATCCGGCAATCCATCGCGCCCAGGATGCCGTTGCTGCCGATCCCTCGCGGGACTGGTCGGTCGATGAACTCGCCCGCGTGGCGGCTACGAGTCCCCGGAACCTCTCGCGACTGTTCAATGAACATACGGGGATGAGCGTCAGCGATTATGTCAACCGCATGCGCATCGCCCTGGCGCACGAGCTCGTGATCGGCACGCGGCTCGACATGGAAAGCGTGGCGGAGCGGGCCGGCTTCGCGTCGACGCGGCAGTTCCGTCGCGCTTGGAACCGCCTGCATTCCGCGTCCCCGAGCCGCGCCAGGAAATTGCCGCGCGAACATGCCCGCGGATAGCTAAGGTTCGCTGGGGAAATATTACCGGTGTCGTTATCCAGCCGCGAGCGCCGCAATGAAGAGCGCCGATGCCGCGGCTGACGCCAGTGTCCGGACATGGTTCCAGCGTGTCCAGACATCGAGATAGTGCGGCCAGACGGCGTCGACTTCGCCCGCCCCCACCTTCGCGAGCGTGTTATTGAGCGGCACATTGAAGGCCATGGTCACGCCGAACATCCCGAAGACGTAGAGCACGCCGCCAAGGAGCATGACGAGGCTGCCCGGCTTGCTCCAACGGAGGAGGGCGAGCAGCGCGAGAACGGCACTCGTCGCTGTCGTGCCAAGGAAGAGCGGCATGAATGCCGATCGCACGATTTCGACGTTGATTGCGTTCATCGCCGCGGTGCCAGTGCCCGCGCCGGTCCGGTCAAGGGCCCGCATGACGAAGGCGGAGAAGGCAAAGTAGATCCCGGCCAGCAGGCCACAGCCGATCGCCGAGAACCAGAGAAGAACAGAGATAGCGACATTGACCATGGAAGGCGGATCTCCCGCGTATCGAGATCAAATCCCCGTCAGGATCGATGCTCTCTCACAGTGCTGAGGATGCTGGCACAGACAAGCCCGAAATGGAAGCTGGACTGTTAGACGGGCGCGTGTTCGTCGGAAACGTTGAGCTTCTGATCTTGAACGAGGTTTGCCGGGCGGTCGTTACCCGCGCCCGTCGTCGTGCATCACATGCGCCAGACAAGGGATCCGCCGGTCATCCCGGCACCGGCCGCGGTCAGGAGCAGGGTTTCGCCGTGGGAGAAGGGATGATCCCGATGGCTGAGCGAGAGTGAGAGCGGGATCGTGGCGGCAGACGAATTGCCGAACTCGGCAATCGTCTCGACGGTCCTGTCCTTTCCGATCGCGAGCTTTTCGCAAAGCGCGTCCGTCATGCGGGCATTCGCCTGATGGGGAATGAAGCGGGTCACGTCGTCCGTCTGCAGGCCCACCTGTGCCAGTGCGGTCGTAGCCGTTTCCGACATCATCCTGACGGCCGAGGCGAATACAGCTTTTCCGTCGCGAATGCTCATCCGGCACTGGTCGTCCGGAAGGTCCGTCCGGAAGGGAAGCGAGCTGCCTCCCGCCGGGATTCCGATCAGGCCGTACTGGCTGCCGTCGCTCGCAAGATCGAGCGAGAGCAATCCGCGGTCGTTGTCCCCCGAGGGTGCCAGGACGACGGCACCGGCCGCGTCGGCGAAAAGGACCGCGGATGCCCGTTCGTCGGGGTTTATCCGGCGGCTCAGGATGTTTGCCGCGGCCACCAGCACTGGTCTGCCATGGCGCACCACGTGGCTGTCGGCCAGTGCCAGCGCCTGCAGGAACCCGGTGCAGGCCCCGGCAAGATCCACCGCACCGCAACGGGTGAGTCCCAAGCGATGTGCTAGCAACGGAGCAGACGGCGGCAGAAGATGATCGGGTGTCGAGGTCGCAAGCAGCGTCAGGCCGATATCGCGCCGGTCCACGTCGGCGCTGAAAAGTGCATCCTCAGCCGCTCGTGCCGCAAGCGCGGTCAGGCTATCCTGCGGCTCCGCCCAACGGCGGCGCCTTATGCCGGTTCGCCTCTCGATCCAGCCGGCCTCCAGGCCGAGCCGGTGTTCGATCTCGCAGTTCTCGACGATGCGTTCGGGAACGCTGTGGCCGAAACCGGCCATCCGGCTCGACCGCATCATCGGTCGGTGCTCCGGATCAGGTCGACGCACTCGTCGATTGCGGTATAGGCACGGTCGAGCTCCTCGGCGGACGAGCAGTAGGGTGGCATCAGGTAGATGACATTGCCGAGCGGGCGGATGAGCAGTCCTCCTTCGCGAAACAGCCGACGCAATCTCGGCCCGACGTCGGAGAGGTAGCCGGTCGTCTGCACTGCGAGGTCCAGAGCCGTAATGGTGCCGATCTGCCGCACGTCCGAGAAACGCGGATCGTTTCGGAAACGTGCGAGCTTCTCGCTCTGCATTTCGGCCAATGCGGCTATCCGCGCCTGCACGGGTTCTTGCCGCCAGATGTCGAGATTGGCCAGTGCCGCGGCGCAGGCGATCGGATTGGCGGTATAGGAGCTGGAGTGAAAGAATGTCCGGCTTCGATCTGTCGAGCGGTGCGCGTCAAAGATTTCCGGTTTGCTGAGCGTCGCGGCGAGTGGAAGTGCGCCGCCCGTCAGGCCCTTCGACGTGCAGAGAATGTCAGGTGTGATGCCGGCCTGTTCGCAGGCAAACAGCGTGCCGGTGCGACCCCATCCGGTCATCACCTCGTCCGCGATCAGGAGTGCGCCGGAACGGCCAGCGATAGCGGCCATCTCGGCCAGAACCGAAGGAGCGTAGAGCTTCATCCCGCCGGCGCCGAGCACCAACGGCTCGACGAGTATGGCGGCCACGTCGCCACCGCGACAGAGCTGCTCCAGCGCGTCGAACGTCTGCTGCTCTTGGCCGGGTGCGGGAAAGGGGAGTCGGCCGACATCGAACAGCAGGGCTTGGTAGGGGGTGTTGAACACGCCGCGCTCGCCGACCGACATCGCACCGACCGTGTCTCCATGGTAGCTGTGTTCCATGACGATAATTTTGGTCTTTCGCTGACCGCGGTGATGGAAATAACCAAGCGCCATCTTGATGGCGACCTCCACCGCGGTGGAGCCGCTGTCGGAGTAGAAGACATGGGTGAGGCCGGGTGGCGCAAGTTCGATCAGGCCGGCGGCTACCGCTTCGGCCGGTTCATGGCTGTACTCGGCGAAGATGATCTGGTCGAGGTTGTCGGCCGCTGCGCGGATCGCCGCCATGATCGCCGGGTGGCGATGGCCGTGAGTGATCACCCACCAGGAGGAAATCCCGTCGAAAATCCGCTGCCCCTCCTCGTCGATCAGGCTGGAGCCCTCGGTCCTTACGATCCGCTTGAAGGGCTGCTCCAGACCGTGCTGGGTAAACGGGTGCCAGACAGGCGACGATTTCGCAGCATTCATGGTCTGCTCTCCGGATTGAAGATCGAAAGGTCGAAGTGGTCGCGAAAGGCGCGGGCGAGCGTCGACGGATTCGGATAGGCAAGGAACGGCATTCGCCCGAGGCGCCAAACCCGCCCGAGGTGAACGATTGTCTCTTCCACGCGCTCCTCCGGCTCTCCGACAAACGCGACGCCGAGAATCGGAATCTGCCGCGACCGCAGAGCCTCGATCGAAAGCAGCGTGTGATTGATTGTCCCGAGACATGTTCGGGCACAGAGGATGACGGGATGCCCCCAACGCGCGAAGACTTCGATGAAGAGCCGATCCGGGGTCAGCGGAACCATCAGGCCACCAGCGCCCTCGATTACCAGTGTGCCATCGACCGCCGGAGGATCGATTGCGTCCGGATCGATACTGGCGTCATCGATTTCAGCTGCGATGTGCGGCGAAGCCGGCGTGCGAAGCCGCCAGAGCTCCGGCAGGATTCGGTTGTGCGCGAGTCCCCCGAGGCGGGCGACGGTTTGACTGTCCGTTTCATCATCGAGGCCGGATTGGATGGGCTTCCAGTAAAAGCCGTCGAGTGCGGCCGTCAGAGCGGCGGAGAAGACCGTCTTGCCCACCCCGGTGTCGGTGCCGGCGACGACGTAGCGCGCGCTCACGACGATATCTCCGCAAGTGCGGCGGCAAGATGATCGAAGAGGGCGCGGACGTCATCCTCTTTGACATTGCAGGTGATCGAGATGCGCAGTCGCGCCGTTCCTGTCGGGACGGTTGGCGGCCGGATCGCCCGCACATCGAAGCCATCCCGCCTCAGTCGCTCGGCAAGAGCGACGGCCCGGCCGTTCGAGCCGACGACAACCGGCTGGATCTGGGAACCACTCGATGCGCCGAGGAGACCGGCGCTCAGTCCGTCGGCGAGGTGAACGAGGCGATGGAGGTGCTGCCGCCTTTCCGGCTCGTCGCGGAGTATCGTCAGGATCTCGCGGAGAGACGCAGCCTGAAGGGGTGATGGCGCGGTCGAGTAGATGAAGGGCTTGGCGTGGTTGACGAGATAGTCAAGCAAAACGGAGCTTCCGGCGACGAATGCGCCCGAGACGCCGAGGGCCTTGCCGCAGGTATGGAGGATGAGGACATTCTCCCGCCCTTCGAAATCTGTGGCGAAGCCGCGGCCATCCGGACCCCATACGCCGCTTGCATGGGCCTCATCAACGAAGAGAAATCCATCGTGACGATCGGCGATCGCCATCAGATCGTGAAGTGGAGCCTGGTCGCCATCCATCGAATAGAGGCTCTCGACCACGATCCAGGGCGTACCGATGCCACCGCCGTGTCGCCAGCGCCGGATCGCCTCCTCGCAGGCCTCGGCATCGTTGTGCCGAACGGTCACGGCTTCTGCCCGTCCTGCCTTGAGCCCCGCATGCGCGCTCGCATGAATGAGGATGTCGTGCAGCACGAGATCGCCGCGCTGCGGCAAGGTGGAGAGGACCGCAAGATTGGCGGCGTAACCGCTCCCGAAATAGAGCGCTCGTTCGCTGCCGAAGAAGGCTGCCGCCTCGGCCTCCAGCGCCTCATGTTCCTCGTGATTGCCACGCAGCAGCCGTGATCCGCCGGCGCCGAGCGGTACGCCACGCTCCAAGGCTGCCATCGTTGCGGCCGCCAGCCTCGGAGAGGCGGCGAGGCCGAGATAGTCATTGGACGAGAAGTCGATGCCGGCCTCGGCGCAGAGCCGGCGGCGGCGATCCTTCTGTTCAAGCTGCCTGAGCTTGGCGTCGTAGCGAGCCAGCTGCTCGAGCATCAGCGGTTGTCCTCGGCGGTGAGGCCCAGCCGGCGGAAGAGGCTTCGGTCCTTGTCCTCCCCGGGATTGGCCGCCGTCAGCAGGGTGTCCCCGACGAAGATCGAATTCGCACCAGCGAAAAAGCAGAGAGCCTGCAGCTCGTCCGACATGGCACTGCGCCCGGCCGACAGGCGCACATGAGACCGGGGCATTAGCAACCGGGCAAGGGCGACGATACGGACGAATGCGATCGGATCGACCGGCGCCGCATTGGCCATTTTCGTGCCCGGTACCGGAATGAGCATGTTGATCGGCACGCTCTCCGGCGGAGACGGCAGGTTCGCGAGCGTGACCAGCATCTCGATACGGTCGTCCTCACTCTCGCCCAGCCCCATGATTCCGCCGCTGCAGACCTTGATGCCGGCCTCTCGAACATGGGCGAGCGTTTCCAGCCGCTCTTCGAATCGACGGGTCGTGATGACTTCGGGGTAGAAGCGTTCGGAGGTGTCGACGTTGTGGTTGTAGTAGTCGAGACCAGCTTCGGCGAAGGTCTGCGCCTGTTCGGGCGACAGCATCCCGAGCGTCATGCAAGTCTCGAGGCCGAGTGCTTTGACCCCTTTCACCATGGCGACGATCGCCGCCTCGTCGCGGGTCTTGGGGCTGCGCCAGGCGGCTCCCATACAGTAGCGTGTCGCTCCGGCATCCTTCGCCTTTTTCGCCTCGGAGAGCACCTGCTCGCACGAGAGCAGTTTCGAGGCCTTCAGGCCGGCCTCGTGATGCGACGACTGGCTGCAGTAACCGCAATCTTCCGGACAGCCACCCGTCTTGATGTTGATGAGCTTGCTGAACTGCAGCCGGTTGGGATCGAAATTATCGCGGTGAAGGTTGTGCGCCTGAAAGAGCAGATCGTTGAACGGCTGCAAATACAAGGCGCGGGCGTCCTCGAACGTCCAGGCCGGACCTACGTCATCAATGGTTATGTTCTGTTGCCGGTTCAGATCGTGCATGGCTGCATCTCCGCATATTTCCCAATGTCGAGGCTTGGCAAATAATAGATTATCTATTAAAATTCCTCACAGGATCAGGCTGTATGCAAAATCATCGGCGGTCAACGGCAATTATTGTAGATTATCTATGAGATAGCGATGGCGGAGACAGTCGCGGAACGCATCGCGAGAGTATTGGGCGAGCGGATCGTTGCCGGGGAACTGCTTCCGGGCGCGCCTCTGCGTCAGGATAGGATTGCGGAGGAATTCGAGGCGAGCCACGTACCGGCGAGGGAGGCTTTCCAGCTGCTGAGGTCACGCGGGCTAGTCGTCACCGAGCCTCGCCGAGGGGTCCGGGTCGCGCCGCTGGATCCTGCTGCAATCCAGGAGACAGTCGAGATCAGGGCGGCACTGGAAAGTCTTGCGCTCACCTTTGCCGGGCCCCGCATGAACGCGGCCTGCCTCGAGCGGATTGAGAAGGCGCTCATCGCGGCCGATCAGGCGCAGACCATGGTCGAGTGGGAGCAAGCCAATCGCGTATTCCACCGCGAACTCGTTGCGCCGTGCCGGATGCCGAAGCTCCTTTCGATGCTCGACGATCTTCAGCTTGCCAATTCGCGGATCATCTTTTCGTCGACGCGTTCCGCCGGCTGGCAGCCGGGCTCCAGCCTCGCGCACCGCCAGATTGTGAATGCCCTGAAGAAGAAGGAGTTCGACCGTGCGGCGACCATGCTGCGCAACCATATCCGCGGGCTCGAACGCGCGACGTGAGACGTCGCGCGACAGCGGCGAGATTCGCTCAAGCGCCTTTTGCGGCTAGCCGCCCGCGCCGTCGACGGCCTTCTTCGCTCTCTCCGCAGCTGCCTCCGCATCGATGATGGCCTGAACGGCTTCCTCGCGACCGGCTGCCGCATGGCTTCGGGCCATCTGGGCGAAACTTGCGGACATTTGAGCAGAAGACTGCACGGTGGCACGGAACTTCAGCGCCGCAGGCAAGTCGCCTTTTGCCTGCGCCTCCTGCGCCTCTTGGGCCATTTTTTCAGCGCTGATTGCCAACTGGTTGGCAGTCGCCGCGAGATGCATGGCCAATTGGGCTTCGTTCAGGGTGGCGACAGTCGACCTTTCATCTGTATTCATAAAGGTCCTGTCCCAGTCCAACGCGGCAAGAAGGTCACCGCAATGCTCCTGTACGAACGCCTGGAACCGGGCCGTCATTTGGCCCATTGCCTCGGCGTCGGACTCAGCTGTGCGTGCCGCCCTTCCCAGTTCTACGCCGTAGCTGACTCCCAGCCTGAAGCCCTCCTTGAGGCCTTCGCCATATCCGAGACGTTCGTCGGCTGACGTAAGCTCTTCCGGCGTGGGGACCATCTGCAGGACGATCGAGGGATCTTTCACGGCGCTCGGGGACAAATCGTGGTAGCCGTCGACCACGCCCCGCAGCCATCCGGGGTAGGATCCCTCGCATGCCCCTCTGTGGAACTGCGGACTGTCCCGATCAGCGAAGGCGACGGTTGTCCCCAAAAGGCTGGCGCAGAGGACGGCAGCGGCCGCAAGGGAAGCGGCGCCTACGCCGCGAATGATTGTCGCCGTTCGCTCGATCCGCCGCGCCATGCCGGCCGCCCTCGCTCGATGCTCACCCACTCGGAGAATGGTTGAACTCTACACGCTGACATTGCAAGCCGCGTTGACTTGCGTCAACTTTAGCGTTCGAAAGCGAATCGTCTCGTGCCGGCGATGCGACGCGGGGCAAAGCGTTCACAAAGACCGCGGCGTCGGCAGGAATGTCATTCACACCGGCGTCCCAGAATTCGTCGCAGTCTCATTCCCACTCGATCGTGCCCGGCGGCTTCGACGTCACGTCGTAGACGACGCGGTTGATGCCCCGTACCTCGTTGATGATGCGCGTCGCCGCACGGCCGAGGAATTCCATGTCGTAGTGATAGAAATCCGCCGTCATGCCGTCGACCGACGTAACGGCCCGAAGCGCACAGACGAACTCGTAGGTACGGCCGTCGCCCATGACTCCGACGGTCTGGACCGGCAGCAACACGGCGAACGCCTGCCAGATGGCGTCATAGAGACCGGCCTTGCGGATTTCGTCGAGATAGATCGCATCGGCTTCGCGCAGGATGTCGAGCTTCTCGCGCGTCACGCCGCCGGGGCAGCGGATGGCGAGGCCCGGACCCGGGAAGGGATGCCGGCCGATGAAGGAATCGGGCAGGCCGAGCTCCTTGCCGAGTACGCGGACTTCGTCCTTGAAGAGTTCGCGCAACGGTTCCACCAGTTGCATCTTCATGCGTTCCGGCAGGCCGCCGACGTTGTGGTGCGATTTGATCGTCACCGAGGGACCGCCGGTGAAGGAAACACTTTCGATGACGTCAGGGTAGAGCGTGCCCTGGCCGAGGAAATCGGCCCCGCCGAGCTTTTTCGCTTCTTCCTCGAAGGTTTCGATAAAGAGCCGGCCGATGATCTTGCGCTTGGTTTCCGGATCGGACACGCCTTCCAGCTCACCGACGAATTTGTCGACGGCATCGACGTGAATGAGGTGCAGGTTGTAGTGCTCGCGGAACATGGCGACGACGTCGGCCGCCTCGTTCTTGCGCATCAGCCCGTGGTCGACCAGGATACAGGTGAGCTGGTCGCCGACCGCTTCGTGGATCAGCAGTGCCGCGACGGAGCTGTCGACGCCGCCCGAGAGGGCGCAGATGACCCGCTTCTCGCCAACCTGGTCGCGGATCGCCTGCACGGCCTTGGCGCGATAGGCCGACATCGTCCAGTCGCCCTTGATGCCGGCGACGTTGTGGATGAAATTGGCGATCAGCTTTGCACCGTCAGGCGTGTGCACGACCTCGGGGTGGAACTGCACGGCGTAATACTTGCGCTTCTCGTCCGCAATGAACGCGAAAGGCGCGTTGGCTGAGGTTGCGACCACCTCGAATCCGGGCGGCAATGCAGTTACGCGGTCGCCATGGGACATCCAGACCTGGTGACGGGAGCCGGCCGGCCAGAGACCTTCAAAGAGTGCACATTCCTTCTCGATGTCGAGGAAGGCGCGGCCGAATTCCCGGTGATGACCGCCCTCGACCTTGCCGCCGAGCTGCATGCAGATCGTCTGCTGCCCGTAGCAGATGCCGAAGATCGGAACGCCGCTGTCGAAGATGACCTGCGGTGCGCGGGGGCTTCCCTCTTCAAGCGTTGAAGCCGGGCTCCCGGAGAGGATCACCGCCTTCGGCTTTAGCCGCGCGAAGCCTTCGTCTGCAGATTGGAACGGAACGATCTCGCAATAAACGCCCGCCTCGCGGACGCGCCGGGCGATGAGCTGCGTCACCTGGCTGCCGAAATCGATGATGAGAACGCTGTCGGGATGAGCTGTCTGGGTCATGTCGAGCCTTTAATGAAAAGCGTCCGGCCTGGCAATTGCTGATTTGCCGCAGACCCGGAAAATTTCGCGGCGAACGGCGCCGGGTGTCAGAACCAGAAGAGGCCGTCCTCGAGTGCCGCAAACAGCGTGTCGACGCTGCCGGCGAGCTTCTGGTCGATGACGTGCAGGTATTCCGTCCAGTCGCCGACGTGGCGAAGCTCATCCTTCCCGTCGGAAATCCCGCGGAGGCCGATCAGTGGCAGGCCGAATGTGCTGCACACGCGAAAGACCGCAAAGGTTTCCATGTCGACCATGTCGGCACCGATGGCGTGATAGGCGTCTCCCGAAACGATGTTGGCGCCGGTCGAAAGGCTGGCCGTCGGAATGCCCGGAATGCGCAATGGGAGGTCAATAACCGCGGGGAGGTCGAGAAACGGGGTACGCCCCTTCTCGAAGCCGAGCGGCGAGGCGTCCATGTCGCGATACGACACGGACCCTACCTGATAAATCCCGGTCTGTTCGAGGGTATTCGAACCGGCGGAGCCGAGCGAGACGACGAGATCCGGAAGCGTCTTCGCCGCCTCCAGCGTGGAGACGGCTCGGGTCAGTGCGAGCGTGGCCTCAACCGGGCCGACGCCTGTCATCAGAGGGTCGAAGCGCGACCGCAGGAAAGGACCATATTCCGCTTCTGCGGCCATGACGAAGAGGATCGACTTGCCGCCGACGGATTTCAATTCGAACGTCACCCGGTGATCCCTTCTCGGCCGCGCACGACCATCAGCGTGCTGGTCATGGATGCGATCAGCTTGGCCGGACCATCGCCGACCGCATAGCCGCGACCGTCGGCGACGATGATCGTGCTGCCCGGCTTGGTGATTTCGCCGCGGAATAGGAACCGGTCGCCGCGGCCCGGCGACATCAGGTTGACCTTGAACTCTATCGTGAGCAGCGAGGCGTCCGGGGCAATGACGGTGTAGGCGGCATAGCTGCAGGCGCTGTCAAGCGCGGCAGAGATGACGCCGGCATGCAGGATCCCATGTTGCTGCGTGAGCTTCATGTCGAACGGCAGTTCGATCTCAACCACGCCCTGCGAGATGCGGGTGAGTTCGGCACCGAGCGTTTCCATCGCGCCTTGACGCGCGAAGCTCTGCCGGATGCGTTCGTGCACGTCCTCGCTGTCTATGTCACTCATTTGTCGTCATTCCCCTTGAGAGGCGCGAAATTGGCACGCTCTCAACAGGCAGGCAAGCCGCCGGCAACGAGAAAATCAGTTGAGCACGAAGAGCGAAAGATTGAGAAGCGAGGCAAAGCCGACCCAGGCCGCATAGGGTATGAAAAGCAGTCCCGAAGGTCGGTCGACGTCCCAGGCTTTGGCGATGAAAGCGAGGATCAGGGCGAGAAGTGGCAGGATGACGACGAGGCCGAGCGCCGGGCTTTGCAGGCCGAAGAAGGAGGGGGACCACAGAAGGTTGAATATCATCTGGCCGAACCAGAGCTGCATTGCCGCGGAAGCGGGGGCTCTCAGCCACATGCGGGCCCCGGCGATCGCGATCAGCACGTAAAGCGTGGTCCAGACCGGACCGAAGACATAGGCGGGCGGATTGAACGGCGGCTTGTCGAGCGACTGATACCACTCGTCCGGAAGGTTCGCGAGACCGGAGAGCAGGCCGAAACCAAGCGTAACGACGATGAAGACGAGATGGATCAGAAGCGAGCGCATGATGAAGATGTAGGGCGCGATCGGCTTCGTCCAAGGTCAAAGCGTGCTGAGACGGACGATATGCTGGTCCCAGGCGACGGCGCTTTGTGTTCGCCCAAAATGCCCATTGTAGGACGATACGGCAAAGCCCTCCGCGCCGGACGCGATGCCCGCCGCGTCGGCGATCCGCATCTGTCGCAGGATCGTGCCCTTGGTGCCGTCGAGCGTCACCGCGAGGCCGCCTTTGGGTGAGGTGAGGCCGACGACGTTGTCGTGACGGTTAACCGCGATCGCGCCGACGTAGTTCGCGAGCCCTTCTGTCGTCTCCTCCGGCAGATCGACAAAACGTAGCGCCTCTCCCCGACTGAAATAGCCCACGAGTGGAGGAAGGTCGTTGCGCGGGCCTTCGTATTGGCAGGCAAACCAGACGCGACCGTTGTCGGCAAGCGCGAGATGACGGGTCGAAAGCTGGCGAAGGTTTTCCGGCAACGCGTGCTTTTCGACGAGCGCCCCGGTTCTCGCGTCGCTGATGACAAGGCTCGGCTCCATATGATCGAGATTGAGCTTTGTCCGCCCGAAATCGGGGTGGGTCTCGATGCCGCCATTGGCGATGATGAGCAGCCGACCGTCGCCGCTCACCGTCATGTCGTGTGTACCGACACCATGGGCCGGAACTTCGCCCAGACGGGAAAAGCCGTTCGCCGCGTCATAAACGCCGATGACGCCGCGATTGTAGTCGAAGTCGTTCTCGCAGGCATAGAGGACGCGCCCGTCCGGCGAGAAACCGCCATGGCCGAAGAAGTGCCTGTTATCGCCACAAGCGAAGACAGTCGGCTCCGTGTCCGTCTTCGGATCGACGGCTATTGCGAAGGTGCCGGGCCGTCGCGCGAAGGCGACCATCCTGCCGGATGCCGCGCAAGAGGTCAGTCCATGCACGCGCCCGGGAAGATCCATCTGCGTGAGGATCTCGCCGCTCTCGCTCAGGAGAGCCAGACCGTATGTACCGTCGGGCGCACGAAAACCCGACGCGAAGACGGCGTCGGTGCGATCTAGCGCGAGGGCTGCCCTTGAGGACAGGCCCGCCAGGAAGGCGATACCCGCCGCCTTGACGAAGCTGCGACGGTCGATGAGCGCACTTTTCCGCACGATCAGTCTCCGTCCGAGAAGGAGAAGCCTGCGCCGAGACCGAGTGCGCCGCCAAAATCGTCGTTGAGCCGCAGGATCAGGTCTTTGCTGTTCAGCAGCAGGAAATCGAGTTTGGAGCGCTGTTCCGGTGATGTGACGGACACCTCGACATCGGCATCGACGGCTCCGGCAGCGCGAATCAGCGATTTGAGCACGAAATCAATGGAGCTGCCGATCGAGCGGGAATCGGGATCGAGGAGTTCGTCCATGTCCGACTGGTCGATCAACGCGCGGATGCCTTCGAAATTGCCGCGGATGGACGCGAAGGTGAGGCCGGAGCGCCAGAAGATCGCCTGCCGGGGCGACGTCCTGGCATCCTCTCCCTTGTAGAATGTTTCGATGCGCTGGTCGCGCACGGTCTCGGCACCGTGGACGAGGATGCCAAGAAGGGTGGTCAGCGCCTCGCGGTCGTCCCGAAAGTACGGATTGTCGGCGCCCTGATGTTTCCAGGCATTCTGAACGCCGGTCGGCTCGTCCCACTTTGCGGCAAGCTCGCTGCCGAGATGCTCGAGATTTCCGGCGATCGCGGCTCCGTAGCGGCAACGAAAGCCGTTGGCTTCCTGCAAAAGGAGTTCGGAACCGGTGCCGTAGAGCACGAATTCCGCTGCCCCGAGGCCCTGCATGGCGACGCTCTTCTCCCTGAGTGTTTCGACTCTGGTCGCGCGCTCATCCGGCTTGGCAAGCACTGCCTGTACCTGCTTGAGGCCGGTGCTCTTGCGATCGGGATAGAACAGAATGCGCTCGAAGCGGTTGGCCTCGATTGCCGGCCCGACACGGACGATCTCGATTTTCGACCAGGCCTCGACGCTCTTGCTGAAGGCGCCTCGGGCGGCGTCCAATCGCTCCTGCGATGGGGCGGTGCAGAGCGCTTGCATCGCCTCTTCGAGATCTCCAGCCCTGTCCCGAAAGTCCCGGTATCCCGGGCGGATGAAACGATCGACTGCCTTTTCGAGCACGGTGGGTATCGCGTCCGCCCGGAGTGTCGGTATGGACGTCTCCTGCGCGCTCGCCGGAAGGCTCAGGACGAAGAGGGCGGCAATCGAACGGAACAGGAATTTGATCACAGCGACTCCAGAAATCTGATCAGGTGTTGACGCGCTTCGGGTGCTATCGAGGCGAATGCATTGCGCGCGCTTTCGGCCTCTCCGCCGTGCCAGAGGATCGCCTCGGTGAGATTGCGCGCGCGACCATCGTGAAGGAAGAAAGTGTGCCCGTTGACCTCGTCGGTCAACCCGATGCCCCATAGCGGAGGAGTGCGCCATTCTCGACCTGTGGCATCTCCCACCTGCTGGCCGTCGGCAAGTCCTTCGCCCATATCATGCAGCAGGAAGTCCGAGTAGGGCCAGATCAGCTGGAAGGCTTGGGCCTTGTTGGCAGCGTCGCGCCGTGTCACGTATTTCGGCGCGTGACAGGCGATGCAGCCGGCGCCGTAGAACAGAGACTTGCCCTTCAGCACCTCCGGGGCGTCAACGTCACGGCGTGCGGGAACGGCGAGATTTTCTGAATAGAACGCGACGAGGTCGAGCACCGGATCGGGCGCTTCGGTGTTGCCAAGCCGTGTCTGTACGCCGTTCTGCATGGAGCGGCATTCCTCCTGCGCCTCGGTGCAGTCACCCCAATGGCGCGGGGTGTCCGGCGTAGAGATGCCGAGGTCGCCGGTGAAGGCACTGGAGCTTTGGTCGCGAACCGAGGCGTTCTGCGCCTTCCAGCCGAAGCGTCCGAGTTTCAGCTCGCCGGTGCGATGATCGCGCGCGCGGGCCGCGCGACCGGAGATGCCGTCACCATCACGGTCATCCGGGTCGGCCTTCGCCAGGATATCGGCGTCGGCAATCGCTTCTATGAGACCCATGCCGATCATCGGATTGGCGATGCGCGGTGAGAGCGTTGTGTCGACGCCGAGCGGCCCGTAGTTGAGATCCGCAACGCTGTACTGCGGCTTGCGCAGCGTGACGATCTCACCGCCTGCCAGCGTTACCGGCTCCTCGGTGTAGGTGATGACCACCCGGCCTTCCGCGGCGACGCCGGGCACCGCCTTGTCTTGAAGCTGGCCGCCGTAGATAGCATCGGGAAAGTTGACCACTTTGAGATCGGTGACAGCTTGCCGCTCCTCGCTTGTGCGGGCTGGGCGGGCAAGCCGCAGGAACATCGATGTCGCGTCGGCATTGCCTTCCGGTGGCCTGCCGCGCCCCTCCTTCAGGTGGCAGTTCTGGCAGGCACGGGCGTTGAACAGCGGCCCAAGCCCGTCCGAGGCCTGGGTGGAAGAGGGGGAGGAGACCCAGAGCTTTCGAAACAGCGCATTGCCGAGCTTGAAGGCCTCCTCTTCCGAAAAGGCGAGATTGGCGGAGGCGTGGGAGAATGCATCGGGATTGACAGGATGTCGCGACGTTGCCGCGCCACCCGGCATTGCCTCATATCGTTCCGGCTTGGAGAAGTCGTCGGTCGGCCGCGTAGCATGCTCGACGCGGGTGGTGTCCTCCGCCGAAAGATCGTTGCGCTTCACCTCTGTGGCACCGGCGGGCGGAGCGAACAGCAGCGAGGCGGCGGCGAGAAAAGCCAACCGGTATCGGGATCGGAGCGAGAAGACGCAGGTCGCTTGCATAGGCATGTCGGGCTGCCGGAACGTCCGGCAGCCCGCCTTCGTCTCATTGGAACACGGCTTCGGGATTGTCGAGACTGTCGGAGCCTTCGAGCTCGATCGCGCCGAGATCCAGCGATGCAATGACACGCTCGATGGTCTTGGTCTGGTCGATCAGGCCGTCGATCGCGGACTGTATGGTGGCATTGCCTTCTGCATTGCCTTCGCCGATCATCTGATCGTAGGCCTCGACGGTTTCGGCGCGTTTGGCCATTGCATTCATGGCAGCGAGTGTCGTCTCGAGCTTTGCCTTCATTTCGGCATCGAGTGCCGGGTCCTTGGCGGCAACCAGTTCGGAGAGCGACGGGCCGGTCATCTTGGTGCCGTCGACGCGAGCGTATTCGCCGGTATAGGCGGATGCGATACCGATGGCGTCGTTCAGATGCGAGTTGTGGGTGTTGTCGGAGAAGCAATCATGCTCCTCTTCCGGATCGTGCAGCAGCACGCCGAGCTTCATGCGCTCGCCGGCAAGCTCGCCATAGGAAAGCGAGCCCATGCCGGTGAGGATAGCGGTGATCCCCGCCTTCGGGTCAGTCTTTACCGCCTTCGTGGCTTCGCCATCTGGCTGCCATGCAGCGACCATGTCCTGCAGGTCTGACACGAGCAGGGTCGACGCCGCCTTTAGGTAGGCGGCCCGACGGTCGCAGTGACCGTTGGTGCAGTTCTTGAGATCGTAGTCGGTGTAGGGTCGGTTGCCGGCGCCAGCGCCGGTGCCGTTGAGATCCTGCCCCCAGAGGAGGAACTCGATCGCGTGGTAGCCGGTGGCCACATTTGCCTCGATCTCGCCGGCCTCGTGCAGTGTTTCAGCGAGGAACTCAGGCGTGATCTCCGAGGCATCGACCTCCTTGCCGCCAATCTTGATCTGCGGATTGGCAATGACATTGGCTACATAGAGAGCGTTTTCGTCGCTTTCCGTGCCGTAGGCCGCGTCGACATAGTCGATGAGGCCCTCGTCAAGTGGCCAGGCATTCACCTTGCCTTCCCAGGCGTCGACGATCGGATTGCCGAAGCGATAGACTTCCGACTGCTGGTAGGGGACGCGGGCCTTGACCCAGGCTGCGCGCGCTGCCTTCAGCGTTTCCTCGCCAGGATTGTCGATCAAAGCGTCGATTGCTGCGTCGAGGACTTTGGCCGTGGACAGAGAGTCCTCATACTTCGCCTGCGCGAGGGCGGCGTAGTGTTTCAGCACCTGCGCCGCGTCGGGTGCGGCAAGGGCAGGTGCGGCAATCATGGCCGTCGACGCGACCATCAATGCGATGGTGGCACCAAAAATGGATTTCCGGGTCATGAATATCTCCTGAGGCGGATTGGGCGCCTATGAGTGAAATGGACCCGAACGTCTTGGAGCAAAAATAAACTGGTGTCAAATAGTCTAGAATAAGTTTCCGTCGCTTCGCTGCAGGTCCGGGCGCGTATCGACGCGCTGCGGTCAGCTGCGGCGGCGCATGCGACAGAAGAAGAAGCCGTCCGTATCGGTGGCGGCGGGGCTGAGTGTCAGCGTCAGGTCGTCACGGCTGCGCGGACGCGTGTTCGACGAAGCAAAAAGCCGGTTCCAGACCTCGAAACCCGAAGCGATCTCGAAATCCGCATGGCTCTCGCAGAAGCCACGGACCTGATCGTCGTTTTCTTCCGGGAGCAGCGAACAGGTCACGTAAAGGAGCTCGCCGCCCGGTTTCACGTAGACCGCGGCTTCGGCAAGCGCTTCCCGCTGCTGCTCGACGCGTTCCTGCAGATTGCGCGGCGTCAGCCGCCACTTGGTGTCCGGACGCCGCCGCCAGGTGCCGGTCCCGGTACAGGGGGCGTCCACCAGCACGCGGTCGACGCGCCCCGCAAGCGGGGCTATCGCGGAAATAGCGTCGTGGACCTGGACGTTGTGCGTGCCGGCGCGTTTGAGGCGTTCGATAATCGGGGCGAGCCGCTTGCGGTCGGCGTCATAGGCGTGGACCTGACCCTTGTTGTGCATGGCTGCGGCCATGGCGAGCGTCTTGCCGCCGCCGCCGGCGCAGAAATCGAGAACCTGCTCGCCTTCACGAGGATCGACGAGGTCGGCGACGATCTGTGATCCCTCGTCCTGAACCTCGAACCAGCCCTTCTGGAAGGAAAGCTCGGCCGTCACGTTGGGGAGCCGCGAGGGGCCTTCGCCGGCGGGAATGCGGATGCCGTTGCGGGCGATCTGGGCGGCCTGGGCGCCGACGCGATCGAGCGCCTTCAGCACCTTGTCACGCGAGGCCTTGAGCGTGTTGGCGCGCAAGTCGAGCGTGGGGCGTTTGGTGAGCGCCTTGGCTT
This sequence comes from Hyphomicrobiales bacterium, assembly GCA_900466005.1. Classification (GTDB taxonomy): domain Bacteria; phylum Pseudomonadota; class Alphaproteobacteria; order Rhizobiales; family Rhizobiaceae; genus Allorhizobium. The sequence continues at coordinate 204,495 of UEGQ01000003.1, forward strand.
CCACGAGCCAGTCTTCTCCGAATACGGCTACGAAAGACGGCTGGATCCATTCGGGGATGTCGGCCTGCACATGCAGCGGGGCATCCTCGATCCGACGTGAGGCGAATGCAGTGAGCGGTGCCGGGCCAAGCGCTGCCGGAGCGAAGCTGTCGCCGTCCAGTTCGTTTGTCAGGCTCTCCGGCGTAAAGCCCCATTGGCGCAGGAGCACCGCATAACCAAGCGCTGCCGCGCTTTCGTCATCCATCAGCCAGGCATGGGAGAGCTTCATGCGCAGCGCGTCGTAGACGATGTTGCCGATCGCCGCGCGGTCGCCCGAACCAGCAAAGCGATGGGACAGTCCCCAGTCCTTCAGCGCGTCCGCGACCGGTCGGCGACGGGTCTCGATATCGTCCAGAATTTCGATCGCGCCGGCAAGGCGGCCGCCCAAACGCATGTCATGTCTCCTGCAACAGAAGACTGCGTGGTAGCGGCGAACGACGCCGAGGGCAAGCACCCGCGCCTTACGAAGAACGGAACGGAGCCCCTTTTGGGAGGCCTCTCGTCAGCCGATGACCTCATAGCAAACCTTGGCGTGGCCGCTCTGAACCATGCCGATGTTCTGTGCGGCTGCCTTGGAAAGGTCCAGCACGCGTCCCCGGACGAATGGTCCGCGGTCATTGATCCGAACCACGACGCTCCGACCGTTTCTCGCGTTGGTCACCTTGAGTTTGGTGCCGAAGCGGAACGACTTGTGAGCCGCTGTGAGGAGGGAAGGATTCATTCGCTCACCGGAAGCAGTGCGCGAGTGAAGGGCATACCAGGAAGCGCCACCGCAGGACGAGTTTGCAGAAGCCTGCGCAGGGGCGAAAGCACCGAATGCAGCTATAGCTGAAATGGTGGCAATAGAGCGCCGGATATTCTTCAAGTTCGATTTCCCTAGTCGTTCGTTGTAGCTGGAATTTGCGTAGGAACGCTAAGGCTGGGTCAAAAGTGGCAAAAACGTGCCTTCATAAACTCACGAAGTGTTACATGCTGTAACATTTGTGATTTCGACCATGGTGAACAAATTATGAGGGGCATGCGGCAGAAAGAGAAAACGTGTTCAAAATCAGCGGAAAATTGGAACGCAGTTCCTGTCCGGCCTGCGTTCGCGGTGTTCACAAAAAATATTTTAGAAAATTTTTGCGAACTGCCCCATTTCCTGCCCAAAATGTGAAGATTTCGGGGCGTGCGAGACGTCCGGATCCTGAGATGGGCGATGAACGACGGAAACGCGGCGAGGCTTCTACTTGTTCCAGCGGCCGCTGGCCCACAGCTCCGCGAGCGACACCCGGTAGTCCGGGTACTGGAAACGGAACCCTAGGCTGGCGATCTTCGCATTCGAAACGCGCTTGTTCTCACCGTAGAACGAGCGCGCCATTGGCGTGAGCTCGGCCGTCTCGAAATCCTGCTCACGAGGAGGCTCGACACCCATCAGGCGTGCTGCCTCGACAACGACGTCCTGCGGCGGGCACGGCTCGTTGTCCGTTACATTGAAGATGCCGGACGTGCGCGCCTCGGCAAGCAAAAGTGTGGCTGCGGCGATGTCCTCGACGCGGATCCGGTTGAACACCTGACCCTTCTTGACGAGCCTGCGCGCGCTGCCGTTGACAAGATTGACGAAGGGATTTCTGCCAGGCCCGTAAATGCCCGACAGACGCAGGATCGCCAGCGGCACGCCGCTTGTGGCAGCGAGCGACTGCCACGCCACCTCCGCTTGCAGGCGTTCGACCGAACGCTGCGAGACTGGCCGGCACGGAGTCTCTTCGTCAACCCAGGCTCCGGCGTGGTCGCCGTAGACGCCGACTGTTGACAGATAGCCGATCCACTCGAGCCGCGGCAAATACGTTCGCACCTCGTCGCTGAGAAGTGGAAGCAGGGGATCGCCGCCCGGGCCGGGAGCAATCGACTGGATGAGATGGGTGACGTTCCGCAAGGTTTCGGTGACCTCTCCGGAAAACGATGTTCCGTCGAACTCGAAGGGAGCGATGCCGGCTTCGTCGAGCGCCGCCATCTTGTCGATGCTGCGCGTGGTGCCGGCAACCCGGTGTCCCTTGGCGGCGGCAAGCGCGCCGATCGCCTTGCCCGAGTAACCGGCTCCGAAGATCATCATCTGCATCATCTCATCTCCCGAAGTTCCATTCGGCCTGCACGTCCGGATCCTGCTCCTGCGACCGGAGGCGGATCCGCAAGGCCTCGAAGGCTTCACTGTCAAGCAACCGCGACAACGCCCAGACGGCCATCCCGCGGACTTCGGGCGCATCGTCGTCCAGCAATCGCCGGCACGGCTCCGCGAGTTCTGGTCGAGCGGAATTGCCGGCAGCAATCAAGAGGTTGCGGACGAAGCGGTTCCTCCCGATCCTCTTCACCGGCGATCCGCTGAAGAGGCTTCGGAAGGCGGCATCATCAAGCGACAACAGGGTGGCGATCTCTGGCTCCCGCAGATCGTCGCGGGCCTTCAGCTTCATTTCGCGGGCGGCCTCGGCAAACTTGTTCCAGGGGCAGGCGGCCAGACAGTCGTCGCAACCGTAGACTCGGTTGCCGATCGCCGACCGCAAGTCACGATCGATCAGTCCCTTATGTTCGATCGTGAGATACGAAATGCAACGCCGTGCGTCGATGCGGTACGGCGCGGGAAAAGCCGAGGTCGGGCAGGCATCGAGACAGGCGCGACAGGAGCCGCAATGGTCGGCTTCTGGCCCGTCGAAGTCGAGTTCCGCAGTGGTGAAGAGGCTTCCCAGGAAGAGCCAGGAGCCGTATTCGCGGCTCACCAGATTGGTATGTTTGCCCTGCCAGCCGAGGCCGGCGGCGGCGGCCAGCGGCTTTTCCATGACAGGGGCCGTATCGACGAAGACCTTCACGTCCGCACCCGCGCGGGCGGCGAAGCGCCCGGCAATCTCCTTCAGGCGGCCCTTCATGACGTCGTGATAGTCCCGGTTGCGGGCGTAGACGGAGATCGCCGCCCTGTCCTTCTTTTCGTGAATCTTGCGCGGGTCCTCGTCCGGACCGTAATTCATGCCGACCATGACAATCGAGCGAACCTCGCCCCAGAGCACCTTCGGGTCGGCCCGGCGCTCGCGTGTTTCCTCCATCCATACCATGGTGCCGTGATAGTTGGCCGCGATATAGGCAGCGAGGCGCGCCGGAGCCTCGGGGATGACGTCAGGTCCGGTAATGCGGCAGAGCTCGAAGCCCTGTGCCGTGGCCTCCTCGCGGACGAAGGCAGTCAGGCGGCGACGCAGGCGCGCGGCCTTGTCGTCGCTCGGTCTTTCCGGTGCTCCGTCGGCGGACATGGCCGCTCCTCGTCAGAAATCCAGGTCCGCATAGTGCGAAACCGGCGTCAGGCCGCGTACGCGCTCGGCGAGCAGCGGACGGAAGGACGGGCGGGACTTGAGGCGCTGGTACCACTCCTTGACGACGGGTGCTTCCGACCAGTCGATTTCGCCGAGATAGTCGAGAACGGAGATCGCGGCGGCGGCGGCGAGATCGGCATAGCTCAGGCGGTCTCCAGCAAGCCACGGCCGCGAGCCGGAGAGCCAGGCGAGATATTTCATGTGCTGGCGAATGTTGTTGCGTGCCGTGCGCAGCACCTTGCTGTCCGGCGCTCCACCGCCGAGCCCGTTCGGGATCTGCAGTTTGTGGACCCGCTCGCGCACCAGCGGCCGGGTGACGTCCTGCTCCATCTTCTGCAGGAACCATTCGGTGAGGCGACGGATTTCCGCCCTCTGGAACGGGTCCTCGGCCAAAAGCCGCCGGTCCCGCTTCAGGACACCGTGGGTTTCGTCAAGGAACTCGGAAATCACCGTCGGCCCGCATAGCGCGCGCATATTATCGTCAACATAGACGGGTAGCGTCCCTGCCGGATTGAGCGCCAGGAATTCCCTGCGCTTTTCCCAAGTCTGCTCTTCCACCAGGTCGGCTGGGAAGCCGTATTCCGAAAGGACCAACCGGATGAACCGGGACGCGGTCGACATGGGATGATGATACAGTGTTGGCATTTTGTCCGCATTTTCTACTGCTGAGACGCCACGGCGACTGGACGCTTTTGCCCCGCCTTGTGCGGCTGGCCATAGCCACGGTCTCCAAGCTATAGGTTCTCGGCCCCTTCAATACAAGCGAATCAACCCTTTCGCCAGCGGCACCACAAGGACTTTTCATGGAAGACCAATCGATTGTCAGCGCGCTCCTTCTCGGCCTCATCGAGGGGCTGACGGAGTTCATTCCTGTTTCCTCAACCGCGCATGTGCTCCTCGCCGGGCATTTTCTCGGCTTCCGCTCGCCCGGCAACACCTTTGCGGTGCTGATCCAGCTCGGCGCGATCCTGGCGATCCTCAGCGTTTATGCACAGAAGCTCGTCGGCATCGCAGTAACGCTGCCCTCCAGCGCTCGCAGCCGTCATTTTGTCCTTTCGATTTTGATTGCCTTCCTGCCGGCGGCGGTCATCGGAGCGCTGGCTCACGATTTCATCAAATCGGTTCTCTTCGAAACGCCTGCGCTGATGTGCACTGTACTCATCCTCGGCGGTCTCGTGCTGCTTTGGATTGATCGTCAGGTGCTCACACCTCGATACACCGACGCCATGCAGTATTCCCTGCCGCTCGCCTTCAAGATCGGCCTTTGTCAATGCGTGGCGATGATCCCGGGCGTCTCCCGCTCGGGCGCGACGATCGTCGGCGCTCTGCTGCTTGGCGCGGATAAGCGGTCAGCGGCGGAGTTTTCCTTCTTCCTCGCGATGCCGACTATGGTCGGCGCCTTCACGCTCGATCTTTACAAGAATCGCAACGCGCTGAACTTCGACGACACCGCGCTCATCGCGATCGGATTCGTCGCGGCCTTCATCTCTGCTTTGCTGGTGGTCAAAAGCCTGCTCAATTATGTGTCGAAGCGCGGCTATGCGTTTTTCGCCTGGTGGCGCATCGCCATCGGCGGTCTGGGCCTCGTGGCACTGGCTCTCGGATTCTGAGGCCGAGAACCGGGCGCCCTCAGGGGCGCCCGAGAATACAGGTGAAGATCAGCGGGTAGTCGGGATCGAGGCCGTGCCGCATGGGTCGACGCCGTAGGCCGGTGCGCAGTTCGATTTGCCCGCGACGCCCGTCGAGGGTGCCATGAACGAGCCTGCCATGATGACCAGTGCCGCACACGCAAAAAAGAGTGCGATAGACTTACCCATAAATCTGCCTCTCGGAATGATGGTATGCGTCCCGTCAACGCAACAACGAAGCGCCCGAACGCGGTGGACGATCTACGCATTGCCAGCCATTTCTTCAATAGAAGATCTTGCTGAACCGTCAGTTAACAAAGGTAATTTTCCACTGCGTCATTTGTGCAACGCAGAGGTGGCGGACACGTCGTGCAGAAGGCGTCACGCCTCCTTGCCGGCCCCGGTGAACTGCCCGTGCGGGCGGTACTGCACGAGGTAAGAGGGAAGGATTGATTCCAGTGTAACCGGGGTAATTCCCATCGCCTCGAGTGTGCGACCTTCGGCCCTCGCCGCCTCGGAGACGACGTTGTCCTTCTTCAGGAGCTTCACCTGGTCGCCGGTGAGCGGCGGTTTTATGAAGGGCACGAGCGACATGAGGCTGGCGAGCAATGAAGCCACCCCGAACGGCAGGCTCAGGAAACCGCGGCGGCGTTCGACCGTCGCAAGCATGATCTCCATGCATTCGCGGAAGGAGAGGACCTCGCGTCCGCCGAGTTCGTAGATCTTGCCTCGGTTGAGCTTGCCGTCGACGGAGCGGGCGACCGCTTCTGCGACATCACCGACGTGCACCGGCTGGAACCTGGTCTTGCCGCCGCCGATCAGGGGCAGGAACGGCGCCTTGCGGGCCATGGCGGCGAACTTGTTGAAGAAGCTGTCCTCGGGTCCGAAGATGATCGAGGGGCGCATGATTACTGCATCCGGCTTGGTCGAGAGGATTGCGGCCTCCGCCTTGCCCTTGGTAACTGCGTACTGCGATTCGGAGTTCACGTCGGCGCCGATCGCCGAAATATGGGTGAGGCTCGCGCCGGCATTGCGAGCAGCTTCCGCCACCGCGCGGGCGCCGAAGTCCTGGACGGCGTCGAAGCGGTTGCGTCCGCTCTCGAACAGGATACCCACGCAGTTGACGACATGGTCGGCACCCTCGACCGCCTTGTCGACCGAGGCACGGTAGCGCAGGTTCGCCTGGACGAGCGAGATCTGGCCGACATTGCCGAGCGGCAGCAGGAAGCCTGCGAGATCCGGCCGGCGGACCGCGACGCGGATGCGGTAGCCGCGGCGGGCGAGCGCGCGCACGATGTGCCGGCCGACAAAGCCCGATCCACCAAACACGGTCACGAGCGGCGGAAGATTGGACAGGGTCATTGGCAGGCTCCCTCGGAGAGAATTGGGCAGTTTGACTTCAGGGTGTCTATTAGACGAATCGTTCCGCGACGGGAAGTGCCATCGCGCCGCAGCGAGGCCGTGTGGATCGGCGCTTCAGACGCCTTCCACGACAACCATCTCGGCGTCCGCGACTTCCTGGCGGATCTTTGCGGCGATCTGGTACTCCGGCGAATTGTAGCAGTCGACGGCGGCCTGATGGGAGGGGAATTCGATGACCACGTTGCGTGCGCGGGCCTTTCCCTCGAGCTCGGTGAACGCGCCGCCGCGGGCGAGGAACGTGGCGCCGTACTTCTCGAAGGCCGGTTTCGCCGCTGCGACATAGTCCTTGTAACGCTCCGGATCGCGGATATCGACGCGGGCAATCCAGTAACCTTTGGCCATCCTGTCCTCCTGTCTGGTCTGTCCAGCGGTTTTGAGTGAATTCGACGGAGGGGTCAAGTTTGTTCATTTCGGGCTAACGTGCGGGCCCGTATGTTCCGGAATCACATCGCATTCGCAAAGGGAGACGACATTGAAGCCATGGTCCTGGTGGGAAGCGTCCGGTCGGACGGGCTTGCCTGCATTCATTATGATTTCCGTCACGGCGATGATTTTCAGTTTGGGATGGTCGACGGACGCCCGGGCGAAGATGTGTGATGCGGCCTTCTACGAAAAGTTGAGAAGGGCGCCCGATGGCAAGGATGATCGGATCAGCGTGAATTGCGACCTTCAACTGAGACCGGACGACGTGATTACCCGGAAGCTGGTGTTTGCCGGCGAGGCCGCTTCGGGGGTAAGCCTCGATTGTCGCGGAGCAACGCTCGGCAGCTCCAAGATGAAGTATGGCGTAAGCGCGCCGACAGTCCTCATCAGATCTCAAAAGCTGCCCGGCAATGCCGGCTGGAGTGTTCCTCGAGACATACACATTACGAACTGCAAAATCGTCGGAAACATACGTCTGAGCGGCCTCGGCCCGAACGGCGAAGCAGAGGAGGTACGAAAGTCTTCCCTCAATCGCGATCACACCGCCAACGCCCAGCGGAACGCTCCCTCGGGCATCGAACTGACGAATATCTCCGTTGAAGCGGTCGGCACGATCCCCCTCTATTTCGGCCCGGGGGTGACGAAATCGTCGCTGACGAACTCCACGATACGCGGGAAATCAACGAAGACTGTGATCTACCTGGATGCGGAATCGGCCGAAAACGTCATCGCCGGCAATCGCTTCTCCATCAGGGCCGACCGCGAAATGATCGCCGTCGATGGCTCGGCGCGAAACATCATCTCAGGCAACGTTTTCCGGAACCCCACGAAGGGCGGCATTTTCGTCTATCGCAACTGTGGAGAAGGGGGAACCATCCGCCACCAGGAACCCAGATCCAACCGGATCATCGACAATCGCTTCGTCTACCGTTCGAGTATCGTTGCCTATCCGGCAATCTGGCTCAATCACCGCGACGTCGGGAAATGGTACTGCAAGGTCGATCCGAGGTATCCCTTCGGCAGCAGCCTCGATCCCCGTGATCGGGCGGTCGATAACGTCCTCGCCGGAAACCGCTTTGAAGGCGCCATATCCCCCATGGTGCTCAACACCGAGCGAAAATAGCGGCGTCCGGATTGGTACTGAGGTCAGAGGACCTCGGCCATTTCGGCGAGGATGGCGCGCGCCGCTTCCTTCGGATCCGGCGCCTTGACGATGGGGCGGGCGACGACGAGATGGCTGGAACCCGCCTTCAGGGCGTCGGCGGGTGTCATGACCCGCTTCTGGTCACCGCGATCTGCACCGGCCGGCCGGATGCCCGGTGTGACGAGTGCCATGTCGGGACCAATGACCTTGCGAACGGCGCGCGCCTCTTCTGCCGAGCAGACGATGCCGCCCATGCCGGCCGCACGTGCCTGCTCGGCCCTGCGCAGGACGAGCGTGTGCGGATCATATTCGTAGCCGGCCTCGACAAGATCGCCTTCGTCCATGGACGTCAGTACGGTCACTCCGAGCAAGCAGAGGCCGGAGCCCTTGGCGGCCTCGACCGCCGCACGCATCGCCTTCGGATAGGCATGGAGCGTCAGCATCGACATGCCCATCTTCGCAATGTTCTCGACACCAGACGCGACCGTGTTGTCGATGTCGAGCAGCTTCATGTCCAGAAAGATCTTCTTGCCCGATGCAGCGAGATCGCGGGCGAACTCGAGTCCGCCGGCAAACGCAAGCTGGTAACCGATCTTGTAGAAGAGAATGTCGTCCGAAAGCTTGTCGACGATCGTCTCGGCTTCACGCAACGTCGGTACGTCCAGTCCGACGATGAGGCGTTCTCGTGCGGTCAAGGGTTCACTCCCGGCCAGTTTTCCATTGCCGTCCAGTCGCACGTGACGCGGCGATCTGCAAGGGAGAAGGCGAACATTGCCGGCTACGCCCGGCGATAGATCCAGAGCTGCGCCGGCGGGATGTTGCGGACGATGAAGTCGAAGTGCTGGATATGATAGCTATGGGGCTTCGCAATGATCGGCGATACCGGTCCATAGGAAATCTGCACCACCGGGCGACCGGGCGGCAGCCGGTCGAGAAGAGATTCCAGAAGACGGATTCGATCCTGCATCGGGAAGTTCAGAAGCGGAACGGCAGAGATCACGGAATCGAACTTCTGGCCCGCCAGCGCGCCGAGCGCGTGGTCGAGATCGAAGGCATCGCCGTGGATGAAGTTCACCGCCGGATAGGTGTCCTTGAGGTGATTGTAGAAGTCTTCGGAATATTCGACGGAGACGAGCCTTTCCGCCGGTACGCCGCGGGCGAGGATCGCCTTGGTGATGACCCCCGTACCGGGGCCGAGCTCCAGGACCGGCAACCCGGAGTTCGGATTGACGATGCTCGCCATCTTCTTTGCAGTGATCGAGGAGGTCGGGACAATGGCGCCAACCAGTTTCGGCCCTTGCATCATGCCCTTGAAGAACCGGATCTCCTCATCGAATTTCTTTTCGAACCGTTCCTTCAAACGTCGTACCATGGCCTAATCCTCACCAGCGACCGGATGCGTGCGGCGGCAGTTACGCCGCCGCTTCGGCTATGTTGCGCCGCTTTGTCGCAAAAACAAGACTAAATGGCGCACGCAGAGCAGAAATCCAATGGAATCACCCGGGCCCTCAGACGCGCATCGGCATCAGCACATAGAGGGCGTCGTCGCCGGCCGTGTCACGGATGAGCGTCGGCGATCCGGCGTCGGCGAGCATGAAGATCGCATCGTCGCCGGAAAGCTGCGCGGTGATGTCGAGCAAGTACTTGGCGTTGAAGCCGATCTCCATCGGGTCGTTTTCGTATCCGACCGCGACCTCTTCGGTCGCGCTGCCGGAGTCGGGATTGTTGACCGTCAGCATGAGGTGACCGTCGGAGAGCGCGAGCTTCACGGCACGCCCGCGTTCCGACGAGATGGTCGATACGCGGTCGACCGCCTGCGCAAAGGTCTGGCAGTCGACGCGCATTTCCTTGTCGTTCGCTGTCGGAATAACGCGCTGATAGTCGGGAAAGGTGCCGTCGATCAGCTTCGAGGTCATGACGATCGAGCCGATGGTGAAGCGAATCTTCGCATCCGAGACTTCGATCGTAACGACGAGATCGGGATTGTCGACCAGCTTCTGTAGTTCGCCGACGGTCTTGCGCGGGATGATGATCCCCGGCATGCCCTCCGAGCCGGACGGCGCTTCCACGTCGGCACGCGCCAGCCGGTGCCCGTCAGTCGCCACCGCCCGGAGCTTCAACGCACCTGCACTCTCGATCGTGTGCAGAAAAATGCCGTTCAGATAGTAGCGGGTCTCTTCCGTCGAGATCGCGAACTGCGTGCGATCGATCAGCATCTTGAGATCGGAGGCCTTCAGCTTGAAGGCATGAGTGAAGGTGCCGGCGGTAAGATCCGGGAAGTCGGACTCCGGCAGGCACTGCAGCGAAAACTTGGAACGGCCGGAGGCGACCGTCATCGAAGCGCCGTCCGGCGTGGTGGCCAGCAAGACCTCGGCCCCGTCCGGCAGCTTGCGGACGATCTCATAGAGGAGGTGGGCCGGTACAGTGGTTGCGCCCGCCTGCTCGACCATGGCGGGCGTCGCCTCGGTGATCTCGAGGTCCAGGTCGGTCGCCTTCATGTCGAGGCTGGCGCTTTCCGCCCGCAGCAACACATTCGACAGGATCGGGATGGTGTTGCGACGTTCGACCACGCGATGGACATGGTTCAGCGATTTGAGGAGGTTGGACCGTTCAAGAGTGATACGCATAGACTTTACCGCTTTCGACCTGTCGCCATCCGGGGAGCTGGGATGGCCGCAATATGACGCCGCGCTGTTCGTCGGCCCGAGAATGTGGACGCGCAAAATGGCAGCAAAAGGCGGTCGATTGCAAGAGGCATCGCGCGCGAGCGCGTGGATTGCGCATGACGGCCTTGTCGGACGGCGGACGCTGAACCATAAAGGCCCTTGTCATCCCCGAAAGGACGCCGATCGTGACAGACATCCGGAAGAACGCCGAGGCGTCGCCGAAGACCTATCGCCTCTATGATGCCGTGATCTCCGCCCGACCGCTCGAGCCAGCGCTCTATCTCGTCGCGACGCCGATCGGCAATCTCGGCGACATTACGCTGCGGGCGCTCGAGGTGCTCGCCGGGGCCGATGTGCTCGCCTGCGAAGACACGCGCGTGACCCGCGTTCTACTGGATCGCTATGGTATCCACAACCGGCCGATCGCCTACCATGAACACAATGCAGAGGTGGCGGGGCCGAAGCTGCTTGCGGCTCTTACGGAGGGCAGATCCGTGGCGTTGGTTTCCGATGCCGGCACGCCGCTCGTCTCCGATCCCGGCTATCGACTTGGGCGCGTGGCGATCGAGGCCGGTTGCCGCGTCGTGCCGATTCCCGGTCCGTCCGCGCCGCTCGCCGCCCTCGTCGGCTCCGGCCTGCCGAATGACGCCTTCTTCTTTGCGGGGTTCCTGCCAACGAAAGACAAGGCGCGACGGGATCGACTGGAGGAGGTGCGACAGGTCCCGGGCACCCTGTTGTTTTTCGAATCGCCGCACCGTATCGGAGTTACGCTGTCCGCCGCGGAGGATGTCCTTGGTCCCGCGCGCCAAGCCTGCGTCTGTCGCGAACTCACGAAGACATTCGAGGAGTTTCGGCGCGGCACCCTCGCGGAACTCGCGGATTACTATAGTGGTGACCGCGTGGTGAAGGGCGAGATCGTGCTGGTGATCGGCCCGCCCGCTCCCCCGGAGGCGCCGGCGCAGGAAGACGTCGATACGCTCCTGAAGCGCCTTGCTGCCGATCTCCCCGCCGGCAAGGTTGCAACCGAGGCGGCAAGGCAGATAGGGCTGCCCCGCAAGGACCTCTACCAGCGGATTCTCGAGCTCAAGGACGAGAAATGAGCAACGGCCGGCCCGAGGATAGACGACCCGACGGCCGGCGGCTCAAGGCGGAACGACGCGGGCGCCTTTCCGAGTACATTGCGGCGCTTTTTCTTCTTCTCAAGGGGTACCGTATTGTCGCCTTGCGCTTTCGCACCCGCGCTGGCGAGATCGACATCATTGCGCGCAAAGGCGCGCTTGCCGTTTTCGTGGAAGTGAAGGCCCGCCGTCTGGAGCGCAGCGCCGTCGACGCCGTGAGCTTCCATACCCAGAAGCGCATACGGGCCGCGAGCGCAATCTGGCTCTCGCGGCAACGGGACGCGGCGGAGTTGTCGCTCCGGTATGACATTGTTGCCGTCCGCCCCGCGCGCATTCCGCGGCACTTCGAGGATGCTTTCTGACCACGCGTTGCTTGGAGCAAATCCTCCAAATTGTCACGGGAATGACATGGAAGTTTTAAGGCGGCGTCACAGAAGCCGAATAATGCAGTCCTCACCCCAATACCGGCGGAGAGGATTTTTCCATGTTCAAGAAGCTTTCACTGGCAGCGCTGGCCCTGTCCATGACCGCAAGCACCTCGCTTGCTGCGACCAACATCACCTGGTGGCACGGCATGGGTGGCCGCAACGGCGAAGTCATCAACGAGGTGGCCCAGAAGTTCAACGGGGCCCAGACCGAATGCGCGCTGACGCCGGTCTCCAAGGGTTCCTATGAAGAAGCCCTGTCTGCCGGTATTGCCGCTTTTCGTTCCGGCGAGCAGCCGAATATCCTCCAGGTCTTCGACGCAGGCGCTGCCACCATCATCAATGCCAAGGGCGCCGTCATTCCGGCAGAAGATCTGATCAAGCAGGCCGGTTACGACTTTAATCGCGACGACTTCATCGAAGGCGTTCGCTACTTCTATGCCGATTCCGAGGGCAAGTTCGTCGGCATGCCGTTCAACTCTTCGGCGCCGATCATGTATGTCAACACCGACGCCCTGAAGAAGGCAGGTGTCGAAGCACCGAAGACCTGGGAAGAGTTCGAAGCCATCGCTCCGAAACTCAAGGAAGCCGGGTATACCCCGCTTGTCCAGTCGCAGCTCACCTGGCAGTTCACGGAGAACTTCTTCTCACGCCATAACTTGCAGTTCGCCTCGAACAACAACGGCTATGACAGCGTCACGGACACGACGATCAACGTCACCGATCCGAACCACGTCATGATGTATGAAAAGCTGAAGGCCTGGTACGATCAGGGACTGTTCGGCTATTACGGCGCCGGCTGGAACGACAACCAGAAGCCCTTCGAAGAAGGCAAGGTTGCGCTCTGGATCGGTTCCTCGGGTTCGTTCGGTGGCTTGCAGAAGACGGCAACCATGCCCTTTTCGGCAACGTTCCTGCCTTACTGGAAGTCAGTCATTCCTGAGGGTGTTCACACCTTCATCGGCGGTGCTTCGCTGTTCGCCATGGCCGGCAAGCCGGAAGCCGAAAACAAATGTGTCGCATCCTTCTTCCACTTCCTGACCTCGCCCGAGATCCAGAAGTTCTATCACCAGTCGACCGGCTACGTCGCCATCACCAAGGCAGCTTACGAGCTGGCCAAGAAGGAAGGCTACTACAACGAGAAGCCGGCCGCCGAAGTCGGCATCCAGCAGCTCTCGCTGCCGGGCGCCGAGTGGGACAAGGGCTACCGCCTGGGCTTCTACCCGCAGATCCGTACGGTGATGGAACGCGAATACAACCGCATCTTCTCCGGCGAAACCACGCCGAAGGACGCGATGGAAGCCATCAAGAAGGAAGCCGACGAGCTGCTCGCCCGCTTCGCCAAGACCGCCGGCTGATTTCCGGAACCTGATGTGTTGAGCTCCCGGGGGTTTTCGCCCCCGGGGTTTGCTTTGAAAGGCACACGATGAAGCGCGTCCAGTTTTCCTCGCGATTTCTGCCCTATCTGTTCCTTCTGCCGCAGTTCGCGATCATTGCGGTCTTCTTCTACTGGCCGTCGGCGCAGGCAATCCGTTCCTCGTTCTTCATCGAGGATCCGTTCGGCTTCGGTGAGAGCTTCGTCGGCCTCAGCAACTACAGCGACGCGCTGAGCTCGCCGGAATATCTCAAGATCGCCCGCTTCACGATCGCCTACAGCCTGATTGTGACCTTCCTCACGTTGTCGCTGGGACTGCTGCTGGCGCTGAAGGCCGATGCCGTCATCCGCGGCCAGTCTGCCTACAAGACGCTGCTGATTGTCGTCTATGCCATCGCCCCGCCGGTCGCGGGTCTGATCGGGATGATGTTCTTCGACCTGCATATCGGGCCGTTCGTCAAGTTCGTCTCGCTCTTCGGCTGGGATATGAAGGTCGGCATCAACTATTTCGATACGGCATTCGCGATGGTGGCGGTCGCCGTCTGGAACCAGATCCCCTACAATTTCATCTTCTTCCTGTCCGGACTGCAGGGCATTCCCGCGTCCATCCGCGAGGCGGCGGCGATCGACTGCAAGTCCGGTACGCGGCGCTTCTGGACGGTGATCCTTCCGCTCCTGACGCCGACGGCGTTTTTTCTGCTGGTCATAAACATGACCTATTCGCTGTTCGACACGTTCGGCGTCATCGACGTGATCGTGAAAGACAAGGCTGCCAACAATCCGATCACCCTTGTCTACAAGGTCTATCTCGACGGTTTTCGCGGCAACGACCTTGGTGCGTCCTCGGCGCAGTCGGTGATCCTGATGGCCGTGGTGCTGGTGCTGACGCTGATCCAGTTCCGCTTCATCGAACGCCGCGTTCACTACGGCTGAGGAGGATCGGATGTACAGAACCAAATTCTTCGACCACCTGATCCTGATCGCCGGCGTCGTGCTGATGCTCGGGCCGCTTGTGGTTGCCTTCACCACCTCCACACACAGCGCGGCGGAAATTCATGCGAAGGGCCTGATGCTGAGCGTTGGCGACCAGGTCGGGGAGACCTACAGCAAGGTGCTGTTCCATGGCGGCGGCTTCACCGGAAAGGTCACCGGCCTGACCATGGCGTGGAACTCGCTGATCCTCGGCATCGGTTTCGCCGTCGGCAAGATCGTGCTCTCGATGATGGCGGCCTATGCCATCGTCTATTTTCGCTTCCGTCTTGCGACCCTCGCCTTCTGGCTGATCTTCACGACGCTGCTGCTGCCGCTCGAGGTGCGCATCATGCCGTCCTACCAGGTGATGAGCGAGCTCGGGCTGTTGAACACCCATACCGGTCTCATCCTGCCGCTGCTCGCGTCGGCGACCGGAACCTTCTTCTTCCGGCAGTTCTTCAAGTCCGTGCCGGAGGAGTTGCTCGAGGCTGCGCGCATAGATGGCGCGGGGCCGATCAAATTCTTCATCGACGTTCTGGTGCCGCTGTCGCGGACAATGATCGCTGCGGTCTTCATCATCATGTTCGTTTACGGTTGGAACCAGTATCTCTGGCCGTTGCTGATGACCACGGACGAGAGCTTTTACACTCTGATGCGCGGCATCAAGCAGATCCTTCAGGTCTGGGTCGGCTCGCAGATTCCCGACTACAACGAGGCATTCGCCATGGCCGTTCTCGCCATGCTGCCGCCCGTGATCGTCGTCGTGATCTTCCAAAGCTGGTTCATCAAGGGCCTGACGGAAACCGACAAGTAGGAAAGGTTGAGCACATGGCTTCCATTCACATCGACCAGGTTTCGAAGATTTATGACGGCGGCGTGCATGCCGTGAAGGCGATCGACATCGAGATCGGCGACGGCGAGTTCATCGTGCTGGTCGGGCCTTCCGGTTGCGGCAAGTCCACCTTGCTGCGCATGGTCGCCGGGCTGGAGACGATTTCGGAGGGCACGGTCAGGATCGACGACCGCATCGTTAACCGGATCGAACCGGCGGATCGCGACATCGCCATGGTGTTCCAGAACTACGCGCTCTATCCACACATGACTGTCTACGACAACCTCGCCTACGGCCTGAAGAACCGCGGCACCCCGAAGGTTGAAATCGCGGCGCGCGTGGCGGAAGCTGCCCGCATGCTGGAAATCGAACCCTATCTGGGCCGCAAGCCGCGGGCGCTCTCCGGCGGGCAGCGCCAGCGTGTTGCCATGGGCCGCGCCATCGTCCGCAAGCCGGCAGCCTTTCTCTTCGATGAGCCGCTTTCGAATCTCGATGCGAAGCTGCGCGTGACCATGCGCGGCGAGATTCGCCGACTGCAGCGGCGTCTCGGCACCACGGCGCTCTATGTGACGCACGACCAGTTGGAAGCGATGACACTTGCCGATCGCCTCGTGGTCCTGAACGCGGGCCGGATCGAGCAGATCGGCACGCCGCTGGAGGTCTATCGCAATCCCGCCTCAACCTTCGTCGCGAGCTTCATAGGTTCGCCTGCGATGAACCTCGTCAAGGGTGTGGTCGACGGCGACCGCCTGCGGATCGGCGAAACGAGCATTGCGATCGGGCGACCTGCAGTCGCTTCAGGGCCGGTGACCGTCGGCGTACGTGCCGAGGACCTTGTCGTCGCCGCGGAAGGTACGCCATCGTTGCCGTTCACCGTCGATTACGTCGAGGAGCTCGGCGCACACCGCCTTGTTCACGGGTTTGTCGCCGGTCAGCCGCTGACGGTCACCCTCGATCTCGAAACAGAGATCGCATCGGACATGCGGGTGACGGCACCTGCCGAGCGGCTGCATTTTTTCGCGGCCGACACAGGCAGACGGATCGAACCTTTCGCCGAGGTTCCGGCGGTTGTATCCGCCAATGTCGTTCGGCACGGCGTTCTTTCAGCTTGATCCGACGGTTCCGACCGGCATCTCTGTCTTCGGGAAATGTCGAAATCGTCGGTTGCAGACGATTTTAACGATCGTACTAATCGTGTTCTTACGCCTGCCTGCTACTTCCTCACGAAACCAACGTTTTCGAGGGAGGGAACATGGCTCTGAAGCTTCTTCTCGTCAGCATGGCAGGTGCGCTCGCGACATTGCCGAAGGAACGGCAGCTCGGAGAACGTCCGCCAGTGGTCGCAGCAAACAGTGGCATGCTGGCACTGAAGCCCGCGCCGATCAATCCGGACTGGATCATTCGGGGGACCCCGGTGGCCCGTGTAGGCGATCATTCGACGAGTACGGACGAGGCGAGTTCGACGGCCGTCTGGGATTGCACCGCCGGCGAGTTCCGCTGGTACTTCGGCTGGGACGAGACCGTGGTGATCCAGGAGGGCGAGGTTCATGTCACGGCGGAAGACGGCAGCGAACGAGTGCTGAAGGCCGGCGACATCGCCTATTTCCGCGGCGGCACCTGGGCCACCTGGCGGGTCGATAATTACGTCCGCAAGATCGCCTTCCTGCGCAAGCCGTTTCCGGAGCCGCTCGCGACCCTCTACAGGATCCGCAATGCGTTGCGCTCTCCGTCTGGTCGGGGCTTCTTCGGCTGAACCGAGGTTCAGAAAATTAGGACGCCGCGACGTTGCCATCGCGGCGGCGGCGGCCTACATCTGACCTGCTTTCAACGAGGGGCAGGCAATGGCGAAGATCACCAATATCGCGGTCCAGATGGACCATGTGTCCGGCATCGGAATTGCTGGCGACTCCACCTTCGCGATGAGCCTCGAGGCACAGGCGCGTGGCTATCGCCTGTTCCATTACACGCCCGACAGGCTGACCATGCGTGACGGGCGGGTTTTTGCGACCGTCGAGCCGATGGAACTGCGTGACGTCAAGGGCGACCACTTCACGCTTGGCGCGCCGCAGCGCGTCGATCTCGCCACGATGGATGTGGTCCTGCTCCGGCAGGATCCACCATTCGACATGGCCTACATCACCTCGACCCATCTTCTCGAACGGATTCATCCGAAGACGTTGGTCGTGAACGATCCGGCCTGGGTCCGCAATTCGCCGGAGAAGATATTCGTCACCGAGTTTGCCGATCTGATGCCGCCGACGCTGATTACCCGCGACAACGACGAGATCGCGCGCTTCCGTGAGGAAATGGGCGATATCATCTTGAAGCCGCTCTATGGCAACGGTGGCGCCGGTGTCTTCCATACCACCCGCGACGACCGCAATTTTTCCTCGCTGCTGGAAATGTTCCATCAGGTCTTCCGTGAGCCGTTCATCGCGCAGGCTTATCTGCCGGACGTCCGCAAGGGCGACAAGCGCATCATCCTCGTCGACGGAGAGCCGGTGGGCGCGATCAACCGCGTACCGGCCGAGACTGACAGTCGTTCCAACATGCATGTCGGCGGGCGTGCCGAGGCGACCGAATTGACGCCGCGCGAGCGGGAGATCTGTGCGCGCATCGGCCCGGCATTGCGCGCGCGCGGTTTCCTCCTCGTTGGCATCGACGTGATCGGCGACTACATGACGGAGATCAACGTTACGTCTCCGACCGGCCTCCGCGAAGTGAAGCGTTTTGGCGGAGCGGATATCGCCGCGCTGCTCTGGGACGCAATCGAGAGAAAGCGCGCCTGAGACTGCCGGGCGGCGTCACTGCCCACGGCGTACGATGTTTGTTCTCGGATGCAACCGACCTAAAACCTATGCGGGAATATTGCGCGCTTCTGTTCCGCAAATGTTCTTGTCATTGCGCGAAATCCGTGTCAGTGTTCGATCGGCAGCGCGCGAAAGATGTATTTTCCCGCCGTGCCAGGGGGCAGATCGAGGGGCGGGCGATGGTTGCGCGTGTCAGTACGGTTGCATTTCAGGGCATCGAAGGGGTTCTTGTCGACGTGCAGGTGATGGTCGCGCCGGGCAAGATCGGCATGCAGATCGTCGGCCTGCCGGACAAGGCGGTTGCCGAGAGCCGCGAACGGGTGCAGGCGGCCTTGCATGCTTCGGGGCTCGCTTTGCCGCCGAAGCGCGTCACGGTCAATCTCGCACCGGCCGACCTGCCTAAGGAAGGTTCGCATTTCGATCTTCCCATTGCGCTCGGCCTTATGGCGGCACTCGGCGCTATTCCCGGTGACGTGCTTTCCGATTACGTGGTCATCGGTGAACTCAATCTCGACGGAACGATTGCCCCGATTGCAGGCGCATTGCCCGCGGCGATCGGCGCCAACGCGCTTGGCAAGGGTCTGATCTGCCCCGCCGACAGCGGACCCGAGGCGGCTTGGGCAGGGGCGGAGATCGACATTTTGGCGCCGCGCAGCCTGATTGCGCTCGCCAATCACTTTCGGGGAACCCAGGTCCTGTCGCGGCCGGAACCGGCCGTCCGTGCGCTTTCCGCCAATTTGCCAGATCTCGCCGACATTCGCGGCCAGGAGAGTGCGAAGCGTGCTCTCGAAGTGGCCGCAGCCGGCGGCCATAACCTGCTGATGGTTGGTCCTCCCGGTTCCGGCAAATCCATGCTGGCCTCGCGCTTACCGTCGATCCTGCCCGCGCTCTGTGCACCCGAGCTCCTCGAAGTATCGATGATCCATTCGATCGCCGGGCAACTGTCCGGCGGCAAGCTCTCGGACCGGCGACCATTTCGCACGCCGCATCATTCCGCCACGATGGCGGCTCTCGTCGGCGGCGGGTTGCGGGCGAAGCCCGGAGAGGCGTCACTCGCCCACAAAGGTGTACTTTTTCTCGACGAGCTGCCGGAATTCGCGCCGCAGGTGCTCGACGCATTGCGGCAGCCGCTGGAAACGGGCGAGTGTGTGATCGCCCGCGCCAACCATCGCGTCACTTATCCCGCCGATTTCCAGCTGATTGCGGCCATGAATCCGTGCCGCTGCGGGCTTGCGGGCGAGCCCGGACACAGTTGCGCAAGAGGGCCGCGCTGCCTCACCGAGTATCAGGCGCGGATTTCCGGTCCGCTGATGGACCGGATCGACATCCGGATCGACGTTCCGGCCGTGGCGGCAACGGATCTCATCCGTCCGATGGCGGCTGAACCGAGCGCGGACGTCGCGCGACGTGTCCGGCGGGCACGGGACCGCCAGCGGGAGCGTTTCGAAACGGCCGGGATACCGGGGGTCGCCACGAATGCCCGCTGTTCCACGGCGATGATCGAGGCGCTCGCCGAGCCGGATCCTTCCGGCCTCCAGCTCCTGCGCGATGCAGCGGAGAAGTTCCGCTTCTCGGCCCGCGGCTATCATCGTGTCCTGAAAGTCGCGCGCACGCTTGCCGATCTCGACGGCGCCGACAGGCTGGGCCGGATCCATGTCGCCGAGGCGATTTCCTATCGCATTCCCTCCGAGCGTTTGTCGGCGGCGGCGTAGACAATCAAGATCCGGCCGCCCGAAGGGACGGCCGGATCAGCGGCAGATGATTCTTGATCGCGGATCGCGAAGGCGCGTGCCTCAGCCTCCGAGTCCTTCGAAGAGGGCGGTCGAAAGATAGCGCTCGGCAAAGGAGGGAATCACGACGACGATGGTTTTGCCGGCGTTTTCTTCGCGTTGGCCGATCTTGATTGCCGCCGCGAGGGCCGCACCGGAAGAGATGCCGACCGGCACGCCTTCGAGACGGGCGACGAGACGTGCATTCTCGAAGGCCTCGTCGTTGGTCACCGTGACGATCTCGTCATAGATCGTCGTGTCGAGGATCTTCGGAGCGAAGCCGGCACCGATGCCCTGGATTTTGTGAGGACCGGGGTTGCCGCCGGACAGGACCGGGCTGTCCGCGGGTTCGACGGCAACGACCTTGAGCGAAGGCTTGCGGGCCTTCAGCACTTGGCCGACGCCGGTGATGGTGCCGCCGGTGCCGATGCCGGAGACGAAGATGTCGACGGCACCGGCGGTGTCGTTCCAAATCTCCTCGGCCGTCGTCTTGCGGTGAATCTCAGGGTTGGCCGGATTTTCGAACTGCTGCGGGATGACGGCGTCGGGCAGTTCGGAAACGAGCTCCTCTGCCTTGGCGATTGCCCCTTTCATGCCCTTCGGTCCCTCGGTCAGCACCAGTTCGGCACCGAGCAGTGCGAGCATCTTGCGGCGCTCGATCGACATGGTCTCCGGCATGGTGAGGATCAGCCGGTAACCCTTGGCGGCGGCCGTGAAGGCGAGCGCGATCCCGGTATTGCCGGAGGTAGGTTCCACCAGCACCGTCTTGCCGGGGGTGATCTTGCCCTGCTGTTCGAGCGACTCGATCATGGCGAGACCGATGCGATCCTTGACCGAGGCGAGCGGGTTGAAGAACTCGAGCTTGGCGAGCAGGTTCGCCTTGACTCCCTTTTCCTTCGCCAGCTTGTCGAGCCGGATGATCGGCGTGTCGCCGATGGTTTCGAGAATGGAGCTGTAGACACGGCCGCGGCCGGGTTTCTTCGTGTCGGACATGGTGCTCTCCCTGCAGAACGGTTTTGGTGAGCGCACAATAGGATCAAAGTCCCCACCCGGCTAGAACCCTTTGCCTACGGCAAGCCGTCGGGGGAGAAAAAACACGCCGGTCGGGCGAAGGTCCCAGATATTTATTTCAGGCGGATCGGACGGCGATATAGGCGGCGGTGCTCGCCAGAATGCTGCCGGCCACACGGTTCAGGAGCTTGAGCGCAGAAGGCTGCTTGAGCAGCGTGCGTGCGCGCGCCGCAAGCACGATATAGGGGATGAGCACGGCGATCAGAACGACGAAGGTGATTCCGGCGAGTGCGGCATAGTCCGCCGGTTCGATCGCCTCGAGCGGGATCAGCGTCGGCACCAGAGCGACGTAGAAGAGCATCGTTTTCGGATTGCCGAGCGTCACGAAAAGGCCCGAGAGGAAGGAGGCACCAAGGCCGCCGCCCTTGCGCGCCTGGACCTCCTGCGGCAGCAGACCGGCGGTCCAGAGCTTGTAGGCGATGTAGCCGAGATAGACGGCGCCGGCATATTTGATGACGAGGAAGGGCGTCACAAATGTCTGCGCCACATAGGAGAGGCCAAGGACGACCGCCGTCAGGTAGCAGAGATCGCCGAGGATCAGCCCAAGCCCCATGAAGAAGGTCGGACGGAAGCCCGAGCCGAGCGCCCGCGCCACGATTGCCGTCATACCGGGGCCGGGAATGGCTGCCGCGATGAAAAGTGCGCCGGCGTAGGCGAGCAGCGTGGCGGCGGTCATGGCGGGCTCCCCGGTCGGATGAACGAATGCTCGCACGGTTAACCGATCAGCAGCAAACTTGCAACGGTGACACGATCATGGTTGCCGGTGTCGTTTCCTTCTGCTTTCCACTTGTGCAATCCTTCAACGAAGAGACCCGTCATGCCGTCCACCGCCTCGCTTCTCGCCTTTGGTCTCATCTGTCTCGGTATGGTGCTCACTCCGGGACCGAACATGATTTACCTTGTGTCGCGGTCGATCTGCCAGGGGCCTGCAGCGGGCCTGGTCTCCCTGGGTGGCGTGGCGCTCGGCTTCGTCATCTATATGCTGTCGGCGGCGCTCGGCATCACCGTTCTGGTGCTCGCGGTGCCTTATGCCTATGACGCCCTGCGGCTTGCGGGTGCCGCCTATCTCGCATGGCTTGCGTGGCAGGCATTGCGACCGGGCGGCCGCTCACCCTTTCAGGTTCGCGAGCTGCCGAAGGACTCTTCCCGGCGCCTGTTCACGATGGGGTTCGTCACGAGCCTGCTCAACCCGAAAGTTGCGGTGCTGTACCTGTCGCTGCTGCCGCAATTCATCGATCCGTCTTCCGGCAGCGTGTTTGTTCAATCGGTGGTTCTCGGGTTTACCCAGATCACGATCAGCGTCACCGTCAACGCCATGATCGCGGTGAGCGCTGGCGCAATCGCGCTCTTTCTCGCCGGGCGACCCTTCTGGATGACCATTCAGCGCTGGCTGATGGGCACCGTTCTTGCCGGGCTTGCTGTGCGCATGGCAACGGAAGCCCAGCGCTGACGGCTCAGAACAGCGGCCGCATGAAGCTCCGTTCGTAACTGAGGATGCAACGGGTCTCGTCCGCATAGGCGAAAGCCGACTGGCATTCGATGTCGTCGGCCATCGTCTGCCGGTACGCCTCGTAGTCGGCGAGCGAAGGAAAGCTGAACAGCGCCAGCGCGATGTTGTTTGCGCCCTCATGTGGCAGGAAGTAGCCGTGGTGCGTGCCGCCGAGCCGCTCGACCAGCGGCATCCAGAGCCGCGCATAGTGCTCGAACTCTCTGACCTTGTAGGGATCGATCGCATAGCGGAGATAGCAGGTTATCATCGTTGCGAGACCTTTCTTTTCGGCAGGAGAGGCACTCTCGGCGCGAGATTGAGCGTGGTCGCGATGGCCGCGAATAAAATTGCAGCACCACCGAGCGCCTGCACGGGCGTCAATACATGTCCGAAGGCGGACATGTCCACGATCACTGCCACGACCGGATAGAGGAAGGACAGTGTGCCGGTCAGGACGACCGGCAGCTTCTGGATCGCCGAATAGAGAAAGGCATACATCACTCCGGTGTGGACGATGCCAAGCGTCGCCACCATGGCCCAGTCTCGGGGCACAGACGGCAGGGCTTGCCAGTCGGCGAGGGGCGCCAGCATGACAATGCCGGTGAGCACCTGGATGAGCGCGATCAGATAGGGGGAGGTGCCCTTGAGCCGCTTGGTCACAAAGGCCGCGACGGCATAGCAGAAGGCAGCGGCGACCGCGAGCAGGATGCCCAGCAGATAGTTGCCCTGCGCGTTCCCTTCCACCGGTGGGCCGGACAGGGTCATGGCCAGCATGCCGGCAAAGGCGAGCCCGAGCCAGACGAGCTTGCTGGCGGAGACCTTTTCGCCGAGGAGGAGAACGCCGAGACCGACGAGCATGAAGGGCTGGACATTGTAGACGATCGTTGCCGCCGAGATGGAGGCGAGCGGATAGGCGGAGAAGAGGGCGAGCCAGTTCAGGACGAGTGCGACGCCACCGAGTATGGCCAAGAGCAGGCGGCGCCAGTCGAGCAGAGTGAGCATGCCCGCCCGGCGTGCAAGCAGCGCGAGAACCGGAGCGCCGATCAGGCAACGCAGGAAGACGATATTGACGGGCGACTGCCCCGACTTCAGGACGAACCAGCCGATGGTGCCGGACAGCACCATGGCAACGGTCATATCGAGGATTCCGCTCTTGATGATAGGGGACATGGCAACCTCCTTGGATGGCTGCAGTCTAGTGAAGACGAATGCGGATTTTCTTTCTCGAAATGAGGTGTATAATGCTAATGGCAGAATAAAGTTAGGATAAATGCCGGTGAGTACACATTTCCTTCAGTTTCTGGATGGCTCCGACCGGAAGATCGTCGAAGCGCTTGCCGGAGACGCTCGTCTTTCGCTCAAGGAACTTGCCGCCCGCGCCGGGCTCTCCTCCCCGGCCTGCTCGGAGCGGTTGCGACGGCTCGAAGAGCGCGGCGTGCTCACTGGCTACAGTGCGGATGTGGAGCTGGAAGCGCTCGGCTATCCGCTGCAGGCAATCGTCCGGGTTCGGCCACTGCCGGGCATGCTGCATATCGTCGAGCGGATCATTCAGGAGACGCCGGAGATTACGGAGGCCGACAAGGTAACGGGTGACGACTGCTTCATCTGCCGTATGGCCCTGCGCAGCATGACCGATCTCGATCGTATACTCGACCGGATCGCGGAACGTGCCCAGACGAACACGGCCATGATCAAGTCCACGACCGTCAAACGTCGTCTGCCGCCGGTCGTCTAGACGCCGGTCGAGCCGAAACCGCCTGCACCGCGCACGGTCGTGGAGGTCTCCGTGACTTCCGTGACGAGCGCCTGAGTGACCGGTGCAATCACCATCTGAGCGATCCGCATGCCGCGGGCGATTTCGAAGACCTCACCGCCGAGATTGACGAGAAGCACCTTCACCTCACCGCGATAGTCGCTGTCGATGGTACCCGGCGTGTTGAGGCAAGTGACGCCGTTCTTGAAAGCGAGTCCCGACCGCGGACGTATCTGCGCCTCGAAGCCTTCGGGGATTTCCATGACGAAACCGGTCGGAACCAGAACCCGCTGGCCGGGCACCAGCGTCATCGGCGAACCCTCGGTCACGGCCGCTCGAAGGTCCATGCCGGCCGCTCCCGCCGTCTCGTAGGAGGGCAGGGGAATGTCCTCTCCATGGGGAAGACGGGCGAGCTTGACGGTCGGGTGAATGTCGTTGTGGATGTTCATGCTTCCATTACTTTGCGCACGATCTCCCGAGGTCAATTGCAATGCCGACCTTTAGTCGCTAGATACGCGGCAATTCACAGGATTCACACTCATGGCTGAAACGCTTGCAGAGGCGGTATCCCGCCGCCGCACCTTCGCGATTATCGCGCACCCGGACGCCGGTAAGACGACGCTCACCGAAAAGCTGTTGCTGTTCGGCGGGGCGATCCAGCTCGCTGGCGAAGTGAAGGCGAAGAAGGACCGTATCCAGACTCGTTCGGACTGGATGAAGATCGAGCGCGAGCGCGGCATCTCGGTCGTGACGTCGGTCATGACGTTCGAATACGACGGCAAGGTCTTCAATATCCTCGATACACCCGGTCACGAAGACTTCGCCGACGACACCTATCGTACGCTGACGGCGGTCGATGCCGCCGTCATGGTCATCGATGCCGCCAAGGGTATCGAGCCGCGGACGCTGAAGCTCTTCGAAGTCTGCCGCATGCGTGACATTCCGATCATCACCTTCGTCAACAAGATGGACCGCGAAAGCCGCGATCCCTTCGAGATCCTCGACGAAGTCGAGGAGAAGCTCGCTCTCGACACTGCACCGGTCACCTGGCCGGTCGGCCGCTCGAAGACCTTCTGTGGCTCCTACAATCTGGCAGACAACACGTTCCGCGGCTCCGACACCCAAGTCGAACCGTTGAAGGTCAATGGCCCGCAGAGCGTCGCCGAACACCTGCCGGAGAATGAACGGCAAGCCTTCATCGAGGAACTGGAGCTTGCCCGCGAGGCCTGCCGGCCGTTCGATCGCAAGGCCTTTCTCGAAGGCCACATGACGCCGGTCTTCTTCGGCTCGGCGCTGCGCAATTTCGGCGTTCGTGACCTCATCAATGCGCTCGGCGCGTTCGCGCCGCCGCCGCGCGACCAGGTGGCTGACATCCGCACGGTGCACGCTGCCGAAGACCGGATGACGGCCTTCGTCTTCAAGATTCAGGCCAACATGGATCCGAACCACCGCGACCGCATCGCCTTTGCCCGCATCTGTTCGGGCAAGCTGGAGCGCGGCATGAAGGCGCGGCTGTCGCGTACCGGAAAGCAGATGGGGCTCACGGCTCCCCAATTCTTCTTCGCCTCCCAGCGGCAGCTCGCCGACACCGCTTACGCCGGGGACGTCGTCGGAATTCCAAACCACGGCACGCTGCGGATCGGGGACACGTTGACCGAGGGCGAGCCGCTGGTCTTCCAGGGCGTGCCGAATTTCTCGCCGGAAATCCTGCGTCGCGTTCGTCTTGAGGACGCAATGAAGGCGAAGAAGCTGAAGGAAGCCTTGCAGCAGATGGCGGAAGAGGGCGTGGTGCAGCTCTTCCAGCCGGAAGACGGGTCGCCGGCGATCGTCGGCGTGGTCGGCGCGCTGCAGCTAGACGTCCTGAAGGAGCGGCTTTCTGCGGAATACGGCCTGCCGGTTTCCTTCGACATGCCACGTTTCTCCGTCTGCCGCTGGATTTCCGCCGATCAGCCGGGCGAGCTCGAGAAGTTCATGACCCAGCAGCGCGGCAACATGTGCCGGGATCTTGATGGCGATCCGGTGTTCATGGCGCAAGACGCTTTTTCGCTTCGCTACGAGGCGGAGC
Organism: Hyphomicrobiales bacterium; assembly: GCA_900466005.1. Classification (GTDB taxonomy): domain Bacteria; phylum Pseudomonadota; class Alphaproteobacteria; order Rhizobiales; family Rhizobiaceae; genus Allorhizobium. The sequence goes on from UEGQ01000003.1 coordinate 230,828, forward strand.
GGTACCCTGCCATCAAGATGGTCGCCATCAAGGAATATCACGTCGCCAAGGCGGCGTGAGTTCCTACCGGTCGGCGATCGCCAGACGCAATCCGAGTGCTGCAAAAGTGCCGGCAAACGACCGGCGTAGCCACAGCTGCAGTTGCGGTCGGCTGATAACGTGGCGCCGCGTGGCTGCGGCGAAAGCGCCATAGCCCACGAAAACCACGAAGGTTAGCCCCATGAAGACGCCGGCCAGCACCAGCATGTGCAGGGATGCGTTCGGCATGTTCGCCGGAACGAATTGCGGCAAGAAGGCGAAAAAGAAAAGCGACAGCTTCGGATTGAGGATGTTTAGGAGCAGGCCGTCGAGGATGATCTTGCTTGCTCTCGATGATGCACGGGCCGAGGTAACCTGAAGCACACCCTCGTCCCGCCATATGCCCCATGCCATGAAGAGCAGATAGGCGACCCCGAGATACTTGACGGCCTGAAAGGCGAGGGCGCTTGCGTGAAGGAGGGCGGCTAGACCGGTGATGCTCGCCGCGACATGGGGAATGATCCCGAGCGTGCAGCCGAAGGCGGCGATCACGCTCGCGCGCCAGCCAGCGCCGAGGCCATGGGCAATCGTGTAGATGACGCCCGTGCCGGGCAGAAGGATGATGATCAGCGACGTTATGAGGTATTCAGGGGTCATTGCAGTTCTCCTTGCATGGGAGGGCAAAGCAGACACCGGAACACGGTCGCCGGTCTTGAACAGAATTGCAGCTGGCGCTCAGTGGACGGCCGCAGCATAGGCGCCGGGTGTCAACCCGTATCGCTGGACGAAGGCACGGGTCAAATGACTCTGATCGGCGAAGCCGCTTGCGACCGCCGCTTCCGCAAGCGGAGAGCCAGCGTCGATGAGGCGTCGTGCCATGTCGATCCGCCTCTGGATCTGGTAGGCGTGCGGCGTGAAACCGGTCTGCCGTACAAAGGCCCGAAGCAGCTGAAATTTGCCGAGGCCGGCGTCCTGTGCCAGTTCGCCGAGGGTCACCGGACGTGCGGGGTCGTCATCGAGCAGTATTGCAGCGCGTCGGATGCTGGCACTCTTCGCCGCGACTGTGGTCGCGCGAGGTTGCAACACGGAGGCGACGAGTGCCAGAAGGTCCGTTTCTCCCTTGAGAAGCGTTCCGGTTTCTGCCGTCGTGGTGGCGAAGAAGCGTTGAAATCTCTCCGCGAGGCGGGCGTCACGGATGACCGGATGTTCGAACTCGAACGTTCCCCTGCCGCCGTCGGTGATGTCCAGTGTCGCGGCCGCTATTGTCTCGGGCAGGAGGTAGAGCATCTGCCAGAAACGACCGTGGTCTCCGATCGGTGCGCCGTCGTGCACCTCGCCGGGATTGACGGTGATAATGTCTCCCGGACCGGCCTCGACGAGGCCGCGCCCGCTCAGGGATTTCTGCGCACCACGTCGGATGATCCCGATGCCGAAGGCGTCGTGTGTGTGGCGCGGGAAGCTGTGTCGCGTGTCGGCAGTCACTGCGGTCACGCCGAAAAACGCAGTGTTCGCAATCTTGAATCGGCCCTTACTCATGCGCGCGACGGCTCCAAAATGCTGCCTGGGTGGGCTCTGCCAGCGTCATGCAGAGTGCCAGTTTCGCCTTCCGGCGGCAACCGTCCTGCCCCAGTCTGGGTGACAGCCGCGGCGTTCTGTGCGAGAGGAAAGAGAGACAGGGGCGTCTGCCGACAGGCGGGCTGAGAAGGACCCTTTGAACCTGAACCAGATCATGCTGGCGGAGGGAGTCGTTTCGGGCGCAGGTTGCAAAGCCGAAGTCCTGTGACCTCTCGGCCACGGAGAGGCTGAAGATGACCGACATTCACAATATGGCAGGGCGGAGCTCGCCGGTGGCAGCGATTGCCAATGTCCTGTCGATCGCCGGTTCCGATCCGTCAGGCGGTGCCGGCATACAGGCCGATCTCAAGACCTTTTCGGCGCTGGGCGTCTACGGTATGGCGGTGGCAACCGCCCTGACGGCGCAGAACACCCAAGGCGTGACCGGCATACACGTCGTGCCGCCGGAATTCGTCGCGGAGCAGATCCGGACGGTCTTCGCCGATATCCGCGTGAGCGCCGTAAAGATCGGCATGATCGCCGATGCTGAGATTGCGGGAGCCGTGGCCAATGTACTTGCTCGTCATCGCGAGGCGCCGGTTGTTCTCGATCCGGTGATGATCGCCAAGGGCGGCGCGTCACTGCTCGTAGAAGAGGCGGTGACGGTCCTCACGAGACGGCTCTTGCGGCTCGCGACAGTCGTCACGCCGAACCTGCCGGAAGCTGCGACCCTGCTCGGAGAACCGGAGGCTCGCGACCGGAAGGAAATGGCCGGTCAGGCGCTCCGCCTCATGCGGCTTGGCGCGAAGACGGTTTTGGTGAAGGGGGGACACCTTCCGGGAATCGACAGTCCGGATGTACTCGCATCTGCGGCGGGCCTCACCTGGTTCGAGGCACCGCGCGTTGCGACCCGCAACACGCACGGCACCGGCTGTACGCTGTCGAGCGCGATTGCCGCCGAGCTTGCCAAGGGAGCGTCGCCGGAAGAGGCTGTCGCTGTCGCAAAAGCCTACGTCGCCGCAGCGATCAATGCCGCGGACGCCCTGAACGTCGGCTCCGGGCACGGGCCGGTGCACCACTTTCACGCGCTGTGGAGAGGCGAAGGCGCGCCGTAACCGGTTAGACCGTCAGGGCATCTGCGAGTCGAACGTTATTTCCTCGCCGTCGACGGCGAATGTGCCGTAGCCGCGATGATGAATGGTCCGCGGCGCCGTTTGGGCGGGGTCATACCACGCCTTCACCACCTCCAGGACGAACAGATTGTAGCGCGTGACGAAGCCCTGATCGACCACGCGGCATTCGAGATTGACGAAGCATTCGCTTATGAGTGGTGCGCGCACCTCCTCGGCGGGCAGCGGCGTCAGCCCGGTCGTCGTGAACTTGTCGGTGTCCCGGCCGGAGCAATTCCCGACCGCGACGACTTTCCCGGCAAGCTCGACCGTCGGGATGGCGATCACGCATTCCCCCGTCTGCTGCAGGGCGTGAAAGCTGTGATCGGCACCGCTGACGATGCAGGCAATCATCGGCGGGGTGAATTCCATCATCATGTGCCAGGACATGGTCATCACGTTCGGCCGCCCGGCTTCCGAGGTGGTCAGGAGGACGACAGGACCGGGCTCGATGAGTTGGTAGACCTTGGCAAGCGGGAATTCCTTCATCAGTGCGGTCCTTTTGTCGGCGAGTTCGGTCTCTTGCTTTCAGTCTCCGTCTTTCCCGGGCAAGGCACGGAGGTCATGGATGAACGGCAACGCCGAGCGCAACCAGAACTGTCGGCTGGGCGTCAGTTGCCTGCGCTGGCGGATCGTGCCGATGCGAATGCCGATCCGGGCGTCATTCGCGTCACCACTGGCACGATAGATTGGCGATCCGCATTTCGGGCAGAAGTATTGCACACTCACCGCACCACTGTCGCCGACCTTTGCGTAGGCCTTCGGGGCATTGCCGCGAACGGTGAAACGATCGCGGGTCGCGGCGACCGTCACACGGTAGGCGCTTCCCGTCAGCAACTGGCAGTCCGTGCAATGACAGATCGAAACCTGAGTAGGGTCGACGTCCGCTTCGTACCGCACGTAACCGCAGTGACATTGCCCGTCGATATGCATCGGCGCCTCCTTTCGGGTTCTCTTCTATGGAACCTAGAGCGGATCGCCACAGTGTCGAACGCGATATCCGACGGCGCCGGGCGTGAAGCCCGGCGCCGTCGCATTGCTGCCTTCAGTGATCGGCTTTGATGAAAGTGCCGTTCTGCAGATCGCGCATCGCCTGCATCAGTTCCTCGCGGGTGTTCATGACGATCGGTCCGTGCCAGGCGACCGGTTCGCGGATCGGCTTGCCCGTGACGAGAAGGAAGCGGATACCCTCTTCGCCGGCCTGCACCGTGACCTCGTCGCCGGTGTCGAAGACGACGAGCGTGCGGTTGCCGGAAAGATCCCGGATGTTGAGTTCCTGGCCCTGGTACTCCTTCTCCACCTTCACGCCGAAGGGCTTCGAGGCGTCGCGGAAGGTGCCCGAGCCGGCGAAGATATAGGCGAATGCTGAGCGGTAGGTATCGACCGGGAAGCTTTTCCTCTTGCCCGGCGGCACCGAGATGTCGAGATAGACGGGCTCGGCGGCAATACCGTCGACGGGACCGGTCTTGCCCCAGAAGTCTCCTGTGATGACGCGGACTGCGGTGCCGTCATCGTCGACGATCACGGGAATGTCCGCGCTCTTGATGTCCTGGTAGCGCGGCGCCGTCATCTTCAGCGACGACGGCAGGTTCGCCCAGAGCTGGAAACCGTGCATTCTGCCGGCGAAGTCGCCTTTCGGCATTTCCTGGTGCATGATGCCGCTTCCCGCCGTCATCCACTGCACGTCACCGGCACCGAGCAGGCCCTGATTGCCGAGGCTGTCGCCGTGTTCGACGGTGCCGGCAAGGACGTAGGTGATGGTCTCGATGCCGCGATGGGGATGCCACGGAAAGCCGCGGAGGTAATCCGACGGATTGTCGTTGCGGAAATCGTCCATCATCAGGAAGGGATCGGTCATCGACGGATCGCCGAAGCCGAAGACCCGATGCAACTTGACACCGGCTCCTTCCATCGTCGGCGTGGCGCGACTTTCATGTTTCACAGGTCGAATGGACATTGAATTGCTCCTTTCGAGCGGAATTTCAGTTGCCCCCAATATAGGGAAATCCGGCGGGTGGCGAAGACCGTTCCCCGGAACGCAGTGTTCACAGAACGCAATTCTCCGGCGCAAAATGTGATCGCGCCGGCCAGTCAAAATTCGGCCGCGAATGGGCTATTTAGCTTTCGTTATCCAATTCAGGCAAAAATAGTTAATCCCTTGCCGCCATTGGCGGAACGCATCCGGAGTCTATTGCAGCATGTGTCGCTGGGCAGCCTATCGCGGTCAACCGATCTATCTCGAAGAGCTCGTCACCTCTCCCGCGCATTCCCTCATAGAGCAGTCCCATTGCGCAACCCGCGCGAAGACGGCGACCAACGCAGACGGTTTCGGCATCGCCTGGTATGGAGATCGCCCGGAACCCGGACGCTTCCGCGATGTTCTGCCCGCCTGGTCCGACTGCAATCTCAAGAGTATGGCGCGGCAGATCCGTTCACGGCTCTTTCTGGCGCATGTCCGGGCGGCGACGCACGGTTCTACGCGTCGGGACAACTGCCATCCCTTCGTCTGCGACACCTGGTCCTTTATGCATAATGGTCAGATCGACCACTTCGATCGCCTGCGCCGATCGATGGAATCGATGCTCGACGACGAACACTTCAATGCTCGTGTCGGCACGACCGACTCCGAACTTCTGTTCCTGCTCGCGCTGCAGTTCGGCATGCGCGAGCGGCCGCTCGCCGCCATGGCCGAGGCGATAGGCTTTGTCGAGCAGCTGAGCCTCAATCTGACCGGCAGCGCAAAGGTACGGTTCACCGCCGCCTTCTCCGACGGGCACACGCTTCATGCGGTGCGCTACGCGACCGATGCCTATGCGCCGACCCTCTTCGCCGCGCCGATGGGGGAGGGCGGGCACTGCCTCGTTTCCGAGCCGCTCAACGATGATACCGATGCGTGGATGGAGATTCCGGCCGGTAGCGCGGTGACACTCTCGGAAAAGGGGATCGAAGTTGTCCGTTTCCAACCGTCAGCTGACGGTGCGGTTGTGCTGCCGCCGGCGATGGCGAGCTGAGTGGCCGCTCTCTTCTCAGACTGGAATACCAAGCTCCGCCCTGACTTTCTTCGTAAGGCCGGCGGCGACAAGCTCGTAGGAGCGGTGGAGATAATGGTGCAGTTCATCATCTGACAGCGGCGCCGTCGGTGAGACGGCGACCCACTTGCGCTTGGCGAAATAGGGCGCCTGGCCGGCGCCGTCGAGCGCGGTCAGGATCTCGAAGCTCTCCTCGCTGACCTTGAATGCGATCTTGGCGCCGTCGTCGTTCAAGACCGCAAAAACCTTGTCGCCGACTTTGGCGACGCGTGACTCCCATTGGTCCACGAGGGTCACTCCAGCCAAGCCGGTGACGAAGGCGTCGAAGTCCGCACGTTCGAAGAGGCTCATCGAAGTGCTCCTTGGTTCAGGTGCTCGGCGATCCAGCTTGCCAGACGCTCGGCGACGTCATCCTTGTCGAGTTCCGGCCATTCCTCGACCCCCGACTTGCTGATCAGTTTCACGCGGTTGCGCGTGCCGCCCATCACGCCGGTTCCCGGCGAGACGTCGTTGGCGACGATCAGGTCGGCACCCTTCTTTTCGAGTTTGATGCGGCCGTTCTGCTCGACATCCTGGGTTTCGGCGGCGAAGCCGACCACGATCGTCGGGCGCTTCTCATGGTGTCCTATCGTTCTGAGGATATCGGGATTCTCGGTAAGCTGCAGCGGAGCAGGAGCCTCCCCCGGTGCCTTCTTGATCTTCTGGCCGGCGGAGGTCGCCACGCGCCAGTCGGCGACGGCCGCGACCATGACCGCGATATCTGCCGGCAGGCGCGAAATAACCGCGTCACGCATCTCTTCTGCCCTCTCCACATGAAGCGTGGTGACACCGGCGGGATCTGGAATGGCCACGGGGCCGGATATGAGGGTGACCTCTGCGCCGAGCTTCGCCAGCGCCGCTGCGATCGCATGGCCCTGCCGTCCGGACGAGCGATTGGCGATATAGCGGACCGGGTCGATCGGTTCATGCGTCGGCCCCGACGTGACGATTGCCGTCCGGCCGGCGAGTGGTTTCGGACCGTTATCCAGAAGGGCTTCCGCCGCTGCAACGATATCGAGCGGCTCGGCCATGCGGCCGAGCCCCCGTTCGCCGGCCTCCGCCATTTCGCCTTGCGCAGGGCCGACGAAGGTCACGCCGTCCTCCTTCAGCAGTGCAACGTTACGACGCGTTGCCGGGTTCGACCACATCATGGGGTTCATCGCCGGAGCCATCAGGACGGGACGCGAGCGCGCAAGCAGCACGGTCGAGGCAAGATCATCGGCAAGGCCGTTGGCCACCTTCGCCATCAGGTCGGCAGTGGCAGGGGCAACCACGATGAGGTCGCACTCCCGCGCAAGACGGATATGGCCGACGTCCTGCTCGTCTTCCCGGGAGAAGAGGTCGGTGTAGACATGGCTCGCGGAGAGTGCGCCGACCGCAAGGGGGGTGACGAATTCCTGCGCGGCTCGCGTCATGACCGGCCGGACCGTCGCGCCGCGCTCGCGCAGTCGACGGATGAGGTCAAGGCTCTTGTAGGCGGCGATGCCGCCGGAAATGACAAGGAGGATGCGTTTGGCGGATAAGCTCATCTGATGGTCCGGTCGCTCGTTTGCGCGAACCTAGCGCAAGGCACGGCAAATCGAAATCGATTTTCGCACACCGGTCCTGTGATGCCGTGCGGGCGCCGGATCAGCTGATCTGGACAGCGATGTAGACGAGTGATGCCGCGATGACCCAGAGCGCCAGGCGGCCGAGCCTGCCGTGGCGGGCCTCGGACCGGCCGATTGCGTCCGTGGTCTCCCGGTCGAGGCGCAGGCCGTTCTCGCTCATCGCCATCAGTTCGGCATGGAACTTCTCGGTCTTCACCGCGATCTCGGGGATCGCCTCGGCGAGCCGAACGGCCGCGTGCAGTCCATCCTTCAGGTCCGTGACGATCCGCTTGGGGCCGAGATTGTCGCGAATCCAGCCGGAGACGACGGGTTCGGAGGCCTTCCACATGTTGAACTGTGGATTGAGCATACGTGCCACGCCCTCGACCACGACCATGGTCTTCTGCAGCATCACGAGCTCGGGACGGGTCGCCATGTCGAAGAGCTCGGTGACCTCGAAGAGCAGCGTCAGCAACCGCCCCATCGAAATCGTTTCAGCTGGTTGGCCGTGGATCGGCTCGCCGATGGCGCGGATCGCCTGCGCGAAGCTCGCGACATTGTGGTGGGAGGGAACGTAGCCGGCTTCGAAATGCACCTCCGCGACGCGCAGATAGTCGCGGGTGATGAAGCCGTAGAGGATCTCCGCCAGGAAGCGTCGCTCCTTCTTGCCGAGCCGACCGGCGATCCCGAGGTCGACGGCGACGATCATGCCGCTTTCGTCGACGAAGAGATTGCCGGGATGCATGTCGGCATGGAAGAAGCCGTCGCGCAGCGTGTGGCGCAGGAAGGACTGGATCAGCGTGTCGGCAAGCGCGTTGAGGTCGTAGCCCGCGGCCCTGAGTGCCTCGACATCGGACATCTTGATGCCGTCGATCCATTCCATGGTGACGACGTCACGCCCGGTGCGTTCCCAGTCAACGGCGGGGACCCGGAAGCCCGGATCGCTCTTCGTATTCTCGGCAAGCTCGGACAGGGCGGCGGCCTCGAGCCGAAGGTCCATCTCGACCTTGGTGGTTTGCTCGAGCGTTCGCGTCACTTCGACCGGCTTCAGCCGCCGCATATGCGGCAAGAAACGTTCCTGCAGGCGCGAGACGATGTACATCGCCTCGAGATCGGCGGCGAAGCGCCGGCGAACACCGGGACGGATGACCTTGATCGCAACCTTCCGGCGGCCCTGGCCAGTCTCGACCTCACCGAGGTGGACCTGTGCGATCGAGGCGGCAGCGATCGGTTCATCGAAGGAGGCGTAGAGTTCGCCGACGGGACGTCCGAGCGACTCGCGGATAGAATTCTTGGCGGCTTCGGTCGGGAAGAAGTCCATCCGATCCTGCAGGCCGGAAAGGTCTTCCGCGATCTCCGCGCCGACGACGTCGGGGCGGGTGGCGAGGAACTGGCCGATCTTCACGTAGGATGGGCCGAGCCGGGCCACCGCCTTCGACAGACGATCCGAGCGTCGTTCGCGCATCGCGCGCTTGCGGGCGAGCAGCCCGGCGGCCGACTGGGCAAAGACGAGCATCGGCGGGAGGCCTTCGGAGGGCAGGGCGGATATTACACCCTCGCGCACCAGAACCCAACCGACCCGCGCCAGGCGGAAATATGCGCCGATCGTGCTCATCGTGCGTTGTCAGCCTTGAGCGCCCGGCCGCGGAGGGACTTCATGGAGGATGCCCTCATAGGTCAGAGCTTCCAACCGGAATGCAGCGCGGCGATACCACCGGTGTAGTTGGTGAAGGTGACACGCGAAAATCCGGCTTTTGAAATCATCGCTGCGAAGTCGCGTTGATTGGGGAACTTGCGGATGGACTCCACGAGATACTGGTAGGGTTCGGCGTCGCCTGTGATCATTTTGCCGAATTGCGGGATCGCCTTGAACGACCACTCGTCGTAGAACCGGTCGAGCAGCGGCATGTCGACCTCCGAGAACTCGAGCACGAGGAGACGCCCGCCTCGTTTCAGTACGCGATACGCTTCCTTCAGCGCGACCTCGATATGCGGTACGTTCCGGATACCGAAAGCGATGGTATAGGCGTCGAAGCTGTTGTCCTCGAAGGGCAGTTCTTCGGCATTTGCCTCGACAAAGGTGATATTGTCGGAGAGCCCTTTTTTTGTAGCCCTTTCGGCGCCGACGGCGAGCATGGAGCCGTTGATGTCGAGAACGGTCGCGTTTGCGAGGCGATCGGAGGCTTCGATGATGCGGAAGGCGATGTCACCGGTTCCTCCGGCGACGTCGAGTACCTTGTATGCCGGATCCTTGCGGGGGTTGAGTGCTGCGACCATGGCGTTCTTCCAGACTCGGTGAAGGCCTGCGGACATGACGTCGTTCATGATGTCGTAGCGCTTGGCCACCTTGTGGAAGACGTCGTTGACGAGACTCTGTTTCTCGCCTTCCTGCACATCGCGGAAGCCGTACGATGTCGCCATGCCGCCCTCGGCGGTCGTGCGGGTTTCAGCCATGTGCTCGCTCCATTGTCCTTTATGGCCGGGTGACCATAGCGAAATCGTCCAAGGCACGCTATCTGTCTCGCCGGTACCGGCTGCGACACCTTCGCGCTGGTCTATAGACCACAAGAAGCGTGGTTGAAACAGAAAGATAGGCCAGCAATGCCGGAATTGCCAGAGGTAGAGACGGTCAGGAGAGGGCTTGCGCCGGCGATGGAGGGTGCGCGCATCGGCCGTCTGGAATTGCGCCGCGCCGATCTCCGTTTTCCGTTTCCGACGGCCTTCTCCGATCGTGTTTCCGGCACCCGTATCGTCGGGCTCGGGCGGCGGGCGAAGTACTTGCTGATCGACCTCGACAGCGGGGAGACGGTGATCGCCCATCTCGGCATGTCCGGTTCGTTCAGGGTTGAGCATGAGGCGGAGAACGAACTGCCTGGAGCCTTCCACCACGCCCGCTCGAAGGACGAGAAGCACGATCACGTCGTCTTTCATATCGAAGGGGCGCGAGGTGCCGTGCGCGTCATATATAATGACCCACGGCGCTTCGGCTTCATGGATCTCGTGCCGCGCGTCGATCTCGACAATTATCCCGCGTTCCGTCAGCTCGGCCCCGAACCGGTCGGCAATGCTCTCGATGCGGAAGGTCTAGCCGCGCGTTTTTCCGGGCGCAGCCAGCCGCTCAAGGCGGCACTGCTCGACCAGAGCAATATAGCGGGACTCGGCAATATCTATGTTTGTGAGGCGCTCTGGCGCGCCGGGCTTTCGCCGATGCGGGCGGCGGGGACGATGGCAACGCCGACCGGCAAGCCGAAGAAGGAGCTCGTCCGGCTCGTGGAGGCGATCCGCGCCGTCATCGCCGACGCGATCGCTGCCGGAGGCTCCTCGCTGCGCGATCACATTCGCACGGACGGCACGCTCGGCTACTTTCAGCACACCTTCCGTGTCTATGACCGCGAAGGTCGTGCTTGCGCCAACCCGGAATGCGACGGTACCGTGGCGCGCATCGTTCAGGCCGGCCGCTCGACATTCTATTGCGGCTGTTGCCAGAAATAGCTACCGACCAAGGGAGAGATTGGAATGACTTATGAGACGCTGCTTGTGGAGGTCCGCGGTCGTGTGGCGATCGTAACGCTCAACCGACCCCAGGCGCTGAACGCGCTCAATTCGACCGTGATGGCGGAATTGCGCCAGGTGCTCGCGGGCTTCCAGAAGGACGGCGACATCGGCGCGGTCGTGCTCACAGGCTCGGAAAAGGCTTTCGCCGCTGGCGCCGATATCAAGGAGATGCAGTCCCTCGACTTCGTCGACGCCTATCTCGGTGATTTCATCAGCGGGTGGGAGGATGTTGCGGGCTTTCGCAAGCCGATGATCGCCGCCGTTTCCGGCTTCGCGCTCGGCGGTGGCTGCGAGCTTGCAATGATGTGTGACTTCATCATCGCCTCGACCACGGCAAAGTTCGGTCAGCCGGAAATCACGCTTGGCGTCATACCCGGCATGGGCGGTTCGCAGCGTCTGACCCGCGCTGTCGGTAAGGCGAAGGCAATGGATCTCTGCCTGACCGGCCGCATGATGGACGCCGCGGAAGCCGAACGCTCGGGGCTAGTAGCGCGGGTGGTCGAGCCCGAGCGCCTGCTCGAGGAGGCGGTCGCTGCGGCCGAGAAGATCTCGACCCTCTCCGCTCCCGCCGTGCTGATGGCGAAGGAGAGCGTCAATCGCGCCTTCGAGCTGACGCTGGCCGAGGGGTTGCGTTTCGAACGGCGTCTTTTCCATTCGCTCTTTGCGACGGAGGATCAGAAGGAGGGCATGGCGGCCTTCGTGGAGAAGCGCAAGGCGGCATTCAAGAACCGTTGATGGCAAGAGCGGCTGGCGCGGCGCAGTCCTCGCGAAATTGCGCGTTGACGGCGGTCCGCTTTCCCGCTATATGCCCGCCCACAGTTAGGAAAGCTTCTGGCTTTTCCGCGATTGCTCCCGAATTGCTGAATGCGTAGGTCGCAAGGACCCGATGCGGCGATGGCGGAGTTTGGTTAGAATTCGAAGAGAGGCATCCATGGCCAATACCACTTCGGCGAAGAAGGCGACCCGCAAGATCGCTCGCCGCACTGCAGTCAACAAGGCTCGCCGTTCGCGGGTTCGTGGTTTCATTCGCAAGGTCGAAGAGGCCATCGCTACCGGCGACGTTGCCGTAGCGCGTGAAGCTCTCAAGGCCGCCCAGCCCGAGCTGCATCGTGCGGCGACCAAGGGTGTCCTGCACGCCAATACCGCATCGCGCAAGATTTCGCGTCTTGCCCAGCGCGTTAAGGCACTGGCTGTCTAATTTAAGACACAATATCGCCACTTTTTGCGAAGCTCGGCTGTCCAGCCGGGCTTTTCGTGTTTTCTTTCATATCGTTGTCATTGGTCTGTCACGTTGACAACAGAATGTCATTATGGTGACAAGAAAAATCCAATAAAAACAAGAGCTTATCAGAGGTGATGTGGAGGGCCTCTTCTTCACTTAACGGCAGGCGCCACCAGTTTCGAGTCAAGCGAATTTTTATTTTTTTTGTCGCAAAGGGCCTTCGCGCCCCTTCGTTTTTGAATCCCCTTGATTCAACAGCGATTCTTTTTTCCTCGATTGTGGCGGACAAAAATCGGCTCGGGAGTCAATGGTTCGAACTTAATTTTGGGTAAAATTCACTGTTGATCTTGGCTTTTGATCCTGCCTAAATGGCTTCCAACGAGAGGCACGGAGTTGACCTCCGGGGGCGGTCTGCAACTGCTGGTCAGGTGCTGAAATGTCCCGGTGGCTCTCGTAGCGGAATGGTTCTGATTCCGTTTTTTCATCCAGTGTTTGACCTTGCATCGCAATCCGCTGGGATTGCGACGGGGTGAGTTTGCGCACAGTTTCAGGGGCTGGCGAAAGTAGTAGGGAGTAGGTGAAGGCGCGGCCGAATGTCCGTTTCGAGGGTGGGCGATCGGCGAGTTTGATGAATGAAAAGGGGGACTGGCCTTGGGCCGTCACGACAGGGTGCCTGATCCGCTTGGCATGGGATCTGGCCTCGTTTTCGTGAGGTGTGCTGTTTTCTTGCGAGAGGCACCACGGGCAGTCAAAGGCAGCTGGGCGGGAAGATTGCACTGTTCGGCGAAGGTAATTTTTGGAAGGCGGCAAAATGCAAATTAATTCACTGACGGCCGGTGCAGCGGTTGACGGGAACCATGCACGGGAGACGACGGGTATTGTTCGTTCTGAAGCGGCGGAGGACTCGTCTGTGGCAACGCAAGATGTGTTGTTCGAGCGCTTCAGTGCCAGGCTGAAGGCTCAGGTCGGGCCGGATGTCTATGCGAGTTGGTTCGGCCGCCTGAAGCTGCATTCGGCTTCGAAAAGCGTTCTGCGACTGTCGGTCCCCACGACCTTCCTCAAGTCCTGGATCAACAACCGTTACCTGGACCTGATCACGAATATCCTCCAGCAGGAGGACGCGAGCATCCTGAAGGTGGAGATCGTCGTGCGCAGCGCAAGCCGCGGCGTGCGCCCACAGGCGCCGGACGAACATCATAAGCCAGTTTCCGAGACCGTTCCGTCGTCCACCGTTCGCAAGCCCTCCACTCCCCAGCAGATCGGGCAGGCTTCCGCCCACCAGGGCGCGGCTCCCCGCTCGGCGCCGCCCGGACCGCTGTTCGGTTCGCCGCTGGACTCTCGTTTTACCTTCGACGGTTTCATTGAAGGCGCCTCAAACCGTGTCGCGCTCGCAGCGGCCAAGACCATTGCCGAGGCTGGCGCCGGTGCCGTTCGCTTCAATCCGCTCTTCATTCATTCGTCGGTTGGCCTCGGTAAGACCCATCTGCTGCAGGCTATTGCCAATGCTGCGATCCAGAGCCCGCGGGCGCCGCGTGTCGTTTATCTGACGGCCGAATATTTCATGTGGCGCTTCGCGACCGCCATCCGCGACAACGACGCGCTGACACTGAAGGACTCGCTGCGCAACATCGACCTGCTCATCATCGACGATATGCAGTTTTTGCAGGGCAAGATGATCCAGCACGAGTTCTGCCACCTCCTGAACACGCTGCTCGACAGCGCCAAGCAGGTGGTCGTGGCCGCCGATCGCGCACCCTGGGAGCTGGAGTCGCTCGACCCGCGGGTTCGCTCGCGCCTGCAGGGCGGTGTTGCGATCGAGATGGAGGCGCCCGATTTCGAGATGCGCTTCTCCATGCTGAAGAAGCGGCTCGAAGCTGCGCAGAAGGACGACGGCTCGCTGGACATTCCCGTCGAGATCCTGGCGCATGTGGCGCGCAGTGTCGCAAGCAGCGGCCGCGATCTCGAAGGCGCCTTCAATCAGCTGATCTTCCGTCGGTCGTTCGAGCCGAACCTTTCGGTCGAACGGGTGGACGAACTGCTCGCCCATCTGGTGGGTGCGGGAGAACAGAAGCGCGTCCGCATCGAGGATATCCAGCGGGTCGTGGCGCGCCATTACAACGTTTCGCGCCAGGAACTGGTATCCAATCGTCGCACCCGGGTCATTGTAAAGCCGCGGCAGATCGCGATGTACTTGTCGAAGACGCTGACCCCTCGCTCCTTCCCGGAGATCGGCCGCCGTTTCGGCGGACGCGACCACACCACGGTGCTGCACGCGGTCCGGAAGATCGAGGAGATGATCGGCGCCGATACCAAGCTCAGCCACGAGATTGAGCTTCTCAAGCGGCTGATCAACGAGAACAACGCATGAGGCAAGGCCGGCGGAGACGCCGGCCTTTCGCTTTCTGAGACAGCCGTAGGAGACACGATGCCTCGCGATCCGTCGCTTGCCTTCTACGAAGCGAATGCGGCTTCTTATGCCGGACGCCGGCGATCTTTGCCACATGACCGGCTCGAAGCCTTTCTTGGTGCGCTGGTGCCCGGCTCGCGGATTCTCGAGCTTGGCTGCGGTGCCGGCGACGACAGCGCCGCCATGCTCGCGCGAGGCTTCGACGTTATACCGACCGACGGCTCGGCGGCTATGGCGCAGCAGGCCGAAATACGGCTTCACCGTCCGGTGCGGGTCATGCTCTTCTCCGAGCTCGACGCCAGCGCTGCCTATGATGGCGTCTGGGCCAACGCCTGTCTCTTGCACGTGCCGTTGGTGGAGCTGCCGCCGGTACTTGGGAAAATCCGCCGCGCCCTGCGCCCGTCCGGACTGTTCTATGCGAGCTTCAAGGCAGGGCAGCAGGAGGGTTGCGACCGGTTCGGCCGCTATTACAATCGGCCGGCGCCGGAATGGCTCATCCATCAGTACAGGATGCAGGGATTTGCCGAACCGGTCGTCGAATGCGCACATGGTGGTGGCTACGACGGTGTGGCGACGGAATGGCTTCACGTAGTCGCAAAGCCGGCATGAACCGGCGTTGAGGCTGAGCCTTTCGTGCCTTGTCGTGTCCCGCTCGCCGGATCCGCGTTTCGCCAGCGGCGGAAATCGGGTGGTGGGCGTCCCCGGGATTTGCGATCTTTTCGGAAAAGGAGAGATTGCTATGGCGCATAGAGAAATGGCGACTACGGAATGGCTGATGCTTCTCGGGCTCTCGCTGCTTTGGGGCGGATCCTTTCTCTTCAACGGAATTCTGGTCAAGGTCTGGCCACCGCTCACCATCGTGACGGCTCGGGTCCTGCTGGCGGCGATTACGCTCTGGATCGTTGTCCGGCTGTCGGGGATCGCCGTGCCGAAAAGCCGTGACGCCTGGCTTTCCTTCTTTGGCATGGGGCTTCTCAACAACGCCGTTCCCTTCACGCTGATCGTCTGGGGGCAGATCCATATCGCAAGCGGGCTCGCGGCGATCCTTAATGCCACCACGCCACTTTTCGGGGTTCTCGTCGCACATCTGTTGACCGAAGACGAGAAGCTGACAGTGAACCGCGTGGCGGGATTGCTGATCGGCCTCGCCGGGGTTGTGATCATGATCGGGCCAGCCGTGCTCGGCGACCTCGGTGGCGACGCCTGGGGCGAACTTGCCGTCCTCGGTGCGGCGCTGAGCTACGCCTTTGCCAGCGTCTACGGCCGCCGTTTCCGCCGCATGGGGTTGCCGCCACTCCTGCCGGCCGCCGGCCAGGTGACGGCCTCGTCGTTGCTGCTGTTGCCGGTGACGCTGTTCATCGATCGCCCCTTCGCCCTGCCGCTTCCGGGGCCTGAGGCGTGGGCGGCGCTGTTCGGGCTCGCCGTACTCTCGACCGCACTCGCCTACATTCTCTTTTTCAGGATTCTTGCGACGGCGGGTGCGACGAATATCATGCTGGTCACGATCCTCATCCCGCCGAGCGCGATCCTCTTGAGCGCGCTGGTGCTCGGCGAGCGACTCGCGCCACGGCACTTCGTCGGAATGCTGGCGATCGGGCTCGGGCTTCTCGCCATCGATGGTAGGTTGTGGCGCCGGCTGATCGCCCGTACATCTCGTGTCTGAGGCCTTAGCGTCTCGCGATAGCGATGATCTCGGGACCCTGCGGGGTGAGTGGGGAACGCTTCCAATCCCCATGCCAGTCGACGGTACTGAAGCCGGCCTCGTCGAGAAGTCGGGCAATGGTGTCCCGGCTCGGAAAGCGTAAGGTACTTGCGCTCGTTCGCCGTTCGCCAGTCTCGATGAGCGTGAAGACCGTATCGAAGGTCACGTGCTCCGCATCGACATGGTGTACCTGGTAATAGACCTCGACAGGGCCCGGACCTGGGATGTCGGCCCTTTTCCGAGTACGCGCCTCGCTCCACGTCTCCCATTCCCGCACGAGCGGGTTGCGGCTCTCGAAGGCCAGCCGGCCGCCGGGTGCAAGGTGACGGCGTGCGGCAGAGAGCACCGCGCCCGCCTCCGAGTCATCGAGAAACACCTGGAAGACGTGCCCGGTCATGATGATGAGGTCGAATTCCCGACCGAGTGCAAAGTCCATTGCACTTCCGGAGATCCATTCGACGATACCGTCAGTGTCTTTGGCTCTCGCGACGGCGAGCATGCCGGCAGCCGGGTCCAGCCCGGCCACGGCATGCCCGCGCCGGGCAAGGGCAAGCGTCAGCGAGCCGGTACCACAACCGAGATCGAGAATGCGGCAAGGACTGCCCGCAAGTCGGAGATAGAATTCGCGATCGGGGCCGTCGCCGTTGAAGCTGTCGTAGAGGATTGCCATGTCGTGTTGGGAGAAGGCGTCGTCAACGGGCACTGGCATCCTCCCTTTTTTGCTAGCAGGCGAGATCGGCGACGACGGCATCGAGGATCAGCATCCCCTTCGGCGTGCAACGCAGTCTGGAATTGCCGAGCCGCTCGATAAAGCCGTGTTCCAGTAAGGTCTGTTCGCGCGCCGGGTCCGGGTCGCGGCCGGAGAGCTGCTGCCAGCGGGCGAGGTCGACGCCTTCTCTCAGGCGGAGGCCCATCAGCAGCAGTTCGTCGGCCTGCTCGTCGGTACCGAGGACCTCCTGGTCCACCATGCCGTGGCCGTCGCGCTCGACGGCGGCGAGCCAGCCTTCGGGATTGCGTTCGGTCGCGGTCGCAAGCTTCTCCCGTCCCCGCGACAGGCGGCCATGGGCACCGGGCCCGATCCCAGCATAATCGCCGTAGCGCCAGTAGGTGAGGTTGTGGCGGCTTTCCGCACCCGGCCGGGCGTGGTTCGAGACCTCGTAGGCCGGCAGCCCGGCGCTGGCAGTGATCTCCTGCGTGGCCTCATAGAGATCTGCGGAAAGGTCGCCATCCGGCACCACGAGCTTGCCTGCCTTGTGCAGGCCAAAGAAGGGTGTGCCTTCCTCGATCGTCAACTGATAGAGCGACAGATGGTCGACGGCATAGGAGATCGCCTGCCGCAATTCCGGTTCCCAGGTTTCGACGGTCTGGCCGGGACGCGCATAGATCAGATCGAAGGACATCCTCGGGAAGATCTCGCGGGCGAGCTTGATCGCTTTCAGCGCGTCCGCCACGTCGTGCAACCGGCCGAGAAATCTCAGATCCTTGTCGTTGAGCGCCTGGACGCCGAGAGAGACGCGGTTGACACCCGCCGACCGGTAGCCGCGGAACCGGGTCGCCTCCACGCTCGAAGGATTGGCCTCCATGGTGATTTCGATGCCGTCCGGCACATGCCAGTGCCGAGCGATCCCCTCGAGGATTACTGAGACGGTCGCCGGCTCCATGAGGGATGGCGTTCCGCCGCCGAGGAAGATGCTGGTGACCGTCTTCGGGCCGCTGAGACGCCGCATGG
Organism: Hyphomicrobiales bacterium; assembly: GCA_900466005.1. GTDB lineage: Bacteria > Pseudomonadota > Alphaproteobacteria > Rhizobiales > Rhizobiaceae > Allorhizobium. The sequence continues at coordinate 248,841 of UEGQ01000003.1, forward strand.
TCTCCATTTCCCGCAGGAAGGCCGCGACGAAGCGCGGCTGGTCCACGGGCTGGTGGCGTACATGGCTGTTGAAGTCGCAGTAAGGGCACTTCGCTGCACAGAACGGCCAATGGACATAGACGCCGAAGCCGGGTTCGCCCGTGTCGGGAAGAAGGAACGGTGCGGCGTCCGACATACCGGTGTCAGGCCTCCAGGCAGGTTTCGACGAAAAGCTTGAAGGCGCGGGCGCGATGCGACAATGCGGTCGCCTGTCCGGGCTTCCAGCCGTGTTTTTCCTGTGCCGCCATCTCGCCGAAAGTTCTCTCGTGCCCGGCCGGCTGGAAGACCGGATCATAGCCGAAACCGGAAGTGCCGCGCGGGGGCCAGACGACGGTCCCTTCGACCTCGCCGCGGAACGTCTCGGTGTGGCCGTCGGGCCAGGCGAGGCAGAGCACGCTGACGAAGCGCGCCTTGCGCTCGTCCGGTGCGGTCGCGCCGCGGTCCTGCAGGGCCTTTTCGACCTTTTCCATCGCCATGGCGAAATCACGGCTGCCGTCCTCGCGTTCGGCCCAGTTCGCGGTATAGACACCGGGCGCGCCGTCGAGGGCGTCGATCACCAGTCCGGAGTCGTCGGAAAGGGCCGGCATACCGGAAGCCTTCGCCGAAGCGAGCGCCTTGATGGCGGCGTTTTCCTCGAAGGTGGTTCCGGTCTCCTCCGGCTCTTCGAACTTCAGATCGGCCGCCGATTTCGCGGAGAATCCGAGCGGCCCGATGAGATCGGCAATCTCGGCAATCTTGCCGGCGTTGTGGCTGGCAACGACGATGGTCTTGGTTTCAAGTTTGCGCATGCGACAAGTCCTATTCGAGATTCCAGAGACGAGGCTCTGCACATTCCAGGCTGTTGCCGGCCGGATCGCGGAAATAGATCGACCGGGCGCCGTTCGGCCAGTGGAAGTCGGCCTCGATCGCGACGCCGCCCGCCCGGAGCCGGGCAATGATGGTATCCATCTTCTCACGCGAGACCCGGAAGCAAGCGTGCCCCGGACCGGTCGCGCCGTGCGGCGGTACGGGAAAAGCATCGGCCGGCGCTGGGTGCGCGGTCGCCGAAGGATCGAAGATCAGCAGGATGCCTGCACCGCAGCGAAAAAAGACGTGCCGTCCTTCCTGCCGGATTACGACGTCCAGCCCGAGCACGCGGCCATAGAAATCCTCGGCCGCCTCAAGGTCGGAGACGTAGAGCGCCGTTTCCAGAATACCTTCGAGCTCGGTGGACATAGTCTGCTCCCGTGCCTTGCGGCAGCAATCAGAGGATCGCCTGCTTCTGCAGGGTCACCAGTTCGCCGATGCCGTTGCGCGCAAGCCGCATCAGCGTCAGGAACTCGTCCTCGGTGAAGGGGGTGCCTTCCGCCGTGCCCTGGATTTCCACGATCGCGCCGCTTCCGGTCATGACGAAATTGGCGTCGGTCTCCGCGGCGGAATCTTCGAGGTAGTCGAGGTCGATGACCGGCTGGGTTGCGAATACACCACAGGAGATCGCTGCGACATGGTCCTTGAGCACCCTGTCGACCTTGACCATGTTGCGCGCTTCCATCCATTTCAGGCAGTCGTGCAGAGCAATCCAGCCGCCGGTGATGGAGGCGGTGCGGGTGCCGCCGTCCGCCTGTATGACATCGCAGTCGATGGTAATCTGGCGTTCACCGAGCGCTTCCAGGTCAACGACGGCGCGCAGCGAGCGGCCGATCAAGCGCTGGATTTCCTGGGTTCGTCCGCCCTGCTTGCCGGCTGCCGCCTCCCGCTTCATGCGCTCTCCGGTGGCCCGCGGCAGCATGCCGTACTCGGCAGTCACCCAGCCCTTGCCGCTGTTGCGTAACCACGGCGGCGTCTTGTCCTCGAGGCTCGCCGTGCAGAGCACATGGGTGTCTCCGAACTTCACGAGGCAGGAACCTTCCGCATGCTTCGAGAAATTGCGCTCGAACGAAATCTTGCGCATCTGGTCGGTTTTTCTGCCTGACGGCCGCATTGGCTTCTCCTTGAAACTTTCTATGGCCTTCTACGGTCGGGCGCTGCGATTTGCAAAGAAAAACCGGCGTTTCACCCCGGGCGGGACAGGGATTTTCCCGTTTGTGATCGGACGGCAAGTGACTATATTCGCCTAGGACATTGTTCGAACAGGGTTTGCATCGTAACGGTCATGGCGAATACTCCGGTCAAAGAGATATCTTCCGCGCTGGACGACCGTTCGCGTGAAATCTTCCGACGCATCGTCGAAAGCTATCTCGACTCGGGAGAACCGCTCGGTTCGCGCAACCTTTCGCGCCTCCTGCCGATGTCTCTTTCCCCCGCCTCCGTACGCAATGTCATGAGCGATCTCGAGGATCTCGGGCTCATATACGCGCCGCATATCAGTGCCGGCCGGATGCCGACGCAGCAGGGACTGCGTTTCTTCGTCGACGCCTTCATGCAGGTGGGCAATCTGTCGGAGAGCGAACGCAAGAGCATCGAGCGGCAGATTCGTCCTCACGATGCCGATCAGCCGCTGGAAAACTTGCTCACCGACGCGAGCCGCATGCTTTCGGGGCTGTCCCGCGGGGCAGGGCTGGTAATCGCCGCCAAGAGCGACCAGATCCTGAAGCACGTGGAATTCATCCGGCTGGAGCCCACAAAGGCGCTGGCGGTGCTGGTCGGCGAACATAACCAAATCGAAAATCGCATCATCGACCTGCCCGCAGGCGTGACGGCATCGCAACTGACCGAGGCGGCCAACTTCATCAATGCGAACCTCGCTGGGCAGACACTACCCGAACTGCGAGGCCAGCTCGTCAAGCTGAGGGAGCAGGTCGCCGGTGAGCTCGACGCGCTGTCGCAGGACCTGGTCGAGCGTGGTCTCGCCGTGTGGTCCGGTGGGGCAGAGGTGGAGAAGCCGACGCGGCTCATTGTCCGAGGTCGCGCCAATCTGCTCGAAGGGGTGGCGGGCGCCGAGGATATCGACCGGCTGCGTCTTCTTTTCGACGATCTGGAGCGCAAGGAAAGCCTGATCGAAATCCTCAATCTCGCAGAAAGCGGCCCCGGTGTCCGGATCTTCATCGGGTCGGAGAACAAGCTGTTCTCATTGTCCGGCTCTTCGCTGATCGTCGCGCCGTACAGGGACAGCGACGAGCGGATCGTAGGCGCTGTCGGCGTCATCGGTCCGACGCGGCTCAACTATTCCCGCATCGTTCCCATGGTCGACTACACCGCGCAGCTCATGGCGCGCCTTTCACGGTCCAAGCGTTAGGCTTGTCGACGGGTCGATCGCTGTTCCCGCCGCGATATCGCACCGGAGCCTTGATTTTTTGCTTTTAAACCCTGATATCGGGCACGAATTCCAAACGAGATTCAATCGGAGAACGTCATGACCGACGAAACCAAGAAAAACGGACCTGACGCCACTGTCGCTGAAAACCAGATCGACGAGCAGCAGAACGGGGAAGCCGAAGCGTCGAAGGCGGAAGTCGATCCCCTGGAGGCACTGAGAGCCGAAAATGCCGAACTGCGCGATCGTTTCCTGCGGCTTGCCGCCGAAATGGACAACCTGCGCCGCCGTACCGAGCGCGACGTGAAGGATGCCAAGGCTTATGCAGTCACCGGCTTCGCCCGCGACATGCTGGCCGTCTCCGACAATCTGCGCCGCGCTCTGGAGGCCGTCTCGGAAGAGGCACGCGCGTCCGCCGACGCCGGTCTCTCTGCGCTCATCGAAGGTGTGGAGATGACAGAACGCGGCATGCTTTCGACGCTTGAACGGCATGGTGTCCGCAAGATCGAGCCGCAGGGCCAGAGGTTCGACCCGAACTTCCACCAGGCCATGTTCGAGATTCCCAATCCCGATGTCCCGAACAACACGGTCGTCCAGGTGGTGCAGGCGGGCTTTACGATCGGCGATCGCGTTCTGCGCCCGGCGATGGTCGGTGTCGCGAAGGGCGGCCAGAAGGCCGAAGCCCAGCCGGAGGCCAATGCCGCCTCGGCTGCAGGGAAGGAAGCCTGATTCTACTCCGGTCTCTACTGGAAAGGGGGGCGTCGGTGAAAACCTGACGCCCTTTCTTTTGGGAGGATATCAGGCGGCGTTGGCCTGTTCTTCGTTCAGGAAGGCATAGATCGCCGAAGCGGATTCGGTCGCCCGGAGCTTGGCGACGAGATCCTGGTCACGCAGAACGCGTGCGATCCTGGACAGGGCTTTCAGATGGTCGGCACCTGCACCCTCGGGCGCCAGCAACAGGAAGACGAGGTCCACCGGCTGGTCATCGAGCGCCTCGAAATCGACGGGCGTCTCGAGCCGGGCGAAAACGCCGGTGATGCTCTTGATGCTGCTCAGCTTTCCATGCGGGATGGCTATGCCGTTGCCGACCCCGGTGGAGCCGAGGCGCTCCCGCTGCAGAATGACGTCGAAGATTTCCCGTTCGGGGATGTTCGTGAGTTTTGAGGCTTTTGCGGCGAGTTCCTGAAGCAGCTGCTTCTTGGAGTTTACCCTGAGGGCGGGGACAACTGCATCTTGTTGCAGCAAATCTGCCAAGGCCATTTCAAAATCCTTCATGCCGCCGAATCAAAGGGGAAGGAAACGGCGTGAGCCGCCGTTTCCGGTTAGGCTCAGCCTTTGACCTTGGCGGAGTCGATCCATCCGATATTCCCGTCGTTGCGACGGTAGACGATGTTGATCTGTTCGCTGCCGGGGCTGCGGAACAACAGCACGGGTTCGTCTGTCATGTCCAGGGCCATGACTGCACTTGCAACCGACATGGTCCGCAGTTGCTTGGAGCTCTCGGCGACGATCGTGGGCGCGTAATCCTCGGGAACTTCCTCATGCTCGTCGGACACGGCATCCATCACCGTGTAGGCGACCTCGACTGGCGCACCGGCGCCGTTGTTCGGATGGCGATCCTTGAGCTTCCGCTTGTAGCGGCGCAGCCGCTTGTCGATGCGGTCAGTGGCAATGTCGAAGGAAATCAGCGGGTCATTTGCGGAGCCGGTGGCGTGCAGGTTGACGCCGGAGTCGAGGTGGAGCAGGCAGTCGGCGACGAAAGGTGCGGCCGCGGCCGCGGATTTCGTTACCGTGATCTGGCCGGAATACCCGCCGTCGAAATATTTGGTTACCGTCTCCCTGATCCGTTCTTCAATCCGTTGCCGGAAGGCATCGCCGATTTCCATATGTTTGCCGGATACGCGCACACTCATGGAGTTTCCCTTCTTATTGTGATTTGCGGGTACCAGTTTACGTCAACCGCCGTCTGCATCCAAGCTCTTCACGCAGCAATGTCGCCCGCTCGGGCTGTCGCTGGACGGAGGTTGGGGATAACTCGGGGTCGTTTCCTTTGCCAATCGGGGCGGGCTTCTAGACAAGCTTTGCGCGAGAGTCAACGGCCCGCTAACCGATTCTTAATAATCGGCAGACGGTGCACTCAGCTTGTAGACACCTTTGCCAGTGCGCGTTTTTCGCGTCGACGTTGTACCGACGAGGGAATGTTCATCGCCTCGCGGTACTTGGCGACGGTGCGTCGCGCAAGGTCGATGCCGCTGTCCTTCAGGGCGCTGACGATGTCGTCGTCCGAAAGGACCGCCTCCGGGTTTTCCTGTGTGATCAGCGTGCGGATTCTGTGCCGTACCGCTTCCGCCGAATGGCTGTCGCCGCCCTCGGCAGAGGCTATCGAAACGGTGAAGAAGTACTTCAGCTCGAAGAGGCCGCGCGGGGTCAGCATGTACTTGTTGGAAGTGACGCGACTGACCGTGGATTCATGCATCTTGATCGCATCCGCGACTGTGCGCAGGTTCAGTGGGCGAAGGTGGTCAACGCCATGGCGCAGAAAGGCGTCCTGCTGACGAATGATCTCGCTTGCGACCTTCAGGATGGTTCTGGCGCGCTGATCGAGGCTGCGGGTAAGCCAGTTGGCGTTCTGCAGGCATTCGGCAAGGAAGGCCTGGTCGCCGTCCTTGGCGTCTCGGCATTTGGATACCTTGGCATAGTAGCTCTGGTTGACCAGTACCCGCGGAAGGACGTCAGGATTGAGCTCCACAGCCCAGCCCCCGTCGCTGGCTGGTCGGACGATGATGTCGGGAACCACCGGTTCGCTCGCGTTCGTCTCGAATCCGCTCGCCGGCTTCGGATTCAGCCCGCGGATTTCGGAGAGCATGTCGATCAAGTCTTCCTCGTCGACGCCGCAGAGTTTCTTGAGGGTCGCGAAGTCTCGCTTGGCGAGGAGCTCGAGGTTGTCGACCAGTGTCGCCATCGCGGGATCCAAACGGTCACGCTGCCTGAGCTGAATTGCGAGGCACTCGCTCAAGGAACGGGCAAAGATGCCGGGAGGATCGAGAGTCTGCAAAACGCCGATCACGTGCTCCACCCGCTCGGGCGTTCCGCCGAAGCGTTCCGCAACCTCCCCGAGATCGGCGCGCAGATAGCCTGCTTCATCGAGCTGGTCCATGAGGGTCAGCGCCACCATGCGGTCGGCCGAATCCGGAAATGCGAACGGAATTTGTTGGCTCAGGTGATCCCGCAAGGTCACCTGCCCGGCGACGAAATCGTCGAGATCGTAGCCTTCGCCGAAATCTGTGCCGGCGCCCGGCATCGATTTCCATTGTCCCAGAAGCTCCGGCGCGTCGGCACGCGTTGCAACGCCTTCGTCGGCGAGTGCCGTGTCGAAATTGGTGTCCAGACTGTCGTTGAGAGACGGTCCCTTGCCGTTCTCGTACCAGTCGCTCGCAGGACCGCTCGATTCTTCCGCGATCGCCGTTTCGGACGATGCGACTGCCTCTTCGCCACGCATGGGCTCAGAACCGCCGTCGTTATCCTCCGGAGCGAAGTCGAGAAGGGGGTTCTTTTCGACTTCCTGGGCGATGAATTGCACGAGTTCGACATGAGTCATCTGGAGCAGCTGGATGGACTGCATCAGCTGCGGAGTCATGACCAAGGATTGGCTCTGGCGCAGATATAGGTTAGCCGACAAAGCCATGATGGACGCGAAACTCCCCTGTCGCTCCCGCGAAATTCTCCCGCCCGCACCCTCGGCTGCAACGGAAAATTCCAACTGGCCCAAAAATTGCTTTTTTATCGGGTTTGGTCAAGCGGCACAGCCGGGGAATCGTTCTCGGCAGCGACGCTGCTCAGAGACTGAACTTGTCGCCGAGATAAAGCCGCCGCACATCGGGATTGTTGACGATGTCGTTGGCGCGGCCGTGAGTCAGCACTTCGCCGGCATGGATGATGTAGGCCCGGTCGATGAGGCCGAGCGTCTCGCGGACGTTGTGGTCGGTGATCAGTACGCCGATGCCGCGCGCCGTCAGGTGACGTACGAGGTTCTGAATGTCCGACACGGAGATCGGATCGACGCCGGCAAAGGGCTCGTCGAGCAGCATGAATGTCGGGTCGGTCGCAAGGGCGCGGGCGATTTCCAGGCGGCGACGCTCCCCGCCGGACAGTGCGACGGCGGCGGATTTGCGCAGCTTCTCTATGTGGAATTCGTAGAGAAGTTCATCGAGCTTGGCTTCCCGCTTGTCGCGGTTCGGCTCATGGACCTCGAGGACTGCTCGGATGTTGTCCTCGACACTCAGCCCTCTGAAGATTGACGCTTCCTGCGGAAGGTAGCCGACACCGAGGCGTGCGCGCCGATACATCGGCATGGCCGTCACCTCGTTGCCGTCGATGGCGATCGTGCCGGCATCGACGGGCACCAGCCCGGTGATCATGTAGAAGCAGGTCGTCTTGCCGGCGCCGTTGGGCCCGAGCAGCCCCACGGCTTCGCCTCGGCGCACGACCAGCGACACCCCGTTGACCACGCGACGGGTGTTATAGCTCTTCGTCAGGCCATGGGCGATCAGCGTTCCCTGGTAACGGGTCTTGTCGAGACGCGTTTCGTCGGGGCTCGGCTGCCGCGTCCGAAGCGCGCCGGACAGTGCTGAGGCGAAAGGAATTTTCACGTGCCGACCGGTCCGGTTATTTCTTCTGGGATTTCGGATCGAGCTGGATCTGCACCCGGCCACCGCAACTGTCGAGTTTCGCTTCGCCGGTGTTCATCTGGACCGTCAGCTTGCAGCCGACGAAGACGTTCTGGCCTTCCGACAGAACCACCCGGTCGCCCTCAAGCACGAACACTTGTCGGTCCATGTCGAAATAGCCGCTTTCGGCGGTGGCCTGCTGGGTCCCAGACGATAGGAAGACCTTGTTGGTGACGTCGATCTTCTGGATGTCGGCATTGCCGCCGGTCACCGAGGCGCTGTCACCGCGATAATGAACCGTCATATTGCCCGACTGCAGGACGGTCGTGCCCTGCACGACCTTCACATTGCCGTTGAAGAGCGCGACCTTCTCCTGCTCGCGGATTTGCAGCTCGTCGCTTTCGATCTGGATCGGCTTGTCGTTTGACAGCTTCAGGCCGTCGAGATTGCTTTTCGTCGCCTGCGCCCAGGCCGGCGCCGACCCTACGGCGGATATGCCGAAGGCGATCAGCAGCCCAGCCACCAAAACTGAATTCTGACGTTTGTCTTTCATGACTGGACCGGCTCTCAGTTGTCCGATTTACGGATGGCGGACGGTTCGATGTGGACCCGAACCTTTCCCGCGAAGGTGATCACTCGCCCCTTATCTGTCATCTTGAGCGACTGCGCAACAATCGAGGCTTCCTTTGCGGTTATGGCGACGGGATCCTTGGTTTCCATGCTGCCGCCCTTGATGTCGAGATGCGCCGACTGAAAGGCAGCCTCGATACCAGTGCTGAGCTTGATCGTGAAAGGAGCGGTCATATCGAGCCGATCGGTGGAGCGGTCGAAGACTCCGCTTTCGGCGATCACGCGGGCGATGGTCTTGTCGTCGATCGGAACCGCCGCCGCGATTGTTTCGAGCGAGATGATATTCGGATTCTTGATGTCCTGAAGGGCGCGTTCGGCGCGCATGGAATAGCTGATGCCATCGGAATTGCGGCCGGAGATTGCGGGCTTCTCCATCACGACCTTGCCGTTCTCGATCCGCGCGGATTCGATCTTCACGTTTTCGGGAAGGTAGGCTCGAACGACCGATACGGCGATGAAGGCGAGCGAGATGACGACTGCCGCGACGGGAAGCAGAACCTTCAGTTGGCGCACGCGTGCCGAATGCGCCACCGCCCTTTGGTAGGCGCGCGCGGCCGGCTGAAGGCCGGCAGTTGCCGCACTTTCGTCTACCCTGTTCAGCATGTCTCAGGCCTGTCCCAGAATTCAATATCGCGCGGGAATGGCCCCGCCCGCAGCCTGCCGCAACCGACACGACACATCGCATTAATAATATCGCATGCCAATATGGAAATTGTTACCGCGAATGCAAGTCCGCCTCGCCCGAGGGTAAGGTTGTCACCCTTGATGTCGCGCTGCGGAGTTCCGGCTAAGTTGTTTCTTGACGCTGCTTTTTTAGTTTGGCACCTTGGCCCCCTATTGCTGGAAACCACAATCTCAGGGGGCGAGCGTGATCAAGTCGGAACTGGTGCAGATCGTCGCGGCGCGAAATCCGCATCTTTATCACCGTGACGTCGAGAACATCGTCAATGCCGTCCTGGACGAGATCACCGATGCGCTGGCCGCTGGTAACCGCGTCGAGCTTCGCGGCTTCGGCGCCTTCTCGGTCAAGAACCGCCCCTCGCGGTCGGGACGAAATCCACGAACCGGTGAGTCGGTTTTCGTCGAGGAGAAGTGGGTGCCGTTCTTCAAGACCGGCAAGGAATTGCGCGAACGCCTGAACCCGGGCATGGGCGACCAGGACGGGGACTGAACGCGCGGCCCGGCCGAGTGGCCGAGCGCATGCGGCAGGGCAACCGGCTGGTCTGCGAATACGTCTGCCGAGGAGAGTGAGCGATGGTAAAGAAGATCGTAAATCTGGTAGTGCTTATTCCGCTCGGCATCGTTCTCGTGGTGTTGTCCGTCGCCAATCGCCAGAGCGTAACGCTCGCGCTTAATCCCTTTCGTCCGGAGGACGCGGTCCTCTCGCTCTCCGCGCCTTTCTTCGTCTTCCTGTTCCTGGCCGTCATGCTCGGAATTGTGATCGGCGGCGCAGTCGTATGGTTTTCGCAACGCAAGTACCGCAAGCGCGCCCGGACGGAATCGCGCTCCGCCCAGCAATGGCAGGTGGAGGCTGAAAAACACAAAGCGCGGGCGGAGCAGGTCGCAGGTCGTGATCTGCCGCAGTTGCCGTCCAAATAAGCTTGCGCCGTCGAAGAACCCTCACGGACCGAAAGCGCTTTCGCGTACGTCGCTGTGATGCTATGGGCACGCGATCACTGGACGATCGAAAAGACAGGACCAAGGCGTGAAGAACAAAGAGCGCCGGCCGGCCCGCGGCAAGCCGGCGGGACCGGGCGGCAAGGGACCGAGAGGCGGGAAACCTCCCGCCGTGGCAGTCACGAGGGCCGGCTCCGGCAAGAGCCGTGACGTCGTCCGTCGACCAGCCGCGAAAATCGTGTCCGAGAATTCACCGGCGCAGGCAGACGAGCCTGCCCGCGTGCTGCAGATCCGGGCCGGTGAGCGCCCGGCCGAGCACGTTCCGCTCATCCTCGAGAGTATGGGGGCAGGGGACTTCCATCTGATCGACAGCGGCGACGGCGCGAAGCTGGAGCAATACGGTCCTTATCGTATCATCAGACCAGAGGCACAGGCGCTGTGGCCAAAGGCGCTGCCAACCCACGTCTGGGACAAGGCGGATGCGATCTTCACGGGCGACACCGATGAGGATGGCATGGGGCGCTGGCGTTTCACGCGCGAGGCCCTCGGAGAAACTTGGCCGCTCTCTCTCCTTGGCGTCGATTTTCTCGGCCGCTTCACCTCCTTCCGCCACGTCGGGGTCTTCCCTGAACAGATCGCACACTGGAGCTGGATGAAGGAGCGGATCGAAGGTCATGGGCGGCCGCTGAAGGTCCTGAATCTTTTCGGCTACACCGGCGTCGCATCGCTTGTCGCGGCCGCGGCCGGGGCGGAGGTCACCCACGTCGACGCCTCGAAGAAGGCGATCGGCTGGGCGCGCGAGAACCAGGCGTTGAGTCGGCTGGAAAAGGCACCGATCCGATGGATCTGCGATGACGCGATGAAGTTCATCCAGCGCGAAGAGCGCCGTGGCAGTCGCTATGACATCATCCTCACTGATCCGCCGAAATTCGGCCGAGGCCCCAACGGCGAGGTCTGGCAGCTCTTCGATCATCTGCCGGCCATGCTCGACATCTGCCGGGAAATCCTGGCTCCGAAGGCGCTCGGATTGGTGCTGACCGCCTACTCGATCCGCGCAAGCTTCTATTCGATCCATGAACTCATGCGCGAGACGATGCGCGGCAAGGGCGGGCTGGTGGAATCCGGCGAACTGGTGATTCGTGAAGCCGGACTCGACGGCAAGACGCCCGGTCGGGCGCTTTCAACCTCCCTTTTCAGCCGATGGGTGCCGAAATGAACGACGACCTTCGCGAACAGGGGCCGCGCCGCGTCGGCCAGGTCAAGGAAGTGACGAGCCTTTCGAATCCGATCGTCAAGGATATCAAGGCACTTTCCCTCAAGAAGACACGCGACGAGACGCGCAGCTTCATGGCCGAGGGTCTGAAGCTCGTCATCGACGCGCTCGATCTCGGGTGGACCATCAAGATCCTCGTCTATTCCAAAGCCGGACGAGGCAAGCCGCTGGTCGAGAAGGTTGCCGCGCGCACCGTAGCAGCCGGCGGGTTGGTGCTGGAGGTCAACGAGAAGGTGATGTCGGCGATCACGCGCCGCGACAACCCGCAGATGGTAGCGGGCGTCTTCGAGCAGCAGTTCAGGGCGCTGAAGGACGTGCAGCTCGGTAGGGACGAGACCTGGGTCGCGCTCGACCGCGTGCGCGATCCCGGCAATCTCGGAACCATCATCCGTACCGCCGATGCGGCCGGTGCTTCCGGTGTCATCCTGATCGGCGACTGCACCGATCCTTTCTCGCTGGAGACCGTGCGGGCCACCATGGGCTCGCTGTTTGCGATGCCGCTGGTCAAGACTTCGGTCGAGGAGTTCGTTCGCTGGAAGGCCAAGTGCGGAGGGCAGATTGTCGCGACCCATCTTGCCGGCGCCGTCGACTACCGCACGATTGACTACAAGCGCAAACCGGTCGTCATTCTGATGGGCAACGAGCAATCCGGGCTTCCGGACGAACTTGCCCGCGAGGCCGATGCGCTCGCACGCATTCCTCAGGCAGGGCGTGCCGACTCGCTCAATCTCGCCGTTGCGACCGGTGTGATGTTGTTCGAGGCACGCCGCCATCTCCTGACGCTCGGCGAGGCGAAATGACGAAGCACCCGGCGATCTTCGCGCGCCCGTTCCCGGCGATCTGTTTCATCGTGCTCGCGCTCGTTCTCGATCAGGCGATCAAGTATCTCGTCGAGATATCACTGCCCCTGCAGCAGCCGGTGCCGGTCGTGCCGATGCTGGCGCTTTACCGCACCCATAATCTCGGCGTGGCATTCTCGATGCTTTCCGACGCGCACGGCTGGTTCATCGTCGGGCTGAGGATCGCCATCGTCGCATTCGTATTCTGGCTGTGGAGGCGGACGAGCCCGGTCCACCATTTCGCCCATTTGGGGTTCGTAATGATCATCGCCGGAGCGATCGGCAACATCATCGACCGTTTCGTCTATGGACACGTGATTGACTATGTCCTGTTCTACACACAGACATGGTCGTTTGCGGTCTTCAATCTGGCCGATAGTCTGATCACCGTCGGTGCGGCCTTTATCATCCTCGACGAGTTCATGGTAACGCGGGCGCGGAAGGGATAGGTAACTCATCGATCAGGCGCGACGCCGATTTTGCCGAATTGCGACAGTCGGCCAAAGATGCTAGCGTGGCGCCTGTGCCAGACCGTGTCACCTTCCTGTCGCATAGGCGTGGTTTATGACCCTGAAACGAAGCGGTTCCGGACGACTCGCCATGAACACTGAACTTCTCGACATCACGACTGCGGCCGACGGCGCGAATGCAGCCAACGTCGCCGCTGCGGCACCGAATGATCTGCTCGGCAGGATCGGGACGCTCGAAACGCGCCTCACGCGTAGCGATGCCGAGATCGATGCAGCGCAATCTATCCGCTACAAGGTCTTTGTCGAGGAGATGCATGCGCAGGTCGCTCCCGAAGGAGCCCGGCGCAAGCGCGACATCGACAGCTGGGATGCACTTTGCGATCATCTGGTCGTGGTCGATCGTTCCATCGAGGGCGACCCGGAAGAACAGATCGTCGGCACCTACCGTCTGTTGCGGCAGGAGGTTGCCGACGCCCATGGCGGCTTCTATTCGGCGTCCGAGTTTTCGATCGACCGGCTGATCGCCAGTCATCCCGACAAGCGCTTCATCGAACTTGGCCGCTCCTGTGTGCTGCCGGAGTATCGCAACAAGCGCACCATGGAGCTGCTGTGGCAGGGTGCCTGGGCGTATGCCTTGCGCCATCGCGGAGATGCCATGATCGGGTGCGCCTCCTTTCCGGGCGTCTTCCCGGAAGAACATGCGCTGGCGCTCTCCTTCCTGCACAACAATGCGGTCGCCGACGGTGAATGGGCAGTCGAAGCGCGGCCGGAGCTTTATCGCCAGATGGACCTTATGCCCGCCGAGGCGATCAATGCCCGCAAGGCGATTTCTTCGATGCCGCCGCTGATCAAGGGTTACCTGCGGCTTGGCGCGATGTTCGGCGCCGGTGCCGTCGTTGACCACGCCTTCAACACCACCGACGTGCTGATCGTCTTGCCGATCTCGCGGATCTCTGACCGCTATCTCAACTATTACGGAAGCGACGCAGGTCGCTTCGCGAGCTGACGCCGCGATGAGAGCCCCAACCGTCCCGCACTGGGGAGCCCGACGTCGATTCGGTATTGCCGAAGGCGTACGGGTCGAAAGGCAGGTCAGCGATTTGCCGCGAGCTCATCGACGCTATTGCGGGATGGCTTAGCGGGTCCTGCGGATAAGGGTTCTCGTCGGAGCGCAGCGACGCGCTCCTTCTCCAGAAAAACTTGAACATGAATCGTCTCCGGAATTCACTGACTTGTGGTTCGACGTCGCCAAGTATGGCGGTCAACGCTGGAATTCTGGTCTGTTTGTGCGAAGACACTGCTCCTCCTAGAGAGAAGCTTCAATTGAGATTTGGCGCTGTCTGATATAGAAAAACTATATGAGAAACTTGAATCTCGTTCATCTGAACGGCCTGAGGACGCTTGAAGCGGTGGGGCGCCTCGGCTCCCTGCAAGGCGCGGCGGGTGAGCTGGGCGTCTCCATCGGCGCGGTCAGCCAGCAGGTCATCAAGGCCGAAGGGCAACTCGGACGACAGCTCTTCGAGCGCACGCCGAAAGGCCTCGTCCCGACCAGGGCCGCAGCCGATATCCTGCCGCGACTCACCGAAGCCTTCAGCCTGCTGTCGGGTGCCGTAGCGGCAGCGCGAAGGCACGACGACAAGCTGCTGACGATCTCGGTCGCTCCCGTCTTTGCTGCGCGCTGGCTTGTGCACCGCCTAGGCGGGTTCTCCGCGCGTCATCCGGAAATAAATCTGCGGATGGATGCAACAACCCGGCTCGTCGACCCTTCGACGTCCGACATCGACCTTTGCATCCGGGTTGGCAAGGGTCGCTGGCCGGGCGTGCGCTCCGAGCTCATTCTGGCCCAACGCGTCTTCCCGGTGTGCTCGCCGGCTCTTGCACGCGATCTTGAGGAGCCCGCCGACATCTTGAAATTACCGGCCGTCATCGACGGACACGCATTGTTCGGCTGGGATGTATGGTTGGAGCCGGCCGGCCTCGGTGGCCGTACGCTCGCCACGCGGCACGTCTTCAACGAGGCATCGCTCTGTCTGGACGCGACGATCGCCGGACAGGGAGTGATGCTTGCCTGGCAGACGCTCGCCTCCCACGCCGTGCAGACGGGTCAGCTCGTGATCCCCTTCGGGCCGTGGGCGCCGACCGGCGACGGCCACTATTTCGTGACCGCCCAAACCTCCCGGCGTAACCCGGCTGTCGAAGCCTTCAAGACTTGGCTTCGGGAGGAACTGGCGGCCGACATGCAGGAGCTCGAATCGACTTTCGAACGGTCGATCCGGTCGCACATGCCGGTCGCACAGGGTCAGACTCCGGCGTTGTAGGCCGCGATCGCGGCCATGTTGACGATGTCGGTGTCCTTGGCGCCCATCGAAGCGATCTGCACCGATTTCCCGAGGCCGACCAGGATCGGCCCCATAACGGTGGAGCCGCCGAGTTCCTGCAGCATCTTCGTCGAGATCGATGCGGAGTGGATGGCCGGCATCACCAGCACATTCGCCGTGCCGGAAAGCCGGCAGAAGGGATACTGCTCCATCCGGTGCGCATTGAGCGCCACATCTGCCCCCATCTCGCCGTCATACTCGAAATCGACCCGGCGTGTGTCCAGGATCTTCACCGCCTCGCGCAGCCGTTCGGAACGTTCGCCGGTCGGATGACCGAAGGTGGAATAGGCAAGCAGCGCCACCCGCGGCTCATAGCCGAAGCTGCGGGCGAAGCCGGCGGCCTCCTCGGCAATGTCGGCGAGCTCCTCGGCCGTCGGCATGTCGTGAACGGCGGTATCGGCGACCAGAACCGTCCGTCCGCGGGTCAGCGCGAGCGACACGCCGATCACGCGGTGGCCCGGCTGCGGGTCGATACAGCGGCGCACATCCTCGAGCGCCGTTGAATAATTGCGGGTGGTGCCCGTTACCATGGCATCGGCGTCGCCGAGCGCTACCATGCAGGCGGAGAAATGGTTGCGGTCCGTGTTGATGAGGCGCTGGCAGTCGCGCAAGAGGTAGCCTTTGCGCTGCAGCCGCGAGTAGAGATATTCGGTGTAAGCCTCGACACGGGTCGAAAGTCGCGCATTGACGACTTCGATGCCCGGACGATCGAGGTCAATTCCCGCGCGCGCGGCGGTGGCCTTGAGGGGGTCGTCGCGACCGACCAGGATCGCCGTGCCGAGCCCTTGGTTGGCGAAGGCGATTGCGGCGCGCATCACCTGTTCTTCCTCGCCTTCGGCGAAGACGACGCGCTTTGGATGATTGCGTACTCGTTCATAGAGGTGCTGTGTGGTCGCGGCGATCGGGTCGCGGCGCGCCGAAAGCTCGCGCGCATAGGCGTCGAGATCGGTGATTGGCTTGCGCGCGACGCCGGTCTCCATCGCAGCTTTGGCGACGGCGACCGGTATGGCGGAGATCAGTCGCGGATCGAACGGCACCGGAATGATGTATTCGGCGCCAAAGCGCGGCCGCGTCCCCTGGTAGGCGGCCGCCACATCGTCGGGGACGTCTTCTCGTGCCAGCGCGGCGAGCGACCGCACCGCGGCGATCTTCATGGCATCGTTGATCGAGGAGGCGCGCACGTCGAGCGCGCCGCGGAAGATGTAGGGAAAGCCGAGCACGTTGTTGACCTGGTTCGGGTAGTCCGACCGGCCGGTCGCCATGATCGCGTCATTGCGGATATCAGCGACTTCTTCCGGAGTGATTTCCGGATCCGGATTCGCCATCGCGAAGATGATCGGATTGTCGGCCATCGAGCGGATCATGTCAGCGGTAAACGCACCCTTCTGGGAGAGTCCCAACACGACGTCGGCGCCTTCCATCGCTTCGGCGAGCGTGCGGCGGTCAGTCTTCACCGCATGGGCCGATTTCCACTGGTTCATGCCCTCCGTCCGGCCCTGGTAGATGACACCCTTTGTGTCGCAGAGGGTGATGTTTTCCGGTTTGAAGCCCATGGCCTTGATGAGCTCGATGCAGGCGATCGCCGCCGCACCGGCTCCGTTGCAGACGAGCCGTGTGTTCTTGAAGTCGCGCCCGGTGAGTTCGAGCGCATTGATCAGGCCCGCGGCGGCGATGATCGCCGTGCCATGCTGGTCGTCGTGGAAGACCGGAATGTCCATGAGCTCGCGCAGGCGCTGCTCGATGATGAAGCAGTCCGGCGCCTTGATGTCCTCGAGGTTGATTCCACCGAACGACGGCCCGAGATAGCGCACGCAGTTGATGAATTCGTCGACGTTTTCGGTGTCGACTTCGAGGTCGATGGAATCGACGTCAGCGAATCGCTTGAAGAGGACGGATTTGCCTTCCATGACCGGCTTGGAAGCAAGCGCTCCGAGATTGCCAAGGCCGAGGATCGCCGTGCCGTTGGTGATGACGGCCACCATATTGCCACGGGTCGTATAGTCGTAGGCAGTCGCAGGGTCGGCGGCAATTGCCTTGACCGGAACGGCGACACCGGGCGAATAGGCAAGGGAGAGATCGCGCTGCGTCGCCATCGGCTTGGTCGGCGCGATTTCGAGCTTGCCCGGTCGGCCCTGGGCATGGAAATCGAGCGCTTCCTGTTCCGTGACGGATGTCCTGATGCGGTCGGCCTTGTCTGATGTGGGCATGTTCCCTCGAACCTAGCTGTGGGCGGCCGTTGTTCCGGCAGACCTTTGTTATTGTCTTTGCAGAGCGGAGGCCGTTACTGTTGCACGTCTCTTTTTCGAAGAAAACCGTTTGCCCGTGACAATCAACAGAGCCCCCTCGACCGAGGTCCTGAATGCTGCCGAGCTTGTCTCGGAGGAGAGCCGTGCATCGGCGACGCCGATGATGGAACAGTATATCGAGATCAAGGCCAACAACCCGGATTCGCTGCTTTTCTACCGCATGGGCGACTTCTACGAACTCTTCTTCGAAGATGCGGTGGATGCCTCGCGGGCACTCGGAATCACGTTGACGAAGCGCGGCCAGCACATGGGGCAGGAAATCCCTATGTGCGGCGTGCCGGTGCATGCCGCTGACGACTATCTGCAGAAACTGATCTCTCTCGGTTTCCGGGTCGCCGTCTGTGAGCAGGTCGAGGATCCGGCCGAGGCGAAGAAGCGGGGATCGAAGTCGGTTGTCCGCCGCGACGTGGTCCGGCTCGTGACACCAGGTACGCTGACCGAAGAGAAGCTGCTCTCGCCGTCCGAATCGAACTATCTGATGGCGCTTTCGCGTATTCGCGGCGGCGCTTCGCCGCAAATGGCTCTGGCCTGGATCGATATATCAACCGGCGTCTTTCGGCTTGCCGAGACGGAGGAGGGGCGATTGCTCGCCGACATCCTCCGGATCGAACCGCGCGAACTGATCGTGCCCGACGGCATTTTTTTCGATCCCGAGCTGAAGCCGGTTTTCGACGTGCTCGGCCGGGTGGCCGTGCCGCAGCCGGCGGTGCTCTTCGACAGTGCGACGGCCGAAAACCGGCTGGCACGCTTCTTCGGCGTCGGCACGCTCGACGGCTTCGGCTCCTTCACGCGTGCCGAGTTGGCGGCGGCGTCCGCAGCCGTCGCCTATGTCGAGAAGACGCAGATAGCGGAGCGGCCGCCACTCGGATTGCCTGAGCGCCAGAGTGCCGCGTCGACGCTCTTCATCGATCCTGCAACGCGCGCCAACCTGGAACTCGTGAAAACGCTTTCTGGTGATCGCAATGGTTCGCTGCTGAAGGCGATCGACCGGACCGTCACCGGCGGTGGCGCCCGTCTGCTCGCCGAGCGGTTGATGTCGCCCCTCACCGATCCGCAGCAGATCGCCGAGCGGCAGGATTCCATCGCATTCCTGCTCGCGGAAGCGACCCTCGCTGACCGCCTGCGCGATGCCTTGAAGCGCGTGCCGGACATGCCTCGTGCACTCTCCCGCCTGGCGCTCGAGCGTGGCGGCCCGCGCGATTTGGGCGCGATCCGTCATGGACTTGCGGTTGCTCGTGATGTCGCAGGCCTCCTTTCGAAACAGGATCTGCCGGCGGAGCTCGAAGGAGCCTACGAGGACCTCGTTCTTCTGCCGGCGGCTCTCGAAGACTTGCTTGCGATGATGCTCGCCGACGACCTGCCGCTGTTGAAGCGCGACGGCGGTTTCCTGCGCGAGGGGGCGGTCACCGAACTCGACGAGGTGCGAGCCCTGCGCGACCAGTCGCGCCGGGTGATCGCCGGATTGCAGCTGCAATATGCCGAGGAAACCGGGATCAGGTCGCTGAAAATCAAGCATAACAATGTGCTTGGTTACTTCATCGAGGTCTCCGCCGGCAATGCCGGCGCGATGACCGACAACGACGCGGCACGGTCGCGCTTCATTCATCGGCAGACGATGGCGAGCGCCATGCGGTTCACCACGACCGAGCTCGCCGACCTCGAAAGCCGGATCGCCAATGCTGCCGGTCAGGCCCTGGAAATCGAACTGCAGGTCTTCGATCGCATGACTGCGGAGGTCGTTGCCGCCGCCGAACCGATCAAGGCTGCGGCGCGAGCGCTTGCAGTGCTCGACGTGGCGGCGGGGCTGGCCGCACTTGCCGAAGAGCAGGGCTATTGCCGACCAATCGTCGACGACAGCCGCATGTTCGCGATCACCGCAGGTCGCCATCCGGTGGTCGAGCAGGCATTGAGACGGCAGGCACTCAGTCCGTTTATCGCCAACAACTGCGATCTCTCCCCGAGCGGCAGCGGAGGCAACGGTGCAATCTGGCTGCTCACCGGCCCCAACATGGGCGGTAAGTCGACGTTCCTGCGCCAGAACGCGCTGATCGCCATCATGGCGCAGATGGGTTCGTTCGTGCCCGCGGGTTCGGCCCATATCGGCGTTGTCGACCGTCTGTTCTCGCGTGTCGGGGCTTCGGACGACCTCGCTCGGGGGCGCTCGACATTCATGGTCGAAATGGTCGAGACGGCGGCGATCCTCAACCAGGCCGGCGACCGCTCGCTCGTCATTCTCGATGAGATCGGTCGCGGCACGGCGACCTTCGACGGGCTTTCGATTGCCTGGGCGGCGGTCGAGCACCTGCACGAGGTCAATCGTTGCCGGGCGCTGTTCGCCACCCATTTCCACGAGCTGACGGCTCTTTCCGAGAAGCTCGACAGGCTTTCCAACGTCACCATGCGCGTCAAGGAATGGGATGGCGACGTGATCTTTCTGCATGAGGTAGGGCCCGGAGCTGCCGATCGCTCCTACGGTATCCAGGTCGCCCGGCTTGCGGGACTGCCGGCCTCGGTGGTGGCGCGCGCCCGCGACGTTCTCACCCGCCTCGAGGATGCCGATCGCAAGAACCCGGCGAGCCAATTGATCGATGACTTGCCGCTATTCCAGGTGGCTGTACGACGCGAGACGGCGGCAAAGGTGGGCGCCTCGAAAGTTGAGGAGGCGCTCCGTGCGCTGGATCTCGACGACATGACGCCGCGCGCGGCCCTCGAAGCGCTCTACGAACTCAAGAAACAACTTGGCAAGTCTTGATCGTTAGATTTGCCTGTGAAGGGTGCAGGAAAAGCGCTATAGCGCTGTTGCACCCAGCTCGCCATCTATTGCCGGAAAGCCTTGCGGCGGACCTGCCGGGGAAAGTCTGACGCACTGCCATGACCATGTCTGATCTCGATCTCAGCGAAATCCTCGATGTCGCCGCGCTCACGGAAGAATGCAGGAACGCAGTTCGCGCCAATGGCGGCAAGCTGCTGGAGACGCGTTCGGCCCTTCTGCCGATCCTGCGCGCCGCAAGCACTCAAGGGCGCGAGAAGGTGAAGGCTCAGCTCTTTGCCGATGGTAGCGGTCTTCGCTGTGCGCAGCGGCTCTCCTCGCTGCAGGACCGGATCATCGCCATCATCTTCGACTTTGCCGCAACCCAGATCTACCGAGACGCGGCAAAGATCGCGGTCTCGGCCGTCGGCGGGTACGGTCGCGGCACCCTGGCGCCGGGATCGGATATCGACCTGCTCTTCGTGCTGCCGGCGAAGTTCACCCCCGACATGCACAACGCCGTCGAGTTTGTGCTCTACCTCCTCTGGGACATGGGCTTCAAGGTCGGACATGCGACCCGCACGATCGAGGAATGCATCCGCCTCTCGAAAACGGACATGACGATCCGCACCGCGATCCTCGAGACACGCTTCGTCTGCGGCCGGGAAGAGCTCGTAGGGGAACTGCACCAGCGTTTCGACCACGACGTGACCCGCGACACGGCTCCGGAATTCATCGCCGCCAAGCTCGCCGAACGCGACGAGAGGCACCGAAAGTCGGGGGACAGCCGCTATCTCGTCGAGCCGAACGTCAAGGAAGGCAAGGGAGGCCTGCGTGACCTTCAGACGCTCTTCTGGATCGCCAAGTACAAGTACCACGTTCGCGACGCCGGTGAACTCGTCAAGCTCGGCGTTCTTTCCAGACAGGAATGGCGCCTTTTCCAGAAGGCTGACGACTTCCTCTGGGCGGTGCGCTGCCATATGCACTTCCTCACCGGCAAGCCCGAGGAGAGGCTCTCATTCGATCTGCAGCCGGAGATCGCCCGCAGCCTCGGTTACCAGCCGCGGCCAGGCCTTTCGGCCGTCGAGCGCTTCATGAAGCACTACTTCCTGGTCGCCAAGGATGTCGGCGACTTGACCCGCATCTTCTGCGCGACGCTCGAGGAGCAGCAGGCGAAGGCCGCGCCCGTATTGACGGCGATGCTCGGCCGCTTCGCCAACCGTCCCCGCAAGATTCCCGGTACCATCGAGTTCATCGAGGACAGGGGCCGCATAGCGCTCGCCGACAAGGACGTCTTCAAACGTGACCCGATCTCGATCATGCGCTTCTTTCACGTGGCCGACATCAACGGGCTCGAGTTCCATCCTGACGCGTTGAAGATCGTCACCCGCTCGCTGTCGTTGATCGACAACGACTTCCGGGAAAACGAGGAGGCAAACCGGCTTTTCCTGTCAATGCTGACGTCGCGGCGTCAGCCGGGGCAGATCCTGCGCCGGATGAACGAGTCCGGCGTTCTCGGCCGCTTCATTCCGGAATTCGGCAAGATTGTCTCGATGATGCAGTTCAACATGTATCATCATTACACGGTCGATGAGCACCTGATCCGTACCATAGAGGTTCTGTCGGAGATCGACCAAGGGAAGGCCGAGGATATCCATCCGCTCGCCGCGACCCTCATGCCCGGTGTTGAGGATCGGGACTCGCTTTACGTCGCGGTTCTCCTTCACGACATTGCCAAGGGGCGACAAGAGGATCATTCCGTCGCCGGTGCACGGGTCGCGCGCAAGCTCTGCCCGCGCCTCGGCCTCAGCCCGAAGCAGACGGAACTCGTTGCCTGGCTCATCGATGAACACCTCACCATGTCGATGGTTGCGCAGACCCGTGACATGCACGACCGCAAGACGATCAGCGATTTCGCCGAGAAGGTGCAGTCACTCGACCGGCTCAAAATGCTCCTGATCCTGACGGTCTGCGATATTCGTGCGGTCGGTCCAGGTGTGTGGAATGGCTGGAAGGGCCAGTTGCTGCGAACACTTTACTACGAGACCGAACTGCTGCTGTCCGGCGGTTTTTCGGAAGTATCGCGCAAGGATCGCGCGAAGTATGCCGCCGAGCAGCTCAGCAAGGCGCTCGGCGACTGGAGCGACAAGGATCGTGCGACCTACACGAAGCTGCACTACGAGCCCTATCTGCTGACGGTCCCCCTGGAGGATCAAGTGCGGCACGCCCACTTTATCCGTGAGGCGGACAGCACGGGCAAGGGGCTCGCGACCATGGTCCGGACCCATTCCTTCCATGCAATCACCGAAATTACTGTGCTCGCCCCCGACCACCCACGCCTCCTGTCGGTTATTGCGGGTGCATGCGCTGCGGCCGGCGCGAATATCGCCGATGCGCAGATCTACACGACGTCTGACGGTCGCGCTTTGGACACCATTCTGGTCAACCGTGAGTTCCCGATCGACGAGGACGAAATGCGGAGAGGTGCGACGATCAGCAGGATGATCGAGGACGTTCTCTCGGGCCGCAAGCGGCTGCCGGAGGTCATTGCTACCCGTAGCAAGGGCAAGAAGGGGAACAAGACCTTCCCCGTGCAGCCACACGTGACGATCTCGAACACGCTGTCGAATAAGTTCACCGTCATCGAGATCGAGTGCCTCGACCGCATCGGGTTGCTCGCCGAGGTGACGGCGGTGCTCTCCGACCTGTCGCTGGACATACAGTCCGCCCGCATCACCACCTTCGGGGAAAAGGTGATCGATACCTTCTACGTCACTGACCTCATAGGACAGAAGGTCACCAACGAGAACCGCCAGGCGAGTATCATTGCGCGCCTGAAGACGGTGATGGCGGGCCAGGCCGATGAATTCCGCGACAATATGCCGTCCGGCATCATCGCGCCGCAGTTGCAGAAGGGGCCGGCTGCGCAGAAGAAGGTCAGGGCCTGAGCATGGGGCTCGTCAAGAAGTTTGCCACCGTCGGCGGCGCGACACTGGGCAGCCGCCTTTTCGGTTTTGTACGCGAGACGCTGATGGCGGCGGCGCTCGGCACCGGACCGATGGCCGATGTCTTCTATGCGGCGTTCCGCTTCCCGAACCTTTTTCGCCGGCTTTTTGCCGAAGGGGCTTTCAACGCTGCCTTCGTGCCGCTCTTTGCCAAGGAGATCGAGGCAAACGGGGTGGATGGCGCCAAGCGTTTCTCCGAGGAGGTCTTCGGGGTTCTGTTCACCGTCCTGATGATCCTGACGATCGGGATGGAGCTCGCCATGCCGCTCCTCGTTTCGTGGATCATTGCGCCGGGTTTCGCCGACGATCCGGAAAAGCTGTCGATTACCGTCAGGCTTGCTGCGGTGATGTTTCCCTATCTCATGTCGATGTCGCTGACGGCGATGATGAGCGGGATGCTGAACTCGCTGCATCACTTCTTCGCGGCAGCGGTTGCTCCGATCTTTCTCAACGTCGTGATGATCGGCGCGTTGTTCTACGCGCTTTACACCGGTGCGGAGCCGGCCCTGACCGCGTGGTACCTCTCCTGGTCGGTGCTCGCCGCCGGTGTTTTGCAGTTGGCCGTCGTATATGGCGGTGTGCGCCATGCCGGAATCTCCATCGGGTTGAGGTTCCCGCGCTTCACGCCCAACGTGAAGCGGCTTCTGGTGCTCGCCATCCCGGCGGCGGTGACGGGCGGCATTACCCAAATCAACCAGATCATCGGCCAGGCGATCGCCTCCGGAAAGGAAGGCGCTATCGCCGCCCTTCAGTATGCCGACCGCATCTATCAGCTGCCACTGGGCGTTGTCGGCGTGGCCGTCGGGGTCGTCCTGCTTCCGGAACTCGCAAGGGCACTGAAGGCCGGCTATACGAGGGAGGCAACCAACATACAGAACCGGTCGATCGAATTCGTGCTGTTTCTCACCCTTCCTGCGGCGGCCGCGCTCTGGGTTCTCTCCGACGAGATCATCCGCGTGCTCTACGAGCGCGGCGCCTTCACCGAACAGAACACGGCGGTCGTCGCGTCGATCCTCGCTATCTACGGCCTCGGGCTTCCGGGTTTCGTCCTGATCAAAGCCCTGCAGCCGGGCTTCTATGCACGGGAAGATACGCGCACACCGATGCGGTTCACCGGGGTTTCGGTCGTCATCAATTCCGCACTTGCCATCTCGCTTTTCCCCTTCATCGCGGAGCGCGGGATTGCGACGGCCGAAGCTGCCGCGGGCTGGGTCAATGCCTGCCTCCTGTTCTCAACGCTTCTTCGCCGCGGGGATCTCGTCTGGGAATGGGCACTCGCGAAGAGGGCGGCGCGGCTCGTCGTCGCCTCAGCGGTCATGGCCGGCGTGCTCCTGTACCTATCCGATCGCTTGAGCGGCTGGCTACAGCCCGAGACGCCGCTTCTGACACAGGTTGCGGCGCTCGGCGCGCTGATTGCCGTTGCGATGGTCGTCTATTTCGGCCTTGCCTTCGCCATCGGTGGGGCCGATCTCGGCATGATACGGCGCAATCTCCAGCGCGGCGCCCGGAGTCCCGCCCAATCGTCCGAAAGCCTGTCTTCGGATGGCGAGCAATGACCCGTTCAGCGCCCCGGCGTCGCCTCGCTACGGTCGCACTGGTGGTCGATGATTACGACCGCGCCAGAGCTTTCTACTGCGATGTCCTCGGCTTCGAGTGCCTTGCCGACAGCAGTTTGGAGGGGGACAAGCGCTGGCTCGTCGTCGCGCCGAAAGGAGCGGCAGGTGCCGCCCTGCTGCTCGCCCGGGCAGACGGCGAAGCACAGACGCAGGCGATTGGAAACCAGACAGGCGGCCGGGTCGGGTTCTTCCTGGAGACCGACGACTTCGCACGTGACCACGCGGCCTTTCTTGCAAATGGCGTCCAGTTCCTCGAAGAGCCTCGACGCGAGGTTTATGGGACAGTCGCCGTCTTCGCGGACCTCTACGGAAATCGCTGGGACCTGATCGAACCCGCCCCTTGATTGTCGTTCGGGCCGCGTGCATAAGCGCGAGCGAGTTTCAATAGCGAGGCCGGGCCCTCCACAAGCCTGTGAGGACGATTATGGGCGAATTCAAACAGCTGGTTTTCTCCGGTGTTCAGCCGACCGGCAATCTTCATCTCGGCAATTACCTGGGCGCGATCCGTAAGTTTGTTGCGCTGCAGGAAAGCCACGATTGCATCTACTGCGTCGTCGACCTTCATGCGATCACGGCCCAGCTCGTCCATGACGACCTGCCCGGCCAGATCCGCTCGATCACCGCGGCCTTCCTTGCCGCCGGCATCGACCCCAAGCAGCATACTGTCTTCAACCAATCGCAGGTTCCCCAGCACGCCGAACTTGCCTGGATATTCAACTGTGTCGCGCGCATCGGCTGGATGAACCGCATGACGCAGTTCAAGGACAAGGCAGGCAAGGATCGCGAGAACGCGTCGCTCGGCCTGCTTGCCTATCCGAGCCTGATGGCAGCTGACATCCTCGTCTACCGCGCGACCCATGTCCCGGTCGGTGACGACCAGAAGCAGCACCTCGAGCTGACGCGCGACATCGCCATGAAGTTCAACATGGACTTCATGCCGAAGATCCGCGCGGCTGGCCTCGGGACCGACATCGTCGTGGGCGACGAGCCGGTCCACGCCTATTTCCCGATGGTGGAGCCGATGATCGAGGGGCCGGCGCCGCGCGTCATGAGCCTCAAGGACGGCACCAAGAAGATGTCGAAGTCGGATCCCTCCGATCTCTCGCGCATAAATCTGCTGGATGACGCCGAAACCATCTCGAAGAAGATCCGCAAGGCCAAGACCGACCCGGACGCATTGCCGAGCGAGGTCGAAGGGCTGAAAGGTCGTCCCGAAGCCGACAATCTCGTCGGCATCTTCGCGGCACTTTCCGATCGCTCGAAGACGGACGTCCTGAAGGACTTCGGCGGACAGCAGTTCTCGGTCTTCAAGCCGGCTCTCGTCGACCTTGCCGTCGAGGTGCTCGCACCCGTCAACGGGGAAATGCGCCGGCTCATGGGCGATCCCGGCTACATCGACAGCGTCCTGCGTGACGGCGGCGCTCGCGCTGGCGCCCGGGCCGAAAAGACCATGAAGGAAGTCCGCGACATCATCGGCTTCGTGCAGTAAGGTCGCGAACGAGCCGGGCAGGGCGGCCGGAACCTGTCTGTGGGCGGATCAACGCAGTCCGGCGGCGGGGGATGCACATGGTTTCGACGCGCCTGTCACGCCTTGAGGGACACCGGCGAAAGTTTCTGGCGGTCATCGACAATACGCCGGAATGCTACCGGGCACTCCACTATGCCGGACGGCGCGCGAAGAATTCGAACGGCGGTCTCGTCCTGCTCTACATCATTCCGGAGGGCGATTTCCAGCAATGGCTGGGCGTCGAGGAAATCATGCGCGCAGAGGCGCGCGAGGAGGCCGAAGCGACGATGGCCAAGGCCGCCCAGACGGTCCGGGAGACCATCGGGACGGAGCCGGAGATCGTCATCCGCGAGGGAAGTCCTGCTGCTCAGATCAATGCGGTGATCGAGGAGGACCGGGACATCGCGATTCTCGTCCTGGCCGCCGGTTCAACAAAGGAAGGGCCCGGACCTCTGGTTTCCATGATCGCCGGGCGCGGCGCGGCCTTTCCGATTCCGGTGACCGTGCTCCCCGATTCCCTGACCAACGAGGAAATCGACGCCCTCTGCTGAACCAGGGATAAGTCGCAGTGATGCCATTCGTGCTTGAAGCGGAAGCCGATTGGCCGTATTTCATTTTGAAGAATTCTAAAACTCAATGGCGGCCTGCGGCCGTTAGGAGGAAGCAATGTTCATCCAGACCGAAGCCACGCCGAACCCGGCGACCCTGAAGTTCCTTCCGGGCAAGGTCGTCATGGAAACGGGAACGGCCGAATTTCGGGATGCCGAGGGTGCGAGCGCCTCGCCGCTCGCCGTCCGTATCTTCGATATCCCGGGCGTGACCGGCGTCTTTTTCGGTTACGACTTCATCACCGTCACCAAGGACGGTCCGGAATGGCAGCATCTCAAGCCGGCGATCCTCGGCACGATCATGGAGCACTTCATGAGCGGTGCGAAGGTGATGGCGGCGTCCGCTGCGTCTGCCAACGATACGGATGGCGAAGAGTTCTTCGACGCCGGCGACGAGACCATTGTCGCGACGATCAAGGAACTCCTGGAGACGCGGGTTCGCCCGGCCGTTGCCCAGGACGGAGGCGACATCACCTTCCGCGGCTTCAAGAACGGCAAGGTGTACCTGAACATGAAGGGCGCCTGTTCGGGATGCCCGTCCTCGACCGCGACGCTGAAGCACGGCGTGCAGAATCTTCTGAGGCACTTCATCCCCGAAGTTCAGGAAGTCGAGGCGGTCTGACACCGCGCGGTCTTTGGGGGGTGATGCATGATCGTTCTTGCAATCGACACGGCGGGCGTGGACTGCTCGGCCGCCGTCTACGATAGCGACAAGGCGGCCGTGCTCGGTGCGGCGACTGAAACGATCGGTCGTGGGCACGCCGAAAAACTCATGGAAAAGATCGACGCGGCGCTTACTGCGGCTGGCCTTCCCCTTGAAGCGGTCGAGCGTCTTGCCGTCACTGTCGGCCCCGGATCCTTTACTGGTATCAGAGTTGGTGTGGCCGCCGCGCGGGGACTGGCGCTTGCGCTCGAAATCCCGGTCGTCGGCGTGTCGACGCTTGCCGTGCTTGCGGCCGTGGAGACGGACAGCTCCCCCGTCGTTGCGGCGGTCGATGCCAAGCGTGGCGAAGTCTATGCTCAGGCCTTCGCCAACGGCAACGCGGCGACCGAGCCGATGCTCGGGAGCATCGGAGATGTGCAAGCTCTCGTCCGGAGGCTCGGCGCCCATGTGACGGGCTCTGCTGCTCCGCTGCTTGCAGGTGATGCCGTCGAGACGCAGCCGGACCACTTCCCGATTGCGATCGTTGCCAGACTGGGAGCGGCGAGCGATCCGGCGGGAAAGCCGAAGCCGCTTTATCTCCGTGGGCCCGATGCCAAGCCTCAGGCCGGATTTGCAATTGCACGAGTGTGATGACCTGATGCGCGAAGCCTATTTCACCCGCAAGCCCGAATTCGAAATCATCGAGATGACGGCCGAGCATTGTACCGCCGTTTCAGCTCTCCATGGCCAGCGTTTTGCACGCCCTTGGGGGGACGGCGAATTCCTGAGCCTGCTTCTGCAGCCGCACACGTTCGGCTTCGTGACGTGGCAGACAAACACGCTGATCTTCAAGCCTCCGCTCGCCGGTTTCGTGTTGGCGCGCGAGACTGCGGGAGAGGCGGAAATTCTGACGATCGCTGTCAACGAGAAGCTTGGTCGCAACGGCCTTGGCTGGCGCCTGATGCAGGCGGCGATCCGCGAGGCCCGTGCCCGCGGAGGCGAGGCGATGTTCCTGGAGGTGGACGACGGCAACGCCGCCGCACTCGGGCTCTACAACAAGCTGGGCTTTCAGAAGGCTGGCGAGCGACCGGCCTATTACGCCGATGAGCAAGGTCGCCGGTCCTCCGCGCTTGTCATGCGGCGTGATCTCCGATAGTTGCCTTGCTTTACCTTTGAACGCCGGACTTGCATGCTGCCATGAGCGAACCCGTCAAATCGCTTCAAGATCTCTGTGTCGAGCGCGGCATGCGCATGACCGAACAGCGGCGTGTCATCGCGCGCATTCTCGAGGAGTCTGACGATCATCCGGACGTCGAGGAGCTTTACCGGCGTTCGTCCGCGGTGGACTCTCGCATATCGATCTCGACGGTCTATCGTACCGTCAAGCTGTTCGAGGACGCAGGCATCATAGCGCGGCATGATTTCCGCGACGGCCGCTCCCGTTACGAGACGGTTCCGGAAGAACATCACGACCACCTGATCGACCTGAAAACCGGCAAGGTGATCGAGTTTCACTCTCCCGAGATTGAAGCGCTCCAGGAGCGGATCGCCCGCGAATACGGTTTCCGTCTCGTCGATCATCGCCTCGAGCTCTATGGCGTCCCCCTCAAGAAGGACGACGGCTGACGCCATGGCCCGGCTTCCGGAGAAGCGGTTTTGATCACCTCGTTTCGGATCGGGATCCTCCTCTTCGTGATCGCGGCCTCGACTCTCCTGCTTGCGCCGGTCCAACTGGTAGGCCTCGCTTTCGACTGGCGGCTGCGTCGCCGGCTTCCACGTCTTTGGCATCGCATGGCCTGTCGGATGCTCGGTATCCGCATTCACGTCCACGGCAGCCTCGACAGCCGCAGGCCCTTGCTGATCGCTGCGAACCACGCCTCTTGGAAGGATATACTCGTACTCGGCGCTGTTGCCGACGTCGTCTTCATCGCCAAGAACGAGGTGAAGACGTGGCCGGTCTTCGGCTTGCTCGCTCGGTTACAGAAGAGCATCTTCGTCGTGCGGGAGGAAAAGCGGCGTACTCGTGATCAGGTCAACGAGATCGCCGAGCGAATGGCCGACGGCGAAATTGTCGTGCTTTTTCCCGAAGGCACCACGTCTGATGGAAACCGGCTTCTCGAGATGAAGAGCTCGCTGTTCGGTGCTGCCGCGGCGGCCCTGCCGCTCGCTCCGCAGGGTGTTGTTCATGTGCAGCCGGTCGCGATCGCCTATACTCGCGTCTATGGTCTGCCGATGGGGCGTTACCATCGTCCGCTCGCAGGATGGCCGGGTGACGTTCCGCTGCTGCCGCATCTGATCGGTGTGCTCAAGGCAGGCGCGCTCGACGTCGATGTAAGCTTCGGCGAAACGGCGGAATTTCGCGAGGGCGACAAGCGCAAACAGCTGAGTGCGCTCATGGAGGGTCGTATCCGAACGATGCTGCTCGATCACCTGCGCGGACGGCATCCCTCCTGAGTACATTTTAGGGTTTCAACAGGCACCGAAAGCCACTAAATAGCGGCCATGAACCAGGACAGCGCAGTATCACCGGAAACAGAACTCAGTCAGTCGGGCCCATCCCGGAAGGTCTTCATCAAGACCTACGGATGCCAGATGAACGTCTATGACTCCGGCCGTATGTCCGAGGCGCTGGCTGGCGAAGGCTACGTGACGACCGACGACATGCAGGAGGCCGATCTCGTTCTCCTCAACACCTGCCACATCCGCGAGAAGGCCGCTGAAAAGGTCTATTCGGCGCTCGGTCGTCTGCGTGACATGAAGAACGAGAGGCAGGCCGAAGGCCGGGAATTCATGATCGGCGTCACCGGCTGCGTCGCGCAGGCCGAAGGTGAGGAGATCATCCGGCGCGCGCCGTCCGTCGATGTCGTGATTGGGCCGCAGACCTATCATCGCCTTCCTGCGGCCCTGAAGCGCGCCCGCTCGGGGCAGTCGGTTGTGGACACGGAATACGCGGTTGAAGACAAGTTCGAGTACCTTCCGGACCAGTCGAAGACGGCGTCAGCCAAGCGCAACGTCACCGCTTTCCTCACGGTTCAGGAGGGTTGCGACAAGTTCTGCACCTTCTGTGTCGTACCCTATACGCGCGGGTCCGAGATATCTCGCCCGATGGAACAGATAGTACGCGAGGCCGAAAAGCTCGTTTCGGCCGGCGTGCGGGAGCTCACCTTGCTCGGGCAGAACGTCAACGCCTGGCACGCGGAGGGAGAGACGGGCGAGCAATTGGGGCTTGGCGACCTGCTTTACCGCCTTTCCGATATCCCCGGGCTGAAGCGCCTGCGCTACACGACCAGCCATCCGCGCGACATGGATGACTGCCTGATCGAGGCGCATCGCGACCTCGATATGCTGATGCCGTATCTGCACCTGCCGGTTCAGTCCGGGTCGGACCGGATCCTGAAGGCGATGAACCGGCGTCACAAGGCTGCCGACTACATCACGCTCGTCGAGCGTATCCGCGCCGCGCGTCCGGACATCGCCCTTTCTGGGGATTTCATCGTCGGCTTTCCGGGCGAGACGGAGGAGGATTTCCAGGCGACCCTGCGGCTCGTGGAAACCGTCGGATATGCTCAGGCGTTCTCCTTCAAATACTCGTCGCGACCGGGAACGCCGGGAGCCGACATGCCGGACCACGTGCCGGACGAGGTAAGGGCCGAACGGCTCGCGCGGCTGCAGGAACTGCTGCTCAGCCAGCAGCATGCATTCGCCAGATCCTGTGTCGGCAAGACGATCGACCTTCTGCTTGAAAAGCCGGGGCGACTCCCCGGACAGCTCATCGGCAGGTCGCCTTGGCTGCAATCGGTGAATGTTGATGCAAAAGACGTGGAGATCGGTGACACTATCAAGGTACGAATCACCGGAACCGGCCCAAACAGCTTGTTTGCCGAGGTGGCATAGAGTTAGAGTGAGGGCTTGATACTCATCCTCATGGGAGTCTGACCCGCTTGAACGAACAGGAATTGGTTTCTTCACCCTCGCGCCACTCACGCGCTGCTGCGACCGACGCCAATCATTTCATCTTGACGTTCGAGAACAACCGCTTCGCCAGCGAACTCTTCGGGCAATTCGACCAGAACCTAAAGCTTCTCGAGGAGCGGCTGCACATCGATGCCAGGGCCCGCGGCAATACCGTCGCGATTTCCGGCGACTTGCAGGCGACGAACCAGGCGCGGCGTGCCCTGGATTTCCTTTATGCCCGGCTTCAGAGTGGCGGAAGCGTCGAGAGCTCCGATGTCGAGGGCGCGATCCGGATGGCGGTAGCCACCGACGACCAGCTGACGCTGCCTACCCTCGAGCGCAAGGCGAAGCTCACCATGTCGCAGATCGCCACGCGCAAGAAGACGATCGCCGCGCGCACCCCGACACAGGACGCCTACATGCGGGCGCTCGAGCGGTCGGAGCTCGTTTTCGGCGTCGGCCCGGCCGGCACCGGCAAGACCTATCTCGCCGTCGCCCACGCGGCGCAACTGCTGGAGCGCGGTCTCGTCGATCGCATCATTCTCTCGCGCCCGGCCG
The DNA here is from genome assembly GCA_900466005.1 of Hyphomicrobiales bacterium. GTDB lineage: Bacteria > Pseudomonadota > Alphaproteobacteria > Rhizobiales > Rhizobiaceae > Allorhizobium. The sequence goes on from UEGQ01000003.1 coordinate 280,932, forward strand.
TCGAGGCCGGAGAGCGGTTGGGCTTCCTGCCCGGCGACATGAAGGAAAAGGTGGACCCGTATCTGCGGCCGCTCTACGACGCGCTCTACGACATGATCCCCGGCGACAAGGTCGAGCGGGCGATTACGGCGGGCGTCATCGAGATCGCCCCGCTCGCCTTCATGCGTGGTCGCACGCTGTCGAATGCGGCCGTCATTCTCGATGAGGCCCAGAATACCACCTCGATGCAGATGAAGATGTTCCTGACGCGTCTCGGCGAGAATGCCCGGATGATTGTCACGGGCGATCCGAGCCAGGTCGACCTGCCGCGCGGCGTGAAGTCCGGTCTCGTCGAGGCCCTGCAGATCCTGCGGAGCGTCGAGGGGATCTCGATTATTCGCTTCAAGGACGTCGACGTCGTCCGGCATCCGCTGGTGGGCCGGATCGTGCAGGCCTATGACGCGCAGTATGCAGTCCAGGACGAAAGTGAGCAAACCGACCGCTAGTCTGGCGATCCTTGAAGCTCACGACGGCGTTGCGGTCGGCATGCTCAAGCGAGCTTCGGAAAGACGACGCGAGCGCGACTGGAAAAAGATGCAGGAACTCGACATACAAATTTCCATCGAAGATGATGGTTGGCCGCCGGAACCTGCGTTGCAGGCTCTCTGCGAGAGAGTTCTCGGGGCAGCGGCTGACTATCTCGCCGGCTACGGGAGACAGCCTTTCCCGGACATGGTTCCCGAAGTGTCGCTGGTCTTCACCGACGATGCGGCAATCCGCGAGATCAATGCGGAGTGGCGAAATCAGGACAAGCCGACCAATGTGCTTTCCTTTCCCGCGTTTCCCCTCACTCCCGGGGGGATGCCCGGGCCGATGCTTGGGGATATTGTGATTGCCAGACAGACGGTGGAGCGCGAGGCCGATGAGCTCTCGAAGACCTTCGAGGAGCACCTCACCCATCTCCTCGTGCACGGCTTTCTGCATCTGTTCGGCTACGATCACATGGATGCGAGCGAGGCTGAGATAATGGAAGGGCTTGAGACTCGCATTTTGGCCTCACTTGGCCTATCTGATCCCTATGCGGGGCAAGACCCGATCTGACAGTATGGAATGATGAGCGATTTTACAGCAAGAACAACCGTCGACACCGCAGAGGGAGACGGCGCTTCAGACGAGGGCGGGAGTCCTATAAAGCCTGAGAGTACGGGCAGGGCGCCGACGTCCTTCTGGGCGCGCGCGGCCCGCATTCTCCGGCCCCTTCATGCCACCAATCTGCGGGAAGACCTGACCGATGCGCTTCTGGCGGATTCCGGTGCAAACGAGGCCTTCTCCCCTGAAGAACGGGCGATGCTCCACAACATCCTGCGTTTCCGCGAGGTGCGTGTGGAAGACGTGATGATCCCTCGCGTCGACATAGAGGCGGTAGACCAGAGCACCAGTCTCGGCGAACTGATGGCGATCTTCGAGGAATCGGGTCGTTCGCGCATGCCGGTCTACCTCGAGACCCTCGATGACCCCCGCGGAATGGTCCACATCCGCGATCTTCTTTCCTATCTGACCAAGCAGGCAAAGAATGGCGCCGGCGCAGCCGCGCTCGATCTTGGCTCGGTCGACCTTTCGAAAACCGTGGCCGACGCGGGAATCGTCCGGCCGGTCCTCTTCGTGCCACCCTCCATGCTTGCCTCCGACCTCCTGAACCGGATGCGGGCGGCGCGCACGCAGATGGCGCTCGTCATCGACGAATACGGCGGTACCGACGGCCTCGTCTCGCACGAGGACATCCTCGAGATGGTGGTCGGCGACATCGAGGACGAGCACGACGATGAGCACGACGCGAAGGTTGTCCGTCTCTCCGAGGATGTCTTCGTCGCCGACGCCCGGGTCGAACTCGAAGAGATCGCAGGCGTCATCGGCTCGGACTTCGATGTCCGCGAACAGAGCGAAGATGTCGACACCCTCGGCGGTCTGATCTTTTATGCGCTCGGGCGCATCCCCAGCCGGGGCGAAGCCGTCGAGGTGCTTGCCGGTTTCACGTTCCACATCCTCGATGCCGATCCACGTCGCATCAAGCGGGTGCGCGTCACGCGGAAGCGAGCGCAGCACCAGTCTCCGGTTGCCCGTGGCGATGCCGCGTCGGCGGTTCAAGCAATGTCGCCCGTCGGATCCGAAGCGGCAGCCAATCCGGTCGCGCCAGATCCAACCCGCTGAAAGCTACCCTTCCCGCCCTTCCCGCGACAAACCCACCGAATTTTGGGAGACTGCGGCCGGTTGATTCGCGACAGGGGAAGGAAAGCGCATGGAGCGGCTGGCAGGCAGGATCATGCTGTTCTGGGGAATGAAGAGGATCGCGCTGGCGGTGCTCGCAGGCGCGATCGGGGCACTTGCTCTGCCGCCGTACGGTTTCGTCGCAGCTCTCTTCGTCGCATTCACCCTGCTCGTGTGGCTTCTCGACGGGACGGCGAGCCATCCGGAGAACGGCACGTCTCTCGGTTTGCGGTCCGCGTTCCTCACCGGTTGGTTTTTCGGCTTCGGCTATTTCGTCACCGGCCTCTGGTGGCTTGGCCACGCCTTGCTCCTGGAGGCGGAGGAGTTCGCCTGGGCACTGCCGCTCGCGGTCATCGGCTTGCCCGCGGTCCTTGCCGTTTTCTACGGCTTCGCAACGCTCGTCGCGCGGCTCCTCTGGTCCGACGGTTTCGGACGTATTCTGGCCCTGGCCGCTGGTTTCGGTTTGACCGAATGGCTGCGTAGTTTCGTCGCGACCGGCTTTCCGTGGAACGCGATCGGCTATGGGGCAATGCCGATACCGTTGATGATGCAATCCGCACACGTTCTCGGCCTTTTCGGCGTGACGACGCTCGCCGTTCTCATCTTTTCGGCGCCTGCCCTGCTAGGCACGCGACGGGGGGCGGTGCCGGGCCTTGCGATCGCTGCGGGCCTGTTCCTGCTCCATCTCGGCTATGGAGCCTATCGGCTATCGATGCCGGAGGTGGGTGATGCCAATCAACTGACGGTCCGGCTCGTCCAGCCCGCGATCGACCAGGCGAAGAAGCTTGCAAACGACGATCGCGAGGCGATCTTCAAGAAGCATCTGGAGCTCTCGGTCCTGCCCGTCGCAGAGGGTGGCAAGCGTCCCGATGTCATCGTTTGGCCCGAGACCTCCATTCCCTTCATCCTGACCGAAAATCCGGATGCTCTCACAAGCATCGCCGACATGCTGCAGGAGGGGCAGGTTCTCGTCACGGGTACGGTCCGATCGGAGACGCAAGGGGCCGGTCATCCGCCGCGCTATTACAATTCGATCTACGTGATCGACGACAAGGGGCAGATTGTCGCCGCCTCCGACAAGGTTCACCTGACGCCTTTCGGCGAGTACGTGCCGTTCGAGGATGTTCTGAGGCGGATCGGTTTCGACAACCTGATCAGTCTGCCAGGCGGGTTCTCCGCGGCCGCCGATCGCACGATGCTTACGCTGCCGGGGGGCGTAAAGCTCTACCCGCTGATCTGCTACGAGGTGATCTTTCCCGCGGAGATGACGGGAGACTGGGCGGATGCGGGAGCCATTCTCAACATTACCAACGATGCCTGGTTCGGCCGCACGCCTGGCCCATACCAGCATTTCCTGCAGGCGCGCGTGCGGGCCGTCGAGAACGGATTGCCTTTGATCCGCAGCGCAAACAACGGAATCTCGGCCGTGATCGACGAGCGCGGACGGACTTTTTCCGGTCTTTCGCTCGACGCGCAGGGCGTTGAGGATGCAACCGTAAATATTGATTTGGGCCCTAAATTAGGAAACAACTTCCGAGAGCGCAACTTCTGGGCGATATGGGCAGCTGTCGTCATAGGTGCGGTCTTTTCACGCATGGGTTTTATTTTCGGGAAGAATTGACCAAAAACCCCTAAAAATGCATAGTGGAAGAAACCACCAATCTGTACGTATGCTTCGAGTTCCGTCTGTTGGCCTTACAACGCCTCGTTATGGTCCCCTGCAAGCAAACCGGGTTGTCGGTCCTTTGCCAACTTTTGTCAGGATCACATCATGATCGAGAATAAGAAGAAGCCGAACCCGATAGACATCCACGTCGGAAGCCGGATTCGTCTTCGCAGAACCATGCTTGGGATGAGCCAGGAAAAGCTGGGCGAGAGCCTCGGCATCACCTTCCAGCAGATCCAGAAATACGAGAAGGGCACCAACCGCGTTGGTGCCAGCCGTCTGCAGAACATTTCGAGCATCCTGAACGTGCCGGTTTCCTTCTTCTTCGAGGACGCGCCGGGCGAACAGGGAAATGTTGCCGCCGGCATGGCCGAAGCGTCGAGCTCAAACTACGTCGTGGATTTTCTGTCTTCGTCGGAAGGCCTGCAGCTTAATCGTGCTTTCGTGAAGATTGCCGACCCGAAGGTCCGCCGCAAGATCGTCGATCTCGTCAAGGCGCTGGCCGCCGAAGCAGACGGCGAGTGATTTCATTCGTCTTGGGGGCGACGGGAGGCGGCCCTTCGGGGTCGCCTTTTTTCGTGTCTCGCGAAGTGCTCAGGCGATCACATAAAGATATATTTATGTCGTTGTGCGCTTGTCTTTCGGTTGTGAACTGAATAACAAGAATGCGGCTTGTTCTTTGAGGGGAATCCCGCATGCGCGCTAATTATCTTTTCACCAGCGAATCCGTTTCCGAAGGTCATCCGGACAAGGTTTGCGATCGGATTTCCGACGAAATCGTCGATCTGGTTTACAGGGAAGCGGCAAAGACCGGCGTCGACCCTTGGGGTGTGCGCATCGCCTGTGAAACCCTTGCGACGACCAATCGTGTCGTGATCGCCGGCGAGGTTCGGCTTCCGCCGAGCCTCATGAAGAAGGACAAAAACGGCAACGAGGTCATCAATCCCTCCAAGTTCAAGTCAGCGGCTCGCAAGGCGATCCGCGACATCGGCTACGAGCAGGACGGCTTCCACTGGAAGACCGTGAAGATCGATGTTCTGCTGCATTTCCAGTCTGCTCACATCGCGCAGGGCGTCGACAAGGCGGCCGACCATGCAAACAGCGAAGGCGCGGGCGACCAGGGCATCATGTTCGGCTATGCCTGCCGCGAGACCCCAGACCTCATGCCGGCGCCGATCTACTATTCCCACCGCATCCTGCAACTGCTCGCCGCCGCCCGCAAGAAGGGCGAAGGCGAGGCGGCCAAGCTTGGCCCCGACGCCAAGAGCCAGGTCACGGTACGGTATGTCGACGGCAAGCCGTCCGAGATCGTCTCCATCGTTCTGTCGACTCAGCACCTGGACGAGAGCTGGGACTCCGCCAAGGTCCGCTCCGTCGTGGAGCCGTATATCCGTGAAGCGGTAGGCGACCTCAAGATCGCCGACGACTGCAACTGGTACGTAAACCCGACCGGCAAGTTCGTGATCGGTGGCCCGGACGGGGATGCAGGCCTCACCGGCCGCAAGATCATCGTCGACACCTACGGCGGAGCTGCCCCTCACGGTGGCGGCGCCTTCTCCGGCAAGGACACGACGAAGGTCGACCGCTCGGCGGCCTATGCCGCGCGCTATCTCGCGAAGAACGTCGTAGCCGCCGGCCTTGCGGACCGTTGCACGATCCAGCTTTCCTACGCGATCGGCATCGCCCAGCCGCTGTCGATCTATGTCGACCTGCATGGTACCGGCAAGGTCAGCGAAGAGCAGGTCGAGGCGGCAATTCGCAAAGTCATGGATCTTTCGCCGTCGGGCATCCGCCGTCACCTCGACCTCAACAAGCCGATCTACGCCAAGACTGCCGCTTACGGTCACTTTGGGCGCAAGCCGGGTCGCGACGGCTCCTTCTCCTGGGAGCGCCTCGATCTGGTCAAGCCGCTCAAGGATGCCGTGAAAGCCTGATACTGCCAATGACTTCCCCAGAACGCCGTAGCCGGGCGACCGAAGCGTTCTTCGGTCGCCGAAAGGGAAAGCCCCTTCGGGAACAACAGCTCGAGCGGATGAGCAGTCTGCTGCCGGCACTGCTGGTTGATCTTTCCGTACCGTCGCCTGAAAAGCTGGAATCCCTCTTCCCCGTCCCGGTCGACAAGCTGCGTCTGGAAATCGGCTTCGGCGGCGGTGAGCACCTCGTGCACCGGGCGGCCGAAACGTCCTCCACCGGCTTCATCGGTGTCGAGCCCTTCGTCAATTCGATGGCGAAGCTGCTGGCCGAGGTCGAGGCCAAGGGGCTCCGCAACATTCGTCTCTATGACGACGACGCAACCGCTCTTCTTGACTGGTTGCCGGATGAGTGTCTCGATCAGATCGATCTTCTCTATCCTGATCCGTGGCCAAAGAAAAAACACTGGAAGCGGCGGTTTGTATCACAAGCCAATCTGACGCGCTTTCATCGCGTGCTGAAACCGGGCGGGCTCTTCTGCTTCGCCTCGGACATCGACACCTATGTCAATTGGACGCTTGTCCACTGCCGCGACCATGGCGGCTTCGAGTGGATTGCGAGAAATGCAGTTGACTGGAAGACGCCGTTCGCCGGATGGCCGGGTACGCGCTACGAAGCAAAGGCCCGGCGTGAGGGCCGAGGTTCGGCTTATCTCACCTTCCGCAAGGTTTGACCGTCAGTGCAGGCTGACGGTCTGAAGTTCGTCCTCCGCGGCCTTGTAGAAGGTGCTGGACCGATTGTCGGTGAGCAGAATGGGGGTGCCGTCGGCACCGAACAACGCCCAGAGATCGAGCCTCGGATCGACCTCAGGAGCCTCGGGAAAGCAGCGCGAAATCTCATCGAATCGCATTTTCCGGATGTAGCCGACTTCGCCTGTGCCAAGATGCGCCAGTTCGGATTGCGTCAGTCGGGCGTTTGCTTCTCTCAGTAACATTCCGATCCTCCACCGATAAGGGAGCAACGGCTCATCAGGCCGTTGACCCTATTGTGCCGTCGAAATGTTAATTTTCTTCACCACTTGTGCCGGCTCCGGCCGCACGAGATCGATCGACAGAAGTCCATTTTTCAGTGTCGCGCCAAGGACTTCCATGCCCTCGGCCAGCAGGAAGACGCGTTGAAACTGCCGAGCCGCGATGCCTCGAAAGAGGAAATCGCCATCCGCCCGCTCGGTCTGCTTGCCTCGCACGATCAGCCTGTTCGCCTGCAGTGAAACGTCGAGCTCGCTTTCGGAGAAACCGGCCACCGCAAGCGTGATTCGCAGTCGCTCCGGGGCGCCGCCCGTCTCGCGCAATCGCTCGATGTCGTAGGGCGGGTAGCCGTCGTTTGCGCGGGCGATCTGGGAGACAACCGAGTTGTTCGACTCGAAGCCCAACAGCAAGGGGGTCGCGAGTGGTTTCATGCGGCTCATTCGTCGTCCTCGTCTTGTCGTCGGCCACCGGCAGTCACACGTGTGGTCTGACGCTCCCCATATGGGGTGAGGTCCCATCGACTGCAAGCATGCGTGAGCTTGACAAGGCTTGCCTGCGCGCCCATCACCCGGAGCGATAACGAGCAGAGGTGACCGACGAATGACCGCGCGCAGAAAAATCATCATCGATACGGATCCGGGTCAGGATGACGCCGCTGCGCTCATGCTGGCGTTCGGCAGCCCCGATGAGATCGAGGTGCTCGGGATATGTGCGGTCGCCGGTAACGTGCCGCTCCGGCTGACGAGCCGCAATGCCCGCATCGTGTGCGAATTGGCGGGACGCTCCGACATTCCCGTCTACGAAGGGGCCGACAAGCCGCTCGAGCGGCCGCTGGTGACGGCCGAGCATGTCCATGGCAAGACTGGACTCGACGGAGCCGAGTTGGACGAACCGACGATGTCGATTCGCCCGCAGCACGCCGTCGACTTCATCGTCGAGACGCTGCGCCGTGAAGAGGAAGGGACCGTCACTCTCTGTACCTTGGGACCGCTGACAAATATCGGCATGGCTCTGCGCAAGGCGCCGGATATAGCGCCACGTGTCCGCGAGCTCGTGATGATGGGGGGTGGTTTCTCCGAAGGAGGCAACATCACACCGGCCGCCGAGTTCAACATCTTTGTAGACCCGCAGGCCGCCGACATCGTCTTCCGTTCGGGTATCCCGATCGTGATGATGCCGCTCGACGTGACCCACCAGCTCATGACGACGAAGGCGCGGGTCACCCGGATTGCCGCAATCGGCACCCGCCCGGCCAAGGTCATGGTGGACTGGCTCGAATTCTTCGAGCGCTTCGATGTCGAGAAGTACGGTTCGGATGGCGGCCCGCTGCATGATCCGACGGTGATCGCCTACCTGCTGAAGCCGGAACTTTTCACCGGGCGCAACTGCAACGTCGAGATCGAGACGACCTCCGAACTCACGATGGGCATGACCGTCGTCGATTGGTGGCGCGTCTCCGGGCGTACACCGAACGCGCGGGTCATGCGTCACGTGGATTCAGATGGCTTCTTCGATCTCTTGACCGAGCGGCTGGCTCGGCTCTGAAAGCGAAAAGGCCGCGGACCCACCCGCGGCCTCATGATTTATAGAACGGTTACGTAGCGGCTTAGAATTCTTCCCAGCTCTCCTGGACGGCAACGGCTGCAGCGGCACCACGGACTGCCGCTCTGGTGACACGCGCGGGTTCGCGCGTCGCAGCTGCGGGATAAGCGGCCGGTGTTACGGTCTCCCGCGCGGTGCCGGAGGTGCGGAAACGAGTCACCAGTGATCTCAGGTTCTGCGCTTCGGTCTTCAATGTCATGCTCGCGGCGGTGGTCTCCTCGACCATGGCCGCATTCTGCTGGGTGACCTGGTCCATCTGGTGGACGGCAGTATTGATCTCCTTGAGGCCGGAGGCCTGCTCCGTCGCTGACGCGGAAATCTCGGCGATGATCGTATTGATCTGCATGACTTGCTCGGCGATCTTGTGGAGCGTGTCGCCCGCCTGGCCGACAAGGGCCACGCCGTCCTTGACCTGGGCCCCCGAGGCCGTGATCAGCGCCTTGATCTCCTTTGCCGCGTTCGCCGAGCGCTGCGCGAGTTCCCGAACCTCCTGCGCCACGACCGCGAAGCCCTTGCCGGCTTCTCCGGCGCGTGCAGCCTCGACACCGGCGTTGAGCGCCAGCAGATTGGTCTGGAAGGCGATTTCGTCAATGACCCCGATGATGCGGGAGATTTCTCCGGACGACTGTTCGATGCCGTGCATGGACGTGACCGCCCGCTGGACGACTTCGCCGGAGCGCTCGGCATCCTGGCAGGCAAGCTGCACCGTGCGTGCCGCGATTGCTGCATTGTCCGCGCTGGAGTTCACCTGCTCGGTGAGCTGGTTGAGCGCGGCAGCCGTCTCCTCGAGGCTCGCCGCCTGCTGTTCGGTGCGCCGCGAGAGGTTATCGGCGCTGTCGCTGATCTCGGTACTGCCGTTATTGATCGCTCCGACGCTCACGTTGACGGCGTTGATCGCGTTCTCGAGGCTGGCGACGGCGGCGTTGAAGTCGGCCTTCAGCGCGGCGTATTCGCCGGGGAAATCGGCCTGGATGCGATAGCCGAGATTGCCGTTCGAAAGTTCCGACAGTCCGGTGCCGAGCATGGTGACCACCTTCTGCTGGAGGGAGGCGCTTTCCTCACGTTCCGCTTCGGAGCGGTTGCGCTCGTCCTCTGCTGCCCGGCGCTGCCGCGCTGCTTCTCCCTCGAGTGTCCGCCCTTCGGAAAGACGATGGCGGAAGCCTTCGAGGGCCTTGGCCACAAGTCCCAGCTCGTCGGTACGGTTCTGTCCCTCGACCGCTGTCTCGTAGTTGCCGGCGCCAAGACGATCGACGTCTGCGACGATGGCGTGCAGCGGCTTCTGAACATAGGCGCGTGCGGCAAGATAGAGTGCAGCCATGACCGCGCAGAGCACGACAAGGCCGCCGATGATCATCATGACGGTTTGTGCCTCGACCGGCGCGCTGATTGCGCTTTCGGGAATGTCGACGATGACCGCCCAGGTCGTGTTTACGCCCGGCACGGCGAAGGGATAGATCAGTCGGTCGAAAGGCTCTGTCCCGGCCGCGGAGAGGTTGAGCAGTGTCTCGGGTCTGCCGGAGGATAGCGCCGCCTTGAGCTTGTCTGCACCTTCGCCTTCATAGGGTTTCATCAACAGATCGGCCGACGGAGCCACGAGCCACTGCCCGGTATGCCCGACGAGCATGACCCGGCCGGTCTCGAACGGCTTGAGCGCCTGCAGTTTTTCTGAGAGAGAACCGAGCGAGATATCGACGCCCGTGACGCCGATCATCTTGCCGCCGGAGACCACCGGGTAGGCGATCGAACTCATGGTCGTGGGGACTTCGGTTCCTTCCGCCAGATACGGGGCGGTGATGGCGCCCTTGCCGCTCTTCGCGGCGAGCGCAAACCACTCCTGCGTATAGTCGTTGTTGAAGGTGGAAAACTGTACGCCGCCGTCCTGCGTCTTCGACCAGTAGGGCGTGAAGACGCCATTGTCGTTTCCTGCGAGTTCGAGATTCTTGACGGTGTCCTCCCTGCGGCCGTCGAATGCCTGCGCGACTTCGCAGAACCAGCTGCCGAAGGCGAAGGCATTTTGTTCAACGTTGGCTTTCAGAAGATTGATGGCCCCCTTGCGATCGAACGACTGCGCTTCATGCCCGCGGCCGAGTACGCCCGCCATAGAGCGAGCGGCGCTGGCGAGCTCGCCGATATCGCCGGCGACCTCATTGGCGATTGCGCTCGCCTGACTGTCGGCCTGGTCCATCGTCAGCGCCTGGACGCGATCGCGGGTCTGGGAAATAAGAACCAGGTTGGAGAGGGCGAGCACCAGCGCGATGGCGATGCCGGTGACGAGCTGCAGCTTGAACGCAATGGACTTGGAAATCAGTTTCAACATGACGGCCTCGAACCCGCACGCCGGAGACCCGGCGCGTTGAATTGGTCATACGGAGGGAATGCTCCTTCATGGAGCGGTGTTTCACTCCGTGCAGCGGCGGCGCCGGAGAAAGCAGCACGAGAATAGGAACGGAATGTTTAATGCATATTGAATAGGGGCCGGTTTTCTGGCCGCGCACAAGGCAAAGCGCGCCGGTGTCATCACCATCACCATCACCCGCACGGACAGGGACAGATTGGAGACGGGCGTCAGAGCTTGGTGGCAACCTCGTCCGACAGCGGAATCGAAGGCTGTGCGCCTGGCTTCAGGCAGGCAAGTGAGCCCGCGACCGCGGCCCGACGGAGCGCATCCTTGAAGGAGAGACCCTGGTCCAGTCCCGCTGCGAAATAGCCGCAGAAGGTGTCGCCGGCACCGACCGTGTCGACAGGCATGATCTTCAGTCCGTTGACCCGGACCAGTTCGCCCTGATGTACCGCAATGACGCCGTCGGCGCCGAGCGTAACGACGAGCGTCTGCCCCGTTTCCTCATGCAGTCGCAGCAGTGCCTTTTCGCGTTCGTCGGCTCCCATGCCATCCCGTGCGGCGAGACGCTCGAATTCCGTTTCGTTGGCGATTACGATACTTGCCATCCGGCCGAGGCGTGCCGCCTCGGCGGTCAACGGGGCGATATTGATGAGCGTGGTGATCCCCCGGTCTCGGGCGCGTGACAGCGCCTCCTCCACGGCCCCGGCCGGAATTTCGAGCTGAAGCATCAGGATGTCGGTCTGCGCCATGGCATCGATCGCGGCCCGCGCGTCCGCCTCGCCGAGCGTGCCGTTTGCGCCGGGTACCACCGCAATCATGTTTTCTCCATCGCCGCCGACCAGAATGAGCGCGGTGCCCGTCGGAGCGGAGGTCTTGCTGACCGAGGAAAGATCGGTTCCTGCCCGGTCGAGGAGCTCCAGTGCCGGAGCGGCGAACGCGTCGCTGCCGACCGCGCCCACCATGCGCACGCGCGCGCCGGCGCGTGTTGCCGCAAGTGCCTGGTTTGCGCCCTTGCCACCTGCGGCCGTCGAGAAATCCTTGCCGGCGACGGTTTCTCCGGGCTTCGGGAGCCGCGTCGTCGTGGCAATGAGATCCATATTGATGGAACCGAATACGGTGATCATCGAGTGTTTCCGTTCTTTTGAAGTCTTGAAGGCGAGTTTGGCCCGCGGGTCAGTCTTCGTCAACGACCCGAAGCTTGAGCAGGCCTGTCTTGCTCTCCACTGCGCGCGGCGAGCCGCCTTCATCCCCGTTGCCGGATTGGAATTCGAGCGCTTCGATCTTCGCGCCCCGCTTGGTCAACTTGTCGGCCGAGGTGAGGATCATGTCGACATCTTTCTGGGCGGCCAGGAAATGGCTCTGCAGCTTGCGCGTTCGATCGTCGAGGCGTCCGAGGTCCTCCATCAGGTGGATGACCTCCCCCTGGATGAGGTGCGCCTGCTCGCGCATGCGCTGATCCTTTAGGACGGCCTGGATCACCTGTATTGAGAGCATCAGCAGCGAGGGCGAGACGATCACCACGCGCATGCGATGCGCCTTCTGTACGATGCCCTCGAAGTTCTCGTGAATCTCCGCGAAGATCGATTCCGACGGAACGAAAAGGAAGGCCATGTCCTGGGTTTCGCCGGGAATGAGGTATTTCTCGGCGATGTCCCGCAGGTGCACCTCCATGTCCCGACGGAACTGCTGACCGGCTGTCTTCTTCGCATCCGCCGTCTCCGCGTCGCGTATCGCGTTCCAGGCCTCCAGCGGAAATTTTGCGTCGACGACCAGCGGCGGAGATTCGTTCGGCATGCGGATCGTGCAGTCGGGCCGGGAGCCGTTGGAAAGCGTCGACTGAAACGCGTAGGCACCGATCGGCAGCCCGTCGGCGACGATCGTTTCCATCCGCGATTGCCCGAAGGCTCCTCGCGTCTGCTTGTTCGAGAGGATGGCCTGGAGGCCGACGACGTCCTTTGCAAGAGACTGGATGTTGTTCTGAGCGGCATCGATGACCGCCAGGCGCTCCTGCAGCCGGCGCAGATTCTCGTGCGTGGTCTTCGTCTGTTCGCTGATCGTCGCGCCGATCCGGTGAGACATGCCGTCGAGCCGCTGGTTGATGGCCTGGTTGAACTCCGACTGTTTCGTGCCGAAAACGTCTGCCATGGCGGCGAGCCGCCCCTGCATTTCCGCCTGCGCACGCAGAAGCTCCGCCATACGGGCCTCGGCAGCCACCTCTCGCTGGGAGGCCTCCATCTCCATGCGGAGCCGCATTCGGCTGCTCCTCATCGCGGCGATCACCCAGGCTACCAGTGCGGCGAGCACGAAGACCCCGAGACCCATAACGAACAGGGGGAAAGAAACGGCGAAGTCGCCGATGACGAAGACCGGCGTGCCGGAGAAAGAAGGGGCAGCGTTCATATTGTCCAATCTAGACAGATTCGGCTGTCGATGACAGATCAAAACGGGAACGGAAGTCTCGTCACGGACAATCCCCCGACGAACTTCTGCAGGTCGTGGACGAAGAGCATTGCACGATGCACCATCAGGTATGCCGTTGATGACATTTTGCTTCGGTCATTCATCCTCCGTTTAGGGTTTTGAGCAAAGTCTTCGCTGGATTCTTTTCACCCGATTGGCAAGCGCTTGATCGCGCCGAAGACTATTGCGAGGCAACATGCAAGAGAGTGGTGACGACAGCCTGAGGCAGCGCCTCGATTTCATCGAACTCGACGAGAAGACCTGTCGCACGCTTCATTCGCTGCGGCCGACGCTTTCCGAGATTCTGGGTGGCGCGCTCGACAAGTTTTACGCCAAGGTCGCCGCGACGCCGCATCTTGCGCGATTCTTCCGCGACGAGACCCACATGGCGGCCGCGAAGAAGGCGCAGGTCGGTCACTGGGACCGCGTTTCGAACGGAACCTTCACGCAGGAATACGTCAAGGGCGTCACCGCGATCGGGAAGGCCCATGCCCGGGTCGGCCTGGAGCCGCGATGGTATATCGGTGGCTACTCGATGCTCGTCAGCGAACTGGTCGCGGGTGTGCTGAAAAAGCACTGGCCGTTCCCCTTCGGCAAGCATCACGCGGCGGCTCTTGCCGAGAAGCTGAGCGCGCTCATCAAGGCGTCGATGCTGGACATGGACTATTCGATCTCCGTGTATCTCGACGCGCTCGAAGAGAAGCGTCTGCAGCTTCAGCAGGAGCGCGAGCGGTCCGAAGCCAATCAGCAGATCGCCATGCAGCACTTGCGCCGCGGCCTTGAGGCCTTGGCACGCGGCGATTTCAAGGCCCGTATGTCCGCCGACCTGCCGGACGATTTCAAGCAGATGGCGACGGACTACAACGAGGCCGTGGCGCGCCTCAACGAATCCTTCCAGCTCATTCGTCGTTCCTCGGAGGAGATTCTCGCCGGAACGGAAACGATTGCCCGCACCTCGGACGAGCTGGCACTGCGCACCTCTAAGCAAGCCGCCGGTGTCCAGGAAAGCTCGACGGCTCTGCAGCAGCTCTCCGTGAGCGTCAGCCAGACCGCTTCCAATGCCGAACGGGCCGCGTCCGTCGTGAAGGAGACGCAGCAACAGGCCCGCACCTCCGGCGAGGTGGTGAACCAGGCGGTGTCGGCCATGGCCGAGATCGAGAGATCGTCGACCGAGATATCCAAGATCATCGGCGTCATCGACGAAATCGCCTTCCAGACGAACCTTCTGGCACTCAATGCCGGCGTCGAAGCGGCTCGTGCCGGCGATGCCGGAAAGGGCTTCGCAGTCGTTGCGCAGGAAGTCCGCCAACTGGCGCAACGCAGCGCCGATGCCGCCAAGGAAATCAAGCGGCTGATCTCCCAGAGCTCGCAGCAGGTGAACGAAGGCGTCGAACTCGTCTCAAATACCGGTACCGCCCTGGCCGACATCATCGGGCGTATCGATTCGATCAACACCTTTGTCGGTGAGATCGCGACCGCCGCCAAGGATCAGGCTTCGGGACTGAGCGGAATCAACCAGGCAACCCGCAGCATGGACGGCCTGACTCAGGAAAACTCGACGATGGTCGAGCAGACGTCCGCCGAGACGCGACGACTGCGCAACGAGGTCGCCGGGCTCGTCGATCTGCTGGGCCGTATCAATACGGATGGCGGCGAGGTCCGCCTGCCGTCCTCCGCGTCACGTGGGCAGGCCCGCGGCCTCGCCGCCTGACATCCAGCGTCGGCGTAAACCGAACGAACGCGAGGGATATTTCCTCGCGTTTTTCGATTCCATCGGCGAGGCAGATGCGTTATGGGAGGCCCATGACGATAAAGCCCCTCATTATTCTGCCTGATCCCCTGCTGCGTCAGGTCTCCAAGCCCGTCGAGCGGGTGGATTCCGATATCCTCAAGCTTGCCGATGACATGCTCGAAACCATGTACGACGCGCCGGGCATCGGGCTTGCCGCCGTTCAGGTTGGCGTGGCGCGACGCTTGCTGGTTATCGACGTGTCCCGCGAGGACGAAGAGAAGCAGCCGCTCGTCTTCATCAATCCCGAGATTCTGACGTCTTCCGACGAGCGCTCGACCTATGAGGAAGGGTGTCTGTCGATACCGGACTACTACGCGGAGGTGGAGCGCCCGGCCAAGGTGACCGTGCGATCCATCAACCGGGAAGGCAAGGAGCAGACGACGGAAGCCGAAGGCCTGCTCGCGACCTGCCTGCAGCACGAGATCGATCACCTGAACGGCATCCTGTTCATCGACCATATTTCGCGGTTGAAGCGCGAAATGGTCATCAAGAAGTTCACCAAGGCGGCCAGGGGCAAGGCGATCTAACGCCAACGCCCGGAGCAGCGGCAGGGCCCGAATTAAGCCCGTTCGGGAGCCGGAGGCGACAACAACCATGGCACTTCGCATCATCTTCATGGGGACGCCGGAGTTTTC
Source organism: Hyphomicrobiales bacterium (assembly GCA_900466005.1). GTDB lineage: Bacteria > Pseudomonadota > Alphaproteobacteria > Rhizobiales > Rhizobiaceae > Allorhizobium. The sequence goes on from UEGQ01000003.1 coordinate 296,611, forward strand.
CGTTCCGACGCTTGACGCCCTTGCCGAAGCCGGCCACGCGATCGTCGCCGTGTATACCCAGCCGCCACGTCCCGGCGGCCGGCGCGGTCTCGATTTGCAGAGGTCACCGGTGCACCAGGCGGCAGAAAAGCGGGGCATTCCGGTGTTTACGCCGGTCAACTTCAAGGACCCGGCGGAGCGGGCGGCTTTTCGCGCGCTCGATGCTGACGTTGCGGTCGTGGTTGCCTACGGTCTTCTACTGCCGGAGGAGGTTCTCGGCGGCACGAGGCTCGGGGCCTACAACGGCCATGCGTCGCTTCTGCCGCGCTGGCGCGGTGCGGCTCCGATACAACGGGCGATCATGGCCGGCGACCGCGAAAGCGGCATGATGGTCATGAAGATGGACAAGGGCCTTGATACCGGCCCCGTCGCGCTGACGCGCAAGGTGGAGATCGCACACGACATGACGGCGGGCGAGTTGCACGACCGCTTGAGCCGGATCGGTGCGGAAGCCATGGTCGAGGCGATGGCGAAGCTCGAGGCCGGCGATCTTCCGCTCACGCCGCAAGCCTCCGAAGGTGTGCTCTATGCGGCAAAGATCGACAAGGGCGAAACACGTATCAGCTTTGCCCGCGACGCCCACGACGTGCACAACCATGTTCGTGGACTGGCACCGTTCCCGGGCGCCTGGTTCGAGGTGGAGATCAACGGCAAGCCCGAACGGGTGAAGGTGCTCGGCTCGACTCTCGCCGAAGGGCAGGGTAGGCCCGGCGAAGTGCTTGACGAATACCTGACAGTCGCTTGCGGCAAGGGTGCGGTGCGGCTCACGCGGCTGCAACGTGCCGGCGGTAAACCGCTTGCCGCGACTGAATTCCTGCGCGGCACCCCGATCCCGCGCGGCGTGGTTTTCTCCTGATGCCGCGCTTTCGCATGACCGTCGAATACGACGGCACCCATTACGTCGGCTGGCAGCGGCAGGAAAACGGGCATTCCGTCCAGCAGGCGCTGGAGAACGCCATCCTCTCTCTGACCGGCGAGACGGTGTCGATCCGCGGCGCGGGTCGTACGGACTCGGGCGTTCACGCCCTCGGCCAGGTGATCCATGCAGACCTCTCGCGCCGCTGGGCACCCTACAAGCTGCGCAACGCTCTCAATGCTCATCTTGGTCTGGCTGGCGAACGCGTCGCTGTCCTTGATGTGCTGGAGGCGGACGAGAGCTTTGATGCTCGCTTCTCTGCCGTCCGGCGGCATTATCTTTATCGTATCATCAGCCGCCCGGCGCCGTTGGCGGTGGAGCTGAAACGGGCCTGGTGGGTACCGAAGCCGCTCGACCACGAGCGCATGCACGAGGCCGCACAGCAACTTGTCGGCCATCACGACTTCACCACCTTCCGGTCCGCGCATTGCCAGGCGACGAGCCCGATGCGCACCCTGGACCGACTCGATGTGACGCGTGCCGGCGACCTGATCGAGATCCGCGCCTCGGCCCAGAGCTTCCTTCACAACCAGATCCGTTCCTTCGCCGGCACGCTGAAGCTCGCCGGAGAAGGCAAGATGTCGGTGGCCGATGTGCGGGCGGCGCTCAAGGCACGGGACCGCGCTGCCTGCGGCCCTGTGGCACCGCCGGAAGGGCTTTATTTTCTGAAGGTCGACTATCCCGACGGCCTTTGAGGCCGGTCGGGTCGCGCACGTCGTCTATCCGGGGAAAACCCCGAGATAGCGTTCCAGCGCTTCGGATAACAGCATCGTCGGAACCAGGAGGACCATGGTCATCGTTGCAACCGTCAAGGTGTGATCGCCGAGCACCATGCGCAGCACGCGAAAGAGTGCGAAGACCAGCGTCAGCAACAGCACCAGCCAGAGGATCGTCAAAAGACCCTTGAGGGCCGGCAGCAGCACCATCAGCACGATCAATGCGGCATAGGCGTAGGAGACCGGAAGCGCGAGCCAGTTGGTGACCGTGACGACGGCGGCGAACCGCGGGCCGATCCCCAATGCCCAGGCAAGCAGGCCGGCGAGGACGACCGGCACTAGCCAGTTGGCCACCTCGACGAGCGCGAGGCGAAAGAAGAAGATCGGTCCCGTCTCCGTGCCGAGTGGCATGACGGTGAGATAGGCGGCCCGCCACCAGAGCCAGGAAACGAGAATGGCCGGTGCGGCCCAGGCCATAGCCCAGAACGAGCGCAGGGCGCCTCGATCCGTGAGGTCGAGAAAACTGAAGCCTTTCGTGTCGCGCTGGAAGAGCAGCCAGAGGCCGGTCAGGTAGAGCTTGACTTCCTTAAGCGTCGGCATTCGCAAACCATTGCTCGATGAAGGTCTGATAGATCCGCGTGAGCGTCTCGAGATCTTCGACGGCCACCCTCTCATCCACCATGTGCATGGTTTGACCGACCAGGCCGAATTCCACGACGGGGCAGTAATCCTTGATGTAGCGGGCATCCGAGGTGCCGCCGGTCGTTGAAAGCTGCGGCGTCTGTCCTGTCACCTGCTCGATGGCATCCGAAAGCGAAGAGATGAGGGCCTCGTTGCGGGTGAGGAAGACGTGGCTCGGACGTTCCGACCAGACGATGTCGTACTTGAGAGGCTGGCGTGCAGGCCTGAGCGTCGTATCTGCGGCGGCCGCATCGAGGCGTCGCATGATCTCTGCCTGCAGCGTTTCCGCCGTCCAGACGTCGTTGAAACGTATGTTGAAGCGTGCCGTGGCCTTCGCTGGAATGACGTTGGTCGCCGGATTGCCGACGTCGATCGTCGTCACTTCGAGGTTTGACGGCTGGAAGCTATCCGTGCCGTGGTCGAAGGGCGGGTTCATCAGCGCTTCGGCGAGACGGATGATGCCGCGAACGGGGTTGTCGGCAAGGTGCGGATAGGCGGCATGCCCCTGCACTCCGTGGACGGTGATCGTGCCGGACAGTGACCCGCGGCGACCGATCTTGATCATGTCGCCGAGCTGGTCCGGGTTGGTCGGCTCGCCGACGAGGCAGGCATCCCAGTGCTCACCCTTTTCCGCGGCCCATTTGAGAAGCTTGATTGTGCCGTTGATGGCCGGACCTTCCTCGTCGCCGGTGATCAAAAGCGAAACGGATCCTTTGGGTGCGCCTTTCTCTTCTATGCTGCGGGCGAGCGCCGCAACGAAGCAGGCGATCCCGCCCTTCATGTCGACCGCACCGCGGCCGTAAAGTACGCCGTCGGCGATCTCGGCCGCAAACGGCGGATGGCTCCAGGCTGCCTCGTCACCGGTCGGCACCACGTCGGTATGGCCGGCGAACATCAGATGTGGGCCGTTCGTGCCCACCCGCGCGTAGAGGTTCTCAATGTCGGGAGTATTCTCTTCGGACGCCGTCACGCGCGAGACGACAAAGCCGATCGGCTCCAACATGGCTTGAAGCGCGGTCAGCGCACCGCCTTCGGCAGGCGTGACAGATGGACAACGGATGAGAGCCTGCAGGTTTTCAACGGGATTTGTGGCGGTCATGGTTCTGAACGTCGAGGATGGAAGCCGGTCTGGGCGGCGGCATGCCGCAGGAGGAGTTTGCAAGGTGTAGCCGATCGTCCTCCAGCTGTCACCATGATGGCAGATGTGTCATTTCTGGGGCCGGTCGCTCGTGGGACCATAGGCGTTCGGGCCTTCTTCGGAGGGCCAGACGCACATCCAGAGCAGCAGCACGATCGACACCACCGGCACGAAGAGAGCAACCGCCAGCACGCCGGTGAAACCCATATCGTGCAGACGCTTGACGCTCAGCATGAGCCCGGACACCACCGAGGTCAGAAATACCACGAAGAAGAGGATGCTCCAGAACGGTAAAACGCTTTCGTCGTCCTGATGCAGAACGAACTTGGAGGTCGTATAGCCGTTGGCCACCATCCAGAACAGCCAGGAAAGGACAAAGACCTGCCGCCCGGCACGACCGGACGGACTGAAGAACAGCCATCCGATGCCGGGCGTGCGAACAGTGTCCTGCACGTCAGTCCCTGAGAAGCTCGTTGATGCCGGTCTTCGAACGTGTCTTGGCATCCACGCGCTTTACGATGACCGCGCAATAGAGGCTCGGAGCGGGCTGGCCGTTTGCCATGACATTGGCCGAGGGCAGCGCGCCGGCAACGACGACGGAATAGGGCGGTACTTCACCGTAGGTGATTTCGCCCGTCGCGCGGTCGACGATCTTGGTCGACTTGCCGATGAAGACGCCCATGCCCAGAACCGAGCCTTCACGGACGATACAGCCCTCGACGACCTCGGAGCGTGCGCCGATGAAGCAGTTGTCCTCGATGATCGTGGGACCGGCCTGCATCGGTTCGAGCACGCCGCCGATGCCAACGCCACCCGAAAGATGGACGTTCTTTCCGATCTGCGCGCAGGAGCCGACCGTCGCCCAAGTGTCGACCATCGTGTTCTCGCCGACATGGGCGCCGAGATTGACGAAGGATGGCATCAGGACGGCGCCGGGAGCGATGTATGCGGAGCGGCGGACGACGGCATTCGGAACGGCACGGAAGCCGGCACGTTCGAATTCGTTGGCGCTCCAGCCTTCGAATTTCGAAGGCACCTTGTCCCACCAGGTCGAGGCGCCCGGACCGCCTGCAACGATCTCCATGGGGTTCAGGCGGAAGGAGAGGAGAACAGCCTTCTTGAGCCACTGATGAACGGTCCAGACGCCATCCTCGCCGCGCGACGCGACACGCAGCTTGCCGCTGTCGAGCAGATTGAGAGCGGTCTCCACCGCGTCGCGAACTTCGCCGCGTGTCGACGTGTTTACCGTGTCACGGTTTTCAAAGGCGGCTTCAACGATGCTCTCGAGCTGGCTGATATCCATGGCGGTCATCTGAATTCCTTAAACTTCGTTGTCTATCGTTTACCCCGGAAATTTCCGGATTCGCGATCGGAAACTGGCGTTCTGCTGTAGCGCATTCGCCGGGGGTTGAAAACAGCCGCCCGCGATCTCCGCAGTCGTTTCCGGCAGAGAAAGGCAGTGAAAATGGCGAAGCTAGAGAATGGCCCGAGACAGCGTAGCGGTGGAATCTGGGATCCGCTGAAAGACAGCACGACCGACCGCAAGGTGGCCGCCGGCGTGCCACGGACGCCGCAGTCGGAATCCCCGTCCTACCGTCTCGCCTACATCGATGACGATTTCCTCTGCCGTGACGAACTCCGGCCCGTTCGCCTGCAACTCGAGCTGTTGAAGGTCGAGATGATATTGGCCGAGCGCGGGATCAAGTCGACGATCGTCATGTTCGGCGGCGCTCGCATCCCGGCCCCCGGGGCCAGTGCGTGGGCTGCGCGCAACGAGACGCAGCGCGCTAATCTCGAGGCGGCTTCCGTGTTCTACGAGGAGGCGCGCAAGTTCGCCGGCCTCTGCGCGGAATACTCGGCAAAACACGGCCATCAGGAATATGTCGTGATGACGGGCGGGGGGCCCGGCGTCATGGAGGCGGGCAATCGCGGAGCGGCAGAGGCCGGTGCTCCCTCGATCGGCCTCAACATCGTTCTGCCGCACGAGCAGGCACCGAACGCCTTCGTCACGCCGGAACTCAGCTTCAACTTTCACTACTTCGCGATCCGGAAGATGCACTTCCTGATGCGCGCGAAGGCGATCGCCATCTTCCCGGGCGGTTTCGGGACGATGGACGAGTTCTTCGAGGCGGTAACTCTGATACAGACCAAACGTATGGCGCCGATTCCCCTCATCCTGTTCGGTGAGGCTTTCTGGCGAAGGATCATCGATTTCGACGCGCTTGCAGAATTCGGCACGATCGCCCCCGAGGACGTCGAATTGCTGAATTTCGTGGAAACGGCGGAGCAGGCCTGGAAGGTCATTGCCGATCACTACGAACATTGACGCGAAAGGCCCGCGACAATGCCGCGGGCCTTTGCTCTTCCTACGGGCGGATGCCTTTCGGATCAGAAGGAGCCGCGCTTCGGCATGTCGTCGGCGGAGACTACGCCGTCGCCATTGCGGTCCATGCGAGTGAAGAGCTTGTCGCTCGCCACGGACGCCTCTTCACGGCTGATCTGGCCGTTCTCGTCGGCGTCGGCCATACGCATTCCGCCGAAACGTCCGCCAGGCCCCATGCCCTGCCGCTGCCCATCCTCATTCATGGCGCGGTCGCCATGGTGTTTTTTCCAGCCCATCATGCCCATCTGACGACCGGTTCCGTCTTGCGGTCCCATGCCGGCGCCCGCACGCTTCCCATCGGCAGGCGCGCTTGCGCGCGCGGCTTCGCGGTGGGCGCGAAGTTCGCCGGGGGTCAAGGCGCCGTCCTTGTCGGTGTCGATTTCTCCGAACAGCCTCTCCCGGCCCGCTTTGGCTTCGTCCTTGGAGATCTTGCCGTCCTTGTTTTCGTCGAACTGCTGCAGCATGTGGACGAAGCGGGCTTCCGGACCGCGTGCTCCGCCCATCTCCTCGCGGGCGAAAGCCGCCGCCGATGTGCCGACGACGAGCGTGGCAGCGAAGGCGGTAAGCGTGAGTGTTTTCCTGTTCATGAGCATTCCTTTCAGCGTCTTCTGATGAAGGAAGGCTACGGTTTCCTGCGGCGCTATCCCACTTAAACTTCGGTAAGGCTGCATGAACTTTTGGTAATATGCCCAGAAGATCAGTCGCTTGTGCCGACTATCGTCTGAAGGAAGCCGGCAAGATCGTCGGTCACGTAGTCTATACAGTCCGGCTCGTCGGCATTCTCGGCCAGTTCCCACGTTTCCAGCACGGTCGTACCGAGATTGCGTGGAACGAGGAGAACGGTCTTCATTCCGAGCGAGCGGGGAACCGCAAGATTGCGGGGCAGGTCCTCGAACATCGCTGCGCGTCCGGTATCGACCCGGTTGAGCGTCGCGAACTTGTCGTAGGTGCTGCCCGCAGGTTTCGGTACATAGTCTGCAGCGACGATATCGAAGATATCATCAAAATTTTCGAGAATTCCAAGCGCCCGAGCGGCTGCCTCCGCGTGTTTCACCGTTCCGTTGGTGAATATAAATTTGCGGCCGGGAAGGGCCTTGATCGCGGTCCCTAGCGCGGGGTCTGGCAGGATCGCCGAATAGTCGATCGCATGGGCTCTTTCGAGGAAGTCATTCGGGTCGACCCCATGGTGGAGCATCAGGCCCGCAAGCGTCGTGCCGTGATCGCGATAGTACTGCTTCTGCAGCATTCTCGCGGCGTCCGGTTCGAGTTGCAGCAGTTCCGCCACATAGGCCGTCATGTTGCGGTCGATCTGCGCGAACAGGTTGACGTGGTGCGGATAGAGGGTGTTGTCGAGGTCGAAGACCCAGTCGCGCACATGCGCGAAATCGGCCATGTCGGGATGTGTGGGGGGTGTGGTCATGGGGTTAGCTGTGACATGGATCGCCGCAAAAATAAACGCCGGCGTACCGCTTTTCCTTCCGGGCATATGGCGACCTTGCATGCCCCGTGCTAACGCGGCGCTATGGAATTCTGGGCCGCCGTCACAATCACCAGCGCATTCCTTCAGAATGTGCGTTCCGCATTACAGAAACACCTCAAGGGGCGAATGGGCACGACCGGGGCGACCTTCGTGCGCTTCGGCTTCGGCGTGCCTTTCGCGCTTGTCTATCTTGGCGTCCTGCACTTCGGTCTTGGGCGGCCGCTGCCGGTCCCGAACGGCGGGTTCTGGTTCTGGGCGGTCGTCGGGGCCTTCGCGCAGATTGCCGCGACCTTCCTGCTCGTACACCTGTTTTCATTCCGAAACTTTGCCGTCGGAACGGCCTATTCCCGCACGGAACCGGCGCAGGCGGCCCTGCTCGCACTCGTCTTCTTCGGCGAACGGATTTCCGGGTCTGTGATGATCGCGATCGCCGTCTCCGTGGTCGGCGTCGTGCTGATTTCCGTTGCGCGGACGGAACTTGCCGCACGAACGCTCCTGCGTGCGGTCGTCAGCCGAACCGCTTTGGTTGGGCTTCTTTCCGGTCTTTTCTTCGGCGTTTCCGGCATTGCCTATCGCGCCGCCTCGTTGTCGCTCGCGCCCAGCCTTCCGGCGCCTGACTCGATGATGCAGGCGGGCTATACGCTGGTGATCGTCATCCTGATGCAGGCGTTCTCCATGTTTGTCTGGATGGCGTTGCGCGACCGCGAAGAATTGCATCGGGTCGGGAAAGCGGCGCCGGTCGCGCTTCTGGTCGGCTTCGTCGGTGCCACCGCTTCCTTCGGATGGTTCACGGCAATGACGCTGCAGCAGGTTGCCGTGGTCAAGGCGTTGGCGCAGATCGAGATGCTGTTCACCTTCGCCTCGTCGGTATTCATCTTCCGGGAGCGGATCACCGTTCTCGAATTCGCCGGATGCCTGTTCGTCGTTCTCGGCGTGCTAATCCTCGTCCTCGGCTGACGTGTCTCCGCTGGTTTCGGGTTGTCAGTCGTTTACACGCTTCCTACATTGTTTCGGCAACCGGGGACGGATCGATGGCCACCACGGAACCGCTTCTTGCCGAATGGTTCGAGACGCCGCTTGGCGACATGGTCGCGGCAGCGGATAGCACCGATCTGCGCTTTCTCGAATTTCGGGAGACGGCGGGACGAGAAAAGACGCTTGCGTCACTGGAGGCGAGGTCAGGTCGGCCGGTAGTTTGCGGACCTAATCGGCTGATCGACCAGATCCGCGCCGAACTCGAGGATTATTTTGCCGGCAAGTCGGCATCGTTCTGTACGCCGCTCGCGCCTGAAGGTTCGGAGTTCGAGAAGAACGTGTGGGCCGAGCTTCTCAAAGTGCCGCTCGGCGAAACTTGTTCCTATGGAGACATCGCCCGCGCGGTCGGCGGCGTGGAAACGGTGCGCGCCGTCGGAAAGGCAAACGGAGCCAATCCTATCGCAATCGTCATACCCTGCCACCGCTGCATAGGGGCAGACGGCTCTTTGACCGGCTACGGTGGTGGGCTATGGCGCAAGAAATGGCTCCTGCGCCACGAGGGACAGATGCGGCCGATCGGCCTCTTCGCTCTGGGCGATCCTCGGTAGGGCCGCGGATCAGGGAACGATCAACGTTCCCGCACCACCTTCCGTAAAGATCTCGAGCAGCACCGAGTGAGCCGTCTTGCCGTTCAGGATGACGACACCCTGCACGCCGGCATTGATCGCGTCGATGCAGGTCTCGACCTTCGGGATCATGCCGCCGGAAATCGTGCCGTCCTTGATGAGCGCGCGCGCTTCGGCGACCGACAGCTCCTTGATGAGTTCGCCATTCCCGTTGAGAACACCTGGCACGTCCGTGAGGAAAAGTAAGCGTGTGGCGCGGAGCGCCCCGGCGATGGCTCCGGCGAACGTGTCGGCGTTGATGTTGTAGGTGTGACCGTCGCGGCCGGGTGCAACCGGTGCAATGACAGGAATCATCTCCGATTTGGCAAGCAGGTCGAGCAGGGTGCGGTCGACTTCCACCACCTCGCCGACGAAGCCGAGGTCGAGAACGCGCTCGATATTGGAATCGGGGTCAGTCACCGTCTTCTTCGCCTTCTCGGCGAAAACCATGTTGCCGTCCTTGCCGCAAAGCCCGATGGCCCATTCGCCGGTCTGGTTGATGAGGGCGACGATCTCCTTGTTGATCGAGCCTGCCAGCACCATTTCAACGATCTCGACCGTCTTCTGGTCGGTGACGCGCAGTCCGCCTTCGAAGCGCGATTCGATGCCCATCTTGTTCAGCATGGCGCCGATCTGCGGCCCCCCACCGTGGACCACGATCGGGTTGACACCCGACTGCTTCAACAGGGCGATATCCTCGGCGAATGCCTTGCCGAGCTCGGGATTGCCCATCGCGTGGCCGCCGTATTTCACGACGATCGTCTTGTTTTCATAGCGCTGCATGAAGGGCAGCGCCTGGGCGAGGAGGCGTGCCTGGATTTCGCTGTCGGAGGCGGTCATGGGACATCCTTTTTGTTGGATCGCGGCCTTGTAGCGCAAGTTCGGGTCCGAGGGAATAATCGCGCGAAAAACTTGGAGCCGGCAGGCGATGCAGACACCGGCCCGCGTGGCGCCGCGGTGCAAGGTGGCAAACCGATTGACAGCCACGGCGAAGAATTGGATTCTTCAATGTGCCAGGTAGCGCTTGCGGCATGCGTGTTTCGCCTGCGACCGAATGTGGCGCGGCACGTGGCTTGAGCCACATGGCATGTCAACCCGAGAACCGATGGATCGATGACGACGCCCGATCAGAGCAAGGGAGACCGGTCCCGCGACGAAGTCCTCGCCGGCGAGTACGTCCTCGGGGTGCTCGCGGCCGATGAACGTGCGAAGGTCGAGGAGCGGCTGCGTCACGACCGACCCTTCGCAGCGGTGGTTCGCCGCTGGGAGCGCAACCTGTCCCGTATCGATGAGGGATATGATGTGGAGGGAAGACGTGCCCCGACCGTCTTTCCGCGTTTCGACGGGTCTGCAGCGCTCGCAGATCTTTCGTTTTCGGGATTTGCCGCGAGCCTCTGGAACTCTCTGAGCTTGTGGCGTTCGCTGGCGTTGGCAGGTTTCGCAGCGCTCGCCGCGTTTGTTGCGGCAAGTGCAGGCCTCTGGCCGTTTCAGGCGCCGGAGAACGCTCTTGTCGCGGAGCTGACAGGATCGAACGAGGCTACGGGCTTGTCTGCTCGCTACGACCGCATGACCGGGAAGATCAGGCTCGCACCGGCGGCGCGTACCACGACGGCGCCGAAGTCGCTGGAGCTCTGGCTGATGGGAAGCGGGGATCAGGCGGTTTCTCTCGGTGTTCTGCCGGCGGATGGTGGCGGTGATGTCCTCGTGCCGGTCAAACTACGCGATCAGCTCGTTGAAAAGGCCGTGCTTGCGGTCAGCATGGAACCTTACGGCGGTTCGTTGACCGGCAAGATGACAGGGCCGATGATCGCAAAGGGCGTAATTCACAGCCGGCCCTGAGGGGAGAGGCTGCCGTTTGCCGTCTCAGCCGCGGCGGCCGATGGTATTGAGGATGGCCGAACGCAAGTCGTCCAGACCGCTTCCCTTTTCCGAAGACGTCGCCAGCACTTCCGGGTACGCCGCCGGCCGCTTGCGGATTTTCTCCATGGTCTCGGCGATCAGCCGCGGAACGCCGGCCTGCTTGATCTTGTCGATCTTTGTGAGAACGATCTGGTAGGAGACCGCCGCTTTGTCGAGAAGGTCGAGCACCTCGGCGTCGTTCTTCTTGATGCCGTGCCGGGCGTCGATCAGCACATAGACACGCTTCAGCGTCGAGCGGCCGCGGAGATAATCGAAGACGAGCTTGGTCCAGGCGTCGACCTGCTCCTTCGGGGCTTGGGCGTAGCCGTAGCCTGGCATGTCGACCAGTGCCATCGGAGGCAGGTCACCCGCCTCGCCGCTGTAGCCGTCCGGAACGAAGTAGTTGAGCTCTTGGGTCCGACCGGGCGTGTTCGACGTCCGCGCCAGCCCCTTCTGCCCTACAAGCGCGTTGATCAGCGACGACTTGCCGACGTTCGAGCGCCCGGCGAAGGCGATCTCCAGCGGACCTTCCGGCGGCAGGAATTTCATCGACGGGACGCCGCGAATGAAGATCCACGGGTTGCCGAAGAGCGGCTTTTCGTTTGTCGCGGTGTTCTCGGCCATGGCTTCCGTCTTCGTCTGTCCTTCGTAGCGGACTGGCTTCCGGGTTTTGACCAGGGATGTCAAGAAGAAAGGCTGTCCTGGATCAGTGCCGGTCCGCCTGCTGCCTGCGGAATTCTGCACCGAGATAGGTGATGAGCGCGGCAAGGATGACGAGCCCGCCCCAGATGGCGCGCTCGCTCGGGATTTCGCCGTGAATGACTGCCACCCATACCGGGGCGAGCATCGTTTCGCCGGTTCCGAGCAGAGCGGCGAGCGCCGAGGGGATAAGCCGCGCGCCGGTGACGAAGAGCGCCATGCCGAGGCCGAGGTTAAGTGTTCCGAACACGAAGAGCAGCGCGAGCTGGTCAAGAGGAACGAGCAGCGTGCCCGCCTGCGTCGCCGAGACTGCACAGGCGACAAGCGCCCCGAGAGACGCGGCCGGCGTCATGCGCACATTGGTGTACCGGCGGGTGATCACGGTTGTCGCGGCGAAGACGATGGCGATCGTCAGGGCCAGCGCATCCCCGATCGGCGAGACGGACCCGGTGAAGGAACCGGAAACCATGATCGCGACGCCGGCGATGACCGCCGCGATCGCACTCCAGGTCAGCGTCGTAATCCGCTCGCCGAAGAAGAGCCGACTCATCAGCGCGGCGAAGAGCGGCACGCCTGCCTGCAGGAGCACGACATTGGCGACGGTGGTGTAGCTGATTGCGATGATGAAGCAGGTCGTCGCGGTGGCAAATGTGCCCGCAACCACAAAGCCCGGCCAACCCATATTGCGATAGAGGGCAACGGTGCCTCGCGGGCCGTCGCGCAGCACCATGAAGACAATCAGGAAGACAGCGGCAAAGAAATTGCGCCAGAAGACGATAGCCCAGCTGTCGGTCACATCGAGAAAGCGAGCTATGGCGCCGCCGAAGCTCCAGAAGAATGCCGACCCAAAGACCAGCAGCGCGCCGACACGCTCCTTGCGGATATCGTTGACGGCAGTATCCGGGGAAAGCGTGTTGAGGCTCATATCGATCTCGGATGCATGTACGAAAAAACTCCGGAGGGAGCCTCCGGAGTTTCCTGGTGTCTTATTTGGTCGGTTGCGGTTTTCGCCGGAACAAGGACTTCAGATTGTCGATGAGTTCGATCTTCACGCCGTGGCGCTTCATGATGATCGACTGCTGAAGGATCGACAGTGTGTTGTTCCATGCCCAGTAGATCACCAGTCCGGCGGGGAAGCTCCCGAGCATGAAGGTGAAGACGAGCGGCATCCAATTGAACAGCATGGCTTGGGTCGGATCGGGCGGTGTCGGGTTCATGCGCATCTGCAGGAACATCGTGATGCCCATGATGATCGGCCAGATGCCGAGATGCAGGAACGTCGGTGCGTCGAACGGCAGAAGCCCGAAGAGATTGACGAAGGTCGTCGGATCGGGGGCCGACAGGTCGCGGATCCAGCCGAAGAAAGGCGCGTGCCGCATCTCGATCGTGACGTAGATGACCTTGTAGAGCGCGAAGAAGACCGGAATCTGCAGCAGTACCGGCCAGCAGCCGGCCACCGGATTGATCTTTTCCATCTTGTAGAGCTCCATCATGGCCTGCTGCAGGCCCATCCGGTCATCGCCGAACTTGGCCTTGAGCTCTTCCATCTTCGGCTGCACGCGCTTCATGTTGGCCATGGAGGCATACTGCTTGCTGGCGAGCGGGAAGAAGAGAAGCTTCACCACGATTGTCGTCAGCAGGATCGCGACACCGAAATTCCCGACCAGACGGAAGAAGAAGTCCATCAGCTGGAACATCGGCTTGGTGAAGAACCAGAACCAACCCCAGTCGATCAGGAGGTCGAATCGAGGGACCTGATAGCTCTGCACATCGGCCGAATCGCCGCCGCGCAGGCTGGAGAAGAGTGTTCCGAACCAGGAATCGTCGAGTGCGTAGCCGTTGACCACGCGCACTTCCTTGGCGCCGGCGAAAACCAGCGTCTTGAGGCTGGTTCCCTGTCCCGGGGCGACGGTGACGGCGTCATTCTTGAAGTCGGCCTGATAACGTGGCTGGCCATCAGAAAAGTGCGAGAAGCGGGAGTCGTAGGCGATCGACTGCGGCGGCACGAGAGCCGCTGCCCAATACTTGTCAGTGATGCCGATCCAGCCGCCGGTCGCCTTGTCGTTCGTGACGCCTTCCTCTTCAATGTCGCCGTACTTCTCCTCAATAAGGCTGCCATTCGCGCCAATCACCCCGAGAAAGCCCTCGTGCAGCACGTAGACAGAAGGTGTCGTCGGCTTGTTGTAACGGGTGATGCGGCCGTAGGGCGCAACCGAGGCGGCCGTCGCGCCGCCGTTCTTGATCGAGTCCTCGACCGTCAGCATGTAGTGCCTGTCGACGGAGATCTTGCGGGTGAAGGTCAGACCTGCCTCATTGGTGTAGGAGAGCGTGACCGGCGTCGCCTGGGTCAGCTTGTCGCCCTCGGCCAGCGTCCAGACGGTCGACGGTCCGGGAGCCGCGCCAGCGCCTTCGCCTGAAATATAGCCGAGCTCGGCGAAGTAGCCGTCTTTCGTGTCGGCCGGGCTGAAGAGAGTGATGATCGGGCTCTGCGGATCGACGGTTTCGCGGTATCCCTTGAGTTTGAGGTCGTCGAAACGGGCGCCGGTCAGATTGATCGAGCCGGAAAGTGCAGGTGTGTCGATCGCGACGCGGGCTGTCTTGGCGATGGCTTCCTCGCGGGTAGCCGTCGCGCCAGCCTGGCCGGATGCCGGCAGGGCGCCGGAAACCTGAGCTCCCGCCGATGGCTTCTCCGCCGGGCTTTCACTTCCGGCCGGCGCCGTCTTCGCCTGTTCGGCGATGCGTGCCTGCTCCTGACGTTGTGCCTCGATCTTCGGATTCATGTAGAAGAATTGCCAGGCGAGCACGATCAGCACGGATAGGGCAATCGCGATGAAGTAATTGCGTTTGTTTTCCATCACACTTTCCTGGGACGGGTCTGGGAAGACCGCTTGTGTTTCGGCCTGGCTTCGATCCGTTCAGCCAGTTCTTCCGTGATCTCTGTAAAGGACGCCGACAGTACCTCTCGCCGGGCGACAACCACATAGTCATGTCCCGACTGCATTGCAAACCCCGCCTTCACGCGCACAGCCTCCTTGAGGCGGCGGCGCATGCGGTTGCGCTCGACGGCATTGCCATGTTTCTTGGTGACTGTGAAGCCGACTCTCGGCTCGCCCTCGGGCTCATTGCGATCGAGCACTTCGAGGAGAAAAAGGCCGCCGCGGCGCTTCTCGCCTTCGCGGACAGCAAGAAACTGCGGCCGGCTCTTCAGCCGCCCGACAGTTTTCGTTGGTTCATCAGACGTCATTCGCCCGTTTCCTGGGATCGGGCACGTCCGGCCTTAAGCCGAAAGACGCTTGCGACCGCGAGCGCGGCGTGCGGCGAGAACCTTGCGGCCGCCGTTGGTGGCCATACGCGCACGGAAGCCGTGGCGACGCTTGCGAACAAGCTTGGAAGGTTGGTAGGTACGCTTCATTTATTTAATACCGCGGTGTGCGGCCCTTCTTGGGTTTGCATTTCTGCAAGAGCGTTGGAGTTTCGCACGGCGGGTCCGCCGCTTGAGCGGCAGGTATCTCCGGGCGTGCGGGGGCGCTTATACGGGCGAAGACCCCGAGAGTCAATCGGTTGCGCGGGTGCCGCGTGGCGTAGTGCGAGCCGCCAGCAGGATCAGTCTTTTCTGCAGCCTCAGGTAAATGCACCGGCCCGACGCCATCAAAAGATGTAAAAATTGTCGCACCAAAAGTAGATACGAGCTTTCAACTTCCTATTGCATCTTGAGGAAGCATCACGTCTTCGCACCCGCACAATAGATGCGAAAGACTTCATTAACGCTGCGTGTATAAAATTCCTATAATTTGATGGGCTTTCGCCCCGGATTATTGGAGAGGGGTTATATTCGTGAAAATTGGCGGCAAGATTTATTCTCTTGTGGGCATGCTGGGTTTCGCAGCTGTCGTCATCGGGGTGATAGGCGTCTACGTCACCAACCAGTATGCCCAAAGGGCAGAAGCGTTGCGTACCACTTCCGAACGAGTCTACCTCGGGGAGCATATGAACCGGGTGGTGACGGCGGTGGTCATGGAGGCGCGTGGGATCTACGCCGCTCCGACGACCGAGAAGGCGGGTTCCTTTGCGAAAGGGCTCCTCAAGAATCTTGACGAGATCGACCGTGTGATTGCCGCCTGGACGCCGCTCGTTCCGGCCGAACAGCAGGCTGCGTTCGACGCGATGGTCGGAAAAGCAGCAGAATTCCGCACGTTCCGCACCGAGACCGCGCGTCTCGGCACGGAGGTTGATCCGAAGGCGGCCAATGAACAGGGCAACAACGAGGCTAACCGCGCCAACCGGAAGGCCTTCCAGGCCGATATCGATGCGGTCGTCGAACAGGACAAGGCCGCGCTTCAGGAGATCACGGCATCGCTCAAGTCGTTTCAGACCTTCATGCTGATGCTGATCGCGGGGGTCACGTTCGTGGCTGTCGCCGGCGGCGCCGGTTTCGGTATGTTCGTCGCCGTCAATCAGCTCAGCCGACCGATCCGAAATGTCACGAACGCCATGAAGAAGATCTCCGATGGAGACTACGGCGTCGACATTCCGTATGCCGGGCGTGCGGACGAGATCGGTGAGATGGCGGCCGCGGTCGAAATCTTCAAGCAGAACGGACTTGCGGTCCAGCGCCTCAACGCGCAGGAAGCGGCCATGCGGGCGAAGAGCGACGACCTGCAATCCAGCATGTCGGTGGTGGTGGCCGCTGCGGCCGACGGCGATTTCGGCCGGCGGATCGAAAAGCGCTACGACGATGCCAATCTCGATCGTTTCGCGGCCAATATCAACGCGCTTCTGACGGCGGTCGACGCCGGCGTCGCGGAGACGCGCCGCGTGGTGGCGAGCCTGTCGGCAGGGGATCTGACGCAGAGCATGCATGGTGACTTCCGGGGCGCCTTCGCCGAGCTGCAGGTGAACGTCAACGCCACCGTCGACCGGTTGCGGCAGATGATGATCGACATCCGCGGCAAGACCGACCTCATCGACGGCAATGCCGACGAGCTCATGTCGGCCACCAACGATCTCGCCAAGCGCACGGAACAACAGGCCGCCGCTCTCGAGGAAACCTCCGCGGCACTCGACGAGATCACAGTCGTCGTTCGTGGCTCGAGTGAGAGGGCCCAGGAAGCGAGCGCGATGGTCAGCGAAGCGACCCGCAGCGCCGCCCAGTCGGCGATGGTCGTCGGCGAGGCTGTCGAGGCGATGGGGCGCATCGAGCAGGCCTCCCGCGAGATCTCTCAGATCATCAACGTGATCGACGAGATCGCCTTCCAGACGAATCTGCTGGCGCTGAACGCCGGCGTCGAGGCGGCTCGCGCCGGTGAGGCAGGCAAGGGCTTTGCGGTCGTGGCCCAGGAAGTGCGCGAGCTTGCGCAGCGTTCGGCGAACGCCGCCAAGGACATCAAGGCGCTCATCACCAAGTCGGGCGAGGAAGTATCCGGCGGCGTCAAGCTCGTCCAGAAGACCGGAGAGGCTCTCTCGGAGATTGAAAGCCGGGTGCTGAAGATCAACGACCATATCCATTCGATCGCGACGGCAGCGAAGGAGCAGTCGACCGGCCTGCAGGAGGTCAACACCGCCATCAATCAGATGGATCAGGTTACCCAGCAGAATGCCGCAATGGTCGAGGAAACCTCCGCGGCGACCCACAAGCTCTCGGAGGAGGCGGATGGCCTCGCCGCACTTGTCGCCCACTTCCGTCTTGCAGACGGCGCAAGGGGGAATGTGGCCCCCACCCCGCCGGTACATGCGCCGGCACCGGTTCGCGTGCAGGCGGCCGCGTCGAGCGCCCCGCGCAAGCCCGTTGCCTCTCCGGCACGGCAAATGCAGGGGAGCGTCGCCCGCGCCTTCGGTGGCGGTGCAGCGGCGGTCGCCCAGGACGCCGACTGGGAGGAATTCTGATCGTCCCCAGAGCGTCGGATAACGAGTGTCATTGGGCCGCGGGCGTCGCTCGCGGCCCTTTCGCGCAGACATTGCAGCTTTAGCGGGCCTCGTTCTTTCGGCACTGCTTATCTTTTTCTTCCTCTCGGTCTATCCTATGTATGCAATCCGGGGCTTTCTACCGGCGGTAAGATCAGCGGCAAGGAGAAGCCGATGCCAGACGAAATGCGGACGGGACCTGACGAGGGCACGCCGAGGCCCGCGATCGTTCCCGGCTTCTTTCAGGGACTGTCCGGCAAGCTCCTCTGGCTCACGATCGTTTTTGTCTTGATTGCCGAGGTGCTGATCTTCGCGCCCTCGATCGCCACGATGCGCTTGCGCTGGCTGGAGGATAGACTGCGAACCGCGGCTGCCGCGGGCGTCGTGATCGACGGGCTGCAGCCGATCGAATTGCCGCGGGCGCTGCAGGACGAGGCGCTGATGGCGACGGGCACCAAGGCGATCGTGCTGCGCAAGGACGGGACTTCGCGCCTTCTTGTCGTCGACAACATGCCACCGAAGGTCGATGCCCAGTTCGACCTGGCCAACGTCCATCCGCTCGGTTCGGTGGGCGATGCGCTCTACACGCTGTTCTTCGGCGGCGACCGTATCCTCCGTGTCTATGGACCCGTCGGCGAAAGCGACACCGAGATCGAGCTCGTCCTTTCCGAGGACAGTCTGCGCAAGGCGATGCTCTCCTTCGCGAGGTATCTCGTCACGGTCTCGCTGATCATCTCGGTGATTACCGGCGTCCTCATCTATCTCGCCATCAATCGGATGATGATCCGCCCGGTCCGACGTCTCACGTGCAGTATGCGGCAATTCACCGAGGATCCGGAAGATCCCACGCGTATTCTCGTGCCGGACAAGGGCAGCGACGAACTCGCGGTCGCCTCCCGACATCTCTCGATGATGCAGGAGCAGTTGCACCGGACCCTGAAGCAACAGAAGAACCTCGCCGATCTGGGGCTCGCCGTTTCCAAGATCAATCACGATATGCGCAATATTCTGGCGTCCGCGCAGCTGATGTCGGACCGCCTCGCCGATGTCGAGGACCCGATGGTCAAGAGTTTCGCACCGAAGCTTCTGCGTACGATCGACCGGGCGGTCGGCTATACGAGAGAAGTGCTGGCCTATGGTCAGGCGGCGGAGGCCGAGCCGCGCCGGCGGCGTATTCAGCTTGCCGCCCTCTGCCAGGAGGTGCGGGACATCCTGGCGATCGATCCGGAAAGCGGCATCGAATTCGTCGACATGGTGGCTGCCGACCTGGAGGTGGACGCTGACAGCGAGCAACTGTTCCGAGTGATTCACAATCTCTGCCGCAACGCATTGCAGGCGCTGGCGGGGTATGCCGTCGGAGAGTCCGACGTCGTCCGCCGGCTGACGCTCACGGCGCAGCGGGTCGGCAGCGTGGTTTCAATCGCCATCGACGACACCGGGCCCGGCATGCCGCGCAAGGCGCGAGAAAATCTCTTTGCCGCTTTTCGCGGTGCCGCGCGATCCGGAGGAACGGGACTTGGTCTGGCGATCGCCCGGGAACTCGTGCTGGCCCACGGCGGCACCATCGCACTCGTGGAAAAGCCCGGACCGGGCACGCTCTTCAGGATCGAGATCCCTGACCGGCCAGTGGCCCTCGACGACTGGCGAGCCCGGGCATGACCGTATTTCATGTGAAAACAAACACATGGCAGGATTATGATGCGAAAATGACGGATTTTTTCTGAAATTCGCTTGCAATCCTCCGCGCCACGCTTTAGAGGATCGCCACGCAGCCGGTGACACACCGGCACGGCACGCACCCGTAGCTCAGCTGGATAGAGCACCAGACTACGAATCTGGGGGTCAGGAGTTCGAATCTCTTCGGGTGCGCCATTCTTTCCTTGAAAATTCGAAGATCTTGCGAGCCGCGCGCTTGCCGTTGCGTGTTCACGCGAGCCGGCGTCGTCGCCCTTTCGTCCGCGGGCGAAACAGGTGTTGCTTCGCAACTTCCGTGGCCGCCAGATAAGCGGCGATGATCAGGATCGCCGCTCCCATCTGCGTCGTAGACAGCGGCACGAAATCGAACACCCCCGCCAGTGTTCCGAGATAGGGAATGGTGAGCGTCGCGCCGGCGACGACAATTGTCGACCAGAGAAGCAGCGAGCTTGGTTTGCTTCGCCAGGCTGGCTTGCGGGTGCGCAGCACCAGCACGACGCCCAATTCGGTCAACAGCGAAATCATGAACCACGATGTCTGGAACGTCGCCTCGCTCGCGTGGAAGACGAAAAGCAGGGTGGCGAAGGTCAGCATGTCGAAACAGGAGCTGATCAGCCCGAATACCACCATGAAGCGCTGGATGTCGTGGATGCTCCACCGCTGCGGCGTGGCGATCTGTTCCGGATCGGCATTGTCGCTCGAAATCGCAATCGACGGCATGTCGGAAAGGAAGTTGTTGAGCAGGATCTGCTTGGCCGAGAGCGGCAGGTACGGCAGCAGGGGGGTGGCAAGCGCCATGCTCACCATGTTGCCGAAATTGGCACTTGTCGTGATCGCGATGTATTTCAACGTATTGGCAAAAGTCCGCCGGCCCTCCTCGATACCGGAGCACAGCACGTCGAGGTCACGATTGAGAAGGATGATGTCGGCGCTCTCGCGGGCGACGTCCACCGCCTGCTCCACCGAAATACCGACGTCGGCGACGTGCAGCGCCGGAGCGTCGTTGATGCCGTCGCCCAGGTAACCCACCGAGTGACCCGTCCGTTGCAGTGCGCGGATGATCCTTTCCTTCTGCTGCGGATCGACCTCGACGAAGAGGTCAGTGCGCGCGGCCAGATTCCACAGGGCTTCGTCGTTCAGTCTCCCGATCTCGTCGCCGGTCAGGATGCCGGCCGGGTTGAGGCCGACAACCTGCGCGACGTGAGCAGTGACGAAGCGGTTGTCGCCGCTGATGACCTTGATGCGTATGCCGAGCGCGGCGAGATCCTCGATCGTCTTCCTCGCCTCGGCCTTCGGTGGGTCCTCGAACACAAGGAAGCCGCGTAGCGTCATCCCGGCTTCGTCGTCGCGGGTATAATCCGCCTTCACACCCGCCTCGCGGGTCGCAATCGCCAACACGCGGTAGCCTTCAGCGCCTCGGGTCTTGGGAAATCCGGCCAAATCCTCCCGCAGATCGTCGTCCAGCGGGATCGTCGCGCCACTCCGCGAGACGGAGGTGCACGCGGCGAGCACATTGTCGAACGCTCCTTTGGTGACGATCAGGCGTTGCGACGAATCGTCAGGGCTTTCGACGACGATGGTCAGCAGCCGGCGGGTGAAATCATAAGGGATCTCGTCGATCTTCGAGTAGCCGGAGATCGCCAGGTTCGTCCCTTCGCCTTTCGCGATGATTGCGGCGTCGATCGGGTTCTCGATTCCCGTCTCAAAAGAGGCGTTGAGGAAAGCAAACTGCAGAACCTCGTCCGAATGGCGACCATCGGCATCGACGGTGTCATGCAGCACAACCGTTCCCTCTGTCAGCGTGCCCGTCTTGTCGGTGCAGAAGATGTCCATGCTGCCGAGGTTCTCGATCGCTTCGAGCCGGCGAACGATGACGCCGCGTTCGCTCATGGTCTTGGCGCCGGCAGAAAGTGTCACGGTGATGATCGCCGGCAGGAGTTCCGGCGAGAGGCCGACGGCAAGTGCGACAGCGAAGAGCAACGATTCCGCCACCGGCCTGTCGAGCAGCAGATTGACGGTCAGCACGAAGAGTATGATCAGCACCATTACGCGGATCAGCAGGTAACCGAACCGACGCACCCCGCGGGCGAAGTCCGTCTCTCCGGGGCTCCCGCGGAGTCTTGCGGCGACGGCACCGAACTCACTTTGCCTCCCGGTCCTCACGGCAAGCACCCTCGCCGTGCCACTGCGCACGGAGGCGCCGAGGAAGACGGCGTTGGTTCGCGCGGAGATCGGCACGTCGGCACCGACCTTTCCCGGCCGCTTCTCGACGGGGAAGGATTCGCCCGTCATCGCTGCTTCGCTGACCAGGAAGTCGGCAGCATCGAGCACGAGACCGTCGGCAGGGATCAGGTTGCCCGCCGAGAGCAGCACGATGTCGCCAGGGACGACCGAGGAGACCGGCACCATCTGCTCGATACCGTCCCGCACGACGCGACAGGTGAGTGCCAGGCGACGTTTCAGTGCCTCTACCGCCTGCGAGGCCCTGTTCTCCTGATAGAAGCCGAGGAGGGAGCTTCCGAGCACGATCACGACGACGATGGCTGCATCGACCCATTGCTGTAGGAGCATCGAGACCATCGCTGCAAAGACGAGGATTAGAACGAGCGGGCTTTCGAATTGGCGTAGCAGCAGCCGGATGGTGCTGACCCTGGCGGTGTCCTCGATCGAATTCGACCCGATCTGCGCAAGTCTTTCCTCCACCTGCAATGTCGTGAGGCCGCCGGCACCGGAGCCGAACGCACCGGCCAGCTCGTCGCCGTCTCTCGTCCAGTAGGGCTTGTCCTGTGCACTGCTGTTCATCGGTTGCTCCGATCAGAACCGTCTTGCGGAACCATCGGTATCTCGATTCCCTTCTCGTCGGAAATTCAAGAGCCATTCGGTGTCGGATCGGGGCGGGTCATGGTTGCGGTATGCGTTTTTCGCATGTCAGGTTCGCATCGCATGCGACTGAAGAATGATTGCAACGGCGGCGTCCGCGCCTTTAAGCCATCCGCAACTCATGGGACGAGACTGCCCGTCCCGCATCTGGCCGAGGAGAGATCATGCTGCGTGAACGGATCCGACACAGACCTTTACTCGATCGGGTCGTCAGCGCCGATGAAGCGGCAGCCCTCATCAAGGACGGCATGACGATCGGCATGAGCGGGTTTACCCGAGCCGGCGAGGCGAAGGCAGTCCCACTTGCCCTCGCCGAACGGGCGCGCAAGGACCCGCTGAAAATCACGCTGATGACCGGCGCCTCGCTCGGAAATGACCTCGACAAGACCCTCGCTGAAGCCCATGTGCTCGCCCGGCGCATGCCGTTCCAGTCGGACCCGGGTCTGCGCAGGGCCATCAATGCCGGCGAGGTCATGTTCATCGATCAGCACCTCTCGGAAACGGTCGAGCAGTTGCGGACAAATCAGATCCCTCCCGTCGATGTAGCGGTCGTCGAGGCGGTGGCCATCACCGAGCACGGCGGCATCGTGCCGACGACGTCAGTCGGGAACTCTGCAAGCTTCGCGATCCTTGCCGACAAGGTGATCGTCGAGATCAACCTCTCGCAGCCAGTGACACTCGAGGGTCTGCACGACATCTATATACCGACCCGTCGGCCTGCCCGTATGCCGATCCCCGTCGTGACCCCGGAAAGCCGGGTCGGTCTGCCATTCATTCCGGTTCCGCCGGAGAAGATCGTCGCGATCGTGGTCTCGGAAAAGCACGACAGCTCGGCGACCATCCAGCCGCCGGATGACGACACCCGTGCGATCGCCGGTAATCTTACGGAATTTCTGTTGAACGAGGTGAAACAGGGACGGATGGGGTATGAACTGCAGCCTCTGCAAGCGGGCATCGGGACCATCGCCAATGCGGTGCTGCACGGCTTCATCGATTCACCCTTCCATGACCTGAAGATGTATTCCGAGGTTCTGCAGGACTCGACCTTCGACCTGTTCGATGCTGGGAAACTCGGTTTCGCCTCGGGGTCGTCGATCACGCTCTCGGCCGAGATGTATCGCAAGGTGCTGCCGCGGCTTGCTGAGTACAAGCATCACCTGATCCTGCGGCCCCAGGAGATCAGCAATCATCCGGAGGTCATCCGTCGCCTCGGCCTCATCTGCATCAATACGGCGCTCGAATTCGACATCTATGGCAACGTCAATTCCACCCATGTCGGCGGCACCCACATGATGAACGGCATCGGTGGCTCGGGCGATTTCGCACGAAACGGCTTCATGTCGGTCTTCGTCACCAAGTCGATTGCCAAGAACGGCGCCATTTCAAGCGTGGTGCCGATGGTGAGCCACGTCGATCACACGGAGCACGACGTTGATGTGCTGGTGACGGAGGTGGGACTTGCCGATTTGCGCGGCCTTGCCCCGCGCGAGCGTGCGGAGGTGATCATCGCGAACTGCGTTCATCCGGAGTATCGAGACGTGCTTCGGGATTACTATCTTCGCGCCCGCCAGCGCGGTGGCCATACGCCGCACATCCTCGAGGAGGCATTCTCCTGGCATGTGGCATTGCGTGACCGCGGCACCATGCGCCCCGCCTGACGGGTGTCGCACGAGGCCCGGAACATTCAGACGGAGCAATAGGTGTTGTAGAGTGCACCGATGACGTTGCGTGCCGGTTCGCTTTCGATCCGGTACCAGATCGTCTGTCCGTCGCGCCGGCCGCTGATGATGCGGTCCCGGCGCAGGAGCGCCAGATGCTGCGAGACCGTCGAGTCGCGAATGCCGAGGAATTCGGCGAGCTGGCCGACTGAGCGTTCGCCGTCGATCAACTGACAGAGAATAAGAAGCCGATGCCGGTTGGCGAGCGCCTTCAACAGCTCACTGGCGTCGTCTGCGGCATTCTGCATGGATTCAGGATTAAGCTTCATTCTTGCGTATCTACGTCATTGTGAATATAATGTCAAGTATCGCAGGCGCCTCCGGCGGGTATCTGGCGCCTTGAAGGAGACATATAGCATGGAAAAAGATCGGCAAATCGTTTGTCCGCATTGTGGCGCCGTCAATCGGATGAAGGCAGGGCGTCCGGCCGCCGAGGCGCGCTGCGGCGCCTGTAAGGAAGCGCTGTTCGAAGGACATCCGGTCGAGGCGGATCCAGCAATGTTCGAAAAGCAGATCGCCCGCAGCGAAGTACCGGTTCTCGTCGACGTCTGGGCGCCCTGGTGCGGCCCCTGCAAGATGATGGCACCCCACTTCGCCGAGGCGGCGAAGGTTCTGGAACCCTCCATGCGCCTGATGAAACTCAATTCCGAAGATCATCCGGAAGTGGCTGGACGGCTAGGCATCCGGGGCATTCCCACGATGCTGCTCTATCGGGACGGTCGAGAGATCGCGCGGGTCTCGGGTGCGATGTCCGCGCGGCAGATCGTCGACTGGGCCAATACCCAGATGGC
Organism: Hyphomicrobiales bacterium; assembly: GCA_900466005.1. Classification (GTDB taxonomy): domain Bacteria; phylum Pseudomonadota; class Alphaproteobacteria; order Rhizobiales; family Rhizobiaceae; genus Allorhizobium. The sequence goes on from UEGQ01000003.1 coordinate 321,187, forward strand.
GCAGGGCGCCTGACGGGACTTCGACAACCGGGTCTGCGGCAAGAAAGCGCTGGCCTCGCCCTGTGATCCGCTGTACGCCTGCGTGCCTTGATAGCTCGTAAAGGGACCGCGTATTGATCGGAACGCGATTGGAGGAAGGTGGAATTTCCCCTCCGGCGGCTCACTGGAGCGCGCGGATTCGTTCCGGATTCATCGGTTGGCTCGCTGTTTGTCTCGTCACTGCCGGCTGTGCCGGTCGACCGATCGGCGTCATGGAGCCGGTGGATGCGAGGGCCGATGGCGCCAGCCGGGTGGACCTCATCGCCGCAACCACGCGCGCGCCGTCCGAAGACAAGGCGATCCTGTTCACGGGCGAGCGGGGAAGCGGCCTTATGATGGACGCCGTCACGATCTCCATCCCGCCGGAGAAGAACCGCAAGGTCGGACAGGTTCAGTGGCCGAAACGTCTGCCGCCGGACCCCTCGCGGGAATTCGCGACCGCCGCAGTCGACTCGCTCGATTCGGATGAGGAAGCCAAGACCTGGCTTCGCAAGCATAAGGTCACGAGCCGCCGCGTGCTCGTCTTCGTACACGGCTTCAATAACCTCTACGAGGATTCGGTCTACCGTTTCGCGCAGATCGTCCACGATTCCGGGGCCGAAGTCGTTCCGGTCGTGTTTACCTGGCCGTCGCGCGGCAACATTTTCGACTACGCCTACGATCGCGAAAGCACCAATTATTCCCGCGATGCGCTCGAAGACCTGCTCACCCGTATCGCCAGTCATCCTGACGTGGCGGACGTGACCGTTATGGCGCACTCCATGGGCACCTGGCTTGCCGTCGAATCCCTTCGCCAAATGGCGATCCGCAACGGCCGCGTCCATCCAAAGATCAACAATGTCATTCTCGCCGCGCCGGACCTCGACGTCGACGTTTTCGCGCAGCAATTCCGCGCGTTGCAGAAGGACGCGCCGCATTTCACACTCTTCGTGTCGCGTGATGATCGGGCGCTGACACTCTCCAAGCACCTCTCCGGCAATGTGGAGCGGCTCGGACGCATCGATCCGAGCAAGGAGCCGTATAGATCGGAGCTCGAGAGCGCCGGTATCACGGTCATCGATCTCACGGAGCTCAAGGCCGAGGACCAATTGAACCACGGTAAGTTCGCGGAAAGCCCGGAAGTTGTACGTCTGATCGGTCAGAGGCTGGTAGCCGGGCAGACCATCACCGATTCGCAGGTGGGGCTCGGCGAAGGCCTCGCCGCGGTGACCGTCGGCGCAACCAGTACAGTCGGGCAGGCGGCTGGCGCCGTTATCAGTGCGCCGATCTCGATCTTCGATCCGCGCACGCGCCGAAGCTACGGGCGTCAACTGATTCTCTTCGGGCAGAGTGCCGAGGGCACGATCGGCTCGGTCGGCAATTCGCTGGGTGCCACAGCCGCAAAGTAGGTCGTTTCCGCTCCCCGTGCGAACGAAGAATTCGACCCAATTCTTCTCGATCATGATGGTTGGCCTTGCGCAGCGCTCCGGGTGTTTGTGTCGCCGAACCGTGGGCTTGTGTGATGAGCGGTCGCACCCGGAGAAAACCGGTAGCATTTTTCTCAAACTGATATATCACATTGGTTGGCTGGCGCGACGTGCGCGCCGGGCATTTCCGGGGCGAGGGGACTGAACGGCATGAGCAAGACCACCGTTGTTGTCGGAGCCGGTATTGTCGGCGCGGCGATCGCATTCGAGCTTCAGAGGCGTGGTCGCCAGGTGACGCTGATTGATCGCGACCAGCCGGGGCTAGGCGCGTCCTTCGGCAACATGGCGAGCATCGCAGTGTCCGAGTTCATGGCGGTGTCGCGTCCCGCTACATGGAGGAAAATCCCGCGCTGGCTGCTCGACCCTGAAGGCCCGGTCTGGTTGCGGCCTTTCTACGCACCCAAGATGACCTCCTGGTTCCTTCGGTTCATCCTTGCCGGACGTCCTTCGCGGGTCGCCGCAATCGAGGCGGCCGGGGCTGGCCTCTGCGCCCGCGTTCTCGACGATTTGAAGCCGATGCTCGAAGCCGTCGGCGCCCGGGACATGCTGACTGATGAGGGCTGCCTCGCGATCTACGAGACCGAGGCAGAGTTTGCCGCCGATCGCGATCACATTACGCTCATGGAAAATTACGGCTTTGCCCATCAGGTGTTGACCGGAAAGGCAATACGCGACCTCGAACCGGCCTTGTCGCCACATATCGCCAAGGCCGTGTTGCTGCCGGCGAATCGTTCGATTCGCGACCCGTATCGGCTTGTGTTGAAGCTTGTCGACGCCTTCAGGCAAGCCGGTGGCATCGTTCTTTCCGGCGAGGTCGAACGAGTGGAGGGGCGTAGCGGCGGGGCGGACGTCGTGTTTGCTGGCGGAACCCGGCTCGCCGCCTCCGATGTCATTCTCGCAGCCGGCGTCCGGACTCGCTCTCTTGCCGCCCGGCTCGGCGAGCCGATCCCGCTCGAGACCGAGCGCGGTTATCACACGCAGATCATGGCGCCGGGGATTTCCATGCGTCATTCGATCATCTGGCCCGAACGCGCTTTCATGGTGACGCCGACCGCGGGCGGTATCCGCGTCGGCGGCAATGTCGAGCTCGCCGGCCTTGACGCCGCGCCCGACTATCGGCGCGCCCGCGTTCTCGTTCGTCACGCCCAACGCGCGCTGCCGGGCCTGAAGGCGGAGGAAGCGAGCGAGTGGATGGGACACCGCCCCGCCTTCCCCGATACCTTGCCGATCATCTCAGCGTCGTCGCGGGTGCCCGGCGTCTGGTACGCAACGGGGCACGGCCATCTCGGCTTGACCTATGCGGCGACGACGGCGAGGCTTATCGCCGACATGGTGGCCGGAGTGCAGCCGCCGGTCGACATGGCGCCTTTGAGCATTACCCGCTTTTGACGGCGAAACCCGCCACGCTTGATTGGAGCACAGACGATGAGATGGAAACGCACGATCCAGCTGCTGGATGTCCATTGCGAGGGAGAGATCGGCAGGCTGGCGATTGGCGGCGTGCCGAAAATTCCGGGCGAGACGATCGCCGAGCAGTTGCACTGGCTGAACACCGATCCCAAGGGTGAGGAGCTCCGCCGCTTCCTCGTGCTCGAGCCGCGCGGTGCTCCGATCGGCTCGGTCAATCTGTTGCTCCCGGCAAAGCATCCGGAGGCCGATGCCGGGTTCGTCATCCTGCAGCCAGATCAGGCGCACGCAAGCTCCGGCTCGAACTCCATCTGCACGACGACGGCGCTGCTCGAATCGGGCATCGTCGAGATGAAGGAACCGGAGACGGTCGTCACGCTCGATACCGCAGCGGGCCTGGTCCGCGCGACCGCCACTTGCCGCGATGGGCGCTGCGAGAAGGTTAAGCTCACCATGGTGCCGTCCTTCGTGCATGAACTCGATGTCGGGATCGATACGGAGCAATGGGGGCGCATCACGCTTGACCTCTGCTACGGCGGTATCTTCTACGCATTGGTAGATGTCCGGCAGATCGGCGCGACGATCGACGAGGCGAACGCCCGCACCCTGGTCGATGCCGGTATGATCCTGAAGGAGCTGATCAACCGCACCATTCCTGTCGTGCATCCGGAAATCCCGGCGATTTCGGGCGTCGCTTACGTCATGTTCCGCGACGTCGATCCGGACGGTGCGATCCGCACCTGCACGACCATGTGGCCCGGTCGTGTCGATCGCTCGCCCTGCGGCACCGGCAATTCGGCAAATCTCGCGACGCTTCACGCCCGCGGCAAGGCGAAGGTCGGCGACGTCTTCAAGTCGCGGTCGATCATCGGATCGGAATTCGAAGTCGGACTGTCGGCGGTGACGGAAGTTGCGGGAAGGCCGGCCATCATCCCAACGATCACCGGGCGGGGTTTCACGTTCGGCCTGACGCAGGTGGCGCTCGATCCGTTCGACCCGCTTGCCGAAGGCTTTGCCCTCACGGATGTCTGGGGACCGTCCGCCGGGGAGATCGGCAAGCCGCGCGGGTAAGCCGCAAGCGGCGGTCGCTCGGACCGCCGCCTCCTCATTCAGGGATAGATCACGCCCTTGCGCAGGATCACATTGGCATAGAGGCGCGGCTCGCTCGTCTGAATGATCGCGTGGGCGGCGCGGACGCGATCGTAGAAGGCGCTTCCGACGAGCGGTGTCACGCTCCGCTGCGGTTCGTGCCGGCTGCAGCAATCGAGGATCTCGTTATGCACTGGATCGAGCCGGCCGCGATCCGGGCCGACCGTCGACCGGAAGATCGCTTCAGGAACGAAATCATCGATCGGCAACACGCTGAGGACCGCGTTGAGCACCGGCACCAGTCCGTGGCCATCGAGGCGGATGAGGCGGCGGGCGTGTTCGACGCCGGGATAGTTGCCGTCGACGATGGCGATCTCGTCGCCATGGCCCATGCCCCGAAGGGTCGCGAGCAGATCGGGTCCGAGAAGCGGATCAAGTCCCTTCAGCATGTTCGATTTCCTTGAATAGCACTGTTTGGTCTGTGAGATAGCGGGCGAAGATCGGTAGGCTTGCTCCGCCGATCGCGCGCGCCTGACTTCCGACGACGCCCTCGACGATCTCGGGCACCTGAATGCCCTGGAGATCCAGGCGTCCGAAAGATTCGTTGACGGCGGCGACCAGACGGCGACGTACCCAATCGGGGAAGCCGCCGTCGATAATCGCTGCGGAAAAGTCGATGATCGAGGACGCTGCAACCGTGGCCTGGGCAATGGCGTCGGCGCTGTCGCGGATCCAGATTTCCAGCGGCTCGCCGAAGTCGATCCAGTCGGATGCGGCATACCACAGCGGCTGCGGGTCGATGCCGCGTTCCTGTAAAAGGTTCTCCAGCACGAAGATCGATGCGATCTCAAGCAACTGCTTTGTTTCGCCGTGCTTATTTCGGACGGGGAGGGGGCCGATCGCGCCTGCAGTTCCCGTCTTCCCGACGAACACGGTCGAATTCAGAACAATTCCGCCGCCGATGAAGGAGCCGATGTAGAAGTAGACGAAATCGGGATAGCGCGAACCGAGGCCGAACACGAGCTCGGCGCCACAGGCGCTCGTAGCGTCGTTCTGCAGGAAGACCGGATAGGGCACGCAACCAGCGACCTCCGACTGGAGGTCGTAACCGCGCCAAGCATCCATTGCGCCTGCGGGCGCGCCGACTTCCTCGGCCCAGTTCCATAATTCGAACGGGGCGGCGATCCCGACGCCTGCGACATTCGCCTTCTGCTCGGGGGACATCCGCGCCTCGAGTTCGGCAATGCCGCCGACGATGAATGCGACAATCTCCCGCGGTTCCGGATAGCGGTAGGTACGATGAAGCTGCAGCCTGATCTTCCCGACGAAGTCCATCAGGATCAGGTCGGCACTGCGGCGGCCGATCTTCACGCCGAAGGAGAAGACGGCGTCCGGATTGAGGAACATCGGTACCGACGGCTGCCCAACCTTGCCGCGAATCGGCTTGCCGCGGATGAGCAACTCGTCCTTTTCGAGCGCTCGCATGATCACGGATACCGTCTGCGCCGAAAGTCCCGTCTGGCGGGCGATGTCAGCTTTCGAAATGCCTTCCTGGCGGCGTACGAGCGACAGCACGAGCCGCTCGTTATAGGCTCGCACACGCACCTGGTTTGCGCCACCGCCCGCACTCACGAACTGGGGGAGGTCGGACCGCGGCGCCGGATGTTCGGTAGATGACATTGGCCGCTCCTCCTTTCCGACCGAGTGCTCCCCGCTTCATGCACCATTTGCCCCAGCATGTCACATCCAATTAATAATTCAATTGGATTTATTTATTGACAGAGGCGCGCGCCGGTGTTCTTAATGGCCTCGGAGGAAAGTTGCACTGACCCTTCGAGCCACCAACGGGCGCGAAGATCGCGTCCGGATCCATTCGTTTTGTCGTATGGCCGGAGACGGCCGCTGAATAATCTCGGGAGGAAGAAATGAAGAAATCTCTGATCGCAACCGCCGTGTCGGCTCTGGCCCTCGGCGTCGTCTTCGCGGCGCCTGCGCGTGCCGAAGACGTCTCTGCATGCCTCATCACCAAGACCGACACCAACCCCTTCTTCGTCAAGATGAAGGAAGGCGCGACCGCCAAGGCCCAGGAACTGGGCGTCACACTGAAGGCTTATGCCGGCAAGGTCGACGGTGATTCCGAAAGCCAGGTCGCAGCAATCGAGTCCTGCATCGCGGACGGCGCGAAGGGCATTCTGCTCACCGCATCCGACACCAAGGGCATCGTTCCGGCGGTAAAGAAGGCACGTGACGCCGGTCTTCTCGTGATTGCGCTCGACACGCCGCTCGAACCTCTCGATGCCGCCGATGCCACCTTCGCGACCGACAACCTGCTCGCCGGCAAGCTCATCGGCCAGTGGGCTGCGGCGACCCTCGGCGACAAGGCCAAGGATGCCAAGGTCGGCTTCCTCGACCTGACACCGTCCCAGCCGACGGTCGACGTCCTGCGCGACCAGGGCTTCATGATCGGCTTCGGCATCGACCCCAAGGATCCGAACAAGATCGGCGACGAAGATGATGCCCGCATCGTTGGCCACGACGTGACGAACGGCAACGAAGAAGGCGGCCGTACCGCCATGGAGAACCTTCTCCAGAAGGACTCCGAAATCAACGTCATCCACACGATCAACGAACCGGCTGCCGTCGGCGCCTACCAGGCGCTCAAGGCTGTCGGCAAGGAAAACGACGTCCTGATCGTCTCGGTCGACGGCGGTTGCCCGGGCGTCAAGGCGGTTGCCGAAGGCCAGATCGGTGCGACCTCCCAGCAGTATCCGCTGCTGATGGCGTCGCTCGGCATCGAAGCCATCGCCAAGTTCGCCAAGGACGGCACGAAGCCGCAGCCGACCGAAGGTAAGGACTTCTTCGACACCGGCGTTGCGCTCGTCACCGACAAGCCGGCCGAAGGCGTCCCGTCCATCGACACCAAGGAAGGCCTGAACAAGTGCTGGGGTTGATGCCCTGATCCTTTAGGCCGACAATAAATCGAAGGGCGGTCTCGGCCGCCCTTTTTCAAACCGGAAAGCGAAAAGCGCCGGGTCCCTACGGGAGGGTTCACATGGCAAGTATCCAGGAATTCGAAAAGGTTCTCGACAAGAGCGACCAATCGATCGCCGCGTTCGAGGACAGGTCCTTACTTCGGAAGGTACAGCACTTCCTGCACTCGACGCCGGCCGCCGTGCCGTTCATCGTGCTCGTTTCGGCCATCATCATCTTCGGCGTCACGATCGGCGGAAAGTTCTTCTCGAGCTATACGCTGACACTCATTCTCCAGCAGATCGCCATCGTCGGCATTCTCGGTGCCGGCCAGACGCTCGTCATCCTGACGGCTGGTATCGACCTCTCGATCGGGGTCGTCATGGTCATTTCGGCCGTCATCATGGGCAACTTCGCTGTCACCTACGGACTGCCGGCCCCGATCGCGATCCTCGCCGGCCTTGTCGCGGGTGGATTGTGTGGCCTCCTCAACGGTTTCCTCGTCGCCAAGGTGAAGCTGCCGCCGTTCATCGTCACGCTCGGCACCTGGTACATCGTCATGTCGACGAACTTCATTTATTCCGCCAACGAGACCATTCGCGAAACGGATGTTGCCGCCAACGCCCCTCTCCTGCATTTCTTCGGAAACAGCTTCAAAATCGGCTCCGCCGTCTTCACGATCGGCGTGGTGACGATGGTCCTCCTGGTCCTCGTGCTCTGGTATGCACTCAACCATACCGCCTGGGGCCGGCATCTCTACGCGGTCGGCGACGATCCGGAGGCCGCAAAGCTGTCGGGCATCCGGACCGACAGGGTTCTTCTTGGCGCCTATTCGCTCGCAGGCGTGATCGCCGCGATTGCCGCTTGGGTTTCGATCGGCCGCAACGGCTCGATTTCGCCGTCCGCCGCCGTGACCGACTATAACCTTCAGGCCGTGACGGCGGCGGTGATCGGCGGTATCTCGCTGTTCGGCGGACGCGGCTCCATTCTCGGCACGCTCATCGGTGCGATGATCGTCGGTGTCGTATCCATGGGTCTCAACATGCTCGGCGCCGATCCGCAGTGGAAGGTCTTCCTGACCGGCGTTCTCATCATCTCGGCGGTCGCTGTCGACCAGTGGATCAGAAAGGTAGCAGGCTGATGGCACAGGAAGCAATTCTCACCGCCCGCGGTCTCGTCAAGCGCTACGGCCGTGTCACCGCTCTCGACAATGCGGATTTCGACCTCTATCCGGGTGAGATCCTGGCGGTCATCGGCGACAACGGCGCCGGCAAATCTTCGCTGATCAAGGCGATCTCGGGCGCCGTCCGTCCGGACGAGGGTGAAATTCGGCTCGAAGGCAAGCCGGTACATTTCTCCTCGCCGATGGAAGCGCGCGACGCCGGCATCGAGACGGTCTACCAGAACCTGGCGCTGTCGCCGGCGCTCTCGATCGCCGACAACATGTTCCTCGGTCGCGAGATCCGCCGGCCGGGACCGCTCGGGTCCGTTTTCCGCATGCTCGACCACAAGCGAATGGAAAAGATTGCCCGCGACAAGCTCACCGAACTTGGTCTCATGACGATCCAGAACATCAACCAGGCGGTGGAAACGCTGTCCGGCGGTCAGCGTCAGGGCGTTGCCGTGGCCCGTGCCGCCGCGTTCGGATCGAAAGTCGTCATCATGGACGAGCCGACGGCCGCTCTCGGGGTGAAGGAATCCCGGCGCGTGCTCGAGCTTATCCTTGAGGTGCGCTCCCGCGGTCTGCCGATCGTGCTCATCTCGCACAACATGCCGCACGTATTCGAGGTGGCCGACCGTATCCACATCCATCGGCTCGGGCGGCGCCTCTGCGTCATCAAGCCCGGCGACTATTCGATGGCCGACGCGGTCGCCTTCATGACGGGTGCGCGCCCGGCGCCTGACGCGGAAATGGCTGCATGACGCCGAGCCTGGCGGACGTCGCAAACGAGATCATCAGGCGGGCGACAGGACGTGCCCGCTTTCTGGTCGCGATTGCAGGTCCGCCGGGGGCGGGCAAGTCTACGGTCGCGGAAACGCTCGTCGACGCGCTCGGCCAGCGTGGTGAAACGGCCGTCGTGTTGCCTATGGACGGCTTCCACATGGACAATGCCGTGCTTGAGGAGAAGGGGCTTCTTCCCCGCAAAGGCGCGCCCGAGACCTTCGATGTTCGTGGTTTCATCGACATTGTCCGCGCGATCCGCGCCGGCGGTGAGGTGCTCGTCCCGGTCTTCGACCGTAGCCGCGAGATTGCCATTGCCGCCGCGCGCGTGATCTCGCCCTCGCACCGCATCGTGGTTGCGGAGGGCAACTACCTGCTGCTCGACGAGGCGCCATGGTCGGGACTCGCCGGCCTTTTCGACCTCTCCGTCTTTCTCGACGTCCCCGAAGACGTGCTTGCCGAACGCCTCGCCGACCGCTGGCGGGGCTATGGCCTCACGCCTGCGGAGATCGCCGCGAAGGTCGGTGAAAACGACCTTCCGAACGGTCGTCGCGTGCTCAGGCAGAGCCGCCCCGCCGATCTTGTGATCGCCAATCTCTGATCCTTTCGCAAGACCGCGACTGCATCTCGCGTCGCCGGGTCTTCGCCCTTGCCGGCCGCCTTGCCGAGGCAACTCGCTCTCGCCGCAACAGGCGAACCGACCGGTAAAATTCGAAGAATTTGCTTCAGGCAATTTCAGTTCGCGGCTGATACCAACCGGATATCCGCGGAGGTCTTCCGCTCGCCCGTACCGCCTTACGCGATCTGGCGAACCGAACCGGCCTCAACAAAGAAGGAAAGGGTGTCAGAGAAGCCATGCCCATCTTGATCGTCGAAGACAACGCGACCAACGCGATGATCCTAAAGCATCTGGCCAAGAAGGTCACCGACGACGAAATCGTCGTCGAGAGCGATGCCGGACGGGCGCTTGCACTCTGCCATAACACCTTCTTCTCGATGTTGATCGTCGATCAAATCCTGCCCGGCATGACCGGCCTCGAGGTTGTTCGCAAGATCAGGATGATGGAACGCTACGACGGCGTTCCGATCGTCATGGTAACGGCAGATCAGGAGCCGAAGCTACAGGAGGCCGCTCACGAGGCGGGCGTGACAGCATTTCTGACAAAGCCCGTGGAAGCGGTTGCCTTCCGAAATCTCCTGATCGCCCACCTTGGGGTCCGGTCTTTCATTCCTGCGGCAGCCGGCTGAGAGGCGTCGATGGGAGGCGCGGCGAGCGTTGGCAGTCGGATATTACGGAGAGCCACCGACACTGCGATCATCCTCCAGGTCCTGTCGGTCGTCCTGCTTGTTGTTCTGATCGCACTTTTCGTCGATATCTCCCGTCATTTCCAGCTGCTCTATGATGATGCTCGCGAGGATGCTCTCTGGTCGGTTGTCCAGCTCGAGCGCGATGTCCGCGCTCTGGCGCGTGAGGTCACGGAGATCAGGAGCGGCGGGTCGCTGGCCGTTCACACCGATGAGATCGGCGTTCGGCTCGAGGCGCTGGTGCAGGTTGCTCGGACGCTTGGCGAGCTATCCCTCGGTCGCGACACCGCGACGGAGGCTCTTTACCGGTCGGTCGTCCATGGTTTGGCCGACGCGGAACGGATCCTTTCGAATCTCAGGAATGGTCCTGAAGCCGGCGAGCGGTTCGCGCATCTCGACGCGACGCTATCCGCGCTCTCAGGTCAGGTCGAAGAGCTGCTGGACCGGGTGCATGCCGGAGAGAGTGTTGCGCGCGAGAGAAACCGGGCCGCTGTGCTTGATCTGGGGCGGAGCGCCGCCGCGATGCTTATTCTGCTGCTCGCTTCGGTCCTCTTCCTGGTCCTCACCCTGCGCCGGCAGTTGGGAGCCGTGCGACAGACCGGTCGCGAACTGAAGGTGGTGACGCGGCAACTCACCGAAGCCTATGAGGCGGCGGACGCCGGCAATCGGGCGAAGTCGCAGTTTATGGCGACCATGGGGCACGAGATCCGCACGCCGCTCAATGCGATCCTCGGCATGGCGGAACTGCTCGAGTATTCGGAGCTTCCCGAGGATGCGCTTTCGAGCGTGAAGACGATCCGCTCATCGGGCGAGGCACTGCTCGAGGTCATCAACGAGATCCTTGATTATGCGAAGATCGAGCACGGCAAGCTTGAACTCGAAGAGCGGGCTGTCGACATCTCGGCACTTGCGGAAACGACTGCGAACATCATTCGCGGACGAGCGGCTGATCACGGCAATGCCGTCGTTCTTGATATACCCGATGCGCTCGATGCCCATTATGTCCGCACGGATCCGACGCGACTGCGTCAGGTTCTGCTCAACCTCCTCAGCAATGCAGTGAAATTCACCAGCAAGGGGACGGTGACGCTCCGCGTTCGTGAGTTCTATCGTACCGGCAAGCTGATGCTGCGTTTCGAAGTCGAGGACACCGGCATAGGTATCGATGAGGCAGGCCTCGCAAAGCTCTTCCAGCCATTCTCACAGGTCGATGCCAGCATCAGCCGCAGATACGGTGGCACGGGTCTCGGCCTCACCATCTGCAAGCAGATCGTCGAAAAGCTCGGTGGCGAACTCGGCATGAGCAGCACGGTGGGCGTCGGGAGCATCTTCTGGTTCGAGATCGCCGTGGTCGCGGTCGATCGGGACGAGGTGATGAGGCACGGGGCCGCTCAGGATGCGGCGGCGGGTCTGCTGCGCAAACGCATCCTTTTGGTCGAGGACAACCGCGTCAACCAGCAGGTGGCACGGCGTTTCCTGGAGCGGCTCGGCCAGAACGTCTCCATCGCAGACGACGGCGCCGAGGCAGTGCGTCTTTGCGAGAGCGAAACGTTCGATCTCATCTTCATGGACATGCAGATGCCCGTGATGGACGGGATCGAGGCAACCCGCCGCATTACCGCTGGACGCCTGAACGGACGGACCCCGATCGTCGCCATGACGGCGAACGCCTCGGATGACGATCGTCGTCGTTGTCTCGAAGCCGGGATGATGGGGTTCGAGGCCAAGCCGATCACCATGAAGAGGCTGCGCAACGTGATCACGAGGCTTTCGGAGGCAATGGTCGACGACAATGCCAAGGCCGAGCCGTATGACACGGGCCTCCCTGATCTGGAGGCAGTCGATATTCCGGTGCTGGTGCCGCTGCCGATCGACGGTCTCGATGGCGAACGGCAGTCGGAATTGGTGGAAGCCCTCGGAGAGGATGTCTTCGAGGAATTGATCGCGTCCTTTTTTGATGACGCCGCAAGCCTCGTCCTGGAATTGCGCCAGGCCATCCGTGAGGAGAGCCCGCAAGACGTCGACCGGGTGCTGCACACGATCAAGGGCGCTGCGATCAACGTTGGCCTTAACGATATTGCCGGAAAGGCGAGTGCACTGCGAAAGACCGACCCGAATCTCTACGACGTGGATCGGCTGGCCGACGAACTGGAAACCCTGAAGTTCAAGCTTGTGGCCTGACGGCCAAGGAGGCGACGATGCGTATTCTGCTGGTGGACGACAACAATACAAATCTCAAGCTCCTGACGAAGCTCGTCGCGAAACTCGATCAGTGCGAGGCCGTGCCGTTCGCAGGCCCCGACGCGGTCCTGTCCGCCCTGCCGGACCTCGACTTCGACATCGCCATCATCGACTACCAGATGCCGGTCTATAACGGTGTGGAACTCTATACGGAGATCGTACGCTTCGAGAAATATGCCGACGTTCCCGTGATCTTCATCACCGCCGATACGGACATGACGACGCGCATGGCGGCCCTGAATGCCGGGGCGATCGATTTCCTCACGAAGCCGGTGAACCCGATCGAGTTCCAGGCGCGCGTGCAGAACATCGTAAGCCTTTCGCGCGCGCGCAAGCAGTTGGCGGATCAGGCAGAATGGCTCCGACGCGAAGTTGATCGGGCCGTTGCGGAACTGCGCCAGCGGGAGCAGGAGATCATTCATCGGCTGACGCTGGCAGCCGAATACAAGGATCCGCATACCTCCCGTCACACCTCCCGCGTGGCCGCCTATTCCGAGGCGATCGCCGTCGAGCTCGGCCTGCCGGAGCAGCTCTGCAACGACATCCGTCTCGCCGCCCCGATGCACGACATCGGCAAGGCCGCCATGCCAGATACCCTGCTCCTGAAGCAGGGCCGCCTCACCGAGGCCGAATATCGGCAGATGCAGGCGCATGCCCAGATCGGCGGAAGCATTCTCGCGCAATCCCATTCGTCCTTGCTGCAGCTCGCCTCGGAAATCGCCGTCAGCCATCACGAGCGCTGGGACGGACAGGGCTATCCGAACCGGCTGGCGGGTGAGGCGATCCCGATCGCCGGCCGGATTGTCTGCATCGCCGACAACTTCGATGCGCTCACGACTGAGCGCCCCTACAAGTCCGCATGGTCGTTCGACCGCACAGTCGAGCACATCCGAGGGCGCGCCGGCTCGCAGTTCGATCCGCAGTGCGTGGCGGCCTTCGAGCGCGCCCTTCCGAAGATCTACGAGATCATGCAACAGGATCGTGAGGAACAGGCGCTTTCGGCTATCGCTTCGGCCTCCGGCTTCTGACGGGCGAAATGCGGGATTGACCGGTGGGCTGGTCGTGGTATCGACGACCCGATGACACCTGCCGGAGGCACGCCATGCAATCGCTCACCATCCGCCGCCCCGACGACTGGCACCTGCACCTGCGTGACGGCGCCATGCTTCGCGGCGTGATCGCCGACACGAGCCGGCATTTCGCCCGCGCGATCGTCATGCCGAACCTCGTGCCGCCGGTCGTCACGACGGTCGATGCGCGTGATTACCGCAACCGTATTCTGGATGCGCTTCCGGAGGGCCACAGCTTCGAGCCGCTGATGACCCTCTACCTGACGGAAGAGACCAACCCCGACGACGTCGAGGAGGGCAAGCGCAGTGGGCTGATCACGGCGGTGAAACTCTATCCCGCCGGTGCGACCACCAATTCGGCGAGCGGCGTGCGCAATCTCGACAAGGTGATGCCGGTCCTGGAGCGCATGGCGAAGATCGGCCTGCCGCTCTGCGTCCACGGCGAAGTCACTACACCGGAGGTCGACATCTTCGATCGCGAGGCCGTCTTCATCGAGACGGTACTTGATCCGCTGCGGCGGCGCCTGCCGGAACTGAAGGTGACGATGGAGCACGTGACGACCTCCGACGGCGTTGACTACATCCGCTCCTCGGCCGCCAATCTTGCCGGTTCCATCACGACCCATCACCTGATCATCAATCGCAACGCGATCCTCGTTGGCGGCATTCGCCCGCACTACTATTGCCTGCCTGTCGCCAAGCGCGAGAGCCATCGCTTGGCGTTGCGGGCGGCGGCGACGTCGGGCGATCCTCGCTTCTTCCTCGGCACCGATTCCGCACCTCACGTCGATCCTGCGAAGGAATGCGCCTGCGGCTGCGCCGGCATCTATTGCGCGCCAAACACCATGAGCTGCCTTGCCCACGTGTTCGAGCAGGAGGGCGCGCTCGACAAGCTCGAAGCCTTCGTGTCGCTGAATGGACCGGCCTGGTATGGGCTGCCGCCGAACGAGACGCGGATCACCTTGGTCAAAAGGGCGGCGCCGGTACAGTTTCCGAAGAAGATCGAGACGGGTGCTGGTTCGGTGACAGTCTTCGATCCGATGTTTCCGATCTATTGGGACGTCGAGTAACACTCCTCCCGCCGACCATTCTTGGGTGTTTGTCCGGCGGACATCAGTCCCTCGTTGCCGGGGCTCGAAAAATCGCCTAGCCGATTCCCTCGGAAAGTATTTGCGGGGGAATAGAATGACATTTCAGGAATCCGTTTCCACCGTCCTGTCGAAGTACAAGGACTTCACCGGCCGTGCATCGCGCTCGGAATTCTGGTGGTTTGCACTCTTCACCATGATCATCAATTTCGTGGCATCGCTGCTCGATCAGGCGATCATCGGCATAGGGCTTCTCGACACGCTGGCCGCACTTGCGCTGCTCTTTCCGAGCCTTGCCGTCGGTGCGCGTCGTCTCCACGACATCGACAAGTCCGGCTGGTTCATGCTGCTGGCGCTGATCCCGATCGTCGGTTGGATTGTTCTCGTCTATTTCAATGTGCAGCCGAGCCAGCCGACGGCAAACCGGTTCGGCGCGCCGCCTGTCGCCTGAGTGCAGAGGCCCCGCTTCGCCGGGCAGTCCGGCGAACTCCCTCCTTTGTCTGATAACTGCGGCTGGAAAGGGCGACGGCTTGCTGCTATTGCGCTTGCTACGCAATCATCAGCCAGAGTGAGGACCCGCCATGATGCCGACGTCGTTTTCCGATCCTGCCGTAACGGCGGAACTCGTTGCGAAGATGCTGTGGGAGATCAAGGCGGTGCACTTCTCCGCCGATAAGCCCTACAAGCTCTCTTCGGGCATGATGAGCCCGGTCTATATCGACTGCCGCAAACTGCTTTCCTATCCGCGCATCCGTTCGGCGGTGATGGATTTCGCCGCCGCGACCGTCATGCGCAATGCCGGCTTCGAACAGTTCGATTGCATCGCCGGCGGCGAGACGGCAGGCATTCCCTTTGCTGCGCTTCTCGCCGACCGTCTGGGCCTGCCTATGATTTACGTGCGCAAGCAGCCCAAGGGCCATGGCCGTAATGCCCAAATCGAGGGCCATATGCCTGAAGGAGCGCGGGTGCTGGTGATCGAAGACCTGACGACGGCCGGCGGCAGCATGTTCAAGTTCATCGATGCCGTGCGCGCGGCCGGTGGTGTCGTCGAGCACGGGATCGCACTCTTCTTCTACGGGATCTTCCCCGAGGCGAAGGAGCGTTTCGTCAACGGCAACGTCACCTTGCATTACATCGCCACCTGGCGCGAGGTCCTTGCCGTTGCGCGTGTGCAGAAGCTCTTCGACGAAAACACCCTCGCCGAGGTCGAAGCCTTCCTCGATGCGCCGCTCGCTTGGTCGGCGCGCAATGGCGGCGTCGCCTCTCTTTCTTGACAAGGGGCTGGCAATCTCCGGCGGATTGCTTTAAATCGATTGAAATGTCAAGGGCGAGCGGGAGGCTTGTATGATATTGTGTTGCGGCGAAGCGCTTATCGACATGCTTCCGCGCGAAACCACGCTCGGCGAAAAGGGTTTCGCTCCCTATGCCGGTGGCGCGATTTTCAACACGGCGATCGCGCTCGGACGGCTCGGTATTCCGACCGGCTTCTTCACGGGCCTCTCCGACGACATGATGGGCGACATTCTGCGCGAGACGCTGAAGTCGAGCAATGTCGACTTCTCCTATTGCGCGACGCTGCCGCGGCCGACGACCATCGCCTTCGTCAAGCTCGTCAACGGGCAGGCGACCTACGCGTTCTACGACGAGAACACTGCCGGCCGGATGATTACCGAAAGCGACCTGCCTTCCCTCGGTGACGATTGCGAAGCCTTGCATTTCGGCGCGATCAGCCTGATTCCCGAGCCCTGCGGGTCGACCTACGAGGCGCTAATGGCGCGTGAACAAGCCACTCGTGTCATCTCGCTCGATCCGAACATTCGTCCGGGCTTCATCAAGGACAAGGCGGCCCATGCCGCGCGCCTCAACCGCATGGCGGCCATGGCCGACATCATCAAGTTCTCCGACGAGGATCTCGAATGGTTCGGGCTTTCTGGCGGTCATGACGAACTTGCCGGCCACTGGCTCGATCTCGGCGCCAGGCTCGTCGTCATCACCCGCGGTGCGGAGGGCGCGACCGGCTATACGGATCGGTTCAAGGTCTCCGTGCCGAGCGAGCGCGTGACGGTGGTCGACACCGTCGGTGCCGGCGATACGTTCGACGCCGGCATTCTCGCCTCATTGAAGATGCAGGGCCTGTTGACCAAGGAGAAGGTCGCGGCAATCGACGAGAAGGCCGTCGAAGCTGCGCTGACACTTGGGGCAAAGGCAGCGGCGGTCACCGTGTCGCGCGCTGGCGCAAATCCACCTTTCGCCCACGAGATCGGGATTTAGCATCCTTCGACTGTTGTTCGTCCACTCTCTCGAACAGGCGGGTACGCATCGATCCTTTAGAATATGCGACATTAGGAATTCATGATTGATGTTGGCGTGACTTGTTCGTACCTTCACCTGCGCCGGCGATTTCCGTTGCGGCATTCGGTTCGCGGGTCGGTCGAAAGAAGGATGAAGTCATGACAAAGGAATTTGCCGGCAAGGTCGCCCTCGTCACAGGCGGAGGTTCGGGTATCGGTGCCGCCTGCGCCCGTCAGTTGGCGGAGGAGGGTGCTCGTGTCGTCGTCGCCGACATGAACCTGGCAGGTGCGCAGGAAGTGGTGGATGCGATCGGCGCCGCCGGCGGAACCGCAAGCGCCCGGCAGGTCGACGTCAGCGATCCGCAAGCCGTCAAGGCGATGGTCGACTTCGCTGTCGAGACCTACGGCGGGCTGGATTGCGCGGTCAACAATGCAGGCATCGGCGGTCCGCTGAAGCCGATTGCCGAATACGAGATCGACGAATGGCATCACGTCATAGGTGTGAACCAGAACTCCGTCTTCTACTGCATGAAGTACGAAATCGAAGTCATGTTGCGGCAGGTAAAGGGCTCCATCGTCAACATGTCATCGATCCTCGGGACCAATGCCATCGCCAATGCGCCGGCTTATGTGGCGGCGAAACATGCGTTGGTCGGCATGACGAAATCCGCTGCGATCGCCTATTCGGCAAGCGGCGTGCGCGTGAATGCGGTCGGCCCTGGCTATATTCGCACGCCGCTGGTCGAGAACAGTCTCGACGAGGAGAGCATTGCCGCCTTGGTCGGGCTCCATCCGATCGGCCGGCTCGGCACCCCGGAGGAAGTCGCAAGCCTGACGCTGTTCCTGCTCTCCGACCGGGCATCCTTCATCACCGGCAGTTACCACCTCGTCGACGGTGGGTATGCAGCGCAATAGCTGACGTGGCAGGCCGCCGCAGACGGCCTCCCGGGATACTTCATCCGGCGCGCGACAGCAGGCTCGCGACCAGCCCGACCGTCGAACTGTCGTGGCCGGACGGAGCGGTCTTGCCCTCGACCACCGGCAGCAGCGCGGTGGCAAGTTCCTTGCCGAGTTCCACGCCCCACTGATCGAACGAGTTGATGCGGAAGAGAACGCCTTCGACGAAGACGCGGTGTTCGTAGAGCGCAATCAGCCGGCCCAGTGCGAAGGGAGTGAGCTGGTCGTAGACGAAGGTGATCGAGGGACGGTTGCCGGAGAAGACGCGGTGCGGCGCAATGCGCTCGACCTCGGCCTCGCTCGCGCCCTTCGCCTTGAGCTGCGCCTTCGCCTCGGCGAGCGTGCGGCCTTTCATCAAGGCCTCGGACTGGGCAAGGCAGTTGGCGATCAAAAGCTCGTGCTGGTGACGCAGCTCCGGTTCGAAGCCGTTGGCGGCGATCATGAATTCGACCGGCACGACGGTCGTTCCCTGATGAAGCAATTGGTAGAAGGCATGCTGGCCGTTGGTGCCGGGTTCGCCCCACACGATCGGACCGGAATTCCCGGCGACCGGCTTGCCGTCGATCGTCACGCTCTTGCCGTTCGATTCCATGTCGAGTTGCTGGAGATAGGCGGCAAAACGGGAGAGCCGCTGGTCATAGGGCAGGATCGCGCGCGAAGCGTGGCCGAGCACGTTGCGGTGGTAGAAGCCGATGAGGCCGAGCAGCATCGGCAGGTTTTCCCGCAGTGGGGCCGTGCGAAAATGGTTGTCCATCGCATGGGCGCCGTCCAGGAAATGGCCGAAGTTCTCGCTGCCGATCGCAATCATCAGAGAGAGGCCGATCGCCGACCAGACGGAATAGCGACCGCCGACCCAATCCCAGAAGCCGAAGACTCGATCCTCCGAAATGCCGAAGGCTGCGACCGCGTCGAGGGCTGTCGAGACAGCGGCGAAGTGATGGCCGACGGCCTCCTCGCCGAGCGCGCCGGCGACGAAGCAACGTGCCGTCCGGGCGTTCGTCATCGTCTCGATCGTCGTGAAGGTCTTCGAGGCGACGATGAAGAGGGTGGTTTCGGCGCTCAGCGTTTTCAGCGTGTCGGCGATGTGTGCGCCGTCGACATTGGAGACGAAATGGAGGCGAGGCCCGTCATGATAGGGGGCAAGCGCCAGCGTTGCCATGGCTGGGCCGAGATCGGATCCGCCGATCCCGATGTTGACGACGTCGGTGATCTTCTTGCCGGTCGCGCCAGTAATACGGCCGTTGCGGAGATCTTCCGCAAAACGTCCCATCGCGTCCAGGACGGCGTTGACGTCCGGCATCACGTCGCGGCCGTCGACGAGCACGGACGTGTTGGCCCGGTTCCGCAGCGCCGTATGCAGCACGGCGCGTCCTTCGGTGAAATTGATCGTCTCCCCGGCGAACATCGCGTCCCGTTTTTCGGCAACGCCGGCCGTGGCCGCAAGCTCCTCCAGCAGGGCCATGATCTCCTCATTCACGGCACACTTGGAATAATCCATCAACAGGTCGTCGAGGCTCGTGCTGAAACGGGAAAAGCGGTTCGCGTCGGCAGCAAAGGCCGCCCGGACATCCTCCGCCCTCGTGGCAGTTGCGGTGCTGGACAGCTTGTCGATGATCGCCTGCATGTATCTCCCCTCGATGGCGGAACACGGGTCCGAAACGGGCGTGGCGGATTCGAGGTTCGCATTGCTCATCCGAGCAGGTGCGAGGTTAACCTGCAAATCCGAACACCACGCCAGGATCATGGAGCCGCAAATGTCCTTCGGCTTTTTGGAAGCAGGACACTAGTCTGCCGCCCGTGAGCGATCAAGGCGCGTTCATGCGCGCCGGCGCCGGCCGGTGACATTCTGGAGACGGGTGAGACCGATGCGGCACAGTCGCGAACCGACCACGCGCAGTTGGCCGTATACTGAACTCAGGCGCTCGGGCGCAGTTCCCTGCGCAGGATCTTGCCGACGTTCGACTTCGGCAGTTCACTCCGGAATTCGATATAGCGCGGCCGCTTGTAGTTCGTGAGGTTCGCCGTGAAATGCGCCTTCAGCGCCTCTTCGGTCAGCTGCGGATCCTTCTTGACGACGAAGAGCTTGACGGCCTCGCCGGAATGCTGGTCGGGGACCCCGATCGCCGCGCATTCCAGAACGCCTGGATGCATGGCTGCCACTTCCTCGATCTCGTTCGGATAGACGTTGAAGCCGGAGACCAGGATCATGTCCTTCTTGCGGTCGACAATCTTCACGTAGCCGCGTTCGTCCATCAGCCCCATATCGCCGGACCGGAAGAAGCCGTCGTCGGTCATGACCTTGGCCGTCTCTTCCTGCCGCTGCCAGTAGCCCGCCATCACCTGCGGACCGCGAATGCATATCTCGCCCACTTCGCCGACAGGCAGCGTTCCGCCGTCCTCGTCGCGGATTTCGATCTCTGTCGAGGGAAGCGGCAGGCCGATCATGCCAGAGAACTCTCTGGAATCGAGCCGGTTGACTGTTGCCACCGGAGAGGTTTCCGAGAGACCGTAGCCTTCGGTGATCGGGCACCCCGTCATCTGGAGCCAGCGCTCGGCAACCGGCCGCTGCACCGCCATGCCGCCGCCGAGCACAAGCAGCAGCGAGGAAAAGTCCAGCTTCTGGAAATCCGGATTGTTCATCAGCGCATTGAAAAGCGTGTTGAGGCCCGGAAAGACATGCGCCTTGTATTGCTGCAATTCCTTCACGAAGGCCGGAATGTCTCGTGGATTGGCGATCAGGACGTTGTGGCTGCCGGTCGCGACGCCCATCAGCGAATTCACGGTAAGGGCGAAGATATGGTAGAGCGGCAGCGCGCAGATGAAGGTCATGACCTCCGGCCGCGGCTTGATCACGAAGATCGCGTCGAGCCACACCATGATCTGCTCCTTGTTGGAGAGCAGGTTCGCATGCGTGAGCGTGGCACCCTTCGAAACGCCGGTCGTACCGCCCGTATACTGCAGGAAGGCGACGTCGCTGCCCTTCATCTCGACGGGTTTCAGCGTCTGGCGGGCACCGTCGGCCAGGACTTGCCGGAAGCTCTTGTGGTGCGGGATAGACCAGGCCGGCACCAGCTTCTTGACCTTGCGGACGACGAAGTTGACGATGTGGCCCTTGAGGCCCAGCATGTCGCCCATGGTCGCGACCACCACGTGCTTCAGCGGCAGGTGTGGCAAGACCTGCTCAACCGTATGGGCGAAGTTTTCCAGTACGAAGATTGCCTTGGCGCCGGAGTCCTTCAGCTGGTGTTCGAGTTCGCGCGGCGTATAGAGCGGATTGACGTTGACGACGACGAAGCCCGCGCGAAGGATGCCGTAGACCGTTACCGGGTTCTGCAGGATGTTCGGCGTCATCACGGCGACGCGGTCGCCCTTGGCAAGTCCTTGCGCCTGAAGCCACGCACCGACCTTGCGCGACTGGGCATCCAGCTCGCGGAACGTCATGCCTCGGCCCATGCTCGAAAAAGCAAGCCGGTCGGCATACTTTCGGCAACTGCTTTCGAAGAGGGCTCCGAGCGACGCATGCTCCAGCGGCGCGATTTCGGCCGGCACGCTCTCAGGGTAGGAAGCAAGCCAAATCTTCTCCGCTGCGTGGCCGCTGCGGCGGGTTGATACGTCCGACATGCTTTTCCTCCCCGGTAGTATGCATCACGCTTCACCCGCGCGGGCGGCGTGCATTTCCTCCTCGTTGCCCAACCGCGAGATTATGCCTTTGATCTCGCCGTTCAAGACAGAACACGTCTATCTAACATTGACGTAAACGTCAACGAGGTGGGCTGTTTCCCGCCGGACGTTATTTGTCCTGGCGGCCGCCGGGTTCTGCGGGCGGGCCGCACGCAACAATTGTCCTCTCCACGACGGGCGACGCTGTCCTTTCTCCTCCCTAGCCAATTGGGCTTAGGGCGGCACTGCCCGGTGGGTCTTCGCCGCCGCCTTTTCCGTTCGAATCCTGGTATTTGTCGCGCCTCACGACCAGTCCGTACGCGCTAGCCCGAAAGGCTTATACTCCGGCGCTAATGCTTGGTTTTCCCGTCCAGTTGCGCTAATCCAGAGACCGTGCGGCCGCCCGGGACGTCTGGCTTTAGGCCGGAGCTCTGCCGGCAGTCGCTGCGGTTCGCGGCAACGCCTGCGCCCGGGTGATCCTTTAAGAGTGGAGTGCATCTTGCGGATAGCGATCATTGGTACCGGCTATGTCGGTCTGGTTTCTGGAGTTTGCCTGTCGGAGTTCGGGCACGACGTGGTCTGCATCGACAAGGTGGAGTCGAAGATCGACCGGCTGAACAAAGGTGAGGTTCCGATCTACGAGCCCGGTCTGGAGGAGATGATCGCCCGCAACGTGGCTGCCGGGCGGTTGCACTTCACGACGGAACTTGCCGGCCCCGTCTCGGGTGCGGACGTGGTGTTCATCGCGGTCGGGACGCCGTCACGCAAGAGCGACGGCCATGCGGACCTGAGCTACGTCTACTCCGCGACGCGCGAAGTGGCTGAAGCGCTACGCGGCTTCACCGTTCTCGTCACCAAGTCGACCGTTCCGGTCGGCACTGGTGATCACCTCGAGCGGATCATCGACGAGGTCAATCCGGATGCCGACGTTGCCGTCGTTTCCAATCCGGAATTCCTGCGGGAAGGGGCGGCGATCGCCGACTTCATGGCCCCGGACCGGGTGGTCGTCGGATCGAATGATGATCGCGCGAAAGCGGTCATGGCCGAGGTTTACGGCCCGCTCGATTCCGAGAGGCACCCGGTGGTCTTCACCTCGCGCCGCACCGCCGAACTCACCAAGTATGCGGCGAATGCCTTCCTTGCGCTGAAGCTCGCCTACATCAATGAGATCGCCGATCTCTGCGAGGAGGTCGGGGCGAACGTTCAGGACGTTTCGCTGGGAATGGGCCTCGACAGCCGTATCGGCCGGAAGTTCCTGAATGCCGGTCCGGGCTATGGCGGCTCGTGCTTCCCGAAGGACACGCTGGCGCTCGTGAAAACCGCCCAGGACCACAACAAGCCGATCCGTCTCATCGAGACGATCGTCGGCATCAACGAGACCCGCAAGCGTGCCATGGCCCGCAAGGTCGAAAGAGCGGTCGGCGGCGATGTTCGCGGCAAGACGATCGGCATTCTCGGGCTGACCTTCAAGCCCGATACTGACGATGTGCGGGAATCCCCGGCGCTTTCGATCGTCCAGGCGCTGCTCGACAAGGGCGCGCTGCTGCAGGCCTACGATCCGGAAGGCATGGAGGCGGCACGCGAACTGATGCCGGAGATCGACTACCGCGACGATGCCGAAGGCGTGGCACGCGGAGCCGATGCGCTGGTGATCATTACGGAATGGGAGGAATTCCGTGTCCTCGACTTCCCCAAGCTGAAGGACCTGATGAACGCGCCGGTCCTGATCGACCTGCGCAACATCTATTCGCCGGCGCATGTCGCCGACCACGGCTTCATCTACGAAAGCGTCGGGCGTTCGGATCGTTACCGCTGAGCCTTAGACGCACACAGCCTCCGCCGAACATGTATTTGCGTACGGCGGAGGCTGCAACTGATGTGGTATCGGCCGAGCAGAGCAGCCAGTCTCCCGATACCGCCCTTCTCCAGCGTCAGTAGTATTTGTCGTAATGCCGGCGGAATTTCTCCTGCCCGCCGAAATCGCTGTACTTGGCGAGTTGCGTCATGTCGGTCTTGTTGAGCAGCACGCCGAGGATCTTTGCCGCAATGTGCGGCTCCGCGGTCAGCAGATCGGTAACAAGACGGATCGGCGTCTTGCCCCACTCGACGACGTAGATGAAGCCGTCGGCGTGGACCGAAAAGGCTTTTGCGTCGACAACCGGCCCGATCGGCGCCAGATCGACGATGACATAGTCGAAGATCTGGCGAGCATTTTCCAGAATGCTCGCCATGCCCGGAGAGGCGAGCAACTCGTTGGTATGGGGATGAGCCTCTCCGTTCGGACGCGGAACGACGGGAAGAACGGCAAGCTTCGACTGCTGGTCGACCCTGACGGCGTTCGTCCATGTGATATCGCCGAGGACGGCTTCCACGAGGCCCGCTTTCGGAACCGGTTTCAGCATCCGACTGAGCTTGGGGTTGCGTAGATCCGCGTCGATGAGAAGTGTCTTCTTGCCCGAGGCTGCGAGCAATGCCGCGAAGTTGGCGGCAACCGTCGTCTTGCCCTCGCCGGGCATGGCTGAGACGATGCCGATGACCCGGCTGGGGCGGCCCTGCAGCACGATGTCTGTCGCGAGCTTGGCGTTCCTCAATGTCTCTGCGAAAGCCGATCGCGGCGTGTCGAGCACCATGCGTGTCATGCGCTCGAGCGGCATGTTGGCTGGAGGCGGCGCGGGGCGACCCCGTCGGCGGTCAAGCGCCGCACGCAAGCGATGCAGCGGCTTCTCCGGCGCGGCGCCGACGAGTGGCAGATAGCCGAGGGAGGTCTGGCCGAGGGCCGAGCGGACGTCGTTTTCCAGCCGGAAGTAGCGCTCGCGCATTTCCTGGACGAAGGCCAGTGCGCCGCCGGCCATGAGTCCGAGTACCGCAGAAAGCGCAAGCACCAGCGTCTTCTTGGGGCTCGACGGCGAAACCGGCACGCCCGGCTCGGAGATGACGCGCGCTTCCGCAATCGGGAATGATTGCTGCTGCGAGGCCTGCTCGTAGCGATCGAGGTAAGACTGGTAGAGCGACTTGAGGGCCGTCGCGCGCTGCTCGAGTTCCCTAAGTCGCACCATCGACTGGTTGGCTTCGGAGTTCTTGCCCGTCACGCCCTCTATGCTCTTGCGAAGGGATTGCTCACGGGACTGTGTGACTTCGAACTCGCTGCGATAGCGTTCGGTCAGCCGCTGCATTTCCTGAAAAATCTGCTGGGCGACGTCGTCCTTCTCCGCCTTCAACGCCACAGCTTGTGGATGGTCGGCACCGAAGCTCGCGGTGATATCCCTCTCCCGTCGCTCTATCGACAGATAGCGTGCGCGGAGGTCCTGGATCACGGCGTTGTCGGAGTCATCGGAGGCTGCCGTCGCATTCTTGACCGCGTTGTCGCGCCCCTGGTCGACGATTGCCTTGAACTGGCTGTAACGGGCGGACGCCCGTGCGGCATCGGCCTGGGCGATGATGAGCTGGCTGTTGAGGTCGGAAAGCTGCTGCTCCGACATGAGCTCTCCGCGCGCCGAGGTGAGGCCGTTTTCCGCCTTGTAACGTTCGGCCTCGAGAGAGGCTGCCTGCGCGCGCTCCCTCAGACTGTCGAGCCGCTCCTGAAGCCACACGGAGGCGCGCTCGGCCGCTTCGAAATTGGCGTTGAGCTGGTCCGCCAGATAGGCGTCACTGTAACCCTTGGCGATGCGGGCTGCGAGCCGCGGATCGGGAGACCTGTAGGAGAGCGCCACCACCGAACTGCGGCCGACACGCTCGACCGCGATTCCCTGCTGGAGAAGGGCGGCCGCCTTCTGCCGGGCGCCACCGATGGCAGGATCGTCGGCAGTCGCCGCGCTGAAGAGCCCGACGGTGCCGCGCAGCCAGCTCTTGACCATGGACGGCAGCGACTTCGGCGGATTGAGAATGGTCTCGTTCTCGGCAAGCCCGAGGTCATCGACTACTCTCAGGGCGAGCTTGTTCGACTTGAGGATCTCTACGGCGCTTGAGATTTGCGTATCCGCCTGCTGCTTACCCTGCACCGAGGTCTGCTCTTCTTGCGCAAATCGGGAAAGGTTCTCGTCGAGGAGGATCTGCGTCATCGAGGTGTAGATGGGTGTCGTGAAGACGAGATAGGCGATGCCGAGGATGACGAAGATCGCGGCAGTCAGCGTGATGAGGCCAGCCCGGCGAAGGATCGCCGCCAGGAGTCGATCGAGATCAATGAAGGAATCGGAATCATCCTTCTCGCGGGGCAACACGCCGTTCAGGGGAATGGTTCGCTGGTGCATGGTTGCGCCTTCATCTGATGTCGGGTGGGCGGTCCGGATCTTGTCCGGGCCGCTCTCATCGTCTTTCGCCGGCGAAGCGCCGGCGGGCCATCACTATGCCGCTCGGATACGGCCTTCGTGAGACAGGACCATGTCGCGGACGGAATCGAACACCAGTCCGCTGATGTCGTCGCGTGCGAGTGCGAAGGCCACATTGGCCTCGATGAAGCCGTGCTTGCAGCCGCAGTCGAAGGTACGCCCGTCGTAAGGGTGGGCGTAGAAGGGCTGGCGTTCCGACAGCGTCACCATCGCGTCCGTCAGCTGGATCTCGTTCCCGGCCCCGCGCGGCTGATGGGCGAGGATGTCGAAGACCTCCGGCTGAAGGATGTACCGGCCGTTGAGGTAATAATTCGACGGAGCGGCACTCGGCTGCGGCTTCTCGACCATTTCGGTTACGGCAAAGCCGTGAGGCACGTTCGCACCCCTGCCGACAATCCCGTATTTCGACGTATCTTCCGGCGCGCACTGCTCGACGCCGACGACGTTGCCGCCTTTGGCATGGTAGAGGTTCATCAAGCCCGCCAGGCAGCCCCGCGCGCCGTAGGAGATCATGTCGGGCAGCAACAGCGCGAAGGGTTCGTCGCCGACGAGTTCGCGGGCGCACCAGACCGCGTGGCCGAGCCCGAGCGGAGCCTGCTGGCGCGTGAAGCTCACCGAGCCCGCCGCCGGCAGCATGTCGGCGAGTTCGGAAACCTGCGCAGTCTTGCCCGACCGGGTCAACGAGGAGATCAACTCCGGCGCGTCATCGAAATGGTCCTCGATCGCCTGCTTGTTGCGGCCGGTCACGAAGACGATGTGCTCGATGCCGGCCTCGCGCGCCTCATCGACGGCGTACTGGACGACGGGGCGGTCAACGATGGTCAGCATTTCCTTCGGCATCGCCTTTGTGGCGGGCAGAAAACGGGTTCCGTTGCCCGCGACGGGGATCACGGCTTTCCTGACGGTCTTCACTGGATCCATGGCACTATCCTTTGCTAGTGTGTGGGCCTGTTGCCCGGGTTGGGTCCTTTCGGGTCGCCGAGGCCGGCGGGCCGATCAGTCGCCGAAGCCGCGCTGCGAGCGGCATCCTCAAGTGCTTGAGCGCCAGCGGGTCGCGAAGTGCGGTCGCGAGGGCCGGTGCAATAGCCCCGTCCTTGAAATGATCGATCAGTGCGAGAAACGAGCGGGCCTGCTCCAGGCTTCGTCTGCGCCGTCGCTGCGCCCGGCTGGCAGCGGTATCGAGCCGGTAGGACTGAAGGAAAGCCGTGTCGGCGGCGAGCATGGCCTCGACGTGATGGCGCTTGAGGACGCTCGAGATCGAGCCGGCGGTGAGATTATAGGCATAGCCGGCCCGCGGGTTGACGGCGCACCGGCCGCCGACTGCGAGCACCGATGCGAGCAGGATGTAGTCCTCTCCGATCGTCAGCCCTTCGTCGAAACGTAACTCGTGTTGGTTGAGGAAGTCGCGGTTGAAGACGGGCTTCATGTAGCCGTAGTTGTAGGTCGACCGGAAGAGGATGTTCGAAGAAATGAAGGCCTCGAGCGTCATCCAGGGCTGTCTCGTCAGCTCAGCGGCGGGGAACATGGTGCGGCGCGAGCCCTGCGGCGCGACGATATCGAGATTGTCGACGATAACATCGGCGTTCATCTCCTCCGCCTGGCGGACGAGGCGGGAAAGCCGGTCGCTGTAGATCGTGTCGTCGGCGTCGAGGATGGCGAGCCACCGGCCGGAAGCGGCATCGAACGCGGTGTTGCGTGCGCCGCCCGGGCCCTTGTTTTGCTGATGGGCGATGAGCCGAACGCGGGGGTCGCCGATTGCCTGGACGGTCTGGCGCGTAGCGTCGCGGGAGCAATCGTCAACGACAATCACCTCCAGCCGGACATCCTCCTGCGTCAGCGCACTCACCACGGCGCGCTCGATGGTGGACTCGGCATTGAAGGCGGCGATCACGACAGTGACGTCGCACGTCGGTTCGATCATGGCGCGTCAGCCTCCAGCTTTCCGTATTGGTGAATGATGCGGGCGCCGGTGAGCCCGGTGACGACGCCCGCGTGCATGACCGCGCGCAGGAGATAGCGGTTGCGCGGCACGGCGAGAGGCGCAAGAAGCAGTCCGGTAGTCACGCAATAGGCGGATTTCGCGGAAGCGAGGGCGATCTGGAGCGGCCGTGTCGTTGCCGGCGTGCTCTCCCCCAGCAGGCGCCCGTGCGTCTGACCCATGCGATAGCGCCGGGCGGCGAGCCATCCGAACCGCGCCCGCTGCGCCGGCACGGGTTCGAGCACCAAGGCTTCCGGCGAGAAGGCGATCTTGCCACCCGCCCGGTTCATCCGCGTGAAATATTCGGTGTCCTCGCCGCCACTCTTGCCGAGGGCGAGGCTGAAGCGGCGCCCCGCGATGACCGGTGATCCGAGGCGCAGCAGGACGTTGCAGGTATAGCCGGTGCGGATATCGTCGCGAACCCACACCGGTCGGGTCGAATGAAAGTCGCCGCGTCGCATCCAGCCCGGCGCCCGCTCGCCATAATGCGCCTTGACCGGGCCGAGCACCGCATCGGCGCCGGTCGCCCGGGCGGTCGCAAGCAGACTGGAAATCCAGTATTCTGAGGCCGTTTCGTCATCGTCGATGAAAGCGAGAAAGTCGCCGGTTGCCTCGTCGAGGCAGGCATTGCGCGCAATCGAGATGTTTCCAGCCGGACAATGGACATAGGAAACCTCGTAGGGCAGCAGGCGTCGTGCCCGATCGACGAGTGGTTCGGCGCTCGGCTCCACGTCGTTGTCTGCGACGATGACACGAAGGCTAACCTCTTCCGGGAGCTCGATGGTTGCCAGCGACAGCAGCGTCCTCTCGAGCGCTGGCCGCCGAAAGGTACAGACGCCGATATCGATCCGTATTGTCTCTGCTGTTTGTGAAGGTTGACGTGTCATCGCGGCATCTCCCTGCCCGCCGCGCGGATTCGCACACGGTTGCGGGCGACGATCACTTCGCGCCAGAAGCCGGCGGACCAGGCAAAATGCATGACCATCGCGGAAACGGAGGCGAGCGGGCCGTGTGGATTGCGCTCCCCGACCGCCAGCCATGCCCCGTAGGCGAGGCAGGCGCCGCCCCAAAGCGCGAACGGGATGGCCGCTGCAGCATTGAAGACGGCGAGCAGGGCTCCGATCGTGACAGGAACCACCGACAGGGGGATCATCTGGCGGATGCTTGGCCACGAGCGATGCTTGAGGAAGTTGCGGGCGCGGCCGCGGCCGTAGCCGAAATACTGGCGGTAGAGCGAAATCGGGTTGGTCCTCGGATAGTAGACCATGCTGGTCTTGTCGGTCATCCAGATGCGATAACCCGACTGGTTCAGCCGGTAGTCCAGCTCGGCGTCCTCGTTGTGGTTGAACGCTTCGTCGTAGCCGCCCATCTTGCGGAAAACCGCAGTCTTCATCAGCGCGTGATGGCCGTGATCGGTCCAGTGGCTTGCCGCGCCGATCCGGTGGCGCGATCCGCCGTTGCCGAGACGCGAGTTCTGGGCAAGCGCCGTCGCCTTCTGGAACAGGCCGAAGCCGACCGTTCGCATGCCGACGACGACGGAATCCGCTCCCGTGGCGAGCGCTTCGGCAACGAGCGACTGGCAGTAGTCTTCCGGATAGCCGCCATGGGCGTCGATGCGGATCAGATAGTCGCAATCCATGCCATAGGTCGCGACCGCGAGATTGACGCCGGCGCTCTGGATCTTCTTCGGATTGGCGAGAAGCGTCACTTTCGCGTTCTGGCCCTCGATCCTTCGCACGATCTCCTGGGTTCCATCGGTGCTGCCGCCGTCCGCGACGACGATCCTGGCGTCGAGGTCCGAGAGCGCCTTGGCGAGATTGCCGATGACGGCTTCGATGTGCCCGGCCTCGTTGAGGCAGGGTATGGCTATGAGGCACCGGACCGACTTCAACGGGTCAGCCGTCATGATAGTCCTCCTTGATCGCGATCGGTTGGGAAAGAAGGGTGCCCGCGGGAGCGTCCTTTGTGCTCGTCGAAAGCGCCGCGAGTCGTTTGACGAAGGCTTCGCAATCGGATCGCCTGATGGTCCAGAGAGAGGGGTGCTGCCTCGCGACGGCGTCGAAGGCGTGCCGATAGCTCTCCTCGTGCATGCCCTCAAACAGCTCCTGAAGGCGCGAACCGTCCGCGTCGGGAAGCACGAGCCCGATTCTCCGATCCTCGAGGAAACGAGCCGTTTCCGTGCCGGCCATCGCGATCGGGACAGCGCCGTGGCGGCAGCCCTCGTAAAGACGGTTCGGTAGCAGCCAGCTGGAGTTCTGGCCCTCCTCGAAGAAATCGATCGTCCAGACGAAGTCCACGCCGGCATAAATCGCCGGGAGATCTTCGGGGTTGCGGTAAGAACCTTCGAAGGTCATGAACGGCGCTGCCGCGACGACGTTGTCGAAGTCTTTCAACTCCGATCGAGCAGGGCGGCCGCGCAGGACGACCTCGACTCGTCCGCCCATGGCGCGCGAAAGCGTCGAGAGCATCGCCAGCGAACGGCTGCACCGCAGCGCCCCGAACCAGCCAATCCGCCAAGGTTTGCCGTCCCTGTGTTGACGCGCCCGCGGCGGAACATCAGCCTCGTCCCCGAGCGTCAGAACCTGGTTCTGCAGGAGGAGGACGGGGAGATCGAGCCCGGAAAGCGGTCGGAAATAGTTCTCGACGAAGGCCGGGGAACTGGTGATCAGAAGCTTCGCCTTTCGCGCGAGGCGGGCTTCCGCCTCTCGCAAGGCGCGGCCGACAAGGTCCGTGCGAAGCAGGAGCCGATGGATGTCGAGGCTTTCGTAGACGACCGGGACCTCGCCGCCGAATGCCGCAACCGCCCGGTTGGCGACCGCGAGCATTTCGAGATTGCGCGCGATGACGACGTCCGGCCTTTCCACGCGCCGGAGCATCCGGCCGACGGTGAGACAGGCCTTCCCCACCGCGCCGAGACGTTGCGCAAAGCGGCCGTCGGCGGTGACGCCGAGTTCCATCGGGCGCAGACCTTCTACGATCGCCAATGCGTTGTCGCGACGGCGAAAGCCGGCGAGTGTTACCCGCGCGCCACCTGCCGACAGCATCAGCACCCGGCGACGAACGGCGGGGTCGGCGAGATCGTGGACGAGGTAAAGCACGTGAAGCGTCATTGCATCCGTTCTCCAGGACAGGGCGGTTCACTTCAGTTTGCAGACGAGAGAGTTCTCGAACTGGCACTTGTCCCCCGCGGCCGTGAAAGCGACCTGTTCGATCTGCATCCGCGCTGGGCTGGAGAAGGCGAAGTTGCCCATCCAGTCCTTGAGCGTGTCGGTGCCCCAAAGGCTCATGAAAATCTTTTGTGCGTTGACCGGCAGCTTTGTCGCATCCGTGACCTCGTGGGCCATTTCGCCGTTCACGAAGAAGCGTAGTCGGTCCTTCTCCCAGACGAAGGCATAGTCGTTGAAGCCCGTGTCGGCGCCGCCGGGCACGTCAACGAGAGCTTCGTTGCCGCCCTTGCCCGAGACGTACTGGTTGACCTGGACCTTCGACGTGTCCCTGCCGAGCACCTCGAAATCGATTTCGTCGTGCGGTTTCTGGTCGGCCGGACCGATGTAGCTGAAGAAGGCGGAGTTCAGGCCGGAACCGGTGGCCGCCTTCATCCGGACTTCATAGGTCCCGTAGCCGTACCGCTTGCGGGTCTGGATCTCGCCGCATGCATAGTCGCGGTCACCTGTCTTCTTCTGGTCGAACGTCAATGTAAGAAGTCCGCCCGCCACGGATACCTGTGACTTCGACCAGGTGCAGTTCTGGTGCGGACCGTTGTTCCAGCCGTCCGACACAAACCAGAACGACGTATCGAGCTTGTCGAAGGTTTCGACGAAGGATGCCCCGGTCGCGCCTTCCTGTGCAGCAGCGGCGGTTGGCGCCAGTACCAGGAGGCCGATGATTGCGAGGCGGTGGCATTCTGTCGTGTGGAGAGATGTCATCGTCTTTCACCCTTGCCTACGAAGAGTATTCGGAGCGGGAGGCGACGGCCTCCCTCGGCAGGTACGAGTGCTGGTGGGCGCGCCCTGTCCGATTGCCGGTCAGGACCGCATGAAGCCCGGGTGTCGCACGTTTCACGAGACCGTGGGTGGTTATCAGGAACACCAGGGTCAGCAGCGGCGCCGCGAGATAGAAGAGCGGGTAGGATGTCGAGCCCGTCCGGTTCCAGGCCATCCACAGCAGGATGAGGAGTGGATAGTGGCCGCAGAAGATCCAGAAGCTCAGGCCACCGCCGGAGCCGAGCCGGTTGCCGAAACGGGTGCGGACGAGGAAGCTCGACAATGCCCAGGCACCGAGAATGCCGGCAATTGCCGTGAGACTTCGCAGCATTTCAAGCCATTGCGGATATTCGGGGCCAGTTGTGTAAAGTCCTGCAGCCAGCAGGAGCGATGCTGCTCCAATCGCGAGCGTGATGGGCATGGCGTGGTCGTCGAGACGCTTGATGTCGACCTGGTGGAGCGAGGCGTAGATACCGAGACTGAAACCGAACAGGATCGACTTCTTCAGGAATATCAAATTCGGGACCGGCAGCACGGCATAGGCCAGGAACAAGGCCAGCGTCAGACGCGGAAAGCGCATCACAAGCTGCCCGAGAAGTGGCGACAACGCGATACAGAGCAGAAGGTCGCGCAGGAAGTAGAGTGGCAGGTTGATCGGCCAGTCCTGGACGGCAAAGGCGAGGCTTGCCAGTTCGTGTGAGGGGGCGCCCGCGACATCCGGGAGGTAACCGACAGCAACGCCGTTCCTCTGCGCTGCGTAGACGAGGATCAGGAACGCACTGTTCCAGAGCATGAAAGGAAGAAGGACCGTCACCGCCTTGCTGCCGAGCACCCTGCGATAGTCGAATTGGCTAAGGCCGCGGCGGAAAAGCAGGTAGCCGGAGATCGCGCTGAGGCAGGGAACCCCGATCCGGAAGAGGCTGTCGCCGAGATAGACCCGGAGCCAGTCCACGGTGCCGTAGTTCCCGAGATAGGGACTTCTTTGCGGATCGTAAGGTATGTGGACGAAAACGATCCCCGCAATCAGCAGGAGTCGCATCAGATTGATCCGCGATGAGACGTTCGCGTCGACGTTCACGATGGCAGTCACCCCTATTGGGCCGCTCCCCCTACGCAGCCGTTTCAACCAGAGCAGACTTGAGCCCGCGTCCCTAAGCTAGGGCCGTGAAGAGGTAGAAAATATGGCAGTGCAGCGAGAAAATGCCACTTCTGATGTTGCGTCGCACAAACACTCTCTTGCGGTACCCTCGTCGGCGAAGGTCATCAGCCTTTGTGTTTTGTCAAAAAACGCAGGATTGCAAACCATTACGACAATCAACGATATGGTTGTGCATGATGCGTAATTACTGCCATCGGCGGCTAGATTTTTTCGCGTGAGAAGCCGGGCAAGTCCTCACGAACCCAATGACGGCATCCAAATGGAATAGATCGTGCCCCAATTGAGGCACCCTCTGCCGAACCTATTCCGCAATGACCGCTGTTGCCGTCGCAGGGCGTGGGGTTTTGCGGGCAAGTACCGCCAGCGTCCGCAGCAATGGCCGCTCGGTGAGCAGGACGAGAACAGCGTAGATCATGCCACCCGCAAGAATGCCGGCCACCATCTGGAACGCTGGATTGGGAACGAGGTGTCCGTAGGTATCGAGAAGTGCTCGCACGACGACCGCCATGATGATCGATGTGAACATGGGGCGGCTTGCCTGAAGAAAACCGCGCAGGAAAGGCCTGTCATCGGCCTTGAAGACGATCCAGGAATAGCCGGCAAGAACGACTGCGTTGACAATGCAGAGCGCAATCATCGCCTCGACCAGCGATCCGCGCCAAGCGCCGGCCGCAACTGCGGCGGTGGTAACGGCCGCACGCAGGAGCGCCCACCAGAAGAGAATGCCGCCGCGGCCGATGCCCTTCAGATAAGGAATGAAGGTACTGCAGGGGGTGAGGATACCTTTGGATATGGCAAGCAGCCCGAGCACCGGCCAGGCGTAGGCCCACTGCTCGCCGAACAGCACACGCATTGCGGGTTCCGCGACTGCCCAGAGGCCGAACATCATCGGCGCGAGCAGGACGGTGGTCACCTGCGTGCTCAGCATCAGCGCTTGTGACCGCCGTTCGCGATCGTGCATCATGGCGCTGAAAGCCGGGAACAGAACCCCCATGACCGCGGACAACACCACCTGGTTCGGAATGCTCGAGAAGCGGTTTGCGGCGGAATAGGCGCCCGCGTCCGACAGCCCGAGATGGCGGGAGATCACCACCATCGGCGACTGGAACGTGACGAAATTGGCGACCTCGGAGCCCATCATTCCGAGACTGAAACGGCTGAGCGCGAGCACGCGGCGAATGCTGAAGGCGAATCCCGGGCGATAACGCGAGACGGCATAAAGTCCCCAGATGCGGATAAGGGCGGAGGAGAAGAGCTGTGCGACCAGCGCCCATACGCCAACGCCTGCGAGCGCCAGCCCCAGCGCTATCGCTGCGCCGAGCGACTCCGAGATCATGCTCCACAGCGCATCCTTCGAGAACTGCATGCGCCGGGCAAGCAATGCGTAGGCGACATCACCGCCGAGCTGCAGCGGAACCAGCAGACACATTGTCCGCAGGAGGTAGGCGGCCTCCGTCGCTCCCAGCATACCGGCAATGGGTTCCGCATACGCGTAGATGACGGATGCGAGCAGGGCCGAAATCGCGAGATTCGTCCAGAAGACGGAGTGGACCGTGAGCGCGTCCTCGTCCTCCTGGAGTATCAGTGCGGAGGCAAAGCCCGCCCCGCCGATCATCGCGAGGAACTGAACGGCGGCGAGCGCAACGGCCACGGCGCCGAACTCGTCCGGCGACAGGATGCGGGCCAAAATCGGCACGGTGACAAACTTAAGCCCGAATGTCCCTGTCTTGGATAGGACGCTCCAGCCGACGTTACGGGTCACCGATTTCGCGTTCACTGCTGGGGGCATGACGACATCCTTTGTAGACGAACCAGGGAACGACGACGACAAAGACGTAAGCGCCGGGCGAGAGCCGCAACCTGTCTGGAGGAGGCCAGGCAACCTCTTTTAGGTAAACTGCAGGGGCAAAAAGATGGCGAAGTTTTCAGTTATCATTCCTTACTACCAGAAGGAGCCGGGCATCCTCAGACGCGCGCTCGGCTCTGTCCTCGCCCAAACGTATGGTGACTTTCACGTCATCGTGGTGGATGACCAATCGCCTTTTCCGGTCGATGACGAGCTTGCGCCGCTACCCGTCGAGTCGCGTGGCAGGATCACGGTCGTCCGTCAGCCGAATGCCGGACCGGGTGGCGCGCGCAATACCGGCCTCGAACACGTGCCGGACAACGCGGACTTCGTCGCCTTTCTCGACTCCGATGATTTGTGGACGCCCGATCATCTGAAGAACGCCTTCGCGGCGATGACCCAGTTCGAGGCGGACTGCTATTTCGCGTCGATCACCGGCGGCGATGCCTTTTACTATCACTTCGGTATGGGGGAACTCGAGCGGAGCGAACGGGCGGTGCGCCTTTCGGATGATCCCCTGATGATCGAGTTGCCGGAACTGTCACGCGTCATGCTGAAGAACTGGAGCTTCCTGCATTTGTCGTGCATGGTTCTCCGCCGCCCGCTCTTCGAGACCGTGCGCTTCGAGGCGGAACTGCGGCTCGCGGCGGAGGACGTCTTGTTCTTCTGTGACAGCGTGCTCGCCGCACGCCGGACGATTCTGTGTGATGCCGCCGGTGCCGTGCGTGGCGAGGGCGTCAACATCTTCCACAGCATCGATAACGATTCACCGCAGTTCCTCAAGCAGCAATTCAACACCTGGGTCGCGCTTGACACGCTTGAAGGCCGGTTCCAGGGGCGCCCAGACGAGGTCGCTTCTATCCGCAGCTACAAGCAGACGGCGCGAAGACAGGCCCTCTGGAGTCAGGCTCGCCTTGTCAAGCGGCGCAAAGTTCCACAGGTCAGTCTGCTCGCACGATGGTTCTGGCGTGATCCCGCCATCTTGCAAAGTGTCATGCAGTTGGCGGTCGGCAAGCTCGTCCGTCAGTCGTCCGGCAATTGACTTCGAACGTTTTCCGCCGCCCGGCGGGACTGTCTTCTCGCGGCCCGTGCGGCAATCAGGAGGATCAGATCAAATGCAGCCCTTCTACTGGCAATCGCAATACGGCAACTTCGGCGACGACCTGAACCTGTGGCTATGGGATCACCTGTTGCCAGGCTTTCGTGATGTTCACCCTGATGTTCTGCTCGTCGGCGTCGGCACCGTTCTCGACCGCGGGCTTCTGCCCTTTGGCATACGCAAAGTCGTCGTCGGCAGCGGCTTCGGCTACGGAACCTTGCCCGATATGTCCGACAGGGATGAGTGGGACGTCCGCTGCGTGCGCGGACCGCTTACTGCGGAGGCAGCAGGCCTGCCGCCGGAGAAGGGCATCGTCGACCCTGCGGTGATGGTCGCCGACATGCCGGAGTTTCGCGATATCGAAAAGAAATATCGCAAGAGCTTCGTGCCCCATTGGGAATCGGCTGTCGCCGGTTTGTGGCCGGCGATCTGTGAGACAGTGGGACTCAACTATATAGATCCGCGGAGGGAGGCCAGGGACGTGATCCGCGCGATTGCGGCATCGGAGTTGGTGGTCGCAGAATCCATGCACGGTGCGATCCTTGCGGATGCATTTCGAGTTCCCTGGGTTGCGGTGACGACTTCCCGCAGCATCAACAGCTTCAAGTGGCGGGACTGGGCCTCCACACTCGGCGTCTCATACCACCCTCGCCAGGTTCCCGTCTCCAGCCGCGCCGAGGCGATCATCAAGGGAGCCAGGTTCTGGGGCGTCGATTTCAGGGAGAATATCCCGGACCGAAGCGAGGCTCGCCGTTCCGATCTCGGCGATGTCGCCGTTCTCAATCGCGAACCCCGCCAGACATCGCTGCGCATGGCGGCCAAGCATGCGCTGGCCGCTCCTTCGACGTTGGCGCTCTGGCAGGCGAGCCGGGCGACGCCACAGATGAGCCGCGACGCGC
The DNA here is from genome assembly GCA_900466005.1 of Hyphomicrobiales bacterium. Lineage (GTDB taxonomy): Bacteria > Pseudomonadota > Alphaproteobacteria > Rhizobiales > Rhizobiaceae > Allorhizobium. Next base: position 358,001 of record UEGQ01000003.1, read on the forward strand.
TCCTGGCCGAACGCAAGGAACTGTTCGCGGCGGAACTCGACCGGATTCGCCGCGATTATCTCTGAGCGGAGACGGGGACGGCGGAAAGCAGATAGCGCGGGCCCGACGAGTCGATGTGTCCCGCCGTGCCGATTCCTACCGGACGCCGGAAGCGCTCCGTCTTGTCTGCAAGAATGCCGCCTGTGATGGCCGGAAGGGCTGCGGGGTTGACAAGTGCGTAGCGGATCGCGGCGAACGGGCCACTGCCGTTCTTGATATCGAGAAAGCGGCGCAGCTCGTATTTTCCCCGGATGTGTCGCGCATGCCGGCGGATCACGGCGATCGCCTCGCGGGAAAGAGAGCTGTCGGCAAGGATGGCGCGGTCGGCCTCGTAGAGACGGCGGAGATCCTCGGTGCGGTGGCGCCCGCTGAGAGAGTCGCCGCGGACAACGGCGCAATAGCCGCAGGCATGGATGAGACGGTAGCGGGCACCTCTCGCGAGGGCACGGGCATAGAGCTCGTAATCCTCGCCCAAGCGCAGATCCTCGCGATATCGCAAGCCGTTGGACTCGAGAAATGCGCGACGCATCACCGGCTTCAGGAAGCCGATTTCACCGCGACGTGTTCCACGTCTCGAAATATTGCCTTCGATGAAGCTCTGGAGATCGATGAGCCGTGGTTGCGGATGAAACGCCGGTATCGTCGGAGGCGTTCCCGTCACGCGTGACTCCTCGATGAATGCGATGTTGTCGGCGACGAAATCCCATTCATTCTCCGAGAGGAGCCTGCCGAATCTCCCTGGAAGGAAAAAGTCGTCCGCATCGAGAATGGCGATAAATGGCGAGGACGAGCAGGCGATCGCCGCGTTGCGTGCGGCCGCGGGGCCACGGTTTTTCTCGAAGCGCAGGATGCGAAGCCGGCCGCTGCCGTCGTCCGCGGCCTGAGCGGCCGCAGATGTGGCGTCTGTGGAGCCGTCATCGACGACAACGACCTCGGCGGTCTCGGGTTCCGCGAGGGCGGATGCGACGGCTCTTTCTATCGTTGACGATGCATTTCTGGCCGCGATGACGACGCAGATGGCCTGTGTCTGAGGCATGCCACACTCCTGTTCCGGGTGACGGGCAAGGCGAGCGAGCGGGAAGCTCGACGGGAGAGTGGCGAACGATCGTGACACAATCAGGGCATGAGCCGGTCAGCAGACCGCCGTTGCCCTGTGGGGCGGCTCAGAGCTTGGAGGGACCGGGATTGTTGAGGTGCGAGACCCGCGAACTCTTCGCTTTCTCGTCGGTGGAAGCCGTCTCTAACTCGGACTTCCGCTGCCGTGCCGCCTTTGCGACCATATAGAGCACTGCCAGAAAATAGCCGACTTGCAACAATACGGCGCTTACGGCCGTCTGGATGAGGGTAGTGGTGAAGGAGCCGGTCAGGGCGTAGGTGACCAGCGCGAAGACGATCAGGACACCGACCATGCTCATCATGACACGAGGCCCATACATGTGGTCACCTCATATCCAAGTCGCGTGACGTAGTATTCATTGCTGGACCGCCTTCTCCTCTCAAGGCTGACATGAATATATTGATCATTGCCCTTTGTTTCAACGTGCATGCCCTTGGAAGCCCGGAATTCTTCCCTCTTCTACAACATACGTTCATGTCCTTTCGGTTGTGTTACGAGCCCGCGGCAAGAATGCACATCCGTATATAGTGCCCCAAATTCGCCACACAGCAGTGTCGTTCCTTCTCAAACGAACGCGCTAAACGCGCTTTGGTTGCATAAAGTCGCGTCGGTGACGTTAAGAGTTGCGCTACCAAGCCGCGAAATCCGAGGTGTTGCAATCACGTTTTGTTACAATTTTAGAAAATACGAATAGAAAAATGTGCGCCGCAACATAATGATGCGTCGCAAAAATATTCTTCTGCATCGCCCGTTTGCCTGTGTGCGGAGCGCGTCCGCGAGAATGCTTGCCGCCGGAACCTGTATACCGCCAACCGTCGATTTCGGAATTTCTGAGTTAATATAATGTTACAGAGTATTAATGATTGAATCATCTCGTGCCCAGCCGAGCCGAGACGATGACTCTAGTTGAAACGACCAGTAATCGGATCGGCGGCGGAAGACAGGTGCAGGGCGCATGGGCTTCGGAGGGAACCATCTCGGGCTCTCGGCGGTGAGGCAAGACAAAATCTGACCACACACTCCGTTTTGGATATGGGCTGCGTCCCCAGGGACCGACCAATCGCCAACGTAAATGGAGCCATCTCTATGAAGTACGCGACTCGATCGGCCAGTTCGCCGCTGTTGCACACGCTTGAGGCCGGCGCTCCGCCGGTGGGGGGGGTATCCAAGAGGGTCTTCGACATCGTCGCCGCTTCGGCGGCGCTGCTACTTTTCAGCCCTCTTTTTCTTCTGATTGCGGCGCTCGTCAAATGCTCCGACGGCGGCCGCGTCTTCTACGGTCATCGCCGCATTGGGCATAATGGCCGGAGCTTCTACTGCCTGAAATTCCGCACCATGCGGGAGGATGCGGACCGGATATTGCAGGAATACCTGCGCAACAATCCCGCCGCCTACGAGGAATGGCGCACGAGCCGAAAGCTGCAGAACGATCCGCGTGTGACCGTCGTCGGCAGCGTGCTGCGCAAACTCAGCCTCGACGAGCTGCCTCAGCTCATCAACATCATCCGTGGTGAGATGAGCGTCGTCGGACCGCGTCCCGTCGTCGAAGAGGAGCTCGAACTCTACGAAGTTGCCGCCCAGTTCTATCTGCAAAGCCGTCCGGGTCTCACCGGCCTTTGGCAGGTCAGTGGCCGCAACGACGTCTCCTATGCCTCCCGCGTCGCGCTCGATTCCCACTATGTGCAGAACTGGTCGCTCATCAACGATCTCATCATCGTAGGCCGAACGGTGCCCGCCGTCTGCCTGTCGCGCGGAAGCTACTGACGTCCGGCGGCTATGCCGCCGGACGAGACGACAGCCAGCAAACGGGGTATCACATGCATACATTCTTCGATCGCCGGACGTCGAAAGACGCCGGCTTGAGAGCTTTGGTTTCACCGCTCGCGCTCTCGCTATGCGCAGCACTTTTCTTGCACGGTACGCTTCGCGCCGAGGAATACCACCTCGGCGTCATGGACAAGCTGCGGGTCCGCGTCGCCGAGTGGCAGACGGCGGAAGGAGCTGTCCGGGACTGGTCGGCCGTCAGTGGCGATTACACCATTGGCGCCTCGGGCAAGATCTCGCTGCCCTTCATCGGCGAGCTCGCCGCATCCGGCAAGACGACTGAGGAAGTCTCCGGAGAGATTGGCGAAAAGATGCAGCAGCTGTTCGGCCTGCGCGACCGTCCCTCCGCCTCCGTCGAGATAGCGCAGTACCGGCCGATCTATATCTCTGGGGAGCTCCAGTCTCCCGGACAGTATCCTTACGTGCCCGGCATGACCGTGCTGAAGGCCCTGAGCCTGGGCGGCGGCTTGCGCCGGCCCGATCCGGGGCAACGAGTCGCGCGCGACTACATTCGTTCGGAGGGGGATGCATCGGTTCTTGTCGCCGAGCGTAACCGCCTGCTTGCTCGGCGTGCCCGCCTGCAGGCGGAGATCACGGAAAAGGATAGCATAACGCTGCCGAAGGAGCTCGAGGGAGTCTCCGATGCCGATCAGCTGCTGGCCAGCGAGACGGCGCTCATGAAGTCGCGCAACAAGCGCCTGACGTTGCAGTTGCAGGCCCTTGCCGACCTGAAGACTCTCCTGAACAGCGAGATCGAATCGCTCGCAAAGAAATCGGACACCCAGTCCAGGCAGCTGGAACTCGTTCAGAGCGACCGGGAGAAGGTCTACAATCTGACGGAAAAAGGTCTGGCGGTCAGTTCCCGTCGCCTGTCGATCGAACAGCAGGTTGCGGATCTACAGGCCGGCCTGCTCGACATCGATACGGCGTCCTTGAAAGCGCGCCAGGACATCAACAAGGCCGGCCAGGACGAGACGAACCTGCGCAACGATTGGGATGCGCAGCTTGCCCAGGAACTGCAGAACACCGAACGGGAACTGGAAACCAACACGCTGAAGCTCGGCACCAGCCGTGACTTGATGACCGAGGCTCTGATGCAGTCGGCGGCCGAGGCGACATCCGCGAAGGAGACCGCGACCGTTACCTACACCATCGTCCGCGAGGTCGACGGCAAGGCCCGCGAGATGGCCGCCGACGAAAACACGCCAGTGATTCCGGGCGATGTCGTCAAGGTCAGCGTCGGGGTGGCCATGCGATGAGGTGCGGATGAGGATCTCGAAGTCCAGTTTGATCGGGCCGGGCGAGAATACGCTCTACGGGACCCTGGCGGTCGCGCTCTCGCTGTTCGTCTTTGCCTACTCCGCCCGCCTCGGACAGGTTTCGATCCTCCTCTACTACGCGCTGTGGCTGCCGCTGGTGCTGGTCGATTACCGCCGGGTACTGGGCAACTACGTTGGTTATCTCTGGATCTTCGCCTTCGCGATCTTTGCCTGCCTGTCCGTCTTCTGGTCGGCCGCACCCGCCCAGACCGCCCGTACCGGCATCCAGTATCTCTCGCATGTGGTCTGCGCACTGATTGCGATGCGCGTCATAGATCTGCGAACGCTCATCAAGGGTGCGATCGCCGGAATCGGACTGGTCCTCGTCTATTCACTGCTCTTCGGCGTCTACCATTATGACCCGCTCGACGGTTCCTACAGTTTTGTCGGCGCGTTTGCCTCGAAGAACCAGCTCGGCTTCTACGCCTCGCTCGGGGTCTATTTTGCCTTCGCTGCGGTCGTCCTGCTCGCCGATGGAAAACTGTGGCTCGTCACCGCCGCCGCCGTGGGGCTGCTCTCCGCCTATTCGCTCGCCGCCTCGCAATCGGCAACCTCGGTGCTGACCGGAGCGGTCGTGGTGGTGCTGGCTACGGTTGCGCGCGGGTTGCAGGTGCTTTCGCCGAGGCGGCGAAAGCGACTCTTCCTGGCGGTCGCGGCCTTCGCTCTCGTCGGCATCGTTGCCTTCGTCTATGGCGACGGCCTTTCACTCGTTCTCGGCGCTTTCGGCAAGGATGCTACGCTGACCGGCCGAACCTACCTCTGGCAGCAGGGCATGGAGGCCGCCCGCGCCAATCCCTATTTCGGTGTCGGATATCAGGCCTATTGGGTCCGGGGCTTTTCGGAAGCTGAACGGCTGTGGGAAGAATTCTTCATCACGACCCGCACCGGTTTCCATTTCCACAACACCTTCATCGAGGCGACGGTGGAAACGGGTCTGGTGGGCGTTCTGCTGCTCACGCTCGTCCTTCTCGTGACGCTTGCCGGACATACGTGGCAGATGCTCTCCCATGCGGCAGGCCGGGAATCAGCGGTGCTCTTCGGGATTTCGGCGCTGCTTGCCATGCGTGCCTTCGTAGAGATCGATATCCTGACGCCTTATCATGTCGGCTCCTTTCTACTCTATTTCTGCGCAGGCAGGCTGACACTGCGGCAGGTCTCGCAACCGCGCCGGCGATCCGCCGCTCTTGTTCCGGTGCCGGTCCGGCCGGCTCCCGCGCATGGCGGGGCGGGCATGTGAAGGAGGTGCCGTTGAACACGCTCTACGGAATTCAGTATCTGCGTGCGGCCGCAGCGATTGCCGTCGTGCTGTTTCACGCCGCCGAAAAGCTCGGCTACTCCTTTGCGATCGGTGCCGTCGGTGTCGATGTCTTCTTTGTCGTCAGCGGATTCATCATGTGGGTGATCGCCGAGCGTCGCAGCCCGACACCCACAAGCTTCTTGCGCGGCCGTATTCGCCGGATCGTGCCGGTCTACTGGATGGCGACGGCGGTGATGATCGCGGGAGGACTTGCCGGGCTCTTTCCAAATCTCCGGCTGAGTATAGGCCATGTCCTGGCCTCATTCCTCTTCGTTCCGGCGCGCTCGCCGAGCAGTGGCGAGGTCTGGCCGGTTCTCGTTCAGGGATGGACGCTGAACTACGAGATGTTCTTCTACGTCGTTTTCGCGGCGGCGCTCCTCCTGCCGAGACGGTGGCGATTCGTTGCCATTGGGGCGCTATTCGCGGCACTGGTCGTTGCCGGTCAGGTGATCGACAGCGATAATGCTCTCCTTCTCACCTACACCCACCCCATCATCCTCGAGTTCGTCACTGGTATGGCGATAGGCATGCTCTGGCTGCAGCGTCGCGTCCCGGGGCGCTTGACGGGTATCCTGCTGATTATGGCTGGCCTCGGCGGATTTGCTGCGATCCACCTTCTCGGATTGCCGTTTGATACCTGGACCTGTGGTCCACTCGCGACGGCGCTGGTTCTCGGTGTCGTCTCGCTGGAGGCGAACGGCGGGATCGCGCGAGCGGCACTGCCCGCATTTCTAGGGGACGCCTCCTATTCCATCTATCTTTGGCACACCTTCGCAATTTCGGTGGTCGCCAAAGTTGGCATGGCGGCCGGCATACCGATGCCGGCCCTGATGGTTTGCGCGGTCGCTTCCGCTATTCTGGTCGGCACGATCGGCTACACAGCGCTGGAACGCCCGGCGACCCGCCTCTGGCGCCAGCCGGCCTGGTGACTGATCCGGGAGTGCCCCGGTCAGCCGTTCGTGCCAGCCCGGAAATAGATCGTTGGCTGCTTCGACGGGTCCTTGTAGACGGCGTAAACATCGAAGGCGGCGTCGGGGTCATCGCCCATGCCGGGGGAACCGGATGGCATGCCGGGGACGGCAAGGCCCGCTATGTCCGGCCGCTCGGACAACAGTCTGGCGATCGCCTGCTCGGGCACGTGGCCCTCGATGAAATAGGAACCGACCACGGCGGTGTGGCAGGATTGCATGTCTTCCGGCACGCCGTATCGCATCTTCACCGGTGTGAGATCGGGCTCGTCGATGGTTCGGATGCTGTAACCGGCGCGCTGCATGGCCTCGCCCCAGAGATGGCAGCAGCCGCAGTTGGGGTCCTTGTGAAGCGTGATGATTTCTCCGGCTGCGCGAGCGGCATCGGTTGCGACGAGTGCGCCGGCGGCGAGCACGGCGGTGCAAAGAAATTGTCTGCGGTTCATTGTCTTGTCCTGGATTGGTGTGCCGGTACGGAATCAACGGCGTTGCCGGCATCGAAAGCATGAGAAGCGGGCCGACTGCGGTTCATGCCGCGCGAGGCCCATCACAAGAAAGGTCGCGTCAGGCTTTCGGAGGCTCGGTCGGCGGCTTCACCCGCATCCCTGCGGCGAGGACATCGGCATCGGCGTCATTCCGTCCACGGATCAATGTCCCGGACGCGCTCGGGGCTTCAGCCAGAATCGCCGGAACCGCACATGCGGTCTCGCACGAGCGGAGCGTCAGGCAATCCGGACAGCTTCTGGAATGTCCCTTGGAGCAGCAATCATCTCCGCCGGGGACCGCCATTGCTTTTGATGGGCCATGCATGTGAGCGGACGCCATCGGTGCGCCGGTCATCTCTTGAGACGCATCCGCAGCGAAGCTCACGTTCACGCCTGCCGGTCCGAGTGCGAGGACCAGCATGGCAAGGAATAGGACAAGGCTGCGGCGGATGGATTGTGCCATGTCCCCAATCTGCCATGACCTGGACAAAACGGAAAGAAAATCCGCCGTGCCGATAATCGGAAAAATGTCGCAGCGCGCCCGAGCGGTAAGGTGCTCTCTGGCTGTTCGACTTGATAAATGAGGAAATGGTGCCGCTTACGTGACTCGAACACGTGACCCCATCATTACGAATGATGTGCTCTACCGACTGAGCTAAAGCGGCCAATGCGAACCGCGTCTGGCGCGGTTCGTCGATCTGTGCGCGCTGATACAAGCATCGCGCGGGAATTTCAAGCCGGGATTTTCTCCTCCGGGCGTTTTCCGTTTCGAGCCGGGCTCCTCGGCAGGGTCAGAGCGCGAGACGGGTGCGGGCCGCCTTGTACTCTTTCTCGAGTCGGTCCACGACGGTGGCGACCGGCTCGACGGCCTTCACCGCACCGACACCCTGGCCGCAGCCCCAGATGTCTTTCCAGGCCTTGGCGCCGGTGGCAGCTTTTTCGAAATCCATCTTCGACGGGTCGGCGACCGGCAGGTTGTCGGGATCCATGCCGACAGCGCGGATCGAGGATTTCAGGTAATTGCCGTGAATGCCGGTGAAATAGTTCGAGTAGACGATGTCGTTCGCCTGCGCCTCGACCACGGCCTGTTTGTAGGCGTCAGAGGCGCGCGCTTCCGTCGTGGCGATGAACGGGGACCCGATATAGGCCATGTCGGCGCCCATCGCCTGTGCAGCGAGAATGCCGCCTCCGGTAGCAATGGCACCGGCAAGCAATAGCGGCCCGTCGAACCACTCGCGGATTTCCTGTATCAGCGCGAAGGGCGAGAGCGTTCCCGCGTGGCCACCGGCTCCCGCCGCGACGGCGATCAGTCCGTCGGCACCCTTGCGGATCGCCGAATTGGCGTGGCGATTGTTGATGACGTCATGCAGGACGATGCCGCCGTAGGAATGCACGGCCGCGTTCACCTCGGGCACTGCCCCGAGCGAAGAAATGACGATCGGCACCTTGTATTTCACGCACATCATCAGGTCGTGTTCGAGCCGCTTGTTCGAGGTGTGGACGATCTGGTTGACAGCGAAGGGTGCCGCCGGCTGGTCCGGATGTGCCGCGTTGTAGGCCGAAAGCTCCTCGGTGATCATGGCGAGCCATTCGTCGAGCTGGCTCTCGGGCCGGGCGTTGAGCGCCGGGAATGCACCGACGATGCCGGCCTTGCACTGCGCAAGGGTCAGTTCCGGATGCGAGATGATGAAGAGCGGCGAGGCTATCACCGGGAGGCGAAGGTTCTCGGAAAGGACCGCGGGAAGTGCCATGAAAAACCTCGGATTGTTTTACGTTTACGGAAACGTCAATTTACTTAGCAGAGGATGGAGAGATGGAAAAGACCATTGCATGCGGTCGATCCAGGGCCACCATCGTCACGCGATGGATGCCGACCGAGGCATAGGTGGCGCTGGAGCCTTCTCGGGAGTGTCGACGATGCATTAGCCGAAACTAGGCCACTTTTTTCTGAGTATCGTTCCTCCGCAGGATGCGAGGCCTTGCAGATCGGCGGGGCAGCCGTTACCGAATCGCTATGCAACAGCAACGGGACCGGCCCCGATTGCCGATCGACGAGGGATGCCAGTGAACGGATTGGAAGCGGCAATCAGGAACGCTCTAGAGCGATCGGATCGCGCCAATGCGGAAACGCGTGCCCGGGTCTATCAGTCGGCGCGACACGCGCTGGAAACCGGGCTGCAGAAGCAGGGCATCACGGATCCCGAGATAATCGCCCAGCAGCGGCACAAGCTCGAGGCGACGATCCACGCGATCGAGCTGGAGGAACGCGGGCGGCTCCCGGCCGTTGATTCCGAAGTGAGGCGTCCGCAACCACCGGAAGCAGCCGTCATGCCGCAACCTTCGCCAGCTCCGACGGTGGAGGCAATCCGGGAGCCGGCAACGCCCGCCGTCGAACCCGGTTGGGGCGAGCGCCGTGATGGCCCCGCGGCAGCGGGCGATTTTGGTGATTTGCGGGCCGAGCGTCTGCATCGCACGACGGAAAGCGTCGATACTCCTCCGGACGGGGGAGAGGTGCGGACCGCGGGTGCGGCGATGGAGATACGTCCCGAAGCGCCGATCCGTCCGCGGAAAAAGCGGCGTGGCTTCTTTGCGCGGCTCTTCATGTTCGCTGTCCTCCTTGGAGCGATCGGGACGGGGGCATGGTGGGTGTACACCTCTGGCCTCATGCTGAGCGAGGCGGAGCGGGATACCAGTGTCCCCAATCCGCCGCCCCAGGCCGTGGAGGAGGATTTCACCGGCACCCAGGAACCAAAGCCGCTCGAGACCCGCAACGGCTTTTCCGACGAATGGATCGAGGTGTTCGAGCCGAAGCGCATCGACGCGATCCGGCCGCGTGCCAATGCCGCAGTCGATGTCGTCACCGCTCGTGACGGCACGGCGATGAATGTCGTTTCGCGTTCGGCGGATGCCGACGGAAATGTGGAAATCACGGTGCCGACCGACGCCCTTCGCGAAATGGCGGGCAAGACCTCGACCTTCGCGCTGACTGTCGAGGCCGCCGGCGACGAACCGGTGCAGATCGCCGTGGAATGCGATTTCGGAAGGCTGGGCGACTGCGCCCGTCACCGCTTTACTGTCAATACGGAGAAGATGGACGTGCTTTTCCGTGTAAGCTTCGACAAGTCCATGGCTCCGGCAACCCCCGGCCGACTCCTTTTGAACGCCGGTCTCGGGGGGCGTGGCGAAGGCATCAATCTTTACTCCGTGCGCCTCCTGCCAGGACAGTGACTGCCGAAGACATCGGGCGCCGCCCGCAGTTCTTCATGAGCCGGCGAGGAAATCCGGTCCCTTGCCGATGATCTTCTTGTCCATCTTGCCGATTTTTTCCTCGTCCTTGCCTTCGTAGTCGATCGAGGTGAGGATGTGACGGATGGCGTTCAGCCGGGCGCGGCGCTTGTCGTTCGCTCGGATTATAGTCCACGGCGCATGATCGGTATGGGTTGCCTCGAGCATCCGGTCGCGCTTGTCGGTGTAGTCGTCCCACTTGCCGAGCGCGGCGATGTCCATCGGAGAGAGCTTCCAGATTTTCAGCGGGTCGTGGCGCCGGTCGTGAAAACGTTCGATCTGCATCTCCTGGCCGATGTCCAGCCAGAACTTGAAGAAATGGATGCCGTCAGCGGCGATCAGCTTCTCGAAATGTGGCACCTGCTTCAGGAATTTCTCGTATTCTCCTTCCGTGCAGAAGCCCATGACGGGTTCCACGACCGCACGGTTGTACCAGGACCGGTCGAAGAGCACGAATTCTCCGCCGCTCGGGAAGTGCGGCACATAGCGCTGAAAATACCACTGGGTCCGCTCCGTCTCCGTGGGTTTCGTTAGTGCGACCGAGCGTGCCGAGCGGGGGTTCATGTAAGAGAGGGTCACATGGATGGTGCCGCCTTTGCCGGCCGCATCCCGTCCCTCGAAGAGGGCCATCACCCGGTTGCCGGTCTTCTGCAGCCAGAACTGCACTTTGACGAGCTCGATCTGCAGGAGCTGCAGCTCCTTCTCGTAATCATCCTCGTCGAGCTTCTTGTCGTAGGGATAATGTCCGGAGGCGAGCGACTTGTCGTCGATCCAGTCAGGAAGATGCGGGTCGTCGATGTCGAAGATCCTTTCTTTGCCACCGATCTTGAGCGTTACCGCACGGCTTTCTGCTTGCGTCATCATTAGCATTCCCTTCGTCGGGACCGGAGATGCTGTAGTGAGGACATATTCGCGCCGTCAACACAAGCGACAGCCGAATGCCCATCGGCGGGGGATATCCGCCGGTGACCGTGGCAGAGCCCGTAAACATCTGTCATGAATTGCATTTATCAGGGGCATTGTGTGTTCCCGGAAGTGGTGGACGAGGGCTGCGTGGCTGAAGATCGCGGTGCTTTGAAAGTGGTGGCGTCGCGTTTGCGTGCCGGTTGGCGTTTCTTGGCTGCGGCGGCTCTGGTTGCGGCGGCCTCCTATTTTGCCGGGGCGCAGCCGTTGTTTTCCCTCGTCCTCTGGCTCGTTTCGCTCTTGTCGGTAATCCTTCGTGAGGCTTCTCCTCCACGTCTGCCGGAGAAGCAGGCAGAGCCGGTTCAGGCGGGCGAAGCCACACTCCCGCAGATGGAGGCCGTTCTCGGAGCGCTCGATCTGCCGGTTGTGGTGATCGACGGTGATGCAAACATGATCACCCAGAACAAGGCCGCCGAAAAGGCGTTCGGTTTGCTGTCGCCAGGTCTTCACATTTCCACCCGCTGGCGCTCGCCCGGCATTCTCGACATGATCCGCGAGACGATCGAGACAGGCGAGCCAAATCAGATCGAACATTCCGAACGGCTGCCATCCGAACGGGTCTATATTGTCCGCTCGACACAGGTCGAGAACCTCGCCAATGCGCGGCCGAGACTCTTCCTGCTATCGTTTCGCGACGTTTCCGAACTGCGTCGGCTCGACCGGATGCGCAGCGACTTCGTCGCCAATGCAAGCCACGAACTGCGAACGCCGCTCGCCTCGCTCCGTGGCTTCATCGAAACTCTTCAGGGCCCCGCCCGGGGTGACCCGAAGGCGCAGGAACGCTTCCTTGCAATCATGCTGGACCAGGCGACACGCATGAGCCGGCTCGTCGACGATCTCCTGTCGCTCTCGAGGCTGGAGCTCAAGGCGCATATCGCGCCGGACCAGAAGGTCGACCTTGTTCCCGTCCTCGGACACGTGCGGGACTCGCTGGCACCGCTCGCCGCGGACCTCGGCGTTGATATCCGCCTGCATTTGCCGGAGGGCAAGGTCGAAGTTCTCGGCGACCGCGACGAATTGGTGCAGGTTTTCGAGAACCTCATCGAGAACGGCTGCAAGTATGGGCAAGAGGGTAAAGTCGTCGATGTCTACCTCCGTCACGGTGAGGGCATTCCCGTTGAAGTGAGCGTCGTCGACTACGGCCCGGGAATCCCGGTCGAGCATGTTCCGCGTCTGACGGAGCGCTTTTACCGCGTCAGCGTCGCCGATAGCCGCTCCAAGAAAGGCACGGGCCTGGGGCTTGCCATCGTCAAGCACATCCTCACTCGCCACCGTGCACGGCTGATCGTTCGCTCGGAAATGGGCAAGGGTACCGACTTCACCGTTCGCTTTTGACATAAAAGTACGGGTGAAATGCCGATAGTTCTTGAAATATCTTTTTAGATCAAGCATTTAAGATGTCACAAATCTTTCATCAAAGTGACATAAAAGGGAAGGGTAACAGTGAGTATGAACGTGCTGCTGATGCACGGGGACGGTGAGGCCGTTTGCGGCTGCATCCACACACTAGCCCACTCACGGGAGATTGATATGAACACCCTGAAACTTTCCCTGGCAGCCATGGTCGCCTCGGTTGCTTTTGCCGGCGCTGCTGCCGCTCGTGACCAGATTCAGATTGCCGGTTCTTCGACCGTTCTGCCTTACGCATCGATCGTTGCCGAAGCCTTCGGTGAAAACACCGACTTTCCGACCCCGGTGGTCGAGTCCGGCGGTTCGGGTGCCGGCCGCAAAAAGCTCTGCGAAGGCGTGGGCGAAAACACCATCGACATCGCCAACTCCTCGTCGCGCATCAAGCAGTCCGATCTCGACCTCTGCGCTCAGAACGGCGTGAAGGAAATCCAGGAAGTCCGCATCGGCTACGACGGCATCGTTTTTGCGTCGGACATCAATGGTGCCGAATTCGCCTTCACGCCGGCCGACTGGCACATGGCGCTGGCGGCAAAGGTCGTCAAGGATGGCCAGCTCGTCGACAATCCGTACAAGAAGTGGAACGAGATCCGTGCTGACCTGCCGGATCAGGAAATCCTCGCCTTCATTCCGGGCACCAAGCACGGCACCCGCGAAGTCTTCGACGAGAAGGTCATCGTCGACGGCTGCAAGGAAGACGGCGCCTTGGAAGCACTCAAGGCAGCTAATGGCGGCGATGAAAAGGCGGCCGAGAAGGCTTGCATGGCGCTGCGCACCGACGGTGTTTCCGTTGATATCGACGGCGACTACACCGAAACGCTCGCCCGTGTTGCTGCCAACAAGAACGGCATCGGCGTCTTCGGCCTTTCCTTCTATCAGAACAACACCGACAAGCTGCGTGTCGCCACGATGTCCGGTGTAGTGCCGTCCGTTGAAACGATCGCCAAGGGCGAGTATCCGGTTTCCCGTCCGCTTTACTTCTACGTCAAGAACGCCCACCTCGACGTGATCCCTGGTCTGCAGGAGTACATCGAGTTCTTCGTTTCCGACGAGATGGCTGGCCCGGACGGCCCGTTGGCAGCCTATGGCCTGGTTTCCGATCCGGAACTCGCCAAGACGCAGGAAGCCGTCAAGGCCCGCACTCCGATGGGTGCCCTGAACTAATCCAAACCGACCGGTGGCGTGGTGATCGTGCCACCGGTCTTGCTCTTTCTGGAGGTTGCTGGCGAAATGAGTCCGGGCATCATTATCCTTGTCGTGGCGGCGATTTCCTTCGTCGGCTATTTTCTCGGTCGGCGACATGCGATGCTCCTCGCGGCGAAGGGTGGCGTCAGGCTCCATTCTCTTCCCGGCTATTATGGGCAGACCGTCGCAATCTTCGCGGCTATCCCCTCCTTGGTCGTGCTTATCGCATGGCTGGTCGTGCAGCCTCTCCTCATCGAAACGCGCGTCAACGGCATGATTCCGGACAGCGTTGTCCCCGAAGGTGGCGCGCGCAGCCTCGTTATGGCCGACGTTCGCCGGATCGCAGACGGTCTTGATGCGGTGCTCGCACGCGGCGGGATCAGCGAGAGCGAGCTTTCGCAAATGCGCGCGGATGTCTCCAACGTACGGACTCTCCTGGCCGAAGTCGGCGTGGCGCTGGGCAGCGAGGTGCCGCCGCCGGTGTTCGAAGCGGCGAAGACCTATCGCCAGATCGCGAAGACCGGCACCATCATCACCGGCACCTTGGCCCTTGCATTGTCGATAGGCTTTGCTCTCTGGGCGTATCGCCGCATCACGCCGGATCTGCGCGCCCGAAACATCAGCGAGCGCTTCGTGCGCGCCTTGCTTGTTTCGGCGTCGACCATCGCCATTCTGACGACGATCGGCATCATCGCCTCGCTGTTCTTCGAGACCTATTCCTTCTTCAGGATTTATTCGGCGCAGGACTTCTTCTTCTCGACTGTCTGGAATCCGCAATTTCGTGGCGGTTCGGAACTCGGTATCCTGCCGCTGCTCTGGGGCACCTTCTATATTTCCCTCGTGGCGCTCGTCGTTGCCGTGCCGCTTGGCCTGATGATTGCGATCTACCTTGCCGAATATGCTGCGCCCTCGGTGCGAAGCGTTGTGAAACCGGCAATCGAGGTCCTCGCCGGCATCCCGACGATCGTCTACGGCCTCTTTGCGCTTGTCACCGTCGGACCGTTTCTGCGCGACTGGATCGCACAGCCTCTCGGCCTCGGAAATTCGTCGTCTTCGGTGCTGACGGCGGGCATCGTCATGGGCATTATGATCATACCGTTCGTGAGTTCGCTGTCCGACGACATTATCAACGCTGTTCCGCAGGCGCTACGCGACGGCTCCTACGCTCTGGGCGCCACGCAGTCCGAAACGGTGAAGCAGGTCGTCTTTCCGGCCGCTCTGCCCGGGATCGTCGGCGCCGTATTGTTGGCCGCAAGCCGCGCGATCGGTGAGACCATGATCGTGGTACTCGGAGCGGGTGCCGTCGCCAGACTGTCGCTCAATCCATTCGAGGCAATGACGACGGTCACCGTGAAGATCGTCAGTCAGCTCACGGGTGACACGGAATTCGCAAGTCCCGAGACGCTGGTCGCCTTCGCCCTCGGCCTCACCCTTTTCGTCCTGACACTTGGGCTGAACGTGCTGGCCCTCTACATCGTGCGCAAATACCGGGAGCAGTACGAATGACCGACGTTTCCGCATTCGGCGCCTCGTCCGCCGAATCCCGTAGCAAGTCGCTGTTTGCTGCCGACGCACGAACCCGCCGACGCAATGCCGCCGAAGCGCGTTTCCGCATGATGGGCCGCATCGCCGTCGTCATCGGCATCGTCGCCCTTATCGGGCTGCTTGCGTCGATCCTGTCGAACGGCTTGTCTTCCTTCCAGCAGACATATGTCTCTCTCGACATTTTCCTCGACCCCGCGAAGCTGGACAAGGCGGGCGACCGCAATCCGGAGGCGATCGCCAAGGTGTCGACCTTCGGTTATGCGCCACTGATCCAGAAAGCTCTTCAGGATGCGATGACCGAGAAAGGTATTACCGGTGACGGGGTCAGTGCCAAGACGGCCGCGGAACTGATCTCCAAGGAGGCGCCGGCCGATTTGCGCAGGTTCGTTCTCGCCGATCCCTCGGCCATCGGTCGCACTGTCCGCTTCGATCTTCTCGCTGCGGGTCGAATCGACGGCTACTATAAGGGGCGCGTGACGATGGAGAGCGCCAAGCTCGACCGCAACATTTCCCCCGAGCAGTTGGCGCTGGCGGACAGGCTGAAGGAAGCAGGCATCCTGACGACCAATTTCAACTGGTCCTTCTTTACGGCACCGGACGCCTCCGACACGCGTCCGGAGGCAGCGGGTCTCGGCGTCGCCATCATCGGTTCCGCCTACATGATGCTCATCGTCTTCGTGCTCTCGTTGCCGCTCGGCGTCGCAGCCTCGATCTATCTCGAGGAATTCGCACCGCAGAACAAGTTCACCGACCTCATCGAGGTGAATATCTCCAATCTCGCGGCGGTGCCCTCGATCGTGTTCGGCATTCTGGGGCTGGCGGTTCTCATAAACTTCGTTGGATTGCCGCAGTCGGCGCCGGTCGTGGGTGGCCTGGTACTCACGCTGATGACGCTGCCGACCATCATCATTGCCACGCGCGCTGCGCTCAAGGCGGTGCCGCCGTCGATCCGCGACGCAGCCCTCGGAGTCGGCGCCTCGAAGATGCAGGCGACGTTCCATCATGTGTTGCCGCTTGCAATGCCCGGCATTCTTACAGGAACGATCATCGGACTGGCGCGCGCGCTCGGAGAGACGGCTCCCTTGCTGCTCATCGGCATGGTCGCGTTCGTGCGCGAGTTTCCGGCGGCCCCGCCCGAGGGCTTTTTCGATCCGGCCTCCGCTCTCCCCGTGCAGATCTACAACTGGACCCAGCGCGGCGACCCCGCCTTCGTGGAGCGCGCATCCGGTGCGATCATCGTGCTCCTCGTATTCCTCCTGATGATGAACCTGATCGCGATCATTCTTCGTCGCCGCTTCGAGCGCCGTTGGTAAGAGGGCTGACAATGAGTAACATGCCGACCACAATGACGACCACGACGAAGGCTGCAACAATGAACGAATCGAAGATCTCGGCCCGAAAGGTTCAGGTGTTCTACGGCGACAAGCACGCCATCAAGGATGTGGAGATCGAGATTCCGCCGCGTTCGGTCACCGCCTTCATCGGTCCGTCCGGCTGTGGCAAGTCGACTTTCCTGCGCTGCCTCAACCGCATGAACGACACGATCGCCAACTGCCGGGTCGAGGGGCACATCTCCATCGACGGCGAGAACATCTATGATCCCAAGGTGGACCCGGTTCAGCTGCGTGCCAAGGTCGGCATGGTGTTCCAGAAGCCGAACCCGTTCCCGAAGTCCATCTACGAAAACGTCGCCTACGGACCGCGCATCCACGGGCTTGCTCGCAAGAAATCGGATCTGGACGACATCGTCTCGTCGGCGCTGCAGAAAGCCGGCCTCTGGAACGAGGTGAAGGATCGCCTCGACGCTCCAGGCACAGGTTTGTCGGGCGGCCAACAGCAGCGTCTTTGCATCGCCCGCGCCGTCGCCGTCAGTCCCGAGGTCATCCTGATGGACGAGCCCTGCTCGGCACTCGATCCGATCGCGACGGCAAAGGTGGAGGAGCTCATTCACGAACTTCGCGCGAACTACACCATCGTGATCGTCACGCATTCGATGCAGCAGGCGGCGCGCGTGTCGCAGCGCACGGCCATGTTCCATCTCGGCGAACTCGTCGAGGAAAACGACACCGACAAGATGTTCACCAATCCCGACGATCAGCGCACGCAGGACTATATCATGGGCCGCTTCGGCTGACGCCCCGTCCAACCGCGCAGACGCACTCATTCGAGGATCACGACATGTCATCGACCCACATCTACTCAGCCTTCGACGAGGAACTGAAATATCTGATGCGCCGCATCTCCGAGATGGGCGGACTCGCCGAGCAGATGGTGGGCGACAGCGTCCGCGCTCTGGTCCACGGGGACGCTGCGCTGGCGCACAAGGTGATTTCCGACGACGTCATTATGGACGCAGCCGAACGCGAAATCGGTGACAAGGCCGTCATCACGATCGCCCGTCGCCAACCCGTCGCCAGCGACCTTCGCGAGATCATCGGCGCGCTGAAGATCGCCAGCGACCTGGAGCGGGTCGGCGATCTCGGCAAGAACAACGCCAAGCGGGCGATGGCGGTGCAGAGCGCGGGCATCCCGCGCAAGCTCGCTCGTGGCATCGAGCACCTCTCCGAACTTGCCCTCGTACAGCTGAAGGAAGTCCTGGACGTCTACTCGACCCGTTCGGCGGAGAAGGCGAAGTCCGTCCGCGATCGCGACGACGAGATCGATGCTGTCTACACCTCCCTGTTCCGGGAGTTGCTGACCTACATGATGGAAGATCCCCGCAACATCACGAGCTGTACGCATCTTCTCTTCTGCGCCAAGAACCTCGAGCGGATCGGTGACCACGCCACCAACATCGCCGAAACCATCTATTACATGACCACCGGGGCCCAGCCGGAGGGCGAGCGTCCGAAGGAAGACCTGACGACGGACGTCGGCGCGGTCACCGAATGACGCTGCTGCAGAGGATAAGTGAGCGATGCAGCCAAGGATAGTGGTAGTGGAAGACGAGGAGGCGCTGAGCGTACTCCTTCGTTACAACCTCGAAGCCGAAGGTTACGAGGTGGAGACGATTCTGCGCGGCGACGAAGCAGAGCTGCGCCTCCAGGAAAGGGTTCCAGACCTCCTGCTTCTGGACTGGATGCTGCCGGGCGTCTCGGGGATCGAACTCTGCCGCAGGCTGCGTATGCGGCCGGAGACCGAACGCCTGCCTGTCATCATGCTGACCGCGCGCGGCGAGGAGAGCGAACGTGTGCGCGGCCTCGCCACGGGCGCCGACGATTACGTCGTCAAGCCGTTTTCGACGCCGGAACTGATGGCGCGCGTCAAGGCCATGCTGCGGCGTGCCCGTCCCGAAATGCTCTCGAGCGTCCTTCGCTGCGGTGACATCGAACTCGACAGGGAAACCCACCGGGTTCATCGCAAGAGCCGCGAGGTCCGCCTCGGGCCGACGGAATTCCGACTGCTGGAGTTCCTGATGACTTCGCCGGGCCGTGTCTTCTCTCGTTCGCAGTTGCTGGACGGCGTCTGGGGGCACGACATCTACGTCGACGAACGTACCGTCGACGTCCATGTCGGGCGTCTGCGCAAGGCGCTCAACTTCTCGAACATGCAGGACGTCATCCGGACCGTGCGCGGCGCCGGATACTCGATGGAAGCCTGATTTCAAATTGTATCAGGCATAAAAAAAACGGGCCGCGCGGCCCGTTTTCGTTTTCTCTGGCCAGAGGCTTACCGTTCCGCCTTGCGGCGCTCGGAGACCGGCTGATAGGCGAGCTTGGCGTGATACTTGCAGTACGGCGAGGAATCGAGTGACTCGCAGCCGCAGAAGTGGAACTCGTCGCTCATCGGATCGCCGATCGGCCACTTGCAGGTGCGTTCGGTGAGCTCGGTGAGCCCAAGCCGGCGGGAAATCGGTATCACGACGTTCGAGGCCGGAACTGCGCGGATTTCCTCCAGGGCATCGATCTGGCCCTCTTCCTTCAGCATCGCTCCGCCTACCGGACGGGCGTTTGCGCGGGCGGGGACGCGCGCTGCAAAGTTTGAGGGACGAGGGGCCGGGGCCGGACGTTTCGGCGTGCGAGCCGGCGCCGTGCCGCCGCCGGACTTCGCGCGTCCGGGCAGGTTCAGACGATGCACCTTGCCGATCACCGCATTTCTGCTGACGCCGCCGAGTTGTGCGGCGATCTGGCTTGCACTCAGGCCTTCGGCCCAGAGCCTCTTGAGTTTTTCGACGCGCTCATCTGTCCAGTTCATGCCATTATCTCCGCCATCGCGATTTTAACGGCAGAATCCGTCTCCGTTGCTTCGGACGAATCCGAAACAAGACTTCCTCGATACTTTCGGTGACTACTTCTGCCGCATGCAATCTTTTAATGTAAATTTAACCTAGTGTGGCGCCGACTCCGTGACAAGAGTCGGAAGAATCAAGCGGAATCGATTTTCAAGTTTTCCCCAACTTGCTGGCTTTCGCCGGCCGCGAGAATCAAAGCTGTGAAAGGCGCTCGCGCGTCACAAAAATCCTTTGCGTGTCGCAGTTTTGTTGACAGCGCAGCGGGAAATGCTGATATTGCCACCCGCCGCCGAAAGGCGGCATTTTTGATTTTTCCGGGACTTTTCTGGGAAGCCGGAAAGTCCGTGTTGACACAGATCGGTTGCGAAGGAGCTGTTCCACCATGGCTGAAGCCACACCGCTTTACGAAACCTACCTGCGCGCGCCTCTGCGTTTCGAGCGCGGCGAAGGGGTTTGGCTTATCGCGGAAAATGGTGAGCGATATCTCGATTTCGCGGCGGGCGTCGCAGTGAACGCGCTGGGGCATGCCCACCCGCATCTCGTCGATGCGCTGAAGGCGCAGGCCGAAAAGGTGTGGCATCTGTCGAACCTCTACGAGGTTCCGGGCCAGGAAACGCTCGGCAAGCGGCTGACGGAGGCGACCTTCGCCGACAAGGTGTTCTTCACCAACTCAGGCGCCGAGGCGCTGGAATGCGCGATCAAGACCGCGCGCCGCTACCACTTTTCGAAGGGGCACCCGGAAAAGTTCCACATCATCACCTTCGAAGGTGCCTTCCACGGCCGCACGCTTGCGACGATCGCCGCAGGAGGGCAGGCGAAGTATCTCGAAGGTTTTGGGCCCAAGGCGCCGGGCTTCGACCAGGTGCCCTTTGGTGACATCGAGGCAGTGAAGCAGGCTATCACCGAGAACACGGCCGCGATCCTCATCGAGCCGGTGCAGGGCGAAGGCGGCATTCGTACGGCCTCCAATGAGTTCCTGCGGGCGCTTCGCCAGATCTGCGACGAGAAGGGGCTGCTTCTCATCCTCGACGAGGTCCAGTCCGGCGTCGGTCGTACGGGCAAGCTTTTCGCCCACGAGTGGGCGGGCATTACGCCCGACATCATGGCAGTTGCCAAGGGCATCGGCGGCGGCTTTCCGCTGGGCGCCTGCCTTGCCACGGCGGAAGCCGCTTCCGGAATGAAGGCCGGCACCCACGGCTCCACCTACGGAGGCAATCCGCTGGCGATGGCCGTCGGCAACGCCGTACTCGACGTCATTCTCGCGGATGGCTTCCTGGAGCATGTGCGCGACGTGGCGTTGGTCTTCCGGCAGGGCCTGGCGGCACTCCACGACCGCTTTCCCGATGTCGTCGAGGAGATCCGCGGCGAAGGCCTGATGCTCGGCATCAAGGCGAAGGTGCCGAACGCGGAATTGTTGCAGGCGATGCGCGCCGAGCACATTCTCGGTGTCCCGGCCGGTGACAACGTCATTCGTCTTCTGCCGCCGCTCATCACGACCGCCGAAGAAGCGCGCGAGGGCCTCTCGCGGATCGAACGCGCAGCCGAGCGGGTCCATGGCGCCCACGAAAAGCAGGCGGCGCAAGCCTAAGCAGCAGAAATTCAGACAGGTTTCCCAATGGCATCTCCGAAGCATTTCCTCGACCTCTCGGCCGTTTCGTCTGCCGATTTGCGTACCATCATGGATGACGCCCGCATTCGAAAGCAGGCGACAAAGGCTGGGACGGCGGACAAGCCGCTTGCCGGCAAGATGCTTGCGATGATCTTCGAGAAACCGTCGACGCGCACGCGCGTGTCCTTCGACGTCGGCATGCGCCAGCTCGGTGGTGAGACACTCTTCCTTTCGGGCACGGAAATGCAGCTCGGCCGTGCCGAAACGATCGGTGACACCGCAAAGGTCCTCTCGCGTTACGTGGATGCGATCATGATCCGCACGACCGATCATTCGCGTCTCCTGGAGATGGCAGAGCATGCGACTGTTCCCGTCATCAACGCGCTGACCGACAGCACGCACCCTTGCCAGATCATGGCCGACGTCATGACCTTTGAGGAGCATCGCGGTCCGGTGAAGGGCAAGACGCTCGCCTGGACCGGCGACGGCAACAATGTCCTGCATTCTCTCGTCGAGGGCGCCGCCCGCTTCGGTTACCGCATGAACATGGCCGTGCCGCTCGGGTCCGAGCCGGACGACAAGTACCTCAACTGGGCCCGCGACAACGGCGGCGAAATCATGCTTTGCCACGAGGCGGAGCGTGCCGTGGAAGGTGCTGACGCCGTCATTACCGATACCTGGATTTCGATGAACCAGGAGCACAAGGCCAGGGGGCACAACGTCTTCCAGCCCTATCAGGTGAACGGGGCGCTGATGGCGCACGCAAAGCCCGACGCCCTCTTCATGCATTGCCTGCCCGCGCATCGCGGCGAGGAGGTCACCGACGAAGTGATCGACGGCCCGCAGTCCGTCGTGTTCGACGAGGCGGAAAACCGGCTGCACGCACAGAAGTCAATCCTTGCCTGGTGCCTTGGTGCGATCTGACGTCGCTTGCCCGGGTTTGCAGCCTCCGGCTTGATCTTCTCGCCAAGCGACCCCATGTGAGCGGTAAATTGGGGGCCTATGCACCCCCGGAAGTCAAGCGCCTGCGGCGCAAGGAGTACAATAATGGCAGACAGGGCCACTGAACTCGGCGAATTCGGTTTCGCCGGCGATGACCGCGTTGTTCCGTTCCAGGTGGAAGGGCTCGACGTGCGCGGCCGGGCCGTGCAACTCGGCCCGCTGGTCAATACCATTCTCGCGCGGCACGACTATCCGGCTCCCGTCGCCCGTCTTCTGGCGGAGGCGATGGTTCTCACCGTGCTGATCGGTACCTCGCTCAAGTTCGAGGGCAAGTTTACCGTCCAGACGAAGGGTAACGGGCCGGTGGATCTGCTGGTCGTCGACTTCGCGACGCCGCAGGACGTGCGCGCCTATGCCCGCTTCGACGAGGATGCGCTGAAGGCCGCGGTCGAGGAGGGCAGGACGTCCCCCGAGGCCCTGCTCGGCGAAGGCGTGCTCGCATTCACCATCGGTCAGGGCAGCTTCATGCAGCCTTATCAGGGGATCGTGCCCCTCGACGGTACGTCGCTCGAGGAAATTGCCGGGGTTTATTTCCGTCAGTCGGAACAGATCCCGACGCGGGTGCGCCTCGGCGTCGCCGAGTTCTTCGATCGCGACGAGGACGGACATCCGCGCCGCGGCTGGCGGGCCGGGGGCCTCTTGGCCCAGTTCCTGCCGGAAGCGCCGGAGCGGATGCGTCAGCCGGATCTGCACGGCGGTGACGGAGACGAAGGCGGGCATGTTTTCTCTGAGGATGATGCTTGGTCGGAAGCGCAGGTGCTGGTCGACACGGTCGACACGGATGAGCTTACCGATCCGCAGATCGGCATAGAGCGGCTGCTGTTTCGCCTCTTCCATGAGCGCGGTGTGCGGGTTTACCAGCCACAGCCGGTTTTCGATCGGTGCAGCTGCTCGCGAGAGAAGGTGAAGGGCGTCCTGAAGAGCTTTTCCGATGAGGAGATCGAGCAGAGCCAGGAAGACGGGGCGATCACCGTCACCTGCGAATTCTGCTCGACCACCTACCGCTATGAAGCGGCCGAGGTTCGTGAAGGCTGAAATTGATGACGGCACCGTCCAGACTGGCGGTGCCGTTCTTCATTGCGGTTGGGTACTGGGTCCGCCCGGCCTCAGTTGAGGACCCGCAGCATGCCCGGCGCGTCCAGAGAGAAGGCCGGGATCGCGACCTCGAAGAGGTCCCCCTCCTCAGTTTCCATCTGGTAGTGGCCGAACATGACGCCTGACGGTGTGTCGAGAGGGCAGCCCGAGGAATATTCGTAGGTATCGCCTGGCTGCAGGTGCGGTTGCTCGCCGACGACGCCCGGCCCGGTAACTTCGTCGACCTGGCCGTTCTGATCGGTGATGTGCCAGTAGCGATTCACCAGTCGAACCGACCTGTCGGAGTGATTGGTGATTGCCACCCGATAGCCCCAGACATATCGCCCGTCGTCCGGATCGGATTGCTCCTCCAGATAATAAGGCTCGACACTGACTTCGATATCCCGCGTCAGGGCTCGATACATAGCGTTGACCTTCTTTATGCCTTGCTAACCATATCTATCAGCGCGCCGCAGGGGTCAAGGAATGCGGACGCGCCGAGCAAGCAAAGTGTCGTGACTTTGTAAAATTGGTCCTAACGCCGACGGATGGATTTGCCGCTCGTTGCCGCTGATGGGCTAGCCCGGCGCGCGCGGCGCCGGGCAGCAGGACGTGAAACGTGGTTCAGGCCGGAACCTTGCGGAGCGCCTGCGCAAAATCTTCCAGCAGGTCATCGGTGTCCTCGATGCCGCAGGAAAGCCGCACCGTGCCACCCGAAATGCCGAGCTCGGCGCGCGCTTCGTCGGTCAGGTTCTTGTGCGTGGTCGTCGCCGGATGTGTGATCAGGCTCTTCGAGTCGCCGAGGTTGTTCGAGATCTCGATGATTTTCAGCGCGTTCTGCAGCGCGAAGGCGGCTGCCTTGCCGCCCTTGAGTTCGAACGCGACCAGCGTCGAGCCGCCCGACATCTGCTTGGCGATGATGTCGGCCTGCGGATGATCGGCGCGTCCGGGATAGACGACGCGCGCGACTTGGCCCTGTTCTGCCAGAAAATCGGCGATTCTGGCCGCGCTCTGCGCTTGCTGGCGCACGCGCAACGGCAATGTTTCGACCGCTTTCAGAAGGGTCCAGGCGTTGAACGGCGACATGGCCGGCCCGGTGTGGCGGAAGTAGTCCTGGAATTCTTCGCCGATCCACTCCTTGCTCGAGAGTACGACGCCACCGAGACAGCGGCCCTGGCCGTCAATGTGCTTGGTCGCGGAATAGACGACGACATGGGCGCCGAGTTCGAGCGGTTTCTGGAAGAGAGGGGTCGCGAAGACGTTGTCGACCACCAGCTTTGCGCCGACCTGATTGGCGAGTCTGGCAACGCCGGCGATATCGATTACTTCGAGGGTCGGGTTGGTCGGGCTTTCGAGGAACATCACCTTGGTGTTCGGGCGGATCGCCTTTTCCCAGTTTTCCAGATGGCGCCCATCCACGAGGGTGCATTCGATGCCGTACTTAGGGGCGAGCGTCTCGACGACCCAGCGGCAGGAGCCGAAAAGCGCGCGGGCTGCGACGATGTGATCGCCGGCTCTCAGCTGGCAGAGAATGGCCGCGGCGACGGCCGCCATGCCGGACGCGGTCGCCCGAGCCTCTTCCGCCCCTTCCAGCAGGCACATGCGTTTTTCGAACATGTCGTTGGTCGGGCTGCCGTAGCGGGCGTAGATGAAACCGTCGTCCTCACCCTTGAAGCGGGCTTCGGCCGCCTCCGAGGTTTCGTAGACGAAACCTTGGGTCATGAAGATCGCTTCCGAGGTTTCGCCGTATTGTGAGCGAAGGGTTCCGCCGTGGACCAGTTGGGTTGCGGGGCGCCAGTTCTTGCTCATGCCACTCAGCCTTTCAAACACAAAAAAACCGGTCGCGATTTCGGACCGGTCTTAAGCACCCGGTCTCTTTAGCCATTTGTTTAACGTGGCTGCAAGCCGACCGGCCAAATCACCACGGGATAAGCCTGCCATACGCCGATCCCGGGCTTGCGTCAATTCCTCTACTTTGGTTTTGTCGGGCCAAACGGGATGGGACAAGATGACAAGGACCACGGGTATCCTGGCGGATCGCGCCATCGACGCGCTGTTCGGCGAAGGTCGGCTGAAAAGCGAGACGCCTCTCGATGCGGATCAGGTGCAGCCGGCAAGCCTCGACCTGCGCCTCGGCTCGAAGGCGATGCGTGTCCGCGCGAGCTTCATGCCCGGTCGCGAGCACAAGGTTGCCGACAAGCTCGAACGCCTGACGCTGCACGAGATCGATCTCGAAGACGGGGCGGTGCTGGAAACGGGCTGCGTCTACATCGTGCCGCTGATGGAAAGCCTCGACCTTCCGCAGGGCATGTCCGCCTCGGCCAACCCAAAGAGTTCAACGGGGCGTCTCGACATCTTCACTCGCGTGATGGTCGACCACGCCCAGGAGTTCGACAAGATCCCGGCTGGCTACTGCGGACCTCTCTATCTTGAGATCAGCCCGCGGACGTTCCCGGTCATCGTCCGGCGTGGATCGCGCCTGTCGCAGATCAGGTTCCGCGTCGGCCACTCGGTACTGAGCGAAAGCGAACTGCTCGATCTGCACAAGGCCGAGACGCTCGTCGCGAGCGAGGTCCCGAATGTCTCGGGCGGCGGCATCGCGCTGTCGATCGACCTGAAGGGCAGTGGCCCAGATGGCTTGATAGGCTATCGCGGCAAACACCATACGTCCGTGATCGACGTCGACCGCAAGGCCGCCCACGATGTTTTCGATTTCTGGGAGCCGCTCTATAGTCGCGGCCGCGACGAACTGATCCTCGATCCGGACGAGTTCTACATTCTCGTTTCACGGGAGGCCGTCCATGTGCCGCCGCTCTTCGCGGCGGAGATGACGCCTTATGATCCTCTCGTCGGCGAATTCCGCGTTCACTATGCGGGTTTCTTCGATCCCGGTTTTGGCCATGCCGGTGCAGGTGGCGCAGGAAGCCGCGCCGTGCTCGAAGTCCGCAGCCACGAGGTGCCGTTCATCCTGGAACATGGACAGGTGATCGGACGGTTGGTCTACGAGCATATGCAGGAACGTCCGGCAGGCCTGTACGGCAGCGGGCTCGGCTCCAGCTATCAGGCTCAGGGGCTAAAGCTGTCCAAGCACTTCCGGGTTGGCTGACGCGCGCCGCAGGGCCGCAACTTCGCTGCGCAGTTCTCGCAGCTCCGCAAGGATGAGATCCTGGTTTTCCTTTAGGTCTTCCTGGTCTCCTGCGCTCGGAATCTCATGCTCGGCCTGCATGGACGAGACGATGATCCCGATAAAGAGATTGAGGACCGTGAACGACGTCGCGACGATGAACGGGATGAAGAAGACCCAGGCGAGTGGGTGAAGCGTCATCACCGGACGCACGACGTCGCTGGTCCAGCCTTCGAGCGTCATGACCTGGAAAAGCGTGAAGGCTGACTTGCCGATATCGCCGAAGAGTTCCGGGAAGTCCGCGGCGAAGAGTTTGGTCGCGGCGACCGAGGAGACGTAGAAGACGAGCCCCAGCAGGAGGAAGATCGACCCCATGCCGGGAAGCGCCGAGAAGAGCCCGCCGACGACGCGCCGCATCGAGGGGACGACGGAGATCAGCCGGAAGAGACGCAGGACCCGCATTGCTCGCAGGATGGAGACCGTTTCCGTCGCCGGTACGATCGAGACGGCGATGACGAGGAGGTCGAAGACGCGCCAGGGGTCGTGGAAGAAGCGGCCGCGGTAAACGGCAAGTCGTGCCAGAATCTCGAGGACGAAGATCGCAAGAAGGGTGTGGTCGATCGCGTAGAGCAGGGATCCGTAGCGAGCCCAGAGGACGGGCGAGGTCTCGAGCCCCAGGGTAAGGGCGTTCAGCAGGATCAGGACGGTAATGGCCGTTTCGAAACGGTTCGATTCGAGAAGGCGGCGGAAGAAGGGCATGGTGGCAATCCGGATGTCTGGCTGTCGCCGCCACATTGCCCCGTGAAAGTAAAAACTTGGTGGCTTTGGCGCGTGATCGGCAAAGCGTAGCTGTGCAGGTTCTTCACACTTGACAGACCGGGGGATCTGTTGGATTTGTGCCCCTGTCGCGGGTGTAGCTCAATGGTAGAGCAGCAGCTTCCCAAGCTGAATACGAGGGTTCGATTCCCTTCACCCGCTCCAGCCTCTCCCTTACCCTGCATCGTTCCTTTGTTCCGGGCGTCGTCCGCGCTGCCGGATCCACAAGGCGGCGAGGCCGAACAGCGTGCAGAGCGTGAATACGGCACCGCCCAGAAACGTGCCCTCGGCGCCGGCGAGGTCCCATAGGCCGCCGGCGATCATGCTCGCGGCAAGCAGCGCTATCCCGGTGATCAGGTTGAACATGCCGAACGCCGTACCGCGCAGTTCGGATGGGGCGGTGTCGGCAACCAGCGCCGAGAGCAGCCCCTGGGTAAACCCCATGTGCAAGCCCCAGAGCGTCGCTCCGGCGGCCAGTCCGGCAAAGCCCGAGCTGAATGCCAGGACAAGATCTGCGGCGAGCAGCAGGAAAAGCCCGGCCACCAGCAGCGTCATGCGGTTCACGCGGTCCGACAGTGCGCCGGCGGGATAGGCGGAAAGCGTGTAGGCAATGTTCATGACCACCATCACCAGCGGAACGAATGCGATGGGAAGGCCGATGTCTTGCCCCTTCAGCACCAGGAAGGCTTCGCTGAAACGTGCCAGAGTGAAGGCCGCCGCAACTGCGACGATCTTCCAGTAGGCTGCTCCGAGACGAACGAGTTCGGCCCGGCGAAGCGGCAGGCGTGCGGTCCGCCGTGCAGCAATGTTTGGCGGCTCTTTCACGGCGAACGTGATGAGGCCGGCCGAGACGAAGGCCGGAACGACGGCGATCCAGAAGACCGCGGTGAAGTTGTCGGCGAAGAGCCACATGAAGAGGATGGCGAAGAGCGGCCCTAGCAGCGCACCGAGGGTGTCCAGCGACTGCCTGAGGCCGAAGCTTGCGCCCCGGAGTTCCGGAGATGCGATGTCGGCAACCAGCGCGTCGCGCGGTGCCCCGCGGATGCCCTTGCCGATCCGGTCGATAAAGCGCGCAGCAACCAGCCATCCGATACTCGGCGCAAGCGGGAAGATGGGTTTGGTCACCGCCGCGAGGGTATACCCGAAGGCAGCGAGCAGCTTGCGTTTACCGAGCCAGTCGCTGAGAGCGCCGGAAAACACCTTGGTAACGGACGCAGTCGCCTCGGCGATCCCTTCGATGACGCCGACGGTGAGGGTTGATGCTCCGAGCGCGCCGACAAGATAGAGAGGCAGCAGCGCGTGGATCATCTCCGAGGAGACGTCCATGAAGAGCGATACGAAGCCGATCGTCCAAACGGCACCGGGCACGCGCTTCCATGTTCCCCAGCCGGATTTTGCCTGTTCTTCACTCATGCCGCCCCCTGGTTGCCGGTATGTCGAAAATCACGCCAGCATTCGCGCATCCTGTGCGGCTGTGTCTCTGACAGTCAAGCTTGCCCGCTTTCGGGGCTGGCACCGGTGTAGTCGGCTGCAGCCGGGGCAGGGGTGGCCGCCGGCATCGTGACAGAGCGCGGCTCATGTGGCGTCTTGTTCCAGAAGAAAGGTTTCGCCCTCAGTTCGAAGGCGGCACGCCAGGCCGCATAGGAGACCATCATCCAGTAGAAAGGTATCGCAAGCCAGCGCCAGCCGAGAAGGCGTCGCTCGTATTCGATCATTGCGGAGACGCCGAGCCCGAGAAAAACGCTGTAGCTGCCGAAGATGTTCATCGCGTCGATGCCGAAAAGCAGAGTTGTCAGGGGATGGATGTGTTCGGCGGGGCTCTGAAGCATTGCGACTGCCGAAGTGGTGAGGAAGACGAGGATTGCAGGGTGTCCGAGTGATGAGACCAGCATGCCGCCGATCAGCAGTTGAAAGACGACGAACGCCCCGGTTCCCATCTCGCGGCGGGCACGTCCGGGATCGCGCATCACCACCAGCCACGTTTGCAGCCAGCCCTTGAACCAACGTGTCCTTTGTCCGAGCCAGACCCGCGCTCTGATCGGTGCATCTTCGAACGTGTGCCGGCGGATCGTCTCGGACCGGTAGCCGAGGCGGTAGAGCCGCATGCCGAGGTCGGCGTCCTCGGTGACATTGTATGGGTCCCAACCGCCTGCGGCGCGCAGCGCGGCCGTGCGGAAATGATTGGAGGTACCGCCGAGCGGCAAC
Organism: Hyphomicrobiales bacterium; assembly: GCA_900466005.1. GTDB lineage: Bacteria > Pseudomonadota > Alphaproteobacteria > Rhizobiales > Rhizobiaceae > Allorhizobium. The sequence goes on from UEGQ01000003.1 coordinate 387,496, forward strand.
GGCATGCGATAGCGGGCGAGAAGCGGCAGCAAGCCACGAAAGAGTGCCGCGTATTCGAGCGCGAAGACCGTGCTGATGCAGGATTCACGCATATTGGTGATGATGAGCGGCGCCTGCAGGCAGGCTACCTCGGGGGCAGCCGTTCGAAAACGGGCATAGGCCTCCTTCAACTGACCCGGATGTGGACGATCTTCAGCATCGTAGATCGCGAGATAGTCGCCGCGCGTACCGGCGAGGGCATAGAGAAGCGCCTTGGGCTTGGTACGCGGCCCGCCCGGCGGTACTGCGACGATTTCCATATGCGATCCCGGCCGCAGTTTGCGGATCGCCTCGATGGTTTCGTGATCGTCTGCCTCGCAGACGAGTTTGATATCCAGCCGGGAGGGAGGCCAGTCGAGTCGCTCCAGGGCAGCGATCAATTGGCCCGCGACCGGCGCTTCGCGATAGAGCGCCACCAGGACGGTATAGATGGGCAGAGGGCCGTCCGCGATCAGCGTTTCGGGCAGGATCTCGCGACGACGAGGACGGAAGAGTGCTCCCAGTCGCAAGACCATTGCTGCGAAGTAGAGGGACGACAGCAGCACGTGAAGCATCAGTGCGACCGGTCCGGAGGCGAGCAGCAGTGCTGCCGCGCCGCCGGTCAGGAGTGCGCCGGCGATGAAGCCCTGTCGACCGGTCATGACGATACGAGCCGAGTGCTGCGGGCTCCCTTCGAACAGCGCGTTCGAAACGGTCGCGACCCTGCGCGCAGCGCCCGCCTGCCAAACGGCTCGGCGGATGGAGGAGGCCGATGCGACAGTCAGCGCGGCCCTGAGGCTCGGATGGTGGACAAGCCGTTCGGCGAGGTCGGCAAGGTGACGAGCTTCCGGTGCGATTGCGGTCAGCGGCGCCTTGTCCCGGGAATGCAGGCGCAGGATGTTCGGGCGCTGCAGGAGGCCATCCAGCGCCGGGCGATCCATGATGTGGTCGGGCGGTATTTCCCCCATGAACGGCAGGCCAAGCAGCCGCGCGATCGCTGCGTAATAGGTCTGCTCATCGACGCTGCCGTCGGCGAGCAGTTCCTGTTCTATCGTGCCTCCGTTCGCGCGCGCCCGCCGCGCCATGTCTTTGATGAACGGCTTTGAGAAGCCGAGTTGGCGCAGTGCCCGCGCCTCGGTCTGAAAGGCATGCGAAACACCGGCGTCGGCAGCGGCCTTGCCGCCATCGGAACGCGCAGTGGCCACCCGCCAGGCGGCGCCGTTCGGCTCCCCTTGGTATTCCCCGGCTTGCATGCTTCTGATAAACCGTCATCGATCGATGACGCCCCAGCCTGTCCCGGAATGGATCATAATGGCACACGCAAAAGTTTCATCCCTCGATTTAAAGGGTGCGCTCGCATTACTTGTGTTTGGTTGCGTTCTGCTATCCTCGGCCGTCGTGCCCGCGAGGGTTGCCGCGCAACAGCTGCCGGTACTTTTCGATGCCAATGAGCGGTTGCCGCGCCCTGATCTGTCGACATTGCTGCGGCTGCGCTTCCTGACGACGACGGATTTTCCCCCGTTCAACTTTGCCGATCAGACAGGGCGTCTTGCCGGCTTTCATGTAGAGCTCGCCCGTGAAATCTGCTCGGAACTCGCCATCGAGGCCAAGTGCCAGATTCAGGCGCTGCCGTATGCCGATCTGGAGAAAGCTCTCTCGGAAGGGCAGGGCGAGGCAGTCATCGCGGGTGCCGGGGTCACGACCGAGCTTCGCCGCCGTTTTTCGTTTTCGCGCCCTTTCATGCTGTTGCCTGCGCGTTTTGTCCGTAATGCCGGCGTCGACATCCCCGGTGGAGAGGTTGCGGGCCTGGCCGGTCGGCCGGTCGGCGTGGTGACGGGCACGGCTCATGAAGCGATGCTGAAGGCCTTCTTTCCCGATATTCGGGCGACCGGCTTTGCCGACCGCAGCGCCATGTTGCAGGCGCTGAAGGAAAAGAAGGTGGACGCGGTCTTTGCAGATGCGCTGCAGCTGTCTTTCTGGACGGCCGGCGAGGCTTCCGGCCATTGCTGCACGATGATGGACGGCGCCTATGTCTCGGAAAAGTTTCTCGGCGAGGGGCTGACGATCATGCTGCGGCAGGACGAGACCCCGTTGACTGCGGCCATCGACAGCGCGCTTGCCGCGATTTCTCGCGACGGGCGGCTGCAGGAAATTTATCTGCGCTATTTTCCCTACAGCCTCTACTGACGGCACGTCGGCTTCAGGCAGGGCGATAGCGGGCGATCGCGCTGTGTTCGATCGCCGCACAGGTAAGCTTGTCGAGTTTCAGCCGGTCGCGCAGCATCTGCAGGAGCCGGATTTCTTCCGGACGGATGCAGAGATCGACCGCCATGATTTCGACGGCAAGCGCATAGGCTGTATCGTAGCTGCGGGGCGGAACGGTATCGCGGACGACTTCCAGGGCAATATCGAGCCCTTCCGGCCCGGCAAGGATATCGGCGCAACGCCGCGACACCTCGATTAGCTTCTCCTTGTCGAAACCGTCGAAGATTGGCAGCACGTCGATCAGCTGACCGATACGGCCGAGCTCCTTGTCATTCATCGCGTTATCGACGGCGGAGGCCATTACCATGACGAAAATCAGGGCTTCCTGGGTGGTCAGGCGCTTGCTCATGTGTGGAAGAAACCTCGTTGTTTTTCCGTAGAGTAGGCGTGCCGTGGATGGGATTCAAGGCTGGTCGTTCGGCCCTTCGCGCGGATCGTCGCCGAAAATGCCGCGTCGGTCCGTCCGGGCAGCTGAGCTCAGTTCCGCGAGGACCGATCCAGGTTCGGCTTCCGCCCAGCCGTTGCGCACGAGCCAGGCGCCGATGTCTGTCCCGCCGACACGGCAAACGGTCACCAACGTGTCCTTTTCATCCGCCCCATTTTGATCGCAGGCGACGGTACGGTTGCGGATCAGCATGCGCTGCTGCGTGCGCGCCACCACGCCGCAGGGCCAGGGAACACCGCCTCGGGAGGGGCAACGAAGCCCGACGGCGGTGGGCAGGACGCCGGCCAGTCTCACCCGACGGCCGCGTGCCGCGAGCATGCCCGCAGCACCCGTCCAGGGGCGCTGCAAAAGGATGACTTCCACCTTTTTCTCATCCTGCCCGCCGAGCGATGGTCGAGGCGCGATGCGCTCCAGCGTTTCGCCCGGTCCATCGATCGGAGAGACGAATTCCCCGGGGTTGATTGCCCGCACGCGTCGGCTCTCGAGGACCGGTGGAGACGCCTTCGGCGGATCGACAGCGGTCTCCGCCGTAATGGCGGACGGCCCAGGTCGCAGATGGGTGCCGGTAATCATCAGGGCCGAGCCCCAGGCGAGGATCACGACACCGCTTGCAATCACCGCCGCACGACGCATGCTTCGGATGGCCTCACTGGCTCGCCCAGATGATCCGGGCGATCCATTCGACGTCGGCCATGTCGAAGCTGCGATTGGGATGCTCGGGATTGAGCGAAAGAAGCTCGATGGACTTTGCCGTCTGGCGCACCAGCACCTTTGCCATTACCTCGCCCTCGCGGGTCTTGACCACCACGCGGTCGCCCCGGCGCACCTGCGCGCCCGGTTCGACGATCAGCACATCGCCGTCCCGGTAAAGCGGCAGCATGCTGTCACCCTGGATTTCCAGAGCATACACGCCTGCCTTGCGATCTGGTGACGACGGGAATTCCACGAGATCCCAGCCTTGGCCCGCCGGAAAGCCGCCATCGTCGAAAAAACCGCCGGCGCCGGCCTGAGCAAAGCCGATCAGCGGAATGGCGCCGGGTGTCGCCGGCAGTGCACCTTGGGCCACGCTCACGCGCCCGTCGTTCGGCTGCATGTAGCTCATGAACTGGTCGATGCTGGCTCCAGTCGCCTCGAGCACCTTCGCGATGGATTCGGTCGAAGGCCAGCGCATGCGTCCGTCGGCGGCGACACGTTTCGATTTGTTGAAGGATGTGGGGTCGAGACCCGCCCGCCTGGCAAGGCCGGAAGGCGTCAATTGATTGCGCTCCGCCAGCTTGTCGATCGCGCTCCAGATACTGTCATGCGATAGCATCGTCGCTCATGCTCCAGGGAAACAACGGGCAGAGACGGACCTTCCGTTCGGCCCGGATTTTATTCAAGCTGGCCGCCGGAGTAAAGAGCAAAAAGGAATAAAATCCTCTCTTGCGACTGCGATCCGAACAGGCGCGGACGTAGAGGCCTTGTGTATCAGGCGACCATGGCCATGTTGATCTTGCCGAGCTGGATCACGGCCTGCGTGCGGCTGTCGACCTTGAGCTTCAGCAGGATTGCCGAGACATGGGCCTTGATGGTTGCCTCGGAGACGCCGAGTTCGTAGGCGATCTGCTTGTTTAGCAGGCCTTCGGCGAGCATGCCGAGCACGCGGCTCTGTTGTGGCGTCAGCGTACGCAGCCGGGCGATGAGATCGGCAACGTCCGGATCCTCCTGCCCACCCTCATAGAAAGCCGGCGTCCAGATATCACCCCTGAGCACGGTCTGGATGGCCGCGCGGATATCGTCGATGCCCGAAGACTTGGAGATGAAACCGGAAGCGCCGAGTTCCAGAGACCGGCGGATGGTGGTCTGGTCGTCGCTCGCCGATACGATGACGATCGGAAGATTGGCGAATTCGGCCCTGAGCGCCATCAGTCCGGAAAAACCGCTGACACCCGGCATGGCGAGGTCGAGCAGCAGCAGATCGGCGTCCGGATGCTGCGACGCGGCCTTGCGAGCCGCCTCAAAATCACCTGCCTCGATGACCGTCTTCTTCCCTTCCATGCCGTCGACGGCCTGCCGAAGGGCTCCTCGGAAAAGCGGATGATCGTCTGCAATGATGATGGTGAGTGCTGTCATTTGCTCGCTCCCTCCCAAGAGCGCCCGATACGCCTGTAGGGCGGTCATTTGTCTTTTAGCGACACCTGACAATATATACAATAGTCTAGCGTCAGGTGTGGTCGGGCGCTGGCCCGGTCTTTTCTTCCTTACTCTTGAACTCCTCAACCAGGCCGAAGAAACTGCGCATGAAGCGTTCCATGATGCCGATCGATCGCTCGACTTCCTCGTCGGAAGGCAGCTCTTCCCGCTGACGGCCGGTGAGCGGCTGCCCGGCGGCCAGGGCCGCTTCAAGCGCCTCAACGCGCTTTTCCAATCGGCCGAGGTCCTCTTCGTAGGCCGCGCGCTCGTCGGCCGCCATCCGGCAGACCAGCGCGCCATCTTGTTCGCGACAGAGCGTCATGGCACCGGTCCGGGTGTCCAGTCGCACGAAGGCGTCTCCCGACTTCTCCAGCCGAAAGCGCCCATCCGCCGTCTCCTCGGCGCTGGCAGGCAGCGGTCCGGTCAAGGCCAACAGGACGGCTGGAACGACAAGCTGGAATTTCATCGTCTTTCTCCAAAAATTACGTGTGCCGGCGGACATTCCCGTATCGCTGCCGTGGACAAAGTGCCCGGTTTGCGGCAAATCGCTCCCAGCGTCGGCCACGGAAGGATGAGCTCGTGCATAGCCTCATATACAAGATAGTACCGCGCGACCTGTGGCAAAAGGCGGAAGCCGACGGTATTTTCTCCGGTGCGGCGATTGACCTCAAGGACGGCTATATTCACTTCTCGACCGGCGCCCAGGTGCGTGAGACGGCTCGGCTGCACTTCGCCGGGATCGACGGGTTGCTCTTGGTCGCAGTCTCGACCTCTGCGCTCGGTGACAGGTTGAAGTTCGAGTCCTCCCGCGGCGGCGACCTCTTCCCGCATCTCTACAGCGATCTGCCGGTTTCGCTGGTCGCCTGGCAGAAGCCCCTGCCGCTCGGGCCGGACGGCCTCCACATCTTCCCGGAGCTCATCCCATGACCGGACCTTTCAAGACGCTCGCCCGCCGCGGCCTCTTCCTCTTCGACGGGGAGACGGCGCACGGCCTTTCCATCGCCGCCCTGAAGACGGGGCTCATCCCCGGCTGCCGCGTGCCCGCCGATTCTCGTCTGAAGCAGACGGTCGCCGGGATCGTCTTCCCGAACCCGCTCGGCCTCGCCGCCGGGTATGACAAGAATGCCGAGGTGCCGGACGCTATCCTCCGTCTCGGCTTCGGTTTCACCGAGGTCGGGACCGTCACGCCGAAGCCGCAGCCCGGCAATCCGCGGCCGCGCATCTTCCGCCTGGAGAAGGATGAGGCGGTCATCAACCGCCTCGGTTTCAACAACGAGGGCCATGACGCCGCCTTCGCGCGGCTCAGCGCGCGCCGAGCGAACGGCATCGTCGGTGTCAACATCGGGGCCAACAAGGACAGCGCCGACCGCATTGCGGACTACGTCGCCGGCATCCGCCGCTTCTATTCCGTGGCGAGCTATTTCACCGTCAACATCTCCTCTCCGAACACGCCAGGACTGCGCGACCTGCAGGCCCGCGAAAGCCTGGCCGCGCTGTTGTCGGCCGTCCTTGCCGCCCGCGACGACGAGGCGGCGAGGACCGGCAAGCGGCTTTCCGTCTTCCTGAAAATCGCGCCGGATCTCACCGAGGAGGGCATGGACGACATTGCGGCGGAGGTGATGAGCCATAGCCTCGACGGCCTCATCGTCTCGAACACGACCTTGTCGCGTGACGGCCTGAGCAATCCGCGTCTGGCCGCGGAGGCGGGCGGTCTTTCCGGCAAGCCGCTTTTTACGCGCTCGACGGCGGTGCTCGCCCGCATGCGCAAGCGCGTCGGCCCGGCCTTGCCGATCATCGGCGTCGGCGGGGTCTCCTCGGCGGAGACGGCACTCGAGAAGGTGCGCGCGGGGGCCGATCTCGTGCAGCTCTATTCCTGCATGGTCTACGAAGGTCCGGGATTGCCGGGCCGCATCCTCCGCGGCCTGTCGGCGCTGGTCGACCGCGAAGGCGTCACGTCGATCCGTGACCTGCGCGACAGCGGCCTCGATCAGTGGCTTTCGGCGAAACTCTGAGCCACCCGCACCGGCAGGCGAGCAAGTAGCAGGAGGCCGCGCAAGGCCAGGAACAGGTTGAGCGACAGCCAGAGGCCATGGTTGCCGAAAAGCGGCACGAAGAGTGCCAGCGAAAGGCAATAGCCGGTGAACGCGAGCAGCATCATGTTGCGCATCTCGCGTGACCAGGTCGCGCCGATGTAGACACCGTCCATCTGGAAGGCCAGTGCACCGGTAAGTGCCGTCACGGCGGCCCAGGGCAGATAGTCCGCGGCGATCGCCCGAACGTCGGCCGCCGTCGTCATGAAGGCGATGATGGCGCTGCCGAAGGCCAGGAAAAAGAGGCAGGAGACCAGCGCCAGCCCGAAGGACCAGAGCGCGGTGAGCCGGATCGCCCGGTCGAAGCCCTCGCGGAAGCGGGCGCCGACAGCCCTTCCGACGATCTGCTCGGCAGCATTCGCCATGCCGTCGAGATAGAAACTTGCGATCATGAAGAAGTTCATCAGTACCGCGTTGGCTGCCAGCACGACGGGGCCGAAGCCCGTGCCGATGCGCGTCAGAAGCGTGAAGGCGGCCAGCAGCGTGAAGGTGCGGATCATCAGATCGCGGTTGATCGCAAAGAGCGCAGAAAGCCTGGCGCGATTGAATATCTCCGCGACCTTCGGTCCGTCCTTCCGGTCAAAGCGCGGAACGATGAGCGCGAGCCCCACGATGGCAGCCATCCCTTCGCCGATCAGCGTGCCCCAGGCGACGCCCGCCACGCCCCAGCCGAGGACGAGGCCGAGATAGATCGAAAGGACGATGTTGGTGCCGTTGAGGATCGTCTGCAGCAGAAGTCCGGTCGTGCCGCGACCGAGTCCCAGGACGAAGCCGAGGATGGTGTAATTGGTGAGTGTCAGCGGTCCGGCAAGGATTCGGATCGAGAAATAGGTTGCCGTTGCGGCGGCGGTCGTGCCCTCCGGGCCCATCATCCGCAAGCCGACGGAAAGCAGCCACGGCGAGGCGGCGAGAATGATGAGACCGAGTCCGACGGAAAGCACGAGCGCCCGCCAGAAGACGGCCTGCTGCTCGTGTCTGTCCCCACGGCCGAGGGCCTGCGCCACCAGGGCGGTTGTCGAGGCCCGCAGGAAGCTGACGCTCGAGAAGATGAGGTCGAAGAGAACCGCACCGATGGCAAGACCGGCGAGCGCTGCCGCGTCGCCGGTCCGCCCGACCACCGCGGTATCGGTGAGGCCGAGCAGCGGGGTCGTCAGAAAGCCGAGTGTCATCGGCACGGCGATCGAAAGTACCGTCCTGTGGGTGACGTCGAAGCTGTCCCTTGCTCTTGCCGCGATATCCACGCGCCCGTCTCCAGCCGTCTTGCCAGGGCGGGAATCGCCTAGCTCGCGAGCACCATGGCCCAATAGGGACGATTTGCGGAAGAGGGATTGTGCGCCACGGCAACACCGAGCCCGCGATAAGCGCCGAGCATGTTGTGCAGATGCTTTTCGGATCGGATCCACGCATCGACCGCGTCCGCCACCTGCGATTGACCTGCGGCGATATTTTCGGAGGCCGGCAAAGGCACGCCCATCGACTTCATCCTGAGAAGAAAGTCGTCGCCCCTCCCGAGCAAATGCGACATCTCGCCGGCACGTGCCATCCGCCGCGCCTGCGAGAGGGCGGCAGCCTCGGCGATCTTGCTGTATTCAAGGGTGGGGAGCCCTTTGCTGTTCCGAAGGGTGTTGACGAGCGGCAGCGCGCCTTCCGTCTCGGCACGCGCAGTATCATCCGTGGTCGGCACGATGTCCGTCGTCTTGCAGGCGGTCAGACCACCGGCCAGACCGATGCCTGCCAGCATGAGGAAGCGTCGCCGCGGCAGGTATGGAAGCACGGTCATGGGCATGTCAGCGTCGGTAACTCAACAATCTCAGGACGATGAAGACGGGAATGACGATCGTCGCGCCGAGAAGCAGGTAGTCGCCCACCCGGCCGAGCGCGGCGAAGCCCCGGTACCAGAGTTCGAGGATGAAATGCCGGACGCCTTCCAGGATGTCGATCGGGTAGATGCCGAAAACGGTCATCACGAAGCCGACGATCAGCGACACGACCAGGAGCTTGATCGCGGTGCGGCCCGGCGTATCCCCGAGAAATCTGTTAACCCCATCCGACATGTCCGGTCTCCTGTTCTTCCCTCACATAGGCGGGCGTCTGCCGGCCTGCAAGCGCCTGCTCTTGCAGGTTCCGCGGAAATAGCTCTTGTGTTTTTTCCAGCTTTCGGTCAAGACCGCGCGCCTTTCCTGGAAACCCGCCATGCAACAGATCCAGTTCTCGTCCGGAAATCTCACGGCAGACCGTCGCGCCGACTACGCGAAGATGCTGAGCGAAGGCGGCGATCCCGCGGCTGCTACCGAGCTTATGGAACAGGCGCTGGAACTTGCACCCGATTGGGCGGCCGGCTGGCTCCGGCTCGCGGAATACAGCGAAAAGGCGGGCAATATTGAGGCAGCGATTACGGCGTTGAGGCGTGTCGTCACCCTCGACCCACAGGACCTGTTCGCCGCCCGGCTGAAGCTCGCCGTGCTCGGCGCCGAGCCGATGCCGGAACAGCCGTCGAGCCGTTACGTCGAGGCCCTCTTCGATGATTATGCCGACCGCTTCGAAACCTCGCTCGTCGAGAAGCTCGGCTACAGCGTGCCGGGCAAATTGGCCACCCTTATCCGGGAAGTCGCCGGAGAGCGCCGCTTCCGCCTCGTAATCGACCTCGGCTGCGGCACGGGTCTCTTCGGCGTGGAGATCCACGACCGGGCGGACAGGCTCGAAGGCTTTGATCTCTCGGCCAACATGCTCGCGAAGGCGTCCGCCAAACAGATTTACGACCATCTCGGAGAGGCCGATCTGTCCTTGACAGCCGAACGGTCTGGCCTTCTTGGCGCGGGACTCCCCGAGGGACGCGCCGATCTCGTCGCCGCTGCGGATGTGCTGATGTATCTCGGCAGCCTGGACAACGCCTTTGTGCTGGCCGCGACCCTTGCTGCACCCGGCGCGTTCTTCGCTTTCTCCGTGGAGGAGGCCGAAGTGGGGCAGGGGTTCGAACTCGCGCCTTCGTTGCGTTACCGCCATTCGGAGGCCTATGTCCGGGAGGCGCTGGCCGGTGCCGGCTTCGACACACGGCAGGTTAGACGCTCGGTCATCCGCATGGATTCCGGAAAACCTGTTCACGGCATTCTATTTCTTGCCGAACGGCGTTTCTGAAGGAACGAAAGTTGCGAACTTGCCGGTAGGTCAGTATTGCTGACATATCGTGCTTGCTAACTGAAATGTTGCGGTGCACAATGCTCCCGTTCTCAGACATTCCGGAGGTCGCGACCGTGGCGCAGGTGAGCAGCATGTGGGGTATTCTGAATACCAGCCCGACCCGGCACACGATCGCCGAGGACGTCCAGGGCATTGTCACCGGAAGCATGGTGTCGGCACTCGGCCTTTATCTTCTCGCCAAGGTAGGGCTCCTCACCGGCGGCATGGCAGGTGTCGCCTTCCTGCTCCACTATGCAAGCGGCGTCAGCTTCGGGTTGATCTTCTTTCTGCTCAACCTGCCGTTCTACATCCTCTCGCTTCGTCGCGTCGGGCTCGACTTCACACTGAAGACCTTCGCCGCGATTGCCCTGACCTCGCTGATCGTCGAGTTCGAAGGACGCCTGATCGACATCAGCGCCATCGATCCGGTCTGGGGCGCAATCCTCGGCGGTCTTCTTCTCGGCTACGGCGTACTGGCTCTCTATCGCCACCGTGCGAGCCTCGGCGGCATCGGCATCCTTGCGGTTTACCTGCAGGAGCGCTTCGGCGTCCGCGCCGGTCTCGTACAACTCGCCTTCGATCTCACCGTCATGGTCTGCGCTTTCGGGGTCGTCAGCCCGGCGGTGGTAATCTGCTCGGTCGTCGGTGCGGTGGTACTCAATTTGTTTGTCGCCATAAATCACCGCTCCGACCGCTACGTCGTTCTCCGGTGATTGTGGGGGAGCGGAAGTCCCTTGAGCTTGGCACGAAACCGCAGTACCGCGTAAACGGTAGACGGGGTCTGGTACGGGTGAGAGGACATCGGACATGGCGATGAGCGACGTGAGGCCGAAGCTCCGGGAGATGATGGCATCCTCGGCGGAGCGCCACTCCATCATCGAAGATGCGCAGGGGCTTGCGGCCGGCGGCATGCTGGTGACGCTCGGCGTGATGTTGCTTTCCGGAGCGGGCCTGCTGACGGGCGGCACGGCGGGCGTCGCCTTCCTCCTTCATTACACGACAGGTTTCAGCTTCGGTGCCATGTTCTTTGCCGTCAACCTGCCCTTCTACTACCTGGCGCTGAAGCGGTTCGGATTGGCCTTCACGCTGAAGACCTTTGCGGCGGTCGTACTGACCTCGGTGCTCACGGAGATCGTGCCCCGTTATATCGGCTTCTCGAACCTCGATCCGCTGGTTGCGGCCGCCTTCGGCGGTCTGCTCATCGGCGCCGGCCTGCTCGCTCTTTTCCGCCATCGCGCAAGCCTCGGCGGCTTCGGGATCCTTGCACTCTACCTGCAGGATCGCTTCGGCTGGCGGGCGGGGCTGGTACAACTCGCCTTCGACGGCACCGTGCTGGTCTTTTCCTTCTTCATCGCCAGCTACTACATCATCTTCTGCTCGGTCGTCGGCGCCGTCGTGCTCAACCTGACGCTGGCGATCAACCATCGCAAGGATCGCTACATCGCGATGTGACGAAGTTGGTGTCGCCAGCAACGGCACATTCCAATTTTCTTTCCAATTCCGATCCGGCTTCACTACCTTCTCACCGTGAGCGCGATCGATTCCACCATGACGGGTTCCTCCGTCTCTCTTCCGGATGCCTTTCACCGCTGGTTCGCGGACAAGGGCTGGCAGCCGCGCGCCCATCAGCTGGAGTTGTTGGCGCGCGCAGAACGGGGTGAGAGCACGCTGCTGATTGCCCCGACCGGTGCCGGCAAGACGCTTGCCGGCTTTCTGCCGTCGCTCACCGATCTTGCGCGAAGGGGCGGGCGCAAGCCGGGAACCGCCTTCACCGGCATTCACACGCTCTATGTTTCGCCGTTGAAGGCGCTTGCCGTCGATATCGAGCGCAACCTGACGAAGCCCGTTGCCGAGATGGGCCTGCCGATCACGATCGAGAACCGTACCGGTGACACGCCGCAGTCGAAGCGGCAGCGCCAGAAGCTCAATCCACCCGACATCCTGCTCACAACGCCGGAACAGGTCGCGCTGCTCATCGCCAACGGTGAGGCGGCGCGCTTCTTCAAGGATCTCCGCTACGTCATCTTCGACGAGCTGCATTCGCTGGTGACATCGAAGCGCGGCCACCTGCTTTCGCTCGGGCTCGCCAGGCTCAGGCGTCTCGCGCCGCGCCTGCAGACCATCGGGCTCTCGGCGACAGTTGCCGATCCTCCCGATCTCATGCGCTGGCTGGTGGCGCAGACGCCGGGGAGAGTGTGCGAAGCAGGTCTCGTTACCGTCGAAGGTGGCGCCAAGCCCGACATCTCGATCCTGCACACGGAGGATCGGATCCCCTGGTCCGGTCATTCGGCCCGCTATGCCATTCCCGATCTCTACGCGATCTTGAAACGCTTCCGGACGACGCTGGTCTTCGTCAATACCCGCTCGCAGGCCGAGCTTCTCTTTCAGGAGCTCTGGACGGTCAACGACGACAACCTGCCAATTGCGCTGCATCACGGCTCCCTCGACGTCGGACAGCGCCGCAAGGTCGAGGCGGCGATGGCGGAAAACCGGCTGCGCGCGGTCGTCGCCACCTCGACGCTCGATCTCGGTATCGACTGGGGTGATGTCGACCTCGTCGTCCATGTCGGCGCGCCGAAGGGTGCCTCGCGGCTCGCCCAGCGCATCGGCCGCGCCAATCATCGGATGGATGAGCCGAGCCGCGCGATCCTGGTTCCCGCCAACCGCTTCGAGGTCATGGAGTGCCAGGCGGCGCTCGACGCGAACTATCTCGGCGCGCAGGACACGCCGCCCGTCGGAGAGGGCTCGCTCGACGTCCTTGCCCAGCACGTGCTTGGTATGGCCTGCACGGAGCCGTTTGATGCGGATGCGCTCCATGCGGAGGTTACGACCGCCGCACCCTATGCCCGCCTGCCGCGCGAGACCTTCGACCGGATTGTCGATTTCGTGGCGACCGGCGGCTATGCGCTGCGCACCTACGAGCGCTACGCCCGCATCCGACGCAACAAGGAGGGGCGCTGGCGCGTCTCCAATCCGCAGGTCGCCCAGCAATACCGCCTCAATCTCGGAACGATCGTCGAGATGCCGATGCTGAACGTGCGGCTGGTGAAGCGCAACCATCTCGGCGCCCTCGGCCGCGGCGGGCCGATGCGCGGCGGCACGGCGCTCGGGCAGGTCGAGGAATATTTCCTGGAAAGTCTTTCTCCGGGCGATACCTTCCTGTTCTCCGGCAAGACCGTCCGCTTCGAGGGCATCCGCGAGAACGAGTGCCTCGTCTCCAACGCGTTTTCGCAGGACCCGAAGATTCCTGCCTATGCCGGCGGCAAGTTCCCGCTTTCTACCTATCTTGCCGATCAGGTCCGCGCCATGCTCGACGATCCGGCGCGCTGGCGAGCGTTACCGGACCAGGTTCGCGACTGGCTGGAGATCCAGCGCGAGAAATCGGTGTTGCCGAAGCGGGGCGAGCTGCTGATCGAGACCTTTCCGCGTGCCAGCCGCTTCTACATGGTGGCCTATCCCTTCGAAGGGCGGCTTGCGCATCAGACGCTCGGCATGCTCCTCACCCGGCGGCTGGAGCGGATGGGTGCAAAACCGCTCGGCTTCGTCGCCACCGACTACTCGCTCGCCGTCTGGGGTCTCGAGGATATCGGCGCGATGGTGCAGTCGCGGAGACTGGCGCTCGGCGAACTCTTCGACGAAGACATGCTCGGCGACGATCTTGAGGCCTGGCTGGCCGAATCCTGGATGCTGAAGCGCACCTTCCGTACCTGCGCGGTGATCGCGGGGTTGATCGAGAAGCGGCATCCGGGCAAGGAGAAGACCGGCCGGCAGGTCACGGTATCGGCCGATCTGATCTACGACGTGCTGCGTACCCACGAGCCGGACCACATTCTCCTGCAGGCGACGAGGCAGGATGCCGCGGCCGGGCTTCTGGATATTGCCCGCCTCGGCGATATGCTAAAGAGAATCAAGGGCCACATCACCCATCGCCGGCTCGATCACGTCTCGCCGCTCGCCGTGCCGGTGATGCTGGAAATCGGTCGCGAGCCGGTAGCGGGTGAGGCCCAGGAACACGTGCTGGCGGAAGCCGCGGACGAATTGATCGCCGAGGCAATGGCCTAGAAACGGGGCCGACCGGCCATCGAAGGGCAACGGCCCGGAAGGAAAAGACAAGCGGATGAACCGGCTCGCGGCACTGAGAGGCACGCTTTCGGGAAGCGCCGAATTGACGGCTGAATTTTCTGTCGCCGGCGTCGGCGCGGTTTGCGATCCTGCCGGAGCGCTTTATCTTCCCGACCTCGACCTTCTCGTCGTCTCCGATCTGCATCTCGAGAAGGGAGCGGCCTTCGCCCGCCGCGGGCAATTGCTGCCGCCTTACGATACGCTCTCGACATTGCGGCGTCTCGAAGCGGTCGTCACACGGTATAATCCGGCGATCGTCGTCAGTCTCGGCGACAATTTCCATGATCGTGCCGGTTCGGCGCTGATGCCGCCGGACTTCCGCGCGATGATCGCGGCGATGGCGCGCGGCCGCGAGTGGATCTGGATCAACGGCAACCACGATCCCAACGGCGTGGTCGAATTGCCGGGACGATCCGCCGACGAGTTGCGCTTCGGCAGTCTCGTTTTCCGCCACGAACCCTCGCTGATCGACGGACGGGGCGAAATTGCCGGCCATCTGCATCCCTCGGCAACCGTCCGCCGGCGGGAAAAGTCTGTCCGCCGGGCCTGTTTCGCGACCGACGGCATTCGCCTCTTGATGCCGGCCTTCGGCGTCCTGACCGGCGGCCTCGATCTGCGCCACCGTGCCTTTTCCGGCCTCTTCGACCAGACGGCGCTGATTGCGCATCTTCTCGGACGGGACAGGATCTATTCGGTGCGCTTCGGCAGTCTGCTCGGTTAAAGAGGTGCCTTGTTCGGCCAGGGATTGATCCCGTCGCGCAGCCATAGCAGCGCGTCGATCCAAAAACCGGTGGCGTGACGGGCATGGAAGAGATCGAAATGCCCCAGCCTCTCGACGCCGAGGTCAGCGGGTGAAAGCACTACCTCCGTCGCCGTCGCGCAACGATAGTATTGAAGGGCTCGTCTGACTGCCGCCACAGTCGCGAATTCGTCGTCCGTGGCGGCAATTGCCAGTATCGGCGCGGTCACGGCGGCAAAGTTGTTCAGGATCGCCTGCCGTTCTCGCGCGGGATAGCTCAGCTCCATGCGTGCGCGCCGAAAGCTCCATTCGTTCGCGACGCCCGTCGGCAGATCCTCGAGCCAGCCGAGACGTTCTCCGGGAAAGTAGCCGAAGAGTGCCGTCAAGCCCGGCATCGCCAGATGCCACTTGAGGAAGAGACGCAGCCGATAGCGGGCCGCATAGTCCCGCCAGTAGGCATATTGCGCGCCAACGGTGAGCATCCGGTCGATGCGCCGGGCGTTCGTCGCAAAGCCGGGCAGGAAGCCGCCGATGCTGTGGCCGACGACAGCGAGGGGGCCACCTCTGGCGTTCTGTTCGACAAAGTCGAGCGCCGCCTCGAAATCGCGCTCGCCCCAATCGCGCCAGCGAAAGCCGCAGCCGGCAAGGCGGCCGGGCCGTGACAGCCCGACGCCGCGGTAGTCATAGGTCAGGACCACAAAGCCGCGTTCGGCGAGAAACCGGGCGAAGTAATGGTAAAAGCGGGCGCGAACACCCGTGGCGGCGTTGACGACGACCGTGCCGCAGCGGGGATCGACGCTGCCGCTCCAGACATGGCCACGGAGTGTCACGCCGTCCCTGCACCGCAACGTGATCTCTCGTCCTTCGGCGGGCTGCAGCCCTTCGTGCACAAGATAACCGGAGCGTTCCTGCGTCTGATTGTATTCCGCCATCGCTGCCTCCTCTGGCACTGTCGATGCGGCCAAGGCTAGCAGCAGGCATGTCTTGTGCACACTCACTGGTCGGTATACATGTTCTTCATGGCGACCTCCGAGATACCGACCCGCGACCGCATCGTTTCCGCCGCAGCCAGGCTCTTCTATGACGAAGGCATCCGGCGTGTAGGCGTTGACGCGGTGGCCGAGGAGGCGGGCGTCACCAAGCGGACGCTCTACTACCATTTCGCCAGCAAGGACGACTTGGTCGCGGCCTATCTGGCGGGACGCGACCAGCCGAGCTTTTCAAAGTTCCAGCACTGGTACCGGGAAAGCGAGGGGCCGCTGCCGGAGCGGATCAAGGCCGTCTTCGCGGGTCTCGCGAGGTCGGCACGCCACCCGAAGTGGAAGGGCTGCGGCTTTCTGCGAACGGCGGCCGAGCTGGCCAACATGCCCGGGCATCCGGCGATGAAGATCGGCGCCGCCCACAAACGGCGCCTGGAGGACTGGCTGGCGGATATCTTCGGAGCAGAGGGCCTGCAGGAGCCCCGCACGCTCGCAAGGCAGGTTGTTCTTCTCGTCGACGGCGCATTCGCCGTCGTGCTCCTCAATCGTGATCCGAGCTATATCGAAACTGCCGGTGCCGCCGCCGCGACGCTGGTCGCCGCGGCGATGGACGGCCGCTCGGCTTGAGCCGGACGCCTCATTTCCTGTTGCTGACCGCGTAACGCAGGATCACCGCTCCGGTCTTCACCGGTCTGGTTTCAAGCAACGTCAACTGTTTCGGTTCCTCGCTCGGCTTGAAGTGCGGATTGCCGCCGCCCAGCACGCCAGGAACCAGGCAGATCCGGATTTCGTCGATCAGGTTCGCTTTAAGAAGGCTGTCGCACAGTTCGGCGCTTCCAAAGATGAAGATGTCCTTGCCCGGCTGCTCCTTGAGCTTTTTCAGCTCCGCGATGGGATCACTGACGACGCGGGTGTTGTTCCAATCGGCGTGCGTAATCGTCCGCGATACGGCGATCTTGGCAATCGCGTTCATGTATTCCTTGATCTCCGGTTCATTCGTCGCCTCCGGCCAGTAGGCCGCCATGCCTTCGTAGGTCTTGCGGCCGAAAACCAGCAAGTCCGTCTGCCGGCTGATTTCGAGTGAATAGGCGCGCAGTTCGTCACCCCAAGCGAGCTCATGAAAGCTCAGATCCCAAGGCGCCTTTCCTTCGAAATAGCCGTCCAGGGTCATCAGGTTCCAAGTGATCAATTTCCGCATCGTTTCCTCCATTTTTAAAACCAGTTGCATTAAAAAAGCAGTTGAGAAGTAGCGAAACTGATTTTATAACGCAAGCAGTTTTTGGAGAGAGAAATGGAAGAGACGCATCGTTCCGGTTGCCCGATCAATCTGACGCTCGAGATTCTCGGTGATCGCTGGAGCTTGATCGTCATACGCGACGTGATGTTCGGCAATCGCCGGCACTTCCGCGAGCTCCTGCAGAATTCGGAGGAAGGAATCGCCTCGAACATCCTTGCCGACCGACTCAAGAAGCTGGTGGAGAAGGGGTTGCTGACGCGCGCCGACGATCCAAGCCACAAGCAGAAGGCGATCTACAGCCTGACCGAGATGTCGATCGAGCTGGTACCGCTGTTTGCCGAAATGGGTGCATGGGGAAGGCGGCATCTCGCCGTTTCCGAAGATCTGGCAATTCGAGCGGAGTTGCTCGAGGCGGGTGGGCGGCCGTTGTGGCGGGACTTCATGGACGAATTGCGCTTTCTCCACCTCGGCGTTCCGATGCCTGAAGGCATGCCGTCGGCCTTGTCGAGGCTAACGGAGGCCTATCTGGCAACGAAGGCCAGAATGGAGGCCGCCGAAGAGTGACCGAGATTTGGTATCAGTCGCGGCGGAACATCAGGCTGGCGCTCCAGCCTGTGATCAATGCCAGCAGCACAGCCAGAACGCCATAGGACAGGGGCTGGTCATGCGCGGCGCGGGTGATGGAGTCTTCGATCCCCGTTTTGATGACCCGCAGCGGCAGTTCACGTTGGGCGAGGAATTCGCCGCTCTTGAAGAGATAGGCCCGGACCATGTGAACGCCGTCCGGGATGTTGGCGGGAAGCTTCAGCGTCGCCTTGAACAGGCTCGCGCTGACGAAGCGCACGCCCCCGGTGTCGCTCTGGTAGAGCCCGCTGCTCTGTTTCAGGCGGCGAAAGGCTTCCCGGAATTCGGCGAGATTGGCAGCGCTCTGAAAATAGCCTGTCGGTGTGAGCGGCATGTGGTCGACACCGAGACCGAGATCAACGAGCGCCTGTTGTGCGGTGATCTCGTCGAGCGGCCGTGTGCTTGCCAGCGAATAGGACTGCGGCATGCGTTCGAACGTCATCGAATTGCGGTTGACCCAGATGCCGAAGAGCCGCTCCTTGTGGCGGACCGTCGCCTCGTCGCGTGGCCCCTCCAGGGTTACCACCACGTCGTACTGGCCGATGGCGAGAAGCAGCGCGTCGGTGTTCGTGAGCGCCCCGAAGATCGTGAGATCGGCTCCGCGAAAATCTGACGTGATGGCGATTTCGCTGGTCGAGGTGCCGATGTCGAGGCTTTCCATATCGGGAGTAGTCGGCTGGAACGGCACCTGGCCGGCCGCCTCGCTCGCAAGGGACGCCGAAAGGACCGTGACGACGGCAAGGAGCTTCGCGCGCATCGGCATCAGCCCCCCATTCCGCCGATCGCGATCGAGTAGAGATCCTCAGGCGTTACCACCAGATCGATCGCGAGGCGCACGCCGACGGCAAGCACGAGTAGCCCCAGCAGCGCGCGGAGCTGTTCGCCACGCAGTCTTTGGCCGACGCGGACACCGTATTGTGCACCGATGACACCGGCGACCATCAGCAGGAATGCCAGCACGATATCGACCGAATAGTTGGTCGTCGCCTGTACGACGGTCGTGTACGCCGTGACGAAAATGATCTGGAAGAGCGATGTTCCGACGACGACATTCGTGGGGATGCGCAGCAGATAGATCATCGCCGGTACCATGATGAAACCGCCGCCGACGCCCATGATGGACGTGAGCACGCCAATGGCGAAGCCGAGCGCGATGACCGGCAGGATGCTCAAGTAGATCTTCGACTTCTTGAAGCGCACCTTGAAGGGCAGGCGGTGCACCCAGATGTGCTGGCCCGGTCGCCGCAGGCTTGCGGGCTCATTGCGCGCGGCCCGCCGCATCGCGTTCAGGCTCTCCATCAGCATCAGGCTGCCGATCGTCCCGAGAAACACGACGTAGAGTAGCGAGATGAAAAGGTCGAGTTGGCCGGCGCTCCGCAGCCAGGAGAAGACGTAGATGCCGGCCGTCGCTCCGGCAAGACCGCCGATCAGCAGCACGATTCCGAGCTTCACGTCCAGCGTGCCGCGTCGGAAATGGGTGATCGCGCCGGAAACGGAAGAGGCGACGACCTGGTTGGCGCCGGTCGCGACCGCTACGACCGGAGGGATGTTGTAGAAGATCAGGAGAGGCGTGATGAGAAAGCCGCCGCCGACGCCGAACATGCCGGATAGAAAGCCGACGGCCGCGCCCATGCCGAGAATGATGAAGATGTTCACCGACAATTCTGCGATCGGCAGGTAGATTGTCACGGGCAGCCTCGAAATGCGAACGCCCCGCAGGAGCGGGGGATGGAAAGCGTCGGATTGTCGCCGGCGGGTTCCGAAGAGGGATGAATCCGGGTCAAGTCATTGGCAGAGCTTGACCTCCGTCATATTTTCATGCGCCCGCCGGCCAGACCTGTCAATTATGCGGCAAGGCTTTACGCGCCCATTTTTCCGGTTTTGTGACAGGGCGCGTCATTTGTTGCGCGCCAGCAGTTCCTTGACCAGTTTGTCGGTGACTTTTCCCGTCGGTTCCATGCCGACCGACGCTTGGAAGGCCTTGATCGCCGCGACGGTCTTCTCTCCGAGCACCCCGTCTGGCACACCGGCATCGAAGCCGTTGTTGTTGAGAATACCCTGGATGTTGCGGATCGCCTTCTTCATGTCGACGCTGGCGGTCTTCACACCCGTACCGGCCCACTCGTCCGGGATGTCGGTGGAATTGGCCTGCGGGTCCAAGGGCTGCGGCTTCCAGAGATCGACTGCGGCCCGCGCCTTTTCGAGCTGATCCGGAGCCATGACGTTGGCGACCTCGTCGCGCTTCTTGGACGCGTCCTTGTCGCCCGCCTTGGCGGCGATCGCAAACCACTTGTACGACTCGACCAGGTTCTGCGGAACGCCGTTGCCGCGCGCGTTCAGGATAGCCAGGTTGAACTGGCTATCGGAAACGCCGAGTTCCGCCGCCTTGCCGAACCACTTGGCCGCCGTCGGATAATCCTGCGTGCCGGTGGCGCCCGAAGCGTGCATGACGGCGAGGTTGTGCATGGCGCTCGCATTGCCCTTTTCGGCGGCGAGCTCGTAATAGTGCCGGGCGGTTTCCACGTTGCGTTCGACGCCGCTGCCGTTCTCGTAGAGGTTGGCCAACCGGTACATTGCCGGTGCGAAGCCCTTGTCAGCAGCCATCTTGTACCACTTCGCGGCTTCGGCGAAGTTGCCGTCGACGCCACGGCCTTCGGAGTAGCGGGCGGCGACCTCGAAGAGCGCGAGCGGATCACCCTGTTTGGCGGCGATGAGAAGCGAAGCAGGCTTGATCGCGTCCGGCACGGCGATCGATTCTGCCGGTGTCGCTTCGGCTGCGGCGACGGAAGCTTGTCCTTCGGTCGCCGTCTGCAGCGGGGTGGTTTCCGGGGTCGGCGAGGGCACGGTCGCTGCGCTCTGGGGACTTGCGGCATCCGCAGGTGCCAGAGGCGTGAGGTTGCCGCTTTCGTCGAGCGGAACGGGAGCAGTGAGTGCTGAAGGCCCGGACGGAGCGCGCGTGACATCCGGATTCACCGGCGGTGTCTCGCCGTCGATCTGCGCGGCTGCGGGTGCTTCCTCCGTGACCGGCATGCCTGTGGTCGTCTGTGCGTCGCGGACCGCGTCGGAGGCTGCCGGAGCCTCGGCTGTCACCAGCGGCGTGCTATCGTCACGCAGCAATGTGTTGACGAGCGGCATCGCCATCGCGACGAGCAGCACGGCACCGACAGCCATCAGGATCGGCCGGCGATAGCGCGAAAGCGCCGAACCTGTCGACTTGCCGGCTTCCGCCTTGGGGGACCCGGTGCGATAGGCGCGGTCCAACTCGCTTGCGGCAGCCTGGGCGGCACGGCGGGCGGCAGCGATATAGTCGGTGCGGTCGCCGTCCGATGCAGCGCCGTTCCCGGCACCGGCCTCGCGTTGTGCGGCCTGGGTCGCACGGACCCGCTCCAGGATCTTGCGCACGTCCGGCGCGCCCGAGCCGGGTTCGAGCAATTCGTTGGCCTCCTCGGGGGGCAGCATCTCCGAAGGGTCGATCGACGGGCTCGGATCGACCAGCGTGCGCTGTACGGGCGCGCTGTCTTCCTTCTTCTGACCGGGACGAAGACGTTTGCCGAGCCCGGCGAGCAGGCTTGGCTTTGCCGCCTTCTTCGAAGAGGCCTTCGATTTGTGCGCCGGTTCCGGTGCGTCGAGCACATATTCCGCTTCCGGGATATCGGCGGGCGCCGGAATGTCGTCGGTCACGGGCGCAGCCTGCATCTCGGCATGCGCATGCCGGCTTGCCGCCGTTTCCGCGGCGCGTGACGGAACGGGGCTTTCGGCGGCGATGCCGTCTCGCGAGCCGACGCGGTTGTCGATCTGGTCGAGCTTTTCGGCGATCTGGACCAGGGTGTCGTGCAGGGCCTCGAACGTGCGGTGGGTCCGCTCCTCCGAATTCCGGCTGACCGATTCCAGGTCCTTGAGGTGCTCGGCCAGTGCCGAAAGCGCCGTCAGGTCGGCGCCCGAGGCGTCTCCACGGGACCCTTGCGTCTGCGCATAGCTTTCCATCACGGTCTCTGCCGCCTGGCGAGCCGCTTCGATGATGTATTCATCGCTGGTGGCGATGTAGTCCTCGAGCGCCGCGACGCGGCCGGTCATGGCCTCGTTGCCGGCGCCGGTATCCGACGGCGCCCTGCTGATCAGCGTCGAGAGGTGGGCGATCTGTTCTTCGAGGCCGCGCAGTGCGGAGGTGTCCTGGACAGGGGCCGCGGCCGTCTCTTCCAGCCGGTCGACAATCGTGTTGAGCCGCTGTTCGAGTTCACGGAATGCAGGATCGCCGGCTGAGCCCGTCGGGGCGGGAACCGCAAGGGAGCTGATGCGCTCGGCAAGTACGTCAAGGCGGTCGGCCAGCCGATCACTGACCGCGCCCTGGTCGAGCGCGTCGATCTTGCGGGAGATGTCGGCGAGATAGCCCGTGAGCTCCGGTTGGGGACCACTCTGCTGGCCACGCTCGAGCAGCTCGGAGAGCTGGTCGAGCCGTTCCTCGAGCCGGCGTGCAGTCCGTTGCGTCCCGAGCTCCTCGATGCGGGCCGTGAGCGCCTCCAGCCGATGGCCGAGATCGATCGCCGGATCTTGCTGTTCGAAGGCCCGTCCCGCAATCGCTTCGATCTGCTCGGCGATGCCCGCAATGCGGTCCTCGATGCGGCTGATCGAGACCGCGTCGGAGCCGGAACCGCTGTGGCGACTTCCCGCTGCGATGGCCCGGGTGATTTCGTCGAGCCGCATGTCGATGCCGGCAAACTGCTCCATCAGCATGCGTTCGCTGGGATCAATATGGGCGCCGATGTGTTCGAGCGCGGTCGCGACGGTTACCAGCTTGTCTTCGAGAGCGCGGATCGCACCGTGGTCGCCGATATTACCGATATGGCGTTTGATGTCGTCGAGCCGGTCGGCGAGCGAGAGGAGTTCCGAGCGCAGCGCGCCGGCATCGAGGCCGTCGAGACGCTCTTCGAGGTCGTCCCAGCGCCGCTCGATATGGCGCACCGAATCCTCGCGGGCGAGCCCGTCCATGAGCGAGCGCAGTTCCTCGAATTCCGCCTGCAGCCGCTCGGTGCCCGGAGCCCGATAGCGACCCAGCTCGGTGATGCCGTCGGCAAGGCGCGCGATGTCCTGGCGCATGTCTTCGGAGGGATGGCGATCTTCCGCAAGGGTACGGATGCTGCGCATCTCCGAGCGGAGAGTGCCGATCTCGGCGGCGAGGCTCTCGGCGATGTCGTGTTTCAGCTCTTCGCGCAGTCCGAGCAGTGCCTGGCTGATCTCGCGGGCCGCGTCGGGCTGGGTACGGGCTGCCGGCTGCTGCGGGGCAAAGCGCTGGACCGGAGCAGTGCGATCGGCGTAGCGTTCCTGCGAGCGCGGCTCGGACGCGCGTGCCCTCCCTTCCTCGAGGGCACGCTGGCGTTGCCGGATTTCGGTAAGCGGA
Organism: Hyphomicrobiales bacterium; assembly: GCA_900466005.1. Classification (GTDB taxonomy): domain Bacteria; phylum Pseudomonadota; class Alphaproteobacteria; order Rhizobiales; family Rhizobiaceae; genus Allorhizobium. The sequence goes on from UEGQ01000003.1 coordinate 410,760, forward strand.
TCACGATCACGAAAATCGCGGCTCTCGGGGGCAAAGTCGCGGCGGGGATCCTGCGAAGGACGTGCGCCTCGCTGATTGTTGTTCATGAGCCCTTCGATACGTGCCTCCAGCCCCTCGATGGTACGGCTCAACGCATCCAGAGAGGATGAGCCGCCGGGACGGGAAGGGTTGGATCGCGATCCGTTCATGTTCGTGCTCGCTTCGAAATTGGCCCGCATCAGGCGAGCTTTGCTCCTCGGCGTGGCTGACGGTGGTGGCGTCGGCGATGGTCTTCTCTTGGCTCCGAAGTCCCTGTCGTGCAGTTTCCTGACACCCAGTTGCTCGGCAGTGCACCCCCGGATCATCACGCTTCACCGCCTACATTTCGCGAAACGTGGTAAACAAGCCGTTAACCCGTCCTCTCTTTTTTAACGATTTGTAAGATTTCTGCGGCACGCCGGCGCTATCGTGGATCGATGTTCCGCTCCGGGGGAAGGACGACGAAATTTGCGACCGCGACGAATTGACGTTTACGCAAACGTCAATATTATAGCGACCAAACCCGCTGTCAGGAACAGTCTCGGAGGAAGATGACACATGCCTGTCTACAAGGCCCCGGTTAACGATACGCTTTTTGTGCTCAACGACGTGCTTGGCCTCGAACGTTACCACAACCTGCCCGGCTTCGAGGAGGCGAGCCCGGACATGGTCGAGGCGATCGTCGGTGAAGCCGCGAAGCTGGCGGAAGAGGAGCTGTTCCCGCTCAACCTTTCGGGCGACCAGGAAGGCTGCAAGCGCGACGACAGCGGCAACGTCAGCGTGCCGAAGGGCTTCAAGGAGGCCTATGACGCCTATTGCCAGAGTGGCTGGATCGGTCTTGCCGTTCCGCAGGAATTTGGCGGGCAGGGGCTTCCCTACACCCTGCATGCGGCCGTCGGCGAGTACATGTCGTCCGCCAACATGGCGTTGATGATGTATCCGGGCCTCACCCAGGGCGCGATCGCGGCGATCCTCGTTCACGGTTCCGACGCCCAGAAGCAGACCTATCTGCCGAAGATGGTCGAAGGCACCTGGTCTGGCACGATGAACCTCACCGAGCCGCACTGCGGCACCGACCTCGGCCTGCTGCGCACCAAGGCTGTTCCTCAGTCCGACGGCAGCTACAAGATCTCGGGTCAGAAGATCTTCATCTCGGCTGGCGAGCACGGCATGACCGAGAACATCATCCATCTGGTGCTCGCCCGCATCGAGGGCGCGCCGGAGGGAACGAAGGGTATTTCGCTGTTCATTGTGCCGAAGTTCCTCGTCAACGACGACGGCTCCGTCGGCGCCCGCAACACGGTTTCCTGCGGCGCCATCGAGCACAAGATGGGCATCCACGGCAACGCGACTTGCGTCATGAACTATGACGAGGCGACCGGCTACCTGATCGGCGCGGAGAACAAGGGTCTCGCCGCCATGTTCGTGATGATGAACGAGGCGCGTCTCGGTGTCGGTCTGCAGGGCCTCTCCATTGCCGAGGTGGCCTACCAGAACGCCGCCAATTACGCCCGCGAGCGCATCCAGGGTCGTTCGCTCTCCGGTGTCAAGGCACCCGACAAGAAAGCCGATCCGATCATCGTGCATCCCGATGTCCGCCGTGCACTCATGACCATCAGGGCGTTCACCGAGGCCGGCCGCGCCTTCACCCTGTGGACGGCGCTGAAGTCGGACATTGCCCATCGTTCGGGCGACGCTGCCGAACGGCAAGCGGCGGACGATATCCTCGGACTGATGACGCCGATCCTGAAGGGCGTCCTCACCGACAAGGGCTTTGATCACGCCGTCATGGCCCAGCAGATCTTCGGTGGCCACGGCTACATCGAGGAACACGGCATGAGCCAGTATGTCCGCGATGCCCGGATCGCCATGATTTACGAAGGCGCGAACGGCATTCAGGCACTCGATCTGGTTGGCCGCAAGCTCGGCATGAACGGCGGTCGCGCCGTCATGGCTCTGTTCAAGGAGGTCGGCGACTTCTGCGAGGAACATCGCAGCGACGAGGCGATGGTGGTCTATACCAAGGGCCTGAAGAAGGGGTTGAACGACCTGCAGGCGGCTACCATGTGGTTCATGCAGAATGCCATGGCCAAGCCCGACAACGCGGGCGCCGGCTCCACCGATTACATGCACCTCTTCGGTCTGGTCGTTCTCGGCTACATGTGGGCCAAGATGGCGAAGGCCGCCAAGGACAATCTCGCCGCCGGCACCGGCGACGCCGACTACTACAAGAACAAGCTGATCACCGGTCGTTTCTACATGGAGCGGATCATGCCGGAAACCGCGCTGCGCAAGAGCCGCATCGAGACCGGCGCCGACACCATCATGGAGATGGCCGCGGAGGCGTTCTGATTTTCCCCTTCTCCCCGGCGGGAGAAGGTGGCCGAAGGCCGGACGAGGGGGCAGCCCCCTCATCGCCTCGCATTCGCTCGGCACTTCTCCCCGCTGGGGAGGAGAGGGACAATGAATTTCCGGCGCCCAGGCGCCCAAGGGAGAGAAACCATGACCGAAGTCTATATCTATGACCACGTGCGCACGCCGCGCGGCCGCGGCAAGAAGGACGGTGCGCTGCATGAAGTACCGACGCCTCGCCTCGCGGCGAAGGCTCTGGAAGCCTTGCGTGACCGCAACGGCCTCGACACCTCGACCGTCGACGACATCATCTTCGGCTGCGTCGATCCGGTGATGGAAGCCGGTGCCGTGATCCCGAAGGCCGCCGCCTTCGAGGCCGGCTATGCCTTCAGCGCCCCCGGCATCCAGATTTCGCGCTTCTGCGCCTCTGGTCTCGACGCGGTCAATCTCGCGACCGGCAAGGTCAAGTCCGGCTCGGACGACATCGTGATCGCCGGCGGCGTCGAATCAATGTCCCGTATCGGCATGGGCATGTCGGGCGGTGCCTGGTACATGGATCCGTCGGTCAACTTCCCGGCCTATTTCATGCCGCAGGGCGTGTCGGCCGACCTCATCGCCACGAAGTACGGCATCTCCCGCGACGACGTAGACGCCTATGCTGTCGAAAGCCAGCGACGTTCGGCCGAATCCTGGGCGAAGGGCCATTTCGCCAAGTCGGTGATCCCGGTGAAGGATGCCAACGGCCTCGTCATCCTCGACCGCGACGAACACATGCGCCCCAGCACCGACATGCAGGCGCTGGCGCAGCTGCAGCCCTCCTTCCAGATGCCGGGTGAAATGGGCGGCTTCGAAGCCGTGGCCATCCAGGCCCATCCGGAAGTCGAGCGCATCAACTATATTCACCACGCCGGCAATTCTTCCGGCATCGTCGATGGCGCAGCGGCCGTTCTGATTGGTTCCAAGACGGGTGGTGAATCGATGGGCCTCAAGCCCCGCGCCCGTGTTCGCGCGTTCACCAATATCGGCTCGGACCCGGCACTGATGCTGACCGGTCCGATCGACGTCACCGAAAAGCTCCTGAAGAGGACCGGAATGAAGATTTCGGACTTCGACCTCTTCGAACTCAATGAGGCCTTCGCCGCAGTGGTGCTGCGCTTCATGCAGCATTTCGAAGTCGATCATTCGAAGATGAACGTCGCCGGTGGCGCGATCGCCATGGGGCATCCGCTCGGCGCGACCGGCGCCATGATCCTCGGCACGGTTCTCGACGAGCTGGAGCGCCGTGATCTCAACACCGCGCTCGTCACGCTCTGCATCGGTGCCGGGATGGGTACCGCGACCGTCATCGAACGCGTCTGATCCGGGGAGGAAGAATATGACCTACAAGAATTTCACCATCGAAACCGACGCCGACGGCATTGCCCTGGTCACCTGGGACATGCCCGACAAGTCGATGAACGTTTTCACCGTCGAGGTCATGGACGAGATAGAGAAGATCGTCGACCAGACCGTTGCCGACGCAAACGTCAAGGGCGTTGTCTTCACCTCCGGCAAGAAGACCTTCTCCGGCGGCGCCGACCTTACCATGATCAAGGGCATGTTCTCCATGCTTGAGGAAGAGAAGGCGAAAGATCCGGCCGGCGCGGTTCGCAAGCTCTTCGATGCCGCCGGCCGCATGACCTGGCTGTGGCGCAAGATCGAGACCTGCGGCAAGCCGTGGGTTGCCGCGATCAACGGCACCTGCATGGGCGGTGCGTTCGAGCTGTCGCTCGCCTGCCATGGTCGCGTCGCCTCGAATGCGAAATCGGTGAAGCTCGCGCTCCCCGAAGTGAAGGTCGGCATCTTCCCGGGCGCCGGTGGCACCCAGCGCGTTTCGCGTCTCGCCAATACGCAGGATGCCCTGCAGATGATGACCACGGGTTCGAGCCTGACGGCCGCCCGCGCCAAGGCGATGAATCTCGTCCATCAGGTCGTCGAGCCGGATCAACTGATTTCCGCCGCCAAGCAGATGATCAAGGATGGACTCAAGCCCGTCGCCCCCTGGGACGAGAAGGGTTTCAAGGTTCCCGGCGGTGGCATCTGGACTCCGGCTTCCGCCCAGCTCTGGCCGGCCGCCTCCGCCATCCTGCGCCGTGAGACCGCCGGCAACTATCCGGCTGCGCTCGCCATCCTGAAGTGCGTCTACGAAGGTCTGCAGGTGCCGTTCGACACCGGTCTCAGGATCGAGCAGCGCTACTTCACGCAGATCGTCCAGACGAAGGAAGCGTTCGGCATGATCCGTTCGCTCTTTGTCTCCATGCAGGAGCTCGGCAAGGGCGCCCGTCGCCCGGAAGGCGTCGAGAAGACCGAACTCAACAAGGTCGGCGTCGTCGGCGCCGGCTTCATGGGCGCGTCCATCGCCTATGTGACGGCAGCGGCAGGCATCCCGGTCGTGCTGATCGACCGCGATATCGAGGCAGCCAACAAGGGCAAGTCCGTGTCCGAAGGCCTCGTCGCCGGCGCGGTCGGCAAGGGCCGGATGTCGAAGGAAGACGGCGAAAAGCTGCTCTCTCTCATCACCCCGTCTGCCGACTATGCCTCCCTTTCCGATGCGAACCTCGTCGTCGAGGCCGTGTTCGAGGATCGCGACGTGAAGAAGGCCGTCATCGAGGCCGTCGAGGCCGTCCTGCCGGAGGGCGCGATTTTCGCCTCGAACACGTCCACACTGCCGATCACCGGTCTCGCCAAGAACTCGAAACGTCCGGCCCAGTTCATCGGCGTGCATTTCTTCTCGCCGGTCGAGAAGATGATGCTGACCGAAGTGATCCTCGGCAAGGAAACCGGCGACAAGGCGCTTGCCGTCGCGCTCGACTACGTCGCGGCGATCAAGAAGACGCCGATCGTGGTCAACGATACGCGCGGCTTCTATGTCAACCGGTGCGTCTTCCGCTACATCAACGAAGCCTATGACATGCTGGCCGAGGGCGTGCCCGCAGTGATGATCGAGAACGCGGCGAAGTTCGCCGGCATGCCGGTCGGTCCGCTTTCGCTGAACGACGAGGTCGCCGTCGACCTGTCGCAGAAGATCATGCGTGCCTCGATTGCCGATCTGGGCGAGGCCTCGGTCAAGCCCGAGCACATGAAGCTCATCGACAAGATGGTGGACGAACTCGACCGTCGCGGCCGCAAGAACGGCAAGGGCTTCTACGAGTATCCGGCGAAGCCTGCCAAGAAATTCCTGTGGCCGGGCCTGAAGGAACTCTATCCGCAGCAGAAGCCGGAGAACGTCAGCGTCAAGACCCTGCAGGAGCGCCTGCTCGTTACCATCGCGCTGGAAGCGGCCCGTACCATGGAAGAGGGCATCGTCACCGATCCGCGCGAGGCCGATGTCGGCTCTATCCTCGGCTTCGGCTTCGCCCCCTATACCGGCGGCACGCTCTCCTACATCGACGGTATGGGCGTGAAGACCTTCGTGGAACTCTGCGAGAAGCTCGCAGCCTCCTACGGCGACCACTTCAAGCCGACGCCGCTGCTCCTCGACATGGCCGCCAAGGGCGAGACTTTCTACGGTCGCTTCGATCCCTACGGCCAGGTGGAAAAGGCAGCGTAACGTTGCACCCTTCCTTCGCGAGAGAGCGAGAGAATGAATTTGGAAGGCGGCTCCGGCCGCCTTTCTCTTTTTGACGGCCTCGGTGCCTGACGTCTCACGATCCGGTCGAATAGGGCCTCCGTAGGCCCCGCCGCTCGAGCCAGCCGATCAGCGCCTTCGGCTCGTCGGTCTGGATGATGGTGACGCCGCGGTCGATCCAGAAGCCATAGACGTCGTCCGGACGTCCGCTGGACATTGCGAGCCCGTCGCCACGCCCGCCGGCGACCATTCCCTCGGGCCGGTCGGTAATCGGATAGGTATTTATCCAGAGATGGGTGTTGTTGCGGATCGCAACCGCACGCGCCTGGGCGGAGAACAGCGGGCCGCCGTCCGATGTCGGGTCGGTCGTGGCATCCTTGTGCCAGACCACCAGTTCGGCGGCTGGTGCCGCCACCTGCCTGTCGACCTTTTCGATGAAGCTCGCCTCGCGGACCGCATCATCGGCGAGAATCGGCATGAACAGTACGTCACTCCCGATGCGATCGAGCACCGCCTGGGTTCTAGCGAGCCGTTCCTCGTTCCAGATCGGCGCCTTGACGACGACGCCGTCAGCCATCCCGAGACGACGTGCGACCGCGACGATTTCCGGCAGGTCCTCCGGCTCCAGCTTGTTGTCGACGTTGACGAGGATCCGCCCGCGAGCGTGGGCCAGCATCTCCTCGAAGGTCGGGACGGGTTCGGCGCTCACTGCGCCGCTTGCCTCGACTTTCAACCGACACCGGCGAAGCTGCTCGAGCGTGTGATCGCTCACTGCGCCGACACAGGTGGTGGTGCGATCCAGCGTCGGATCGTGCATAACCACGAGCGCGCCGTCGCGCGAACGGCGGACGTCGAGTTCGACCAGCTCGACCCCGAGCGAAACGGAATTGTCGATCGCCGCCTTCGAGTTTTCGGGGCGCGCGGTCTCACCGTTTTCCTTCCATCCCGCCCGGTGCGCCACCACCATCACATGGTCGCGCCAGCGGTTGGCGTCGCTCAGGCGTTCGCGGATCTGGGAACTACGACCACCCGTCGGCATGGAGGCATCTGTGGCAATCGTCGGTGCCACAAGAAGAACGGCGGCAAGTATCGGGGCGAGGCGGCGCATCGGTCAATCCTCCATCCTGTTTCGTCAGGAGAGCGGATAGGCGGGCTCGGTCACAGAGGCGTGACGGATCGGTGAATCTTCGATGACAGTGGGGGAGCTCGATGCCGATGTCGCGGATTTCGCCGGAAACGTCTTGCAAAAGACGAAATCCGCACTTAGTTGTATCGCCATCGATCTTGCTAGACGAACTCTGTCCCGGCCGTTGGTGCCGTTCTGGCGAACTTCCCTTCAAAATCGGTTACACCACCGCAGCACCCGCATGCTGCACAACTTTCGACGCGATTGAAAAGGAAATCGTCATGAACACTGGTACTGTAAAATGGTTCAACGCCACCAAGGGCTACGGCTTCATTCAGCCGGACGACGGTTCTGCGGATGTCTTCGTTCACATCTCTGCCGTTGAACGCGCCGGCATGCGCGAGCTCAAGGAAGGCCAGAAGCTCTCCTTCGAGCTGGCTCGCGACAAGCGTTCGGGTAAGACCTCTGCGGACAACCTGCAGGCTCTCTAATCGGAATTGTTCTCCGAAGCGCGATCACGGATGTGCCGGCGCGCTTTGTCGAGATCAAGGGAAGGTCGGGTTCGCCCGGCCTTTTTTTGCGACGGACTTGCCACGCTATGCCCACGATCGTCCCTTTACTTGTTTCGGCGGTGCCCTAGGCTTCAATAAAGGGAAAGGAACTGCGATGGATGACAGAGCAAAAGCGCCGGCCAGGACCACGGTGCGCACCATCCAGGCGGATCTGCCCGTCAATGCGGTGTGGCACATCTGGCTGAAGGCCATGGTGCCCGGTATCCAGGGCGCCCTTTCCTTTTCCAATGCGAACGGCAAGTTCGGCGAGGTGATCGCCAGCAACGCCGAGGAGTATTCTTTCCGCATCTATCACGTCTTCGGCGGCGGTCCGATCGAGATAAGCTACGATACGGACACCACCTCCGTCTCAGTCGCCTACTGGTTCACCGCCCAGGAGGTGCTTGAGACGGGAATAACCGTCGTGCACACCAACCCGGCCAATGCGCCGCCGGACCTGCCTGAGTCCTATCATTTTCGCCCGCCCTTCGGCTGGATGAACGATCCGAACGGTTTCGGCCGTTTCGGCGGCAGGCCACATCTCTTTTACCAGCACTATTCACACGGCCTGCGGTGGAACAACATGCACTGGGGCCATGCCGTCTCCTCCGACTATCTGCGCTGGCGGCATCTGCCGATCTTTCTCTTCCCGTCGGAGGATCTGATGGGACGGCCGGACCGTCGAGGCGGCGCCTTTTCCGGATCGGCGATCGCCTTGCCGAACGCACCGGGCATCCGCGTCTTCTTCACCGAGAAGGTGCAGGATCGGGCGCCGGAGCAGGAGATCCAGATGACGGCGACCTCGTCGGACCTCTTCAGCGCCGGACAGGCGGAGGTCATTCTGCCCAGTCGTCCGGAGGGCGAGGGTCTGACCTTCGACTTCCGTGATCCTTACGTGTTCAAAGGCCCGGACGGACACTGGAAGATGCTTCTCGGCAGCCAGAGCGCGGAGGGTGGGGTCATCCTGCTCTACGAGACGCAGGACGTGACCGCCGCGGGGGATTGGACCTACCTCGGCAAGCTCCTGGTCGAGAAGCGCCATGAGACGACGGCCATCGAATGTCCTTGCATGTTGCCGCTCGACGGCGTCCTGACCGACCCTGCCACTCGCTGGGTGCTGATCTACGGGCTGATGAACAGCGTCGACGCGGCGACCGGACGGCGCAATCTCACCATGGCCGAGGTTGGCTGGTTCGACGGGCGAGACTTTTCGCGCGAGTTCATCCAGGAACTGGACTTCGGCGCCGACAACTATGCCTTCCAGGCGTTTCTCGACGGCGATGCGCCGGTCGGGATGGGCTGGCTCGCCAATTGGGCAGAAGCCTCGCCGACCATCGACTTCCCGACGGCCATGACGCTCCCGCGCACGTTGAAGCTCGGCGGCAACGGGCTTCTGACGCCGCCGATCGGTGCAGCCGAGAGCCTCAGAGGCTACATTCTCGACCGCACGCGCCTGGCCGCCGGACAGGGCGTGTCGTTCCCGCACGGCGCGGTCGAAATCCTCTTCGAGCTCAAGGAGCCGGGCGCGCCCTTCGATCTCCAGTTCGATCATGCGAACGTGGACCTTGCCCTCGTCCAGGATGAAGCCGGCCTTTCGATCCGCCATCGGGTCGGGGATGGGCCGTCGCCGAATTTCATCGCGCCGGGCGCGAAAGTGCGGCGGCTGCGCATCTTTCTCGACTATGGTTCGATCGAGGTCTTTGCGGATCACGGCCGGTTTGTCGGCACCAAGCGGATTGCCGGGTTCGAGCCGGTCCGCGCTGCGAGGTTTGCGGCGGGGACCGAGAATGTCGCCCATGCCACGGTCTGGTCACTGCGCCTTTGATGGCGTTCAGCCCTTGTTCTCGGGGAGCCCACTTGACGCCGAGCCGCGTCACCTCGTCGACGGGACGAGGGAGATCGTAGAGGAGGGATAGAGCGATTTGTTCGGCGACTGTTCGAGGACGATGTAAGGCTGGTTCGGGAAAATCGCCGTTCGCGACGAAGCGCGCGGCACATGCGGACCGGAAAGCTTGGGCAGGATCATCTGCTCCATCTCGAAGCCGACGATCATCGCCGGATCGATGCCCGTGCTGGTCTCCGGCACCTTCATGAGCATCGGAAAGGTGATGTCGGACCGGGTGACGGAATAGAGCTTCGCCATGCCGTCCTCGTGGGCGAGCGCACCGACGGTGAAGCCGTCTATTCCGCTGCCCTGTTCGAGCCGTGCCTTCGCAATCATGTCGTCACCTGCCCCTGAAGAGCCGGGTGGCCAGGCTCTCGGGCAGCCCCGCCGCCCTTATTCTCGCGGCTGCCGTCTCGATGTCGTAACCTGCCCGGCGGAATTCCAGCTCGCGCGTCTCGCTGTCGTAGAGGCCGAACGCCGCCGACGGGTCGCCGTCACGCGGCTGGCCGACCGCGCCCATGACCGCAAGCCAGCGCCGCTGCTGCAGGAGCGGAATGCCGGTGGCCGTGTTGGGAGAGAAGCTGGTGATCTTGCCACTGGGCGCAAGGGCGTAGAGCGCCGGCCGGTGCACGTGGCCGCAGAAGCTGAGCCGGGCGGTGCTGGCCGCGAAATGGTTGGCGGCGGCTTCGGCGTCGGTCACGTAGCGGAAGCGTTGCGGCGAGGATGCGTCCGCGTGGACGTAGAGCCGGCATTCATCGGTCGCTTCGTACGGCAGCGTTGCGAGGTAAGCCTTTTCGTCGGTGGTGAGCTGCGTGCGCGTCCATTCCATAGCGGCCCGAGCCGTATCGTTCATTGAAACGCCCGGATCGGAGACCGCCTGGTCGTGATTGCCACGGATCACCACGGCGCCCTTCTCAGAAAGCTCCATCGTCTTTTGCACGCACCAGTCGGGATCGCCGCCATAGCCGACGATGTCGCCGAGGATGACGTAGCGCTGTGCGCCCTGCGTCTCGGCTGCGGCAAGAACCGCTTCGAACGCCTGCCGGTTGGCATGGATATCCGAAAGAATGGCGATCCGCATGGCCCCTCCCTGGCGCATATGGAACTTTGATGTCAATCCAATGTGTTCGTCGCCCGCGCTATTGGCAGGAAGCAGCATAGCCCCCAGCATCGCGGGGATGCGTCTCATTCGGCGGCAGCGCGCTTCAGTCCGGAAATGTGGGTGATGAAGGCGCGAAGCGCCGCCGGCTTCACGGGCTTGTGCTGCAGGCCGATATTGTGGCGCTCGGCTTCGGCGCGCACCTCGATCGTCCGGTCGGCGGTGATCAGGAGCGCCGGCACCTCTGCGCTGTAGAGCGCCCGCAATCGGAGGATCGCTCCGATGCCGCTGCCGTCTCCGAGATGGTAGTCGGCGATGATGAGATCCGGCGGCACGGGGCTCCTCGCGACGATCGGATCGAGGTCAGCGATCGATCCCGCACACTCGACCTCGCATCCCCAGCCGGAAATCAGCACGGCCATGCCGTCGAGGATGTTCGGCTCGTTGTCGATGCAGAGAACCCTGAGACCACGGAGGGGCTGCGCCGCCTCGCGTGCACCCTGCGTGGCCGCAGATCTGACGGCACCCTGCACGTCACGCTCGCGCGGCACCGCGATCTTGAAGGTCGTGCCCTTGCCCTTTTTCGAGGACAGTTGCACGGGGTGGTTCAGGACCTTGGCGATGCGATCCACGATCGAAAGCCCGAGACCCAGCCCGGAGGCGGTCTTGGCACCCTCGTCGAGCCGAGCGAACTCCTTGAACACGGTCCGGAACTTGGAGGTCGGAATGCCGATACCCGAGTCCATCACCTGGATGACGACGTCCTTGCCGCTGCGACGGGCCCCAACCAGTACTTTTCCGGAGGGTGTATACTTGATGGCGTTGGAGACAAGATTTTGTACGAGGCGCCGCAGCAAGTTAGGGTCGGAACGCACCTTGAGCGAGGTCGGCATTACGACAAGCTTCAGGTTCTTCTCCCGCGCCATAGGCTGGAAGTCGGTCTCGATCCGCTCCAGCAATTCCTGCAGCGGAACGGCCGTCAGCCGCGGCTTCATCGCGCCGGTGTCGAGGCGCGAGATGTCGAGAACGGCACCGAGGATGTTTTCGACCGACTCCAGCGCGGAGTCGATATTGCGCACCAGCGTGCTGTTTTCCGACTCGCCCAGCCTCTCGACGAGCGAGGATGAATAGAGCCGTGCAGCGTTCAGCGGTTGCAGGATGTCGTGGCCCGCGGCGGCGAAGAAGCGGGTCTTGCCGATATTCGCGTCGTCTGCCGCGGCCCGCGCTTCGGCAAGCGCACGATTGACGCGGGTGAGTTCGGCGGTTCGCTCGCTCACCCTCTGTTCGAGTGTCTCGTTCGCCTGTTTGAGGGCCTTGTCGGCGGCCACCTGGCTGGTGATGTCGCTGAATGTCGCGACGATGCCCTTGTCAGGCATCGGATTGCACCGGACTTCGATGATCCGCCCGCCGCCCTGCAGCACCAGTTGGAACGGCTTGTCGAAACGCTGGAAGTTGCGGACCACCTGCGTCTGTTCACCCACCGGTACATCGCCGCGGCTGGAGAGGATGGCGATGATGTCGGTCAGCGGGTAACCGACCTGACCCACGTGTTCCGGCAGATCGAGAAGGGTACGGAAGCGCCGGTTCCAGATCGTCAGCCGATTGGTGCTGTCGAAAACGGCGATACCCTGATCCATCTGCGAGAGCGCCGTCTGCAGCATGTCCTGATTGTATTGCAGGGCTTCGCTCGCCTGGTCGAGGAGCCAGGCGGTATCGGCCGAGGTGTCCTCGGCCTTCTGCAGCATCAGCGACAGGACGAGTCGTGCCGACGACGAGCCGATTGCGCTGCCGAGCAACTGTTCGGAAAAGTGGATGAAGGCCATGTCGGCCGGACTCTCGTCATCGAGGTGGCGTCCCGCCGCCTGCTCGTAGCTGCGGAACGATCGCTCCATCCGCTCCTCGCCGAGATAGCGGGCGATCGCCGCCTTCAGGTCACCGACGCTGACACGGGTCTTCCAGCCGCGCGTGGCGAACTGCGAGCGCGGATGCCGTTTGACGAAGATGCCGGACTGGATGCGCTCGACTGGCTTCAGATTGCGGCTGACCGAACCGAGGATGAACGCGGTAGTGTTGAGGAGCAGGCTGAGGATCGTCGCGTTGACGAGAGGGTCAGTCTCGGGACCGCTGAAGACCGCGATGCCCGGGAACAGAAAGCTCAGGATGGTCGAGGCAAGTTCTGCGTTGTCGCCGACGCCGAAGCTCGGCAGAAACAGGAGATAGGCCCAGACGAAGATGCCGATGCTCAGGCCGAGGATCGCGCCACGTGCGTTGGCGCGGCGCCAGATCAGTCCGCCGAAGAGCGAGGGGGCGATCTGTGCGATCGCGGCGAAGGACAGGAGGCCGATCGAGGCGAGGCCGCTCGTGTTGTCGGCGGAGTGATAATAGAGGTAACCGAGGAGCACGACGCCGAGGATCGACAGTCGCCGGATGTGCAACAGAGTCTTCGCGAAGTCCGCGCGCTGGCTCGGTCGAGCGAGCAGCTTCTGGCGCAGGAAGACTGGCAGCACGATGTCGTTGGAGACCATGATTGCCAGAGCGACCGAGGCGACAATGACCATCGCCGTCGCCGCCGAGAACCCGCCGAGGAAAGTAATCAGCGAGACGAGTTCCATTTCGTTGTGGAGCGACAGCGACAGCACGTAGAGGTCGGCGTCGCCCGTCCCGCCGAAGGTCAGGATGCCCCCCATTGCTGCCGGCAGCACGAAGAGATTGATCGCGACGAGGTAGAGCGGCAGGAGGATGCCGGCGGTCTTCAGTTCGCGGGCGGTGCGGTTCTCCACGACCGTCACGTGGAACTGGCGCGGCAGCATGATGATTGCGAAGGCCGAAAGCCCAATCAGCAGCAGCCAGCGGCTGATCGGCGTCTGGTAGGAGAGTGCTTCCATGACCGCCGGCGACTGGCTGGCGGTTCGCCAGAGATCGGCCGGCCCATCGAAGAGAAAGAAGACGACCGAGATGCCGAGTGTCCAGAAGGCGACGAGCTTGACCACCGATTCCATGGCGATTGCCAGGATCAGGCCGTCTTGATGCTCGGTCGCGTCGGTGTGGCGCGTGCCGAAAATCACCGCGAAGCAGGCAAGCGAAATCGCGACCAGCAGCGGCAGATCGATGAAATAGAGGTTGCCGGTGCCGATGCCGTAATCGGACGGATCGACCATCGCAGCGACAGAGTTCGAAACCGCCTTCAGCTGCAGGGCGATATACGGAATGGTTCCGACCAGCGAGATTCCCGTTACCAACATGCCGACGATCGGGTTCTTGCCGTAACGCGCGGCGATGAAGTCGGCCCCGGAGGTCAGCTTCTCCGCCTTTGCGAGCTCGGTGATCCGACGGATGATCGGCATGCCGAGCGTGAACATCAGGATCGGCCCAATATAGATGGCCGTAAATTCAAGCCCGCGCTCGGCCGCGAGCCCGACGCCACCGAAATAGGTCCAGGAGGTGCAATAGACAGCAAGGCTCAGCGCATAGACCACCGGGCGTCCGCCCGCGGGCACGCCGAAGAGCCGGCTCTTCCGGTCGCCATAGCTCGCCACCGCGAAGAGCAGCAGCAGATAGGCGAACGCCGATACGAAGATGATCCACCCTGGAAGCACGCTTTCTCCTCGTCACGAGCGTCCTACATCCATTCGACAGAGCTTACGGGAAGTGCAAGCCTTTTTAAATCGTGGGAAAATTGATCTTAAGTCGAAGATGGGAGTGACGACGATTGCCGGTTTCCGACTGCCGAGACTTTCATTAACATCGCCGTGCATCCGGGTTGGTCGAGACGTGCAGATTCTTTCACGAAACGTCAGGGAGATAACAATGCTCAACGAGTTCAAGACATTCATAGCCCGTGGCAACGTCATGGATCTGGCCGTCGGTGTCATTGTCGGCGGCGCCTTCGGCCTCATTGTGAACTCGCTCGTCAACGACATCATCATGCCGATCGTCGGTGCTTTCGGCGGACTCGATTTCTCCAATTACTTCCTGCCGTTGAGCAGCAAGGTCACGGCGACGACGCTTGCCGCCGCTCGCGAGCAGGGGCCGGTAATCGCTTACGGCAATTTCATCTCGGTTATCCTCAACTTCCTGATTCTCGCCTGGGTCATCTTCCTGATGGTGAAGGCCGTGAACACGATGCGTGAATCGCTGGAAAAGAAGCGGGAAGCCAAGGCCGAAGCTGCGCCGCCGCCGGCCGACATCCAGTTGCTCACCGAAATCCGCGACCTACTGAAGACGAGGGCAAGCTGACGACGACCCGGGCGATCGGGAATAGTCGCTGGAGCATCGGATTCATCACCGGAATCGATCCCAGCCTCACGCTTTGTCATGGGATTTTCCCTCCGTGATCGGCTATGAACGGCCAAAACGGAGAAGCCGAAGCATGTCTTTTGTCGCCAGCCTCAGCCCGCGTGCCGTATCCGCCCCTGAAAGCGGGATCGTAGAGATATTGAACTACGCCCGCGGACGCGAGAACCTGTTGCCGCTCTGGGTCGGCGAGGGAGACCTGCCGAGCCCGGACTTCATCAACCGACCGGCCAGTGATGCCCTGCTCGCCGGCGAGACTTTTTACACCTGGCAGCGCGGAATTCCCGAACTGCGCGAGGCTTTGTCGCGCTACTACGCCCGTCGTTTCGGCGTCTCCCTTTCACCGGAACATTTCTATGTCACGGCGTCCGGCATGCAATCGATCGTCCTTTCCGTTCAGGCGCTCACCTCGCCCGGCGACGAGATGGTCTTCCTGACGCCGGCTTGGCCGAACATCGTCTCGGCAATCGAGATCGCCGGTGCTCGCGCCGTCGGCGTAGAGCTCTCCTTCGGTCACGGGACCTGGTCGCTCGACCTCGAGCGGCTGGAAGCGGCAATCACGCCGAAGACCAAGGCGATCTTCGTCAACACGCCGTCGAACCCGACGGGCTGGACGGCGAAGAGGGAGGATCTGGCCGCGATCCTGGAGCTTGCCCGCAAGCACGGTATCTGGATTCTCGCCGACGAAATCTACGCGCTCTACTATTATGGTGCGGCCGTCCGCGCGCCGTCGTTTCTCGACATCAAGGATGCCGACGACCGCCTCATCTTCGTGAACTCGTTCTCCAAAAACTGGTCGATGACCGGCTGGCGCGCCGGCTGGATCGTCGCGCCTCCGGAGACGGGGCAGGTCTTCGAAAACCTCATCCAGTATTCGACATCCGGTGTCGCCCAGTTCATACAGCGTGGCGCGGTCGCCGCACTCGACCATGGTGACGATTTCGTTCGCGCCAATTTCGAGCGGGCGGCACGTTCGCGCGACCTTCTCTGCGACGCTCTGATCGCCACCAACCGTGTCGAGACCCTGAAGCCGGAAGGGGCGCTTTACGCCTTCCTGAAAATAGACGGGGTGACAGACAGCCGTGCGGCCGCACTCGACATCGTCGACAAGACCGGCGTCGGCCTTGCTCCGGGAACCGCCTTCGGCAAAGGCGGTGAAGCCTTCCTCCGCGCCTGTTTCCTGCGTGATCCACGCCAGATCGAAGAGGCGGCCGGCAGGCTCTGCGACTATATTCTCGGTCGTTGACTCCACGGGAGACGGCTCCGCTTTGCGGCTGCGAAAAGAACTTCGCCTTTGACAAAGTTCGGTACAGAATTGCCGCTAGGAACGGACTTCGTCCGATGCGGGCGCTTGTGCGGCCGTCGCCGCCACGTGTAGCGTTTTCCTGCGAATCAAGAGGAGAGTGGAACGATGGCGATACTGGTGACCGGCGGTGCCGGATATATCGGCAGCCACATGGTGTGGGCGTTGCTGGATGCCGGCTATGAAGTCGTGGTGATCGATCGCCTGTCGACCGGCTTCCGCTGGGCCATTCCGCCCCGGGTCCGCTTCTACGAGGGCAATGTCGGCGACCTTGTCCTGCTCGAGCGAATATTCTCTGAGAACGCGATCGAAGCGATTATCCATTTCGCCGCCTCGATCGTCGTGCCGGAATCGGTCGCCGATCCGCTGTCCTATTACGAAAACAACACCGGCAATACCCGCGCACTGCTGTCCGCCGCGGTCAAAGCGTCTGTGCCCCACGTCGTCTTTTCCTCGACGGCCGCGGTCTACGGAACGCCGGACAAGCCCGATCCAGTCCTGGAGATCGCTCCGCTTCGCCCGGAGAACCCGTATGGCCAGTCCAAGCTCATGAGTGAGATCATGCTGCGTGACGCCGCGCGCGCCCATGGGCTGAAATATGCAATCCTGCGGTATTTCAACGTCGCCGGTGCCGATCCTGCCGGTCGCTCCGGCCAGTCGACCCGCAAGGCGACCCACCTGATCAAGGTCGCCTGCGAGGCCGCACTCGGCAAGCGCGAGAAGGTCGACGTCTATGGAACTGATTACCCCACGCCCGACGGCACCGGTGTCCGTGACTACATCCATGTGAGCGATCTGGTTGATGCCCATCTGAAGGCCTTGGAATATCTGAGGAACGGCGGCGAGTCCCTCACCGCCAATTGCGGCTACGGACGAGGCTACTCGGTCCTCGAGGTGCTGGAAGCCGTCGGTCGGGTGCGCAGCGAACCGGGCAGCAGCAATGGCGGACCGCTCGATATCGCCTATGGGCCGCGGCGCCCCGGCGACGCCGCCTTCATCGTCGCCGACCCGACGCTTGCGCGCACGGCACTCGGCTGGACGCCGCGCCACGACGATCTAGACTTCATTGTCCGCACCGCACTCGACTGGGAGCGGCGCCTGGATCGAGGTGAAGTCCAGCAACGTGTGCTGACCGAACGCGCCTGAGGCCGACCAAAGGCCGACCACGCGCGATCAGCCGCCGATCTGCTGCGCCATCTGGTAGAGCCCGGCGCACCGTGCACCGGATGCGCAGAAGGCAAGAATCGGACCTTCGGTTTCCTTGAGCAGAGAGCGCAGTTTCTTTGCCTGCTCCATCGGCACGCCGCCACCGACCGGCAGGTAATAGGCGGGAAGGTTGCTCGCCTTGGCTGCCTCCTCGATTGCCGAGAACTTCGGCTGGCCCCAGCCCTCGCCGTCAGGGCGCATGCAGATCACCGCGGCATAGCCGGCTTCCGCGACCTTGGCGATGTCGCTCGGCTTCAGCTGGCCCGAGACGTGAAAATTCTGAGTAAGGGGGCGGATATGCACGATACGGCTTCCTTTCAATTCGTTGCGGCGGGAGAACTGGCCCGAAAGAGCGCCCGTCCGCTGTCTCGCAGCACAAATATAGTTGCATCTATATGTATTCAAGTGGAAGCAAGGCCGTTGCGGCAAAATGCCGGCGCTTACGGTGATGATGCTGCAGGGCGTCCCGTCTTTGCCGGGCTCGCCTCCGGCATTCGCCAATGGCGGATGGTAGCCGCCGGCAGCCGCGGTTCGCCGGGCTTGAGCGGTAGCCATCCGTCCGGAGAAAAATAGGCGCGGGTCCTCCTGACGAGTGGATTTCGGCCGTCTGGGGCGAGGATGAAATTGTACCCGTCGGTGATCACGAAGTCGCGGCTGAACTCGACCGAGATCCCGAAGCGTATTGCGGAATAGTCGGTGAGCTTTCGGGCTGCGTCGATTGCCGGCGTGAAGTCGCGCCAGGTCGTGCGGTCGATGATCTCCGACAACGCCTCGACGAGCCACGCCTGTGCGGTTTCGCCCGGCATGCCGGCGGGGGCGACGAGCTTCATGCGGATCGAACGGACTTCCCCTTCGGGCGTGCCTTTGGCGATGAAGAACAGCGAGGCCTCTCCGCCATCGGTAGCGGGAGCCGCAAACCGCGTTTCCGACAGGCATTCGGAGGTTCGGCGGTCGTACTCACTCGGCTGCCAGCCGGGATTCTTCAGGCCTGCCCGGCTCAGTTCGCTGCAGAGCGTCGGCCCCTTGAGACGGATGTCGCGGACGAAGGTGCCGGCCGCGGGTTCGATGAAATCGGTGAAGAAGTATCGGGGAACGTTGACCGGTACGGGTTCGAGTCGCCGGCCCTTGAGGGCGACGGGTGCGTCCGTCCCTGACGGTTCCGCCAACAGCCGGTCCAGTCCGTAGCGCCGTGCCAGCGACCTCAGATGGTACATGTCGTTGGCCAGCAGGAAGGTCGCGGCGATCGCCGAAAGAATGATGACGACGAGGACACCGAAAAGGAGATGGCTGCTCCTCTTCGGTCGGGCGGGTTTCACGCCCACTTCCTTCCGGCTTGTTCGTCGTCTTGTGCGATTCGGCATGCGGGTCTTCTGTCTTCGGTATCGGGCCGTTTATGGCATGGAACCAGGCGCCTGGCCTATATCCATCCTGCAGCCTCGCGTTGAGGGTGCTCGCGGCGATCGTCCACCCTTGGGCGAACGGCCAAGTTTGGGCCAATACGCCCGCCGCCGGCATCCGTCGTTGACCGGCGGAGAGGCGCCCCATAGGCAACCGGGATCGCTGCCTCAAGAAGGATTGTCTCGATGCCCATGTCGCGCCTCTTTCCGACTCTCGCCAGTCTCCTTTGCCTCGCCATGGCCGCTCCGGTCGCTGCTTCCGACCTGTGGAGTGTGACCTCTCCGAAAGGATCCTGCCACATCTCGTTTGACCAGGATCCTGTAGCCGAGGGCATCTTTGCCGTCACGCAGCACGATTTCGCCTGCCCGGAAAACCTGAAGGCGATCTCCGGTTACTCGATGAACAATGGCGACGGCACCATCATCTTCTATTCCACCGCGTCCGGCCTCGAACAGATTGCGCGTGCCGACAAGGAGCAGCCCGGCATCTATGTCGGCATGACGCTGGACGGTGAGACCCTGCAGGTCGTGCACTCCGACGTGGCCGAACCGCAGCCGGAGCTTCAGCCGGAGTCCGCCGCCGGCAGGGCCGGATGCCTGCCTTATGCGGGCGGCGGCTGCGCCCAGCCGAACGACATCGGTGCGCCGGACGTCGCCGCAGGCATCACCTCGATCCACATGGTGACGCGCATGAACGTCCGCGCCATGCCCGGCACCGAGGGTGCCGTCCTCGGGCGCGTGGAGAAAGGGCAATGCCTGGAGATCGTGGGGTGCGTCGAGCAGAACGGCACGACCGTCTGGTGCGAGGTCAAGATGAAGACCTATCGGGGCTGGGTCCTGAAGCAGGATGACCGCAAGGTCTATGCCCGCAATGCCTGCGGTTGAGCATGGCCTGATTGGTGGATATGATGGGACGGCCGCCCCGGAGGGCGGCCGCAACCTGTCTACGAGAGAATTCTCAGATGTTCTCGGCGACCGCCTCGCGCTCGCGAAGGTGCTCCATCCGGTTGTAGCGGATCGACGACCATAGCGAGATGCCGATGAGCCCTGCGCCGCCGAGCCCGGTGATCACCTCCGGGATGTGCAGCATGGTCTGGCAGTACATGATCACCGAGAGGATCAGGATCGCGTAGAAGGCGCCGTGCTCCAGGTAGCGGTATTCGGCGAGCGTCCCCTTTTCGACGAGCATGATCGTCATCGAACGGACATACATGGCGCCGATGCCGAGCCCGATCGCGATGACGAAGAGGTTCTGCGACAGTGCGAAGGCGCCGATAACACCGTCGAACGAGAAACTCGCGTCCAGCACTTCCAGATAGATGAAGGCGCCAAGGCCGCCCTTCGCCGCTTCCACCATCGTTCTCTGCGAGGCGTCGAGGAGGCCGCCGATCACCTCGACGGCGAGGAAGGTGACGAGGCCGTAGATCGCCGAGTAGACGAAGGTTACCGCCTCCGCACCTTCGAGCAGATAGGAAAAGAGCAGGATCATCAGCAGCACCAGGCCGATTTCGATGCCTTTGATGGTCGCGGAGCGCGCCATGTGCTTCTCGATGACGTCAATCCAGTGCACGTTCTTCTCGTGGTCGAAGAAGTAGGTGAGGCCGACCATCATCAGGAAAGTGCCACCGAAGGCGGCGATCGGCAGATGTGCGTCGTTCATGATGCGCGCATATTCGGCCGGTTCACGCGCGGCGAGCAGGAAGGCCTGGATCGGCCCGAGATCGGCGGCGATCACCACGATCGCCAGCGGGAAGACGATGCGCATGCCGAACACCGCAATCACGATGCCCCAGGTCAGGAAGCGATGCTGCCAGGCGGGCGTCATGTCCTTGAGCTTGTTGGCGTTGACGATCGCGTTGTCGAAGGAAAGCGATATTTCGAGCACGGCGAGCACGGCGCAGATGAAGAAGACCGTGGCCATTCCGCCGATCGTGCCGGTGGACTGCCAGCCGAGCCAGCCGCCGAGTACCAGGCCGACAGCCGTCATGATGAAGGCCCACTTGAAGTAGTCGAGCATTCCCTTTTGGGCAGGGGTCGCGTTCATCGGCTCGCCCTCCTGCAGTGAATATCAAATATGGGTTGCCCAAGGCATGCACTGGCGACGCAGGCATGCGGGTGAGGCATGGTCGAAATCGACATGATTTTTGAATCCGCCGGCTCATCTTGCTGGCGGTACCGACATCACGAGAGCGCCGTAAACTCTCGCCAGAGGGGCCCGGCACCAGAGGTTCGGCCGCGGCAGCCGGCAAACCGGACCGCGGGACCACGCTGTTTTTCACTGAACGGCTGGAGATCGTCAAGAGGCGATGCGGCCGCAGCGCAGTCACACCTGATGTAGGTGCTTTCGAACCGCTCGCCAATGCTGCAAGAGTATTTCGCCTGCGGCATTTTCTGCAGGACTGCAGAAACGGCGATGGCGGGGAAGGTCTTGGGATAAACTGGAAAACTGGTGCTGCTAGAGAGATTTGAACTCTCGGCCTCTCCCTTACCAAGGGAGTGCTCTACCCCTGAGCTATAGCAGCTTGCAGTGTCGGGCGCAGTGCGCCGTTCGAAGCGTGCGGGCCTATTGCCACAGGTTTCCGACGAGTGCAAGCCGCAAATTCGAACTTCCGTGCAAGATTTCCGGGCGTGCTGCGCGAACCCTTTTGGAATGCCGGGTTTTCCGCTATCAAGCGGCAATGACGAAGGAAACCACCGAATCGACGGCAGGCGGCGAGGCACAGGTCGCCGGCGAACTTTCGCGAGGGCGAGCCCTGGCGAAAGGCTCCTCCGCGTCGAGGGCGGACGAACGCAAGGCGCGGGCTGCCGAAAAGCTCAAGGAAAACCTGCGTCGCCGCAAACAGCAGCTTCGTGCCCGTCGTGCCGGAGCGGCCGACGAGGCGGAAGGATTGCCTGCCGCAAAATCGACCAAAGACGATGTTTAGTGCGTGCCGGACCGCGTCGGCCGCCCGGCCGAATTGAACGCGGTCTTCTTTTCGTCTAAAGAGCGACGCTCTCGCGAGGGCGGGAACGGGAATAACGAGAGAAAGGCGGGCGGGGCCCGTAGGATCATATGGATCGTATCAGGATTGTCGGCGGTAACGCGCTCAATGGGGTCATCCCGATTTCCGGCGCGAAAAACGCCGCACTGCCGCTGATCATTGCCTCGCTGCTGACGAGCGACACGCTGACGCTCGAAAACGTGCCGCATCTTGCCGACGTCGAGCTTCTTCTGCGCATTCTCGGCAATCATGGCGTCGATGTCTCCGTGAACGGCCGCCGTGAGCACCAGAACGGCTCCTATTCCCGCACCATCCATTTCACCTGTCGCACGATCGTCGACACGACGGCTCCCTACGAACTGGTCTCGAAAATGCGTGCAAGCTTCTGGGTCATCGGTCCGCTGCTCGCCCGTGAGGGTCGGGCGCGCGTCTCGCTACCAGGCGGCTGCGCGATCGGCACACGCCCCGTCGACCTCTTCATCGAGGGGCTGACGGCGCTCGGGGCGATGATCGAGATCGATGGCGGCTATGTCGAAGCGCGGGCGCCCAAGGGTGGCCTCGTCGGCGGTACCTACACCTTCCCGAAAGTGTCGGTCGGCGCGACGCACGTCATGCTGATGGCCGCTTCGCTCGCCCGCGGCAAGACCGTCATCAACAACGCCGCGCGCGAGCCCGAAATTGTCGATCTCGCCGCCTGTCTGAATGCCATGGGTGCGAAGATATCCGGCGCCGGCACCTCGACCATCGTCATCGAAGGTGTGGAGGCCCTTTCGGGCGCCCGCCACCGCGTGCTCCCGGACCGCATCGAGACCGGCACCTATGCGATGGCGGTCGCCATGACCGGGGGCGATGTCGTGCTCGAAGGCACGGACGCCTCCTTACTCGACACCGCGCTCGAGGCCATTCGGCGCGCCGGTGCGACTGTCACGCCGGTGGAGAACGGTATCCGGGTAGTTCGCAACGGCGTCGATATCCGCCCGGTCGACATCGTCACCGAGCCTTTCCCCGGCTTCCCGACCGACCTGCAGGCGCAGTTCATGGGGCTGATGACGCGGGCGGACGGTGTCTCGCACGTCACCGAGACCATCTTCGAGAACCGCTTCATGCATGTGCAGGAACTCGCCCGTCTCGGCGCCAAGATTACGCTTTCGGGCCAGACGGCCAGGATCGAGGGCGTCAACCGCCTGCGTGGCGCACCGGTCATGGCGACCGACCTGCGTGCCTCGGTGTCGCTGGTTATCGCCGGCCTGGCCGCCGAGGGCGAGACGCTCGTCTCCCGCGTCTATCACCTCGATCGCGGTTTCGAACGGCTGGAGGAAAAGCTCGGCCGGTGCGGCGCGATCGTCGAGCGCATCAGCGATTAACGCCTTGAAAAACCGCCTGCCGGCAGCGCCCCGGGCGTTGCCTCTTGCATTGCGGCTTCCTATGTCGGAAGGGAAGATGGCAGGGCCGGATCGTCTCCGGCCCAATCGGGAATCGGTGTTATGACGGATCTCAAGCTTCTCGCTCTCGACAGTGACGACCTCGCCGTGATCTCGGCGCACATGCAGGACGCGGTCTTCAAGGTCGGCGACATCGCCTATCTGCCGCGCACACGCCAGTTTTCGCTGGTGGCCAACCGCTTCGTCTGGGAGCGGACCGAGCCGAAGCGCAGGAGTTTCGAGCGCAGGCGGACGGTCCTCACCTTCAAACGGGTGGAGGCAGTGCGCTCGGCCGGCATCGACCGGACAAGGAACGATGATGTCCATTCGTTGCTTGCCCTTCGTTTCCGTCAGGAGGGTGAGGGACCGGGTGGCGTTCTGGAACTGGTGCTTGCCGGCGGCGGCATGATCGCGCTCGACGTCGAATGTATTGAAGGGCAGCTTGCAGATACCGGCGCGGCGTGGGAAACCTCCCGCAAGCCCGGTCATCCGGGGTGATGTCAGGGCTCGATGACGGGCCTATGAGAGGGGTAGCAGGACGTGGCAATCTGGCTTGAACAAGGAGCCGAGGATTTCGAGGGACGGTTCGCCGCCTTCCTCACGACGAAGCGGGAGGTTTCCGCCGACGTCAACGACGTGGTGCGTGCCATCATCGAGGACGTCAGGGTGCGCGGCGACGCGGCGCTCGCGGAATACTCGCTCCGTTTCGACGGCGTCGATTTCTCCAGCATTGGCATGCGCGTCACCGAGGACGAGATTTCGGCGGCGGTCGCCAAGGTCGAGCCGGAGGTCATGGATGCACTGAAGCTTGCCGCCGAGCGCATTGAGCGTCACCACGCCCGCCAAATGCCGAAGGACGACATCTACGAGGACACGCTCGGCGTCGGTCTCGGTTCGCGCTGGACGGCGATCGAGGCCGTCGGCCTTTACGTTCCGGGCGGAACGGCGAGCTATCCGAGCTCGGTTCTGATGAACGCCCTGCCGGCAAAGGTTGCCGGTGTCGAGCGCATCGTCATCACCGTGCCGGCGACCGGCGGCGACATCAATCCGACCGTGCTTGCCGCCGCACGGATCGCGGGCGTGACGGAAATCTACCGGATCGGCGGCGCACAGGCTGTTGCCGCACTTGCCTACGGCACCGGGACGATCGCCCCGGTCGCGAAGATCGTCGGCCCCGGTAACGCCTATGTGGCTGCCGCCAAGCGCCAGGTCTTCGGCACTGTCGGCATCGACATGATCGCCGGCCCCTCCGAGGTGCTGGTGATCGCCGACGCGAACAACGACCCCGACTGGCTCGCCGCCGACCTACTCGCCCAGGCCGAGCATGACCGTGGCGCCCAGTCCATCCTGATCACCGATGATCTGCCGCTCGCCAGAGCGGTCGAGGCCGCCGTCGAGCGACAGCTGAAATCGCTCTCGCGCTCGGAGACGGCCGCGGCGAGCTGGGCGGATTTCGGCGCCATCATCCTCGTGCCGGACCTGAAGGCCGCACTGCCGCTCGCCAATCGCATCGCGCCGGAGCATCTCGAACTCGCCGTCGATGATCCGGACGCGCTGATGGCCGGCGTGCGCAACGCGGGAGCGATCTTCGTCGGTCGCCATACGCCGGAAGTGATCGGGGATTATGTCGGCGGTTCGAACCACGTCCTGCCGACCGCCCGTTCGGCGCGGTTCTCCTCTGGCCTTTCCGTGCTCGATTTCGTCAAGCGTACCTCGATCCTGAGACTCGGCCCCGGCCAGTTGCGCAGCCTCGCACCCGCGGCGATCGCGCTCGCCCGCAGCGAAGGGCTCGACGCGCACGCGCGATCGGTTGCGATCCGGCTCAATCTCGAAGGCTGAGCGATGGCCACGGGCGACTACCGGCTCTGCGACGTGATCCTCGACGAAACGATCGGGCGCTCGACGCCCGATGTCGAGCATGAGCGGGCGGTCGCCATTTTTGATCTCATCGAGGAGAATTCCTTCGAGCCGGTTGGCCATCCCGGCGGCCCCTACAAGCTCTATCTGTCGCTGGTCGACAGCAAGCTCGTCTTCTCCATCAAGACGGAGAAGGAGGAGGCGGTTGCGACCCATATCCTCTCGCTCACGCCGTTCCGGCGGATCATCCGCGATTACTTCATGATCTGCGAGAGCTATTACGAGGCGATCCGCTCCTCGACCCCCAGCCAGATCGAGGCGATCGACATGGGCCGTCGCGGCATCCACAATGAAGGGTCCCAGACTCTGATGGACCGGCTGTCCGGTAAGATCAGGATCGATTTCGACACCGCCCGCCGGCTCTTCACCCTGGTCTGCGTCCTCTATTGGCGGGGGTAGCCGCAATGGCGGAGGAGGCGCCGAGCAGCGGGAGGAGGGGGCCGGGTGCGATCCTCTTCATCTGCGGCATGAACGCGATCCGGTCCCCGATGGCCGAACTGATCGCCCGCAAGCTCCTGCCGCAGGGCGTCTACGTGGCGTCCGCCGGCGTCCGGTCGGGAGAGCGCGATCCCTTCGTCGACGTTGTGCTGGAAGAGATCGGGCTTTCGCTCGGCAGGCGCCAGCCGCAGACGCTGGACGAACTCGAGGATGATTTCTTCGATCTCGTCGTCACGCTCGCGCCCGAGGCGCATCACGCGGCGCTCGAGCTCACCCGTTCCTCGGCTGTCGAGGTGGTCTACTGGCCGATGCCCGATCCGACGGTCGCGACCGGGACGCGTGAGCAGATTCTCGCCGCCTATCGCGAGGTGCGCGACCGCATCGAGCGGCGAATCCGCGAGGAGCTCGTGGCGGCCGCATCGAGGTGAATGAGCATCCATTGAAACAAATTGCGAAAGCGCGATCTACAAGGTTCACAAAACCGCGGTGATTGTGTAGTTTCCGCGCACATTTCGGGGTCGCAGGCGGCCCGAAGCAACAGACAGAAAGACAACCCCTCTATGGCAAAAGAAGAAGTCCTCGAATTCCCCGGTGTCGTCACCGAATTGCTGCCCAACGCCACTTTCCGCGTGAAGCTCGAAAACGAGCACGAGATCATCGCCCATACGGCCGGCCGCATGCGCAAGAACCGTATCCGCGTTCTCGCCGGCGACAAGGTGCTCGTCGAGATGACCCCTTACGATCTCACCAAGGGCCGCATCACCTATCGTTTCAAGTAAGCGGACGATTTCAAGCAGGCAGACGCCCGAGGACCCATGGATCCGACACAGAAGCTGATATTGGCCTCCGGTTCCCCGCGCCGCGTCGATCTCCTGATGCAGGCCGGTATCGAGCCCGCACGGCTGATGCCCATGGACCTCGACGAAACGCCGAAGAAGGCGGAACATCCCCGCTCGCTGGCGCGCCGGCTGTCGACCGAAAAGGCGCGTGCCGCCCATGATGCGGTCAAGGGCGATTTCTACTGGGACGGCTCCTACATTCTCGCCGCCGACACCGTTGTCGCCGTCGGCCGCCGCATCCTTCCCAAGGCGGAATTCATCGAGGAAGCCGCCTCCTGCCTGCATCTGCTCTCCGGCCGCGGCCACTGGGTGTTCACCGGCATCTGCCTCATCACGCCCGACGGCGCCGTCCGCCACAAGGTCATCGAGACCAAAGTGCGATTCAAGCGGTTGTCGACAGCGGAGATCGAAGCCTATCTCGCCTCCGGCGAGTGGCGCGGCAAGGCGGGGGCCTATGCCGTTCAGGGGCTCGCCGGCTGCTTCGTGCAGAAGCTCGTCGGCTCCTATACCAATGTCGTCGGGCTGCCGCTCTTCGAGACCACCCAGCTGCTGGCGGGTGAGGGCTTCGATGTCCAGGCGGCGTGGAAGGAGGGCTGAGGCGATGGCGGAAGACACCTCCGGCGGCAAGGGCAAGGTTGAACCCTTGCGCAAGACGCGGCCCTGCCCGGAATGCGGCCGTCCCTCGAGCCGCGAGAGCTATCCCTTCTGCTCGGAACGCTGCCGCACGCTAGACCTCTCGCGCTGGCTCAAGGGCAGCTATGCGATCCCGGTCGCCGAGGACGAATCCCGGGCGGATGACGAAAACCGCGACTGAGGCCGCGTCGATCCTGCATCGAACTCATTGGAATACCTTGTTTTTCCGCGTTTGTAGCGATGCTGTCAAAAAAGTGCCGATTGGTGCTGGACATGGCCGAACAAGATGCTATAACCGCGCTCGCTCCGGGGGACAAAACGCCCCCGCCGATCCCGAAAAGGATCGGACGGCTTGCAAGTCGAGCCTGATGCCCGGATAGCTCAGTTGGTAGAGCAGCGGATTGAAAATCCGCGTGTCGGTGGTTCAAATCCGCCTCCGGGCACCATTTTTATTTAGCAAACAGACACAACTGCAATCGCCTCGTAGCCGCATCGCCCTGTCTGGCTCCCTGAATTTGCACTGTAGTAACGTATGAAATAAGGACCTATCGTATCGGCCTCGTTTCGCAGGAGGTTTCGATGATCAGGTTCTTTCCCTTTGCGCGAATGCTTGCCATTGCCGTTCTCGCCGGGGCCGGGGGTGTTGCGGCGGCAGATGCCGGCGATCGGTCGCCCGAGGCGCCTCTGCTCGCCTTCTATTCGACCGACCAGAGGCCGATCCAGACCTGTACCGATGGCAGCGTATCGTCCCGCGGCTGCCCGCCGGCTGGCGTCGAGGTCGCGACCGGCAATGAATGCCCGGCCGCCAGCGGCGAATACTGCAGCGATGAAACGCCCTATTGCTGCGGCACGCCGGGCAACTACTACTGCGCCACCGACGTGAACCACTGCTAGAGCGATCCGGGCGCCCCTCAATCCTCTCGCATGGCGCGGGCGATCTGGTCGGCGAATGGCTTTGTGAGATAGGAAAGTGCCGTGCGCTCGCCGGTCTCGATGAAGGCTTCGACCGGCATTCCCGATTGCAGGACGAGGTTGCCCAGGCGGGCGATTTCATCGCGCGACATCTCGATGCGCACGGTATACCACGTTTCGCCCGTCTCCTTGCTGGCGCTGAGATTGGCGCCGATCGTCTCGACCGTCCCGAAGATTTCGGGCGTCGTGCGCTGGTTGAAGGCGGAAAAGCGCAGCACCGCCTGCTGGCCGGCATGCAGCTGGTCGATGTCGGCCGGGCGCACGCGCGCCTCGACGACGAGGGCGTCGTTCACCGGAACGATCTGCATGATGGTCTCGCCCGGTGCGATCACGCCGCCAATCGTATGCACAGTCAATTCATGCACGAGGCCAGCCTGTGGCGCGAGAATGTTCACGCGCTTCAGTTCGTCGAGGGCGGCCACCCGCTGTTCGGCGAGCTCGGCAAGCTTGTTGTCGATATCCCTGAGCTCCGTCAGCACCTCGGCACGCCGATCCTGGTCGAGCTGCAGGATCTGCAGCTCGGTTTCGGTGATGCGCGTCGCCGCGCGCGCGATGTCGGAGGTGAGCTGGCCCCGTTCACCGGCGAGCTGCGCCTTCACGCGCTGGAGTGCGGCGACCTGTGAGAAAGGCGTGAGCTGCTTTTCGTGCAGCGTCACGACGCCCGCCAGCTCTTCGTCGATGAGCTTCAGCTCGTCGTCCTTGGCGGCGCGACGCGCAACGAGACCGTCCGTTTCCTGCCGAATCTGGCCGATCCGCTCGCGGAGCTGCGCCTTCTGGCCCTCGATCGTGCGCTTGCGGGCCTTGAACAGAGCCTCCTCTGCCTTCACGTAATCGGCGACGTCCGGTTCGGACAACCGTGCCTTCAGCTCGTCGGGCACCGTTACGTCTGCCGCTTCGTCGCGCTCGGCGGCAAGCCGCATGCGACGCGCAGTCAGCTGGTCGATCTGCTTGGTGATCACCGCGAGGTTGGCGCGGGTGATCGTATCGTCGAGGCGGATCAGGAGGTCGCCGGCGGCGACCCGCGAGCCGTTCTTGACGTGAATTTCGCCGACGATACCGCCGCTGCGGTGCTGCACCAGTTTGACGTTGCCTTCGACCACCACCATGCCCGGTGCGACCACGGCGCCCGCGAGCCTGCTGGTCGCGGCCCAGCCACCGATCCCGAGGATGAGTACGGCGATCGCCGCTACGGCGACCGTCATGGAGCGGGCGATGGAGCGGGAGGCCCGGCTCTTGCGCGGACTGTCTGTCATGGATTCTCCGAAACGGCGCGAACCGTCGTCTTGCGCAGGACTTCGTCGCGCGGACCGAAGGCGACCATCCGTCCCTCGCTGAGCACGAGGACATGATCGACGGCGGCGAGCGCGCTCGGGCGGTGGGCGATGACGATCACGACCGAGCCCGCCTTGCGGGCGGCGATGATGGCATTGGTGAGGGCGGCTTCCCCTTCGGCGTCGAGGCTGGCGTTCGGCTCGTCGAGAACGATGAGGAAAGGCGTGCCGTAGAGGGCGCGGGCAAGTCCTATGCGCTGTCGCTGCCCTGCCGACAGGATTGCTCCGCCGGCACCGATGCGGGTGTCGTAACCGTCCGGCATGGAGAGAATCAGGCTGTGGGCGCCCGCCATCGTCGCCGCCTCGATGATCGCCTCCGGCTTCGCCTGCGGCGAGAAGCGGGCGATGTTCTCGGCGATGGTGCCGTCGAAGAGTTCGACGTCCTGCGGCAGATAGCCGATGGAGGATCCGAGTGCCTCGGGATCCCATTGGGCGAGTTCGGCGCCGTCGAGGCGTATCGTTCCGCGGGCGGCCGGCCACACGCCGACGAGAACACGCGCCAGCGTCGACTTGCCCGAGCCGCTCGGCCCGATGATCCCGAGTCCCTGGCCGGCCTTCAGCTCGAAGCCGACATCCCGCACGATGATCGCAGTCGTGCCCGGCGCGACGATCGTAAGCGCGGCTGCGGTAATCGTCCGGCGCGGTGCGGGCAGGGCCATCGGCATGGTGCCGGCTTTCAGCTTTTCGAGAACGTCCTCGAGCCGGCGGCGCGCCTGGCGGGCGTTCACGAAGCCGCGCCACTGGCCGATCACCAGCTCGATCGGCGCGAGCGCCCGGGAGGTCAGGATGGAAGCGGCAATCATGGCGCCGGGGGAGGCGAGTTGCAGGATCGCAAGCCAGGCGCCGAGGGCCAGAACGCCTGACTGGAGTGCGAGCCGGAAGATCTTGGAGGCCGCGGAAAAGGAACTGGTGACGTCGCCGGCGCGTCGCTGCTTCTCGATGAAGTCGGCATTGGTCGTGTCCCAGCGAGCGGCATAGGCTTCACGCATGCCCATCGCCTGCAGGACCTCGGCGTTGCGCCGTCCGGCTTCCAGGTAGTCGGAGCGTTTCGCCGCAAGTACAGAGAGAAGCCGCATCGGTTCCCGTAGCATCACTTCGCTGGTGAGGGTCAGCGCGATCAGCGCGACGGCCCCTGCGACGGCGAGCCAACCGAAATACGGATGAAAGAGGAAGAGGATGACCAGATAGAGCGGCAACCAAGGCAGGTCGGCAATCGCGATCGGTCCCTGCCCGCTCATGAAGCCGCGCAACTGATCGAGATCGCGCAGCGGCTGCGGCACGGGTTCCTTCTTCGAAAGCCGAAGCGGCAGCTTCAGGACGGCGTCGAAGGCGGGCCTGCCGAGTTCCTCTTCGAGACGTTGACCTATCTGTGTAAGAATGCGCGAACGGATGACTTCGAACAGTGCCTGGAACAGGTAGAGAGCGACGGCAAGCATCGAGAGGGCCACCAGCGTCGGCACGCTGCGGCTCGCCAGAACCCGGTCGTAGACCTGCATCATGAAGAGCGGCCCGGTGAGCATCAGGATGTTGGTCACGGCGCTGAGGGCAACGATGCCGGAGAACGCGGCTCTGGTTTGCCTCAAGGCCGCGGCAACCAGGGGGCGTCGCGTCTCTTGCAATGTGGCAGTCAATTCATCCCCCTGGCACTCTAGGAAACCGCTGGCTTTCTCGCCGTCCGCTGCGGCAAGCTTCAGCAGAATCTCGCGGAGATTGCAATGGCTGCCGGCGGTCTCCCGCGGGCAATGCCGCTTCCTCTCGCCATGCTGCCAAAATCAGGCGGAATTCAGATGCCCGGGCTTGCGTCTCCATAACGCATCGGCGCGGCGCCGGCATCCGCCTCCCGCCGGAGAAGGAAGAAAAACGGTTGTTCCATGCCGCGCAGGTCCATCAGCCCGAGGACACGGATTGCGTCGATCCGCCGGAAGCAATCGATTACCGGCAGCGAGTCGTAGACCATCGCGGCACTGACGACGCCGCGGAAAGCGAGGCTCCTCAACCGTGCAGCCGGCTCACTTGTCGCGAAGAGATGGCCGAAGCGACGGAACAGCATTACGGGGACCGGACCGAGCCACAGGCGGGGGCTGCGCTGGAGACGCCGGAGGGGAATGCGGGCTGGGTCGAGTGCATAGAGCTTGCCGCTCCGACGGCGGAAGAGCAGGGGGTCTACGTCCTCGGACGAGCGGAAATCCTTGCCATACCAGGAGAGTGCCCCGAGCATGCCGTCGAGCGGATGGCCTGTCGGCAGGCCCCGACCGCGCCAGCGACCCAGCATTCCCGCTTCCTCCACGACCTCCAGCCCGTCGAAGTGACCGAGCGCCAGCCGGGTCGAGATTGCTTGGTCCTCCCAATCGACGAGCCAGCCGGGCGCCGGCGGTCCGGTTGCCGGAGCGTCGAAAGCCTCTGCAATGCCGTGATCGCGCGTTTCCCTTCCGCTCCTCATCGCCGGGCACCAACCGTCACTCCGTATGTAGCCTGTCATGACGCGTCCCCTGGACGGTCAAACGTCGTCAGGCTTGCGCGCGTATTCCGCCACCAGATCGACGTTGACCTTCTCGACGCCGGGAACGGACAGGGCGACCTCGACGGCACGGTCGATTTCCTCCGCCCACGTCACGCCGCCGGAAAGAAAGACCATGCTCCCGGTGGCGGTTACGGAGATGTCACTCGCGTCGACGCCCTCGCTGACGGCCAGCAACCGCGCCACCGCCGTTTCCAGCGGTTCGCGATTGCCGATCTCGGTGTCCACCACGGGCTTTTCGCCGAAAAAACGCTGTGGCTTGAAAACCATGTCGCGCCTCCTGTCCTGCCCCGAGTCATTCCGAGGGGAAACGCGCGGCAGGCGCGTTTGTTCAACCGCGGTCAGTAGCCGCCGATGATCGGTAGGATCTCCCCGGTGATGTAGCTGGAGCACTGCGGAGAGGCGAGAAAGACGTAGGCCGGCGCCAGTTCTTCCGGCTGCGCCGGACGTTTCATCGGCACCTTGGAGCCGAACTGCGAGACTTGCTCGGCCTGCTTGTCGGACGGGTTGAGCGGTGTCCATACCGGGCCGGGAGCGACCGCGTTCACGCGTATGCCACGGCTTACCAGGTTGGAGGCGAGCGCGCGGGTGAACGAGTGAATCCCGCCCTTGGTCATCGAATAGTCGAGAAGTGCGGCACTTCCCACGAGCCCGACGACGGAACCGGTGTTGATGATCGACGAGCCTTCCCCGAGATGTGGCACGGCCGCCTTGGCCATGTAGAAATAGCCGTAGAGATTGGTCTTGATGGTCATGTCGAAGTGCTCGATCGAGATTTCCTCGATCGTTTTCGAATGCACTTGGAAGGCGGCATTGTTGACGAGAATGTCGATCTTGCCGAATGTCTTCACCGTCTGGTCGATCACCTCCCTGCAATAGTCCGGATCGCGCACGTCTCCGCGGCTGACGAGGCAGCGACGTCCTTCCGCTTCGACTGCGCGACGTGTTTCATCCGCGTCGCGGTCCTCGGCGAGATGCGAGATCGTCACGTCCGCGCCTTCGCGGGCGAAGAGAATTGCGACCGCCCGGCCGATCCCCGAATCGCCGCCCGTTATCACGGCAACCATGCCGTCGAGCTTGCCCGAGCCCTTGTAGAAGGGAGCGTCGTACATGGGTGGAGGATCTAGGCGGTATTCCATGCCCGGTTTGGGCTCGTGCTGCGCCGGAAACGGCGGTTCCGGATAGCGCCGAGCGCCGGCCTGCACGGCACCGCCGCCGCCGCCGTTCGATTTTCCGTGGCGTGCGTCGGCGTTCGCGACCTCCTCCTGAATGTCGCGTTGCTCACTTGCCGTTCTGGTCCTGCCGCCGCGAAGTTCGTCCATGGCTGTGTCCTTTCTCGGTTGCCGAAGGTTCTCGGAATGGGCGCGCCGCTATGCGACTTCGCCCGTCTGGCGACCGAACCAGTTGTCGAACGGAATTGTTCCGAAACTTGGCCGTGTAGTGGTTGGCAGTGGCGGGAACCTGCGTTATCACTAATGTTCAGGGCTGGAGAAAGGGCGAGGATGTCATGGCGTACGATGTTGCTTACGCTTCCCAGAGGGTCCGCACGATCTAAGGCGGCAGGCGGTTTATCCCGATTCTTTCCGACCACGTCGCTCGGCGTCTATCTTATGGCGATAGCGGCGCTTACAATCTTGCCGTTCCTCGGCTTCGTGGTCTTTCTGCTGGTGCAGCTTGAGAACGGCGAGCGCGCGACGCTGCGTCGTGAAACGGCCCAGGATGCCCAGGTTATCGGCCGCAGCGTCGAACGTCGGCTCCAAGAGATGGCCACCACGTTGCGGTTGCTGTCGACCTCGCCCGAACTCAAGTCTGGCGATCTCGTCGCCTTTCAGGAGCGTACCGCATCGAGCCTGCGGGCGAGCTCGCTCTATGTCCTGCTCGTGGACAGGCAGGGTGAGCAGCTCATGAATACGCGCGTGCCGCCGGGCAAGCCTCTGCAGCGCATGTCCAACCTACCCGCCTTGCAGTCCGCGCTCTCGTCGGGGCAGATCGAGGTCTCCGATATCTTCTTCGGTGCGACGAGCCAGCGCTGGGTGTTCAACGTCACCATGCCGCTGACACGGGAACAATCACCCAATGCCGCGGCGATGATCCTTGCCCAGGACGCCGGTGACCTGTCGAGCATGACGGCGACGGATGCGCTGCCGCCCGGCTGGTCGGCGGCGATCATCGACGCAAACGGCGATGTGGTGGCGTCGACCGGGCCGGCCAATCAGCCCTCCGGGACCCCGTTTCCGAAAGAGATGGTAGACGTGATGACGGGGGGCAACGATAGTGCGGTCGTGCCGCAGTCGGATCCGCAGACACTGGTCGGCTACTACCGTATCCCCGACTGGAGCTGGCGGACGGTCACCTGGGGTCCGATCTCCTCCGCACAGGAAACGCTCATGAGCACCTGGCGCCGTCTCTTCTTCGGCAGCTCCATCCTGTTGGTCGCCAGTCTGTTGGTGGCCTGGGCCGTCGCCCAGCAGCTGCGCAGGTCGATCAGGCAGATCACCGCCATGGCCGAGCAGATCGGCGAAGGGGAGATTGCCTCGCCGGTTATAACGAAGATCACCGAGGCGAATCAGGTTGCCATCGCACTTTCCAACGCGTCTTTCGACCGGCGACAGGCAGAGGATCGCGTCCACCTGGTCCTCAACGAACTCGTCCACCGCACGACGAACATCCTCACTCTGGTGCAGTCGATGATGCGCCAGATCTCCCGCAAGAGCAGCAACATGGAGGAGTTTCAGGCGGCGATTTCCGGCCGGCTCTCAGGTCTCGCACGATCGATCGAGGCGCTCGCACGCGAACAGTGGGTCGGCATTCCGCTGTCGCAGCTCGTCAATCTCCAGCTTTCGACGGTTGCCGGTTCGTGCGACCGCGTGACTCTCGTGGGCAGGGATTTCACCCTCAACACCCAGGCCGTGCAGAATCTCGGCCTTGTCTTCTACGAGCTCGGGACGAACTCCGTGAAATACGGGGCCCTTTCGGTGCCGGCCGGCCGAATTCTTGTAAAGTGGCAGATCGTCGAAGGTGATCTCGGGCCGATGCTCGAGATTTGCTGGGCCGAGAGCGGCGGGCCTTCGGTCGATGAGCCGCATCGCCGTGGTTTCGGTTCGACGATCATCGAGCGCCACGCGGCCAGCGCCTTCGGCGGCAAGGTGGAACTCCACTACCGACGGGAAGGCATGACCTGGATCCTGAAGGCACCCTTCCGCGCCTTCGAGATCGATAACGCCCATCCCGAGCGCTGAAGACGGCGATATCGAGCCGCGCCTATTTATTTGTGGGAGCGGCCCATGACGACCGCGCCGATGATCAGAACCGCGCCGGCGAGCATCAGTTCGGTCGGAATCTCACGGAGCCACACATAGGCGCCGATGAGCCCGAAAACGGGCACGAGGGTGAGCCACAAACCTGCGGCGGCCGGTGAAAGATATCGCAGACCGATGAGGTAGAGCCAGAAGGCAAGCGCATACTGGACGACGCCGGAGAACGCCGCATAGGCGAGCATTCCGGGCGAAAGCGTGGCGATTGTCCCGCGTTCGAGGCCAAGAGTCTGGACGATGAAGAAGATGCTGACGGCGAAGGCCAGGCCGACGGTCTGTTGGGCCGAGGCGAGGGTGGCCGCGGGAAAGTCTCCGGTTACCCTCGATGACAGCACGACGTAACTCGCAGCAGACAATGTCGCGAGCACGATCAGGGCGTCGCCGACGGAGCTTGCCTGGCTACGTTTCAGGAATGCTTCTCCGGAAACCAGCAGAAGACCCATGACTGCGACACCGATGCAAGCGACGAGCCCGCGCGACGGGCGCTGGCGCAGAAGCAGCCAAGCGACCAGCACGATCAGCACCGGTTCGGATGCGCTGATCACGGAAGCGCTGTTGGCGGAGGTGAGGGAAAGCCCGACCAGGCCGATCGTGTAGGTCAGTCCCGGCTCGAGGATGCCGATCAATGCGGCGCGGCCGATCCCGCTCGAGCGGTATCGCCAAGGCGTGTTCGGAATGGCGAGGAGCAGAAGTGCGGCGACGCTGGCGGTCAGCTGAATGACCAGCAGCGCACTCGATGACATCGTGTCGAGAAGGTCGCGGGACATGACGGTCGCGAAACCCCAGCAGGCGGCCGACCCGATCATCGCGGAAACGGCGATCCAGCGGTGCTTGCCCGGAGCCTGCGCAAGCTGGGTAGCAAGCGTTTCGCTCATCCGAACAGTTCCTCCCATCGTTCCTCGACCGGGCAGTGCTGCGGCACGCAGGTCTCCTCGTCGCACATCCGGCAATAGCGGTAGCCGTGTTCCTTCTTCGTCAGGAGGCCGCGCAGCATCTTGTCGATGCAGCGGCCGAGCACCTCCGCCTCCGCGTCGGAAAGATGGGCGAGCGCCCGCTCGAGCACGCGGTCCCGTTGCCGCAATGCGACGAGTCGGCGCTTGGCTCCTTCCCGCGTGAGGCGGAGCACCACGGTCCGGGAATCCTGGCCCACCTCGCGTCGGACGAGCTCTTCCTTCTGCAACCGGTCGATGAGGCGTACGGCGCCGCTGTGGGTGAGACGCAACGCCCTCGCCAACTCGCCGATCTGAACGCCCGGATGGGCGCCGAGCGTAATCAGCGCCGCCGCCGTCTCGCCCGTGGTTCTAAGAGCCTCGTCGACTGCCTCGCGCATGTCGTCCGCGAGGACCATGGCCAGTGCGCCGAGCATGTTTGATGTCTTCGTCATCTGCGGATGATATGTGTGCTGCGATCATATATCAAGTGCTCTCCGAAGGTGCGGAGAGGAATTGCTTCGTCTGTCGATATCCGGCACAAAAAGTATCATTTTTCTGCGCGCATTACAGGTGTTTCGTAAAACTACTACTTGACGTTTAAAATTATATGAGCAAGTCATTTATATGTATGGGAGCTTCTTGGGGGAACGACATGTTAATCGACCTGGAAACATACTCTCGAGCACTGTCTCTGCACGAATTGCTCGAACATGCTGAAAGGCACGAGCCGGCAACAAGCTTCGGTGCCGACATCGACGCTGCCAACGCCGAATTGCTCGATCCGCTGAAACGCCGTGAAGACCGCTGCGCGGCCTTCCTGAACTGGGCGTCGCGCCACCAGCCCTGTCTCTTCGGCAGGCTTGGTGCACGCGGCATGCAGGGGATTGGCATCGATGTTTGCTGGATTGACGAGGCCGAGATCGCCTGCGGTGACGACCATGTCCGCGACAAGATCCAGCGGGCGAGGCGGGCCTGGAAGGAGAACGCCGCGGAGGGAATGGCGCACGGTTTTCTGATTATGTTCAACGCCCGCGTCTCGCGTTCCTGAAGCCGGGCCCGTCACTGCTGGCGGTATGCGAGCGGATCGCCAATCTCTATCTCGTCGAGCACGCGCCTATCGAACGGGATGTGATCTACACGGAATCCCTGCCGCTGCGCGATGGAGGTGTTGCTCTCTTCAAGGCCGGCATCAATATCTTCTACCCGTCGGCCCATCGTACCCGCAACCATGATCGGCGAATCCCAGGTGGGCTGATGATCTCGGTCAACAGCCCCGGGCATTGGGCGAATTCTCTGGTGAAACGTGGTCTTTCCGGGTCACTGACAGAGGCGATCGACAGGGTCATGGAGACTGCCGTTCGGTCGATCGGCAATGGCGGTATTGGCCATGACGCCATGCCAAGCTGCAGCTGGCACAATCGCGAGGACGATCCTCGCGCGCTGGAAAGACGGCGGAAGCTACCGAAGTTGCCGCGTTACGTTCCCGATGACTATTCGCAGCGTCTCTATGGGGCTCTCTATCACACCGACGTGTTGGTTCCGACGGAAGTCACGCTCGACGGAACGATTGATCCCGACGTTTCCGCCTGCGAACACTGGCGACACCTCATCCTCGACTACATTTCAGAAGCGGAATGCGCGCGGGGTCACGTAAACTACGCGCTCTTTCACGGACATCCGATTCCCGAGGAGGCGATGTTTCACAATCCCTGGCCGCCGCGGCGTGCGGTGAACGCCCCTCTCGCGGACTATTGAGGCCGGGTGCGCCGCTGACTGCGCGTGCCGGTGTTCATGAAGCCGCCGCGCGGGCGCGGGCGGCATCGAGCACCGCACGCACCTCGTCGGCCATCACCGCCTCCCGCGCATAGCCGGCGGACGGCGTGAGCCCGGGATCTTCGGCACCGTCGAGCGGCATGTCGTCCTGCTCGAGATAGCGGATGATCTGCGCGCCCGCCGGCTCCTTCATCAAAAGGGAAAGGATAGTGACCAGAAGCTCGCGATGGGCATTCAGTCGTCCTTCGATGTCCTGTCGTGTCAGGTCTTTCATGGGTCTTGCGGTCTCCTACACCAATTCGTTGCTTTGCCGCAGAAGGAACAAATTGCGGGGGCAATGATTTCACGTGTTGAACGGAGTATCAACGACCATGAAGAAGACGATTGTTCTTGCCTTCGGACTCGCATTCCTCGCCGCCTGCAGCGATGAGAGCAAAAAGTCGACGACGACCGAACAGGCGCCTGCGACTCAGCAGACGGCTCCGGCTGCGCCGGCCGACCAAACCACCACTCCGCCGCCATCGACTGGCACTGAAGGCCAGCCCCAGGGTCAGCAGACGCCGAGCAACTAGTGTCCTTCTTGTTTCGTGGAAAGACTGACTCCCGTCGCCTGCACCAAGGCGACGGGAACCGACGGAAGGGGATCACATGCCCCAGCAACGGTCCTTCTGGAAAGGCTACCTGAAGCTTTCGCTCGTTACGTGCCGTGTGACGATGACGCCTGCGGTCACCGCCTCGGCCAAGCTGCGTTTCCGAAATGTCGATCGTCGTACCGGCCACAGGGTCGTCAGCGAATATGTCGACGCGGTGAGCGGCAAGCCGGTCGAGGAGGAAGATCAGCTGAAGGGCTTTCCGCGGGGCGAGGGCGAGTACGTCCTCTTTGAAGACGAGGAGCTCGACGATGTGGCGCTGGAAAGCACGCGCACCATCGACATCGCACGTTTCGTGCCGGCCTCCTCCATCGGCTGGATCTGGTATGACAAGCCGCACTATCTCGCACCCGCCGACGAGGTGAGTGAGGAAGCATTCTCCGTCATCCGCGAGGCGATGGCGAACACCGGAACGGCCGGCATTTCACGCCTTGTGCTTTACCGGCGCGAGCATTCCGTTCTTCTGCTGCCGCGGGGTAAGGGTATGATCGTCTGGACACTGCGCTTTGGTGACGAGGTGCGTGATGAGCAGGACCTGTTCTCCGCTGCGGACAAGGTGAAGCCGTCGGCGAAAGCCCTGTCGATGATGCGCAAGGTGATCGCCGAGCGGACGGAGAAATGGAGCCCCGAAATGGTGACCGACCCCGTCGAGGCACGTCTGCACGACATCATCCGTGCGCGTCGGAAGGGAAGAAAAAAGGCACCGAAACCGCAGAAGAGAGAACCGGCGCCGGAAAGCAACGTCATCGACATCATGAGTGCCCTGCGCAAGAGCCTGTCGTCCGAGCGTCGCTCCTCGCCCCGTTGACGGGCAGGATCGTTCGGGATCGCACTTGTCCATGCGGGCTCGCGAGACCTAGCGCCGCTGCGTCGGCTTTACCGGTTTGAGCACGGCTTGGGCGCTACGGAAATCCTTCCACGGATCGGCAGAAAGCCGTGCGAGGCGAGCCGTCGCATTGTTGACGGTGAAGTGAGCCGGGCCGATAGCCGGCGTCAACTCCTCCCAGTCGAGCGGCATCGACACGGGGGCGCCTTCACGGGCGCGGGAAGAGTAGGGGGCGACGGCCGTGGCACCGCGACCGTTGCGCAGATAGTCGATCAGGATCTTGCCCTTCCGCTTCGCCTTGGAGACCGTCGCAACGTATCGGTCCGGCGAATCCGCCGCCATGGCGTCGGCAATCGCCTTCATGGCTGCCTTGACCTCGGGCCACTCGGTCTTCGGTTTCAGCGGTGCGACGACGTGCAGGCCCTTGCCGCCCGACGTCTTGACGAAGCCGGTGAGCCCGATGTCGGCGAAGCGCGCGCGCACCTCGCGCGCCGCCTCGATGACGCGCTCCCAGGAGACGTCCGGCCCCGGGTCCAGGTCCATGTTGACCATGTCGGGCTCTTCCCACGCGTCGAGTGTCGATCCCCAGGGGTGAATTTCCAGGACCCCGCCCTGCACCAGACCGAGCAGTCCGTCGAGATCCTCGATCGCGACGTAGTGTTCGTCGCCACTCTCCTTCGGATCATCGACCTGCCGGATTTCCTTGCGCATGCCGCGCCATGCGTGTTTCTGGAAAAAGCAGGACCCGGAAATGCCCTCCGGACAGCGGAGCAGCGCCAGCGGCCGGTGGACGATGAACGGGGCGATCAGCGGCCAGACTTCGAGATAATAGTCTGCGAGCCCGGCCTTGGTGACACCCGCCTCCGGCCAGTAGATACGGTCGGCATGGGTGAGCGCCACGCTGCGCTTCGGCGGCGTGTCTTTCGCGTCCTCGGTCGTCGTTTCCTGCACCACTTCGCGCGCCGCCTTGTCTTCCCTTAGACCGCGGAAGGAAGCATGCCGCAGATGAGCATCCGCCGTCCAGCCGCGGAACTCGATTTCCGCGACGAGCTCCGGCCGAACGAAGACGACATCACGGCGTTCCGTCGCGGAGAGGCGCTCGGCAAAAGGCGACTCCTCCTGCTGGAGGTCGTTCAGGGTGCGGTAGAGTTCCCTGGAGACCGCGGCGCTGTAGCCGGTGCCGACACGGCCGGCATGGGACAGGCGGCCCTTGTCATCGTAATGCCCCATGACCAGCGACCCGATCGCCTCTCGGGTGACCGAGGAGGGGACGTAGCCGCCGATCACCAGTTCCTGGCGCGCCGAGCACTTCGATTTGACCCAGTCGCGCCCGCGTCCCGATCGATAGGGCGCATCCGCCCGCTTCGAGATGATGCCTTCCAGGCTGAGCCGGCAGGCGTGGCGGAGCACCATCTCGCCACTCTCGGCGAAATCCTCGCTATAGCGCAAGGTCCTGGCATTAGGAGGAAGCACCTGCCGCAGCAGCGACTTGCGGTCCGGCAGCTTTGCACCTCGGAGGTCCACGCCGTCGAGATAGAGGAGGTCGAAGAGATAGAGGAGAAAGCGGTCGGCGCGACCTTCGCTCAGATCTGCCTGGAGCTGCGAGAAGCTGCTTGCGCCGGCCTGGCCTTCGACCACCACCTCCCCATCCAGGATCGCGCTCTTCACGGGAAGTGCCTCGAGCTCGGCGACGAGAGCCCGTCCGAAGCGGTCGGTCCAGTCCAGACCGCTGCGTGTCAGCAATCGCACCTGGCCGCCTTCGACCCTCGCCTGCAGCCGATAGCCGTCGAACTTCACCTCATGAAGCCAGTGCTTGCCCTTCGGCGCTGCCTTGACCAAGGTTGCAAGCTCCGGATCGACGAAGTCTGGTATGGGGCCCTTCCGCGATCCCTTGACCGCCGCTGGATTGATCACCGTTTCCGCTGCCGCCTGCACGTCCTTTCCCTTGCCGCGCGCCTTCGCCGGATTCCTGGGCGGGTCCCCGACGTCGTTGACGTCGCGGCCGGAGACCACGGACAGGGGCTGTTCTTCGAGAATGTCCGGGTCGTCCTCGCTGCGCGCGGCCTCGTCCTCTCCCTTGATGAGCAACCAGTTCTCACGCTTCTCGCCGTTGGCGGCCATGCGGACGAGATGCCAGCGACCATTGAGCTTCTCCCCGTCGAGTTCGAATTCGAGATGCCCCTTGCGATAGGCCTTGTGCATATCGCCGAGCGGATGCCACGTCCCCCGGTCCCAGATGATGACATTGCCGGCGCCGTAATGTCCCTTCGGTATGCTGCCTTCGAAGCCGCCGTATTCGATCGGATGATCCTCGACA
Organism: Hyphomicrobiales bacterium; assembly: GCA_900466005.1. GTDB lineage: Bacteria > Pseudomonadota > Alphaproteobacteria > Rhizobiales > Rhizobiaceae > Allorhizobium. Next base: position 452,459 of record UEGQ01000003.1, read on the forward strand.
TGAACGGCGAGCCGCTTCTCTCCCGGCACGAGGCTCGGGCCACGGGTGACGGCCCAGCTCTTCAGCACGCCGTCCATCTCCAGGCGGAGGTCGTAATGCAGGCGTCGGGCGGCGTGCTTCTGGATCACGAAGCCGTTGCCGGAGGCGGTGCGCTCGCCTCCGCGTGGTTCGGGAGACTGCTGGAAATTCCGTTTCTTGTGATAGGTCTGCAGGGACACGGGATCAGCCTGCCTTTCTGCGCTGCCCGGCCTCGCGTCCGGTGGCTTTCGTCTTGCCGCGCTTCGCGTCTGCACGGACGCCCGCACTGCGCCGCAACGCCTCCATAAGGTCGGTGACCTTCCCCGTCTCGACCTTCCTTGGCTTCTTCGGTCGACGACCGGCGAGCTTCGCCTTGACCAGTTCGGCCACCGCCTCCTCGTAGCGGTCATCGAACTCGGCGGGATCGAAATGCCCCATCTTCGTCTCGATGATGTGGCGGGCGAGATCGAGCATTTCTCCCGAAACGCGGATATCGGAAATCTCGTCGAATATCTCCGCGTCGTCACGGACCTCATAGTCGAAATTGAGGGTGGTCGCGATCATCCCCTTGTCGTGCGGACGAAGGAGCAGCGTCCGGACCCGCCGGAAGAGGACGGTCCGCGCGAGGCCGGCCACCTTCTTCTCCTCCATCGCTTCACGGATGAGCGCGTAGGCTTCCGTGGCACTCTCGTCTGCCGGCGCAACGAAATAGGGTCTTTCGAAGAAGGTCGTGTCGACGTTGTCGCAGGAGATGAAGGTCTGCATTTCCAGCCGCTTGTCGCTCTTCGGCACCGCGGCCTTGATCTCCTCCGGTTCGAGGATCACGCAGTCTCCGTCGGGCGCCTCGTAGCCCTTGACGATATCCTCGTTCTCGACGGCCTTGCCGGTCTCGCTGTCGACATACCGTCGGTGCACGCGGTGGCCGGTATCGCGATTGATGATGTGAAAGGATATGCGTTCGCCTTCCGATACCGCGCCGTGGAGCGTCACTGGGCAGATCAGTTCCCCGACCGAAAGATGGCCTCTCCAGATCGCGCGCGCTGCCAAGACAAATCCTCCGTCTCGATAGGGGCGAAATGCGGGCTTGCCGCTTTTGTTCCTGTCATCGCGGTATTCGCGCGGGTCAGCATGCCCGCGAAGTGCCCGGTTTCTGCCCGGGCGAAGCCTCGGAAGGATTTCGTTAACCTTCGGGCAACCAATTAACCATAAAGATTGGTGGATACGTCGGAATGGGATTTCGCCGCTCGTGAATCCCCTCGAGGCATGACGCCAGCCCGTCGTACCGGTCTCGGTCCGGTATGTTTTTTCATTGAAGCAGTTCAGGGGACGGTCTTCGGTGGGCGCCGGGCGAAAGCCCGCTCTTCCTTGACGTGGCGTGAGTCCGCAGACACTCGAGACATCCCGGGACCATTTCAGTCCGTCCGGTCGCATGCCGGACATGAACGAGGAATATTGTCTTGGCGCAGGTTTCGCCGGCAGATCGGACAGCGGGAGCGCAGGGCGGCAGCCTGCGCGACAGGTTGCGCTTTGCCGGGCTCGAACAGGCGGGCTGCGAGCAGCTGAGGCGGCATCGCCCGCTGCTCGACGAAAGCATGAAGAAGGGGCTTCGCGACGTCTTCCAGCGTTACCAGACGTTTCCGGATGCGGCCCGGAATTTCACGAGCGAGCGGCAGCTCGAACGCCTGCACGATCTTCTCGCCTCCCACTGGGATGTCCTGACGGACGCCCGCTTCGATGGCCTTTACGCGGAGCGCGTCAAGGTTCTCTCCGATAGCGAAAGCAAGATGGGGCTCGATCCCCGTTGGCATGTCGCCGGACACGCCGTCGTGCTCGAACACCTGATCGGCGGCGTTCTCGAGGAGATCGCAGGCTCGGGTTTCCTGCCGTCCGGACGCAAGCGCGCCCGTGAACTCGCCGAACTCGTCGACGTGCTGGTGCGTGTCGTCATGGTCGATGTCGAGATCGCCGTCTCGTTGCGCTTTAACGAACTGCGGCTTCGTCATCACCGCGAGCTCACCGAACTGCGCGAACGCGAACGCTCCGATGTCGACACGATCTTCGGTCCGACGATCCGCGCCTTCGCCGATCGGGATCTTGACCAGCGCGTTACCGGCGACGTGCCGGAAGCCTATGCTGATCTGGCCCGGGACCTCAACACTGCGCTCGAGCAGGTGCAGGCAGCGCTGATCTCCTCGGACGAGAGGGCGCGGTCGGCCGAGACGGCCCTTGCTGCCGTCGTGTCGGCCTCGTCCGACTTCGCGGGTCGTGCGGGGCAGCATTCCGGAGAGCTGCAGGAGGCTACCGCCACGCTGCAGGCCCTGTTGAGCGAAGCGCGCATGACGGCCGAGCAGACGAAGGCTGCGGAGACGGCGGTTGCCGCGGCCCGTCGTTCCGTCGAGGGCAGCGGCGAAGTCGCAGGACGCGCCATTGCGGCCATGGCGGACATCGAGACCTCGGCCGAACAGATCGGCCGCATCATCGGCGCGATCGACGAGATCGCCTTCCAGACCAACCTTCTCGCCCTCAATGCTGGAATAGAGGCTGCGCGTGCCGGCGACAGCGGGCGCGGCTTTGCCGTCGTTGCCCAGGAGGTCCGTGCGCTTGCGCAGCGCTCCGCCGACGCCGCCCGCGAGATCAAGACGCTGGTCGCCACCACCAAGGCGCAGGTCGATGCGGGCGTAAAGATCGTTGCCCATACGCAGGATGCCATCGGCAGTATCGCAGGCGAAGTCGGCGGGATCAGCGAAACGGTCGGGGAGATCGCTCGCCGGTCGACGGCTCAGGCGGACGGGCTTCACGGTCTTGCTGGAGACGTCTCCGGTCTCGTCGGCGAGGTGAACGCCAGCGCCGAGCTCGCCCGTCGTTCGAGCGAAGGCGCGGATGATCTGCATAACCTCATCGTGGAGCTCGGCCGGACGGTTCGTGAGTTCCACTACGAGCGCCGGCATAGGAGCTCCGCGGTTGTTTCGGACGAACGGCGCCGGTCGGCCGGTGTCGTTTCGGCGGACCGTCTGCCCGCCGCAGCGAACGTGGGCATGGAGGAGACTGAGGGCGCATTCGGGCTCGATGTCCCGATGCAGATCGGCGGCTGGGGAGGTTGAGGGGATTGTTTACCACCTTCCATTACACAAGGGGAATTCGGACGGGCGAAAGGGCCCGCGGGGTGCCGTTTCCGGCTTCCGCGAGCGGGCTTCCCAGGCGGGACATCGATCTCTCCGAAACACGAGGAAAGAACTGATGGCAACACGGAAAGGCGCAAACAAGAGCTTGAAGCTGGCCGAGGTGCTGGACCTCAACGAGGCTTCGGCCCTGAAGAGCAGTCTCATGGACCTGCGCGGCAGCGGGCTCGACATCGATGCATCGCAAGTCAAGCGCGTCGGAGCGCAATGCGTGCAGGTGCTGATGGCGGGAGCGAATGCGTGGGATGCCGACAAGAAGCCTTTCACGTTCGTGAAGGCGTCGGAGGCCTTCCTGAAGACCCTTCAATTGATTGGCGTGAATGCAGACCACCTGCTCGCTAAGGAGATTCGGCAATGAAGAAGAAAGTACTGACGGTGGATGACTCCAGGACCATCCGCAACATGCTGCTCGTGACACTCAACAATGCCGGCTTCGAAACCGTGCAGGCGGAAGACGGCGTCGAAGGCCTCGAAATCCTGGAGGAGGCCAACCCCGACGTGATCGTCACCGACATCAACATGCCGCGCCTTGACGGCTTCGGCTTCATCGAAGGCGTCCGCCGCAACGAGAAATATCGTGCGGTTCCGATCCTGGTGCTCACTACGGAAAGCGACGCGGAGAAGAAGAACCGTGCACGTCAGGCCGGTGCCACCGGCTGGATCGTGAAGCCGTTCGATCCCACCAAGCTGATCGATGCGATTGAACGTGTAACTGCCTAAGCGGGAATTCCTCCGATGGATATGAACGAAATCAAAGAGATCTTCTTCCAGGAATGCGAGGAACAGCTCGCGGAACTGGAGTCCGGTCTTCTCAAGATGAATGACGGGGACCGCGATCCGGAAACGGTGAATGCCGTGTTCCGGGCCGTGCATTCGATCAAGGGCGGTGCGGGCGCTTTCGGCCTGGACGACCTTGTATCCTTTGCGCACGTCTTCGAGACGACTCTCGATTGCGTTCGATCCAACAAGCTCGAGCCGACGCACGAGGTGCTGAAGGTGATGCTGCGGGCCGCCGACGTGCTCGCCGACCTCACCAACGCCGCCCGCGATGGCGGTAGCGTCGACGGCGCGCGCAGCGCCGGCCTCGTCCGCGAGCTGGAAGCCCTTGCGAACGGCGAAGCGCCGCCCGCCGCGGCTCCGGTCGCAGCCGCGGCTGCACCGACCCAGGCACCCGCCGTTGTTCCGACTGACGACAGCGGATTCCAGCCGATCCCGTTCTCCTTCGATGCCTTCGACGATGAACCGGCACTGCCGCGCTTCGCCATCGCGTTCAAGCCGCGCCGCGATCTCTACTCCAAGGGCAACGACGCGGCCTTGCTGCTGCGCGATCTCTCCCGCCTCGGCGAGATGAGCATTCATTGCGACATGGATGCTCTTCCGATGCTCGACGAGATGGATCCGGAAGAGGCCTATTTCAGCTGGAACATCGAGCTCTCGACCGACAAGGGCGAGGATGCGATCCGGACCGTCTTCGAGTTTGCCGAATGGGACTGCGACCTCGACGTGAAGGTGCAGACGCAAGAGGCTGCCCCGACGGGTGAAGAGCCTCCGATGGTTCCGGTTCCCTTCGATCTTTCGCTGCTCGATGAGGGCGGAGCGTCGGAGGCAAAAGCTCCCGAGAGTGATGTCGCGGCAGCAGTTGCGGCGGCAGAAACCGCCTCCAATGTGACACAGCTTGCAGGCGCCGCCGCCCGGCAGGAAAAGAGGGAAGCTCCGGCAGCCGCACCTGCCGCCGCGGCAGCCGCCGCGAACGCGGCGCAGAATGCCGCAGCCGGGCAGACAATCCGTGTCGACCTCGACCGCGTCGATCGCCTCATCAACTTGGTCGGCGAGCTCGTCATCAACCAGGCCATGCTCTCGCAGAGCGTGATCGAGAACGATGCCAACGGCACCTCGACGATCAACATGGGTCTCGAAGAGCTGCAGCAGCTCACCCGTGAGATCCAGGATTCGGTGATGGCAATCCGTGCGCAGCCGGTGAAGCCTGTCTTCCAGCGCATGTCCCGCATCGTGCGCGAGGTCGCCGACATGGTCGGCAAGCAGATCCGCCTCATCACGGAAGGGGAAAACACCGAAGTCGACAAGACCGTCATCGACAAGCTCGCCGAGCCCCTGACCCATATGATCCGCAATGCCGTCGACCACGGCATCGAGACGCCGGAGAAACGCGTCGCCGCCGGCAAGAACCCCGAAGGGACAGTCAAGCTGACCGCGAAGCATCGCTCCGGTCGCATCGTCATCGAACTGGTGGACGATGGTGCCGGCATCAACCGCGAGAGGGTTCGTCAGAAAGCCATCGACAACGATCTGATCGCCGCCGATGCCAACCTCTCCGACGAGGAAATCGACAACCTGATCTTCATGCCGGGCTTCTCGACCGCCGACAAGATCTCCGACATCTCCGGCCGCGGCGTCGGCATGGATGTCGTGAAGCGCTCGATCCAGGCCCTTGGCGGTCGCATCTCCATCAGCTCGAAGCCGGGCCACGGTTCCACCTTCACCATGAGCCTGCCGCTGACGCTGGCCGTGCTCGACGGCATGGTCGTCACCGTCGCCGGCCAGACGCTGGTCGTACCGCTGACGGCAATCGTCGAAACCCTCCAGCCGGAGGCGCAGAACATCCATTCCTTCGGGTCCAATCAGCGTCTGATTTCCATCCGCAACAGCTTCTGCCCGTTGGTGGACGTCGGCCGCATCCTCAATTTCCGCGGCACCCAGGCCAACCCGGTCGAAGGCGTCGCCCTGCTGGTGGAATCGGAAGGCGGCGGCCAGCGCGCCCTGATGGTCGATGCCATCCAGGGCCAGCGTCAGGTGGTCATCAAGTCGCTCGAAGCGAACTACACACACGTTCCGGGCATCGCCGCAGCCACCATCCTCGGTGACGGCCGGGTTGCCCTGATCCTTGACGTCGACGCCGTCGTCGCCGCTTCCCGCGGCCAATCCCTCAAGCCGGAAATGTCTTTAGCAGTCGCAGGTTAGTTTCATGTCGTATGCGATCAAAAATCTTGTCCAAGGTAGTCGGGAGCTCATCGCCTTCCGCATCGGCGATCAGGAATTTTGCGTGAACATCATGTCGGTTCGCGAGATCCGCGGCTGGACGCAGGCCACGCCGCTCCCGCATGCGCCGCCTTTCGTCATGGGCGTCATCAACCTGCGCGGCGCGGTGCTGCCGATCGTCGATCTTTCGTTCCGGCTCGGTCTCGGGCAATCGGAGCCGACGGCGAGGCATGTGATCATCGTCGCCCAGGTCCGCAACAAGACGGTCGGGCTTCTGGTCGAGGCCGTCTCCGACATCCTGACCGTCACCGACGAGAACATTCAGCCGACGCCTGAGATCTCCACCGATCAAGAGAAGCAGTATGCTCGCGGAATTCTCGCGATCGACAAGCGCATGATCTGCCTGATCGAGCTGGAAGGCCTCTTCCCGGAAACCGAAAGCGAGGCTGCATGATTCCCGCGAGTGCCGCATTCCACAGACCATCCGACGACGAGATTCTCGCCAGCGGGGAATATCCGCTGACCCGGCGAGACCTGAACGACATCGCCGCGATGATCTATGCCGATGCCGGGATCGCTCTCAACGACTCGAAGGCCTCGCTCGTCTACTCGCGTCTGTCGAAGCACATCCGCAACCTCGGCCTCAGTGGCTTCCGTGAGTATTGCGCGTTGGTGTCCTCTCCCGAGGGTGCGCACGAGCGCCGGGAGATGCTGTCGCACCTGACAACCAACTTCACCCGGTTCTTCCGCGAGAACCACCATTTCGAGCATCTGCGCGACGAGGTGTTGCCGGGCCTGATAGCCCGCGCCAAGGCGGGCGGCCGCGTCCGCATCTGGTCGGCCGCGAGCTCGGACGGCCAGGAGCCCTATTCGATCGCCCTCACGGTGTTCCAGGCCTTCCCGAACGTGCTCGACTACGACTTCAAGATCCTCGCGACCGATATCGATCCGAAGATCCTAGCGATCGCCCGTCAGGGTGCCTACGACGAGCAGGCTTTGGAAACCGTCTCGCCGAACATACGCAAGCAGTGGTTCAAGGAAGTTGAAATCGGCGGCCGTCGCAAGTTCCAGGTGGACGACCGCCTGAAGCGCTTGATCACCTATAACGAACTGAACCTGATGTCCCAGTGGCCGTTCAAGGGCAAGTTCGACGTCATCTTCTGCCGCAACGTCGTCATCTACTTCGATGAGCCGACGCAGATGCGCATTTGGTCGCGCTTCGCCGATCTTCTGCCGGAAGGCGGCCATCTCTACATCGGCCATTCCGAGCGTGTGTCCGGCGACGCGAAGGCCTATTTCGACAACACCGGCATCACCACCTACCGCTTTGTCGGAAAGACGGGAGGGCGCAAGCTGTGAGTGCACCTGCCCGCGTTCTCGTCGTCGACGACAGCCCGACCATGCGGGGACTGATCAGCGCGATCCTCAATTCCGATCCGGACGTCGATGTCGTCGGCCAGGCGGGGGACGCCATGGAGGCGCGTGCCGCGATCAAGCAGCTCAATCCGGACGTCGTCACGCTCGACATCGAGATGCCGAACATGAACGGCCTGGAGTTCCTGGAAAAGATCATGACGCTTCGGCCGATGCCGGTAATCATGGTTTCGACCATGACCCACCGGGGCGCCGAAGCGACGCTTGCCGCGCTGGAGATCGGAGCCTTTGATTGCGTCGGCAAGCCGATGCCCGGCGAGGCCCATCCCTTCGGAGACCTGGCGGAGAAAGTGAAGGCCGCCGCCCGTTCGCAGCATCGCTACAATCGCGCGCCGCGGAGCGAACCGCCTGCGAGCCGCGCCGTTCCGACGTCGGATTTCCGGGTCGGCCGTAAGATCGTCGCGATCGGTTCGTCCACCGGCGGCGTCGAAGCCCTGATAACAGTCCTTCAGAAGTTTCCGCGCAATTGTCCGCCGACGGTCATCACGCAGCATATGCCGCCGACCTTCACGAAGAGCTTCGCGGAACGACTGAACCGCCTTTGTGAGCCGGTAGTCGAAGAGGCGACAGACGGTGCCCGCCTCGAGATCGGCAAGATCTATCTCGCTCCCGGCGGCGAACGCCACCTGCAGGTGGCCAATGTCGCTGCCCCCTGCTGCCGCCTGGTGGAGCGGCCACCGGTCAACGGCCATCGCCCCTCGGTCGACGTCCTGTTCGATTCGGTCGCCGAGCTTGCAGGCCGCAGCGCAGTCGGGGTCATCCTGACCGGAATGGGCCGTGACGGGGCCGCGGGCCTCCTCAAGATGCGCCATGCGGGCGCGCGCACGATCGGGCAGGACGAAAAATCCTGCGTCGTCTATGGCATGCCGAGGGTCGCCCACGAACTCGGTGCCGTTGAACGCCAATTGCCGCTTGCGGCGATCGGCGAAGAAATTCTCAAACTTACTGCTGCCCGGAAAGAAGGTATCGAACATGTCACTAGCTGAGAAAATCAAAGTTCTGATCGTCGACGATCAGGTAACGAGCCGTTTGCTGTTGAGCGATGCCCTGACGCAGCTCGGCTTCAAGCAGATCACGGCCGCCGGCGACGGCGAACAAGGAATGAAGATCATGGAGCAGCAGCCCCATCATCTCGTCATTTCCGACTTCAACATGCCGAAGATGGATGGCCTCGGCCTGCTGCACGCGGTGCGCAGCAATCCGAACACGAAGAAGGCGGCGTTCATCATCCTGACGGCTCAGGGTGACCGTGCGCTTGTTCAGAAGGCTGCTCAGCTCGGCGCGAACAACGTTCTCGCCAAGCCCTTTACCATCGAGAAGATGAAGGCTGCGATCGAGGCGGTCTTCGGAGCCCTGAAATGACAGACGACAATGCAGCTAGGCGCGTTCACATTATTCAGGGCGAATACAAGGTCGTATCCGATCCGAATATTGTGCTCTCTACCATTCTTGGTTCGTGCGTAGCTGCATGTCTGCGGGATCCGTTTGCAGGCGTGGGAGGAATGAACCACTTCCTGCTGCCGGGTTCGGCGACCGCGGGGGCGGGAGGCGGCGATGCCACCCGTTACGGGGTCCATCTGATGGAGCTTCTCATCAACGGTCTGCTGAAGCAGGGTGCGCGGCGCGACCGCATCGAGGCGAAGGTCTTCGGGGGTGCGAAGACCATTGCGACGTTCTCGAATGTCGGCGAACAGAACGCAGCCTTTGCCATGCAGTTCCTGAAGGACGAAGGTATCAAGGTCGTCGGCTCCTCAACGGGCGGGGAGCACGGCCGCAAGCTCGAATTCTGGCCGGTAAGCGGAAGAGCCAGGCAGTATCCGCTGACCGGCGCCGAGACCCAGAGGACCGTCGCTCTCGAGCAGAAACCGGTCTTCACGCCGAAGGCGGTGGAGAGCTCCATCGAGTTCTTCTGAATACCGCCGGCACGAAATGGAATACAGGGGGACAAAGATCGTGGAAGAAGCACTGCCGCAAGTCCTGATGCGGGTCGTTACCGAACTGCACGACGTCGCGTATCTCATCGAGCGTATAGAACCGCAGCTTCTGGAACTCGGTGGCGCACAGGTGCTTGAGCACCCGGATGCCCTCAAGGTGCTCCAGGGTATCGATCTCGCCGTCCAGAAGACGCGTGGGCTCGCGGAGTTCATCGACACAATTACAGGCTCGATTCCCGACGGGTGGGTCGTCGACATGACGACGGCGCTCAGTCTCGTGAAGCTTGCCGAAATGCAGAAGGCGCTCGGAGCGGGCATCCGCCACGGTCACTCACAGCCGCTCGGCAAGGCCGCAGGGGACTTCGACTTCTTCTGACCTGACGCGGCATTTGGCCGCTGACCACATAGGCACGAATTTCGGGGCCGCTCGTTCGCGAGCGGCCTTTTCGTCACGGCGCGAAACGTTCGCACAAGTTTCAGTTCCTAATGTCTCGCAAGAGGGCAATGCGTCCCAGTTCCTTCAGTTGATGGCGCGAGACAGAATGAATCTGTTAAATCAATCACTTCAGATCTTTAAGAATCTGGCGTCGCTTGGCCAGACCAAGCTGTTGACCCTGGCGGGGGTCGGCGTTGTTTCCATCGCAATCATCATCGCCGCAGCACTCTTTGTTAACAAGCCGGCTTACGAGACCCTCTACACCGGGCTCGAAGCGACCGATCTCAATCAGGTCAGCATCGCCCTCGCGGAGGCCGGCATCGATTTCGAGGTTGGCACCGACGGGCAGTCGATCAAGGTCCCGGCCGGCATGACCAGCAAGGCACGGCTGCTCTTGGCCGAGCACGGACTGCCCAACAGCGCCAACGCGGGCTATGAACTGTTCGACAATGTCGGCTCTCTCGGCCTCACGTCCTTCATGCAGGAAGTGACCCGGGTCCGTGCCCTCGAAGGCGAGGTCGCCCGCACCATTCAGCAGATCAACGGGATCGCCGCCGCGCGTGTCCATATCGTGCTACCGGATGTCGGCAATTTCCGCCGCGGCGAGCAGAAGCCGACGGCTTCCGTGATGATCCGTGCGGGCAACGAAGCCGGCCGCAAGGCCGCTGCCTCGATTCGCCACCTCGTCGCCTCCGCGGTGCCCGACCTCGACGTCGAGGACGTGACGATTCTCGACTCGACCGGGCAGCTCCTCGCATCCGGTGACGAAATGGGCGGTCCGGCCAACCGTTCGATCGGTGTCGTCCAGACGGTCCAGCAGGAGATCGAGTCGAACATCGACAAGGCGCTCGCGCCCTTCCTCGGCATGGACAACTTCCGTTCGAGCGTAACGGCCCAGATCAACACCGACACCCAGCAGATTCAGGAGACGATCTACGATCCGGAATCGCGCGTCGAACGGTCCATCCGCGTCGTCAAGGAAAACCAGAAGTCGCAGCAGCGTCAGCCGGATAGTGCCGCGACCGTGGAACAGAACCTTCCCCAGGCGGATGTTCAGGGTGGCGCCGGCGGACCGGAGTCGTCCGACCAGCAGGACAAGAAGGAAGAGCAGACCAACTACGAGATCAACAGCAAGACGGTCGCGACCGTCCGTAACAGCTATACGATCGAGAAGGTGTCCGTCGCGGTTGTTGTCAACAAGGGGCGCATCGCCAAGATGATCGGCGAGCCTGCCGACCAGGCGAAGATCGACGCCTATCTTGCGGAAATGCAGAAGATCGTGAGCTCTGCAGCCGGCCTCGATACCGGCCGCGGCGACGTCGTCACTCTGACCGCCATGGACTTCCTCGAGAATCAGCTCCTCGAAGAATCGGCCACCGGCCCCGGCATCATGGAAATGCTGAGCCGCAACATCGGCGGCATCATCAACTCGCTGGCATTCGTCGCCGTCGCCTTCCTGATCGTCTGGATGGGTATCCGCCCGATGGTGCGCTCGGTCGGCGGTGGTACGGCGGCCCTGGCAGGCGCGAGCGAGGAGGCGGCCGGTCTCGAGCTGCCCGACTTCTCACCGGCGGTTGGCGGTGGTGCCCTCATGGATGGTTTCGGCGCAGACTTCGGCTTCGACAGCACCGACGACCTGCTCACCATGGGCGACGATCCGAACGGCGGTTTCAACCGCCGCGTCAAGGAAGGTCCCGAGCGGCGACTCTCCCGCATGGTCGAGATCAGCGAGGAACGCGCCGCCAAGATCCTTCGCAAGTGGGCCGTCGACAAGGCCGCCTGACGAGCCGGAAAGTCTGGACGAAATCAGCCGCGCCGGCATCCCGGCGCGGCTTTGTCGTACCATCCTCCGCCGGGGTGCGACATTTGTGACGATTTGTATATGCAACTCTCGTCAAGTTGGGGAATCGCTGCGTGCGCGTTTGGGCTTGGCGGTATTTATCTTCTATCATTGTCGTGATTCGTCGGGCTGGCGAATCGATCAAGCGGATCACCGGGAGAGGGCGGCCTCTCGGAGATAGAAGGGGTCTACATCGAGGCCGTTTCATCCCGGAAAGGGGGAAACACAATGGACACGGAGTTGGTTAGGGCGGTTCGGAACGAGCAAGACCGATCCATGTCCGCCATGGACGACCCGGCCAAACCTCAAAGCAAGGAGCAGCTTCTTCAGAAGCTGATGGCGGTTGCGCAGGGCGGCAGCATCGGGCGCAGTTTGCACCTTCTGTCCGATTATGTCGGGGCAAACCATTTCTTGCTCGCCCGTTTCGATCTCGTCCAGGAGCAGGGCCTCGATTTCGTCGTCTGCTCCAATTGGCCCTTCGATCTCGTGCGCCGCCTTGAGCGCGAATTCGCAGCGAGCTATTCCCGCACCACCGAGCTCGAGAAATGCCTTTCTCTTCTGCAGCCGCGGTTTGCACTTCTTCCGGAGGACGCCGACCCTCCGCGAGGGCTCAGCCGGGAGTACTGCGCGCTGACCTTCAACGTCGGTCGTACGCGGCTGTCGCTGATGTTCCTTTATGAAGATGATATCGTGCTGTCGCCGGAACGGCTGCGAGAGGTCGGCCTGCTCTGCGGTTACTGCGTAAGCCTTTCCGCAGGCCGAGGGCAGCGGGCGGACCGCGAATTCGAACTGACGGAACGGGAGATCGAATGCCTCTTCTGGATTGCCGAAGGCAAGACCAGCGACGAGATCGCCACCATCCTCGGCATTTCGCGCAATACCATTAACAACTACATCACGAGTGTCATGCGCAAGACCGCGACCAAGACGCGGTCCGAGGCGATTGCGTATGCCGTGCGCAACAACCTCGTATAGGAACGAGCCGATGAAATACCCACAAGGTTCGCCCCCCTCTGCGAAAACCCAGGCCGGACATTCGCGCCAGATCAACGTGCGCTCGGAGATATTCCCAAAGCTCACCGCGCTGCAGAAGAGCCTCGGTGCCAACGGCTTCGCCGTGCTCAAGATCGCCGGCTCCGGTCTGCCCGGCAAGCGCAAGCTCGTCGCGCAGCTCGACAACTGGTCGATGATGGTGCCGGCAGGCCTGGACGGCTTCCTCGTCCATTACGGAAGCACCCTTCTGTCGCACCTCGAGAGTTCTCTGTTGCCGCTCAGCTGGAATGCGGTCGGCGATTCGAGTTGGGCCGACACATCGGATTTTTCCGTCTTCGTGGACCGACTACAGCCGCGCGTGCTGCCCTATTCCGGTATCGCCTTCCCCGTTCGGCTCGGTGCTTCGGGCAATGGATATGTCCTCTTCGCTGTCACTGGCGGCATCGATATTGCCGGGGAGCGAATCATCGACATCCATTCCCGCTGCTGCAAAGTGATGACGGACCTGCTGTCGCTGGACGAGCGACGCACGCAGCCCGCCGAATCGCTGAGCGATCGCGAGATCGCCTGTCTGCAGCTTGCGGGGGATGGTCGCATCAGCGAAGAGATCGCGGAGGCGCTTCGCCTCTCGGTGCACACCGTCAATGCCTATCTCGGGTCGGCGACGATCAAGCTCGATTCGGTCAATCGCATCCAGGCGATCGCGAAGGCAATCCGCCTCGGCTACATCACGTAGTCCGGGCGACGAGCTCATCGTCGCGACGGTTCAGGTGTAGTGCGGGGAGACGCCGGCGTTGCAGAAGCGAGCCGCCTGGAGGCTGTCGCGGAGCAGGCGCGTGTTCTCTTCCGGGCTGCCCAACGGATTGTGGAAAGCCACATGGCAGATCTCGAGGCCGGCGTGATCGTGGGTCAGGGTCAGTTGCGCATAGACGGTCACGTCGCGCGGCTTGATTTCGAGGTCGAGTACGACCTCCGGGGGGCCGCCCCATTCCAGCCTATACTCTCCGCCGGCACCGAAATTGACGGTTCCGGGATGGAAATAGAGTTCGGCGGCCGAGGAGACCAGGTCGGCGATGTTGCCATAGAGCTCAAAGCGCAGCAGTGAGATCAGGTCGGCAGCGTCGAGCAGCCGAAGTTCCGATGCAACAGGGCTGATCGCTTCTGCGACGATTTTTTCACGCTGGCTGGTATAGGGGCATTTCTTCATCGCGATTAGCGTACCCGCTTTTTCCTGGCTTTTGCGGCGTAGACCCGGTGAACGAGTTCCGCGACGGCCTTGTAGAATATCGACGGAATGACACTATCTATCGAGACTTGCGCAAACATGGAGCGAGCAAGCGGCGGGTCCTCAAAAATGGGGATATCGTGCGCCTGGGCGATCTCGCGGATCTTGAGGGCAACCAGGTCCTGCCCCTTTGCGATGACGACGGGAGCGTCGTTCTCCTCGCGCACATACCGTAGGGCTACTGCGTAGTGAGTCGGGTTGGTGATCACGAGCGTTGCGCGTGGCACATTGGCGATCATGCGGCGGCGTGCCCGGTCCCGTGCAATCGAGCGCTGCCGCGATTTCACGATCGGGTCGCCTTGCGACTGCTTGAGTTCGTCCTTGACTTCCTGCTTCGTCATCTTCAGCTGGGTGAACCAGTGATAGCGTGTCCAGGCATAGTCACTGATCGCGAGGATCGCCGTCGCCAGAACGATGATGATCATCATCTTCTTCAGGATCGCAGCGAACTTCACGAGAATCACTTGCGGGTCGGAGAACATCGCGTCGAGGGCGCCGAAATACTCCGAGCGCAGCGCCATGACCATGATGGCCGACACGATGACGATCTTGAAGACCGACTTTCCGAATTCGACGAAGCCGCGCAGACTGAACAGGCGCTCCCACCCCTTGGCCGGAGAGATCCGCGACATTTGCGGACGAATACGCTCCAGCACGAACGAGGGCATGTTCTGGACGACGTTCGACGTGATGCCGAATACCATGAAGAGGGCCATCGCCGGAAAGAGCAGGGCGCCCGCTTCCCACCCGAGGTGGACGAAGAGCGAGACGACGTCGGTTGCGGTGAAGACGCGCCACTGGTCGGGTTGCTCGAAGAGGTCCCGCAGTGTCTCACCCAGGCGCCCCATCGCCGTCGGAAGAAAGAAGACGGAATAGAGATAAAAGGCGAGAGCCGACGCGAAGATTGGAATTTCGCGTGACGAAGGCAGATTGCCTTTTTCCGCGGCGTCCCGCCGCTTCTTCTCGGTCGGGGCTTCTGTTTTGCTTTCTTTGTCCTGTTCGTCAGACAAGCCCGCTGTCCTTGTTCGGCAATGCCCTTCGAGGCGGCGCCGGATTTCCTGGGCGCGTGTCTGTCGGGATGGGCGAGGCTAGCTGCCCGCCCGATCCCGTTCAATCGGGACGTGGGCGGACGACAGGTTTTTCAACAGCAAGACGCCTCAGGCTGCCTGCGTGGCATCGCCTTCCGTTTCCTTGAGCTGGATCTGACCGGAATTGGCAAGCCGGATCGCCTCCTGCGCGACGGCACGCCGGGCGATCGCGATCTCGCGCGGATTGATGCCGGTGGTGCCGGTCGCCAGATCGGATTCGATCATGCGGCGCTGGCGCGGGCTGATCGCGGAAAGGACGCATTCGCGGATGTCCATCGATGCGCCGCGCAGCGCCATCGTCAGCACGTCTCCGGAGACGTCGTTGAGAAGCAATACGCGGCTGCGCTGCGGCATGGCGAGCAGATCCTCGAAGAGGAATATCTTCGGCCGCACTTTTTCGACTGCAGACTTGCTGATCGTCTCCAGCGAGTTGAGGAGGGTGTCGACCTGGGGCTTGTCGAGCTCGTTCATCAGGTCCGCGACCTTCGCCGAGCCCACCGAATTGCGCTCCGTCTCGATCTCCGCGATCAGTTCGTGCACGCGGTTCTCGATAATCTGCGCGGCCTTCTGGCTGACGTTCTTCAGGTTGACGGTACGGTTCATGACGTCGGCGCGACGGCTTTCCGGCAGCTTCAGGAGAACCTTGGCGCCAAAAGAAGACGGCAGCATCGAGAGGATATAGGCGACTGTCTGCGGATGCTCCCGCATCAGGAACTTGGCGATGAAATCGGGATCGGCATCCTGCAACTGGTCCCAGATCGATTCCTCGTAGGTCTGGAACGCCGTGCGCCGTCCGAGCAGGCCATCCACCTCCTCGGGGGTCAATCCCTCCTCGAGAATACTCTCGATCGCCTTGGCGTTGTCCATCAGGCCGGCGCCTTCGGTGAAAAGGTCCTCGAACTCGTTGACCAACTGGTTGAGTTCATCCGGCGGGATGGAGCGCAGCGTCTGCGCGGAAGCGATGATGGTCTGCAACTCGGCCTGGGTGAAGTACTTCAGCAGCTTGCCGGCGACTCCCTTGCCCATCGCGAGCAGGACGGCCGCAGCCTTGTCCGCCTGGGAAAGGGGTGTTCCAGGTAGGTTACTGCCGAAGTCGTCAAAGTCCATCATGGTCTTTTTCCTCTCTGGCCCGTGTCATGGGTCAGGTCGTCTTGCTACCCATCACTTCGATCAGCTTGACGCCGAAGCGGGTGTCATCGTTTTCGAGTACAGTGATTTCGCCACGCGCGATGCGTCGCCCGTTCACCGTGATGTCGACCGGCTCACCGATCTTCTTGTCCAGGGTGATGATCGCCCCTTCCTCGAGATTCATGAGACCGGCAACCGGCATCTTGCTCGCGCCAAGGATGACTTCGACATCAATGGGAATATCCATGATGAGATCGAGGTTGGCCGTCAGGGCGCTGCCCGGCTGCGGTGAGGATACCGTCGACGGCTCGTCGAAGCCGCCGCCGAATGCATCGGTGCCGAACGCGTCAGTCCCAAAATCGCTCACTGTCGCCGGGGCGGCGGCAGAAAAGCCGCCGAGATCCGATTCGAATGCGGAAAGATCGGCCGTGTCCATCGGCGAGGCGGAAAAGTCGCTGCCGAAATCGGGCAATGTGCCTTCCGAATCGCTCTTCAGGACGCCGCGCAGGTCGTCGACCGCCTGGTCGAAGGCGGCGTCGGACGTCACCATGGACAGCGCGTCTTCATTGGGTACGGGTGTTTTCTTAGTAGCCATGCAGTCATAATTCCTGTCGAAACTTGCCTCAGCCTGCCTTGGTGAAGCGTTGATGTGCTAGCCCATGAGATGTCTCAGGATTTCGTCTTCGCTGCTGACGTTGTCCTTGACGCGTACCGTGTAATGTTCACCCGCTCGCCCGAACTCGCAGCGATAGAGATTCTTGCCGTTGGCGCTGACGTCGACCATGACGTCGCCACCATCGTGAAAGGCGATCACGTCGCCCACCGCCAGGCGGGAAATCGTATCGAGAGTCAGCGGCTGCAACTGAATTCGTGCCTGCAGCTTCACCTGCGAGCGGCGAACCTGCTCGGCCATCTGCTCGGCCCATTCCTTGCGGCTCTGGCCCGCCTGGCTCCTCGACTTCGGCACCGTGACCACGGTCTTCAGCAGGGCCTTCTGGGGGATGACCACGTAGAATTCGGAGGCGACGGAGCCGAGTTCGACACCCATCTTGACGACGGCGCCGTACTCGTCGACGTGATCCTCCTCCGGTTTCGGGCGGTCTTCGGCGTTGTGCGGGCGTTCGAGTTGCGGTTCGAAGGAACCGGGGACGTCGATGCCCGAGCGCAGGACGTTGGCGATCTTGCCGATCACCATGACGGAGAGATCGAGCTCGATACGCGAGAGAGGACGCCGGATCGGCTCCTCGATCGTTTCTGGGAGTGCTCCCAGCAGGTTCTCCATCAGGGTGATGACGAAGGCGTTGCTGCAGCCGACGACGAAATTGGGGCTCCAGTTGCGCAGCGATCCGTCCGCCAGCACAACGTTGTCGCCGAGTTCGGCGACGAGTTCGCTCATCAGGCCGGCTTCGTGGCCGTTGTAGTGAACGTCGACCGGGAGGCCGGTTTCGCTCTGCAAGACGTCCGGCAGGAATTCGGTGAAGAGGTGGCCGAAATCGCTGCAGAGTTTCTCGACGGTTTTCCTGTCGCCCAGCCCTCCGGTGAGGCGCGCCAGCAGGGACTGATCCATTGCCGACCCCGGCTTGTTCGCGGTCATCGCCATGGTCATGCCGCCGCCTTGTTCTCGCCGCCGGGGTTCATCATTTCCTGCTCGACCGCATCGATGGACGGACGCTCATGCGAGGAGATGGTCTTCCGTCCGTACTCGAGCGCGACCTGCGGCACGGAACCGTTCATGTAAGCAAGAAGCGTCTGCTTCACGATGATATACAGGCGATGTTGCTTGGTTCGGACAGTCTTGATCTGGGCGGCGAGCGGGTTGCAGATGCAATAGGAGAGGACGATCCCGAGCATGGTGCCGACGAGTGCGGCGCCGATCAGTCCGCCGAGAATTTCCGGCGATTCGTTGATCTTGCCCATCGCCTTGATAACCCCGAGAACGGCCGCGACAATACCGATGGCCGGGAAACTGTCACCCATGACCGTGATCGCGTTGTAAGGCTTCATCTTGTCGGCGAGGATGGTGTTGATTTCTTCGTCCATCAGCGCTTCGATCTCGTGGGAGCGGGCGTTCCCGATGATGATCAGTCGGACGTAATCACAGATGAAGGCAGTAAGGTCCTTGTTCTTCAGGACGGAAGGAGCCGACTGGAAGATCGATGATTCGTCGGGATTGTCGATGTGCGCTTCGATCTCGTTACGGGACTTCGTTCTCAGGTCGCGCATCAGGGAATAGAGCACACCCAGAACGTCGAGATAGTCTCGTTCCTTCGGGACCGCGTTCTTCAGCACCTCGGCGGTGGATTTTCCGGAGTCTTTCACCACCTTGATGGGATTGGCCATAATGAAGCCACCGAGACCCGCGCCGCCGATGATCATGAGCTCGAAGGGCTGGATGAGGACGTCGACATGTCCGCCCATGGCCATATAGCCGCCGAGGATACAGCCAAAAGTGATAACAAGTCCGACTATGATGTTCATATCGCGCCCGCGGTGACAGTTATTTTTCGGGTCTAGCGATAGGGGCCTTGCCTTGCGTGAGGCTGAATGCCGCGGGTTTCACGGTTTGTGAACCTAGAGAAAGCTTCGCACAAGCCTTTTGCCGCAAGAAGGGCGATAACGGACGCCTACCCGATTGTCCACCAGAGGCGGAAAAGACCGTGACGACGACTTATGCGAGCTACCAGCTGATCACCGGGGATATCACCAGGTCCCTCGACCGCGTGGCGAAGGCGCCCGATGTCTCCCGCGAGACCGAGTATTACCTGTCCAGGATCGGCGACATAAAGTCCATTGACGACTTCATGGGCGACAGCCGCCTGTACAACTATGCCCTGAAGGCGCACGGCCTCGAGGATATGGCGTATGCAAAGGCCTTCATTCGCAAGGTTCTGACCGAGGGTATCGCCGACAAGGAAGCCTTCGCCAATCAGCTTGCCGACAGCCGCTATTCCGAGCTCGTCAAGTCGTTGAACTTCGCCGAACAAGGCGAGGCTGCGACCGCGTTCACCAAAGCCCAGCAGGGGGTCGTCGACAAATACATGCGCCAGACGCTCGAAGAGCAGGCCGGTGCCGAAAATACGGGCGTGCGGCTGGCGCTCTACTTCGAGCGGACCGCTCCGAAGATATCCTCGGCCATGGACATCCTCGCCGATGACGCGCTCTCGCAAGTGGTTCGCACGGCGCTCGGCCTGCCGGAAGAGTTCGCCGGCTCCGATATCGACCAGCAGGCCGCCACCATCGGCCGTATGGTCGACATCAAGGACTTCCAGGATCCGGAGAAGACGGGTCTCTTCCTCGAACGGTTCACCGCCATGTGGGAGCTGCAACATCCATCCGAGAGCTACGACCCGCTCGCGGTGTTCGGCTCCTCTTCCGGATACGGCATCTCGCCGGATCTGCTCATCTCGATCAACTCTCTCAAGCTCGGAGGCAGCTAAGTGCAGTCGGGACTCTATGTTGCCCTGTCGTCTCAGGTCGCCCTCGAACGGCGCCTCACGACCATCGCTGACAATATTGCCAATGTGAACACGGTCGGCTTCCGCGGCACCGAGGTTAAATTCGACGAGGTCCTCAGCCGGACCCATAACGATCTCAACGCCAAGATTGCCTTCGTCTCGCAGGGTAACGACTATCTCTCGACGCGAGCCGGCGAATTGCAGCACACCGGCAACGAGCTGGACTTCGCGATCAAGGGCGATGCCTGGTTTGCGATCGACACGCCGGCAGGGCAGGTCCTGACCCGCGACGGGCGGTTTACCATCAAGGAGACGGGGGAACTCGTATCCTTGCGCGGTTATCCGGTTCTCGATGCCGGCGGCGCGCCGATCCAGCTCAATCGTGCCGGTGGTCCGCCGACGGTCGGGCACGACGGCAAAATTCTCCAGGATGGCCGTCAGGTCGCTGTCCTCGGCGTCTTTTCCGCCGATGTCAGCAAGGGGTTCGTGCGCTACGAGAACAGCGGCATCACCACCGTCGACCAGCCGCAACCCGTCGTCGACAACAACCAGATCTCCGTGGTGCAGGGTTACCTCGAAAACTCCAACGTCAACGGCATCAGTGAAATTACCCAGCTCATCCAGGTCAACCGTGCGTTCGAGAGCGTCAGTTCGCTGATGCGCGACAGCGAGAGCTCGCTGAACGATGCGATCAAGACGCTCGGCGGATCGAGCTGAGGTCGCTGAGCCATGTCTGATTCCGTCCCCGCTGAATTCGCCCTTTCCGGCAAGCTGACCCAGCTCGCGGGCCTGGCGGCACGCTATGCAGATCCCGCGTTCTCAGTGACCCACGGCGGGCGTGTGCGCACGATCGCCGCCGGTCATTACACGGTGGCGGGACTTTCGCGGCACGTGAGGCTCGGTGAATTCGTCGCCCATCGCAGCCCGACCGGAATTCACCTCGGAGAGGTGGTGCGGGTGGAGCCTGACGTCGCCTATGTCTGCCCGATCGAACCCGGCGAGCCGATCGGCATCCATGATCTCGTCATTCGCAAGGGTGCCTTCAGGATCGCTCCCGACGACAGCTGGTGCGGCCGCACGATCAACGCGCTCGGCGAGCCGATCGACGGACGCGGGCCGCTCACGCCCGGCCTGCTGCGCCGTCCGGTCTCCAACAGCGCGCCGCCGTCCATGGCGCGGCGGCGCGTGGAGCAGGGGTTTCGCACCGGCGTCCGGGCGATCGACATCTTCTCGCCCCTGTGCTTCGGCCAGCGCCTCGGCATCTTTGCCGGGTCTGGCGTGGGCAAGTCGACACTTCTGTCGATGCTCGCCCGGGCCGACGCCTTCGACAAGGTCGTGATCGCGCTCGTCGGTGAACGTGGACGCGAGGTGCGTGAGTTCATCGAGGACACGCTCGGACCGAACATGAAGAAGTCGGTGGCGGTCATCGCCACCAGCGACGAGAGCCCGATGCTGCGCAAGATGGCACCGCTGGCGGCCATGACGATCGCCGAACACTTCCGCGACCGCGGTGAAAACGTACTCTTCATCGTCGACAGCGTTACCCGCTTCGCCCATGCGATACGCGAGGTGGCGATGGCCGCCGGCGAGCCGCCCGTTGCGCGCGGCTACCCCGCCTCGGTGTTCACCGAGCTGCCGCGCCTCTTGGAACGGGCAGGCCCCGGCACCGAAGGCTCGGGGACGATCACCGCCATCATTTCGATTCTCGTTGATGGTGACAATCACAACGACCCGATCGCCGATTCGACGCGCGGCATTCTCGACGGCCATATCGTGCTCGACCGCTCGCTGGCGGAAGAGGGGCGCTATCCGCCGATCAATCCGCTCGCCTCGATCTCGCGCCTTGCGCGCAAGGCCTGGAGCGATGATCAGGAGAAACTGGTCTCCCGCCTGAAGACGCTCATCCACCGTTTCGAAGAAACCCGCGACCTGCGCCTGATCGGGGGATATCGCGCCGGCAGCGATCCTGATCTCGACATGGCGATCAAGCAGGTGCCGGTGATCTACGAGGTTCTGAAGCAGACGCCCGGCGATAGGCCGGCGATGGATGCCTACGCCGATCTTGCCAACGCCTTGAAGCAGGCGGCGACGCAGCCGGCGCCGGCCGCCATCGGAAAAATGAGGGGATAGTCGTGACCGACTTCGATACCGACGAACGGACAGGGTCCCCGAAGCCTCACGCTTCGCGCGCGATGTCGACCACCGACCGCGTTCTCGCCGTGACGGGGGTCGCCCTCGCCTGTGCGGCCGCATTCTTCCCTTGGTACGTCTTTTTCAACGAAGAGAAGTTCGGCATCCGCGTCGCGGAAATGGATCATACGCGTGACCTGCCGGAAACGCCTGGTCGCAACGTCTTCAGTGTCTCGCCCCTCGCGATGGTCGACAAGGACGACAACGGACCGAAGCTCAACTGGCCGAAGACCGACCCGCTGGTGACGGCGACGGTCTCCAAGATCGGCAAGGAAAACGCGGCCGGAAAGGAACTGAAAGAGCAGCAGCCGTTCCCGGGCAAGAGTGGCTTCCGTCTTCTGCACGTCGCGAACGGCCGGGCGCTGATCGAGGATAATTCCGGCATGTATATCGTGCGGGTCGGCTCGATTCTCCCCGACAACAGTCGCGTCGCAACGCTGGAACAGCGCGAAGGCAAGTGGGTGATCGTCAGCTCCACGGGCGCCGTCTACGAGCCCGATTGACGTTCGTCTACCCGTAAGTCCCACGCAAGATTACGTGCGTAGGTTCACATCCAGAAAGTGACGGAGTGAAGCCTATGCAGCCTATCCAGTTGTTCGCTTTGGCCTCCAGGCAAGCCGAATGGCTTTCCATTCGCCAGGAGGTCGTTGCCAGCAACATCGCCAATGCCAACACCCCCGACTATCGCGCCAGGGAGGTTACCCCCTTCAGCGCGGTGCTGGACGAGACGGTGCCACGCATGGCGAGGACCAATCCCGGTCATCTCGCCGCGAGCGAGTACGGTGACGACGTGGAAGTTCGTGAAGCCGACCTCAACCAGGAGATCGGCGTTCTCGAATCCGGCAACAGCGTCGCGCTGGCTGACGAATTGACCAAGGCGGGAGAAATCGGTCGCCAGCATCAGCTCAACACGGCTCTCGTCACATCCTTTCATCGCATGATGCTGATGACTGTTAAGAGGTAAGCCATGGATCCGCTGTCAGCCGCCCTCAAGATCGCCGGCAGTGGGCTGGAAGCCCAGTCCACCCGTCTGCGTGTCGTCTCGGAAAACATCGCCAACGCACGCTCGACCGGCGATACGCCCGGTGCCGAGCCTTACCGGCGCAAGACGGTCACTTTCGGGGCCGAGCTCGACAAGGTGAGCGGTGCCGATCTCGTGGCGGTGAAGAGACTTGGCGAGGACGATTCCGATTTCATCCAGGAGTTTGATCCCGGCAATCCCGCTGCGGACGAGCGCGGCTACGTCAAGATGCCGAATGTCAATGTCCTGATCGAAATGGCCGACATGCGCGAGGCCAACCGCACCTACGAGGCGAATCTGCAGACGGTCAAACAGACGCGTGACCTGATCTCCTCGACCATCAACCTGCTGAAAGCTTC
Organism: Hyphomicrobiales bacterium; assembly: GCA_900466005.1. Classification (GTDB taxonomy): domain Bacteria; phylum Pseudomonadota; class Alphaproteobacteria; order Rhizobiales; family Rhizobiaceae; genus Allorhizobium. The sequence goes on from UEGQ01000003.1 coordinate 475,816, forward strand.
GCAATGATTGAGAAGACTGAAGACGTAACTTCGCTTTCCCGTTCCTCCGGACTCGGATTTTTCGCCGGTGAGTCCGCCTCCACCTCCGTGGGACCGTCTGACGGCGTCACCCCGGGTGCCGCAACCGGTCTGAGTTTTGCCGGTGTGTTGGGCAGCTTGGCCACCGATGCTGTCAATAATCTGAAGCAGGCGGAAGTCACCTCCTTCGAGGGCATCAAGGGTACGGCCAACACCCGCGAGGTCGTCGACGCCGTGCTCGCCGCGGAACAGTCGCTGCAGACTGCGATCGCGCTGCGCGACAAGATCGTCACGGCCTATCTCGAAATCACCAAGATGCAGATATAGCGGATCAAGGACGGACACATGAGAGCGCTTGCCATCGCGGCCACCGGCATGGATGCACAGCAGACCAATCTCGAGGTCATCGCCAACAACATCGCCAACATCAACACGACCGGCTACAAGCGGGCCCGGGCCGAGTTCGCCGACCTTCTGTATCAGACGGAGCGCACCCAGGGCGTAGCCAACCGCGCCAACCAGGCGATCGTGCCGGAGGGTGCCAATATCGGTCTCGGCGTGCAGACCGCCGCGGTTCGCAACATCCATACCCAGGGCGAGCTCGCGCAGACCTCGAACGATCTCGACGTCGCGCTGGTCGGCCGCGGCTGGTTCCAGATCGAGGCGCCAGACGGCACGATCCTCTACAGCCGGTCGGGAGCGTTCAACACCAATGCCGATGGCCAGCTGGTGACGATCGACGGCTATGCCGTATCGCCGGCGATCACCGTTCCGGAAAATGCAAGCGAAGTGGTCATCAGCCGTACCGGCATGGTTTCCGCGCGCATCGGCAACAGCAACGACTTCACCGAACTCGGGCAGCTCACGATTGCCAACTTCGTCAATGAAGCCGGCCTGAAGCCGCTCGGCGACAACCTCTTCGCGCAGACCGCGGCCTCCGGCGAGCCGATCGTCGGTGCGCCCGAAGACCCGGGCTTTGCCTATCTGAAGCAACGCTACCTGGAATCGTCGAACGTCGATTCGGTCAGGGAGATCACCGACATGATCTCCGCCCAGCGAGCCTACGAGATGAACTCGAAGGTCATCCAGACCGCCGACGAGATGGCACAGATCGTCAGCAAGAACCTGAAGTAGGCAGGAGGCAGGCAAACATGAGGTTTCGCCGGATCACCAGATACGCAAGAGCGATGGCCGCGTTTGCGGTGGTCGCATCCTTCGTATTCGGCCAGACCCCGTCGGCCGCGGCGAAGGACGGCTACGCCGTGGTGCCGATGCAGACGATCTATCCCGGCGAGACAATCTCCGCTTCGCAGGTCGAGGAAGTGAGGGTCACGAATCCCAATCTGGCCGGCGGGTATGCGAGTTCGGTCGGCCAGGTGATCGGCATGGTCACGAAGCGAACCCTGCTGCAGGGCCGGACGATCCCCTTGTCCGGACTGCGGGAGGCTTACGCGATCAAGCGCGGCAGCAGCGTCCGCCTGACGTTCGCGATCGGCAGTCTGGTGATCTCCGCATCCGGAACACCTCTGACAGATGCCGGTGTCGGTGACGTCATCAAGGTTCGCAACATCGATTCCGGTGCGATCGTCAGCGGTACGGTGATGGCGGATGGTACGGTACAGGTGATGGCGAAATGAGTTTTCTACGGAAAGGCGCGCTGGCCCTGCTCAGCTTGTTTCTCGGCCTGGCCTGCGCCTCCGGCGCGAGTGCTGCCACAGCGTCGCGCATCAAGGACATCGCGTCGCTGCAGTCGGGACGTGACAACCAGCTGATCGGTTACGGTCTCGTGGTCGGCCTCCAAGGAACCGGCGACAGCCTGCGCTCCTCGCCCTTCACCGAGCAGTCCCTGCGGGCGATGCTGCAGAATCTCGGAATCTCGACGCAGGGCGGCCAGTCGAACGCCAAGAACATCGCTGCGGTCATGGTGACGGCCACCCTCCCGCCTTTTGCGAGTCCCGGCAGCCGTATCGACGCGACGGTGAGTTCGCTCGGCGATGCCTCCTCTCTGCGTGGCGGCACGCTGGTGATGACCTCGCTCACCGGTGCCGACGGCCAGATCTACGCCGTCTCTCAGGGCTCGGTCATCGTCTCGGGGTTCAACGCGCAAGGCCAGGCCGCGAGTGTCACCGAAGGTGTCACCACCTCCGGCCGCGTGCCAAACGGCGCGATCATCGAGCGCGAGCTTCCGTCGAAATTCAAGGATTCTGTCAATCTCGTCCTGCAGCTGAGAAATCCCGACTTCACCACCGCGATCCGGATTTCCGAGACGGTGAACGCCTACGCGGGATCGCGCTACGGTGGACCCATCGCAGAAGCGCGCGACTCCCAGGAAGTCGTCATCCAGAAGCCGCGTCAGGCAGATCTCGCCCGGTTGATGGCGGAGATCGAAAATCTCGTCGTAGAAACGGATTCACCGGCCAAGGTCGTCATCAACGAACGCACCGGCACCATCGTGATCGGCGCCGAGGTCCGTGTCTCGAAGGTCGCCGTGAGCTACGGCACGCTGACCGTACAGGTCACGGAAACCCCGCAGATCATACAGCCGCTGCCGTTCTCGCGCGGCCAGACCGCAGTGCAGCCGCAGACTGACATCCTCGCCCAGAAGGACGGCGGCCCGGTCGCCATCGTCGACGGTCCGGACCTGCGGACCCTCGTCAGCGGATTGAACAATATCGGCGTCAAGCCCGACGGCATCATCGCGATTCTTCAGGGGATCAAGTCGGCCGGCGCACTTCAGGCGGAGCTCGTCCTGCAATGATGGAGCGAATCGATCGCAATATCCGTTTCTCGCTCGCCGGAACCGCCGCCCTTGCGGCGTTCCTGGCTGCTGTTCCCGTGGGCACCGCTGTTGCAGAGGACGTTGCCGCCCTTGGCTCGCCGGCCGGCGGAGCGACGCAGCAGGAAATCCAGCAGTTCTGCACCAGCATCGCCGATCCGGCGCGTGATCAGCGCTATCTGCTGCAGAAGCAGGAACTCGAAAAGTTGCAGGCAGAGGTCGACCAGCGCATCGGGGTCCTTGAACAGCGCAAGGCCGAATACGAAGACTGGCTGAAGCGCCGCAATGATTTCATGCAGCAGGCCGAGGTCAATCTCGTCGAAATCTACAAGAACATGAAGGCGGACGCAGCCGCTCCTCAGCTCGAAAAGATCGACCCCGTTCTGGCCGCGGCCATCGTCATGAAGCTGCCGGCGCGTCAGTCGAGCCAGATCCTCAGCGAGATGAATGCCGAGAAGGCCGCCATCGTTGCAGGCGTGATGTCGAGTGCCGCTGATCCTACCACCTCGAGGGACCCCTCATGACGAAGCGTTTTCCTGCCGTTCTGGCTGTCTTGTTCCTGGCCGGTTGCCAGAGCCAGACGTTGAAAGAGATCGGCAACGCGCCGTCGATGAGCCCGATCGGCAGCGGACTGCGCTATAGTCAGACCCCCCAGATGGCGCTCTATCCGAAACAGCCGCGGCAGATGGCGAGCGGTTACTCGCTCTGGAGCGACTCCCAAGCCGCCTTGTTCAAGGATTCGCGCGCGATCAACGTCGGGGATATCCTGACGGTGAACATTCAGATCAACGACAAGGCCTCCTTCAGCAACGAGACGGATCGCAGCCGTACGAATTCGAGCGGTATGAAGTGGTCGACCCAGGCCGACCTGTTCGGCTGGACACCGCCAGTCACGACCGGTGATCTTTCTTCCGGCTCCGATACCAGCACGGCTGGCAAGGGTTCGACGGAACGGTCAGAAAAGCTCACCTTGCTTGTTGCCGCCGTCGTCACCGGGATTCTCGAGAACGGAAACCTGTTGATCAGCGGCTCGCAGGAGGTGCGCGTCAACCATGAGATCCGTATCCTGAATGTCGCGGGTATCGTCCGGCCGCAGGATGTCGATGCGGACAACACCATTTCCTACGACCGCATCGCCGAGGCCCGTATCTCCTATGGTGGACGTGGTCGTCTGACGGAGGTGCAGCAGCCGCCCGTCGGCCAGCAGGTCGTCGATCTGTTCTCGCCGATCTGACGGTGATGGGCCAAGGAACCGAAGCGGGCGTGGAACGCATGGAAGAAGCGGAAGAAACCGAAGCAAAGAAGAAGTCGCCGCTCGTGCTGATGATTGCGGCGATCGCGCTGCTCACGGTGGCGGGCGGCGGTGGCGGCTGGCTGCTCGGCACCATGATTGCGCCCGACATCAAGGCTTCCCGGGAGTCCGAGGCGGCCACGGAGGAAGCGAAGGCGGGCGCGCACGGCGGCAAGGCAGAGGAAGGCCTCGCCCGTATCGCGACGGAGGCGAACGGCGTCGTGCAGCTGGAGCCGATCACCACCAATCTCGCCTATCCCTCCGAGAGCTGGATTCGTCTCGAAGTCGCGCTCATGTTCAAGGGCGCCCCCGACGCGGCGCTCGCCGAACAGATCCACCAGGATATCCTTGCCTATATGCGCACCGTGTCGCTGCAGCAGGTGGAAGGCCCGCGAGGCTTTCAGTATCTGCGGGACGACATCGAGGAGCGTGTTGACCTTCGCTCGGAAGGGCGGGTATCGAAGGTAATGTTCAGGACCTTCGTGATCGAATGATTCGATACCTCATCTTGCTCGCCGTCATGACGACGGTGCCGGAGCTCGCCCACGCGCAGCAGCTTCCGACCAATCTGCTGAACGCGCCGATCGACGGTTCGGTCGCAGCGTGGATCATCCGCACCTTCGGGTTGCTGACGGTTCTTTCCGTCGCTCCCGGCATTCTGATCATGGTCACCAGCTTTCCCCGCTTCGTGATCGCCTTCTCGATCCTGCGCTCCGGAATGGGGCTCGCGACGACCCCCTCCAACATGATCCTGACGAGCATGGCGCTGTTCATGACCTTCTACGTCATGGCGCCGACTATGGACCGCTCGTGGCGGGATGGCGTCCAGCCGCTTTTGGACAATCAGGTGACCGAGGCCGAGGCCGTCCAGCGCATCGCCGAACCGTTTCGCACGTTCATGGCCGCGAACACGCGCGACAAGGATCTGAAGCTCTTCGTCGACATTGCCAACGAGCGTGGGCAGACGGCGATCACCGGCGACAAGGTGGATTACCGCGTCCTCGTTCCCGCCTTCATGCTGTCGGAGATCAGGCGCGGCTTCGAGATCGGCTTCCTGATCGTGCTGCCCTTTCTCGTCATCGACATGATCGTCGCCACGATCACGATGGCGATGGGTATGATGATGCTGCCGCCGACATCGATTTCGCTGCCGTTCAAGATTCTCTTCTTCGTTCTGATCGACGGTTGGAATCTCCTAGTGGGCAGCCTCGTCCGGTCCTTTTCCTGACCGTTCTTGCCGCTGCGGCGGCATGCAGTGCCGCATCGCGATGGATGCCGGCGGTTAACCGATATGGTTTGCCTTGAAGGTCGGACGGCAGAAATAATAATTACATTACAACGTGTTGCACGAAATCTGCCGCCAGGCGGCGGAAAAGTGCCGTATAACGATTTCTTAACCAGTCCGGTTCAGACGACGTTAAAATCCGTACTGTTTGATGCTGCTCCAGAGACGGATTAATTCAAACGAAAATTAATTGACATGACGTCGTCCGCCTCTGCCGGTAGGTAACCCGGCATGTCCCTCCAATGTATCTAGTTTCCAAGGGGACACCTCAATGAGCAGTATTCTTACCAACGGCAGTGCAATGGCTGCGCTGTCCACTCTCCGTTCCATCTCCGCCAGCCTGGACGACACCCAGTCCCGCATTTCCTCGGGTCTGCGCGTCGGCTCTGCGTCTGACAACGCCGCCTACTGGTCGATCGCAACCACCATGCGTTCGGACAACGCCTCGCTGTCGTCTGTCCAGGACGCCCTCGGCCTCGGCGCTGCCAAGGTCGACACGGCCTATTCCGGCATGAACGCCGCGATCGACGTCGTCAAGGAAATCAAGGCCAAGCTGACCGCCGCCACCGAAGATGGTGTCGACAAGACCAAGATCCAGGAAGAAATCTCGCAGCTCCAGGACCAGCTCGGCTCGATTGCCGAAGCGGCTTCCTTCTCGGGCGAGAACTGGCTGCAGGCCAAACTGACTGGCGGCCTTGCTTCCGACACCGACAAGAGCATCGTCGCTTCCTTCGTTCGTGACGCTGCGGGTGCCGTATCGGTCAAGAAGGTCGACTACACGCTGACCGCTTCGAACGTCCTGTTCGACACCAATGGCAACACCGGCATTCTCGACCAGACCACCAACATTGCCGGCGACGGCGTCGTCGTCAACGTCAACGACGGCGGCGTAACCACCTCGCACAACCTGAAGTCCTACACGACGGCTCAGGTCAGCGCTGCCGTCACGGGTGCCGGTGGCGCCTTCGACGCGGGTGGCAGCATTGCTTGGACGGTCGCCGGTGACGGTCTCGGTGCCGGTGTCGGTTACGTGATGATCGGCTCGGATACGTGGGTTGCCGCGACGGAACAGAGTGCACTTGCCAACGCGACCCAGGAAGTCTTCGCGACCGACGCGTCGACCTTCGAATGGCAGATCAACACGGCCGATACCGCCGCTTCGACGGCGATGTCGGTTTCGGACTTCACGATCGACAACACCACGACCGCGACCCAGCTTTCGGGCCTTCTGTCGATGGTCGACACCGCTCTGAAGTCCATGACCAGCGCCGCCTCGCAGCTCGGCTCGCTGAACTCGCGAATCGGCATTCAGGAAGAGTTCATCTCCAACCTGACCGATTCGATCGACAAGGGTATCGGCCGTCTCGTCGACGCCGACCTGAACGAAGAATCGACCCGCCTGAAGGCGCTGCAGACCCAGCAGCAACTCGCCATCCAGTCGCTGTCGATCGCGAACTCTTCGTCGCAGAACGTCCTGTCGTTGTTCCGTTAATCGGCCGGATGGCAGGGGTTTCCCTGTATTTTGCAAGAACTTGAGCATGCCGCGCCTTCGGGCGCGGCATGTTTTTCGTCAACTCGCGTTTAGCAGTTGTTAACCATGTTTAAGCTAGATGGAAGCATCGCAACGACGGGTTAACACTCCCTAATAACCTGTTAGCAGGCATGATGCTGACCGTCGTTCCCGGCGCGACCGGAATGTCCCTTTCATAGACCGCCAACCAAGGGGCAACTTTCTCAATGACCAGCATTCTTACCAACGTCGCGGCCATGGCCGCCCTCCAGACTCTCCGCTCCATCGACTCCGATATGGAGCAGACGCAGGCGCGTGTTTCCTCGGGTCTTCGCGTCGGCGGCGCTTCGGACAACGCTGCCTACTGGTCGATCGCGACCACCATGCGTTCCGACAACATGGCCCTGTCGGCGGTTCAGGACGCACTCGGTCTCGGCGCCGCCAAGATCGACACGGCCTACTCCGGCATGAACTCGGCCATCGACGTCGTCAAGGAAATCAAGGCCAAGCTCACTGCCGCCAGCGAAGACGGCGTCGACAAGACCAAGATCCAGGAAGAAATCTCGCAGCTCCAGGATCAGTTGCGCAGTGTTGCCGAGGCCGCGTCCTTCTCGGGCGAGAATTGGCTGCAGGCGAAGCTTACGGGCGCCTTGTCGTCTGACATCAACAAGAGCGTCGTCGCTTCCTTTGTCCGCGATTCCTCGGGCGCCGTATCGGTCAAGAAGGTCGACTACACGCTCGACAGCACCAACGTGCTCTTCGACACCAACGGCAACACCGGCATCCTCGACCAGACCACCAACATCAACGGCGACGGCGTGGTCGTTAACGTGAACATCGCTGGTGTCACCGGATCCTACAACGTCATCAAGTATACGACGGCTCAGGTCAGTACGGCCGTTACAGGTGCGGGCGGCGCTTTCGACGTCGGTGGCGACATCGCATGGACTGTCGCCGGCGACGGCGCCGGTGCCGGCGTGGGCTTCGTCAAGATCGGTGACGATACCTGGGTTGCCGCGACGGAACAGGACGCAGCTGCCAACTCCACGCAGGAAGTCTTCGCGACCGATGCGTCGACCTTCGAGTGGCAGATCGACACCACCGCTGCCGCTGCTTCCACCGCGATGTCGGTCGATACCTTCGCCATCGATAACACCACGACGAGCACCCAAATCGCAGGCCTGCTGTCCATGGTCGACACTGCTCTCGAAACCATGACCAGCGCTGCTGCCCAGCTCGGCTCGATCGGTATGCGCATCGACATGCAGCAGGAATTTGTTGCCAGCCTGACGGACTCCATCGACAAAGGTGTCGGTCGTCTCGTCGATGCCGATATGAACGAGGAATCGACCCGCCTGAAGGCACTGCAGACCCAGCAGCAGCTCGCGGTCCAGTCGCTGTCGATCGCGAATACGGCGTCGCAGAACATCCTGACCCTCTTCAAGTAAGAGCGTCTGGGCCGGCGCAGTGCCGCCTGCCTACCGACACAAAGAAGGCCGTGTTCGGAAGAGCGCGGCCTTTTTGGTTTTCATATTAACGATCTGTCAATATAGATTAACCAAGTATTATGAAGTATCGTGAGTATTTTACTTGTATTCTTGCCCTGCCTTCACCTCCCGTTAACTACGTCCGCGTAGCCTACAACCATCGAACGGGAGGTTGACCGCAGTTGCTGCGATCTCGACACGCATGATGCAAAAGACCCGTTCCCGGTGGATTTCCGGAATGTCCCTGTCAAATTCCTAGTCGCCAAGGGGCACAACTTAAATGACCAGCATTCTGACCAACGTCGCGGCGATGGCCGCACTTTCGACCCTTCGCTCCATCGAGTCCGGTCTCGAACAGACCCAGGCGGCCGTGTCTTCGGGCCTGCGCGTGGGTTCCGCTTCGGACAACGCTGCCTACTGGTCGATTGCGACCACCATGCGTTCCGACAACATGGCCCTGTCGGCCGTAGAAGATGCCCTCGGCCTCGGCGCTGCCAAGGTCGACACGGCCTATTCCGGCATGAACTCGGCGATCGAAGTCGTCAAGGAAATCAAGGCCAAGCTGACTGCCGCTACCGAAGACGGCGTCGACAAGACCAAGATCCAGGAAGAGATCACCCAGCTCCAGGATCAGCTGACCTCGATTGCTGAAGCGGCTTCCTTCTCGGGTGAGAACTGGCTGCAGGCGAAGCTTACCGGCGGCCTGGCTTCCGACATCAACAAGAGCGTTGTCGCGTCCTTCGTCCGCGACTCCTCGGGTGCCGTATCGGTCAAGAAGGTCGACTATACGCTGACCGCTTCGAACGTCCTGTTCGACACCAACGGCAACACCGGTATTCTCGACCAGACCACCAACATTGCCGGTGACGGCGTTGTCGTCAACGTCAACGACGGCGGCGTAACCACCTCGCACAACCTGAATTCCTACACGACGGCGCAGGTCAGCGCGGCCGTCACGGGTGCGGGCGGTGCCTTCGACGCCGGCGGCAGCATCGCGTGGACGGTCGCCGGTGACGGTCTCGGTGCCGGTGTCGGTTACGTGATGATCGGCTCGGATACGTGGGTTGCCGCGACGGAACAGAGTGCACTTGCCAACGCGACCCAGGAAGTTTTCGCGACCGACGCGTCGACCTTCGAATGGCAGATCAACACGGCCGACGTTGCTGCTTCGACGGCCATGTCGGTAGACAGCTTCACGATCACCAACACCACGACCAAGACCGAGCTCGCCGGCCTTCTGTCGATGGTCGACACTGCTCTGAAGTCGATGACCAGTGCCGCTGCCCAGCTAGGCTCGATCGGCATGCGCATCGACATGCAGCAGGAATTCGTCGCCAGCCTGACGGACTCCATCGACAAGGGTGTTGGTCGTCTCGTTGATGCCGACCTGAACGAGGAATCGACCCGCTTGAAGGCACTGCAGACCCAGCAGCAGCTCGCCGTTCAGTCGCTGTCGATCGCCAACTCGTCGTCGCAGAACATCCTGACCCTCTTCCGCTAATCGCGGAAAGGATTGGCCGAACAGACTGGCCGCGCCCCTCGGGGCGCGGCTTTTTGCGTTTCGAGCTTGCGTGAGGCTTGCCGCCTTTTCGTTTTCACGGTCCTTCGGCTCTACAACCCTTGCTAATCACGTTAAGTCTTTGTTAAATGTCTCTGTTAACGATTTGTTAACAGGTGACGGGGCGGTTCCGGGTCAGGTGCCGCCAGCATGATGCCCGTCTGTCGCCGCCGGCTTGGCGCCGGATGTCCCATGATGCGAACAGGGCACCCTCGATGACCAGTATTCTGACCAATGCTGCCGCTATGGCGGCACTTCAGACTCTCCGCGCGATCGACAACAACATGGAGACCACGCAGCGCCGTGTGTCCTCCGGTTATCGCGTGGAAACGGCTGCCGACAATGCCGCCTACTGGTCCATCGCCACGACGATGCGGTCGGATAATTCCTCGCTCTCGACGGTATCGGACGCGCTCGGGCTCGGGGCGGCGACGGTGGATACCGCCTACACGGCGCTCGACAACGTCATCCACGTCATGAGCGACATCAAGGCGAAGCTCGTTGCGGCCAGGGAGCCCGGCGTCGACAAGACCAAGATCAATGCCGAGATGACGGAGCTCAAGAACCAGCTCGTCTCCACCACCCAGTCCGCATCCTTCTCCGGCCAGAACTGGTTGTACAATACGAATTCCGCGGCACTTGGCACCAAGCAGGTCGTCTCCTCCTTCGTTCGTGCGGCGGACGGAACGGTTCAGGTGACCACGCTTGACTTCGACACCAGCCAGTCGGTGCTGATCGATACCGTCGACGCGGCGCGCGGCCTCCTGACCAAGGATATCGACGCCGATGCCTTGATGGCGAGCCCGAGTGGAACGGCGCGCAACTACTATCTTCTCGATGTCGGTGCGACGACGCCGGCCACCGGCACGGAAATCAAGATCGACGGCACCACCACGGATGCAGTCATGGACGACATGATCAGCGTCGTCTCGGACCTGCTCGAGCAGCTGACCAATTCAGCATCTACGCTCGGCGCAATCACCAAGCGCATCGACATGCAGGAGCAGTTCGTCTCCAACCTGATGGACGTGATCGACAAGGGGGTCGGACGCCTGGTCGATGCCGACATGAACGAGGAGTCGACGCGGCTCAAGGCGCTGCAGACGCAGCAGCAGCTCGGCATTCAGGCGCTTTCGATCGCCAACACCAACGCCGAGAACATCCTGACCCTCTTCAAGTGAGAACGCTTCGCGCCGGCTGAAGGTGAGAGGCCCGGTGTTCGTCCGCGGCTGGGCGGCAGTGCCCCGCGCCATTCATCCTCGCACAAGTTTGGACGCTTAGCGTCGAGGCGAATACGTCAAACTCTGGGAGCCTCTGCCTGCAAGGGATTGGTCGGCGGCCCGGCAGCGGAAACCGCGGTGGTAGTAGGATGAAACGCAGTCAGTTTTTGTTCGTCGAGCGCGGCTCCACGGAAGCAAGCCTGCCGACGCAAGTGGCCGGAGCATGCCGCGCATGAGTCTTCCGCTAGCCCGTTATCTCAAGGACTTTTCCCAGCCGGCCGCCGGGACATCGGCGCCGACGGGAATGGCTTTCTCCGAACAGGCGCAGGCCTTCGACATCGATTTCGCTGCACCGGAGCCGGAGCCTGTCGATATCGAGGCAGAACGGCGTGCGGCCTACGCCGAGGGTCATGAGGCAGCAGAGCGGGACCTGCGCCAGAAGTTCGAGGCCGAGCGTCAGGCGCTTCTCGACGAACATACCCGCGCGATGGATGCCATGCGGCAGACGTTCGAGGCGGAGACCGCCAGAATGCTCGCCGATGGCCTGCGTCGCGCCGCCGGACAGATCGCCCTTGCCGTCAGCGAGCAGGCGGCGGCGGCCGTCGCTCCCTTCCTCTCCGAACAGGTGGTGGCGAACGCGGTAAAGGACCTCGCCGAACAGCTGTCGACCGCGATTCTCTCCGGAGAGGCCGGCGCGATCGTCGTCAGCGGTCCGGCTGCCCTCTTCGAGATGCTGAAGGAGGCGCTCGGAGAGAATGCGCAATTACTGCACCATGTCGAGGCGGAGGATCTCGATCTCACCGCCGACGTCGGCGGCACCGCACTGGTTACGCGTATATCGGCCTGGACGGCTAGCCTGAAGAAAGTGCTGGGATGAGTGATAGCGAAAACCATCACCACGGCAAGAATGAGGTCGTGATCATAAAGCGCCACGGTGGCGGTGACCACGACGGCCATCACGGCGGTGCGTGGAAGATCGCCTATGCCGACTTCATGACCGCGATGATGGCGTTCTTTCTCGTGATGTGGCTCGTCAATGCCGCCAACGAGGAGACCAAGGCCTCCGTCGCGAGCTATTTCAATCCGATCAAGCTCGCCGACGAGAAGCCGACAGAGAAGGGCGTGAAGAAGCCCGTGGACCAGGCGGACGGGGAAAAGAAGAAGGAACGCTCGCAGGTCGAGGACCAGCAGAACACCGTGGGCGCCGCGGCGGCGACCGGCGAGGACCAGACGGCGACGGCGGGCGACCAGCAGAACTATTCCGAGGCCGATTTCTTCGAGAACCCCTATTCGGTGCTGGCCGAGATCGCCCAGGAGGTCGGACAGCAGGCGAATGTCAGTGCCAAGGGCGAAGGTGGTGCAAGCGATTCCGGTCCCTCGACCGGCGCTTCCGGCGGGGAAGCCTATCGCGATCCCTTCGATCCGGACTTCTGGAGCCAGCAGGTCCAGGCGGCCAGGCAGGACAGCAAGTCGGCATCGCCCGACACCGCGCAGGCGCCCGAACCTCCGAGAGATCCGGCCAAGGATCAGATTGCAGCGCTCGATCCCAAGGAGACACGGCCCGCGATCGTGACGAAGGAGGAGAAACCTGCCGAGGGAGAAAGTAAGAAGGCGGATGCAAAGGCCGACCCCGCTCCGGAGAAGGCGGCCACCGAGCTCAGAGATGAGATCGAGAAGGCCATCGGCGGCGCGAGCGGCAAGCTTGCCGAGGGCCTCGTCGTCAAACCGTCCGAAGGTGGCTTGCTGGTGACGATCTCGGACCAGCTCGACACACCCATGTTCAATGTCGGCTCCGCCGTCCCGCGCAAGGAGATGGTCGTTGCCATGGAGAAGATCGGCAAGCTCCTGCAGCAGCGGCCCGGCTCGATCGTCATTCGCGGCCACACCGACGGTCGTCAGTTCAAGGGAACGGACAACGACAACTGGCGGCTCTCGATGGCGCGCGCTCACAGCGCCTACTACATGCTGCTGCGCGGCGGCCTTCCGGAAGGGCGGGTCCAGCAGGTATCGGGGTTCGCCGACCGGCGCCTTCAGGTGCCGGACGATCCGCTCGCCGATGCCAACCGTCGCATCGAGATCCTGATTCAAGCGGACCAGGGATAGTCGGATGGCACGTCTGAGGCGCTTCCTTTTTGGTTCTGCACTCGCCGTCCTGGGTCTTTCGGGCCCGGGGCAGGTGCGTTCGGAGGACCTGGAGACCATCGCGCCTTACAAGATGCTGCGTTCGCTGCAGTTCGTGCAGGATTCGGTGGTACTCGGAGACCATTCGGCAGGTGAGATGCAACGCTTCATGCTCGAGACCATCGACAAGCGCCTGCGACAGGCGGACGCTTCCGTCTTCGAGAGCACCGACAATGTCGATGCGGCCTTGGTCTACGCCATGAGTGGCGGCAATCCACAGACGCTGGAGTATCTCGTGGCGAGGGACGTCGACGGCAACTTCGACAATCGCGTCACAGACGCGCTGCGCAAGTATCTCGCGGGGAAGGGGACACTGATCGCCAAATCCCTCGGCGAACTGGTGTGGGAGTACAAGGACAGCAAGATCGGTCCCTATCTTGCCCTTGTCGCCGGCAATGTGACAATTTCGACCAATCCTAGAGGTGCCCTGAAGTTCTATGACTGGGCGCGGTTGACAGCGCCGGGCACGATCGTGGAGGAGGCGGCGCTTCGCCGCTCGATTGCCATCGCCATTGAAGCCGGCGACGTTCCCAAGGCGGCAGCCTACGCGAACCGCTACGCGCGTCGCTTTCTCCATTCTCCCTATGCCAGCCAGTTTGCCGATCTGTTCGTGCGGCTCGTCGTTGAGCGGTATGAGCTCCTCAACGCCGACGACGTGAGCGCGACGCTCGGATACATGGACAACGATCGGGCGCGCGAGATCTATCTGAGGATCGCGAGGGCTGCGGCGGTTCGCGGCAAGAACCAGCTCGCAGGGCTGGCCGCCGAGCGCGCCAAGGTGCTTTCCGGCACGGCGGAAGGTGCCGACACGCTGGCCCGTCTGTACGGAGGTCTTGCCGAGGTTCCAACCTCCGACATCCTTTCGGCCGTCGACGCTCTCGCCAGTATACCGGAGAAGGACCTCTCGCCGGCAGATCGGGCCTTGCGCGCTGCTGCCGAGGCGGTTGCACGCGAAATCCTGAGCCAGCCGGTCCAGGACGGCTCGTCCTCGCAGCCTGCCGATGCTCCAGCTACGGCAGTCGAAGCCGTGGCCACGCCGGAGCAGGGGGAGCCTCTGCAGTTTCCGGGCGAGGTGCCTGAATCCGAAATCGTCGCCAAGGAGGCAGCTCCCGCCAAGACGAAGGCTGATGAGATCGACATGGATCCGCAGTTCCGGGATTTCGTCTCATCCGGGCGTTCCAGACTTCAGGAAATTGACAGCCTGTTACAAGAAGAGGCGCAGTGAAATGATCGATATCGGTGTCACAGGAACGAGCCCCTTGCCTGATGCCACGGGCAGGGCAGGCAGTACGACTGCTTCAACTCGATCGGCCGATGGCGGCTTCTCGGAGGCACTGGAAGGCGCCGAACGACGAAGTGACAAGGCACCGGTCGACGACGAGCGTCCGGGACCGAGGATTGAGATTTCGGCAAGGAGCTTGAGGGCTCGTGCGGATGGCGAGACTCGTGCCACCGAGGAAGAAGTTCCCGACCAGACGGGCGCAGGAACGCCGGCAAAGGGGCGGGACCGCGAGGGCAGGGACGTGACCGCGGCCCTCCTGGCGCGAACATCCGGGGCAGTGAAAACCTCGCAAGAGATGCCTTCGGGGCGCGGAGAGGTAACGGGACGTCGCGGCGCGGAAACCGACAAGCCGGTGGCACGCGGGTCTCGGTCTGCGATCGGACGGGAGGTCGCCGACGTCGAGACCGATCAGGCGGTCGAGAACGCCGTTGACGTCCCGGCCACGAATGTCGGAGAAGTACTATCCCTGCTCAACGGCACGGCACCAGGCATTCCGGCGGATGAGGAACTTGCAGGAGCGGAGAAGGGGCGATCGGATCGATCCGCCGGAGGCAAGGACACGACGACCCCTGTCCTTGATACGAGACTTGCCTCGGTGGGTCAGGCGACCCGCGACACGTCTCTCGACGGACAGCCTGCGGAGGCTGTCGCTCCACCCGAATCTGACGCGGATCGCACGTTTCGCTTCGCGCGTCTGGATGGGAAAGGGCCGTCGCTGACGATGCGGGTGAGCGCGTCCGGTGACGCGGCCGCCTACGAGGCCGGCACGGCGCCCGCCGACGGTGCACAGACGGTCGCGGTATTGGACGCCCGCCGCTATCTCGCTCCCGCCTCTACCTCCAATGTGGCCAATATCGCCGCGACGCTCGCCGGTGACGGAGAGTGGCTCCAGGCTATGCAGCCTGCCGCAGAACTTGCGAACGGCGCGGCCGCAGCAGGTGGCGCAAAGGCCGTTCACACTCTGAAGATCCAGATGACGCCTATCGAGCTCGGAAGCGTGACGGCGAACTTGCGCCTCAAGGGTGATGAACTGACGGTTCACCTCACCGTGGAGAACCATGCCGCCCTCCGCCAGCTCAGCGACGACCAGGGTGACATCCTGAAGGCGCTGCGGGCGCAGGGACTGACGATCGACCACGTCCACGTCAGCATCGCCCCTTCGGCCGAACGGACAGCAGGTGGTGACGGTGGTCAGGGTGCTCCGCAGTGGCAGCAGGGTGGTCAGCAGGCACAGCAGGGCGGCGGACAGAGCGCCGGAGGTGGTGCACGGCAGGAGACGTTCGGCAGCGCGCGCGGTGAGGATGATAGCAGCGGAAGGATCGGAAATGAGGCGGGCCTGGCTGAAACGGCTGGCAATAGTGGCGGTGCCGTCCCTGGCGGCGCTCGTCCTGACCACGTTTACCTCTGAGAGCCGTGCTTCGCCGGGTGCCTGCGAACGCGAGATCCAGCAGGCTGCGGCCCGCTACGCCATCCCGGAAGGCATCCTCTACTCGGTTGGCCTGACGGAGACGGGGCGCCGCGGTTCGTTGCAGCCCTACGCGCTGAACGTCGAGGGCAAGCCTCTGTTCTTCGACAGCCGCAGCGAGGCGATCAATGCCTTCATGGACGCGCGCCGGCAAGGTGCCAAGCTCATCGACGTCGGCTGCATGCAGATCAACCAGCACTTCCATCTGGAGAATTTTACCTCGGTGGAAGCGATGTTCGATCCTCGCCAGAATGTCGATTACGCGGCACGATTTCTGTTGCGCCTGCATGGACGTCATGACACCTGGACGATGGCGGTCGCACGCTATCACGCCGGCCCCGACAACGACCCCGCGCAGAAGCGTTACGTCTGTCGCGTCATCGCCAATCTGGTCGCCACCGGCTACGGAAAATGGACCGCGAACGCCCGGAACTTCTGTGGCGCACAAACAACTAAAAGTTGAATTTCGCTTCGATCCACAGGATTTGGCGGTAATGTGGCCGGATTTTGGCGAATTATGTCGGGCAAGAGCCTTGTTAACCGTTGCCGAAATTATCCACGACAGATTAGTGCCTCCTACGACCCGTAGCCACTAGATGTAGCTCAAATCAGCACCCAATCCTTAATCAACTATTAATATCTATCGTTAACATTAAGCAGTTGTCCCTGATTCCTCCGATTCGTACCCATAGTGCATCGAAGTACCCACACTGATTCGGAGGCGGACGAATGATCGTAGTGGTTGATGAGCGTGAGCTCGTGAAGGAGGGATACACCTCCCTTTTCGGGCGTGAAGGAATTCCATCGACGGGGTTCGACCCGGCGGAATTCGGCGAATGGGTGAATACGGCTGCGGACGGGGACATCGCGGCGGTGGAGGCCTTTCTCCTGGGGCAGGGGGATCAGACCATGGATCTGCCGCGGGCGATCCGTGATCGCACCCAGGCCCCGGTTATCGCCGTGAGCGACCAGCCCTCGCTGGAGGCGACGCTTGCACTGTTTGATTGCGGCGTCGACGATGTCGTGCGCAAGCCTGTGCATCCGCGGGAAATTCTCGCCCGGGCGGCAGCCATCCGTCGCCGGCTGCGGGCGATCAGCAACTACACGGAGATCGGTCCGATCCGGGTCTTCAACGATGGCCGTGATCCGGAGATTGACGGCGAAGTATTCCCGCTGCCGCGGCGCGAACGGCGCATCCTCGAATACCTCGTCCTCAATCGCGGGCGCCGCGTTTCGAAGTCGCAGATATTCAACGCCATCTACGGCATCTTTGACGAGGAAGTCGAAGAAAACGTCGTCGAGAGCCACATCAGCAAGCTGCGCAAGAAACTCCGCAAAAAGCTCGGCTTCGATCCGGTCGATTCGAAGCGCTTCCTCGGTTACTGCATCGATTGGAGCTGAGTGGGCGACCGGGTCTTCGATGTCCCGGTTCGTCGTCCATGACCAGACGATTGCGCTTCGGCATTCCAGACAGCTTCACGCAAGGCCCACCTCCTACTCTCCCAACGACGATAGAAACGAGGAAGTTTCATGAGCCTTTACGGTACCATGCGAACCGGCGTGTCCGGAATGAATGCCCAGGCGAACCGTCTCGGAACGGTCGCCGAGAATATCGCGAACTCGAGCACCGTGGGCTACAAGAAGGCCTCGGTCCAGTTTTCCTCCATGATCCTGCCCGCCACCGGCGGCGCCTACAACTCGGGTGGTGTCGAAACCGATATCCGCTACTCGATCTCGGATCAGGGCACGTTCAGCTACACGACCTCGGAGACCGACCTCGCGATCAAGGGCAACGGCTTCTTCATCGTCAGCGGCGGCGACGGCGTCGAATACCTGACCCGTGCCGGTTCTTTCGAAGTCATGGACGACGGCACGTTGCGCAACGCGGCCGGATACACGCTGATGGGCTACGAGTACTCCTCGACTGCGGATCCGACGATCGTCGTCAACGGCTTCGAAGGTCTGACGCCGGTTAATCTGTCGTCGGCCTCGATCTCGGCCACCGCCTCCACCGAGGGCAAGCTCAACGTGAACCTGCCGTCCGGCGAGGCTGCAGGCTATAGCAAGTCTACCTCGCTGGTCGCCTATGACAGCCAGGGCAACAGCCGCCTGCTCGAGTTCACCTACACCAAGACCGCGGCGAATACCTGGACGGTCGAGGCGAGTTATGCAGGCCCGCCGGTCACCACGGTCATTCCTTCGACAACCCTCAACTTCGACGCTGATGGGAAACTCACGTCTCCGGCGTCGTTGACCACCGTGGGGTTTGCTGTCGACGGTGCCAACATGGGCGCGATCGCGATCGATATCTCCGGCTCTACGCAGCTGGCGGCAGATTTCTCGGTCGAGACCGGGGCCAAGATCAACGGCAATGCGGCCAGCGAAGTGGTAGGCTACGAGATCGACAAGGACGGTGTGGTCTCGGTGGTCTACGACAACGGCGACTTGCGGCCGCGCTACCGTGTCGCCCTTGCGACCGTGCAGAGCCCGGACAATCTGACGCCCGTCGCGGGCAATCTCTATTCGCAGAGCAACGACTCCGGCGTGATCGTCATGGGCTATGCCGGTTCGGCTGGGTTCGGCACGATCCTGTCGGGTGCGCTGGAGGACTCCAACGTCGATGTCGCCGAAGAACTCACTGCGATGATCGAATCGCAGCGCAACTACACGGCCAACTCCAAGGTGTTCCAGACCGGCTCCGAGTTGATGGACGTTCTCGTCAACCTGAAGAGATAACGTAAGGCTCGGCTAGCCCATGTCGCTTTCGTCTGCAATCAATACGGCCCAGGGAATTTTCAGGAATACGGCGGATCAGACCTCCGTCATTTCTACGAATATCTCCAATGACGGCAACGAGAATTACGTGCGCCGTTCGGCGGTCGTGACCAATACGATCTTCGGTGCCTCGGCCGTTGTTACGCAGCGAAACCAGCAGTTGGCGCTGCTCCTGCAGACGGTCAGCGCCAACTCGCAGTCGAAGGCGCAGAGCACCCTTCTCGACGGTCTGGAGACTGTGAAATCGAGCCTCGGGGGCAACGAGTACGAACTCGCTCCTTCGACCTACATGTCGACGTTGCAGAGCAGTCTGCAGGCCTTCGCAGCGTCGCCGGGCCAGCTCGCCCTTGCCCAGACCGTCGTGACGGACGCTCTCGACGTCGCGAACTCGCTGAACCGCGTGTCCGGAACCGTTCAGAGCCTGCGTGCCGATGCCGATGCGGAGATCGAGTCGCAGGTAGCCGAGCTCAACCGGCTGCTCGCCGACTTCAAGACGGCCAACGATACGGTGGTCCAGGCGACTGCGACAGGCAGTGATCCGAACAACGCGCTCGACACCCGGGAAACGATCCTGAAGGAGATATCGGGCATCGTCGGTGTCGATGTCGTCATGAGAGAGAACAACGACATCGCCCTTTATACGGCGGATGGTACGACCCTCTTCGAGACGATTCCGCGTTCGGTCTCCTTCAGCCGCACCTATACCTACTCGGCGACGGTCACCGGCAATTCCGTCTACATCGACGGCGTTGCGGTGGAGGCGGGTGTCGGCGGCAACACCAGCGCAGAAGGCTCACTTGCGGCGCTCATACAGTTGCGTGACGATGTTGCCCCCACGTTCCAGAACCAGCTCGACGAGGTCGCGCGGGGCCTGATCGAAGCGTTCCAGGAAACCGATGCCGGCGGGGCCAATCCGCTGCCGGGTCTGTTCACCTGGCCGACCGGCACCGTGCCTGCATCGGGCACCGTCGTTCCCGGACTTGCCGCTTCCATCACCATCAACAGCGCGCTCGTGACGTCGTCCGGTGGCGATCCGACCTTGCTGCGCGACGGCGGCATCAACGGCGCGGCCTACGTCAAGAACACCACAGGAGGGAGTGGCTACTCAGACCTGCTGCTCACCTATGTCGAGAATCTCAGCACGTCGCGGCCGTTCGATCCCTCGGCCGGACTGGACACCTCGTCCGGTCTTCTGACCTTTTCGACGGACTCCATCGGCTGGCTCGAAGAGATGCGGGCGAACGCCACGACGGCGACCGACAACAAGACTGCTCTCTATGAAAGAGCGTTCCAGGTCTATTCGTCCAAGACCGGCGTCAGCCTCGACGAGGAACTGTCGCTGCTGCTGGACGTCGAGCAATCCTACAAGGCTTCTGCCAAGCTGGTGTCGACCATCGATTCCATGCTGAAGGCGGTCCTGGATATGGCGGGATAATCTGATGTCGACGAGCAACGTTTCGAACCTCTCCATCCAGACTTCGATGCGCCTGACAATCCGTCAGGCGCAGGCCGAACTCATCAAGGCGCAGCAAGAGGTAACGACCGGTATGTACGCCGATGTCGGAGCCTCGATCGGCAGCGAAACGTCCAGGGTTCTCGACCTGACCCGCGACAGCATGCGTTTGCACTCGATGATCGACACCAATGCGATCGTCACCCAGCGTCTCGATGCTTCGCAGGAGACGCTCAACCAGATGGCGACCTCCGCGCAAGAAATGCAGGATGCCTTGATCGCGCTTGGTCAATCCGGCACGACGACCACCATCGACGTGGCCGTCAACACTGTTTCGAACGTGTTGTCGAACTTCACCAATCTGGCCAACACGTCGTTCAGCGGCGAGTACCTGTTCTCGGGCGTCAATACCGACGTGCAGCCGCTCGCCGAGTATGACGCTGGTTCGGCGGCGAAGGCCTCCTTCGATGCGGCCTATGCTGCCTATCCGTGGTCGACGCCGAAGACCGCCGCCGAGATGGACGACTTCATTACCAACGTGATCGAGCCCATGTATACCGGGGCGGGCTGGGCGACCGACTGGTCGAGCGCCGCGGATGCGGTGATGACGAGCCGCATCAGCCAGAGCGAAGTCGTAGAGACCTCGACCAGCGCCAACGAAAGCGGGATGCGCTATTTCGCGCTCGCTGCCGTGGTTGCGAAGGAACTGCTCGGCCAGAACCTTGATGAAAGCGTGCGTTCGGTCGTCACCGACAAGGCAATCGCGTACATCAGTAAGGCTACCGCCGGGTTGAACGAGCAGCGCACACAGCTCGGTCTCTCCCAAAGTCGCGTGAAGAAGGCCAACACGTCCCTTCAGATCCAGATCAACATTCTCGATACGACAAAGGCCGACCGGGTGGAGGTCGATGCATACGAAGCTTCGACTCGCGTCAACAATCTTCTTTCGCTCGCAGAGGCGTCCTACACCCTGACCGCCAAGATCCAGCAGTTGAGTCTCGTGAACTACCTTTGATGATCAAAGGGAAGCCATGACTATGAAGGACAGTTGAATGTATCAGTTCACATATGCCGAGATCATGGAAGATGACGTCGCGAACGCCAAGGACCGTGAACGGCAGGCGCTGTCGCGATCGATCGAGTTGCTCGAGAAGGCACGCGATGACGAAGAGTATTCCCGCAACGCCATCGAGGCACTCTTCTATACCCGCCGGGTCTGGATCCGCCTCATAGAGGACTTGAAGCAGCCCGAGAACGAGCTCGGAGCGGAGCTGCGCGCCAACCTGATTTCCATAGCCATCTGGATCTTGAAGGAATGTGATCGGATCAGGAAGCGCGAGTCCAACAATTTCCAGAGCGTAATCGACGTGACAACCATCATCAGGGATGGACTGAAATGAAAAGTACACTGCGCATCTCTCTCAAATCCGGGGAACGCATCTTCATCAACGGCGCAGTGCTGCGTGTCGACCGCAAGGTCGCGCTGGAGTTCCTCAACGACGTTACCTTCCTGCTCGAAAATCACGTCCTGCAGCCGGAAGACGCCACAACTCCGCTTCGGCAGCTCTACTTCATCGCACAGATGATGCTGATCAACCCGGAGGGCCGCGAACAATCGATGGCCATGTTCCGCAAGTCGATCACCATGCTGCTCGCCTGCTTCCAGAACGACGAGGTTCTGGCCGAACTCAAGCGGGTCGACGGCATGGTTACCTCCGGCCGAGCCTTCGATGCCCTGAAGGCGATTCGCGGCCTCTATCCGATCGAGGATCGCATCCTCAACAACCAGGAGATCGCGCCGGCGACGGTGGAGCAGATTAGCAAGGAGATGGCACCATGGCGGTAAGCGGCGTAAACGCGGCGGCCGGCATAAACAATGCGGCGTCGACCACCAATACCACGGGGACGAACGACAAGTCGGCGTCGGATGCGGCGGCTGCAGCCTCGCTCGACTACAACTCCTTCCTGAAGCTGCTGATTGCGCAGATGCAGAACCAGGATCCGACCGATCCGATGGATGCGACGGAGCAGATCGCGCAGCTCGCCACCTTTTCGCAGGTCGAACAGACGATCCAGACCAATGCCAAGCTGGAAACGCTGATCACCGGTGACGCGCTGAATGCCGCCTCCAACTACATCGGCCAGACGATCACCAGTGCCGACGGCAAGACCACCGGCATAATCGAGTCGGTCCGCGTCTACGCCGACACGATGGTTGCGACCACGACCGACGGGAAGGAAGTCCCGATCACGGTCGGTGTGACGGTCGGCAAGCCCTCGACGTCGGGGGACGGTGCTGATACCTCTGCATGAGGACGCGCGGGATGTGATTCCCGCGCCAGGAAGAGGGATTTTCGCTCGATGAATGAGGCCGACGCCCTGGACATCATGCAGGCCGCGGTGTGGACGGTGCTTGTGGCATCAGGCCCCGCCGTGCTCGCGGCGATGATCGTCGGCGTGGTGATCGCCCTGATCCAGGCGCTCACCCAGGTTCAGGAAATGACGCTCACCTTCGTCCCGAAGATCGTCACGATCCTCATCGTGATCGGCATCAGCGCGCCTTTCGTCGGCGGGCAGATCGCCCTCTTTTCGAATCTCGTCTTCTCGCGCGTGCAGTCGGGTTTCTAGGCGGGCGTTCCGTCTGCTCTGCCACCCTCGCGCAAGCTTCGTCTCCTAAGCCTTCATGTGAATACGGCCGACTGCGTCCAGCCTTCGGCCGCCTTCTCATGAAGAGACGGAACGATTTATGGCACAACCCACTGCAGTCCCCCTTCCGAAGGTGAGCCCAAACGGCCGCGACGTCGGATTTGCTCTCGGCATCGTGGGCATTCTCTGCATCCTGTTCCTGCCGATTCCGCCGTTCCTGATCGATATGGGACTGGCTTTCTCGATCGCCTTTTCCGTTCTCATCCTCATGGTTTCGTTGTGGATACAGCGGCCGCTCGATTTCTCGTCCTTCCCGACCATTCTGCTCATTTCGACGATGATCCGGCTGTCGCTCAATATCGCGACGACCCGCGTCATCCTTTCTCACGGAAATGAAGGGCACACGGCCGCCGGCGGCGTCATCGCCGGCTTCTCGAGCCTCGTGATGTCTGGCGACTTCGTCATCGGTCTGATCGTGTTCATGATCCTGGTGACGGTCAACTTCATCGTCATCACCAAAGGCGCCACGCGCATCGCGGAAGTCGGCGCCCGCTTTACCCTGGATGCCATTCCCGGCAAGCAGATGTCGATCGACGCCGACTTGTCGGCTGGCATTATCGACGAGAAGGAGGCTCAGCGCCGCCGCCACGAACTCGAGCAGGAAAGCTCGTTCTTCGGCGCCATGGACGGTGCTTCCAAGTTCGTACGCGGTGACGCCATCGCCGGCCTCATCATCACCGCCATCAACATTTTCGGCGGAATCGTCATCGGCTACTTCCGCCACGGCATGGAAATCGGCGAAGCCGCAGACGTCTTCGTGAAGCTGTCGGTCGGCGACGGTATTGTGTCGCAGGTGCCGGCGCTCATCGTCTCGCTTGCCGCCGGCCTTCTCGTGTCGCGCGGTGGCACGCCCGGCTCAACCGATCAGGCCGTCGTCAACCAGCTCAGCGGATACCCGCGCGCCTTGTCCGTTGCTGCGGCCCTGATGGTGCTGCTGTCGATCATTCCCGGCCTGCCGTTGGTGCCCTTTCTCGCGCTCGGCGGCATCATGGCCTTCGGCAGCTGGTTCATTCCGCGCCAGATCGAAGCGGAGAACAAGCTGAAGCGTGAGCAGGAGGAAAAGAAGGTCATCCAGAGCAAGGAGGCAGAGAAGGACTCGGTGAAGTCCGTGTTGCGGACTGCCGAAATCGAGCTAGCACTCGGCAAGCTCGTTTCGACCCGGCTGCTCGGCGCTCACCAGGAGCTCGCTTTCCGCGTCGGCAAGATGCGCCGAAAGTTCGCGAGTCAGTACGGCTTTGTCGTTCCCGAGATCAAGGTTACCGACGATATCGCCATCCCGGAAAAAGCCTATCATATCCGCATCCATGGCACCACAGTGGCCTCCAACCAGCTTCGGGTCGGGGAAGTGTTGGTCATCACCGGCTCCGGCCGCAAGCCGAAGGTGCCGGGTGACGAAATTCGGGAACCGGCTTTCGGCATGCCGGCGGTTTCCGTTCTGGAAGCGTTTACCGAAGACCTCAAACGCGAAGGTTTCCACCCGATCGACAACGTCTCCGTCGTGCTGACGCACCTGAGCGAGGTGATCCGGAACAACCTGCCGCAGCTTCTTTCCTACAAGGACGTCAAGATCCTGATCGACAGGCTCGACCCGGAATACAAGAAGCTCGCGGACGAGATCTGTTCGTCGCACATGTCGTATTCGGGACTGCAGGCGGTGCTCAAGCTTCTGTTGGCTGAACGAGTGTCGATCCGAAACCTGCACCTCATTCTCGAGGCCGTTGCGGAACTCGCTCCCCATGTCCGCAAGACCGAACAGATCGTCGAGCATGTCCGCGTACGGATGGCCCAGCAGCTCTGCGGCGATCTCGCCGACAATGGCGTGCTGCGCGTGTTGCGGCTCGGCAGCAAATGGGACCTCGTTTTCCACCAGGCACTGAAGCGCGATGCCAAGGGCGAGATTGTCGAATTCGACATCGATCCGCGCAGCCTGGAAGAATTCAGTGAGCAGGCGAGCAAAGTAATCCGTGAATTCATGGACCGCGGCATGCCCTTCGTGCTTGTCACGTCTCCAGAAACCCGCTCCTATGTACGCATGATCATCGAACGCCTCTTCGCGACCTTGCCGGTTCTGTCGCATGTCGAACTCGCCAAGGGCATCGAAATCAAGATATTGGGTTCCATTTCATGATAACCGACCCCGAGGGGACCGTGCTCGCCCTGTTCGCGGCCTTCTGCCGCATCGGGACGTGCCTGATGGTCCTCCCCGGTTTCTCGTCGGCAAGGATTGCCCCTCAAATCCGGCTCTTCATCTCGCTTGCCGTCTCGCTCGCCGTCCTGCCGGTTCTCTGGGACAGCATCTACCCCAAGGTGCACTCGGCCGGCTACGGCTACATCGGCATCGTCGCCGGCGAGGTCCTGGTCGGCGCGATGTACGGAATGATCCCGCGGCTCTTCGTCCTTGGCCTGCAATTTGCTGGATCGGCGATCTCGATGTCGATCGGCTTTAATGCGCCGGGCGGCGCGGACATCCTCGAGGACAACAGCGAGAACCAGCTGACCAACATGATCAGCTTCGCGGGGCTCATGCTGCTCTTCGTGATGGACTTCCATCATACGGTGTTGCGCGCACTCGTCGATTCCTACGGACTGATGCCGCTTGGCGTCTTCCCGGATGCGCAGAAAATGTTGATTTCGTTGACGGATACCCTCAGCGCGACGTTCTATCTCATGCTGCGGCTGGCAAGCCCCTTCATCATCTTCGGGCTGATGTTCAACTTCTCCGTCGGTCTCATCAACAAGCTCGCCCCGCAGATCCCCATCTACTTCATTTCGCTGCCTTACCTCATCATCGGCGGCCTTTTCCTCCTCTATTTCGCGATAGCCGCGCTGGTCAGCCAGTTCGCCGGGCAATTCGCGGTCATATTCCTGGGATAGGAGCGGGGACATGGGGCCGACCAGAAAATCGGAAAAGCTCGCCCGCCTCGTTTCCGTCCAGCGACACATGGAGCGCATGGCCGAGAGCGACCTTTCCAACACAGCCCGGCAGCGGGATGAAGTCTCGGCCTCGATGCGCACGGTGATGGACGCTATTGGGTCGCTCGACCCGGTTCATCGGCTTTTTGCTCAGAACTATGCCGAACGTTTCGACCGTCTGGCGAACATGGAAAAGCAGCTTGCCGGCATCCAGCAGGCGCAGGAGGTCAAGGTCGTCAGGGAGCGCGTGAAGGGCGACCGCCTGGAGGAGAACAGGCGAGACGCCCGGCTGGACGAGGATCGTGAGGCCGACGACAACGCCATCTACGACCTCGTCGACATGCGCTACGCAACGCCAGCCTCCAGCAAGCTTCAGGAGTGATAGTCCCCGCGAACAAGCAATGAGGACGATCACGTGGCAATCTCACCTCCGAGCGATCTCGTTCTGGACGTCGTCCAGGCAGCCGACCCTCTGGACGTACAGGCGGCACAGGCTCGTCTGAAGGCGAACCGGGCGGCCTTCGCCGCCACCAGCCTTGCGGAGAAGGGGGCGGGCTTCGGAGCGGCAGTCGACATTCTGGACGGCGCTGCATCGAAGGCCGGTCTCGGCAACGTGCAGAAGACCGGACACGACGAAACGCCGAAGGTCTACCGCGACTTCGAGTCGGTAGTTTTGCAGAACTTCGTGAAGTCCATGCTGCCGACCGATGCGGAAGCCGTCTACGGCAAGGGCAATGCCGGTGAGATGTGGAAGAGCATGATGGCCGAGCAGATCGGCGGGGTGCTCTCGGAAAACGGCGGTATCGGCATCGCCGACCAGATGTATTCGCAGGAACTCGCGCGGCACCGTTCGAAGGGCGTCGTCAACGCTGCCGTCGACGAGAAGGACCGCAGTGTCGCTCTCAGCATGGTGACCGATCTCGAGCGACGCACGCTCGGCGTCTCGGAAACCGAAAAACACAGCGTATAACAATCAGGATCTGGGGCTCTAAATGGAAGTCACCTCTAGCGACTACCGCATCAAGACGGTTCTCGGCCGTCTTGAAATGATCATCGACAACGAGAACCAGCGCATCGGCAAGGATCCGGAGTTCGACCTCAAGGTATCCAACGCGCACAAGAGTCGCTGCCTTTACGAACTCACCATGCTCTGCCGCGATTCCGATCCGCGTGACCTGGCGGCGGGTTACATCGAGCAGATGCACAGCCTGAAGAAGAAGCTTGACCTGAACGCACAGCGCGTCGAGGCCCACCTTCACGCCGTTCGCGCGGTCGCCGATCTCCTCAAAGGTGCAGTCAGGGATGCCGACGCGGACGGCACCTACTCCCAGGAACAGTTCCGGTACAGCGAAAACTGATGGTCAAACTCGTCTTCGCCGGATTGTGGGTCTGCATCATCACGCTCGGAGCGGTCTTCTTCTCCGTTCGCATGGCGACGGCGCCCGTCGCCGCACCCGAAGCCGAAGCAAAAGCGCCGACGGAGCTTGTCCGCGGAGAGTCGATCACGGTTCCGATGATCGCCAGCGGAGGCGTCAAAGGCTATTTCCTCGGCCGCATTTCCTTCATGGTGAACAAGGAGAAGCTCAAGGGCGCCAATCTGCCGATGACCGAGGTGATGACCGATGAGTTGTTCACGCTGCTCGTCGGCAACAAGATGGTCGATCTCGCCGATACCCAGTCCTTCGACCTCGCGGCGTTCCGTGAGGCGATAAAGGCCGACATCAACAAGCGGCTGGGGGACGGCCTCGTCGACGAGGTCCTCGTCGAACAGCTCGACTACCTGTCGAAAGAAGATGTCCGCGCCACCAGCGAGGCGCCCAAGAGCCCGACCGCCGCACCCGTCAAGATCGTCGAAGGTGTGAAGGTTCAGGATCCCGCCAACCACTGACGGCGTCGACCCGCTTCGTGTCGTCCATAGGGCCTCCGATCCTTCCGCGGGGCGGTTGCCTCGGCCAATGCGGAATGCGCGGTTAATGTGGCGCTCTGCATTTGACTGATTTTCTTAAGCGCAATGTGTTATTCAGCTGCTAAGGGAATACCGATTGTTCTCCCGGAGCCTGAACCCGATGCCGCCGCCTGATGCGTTTCCCTTCCGAGGTTTCGAACGGTATTCCTGCGGCCGGGTCGGAGCGGGCTTGAAATGACGTCTGCCGCGAACAAGACAACCTGCTCGCAGCATCGCCCGGTTTTCGGATTCCCGGTCTGCGACATGAGCTGGCAGGAGGCGCTCGCCCTCGTGAGCGATCTGGCCTCTTCGCGCTCCGGCCAGACCCAGATATTCTTCCTCAACGCGAACAACGCCAACATCATGCTGGCAGACGAGGAATACCGCAGGGTGCTGGAGGGGCGCCTCGTCCTGCCGGACGGGATCGGCATGGATATCGCGTCGAAGTCGTTCAACGGTGTGCCGTTTGCCGCAAACCTCAACGGAACCGACTTTGTGCCCGCCCTTCTCACCTACATGGCTGCGGGCAAGCGTGTCGGCCTCATCGGCGGTCACCCGGACGTTCTGTCGAAGGCCGCGGCGCGGCTGCGGGAACACAGCCCCTGGCATAAGATCATCGAGATCGCCGACGGCTTCTTCGACAAGAACGACAGTGCCGCGGTGCTGGAGAAATTGGCCGTGGCGAAGGTCGATGTGCTGCTGGTCGCCATGGGAACGCCGCTGCAGGAAAAGTGGATCGGCCGGAACATCACCCCGGAGCATGCCCGCGTCGTCATCGGTGTCGGCGCTCTCTTCGATTTCCTTGCCGGGCGGGTTCCGCGCGCACCGGAATGGGTGCGTCGACTGCGGTGCGAATGGGCCTACCGGCTCTGGATCGAGCCGAAGCGTCTCTGGTACCGCTATGTCGTCGGTATTCCGGTCTTCCTCCTGAGGGTCATGCAGCACAAGATTGCCGGGCGTCGCGATAACAGGTCGTGACCCGGAGCAGTCTCTGGCTTGCGTTCCCGCGGCCCGGCATGCTTGGTTTCCGCTTGCAATTGCCGTTTTTTGACACCATAGGGCGGGCACAGGCAAACGGCGCTACGTCCCGGACGCTAGCTTTGCCGGCAGCAAACCAACGTGAGGGGATGAGCGTGACCACGGTTATTGACGGCAAGAAGGCGGCAGCTTCGGTCATCGAGGCAGTGACGAAAGCGGCTGCGGATCTGGAAAAGGATACCGGCAGGAGGCCGGGACTGGCAGTTGTCCTGGTCGGCACTGACCCGGCGAGCCAGACTTACGTGGCCTCAAAGAGCCGGATGGCGAAGGAGTGCGGATTCACCTCTGTTCAGCATACGCTCCCGGAGGAGACGACGCAGGAGGCGCTTTTGGCGCTCGTGGCGGAACTCAATGCCGATCCGTCAGTCGACGGTGTGCTCGTCCAGCTGCCGCTCCCGAAGCACCTCGATTCGGAGAAGGTCATTCAGTCGATCCGGCCCGAAAAGGACGTTGACGGCCTGCATGTCGTCAATGCCGGCAAGCTTGCGACGGGAGACAGTGAGACCGGTCTCGTCTCCTGCACGCCGGCCGGAGCGATGATCCTCGTCCGGTCGATCCACGGCCGCGACCTGTCCGGCCTCAACGCGCTGGTCATCGGCCGCTCCAATCTCTTCGGCAAGCCGATGGCGCAGCTCTTGCTCGCTGCCAATGCCACCGTCACCATCGGCCATTCGCGCAGCCGTGACCTCCCGGCGCTTGCTCGCAACGCCGATATCCTGGTGGCCGCGGTCGGCCGGCCCGAGATGGTCAAGGCGGACTGGGTGAAACCGGGTGCGACGGTGATCGACGTCGGCATCAATCGCATCGCTGCACCGGAGCGAGGCGAGGGCAGGACGCGGCTCGTCGGCGACGTCGCCTTCCCGGAATGCGCGCCTGTCGCCGGTGCCATCTCGCCGGTTCCCGGCGGTGTCGGTCCGATGACGATCGCCATGCTGATGGCAAACACGGTCATCGCCGCCTACCGTGCGGAAGGCAAGCCGGCTCCGAAATTCTGACTGCGAGCCCGCCGGGGCCGGTCCGCTCAGCGCGGAGCCGGTCCGGTCGATGCGCGGATGACGAGGTCCGCCTTCCAGAGTTCCTGTTCCGCGGGCTGTGGCTCCGTCCGCTTGATCTGCGCGATCAGCCGCTCGGCGATGCGAATGCCGGCAGCCCTCAGTGATGAACGGGTGGTCGTCAGCGGTACCGTGAAATTTTCAGGCTTGAGAAGCGGCAGAACATCGTCATGGGCGACGAGCGAGATATCGTGCCCGAGCCGGAGTCCGGCGAGATTGATGGCTCTGACGGCGCCGAGCGCCAGCACCGTACTGGCACAGAGCACGGCCGTCGGCGGATCCTTTTCCTGCAGCAGCGCCGACATTTGCCGGAAGCCCTGTTCGTCGGTCATCACGGTGTGATGGGTGAGGGCGGGGTCGAGCGACAGGCCACGCGCCTTGAGCGCAGCCTTGGTGCCCAGTTTGCGGCGAATGGCGAAATCCAGGTCCCGCGGGCCGTTGAGAAGTGCGATCCGACGGTGGCCGAGATCGAGCAGCAGATCGGTCGCGTCGCGGAACGCACCCTCGTTGTCGACGTCGAGATAGGGATAATCCTCCTTGATGCCATGCGAGCGTCCGTGGATCAGAAAGGGCACGCGCAGCGACTTCGCCATCGCGATGCGGGGATCCTTCTCACGCATGTAGGCGAGATAGTAGCCGTCGACGCTGCCGCTCGCCACCAGCCAGCGGATCGCCTGTTCCTCTTCCCGCGGATGGGAAGGCATGATGACGAAATGGAAATCGTGCTTCAGCGCTTCTTCGCCGATGCCGGAGAGGAACTCGCCAAAATGCACGTCGGAGGCGTGTCCGGGAGCGGCCGGCATCACGAGGCCGATCGACCCGGCTCGTCCGGTCGCAAGCCGCTGGGCGGCACGGTTTGGGCGATAGCCGGTCTCTTCGGCCGCCTTGAGCACGCGCTTTCGCGTTTCTTCGTTGACCTCCGGATAGCCGTTGATCGCCCGGCTGATCGTCGTCTGCGACAGGCCGAGAAGTTCCGACAATTGCTTGAGGTTCACGGTCCTCCACTCCTCCTGGGCGCCGGTCGTGGAACCGGACAGAGCGCCGGCTCCTTTGGGGCGCTCGGCCTATTTAGCAGCAGGTCGGGGGCTGACAACAAGAAAATAAAAAGGCAATCTTGCGTTGTTTGAGTGATCGCGAAAGCACGCGGCATCCAAGGCCGACGTGACGAAAAGAGCTTGACTCTTTTTCCTGCAAAGTGAAATGACTGAGAAGCCAAAGCGCTTTGAATGACCCGCTTATTGACAATTTGGCCCGTCGGCTCATCCGACGGAGAGTGTGATGGGAGGTAAGATCACATGAAGAAGGCCTTTACTTTGGGCGTTGCCGTACTCGCCCTGACTGCCGTGTCCGCCGGTGCTGCGGAGCTGAAGTTCAAGCCCGGCGAAGACAGCAAGTTCAACTGGGCGAGCTACGAGGAGCTGAAGAAGACGCAGCTCAAGGGCGAGCAGATCACCATTTTCGGGCCTTGGCTCGGCCCCGACCAGCAGCTGGTCGAGAGTGTTCTTGCCTATTTTGCCGAGGCGACCGGCGCCGACGTGCGTTACACCGGTTCCGACAGCTTCGAGCAGCAGATCGTCGTCGACCTCGAAGCCGGTTCGGCTCCGAACATCGCGATCTTCCCGCAGCCGGGCCTCGCATCCGACATGGCAAAGCGCGGCTTCCTGACCGATCTCGGCGCGGAAAACGCATCCTGGCTGAAGGACAACTATGCGGCTGGTCAGTCCTGGGTCGACCTCGGCACCTATGCCGGCAAGGATGGCAACAAGGCCTTTTACGGCTTCCCCTTCAAGACCGATCTGAAGTCTCTCGTCTGGTATTCGCCGGAAAACTTCGAAGATGCCGGCTATGAAGTGCCGAAGACCATGGAAGAGCTGAAGGCTCTGACCGAGAAGATCGTCGCCGATGGTGGCAAGCCGTGGTGCATCGGTCTCGGCTCGGGTGCGGCCACCGGTTGGCCGGCCACCGACTGGGTCGAAGACATGATGTTGCGTACGGCATCGCCGGAAGACTACGACAAGTGGGTCTCCAACGAGATGAAGTTCGACGATCCGATCGTCATCAATGCCATCAACGAGTTCGGCTGGTTCGCCAAGAACGACAAGTTTGTCGCCGGTGGTGTGGGTGCGGTCGCCTCGACCGACTTCCGTGACAGCCCGAAGGGCCTCTTCGCCTCGCCGCCGCAGTGCTACATGCACCGCCAGGCCTCCTTCATCCCGTCCTTCTTCCCCGAAGGCACGGTCGTCGGTCAGGATGTCGACTTCTTCTACTTCCCGGCCTATGCCGACAAAAATCTCGGCAATCCCGTTCTCGGGGCCGGTACGACCTTCACCATCACCAAGGACAGCAAGGCAGCCCGCGCCTTCATCGAGTTCCTGAAGTCGCCGATCGCCCATGAAATCTGGATGGCGCAGAAGGGCTTCCTGACCCCCTACAAGAAGGTCAACACCGAGGTCTTCACCGATCCGACCGTCCGCAAGATGAATGACATCCTGTTGCAGGCGACCACCTTCCGCTTCGACGCTTCCGACCTGATGCCGGGTGCGGTCGGCGCCGGCAGCTTCTGGACCGGCATGGTCGACTTCGTCGGTGGCAAGTCCGCCGAAGATGTCGCCGCGTCCATCCAGAAGTCCTGGGACGCGATAAAGTAAGGTTCGGCCAAAAAAGCCGACGATGGATCGTCCGGGGCCGGCGTGCCCCGGCGATCCGGACAGCCGGACGGCAAGCGTCGGGGGGAGGACATCATGCATCCAGCATTGCAGGCTCTGGTTACGATCGTCATCGGTGTCGGTGGCTGTGTCGCCTATTTCTACCTGTCGAACGTTTTCCTCGATCGTGTTCTTTTTCCCGCGACAGGCCCGAACGCCGGGCGCAACATCAACCGGGCGAATATGGTTCGACCGTGGCTGTTCCTGTTTCCCGCTCTTTTCGCGCTCGGCCTTTATCTCGCCTACCCCGTCTTCGCGACGCTGTGGTTGTCGCTCACCGATCGCAGCGCCGGCGGCGCGTTCGTGGGGCTCGCCAACTATCAGCGGATGTTGAACGAATCGAAGTTCTGGGAAGCCATCAGTAACAACATGCTCTGGCTGATCGTGGTGCCTGCCGCATCCACCGCCTTCGGCCTTCTCGCTGCCCAGCTGACCGACCGTATCTCCTGGGGCAGCCTTGCGAAGTCCCTGATTTTCATGCCGATGGCGATCTCCTTCGTCGGCGCCTCGGTCATTTTCAAGCTGGTCTATGACACGCGTGCCGCCGGGCAGGAGCAGATCGGTATCCTGAACGCCCTCTGGCTTTCTTTCGACGGAGGCTGGGGTTCCCTCCTCATGCTGCGTCTTCTGCCGGCGCTGATCCTGCTCGCGTTTGCGGCCTTCGTCGCCTACGGCATCTACCAGGCGCTTCGCCCGCTCGTCTGGGGAGTCGGCTACCATGGCGGAAGCTCCTGGCAGGGCGTGCCGGTTCGCCTGGCGATCGCCGGCGCCGGCGCATGGCTCTGCTATCTTTCCCTCCATTCGATCTACTCGGTCTTCGTCTTCGACTTTCCCTACGGGCAGCCCCAGACGTGGCTCACGATCCCCTTCTGGAACAGCTTCTTTCTGATGGTTGTATTGATCTGGATTCAGACCGGCTTTGCCATGGTGATCCTCTCGGCAGCCTTGCGCGGGATACCGGAAGAGACCATCGAGGCGGCAGTCATCGACGGAGCCAACGATTTCGAAATCTTCTTCAAGATCAAGGTACCGCAGATCATGGGTACGGTGGTCGTCGTCTGGACCACGATCACCCTGGTCGTCCTGAAGATCTTCGACATCGTCTATGCCATGACCAACGGCCAGTGGGAGACGCAGGTTCTCGCCAACTACATGTACGACAAGCTGTTCCGCGCCAATGACTGGGGCGTCGGTTCGGCGAGCGCCATCGTCATCATGGTCCTGGTGCTGCCGATTCTGGTCTGGAACGTCTACAACGCGCGCAAAGAAATGCGCTGAGCGAGGGGCTGGAACAATGGCATCGATCGCAGGCAAGAAATCCGGCCTCGTATGGGCGGTCCACATTTCGGTTCTCGTTCTGGTGGTGCTCTGGCTGTTGCCGACGGCCGGTCTCTTCATCTCGTCCTTCCGCACCGCGGATCAGATTGCGACCAGCGGCTGGTGGAGTTCCCTGTTCCCTCAGGAGCAGAACCTTGTCCTGCGCGCGGCCGCGCCTTCGACGCAGAAGCAGGAGGGGAGCCTCTACGTCCTTTCGGGCAATATTCTCGCCGACAACAAAGCCTCCGCCGAAATGAACATCTCTGCCTGGGGAACGTCCTCGCGCGCGATCGGCCAGTATGCGCCGGGGGATACCGCCGACCTCGGCGAGAGCGGCCGTGTCACCCTTCAGGCGAACGGTGATTATCGCATCGAGAGCAATGCCGAATTCACCGGCAGCCGGGCCCCGCGTCTCTTCGTGACCGCGATGGTGCCTCCGAAGTTTACGCTGGACAACTACCGGCACGTACTTCTCTCCGGTTCGACGACCGATTCTATGGCGAAGGCCTTCTTCAACACGCTGACGGTGACGATTCCGGCCACGGTCATACCGATTCTGATCGCGGCCTTTGCCGCCTATGCGCTCGCGTGGATGGAGTTTCCGGGCCGCGCCCTGCTGATCGCCGCCGTTGTCGCGTTGCTTGTCGTTCCGCTGCAGCTCGCGCTCATCCCGCTGCTCAGGCTGCATCTCGCGATCGGCATCGGCAAGGGCTATCTGGGTGTCTGGCTCGCCCACACCGGGTTTGGCCTGCCGCTCGCGATCTATCTGCTCCGCAACTACATGGTCGGCCTGCCGCGCGACATCATCGAATGCGCGAAGGTGGACGGCGCTACCGACTTCCAGATCTTCACGCGCATCATCCTGCCGCTTTCGTTTCCGGCGCTCGCGTCCTTCGCGATCTTCCAGTTCCTGTGGACCTGGAACGATCTTCTGGTGGCCAAGGTTTTCCTAATCGACGCCACCGGGGAAACCACCGTCATGACCAACCAGATCGTCGAGCTCCTCGGAACCCGTGGCGGCAACTGGGAAATCCTCGCGACGGCGGCCTTCGTTTCCATGGCCGTGCCACTGGTCGTCTTCTTTGCGATGCAGCGCTACCTCGTGCGCGGCCTGCTCGCGGGCTCGGTGAAGGGCGGCTGAGGAGCGGTGGACGGTTTGTACAATCCAGAAGGAAGAAACATGACAGCAATGACTGAGGCGACGCTTTCGCCCGACAAGGACTGGTGGCGCGGTGCGGTGATCTACCAGATCTATCCGCGCTCCTACCAGGACTCCAACGGCGACGGCATCGGTGATCTCAAGGGGATCACCGCGCGCTTGCCGCACATCGCGGGACTGGGCGCCGACGCCATCTGGATTTCTCCCTTCTTCACTTCGCCGATGAAGGACTTCGGCTACGATGTCTCGAACTACACCGACGTCGATCCGATGTTCGGATCGCTGGCCGATTTCGATGCGATGATCGCCGAGGCCCATCGCCTTGGCATCAGGGTCATGATCGACCTCGTCATCTCGCATACGTCCGACCAGCATCCCTGGTTTGTCGAAAGCCGTTCGAGCCGCATCAACGCGAAGTCCGACTGGTATGTCTGGTCGGATCCGAAGCCGGACGGCACGCCGCCGAACAACTGGCTCTCGATCTTCGGCGGGTCCGCCTGGCAGTGGGACCCGACCCGCATGCAGTATTTCATGCACAACTTCCTGACGTCGCAGCCGGACCTCAACATGCACAACCCGCAGGTCCAGGACGCGGTGCTCGATGCCACCCGTTTCTGGCTGCAGAGGGGGGTGGACGGCTTCCGGCTCGACACGATCAATTTCTACTTCCACGACAAGCTTTTGCGCGACAATCCGCCGCTTGCGCCGGAACGGCGCAACGCCTCCACCGCGCCGGCGGTCAATCCCTACAATTTCCAGGATCACCTCCACGACAAGAACCAGCCGGAAAACCTCGAATTCCTGAAGCGTTTCCGTGCGCTGCTCGAGGAGTATCCGGCGATCGCCGCCGTGGGCGAGGTGGGCGACAGCCAGTACGGGCTGGAAATCGTCGGCCAGTACACCTCCGGCAACGACAAGATGCAGATGTGCTATGCCTTTGAGTTCCTGGCTCCCGAGCCGTTGACCCCGAAGGTGATCGCCGAGACCCAGAAGGCCTTTGCCGCAGCCGCGCCGGAAGGCTGGGCTTGCTGGGCTTTCTCCAACCACGACGTGGTCCGCCATGTGAGCCGCTGGGGTGCGGGCGTTGCCGATCGCACCGCCTTTGCCAAGCTGATGGCGGCGATCCTGATGACCCAGCGCGGCTCGGTCTGCATCTACCAGGGTGAGGAACTGGGGCTCACCGAAGCCGACATTGCCTTTGAGGACCTGCAGGACCCTTACGGCATCGAGTTCTGGCCGGAGTTCAAGGGACGCGACGGCTGCCGCACGCCGATGGTCTGGGACAATCTCGCCGCCCACGCGGGTTTCTCCACCGCCGCGAAGACCTGGCTGCCGATCCCGGTCGAGCACGTTCTGAACGCGGTGAGCGCGCAGGAGGGCCGGGAGGATTCGGTGCTCGAGCAGTACCGTCGCTTCCTCGCCTTCCGACGTGGTCATCCGGCGCTCGTCAAGGGCGCGATCGAGTTCCACACGGTCGACGCGACGGCACTCGTCTTCAGCCGCATTCTCGGCAACGAAACTGTCCTCTGCGCGTTCAACATGAGTGCGGGACCGGCGACACTGACCATGCCCGCCGGCCGGTGGACGGCGCTCGAAGGGCACGGCTTTGCAGCCGACGTCGTTGGTGACAAGATCAAGCTTCCGGCCTGGGGCGCGTTCTTCGCGCGTCGTGGCTGACAACGAGAGGGGAGAACATGGCAGGTCTCGTTCTGAAGGATATCCGCAAGAATTACGGGCAGGTCAAAGTCCTTCATGGCATCGACCTGGAGATCAAGCAGGGCGAGTTCATCGTCTTCGTCGGGCCCTCGGGTTGCGGCAAGTCGACCCTGTTGCGCATGATTGCCGGGCTGGAGGATGTGACCTCAGGCGAACTCCTCATCGACGGTCAGATCGTCAACGACGTCCCGCCCTCGAAGCGCGGCATCGCCATGGTCTTCCAGTCGTATGCGCTCTATCCGCACATGACGGTCTACGACAACATGGCGTTCGGTATGCGGATCGCCGGCCTCCCTCGCGACGAGATCGACAAGCGCGTGCGGTCTGCCGCCGATATCCTGCAACTCGGCCCTTATCTCGACCGACTGCCGAAGGCACTTTCCGGTGGCCAGCGTCAGCGTGTCGCGATCGGCCGGGCGATCTGCCGCGACCCCAAGGTCTTCCTCTTCGACGAGCCGCTGTCGAACCTCGACGCGGCACTGCGCGTGGCGACCCGCATCGAGATCGCCAAGCTCAACGAGAGCATGCCGGACACGACGATGATCTACGTCACCCATGACCAGGTCGAGGCGATGACGCTTGCCGACCGTATCGTCGTACTGTCGGCCGGCCGTATCGAGCAGGTCGGCGCACCGCTCGAGCTCTACGAGCACCCGGCCAACCTTTTCGTCGCGCGGTTCATCGGCTCGCCGGCCATGAACATCATGCCGGCGACGATCCTGGAAACCGGCAAGACGACGACGATCGCGCTCAAGGACGGGAGCACGGTCTCGGTGGACATCGAGACGCCGGCCTCCGACAAGGGAAAGAAGGCGAGCTTCGGTGTGCGGCCGGAGGATCTCAGCATCGCCAACGGCGACAACCAGCTCTTCGAGGGCACCGTCAGTCTCGTCGAGGCGCTCGGCGAAGTGACCCTCCTCTATGTCGACGGCCCGGTCGAGGACGAACCGATCACGGTCAAGCTGCCGGGCGTGGCCGACGTCAGGAAGGGTGCGACGCTGCGCTTTGCCGCGGACCGGGCGAAACTGCATCTCTTCGATGAGAGCGGGCACAGCTATTACAAGGGTTGACCACAGGTCCTTAACCTCTCGTTTGCCATGATACAGAACCCGCACGGAACGCAGGTTCGGGCCCTCCCGATGTCACGTTCTGTTAAATCTCGAAGCGCTACTTTTCCTTCAGACGATGTGGAAGGGGAACCGAGATGGGAAGCTTTTCGGGTGGCACGAACTACCTGCAGAGGGAAGAATCCTTCATGTACGACCGCGAAGGGCGGTTCCGCATGGAAGACACCCGCAATGCGGCACGCATCGAGTATACCGAAAAGGGCGTCATGCACATGGCGGCGCGGCGCTGCGACGTCATCAGGATTTCCCGCAGCAGCGCCATCCTCGCGCTGCTCACCCAGTACACGCTGCCGCAACAGTTCTACCTCGATATCCCCGATGCGCGGATATCAAAGATCGGCTGTGTCCTGATGAAGGTCTTCGTCAACGACACGATCGAAGTGCGTTTCCTCCGTCTGCTCACGGAGAAGGAACTCGATCGCATCTTCGTCTTCTCCACCCATCCCGCCCATCGCGACAAGGTGCTCGACATCCGTTCCTGGTGAGAACCGCCCTCCGCTGAAGCGGAAGCAATGACGAACGAATACGAGGCCGTGCCTGTGCGCGGCCTTTCTGTTTGCCGGCGTCGGCTGCTCCATTCCCGGACCCATCCTGCGGCTCTCCGGCCGCCGCGGCACACTTCTTCGCAGCGCGTAAACCTCTTGGTTACCAACTTTCTTCATAGTTTAGCTTGTCCGAAAGGCGTCGCCCCTCTTTGGCCATAACCGGATCATCAATTCGGCAAAGTTGCTGGGCAGGAGCGGCGGATGAGTTTTGTGTCCGGTAGCGAGTAAGAGTATGTCGTCCCTGACCCAGTTGCGTCGCCAACAGAACAGTGCCTCTCGAAGCGGCGGTCTGTCGCGCAAGTCTCTCGTTGTGGCAGGGCTGCTCGGCGCCGGCGTGGTGACCGCGCTCTGGACCTCGGCGGTCATTGCCACCGTCCACACCGTGGGTGGCTCCGGCGATGTCGCCTACCGGCACGGCACCCGGGCGGGTCTGGCGCTGGCGCTTCACGATCCCGCACTCGCGGCCGCAACGCCTTCAAAGACCTCTCGTCCGCCGGCGCCACCGGCCGTCATCGAGGCGACCAAGATGCGGATCGCCGCGGCGGTCGCCAGCACCGACGACACGGAATTTGCGGTCCTCCCAGATGCGATGAGCCTCGCCGCCGTCGATAAGTCCGATCGCCTCGCCTGGTCGCGGGCCGGAATATCCCCTGATGAGCAGGCGCTGACCGTCTTGAAGAAGGCGCTGGCCCGCGCCGATGGCGAACGCGTGGCCAGGCTTGCTCTTGCGGCCGAGCTCGAGAAGGAGCAGGCGACGCTCGCCAAGGCGCAGATGACGGCCTCCGCAGCCTCGACGAACGACGAACTGACCACCGGCTCTATTCCCGCCTCGAACGACGCGGCAACCGCGCTCGCCTATGCCGCACCCACCTCGGCGCGCGAGACGGTCGACAGTGTGCTCGTCGAGGATGCCTTCGGCGAGGTGCTTGCCGGCGGCGAGGAGATCGACGACGCCCTTCCGGAAGACGGGCCTTTGCCTGCGGCGCGCCCCCGGATTGCCGCGCCTGCCGCGAAGGCCGACGTCGAGCAAGACCCCAAACCGGAAGACAAGCCGGCGAAGTCGCCGCTTCTCAGCTATGCCAAGCCTTCGAAGTCGATCATCGAGGAGGATGAGGACCGTCCATCGATCTTCGGCCGCAAGGCGCCGCTTCCCGGCCGCGGCAGCCGCATCGCAGTCTATGATATCTCCGCCGGCGTCGTTCACATGCCGAACGGCGAAAGGCTCGAGGCTCATTCCGGCCGCGGCTCCTATCGCGACAATCCGAAATACGTGCATGTGAAGAACCGCGGCTCGACGCCGCCGAATGTCTACAGCCTGCGCATGCGCGAGTCCCGCTTCCACGGCGTCGAGGCGATCCGCATGACCCCGGTCGGCGATGCCAAGATGTACGGCCGTGACGGCTTCCTCACCCACACCTATCTCCTGCGGGTGCGCGGCGATTCCTCTGGCTGCGTCGTGTTCAACGACTACAATCGCTTCCTGAAGGCCTTCAAGCGCGGCGAGGTCAAGACCCTGATCGTCGTGCCCCGCATGGCCGACCTCAACCGCTACATGGCGATGCTCTAGTCGTCGGCGACGGCGTCCCGCCGCCCGGGGGACAGGATGTTCTCCCGCGTGGTCGTGATCTCCTTCACCAGTCGCCTGAGATGTTCCGG
The DNA here is from genome assembly GCA_900466005.1 of Hyphomicrobiales bacterium. Taxonomy (GTDB): domain Bacteria; phylum Pseudomonadota; class Alphaproteobacteria; order Rhizobiales; family Rhizobiaceae; genus Allorhizobium. The sequence goes on from UEGQ01000003.1 coordinate 515,996, forward strand.
GGACAGGCCGGTCGCCTCGCCGATGCAGGAGGGAATGGCGCGAGCCTTTTCCCTGAGGGCCCTTCCTTGCTCCGTAAGCCGTAGACGCACTTGGCGCTCGTCCGACGGATCGCGGCTGCGGCTGATGTGGCCGAGCCCCTCCAGCCGCTTCAGCAGCGGCGTGAGCGTGCTCGAATCGAGATGAAGGCGCTGGCCGATTTCCTTCACCGTCTGGTCGTCCCGTTTCCAGAGTGCGACCATCACCAGGTATTGCGGATAGGTGAGGCCGATCCCGTCGAGCAGAGGGCGGTAGAGCTGATTGAACGCATGTCCCGCCGAGTAGATCGCGAAGCAGAGAAGGTCGTCAAGGTCTAGGACGGAGGTGTCGTCCTGATGCCGAGTTGTTGTCATGAAGCCGCTCAATGCCGTGGTGTGATATCATTCAAATAATTTGTGCACGATTTAATCGCAAGCCTATTGACTGTGTCCCCGTTCCGCATAATAAAGATCGTGCACAAACGAATTGTGCGTCATTAAATATGAGGGAAGCAAAGGCATGCAATTGACCGATAACCCCTTTTCGATGAGCCGGCGCGAGGCCGTCAAACTGGCGGCAACCCTTGTCATCACCGCCGCCGCCGCTCCCTCCCTTCTCGCCGCGCGGGATGCACACCAGACACCCAACACAGGAGATGAAACAATGAGCACGATCACCACCACCGACGGTACCGAAATCTTCTACAAGGACTGGGGACCGAAGGACGCCCAGCCGATCGTCTTCCACCACGGATGGCCGCTGTCCTCCGACGACTGGGACGCCCAGATGCTGTTCTTTCTCCAGAACGGTTTCCGGGTGATCGCCCATGACCGTCGCGGCCATGGCCGCTCGGCCCAGGTCGGCGAAGGCCACGATATGGACCACTACGCCGCCGACGTCGCGGCACTGACCGAGAGCCTCGACCTGCGCGACGCCGTCCATATCGGTCACTCGACCGGCGGCGGCGAGGCGGCCGCCTATGTCGCCCGCCACGGCAAGGGCCGCGTCGCCAAGCTGGTCATGGTCGGCGCCGTACCGCCGATCATGGTCAAGACGGCGGCCAATCCCGGCGGCTTGCCGATCGAGGTGTTCGACGGCTTCCGTGCCGCGCTGGCCGCCAATCGCGCTCAGTTCTACCTCGACGTTGCCTCCGGTCCCTTCTACGGCTTTAACCGCGAGGGTGCCGAGGTTTCCGAGGGCGCGATCCGCAATTGGTGGCGCCAGGGTATGAACGGTGGCGCCAAGGCCCACTACGACGGCATCAAGGCCTTCTCGGAGACAGACTTCACGGAGGACCTGAGGAAGATCGAGGTCCCGACGCTCGTGATGCATGGTGGCGACGACCAGATTGTCCCGATCGACGACAGCGCCCGCCTTGCCGTCAAGCTTCTGAAGAAGGGCGAGTTGAAGGTCTACGAAGGTTTTTCGCACGGCATGCTGACCGTCAATGCCGACGTGATCAATCCCGATCTCCTGGCGTTCGTCAGAGCCTGACGACGGAGAGGGCGCGGAGCGTTCCGCGCCCTCTTGCAAGATCGCCCGCGCTATCCTCACGCCCCGGTGAGCGCCAGATGATGGTGCCTGCGTCGTCCGAGACGAGCAGCGAATCGTCGGGGCCGATCGTCATGTCGACCGGGCGACCGTATGAGAATTTCTCGTCGTCCGACCGGAAGCAGAGGTCGAGCGAGGCGGTGTGGTCGAAGACGTGGATCACGGCGCCGCGTGCTCGGCCTCGAAGCCCTAATCCGCGATGTTGGCGAGTGTACCCGGCGGGCGCCCGGTCACCCGCTTGAAGGCGCGCGAGAAGGCTGCCTGCGAGCCGTAGCCCAGCCGGTGGGCGGCGGTCTCGATCGGCATGCGGTCGCGACCGATCCACTGTGCGGCAAGGCGCATGCGAAGCTCCGTCAGGTAGCGCACGGGCGTCACGCCCGTGACCGCAAGGAAACGCTCGGCGAAGACGGAGCGTGATGCGCCCATGAGCTTCGCCAGTTCCGCAAGCGTCCAGTCGCGACCCGGCTCGCGATGAAGGGCGACCAGCACGCGCCCGAGACGCGGATCGCGTAGCGCGGCAATCCATCCGCTCGCGTCGCCGCAGCCGCATTCCACCCATGCCCGGACGATGGAGGCTGCGACCACGTCCGCGAGGCGGGCGAGGATGCCCGCATAGCCGGCGCGGCCCTGGCTGACCTCCCGTGCCATGGCCTCGAGCATCGGCAGGATTTCCGGATAGCGCACCATGATCGTGCCCACCCGCATGACCTCGGGCATCAGCGCCACGAGCGGATGCATGCCGCCGAGATCGAAATCCATGCAGGCGGAGAAAATCAGGACGCGTTCCTTCTCGCTGCAGGCGCTCTCGTCGCAGGCCCTGATGTCGCTCACCATCGAGCAGAGAGGCTCCCGCCGCAACGAGGCGAGCTCGGTGCAGGGCTGGGAAAAATCCGGTGACGAACCGATCAGGTGAAGGCCACCGCGCGGCAGAAGCGCCGCATCGCCCGCCTTCATGTCATGCAGCGCGCCGCTTGGCGCCCGTAGCGCGATCGACCCACGCGCCACGAACAGGAATTTGGCGCGACTGTCTCCTTCGCCGAAGGCATAGGCAAATGGTGGCGAGAGCTCGATACGACGGTAGTCGACGCCCACGAGCCGCATGCCGAGCAGCAGCTCGCTGACGAGGTCCGCGTCGAGTAAGCCGGTCGGAGCTGAATTGTCGGACTTTCGATCAAGCATAACGGACTATGTGACATAGAAAGTCCGGAGAGTCCAGACTAGCTTCTTGCCGTGCAACTCCTCCCACCGCGAAAGGACAAACTGATGACTTCCACGACCAATCGCGACCGGGGCGCCGGCGGGCCACAAGTGCCGGCCTGGTCCGCGGTCGCCTCCATGACCATCGGTGTTTTCAGTCTCGTGACCGCCGAGTTCCTGCCGGCGAGCCTCCTGACTCCCATCGCAGCCGATCTGTCGATCAGCGAAGGCTCGGCCGGGCAGGCGGTGACGACCACCGCGCTATTCGGCTTCGCCACCAGTCTGCTGATTACCGCCGCGGCGCGCGGGATCGACCGTCGCAAACTGCTGATGTTCTTTTCCGCGCTGCTGGTCGCCTCCAACCTGCTTGTCGCGCTCGCGCCGGGATTGCCGCTGCTGCTCTTCGGGCGCGTGCTCCTTGGTGTGGCGCTCGGTGGTTTCTGGGCCATGTCGACCGCCGTCACGATGCGGCTGGTGCCGACGGTACTCGTGCCGAAGGCGCTTGCCATCCTCATGAGCGGCGTATCGGTCGCAACCGTGCTCGCGGCACCGATAGGAAGCTATCTCGGCGATCTCATCGGCTGGCGCGACGTCTTCCTGCTTGCCGCCGCGCTGGGGCTCGCCGCCCTGCTGGCGCAGTGGCTGAGCCTGCCGAGCCTGCGCCCGACCGGCACCGCAAAACTCGGCACACTGGTCGAGGTGCTCCGCCGACCGGGTATCGGCCTCGGCATGCTGGCCGTCCTCCTCGTCTTCGGCGGCCATTTCGTCTTCTTTACGTATCTCCGCGCGTATCTCGAGAACGGCAGCGGATTTTCGATCGCCTCGATCTCGACGGTCCTGCTCGGCTTCGGCGTCGCCAATTTCCTCGGCACGCTTCTGGCCGGCAGGCTCGTACAGAAGAGCCTGCGCCTGACGTTGGTCACGGCGCCGCTTCTCATGGGCACGCTCGCGCTGGCGATCGTCGCGATCGGCACCAATCCGGTCTTCGACGTCCTTGCGGTGGTGCTCTGGGGCCTGTTCTTCGGCGGCGTGCCGGTGGCGTGGTCGAGCTGGATCGCGCGCACCGTGCCCGATGAGGCCGAAAGCGCGGGGGGCCTCTTCGTCGCCTCGATCAACTTCGCAATCGGCCTTGGCGCCGGATTGGGTGGCGTGATCTTCGACTTCGGCGGCGGCATGGCTACGACCGCCACGAGCGGGGCCGTGCTGATCCTCGCGGCCTTCAGTATTCTGGTGGGTGTACGCTCGCGGGCCCCGGTGCCCGTGGCAGCCTGAGATCAGGTTTGGAAGAAGGTGAAGGGCGGGTCCGCGTGACCCGCCCTTCTTTCATGCGTACAGCGCGTCGCGTCGAAGCTCAGTAGAGCACGCTGGCGCCCTGGTCGGCGGGGCCGGCGGTGCGGCGGAAGGTGGCGAACAGTTCGCGCCCGAGGCCGAATTCATTGTCGGAGAGATCGACGGTGACCGGCGGGCGGGCGTCGAACTCGGCCGCGTCGACCATCACTTCCAAGGTTCCGGCGACGGCGTCCAGACGGATCATGTCGCCATTGCGGATCCTGGCGATCGGTCCACCGTTGGTCGCCTCCGGCGTCACGTGGATCGCCGCCGGCACCTTGCCCGAGGCGCCGGACATTCGCCCGTCGGTGACGAGCGCCACCTTGTGGCCGCGATCCTGCAGCACGCCGAGCGGGGGAGTGAGGCGATGCAATTCCGGCATACCGTTTGCGCGCGGGCCCTGGAAGCGGACGACGGCGACGAAGTCGCGGTCGAGCTTGCCCGCCTTGAAGGCGTCCTGCAGCTCCTGCTGGTCGTGGAAGACGATCGCCGGTGCCACAACCACGTGCCGCTCCGGCTTGACGGCAGAGATCTTGATCACCGACTTGCCGAGATTGCCGGTGAGCATCTTGAGGCCACCGGTCGGCTGGAACGGCGTTTCGATTGCGGCGAGCACCTTCGAATCGGCACTCTTCTCGGGGGCTGCTTCGCGATGGATAGTGCCGTCTTCCGCAAGCCTCGCCTCGACGGTGTAAGCTGCGAGCCCGTGGCCGTAGACAGTGCGGACGTCCTCATGCAGGAGACCGCCCTTCAGGAGCTCCTTGATGAGGAAGCCCATGCCGCCGGCGGCATGGAAATGGTTCACGTCGGCGAGACCGTTCGGATAGACGCGGGCGAGCAGCGGCACGATGTCGGAGAGATCGGAGATGTCCTGCCAGGTCAGCTCGATACCGGCGGCGCGCGCCATCGCAACGAGGTGCATGGTGTGGTTGGTGGAGCCGCCGGTCGCATGCAGCCCGACGACGCCGTTGACGATCGAGCGTTCGTCGATCATCTCGCCGACGGGCGTGAACTCGTTGCCGAGTGCGGTGATGGCGAGCGCCCGCTTGGCGGCCTCGCGGGTCAGCGCGTCCCTGAGCGGCGTGTTCGGGTTGACGAAGGATGCGCCCGGCATGTGCAAGCCCATGATCTCCATGAGCATCTGGTTGGAGTTAGCCGTGCCGTAGAAGGTGCAGGTGCCGGGGCCGTGATAGGATTTCGATTCCGCTTCCAGCAGTTCGGCGCGGCCGACCTTGCCTTCAGCATAGAGCTGGCGGATGCGCGACTTCTCGTCGTTCGGCAGGCCGCTGGTCATCGGCCCGGCGGGAATGAAGACGGCCGGCAGGTGGCCGAAGGTCAGCGCTGCGATCGCCAGGCCGGGAACGATCTTGTCGCAAATGCCGAGATAGACCGCCGCATCGAACATGTTGTGCGAGAGACCGACGGCCGTCGCCATGGCGATCAGGTCGCGGGAGAAAAGCGAGAGCTCCATGCCGGGCTGGCCCTGGGTGACGCCGTCGCACATGGCCGGAACGCCGCCGGCCACCTGCGCCACGCCGCCGGCCTCGCGTGCGGCTTCGCGGATGATCGCGGGGAAGGTCTCGAACGGCTGATGTGCCGACAGCATGTCGTTGTACGAGGTGATGATGCCGAGATTGGGCACGATGTCGCCGGCGAGATCCGCCTTCTCCGAAGGGGCGCATGCGGCAAAGCCGTGGGCGAGATTGCCGCAGGAGAGCACCGAGCGATGCACGCCCTTGGCAATGTGGCTGCGGACACGGTCGAGATAGCGCTCGCGGCTCGGCTTCGAGCGTTCGACGATTCGCCTGGTGATGGCTTCGATGCGTTTGTCGGCGGTCATGGATGTCATCCTGTCTGTTCGGGTGAACGGACCGCGAAGGGAAGATCGCACGCCCGTTCGGGCTCATCTCGGCGTCGGCCCGGCCGGCAGTCACGCTGCCGGCGGTGCGGACGCGACAAGAAGGGTGTCAGGGCGCCCAGTATATCTCGACGGGCGAGGCGGCGCGATTGAGAACCGCACGAACCGGCATTTCAGCCTCGTCTCTGCCGGCGAGCGCCTTTTCGAGCACGGCCTTCTTCTCCGCGCCTTCGATATGAAGCACCAGAAGCCGGGCATCCTGAAGGCTGGAGAAGGAGAAGGTGAGGCGGGTTTCGCCGGCGCCTTCGGCCTCCATGGTCATCACCCGCCGCGGCAGCGAGAGGTCGAGCGCTTCCGCAAGATGGTTGCCGCCTGGGAAGAAGGAGGCGGTGTGGCCGTCATTGCCCATGCCGAGCACGACGACGTCGAAGGGCTGCGCGAGCATGGCCGCCGCTTCGGTCGCGTGTTCGGCGGCTTCTTCCGCCGAGGCGGCAGGGCTGAAGAGCGGCAGGAAGCGCGCGTTTGCCGCGGCGTTCTTCAAAAGATGGGTCGCGACCAGAAGATGATTGGAGCGCGGATTGTCGGCGGGCACGAAGCGCTCGTCGACGAGCGTCACGGTGACCTTCTCCCAGTCGATCGCCTCCCGCGAGAGGGCGTCGAAGAAGGTCTTCGGCGTCGATCCGCCGGAGACGGCGATCGAAGCTTTCCCGCGCGCGGCGACCGCCGCCAAAAGGGCGGCGGCGACCGTGGTGGCAAGCGCTGCCGCGAGTGCGGCGCCGTTTTCGAAGATGTTTTCCTTCATGGCCATGGCGCCTACTCGATCTCATGCCAGGTACGGCCGTCACGCTCAATGAGCGCGATCGCCTGGCTCGGTCCCCAGGTGCCGGCCGTGTAGCCTTGCGTCTTCTGCCCGGTTTCCTCCCAGGACGTCAGGATCGGGTCGACCCAGCGCCAGGCGGCCTCGACCTCGTCGCGACGCATGAACAGCGTCTGGTTGGAGCGGATGACGTCCATCAGCAGGCGCTCGTAGGCGTCCGGATTGCGCACGTCGAAGGCCTGCGCGAAGCTCATGTCGAGCGACACGTGGCGCAGACGCATGCCGCCCGGACCCGGATCCTTGATCATCAGCCACTGCTTGACGCCTTCGTCCGGCTGCAGGCGGATGACGAGCTTGTTCGCCTCGATGCGGCCGGCGGCATCGCCGAAGATCGAATGCGGGATCGGCTTGAAGGTGATGACGATTTCCGACATGCGGGTCGCGAGCCGCTTGCCGGTCCGCAGGTAGAAGGGCACACCGGCCCAGCGCCAGTTGCCGATCTCGGCCTTGATAGCGACGAAGGTTTCCGTGTCGGAGGGGCCTTCGAGTTCCTCGGTATAGCCCTTGACCGGACCACCGGCGGAGGCGCCGGCCTTGTACTGGCCGCGCACCGTCAGGCGCTCGACGTTCGAGGGGTCGATCGGCTTCAGCGAGCGCAGCACCTTGAGCTTCTCGTCGCGGACGGCTTCCGCATCCATCGAGTTCGGCGCTTCCATGGCGACGAGGCAGAGAAGTTGCAGCATGTGGTTCTGCACCATGTCGCGCAGCGCCCCGGCCTTGTCGTAGTAGCTGACGCGGCCCTCGAGCCCGACCGACTCGGCGACCGTGATCTGCACGTGGTCGATATGGGCCGAGTTCCAGAGCGGCTCGTAGAGGGCGTTGGCAAACCTGAGCGCCATCAGGTTCTGCACCGTTTCCTTGCCGAGATAGTGGTCGATGCGGAAGATCTGCTCTTCCTTGAAGACCTTGCCGATCGTGTCGTTCAGCACCTGTGCCGAGGCGAGATCGCGACCGATCGGCTTTTCGACGACGATGCGGGTGGACTTGGTGATGAGATCGAAATCACGAATCTTGTCGGCGATATCGCCGAAGATCGCCGGCGAGACGGCAAGATAGAAGGCCCGGACGACATCCTTGCCGTCGCCGAGCAGCGCCTTCATTTTGTCCCAGCCCTCGGGCGACTTGGCGTCGACGGGGACATAGAAGATGCGTTCGCAGAACTTTGCGACCTCCGCGTCGTCATATTCGCCCTGGCGCAGGTGCTGCTTCAGCGCGTTCTCGGCAAATTTCCGGTAGTCGTCGTCGGAGAGCGGCGTGCGCGACGCGCCGATGATGCGGGTCGGCTCGGTCAGCTGTCCGGCGAGCTGCCGGTGATAGAGCGCCGGCAGAAGCTTGCGTTCGGCAAGGTCGCCGGTGCCGCCGAAGACGACGTAGTCAAAGGGCTCAACGGGGATAATCTGGCTGCTCATGCGAGGCATCTCTCAGTCGGAAACGTTGGTGCGTTTCTAATCTAATCGATTTAAAAAAGCCAGTGGGGCGATGCCGATTTCGCGCCTGATCGCGAAAAGTTCAGAACCGGTCCCTCAACGCATACCACGTGAGCGCCAGGAAGAGCAGTGGGCTTCGGAGCCGCGGACCGCCCGGGAAGGACCGGATTTTCAGGTCCCGCAGGTATTCGAGTTCCGACGAACGCCCGAGTACCATGTCTGCATAGAGCTTGCCGCAGTAGTTCGACAGCATGACGCCGTGGCCGGAATAGCCACCGATCGAGGTCACGCCCGGCATCACCTCGCGAACAAACGGTTTGCGCGGCATGGTGATGCCGACCGAGCCGCCCCAGCCATGGGTGATCTCGACATCTTCCAGCTCCGGATAAATCTCGGCGATCTGCCGGCGAATATGGGCCGAGATATCCCGCGGTGCGTCGGCCGTATAGGCCTCGCGTCCGCCGAAGAGCAAGCGGCCGTCGCGGGACTTGCGGAAATAGCGCACGACGAAACGGGAATCGGCGACCGCCTCGCTGCCGGGAATGACGCCCGGGAACTTGTCGAGCGGCGCGGTCGCCCCGATAAAGGAACGGATCGGCATGACATGCGCCGCGGTGACCGGTTCGAGGTTGCCGAGATAGGCATTGGTGGCGATCAGCACGCGGTTTGCGGTGATCGTTCCCTTCGGCGTGTCGATGTGTGTCTTGCCGCCGGCCTGACGGATCGCCGTCGCCGGCGTCATCTCGTGGATCGCGGCTCCCGCGGCGCTTGCCGCGCGTGCAAGCCCGACCACCAGCTTCAGCGGGTGGATATGGCCCGTGCCGCTGTCATGGACGCCATAGTGGTAATGGCTGGAGCCGAGGCGTTCGGCAGTTTCTTTCGCATCCATGAACCGCAGATGCGGGTAGCCGTAGCGTGTCGCGGCAATCTCCGCGGTGTGCCGGTACTCCTTCTCGTGCCCCGGTTTGTGGGCGACGTTCATCTGCCCCGGCATGAACTCCATGTCGATCTGGTGTTCGGCGGCGAAATCGAGGAGGTATTTCTTTGCGTGTTCGGCAAGGTCGAACAGAACCTTCGACCGCTCGTAGCCGAGTTCGGCTTCGAGTTCGTCCGGATAGGCGCGTTGGCCGGTGCCCAACTGCCCGCCGTTGCGGCCAGACGCCCCGTCGCCGATCCGGCAGGCCTCGATCAGCACGACCGAGACCCCGCCCTTCGCGAGCGTGTACGCGGCCTGCAGGCCGGTATAACCGCCGCCGACAATGGCGACGTCGGCCGTGGTCGAGCCGTCGAGCGCCGGATATTCGGGACGCTCGCCGACGGTCGCCTGGTACCAGGAAATCCCCGGCGCGATCGGACTTTGCCAGGTCATGGGCGCCCTCACACGTTCAGCAGCAGGAATTCACGTTCCCACGGACTGATCACCTGCATGAAGGTCTCGAACTCGCCGCGCTTCACGCCGGCATAGAGCCCGATGAACTCTTCGCCGAGCACCTCGGCGAGCGCGGGTTCGGATTCCATCAGCGAGACGGCTTCGAGCAGCCCCCGCGGCAGCTCGACCGAACCTTCGTTCGCGGTGCCTTCGGAGGCCTCCGTCGGTTCCGTGCCCCTGACGATGCCGAGATAGCCGGCGGCGAGCGAGGCGGCGAGCGCGAGGTACGGATTGGCGTCAGAGCTCGGCAGGCGGTTTTCGACACGGCGCGCGGCGGCGTTCGATACCGGCACGCGGAAGGCCGTGGTGCGGTTGTCGTAACCCCACGCATTATTGACCGGCGCGGACATGTCGGGCGTCAGCCTGCGATAGGAGTTCACATAGGGCGCCATCATGACCAGCGCCTTCGGCACGAAGGCCTGCATGCCGCCGATGAAATGGAAGAACTCCTTTGACGCAGACCCGTCCGGATTGGAGAAGATGTTCTTGCCTGTCTCCATGTCCACGACGGACTGGTGGATGTGCATGGCCGAACCCGGCTGTCCCTGCATGGGCTTGGCCATGAAGGTCGCGTAGATGCCGTGCTTCAGTGCCGCCTCGCGGATCGTGCGCTTAAACAGGAAGACCTGGTCGGCGAGTTCGATCGGATTGCCGTGGCGCAGGTTGATCTCGAGCTGGGCCGGACCTTCTTCGTGAATGAGGGTGTCGATCTCCAGCCCCTGCTTTTCGGAGAAGTGGTAGATGTCGTCGATCAGCTCGTCGAATTCGTTGATCCCGGCGATCGAATAACCCTGACCTCCGAGGATCGACCGGCCGGACCGGCCCTTCGGCGGATGCAACGGATAGTCGGGGTCGTCGTTCATGGCGACCAGATAGAACTCGATTTCCGGTGCGACGACTGGCCGCCAGCCTTTCTCCTCGTAGAGCCGCATGACGTTCTTCAGCACGTTGCGCGGCGTATAGGAGACCTGGTCGCCGTTCGAGCCGACGACGTCGCAGATGACCTGCGCGGTCGGGTCGGTCTCCCACGGCACGACGGAGAGGGTCGAGAGGTCGGGCACGAGCTTCAGGTCGCTGTCGCGAGGCTCATAGCGGAACTGGCCGCTCTCTTCCGGATACTCGCCGGAAATCGTGTGGCGGTAGAGCGCCGAGGGCAGGGCGAGCGACGTGTCGCCGGTGAACTTCGACGTCGGCATCATCTTGCCGCGCGGTACGCCCGCGAGGTCCGGCGTGATGCATTCGATGTCCTCGATGCCGCGGGCGCGGAGCCAGGCCGTGGCATCCTTCCACGTCTTCACGCCGCGGGTCGACTGGATGTCCGGGGGAATGCTTGCCTTCTTCGATGCCGCGCCGTGGGGTCTGAGCATTGTTTTCTTTGCAGGCATGTCTCACCGGTTGGGTTGTTGATGGCGCCATCATAACCGGACTTCGCGAATTGGCGAGGGGGGAAACGACGTTGACTTTGCGGCGCCGATCGAAAACACAGGTCTTCTTTGTTACGGGGGCCGGGACTTGGCGCGTATATTTGATGTTGCTGTCATAGGAGCCGGCGCCGCGGGCATAATGTGCGCGATCGTCGCGGGCAAACGCGGCCGCCGGGTGGTGGTGCTCGATCACGCCGGCGCGCCGGGGGAGAAAATCCGCATCTCGGGCGGCGGCCGCTGCAACTTCACGAACATTCATGCCGGGCCGAAGAACTTCCTCTCGGCCAATCCGCATTTCGCCAAATCCGCACTCGCCCGCTTCACGCCCGCCGATTTTGTCGCGATGGTCGATCGCCACGCGATCCCCTGGCACGAGAAGACGCTCGGACAGTTGTTCTGCGACGGCAGTGCCAAGGACATCATCCGTATGCTGCTCGACGAGATGCGGGCGGCGGGTGTGGAACTGCGGCTCGGCGTCGAGATTTCCGCGGTCGAAAAGGGCGAGGGCGGCTTTCGCCTGCAAACGACGGACGGTGAAATCTGCGCCGCTTCCGTGGTGATCGCGACCGGCGGCAAGTCGATACCGAAGATGGGAGCGACGGGATTTGCCTACCGCGTCGCCGCTGACTTCGACCTCGAGGTGACGGAGACGCGCCCCGGCCTCGTGCCGCTCACGCTCGACCCGGCGCTGCTTGCCGAACTTTCGCCGCTTGCCGGCATTTCGGTCGATGCCGAGGTGCGGCACGGCAAGACCTCCTTCCGGGAGGCGTTGCTTTTCACCCACCGCGGCCTGAGCGGTCCGACGATCCTGCAGATTTCGAGCTACTGGAGGGAGGGCGACGAGATCACACTGTCGCTCGAGCCGGATGCCGATTTAGCCGCCCTGTTGAAGGCGGCGAAGCGCGAGAACGGCCGGCAGGCGGTGCAGACCGTACTCGCCCGGCATCTGCCTAGGCGGCTTGCTCAATATGTCGTCGAGCGGCTCGCCGTCGACAGGCCGCTCGCCGACCTGTCGGACAAGGCGCTGGAGGCGCTTGCCGCATTCCTCCATGGCTGGGTGATCAAACCGGCCGGCTCGGAGGGTTACCGCACGGCGGAGGTGACCCTCGGCGGCATCGACACGACTGAACTCGACTCGAAGACGATGATGGCGAAGCGTGTGCCCGGACTCTATTTCGTCGGCGAATGCGTCGATGTCACCGGCTGGCTCGGCGGCTATAACTTTCAGTGGGCCTGGGCCTCCGGTCATGCCGCCGGCGAGAGCGTGTGATGAGCTTTTTCAGCACTTGTTAACGGGGCGGGCGCATGCTCGTCCGACGGGATACGACGATCGTCGTTGCGACATCTTGTCGAGTGGCGAACCGCGACAACCGTGAACTAGGTTGCTCAACAGTATTCGTGGGGTAGCAGTGATGAGACAGTCAAATCGCAGAGCACGCGCAATCGCCATTGCCACGGCGCAAGACGATCGCCGCGTCCTTCTTCGGCGCACGGCCGCCCTCGGCTTTGCCGCCTGCTGCATTCTGACAGCCTTCGCCGTACTCGCCTTTTAGGCAATACGGTATCGCCGTCAGGCCGGCCTCGCAGCGGCTGGCATTTCCCTCACAATCTGCAACGGGCGGTTTCGCCCGGCCGGATAACCGGGCGAAGATCTTGCGCGCCTTGCGCCATGGAGCCTCACCATAGCGCGCATAATAGGCGTCTTCCTCTGCGAGCGTCGGCCGCCGCGGCACCGATCGCGAAGACAGCAGGCGGACGAGCAGCAATCCTGCGAATTCATACATGGATGCATCTCCTTCGGGTGAAACACATCCATCTATTTATCGCGCCAAATTTGCTTTATGAACCGACAGAAATGCACTAGGTTTTTCAGCTATGAAAAACCCGTCCTGGGACGCCTACCAGATTTTTCTGCTCGTCGCTCGCCATGGCGGTCTTTCCGGCGCGGCCACCGAGACTGGGTTGAGCCCGGCGACCATCGGCCGGCGGATGATAGAGTTCGAGCGTCGGATCGGCCGTCCGCTCTTCGTGCGCAGTCAGACCGGTTACGGGCTCACCGGCGATGGACGGCAGCTCCTCGAACACCTCGGCGAGATGGAGGTGGCGGCCCGCCGCATCGAAGTCTGGCGCGAGGAGGCCGCGGCTCCGGCGCTGGTCAGGCTGGCGGCGGGGACGTGGATCGCATGGCTCGTCAGCGAGAATTTCCCGGCCCTGCTCACCGAGCGCGATCCGTTCCGTATCGACATCCACATCGCCGAGCAGCGGGCGGCGCTGGCGCACCGCGAATGCGACATTGGCATTCGCGCCTTCGAGCCGGAAGAACTGAACCTCGCCAAGATCCCGGCGGGCACAACCGCCTACGCCCCCTACCGGGCGCGCAACACCGTAGATCACGGCCCGGGTCGCTGGCTGGCGGTGGATACCGAGAATGCGATCTCCGCCTATCTGCGCTGGCCGCATGAGAACAAGGCCGAGAACATCGTGGTGACCGTCAATCGTCCCCGGTCGCTGCGCGACCTCGCGCTCGCCGGCGCGGGCATCGCGGTCCTGCCGTGCTTCGTCGGCGATCTGGAGCCGAAGCTCGAACGGGCCGGGCCCGAGATCGCCGAACTGCGCCACCGCCAATGGATCGTGATGAACAACGACGACCGTCATCGGCGCGAGATACGAACCGTTGCCGACCGCCTGTCGCGCCTTTTGAAAGCGCACGAGGAACTCTTCTGCGGGAAACGTCCGCTGGCCTGAGGCGCTGTCGAGGCGCCCCGGGCAGGCCTTCGCTGCACGACACTCGGGCGTATCTGTCCCCTTACTTTAGTAGCACACCGTTCAGAAATTCTTCAGTCCCTCATGAGAGAAGCGTTTCAGGGGCACACGTCTGGTTCGATCAATGTATCGAACACGGCAACTCATGAGGGGTAAGCTGATGCTGGTCGACCGTCTGCTGGCGCGTTTCAAGATCCAGACCAAGGTTCTCGTCTTCATCTTTCCGTTCGTCCTGAGCATTTCGGCGGTAGGGCTCACGGGTCTCTATGCCTCGAACATGCTGCAGGGCCGTATGGATATCTCCAATACCGTCCTGCAGACGTTGAGCGGGTTCAAGAAGGTTTATGTCTCGATGACGACCTTCCTGCAGGAGACGAACGAGCAGACCAGGGCCGCTCTCGACCAAGAGATCGCAACACAGTCGGCTGCGCTGAAGGATACCCATGCGGGTCTGTCCGGGCTCGAGGGACAGCCGGAGATGGATGCCGCGATTGCCGGCACCGACGCGATCGGCGTCAAGGCGGCGGACCTCTGGAGCCTGCACCAGGACGAGGTTGCGCTGCGCGGCGGACTTGAAGGCGACCTCGCTGCCCTCATGACCGCGCGCGGCGAACTCATCAAATATGCGACGACCGTGCGCGAGGCGCTCGCCGCCGACGAATCCAAGGCCAAGGGGCTGCTGCGCCAGGCGGAAAAGCTCAACCGCGGCGCAGCCCTCATCTCCAAGATCGTCACCGCTTACAACACGCTGACGACGCCGCAGGAGAAGATGGATCTGGTCAAGAAGGAATTCGGGGATCTCGCGACCGCGAGCACGGACATCACGAGTGTCCTGCCGGTCGACCAGGTCGCGCTCGGCAATGCGATCGCCGACAGCGTCGCGGTGGTCAAGAAGCAGCTCGATCTCGGCGTCGTCAACGACGGAACCATCGGTGCCGTCGACCGGGCGATCAACCTCCTGCGTCCGGCCGGCATCAAGCTGCAGGGCGCCTCGACCGTGAAATCCCGCGAGGCGACGCGCGTCTTCGGTACGCTCGACCGGCCGATGGCCGAGGCGACGGCGCTGCTCGCGGCGACCCAGAAGCTCGCCGATGCGGTCAACACCGTGGATTCCCGCGCCTCCCGCTTCCTTGGAGCGCCGCAGGAGGAGAACCTCTCGCGCCTGAAGACCGCGCTTGACGGTCTGCGTGCGGACGCCGATGGACTCACCGCCGATCCCGCAGTCGCCAACGATGCCCATGAAAAGGTCGCTGCTCTGTTGCCGCTCGCCGACTCGATTGCCACGCGTGCCGGCGATCTCGTCGGACTTGCCGTCAAGCGTGCCGAGTCCTTCAAGGCGGCCGCAAGCGATATCGACGGGATCTGGTCGAATCTCACCGCCTTCGCCGCCCTGCAACGCGAGGCGGCGGGAAGTGAACGCGACAAGGCGAACCGCATTTCGGCGAGCGCGACGATCCTCGGCGTGCTGATCGCGATCTTTGCCGGCATCGGCCTCGTCGTCACGTTCAAGGGGCCGATCACCCAGATCACCGCGGCCATGCGCCGGCTCGCCGCCGGCGATCTCGATGTCGGCGTGAATGGCGACGCCCGCGCCGACGAGATCGGCGAGATGGCCCGTGCGCTCGGCGTCTTCAAGGAAAATGCGCTTGCCAAGATCCGCATCGAGGCGGAAAGCGAACAGGAGCGTGCTGCGGCGGAGGCCGAACGGCAGCGCAACGATCTCGAGAAGCAGGAGATTGATCGTCAGATCGAGTTTGCCGTCAACGCCCTTGCCGCCGGTCTCGGGCGGCTCGCCGACGGCGATATCTCGGCGACGATCGAGACACCCTTCGTCGGTCGGCTCGAGGACCTGCGCAACGACTTCAATCGCTCACTGACCCGTCTTCAGGATACGATCGGCACGATCATCACCAATGTTTCCCTCATCCAGGGCAACGGTCAGCAGATGTCGCAGTCCGCGGCGGAGCTGTCGCGTCGGACCGAAGCACAGGCCGCCTCGCTCGAAGAGACGGCGGCCGCCGTCGACGAGATCACGGTGACCGTGCGTTCCTCGGCCGAAAGGGCCCGCGAGGCCAATGCGATCGTGGTTGCCACCCGAAGCAGCGCCGAGGATTCCGCGGAAGTCGTCAAGAATGCGATCTCGGCCATGGGCCGGATCGAGAATGCCTCGCAGAAGATCGAGCAGATCATCGATGTGATCGAGGACATTGCTTTCCAGACGAACCTGCTTGCGCTCAATGCCGGTATCGAGGCGGCGCGGGCCGGGGACGCCGGCAAGGGCTTTGCCGTCGTCGCCCAGGAGGTGCGCGAGCTTGCCCAGCGCTCCGGCTCCGCGGCGAAGGAGATCAAGGACCTGATCAACACGGCGGCTGCCGAGGTGGGCGGCGGTTCGCGTCTCGTCCAGCAGACGGGTGAGGTTCTGACGCGCATCGGCGAGCAGATCATGACCATCAGCCAGCACGTCGAGGTGATTGCTCGCGGCAGCCAGGACCAGTCGGCGGCGCTCGCGGAGGTCAACGACGCCGTCAACCAGATGGACCAGATGACCCAGCAGAACGCCGCGATGGTCGAGGAGACGAGTGCGGCAAGCAGCCAGCTCGCCTCCGAGGCCGATGCGTTGCTGGCCCTCGTCCAGCAGTTCCGCATCGATGGCCGGCAACAGGAACACCGGGCGGTACGCCCGGCGGCCTGATCGCATCACCGCACAAAAATAAGCCCGCGCAGGTCCCCGGATTTCCTCCGGCCGGGGCTCGCGCGGGCAAGTTCCGGCACCCATCGGGCGCCGGGTTGGGGATGGTCTTCCTCAGGCGGCGTTGCGGCCCTGAGTAACGATGACCGGGATCAGCAGGTCACCCCAGTTGCCGTCACCGCCGTGATGGCGTGCCGAGCGGACGAGCTCGACGGATACGCCGGCGTCGACGGCCTTCATGACGGATTGGTTCAGGCGGTGCAGGTCGTTGGCGACCATGCGGATCATTGCCTGTTGCTCGGCGGTCATGGCCGATGCCTGTTCTTCTGCGCGTTCCTTGACTCGGGTCTGGGGTGTCATTGCATTTCTCCTCTTATATGCGGGGTTCTTGAACTATTAGTCTTGGTCTAAGGCCCCTCCCCTTGTGGGGAGGGGAATTTGCCTTACTCAGCCGCCGGCTTGAACTGCTCGGTTTCGGTCGATTCCTTCATCGCCGTCGTCGAAGACTGGCCGGCGGTGATGGCGAGCGAGACGGCGTCGAAGTAGCCGGTGCCGACTTCGCGCTGGTGCTTGGTCGCCGTGTAGCCGTTTGCCTCGGCTGCGAATTCCGCCTGCTGCAGCTCCGAATAGGCCGCCATCTGGCGATCCTTGTAGCCGCGGGCGAGTTCGAACATGCCGAAGTTCAACTGGTGGAAGCCGGCGAGCGTGATGAACTGGAACTTGTAGCCCATCGCACCCAGCTCCTTCTGGAACTTGGCGATCGTCGCGTCGTCGAGGTTCTTCTTCCAGTTGAACGACGGCGAGCAGTTGTAGGCGAGCTTCTTGCCCGGATGGGCCTTCTGCACGGCCTCGGCGAACTTGCGGGCCTGTTCGAGGTCCGGCTTGCCGGTTTCCATCCAGATCAGGTCACAGTAGGGAGCATAGGCGATCGCGCGTGCGATGCAGGGCTCGATGCCGTTCTTGACCTGGTAGAAGCCTTCCGCCGTGCGGCCGGCATCGTAGTCGACGAAGGGCTTGTCGCGCTCATCGATGTCCGAGGTCAGCAGCTTTGCGGCTTCCGCGTCGGTACGGGCGACGATCAGCGTCGGAACACCCATGACGTCGGCGGCGAGGCGAGCAGCGGTCAGGTTGCGGATGTGTGCGGCGGTCGGGATCAGAACCTTGCCGCCGAGATGGCCGCACTTCTTTTCCGACGCCAGCTGGTCCTCGAAGTGAACGCCGGCAGCGCCCGCCTCGATGAAGGCCTTCATGATCTCGAAGGCGTTGAGCGGACCGCCGAAGCCTGCTTCCGCGTCGGCGACGATCGGAGCGAACCAGGTGTCGACCGAAAGGCCCTTGCCTTCCTGGGTCTCGATCTGGTCGGCGCGCTGCAGCGTGCGGTTGATGCGGCGCGCAAGTTCCGGTGCGGCGTTCGCCGGATAGAGCGACTGGTCCGGATACATGGCGGACGCGGTGTTGGCGTCGGCGGCGACCTGCCAGCCGGAGAGGTAGATGGCCTTCAGGCCGGCGCGAACCATCTGCATGGCCTGGTTGCCGGAGAGCGCACCGAGCGCATTGACGAAGGGTTCTTCGTTGATCAGCTTCCACAGCCGGTTCGCACCCATCTCGGCGAGCGAGTACTTGATCTCGACCGAGCCGCGCAGGCGCTTGACGTCTTCGGGCGTATACGGGCGCTGGATACCGTCATAGCGGTCCTTCGGCGCGCTCGGAACGAGATTGTAAAAATCAGTCATAGCAAACTCCCTTTTGCTCCGGTGCTCAAGAAGCCCGATTTCCTGCTTCGCGGCTCCTCGCTCTTGATGTGACGATATTTACAGTGCGGCGCAAAAAACGGCCAGAAAATTCGATAAAACAACAGGATGAAAGAGGTTAGAATGTCTTGCGTTTGACAATGCGGCGCTGTAAAATTGTAAAAATAGTAAAAGCATCCCGAGGCATCGGATCGGCCTCGTTCTGTAAAGGTATGTAAAATGGCGGAGCACAAGATCTTTGCCGGTCCAAGGGTCCGGCGTATCCGCAACGGTCTCGGCCTCACTCAGACGGCCATGGCCGAAGCGCTGGAAATATCGCCCTCCTACCTGAACCTCATCGAGCGCAACCAGCGCCCGCTGACGGTGCAGCTGCTGCTGAAGCTCGCGGCTGTCTACAAGGTTGATCTCGACGAGTTGCAGGGGGAGGCCGGCGGCACCGCGAGCCAGTTGCGCGAAGTCTTTGCCGATCCCTTGCTCGCCGGCGAGGTGCCGGGCGACCAGGAGCTGATCGAGGTGGCCGAGGCCGCGCCAAACGCGGCGAACGGCGTGATAAAGCTCTACCGGGCCTATCGCGAGCAAGCGAGCCGGCTGACCGACCTCGCCGAGCTTCTGGCTCGCGAGGGCCACGCAACCTCGCTTTCCGGTACGCGGCTACCGATCGACGAGGTGCGCGAGACCTTCGAGAAACGGCCGAACTTCTTCGCGCGGATCGAGGATGCGGCGGAGGTCTTCCACGCCGGGCTCGGTCTCTCTGCTGGCGACGATCTCGTCGTCGCGCTGAAAAACTGGCTTCGCGCCAAGCATGGCATCGTCGTGCGCGCGCTGCCGATCCATGCGATGCCCAATCTGCGTCGGCGCTACGACCGGCATTCGATGCGGCTCTTCCTGTCCGAGCGGTTGTCGCCTTTCGACCAGTTGCGCGAGATCGCCATGGAGGTCTGTCTGCTGGCGCTCGGAGAGGAGATCCATGCCGAGCTGGAGGCGCTCTCCTTCTCGACCGGCGAGGCGAAGCGTCTCGGCCGCTTCGAGCTTGCCCGTTATGCCGCCCATGCGCTCATCATGCCCTATGGTGCCTTTCTTTCGGCTGCCCAGCGTGCCCGGTATGACGTCGACGTCCTGCGCTCCCGCTTTTCCGTCTCCTACGAACAGGTGGCGAACCGGCTGACGATGCTGCAGCGCCCGGGCGCTGCAGGCATCCCCTTCTTCATGCTCGAGGTCGACAATGCCGGCCATCGCTTCCGCAAGGCGGGCGCGGGCGGCTTCCCGCAGGCGAAGTTCGGCGGCGGCTGCCCGAAGCTCAACATTCATGCCGCCTTCGCCCAGCCCGCGCAGATCCTCGTCGACCATGTGGAAATGCCCGACGGCACCGGCTTCCTGACGGTCTCGCGAACCCTCGACGGGCCGCAGGCGGGATTCAACGAGCGGGTCCGGCGTACGGCGCTACTGCTCGGCTGCGACATCGCCTATCGCGACGAAGTGGTCTACGGTCAGACGGTCGCCGGCGGCCTGCCGCCGGTTGGCGTCGGTACGGTGTGCCGGCTCTGCGAAAGACAGGGCTGTCTCGCCCGCGCCGAGCCTCCGGTGACACGTCCGCTCGGCCTGGACGAAATGGTGACCGGGCTCTCCGCCTTCGACTTCCAGTGAGCGACGTCTTCTTGCAGTGAACGACGCGTTCTTGCCGATATAGCTTTTTCCCCTTGTCGCCTGCTGATTTCCTTTCTAGTCTGCCAAAAACGAAGAATAATGAAGGGCATTCGCCCACCCCGGGGAATATAAGACAGGAGATATTATGAGATCCGCTTTCATCCGTTTGGCGTCCGTAGCCACGGCGACGCTGCTGTTTGCGGCTGCCGCGAATGCACAGGAACGCGTGGTCCACGTCTACAACTGGTCGGACTACATCGACGAGTCGGTGCTGGAAGAATTCACCAAGGAGACCGGCATCAAGGTCGTCTACGACGTGTTCGACAGCAACGAACTGCTCGAAACCAAGCTGCTTGCCGGTGGCTCGGGTTACGACGTCGTCGTTCCGACCGCTCCCTTCCTCGCGCGCCAGATCCAGGCGGGCGTCTTCCAGAAGCTCGACAAGTCGAAGCTGCCGAACTTGAAGAACATGTGGCCGGACGTCATGGAGCGCCTGGCCAAGTACGACCCCGGCAATGAATATGCCGTCAACTACATGTGGGGCACGACCGGCATCGGCTACAATGTCGACAAGGTGAAGGCCGCGCTCGGCGACGTGCCGGTCGACAGCTGGGACGTTCTCTTCAAGCCGGAGAATGCCGAGAAGCTGAAATCCTGCGGTATCAACATCCTCGACGCCTCCGACGAAACCTTCGCGATCGCTCTCAACTACGTCGGCAAGAACCCGGACAGCAAGGATGCGGCCGAACTCGAAGAGGGCGGCAAGGTCTACATGGACATCCGTCCGTCGGTGAAGACCTTCAACTCGTCGGCCTATATCGACGACCTCGCCAACGGCGACATCTGCATGACGATCGGCTGGTCCGGCGACGTGCTGCAGGCCAAGGCTCGCGCCGAAGAAGCCAACAATGGCGTCCACATCGAATACGTCATCCCGAAGCAAGGGACCTATATGTGGTTCGACAACCTGGCGGTCCCGGCGGATGCCAAGAACGTCGAAGAAGCCCACGAGTTCATCAACTTCCTGATGAAGCCAGACGTCATCGCCAAGGCGTCGAACTACGTGCAGTATGCGAACGGCAACCTCGCCTCGCAGTCGCTGCTCGATGAGAGCGTCTTCAAGAACCCCTCCGTCTATCCCGATCCGGAGACGATGAAGAAGCTCTTCACCATCTCTCCCTATGGCCCGAAGGAACAGCGTGTCCTGAACCGCGTCTGGACACAGATAAAAACGGGCAACTGACCCGCAGGCGAATTGACCGGGCGCGCATCGACGCGCCCGGTGTCGTTTTCACGGGATGATCTTTTAGATTCAGGAATTTGGGTCGGGCTATGGCGAAGTCTCTGGGGCCGGTAAAACGAAAATTCTCACCATGGACGGATCCGGGCGCGGTGCCCTTCATCCGCTTTGAAAACGTCACCAAGCGCTTCGGTGACTTCACGGCGGTGAGCAATCTCACTTTGGACATCTACGAGCGGGAGTTCTTCTCGCTGCTTGGGCCTTCGGGATGTGGCAAGACCACGCTGATGCGCATGCTGGCGGGCTTCGAGGAACCCACCGAGGGACGCATCCTGCTGCAGGGCAAGGATATCTCCGGCGTGCCGCCCTACCGCCGTCCGACCAACATGATGTTCCAGTCCTACGCGCTCTTCCCGCACATGACCGTCGAGAAGAACATCGCCTTCGGGCTCGAACAGGACAAGTTACCGAAAGGCGAGATCGACGCGCGCGTCCAGGAGATGCTGAAGCTCGTCAAGCTCGAGCCGTTCGCCAAGCGCAAGCCGAACCAGCTTTCCGGCGGCCAGCGCCAGCGTGTGGCGCTCGCCCGTTCGCTCGCCAAGCGTCCGAAGGTGCTGCTGCTCGATGAGCCGCTCGGCGCGCTCGACCGCAAGCTGCGCGAGGAGACGCAGTTCGAGCTCATCGACATCCAGACGACGCTCGGTCTCACCTTCCTGATCGTTACCCACGACCAGGAAGAGGCGATGACGGTGTCCGACCGCATCGCCGTGATGGACAAGGGGGTCATCGTGCAGGTAGCGACGCCGGCGGAGATCTACGAGGCGCCGAACAGCCGTTACGTCGCCGACTTCATCGGAGACATCAACATCGTCGAAGGCACTTTCGAGGGCCGCGCCAACGACGGACGCAACGGCAGCGAAGTCGTCAGGGTCTCCTGCGGAAGCTTCACGGCCGCGGTCGAGCAGCAATGCGACGTGGCGCCCGGCGCGAGCGTCGCTTTCGCGGTTCGTCCCGAGAAAGTGCGCATCTCGCTGGACAAGCCGGCGGAGACCGCGACCAATGCGCTTCACGGCGAGGTTTGGGACATCGGTTATCTCGGCGACTTTTCGGTCTTCGTCGTCAAGCTGGAGGACGGGCGCACCTTCCGCGCCGCGCAGGCCAATATCTCCCGTCTCGTCGACCGGCCGATCACCTATGGCGACATGGTGTGGCTGACGTGGCCGGCCGATGCCGGCCTCGTGCTGACGCGCTGAGGAGAGAACGATGGAAGAAGAGATATCGCTCCCCAAGGCAAGCCCGGCGCGCTGGCTCGTCGTTCTCGTTCCGTATGTGTGGATGGCGCTTTTCTTTCTCGCACCCTTCTTGATCGTCGTGAAGATATCGCTCTCCGACACCGCAATTGCCATGCCGCCCTACCTCCCCGTGTTCGAGGGCTTCTCCGCGCTCCGCGACTTCATCTCGCAGCTCGATTTCGAGAATTATCTCTTCCTCACCGAGGATCCGCTCTATTACAGCGCCTATCTGTCGTCCCTGCGGATCGCGGTGATTTCCACCTTTCTTCTCCTTCTGATCGGTTATCCGATCGCGCTCGGCATGGCGCGGGCCTCCGTGACCATCCGTCCGACGCTGCTGATGCTCGTCATCCTGCCCTTCTGGACCTCGTTCCTGATCCGCGTCTACGCCTGGATCGGCATTCTCAAGCCGGAGGGGCTTTTGACGCTCGTGCTGCAGGCTCTGCACATCTATGGACCGGACCAGCAGGTGCAGATCTTCCGCACAGAAACGGCGATCTTCATCGGCATCGTCTATTCCTATCTGCCCTTCATGGTGCTGCCGCTCTATTCGGCGCTCGAAAAGCTCGACGGCACGCTCCTGGAGGCGGCGAGCGACCTCGGATGTCCGCCGTGGAAGGCCTTCTGGCGCATCACCTTCCCGCTGTCGATCCCCGGCGTGATCGCCGGTTCCATGATCTGCTTCATCCCGATCACCGGCGAGTTTGTCATTCCGGACCTGCTCGGCGGCCCGAACACGCTGATGATCGGCAAGACGCTCTGGACGGAGTTCTTCGGCAATCGCGACTGGCCGCTCGCCTCCGCGGTCGCCGTGGTCCTGCTGCTGCTGCTGGTCATTCCGATCATGATCTTCCAGAACCAGCAGCAGAAGGTGTGAGGTGACGCCATGAAACCGGGCAAGTTCGACGCCACCGTCCTGACCATCGGGTTCGCCTTCCTCTATCTCCCGATCGTCATTCTCGTCATCTATTCCTTCAACGAGTCGAAGCTCGTCACCGTATGGGGCGGTTTCTCGCTCAAATGGTACGGCGCGCTCTGGCAGAACCAGGGCCTGCTCGATGCCGCGTGGGTGACGATCCGCGTCGGCCTGATCAGCGCCACGCTGGGCACCGTTCTCGGCACACTGGCGGCGCTCGCGCTGGTGCGCTACGGCCGGTTTCCCGGGCGGATGCTGTTTTCAGGCATGGTCTATGCGCCGCTCGTGATGCCGGAGGTGATCACCGGCCTTTCGCTGCTTCTGCTGTTCGTCGCGGTCGGGCTCGATCGCGGCATGCTGACGCTGACGCTCGCCCACGTCACCTTCACCATGTGCTATGTGGCGATCGTCGTGCAATCCCGGCTCCTGACCTTCGACCGCAGCCTGGAGGAGGCGGCGCTTGATCTTGGCTGCCCGCCGGTCCGAACCTTCTTCAGGATCACGCTGCCGCTCATCATGCCGGCCGTCGTTTCCGGCTGGATGCTCGCCTTCACGCTGTCGCTCGACGATCTGGTCATATCGAGCTTCACGACGGGGCCCGGAGCGACGACCCTGCCGATCAAGATTTATTCGCAGGTCCGCCTCGGAGTCACGCCGGAGATCAACGCCGTCTGCACCATCCTCATCGGCGTCGTGACCATCGGCGTCATCATCGCCTCGATCACCACCAAGCGGCGCGAGTTGCAGCGCCTGCGCGACGAGCACGTCGCCGCGACCCAGGCCTGACGGCGTTCCTTACGGCGCAGGCGACATCACGGGATCGGGCCAGGAACCGCCGATAAAGAAGCGAAGCGGCGGCGTCGCCGCGTCCCCGGCAGTGGCCGGCGGCGAGAGAGTGGCCGAAAGCGCAAGCCCTTGGCTCGCATAGGGAATGATGCCGGACAGCTGCAGGTCGTCCGACGGCCCCTCGAGTCGCGCCTCGTCGATCGTCGCCGATCCTGCGGAGAGGTGCGCTATGAAGAGCAGTGTGTCGAAGGGCAGGTTGGCGCCGATTGCTTCGCTGAGGTGGAAGAACGGCTTTGCTCCGGCGAGCCGACGCAGTGCCGCGGTATCGACGCCACGCAAGGCGCCGGCGCTGGCTGCAAATCGTACCGTGCCGTCGATGCCTGAGGGGGCTGCCGTCCATATCGGGCGGTCGGCCTTGAGGGCGAGTTCGAGCGAGCCGCGACCGTCTGGCAGCGGCCCCTTGAGCGCGAGGCGTTCGGAAAGATCCGACAAGTCCGCGTCGGCGAGCGAAAGCTGCAGTGTTCCGCCGTCGGCAAAACTCGGGCCGGCACCGTCGAGCCGCGCCTGCAGCCGACCACTCGCAAAGGTGCCGTCGGCAATGTCGAACCGAATCTTGTCGCGTGTTGCAAGCAGGCTTGCGGCGATATTCTCGATCGTGAAGGGCGCGAGCCGCGCTTGGCCGGCCGAAAGAGACAGGTCGAAATCGAGTTGGCGCGGGGGTGTTTCGCCGGAGACATCCTTTCGGGAAAAGGCGTCGAGCAGGCGGGTCACGTCGATGCGGTCGAAGGCGAGCGTGCCGGAGAGCCTGCGTCGTCCGGCTTCGGGCGGCGACAGCTCGAGAATACCGGTCGCATGGGCGTCGTCGACCGTGAGTTCCAGCTGGTCGAAACGCAGGTCGCGGCCGGTCTTGACGAGTTCGGCGGAAACGCTCGCAGTGCGCGCGGTTTCGATCCCCGGCAGGTGCACGCCACTCAGGGCGGCAAGCGACTTGACGTCGCGACTGCTGGCTTTCATGGCGCCGGAAACCAGATCGTCGCCGGCGAGACTTGCCCGTCCGTCGAAGGAGGCAGTCAGGATCGGCGAGGTCCAGTCAAGTCCGATTGACGCCTCGCGCCCGCCGAAGAGCAGCAGCGGTTGCGGTGTCGAGAGGTCGAGCCGGGCCTCGCGCCCCCCGGTCCTGAGCGTCACATAGGCGGTGAGCGCGGAGGAAAGCCGCGGCCACGAGACGTCGGCCAAGATGCCGTCGACGACGAAGGTTCGTCGCGAGGCCTGGTCATGGATTGCAATGCTACCCTCCTCGACGGTCACGGAGCCGACCTGGGCGTCGGCGTCGGCATCCAGCGTCTGGTGTCCGCCCTCGCGCGGACGAACGCTCTTCCCCGCGCTGCTCAGGCGCCCCTCGCTTGCCCAGTCGAGCCGCCCTTGCTGGTCGCGTTCCACGAAGACGCGGGGGTGCCCCAGACGGAACTCGCGAAATTCCGGAGAGCCACGGACCGCGTCGAGCAAGCCGAAAGAGGCGGAGAGCCGTTCGATTTCGGCGAGCACCTTCTCGCCCTCTGCGGTCGGCTTGCTGATCCGCACGGCGTTGAGGGTGATCCGCGGTTCGGGGAAGAAGGAGATTTCCGGAGCGCCCTTGATGTGGACGGTGTGCCCTGTCCATTCGGCGACGGCCCGTTCCAGGGCCGATCGAACGAGGCTGCTCGACACGAGATAGGGGGCGGCGAGGCGGGAGACGAGATAGACCGAAAGGATGGTGAGAACGGCGACCAGGCCCCATTGCAGGAGCCGTTCCGTCTTCCGCTTCTGCCTGGTTATCTTCCTGGGCACGCTCTTGTTCCGTTCGTCGGTCATGTTCGAATGTAAGCCCGTTCTGCCGCTTTGGCGATGCGGCGTCTCGATCGCGGATATCGCAAATGCCGGGCGGTGGCAATTCACTCGGCTGCTGCACCTGCGCTCTTTATATTGCGGTGCAAACTGCTATACAGGCAAAGGACGTGAGGAGGACGCCATGCAACAGGAAATGCCGCTTTGGTCGCCGTCTGAGGAATTCCGAAAGTCGACCCCACTTTATCATTTCATGCAATGGTGCGGCGAACGCACAGGACGCGATTTTCGCGACTATGACGTCTTCTACGACTGGTCGATCGCGGATCGCGGTGCCTTCTGGTCGGCCGTTTGGGACTATTGCGACGTCAAGGGCGAGAAGGGGGAGCGCATGCTCGTCGATGGCGACGACATGCTTGAAGCTCGCTTCTTCCCGGATGCCAGGCTCAATTTCGCCGAGAACCTGCTGCCGCTGGCGGGCGAGGGCGATGCCATCATCTTCCGTGGCGAAGACAAGACGGAAGACCGCTGGTCCTGGGACCGGTTGCGATCGACGGTTTCGCGCCTGCAACAGGCCTTCCGGAGCCTCGGCATCGGGGAGGGCGATCGCATCGCCGCGATGATGCCGAACATGCCGGAGACGGTGGCGCTGATGCTCGCCGCGGCCTCCCTCGGGGCGATCTGGTCTTCCTGTTCTCCGGACTTCGGCGAGCAGGGCGTGCTGGACCGCTTCGGTCAGATCGAGCCGAAGCTCTTCATCTGCTGCGACGGCTATTGGTACAACGGCAAGAAACAGGATGTCGCCGACAAGGTGCGTGCGGTCGCCGCCAAGCTCGGGTGCCCGGTCGTGGTCGTTCCCTATGCGGGCGATGCGGTCGGCCTCGCGGACGGGCTTTCGAATGGCAGGACGCTTGCCGACTTCGTGGCGCCTTATGAAGCAAAGGCCGTCGAATACCTACGGCTGCCGTTCTCCCATCCGCTCTATATCCTCTTTTCTTCCGGTACCACCGGCATTCCGAAATGCATCGTGCACTCGGCCGGCGGGACGCTTCTGCAGCACCTGAAGGAGCAGCGTTTCCATTGCGGTCTCCGCGCCGGCGAGAAGTTCTTCTACTTCACCACCTGCGGCTGGATGATGTGGAACTGGCTCGTTTCCGGTCTCGCTTCGGGCGCCACCCTCTGCCTCTACGACGGCTCTCCCTTCTATCCCGATGGCAACGTCCTCTTCGATTACGCGCAAGCCGAGCAGTTTGCGATCTTTGGGACATCGGCCAAATACATCGACGCGGTGCGCAAGGGGGGATTTGCGCCGAAGACCACCCACGACCTGTCGTCTCTGCGACTGATGACCTCGACCGGATCCCCGCTCTCGCCCGAGGGCTTTTCCTTCGTCTACGAGGGCATCAAGTCCGACATCCATCTCGCTTCGATCTCCGGCGGCACCGACATCGTCTCCTGCTTCGTTCTCGGCAATCCGCTCAAACCCGTCTGGCGCGGCGAAATCCAGGGACCGGGGCTCGGTCTCGCCGTCGACGTCTGGGACGACGAGGGCAAGCCGGTGCGTGGCGAGAAGGGCGAGCTGGTTTGCACCAGGGCCTTCCCGTCGATGCCGGTGATGTTCTGGAACGATCCGGACGGGGTGAAATACCGCGCCGCCTATTTCGAGCGCTTCGACAATATCTGGTGCCATGGCGATTTCGCCGAGTGGACGAGCCATGACGGCATCATCATTCACGGGCGCTCGGACGCCACGCTCAATCCGGGCGGCGTGCGCATCGGCACGGCGGAGATCTACAATCAGGTCGAACAGCTGGAAGAGGTGGTCGAGGCGCTCTGCATCGGACAGGACTGGGACGACGACGTGCGTGTCGTGCTGTTCCTCAGGCTCGCGACCGGTGTCAGCCTCGACGAGGACCTGGTGAAGAAGGTGAAGAACCGCATCCGCAGCGGCGCCTCGCCGCGGCACGTGCCTGCCAAGGTGATCGCCGTTTCCGACATCCCGCGGACGAAGTCCGGCAAGATCGTCGAGCTCGCCGTCCGTGACGTCGTGCACGGTCGGCCGGTCAAGAACAAGGAGGCGCTCGCCAATCCGGAAGCGCTCGACCTTTTCGCCGACCTCGCAGAGCTGAAGTCCTGATCGCCTCGCGTGACCGGGGCGCTCAGCCCCGGTTCTCGAGCGAGCGCGAGACGAGCACGACCGGGATCAACCCGGCGACGATGATGATGAGCGCGGCGACGGAAGCGTCCTGCACCTTGGCCCGCGAGGCATCCTCGTAGACGAGAGTCGCCAGCGTGTTGAAGTTGAAGGGCCGGAGCAGGATCGTCGCCGACAACTCCTTCATCGTCTCGATGAAGACGAGAAGCGCGGCCGTCAGCACCGCCGGCCGCATGTTGGGCAGCAAGACCTCTTTCAGCGTCTGGAAACGGGTGCGCCCGAGCGCCCGCGCCGCCATGTCGAGGTGCGGCGAGAGCTTGTGGAAGCCGGCGTCGATGGTCCCCTCCGCCATGGTGAGGAAGCGCACCGTCGCAGCATAGACGATCGCAAAGCCGGTGCCGGAAAGCAGCAGGCCCGTCGAGATGCCGAACGCCGAGCGCAGCGCACCGTCGACGGCGTTGTCGATGGCGGCGAGCGGGATCAGCACGCCCATGCCTAGGATCGTGCCCGGCACGCCGTAGCCGAGCGAGGCGAGGCGGCTTGCGCCGGCCGTCAGCGCGGTGCGTTCGGTCCGCGATGCATAGGCGAGCATGAAGGCGAGCAGGATCGTCACGATCGCGGCGGCGGAGGACACCAGTATCGAGTGGCCGAGCGCCTTCAGAAGGCGCGCATCGGCGAAGTCGTCGAGACGACGCAGCGCGAAGGCAGAGAGAACGGCGACCGGCGTGACGAAACCGACGAGGACGGGGATGCTGCAGAAGACGGTCGCAGTCCATCGGCGGGCGCCAGTGAGCTTCAGGCGCACGGCGTCGGGAACGACCGCCGTCGTCTTGTTGGACGAGAAGCGCTGCAGGCGCCGGGCGCGACGCTCGACGACCAGCAGGCCGACGACGAAGACGAGCATGACGCAGGCGATCTGGGCCGCGCCCGAAAGGCTGCCCCGATTGAGCCAGGTGTCGTAGATCGAGAAAGTGAGCGTGTTGACGCCGAGGTATTCGACCGCGCCGATATCGTTCAGCGTTTCCATCATGACGAGCGTCAGCCCGACGATGATCGCCGGCCGCGCCATGGGGATCTGCACGCGGGTGAAGACCCTGAGCGGCCCGGCGCCGAGGGTGCGCGCAACGTCGGCCGCGGCGCGGCCCTGCATGACGAACATCGAGCGGCAGGCGAGATAGACGTAAGGGTAGAGAACCGCCGACATCACCAGCACGGCCCCGCCGAGCGAGCGGATGTCGGGAAAGCTGTAGTCACGGGCCGACCGAAAGCCGAAGAGCGCGCGATAGGCGCCCTGTACCGGCCCGGTGAAATCGAGGAATTCGCCGAAGGCGTAGGCCGCGAGATAGGAGGGGATGGCGAGCGGCAGCACCAGCGCGGAGGAGAGAAGGCGCCGCAGCGGGAAATCGCAGGAGGCGACGAGCCAGGCGGTTCCGATCCCGAACATGCCGGTGAAGACGCCGGTGGCGGCAAGCAATGCCACTGTGCGGCCGGTCGCCCGCGGCACGACATTGGTCAGCATGTGCTCCCAGTCGCCGCCATCGCCGAGCCCGATCACGAAGATCGCGACGATCGGCATGGTTACGACGACCGCGGCGACGATCGCCGAGACGGCTGCGACCCCGACACGGCCTTGCGCCGGCCTTGCATATCCTGTCGCTGCTTCGGACGTTTCGACCGACAAGCTCTTCGTCTCCGATACCAGATACCTCGCCCGTGACGGGCGCCCACGACGACCATCTACCGGAAACGGGCTAGGAAGGGAACCGGCGGCATTCCGCTGCGCGCGGCGTCAGTTCGCCAGGACGCGCGGCGAAGGGAAGGTGATCTCGACGAGCGTGCCCTCGTTCGGAGCCGAGTGGATCGCGAAGCTCGCCCGGTTGGCGTCGACCATTGCCTTGGTCAGCGGCAGGCCGAGCCCGGTGCCGTCGCTGCGACCGCGCCCACCCGCGGCGACCTGCCGGAACGGCTTCATCGCCATCTCGAGCTCAGTACGCGACATGCCGATGCCGGTGTCGCGGATGCGCAGGACGACGCTGCCGTTGCTCTCGTAGGAGGTCGACACGATGATCTGTCCGCCCGACGGGGTGAAGCGGATGGCATTCGCCAGGATGTTGAGCACGATCTGCTTGATCGAACGAAGGTCGGCGACCACATTCGGCACCGACTGCGACAGGGCAGTGCGGATGATCACGCGCTGCGTGTTCGCCTGCGGCTGGACAAGCGAAACGGCAGACGCAACGGCTTCGTTCAGGCCGACGGCCTCGAAGTCGAGCTCCATTTCGCCCGCCTCGATCTTGGAGATGTCGAGGAGGTCGTTGACGATGTCGAGCACGTGGCGGCCGGAGCGAACGATGTCGTTGGCGTATTCGCTATAGCGCGGATGGCCGATCGGGCCGAAGCGCTCACCGGCCATCATGTCGGCAAAGCCGATGATGGCGTTGAGCGGCGTGCGGATTTCGTGGCTGACGCGTGCGAGGAAGTCGCTCTTGTGGGTGTTGGCGGTTTCGGCCGCGCGCTTGGCGTTGCGCAGTTCCTCCTCGGTCCGCTTCCATTGCGTGATGTCGCGGATGACGGCGCAATAGCCGTTCGAGGCGGAGAGCTTGCCGATCGTCATGAAGAGCGGCAGGAACCCGCCGGACGCCTCGCGGCCGATCACCTCGCGCCCGTCGTTCAGCACGCTTGCGACGCCGTGGCCGGCAAGACCCGCCAGATAATCGAGAACCGCCTTCTGGCTCTCATGGGCGAAGAGCATCACGAAGGGTTTGCCTCGGGTCTCCGCCTCGTCGAAGTTGAAGAGGGCGCTTGCCGCACGGTTCATCGAGCGGATGTCGCCCTCGGGACCGAGCACGACGACGCCGTCGGTCGCCGTTTCGAGTATGGCGCGCAGTTCCTCGATTTCCGCCTTCAGCGCATGGTTCTCGTCGGCGGGCTTCGGCGCCGGCTCGACGACGGTGAGCTGGACAGGGGGCCGTGCTGCCTTCACCGGAGCTTCGGTGGGGATGAGAGCAAGCAGGAGCGCACTCGACTGTTCCCACCGCACCGATTGCAGGCGCGCGGTGACCGGCACCAACTTGTCGTCGGCGCGCACCACTACCATGCCGCTTGCCTGCTCGGCGGCACCTTCCAGCTCCTGGCGCTGAAGCAGCACGTCGAGGCCGCCGGCCTCCGCCAGTGCGTCCAGAGAGCTGTAGCCGGTGAGGTTCAGGAATTCGGGATTGGCGTGAATCAGCCGGTCGCCGACATGGACGAGCAGTGCCACCGGCATCAAGTCGATGACGTCGGGCGACAGCCCGATGTCACGTCGGCTGCGCGGCACGGCGGTAGATGCAGTCGGCGAGAGTTCCTCCGCCGGCTGAGCCGGAGTGGATTCGGCGGGCATCTCCGTGACAACAGAGGTCTGCTCTTCCGGTTCAAACACCGGGGTCTCCGGCTCGGGCTGACCGGCCTCGGCGATCGGCGGCTCCGCAGCACTGTCGCGTGCCTTTTCCTGTTGCGGGGCTTCCGCGCCGATCAGGCCGTTCGCCTCGAGCCGGCGGGCGATCTCGCGGAAGGCCGCTTGCTCGACCGGGGTGAGGCCGTCGCGGCCGCGCGCACGTCGTTCTTCGAGCTGCACCACCTTGTCGGAATGCCGCTTGCCAGGTGTTTCGGAGATGAGAAGCGCCGGCGGCTCATTTTCCGGAAGTGGCCGCTCCTCCTGTTCTGCTGCTGTTTCGGCCGGGACGGAGGTCTCCGACGGTTCGGCTTCCGCGGCTTCCGCGGTCTCTGCGGCGGGTTCTCCGTCCGCCGACGAGACGTCTTCGGAGGGCGCGCCGAGCGTCAGACCCGTGCCGGCGGCGTCGACGACGGCGTCCGCCAGTCGCACGATGCCGAAGCCACGGAACCCGTCGAAATCGCGGTTGCGGTCATAGGTCGGGAGCGCAGCGAGGTCGACGGGCACACGCAAGGTCGTGCCTTCCACCGGCCAAAAGACGGTGCGCCCGGACCATGTATCGCGACGCTTCAGGAGGTCGGCGATCTTTCCCTCCGGATCGAGGTTGAACGTCTGCGCGACCTCGACGAAGGTTCGTCCTTCGATGGCCGCCGAATGCGGCCCGACGGCTTCGGCAAATTCCTTCGAGACTTCGCTGAAACGACCTTCAGCGTCGATCTTCCAGACGAAGCGCGAGGCCCTGCTGCTCGGACGATAGGCGAAGTCACGGTCCGACGTTGCCCCCGTCGCGGAGACCTCCGGTTCGGAAACGGTGGCCGTTTCCTTCGGTCTCGGTCGTTCCATATCCTCGTGCGGTTGCTCCGCCTCGGGTTCCGTCCGCGCCGGTGTCACGGCCTGCTCGACCGGAGCTTCCGGGGCAGTTTCCGCCGCCGCGATCGCTTCCGCTTCCGCTTCTTCGGCTTCGGTCGTCAGAGACTCGGGTGCCGTCTCGATCTCTTCGATGTCGCCGATCGCGTCGACGACGGCGCCGTAAGCGGCGGTCGTATCCTCGGCCGGCGGCTCTTCGGCTGCCGGCGGTTGCGTTGCAGGCTCCTCGAAGCCGCCGCTCGGATCAAGATTGCCGAGGATGGTCTCCACAGCGAAGAGGAGATAGAGCGCCGGTTCATCGTCGACCTTGCCGATCGCTGCCGGCAGATAGCCACGGCCGGTCGGGATCGGTCGCTTCACCAGTCGATCGCGGTCGACATCGACGAGTGCCACCAAAGTGCGCGCCGTCTGGGGCGTGATCAACAGGCCGGAAAAGGCGGGCGAGGCGGCAATGATCCGGCCGTCGGCGGCAAGCATCGCCATGTGTGTGTCCGGATCGTCGAGCCCGGTCAGCATCTCGCTTGCGCATTCGTCGACACTCGGCCGTCGGCTTGTCGGCGGTATCGCGAGCAGCACCACCGGCTCGCCCGAGCGGATCTCGACCATCTCGGCGGCCGCCTGAACGGGAACGCGCTGAAAACCCTGGGTCAGCCGGAGAAGCAGCGAACGCCGGTCGCCGACTTTCTGCAATTGCCGCGCGGTCGATTCGATCTGGCGGAAGGCGAGGTCGCCGCGGTCGGGGCCCTGGTCGAGGAAATCGTAGATCGAGCCGTTGCCGAAGAAGCGCGCGCCCGCGCCGTTCGCCCAGAGCACCTGCTCGAGCCCGGCGGAAAACAGCACCAGGGCCTCGCCGCGCGCAAAGCGCCCGCGGACACTCTCGTGCACGGCGACGTCGATGAACGGGTACTGCTGAACAGGCATGATGGACCCAAATTAGCAACCGCCGCGTTATTCGGCAATTAACAGATTCTTAATATCTCCGGGGGCCGCGAGGGTCCAGCACGGCAGGGGGCTTTTGGCAAACACGGTTAACCGTTCCGTTTATTGTGCGTCGCACAATAATGTTGCAATGCACAAGAAGGAGTGCTATATAAGGATCATCCAATCCATTCGGGCGTCCTTAAACGTCCCAACACAGGAGTGCATCGAAATGGCAAATGCAAACAAGAACGACGTCTTCTCCTTCTCGGCTTTCGACCCGTCGAAGTTCACCGAGACCTTCCGCGACTTCGCCGAAAAGGGTGCTGCGCAGTCGAAGGACGCCTACGCCAAGATGAAGACTGCCGCCGAGGAGGCCAGCAAGACCGTCGAGAACACGATGCAGACCGCCCAGGCCGGTACCGTCGAACTCGGCCTCAAGGCCATCGAAGCCCTGCGGACCAATGCCGACATGTCGCTTTCCCATATGGAAGCGCTGCTCGGCGTGAAGTCGGTTGCCGAACTCGTCGAACTGCAGACCGCCTTCCTGCGTAAGCAGGCTGAGGTGACGGTCGAGCAGGCGAAGGCCATGCAGGAAGCCGCCAAGAAGGTTGCCGAGACTGTTACCAAGCAGGGCAAGGAAGCCGCCGACAAGGCCATGTCTTCGCTGAAGGTCGCCTGATCCGGGCAATCCGCATCACCGAAATGAAAGGGCCGGGGCTTTGCTCCGGTCTTTTTTTGTCTGTGTCGAAAAGGGCTTGAAAAAAACGCTGAGTGCTCGTATGTGACCCCCTACAACGTCCTGGACGCTGTTTGTGCGGTTGTAGCTCAGTTGGTTAGAGCGCAGGTTTGTGGCACCTGAGGTCGTAGGTTCGATTCCCACCAACCGTACCATTTTCTCTTTTTGAGAACTCCCCCCGAAACATTGCCTTTTCCATTGGTCGCCGCCGCTTTGAGCAGTCGGCCGTCCTGTCCCTGCCGACTACTCTTCGACGCCGAGGAGCGACAGCGTGCGCGGATCGGGACTGCCGTAGAAGTGCCGGAGCGCCTCGCCGAAGGGGTGGTCGGCAGCATCCGCCGCAAGGAAGAGCGTCAGGCACGAACGAAACTTGACGTCGTCCGGCGAGCCGAAGATTGCCGCCGCGCTCCGATCCGGGTGCGAGAGAACGGCTTCGACGCATTCGCTCAGTCGCGGTCCGAGGAGCGGATGGGCGAGATAGGCGCGGGCCTCGTCGAGCGAGGCGATGCCGTAGTGTTGCGCCATCGGCGACTGCCCGAGGCCGGAAAGCTGCGGAAAGACGAACCACATCCAGTGTGTCCGTTTGCGGCCCTCACGCAATTCCCGAAGGACGTCGGCGTAGACCGGTGCCTGCGCCTCGACGAAGCGTTCGAGATCGAAGCCATCATTCCCCATCACCGTCTCCTCGACTTGCTCCCCGTCCGACGGCGCCGACCGAGCGGCGGCCGGGCGTCGAGGAACGATTTTCGCCCAGACGTGCAGGATTGCAACAGGTAGCATTCTGCCCATTTTTTGCCTGAAAATGTCGTGATCTTTCGTGTTCGGGGGCGAGGCGGGCGTTCGGGAGGTACCTGTCGCCGCACAATTCCCGCCGTGACTTTGTCGTCCGAATCGGATGAGAGAGCCCGCTCGAATAAGAAGCATGAGGGAGGTAACCCTTGGACATCTCTGAAGATGACATCGCCCTGATCCGGGTGATGAAGCGCTACTTTGAAACCAAGGCGGAGGTCGGCGCGCTGAAGGCGCAGCTCGAAGCGGCGCGGCGTGCCGCCGGGGCCGAAATCGCGAGCTTCTACGATCCGCGCAACAATCTCGAACATGCGGACGTGATTGTCCGCCAGGAGCAGCTGAAGCGCGACATGCTGCGGCTGATGGATCGTGCCGAAGCCTGGGGACGCGGAGAGACGATCGACCCGGTAGGCTGAGCCGCCGCGACGATCGCGCGATTGCGGTACCCGGCCCCGTGGCGTTATTCTGGCGATAGGAGACGGCAGTCGCGCTTCGAAGGAGGTGGCCCGCATGTCCTTTATCGATCGGAACGAGGCCGGCGAACGGCTGGCGACGGCGCTTGCCGGCTACCGCGGCACCGACGCGGTGGTCCTGGCGCTGCCGCGCGGCGGCGTCGAGGTGGGCCTGCCAGTGGCCAGGGCGCTCGGCCTGCCGCTTGATCTTCTCCTTGTGCGCAAGATCGGCGTTCCTTTCCAGCCGGAGGTCGCCATGGGCGCGATCGTCGACGGCGACAGGCCGGAGGTCGTGCGCAACGAGGATGTAATCCGCTATGCGGGGGTGTCGGACAAGGATTTCGACGCCGCCTGCCGCAAGCAACTCGAAGAGATCGAGCGCCGCCGCGGCATCTACCTCAAGGGGCGCGAGCCCGTCCCGGTTAGCGGCAGGACCGCCATCGTCGTGGACGACGGCGTGGCGACCGGGGCGACGCTGAAGGCCGCGCTGAAAGGGCTCGCGGCGAAGAATCCACGCCATATCGTGGTCGCCATGCCGGTGATACCGGCAAGCCTGATCCCGGAGCTGGAGGAACTCGCCGAAAAGGTCATCTGCCTCGAAGATCTCGGGCCGATCGGCGCCGTCGGCGCCCACTACCGCTATTTCCCCCAGCTCGAAGACGCAGACGTCGTCGCCTGCCTCGATGCCGCGGCGAAGCCAACGGTCGCAACGCCGTCAGGCGGGGGACCTCCGCCGGCGTGAGATCGTGCGCAATCAGCCGCCGGAAGGTGTCTGGCATCGGGTGATTGCCGCCGAGAAGATCTCGGCGACCGAGACGCTTGCCAGCCGTTTGCCGAGGGGCGAGGCGGCGGCATCGACCTGCACGGTATCCGTGATCAACAGTTCCGCGATCGGCGCCCTGGCGAGACGCTCCTCCGCCCCTTGTGAAAACAGCGCGTGCGTCGCGATCAGCCGAACCTCCCTGGCGCCGCGCGCCATGCAGGCCTCGGCGACCCTGACCATCGTTCCGCCGGAGCTGATGAGGTCGTCGATGATGATCGCCACGCGGTCCTTCACATCGCCTGCGAAGAGGTCGCCGGAAACGACGCCGGCGCTCCGCTGCTTTTCCATGAAGGCCTTGCCGACCGGTCGCCCGAGCTGCTTTTCCAGCCGTTCACGGAAGCTGTCGGCGCGTTTTCCGCCGCCGAGATCGGGGGAGACGACGGTGACCTCGGCAGAGCCGACCTTCTCTGCGGTGTGGCGGGCGAAAGCGTCATAGGCGTCGAGGTGCAGTGTCGGAATGCGGAAGGACGACTGGTAGGCCGCGACATTGTGAGCTTCGATCGTGATCACGCGATCGGCGCCCATCGCCTCGATGAGTTCGGCGACGTAACGGCCGGTCAACGGATCGCGTGACTTGGTCTGGCGGTCCTTCCGGAGGTAACACAGATAGGGCGTAACCGCAGTCACGCTCCTCGCGCCGTTGGTCTTCAGCGTCGCGATGAAGAAGAGCAGCCGGCAGAGCCGGTCGTTGGTCGAGTGGCCGCTGCCGCCGTTGAGGCTTGCGATGACGAAGGTGTCGCGGCCGCGCACGCTTTCGAGCGGCCGTGCCTTGTGCTCTCCGTCCTCGAATTCCCGCTCTTCGAGCAGGCTCAGTTCCAGCCCCATTGCCCGGGCGACCCTGCCGCCGAACTCGACATCGCGGGCGAAGGAGAAGAGGAGGGGGGTGGTCGCGGCAGCGACTTTCGCCGGGCCGGCAGCAGCGGCGGCGACCGGGCGCAGGAGCACGCCGCCGAACACCGCGTCGATCGCCCGGCCGTCCCCGGAGAGCGGTGCGACGACGATTTCCGCGACGATGCGGCCGCCATCCGCCCCGTGGGTCGTGAAGGTGGCGGAGATCGGCTCTCCCGTCCGGCAAACGAACTCGAACAGCATGCGCAGCCGTACGCTGCCGCGCGGGAAGGCCGCATCCGAAAGCAGCCTCGTGTCGCCTTCCTCGCCGATCAGGGGACGCACGGCCTCGGCGCCCGCATGGAGCACGTAGTCGCGCTCGGCCGTCTTTGCCCGGCGAAAGATGAAGGCTGCCTGAGGGCTGCCGTGGGCCACCGGTTCGAGCGCCGCAATCGGCGGGGCGATCAGGTCGGCGCGCTTGTCCTTCCACTCTTCGAGAAGCGCCGCCAGCACTTCGTCCCGCGGGGTAGGCGCGCTGTCGATGCGATCGAAGAACTGCTTCAGGCCGGGGTCGAGTTGAGCAAGCACTGTCATGGTAACCTCGCATGCGTGATCGTCGCCCTTGAGCCTTGTCACGTCTGCAGCGCCTCCGTCTTGATCGGTGTCAAAAGGCGGCGTGGGCTTTCCTGCAAGACGCGCGTTGACAGGCGTCAAGGCATCCCTGTCTAATCCCGCGCATATTATGATGTCTTCACGGATGGGAAGCCATAGGCCTTATGCCGGTTACGATCGAAGAGAAGCTCGCCGCGCTCCGAAAGCCTGCGCTCTATGGAAACGGAGCCGCCGAGGTGCTGGCCGTCGAAACCCACATGTCCTGGGTCTTTCTCGTCGGCGACGTGGTCTACAAGATCAAGAAGCCGGTACATTTTCCCTTCATCGACTTCACGACGCTCGATGCGCGTGAACGGAATTGCCGCGAAGAAGTGCGCCTGAACCGCCGGCTTGCGCCCGACGTCTATCTCGGCACGGTGGCACTGGTTCGTCGGGCGGATGGGGCCGTCGCGCTCGGAGGCCCTGGTCAGGTGATCGACTGGCTGGTGCGCATGCGCCGTTTGCCGCAGGACCGCATGCTGAGCGCGGTGCTCACCGCCGGCGGTGCGGACGGGGCGACGGCCGACCGGCTGACGCGGGTGCTCGCGGACTTCTACCGCAAGGCGGAGCGCTCGCCGCTCTCCCCGCAGGAGCACGTGCAGTGTTTCGAGAGCCAGCAGGCGCAAAACCGGCAGGTGCTCAGCCATCGGGATTTCGACGTCGACATGCAGGCCATCCGGCGGGTGCTGAACCGTAACGACGAGTGCCTCCACGCGCTCCGGCCGTTGATCGAGGCGCGGGTGGCCGACGGCCGCTTCGTCGAGGGACATGGCGACCTCCGGCCGGAACACGTCTGCCTGACCGATCCGATCACGATCATCGATTGCCTGGAGTTCAGCTACCTGCTTCGCCTTGTCGACCCCTTCGAGGAGATCGCTTTCCTCGGCATGGAATGCGCCTTCCTCGGCGTACCGGAAATCGGGCGCGAGCTTGCGGCCCGTCTCGGGGTGGCGTTGGGCGACTCGGTCGCGCCGGAACTCTATCAATTCTATTCCGCCTTCCGTGCGACGATGCGAGCCCGTATGGCGCTCGGCCATCTCGTCTATGGCCCGGCCGTCAACCGCCGCGCCTGGGAACGCAAGACCGACCGCTACATCGCGCTCGCCGAACATTTTCTCGCCATGCCGGAACTGGCGGCAGTCTCCGCCCGCGATATGTAACGGGTGCGGCGCCGGCCCGAACTCCGCCGATACGAGGACGACGTGATGCTGCTTAAACTGCGCAAGGTCAGCAAATCCTACATGACGGCCGAGGGGCCGCTTGAAGTCCTGCACGAGGTCGACCTTGCGCTCGATGCCGGAAGCACGCTGGCCCTCACCGGGGAGTCGGGCAGCGGCAAGTCGACCCTTCTTCATCTGGCCGCCGGCCTCGACTCACCGGATTCGGGTGTCGTCGAGGTCGCCGGTCAGAACGTCGCGACGCTCGATGACGCGGGCAGGGCGGCGTTGCGGCGCGGCACCGTCGGCCTCGTCTTCCAGCAATTCAACCTTATTCCCTCGCTCGACGTGGCGGCGAACCTTGCCTTTCATGCGCGGCTTGCCGGCCGGCATGACCCCCGTTGGCAGGCGGAGCTGACGGAAAGACTCGGCCTGAGCAGTCTCACGCGACGCTATCCCGAGCAGCTTTCCGGCGGGCAGCAGCAGCGGGTAGCGATCGGCCGTACGCTTGCCGCACGTCCGAAACTGGTTCTCGCCGACGAGCCGACCGGCAATCTCGACGAGCCGACGGGCGACGCCGTGCTCGCGCTGATGCTGACGCTGGTCGCCGAGACCGGGGCCGCTCTTCTGATGGTCACTCATTCTGAGCGCCTCGCCGCGCAACTCGATCGTCGCGTCCACCTCAAGGCCGGGCGGATTGCATGATGTGGCTTGCGGGGCTCGGCGCACTCCTTTCCCATTGGCGGCGCCAGCCGCTGCAGTTTGCCATGCTGTTTGCCGGACTGGCGCTCGCCACCGGTCTCTGGTCCGGGGTGCAGGCGATCAATGCCGAGGCGCGGGCAAGCTATGGCCGGGCTGCCGCCATGCTCGGGCAGAACCGGCTCGAACAACTCGTGGCAAAGGACGGAGGATCGATCGCCGGTGACCGGTTCGCGGCCCTGCGGCGCGGCGGCTGGCTCGTCTCGCCGGTGGTCGAAGGCGAGTTGCGGGTGGGCAGCCTGCGCCTGCGGCTGATCGGCATCGATCCGCTGACGCTACCGGCCGAGGCGCGGCAGGTGGAGGTGACGGGCGGCGAGGCACTGCGCCGCTTCCTGACACCGCCGGGCCTTATCTTCGCAAGTCGCGAGACAGCAGGACAACTTGCCGGCGAGCGATTGCCGCCGCTCGAGATCGCCGAGGATATTCCGGCCGGAACCGCGATCACCGATATCGCCGTCGCCCGCGATCTGCTCGGACAGACGGAGATGATATCGCGCTTCGTCCTCGCGCCGGAACAGCCTTTGGGGCGAACGCCGCTTGCCGATCTCGCGCCGGACCTGGAGCTGCGAAAGCCCGACGCGCAGGGCGATCTCGCCCGCCTCACCGACAGCTTCCACCTGAACCTCACCGCTTTCGGAATGCTTGCCTTCGTCGTCGGGCTCTTCATCGTCTATTCGGCGATCGGTCTCGCCTTCGAACAGCGCCGACCGACCTTGCGCACGCTCCGGTCGCTCGGGCTTCCGGCCAGCGCCCTGACCATCCTGCTCGTGACCGAACTGGCGACCCTTTCGCTGGTTGCCGGGCTCTTCGGCGTGGCGCTCGGCTATCTCGTCGCCTCGGCGCTGCTGCCCGACGTAGCGGCGACCCTCCGCGGCCTCTATGGCGCCGACGTTCCGGGAACGCTGCAGCTGCGGCCGGAATGGTGGGCGACGGGGCTTGCGATCGCCGTCGCCGGCACGCTCGCCGCGGCCGGCCAGAACCTCTGGCGCGCCGCCCGGATGCCGCTTCTCGCGCCTGCCCAGCCACGCGCCTGGGCGCGTGCCTCGGAGGCGGGCCTGCGGGTACAGGCGGTCGCCGCCGTATCTCTGTTTGTCGTGGCACTCGCGCTTACCCTTTGGGGACAGGACCTCGTCGCCGGCTTCGCCTTGCTCGGTGCCGTGCTGCTCGGTGCGGCACTTTTCCTGCCGGTGCTGCTGATGGCGCTGCTCGCGCTTTTCGAGAGGCTCTCGTCGGGACCGGTGTCGGCCTGGTTCTGGGCCGACACGCGCCAGCAACTGCCGCGGCTTTCGCTGGCGCTCATGGCGCTGTTGTTGGCCCTTGCCGCGAACGTCGGCGTCGGCACCATGGTGGCAAGCTTCCGGCTCACCTTCACCGGCTGGCTCGATCAGCGGCTGGCCGCCGAGCTCTACGTGACGGCCCGGACGGAGGACGAGGCGCGCGCCCTGCGCAACTGGCTCGAACCGCGCGTCGATGCTGCGCTGCCGATCTGGCATGTCGAGGGAGAGGTGCTGGGCGGTCCGGCGGAAATCTACGGGGTCGCCGATCATGCGACCTACCGGGAGAAATGGCCGCTCATCGAGTCCGTGCAGGGAGTCTGGGATGCCGTTGCTCGCGGAGACGCAGTGGTGATCAACGAGCAGCTCGCCCGCCGTCACGGGATTGCGCCCGACGATCGGCTGGCCTTGCCGGGAGGATGGACGGTTACGGTCGCCGGCATCTATTCCGACTACGGCAACCCGATCGGACAGGTGATCGTCGGCATCGACGCACTCACCGTGCATTACCCGGACGTGCCGCGGCTGCGCTTTGGTATCAGGCTTCCGCCGGCCGAGGCACCGGCACTCGCCGAGGCGTTGCGGGCGGAATTCGACCTGCCGCCGCAGAATGTCCTCGATCAGGCGAGCATCAAGGAGCGCTCGCTGCAGGTGTTCGAGCGCACCTTCGCTGTGACGGCGGCGCTCAACGTGCTGACGCTCGGGGTTGCGGGCGTGGCGATGTTCGCGAGCCTGACCACCCTTTCCGGCATCCGCCTCGCGCAGATCGCTCCGGTCTGGGCGATGGGGCTTACGCGCAAGCGTCTGGTGCTGCTCGAACTCCTGAGGACCATGCTGCTTTCGGCCTTCACGCTGGTTGCGGCCCTCCCGACAGGCGTCGCGCTCGCCTGGGTGCTGCTCTCGGTGGTCAATGTCGCTGCCTTCGGCTGGAGGCTGCCGATGTATCTCTTCCCGACCGACTGGCTGCGCCTTGCATTCCTCGCCGGACTTGCTTCACTCGTCTCGGTTGCGATACCCTTGCGGCGGCTCGCAAGGGTGACGCCAGCCGATCTTCTCAAGGTCTTCGCCAATGAACGTTAGGGCGTGCCTCCTTCTCCTGC
Source organism: Hyphomicrobiales bacterium (assembly GCA_900466005.1). GTDB lineage: Bacteria > Pseudomonadota > Alphaproteobacteria > Rhizobiales > Rhizobiaceae > Allorhizobium. Next base: position 557,951 of record UEGQ01000003.1, read on the forward strand.
TTGTCTCGGCCGCCGTACTGCCCGCGTCGACGTGGGCGCAGGGGTTCGCGGGCCTCGGCTCACAGGCCGAAGGCTTTGCCGTTCCCGAGCGCGGCGTGCCTCTCGTCTTCCCGCGCGATCACGGCGCCCATCCCGACTATCGCATCGAATGGTGGTACCTGACCGCGAACCTGAGATCCGCCGACGGCCGAAGCTTCGGGTTGCAATGGACGCTGTTTCGTTCCGCACTCACGCCCGACGGCAAGGAGGCTTCCCAGATCTGGATGGGACACGCGGCGGCGACGTCGGCCGAACGGCACCTCGTTGCCGAACGCCTCGCCCGCGGCGGCACCGGACAGGCCGGCGTGACACTGGCGCCGTTCTCGGCATGGATCGACGACTGGAAGATGGAAAGTCGCGTGAGTGCCGAGGCGCTTGCCGCCGGTGCCGACCCGCTTTCCAGCCTTGCGCTCGGCGCCTCGGGCAAGGATTTCCGCTATTCGATGGAGCTGGAGGCCAGGGGGGCGCTCGTGCCGCAGGGCGACCGCGGCTATTCGGTCAAATCGGCCGAGGGGCAGGCGAGCTACTATTATTCGCAGCCCTTCTATACGATCAGCGGCACGCTGGTTCTGCCCGAGGGGGAGGTCGCGGTCACGGGTGAGGCGTGGCTCGACCGGGAATGGTCGTCGCAGCCGCTCTCCGCCGGCCAGACCGGCTGGGACTGGTTCTCGCTGCATCTCGGCAGTGGCGAGAAGTTGATGGCCTTCCGGCTGCGCGGCGACGGCCACGGCTACATGTCCGGCACCTGGATTTCCGCCGATGGGCGGCCGACACCACTCGGGCCTTCCGACCTCGCTGTCACGCCACTCGATACGGCGAGCGTCGCCGGTCACGTCCTGCCGGTTCGCTGGCGGGTCGAGGTTCCCGGCCACGATTTCGACGTGACAACCGCGGCGTTGAACGTCGACGCCTGGATGGCCGTCTCCTTTCCCTATTGGGAAGGACCGATCCGCTTTTCAGGGTCGCATGAGGGACAGGGCTATCTGGAAATGACCGGATACAGGTAGCCGGCCGGTTCAGGCGAGTTCGATTCCGTGCGAGGCGAGGTTGGCGGCCAGTTCCACGGCATTCCGGGCCTGCATTTTTGCAAGGATACGGGCGCGGTGGACTTCGACGGTGCGCATGGAAATGGAAAGCGCATCCGCGATCTGCTTGTTCAGCATGCCGGCCATCAACAACTTCAGCACGTCCATCTCGCGCGCCGAAAGCAGTTGCAGCTGCTGTTCGATCAACGCGCGCTGCCGGCTTTCCGACATCTTGCCGAAGCGCTTCTCGAGGCAGGCGATGACAGTGTTGACGAGCTGGTTGTCGTTGAAGGGTTTCTCGATGAAATCGGCAGCGCCCGTCTTCAGCGCCTCGACGGCGACCGGCACGTCGCCGTGTCCGGTGAGGAACACCACGGGCGCCTCGCAGCCCGCGGCCTTCAGCCGGTTGAAGGTCTCGAGCCCCGACAGCCCGCCCATGCGCATGTCGAGGATGATGCAGGAAAAGGGTTCGAGCGGCAGTGCTGCGAGCAACGCTTCGCCGCTTTCGAACGGAATGGCGCGCATCTGCCGGGACATGAGGAGGAAGGCGAGGGAATCGCGGATCGCGGGATCGTCGTCGACGAGATAGACGGCGGCGTCCTTCAGGAAGGGCTTTGCTGAAATCATTCGGCCGCCGCCCTTTCGGGTTGAGGCACCGGCAGAACGATCGAGAAGACCGTGCCGCCGGTCGGGATCGGATGGTGTTCGAGCCGCCCGTGGTGCAGCTCGATGATCGTGCGGCAGATGTTGAGCCCCATCCCCATACCGTCCTGCTTGCTGGTCACGAAGGGCTCGAAAAGACGCCCGGCGACCGTCGGCGAGATGCCCGGCCCGCTGTCCCGGACCTCGATCACCTGGTGATCGTCCTCCTGGCGCAGTTCGACCTCCAGCCGCACGCGCCGCGTCGACGGTCCCCCCATGGCCTCGATGCCGTTGCGCATCAGGTTGATCATCACCTGCTCCATCAGGATGCGGTCGGCACGCACCGGCGCAAGTCCCTTCGGCGCGACAACCTTGATCGTCGCGTTGTGGTTGCTGGCATCGGCCTCGAGGAAGGACGCCGTCTCGACGATGACGGAGGCGAGCTCGACATCCTGGAACTTGGGATCGCGCTTGCGCACGAAATCCTGGATGCGGCGAATGATCTGGCCGGCGCGCTCGGTCTGGAGCGAAAGTTTTTCGAGCGCACCGACCACCTGCCGGCGATCGCAATCGGGAGACTGCAAGAGGTTCAGCGAGCCCGCCGCATAGCTCGCGATCGCCGCCAGTGGCTGGTTGAGTTCATGGGCGAGGGAGGAAGCCATTTCGCCGAGCGTGACGAGGCGGCCGGTCCGTTGCAGGTTCTGCGACTGGACGCGGGCGATCTCTGCGGCCCGCTTCTGGTCGGAAATATCGATGATCGAGCCCATCCAGCCGCGATGCCGCCCATGGGCGTCGACCAGCGGGGCCTCGAAGACCTGCACTTCGAGATCGGAGCCGTCGCGGCGGCGGAAGCAGGTCTCGAAACTCTGGATCTTGAGCCCGCCCTTGTTGAGCGCCTCGTGGCGGGCGAGCGTCTCGGCAATACGGTCCTCATGCCAATAGGGCATCGGCGGCTTGCGTCCGGTCAGTTCCTCGGCGGTGAAGCCGGTCATCTGGCAGAAGGCGTTGTTGACGTAGAGGATCTTGCCGTCGTGGTCGCGGGCGCGCAGGCCGACGGTTAGGCTCTCTTCCATCGAGCGACGGAAGGCCATTTCCGAACGCAGCCGCATTTCCGCGGCCTGGCGTTTGAGGCCGTTGCGGTAGAGGACGAGAAGCGAGAAGACGGCGAAGAGCGATAGCCCCAGCACGCCGGCGACCAGCAGATTGTTCGAGAGATTGCCGCCCACGCGATAGCTCGATATGGCGAGCCATGCGCCTGCGAGCGGCGGATCGAAGCTGATCTTGTGGGTGAGGCTCGTGTCGGTCGGCTCGACGCGGGTCTTTTCCGCGAGCACGGCATTGTCGATGTCGACGAGCTGCACGGCATATTTCTCGGTGATCCACCAAGGGATCTGGCGCGCGATCAGCGAGCGGATCGATATGACGGCCGAGACGCTGCCGCCGTCGCCCTGCGCCGTCGAGATGCTGGTCACGAGATCGCCGTCGGCCGTCTTCGTGAGCGGCCCATAGATCGGCCTGACGCTCGCGGCTGCGGTCGCCCGGTTGGGCAGTGGCGAGGTCGTACCGCTGCCGGATGCGGCGCCTTCCGGAACAGAAAAGACCGGCCGGCCGGCTGCGTCGAAGAGGGCGATGCTCAGGACTTCTGGATTGTTCTGCAGATGGATCCGGGCGCGGTCCCCGAACTGCGGCAGACCGATCTGGTGATGGGCATGATCGAGCGCCAGCCGCGCGATCGCATCCTCGTCCACCGAAAGCTGGAAGCGCAGTGTCTGCTCCACCCAGAGCGCGTCCGAGATCAGCGTGGTGCGCAGCCGTTCGTTCTCGTTGTAATTGATGGCCCAGAGAAGCAGCGAGATCATCGCGGTCAGCACGACGATGGTGACGAGCGGGATCACCTGCAGCAGGTCGTGCCTGCCGCCGTCACCGGAATCCGGTCCGTCACTGCTGGATCTGAAGATCGTCAAGCCGCTTTTGATGCCTCCCCGCGCGACTTCTACGCCAAAAGCCGCAGAATTTCGACAAAAAAGCGCATCGTTATCCAGTCGCGGGAGCAGGCATCACGGCACGGCGCGGTGCTCACGGCCAAGCGTTGCGGTTCGGGCGAACGCCCGGAGCGCGGAATGGCAGTGGGCTTCGCCTGCCGTCACTCCATCAGCCGTTTCTTGCGGTCGTCGAATTCCTGATGGTCGATTTCGCCGCGTGCATAGCGGTCCCTGAGAAGGTCGAGCGCCTTGCCGCTGCCGGAGGCGTTCGAAGGCAGGTTGATCGCGCCCATGTATTTGAGGACGTAGATGATCCCGACGACGATCGCCACCAGGATGAGAATCATGAAGATCGGGCCGAAGATCATGCCGAAACCTCCCCATTGATCGCCCCACATCATGCCATGGCCGTAGTAATACGGTCTGTCCCGTGGATCGGATCCGGCCTGGGCTAAAGCCGGAAGTGCCGATGCTGCGAAGATTGCGGCGGTGGCCGTCGTGCGGGCGAAAGTCTTGCTGTACATCTGAGACTCCCAAACTGGCAAAAATCACGAGAAGCTCAATTAGTAACCCGGAAAACACCTCGCGGCAATGCCGGATCGCTGCCTCAACTGCGCGAAGTAATTGACACGACGTGAAAATCAGATTTTTCCGATGGAATGGGCGCCACCGAAGAGAGTGGGCTCCGATATGACCCGGACGCCGGCCACCGGTCACTCGCCCGGGTGCGGCCATGTGGAAATCCACAATAGCGCCACATTTCACGAAGGCCTAAGAGAGCGACAGTCCGGGTGGTGGAACGCGGGGGGACAGTTCTCGCGTGGGCCCGGAACATACCAGGAGGAGATATCCAATGTTCGACCGCCGCACGTTCCTGCGGACTGCCGCCGCAATCTCGCTTTCCGTTTCCGCCTTCGCGCTCGCCGCATCCGGTGCCGCCGCTGCCGATCCGATCGTGATCCGTTTCTCGCATGTCGTCGCACCCGATACGCCGAAGGGCAAGGGCGCCGACAAGTTCAAGGAACTCGCCGAGAAGTACACGAACGGCGCCGTGAAGATCGAGGTCTACCCGAACTCGCAGCTCTACAAGGACAAGGAAGAGCTCGAAGCCCTGCAGCTCGGCGCCGTCCAGATGCTTGCGCCGTCGCTTGCCAAGTTCGGCCCGCTCGGTCTCAAGGAATTCGAGGTCTTCGACCTTCCCTACATCTTCTCCGGCTATGACAGCCTGCACAAGGTGACCTACGGTCCGGTCGGCAAGAGCTTGCTCGACAAGCTCGGAACGAAAGGTATCCAGGGCCTCGCCTTCTGGGACAACGGCTTCAAGATCATGAGCGCCAACAGCCCGCTGAAGACGCCCGACGACTTCCTCGGTCTCAAGATGCGCATCCAGTCCTCGAAGGTGCTGGAAGCGGAGATGAACGCGCTTGGCGCCGTTCCGCAGGTCATGGCCTTCTCGGAAGTCTACCAGGCGCTGCAGACCGGCGTCGTCGACGGCACCGAAAACCCGCCGTCCAACATGTATACGCAGAAGATGCATGAGGTGCAGAAGCACGCGACGCTCTCCAACCACGGCTACCTCGGCTATGCGGTGATCGTGAACAAGAAGTTCTGGGACGAACTGCCGGCCGACGTTCGCGGCAACGTCGAAAAGGCGATGACCGAAGCCACCGAATACGCGAACGGCATCGCCAAGGAAGAGAACGAGAAGGCGCTGGAAGCGATGAAGGCTGCCGGCACCACCGAGTTCCACGAACTCACCGCCGACGAACTCGCCGCCTGGCGAGAAGCGCTGTTGCCGGTTCACGACGAGATGGCCGAACGCATCGGCGCTGACCTCGTCAAGCAGGTGCAGCAGGAAGCCGGCGTGACCAAGTAAGGCCCGCCTCAACGACAACAGCCGCCGCATCGTCCCGCTTTCGACGCGGAGCGGTGCGGCGCTCGTTACGGACAATCGGCCCGCGCCGGTCCGGCCTCTCGGGGTATCGGCAAGCGGGCGTGACCGGCACGGCCCAGCAATCCGCCGACAGTTCGATGTTCCGGGCTTTCCGGATCCGACGAGCGGCGCGCAGGGGGCGGCCGATGTGACCGAGGAGGTCCCTTTCATGCTTCGCATCCTTGACAGGCTCGAAGAGATCCTGATCGCCACGCTGATCGCCGTGGCGACGGTGATCATCTTCATCGCCGTCGTTCACCGCTATTCCCTCGGGCTGCTCGCCGACGCGGTCAGCCTGTCCCGAAGCCTGGATATGCCTTGGCTGATGGGCTTCTCGCGCTCGCTCTATTTCGGCCTTCGCTCCGTCAATCTCGTCTGGGCGCAGGAGCTCTGCATCATCCTCTTCGTGTGGATGGCGAAGTTCGGCGCCGCCTACGGCGTACGCACCGGCATCCATGTCGGCATCGACGTGGTGATCAACCGCATGCAAGCGAAAAACCGCGCACGGATGATCCTGTTCGGTCTTCTTGCCGGCGCCTTCTTCACCGGCGTCATCGCGGCACTGGGGGCGAACTTCGTCTTCCACATGTACCACACGGATGCGATTTCGCCGGATCTCGAACTGCCCATGTGGATCGTCTATCTCGCGATCCCGCTCGGCTCCTCGCTGATGTGTTTCCGCTTCCTGCAGGTCGCCTGGACCTTCAACCGCACGGGCGAGCTGCCCCACCACGACCACGGACACGTGGACGGGATGGATGAAGAGGCGGAAGCCATTGCCGCGAGCCCGCTGACTGCGAAGGATCACTGAGCCATGAACGCGACACTCATTTTCGGAGGGCTCATCGCCCTCATGCTGACCGGCATGCCGATCTCGATCGCGCTCGGCCTCACCGTTCTCGCATTTCTTTTCACCATGACCGCGGTGCCGATCGATACGGTGGCCCTGAAGCTCTTCACCGGCATCGAGAAGTTCGAGATCATGGCGATCCCGTTCTTCATCCTCGCCGGCAATTTCCTGACCCACGGTGGCGTCGCCCGTCGCATGATCAATTTCGCGACCTCGATGGTGGGACACTGGCACGGCGGGCTCGGGCTTGCGGGCGTCATCGCCTGCGCGCTCTTCGCAGCCGTATCCGGCTCCTCGCCGGCGACGGTGGTCGCGATCGGCTCGGTGATCCTGCCGGCGATGACCCGCCAGGGATTCCCGAAGCAGTTCGGCGCCGGCGTCATCACCACGTCCGGTGCGCTCGGCATCCTGATCCCGCCGTCGATCGTCATGGTCATGTATTCGGTCGCGACCTCGGGCATGCAGGCAACCGGTCCGGACGGCCAGGTGGTTTCGGCGGCCTCGGTCGGCGAGCTCTTCATGGCCGGCGTCATCCCGGGGCTCATCCTCGCCTCGCTGCTTGCCGCCACCACCTGGTACCGCGCGTACAAGAACGGCTACCCGCGGCTGCCGAAGGCGAGCTGGCTCGAGCGCTGGCAGACGTTCCGCAAGGCCGTCTGGGGCCTGCTGCTGATCATCATCGTCATCGGCGGCATCTACACCGGCGTCTTCACGCCGACCGAAGCCGCCGCGATGAGCGCCGTCTACGCCTTCTTCATCGCCGTCTTCGTCTACAAGGACCTGAAGCTCTCGGACATTCCGCGGGTGCTGCTGTCCTCGGCCAACATGTCGGCGATGCTGCTCTACATCATTACCAACGCCGTCCTGTTCTCCTTCTTGATGACGCACGAGAACATTCCGCAGGCGCTCGGCGAATGGATGGTGAACTCGGGCCTGAACTGGTGGATGTTCCTGATCGCCGTCAACATCCTGCTGCTGGCAGCCGGCAACTTCATGGAGCCGTCGTCGATCGTGCTGATCATGGCGCCGATCCTCTTTCCGGTCGCCGTCCGTCTCGGCATCGATCCGGTGCATTTCGGCATCATGATCGTGGTCAACATGGAGGTCGGCATGTGCCACCCGCCCGTCGGCCTCAACCTTTACGTAGCGTCCGGCATCACCAAGATGGGGATCACCGAACTGACGGTCGCCGTCATGCCCTGGCTGCTCACCATGCTGGCCTTCCTGATTGCGGTGACCTACATCCCGGAAATCTCGCTCTTCCTGCCGCGGTTCCTCGGCATGTAAGGAGCATTTCCGACCTCCGGGCGGACGCTCGTTCGCCCGGAGCAGCGTCCGGGAGATGCGGCTCCCTATCGCGCCCCGCCGCCCGTCGGCGGGGCGACACCGTTTTCGAGGTTCTGCAGTTCGCGCAGCTGGGCTGCGCCGTCAGCTGCGGCGGCCGCGATGTCGTCGAAGAGCAGGCTCGCTTCGGCGAGCAGGCCGGGGTCCGGGTCGACGCCGGTGATCGTGTCGAAATCGTAGAGCAGGCCGAGCAGTGCTGCGATCTTGTGCTGCTGGTCGTGGGCGGCGGCGAGCAGGCGCTTCTGCTCCTTCCGCCGTTCCATCTGCTCCATCCGCGTCAGCGCGCTTTCCACCTTCTCCCGACAGGCGCAATCGAGCGCCGTGTTCATCACCACCGTGCGTACCTGGCCGATCGCCTCACGCAGGCCGCGTCGCTGCAATGGCGCCGGCGACGCATTGTCGATGACGGTGAAGGTGTCGCGCGTCATGCCTGGGCCCCGTGCGCGGTGTTGCGGGCCCGTGCGACCCAGGCGGCACCCTCCCGCGCGTGATGGAAGCCGTTCGAGAGCGGCACGTCCGGATAGACCGTCCCGATCCGGGCGACGGCCTCCTCCGCATCGATCCGTTCGGCGAGCGCGTCCTCGTAAATGCGGGCGATTGCCGCCATGTCGCAGTCCTGCGGCGAGAGGCGGAAGCGTGAGACGCCGGCGGCGACGAGATCCGGCAGTTCGCCGACCAGTGCCTGGCAGGTGTGGGAAACGGTCTGGACACCGTTGAGGGCGAGGAAGGACTGCCGGTCGAGCGTGCGCACCGGCATTCCGTCCGGCTCCTCGCTGCAGACGAACTGGCAGTTGTCCTTGATCTGGCCCTTGGCCCGGGCATGCGCGCAGCGTGCGGAAATCGCCAGCGGAATGCGGCCGAAGGCGAAGACCTCGAAGGCGATGCCCGGCGCCCCCGCTGCAATCTCCGTGACGGAAGCCATGGAAAGCTCCGGCGGCAGGCAGATCGAGCTCGCCCCGCGGCCGGCGAGAAGCTTCGCGGTCGCGGCATTGTAGACGTTGATCAGCGGCCCGACGGTGTGCCGTTTCCCCGCCAGAAGTCCGAGCGCGGAAAGGTCGTTCGCCTCGACGACATGGGTGCTGTCGCGGATCAGATTTCGGACGTGCTGGGCCTCGCGTTCGATCGTCACCAGCGCCAGCGTCGAAAGCCGCACGGATTTGCCGGCCGACTCCAGCCGCTCCACCACCTCGGCGAGATGCGGCTCGGTGAAGTGCAGGCGCTTCGAGCAGACCGTCTCGCCGATCACCACCTCGCCGACCGGGGCCTCGTCGGCGATGCGGAAATAGAAGTCGCGCCATTTCGGGCCGTCCCAGAGATAGAGAACGGGCCCGAGCACCAGTGCCGGATTGGCTGAAACCATGGTCATGTCCTTGTTATCTCCAGCGCTTTTCGTAGGCGCCGGATGTCGTCTTCTGGCCTTCGCTGAGGAGCCTGAGACGGGAGAGCAACGTCGGGCGCGCCGCCGCATCGGCGGACAGCGCCTGCCGGAGCGTCGAAACCACCTCGGCGACATAAGCCTTGCCGCGCTGCCGCCCTTCGACCTTGAGCGCGCAGACGCCCGCCGCGCGAAGTGCATCCAGATGATCCATGACGTCGAGCGAGACCGGGTCCTCGAAGGCGTAGCCGCTGTCGCCGCCCGTCTCGAAACGGCCCTTGCAGAGCGTCGGATAGCCGGCGGCCTCGCCGGCTGGGAAGCGGTTGATCGTGTACTCGCCGAGTTCGGAAACGAGTTCGGCGCCGTCCTGGCGGTAGCGGACATGGCTTGCCGGCGAGCACACGCCATTCATGTTCGGCGACTTGCCGGTGGCGTAGGAGGAAAGCGAGCACCGTCCCTCGGCCATGACGCAAAGTCCGCCGAAGACGAAGACCTCGATCTCGCAGCGGATCTGTGGCGCGAGCCGGGCGATGTCGGCGATGGTCAGCGTGCGCGGCAGCACCACGCGTTTCGCCTGAAAGGCGTCGACCAGGAAATTGATCGCGTCTGCATTGGAGGCGGAGGCCTGCACGGACACGTGCAGGCGCTGGTCGGGATGCTTTTCCGCGACATAGGCCATCAGGCCGAAGTCGGCGAGGATCAGTGCATCGGCGCCGAGCCGCACGGCCTCGTCCGCCGCCTTGTACCAGATGTCTTCGGCGCCGGCGCGCATGAAGGTGTTGAGCGCCACGAAAGTCATCACGCCCTTGCGCTTGGCGAAGGCGATCGCCTCGCCGAGTTCGGCCGGCGTGAAGTTGAGGCCGGGGAAGTTGCGGGCGTTGGTTTCGTCGCGGAAGCCGCAATAGACGGCGTCCGCGCCGGCGTTGACCGCCTCGCGGAAGGCGGCGGGCGTTCCCGCCGGGCAGATCAGTTCCATCGGCCGGTCTCCCCGGTAAGCGCGCGGTCGCGGACATAGTTGAGCGCCCGGCTGACGAGCGGCGCGAAGGGACCGGAAGCCTGGCCGAGATCCTTCGGCAGGTCGATATTGCTGTCGTCGAGGGCGTTCCTGAGTGCCAGCATAGCCTCCATGTCGCCGGTGACGGTCAGGTCGCGCGAGAAGAACAGCGCGTCCGCGTCGCAGCGGCCTTCGAGCAGCGCCAGCAGCAGGAAGAGAGGTCCCTCTACGGTGGCGTCGGCCTCCGGTCGCCTCGGCTTGCGCACGACGGTAAGCGACAGGCGGGAGGGCTCGACGAGGAAGCCGATCGGCAGGTCGTCCGGCACGAAGCCGTAGCGCTTCTGGCGATAGTCGCCGAGCCGTTCGAAGAGACCCGGATGGGCCTTCATGACCCGGGTGAAGGCCAGTCTCGCCGCACGTTCGATCATGAAGACCGGAATGACGCCAAGGGGATCGGCGAGGGCAGGCGGAACACGCATCAGGAACACCTTTCGAAAGGGGAGGTCGCGCCATGCTAACGGCATCGAGGATGCGACCATTTGAGCCAGCGCAAAGACATGCAGGTTTTCCTCCGCCACAGAGGCGGGATGACCCAAGCTCCTCCGGCCATCCGCCGCTTCTCCGATCTCCAGCATTTCATGGGCGAACTCGAGCGGCGCGGCCGCCTGAAGCGGGTGGAAAGGCCCGTGTCGCTCGTTCACGAGATCACTGAAATCCACCGCCGGACGCTGGAATCCGGCGGCCCGGCGCTGCTCTTCGAAAAGCCCGTCGATGCTGCGGGCCGCGTCTGCGACGTGCCGCTTCTTGCCAATCTCTTCGGCACGCGCGAGCGCATCGAATGGGGCTTCGGGCTGGAGAGTGGCGGCCTGCCGCGATTGGCCGCCATGCTTGCCGACCTGCGCGACCCCCGTCCGCCGAAATCCATGCGCGATGCCTGGGGCAAGCTGCCGCTCCTGAGGGCGGCGCTTTCGATGCGTCCGCGCAATGTCAGCCGCCCGCCGGTGCAGGATATCGTCTGGCGGGACGAGGAGCTCGATCTCGGGCGCCTGCCGATCCAGTGGTGCTGGCCGGGCGAGCCGGCGCCGCTCGTCACCTGGCCGCTCGTCATCACCCGGGCGCCGGACGATCCGACCGACGTCAATGTCGGCATCTACCGCATGCAGGTGCTCGACGGACAGCGCCTGATCATGCGCTGGCTCGCCCATCGCGGCGGCGCCCGCCATCACCGCATGTGGCAGAAGCTCGGGCAGGACATGCCGGTGACGGTCGCGATCGGTGCCGATCCGGCGACCATCCTCGCCGCCGTCATGCCGCTGCCGGAGGGCATGAGCGAGATGAATTTTGCGGGACTTCTGAAGGGCAAGCGTTCCGAACTCGCCCCCGCCGTGACCGTCCCGCTCTGCGTGCCGGCCAATGCCGAGATCGTGCTCGAAGGTACGGTGTCCGCAGGCGAGACGGCGGAGGAGGGGCCTTACGGCGACCATACCGGCTACTACAACAGCGTCGAACGCTTCCCGGTGATGAGGCTTTCCGCGATCACTACGCGCCGCAACCCGGTCTATCTATCGACCTATACCGGCCGCCCGCCCGACGAGCCCTCCGTGCTCGGCGAGGCGATGAGCGAGATCTTCCTGCCGCTCGTCAAACGCCAGTTTCCGGAGATTGCCGATCTGTGGCTGCCGCCGGAGGCGTGCTCCTACCGCGCCATGGTGGTGGCGATCGACAAGCGTTATCCGGGGCAGGCGCGGCGGGTGATGATGGGACTGTGGTCGATGCTTCCGCAGTTCAGCTACACGAAGCTCATCATAGCGGTCGACCCGGATATCAATGTGCGCAGCTGGCCCGACATCGTCTGGGCGCTGTCGACCCGCTTCGATGCGAGTCGCGACGTCGCCGTGATCACCGACACGCCGATCGACTATCTCGATTTCGCCTCGCCGAAGCCGGGCCTCGGCGGCAAGCTCGGGCTCGATGCGACGACGAAGATCGGCGCGGAGAGTGAACGCGAGTGGGGCCGGGTGCTGAAGATGTCGCCGGAGGTCACGGCGAAGGTCGACGCGATCTGGGCGGACCTCGGGATCGGAGAGGCGCCATGAGCCGGATGCGGATCGTACTTGGTGTCTCCGGTGCCTCGGGCGCCGCCATTCCGCTGCGCATCCTGGAACGGTTGCAGGAGATCGAGGATGTCGAAACCCACCTCGTCGTTTCCGACGCGGCACGACGCACCCTGTCCCACGAATGCGGCCCCGGCGCGCTCGGGCGCCTTCTGGCGATGGCGACCGAGAACCACCCGATCCGCGACGTGGGAGCTACGATCGCCAGCGGCTCCTTCCGCACTACGGGCATGATCGTCGCGCCCTGCTCGATGCGCACGCTTGCGGCGATCGCCACCGGCATCGCCGACAACCTTCTCGTCCGTGCCGCGGATGTCCATCTCAAGGAGCGCCGCCGGTTGATCCTGCTGGCGCGGGAAACGCCGCTCCATCTCGGTCACCTGCGCAACATGTGTTCGGTCGCCGAGATGGGCGCGGTCGTCATGCCGCCGGTTCCGGCCTTCTATCACAGGCCTGAAAGCGTCGAGGCGATCGTCGATCATATCGCCGCCCGGACGATCGATCTCCTCGGCCTGCCGATCCCGCCGCTCGCACGCGAATGGGAAGGCTGAACGTCAGGAACCGGCGAGCAGAAGAGGATCGGCGTCGAAGAGGAAGAGATGGCCGCCGGCGAGCAGCCAGAGGGTGATGATGGCCGTCAGCACGAAGGCTGCGATTATCTCCCGGTCGATCCTGAACGATGCCCGTCCGGCGAGGATCGCTGCAAAGGGAATGAGCGGGGCAGCGGCCGTTGCCGTCTTCCAGTTGTCGGGAAGCCGCCGGCGCGCGCGACGGTCCAGCATGAAGAAGCCGCCGGAAGAAAAGAGCGCCAGTCCGCCGAAGAGCAAGAGCGAACGCAGGTCGCCGTTCGGTACGAGGTGCCCGAGCGCCCAGAAGCTGAAGCCCCAGAGCACGGGATGGCGGGTGACAGCGACGATCGCGCCCGTTGGGGCCTCGGAACTGCGCAGCGTGATCGAGAAGGGGTTGCCGGAGAAGAGCCCGGCGAGGACGAGGAACACGCCGACCGGTGCGGCGACCAGCGTCACCATCGCCTGCCAGGGAGCGGGTTCCCACAACTCGACGTAATTCATCCGGAGTGCCGCATAGAACAGCCAGGCGATCGCGACGATCGACGCGAGCGAATAGAGGCCGAGATAAAGCCGCCGGCCGAGCGCGGCGATGAGCCGCCCGCGGATGGCCGGGATCGCCGGAACCGAATGCAGCGCAAGGAACACGGCGAAGGCGATCACGAATTCGGTCATGGCCGCGAGCCTACATCATGCTGTCGGGCGTGCCAAACATCTCGATCAGGCTCCGTTCCGCAGCGACATGGCGGCGCAGGCATTCGAAGAAGCCGCGCAGCATGTAGCCGACCGTCTCGAAGGTCAGGCCGCAGCGATTGTCGAGCACTGCCTCCAGCGTCAGGGCCACCTCCTCGGCGGCAATCCTGTCGCACATGTGCTCGCCCTTCAGCCGGTCGATCGTCATCGCGGAGAAACAGGAGCCGGCGCTTTCCTCCAGGAACGGATAGAGCACCAGTTCTTCCACGGTCTGCGTACGGGTGAGTACGGGAACGATCCGGTCGGCGACCTGTCGGCAGAGTACATGGTCGAGGTCGAAGGGCAAGGAGTCGGCGATGGTCTCCAGCTGGCCGCAGAGGTCCAGCAGTTCTTCATGGTTATGGCGGATAGCCTCGGTCCTGGCGTTGGCGGGCGTCATCATGGCGATCCTAGCGATCGATGAAGAGCACGGCGGCGATCGCCACGGAGGCGAGCACGGCCGAGATCGTGCCGGTGCGCTGCAGGACGCCCATGCGATAGAGCATGAGGGCGAACGCAATGATGACGGGGGTGGCCACGGAAAGGCCGATATGGGCGTCGGTCATGGGGAATTCTCCTGTTCGGCCGCAATCCTAGGCCGCCTGCCGTCCCGTTCTTTGTGATTTCGCAAAGAAGCATGCGTCCTATCCTCTAAAGAGAGGCGACCGAAACGGAACGGGGTGCCTTTGCCATGGCCGATATGACCGTAACGACTTTCGCGGAGGGCGAGGAGGGCGATACACTCCTCCTTTGGATTCTCGCCTGGAGCGAGCTCGTCGCATTCGGCATCCTGATCGGTGCCTTTCTGATCGCCTCGCTCCTCGACCCGCAGGCATTCTCCGCCGCGCAAACGCATCTGCGACCCGGGCTTGCCGCTGTAAACACGCTCGTCCTGCTGACGAGCGGCTGGCAGGCTGCGCTCGCCGCGCGGCCGGGCGCTTCGCTTCGCGAAACCCGTCGCGGGCTTCTGCTGGCCGCCCTGTTCGGCCTCGTCTTCCTTGCGGTGAAGCTATTCGAGTACAGCGGCGAGATCGGCATCGCCGGCGACGAAAGCCTCGGCGCCTTCTTCGAACTCTATTTTCTGGTGACCGGCTTTCATCTGCTGCACGTCGTTTTCGGGTCCGGCGTGCTTGCGCTTGTCGCCTGGCGACCGACGCGCAGCAATGTCGCGCTTATCACTACGCTCTGGCACGTGATCGACCTCGTCTGGATCGTCCTTTTCCCGCTCTTCTATCTGGTGTGATGCCATGGCCCACGGAACCGCAAGACAGCTCAATCTCGCCTACGCGATCCTGATCGCGCTGGCGCTTTCCGGCGTGGGACTTGCGGCATGGGGTGCCGCGGTGCCTGCCGCAGGAGCGGCAATCCTCGTGCTTGCGGTGCTGAAGGCGCGCTTCGTCATCATCGATTTCATGGGCCTCGGCAACGCGTCGCCGGCCCTGCGCATCGCCCTCATCGCCTGGCCGGTCGCCTTCGCGCTCGCCGGCATCGGCAAGATCGCGCTCTCGGCGGTACTCGCCGGCTGAGCCTCCGTTCTGATCTTTGCCAAAACGCAAAGAACGGATCGGGGGAAGCTCTAGAAGAGGCTGGTCCCACCCAGCGTGCGCACTCCCAGCGCCGCTGCACGGGACGGGGGACAACCCACGCCGGTGCGCCCACGCGCCCGCCTGGACTAGGAAAGGACCATGGGATGGCAGAGCGCCTAACCAAGACCGGGGCCCGCAACGTCTTTTATGGCGGCTCCATCTTCTTCTTCACGATCTTCGTGGGACTGACGGCCCACAGCCACTATTACATGAGAACGACCTCCACGGACGAGACGACGCTGACTGACGGCGTCGCCCGCGGCAAGCACGTCTGGGAGAAGAATTCCTGCATCAACTGCCACACGCTGCTCGGCGAAGGCGCCTATTTCGCGCCGGAGCTCGGAAACGTCTGGAAGCGCTGGGGGGGCGACACCGATCCCGCCGCCGCGCGTGACACCCTCAAGGCGTGGATGGCCGCCCAGCCCTCCGGCATCGAGGGGCGCCGCCAGATGCCGCAGTTCAACCTGACGGAACAGGAGCTCAACGATCTCGCCGACTTCCTTGAATGGACGAGCAAGATCAAGACGCAGAACTGGCCGCCGAACGACGCCGGTTGAGAGCGAGCGACAAGGAGAAAAGACGATGAAATATCAAACCCAAAAGGTCGCGATGCTGTACTTCTACGGTGCGCTCGGCCTCTTCCTCGCGCAGGTTCTCTTCGGTGTGCTCGCGGGCACGATCTACGTGCTGCCGAACACGCTCTCCGAGCTTGTGCCGTTCAACATCGTGCGCATGGTCCACACCAATGCGCTGATCGTCTGGTTGCTCATGGGTTTCATGGGGGCCACCTACTACCTGATCCCGGAGGAGACCGAGACCGAGCTCTTCAGCACGAAGATCGCCATCGCCCAGTTCTGGATCTTCCTCGGAGCCGCGGCCGTCGCCGTGGTCGGCTATCTCTTCCACATCCACGAGGGGCGCGAGTTCCTCGAACAGCCCTTCGCGATCAAGGTCGGCATCGTGATCGTCGCGCTGATGTTCCTCTTCAACATCACGCTGACGGTGTTGAAAGGCCGCAAGACGGTCGTCACCAACATCTTGATCTTCGGTCTCTGGGGTGTTGCGATCTTCTTCCTCTTCGCCTTCTACAACCCGGCGAACCTCGCGCTCGACAAGATGTACTGGTGGTACGTCGTCCATCTCTGGGTCGAAGGCGTGTGGGAGCTGATCATGGCCTCGGTGCTCGCCTTCCTGATGATCAAGCTCAACGGCATCGACCGCGAGGTCGTCGAGAAGTGGCTTTACGTCATCGTCGGCCTGGCGCTCTTCTCGGGCATCCTCGGCACCGGCCACCACTTCTACTGGATCGGCGCTCCGGGCTACTGGCAGTGGATCGGCTCGCTCTTCTCGACGCTCGAAGTGGCGCCCTTCTTCACCATGGTGATCTTCACCTTCGTGATGACCTGGAAGGCCGGTCGCAAGCATCCGAACCGCGCCGCGCTCCTCTGGTCGATCGGCTGCTCGGTGATGGCCTTCTTCGGCGCCGGCGTCTGGGGCTTCCTGCACACGCTGTCGTCGGTGAACTACTACACCCACGGCACGCAGGTCACCGCCGCCCATGGTCACCTCGCCTTCTTCGGCGCGTATGTGATGCTGAACCTCGCCGTGATGGCCTATGCCATTCCGGAGATCCGCGGTCGTGCACCGTATAACCAGTGGCTCTCCATGGCCAGCTTCTGGGCGATGTGCACGGCGATGTCGGTGATGACCTTCGCGCTCACCTTCGCAGGCGTCCTCCAGGTACATCTGCAGCGCGTCCTCGGCGAAAGCTACATGGATGTGCAGGACCAGCTCGCGCTCTTCTACTGGATCCGCCTGGGTTCGGGCGCGGTGGTGCTCATCTCGGCCCTGATGTTCATCTGGGCGATCCTGGTGCCGGGCAAGAAGCGTGAGCCGAGCTACACAAGTCTGGCGCAGCCGGCCGAGTGATCCGCACGCCGACCGCTACGCTGCCTCCCCATGCGGGGAGGTAGCAGGCTCCACACAATTCAGCACGAGGAACACCCCCAATGAACCTGATGCTCAAGACCGCGGCCGAGTCCTCCGACATTCCGTCCTACACGCCGGCCGGCAACGAATGCGCCCTCTTCGAAACGGCCTGGACCCGGCAGCTGCCGCTGCTCCTCAAGGGGCCGACCGGCTCCGGCAAGACCCGCTTCGTGAGCCACATGGCCGCGAAGCTCGGCGTGCCGCTGTCCACCGTTTCCTGCCATGACGACCTTGCCGCCGCTGACCTGACCGGCCGCTATCTGCTGAAGGGCGGAGACACCGTCTGGGTCGACGGGCCGCTCACCCGGGCGGTGCGCGAGGGGGGCATCTGCTATCTCGACGAGGTGGTCGAGGCCCGCAAGGACGTCGCCGTGGTGCTGCATCCGCTGACCGACGACCGTCGCATCCTGCCGCTCGAACGGACCGGAGAAGAGCTAGAAGCCCCGCCCGGTTTCATGCTCGTCGTCTCCTACAATCCCGGCTACCAGAACCTCCTGAAGACGCTGAAGCCGTCGACCAGGCAGCGCTTCGTGGCGATCGAATTCGATTTCCTGCCGAAGGAGCAGGAGATCGCGGTCGTCTCCGCCGAAAGCGGCCTGCCGGAAGGCCGGGTCGCCATGCTCGTCGAGCTTGCCCGCAAGCTCCGGGCGCTGAAGGGCCACGATCTCGAGGAAGGCGTCTCAACCCGCCTGCTGGTCTACTGCGCGAGCCTGATCGATGCCGGGCTGCCGATCCGCGAGGCGGTACGCTCGGCGATGATCGAGCCCTTGACCGACGAGCCGGACGTGCGCGCCGGGCTCCTTGAAGTCGCCGATGCGGTGATCCGCTGAGAGGACCGGACCATGCTGGATTTCCTCGAACTCGAAGAGACGGTCGGGCGAGCATGGCATCGGCTGGCGGGGAACACCCGCACCTGGCCGTGCTATCCCGCGGATGCGGTGAGCCTTGAAGAAATCCAGCCTGTGCTCGCCGTCTGTTTCCGTGGGTTCGGCGGTGAGCACGCCGTGCAGGTTGCGCCCGCCCGTGGACGGACCTCCGGCCACCGCCTGAAGCTCCGCCAGCGACTCGGACTGGGCGAGGAGAAACTCGTCCAGCCCGGCCGTGACCACGCGACGCTGATGTTGCCGCCGGTGATCGACCTCTTTCCGGACAAGGCTCTCAATCGCGACCTTTATGTCTGGCTCGCTGCGACGATGGCGGTGATGCCGCTCGAGCCGCTGGACGCCCGTGATCCACTCATCTGTGATCTCGAGGCTCTTGCCCGCGCGGAGGCGACGGTAGCCGCCGTGCTCACGGCGTTTCCGGGGCTCGAGCCGCGCTACCGCAGGCTCTGTGCCGCGGTGCTCAAGGAGCGGCGCCGCGGCGCCTTGCCTGCCGTCGAACAACGTGTCGAGGAGTGCGTACGCGATCTCCTGCTGAAGGGCGTCGGTCGGCTTGCCGAGGCCGAGCCGCGTCAGTTTCCGCAGCGGGCACCACCGGGCTACCTGCCAATGCTGCCGGTGCCGCTCTGGCCGGACGCATTGGTCCGCGAGGAAAGCGACGCCCGGACGGATGAGGATTTGCCGGCCTCCGCCGCAGACCGCCAGGCCGGCATTGCCGGTCGCCATGTCGCGACCCGCGAGAAGAAGGACGGACGCGAACAGTCCCGCAGCCCCTTCATCCTCAACCGCTTCGAAAAGATCCTTGCCATGGCCGAGATGGTCAATGTCGACCGCCCCGGCGACGACAGCGACGACCACGACGCCGCCGCGGCGGAGGAATTGGACGACATGACACTCGGCGAGCGCAAGGGCAGGCCCTCGGCCCGCTTTCGTTTCGATCTCGACCTGCCGCCGGAGGCGCTGGACCGCACGCCGCTCACCGCGGAGCTTACCTATCCGGAATGGGACTACCGGTCGAACGCCTATCTGAAGAACCATTGCCGTGTATTCGCGAGCCCCGCCCCGGTGGAGGGCGAAACGCTGGAGGCCCGCGACGAGATGCGCAGTCTCATCCGCCGGGTGAAGCGGCAATTCGAGGTGCTGCGGCCGCGCCGCGAGGTGCTGCGGGCACAGATCGACGGGTCGGACCTCGACCTCGACGCCGTGGTGCGCGCGAGGACCGATCTTGCCGCCGGCGGACAGGGCAGCGATCGTGTTCACCTGATGAGCCGCCCGCAGGCACACGATCTCGCCGTGTCGATCCTCGTCGACGTCTCGCTGTCGACGGATGCGTGGTTCGACGACCGCCGGGTGCTGGACGTCGAGAAGGAGGCCCTGCTGGTGCTCGCGCACGGGCTTTCGGCCTGCGGCGACAACCATTCGATCGTGACCTTCACCTCGCGCCGGCGCTCCTGGGTGCGGGTGGAGACGGTCAAGGATTTCGGGGAACCGATGAGTGCTACGGTGGAACGCCGGATCGCGGCGCTGAAGCCCGGCTATTACACCCGCATCGGGGCGGCGATCCGCCACGCCACCGCGGGGCTCAAGGAACAGCCGAACCGCCGTCGCCTGCTGCTGGTGCTGACTGACGGCAAGCCGAACGATGTCGATCACTACGAAGGACGTTTCGCGCTCGAAGACAGCCGCCGTGCCGTCATCGAGGCGCGCCGGTCGGGCGTCCAGGTGTTCGGCGTGACGGTGGACAGGGAGGCACAAGCCTACGTGCCGGCGATCTTCGGTCAGAACGGCTACGCGATCGTCTCGCACATTGCCCGGCTGCCTTCGGCGCTGCCGGCGATTTACCGCGGCCTGGCCGGATAGGGCGGAAGGCCGGCTGCGGGAAGGCCCGGCGAGGTGGGGATCGCCGGGCCTTTTTGCTTTGCACGGAAGCGGATGGTCAGCGCGCGCCGAGCCGCCTCAGCCGATGGGCGAGGAAGAAGCCGAAACGGCTGACGAACAGCGTCAGCACGAAGGCGATCGGCCAGGCGATGATGAACTGGCGCGGCCATATCCGCAGCCACTCGGCACTCGGCCCGAGTGCAATCAGCGACATGATGCCCGACATCGAGAAGGCCATCATCAAGGTTATCAGGAGTTGTGAGAGCAGGAGCGTAGGTTTGTCGATCATGGTTATCCCGTTGTTTCGGAGGCGCCATGATGGACCATGCGATCCGTGTGGCACCTACCTGGAAGAGAGGTTGGTGCCGTGGGTTCACATATCGCGACTAGATCCCGCCTGGGGCGGGGACCGGAATAACCGTACCGGTCTTGAATTTTTTCGGCACCCATCGGGTACGCCGCGACGGACAGGTTGTCAATGCCGCTGTCCGGCAGCGTGCGTTCGCTCTCACGCAACCTTGGAATAGGTACGGCCCGCCTCCGCCAGGTAGGCGTCGAAGCAGGCTGCGACGGAGCGGATGAGAAAGCGATGGTCGGGCTTCACCGTGAGTACGCCGTCATCGAATTCCACGACGCCGTCGCCTTTCAGTCGTTCGAGCATCGTGTTTGCTTCGAGGAGCACTTCCGGGTCAAAGCCGTGCTCGCCCGCAATCCCATGGAGATCGGCGCGGAAATCGCACATCAGCCGCTCGATCACCGCCGCCCGCAGCCGATCCTCGGCCGTCAGACGGTAGCCCTTCGCGGTCGCGAGCCGACCCGAGGCAACGTGCTGGGCATATTGCCCGATCGCGACCTCGTTCTGGGCATAGCCCTCGGCGGTGCGTCCGATCGCCGAGGCGCCGAGGCCGATCAAGGTCTTGCAGGCGTCTGTCGTATAACCTTGGAAGTTCCGGTGCAGCCGCCCCTGCCGCTGGGCAAGCGAGAGCTCGTCCTCGGGAAGCGCGAAATGGTCGAGCCCGATGCGCTGGTATCCGGCCGCAACGAGCGTTTCGGCGATCGCCTCGGCCTGCGCATTGCGCTCGGACGCACCCGGAAGCGCCGCCTCGTCGATCATCCGCTGGTGCTTCTTGAAGGCGGGGATATGCGCGTAGCCGAAGACGGCAAACCGGTCCGGCCGCATGGCGATGGCTGTCTCGGCGGTTTCGACGCAGGAACGCACCGTCTGGTGCGGCAGGCCGTAGATGAGGTCGAAATTGATGCTGTCGACGCCCGTCCGGCGCAACCCCTTCGCCGCGCCTTCCGTCTGCTCGGCGGTCTGGATGCGGTTGATTGCCTTCTGTACGACCGGATCGAAGCTCTGCACGCCGAGGCTTGCGCGGTTGACGCCCGCCTGTCCGAGGGCGGCAATCATCTCTGCCTTGAGCGTGCGCGGGTCGATCTCGACGGCGACTTCGGCCGCGGGCGAGAAGTCGAAGTTCTGCTGCAGGAAGGCCATGAGGTCGAGGAACTCGGCGGCTTCCATGATCGTCGGCGTGCCGCCGCCGAAATGCACGTTGCCGACGCGCAGTTGCCGCTTCGCCGCGGCGCCGACGGCGCGGACCTCGCGCTTCAGCACCTCGAGATAGTCGAGGATCGGTTGGTCCTTCTGGGTGATCGAGGTATGGCAGCCGCAATACCAGCACATCGACCGGCAGAAGGGGATGTGCAGGTAGAGCGAAACCGCTTCGCGCGCCGGGATCGCCGCCAGCCAGTCGCCATAGGTGCCGGCGCCGATCGCGGCGGAGAAGCGGGGTGCGGTCGGATAGCTGGTATAGCGCGGCAGGCGCGCATCGCCATAGGTTTCGATCAGGTTCTTGTCCATGTCGCTTCAGCCCTCGTTCGGTGGTGAAGCGCAGGCTAGGGCGGCGACGCGACTTGTTCTTTGTTAAATCCCAAGGAGCGGCGCGATTGTCTCTCCGGACAAAGTTGACCTAGACCAGGAGGTAATAGATGCCGCTTGCGGCGATCATCCCGCCGAGCGCGCGCACCACGTAGCCGTGGTAGAGCCGGCCGAGCGCGAAGCCGATGCCGATGCCGAGAATATGGATGAGCCCGGTCGAAACGACGAAGCCGACGGTGAAGGCTGCGGGGTCGGTCGCTCTCAGCGTCAGCTGTCCATGCGGATAGCCGTGGAAGATCGCAAAGAAGGCGACGATGACGAGGGCCGCCCATTCCGGCGCCACCCACCGCGCGGCGATCACCCCGCCGAGCACGAGGAGCGAGACGGCGATCGCGAGCCGGATGAGGTCGTCGGGAAAGAGCCCGAGCATGCCGGCGAAGCCGCCGACGCACATGATGAGCGGGAAGGTGGCCGGAAGCGCCCACACAGACCTGCCACCCATCTGCGCGCCCCAGAGCCCGACCGCCAGCATGGCGAGAAAGTGGTCGAAGCCGGCGAGCGGATGGCCGAAGCCGCTGCCGAAGCCGCCCATTACGCCGCCGAGCGCATGGGCAGAGGCTTCCGCGGGCGCAGCCGCCATCGCGACCGTCGCGAGAATGGCCGGCAGGAAAGATGTGCCGCCGCGGCGGATTGTGGGCCGGCGGGGAGACTTCGGCGGGCGGATCATGGCACTTCTCCAAGCTAGTGCGACGGCGGACGACGGCGGCCTCCGACACGATCCATCTACAATTTCCGGTGATTCGGATATAGTCGAGGCCGACTCGCCGGCTGCCTGCCGGGACCTCGACACATCGAGCTGGAGATCGTGCTCATGCTGTTTTCGAACCTGTCGCGTCGCATTGCGGCGGTCCTGCTTTCCGGCCTAACACTGGTGACGGTGCCGGCCGTGGCGCATGCCCATATCCTGCAGGGGGAGGCCGGCGGTTTCCTGCACGGTTTCGAGCATCCCCTTTCGGGCGCCGATCATATGTTGGCGATGTTCTGCGTCGGCCTCTGGGGCGCGCAGATGGGTGGCCGCGCCGTCTGGAGCCTCCCGATCGCCTTCCCGCTGATCATGGTCGTCGGCGGTATGCTCGGGATTGCCGGCGTTCCGCTGCCGGCCGTCGAAAGCGGCATTGCCCTTTCCATCATCGTCCTCGGGGCCTCGATCGCCCTGCTGTGGCGCCCGCCGGAATGGCTTGCGCTTGCGGTGATCGGCGTCTTCGCGATCTTCCACGGCTATGCCCACGGCGCCGAACTGCCGAATGCGACCGATCCTGCCGATTATGCGATCGGTTTCGTCGTCGCGACCGGGCTGATCCATATCGTCGGCATCGCCGTCGGACTTCTCTTCCAGCGCGTGCGTGCGGGCGAGCTGTCGCGTGCGCTCGGCGGGCTGATCGGTCTCGGCGGCCTCTACTTCCTCGTTTCCTGATGTCGATGAACAAGCCGGTGGCGGCGCCGTCGCGTCGAAGCCTTTGTCTGGCGGCATGTGCGCTTGCAATCACCGCCGCCGTGGCGCTTGCTGCTTCAGCCTACCAGTCTGGCTGGCAGGGCAATTGGCTCCTCGCCTCCGTCTTCACCGCCGAACGCATCCTGCCGCTTGTCGGCCTCGGCCTTCTTCTCGGCCAGTTGCCGCGGCGGGCGTTGCCGTTCGCTCTGGCGTCCCTCGTGTTGGGGGCGGCGGCCGGCATTCTGCTGCGCGAGCCGTTCTTCGCGCTGATGGCGACGGTGCCGGGAGCGGCGGCGCATCTCTTCCTGACCGGCCCGATCGCCTGCGTGCTGATCGGTCTGCCGCTCGTGCTGCCGCGTGGCGCCCGGACGTGGTTCGCCCTGCCGCTGCTGGCGCCGGTGGGCGCGGCTCTTGCGATTGCGACGCTTCTCGGCGACCCGACCCTGCACGAGCGGAGCTACCGGCCGCTGGCCTTTGCCGCCGAAATCTGGATCTCGGCCACCGTGGCGCTCGCCGCGGCCGCCTTCGACCGGGCGTGGCTGACGCTTGCCGCCCGCATCTTCGCGAGCTGGCTGATCGCCATCGGCTTCCTCTACGGCGGGGCGTATATGGCGGCAAAGCGCACGGCGCTCGAACCTCCGACGTTTCCGCCGCTGCCGGTCGACGGTGAGTTCCCCGGCTTCGGGCGCGTCCTGCAGGAACTCGACGGAAAGGAACCAGCGGGATGATCCACAAGGCTGTCGCGCGTCGGTGGTTCTCCGCCGGTCTTCTCTGGCTCGCCTCGGCCGGTCTCGCCGCGAGCCACCCGGATATCGCCGTGACTGCGCGCGTGCTGTTGGACGTAGAGGCCGGTCGACTGGTTTCCGTCGCCGAAGCGCTCGCGATCGATGAAGCCTCGAGCCGTCGGCTGATCGCGCGGTTCGATGCAAATGGTGACGGTATCTTCGACCCGGCGGAGCGCGAGGCGATGCGTCAGGCCCTGACCGGCGATTTGGACGGCATCGGTTTCTTCGCCGAGCTTTCGGTGGATGGAGAGCGGAGGGCGCTCGGCGCGCCGGACGCCTTCGACGCCAGCGTCTCCGATGGTGTCGTAACCGTCGTCTTCGGCTTCCGGCTGGAGGAGCCGGTCGCGCTCGCCGGCCGCAAGGTCGAACTCGTGTTGCGGGATCGCGACTATACCGCCGCGGTAGCCTTCGCCGCGGATCGGCCGGCGCTTGTCCGGGGTGGCGAGGGCTGCATCGTCGGCCGCGAGATGCGTCCCGCCGACGCCTATTTCGGCGGCATGGTCGTGCCGGAAGCTGTCGTGCTCGCCTGCCGCTGAGCGTCAGAGGAAGATCTTTCGTTCCTCGTTCACCAGTTCCTGCAGGTATTGGACGACGGTGCGCACGCGGGTCAGATCGCGAGCGCTTTCGTGGAAGATCGTCCAGTAGGCGCGCCGGATCGCCACCTCCGGCAGAACCCGGCAGAGCTCGGGATACTGTCGCGCGATATAGGTGTGCAGGATGCCTATACCGGCCCCGGAACGCACCGCCTCGGTCTGGCCGATTGCGCTCGATATCTCGAAGGCGGAATCCCAGCTGCGCGAGATTTCGCCGGTATAGTTGAGCGAGGCGGAGTAGATGAGGTCCTCCACATAGCCGATCAGGCTGTGTTCCTTCAGCGCCTCGACATTCGCCGGTCCGCCCGCCTCCGAGAGGTAATCGCGGGAGGCGTAGAGGCCGAGCGTATATTCGGTGAGCTTGGAGGAAACGAGCCGACCGGTCTCCGGGCGCTCGACGGTGATCGCGATATCGGCCTCACGGCTCGACAGTGAAAAGGCCCGCGGTACCGGCACGAGCTGGATCTTGAGCTGAGGATGGCGATCGATGAGCCGCCCCAGCCGGGGGGCGAGGAAGGCGACACCGAATCCGTCCGGCGCGCCGATCCGCACCGTTCCGGCAACCGCTGTGTCGGTTCGTCCGAGGCGGGCCTGGGCGGCCAGCATTTCGGTTTCGATGCGCTCGGCGGAGACGAGAAAGCCTTCGCCTTCTGCGGTCAGCTCGCAGCCGTTTGTCCGCCGCACAAAGAGGCGGGTCTGCAGCGCCTCCTCGAGCGCGGTCAGTCGCCGTGAGAGGGTCGCGTGATTGACCCCGAGCCGTCTTGACGCGGCAAGGATCTGGCCGGCCCGCGCCACCGCAAGAAATATGCGCACGTCATCCCAGTTCATGACGAGCCTCCGCAACGTCACGGGTCGTGGCGGCGACACCCCCCTCTGCCCTGCCGGGCATCTCCCCCTCAAGGGGGGAGAACGGCCGGACGGAGCGTGCGTCGCTTCCCATCTGCTCGAACGAAAGATTCTCATCTTCAATAGGTGCGGCGTGACTGGCAGCGAATAATGCGAGCAGCAGCGTTCTCCCCCCTTGAGGGGGAGATGTCACGAAGTGACAGAGGGGGGTGAGAGCCTCGCACGTCGGCCGGAGCATCTCGCGACTGCCTCCAGAAAGCATCAATTTCTGCACAACAGATGCGTATATCATCGCGTTGTGTTGTGCAAATTAAAGTGGGATGCTGAACCCAGCGAAAACCTGAGGAGGCACATCCATGTATGAGATCGGGCATTTCATCGACGGCAAGCGCGTCGCCGGCACCAGCGGCCGCACCGCCCCCGTCTACAATCCTGCGACCGGCGAAGTGCAGGCGCACGTGGCACTCGCAAGCGCGGCGGAACTGAACGCCGCCGTCCAGTCCGCCAAGGCCGCGCAGCCGAAATGGGCTGCCACCAACCCGCAGCGCCGCGCCCGTGTGTTCATGAAGTTCGTCCAGCTCCTGAACGACAACATGGACGAACTTGCCGAGATGCTGTCGCGCGAGCACGGCAAGACCATCGAGGACGCCAAGGGCGACGTCATCCGCGGGCTTGAAGTCTGCGAGTTCGTGATCGGCATCCCGCACCTCGCCAAGAGCGAGTTCACCGAAGGCGCCGGCCCGAACATCGACATGTACTCGATCCGCCAGCCGGTCGGCATCGGCGCCGGCATTACGCCGTTCAACTTCCCGGCGATGATCCCGATGTGGATGTTCGCGCCTGCCATCGCCTGCGGCAACGCCTTCATCCTGAAGCCGTCCGAGCGTGACCCGTCCGTGCCGATGCGCCTTGCCGAACTGATGATCGAAGCCGGGCTGCCGGCCGGTGTGCTGAACGTCGTCAATGGCGACAAGGAAGCCGTCGACGGCATCCTGACCCACCCGGAAATCGGCGCCGTCTCCTTCGTCGGCTCGACCCCGATCGCCCGCTACGTCTACGGCACGGCCGCGATGAACGGCAAGCGCGCCCAGTGCTTCGGTGGCGCCAAGAACCACATGATCATCATGCCCGACGCCGACATGGACCAGGCCGCCAACGCCCTGATGGGCGCGGGCTACGGTTCGGCCGGCGAGCGCTGCATGGCGATCTCGGTTGCCGTCCCGGTCGGCGAGGAAACCGCCAACCGTCTCGTCGAGAAGCTCACCCCCATGGTCGAGGCGCTGCGCATCGGCCCCTACACCGACGAAAAGGCCGACATGGGCCCGCTCGTCACCAAGGAAGCGCGTGAGCGCGTCCTCGGCCTCATTGGCAGCGGTGTGGAGCAGGGTGCCAAGCTCGTCGTCGACGGCCGCGATTTCAAGCTTCAGGGTTATGAGAACGGCAATTTCGTCGGCGGCTGCCTGTTCGACAACGTCACCCCGGACATGGACATCTACAAGACCGAAATCTTCGGGCCGGTTCTCTCGGTGGTCCGCGCAAAGAACTACGAGGAAGCGCTCTCCCTGCCGATGAAGCACGAATACGGCAATGGTGTTGCGATCTTCACCCGTGACGGCGACGCTGCCCGCGACTTCGCAAGCCGCATCAACATCGGCATGGTCGGTATCAACGTTCCCATCCCGGTTCCGCTGGCCTACCACTCCTTCGGCGGCTGGAAGGCTTCCTCCTTCGGCGACCTCAACCAGCACGGTACCGACTCGATCAAGTTCTGGACCCGCACCAAGACTGTCACGAGCCGTTGGCCGTCGGGCATCAAGGACGGTGCCGAGTTCTCCATCCCGACGATGAAGTAAGATGAAGCTCGTACCTCCCTCGCTCTCTCGGGCGAGGGGCGTGCTTCAAAGCAAACGGGCCCTTTCGGGCCCGTTCGTCTTTTCCTGGTAGAGGCGCTTGCCGATTACATCGACGGGCCGTCGTTGAGTCCGACCTTGTCGACCAGCTCGGAGGCCTTCTTGCGGTTCGCCGCGACATCGGCGAGCGGCAGCGTGTCGGGCTTGATCTCGCCGAAGGAAGCGACGACCTCGGAAACCTTGGCGCCCGGCAGCACCGGATATTCGAAGACCTGTTCGGCATAGATTTCCTGTGCCTCTTTCGAGGCGAGGAATTCCATGAACTTGACGGCGCTGTCCTTGTTGGGCGCGTACTTCGCAAGCGCCATGCCGGAAATGTTGACGTGGGTGCCGCGGTCGGCGGCATTCGGGAAGAGCACCTTGATGGCGGCCGCCCATTCCTTCTCTTCCGGCTCCTTGTCGTTGGTGATCATCAGGCCGACGTAATAGGTATTGCCGAGCGCGATGTCGCATTCACCGGACATGATCGCCTTGGCCTGGCTGCGGTCGTTGCCGTCAGGCTTGCGGGCGAGGTTTTCCTTGAGGCCGCGCAGCCAGTTCTCGGTGTATTCCTCGCCGTGGTGGGCGACCATCGAGGCAAAGAGCCCGATATTGTAAGAGTGCTGGCCGTCACGCATGCAGATCTTGCCCTTCCACTTGGGATCGGCAAGCTCTTCGTAGGTGATGGCGTTTTCCTTCACGCGCTCCTTCGAGGCATAGACCACGCGGCCGCGGGTGGTGAGGCCAAACCAGTCGCCGTCCGGATCGCGATACTGCGAAGGGATCTGCTTGTTGATCGCTTCGTCGGCGAGCGGCTGGGTGACACCGCCGGCCTTCGCCTCGACGAGGCGGCCGATGTCGACCGTCAGGATCACGTCGGCCGGAGAATTGACCCCTTCGGCGCTGATGCGTTCGACGAGGCCTTTGTCGAGGAAGAGGACGTTCGCCTCGATGCCGGTTTCCTTGGCGAAGGCATCGATCAGCGGCTGGATGAGTTCCGGCTGGCGGTAGGAATAGATATTGACCTCGCCGTCGGCCATGGCTGCTTCGCTTGCGGCAAGAAGCGCCGCCGAAGCCAGAAGACCTGCACGCAGCATCCGTGAAAACGTCATGAAGGTGTCCCTTCCTGTTTGGTGTTACATATTCTTGAGCGTAATAGTCATGAATATGGCGGGGTGTCAACGGACTCTTCGTCGCACTGGCCGTGGGGAAATGTGAACTTGACTATTTTGGAATTGTTCAAAAGTACAAAAGGCACTATATAGGGGGCAACCAAGCACGAGGAGTCATGCATGCGTTTGACGAAGCAGACCAATTATGCCGTGCGCATGCTGATGTACTGCGCAGCGAACAAGGACCGTTTGAGCCGCATCCCGGAGATCGCCAAGGCTTACGGCGTTTCGGAGCTGTTCCTGTTCAAGATCCTGCAGCCGCTCAACAAGGCGGGTCTGGTGGAGACCGTTCGCGGCCGAAACGGCGGCGTGCGGCTTGGACGGCCGGCCGACAAGATCACCCTGTTCGACGTGGTGAAGGTCACCGAAGACAGTTTTGCGATGGCCGAGTGTTTCGAGGATGACGGCGAGATCGATTGCCCTCTCGTCGACAGCTGCGGGCTGAACGCGGCCCTGCGCCGCGCGCTCGGCGCCTTCTTCGAGGTCTTGACGGAATACACGATCGAGGACCTCGTCAAGGCGCGTCCGCACATCAACTTCCTGCTCGGCCTGCCCGAGGCGCCGGCAAAGGCGGTATCCGCGCCGGCCGCCTGATCGCGACAGGGTCGCTTTCTTCGAACCCCGCCGCGCCGGAAGGCCGGCGGGGTTTTCGCTTGCCTTGTCTCTCCGAAATCGTCGATTGCGCGAACGCACCCTCTTGAGCGGCTGCCGCGGTCAGTTTACGTATACGTAAACGGAAAAGCGACGCCGTGGGCGTCGCACTGCCGGGGGCCTTGGGAGGGGACCATGTTCGACTATGTGATCGCGGGCGGCGGCTCGGCGGGAGCGGTTCTGGCTGCGAGGCTGAGCGAGGACCCCAGCGTCAAGGTCTGCCTGCTGGAGGCGGGAGGCCTGGGACGCGAACTGCTGCTCCGCGTGCCGTCGGGGGCTGCCGCCGTCGTGCCGGGGCGGCTGCCCTTTGCCAACTGGGCTTTCGAGACAGAGCCACAGGCGGGCCTGAACGGCCGGCGTGGCTACCAGCCGCGTGGACGCGGTCTCGGTGGCTCGAGCCTCATCAATGCGATGCTCTATGTTCGGGGCCATGCCGGCGACTACGACGACTGGGCGGATGCCGGTTGCGACGGGTGGTCCTTTGCCGATGTGCTGCCGTGGTTCCTGAAAGCGGAGGACAATGTGCGCGGCGCCGGCCCGTTTCACGGATCGGGAGGGCCGCTGCAGGTAAGCGACGCCGACTGGGCGCGGCCGGTGAACCAGGCCTTCATCGCGGCCGGCGAGGAGCGGGGCTTCCGCCGCAACGACGATTTCAACGGGCCGGACCAGGAAGGGATCGGCCTCTACCAGGCGACGCAGTTCTGGCGTGGGCCGCGCAAGGGCGAGCGCTGCTCGGCCGCGGCCGCGTACCTGACCGACCATCTCGACCGGCCGAACCTGACGATCGTTACCGGCGCGCGGGCAAGCCGCATACTTTTCGAGCACGGCCGCGCCCATGCCGTCGCCTACCGGGTCGGCCGCCGGGAACTGGTCGCCCGCGCCGCGCGTGAGGTGATCGTCGCCTGCGGCGCGCTGCAGTCGCCACAGCTCCTGATGCTTTCCGGCATAGGTCCGGCGGACGAGCTTCGTCGCCACGGCATCGCGGTCGTCGCAGACAGCCCGGAGGTCGGGCGCAACCTGCAGGACCATCTCGATTTCACCATGATCTATCGCTCGCGCGACCGCGACATGATCGGCATCGGCCTTCATGGCACGGCCGACATCGCGCGCGCCTCGCGGGAGTGGCGGCGCGAGGGCACCGGGCACCTACGCTCGACCTTCGCGGAGTCGGGCGCCTTCCTGAAGACCGACCCGGCGCTCGATCGTCCGGACATCCAGCTCCATTTCGTGGTCGCCATGGTCGACGATCACGCCCGCCGGCTGCACGTGGGTTACGGCTATTCCTGCCATGTCTGTCTGCTCAGGCCGCATTCGCGCGGGACCGTGACGTTGAGGAGCGCCGATCCGCTTTCCGCTCCCCGCATCGATCCCGCCTATCTCTCCGACCCGCGTGACATGGCGGGCATGCTCGCCGGCACGAAGGTGATGCGCGACATCATGGAGGCGAGCGCGCTCGCCGGTTATCGCAAGCGCGAACTCTACGCCGAGGCCGGCGGCTCCGATGCGGCGCTCACCGAACGCATTCGCGCTCGCGCCGACACGATCTACCATCCGGTCGGCACCTGCCGCATGGGCTCGGACGACCGCGCCGTCGTCGATCCGGCGCTCCGGGTCCGGGGCATCGAGGGGCTTCGCGTGGTCGACGCCTCGGTGATGCCGACGCTGATCGGTGGCAACACCAATGCGCCGGTCATCATGATGGCCGAAAAGATCGCCGCCGGGATGCGTGCCGGCTGATTGCAGATCACGTTCCCGGCGGGTGGACTCGGACGCGCCGATCGCTATCTTCCGCTTCGTCACAACGAGCACGGCAGGAGCGGACAGTTGAAGCGGACGGAAACGGCAAGGCCTGAAGCGATCATCGTGATGGGGGTCTGCGGTTGCGGCAAGTCGTCCGTCGGCTCGGTGATCGCCGAGCGTCTTGGTCTGCCCTTCATCGAGGGCGACGTCCTGCATCCGAAAGCGAATGTCGAGAAGATGTCGCGGGGCGAGCCTTTGAGCGACGGGGATCGCTGGCCGTGGCTCGAGATCATCGGCCGGACGATGGCGGATGCGCTGGGACGAGGCGCTGGGATCGTCGTCTCCTGCTCGGCGCTGAAGAAGGCCTATCGCGACCGGCTCCGGATTGTGACCGGCGGCAGGCTCTCCTTCGTTTACCTCGAGGGAACGCGCGAACTGCTGAGCGAGCGGATGGGGTCGCGCACCGGCCATTTCATGCCGACCTCTCTCCTCGACAGCCAGCTTGCCACGCTCGAAGTGCCGACCGGCGAGCCGGGCGTCGTAACGGTCGATATCGACCGGGAAATCGACGAGGTCGCCGATATCGCCGTTGCGGGGCTTTCGCCGGCCGCGGACCGCTGAAGGGTGGCAGCAGCCTGTCTCCCGGCGAACGCTAGGACAATTCCGACTGGTCGATCACCGGCACGTGCGGCAGGTCATAATAGTCGCCGGCGGATCCTGTGTGAATCTGGCTCTCCATCCTGAGGCCGGTCTGTCCGTCGATCGTTCCGGCCCAGATCGAGATGTAGGGATTACCGTGCCGGCGCCAGAACAGGTTGCTGCCGCAGTTGCCGCAAAAGCCGCGTTCCGCCGTGTCGGAAGACGGGAACCACCGGAGAGTGTCACCTCTGATCGTTACGTCGGCCCGCGCGGCTTGCGTCGCTGCAACATAGTGGCCGGACGTTTTCCTGCACTGGCGGCAATGACAGGCGACCACCGGCCGCAAGGCGCCACGAACTTCGTAGACCACGCCACCACAAAGACAGCCGCCCGTTTTCGTTTGTGCCATGGCTCTTCTCCCACCCGATATCCGATCGAGTGGTGCAGCTTGGCATGGGGCAGTCGCGCCGGTTGGCTCCGAGACGACGGCTTTCGGCCTCTGGCCGACGGCCTTTCCTCAGACGCCGAGCTTGTCGCGGAGGCCGTACCACCATGCGCCGAGAACGGTGAGCGGCACCCGGAAGGTCCTGCCGCCGGGGAAGGGAAGCGCCGGCAGCGAGGCCCAGACGTCGAAGCGACCGGCATGGCCGGCGACGGCTTCGCCGAGGATCTTGCCGAGGAGATGCGTCGTCGTGACCCCGTGGCCGGAATCGCCGTGGGAGAAATAGACGTTCTCGGAAAGCCGGCCCATATGCGGGATGCGCGTGAGCGTGAGCGCGAAATTGCCGCTCCAGGCGAAGTCGATCCGGGCATCCTTCAGCTGCGGGAAGGTCTTCAGCATGTTCGGGCGGATGACGCCGGTGAGGTTCGCCGGGTCGTGCCCGCCATAGCCGATGCCGCCGCCGTAGAGCAGCCGGTTGTCGGCGGTGCGGCGATAGTAGTCGAGCACGTAATTGGCATCCTCGACGCAGTAGTTGGCCGGAAGCAGGTCTTCGATCAGCTTCGCGTCGAGCGGCTCCGTCGCCATGACCTGCGAGGAGACCGGCATCATCCGGTCGGTGATCTTCGGCAGCATCGAGCCGAGATATGCATTGCCGCAGACGAGCACATATTTCGCCTTCACACGGCCCTTGGCGGTCTTGACGACGGGGTTCAGGCCCATGTCGAGACCCGTCACTCGCGATTTTTCGAAGATCCGGGCGCCCAGCCCTTCTGCGGCAGCGGCCTCGCCGAGCACCAGGTTCAGCGGATGAATGTGGCCGCCGAGACGATCGATCATGCCGCCGACATAGCGGTCGGTTTTCACGTAGCGGCCGACCTCGGATTTCGAGACCATCTCGAGCCCGGTATGCCCATGCTTCTCCCAGTTCGCCTTTACATGCGCCATCTCCTTGACCTGCTTCTCGGTGAAGGCGGCGAAGAAGCCGCCGTCGACGAGGTCGCAGCGGATGCCGTATGTCGC
Source organism: Hyphomicrobiales bacterium (assembly GCA_900466005.1). GTDB lineage: Bacteria > Pseudomonadota > Alphaproteobacteria > Rhizobiales > Rhizobiaceae > Allorhizobium. The sequence continues at coordinate 591,029 of UEGQ01000003.1, forward strand.
GACGCGGCGGCGGATGATCTCGCCGCCCTCGAGCGACATCTCGCCGAGCTTCACCGCCTTCTCAGGCCCGTAGCGCTTGGCGATCACTTCGAGGTCACGGCTGTAGCCGTTGACGATCTGGCCGCCGTTGCGGCCGGAAGCGCCGAAGCCGACGCGCTCGCCTTCGAGCACCACCACCGAGAAGCCGTTTTCGGCGAGCTCCAGCGCGGCGGAAATCCCTGTGAAGCCGGCGCCGATCACGCAGACGTCGGCTTCCGTCTCGCCTTCGAGTTCGGGGCGGACGCGCTTGTCATTGGCCGTTGCCGCATACCAGGAATTGGCGTGGCCGGGATTGTTCGGGGAAGTCTGCATCGTCCTGTTCCTCTCAAACCGTCCGGATATAGGCGTCGTACTCCACGTCGGTGACGCGAAGCGAGAATTCCGAGATTTCCTGCTGCTTGCAGGCGGTGTAGAGCCCGCGGTATTTCGGGCCGAGGGCAGCATAGGCGAAGCTCGACTTCGAAAAACGCTGCAGCGACTGATCCCAGTTGGTCGGAAGCGGCTCGTGGTTGACCGCATGCTCGTCGCCGCTGATTGCGCCGCCCGGCTGCGTCTTCTCCTTCATGCCGGCAAGCGCGGCGCTGAGGATCATCGCGACGACGAGGTAGGGGTTCGTATCGGCGCCGGCGACGCGATGCTCGATGCGGGTGGCGGGCCGGCTCGCGGTGATGACGCGCACGGCGGCCGAGCGGTTGTCGAAGCCCCAGGACGCATAGGTCGGCGCATGCTCCGACGGCCGCAGTCGACGGTAGGAGTTCTGGTGGGGCGCAAAGACTGCCATGCTCTCGCCCATGGCTTCCAGAAGCCCGCCGACCGAATGGAAGAGCGCCTCCGTCGGTCCGTCTTCACCGGCATAGATGTTGGCGCCGGTCTCGTCGAGCACCGAGAAGTGCACGTGCATACCGCTGCCGGCCTGGGTGCCGTAGGGCTTCGCCATGAAGGTGGCGTCGAGGTCGTGGCAGCGGGCCACGCCCTTGACGATGCGCTTCAGGAGCACCGCATAGTCTGCGGCGGCGAGTGCGTCCGGCACGTGGTTCAGGTTGATCTCGTACTGGCCGGGGCCGTTTTCGCGCAGCGTCGTGTCGGCCGGCACCTTCTGCGCGCGCGCCGCGGTCGAGATCGCGTGGAAGACCTCTTCGAAATCCTGCAGTTCCGCGATCGACAGCACCTGCGTCTGGCCGGTATGCCAGCGGCCTTCGCGGGTGTTCGGCGGGCGCACCGGATCGAGGGCCGAGCGCACTGGATCGATGAGGTAGAATTCGAGTTCGGTCGCGACGACCGGCGTCAGCCCGAGCTTGCGATAGCGCTCGACCACGCTTGCCAGCACGTTGCGCGGATTGGCGTAGAAGCCGCTGCCGTCCGGATTGCGCATTTCGAGCAGCACCTGTGCCGTCGGCCGCGACAGCCAAGTGACGCGCGACAGCGTGCCGGGAACGGGAAAGCAGAGCCCGTCGGGATCGCCGGTGCCTTCCGCAAGGCCGGCGGCGTTGACGTCACGCCCCCAGACGTCGAGCGCATAAACCGAGCGCGGCATCGCCATGCCCTTTGTCAGGACGTCGAGGGCGCGTTCGCGCGGGATCCACTTGCCCCGCGGCACGCCGTTGACGTCGATGACGAAGGCTTCCAGCACTTCGATGTCGGGGTTTGCTTCGAAAAAGGTTTTGGCTTGGCTTTCAATATCCATAAGGCACCGGCAATGGTTTCAACGATCTGACCCGCGCATGCGGAAAAACGCACGCGCAAACGGTATCGAACGACGCTAACGGTCGCCGAAATCTCCGTGGTAGTTCAGAAAGCGAAACATGCCTCAGCCTCTACAGTCTCCCGCCGGGACGCATCGGAAGGTGCGAAGACAAGGATCAGCCCGGCGGTTTCCGCGACCGCGCGAAAACTTGGTCTTTCGACCGAAGACACCGCTATCACGAAATGGCCGTATTTGCCAGCCCCGCCGCGAGGAGTGCGGCGGAGCGGCAAGTACCTCATGCCTTGAACCGTTCCGGCCGCCAGGCGCTCATGTCGAGGAAGGGCGTCTCGCCGGTGACGGCTTCCGCGATCAGCCGGCCGGTCACGGGCCCGAGGGTCAGGCCGTGATGGGCGTGGCCGAAGGCGAACCAGAGGCCGTCGTGGCGCGGCGCCTTGCCGATGATCGGCATCATGTCCGGCGTGCAGGGCCGCGCGCCCATCCATGGTTCCGGATCGAGCCGTTCGCCGAGCGGGAAGATCGTGCGGGCCACCTTCTCGGCGCGCTCGACCTGCACCGGCGATTTCGGCGCGTCGCGGTCGGCGAATTCAGCACCCGTGGTCAGACGGATGCCCTTGTCCATCGGCGCGAGGAAATAGCCGCGCTCCTTGTCCATGGTCCAGTTGTTGAGCACCGCGTTGCCGGCCGGCGCATAATGCATGTGGTAGCCGCGCTTGACGCCGACGATGAAGCTGTAGCCGAGCGTACGGGTCACATCCTCCGACCAGGGACCGAGCGCCAGAACGACGTCCTTGCCTTCCACCATGCCGTCGACGGTCTTCACCTGCCAGCCCTTGCCGCTGGCGGCGGGCTTGAGCGTCGTGGCGTCACCCTTGACGAACCTGCCGCCGAGGCTTTCGAAATAGGCGAGATAGGCCATCGTCAGTCCGTGCGGATCGGTGACCGACCACGGGTCGTTCCATTTCAGCGCGCCGACGAACTTGCCGGTCAGGTGCGGCTCCACGCGCGCGAGATCGTCCGCCGACAGCGCCGTGAAGTTGATGGCCGCGACCTTCGCCAGCCGCTCGGCCTCGGCGACTTCCTTGTCCATCGCCGCCTTGGTGCGGAAGGCTTCCATCCAGCCGTCCTTGCGGATCAGGTGCTCGGCACCGGCGGCCTTGATCAGGTCGGCATGTTCCGAGACCGAATTCTCGATGAGCGGCGCGTAGGCGTTGGCGATCGCCTGATGGCGCACCTCGTTCGAATGCCACCAGTAGCGCGACAGGAAGGGCACCAGCTTTGGCATTGCCGTCGGATGGTAATGCGCGTCGATCCGGTTGTTGAGCCCGTAGCGCACCAGCATGCCGACTTCCTGCGGGAAGCCGTAGGGCACGATGCCTTCGCGCTGGATCAGGCCCGCATTGCCGAACGAGGTTTCCTCGCCGGCGCCCCGCCGGTCGACCAGCACCACCGAGCGGCCGCGGCGGGCGAGATGGATGGCGGTGGAAACGCCGACGATACCGGCGCCGAGCACGATTGCATCTGCAGACATTCTATTCAGGATTCCGTTGCTGACAGGTCTTTCGCCGAAGATGCAATTGTCGATGCCGCCGCGCAAATGGAAAAATGCAGAGATCTGCCGATTGGCGCGGGGCGTTGCAAAAATGCGTGATGTCCTCGCAGACTCTTCGACGATCGGGCATGGATACGGTGGTGATTCGTCGCTGAGGCGGCTGCGGGTCGCAGATTTCGTCAGGCCGTCAAACCGACCGAGTCAGTCCGCCGTCGACGCGGATGTTCTGTCCGGTGATGTAGGCGGCACCCTCCGAGGCGAGGAAGGCGACGGTCGCGGCGATCTCGGCGCTGGTGCCGTAGCGCTTCATCGGCACGGCCGAGCGGCGTTCCTCGGTGGCCGGCAAGCTGTCGATCCAGCCGGGTAGGACGTTGTTCATGCGGATATTGTCGGCCGCGTAGGTGTCCGCGAAAATCTTGGTGAAGGCGGCGAGGCCCGCACGGGCGACCGCGGATGTGGGAAACATCGACGACGGCTCGAAGGCCCAGGCGGTCGATATGTTGATGATGACCCCGGATTTCTGCTTCTGCATGATCGGCGTGACGAGGCGTGTCGGGCGCACGGCGTTGAGGAAATAGACATCGATGCCCGTGTGCCAGTCCTCGTCGGTCAGGTCGAGGACGGGCTTGCGCGGCCCGTGACCGGCGCTGTTCACCAGAACGTCGACCCGTCCCCATTTCTCGACTGCGGTCTCTACAAGTCGCTTCAGATCGTCGTTCGACTGGTTGGACCCGGTGACCCCGATGCCGCCCAGCTCTTCGGCCAGCGCCTCGCCCTTTCCGGACGAGGAGAGGATCGCGACGTTGAACCCGTCCGCTGCCAGACGCCGGGCACTTTCCGCGCCCATGCCGCTGCCGCCCGCCGTGATGATGGCTACTTTCTTTGCCGACATTGCAAGAACCTCTCCTCCACGATGGGGCGCTCTGTCGACCGCCCCGATGTTCCCTCAACTAGAATTGTCCGGCGGTAAGGAAAGGGGTCTTCGTCGTTTTGACAAGCAAAAAGCGATCGGTGGGCGATGTGTTCGGGAAAATGCCGTCGCGCGACGCGCATCAGGTCGCCAATGATGCCAAAACGGGATCCGCACGACTGGAAAATCAAGGAATTAAGGGGATTTAGCGAGAATTGGCTGGGGAACCTGGAAAGTAATCCAACTTTCATCAACACCTTGATCCGAAACAACCTATTGCAAATCAACGGCTTATTTTCTAGCAGTGTTCCTGTTGGGTGTTCCGGAATAGTGTTACGGATGGGCGAAGATGGCAAGGGTTACATATCTCGATCGGCGCGGGGCAACCTACTATGCCAGACTTGATATTCCGCTCGACCTTGTAGCTCACTATGGCACGACGACGCGCAAGAAGTCGTTGCACACTAAGGATGAGAACGAAGCAAAGAAGCGCCTCTGGCCCGTGATTGAAGGTTGGCGTGCCGAGTTCGATGAGGTGCGCTCACGTCGTGAATTGACACCTCAACACAAAGCGGCTGCTGTCTGGCAGCACTATGAGGCGACACTGCAAAACTACGATCGCAAGCAGCGCGCAATGCCGACGCCGGAAGACCAGGACGCAGAGCTACAGAGCCTGTATCGCCGGATCGATCTCGGCGAGATCACGTCCGACAACTTCTTTGGCATGATCAACGCTTACACCGACTTCAAGCTGATGCTGAGAGCGCGGACCGATGACGCCAATCTGCGCAGTCGCCGTCTTGCCGCACTGAAGAGGGCGCTTGCTTCTGGCGACAACAAATTGATCGCGTCGGCGGTGAAGGACTTCGTCACCAAGCACAAACTCCTGGTCGAGGAAGGCTCGGATGAGTATCGCGAGCTTTGCGTCCTGATGACGCGTGCGGAGATCGAGGGGCTCCAGCGCACCTTAGAACGTGACGAGGGTGACTTTACCGGCGCCCCGAAGGATCCGATCGTCAAACCGGCGTCCAGCATCGCGCGCGAGGCCGCAGCACCGGGTGAGACCATCATGGAACTCTTCGATATCTACGCCCGCGAGAACCCCAACCAGATCAAGTCGGATACGCTTGCACAAGCTCGTCGGGACGTCGGTCTGTTTGTGGATCATGTTGGCAGCACGTTCCCGGTCCACCGGATCGACAAGAAGGCTGTCCGTGAGTGGAAGGCGCTCTTGCTTCAATACCCGATCAAGGCGACCGAGACGAAGGCTTTCGCAGGCATGAAGATTGCCCAGATCGTCAAGCACAATGAGATCGTCAAGAAGCCCACAATCAGTCCTCCTACGGTCAATCGTCATCTATCCGGTTTCAGCGCCTTCTGCACCTGGCTGACGAACCACGGCTACCTTACGGCGAACCCGGCGGCCGACATGTTCCTCAAGAAGTCGAAGGAGAAGACGACCAAGCCCTTCACCGTGGATGAGATGAATGTCTTGTTCAAGTCGCCGTTCTTCACCGGATGCCAGAATGATGATGCTCCCCGTTTCTGGAGCAAGCCTGGCAATGTCCTGATCAGAGACCATCGTTTCTGGGTGCCGCTGATCATGCTGTTTTCCGGCGCTCGTCCGGCGGAAATTGCGCAGCTTGGCATAGACGACGTTCGCGAAGACCGCGGTCATTGGATCATGCATATCACGACTGAAGGGGATGGGGACAAGTCCGTAAAGACTTCTGGCTCAATGCGCGTCGTGCCTATTCACCCCGAATTGGTGAAGCTCGGGTTGCTCAAGCATCATGCTGCACTAAAAAAGCAGGGAGAGAAGCGACTGTTTCCGCTCGCTGAGCGCAACGAGCGCGGCCAGATGATCGCCACGTTCAGTAGAGACTTCCCGCGTTACCTCACAAAGATCGGGTTGAAGGAAGGTCGCGGCCTGTCCCTCTACAGTTTTCGGCATGGGGCGGCTGACGCTCTCCGTCGTGCAGGTTTCCTTGACGAGCAATTCGGCTTCATTCTCGGACACACATCCGGCACGATGACACAGCGTTATGGAACGCTGCCCCAAGGGATGCTCGAACAGCGAGTGGAGCTGATCAACTCGATCGCCTACCCTGGCTTGATGGTGGATCACCTTAACGGGATGAGCGCGCCGGAGAGGCCTGCGTAACCTGAACCTTCGGGTTCTACGCGTGGTGCCTTTCAATCTAGGTGGCAACCGCGTGCTCACGTGGGGCCGCGTCTGCCGCCAGACGACGCTACTCATTGTTTGTACATAGCGCGATCAACGCTCTCCCGAAGTCGACTTAGCTTGGTCGAATTTCAGACTATCCATCTGCGTAGCCGGCCCTAACGGGGTACGCGAGGCACAAAATGAAGTTGAAATCGCCAATACTAAATCTGTAGGGTTGCACGTGGCGCCCATGAGTCGCGTTTGTCGGGCGTGGCTGGTGTTTGGGGATGTGTGACGTGCAGGGGGCAGGGGAGAAATGCAAGAACACTTTGGTCAAGGCGGACCACTTCGGAGAACATGATGTTGATTGTCTCCGTTACACATTTGGAAAGGACTGAGGTTACCTGCCCCGATGCAGCGGCTTATTCAAGCCGTCCATCGTCTGCCCCTCTGAGGCTTACCGAAAACTTCGTAGCGCGGCCATGATCGGTTTGCGAAATCCGCATGATCAACGATTTGCACCTTTGAAAAAGGTTCAATCATGAAGATCATTGACAGGCTCTCCCGCATCCTAAGCCGGAGTCCGGCGGCTCCGATCGGATCGGAGAGTCATTTGACCGATACTGCTTATGCCCGCTTAACTATGAGCTTGGATCATAAGCAACTTCCCGAGAACCGTGGTTCTGTCGCGCGACTATCGTCGCTCTCTGGAAAGTCGACAGGGCCGCAGACGATCGTCGGGCACGAAGACATCTCACAGATCGAGAATACCTCGGTCAAGGCCGATGGAGTTCCTGAAGGCCATTTCAGCTTGGCAGAGCAGAGGGAACCAGACGACACCGTTGACGATCTGGATAATCTCCTGAGTTTCGAGGCCGAAGAGGAACCACAGAATTTCTTTGATAATACCGAGGGAAAAGCCGCTTCGGGGACATTTTTCGCAACCGTCAAGTCGGAACGTGTGGTTTCGCCTGACGATGATGTGGATTGGCATATTGATCTTTCACCTGCACCGATCGCCGGAGAGGGTATCGGTTTAACCGCCGTAGTGGCCGCAGATCACCGTGCTGACAATGACTACCTGAAGGTCCGCAGCGGCGGCCGACAATCGGTCAAACGAGCGGTCGTCCAGATCGGCACGCGGATTTCGATAGACACGGAACTCTGCGCCGCTTGGGCGGACGAAATTCTGGCCAAGGGACGATGCAGCCTCGACGATATCGATCACCTAGCTGCCATTTGCGAAGGAAATGGTGATCTCGAGGAACTGTGCATCAATCTTCAGCGCAACCTGGAAGCCGCGGGCTTCGAACTCGATCAGGCGACCGAGTTCGATGTGGGGCCCTGGGACGCCTTCTCGGATACTTCGTCCGATGACCTCGCTGACGCGATAGAGGCAGCCCTTACGCGTCGGACGCGGCTTCCCGGCACACAGCGCTTCGTCATGGACAAATCAGACGAGCTGCAACTGCTGGAGCCCATGATGCGGGCCAAGCAGGAACTCCAGCTGGGCATCCTGAGCTCCGAGACCGCCGTCCAAACGATCCTCAACGTCATGGACAGCATCCGCGCCGGGGCGCGAGACCCCGTCTCGGTGTCCCTGAGAACCATCATTCCCTCGCGCCCGGGCCATGCGGAGACGTCCGAGGTAATGGCCGCCGTGGAAGCCCTGAGGTCTTGGCACACCACCGGCCGGGTGATGGACGGCAAGCGACGAAGAGAGGCACTTACTGCGCTCGAGGCATTGGATCTTTCTCTGGCATTCCACAAGGAGTTGGTCCACCGACTGGAGCAGTTCCCGGCGTGCCAAGCCGAGGCCAGTCAATTGGAAGCCGAAATACTGATCTCCGAATCTGCTACCGAACACCTAATCCGCGAGCATCTGCCTTACGTCCGGCGTTTTGCATCGCGGAACGTGGATGAAGGCGAAGATCCAGAGGACGTCTTCCAGGTCGCGTTCATGGGTCTGCAGCGTTCCACAAGGCGATTTGATCCCGAACGTGGTTATCGCTTCCTCATCTACGCCACTTACTGGATGCGACAGGCCATCACGCGATGGCGCGCTGATGAAGGCGCGGCGATCCGCATCCCCGTGCATCGGAACGAGAAGATCACTAAGCTCGATTGCGCCCTAGAGAGGCTGGACGTTCGGGTCGGTGGCGCCGTCTCCGACCTCGAACTCGCCGACGAGCTCGAGTGGACAATCGACGAAGTCAGACAGTTCCGCGGCATCCCGCGCGAAGCCGAATATCCCGCAAGCCTAGACGACTGGGACAACCTGCTGCCCGAGCCTTCAGAAGTGGATGTCTTCGACCAGGCAGAAACTGAAAGGATCGTGACAGAAGCACTGGCTGATCTGCCGGAACGTCAGGCTGATGTGATCCGAATGCGCTTTGGTATAGGGCGCGAGACCGACATGACACTCGAGGAAATCGGTCAGATCTACGGCGTAACGCGCGAGCGCATTCGTCAGATCGAAGCGAAAGGCCTTGATCGACTTTCCCATCCTGGCCGCAAGCGTCGGCTCCAAGAATTGCTGGGGTTGTGACGGGATGGGTGTAAGAAATGCTCCTCCTCATGCTGGGTCGATGCTCGAGTCCCTTCGGGGACTCGGCTACGCGCCTCCCACCGCACTTGCCGATCTGGTCGACAATTCCATCGCCGCAAAAGCGCGCGACGTTGCCGTTCATCTTGAGTGGGCCGGTCCAGAGAGCTGGGTAAGAATCGTCGATGACGGTGAAGGCATGGACGACGCGGCTCTGGAGGCTGGCATGCGCCTTGGCGCTCGCGATCCGAGGGCTGAACGCGCCGCCACCGACCTCGGGCGCTTCGGGCTGGGCCTGAAGACGGCCAGCTTCTCTCAGGCTCGTCGCCTCACCGTCGCCAGTCGGAAGGAAGGTGGACCGGTCGTCTGCCTGCGCTGGGACCTCGATCTCATCGGTCAGGAATCCGGGGCCGATTGGCCGCTCTTCGAGGGTCCGGCGCCGGGATCAGAGGATTTGCTCGCGCCGCTGGACCAGATGGCCCACGGCACCGTCGTACTCTGGGAGAAACTGGACCGGATCGTGACCGATGGCTTCGAGGCCACCGACATGATCGAGCTCGCGGATCGCGTGGAGGCGCATCTTGCGATGACCTTCCATCGCCTCATCGATGGCCAACGGCCCATGCTGCGCCTCTCGCTCAATGGCAGAGGATTGAAGCCTTGGGATCCGTACCTCATCGGTCATCCCGGCAAGGCGCTCGAAAGCCCCGAGTATCGGATCCTCCACACCACCGGTGTGACCGTGCAATGCCACGTCCTTCCGCATCGCGACATGCTCAAGCCTGCCGAACAGGAAGCGGCGGCGGGGCCCGGAGGATGGACGCAGCAGGAGGGCTTCTACGTCTACCGCAACAAGCGTCTCCTTCTCGCTGGGGGGTGGCTTGGTCTCGGCGATGGCGGCAAGCCATGGCCGCGCGATGAAGCTCACAGGCTCGCTCGTATCCGGCTCGACATACCGAACAGCGCGGATGCCGATTGGAAGATCAATGTCCTGAAATCGACGGCCAGCCCCCCGGTGCGCCTGCGATCCCAGCTTCATCGTCTCGCAACAGAAACACGCGACACGGCGCGGCGGGTCTTCGCCCACCGAGGACACGTGACCCCGGCCTCAGGCACGCGCCCGAACGCAGTCGCCGAAGCCTGGCAAGTGCGGCGTTCGGCACAAGGAACGTCTTACCGGATCGCTCGTGACCATGATCTTGTCGCCTCGATCCTCGATCGCGCCGGCCCACTCAAGCCCGACATCCTCGCTCTTCTGAGACTGATCGAAGAGACAGTGCCCGTGCAGCGTATCTGGCTGGATACGGCGGAAGACAAGGAGACGCCGAGAACTGGTTTCACCGGAGCGGCCGAGAACGAGGTGATAGAGACCCTGTCCTCGATGTTTGAAGCACTGGTGAAGTTCCGCGGGCTCAGCCCGACCGAGGCGCGCGAGCGGCTCGGTCGCACGCCCCCATTCGACCGGCACCTCGACCTGGTTACAGCCCTTGAAGCGAAAGACACGCAATGACGATTTCAAACCAGAAGGCCTTCGATTCAATCCTTTCCATTGCCCAGAACATGCTCCGCCTTGCTGCGGAACGCGCTCGGAGCCCTGTCACTCCGGAAATGATCGACAAGGAGCTGACCAAGCTGTCGATCATGATGGAGGACGATTTCGCCCTTGTTGATCGGGACGCGCTCGTTGACGAACTGATCCGCCGTTCAAGCCGCACGGTGGGCGAGAACGCCACGCTGTCGAGCGGTGACGACCATGTCGCTTGGCTTGATGCAGAAAGGAAGAAGGGCTGGACTTATTGGCAGCGTTACTCGGAGTACATGGAAGCGCGCATCCCTTGGACGGCCCTCGATGCTCTCGACGTCGCCACTGACGAAGTCCTTTCGCAGCTCGAGGACCCGACCCGGGAAGGCGCCTGGGATCGTCGCGGCCTGGTCGTGGGCCACGTCCAGTCGGGGAAGACAGGCAACTATACCGGACTGATCTGCAAGGCCGCCGACGCCGGTTACAAGATCATCATCGTGCTCGCCGGCCTGCACAACAACCTGAGAGCACAGACCCAGATCCGCCTGGACGAGGGGTTTCTCGGCTTTGCCACCATCGCGGATGCTGACGAGCTCCCAGCAGTGGGGGTCGGACTGATCGACAAGGACATGTCGGTCCGTCCCAATGCTGCAACGAATCGGAGCGACAAGGGCGACTTCAACACGGCCGTTGCCGCGAAGATGAACATCAGCCCGGAACAGCGACCGTGGTTGTTCGTCGTCAAGAAGAACAAGACGGTGCTGGAGCGCCTGCTGCACTGGATCCGCAACCGTGTGGCCAATCACGTCGACCCCGAAACAGGGCGCAAACTCGTCACCAACCTGCCTCTCATGGTGATCGACGACGAGTCCGATCACGGATCTGTCGACACCGGTGAAGATGTCGTGGACGAGTTCGGCAACCCGGATCTCGAACACGAGCCCAAGACGATCAACAGGTTGATCCGGTCGATCCTCCACCATTTCTCGCGGAAGGCCTATGTCGGTTACACGGCGACACCCTTTGCGAACATCTTCATTCATGACCGCGGGGAGACTCAGGAGCACGGACCGGACCTCTTCCCCGCAGCCTTCATCACCAGCCTTGCGGCGCCATCGAATTATGTCGGACCGGGCCGTGTCTTCGGATCAGCTTCCAGCACGCCGGAAGACCTGCCTCTGGTGCGGCCGCTTTCGGACGATGAGTTCCAGCCGTGGATGCCGCCACGACACAAGAACGGCTACCGGCCGCGATGGCAGGGGGAGGACCGTGTGCCGGACTCGCTCGCAGAAGGGATCCGCTCCTTCGTCTATGCCTGTGCCGTGAGGAAGCTGCGCGGACAGGGCAGCAAACACTCCTCGATGCTCATCCACGTTACCCGCTTCACCTCGGTACAGAACGCTGTCGTCAACCAAGTCGCAGAGTACGTGCGAGATCTGAAGGGCCGCTACACCCGCGGCATCGAGCTCGACAACCTCGAGGCGTCCATGCGCACGGAGTATCAGGAAACCTTTCTGCCAGGGATGCAGCGTATCCGTTTCGCCCTCGTCGAAGGCGAAGCGCTGGAGGACTTCTCGTGGGCCGACATTCGCGCCGTCCTCCCCGACGTGCTGTCCGACATTCGCGTCCGCGAGATAAACGGCACGGCCAAGGACGCACTCGACTACGCCGAAAATGATGGCACCGGCCTCAAGGTGATTGCCATCGGTGGCGACAAGCTGGCGCGCGGTCTGACGCTGGAGGGTCTCTGCACAAGCTACTTCCTTCGGACCGCGCGCATGTACGACACGCTCATGCAGATGGGGCGCTGGTTCGGCTACCGCGACGGCTACCTCGATGTCTGCCGCCTCTACACGTCGCAGGAAATGGTGGAGTGGTTCGGCCATATCGCCGATGCCGCCGAAGAGTTGCGTCAGGAGTTCGACAACATGGTCGCGGCCGGCGCCACGCCAAAACAGTTCGGTCTGCGGGTAAAATCGCATTCGGTGCTGACGGTTACCTCTCGGGCCAAGATGAGAAACGCTCGAGCGATGCAGCTGACTTATTCGGGCGACCTTCTGCAGACTATCGTGTTCCCCAACCGCAAGGACGACATCACGGCGAACTTCAAGGCCACGGATCGGTTCATCAACGCACTCGGTCCATCGACGGATCTGAATGATCAGCATTTCGTTCCACAAGGTCAGAAGTGGAACGGTCACCTTTGGCGAGATGTACCAGCCCTGAGCGTCATCTCATTCCTGCGGGATTACAGAACCCACCCTGCCAGTTTCCGGATCATGAGTCCGCTGATTGCGGACTTCATCGAGGAGATGAACAAGGATAGCGAGCTCACGAGCTGGACAGTTGCGCTGATCGGAAAGGACACGGGCCCGGACGACAAGTACCGTAAGGTCGGCGGCTCTTCGGTCAACATGCTGAAGCGGAGGAGAACGACCGAACATGCGGATCGATATTCTATCAAGACCCTGATCTCGCCTCGCGATCAGGCCATCGATCTGACGGAAGCAGAATGGAAGGCTGCGCTCGGCCTCAGCCAGAAAACGTGGCGCAACGATACCGATCGCAACGAGGGCAAGGAGCCTCCGTCAGAGCCGAGAGGTCCGCAGATCCGTCACATTCTCGGGGAAGGAGACACCGAAGCAGGCGTCCGGGCGCGCCGGGAGCGTGGCCTCCTGATGCTCTATCTGCTCGATCCCGAGGGTGCCGAGGTCGAAGAGCTAAAGGATGCCGATCCCGTCGTCGCTTGGGCAATCAGTTTTCCGTCAAGCAACTCCGAGAGAAGGGTCTCCAATTCGAGGTACATCGCCAACAGCGTACTGTGGGGAGGCCTCAATGAGTGGGTGGACTGAAGAAGGAATTACGCGTGCCTGGCGAGCGCTCGCGCGCCAAGAAGCGGCGGAAGACTGGCGATTTGTGCATCTCACCGATATGGGCGCCGTCTCGGTCGAGGCGGGGTGTCACTTCCCGCTCGGACGGGAGGCGTTGATCGTCGCCTTTCCGGGATCGTGGCCGGTGAATCCGGTAAGGCTTCCTGAGGGCAAGGGCTTCGACGTCTCCTGCATCGAGGGTCAGTCCGTATTCACAGGCAAGACGGCGATTGCTCTCGTCAGGCGACCGGAGGGCTCCCCCGACATCTTCGCCATCACGGTCGTGGATGTCTTGAGAACTCTGGAGACAGCAGCCAAAAGCGCGGGCCGCGATGTTATGGGGACCTTCCTCGAACGGGTTAGGGAATGGCAGGCTTTCATGGCCCGAACGCACCGTCCCCTTTCGTCCGATGCACAGATCGGCCTGCTCGGTGAACTCTGGATGCTCAGGCTCCTCACGGACACCTCCCTCGGAGCTGGTGCTCTCGACTGCTGGCAGGGGCCTTTGCGGGCTGCACAGGACTTCCACGTTCGTGGTGGCGCGATAGAGGTGAAGAGCACGGTCCGGACCGGCAGCTTCCTTGCGCGGATCAACAGCATCGAGCAGTTGGATGGCGACAGGGCCCCCATCTTCCTTTGCGCCTTCCGCTTCGAGGAAAATACGGACGGAATCTCGCTCGTCGACCTCGTGTCTGAACTCCGCGAGAAATTTGGACTGGCCGGAGTGCAACGCGGATTCGAGGCGATGCTCATGGTGATGGGGTACCTCGACGAACATGCACCACTCTACGGGCGGACGCTGGCATTGAAGGATGCCAGAGCATTCCGTGTGGAAGGTGATATGCCGCGCCTTACGCGCGCCGCGCTGCCAGCGGCCATCCGCTCAGCTGCCTATGTGCTCGACCTGGACGCCCTCGAAGTCCCCTCAATCGGATTTTCGGAACTGATCAGAGAATTTGGACTGGATTGACATGAGCCTTGAAGAATTTCACCGCAACTTCCGATCCGACCTGCAAACGACCATTGCCGAGCGGGTTGAGGCGGGAGAAGGACCCTTTCCCTCCGAGGAACTTGTCTTTGCGGAAAAAGTAATGGAGCACGTCTCGGACACCGGGATCTGTGACGAGCCGACCGTCTGCCATTGGAACGGCAAGGTCGGCAACGCGAAGCTTCGCATTACGGGCTACGCTCTCAGCTCCGATGAAACAGCCCTCGACCTATTCGTGACCCACTATTTTGGCACTGACCAACTGCAAGAGCTGGCCGACACGGATGCCACAGCCACCGCCAGTGAAGGCGTGCGTTTTCTGTTTCGCGCGGCGAGCGGAAATCTTGACGCAAAGATTGACCCTACCCATCCGGTCCGGGATTTGGTCGCGACTCTCCGGTCCCGCTGGAGCGATATCGACCGCCTTCGGGTGTTCGTGATCACTGATGGCAAGACCAAGACCAAGCGCTTCTCGAACAAGGATGTCCACGGCAAGATGGTCGCTGTCGAGGCCATGGACATGGAGAGGCTGTTCCGCCACACCGACGGCAAGCCTCGAGATGAGCTCGCCCTCAGCTTTGTCCAGTCGATCGGCCGACCGCTCCCCTGCGTCCATGTCCCGGATCCGGATGCTGACTACGAGTACGCCCTGACTGCAATTCCGGGGCAGGTCATCCGCGATCTTTACCTGCGTTTCGGTACTCGTCTGCTTGAAGCCAATGTCCGGACCTTCCTCGGCTCAAAGCGCGCGGTGAACAAGGGGATCGTCGAAACGTTGCGAAAGGAACCGGAGCACTTCCTTGCATTCAACAACGGACTTGTCCTCGTCTGCGACGAAGCGGCGTTCGAGCTGTCTGACGACGGGAACTTGGGTCTTTCGTTTCTGAAAGGTCTGCAGATCGTAAACGGCGGCCAGACGACCTCGACCATCTATTTCGCGTCCCGCGACGATCGGACCATTGACCTGAGCCATGTCATGGTCCCGGCGAAGATCATCATTCTCAAGGGGTCGCAGGATGAAGCACGCGAGCGGCTGATCAGCAACGTCTCCCGCTATGCGAACAGTCAGAACGCTGTGAAGATGTCCGACCTGTCGGCGAACCGTCCGTTCCATGTCCAGCTTGAAAAGCTGGCAAACGAGACATGGTGCCCCGACGGCGCAACGCGGTGGTTCTACGAGCGTGCGGCTGGCGCATACAACGTAATGCTGCTGAGAGATGGCAACACTCCGGCGAAGCGCCGGAAGTTGCAGGAGATGATACCGCCAAAACGCAAGCTTTCCAAGAACGACATTGCGAAGTACCACGAAGCATGGCGCGGAAAGCCGAGTCAAGTCGCAATGGCAGGCGAGAAAAACTTTGCGGCGTTCATGAGTGCCCTTGATGATGATCCGACCATCGTCCCGAATCCGCTTGATGCCAGCTGGTATCGGGCGATGATCGCCAAGGTCATCTTGTTCAAAGCAATCGAAAGCATGATCAAGACAAAAGAAGCGAAGGAGGTTTTCCGTCAGGCATGGGTGAACATAGCCACCTATGTTGTGTCTATCGTTGCCGACCGACTCGGTGACCGGCTCGACCTAGAGCAGATATGGATGCGACAAGGGATTTCGGGCGGTCTACGCGACCTGCTGTGGAACTGGGCCGTGGTCGTGAACTCGGAGTTCAACCGGATCGGTGCCGGCCAGCAGATTTCAGAAGTGGCAAAGCGCGCAGATACTTGGACTAAGGTGCGGTCGGTTGAATTCCCTGCACCAAAAGGATCTATTCAAGAGTTGCGCCAGAAATAATCCATCGCTTTCGATCAATCCTAACTAGATAGCTGTTCAACCAAGGCGAAAAAAGTAAGTGATTTGTTAAATAAGGCAAAATCATTCATTCAGTTGATCGGACGGCGTTCGGTTCCAGTTTCCGCAAAGGAGACCAGTCACGCTAGAAGGCCGATTGTGCCTGATTCCGTCAACCATGAAGCAGTCTTGGACCCAACCTTTAAGCCTGACTCGTGGAATGAAGTTAAGCTCGACTATTCAGAAACTTCAATTCCGGAAGAAGGTCCAAAACTCGATTTCGAAATCGAGGTGAGTGCGGAAGACTATTTTATAGCTAACCGCGGGGAAAAGGTGCGAGGTACATTCGAAGAGGTTGACGCCATCCGGTGGGATCACGATGAGGCTGACTGGACCCTCGAGGAATTCGACTTTGAGCCACCAGCCAATTCGGCAAAGCCCCGCTCAGCGGTTCAACAACGAGGGCTAGCTAAAGCACAGGATCCTGCCCTCCAATATGAAGATGCCCTCAAGCGGTTACGAGAATTTGCTTTACAACGGCGCTGGCTGGCGGCCGCAGCTGCGCTTGAAAAGGCGTCGCAGCAGTCCCCGACCTTTTCCGAGCGTGAACGGGCTGCGATTGAACATGTACTGAACGTGGCGGGCACTCTAACCCGACACCGGCCCGACGCGGAGGCGCTTCGAAGTCTCTTGTTCAACGAGCGGGGAAACGACGTAGAGGCGTTGGACCGAATCGCTCAGACTTCGAAAGGCGCCGCAGCGGAAGTCTGCAGACAGAAGCCCCTTACCAGAAAGTTCAATGCTGAAACAAAAACATCGACGCAAAGGGCGATTACCTCTTCTGTTCTTCGGGTGCGAAATATGGCGGCAGAGCGGAATTGGTTGTCGCCCAAGTCGAGTCTTGCGCTCGCCAAACTTGCTCACAGGAACGCGGCTTTGACTCGGTCTGAAATGAACGCTCTAACATACTTGTTAAGTCGTTTTGCCAATATCCCCGAGTTGAAGGCTGATGTGGGAATTGTCCGAAAGGCGGCTACAATATAGCCAGAGTTACCCAGCACGTATCATTGCGCCAAGGAAGTTTGAAGAAGTTTGGCGATCTGGCGCGCGAGGTACGGTGGCACGGCGTTCCCGACTTGAACATACTGCTGAGTCCGATTGCCGAGAAATAAGTAATCGTCGGGGAAGGTTTGCAACCGCGCAGCCTCGCGAACGGTCAAGCTCCGACACTGGGTCGGGTCAGGGTGGATGAAATAATGCCCGTCCTTCGAGATGTGACTGGTCACGGTGGTCGATGGTTCGCTGGCGAGCTGGACCCGGAAACGATCGTTGAAAACACCGCTGTGCCAGTTGCGGTGATCCGGGCCGAGCGCCAACGGGAAATCGGCAGCTTTCGGGCTGTAGCCTCGGACGGTCCCGAACACGGCAGCAAACAGGTATCGACCAAGGTCCGATTTCATGTGGCTGCGCGTCTCGTGCTGCGCAAGGGCCTGCAGTTCCGGTCGCTCCAGCCAGCGCAACAGTTCATCATTCGAGCTGCCATAACCCTCCATCAACAGCGACGTCGCGCGAAGGTTGGGCGCTCTGTCTTTCAACCGTCTGGATACAGATAAGAATGCTTCCCGAAGCCTCCCTTCTTCCGCCCCGCTATACATGCCAGCCACCATTCCGGCCGCTTCGATGACCGTCTGTCGCCAGGTAGGGGCATCGTCCTGGCCACGGCTAATCCCACTGCGCAGCTGCGGCATTGTTCCTATGACGTCATTTACCGTACGCGCCACACCTGAAATGGCGACCTTTGTGTCAGAAACACCTGCTGCAAGGTCGGACCTTATGCCGATAATAATCACCCTGTGGCGTCGCTGCGGAACGCCGAACTCATCAGCGCGAACGATGAAATCCGATGGTTTTGTAGCCTCCTGTAAGCTCGCCTTCCCGTCCTTCACCTTGATCGCTCGCAGTTCGTATTGGTGGCCGTGTCCCGTACCCAGCGACGACAAATCTTCCATCAGCATTTCAAAAATAAGCCGGCTTTCCACAGAGGAAGAGAGCATCCCCTTGACGTTCTCCATAACGAACGCGGCGGGACGAAGCTTGTCGAGCACGCGAATGTATTCGCGGAAAAGATAGTGCCGCTTGTCCTCCTCAGGAACATACCCGACCTTGCCTTTCGCCCGGGCACGCCCCACAAGAGAATATGCCTGACAAGGTGGTCCTCCGATCAGGATTGTATCGTCATGTTTCTCTCTCAGCCTAGTAATCGTGCTATCGATTGCATCTGCCGCCGCGTCTGCGCCGAGCTCGAGAGCTCGCGCTTCTTGGGTTGCGATACTCCATGCTTCGGCGTCGACTGCGGCCCAATCTACTGCAAGGCTTCTCCCTGCATGTAAATCGATGAACTGTGGGGGCAAGGAGCCGTGCCGTCCACGGTATTCACGGAGAAATGCACGGAGTGTGAGGGTCCGATGGGCGGACTCCTCTTTTTCGACAGATATGCCGATCCGGAACGGGCTGTTTCCGTTATCAGTTAACGAAGCAAAGCCTTCGCCAAGTCCTCCCGGACCGGCAAACAGATCAACAACTCCAAAACTGGCAGGCAAAATGAGCTCCACGACCTATTTGAACTCGTTGTATACCAAGTTCACACACAAAGACCAGGCGCCAGATGGCTGACATCGTAGACAAAAAAACTCGTTCCAGAATGATGACCGGGATCAAGGGCAAGAACACAAAGCCTGAACTCGTCCTTCGGCGGGCTCTTCATGCGCAAGGCTTCCGCTTCCGGCTGCATAGCAAGGAGATCCCGGGACGTCCGGACCTGGTATTACCAAAGCATGGAGCCGTCATCTTTGTTCACGGATGCTTCTGGCATCGGCACTCGAATTGTCGATACGCCACTAACCCGTCCACACGCGTGGAATTTTGGCGGAGCAAATTTGACTCGAATGTGGCAAGAGACAGCGCCAATGCAGCCGCTCTTCTTTCGCTGGGTTGGCGAGTTGCGATCGTGTGGGAGTGTGCCCTCCGTACGCCCGATCTTGCGGATGCCGCCGTGGATGCAACGTCCTCTTGGCTGGTGTCTGATGAATTGCAGTTGGAAGTTGGCCAGCAAGAATTGGTGCCTCAGACAGTCTGCAGCGAACCTTGACTGGTTCCTGCGTCAAGTTTTTCCCGAATTTCTCAGGTCGAGCAAAGTGCAGAACTCCTGCGATTGATCGTTTTGCTCGGTTTGGGCAGCTTTCTGCCTGATAACTTGTATAATAACGTCCTGTTAGCCTTGCCCCTACGAGACCAGCAGAAGCCTCACACACCCATCTCCCTCCGTACCTTCCTCTGAAGACCGGCCAGTGCGCGCTCGACCATCCGTGTCAGCTCCTCGTAAACAACCATCGTGCCGTATGCACCCGAACCGGTGCGCATTCTCACAGGTATCTTGGTCCCATTCCTTCGGTGCCGTTTCTTGATTGTAGGCATCTCCAGCGCGCCTAGCGCCTGTTTCGCATCTTCGCGGATCTGAAGCCCTAAAACGCCGGCCTTCAAGAACCTCTCCCTTCTATATTCCTCGACCTTGCGTTTCATTGCCATCGAAGCTGGGTGAACGGCACTCGCACGGATGACCGCGAGTGTCGGTTTCATGAACTGGAAGAAGCTTTTTTTGCAGGTGCGTGACCCTCAGTGTCTCCAGATCGCTGAATTGTGAAGACCGATCTCGCGGCACCCTTCAGACCCGAGCGTAACCTCGATCCGAACCCGCTTCTTGTCCTCCGGCAGTTCGTCTTTTGTCCCGGCCACCTTGTTCTGCTTGTCGAGAACCTTGTTCTGTACTCGCCAGAATGCTCTCGGATCGTCGCGCTCGCCTACGTAGTAGGTAGATCCGTATGGCACGATCCGATCCAGGCCTGGTGACATCCGGTCGCCGATGTCCAGGCTGTCGTCACTTTCGTTTCGGCTGATGATGTAGTCGGTTGATTTTATGCTTCCCGGCGTGAACCGGGGCCACGTCCTGTTGCTTCTCAGCACCTTGGTTGTTGGGAACAAGTGCCGGATCAAAACGCCATGGATCCGGGCTCTGGCCTCTTCGCTCGGGGATTTCGGATAGAAGTCAACACTGAACTCAATGCCAGCAATTCGAGGAGAAGCAGCGAAACCATACTCGGCATCAAGATTCATGAGCACCTTCCGGAGCGATTTCAGATCCGGCTCCTGAACCCTGAGCTTGTATAGTGTTACAGTCCTCCCGGGGCCAAGATCGAGGGCTTCCGGAAATTCCTTCCGGCCGGTGAGCTTCGCGATCCGTTCATTCAGCTTCCAGTACTGCGTCTGGCGCATCAGCTCGAATTCGACATCGATCCAGTCGACCACAGCTGTGCACCTGTAAGCGTTGAGGTCGATCTGAGGGGTGAGGGTCGTTCGATTCAGAAAGCGCGCCTGTGAGCGCCTGAGAGTCTCCTCGACGTAGGTGAGGATCACTGGATCCTTGTTGCCCTTCGACCGGTATAGAGTGACCTTGTGCAACACCTGCAGTCTTACCCCGTTGATACGCACTTCGGCGATGTCGGTAAGCTGATTCCTGAATCCTGCCAACTCTCTCGTCAGTGCACATCGTGATCGACTGAACACTCGTCCGGTGGCGCCCCGCTGATCCTGAGCTGAGCCTCCTTCGACTGGAGAGCAGATCGAGTTCCAAGGACGCGAGCGAACTGGAAGCAACGGATATGCGGCAAGGGCGAGTTTGTGGCAGCGTCGACCGTCTGCAAGGAAAGTGATCGGAACGGCCAGGGGCATCCGGATCATCGTCAACAGATAGAGCCCACTGTTGCCCAAAAGCCTCATCTTTTTTGTGCATCCCGGCAGGCGCGCCGCTATAAGTGCCGGCATGAGCAAGGAGAGATAGCATGACGAGCAGCCGGACTTCGATGAACGTCTACACCACGCCGGTTCCAAATGGCAGGTCCTCCGAGGGCAAAGGATCCCGGCATGGTGCCGGCCCTTAGCTCTCAATGAGGATACCAATATGTCTGAACCTTTCGTCCCCACTATGAATTGCGCCAGCTTCATCCTTCCTTACCCGGAGGAGATCCAGAAGAAGGTCGGCTCTAAGGGAATGATCTTCTCGTTTCGGGAGTTCTACCTTCTGCTTGCACGGCAGGCAGACGGCAGGGATCCCAAGGAAGCGGCAGAACTCCGCGAGATCTCTGACTATTATCCGGATGTCTACCGCGGAGAGATCATGGAGCGCGACAGTCGCGGCAACTGGGTCGGTGACGCTAACGATTGGGATGAGTTGACTGACGAGCAGAAGCTCCACCGGGGAAACGCGAACGCAGCGATCGCCGCGCTTGATTGGCTGCGCTATCAGCTTGAGGGGGCTGCCTACGAATACGATATGTCCGAGGACGTCACGCGGGTTCGGCGCGAGCTCTCTGACATCTCCTTGTAACGTTAGGGAGGGCCGGCCGACTGCTTCCGGTCGGCCCTTAAAGGAGGTTACCCGTCGTTTATCTGACCCAGGCAAGACCAGGTCGCGGCACTAATGCTCCTACGGCTTTCAAAGTGGAAATCGGCTATCAATGTCATCCAGTGACAAATGTGCGTAATGGCCAACTCTGCAAAGCTAGTGCGGAAGGAATTGTTGTCGCATTCGTCCGTCCGCTCGCTTCCTTCCGGGATACGTTTTCGGCACTGGGCGGCAAGGCTGTCCAGCGGAATGGTGCTTCCGGAAATGTCGCAAGATCGCTCTCACAGCGTGATCTCATTCCACTTGATATCGACGTCGTAATTGCGCTGTGTGGCGGATAGCGGCCTCGTCAAGCGAACGATCCGTTCAACCTTTACATCGACCCAAAATCTCGAAAATCGGCGTTCCCCGTCAAGAAAATGTAAAGGTCTGTCAAGGTTGGGAGCCAAAAAGAGCGAGCTTAGGGTGTCCAGACCTTTACATCGCAGGTCCCCAAATGGCTTTCAGAGCAATTTGAGCGCTCTTGCCCCAGCCGATGTAAAGGTTCCTTGCCGCGAATGTAACCGTAGTGATTTGGAATGGGATGTTCGAAATCAGGTATGGG
This sequence comes from Hyphomicrobiales bacterium, assembly GCA_900466005.1. Lineage (GTDB taxonomy): Bacteria > Pseudomonadota > Alphaproteobacteria > Rhizobiales > Rhizobiaceae > Allorhizobium. Next base: position 613,172 of record UEGQ01000003.1, read on the forward strand.
AGGATAGGGTGCCGGGTGTTTGCCGGCACAAAAGGCATCCCCATCAGAACGCAGGGGTTTTCCTAAGACGTCGAGTTTCAACACACGTCACGTACAGATTGACGTTGCCTAAAAGCTGTGGATAACAAGCGTAAGTAAGCGCTTACTTTTGTATCATTTTCCAATACGTCCGAATAGATAGATGTCCTCACCAATCGAGGACGTCTATGCCAAGGTTCTCCATACGTACAATCAAGCGGTATCTGCGCCGTCATCACCCCAGCTGCCCGGATTTCGCTGTCGAATATCTCGCGAACGAGATCGCCAACAGAGATTGGGGACGAGCTCCTCTTGGCCAGGCCGTGGGCATCACGATGCAGACCTTTCTCCGGCACGAGATGACCGACTACGACACGCTCCTGCTATCCGGCATGGATCGCGATGAAGCGCGGCGACGTGTTCAGCCGAAGATCAACAAGATGCTTCAAAGCTGGAAACGCAGGCGGGCAGTTAAGGAACTGGAGAAGGCATCAATCAATGACAATGCTTGAAGCAAGAATGACGTTGCTGAGACTGCTCTGGGATCTGTTGAGCGAGCGGGGTCTCGAAACAAAAGAGTTCCTCGAAAAGGCCGGCTCGTTCGAACCGTCCAGCCTGCAACGTTATCTCAAGGGATACGTGCGGCTACACCCAAACCAACTGGTCGACATCATCGAAATCCTTCAGCCCCACGAGGCGCTCGAGCGGCGAATGCTCGTGCTGTGTCTCGCGCAGTTCTATGGCGGGCATGTCATCGAGCTATTAGAGCGCAATCTTCGGCCCGAAGGGTGTGAATGCGAATGTTCCACGCCGGCACTCGATTCTGGATCAGATACGCCAAATCTGTCCCGCGTTCAGAACGCTATAAATGCAGTATCTGAACAAGCGCAGGAGCGACACGAGCATGACTGATCGAAACGATCTGGTAGAATTTCTGAAGGCACAGCTTGCCGCTATCGATCTCGAAGAAAAGAGTTACGGCTTTCTCGGAGGCCGGTTCTTCGAAATGGTCATCAGAGGCGAAGCAAAGCTCCCTCTGGATCGCGTCGAGGAGGTGGCGGATTTGCTCGGCTGCGACAGGCGCAAGCTCTTCCGGCTGTCGTTGCGTCAGTTCTACGACGAGGACGCGATCAGTCTCTTTGAACGCATGTTCTGGGTCACCGACGAGGAGCAAAAGTGGCTTGATGCGATCAGGTCAGCGGAAGACGGTCCTGTCGCGGAACCCCACGGGACGGCCAGGCGCCTCCTTCGGGCATTGGTGAAGCCTCAGGTCCCGGCATAGCCTTGGCTTGGACGATGGTGGGGGAGAACCGGTGACCAGGATCGTGGCCATTCCTTCCCCGGCTATCCAATCTGACAAATCTTTCGGGGCCGCCGCACTTGGGCCGCGCTCTCGTGGGGCCATGGCGCAAAGATGGTGCGGTGCGGGTTTCGGTAGTTCGCGGACAGCGATTCCATTAAATCGCGGACAGGGTTTTCGATAAATCCGGGACAGGGATTTTGCTAATTCGCGGACAGCGATTTCGGTAAATCCCGGACAGTCTTCTCGGCGACAAAAGATCGACTTTCGCCCGCGCCGCCTCTGTCATTCTGCACCTCGATCTGAACGAGGTGGAGCGAATGGCGCGACGGAAACAGGCGAGACTTACGAGTGTGAAGGACATTCGATCGATTTTGAGACTGGGGCACGAACAGGGGCTTTTTGTTCGGGCGATCTCGGAACGGCTGAAAATCAGCAAAACGACCGTGTCGACCTACGTTCTGTGGGCTCGGGAAGAGGGTCTGTCATGCTGGCCCCTGCCGCCCGGCCTTGATGACGACGCCGTTTTGCAGCGTCGCCTGTTCCACCGCCGCGGGCGGCCGCCGCAGGATCTGGACGAGCCCAGTTGGGCGAACATCGCCAGCGAGCTGAAGACGCCAGAGAGTTTCGACAAGCCTGTCGTAGGTTCATGTACACAGAGAATGTGTTGCCGGCAGTAGCCGCGAACGGTGCCGAGTCGGCCCAGGCACCAACATCCCCTTCAGCAGCCGAAGGCCGCAACACCGATCATTAAGAACGTGATCTCACAGATGGAACGCGAGGAGGGCTGGGTGCCACTCGGGGCCGCTGGCACGCAGCTCGCCAATCTGGCCTCGGACTTCGACGCACGAACCTACTGCTTCCGAAAGCTGAGTGATCTGGTGCGGAAGACGAACGCGTTCGACATTGAACAACACCAGGGCGGGCATCTGCGAATCCGCATAAGACGGTCCGCATCGAAGAAGAAGTAGCGGTTATTGCTGACTCACCGGAGCTCGCTGACTAGCGTAGCGCGCCCTTACGCTCTGCTGGGGCATTTCCGTAGTGCTGGAACGTCAGTGCTCCTAAGGCGTCGATGGCGTTCAGAACCGCCCGTAGTTCGGGTGCTGTCGGATCTCAGCGGACGTTGACTCTCTCAGAATCTCGAGGGCTGCCCGGTGAGGCCTGCGAAGGGCTGCGGCAGTCCAAGCCTCGCCGCGGCCGGTCTTCAAACCAATCCGGTTCAGGGCATCGACGAGGGCCGGGACAGTGAGATCCTGCCATCCATTCGTCCGAATGGCGTTGGCGAGCTCGTTGATCTTCTCCTCTGCCCGGCGCTTGTTTGCGTCCGCGCCAAGCCTCTGGGCTTCGGGGAGGTTCGTCGGGTTGCCAAGCTTCACGCCGGCGTCCTTCTTTCTCTTGAGCGCGCGGCTGGTCCTCTCGGCGATCTTTTCGCCTTCAAGTTCTGCACGAGCTGCACGACTGGCGAGCACAAGACGATCCTTGGTGCGCCCTTCCGAGACCGAGATCACCATCACCTTCCTCTTCCGGATGATATCTTCGATGGTCTTCGTATTCCGAGACAGCCTGTCGAGCCGATCGACAAGAAGGTCGACACCGTTAGCCTCGGCAAACTCGAGCGCCTTCTGCAGATCGTCTCTCAGCTTGAGGTTCTTCTCGCCCCGACCACTGGCGACATCCTGGAACCATTCAATGATCTCGACGCCGGCCTCATCAGCATAGGCGCGAATGGCCGCGCGCTGCGCCTCAAGTCCGATCCCTGCCTCTCCCTGCTTCTGGGTCGATACGCGAATGTAAGCGATTGCGTGCTTGGACGTCCGATAGGTGGTCATGTAGGTGATGCTCTTGAAGGGTGATGGAAGGGGAGGGGTATGTGAGCAACACTATACGATCCCCTTTAGAGATGATCAAGTCAAATACGGGTGAGCAACTCTAAATATCAAGGATGGCGCTATCCTTTAGGAGTTTCGACAAAGCCGCAGTTTCCCGGTCGTCGGCGCCAGGCTAGATGCTAGGGACTCCGTTTGTCGTTCCCCTTGCTCAAGGCCGGGGCCATTCATCGAAGCATCAGGGGCAGTACATTGACGCATCATTGAAGCACCAGTGACGCGTCATGGAAGCGTTGTGGAGCTTCAAGCGTCAACGCTGAACGCGTCAATGATGGACGCTGCGTCCAACCTTCACGCATCACCTGAAACTTCTCTTCCTGTCGTTGGCGGGGCCAGTCCATCGATCGATCCCTAGGATCGCTGCCGTTCCCCATCCCCGTTCCGGCTCTCTCGCAAACCTCCTTTTCTCCGAGATGGTTCGCGGTAGATAAGGATCGAGATGGTTGTTAATATCGAGTTTTCGTGGCAGCGACCCTAGCTGACAGGGGGGGCCGCGCGCACTACACGAGGTGACTGAACCATGGATATCCACGACCCTTACACGTCCATAGGCTTGATGATCCTGGCGATGGCGCTTGCACTTCTCGCTTACAAAAAGCTCAGCCGTCGTCGGTGATTGACGCCTTGGAGCGGCGTTCATCCGTGGACCGCTCACCCGATGGATCCCTAGGATCGCTGCCATTCCCCGCCCTGCCGTCGGTGGGCAATGACCTGAGATCCGGTTAGGTGGGCTGGGCGGGGCTGAAGGCCGTGGTGGGGCCTGCGCAGCCGGCCAACGTCACAGGCCCTCTTTGTCCACCGCCCTTCGGACAAGCGCGCAGCGGGTTTCAATCACCTTCCTAACGGTTCTCAGGATCGCATGATACGTGCCGGCATCCGACATCTCCTCAATCAAGGCGTCGGCTTGCGGCAGTATCTCATCCGCCATGCCAGTCAGCTCTGTAACGAGCATTCGCTTTGCGGCTTTTGTCGGGGGGACTAGCGAGGTCCAGTGCGCCATCTGGATGGTATCGGGCAAGGATCTGCCTCCGATCGCCATAGCCAGATTCTTGGAGAGACGAGGGTAGGCTGCCGTGCAGACAACATCGTAAATCGGAGCCAGGTCGGGCACCTGACTGCGGTAGAGCAGGGCGTAGTTTTTGGCGTGGGCGTCGGCGTTGCCGACCAGGTAGTGAAACATCAGCATTCGCTGAAAGCGCAGTGTCTCTGCCGCGGGGCTCCCCGTGGTCCTTCGGATTAGCTGCAGACATTGGCTCACGCCCGGGCCGCCTTCTTCCTCGTATTTGAGTTCCGGTGGCACGCTCAGCGCCTGGCAGAAGTCCTCCTGATGCACACGTTCAATCCGGCCGTCGGGATGCATGATGCGATCGTAGCGCTCGACCAGGAAGTAGTCGATCTTGCCGGCGACGCCTTTCGATACCCGGGGGGCATCGAGATCAAGACGCCGCGCGAGTTTCATGCAGAAGACTTCATTTTCGACGGTGCCATCCAGTCCGTCGATAAAGGGCTTCAGGATATGTGTAGTCGGACGCCCGCCTCGCGGTAGTGTCACCTGACCCTCGACGATGGCGACCGCGAGCTTGTCCTGAGCGCCGGCCAGCGAGAGGCGCACGCCAGCTTCCCCGCCAAGCAGTGGTCGTTGCCGTAGCAGCGACAGGATCTCCTCGAGACGCTTCTCGTCAAGTGGCTCGTCATCCTCCGTTGTGGAGACCGCCGGGTTCGACCCATGCGGAAGAAGCGTCAGGGCGCCGGCGCATTCGCCTCCGATGATTTCAAGCAGTCCAAAAGCGTTGTTGGAGGAAATGCCGAGGGCGGCCGCAAGGCGACGCCTCGCGTTCTCATCCGGCAGGAGACCGGAAAAGAAGGGGCGAACGACGCGGTCGTTGAACGGTTCTTCCTGCAACGGCAGGGAGACGGAAAGCGCCATGGGATCAGTGGCGAGGTAGTCGCTGTTATAGGTGAAGGTCAACGAGGCGTCGTCGTCCTGCTTGAGCTCGCCTGCCTTTCGGTCTTTGAGGTAGACGTCCAGCACGCGGCTCATGAGGACGCGCCGCGGTTGGTGATGCTAACGGTCAAGCCGAGCGTCTGCAGGACGATCAATGCAAGACCAAGCCTACAGCTCTCTTTGCCGCTTTCGAGCTCACGGACGAACCGAACGCCCACGCCTGCGACGCCTGCGAGCTGCTCCTGGGTGAGTTGCTGACGCTTTCGCTCAGCGCGGATCAGTTGGCCGAGTGCCAAGCTGTCGGAGACTGTGGCCATGTGATTCATCCCTTTCGGGATGATTGAAGCACAATAATCGGGGAATTGCACGAAAAAGAACCGAACGGGACGATTGATGCTGGAATCGTTGGGCAGGTGCGGAAATCACCCCGATCGGGACTCAGAGGAGTGACAGAGAGGGAGGCGCTGATCGCGAGAATGCCCGGCCGCTAGCCTCGGGTCGGCATGATACGGAAAAGTGATGCGGAAAACTGTTCCGGTTGCCTTTTCGGTCGACCGATTAAGTCACTGAAATATAAGGAAAAAGAAGGAATGGCTGGGGAACCTGGATTCGAACCAAGATTAACGGAGTCAGAGTCCGTCGTTCTACCGTTGAACTATTCCCCAAGAGAACTGCAAGGGCGTTGGGTAACGCCTGCCGGTGAGCCGGGCTTATAAACAAAAGCGTTCGGCTTGCAAATACCCGTTCTCAAAAAAATCGGAAAAAATTCCGCCGCCGCGAAGACGCTCGATCAGGACCGGTTACGCGCCGAATTCCGGCGGAAAAACAGTTTGGCTAAAACCGGACCCGCTGATATTATCGCGCCAACGAAAATCGAATATGGCGCCAGCGGCATGCCGCAGTCGGCCTTGCGCGGCGCAACGGAATAGATACGTGACAGACCCCGATCGCGGCCTCAGGCCGTCAAGCGAGGGGGCGTCGGCAGAAAGCCGCAACGGGGAGGCAACCCTCCGGCGCGGGAAGGCCAGGACGAATGCGCCGAAGGTTTCGGGCGCCGCCGTCGTGGCCGGCGAGGGGCAGGCGGCGACGTCGGCTCCGGCTGGACGTTCCGCAACCAACCAGGCGCACGAGCCGGTTCGCAAGCGAAAGCGCCGGCGACGCAACCGTTCGGGTCAAAAGCAGCCGATCGATCTGCCGCATTCCGCAAATGCCGACAAGACGGCGGCGCCTGCGCCAGAGGCCGAGCATTCCCATCCTGGAAAACCGGGAAAGAAGCGCCGTCGCAACCGCAATCGCCGCAGCCTGCAGGGTCGGCCGCTCGCCTCAGGCAAGCCGGCCACCGCCCAGCAGGCCTCGCCGGTGCCGGCCGCCGCTCCCGCCAAGGCGCCTCTGCCGGCCAAGCCGGCGCAACCGCAGCCGACGGAACGCCCGCGTCCGCCGGCGGCCGTTTCGCAGTGGTCCAACGATCTTTATGCGGCGCTGGACCTCGGCACCAACAATTGCCGGCTCTTGATTGCCCAGCCGACCCGCCCCGGGCAGTTCCGTGTCGTCGACGCCTTTTCGCGCATCGTACGCCTCGGCGAGGGGCTTGCCGCGAGCGGCCGGCTTTCGGCGGAGGCGATGGACCGGGCGGTCGAGGCGCTGCGTGTCTGCGCGGCAAAACTCTCCGGCCGGCAGATCCGCCGCATGCGGCTGATCGCTACCGAGGCCTGCCGTGCTGCCGAGAACGGCGAGGAATTCCTGCGCCGCGTGACGGTGGAGACCGGCCTCGAACTCGAAATCATCAACCGCGAGACGGAAGCGCGGCTCGCCGTTTCCGGCTGCTCCTCACTGGTCGGCCGCGAAGCGCGGTCGGTCGTGCTCTTCGACATCGGCGGCGGCTCCTCCGAGATCGCCGTCATCCGCATCGGTGAGAACCGTTCGAGCCGGCTTGCCAACCACATCACCCACTGGACCTCGCTGCCGGTCGGCGTGGTGACGCTCTCCGAGCGTCATGGCGGCCGCGACGTGACCCCGGACGTCTTCGAGGCGATGACGGTGGAGGTCGAGGAGATGCTCGCCCGCTTCGACTGCCCGCCGCTCGACGGTACGGAAGATGGTGCGGTGCCGGAGGATTTCCACCTGATCGGCACGTCCGGCACGGTCACCACGCTCGCCGGCGTGCATCTCGACCTGCCGCGCTATGACCGCCGCCGGGTTGACGGTCTCTGGCTCTCGGATGCCGAGGTGAGCGCCATGCAGGCGAAACTGCTCTCCTGGGATTACCAGGGCCGCGCGGCCAACCCCTGCATCGGTCCCGACCGCGCCGACCTCGTGCTTGCCGGCTGCGCGATCCTCGAGGCGATCCGCCGCCGCTGGCCGTCGCCGCGCATGCGGGTGGCCGACAGGGGCTTGAGGGAAGGCCTGCTCACCGACATGATGGCCGACGACGGCGTCTGGCGGCGTGGGCGCAGCCGTCGCCCCTTCCGCGAGCGCGGGCGCTGAACAGGAAAGAACGAAGATGACCAAGGCTCCGATCGCCGGAAATCGCACCGGCCGCAAGCTCGGCCAGAAAGTCAAGAAGACCAAGCTCAAGGCCTCGTCGCGCCGCTGGCTGGAGCGGCATATCAACGACCCTTACGTCCAGCGCGCCAAGCTCGAGGGCTATCGTGCCCGCGCGGCCTTCAAGCTGCTGGAAATCGACGAGAAGCACAACATCCTGAAGGGCGCTCGCCGCATCATCGACCTCGGTGCTGCGCCGGGAAGCTGGTCGCAGATCGCCGCCAACGTCACCGGGTCGACCGACGCGGACGTGCGGGTCGCGGCGATCGACTTCCTCGAAATGGCGCCGCTGCCGGGCGTGAAGATCCTGCAGCTCGACTTCCTCGATCCGGAAGCGCCGGAAAAGCTCATCGAGGCCGTCGGCGGCACGCCCGATCTGGTGATCTCCGACATGGCCGCCCCGACCACCGGCCACCAGAAGACCGACCACCTGCGCACCATGCATCTCTGTGAGGTCGCGGCGCATTTCGCCATCGAAGTGCTCGCCGAGGGCGGACATTTTCTCGCCAAGACCTTCCAGGGCGGCACGGAACGGGAGCTTCTCACTCTCCTCAAGCAGAACTTCCGCCAGGTCGTGCATGTGAAACCCGGCGCCTCGCGCTCCGAATCGGTCGAGATGTTCCTGCTTGCCAAGGGGTTCAAGGGGCGCAAGCCCGCGACGGCTGAAGAGGCCGACGAACAGGACCGGTGAAATCCGTGCTCCTCTACGTAACGCTTGGAACGAACGATCTCACACGCTCCGCACGTTTCTACGATGCCGTTCTCGCGGCACTCGGCTATGAACGCAGGGTTACAGAGGCGGACGAGATCGGTTATGCAACCTCCGGCGACCACCGCTGTCGCCTGTGGGTGACGAAACCCTACGACGGCAAGTCCGCCACCTTCGGCAACGGCACGACGATGGCGATCGAAGCGCCAAGCCGCGCTGCCGTCGACGCATTCCATAAGGCTGGGCTGGCGAACGGTGGTACTGACGAAGGTCCTCCGGGACTGCGACCCTTCCACCCGAATTTCTACGCGGCATTTGTCCGCGATCCGGACGGAAACAAGCTCGCCGCCGTCTGCGAAAGGGCGGAATAGAGCCTATTTCACCGCGACGCTGTCGGGCTCGTGCGTTCGTCCGTGGCCGGAGACATTCGCGCCCGCATCGCGCGGCATCCGCAGGAAGGGTAGCACTGCCAGCGGCGAAAGCCCCGCCACCACGGCGAAGGCGAGATGGAAATCGGCAAGCCCGAGCGCCCGGCCCTTGAGTGCTGTGCTTCCTTCGAGAATGGCGGCGGCCGCAGCCACGCCGAGCGCCAGGCTCACCTGCTGCAGCACCGAACTCATCGACGTGGCCTGGCTCGCCTCTGCGTCGCCGATCTCCGAATAGCTCAGCGCATTGATGCCGGTGAAGAAGAAGGATCGGCAGAAGCCCGCGGCAAGCAGCACGCCCATGATCAGCGGATAGGGCGTGCCGGGCGTGAAGAAGGCGTTCGCCGCCGTCGTCGCCGCGCCGGTGATCGCCGCGACAATGAGCACGGTGCGGAAGCCGGCAGCCGCGAAGACGCGGCGGGCGAGGAACTTGGTCGTGATCGCGCCGATCGCCCCGACGAAGGTGATGAGGCCGGACTGGAAGGGCGTGAGGCCGAAGCCGAGCTGAAGCATCAGCGGCATCAGGAAGGGGATTGCCCCGGCGGCGATGCGGAAGATCGTCCCGGCGGTAACCGCGATGCGGAAGGTGGCGTTGCGGAAGAGGCCGAGGTCGAGAAGGGGTGTCGGATGGCGCCGCGCATGGCCGACATAGAGGAGACCGGCGGCGAGGCCGAGTGCCGTCGCCCCGATGCCGGCGGCCGGCGGTAGCGCCGGCAGGCTCATCACCGAAAGGCCGAAGACGACACCGGAGGCGGCAAGCGCGCTCAGCGCGAAGCCGCGCCAGTCGATCGGCGGCGTTTCGACCGGTGGCACTTCGGGCAGGTGGACGGTCGCGAGCCAGATGCCGGCAAGGCCGATCGGCAGGTTGATCAGGAAAATCCAGTGCCAGCTGAAATAGGTCGTGATGAAGCCGCCGATCGGCGGACCGCTCAGCGGGCCGATGAGGGCAGGGATCGTCAGCAGCGCCATCGCCGAGACGAGCTCGCGTCGCTCCGTCGTGCGCAGGAGCACGAGGCGTCCGACCGGCGTCATCATCGCGCCGCCCATTCCCTGCAGGAAACGGGCCGCGACGAAGGCGAGCAGCGATCCGGAGGCGGCACAGAGGACGGAGCCGGCCATGAAGACGAGGATCGCCACGCGAAAGATGATTTTCGCGCCGAACCGGTCGGCCATCCAGCCGCTCGCCGGAATGAAGATCGCCAGCGCCACCATATAGGAGGTGAGGGCGAGCTTCAGCGTGATCGGCCCGACGCCGAGGTCGGCGGCGATCGCCGGCAGCGCCGTCGAGATGACGGTCGAATCCATCTGCTCCATGAACAGCGCGACGGCGAGGATCAGTGGAACGATGCGGTTCATGCGGGCAGTGCTCACGGGAAGGAGGGGGCTTTCGCCGGTGCGTCGCGAGGCGCCCTTTCTACCCGAGGTTTGCTCTCCTTGCCAACGACGAATCGGCTTGCCTTGGCGTGGAGGTTCACATGTGCGTGACGGGTTCGTCGCCGCTTGCGGCGGCGGGTCCGGCACTCGCCATGCGCAGGCAGCGCTGTCGTCAAGCCAAAAGAACCAGGCACTCGTGCGCCTACGGATTTTTCTGTTCCCTTCCTGTCATAGACGTGTTACCAGCCCTCGCCAACTTCCACGTTGTCCTGCAGGAGCAGCCGGGCGGACGATTCGTCCCGGAGAGCCACTGCATTTTTTGAAAAGAGGAAATTGGCAATGTCACGCATCGTAATTTCGGCGACGGGAGCCGAAGCCCTGACTTTCGACGATGTCCTTCTGCAGCCGGGACATTCCGAGGTCATGCCGGGGCAGACCAACATCGCGACGCGGATTGCCAAGGACATCGATCTCAGCCTGCCGATCCTCTCCTCCGCCATGGACACGGTGACGGAAAGCCGTCTTGCAATCGCCATGGCCCAGGCCGGCGGCATCGGCGTCATCCACCGTAACCTCACGCCGAGCGAACAGGCCGAGGAGGTCCGGCAGGTCAAGAAGTTCGAAAGCGGCATGGTCGTCAATCCGGTCACCATCGGCCCGGACGCGACGCTCGCCGAGGCGCTGGCGCTGATGAAGGCCCACGGCATTTCCGGCATTCCGGTCGTGGAAAACGGTGGCCGTCCCGGCCGCCTCGTCGGCATCCTGACCAACCGCGACGTCCGCTTCGCTTCCGATCCCTCGCAGAAGATCTACGAACTGATGACCAAGGAAAACCTGGTCACCGTCAAGGAAAGCGTCGACCAGCAGGAAGCCAAGCGCCTGCTGCACAGCCATCGCATCGAGAAGCTGCTGGTGGTCGACGGCGACGGCCGCTGCGTCGGCCTGATCACCGTCAAGGACATCGAGAAGAGCCAGCTCAACCCCAACGCCGCCAAGGACCTCCACGGACGCCTGCGCGTCGCCGCCGCGATCTCCACCGGTGAGGACGGACGCGAGCGCGCCGAGCGCCTGATCGATGCCGGCGTCGATGTGATCGTCGTCGACACCGCGCACGGCCACTCGCAGAAGGTTCTGGATGCCGTCGGCGTTGTCAAGAAGATGTCCAACTCGGTGCGCATCATCGCCGGCAACGTCGCGACCGCCGAAGGCACCCGCGCGCTCATCGAAGCCGGCGCCGACTGCATCAAGGTCGGCATCGGCCCCGGCTCGATCTGCACCACGCGCATCGTCGCCGGCGTCGGCGTGCCGCAGCTCGCCGCCGTGATGGCCGCTGCCGAAGAGGCGGCCAAGAGCGACATTCCGGTGATCGCCGACGGCGGCATCAAGTTCTCCGGCGACCTCGCCAAGGCGATCGCCGCCGGCGCCTCCGCGGTCATGGTCGGCTCGCTGCTCGCCGGCACGGACGAAAGCCCGGGCGAGGTCTTCCTCTACCAGGGCCGCTCCTTCAAGGCCTATCGCGGCATGGGGTCCGTCGGGGCCATGGCCCGCGGCTCGGCCGACCGCTACTTCCAGGCGGAAGTGCGCGACACGCTGAAGCTGGTGCCGGAAGGCATCGAGGGCCAGGTTCCCTACAAGGGTCCGGTTTCGGCCGTGCTGCACCAGCTCGCGGGTGGCCTCAAGGCGGCCATGGGCTATGTCGGCGGCCGCGACATCAAGGACTTCCAGGCGAAGGCGACCTTTGTCCGCATCTCGGGTGCGGGCTTGCGCGAAAGCCATCCGCACGGCGTCACCATCACGCGCGAAAGCCCCAACTACCCCGGCGCCGGCGCCTGAGGCGAGTAGATGGAGGGGAGCGGCAGATGGGAACGAACAAGGTGATCCTGCTGCTGCTCGCCCTCTCGGGTGCCCTTCTCGCCTGGATGTTCTTCGGGCTCGATCCGGAGTTCCAGCGCCTTAGCGGGGCAGGGGGCTTCCTCGATGCCCGACTGTCCGGCTACGAGGCCGATGCAGTGCAGGGCCTTCAGTCGGCGCTGGCCGATCCGGCACGGGCCGAGGCGCGCGATCTGCTTCAGCTGATGTATCTTGGCCCGGACCTCGTTCTGCCGTTCGTGCTCACCCTCTCGCTCTGCCTGATCCTTCGCGGTCATGCCCCCGGCGTCGTGCTCTACGGCAGACGCCTCGATGTCCGCTATGCCTGGCTGCTGTGCCTCGTTCCGGTCGCCTACGGCGTCTTCGACTATCTCGAGAATTTCGGGTTCCTGAGCTATTTCCCGCCGGCCGAGCCGGGTCCGTGGCTTGCCGAAACCCTGCCGCAGATCCTGCCGTGGGTGACGCGCGTCAAATTCGTGCTGCTGTTCGTATCGCTGCTGCTTGCGCTGCGCGTCACGGTGTTCTCGGGCCGTTCCGAGGACCGGTAACGAAGATGTGTTGCCCGAAATCGCCGGTGGGCACTATCCTGCCTGCGGCGCGCCTGCGTTCGGGCCGCCATCCAGATACCCTGAACGGAGGAGCATCATGGACACGCCGAAAATCACTCAGGCGATGATCGACGCCTATGACGAATACACTCATCTTACTCTGGATCGTCGCGCTTTCATGGAGAGACTGACGGCACTTGCCGGCTCGGGGGTGGCGGCGGCCACGATCGCGCCGCTGCTTGCCGCCAGCAAGGCGAGCGCCGCCGTTGTCCCCGAGGGCGACGCCCGCCTGAATGCCGAGGATGTGACCTATCCCGGCGGAACAACCGAGATGCAGGGCTATCTCGTCCGACCCAAGGATGCCGCAGGCCCGCTGCCCGGCGTCATCGTCATCCACGAAAACCGTGGCCTCAATCCGCACATCCGCGACGTCGCCCGTCGCATGGCGTTGGAGGGTTTCGTCGTGCTTGCGCCGGATTTCCTGTCGCCCTACGGCGGCACACCGGATGACGAGGACAAGGCGCGGGAGATGTTCACCACTCTCGACATGGTTGCAGCCGTCAACAACGCCGAGGCGGGGCGCGTCTATCTTGCCGGACACGCCGATTCCAACGGCAATGCCGGCGCCGTCGGTTTCTGCTGGGGCGGCGGCATGGTGAACCGTCTGGCGGTCGCCTCGCCGGCGCTCGGGGCGGGGGTCGCCTACTATGGCGCCCAGGTTCCTGCCGATCAGGTGCCATCCATTCAGGCGCCGCTTCTCCTGCACTATGCCGGGCTCGACGAGCGCATCAATGCCGGCATCGACGCCTACAAGGAGGCACTCGACGCAAACAAGAAGACGTACGAGCTCCATGTCTATGAGGGCGTGAACCATGCCTTCAACAACGACACCTCCGCCGCCCGCTACGACAAGGCGGCGGCCGACCTCGCCTGGTCGCGGACGGTTGCCTTCCTGAAGAAGTACCTCGCCTGAGCAGTCCCTGTTGCGACGGTGCCGGAATCCTTCCGGGGCTGTCGCAACCCTGCGACACAAATCATCGTGAAGCACGGCAGACTTGACCCGGATCAAGAAACTCGATCGGGACAACGATAGGATGCATACGTCGTGACGGGAATCCCCCGACGGCCAGATGATTCCGCAACACGATTTCTGTCGAGGAGGAAAAGAATGGCATCGAGTATGCAAGCCGCCGTCGTGCGGGCATTCGGCAAGCCGCTGGTGATCGAGGAAATGGCGATACCGGATCCCGGTCCGGGCCAGATTCTCGTTAAGTATCAGGCGACGGGTGTATGCCACACCGACCTGCACGCGGCGAACGGCGACTGGCCGGTCAAGCCCAATCCGCCGTTCATCCCCGGGCATGAGGGCGTCGGCTATGTCGCCAAGCTCGGCGCCGGCGTCACCCGCATCAAGGAAGGCGACCGCGTCGGCGTGCCGTGGCTGCACACCGCCTGCGGTTGCTGCACGCCATGCCGCACCGGATGGGAGACGCTCTGCGGCAGCCAGCAGAACACCGGCTATTCGGTCAACGGCACCTTCGCCCAGTATGGTCTTGCCGATCCGGATTTCGTCGGTCGTCTGCCGGACAACCTCGAATTCGGCCCCGCGGCTCCGGTGCTCTGCGCCGGCGTCACCGTCTACAAGGGGCTCAAGGAAACCGAAGTACGCCCCGGCGAATGGGTGGTGATCTCCGGCATCGGCGGCTTGGGCCACATGGCGGTGCAGTACGCCAAGGCCATGGGCATGCATGTGGTGGCCGCCGACATTTTCGATGAAAAGCTGAAGCTTGCGAAGGAACTCGGCGCCGACATCACCGTCAACGGCCGCGCCGCCGACGCGATCGAGCAGGTGCAGAAGGCGACCGGCGGCGTGCATGGCGCGCTCGTCACCGCCGTCTCCCCGAAGGCGATGGAACAGGCCTATGGCTTTCTTCGCTCCAAGGGCACCATGGCGCTGGTCGGCCTGCCGCCGGGCTTCATCTCGCTGCCGGTCTTCGACACCGTGCTGAAGCGCATCACCGTGCGCGGCTCCATCGTCGGCACCCGCCAGGATCTCGAGGAATCGCTGGTCTTCGCAGGCGAGGGCAAGGTCGCCTCGCACTTCTCCTGGGACAAGCTGGAGAACATCAACGACATCTTCCATCGCATGGAAGAAGGCAAGATCGACGGCCGTATCGTTCTCGATCTCAACTGAGCCAGCGCGCGTACACCGAAACGTGAATGCAAGGAGCGGCTTGGGCCGCTCCTTGTTCTGGCGAGGCGTTCAGAACTTCCTATTTTATGGTGCAGTGCAATATTCAAGTTGCAGGGCACCATGTCGAATTCCAAATGCGAACAGATCTTTGTCTTTCAAGGTGGTGGCGCGCTCGGGGCGTATCAGGCGGGCGCCTACGAGGCGCTGCACGAACATGACATCGACCCCGATTGGGTCGCGGGTATTTCGATCGGTGCCGTCAACGCCGCGCTGATCGCCGGTGCTCCAAAGGAACGCCGCGTCGAAAATCTCCGGACGTTCTGGGACAAGGTCTCGTCGAACCTGACCTTCGGACTCGGCCATGACGGTGCCGATCTTCGCCGTATCTCCAACGAGATTTCGGTGATGGCCGGAGCGCTCACCGGCATACCCGGTTTCTTTTCGCCGCGCCTCTATACGCCATACCAGATCCTTTACAATCGCGACGCGGCCATCAGCTTCTACGACACTGAGCCCTTGCTCAAGACATTGGAGGAACTGGTTGATTTCGACCTTCTGAACAATTGTCGGACCCGTATCAGTCTCGGTGCGGTCGAGGTCGTGTCAGGCAATTTCGCCTATTTCGACAGCCGTCGCCAGACCCTGGATGCCCGACATATCGCCGCTTCGGGCGCCTTGCCGCCAGGATTCGCACCAGTGGAGATCGATGGCCGCTACTATTGGGACGGCGGTCTCGTCTCCAACACGCCCCTGCAGTATGTCCTTTCCACCAATGGCTCCGAGCGCAACATGGAGATCTTCCAGATCGACCTCTTCAGCGCGCGCGGCGCCATGCCGAAGGATCATTTCGAGGCGGAGAGCCGTATCAAGGAGATCCGCTATTCCAGCCGGACGCGCCTGAACACCGACGAATTTGCCCGCAAGCAGGTCGTCCGCCGCGCCGCCAAGCGGCTCCTCGAAAGACTGCCGCCGGAATTCGCCGATGACGAGGATGCCAGAATTCTGAGATCCATCGGCGTCGAATACGACGTGACGATCGTGCACCTCATCCATCGGCGGGCGGCCTCTGCCACGCACGCTATGGATGCCGAATTTTCCCGGGCTTCGATGACGGAGCATTGGGCAGCGGGTTACGACGACGTCATGCACACGCTCAATCATGACAAGTGGAAAAACCGTGGCCGGCCGCGCGACGGAATCCAGATTTTTGACCTTGCCCACGAACGGCATGGAAAGAGCTGATACCACCCCGCCGTCCGGTATCGGCGCCCCGCGGGGCGCACGGCCTCGAGACCTGGCAACAAGGAGAACGACCATGAAGCTCAAGGGTAAAGTCTGCATCATCACCGGCTCGGCCAGTGGCATCGGCCATGCAATCGCAAAGCGCTATGTGGAAGAGGGCGCGAAGGTCGTCATCGCCGATCTGAAGGAAGACCAGGCCCGGGCGGCGGCCGAAGCCCTGACATCGATCGGCGCGGGCGAAGCCTTCGGCATAGCCATGGACGTCACGGACGAGGTGGCGGTCAATGCTGGCGTGGCGAAGACGGTTGCGAAGTGGGGACGGGTCGATGTCCTGGTATCGAATGCCGGCATCCAGATCGTTCACAGAATAGAGGATTTCCCCTTCGCCGACTGGAAGAAGATGCTGTCGATCCATCTCGACGGCGCTTTCCTGACCACGAAAGCGTGCATCCCGCAGATGAAGAGCCAGGGAGGTGACGCCATCATCTACATGGGGTCGGTGCATTCGCACGAGGCCTCGCCGCTGAAATCGGCCTATGTCACCGCCAAGCACGGATTGCTCGGGCTGGCGCGGGTGGTGGCCAGGGAAGGCGGTTCGTCCGGCATACGAGCCAACGTCATCTGCCCCGGTTTCGTGCGGACGCCGCTGGTCGACAAGCAGATCCCCGAACAGGCGAAGGAACTCGGCATTTCCGAGTATGACGTGATCCGGAAGGTGATGCTCGGCGAAACCGTGGATGGTGAATTCACCACGGTCGAGGACGTCGCCGAGGTCGCGCTGATGTTTGCCGGTTTCGAGACCAATGCGCTGACGGGGCAGTCACTCGTCGTCAGCCATGGTTGGTTCATGAACTGAGCCCGACGGGAGGCCGTCGGACTCCTGGTGACCACGCCCACCCGCCCGGAGCTTGCCGCGGCTCGCCACGATGCCCGCGGCCAATGCCTCCATGTCTTGCCGGCGCGGGCTCGACCGCCGCCAGACAAGGCCGATCTCGCGCGCCGGGGCCGGGTCGGCGAAGGGAACGATGCGGATCGCGGTGCGCGCCGTTTCCGTATCGACGGCCATTTCCGGAATGAGCGTCATACCCATGTCGTGCGACACCATCTGCAGAAGGGTCGTCATCGAGGTCGCGCCGACATTGACGAGATTTCTCTTGTTCGCGGTCTTGCAGACCGCGAGCGCCTGGTCACGCAGGCAGTGCCCCTCTTCGAGCAGCAGCAGCCGGTTCGGGTCGACCTGCGTTTCGGCGAGCGGCGAGACAAGCACGTCGCTTTCGTTGTCGGCCATCGCGACGAAGAAACGGTCGGTGAAGAGGCTGCGGGTCGCGACATTGTCCGCCTCGACGGGCAGGGCGGCGATCACCGCGTCGAGCCTGCCCTCGGCGAGGTCGCCGAGCAGCCGGTCGGTCACGGCTTCCTTGAGTTCGATTTCGATCAGCGGGTGCTCGCGCCTGAGATACGGCACCATCTGCGGCACGAGATAGGGCGCAACCGTCGGGATGATGCCGATGCGGATCATGCCTTCCAGCATGCCGCCCCTGCGGCGGGCGGCTTCCTCCAGCCGGTCGATGCCGGCGAGCACACCGCGCACGTGCACAAGGATTTCCTCGCCCTTGGCCGTCAGCAGTGTCGCCCCGCGTGTCCGTTCTACAAGAACCACCCCCAGGTGCTTCTCCATCTCCATGATCTGCGCGGAAAGGGCCGGCTGGCTGACATGCACCATTTCGGCCGCGCGGCCGAAGTGCAGGGTGGCGGCGAGCGCTTCGAAGTAGCGCATTTGACGAATGGTAATCATGATAAGCTTATCTTATCGTCACGTACACTAAATACAATTGGAAATTATCATCTACCTGGAAGAAGCTGGCGTCCGAAGACAACAGCTGCTGCCAAACAGGAGGCAAACATGGACGCGAAGCTCAAGGAGATAAACGACAGCCAGGCCAGGTGTCCTGTCGTGCACGGAGCCACGAATGTATCGATGCGCTCCAACCGCGACTGGTGGCCGAACCAGCTGAACCTGAAAATTCTCCATCAGAACTCGGCGCTTTCCGACCCCATGGGCCCGGCATTCGACTATGCCGCGGAATTCGGAAAGCTCGACCTGAAGACGGTGAAGGCCGATCTCTACGCGCTGATGACCGACAGCCAGGACTGGTGGCCGGCCGACTACGGGCATTACGGGCCGCTCTTCATCCGCATGGCCTGGCACAGCGCCGGCACCTATCGCACGGGTGACGGTCGTGGCGGTGCTTCCACCGGCACCCAGCGCTTCGCGCCGCTCAACAGCTGGCCGGACAACGTCAATCTCGACAAGGCCCGCCGTCTGCTCTGGCCGATCAAGCGGAAATACGGCAACCGGCTCTCTTGGGCCGATCTGATGATTCTCGCCGGCAACTGCGCGCTGGAATCCATGGGCTTCAAGACCTTCGGCTTCGGCGGCGGCCGCGCCGACATCTGGGAGCCGGAGGAGGACATCTACTGGGGTGCCGAGACCGAGTGGCTCGGTGACAAGCGCTATACCGGCGAACGCGTCCTGGAGAACCCGCTCGCCGCCGTGCAGATGGGCCTGATCTACGTGAACCCGGAAGGTCCGAACGGCAATCCCGATCCGGTCGCCTCCGGCCGCGACGTTCGCGAAACCTTCGCGCGCATGGCGATGAACGACGAGGAAACCGTCGCGCTGATTGCCGGCGGGCACACCTTCGGCAAGGCGCACGGCGCCGGCGATCCGGCCTTCGTCGGTCCGGAACCGGAAGCCGCACCGATCGAGGAAATGGGCCTCGGCTGGAAATCGAGCTATGGCAGCGGCAAGGCCGGCGATGCGATCGGCAGCGGCATTGAAGGCGCTTGGAAGCCGAACCCGACCACCTGGGACATGGGCTATCTGAAGGTCCTCTTCAAATATGACTGGGAGCTGGTGAAGAGCCCGGCCGGCGCGCACCAGTGGCTGGCGAAAAATGTCGATGAAGAAGACATGGTCGTCGACGCCCACGATCCGTCGAAGAGGCATCGTCCGATGATGACGACGGCCGACCTTTCGCTGAAATTCGATCCGGTCTACGAGCCGATCGCGCGCGACTATCTCGCCAATCCCGACAAGTTCGCCGATGCCTTCGCCCGCGCTTGGTTCAAGCTCACCCATCGCGACATGGGGCCGAAGGCCCGCTATCTCGGCCCGGAAGTCCCGGCGGAAGACCTGATCTGGCAGGATCCGGTCCCGGCCGTCGACCATCCGCTGATCGATGCGAAGGACATCGCCGACCTCAAGGCCAGGATTCTCGCCTCCGGCCTGACGATCGCCGAGCTCGTTTCCACCGCCTGGGCCTCTGCCTCCACCTTCCGCGGCTCCGACAAGCGTGGCGGCGCCAACGGGGCGCGCATCCGCCTCGCGCCGCAGAAGGACTGGGAAGTCAACCAGCCGGAGCAGCTCGCGAAGGTGCTGGAGACTCTCGAAAGCGTCCGCAGTGCCTTCAATGACGGCCAGCTCGGCGGAAAGAAGGTGTCGCTCGCCGACCTGATCGTTCTCGGCGGTGCGGCCGCCGTGGAACAGGCGGCGAAGGCGGCGGGACACGCGATCGAGGTTCCGTTCACGCCGGGCCGGACCGATGCGACGCAGGAGCAGACCGATGTCGAGGCCTTTGCCGTTCTCGAACCGGTCGCCGACGGCTTCCGCAACTATCAGCAAACCGAGTTCAGCATTTCGCCCGAGGAACTCCTCATCGACAAGGCGCAACTCCTGACGCTGACTGCGCCCGAAATGACGGTTCTCGTCGGCGGTCTGCGTGTCCTCGGTGCCAACCACGGCGGCGGACAGCACGGTGTCTTCACCACACGCCCGGGCGTTCTGACGAACGACTTCTTCGTCAACCTGACGGACATGGGTACGGCTTGGACGCCGACTTCGAAGGCTGAGACCCTGTTCGAGGGCCGTGACCGCAAGTCCGGCGAGGTGAAGTGGACGGCGACACGCATTGACCTCGTCTTCGGCGCCAACTCGCAGCTGCGCGCGCTCGCCGAAGTCTACGCGCAGGACGACGCACGGCAGAAGTTCGTGAACGACTTCGTAGCGGCCTGGACGAAGGTGATGGACGCGGACCGCTTCGACGTCGCCTGATTGCCGAGCGAAAGCAACACCGGTGCGCGGCCTGCCGCCAGGGGCGCGCACCGGCAGCCGGCCCGAGCAGAGCGCTGGGCACCCCCGCCGCACTCGGGCGCTGGCCGGAAACGGGAACAGCCGGGGTTCGCCCCGGCTGTTCCCGTTCTGCTGTCGATGTGCGTCTCTATACGTCTGCGCTTACCAGCCGGGGATCATGTGGCCGGCACGCAGCCGCGGATAGTATCGCGGATAGGTTTTCACGTCGCCGTCGAGATCGTCATCGACTGCCGAAGGCGTGATGTTGTCGAGGCAGGCGGTGATGTGGTCGGTGATGGCGTTCATCAACGAGGTCGAAAGCCCCGGCCGCTTCATCAGGCCGATTTGCACCGGCGGCAGCGGCGGAAAACCGTCGGCCTGCGTCAGCACCTTCATGCCGGTGCGTAAAGCCGACTCCGGCAGGACCGAGACCGCCATCCCGGCAAGCACGGCGGCAGCCACAACGGTCGAGGACCAGCTCGTGAACAGGATCTGGTAGTCGCGGCCATCGGCGTCGAGCGCCGAGCAGGCGAGCTGGCGCCAGTTGCAGTCGCGCCGCCCGACGGCGAGCGGCACCGGCGCGTCGTCGCGCAGCGGATGGTTCGCCGACGCGACCCAGCAGAGCGGTTCCGTGCGCACCACGTCCGAGCTGCGTGCGCGCGGATTGTGGGTGACCAGGGCGATGTCGAGTTCGCCGCGGGCCATCTTTTCGGCGAGGTCTACCGAAGGTTCGCAGACGATGTATAGCTCGACGTTCGGATGTGTCTTGGCGAACCGGCCGATGATCTCCGGCATGTAGCGGTCGGCATAGTCGTCCGGCGTGCCGATCCTCAGCGTACCCTCGAGCCGGTTGTCGTCAAAGGCGGCAATGGCCTCCGAATTCAGCCGGATGATCCGCCGGGCGTAATTGAGGAGCTTTTCCCCTTCCGCCGTAAGCCGGTTGCCGCGGCCGTCCTTCATGAAGAGCTGCTTGCCGATGCGTTCCTCGAGCCGCCGCATTTGCATGGAGACGGCCGACTGGGTCTTGAAGACACGCGCCGCGGCCTTCGTGAAGCTTCCGGTGTCCACGATCGCGATGAAGGTCTGGAGCTGGTCGATATCGAGCGGAGCTGACATGGGGGAATTCCATCAGATGGATTGATGATAACTATTAGAAACATTCGTTGGACTGATCAATAGCTTTTCAGCATCATCGTCCTGCAAATCAACCGGAGCCGCCGACATCGGCTCCTCCAACCTCCATACCTCGCTGGTTGGCTCTACCCTTTTCCGGGTACGAGCCCGCCTCTATTCGTGCCGAAATCGAAAGGACTTTGTCGCCATGAGCACGACCGAACGGATGATAGAACTCGATCTTGCGGTCTCCCGGCCGACGCTTGCCGCGCGTCTCGCCGCAACCTGGCAAGCGATGAAATCCGTTCTGCGCGCGCGACGGAACCGACGAGCCGCGAACTGCCTTGCCGACCTGGACGACGCGCTGCTGCGCGACATCGGGCTTTCCCGTGCCGATGTCGAGAGCATTCTTCGGACCTCCGGCATCGCGGACGATCCTTCGCGTCTCCTCGCCCGCATCGCGCGCCATCGCGCCACCCGTGCGTTGCAGCCGGTGAAGTCCGAATGACCCTCTCCCAATCCCCGCAGGGTGACTGCCAATAACCCTGCCGACTTGCCCGGTGACCCTCCCAGTCCCGGGCATTTTTTTATGCACTGCGATCTTCGCGCCCGGCCTCCCACAGGTTTTCCGTTCGCGGTAAGAGATTTCTAACTTCCGCACGAGATTCTCTTTCGCATTGCCAGCGGACCCGGGTTCTCCGGGCACGGTCACGGAGCCTTTTTAAATGCGGATTTCCAGGAAGCTTCCTCTCGCGGCGGCGGTCTTCACCATCGTCGCCATCAGCGCATCGGTCGCCTTGACGCTCTTTCTCGAAAGCCGTGCACTGCGCCAGCAGGTCTACCAGATGCTGGAAGCGACGGCCGATGGAAGGCGCAACGAAGCGAAGGGCTATCTCGAAAGCGTAAGCCTCGATATCGCAGCGGTCGCCTCGAACGTCACCACCCAGCAGGCGCTTTACGGCTTCACCGGGGCGTGGAAATTCCTGGGCGAGGACCCGGCCGCCGAGCTCCACCGCCGCTATATTGACGAGAACCCGAACCCCGTCGGCGAAAAATACAAGCTCGACAGTGCCAAGAAGGATGCGTTCGACCGCGCCCACAAGCAGTACCAGGCCTATTATCTCAATCATCTGCAGGCGCAGGGCTATGACGACATCCTGATGATCGATCTCGACGGCAACGTCGTCCATTCGGTCCAGAAGGAGAAGGACTACGGCACCAACCTGACGAAGGGACCCTACAAGGATACCGGCCTTGCGGAGGTCTTCTCCAAGATCGTCGCCGCCAAGGATCCGAACGCCGTCGCCATGTCCGGCTTTGCCGCCTATGCGCCCTCGAACGGCGCTCCCGCCTCCTTCCTTGCCGTTCCGATCACCATGAACGGCCGCTCGATCGGCGTCATCGCCTACCGCCTGCCGAACCACCGCCTCGATACCCTTTTCGCCAACCGCAAAGGCTTGGGCGAAACCGGCGAAACCGTTCTGGTGGATTCCGCCGGCGCATTGCTGAACGACAGTGTGCTGACGCCTGAGAAGGACATCCTTTCCGCGAAGGTCGACACGGCGATGCTGCCGGTGGTCATGGAAGGCCGGGACGCCTTCGGCACCCTCTCTGGCTATCGCGACATGACCAGCCTTGCCGCCGGGGTGCCACTCGAATTCGCCGGCACCCGCTGGGCGGTCTTCGCTCTCATCGGCGAGGATGAGGTCGCGGCGAATCTTCGCGACACGGCACTGGTTTCCGTGCTGTTCGGCGCTCCGATTGTGCTGCTCGGCATCGTGATCGCCGTCCTCTATTCGCGTTCCCTGACCCGCCCGATCACGCGCCTCGTCAGGTCGATGGGCGAGCTTGCAAGCGGCAACACGGCGATCGCGCTCGAAGGGGAAGAGCGACAGGACGAGATCGGCGAGATGGTTCGCTCGGTCGCTGTCTTCCGTCAGGCTGCACTCGAGAAGCGGACGCTCGAAAGCGACGCCGAGACCCGCCGGCTTGCCGACGAGAAGGAGCGCCGGGACCGCGATGCCGAACGTGCCGCCGAGCAGGCGCGCATGACCGAGGCCGTCGAAATCCTCGGGAACGCGCTGCAACGGCTGGCGAGCGGTGACCTCACCGCGACGATCGACAAGCCTTTTGCGAGTGGCCTTGACCGCCTGCGGGTCGACTTCAACGCCTCGCTCGAACGGCTGTCGCGGACGATTTCTGCCGTCCACTCCAATGTTCACGAGATCAACGCCAAGAGCGTCAAGGTGCGGGCCTCGACGGAGGATCTGTCGCGCCGCACCGAGGAACAGGCGGCAGCGCTCGAAGAAACCACCAATTCGATCCGTCAGATCATGGAGGCGATCCGCCAGTCCTCCGAGCGTGCCGAAACCGCCTCGCGGCTCGCCGGCACAGCCCGCAACAATTCCGACCGTTCGGCCGGTATCGTCGGCGAGGCCGTGAACGCAATGGCGCGCATCGAGAACGCCTCGTCGGAAATCTCAAAGATCATCAACGTCATCGACGAAATCGCCTTCCAGACCAACCTCCTCGCGCTCAATGCCGGTGTCGAGGCGGCCCGCGCGGGCGAAGCCGGCAAGGGCTTCGCCGTCGTCGCGCAGGAAGTCCGTGAGCTTGCCCAGCGTTCCGCCCAGGCGGCCCGCGAGATCAAGGCGCTCATCATCAAGTCCGGCGACGAAGTGGCAAGCGGCGTCGGCCTCGTCAAGGAAAGCGGCGACCTGCTGTCCTCGATCGCCGGCCAGGTGGTCGAGATCAACGACCACATCCACTCGATCGCCACTGCGGCGCGGCAGCAGTCGGAGGGACTGAAGGAGATCAATTCGGCCGTCGCGCGCATGGAGGACGTCACCCATCAGAACGCCCGCGCCGCCGAGCAGACCGACCGCGAGATGACCACGCTCTCGAACGACACCCAGACGCTTTCCGATGTCGTCGGGCAGTTCAACGTCGATCGGAGCCTCGCGCCGCAGGGCGCGACCGGCCTCAGGCAGGTTTTCAGCACTGGTCCCACCGAGCCGGGGGTCTTCCAGGCGCCGTCGCCGCGTCCGCGCGTGACACCGGCCAGCCAGACCTCCCGTCCCGTCAGCTCGCCGGCCCGTGCGCTTCTTGGAAAGATCACCAACCGGCTGAACGTGAAAACCGGCGCTTCCGGGGCCGAGGCTTCCAAGGGGGGGGACTGGGAAGAGTTTTGAGGCTGGCGGGCAGCGATTATCCGCTGCCGCTCATCAGTAGCCTGTGGTGAGAGGATCAGGCCTTGCCGCTCGGCGGCGTGTCGCCTTGCGGCGCCGGCTCTTCGTCAGCGGCATCGGCCGTCTTTCCCAGATAGCTGTCGAAGATCTGCTCCATGCTCTTCTGGTAGCTCTTCTGCACTTCGAGCCCGCTGTCGAACATGGCGTTCACCATCGTCGTAAACTGTTCGGTTGCCTGATCCTTCGGCTTTTCGGCAGGCTTGGCGGCCTCGCCCTGTGGCGTCGGGGCCGGTCCGGCATAGCCCGCCATCATCTCCTGGAAGGCCTTGGTGAAAGGATTGTCGAAGAAGGGGTTGGCGGTCGGTGCGGGTTGTGGCTGGGCGGGCTTGGCACCGAACATCGCCTGCATCGCCTGCGTGAACGGATTGTCGAAGAGGTTCGGCTCCTTCGGCTTTGCCTTCGGTGCGAAGCCCATGCCTTCCAGCCACTGCCGGGTCATCGCTCCCATCGGCGAGTTGGCGAAGGCCGCGGCGTCGAACTGGCCGGTGGTCTGCTTGGAAAGCCCACCCATGATCGTGTCGGCCATAACCGGCATCATCTTCTTGAAGATGTCCTGGCTGATGCCGGTGAACTGCGCGGCCTGGGCGGCGATTGCGCGCGAAACCTCCTTTGAGCCGAAGAGCTGTTCGAGCACCGTGTTGCCGTCGGCGATGCCCTGCGGCGTAAACGCCGCGGTCATGTCCTCGAAGTATTTCGCATAGTTCCCGGATGCCATCGCGCTGAGGAGCGCCGTCATGTCGTAGGGATTGGCGGTGTTGCGCTTGAAACCGGAGGAAAAGGCCGGCATCAGCGCCGCCACCGCCTGCGCAGCCTGCTCCTGCGCGAGGTTGAACTGTCTGGCCACCGCTTCCATGGCCGTCCCGTTCTGCGCCTGCAACATCATCTCGAACAGTGGTAGCATGGATGGCGGCCCTCCGGTTGCGTGCAGCGCGTTGTTCCCGCACTATAGCCGGAAAAAGACGAGCGCAAACCGCTTTTTAGCGGCGCCCGACCGGGTAAGGGCGGGGTGCGGCCGATGGCGCCTGCTTCAGTACTGGTAGTCTTCGAAGACGTGGTCGATATCCCGGTTCCACCGACCGTCGTAAAGTGCCAGCATGTCCTCGGCGAGCGTCGTCTTCTTGGCGAGGATTTCATCGAGCGGGGCGAGGAAGACGCTCTCGTCCTGACCTTCGCTGTTGAGGCGCGCCCTTGCCTTGAGTCCCGCCCGGGAGAGGTCGACGACCTCCCTCGCGACGTCGAGCACGCTGCGGCCCGCGATCTCTGCGGCGAGAGCCTTTGCCGGCACCGTGTCGCGCATGGCTATGACGTCGGCATGGGTCCAGTTACGGGTGAGGTCGTCTGCCGCCGCAAGGCTCGCATCGTCGTAGAGGAGACCGACCCAGAAGGCCGGCAGCGCGCAGATCCGCCGCCAGGGACCGCCGTCGGCGCCGCGCATTTCGAGGAACCGCTTCAGCCGGACATCGGGGAAGAGCGTCGAAAGATGGTTCGTCCAGTCGCCGAGCGTTGGCTCCCAATCGGCGATTTCGCCCTTCAGCGCGCCGCCCATGAACTGGCGGAAGGTGACGTGGGTGCAGTCGTGGTAATGCCCGTCGCGGACGACGAAATACATCGGAACGTCGAGTGCCCATTCGACATAATCGGCAAAACCGAAAGTCTCGTTGAAGACGAAGGGCAGGGCGCCGGCACGCGCATTGTCCGTATCCCGCCAGATGTCGCCGCGCCAGGAGAGCAGGCCGTTCGGCTTGCCGTCGGTAAACGGCGAGGAGGCGAAGAGGGCGGTCGCGACCGACTGCAGCTTCATTGACACGCGCATCTTCCGGCGCATGTCCTCTTCGGACGAGAAGTCGAGGTTCACCTGGATGGTGCAGGTCCGGTACATCATGTCCAGTCCCTGGCTGCCCACCTTCGGCATGTAGCGCGTCATGATCTCGTAGCGTGATTTCGGCATGCGCGGCGTTTCGGCAAGCGTCCATTTCGGGCTACCGCCGATGCCGAGAAAACGGATGCCCATCGGCTCGGCGACGTCGCGCAGCACCGAAAGATGCTGGTTCGATTCCCGGCAGGTCTGGTGAAGCGTTTCGAGCGCGCCACCGGAGAGTTCGAACTGCCCGCCGGGCTCGATGGAGATCGCGCCTTCACCGTCGCCGCCGGCAAGCCCGATGATGTTCTCCCCGTCCATGATCGGTTCCCAGCCGAGCTTCTTCTGCATGCCGTTGAGCAGCGCCGAAATGCTCGCCTCGCCGGAATAGGGGACCGGGCTGTTGTCCGCGCGGAAGAAGGCGAACTTCTCGTGCTCCGTTCCGATCCGGAAAGCCTCCCGCGGCTTGCAGCCGGCGGCGAGATAGGCGACCATTTCGTCGACCGACGTGAGCGGGGTGTGATCGGTGGTATCGCGGGCCATGCAGTGAACCTTGTTGGCGAAGTCGGCCCAAGGATCGGACCATCGCGTGAATGGACCGGAATGAAGCCGGTGCGCAAGTGAAATTCTCTCAAGCCTTCGTCAAAAAAATCGGAAGCTTGCGGCAGGTCAAGCCCGTCTCGTCAATGCCAGTCGCCGACGGTTGCCTGCACGACGGCAAGCGCCGCGACCGCGGCGGTATCGGCGCGAAGGATGCGCGGCCCGAGCGGGATCGCGGTGACGAAATCGAGGTCGCGCAGCAGGGTCCGTTCCTCATCGGAAAAACCGCCCTCCGGCCCGACGAGCAGGGCGAGCGAGCGCTCGCGGATACCCTGAAGGGCGGCGAGCGGGTTCTGTGTATTGCTGTCCTCGTCGCAGAAGATGATCCGCCGCGTCTCCGGCCAGCGTTCCAGCAAATCCTTGAGCCGTTTCGGCGCCGCGACCGTCGGGATTGAAAGGACTCCGCATTGCTCGGCGGCCTCGACGACATTCGCCTGCAGTCGGTCGAGATTGGTGATCTTGCCCTGGACGTGCTGGGTCATCACCGGCTGCAGGAGCCCCGCACCCATTTCGACGGCCTTCTGCACGAGATAGTCCATGCGCCCGACTTTCAGGGGCGCAAAGAGAAAATGCAGGTCGCAGGGCTCGGGCTGCGGGCGCGTCTGTTCCGCCGCGGTCATGACGATGCGCTTGCGCGTCGGGAAGGCGAGGGTTGCCTTCCATTCGCCGTCGCGGCCGTTGAAGAGGAGGAGTTCGGAGCCTTCCGCCATCCGGAGCACGTTGGCGAGATAGTTGAACTGCTCCGGGCTGGCCTCGACCGTCGCGCCGGCAGAAAGCCCGGCGGCGACGAAAAGCCTCTGCATCCGGTAGTTGGCGCGCATGGGTTCCCCGTCTTCCCCTCGTTACACGAAGAGCTGGAACATAACCCAGTAGAGCAGCGCCGCAAGCCCTGCCGCAGCCGGGACGGTGATGACCCAGGCGGCGAGAATGCTCAACATGTGCGAGCGACGCACCAGCTTGCGGCGATGCTGTTCGTCGGCGTTCGGTTCGCCATCGTCCTCGGCGTCCGGGTTCCCGTTCTTTTTCTGGATATAGGCGCTGCGCCGTTTCGAATGGCGCGTGTACCACTCGCGAAACAGGCCGACGCCGAAAACCGCCCCGACGGCGATGTGGGTGGAGCTCACCGGCAGGCCGAGCCAGGAGGCGGAGATCACCGTCACGGCGGAGGATAGCGAAACGCAGTAGGCGCGCATCGGATTGAGTTTGGTGATCTGGCTGCCAACCAGCCGGATCAATCGCGGGCCGAAGAGCAATAGGCCTGACGAGATGCCGAGCGCGCCGATCCACATCACCCAGGAGGGGGCCTCGCCGCTCCGCAGCGGCCCGTCGGCGCTCAGGGCGTCGACGATCGCCGTCACGGGTCCGATTGCGTTCGCCACGTCGTTGGCGCCATGGGCGAAGGAAAGGAGTGCCGCCGCGAAGGCAAGCGGCAGGCGGAAGAGCTTGCGGAGCGACTGATTGCGATTTTCCAACCCGATCGACTGGCGGGCGACGTAAGGGATGCTGGCGAGCCAGACCACAAGACCCGTGGCCACGCCGAAGATCGTCGCCGCTGTCCGGCTCATGTGATAGACCTGCCCGATCCCCCTGATCGTGAGGTAGCTCGCGAAGGCACCGACCATCATGCCGACGAGCACGGGCACCCATCGTCGTGCCGCGGCGATCTTGTCGTCCTGATAGATGATGACGGTCTTGAGAAACCAGAGGATCAGGGCGGCGATGGCGCCGCCGAGCAGTGGCGACACGACCCAGCTGATCGTGATCCCGATCGTCGTCGACCAGTCGACGGCGCCGAAGCCGCTGGCGGCAATGCCGGCTCCCATCACGCCGCCGACGATCGAGTGCGTGGTCGAGACCGGCGCGTTGGTCCAGGTGGCGATGTTGATCCAGAGGGCCGCGGCGAGCAACGCCGAGAGCATGATGAAGGAGATGATCCGGGGATCGGTTGCCTCGTGGCTGTCGAGCAGGCCGGAGGCAATGGTTGCGACGACATCGCCTCCGGCGATCAACGCGCCGGCGATTTCGCAGACCGCGGCGAGCACCAGCGCCGAGCCGATGGTGAGTGCCCGCGCGCCGACGGCAGCGCCGACATTGTTCGTCACGTCGTTGGCGCCGATGTTCATCGCCATGTAGGCGCCGATACCCGCTGCGGCGATCAGCAGCGCGCCGCCCGGCTGTCCGAGACCGTAAGCGCCGGCGAACACGGTCGCGAACACGAGGAACACCATGCCCAGCGCAACGGGGACATGCCGGCGAAGCACGAAGAGCCGCGCTTCCTCGACATAGGTGACCTTGTCGAGATCCTTGTCGAGTGTCGGCTTGAAGAGCTTCGGCGGCGCGCCGGCCATGAGATGTCTTTCTTCGGTGGGAACGGGCCAGTCCGTCCCCGGTCGTCATAGTTTTCGGCCTGCATGCCCGACCGGCGGGATGTGTCCGCCGGAACGGACGAAATGCTCGTCCCCGGCCTCAGCCTTCCTCGGGTGTGCCGTCCCCCGGCGGCATGTTCGCCACCATCTGCGCCAGTCGATGGAAGAGCACCTTCAGTTCGGGCTCGTTGACGCGGGCGGCCGCCTCCTCGCAGTTCACCCATTCGAGGCGGCGGGTTCCCTTCTCCCGGAAATCCTTCGCCATCTCCTTCACGAGAAGAAGATGTACCTGGACCCGGCAATGGATCTTGAGCCCCCCGTCCATTCCCTTGGCATAGCTGTAATAGCCGAAGGGTTCGTGGGAAACCTTTCCCTTGACGCCCGCTTCCTCCCAGGCTTCCCGCTCGGCGACCACATGCGACTTCTTGCCAGGCATCGGCCAACCCTTCGGGATCACCCATCGGCCGGTGTCGCGGCTCGTCAGCAGCAGCACCTCGATGCCGTCCTGCTTCTTGCGCGGACGATAGCACAGGGCGGCATATTGCTGGCGCGGCGGCCGCCGCAACATCAACTGCACGTCCGAGGCTATGCGGCTCATGATTGTCAATTCCCGGTGTCTCCTGCTGTCAAGCTTACCCTGCGGTTGTGTTCGTTTGGTGATGTCTCTTTCCTGACGGGGCGAATCACCTGTGCGATCGTTTAACCGTCGATGTTGGATCAACCACACGTAAGGTCAAGAGTTCCCGCTGCCCACTTTTGGGCTATGCACCGGTCCAGTGGTCCGCGAGCACCTGCCAGTGCCGGAGCCCGTCGATCACGCCGTCGGCCCGGGCACGATCGGCGACGAAGATGTCGTCGCGTTCCTCAGCGAGCCGGCGCAGTACGGAATGCCCATTCGAGGGGATTATGCCGCGCACGCCGTCGAGAAGGAACATGCCGAGGTCGTTGCCGGTGTCGCCGGCGACGACCGTCTCATGCAGGCCGATGCCGAGCTCTTCGCAAAGCCAGGTCAGCGCCTTGCCCTTGTCTGCGTTGCCGGGCAGCACGTCGAGGTCGCGTCCGCTCGAATAGACGAGCTTCACCGACAGGCCCTCGGCGCGCAGTTCTTCTTCCAGTGCCTCGATGCGTTCGAGCGGGGCATCGTGGAAATACCAGCTGGACTTGAGCGCATGCTGGTAGTGTTCCGGTTGGCGCCTGATGCCGGGCAGGGACTGCAGCCGCTCCGCGATCCGGAGCGGGTCATAGTCGCTGTCGAGCGAAGCGGCATAGGCTGCCGCGATGTCCGGCACCGTCGCGGCGTGCATCATCGTGCCGACGCCGCCGATGAGGTAATCGGCCTCCGGCAGGCCCTCCTTGGCGATGAAAGCCAATATGTCCTCGATCAGACGGCCGCTGTTGTAGACGAGCAGCGGGCGGCTGTCAGGATCGAGGCTCTCCCAGTAATCAGCGAACCGCCGGGAGGCGTCACGATCCCCGGCGAGCGTGCCGTCGAGGTCGGAGGAGAAAATCCGTGCCGGGTTCAGTCGCCGTCGTTCCATGGTTCATCCCAGTCCGCGTCATCGAGCGCCTGCGCCACCGGGCGGCCTTCGACAAGCGCCACGAGCTGTTGGGCGATCCCGGTCCAGGTGAAGAGGCTGCGGGCCTTGTGGGCGCCCATGCGCGACAGGCGACCGTAGAGGCGCGGATGCTTCAACGGTTTCATCATCGTGATGCCGAGATCCTCCTTGTCGAAGGGATCGGCAAATAGCGCGTGCCGGCCGTAGCTGACCGCACGGAAGAGGCCGCCGTGAACGGTGACCACGGTTGGCGTGCCGCTGGCCATGGCCTCGATCGCCGTCATGCCGAACGGCTCGTAGCGGCTTGACAGCACGAAAAGGTCGGCTGCGCGGTAATGATCCGGCAATTCTTCGTCGGGGATGAAACCGGAGAAATCCACGCGGTCGGAGAGTCCCAAGGCCTGTACTTGCTCGTGCAATTGCTTGAGAAGGGCGCTTTCCTGGGCGTCGAGATTCTCGCCTCCGAGCGCCAGCCGAAGCCGTGCGTCGGGAATGCGGCTCGCAAGTACCGAAAAGCCGTCGATGAGGAGGTCGTAGCCCTTGTTGGTGGCAAGCCGCCCGAGGGCCAGCACCACGTGGTCGGAAAAGCCGAGCCGTTGCCGGATCATCTGACGCGACGCCTGTGAGACCGGGAAGAACCGGTTGTCGTCGTAGCCGGGCGGGATCATGTGGACGCGGCTGCGCGCGAGCCCGTAATCGTCGAGCAGCATGTCGAGCTGGATCGGTGTGGTGGCGATCACCAGCTGGCAGCTTCGGTAGATGATCAGCTCGTGCTGGATGCGTTCGCGGAAGTTGAACTCTTCCTCGAACTTGTCGGCGCGCTCGGGATAATCCGTCTCCATCTGACGCTTCTTCCAGATGCCGAGCGAATGCGGCGTGTGGATGTGCGGGATCGAGAGCGCCTCGGAAAGCCGTTGGCCTGCGACGCCGCCGTCCCAGTAGTGGCTGTTGACGAAGAGATAGGACAGGTTCTCGTTCTTGATGAAGCGTAGCGCCTTCTCGCCCCACTCCGTCAGGTGCCGGTGCAGGTACTCCTTCGGAATGAAGTCCGGTCCGCCACAGGGAATGCGGATCACCCGCACATTGTCGTCGACGATGTCGACCGGCGGCTGGTCCTCGAAGAGTCGGGTGTAAATGTCGACCTTGTGCCCGAGCTGGCCGAGCTTCTTGGCCAGTTCGAGGACGTAGACCACTTGCCCACCGGTATCGGCGGCGCCGAGTGGCGGATGGGCGGCGACGTAACCGTGAGTCGAGACGAGCGCGATCCGCGGCGTTTCGATCAGTGCGTTGATTGTATTCGTCATCCTGGAACAGTAGAAATTTGGTTCATAAAAGGCAAGTTTCTAATGCCGGAACAAGGAACTTTGTTCCTAAACGAGAACGAAATTTCTATTTTGTGCCTGGTGGCGGCAACGAGACAGGACGGCCCGCAGGCCATCCGAAGCTTCATGCGGAAGGTTCGCCGACGATGACGATGTGCAGCGCCCGCGGCCCGTGGGCACCGAGAAGCAGCGTCTGCTCGATGTCGGCGGAGCGCGACGGACCGGTGACGAAGTTCACGGTGCGCGGCATCGCGGCCTTGCCGTTCACTGCCCGTAGCCGCGACCAGATCGCTTCCATGTCGCCGGCGATGTCGCGAGCGTCGAGCACGACGATGTGGTGCTCGGGCAGGAAGGTCAGGGTCACCGGATTGTCCGGGCCGGAAAGGAGCGCGAGCGTTCCCGTCTCGGCGATCGCGCCGAAGGCATGGCTGACGGCGGCAAGGTCGTGACCGTCGGAGGCGCCGTGGCGGATTTCGAGCGTGCGTTCCTCGCCCCATGGTGCAACGGCGAGCCGTGGATCGTTTCCGATCCGCACGGAGGCCGGCAGGTTGCGGCCTTTCAGATAGTCCGCGACCGCGGCAGGCAGTGCCGGGAGATCGGCGATGCGCGTGGTGCTGGCATTGTACTTTTCCGCCATCGCCACAAAGAGGTCGAGGCGTGCCGCGCCCGGCAGCTGGCCACGGGCGGGAATGATGCCGCGCGGCGTTTCGGCGAGGCGTGAAGCGACCGCAGAGCGGCGCGCTGAATCGTCCGGCGAAGCCTTCAGCGAGGCGCGGACCTTCTTGAGAATTGCCGATTTGCCGTCCATGACGCTCACGCCTCCTGCCTGTTTGCCTGCCGTTCGGCCCATTGCTGCACAAAGGTCCGGCCTTCCGGTGCAGGCAGGTCGCGGTATTTCGTCCAGCCGGTGGCGAGCGGCAAGCTGACGATCCGCCGCTTGTCGCCGCCGAGCATCGCGAGCGTCCGGGCGCCGAGCGAGGCTGCCAGCCGGTAGAGTGCCGGCCGCTTGGCGAAGAAGGCCCAGAGGCCGAGGCCGTAGCGGCTCGTCGCCGGCGTGAGGTGCCGCTCGAATTCCCGCTCGCGCCAGTGCCGCATCATTTTCGGCAGCGGGATGCGCATCGGGCAGACGCTCTCGCAACGCCCGCAGAAGGTCGAGGCGTTCGGCAGGTGGCCGGACTGGTCGATGCCGAAGAGAGACGGCGTGAGCACGGCGCCCATAGGACCGGGATAGACCGATCCGTAGGCGTGGCCGCCGACCGCGTGATAGACCGGGCAGTGGTTCATGCAGGCGCCGCAGCGGATGCAGCGCAGCATCTCCTCGAACTCGGTACCGAGCATGGCCGAGCGGCCGTTGTCGAGCAGCACGACGTGGTATTCGTCCGGACCGTCGGGATCTTCCGGACGACGCGGGCCGGTGGAGAACGTGGTGTAGACGGACATGTCCTGGCCGGTCGCCGAACGGGCGAGCAGGCGGAGGATCTGCGCGCAGTCCTCGAGCGTCGGCACGATCTTTTCCAGCGAGGCGACGACGACATGCACCTTGCCGAGCGTCTGGGTGAGGTCGCCGTTGCCCTCGTTGGTGACGATGACCGAGGTGCCGGTCTCGGCGATCAGGAAGTTCGCGCCGGTGATGCCGACATCCGCCTGGAAATAGCGCTTGCGCAGCACCTCGCGCGCCTCGGAGAGCAGCGTTTCCGGCGCGGTCAGGTCGCGGTCGGCCGGCAAATGGGTGTGGACGCGGCGGAAATCGGCCTCGACCTGGTCCTTGTTGAGGTGCACGGCCGGCGCGATGATATGGCTCGGATGCTCGCCGCGCAGCTGGATGATGTATTCGCCGAGGTCGGTCTCGACCGGCTCGACACCCTGGGTTTCGAGGAATTCGTTGAGGTTGATCTCCTCGGTGATCATCGACTTGCCCTTGGTGACCGTCTTTGCGTTCACCTTGCGGCAGATGTCGAGGATGATCCGGCGGGCGTCTTCCGCGCTCTCGGCCCAGTGGACGTGGCCGCCGGCCGCCTTCACCTTCGCCTCGTAGGCTTCGAGATAGAGGTCGAGATGGGCGAGCGTGTGGTTCTTGATGTCGCGGGCGTTGTCGCGCAGGAGGTCGAATTCGGGAAGTGCGGCGGCGGCGGTCGCGCGCTTGGCGATGAAGCCGGTCTCGACGTTCTTCAGAGCCTTCTGGAGCTGCGGGTCGTGGAGGGCGGCGACGCTATTTTCCTTGAACTGCGGTGCGGTGAACTGCATCGGCCGAATCCTCACTTGCCCGAGCCGGCGATCGGCGCCGTGTCCGTCATCCCGGCGAGAACCTCCGCCACGTGACGGACCTCTACCTTCGAGCCCTCGCGCCGCAGCTTGCCGGCCATGTTCATGAGACAGCCCATGTCGCCGGCGAGCAGGACATCGGCCCCGGCGGCCTCGATGTTCTCCGTCTTCTTGCCGACGATCTTGTTGGAAATGTCGGAATACTTGATGCAAAAGGTGCCGCCGAAGCCGCAGCAGACGTCGCTGTCGGCCATTTCCTTGAGTTCCAGCCCTTCGACGCCGGCAAGAAGCTTGCGCGGTTGCTTGCTGATGCCGAGTTCGCGCAAGCCCGAACAGCTGTCGTGATAGGTGACGCTGCCCTCGAAAGTCGCGTCGACCTTGGGAACGAACATCACGTCGGTCAGGAAGGACACGAGTTCATGAACCTTTTCGGCGAAGGCATGGCTGCGCGCCTCCCAGGCCGGGTCACCCTTGAAAAGCTCGGGATAGTGTTTCTTCAGCATGGCGCCGCAGGAGCCGGAGGGGGCGACCACGTAGTCGAAGCCCTCGAAGAGCTCGATCACCTGTTTGGCAAGCGCGCGCGTATCCGCCTTGTCGCCGGAATTGTAGGCCGGCTGGCCGCAGCAGGTCTGTGCCATCGGAACATGCACCTCGCAGCCGGCATCCTCGATCAGCTTGGCGGCGGCAAATCCGACGCTCGGACGGAACAGATCGACGAGACAGGTGGCGAAGAGGCCGACGCGCGGCCGCACTTTCTGCGGTTCTGGGGTCATTTGGAAAGGTCCGTTCCTTCGGTTGTCGTCTGTTTCGAGGCACGGCCGGAAACCGGCTGTGCCGCGCGGCTCAGGAGCCGCAGGCGTGCGACACGGCCGCGTTCGTCGGCGCGGCTTGCATCCTCCACGGCCTGCATCACGAAATCGATATGGGCCTGGGCGGCCCGCTTGGCGCCTTCGCCGTCGCCGGCGACGATCGCCTCGTAGATCGCCAGATGCTGCTGCAACAGCCGCTCGCCGGCGTCCTCCAGCGCGAACACCGCCTTCCTGTTGAAGAAGATGCCCTGCGAGAGCAGCCGGTAGCAGGCGCGCATCGTGTGCAGCAGGATGACGTTGTGTGCAGCCTCGCCGATCGCATTGTGGAATTCGATGTCGGCGGCGAGTTCGCCCTCGGCCGAGCCGCTTTCGTGCGCCCGCCGCATGTCCGCGATGATGCGGGCGAGAAGCGCCTTGTCGGTCTCGGTCGCGCGTCGCGCCGCAAGCTCCGCGGTGAGGCCTTCGAGTTCGCGGCGGTATTCGAGATAGTCGCGCGCGGCGCGCTGATGGCGTGAGATGAGTTCGGTCACGGGTTTCGAGAACACCTGGCCGATAATGTCCGCAACGAAGGTGCCGCCACCGTGCTGGCTGACGAGCAGGCCGCGCGCTTCCAGTTCCTTGAGCGCTTCGCGAAGAATGGGACGTGAGACGTCGAAAGCCTGTGCCATGTCGCGCTCGCCGGGCAGGCGGTCGCCGTCGCGCAGTACACCGTCGAGGATCAGCTGCTCGATCTGCAGCACCACCTCGTCGGCCGTGCGACTGTGGCTGATCTGGGTGAAAAGTCCCCGATCGCTCTCGGCATCCGTCTCGGTCACGCCATTCTCCTTCGGGCGCATGTGTAGCAAGCGCCCGAAGGATTGGTCAATTAATTTGTCCAGTTTGAAAGGTTGAGCTTCGAGGGCTCGTCAGCCGAAGGTGAGGAAGAACTTCGAGTACGGCGCCTTCAATCCGCCGATCGCCGCCTTGGTCGCCGCGGCATCGTTGTTCGTCGCCGCACCGCGCAGTTTGGCGACGCTCGTCTCGACGGCGCCGAGCAGGGTCTCGAAGTTGCTGTCGGCGTCCCTCGGCGGATGCGCCTTGATGTCGGAGAGGAGGTATTCCAGCACGGCGGCTTCCTCGCGCACCGCGATGGTGTCGGCGGCATCCATGCCGAGAACCTTTTCCATGCGTGCGTGGTAGGCGTTCATGCGGTCGGAAAAGCTGTAGATGTCGTTGCGCAGGTGCAGTTCGCCGATTTCGTCGCGAATGCCCTCGAGCGTGGCGTGTGCCTTGGCGAGATCGCCGCCGGCGACCTGGGCCGAGGCGCTCTCGGCGATCGCCGTCACCTTTTTCATCGTGTCGGGAAATGCAGCATCGTCGACGTACTGGGGCGGCGCCGGCAACGCCGCAAGCGCCGACCATGCCTTGGTGAAACGGTCGAGCGCGGCGGCGGATTCGGAATTGCCGCCCGTGTTGGTCGCGAAGAGGGCCGCCCGGTAGTCGCCGTAGGCTGTCCGCAGCCTGGCCTCGAAATCCCGGACCTCCCCGGCCATCGCAGGCACGGCGAGGACAAGGGCGACCAGAAGGGCGGGCATTGAACGTTTCATCGGGTATCCTCCTTCACGGGGCATTCGTCGTCGGTATTCCGCGCCAGGGCAGCGGCGCACGTTGCCGATATTCATGGCAGCAGTCTCGAAAAACAGCAACAACAACGATGCGCATGTCGCCTAAGTGCGACGAATGTAAGGCCCTGTGGCAAACCACCCCCTGACGGGCGGACGCGACATTTGCTAGAAGGAGCGGATTGGTCGCAGAACCTGAAGCTGGGAGTTGGGATTGGATACCGGAAAACTTGCATTTCCCGCCGCACCGGAGCGGGCGATTGCCCTCGGCGAAATCCACGCCCGGCCCTTTCCTCTCGTCAAGTCGTCACGGGTGATCCTGCAACTCGCCTTCATGATGGACGGCGGCGCGGCGGTGCACCACAGCGTGCTCGCGGAACTGTCGCGGGCCGCCGGTGTGTCGCCGCCCGATCGTGCCTCACGGCATCATGCGATGGCCTGGGGTGCGGGCACGCTGCGCTGGGAACGGCACACCGAATTCTCCGCCTGGCTCTGGGAGGGGCCGGCGCCGGAGAATTTCGGCGGCGACATTACCATCCACCCCTTCGGCAGCGCCTTTTCCGCGCCCGGCCCGCTGATCTCCGGCATCCGGCTGGAAATCCGCCCCGAGGGCAAGGAGGCGACGATGGCGATCGGCAGCTTCGATCCCGCGAGCCTCTGCTACAGCGAAGTGAAGAAGGGGCAGGCAACCGTCGTCACCGACTTCCGGCAGGATGGCGACGGATTGACCCGCATCCTGGTCATCGACCGCGGGCTCAACGATGCGGGCCGCGGGGCACTGGTGCAGCGGCTTCTCGA
Organism: Hyphomicrobiales bacterium; assembly: GCA_900466005.1. GTDB lineage: Bacteria > Pseudomonadota > Alphaproteobacteria > Rhizobiales > Rhizobiaceae > Allorhizobium. The sequence goes on from UEGQ01000003.1 coordinate 650,891, forward strand.
CATCGAGACTTACCGGACGCTCGCCATGCTGGGCCTGCCGCTCGCTCAGACCCTTTCGCCGGATATCCGCCGCATCGAGGATGGATTGACCGCCGTCACCCAGCGTATGAAAGGTCATGCGCGGGAGGAGGCCGACTCGATGCTCGGCGAGATCACGCGGCTCGCCGCAGAACTCGAGGCGAACGCCGCGCTCAGTCTCTACCGTTTCGGCGCGAGCAGAGCCTATGACGGCATCGTGCGCGAGCGTATCAAGACGCTCGACGAGAGCTCCGTGCCCGGTTTCGAGACCATCGGTTCTTTCCTCGAACGACGACTGGCGCCGGCCATGCGCACCTGCCAGTCGGTCGAGGAGCGGCAGGCCAACCTCTCGCGCAAGCTGTCACGCGCCACCGGCCTCGTCCGCAGCTGGATCGACGTGGAACTGGAGCGACAGAATTCCGATCTGCTCGCCACCATGAACCGCCGCGCCGAGATGCAGCTTCGCCTGCAGCAGACGGTCGAAGGCCTCTCCGTCGCGGCGATCTCCTATTATGTCGTCGGGCTGATTGGCTATCTGGTCAAGGCGGTGAGCCATGAGGTCATACCCGTCGATCCGGGCATTATCACCGGGCTTTCCGTTCCCTTCGTCGTGCTCGGCGTCTGGCTGGTCGTGCGGCGAATCCGTAAGCACCACGCCGAGGACGGGGAATAAGGCCGGCTCATCGCTCCCAATAGGGTATGGGCCCATAGAGTTCGGCGAGATAGTCTATGAACAGGCGCACCTTGGCCGGCAGAAACTGCCGACTCGGATAGATCGCCGAAAGCGAGACGTTGCGCGAGCCCTCGTAGGCAGGCAGCACCTGTACGAGCTTTCCTGCCTTCAACTCCGGCCCGACATCCCAGGTCGAGCGCAGCGCGATGCCGAGGCCGGAGATGACCGCCTCGCGGATCACCTCGCTCGAATTGGTGACGAGCATGCCGTCCGGCCGGATGTTCAGTGCGCCGTGCGGCCCTTCCAGCCGCCAGGCGTCGTAGTTGTGGGCCGGCAGGCAACGGTGCTGCTTCAGGTCGTCGATCGTCTGCGGCATGCCGTGCTCGGCGATGTAGTCGGGCGAGGCACAGAGGATGCGCCGCACCGGAGCGAGCCGCCGGGCGACCAGCGAGGAGTCGCTGAGATCGGCAATGCGGATGGCGAGGTCGAAGCCGCCGCCGACGATGTCGGTGAATTCGTCGGAGAGCACGAGGTGGATAGCAAGCTCCGGATGGGCGTCCATGAACGCCTTGAGGTGCGGCGCGATATGCAATCGCCCGAAGGAGGTCGGCGCGGAGATCTTTAGGGTGCCGCGCACCTCCGAGGACCTGCCGGAGGCGTAGGCCTCGGCGTCTTCGATGCCGGCGAGCACGGCCACGATACGCTCGTAGAAGCCCTGGCCGGCTTCGGTGAGCGAGATCTGCCGGGTGGTTCGCTGCAGGAGCCGGGTACCGAGCCTGTCCTCGAGCCGCTTGATCCGCTTTGACACCACCGCCGGCGACAGGCCGAGCGCCCGTGCCGCCGTCGACATGCTGCCGGTGGCGATCACCCGCGAGAAGACCTCGAGATCTCCCAGATTGGTCATGCGGCCTCCATTCTTTCCGGTTTTGTCATAAGTCCATAGCATTTGCATGCATTTGGTCAAAGTGGTAAAGAAAGAATACCAGTTGAAGCCGTGGGCAGGGCGGTGTATGCCGATCTTGCCTTGCGAGGGAAGGACCATGACGGAAGCCATCAAGTTTCTTGAGCCCGATGCCGCGATCCTTGCCCGGCGCAAGGAGATCATCGACGATCTCGCCGAACTGGTTCCGCCGGAGCGTCTGGTGCACGAGCCGGTCGAGCTCGTCCCCTTCGAGACGGACGGTTTTCTCGCCTATCGTCGCCGGCCGTTGGCGGTCGTGCTGCCGGAGACGACTGCGCAGGTCGCGGCGGTGATGAAATACTGCCATCGTTACGGTATCCCAGTCGTCCCGCGCGGGGCAGGGACCTCGCTTTCCGGCGGTGCCATCCCGCAGGAGGACGCGGTCGTGCTCGGCCTTTCGGCGATGTCACGGATCCTCGAGATCGATTACGCCAACCGTACCGCGACTGTTCAGGCCGGCGTCACCAATCTTTCGATTTCGGACGCGGTCGGTGCCGACGGGTTCTTCTACGCACCCGATCCGAGCTCGCAGCTTGCCTGCACGATCGGCGGCAATATCGGCATGAATTCCGGCGGCGCCCACTGCCTGAAATACGGTGTCACCACCAATAACCTGCTCGGCGTGAAACTGGTTCTGGTGGACGGCACCATTGTCGAACTCGGCGGCAAGGCGCTGGATGCGGCGGGCTACGATCTTCTCGGCCTCGTCTGCGGTTCGGAGGGCCAGCTCGGGATCGTCACGGAAGCGACGGTGCGGCTGATCGCCAAGCCGGAAGGCGCGCGTCCGGTTCTCTTCGGCTTCGACAGCGCCGAAGCCGCCGGCTCCTGCGTCGCCGACGTCATCGGCGCCGGCATCGTCCCGGTCGCGATCGAATTCATGGACAAGCCGGCGATCGAGATCTGCGAGGCCTTCGCCCATGCCGGCTATCCGCTCGACGTCGAGGCCTTGCTGATCGTCGAGGTCGAGGGTTCCGAGGCCGAGATGGAGGCGATGCTCGCCTCGATCGTCGAGATTGCCCGTCGGCATGGTGTCAGGACGGTGCGCGAGAGCCAGTCGGCGCTCGAGGCCGCGCTGATCTGGAAGGGCCGCAAGTCCGCCTTCGGCGCCACCGGCCGCATAGCCGACTATATCTGCATGGACGGCACGGTGCCGCTCGGGCAGCTCGCCTACGTGCTCAGGAAGACCTCCGAAATCGTCGACCGCTACGGACTTCGGGTCGCCAACGTCTTCCACGCCGGTGACGGCAACATGCATCCGCTGATCCTCTACAACATCAACGATCCCGAGGATGCCGCCCGCGCCGAGGCGGCGGGCATGGAAATCCTGAAGCTCTGCGTCGACGCCGGCGGCTGCCTGACGGGCGAGCACGGTGTCGGGATCGAGAAGCGCGATCTGATGCGTCACCAGTATTCCGACCTCGACCTCGCCCAGCAGATGGCGGTTCGCGCAGCCTTCGACCCGGCCTGGATCCTCAACCCTTCGAAGGTCTTTCCGCTGGAGGGAAGGGAATGATGGCAACGACTTCGAACACGGCATTTGCCCCTCCCCCCAACCCTCTCCCCGCAAGCGGGGAGAGGGCGCACAAACGCTGCGGCACGCGGCCTTCTCCCCGCCTGCGGGGAGAAGGTGCCGGCAGGCGGACGGGGGGCCATCCCACAGTTCACGAGGTACTTTCATGCTGACTCCAGCGACCGAAACCGAAGCTGCCGAAATCATCCGCGATCACGCCGAACGGTCGATCCCGCTGGAGATCAGGGGCGGGGGAACGCGCGCCGGTTTCGGCAACGCCGTGCAGGCGGCTGCCACATTGTCGTCGTCCGGGCTCTCCGGCATCCTCATCTACAATCCGGCGGAAATGGTGATGACGGCACGCGCCGGCACGCCCGTTGCCGAGATCGAGGCAGCCCTCGACGCGAACGGTCAGGCGATGGCCTTCGAACCGCCGGACCATCGGTCGATCATGGGAACGGCAGGCGAGCCGACCATCGGCGGCATCTTCGCCGTCAATGCGTCCGGGCCGCGCCGCATCACCGCAGGTGCTGCGCGCGACAGCCTGCTCGGCGTGCGCTTCGTCAACGGCCATGGCGAGATCGTCAAGGCAGGCGGGCGGGTGATGAAGAACGTGACCGGCCTCGACCTCGTCAAGCTGATGGCGGGCTCCCACGGCACGCTCGGCCTCCTGACCGAGGTTACCTTCAAGGTCCTGCCGCGGCCGAAGACAGCGGCGACCGTCGTGCTTTCCGGGCTCGACGACGAGGCCGCCACGCACGCCATGGCGGCGGCGATGGCGCTGCCGGTGGAAGTCTCGGGCGCCGCCCATCTGCCGGAAAGCGTAAGATCGCGCTTCCTCTCCGGCGGCCTGCCCGAAGGCCCGGCAACCGTCCTGCGCGTGGAAGGCCTGGAGGCCTCCGTCGCTGTTCGAGTGGAAAAGCTCGCAGCTGCCATGCAACGCTTCGCACCCGCGACCCGCCTCGGACCGGAGGAGACGGCGGTGCTGTGGCGTGAGATCCGCGACGTCAAGCCCTATGCCGACGGCACGATGCGGCCCCTCTGGCGCGTCTCGGTCGCGCCCTCCCAGGGAGAGAAACTCGTCGCGGCGCTGCGGCTCGCGACCGGCGTCGACGCCTTCTACGACTGGCAGGGCGGCCTCGTCTGGATGCGGATGGAAGCGGACCCGGAAGCGGAGATCCTGCGGCGCTACATCCGGGCGCTCGGCGGCGGCCACGCGACGCTCGTGCGGGCCTCCGGCGCGGTGCGCGCATCCGTCGCGTCCTTCGAGCCGCAGGAGCCGGCGCTGGCCTTGCTTTCCCAACGGGTTAAGGCAAAATTCGACCCTGTGGGGATCTTGAATCCCGGCCGCATGACGACAGGAGAACCTGCATGACCGAGCCGACCTCGCAGATGCCGCAGACGCCGCCAACGCCGCCGGCCCGCCGGACCGACAACTGGCTGGACCCCGGCAAGCTCAACGTCCAGATCATCTATGTTCTTTACCTCGCGAGCTTCGTGATCGGCATCACCGCCGTCGTCGGGGTGGTTTTCGCCTATCTCAACCGCGGCAAGTCCGACCCGTGGCTGGAAACCCACTACACCTGGGCGATCCGAACCTTCTGGATCGGCATCCTCTATGTCGCAATTTCCGTGGTGCTGACGCTCGCCCTCGTCGGCGTAATCCTGGCGATCGCCACCGCCGTCTGGGTGATCGTGCGCTGCGTGATCGGGCTGCAGCGGGTGAGCAACGATCAGCCGATCGAGCGGCCGGAGAGCTGGCTGATCTGACCGGGAACGATCCCGACTAACGAAGGAGGAGGGGGCCGAGCCTCTTCCTCCATGCGCTGGAGTTTCGAGTTTGCAGACCAATTTCACCGCCGAACAGCTGGCTGATCCACATGTCGCAGAGGCTGAGCAGATCCTGCGCAAATGCGTGCATTGCGGCTTCTGCACGGCGACCTGCCCGACCTATGTGACGCTCGGCAACGAACTCGACAGTCCGCGCGGGCGCATCTACCTCATCAAGGACATGCTGGAGAACGGGCGGCCGGCCGACGAGCAGATCGTCCGTCATATCGACCGCTGTCTCTCCTGCCTCGCCTGCATGACGACCTGCCCCTCGGGCGTCGACTACATGCATCTCGTCGATCATGCCCGCATCCACATCGAAAAGACCTACCGGCGCCCTCTGGCGAACCGCCTGACCCGCGGCGTGCTCGCCATGGTACTACCCTATCCGGCGCGGTTCCGCTTCGCCTTGACGCTCGCCCGCATCGGCCGACCTTTCGCCGGCCTCCTGAAGCGGGTGCCCCAGCTCAAACCCTTCGGCGCGATGCTCGAACTCGCCCCGCGCGCCTTGCCCGCGAAGGCGGCATCGCCGGCGCCGGGCGAACCTTCGGCAGGGGTGCCGAAGCGCGGTCGCGTCGCGATCCTGGCAGGCTGTGCCCAGCCGGTGCTCGATCCCGGCATCAACGAGGCGACGGTCCGGCTGCTGACGCGTCTCGGCGTGGAGGTGGCGTCGCCGCAAGGTGAGGGCTGCTGCGGGGCTCTCGTCCATCACATGGGGCGCGAAGAACAGGCGCTCGATTTCGCCCGCCGCAATGTCGACGCCTGGACTCGCGAGATCGAAAGGGGCGGTCTTGATGCGATCATCATCACCGCCTCCGGCTGCGGCACGACGATCAAGGACTATGGCCACATGCTGCGGCTCGATCCGGCCTATGCGGAAAAGGCCGCGCGCATCTCGGCGCTTGCCAAGGACGTGACGGAATACCTCTCGACGCTCGAACTTCCCCGGCTCGAAGCGAAGGGGATCGTCGTCGCCTATCACTCTGCCTGCTCCCTGCAACACGGCCAGAAGGTGACCATGGCACCGAAGACATTGCTGGCGAATGCGGGCTTCACCGTCCGTGAACCGGCGGAAGGTCACCTCTGCTGCGGTTCGGCCGGCACCTACAACATCCTGCAGTCGGAGATTTCCGAGAAGCTCAAGACGCGTAAGGTGAAGAACATTGCCGCGACGAATCCGCAAGTGATCGCCGCAGGCAATATCGGTTGCATGACCCAGATCGGTTCCGGAACCGATCTGCCGGTGGTCCACACGGTCGAGCTCCTCGACTGGGCTTATGGTGGCGAGCGGCCAAGGAAATTAGCCAAATCCTAAGGATGTTTCGCTAAATTCTGGCCTCTGGCCGGGACAGTTTTCCGGTTCCGGAGGAGGTTTGGCAATGTGCGCCAGAATAGCGATCGCTCTTATCGCGGCACTCACGGGCTCGTGCGAGGCACTCGCTGCCCAGCGCATCTACTGCGTCGCCGACGATGCAAACCTGAAGATGTCGCTCGAAAGCGGCTTCAGCGCTGAAAAACAGGGCGCTCTCGAACATTTCCGCGGCGTGCTGACCCTGAAGGATTCGAAGGTCCCCGGCCTCGTCGAGACGATGCGCCTCACCTCGTCGATGCTGAAACAGCACTGGATGGACAGCGGCGAACTACGCCTGCAGGTCTATACCGAATCCCAGAGCGGCCCCTTCGCCACCCTCGAACTGACGGTCGACACGGCGGCCATGCCCGACGACAAAACCCGCCTCCACGGGGGTTATGCCGTCAGGATCCAGACCGGCACTGACGGCACCCGCCGCGAGCTCACGACTGCGCTCGCGCGTGACGGGCGGGTCATCTGCGAATTGAAGTAGCCGGCGCTGCCTGCCCGGATACTCCGACCCTGACGCGCCTCACCAGCGGAAGGTGATGCCGGCGTTGATGGCGTTCGTCATGATGTTGGTCTTGAGCGTTGCGCCGCTGTCGATGTCGGCGTCGACCCAGGAATAGTTGCCCTTGTATTCGACGAAGGCCTGCCAGCGGTCGGCGATGTCGTAGGCGACACCCGCCTGCGCCTGGATCGTCGCGCCGCCGAGCTGGTACTCGGAGGTGGTGCCCGACGCGCGGGTTACTTCGACATGCGGAATGTTCACGCCGGCGCCGGCGCCCACATAGGGGGTGAACCGGGTGCCCTCGATCGGAAACCGGTAGAGTGCGTTGAGCGTCAGTAGGTTCAGGCCATCGGTGAATTCGAAATGGCTCCAGCCGGAATCGGCGAGCGTTTCATCGTCGGCATAGACCTTGGCATGGCTGAAATCGAGCGAGACGCCGAGATTCGGCTGGCCGATCTCTTCCATCCACCATGTGCCGCGGACGCCGTAATAGGGGGGCATGGCGAAGGACTTGCCTTCCCATCCGGCGGTGAAGTCCGGTTCGTCGGAGACCTCGACATCGCTGTGCGGTGCCGACTGAACGCCGCCGTAGACGGAGATCGCCATTTCGGCACGGGCGGCGGAAGTAAAGAACAGAAGGGCGACGACGGCCGCGGATGAAGACAGGCAGGCGAGTTTTTTCGACATGGGGCAACCTGGTTCTGCTGTTTGAGCTCGACGGCATATTAGGGGGTGTCAAGGACCAAGTCTGTTCCTATTTTGCATCACTGCCAGCCGGAATGTTGTGCCCTATAAGGAACTGCCTGGTTCGACCGGCGGTGCGGCATCACGTTTTCGTGTCCTGAGCGCACGGAAAGGAAAAGGGCGCCCGATCTCTCGCGCGCCCCTCGGAAAATTGAACCGGCTTTGGCCGAATCAGCTCAGCCGCCGAGAATGGTCCGCAGGAGGTCGATGCCGCGGTCCTCGAAGCTCACCTTGCCCTGCCGGTTGCCCGGGCCGACGACGATCACCTTGGTGCCGACCGAGGCACGCTCGTAGAGGTGCTCGACGTCCTTGTTCATCATGCGGATACACCCGGACGACATGTTGAGCCCGATCGTCCACGGCTGGTTCGTGCCGTGGATGCGGAAGATCGTGTCATGGCCGCCCTTGAAGAGGTACATGGCACGTGCGCCGAGCGGATTGTCGATGCCGCCTTCCTGCACGACCGGCAGCATGTGGCCCTTAGCGGCTTCGCGGGCGCGCATCTGCGCCGGCGGACGCCAGCTCGGCCATTCTTCCTTGCGGCCGATCTTCACGACGCCCGACCAACCGAAGCCCTCTCGGCCGACGCCGACGCCGTAACGCGTTGCGCGATTGTTGCCCTCGACGTAGTAGAGGAACTTGTTGTTGGTATCGATGATGATCGTGCCAGGTTTCTCGCTGGTGACAAGCCGCACGACGCGGCGGCGGAACTTTTCGGCCGGCTGCTTCGGCTTCTGTGCGACGAGCGTCACGTCGTTCGTAACCGCGGCAGGCCGTGCAGCCGCAGCCTGGAAGGCGCCGGCCTCGACCGGCGCCAGCATGCCCGTCGCAGCGATCGCGGCTGCGGCAAGCATGGACAAGTATTTCGACATGGTGGACTTCCCCCGTAAATTATACCGGAAAAGAGCCTTAGCCGACTCGCTTGCGGATTCAAGTCCAAAGCGGTCGGCGAAGGCGGAAATGGCGCGGGATACTGCGAAGAACTTCCCGTTTTTGTCCAAAATGGTCAGATGACGACGACTGTCGTGCCGACATTCACACGCTCGTAGAGATCGACGACGTCCTCGTTGCGCATGCGGATGCAGCCCGAGGAGACGGCGTTGCCGATGGTCCACGGCGCATTGGTGCCGTGGATGCGGTAGAGCGTCGAACCGAGATACATGGCCCGCGCGCCGAGCGGATTAGCCGGGCCGCCTTCCATGTGGGCCGGGATGAAGTGGCCCTTCGCCGCCTCGCGGGTGATCATTTCCTGCGGCGGGTTCCAGGCCGGCCACTCGGCCTTGCGGGTGATTTTGTGCTTGCCCGCCCATTCGAAGCCCGGCTTGCCGACGCCGACGCCGTAACGGCGCGCCTTGCCGTCGCCGAGCACGAGGTAAAGAAAGCGGTTGTTGGTGTCGATGACGATGGTGCCGGCGGGTTCGGCTGTCTGGTAGTCGACCATCTGCGGCAGGTAGATCGGGTTGAATTCCTTCGGCGCCGGATTGTTCGGCCGCACCGCGACCGGCTGTGGGGCGATCGCGGCCGGCTGGTCGAAGCTTCGCCGGATCTGCCGCCGTGGGGCGGGGGCGACCGGCTGCGGACGCGGCGCATAGACGACGGGGCGAACGGCGCCGCCGAGTTGCATCACCCACGGCGCGGTGAGGTCGGGGCTGACGACGACCGGCGGACGATTGCCGTAACGGTCGTTGGCTTCGGCCGCGGGCGCCAGGGGCAGGATGAGGCTCGTTGCCAGGAGAAGCGTTTTCTTGATCATCGGGCGGACTCGCTACAATTAACACCGAGAACTGAAGAAGGGCCGTCCTGCGGCCCCGGATCGCCGCACGGTGCCATCCGGCCGGCGCAGAATTGGTAAATCGCCGTTCATGAAAATGCGGTCTTCTCGATAAACCTTCCGTCAGGGTTAGCGGCCGGTTTTGAAAACCGGTGAACAAATGGTAAACATCGCCGTATTGTGAGGGAGAATCACCCAATGGACGGAACGGGACTGATTACCGGGGACGACGGGCTCGTGCGCTGCTTCTGGCACGGCAATCTGGAGGATTACCGCCGCTATCACGACGACGAATGGGGATATCCGGTTGCCGACGACCGCCGCCTCTTCGAGAAGATCTGCCTGGAAGGCTTCCAGTCCGGGCTCTCCTGGCTCACCATTCTGCGCAAGCGCGAGAATTTCCGTGCCGCCTTCGCCGCCTTCGATTTCGAGAAGGTCGCGCAGTTCGGCGAGGATGACATTGCACGATTGCTCGCCGATACAGGCATCGTGCGCCATCGCGGCAAGATCGTTTCGACAATCAACAACGCCGCCCGCGCGATCGAGCTCAAGGCGGAGTTCGGCTCGCTCGCCCGCTATTTCTGGAGCTTCGAACCCGCCGCCGAGGAGCGTCCGCCGCGAATGGACTACGCGACGCTCAGGGCGAACCCGACCTCGCCGACCTCGGTGCGGCTCTCGAAGAACCTGCGCAAGCGCGGCTGGACCTTCGTCGGCCCGACGACGGTTTATGCCTTCATGCAGGCCATGGGGCTCGTCAACGATCACATCGAAGGCTGCGTCTGTCGCGGCAGGGTCGAGGCGATGCGCGAGGCCTTCGCCCGCCCGCGCTGACGATCTACTGCAGGCTTGCGAGCAGGTCCGGCAACTCGCCGAGATGGGCGATCTCGCGGAAACGCGGCGCCTCGACCGGCTTTTCCACCTGCTCCAGCACCCAGGTCAGTTCGTGCGGCACGAACACCCCCCACGCACCGGCGGCGATCGCTGGCACGACGTCGGACTTCAGCGAATTGCCGACCATCATCGCCCGCTCCGCGCTGTCGCCGTTGCGGGAGAAGACGCGGCGGTAGGTGGTCGCAGTCTTGTCGGAGACGATCTCCACCGCGTCGAAAAGTTCGCCGAGCCCGGACTGCGCGAGCTTGCGCTCCTGGTCGAAGAGATCGCCCTTGGTGACGAGGATCAGGTAATAGTCGCCCGCGAGCCTCTCCAGCGTGTCGCGGGCATGCGGCAGCGTCTCGACGGGATGGCTGAGAAGTTCCCGCCCGACCCGGAGGATATCGTCGATCACCCGTGCAGGCACGCAGCAGTCGGTGATTTCGAGCGCCGTTTCGATCATCGATAGGGTGAAGCCTTTGATGCCGAAGCCGTAGTAGGCGAGATTGCGCTTTTCCGCCTCCAGCAGCCGCCCGGAGATGTGCTCGGGCTCGGCGAAATCGGCGAGCAGGGCGGTGAAATGCTCTTCCGTCAGCCTGTAGTATTGCTCATTCTGCCAGAGTGTGTCGTCGGCATCGAAGCCGATCGTGGCAAGGGGGCGCAGGGTCATTGTCGGTAGTCCGCCGCATGGTGTCGATCGGCCCCGAAGTTTAGCCCTCGCCTGTGGCAAAGCAATGGTTTCGCGCGGGAAACCCTAGGACACGATCAGTTGATCGCGAGAAGCGTGAGCAATACGAGGCTGAGCGCGCAGAGCACGAGGAGCGAGGCGATCGCAGCGAGGACCACCCTGCCGCCGGAGCGGGTGACGGAGCGCACGTCGACGGTCAGCCCCAACCCGGCCATGGCAACGGTGGTGAGCAGGCCGGAGGCGGTTGTGATCGGTTCGAGGAGAACCGGCGGAATCGCGCCGGCCGAGCGTAGCGCCATCATTGCGGCGAAGCCGGCGATGAACCAGGGCGCCACGTGCCGAAGCGATGCCTTGCCGCCCGCACCGTTGCCAACGGCTCCGAGCACCAGCAGGACCGGGCCGAGCATCAGCACGCGGATCAGCTTGACCACCGTACCGGCATGGGTGCTGACGAGGCCGGCCGAGGCGGTTACCGCCAGCACCTGCGGTACGGCGTAGACGGTGAGGCCGGCGAAGATGCCGAACTGCAGGTCGCTGAGTTGCGCCGCTGCGTGCAGGACAGGCATCAGAAGAACGGCGGCGACGCCGAGCACGGCAGTAAAAGCGATCGCCGCCGCGACATCGTCTGCCTCGGCCGCGATCACCGGGGCGGCGGCCGCAATCGCCGAATTGCCGCAGATCGAGTTGCCGCAGGCGACCAGCGTCGCGAGCTTAGGGGTGAGGCCGAGCGCCCGTCCGATCCCGTAGCTGACGGCAAGCGAGAGCACCACGACGGCGGCGATCCCCGCGACCAGCAGCGTGCCGGCCGCGCCGATCTCGGCGATGCTGACCGAGGCGCCGAGCAAGACCACGGCCACTTCGAGCAGGATCTTGGCGCTGAAGGCGATCCCGGCGTCGAAGGCGGACGGGATACGAAGAGAGGAACGCACTGCCGTCCCGAGGAGGATGGCGAGCACCAGGCTCTCGATCCAGTGCCCGCCGGAAAGCGCGACTTCGACGCGCTCGAGGAGAATGGCGAGACCGGAAACGAGAACCGAAAGGGCAATGCCCGGCAGGAGGCGGGGAAATGCGGAAAGCGGGAGCATGGCGACCGAGGGAGAGTGGATGACTGGCCGCAACTTGCTCTGCGTGACCGTCGACTTCCATCGAATAGTCTCTTATGTTTCGTTCGGAAAATCAGAACGAAAGAAGCCATGACCTTCGAGCAGCTCTCCATCTTCGTCGCGGTCGCCGAACGCGAGCACCTGACCCGCGCCGCGGAAGCCCTGAGGCTGACGCCGTCGGCCGTCAGTGCCGCGATCCGCAATCTCGAGGCTTTCTATCGTGTCGCTCTGTTCCATCGGGTCGGCCGACGGATCGAACTCACTGAAGAGGGCCGGCAGTTCCTCGAAGAGGCCCGCGCGGTGTTGCGCCGCGTGCGCTCCGCCGAACAGACGCTTGCCGAACTCGGCGGCCTGATGCGCGGCACGCTCGTGGTCGAGGCGAGCCAGACAGTCGCGAGCTACTGGCTGCCGCCGGTGCTGATGCGCTTCCATCGCGCCCATTCCGGCGTGGACCTCAAGTTCACCCTCGGGAATACGACCTCCGTCACCGCGGCGGTGCTGGAAGGCAGGGCCGATATCGGCTTCGTCGAGGGCGTGGTCGACGAGCCGGCGCTCTCGGTCTCGCGCCTCATCGACGATGCGATCCTGGTCGTCACGGCGCCCGACCACCCCTGGGCGGACGGCAGGCCGCTTGCGCCGCAGGACCTGGTGGACGGCTCCGACTGGGTGATGCGCGAGGCGGGGTCCGGCACCCGTGCGGCCTTCGAAGCGGCGATCGCCGCGCGCGGCGTCGATCCGGCGGACCTGAAGGTGGTGCTGGAACTGCCCTCCAACGAGGCGGTGCTGTCGGCCGTTCGTACCGGCGGCAGTGCGACCGTCGTCGCCGGCGTTGCCGCACGGTGTTTTGTTGATGCGGCGCGACTCGCGCGGGTAAATTTCACGTTGCCGCCGCGCGCCTTCTCCGTCCTTCGCCACAAGGAGCGGCGCGCGAGCCGGGCGGCCGATGCGCTCGAACGGCTCGCCCGCGAAGCAGCCGCGTCCCCAGCCTCGGAATAGCGCCGGCCCTCGGGCATTTCGTCAGACGGCGATCACCTCGTGGACAATGCGATAGTCCCGGCTCTCCTCGCCGAGCGGCGCGATCGGCCATTGCCAGTGTGCCTTCGGCTCCGGTGCGGAAACGCCGTGCAGGAGGTCGGCGGTTTCGTGGAGGTGCCCCGTGCGGTCGATGACCGAGAAGGCGGTGTCAGTGACGAGGCAGGTCCGGCAGGGAAGGCCGGCGAGCCCGTCGATATGGGCGCGGATGAGACGGGGCAGGGCGTCCTCGGGCATGGACCCGGCCGGCTCGGTGGCGAGCCGTCGCTTCACTCCGAGTCCGACCTGCGACAGGAGGTTCGCCGAGACGACGAAATCGAGATAGGGCACCTGCCGCAGGAAGGAGAGCGGTTCCGATTCTTCGCCGGCGGCGAGTTGGTCGTAGCCTGACAGATCGCGCTCGATCAGACGGACGTTGCGGCGGCGCGCGAAAGCCAGGCCGAGACGCACGCTCGCCAGATGCACGAGGTCGACGAGGACGACGGTGTCGAAGCTTGCCGCGAGCGCATCGATCGGCACGTCGCGCAGCAGTCCCGAGCCGAGCACCACTGCGGTGCGGCGTTGGCGCTGGTCTTGTATTGCATCGAGAATGAAGGCGCGCGTGTTCTCTTCGTGCGGCGCCCAGTCGGAGGCACAGCGTCGCGCCCGCGCCCAGAGCCGCACCGAGGCATTGATTTCGCCGCCGCGACGTCGGCCGGAGAGGGCATAGGTCGCCGCGAAGTTCAGCGCTTCGGCAAGCATCAGGCGAGCGAAAGCGAGGCCGGCGCCAGCGCCACATGCAGCTCATGCGGCGTATCCGGAAGGCCGGGGGCATAGCCGAAGTCGAGCTTGAATTCGGTGGTGCGGAGCCCCCTGCGGTCGGCATGGGCATAGAGCATGGAAAAGCCCTTGTAGATGTCGGCGAGCGGTCCGGTATGGACGAGGCGGAGATAGCGTTGCGCCGGTACCACGAGCCGGGTCATGCCTTCCGGCACTTCCGTCGCCGTGGCGGCCATGAAGCCGACGAGTTCGCGGTAGACGCCGTCTTCGCTGCCGGTCGAGACTTCCAGGAAGGCCGTCGCCCCGGTTTCGGCCTCGAACAGGCGGGTCCAGGCACCCGGCACAACCCGCGAAAGATCCTCGAAGCGTCCTTCGACGGCGATACCGACGACAACCAGTTCCGGCAATTCGACGAGCTCGATCATGGTGGCCTCCTGAGATGTTGCGGGCGATCGATGGCCTGCGCGGCCAAGGTGCAAGTCGGGGCGAAGCTAGTGCCGCGCCTCGAGCCGGTCAAGCGCCGTGGAGAGGGTGCGCGGATCATTCCGCTTGCCGGTTTTTCCCCAATCCGTTAGAGCAGGCCGCAGCCCAAATCCCGCAATGTCCGGACACGCCCGCCATGAATGAAAAGCCCAGGAAACCGCAGAAGCTGAAGGCCCGCCTGCCGCGCGGCTTCGTCGATCGCGAGGCCGCCGACATCCGCGCCGTCAACGAAATGGTGGGCAAGATCCGCGAGGTCTACGAGCGTTACGGTTTCGATCCGGTCGAGACGCCGCTTTTCGAATACACCGATGCGCTCGGCAAGTTCCTGCCGGACGCCGACCGCCCGAACGAGGGTGTCTTCTCGCTGCAGGACGACGACGACCAGTGGATGAGCCTGCGCTACGACCTGACGGCGCCGCTCGCCCGCCACGTGGCGGAGAATTTCCAGGAAATCCAGCTCCCCTACCGCACCTATCGCGCCGGCTACGTCTTCCGCAACGAGAAGCCCGGCCCGGGCCGCTTCCGCCAGTTCATGCAGTTCGACGCCGACACCGTTGGCGCGCCGGGCGTGCAGGCGGATGCCGAAATGTGCATGATGATGGCCGACACGCTGGAAGCCCTCGGCATCAAGCGCGGCGACTATGTGATCCGGGTGAACAACCGCAAGGTTCTCGACGGCGTCATGGAAGCGATCGGCGTCGGCGGCGACGAGAATGCGGCCCGCCGGCTGACCGTGCTGCGCGCAATCGACAAGCTCGACAAATTCGGCACTGAAGGTGTCACGCTGCTGCTCGGCGAAGGCCGCAAGGACGAGTCCGGCGACTTCACCAAGGGTGCTGGGCTCAATGCCGACCAGATCGAAAAAGTTCTCTTCTTCGTCTCGATCACAGACTACGCCGAGAGCGCGGTTCATCTCGCCGAACTCGTTGCCGGGACGGAAAAGGGCGCCGAAGGCGTCGACGAACTGAATCTCATCCGCAGGCTTGTGCTGGGCGCCGGCTACGGCCCCGACCGTATCAAGATCGACCCCTCCGTCGTCCGCGGTCTCGAATACTACACCGGCCCCGTCTACGAAGCCGAGCTCACCTTCGACGTCACCAACGAGAAGGGCGAGAAGGTCGTCTTCGGTTCGGTTGGCGGCGGCGGGCGCTATGACGGCCTCGTCTCGCGCTTTATGGGCCAGCCGGTTCCTGCCACGGGCTTTTCCATCGGCGTGTCGCGCCTGATGACGGCCTTGAAGAACCTCGGCAAGCTCGGCGCCGACGAGGTCGTGGCTCCCGTCCTCGTCACCGTCATGGACGGCGATGTCGAGAGCATGGGCCGCTACCAGAAGTTCACGCAGGATCTCCGCAATGCCGGCATCCGCGCCGAAATGTACCAGGGCAACTGGAAGAAATTCGGCAACCAGCTGAAATATGCCGACCGCCGCGGTTGCCCGATCGCCATCATCCAGGGCGGCGACGAGCGGGCCCAGGGCGTCGTGCAGATCAAGGACCTCATCGAGGGCAAGCGCCTCTCCGGCGAGATCACCGACAACGCCGAATGGCGCGAGGCCCGCGTGGCGCAGGAGGTCGTGCCGGAAGCCGATCTGGTCGCCAAGGTCCGGGAAATCCTCGAGGCCCAGGCCGAGGACCGCCGGCGGGCGAAGCAGGCCGATGTTTAAGCTCTGCGGCTATCCCCTCCCCAACCCTCCCCACAAGAGGGAGGGGGAAGGTCGGCGCGTGCCGTTGGCCTCGGGGATAACCTCCCCGCTGAGCCAGGCTGGGGGAGCAGGCATCTTCCCCGAGTCCTCTCCTCCCTTGTGGGGGAGATGGGCGGCAGCCCAGAGGGGGTCTTTTTCCTCTATCGCAGGAGCCTTCCCATGCCCCTGATCGACATGCCCGATTTCGCCGCTGACATTCTCGCCGAGTTCGCCGATCGCGGCACCGTGCGGGTCGACACGCCGGTCATCCAGCCAGCCGAGCCGTTTCTCGACATGGCCGGCGAGGACCTTCGCCGGCGCATCTTCCTGACCGAGAACGAGCGGGGGACGAGCCTCTGCCTGCGGCCGGAATTCACCATTCCCGTCTGTCTCCGCCACATCGAGACGGCGACCGGCACGCCGAAGCGCTACGCCTATCTCGGCGAGGTCTTCCGCCAGCGGCGCGAGGGCGGAAACGAATTCTACCAGGCCGGCATCGAGGACCTCGGCGACACCGCGATCGCCCGTGCCGATGCTCGCGCGATCGGCGACGCCTGGGGCGTGCTCACCCGCCTCCTGCCGCAGCGGCGCCTCTCGGTCGTGCTCGGCGACCAGGCGGTGTTCGAGGCGGTCGTCGAAGCACTCGGCCTGCCTGGCGGCTGGCAGAAGCGGCTGATCCACGCCTTCGGCAACAGCGAGCAGATCGAACAGCTCCTGTGCAAGCTTGCGAGCCCCAACCATGTGCAGGGTCTCGATCCCGTGGTTGCGAACCTCGTGGCGAACGGCGACGAGGCGGCGCTGATCGCTCATATCGACGCCACCATGCAGGCGACCGGCTATTCCACCAATGCCAGCCGCTCGCCCGTCGAGATCGCCGCGCGGCTGAAGGAGAAGCTGGCGCTCGCGGAGACCCGGCTCGACGGCGCGGCCCTGCTGCTGCTGCGCGAGTTTCTCTCGCTCGAACTGCCGCTGTCGGAAGCCTCAGCCGCGCTCGCCGGCTTTGCCGATGCGGCTGGCCTCAGGCTCGGGCCGGCGCTCTCGCGGTTCGACGAGCGGGTCGCGGCGCTTGCCAATATCGGCCTCGATCTCTCCCGGATCATTTATCGTGCCGCCTTCGGCCGTCCGCTCGATTACTATACCGGCCTTGTCTACGAGATCGGTGTCGAGGATGTGCCTGCGGTGCTGGCCGGCGGCGGCCGCTTCGACCGGCTGCTGACTCTGCTCGGTGCGGAAAACCATATTCCGGCCGTCGGCTTCTCGCTGTGGCTTGACCGGATCGAGGCGGCGAGGGCCTCCATATGACCATCACGATCGCACTCCCCTCCAAGGGCCGGATGAAGGACGACGCCTCGGCGATCTTCGAGAAGGCCGGCATGAAGATCGTCGCCGTCGGCAACGACCGTTCCTATCGCGGCCGCGTCGAAGGCTGGGACGACATCGAAATCGCCTTCCTCTCGGCGTCGGAGATTTCCCGCGAGATCGGCAACGGCACCGTCGATTTCGGCATCACCGGCGAGGACCTGATCCGCGAAGGCTTGGCGGAAGCCGACAAGCGCGTCGAGATCTGCGCCCGCCTCGGCTTCGGTCATGCCGATGTCGTGGTCGCCGTGCCCGAGATCTGGCTTGATGTCGACAGCATGGCCGACCTCGGCGACGTCGCTGCCGATTTCCGCACCCGCCACGGCCGGCGGCTCACGATCGCGACGAAATACTGGCGGCTGACGCAGCAGTTCTTCTCGAGCCAGCACGGCATCCAGCTCTACCGCATCGTCGAGAGCCTCGGTGCGACGGAAGGGGCGCCGGCGGCCGGCCAGGCCGATATCATCGTCGACATCACCTCGACGGGCTCGACGCTCAGGGCCAACCACCTGAAGATCCTCTCGGACGGCGTGATCCTGAAGTCCGAGGCCTGCCTGGTGCGCGCCCGCAAGGCAAGCCATGAGGGCGACGCGCTGGTCGGAAAGATCATCGAGGCGGTGCGGCGCGCGGTCGCCTGATCGTCTCGGTCTTCCTTCCGCCGAACAGCAAGGAACCCGCCGGATCGCTCCGGCGGGTTCTTTCATTCACGGCAGGGGTGCCTGAAATGTCAGGCGATCGCGTAGGCGCCGCGGCGGGCGTCGAGCGAGTAGGCGCCAGGGCCGAAGGTGGCGAGCACGATATAGGCGCCGGCGAGCGTGATGTTCTTCATCATCATGATCTGGTTCAGCACGGTCAGCCAGCCGTTGGCGGCAGCCGGGAAGTCCGGAACGTTGATCGCCGAGCCGTGGAAGACGACGCCGGTGAAGACGCAGAAGGCGGCGAGCAGCCAGCCGGCGATCCGGGTCTGATAGCCGACGAGGACGGCAAGGCCGGCGACGAATTCGAAGAGCCCGGCGAGGTAGGCGAGCGCGGTCGCGGCGGGCAGGCCGGCGCCGGCGATCATGCCTGCGGTGGCGCTCGGGTCGGCAAGCTTGCCGAAGCCGGAATAGATGAAGATGAAGGACAAGAGGACGCGGCCGAGAAGGATGGCCAGGTTGTTGGCGTTCGACATGAAAGGCTCCTGTTTGCGTGTGCCTGCATGCAGGCGGTCAATGACGATTTCGCAAACCTTTTCCCACGCATCCACTGTTGCGGATAGATGCACAACTCTTGACTCTTCGTTCAAGAATAGGGAACAACAGCCGTCGGGGCCGGCCGGCGTCTCCTGTCCTCAGGCGTAGATGCTGGCCTCCAGGGCCGGCGTCAGCCGAAACCGCGGGAACATGAAGACGCCGCAGATGCTGCCGGCTGCACCGTCTTCGAGCCCTTTCGTTTCGGCAATACAGAAGACCGGCTGTCGATACTCCCGCTCGGATACGATCGTGGTCGAATAACAGAAACTCGAGGACGCGGTCGCCGCCTGCTCGAAGAGGTCGAGGACGAGCACACGGTCATGAGGATCGTAGCAGCGCGTCATATTGAGAAGACCGCATTCCGGCCCGTCGAGGCCGTGCAGGAGGGTGGCACATTCTCCGAGACGGATGATTCCGTTGGCGAGATCGCCGGTCCAGGATTCCGAAACGGTGAACCGCGACAAGCCGTCGGCATCGTCGCCGTCCGTCGGCAGGTGCTGCATGGGATGTGCGGCGAGGGTAGTTCTGGCAATCTTAAACAAGGCATTCCCCAAAGTCGAAGCCGATGGCCAGGGCCGTCCGGGTTCAGTTTCGGTCAGTGTGGTTTAAGCTACGCGTCGGTAGGGACCGGCAGGTCGCCGCGCCCTTCCATGGCACCAGAACGAAGACGTCCGGAACTAACGCTTCCGGCGAATCCGTGGTGTATATTATCTCTTTCTTAATGACAGGCAATGTCGAAACGGGAGCCGCGTACCTACTCCGGGTAGTGCAAGATCTCCAGACCGTCTGTCCGGGGCGGAGTAGTAAAATCGAAGTAGGGAAGCGGCAAAACTGTCCCGTCATGGGACAGTTCTCAGAAAGCGATATAAACTTTGCAGAATGCCTGCAATTGGAATTTTCGACAGGAGGAAGTTCTTTCGCGACTTTTTGCGGGAAACATCGAAGGCGGCGAAAGTCGTCTCGGGCGGTTGCGCACTTCTTCGCGTGAAACGGGTTGGAGGCGGGAGCGTGGCACCGCAGTCCCGTTGATCGGGCGAGGGAACGGTGAGCCCCCCTGCGTCGGTGATTCGTGCAACGGAAAAGGGCGGGCCTTGCGGCCCGCCCTTTCCTTATCCGTCAATGCGGATCGGCTTAGGTCATGTTCGCTGATCGTAATCGACTATGCCGATCACATCATGTCCATGCCGCCTCTTCAGGCCGCTTGACGGCCTGAAGCACTTTTGGTGATGGGCGGCTCTTATGGACGATGATCGCGATCGGCTAGGCCGATCACATCATGTCCATGCCGCCCATGCCGCCCATGCCGCCCGGCATAGCCGGAGCGTCCTTCTTCGGCAGCTCGGCGATCATGGCTTCGGTGGTGACCAGCAGGCCGGCAACCGAGGCTGCATCCTGCAGGGCGGTGCGAACGACCTTGACCGGGTCGACGATACCCATGGAGATCATGTCGCCATATTCGCCGGTCTGGGCGTTGTAGCCGTAGTTGTCGTTGTCCTTTTCGAGGATCTTGCCGACCACGATGGAGGCTTCGTCACCAGCGTTCTCGGCGATCTGGCGGGCCGGAGCCTGCAGAGCGCGACGAACGATGTTGATGCCGGCTTCCTGGTCCTGGTTGACACCCTTGACCGTGATCTTCGCCGACGAACGCAGCAGAGCCACGCCACCGCCGGGCACGATGCCTTCCTGAACGGCAGCGCGCGTCGCGTTGAGCGCGTCGTCGATGCGGTCCTTCTTTTCCTTCACTTCGACTTCCGTCGAGCCGCCGACGCGGATCACGGCAACGCCGCCAGCGAGCTTGGCAAGGCGTTCCTGCAGCTTCTCGCGGTCGTAGTCGGAGGTGGTTTCCTCGATCTGGGCCTTGATCTGGCCGACGCGGCCTTCAATGTCGGACTTGGCGCCGGCGCCGTCGACGATCGTGGTGTTTTCCTTGGAGATCGAAACCTTCTTGGCGCGGCCGAGCATGTCGAGGGTGACGTTCTCGAGCTTGATGCCGAGGTCTTCGGAGATGACCGTACCGCCGGTGAGGATCGCGATGTCTTCCAGCATGGCCTTGCGGCGATCGCCGAAGCCCGGAGCCTTGACGGCGGCGATCTTCAGGCCGCCACGCAGCTTGTTGACGACGAGGGTGGCGAGAGCTTCGCCTTCGACGTCTTCAGCAATGATGACGAGCGGCTTGCCGGTCTGGACGACGGCTTCGAGAACCGGCAGCATGGCCTGGAGGTTCGAGAGCTTCTTCTCGTGCAGGAGAATGTAAGCGTCTTCGAGGTCGGCGATCATCTTTTCCGGGTTGGTGACGAAGTAGGGCGACAGGTAGCCGCGGTCGAACTGCATGCCTTCGACGACTTCGAGTTCGGTTTCGGCGGTCTTGGCTTCTTCGACCGTGATCACGCCTTCATTGCCGACCTTCTGCATCGCTTCGGCGATGTCGAGACCGATCTGGCGCTCGCCGTTGGCGGAAATGGTACCGACCTGGGCGACTTCTTCGGAGGTGTTGATCTTCTTGGCCTTGGC
The DNA here is from genome assembly GCA_900466005.1 of Hyphomicrobiales bacterium. Lineage (GTDB taxonomy): Bacteria > Pseudomonadota > Alphaproteobacteria > Rhizobiales > Rhizobiaceae > Allorhizobium. The sequence continues at coordinate 671,978 of UEGQ01000003.1, forward strand.
CTGGAGATCCTTGACGACTTCGGCGACGGCGAGGTCGATACCGCGCTTCAGGTCCATCGGGTTCATGCCGGCGGCAACGGCCTTGGCGCCTTCGCGAACGATGGCCTGGGCGAGAACGGTTGCCGTGGTGGTGCCGTCACCGGCGATGTCGTTGGTCTTCGAAGCGACTTCGCGGACCATCTGGGCGCCCATGTTCTCGAACTTGTCTTCCAGTTCGATTTCCTTGGCGACCGAAACGCCGTCCTTGGTGATGCGCGGAGCGCCGAAGGACTTGTCGATGATGACGTTGCGGCCCTTCGGACCGAGGGTGACCTTCACCGCGTCGGCGAGGATGTCGACGCCGCGCAGCATCTTTTCGCGCGCAGTACGGCCGAACTTGATTTCTTTAGCTGCCATTTTCAAAACTCCCGGGCATCAGCCCACTGGTGAATTGTTGATGTTTCGGGAAAAAGGGAACCGGCCGATCAGCCGATGATGCCCATGATGTCGGCTTCCTTCATGATGAGAAGGTCGACGCCGTCGAGCTTGACTTCGGTGCCCGACCACTTGCCGAAGAGCACGCGGTCGCCGACCTTGACGTCGAGCGCAACGACCTTGCCGTTTTCGTCGCGGGCGCCGGGGCCGACGGCGACGATTTCGCCCTCAGCGGGCTTTTCCTTGGCGGTGTCGGGAATGATGATCCCGCCCTTGGTCTTTTCTTCGGATTCCACGCGACGAACAACGACGCGGTCATGAAGCGGACGGAATTTGGTGTTTGCCATTGTCTAATCCCTCGATCAAATGACATCTACGGGACGAGAACCGCCCCGTATCGATATGATTAGCACTCGCCTTTGATGAGTGCTAGCGCGACCGATTTAGGGAGCGCGCGGAGGGGAGTCAAGAACCGCGTCGAAAAATGCGGCTTGGCCTGAGAAAATACTTTCGGAACCAGTTAATAGGGGCGGGTAAGCCGGGCGGCTAGGCCCGGCTTCGCGATGTCGGCCTCAGATTGCGAGGCCGGCATAGGTGCCGAACTCGGCGACGATGCCGCGCTCGGCCATGAAGGCCTTCGGATCGAAGCCGACCGCGCCGTAGAAATCGGCAACCTTCGCCTTGGCATCGTTGAGCGCCTTCTGGCTTTCCCACTCGACGACGGTGACGACGTGCACGGTCTCGCCGCCGTCGGCAATGGCGACCTTGTTGTAGAGGCAGCCGGGCAGCGTGTCGAAATAGCCGTGGATGATGGCCAGGCGATCTTCGAGCGCGGTGCGATGATCCGCGGGGCAGGTCAGGCGGTCGACGCGGAAGATGGAGGTGCGGCTTTTCGTTACGGTCATGACGTTCATTTTCGGAGTTCCTGAACATGGTTTTGCTGACAACGCAGGCGAGGGTGGGACCTCAACCAATGTTGAGGTCAATAGGGTCGCGAACTTTTCGGAGTGAGCGCAGGTTGCCCTGACCGCAGAATGGCTTAGGGTCGGCCGCATAGCTGGGGTCTGCCTTCGCAAAACTGTCGGAGAGGCGTGATAGTGGCCGGCCGGATCGAGGTGCGCAGGGGAGGGACAAGGCTTGGAAGCCGCTAAGGATTGGACGGAAGGGCCGCGACCGGCCTTCTCCGAGCTCGTCTCGACCTTCGCGACGATCGGGGTCCTGAGCTTTGGCGGCCCGGCGGCACAGATCGGCCTGATGCACCGGATCGCCGTCGACGAGAAGCGCTGGATATCCGAGGAGCGCTTCCTGCATGCACTCAACTACTGCATGCTGCTGCCGGGTCCCGAGGCGCAGCAGCTCGCGACCTATATCGGCTGGCTGCTGCACGGCGTTCGTGGCGGGATGGTCGCCGGCCTGCTCTTCGTCCTGCCCGGACTTGCCGTCATCCTCGGCCTGTCGACGGCCTACGCCCTCTACCAGGATACGACTTGGCTCGCGGGCCTGTTCTTCGGGCTGAAGGCGGCCGTGCTGGCAATCGTCGTCGAGGCGGTCATTCGCATCGGCCGCCGGGCGTTGAAAAGCCGCTTTCATCGCCTCGTGGCACTCCTCGCCTTCCTTTCGCTTTTCCTGTTTTCGGTGCCGTTTCCTTTGGTGGTGCTGCTCGCCGGGGTCGCGGGTTTCCTCGCGGTGCGCGCCGCCCCGGTCGTTCCGGCCGCCATCGTCGAGGCCTTCAGTCCGGAGGACCGCCGGATGCCGGGCGGCCTCCTTTCGGGCCGTGCCGTGTTCGTGCTCCTCTTCTGGGTCGCGGTGTGGCAGGCGCCGTTGCTCCTGCTTTCGCTCGGCGCTCCCGGCGGTGCATTCTCCGCGGTCTTCGCCTTCTTCTCGAAGATGGCGCTCGTCACCTTCGGCGGCGCCTATGCCGTGCTCGCCTATGTCGCACAGGTGGCGGTGGAAACGCACCACTGGCTGAACCCCGGCGAGATGCTCGACGGACTGGCGCTCGCCGAAACGACGCCGGGACCGCTGGTCCTTGTTCTCTCCTTCGTCGGCTTCCTCGCTGGTTATCGCGATCCAGGTCTCGTCGGCGGGGTTGCAGGCGGCGTGCTCGGCGCCTTGCTTGCCGCCTGGGCCACCTTCGTGCCGAGCTTCATATGGATCTTCGCCGGCGCCCCCCATGTCGAGCGGCTGCGCGGCAACCGGCTGCTGACGGGTGCGCTTTCGGCGATCACCGCCGCCGTCGTCGGCGTGATCCTCAATCTTGCCGTCTGGTTCGCCCTGCATGCCCTCTTCGCCGAGGTGCGACGGTTCGTGCTCTGGCCCGGCTTCGGAGGAAAGGGGCTCGACGGTGCGCCGGGCTTCTTTTCCGTCTCGGTCAGCCTGCCGGACCCGGCGACGCTCGATCCCGCGGCCCTCGCGGTATCGCTCCTCTCGGCGCTCCTCGTCTTCCGGTTCGGGTTCGGGATCGGCCGGGTGCTCGCCGTGGCCGCCGCGTCTGGTCTGGCGCTGCGGCTTGTCATTTCCTGAGCGCCGGCTTGAACAACGGCCCCCTCGGGCATATTTCCGCAAACGGCTGCAAATCCCCTTGCCTTGCCGGCTCTCCTTTGCGATGTCAGCCGGGACCGTTTTCCATGACAGGACCGAGGAATGCCCGAACACATTTCCAGCTTGAACGACGTCTGCGACCGTTACGACGTGATCCTCTGCGACGTCTGGGGCGTGCTGCACAACGGCGTCGACGCCTTCTCCTCGGCCTCGGAGGCGCTGACCGAAGCGCGCGGCAAGGGCTTGTCCGTCGTGCTGATCACCAATTCCCCGCGTCCGTCGCCCGGCGTGATCAGCCAGCTGAAGACCATCGGCGTCGCCGATACCGCCTATGACCGGATCGTGACGTCCGGCGACGTGACCCGGAAGCTGATCGCCGAGGGACCATCGAAGGTCTTCTTTCTCGGACCGGACCGCGATCTCTCGCTCCTCGACGGCCTGCATGTCCAGGCGGTCGCACAGGACGCTGCGGAAGCGATCGTCTGTACCGGCTTCTTCGACGACGAGACGGAGGTGCCGGAAGATTATCACGACATGCTCACCGCATTCTCCGCCCGTGGGGTGCCGCTCATCTGCGCCAATCCGGACCTGATCGTCGAGCGCGGGGCGCGGATGATCCCGTGCGCCGGCGCGGTCGCCGCCTATTACGAACAGCTCGGCGGCACGACGTGGATCGCCGGCAAGCCGCACCGGCCGATCTACGAGGCCGCCCTTGCCGCCGCCCGCGAGCAGCGCGGTGCCGACTTCCCGGTCTCGCGTGTGCTGGCGATCGGCGACGGCCTGCCGACCGACGTGCGCGGCGCACTCGATGCCGGGCTCGATCTCCTCTATGTGAGCGGCGGCATCCATGCCGGCGAATACACCGTCAACGGCCGCACCGACGAGGCGATCCTGAAGGCCTATCTCGCCCGCGAGAAGGTGGCGCCGAAGTGGTGGATGCAGAGGCTCGCCTGACGCGAGGGTAGTTCGCAGGGACAACGCATGACCGTCTTTCACCGCAACGAGAAGAAGAAGCCTCTGCCGGAAAAGCTGAAGGGCGGCGTGATCGCCATCGGCAATTTCGACGGCGTGCACCGCGGCCATCAGAGCGTCTTGAGCCGCGCGCTCGACCTGGCGAAGAGCCGCCACGTGCCGGCGCTGGTGCTGACGTTCGAGCCGCATCCGCGCACCGTGTTCAACCCGGAGAAACCGGTCTTCCGGCTGACGCCCGCGCCGCTGCGCGCCCGTATCCTCGAAGCCTTGGGCTTCCACTCGGTCATTGAATATCCCTTCGACCGCGAATTTTCCCAGCGCTCTGCCGACGACTTCGTGCACGCGGTCCTGATCAGCTGGCTCGGCGCGAGCGAGGTCGTGACCGGCTTCGATTTCCATTTCGGCAGGGGCAGGGAAGGCGGCCCGGCCTTCCTGATGGAGGCGGGGCGGACGAACGGTTTCGGTGTCACCCTGATCGACGCCTTTCGCGACGAGAACGCCGACGTCGTGTCATCGAGCCGCATCCGCGCGTGCCTTGGCGAAGGTGACGTCTCCGAGGCGGCGGGGCTTCTCGGCTACCGCTATACGATCGAAGCCGAGGTGATCGGTGGCCAGAAGCTCGGCCGCACCCTCGGCTATCCGACAGCCAACATGGCGCTGCCGCCGGAAACGGAGCTGAAGCCCGGCATCTATGCCGTCCGCCTGCGCCGCGCCGACGGTTCGCTGCACGACGGCGTGGCGAGCTTCGGCTTCCGTCCGACTGTCACCGAGGACGGCGCGCCGTTGCTCGAAACCTTCGTCTTCGATTTCTCCGCCGATCTCTACGGCGAAGTCTGTGCCGTCTCCTTCTTCGGACGCTTGCGCGACGAACTGAAGTTCGCGGGCCTCGAACCGCTGGTCGCGCAGATCCGCCGCGACGAGGAGGAGGCGCGGGCGCTGCTTGCCGGCGTCCAGCCGATCAGCGCGCTCGACCGCAAGATCGCCTTCTGAGCCTGTTCTTTTCTGCGCTTTGCCCGGGAGCCGCAAAAGCGTTTCCGCGCGGGCGGCGGAAATATAAGGAAATTTCTATATCACGCGTGCCGCGACCGATAGAGTCCGGCCATTCTCGCCGCCAGCCTCCCAGGATCGATTGCATGACCGAATTCACCCCCTTTCTCTCCTTTGCCGGCGGCCTGCTGATCGGTTTTGCCGCCGTGCTGCTGATGGCGTTCTGGGGGCGGATCGCCGGCATGTCGGCGATCGTCATCGGCGTCTTCCCGCCGCTTGCCGCCGACTGGGGTTGGAGGGCTGCCTTCCTTGCCGGTGCGATCGGTGCGCCGGCGCTCCTGCAGGCGTCCGGTTACACGGTGAGCTTCTCGGCGCCGCTCTCGCTTACGGCCCTCGTCGTCGGTGGTGTAGTGACCGGCCTCGGCGTCACCTTCGGCTCCGGCTGCACCTCCGGGCACGGCGTCTGCGGGCTGGCAAGGCTCTCGCCGCGCTCGATCGCCGCGACGGCGAGCTTCATGGCCGCCGCCTTCGTCACCGTCTTCCTGCTTCGCCACGTATTCTGAGGGGCGCCGTTATGAAATATCTCGCCGCACTCGTGATCGGCGCCGTCTTCGGCCTCGGCATCGTGCTTTCCGGCATGGCCGACCCGTCCAAGGTCATGAACTTCTTCGACATTGCCGGCACTTGGGATCTGAGTCTCGCCTTCGTCATGGCGGGGGCTCTCCTCGTCACCGCTCCCGGCTATGCGGTCCTGCAGCGCCGGCGCAAGAAGCCGGTCTTCGACGCGCGCTTCCATATCCCCGCCCGCGGCCGCATCGACGGGCGGCTGATCGGCGGCTCCGTCCTCTTCGGCATCGGCTGGGGGATCGCCGGCTTCTGCCCCGGCGGCTCCATTCCGGCGCTCGGCCTCGGCCACCGGGAAGCCTACATTTTCCTTGCCGCGATGGTCGTCGGCATGCTGATTGCGCGCCGTCTCCTCGACATGAAAGTCTTCACGCTCGCCGAACGGCCGGCGTGAAGCATTTGCCGCGGCGGGCCTCTTCCTTTTCTCGGCAAAAACGCTTAAACAGCGCCCCATGACCAGGGTACGGCTGACCATGTCCCTTCGAATTATTGGCCCGGCCTTCCGCGCGCTTTGAAAGCTGCCGGAGGGTCCGGGTTTTCGGCGCTTGCAAAAGCGCCTTTTTCGTTTCCGCCTTTTCCAGGAACTTGGCGCCGCCCTTCGCCGGCGCATCTCTCGATGGCAAGATCATGACCGATACCGCAGAAAAGCAAGACTATTCCTCGACCCTCTACCTCCCCCAGACCGAATTCCCGATGCGTGCAGGCTTGCCGCAGAAGGAGCCGGAAATGGTGGCGCGCTGGCAGGAAATGGGCCTCTACAAAAAGCTCCGCGCCTCCGCCGCCGGCCGCGAGAAGTTCGTCCTCCATGACGGCCCGCCCTATGCCAACGGCAACATCCACATCGGTCACGCGCTCAACAAGATCCTGAAGGACGTCATCACCCGCTCCTTCCAGATGCGCGGCTACGACGCCAACTACGTTCCGGGCTGGGACTGCCACGGCCTGCCGATCGAATGGAAGATCGAGGAAGAGAACTATCGCGCCAAGGGCAAGGAAAAGCCGGATCTCAAGCAGCCTTCGGCGATGATCGAATTCCGCAAGGAATGCCGCGCCTATGCCGAAAAGTGGATCGGCGTGCAGTCCGGTGAGTTCAAGCGGCTCGGCATCGAGGGCGATTTCGAGAACCCGTACACGACGATGAACTTCCACGCCGAAGCGCGCATCGCCGGCGAGCTTCTGAAATTCGCCACGTCCGGCCAGCTCTACCGCGGCTCGAAGCCGGTCATGTGGTCGGTGGTCGAGCGCACGGCGCTCGCCGAGGCGGAAGTCGAATATCACGAGGTCGAGAGCGACACGATCTGGGTCAAGTTCCCGGTGCAGCATGTCGGCGAGCAGTCGGGCGACCTTCTCCACACCTTCGTCGTCATCTGGACCACCACGCCGTGGACCATCCCGGGCAACCGCGCGATCTCGTTCTCCTCGCGCTTCCCCTATGGCCTCTACGAGGTCACGGCCGCGCAGAACGACTTCGGTCCGCAGCCCGGTGAAAAGCTTATCTTCGCGACGCGCCTCGCCGAGGAATGCGCCGCCAAGGCCAAGGTTACGCTGAAGCTCGTCCGCGATGTCGAGGGCGATGAACTCGCCACGATCATCTGCGCCCATCCGCTCGAAGCCTTGGGCTACACCTTCCCGGTTCCGCTCCTCGACGGCGATCACGTCACCGACGACGCCGGTACCGGCTTCGTGCACACCGCGCCGTCCCACGGCCGCGAGGACTTCGACGCCTGGATGGACAATGTTCGCGCATTGGAAGCCCGTGGCATCTCGACGAAGATCCCCTTCACGGTCGGCGACGACGGCTATTACACCGACGAGGCGCCCGGCTTCGGTCCGTCTGCAGAAGGTGGCGCTGCCCGCGTCATGGACGACAACGGCAAGAAGGGCGATGCCAACAAGCGTGTCATCGAGGCGCTGATCGCGGCGAACCATCTCTTCGCCCGCGGCCGCATCAAGCACGACTATCCGCACTCCTGGCGCTCCAAGAAGCCGGTCATCTTCCGCAACACGCCGCAATGGTTCGTCTACATGGACAAGGACCTCGGCGACGGCTCGACGCTGCGCTCGCGTGCGCTCAAAGCCATCGACGAGACCCGCTTCGTGCCGGCCATGGGCCAGAACCGTCTGCGCGGCATGATCGAACAGCGTCCCGACTGGGTGCTATCGCGCCAGCGTGCCTGGGGCGTGCCGATCTGCGTCTTCGCCGACAAGGACGGGAACGTGCTGGTCGATGACGAGGTCAACGCCCGCATCCTCGATGCCTTCGAGAAGGAAGGCGCCGATGCCTGGTTCGCGCCGGGCGCCAAGGAGCGCTTCCTCGGCAACGCCCACAATCCGGACATCTGGAACCAGGTCATGGACATCCTCGACGTCTGGTTCGATTCGGGTTCCACCCACGCCTTCACGCTGGAGGATCGTCCGGATCTCAAATGGCCGGCCGATGTCTATCTCGAAGGCTCCGACCAGCATCGCGGCTGGTTCCATTCCTCCCTGCTCGAAAGCTGCGGCACGCGCGGCCGCGCGCCCTACAACGCCGTCATCACCCATGGCTTCACCATGGCGGAAGACGGCCGCAAGATGTCGAAGTCGCTCGGCAACCAGGTCTTCCCGCAGGATGTGATGAAGGAATCGGGCGCCGACATCCTGCGCCTCTGGGTCATGACCACCGACTACTGGGAAGACCAGCGTCTCGGCAAGTCGATCATCCAGACCAACATCGACGCCTATCGCAAGCTCAGGAACACCATCCGCTGGATGCTCGGCACGCTCGCCCACGACAAGGGCGAGGAGATTGCCTATGCCGACATGCCGGAACTCGAAAAGCTGATGCTGCATCGCCTCGCCGAGCTCGACAAGGTGGTGCGCGAAGGCTACGACGCCTTCGACTTCAAGAAGATCACCCGTTCGCTGATCGACTTCTCCAACATCGAGCTCTCGGCTTTCTACTTCGACGTCCGCAAGGATGCGCTCTATTGCGACGCGCCGTCCTCGCTGCGCCGCCGTGCATCGCTCGCGGTCATCCGCAAGCTGTTCGACTGCCTCGTCACCTGGATGGCGCCGATGCTGCCCTTCACCACCGAGGAAGCCTGGCTGTCGCGCAATCCCTCCGCAGAGTCGATCCATCTCGAACAGTTCCCGGAGATCCCGGCCGAGTGGCTGAACCCGGCGCTCGACGAGAAGTGGGGCAAGATCCGGCAGGTTCGCACCGTCGTCACCGGCGCGCTCGAAATCGAGCGCAAGGACAAGCGCATCGGCTCCTCGCTCGAGGCCGCCCCGGTCGTCCACGTCGGCGATCCGGCGCTCTTCCAGGCGCTCGAGGGCCAGGACTTCGCCGAAATCTGCATCACCTCCGATATCACGGTGGTTGCTGACGAAGGACCGGCGGACGCCTTCCGCCTGCCGGAGGTCGGCAAGGTTTCGGTCGAGCCGAGGCTCGCCGAAGGCCGCAAATGCGCCCGTTCCTGGCGCATCACAAAGGATGTCGGGTCTGATCCGGACTACCCGGACGTCTCGGCCCGCGACGCCGCGGCCCTGCGGGAGCTCGCCGCGCTTCGTTAAGCAAAAGTTACCGGGTGATTTGCGCTTTTGCCTGTCATCCGGTAAAACCTGCCTGAAATTGGCCGAAATCCTCGTTCAGGCGAAGGTTGAATGGGTATTGTCGGCCGGATAGACTGTGCCGGCGAGGCTGGAAGGGCGTTTATGAAAGCGGCTGATGTGTTCAGAGTGGGTGCCGGGGCGACGGGCATCATTGCGGTTTGCCTGAGCCTGACGGGTTGCGTCGGCAGCCCGACATACGGCACCGACAAGACGGCAATGGAACAGCTCGTCGACGACGTCGGGTCGGCGGTATCGATCGGGTCGAACCCGAACAAGAACGCCGGCACCAAGTACAATCCGCGTCCGGCGCTCGTCATGCCGCCGGAGACCGCCAGGAACACGCTTGCAGAGCCGCAGCAGTCGCTCGCCAGCAAGGAAAATCCCGAATGGCTGGAATCGCCGGAAGACGCGCGTGAGCGTCTCGTCGCCGAGGCCGATGCCAACAAGGACAATCCGCGTTATCGCTCGCCGCTGCTCGCCGGCTACGGCACGGCCGGCACCATGACCGAGAGCCAGAAGTGGGCCGCCTTCCGCGAGGCCCGCCAGCTGCAGAAGGGCGCCTATCTCGACCAGCGCCGTTTCCTCTCCGATCCGCCGACGCAGTATCGCCAGGTCGCCTCCGCGACGACCCTCGACGATCTCGGCGAGCCGGAGCTCAAGAAGGAAAAGCGCCGCAAGAAGGAGGCCAAGGCCGCCCGCCAGACCTCTTCCTGGTGGATGCCCTTCCAATAAGCGTGCATTCCCCCTTAGTCTCGTAACATGTCGCAGGCCGGAAACGGCCTGCACGTCTGTTTGGCCCCCGGAATCCCCATGACCAGCTTCACCATCCGCAATGCGACGCCGGACGATGTCGGCGCGATCCTGCGTTTCATCACCGAGCTTGCCATCTACGAGAAGGCCGAGCATGAGGTCGAGGCGACGGAAGAAAGCCTGACCCGGACGCTCTTCGGGCCCGGTGCCGTCACCGGTGCCGCGATTCTCGAGGCGGATGGCGTCCCGGCCGGTTTCGCCATCTGGTTCTACAGCTATTCCACCTGGCAGGCGCGCAAGGGCCTCTATCTCGAGGATATCTACGTCTCGCCCGACTATCGCGGCTCGGGCGCCGGAAAGCTCCTGCTGCGCCATCTTGCCAAGACTGCCGTCGACGAGGGCTGCGGACGTTTCGAATGGAGCGTACTCGACTGGAACACCCCGGCGATCCGCGTCTACGAGGCTGTCGGCGCCGAACCGCAGTCGGAATGGGTTCGCTACCGCCTCTCCGGCGACCGGCTCAGGAATTTCGCGGCCGGTTGAAGTGCTCTATCCGGGATTTCGCCTCCCCGGCGTCACATCCCGTTAACCGGACGGATCATAGTGTCCGGCCATGTTCAAGATCAGCAGGAAAACGGCGACCAAGGCGGCGGTCGTGACGGCACTGTCCGTCGCGGCCTCGGTTTCGATCGTGCTGCTGCTCGTGCCGATGCTCGGCGGCCATCCCGACGGACCCGGCTTCTGGATGAGCGTCCTGTGCCCGCTCGTCATCGCCGCACCGGCGAGTGCCTGGCAGTTCCATCAGAAAGAGACGATCGAGCGCCAGCGTGACGAGATCGCGCGCATGCATGTCGAACTGGAGGACATGCATGCGGAGCTCTCCGTGCTGCATGCGGACCTGAAGCAGCGGTCGCGGATCGATTCCCTGACCGGCGGATTGAACCGCGAAACCTTCTTCGCCGCCCTCGACGCCGCGGCATCCGGTTCCCGTCCGTCTGCCTTGCTGATCGCCGACGCCGATCACTTCAAGAAGATCAACGATACCTTCGGCCATCTCGTCGGTGACGACGCATTGCGCACGATCGGCCGCACGATCGCCGGCACGCTCGGGCCGCGGGATTTCTGGGGCCGGATCGGCGGCGAGGAATTCGTATTGTTCCTGGAAGGGGCGGATCGCGTGAAGGCGCTTGTGATCGCCGAGGCTCTTCGCTGCGCAGTGGCCGGCAGCGAGCTCGTCGCCGAGGGTATGCGTGTGCCGCTGTCCGTCAGCATAGGCGGACGGTGTGCAAGAGGTGTGTTCGATCCGACGGCACTCTTCCGGCAGGCCGACGAGGACCTCTACCGGGCGAAGAAGGCGGGCCGCAACCGCATCGTCATCGATGGCGAGGAGGCAGGAACGGTCGTCGCCTGACGGCTCCTGTTCACGGCTCCTCGCGCCGTTCCCGGAAAAAGGTCTTGAGAATATCGGCCGCACGGCTCTCGCCGATACCGGAGTAGACCTCCGGCGCGTGGTGGCAGGTCGGTTGGGCGTAGAAGCGCACGCCGTTGTCGACGCCGCCGCCCTTCGGGTCCTCGGCGCCATAGTAGAGCCGCCGGATGCGGGCGAAGGAGATCGCCGCCGCGCACATGGTGCAGGGCTCCAGGGTCACGTAGAGATCGGCGCCGGAGAGCCGCTCGTCGCCGACGCGCTCCGCGGCGAGCCGGATCGCGGCGATCTCGGCGTGCGCCGTCACGTCATGCAGTTCGCGGGTACGGTTCCCGGCGCTCGCGATCACCTCGCCGTCGAGCACGACCACGGCGCCGATGGGCACTTCGCCGCGTTTCCCGGCTGCTTCGGCTTCCGCCAGCGCAAGCTCCATGAAACGATTCGCCGGCGGCATGTGACATTTCCTCTTAACCAAGGCCCCGCGACCTGATAGGACACGGCCAAACCACAGGCAAACAACAAATGACATCCAAAGACAAGCCTAAGCGTCCCGGCGCCAAATCGTCCGAACGCGGCGCAAAGCCGTCGCCCCGCAAATTTACCCGTTCCGCCGAGAAGGGTGCGCCGAAATCCGCCGCCAAGGCGGCACCGAAGGCCGCAGCCAAACCCGGCAAGCCGGCGCCTGTCGTCGCGGCCGCCACCGAGGCGGTCGTTCCTGAGCGCATCTCCAAGCTTCTCGCCCGCGCGGGCGTCGCGTCGCGACGCGACGTCGAGCGCATGATCATGGAAGGCCGTGTCAGCCTCAATGGCAAGGTGCTCGACACGCCGGTCGTCAACGCGACCTTCGCCGACCAGATCGAGGTCGACGGCCTGCCGATCCGCGGCATCGAGCGCACTCGTCTCTGGCTCTACCACAAGCCGGCCGGGCTGGTGACCACCAATTCCGATCCGGAAGGCCGCCCGACCGTGTTCGAGAACCTGCCGGACGACCTGCCGCGCGTCATGTCCATCGGCCGCCTCGACATCAACACCGAAGGCCTGCTGCTCCTGACCAATGACGGCGGCCTTGCCCGCGTGCTCGAACTGCCGACGACCGGCTGGCTGCGCCGTTACCGCGTCCGCGCCCACGGCGACATCGACCAGGACCGTCTCGACAAGTTGAAGGAGGGCATCGCCGTCGAAGGCGTGCTCTACGGTGCGATCGATGCCACCCTCGATCGCAAGCAGGGCCACAATGTCTGGCTGACCATGGGCCTGCGCGAGGGCAAGAACCGCGAGATCAAGAACGTGCTCGGCGCGCTCGGCCTCGAGGTGAACCGACTGATCCGCATCTCCTACGGTCCCTTCCAGCTCGGCGACCTGCCCGAAGGGCAGGTCCAGGAGGTTCGCGGCCGGATGTTGCGCGACCAGCTCGGGCCGCGCCTGATCGAGGATGCCAAGGCCAATTTCGACGCGCCGATCTATTCCCGCGACCGTGACGAAGACGAGGGCGAGGCGACCGAGAAGGCCTCCGAGAGGCCGCAGCGCGGCGTGCGCGAAAAGCCGGAGGATCGCCGCGAGCGCGCTCTCGGCCGGCTCGACACCCGCCGCTCCGGCCCGGCGCCCAAGGCCGGGCGTGGCGACAAGCGGGAGGACGGCGACTTTGCCGACCGCCCGAAGCGCAAGCCGATGGGACAGAACCGTACCGCCAATGTATGGATGGCGCCGGGTGCCCGTCCGCTCGGCGAGAAGGCAGCCGCCCGCAAGGCCGCTTCCGGTGCCGGCAAGCCGGGCGGCCGTCCGCGCTTCGAGGAAGCTCCGCGGGGCGGAAAGCCCGCTTTCGGCCAGCCCGACGCCCGCTCGCGCGTGACGATCAGCAAGACCCGCGACGAGGAAGGCGAATGGATCCGCGCCGAGGCGCCGCCACGCCGCAAGGACGAGGACGAGGGTTTCGGCGGCCGGCGGAGTGCCGGTGGCCGGCCTGATCGCGGCGATCGTCCCCGCGAAGGACGGTCCTTCGAAGGCAGGTCTTTCGAGGATAGGCCGCGCCGCGAGCGTCCGCAGGAGACCCGCGACCGCAGCGACCGGCCTCGTGGCGACAGACCCTACGGCGATCGCCCGCGCAGCGGCGAAAAGCCCGCCGGCGACCGGCCGTTCTCCGGCAAGCCCGAGCGCAAGGGCGGCAAGAGCTTCGGTGGCAAGAGTTTCGGCGGGAAGCCCGGTGGCGGCAAGCCTGCCGGGGGAAGCGACAAATCGCGGGGTGGCCGTCCGGGTGGCGGCAAGCCTTTCGGGGGCAAGCCTTCCGGCGGTGGCCGGGGTCCTTCGAAGGGCAGGAGGTAACGGGCGGTGCGGATCGTCGGCGGTGAGTTTCGCGGTCGCAATCTGGCCACGCCGAAATCCAATGCGATCCGGCCGACCATCGACCGGACGCGCGAGAGTCTGTTCAACATCCTGACCCATGCGCATCCCGGCTGTCTCGACGGCACGCGCGTGCTCGACCTCTTCGCCGGTACCGGCGCGGTTGGCCTCGAGGCGCTGTCGCGCGGCTGCCGTGCCGCGCTCTTCGTCGAAAACAGCGTCGAAGGCCGCAGCCTTCTGTGGGAGAACATCGACGCGCTCGGCCTGCACGGGCGGGCGAAGATCCTGCGGCGCGATGCGACCCTGCTCGGTCCCGCCGCCAATATCGAGCCCTTTCATCTGATGTTCGCAGACCCGCCCTACAACAAGGGTCTCGGCGAAAAGGCCTTCGCCGCCGCCCACGAAGGCGGCTGGCTGGTGCCGGGGGCGCTCGCGATCCTGGAGGAGAAGGCCGAGGCGGTGATCAACATGCACCCGGCCTTCCGCCTCATCGAGGAGCGGACGTTCGGCGACACGAAGATGTATTTCTACGAATATCGTCCTGCCTGATGGTGACGGGCGAACGAGGGCTGTCGGTGGAACACGAAACGACACCAGCGACGATACCGGCTCCGGCCTGCACCAGCGGACCGACCCTGGCGCTCGCGCTCGGAGCGGGCGGCGCCCGCGGACTTGCCCACATCCCGGTCGTCGAGGCGCTCGACGAGATGGGCATTCGGCCGGCGGCGATCGCCGGTTCCTCGATCGGCGCGATCATCGGCGCGGGCATGGCCGCCGGCATGACCGGCCGCGACATCCGCGATTATACGCTGGAGACGGTCGGCAAGCGTTCGGCGCTGGCAAACCGCCTCTGGAGTCTCGGGCCGGCGACCATGCGCGATGCGCTCGGCGGGTTCCGGCTCGGCCAGTTCAATCTCGAACGCATCCTCACGGCCTTTCTGCCGGAGCGCCTGCCGGAGCATTTTTCCGGCCTCGAAATCCCGCTCAAGGTCGTCGCGACGGATTACTTCGGCCAGACCGAGGTCGTCTGCGAGAGCGGCGATCTCCTCAATGCGCTGGCAGCGTCGGCGGCGATCCCCGCGCTCTTCATGCCGGTGCGCCTCGGCGGACGCTTCATGATCGACGGCGGCATCTACAATCCCGTTCCCTACGACCATCTTGCCGGTACGGCCGACATCGTCATCGGCGTCGATGTGATCGGCGGGCCGGTTGGCGACGACGGCGAGCCGCCGAACCGCATCGACAGTCTCTTCGGTGCGAGCCAGCTGATGATGCAGGCCAATCTGGCGCTCAAGCGGAAGCTCTCGCCGCCCGACATCCTGCTGCGGCCGGACGTCAATTCCTACCGGGTGCTCGACTTCCTGAAGGCGCGGCAGATCCTCGATACGGCAGAGGCCTTGAAGGACGACCTGAAACGCCGGATCGAGGCGCGACTGGAGGACGTCGTCCGCCGCTGACGGACGTCAGGAGTCCTCCGTGCCCGTATGAGCGCGAACGGCGGCCTCGACGTCGTCGGGCGTCGCGCGCTTCGGCTTCAGCAGCGGTTCAGGCCGAACCGGACGGTTGTGCAGCATGTGCCGTCCCGCATGCAGACCGTCCGTCAGCTGGATGCGCAGCCGCTCCTCGTCGCGACGGCGGATATCCTCGCCGATCGCGAGGGCGTCCTCTTCGCTCATGCCGAGGGCTTCCAGCGTCTTGCGGCCGAAGAGCAGTCCCGATTCCAGCGTCTCGCGCAGCTCGTATTCGACGTTCCTCGCCCGGAGCGACAGGCTGTGGATGCGGTCGTAGGATCGGACGAACAGCCGCACGTCGGGGCATTCGGCGAGGATGAGGTCGACGATACGGTCCGTCGTCTCCTTCTTCTGCGTGCAGACGGCGACGATCTTCGCCCGCTTCAGCCCGGCCGCGCGCAGCACGTCGAGCCGGTTGCCGTCGCCGTAATAGATGCGGAACCCGAAGGAGGCCGCCTGGCGGATGCGGTCGGCGGAATCATCGATGATCGTCACGTCACGGCCGCTTGCGAGCAGGATCTGCGCGGCGATCTGGGCAAAACGCGAAAACCCGATGATCAGCACGTCGGAGCCCGCACCTTCGAAATCCTCATCGAGTTCCTCGCGGCTATCGCCTGTGAGCAGGCGGCGCGAGAGCGTCGCGCCGATCGGCGTCAGAGCCATGGTCAGCGTGACGATCGAGATCAGCAGCGAGGCGGTGCCGTTCGAAAGAAGTTGTTGCGCCGTCGCGGTGGTGAACAGCACGAAGCCGAACTCGCCGCCCTGCGGCAGCAGAAAGGCGATCCGCACCGCATCGTCGTGCGAGGAACCGGACGACCGGCAGAGGACGTAGAGGATCGCAGCCTTGATCGTCATCACCGCCGGCACGGCGATCAGTATGAGGGCCAGGTTGTCGAGGATGACGGTCAGCTCGAGCGAAAGCCCGACGGCCATGAAAAAAAGCCCGAGCAGCACCCCGCGGAAGGGCTCGATGTCGGCTTCGAGTTCGTGACGGTAGGAGGATTCGGCGAGCATCACGCCGGACAGGAAGGCGCCCATCGCCATGGAAAGTCCGGCGAGTTGCATCAGCACCGCCGACCCGAGCACCACCAGCAGCGCCGCAGCGATCATCACCTCCCGCGCGCCGGTGCGTGCGATGATCTGGAAGAGAGGCGTCAGAAGGTAGCGTCCGGCCATCACCATCGCGACGATGGCGAGCACGGCGACGACCGAGTCGACGAGCACGGATCCGTTGGCCGCCTCCTGGCGGCTGGACAGGATGGAAACCATCGCGAGCAGCGGCACGATCGCCAGGTCCTGCAGCAGCAGGATCGAGAAGGAACGCTGACCGTAGCGGGTATTCATGTCGCCAGCATCGTTCAGGAGCTGCAGGGCGAAGGCGGTCGAGGAGAGCGCGAGCCCGAAGCCGGCGACCAGGCCGCCCCGCCAGTCGACGAGACCGGAAAAGACGGCGGCGCCCGTGAGCGCGAGCCCGGTCAGCAGAACCTGTGCCGTTCCGAGCCCGAAAATGTCGGCGCGCATGCGCCAGAGCCGTGAGGGATTGAGTTCGAGACCGATGATGAAGAGCAGGAACACCACGCCGAGCTCGGCGACGGCGAGAATCTCGCCCGCGCCTGTCAGCAGGTGAAGAATGGGGCCGATGACCACGCCGGCGGCAAGATAGCCGAGCACGGTTCCGAGACCGAGCTTGCGGGAGATCGGAGCCGCCACGACAGCCCCGCCGAGCAGAAGCAGGGTTTCCGTGAAGAGCGCGTCGGGTGCCGTCGTCAAGCTGTCATTCTCCTTCTCTGTTTATCGTGACGGCTCTCGGGAATCGGCGCCGCGGCCCTTGATGCCTGCTGGAATGCACAATACATGGAGCCCTAATGAAAGGCCAAGTCATGACCTCCGAAATCGATTCTGCCAGTCTTCTTTCCCGTGCCGGCCAACTCGTTGATCTCGCCCTGAAGGCGGGAGCCGACACTGCGGATGCGGTCGTCGTCCGCTCGCGATCGAAGTCGGTCGGCGTTCGGTTGGGTAAGGTGGAGACGACGGAGTCATCCGAAAGCGACGACTTCTCGCTGCGGGTCTTCATCGGCCGGCAGGTCGCAAGTGTTTCGGCCAATCCGGGCTCCGACCTGAAGGCGCTCGCGGAGCGCGCGGTCGCTATGGCGAAGGTATCGCCGGAAGACCCCTTCGCCGGGCTCGCCGACGCGGCGGATCTCGCGCGGTCCTATCCAGATCTCGACCTTTTCGATTCGACCGAAGTGTCGAGTGACGCGCTGCGGGACATGGCCCTTGCGGCAGAAGAGGCGGCGCTTGCGGTCGAGGGGGTCTCCAACTCGGTCGGAGCGGGAGCCTCGGCCGGCATGGGCGGTCTCGTGCTCGTTACATCCCACGGCTTTTCCGGCAGCTTCCAGTCCTCGCGCTTCGGCTGCTCCGTCGGCGTCATCGCCGGCGAGGGCACGCGAATGGAGCGCGACCACGATTTCGACAGCCGGCTCTTCCATGCCGATCTCGATCCTGCTTCCGAAATCGGGCGCCGGGCCGGCGAGCGGGCGGTCCGCCGTCTCGACCCCCGCCAGGTCGATACCGGCCAGAACCTTACCGTCGTCTTCGACCCGCGCGTGGCGCGCGGCTTCGTCGGTCATATCGCCGGCGCGATCAATGGCGCGGCGGTCGCCCGCAAGACCTCCTTCCTGCGCGACCGCATGGGAACCGAGGTGCTGAAGTCCGGGTTGAACATCACGGACGACCCGCTGAAGGTGCGTGGCTCCGGCTCGCGGCCCTTCGACGGTGAGGGCGTGAAGGGCGAGAAACTGGTGATGATCGAGGACGGTGTCCTGAAGCACTGGTTCCTGTCATCCTCGGCTGCTCGCGAACTCGGCCTCCATACAAACGGCCGCGGCTCGCGTGGCGGGACGGCGGTATCCCCGACCTCGACCAACCTGGCGCTCGAGCCGGGGAGCGTCACGCCCGAGGAACTGATTCGCTCGGTCGGCACCGGCTTCTACGTCACCGAACTGATCGGACAGGGCGTCAACATGGTGACGGGCGAATACAGCCGCGGCGCCACCGGCTTCTGGATCGAGAACGGCGAGCTTGCCTACCCGGTTTCCGGCGTAACGATCGCGTCGAACCTGAAAGACATGTTCATGCGGCTGACCGCGGCGAACGATATCGACCGAAAGTTTGCCGTCGCGGCCCCGACCATCGCCATCGAGGGCATGACGATCGCCGGCCGCTGACGTGAGCCGCGAAACACAGAGGATGGTGTCACAATGACCGCCGCTATCATCTCCGACTGGCAGGCGGATCTCGACCTTATCGCCGCTGCCGCGCGCGAGGCGGCGGCCGTCGCCTCCACCTTTTTCGGCCAGTCGCCGCAGGTCTGGTGGAAGAACGAGGGCCGTTCGCCGGTCAGTGCCGCCGATCACGCCGCAAACGAGTGCCTCGAAGAACGGTTGCGCACCGCCCGCCCGTCCTACGGCTGGCTGTCGGAGGAGACAGACGACGATCTCGACCGGTTGAGGTCCGATACGCTCTTCGTGGTCGACCCGATCGACGGCACCCGCGCTTTCATCGCCAACAAGCCGACCTGGTGCGTCAGCGTCGCCGTCGTCCATCGCGGCACGCCGGTGGCCGGGGTCCTCGTCGCGCCGGCCCTCGGCGAGGAGTATTCGGCGGTCGAGGGTGGGCCCGCATTGAAGAACGGTAAGCCGATCGCGGTTGCCGCCTTCAATCCGCAGAAGAAGCTGCGCGTCGCGACCCCGATGGACATCGTCAACGTGTTCGATGCTCCGTTGAAGGGCCGCATCGAGCGGGTCGAGCATGTACCTTCTCTCGCCTACCGGATTGCGATGGTCGCCGAAGGCCGCATCGACGCCACCTTCGTCAAGCCGAACGCCCATGACTGGGACATCGCGGCCGCCGATCTCATTCTTCAGAGGGCAGGGGGACGGCTTACCGACCTCGACGGAAACGCGCTTGTCTACAATCGTCGAGAGGTTACCCACGGCGTCCTGTGTGCAGCGGTTGAAGGTGAGCTTCCGGATCTCCTCGAGAGGCTCGCCGCCGTCCCGCGCGGTTGACGTTTCCGTCAAAATCGATCACAGGAAAAGGGGAGGCGAACACGAATGGAAAGAAACGTAGAATGACCGAATCCAGCGATCAGAAGCAGCTCCTCCACCTCGTCTTCGGCGGCGAGCTGACCAGCCTCAAGGACGTGCATTTCAAGGACCTGAACGATCTCGACATCGTCGGCATCTTCCCCGATTATGCAAGCGCGCTGGCGGCATGGAAGGGCAAGGCCCAGGCCACCGTCGACAACGCCCATATGCGTTATTTCATCGTGCACATGCACCGCCTGTTGACCCCGGGCGAAAAGGTCGTGGGTCAGGACTGATGAATTTGACCGCGCCGCGTCCGGCTTTTCGATCGGATGCGGTGGCGGGACGTCAATTTTTGAACGCAGTTTTGCAGCATCGACAGTTTCAGTTTGGCCAGCCTGATCGAAAGGGCGCCATGGCACCGAAAGCTAAGAGAAGCGGTCTTTATTGATGGCGATGATCGACGGTTTCGCATCGATGGCGATTACCGGCTACAGCTGGGCGGGCATTGCTGCCTACCCGCTCGCCGGACCGCTGCTGGCATTGCGTGCCGCCAAGGGCAAGGAAGACCGCGCGCGCCGGCTGGAGCGTTTCGGCTATCCCTCGATAGACCGCCCGCACGGACCGCTCGTCTGGATTCATGCCGCGAGCGTGGGCGAGACGCTCGCCGTCGTCGGCCTGATGCGCGAATTGCGCCGCCGCGACATCAACGTGTTGCTGACCACCGGGACCGTCACCTCCGCCGAGCTGGTGCGACTGCGTCTCGACGGCGAAATCATCCATCAGTACGTCCCTCTCGACCTGAGGCCGGCAGTGCGCCGTTTCCTCGACTATTGGGGACCGGACATCGCCATCTCCGTCGAGTCCGAGATCTGGCCGACGACGCTCGGCGAGCTCGACCGGCGTCACATTCCGCAGATTCTCGTCAACGCCCGCATGTCGGACCGCTCCTTCGAGCGCTGGCATCGCCACAATTCGATTGCCGAGGCGCTGGTTTCGAAGCTCTCGCTGGTGATCGCGCAATCGGATGTCGATGCCGAGCGCTTCCGCGATCTCGGTGCGTGGCCGGTCGCCGTCTCCGGCAATCTCAAGGTCGACGGCGACGCTCCACCCTGCGACACGGCAGTGCTTGCGCGTTACCGCGAGCAGATCGGTCATCGCAAGACCTGGGCGGCCATCTCCACCTTCGAGGGCGAGGAAAAGATCGCCGTCATGGTCCATCGGGCGCTGAAGGCCCATGTCGGGCTATTGACCATCGTCGTGCCGCGTCATCCCGAACGCTGCGACGAGCTCGAGGCGATGATGGTCGAGAAGGGATTGAAGGTGGCGCGGCGCACCCGCGACGACGCGATCACGCCTGATACGGACGTCTTTCTCGGCGACACGATCGGCGAGATGGGCCTCTATCTGCGGCTGACGGAGATCGCCTTCGTCGGGCGCTCGATCACCGGACAGGGCGGGCAGAACCCGCTGGAGCCGGCGATGCTCGGCTGTGCGGTGCTGAGCGGGCCGAACGTCGAGAATTTCCGCGACAGCTACCAGCAGCTGGTGCGCAACGGCAATGCCCGGATCGTGCGCGATGCCGAAATGCTGGCGAAGGCCGTGCACTTCCTTTCCGTCAACGACCTCGCCCGCCACAAGATGATCGATGCGGGCACCGAGACGCTGCAGGAGATGCGCGGCGCACTCGTTGCGACGATCAAGGGGCTGGAGCCCTATATCAACCCTCTCACCGTGAAGGCGCGGCTGGAGCCGCGCGCCGCACGGCAGCGCTGAAGAAGAAAAGAGTACAGGACATGGACCGGGGTGCGGGGATCGCGGGGATTCTCTTCGACAAGGACGGAACGCTTCTCGATTTCGACGCGAGCTGGGCGCCTGTCAACCGCAAGCTGGCACTGCTGGCGGCCGACGGCGACCCGTCGCTCGCCGATCGGCTGCTGGTCGCCTGCGGCATGGACCCGGTGACAGGGCATATCGTGCCGGACAGCCTGTTTGCCGCCGGCAATACCCGTGAGATCGCCGACGGCCTTGTCGCCGCAGGTTCTCCGATGACCAGCGAGGCGCTTGTCCCGGTCCTCGATGAACTCTTCGCCGATGCAGCCGACCTTTCGGTTCCCGTCATCGACCTGGCGCCGCTCTTTTCTCGCCTGCACGCACGCGGCCTGAAACTCGGCATCGCCTCCAGTGACAACGAGAAGTCCATCCGCCGTATCGTCGAGCGTTTCGGCATCAGCGATTACGTCGATTTCGTCGCCGGCTACGACAGCGGGCATGGTTCCAAGCCGGAGGCCGGCATGGTGCTCGGCTTCTGTCGGGCGACGGGGCTCGCGCCCGATGTGGTCGCGGTCGTCGGCGACAACAATCACGACATGCACATGGGACACAATGCCGGCGCCGGCCTCAAGGTGGCGGTTCTGAGCGGAACCGGCTCCCGGACGACGCTCGCCGATGCCTGCGACATCTGTCTGAACGACATCAGCGAACTCGAAGCCCTGCTTGCCTGAAGGGCGGTGGGAGGCCGAACCGGCGAGACGGGTTGACGAAGGCCATCTGCCTGCGGTCTGTTGCATCGTCGTAAACAGATGCTTTCCGGGAGGCGGGAGGCACAGCGGGAGGACGTGATGGTATCGGAAGCCCCACCCTTCTGGTGGACGAAGCCGGATTGGCGCGCCTGGGCGCTGTCGCCGTTCTCGTTTCTCTACGGCCAGATCGCCGGCCGGCGGATGGCGAGCGGCAAGCGCCTGTCCTCGCCCGTTCCGGTGATCTGCGTCGGCAATTTCACCGTCGGTGGTGCCGGCAAGACACCGACCGTCCTGGCGCTGGTGCGCGCGGCCCGTGCGCAGGGCCTGAAGCCCGGCATCCTCAGTCGCGGCTATGGCGGCTCTCTCGACGTGACGACCGTCGTCGATCCGGAGCACCATCGCTCGACCGACGTCGGCGATGAGCCGCTGCTGCTTGCCCGCCAAGCGCTCACTGTCATTTCGCGCAAGCGTTTTGCCGGCGCCCGCCGTCTCGTCGACGAGGGGGTGGACCTGATCATCATGGATGACGGTTTCCAGAGCGCACGCCTCGCGGTCGATTTTGCCCTGATCGTCATCGACAGCATCCGCGGCATCGGCAACGGCCATCTCGTGCCCGGCGGACCCGTCCGGGCACCGATCCGCGTGCAGATGCGTTATGTCGACGGCTTGCTGAAGGTCGGCAACGGCACCGCCGCCGATCGCCTGGTGCGCCAGGCGGCGCGGGCGGGCAAGCCGATCTACGTCGCCTCGCTGTCACCGCGGGGCGATGCGGGCATCTCCGGCAAGCGTGTGCTTGCCTTTGCCGGCATTGCCGATCCAGGGAAATTCTTCCGTACCGTGGAGGAACTGGGCGCGGAGATCGTCGAGCGGCGCGCCTTGCCCGATCATCACCATATGGGCGAGGACGAGATTGCCGACCTGCTCGACAAGGCTGCCGCGAGCGATCTGGAACTGGTGACCACGGCGAAGGACTTCGTGCGGTTGCGCTCCGGGCCGGGGCGGGCCGAGGAACTCGCACGCAGGTGCAAGGTCGTGGATGTCGAGATGATGTTCGACGATCCCAATGCGCCGGGAAAGATCATCGACCGGGCGATCGAGGTGCATCGTGCGCGCCGGCTGAAGGAAGGACGCTACGGCGTCTAGCGGATATGCGGCCTCAGCGGTTCTGGACGGGAAGGGCGCCTGCCCGCTTTTCGGCCTCGAACGAGGCGGCGGCATCCACATAGGGTTCCTGACGGGCGACGCTCCAGTAACGCAGCTCGTCGATGAGGATCGGTTTGCCGGTGACGGCGCAGACGACGTGGGAGCCGGGGGACAGGATCTGGAAGTCGGCGTCCAGGTACCGGATCTTGGCTTCCCGGTTGCCGCTGCCTTCGAAACGGTTCATGTCACACTGCTCCTTCGTACGTCATTGCCCTGCCATACTCCGCGACGCGCGGAAATTCCAGAAATATCAGCTGCGGCCGAATAGCCTTTCTATGTCGGAGAGCTTGAGCTCGACATAGGTCGGTCGGCCGTGGTTGCACTGGCCCGAACCCGGTGTCGCCTCCATCTGGCGCAGCAGCGCGTTCATCTCCTCGACGCGCAGAACCCGGCCCGACCGCACCGAGCCGTGGCAGGCCATGGTCGCGGCGACGTGTTCCAGCCGCGCGGCGAGCCCGCCGGCCGTGTCCCATTCGGCGATCTCGTCGGCAAGCTCGCGAACGAGCGCCTGCACATCCATCTCGCCGAGCATCGCCGGCGTCTCGCGCACCGCGACCGCACCGGGACCGAAGCGCTCGACTGAAAGGCCGAGTTGTTCCAGTGCCTCGGCATGGACCATCAGGCGATCGCAGTCTTCTTCCGGCAGGTCGACGATCTCGGGGATGAGCAGTCCCTGGGACGGCAGCCGCCGACCGGAAAGCGCCTTGCGCATCTGTTCGAAGACCAGGCGCTCATGGGCGGCATGCTGGTCGACGATGACGAGGCCGTCCTCCGTCTGCGCGACGATGTAGTTGGCGTGGACCTGTGCGCGGGCCGCACCGAGCGGATGACTCTCGACCGGGGGAGCGGACGGCGGCACGATAACCGGCGCTTCGGCGCGCGCCGTCGGCACGGCAACGGCGTCGAATCGTGCCTGTTGCGGTTCGGCGAACCCGAACGGGGCTGCGGCCGGCCGGTAGGGCGACGTTTCAGGGCTCCAGCTGTAGCCACCGGCGGGGTTCGGTGGACGGAAACCGGGGCGGAAGGCGCGGAGCATGCCGCCGGCGCCCGTGGTGGAGGCGCGGTCGCCCTCGCGCTGCAAGGCCTCGCGGATCGCGCCGACGATCAGACCGCGCACCAGTCCGGGGTCGCGGAAGCGGACGTCCGATTTGGCAGGGTGGACGTTGACGTCGACGAGGGCCGGGTCGATGTCGATCGAGAGCACCGCCACCGGATAGCGGCCGTGCGGCACGGTCTCGGCATAGGCACCGCGGATCGCCGAGAGGATCTGCTTGTCCTGCACGGGGCGGCCGTTGACGAAGGCATACTGATGGGCCGAGTTGCCGCGATTGAAGGTCGGGACGCCGGCAAAACCCGTGAGCCGCACCTCTTCGCGCTCGGCATCGAGCGAGATCGCATTGTCGCGGAAGTCGCTGCCGAGCACCTGGGCGATGCGGGCGAGGGGATCGCCCGTCGCCGCCGGGAATTCCAGCGTCGAGCGGTCGCTGCCAGACAGCACGAAGCGGACGTGCGGGAAGGCGATGGCCATCCGCCTGACGACCTCGGTAATGGCAGCCGCCTCGGCCTTTTCCGTCTTCAGGAATTTCAACCGCGCCGGCGTTGCGAAGAAGAGGTCGCGGACCTCGACCACGGTTCCCGGATTGGCGGCGACCGGGCGGATGGCCGAAACCCTGCCGCCGGCGACGCTGATCTCCGCGCCTTCCGCAGCGCCGGGCACGCGGCTTGCGATCGATAGCTTTGCGACCGAGCCGATCGAGGGCAGGGCTTCGCCGCGGAAGCCGAGGCTGCGGATGTCGAAGAGCGATTCGGAAATCTTCGAGGTGCAGTGCCGGCGAATCGCAAGCTCGAGATCGGCGGGATCCATGCCGCCACCATTGTCGGTCACGCGCAGCAGGCTCTTGCCGCCGCCGGCGGTGGCCACTTCGATTCGTGTAGCGCCGGCGTCGATCGCATTTTCGATCAGTTCTTTGGCCGCACTTGCGGGGCGCTCGATGACCTCGCCGGCGGCGATCTGGTTGATGAGCGTTTCGGAGAGCTGCTTGATGGCCATTCTGTTCTTTTCCCGGATTCGGACAGGTGAGGAAAGCCCGAAAATGCCGGAAACGGTGGAAATCCGCCTGCGTTCACGGAAACGTTGCCGCTCACCGTTAAGAGCTCGTTAAGGACCTGCAACTAACGTCGGTTGTGTCCCGATAGGTTCTTACGGGACGGATGGTTGTTGATGTCGAAGAGGCAGCCGGTGTGGCCGGGCCCAGTCGGAAGCACCCATTCAGGCGCCGCCCCGGCGCCGCTCGGTTTTTCATGCGGAATGAAAGTGAAGGTTTTTGGATCGGTGCTCAGGCATTCTGTTCCTTGAGGCGGTAATGTGAAGAATTTTCCAGCGGTGCCCGTCGCGAGCGGGTCGAAGGGGAAGCACGTGACGGGCGAAATGGCAGCGCGGGACGCGCAGTTGCATACGGCCGCGCTCGACGCAGCGTCCGAGGCCCTTTCTGCCGCGATCATGATCTACGACCGCAACGACGAACTGATCTATGCCAGCCGTCAGCTGGCAGGCTATGTGCCTGTCGCTTCGCATTTTTTCTCTCCCGGAACACGTCTTCGCGAGTTTCTCGGCGCCGCCTATGATGCGGGCATGCATTGCTGTGCCCCGGCCGGCGGTGCGGCGATCGGCAGCCGCGAAGAGTGGATCGCCGAGAGCATTGCCGCCCATTGGCGGGAACGGCTCGATTACCAGACGCGCGACGCTCAGCGTGGCTGGACGAAGGTGTCGATGCGTCGTCTTTCTTCCGGTCACGGCCTCTGTGTCATCACCGATATTTCCGAGCAGAAGAAGCGGGAGGAGCAGTGGCATGCCGATCTCGAACGCGTGCAGCTGACAGAGGAAATCCTCGACAACCTGCCGCATCCCGTTTTCGTCCAGGACCGCAGTCTGATGATCGTGGCCGTCAACAAGGCGTTCTGCGCCCTGTTCGGCGCAGGAATCGACGTTCTGCTCGGCAGTTCGCTGAACAGCCTTTTCGATAAGGCTCTCGCGGCGAGCCTCGGCGACACCGCGCGCCACGTCCTCGATACCGGCGCACCGTCGCTCGTGTCGGTGACAGTTCCGCAGCCGTCCGGGCCGGTGGCTCTCGCCGTGCGCAGCCGGCGCGTCGGCAAGCCGGGACGCTATTTCGTTGTCACCAGCCTCGATCATCCGGCGGACATGACGCTTGCCACGGAGCGAACGGCGGCGGTTGCCCTCGGGGAGGAACAACGGGCCGTTGTCGAGGATGCCGCCGACGGGCACGCCCGGGCACTCGATCTATCCGGACGCCGCGTCTTGCTGGTGACTGCCGACAGCGCCTTTGCCGACGCAGCGCTCGAAACGCTGTCGGAACTGCGTCTCGATGCGTGCTCCGTCCAGAATGCCAGCGAGGAGGAAGCCTTCCTCGATGTCGCCAAATCGGCGGGGGTCGCGATTGATCTCGTCGTCGTCGACACCAACATGGACGTGCGGTGCCTCGAACTCGCACATCAACACGGCGTGGAGGCTTTGCCGGTCGACAGCTTTCAGATCAGGAACGAGCTTGCCGCTCTCGCCGCCGAACGCCTGAGCCGCAGCCCGTCCGTCGAAGAAGACGACTGGGAGATCACCACCGGCGATGCCGTGCCGATGAGCAGCGATCCACTGGTGCTGGTTGCGGAGGACAATGCGATCAACCAGATCGTCTTCGCCCAGATACTCGAGGGGCTCGGCTTTCGCTTCACCATCGCGTCGAGCGGCGAGGAGGCCGTCCGCCTCTGGCAGGATCTCGAACCGCAGATCGTGCTGATGGACGTCACCCTGCCGGGAATTTCAGGATACGACGCCTGCCGGTGCATCCGCGACCTCGATCGCGCATCCGGACGGACCACGCCGGTGATCGGGGTCCTCGCCCACGCCTTCGAACGTGACCGCGAAGACTGCCTTTCGGCAGGCATGGACGACATCTTGCAGAAGCCGCTGAGCTCCGAGGCGATCGAGGCGATCTTCCAGCGGTTCATTCCCGGCTACATCGCGTTTTCGCCGGCCTGAACGACCGTCAAGCCCTCCCCAAAGTTGGGGAGGTGGAAGCGCCCAAGATCGCGAAAATGCTATTATTTTTTTAATCATTCGGACACATCCTGACGTTCGAAACAAGAGGTTCTCAGGATATCGTCGATGCCGCCGGCCGATCCGACATTGCCGCACGTGAGCCAGAACGAGCTTCAGGCAATGGCCTATACCGACCAGCTCACCGGGCTCGGAAACCGCTATCGCCTGCGTGACAAGGTGCGGATGCTCGCGGCCGAACGCGCCGACGATCCCGCGCCCTTCACCGTCGCGCTCGTCAATCTGGACGGCTTCAAGCCGATCAACGACCTGTTCGGAACCGTCGCCGGTGACGAGATTCTCTGTCAGGCGGCCCACCGTCTGAAGGCCTGCATTCCTGATGGAGCGACGGTCACCCGGCACGACGGCGACGAATTCGCCGTCATCCTGCCGCTGGTCTTCGAGCGGGTCGCCGCCGAACGGGTGGGGCAGATGATCAAGGACGTGCTGTCCGCGCCTTACGATCTCGGCGACCGCAACGTCCGGCTCTCGGCCTCCCTCGGCTTTGCCATCTATCCCTTCGCCGGTGCAGATTTCGAGGAGCTGATGAAGAGCGCGGAGACGGCGCTCTACCGTTCAAAACGGCGGGGCCGCGGCCAGATCACCGTCTATTCGAGTGAGATCGCTCAGGAGATGCGGCGTTCCACCCAACTCGAACAGGCGCTGCGCAACGCGATCATTTCCGACAATGTCGACGTCCACTTCCAGCCGATCGTCAACCTCGCCGACGGCCGCGTGAAGGGCTTTGAAGCGCTCGCGCGCTGGATCGATCCGGATCTCGGCTTCGTCTCGCCGGCTGTCTTCGTGCCGCTTGCCGAAGAGCGCGGCTTTATCGACATGCTTTCCGAGACGCTGCTGCGCAAGGCGGCGGAGGCGACGCTCGCCTGGCCTCGCGACCTCTTCCTTTCCTTCAACCTGTCCTCGGCGCAGTTGATGGACCCGCGCACCACCTACAACACGCTTTCGATTCTCAACAGCGTCGGGTTCGATCCGCGCCGGCTGGAGCTGGAGATCACCGAGACGGCCGTGATGACCTCGGCCGACACGGCCGCGCGCATCATCAACGAACTGCGCGAACTCGGCATTCGGATATCTCTCGATGATTTCGGCACCGGCCAGTCGAGCCTCGGGCGGCTGCGGGATTTCACCTTCGACAAGGTGAAGATCGACCGGGCCTTCGTCTCGGCGATCATGACGGACCGCACTTCCGAGCATATCATCAAGGCGATCGTCACCATGTGCGAAGGCCTGGATCTCGCCGTCGTGGCAGAGGGTATCGAGACGGTCGCCGAGGCGAAGAAGCTGCGTGACCTCGGCTGCGGCATGGGGCAGGGCTATCACTTCGGCAAGCCGATGGATCAGACGGCAACCCTGCGTTACCTCCACGATCATTACCATGAGTTCGCGATGCTCGATCGCGAGCGGCTCGGAGCAACAGGGCCGCGCGTCGACCACGAAGCCTGACCTCTCCCGCAGACATGCCGAAGGGCGGCGTTGCCGCCGCCCTTGCGAACCTGACACGTCGCTCGTTCCGGGATCAGTTATTGTCCGTCGACGAGGTAGTCGTGTTGTCGGTCGGGGTCATCGTGGAGTCGCTCGCCGAATTCTGGTCGTCCAGCGACTGGAACTCCGGCGCCGCCTTCAGGGCTTCCGCCGTTTCCATCGTCGTCAGCTTGAGGTCGTTGGAGTCGGCCTCACGTGTGATGGTGATCTTGTCCATCGGGACGGCGACATCCTTCTCGCCGATGCCGAGGAAGCCGCCGACACCGACCACGGCAGCGACGATGCCGCCCTTTTCTTCGATGATCAGGTCGTTGATGTCACCGATACTATCGTTCTCGGTGTTGTAGATCGGCTGGCCGATGAAGTCGTTGGCGCTGACCTGCGTTTCGGTCTGCTCGGTCAGGTATTCACCGGTCGTGCCGGTATTGGCCGCGCTGGTGTCCGGCGCCGGCATCGTCTTGGTCGTCGGCTCGGTGGCTGTACCCGGATCAGCCGGGGTCTGCATGCCCGGCGTTGCCGGGGCGGCCGGCGTCGTCGCATCCTGCGCGAAGGCGAGAGGTGCCATTGCCGAAGAACCCAGCAGCAGAGCCGCGGCCGCAATGTTCAGGGACTTCTTCATGTCGAACCTACCTTTCTCACTTGTTGGACTGTGACGCGGTCCCGGTGTCGGTGCCGCGCCGGTTCGAGTGAAAAATGCATAGGGGAAACAATCGTTCCCGAAAAAGGCGGCAGGATTTCTTTTGCCCGTCAGGGAACAAAAGGCGCCCGCGAGAGTATGCAGGCGCCCCCGCATGTCCCATCAGAGACGGAAGAGCGGCTCGTGACGTCCGGCGACGGTGATGCCCAGGTCGAAGGTCGCGCCGGAGAGCGGGTCGTCGGCGCGCGCGGCGGCATCCAGTCCTTCGTGGCAGGAGGTGACGAGCAGGCGGTCTGCGGTCTTGCCGAAGAATGCGGGGCAGGTGACCCGCCGCGTCGGCATTTCATAGCGCGCGAGATGCGTGCCGTCCGGGGCGTAACGGTCGACGCAGGCGCCGTCCCATCTGGCATTCCAGATCGTGCCTTCGCTGTCGCAGACCGAACCGTCGAAGACGCCGCGCATCGACGTGCCGTCGACCAGCACGCTCGCCGGCCCGACCGGCAGGCCGGTTGCCGGGTCGAGCGGGATACGCATCAGGTGGTTCACCTTCGAATCCGTATAGTAGCCGATCGCGCCGTCCGGCGAGAAGCAGATGGCGTTCGGTATGCCGATCCTGTCGATGATCCGGGTGACCGTCGTGGCGGCGACGTGATAGATCGCTCCGGCCTCGGGCTCGGCCTTCTTGCTCATCGTGCCGATCCAGAGCGCGCCGGACGGATGCACGCGGCCGTCGTTGGAGCGGTTTCCCGGCTTCTCCGGCTCCAGTTCCGCGTGGCGGGTCAGTGTTCCGGTCGCGACGTCGCGCAGGAACAGCCCTTCATCGGAAGCGATCAGTTGCCGCTTGTCGTCGATGAGCGCCAGGACGCTGCCCATGAAGGGGAGCGCATGCGAGCGGCGGGTGCCGGTCTCCGGGTCATATTCCCAGAGCCGCTTGCCGAGAATGTCGAACCACCAGGCGCGCTGCTGCAGGAAGTCCCAGATCGGACCTTCGCCCAGTTCGTGGCACTCGTCGCAGAGGACTTTGCCCTGGAAAGAGTGTGTGTCCGTCACGTTGCTGTTCCTCCGTGTACGCTTGCATGATCGCTCGGGCTTCATGCTTGTTTCGTCATTTTCGAAAACGGTTGCGGCAAAATTGATCGCCGTGCTGGACTGGCGATGCCTTCTGCGCTTATTGTGCGCGCGGGGGACAGTCAATCGACATCGCAGTGCCCGCCGCGGGAGCGTTCCCGCCATCCGCCAAATCGTAGTCGCTAAATCTGCATGGCTTTAAAAGGGGTGTAAGGCTGGCCGCGGGGGATCGACGCGTTTCCCAAGGAAAATTCTTGATAAGCGTCAATATGTTCGGCACTGGGGTGCAGAACCTGGAGTTTCGTGGGGGAGCTCTGAACTCGGATTTTGCCGTGTTTGTGGGGATGAGGATCGGCCGTCGGCCGGGTCCTTCTATTTCGTGCTCGAAGAAAACAAATGATGACGACATTGGAATCCGTTGCGAGAGCGGAAAGGATTGCCGGCTTTGTCAGTGAGCTGACGGGCTTCAAGGCGCAGTTCGATCTCTTCCGCTTCATGAGACGCCTCACCGAAAGTTACGGTGCGCGGGCCTTCATGGTCATGAACATGCCCGGGGCGACATCGCTCGATCTCGCCAACAACTCCATTATCACCAACTGGCCGGCCGATCTGATCAATGAATATGATCAGGTTCCGCTCCTTGCGACCAGTCCGATCATGCGGCGGCTGCGCAATTCGTCGGCTCCTTTTTCTTTCGACATCGACAGTATCGTGCGCGAGCGTGATGCCCGCACGACCAGTCTGGCGAAATCACTCTTCGAACGCTTCCGGATGATCCGTGGCGCCTATTTTCCGGTGCACGACGCGCAAGGTGCGCGTGGCGCTATCTCCTTCTCGGGAGACCGGGCACCGTTTTCCTTCCTGGAGATGATGGAGCTCACGTATCTCTCCGTACACGTGTTCAACCGGCTGGCCGAAATACGCGATCTCGACAACCGCGCGACGGGGGCGTTGACCGACCGCGAGATCGACTGCCTGAACTGGACGGCAGCCGGCAAGACCAGCGTCGAGATCGCCGAGATTCTCAGTCTCTCCGAGCACACGATCAATCATTACCTGAACCGGGCGACGAAGAAGCTCGACACCGTGAACCGCACGCAGGCCGTCGCCAAGGCCTTGCGGCTCGGGCTGATCAAATAGCCGGCGAAGGCTGGCGGTGCCGGTAAATTGTGCAGGGCACAATAGTCCGGACGAAAATTTGGGCGCTGCACGCCGGCCTCGGGCACATGAGGCTACCGTGGAGGCCAGAATGCCGCGGTTTCAGGGGTTCTGCCGCATCTGGCACGCGGTATGCATTCAATCTGGCAGGTCCAGAGGGGACTGACAAAGGCACCCGAGGAGAGGATGCCTTGGAAAGCGAAGCCGCCGGTTCGGGGAAGCAGCGCCGAAGAGAGCGCGCCGAACGTTCCGGCGGCTTTTCCGTCTCGACGAGTACGAAACGCCGGTGCCGAATATGTCCGCAGGCCGCGTCCCGGCGTCGCGGTTTCATCTGATTCCCGCACTTTACGGTTGGCGGCGGGCTGTCGCTCGACTATCTACGCAGGAGGCTAGTTAGAGCGAGGCAGGCATGGCGGGGTTCACGCGCGAACAGGTTCTTGAGACTCTGAAGTCGGTCCGCGGACCGGGTTTCGATCGCAACATCGTCGACCTCGGCATGGTGTCGGACATCTTCATTTCCGACGGCAAGGTCTATTTCTCGATCACCGTTCCGGCCGATCGCGCCCGGGAACTCGAGCCGCTGCGCGTTGCCGCCGAGCGGGCGGTCAAGGCGATGCCGGGCGTCAAGGGTGCGCTGGTGAGCCTCACGGCCGAGCGCAAGGCCGGCTCGGCGCCTTCGACACCCCCGCAGGGCGCGGGCCATGCCCATCATGCGCCCGGACAGGCTCAGCCCCAGCGTCCCGCAAAGGCCGGCATTCCGGGCATCAAGGCGATCGTCGCCGTCGCCTCCGGCAAGGGCGGCGTCGGCAAGTCGACGACCGCGGTCAATCTCGCGCTCGCGCTCAAGGCGAACGGCCTGAAGGTCGGCATTCTCGACGCCGACGTCTACGGCCCGTCGATGCCACGGCTGCTCGGCATTACGGGCAAGCCGAAGCAGATCGAAGGCCGGATGATCATGCCGATGGAAAATTACGGCCTGAAGGCGATGTCGATGGGCTTCCTCGTGGACGAGGGAACGGCGATGATCTGGCGCGGCCCGATGGTCCAGTCGGCGCTGATGCAGATGCTGCGCGAAGTCGCCTGGGGCGAGCTCGACGTTCTTGTCGTCGATATGCCGCCCGGCACCGGCGACGCCCAGCTGACCATGGCCCAGCAGGTGCCGCTCTCGGGTGCGGTGATCGTCTCGACGCCGCAGGATCTCGCGCTCATCGATGCGCGCAAGGGCCTCAACATGTTCAACAAGGTCGAGGTGCCGGTGCTCGGTATCGTCGAGAACATGAGCTATTTCATCGCGCCGGATACCGGGGCCCGCTACGACATCTTCGGCCACGGCGGTGCGAAGGCCGAGGCCGAGAAAATCGGTGTGCCCTTCCTCGGAGAAGTGCCGCTGACGATCGAGATCCGCGAGACCTCGGACGCCGGCACGCCGGTCGTCGTATCCCATCCCGACGGGCCGCAGGCGAAGGTCTATCGCGACATTGCCGAAAAGGTCTGGCAGCAGGTCGGCGTCGGTGCCCGGCGGCAGGCACCCTCGATCGTTTTCGAATAGGGCGCGACACAGTTTCCGGCGTACGGTGCGCCAACCGAAGGCTGTCGCCGCCCGGGGGGAGAAAGGGCGACGACAGGGTGCGAAGACCGCTATTTCTCGATGGCGATCTTGCGCTCTTTGGGAGCCGAACCGGGCTTCTTCGGCATGGTGACAGTCAGAACGCCCTTGTCGAACTTCGCGCTGACCGCCGCCTCGTCCACGCTCGCGGGCAGGCTCATCGAACGCTGGAAGCTGCCGTAGCGCCGTTCGATCAGGCGGTAATTGTCCTTCTCGTCCTTCTTTTCGAACTTCTTTTCGCCCTTGAGCGTCAGGACGCCGTTCTGGATGGAGACGTCGACATCGCTTTCGGAAATGCCCGGCAGTTCCGCCGTGAGCGTGATCGCGGTGTCGTTCTCGGCGACATCGATCGACGGCGCCATGAAGCTCTCGGCCTTCCCGGCTTCCTTCACGAGACCACTGCGACCGAAGAAGCCGTCGAACACCTTATCCATTTCCTTGCGGAACTCGGCGAAGGGATTGTCCGACCAGAGACTTGGAAGAGAACCAGAAGACTTTTCGTTCATTGCATCCTCCTTTGGCTTTTCACCGACAGACAGAATACTAGAGAGCGTGCTTCAGAAATCCTTGATTTAGGTCAAGCTGAAGAAAGGAGAAGCAGTCCGCCGATCGGTCCCGCTGCCGCTGCGCTCTTCGAACGCCGTTCCGTCGGACGCCTGTTCCACAAGGCCGCGGGCCTGACAACATGGCTCTTGCCATGCGGGGGGCAGTTGTGATTGTCTCCGCCGTCGGAGCGGCGCCGACCCTCCGAAGCTGAAAGGCGTCTCGATTGATCAGAGCGTGCCGCAACCGCGGAGATGCGGAAATTATCCTGCCGGGCAATGCCCCGCCGACTCTCGACCCCGACATTCTCTGGCTCGACCTGGTCAATCCGGACCGCGATGAGGAGTTGCTGGTCGAGGCGCTGCTCGGCATTCCCTTGCCCACGCGGGACGAGTTGAAGGACATCGAACCTTCCAGTCGACTGTATGTGGAAGAAGGCGGCGTTTATATGACGGCGTCGCTGGTCTGGAAGGTCGAAACGGGCCTCCCGGAACTGACGGACGTGGCCTTCATTCTGTGCGGCAACCGGCTCGTCACGATCCGCTATGCCGAGCCGAAATCCTTCGTGCTGTTCGCCGCCGCCCTGCATCGTACGGCGGTCACGTACCGCACCGGTGCCGAGCTCATGGCGCGTCTCCTGGAGACGATCGCCGACCGCACGGCCGAAATCCTCGAAGTGGCCGTCGCGCGCATCGACGCCCTTGCGGCGGATGTCTTCGTCGACCAGAAGACCGCCAGACGCCGGCCGCCGCGCTACCTCGAGGACAAGCTGATCGATATCGCCGGCCACCAGCGCCTCGTCAGCAAGACCCGCGACAGCCTCGTTTCGCTTTCGCGCCTCGTCTCGTTCTTCCGGGCGCTTCCCCTGATCCGCCATGACCAGGAGGCGGGCGAACTCCTGCGGATCGTCAGCCGTGACGTCCAGTCGCTGTCCGAGCACGCGGCGTTCGTATCGAGCAACATCACCTTCATGCTCGATGCATCGCTCGGGCTCATCAATGTCGAACAGAATGCCATCATCAAGATCTTTTCGATCGCCTCGGTCGTCTTCCTCCCGCCGACCTTGGTCGCATCCGTCTACGGGATGAACTTTCAATTCATGCCCGAATTGAGCTGGAACTACGGCTACGCCCTTGCTCTTCTGCTGATGCTGTTGTCGGCCGTAATTCCGTTCCTGTTTTTCCGCTGGAAAGGCTGGCTCTGAGGAGCCTGTGTCACTCATGCCTCATACCCATTCGACTCTGCCCGCCGAGGGCAAGGACTTTCGTCGCCTCCTCGGTCTCGCGATCGGTTCCGTCGGCGTCGTTTACGGCGACATCGGCACCAGCCCCCTCTACGCGTTCCGCGAGGCGCTGAAGCCGGTCGGCCACGACGGCATCACGCGCGTCGAGATCATCGGCATCATCTCGCTGATGATCTGGGCGCTGACGATCATCGTGACACTCAAATACGTGCTGTTCCTTCTGCGGGCCGACAACGACGGGGAAGGCGGCACGCTCTCGCTGCTGGCACTGCTGATGAAGCATGCCGGCCGCCATTCGACCGTGCTGATGTTCCTGGGGCTGATCGGCGCGGCACTCTTCCTGGGCGACGCGATGATCACGCCGGCGCTTTCGGTCCTCTCGGCCGTCGAAGGTCTCAAACTCGCCGTGCCGCAATCGGCGGACTACATCGTCCTCATTTCGGTCGGCATCCTGTTTGCCCTCTTCACCGTCCAGTCCCACGGCACCGGCGTCGTGGCGAAGTTTTTCGGGCCGATCACCGTGCTCTGGTTCGTCGCCATGGCGCTCGGCGGGCTGCTGCACATCTCCGACGACCTCGGCATCTTCGCCGCCTTCAATCCCTGGTATGCCGTCACCTTCCTCTGGCGGGAGCAGTTTCTCGGTATCGTCGTGCTTGGTGCGGTCTTCCTGACGGTCACGGGGGCGGAAGCCCTTTACGCCGATCTTGGCCATTTCGGCCGTCAGCCGATCCAGCTCGCCTGGTTCGTGCTCGTCTTCCCGGCGCTGGTATTGAACTATCTCGGGCAGGGCGCGCTGGTGCTCAAGCATCCCGAAACGGCGTCTGATCCCTTTTTCCTGATGTTCCCGGAGTGGGCACTGCTGCCGATGGTCATCCTGGCGACGGCCGCGACCATCATCGCCAGCCAGGCGGTGATCACCGGCGCCTTCTCTCTGGTGCGTCAGGCGATCCACCTCGGTTTCCTCCCGCGGATGCAGATTCTCTTCACCTCGGAAACCCATACCGGCCAGATCTACCTGCCTTCCGTCAATGCACTGCTTCTGATCGGCGTGCTGGGCCTCGTCCTGCTCTTCGAAAGCTCGGAAGCGCTTGCCACCGCCTACGGCATCTCGGTCACCGGCGCGATGGTCGTGACCACGATCATGGCCTTCGAATTCGTCCGCATCCGGTGGAACTGGTCGCGGCTGGTCGCCACCGTCGTCCTGTTGCCGCTGCTCTCCCTCGAACTGGTCTTCCTCGGCGCCAACATGTTCAAGATCCACGACGGCGGCTATGTGCCGGTGCTGTTCGCTGTCGGCTTCACCGTCGTCATGTGGACCTGGCGGCGCGGCACGGCGATCCTGTTTGCCAAGACCCGCCACACCGATGTGCCGCTCCTGCCCTTCGTCACCTCGCTCGAGAAGAGCGAACATCCGCCGGTCGCCGTCGCCGGCACCGCCGTCTTCCTGACGAGCGATCCCGAGACGGCGCCCGCAGCCCTTCTGCACAATCTGAAGCACAACCACGTGCTCCACGAGCGCAACATCATCCTGACGATCAAGACGGTGAGCCGTCCGCGGGCGGGCGAAGCCGAGCGCTTCGTCGTGGAGCCGATTTCGGAGCGGTTCTCGCGGGTGGAGATCCGTTTCGGCTTCATGGAGACGCAGAATGTCTCCAAGGCGCTCGCGAGCCTGCGCCGCGGTGGGCTGAAGTTCGACATCATGTCGACCTCCTTCTACCTCGGCCGCCGCAAACTGGTGCCGGATGCAAAATCGGGGATGCCCTACTGGCAGGACCGGCTCTATATCGCGCTCGCCAACGCCGCTGCAGACCCGTCGGACTATTTCCGCTTGCCGGCGAACCGCGTGGTCGAGCTCGGCGCCCACGTCATCATCTGAATCTGGGCCGCGAACCGCGCAGCTTGCGAGGTGCGGGATGCGCAAATCCGGTGGCGCCGGGTTTGCGCACCGTTGTCGCACGCGCCCGGCCCGACCATTAACCGATCATCAAGGTTAATATGGGAGGTTTCTCTAATGTAAACCGATGTCGCGTACGGAGTTCCGGTCTTGCGTGCCACAAGCCAGATTCGCCACAAAGCCGCTTCCCGCTTCGAAAAATGGAAATCCCCGACCGTGCTCGGCTTCATCGCCTGGCTGGTCTTTCCCTCCGTCGCCGCCAGGGCCGACCTTGCGGGGCTCATCGCCGGAACCGATTTCGGCGGTAGCCAGTGGCGGATGGTGCTGACGGCCTCGCCAGCGGGTTCGGTCCACCAGGCGGAGCTGCGCTTCGGCGAGACGCCGCAGCTCGCGGCGATCGCATCTGACGCCGGCATCCTGCTCCCCGACGGCCGCAAGATTGCGATCGACGGCGGGACGAAAGGGAAGGAAGGCCTTCCCGACGAGGCGCGTGTGACCCGCAGCCTCAAGAAGGGCCGCATTGTCGCCGTCGAGCCGATGTTGCCGCCGAAGGCCTTCACGGCCGGTTCCATTCTCCAGCGCACGAGTTCCCTGTTCTCCCCGAAGGAGGCTCCGGGCGATCTCACGGCCTTTGCCCGCAGCAAGCCGAAGAAGGTCGATCTCGCGAGCTTCTACTTCAAAAAGGAACCGAAGACCGATCCGGCCGTGCCGTCGATGCTCGCAGACCTCGTCACCAACCGCAACGCCGACGTGCTTGCGACCGCCTATGCGCCGGCCGAGCCGGACTTTGCCCGTGTCTCGCCCTTCGATGCCATCCTGACGGACAAGCGGGAGGTCGGGCGCTTCCGGCCGGAGATCGGCCCGGACGACCATGCCTGGGCCGCCTCGGTGCTGTCGCCCTCCGTGTTCTCGGCGCGCGAACAGCAGTGCCTCGCCTCCGGCATCTATTTTGAGGCGCGTGGCGAGTCGGTGAAGGGGCAGGCAGCTGTTGCCCAGGTAATCCTGAACCGCGTGCGCAATCCGGCCTATCCCGATACCATCTGCGGCGTCGTCTACCAGAACGAGGACTGGCGCAACCGCTGCCAGTTCTCCTTCGCCTGCGACAATATCCGCGACCGAGTGAACTCCAAGTACCACTGGAAGGTCGCACGTGAGGTCGCCATGGCCGTTACGGCCGGCAAGATCTGGCTGCCGGAGGTGGGATCCGCCACCCACTATCACGCGCTTTATGTCCGTCCGGCCTGGGCGAAGACGATGAAGAAGGTCGGCCGTATCGGTCTCCATGTCTTCTACCGCACCTACGGCGGCGGGTGGAGCTGACCCCCCGAAGACGCGGCCGGTTTGGGCCGCCGCGGAGCGATTCCCGCCCGGAATGATGGGCGGATTCGTCGCGTTCAACTTAAGTCTATGATTTTTCGACGTTAATTTGTGGTGAAACAAGCGCAGTCAGTGCCTTGACTATGCGGACACCTAAAATTATGGTGCGCGCGACTTCAAAACGGGTCGGAAGGGTATAAATCCCACCGTTTCTACATTCGTGACAGGCCCGAAACGGCCTGCTGAGGCTGAAATGGAGGTGAGGAGACCATGACTGACAACCGCGGAGAGAGTCTGGAACAGCGTCGCAGGCGTCTCGCCGCCGAACTGGCGGAGAGGAAGCGCGATACGGGGATCGAAGAGGCAGCGGAGAAGAGCGCCGAGCAGAGCCGCAAGGGATATGCTCAGGCGATGAAGCTCTCCAGCGAATTCATTTCCGCGATCGTCGTCGGTGCAATTCTCGGCTTTCTTATCGACCGTTTTGTCGGCACGGCACCGTGGGGCATGATCGTGTTCCTGCTGCTCGGTTTCTGTGCCGGTGTGCTGAACGTCCTTCGTTCGGCGGGCATGGTTTCGGCGCCGCATCCGGCCGATCGTGCTGCGCGGGCGAAAAACGAGCGTCAGGACGGCGACAGCCGTTCGGATCAAAGGTAAGGAAATGCCCGTCCAGCGGCGGGCCAGAGCGAAAGAGACCCGAAGGTGTCAAACGATCCGACCCATCAGTTCCTGGTTCAGAAGATTGTACCGATCGAGATCGGCGGGATTGACTTTTCCTTTACCAACGCCTCGCTGTTCATGGTTGCGACGGTCGCTGCCGCGTCCGGCTTCCTCTACTTCTCGACCTCGAGCCGCGGCCTGATCCCGAACCGCATGCAGTCGGTGGCCGAGATGTCCTACGAGTTCATCGCCTCGATGCTCCGGGAAGGTGCCGGCAGCCACGGCATGAAGTTCTTCCCGATGGTCTTCTCGCTGTTCATGTTCGTCCTGACCGCGAACCTGCTCGGCATGATGCCCTACTTCTTCACCGTGACGAGTCAGATCATCGTGACCTTCGCGCTCGCGATCTTCGTCATCGGAACCGTGCTGGTCTACGGCTTCTACAAGCACGGCCTGCACTTCCTCAATCTCTTCGTCCCGAGCGGTGTGCCGGGTGCTCTTCTCCCGCTGGTCGTGGCGATCGAAATCATCTCGTTCCTGTCCCGCCCGATTTCGCTTTCCGTGCGTCTGTTCGCAAACATGCTGGCAGGCCACATCACGCTCAAGGTGTTCGCGGGCTTCGTCGCCTCGCTCGGAACCCTTGGCGCCCTTGGCATCGGCGGCGCCATCCTGCCGCTGATCATGACCGTCGCGTTGACCGGTCTCGAGTTCCTCGTCGCCTTCCTGCAGGCTTACGTCTTTGCGGTGCTGACTTGCATGTACCTCAACGACGCAATTCACCCGGGCGGGCACTAAGGATAACCACATTGGTGCTCTCGGGCGCCAGTCATTCGCCGCAACAACCCATTCGAAGGAGTTCATTCATGGAAGCGGAAGCAGCAAAGTTCATCGGCGCAGGTTTGGCTTGCTTTGGCATGGCCGGCACGGCTCTGGGCCTCGGCAACATCTTCGGCAACTACCTGTCCGGCGCGCTGCGCAACCCGTCTGCCGCTGACAGCCAGTTCGGCCGTCTGGTATTCGGCTTCGCCGTTACGGAAGCTCTGGGCATCTTCTCGCTGCTCATCGCTCTCCTCCTCCTGTTCGCCGTCTGATATCGGCAGAGGTTCGGGATCACGGCACGCCACGCCGCGGCCGTGATCCTTCGCATTCGTAGTACACCTGGAGGTGAGCATGTTTGTGACCCCCGCCTATGCCGAGGAAGCTCCGGCAGAGGGCCAGACCCACACGGAGACCGGCGTCCCCTCCGAAGCGGGCCACGGCGGCGGCGTTTTCCCGCCATTCGACCAGACCACCTATCCGTCACAGCTTCTGTGGCTGGTGATCACGTTCGGCCTTTTCTACATGCTCATGCAGAAGGTCATCGTGCCGCGCGTCGGTGGCATCCTGGAAAACCGGCACGACCGGATCGCCCAGGACCTTGACGAGGCTGCCCGCCTGAAGTCCGAAGCCGATGCGGCGATCGAGACCTATGAACGGGAGCTCAGCGCCGCGAAGGCAAAAGCCGGGCAGATCGCATCCGAAGCTCGTGATGCCGCCAAGGCCAAGGCCGACGCCGAACGGGCCGCCATCGAGGCGGAACTCGCCGGCAAGGTCGCAGCCGCAGAAGCCCGGATCTCCGACATCAAGGCGAAAGCCTTCGCCGAAGTCGACGCCATCGCAGGCGAGACGGTGACCGCCATCGTCGAAAAGCTGATCGGTGCCAAGGTCACCAAGACCGAGGTCAAGTCGGCCGTTGCATCGCTCACCGGCAAGCAGGAGGGCTGATCCCATGCAATTCGACGCAACATTCTTCGCCTTCGTCGGCCTCGTCCTGTTCTTTGCCCTGATCATCTATCTCAAGGTGCCGGGCATGGTCGCCAAGTCGCTCGACGAACGCGCCGACAAGATCCGCGGCGAGCTCGCCGAAGCCAAGCGCCTGCGCGAGGAGGCCCAGCACGTGCTGGCCGAATACCAGCGCAAGCGCAAGGAAGCGGAAGCTGAAGCCGCAAGCATCGTTGCTGCCGCCGAGCGCGAGGCCGCCATGCTGACCGCGGAGGCCAAGCAGAAGACCGAGGAGTTCGTGGCGCGCCGCAATGCGCTCTCCGAACAGAAGATCAAGCAGGCTGAAACGGATGCGATCAACGCCGTCCGTGCCGCCGCCGTCGATCTCGCGGTTGCCGCGGCCGAGACGATCCTCGTCAAGAAGGTCGACGCCGCCGTCCAGGACGACCTGATCAAGGGCGCCGTGGGCGAGGTCAAGGCCCGCCTTCAGTAAGGCACCCGAATAGGACATCGAGAAAGCCGGGCTCAGTCCCGGCTTTTTTCATGCGCGAAATTTGGAGGACGGCATCGTGGCTCCTGCCGCGCCTTAAGCTCAGAGAGCGATCTCGGCCTCGAGCTCCGTTTCCTCGTCGCCGTCGAGGCAGAAGGGCCGGAAGCTCATCCGGTGCAGAAGGCAGGGGCCGTGGAGCGCGATCGCCATACGGTGTTTTTCGGTGCCGTAGCCGGCATGTGCCTCGAAGCCGTAATGCGGAAACACGCCCGCAGCGCGCGCCATCATGCGGTCGCGCGTGACCTTTGCGACGATCGAGGCGGCGGCGATCGAGAACGAACGCGCATCGCCCTTGACGACGGCCTTGCCGCGGCAGGAAAGCCCGTCCGGCACGTCACGCCCGTCGGTGAGCACGAAGCCCGCCGGCAGCGCGAGCCCGGCTACGGCCCGCCGCATCGCGTCGAGGCTCGCCTTGCGGATGTCGCGGTTGTCGATGTGACGCGAACAGGACGAGGCGATGGAGACTGTCGCGCAGGAGAGAATCGTCTCGAACAGGGTTTCCCGCTGCGTGGCGGTCAGCTTCTTCGAATCGTTGAGACCGGACGGAATGTTGTCAGGGTCGAGAATTACCGCTGCGGCGACAACCGGTCCGGCCAACGGTCCGCGGCCTGCCTCGTCGGTGCCGGCGATCCCGGAATAGCCCTCGCGGATGGCCAACCGCTCCAGCTCGAAATCGGGTCCGGCTGGCAGGTCGGCGAAAAGGCCTGGAGAATCGGGCGGCGTGCGACGCTTCATGGCGGCAGTGATCGCACGCCGACCCGACTTCCTGCAAGTCCCCGGCCCGGATACGGGACAGTATATCCCGCATCCGGTGCGGCTCCGGGGACTTATCCGGCGCGTGGGGATAGGGGGCAACCCGCGCCGGAAAGCAAATGGCTGGCCCCAGGCGACGCGGAGGCGGCGTCGTCCGGGGCAGGGCACAGCGAGAAGGTCTCCCGCCACGCCGGACATCGTCTTAGAGCAGCGAGAGCTGCACGCCGCTTCCGTTCGGCGGTACGAAGAGGTCGTCGCGCAGCTGCATGCTGCGCCGCCCGAGCCCCAGCCGTTTCGTCGCCATCTCGAAGCGCCGGCTGATCTGCCAAGCGTAGGGACCTGCGCCCTTCATCCGCTTGCCGAACTCGGCATCGTAGTCCTTGCCGCCACGCATCGAGCGAACCAGCGACATCACGTGCCGGTAGCGGTCGGGATAGTTCTGCAGCAGCCAGTCGCGGAAAAGCGGACTTACTTCGAGCGGGAGGCGGAGCAGGACGTAGCTCGCTTCGCACGCGCCTGCGGCCTTGCCGGAATCGAGCACCCGTTCGATCTCGTGATCGTTGAGCGCGGGGATCACCGGTGCCATCATCACCGCCGTAGGGATACCGGCTTCCGACAGCCGGCGGATCGCCTCGAGCCGACGGGTCGGGGTGGAGGCGCGCGGCTCCATGGTCCGCGCCAGCTTGTGGTCGAGGGTCGTCACCGAGATCGCGACCTTCGCCAGTCCCTTCTCGGCCATCGCCGCGAGGATGTCGATGTCGCGGGTGATCAGCGCCGACTTGGTGACGATGGCGACCGGATGGTTTGCCTTCTGCAAGACTTCGAGCACCTGCCGCATGATCCGCCACTCGCGTTCGATCGGCTGGTAGGGGTCGGTATTGGTGCCGATCGCGATCGTCCGCGGCTTGTAGCCGGGCTTGCCGAGTTCCCGTTCCAGGAGCCGCGGGGCATCCGGCTTGGCGAAGAGCTTGCTTTCGAAATCGAGACCCGCCGAGAGGCCCATATAGGCGTGTGTCGGCCGTGCGAAGCAGTAGATGCAGCCGTGCTCGCAACCGCGATAGGGATTCACCGAGCGATCGAAGGGAATGTCCGGCGACTCGTTGCGGGTGATCGCCGTGCGCGGCTTCTCCACCTGCACTTCCGTCCGGAACGGCGGCATGTCTTCGAGCGTCGTCCAGCCGTCGTCATAGGCGACCCGCTCGGTCGGCTCGAACCGGCCTCCTGGGTTCATGCCCGCGCCGCGCCCACGCCGCCGCTGGATGTCGACCCGAAGGCCCGACGCATTCACCAGAGCATCGGCAATATCCGCCGTATT
Source organism: Hyphomicrobiales bacterium (assembly GCA_900466005.1). Taxonomy (GTDB): domain Bacteria; phylum Pseudomonadota; class Alphaproteobacteria; order Rhizobiales; family Rhizobiaceae; genus Allorhizobium. The sequence continues at coordinate 715,063 of UEGQ01000003.1, forward strand.
GGCAGGCTGGAAGGCAGCCTGCGCCACAAGAGACAATTCGTTCATTGTAGGCTCCAGAGGGGCCAGAGCCCCGTTCGATGAATAGATTCCTAGCGCGAAAAAGAGAACAATACAAGAACAAAAATGCGAAATGTCGCAGTGGCAATATTTTGGGCAAGGCGATAATGTCGTGCCATGTTGACTGTCATCATGGAATGCCGGGACCAGGAACCGGAGCTTGCGCAGACGCTCGCCGTGCTCGTCGCCGGCGCGATCGACGGGCTCGTCAGCGATGTGGTCGTGCTCGACCATGGTTCGAGCGACGGAACGGCGCGATTGGCCGAGGCGGCTGGTTGCCGGTTTTATAGGCAATGGAACATGGCGGAGATCCTGAATGCCGCCCGCGGCGATTGGATTTTGCTGGTCGAGCCGGGTGCGCGACCGCAGAACGGCTGGATCGAGGAAATCTGTGAGTATGTCGCCTCGTCCCGCAAGCCGGCACAGTTCTCGGCGTCGCGCCTTCACCGCCGGCCGTTCTTGAAGCGGATCGGCCGTCGCCAGCCCCTGGAGCAGGGCCTGCTGATGACCAAGGGCGAGGCGCTCGCGGCGGCCACCTCCGGAGGCGACCTCGACAACATCGCCCGCGGCCGGAAGGCGCAACGGCTGTCGAGCGAACTCGTGCCGTCCTGGGTCGCAAGGCAGAACCGGCGCCCGACGGCGTGAGTGGTCAAGGCGGTGGTCGGTCCGCTCAGCCGCGACGCAGATGCTCGTCGAGCCGCGGCATGATTTCCACGAAATTGCAGGGCATGTGGCGGTAGTCGAGCTGCCATTTCAGAATGCCGTCCCAGGCATCCTTGCAGGCGCCGGGCGAACCGGGCAGCACGAAGATATAGGTGGCGTTGGCGACGCCGCCGGTCGCCCGCGACTGGATGGTCGAGGTGCCGATCTTGTCGTAGGAGAGCCGGTGGAAGACCTCGGAGAAGCCGTCCATCCGCTTCTCGAACAGTGGCTCCAGCGCCTCCGGTGTCACGTCGCGGCCGGTGAAGCCGGTTCCGCCCGTGGTGATGACGACGTCGATCTCCTGCGACAGCGTCCAGGCCTGCACCTGGTTGTAGATACGGTCGCGGTCGTCCGGAACGATCGCCCGATCGACCAGTCGGTGGCCGGCCTCGGTGATCCGTGAAACGAGCGTGTCGCCCGACTTGTCATCGGCCGGCGTGCGCGTATCCGAAACCGTGAGGACCGCGATCCCGACGGGGATGAAGGGGCGCGTCTCGTCGATCCGGTTCATGGGCTGTCTCCTGCAACGGTTCTGGTTGCGTCAAAATACCAGTGCGGCTCTTGTTGCGAAAGGTGGCGGGCGGCGGCTTCGGCCGCGGCATAATCGCCGTAGAGGCCGAAGCAGGTTGCCCCCGAGCCGGACATCCGGACGAGATCGGCGCCACTCTCCGCGAGCAGGTCACAAAGCGTGCCGATCTCGGGAATAAGGGCGCGCGCCGGCGCTTCGAGATCGTTGCGGAGCGCGGAGAGCCACGCGATCCACGCTTTGCGGTCCACGACCTGCGGCGGCGAAGAAATCGGCGGATTGTCCCTCCTGTCGAGCCGGCGGAAGACCTCCGGCGTCGAGACCGCTTTCAGCGGATTGGCGAGCACCATTGCGAAGGACGGCATGTGGGAAAGGGGCGTGATCGCCTCGCCGACGCCGCCCGCGCGAAGCGGCCGCGACTTCAGGCACATCGGAACGTCGGCCCCGAGACGCAGCGCGATCGCCGCCAGTTCGTCCGCGGGCAGCTCCACATCCCACAGCCGGAGAAGGCCGCGCAACGTCGCCGCGGCGTCGGCCGAGCCGCCGCCGATGCCGGAAGCGATCGGCAGGTTCTTTTCGAGCGCGATTTCGACGGGGCGCGTTTCCAGACCACGGTCGCGCAATGCCCCGCGCATGAGGTCGCGCGCCTTCACCACGAGATTGTCGCCGGTTCCTTTCGGATCGGCAGCAAGCGCAGCGCCGAAGCGGCCGGAGAGCGTAAGGCCGTCCTCGTCCGCGGCGGCAAAGGTCAGCCGGTCGCCCGTTTCCGCGAAGGTCACGATGCTGTCGAGCAGGTGGTAGCCGTCATCGCGCCGCCCGGTGACGTGCAGCGCGAGGTTGATCTTGGCCGGCGCCGCCTCGACGATCCCGGCGGAGATCACAGGTCCGGCGGACGACATGGATTACGACTTCTTGTCGACTTCCGTCCGCGGCGGTTCGGGATCGGCTTCCGGGGCTGCCTTCGCCGCGTCGGCGGCGAGCGGCGGCAGGCCCTTGTCGATCTTCGCCTGGATCTTGGCGATCTGGTCCTTCTCCGGATCGGAGGCGAGCGCGCGCTTCCATTGATAGGTGGCTTCGAGCTTGCGCCCGACGCGCCAGTAGGCGTCGCCCAGATGGTCGTTGATCGTCGCGTCGCCGGCCTTCAGTTCGGCCGCCCGCTCCAGCTCGGTCACGGCCTCGTCGAACCGGTTCATGCGGAAATAGGCCCAGCCGAGCGAGTCGACGATGTAGCCGTCGTCGGGCCTGAGCTCGACCGCCTTGCGGATCATCTCGAGGCCTTCGCCGAGATTGCGGTTCATGTCGACCCAGGAATAGCCGAGATAGTTGAGCACCTGCGGCTGGTCGGGGTTGAGCTCGAGCGCCTTGCGGAAATTGGGCTCCGCCTTTTCCCACTGCTTCAGCCGCTCATAGGCGATGCCGCGCTGGAAGAAGACCGACCAGTCCCCGCGGCTCGGCTTCGGACCGATCGCCGCGACCGCCTTGTCGTAGTTGTCGGCCATGGCCGCGTAGTCCTTGGCTTCGGAAAGCACGCTGCCGTAGGCGAGATAGCTGCGGATGTCGCTCGGGTCGGAATCGATCAGCGACTTCAAGTGCTTGCGTGCCTCGTCCACCTTGCCGGTCTCGGCGAGCGTCAGGCCGAGCTGCAGTTCGGAGATCCGCCGCATCGGCGAGGTTTCCGGGACCTGGCGGTAAAAGCCGATCGCCCGTTCCGGCCGTTCGAGCTTTTCGGCGAGACCGCCGAGCAGGATCAGCGTGTCGGCGCTCTTCGGCTCCAGGGCATGCGCGAGCTGCAGGTACAGCGTCACCGTCTCCTCGGCGCCGTCGCGGTTCAGTGCGCCGCCGATCGAAAAGAGAACGCCAGCCGCACCTTCGGTCGCGCTCGTCACCACCGGTTCGACAGGTTCTCCCTTGGAGATATGGTCGCGCAGCGCCTTGAAGGGCGCGAAATTCCCGACGAGGGCGTCACCGGCGGCGATCGCGTCGAGCGCCTTCTGCTTGTTGCCCTGCTTGGCTTCGAGTGCGGCAAGCGACATAACCGCGCGGACGAAGGTGTCGGGCGCGGTGGCACCACCCTCGCGGTCGGTCACCGCCTCGTTGAGGTTGCGCCGCGCGGCGTCGGTATCCCCGGTCAGGAGCGCGATCACGCCGGCATTGTAGCGCTTGAAAATGCCGTACCAGTCGGGGCCTTCGAGGCCTTCCACCATGGCGAGCGCCTTCTTGCCCTCGCCGGCGCCGACCTTCGTCCAGGCGACCAGAAGCGAATTCATCAGCCGGTCCAGATCGTTCGGACCCTGGTATTTCAGGATTTTCTCCGCGGTGGTGAATTCGCGGCTGCGGATCGCGTCGAGGCCGCGGGCGACCGTCGTCACCCGTTCGACGGCAACGTCGTTCTTCAGGTCGTTGGCGAATTTCACGCCCTCGTCGAAATCGCCGTTCATGAACAGCGCGATCATCAGCCGTTCGCGGATCTCGACGTCGCCGGGGGCGAGTGCCAGTGCCTTCTTGTAGAGCGGAATGGCGACGTCATAGTCTCGTTCCGCGTCGGCCACCCGACCCGCGAGGAACGCGCCGGAGAAGGTGTCGACCATACCGGGATCGAATGTCTCCCCCTCGGCAGCGGGAGCGGTTTCCGTCTGCGCACTCGCAACCATGCCGGGCGAAAGCGACAGCAGGAGCGCAACGGCGGTCCCGGAAATGAGACGAAGGGCAAGACTTTGCCGCATGAACGAGCCTTTCAACAAAGATAGCCGGAACGATCCGGCCGAAAACTGTCATCCGTCGAGACGATTCACGCACAGAATGGCTTTTTTGGAGCAGAGCCGCAAGGCAATGCCGGTCGCCCGTCAATTGACCCGTGCGATGCAGAAATCGATTACGTCCAGCAGTGCCGATTTCCATGCGGTGTCCGGCAGCGGCGCCAGAGCGTCACGGGCGATCGTGCCGTAGTGCAGCGCGCGCGTGATGGTGTCGTTGAGGCCGCCGTACTTGGAAATGAGGCCGAGCGCCTTTTCGAGCCGCGCATCGTCGTTCTGGCCGCCCTCGATCGCCTCGCGCCAGAATTCCCGTTCCGCCTGCGTGCCGCGGCGATAGGCGAGGATGACCGGCAGGGTGATCTTGCCCTCGCGGAAATCGTCACCGACGTTCTTGCCGAGTTCGGAGGCCTTGCCGCCGTAGTCGAGCGCGTCATCAACGAGCTGGAAGGCGAGGCCGAGATTCATGCCGTAGGATTTCAGCGCGTTTCGCCCCGCGCGGTCGGCGCCGGCGATGATCGGGCCGACTTCGGCCGCGGCCGCAAAGAGCGCCGCCGTCTTGGCGCGGATCACCTGGAGATAGTCGTCTTCCGTCGTTTCCATGTTCTTGGCGACGGAAAGCTGCAGTACCTCGCCCTCGGCGATGATCGAGGCTGCGGCGGAGAGCACGTCGAGCGCTTCCAGCGAGCCGACCTCGACCATCATGCGGAAGGCCTGTCCGAGCAGGAAGTCGCCGACCAGCACGCTCGCCTGGTTTCCCCAGATCATGCGCGCCGTGGACTTTCCGCGGCGCAGGTCGCTCTCGTCGACCACGTCGTCGTGGAGCAGCGTTGCCGTGTGCATGAATTCGACGCTGGTCGCGAGCTTCACGTCGCCGTCGCCGGCATAGTCGAACATCGCCGCGGAGGCGAGCGTCAGCATCGGGCGCAGACGCTTTCCACCGGACGAGATCAGGTGGTTGGCGACTTCGGGAATCATCTGTACGTCGGAACCGGCCTTCGAGAGGATCAACTGGTTGACCCGTTCCATGCCGGCCTTGGTGAGGTCGACCAGCGGCTTGACGGACGCCTGTTTGTTTTTGCTTTCCTCAAGCGGTATGACTACGCCCAACGCACCGGACTCCTGTTTCAAAGCTGGCCGACCATAAAAAGTGGCGCCTGCGACGGCAAGAGGCGAAATGGCCCCACGCGCTCTAATCGGCGAGGTTTTTTAGCAAAATGTACGAGATGATCCGTAGCAACGATCCGGTCCTGCTGTCCTTCGCCGAAAGCCTGATGAAGGATGCCGGAATCGCCTGCATGGTCGCCGACCAGTCGATGAGCGTGCTCGAAGGATCGCTCGGCATGCTGCCGCGCCGGCTGCTGGTCGAGGAGGGCAGGGCGGACGAGGCGCGTGAGATCCTCGTCGGCGCCGGCCTCGCAGACGAGCTGCGCGAAGAGAAGGATTGATCCGATGACGGTTGCCACAGAGGTCGTCGAGACGGTCGACGCCTTCCATCGCGGCCGCTTTCATCTCGTGCAGCCGAAGGGGCGCGGCCATCGCGCCGGCATGGACGCGATGCTGCTGGCAGCGCTCGTCGACCATGCCGGTCCCTTCCGGCTCGCCGACCTCGGCGCCGGCGCCGGCGCCGCGGGGCTTGCGGTCGCCGCCCGGCTTGCGGAGGCGCGGGTCACGCTCGTCGAACGTTCGGCGGAAATGCTCGCCTATGCCGCAAAAAGCCTCGCGCTGCCGGAAAACGCCGCGATCACCCCGCGCGTCGATCTCGTCGAGGCCGACGTGACGCTGGCGGGAAGGGCGAGGGTCGCGGCGGGACTTGCCGACGACAGCTTCCACCATGTGATCATGAACCCGCCCTTCAACGACGGGCGCGACCGCCGCACGCCTGACAGCTTGAAGGCGGAAGCCCATGCCATGACCGGCGGGCTCTTCGAAGCGTGGATTCGCACGGCGGGTGCGATCATGGTGCCCGGCGGACAGTTGTCGCTGATTGCCCGCCCGGAATCGGTTGCCGAGATCATCGATGCATGCGGCCGTCGCTTCGGCGGCATCGAGATCACACCGGTCTATCCGCGCACCGGCGAGAATGCGGTGCGTATCCTGGTGACGGCGATCAAGGGGTCCCGGGCACGGCTGGCGTTTCGCTCGCCGCTCCTCATGCACGACGATCCTCAGAGCCACGCCTTCTCGGCGGACGTCGACGACCTGAACAACGGTCGCAGGGCTTATCCGCGGAAAGGCTGACAGCGGGCCGGTCGTCACCCGATGAGGAAGTCGGAGGCGAGCTTCAGGTTCAGCACCGTGATGAGGAACGCCATCGCAAGTGCCACCATGGTCAGCCAGCGGGGCGCCACGAGTTCGCCCATCTTGCGCCGGTTGGCCGTGATCAGCACCAGCGGGAAGACGGCGAACGGCAATTGCAGGCTGAGCACGACCTGGCTCAGGATCAGCAGCTCGCCGGTGCCGCGCTCGCCGTACCAGATGGCGACGAACGCCGCCGGCACGATCGCCAGTGCGCGGGTGGCGAGTCTTCGGATCCACGGTTTCAGCCGCATCCGCACGAAGCCTTCCATGACGATCTGGCCGGCGAGCGTCGCCGTCGCCGTCGAGTTGAGGCCACTGCACAGAAGCGCGATGCCGAAGAGGAGAGGCGCCACGGTCGACCCGAGGAGCGGGGCGAGCAGTGCATGCGCGTCGCCGAGTTCGGCGATCCCGACGTTGCCGGAGGTGTGGAAGGCGGCCGCGGAGAGGATGAGGATCGCCGCATTGACGAGGAGCGCGAAGAACAGCGCCAGCGTGGAATCGATGGTGGCGAAGGAGAGCGCCTCGCGCCGGCCCTTGGGGCTCGAATCGTATTTGCGCGTCTGCACGATCCCGGAGTGGAGATAGAGATTGTGCGGCATGACGGTCGCGCCGAGAATGCCGATGGCGATATAGAGCATCTGCGGATCGGCGATGATCCGGGCAGAGGGCAGGAATCCGCGGACGACCGCGCCGACCTCCGGTTCGGCGAGCCAGAGCTGGATGGCGAAGCTCGCGCCGATGACGGCGGTGAGCGTGATGACGAAGGCTTCGACCCACCGGAAGCCGAGCCGCTGCAGCAGCAGGACGAGGAAGACGTCGCTTGCCGTTACGACGACGCCGATCTCGATCGGCATGCCGAAGATGAGCTTGAGGCCGATCGCGGTGCCGATCACCTCGGCGAGGTCCGTGGCGATGATGGCGATCTCGGCGAGGACCCAGAGACTGTGGGATACCCATTGTGGATAGGAGTCGCGGCAGGCGCGCGCAAGGTCGCGGTCGGTGGCGATGGCGAGCCGCGCGGCCAGCGATTGCAGGAACATCGCCATGACGCTGGAGAGGAGGACGACAACCAGCAGCGCGTAGCCGTAGCGCGCGCCGCCCGAAAGGGATGTGGCCCAGTTGCCCGGGTCCATGTAGCCGACCGCGACCAGATATCCGGGGCCGAGGAACGCCAGCGCCCGCCGCCAGAACGGCCGGCTGCTGCGGACCTCGATCGAGCCGTGGATCTCCGAAAGCGCCGGTTCGCCGCGCTCGCTACGCCATCCGGGCGACTGCGTCGGTTGCGCTGCCGTTTCAGTCATCCCGCTTCCTTCTTGCGATGCGTCAATTCTTTGATTGAAACTAATTCGCAAGAACCTAAAGAGCCGGGCCGGGCGTGGCAAGGGGCGGCGGGAGCCGGGCCATTGTTGTTTTTCGTCGGAAGACTTACATGGACGGCCTGACGATTTGTAAGCGTATATGAAGGGCTGCCCGATGCCGAATTTTCTCGATCGCCTGTTGCCGAAACGGTTCCGCAAGAAGGGAACGGTGATCCCGGTCGTTCGCCTGCACGGGACGATTGCCGCAGGCAGTTCCAGGTTCAAGCCGGCGCTCAATCTCGCAAGCGTGGCGCCGATGCTCGAAAAGGCGTTTTCCAGGAAGGATGCGCCGGCCGTTGCCATTGCCGTCAATTCGCCGGGCGGCTCGCCCGTCCAGTCGCGGATGATCTTCGAGCGCATCCGGGCGCTCGCCGAGGAGAAGGGCAAGACGGTGCTCGTCTATGTCGAGGATGTCGCGGCCTCCGGCGGCTACATGATCGCCCTTGCCGGCGACGAGATCGTCGCCGACCCGTCCTCGATCGTCGGCTCGATCGGCGTCGTCTCCGGCGGCTTCGGTTTCCCGGAACTCTTGAAGAAGATCGGCGTCGAGCGCCGCGTCTATACCGCCGGCGAGAACAAGGTGATCCTCGATCCGTTCCAGCCGGAGAAGGAAAGCGACATCGAATACCTGAAGAGCCTGCAGGTGGAGATCCACACCATCTTCATCGACATGGTGAAGGCACGCCGCGAAAGCCGCCTCGCGGACGAGCCGGGCATCTTCTCAGGACTCTTCTGGACGGGACGTCGCAGCCTGGAGCTCGGTCTCGTCGATCGTCTCGGCGGCATGCGCGAGGACATCAAGCGCCGCTACGGCAAGGATGCGAAGCTGGAACTCATCAGCGGCGCGAAGGATTTCTTCGGCCGGCGGCTTCCGGGCGTCTCGGCCTTCGCCGCGCCGGATGCGGAACAGATCGCCGCAGCCGCCGTCGGCGGGCTTGCCGAAGTGCTGGAAGAAAAGGCATTGTGGGGTCGCTACGGCCTCTGAGGCCGCGACACGATACGGGAACCGAACGCATGGCGCAGTTGATCCTCCTGCTTCTGCTGGTCGGCGGCGGACTGCTGCTCTACCGCCGCTTCGTCGCGGATGCCGAAAAGCTCTCCGCCCGCTCGAAGCAGGCGGAGCGCGAGCGCGAGACCGGCGCCATGGGAACGCTGGTCAAGGATCCTGAAACCGGCGAGTACCGCGTGAAGCGGGAAGGGGAATAAGGGGCGTCGCCGCCCCCTCGGCTTGCCGGCAAAGGTCGCCGCGACCAGTACGGCTTCGCATCCGCCGTCGCCCCTCACAATCCGAGATCGGACAGCGACGGATGGTCGTCGGGCCTGCGCCCTACCGGCCAGTGGAACAGGCGGTCGCCTTCCTTGATCGGGAGATCGTTGATCGATGCATGACGGTGCGTCATCAGCCCGTCGGCGCTGAACTGCCAGTTTTCGTTGCCGTAGGAGCGATACCAGTTCCGCGCGTCGTCGTGCCATTCATAGGCGAAGCGCACCGCGATGCGGTTGTCCCGAAACGCCCAGATTTCCTTGATCAACCGGTAGTCGAGTTCGCGTCTCCATTTACGCGTGAGAAAGGCCACGATGTCCGCGCGACCGGTCAGGAAGTCCGCGCGGTTGCGCCAGCGGCTGTCGAGGCTGTAGGCGAGCGAGACGCGCTCGGGGTCACGGCTGTTCCAGGCATCTTCGGCAGCTCTGACCTTCTGGCGCGCGGTTTCCTCATCGAAGGGCGGGAGGGGAGGGCGTTGGTTCGACATGATAGCTCCTTTGATATATAGACAGGTCTGTATATAAACTTGACCTGGACAGGTCTGTCTGTCAAGAACGGCTTATGGTGAAAACGAAGACGAAATCGGTGGTGCCTGCGCGGGAGCGAATCCTGGAAGCGGCAAGGCGCCTGTTCTACCGGAATGGCATCCGTGCCACCGGCATCGACACAATCATCGCCGAAGCCGGCATTGCCAAGATGTCGTTCTACAACAACTTCCCGTCCAAGGACGATCTGGTGCGGGCCTTCCTCACCGCACGCCACGAGGCCTGGATGGCCGCGTTCAGCGGCCGGGTGGAGAGGCATCTCGAGGAGCGCGGGCTTGCCGCGCTCGCCTTCGCGCTCGAAGAATGGTTCGCCGAGCCGGATTTTCGCGGCTGCGCCTTCATCAACACCGTTGCGGAGTTCGGGCAAGAATTCGAGGGCGCAATGCGCCACAAGGTCGAGCTGGAGGAGTATGTGCAGGGCATCGCCGTCCGTCTCGGCCTCTCGACGCCCGGGCGCGTCGCCGGCGAGGCGATGATCGTCATCGAAGGCGCGATCGTCCGCGCGCAGATGGGTTTCCGCGAAGGGCTGCGGGACCAAGCGGCCTCGCTGCTGCAATTGATCGAACGGCGCGCGACCGGCTGACCTCGCCGCGGCACAGACTCTTGACCCGACCGGCCGGGCGTGGCACTGACCCCGGTAACATCCTGATCCAGCAAAGACCGGCTTTCACCATGTCCGATATTCCTTCCCACATGGACCCCAAGCGCTCGTTCCAGGCGCTCATCCTGACGCTGCACAACTATTGGGCCGACAAGGGCTGCGCCGTTCTGCAGCCGTACGACATGGAAGTCGGCGCCGGCACTTTCCATCCGGCAACGACGCTGCGTGCGCTCGGTCCGAAGCCGTGGAAAGCGGCCTATGTCCAGCCCTCGCGCCGTCCCTCCGACGGCCGCTACGGCGAGAACCCGAACCGCCTGCAGCACTACTACCAATACCAGGTGATCCTGAAGCCGAACCCGTCCAACCTGCAGGAGCTCTATCTCGGCTCTCTCGCGGCGATCGGCCTCGATCCGCTGCTGCACGACATCCGCTTCGTCGAGGACGACTGGGAAAGCCCCACCCTCGGCGCTTGGGGTCTCGGCTGGGAATGCTGGTGCGATGGCATGGAAGTCTCGCAATTCACCTATTTCCAGCAGGTCTGCGGCATCGAGTGCTCGCCGGTCGCCGGCGAACTCACCTACGGCCTCGAGCGCCTCGCCATGTATGTGCAGGGCGTCGACAACGTCTACGACCTCAACTTCAACGGACGTGAAGGCGAGGAGAAGATCTCCTACGGCGACGTCTTCCTGCAGGCCGAGCAGGAATATTCCCGCCACAATTTCGAATACGCCAACACCGAAATGCTGCACCGCCATTTCGAAGACGCGGAAAAGGAATGCCAGGCGCTTCTCGCCGCCGGCGCACCGGGCGAGAGTGACAACCAGCGCCTGCACAAGTGCGTCTTCCCGGCCTACGACCAGTGCATCAAGGCGAGCCACGTCTTCAACCTGCTCGACGCCCGCGGCGTGATCTCGGTGACGGAGCGCCAGAGCTATATCCTGCGCGTCCGCACCCTCGCCAAGGCCTGCGGCGAAGCCTTCCTGCTGACCGACGCCGGCGGGGCGAATCTCGGCAAGGCCGCGTGACGCCGAGCCGGTCCCTTCCGGCTCCTGCCTTCGCCCGGCGGCTCGACCGGGCGCGCCGCCTCTGGGAGTGGCTTGCCCTTGCCACCGGCGCGCTGATCGCCGTCAAGGTCGTCTCCTATCTCTACCTTGCCTTTGCGAGCTACGTGGTCGAACGCACCGGCTCGCGGGTCACTGCGGGCATCGACGGCCCGGCCGTGCAGGCCTGGTTTTCGATCGAGGTCGGGTGGGACATCACGGTGATCCTGCTGGGCGCTGTGCTGCTGATCGTCTGGCTCCGGCTGATCTGGCTTTCGGTCGTCCTTGCCGAACGCATTTCTCCAGGCAGCGTGCGTTACCCGGCCTGGATGGCGGTTATTGGCTTCCTCGTTCCGATCGCCAGCCTCTGGATGCCGATATATGCGATGAGCGACCTCGACGAATTTTCCACGCGCGAAGAAGGACGATCCGCTGTGCCGCTTCCGTGGTATCCCGCCGCGATCGTCGTGCTGACGCTGGTCTCGTTCCAGCTGGATTCCGCCGGCTTCGGTGTCTCCGGCGCCGCGCCGACCGACATGGCGAGCGCGCGGACGGTGCTGCATCTCGTTGCCGCCGGCGGTGTCGGCAAGCTCCTGCTGCTGCTTGCCTGTGACGGCTTCCTGCGGACGATCCTTCCCGGGCAGGAGATCGCCCTTGCCGACCTTTCCGGCCGCGAACAGGCATGGGGCCGGACGGGCGGAGATTACGCAGATTCTCGATGACGGCGGCCGCAAGGCCCTAGAATGGCTGGTGACTTTCGGCGCAGGGACGCATAAGGTCCGGCATTGTTCGCCCTCGCCGGAGCATGGAAGATGTTTACTATTCTCGCGATACTTGCCGCCCTCGTTCTTTATGCAGTTTTCATCTACAACGGCCTCGTCAAGGCCCGGCAGATGGCCGAGGAGGCCTGGTCCGGCATCGACGTGCAGCTGAAGCGCCGTGCGGACCTCATCCCGAACCTCATCGAGACGGTCAAAGGTTACGCCGGCCACGAGAAATCGACGCTCGAGGAAGTGGTCGCGCTGCGCAACAAGGCGCAGGCCGTGCCCGCGGGTGACGTCGAAGGGCGTGCGGTCGCCGAAGGCCTGCTCGGCCAGGCGCTCGGCCGGGTGATCGCGCTCGCGGAAGCCTATCCGGACCTCAAGGCCAACCAGAACTTCCTGGAACTGCAGCGCTCTCTCGAAACCATCGAAGGCGAGATCCAGATGTCGCGCCGCTATTACAACGGGGCCGCGCGCGACCTGAACGTCAAGGTGGAAAGCTTCCCTTCCAATCTGGTGGCAGGCCAGTTCGGCTTTGCCAAGAAGCCCTATTTCGAGATTGCCAACGAGGCCGACCGCGCCGTTCCGACGGTGAAGTTCTAAGTTGAGCGCTCCTGCAAACGGAGCGCGACCGAGACAAGACGCATGAAGACAGACAAACTGACCATCATTCCGCCCGGCCATCCGCTCACCGGACGGGTGAGCCCTCCGGGTTCGAAATCGATCACCAATCGTGCACTGCTGCTCGCCGGACTTGCGAAGGGGACGAGCCGTCTCACCGGCGCGCTGAAGAGCGACGACACCCGCTACATGGCCGAAGCGCTGCGGGCGATGGGTGTCACCGTCGAGGAGCCCGATGCGACCACCTTCGTCGTCACGAGTTCCGGTGAGCTGACGCCCTCGGCTGCGCCGCTCTTCCTCGGCAATGCCGGTACCGCCACCCGCTTCCTGACTGCTGCGCTGGCGCTCGGCCGCGGGCACTATGTGGTCGATGGCGACGAGCACATGCGCAAGCGTCCGATCAAGCCGCTTGTCGATGCGCTCCGTTCGCTCGGCGTCGCGATCGAGGCACCGACCGGCTGCCCGCCGGTCACCATCAATGCCACCGGCGCCTTCGCAGAGAACCGCGTGGTGATCGATGCCGGCCTGTCGAGCCAGTATGTCTCCGCGCTGCTGATGGCGGCGGCCTGCGCCGATGCCCCCTTCGAGATCGCCCTTGCCGGCGCCGATATCGGTGCGCGCGGCTATATCGACCTGACACTTGCCGCCATGCGCGCCTTCGGTGCGCGTGTCGAGCAGCCGACGCCCGCCTCCTGGCGGATCGAACCGACCGGCTATACGGCGACCGACTTCCACATCGAGCCGGATGCGTCGGCTGCGACCTATCTTTGGGCGGCGGAAGTGCTGACCGGCGGGACAATCGACATCGGCACGCCGGCCGCCGAATTCACCCAGCCGGATGCGAAGGCGCATGATGTCATCGCCGCCTTCCCGTCCATGCCGGCGGTGATCGACGGCTCGCAGATGCAGGACGCCATCCCGACGATCGCCGTGCTCGCGGCCTTCAACGACAAGCCGGTGCGTTTCACCGGCATCGCCAACCTTCGCGTCAAGGAATGCGACCGCATCCGCGCGCTCTCGACGGGCCTGAACAATATCCGTCCGGGTCTTGCAGAGGAGGAGGGCGACGACCTTCTGGTCTTTGCCGATCCGGCACTCGTCGGCCAGGACCTGCCGGCGGCGATCGACACCTTCGCCGACCATCGCATCGCCATGAGCTTCGCGCTCGCCGGGCTGAAGATTTCCGGCATCACCATTCTCGACCCCGGCTGCGTCGCCAAGACCTATCCCGATTACTGGGATGCGCTGGCCTCGCTCGGCGTCCAATACAAGGCGGGATAATCGACCGTGAAAACGCTCTTCGGCCTCCTCTTCACGATGTTCCTCTCGCTGGCCCTCGTGAGGGGGGCTGCGGCCGAAGAGGTCATCCGGTCCTATCATGCCGATATCGAGGTCGCGGCCGATGCGACGCTGACGGTGACGGAGACGATCACCGTCAATGCCGAAGGCAACGAGATCCGGCGCGGCATCTTCCGCGACTTCCCGCTCTACGCCGTCGACGAGGCCGGGCGCCGCACCAAGGTCGACTTCGAGCTTCTCTCGGTCGAACGCGACGGCGAGCCCGAGGCGAACCATACCGAGACCATCTCCGGCGGCATTCGCATTTATGCCGGCTCGGCCGACGTCTTTCTCTCTCCCGGGGAATATACCTACCGCTTCACCTACAGGACCGGCCGGCAGATCCGCTATTTCGAGGATCATGACGAGCTCTACTGGAACGTCACCGGCAACGGCTGGCAGTTCCCGATCGAGGAGGCGAGCGCCACCGTTTCGCTTCCGGACGGTGCGAAGCCGACGAAGACGGCGGTCTATACCGGTCCGCAGGGCTCGACGGAGAGCAACGCCCGTACGGTGCCCGGCAGCGGCGGGCTGCAGTTCGAGACGACCCGCCGGCTCGGCCCGCAGGAGGGATTGACCATCGTCCTCGGCCTCCCGAAAGGGCTCGTTGCTGCGCCGACAGCCGAGCAGACGCGCTGGTGGTTCCTGCGCGACAACATCAATGCGATCCTCGGCTTCGGCGGCCTTCTCCTGGTTTTTGCCTATTACCTGCGTTCGTGGATTGCCGTCGGACGGGACCCGGACGGGGGCGTGATCGTGCCGCGCTGGGACCCGCCGGAGGGCATTTCGCCGGCGCTCGTCAACTATATCGACAACAAGGGCTTTTCCGGCGCAGGCTGGACGGCGCTCTCCGCCTCGCTGATCGATCTCGCCGTCCACGGCTATGTCGAACTCGACGATCTCGAGAAGTCGATCGTCGTGCGGCGCACCGGAAAGGCGGCGCCGAAGGCACCTCAAGCCGGGCAGGCGAGCCTCCTTGCCGAACTCGGCGAGGCCGGCAGCACGTTCACCATCGACAAGAAGAACGGCAAGCGCGTCGAAAGCGTCGGCCGCAAGTTCCGCAGCGCCATCGAGAAGGAGCATCGCGGCAAGTACTACCGTGCCAATTCCGGCTATTTCGCCGGCGGCGTGGCGCTCAGCATCGCGGCACTTGTGGCGCTCTTCGTCTTCGGGACGCTGGAAGAAGACACGATTGGGCTGATGTTCATCCCGACCTTCTTCTCGGTCTTCTTCGGCGCCTTCGGGGTGGCGATCGGCAAGGGGCTGAGCCGCAGTGCCTCGCTGCTTTCGAAGATCGTCTCGATCGTGGTGCTGACGGTGATCGGTTTCGCCGCCTTCACCATTTTTTTGCTGGTCGTCGTGACGGCCGTCTTCGAGCTTGCCGACGCCAGCCAGACGGAAGTGGTGATCGCCGTCGGCGCCATCGTGCTGCTCAACGTGCTCTTCTTCTTCCTGATGGGGGCGCCGACGCCGATCGGCCGCAAGATGATGGACGGCATCGAGGGCCTGCGCACCTATATGACGCTCGCTGAAAAGGACCGGCTCAACATGCAGGGCGTGCCGACGATGTCGCCGAGCCATTTCGAGACTTTGCTGCCCTATGCGGTCGCGCTCGGCGTCGAAAAGCCCTGGACCAGCACCTTCGAGACCTGGCTCGCCTCCGCGGCCGCCGGTGCTGCCGCGGCGAGCTACCAGCCGGCCTGGTATCACGGCGATCTCTCGCGCGGCGTCGGCGACCGCATCGGCGGCTTCTCCTCGGCGATGGCCTCCACCATGGCCTCGACCATCCCGCAACCGGTCAAGAGCTCGTCCTCCGGCTTCTCCTCGGGCGGCGGCTTTTCCGGCGGCGGCGGTGGCGGCGGCGGCGGTGGAGGATGGTAAACTTCCCCACCTCCCCCTTGAGGGNNGATCTTCGCTTTGACAGGCTCCGCAATCAAAGCTCGCGCAATGGTTGTTTTTTGATTTTTTCCGGGCTAGCGTCTTTCTCACTGTCCACCCGTTGATCGGTCAAAGCGAGTGCCATGGCGAAGCCCGCGTCTCCACTCGATCGCTTCAGACGTTCGAATGCGCGCCGCCTGCGGGCCACCCTGACCGATGCCGAGCGCAGCCTCTGGCGGCATCTGTGGCGCATTCCGATTGAAGGCACGCATTTTCGCCGACAGGTGCCGATCGGGCGGTACTTCGCCGATTTCGCGTGCCACCAGATTGGGCTGGTCATCGAGTTGGACGGCAGTCAGCACGCGGAGGATCTCGCACGGCGGTATGATCTCGCTAGGACTCTTGTACTCGAAGCGGCAGGTTACAAGGTCATCCGTTTCTGGAATCACGAAGTGCTGAGCGAACTTGATGCTGTGCTCGACACGATTTTCGCGGCAGTCGAGGAGCAACAGGCCGCTCTGGCGGTGTCTTCCGCCTCTCACCCCACCCCGGACCTGCGGTCCGACCCTCCCCCTCAAGGGGAGGGTGTTTGAGACGGCAGTTCCGGGTGAAGTCCGCACCTCCGCCTTGAGGGGGAGGCCGCCGCGAAGCGGCGGGTGGGAGTGACGTCTGTCCGCCCCATCCGATCTTCTCTGCTCCATGCCAAATTCGCGATTGTACGGACGGGGCAAATTTTGCTAGCAGGAGCTAACCTTTATCACCCCACCCCGGACCTGCGGTCCGACCCTCCCCCTCTAGGGGAGGGTGAGGAAAGAGAACATGCCCGATCTTCTGCTTGAACTCCGCTCCGAGGAAATTCCTGCCCGCATGCAGCGCAAGGCGGCGGGCGACCTGAAGAAGCTCGTGACCGACGCGCTGGTCGAGGCGGGACTGACCTACGAGGGTGCGCGCGAATACTGGACGCCGCGGCGCCTTGCCCTCGACATCCGCGGGCTCACCGCCCGCTCCGCCGATGTCCGCGAGGAGAAGAAGGGGCCGCGCGTCGACGCGCCGGAAAAGGCGATCGAGGGCTTTCTGCGCGGCGCCGGCCTTTCCGATGTCTCTCAGGCGCAGGTGGTCAGCGATCCGAAGAAGGGCGATTTCTACGTCGCCTTCATCGAGAAGCCCGGCCGCCCCGCGGAGGAGATCATCGCCGCCGTCATGCCGGGCATCATCCGCGACTTCCCCTGGCCGAAGTCGATGCGCTCCGGTTCGGCCTCGATGCCGAGAGGCCTTTCCTATGGCGGCATCGAGGGCAAGGGCAGCGAAAGCCTGCGATGGGTGCGCCCGCTGCAGTCGATCGTCTGCACCTTCGGCACCGAGAATGATGAAGTTGCCGTCATCCCCTTCGAGATCGACGGCATCGTGGCCGGTAACATCACCTACGGCCACCGTTTCCACGCCCCGGAGGCGATCACCGTCAAGCGCTTCGGCGACTACGTCGCGAGCCTCGAAAAGGCGAAGGTCGTTCTCGACGCCGAGCGCCGCCGTCAGATCATCGCGCAGGATGCCGCCAACCTCGCCTTTGCGAACGGCCTCGATCTCGTCGAGGATGCCGACCTGCTGGAGGAGGTTTCCGGCCTCGTCGAGTATCCGCATGTCCTGCTCGGCACCTTCGAGGAAGACTTCCTCTCGATCCCGGCGGAAATCATCCGTCTGACGATCAAGACCAACCAGAAATGCTTCGTCACCCGCCCGCACGGCGTCCACCTCCCCCTTGAGGGGGGAGGTCGCGCGGAACGCGCGGGTGGGGGTGATGCGGCGTTGGTCGCGAGCGATCACCCCACCCCGGCCCTTCGGTCCGACCCTCCCCCTCAAGGGGAGGGTGTGCTCTCCAACCACTTCATCCTCGTCTCCAACATCCAGGCGAAGGACGGCGGCAAGGAGATCATGCACGGCAACGGCAAGGTGGTGCGCGCGCGCCTTTCCGACGCGCTGCATTTCTGGAAGCGCGACCAGGGCGACCTGCCGGACCTTGAGACGCTGACGGCATCTGCCGCGAAATTCGGCCTCGACTTGAAGAAGCCGCTCGACCAGCGCATGGCCAAGCTCGACGCGCTGAACGTCACCTTCCATGCCAAGCTCGGCACGCAGGGCGACCGCGTCGCCCGCATCCGGGCGCTGGCCCAAGAGATCGGCCGGATCGTCTACGCCTCCGGCAAGCCCCACCTCCCCCTTGAGGGGGGAGGTCGCGCGGAACGCGCGGGTGGGGGTGACGTAGCCGAGGTTGCGGGAGATCACCCCACCCCGGCCCTTCGGTCCGACCCTCCCCCTCAAGGGGAGGGTGTAGACCTCGACGCCTTCCTCGCCCTCGTCGACCGCGCCGTGGTGCTGGCGAAGGCCGACCTGCGCACCGAGGCGGTTGGCGAATTCCCCGAACTGCAGGGCGTCATGGGCCGCAAGTATGCGGCCCTCCAGGGCGAGCACGAGAGCGTCGCAGCCGCGATCGAGGATCACTACAAGCCGCAGGGTCCGTCCGACCGCGTGCCGGACGATAAGGTGGCGATCACGGCGGCGCTCGCCGACAAGCTCGACACACTCGTCGGCTTCTGGGCGATTGACGAAAAGCCGACCGGCTCGAAGGACCCCTATGCGCTGCGCCGTGCGGCGCTTGGGGCGGTGAGAATGATCTTGGAGCGCGGGGTGCGACTCAACCTGCGAAGCATCATCGATGGGCCGATGGTGAATGCCATTACTCGTCAACTCGGACATGACATGCTTTCAAGAATGCCATCTTTTGAAAGTGTCATACAGAGTTCGGGCAAGTCTCTGGACGAGATTGCAGCTTTGGACGTGAGAGCAGAACAGATCCGTCTCGCGGCACGGGACGAGTTTGGTGCCGCATTTGTTGAGCGGCTACAGGCCGCAAACGCCGACCTCCTCTCCTTCTTCCACGACCGCCTGAAGGTTTACCTGCGCGACCAGGGCGCCCGCCACGATATCATCGATGCGGTGCTCACCCCCGAAGCCGACGACCTGCTGATGGTCGCGCGCCGCGCCGAGGCGCTGACGGCCTTCATCACCTCCGAGGACGGCGTCAACCTGCTCGCCGGCACCAAGCGCGCCACGCAGCTTCTCGCTGCGGAAGAGAAGAAGGGCACCGTCGTTGCCGACGGCGTGTCCGAGGCGCTGCTGACGCTCGATGCCGAGAAGGTGCTCTACGCCGCGATCAGGGTCGCGACCGCCGAAGCTGCCGAAGCGGTGGCGAAGGAAGACTTCCGCTCCGCCATGCAGGCGCTGTCGAAGCTCCGTGCGTCGGTCGACACTTTCTTCGACGACGTGCTGGTGAACGACGAGGACGCCGCGATCCGCGCCAATCGCCTGGCGCTCTTGAAGGCGATCCGCGAGGCGACCGGCACGGTTGCGGATTTCTCGAAGATTACGGGCTGAGCCAAGCCGTCTCATCGTCGTGGCGAAGCCCCTTTGCGGGGGCTTCCTGTTTCAGGCCGGGCCTGTAAAGGAAGGCAGGGCGCGGATGCGCTTCTCCCACTCCTCGATCATGGTCCGGAAAGCCGCTCCGGCCATGTCTTCCACAATCCTGTTGCCGCTATCGTCGAGGCCGACCTGACGGTATCGGACCGTGACCTCGCTGCCATCGCCGCTGGGCAGGCACTGCACGTCGACGATCGCGGCCCTGACGCCGGGTGTCAGGCGGCTGTATCGCACGAAATTTCGTTTCGTGTCATGGCAGACCACGGTCCACCATGTGGTCACGCCGTCGTGGGCGGTTGAGAACACGGTTCCCTCTAGGTTGTCGCCGTTGGGGCGATAGTAGTAGACCGGATCCCAGTCATCCACCCACAGGCGCTCCCCCTCGGGCGTGAAGAAGCCAAAGCAGCGCGAAGGCGGCATGGGAAGATGGATCGTGTGTTGCTGGTCATCGTGGTGTGGCGTGAACATATCCTGTCCTCTTTTGATTGCCGTCGGGACACAGGACTGAGCGTGGCGCTATTCTCCCTTGCGATCCGCGATTTTGTGGCTGTCGGCGGACGAGAGATCGAGCTCGTAAATCTCGCGCAGACGGTTGATCACCCCGATCGTGTCGTCTGAAAACGGGCTTCTGCCCTCGAAGGCGTGCAGCACGATTCCCTCGACCAGATCGCCGAGTGTCATGTCCTTGTGCTCGGCGAGCGCCTTCAGCACTTTGACGAGGCGTTTCTCCAGACGAATACCGGTCTGGATGCGCTCCACCTGTATTTTCGCGGTTCCGGGCATGATAGGCTCATTGTCATCTTGGTATCTTGGTACATAAGTACCAAGGTGCATTTATGTCAACGGTATTTCCGGACGTACTGGCGTTCGCAGGGAAGCTTCCTTAAGAAGGAGCATGTCTTCGAACATCCTCATCAGCGCCTGCCTTCTCGGCCGCCCGGTCCGCTATGACGGCAAGGGCAAGCCGCTCGTCCATCCCGCGATCGACGGCTGGAGGGCCGAGGGACGGCTTGTTGCCTTCTGTCCGGAACAGGCGGGTGGACTTTCGACGCCGCGCCCGCCGGCCGAGATCGAGGGTGGCGCGAGCGGCGAGGATGTGATCGAGGGGCGCGCGAGGGTCACCGAGAAGACCGGGCGCGACGTCACGAAAGCGTTCGTCGAGGGTGGAGAGAAGGCCGTCGATTTCGCCCGCGCCAATGGCTGCGCCCACGCGCTGCTGATCGACGGCAGCCCGTCCTGCGGGTCCGGCTTCATCTATGACGGAAGCTTTTCCGGGGTGCGCCACGCTGGAGCGGGCGTAACGGCTGCGCTCTTGCGCCAAGCCGGCATCGCGGTGTTTTCCGATCGCGAGATCGAGGCGCTCGTAGCGCGCATCGCCGAAGGTATTTGATCGCCCTCGGCGGCCATATCAAGGAGATGCCAGACATGCGAAGGGCGGCGTTGCCGCCGCCCTGATCCGCTTGCGGGCAGACGATCAATCGTCGTGGTCGTTTCCGCCGTCGTGATCGTTGCCGCCATGGTCGTTGTCGTCGCCGCGGCCGTTGTCATCGTTGTCGTTGCGTTCGTTGCGCTCGCGGTTGCGTTCGGTATGGCCCATGCCGTTGTCGTCGTTCGAACGTTCGCTGCGGGCCGAGGAAGTTTCGTGGCCGAGGCACTGGGCGACGGTGGAGCACTTTTCACCTGCGATGGCGGGAGCCGAAAGCAACGAGGAAGTGGAAGCGGCGA
>UEGQ01000020.1:2500-7130 GCA_900466005.1 Hyphomicrobiales bacterium
GGCTCCACCAAAATTCCTTGTCTTGGAAGAAAATAAAGGTTTGCACCGGCCGGTTGGCTGTGTGCCTGTTCTGTCTACATTGTGAAGAGAAGATTGATCCGGATCGGCTGAAGAGCCGATGCCTGGAAGGATCGATGATTGTTCGAGGGCCTTGCCCTCGTCTGGTTGTCGGTCTGGTGGATGTTGCCTGACCGCGCATCCTCGGATTTGATCTCGAGAAGCTGGTCTTAAGATAGACTGCAAGTGAGCTGCTCGGCGTAGCTCCGATAAAGCAGGTCTATCGAACACGTCGATGGCATCATGACGACCTGGTTGTAAAAGGTAACCGGGTTTGCCTCCTTTTGGAGGCTTGGTGATGAGCATTGGCAATGAGAACGATCAAGTGTCGTAAGGGCATTTGGTGGATGCCTTGGCATGCACAGGCGATGAAGGACGTGATACGCTGCGAAAAGCCGTGGGGAGCTGCGAATGAGCTTTGATCCATGGATATCCGAATGGGGCAACCCACCTTAGATACCTAGAAAATCTGGTACGCTTCAGAGATGAGGCAGTAGGAATTAGGCGATAGGCAGTAGGTTTTATGACCTATTGGCTAATGCCTATTGGCTATTGGCTCCAATCTGGGCGTTCGAGGTTTCTAGGTATTGTTAAAAGGTATCTTACCTTCGAATACATAGGGGTAAGAAGCGAACGCAGGGAACTGAAACATCTAAGTACCTGCAGGAAAGGACATCAACCGAGACTCCGCAAGTAGTGGCGAGCGAACGCGGACCAGGCCAGTGGCAATCAGGAATAAAGCCGAACGAGCTGGAAAGCTCGACCGTAGTGGGTGACAGTCCCGTAGGCGTAGAACACTGATTGTCCTTGAGTAGGGCGGGACACGTGAAATCCTGTCTGAACATGGGGAGACCACTCTCCAAGCCTAAGTACTCGTGCATGACCGATAGCGAACAAGTACCGTGAGGGAAAGGTGAAAAGCACCCCGACAAGGGGAGTGAAATAGAACCTGAAACCGGATGCCTACAAACAGTCGGAGGGCGCAAGCCTGACGGCGTACCTTTTGTATAATGGGTCAACGACTTAGTGTAACGAGCAAGCTTAAGCCGATAGGTGTAGGCGCAGCGAAAGCGAGTCTGAACAGGGCGTTCAGTTCGTTGCATTAGACCCGAAACCGAGTGATCTAGCCATGAGCAGGTTGAAGGTTGGGTAACACCAACTGGAGGACCGAACCCGCATCTGTTGCAATAGATTGGGATGACTTGTGGCTAGGGGTGAAAGGCCAATCAAACTCGGAAATAGCTGGTTCTCCGCGAAATCTATTTAGGTAGAGCGTCGACCGAATACCCTCGGGGGTAGAGCACTGGATGGGCTATGGGGACTCACCGTCTTACTGATCCTAACCAAACTCCGAATACCGAGGAGTACTAGTCGGCAGACACACGGCGGGTGCTAACGTCCGTCGTGAAGAGGGCAACAACCCTGACCTCCAGCTAAGGTCCCCAAGTCATGGCTAAGTGGGAAAGGATGTGAGGATCCCAAAACAACCAGGATGTTGGCTTAGAAGCAGCCATCATTTAAAGAAAGCGTAACAGCTCACTGGTCTAAATAAGGGTCTTTGCGCCGAAAATGTAACGGGGCTAAAGCCATGCACCGAAGCTGAGGATACGTCGCAAGACGTGTGGTAGCGGAGCGTTCCGTAAGCCTGCGAAGGGGTACCTGTGAGGGGCCCTGGAGGTATCGGAAGTGCGAATGTTGACATGAGTAACGATAAAGAGGGTGAGAGACCCTCTCGCCGAAAGACCAAGGGTTCCTGCTTAAAGTTAATCTGAGCAGGGTTAGCCGGCCCCTAAGACGAGGCGGACACGCGTAGTCGATGGGAACCACGTTAATATTCGTGGGCCTTGTGGTGGTGACGGATCGCACAAATCGTACATTCTTATTGGATTGAGTGTGCGGTGGAGCGGTTCCAGGAAATAGCCCCACTTTATAGACCGTACCCGAAACCGACACAGGTGGTCAGGTAGAGTATACCAAGGCGCTTGAGAGAACTATGTTGAAGGAACTCGGCAAATTGCACGCGTAACTTCGGAAGAAGCGTGACCCCATGATGGGCAACCATTGTGGGGTGGCACAGACCAGGGGGTAGCGACTGTTTATCAAAAACACAGGGCTCTGCGAAGTCGCAAGACGACGTATAGGGTCTGACGCCTGCCCGGTGCTGGAAGGTTAAGAGGAGGGGTGCAAGCTCTGAATCGAAGCCCCAGTAAACGGCGGCCGTAACTATAACGGTCCTAAGGTAGCGAAATTCCTTGTCGGGTAAGTTCCGACCTGCACGAATGGCGTAACGACTTCCCCGCTGTCTCCAACATAGACTCAGTGAAATTGAATTCCCCGTGAAGATGCGGGGTTCCTGCGGTCAGACGGAAAGACCCCGTGCACCTTTACTATAGCTTTACACTGGCATTCGTGTCGGCATGTGTAGGATAGGTGGTAGGCTTTGAAGCAGGGACGCCAGTTCCTGTGGAGCCGTCCTTGAAATACCACCCTTATCGTCATGGATGTCTAACCGCGGCCCGTCATCCGGGTCCGGGACAGTGTATGGTGGGTAGTTTGACTGGGGCGGTCGCCTCCGAAAGAGTAACGGAGGCGCGCGATGGTGGGCTCAGACCGGTCGGAAATCGGTCGTCGAGTGCAATGGCATAAGCCCGCCTGACTGCGAGACTGACAAGTCGAGCAGAGACGAAAGTCGGTCATAGTGATCCGGTGGTCCCGCGTGGAAGGGCCATCGCTCAACGGATAAAAGGTACGCCGGGGATAACAGGCTGATGACCCCCAAGAGTCCATATCGACGGGGTTGTTTGGCACCTCGATGTCGGCTCATCGCATCCTGGGGCTGGAGCAGGTCCCAAGGGTTTGGCTGTTCGCCAATTAAAGCGGTACGTGAGCTGGGTTCAGAACGTCGTGAGACAGTTCGGTCCCTATCTGCCGTGGGTGTAGGAATATTGACAGGATCTGTCCCTAGTACGAGAGGACCGGGATGGACATATCTCTGGTGGACCTGTTGTCCTGCCAAGGGCATAGCAGGGTAGCTATATATGGAAGGGATAACCGCTGAAGGCATCTAAGCGGGAAACCCACCTGAAAACGAGTATTCCCTATCAGAGCCGTGGAAGACGACCACGTTGATAGGCCGGGTGTGGAAGCGCAGCAATGTGTGAAGCTTACCGGTACTAATAGCTCGATTGGCTTGATCGTTCTCATTGACCATGCTCATCGAAGATGAGCCATCTCTTCTGTCCTGACGCGCCAAAGGCGCTCCGGACGGGCCGCCAAGCGATTGGCGACGGCCTTGCGGCCTGTATGGGAAGTTCCATACAGGCAAAGGCGAAGAAAAGACGTGTTCTAGTAAGACAAACGAGGCGAACGCCTCTGCCAGCTTCTCAATTGATTGCCCTTAGCCGACCTGGTGGTTATGGCGGGGTGGCCGCACCCGTTCCCATTCCGAACACGGCCGTGAAACGCCCCAGCGCCAATGGTACTTCGTCTCAAGACGCGGGAGAGTAGGTCGCTGCCAGGTCTGCTAAAGGCAATCTCAATCTTCTCGAAACAAACCCTGTCGGCCCAGCCGAAATCTTGACCGGGCCGCGTAAGCGGCCCATATCCGTTCAAGAAAACGAAATATCACCGGGCCAGAGCAGCCCAAGCCCTCAACCCGCCAAGCCAAAGCCAGCGCGGATGGGCAAAACAAAAAATCCGGGCAAATCCCCGGATAGCTCAACATAACGCGGGGTGGAGCAGCCCCCGCCCTCCCGCAGAGCGCAACGCGCGTGAGGAAGGGCAAAACAAAAAGCCGGGCAAATCCCCGGATGGCTCAACATAACGCGGGGTGGAGCAGCCCGGTAGCTCGTCAGGCTCATAACCTGAAGGCCGCAGGTTCAAATCCTGCCCCCGCAACCAACCTTCCCAGAAATCCACTCAATGCCCCTCCAAGCGGCTTTCGGCGTTTATCAATCTCAAACCTGAGATCCACAGCTCCGTAACCGGATGCCTGCAGCTCCGTCAACTTCGATCGCGATCAGACTAACCCCAAACCGAAAACATCGCAGGGGTGTCGGTTACAGGGGGCAGGTCAATGCATATCGGCACGGACGCCGGACCAGCAATCGACACAGGTCAAACCGCGAGCCGGACGCTACTCGCACGGACCGTCCAGCGTCGCCGCTCCGCGTTCGACGATCGCGGACCAGGCCGTCGCTCGATTGCCGGGATAGCGGAACTCGATGTGGTGCAACACGGCCGCCCCGCAGGCTGTCCGGTGTTCGACGCGGTGATAGAGAATCTCGCCGTCACGCCTGCCGGAAAGGACGAACCAGGTGCGACCTTCGGGCGTAAAGCTTAGCGTCCAGCCGTCATCCTCCAGAACATCCTTGAGGAAACGACGGTAGTCGGCAAGCGATCCACCCACCGGATTCATGCCGCCGAAAACCGTGACGCTGCCGCCGTCAGAACTCCTAAACTGCTGTCCGTCGCCATTGTCCGGAGCCGGACCCCTGTGAAAGCTCGCCGGCACCTCCGCCCGCGTCCCAAAGCGGACATTGACATAATCCTGCCAATCCCCACCACACGATGC
>UEGQ01000002.1 GCA_900466005.1 Hyphomicrobiales bacterium
CCCACCTCGGATGCGTACTGTCCGAGTGACCAGACATTGTGACCCCCTACTCGCCGATAGGAAGGCCGCAGCCGGTCCGACATCAGCGCATCGGCCCGAAGGGCTGTCCCGATCTATATGTCGACAGGTCTAGGACTTTACGGCGCTCCAGAGGGTGTTCAGCACCGTCGAATAAGCTCGTATTGCGATAGGCGAATGATACAAGAGCGGAAATCGAACGCCGGCCCTCCCGCAAGATGGTGGCACATCACACACGTGGTGATGTGCCATGCTTTCAGTCGTCAGACGAAACCCGCCAACTCTGCCTTATCGCACCAGATGCCGTCCCCAACGGCATTCCTTCTCATTCCCAGCGCACATCCCCGAGAAAGATATAGCCGGCTCCGTAGATCGTCTTGATCAATGCCGGATTTTTCGGATCTTCGCCGAGCTTGGTGCGCAGGCGCGAAATGCGCACGTCCATCGCGCGGTCAAAGCTCTCGCCCGCAATCCCGCCCAGCGCTTCCTGCATCTGCGTGCGGGAAATCAGCCGGCGGGGTCTCTCCAGGAAAAGTCGAAGCACCTGCCCCTCCGCATTGGAAAAGGACACCTGCTCCCCGGTGGCCGAGACAAGTGTATAGCTGTCGAAGAGCGCGGTCCATCCATCGAACCGCGCGATCTGGCTGGTGCGCTCGCCGGTCGGACGCCCCTTGCGCAAGCGGGCGCGAACACGCGCCACGATCTCGGCCGGCTCGAAGGGCTTGATGATGTAGTCATCGGCGCCGAGCTCAAGGCCCATGACACGGTCCTGCACTTGGGCGCGTCCCGAGATGATGATGATGGCCGCGCCCGAATCCAGCGCCAGCCGATGCACCAGCAGCAGGCCGTCACGATCCGGCAGACCGAGGTCGACAAGGCAAACATCCGGGACGCATCGCTTCAGCGCCGCCTCGAATTCTGTCGCGCGAGCAAAAGTCGCCGTTTTGAACCCGGCTTCCGTAAGCGCATCCGAGAGAACCTGGCGGATCTGTGGTTCATCATCAAGAATGGCGACAAGCGGTTGGGTCATTTGGTCACCGTCGGCAGGAACCGTGCAAGCGTCTGGCTGTCGAAGGGCTTGGGAAGCAGCGGGAACCGTTTTTCGGCCGCGATCCGCAAAGAGGCTGAGGAAGGAAGGGAGCTCATGAGGGCGATTGGCATTCCTCTCCTTGCCAGAAGCGTTTCGGCAAGATCGAGGCCCGTACGTCCACCCTTCAAGTGAATGTCGGCCAGCACGAGATCGAGTTGCGGAAGATCGACGAGACTTTCTGCTTCCT
Organism: Hyphomicrobiales bacterium; assembly: GCA_900466005.1. Lineage (GTDB taxonomy): Bacteria > Pseudomonadota > Alphaproteobacteria > Rhizobiales > Rhizobiaceae > Allorhizobium. The sequence goes on from UEGQ01000002.1 coordinate 1,296, forward strand.
CAGCACTCGCCGCCTCAATCACGCAATGCCCAAGCGTGCAGAGCATGTTGCGCACGTTCTCGCGGATGTCGTCGCTGTCTTCGACCAGCAACACCGTGTGCAGCTGCTCCTCCCTGCCGGCTGTTCGATAAGGAAGCCGAAGCTCGACACGCGCTCCGCCTTCCGGACGGTTTTCCAGGCGCACGCTCCCGCCGGACATCGTTGCCTGGTCATAGACCATGGAAAGGCCGAGACCGGAACCTTCGCCACCCTTCGTGGTGAAGAAGGGGGCAAACGCGTGCTCAAGCGCTTGGGGCGAGAAACCGGCCCCGGTGTCCAAAACAGAGAACTCGATCCAGGTTTCATGCACTGTGCGGACGCGCAGCGTGATGGTGCCCGGTTTCGCGCCGATGGCATCCTTGGCATTCAGGATCAGGTTCAGTAGCGAATCCTGCAGCGAGCCTGCGTCGAGAATGAGCGGAACGCCGATCGAAGGCATGTCGACGTCCAATCGGATGTTGTCGGCCAGCGCCGGTCCGGCGAGACGCATCAGGTCCTTGATAAAATCGCAGAGATTGACTGGCGCCGGCTTGAGCTCGCGCCGACCTGAAATGGATGCAATCCGATCGGTGAGATTACCGCCGCGACGTGCCGCAGCGAGCGTCGACGTCACCAAATCCTTCGCCCCCGGCGGCAAAGGCATCTGTTCCAGCCTGCTCTGCAGTCCAAGAATGATCGTCAAGAGATTGGCGAAGTCATGCGCCAGCCCGGACGTCAACTGTGCGGCAAGTTCCCGCTTGCGCGTCTGCGCAAGGGCGGCACGCGCCTGGCTCTCCTCCGTAATGTCCGTCGATAGAATGTAGACGCCATGAATTGGCCCGTCATCATTTCGATCCGGAGTAAAGGCTGTTCGAATTCTCCGACCCGAGTCGTCGTCCGTGAACTCGCAAATGGAGGAAACACCCGCCAGCGCGCGGACGAGATAGGGCTTGATCTTGGCAAATGAGCTTTCGCCCAGCACATCGCGCCCCGTGAGCCCGACGATGTGCGAGGGGCGCCCAGGAATGACCGATGAGAGACGTCGGTTGGTATAGGTGTAGCGAAAATTGCGATCGACATGGGCAATGTGCGCGGGGATCATTTCCGTCGTCAGGCGGATTCGCGCCTCCATTTCAGCCAACTGGTTCTTGGCTGCCTCGAGCGCCGTGTTGGCCGCAGAAAGCGCCCTGTTCGTCTCGGAAAGGCGTTCGGTGTTGGACAGAAGCTGCTCCGAAAGCTCGGCAGAGCGGGTCCGCAGCATCTGCTGCTGTATCCGTACTTCGGTGATATCCGTGTAGACTGTAACCCAGCCGCCCTGCGGCAAGGGAAATCCCTCGACCGAAACCCAGCGGCCGTTTGGCCGCATGCGTTCGAGGTAGTGCGGAACGAAGGCCTGCGCAGCCTTCACGCGCGTACGAACCGCCTCTTCCGCATCGTCGACCGAACCATACTCGCCCCTCAGCACCAGATACCGGATCGTCTCCTCGAAGCTCACCCCCGGTGACACGAAGGCATCCGGAAAGTCGAACATATCCTGATAACGACGGTTGCAGACGGCAAGTTTCAAATCGCTGTCGAAGATCGACAACGCCTGACTGATCAGGTTCAGGCCCGTCTTGATGAGGCCTTTGTGCTCCTCCTCGGAAAGCGGCATCCGATCCTTCTCCCTCCTGCATGGCTACCATCCGCGGAGAGACTGGGGAAGGGGTAATCATCGCTGTCACAATTCGTAAGATTTCAGAAAAAATGACGAAAAGCTTTGCGGCGAGAGTTGTGAATGAACGGAAGCCGGACGGTAGATCAGGCGCCGTCCAGCCCTGCACGGGGCAAGGGGAGGAACGACATGACAGACCGGCAGCCCGGCTCGGGGCTTGTGTCTATTCCGGCACTGATGGCGAGGAACGCGCAAATGCTCTCGCGGCGCCCGGCCTATCGGGAAAAGGAGTTCGGCATCTGGCAGACCTGGACCTGGGCCGAAGCGTACGCGGAGACGCGGGCACTGGCCATGGGCTTCCTGGCACTCGGGCTGAAACGCGGCGACTTCATCGCAGTCGTCGGACGCAACCGCCCTTCCCTCTACTGGTCGATCGTCGCTGCGCAGATGTGCGGTGCCGTCCCGGTCCCCCTGTACCAGGACGCCGTCGCCGACGAGGCGGAATATGTGCTGGAACACTGCGGTGCGCGGCTCGTCGTGTGCGGTGACCAGGAGCAGGTCGACAAGGTGATCGAGGTTCAGGAGCGCATCAAGTCCATCGATCAAGTCGTGTATGTCGACAAGCGCGGAATGCGTAAATACGACCATTCACGGATGAACGCTCTTGCCGACGTGCTGTCGGAAGGCAGGGCGGCGCACCACCGGTTCGAGGCAGAGCTTGACCAGCGTATCGCGGCGCTCACCTATGACGATCCCTGTGTGATGCTCTATACGTCGGGCACGACGGGCAAGCCCAAGGGCGTTGTTCTGTCCAATCGGAATATTATCGAGACATCGCGCAATTCCTGCGAATTCGATCACCTCGGCCCCTCTGAGGAAATTCTGGCCTACCTGCCGATGGCCTGGGTGGGCGATTTCATCTTCTCGATGGGTCAGGCGATGTGGGCGGGCTTTTGCGTCAATTGTCCCGAAAGCCCGGCCACCATGATGAACGATCTGCGGGAAATCGGACCGACCTATTTCTTCGCGCCGCCTCGCGTCTTCGAAAGCCAGCTGACCAACGTGATGATCCGCATGGAAGATGCGGCACCTTTGAAGCGATGGCTGTTTCGCATCTTCATGGACCATGCCCGCAAAGTGGGTTCCGCGATCCTTGATGGCCGGCCTGTCCCGACATCGGACCGATTGAAATACCTGTTGGGCGACCTCGTGATCTACGGTCCGCTGAAGAACACGCTGGGCTTCAGCCGCATTCGTGTGGGTTATACGGCCGGCGAGGCCATCGGGCCTGAGATTTTCGACTTCTACCGCTCGCTCGGCATCAACCTGAAGCAGCTCTACGGCCAGACGGAAGCAAGCGTTTTCATCACACAACAGCCGGACGGCCAGGTGCGTTCTGATACCGTCGGCGTGCCTTCACCCGGCGTCGAGGTGAAGATCGCCGAGACCGGAGAGGTCTTCTATCGGAGCCCCGGCACCTTCCTTGAATATTACCGGAATCCGGAAAGCACGGCCTCCGTCAAGGACCCTGATGGCTGGGTTGCAACCGGCGACGCGGGTTTCTTCGAGCAGGAAACCGGGCACTTGCGCATCATCGACCGGGCCAAGGACGTCGGCAAGATGGCCGACGGCCAGCTGTTTGCGCCGAAATACGTCGAGAACAAGCTGAAGTTCTACCCGAGCATCCTGGAAGCCGTCGTCTTCGGCGCCGGTCTGGAACGGTGTTGCGCCTTCATCAACATCGACCTGACGGCTGTCGGTAACTGGGCCGAGCGCAACAATATCGCCTATTCCAGCTATCAGGAACTCGCGGGCCACCCGCTGGTTTACGACATGATCCGCGGCCACGTCGAGGAGGTGAACCGATCACTCGCCGCCGACAGCATGCTCGCCGGCTGCCAGATCCACCGCTTCCTGATCCTGCACAAGGAGCTGGATGCCGATGACGGCGAACTGACCCGGACGCGAAAGGTCCGCCGCAACATCATCGCCGAGAAATACCGCGACCTCATCACCGCGCTCTACGACGGATCGACGAGCATCAGCACGCAGACGGAGGTCACCTACGAGGATGGTCGCAAGGGGCTCCTGAGAGCGACGCTGCAGATCGCCGATGCGGCGACCGTTCCCGTGCCCGAACGGAGGGCCGCCGCATGAATGCGCAGGCGCCCCTCACCACCTTTACCACCACTGCCGATGGCCGGAAGATCGGCGACGTTCTGATGGAGATGAAGAACATCACTCTTCGCTTCGGCGGAGTGAGGGCCGTCACCGACATCAGTTTCGATATCCGCGAGGGTGAAATTCGCTCGATCATCGGTCCAAATGGCGCGGGCAAGTCCTCGATGCTGAACGTCATTTCGGGTTTCTACGTGCCACAGGAGGGCGAAGTCTGGTTTCGTGGCGCGCGTCGGCCGGCGATGAAACCCTACAAGGTCGCCCGCCAGGGCATTGCCCGAACATTTCAGAACATCGCGCTTTTCGACGGCATGAGCGTTCTCGACAACATCATGACCGGCCGGTTGACGTTGATGAAGTCCGGCATACTGCAGCAGGCGCTCTGGTGGGGGGCGGCGGAGAGAGAGGAAACCGCTCATCGGGAGAAGGTCGAAAAGATCATCGACTTTCTGGAAATCCAGGCGATCCGCAAGACGTCCGTCGGACGACTCCCCTATGGCCTGAAGAAGCGGGTGGAACTGGCCCGCGCATTGGCCGCCGAACCGAAACTTCTGCTGCTCGACGAGCCAATGGCCGGGATGAACGTCGAGGAGAAGGAGGACATGTGCCGCTTCATCCTCGACGTGAACGATGAGTTCGGAACGACGATCGTGCTCATCGAACACGACATGGGGGTCGTCATGGACCTCTCCGACCGCGTCGTCGTGATGGATTACGGCAAGAAGATCGGTGACGGCACACCGGACGAGGTGCGCAACAACCAGGCGGTGATCGACGCCTATCTGGGGGTCCCTCATGAGTAGAAATCGCGAGAAGGCAAGGAGAGTTTCCTGATGCCGGATACCGTCTATTACGCGCTCGAGGTCATGCTGAACGGTTTGATGTCCGGCGTCATGTATGCGCTTGTGGCACTGGGCTTCGTGCTGATCTTCAAGGCGAGCGGCATCTTCAACTATGCGCAGGGCGTTCTTGCCCTTTTCGCCGCGTTGACGCTCGTCGGCATCATGGACGGCCAAGTCCCCTTCGCGCACCTCATCAATGCACTCTTTGGCACGAACCTCCATCATTTTGGCTTCAAGGTGCCGGCGCTGATCGCCATCCTGATCACCGCAGGCGTCATGACCCTGCTCGCCGTCCTGGTAGAGCGCTATGTACTCAAGCACCTCGTCAACCAGGAACCGATCATCCTGTTCATGGCGACAATCGGTCTTGCCTATTTCCTCGAGGGCCTTGGCGACGCGATGTGGGGCTCCGACATCAAAACGCTCGACATCGGCCTGCCGAAGGGCATCGACGGGACGATCGAGAGCGTCACGAACGACTGGTTCGGCTACGGCTTCTTCATCGACCGGCTGGATATCGTGGCGACCGTCATCGCGGCCCTGCTCGTACTCGCGCTCACCGTTTTCTCGCAATACTCCAAGCAGGGCCGGGCGCTACGCGCGGTCGCGGATGACCACCAAGCGGCGCTGTCCGTCGGCATTTCGCTGCGCTTCATCTGGGCCCTCGTCTGGTCCATCGCCGGCATCGTGGCCCTTGTTGCAGGTATCATGTGGGGCTCGAAATCGGGGGTCCAGTTCAGCCTGTCCCTGATCGCGCTGAAGGCCCTGCCGGTCCTGATGCTCGGCGGCTTCACCTCCATTCCCGGCGCCATCGTCGGCGGGCTCATCATCGGCATGGGCGAAAAACTCTTCGAATTCTTCGTCGGCCCGCTGGTCGGCGGCGCGACTGAAAACTGGTTCGCCTATGTGCTCGCTCTGGTCTTCCTCGTCTTCAGGCCGCAGGGCCTGTTCGGCGAACGCATCATCGAAAGGGTCTGAGACATGCTCTACCGCGAGGCCGGTGACTTCAAGACAAGCTATGTGGCCGACAGCCAGACCTTTCCGATCAAATTCGACCGGATCCGCTATTACATCGTGGTGGCGATCGCCTTCGGGGTCATCCCCTTCGTAATCGACGACTACTGGGCAAACGCGGTATTCGTCCCCTTCCTGATCTACGCCATCGCGGCGATCGGCCTCAACATCCTGACCGGCTATTGCGGCCAAGTGAGCCTCGGCACCGGCGGGTTCATGGCGGTCGGCGCCTACGCCTGCTACAAGCTGATGACAGCTATGCCCGATGTGTCGATCATCGTGCATGTCCTGCTGGCGGGTTTCATCACGGCCTTCGTCGGTGTCCTGTTCGGATTACCCAGCCTCAGGATCAAGGGCTTCTATCTCGCCGTCGCGACCCTTGCCGCGCAATTCTTCCTGGTCTGGCTCTTCAACAAGGTGCCGTGGTTTTTCAACTATTCGGCCTCTGGCCAGATCACGGCACCGGAACGCAGCCTCTTCGGCATTGCGGTGACAGGCGCCAGCACGCCGGCCTGGGCCAAGTACCTCTTCTGCCTCGTCATGCTCTTCACCCTCGCCTGGCTTGCCCGCAATCTGACGCGCGGTTCCGTCGGCCGTCGCTGGATGGCGATCCGCGATATGGATATCGCCGCCGAGATCATTGGCGTGAACCCGCTGACGGCCAAGCTCTCGGCTTTCGCCGTCTCGTCCTTCTACATCGGCATCGCGGGCGCACTCTTCTTTACGGTCTACCTCGGCGCCGTCGAGGTCGGCGAGGCCTTCGGCATCCAGAAGAGCTTCCTGGTGCTGTTCATGATCATCATCGGCGGCCTTGGATCGATCTTCGGAAGCTTCGCTGGAGCGGCCTTCCTCGTGCTGCTGCCGGTACTTCTGAAGAACGTGCTCGTCGGTCAATTGGGCTGGCCGACGGACCTTGCGGCTCATCTCGAGCTGATCATCGTTGGCGGGTTGATCATCATTTTCCTCATCGTGGAACCGCACGGGCTGAATCAGCTGTGGCGGGTCGCGAAAGAGAAACTGCGTCTATGGCCCTTCCCTCATTAGGGGGCCGGTCCCGAATGCCGCGGCGGGGAACTGCGGCCTTGTTGTGAATTCATCTTTGTCTGGGAGGAAATGAGATGAAGAAGATGCTTGCAGCCTTTGCGGCAGCCACCATGCTGATGAGCAGTATGCCGGCCTCTGCCGATCTGATCGTACCGAACCTGTCCTATCGGACCGGCCCCTATGCCCCGGGTGGCATACCCTATGCCGACGGCTTCAATGACTATTTCACCTTGCTCAACGAGCGCGACGGCGGCATCGGCGGTGAGAAGGTTCAGGTTCCCGAATGCGAGACCGCGTACAATACCGAAAAGGGAGTGGAGTGCTACGAGGCCACCAAGGGCCAGGGCGCGCTGGTCTACAACCCGCTCTCGACCGGCATCACCTATCAGCTGATCCCAAAGGTTTCGGCCGATGGCATCCCGCTCTACACGCCCGGTTATGGGCGCACCTCGGCGGCGAATGGCAAGGTCTTCGAATGGGTCTTCAACTACCCGGCGAATTACTGGGATGGCGCCAGCGTCGCCATCCGCTACCTGCTCGACCAGAACGGTGGCGACCTGAAGGGCAAGAAGATCGCGCTGGTCTACCATAACTCGGCCTACGGCAAGGAGCCGATCCGCACGCTCACGGAGCTATCCAAGAAACACGGCTACGATCTGTTGCAGATCCCCGTCGATCATCCGGGCCAGGAGCAGAAGAGCCAGTGGCTGCAGATCCGCCGCGAGAAACCTGATTACGTGCTGATGTGGGGGTGGGGCGTGATGAATGCGGTGGCGATCCAGGAGGCCGCCAACATCAATTATCCGATGGAGAACTTCATCGGCGTCTGGTGGTCCGGCTCGGAGAACGACGTTCTGCCTGCGGGCATGGGCGCCAACGGCTACAAGTCGCTCGCCATGCACGGCACGGGCATGGATTACCCGCTCTACGGCGACCTCAAGAAATACGTGATCGATGCCGGCAAGGCGAGCGGCGCCGGTGACCAGTTCGGCTCCGTTCTCTACTCGCGCGGAATGTATGCTGCATTGGTGATTTCCGAAGCCATCCGCAAGGCACAGCAGACCACCGGCAAGTCGAACATCACCGCCGCCGACCTGCGTGAAGGCTTCGAGCAATTGGAGATCACCGAGGCGCGCATGACGGAGCTCGGCCTCCCGAAATTCGGCCAGCCATTCAAGGCCTCCTGCTCCGACCACGGAGGCCCCGGTGCCACGCTGCTCCAGCAATGGGATGCGTCGGCGAAGAAGTGGAACCTCATTACGGACTTCATAGCCCCGGACGACGAGGTTCTGACACCGCTGATCATGGAGGATTCCGCCGCTTACGCTGCGGAAAACAAGATCGCAGAACGCTGCAAATGAACCGGAGGATGCCCCGGCTGAACGCTCGGGGCGTCCCTTCACTCTCGCCGGGACGACACTCATGCTGAATGCAACCAACGCGGATCGGACATTGCTGGAGGTCAACAACATCGAGGTGATCTATAACCACGTGATCCTCGTCTTGAAGGGCGTGAGCCTCTCCGTCCCGAAGGGCGGAGTAACGGCGCTGCTCGGTGGCAACGGCGCCGGCAAGACCACCACCTTGAAAGCCATCTCCAATCTTCTGAAGTCGGAGCGTGGCGAAGTCACCAAGGGCAGCATCATCTATCGCGGCGATCGCGTTCAGGATCTTTCACCGGCAGATCTGGTACGCCGCGGCGTCGTCCAGGTGATGGAAGGGCGTCATTGTTTCGAACATCTGACGGTCGAGGAGAACCTCCTGACCGGCGCGTATATCCGCCGAGACAGCAAGGCCGATATCCGACGCGATCTCGATATGGTCTATACCTATTTTCCGCGCCTGAAAGAGCGGCGCAAATCGCAGGCCGGCTATACTTCGGGCGGCGAACAGCAGATGACGGCGATTGGCCGCGCGCTCATGAGCCGACCGGAAACCATTCTCCTCGACGAGCCCAGCATGGGGCTCGCGCCGCAGCTGGTCGAGCAGATCTTCGAGATCGTGAAGGACGTGAATGAGGGCGAAGGCGTCACTTTCCTGCTGGCCGAACAGAACACCAATGTGGCGCTGCGCTATGCCCACTACGGCTACATTCTGGAAAGCGGCCGCGTGGTGATGGACGGCCCCGCCAAGGAACTGCGCGAAAACCCGGACGTCAGGGAATTCTATCTCGGCATGTCGGACAAAGGACGCAACAGCTTCCGTGATGTCCGAAGCTACCGCCGCCGCAAACGGTGGTTGGCATGAGGGCAGCGGAAGCAAGGAAAGACATCATGAGCCATTTCGACCCTTTGGAAACGCGCTCCCGCGACGAACGCGACGCCGGCCAACTGGCGGCACTCAACGCCTTGCTGCCTCGGTGGGGTCGCAACCCCCTGGCCGACCTTTCGGAACTTGCGTCACTGCCGGTCTTGCGTAAGGCGGAACTTTCCGAGCACCAGAAGGCGCAGCCCCCTTTCGGCGGCCTGCCCGTCGGCAATGTCGTGCACTATTTCCAGTCGCCGGGACCGATCTACGAGCCGGGTGGCATCAGCCATGACTGGTGGCGCATGGGTCGCTTTCTCCATGCGCTCGGAGTCGGCCGGGGTGACATTGTGCACAACTGCTTCGGCTATCACCTGACACCGGCCGGCATGATTTTTGAGAATGGTGCGCGTGCCGTCGGGGCCGCGATCCTGCCCGCCGGCACGGGCCAGACCGAACTGCAGGTGCGCGCCGCCGCCGATATCGGTTCGACGGTCTATGCTGGAACGCCGGATTATCTCAAGGTGATTCTGGAGAAAGCCGATGAACTGGGCGAGCGCCTCAAGATCAGCCGTGCGGCCGTCTCCGGCGGCGCGTTATTCCCGAGTTTGAGGCAATATTACACCGATCGCGGCATTACATGCCTGCAGGTCTACGCAACGGCGGATCTCGGAAACATCGCTTATGAATCGTCCGCCATGGAAGGTCTGATCATGGATGAGGGCGTGATCGTCGAGATCGTGCGGCCCGGCTCTGATCGGCCTGTTCCGGACGGCGAGGTCGGCGAAGTAATCGTGACCTCACTCAATCCGGATTATCCGCTCGTCCGCTTCGCGACGGGTGACCTCTCCGCCATTCTGCCCGGCACCAGCCCCTGCGGGCGCACCAATCGCCGCATCAAGGGCTGGATGGGCCGCGCCGACCAAACGACGAAAATCAAGGGCATGTTCGTGCGACCGGAACAGGTGGCACAACTGGTTGGTCGGCATGATGAGATCGTCCGGGCACGCGTCATTGCCAGCCGCGTGGGGGAAATGGATACGATGACGGTTCAGATCGAAACCCGCGCGACCAATCCCGCACTTTACGAACAGAGCATCATGGCGACGCTGAAAATGCGGGGAACCGTGGAACTGTTGCCGCCCGGCGCGCTCCCGAATGACGGTAAGGTCATCGAAGACCGCCGGAGTTATGATTGAGACTGCAGACTACAAATGAACCTGTCAGGCGACACAACCGCCTAGCGACGTGCCTTCGTTCGGTCAGGCCGACAAGGGTTCGACGCTGTCGAGCAGGACGGATGATCGGCAAAGTCTCGTTTGCCCGTTTGCCGCCGGCAAACGATGCAGGCGGATGCCGTTTGACGGCCGGGGAGAATCGTGGCGCAACAATCTCAGCTATGGCCCCATGCTCCGGTTATCAGACCGGCGGGATCTCGGCCGAAACCCCGGCCTCCGTTGCGCCCGGGCTCCGAGCTCGCTCACGCGCGAAGCTGCCGCGTACCGTAGGCGACGTTGTGATTGGCGCCGAACCACCCGAGCTCCTGCCCCGTTGTCGCGACGCCGGGTATCGCTTCCACCGTCACGCCCCTTTGCCGCAACCAGCCGGCCTGCGCCGCCTCACGAACCGGATCCACCACACAGGCAGAGCAGAGCCACACAATCCGCTTTCCGGCGAGCACCAGGGCGAGGGCTTCATTGGGCAACACCGGCTTGCCGCCCGCGCGCGTGCCAAGGGGAACACGCCCGGCCTCCCGCCGTCCGAGCTCCAGCACGCCGCCGGCGATACTGTCGTCGAAGAAAATGGCATCGGCGGATTGCAGGGCACGCACCGCCTTCAGCGTGAGAAGCTCGGGATCAGACGGATGCGCGCCGACAAAGGCAAGATGACCGCCGGACGGCTCTGCGGCGAGGGTGTCCGCCTCGTTGAGAAGCGCAGCCGCCATTCCTTCCTCCGGAGGTTCGCCGCCGACTAGAGCACGGTCGACAAAGCCTTCCCAGAAGACGCGGCGCAGAGGCCCTGGGGACAGACGTTCGTGCAACCGCTCGCGGATTTTTTGCGCGATGTCGGCCCAGGCGCCGAGTGTGGCCGGAAGCAGCGTCTCGATACGACGACGGATCGCCTGCGCGAGGATCGGAGCGGCGCCGTCGGTCGAGATCGAGACGATCACCGGCGAGCGATTGACGATCGAGCCGAAGCGGAACCGGCAAAAAGCCGGCCGATCGATGACATTTGCGGGAACACCCATCGCGTCCGCGGCATGGCAGAAGGCTTCGGCCTCGGTCTCGTCTGCGCAGTCCGCAATTGCAAGCGCCATGCCGGCGAAGCTGTCCGGCGTCCAGGCACACGGATGATGGATGATCCGGGATGCCGGTCGATGCTCAAGAGAACCGGTCAGCTCCCGCATCGCCTCACTCATTTGCTCCTCATCGGTGAAAACGTGTACCTCCGCTCCGGCGGCCGCCAGGAGCTCAGCCTTCCACGCCGCGCCCTCGGAGCCGCCGGCGACGATGACCCTCCTGCCGCGGAGCTCCCAGAACACCGGAAGCGCCGCAAGCGGCGCAATCCGGCCGCGGCAACCTTCCTCACTCTGCTGCAAGCGCCTGCGTGGCATCGATGATCCTTCCGATTTCAGAGCGGCATGAACCGCAGTTCGTCCCCGCAGAGAGTGCGGCGCCGATCGCCTCGACGCTGCGGCAGCCATTGCGGGCGGCGGCGGCGATCTGGTTCACGCCGACCGCAAAGCAGGAGCAGACGATGGCGCCGGTGTCGGGACGATCGGCACCGGGCCGGCCGGCGACGATCGCCTGGCGCCTCGCGGCGTCGGCGTGGACGCATGAGAGCTGCGAGACCGCCCAGCTGCGCGACACGGCAACCGGCTCAGCGGCGACGAAGAGCACAGCCAAAAGCTGTCCCTCTGCGAAGAAGGCGATCCGGTAGTCCCCGCTTCTGAGATCGACATAGCGGGCAGTCTCGGCCTTCGCCGATATGCCGAAAGCCCGCCGCGCCCAGCTTTCCCAATCGGGGACGGTCGCGTCGAAGCCGAGCTCGGCCCGCCAGCCGCCGTCAGCCCGGGCCAGCGCCCAATAGGCCGTGTCCAGCCCTTCCGGCCGCTGCGAACTGACGGCAAATCCGTAGGCTTGCGCCCCGTAGCGCCTCGCACCGACCGCGACGTGTTTCGACGCCGGCTGCCCCGAGATCGGATCTGTGACCGGGGAGACGAGGGTGTCGATCCGGCCGCGTGAGGCGGTTTCGCCCGTCCAGTGCATCGGCACGAACACGGAACCACGGCGCTGACGGTCCGAAAGCAGTGCCCGGACGACGACCCGCGCGCCGTTCTCTACAGAAAGCTCGACGAGATCGGCATCCGAAATCCCATACTCGGCCGCGTCCAGCGGATGCATCTCGGCGAAAGGCTCGGCGGTATGGGCGGAGAGCCGCGCGCTTCTGCCGGTTCGTGTCATCGTGTGCCAGTGGTCACGGATGCGGCCGGTATTGAGCACAAGGGGAAAGTCGGGACCGACACGCGACGGGACCGTGGACCGGACGGCTACGAAACGGGCGCGCCCGTCGGGGTGGAAAAAGTGTCCATCCGCGAAGAAGCGGTGCTCCGCGGAAGCCTCGTCGGACCGCTGCGGCCATTGGAACGGCGCAAGGGCGCCATAGGCTCCCGCGTCGATCCCGGCATAGGCCCTGATGTCGAACGCGCGGTCGCCCTCGTTCTCGAAGGCCGACAGAGCGGCATGCTCGGCGAAGATCTCGGCCGGAGAATTCCAGGCGAAGGCCTCGGCAAATCCCATGCGGCGCCCGACCTCGGCAAGCTGCCACCAGTCGGGCCGGGCTTCGCCGGGCGCCGGGCGGAACGGCCGCTGCCGGGAGATCCGGCGTTCCGAATTGGTGACCGTCCCGGCCTTCTCGCTCCAGCCTGCTGACGGCAGAAGCACATGGGCGAGACGCGTGGTGTCAGTCTCCTTTTCGATATCGGAGACAACGACGAACGGGCAGGTTTCAATCGCCGCACGCACACGGTCGGCGTCCGGCATCGAGACGACCGGGTTGGTGGACATGATCCAGAGCGCCTTTATGCGTCCATCCGCAACGGCGTCGAACATGTCGACGGCCTTGAGGCCTGGCCTGTCGGCGATCACCGGAGAACCCCAGTAGCGCTGGACGCGCTCGCGATCGTGCGGATTCTCGATCGCCATGTGGGCCGCAAGCATGTTTGCAAGTCCGCCGACCTCGCGACCGCCCATGGCGTTCGGCTGTCCGGTCAACGAGAATGGCCCCATACCGGGCCGGCCGATCCGGCCCGTCGCGAGGTGGCAGTTGATAATGGCGTTGACCTTGTCGGTGCCGAGCGACGACTGATTGACGCCCTGGCTGTAGCAGGTCACCACCATTTCCGTTCTCTCAAAAAGCGAGAAGAAACGGCGGATCGCGACGGCGGAAAGCCCTGTTTGCCGCGCCACGTCGTTGACCGAGATCCCACTGACAGCCGCGCGGACCTCGGCGAAGCCGTTGGTGTGAGCCGCGATATAGGCGTGGTCGAGCGTGCCCGCCTCGGCCAAGTGCGCAAGAAGGCCGTTGAAGAGCACCACGTCACCGTCGGCCCGGACCGGCAGGTGCAGGTCTGCGATCTCCGAGGTCGCGGTGCGGCGGGGATCGATGACGACGACCTTCATCTCGGGCCGGGCCGCCTTGGCGGCGGCAAGGCGTTGGTAGAGGACCGGATGGCACCAAGCCGTGTTGGAGCCGACAAGGACGACGAGGTCGGCGCGTTCGAGGTCGGTGTAGTCGCAGGGCACGACGTCGGCGCCAAACGCACGTCGGTGGCCGGCGACAGACGACGCCATGCACAGGCGCGAATTGGTGTCGATGTTCGCCGAGCCGATGAAGCCCTTCATCAGCTTGTTGGCAACGTAATAGTCCTCGGTCAACAACTGCCCGGAAACGTAAAAGGCGACCGAATCCGGACCGTGCTCGGCGATCGTCCGGCGGAAGGTTTCAGCGACGAGGTCGAGGGCACCGTCCCAATCGGTCCGCTCACCGCGAATCTCGGGATAGAGGAGCCGCCCGTCACCTCCAAGCGTATCGGCGAGCGCCGAGCCTTTGGAGCAGAGCCGCCCGAAGTTCGCCGGATGGCTCGGATCGCCCTTGATATCGACATGGCCACTGTGATCGACCGTTGCGATGACCCCGCAGCCGACACCGCAGTACGGGCAGGTCGTCCTGGTGGCGACTGCGCCCGGACAGTCCGCCGATTCCGTTCCGGTGTCTTCGGCCTTCACGCGCTTACTCCGCTGGGACGCCGGCAGCATCGGCCATCCGTTCAACTGTTGCGGCACGCTTGGACCCGGTGCGGGCATGGGTCGTGTAGAGCGTCAGACCTACGAAAGTGAGACCACCGACGAGATTGCCGAGAACCGTCGGAATCTCGTTCCAGATGAAATAGTCCATGATCGAAAACTGGCCACCGAGCATCAGACCCGACGGGAACAGGAACATGTTCACGATGGAATGCTCGAAACCCATGTAGAAGAACAGCATGATCGGCATCCACATTCCGATCACCTTGCCCGAAACCGAGGTCGACATCATCGCGGCCACCACGCCCGTCGATACCATCCAGTTGCAGAGCACGCCGCGGATGAACAGCGTCAGCATGCCGGCAGCCCCATGCGCCGCATAGCCGAGCGTACGACCCTCGCCGATATGCCCGATCTTCTGACCGACCTCGTTCGGTTCGACCGAGAATCCAAAGGTGAAAATGATCGCCATCATCGCTGCAACGACCAACGCGCCGGCGAAATTTCCTGCGAAGACCAGACCCCAATTGCGCAGAACCCCGCCAACCGTCACACCCGGGCGTTTGTCGATCAGCGCAAGCGGCACGAGCGTGAAGACGCCGGTCAGAAGATCGAAGCCCATGAGATAGAGCAGGCAAAAGCCCACCGGAAAGAGGATCGCACCCGCGAGCGGCTGACCCGTCTGGACATTGATTGTCACGGCGAAGGCGGCGGCGAGCGCGAGGATCGCACCAGCCATGAATGCGCGGATCAGCGTATCCCTGGTCGACATGAAGACCTTCGCTTCACCGGCATCTATCATCTTGGTTACGAAATCGGTCGGTTGAACATAGGACATGGCCGTGTTTCCTTGTTGCTGGAAAAGTTGGGCGGTCCCGCTACTCCGCGGCCGCCAATACTGCCCTTTCGAGCGAGATAGAGAGCGTTCCATCCTCGTTGCGGACGGGGATCGTGCGAACAGCTCCTTCGTCGGCACCGAGAGCCTGGCCGCTCTCCAGCGAGATCACCCAGTTGTGCAGGGGGCAGGTCACCGCCTTGCCGTGCACGATGCCCTCCGAAAGCGGCCCGCCCTTGTGCGGACAATGATCGTCAATGGCAAAAACCTCGTTCTCGGCGGTCCGGAACACAGCGATCTTACCCTCCGGCGTCTTCACGCAGCGTGCGCCGCGCACGGGAATGTCCTCGATATGGCCGATAGCAATCCAGGTCATGGCTTTCCTTCCTCTTGAGACTTCACCATCCCCTCCCCGCCGATGGCGGGGAGAAGAGAAGACGGTTATTCCGCCGCCTCGCTGAAACCGACGGACGCCATCGGCCGGAATTCGTGCTTGTCCTTGCCGGAAACGCGCTCGGACCAAGGATCGACCTGCGCGAATTTCTGGGAGAAGACGAAGCGGTCGAAGTAGGCGCGGCGCTTGTCGGGATCGTCGAGAACCTGCCGACGCACCTCGTCGACACCGACGCGTTTCGCCCATTTGTAGATGCGCTCCAGATAGCGGGCCTGCTCACGA
Organism: Hyphomicrobiales bacterium; assembly: GCA_900466005.1. Taxonomy (GTDB): domain Bacteria; phylum Pseudomonadota; class Alphaproteobacteria; order Rhizobiales; family Rhizobiaceae; genus Allorhizobium. The sequence goes on from UEGQ01000002.1 coordinate 17,107, forward strand.
TACATTTGCGTGAGGGCGGCGATCACCTCCAGTGCCTCGTCCTCGGTCTTCACGAGACCGAGGACTTCGGTGCCCTTGATGTCGAGGCCGGCCGCGCCGGCGAAATGGATCTCGAAGCCCGAGTCGACACAGATGACGCCGACATCCTTGCAGGTCGCTTCCGCGCAGTTGCGCGGACAACCGGAGACCGCCATCTTCACCTTGGCGGGTGTCCAGGACCCCCACATGAACTTCTCGATACGGATGCCGAGACCGGTCGAATCCTGGGTGCCGAAGCGGCACCAGTCCGAGCCGACACAGGTCTTCACCGTGCGCAAGCCCTTGGCATAGGCCTGGCCCGAGACGAAGCCCGCCTTGCCGAGTTCGGCCCAGACGGCAGGCAAGTCTTCCTTCTTGACGCCCAGCATGTCGATGCGCTGGCCGCCGGTCACCTTGACCATCGGGATATCGAACCTGTCGACCACGTCGGCGATCGCCCGCAACTCGCCGGACGACGTCACGCCGCCCCACATGCGCGGGACGACCGAATAGGTGCCATCCTTCTGGATGTTGGCGTGTACACGCTCGTTGATGAAGCGCGACTGGTAGTCGTCGGCATATTCGTCCGGCCAGTCGCAGACGAGATAGTAGTTGAGCGCCGGACGGCACTTGGCGCAGCCGCACCAGGTCTTCCATTCCAGTTCCTGCATCACGGCCGGGATGGTCTTCAGCTTCTTCGCCTTGATCAGTCGGCGGACGTCGTCATGACCGAGATCGGTACAGCCGCACATCGGCGTGACGGCGGCGGGGTTGTATTTGTCGCCGAGCGTCAGCGCCATCAGCTGTTCCACCAATCCCGTGCAGTTGCCGCAGGAGGCCGACGCCTTGGTATGCGCTCGTACACCGTCGAGCGTCGTCAGGCCCTTGCCGGTGATCGTGGAGACGATCCTGCCCTTGCAAATGCCGTTGCAGCCGCAGATTTCTGCATCATCCGGCAAGGCTGCAACGGCCGCCATAGGGTCCAGCGGAGCACCCCCCTGGTAAGCCTGGCCAAAGATCAGGGTCTCGCGCATCTCGGAGATGTCGGTGCCCTTCTTCTTGAGATCGTTGAACCAGGGTCCATCGCCAGTGTCACCGTAGAGAACCGTACCGATGATGCGGTCGTCCTTGATGACCAGCCGCTTGTAGACGCCCGCCGACGCATCGCGCAGAACGATCTCCTCCCGGTCGTCACCGTCGGCGAAGTCTCCGAGCGAATAGAGGTCGATGCCCGTCACCTTCAGTTTCGTCGGCGTGTCCGAATGGACGAAGGCGGGCGTGCGGTCGCCGGCGAGATGGGCGGCCGCCACGCGCGCCATCTCGTAGAGCGGCGCCACCAGACCGTAGACCATCCCGCCGACCTCGGCACATTCTCCGAGCGCAAGGATGTTGCCGTCCGATGTCTGCATCCTGTCGTCGACGACGATGCCGCGATTGATTGCAAGTCCGGCGTCCTTGGCGAGCCCGACGCTCGGACGAATCCCGACCGCCATCACGACGAGCGTCGCGGGGATGAGACGTCCATCCTCGAGCTCGACGCCTTCCACACGGCTTTCTCCCAAGATCGCCTTGGTGTTCGCCTTGCAGATCACCTTGATGCCGCGCTCTTCCACTGCCTTCTGCAGGAGGTAGCCGGCGGCCGGATCGAGCTGGCGTTCCATCAGTGTCGGCATGACGTGCAGCACGGTCACGTCCATGCCTCGCTCGGCAAGACCCGCAGCCGCCTCGAGACCGAGAAGACCGCCGCCGATGACGATCGCCTTCTCACGCGACTGAGCCGCGAGCAGCATTGCGTTCACGTCATCGAGGTCGCGATAGGTGAGAACACCCGGCAGATCCTTGCCCGGCAGCGGAAGAATGAACGGAACCGACCCGGTCGCGATCACCAGCCTGTCATAGCTCTCGGTCACCCCGTGGTCGGAAGTCACCGTCTTCGCCGCCCGGTCGATCGCGACGATCTTGTGGCCCTTGTAGAGTGTGATGCCGTGATCGATGTACCAGCCGTCGCCGTGAATGACGATCTGTTCGTAGGTCTTCTCGCCCGAAAGGACCGGGGAGAGCATGATGCGGTCATAATTGACCCGCGGCTCAGCGTTGAAGATCGTGACCTGGTAACGGCCCGGCGCCTGTTCGAACAGATGCTCCAGCATGCGGCCCGGAGCCATGCCGTTGCCGATGATGACGAGTTTTTCTGCCATGGTTCTTACTCCGCTGCAGTTCTGGGAAGAGCCGTGCCGGTCTCTTCGAGACGAGCGGCGCGCTTCTGCCGGATTGTTTCGAGGCGCTCGGGCGACGGATTTGCGCCGCCCTCGTAGGCTTCGAGAAAATCGATGAGTTCTTCGCGGTAGGCGTAGTAGTCGCGGTGGGCGAGCAGGGCCTTGCGGCTTCGCGGACGCGGCAGATGCACATCCATGACGTTGCCGATACGCGCGTTCGGGCCATTCGACATCATCACCACGCGGTCGGCGAGCAAGATCGCCTCGTCGACGTCGTGTGTCACGCAGATGGCCGTAACCTTGGTACGGGCCCAGACGTCCATGAGCACTTCCTGCAGCTCCCAGCGCGTCAGGCTGTCGAGCATGCCGAACGGCTCATCGAGAAGCAGAAGCTTGGGAGAGAGGGCAAAGGCGCGGGCAATGCCGACGCGTTGCTTCATGCCGTTCGACAGGTCGGCGGCCATGCGATGCATGGAATCGCCGAGGCCTACCTTTTCGAGATAGTATTCGACGATGTCAGTGCGTTCCACCGGAGAGGCCGTCGGATAGACGCGATCGACACCAAGGGCGACATTCTCGCGTGCCGTCAACCATGGCATCAGCGAGGGGGACTGGAACACCACCGCACGGTCTGGCCCCGCGCCGGATATCTCCTTGCCGTCCAGGATGATGCCGCCGCCCGAGATCGAGTTCAGGCCCGCCGCCATCGACAGGACTGTCGACTTGCCGCAACCTGAATGGCCGATCACCGAGATGAACTCGCCCTTGTTGATCTTGAGGTTGAAACCGTCGACGACCGTCAGCGGCCCCTTGGGAGTGGCGTAGGTCTTGCGGACCTCCGAAAACTCGACGAAACGGCGCTCGACCACGGTGCGGGCGGCGCGCTCGTAAGCCGCCGGCAACTTGTCCGCTCCGGGTTTCTGCGTGATCGGAACGACGTTCGGCAGTTCAATGACGCGGCCGGCCGACGCTTGGCGATCGGTGCCGACGTCCATCAGGTAGGCCGTGACAGCGGCGCGCAGGCGAATGAATTCCGGATCTGAATTCATTTCGGCGCGAGCACGCGGGCGCGGCAGAGTGACGTCGAAACTGGGACCGAGCCGTGCATTCGGACCGGGTGTGAGAGGAACGATACGATCGGCGAGCAGGATCGCCTCGTCGACGTCATTGGTGACGAGAATAATCGTCTTCTTCTCCTGTTCGGAAATCGCAGCGAACTCGTCCTGCAACTTCGAACGGGTCAGCGCATCCAGTGCCGAAAGGGGCTCGTCCATCAGCAGGACGTCGGGCTGCATCGCCAGAGCGCGCGCCACGGCAACGCGTTGACGCATGCCTCCGGAAAGCTCGGCAGGTCTGCGATCCTTTGCATGCGCCAGGCCGACCATTCCGACATAGTGCGACACGATCTTCCGACGCTCTGCCCTGCTCTTCGCCTTGAAGACGCTGTCGACTGCCAGCGAAACATTGGCATCAACCGTCAGCCAGGGCATCAGCGAATAGGACTGGAATACCACGCCGCGTTCGGGGCCGGGGCCGGTGACTTCCCGGCCGCGGAAGAGAACCGCTCCTGTATCCGGCTTCGCGAGGCCGGCCAGAAGTGAAATCAACGTGGTCTTTCCGGCACCGGAGAAGCCGACGATGGCGATGAATTCGCCTTCCGTCACCGTCAGATCGATGTTCGCCAGCACGTCGTTTCGGGAATTGCCGTGGTCGTACGACTTCGAGACGTTGCTTAATTCAAGGATCGTCATCGTCATTCCCTCACCGCGTGGCCGAGAAGGTGAAAGCCGACTGGAGCGCGAACATGACGCGGTCCAGCACAAAGCCGATGATGCCGATGGTAAGAACCGCAACCATGATACGGGCGAGCGAAGTCTCCGAACCGTTCTGGAATTCGTCCCAGACAAACTTTCCGAGCCCCGGATTCTGCGCCAGCATCTCGGCAGCGATCAGCACCATCCAGCCGACGCCGAGCGCCAACCGCAGGCCCGTGAAGATCAACGGCAAGGCGGAGGGCAGGACCAGCTTGCGGATCGTTGTCGCCGTCGAAAGCTGCAGCACCTTGCCGACGTTGACGAGATCCTTGTCAATCGAGGCAACGCCGAGCGCGGTGTTGACGAGCGTCGGCCACAACGAACAGAGGGTGACGGTGACCGCTGAAATCACCAGCGACTTCGGCAGCAAGTCGGAGGGATTCACATAGAGTGCCGAGACGATCATGGTGACGATCGGCAGCCAGGCCAGCGGCGAAACCGGCTTGAAGATCTGGATCAGCGGGTTGATCGCTCCATTGATCGTACGCGACAGGCCAGAGGCAATTCCAAGCGGAATGGCGATGACACTGCCGATCAGGAAGCCGAGGCCGACCGTCATCAACGAGGTCAGGATCTGGTCGAGATAGGTCGGCTTACCGGTATAGATGCGATGCTTGACCTCGTCCGCCTTGCCGTCGGCGACGAGCTTGGCGTTGCGCTCATCCTGGCGCTGGTAGAACGCAGCCGCCTTCTCGCGCTCAGCAAGATGATCCCGCCAGAGCGACCCTGCCTGTTCGAAGACCTCGGTCGGACCAGGTACAGCCCCGAGCGATGTCTTGACCATCGGCGCAAGAGCGCCCCAGGCAACCAGGAAGAACAGAATGCCGGTGAGGGGCACGACCAGAGTCTTGCGTATCTCCGCCACCTGTTCGCGAACACTGTCGCCGGCAGCCATCCTCAGGATGGGCGTGACCCAGCCGAGCCCGAGGATATTGAGCCATATGGAGACCTTGTCGATACGCTGGAAGAGTCGTTCTCTTCGGATTGCGCTATCGAGCTTGGCGGACCCGATGGTTTCAGTTGCTTGCGCCATCTATGCTTGCCTCATCATTGTCGTGCCTGTGTGGGATCAGCCGCCGACGACTTCCGCGCCTTCGATCTTCTGGTGACCCTTGAGGCCGATTTTCAAAGAGTCGATGTAGGCGTTCGGGCTCTTGCCGTCGTAGTTGACGCCGTCGATGAAATCCGCGGTCGGCGCCTTGTAGCCGTCGCTGTTCCAGGGGAAGTCGGCGTCCTTGGCCTTGCCTTCCTCAACCAGCATCTTCGCGGCCTTCAGGTAGATGTCCGGCTTGTAGACCGACTTGGCCGTCTCCGCGTACCAAGCGTCGTCCTTGAACTCGGGGATCTGCCCCCAGCGGCGCATCTGCGTCAGATACCAGACCGCGTCAGAGTAGAAGGGATAGGTGGCGTTGTAGCGGAAGAAGACGTTGAAGTCGGGGACGTCCCGCTTGTCGCCCTTTTCATATTCGAACGTCCCGGTCATCGAGTTGGCGATGACCTTGGCGTCGGCTCCGACATATTCCTTGCGAGACAGGATTTCGACGGCTTCAGCGCGATTGGCGTTGTTGTTTTCGTCGAGCCACATCGCCGCGCGGATCAGTGCCTTGGTCAAGGCAAGCGTCGTATTGGGGTTTTGGTCGACAAATTCCTGCGTCAGGCCGAAGACCTTCTCCGGATTGTTCTTCCAGATCTCGTAGTCGGTCACGACCGGCACCCCGATGCCCTTGAAGACCGCCGCCTGGTTCCAGGGCTCACCGACCGAATAGCCGACGATGGTGCCGGCTTCGAGCGTTGCCGGCATCTGCGGCGGCGGCGTGACGGACAGAAGCGCGTCGCCCTTGATCTGCCCGGAAACATCCGCCGGCGAATAGAAACCGGGATTGATGTCTCCGGATGCCAGCCAATAACGCAGCTCATAATTGTGCGTGGAGACTGGGAAGACCATACCGAGGTTGAAGGGCTTGCCGTCCGCCTTGAACTTCTCGACGACCGGCTTGAGGGCATCAGCCTTGATCGGATGCACGATCTTTCCGTCGGCGCCCGTCGCCACATTCGCCTTCATCATGTCCCAGACGGCGTTCGAAACGGTGATTCCGTTTCCGTTCAAGTCCATTGAAAAGGGCGTGACGATGTGGGCCTTGGTGCCGTAGCCGATTGTCGCGGCGAGCGGTTGACCCGCCAGCATATGGGCCCCATCCAGCTCACCGGTGATCACGCGATCGAGCAGGACCTTCCAGTTCGCCTGGGGCTCGAGCGTCACGTAAAGGCCTTCGTCTTCGAAGAAGCCCTTTTCGTATGCGATCGCGAGCGGCGCCATGTCGGTGAGCTTGATGAAGCCGAGCTTCAACTCGTCCTTTTCGAGGTCCAACGTCTCCGCGGCTGCATGCGTCGCGAAAGCACCAATTGCCAACGCGGAACAGATATTCACCACTCCGTTGCGTATTACCCTCATGGCGTCAGTCGTTTTCGTGGTCATAGAACGGTCCCTTCCCTCGGCTACGGAGAAAATGAGCAATAAAAAACGCCGCTCGGAGATTTGCGCCCGCGGGATGAGAAATCCCGGGCTGCGAAAACCCTTGCGACGTCGGTGTCTGATGTGGAGGCGCGTTTGGCGCTCATCTGCTTTCCGGTCGCCGTTGACCGGTGCGAAATATGACACGCAAGTGGCGTGCCAGATGCATGAGCGCGAAGTTATGTCATTGACAAATATGTAGAAACTACAGCATTCCCCATCGAATGCTTATTTTTTGAGCTCGCTCGAAAATGCGCATTTGTTGGGCGATTGCCCATCGACGACGCCGGGAGAGCCGGACAATTGTGCAGCGCAGTCGGCGCTACACCTCGTCCCGCGCAGCAGTCACGGGCAGCGCGCTGCGTACAGCAAAACCCGCAACGTAGTCGGCGATGCGGCTGGGATCGAAGACGTGACCATCCATGAAACGGTCCGCCGGATCGGCGCCCTCCATGCGAAAATCTGCATCCGCCGGCGGCGCCGCCTCGGTCCCGAGCGCGAGGCGATAGAGATCGGGGCGGAAGGCCGAAGCGGCAGCCGCCATACCCTCCTTGGAGAACGCGACCTGCCCCCAGCGGATCATCTGGCTGTAGATCCAGAGCGCCTCGCCCGGTCGTGGATAATTCGCATAACCACCATGGAACCGGAAATAGTCCTTGATGACGCGGCGATTGCCTTTGGCGTCGAGGCTGAATTCGCCCGCAAGCACGTGGCGGATGATGTCGACCGGTGCGGCGATGTAACGGGGATCGGCGAGCAGGTCGGCGAGCGCGTCATGGTTTTCCGGGTCGTCGCACCAGCGGGCCGCCGCATCGAGCGCCACGATGAGGCGCGACACCGTCTCGGGATGCGCCTCTGCCCATTCCGGTCGCATGCCGAGCACCTTCTCGGGTGCCGACGGCCAAATGTCCTGCTTGGCCGCGACGATGCGGCCGACGCCCCGCCCGGAGGCAACCATGTTCCACGGCGCGCCCACGCAAAAGCCATCGATCGCTCCCGCCGCGAGCGCATCGGAGGTAAGCGGCGGCGGTACGACGACCAGCTTCACATCACGGTCCGGGTCGATGCCGCCGGCGGCGAGCCAATAGCGGAACTCGTAATTGTGCGAGGAGAAGGGATAGGTCATGCCGAGCGTGGGCGGCTGCTCCCCCTTCTCACGCATGTCGGCGAGGACCGTCGCCAGCGCACGTGCATTTTCCAGCGCGGAGGCGCCATCACCGAGCCCGGCCAGCACCTGCATGCGCTCGAAGAGCCGCAGCGACAGAGTGATCGCATTGCCACCACGACCGAGCGAAAAGGGCGCGACAGTCGGGGACGGATTGGAGCCCAGCCCCAGCATCGATGCGACCGGCATCGGCGAGAGCATGTGGGCCACATCGAACTGCCGGAACGCAAGCCGGTCCCTGACATTGGCCCAGGAGACGTCGCGAACGAGATCAAGACCGAGGCCCTCGCGGGCGGCAAACCCGCACTCCGAAGCAACGACCAGCACGGACGCATCCATCAGCGGAATGAAGCCGGCGCGCAGCACCTTCGGCTCCGGTGACCGCCCGAGTGCCGGCAAGGCCTGCAGTCCCATGCCTTTCGAACCCGTGTCTTTCCGACCTGTCGTCATGTCATTCACTCCGGCTCCTCCGGACAGCGTCAACGATCACAGCAGGAGCCCCGCTGCGGTAACGACGCTCTGGGCGATTTCGGCAAGCTTCTTCTTCTCGTTCATCGCAGTCTGGCGCATCAGCGCGAACGCCTCTTCTTCGGAGAGCCCGCGCATCTTCATGAGAATGCCCTTCGCGCGCTCGATGACCTTGCGCTCTTCAAGGGCTGTGCGCGCGTCGGCGAGTTCGCGTTGTAGCCGGCTGAAGGCATTGAAACGGCTCACCGCCATGTCGAGGATCGGCTTCACCCGCTCCTTTCTGAGCCCATCGACCACATAGGCGGAGACGCCCGCGTCAACCGCCGCCTCGATCGAGGCCGTGTCGGAGCGGTCGACGAACATGGCGATCGGCCGACTGACGGTCCGTGTCAGCTGGAAAAGGTGCTCCATCATGTCGCGGTTCGGGTTTTCGATATCGATGATGATGACGTCGGGCGCCAATGTCTCGACCACTCGGGCGATGCCGTGCATCTCATGCGCGACGGTAACCCGCATGTGCCCGGCCTCACGCAAGCCTTCCTCGATGATCGCGCCGCGAACGGCGTTCTCGTCAATCACAAGGATGGTCAGGTCAGGATGCGACATCCCCTATTGATGGTGCATCGCAGCAATCCTGACAAGTGGGTTCTTGCAGTGGCACCAGCTGGACGGGCCGGCATCCCACCACTATTCCGGGATGTTGAAGGAGCGGCGGAAATAGGAGCGCACCGCCTCCATCGCCGGCGTGAACTCGGCATTGCGGCGCCAGGCAAGCCCGACATCCATCGAGGGGATCGGATCCTTGAGCGCGATCGTCTCGATGCGGCGCCCCTCGAGCGACCAGGGGCGGTGGACCATGTCCGACAGGATCGCGACGCCTTGTCCGTTGGCGACCAGCGAGCGCACCGCCTCGACGGAAGAGGTTCGAAGCGTAATCCTCGGCAGATAGGGTGTCTGGCTCCAGTAGCGCAGCGAGGTGTGGGACGCCTCGTCGACGGTCAGCATGATATAGTTCTCCTCCGCCACCTCCCGGAACCCGATGCTCTCCTGCTCGAGCAGGCGATGACGGGCCGAGACCCAGAGCCGGCGCTGCGAACTCAGGAGTTTCTCCGTCGCCAGTTCCGGGTTGAGGATGTTGGACGTCAGCATCACCGCCAGATCGTAGCGATTGGTCAGGAGTCCCTCTTCGACGGACTCGCGGTTGAGTTCGAAGAGCTGGATCTCGATGCCCGGAAACTGTCGCCGCATGCGCTCGATGTGAAAGGGCAGGAAATAGCCGATGACGGTGTAGGTGGCGGCGATCGTGAGCGTCCCCTTGACCTCCGCGGACACCAGATTGAGCTGTGTCGCCTCGTCGATCTTCTGCAGGATCTCGTAGGCCTGCGAAAGAAAGCGCCGGCCGGCGACCGTCAGGTCCATGCCGTGGGGCGTGCGGTCGAAGAGGCTCGCACCGACCGTCTCCTCGAGATCCTTGATCGCAGTCGTGACAGCCGATTGGGAGATTGCAAGGTTCACCGCGGCCTGCGAGACCTGACCGGATTCGGCGGTGGCGACGAAATATCGAATTTGGCGAAGGCTCAGCGACATTGGATATCCATACGATCTGAATCTACGATATATTATATCGATTTTTCAGAATGAGAAGCGCGAAGATTGTGGCGTCGTCGGAGTTCACCTGAACGACATGCGGATAAACATTTGATTTTCCATTATGTACCGGCAGAACGCCGCCTGCCATATGATTTTCTTTTTCAGATACGCCCCTTCCAAAAATAGAATTTTTCAAATGAAACTTTTCTTCATACGGTCTTCTGACAAGAAAGAAGGCATTGCGCTGCATTGCACAAAATGCGGGCAGAACAGGGAAGAAAAGTGACACTCGAGGTCGTGGACATCAATTGTGATCTGGGCGAGGCTTTCGGCCGTTGGCATGTCGGCGATACCGACGATGCCGCCCTGATGGGACTAATCAGTTCAGCCAACATTGCGGCCGGTTTCCATGGTGGTGATCCGAACCTCATGGATCACACCGTGCGCCTCGCGGTCGAACATGGTGTCGGCGTCGGAGCCCATCCCGGCTATCATGACCTCCAGGGCTTCGGCCGGAGAAAGATAAACGGCACGGCTCGCGAGCTCGTCAACGACATTGTCTACCAGGTGGGCGCATTGCGTGAGTTCGCCCGCCGCCACGGCACCAACCTGCAGCATGTGAAGCCGCACGGCGCGCTCTACATGGAGATGGCGGTCAACCCGGAACTCGCACAGCTCTTCGTCACTTACATGCGCACCGTCGCGCCGAACGCCTACGTCTTCTGCATGGCCGGGTCCGCGACGGAAAAGGCCGCAATCGAGGCCGGCCATCCCGTTGTCCGCGAGTTTTACGCGGACCGTGACTACGACGAGAGCGGCTCCATCGTCTTCACGCGCGACGCGGGACGTCCCGATCCGGCAGCGATCGCCCGCAAGGTGGTGCGCGCCTGCACCGAAGGCCGCGTGACGGCCGTCACCGGCAAGGACATCGCGGTCCCCTTCGAGAGCATCTGCTTCCATTCCGACACGCTGGGCGCCCTCGATATCGTCCGCCACATGCGCGAAGCCCTGATCGCCGCGGGCATCCGCATCGCCCCCATTTCAGAAATCGTCAGATAACGGGAGACCACGATGAGCAAGCTCGAAATCAAATCGCCCCTTCCGGGAACCTTCTACCGCCGGTCGTCTCCCGACGCCGCACCATACAAGCAGGATGGAGAGAGCGTGGCAGCCGGCGACGTCATCGGCCTCATCGAAGTGATGAAGACCTTCCACGAAGTCCGCGCCGACGCGAGCGGAAGCTCGATCACCTTCGTTGCCGACGACAACGAGCCGATCATGGCCGGCCAGGTCATTGCCGAGGTCGAAGCATGAGCATCTCCTCGATCCTCGTCGCCAACCGGGGCGAGATCGCCGTCCGGATTATCCGCGCCGCCCAGGCGCTCGGGATCAGGACCGTGCAGGTCCATTCCGCTGCAGACCGCGACATGCTGGCGGTGAAGCTCGCCGACCAGGCGGTCGAAATCGGGCCGCCGTCCGCGGCGAAGTCCTACCTCAACATCGAGGCCGTCCTGAAGGCCGCACGCGAAACCGGCGTCGACGCCGTTCATCCCGGCTATGGCTTCCTCTCAGAAAACGCCGCCTTCGCGAAGGCCGTCGAAGACGCCGGCCTGATCTTCATCGGGCCGCGCCATGATGCGATCAGCCTGCTCGGCGACAAGGTCGAGGCGCGCAAGGTCGCAAGCCGTGCCGGCGTCCCGACCGTGCCCGGTTCCAACGGCCGGATCGACGACATCGCCGCCGCGCGCGAAATCGTCGAGGAAATCGGCTTTCCGGTGATGATCAAGGCGGCAGCCGGCGGCGGTGGCCGCGGCATCCGCATCGCCGAAAGCATGGAGGATTTCGAGCGGCACTTCCCGCAGGCCTCGGCCGAGGCGCTCGCCGCCTTCGGCGATGGCGGGCTCTATGTCGAAAAGGTCATCACCCGTGCGCGCCACGTCGAGGTCCAGATCCTCGGCGACGGCCGGAACGCGATCCACTGTTTCGAGCGCGAATGCTCGTTGCAGCGACGCCGCCAGAAGGTCTGGGAAGAGGCCCCCTCCTTCCGCCTGCCGGAGAGCGTCCGCAAGGCCCTCTGTGAAAGTGCCGTCGCGCTTGCCCGCGAGGTCGGCTATCGCGGAGCCGGTACCGTCGAATACCTCTATGACGACGAAACGGGCGCGTTCTACTTCATCGAGGTGAACACCCGCATCCAGGTCGAGCATCCGGTAACCGAGATGATCACCGGCATCGACCTGGTCCAGGAGATGATCCGGATCGCCGGGGGCGCCGAACTTTCGATCCGCCAGGAGGATGTCGCGATCCGCGGCCACGCAATCGAGTGCCGGATCAACGCCGAGGACCCCATGCGCGGTTTTCTGCCCGGTCCCGGTCTGGTCGAGGCGCTCGGCGTTCCGGAAGGCGACGGCGTCCGTTTCGACACCATGCTCTACGACGGCTACCAGGTCCCACCCTTCTACGATTCCCTGCTCGGCAAGCTGATCGTCTGGGGTGAAAGCCGCGACCACTGCCTCGACCGGTTAGGAGAGGCCCTCGACAATTTCGAGATCCGCGGGCTCGCAACGACCATTCCTCTCCACAAGGCACTGGCTTCCGATCCGTCGGTGGCCGCCGGTGACGTCCACACCCGCTTCCTCGAACCGTGGCTGGAGACGGAGTTCAAGGCCTTTGTCGCATCCAAGGAGGTTGCCTGATGCCCATGCGCTATACGTTCGGAGGTGACGAACACCTCTTCGTCGAATGCTCCGAGGATATGTCGCTCGAGGCATTCTTCAACTCGCTGTCGATGACGACGGGCATCAAGCAGGCGAAGATCAAGGGCGTCACCGAGATCTGCCCGGCAAACGCCTCCTTCCAGATCAAGTTCGACCCCGACGTCATTCACCCGAACGACATCCTGAAGGAAGTCCAGGCGATCGAGGCGGCGGCTGCGAAGTCGGAGCCGGTGATCACCACCCGCATCATCGAGATTCCGGTCTTCTACAACGACCCGTGGACGCACGAGACGCTGATGCGTTTTCGCGAGCGCCATCAGGATCCGGCGAGCACCGACCTCGAATACGCCGCTCGGATCAACAACTACGGCTCGGTCGACGATTTCATCGCAGCCCATTCCGGTTCGCCCTGGTTCGTCTCGATGGTCGGCTTCGTCTCGGGCCTGCCCTTCATGTACCAGATGGTCGAGCGCCAAAGGCAGATCGAGGTGCCGAAATACCTGCGGCCCCGCACCGATACGCCGAAGCTCACCGTCGGCCATGGCGGCTGTTTCGGCTGCATCTATTCGGTGCGCGGCGCCGGCGGTTACCAGATGTTCGGCATCACTCCGATGCCGATCTACGATCCGACCCAGACGACGTCCTACCTCAAGGACTTCATGGTCTTCTTCCGCCCCGGCGACATCGTCAAGTTCAAGCCGGTCGACCGCGACGGCTACGATCAGGCGGTGGAAGACGTCGACAAGGGACGCTTTGCCCCGCCGATCCGCGAGGTGAAATTCGACCTCAGGGAATTCCAAAAAGACATCGACGGCTACAACGCGAAGCTGGAGGGCGTTCTCCATGGCCATTAAGGTTCAACATCCAGGTCTCGCCACCACCGTCCAGGATCTCGGTCGGCCCGGCTATTTCCATCTCGGCATCCCACTCGGCGGCGCCATGGACCGCCTTGCGCTCAAGGCCGCAAACCTCCTCGTCGGCAACGAGGAAGGGGCTGCCGGCCTCGAGGCGGTCTTCGTCGGACCGAAGCTCGAGTTCACCGAAGATGTGATGGTCGCCGTGACCGGGGCCGAGATGCCGATCCGGGTCGACGGCGAAGAGAAGCCGGGCTGGACCGCCTTCAAGGTCAAGGCCGGCCAGGTGCTCTCCTTCGATTTCCTGAAGACCGGCGCCCGCATCTATATCGCCGTCTCCGGCGGCATCGACGTGCCGCTCGCCCTCGGGTCCCGCTCGACCTATGCGATCGGGGCACTCGGCGGCTTCAAGGGTCGGCCGATCGCCGCCGGCGACGAGCTGCCGGTCGGTGCCGCAGGCGCGGCCGTCGAAGGCAAGTCGATCCCGGAAGCGCTCCGTCGTGGCCCGGGCATGCCGGCCGAGCTGCGGGTCCTGCCGGGCCTCTACTGGCATCGCATCACGGAAGAGTCGGGGAAGAACTTCTTCGAGGACACCTGGAAGGTCGCGCCTGAAGCCGACCGCATGGGCTATCGTTTCCGTGGCGGTCGCAAGCTCGATTTCGTTCCGCGCACGCCGCCGTTCGGCGCCGGCTCCGATCCGTCGAACATCGTCGACAGCTGCTATCCCTACGGCTCCATCCAGGTGCCGGGTGGTACCGAGCCGATCATCCTGCATCGCGATGCGGTTTCCGGCGGCGGCTACTTCATGCTCGGAACCGTGATCTCCGCCGACATGGATCTGATCGGCCAGCTTCAGCCACATACGCCGACCCGCTTCGTGAAGGTCGACATGGAAACCGCGCTCTCCGCACGAAAGGAGCGAGCCGCCCTGATCAACCAGATCCGCAATCTCTTCTGACCCGCAGCAACCAACTCGAAAAAGGGGAACAACCATGAAAAACAGAATTGCACTCACACTGGCGAGTTCCGCACTCGCCCTGACGCTGGCGACGCCCGCGCTGGCGGAAGCTTGGTATCCTTATCCGGCGCAGGCCGTCGAGCCTGCATTTTCGGCCGACGGCAAGGCCGTCGACATGTCCTATTCGCCACTCGAAAAGGCAGAGAAGCCCTGGAACATCTGCGTCTCCTTCCCACACATGAAGGATGCCTACTGGCTCGGCGTCGACTACGGCGTCGCCGAAGAGGCGAAAGATCTCGGCGTCAAGATGAACCTCGTCGAGGCGGGCGGCTATACGGAACTCTCAAAGCAGATCAGTCAGATCGAAGACTGTGTCGCCGGCGGGGCCCAGGCCGTGGTCATCGGCGCCATCTCCTTTGACGGCCTCAACAATCTCGTCAGCGAGATCAAGAAGAAGAACATTCCGGTGATCGACGTCATCAACGGCATTTCTTCGCCCGACATCACCGCCAAGTCGCTCGTTTCCTTCTACACCATGGGGTACGAAACCGGCTCTTACCTCGCCAAGAAGCATCCCGCCGGGTCGGAAGAGGTGAAGGTCGGCTGGTTCCCGGGTCCGGCCGGCGCCGGCTGGGTGGAAGCCGCCAACAAGGGCTTCCTCGAAGCGATCAAGGGCTCGTCCGTCAAGGCTCTCGAGCCGAAATACGGCGACACCGGCAAGGAAGCCCAGCTGAAGCTGGTCGAGGACGTGCTGCAGGCCGAGCCGGACATCCGCTATATCGCCGGCACGGCGGTGACGGCGGAAGCCGCCCAGGGCCTCATCCGCGAGCGCGGCCTGAAGGGCAAGGTCGACCTTCTCGCCTTCTACATGACGCCCGGTGTCTACGAGGGCATCAAGCGAGGCTTCATTCTCGCCGCCCCGGCGGATTCGATGGTCGTCCAGGGCCGTATCGCCATCGACCAGGCGGTCCGTGCACTGGAAGGCAAGGAGTTCGTCAAACACGTCGGACCGAAGATCTTCGTGGTCGATCCGTCCAACGTCAAGACGGTGCCGCAGACCAACATCCTGCCCCCGGACGGCTACAAGCCGGTCTTCTCGGTCAATTGATCGCGCAGGTTCCGGCGTCTCACGGGCGCCGGAACCCTTTCCCGGCAGCAATGATTGGACTGATACGAAAATGACTTCGCGGCCACCGCTGGTGGAAATGACCGGCATTGCCAAATCCTATCCCGGCGTGCGGGCGCTCGATGGCGTCGACTTCACGCTGCAAGCCGGCGAAGTGCACGTCCTCTTCGGCGAGAACGGCGCCGGCAAATCGACGCTGATCTCCATCCTCGCCGGGGTCGCCACTCCGACCGAAGGAGTGGTCCGGATCGACGGCGAGGAGAAGCACTTCCATACGGTCAACGACGCGCGAGCGGCAGGCATCGGCGCCGTGTTCCAGGAATTTTCGCTGGTGCCGACGATGACGGTCGCGGAGAACATATTTCTCGGCCAGGAGCCGCGAAAGATGGGCCTCGTCCAGCGCCGGCGCATGTATGCCGAGGCGCATGTCCTCTTCACCGGCCTCGGCTTTCCGATCGACGTCCGCCGGTCCGTGATTTCACTGTCGCGCGCCGAACAGCAGATGGTCGAGATCGCCAAGGCACTGCATCAGCAGGCCCGAATCCTCATCCTGGACGAGCCGACCGCCTCGCTCACTGAGAGAGAGACGCAAAAGCTCTTCGAATTCATCGACCGTGCCAAGGGGCGCGGCGTCGGCATCGTCTACATCTCCCACCGCATTCAGGAATTCAAGGCGATCGCCGACCGCATTACCGTCCTGCGCGACGGGCGCCTGATCGGTACGATCAGCGCCGAGAACCTGTCGGAGAAGGCGCTCGTCGAAATGATGACGGGCCGCAAGATCGACGAGATCTACCCACATATCGCGCGCAGCCCGCAACCGGAACCTGTCCTGACAATCCGCGGATTGAAGGCCTGGGGCGTCGACGGCGTCGACATCGACGTCCGCCGCGGCGAGGTCCTCGGCGTTGCAGGCCTCGTCGGCTCCGGCAAATCGCGCACCTTCCGCGCCGTCATGGGCCTGCTGCCGACGGCGGACGGTACGGTCACGCTGATGGGACGCGACAAGACCCGTGCGGCAACGCCCGAAATGATGCAAAGCGGCGTCTTCTTCCTCCCGTCCGACCGAAAGGAAGAGGGCCTCCTGCTCGGGGCGAGTGCGCGCGCCAACATCGCGCTTTCCATTCTCGACCGGCGCGACACGCGCAATGCGCTCGGCCTCGTCTCGCCCGCAGCGCTGCGTCGCCAGTCGAGCGAGATCGGACGCAAGGTCGATCTCAGCGAGGCCTTCCTCGAGCGCGGCACCTCGAAACTCTCCGGCGGCAACCAGCAGAAGATCCTCTTCGGCAAGAGCTTCGGCAGGGACTACGACGTCTATATTTTCGACGAGCCGACAGTCGGCGTCGACATGGGCACCCGCGCCGCCCTCTACCGCATCATCAAATCCATAGCCGAGGCCGGCAAGGCGGTCGTGGTGATCTCCTCCGACCTGCCGGAAGCCATGCACCTCGCCCATCGGCTGATCGTCTTCCGCAACGGCCGCATCTCGGCCGAACTGGAAGGCGAGGCCATTCAGGAACAGGCAGTCCTCGGCGCCTTCTTCGATCAGGAAAGAAAATCGGCATGACCAGCAAGCTCGAAACCGCGTCGGTCACGGACGCCAAGCAGACCCTCTCCTCAACGGCCGCACTGAAAGCCGTCTTCATCAGGCTGGGTGCCCTGCCCTTCTTCCTGATCGCGGCGCTGATCCTCTTTTCTCTCGCGTCCCGGCAGTTTCTGACCC
This sequence comes from Hyphomicrobiales bacterium, assembly GCA_900466005.1. Taxonomy (GTDB): domain Bacteria; phylum Pseudomonadota; class Alphaproteobacteria; order Rhizobiales; family Rhizobiaceae; genus Allorhizobium. The sequence goes on from UEGQ01000002.1 coordinate 34,265, forward strand.
TCGACAACCTGACGAACGTTGCCCGCCAATCGGTCTATCTCGTCCTCGTCTCGCTGGGTCAGATGGTGGTTCTGGTGACGGGCGGCTTCGACCTTGCGGTCGGCACCTCGATCGCGCTCACCTCGGTGGTCTCGGCTTCGGTCATGGTGTATTTCGCAGCCCAGTTTCCCGACATGGTCTGGCTGGTCATCGTCCTCGGCGTGTCGGCGGGCTTCCTCGCGGCTCTGGCACTCGGCATGCTGAACGGCATCGGCATCGCACAGTTCGGGGTTTCCCCCTTCATCATGACGCTCGGGGTACAATCCGTCGGCGCCGGCATCGCACTCTTCCTGACCGGCGGCGTGCCGATCGGCAGTCTCCCCTTCGAATTCGGGGATTTCTTCGGTTTCGGTCGCGTGCTCGGAGTTCCGGTCCCGGTCCTGATCGCCATCGTCGCCATGGCGGCCATGTGGGTCCTGATGAACCGGACACGCAGCGGCGCCCGCATCTACGCGATCGGCGGCAACATCAAGGCGGCCAATCTCTCGGGCATCAACACGAAGCGGACGCTCTTCCTCGCCTATATCCTCTGCGCGCTTCTGGCATCGGTCGCGGGCGTCCTGCTCACCGCCCGGGTCGAAAGCGGCGAGACCAATCTCGGCGGCACCATCGCGCTCGAATCGATTGCGGCCTGCGTCATCGCCGGCGTCTCGCTGAGGGGCGGCATCGGCCGGGTGGAGAGCGTGGTGCTCGGCGCCTTCTTCATCGTGCTCGTCCAGAACGGCATGAACCTGATGCAGATCGGTTCCTACATGCAGATGGTCCTCCTCGGCTCGCTGCTGATCCTCGCCGTCGTCATCGACCAGTTCCGCTACCGCATGCTCGTCGGCAACAGGTAGGGGCAGGGGCTCGTCGGTTACGGCTGAGCGTTGCCGCCACAGAGGATCGTCGCCACCGATCGACCCTCGAGTCTTCCACGGTGTTCCAATGCTGCGGCCACGCCGGCTGCACCGGCGGGCTCGACGACGAGGCCGTAATGCTGCCGGCAGAAGCGCATCGCGGACCGGATCGTGTCCTCGTCCACTGTCCAGACCTCGTCCACCGTCGTCTTCATCGACTCGAGCGCATAGGGAACCGGTTCACGCACGGCGATCCCATCGGCGATGGTCGGCGCCGACGGGGTGGCGAAGCAGGTGCCGCGCCGCCACGAAAGGAGCATCGCCAGGGCCTCCGCCGCGACGATGCCGATCACGCGACAGGAGGGCAACTTGGCCTTGATCCACGTCCCGATACCCGTCAGCAGTGCGCCGTTACCGAGGGGCACGAGGATGGCATCGAGCGCAATGCCCCGCACCTCGGCTTGCCGCGTGACCTCAAGTGCAATCGTGCCTGCACCCTCGGCGATAGCCGCATGGGCCCCGTCTTCGACGAAGGCATAACCCTTCTCGGCAGAGAAGCGGCGCGCCTCCACCTTCGCGGCATCGAAATCCTCACCGTGGAGGAGCACCTCGGCGCCGAGCGCTCGCATGGCGGCAATCTTCAGCGGATTGGCGTTTGTCGCCGCGAAGATGATCGCCTTGCGTCCCCGCTTGGCAGCCGCATGGGCGAGCCCCTGGCCGAAGTTTCCGGCAGAGGCCGTCACGAGCGGCACGTCGGCGGAAGCCATCGTCTGGAGAAGCCAATCGGTTCCGCGTCCCTTGAAGGCGCGGATCGGGTTCAGCATTTCCACCTTGGCGTGAAGCGCGAACCGAAGTTCGGCATCGGCCGCGGCATGCCGGACGAGCGGTGTGTCGAGAAAGAGCGGATCGATGGCGCCATACGCAGCAAGGATGCCATCTACGCTGGGGAATTGTTGCAAATCAGTCATGCAGGCAGCATAGCTGTCGGAGACGGGAAACTTCGTCAAACAGGGGCGGCCAAATGGATAATTTACCCAGAAAACGCGCAGGATCGAACGGGTCACCCGATAACGTGACCGCCGCCGACCGGGAGATCCTGGCAATCCTGCAGGAGGATGCCCGCGCGACGATCGAGGACATCGCGGCCCGCACCGGCCTTTCGCCATCCTCGGCGCAGCGGCGGCTGCAGCGGTTGCGAGAGCAGAAGGTCATCCTCGGCGACGTTTCGATCATCGACCCGAAGAAGGTGGGGCTCGGCGTCACCCTGCTTGTCGAGCTGGAACTCGAGCGGGATCGGCCCGAGTTGATGGCCAACCTGCACCGCTGGATCGCGAAGACGCCGGAGGTCCAGGAAGCCTGGTGCATCACCGGCCGCGGCGACTACACGCTCGTCGTCGTTTGTAGATCGATCGACGATTTCGATACGCTCGCCGAGCGGCTGGTGAACGAGAACCCGAATGTCCGCAAGTTCACCACCCATGTCGTCCTGAAGACACTGAAGCGCGGGCTCGCCGTTCCGTTGACGTGACGGAAGGTTCAGGCGAGCCGCGGCGTCTCCCCGGCCAGAATCGTCCGGAACACCTCGGCATCCACATTGGCGCCGCTGAGGACGACGCCGATCCTTCTGCCGTGCATGGCGGTGCGCTCCTGGAGAAGAGCGGCGAGCGCCGCGGCACCCGCTCCCTCGGCGACATTGTGAGTGGTGCGATAGAGGACACGCATGGCCTCGGCCACTTCGTCATCGGTGACGGCGACGATGCGCGACGCTCCCTTCCCGTAAACCGCAAAGGCCTCTTCCACGGGCACGCGAACGGCCATGCCGTCGGCGAATGTCCGCGCGGTTTCCGTTTCGATCAGCCGTCCCGCCTCGAAGGAGAGCTTCGCGGCCGCTGCGTGGGCGGAGACTACGCCGATTACCTCGGTCTCGAGGCCGAGCGCATCGCGCGCGGCGATGACGCCGCAGATGCCGGAGCCGCAGCCGATCGGCACATAGACCGCATCGAGGTCGGGCACCGCCGTGAAGAACTCCAAAGCGTAGGTCGCGACACCACGGACGATCTCCTCATGGAAAGGCGGCACGAGAAAATGCCCCGTCTCGGCGGCAAGCCGACGGGCTTCGGTTCGCGCCTCGTCGAAATCCTCTCCGAACTCGATGACCTCGCCGCCCCAGGCACGCATGGCTGCGTTCTTTTCGACGGAATTGCCGTGCGGGACGACGATCCGCGCTTCGAGGCCGCAAACCCTTGCAGCGCGTGCCTGGCTCTGGCCGTGATTACCTCGTGTCGCAGTGACGATCCCCCGGGTCTCCGGCAATGCGCGGCAAAGCCAGTCCAGGAAGGCGATACCGCCGCGAACCTTGAACGCGCCTGCCGGCGTGTGGTTTTCGTGCTTCACCCAGACAGTAGCCCCCACCTCGCCTGAAAGCTGTGGCCACCTATATTGCGGTGTGGGCAGCATATGCCGATAGACGAGCACAGCCGCCTCTTCGATGTCCTTGCGGGTAAACTGCTTCATTCGTCGCTCCGCCTTATGTTGCAGGTCGCGAAACTGGCATGCCCGGACGCGTGACGCTTTCAGATTCCTGACGTAAAAGGGCGTGTGAACCTGATCCGAAGGGTGGAAGAGCGTATGGAAGGAACCGCGGCTTTGAAGCCTGAGCCAACGCGGCGGGTGACGGTCGGACGCTGGACGGCGGAACTGCTGCCGCGCCAAGCTTACGAAGCTCGCTACACGGCGGACCGCGCTCTGCTCGGCTTTGCCTTCGAGAGCCAGGAGGGCATGCATGCCTATGCCGGCGATCGCATCCGCCCGTTTCGTGCGAAACCGAATGGTCTTGCCTATGTGCCGGAGGGCTGCGACGTCTACTCGCGGTCGCCTGCGGGCGGAGAGTATCTCGCCGTGACGGGCTTCGATCTCGACGTGTCCATCGACCTGCCCTTCAGCGACCGCACGGATCCACCTGCTATCGCGGCCGCGCAGGCGACGAGGCGCTTGCTGCTCGCCTTTCCTGCCGCCGACCCGCTGCATTTCGAGGCCCTCATGGGCTTCCTCATCGAGCGCCTCCATGTGCAGATACGTGGTCGCCAAGCCCCGACGGACAGCGCACGATGGATGACCACGCAGCGTCTGCGGCGGATCGACGATTTCATCGAGACCCGTCTCGACCTGACGCTGACGGTGCAGGATCTCGCTGACGAACTCGGCCTTTCCGCCGGATTCTTTTCCCGGGCCTTCAGGCAAGCGACCGGCCGCTCGCCTCACTCCTATATTCTCGACCGACGGATCGAGCGAGCCCGGGCGCTGATTGCCGCCGGGACCGAGGATCTGAGCGCAGTTGCACTGGCCGTCGGCTTTTCCTCCCATGCGCACCTCACGACCGTGTTTCGACAGAAGTTGGGCGTCAGCCCGAGGGTGCTGCGCGCAGACCTCCTAACGCCTCATCCCCCGCAAGCCTCGTAACCGGCAAGACGCAGCCGCACCGCAGCACGAACGGAAAAGGTCCGACGATCAAGACAGACCTCGACCACGGAGAGCTTGATCGGGGTTAAAGGCAGTACCGTCGCCAGCGGCGTCGATTGCTCTCAACAAGCCATCTCTGCCGCCATTCGCATCCATCCAGCGCAGCACACGACACACCGCATCCGCATACAGCATTGAATCCTTGCCGACCTTGGAAGTCCATTCAAAGGGCGTGGTGGGCAACGGCCTCTCTGAGTCACGCACACATCGTTCCGAAGCGGTCGGTGCGGACCTTATGTATCGCTGGTCGGCGGAAACGAGAACAGCGATCCCTTCGTCGAACCAGGCGGGAAACGCGCCGGTGAGCCGCGCCCATAAGCCGACACTGTGATGCAATTCGACATGCGAAAACTCGTGCGTCAGGATGGTCGGGTCGATGCCCCTCGGCGAAAGCCGCAGAACCGTCACGAAGGGGTCGACAGTGTGATGGCCTTGGCCCCACGCCCTCCCATACGATGGTCGCACGCGTCCGTCGAACAGGCGACAAGGTAGGGTTGACGGGAAAACGCTCCATAAAACGCTCCGACCTCCGATGCCGCGATTTCGGCATCGCCCGACAGCTCGGCCCGCATCTGGGCAGGCATTGCCGCATCGACGACAATGCGTCGCCCGGCGTATTCCATCCCGTAGCATGAAGGGCAAACAACGGCGGCGGCTATTGGATAGGCGTACGCCAGGGAAGCAGTGGCGGCAAAGCCGAAAAGAACTAGGCCAGCGAAAAGGTAGCCGATGAGCTTTCGCATGTTCTGCCCCCGTATCGAGAAGGTTTTGTCCTGCGGGAGAACTGAACAAGACAGTCCGAGCTCTTGGGGAGCAGCGAGACCGCCGGAAGGTGAGTTCCCAAGGGTTTTTCTGGTCCGCATCTCACGATTGTCGTTGGGCCGTCAACGTTCGTCAATCTTTTGGCGGTTGCAGCCGGCGTCACGCAAGTGCCGCAATCTGGTGATGTGCGAGTCCAGGCGTCGGATTGGATCTCATGACCGCATCCTTGGACACTGGCCTCGAGCGCTTCATGCAGAACGACGCATCCTGTCCTTCTAACCAGCAGTTGCCGTATTGGCAGTTCCCGGCTCTGTCTGGAAAGCGCAGCGAGCGCCGAAGCGACACCGCGCCATGGGACACGATCTTTGGAACGCACATGTTTGACCTACTGATGTATCTCGTATTCTTCCCACGATCTTGGTGTAAACGAAAATTGCTCCAAGTGAGGACGTCTACTTGATCCCATCAGAGGCCTATCGGCGCAGGGGCCGTGTCGTGCCATTGGGACTCTGCGGCAACGCGCGAGCCATATGCCTCACACCGGGACGCAGCCCAGTTCCGACATGGCGACCAGATCGCAAAAGATCACGCGCGGCGGTGCGCTCAGCAGCGTCTCGAAACGTTGCATGGCCAGCTTCACCGGTGTTGACGCGAGATGCTCGTCGCAGGCTGCGACATTCCGATAGAGTTCGTAAATGACGAAGGTGTCGGGGTTTTCCTTTTGACGATGCACCGCGTAGCGAATATTCCCCGCTTCGGTGCCTGCAATTTCAACCAGTTCGCGCAAGACGTCTTCGACCTCGCCGGCACAAGAGGGTCTAGCGCTCAATTCCGCCAGCAAAAGATACATGATGGTTGGCTCCTAAGGGTACAGGGGAGCCGCTATCTTGGTGCAGGCGCGCCAAGGAGTATTGTAAAAATGCGTCCTTGTGCGAGCGGCCTTGAGATGGCGCTCTGGTGACTCCGCTGCCAACCCCCGAAAATGACGGATGAAGTGAGCCTGATCATAGTAGCCATGCGCCAGCGCCGCGTCCGTGGTTTGGGCACCATTGTCCAAGATCAGGGTGCGCACGGTTTTCTGGAAACGGGCGAGGCCACGCAACTCGACCGGAGTCTGGCCGGCGATAGCATTGAAACGGCGTTCCAACTGACGCCGTCCGAGTCCTACCCGCTCCGCCAAGTGGTCGATGGTGAGATCGATGCAATAATCATAGAGTAGGGTAGCAGCGTGTTCGAAGACCAAGTCGGGCGATCGCCGCGCCAAGCGTTCGACGAGAAAGCACTGGATCAGCCGCAGCCGCTCGGTCAGCGTTTCCGCGCTGGCCACACGGGTGGCCAGAGTCTGCCCTGTTGCGCCCCACAGATCATCGGCGGAAAGATCGCGGTCGATGAGTTCCCCGCCCGGTATGTCGATGAAACGGTGCATCATGCCAGCCCGGAAACGCACGGCGACAAAACCGATGTCGCGGGCGGGCAGCAACTCGATGGGCCGACTGCGGATGCAGAACAGATGGGCGTCGTGACACACCACGGACTCGCCGGACCCGGCGGATCGCCGGAAGGGTGTACTGTAGTGAAAATACAACTCGGGCCCCGTCCCCGGCAACAGGATAGGCAAGGCAATCCGCTCGTTACCGACGCTTTCCAAGCCCCATAGCCTGTCGATATAGGGAGCCAATATGTTGGCGGGAGGGACATGGAAGGTGCGCATCGCGTCAGACATTCTCTCCATCTCAAACCATAGTTGTCGGTACCCAAAAGAGTATTGCTGCCGGACGTCGTGCATAAGGTGGCGCGACGCCCGTCCTTTTGCCACAGGTCGCCGAACAGATGACATCCAATCTCGAAACAAGTTGCAAGTAGGTCCCACCGGTGGACATGCCGGCAAGCCTTTTCCTCGAAGCGGGACAAATGCGCTTCCTTCTGTCAATCACGCTCGAACTCGGTAGCGATCCGGAGCGTCAATCGGTCCTCTACACCCTTACGAACGGGCTAAGTGCGGAAATCTCCACGCGGGTGGGCAGATCCGCCGAAGATACCATCGTTCGGTCCTTCCTGGACGAACTGCCGGCCCGGGGTAAAGCCTTCATGTTTCCGCCGCTTGCGGACGACGGCCAACGGCTCATTCGGGCAAGCGCTGAAAGGCGCGGCCTCTCGCCCACCCATGCAAACGGAGAAACCTGACCGGCAGAGGATGTGGCCAATCCGAGATGAGACGACATCCTGTACGATGTGGCTGTCGGTGACACGGCTGTCGCGCGCATCGGTAGGAACTGCACCTCATGTCAGGGTACGTCAATGCATTGGCAGAGTCGCTTTACGGCGCCGAAAGGCAGCACGATGACCTGAGCTCCTTCGAACAGGCTCTTTGCGTCAACGCAAACACGCCAGCGTTTGTCCTTCTGGAATGCCTGCCGTCCACATGAGATGGCCGTGGCATCCGTTGCCTGTCGGCAAGGTGCAGGATACAGCCGTCTCGACAACTAACGGAACACGGTGAAACTCCGTGACGGTCCCGCCGCTGTAACCAGATACGAGTCTCAGGAGGTTTTGTCCGCCACTGTCCGTTTCAGGACGGGAAGGTGCCTGAACCCGGCCACGCTGGAAGTCAGAAGACGAGTTGATCCTCAACCGAAATCCGCCCGATGGCAAAGGGCGGAACGATCGGCGTCACGTGGAGGACCCGTATGTCTGCTGCAAACAGCCTCTCTTCGAGGCAAGTACCAATTCCGCCTGAAAATCTGGCCGCCTTGCGAGAGGCACTGATGCGGCTTCCCCAAGGCGACGCACGAGCCGCCGACGCCGCTGCCGCCCGTGACGGCATGCTGACCAAGCCTCCAGGAAGTCTCGGGCGGCTTGAGGAGATCGTGGCCTGGCTCGCGCGCTGGCAAGGACGCTACCCGCCGGTTATGGACCAGCCGCAAACCTGCGTCTTTGCCGGCAATCACGGCATCGCCGAAGCAGGCATCTCCGCCTATCCGCAGGTCGTCACCGAGCAGATGGTCCTCAATTTCGAAAGGGGCGGCGCCGCAATCAATCAGTTAAGTGCCGAACTGGGAGCCAGCATGACGGTCGTTCCTTTGGAGCTTGATCGTCCGGTCAGGAACTTCCTGCATGCGCCCGCCATGACGGAAGCGGAGTTTCTGGCAGCGTTCAATGCGGGAATGCGGGCCGTGCGGCCGGACGCGAGTGTTCTGTGCCCCGGCGAGATGGGCATCGGAAACACGACTTCGGCCTCGGCTTTGTGCCTCGCGCTCCTCGGCGGCCCGGCCGTCGAATGGTGTGGTCGCGGATCGGGCGTCTCGAGCGACGTCCTGCAGCGCAAGGCCCAGATCATTTCCGAGGGGGTCGAACGCCATCGGGAGTCGATCGGGGACGGTCTGGATGCCCTGCGGATACTTGGTGGGCGCGAGATCGCCGCCATGGCGGGGGCAATTCTCGCCGCGCGCCTGCTGGCGATCCCGGTGATGCTCGACGGTTTCATATGCTCGGTAGCTGCTCTCGCCTTGCATTGCAGCGGTCCGGACAGCCTTGCGCATTGCATGGTGGGGCACGCCTCCATGGAGCCGGGGCACCGACGTCTCCTTGCCCACCTCGGTCTCCGGCCGCTTCTTGATCTCGATCTGCGGCTCGGGGAAGGGACCGGCGCGGTGCTGGGAGCGATTCTTGCGAAAGCCGCCCTGCGCTGCCATCTCGGGATGGCGACCTTCGCCGAAGCCGGCGTCGACAGCGGCACAGCCGTATAGCCGTCATGATCTCGGGTCCGTCGCCGACGGTTGCCCGAAGACGGAAACTGCCCCGGGGCAGGATGGGAGACATCCCGTCACGGGGAACCCCTATCGCCTCGCGAGAAAGGCTTCGATGCCCTCCGCTGCTTCTGCACTCTCCCATCGGTCCGCAAGCAGGGAGGCGGTTCGCTCGGCGAGGCCGGCCGGGTCGTCACCGCCGAGCTCGAGGCAGAGCGTTTTTGCCGCCGCGACGGCGCCCCGACGGGTCTTCAGGACCGCCTCGACTTCGGCCTCCACGCAGGCATCCAGCTTCTCCGCTTCGGTCACGGTCGAGACGAGGCCGCATCGCAATGCGAAGGCGGCATCGAACGGCTTGGCCGTAAAGAAGACCTGCCGGGCGTAACCCTCGCCCATGCGGCGAACGACGAAGGGACCGATGGTTGCCGGAATGAGCCCGAGGCGGGTCTCGGTAAGCGCGAAACGCGCGGTGTCCACCGAAATGACGATGTCGCAGACCGCCATCAGGCCGACGCCGCCGCCATAGGCATTTCCGTGGACCCGGGCTATGAGCGGCTTCGGCAGAGCGTTGAGCTCGGCGAGCATCGTCGCCAATGTCCGGGCTTCTTCCATTTTGCCGGCGCGGTCTTTCTCCCGCTGCGCCCGCATCCAGTCGAGATCGCCGCCGGCGCAAAAGCTCGCACCTTTGCCGGCGAGCACAACGGCACGGACCCTTTCATCCGCACCGAGGATTTCCGCGGCTTTCGTGAGTTCGCCGATCATCCGGGCGTTCAGCGCATTGTGCTTGTCGGGGCGGTTCAGTGTCAGCCGCGCGATGCCCCGTTCATCGGTTTCGATCCGGATCGTTTCGAATTCCGTCATGCGTTCCTCCCGGAAAGACGCCCAACGCGTCCCTTGATGAAAGCCTCGGCGCGCTTCAGTTTCTCCGCGTCGATTCCGGTTTCGAACCCGCGGCCTTCAAGCAGTTCGACGAGCGGTCCAGTCGCGACATTGCCCTTGGCGCCCGGCGCGTACGGGCAGCCGCCGAGCCCGCCGACGGCGGAATCGAACGTCCTCAGCCCGTAGTCGAGAGCGGTTTCAACATTGGCGAGCGCACGGTTGCCGGTATCGTGGAAATGACCGGCCAGTTTGACGACCGGCACCGATCGCAGCACTTCGTCCAGCATGGCGGAGATGGTCTCCGGCACACCCGCGCCGATCGTGTCGCCGAGCGAAATCTCGTGGCAACCGAGCGTGATCAGGCGCTCGGCGACCAGACGAACGGCATCCGGCGCAACGGGGCCTTCATAGGGACAGGCGACAACGCAGGAGACATAGCCGCGCACCGGAACGCCGGCCGTCTTTGCCGCCTCCATGACAGGGGCGAAACGCGCGAAGCTCTCGGCAATGGAACAGTTGATGTTCCTCCGGCTGAAGGTTTCGGATGCGGAGGCGAAGATCGCGACTTCGTCGACCTTTGCGGCGAGTGCCGCCTCCAACCCCTTGAGGTTTGGCGTCAGCGCGCTGTAGACGACGCCCGACCGGCGCGAGATGCCAGCCAGCACCTCGGCGGCGTCGGCGAGCTGCGGCACCCACTTTGGCGACACGAAGCTCGTGACCTCGATCTTGCGGAAGCCGGCCTCGGAGAGATGGTCGACCAACGCGATCTTGTCCTCGACCGGAATGATTTCCTTCTCGTTTTGCAATCCGTCGCGCGGACCGACTTCGTAGACCGTGACAAACTCAGCCATCGAGCCTCTCCTCCGTGATCCGGACGAGAACGGCTCCGCCTTCCGCCTGCCCGCCTTCGGTGCAGAAGACGGCGTCGACGAGGCCGTCGCGCGGACTCCTCAGCGTATATTCCATCTTCATCGCCTCCATGACGACGAGCCTGTCACCGGCCTTCACGGCAACGCCCGCCCCGACGTCGACGAGGCGGACGATGCCCGTCATCGGTGCCAGGATCTCGCCGGAGTGGTGGTGCGCGGCATCCTCGCCTTCCAACGGGTCCGGCCTCTCGAAGGCGTAGGTCTCGCCGTCGAGCAGAACCGAGATGCGTTGCTCGCCGCCATGGACGTCGACGACAAGACGGGCAAGCACACGATCGCTGCCGTTCGCCTGGACCAGACGCGCCGAGAAGGTCCGACCGTCGAAGGCGATCTCTTCGAGCAGGACCTCCTCGCCACCATCCAAGAGCCGGACATGTCCGCCGCCCGGGACGATGCGCCGTGCAATGACCTCTTCGCCCGCATGCAGGGTCACGCGATGACTGGCCTCGCCCCAGAGCCTGAAGCCGCAATGCGGTCCGCTCAGATCGAGACCGGAAGCCGCAAGCGCCGCGATCAGAATGGCCTCTTCCGGCGCGTCGGGCCGTGCAATGAGACCGTCCATGCCCCGGTCGATGAGGCCGGTATCCATGCGTCCCTGCCGGAAGATCTCGTCCCTGCAAAGCGCGCGCAAGAAGTCTCGATTGCTGGTGAGTCCGGTAATGTGTGTGCCGTCGAGCGCATTCTTCAGCCGGTCAATCGCCTCGTCGCGCGACTTGCCGTGGCCAATCACCTTGGCGATCATCGGGTCGTAATAGGGCGAGACCTGATCGCCGGCGCGAACACCGGCATCAACGCGGATGCCCTCGCCGCTCCCGAACTCCAGGTGATCGATCCGGCCCGCCTGCGGCAGGAAGCCGTTCGCCGGATCCTCCGCGTAGAGTCGCGCCTCGGCCGCGTGGCCGAGAAGTCGGATCTCGTCCTGCCGCACCGGCAGCGGCTCACCCGCCGCCACGCGCAATTGCCACTCGACCAGGTCAAAGCCGGTCACCATCTCGGTCACGGGATGCTCCACCTGCAGGCGCGTGTTCATCTCCATAAACCAGAACCCATCCGGCCGGAGCGGCCCCGTGCCATCGGCGATGAACTCGACTGTCCCGGCGCCTTTGTAAGCGACGGCTTTCGCGGCTGCGACCGCGGCCTCGGTCATCGCAGTCCGCACGGCATCCGTCATGCCCGGCGCCGGCGCTTCCTCGATCACCTTCTGGTGCCGGCGCTGCAGGGAGCAGTCGCGCTCGAACAGATGAACGACGTTGCCTCGCCCGTCGCCGAAGACCTGCACCTCGATGTGGCGTGGGGAGGAAATGTACTTCTCGATCAGGACACGATCATCCCCGAAGGCAGACTTCGCCTCGCGCCGGCAGCTCTGAAGCGCGGCGTCGAAGTCGTCGTCCGTATCGACGCGCCGCATCCCCTTGCCGCCGCCGCCAGCAGACGCCTTGATCAGCACCGGGTAGCCGATCTTGCCGGCTTCGAGCTTCAGGAAGGCTGCGTCCTGATTGTCACCGTGATAGCCGGGCACCACCGGAACGCCTGCTTCCTCCATCAGCCGTTTGGCGGCGTCCTTCAGGCCCATCGCGCGGATCGACGCGGCGGCGGGACCAATGAAGGTAAGGCCCGCCTTCCCGACTGCATCGACAAAATCCGGGTTTTCCGACAAGAACCCGTAGCCGGGATGGATCGCTTCGGCGCCGCTGGCAAGGGCTACCGCGACCACCTTGCCGATGTCGAGATAGCTTTCGGTTGTCGGTGCAGCTCCGAGGAACACCGCTTCGTCGGCGAGTGCGACATGCAATGCGTCGCGGTCGGCCTGCGAATAGACCGCGACGGTTCTGATCCCGAGTCGTCTCGCCGTCTTGATGATGCGGACGGCGATTTCACCACGGTTGGCAATGAGGATCCTGGAAAACATCGTCATGCCTCACATCCTGAACAGGCCGAACCTGGTTTCTTCGACCGGCGCGTTGAGCGCGGCCCGGAGAGAAAGGGCCACCACGTCACGGGTCTTTTCCGGATCGATGATCCCATCATCCCAGAGCCGGGCGGAGGCATAAAGCGGCGCGGACTGGCGCTCGAACAGTTCCAGCGTCGGGCGCTTGAATTCAGCCTCCTCCTCGGCAGACCACGTGCCACCGCGTGCTTCGATGCCGGTGCGCCTGACATTGGCCAGGACACCGGCGGCCTGTGGCCCGCCCATGACCGCGATCCGGGCATTCGGCCACATCCAGACGAAGCGCGGCCCGAAGGCGCGGCCGCACATGCCATAGTTTCCGGCGCCATAGGAGCCGCCGATGATCACCGTCACCTTCGGCACGGCGGCGGTCGAAACCGCCGTCACCAGCTTGGCGCCGTCCTTGGCGATGCCGCCCGCCTCATATTTAGAGCCCACCATGAAGCCGGTGATGTTCTGCAGAAAGAGAAGCGGAATCTTGCGCTGGCAGCAGAGCTCGATGAAATGAGCACCCTTCAGTGCACTTTCGGAAAAAAGGACACCGTTGTTGGCAATGATCCCGACCGGCACGCCATCGATATGGGCAAAGCCGGTGACCAGCGTCGTGCCGTAGCGCGGCTTGAACTCGTCGAAATCCGAGCCGTCGACGATGCGAGCAATCACCTCGCGGACATCATAGGGCAGCTTCGGATCGGCCGGCACGAGACCCATCATCTCGGACGCCGTGTAGAGGGGATCACGGGACGGGGCAATTGCGATGCCCGGTCGCAGGGCCGGCCCGAGATTCCGGACGATCTGGCGGGCGAGCGCCAGCGCATGATCATCGTTGTCGGCGAGATAGTCGGCGACACCGGAAAGACGCGTATGGGTGTCGCCGCCGCCGAGCGTCTCGGCATCGATGACCTCGCCGGTCGCCTCCTTCACCAGCGGCGGACCGGCCAGAAAGATTGTCCCCTGGTTCTTGACGATGATGGCCTGGTCGCACATGGCCGGAACATAGGCCCCGCCTGCCGTGCACGACCCCATGACGACGGCGATCTGCGCGATCCCCTTCGCGCTCATCCGCGCCTGATTGTAGAAGATTCGGCCGAAATGATCGCGATCGGGAAAGACCTCATCCTGGTTCGGGAGGTTGGCTCCACCCGAGTCGACAAGATAGAGGCAGGGAAGACGGTTTTCCTCGGCGATCTCCTGCGCACGCAGGTGCTTCTTGACCGTCAGCGGGTAGTAAGTACCGCCTTTGACGGTGGCATCGTTGCAAACGATCATGCAATCGCGGCCTTCGATACGGCCGATGCCGGCGATCAGACCCGCCGCCGGAATATCCTCGTCGTAGACACCTGTCGCCGCAAAAAGCCCGATCTCCAGAAAGGGTGAGCCGACGTCGAGGAGCCCGGTCACCCGGTCGCGCGGCAATAGCTTTCCGCGCTTGACGTGGCGATCGCGCGATGCTGCCGAGCCTCCCTCGAGGATACGTCGGGCCTCCTGCTCGATTGCTTCGCGCTGTGCGATCATCGCAGCCCTGTTGGTGGCGAATTCGGGCGATGCGAGAGCGATTGCCGATTTCAGGATTGTCATTACTCGAAATCCTCCATGCGCATGGCCCAGTCGTCGAGGAGTATCGCGCGCTCTGCGGCGGTGTCCCGGAGGCAGGTCGCCTGCCATCCGGCAGAGGCGGTTCCCGAATATTGGGAGAAGAATTCTCCGGTCGCGTCGCACTGCGCGGTCCGGTAGGCCGTGAACGCCCGCTGTGATGCCTCGACCGCATCAACGAGCGCAGGTTTCAACCTCTTGCGCAGAGCCTCGAGCCGGTTCTCGGCAACAGCCATCCACGCTTCGGCTTCCTTGTTCAGGCAATCGGCGGGCGAACCCTTGTCACCCCCGTTCACCCCCTTCTGACAGGCGCTTGCAATTGTGCCGATACAGTCGCGGGCTCCCCCGGCTGCGGCGGCACCGAGACAAGAGGCGATCTCCTCGGCTGCCAGCTCTGAACGATCGGACGCAGCAACCGGCGCTGCGAGAAAGAAGGGCAATGCGAGCAGATATCTCATGGCGGCCTCTGATAGACTTCACGCATCTCATGCGGGGTGGATGCCTCAGCGCATCGCATTCATCATTTCGCGGCCGATCAGCATCCGGCGAATTTCCGAGGTGCCGGCACCGATTTCCATGAGCTTGGCGTCGCGGAAAATCCGGCTGACCGCACTGTCATTGAGGAAACCGGCCCCACCCATGGCCTGAACGGCCTGGTGGGCAACCTCCATCGCCATCTCGGAAGCGTAGAGAACGCAGGCCGCCGCATCCTGTCGTGTCACCTCGCCGCGGTCGCAAGCGGCAGCGACGGCATAAACGTATGCGCGGGCGGAGTTCATTTTCGTGTACATGTCGGCAGTCTTGCCCTGCATCAGCTGGAAATCACCGATGGATTGGCCGAACTGCTTGCGACTGACCATGTAGGGCATGATCTCGTCGAGACAGGCCGCCATGATGCCACAACCGATCCCCGAGAGGACGACGCGCTCGTAATCGAGGCCGGACATCAGCACGTTGACGCCTCGACCCTCCGAGCCCAGCACGTTCTCGAAGGGCACCTCGACGTCCTCGAAGATCAGCTCGGCCGTGTTCGAGCCGCGCATGCCGAGCTTGTCGAAATGCCTGGACGTCGAAAAACCTCGCATGGTCTTCTCGATGATGAAGGCCGTGATCCCCTTGGCGCCGGCCTCGGGGTCCGTCTTGGCGTAGACGACCAGCGTATCGGCATCCGGACCGTTGGTGATCCAGTACTTCGTGCCGTTCAGGAGATAGCAGTCGTTGCGTTTCTCGGCGCGCAATTTCATGGACACGACATCGGACCCCGCACCTGCCTCCGACATGGCAAGCGCGCCGACATGTTCTCCGGAAACAAGCTTCGGCAGATATTTCCGTTTCTGCTCGTCCGTACCGTTGAGCTTGATCTGGTTGACGCAGAGATTGGAATGGGCGCCGTAGGAGAGCGAGACGGAGGCCGAGGCCCGCGCCAGTTCCTCCACCACGATTGTGTGGGCAAGATAGGTCAGGCCTACCCCGCCATATTCCTCCGGCACGGTGACACCCAGCAATCCGAGATTGCCCATTTCCCGCCAGAGCTCGTTCGGAAAGGCGTTGCTGCGGTCGATCTCCGCAGCCATTGGCTTCACGCGCTCCTGGGCGAAGCGATGAACCGCGTCGCGAAGCGCCTCCGTCTCCTCGTCAAAACCAAATCTCATCGTGCTGTTGAACATTCCCGCCTCCCAACAGAAAACAACAAATATCAGTGCGCGCAGCCGACGCTGCGCAGCACCATTTCCGCGTAGATTTCCTCGATCTTCTTCTCAGAGAGCCTTCCGCCGCTGCGGTACCAGGTGTTGACCCCCGTCAACATGGCAATGATGGCCATCGCGCAGACATGGGAGTCCTCGATCCGGAATAGGCCACGCTCGCTTCCGCGAACGAGGATCGCCTTCAGCTCGCCCTCATAGGCTTTGCGCAAGCGCTCGATTTCCCTGAACCCGGCAGGTTCCAGCGCGCGAAGTTCCATGTAGGAGATGAAAACCTCGTCGGCGCGCGTCAGGTGATAGCGAATGTGGAAGCGCGCAAAATGTTCGAGTGCTGCCTCCGGCGGCTCATTCCCGATTCCTTGCTCCTTCAACGACGCCAGAAGCTCCTCCATATGCTCGCGCATCAGCGTCACGAGGATCTGCTGCTTGGTCGGGAAATACTGGTAGAGAGCGCCGGGCTGCACGCCGACGGCATCCGCGATCATGCGCATGGAGACGGCGTCATAGCCGTGCTGGGCGAAGAGCCTGAGGCTCTGCCTGCGGATCGCCGCTGCGGTCTTCTCACCCGTCGACCCGGCCTGACGCGCCACGGCCCCGTCTCCTTAATTGAATGAACGTTCATTTCTTTAACTGAGGACTATATCACCGTCAAGACGGCCGCGCCGCCGAAGAAGCTCCCGGTCGCGCACGAATGGCCGCTCAGCCTTCGGCGTCAATTGAGATTGGAAACGTCATGCAATCTCTGGTATGCATTCCGGAGGTCAGCGGGTGCGCGGCGGAGCACCTCCAGAAAGAAGGGGGAAGGGAATGACGGAACGGATCGACTATATCGCCAACGAGCTTGCGACGCTGCTCGATCTGACAAAGCTGCAGAAGGAGGAACGTCTCGCCCATCTCATCGGTTTGGCGCTGAGCGAGGCGAAAGCCGAGAAGACACGCCGCATGGAGCGACGGCAGCCGGACGAGGCGTCCGAGCGCTGAGGTCCCGCGCAAGTCAACCTGACAGCCGATTCTCGTCGTCTATGACGAGGAGTCTCGGCGGAGCCGAGGCTCCCCAGCTCCAGAGGACGATGTTGAGATCATCGGCCTGTGCGCCGGGAGCAAAGCTTCGCGTCAGCAAACCCTGAAAGCCGCGGATGAAAAGCCGCCGCGCAAGAGTCTGCGCTCTCGCCTCTCCGTCGCGCTTCATCTGATCGCGCCAGCTCATATCCGCAAGGCTTGAAGCATCCATACCCTCTGCCGCGAGCGCTCCCGCGTCACGCGTGTCGAAGACGGCATCGATCTCCGCCTTGTAGCAGACCAAGGTCGTCGGCTGCAGATTGCCGACCTGATTGGCCTCCCGTACGGCCGTCATGATCGACAGGGACATATAGAGTGCCGGCATTCCCTTGGGATTGAAACGTCCGCCGTAGAGATCGGCACCCCGGCCGGACAATGGCTCATGCGCATAGACGGGGTTGAGCGCTCGATAGAGCTTCCCCTCGAAGCGCATAGGCTTCGTCACGCGTGAACGCCGGCATCGACGGCGTCGATGTAGTCAAGCACCTCATCCGCCCGCCCGTCACGCACGAGTTGCATGGCGGTGAACCCGGAGAATCCGGGGAGCGGCTCCGATCTGTACCAGGCGAAGGCCATCAGCGCCGAACCGAACCGCGGCTCGACCTTGTTGACGATCTCGATCATCTCACGCAATCGCCTTTGTGTCTTGTCGGAGCGGATGCGCTCCTTGCGCTGAACCGCATCCCTGCCGAGACCCGCGGTGCGCGCGATTTCCATACTGGTCGTGTGAAAAGCCTCGGCGATCTTTTGCGGAGCGAAAAGACCCTTTTCGGCATATTGGGCGAGACCCATGGCGACAGCCTTCCTCTCGAGTACCCCACTTATATTGACGTTATATAGCGTCATATATTGCGTCATTCAACTCCGCGTCAGACCTGCCAGAACCGCCCGCCCGTTCCAGACATCCTCGGCAAAGCAACCGGGCCGGAGCCGTCAGGCAAAGCCTACGACGCCTTGCGCTGGAAATCCGTGACGTCGAGGTCGAAGGGAATCCTGTCGATCACCTGCAACTGCCGAACGAGCCAGTCGATGAACACCCGCACCTTGTTGCTCAAGTGACGCGTGCGCGGATAGACGATGTAGAGCGGCAGCCGCTCACATTGCCAGTCGGTCAGGATCGGCACCAGTTCGCCCTTTGCGAGCGCATCCTTGACGAAAAAGGGCGCGGACTGCACGACGCCGAGGCCTGAGACCGCCGCGTTCAGATAGGTCCTGCTGTCGTTGACCGAGATGATATAGCGCGGGTCCACCTGGCAGAATTCCTCCCCGCGGGTGAAGTCCATCGTCCAGACGCGTCCTGACTGAGCATGCAGATAACCGACGCAGTAATGGGACGTGGCGAGATCCTCGGGATGTTCCGGATGCCCGAAGCGCTCCAGGTAGCGCGGGGCGGCATAGCAGTGCAGCTTGAGTTCCCCGACCTTGCGCGCAATCAGCGACTGGTCGGCCGGCGTTCCCCCGCGGAGCGCGCAGTCCACGTTCTCGGCGATATAGTCGACGAGGCGGTCCCCGACGCCGATATCGAGCTGGATTTGCGGGAACCGATTATGGAAGTCACACATGCCGGGCAGCACGATCAGATCGGCAAAGATGCCCGCCATCTCGACTCTCAGCCGGCCCGACGGCTGCGCCTGCGAAGTCGACAGGCTGTTGTCCAGTTCGTCCACGTCGCCGATGATCTGTAGTGCCCGCTCGTAATAGAGCGCACCGTCGGTGGTCACCATCACCCGACGCGTCGTCCGGTTCAGAAGCTTTGTCGAAAGACGTGCCTCGAGCGACTGTACGAGGTTGGTCACCGTCGTCTTCGGCATGTTGAGCGATGCCGCGGCACGGGTGAAGTTGCCCATCTCCACCACACGCACGAATACCCGCATTGCGGAAAGCTGATCCATCTGCTTGTCCTCGCACTTCGCAATTATCCGCGATTTTGGAATAGTGTTTACGAAATCAGCATGCTTGTGTGTCGATTACCGAATAATAATATTCCAATGCAACTTCGCAGCAAGAGCGTTTCAACACCGGAACAGGAAAAGTTGTGATGTCTGCACACTGGCAGGAAATTGCATTCGATCCGTCGGAGGCAACGTCCGTCCGGATTTACGATCGCGGCGCACACGCCAGGGAACCGTCGATCGTCCTCTACCTGGCAGGTGGCGCCTTTCAACGTCGGGCGGCGCCCGCCGAGGAAGCCCCGGCGGCGCGCGCCCTTGCCGCAGCTGGCGCGATCGTCATGGAGGTCGATCTCGGCGGTTGGCAGGAGAACACCTTCCCGGGCGCGCTGGATCGGGCTTTCGCGGTGCTCACCGGCATTCGAAAGTGCCGCCGTCAATACGGCAGTTCAAAGTCGACGTTGTTTATCGCCGGCGACGAGGCCGGTGGCAATGTCGCAGCGGGGCTTGCGCTGAAGGCGCGAGACCAAATGTCGGGCGCGGTTCGAGGACAGATCCTGCTGTCCCCGATGATCGATCCGCTAATGGCGAGCGGCTCGATCCGCGACGCCGACCGGATCGGCATGCGCGGGCGCTGGTCGGAAGGCTGGAGCCGGTATCTGCACTCCGCGCGATACCTGATGCACCCTTACGCAGCGCCATGCCTGTGTTCGAGACTTACGGGAGTCGCGCCGGCGCTCCTGATGACCGCCGAGGACGACCCCTTGCGAGACGAGGTGTCGGCCTATTCGAAGCGCCTCTCCGCCGCAGGCGTTCGGGTGCATTTGAAAGTTCTGCCGTCCGGCTCCGGTTGGACGGGCATCTACCGGAATGAGGAGGGCGCGTGGCTCGACGCGGTACGCGACGCGTTCGCCGCCTTCTCTGATGAAGTAACGCATTGAAATAAACGCATTTAGTCCACCTGACGGTTCCTCCCCCAAGGGAACCAAGGAGAGCAAGTCATGACCGTGAAGAAGACCCGCTGGGCCCTCTGGGCTGCCGGCACGGCCGTCGTTTTGTCGGCAATCGCAGCAACCGTCCATCTCGATATGCCGACGGGCGCCAATGCTGCGCCCGCCGAGCAGGCCGCGCCGCCCGCCGTTCCCGTTACCGTAACCACATTGAAGCCGCGGAGTGTCACCACCTGGCAACAGTTTTCCGGCCGCCTCGAGGCGGTCGACCGCGTGCTGATCCGTCCACGCGTGGCCGGTGCCATCCAGTCGGTGCACTTCCGCGAGGGCAGCCTGGTCAAGGCGGGTGATCTCCTGGTGACCATCGATCCGGCGCCCTACGAAGCGGCCGTCGCCCAGGCGGAAAGCCAGGTCGCGTCTGCACGCGCTCGCCTCGATCTCGCCGAGGTCGAGTACCAGCGCGGCAAGACGCTTTCGGCGAACAGGACGATATCGCAAAGCGAACTCGCCCAGCGCGAGAGCGAATTCGCCCAGGCGGAAGCGACGCTGCGAGCTGCCGAGGCTTCACTGAAGATCGCTCGCCTCGACCTCGGATACACGGAGCTTCGTGCCCCGATTTCGGGACGAATCGGCCGGCTCGAGGTTACGCAAGGCAATCTCGTCTCGGCGGGCTCCACGTCTCCCGAACTGACCACGATCGTGTCCGTCGACCCGATCTATGCGAGCTTCAGCGCGGATGAGGAACTCGTCACCCGGCTGCTGTCCCGACTGCCGCGCAACGACGGCATGCCGGCCCTCGATCAGGTTCCCGTCGAGATCACCGCCTCGACCGACGATGCGAACCCGATCCGAGGCAAGCTGCAGCTCATCGACAACGAAGTCGACAGGTCAAGCGGCACCATTCGGGTCCGGGCCGTCTTCGACAACAAGGATGGCAGGCTGATCCCCGGCCAGTTCGTCCGCATCCGGGTGGGAGAACCCACACCCGAAGACCATCTGCTGGTCAGCGAACGCGCAATCGGAACGGACCAGGACAAGAAGTTCGTGATGGTGGTCGGAGACGACAACGTCGCCACCTACCGTCCGGTGCAGCTCGGCGCCAGCGTGGACGGCGACCGGATCGTCGAAGCCGGGATCGCCCCCGGCGAGCGGGTGATCGTCAACGGCCTGCAGAGAATCCGGCCGGGGATGACGGTCGCACCCGAGGACGAGTCCAAGGTCGCCAGCCAGTAACGACGAGAGCGGCGACCCCGCCGTTCCCCAACTATCGGTTCGATCCCGTCTCCGGCGTGCACGACCGGAGACGCCCCGCCGCTCTGTTTGCGGCGCAATGCCGGAGATCCCGCCATGAACATATCCCGCTTCTTCGTCGATCGGCCGGTCTTTGCAGCCGTCCTGTCTATCCTGATCCTCGTCGCCGGCCTGATCGGCGTGCGCTCTCTCCCGATTTCCGAATACCCGGATGTCGTGCCCCCCTCCATCATCGTGCGCGCCAGCTATCCCGGCGCGAACCCGACCGTTATCGCCGAAACCGTGGCCACGCCGCTCGAGGAACAGATCAACGGTGTCGAAGACATGCTCTACATGTCGAGCCAGGCTACGTCCGACGGTGTGCTGACCGTCACCGTCACTTTCAAACTCGGAACGGACCCGGACAAGGCCCAGCAACTCGTCCAGAACCGCGTCGCCCAGGCCGAACCACGCCTGCCGGCGGAGGTACGCGCACTCGGCCTGACGACGGCCAAAAGCTCGCCTGACTTCATCATGGTCGTCAACCTCGTGTCTGACGACGCCAACTACGACATCACCTATCTGCGCAACTATGCGACATTGAACGTGAAGGATCGCCTGGCGCGGATCGAGGGCGCCGGCCAGGTCCAGGTCTTCGGAGCCGGCGACTATTCCATGCGGATATGGGTCGACCCGCAGAAGGCGGCGGAGCACTCGCTGGCGGCAAGTGACATCACCAACGCAATCCGCGGCCAGAACGTCCAGGCGGCGGCCGGCATCATTGGCGCATCGCCGAGCGTGCCCGGCACCGGCCTGCAGCTCAATGTCAATGCGCGGGGCCGCCTGCAGACGCCGGAGGAATTCGGCAACATTATCGTCAAAAGCGGCGAGAACGGCGAGATTACACGCCTGCGCGACGTCGCCCGCATCGAACTCGGCGCCGCCGACTACACCTTGCGTTCGCTTCTCGACGGCAAGCCCGCCGTCGCTGTCGCAGTGCTCCAGGCGCCGGGCTCGAACGCGATCGAGATTGCCGACAATGTCCGTGCAACCATGGAACAGCTGCAACTGGCCATGCCGGAAGGTGTGCGATACGAGATCGTCTACGACACGACGAAGTTCGTGCGTGCCTCGATAGAGAAGGTCGTCGAAACCCTGCTCGAGGCCGTCGGGCTGGTCGTCCTCGTGGTCATCCTCTTTCTTCAGACATGGCGGGCGTCGATCATTCCGCTGATCGCCGTCCCGGTATCGATCATTGGTACCTTCGCGGTGATGTATGCCTTCGGCTTTTCGATCAACGCCCTGACACTGTTCGGCCTGGTGCTGGCGATCGGCATCGTCGTCGATGACGCAATCGTGGTCGTCGAGAATGTCGAGCGAAACATCGAGAACGGGCTATCACCGCGCGAGGCGACCTACCGGGCCATGCGCGAGGTGTCGGGCCCCATTATCGCCATCGCGCTGGTGCTGGTGGCGGTCTTCGTGCCGCTGGCCTTCATCACCGGCCTGTCGGGACAGTTCTACCGGCAGTTCGCACTGACGATCGCCATTTCGACGGTCATCTCCGCCATCAATTCGCTGACCTTGTCTCCTGCGCTTTCGGCCCTTCTCCTGAAGGATCATCACGCGCCGAAGGATCGGCTGACCCGGATCATGGACGGGCTCTTCGGCTGGTTCTTCCGCGGCTTCAATCGTGCCTTCGGGGCCGCCTCCAACGGCTACGGCCGCTCTGTCGGCGGGCTCTTGTCGCGCAAGAGCCTCGTCATGGTCGTCTATCTGGCCCTCGTCGGTGCGACCTACAGCATGTTTGCCACCGTGCCGGGCGGCTTCGTGCCGGCGCAGGACAAGCAATACCTGATCGGCTTCGCCCAGCTTCCCGACGGCGCCACCCTGGATCGCACGGAACAGGTGATCCGAAAGATGAGCGACATCGCGCTCGAACAGCCGGGGGTCGAACACGCAATCGCCTTCCCGGGCCTTTCGATCAATGGCTTTACCATCGGTTCCAATGCCGGCATCGTCTTCGCGGTTCTCGACGACTTCGAAAATCGCAAGACCCCCGATTTATCGGGAGGCGCCATCGCCATGGCGCTGAACCAGAAATATGCCGGAATCCAGGACGCCTTCATCGCCATGTTCCCGCCCCCGCCGGTCAACGGCCTCGGCCAGACGGGCGGGTTCAAGCTGCAGATCGAGGATCGGGCAGGCTACGGCTACCAGGCCCTTGACGAGGCGGCAAAGGCGGTCCTCGCCAAGGCCTACCAGACACCGGAACTGGCGGGGATCTTCTCCAGCTTCCAGATCAACGTTCCGCAGCTCTACGCAGACGTCGATCGCGCCAAGGCCGAGCAGCTCGGCGTGGCTGTCACCGACATTTTCGAGACGCTGCAGATCTATCTCGGCTCTCTCTATGTGAATGACTTCAACGCCTTCGGGCGAACCTACAGCGTGCGCGTCCAGGCGGACGCAAACTTCCGTGCCGAGGCCGCGGATATCGGAGCGCTGCAGGTTCGATCGCGTTCACGCGAGATGATCCCTCTGTCGGCCTTGCTCAAGGTCGAGGAAACGACGGGACCTGAGCGCACGACCCGCTACAACGGCTTCCTTGCCGCCGACATCAACGGCGGTCCGGCACCGGGCTTTTCCTCGGGTCAGGCGCAGGCGGCGATCGAAAAGATCGTCAGGGAAACCGTCCCCCAGGGCATCGATTTCGAATGGACGGACCTGACGTACCAGGAAATCCTCGCCGGCAATTCGAGCGTCGTCGTGTTTCCGCTCGCACTGCTCCTCGTCTTCCTGGTGCTCGCAGCCCAGTATGAGAGCCTGACCCTGCCGATCGCGATCATCATGATCGTGCCGATGGGCATCCTCGCAGCCCTGACCGGCGTGTGGCTCACCGGTGGAGACAACAACATCTTCACGCAGATCGGTCTTGTCGTGCTGGTCGGATTGTCGGCGAAGAACGCGATCCTGATCGTGGAATTCGCCCGCGAACTGGAGTTGCATGGGCGAACGCCGGTGCAGGCGGCGATCGAAGCGAGCCGGCTCAGGCTTCGACCGATCCTGATGACGTCGATGGCCTTCATCATGGGCGTGGTTCCGTTGGTGGTATCGACGGGCGCCGGTGCCGAAATGCGCGCGGCGATGGGCGTCGCCGTCTTCTCCGGCATGATCGGCGTGACCTTCTTCGGCATCTTCATGACACCGGTCTTCTACGTTCTCGTCCGCAGGCTGACCGGCAATCGGGCCCTCGTTCACCACGAGATTCATCCCGATTTCCTTCAGCAACGCCCGCATGGATCAGTGGGCGCCGCCAACGACGGCACACCTTCGCGCCCCGAACCGGCCGAAGCCATGTAAGACGGAAGAGGACGTTGACCGAACATCACGCGTGCGGCACTGCTGCACGCGTGATGTCACATCCACGGACATCCCCCCGTCGCCTCAACGCCACGGTGCTCTCCGGCCGTCACCCCATCGCCAGAATGATCTGCGATGCCTTGATCAGGGCACCAAGTCGCTTGCCGGGCCGTATCTCCAGATCCACGGCACTGTCGTCTGTGACGATCGCACAGAGCGTCTTGCCGTTTCCTATGTCGAGCACGACTTCCGAATTGACTGCGCCCTTCTCGACCGAGATCACCGTACCGGAGAGACGGTTGCGCGCAGATGTCCGAACCGGCTCGTCCTCGCTGACGAGGATCGGCGTACTCGCCTTGATCAGGGCGTACGCCTCCACCCCAGGAGCGATGCCCAGGTTGTCGATGCTGCGCTCGGTCACGATGACCGTCAGCACGACGTCTCCGGCCACCTTCAGTGCAACCTCCGCGTTGACCGCCCCGTGTTCGACCGAGGTGACGATGCCGTGATAGGTATTGCGAGCGCTGGTTTTCATGATCGGGCTCCAAAGCAGGGACTGGGCAGGGAAGGAAACGGCAGGATCACCGGAGATCGTCGTTTCGAGATTGGCGATGATCTCGCCGATCGAGGCTGTGAGCAGGCGATGAACCGTCAACGCGCGCAGGCCCTCCGTTGTCACGCAGGCGCCGCCGCCATGCCTACCGCCAGCAGCAGCGACCACGATGGGGCGGGGAAAGAGGTTGTTCAACGAATTGACCGCATCCCAGGCGGCGCGATAGCTGAGGCCGACCACCTTCGCGGCGGCCGCGATCGAGCCCGTATCGTCAATAGCCGCCAACAGGTTGAAGCGATCCTCTCCGGCCCGGTGACCGTCGGCGCCCCGGAAATCAAGCAAGGGTGTCAGAGCCTGACGCATGAAAGCTTCCTCTGTTGTCGTTATTCAGCTCGGCTTCATATCGGTCGGCAAGACCGACGAAGCTCGCGACGCAAGCTCCGTGCCGAGCCATTCACCCACGTATTTTCAAGCACTTGGTAACATCACACCCGGAGGCTTTCCGACAATGTCGGAAAGCCGACAGGTGCCCGTGTCACCCATCGGACAGGAGAGCAGCCACCTCGTGACCATTCTTCCGCCGAGCCAGATGGCTTTGGCCGCTCTCGTCCCCGAAACAGTCTTCGAAATCCGCGCATTCGCGGCAGCTCGGTGCCGTGCAGAGCGAGTAACCCTCCGCCTCGCAAAGCTTTCGGTAGAAGTACTTCTTCCATTTCATGTTGTCGGTGTTGCCGCGTGCCAGCTCGGGGAAATGGCGATAGAGCAGACGCGTCAGTTCCGCGCGTTCGAAGAGCCCGAGATCCTGCCAGAGATGATCGTTGCGCATTGCCCGCCGCGCGACGATGCGGGCGAACCAGCGGCTGTCGGAAAGGCCGGGATCGGCATGCTCCATGAGCAGGTCGAGGAGCAGGTCCTCTTCCATGCCCCGTTCGGCTTCGCCGGTGTCGGGGCCGAGCCCGAGCCTCCCGGGCGAAACACAGGGAAAGTGCCGGTGTATGAGGCCGAGGAGCTCACGCGGACCAAGCCCCGTCGCCTCCTCGATCGTGGCGCGACCGCTCAACCCCTCCTCCCGGGCGACGGACAAGACGCAGGCGAGCGCATGGCGGTCGAACGCGGTTCCCTCGTCGATCGCGGGCCACTGGCCGGCGATCAGGCTGGCATAGTGATCTGCGAACACGCGATTCTCCTTCCTCGTCAGGCGGCGGCAAGGTCGCTCGCGGCGACATGCGTCTGACAGTTTTTCGGGCAAACACGGGCGCAGGCTCCGCAGCCGATGCAGGCACCGGCCCTGTCGACGACCATGATCATGCGGTTGAGCTCGCCGTCGAAATCGCCGCCTTCCTCCTCGTCGTAGAGGCCGAGCACTTCGCCATCCTCGTCGACGCCATAGAGATGCATCACATCTCGCGAACAGACCTTGTAGCAGCGGCCGCAGCCGATACAGGTCTTGCCGTCGATCTTGGTCAGGTATTCCGGCATCCAGACGGAGCCGTCACGGGTGGAGAAAGGGCTGCCCATCACGCCTTCTCCAGTGCTGCGAGCTCGAGCTTCGCCGCATCGAGTTCGGCGAACACGGCGTAAGTGCGCTCGGCGACGGCCCTGATTTGCGTCCAGTTGATCGGAAGGTCCTCGGCGAGATCGTGCAATTCCATCTTCGCGGCACCGGCTCTGGAATTGAGCTTGCGAACCTTCTTCTGCAGGTCTTCGAGTTCCGACATGGCCTGGTCTCCCGTCAGTACTTCGCCACGTCGGGGAACCTGGCGATCATCTCCACCGCCTCCCGCACCAGCTTGTTGCCGGCCTCGGCGAGCTTTGCGAGATCCTCGAAGCCGAAGCGGTGGACGTCGCGCAGGGTCTTCATCACGACGACCAGACGCCCGGCGGTGAGGAGCACCCGACCGAAACCCTCATGGCTCATTTTCATCATTGGAGCCGCGATGAGGCCGGTCTCCCGCTCGATCGCCAGCCCAACCGCCGAATAGAAGATTTCCAGCCTCCACAGCACATCCGGATCAGGATCCCCGATGATCGGGATTTCCCGGCGCTGCTCTTTCGTGACGATGAAATCATTGAGGATCGATGCGTCGGATCGACCCTCCCATGCGTCATAGGTATCCTGCGCGCGCATCAACCGGACGAGGCACTGCATGAACGGTGTCGTCATGACGGCCGGATCGGTAACGGTAGCGGCTTTTTCAAGCGTATCGGTGGTGGGCATGCGCTTTCTCCTCAGTCTTCGTCGTCGAAGGAAGGCTTGGCGGTCGAAACGCCGGCCTCGGCCAGCACCTTGCGGAGCCAGGGCGGAGGTGCCGTTTTCAGCATGGATTGGGTGCGCGACAGGACTTCCTCCATCGAGGACGGCTGCGGCACCTTGATCGGATGGATTTTCGCCGACACGACCTTCGCGGCGGACGGGCCGCCGATCGCCAAGCAGAACAGCAGGTGACACCCCTTGAGCGCCTCGACTTTTGGCGTGATCTTGTCGTCACCCTCGGTCCTGTGCTTGCCGCTCTCGTCGGAGACCTCTCCGAAACTGACGGCTTCAACGAGGGCCGACCCTTGCGGGGTCACGTCGTAGATCGCAAAGAGCTTGGCCGAGCCGAAGTGGGCATTGAGCCCCTTCATGTCCTGGGTGGCGATCGCGATGCGCAGCGCGCCTTTGGGGCGTTCCGGCGCTGGCGCCGGTCCCTCGTCAGTGACGAGTGAAAGACGTCGGACGGCTGTCATTGTCAGTCTCCCTGTTGCGGAAAGGATTGAGCTCCTCCGGCGTCGGCTGATGCCCGCCGGCCTGGAAGATATTGGCTGCCTCGAAGATCAGGTCGCGCGCGCCTTCGTAGAGAACGGTGCGTCTGTGCTGACTGCCGAGCCGATCGAAGATCGGGAAGCCGACACGCATCAGAGGTATGCCGAGCCGCTGGGCAGCCTGGCGGCCATGCGAATGCGTGACGAGAAGATCCGCACCCGCAGCCATGTCCTCGAGATCGGCGAGATCGCCGACCTGAACCGTCTCGGCCTGCACCTTCGCAAGGATCCCGCTGCTGCCCGTCGTCGTCACGGCCGCGACGATCTCCGCACCAAGCCCGGTGAAGAAGGTCGAGAGCTGGTAAAGATGATCCGGCTCGGCGGCGATCGCGACCCTCTTGCCACCGAAGTGGAAGTGGCCGTCGAGCAGCGCGTCCTGCAGTTGGGCACGGCGGCGGCGCACCTTCGCCGGCACACGATTTCCCGAAATCATCGCCAGCATGGTGACGAAACGGTCGATCGCCTTCATGCCGACCAGTTGCTGGAAAAGCACGTAGGGCACGCCGGTTCTTGCCTGCAACGCCTCGGCCGCCGGACGCATGTGTTCGCCGATGGCGATCGCCTGGAAGCAGTCCCCGAGCGCGCGGATATCCTCCACCTTCGTTCCACCGTAGGTGGTCGGAATCCAGCGGTCAGGCACAGTTCCGTCGAGCGCGCCGGAAATGTCCGGCAGGATGACGGGCTGCAAACCGAAGCTCTCGACGGTCTCGCGGATGAGCTCGATATCTGCGACGGTGAGGTGCCAACCCGGCAGGATGGCCAGTTTTTTTGGATCGCGGGGTTGCTCGCCCGGCCGCGTGACCCCCTCGATCATGGAGGTTACCGCCTTCCCCCAGCCTTCCTCGATGGCGCCGTCGAAATCCGGTGTGCTGGAGAGCACGACTTCGGTGTCGCCGAGGTCGTCTGCCCGGCGCATCCTGATCGCGGCGATGTCACCGGCGAAATCCTCGCCCCTGGTCTCCACCAGCGCAGTCGTGCAGACGCCGATGAGACTCGGCTTGGTGCGGTTCTTGAGATTGAGGATTGCCTCTTCCAGGTGGTCGGCGCCGCCGAGGATCGTCGCCACCTCGTCCATCGCCGTCGTCTGCAACGGGATCGTCTCCTTGAAATGCCGGACAAACAGCACCAGCGCAAAGGAGGTGCAACCCTGGCTGCCGTGGAAGAGCGGCATGGCGCGATCGACTCCGAGATAGGCGAAGGCCGCTCCGAGCGGTTGCGAGGATTTCAGCGGATTGATCGCCACTTGTCTCCTCTGCTGTACAATGCGCGCCATCAGCACTCTCCCATTTCATCGGTGACGGAGTTGACGAATTTCCGGAAGGCGCGGACAGGCGTTGCAGACATCGCCTCCTCCTTCCGGTCGCCCCCCGCAGGGGAGGCTGTCAGGTTACCCACCTCGTCCCAGGGCGAAGCCAACCGCACCGTCTCCCAGATCGGATTGTGGATCGCGATATCGATCTGGCGAACCAGCTCGACCATGCCGTCATAGCCGGCATAGGGATGGTGGCGCTCCTGGTTGATGTCGAGCCATGGCATCTTCGCCTTGAGCGCGATGAACTGCGTGCGTCCGCCCGAGAGCATGATGTCGGCCTTGTGGTCGCAAAGCATGGTGTAAAGATCGCGCGGTGCCATGGACTCGAAGGCGTGGTTCTCCTCCTTCAGCAACTGCTTGATGCGCTCCTTGTCCTCCGGCGTCGACTTCTTCACCGACGTTCCGACAATCTCCATGCCGATTTCCTGCAAGGCATGGACGATCGACCAGGATTTTACTCCGCCGGTGTTGAGCAGTACCCGCTTGCCGGCAAGACGCGGACGGAAAGCCTCGAGCCTGGCCCAGGCGATCGCCTCCTCCTCCGCGATCAGGCGTTCCGTCCGCTCCGCCAACGCCGGATCGGCCCCGCCTCGAACCAGCAGGCTGGCAAGCTGGCGCAGGGCCTCCGACGTGTCCGAGATTCCGTAGAAAGACCCTTCGAAATAGGGAATGCCGAAGCGCTCCTCCATCTTGCGGGCGAGATTGATGAGCGCGGTGGAACAGACCATCATCGTCGCACGCGCCCGGTGAGCCGTCGCGATATCATGGTAGCGCGCATCACCGGGTATGCAGGCGCGGATCCGCATGCCGAGCCTCTCGAGCAGAGGTTTCACCAGCCAGAACTCACCGGAGAGATTGAATTCGCCGAGGATGTTGACGTCCATATCCGTGGCATCGTCGGGCTCCTCCGTCCCGATCACGTGGTCGAGGAGTGCCTCGCCCGCGAGCTTGTTGCCGAGGTTCTTCGAACCGACGAAGCCGGGCGCGTTGACCGGAACGACCGGCAGGCCGAACTTTTCGGAGGCGCGCCGGCAGACGGTCTCGATGTCGTCGCCGATCAGCGCGGTCACGCAGGTCGCGTAGACGAAGATCGCCGGCGGCGAAAAGGTTTCGGCGATCTCGCGGATCGCCCTGAATAGCTTGCGTTCCCCCTGCCCCATGACGATGTCGAGCTCGGTGAGATCGGTGGTGAAGCTCGTTCGCCAGAGGCTCGAGCCCGAGGAGGCGGCCCCGCGGTTATCCCAGCTGTTGCCCTCGCAGGCGAGCGGCGCATGGATCAGATGGGCAACGTCGGTGACCGGCTGCAGCACGATCTTGGCGCCGTCGAAGGCGCAGCCGCCGGCCGCCGCCCCCGGCGTCAGCGGCTTGGAGCAGCCCTTCTTGCGGGCTTTTTCGTCCTTGCCCCGGTTCTTGTCGCAACCGGGTTCGTTGAAGACATCCTCGATCTTCGCCTTCAATGCCGGCATCTGACCGTCTCCATCGTGAGAGTTCCAGGAATTGGACCGGCCCCGAGGTGCGGGGCCGGCATGTTTCAGCGCGTCAGGTCGAAGGAGTAGTCGGTCTTCGACGGGACGATCGTCTCCCGGTCGTAGACGTCGAAGAACTTGTCGAGGATTGCGGTCAGCACGCGCAGGCCACCCTGGTAACCCATCAGCGGGAAGCGGTGATGGTGGTGGCGATCGAAGATCGGGAACATCAAGCGCAGCAGAGGGGTCCCGGTGTCGCGTTCGAGATACTTGCCATAGGAATTGCCGATCAGGAGGTCGACCGGCTCGGTGAAGAGCAGCGAGCGCATCGCCCACAGATCCTTGCCCGGCCAGACCTGACAATCCTTGCCGAAGGGCGAGGAGGCGAAGAGCTCCTTCATCTCTGCTTCCCAGGCAGGCGTGCCATTGGTGGCGAGGCAATGGGTGGGCTCGCCACCGGTTTCCAGAATGAAGCGCGCCATGCCATACACGAAATCCGGATCGCCGTAGATCGCGTATTTCTTGCCGTGCAGGTAGGCCTGGCTGTCGGCCATGGCATCGACAAGACGTCCACGCTCCATGCGAAGTTCCTCCGGGATTTCCTTGCCGGTCATCTCCGAAACCTTCATCAGCAGGTCGTCGGTGCCGCGAACGCCGAGCGGATAGTGGAGTGAGGCCGTCTTCTGGCCGACCTCCTTGCAGTAGTCCTCGGTCTTGCGGGTATTGTAATGCTGCAGCGACAGCGTCCATTCGGCGTTCAGCGCATCCTTGACGTCATCGATCTTCGTGCCGCCGTCATACATGCGGTATTCGCCGTCGGAGGGCGTATCGTATTGGTCGGAGGCGTCCTGAATGAAGGTGTAATCGACCCCCATCAACGACAATATGCGCTTCAGTTCACGGTTGTTGCCGACACAGAAACCGTCAAAGCCCGGAATGAGGTTGAATCGCCCCTTGATTTCGGTGCGTGGCTGGCCTTTCCAGAAATGTTCGAACACCCCGCGGACCATGTTGTCGTAGCCGTCGACATGGCTGCCGACAAAGGCCGGCGTATGGGCGAACGGCACGTCGTAATCGGCCGGCACCGAGCCTTCATTCTTGGCATTCTCGATGAAGCTGCGCAGGTCGTCGCCGATGACTTCCGCCATGCAGGTGGTCGAGACCGCGATCATCTTCGGCCCGTAGAGCGTGTAGGTGTTGGCAAGTCCGTCGATCATGTTCTTCAAGCCGCCGAAGACAGCGGCATCCTCCGTCATCGAGGAGGAGACAGCGGACGAAGGCTCCTTGAAATGGCGGGAAAGGTGCGAGCGGTAATAGGCGACGCAGCCTTGCGAGCCATGGACGAAAGACATGGTCTTTTCGAAGCCGGCGGCCGCGAAGACGGCACCGAGCGGCTGGCAAGCCTTGGCCGGATTGACGACGAGCGCCTCGCGGGCAAGGTTCTTCTCGCGATAGTCCCAGCTCTTCGTGAATTCGCGCTGGTCGTCAACCCATTCGCCCGGATGCGGGCATTCAAACATTTCCTTCTTGCTTTTCAGCATCTCGATGTATTCCGGCTCGCGGAAGAGCGGGGCGTGATCGAGCACTTTCTCGGCGGACTGCGGCATGACTGGTCACCTCCATCCTGCGGGCCGCGCCATACGGCGGCTCCGGGACAAATGACGTTTCGACTGATCCCGACAGGTTTGTCCCGCGGGCGTTTTCATTCCGGATCGGCCCTGGGGCCGGACCTCCGCCCCGGGGGCGAAAGCCAACCGCTCATTCGGCGGCAATCGGCAGCGGCAGCGGCTGTTTCTTCTTCCACGGAGCGTCGTAGAGGCCCCAGACCGGATTGTTGATCGCGAGATCCATGTCGCGCGCGAAGATCGCGAAGCCGTCATAGCCGTGATACGGGCCGGAATAGTCCCAGCTGTGCATCTGGCGGAACGGAATGCCCATCTTCTGGACCGGATACTTTTCCTTGATGCCAGAGCCGACGAGATCGGGCCGGATCCCCTCGATGAACTTCTCCAGTTCATAGCCGGTCACGTCGTCGTAGATCAGCGTGCCGTTCTTCACGTAGTGGCTGGTGCGCTGGTAATCGTCGTTGTGGCCGAACTCGTAGCCTGTGCCGACGATCTCCATGCCGAGATCTTCATAGGCGGTGATCACGTGGCGGGGGCGAAGGCCGCCGACATAGAGCATCACCGTCTTGCCCTCGAGACGCGGGCGGAACCTCTCGATCACCGCATCGACCAAAGGGCGGTACTTGGCGATCACCGCTTCCGCATTGGCCTCGATCTCCGGGCCGAAATGCTTGGCAATCTTGCGTAGGCTGGCTTCGATCTGGGAGGGACCGAAGAAGTTGTATTCCGTCCAGGCGATGCCGTATTTCTCTTCCATGTGGCGGCAGATGTAGTTCATCGACCGGTAGCAGTGGATGAGGTTGAGCCTGGCCTTCGGCGCCCGCTCGATCTCGGCAAGCGTCGCATCGCCCGACCAGTTGCCGACCACGCGCAGGCCCATTTCCTCGAGCAGGATGCGGGAAGCCCAGGCATCGCCGCCGATATTGTAGTCGCCGATGATGTTGACGTCGTAGGGGCCGGTCTCGAATTCGGCATGCTTGTCTTCGCCGGAGAACACCCAGTCGCGGATCGCGTCATTGGCGATGTGGTGGCCGAGGGACTGCGACACGCCGCGGAAACCTTCGCAGCGCACCGGCACGATGGTCTTGTTGATCTCTTTCTTCTTCT
Source organism: Hyphomicrobiales bacterium (assembly GCA_900466005.1). Taxonomy (GTDB): domain Bacteria; phylum Pseudomonadota; class Alphaproteobacteria; order Rhizobiales; family Rhizobiaceae; genus Allorhizobium. The sequence continues at coordinate 67,575 of UEGQ01000002.1, forward strand.
TGCGCGACACTGCTTCGATGTCGTCGCCGATCAGGCCGATCGGACATTCGGACTGGATCGTCACGCCGTTGTTCAGCGGAAAGAGTGCCTGGATCTCGTCGATGACCTTTTCGAGCTTCTTGTCGCCACCGAAAACGATGTCCTTCTCCTGAAAGTCGGAGGTGAACTGCATGGTGACGAAGGTGTCAATGCCGGTCGTGCCGATGTAGTAATTGCGGCGCTGGGACCAGGAATACTGGCCGCAGCCGACCGGTCCATGGCTGATGTGGACCATGTCCTTGACCGGTCCCCAGACAACGCCCTTGGACCCGGCATAAGCGCAGCCGCGGATGGTCATCACGCCCGGGATGGACTTGATGTTGGATTTCACGTCGCACTCGGAAAGAGCCTTACCCTCTTCCGCGTCGACCTCGTCGCCCGCCTTGGCGACGTTCAGATGCTTCTTGCGGCGCTTGGCCGTCTTGTCCGGATAATGCGACAGCACTTCCTCGATGAGCTTTTCGTGGAGTCCGCTGTCGTTTTCATAATCGAGGCTCATGGCTTGCGATCCCTCGCTGGTGGCGGCGTGCCGCCGTTTCGACTGGAGCGCCGGGTCAAGGCCGGCGCCCGGTTGAATCCTTCGCTCAATGAGCCGCGGCCGAGGCTTCCTTGGCCTGAAGCTCGGCGAGCATCTGTTCGTCGGTCTTCATGATGCCGAAGGCGAGCAGCATGTCTTCGAGCTCCTCCATCGTGATCGGGGTCGGGATGGTGCCCTTGCCCGAATTGTTATGGATCTTCTCGGCGAGCTGCCGGTACTCCTGCGCCTGCTGGGAGTTCGGCGCGTACTCTATGACCGTCTGCTTGCGCAGTTCCGCGTGCTGGACGATGTTGTCGCGAGGCACGAAATGGATCAGCTTGGAGTTCAGACGCGCGGCGAGAGCCTCGGCAAGGTCGAGTTCGCGGTCGGTCTGGCGCTCGTTGCAGATCAGCCCGCCGAGGCGCACGCCGCCGGAATTGGCATATTTCAGGATGCCCTTGGCGATGTTGTTGGCAGCGTAGAGCGCCATCATCTCGCCGGACATGACGATGTAGATTTCCTGTGCCTTGTTTTCGCGGATCGGCATCGCAAAGCCGCCGCACACGACGTCGCCGAGGACGTCGTAGGACACGTAGTCGACGTCGTCGTAGGCACCGTTTTCCTCGAGGAAGTTGATCGAGGTGATCACCCCGCGGCCGGCACAGCCGACGCCCGGCTCAGGACCGCCGGACTCGACGCACTTAATGCCCTTGTAGCCGATCTTCAGAACGTCCTCGAGCTCCAGGTCCTCGACGGAGCCTTCCTGGGCGGCAAGCGACAGAACGGTGTCCTGGGCCTTGGAGTTGAGGATGAGGCGGGTGGAGTCGGCCTTCGGGTCGCAGCCGACGATGAGGATCTTCTGACCCAGATCGACAAGTGCCGCGAGCGTGTTTTGGGAGGTGGTCGACTTTCCGATGCCGCCCTTCCCGTAAAATGCGATCTGACGCAAACCTGACATGTTCATTCCTTCCTTGGCTGAAGCGTCCGCGGCCTCTCCCGCGGGGCTGAATATCGGATGGGTCGGCTCGACCGCCGCCGCTTTCTCCGTTTCAAGACCCGTGCCAACTCGGAAGACTGATTGCAGCGTCTAGATTTTTCTCTTTTGAATCATCATGTTAGCCTTTTCGACCGGCGAGACTTGGGCACGACATCGCTCTGTCGCAGACGCGACAAACCCGACAGGGCTCGACGTTTTTGTAGGAAGCCGACAGCGCCTGTCGAATTGAAGACGTTGTCGCAAAGCCGACAAGACGGACTTCCCCCATGTGACTGTTATTCCAAGGTCTTTTTCTCTGGCATGGCTGATGCATGGCGTTTCGCGTCGTCCTGCAAAACGGAGAAACGTGCCATGATCACTCTGACCGAGAATGCCATTTCCGCCGTCAAGTCCGCCCTCTCGAAGGCTGCCGAGCCCGCCGAAGGGCTTCGCATCATGGTCGAAGCGGGCGGCTGTGCCGGCTTCAAATACATGATGGGGTTGGAATCGACCGTCCGACACGGTGATGCGGTGATCGACGCCGACGGGGTCAAGGTCTTCGTCGACGACCGCTCCCAGCCGCATGTCGCCGGCATGACCATCGATTTCGTCACCGGTCTCGAATCCTCGGGCTTCGTCTTCGATAATCCCAATGCCGCGGACAAATGCGCCTGCGGCAAGTCCTTCAGCTGAGCGAGGGACGGCGATGCCGGAACAAAGCCGCGCGACGCGCATCACACTGTTCGACGGCCTCCGCGGCCGCTCCCCCCTCGCCTCGCCCCGCCCTGTGCCGACGATCGTGCCGACGGCGCCGGAGCAACCGCCGGAAACGGAAGAGGCGCTCGACGGCCCTACCCTTCGGGCAGCCCTGATCGCCCGTCGTCGCCCGCTGATCGAGGCCGCGCTGGAGACGATCCGCCCGAACCTCAAACGTGACGGCGGCGATTGCCAGCTGATCAAGATCGAGGGAGAGGCGGTCTTCGTGCGGCTGACCGGCGCCTGTGTCGGGTGCCAGCTCGCCTCCGTGACCGTCGCCGGTGTTCGCCAAAGACTGGTCGAAGCGGTCGGAATGCCGCTGCGGGTCATTCCCGTCGAGTGAGGGTGATCGCGATGCGCGCCGTCTATCTGGACCACAACGCCACGACGCGGATCGATCCGGTGGTCGTCGAGGCGATGCTGCCCTTCCTCGGGGAGAGCTTCGGCAATCCCTCATCGTACCACGCCTTCGGCGCGGCAGCTTTCAGCGCCGTGCGGAAGGCGCGACGGCAGGTCCAGACGCTGATCGGTGCCGCAAACGACAGCGAGATCGTCTTCACGTCCGGCGGAACCGAGAGCGACAATACGGTCCTTCTCAGCGCGCTTGCGGCCCTTGCCCCGCGCAACGAAATCATCGTGTCCGCCGTCGAGCACCCGGCCGTCCTGGCGCTCTGCGAACGGCTGGAGGCGGAGGGACGCGCCGGGGTGCACCGCATTCCCGTCGACCGCTGCGGCCGCATCGACGTCGCGGCCTACGAGCATGCTTTGTGCGAACGCACCGCCGTCGTCTCGTTCATGTGGGCGAACAACGAGACCGGCACGCTGTTTCCCGTCGAAACCCTCGCCGAGAAGGCGAAAGCCGCCGGCGCCCTCTTCCACACCGACGCGGTGCAGGCGGCGGGACGGGTGCCAATCCGGGCGGAAGAAACCGCCATTTCCATGATGAGCCTTTCCGCTCACAAGATCGCCGGGCCGAAGGGCATCGGCGCTCTCTATGTTCGGAGCGAGACACCGTTTTATCCCCTGATCCTCGGCGGACGGCAGGAACGCAACCGCCGCGGCGGAACAGAAAACGTGCCGGCGATCGTCGGCTTCGGCGAAGCGGCCGAACGCGCCGCATCGAGACTGGAAAGCGAAGCGAGGCGGATGAAGGCGCTGCGCGACCGGCTGGAACAGGGCTTGCTGGGTACGGTCCCCGGTGCCCGCGTCAATGGCGATCCGACGGCGCGGCTCGCGAATACCTGCAACATCGCCTTTGAGGACGTCGACGGCGATGGTCTCCTGGCGCTCCTTGCGCGCGAAGGCATTGCCTGTTCTTCCGGCTCAGCCTGTTCCGCCGGCTCCATGCAGCCGAGCCATGTCCTGCAGGCGATGGCCGTACCGGCGAGCCACCTCGGCGGCGCCGTCCGCTTTTCTCTCGGACGAGACAACGACGACAGCGATATCGACCACGTGCTCGCCGTGCTGCCGCCACTGGTGATGCGGCTGAGGCAACCCGCCGGCGCGCGGAAGGTCGCACGGGCCGGATGATGAAAGAGACCATGATGGGATCACCCAACCACCCCGCCGTCTTTCTGAACGACACGACCCTTCGTGACGGCGAGCAGACGCCGGGCGTCGCCTTCTCCGTGGCCGAGAAGGCGGCGATCGCCGAAGCGATCGCCGCGGCCGGCGTTCCGGAGATCGAGGCAGGCACGCCGGCCATGGGCGAGGAAGAGATCGCGGCGATCCGCACCATCGTGGCGCGCCGACTGCCGCTCCGGGTCATGGCCTGGTGCCGCATGACCGAAGAGGACCTGGACGCCGCGCTGAAGACCGGCGTCGAGGCGGTCAACCTCTCGCTGCCCGCCTCCGATCTCCAGCTGTCCGCCAAGCTCGGCATTGGTCGCAGCGAAGCCCTCGACCGGATCGACCGCGTGACGCGCCGCGCCACCGCCTTCGGTCTCTTCGTCGCCATAGGGTGCGAGGACGCCTCGCGCGCCGACCCCGGCCATCTGCGGAACGTCGCCGCTGTCGCCGCCGCGGCGGGAGCGCAACGACTGCGCCTTGCCGATACGGTCGGCATCCTCGATCCCTTCTCCACGATGGCGCTCGTCCAGCCGCTGGCGGAGGCCGGCCTGATCGACGTCGAATTCCACGGCCATGACGATTTCGGGCTGGCGACAGCCAATACCCTGGCCGCCTTCCGCGCCGGGGCGAAGCATCTTTCCGTCACCGTCTCGGGGCTCGGCGAACGCGCCGGAAACGCCGCGCTCGAAGAGGTTGCGGCAATCCTGGCGCTGAAGGAGGCCGTCGCGACCGGAATAGACCTCTCGGCGCTGAAGGACCTTGCCGAACTGGTCGCCCGCTGTTCGGGACGCCGACTGCCGCCCTCGCAGGCAATCACCGGAGGCGACGTCTTCACACACGAATCCGGCATCCACGTCGCGGGCCTCCTCAGCGACCGGCGTACCTATCAGGGCCTCGATCCGGAACCTTTCGGGCGCGGTCACGAGATCGCCATCGGCAAGCATTCCGGGACAAAAGCGCTTGCCTACGTGCTGGCGGACCACGACCGCGGGTGTGAACCGGCGCTCCTGGCGCGGCTGATGCCCGAGATTCGCCGCCGCGCGGTGATGACGAAAAAGCCGGTGCCCCCCGAGGTATTGCTCGAACTCTACGATCGGGCAGCGACGCATCAGGACCGGGAGGGACAGCCATGTCGTTCGTGATGGGCACCGGGCGAGGGCCGGCCGTCGCTGGCAGAGCGAAAGAGGGGCCTCCGGCGCCAAAGTCGCTGCTGCGGCTTGTTCTAGACGACATCGCCTGCGTGAAGGCCCGTGACCCGGCCGCGCGCTTCGCGCTCGAAATTCTGCTGACCTACCCGGGTGTGCACGCGATCATCTGGCATCGCCTGTCCCACGCGTTGTGGCGGAGACGACTGCGCTTTCTCGCGCGCCTTCTTTCCTGGCTGTCACGCCTCCTCACCAATATCGACATCCATCCGGGGGCCGCCATCGGCGAGCGCTTCTTCATCGACCACGGCGCGGGTGTCGTGATCGGCGAGACGGCGGAAATCGGCGACGACGTGACGCTCTACCACGGTGTGACCCTCGGCGGCACGTCCTGGACGCCCGGCAGACGGCATCCGACGCTCGGCAACGGCGTCCTCGTCGGGGCCGGTGCCAAGGTCCTGGGTCCGATCGCGATCGGGGCGGGATGCCGGATTGGGGCCAATTCCGTGGTGATCGAGGATGTCGCACCCGGCATGACGGTCATCGGCATACCCGGTCGGGTGGTGAAACCGGCGCGGGACCGACGAAGGTCCGGCGATCGCCGCATCGACCTCGAACATCACCTGATGCCCGACCCCGTCGGCGAGGCCATCGCGGCACTCGTCGACCGCATCGATTTCCTCGAGGTTCGTCTCGCCCGGTTGCAGGCACGAACGAACCTTTCCCCGCTGACCGATGTCTCGGTCACACCCATCACCAATGCACCGGAACCCGCAGGAGCCTCCCATGAGTGACTGTTCATCCAATTCCCGCCCGATCGACGTCGACAACATCCTCGAACGTCTGCGCGGCCTGTCCTCCGCCGAAGACTTCTTTCACACCCTCGGCATTCTCTACGATGGCCGAGTGCTGAACGTCGCGCGGCTGCACATCCTGAAACGCATGGGACAGTATCTCGCGGAGGAGGATTTCGATGGTCTCCCCGACCGCGTGATCGCGGCTCGCGCCCGTTCGACGCTGGAGCGCGCCTATTCAGACTTCGAGAGCGCCTCGCCGCTTTCGCAGCGCGTCTTCAAGGTGCTGAAGGAACACGATCCGGAGAAACCAGCGGAAAAACGTGGCGCCTTCGTCTCCTTCGAAGCCGCTCTGAAGCCGTTTGCCGAACAATAGGCCCGGTGCCCTTCCCGAGGCGGCCGGTCCTTTCGACATCCGCCTGCGCCGGACCCGAAACGACACGATGCGACACGACAGTGTCGAGAACCCGACAAAACGTTCGACCACGACGAATGATGAAGACGGAGATGAAGAGATATCAAAGGGTTATTCTTCGACCAGCGACATGGCACGGATTATGCTGCTGCACCTGCGTAACCTTTGAAGAACCTGATGGAGGTGCGCGGCATGCATATCGTCGTCTGTATCAAGCAAGTGCCGGATTCGGCGCAGATCCGCGTCCATCCGGTGACCAACACCATCATGCGGCAGGGCGTGCCGACGATCATCAACCCCTTCGACCTGTTTTCGCTGGAGGAGGCGTTGCGGATGCGAGACGCCCACGGCGGCGCGGTCACCGTGCTGACCATGGGCCCGCCGATGGCCGCAGATGCGCTGCGGAAGGCTCTGACCTTCGGGGCGGATCGCGGCGTGCTGCTCACCGACCGCTTTTTTGCCGGCTCCGACACGCTGGCCACATCCTTTGCGCTTTCCGCGGCGATCGAAAAGATCGGCCAGGTCTACGGCAAGCCGGACGTGATCTTTGCCGGAAAGCAGACGATCGACGGCGACACCGCGCAGGTGGGGCCGGGCATCGCCAAGCGTCTCGACCTCCTGCAACTGACCTATGTCGCAAAGATCGCATCCGTCGACCCCGAGACACGGGCGATCACCGTCGAACGGCGGGCGGAAGGCGGCACGCAGGTCCTGCAGACGAGGCTGCCCTGTCTCGTCACCATGCTCGAGGGTTCGAACGAAATCCGCCGCGGAACGCTCGATGATGCGTTGCGGGCCGCCCGGGCCGAAATCGTCACCTGGAGTGCCACCGACGCGGGGATCGAAGACCTGACCAAATGCGGGCTTCGCGGCTCGCCGACCGTGGTGAAACGAGTCTTTGCACCAACGGCCCGCCAGGAGAAGGCGACGACGATCGGAGAACCGGGAGACAGCGCGCGCGATCTCGCCGACAGCCTTATCGCGGAAATCTTCGCCCGCAAACCCGCGCTCGAAGGGGCTCTCGCGGCCGCCGGCTGCGCCGCATAGGAAAGATGAGGACATCATGACCGAAGAGGCCAAGAAACCCGCAGCACCCGCCGCCGGACGCGCCGGCATGAAGAAGGAACTGCCCGAGCATTTCAAGTCCTACAAGCATGTCTGGGTGGCGATCGAGCTGGAGCGCGGGCAGGTTCACCCGGTTTCCTACGAACTGCTCGGCTGCGGTCGCAGGCTGGCCGACAAGCTCGGCGTGCAGCTGGCGGGTGCCGTCCTCGGGCCTCCCGGGGAGGCGACCTGGCACGCCGTCGCCGAAGCCTTCGCCTATGGCGCCGACCTCGTCTATCTCGTTGAGGATCCGGTCCTGAAGGACTATCGCAACGAGCCCTACTCGAAGGCGCTGACCGATCTGGTCAACACCTACCAGCCGGAAATCCTCCTGCTCGGTGCAACCACGCTCGGCCGCGATCTCGCCGGCTCCGTCGCCACCACGCTCAAGACCGGACTGACGGCCGATTGCACCGAACTCGACGTCGATGAGGATAAGTCGCTCGCAGCCACCCGCCCGACCTTCGGCGGCTCGCTGCTCTGCACCATCTACACGCTGAACTTCCGCCCCCAGATGGCGACAGTCCGCCCTCGTGTCATGCCGATGCCCGAGCGCCAGGACCGGCCCGTCGGCCGCGTCATACAGCACAGGCTGCCGATGGTGGAGGAGGATATCGTGACCAAGGTCCTGAGCTTCGTTCCCGACAGCCAGTCTGCCAAGGTCAACCTCGCCTATGCCGACATCGTCGTGGCCGGCGGGCTCGGGCTCGGGGCGGCCGAGAACTTCCAGCTGATCCGCAACCTCGCCTCGACGCTCGGCGCGGAATACGGCTGCTCGCGCCCTGTGGTGCAGAAGGGCTGGATGCCGTCCGAACGCCAGATCGGCCAGACCGGCAAGACGATCCGTCCGAAGCTCTATATCGCGGCCGGCATCTCCGGGGCGATCCAGCACCGGGTGGGCGTGGAAGGCGCCGACCTGATCGTCGCCATCAACACAGACCCCAATGCCCCGATCTTCGACTTCGCCCATGTCGGCATCGTCACCGACGCGGTGCGTCTTCTTCCCGCTCTCACCGAGGCGTTCATCCGCCGCCTTTCGCCCCACAACCGCGACAAGCTCGCCAGCTGACGGAGATGAGGACCATGATCGAGGAGAAATTCGATGCCATCGTCATCGGAGCCGGCATGTCCGGCAATGCCGCCGCCTATACGCTGGCAAGCCGCGGGCTGAAGGTACTGCAGCTCGAACGCGGCGAATATGCCGGTTCGAAGAATGTCCAGGGGGCGATCATGTACGCCTCGATGCTGGAGAAGATCATCCCGGACTTCCGCGAGGATGCACCGCTCGAGCGCCACCTCGTCGAACAGCGGTTCTGGATGATGGACGACAGCTCGCATACCGGCATGCACTACCGCTCCAACGACTTCAACGAGGAGAAACCGAACCGCTATACGATCATCCGCGCCCAGTTCGACAAGTGGTTCTCCTCCAAGGTCAAGGAAGCCGGCGCGACGGTGCTGTGCGAAACGACTGTGACCGAACTTGCCCGCGATACCAGCGGCAAGGTGATCGGCGTTCACACCGACCGCAGGGGCGGCGCGATCTTCGCCGACGTGGTGGTGCTCGCCGAAGGCGTGAACGGCCTGCTTGGAACCCGCGCCGGCCTGCGCGACATGCCGAAGCCGGAAACGGTGGCGCTGGCGGTCAAGGAAATGCACTTCCTGCCGGAGGAAGTGATCTGTCAGCGTTTCGGGCTGACTGGCAATGAAGGTTGCGTGATCGAAGCCGCCGGCACCTTCTCGCAGGGCATGACGGGGCTCGCCTTCCTCTACACCAACAAGGAATCGATCTCGCTCGGTGTCGGCTGCCTGGTCTCCGATTATGCAAAGACCATGGAAAGCCCCTATGCGCTGCTGGAAGAATTCAAGAACCATCCCTCTGTGAACCCCCTGCTGGCGGGCTCCGAGGTCAAGGAATATGCCGCGCATCTGATCCCGGAGGGCGGATATAAGGCCGTGCCGCAACTCTTCGGCGACGGCTGGGTCGTCGTCGGCGATGCCGCCCAACTCAACAACGCGGTCCATCGCGAAGGCTCGAATCTTGCCATGACGTCGGGCCGGCTGGCAGCGGAAGCGATCTTCCAGGTGAAGAGCCGCAGGGACCCGATGTCCGCGGAAAACCTGAGCCTATACAGAAAGATGCTGGAGGACTCCTTCGTGATGAAGGACCTCAGGAAGCACAAGGACATGCCGGCCCTGCTGCACACCAATTCGCAGAATTTCTTCATGACCTATCCGCAGCTGATATCGGCGGCCGCGCAGAACTTCGTGCGCGTCGACGGTACGCCGAAGATCGACAAGGAGAAGGCGACGATCGCCCAGTTCGTCAAGAACCGCAGCCGCTGGGGCATGGTCTCCGACGCCGTGAAACTTGCCTTTGCCTGGCGCTGACGGCCTTTCGCCCGACACAGACTGAGAGAAGCACCGCATCTTTTGTTTCACGCAATTCCGGAGACCAGGCCCAGCGCCTTTGCCGGATTTGCCTTCGCCAACGAGGTATACCGACATGACCATCGCCATCAAGAACGTCCGGGTCGAGGACAAGCTGTTCCAGAACCGCTATCTGGTCGATGTCGGCCGGCCGCACATCACGGTTCGTCCGCATGAGACGCCAAGTCCGAGTCTCTTGGCCCTGACAAGGGTCTGCCCTGCCAAGTGCTACGAGCAGAACGACAAGGGCCAGGTGGAGATCACCGCCGACGGCTGCATGGAATGCGGCACCTGCCGGGTTCTCTGCGAGGCATCCGGCGAGATCGAATGGAACTATCCGCGCGGCGGCTACGGTGTGCTCTTCAAGTTCGGCTGACGTCCACGCCTCGAAAACGGGCGAGCCGGCCCCGAACCGAATTGACAAAGGGCGACGTCGGCGTAAGCTGATTTGCCATATAACAAAAGACGGTTTGGGGAGGTTGCCCTTGGAACAATCCGGCCTGGGATAGTCCAAGAGGTCTTCAGATGAACCGCTATGTCGAACATGTCAGTCCGCCCGGCAGGGAATCCGGCCCGTCGGACGCTGCCATTCGGTCGAGCCGCCGCGCCACCATCTCCCTGAGCGGCATCTACGAAATCTCCAAGGTGCTCGCCGAGCCCGCACGCCTGGAGATCACGCTCGCCAACGTCGTCAACATCCTCTCCTCCTTCCTGCAGATGCGGCATGGTGCCCTGATCGTTCTCGACGACGGCGGCCTGCCCGAGATCATCGCCACCGCCGGCTACTTTCACAAACCGGACGAGAGCCATTTCATGCCGATCCCGCAGGCAGTCATCGACCAGATCGTAGCGACGGCGACCCCGCTGGTCATTGCCGATACGAGCAAGTCTGAGCTCTTCGCCGAGGAGGGCGAGCCGGGAGTGTGTCTCATCGGCGTCCCGGTGAAGGCCAATCACACCGTTCTCGGAACGCTGTCGATCGATCGCTCCGGCAAGGACGGTACCGACTTCACCCTCGACGACGACATGCGTTTTCTCACCATGGTCGCCAATCTCGCCGGGCAGACGATCCGCCTTCACCGGATCCTGAGCGAGGACCGGCAACGGCTGATCGACGAGCAGCGTCGGCTCGAGAAGGCCTTCGGCGACAGCGCAGAGACATGGCCGCGCCGCTCGAACGCGAAGAACAGCCACATCGTCGGCGAGAGCCCGTCCGTCAAGAACGTGCTCGACACCATCAACATCGTCGCCAAGACCAATTCCACCGTTCTCCTGCGCGGCGAAAGCGGCACCGGCAAGGAACTGTTTGCGCAGACCATTCATGATCTTTCTCCGCGGCACGACAAGCCCTTCGTCAAGCTCAACTGCGCGGCCCTTCCCGAAACCGTGCTCGAATCGGAGCTTTTCGGACACGAGAAGGGCGCCTTCACCGGGGCGACCAACCAACGGGTCGGGCGGTTCGAGCTTGCCCATGGTGGCACCCTGCTGCTCGACGAGATCGGCGAGATTTCCGCCGCCTTCCAGGCGAAGCTGCTGCGCGTGCTGCAGGAAGGTGAGTTCGAACGCGTCGGCGGCAACAAGACGCTGAAGGTGGACGTGCGGCTGATCTGCGCAACCAACCGCGACCTGGAAGATGCCGTCCGCAAGGGCGAGTTTCGGGCCGATCTCTATTACCGCATCAGCGTCGTGCCGGTAACCCTGCCGCCGCTCCGGGAAAGGCCGGGCGACATCCCGCGCCTTGCAGAAGAATTCCTCCGCCGCTTCAATCGTCAGAACAGCCGGCGCCTCAGCTTCAGCAAGATGTCGCTCGACCTCATCTCCCGCTGCTACTTCCCCGGCAATGTGCGGGAGCTGGAGAACTGCGTGCAGCGGACGGCTACGTTGACCCGGGCCGAGGTCATCGGACCGAACGACTTCGCGTGCAGCAGCGGCCAATGTCTTTCCGCCCTTCTGTGGAAGGGCAACGGCAAGGTTCCGCACAATGCGATCGACATGCTCGCGAGCGGACACATCCTGCCGGCCGGCACGCCAATACCGACCGTTTCCCCGGCGAGACCCGCCGCCGCATACGATGGTGGCAACAGTGACCCGGACATCGTGAACCATGCGGCGAACGGCGGTCGGCTGACCGAACGAGAACGTTTGATCGAGGCAATGGACCGGTCAGGCTGGGTGCAGGCGAAAGCGGCGCGCATTCTCGGCCTGACGCCCCGGCAGGTTGGCTACGCGTTGCGGCGCCACGACATCCCGGTCAAGAAGTTCTGAGCGCCCCGCCGTCCGACGGGTCGGGCGCGGGCGCGGGCGCGGCGCCGATGACGAGATTGATCGCATCCGGCAAGGGCATGTCGATGAGGGTGATGCCGTTCGCAATGAGAAACCGGCGCTCGTTCCTCGTCAATTCGGCTCCGCTCATCACGGCGTAGTGCGGCCCCTTCGACCGCTTGATGATCTGGCGCGCATAGGTGCGCAGCATCTGGTCGTCGAAGCGGCAGCCGAGAAAGACAAACCCGAGAGAACCGCGGCGGTCCCGGACGACCTCGGGGATCGGCGTCTGGATGTCGATCTCGGTCAGAACCTCGACATAGTCGGAATCCGCCACGAGGAAATTGCCCGCGGGACGTGCCGAACCGTGGGGCTCGTAAAGGATCGTGGCCGCGGTGGAAGCGGCGGGATCGTCGGTCGCATTGCCGTCAGCGCCGTAGATCCGCGTCCAGATGTCCCGAACCTCGCCGGCGCGGGTGATCCCCTGGATACTGGCAAAATCCGTCCGCCCGCTCTCCACGAGTGCGGCCCGCATGGCGCCGTCATACCAGCTGTCGACGATGAGCGGCAGGGCTAGCCTCGCCAGCCAGCGGTGCAGCGCCGCCGGCTGCGGTTCGGCGGAAAAGATCTCGGCCATCCACGCCTTCAGCGTGTTCCTGTGCCTGCGCTGCTCGATATGCTGGGCGACCGACCACATGTTGGTGCGGATGCGCGAAGGCGCCGGTGCCCGCAAGTGGAGCGCTGCCGCGACCTCTTCCGGCGCCGCCGGCACGCGCCGTTCACCGGCTTGCAGCGCGACAAGGCCCGGTCCAAGAAAGGGTGCAAGCACGCCGCGCCTCAGGCCTTGCCCGACATCGAGAAGCGCCTTTTCGGCGGCCTCCTCCGACACGGCGAACAGGAAGTCCTCATGCAATATCGCGTTCATGGCATCGATCCTTTGTCTTCGCGGGTTCCGTTATTCGTCGTCTCCGAGCTTGCGCGCCTCGACGGTAATCGGCAGCCGGGTATCCGCCGGCATCGGCGGAAGATCGAGACGCCAGCCGTTCTTCAGCGTGACGACGCCGCCCCAAAGTCCCTCCATCTCGACCCCGACGATCGGCTCCTCGAGATCCTTCTTCGGCACATAGGCGGAAAAGCCGCGCTCGGACTTGCGGATCATGACCTTCATCTTTCGTCTCTCCCGATGCTGCCTGCTTCCAGAATTTCGGAACGGTCGAGGCTGGCGAGCTCCCGCGCCCGCATGCCGACCAGGGTGCCCCTGTCCACCCACTCGACCGAGTAGATGTAGAACTGCTGCAGGAAGGTGCCGATGTCGCGGACGTAGCCGACATCCCCCTTGCGGACGAGGTTTTCGCCGATGTCCTTGCCGGGATAGGTGCCGTCGTTGCGGACATGCCGGGTGGCCCGCACACGTTCGCCGGGCCGGAATACCGGCGCCCTTCGAATTTCGACCTCCTCTTCACGCCCAAGACCCATACGCCCTATCCTTTCCCCTCTTTCGTCCTCTCCCGTGCGACTTCCCGCACGGCCTCCTCCTCGTCCTCGAGGAACGGAGGGAGTTCATCGACAGCGATCCGCTCGGCAACCGCGTAGCGCACGCGAAAATCCGGGTCGGCGGCCAGAAGATGAAGCCGCGGCGGCTCCAGCCTTCGGGCGACCTCGATCCGCACCAGCGGCTCCGGATCGGCAACGAGCGCGGGCAGATGCGTGAGCGGTACCCGGCGCGCCGCCTCACGGCGGATGTCGGGCTCGGGATCGTCGAGAAGTCCGACGAGCAGGGCCTCGCCTGCCGAACGGGCAGCGCTCAGCCTCACCTGGTAATCAGGATCGCCGAGCAACGGCACCAGGTCTTCTCCCGTGAGCCGGCGGGCGAGCGCGATCCGCACCCGGCGATCCGGGTCCGACCGCAAGGCGAGCACGCGGGTCGCCGGCAGCCGGATCGCGGCCATGGCACGCACGTCGGGCTCGATATCGGAGAGAAGCGGCAGCAGCCTGAACGGCGACGCATAACGGGCGGCAATGCTGCGCACCTCGAAGAACGGATGATCAAGGTAGCTGTCTGCCAGGCCCGGATTGATCGAAAAGAAGCGGTCGATCCGGCGCGAGCGCAGGTCCCTGACACAGGCGCGACCGAGATCGCAGAGACCGGAGACACGGTTTTCCTCGTGCGGACAGTCGCGACACGAAACCGGGTTACCGAGCCAGTCGATCGCCGGCGGTGCGTCGTCATCCTCCATCGGCTGCAGCCCACTCTTGTCCATGCAGTCTCTCCGGGCTTGCCGGGCGGGACCCGACCGGAAACGGGAGCCCGGCGGCCGCCACAGGGAGTCAAGGTCCCTGGGCGACGGCCGTGTTTCCCACCTGACGGGCATCAGGCCGGAACGCAGGTCTTCGGCACCGGACAGATCGCGGCGCATTGCTGGGTCTCGAAATATCCCTCGCATTCAGTGCACTTGTTCGGGTCGATGACGTAGGTCTCGCCCTTGAACTTGATTGCCCCGGTCGGGCACTCGAACTCACAGGCGGAACACTGGGTGCACTGCGATGCGATAATCTTGAAGGCCATTTTCGACTCTCCTGTCGGCTGCTTCGGTCACGGATTTCAAAAGGTCAGGCACTCTCGGCGAGAAGCTCCAGGCCAAATTCGGCGGCGTAGAGCGCGGCGATTGCGGTTTCGATGTAGTCATACCCGTAGGCATCGGTGGCGCGGATACCGGCGGTGCTGAGGCTGTCCTTCGGGCAATCGCCGATCTTGGCGCAAAGCACGACGTCGATGCCCTCCAGCGCGTCGATGACTCCGTCGAGCGTGGCATCCTCGCCGAAGCCGCCCATGCAATACTGGTCGACCTTACGGTGCCCGACGAAGGCGATGCCTTTCGGCGACGCCTCGTAAACCTGAAACTCCCTGGCATGGCCGAAGTGCTCGTTGACACGGCCGCCGCCCTTGGTTGCCACGGCGACCAGCAGGGCGCCGGTGGCCTCGGTCTCCGCGACCGTGCTGAGGGCCGCCTGCTTGGCGGCAACGTGATCGCCCCGCTCGCGCGCCACCACCTCGCGATAGGATTCGCGCGTGGAAGGATCGTAGGTGACCTCCTCGGGGATCTGGTCGAGGGTGAATTCCTGGCCGCGGTCTTCTCCGAGCAGGCCAACCGCGTCGGCCCGACACTGGCGGCAGTGGCGCATGAGCTTCGCTCCGCCTTCGAGCTTGTCCTGCAGAGCTTTCAGCTCCATGGCCTTTGGCCCCCGCTGCCCGGTGAGTCCGAAATGGGTGCCGTGCGCCGGATCGGAAATGAGCGGCATGACATTGTGGAGGAAGGCGCCGCGTTCCTTGACCCATTTGTTCACCTCGATGAGGTGCTCGTCGTTGACCCCTGGAATCATCACCGAGTTGATCTTGGTGAGGATGCCACGCGCCGTCAGCATCTCCAGTCCGAGCATCTGCCTCTCATGCAGGATCTGGGACGCCTCGAGGCCGGTGTAGCGGCGGTTCCTGTAGAATATCCATGGATAGATCTTGGTTCCGATCTCGGGATCGACCATGTTGATGGTGATCGTCACGTGATCGACGTTCATCTCGGCGAGCTCGTCGACATGATCGGGTAGCGCCAGCCCGTTCGTCGAAATGCAGAGCTTGATGTCGGGGATATCCCGCGACACCTCCTCGAAGGTCGCCCGGGTCTTCTTCCAGTCGTAACAGGCGTCCCCCGGTCCGGCGATCCCCAGAACGGAAAGCTGCGGCACTTCGTTCGCGACGGCAATCACCTTGCGGCGGGCCTGATCCGGCGTCAGCTTCTCCGAAACGACGCCCGGCCGGCTCTCGTTGGCACAGTCGTATTTGCGATTGCAGTAGTTGCACTGGATATTGCAGGCGGGCGCCACTGCCACATGCATGCGAGCAAAATAATGGTGCGCTTCCTCCGAATAGCACGGATGGTCCTTGATCTTCTCCCAGACGGCCGGATCCATGTCGTCGGGCTTCGCCGAGGAGCCGCAGGACGACGATGAGCAACCGCCGGAGGCGGCCTTGGCGAGCAGAGCCTCCATGGAGGAGGCGGAGGCGAGGCTTTCCAGGGAGATGATGGGTGCGGACATCGTTTGCTCCATGCGCTCTGTTTTCGACGACCAATACGACGCAAGTGCCATGCCAGGATACTTCCTGATTGAATTTCAATAACTTGAGAGATTACTCCCTTTCCGCATCCGTCCGTTTGACGACGATCTTGTCGGATGGCCGACAAAACGTGGCGAACCGGACAACAAGCGGCGCCACCCGCACATGGCGGTGTTCCCGGTTGACTTGCATCAAAACGTCGCAGACAACCATCCGATATACTTTAGCGATTGCGAAAGCGAGGGGCGTCAGGGAACACGATCTTCTACAGATGCTGCCGGGACACCGGAGCCGGCAAAGCTGACGCTCACGCATGTGCCAGAGGGAGGAATGGCAGATGGTACCGAAGACGGCATCCTGCGCAAAGGACGGGTATCGTCCTGGAAGTTTCCATGTGCGGCCCCAACCCGATGCATGCACCTCAGCGCGTGTCCGCTGGATCTCGCCTTGGCGGCGTGCCCTTCGTTTCATCGCGACGCTCGCGATCAGTTCTGCGGGCCTGACGACATCCCACGTCGCGGCACAGGAGGCATTGCAAGTGGGAGAGGCCGTCGTCACACGCTTCTCCGGAACCGTCGATGACGCCGGCCGCCGGATCATCGACACGAACGGGGCCTCGGCCAGCATCCTCGACCTGCGGCAGCCGGGCGGCCCGCCGATCGGCGCACACTGGTTCAACGAGAGCCAGCGCGCGGCCGTCACTGCCGGCGACATCGGCCAGGTCTTCGGCGTTGCGCTCGACGATGCCACACCGCCAAACATCTACCTGACCGCGACGGCGGCCTTCGGCCTGCACCGCAATGCCGACAGTTCCGGCTGGATGACGGGCATGTGGGGTGCCGGCGGCGGCCCCGGCACCGTCTGGAAGCTCGATGCCGCGAATGGCTACCGACCGCAGGTCTTCGCCGAGATCGCTCTCAACGGGCGGGCGAATTCCGGGGCAGCCCTCGGCAACATCGCCTTCGATCCGGAAAACCGGCAGCTTTACGTTTCCGACCTCGAGACGGGCATGATCCACCGGCTGCGACTCACCGACGGTGCCGATCTCGGCACCTTCGACCACGGCGTCGCAGGACGGACGGGCTTTCTCGACGTGCCGACGGGTGAATTCCGCTCGCTCTCGGAGGTTTCCTTCGACCCGGCCACCTCGGCCCATGTTTCCGATTGCTCGAGCGGCGACTTCTCCCGCACTCCCTCCTGCTGGAACCTCGCCGACTTCCGCCGCCGGATCTGGGGCCTCGGCGTCCGCATGGAAGCGGGGACAGGTTCCGCGCGGCTCTACTACGCAGTGTGGGGAAGCCAGGGGCTCGGCAATCCCGACTATGCCGCTGCCGAAGACGACGACCGACGCAATGCGATCTGGTCGGTCGGCATCGCCGCGGACGGCAGTTTCGACGGCGGCAGCGTGCGCCGGGAGTTCTTCCTGCCAGATTTCTTCCGCTCGCCGGAAGCCATCGCCCGGGCGGGCCGCAGCCACCCGGTTTCCGATATCGCCTTCCCGGTCGTTGGCGATCAGACCGTGATGCTTGTTGCCGAACGTGGCGGCATGCGCAATCTCGGCCTCGCCGCCGACGACGCCTTCGCCTATCCGCATGAGTCGCGCGTCCTGCGCTACGAGCTGACCGAAGCAGGTTCCTGGCGCGGAGCCGGACGCTACGACGTCGGCTACTACGATCGCAGCGAGGACGGCCCGCCCTATATGCGCGCGAACGCCGCTGGCGGCGTGTCCTTCGGACCCGGCTACGGCCCGAATTGGCAGACAGACCAGGCACAGCCCGACAGCTTCGCCTGGATGAGCGGAGACGGCCTTTGCTCGCCACGCGGACTCTGCCTCGACGGCAGCGTCGGCGAACACACCGACTCCTCTCAGGTGACCGGCATCGAGGGCCGCTCTTCCCAGCCCTATGAGGCCTTCGAGCCGGTCACCGCCTTCCAGCCCTACCCGTCGCCGGGCCCCGCCTCTCCGCCGGAAGGCCCGGACGGTTCCTTCATGGTCGATGCAGACGTCAACACCGACGCCGCCGGCAACGCCGTTGCAGCGGACCTGCAGCGCAACGATGCGACAAGAGTGGGTGACGTCGCGGTCTTCCAGTCGCCGCCGGGCGCGGGCGCGACCGTGAGCGAAGGGACCGCGCCGCCTGCCGTAACAACCGAAGAGGAAATCACCTCCGCGTGGCCAGAAGGTCTGCCGCCAGAAGGCTGGCTGCCCGCCCCGCCGCCCGAGGACGGCTGGTTCCCGCCACCGCCCTGGCCGATCGAGACCGATCTGGCGATCCGCAAGACGGGACCCGCCGAATGCCAGGAAGGCGTCGAATGCACCTACACGGTGACGATCCGCAATCTCGGGCCGATCGCCTATGTCGGTCCGCTGGCGATCACCGATACGATGCCTGCTGGGGCAATCCTCGCCTCCACGTCGCCCGGCTGGAACTGCGTACCCGGCGGAGGGGCCTTCTCCTGCATCACCAATGCCTTTGCATTGCTTGCGCCCGGCGCCGCCGCGGCGATCGAAGTCAACCTGCTCCTGTCAGCCGACATTCCCGGCCCGACGGTCGAGAACTGCGCCGCCATCGACTGGTTCGAGATGGGGACGGATGACGGACCGGGGGACGGCAATGACGAAGACTGCGTCGACACGCCGGTGACCGACGGCTTCGACCTTGGCATCACTAAGGATGGACCGGTCAATTGCGTCGAGAATGCCGACTGCGCCTTCATGGTCCAGGTCGTCAACCACGGTCCGGGTGAATTCGACGGCGTGCTCGCCGTCCGCGACCCGCTGCCGGCCGGGACGACGTTCGTCGCCGCCGGCCTTGATCCGGGCACGGTCACCTGCGCTCCGAGCGGCACCGATATTCTCTGCCAGACACCCGACATGACCCTTCCTGTCGGTGGAATCGTGCACATCTTCGTCCAGATGAAGCTACCGGACGGCATCGCAGGCGGCGCGATCGAGAACTGCGCCGAGATCAACTGGGGCGCCATGACCGCGAATGACGGCGCCGCCGACGTCCACCCCGACCTTGCCTGTTTCACCGTGAACGTGCTCGACGGGGCAGGCTTCTTCGACCTTTCCGTCACCAAGCAGGGACCGGCCCATTGCAATGCGGGCGGCAACTGCACCTATGACATCACCGTCGCCAACAGCGGGCCGGACGATTACACGGGCCAGGTGGTCGTCGAAGATACGCCGGAAGCGGGTGTGACGCTCGTCTCCGCCAATCCCGAATGGGCCTGCGTGGCGGGACCTGCGATCACCTGCACGCTCAATGGCGGTCCGCACACGCTCCATCCGGGCGACAGCCGCGACCTGACGCTCACGGTCGCAATCCCGGATCCGGCGCCTGCCGACCCGATGTTCAACTGCATCGCTTTCGATTGGGCAGCGCCCGGCATGCCGCCGAACGACAACCCGGCGACTGGCTCTCCCGAAAAAAGCGACGCGACATGCGTCCCGACACTGGCCGACGAAGGCTTCGATCTGGAAATCGCCAAGACCGGCCCGGCCGAGTGCTATGAGGGTGGCGCCTGTGATTTCGCGATCGGTGTCACCAACCACGGACCTGCGCCCTTTGCCGGGTTGATGACCTTCACCGACGAAATGCCCGCCGGTTCGACGCTGGAGGGCGTCACCGGTGTCTTCACCTGCAACAGCGCGATGCCGGGCAGCTTGACCTGCGTGACAGGCGGCGCCGTCGTTCCACCTGGAACGACGCAGGAAACGGCTGTACATGTTCGCCTGCCCGATCCCGTCGCCGGCGACGTGGTCGAGAACTGCGCGGCAATGAACTGGGACGCGCCACCGCCGGACTGGTATATCGGATCGACCTATAGCGGCGACGACAATGCCGCCAATGACGGACCGGCCTGCGCCACCGTGCCGGTGCTTGCCGCCGACCTCGCGCCCTGGGGCGCGACGACCTGCGAGCTCGGAACGTCCTGCCCGATCGACGTCAAGATCGAGAACCGCGGCGGAAGGCTGTTCAAGGGTGCCGCCGGCCTGCGCGGCACGCTCGATCCCGGTGTCACGATCAGCAGCATCGAGAGCCGGACCTCCGGTCTCAGCTGCCGCGTGTCGGGAACCGGACGTTATGAATGTGACAGCAGGGAGATGGTCCTGAAGCCGGGGGCTACCGCCGACATCCACATGACGCTCGACATTCCGGCCGATTTCCCCCACCGCCGCATCGTGCATCGCAAGGAGATGCTGTGGCCCGACATGCAGGTGAAGGATCGCAAGCCGGAGAATGACCGTCACACCAGCACGATCATGATCCTGCAGCCGCAGGAGCCGACGACTCCGCCCTCGCCGCCGCCTTCTCCGCCCACATCTCCGCCGCCGGCAAATGTCGCGGCGGCGGATCTCGCGGTCACCAAGTCGGCCGGTCGCGATACCTGTGTCGCCGGCTCGCCGTGCAACTTCCTGGTCACCGTCACCAATGCCAGCCGCACGACCTATGTCGGGCCGCTCAGGGTCAGCGATGTCTTTGCGCCCGGAAGCGCAAGGCTCGCAAGCTTCGAGCCTTCGCCCTGGACGTGCCGGGAAAGCCGCGGGGCGTTCCTCTGCAGCTACCCCCGCACCACGCTCAGGCCGGGAGAGTCGCGCACGCTCGCCCTGGCACTCGAGCCGGTCCGCACCAGTTCGGAATCGGCGCGCAATTGCGCCCGCCTCGAATGGAACGATGCGGCACGCGTCATGGCGGTCCAGCAGGCGTTGAACCAGCTCGGGCTTGCCGCAGGGGAGGTCGACGGGCAGGCCGGCAGCAGGACGCGCAAGGCGATTGCCGACTACCAGAGAAGCGCCGATCTGCCTGCGACGGGCGAGATCGACACGGCACTCGTTCGCCGGCTCTTCGCCTCCTGGGGCGACGGGGATGCCAATGCGGCAAACGACAACGCCTGCGCGACAGTCGTCGTTCGTGAGCCCGTCGTGCCGCCGCCGGTCTGCAAGGCAGGCCAGACGCCGGTGGATCCTGCCCGCGCCGACGCCCTGCGCGCCCAAGGCTGGAGGATCACGGCGGTCAGCCGTGGCGGCCGGACGATCCTGTGCGGTGTCGCCCCTGCCCCGCTCACATGTCCGTCCGGCTACACGGCCTATCGCAACAAGGACCAGATTCCGCCGAATTCCGAAGTGGTGCGTCGGGAACGTGGCGATCAGGTGCTATTCTGCGCCCGTCCGCAACCGGTCAGCTGTCCGTCGGGCTATCAGGCCTTCCAGAGCCAGAACCGGATACCGAAGGGCTGGGAGGTGGTCGCACGCCGCAGCGGCGGGCAAGTCCTCTACTGTGCCCGCCCGCCGCAACTCGTGTGCCCGACCGGCTACAAGGCCTATCCGAGCCGCAGCCGGATACCCGAAGGCTTCGAAGTGGTCGTGCGACGCAGTGGCGAGCAGGTGCTCTATTGTGCCCGCCCGCAGGCGACGACCGAAAACTGCCCGCGCGGCTGGAAGCAGATCGACCCGAACCGGGCCGCGTCCCTCTCCCGCCAGGGCTGGCAGATCCGGCGCGTCGGAAGCCTGACCTGCGGCCGCCCCGGCGAAATCGTCGAACCCCCTCCGGTCACCAAGCCCCCGGCTTGCACGGGTGGCCGGACCTGGAGCGCGAAGCAGCAGGCCTGCGTCTGCCCCCGCAACACGCGCTGGGACGCCAGACGCGAGCGCTGTGTGCCGCTTTTCCGGCCGGTGGAACCGGTTCCGGGCCAGACGGCTCCGAAGCCCCGCGAGACGATCCCGCCGCTCCTGCGGATACTGCCACCGGTGCAATAGAAGCCGGTCCGGGATGTCCTCACTTGCCTTGGAGGACATCCCGCCGGTCGCGAATACTGGAGAGGTCGCTTTGCATTTCGGTCGCATGCGCGGGGACGACGGCGCGTCACACCGAACTTCGCCCGGTCCCGACGGTGCCGCTTTGTTGCCCTCGCCCGGAAGCGTCGAGACAAAATGTCGATCGGCAGGGTAACCTACGGTCCGACTTCGATCTCGTTCACGACTTCGTCGACGCCGAATATGTACCAGGCGTCATTCTCCGCCATGCGCCGTTGGTCATTGCTCGGCAAATAGCCAGTGAGGCGAACGGTCCGGTTGCGAACGCCGACCTTGACCTGTGCCGCATCGACGTAAGGGTCCTTTTCCAATGCAAGCCGGACTGCCTCAGCGATCCTGTCGGCACTGTCCTCGTCGTCGTCCCCGGCGACAATTCCGTTTATGACGTCACGCGACCCCGGCACCCACCACGCGAGCAGGCCGATGTAGCGCTTGATGGTCAGGCCTGGCACGGATCCGTTCAACGTGACAACCCCGTCAACGACCTCGTAGTCGACGTCGCCATGGGCATCCGGCGATTTCGAGATCGTCTCGCGGTGACCACCCCTGATCTCCTCGACATTCAGACTCGCAAGAGCCGGGTCTTGCGCGTATTCGCGCCGCAGACGGGCGAGAATCTCGGCGTCTCCCATGGGCGACGCCGGCTTCACTCGGACGCGGTCGACGATGGCAACGACGTCGGGCATCGCGGCGGCAATCTCAAGTGCGAGCTTCTTCTGGGCGACACCATCCACTTCCGCTTCGAAGATCAGCGTTCCGTCGCCTTCCAGCGAAAGGCCATCGGCCTTGAACCGGCTCCCGAGGCGGCTTTCCCCCGACAGGCGCCCACGCAGTTCATCGACGATCTTGCGTATCCTTTCCGGTTCGAGTCCGAACATGAGATCCTCCGTAACCTCTTCAAGATGCATGTCTGTCCGTCTGAACATCGCTCAGAAACCGTTCGAACTTCTGCCGGTCCTGATCGGTTTCCAGCTCGACCGTCACTTGGGCCGTTCCCCGATCAGGTTTCACGAAATCCTCTTCGAAACCCTGGAGAGTCATCTCCTCCGACTCGTCGGACACCGCTCCTCCCTCGGGTAGGCCGCTCCCTAGGACGTCTTCAATCCTGATCCGCAGCAGCCAGTGTCCGCCGCTGTCCACCAATGGCTTCACTTCCAGAATCCCGACGGTGGAAAGGGCTTGGAGGTCGTCGGTCTCCGCGATCGCCTCGAGCTGAGTGCCGGCATCGTCCGTGAAAAACATCTTGCTCGCATCTATCTCGAATCGGGACCTCCCGCCCGATGCAAGCTCCCGCTTCAGCCATTCGACGACATGCGCCGCGTCCAGGTCGAGTTCGTATTCCATCGCCATCGCTCCGAAGTGTCAGGTTTCGATCCGTGCAATCGGATCTCGGATACGCTTCACGTTCTCCTCGACGCACCCCTGCTTCCATGACGCATATCAATAGACTCTACTTTAGTTCTCACTCACCGTGAAGCTGCCGATGGTCAACCGTGCGGGCGACCCCGAACACCTTCTTCTCCTGTCGTCCGGATTAAAGTCGGCAGTGGATGCCAGCGGCAACGTCGCCGCAACCTGTACGGCCGGCACCACTTATACGATTTCGCTCGACAACGGCCTGACCGGCACCGGACCCACGGCATGCCGGATGACGCTCGCCGGCAACCAGGTGACCTATGGCCTATACAAGGACGCGGCCCGATTGCAGCCCTGGAGCAGTTCGGGGCCCCTTCACACCGCGCGCAAGCAAGATCATCCGCCACATGATTTCTTGATTGGCCTGTAAGAAACGCCGACCTCTCACGACAGATGACCTATCAGATGCGACGAAATCGCAGAGGGAAAGAAACAATCCATGAGCAGACAGGTATTGCTGGCCCGGCCACATCCATTCATCGTTAGCGAAATGAAGCCCTGGCTGGAACAGGGCGGGTATTCGGTCCAGCGACCCGACAACGTCGATGATCTTGCCGGCCATGCGCGCGCCTGCGTCGGGGCAGTCATTTCGCTTGCCGTGTCATCATCGATCACCGCTGGCGCAGCGGACGTTCTCAAGAGTGTCCGGCAGGCAAATCCGTCGCTGCCGATCCTGTTCGCGGCGCTCCGCCCCTATAAACAGATCAGGCCAGAGATAGAACGCCTGCTTCAAGGCCTGGGTGTCGCGGGAAGCGTTCTCGGCGTGGATCAGGGTGCCGGTTCGCTCTTTCTTGGTGCCGGCACGACGTTCCTCTACGTATCCAAGGAGGATCTTTCTGACAATACACGAAGCAGCAAAGCGCGGGCCCTCCTTGCGAAGCACTTTGTTTGACGGCCATGCGGTTGGTCCTTGTCGGCGGCGGCCACGCCCATCTGATCGTGCTGGAGGCCTTGGCGAAGCGCCGTGAAGCTGCGCTCGACGTTACGCTGGTAACGCCGTCTCGCTGGCAATACTACTCGGGCATGCTTCCCGGCTGGATCATGGGAAGATACGACAACGGCGACTGCCGCGTGGACGTGCGCCCTCTGGCGTCACAGGCTGGTGTGCGCCTGATCCTCGACCGTGTTGCCGCCATGGATGCGGACCGGAACCTCCTGTGCCTGGGAGATGGCAGCCATCTCGAATACGATCTTCTGTCGCTCGATACGGGCAGCGAGACCAATGTCGAATGGCTGGCAAGCCTGTCCGAGCGATTGCTGACCGTCAAGCCGATCGAGCAGTTTTGCGAACTGTGGCGAAAGGTCTTCAATCAGCTCGCAGCGCTCCGAAGCTCGCGCATCGTGGTCGTGGGCGGAGGAGCGGCCGGGGCCGAATTATCGATCGCCGTGAAGACAGCGCTGTCGGCGGCCGATGGGGAATGCTCGGTCACACTGGTCACGGGCAACTCCGGACTGCTTTCCGGCCACAATCCCATGGTCCAGCGACACATGCAGTCTGCGCTCGAGGCCGCTGGGATCACGATCCTGCACGAGCGGGCGGCAGGGGTTGAAGACGGCGTACTCTTGCCGGGCGGCGAACTGGTAAAGGCGGATTTCGTGATCGCCGCGACAGGGGCTCGACCGTCGGCATTTCTGGCCCGATCGCGGCTGGGTCTCAGCGACAACGGCTTTGTTGCGGTCGACAGCTTTCACAGAAGCGTATCGCATCACAATGTTTTTGCGGCGGGAGACGTGTCTGCCCGCTTGGACAACGCCACAACGAGATCCGGTGTACATGCGGTGCGGGCGGGACCGATATTGGCGCACAACCTGATCGCGGCAGCCAAGGATCGACCCCTTCGACCCTACAGGGCCAGACAACGGTCCCTCTATCTACTGGTGTCGGGACCGGACAAGGCGATCCTCTCGTGGGGTGGTCTGGGGGCTGTGGGGAGATGGGCCTGGTGCTGGAAGGACAGGATCGATCGCAATTTCATCAAACGTTTTCGCCAGGGCTGAATGAGGCAGGGTCTTAAAGATGCAGGAGTTCTTTGCCGTGGCCTTGCAGCGTTCCATCGTCACGAATGCGGTTCGGATCTCGCTCTTTGTCGGCACGGTCCTCAATCTCATCAATCAAGGGGGAACCGTATTGTCCGGAGACGCCCCGTCGTGGCCGCATGTAGTCTTGAACTACGCCGTGCCGTATTGTGTCGCAACGTACAGTGCGGTGCGTATTGCAATGAAGCGCAAGGGGGAATGATGAACCTGACTGCCGTTACTTTCGACGACCCTGCGTTTCTCACTGATCTTCGTGCCCAGATGCTGAAGTTCGCGACCCTGCAGCTTTCGGATCCGATCGCCGCGGAAGATGCAGTTCAGGAGGCACTCACCGGCGCTCTGCGCAATGCCACGTCCTTTGGCGGTCGCTCCGCCCTTCGAACCTGGGTTTTCGCAATCCTGAAGAACAAGATCGTCGATATGATCCGGCAACGTCAACGGCGAGCCGAAATCCAGCCCCTCCTGAACTTTGAATCCGACGACGAAGAGACGACGGAGCTCTTCGATCGCCGCGGCATGTGGCGACCGGAGGACCGGCCGACGGATTGGGGAAACCCGGAAGATGAACTGCTTGGCAAGGAGTTCTGGCGCGTGTTCGACGCTTGCCTCAATCACCTGCCCGCCCAACAGGGGCGGATTTTCATGATGCGCGAATTCCTCGAAATGGCGACGACGGAAATATGCGCCGAAGCCGACATTACGGTTTCGAACCTCAATGTCCTGCTTCACAGGGCAAGGCTCCGCCTGCGCGGTTGCCTTGAAAGCCACTGGTTCGCAAAGGAGACCGCCGAATGCTGAACTGCTGGACGGCAACCGGGCTCGCCTCGCAGGCGATGGAACGCAAACTGACGATGATGGAGCGTCTCAAACTGAACGCGCATATTGCCATGTGTTCCGGCTGTCGCAACTTCACGTCTCAGGTTCGCGACCTGCGGCAAATGTCCCGTTTCTACTGCTCCGGAGCCGGGCAGGACGAAAGCCCGAAAAAGCAGGACTGAGTTCGGCCGGCTGTAAGATTACGCCCGGTTCCACGACGAAAGGGCATGAAGGCTCTTTCTCCGGGGTGGAACTTGAAACGCGCAATTACTGTCGCCCTCATAGGGATCGTCACGGGCATCGTTTACGTATATGGCAGGGAACACATCCCCTCCCTGCCCGAGCTGAAGGCGAATATGGCCTTCCTCACCGCGACGGTCGAAGACAAGCCGCTGACCTCGGTCCTTCTGTACTTCGGCACCTATGTCGCCGTTGCTGCGTTTTCCGTACCTGCCGGCACGTTGATGACCTTGGCCGGCGGTGCACTTTTCGGTTTCTGGGGCGGATTGCTGATCGTCTCTTTTGCCTCGAGCCTCGGCGCACTCCTCGCCTTTCTTGTGTCCAGGCTTCTTCTCCACGATGTCGTGCAGCGACGCTACGGTTCGCGTCTTGCACCGTTCAACGATGGCCTCAAGAAGGACGGCGCATTCTATCTGTTCACACTGCGCCTCATTCCCGTGTTCCCCTTCTTTGTCGTGAACCTGGTC
This sequence comes from Hyphomicrobiales bacterium, assembly GCA_900466005.1. GTDB lineage: Bacteria > Pseudomonadota > Alphaproteobacteria > Rhizobiales > Rhizobiaceae > Allorhizobium. The sequence continues at coordinate 94,490 of UEGQ01000002.1, forward strand.
ATGGGCCTGACCCCCGTTCGTGCCCGGACCTTCTACTGGGTCAGCCAGCTGGGCATGCTGCCGGCGACCGCCGTGTATGTGAACGCGGGAACACAACTGGCGCAAATCGACAATGCCCGTGATGTCCTGTCGCCGGGCATCCTCGCCTCGTTCGCCCTGATCGGCGTCTTTCCCTGGATCGCCAGGCGGATGCTCGCCTTTTGGAAGCAACGCAAGGTCTATCGCCGGTGGCGCAAACCCCGCAGCTTCGATCGCAATCTGATCGTCATCGGCGCAGGGGCCGCCGGCCTCGTCAGCGCCTATATCGCTGCAGCCGTCAAGGCCAAGGTCACGCTCGTCGAAGCCCACAAGATGGGCGGCGACTGCCTGAACTACGGCTGCGTGCCAAGCAAGGCCCTGATCAAAAGCGCCAAGCTTGCCAAGCAGATACGCAACGCCGATCAGTATGGTCTGTTGGCGACCGAACCGGCTTTTTCCTTTCGCCGCGTCATGCGGCGAATTCACGATGTCATCGCCGAAGTCGCGCCACACGACAGCGTCGAGCGATACGAAGGGCTCGGCGTCGAGGTGCTGCGGGGTCATGCACGCATCAGGGATCCATGGACCGTCGAGATCACCCTCCCGGACGGCAAGGTCCGGACGCTCACGACCCGAGCCATCATCATTGCAACCGGCGCCAGTCCATTCGTCCCGCCGCTCCCGGGCATCGACGAGGTCGGCTACCTGACCTCCGACACCCTGTGGGACCGATTTGCCGACCTCGACGTGCCGCCAAAACGGCTGGTGGTCCTGGGTGGAGGCCCCATCGGCTGCGAGTTCGCCCAGAGCTTCGCCCGTCTCGGGTCCAGCGTGACACAGATCGAAATGGCACCGAGACTGCTCGTCCGCGAAGACGACGATGTGTCGAACTATGCGCTCGAGGCACTGCAGAACGATGGCGTTCGCGTCCTCACGGGGCACAGGGCGCTTTCCTGCGAAGTCCATGATGGCGAAAAGGCAATCATCGTCGAAAAGGATGGCGAGCAGCAGCGGATCGCATTCGATGAACTGATCTGCGCGGTCGGCAGGTCTCCTCGCCTGAAAGGCTTCGGTCTCGAGGAACTGGGAATACCGGTCGGGCGCACTGTCGAGACAAACGCCTACCTCGAAACGATCTACCCCAACATTCTGGCCGCCGGCGATGTTGCTGGCCCGTATCAGTTCACCCATACGGCGGGACACCAGGCCTGGTTTGCTGCGGTCAATGCGCTGTTTGGCACGTTCAAGAAGTTCAGGGCCGACTACCGGGTTGTTCCGTGGACGACTTTCATCGATCCGGAAGTGGCTCGCGTCGGCCTGAACGAACAGGAAGCCCGCGAACAAGGCATTCCCTTCGAAGTGACTCGCTACGGCATCGATGACCTCGACCGGGCGATCGCCGATGGAACGGCGCACGGCTTCGTCAGGGTGCTGACGGTTCCCGGCAAGGACACTCTGCTCGGGGTGACCATCGTCGGCGAACATGCCGGCGACCTTCTCGCGGAGTTCGTGCTGGCGATGAAGCACGGGCTCGGCCTCAACAAGATCCTGTCCACGATCCACACCTACCCGACCCTGGCCGAGGCCAACAAGTATGTCGCCGGAGAGTGGCGACGCGCCCACGTCTCTCGCCGCGTGCAATCGTTTCTGGAAACCTTCCACCGCTACCGGCGCGGAGAGCGCGCATGATCGATCGCTACGTCCTGCCTCTGCAGAAACGGATCTTGCAGCCGGTCGCAAGCCAGGTGGCCAAGCATGGAGTTCATGCGGACGTCATAAGCCTTTCAGGCTTCGCCGTCGGATTGTCGGCCGTTCCGCTCCTGGCATTCGGCCTGTACCATGAGGCACTTCTCGCCATCTTGCTCAATCGGCTGTTCGACGGCCTTGACGGAGCGGTTGCGCGGGCGGCCGGGCCGACCGACCGGGGCGCGTTCATCGACATTGCCTTCGACTTCTTCTTCTACGCTGCGGTGCCGGTCGGCTTCGCGATCGCCGATCCGGCCGTGAATGCCCTGCCCGCGGCAATCCTGGTTGCGTCGTTCATGGGAACGGGGTCGAGCTTCCTCGCATTTGCCATCATCGCCGCGAAGCGCGGATTGACGGCCGCGGACTACCCGCAAAAGGGGATCTATTATCTGGGCGGCCTTGCAGAGGGAGCGGAGACGATTGCCGTCTTCGTCGCGATGTGTCTCTGGCCAAATCATTTTCCGCTCATCGCGTTTTCCTACGCCGCGATATGCCTGATCACGACGGTAACCCGCTGGCGTCAGGGATGGGTCGCCTTCACGCAGAAAGACGTCGGCTCGGATGTAAGAACTTAGCTGCTCCGGCGACCAATGCCCATACGCCTATCTTTTCCATGGGAGACTTCATGAAGAACGTTCTTTTGGTGACCGCAGCGCTGTTGATCTCAGCGGGAAGCCCCCTCGCCGACGACCGCTGGGACGACACCCTCGCCAAAGCGCGCGGCCAAACCGTCTATTGGAACGCATGGGGTGGAGACGAACGAACCAACGCCTTCATCTCCTGGGCGGGCGAACAGGTCAAGGCGCGCTATGGAGTGACCATTCAACAGGTCAAGCTGACCGATACGGCGGAAGCCGTGACCCGCGTTATCGCGGAGAAGGCTGCGGGCAAGACCGAAGGAGGTTCCGTCGACCTGATCTGGATAAACGGTCCCAATTTTCTCTCGATGAAAGAAAAGGGACTTCTGCACGGCCCGTTCGTAAATGAACTGCCAAATGCTCGGTTCCTCGACCTCGGCGCGAACTCCGCGGCATCGGTGGATTTCACGGTCCCGGTGGAGGGTTACGAATCGCCCTGGCGGCTCGCCAAGTTCGTCTTCAACTATGATTCCGCGCGGGTTCAAGCACCACCGAAGTCCATGAAGGCGCTGCTCGAATGGGCAAAGGAGCATCCGGGACGTTTTACCCATCCCGATGTCAGCAACTTTATGGGCGCCACATTTCTCAAACAGGCCCTGATCGAACTCGCACCTGACCGCAGCGTCCTGCAAGCCCCTGTGAACGACGCCAGCTTCGAGACAGCATCGGCGCGGCTTTGGGCCTGGTATGACGCATTGCGACCGAACCTCTGGCAGGCCGGAACGACGTTCCCTGCCAATGGTTCCGCCCAGCAGCAGTTGCTGAACGACGGAGAGATCGACATGTCGATGTCTTTCGATCCGGCCAGCGCCGCTGCCGCCATCGCCGGTGGTCAATTGCCCGACACGATCCGAACCTATTCGCTTGACGGTGGGACCATCGGCAATATCAGTTTCGTCGCAATCCCCTTCAATGCGGCACACAAGGAAGGAGCGGAGGTCGTTGCAGACTTCCTGCTGGAGCCTGCGACACAGGCCCATGCGCAGGATATATCCGTTCTCGGCAGCTTCTCTGTCCTCGATCAGAACAAGCTGGATGAACAACAGAAGGCGCTCTTTGCCTCTCTGCCGACATCCCCTGCCCTGCCCGGCAACGCCGAGCTTGGAGCAACCTTGCTCGAGCCCCATGCATCCTGGATGACCCGGCTTTCGGAGGAATGGGCAAAGCGCTACACGAAATGAGCAGTCGCACCGGCATCTGGTTGCAGTTCTGTGGAGCCGCCATTCTTTGTGGCGGCTTCGTCGCTCCCATTGCCCTTGGTTTCTGGGAGACGCTGCTCCCGGCATTCGGGATCCTTCCCGCCATCGGCGCCGACACGTTGAGCCTGGACGCCTGGACTGCGCTTGCCTCCTTGCCAGGCGTCTGGACCAGCCTTCGCCTAACGGTGTTCACCGGACTTCTGTCCACACTGCTATCGCTCGGACTTGCCGTTGCCTTTTGCGCGTCCGTGCATGGACGCGTCGACACACGGCGAGCCGAACGTATGCTGTCCCCCCTGCTGGCGACACCCCATGCGGCGATGGCGATCGGGATCGCATTCCTGATTGCGCCTTCAGGCTGGCTGGCGCGGCTCTTCAGTCCCTGGGCGACGACGTGGGGAGTGCCTCCCGCCATTACGACGGTCCACGATCCGGCGGGCCTCTCGCTGGTCCTCGGACTCCTGGTCAAGGAAGTCCCTTTTCTGCTCCTCGTGATCATTGCCGCGCTCAACCAGGTCTCCGCCCGCCAGCAATTGGCCGCGGGACGCGCGCTCGGCTACGGCCACGGCGTCATCTGGATCAAGATCATCTTCCCCCAGGTCTACCGCCAGATCCGGCTTCCGGTTTATGCCGTGCTTGCCTTTGCCCTCTCCGTCGTCGACATGGCGATCATTCTCGGGCCTTCAAATCCGCCGGTTCTCTCCGTCGCGGCCATGCGGTGGTTCATGGCGGCGGATGTCGATCTGCTGTTGCCGGCGGCCGCGGCCTCGATCCTTCAGATCGCCATGGTCGTTGCGGGAATATCGGGCTGGTGGCTCGGCGAAAAGCTGGTCGCCGCCGCGGGTCGAGCGACGATCCGCCGAGGCGGCAGGGGGCTTGAAAGCGAGCCCTTGATCCGGTTCGCGACCGTCTGCGTCCTGGCGCTCTTTGCGGCCGGCTTCACGGCAATCTTGTCGTTGATCGTGTGGTCGTTCACCTGGCGCTGGTCCTTCCCGGATGCCATGCCCTCATCCTTCACGACGTCCATCTGGGTGCGATCGGCCAGCGGCTGGCTCCGGGCGCTCGCCAACACCGCAGGTCTCGGATTCGGTTCGACCCTGCTTTCGCTCCTCCTGGCAATCCTCTGGCTCGAAGGCGAGGACCGGAGTGGACGCAGGCTTCTGCCTGGTGCACCGGTCATGCTCTATCTGCCTCTTCTCCTGCCGCAGATCGGCTTCCTCTACGGGCTTCAAGTCACTTTCCTGCGCGCAGGGATAGACGGCTCCCTGGCCGCAGTCCTTTGGGGCCACACGCTTTTTGTTTTTCCCTACGTGATGCTGGCGCTCAGCGATCCATGGCGAGCACTGGACCGCCGCTATGTACGAACAGCGGCGGCGCTCGGCGCGTCGCCGCTCAGAACCCTGTTCCGCCTCAAACTCCCACTTCTCCTGCGTCCACTGCTGGCCGCCACAGCCATCGGCTTTGCTGTGAGCGCCGCCCAATATCTGCCGACGCTTTTCCTGGGAACCGGCCGAATTGCCACGCTCACAACCGAGGCGGTAACGCTCTCGTCCGGCGGGGATCGCAGGATCATAGGTGTCTATGCAGCCCTTCAGGCCCTGGTCCCCTTGCTCGTCTACGGCATCGCCTTCTCTCTTCCCGGAATGATCTACGCCGGCCGTCGCGAACTCAACGGAGTGACAGTATGAACCAGCTCGTACTCGAAGAGATTTCAATAGCCGCACCCGGCGCGACGTCATCGCTGATCTCGGACCTCAGCCTGACCGTCGCGCCCGGTGAAATCGTCACCATCATGGGCAAGAGCGGCATCGGCAAATCAACGCTGCTCTCCTTCATCGGTGGACATCTGGACCGCGGTTTCAAGGCGAGCGGCACGGTGCGTATCGGGGGAAGAGACATCACCGACACCCCGGCAGAGAAGCGCAAGATCGGAATTCTGTTTCAGGACGATCTCTTGTTTCCGCATCTCTCGGTTGGCGACAACCTTGCCTTTGGCCTTTCTGCGGACGTCAAGGGACGTAAGGAACGCAGGAGATGCGTCGAGCACGCCCTCGAAAGCGCCGGCCTTGATGGTTTTGCGGACAGGGACCCAGCGACCCTGTCCGGAGGACAGCGCGCGCGTGTAGCATTGATGCGCACTTTGCTGGCCCGGCCGGACGCCCTGCTTCTCGATGAGCCCTTTTCGAAATTGGACAATGGCCTCAGGGATGACGTTCGTGCGTTCGTCTTCGCGCATGGAAAAGAGCAGAGACTTCCGGTTCTGATGGTCACCCATGATGAGGCCGACGCTGCCGCTGCCGGTGGAAGACAGCTCCTGTTGTAGCCTATCGGACAGTGTCGCGTCCGGCCTTGTGCAACCCCAGTATCTCCCGGCGGCCCGCCAGCCAGCGCCAGCTCTCGAGCGCATCAAACAAGAGGGAGATCCCGTTCACCACGACAACTGCGGCCGCAAAAATGTACTCGTCGCTGCCCGGCGCGATTGCGTGATCGACGAATAGCCTCCGGATGAGATGAATCAGCAGCGGAATCCATATGACATGCGGAACCGACAGCAGCCGCGTAAGGCCACCCTGAATATAGACCATGGGCATGTTGAACACGCCCACAGCCGCGAATGCCGCCGCTGTCCAGCGGCCGCTGTCCGTGTCAAGAAGTGCCAGGGACGACATGTTCGTCAGGGCCAGAACGACAAGCCACAGCCTGACCCAGAGCGGCTGGCCCATAAGAGAGACCCAGCTCCTTCTCCATTTCGATGTCATGATCGGATATCCGAATTGAGAGGCCAGTGGAAATACGCCGTGTTGGCGGGCAACGGGACGGCAAAAGGCCGCCCGCGCCATGTTCTCGAACCGCCGTCAGGCATCCCAGCGGTAGCCGGCGAAAGCCGCATCCAATTCGGTATGAAAGAGATGGTTGGCGTAGTTGCTGATGGTCTTCACCGCGATCGCGAGAATGATCTCGAGGACGTGGCGCTCGCTGAAGCCAGCGGCAAGAAAGGCCTGAAGCTCCCCGGGCGACGGATTTCCGCGGCCCTTCACCATCAATCGCGTGAACAGCGAAAGCGCTTGCAACCGCGCGTCAGGCAGAGTGTTTCCGGCGCGCAGCGCGCTGAGCACCGCCGCCGGTACGTTGGACATCTTCTCGCCGACCATGCTGTGCGCGGCCATGCAATACTGGCAGCGATTTTCGTGGCTGATGGTCAGGAGCACGACCTCCTGCTCGGCAGGAGCGAGATGGCTCTCCGCCCGAAAATGCTTGTAACCGACCATGTAGGTGTCCAGCAAGCCGGACGAGTTGGCCATGTTGGCATACATGTTCGGCACAAAGCCGAGGGACTTCCGGGTCCCGTCGAGCAGGGCCTTCACAGTGGGTTCGGCGGCATCGGCATCCACGCGGTCAAGTGTCAATCGTGCTATCTCGGCCATCGTCCAGTCTCCATTGTCAACACAGGTTTAATTTGCGAAACGTCGGAAGAGCGCTGTGGCAAACGCACCCCGTGATCGCCCGGAGACTGTAGCGATGGCGAGCACAGGACCCCATGTGAGGGATTCCGGAATTCATGTCCGCCTGTCCGGAAGATGACGTTGGACGCACTGACAGCCTTGGCCAATGGCCTCAACCTGCGCGCAAAGCTCGCCTATGCCGGCGGGGTGTGCGGACAATGGACGATGGACCACAATTCGGACAGCTCGATCTGGTTTCACCTTGTCGGCAAAGGACACGGATGGGTCCACTCTCCCGCGATCAACGGACCGCTGGAACTGGCCGAGGGCGACCTGATGGTATTCTTGCCCCATGCCGCGGAACACTACCTGTCCTACAGTCCTGACCATGTCCCGCTGGACAACGCGAGCGGCGATCTGACCACTTGGGCGGCAGGCGACACAGGCTTCATCTGCGGCGAGATCGAGCTCACTGCGCCGCAGTCGCCGCTCTGGCATGCCCTGCCCGCCGAAATCGTCATCCGGAAGAAGGATGCCAGCGACAGCCTTTCAAGCCTGATCGAACTGGTTATCGCCGAGTCCGAGCATTCCCGTTTCGGCAGCGAGGCGGTGATCGAGCGCCTCTGTGACGGCTTCTTCATTCTGTTGGTCCGACATTGCATCGAAGCGGAACTGGTGCGCGAGGGCGTGTTTGCGGCCATGAAGGATCGCCGGATCGCCACAGTTCTGGAACTGATTCACCGCGAGCCCTGGCATCGGTGGTCCATTGCCGAACTCTGCGGGCGCGCGGGCATTTCCAAGACCATTCTCGCCGAGAAATTCGCGTCCCGGATTGGCATGTCACCCATCGAATACCTTACGGGCTGGCGGATGCAGATCGCCGCCCGTTGGCTGAAGGAAACCGCCGTGACGCTCGACCACGTGGCGGAACGCTGCGGATACGACACCGCCTCCTCATTCAGCAAGGCGTTCAAACGGGCTTATGGCGTTTCTCCGGCGACGTATCGGCGCAGAAGTGATCCGATCGTCCCCGCAGCGCCACCATAATGTCATACGGTTTGCTCCGATGTCCGCCACACCTCGGCCCGAGTGAGCAGACCCATTTCCGCTTTGCTCCAGAGAACTTCGCGAACGTTTGGGAGTTGGATGTGGCCACAGAGACGCGACGTCAGACCTCAGCGTGCCCTTCGAGATAGAAGACGCAGGCGCTCGCGAGCTCGACCCTCTCGCCGAGAAGACGGCGCCCGATCTCACCACCGCGCCTGGACGCCTGAAAGGCCAGAAAGTCCGTCTTGCCCAGGCGCTCCACCCAGTACGGCGTCAGAGCGCAATGCGCCCTACAGGTGACCGGATCTTCAGGAATCCCCTTTGCCGGCGCGAAGTAGCGGCTGACAAAGTCGTATCCGTCATCGCCTGAGGCCGTAACAATCACGCCCGTACGGTCGGCCGGTTGATAACTGCCATATCGGGGGAGAGGCTCCGCACCTGTCCGGCACTCTCGAGCAGCACGAGGTAATTGAAGTGGTCCGTCGCCACCTCGACCGGCCGCGCTCCGAGCGCTTCAGTCAGTCCCGGAGGCGGCTCGACAGGCTCGGTCGGACGGGCCGGAAAATTCATCACGTAGTCGTCGGGCCGACGATCGACGGTCAGCACCCCACTGATCGAATGAAAGACGACACGCCGCCGATACGGCGACAAACGCTCGATCACGGCAGCGGCGCTGGCGAGAGGGTGGCGTGCCTGCACAAAGGCACCTCCACGGTCGGTGTAAACCAGCGAAGACAGTAATCCTCACCGTCCGGCACGAGAAAGGCAGTCTCTGCGAGATTGTTTTCACCGGCGATCGCCTGCAGCGCCGCGTCCTCCAGGAAGTCGTCGAGCAACGGGAACATTTTATCGGATGCAATTCGGAAGTCGGCGCGCCGATCGGCTCTACACCGCCACGGCGTTGTCGATCCGGTACTCGGCGGCGGCGCTTTCCTGTACGACGAAGCGGCCGTTGGGCAGGTCTACTTCCTCTATTTTGCGGCTAATCTCCGATGGCGGGAGACCATAAAACTCCCATCTTTTCGTAAGCCGTTGCCGAAGAATGGTCTCCGGGGTGACCACCATGACCGTGAGATCGAAAAACGACTTCAACGCCGACCAAGGCGGTCGGCGGAGCAGCAGGTAATTGCCTTCGACCACAACGATGTCAGCCGCTGCGGGAATGAGCCGCGCGCCCGCCCGCGCTGTCTCGATGCCGCGGTCGAAAACAGGGACAGCGATCGCTTCACCCGTGTTCTCCCGCAAGCGCTGAAGCATATGGCACAGCCCGCCGACATCAAAAGTGTCCGGCGCGCCCTTCCGAGCATGACGACCAAGCTGCTTCAGGAGGGCATCGTCATAGTGATAGCCGTCCATCGGCAGGATAGCCGCGCGTCCCGGCTGGCGCTGCTCCAGCCTCTCTACCAGTTCCTCAGACAGCCTGGATTTGCCGGATGCCGGCGCTCCCGCCACGGCAACGAGGAAACGCGTGCCGCGCGGACGCAAGGTGAGAAGATCGGCCAAGACCGGCAACGTTATCGTCTGCATGGATGCCCCGTAAGAAATGCCACCGCGCGAGCGGGCGGCCAGACGTTCAGATCAGCTTGTACTGTCTGGCCTTGTTGCGCAGGAAAGGCAGCCCGCTTCCCATCACCTCCGCCTCGTCTTTGGCGACCGGCCGCCACACCGAAAGGCCGAACGCCAATTCCTGCGGCATGTTGATGAAACTCTCCATGGCCAGGCCGCCCTTGAAGCCGATGGCCGCAAGCGTCGCGAAGATCTCGTCCCAGTCACAGGTACCACAACCGGGCGTGCCTCGGTCGCTCTCCGAAAGATGGATGTACCTCAGGTGGTCTCGTGCATCGAGAATCCCATTGGCCGCGCCCTTCTCCTCGATGTTCATGTGGTAGGTGTCGAGGTGGATGAAAATATTGTCCGCGCCGACCCGCTCGATCATTTCAACCGCCTGCCAACCCGTATTGATGAGATGGGTTTCATAACGATTGACCGGCTCGATACCGAGGTCGATGCCGAGAAACTTCGCGCGCTTGGCGGCAGCGTCGAGAACGCGAGCGACATTGTCGAGCTCGACCTTTGTCGGAGAGACTCCCGTGCGCTCCCCGATGCCGCCATAGGTCACGCCGGTCAACGCCAGCGCCCCCATTTCAGCCGTCTTCTCCATCGCCGTCTCCAGATGGGCAATGGCTGCCTCCGGGCGCTGCGAAGCCCAGGCCGGCTCAGGCAAACCGAGGGAACATACCGCCCGAAGACCATGCTTCTCGAGCAACGCACGCGTATGACCGGCCTCGACCGACGGGGCGTCGAGAAGTGCGATCTCGATGAAGTCCATCTTGTAGTCGACGGCCGCGGCGATCGCCTTTTCAGCGCCAGCGCGATCCCAGTTCATGGTCCACATGCTGGTGTGCACACCAAATCCTTGCATGATCCTAGCCTTTCCTACTGCTGAAGAGTTTTGTTTTCCCGGCGAGCCAGCGCAGGACCATCACCGCGACCAGAAAGATGCCCCAGACCGCAGTCGACAGATGCTGGTTGGCGCCGAGGAGATTCAGGCCGGACGACAGGACCTGGAGTATGACGAGGGCCAGCACGACCGGGACCACGCGACCGAAGCCTCCGAAGGGGTCGACCCCACCCAGGAAGCACGCAAGGACGGTGACGAGAAGCAGCGCTTCTCCGTGGCCGACCCTGACCGAATTGAACCGGGCCAGCATCAGAATACCGGCGACGGCGCACATGAGCCCTGACAACGTGTAGATCAGCGTCAATGTTCGCTTGGTATGAACCCCGGAATAGACAGTCGCCTTGATGTTCGACCCGATCATGTAAACCGAGAAGCCGTGACGGGAACGACCAAGCAGTATGTGCCAGGCGAGTGCGGCCAAGGCGAATATCAGGAGCGGAACTGGTATGCCGAGGACAAATCCGTGTCCGATGGGGTGCAGATAGGCGGGAAAGTTGGAAATATCGCCACCTTTAGTCAGGAATTCGCCGAGCCCCCGCAGAAAGATCATCATGGCAAGAGACACGAGGATAGGGTGGGCACCGATATAGGCGATGACCAAGCCCATGAAGCATCCGGCGGCCGCACCGACGATGAGAGCCGCCCCACCCCCGACGATGAAGGTCCACATCGGCGCATCCGAACCGCCGTGGATCTGCAGCACGTAGGCCAGCGTCAAGCCGCAGATATTGGCCGTGTAGATGATCGCCAGGTTGAAGCCGCCAGAAATAATCGGCATCAGCATCGCAAGGGTCAGCAGGCCCAGTTCCGGCAGTTGGAACGCGATGGATCCGAAGTTTGCCAGCGTCAGGAATTGCGGCGAGGCTAGTCCGAAGATGACAATGACGGCGAACAGGAAGACGAGGAGCCCTGCAATCTCGGCGCCTAGGTATTTGTTCAGCCATGCAACGAGCGTGTTCATGCTAGTCCTTGCGGTGTCTGCTTGCGGCAACGCCGGAAAAATTGAGATTCGAGGTCGAAATGGCGATCAGAATGATCGCGCCGACCACCATCTTGAACGCGAAGGGCGAGATACTCAGCAGGTTCAGTCCGTTCTGGGTGACGGCGACCAGCAAGACACCGAGCACGCAGCCGAGCACCGAACCGCGTCCACCTCCCAGACGGGCGCCGCCGAGCACCACCGCCGCCAGGACATCCAGCTCGCGGCCTATCAGCGCGTTTGGCACGACTTCCTGGACGATGTGCGCCTGCATCAGCCCGCCTATCCCCGCCATCAACCCGCACCAGCCGAACGCAATGAACTGCATGAGGCCGATATTGATGCCGAGCCTGCGCGCGCCTTCCGGGTTGTCGCCGAATGCGTAGAGCTGGCGCCCCGTGGTAGTGTGGCGGATCAGAATCCAGGTCGCCGCGAGCGCTGTCACCATGACGGCGACCGGAAGGGTGATCTCGGCCCAGGTTCCATCCGCCGCCTGCCGTTCGAAGAGAACGACCCGTCCCGTCCACCAATCGGGCAAATTATAGAGGTACTTCCCGCTCGTGAAGAACATCAACAACCCGAAGAAGGCGTTGAACGTAGAGATGGTCACTACGATGGAGATGATGCGGAAGTGATGAATGAGGATGGCGTTTATGAAGCCCAGCCCGATCCCGAGCCCTCCGGCGACCAAGAACCCGGCGAGCCAGTTGCCGCCGCCGATCGCGGAAAAGACGTAGACCGCCAGATACTGGACTACCGATGCGGCAACCGCGAACGAGATGTCGATCCCACCCGCGATCAGCACCACAAGCAATCCGGCCGCCCAAATGAGATTGACCGCGCTATTGTTCAGAAGCGCCGTGAGGTTCGGCAGCGTGAAGAAGCTGCCTGAAGCGAAAGACAAGCCGACGCATATAGAGATCAGTACAATCGACAGCCGTATTTCTGTCGGGTGATTGCGCATGAACTTAGCCATAGACAGCCTCCTCCATCGCGCGGAGTTCAATCTTGCTCGGATCGAATTCATTGACGATGCGACCGGCAGCCATGTGCAGCACGCGGTCCGCGTTCAGATAGACTTCGGGCACCTCATCGGAGATCAACAGGATAGCCAGGCCTTGCTCGGCCAGTCGCCGGACAATCGCGAAAATTCCCGCCCGCGCGCCGACATCCACCCCGACCGTCGGTGCGTCGAGGATGAGAACCTTCGGCTCGGTGGCTAGCCACTTGGCAAGCACGACCCGCTGCTGGTTGCCGCCGGACAATGTTGAAACGGGATCCGTAGGATACCCGATTTTGATGGCCAGGTCCGCCAACCATTTCGACACCAGTTGCTGCTTCTTGCGCCGCGAGATCAACCCATCCGGACCGGAAATCCGCGGCAGGACCGCCAGTGCGATGTTGTCGGCGATCGACTGCTGCTGCACGAGCCCCAGAGACAAGCGATCTTCCGATACGTAGGCGATACCGGCGGCGACAGCATCACGGTTGGACCTGAGATCGAGGGTCTTGCCGTTCAGGCGGATGATGCCGCTGTCAGGCCTCGTCATGCCGAACAGCGTGTGACCGAGTTCGGTGCGTCCGGCTCCGATGAGCCCGGTCAGGCCGACAATCTCGCCTGCACGGATCTTGAGACTGACATCGTCAAACTCGCCGCGACGGCTGAGGTTTTCGACCTCCAGCACATCTCGTTCACCCGCTTTGTCCCGCGCGGTCACCTTGGCCTCGAACATCTTGCCGGTCATCAATTCGGTCAGACGTGACTGACTCATCCCTTCGGTCGGATAAACACCGACCAGACGTCCATCGCGCAGGACCGTCACGCGGCTCGAAATCGCAAGAACCTCAGCGAGGCGATGGCTGACGAAGACGATGGCCACGCCGCGTGTCGACAATGTGCGGACAATGTCGAGCAGTCGGTTTGTTTCCGATTGAGTGAGCGATGCGGTCGGCTCGTCCATGAAGATGAGCCGGGCATCCCCGACCAACGCGCGGGCGATTGCCACGATCTGCCGGCCGGCAATCGGCAGTGTATTCAACCGGGCGTCGAGGTCCAGTTCCACTCCCAACTGTGCTAGAGCCGCGGCGGCCTTTTCCTTCACGGTGCGGTGGTTGACCAGGCGCAGACGCGAACCCAGAAGCGTCTCGAACGCGATGTTCTCGGCAACGCTCATTTCCGGGAACAGAGCCAGATCCTGCCAGATCACGGCAATGCCGCGATTGCGAGCGATACTCGGCGAGACAGCGGTTTCCACTTGCCCGAAATACTCCATCCGCACCCCGGGTTCGGGCGTGTAGGCGCCTGCGATGATCTTGATCAGCGTGCTCTTTCCGCAGCCGTTTTCTCCGGCGAGGCAATGCACCTCGCCCTGATTGACCTCGAACGAGACATCATCGAGAGCCTGTACGCCCCCGAATTTCTTCGAAACGTGCTCGAGGCGGATCGCCGCAGGCTTTGAAGTGGTTGTTTCAACCAGGGTCATCGGTGCCAGCTATTCGAGATTGGTGTGGTTGGCGCGCATCGCTTCCGGGGTGATGCCGAGCGTGTCGATCAGCTTGAGGACCATAACCTCGAACAGGACGAAGAGAGCGCCTTCGTAAAGCGAACCCATCGGCAGAACAGAGGTCTTCTTCTCTCCTTGGTCATCGGCCATCGTCTGAGCCGGCAAATGCAGGACGAAATCCGCATATTTGGCCGCACGCCTCTGAGGCTGGGCCGTTAGCACGAGAATGCTCGCGCCCGCCGCCTTCGCCACGCCGAGAAGCGCGAGCGCAGTCGAAATTTCGCCAGGGCCGACACTGACGATGAAGAGATCGCCCGTGCCGACCGGCGGTGTGGTCATGTCTCCTTCGACCGCCACGGCCAACCCCATGTGAAAGAGGCGCATTGCGAAGCCCATGATCTGTAGTTTTTCGCGTCCTCCGGCGAAGACCACGATCTTTCGGGCAGCGGCGATCATCTCGACCGCCTTGTCGACCTCGGCGTCATCCAGACGATCGAACGTATTCTCAAGTTCGGACAAGGCCGACTTGTACAAGGTGCTCATGATAAAACCCTGATTGTGATTTGGACACGACCAAACGGAAAGGTCTGGCAAGGTAAGGAGGGGCACTTCTGCGCCCCTCCTTGCGCAACGACGGTCAGAGTCCGAGGTCTGCCAGACCCTGAACAGTCTCCGCGTTGATCGGAATCAGGTTATCGGTGATGATGTCGCGACCCTCGACGTCCGGCCTCACCACACCCAGGCCCTCGATCTCCGTGCCGTCCTTGATTTCCGTGCCGTCCACGAGCATCTTGCCCATGCTCACGAAGACCCTGCCGGCCTCGGCGGGATTCCACATGAAGCCGCCGGCGATTGCACCCTCTTTCACGAGCTTCAGCCCCTGGCCGGGCGAGAACGGCCCGAGGACATGCACCTTGCCGATCAGCCGGCGCTCCTCGAAGGCACGCCCCGCACCGATCGGACCCTGGCTGCCGAAGGCCAAGATACCGGTCATGTTGGCATGCGCCGCCAGAAGGTCGAGCGTCGTCTTGCGGCTGTCGTCAACACTTTCGGCCACCCCGTAGCGCTCGCCGATAAGCGTCATCTCCGGGTATTTTTCCTTGAGATAGGCGATCGCGGCGTCCGCCCAGGCGTTGTGCAACGGCACGGTGAGCGACCCTACGTAAACCGCATACTCGCCCTTGCCACCCATCTTCTGGGCCAGCAACTCGGCATGGGTCTCGCCGAATCCCTTGACCGAAGCCAGCTCGAAGTCCCAGTCGACATTCTTGAGGCCGGGTCCTTCATGGGCAACAACCTTGATCCCTGCCGCGCGCGCCTTCTCGAGCACGGGCTCGAGGGCCGCCTCGTCGTTGGGAACGACGCCGATGACATCCACACCCTTGGCAATCAGATCTTCGATAGCGCGAACCTGAAGCGCCGGATCTGCGCTGGTCGGCCCGACCATCGTAGCATCCACACCGAGCTTCTCGCCCCGTTCCTTGATCCCCATTTCCATCGCGTTGAACCACGGAATGCCGCCGATCTTCACGACGATACCCATGGTTGGATTATCCTGCGCCTGCGCACCGGCCGCCAGTAATGCGGCGAGCGCAACACCCGCCAGAGCTGCGGTTACTGCCTTGATCATTTCACTCCTCCCAGAGCGCCGCCCCGATGGGCGAACTTGTTTGAACAATCGATTGTGCAAGGCGGCGACTCGAAGTGGCTTTGAGCTCCCGTCCAGGCAGAGCATCAAAGCCGCATTCACGCGAATAGCCGGAATAGCACTTGCACAATCGATCGTGCTATGACATCAAGAAACAAGCTTCTCGTCAAGAGCAATTGTCAGCCCTGACCATCGAGACCGTTTCGACCCATGCCCGACACCAGGCAAAAACTCACGATCTACGATATCGCGCAGCTCAGCGGATCCTCTCCTTCGACCGTGAGTGCGGTACTGAACGGAACGTGGAAGAAGCGTCGGGTTGGTGAGGCGACGGCGAGGAAGATCCAGAAAATGGCGGCTGAGCACGGGTATACGACGAACTTGCAGGCGCGGGGATTGAGACGCGCGCAATCCGGTCTCGTCGGCCTCATTCTCCCGGTTCACGACAACCGCTTCTTTGCGTCGATGAGCCAGAGCTTCGAAGCACAGGCACGTGAGCGCGGCTGGTGCCCGGTGATCGTATCCACCTTGCGCAATCCGGCCGAGGAGATCCGAACTGTCGAAACGCTGATTTCCTACGCCGTCGACTATCTGTTCATCGCAGGTGTCACCGATCCCGCCGCGCTCAGCGAGATCTGCAGAGCGGCACAAGTGCCGCACATCTATGTCGACCTTCCGGGAAAGGACGCGCCTTCCGTCGTCAGCAATAACTATCTCGGCGCCGAACTGTTGACGCGAAAGCTCCTGGAGCTCATGCCGCAGGTGGACGATCCGGTCCGGGCAAAGCCGTATCTGATCGGCGGTCTGGAAACCGACTTTGCCTCTGCACACCGAATTTCGGCATTTCGATCGACGGTCCTGGAGCTACGAGGATCGTTTGATGAGGATCAGATCATTACCTGCGGATACGCTCCCGGTAACGCCGCCCGCGAGGTCTCGGCACTCAGCGACCGTATCGGCGGATTGCCAGCCGGATTGTTCATCAACTCGATCAGAGCGTTCGAAGGTATCGTCAGCGAGTTTGTCCACCTTCCGTCGGAAGCATTCGAACAGAGTGTCTTCGGCTGCTACGACTATGACCCGTTTGCGGCATTCCTGGAATTTCCTGTGCACATGGTACGGCAGAACTCGAACCAGCTCATCGCCACCGCTTTTGAATTGGTCGACAGCGGTGTTACCGACCCGGTGCTGATACAGGTGGACCCGGAATTGATCCCTCCCCGAACCGTCTATAATGGTCCGTTCAGCCAACTGGGGTGAGATTGAAGCGGGAGCCCCTCGGCTGGGGTCATACGCTCATTTCGGGGACGCGAGTGGTGCAACAGGAGTGTCGGCAGGCGCGGACATCGTCTCCTCCCGGGGGACGCAGAACACGTCGTTGCCGTGTCCACTACAGGTCCGATGACTTCTCCCGACTACCTCTCAGTCCATACCGCGCGATCTTCTCGTTCAGGGTCCGGTGCGGTATGCCGAGGCTCGCGGCCGCGCGCGCCGTGTTGCCGTCGTGCTCGTCGATCGCCGCCCGGATCAACTGCACCTCGTAGGCGGCAAGCCGGTCCGGCAGGGTCAACTCACCGTGTGGACTCGTTTGCGCGACGATGCCGGTGCCCTGTTCATCGAGACCGAGTGCGAAGCGCTCTGCCCGCGCCTTGAGTTCGCGAACATTCCCTCTCCATTCCTCCTGTTGCAGGCTCGCAAGCAGATCGGCGGACACCGCACGCTCGGCACGGCCGTAGCGATGGGCAGCGAGCGAGGCGAAATGGCTGAACAGCAGGCCGATATCGTCCCTTCGCAGACGCAACGGCGGAATTCGAATGTCGACGGTCGCTAACCGATAGAACAGGTCCTCACGAAATCTTCCGGCAGCAATCTCGCCGGAAAGGTCACTCTTGGCAGCGGCAATGATCCGTACGTCGACCGGCCGCAGCCGGTTTTCCCCGAGCCGTTCGATCACCCGCTCCTGAAGCACACGCAGGATTTTCGCCTGCAGGGAGAGAGGCATGGATTCGATCTCGTCGAGGAAGACGGTTCCGCCGGCGGCATGCTCGAACTTGCCCTCACGCTCGCAAAGCGCGCCGGTGAAAGCACCTTTCGCATGGCCGAAGATCTCGCTCTCGAAAATGCTCTCCGGCAGGGCGGCGCAGTTGATCGCGACGAAGGGGCCGGCCCGGCGGCGACCCTGACGATGCAGGGCCTGCGCGACAAGCTCCTTGCCGGAACCGGTTTCGCCGATGATCAGCACGTCGATATCGACATCGGCCAGCATCGCGACGCGGCGGCGGAGCGCGCACATGGCGGGACTGTCACCGACGATTGGCGGGCCACCGCTCTCCTCCTGAACCAGGCCCTGGAGACGGGCGATCTCCCGTTTCATCCGGCGCTTCTCGACGGCCTTGTCGAGAACGGAGAGGAGGTACTCCGCGTCGTATGGCTTCTCTATGAAGTCTTCCGCGCCCTGCTTCATCGCCTTGACCGCGAGCGTGACATCGCCATGGCCGGTCATCAGGATGACAGGCACGTCGCTACGCACCTTGATGACGGAATTCAGGAGCGTCATGCCGTCGATGCCCGGCATGCGGATATCACTCACCACGACATCCGGCTCGGAGCGCAGAAGTTGCTGATAGGCTTCTTCAGGCCGATGGAAGGCGGTCACGGAGAACCCGCTGACCTCCAGCCAGTCGGTCGCCGCCTTCAGGAGATCGCGGTCGTCGTCGACGAGGAGAACGTCTCCGCGGCTCATTGTGCTGCCTCGAGTGGATGTGCCGATCGCTTGTCGATCGGCATCGACATCGTGGCGATGGTACCGCCGCCGGGTGCTTCGGCAAAGGTGATTTCGCCACCGTATTCCCGCACGATCGCGGTCGCGATGGAAAGGCCGAGGCCGAGACCTTCGCCGGTCAGCTTGGTGGTAAAGAACGGTTCGGTGACGCGATCGCGGTGTTCCGGCGCGATGCCCGTCCCGTTGTCGATGACGGTCACGTTCACCTTTCCGGCCTCCGTGGTTCGCTGGACAATGACCGAAGGAGCAGGACGGCCTTCGACGGCGTCGAGCGCGTTCAGAAGCAGGTTGAGCATCACCTGCTCCAGTTTGACCGCGACCGCTGTGATGACGGGAGCCGGGCCCGGCGCTTCGACGGTCGGTACGACGCCGAGCGCCTTCGCCCGCGGCACGGCGAGATCGATCGCATTGCGGATGACGGTGTCGATGTCGACGGCCTCGAGTTCGGACGCGCCCTTCCGGCCGAAGGTCTTCAGGTGCTTGACGGTACGCTGCATGCGCTTGACGAGAGCGCGCGCGTCGAGAAGCCGCTCGCCGACCTTTACCGCCTCGTCCTTCTCCGCAAGGACACCGGCCGTCGCCAGTGTTGCCTCGAGTGCGGCAAGCGGCTGGCTCACTTCGTGCACGATCGCTGTCGACATCCGTCCGAGCGCCGCCATCTTCTCGGAATGGATGAGCCCTTCCTGCGCGCGGCGCAACTCGTCTTCGGTCCGCCTGCGCATGTCGATCTCGCGGGCGAGATCCTGCGTTCGTTCGGCGACCTTGAGTTCCAGGATCTCGCCCTGGCGCAGGCGCATGCGGATCAGCAAGGCCCGCTGATGGAGAAAGTAGAGCGCGCCCGTCGCGACCAGGCCGGCAATGAGCGCGGCAAGCGCCCAGAAGCCGGCGAGCTTTGCGATATCCTCCGTGCTGGTTGCAGCAAGCACGATCCAGCTGTCCGGCTCAATGGCGGAAAACTTCGCCAGAAGCTGCTGTCCTTCGCCATCGACCCGAAGCGCCGGCATGTCGGCCGCGTTGATCGGCGGCACGACGCCTGCGGGCAGGATCGGCTTGGCCTCGGCAAGATCGGTGCCATCGTAGGTTCTCTCCGCGGCGACCCGTTCGGCGGCCTCTCGCGAAAGCGGTGCAAGCGGTCGGTATTTCCAGTCGGGATTACCGGAGAGGAAGACAATGCCCCAGCGATCGGCGATTGCCGTCTGGACGCCTGCGGCTTCCCAAGTCACCTCGAGCGGTTGCAGATCGGCCTTGACGACGACGATGATCGGCGGTCGATCGCGGATGTCTATTCGGGAACTCAGGAAGTAACCGGGCTTCTTTGTCGTGACGCCGATCGCGTAATAGCGGCCCTCGCCATTACGAATTGCATCCTGAAAATACGGTCGGAAACTGTAGTCATGTCCGATGAAGCTCTCGGCGGTCGCGAAATTGCTGGCTGCGAGCGTCACGCCACGATTGTCGAGCACGTAGAGCTCGGCCGCGCCCGCCTGCCGGACGACCGTCTGGAGATAGAGATTCGCGGCATCGAGAACGGCGGAGCTGCGCTCGTTCTCGGCAAGGGCACGGATGCGGGCATCCTCGCCGATCACCAGCGGCAGATACCGGAACCTCTCGACCTCAGTGGCGATCGCCCTGTTGGTGAGCACCAGGCTGCGCTGGAGTTGCGCCTCCAGTGCGCTGACGGCCGCCCCGCTCGCCACATAATAGGCAACGAAAGGCGCCGTGAAAGTCACCACCAGCATGATGGCTGTCATTCTGCCGATGTTACGCGCCATCACCGAGCCGACGTGGTTGGATCCTGTCTTCTGCATCGAGTGTAGCGTCTCCTCGGTCAAGAGAGAACAGCCGCCGCCCCTATCCTTCATTAGGCGATCGCGGCGTCGGGGTATCCTCTGACTGCTCCCGGTCACAAGACCGCAGGACGAGTGGCTCCTGAGCCTCAGTCCCGAGCTCGCGGCATCCGTCGGCATCGCAGAGCATCCAGCCCGAGACCGTCGCCCCCGAGGCCGCGAGGACCAGCCTGGGAACTGGCTCGCGGTTTGGTGTCCAGACCCACCATTTCCCCTCCCGGTGGGCGCCGTCGCCGGGTTCCATCCCGGCACCGGAACCCCGAACGCGCGCCTCTTCGAGAACGAGCCCCTGTGGCGTCGGCATCCAGCGCTCCTGCCACTCGGTCTTCTCGACCGAGTGTGTCCAGCCGAGCGTGAAGACGCCGGCGGCAACGGCCATCGCCTTGCCGCCGGCAATGATGCAGACCGCCATGGTCATGCGGCACCCGGCACCGACTTGCCGCGCACCTGTCGTCCCCGACGCCAGATCCAGACTGCGAACAGTACCGAAAGTGCAAAGCCGATCTCGTCCGTCAGCGGCAGCGCCGCCAGAAGGGTGAAAGCTGCCGCGGCGGCCAGAAACCGTTCCGCGACCGAAAGACGGACGACCACGAAACCGATGACGGCCGCGCCCCAAAGACCGATCGCAAGACCGGTCTTGATGACGACGTAGGCGACCGCCGCCGGATAGCCGAGGCTGACGGCAATGGCCCCGCCATCCTGGAGCATCAGGGCCGGCGAGTAGACTGCCATGAACGGGATGACGAAACCGGCCGCCGCCACCTTGATCGCCTGGATCGCGATCTTCAGTCCGCTTTCACGCGCAATCGGCGCCGCGGCGAAGCAGGCGAGCGCGACCGGCGGCGTCAGGTCGGCAAGGATGCCGAAGTAGAAGACGAACATGTGACTGACGATGAGCGGAACGCCGAGTTCGAGAAGAGCCGGGCCGGCGATGGACGAAGTGATGATATAGTTCGGGATTGTCGGTATTCCCATGCCGAGGACAAGACAGGTCACCATGGTGAGCAAGAGTGACAGGAACAGGCTCTTATCACCGACAGAGACGATGAACTGACCGAAGGTGTTCGCCGCGCCCGTCAGCGTCATCGTACCGATGATGATGCCGACCAGCGCACAGGCCGTCGCCACCGGCAATGCCGTCTTTGCGCCTTCCGCAAGTGCATCCCGGCAGGTGACGAGCGTCTCCCGGCCGCCCTGCGAGAAGGCGTTGACCGCAATCAGCGCCGCCAGTGCAGCGAGGACCACGCCGATGCCGAACTGGAAGAAGGCGGCCGCCACCAAACCGAGACCCACCCAGAAGATGATCCGGATCACATTGGAGGGAAGACCAAGTGCCACGGAACTGCCGAGGATCAACAACGCGGTGAAGGCAAGGCCGACCGTTCCTGCAAACAATGGCGTGTAGCCCGAAAACAGCAACCAGACGAGTGCCGCCAGCGGAAGGATCAGGTACCACTGCTCGATCAGCGCGGCCTTTGCCGAAGGAAGTTCGCTCTTCGGCAGGCCGAGAAGCCCGTGCTTGCCCGCCTCGAGATGAACCATCCAGAAAGCCGAAGCAAAATAGAGGATCGCCGGGAGGATCGCCGCCTTGACGATCTCGTGATACTCGACACCCAGTGTTTCGGCCATGATGAAGGCGACGGCCCCCATCACCGGTGGCATGATCTGTCCGCCCATGGAGGCCGTCGCTTCCACACCACCGGCAAAGGCGGCGCGATAGCCGAACTTCTTCATCAGCGGAATGGTGAACTGGCCCGTGGTGACGACATTCGCCACCCCGGAACCCGAGATCGTTCCCATCAGCCCGGACGAGATGATCGCGACCTTCGCCGCACCGCCACGCTTGTCGCCGACGAAGCTCAGCGAAACATCGTTGAAGAGTTTGATCATTCCGGCTCTTTCGAGGAAGGCGCCGAAGAGAATGAACAGGAAGATGTAGGTCGAAGAGACGAAGGTCGGAATGCCGTAGATTCCTTCCGTGCCGTAGGCCATATGGTCGATCACCTGCGTGAAACCGTAGCCGCGGTGGTCGAGCGGCGGCGGCAGGTACTCGCCGAACAGGCTGTAGGCGAGGAACAGGCCGGTGATGATCGGCAAGGCCGGCCCCATAAGCGCCCAGGCAGCAGCAAACACGACGCCGAGTGCAACGACGCCGACCGCAACGTCCCGCGGCAGGGGATCACCGGCGCGGATAAGCAGTTCACTGTACTCGTAGCATTGGTAGAAGGCGACTGTCGCACCCAGCAGGGCCATAGCCCAGGCAATCACCTTGGCGATGCCGCCGCGCCGCGAAAACACGGCCAGCAACGGAAAGACCAGTACCGTGACGAAGCCGACGTGGACGGCGCGCACGATCTGGCTCGGCAGGTCGACGAGATGCGCGGCGGTCGCAATCTGGAAAACGGAAAAGGCGAGCGCAATCCCGAAGAGAAGCCGACCGTCCCAGGTCTTCGGAAACGCCTGGGTCGCGGCGGCGTGCCCGTGCAGTTCCGCAGGCGCAGCCTGCTCTTGTGCATTGATCGTGTCGTGCATGGATTCCTCCCGAAAATCCGAGCGTGTCGGGGCGGCGGGCACACATGTCACCGGCTGGGCCGGATCATCGTGGTGCTCGCCGCCACCCGCAGGCGTCAGAGCAGGCCCTTTTCCTTATAGTAGCGCTCGGCACCCGGATGCGGGGGTACCGGCATGCCCTTGAGCGCGTTCTCGAGCTTGATCTGGGCCGCCGCCTTGTGCGCCGCTTCCATCTCCGGCAGGTTTTCGAAGAGCTGCTTCGTCATCTGATAGGCCGTTTCGTCGGAGACCTCGGAATGGGTGACGAGGAAGTTGACGACAGCGACAGTCGGGACATCGGCGTCCTGTCCCTGATATGTGCCGGCCGGAACGGTGGCAGCGATATAGGGCGCTCCGAGCTTACCGGCGATTTCTTCCGGCACCGCGACCATCTGCACATCGACCGAAGTCGCCAGATCCTTGAACGACGAGACGCCGAGACCTGCCGACTGCAAAGTGGCATCAAGCTGGCGGTTCTTCATCAGCTCGACCGATTCCGCGAAAGGCAGATATTCTGTCTTCGCGAGATCGTCGTAGCTCATCCCGGCCGCGGCGAGGATTGCGCGGGCGTTCAGTTCGGTGCCGGATTTCGGCGCGCCGACGGAGAGGCTCTTGCCCTTGAAATCGGCGATCGTCTTGATGCCGGACTCCTTCGACGACATGATCTGGATGTAGTTCGGATAGATCGCGGCAATCCCGCGCAGCTTGTCGAGCGGCGCCTTGAAACCGGCGTCGGCATTGCCTTCCCATGCGAGCTTGACGCTGTCGCCGAGGGCAAAGGCGATTTCGCCGCGGCCCTGCTGCAGAAGGTTTAGGTTTTCGACCGAAGCCTTGGTCGCCTGAACCTGGGTGCGTGCACCCTCGATTTTCTCGCCGTAGATCTTCGAAAGAGCAACGCCGAGCGGATAATAGACGCCCGAAGTGCCGCCCGTCAGGATGTTGATGAATTCGCTCGCGCCGGCCGACGCCGCGGAAAACATGATGGACGTACCGGCGATCGCCGCAAAGGCGGCGCGTTTCAGTCTAAGGTTCACTTGAGAATCCTCCCGTTCAAGTTTCACATCGATGCAGCCGTCCTCCTCGGAACCGGTCAGCATATAGGGTCCATAGCAATTGATGGGCCATTTCCAACCACTTGAAATCGTTGGCAACACACGCAAAGATCGAGCAACGGCCAGCAAGTTTCTGCCTGACTTTGCCGAGCTCCTGGCAAGATATTGCCAGGACGGTCGCCGATTCACGCTCGTGGTACGTCCTCGATACGACTCTACCCCTTGATGCCGGTCGACGCGATGCTCGCAATGAAGAAGCGCTGCAGCATAAGATAGAAGATGAGGACCGGAAGGCTGATCAGGGTCAGATACGCCATCACTTCGCCCCAGGGCGTTTGCAGCTGGAAAAAATACTGCAGCCCGACCATCACGGGTCGGTACGTTTCCGACTGCGTCACCAGAAGCGGCCAGAGATATTGCTGACTATACATCACCAAGAACTTGAGGATTGCCGCGGTCGCGATGACCGGACCGGAGAGTGGCATCACCACTCTCGCATAGATCTGCAGCCAGTTTGCCCCGTCGATCCGCGCCGCCTCGATCAGGTCCTCCGGCAGATCCTTGAAATACTGGACGAAGAGAAAGATCGTGAGACCATCGGCGATCCAGGGAATGATCTGGACACGCCACGAATTCAGCCAACCCCACTGCAGGCCGTCCGCCCCGATCCAGGGCAAGTTGTTCACCTCAAGCAGGAGCGGCACAGCGATAGTCTCGAAGGGGATTATCAGCGTCGCCAGGATCACCGAGAAGACCACATCGCGGCCGCGCCAGTTCAGGAAGACGAAGGCAAACCCTGCGAGAGAACCGAGGACGAGCGCCAGAAACACGGTCGTGGCGGTGACGATCACCGAATTGAGGACAAACCTCGCGATCGGAGCGCGCGCGAAAGCGGCCGTGTAATTGTCGAAAGAGATGTCGCCGACAGGCAGGAAGGCTCTGAGCGAAGTCGCATCACGCAACAGCTGGCCATCGGGCTTCAGCGAGGAAAAGACCATGAAGAGCAACGGCAGCACGAAGACGGCCGCAATCGCAATCAGCAGCAGGTAATCGAGCACGACCAGGAGCCTATTCCCTCTTTTGCCTGCGGTCATGGCGAGCGCTCCCGTGTCAGATACCGCTGTACGAGCGTGATGCCGAGGACGATGAGGAAGAGGATGACGGAAATCGCCGACCCCGCTGCGATGTCCTGCCGGCGATATCCTCGCTCCACCGCCTGAAAGACCAGCGTCTGCGTGGAGTCCAGCGGGCCGCCCCGCGTCATCACGTCAATTTGCGCAAAGAGAGCAAAGCCCTGCATGGTGATCACGACGAAGACCAGCACAGCTGTATTGCGCAGCATCGGCCAGGTGATCATGGCAAACTTCTGCCAGGAATTGGCGCCCTCTATGTCCGCCGCCTCGTAAAGCGTCGGGGGAATGGTCTGCAGCCCGGAAAGCCAGATCACCATGTGAAATCCGACACCCTGCCAGACGGACATGACGAGGATCGCCCACAGCGCGGTGTCGGTGCGCCCAAGCCAATCGATCGGGCGGTAGAGACCGAAACTCAAAGAGCCGAGGAGACTGTTCAGCAATCCGTGGTCCGGTGCATAGATGAAGCGCCAGAGCAAGGCCACCACGACCACGGAGAGAACCACGGGCATGAAATAGATCGCCCGGAAAATGCTGATGCCCGGCCGCCTCTGATTGACGAGAAGTGCAAGGGCCAAAGCCAGCGAAGCCTGAACCGGTGTCACCACCAATACGAAGAGAAAGGTGTTCGCGAGCGCCTTCAGAAAGACGGGGTCGCGGGCCAGCACGACGTAACGCGCCTCCCCCCATTCGAAGCCCAGGACGTCGCGCATCCCACGGTATTGCGGGTAGTCCGGGTTGTTGCGCGTTAAACTGCGCACGCTCGGAAACTGAAGCGCACCATCAGGGCCCCGGCGGACGTCCCCATCCGCCGTTCGCTCGGGCTCGAGGCGGAGAATCCCGACACCGAGCAGCCGCGAGAAATTGGCCAACCCCACGAGTTCGGTCGGGTTGGGAGACGTCAGTCGCTGATTGGTGAAGGAAAGCCCGACACCGAGCAGAAACGGCGCAACCAGGAAGAAACTGATCAGAACGAGCGCAGGACCGGCCATCAGCCAGCCAGCCAGGTTCTGTCGGGTCAGCTTACCCGATCTCGGCTGTTGCCTCATCGCCGGGTCCACACCCTATTTCGGCTTGTATCCGCCGTTGCGCTCAATGTTCGCATTGATGTCGTCGGTCGCATTGTCGAGCGTCGCCGCGACATCGGCACCGTTCGCAATGTCGGCAAGCACCTTCTGGAAGACCGGTGAGATGAAGGCGTAGGCGGGCGTCACGGGCCTGAGCGTCGCCTGCTTTTCCGACAAGGAGAAGAAGACCGAGAGCGATCCGCCCTGCTTGTAGTTCTTCGTCATTTCGGCCGCTGACGAGGTGGCGGGGACGAGGCCGATCGCGTCGGAGAACTGTGCGAGGTACTTGTCCTGTATGGCAAACTCGATGAAGGCCGATGCGCCCTCCGGGTGCTCGCTCGTCGCCGACACGCCGAATTGCCAGGACGCGGCCCCGATCTTCGGGCCATTGCCGAAATCGGGCGCCGGCAGGAAGAGGAGGTCGTCTCCGTACTTTTCGAGGGCCTTGACCGCAACCCAGTTACCCATCCACTGGAGCGCGTACCGCCCGTCGAGAAAGCCGGTCTCGTGATCGGCAGGGGACTGCGACGTCCCGGGCGCAAGCTGCTTTTCAAACAGGGATTGCCACCATTCGCCGAAGCGGATGGCCGCGTCTCCGTTCAGAACGCCCTCGGCGGTCTCATAGGTCTTGGCGTCGATCAGGCCACCGCCGAAACTCTCCAGGAAAGGCGTGAAGGCATAGCTGTACCATTCCGTCTTGTCCGCCATGCCGAGGTCGATCGCATATTCGAAGTCGCCCGTTGCTTTCAGCTTTTCGAGGATCGCGGTGAACTCCTCGCCTGTCCAGGGTTTCTCCAGCGTCGGTACACGGATGTCGTTCTTCTCCAGGACAGATTTGCGCGCGAAGACTGCAAGCGCCGCATCCCACAGTCCGACCGAATAGAGTTTGCCATTCCACTTTCCGATCGCACCGGGCAGGAAGGTCTTCAGCTTCTCTTCCGACATCTGCAACGGCTGCAGATAGCCGGCCCAGGCCCAGTTCGGCATGTTCGGGCCGTCGACGTCGAGGATGTCGGGAAGCTTGTTCGAAAGCGCGGCGGCGGTCACTGATTCATTGTAGGCTGCCTGCGGAAACTCCTGAAGGCTGACCCGCCACTCCTTCTGTGAGGCGTTGAAGTCCTCGATGATGCCCGTCAGGATTCTCCGCTCCTCGGCGTTGCCCGCGCCATGGTACCAAAGCGAGAGTTCGGTCTGTGCCTGGACGGAGCCAGCGAGCAGCGCGACGACGACGGCCCCGAGCGCAGATACAAATGCGGTCTTGTTCATGTTTGATCCTCCTCCGGTTCAGAGAACCGGATTGAGCGGATTTTGTTCCCTCGCCGCGTGCGTGCATGAAAGCCATTGCGGCGAGGGGCAAGTGCCTTCGGGTATACGGCCCCTATCAAGAGGAAGCATGTTGGTCACAGGCAAGATCAGCTCCCCCGCAAAATTCTGTTAGCTCTCGCTTGTATAAGTAATAGCCTGATTGGCGAAACTGCCCTTCACTACAACTATGAGGGGCAGGGACAAGGAGACAGCCGACGAATTGACGCCTCCCGACGGCGGGAATGGCGCTGTGAGGAGTTTTGTCTTCACAACCGCCGACGCCGCCGATCCCCTTGGCGCATGGCGAACGGTCCTCGATCTGCTCTTCGAATGTGTTCCGCTGCGGCGGCCGGCAGCGATTTCCTTCGATGCCAGCCTCGTCGTGCACCACTTCGGGACATTCCTGCTGTGCAGGAGCAATGCCAGCGGCGGACGCTATCACCGCAGCCCGTACAAGCTCGCCGGCGACGACCTCGACCATATCGTCGTCTCCTGCCTGCTGAGCGGAGGAATCGCCCTCGGCCACCCGGCAGCCAAACGACTTCGCCCGGGCGACGTTTCGATCGTCGATCTCTCCGCACCGCTCGCCTTTGCGGTGACGGACGCGGACGTGCTGCATCTCGTCCTGCCGAAATGGGCGCTCCCCGCTTCGATCGCGGCCGAACAGCCCGCCTCACCTCGCATCCTGCTCGGCGGAAGCGCCATGGGCATATTCGTGCGCGGTATGCTGGAAGCGCTGGCAGCTGCCGCCCGTCACTTCGCCGGCGGGGAGGTGGTGGCGCTTTCCGGAGCAGTCCCGGAGTTGCTGGCATCATGTCTCGGCGCGATGGCGCCGGTATCTCCTGCCGGCGGCAGAGCAAGCCTCGGACAGCGATTGCGACGCCATATCGAGGAGAACCTTCCACGCGACGATCTGACCCCGGCATCCATCGCGCGCGAACTCGGCGTCTCCCGTACCCAGCTTTACAGACACTTCGACAAAGTTGGCGGAGTGAATACCTACATTCGCCGCAGGCGTCTCCGCCGCGGCCTTGCCGCCCTTTGCGATCCTCGCCACGCCGATCGCCGGATCGGTGAAATCGCCTACGACGCCGGCTTCGCCGACGAGGCTCATTTCAGCCGGCTCTTTCGACAGAGATTCGGAATGTCTCCGCGGGAGGCGCGTGCCTCCGCACGCACCGGCCGTCATCCCGGTGTCTCACCGGCGTCCCCCGCCGATCCTTCCCTCTCCGATTGGCTGCTTGCGCTTATCAGCGGTTGAGATTCGGGACGCATGTCCAAGTTTCCGGGACGCCCGTCCAAGGACAACCGGAGGGAATGGTCATAGGCTATCTACACATAAGACGAGAAACCCGAAGGAAGTTGCAGTCAGCCCATCAGCCCCCGTTCGCCGAAAGGAGACCGAAGATGTCGACACAGGTGGCCAGTTCCGACTCCAGCATTGCCGCTAACGACCCACCCGCGACCGGGGCCATTTCCTTCCAGTTGACCGCGACGAACGCATCGAGCGTTCCCGGCTCCGTCTATTTCAACGTCTTTCCGCCGGCGCTCAAGAATCTCCCGGCGAGCGCGCAGACCATCACCGCGCTCGTGTCCCCCGCGACGACCAATACATCCCCGCCGGTGAACCTCAACTGGAACGGCGGAGCCGCTGCCTTGAGCATGCTCGTGATCGCTGCGGGTGCGGATCCGGCACGTGCGGAGAAGACACCGGTCGCGCTCGGCGACAATGTCGCCGTCGCCTGGGCAAGCGGGGCGTTCACGATCACGCCCTCGCCCGGCGGACCCGCAGGCGTCCTCACCGTGACCTTCGCCCCGGGCATTCCCGTGGGCGGTTCGGTGGGTCTTGTCGTGGGCCCCGCCCCGATCCTCGTGCCGATCCCCGTCAGCCTCTCGCCTTTGACGCTCGAACCAGATCTCTCGCCCACCGTCACAGTGATGTTCGGCACCGCTTTCCAATTGCCGGCACCCGCCATCTCGGACGAGAGCCAGGCACAGACCGTCACGTTCAAGACGGATGCAACGAGCACGAGCCCGACGGCAACCGCGGCCATCACGGTCGGTCTCGACAACCAGATCGTCGAGACCGGTTGACAGCGAACCAGCTTGCCCGGCGCCCGCCTCCTGTCGGGCAGATCCTCGCCACTCCCGATTCTCCGCCTGATCCGTGGGCGGCGAGGCAACGGCCGGTATCGTTTCAGCCCCCGAGGCGATACCGGCTCCTTCAAACCGGGGGATGTTCCTCGAAGAAAGGCAAAGCCAATGACCACCTACTCTCTGACGTGCGTCAACAACTCCCAGCTTTCCGGAAGCTTCGCCGTATTCCAGAAGGCACCGCCGATGACCATTCCGGGCAATGTGTTCTCGCTCGCCTGGTTTGCCCGCCCGACCGCTCCGAAAAGCAAGGTGACCTTCACCTGGAATCTCGAGTACAGCTTCGTCTGGTCCGAAACCGGGTTGCTCCAGCCGGGGATCAACTTCTCGGCGTCGCAGACCATGCCGGCAGATCCGAACGGCCAGAACCTGATCCAGCTGACCCAGGACACCTACGGTGCGACGACCTTTGCGAACCCGACCGCCAGTGGAGCCATCGGCTCCCTGACCATTCAGCAGCTCCCGAATGTCGCGCCGAACCGGACCTCCGTCGGCGTCGGCATGTCCGGTTCGGGCACATTCGCCGTCCAGGCGGCACCGAACATGACGGCCGTGTTCACGCCTCACCCGAACTACTGGGTCATCTTCGGCAATTTCGTGACCGGGGATGTCATCGACATCGAGGATGTCACCAATGCCGTCGAAGTCACTTATGGCGGCGCCCTGACGACGCGCAGTGCCACGCTCGGCATCGACAACTTGATCACCGTCTCCTGACGTCCTGGGGCGGCGCTCCTCCCCGCCGTCGGTCAAACTAGACGCCAGGAGAGGCGATGCCGGGGGCACTCCTCGGCATCGCCGGCAACGAGGCCGCGCAGCGGCCAGTAGTCCGGTAACGGACGTGTCCGACATGAGCGGGCCGTCCTGACCCGGAAGCGGGACGATCTGAAGACGTCCCACAACACCCACAGACACGGCCCCTCGTCGAGGGCTGCCAGATCGAAAGCCGACGAGAGGTCTCGCCGGTCAGCGCTCCTCGCATGGTGCGGGGAGCGCCCATCCTCCCTGTTGCAAAAAGGAATGCAGTCATGAGAACCAGCAGACTTCGTTTCCGCCACCGTCTCGCCATCGCTCTTGCCGCGCTTGCAGCACTCGGGCTCGCCAGTCCCGCGATGGCCTACTCCGTCTACCGCGCCGTCGACGCAAATGCCGTGACCGGCGCGGTCACCTGGAATGCCGCAAACTTCGGCGTGGGCGGCAACCCTTCGACCCTCTCGTTCTTCTACTTCGCGAACGACGCTGCGGCGCAGGCGGCATTCCCGACCAGACAGTGCTTCGTGAAGGTCGATCTCCCGAACACGAACGCTCCGGTACAGGGCGATCACGATGACGTCGGAAACGCGGGGATCCCCGTCGGAGCAAATCCGGCCGACCAGCCTCAGCCGTTTCCGTGGCAGATTGTCTTTGACAACGTCCCGCCCGGTCACTGGAGCATTCCGAAGGCCCAGATGACCGCTGCACCCGCCAACAATGCGGCCAGCCGGGTTGCTGCCGCCGGGTTTCGCTCGCTTGCGAATGCCGTTGGATCGGGCGTGACGATCGTCAACGGAACGCTTGGCAATTGCGGTCCGTGAGCTCGTACCGGTAAGATTGCGCTGAACATAACGCAGCGATCAATGCCCCCGCCGTCGGACCTCCGGCCCGGCGGCCCTTGCCAGAGGAGCGTGCAAGACATGGCCGTACTGCATCACGCCTTTCGTTGCCCCGTCACGTCGGCCTTCGAAGAGACGGTCCGCCAGGTATTGTCGGCATGGGATGCCGGCGACCGCGAAAAACTCTCCGCAATGGCGCTGCGTCGCCTGCCCCGGATCGCGGAACGCGAGGATATCCAGGCGGCGTTTCGCCTCGATCCGGACGGCGCGGTGCCATCCTGGCTGCAGCCGGAATTCGTGAGCCCCGGGCTCGCTGCCTTGGTCTTGCTTGCCGACGGTTTCGTTCCGATACCGTCCCTCAGCGCCCGCAGCGACACGAACCACTACCTGCTTACAACGCATCTACCAGTGCTCGGCTGGAACGAGAGAGAGGTGCAGCTTCTCGTTCGCGGTGATCCGATCGAGCTCATGCTCGCCCGGTATTCGAGCGCTCCCCAGGAGCTCGTCGCAAGCAAGTTTCGCGAGACAGGCGGCTGGACGGACGGAGCCTTGGCAAGGACACTCGAGGACTTGCTCGCCCGCCTCGCGGCGACAGTCGATTCCGGCGCCTCGCCGGCGGTTCAGGAAAGCTGGAGCACTCTTCGTCACAGTGGCGCAATCGACGATGCGCGCGCGATGCTCGCAGCGGTCGAGGACACCGACTGGCTCGTGACCAGCGTTACCCACTAGCGAATGCTACAATGCAGCCGGCAGGATAATCCGCCCGGTCGCGCAAGATCTCCATTGGATCGCTCTCGCCTAAAGTTGGTCAGGCACCAGAACTGCTCGCAAGCATTCCTGCGGGAAAAGACACCCGGACGACATGCGCGAAAGGGCTGCGGGCCTGCTAGACCCGCATCGCCCCCTGCTCAGGCCGCAGCGACGCAAGCCGCGGCATCATGGAGCTTCCGGTACCGGATCAGTTCCTCGATCGTGATGATCGGGAGATCATGGAGTCTGCAAAACGCCTTGAGTTCGGGTAGGCGCGCCATCGTGCCATCATCATTTGCGACCTCGCAGATCACTCCGGACGGATTTTTGCCCACCAGGCGGGCAAGGTCGACCGCGGCCTCGGTATGACCGGGGCGGCCAAGGACGCCTTTCGGGTGGGCGCGTAGCGGAAAGATGTGTCCCGGCCGGGCAAAATCTTCAGGCACCGACGTCTCGTCCATCAGTGCACGCACCGTTGCGGCACGGTCGGCGGCCGAAATCCCCGTCGTCGTTCCGTGAACGTAGTCGACCGACACGGTGAACGCCGTCTTCAGGTATTCCGTGTTGTGCGGGACCATCAGGGGAATGCCAAGAGCGTCCAGCCGTTCCCCTTCCATGGCGACGCAGATCAGGCCGCGCGCATGCTTCATCATGAATGCGATAACCTCAGGCGTCACGTGATCGGAAGCGACGATGATGTCGCCTTCATTCTCGCGGTCCTCGTCATCGACGACCACGACCATTCCGCCGCGCGCGAAGCTATCCAATGCATCTTCAATTTTCGAAAGTGTCATTCCAATGCCTTTCAAGGGTAACCGCATGAGCGGCCAAACCACGACCTTCCGGCCGCCATCCATCCCTTGGGCGAACACAGCACACAGGTCTCCCCGTGAGGGGAGGCGCCATGGCCGATGTTCTCTTTCATCCGGACTGTGACCGTCGGCTCCGGCATCGCACCGGATCTGCTGCCTTTCACCAGAGTGAAAGCGCTCGCGGGCTCCCGACAAAGCCGGATACCGCCGGTGGGGAATTTCGCCCCGCCCTGAGAACCCTTTGAAAATAGGCGCAAGACCACAGCGATTTCAAGTACAAAGGAACCGGTGGCGGCAATTGATCGGCGAATGTCGCGTTTGTCTTCCTTAATCGTCGCGCACAGAAAACGGCACGGTGCTCGAGAGCACCGTGCCGTATTTGCTGGAAGCCGATATTGGCCGGCAGACGTTACCAGCAGCAGAAACCACCGTCGACGAGAAGGTCGACACCGGTGACGAAACTGGCCGCATCGGAAAGCAGGAAGACGGCGGGCCCGACCATCTCGTCAACCGTCGCCATGCGCTGCATCGGGGTCTGCTCTTCGAACAGTTTCGTCTGATGCACCATCTCGGGCCGCGTGTTCATCGGCGTGGCGGTGTAACCGGGGCTGATCGTATTGACGCGGATGCCGCGCCCGACCCATTCCATGGCCATCGACTTCGACATGTGGATGACACCCGCCTTAGAAGCGTTGTAATGGCACTGGTTCAGCCCACGATTGACGATCACGCCCGACATCGAGGCAATGTTGACGATCGACCCACGTCCGTTCTTCAACATCGCCCGTGCTTCCGCCTGGCAGGAGAGAAAGACCCCCTTCAGGTTGATGTCCATCATTGTCTGGAACTGGCTCTCCTCCATCTCCTCCGCCGGGTTGGCATTGGCAATGCCGGCGGCATTGACCGCGAGCGTGAGAGGGCCGAGCTCGGCCTCGGCGCGGGCAACCGCCTCGTTGAGCGCGGCGGCCTGGGTTACGTCGGCCGCAATCCGGATGCTGCGGCGGCCCGTTCCAGCTATGAACTCCGCCGTCCGCGCCAGGCCGTCATCGGTCCGACGGTCAAGCAGCGCGACGTCGGCGCCGCACTGGGCCAGGCCCATGGCGATACGTTGACCGATACCGCTGCCCGCCCCCGTCACCAGCGCGACATTGCCGCCGAGGTCGAACAGTTTCGGTGCATTCAGTGTAATGTCCGGCATGACATTCTTTCCTTCTTCAAATCGTTGCCAGTTCCATGACCGAGACGTCGTTCGCGTCCTTGCGATCCAGAATACCGGCCTGCTTGCCTTGCGCCATGACCATGATGCGATTGGAGACGCCCAGCACCTCTTCGAGATCCGAGCTGACGACGATCACCGCCACACCCTCTCGAGCCAGGTCCATGATCATGTCATAGATCGAAGCGCGCGCGCCGACATCGATACCGCGGGTCGGCTCGTCCAGCACCACCACCTTCGGCTTGCGCGCGAGCCATTTCGCCAGCACGACCTTCTGCTGGTTGCCGCCCGACAACTCGCCGGCGTCCTGCCTTCCGCTGCCCTTGACGCCGAACTTGCGGATGTAAACCTCGGCGAATTGGCCGAGGCGACGCGAGGTCAGCCAGCCACCGCGGGAGATTTCCTGCAGGTTGGCATAGCCGATGTTTTCCTGGATGGAATGTTCGAGGACCAGTCCTTGCAGCTTGCGGTCCTCCGGAACCAGGACAATGCCCTTCCTGATCGCGTCGCCCGGCGAACGCGGCGTCACGACGTCGCCGTCGAGGAGCACCTCGCCACTCGCGATCGGGTCTGCACCGGTGACCGCACGGACGAGTTCGGTGCGCCCGGCACCGACGAGGCCCGCAATTCCGAAGACTTCGCCCCTCTTTACCGAGAAGCTGATGTTGTTGAAGGTCCCTGCCGGCGCGCAGAGATCGCGTACCTCCAGCATGACCTCGTCCTGCGGGGCGGGAATCGCCGGGAACATCCGCTCCAGCGAGCGACCGACCATCGCCTCGACGATGGTGCGGACCGGAACGTCGCCGCTGTCAAACTCCTGCACCTTTGCGCCGTCGCGCATCACCACGATCCGGTCTGCAATCTGGCGAATTTCTTCCAGCCGGTGGGAAATATAGATGATGCCGACCCCGTCGGCCTTGAGGCGCTCGATCTGTCGAAACAGTAGCTGTGTCTCTTCGCCGCCGAGAGCAGCCGTCGGTTCATCGAGGATCAGAAGCTTCGCGTTGAGCGTCATCGCCTTCGCGATCTCGATCAGCTGCTGCTTGGCGGTCGAAAGACCTTCCACCCGCCGGCGCGGAGAGATGTCGAGCCCGAGGCGCTGGAGGCCCGCATGGGCACGTTCTTCCATCGCCTGCCGGTCCACGCGACCGCCCTTCATCAGGTAACGCCCGACAAAGACGTTCTCCGCGATCGACAGTTGCGGCAGGAGCTTCAGCTCCTGATGGATCATGCCGACGCCCGCGTCCATCGCGGCGCGTGGATTGGCCGGGGCGTAGGGCGCCCCGAGCCATGTCATGTCGCCGGCCGTCGCCTCGACGGCCCCGGAGATGATCCTCGACAAGGTCGATTTTCCGGCTCCGTTCTCGCCGAGCAACGCCACGACCTCCCCGGACCGAACATCGAGATCGATGCCGTGCAGCACTTCCATCGAACCGTAGACCTTGCGGATCTTCCGGAGAGAAAGGATGGGTGCGGTGTCCTTGGCGGTCATGGCGCTATCTTCCAATCGGAATCAGGGATGCTCGGCAACGAACTTCGCGGCATTCTCCGGCGTCGTCAGGAAGCCCGGCAGCAGCTGTTCGGCCGGGAGTTTTTCGCCGGCTGCGAGCTTGATCGCGCTGTCGACTGCGAGGCGACCAATGCCGCGGACCTGCTGCGTCGCGGTCGCGTCAAAACCGCCCTGGGCAAGGATCGGCAGGGCCGTCGTGTCGCCGTCGAAGCCGCCGATATAGACGCGCTGGGAGACGCCGGAGACCTTGACCGCCTGGGCGGCGCCGAGAGCGAGACCGTCAGCCTGGGCGAAGATCAGCGAAACCTCGGGGTTTGCCTGCAGCAGGTTCTGGCCGATGTTCAGGCCTTCGGCCTGCGACCACTGCTCGCTCCACTGCTCAGCGACGAGTTCGACGCCAGCGTTTTCTCCGATCGCCTTCTGGCAGCCCTTGGTACGCTCGACTTCCGGTGTCGTGCCCTTCTGGCCGTGGATCATCAGCATCTTGCCCTTGCCGCCGGCAAGACCGATGATGTGCTTGCAGACTTCATAGGCCGAGGTGGCGTTGTCGGTGGCGATGAAAGTGTCACCGGGCGCCTCGTCAGCATTGCGGTCGACGTTGACGACCGGAATGCCGGCTTCCTTGGCGAGACGGGTCGGCACGGCCGCAGCCGCGGCACCTGCCGGAATGTAGATGAAGGCGTCGATGTCCTGGGTCAGCAGGTCCTGGACCTGGCTGATCTGGGTCGCGCTGTCATTCTTGGCGTCGACGGTGATAACCTCGATGCCCTTTTCCTTGGCATAGGCTTCGACGCCGATCTTGATCTGGTTGAAGTAGTCCGCCTGCAGGTTCGAGACCGCAAGGCCGATCTTCTTCACCTCTGCGGCCGAAGCGCCGAGCGGGCTGAACGTCGTGGTTGCCAGTGCAGCGGCAGCCAGAAGGACTGTCTTGAAATTCATGGTAGATCTCCTCCGTTGTTTTCGGGACCTCGCTACCACCGCAGGCCCGATGTTTTGCCTGGCGATTTGCCCGGCGGTGAACTGGCGGCATCGCCGCCAAACTGTGCACGAGACCGAAGCGTTACCTTCGCTTGACGGCTTCGGCTGCGACTGCAAGCGCGATGACGACACCGATGACCACCGCCTGCGTGAAGGGCGAGACCCCGAGAAGGTTCAAGCCGTTGCGCAGCACGCCGATGATCAGCACGCCGATGATGGTTCCAAGAACGCCACCCTTGCCGCCGCTCAGGCTCGTCCCGCCGATGACGACGGCTGCAATGGTATCGAGCTCGTAGGAGACGCCGGCGGTCGGCTGCACGGAGTCGAGGCGCATGGCGAGAACCACGCCCGCCAGCCCCGCCAGCAGTCCCGAGATGACATAGACGCCGACGGTGTAGAGCTTGACATTGATGCCGGCGAGCCGCGCAACCTCCTGGTTGCCGCCGATGGCATAGAGAGAGCGGCCGCCCGACGTGTAGCGCAGGTAGAGCCAGCCCAAAATGAACACCACCAGCATCACGGCCACGGTGAGGGTGAGAAAGCCGCCGTAGCGGGTGTAAGCCAGAAGGCTGAACCAGGACGGAAAGCCGACGATCTGTTGCCCGTCGGTGATCATGTTGGCGAGACCACGCGCCACCGACATCATTGCGAGCGTCGCGATGAAGGCCGGCACGCCGAGCGCCGTGATCAGGATGCCCGATATCGCCCCCGTGGCGGCCGCGACAGCCAGCGCCACGAGGATGCCGAGAGGCAGCGGCAGGCCGATCTGGTTGGAGAGATATCCCATCACCATCATCGTCAACGCCAGGACGGAGCCGACGGCGAGATCGATTCCACCGATCAGGATCACCATGGTCATGCCCACCGCCATGATCCCGAGAACGGTGATCTGGTCGAGGACATTGAGCAGATTGCGGACGGACATGAACTTGTCGGTCGCGAAGGAAAGAAAGATGCAAAGCAGAATAAGGCCGACCAGAGGGCCGGTCGCTCCTCTCAATGCCGACAAGGCACTCGAGCCTGCACTGCGATCTTGGTCTGTCGCTGATACCGACATCCAGCCCTCCCATGCTGCCGCCGATCTGTTTACGTCGGCATAATTATTCATTACTGTCTGTAAATTCGTAACGCACGAATTGTTGGACTGTCAACTGCCCATCTACGTGGGAACTTCAGTTTTATTTCGACGGGAAGGCTTGACAGTCGGAACGCAAGTGCAATTATATGACGTACGGCATATTTATTCACAATGAGGATTTCATGCAGCCGAACGATCTCGACCGCATCGCCAGACAGATACGTCTTCGCGATCTCCAGGCGGTTTACGAAGCGGGCGCCGGCCATATTGGCGGTGAAATGTCTGCTATCGACATTCTGACTGCGCTTTACTTCCAGGTGCTGCGAATTTGGCCCGACCAGCCGAAGCATCCGGATCGGGACCGGTTCGTCCTGTCGAAGGGTCATGTCGCCTTGGCGCTGTACGTGACGCTGGCAAAGCGTGGCTTCATCCCGGAAGACGAGATCTCGACATTCCTGAAGCCCCACTCGCGCCTCAACGGGCACCCGAACTGCAACAAGGTTCCCGGCGTCGAGACGAATACCGGACCACTCGGGCACGGTTTGCCTGTCGCTGTCGGCATGGCGAAGGCCGCGAAGCTGACCGGTGCAGCCTATCGCACCTACGTGCTGACCGGTGACGGCGAAATGCAGGAAGGATCGAACTGGGAAGCGATATCGTCCGCGGCCCAGTTCGGCCTCGACAATCTCACCCTGATCATAGACCACAACCGCTTCCAGCAGGGCGCGGCGCTGAAGGACACGAACGACCTCGCCCCCTTCCCGGCCAAGCTCGAAGCCTTCGGGTGGGACGTGACCGAGATCGATGGCAACGACATCAGCCAGATCGTTCCAGCTCTTCAGCGACGTGGCGAACGCCCGCATTGCATCGTCGCCCACACCAACAAAGGCCACGGAATCTCCTTCATGCAGGACAAGGTCGACTGGCATCACAAGGTGCCGAATGCCGAACAGTACAAGATTGCCATGGCCGAACTTTCGGAGGCGCTGTGATGAACGCGGTGACGTCCCCCAAGCTCCACGATTGTCGCGACGCCTTCGTTTCCGTGCTGGAAAGGCTCGGGGCGGACAATCCGAAGGTCGTTGCCGTCTGCAATGACTCGGTCGGCTCGTCGAAGCTCGGCGGCTTCAAGTCGAAATGGCCGGAGCGCCTGGTGAATGTGGGCATCGCCGAGCAGAACATGGTGGGCGTCGGCGCCGGTCTTGCGAACGGCGGCCTTCTGCCATTCGTCTGCGGCGCCTCCTGCTTCCTCACCGGCCGCTCGCTGGAGCAGGTCAAGGCCGACATCGCCTATTCGAACGCGAACGTGAAGCTGGTCGGCATCTCGTCCGGCATGGCCTACGGCGAGCTCGGCCCGACGCATCACTCGATCGAGGACTTCGCCTGGACGCGCGTGCTGCCGAATCTGCCGGTGATCGCGCCCTGCGACTCGATCGAGACGGCCGCTGCCGTGGAATGGGCGGCAGCCTATGAGGGTCCGGTCTTCCTGCGCCTGTCGCGTGTCGGCGTCCCCGACCTCCTGCCACCGGGCCACCAATTCGAGCTCGGCAAGGTCAATCTCTTGCGCGACGGCGACGCCGTCACGCTGATTGCCAACGGCACCCTCACGCACCGCATGATGAAGGCTGC
Source organism: Hyphomicrobiales bacterium (assembly GCA_900466005.1). Taxonomy (GTDB): domain Bacteria; phylum Pseudomonadota; class Alphaproteobacteria; order Rhizobiales; family Rhizobiaceae; genus Allorhizobium. The sequence continues at coordinate 133,628 of UEGQ01000002.1, forward strand.
GGAGATCCTGGCCGCTGAGGGGATCGAGGCACGCGTCCTCAACATGGCGACGGTACGCCCCATCGATGTCGCGGCAGTTGTTGCGGCGGCGCGAGAGACCGGCGCCATCGTCACCGCAGAGGAGCATTCGACCTTCGGCGGGCTCGGCTCTGCAATCGCCGAGGTCGTCGTCGCCGAGGCACCCGTGCCGATGAAAATCCTCGGCGTTCCGGGGATCTTTGCGCCCACCGGCTCCGCCGAGTTCCTGCTGGACGAGTTCGGCATGTCGCCCGCCGGGATCGTGGACGCGGCAAAGACCCTGATCGCACGGAAGTCTTCACGTATCTGACGATGCGCGTCTAAAATCCGTGCCGGGCGCGGCAGCCCCCTCTTGCCGCGCCCACCAACGTCCGTCTGTGGAGCCAACATGATCACCGCCATCCTCGCCATCGACCAAGGCACCACGAATTCAAAGGCCGTGCTCGTCTCGACTGAAGGGGAAATTCTGGCGCGCGGATCCGCGCCCGTCGGGATCTCGCACCCGCAGCCCGGCTGGGTCGAACAGGACCCCTCGCGGATCTGGCGGTCAGTGCGGGAAGCGATTGCCGAATGCCTCGGCGCCGGGCCTCCGGCCGATGTCCTCGGCATCGCAATCTCCAACCAGCGGGAGTCGGTGACCATCTGGGATGCCGAGACCGGCGAGCCGCTCGGCCCCGTGGTCAGTTGGCAATGCCGCCGCAGCGCACCGGTCTGCACCGACCTGAACGCGGCCGGGCATTCGCACCGTGTCCAGGCGCTCACGGGTCTGCCGATCGACCCGATGTTTCCCGGTCCGAAGATGAAATGGCTGCTCGACCGCGCGCCGGCCGGCCGGACGATCCGGCTTGGTACGATCGACGCGTGGCTGATCCATTGTCTGACCGACGGCGCCGTTCACGCCTGTGACGCCTCCAATGCCGCACGCAGCCAGCTCTACGATCTCAATCGCAAGACCTGGAGCGATGAGCTCTGCGAGCTCTTCGGCGTGCCGAAAGCGGTCCTGCCGGAGGTGCGCGACAGTGCCTCCGACTTCGGCGCGACGCGCAACGTGCCGGGCCTGTGCGACGGAATCCGGATAGCGGCAGCCATCGGCGACAGCCATGCAGCCCTTTTCGGCCATGGTGCCTTCAACCCCGGCGACGGGAAGGTCACGTTCGGCACCGGCTCGTCGATCATGACGACGCTGCCACGCTTCATTGCGCCCGAGCACGGCATCACGACGACGATTGCCTGGTCAATCAACGGCGAGCCGACCTATGCCTTCGAGGGCAACATTCTGGTTTCAGCCTCGGCCCTGCCGTGGATGACGGAGATCCTCGGCCTGCCCGACGTGCAGGCTCTCGTCGATCTCGCGGCAACGGCAGCACCGGGCGGACCCGGCTTTGTCCCGGCCTTCGTCGGTCTCGGCGCACCCTACTGGCAGGCCGACGCCCGGGCACTCTTTGCGGGGATCACGTTCAACACGACCCGCGCCCAGATGGCCCGCGCGGTTACGGACTCGATGGCCTTTCAGGTGCACGACGTGTTCAGGGCGATGTCGGCACAGTCGCCCGCCCCCCTCGGTCGCCTTTATGCGGACGGAGGGCCCAGCAAGAACACCTTCCTCATGCAATGCGTGGCAGATACGCTCGACCATGCCATCATCCAGAGTGACGCGCCGGAGGCGTCGGCGCTCGGAGCCGCCTATCTGGCGGGTCTCTCCCTCGGCGTTTGGTCCGATCTCGACACCGTTGCCGCTCTGCCGCGCAGCAGAATCGCGCTTGCCCCGCGAGCCTCCGACGCCGCCGAACGCCTTCGGGTGTGGCAGGACGCAATCTACCGCTCGACGGTTCCCGCGACTTCAACTATGGGTGAATAAAAATTCACCCCGGAGGGACCATGGGACGCCTGAACGAGTTGCGACTGATAGCCCGCGTTGCACAGATGTATCACGTCGAGGGCAAGCGGCAGGCGGAGATCGCCGATGGCCTGCACATGTCTCAGGCGACCGTCTCCCGGATGCTGAAACGGGCCGAGCTGGAGGGCATCGTCCGGACCACCGTTATTCCGCCGCCGGGCACGTTTGCCGATCTCGAAACCGCACTTCGCGAGCGTTACGGCCTGACGGAAGCGATCGTCATCGACTGTTCCGAGGATCGTGACGGCGCCATCATGGCGCGCATCGGCGAGGCCGCGGCACATTTTCTGGAGGTGACCCTCCGGCAGGACGAGATCATCGGCGTCTCGAGCTGGAGCCAGACCATCCTGCGCATGGTCGACAACATTCATCCGCTGAAAAGCGCCAAGGCCAAGTACATCGTGCAGATCCTCGGCGGCATGGGCGATGCATCGGTCCAGACCCATGCCACGCAACTGACCGCCCGGCTCGCCAAGTTGACGGGAGGCGAACCACGGCTGCTGCTCGTCCAGGGCATCACCTCGTCGCGCGAGGCAAAGCTCGTCATGCTCGCCGACCCGGTCGTGCGCGGCACCATGGACCTGTTCGGGCGGCTGAGCCTAGCGATCATCGGCATCGGTGCCGTTGAGCCTTCGGAACTCCTGGCCCGTTCCGGTAACGTCTTTTCGCGGCAGGAAATGGCGATGCTGCAGGAGGCAGGTGCGGTCGGTGAAATCTCGTTCCGCTTCTACGACCGTGACGGCAAACCGGTCGAGACGCCGCTCAACGAGCGGGTCATCGGCATTTCGCTCGAGGACCTGAGGAAGGCGGACCGCGTGATGGCGGTTGCCGGCGGGGAATCGAAGACCCAGGCGATCGCCGGCGCCTTGAAGATGGGCATCATTGACGTCCTTGTGACGGACAAGTTCACGGCAGCGAGACTGACAGCCTGACCTCCTGGGGACGGACTGTCGGATCGGCTGCAAGCGGAGGAGTGAGACGATGCAGCGTTTTTCCAGCCAGTCAGTCTTCGTCACGGGGGGAAACAAGGGGATAGGACTGGGCATTGCCCGGCGCTTCGCTGAGGAAGGTGCGAAGGTCGCCATCGCCGCGATCGAAAAGAACACCACAGATGCGGCGGCGGATCTCGCACGGGAGACCGGGGCGGAGGTCATCGGGCTCGTGCTGGACGTGACCGACGCCGACGCGGTGCGGAAGGCCTATGCGGAGGCTGAGGCAAGGCTCGGGACGCTGTCTGTCTCGGTCCAGAACGCAGGCGTGATCACGATCGCCAAGGTGGAAGACCTCACCGAGCGGGAATGGGACCTCAATCTCGACGTCAACACCAAGGGCGTGTTCCTCTGCTGCCAGGAAGCGATCCGCCGTTTCCGCGCCAGCGGAACAAGGGGGCGGCTCATCAACACCGCCTCCGGCCAGGCACGCCAGGGCTTCGTCTATACGCCGCATTATGCAGCCTCGAAATTCGGGGTCGTCGGGCTGACCCAGAGCCTCGCGAAGGAGCTGGCCCGCGAGGGGATCACCGTCAATGCCATCTGCCCGGGCATCATCCACACCGAAATGTGGGACTACAACGACCGCGTCTGGGGCAAGATGCTCGGCGACTACGGACCCGGTGAACTGATGGCAGAATGGGTCGAGGGCATTCCGATGGGGCGTGCCGGCACGCCGGCCGAAGTCGGCGCACTCGTCGCCTTTCTCGCCTCCGCCGATGCGGCTTACATCACCGGACAGACGATCAATGTCGATGGCGGGCTGATCATGTCGTGAGCGTGTCGCCGGTGATTGCCGAGCCGCTCGGCCCATCCCGGCTGAGCCACCTTCGCACCGGGCGGATCTGCGATCCCGCGCCGCATTCCGTTATCTCGGAGCCGGGTGCCGGACTTGACCTGTGTCAGTCGCCATTCGCGCGGCCGTGCTAATATGTCGTTGGTATCGGCTCCAAAAGGATCTCGCCATGACACGGGAGAAAGTATTCGCCGCAGTCTCGATGCTTACACTTCTCGTTCCGCTTTATGCCGTCCCCTCCGCACAGGCGTTCGCGCAGGATTACGGCCGGATGAGCTGTGACGAACTCTGGTACGAGAGGAACGCCATTTATGCCGCCAAGGGGTACTGCTTCAAGACCGACCGCGCGCGCAGCGTTTTCGGACGGGGATGTTTCCCACCCTTCGGCAAGCTCACGCGCAGCGAAACACGGCGCGTCAACCTCATAGAGCAGTGGGAACGCTATTACGGTTGCCGCTGATCCCCAAACCGCCGGCTCACCGAGTTCACTTCTCGTCTCCCGGTTTGGAATCGCGCTTCCCGGCTGAACAGGCTCCTGGGCTGGAAAGGCGAACCTTTCGCGCATCGTGATCATGGCGGAGAGCCGCCCGACGGGACCCCGGGGCTGTTCGCGGTTTCTTTCGAGTTATTACTTGTCTTTTTTACTCATGTTTATTATCAGGTCTCCAGAGGCGGTCGCACGGTCCGCTTTTGGACCATTGCGTCACCGACCTGCTTTTGTGAAAGGACCTGACGGTGCGGACCCGTTCCCTCCCATTTGCCGCTGTGGCTCTTCTCATCACGTGTCTTGCCCTCTGGAGCGACGGCGCAATGACGACAGCCCATGCGCAGCAACAGAGTGGTCCGACATCGACGGACATCGTGCAGTCGCTGCCTTCGCCTGCGCAGCCGTCCGTGGACGACGCTACGATCGAGGTTCCTCCTTCCGCTCTGCCGCACAATCTCTCGCCTTGGGGAATGTTCCTGGCCGCTGACAATGTGGTCAAAGCCGTGATGATCTCTCTGGTCTTCGCGTCCGTCGTGACCTGGACCATATGGCTCGCCAAGACGCTGCAGCTTGCAACCGCAAGATATCGTGCCAGCCGCGGTCTGCGCCTCCTATCGCAAAACCCCACGATGGCGGGCGCGCTCACGGCGCTCGCGGGACGCGGGGGCACGGTCGCTGACATGCTCCTCGTTGCTCAGCGGGAAATCGAGCTCTCTGATCCCGCGATCGATCATGCGGGCAGTGAGGGTCTGAAGGCCCGCATCGGCTCCGCTCTCGAGCGGACCGAAGCACAAGCGGGCCGCCGCATGGCAAAGGGCACCGGCCTATTGGCGACAATCGGCTCAACGGCTCCGTTCGTCGGTCTGTTCGGCACCGTCTGGGGCGTCATGAACTCCTTCATCGGCATTTCGCAGGCCCAGACGACCAATCTTGCCGTCGTCGCTCCAGGGATCGCCGAAGCACTGCTCGCGACAGCGATCGGCCTTGTGGCCGCCATTCCCGCTGTCGTCATCTATAATGTCTTCGCGCGATCGGTCACGGGCTACCGGCATCTGCTGGCCGACGCGTCCGCCGGGATAGAACGGATCGTCAGCCGCGACCTCGATTTTCGCAAGCTCTCCGGCGCCGGCCGCGCGACGCCGACCTACGCAGGAGAATAGGTCGATGGCCGGAGGAATCCGCGAAAGCCACGGCGACGAGCTCTCGGAGAACCACGAGATCAACGTCACGCCCTTCATCGACGTCATCCTCGTGCTTCTGATCATTTTCATGGTCGCCGCGCCGCTCGCCACCGTCGACGTCAATGTCGACCTGCCCGCATCGACGGCGAAGGCCGCTCCGCGCCCCGAAAAGCCGATTTACCTGACGCTCAAGGACGACCTCTCGCTGATGCTCGGCGACAGTCCCGTCAGCCGGGAAGAGCTGGGGGCGAGCCTCGAACGACTAACCGAGGGAGATCGCGAAAGCCGCATTTTTCTTCGGGCGGACAAGGTCGTCGGTTATGGGCACTTCATGGAGGTCATGAACCTCGTGCGCGATGCCGGTTACCTGAAGATCGCGCTCGTGGGCCTCGAGAGCGTACCGGCAACCGCGGAAGACGCCGCGGCTGCGCCGCGCAATGAGGCAAAGGCGCCGTGACCGTATTGCACAACGACTTTCGCCGCAGTCTCGCCGGGGACAGTTTCGCCTGGGGCGCTGCGGCACTGATCGTTGCATCCGCCCACGCTGCCGCTCTTGCCGTTATGATGCACACTCCCCCGGAGATCGGCGCCGATCCGGGCCCGCAGGCGGCGATCATGATCGAATTCGCCGCAGAGCCGGAAGCGACGGAAACCCGGGAAGAAGAGATCGTTCCCGACAATGTGGATGCGGAAGAGATCATCTCCCCTGTAACAGATGCCGCGCCCGACGAACCGAAACCGTTGGAGACAAGCGATACGACGCCGCCGGAACCGGTCACACCGGCGGAGAAGGTCATCCCCAGCCCCGAACCGATGACGGGACCACCGCAGCAGGTTGAGTCGGATCCGATCGAACAACAGGTTCTTGCGGCTCTCGAGAACGTCGAAGTTCCCCTGCCTGTCACTCGTCCCGTGCCCCCGAAGCCGGCACCCGCCCACAAGGCACCGCCGCCGTCACAGGCAACCCGCAAAGCCAAGATCGACGTCACCAAGTCCGAACGCACCGCAGCTTCCGAGACCACCACCGGCCGGGGCGCGGCAGTCTCTCCCGCGCGCTGGCAATCTCGGCTCATGGCACATCTCGAACGGAGAAAACGCTATCCTGCGGCGGCACGATCGGCTCATCAGGAAGGCACGGTCTATGTGCGCTTTCGGGTCGACATCTCCGGGAATGTGCTGTCCGTCTCGCTTTCGAGGTCGTCCGGTCATTCTACCCTCGATGAGGCGGTTCTGGACCTTGTCCGACGCGCCTCTCCCGTCCCGCCGCCGCCGCCAGGCGCCAGCACGACAATCGTCGCGCCGGTTCGCTTCGACATGCGCTGAAGACACCCCCGCTGCGACCGGTTCCTTCGAACGAATGTGCGAGACATGGCTTATTGACAGCATACCAACTAGTCGGTATTTAGTTCATTGAAGGAGAGCATGATGCCCAGATCAGTCACAAAACCGGATGCGAGAGCCAAGCTGCTGGACGCCGCCCTGACGGTGATCCGCACGAAGGGCTATTCGGCCACTACGGTGGACGAACTCTGCGCGGCCGCTGGCGTCACCAAGGGTGCCTTCTTCCACCACTTCAAAAGCAAGAACGAACTCGGCATCGCCGCGGCAAACCACTGGTCTGAAATGACGGGGGCACTGTTCGCCGGCGCGTCCTATCACGACCACCCTGCGCCTCTCGATCGGATCCTCGACTATCTCGAGTTCCGCAAGGCGCTTCTCGCGGGTGACCTGCCGGACTTCACCTGTCTCGTCGGCACCATGGTGCAGGAGACCTACGAGACGGAACCTGCCATCCGCGACGCTTGCGCAAGCAGTATCACCAGTCATGCCGCGACGCTCGAAGCCGACATTGAAGCGGCAATGCGCGAGCGCGACATGGCGCCCGACTGGACGGCGAAGTCACTCGCGCTCCACACCCAGGCCGTCATCCAGGGTGCCTTCATCCTGGCAAAGGCCACCGGTGGAGCCGAGATCGCAGCAGACAGCATCGACCACCTCAGTCGCTACATCCGATTGCTCTTCGGCACCGGAGCAGAGCGGCAGAGCCTCTGAGTGATGTCGCCCCGACAACAGGCGGTCAGTGTCTTCGAGGAGGATCGGAGACGACGCGAAATCGAGGAGCTTTCCGATGAAACCGATCATTACCGCCTTCGAACGCTCGCCGGACGGTGGTCAGGGGCTCGCACGTGACACGCGCGTCCGTTGGGCTTTCGAAGAGGTGGGGCAACCCTACAACGTCCGCCTCGTCTCGTTCAGCGCAATGAAGGAGCCGGCACATAAGGCGGTCCATCCTTTCGGCCAGATCCCGACTTATGAAGAAGGCGATCTCGCACTCTTCGAAAGCGGAGCAATCGTCTTCCATATCGCCGAGCGCCATCGAGGCCTGCTGCCGGTGGAGGCAAATGCCCGGGCGCGCGCAATCACCTGGATATTCGCGGCTCTGAACACCGTGGAGCCGCCGATTCTCGACCGCGCGACGACCTGGATATCGGAACGAAAGGAGCCCTGGTGCGAGCAGCGTCTGCGGCTCGCCGACGACCGCATCCGAGGCCGGCTCGACGATCTATCCGCCCGCCTCGGCAACGCCGACTGGCTCGATGGCGAGTTCAGTGCGGGCGACCTGATGATGGTCTCGGTCCTGCTCAGATTGCGATCGTCGCGGATCCTCGACGAGTATCCGAACCTTTCCGCCTATGTTGCCCGCGGCGAAGGGCGGCCCGCCTATCAACGCGCCTTCGCCGCGCAACTGGCGACCAACGCCGGCAAGCCGCCAGCATGACGACCCCGGCCCCGCTTTGCCGCAGCGCCGCCAACAGCACCTGCAACCCGAAGACGTAAGGAGAATGGAAATGACCGAACTCGTTACCTGCCTGTGGTTCGACCATGGTGAAGCAAGCAAAGCCGCGAAATTCTACGCAGCGACCTTTCCCGACAGTCACGTCGACAAGGCGCACAGTGCCCCCGGAGACTTTCCCGGCGGACAGGCGGGGACCGAACTGACTGTCGAATTCACGGTCCTCGGCCGCCGCTTCCTCGGCCTCAACGGCGGACCAATCTTCACGCCGAACGAAGCGGTGAGCTTCGTGGTCCTCACCGAAAACCAGGAAGAGACGGACCGCTACTGGCGTGCAATTACCGAGAACGGAGGAGCCGAAAGTGAATGCGGCTGGTGCAAGGACCGCTGGGGCTTCTCCTGGCAGATCACGCCACGGAGACTGATCGAGCTCACGACGAGTTCGGACGTCGGCGAGGCAAAGCGCGCCTTCGAAGCGATGATGACGATGAAGAAGATCGACATCGCGACGCTTGAAGCCGCGGCCGCGAACCGGTCATGAGCGGCCGGTCCGGCCGGTTATTCCCGGCCGGAGCACCAGACAAGGAGGCGAACCTCGTCCGCGTCAGACGATCTTTCCACGCGCAACGATCGGCCATTGTTCCGGGGTCGTCCGGCCGTCGCCCGTCACCACGACGGCATCGACCATGTTGGTCACCACACAGGCGTGGTTCGGCACGATCCGGACCTTGTCGCCGACAGCAAGACCGATCGGCCCCTGGCTCACCAACCGTCCATGCTCCTCGGAGAGTTGGTCGATGGCGATATCGTCACGCCCGAGCACGTGGCCATAACCGGTGAGCCCGAGAAGATCGGAGGTCAGCGTTTTCGAGCCGGCGTCGATGATGGCCCGGTTCGGCGCCGGCACCGATACGACGGTTGCAAGCACGTTCAAGGCGCAGTCCTCCCACCCGCAAGCCCCGCGCGATACCAGCGAGCGGTCGTTGTAGACATAGGTCCCGGGCCGGTACTCGGTCGTCACCGGGGCTTCCGCTGCATGCATCATCGACGGCGTACCACCTGAGGTGATGACGGGGACGGCAATGCCCCGTGCCTCGATGCGGCTCTTCGCCTCCTCCATGAATCGTTCGACGGCTGCCTCGCCTCCTGCGGGAGGGTAGGTCATGAGGCCATCGAAGACGAGACCAGGCGACGCATGGATGTGCGCAGCAAGAGCCTCCGCCGCTTCAGGCGTGAGGACACCGCAACGGTTCGCGCCGGTGTCGCATTCCACCAGGACGGAGAGCGGCACCGGTTCGCCGCGAAACGCCCCGGACAATCCGTCCACGACGGCGCGGCTGTCTGCGACGACAGACAACGTCACTTTCCTGGCAAGCGCCTTCAGGTGATCGAGCTTTTCAGAGCCGACGATGTTGTAGGTGATCAGGACATCGGTGATGGCACGGCTGCCCGCAACCATCGCCTCGGCCTCCGACACCTTCTGGCAGGTTATGCCGACCGCGCCGGCCGCGAGCTGCATCTCGGCGATAGCCGGAAGCTTGTGCGTCTTGATATGCGGTCGAACGCGAAGTCCGTGGTCATCTGCATAGTGCTGGAAACGCTCGATGTTGCGCTTGGCGACGTCCAGGTCGATCAGAACGGCCGGCGTGTCGATCGCCGCCAGGTCTTCGGGAAAAAAGGACATGAGAACCTCGGTACCGATGGATGCAGCGCGGCAGGGACGTGCCACTGCTTAGCGCTGCATCGCAATGGCTATTGACAAGACATCCTCCATGGGCGTTGATATGTCAATCCGGTAAAACAGACATATGTCCGCTATACTGGATTTCAGAAGAAGCACTCGATTCCCAGGGGAACGCCATGACCATTTCCTTCCGTGCCGGCCTGATGTCGCTGGTCGCAGCAACCTTCCTTTCCACACCGGTTCTTGCCGAAGGCAGCAAGCTTGATGAAGTCCTTGCCCGCGGGCACCTCGTGCTCGGCACCGGCAGCACGAACGCGCCCTGGCACTTCAAGAGTGCCGACGACAAGCTGCAAGGCTTCGACGTGGATATGGGCCGTATCGTCGCAAAGGCCCTGTTCGGAGACCCGGACAAGATCGAGTACGTCAACCAGTCGTCCGACGCCCGCATTCCCAACATCACGACCGACAAGGTCGACCTGACCTGCCAGTTCATGACCGTCACCGGCGAACGTGCCCAGCAGATCGTCTTTACCATTCCCTACTACCGCGAAGGCGTCGGTCTGATGCTGAAGGCCGACGGCAAATATGCCGACTACGCTGCGCTGAAGGCCGCCGGTTCCTCGGTCACCATCTCGGTCCTGCAGAACGTCTATGCCGAAGACATGGTGCATGCCGCACTCCCCGAAGCGACTGTCGACCAGTACGAATCTGTCGACCTCATCTATCAGGCGCTCGAATCCGGCCGTGCCGATGCCGCAGCGACCGACCAGTCATCGCTTGCCTGGTACATGACGCAGAACCCGGGGCGCTATAAGGACGCTGGTTACGGCTGGAATCCGCAGACCTACGCCTGCGGCGTCAAGCGCGGTGACCAGGATTGGCTGAACTTCGTCAATACGGCGCTGCACGAGGCCATGACCGGCGTCGAATTCGACTTCTATGCGAAGTCCTACAAGACGTGGTTCGGCAAGGATCTGGCCCCGCCGCAGATCGGCTTCCCGGTCGAGTTCAAGTAAGACGCGAGCACTGTCATCGGGACGAGGGGCCGACGCCCTTCGTCCTTCGTTCACTTTCTATGGCAGGACCCCGCCATGGGTTATACGCTTAATTTCGCCGCCGTCTGGCGCAGCTTCGACCAGCTCCTGGAAGGGTTGCTTCTCAGTCTCGGCCTGGCTTTCGTCTCTATTCTGATCGGCGCGCTGATCGGGCTGATGGTGGCATTTGCATTGGTCTCAAGAAGCACGTGGATGAAGACGCCGGCCGCGACATACGTGACGATCGTTCGCAACCTGCCGATTCTGGTCCTCGTTCTCTTTGCCTATTTCGCGCTGCCGCAAATGGGCGTGCGGCTCGGCAAGATCGAGAGCTTCATCGCCGTTCTGGCCGTCTACTCCGGCGCCTATCTGGCCGAGGTTTTCCGCGCCGGTCTTCTGTCGATCCCCAAGGGGCTGACGGAAGCCGGTCTCGCCATCGGTCTTACCCCCATGCAGATCCGTACCTCGATCATCACGCCACTCATGTTTCGCAACGTGCTTCCGTCGCTCTCCTCGACCGTGATCTCGCTGTTCAAGGATACGTCGCTCGCAGCGGCGATTGCCGTGCCGGAACTCACCTTCGAGGCGCGCAAGATCAACGTCGAAACCTTCCGCGTGATCGAAACCTGGATCGTCACCTCAGGCCTTTACGTCGCCACCTGTTCCGTACTCGCGGCCCTCATGCGCGTCGCCGAGCGGCGGCTGGCCGTTCCAAGATAGGTCGAAGTCATGATGGATTTCTCAGCCTTCCTCGATCAACTCTGGCTCGCGCGCTACGTGATCCTGAAGGGTCTCGGCGTCACCGTCTCGATCTCGCTCATGTCGATCATCGCCGGCTCCCTCCTCGGCGTGCTCGTCGGCCTGTCGCTGGTCTACGGCAACCGTGCGCTCCGCCTCGTGGTCCGCGGCTATACCGACTTCATTCGCGGGACGCCGGTGCTCGTTCTGGTTCTGGCGAGCTATTACGTCCTTTCAACCGTCGGCATCGAGCTCGGACCGTTCCAGGCCGGCGTTCTGGCGCTGGCGATCTTCTGCTCGTCGCATGTCGGCGAAATCGTTCGCGGTGGGCTGCAGGCAATCCCGAAAGGGCAGACGGAGGCCGCCAAGGCGATCGGCCTGACCTTCGGCCAGACCTTCGCCTACGTGCTCTGGCCGCAGGCCCTTCGGCAATTCCTGCCGGCCTGGGTCAATACGGCGGCGGAGATGGTGAAGGCCTCGACGCTTCTTTCCGTCATCGGCGTGGCGGAGCTCTTGCTCCGCACCCAGGAAATCATCTCCCGCAACTTCATGAGCCTGCAGTTCTATTTCTTTGCCGGGCTTCTCTACTTCGTCATCAATTACGGCATCGAGCGCTTCGGCAAATACGTCGAACGCAAGACGGCCGTCCCGTCCTGAGGTCACACATCATGAGCAAGATACTTCTCGAAATCGAGGGTTTGCGCAAACAATACGGGACACTGGAAGTGCTGAAGGGCGTGGACTGCACCATGCGCGAAGGCGAGGTGATCTCGATCATCGGGTCATCCGGATCCGGCAAGACGACGATGTTACGCTGCATCAACATGCTGGAGGACTTCCAGGGCGGGCATATTCGCCTCGCCGGTGAAGAGATCGGCTACGATCACGCCGGTGGCGTTCGCAAGCGCAAGAGCGAAAAGGAAATTGCCCGGCAGCGGGCGATGACCGGCATGGCCTTCCAGCAGTTCAATCTCTTTCCGCACATGACCGCCCTGCAGAACATCATGCTCGGGCTCGTCAAGGTGAAGAAGATGAACCGCGACGAGGCACGTGCCATCGCCGAGAAATGGCTGGACCGTGTCGGGCTGGCGACCCGCGGCGATCACTATCCCGGCCAACTATCCGGCGGCCAGCAGCAGCGCGTCGCCATCGCCCGAGCGATCGCCATGGCGCCACAGCTGATGCTGTTCGACGAGGTGACATCGGCGCTCGACCCCGAACTCGTCGGCGAAGTCCTGCAGGTCATCAAGGGTCTGGCCGCCGACGGCATGAGCATGTTGCTCGTCACCCACGAAATGCGTTTCGCATACGAGGTTTCCACCCGTGTGATCTTCATGAACCAGGGCGTCATCTGCGAGGAAGGCGACCCGAAGGAGATGTTTGTCAAGCCGAAGACCGAGCGGCTTGCCGAGTTCCTGAAGACATCCAGTTTCAACTGAAAAAAAAGAGAGAATTCTATGACGATCAAACGTTACGGTGCAGGCGAATCCGGTGCAGGCGGCCAGCCACTTCCCTTTGCGCGCGCGGTCGAAGCGAACGGATGGCTCTACGTCTCCGGGCAGGTGCCGATGGAGAAGGGCGAGATCGTCCGCGGTGGCATCGTGGCGGAGACCCGCAAGGCGATCGAAAACCTCATTGCCATCCTGCACGAAGCTGGTTACGGCGTCGAAGACGTGGTTCGTGTCGGCGTTTGGCTCGACGACCCGCGTGACTTCTGGAGTTTCAATGGGGTCTATGCCGAGTACTTCGGGGACCATCCTCCGGCACGTGCTTGTGTTCAGTCGCGTATGATGGTCGATTGCAAGGTAGAGGTCGATTGCGTGGCTTACCGCGCTGATCGCGCCTGACAACGATTGGAGAAAAGCATGGCCGAGGCCGCAGGCGATATGGTGTCGCGACGCACCCGGGGACTGGATCGCGCCTTCGAGATCCTCGAGTTTCTCCGCGTGAAGCGGCAGCCCATGCGGCCGAACGAGATCGCATCCGAAATCGGGGCGCCTCGGTCATCGGTCTATGAACTGGTCAACCTCCTTTTGAGCCATGGCATGCTGGATTATCAGGGGGGTGACGGCCGCGTCTATCTCGGCCGTCGCCTCTACTTCCTCGGGACGGCCTATGCCGAACAGTTCGACCTGATGCGCGAATGTGACCGCATGCTGGTGCGTCTGGCCGAGGAAACGCGCGAGACGGCGCAGATGTGCCTGCTGGAAGGCAGGAAGTACACGGTGGCCATGATGCGCGAGGGTATCCGGCCTTTCCGGATTTCGTCCAGTGTCGGCGAACTGGTTTCGATCCCGTGGACCGCCTCCGGCCGCCTGCTGGTCTCGCATCTGAGCGACCAGGAAATCCTCGATTTCATCCCGCCGGAGGACTTCGTCCTGCCCGACGGACGACAGATGCAACCGTCCGAGTTCATCGCCCAGGTGCGCCAGGCGAGCCGTGACGGTTACTTCACGTTCAACAGCGAGGTCGAGAACTTCACCCACTGCTTTGCCGTGCCGATCTATCAGGCCGACAGCACCTGTATCGCAACACTCTGCCTCGTCACGCCGCGCGAGGACGGGCTGCGCAACCGCGAAGCCTACCTCGTCAGCCTGCTGAAGGCCGCAGAAGAAATTTCCGAGAAGCTTGGATTTCATCCCGAAGCGAGGGCAATCGCGGCGAGCTCGAGATAGGATCGTCGAGAGGGCTGTTCGAGCAAAAGAGGAAAGATGATGGAAACGGTGGAAATCATGAGGGTCGAAGGCGCCACCTTTGCGATCGCCGCTCGCGACATGAACGAGGAACTGCTGGCAGGGGCTGCGGCCACGCTTGGCAACGCCATCAGCGACGCGATGCTCGAAGTCATCGATGGCCTGCTAGGTGACTAGATTTCGATGGCACGGCTTCGGAGGCACTGAGCAGTATCCCCATGCCGCTTTCGGTCGGGAATCCGCTCTGACTTGCTACTAACCAAAACAAGGACCGGCCGACCGTCGGTGCGCCAAGAGTGCCCTGCATTCGAGATTCGGTTCCTTCTGTGGAATATTTCGAGGTTTTGCCAGTGCGGCCTATGACGGATAGAAACCTTGCTATCAATCAAGCGATATGGATAAATTGAGCGATAGAAAGGAACGCTATCGCTCATGCAATGGAACTGGACACTAGAAGGTTGGCCGAAATTTACCTACGATCCGGCCCGGATTGAGCCCTTCGAGAGTCGTTTCCAACGCTCGTCGGGAGAGATAATTGGCGCCATTCGCCATTTCGACGGCAAGGATCGCGACCTCCTTCATATCGAACTGCTCAGCGATGAGGCGGTCAAGACCTCCGAGATTGAAGGCGAGATGCTCGATCGTTCGAGCGTGCAGTCCTCCTTACGCCGCCAGTTTGGCCTCGACGCGGACGTCCGGCCAGTCAAACCCCAAGAACGCGGCATCGCCGAAATGATGATCAATGTGTATCAGACATGGCCGGCGCTCCTCGATCACGAAACCTTGTTTCGTTGGCACAGCATGTTAATGAAGGGGAACCGCCATATCGGAATGGTCGGCAGATATCGGATGCATGATGATGCGATGCAAATCGTATCCGGTCGTCACGACAAACCGACTATCCACTATGAAGCGCCTCCTTCACGGCAAGTTCCAACGGAGATGGCGGCATATTTGAATTGGTTCAACAGATCAGCGCCCGAGGGCCAGGCTCCCCTTCCAGCCCTAACGCGCGCCGGAATAGGCCATCTCTACTTTGAGAGTATCCATCCGTTCGAAGATGGGAATGGCAGGCTTGGCCGCGCTCTTGCAGAAAAATCGCTCGCACAGAATCTCGGTCAGCCAAGCCTCATCGCGCTGGCCTATACCATAGAGCACAGTCGCAAAGCCTATTACAATCAGCTGGAGCTTAATCAACGCAGACTCGATATCACCGAATGGCTAATCTACTTTGCAGAGACGATTATCGCGGCACAACAAACTACCCTGGAACGCATCGCCTTTCATATCGCCAAAGCACGCTTCCATGACCGATTCCGCGGTCAGCTCAACGTCCGGCAGGAAAAAGTGATCGCCCGCATGTTCCGTGAAGGGCCTTCGGGCTTCAAAGGAGGCCTGAGCGCTGAAAACTACATCTCCATTACCCAGACGTCACCTGCGACGGCAACACGTGATCTCCATGATCTGGTTATGAAAGGCGCTCTGACGCGCACAGGTGAACGCCGGCATACGCGCTATTCGCTGAACCTGTAGAGGGAGAATCGAGCACGATCGTATGAGGCACCAATTCGTGTTGATAGGAAAGCCTCTCCCATTGCGTACGCAGTGCTGCCGCCGGTCTGTTCAGCGGCGGATTTCACGGCCATTTGGCTGAGGACCTAATGTTGCCGTTAGAGCCCGAGCACGCTGACGGGTGAAGCAACGCGAGAACAGCGGCCGCCGTCACGCCTTGACAGCTGTGTTCCTGGCAAGGTCGAGCGCCTCGTCGATCACCGCGTGATCCCCTATGTGGTTCATCAGGATCAGGATCAGGCGCGCATTCATGGCGTGGCTCTGGGCTTCCGAGAGCCCCTCATGCGCCTTGATCAGCCGTGCATAGGTCTCATCCGGCCGAGAGAGGTTGGGCTTGGTCTGCAGCATGGATCATTCCTTTGCAATGGCGCGGGCAAGCGCGGCTCTGACGGCAACAGCGTCGAAACGGTCCCATCGGGCGGCGACATGCTGATCGGGACGGATCAGATAGACGGCACTCTTCGCCCCGCCGAGATAACGCTCCCCGAGCCCCGCGTTTTCCTTCGCCGAAACCGGGAGCACCTTCAGCGCGATGCCGTGCGCCGTGAATGCTTCCGGGATATCGGCGTCTATCGCGAGCAGCGTGAAATCGCCGCCAATCAGGCGCAAGAGCCAATCCGTGCCGGCCGGCGCATCCGGGCATGGACTGCCGGGGCGCGTCCGGGCGGGCAGGACTGGAAGATCCGGCCCATTCAACCGCGAGCCGTCATAGGTGCAGGGTACCGAAAGACGACCGGAATTGACGGCTGCCCGCGCGAAGGGAACGGTCTCGGCGAGGTCGAGAACCGCATTGCGAAAGAGCTTCGAGATGGCCGACTTCGGGGTGATGAAATCCGTCGCCCGCGTCGAGTTGGCGATGTTCTCGTCGGCTCCGTAAACACGTTCCTCGTCGTATGTATCGAGCAGAGCATCGGGGGCGAGACCGTTGACGACGAGAGCCAGCTTCCACCCGAGATTATCGGCATCCTGCACGCCGGAATTGGCTCCGCGCGCTCCGAAGGGCGAAACCTGATGAGCTGAATCTCCGGCGAAGAGAACCGGCCCATGGCGGAATTTCTCCATGCGGCGGCACTGGAACGTGTAGATCGAGCACCAGTCCAGCTCATAGTCGACGTCGGGACCCAGCATCGCACTGACACGGGCCTTTATGTTCTCCGGCTCCAGTTCCTTTGCCCGGTCGATGTTCCAGCCGAGCTGGAAATCGATGCGCCAGATATCATCCGGTTGCTTGTGAAGAAGCGCGCTGTCGCCGGACTTGAAATGCGGCTCGAACCAGAACCAGCGTTCGGTCGGGAAGTTCGCCTTCATCTTCACATCGGCGATCAGGAAGTTGTCTTCGAAGACACGTCCCTCGAAACCAAGGCCAAGCATCTTCCGGATCGGCGAACGAGCACCGTCACAGGCGACGAGCCAGTCAGCCTCGACATGGTAGGCACCGTCTGGCGTCATGATGTCGATGGATACGTGGTTCTCGTGGCGGGTGACCGCATCGATGCGGTTACGCCCGCGGATCTGGATCGGCGCGCCTTCACTCTGCGCCCTGACGATGGCATCGTGCAGAAACTTTTCGAACCACGGCTGCTGCAGGTTGATGAAGGCGGGGAAGGCGTGGCCGTCTTCCGGCAAGAGGTTGAACTCGTAGAGCAGCCGGTCGTCGTGGAAAACCTTGCCGATGTTCCATTGCACGCCCTTGGCCAGCATGGCCTCGCCCGCGCCCAGCCGATCGCAGATTTCCAGCGTCCGCTTGGCAAAGCAGATCGCGCGGCTGCCGAGCCCCGGCCCCTCGTGATCGTCGAGGACGAGGACCGGGATACCGCGCCGGCCGAGGTCGAGCGCGGTTGCGAGCCCCACCGGGCCGGCGCCAACGACGATCACCTTGTGCCTCACCGGCGTGGCCGCATCCTGGTCCGGCGATCTGAAATAAGGATACAGCCGGAACGCTATCGGATAGCGCTCCACGACAAGGTTGTCCATGATGCCCTCCTCCTCCGGAAATGCCGTCAGCCCTGCAGGTCCGCCCACATCTGCAGGTCGCGCTCCGCCGTCCAGATGCGTGGATGGTCGATCCCTCGCGCCTCGTCATAGGCCCGCGCCACATTGAACGGCAGGCAGTGCTCGTAGATCGCGTAATCCTTGAACTTCGGATCGCATTCGCTGCGAACGGCATCCCATGCCTCGCGCAGGCTGCCGCCGCGCGCGGCGATCCGCACGACCGGCCTGTAGGTCGAGTCCACGAAATCCTTTGTGCGGTCGAGCGCCCCGTTCACTGCATCGCTGCCAACCACGGCGTCGCCGCGTCCGGGTGCAATCGCCGCCAGATCATAGGCACGGATCGCTTCCAGCGTGTTGCCCCAGTCGGCAAAATGGCCGTCGCCGCAGTAACAGGCCGAATGCGCCTCGACGATGTCTCCCGTGAACATCACATTCTGGTCGGGCACATGAATCACGGCATCGCCTGCCGTATGGGCGCGGCCGAGCTGAAGAATGTCGACCCGGCGCTTGCCGAGGAAGACCGACATCTTTCCGTTGAAGGTCGTGGTCGGCCAGGTCAGCCCCGGGATGGATTCGTGCCCCTGAAACAGGCGGGGAAACCGCTGGAACTCGCTGTCCCAATCCTCCTGCCCGCGCTCGACGACCATCCTGCGCGCAGCCTCCGACATGATCACCTGGCCGGCATTGAAGGCGCTTGCGCCGAGCACGCGGACGGCGTGGTAATGTGTCAGCACCACATGGCTGATCGGCTTGTCGGTGACGGTGCGGATGCAGTCGATCACCTTCCGGGCGAGACGCGGCGTCGCCTGCGCCTCGACGACCATGACGCTGTCATCGCCGATGATGACGCCGGAATTCGGGTCGCCCTCGGCGGTGAAGGCATAGAGCCCGTCGCCGATTTCAGTGAAGCTGATCTTCTTTTCGGTGAGGTCGCCCTGGGAAGCGAATGCCTTTGACATCAATCTCTATCCTTGCTGCTTTTCAAGCCTTGTGACGGTCTGCTCAATGGCGCCGAAAATGGAGTGTCCGTTCTTGTCCTTCATTTCGATGCGCACGGTGTCGCCGAATTTCATGAACGGGGTCTTGGGGCTGCCACTCTCGATGGTCTCGATCATGCGGATCTCGGCAAAGCAGGAATAGCCGGCACCGCCTTCCCAGACCGGCTTTCCGGGGCCGCCATCCAGCTTGTTGGACACCGTGCCCGAACCGATAATTGTGCCAGCAACAAGCGGGCGGGTCTTCGCCGCATGCGCGATCAGCTCACCAAAATCGAAGGTCATGTCGATGCCGGCATTGGCCCGGCCGAACGGCTTGCCGTTGTAATCCACCAGAAGGGGTAGATGCACTTTGCCGCCGTCCCATGCCTCGCCGAGTTCATCCGGTGTCACGGCTACGGGCGAGAATGCCGAGGAAGGCTTGGACTGGAAAAAACCGAACCCTTTCGCCAGTTCGGCCGGGATCAGTCCCCGTAGCGACACGTCGTTGGCCAGCATGATCAGACGGATTGCCCGTCTCGCCTCTTCTGCCGAAACGCCCATCGGAACGTCGTCGACGATGACGGCGACTTCGCCCTCCATGTCGATGCCGAAGGTTTCGTCTTGGGGCATGACGATGGGTGCGCGTGGGGCGAGGAAACTGTCGGATCCGCCCTGATACATCAGGGGATCGGTCCAGAATGTCTCCGGCATTTCCGCATTGCGGGCCTTTCTGACCAGTTCGACATGATTCACATAGGCCGAGCCGTCCGCCCATTGGTAGGCGCGCGGCAGCGGTGAGGCCGCGTCATGTTCGTGGAAGCGTGTGAAGGGTTGCGAACCGGTCTCCAGGCCTTCTGCAACGCGCTCAAGGCGCGGCCCGACATGCGCCCAATCGTCGAGAGCCGCCTGCAAGGTGCGGGCGATATGACCGACTTCCGAACAGCGCGTGAGATCCCTGGAAACGACGACGAGTTTTCCGTCGCGCGTAGAATCCTTCAAGGTGGCAAGCTTCATTGTCCCTCCAATTCGGCTCGTGACGGGTTAATTCTTGATGCCGGGCGTGCCGTCGAACTTCTTCTCGAGACTCTCCCAGCAATCGATATAGTCGTCCTGCAGCGGCGCATGTTTCGCAGCCCACTCTGTGAGATGCTGCGGGAAACGTGTCTCGAACATGAAGCTCATGGTTTCCGCCTGGAATTGCGGCACCATGGGCTCGTTCGAGCCGTGCTCGAAGGCATTGCGATCCGGCCCATGCGGCAGCATGCAGTTGTGGAGGCTCATGCCACCCGGCGCAAAACCCTTGGGCTTGGCGTCATAGACACCGTAGATATTGCCCATCAGCTCCGACATGATGTTCTTGTGGTACCAGGGCGGGCGGAATGAGTGTTCGGCCACCATCCAGCGCTCGCGGAACAGGACGAAGTCGATATTGGCCGTGCCCTCCTGCCCGGACGGTGCCGTCAGAACCGTGAAGATCGAGGGATCGGGATGATCGAAGAGGATCGCGCCGACCGGCGAATAGGTTCTGAGGTCATATTTGTAGGCACAATAGTTGCCGTGCCAGGCGACGATATCGAGCGGTGAGTGGCCAATCCTCGTCTCATGGAACTGGCCGCACCATTTGAGCACGACGCGCGAGGGCACCTCCCGGTCTTCGAAAGCTGCTACCGGACACTTGAAATCGCGCGGATTGGCAAGGCAGTTCGCGCCGATCGGCCCGCGATTGGGAAGATCGAATTTCTGGCCGTAGTTTTCGCAGACAAATCCGCGGCAAGGGCCTTCCAGGACCTCGACGCGATAGACCAGCCCACGCGGCAGGAGCGCGATTTCCTTGGGTTCGAGATCGATCACACCGAGTTCCGTGCAAAAGCGCAGCTTGCCCTCCTGCGGCACCACCAGCAGTTCCCCGTCGGCCGAGTAGAAATACTCGTCCACCATGGATTCCGTGACGAGATAGACATGACTCGCCATGCCGGTCTGGGTGTTGACGTCGCCGGCAGTGGTCACGGTTCGCATGCCCGTCACCCATGTCAGCTTTTCGTGCGCATGCGGGATCGGGTCCCAGCGGTACTGTCCCAGAGAAGTCACGTCAGACAGAACGTGCGGGGCGGATTTCCAGAATGGCACATCGATCTTCTCGAACCGTGACGTGTGCTTGACGCTCGGGCGGATGCGGTAGCACCAGGTGCGCTCATTCTGACCGCGCGGTGCCGTGAAAGCCGTCCCGGAGAGCTGCTCGGCATAGAGACCATAATTGCATTTCTGCGGCGAGTTCTGCCCTTGCGGCAACGCCCCGGGCAGGGCCTCGGTTTCAAAGTCATTGCCGAAACCCGGCATGTAACCCTCATGCGTCCCAAGATTGCTGGACGCGCGCATCATGCCGGCGGCGAGCGGATGCTGGTTCATCGTCTGCTCCGATTGGGTCTGTGTCTGAGGCAGGAGTAGATAGTTGCATTTGCAACTTTGTCAAGCTAGAGATTGACGGAACGCAAGAAGGGACTTCAGGAATGACCGAAAGCGATGTGACGCTGTTTGACTATTGGCGGTCTTCCGCCTCCTATCGTGTGCGGATCGGCCTGAACCTGCTCGGCATTTCCTACGCCAGCGAGCCGGTCGACCTCCTCTCCGGCGCACAGCGCGGCGAAGAGAACCTGGCGCGCAACCCGCAAGGACTGGTGCCGACCCTTTCGATTGACGGCGTCGAGCTCACGCAGTCTCTGGCAATCCTCGAATATCTAAACGAAACGCGGACGGCCGAGTGGCTTCCGGCCGATGCCGCCGGAAAAGCCAGAGTGCGAGCTTTGAGCTATGCAATCGCGATGGAAATCCATCCGGTCTGCAACCTGCGCGTCGCCCGCCACGCAGCCGCTCTCGGAGGCACGACCGTCGAGGCGTGGATGAAGCATTTCATCACGGACGGACTGGCGGATTTCGAAGCCATGCTGAGCCGCCAGCCGGACGGTCGCTTCTGCCACGGTGACCAGGTGACGCTCGCCGACATCTGCCTCGTACCGCAGATCTACAACGCGCGGCGGTGGGGCGTGAACCTGGGAAACCTTGCACGCGCCAGCGCCATTTCGGCTCGCCTGGAAGAGATCCCGGCCTTCGCGGCCGCCCATCCGGATCGCGTGTGCCCGCAATCGTGACTTCGGCGGCAGGCTATGGCAGGTTCGCGCCCCAGACTCATGGACAACCGGAATGGCCGACCAAAAACACGACGTGGATTTTGATCTCGAACAATTTCTGCCCTACCTGCTGAATCAGGCGGCGGAGGCGACATCCCGCTCCTTTCAGGAAATCTACCGCGACCTCTACGGCATGACGCGAACGCAATGGCGGGTCATGGCCAATCTCGGCAAATTCGGCGCGATGACGGCGAAGGACATCTGCGTCATTTCCCATGTCGAAAAGACAAAGGTCAGCCGGGCGGTCTCCGCCCTGGAAACCGACGGTTTCCTCCGGCGCACGCCGAGCGACGAAGACCGAAGGGCGGAGATCCTGAGCCTCACGGACAAGGGCCGCTCCGCTTTTGCCGATCTCGGCCAGCGCGCCATAGCCTACGACCGCAACCTGCGCGGCAGGCTCGGGCCGGAACTGACGGCCCAGCTCGACGCGCTGCTGAAAAGGCTGATTGCCGAGGCGCCGTCCCGGCGCGACGACGAGTGATCGGGCAGCGCCTCCCGTACGCGCCCCGACAGATTAATCCCCGAGCTCGAGGACCTCACTGTCCTTCAGCGTCCTCAGCACGAAGTCAGAGCGCACCTGAGCGACCTGCGGCTGGATCAACAGGCGATCATGGACGAAGTCCGAAAAGCGCTCGAGGTCGCGTACACGCACATCGAGCACGTAATCCGCGTCACCGGACACTGAAAAGGCCGATTGCACCTCCGGCTGCCGTTCCAGCCATGCCGAGAAATTCTTGTCGGTGTCACGGTCATGCATTCGCAAGTTGACACGCACGATCACCCGCACCTTGACCCCGAGTTTCGCCGCATCCAGCCTCGCGTGATAGCCCGCGACCAGACCCGCCTCTTCCAGAGCCATCCGCCGCCTCGAGCACTGCGACGGCGACAGATTGATCAGCTCGGACAGCTGCCCGTTGGTCAGAGAACCGTCCTTTTGCAGGGCGTCCAGAATCTGGCGATCATGGCGGTCGATGAGCATGGCGGCCTCTTATGTCGCGCGTCATTTGCGACATAATCACACATATCGTGTGAAAATGTCGATATATCGACACATATCGTGCGAAATTTCCATCGATCTCCTTGGAAGTCGCACACCTCGTGCACAGCGCCGCGGCTATTCTCGCCTTCACGCCAAGGAGAAGGGCGACGGGAGGATATCGGCCATGACGCCAAAGACGGACTATGTCTATCAATCCATCGCGCGCGCGGTGCGCGACCACGACGTCGGTACGATGTTCGGGCTCATGGGCGATGCAAACCTCTTCATGGTCGACCACTTCGTGCGCGGCTGCGGCGGTCGCTTCGTGCCGGCGGCGCACGAGGGGAGTTCCGTTCTGATGGCGCTCGCCTTCGCCCACGTGTCGGGCGGGGTCGGCGTCGCGTCCGTGACCCATGGCCCTGCCCTCACCAATTGCGTGACGGCACTCACCGAAGGCGCGCGCGGCAATATTCCGATGGTGCTTCTGGCGGGCGATACGCCCGTCATGAATCCGCGCCACGTCCAGAGCATCGACCAGCGCGAAGTGGTGAAGGCGACCGGTGCCGGGTTCGAGCAGATGCGCGCACCCGAAACCGCAACCTATGACGTGGCGCGAGCCTTCTATCGCGCCCGCGTCGAGCGGCGCCCGATCATCCTCAACATGCCGGTCGATTTCATGTGGCATGAACACCCCTATCAGTCGCATCGCTTCGAGGTGTTCGAAACACCGGCTTATGTTCCGGAGGGCGATGCGTTGAACAAGGCGATCGGCGTGATCGCCGCCGCACGCCGGCCTCTGATCCTTGCCGGGGGTGGCGCTTGCGGCGCACGCGAACAATTGATCCGGCTCGCCGACCGGCTCGAAGCGCCGCTCGCCACGACATTGAAGGCAAAGGGCCTGTTCTCCGGCCACCCGTACAATATGGACATCTTCGGCACGCTCAGCACGCCTGCGGCCTATGATGTGATCGCCAAGTCCGACTGCATTCTCTGCTTCGGCTCCGGCCTGCATGATTTTACCACCGAGAAGGGCGCCCTGATGAAGGGCAAGCGTGTCGTGCAGGTGGATGTCGAACAACGCTTCATCGGTCGCAGCCTGCATCCGGATGTGGCGCTGGTGGCCGACAGTGCGCTGACCGCAGACAACATCGTCTATTGGCTCGACGAGGCGGAAATTCCGCCGAGCGGCTTCACCGGCGAGATTACGCCCACGACACTGACTGCCCATGCTCCCGGCCAACGCGACAAGGCAGGACCCGGATTCGTCAACTATGTCTGGGCAGTGGAGGAACTCGACAAGTCTCTGCCCGGCGACCGGATTCTGGTGACCGACGGCGGACGCTTCATGACCGAGGTCTGGTGCCGCATTTCGGTGACCGACCCGAAGAGCTTCATGGTGACCGCCAACTTCGGCTCGATCGGACTCGGTCTCGCGGAAGCGATCGGCGCAGGGCTCGCAGCACCCGACAGGCCGGTCGTTCTCTTCACCGGCGACGGCGGCTTCATGATGGGCGGCATCAATGAGTTCAACACCGCCGTGCGGCTAGGCCAGAACCTGATCGTCATCGTCTGCAACGATTCCGCCTACGGGGCCGAACACATCCAGTTCCTCGACCGCAAGATGGACCCCGGCCTCACCGAATTCGACTGGCCTTCCTTTGCCGAGATTGCCACGGCGCTCGGAGGCCAGGGCGTAGCGGTCCGTTCGGCTGACGAGCTCGGCGCGGCCGTCGCCGCGATCGAAAGCCGCAAAAGGCCCCTCCTGATCGAATTGCGGCTCGATCCGAACGACGTGCCGCGTATGCGCGTCTGACGCAGAAGCCTATCATTTCGGCAAGACCAACCTTGAGGCAGATACCCATGTTCGAAACCCTTGACCGCGAAGCCGATGACCCGCTCTTGGCACTGACCCCTCTCTTCAAGGCGGACCCCAACCCGGCCAAGGTCGATCTCGGCGTCGGCGTCTATCGCGACGAGCTTGGCAGAACTCCCGTCTTCCGCGCGGTGAAGCGGGCGGAGGCCCGCCTTCTGGAAACGCAGCAGACAAAGGCCTATGTCGGGCCGGAAGGCGACCGCGCCTTCATCGAGGCTTTCTGGACGTTCGTGGCCGGCGAAGGACGAGAGGCCGCAGGTGTTCAGACTGTCGGCGGGACCGGCGCACTGAGGCTGGCCGCAGAACTGCTCCGACGTTCCGGCTCATCACGGATCTTTGTCGGCACCCCCACATGGTCGAACCACTCGGCAATCTTTGAGACGGTCGGGCTCTCGGTGATGAGCTATCCGTCGTTTGACGTTGCAGGCCAGAGATTGCTCGCCGGAGAGATGATCTCTGTGCTGGCCGACAAGGCACAGCCGGGCGACGCCATCCTCCTTCACGCGAGCTGCCACAATCCGACCGGTGCCGTAATGGACGACGCCACCTGGGCGGCGGTCGCCGACGTGACCGTCAAGAAGGGTCTCGTGCCGCTGATCGACAGTGCCTATCAGGGTTTCGGCACCGGCATCGAAAGTGATGCCGCTCCCTTGCGCCACTTGCTCGACCGGGTTCCGGAAGCGATCGTTGCGGCTTCGGCGTCCAAGTCCTTCGGGCTCTACCGGGAAAGAACAGGGGCGGTCTATGCGACCTCCCCCTCTTCAGAAACGCGGGACAAGCTCAAGTCTCACCTCGTGACGATCGGCCGCGGCTCCTATTCGATGCCGCCGGACCACGGCGCGGCCGTCGTCCGCACCATTCTGACAGATCCCGAACTGCGGGAGGACTGGCGGGCCGAACTCGACGACGCACGCAAGCGGATTACCGCCATGCGGGCCGTCCTCGCGGCGGGTCTTTCCCCTCTTTCCCCCGCGCTCACTGCCATTGCCACCCAGCAGGGCATGTTCTCGCTTCTGCCGATTGACGAGACCCGCATCGTCGAACTGCGTCATCAGTGCGGAATCTACATGCCGCTCTCCGGCCGGATCAACATCGCCGGGCTGAACAGGAGCCAGGCTCCGGGCGTGATCGAGGCACTCTGCGCCCACGCCGCGCTTGGATGAAGGAAACGACCGTCTGCCACTCAAGCCGCTTGCCGCGGGGAATAGTCACGTATCCGGGCGAGCAATGTCATTCCATAGATCGGAGCTTCGACTGCGACGACCTGAGGTCGAATCAGTCGGAGGAAAAGCCTTCACTGCGGCTGACCGGTCTTCTCCGCGATATAGGCGACGATTGCCGAGATGGTCGCAAGACGAGGGTAGTCCTCCTCGGGCATCGGCAGGCCGAACCGCTTGCCGAGCGCCGCCATCAGGTTGAGAAAGTCGATTGAATCGAGGTCACACTGCTCCCGTAGCGAGCGGTCGGGCACGACCTCGGCCGGATCGATGTCAGGCGCGATCCGCCGCAACTCCGCCTTTACGGCATTTTCGATGTCCTGTGCGGTCATAACGCCTCCGGTCGCTGGAGCAGATCTGTGATGGTGCCGAGGAACAGCGCGCCGCGATGACCGTCGCTGACCCGGTGATCGCCGGCGAGAGAAAGGCTGACGACGCGCCGCGGCACGATGTGGTCGTCTTCGACGACAGCTTTCGTCGCGGGGGTGCCGAAACCGACGATCGCCACCTGCGGTGGATAGATGACACCGTAGAGCGTCTCAACGCCCCTGTCCCCGAGGCTTGAGATCGTAATTGTGGGGTCGGCCAGTTCCGAGCCCCGGAAGCGTCCGGCGCGCACGCGGGCGACAAGGTCCTTCAGTTTCTCCATGAGCTCCGGGAGCGGCATCCGGTCGACGTCGTGGATCGCCGGTGCGGCGAGCCCGCCGCCGCGGATATTGATCGCCACACCGGCATGCACTGCGCTCGCCGGCGCAAATGCGCCGTTCAGGTAGTGACCGTTGAACTCCGGGTAACTCTTTGCCGCGACTGCCACGGCCTTGACGAAGAAAGCGCCGAGCAACAACCGGCTTGCGGGATCCCGGCCGGCATTGTAGGCGGCAAGCCATGTCTCGGCCTTCGTGAGCTCCGCCGTGTGAGCGAGGTAATAGTGAGGGATTTCGCGCTTCGATCGCGCCATCGCCGCGGCGATCGCGGCGCGCATGCCCGTCATCGCCTGGCCTGTCGAGGCCGTCTCCCCTTGCCGCAGCGTGTCCTCCCGGCCCTTCCGGGCCTCGACATCGGCAAGCACGATCTCACCCCGGGGACCGCTGCCATGCAACTCCGCCAGCGCTATTCCCGACTGCTCGGCGAACCGTCGCGCTGCGGGCGTAACAAGAATGCGTGCGGTTATCCCCGGCGCCGCCGGAACCACGGGCACGGCCTGCGGAATGGGCGGCCGGGCAACGGCTGCTACGATCGTCTCCGCTGCCTTCACTGAAACCGGCGACGGAGCTTCGACGGCAACCTCACCGGGATGGGCGATCACCGCCATCGGCGCACCGACCGGCAGCCGGTCGCCGATCGCTGCGAGGCTCATTTCGAAGACCCCGTCTTCGAAAGCCTCGATTTCGATCGCTCCCTTCTGGGTCTCGACGACGGCAATGACATCGCCGTGGCGGACGGCCGCGCCGGGCTTGACGAGCCATTCGACCAGTGTCCCCGCCTCCATGTCGGCACCGAGCGAAGGCATGTGGAAGGTGCTCATGTTCAGCCCTTTCCGGACATTGCCTTGACGGCCGCGACGATCGCCGCGGTCTGCGGGATCGACGCCTGCTCGAGGTGAGCGGGATAGGGGATCGGCACCTCCGCACTGCAGACACGGGCCGGCGGCGCATCGAGGTCGAAGAAGCCGCGCTCGGCGATCTGCATGCCGATCTCGGCGGCAAGGCTGCCCGTTCTCCAGCCTTCGTCGACGACCAGCACCCGATGGGTCTTGCCGACAGAGGCAAGGATCGTTTCCATGTCGAGCGGCCGAATCGATCTGAGGTCGATCACCTCCGCCTCGATGCCCTCTTTCGCCAGCTGTTCGGCGGCCTCCAGCGTCTTGAACAGCGAACCCCCATAGGTGACGAGCGTGACGTCGCGTCCCTCGCGGCGGACAGCGGCGCGGTCGATGTCGACCGGACCGGCATTTGCCGCAAGCTTCCCGGTGCGATTGTAAAGCATGACGTTTTCGAAGATCAGCACCGGATCCGGCTCCTGAAGCGCCGTCCAGAGCATGCCGCGGGCATCCTCGAGCGTCGCCGGCGCGAGCACGCGGATGCCGGGAATGTGGGCATACCAGCCCTCGAGACTATGCGAATGCTGGGCGGCGAGTTGCCGGCCGGCGCCCGTCGCCATGCGGATGACGACGGGGACGGGAAATTGCCCGTTCGACATGTGGCGGAGCGTGGCGGCGGTGTTGACGATCTGATCGAGCGCAAGCAGCGAGAAGTTCACCGTCATCACCTCGACGATCGGCCGCATGCCGGCGATCGCCGCACCGATTCCCGCGCCGGTGAAACCGGATTCCGAAAGCGGCGTGTCACGGATGCGCTCGGGACCGAAGCGGTCGAGCAGGCCCTTGCTGACGGCATAACAACCACCGTAGCGCCCGACGTCTTCTCCCATCAGGAAGGTTCTCTCGTCCCGCTCCAGCGCCTCGACGATTGCCGCCTTGATGGCCTCACGGTAGCTAATCTCGACGGTTTCTGCCGACGGCGCGACGATTGCCGGGGCGGGCGGCCGCGCATCCGCATAGACATCGCGCGTTAGCGTTTCGAGCGGCTCCCAGGTGCCGGCTTCGGCAAAGGCGACCGCCTCGGCGATCTCGCCTGCAACCTCCGCCTCGATCGCGGCAATGTCGGCCTCGTGCGCGATGCCGTTCTGCATGAGCCATGACTGGAAGCGCACGATCGGACCCTTGGCCCGCCATGCCTCGACCTCGGCCTTGTCGCGATAGAGCTGCGCATCGAACATCGAATGAGCACGGAAGCGATAGGTCCTGAACTCGAGGAAATAGGGTTTTCCGGTCTCGCGGATCGCGTGGACGGCGCGCCTTGCCGCCGCCTCCACGGCGACCACGTCCATGCCGTCGACCGCCTCGCTCGTGATCCTGTAGCTCTCCGCCTTCCTGTGAATGTCGGTCTCGGCCTCGGACCGTTCCAGCGCCGTGCCCATAGCATAGCGGTTGTTCTCGCAAACGAAGAGGACCGGCAGGCCCCAGAGCGCGGCGAGATTGAGGCTCTCGTGGAACTCGCCCTCGGCGACCGCGCCCTCGCCGAAGATGCAGGCTGTGACATGGTCCTCGCCGCGCATCCGGTCCGCCAGCGCCAGACCGACCGCAAGGGGCAGGCCGCCGCCGACGATGGCGTTTCCGCCATAAAAGTTGCGGGCGCTCGAAAAGAGGTGCATCGAGCCACCGCGCCCGCCGGAACACCCCTCCGCCTTGCCATACATCTCAGCCATCACCGCGCCCATCGGCACACCGCGAACCAGCGCATGCCCGTGCTCGCGATAGGTGGCCACAAGGCGATCCCTCTCCTCGAGCACGGGAATAACGCCGACGGCGATCGCTTCCTCGCCATCGTAGAGGTGCAGGAATCCCCGGATCTTTTCCTGGGTATAGAGTTCCGCGCACTTGTCCTCGAAGCGTCGGACGCGGATCATCTGCTTCAGGAGGCCCAGCGAATGCGCACGGGTCAGATGCGGTTTGAGGCTGCTGTCGCTGGTCATTTTTCGTCACTCTCGAGCGTGGAGATGTCGCCCTCGGGAAGGCCGAGTTCGCGGGCCTTCAGGAGGCGTCGCATGATCTTGCCGCTATGGGTCTTCGGAAGGTTCGTCCGAAAGGCGATCTGCTTCGGCGCGACCGCCGGACCGAGGCGGCGCCGGGCATGGCCGAGCAGGTCGAGTTCGAGCTCCTCACTGGGGTCGTATCCGTGCTTGAGCGCAACGAAGGCCTTGACCACCTCCCCCGCCGTCTCATCGGGGATGCCGATGACCGCCGCCTCGGCGACGGCCGGATGCTCCATCAGCGCGCTTTCGACCTCGAAGGGGCCGATCAGGTGGCCGGAGCTCTTGATCACGTCGTCGTCCCGCCCGACGAACCAGTAATAGCCGTCGGTATCCCGCATCGCGAGATCGCCGGAGAGGTACCAGCCGTCGAGGAAACACTTGCGGTAACGCTCCTCCTCGTGGAGATAGGCGCGCATCATCGACGGCCAGCCGGGTCTGAGCGCCAGATGCCCGATCGTCATCGGAGCCGTCACTTCGCGCACGCCAGTTTCAGTTCGTTCGACGATGCCGGCGGTTATACCAGGCAGGGGCTTGCCCATGGAGCCGGGCTTCACGTCCATGGCGGCATAGTTGGCGATCATGATGCCGCCGGTTTCCGTCTGCCACCAGTTGTCGTGGAACGGCTTGCCGAAGGTCTCGTTGCCCCAGACGACCGCTTCGGGATTGAGCGGTTCGCCGACGCTCGCCATGAAGCGGAGGCACGAGAGATCGCGACGCTTCGCCGGCCCGGCACCGACCTTCATCAGCATGCGGATCGCCGTCGGTGCCGTGTACCAGACATTGACCCGTTCGGCCTCGAGAATGCCGTACCAGCGCTCGGCATCGAATTCGGCTTCGTCGACGATCATCGTCACGCCGTTCGTCAGCGGGGAGATGATGCCGTAGGAGGTACCCGTCACCCAGCCCGGATCGGCCGTGCACCAGAAGATGTCGTCGGGATGCAGGTCGAGTGCGATCCGTCCCGTGACATGATGGGCGACGACCGCCTCGTGCACGTGCACCGCACCCTTCGGCCGGCCGGTGGTGCCGCTCGTGAAATGCAGGAGCGCCATGTCTTCCGGCACGGTCCGCGCCACCTCGAAGTGTGGCGACGCCTCGGCCATCAGTTTGCGAAGTTCCGACGTCCCTTGCGGCGGCTCGCCGTCACCATCGATGATGAGGACATGGGCGAGACCGGGAAGTTCGCGCCACCAGCCGGCCACCTTGCGCTTGAAGAGCGCGGCCGATGTGACCAGCACGCGCGCCTCGCCGATTTCCATGCGCGCCCTGACCGGCTCAGGTCCGAATTGCGAGAACATCGGACAGAAGACCGCGCCAGCCTTCAGCGTCCCGAGCGCCGCAATGTAGAGCTCGGGTACCCGCCCCAGGAGCGCGTAGACACGCTCTCCCTTCCCGATGCCGAGCGAGGCGAGCACGTTCGCGAACCGGTTCGTCCGAGCCTTGAGGTCGGCAAAGGTGAAATCGTGACGGCTCTCGTCCTTGGCGATCCAGCGGATGGCGACCTTGTCTGCAAGACCGTCGGCGACATGGCGGTCGACCGCCTCGTGGGCGATGTTGAGACCGCCACCCGGCAGCCCGTCGAGAAGCGAGCGGGCCTTGTCCCAGGTGAAGTCTTCGCGCAAAGCCTCGTAGCTCAAAAAATTCGCACCCCCGACGGTGTTCCGGTCCTTGATGATAACCTCCATCCCTGCCTCCCCTCCGGTTCGACCCGGCATCAACCGGCGATCGCTGCCTGCCACCGGTTCTTCGAACATCGTTCGCAGTCGGCCCGTTACTCGACCGATCCTCGATGCTCTTTATTCTTTTATTCGGATATAATTACATTGTTGTTGGCCTATATCAATCAACCGCAATTGTGAGAGAAGGCTTGGAACAGCGAGGCGGCCGGCGAGAGGCCGTTCAATCTCCTCACGCGGCCGTGGAACCTCCGTCATGCAGTCCGACGTCAAGGATAACAGAGCCTGGGGGGACGAGAAGGGCAATCAGGCATTCTTCCGCAGTTCAATCACGGGACGCCGCCACGAGACAATCTTCGGGGTGAACACCTGCACGATCTCGCCATCCTGGTTGAGCGTTTCGCTGCGAAAGGTGACGAGGCCGCGTTCGGGCTTCGAGCGCGACTGCGCGATGGTGACGATCTCACTTTCCACATGGATGCGGTCGCCGGGCCATGTGGCGCGCGGCCAGGAGATTTCCCCGCCCGCGCCGATCAGCCCGCCGGCCAGCGGCAGGCTGTCGCGGGCCAGCTCGTCATCGAGATGGAAAAACTGCGGATCGTAGCGCCCCGCGAATTCCCGGATTTCGTCGAGTTCCATCACATGGGAAGGGCTGGTGAAGCGCTGGCCGGCCTCGAGGTCGTCGGGATAGAGCTTCACCGCCTGCGCGTCGTCGGTCATATTGCGTCTCCCTCAGCCGGCAAGCGTCGCATCCGGCGAGCGCTTTTCGTATTCGTCTAGAACGATCCGAAGGATCGCCGTCTTGAGCACCTTGCCCGTTACCGTATGCGGCAGTTCCTCGACGATGATGACGTCGTCGGGAATGCTCCACTTGGAGATCTTGCCGGTATAGACGTCGAGCATGTCGTGGCGGGTAAAGGTCTGGCCGGGCTTCACCACCACGACGAGAACAGGGCGCTCGCCCCAGCGGGCATCGGGAACGGCAACGACGGCCGCTTCCTTGACCGCTGGATAGGCCTGCGCGATGTATTCGAGCTCGATCGAACAGATCCATTCGCCGCCGGATTTCACCACGTCCTTGGTGCGATCGACGATCTGCACGAAGCCGTCCTCGTCCACGGTGACGACGTCACCGGTATCGAACCAGCCTTCGACGGCGTGCGCCGGGCCCTTTTCGGTGTTGTAGTAGCCGGCGGCGACCCAGGGACCCCGCACCAGCATGGCGCCGAAGGCCTTGCCGTCGCGCGCCACCGGCTTGCCGTCGCTGCCGTCGATGCGGAATTCCATGCCGAACAGCGGGCGGCCCTGCTTGGCTTCGAGCATGAGCCTCTGCTCTGCCGACAGCAACTCGTGCTTGGGAAGCAGGGTCGCCGCAAGCCCGATCGGGCTCGTTTCCGTCATGCTCCAGGCATGGCGAACCATGACGCCCATGTTGTGGAAGCGGCTGATCATGATCGGCGGCGTGGCCGAGCCGCCGATGGCGACGCGCTTCACCGTCGTGGACTTTTGCCCATGGGCGTCCATCCAGTCGAGCAGGCCGAGCCAGACCGTCGGCACGCCGGCGGTCGCGGTCACGCCCTCGCTTTTGAACAGAGAATGAAGGCTTGCGCCGACGAGGTTCGAGCCGGGCACCACGAGCTTCGCCCCGACCATCGGCGCCGCGAAGGGCAGGCCCCAGGCATTGACGTGGAACATCGGCACGACCGGCACCACCGCATCCGTCGCCGAAAGGCTGAGCACGTCCATGAAGCTGATCGCCATGGCATGCAGCACGCTTTTCGGGTCGCCTCGTCGTACCCGAGGTGTAGCAAAGGCCGGATGCGGTGTTCTCGTCGAACACCGGCCACTCGAATTCGTCGGGCTCGTCCGCAATCAGCGTCTCGTAGCAGACGAGGTTCGGCAGCGCCTCCGACTTCGGCATATGCGCCTCGTCGGTCATGATGACGACGGCCTTCAGCGGCGCCAGCCGGTCGGCCAGCGCTTCGAGGATCGGCAGGAAGGTGAGGTCGGAGAAGAGCACGCTGTCGCCGGCATGTTCGATGATGTAGCCGATCTGCTCGCGGAAGAGGCGCGGGTTGATCGTGTGGTACACGAAGCCCGAGCCGAAAACGCCGTAGTAAAGCTCTATGTGCCGGTAGCCGTTCCAGGCGAGCGTGCCCACCAGTCGCCATGCTGGAGGCCGAGCTTCTGGCTGCGCTTCGAAAGGTCCGCATAGATGTTGCGATGGATCGGCCCCTCGACGGTCTTCGAGACCTCTTCCGTGCTGCCGTGATAGGTCGCTGCATGACGCAGAATCGACGACACGAGCAGCGGTGCATTCAACATCATGCCAAGCATGGTCTTACTCCTCCCAGGGACAGAGTAATTCCAGCAAAAGTGTGAAGCGGTTTTGCGTCCGGAATTACGTAAAAACAAAAAGACAGAGCATTTTCGGCGACTCCGTTCTCACTGGAAATGCTCTGGATTTCGATCAGAACAGGCCGGCGTCGAGCGCCATGATGTCGGCAGCGCCGGCACGAATGGCCGCGTCGAGGCTCACGGTCTGCGGCAGCAGGCGGGCCGCGAAGAAGCGGGCAAGCACAAGCTTGCGCTGCTTCAGCGGCGTCGTTGCATCGGCAGCTGCCTTGCCCGCCATGCGCACCCAGAGCCAGCCGAGCGAAACCAGCGCGAAGAAGCGCAAGTGTTCGGTGGCGCTCGCTCCGGCCTCCACCGGATCGGCGCCCCTGGCCAGCAAGTTTTCCGTCAGTTCCTCCAGCCGAGCAAGGGCCTCGATGACCGAGGCCTTCACTGACTCCAGTTCGGCCGGACCCTTCGTTGCCTTAAGATCGTCGCGCACCAGCGCGAAGAAGCCGCGCGCCACATTGCCGTTGTCCATCGGCAGCTTGCGGCCGACGAGGTCCATGGCCTGCACGCCGTTGGTGCCCTCGTAGATCTGTGCAATGCGGGCGTCGCGTACATACTGCTCCATGCCCCATTCACGGATATAGCCGTGGCCGCCGAACACCTGCTGCGACTGGACGGCGATCTCGAAGCCGAATTCGGTCAATGCCGCCTTCACCACCGGCGTCAGGAGCGCAACGAAACCGTCAGCCTTGCGGCGCGCTTCCGGATCGGGATGGCGGGCGGCGATATCCATCTGCAGCGCGGTCCAGACGGCAAGCGCGCGGCCGGCCTCGGTGAGCGAGCGGCCGGTCAAGAGCATCTTGCGCACGTCGGCATGCTCGATGATCGGCACGGGACCGCGTGTTCCGTCGGCGGAACGGCCCTGCAGGCGCTCGCGGGCGTAAGTGACGGCCTTCTGGTTTGCGGCCTCGCCAATGCCCAGCCCCTGGATGCCGACGAACAGGCGCTCGGCATTCATCATCGTGAACATGGCGTTGAGGCCACGGCCGGGTTCGCCCACCAGCCAGCCGATGGCGCCGTCATAGTTTATCACGCAGGTCGGCTGGGCATGGATGCCCATCTTGTGCTCCAGCGAGCCGACCGACATGCGGTTGCGGTCACCGAGCGAGCCGTCTTCCTTGACGAGGAACTTGGGCGACAGGAAAAGGCTGATGCCCTTTACGCCCTTCGGGGCGTCGGGCAGGCGGGCAAGCACCAGATGCACGATATTGCCGCCGAAATCCTGGTCGCCTGAGGAGATGAAGATCTTCGTGCCCTTGATCGCGTAGGAACCGTCACCCACTGGCTCGGCGCGGGTGGTGAGCAGGCCGAGATCTGTGCCGGCGGAGGATTCGGTGAGCGCCATGGCGCCCGTCCATTCGCCGGAAATCATCTTCGGCAGATATGTCTGCTTCAGCTCGTCGCTCGCATGATGCGCGATCGCCTCTACCGCGCCGCGGGTCAGACCCGGAAACAGGCCGAAAGAGAGGTTGGCGGAAGACAGCATCTCGTCGAGCAGGATCTGCAGCACGCGCGGCAGGCCTTGTCCGCCGAATTCCGGGTCACCGGAAAGTCCGCCCCAGCCGGCCTTGACGAAGGCCCTGTAGGCATCGGCCACGCCCTTCGGCGTCGTCACCAGCCCGTTTTCCAGCCTGCAGCCTTCCTCGTCGCCGGGCCGGTTGAGCGGTTCGAGGATTTCGGCGCAGAACTTGCCGCCTTCTTCGAGAACGCTCGCTGCGAGTTCCGTATTGACCTCTTCAAAGCCGGGAAGGGCGGCCATCTGCGCATCGAAGTCGAAGACCTCGCCGAGCAGGAAGGAGATATCGTCGACGGGAGGGATATAGCCAGCCATGGGGCGTCCTTGCCTCTTCTTGTTCAGTTGCGCAGCGGCTTGCCGGTCGCCAGCATGTGCTTGACGCGGTCCACGGTTGCGGGTGTTGCGAGCAGGTCGATGAAGGCCTCGCGCTCCAGCGCGATCACATCGTCTTCCGTCAGCGGTTTCAGCGGATCGGCGGAAGGGCCACCGGTCAGAACATTGGCAAGCGCACGCCCGGCCACCCCGTCATGCACGGTGGCCCGGCCGGCGAGTGCTTCGCTTTCGATGATGTTGTGGATCGCCGAGGCGCCCGACGGGCCGGACATGGCGATCACAGGCGGTTCCGGCGGCACATAGCCCTTCGCGAGTGCGAGCGCCTTTGCCTTGGCATCGCCGATCAGCCGGCTGCGGTTCATGGTGATGCCGTCGGTGGTCTTCAGGAAGCCAAGGTTGCGCGCGTCGAAGGCGCTGGCCGAAACCTTGGCCGGCGCAATCAGGTTGAAGGCGGCAATCGCCGGAGCGACCGGCCCGCGCAGGGCGGCGGCGGAAGCCGAGAAGCGCAGCATCATTTCCTTGCAACCGCCCCAGCCCGGCACGACGCCGATGCGGGTCTCGACGAGGCCGATGGAAAGCTCCGCATGGGCCTGGATCGCGTCGCAATGCAAAAGGATCTCGCAGCCGCCGCCAAGCGCCAGCCCTGCTGCCGCGCCGACGACCGGAAAGGGGGCATATTTCACGGCCTTGAAGGTGCGGTGGCCATGGTCGATGAAGGCGCCCAGAGCCTCGCGACCGCCCTTTTCCACCGTGTTGAGGAAGACGCGCAGGTCCGCGCCCGCGCTGAACACGGCAGCATCGCTGCCGATCACCAGGGCCTTGAAATCCTTCGCCGTGCGTTCGACAGCCTTGTTGATAGCGTCGAGCAAGGCGGGATTGTAGGTGTTCATCTTTGTGCGGAATTCGAGGCAGGCGACGCCGTCGCCGAGATCCCAGAGGCTTGCCGCGCCCCAGTCCTCGACCGGCTTGCCGGCGAGCTTGAGGTCGGAAATGAGCAGCACGCCGTCACCCTTGGCAATGGGCTCGACCGTGCCATCAGGCAGCAGGTTGGCGCGCTTGCCATCGCCGACCGAATAGAAGCCGCCCTTTTCAGCCGCAAGCGAGAGATAGGCGGGCACGGCAACGCCGCGTGCTTCAAGCCGCGCCTTCAGCCAGCCGGCGCCGAGCCGGTCGATCAGTTCGAACGGACCCTGCTTCCAGCCGTAGCCGGTGCGCATGGCCTCATCCACGGCATCCGGCGTGTCGGCGATTTCCGGCCCCAGCGATGCGGCATAGGCGAGCGACTTTTCCATGACGACGGAGGCATAGCGGCCGCCGAGGTCGGCATGTTCCATCAGCGCGCGCGCATCGCCGCCCGAGGCTTCGAGGCTTTCGGAGGAAACCGCCTTCTGCGGCCGGTAGTCACCGGTCTTGAGATCCGTCACGTCGCGCGACTTGCGGTCGGGCGAAAGGCGCACGAAACCCGCGCCGCTTTTGCGGCCAAGACGGTTTTCCGCGATCATGCGGGCGATCAGCGCCGGTTCGGCGTCATAGTCCTTCACCGCGTCGCCTTCAGGCGTCGCGTTCTGCAGGCTGCGCAGGATGGTCGGCATCAGGTCGATGCCGACGAGATCCAGCAGGCCGAATATGCCGGTCGACGGAATGCCGAAAGGCTTGCCGATGATGGCGTCGGCTTCCTCGACATCGAGGCCGAGTTCGATGGCCTCGTTCTGCGCCACCACCATCCAGTAATTGCCGATGCGGTTGCCGATGAAGCCGGGCGTGTCCTTGCAGACGACCACGCTCTTGCCGAGGCCGCGATCCGCGAAGTCACGGATCGCCGCGGTCACTTGCGGATTGGTTGCCTGGCCCGATACGAGTTCCAGCAGCCGCATGATGCGCGGCGGATTGAAGAAATGGGTGATGAGGAAGTCGGCGGCGAAGCTCTCCGGCAGGCCCTCGACCAGTGAATGCAGCGGAATGGTCGAGGTGTTGGAGGAAACGATCGACCCCTTCTTCCTGACGCCGTCGATGGCGCGGTAGAGCGCCTGCTTGATCTCCAGCTTTTCCGCGACCGCCTCGACTATCCAGTCGGCATCGGCGATCAGCGCGAGGTCGTCCTTCGTCGAACCGGTGGTGATGCGGGCCGCGAATGCCGGGTCCATGAAGCCGTTGGCCTTGAGCTGGCGGGCGACGCCGCCATCGGCGAACTTCTTCTCCATGTCGAGCAGCACCACGTCGAGCCCTGCATTGGCGAGATGGGCGGCGATGCCCGAACCCATGACGCCCGCGCCGATGACGGCGGCTTTTCTGATCCCGGTCATGATTATGCTGCCTCCAGAACCATGGCGATGCCCTGACCGCCGCCGATGCACTGGGTGGCGAGAGCATGACGTCCGCCGTCTCGCTTCAGGAGCAACGACGCCTTGCCGACAAGGCGGGCGCCAGTCGCACCCAGCGGATGGCCGAGCGCGATTGCGCCGCCGTCGCGGTTGAGGCGGCTGGGATCGATGTCGAGGTCGCGGCAGCAGGAGAGAACCTGCACGGCAAACGCTTCGTTCATCTCGATTACGTCGAGATCGGCGGCGGAAATGCCGGCGCGCTTCAGCGCCTTGCGGCTGGCCTCGACGGGGCCGATGCCCATGATCTCGGGCGCGCAGCCGGAAATGGCATATCCCGAGATGCGGGCGAGGGGCTTAAGATTGTGGCGCTTCAAGAAGTCTTCTGAGCAGACCAGCGTCGCGGATGCGCCGTCGGTAAGCGGCGAGGAGTTGCCGGCCGTGACCGAGCCACCGGCCTTGAAGGCGGTCTTGAGGCCGGCGAGCTTTTGCGTATCCGTCTCGCGCGGGCAGCCATCCTGAGCCACGTCGCCGATCGGTGTGATCTCGGCGGCGAGCCGGCCATCGGCGCAGGCGGCGAGCGCCTTCTTCTGGCTTTCCAGCGAGTAGGCGTCCTGTTCCTCGCGCGAAATGCCGTAGCGGTCGGCGAGGTTTTCGGCGGTCAGTCCCATGTTGAGGAAGGCGATGCGCTCGGCATCGCTCCAGGCCGGGTTCGGCATGGGGTTGAAACCCATCATCGGCACGCGGCTCATGCTTTCCACGCCACCCGCGACGAAGGCGTCACCGGCACCCATGGCAATCGCGCCAGCAGCCATCTGAATCGCCTGCATGGAGGAACCGCACCAGCGGTTGACTGTCGAGCCGCCGACCGATTGCGGCAGGCCGGCGATCAGGCCCGCGCAGCGGGCGATGTTGAGGCCCTGCTCGCCCTCTGCGAAGGCGCAGCCGAGGTTCACATCCTCGATTTCGGCTGGGTCGATGCCGGAGCGGCCGACCAGCGCCTTGATAACGGCGGCTGCGAGATCATCCGGGCGAACGCCTGCAAGCGCGCCGCGATAGGCGGGCGCAAAGGGGCTGCGCAGGTAGTCGACGATGTAGGTTGCGGTCATGGTCTTCTTCTTCCTGTCTGGAAGCATTTCCGGCAAAACTGCGAAGCGGTTGGCGTCGGATAATGCGTAGAAACAAAGGGATGGAACGGGTGTCACATGTTGGGATAGTTCGGGCCGCCGCCGCCTTCGGGCGGAACCCAGGTGATGTTCTGCGACGGATCCTTGATGTCGCAGGTTTTGCAGTGCACGCAGTTCTGCGCGTTGATCACGAAACGGGGCCCGGTCCTCGCCTGTTCGTCGTCATAGACGACCTCGTAGACCCCGGCGGGACAGTAGAGCCGCGCCGGCTCGCCATAGAGCGGCAGGTTGCGTTCGATCGGGATGGCGGGATCGGCAAGCCTCAGATGAACCGGCTGGTCCTCGATATGGTTGGTGTTCGACAGGAAGACCGAAGACGGCTTGTCGAAGGTAAGTTTACCATCCGGCTTCGGATATTGAATCGGCGTGACCTCCGAGAGCGGCTTCAGGCTCTGGAAATCGGCCTTCCTGTGCTTGAGCGCGCCGACGGGTGAGACGCCAAACAGCGTCTGCAGCCACATGTCGATGCCGCCGAGGCCGACGCCGAGCACAGTGCCGAACCGCGACCATAACGGCTTGACGTTGCGGACCGGCTTCAGGTCCCGCCCGATGGCCGAACCGCGCCAGCCGGCCTCATAGGCTTCGAGCGTATCGTTGGCGCGGCCGCCGGCGAGCCCGTCGAACACGGCATCCGCGGCCTGCATGCCGGAATGGATGGCGTTGTGCGAACCCTTGATGCGCGGCACGTTCATGAAGCCCGCCGCGCAACCGGCAAGCACGCCGCCGGGGAAGGCGAGCTGCGGCACCGACTGATAACCGCCCTCGGTCAAGGCGCGAGCGCCATAGGCGATGCGCTTGGCCCCATCGAAGGTGTCGCGGATCAACGGATGCGTCTTGAAGCGCTGGAATTCGTCGAAGGGCGAGAGCGTCGGGTTCTTGTAATCGAGGTGCAGCACGAAGCCGACGGTCACCAGATGATCGTCGAAATGATAGAGGAACGAGCCGCCGCCGGTCTTCATGTCGAGCGGCCAGCCGAACGAATGCTGCACCAGCCCTTTGCGGAACTTCTCCGGCTTGACCTGCCAGAGTTCCTTGATGCCGATGCCGAATTTCTGCACCGAGCGTCCCTCGGTCAGGTTGAAGCGGGCGAGAAGTTGCTTGGTCAGGCTGCCACGCGCGCCCTCGGCGAACACGGTATATTTCGCCCGAAGCTCCATGCCGGGGGTGAAATCGTTCTTCGGTTCGCCGTCGCGACCAATCCCCATGTCGCCGGTGGCGATGCCGGCGACCGCGCCGTTGTCGTCATAGAGAACTTCGGTTGCCGCAAAGCCCGGATAGATCTCGACGCCGAGCGCTTCGGCCTGGGCGCCGAGATAGCGGGCGACATTGGCGAGCGAACCGATGAAGTTGCCGTGATTGTTCATCAGCGGCGGCATCAGCGCATTGGGCAGCCGCAACGAACCGGTGGCGGTCAGCACATGGAAATGGTCGTCGGTCACTTCGGTGGTGAGCGGCCGGTCGGGATCTGCCCGCCAATCGGGCAGAAGCGCATCGAGGCCGGAAGGATCGATCACCGCGCCCGACAGGATATGCGCCCCGACTTCCGAACCCTTTTCCACGACGACGATGGAAAGTTCCTCGCCCGCGTCCATGGCGCGCTGCTTCAGGCGGATCGCCGTGGCAAGACCGGCCGGTCCCGCGCCGACGATCACCACGTCGAAGTCCATGGCCTCCCTGACTGTTTCGTTCAACCTTTCCTCCTTCAGCTGATGGCGATATATGTACCAAACGATTGTTACAGTTCGCAAGTGCAAAATTCTTCTCGCGCTTGCGAAGCCAGTGGAGAGTGCTGCAAGGGCATTTGGGAAAAGCGCCGGTCTGGGCTATGAGCATTGAAGAGGTGCAGTCGGACGATGAACGAATGCCGGGAGATGCAATGACGGACGGAGACCGCCGGAAGGAGCTGCGCGTGCCGCGGAGCGCGCTGGTGGGCGCATTGCAGTTGAGCGGCCTGAGCGACCGTCATCGCGATATTCTCGAAGCCGCCGCCACCCTCTTTGCCGAACGCGGCTATGCGGCGACGTCGGTGCGCGATATCGGCGACCGGGTGGGGCTGCTCGGCGGTTCGCTCTATCATTACATCAAGTCAAAGGAAGCGCTGTTCGTCCGCATCCACGACATCGCCCTGCAGGTGGCGGAAGATCGCATCCGCGCGGCCATCGCGCCGCTTTCCGATCCGTGGGAACGGCTGGAAGCGGCATGCGTCACCATGATGGAAATCCAGCTCGATCCCAACTCGCTGACCATGCCGCTGATGAATGACTTCGCCTCGGCCCCGCCGGAGATCCGTGAACGGCTGGTGGAAAAGCGCGACACTTTCGAACTGGTGTTCCGCGACCTGATCGCCGCTCTGCCGCTCGACCCGACCCTTGACCGCGGAGTCTACCGCCTGCTGCTGCTGACGCTGCTCAACAATGTCTCAAGCTGGTATCGCCCCGGCCGCCTGACCCCCGACGAGATCGGCCGCCAGATCGTGAAGATCTTCCGGCACGAGAAGTGACGGAGGCATCGAGTTTCGCTCGGGCCTGGAAACACGAACCTCAACAATGTCATCCGTCTTGCTGCTGCCGGAATCGGCGATGGTATCGCGCTTTCTGTCTCCGCTGGCGGCCGACGCAGAAAGCTCACGACTCTAGAGATGCGTAAGGATGTTCACCAAGCGGCGAAACAGATCACGGACATAAAATCGACGTACGCCCCACGGCTCCAACTCCGGGCCGTACTCGACCGGGATGCCCGCCTTCGAAACGCGCGCCAGAACGTCGTCCAGATCATCGACCTCGATCGAGAGATCCGGAACCGGGGTGCCGGAGCCGCCTTCGGATGCGAAGCTGACCTGCACTCTCGCCTGGGCGTCGCTGGCGAATGTGCTGATCCAGCCATGATCCATCACCACCTCCAGCCCGAGGATGTCGCCGTAGAAGGCCTTGGCATCCTCAGGCGAAGAGCATGCGATGTTGGCAACGATGCCTCGTACAGTCGCGGAAGGCCTCCTTGCGTTGTCGCGTCACAAACGTAGTGCGATTTCATCTGCCGGACAGATGCGTTGAAAACGTCCGGCATGAAACCTGCCGGATCCAGTTATCCGAACCCGGTCGTTGCGGACGAGCGCCAAGCCGTCAATCCGCCCTGGTTACCTCTTCGGCAATAACGCGGTAGAGCGCCATCTGGCGTGCAGCCCATCCTTCGAACTCGCGGACCAGGTCGGCCGACACGACAACGGATTGTCCGCCCTGGGCAACCGAAAACCAGCCGCGCTGTCTCGCCTCGATCAGGAGATTGCCCACGTGCTGCCTGGAAACGCGAAACCGCTCCGCCAGTGCCGCGTAGGTCAGCGGGAGCGTGAAGGGCGTGCTCCCCGACTGTGCCGCATAAGACGCCCCCATGACGGCGGCAAGCAGGGGATAGCCGCTGTCGCGCTCTGCGAACTGAACGATGGTCGGGAACGGCGAGAAATAGACATCGTCGGCATGGAACCGCTCCGCCGAACGACCGAGCAAGTCGCAGAGCAGAACCTCATCGTCGTGAATGCGGCCGGCGAGCGATGCCGATGCCGATGCCGGAAGAATACGCTCGGAGGCGTTCAGAAACGCGAGCGGAGAGCGCGCAATTTCATGCAGGAGCGCCGAAGAGGGACGGAGATGAAGGCTGCGGCGGTCTGCACCCCGCCCCGCGATGACGTACCCGCCGTGCCGCAGCGCATCGACGAAACTTGCGACCTGCCGCTCGCTCGCCGGCACCTTGCGTTGCAGCGCCGTCAGCGTCGGAGGCTCTGCCCCGTCGCGGAGCCACCGGGCGTGGTTTCCGATGAGATCGAAACAGACGATGTAGCGCATGCTCTGGCCGAACAACTTGTTGGTTGGCCATGACACGTCCGGCGGGCGGGTCATCTCCGTGCAATAGGACTCCAGCACTTCGGTGAAACGAGGCTTTTCAGCCAAGGATGCCGCAAG
Organism: Hyphomicrobiales bacterium; assembly: GCA_900466005.1. Taxonomy (GTDB): domain Bacteria; phylum Pseudomonadota; class Alphaproteobacteria; order Rhizobiales; family Rhizobiaceae; genus Allorhizobium. The sequence goes on from UEGQ01000002.1 coordinate 176,714, forward strand.
CGACGAAACGTCCGTCGGCACGGCAACTCCGCCAGAGCTGCGCGAAAGGCCCCCCTCACGACCATCCGGCAATGACTTGCTCATCGGCAACTCCTGCAAAGTTTGGACTTTGCAGTTGCATGCCACGAATGACAATAATCAACCAGTGGTTATGGATGCCGGCTCTGCCAAACGGTTAACGATTGGTTTTCGTGGTCAATGCGGCAGGTTTTCCTTCAATCCCGACGTGCGAAGCATTGTGAGGTAACGTCATGTGTGAGCTATGCTCTGTGAATGCGACGAGACTGTCCCGACGTGGGCTGCTCCTCGGAGGTGCGGCGCTCGCCGGTATGGCGGCGATGACGCCAAAGGCTGCGTGGTCGCAGGCGGCCGCGCCCCAGAACGCGATCTCGCCGGACGCTGCACTTGAGCGGCTGATGGAGGGCAACGCCCGCTATGCCGCCAACACCTCGGCCAACAATGACTACTCGGCCGGCCGGGCGGCGCGCGTGAACGCGCAGTATCCAATCGCGGCGATCCTCAGCTGCGCCGACGCACGCGTCGCTCCGGAGCTTGCCTTCGACCAGGGGCCGGGCGACCTTTTCGTGGTCCGCGTCGCCGGCAACTTCCTCAACGATGACGGGCTTGCGAGTTTCGAATACGCCGTGAAATACCTCAACGCACCCCTGCTGATGGTGCTCGGTCACTCCAATTGCGGCGCGGTCGGTGCAACGATCAAGGTGGTCAAGGACGGCGTCACGCTGCCCGGTCACCTGCAGGACATGATCCGCGACATCAAGCCCGCCGTGGAGACTGCCGAAAAGGCGAAGCCCGCCGACCTGTTGTCCGCGTCGATCGCGGAAAACGTGCGCTTGGCCGCGCACCGCCTCGAGACAGCCTCGCCGATCCTGTCGGACTACGTGACGTCGGGAAATGTGAAGGTCGTCGGGGCACAATATGACCTCGCGACCGGCAAGATCGCGCTTCTTTGACGCCGGTCGAACCCGACGACGGACGGCGGTATCCGCAGTTCAGGGCGCCGCTGTCGTCTTCAGCAGGTCGTGTGCGGTCTCCTCGTCCGTAATCAGCCCGTTGACGTGGCCGCCGACCACGGCCGCCCGGATTGCCGCATGCTTGCGCCGGCCGCGCGCAAGGCCGATCACGGTGGAGCTTTCCCGCGAAGGGATGGAAATGCTCGCGACACGCTCGTTGACCGGATCGTCGAGAAGGTTGCCGTCCGCCCCGAAGACCCAGCCGCAGATCTCGCCGGTGGCGCCGGTCCCGAGGAGGGCCTCCATTTCCGGGCGCTTCAGAAAACCGTCGAGGAGCAGCGGCGCATCAAACCCCATATGGCCGATGCCGACGAAGGTGACGTCCGCCTTCGAACCGAGTTCGATCGTCGGCGCCACGAGCGGCTGACTGCGCAGGAGATCGCGTTCCGCGCGTGAGGAGACGAGAACCGGCAGGGGCATCGGAAAATGCGGTGCCTTTACGGCGTCCGCCATAGAGAAGATGACGTTGAAATAGGCAGCCGACCCGTCCGGACTGATATTGCCGGTGAGCGACACGATCTTGTGCTGCGGGCACTCCATGGGCGAGAGCTGGTCGATCACCGCCCGAAGCGTGCGCCCCGTCCCCATGCCGATGATCAGCGGTTCGCTCTGCTTCAGCCAGCGCTCGAGTTCGGCGGCGCCCGCTTCCGCCACGCCGACGGTCGCGGAATCCCCTCCGCCGTCGGACGGAACGACCTCGACCTGCTTCAGGCCGAACTTGTCCTTCAAGGCCTCGGCGAGTTCCATGCAGGCGGCAATCGGATGATCGAGCCGGACCTTGATCAGCTTCTCCGCGACGGAAAGCGAGACGAGCCTCTGCGCGCTCTGGCGGGAAATCCCCATCGCCGCGGCGATCTCATCCTGCGTGCGGCCGGCGACATAGTAGAGCCAGCCAGCCCGCGCCGCATCATCCAGTCGTGTCTGCCCTTCCGATCGTCTCGCCATCCGGTCTTCCGCCCCGCTTCCCCACCAGTGCTGCCAAGTTTTGCGATCCCTGTCAAACCGCAGGGGACCGCACGCGGCCGCGGCCGGTGGCGGTTCCCCATCGCCGATCGGTCGGCTGCGGGACCTTCTCGGCCTCGACGCACTGTCGCCCTACCGCGACGACCCGCCGCACGCTGGATGGCGCGTGGCTGCGGCCCCGTCACAATGGCTACATGCCTTTCCGGGAACAGGCTTCCCATATCGTCAACGACGCGGGTCTCGGGTGACATCTCCTCCGAGCTTGCGATCGACTCACCTGAACGACGGCTTCCTGAAGCTTCGGGGGCTGATCGCCCCCGCTTCCGCAAACCTTCCCGACTTCGATCCGGCGTCCTGTCTCACGGCAGCCGCCATATTCTCCTGGCGTTGGCGGAGAACACCTTTTCCTTGTCCTCGAGGCTGACACCGGAAAGCAGGGCCTGGGTTGCCCCCATCCACGTAGAAAGGCCGCCGCCGAGGGTACAGACGGGCCAGTCACTGCCCCAGACCATGCGATCGAAACCGAACGTCTCCACGACATGCGCGAAATACGGCTTCAGGTCCTCGAGCGTCCAGTTTTCCGCGCCGTAGGCAGGCAGCCCCGAAAGCTTAACCGTCACATTCGGCCGCCGGGCAATCTCCGCGAGCGGCCCCTCCCAGACACCGAAACCGCCGCCCTTGATGTCGGGCACGCCGCAGTGGTCGAGAATGAACGGAACGTCCGGTGCGAGATCGACAAGGGCGATGGCCTTCTCGATCTGGTGCGGCAGCACACAGAGATCGAAGGTCAGACCCGTCGCTGCCAGCCGCCGGATGTTCTCGCGGAAGAGGCTTCCCTCGGAAACGTCGTCAGGCACCACGTGCAGCACACGGCGGAAGCCGCGCACGAAGCCGTTGGCCCGAACCCGCTCCAGATAGTCGGCGAAACCTGCCTGTTCCGGCCGGCAGGAGGCGATCGCGCCCACGAGGAGGCTTTCCGCCGCTCCTGCAAGGTCACCGACAAAGCCCGTTTCGCGCTCGATATCCTCCTCCGCGACGTCGACTTCCATGTGAAGCACCGCCCCGATGCCGAAACGCCGTGCTTCCCGCGCATAGCGCTCATAGGTGAAGTCGGCATCGAGGGGAGGCACGCTCTTCAGCCACGGATAGGAAAGCCGCTCGCGGTAGATGAGATGCAGGTGCGTGTCGATGATCATGCCGCGGGTCCTCCTCTTTGAGACGAAAACCCTGCCACAGAAAAATCATCTATTCAAATACGAATTTTGTAGGACTCAGGATTCACTCTGGAACCCGGATCCCGCCATTTCTGAAAGCCGGCCCGTCGTCTCGGCGAGAAGGTGGATCGTGCTCGATATGTCCGGAGCGGCCGGCGTGTTGATCAGCGTGATATAGGGCACGGTGAGCGCAGCGATCGCCTTGCCGTCAGCCCCGAGGACGGGCGCGGAAAGGTTGATGACGCCCGCGGTCTGCGCGCTCGGCATCATCTCGTAGCCGCGAGAGCGTATCTGGTCGAGCCGGCCCAGGAATTCCACCGTCACCTTGCTCTCGTCGCCGCCGCTGCCGAGATATTCGGCAATCATCATCTGGCGCTCCTCGGGTGTACGGAAGGCAAGCAGGACGTGTCCGGAGCCCGTATCGAACAGGCTGATGCGTGAACCGACGCGGATCGAGATGCCCCAATAGCCGGGCGCCTCCTGCTGCGCGATGACGACGGGATTGCCGCGGTCGAAGACCACCAGCTGGTTCGCCTGACGGGAAGCCTCGGCGAGTTCGCGCATCAGCGGAATGGCAAAGGAGGCGAGACGGCGAACCGGTGCGTGCAGTTGTGCGAGACCGAAGAGCTTCAGCGTCAGGGTGAAGCGGTCCCCGTCGATCCTGGTGACATAGCCGCGCTTCACCAGGCGGTCGAGCATCCGGTAGAATTCGTTTGGGCTGCGTTCGAGGCGCTTGGCGATTTCGGCCTGCGTCAGTCCGCCATCGACGGCGGCAAGAAGCTCGAGAATGTCGAGCCCCTTGTCGAGCGCAGGCGCACGGTAGCGATCATTCTCGTCGTCAGCCACGTATTTCACTCCCTAGTGAATACAACCTTTCATATACGGATAATCAGGCCTCTACAATAGTTTCGGCTTGACGAAACATGAATGAATGGTTTGTATATGAATGACGCACTCATTGGCAAGCGCTGCGGCGTAAGCCCACATGGGAGGAGAGAATGCCCGGGTTCCGGACGATCGGCTTGTCGGTGTGCCCGAATTTCCTGATGGAACCGCATTGGCCCCATCTGCCCGGGTACAGAACGACATGGCGCTGCCGTCAGCACTGGCCTCGGCATCGCGCGGGATTGGCACACGATTGCCGCGCGTACCATACCGACCTCGACCAGGACATTCGCTAAAGGAGGAGAAAATGCAACGCATTGGAATGGTGATCGGCGTTCGGCCGGAAAAGACCGAAGAATACAAGCGCCTCCACACCGCCGTTTGGCCCGAGGTGCTTTCGATGATCTCCGCCTGCAACATTAGGAACTACTCGATCTTCCTCAAGGAGCCGGAGAACCTGCTCTTCTCTTTCTTCGAGTATCACGGCACCGACTATGCGGCCGACATGGCGAAGATGGCAGCCCATCCGAAAACCCAGGAATGGTGGTCCGTCTGCATCCCCTGCCAGGAACCCCTTGCAAGCCGCAAGGAGGGGGAATGGTGGGCGCGAATGCCGGAAGTCTTCTTCCATGCATGACGCGCGCTTCGCGAACCACCCCTCTGCTCTGCCGGACAGAGGGGAACGAGCCGTCCCGCACGTCACACCGAAGTCATCAACCAGAAGGGCGAGGTCGTGCTTGCCGCCGACCACATCCACATTGTCGAGCGCCGGCCGAAGGCGGCCTGAACGCGCATGAAAGAGAAGGAAGAAAGCATGTCCCTCACCCTCACTTCTAAACGCGTGCTTGTGACGGCGGCCGGCCAGGGGATCGGCCGTGC
>UEGQ01000016.1 GCA_900466005.1 Hyphomicrobiales bacterium
CGACTTGCACGAAACCGTCAGGACTGACTTCATTTCACATATTCCTTCGCACGCAAGATCGGCAATGCGACCCCGAAGTGAACTTCGAGGTCGATCAGCTCCTAGCGGATCTCGGTCTTCATATGTCAAGGGTCGTCTCATGCTCCCACGACGTGAACTGGGAGCAATAGGCGTTCCATTCGCCGCGCTTCAGCTTGATATAGGCAGCCGAAAAGTCCTCGCCGAGCACCTCCTGCAGGGCTGTGTCCTTCTCGTACTCGCGAAGCGCGTCGAGCAGGTTGAGTGGAAGCCTCGGAGCATCCTTCACCGTGTGTCCGTCGCGATACATGTCGATGTCGTAGTGCGGTCCCGGGTCGGCATTGCCGCGCATGCCGGAAAGACCAGCCGCGATGATGATCGCCTGCAGCAGATAGGGGTTGACCGCGCCGTCCGGCAGGCGAAGCTCGAAACGGCCCGGCCCCGGAACACGCACCATATGGGTGCGGTTGTTGCCGGTCCACGTGACGGTATCCGGCGCCCAGGTCGCGCCCGAAACGGTGCGGGGCGCATTGATGCGCTTGTAGGAATTGACTGTCGGGTTGGTGACCGCGGCGAGTGCTGCGGCGTGCCGCATGATACCGCCGAGAAAGGTCTTGCCCTGCACAGACAAACCGAACGGCATGTCGGCATCGGCAAAGGCGTTCACCTTTCCGTCCAGATCCCAGACGGAGATATGCGCGTGGCAACCGTTGCCCGTCAGTCCCTTGAACGGCTTCGGCATGAAGGTGGCGCGCAATCCGTGCTTCTCGGCGACGGACTTGACCATGAACTTGAAGAAGGAGTGTTTGTCGGCGGTATTGAGGGCATCGTCGTATTCCCAGTTCATCTCGAACTGGCCGTTCGCGTCCTCGTGGTCGTTCTGGTACGGCTTCCAGCCGAGTTCGAGCATATAATCGCAAATCTCGGCGATCACGTCGTATCGGCGCATGAGCGCCTGCTGGTCGTAGCAGGGCTTTTCCGCCGTATCGAACACGTCGGAAATCGCCGATCCCTCGGCCGAGATCAGAAAGAACTCGGGTTCCACACCGGTCTTGACGCGCAAACCCTGTTTGGCCGCCTCGCCCACCAGTTTCTTGAGCACGACGCGCGGCGCCTGGGCCACCGGCTTGTCGTCCATGGCGCAATCGGCGGCAACCCACGCCACCTCCTTCTTCCAGGGCAACTGGATCACCGAGGAAGGGTCCGGCATGGCGAAAAGATCGGGGTGCGCGGGCGTCAGGTCGAGCCAAGTCGCAAAGCCGGCGAAGCCTGCGCCGCCCTCCTGCATCTCGGCGATCGCCTCGGTCGGCACGAGCTTGGCACGCTGGACGCCGAACAGGTCTGTGTAGCTGATCATAAAGTATCGGATGCCCCGCTCCGCAGCGAAGCTTGCAAGATCCTGTGTCACGTCGTTCCCCTGTTTTTATGGATTGAGACACATTCGTTGAAAGAAGAATGGCCGCATCCGTGGGAGTCGGATGCGGCCATTCGGGTTTTAGAAACCGCCCTTGCCCGGGTACCAGTTCGTTCCGGCAAGCGGCACCTGCGCCATGGCGGCCGCTTCCATCGTCAGGGCGACGAGATCTTCCGGTTCCAGGTTGTGGACATGGTTCTTGCCGCAGGCGCGGGCGATCGTCTGGGCTTCGAGGGTCATCACCTTGAGGTAGTTTGCCAGTCTTCGGCCGGCGACCACCGGGTCCAGGCGCTGCATCAGGTCCGGATCCTGCGTCGTGATGCCGGCCGGGTCCTTGCCTTCGTGCCAGTCGTCATAGGCGCCGGCGGTGGTACCGAGCTTCTGATATTCCTCTTCCCACTTCGGATCGTTGTCGCCGATCGCAACCAGCGCCGCCGTGCCGATCGCAACGGCGTCGGCACCGAGGGCGAGCGCCTTGGCGACATCGGCGCCTGAACGGATGCCCCCCGAGACAATCAATTGAACCTTGCGGTGCATGCCGAGATCCTGCAGCGCCTGAACCGCCGGGCGGATGCAGGCGAGCGTCGGCATGCCGACATGTTCGATGAAAACGTCCTGCGTTGCGGCCGTACCGCCCTGCATGCCGTCGAGCACCACGACGTCGGCGCCCGCCTTCACGGCGAGCGCCGTATCGTAATAGGGGCGCGCGCCGCCGACCTTCACATAGATCGGCTTTTCCCAGTCGGTGATCTCGCGAAGCTCCAGGATCTTGATTTCCAGATCGTCGGGACCGGTCCAGTCCGGGTGGCGGCAGGCGGATCGCTGGTCGATGCCCTTGGGCAGATTGCGCATTTCGGCGACGCGATCGGAAATCTTCTGGCCGAGCAACATACCGCCGCCGCCGGGCTTGGCGCCTTGCCCGACCACGACCTCAATTGCGTCGGCCCGGCGCAGATCCTTCGGATTCATGCCGTATCGCGACGGCAGGTACTGGTAGACGAGCGTTTGCGAATGGCCGCGTTCCTCGTCGGTCATGCCGCCGTCGCCGGTGGTTGTCGAGGTTCCCGCCGCGGTCGCACCCCGCCCCAGTGCTTCCTTGGCGCTGCCGGAAAGCGCACCAAAGCTCATCCCGGCAATGGTGATCGGGATCTTCAGCTCGATCGGCTTCCTGGCGAAGCGCGTGCCGAGAACGACGGTGGTGTCGCAACGCTCGCGATACCCCTCGAGCGGATAGCGCGAGATAGAAGCTCCGAGGAAAAGGAGATCGTCGAAGTGTGGCACCTTGCGTTTTGTGCCGCCTCCACGAATGTCATAGATGCCGGTGGCGGCGGCGCGGCGGATCTCGGCCAGCGTATAGTCGTCGAAGGTGGCGGATTTGCGCGGCGGCGTATGGGGATTGTGATAGCTCATTTGTCTTGCCCTTCGCCGGATCAGTACGCGTCAGCGTTGTCGATGTTGAAATTGTAGAGCTTGCGGGCAGAGCCGTAGCGTTTGAACTCCTCCGGCTTGACGCCGGTGACGCCAGCTTTTTCCAGGAGTTCCGCCAGCGCTTCGAGATGCTCGGAACGCATCTCCTTCTCGATGCAATCGGCGCCGAGGCTCTTGACGTTGCCACGCACGAAGAGCTTCGCCTCGTAGAGGCTGTCGCCCAGCGCATCGCCGGCATCGCCACAGACCACCAGATGACCCGACTGCGCCATGAAGGCCGACATGTGTCCGATATTGCCGTGCACGACGATATCGATCCCCTTCATGGAGATGCCGCAGCGCGAGGCTGCATTGCCCTTGATGACGAGAAGACCGCCACGGCCGGTCGCACCGGCATATTGCGAGGCGTCGCCCTCGATGACGACGGTTCCCGACATCATGTTTTCGGCGACGCCCGGGCCGGCCGAACCATGGACGGTGACCGCACCGCCGTCATTCATGCCGGCGCAGTAGTATCCGACCGAGCCCTTCACCTCGACGGTGACGGGAGCATCGATGCCGACGGCAACCGCGTGGCTGCCGCGCGGATTGACCACCTCGAAAACGTTGTCGTTGGCGCCTGCACCGAGGTTGCGCAGTGCTTGATTGAGCTCCCGGAGCGGCTGGATGGAGAGATCGAACGTGGGCATCATGTTTCCTCGATTGGTCAGGCAGCCTGGCTGTGATCCCAGAAGTAGACGGTCGCCGGCTCCGGCTCCCAGACGCGGGCGTTCTCGATGCCCGGAAGATTGACGAGAGCCCGGTATTCGGAGCCGAAGGCAACGTACTGGTCGGTCTCGGCCATGACGGCGGGCTTGCAGGCGATCGGATCCCGCACCACGCCGAAGCCCGATCTGGTGCCGACGACGAAAGTGAAGAAGCCGTCTAGGTCGTCGAGCGCGCTGGTCAGCGCCTCTCCGAGGTCCTTGCCGCCGGCCATCTCGGCCGTGAGGTAGGCGGCAGCGACCTCGGAGTCGTTCTGCGTCTCGAAGGTCATGCCGACCCTTGTCAGTTCACGGCGCAGGTTGTTGTGGTTGGAAAGCGAGCCATTGTGCACGAGGCATTGGTCGGCTCCGGTGGAAAAGGGATGGGCACCGAGCGTCGTTACAGCGCTTTCCGTCGCCATGCGGGTGTGCCCGATGCCGTGAGTGCCACCCATGGAGCGCACGTCGAAACGCGCAACGACATCCTTCGGAAGACCCGTTTCCTTGTAGATCTCGACGCTTTCGCCCGCTCCCATCACGCGAACGGCGGGGCGAACCGACGCAAGCACGCCGCGGATGTCGGCAAGCCTCTCCGCCGGTATGTCGATGACAGCGTGGGTACTCTTGACCTGGACCTTTGCCGAGACGCCGGCCGTCACCAGGCCCTTTTCGAGTCCGGCGAAGTCGACCGCCGGGTCGGCTGACTGTACGGTTACCTTCGCCCGGCCGGGCTCGACCGTTCCGTAGATCGCGATACCGGCTGAATCGGGACCGCGATCGGTCATCGTGATCAACATGTCCGACAGCAGCGCACCCAGCTGCGGTTCGAGACCCGGATCCTTCAGGAACAGTCCAACAATGCCGCACATGACGACTACCTCTCCGTTCAGGTTACGGAGATAGAGCTATCACACGGCTATTCGGACATCAACACACAGGAATATTTTTTTCCTTACATTAAACTTATCCTTCCGACCCGGGTCGGTTCTGCGGGTAGGAAATGATCGACAGATAGCGCGCCGGCAATGTCACGAGTTCTTCGGGTCCGTGCGGTGCGTCGGCATCGAAGAACAGGCTGTCGCCCGGCTGCATCCGGTAGAGCTGCTCCCCGTGGCGATAGACGACCTCGCCTTCCAGCATGTAGAGAAACTCCATGCCTTCGTGCTGGAAAGTCGGAAAGACATCCGAATCCTTGGTCAGCGTGATCAGATAGGGTTCGACCATGACCCCGCTGGTATTGTTCTCGATGTGGCCGAGGAGACTGTATTGGTGGCCGGCGCGGGTGCCGCGGCGCTCCATGCTGACCCCCTCGCCTGCCTTGACGAAGGTCGCGCTGCGGGGTTCCTCGAAGCGGCGAAAGAAGGCGGTGATCGGCACGCCGAGCGCCCGCGACAGGGTCTGCAGCGTCGTCAGCGAAGGCGACGTGTTGCCGGTCTCGATCTTCGACAACATGCCGATCGACATGCCCGTCGATGCCGCGAGATCGGCAACGGTAATGCCGAGCTTCTTGCGAAAAGTCCGGACCTCATGGCCGATGGCCATTTCGAGGTTGTTTTCCCGCGGCTCGCGAACCGCATGGGGATCCTGCGAAAGGACGCGCTTATCTTCTCTCGTCATGCTTCTTCCTCCGCTTGTCCTCTGTCTGGCAGGATAGCGTATCTTGAACTTTATGAACGTTCCGCCGCAAGGCAGCCGGCGTGGTGCCGAATAATATCTTGAACGCGTTGGAGAAATGGCCGGCGCTCGAAAAACCCGAGGCAAACGCCACCTCCGAGATGGACAAGGGGCTCTGTTCAACGAGCCGACGCGCATGGGTCAGCCGGATCCGGCGATAGGTGTCCAGAAAACCTTCTTCCATGTGCGCGGCAAACAACCGGTCGAGGTGGCGCACGCTCGTTCCGGCAAAACGCGCCATGGCGGCCCGGCCGAGCGGCTGTTCGATGCTCGCCTCCATCTTCTCCAGGACGGCGAGCAGAATCGGATGATGGGTCCCGAACCGCTCGGCGGACGAACCGCGCTGGGGCGCTTCCGGCTCCGCGACGGCCGTGTGCAGGTACCAGTCGGAAACGCGGCGGGCGAAATGGGACCCCATGCGCTCGCCGATCAGGGCGTGCATCATGTCGAGGGGTGCAATCCCGCCGGCGCAGGTGATCCGGTCTCCATCAATGACGTAGCGCGCATGGCGGGGGGTGAGATGGCCGAAAGCCTCACGCAGCACCGGCGCGTGTTCCCAGTGGATGGTGAAGTCGCGATTGTCGAGCAGGCCGGCCGCCGCCAGCACGTAGGCGCCGCTCGAAATGCCGCCGACACGGATGCCCAGACGGGGCAAGCGTCTCAGCCTTCCGAAGTCCGCCTCAGACAGCGCCCAGTCCCGGGGACCACCACCGGCAACGACGAAGACCATGTTGCAGGTCCCGCCGGCCTTCTCGAGAGGTTGACACTCGAAAGCCGTCCCCGACGAACTCGTCACCGGTCGCCCGTCCGTCGATAGCGCCACGACCTCGTAAAGATCGACGCCACTGATCAGGTTCGCCGCACGCAAGGGCTCGGTCGCCGAGGCGAAAGACATCAGCGCAAAATTCGGCATGAGGAGAAAGCCGATCCTCTGACTGCCGCGCGGTTCGGAATGAGCCATGGCCCGTTCCTACATCATTATGTCCCCTTGACGCAATGCAACCCGATGCGCCCGGTCTAAGCTCCCCAAACATCGGAAGGATTCCAGACGCCATGCGCTATTCAGCTTTCTCAATTCTGCTCAACGGATTGCGCGGCAATGCATCGTGGAAGCCGGCCTGGCGGGAGCCGGCGCCCAAGCCGCATTACGATGTCGTTATCGTCGGCGGTGGCGGTCACGGCCTGGCGACGGCCTATTACCTTGCGAAGGCCTTCGGCATCCGCAACGTCGCGGTTCTCGAGAAGAGTTATGTCGGCTCGGGCAATGTCGGCCGCAACACGACGATCATCCGGTCGAACTACCTGCTGCCGGGCAACAACCCGTTCTACGAGCTGTCGATGAAGCTGTGGGAGGGCCTGGAACAGGACTTCAACTTCAATGCCATGGTCTCGCAGCGCGGCGTATTGAACCTCTGCCATTCCGACGCACAGCGTGACGCCTATACCCGGCGCGGCAACGCCATGCGCCTGCACGGGGTGGATGCGGACCTGCTCGACAGGGCGCAAGTGCGGACAATGCTGCCCTTCCTCGATTTCGACAACGCCCGCTTCCCGATAAAGGGCGGCCTCCTACAGCGCCGCGGCGGCACGGTGCGGCACGACGGCGTCGCCTGGGGTTACGCACGCGGCGCCGACGCCATGGGTGTCGACATCATCCAGAATTGCGAGGTGACCGCGATCCGCCGCGACAACGGCAAGGTGACGGGGGTCGAGACCTCCAGGGGTTTCATCGGCTGCGGCAAGCTCGCGGTGGCGGTCGCCGGCAATTCCTCCCGCGTTGCCGAGATGGTGGACATGAAGCTGCCGATCGAAAGCCATGTCCTCCAGGCCATCGTGTCGGAGGGACTGAAACCCTTCATCGATTGCGTCGTCACCTTCGGCGCGGGCCATTTCTACGTCTCGCAGTCGGACAAGGGCGGCCTCGTCTTCGGCGGCGACATCGACGGCTACAATTCCTATGCCCAGCGCGGCAACCTTGCGACCGTGGAACATGTGGTCGAAGCCGGCAAGGCGATGATCCCGGCCCTTTCCCGCGTGCGGGTGCTTCGCGCCTGGGGCGGCATCATGGACATGAGCATGGACGGCACGCCGATCATCGACCGCACGCCCATCGACAATCTCTATCTCAATGCCGGCTGGTGCTACGGCGGCTTCAAGGCGACGCCTGGTTCCGGCTTCTGCTTCGCCCATCTGATCGCGAAAGACGAGCCGCACCAAGTGACGCGCGAGATGCGTCTCGATCGCTTCGCGCGCGGCTACCTCGTCGACGAGAAGGGCCAGGGCGCCCAGCCGAACCTCCACTGATTTTCCGGGAGAACGACGATGGCAAGCCTCATCCCCTGCCCCCACTGCGGCCAGAGACCGAAGGAAGAATTCACGGTGAAGGGCGCCGCGCTCGCCCGCCCCACTCCGGATGCGAGCGCCGACGCATGGTTCGACTACGTCTATCTCCGGGAGAACCCGCGCGGCCGTTATGACGAATACTGGCACCACACCTCCGGCTGCCGCCGCTGGCTGGTCGTGACCCGCGACACCGCCACCCACGAGATCGAAGGTGCGCGAGACGCGGCCTCAAGGAAGGAAGCCACCGAATGACCTCCTATCGTCTCGCCGAAGGCGGTCTCGTCGACCGGTCCAGGCCACTCTCGTTCACCGTCGACGATAAACCTTATATCGGGTTCGAAGGTGACAGCCTCGCCTCGGCGCTGCTCGCCAACGGTCGAATGTTGATGGGGCGCTCGTTCAAGTATCATCGTCCGCGCGGGGTCTTGACGGCAGGAGCCGCCGAACCCAACGCGCTGATGACCATCGGAGAGGGTGGCCGCACCGAGCCCAACACCCGCGCCACCATGCAGGAACTCTACCAGGGTCTTGTCGCACAGAGCCAGAACCGCTGGCCCTCGCTCGATTTCGACATCGGCTCTTTCAACAGCCTGCTATCGCCCTTCCTCTCCGCCGGGTTCTACTACAAGACCTTCATGTGGCCGGCAGCGCTCTGGGAAAGGCTCTACGAGCCCTTCATCCGCAAGGCCGCCGGGCTCGGCAAGGCCAGCTACGAGACCGATCCCGACCTCTATGAGAAACAGTGGGCCCATTGCGACCTGCTCGTCATCGGCGGCGGCGTGACCGGCCTCGCGGCGGCGCTGACCGCCGGCCGTGCCGGTGCCCGCGTGATCCTTCTCGACGAGAACGCCCGCATCGGCGGCGGCCTGCTGGCCGAAACCGCGACGATCGGCGGAACGCCGGCGTCCGACTTCGTCTCCACGACGCTCGCCGAACTGGAAAGCCTGTCCAATGTCGTCGTGCTTGCCCGGACGACAGCCTTCGGCTGGTACGACGGCAATGTCTTCGGCGCGGTCGAGCGTGTGCAGAAGCACGTCGCCGACCCGAAGCCCAATCTCCCGGTCGAGCGGCTGTGGCGCATCGTGGCAAAGGAGGCGATACTTGCTACCGGCGCGGAAGAGCGGCCGCTCGTTTTCGGCGGCAACGACACTCCCGGCGTCATGATGGCGGGCGCCGTCCGTACCTATCTCAACCGCTACGGTGTCGCGCCGGGCCGGAGGGTCGCAATCTTCACGACCAACGACAGCGGCTATGCCCTGGCACGGGATCTCGAAGCGGCAGGCGTCACGCTCGCCGCCATCATCGACAGCCGCACCGTCGGGGCTGCGTCGGACACCTATTCCGGCCCGGCCCGCGTCGTGCACGACGGTTACGTTTCGGATACGCGAGGTGGCAAGGCGCTCTCCTCCATCACCGTCTTCAAAGACGGTCGAATGGAAAAGCTCTCCGTCGACGCACTCGCGATGTCCGGCGGCTTCAGTCCGGTCATTCATCTCGCCTGCCAGCGCGGCGGCAAGCCGGAATGGTCGGATGAGAATGGTGCCTTCGTCGTCAGGGAAGATCGTAGAGGTCTCGCGCTCGCCGGCGCCGCGGCGACGGTCACCGGCCTTTCCGCCTGCCTCGCCTCCGGCGCGGCCAAGGCGACCGCCCTCCTCGCCGGCCTCGGCTTCAAGGTCGAGACGGCCGAGTTCGGCGCTGTCGAGGGAGATATCGTCGCCCCCGCGACGAAACCCGTCTGGTCGGTTCCCGGCACCAAGGGCAAGGCCTTCGTCGATTACCAGAACGACGTTCACCGCAGGGACATTGCTCTCGCCCTCCGCGAGGGCTACGGGCATGTCGAGCTTGCCAAGCGCTACACGACCAACGGCATGGCGACCGACCAGGGCAAGCTCTCCAATGTGAACGCCATCGGCCTTCTCGCCGAGGCGCGCGGCATTTCTCCGGGTGATGTCGGTACCACGACCTTCCGTCCCTTTTATACGCCGGTGTCCTTCGGGGCACTTGCCGGCACATCGCACGGAAGGCATTTCCAGCCGGTACGCCGGTCGCCGCTGCATGACTGGGCGAGGAAGAACGATGCGCAATTCGTCGAGACCGGCCTCTGGTACCGATCGAGCTGGTTCCCGCGCGCCGGCGAGACGACGTGGCGCGAAAGCGTCGACCGCGAGGTGAAGACCGTACGATCCAATGCAGGGCTCTGTGACGTCTCGATGCTCGGCAAGATCGAGATCACAGGCAACGATGCCGCGGAGTACCTGAACCGCGTCTATTCCAATTCCGTTCTGAACCTGTCCGTCGGCAGGGCGCGCTACGGTCTGATGTTGCGCGAGGACGGCTTCATCTACGATGACGGCACAGTGAGCCGGCTCGAGAAAGGCCGCTTCTTTGTGACGACGACCACCGCCTATGCCGCAGGCGTGATGAACCATCTCGAATTCTGCGCCCAGGTGCTGTGGCCGGAGCTCGACGTCCGGCTCGCCTCCGTCACCGACCAGTGGGCGCAAATGTCGATCGCCGGACCGAGGTCACGCCTCATCCTTCAGTCGATCGTCGACGAGGATATTTCCAACGATGCCTTCCCCTTCTTGGCTGTCCGGGAAGTCTCCCTCTTCGGCGGCAGGCTTTCCGGCCGTCTCTTCCGCATCTCGTTTTCGGGCGAGCTGGCCTACGAGCTGGCGGTACCGGCCGGCTATGGCGAGAGCACCGCAGACGCTCTAATGGAAGCGGGCAAGGAACACGGTATCTGTGCGTACGGCGTCGAAGCGCTCGGCGTGCTCCGCATCGAGAAGGGGCACGTCACCCATAACGAGATCAATGGCACGGTCGTGCCTGCCGACCTCGGTTTCGGCAAGATGGTCTCGGCCGCCAAGGACGATTTCATCGGCAAGCACATGCTCGGGCGCGAGGGGCTGAACGATCCGGACCGGCCGCAACTGGTGGGCGTCAAGCCGCTCGACCCCGCCACCACTTTCCGCAGCGGCTCGCACATCCTCGAAAAGGGCGCCGCCGCCATCCTGGAAAACGACCAGGGCTATGTCAGTTCCAGCTGCTTCTCGCCCCATGTCGGCTCGACCATCGGCCTTGCCCTCGTCAAGCACGGCGCCTCGCGCCACGGCGAGGAGGTTCTCGTCTGGAACGGACTGGCCGACGAATACACCCCCGCCCGCCTTTGTGATCCAGTCTTCTTCGATCCGACCAACGAACGCTTGAAAGTCTGAGGTTCCGATGCGCGATTTCCCGCTCCAATATCGCAGCGCGCTTGGCGGCAAGCCGATCCCGAGACGCAGGGGCGTGACGCTCCGGGTTCTCCCTGAAGGCTGCGTCCTGCACATCCTCGGCAAGGCTTCTGACGGCGACATCTCCGCCGCGATCAGAGCGGCTCTCAGCAGTCAAGCTCATGCCGTGCGCTCCGTGGCGCCGGGCCAGTGGTTCGTGGTTGGCGACAGACCGCTTTCAACGGCCGACCTCTCCGACGTCGCGGCAACGCTCGCTCCGTTCGGCGACGTCGTCGAGCAGAGTCACGGCCGCGCCCGCATCGAGATCGCCGGCGAAAATGCGACCGCCGTCCTCGCCAAGGGCGCCGCGGTGGATCTCTCGCTCACCGCCTTCGCCATCGGCAACGCGACATCCACGCTCGTCGGCCATATCAATGCTCACCTGACACGCACGGGCGCAGACGCCTTCGAAGTCCTGGTACTGCGCAGCTTCGCGGAAAGCCTCTGGGAACAGCTCGAAGCGATGAGCGCCGAGTTCAGCTGAGTCGACCCGACATCGGTTTGCACCGGCGACGTCCTCGTGCCGTCAGACTTCCCCGTCCTCGATCAGGTCCTCACCGTCCTGGGCGTCCATGCCTCGATCGGTGTCAACCTCCGCATACCGGTTGAGAAGTCCGGCATCTTCGAGTGCTTCCATATCGGGCAGGTCCCGCAGCGTCTCAAAGCCGAAGGCCGAGAGAAAATGCTTGGTCGTCACATAGGTGTAAGGAGCGCCGGGCGTGGGACTTCGCGGGCCGGAAGCGAGAAAGCCCGCCGTTTTCAGGCTGGCGATCGTATCCCGGGAGATCTCCTTGCCGAAGATCTTCGACAGCTCACCGCGCGTAACCGGCTGGAAGTAGCCGACTGCCATGATCACCGCCGCCTCATGCTGGGAGAGCGCGGCACTGGCGGAACGGGTAGGAACCGCCGCAGCGCGGATCGCCGGCCCATAGCTCACCCTCGTACGGTGTTGGAAACCGCCGGCAACGGATACGATCTCATACGGTCGATCACGCAATTCCTCGCGAAGGTCGTCGATCAAGAGGTCGACGCTGCACTCATCGCCGACCACGCGCGCCAGCGTCTCGCGACTGACCGGCTCGGTGGAAGCGAAGATGACAGCCTCAACCCGCATCATCCATTCGCGCCATCGCGCCGCAGGCGTGGCATGCGTGAGCTCGCGGTCGAAGGGGCCCGCATCGCCGCTCTTGCGCCGGCTGGTCGTCCGTTCGGCTGTTGTCGCGTCGGCCATCGTCACAACCCGTAGATCCGGAAGGTCGGACGACCGGAAAGCTCCCGGATGGCTCCAAACGCCTCGAGCCTTTCGAAGAGCCGACGGCCTGCCCAACGGGAGAGCCCCGTGCCCGGCAGCGAGGCCGCGAGGGCATCGTCCGAAAGCAGTCTCTCAACGACGCCGTCCCGACCCTTCGTCCGAAGCTTCGGTGCTGCATCGATCAGGTTGCCGGCTCGACGTTCGATCTCCGTTGCAAGCCGCAGCGCATCCGATACCTGCAAGGCAAGCGCCAGACAGACGGCGCGGGCGAAACCCTCGTCACCTGCGCGGAGCCGGCCGTTGCCACTCGCGGTCCGGAACGCCGCCCCGTAGCGTGCCTGTGTAAAGAGTGGAATCGGCAGTCCCAGATGGACGAGCCGCGCAAGCATCCAGTCCGCCAGCCACCATGCCAGCACCTCGGCATCCGGCCGCATCGCGACGACTCGCTCAACGAGTTCGGCGATGACGAACGGCACGGCACGGCGCGAGTGCAACAGGTCGTCGACGAGACCGGGAACGCCGGCGAGCGCCTCGTCCCAGCGAATGGCGAGAAGATCCGCGACTTCCCGGATCAGCACATCGGTCATCACGGGTTTGCGTGATGCCAGTCTCCTGTAGGCGACAAGGACTCGTCCCGCCGGCCCGGGATCTCCCCCTGGAGGGCAGAGAAACACCGCATCGCGGAGTGCCGCTTCGTTTTCCTTTCCGCCCGTCAGGCGGACGGCTGCCTGCGCCGAGGCGAGCGCCAGCCGTTTGCGCCAACATCCGGCCCAGACGGGCGGTTCGCGGACACGGTCGTAAAGTGTCGTCAGTGCCGAGCCGGCCATGAACGCTGCATCCGCCTCGCTATCGACGGTCCCGCGCGTCTGTGCCCATGCCGGCACGACGGCAGCGCGAGAGGAAGTATTGATCGACGAATCAGCGAGCGAATCCATGGAACGCAGCATAGCTCAAATGTGCGCTTTTAAACACCACTTCCGCTAAAAGCGCACAGCTTGCCGGCACCTATTTACGAACGATAATCTGGTGTCGTTACTTGTAC
Organism: Hyphomicrobiales bacterium; assembly: GCA_900466005.1. Lineage (GTDB taxonomy): Bacteria > Pseudomonadota > Alphaproteobacteria > Rhizobiales > Rhizobiaceae > Allorhizobium. The sequence continues at coordinate 13,190 of UEGQ01000016.1, forward strand.
GTCCGTCATGACGGATATATCGTCATGGCAACGGAGACCGATGACAGCAGAAATGCCTGACAAAGACACCAGCGCTAAGAAACATAGGCCAACCGAGCACGCAGGTCTACGGAATGCCTCGGCATTTGATCCGAATGCGACCTCACGCCCAACAGGGTCGGCTGCCACGCCGAGCGACCTCGGCGATCAGACGTCCGCCCACACGCGTCGCGCCTACGCATCCGACTGGAAGCATTTTGCCGCGTGGTGTCGCCGGGAGGACCTCTCTCCCCTGCCCGTCGATCCGCAGGTGGTCGGCAGCTACATCCGCGCCTGCGCTTCCGGCGCTGGGCGCACAGACGGCAGGCCCAATTCGATTTCGACGATCGAGCGGAGGCTCTCCTCGCTTTCATGGAACTACGCGCGACGCGGGTTCGCGCTTGCCCGCCAGGATCAGGTGATCACCGAGGCGCTCGCCGATGCCCGCCGCGGCACCGGTTCATCCGCGCCTCGCAAACAGGCACTGGCGCCGGCCGATCTTGCATTGATGTTGGAGACGCTCGACCGCGGAAGCCTCAAAGGACTGCGCGACAGAGCGATCCTGCTCCTCGGCTTTGCCGGTCGGCTCACTCGGAGCGAGATCACCGGGCTGGATGCCGGACCGGACGAGAGCGATGACGCCCGTGGTTGGATCGCTTTTGGCCGCCGCGGGCTGGTGGTTAGCTTGTCCGGCAGAACCGGCCAGCGCGAAGTAGAGATCGCGCGACAGCCGAACGAGTTGTCCTGTGCCGTGGCAGCCCTCGAGGCCTGGATCCGGCTCGGCAGGATCACGAAGGGACCAGTTTTCCGCCGCGTTCTCCGTGGCGGCAAGACAGTCTGCAAGGCTCGCCTGCACGACCAGGAGGTCGCACGCCTTGTCAAACGCGCCGCGTCGGCCGCGGGCTTGCGAGGCAATCGTGCAGAAGCACCAACGGCCGACCCGTTTTCGAGTCGCTCGCTACACGTGAGGGGGACGTCCGCAGGCAGCTGACGACGACCGCATATTGGCCATGCTTATGCCGAACTGATCTGCCACCAGCGCCGCGACGGTCACCACCCCTCTCGTCGGAACGTGGCAGCGGCGGAGATTTGTCGCTGATGTCGAAGGTCGGTGAGGCAGACTGTGACGGTTCACACCAGCAATCGTAAACCCTTTTGGGGTATAGGAGATCGCTTCGTCCAAACGAAGCGTCAATGAAGGAATGGCCATGTCCAACGTCATCGAGTTCAAGCGACCGCCGAAGCCGAAGGAAAAGAAGAAGCTGCAGCCGTTTGCCCGGAGGGCCTTGTTGTTTGTCGGCGTCTGTCTCGCCTTTGCTCTCATCTGGGCGTACTACGCCTATCTTGCCTGATGGTGCGATCGGTGGTCGCAGTCGTCGAAAGCCCTTCCCTGCTCTTGCCGGACACCCCATCTACGCGGATGGTAGCGCTTGCAAGTCTTGCAGCTGGCCAATAGCTTCTCATCTGTTCCTCAAGCCCGCCGCAGTTCAACTCCATGCAAGCCTACATAAGAAGTCTCGCCGATCGTCACCGGACCGAAGCCAGTGATCGCCATCTCGCCTTCTACCTGACCTTTGTTGCGGGCGCGGCCAATGCCGGCGGCTTCATGGCAGTCCAACAATACACGTCGCACATGTCCGGCATGGTTTCGTCGATGGCCGACAACCTCGTTCTCGGAAACGTAGGGCTATTTCTCGGCGGCGTCTTCGCGCTCCTGGCCTTCATTTTCGGCGCCGCTACGTCGGCAATCCTGATCAACTGGGCAAAGCGCAAGGATCTTCACTCCCAGTATGCCTTGCCACTCGCCTTCGAAGCCGTGGCCATGGCGGCCTTCGGGCTTTCAGGTCTGCTGGACGGCGTTCTGACAGCCGTTACCGTCGCCCTCCTCTGCTTCATCATGGGTCTGCAGAACGCCATGATCACCAAGCTCTCCGGTGCACGTATCCGAACAACCCACGTGACCGGCCTCGTCACGGACGTCGGGATCGAAATCGGCAAGCTCTTCTATCGAAACAGCCCGGCGGTCCTTGGTCGTCCACCGGTGATGGCAGACCGCGACAAACTTGGCCTGCTTTCCACCCTGATCAGCCTCTTCTTCATCGGCGGCATCTGCGGCGCGGTGCTCTTCAAGACGTTCGGCATTCCTGCGGCGATGGTTCTCGCCTTGCCGCTCATGCTCTTTGCCGCCTTTCCGCTGGTCAGCGATCTCCAATCGATCCGACAACGCTGGACCTGACCCTTTCGTTTGGTTGTCTCGCAACGGCGACGTGCGACTCGCCGTGTAATTGAGCATGACCCCTCGCCTTCATAAGTGCTGACAGCATCGGGCCGAGCGAAAAGACGCCACGACGCGCTTTCGCTGTCAGGTCTCTCAGATAGCCGCCGGCGGTATTGATATGCCCGGCGCGTTCGAGGATGCAGGCCATGACGGTTGCCGCGTTCTCGTGCCCCATAGCCTCGCAGGCTTCCTGATAGGCCGAGGGACTGACGCCGAGCATGGATCGTACAACGATCGCTGCTGAGATCAGATCCCGCCAGTTGCCGATCGTGCCTCCCGGACCGTACATCGTGATATCGGGACAGGCCCTGAGCACCAGACTGAGAGGAAAGATGGTCTGGCGAGCTCGAAGCTCGGTCAAGTGACTTGGGGACTTTTCTCCAGGCAGCGCTTCCAGAGCCCGTTCAGATTCATTGATGGAATCGGATTCTGGATTCTCTATGTGGTGCTCATTCTGGTGGTCATTGGTGCTCGAATTTTCGGAATTCAGATGGATTTCCAGCAGTTTGACGAGATAGATGCGAAATTCGTCGAGAGCGTGGACCGTGGCCTCGAGTTCCGGAGCGGAGGAAGCACGTCCGATCACGGTGGAGAGCGCCAGAAAACGCTGTTCGAGTGTTTGCCAATCAGCGGGAGTTCCAGCGGCAATGGCGGCGGACATCAGTTTGGCGATGTCCCTGCGTGCGAGCGAGAACCGCTCCCGAAGGAGACGGAGGCGCTGGCGATCCGCGACCACGCGCTGGGCCATTTGCGCGAACTCCTCGGCCCTGGCGACGAGCGGCGCGAGGCTGAAGCCATAGGCCTGCTCGATTGCACCGCTTCTGTCCTTTCGGGCAAAGCGCTTTCCGTTCGGGCTGTCCTTGCGGATGACGATCCCTGCATCGACAAGGGCGGCGAGATGCCGGCGCAGCGTGGAACCGGCGATACCGTGGGCCCTGATGCTCAGCTGGGCATTCGAAGGAAAGACGACCAGGCGTCCGCCCTCGCTGAGCTGTTGCTCGGGGTAAAAGGAAAGCAGCGCATGGAGCACCGCGAGCGCTCTGTCGCCGAGGCCCAGCAAGGCGCGTGCCTCGCTGATATCACGAAAGACATGCCACTTGTCGACTGCGTTGGGGTTTGAAGATTTTGCTATGTCGAGCTGACCTTTGAGCAAGGCGAGCGTCATCGGCCGCCGCCCGAAAGGCGTCGTCACACTTCCACGTTCCATTTCTTTCACCTTTGATCAGGCAAAAGACATCCGCTCACCAAAATCGGTGCCAAAGACTCTTGACTATGAATCGTGGAAATGAGAATCTCAGCTTGCTACACCTGAGAAGGGCTTCCACGACGGCAACGTTTGGGGGCCTTTTTCTTTTGCGCGCTAATCTCCTTCGTTCGTCATTTCGTCCATGAACTCGGCATAGAGCCGGTCCAGGTTATCGGACAGGTACTTGCCGAAGCGCGAGGCGTTCTTCGCCTTCATCGCGAGCGTGAACGCCTTGCCGGTATTCGATATCTGCGCAGAAACACCCTTGTCGGACGGCTGCCAGAGCAGCTTCGCGGCGGGCATCTCCATCTTCCTGACGGCCTTGCCTGAGCGATTGAGGGTCGAAAACAGGGCGTTGAACCGTTCATCACTTTCAAGCTTCGCGAAGTCTGCGTCCTGCGTCAGGGCTTGCACCTTCTCGCCGTTCGATGCCTTTCCAACCAGAAGCGAGAGTTCGACCCAGCGTTCGCGTCCAACGGACGGGGCAGGGCCGATACGCTCGACAACATCGGCCGGGATGCGATCGGTGACAGACATCATCTTCGATACCGTCGCCTGATTGGCCGCCAGCGCCGAGCAGATGACGTTCCGGTCGTAGCCGAGATCGAAGAGGCGGCGCGCAAAGAGCGCACGCTCGATGAACGTCAAATTCGCGCGAGCCGAGTTTTCCTGACCTTGGGCGATGACATGGGACTTGTCGTCCAGTTGCTTGATGACGGCCCTGACGGGACGGCCGAGCTCGCGGGCTGCGCGCACACGACGGTGGCCGAAGACCACCTGGTAGTGACCGGAGAGAGTAGGGTGCGGCCGCAGAAGAACCGGCGTATCCTGCCCCCGCTCCGCAATCGCCTGCTTCAGTTCCTCGAACTGTTCGGACGCATCCTCGAGGCGATCGGAGACGAAGGATCCCTCGATCAGCTTGGGATCGATCTCGACAACGGCTTCCCCTTCCAGGAATTTGTCGGCCTGTTTTGCCAACTCGTCCAGCGACCGGATCATGTTCTTGGAAGCACCGCGCATGGGGTAGGCGGTGTTGGCAGATTGCGGGCTTGGTGTGCTCTCGGGTGCAACCAGTCCAGCCAAAAGATTCTTGCGTGCCATCTATTGTCTCCGCTTCTCGCGCATCAGTCTGAAAACAAACGCGAAAACCTCGTTTTTGTCAGCTGACAACTCAGCGCCCCCACGATTTGTGGATCAGTTCGCAGATTTCACTGTTCACCCCTTCGAGCGATTCCATCGCCCTTTCATAGGTGGAACGGGTCATCTGATTCTTGTCGATTTCGTAGAGCGTCTGCTTGGTGATCCCTGCGTCGGACACCGCCGTGGACTTCAGCATATGGTTCTTCAGCACATACTGGTGGAAGAGGGTCTGCATGAATCCGACCATCTGTGCCTGTGGAACATCCATCGGCTCATAGCGGGTGATCAGGTAGCGGTACCATTCGAGGTTGACCTCGGCGCCGGCGTCGCGGATCGGCTTCAGGATTCCACCGAGCATCAGCAGAAACTGTCCCATCGACATGACGTCGAGCATCTGCGGATGAATGGTGATCAGAACGCTCGTGGCGGCCGTGAGTGCCGTGATCGTCAGATAGCCGAGCTGAGGCGGGCAATCGATGACGACGACATCGTAGCGGTCGTCGACTTCCGACAGCGCCCGCGAGATACGCGTAAAGAAGGTCTTTCCCTCGTTCGACGAACGGTTCGACATCGCAAGCGGCGTATCGTACTCAAACTCCTGCAGTTCGAGATTGGCCGGCACGATATCCAGACCCGGGAAATTGGTCGGCTGGATGATCTCGGCAATCGAGCGCTTTTCGCCGTCGTAGCGGATCGCCTCGTAAAGTGAGGGCATCTGGTCGAGTTCGGGCTGGAAGCCATGGAGCGAAGAGAGCGATGCCTGTGGGTCGAGGTCGACCGCGAGCACGCGGTGGCCGGTCAGTGCGAGATACTGCGCTAGGTGTGCGGCTGTCGTCGTCTTGCCCGAACCGCCCTTGAAGTTGACGACCGCGATCACTTGCAGCCGTTCTCCTGTGCGGCGATGCGGGACGTAGTTCTTGGATTCCGACCGTCCGTGTTGATCGAGATAGTAGCGGAGCTCCATCATCTGCTCGGCCGTATAAGAACGGCGCCCTGAAGACGATGTCTGGGGGAGGGGGCCTTTGCCCTCCAGGTGGAGCTTCTTCAGCGTACTCTGCGAGACGCCGATATAGTTGGCGACCTCTGCGAGCGAAAACGAGCGGAGGTTCTTGCGCGCGTTAGGCGGGAAACGCTGCACACTGAGCAGGTGCAGTTTCTTGGAAATCAGGTCGCCCTGTTCGAGGATGAGATCCTCGAAGTGCAGGGAGTCGTCGACAGCCAATGAAGGGTTGGTGCTCATTATGCGCTTGCTCTCAAATAACGGTATTCAGGCAATTCGTGCCTCGTAACCGTTATTATCCGCGATTCTCTGCTAGAGACAAGGCAGGCCGCAATATGAACCGGTCGGCGCAATTGCCAACACGGCGGGGCGGCGATGCGAAGACGACGGATTGTGCATGTGTTTCCGCCGCTTATGAGAATAACTCGCCGGAGACGAGGCTCTATAGTCCGGCCGGTTTCCGACACCAGCCGGGCCCGCTCCTGCTGCAATATGATGGCCCAAGCGGACTGAACCGTTGCGACTCACCCGACTCATCCGGCGCGACTCGGTCAGCGGCTCACGCTCATTTTGGCGATTTGACCGCATTTTTCCAGCCGCGTTGCCGGCCCTGTTCTGCAAGGATAAGGGAGGATTCCCCGGCACCGTTCAGCGGCGCCCGTGCTCCAAGCAGGTTCTGGGTGGCGCTGGTTCACCGAGTGAGCAAGCCCATCGGCAATCTCGCTCGGCCGCCGCGACGATGCTCGTCGGGATGTGAAGGATCGGGTTCCATTCGATGTGCTCAGCGTGAGCCTGCTCCGGGAAAAGCGAGGCCGAGGCTTATCTGCTCTTGCGGTGGCACGCGAAAAGAAGGATGATTTCATGGCTTGCAGCGGGCTGCGATGAGAGGGACCTAGGTTGGTCTTGGCGCTGACAGGCGAATTCCCCGCGGAGGACACATTATCGTTCGTTATTCATGAACGACGGGCCGTGCGGTTTCCCCGATATTTCGACAATCAACCGCACAGGCTGCGCCAGGCCGCAACCCAAACGGTATCCGCGGGCACACGCGACGTTGTCGCTCAGCAAAGGGGCACGACTTCGATAATCAGCCGGCACCACGCAGCGTCAGCCAACGCCGGTCGGCGGGGGGCAAGGCGTCATATGTCATGAGCCCGCCGCCTCCAATCATCGACCACCCGGCCAGCACGCGTACGGGGAGGCGTTCACACTCGATCGGCAGGTCTCCTGGCAGCCGGGTCTTCGGGCCTGTTATTCCGGCTTGCGCGCGGTAGTCCGTTTCGACCCGGCGTTCGCTCTGCCGGCACCGAGTGTCAGCAATGCGCGACGGAACTCCGGTTCGCTCAGCACCACCTCGCCGGCGCCAAGCGTGCTCGCATGGTTCAGCGCGCGGGAGGTTAGGGTCTGGGCCGTTTCGACCGCGTGGGTCAGGGCGAACCCACGCGCCAGTCCCGCCACGATCAGGCCGGCGAAGAGGTCGCCGGTACCGGGTAATGCGACGGGCAGATGTACCGTCGGGTGACGGCTGATGCCGCCGGGGCCGAGGATGACGCTTTCGATATGGCCGTCGGGCGTGTCCTCCAGAGCGCAGCCGGTGGCGATCAGCGTGGCCTCAGTCGTAATCTCCAGAGCCTGCCTTGAGGTTTCAAGATCCGCGAGTGTCTCGATCTCTCGGCCGGTCAGCCAGGTAAGTTCGAATGGGTTTGGCGTTGCGATGTCGGCCATCGGCAGCAGTCGCTCGCGCATTACGTCGGCAATGGCCTCGGGTACATAGAGTCCAGGTCCGGCATCGCCCATTACCGGGTCGCAAAGATAGATGAGTTCGGGGTTCGCCGCCTTCGCATCGGCCACGAAATCCGCCACCATGAGCGCGACGTTCAGCGAGCCGATGTAGCCGGTCAGGATGAATGCCGCCCGCTCCGGCAGGCTCCGCTCCCGTGCGCCTTGCAACAGGTCGGAAAAGAATTCGGGCGGCAGGGCACGACCGCGGAGCGTCGGATAGTCCGGGGTGTTCGAGAAGACCACGGTGGGGATTGATGCCACCTCCAGCCCCGCCGCCTGCATCGGAAACAGTGCGGCGGAATTGCCGACATGGCCGAAGACCACCTGGCTTTGGATCGAGATCACGAAAGGGGGGCGGGTCATGCGGTACCATCCAGTCTGTTGCTCCAGTCCTCGACCCGGCCGCTCTCCAGCCGTCGGACCGCATATTTGCGCCAGCCTTTGGCCAGCACGTCGAGCGCGGCGATGCCCGCCAGTTCGTGCAGGTTGAGCCGGTCGACATAGAGCGCGTGCCAGAGCCGATGCAGGGTCCATGCGGGGGCGACGCGTTCGATGAGCTCCAGTCGGTCCCCGGACGTCACGGTCCCCGGTTGCAGGACCCGGTAATACCAGCCGGTGCGGCCGGTCTGTTGCACCCGGCGAGCCATGTCCGGCACGTCGAACCGGCGGTTGAGTTTCCAGCAGGGTTGCCGCCCCTGGGATACCTGCAGGATCGCGGAGCCGAGCCGGAATATGTCACCCACGGCGACGGTGATCTCGGTCAGGCCGGTCGCCGAAATGTTCTCCCCAAAGCCGCCGGGCGTGAGCAGAGGGGGCAGAGGCCCCAGTTCGTCCTGCCACACGGCATAGTGATCGAACGGATAGTGATGCAACGCCTTTTCGACGCCGCCGTGCACGCGGCGGTCCACCTGTTCGTCGCCTTCGAGCCCTTCCCGGCCGAGGGTGAGCGGCCGGTCCACGGGGATCTTGACGATCCCGCTCGAGGCATCGCTGCGGGGCAGGGAGCTCGCGCGGCCGGTCAGAAGCGTGATCCTCGTCAAGCCGGCAGCTCCCGCAACCACGCACTGAGCATGGACTGTCCGGCGACCCGCAGGGCGGGGCCGTGCTCCTCGGCGGCACGCCGCAGGTCTTCCGGGGCGATGCCCGCCTGTGCAAGTTCTACGGCGTGACCGATCAGCCAGCGTTCGAAGGCGGGCAGTTCCCCCGCTTCGGCATGAAATTGCAGCCCCAGCACGGCCCGCCCCACTGCGAAGGCTTGCGTGGCGCAGGCCGAGGTCGTCGCGAGGTTTTCGGCCATGGCGGGTGTCTCGAAGGCCTCGCCGTGCCAATGCAGGACCGGCACACCCTCAAGCGCCGTGAGCGGCCCGCAGCGTCCTGCCTCCGTGAGTGTCAGCGGAGCGAAGCCGATCTCCTTCCTGGACATAGGTGCAACCTCTGCACCGAGCGCTGCTGCCATAAGCTGCGCTCCAAGGCAGATGCCGAGCGTCGGTCGACGGGCGGCGAGGCGCGGTGCGAGCCACTCGCGCTCTGCCGCTATTGATGGGTAGGATCGCCCGTCATTCACGCCGATCGGACCGCCCAGAACCACCACCAGATCAAAGCTCAGAGGATCGGGCAACGGGTCGATGCCGGCTTCGATCAGGATAAGCCGATAGCCTTCTCCTTCCAGAACAGAGGCAAGGCTGCCGAGGTCTTCAAAGGTCAGGTGGCGCTGGATAAGGGCGGATTTCGACACGGGCGTCCTCTTGCATTTCGGTGTCGGTCTCGCAGATAACTGGCCCATAGAGAAGTTCCAGTTTGTAGAATATTGATAGGCCGGATTGGTATGGCGCGTGTCTCGCTTTCCCTGGATATCGACAGGACACCTCGCGGCCCCCTCTTTCTGGCAATTGCCGAGGCGATCACCCGCGACATCACCCGTGGCCGCCTGACGCCCGGCGCCCGCCTTCCCGGAACACGCGCGCTGGCGCGCGAGCTCGGGGTGCATCGCAATACGGTTGATGCCGCCTATCAGGAACTGCTGACGCAAGGCTGGCTACATTCCGAGCCGGCGCGCGGCACCTTTGTCGCGAAGGATCTTCCTCAGGGGATGGTGGTTTCGCCTGTCGTACCGGTCCGAGAGGAGTCGGCGGAAGTCCGCCCGGCATTGGCATTCACAGACGGTGCACCCGACCCGAGGCTGGTGCCGAACAAGGCGCTGGCGCGGGGCTTCCGTCGGGCGCTGTTGTCTCCCGCATTTCGGGCCGGGGCCGACTATGGGGACGCGCGCGGCACGCTTGCCCTGCGTCAGGCGCTCGCCGCCTATCTCGCCTCCGACCGGGGCGTGGTTGCAGACCCTGCACGCATGCTGATCGCGCGCGGCAGCCAGATGGCGCTGTTTCTGGCGGCGAAAGCGGCCATCGAGCCAGGTCAGGTGATCGCGGTGGAGGAGCCCGGCTATCCGCTTGCCTGGGAGGCGTTCCGCGCCGCCGGGGCGGGTATTCATGGCGTACCGGTCGACGCCGGCGGGCTGTCGGTCTCCGCGCTGGAGGCTGCGCTGGTGTCCGATCCACGCATCGCGGCGGTTTATGTCACACCGCACCACCAATATCCGACGACGGTTACCATGGGCGCAGCCCGGCGGTTGCAGCTTCTGGAACTGGCGCAGCGGCACGGCATCACGCTGATCGAAGACGATTACGACCATGAATACCGGTTCGAGGGTCGTCCCGTCCTGCCGCTTGCGACCCGCGCCCCGGCGGAGCTGCCGCTGATCTATGTCGGCTCTCTCTCCAAACTGCTCTCGCCGGGTATCCGGCTGGGCTATGCAGTGGCGCCGGAGCCCTTGCTAACCCGTATGGCGACGGCGCGGGCGGCAATCGATCGACAGGGCGATGCCGCGCTGGAGGCGGCATTGGCCGAACTGATCCGAGAAGGAGAACTCGGGCGTCATGCCCGCAAGGCGCGACGGGTCTATCGCATCCGCCGCGATCTGCTGGCCGCGGCCTTGTCGCAAGAGCTGGGGATGCGTGCGGCATTCGATCTGCCGGCCGGCGGACTGGCGCTTTGGCTGCGGAGCGAGAGTGCGAAGGCGGAAGTCTGGGCCGAGTATGCCGGTCGGGCTGGCCTGACCCTGTTGCCGGGCACGCGTTTCGCTCTCCAGGCCCCAGCACCGCAAGCCTTTCGCCTCGGCTATGCGGCTTTGGACGAGGCGCAGATCCTCCGGGCGGTGCGGATTTTCGCCCGAAGCTGGCCCGGCTGAACTGGTTAGCGGCGACCTCTTGGCGATCGGACACAGAGATATGGACCTGTTTGCAGGAGTGTAACAGCCAAGATACCGCCAGGCACTGCATTGTCGTGGCGATCGCAACTGCCGACGGGTCCTGGCGAGCTCCCCGGAGCAAGCCACCAGCGTTTATCGCGATGCTTCCGGCTGGAAGCAGGGACAGATCAGGTTTCCGCAGCGGGCGGATCGTCGCATCATCACCACATCGCGGCGGCGGTCCAATAGTACATGTATGCGGAGTGCAAGATGGTTCGCCTCATCCTTTAGCAATTGGTAGCGCAGTAAGCTGTTTATCGATGGCTTCGATGACCTCCGTGTTCATGGGCAGGTGCATTTTCTCGGTTTTCCATCGCTCCATGAACAGAGTGACCGTCTCTCTTGCTGTATCGATGACGAGCTTGCGGGGCAGGGAGGCTTTCGCCGATAGATGCTCCAGCTCATCAACTGTGAACCCGGTGAACTCCTTCGTCCGGCTGAAGGTCAAGGCAGACTTGTCGTTTGCGATGTAGGGAATGGTAGACACGAAATCATAGGCCGGAGAGAGACGAGCGTTTCGGCGGTCAGGGTAGATCAGTGACCAGTTCTTCAGGTGCATATCGCCGTTGCCGATCAGGACGTTGAAAGTCAGGCGGCGGATGAATTCCGCAACATCATCCTGATCGGATTCCGTGGCAATCACCGATATCAGATTGCGGTAGCTGGCCTTCTTGTACTTATTCTCAGGATAGACGTTAAAAACCTGCGCGAAATCTTCGATATGCGTGATGCTGCCATCTTCGTTGCGGTCGAAGCGTTCAATCACGAATGCCTGTTGCCCGAGCTTCGCTATCCCGTCCGGCAGGTTGCCGATCGAGCGGACATCGATAAGCTCGATTGCGGGAACATTGATGCCGACCATTCTGGCGAGACTCATCATCGAGAATTCATTTTCCGGGACATTCGCGAATTCGCGAGAGGGGAGTTTGACGATCCGATTGCCGCCTACACCGCTTGTCGGAATGGTCAGGCCGCCGCTGGCACTCTGTAGCGCTGAGAATTTCAGCTGCACTCCCGCCAATGAAAACCGCATGGCATCCTCGGCGGCCTCTTTCGCGGCTTCGCCTTCAAGGACGTTATGCGCCTCGTCTGGCCATTCTCCGCCGTCAGCTGGTACAACGGTGATCGCACCAGGCAAGTCCTGCCCGAGAACCCATAGGAGAAAGAACTCACGGTCAATATGGATGTCTGCCTTCTCGGCCAGATACCGGCGCAGATGGCCTTCCGGCAGAAGGTTCGAGAAGTAGGGCATCAGCTTGATTTTGTACGGCCGGAAATCCGTAATCAGTTCGCCGAATCCATTCTTGAATTGAAGGCTGAGCGTCGGTCTTTCAGGGTTTTCAACATAGGCATCGTTGAAGGCGAAAAGTGTCTTCTCGGCTCCCACATGGGTGATTGTACCGATTTCCTCGCCATACAGGCGCACGCTTAAAACGGAAACATCAGGCATCCTCCTCCTCCTCGTCGTCTAAAGAGTAGGCCGGACGGTTAGCGCTGCGTTGCTCGGTTGTTGGCTCGAAATGAGCAATCTGATTGCGGAGCGCCTTCATGCTCTTGGTCGCGTCCGATAATCCCTTCCAATGGTCCGTCTTTTGGGCGCGTTCAATGGTGTTGCGTACCGCACGGAGATTGTCCAAAAATCGTGTGTCGATCTGGAGGCGCTGGATTGACGCCGTGGCTTTCCGCAGTTCATCCAGTTGTGGAAGCGTTGGCACGTCGATCTGAAGGGCGCGAATTGCCTTTTGCAGCTGCTGCATTTCTTTGCCAATTGAGGGCGGTTGAACGACCGTGCGCTCAGTCGTTTGGCGCGTGATGGATTTGATCGCAGGCACCGCCTTGCGCGGCACCAACGCAATCTCCAGGTCAAGCGCGCTGGCGAGAGCGATGAGGCTCGATAGCCGCAAGTCGACGCTGTTGGCTTCGATCCGCGAAATCTGTGCTTGCGGGATGCCAGCCAAACGGCTCAACTCTCGTTGGCTAAGCTGTTTGGCTTCTCTGGATTCCCGCAGGCGATCCGCGATCTCTTGGGTTTCGTATTTCATTGATGCTTGTTTCAATATCATTTTTTGATTTCGATATTTTTTAATATATCATCTCCTTGGATATCTAGCAAGGAACGATGCATGAATGCACATCGATTCCTAGTCATGATATCGTAATCGATATCACTCTGAGCCTGGCGATAGCCTACATTCGGCATCGATCGATGTCCAAGCTCGCGGTTGCTGAGCCACGGTAGTCGGGCCGGTACCGGTATGCTCGTCGTCGTCGCCCGCAGCGGCATTGTGATGCCTGCCCATGCTCATCCCGTGCAGAAGTTCGATCTGCTCAAAAAAATAAAAAACATTTGCGCCGATCGCAGGATGTCTATAATCATAAAAAACATACTGTCTGGGAGGGCAAATGAGCAGTCAATCGACATCGGTCCGTCGCATGGTGAGCGGCGTGTGCGTGGAGCCGGGCGAGTTTCGTCTGCTTGAAAGAGATCTGCCGGTCGCCGCGCCCGATGGGTGGGTTCTCGTCGACCTTGCTGCCGCGGGTCTTTGCGGCACGGACTACCACATCTTTGAGGGCAAGCACCCCTATCTGGAATATCCGCGTGTCATCGGCCACGAACTGTCGGGCTATGTCACGGAGGATGCCGAGGGGTGGAAGAAGGGCCAGCTCGTCACCATCAATCCTTACATAGCCTGCGGCAAGTGTCGCGCCTGCCTGCGCGGCAAGCCGAACTGCTGCATGTCGATCGGCGTCCTCGGCGTCCACAGGGACGGTGGGATGTGCGAACGAATTGCGGTTCCGGCGAGTAACCTCTACGACGCGTCCAAGCTGTCGGAACGGGATGCAGCCCTCGTCGAGTTTCTTGCGATCGGTGCCCATGCGGTCCGCCGCTCCGAAGCCGCCGCCGGTGACCGGGTTCTCGTTACCGGAGCCGGACCGATCGGCCTGGGGGCCGCCCTCTTTGCTCGCCTAGCCGGCGCGGAAGTCCACATCATGGACATGAGCGAAGAGCGTCTCGGGTCGGCGAGATCCCTGGGCTTCTTGCATCTTCATCTGGCCGACCAGCCTCTCCTCGTCGGAGAACTCGAAGACGGTTTTGACGTGGTCTTCGATGCGACCGGAAATTCCAAGGCGATGGAAGCGGGCTTTCTTCATGTCGCCCATGGCGGAACCTATGTGCTGGTGTCCGTCGTCAAGGGTGACCTCACATTCTCCGACGCCGAGTTCCACAAACGCGAAATGAGACTCGTCGGCAGCCGGAACGCACAGACGCCCGACTTCCTGCATGTGATGGAAGCGCTGTCCTCTGGTGCGATTGATGGCGGCAAACTCGTCTCGACCGTCCTGTCCCTCGACGAATTGCCGAAAAGACTGCCGGAACTGGCCGCTGATCGGTCAGGACTCATCAAGGCGCTGGTCGCTTTGCCGGCCTGGAGGTCGGGCCATGCATGAACTCATCAAGCTCGAGGCGATCGACAAGCGTTTCCCCGGCGTTCACGCGCTGAAGGGCGTGAGCTTTGACCTGTTTGCCGGTGAGGTTCACGCTCTGATGGGCGAGAACGGAGCGGGAAAGTCAACGCTGATGAAAGTTCTGTCCGGCATATGGCAGCCGGATGGGGGAACGATCCGTATTGCCGGAGAAGAGGTCATCATCCCCAGTCCTCATGCCGCCCAGGCACTCGGCATCGGAATGATCCATCAGGAGCTCGCCCTGATGAACGACCTGACCGTCGCCCAGAACATCTTTATCGGCCGCGAACCGCGCAAGAGCTTCTGGCGTCTCGACGAGGCAGCCCTCAACCAGGCGGCGCAGGACATATTCTCGGCAATGAACATTTCCATCGACCCCAGGGCCGAGGTCCGGACCTTGTCGGTCGCCCAGCAACAGATGGTCGAGATCGCCAAGAGCCTTTCCCACAAGTCTCGCGTGCTCGTCATGGACGAGCCGACCGCTGCACTCAATGACAAGGAGGTCCACGATCTCTTCACGATCATCGAGAGGCTGAAGTCGGAGGGCGTGGGGATCGTCTACATCAGCCACAAGATGGACGAGATCAAGAAGATTGCGGATCGGGTGACGGTGATGCGGGACGGTGCTTATGTCGGCACGGTCAAGGCGTCGGACACACCGATTTCGACGATCATCTCGATGATGGTCGGGCGTGAACTGGAAAATACCGAAGTGGACATTCCCGACCTTTCCGACGCGTCGGTCGCATTGGAGGTCCGCGGGCTTTCGCGAGGCAGGGCGGTCCGGGACGTCAGTTTCACCGTAAAGGCGGGCGAGATCCTCGGCTTTGCCGGCCTTATGGGCGCCGGACGAACCGAGGTCGCCAGGCTGATCTTCGGCGCCGACCGCAGAGATGCCGGCGAAATCGTGGTTCACGGCAAGGCGGCCTCGATAAGCAGTCCGAAGGACGCGGTGGCGGCCGGCATCGGCTATCTCTCCGAGGATCGCAAACATCTCGGGCTGGCGCTCGGCCTCGACGTCACCGCCAATGTCGGATTGCCCAATCTCGCCCGCTTTTCGAACGGCTTCGGCGTCATCGCGGACGCCAGACTTGGAAGCGTCACGCGCGACTACATCAAGCAGTTGAGCATCCGGACACCGTCCGAACGCCAGGAGGTCAGGCTGTTGTCGGGAGGCAATCAGCAGAAGGTCGTTCTGGCAAAATGGCTCCTGCGCAACTGCGATATCCTGATCTTCGACGAACCGACACGCGGCATCGACATCGGTGCGAAGTCGGAAATTTACCGACTGCTGCAATCGCTTGCGCGCGACGGCAAGGCGATCATCGTCATCTCGTCGGAACTGCCCGAGGTGCTCAGGTTGTCACACCGGATCGCGGTGATGTGCGAAGGGCGCCTGACGGGCATCCTCCCCGGAGGAAAGGCGACAACACAAGAAGAGATAATGCACCTGGCCACACAGCGCCGGGGAGAATTGGGGGGAGAGGCGGCATGACGCTGACGGTTCAAAACGAAATAAAGAAGAAGGCATCATCCGGGGTCCATCAGAAGCTTCTGGCTTCCGCCAGCCTGATCGTCATGCTGATCTTCTTCGGCCTCGCCTCCGACAAGTTCCTGCAGACCTCAAACCTCATCGGTATCCTCCAGGCGACCTCCGTCAACGGGGTGCTGGCCGTGGCGGTCACGATGGTGATCATAACCGGCGGCATCGACCTTTCCGTCGGGACATTGATGACGTTCACGGCGGTGATCGCCGGCGTGGTCCTGACCTATCTCGGAATGCCGCTGCCGCTCGGCATCGTCGCTGCGATCGGAACGGGCGCCCTCTGTGGGTTCGTCTCCGGGACGCTCATTGCCCGCATGAAGATCCCGCCCTTCATCGCGACGCTCGGCATGATGCTCATTCTGAAGGGCCTGTCGCTGGTCATCTCCGGAACGAAGCCCATTTACTTCAATGGAACGCCGGGATTCTCGCAGATTTCGACGGGCTCCTTGATCGGCACCGTGGTTCCGTTCCTTCCGATCCCGAACGGCGTGCTCGTTCTTTTCGTCCTCGCCGTATTCGTGGCGTTCGTCCTCAATCGCACGGCTCTCGGCCGCTATACGTTCGCCCTCGGATCGAACGAAGAGGCGGCCCGACTTTCCGGCGTGAACACCGATTTCTGGAAGGTCTGCGTTTACAGCCTGTCGGGTGGTATCTGCGGGATCGCCGGCCTGATCATCGCGTCCCGGCTGAACTCCGCGCAACCTGCGCTGGGTCTCGGCTATGAACTCGACGCCATCGCCGCTGTTGTCATCGGGGGAACGTCCCTTGCGGGTGGGCGGGGTTCTGTCCTCGGCACCATCATCGGCGCTTTCATCATGTCCGTCCTTTTGAACGGGCTCCGGATCCTGTCGGTCGCACAGGAATGGCAGACGGTCGTGACCGGATTGATCATCATATTGGCAGTCTACGCCGACATGGTTCGCCGCCAACGCGTGTGAGGAGCATGCAAGTCTTTGCCGAGAAGGGCGATCAACGCCCCGCAAGGCAGTCTCAATCGTAGCAACGGCATATCGCCGAAAAATGGAGGAGTGAAATGATTACGAGACGTAGCATCATGGCAGCGCTGAGCGCGGTTGCCATTCTGAGCGCCGGAGGGGCGGCATATGCTCAGGACAAGACCTACATTCCGCTGATTTCGAAGGGCTTCCAGCACCAGTTCTGGCAGGCCGTGAAGGCGGGTGCCGACAAGGCCGCCGCCGAATTCAACGTCGAGGTGACCTTCGAAGGCCCCGACAACGAAACGCAGGTCGACAAGCAGATCGACATGCTGTCTGCCGCTCTCGCCAAGAACCCGCAGGCGATCGGCTTCGCGGCGCTTGATACCCAGGCCGCAATCCCGCTTCTGAAACAGGCACAGGATGCGAAGATCCCGGTCATCGCATTCGACTCCGGGGTCGACAGCGACATTCCCGCCACGACGGCAACGACCGACAACGTCGCAGCGGCAGCGCTCGCGGCCGACAAGATGGCCGAGCTGATCGGTGATGCGGGCAAGGTCGCCCTGGTGGTCCACGACCAGACCTCGCGGACCGGCATCGACCGTCGCGACGGTTTTGTGAACCAGATGAAGGCGAAGCATCCGAACATCGAGATCGTCGACATCCAGTATGGCGGCGGTGACCAGCTGCAGTCGACCGAAATCGCCAAGGCAATTCTTGCGGCGAACTCGGACCTGAAGGGCTTCTTCGGTGCGAATGAAGGCTCTGCGATCGGCATCGTCAACGCCATCAAGGAAACCGGCACCAAGGGCGTAACCGTGATCGGTTACGATTCCGGTACCGCGCAGAAGCAGGCGATCAAGGATGGTGTCATGGCCGGCGCCATCACGCAGAACCCGGTCGGCATCGGCTACGAGACCGTCAAGGCGGCCGTCGCCGCGATCAAGGGAGAGACCCTCCCGAAGACGATCGACACCGGCTTCTACTGGTACGACAAAACCAACATGGACAGCCCGGAAATCTCGGCCGTTCTCTACGATTGATCTAACCGGACCTGCCGGCCTGCCTGTGCAGGCCGGCAGTTTCCCAGTTTGGCAGATATCTCATGAATCTTGGACTTGAAGGCAAAGTCATCGTCGTTACCGGTGGTGCCGCCGGGATCGGCGGGGCGATCACCGAAATGCTGGCGGAAGAAGGGGCTCGCCCCGTCATCTTCGCGCGTCGCCCTCCGGATCCTCAGTGGTTCGCCTCTCTCGGCGGAAAGGCAACCTTCGTGGAGGTCGAGCTTTCGCGAGACGAAGAATGCCGCAAGGCGGTCGAGGAGACCCGTAAGCGTTTCGGGACGGTCTACGGCCTCGTCAACAATGCCGGGATCAACGACGGCGTCGGCATCGAGGCGGGCCCCGAAGCCTTCCGCGCGTCGCTCGAGAAGAACCTCATTCATTACTATACGCTCGTCCATCTTCTGGCGGACGACTTCCGCGAGTCCAAGGGTGCGATCGTCAACATCAGTTCCAAGACCGCCGTGACCGGCCAGGGCGGCACCTCCGCCTATGTCGCGGCGAAGGCGGCACAGCTCGGCCTGACGCGCGAATGGGCTGCCGCGTTCGCCGGCGACGGCGTCCGTGTCAATGCAGTCCTCCCCGCGGAGGTGATGACGCCGCTTTACGAACGCTGGATTGCGACCTTTGACAATCCGTCGGAAAAGCTGGCGGAGATCACCTCACGCATTCCGCTCGGCCAGCGCATGACGGAGGCCCGCGAAATCGCCGCCATGGCGGTCTTTGCACTCTCTCAGCAGGCCCTGCATCTCACGGGACAATGGCTCTTCGTCGACGGCGGCTATACACATCTCGACCGGGCACTCGCAGGCGTGCGATGATGCGGCCCCAACCTGGAGCATGAATGGCGCGGACTGACGAACGGTTTCGAGAGGCGTTCAACGAAGCGCTCGACCTTTGCAAGACGATGACTGCAGGCGATCACCTGCCGTCGGAAAACGACCTGGCGAAGCGGCTCGACGTCAGCCGGACGGTCGTGCGTGCGATTCTGGAAAAGCTGCAGGACGCGAAGATCATCACCTGGGTCGGCCGGCAGAAGCAGCTCCTGAGGACGCCGGGAGACAAGGACCGGCTGGAGGTCCAGACCGGGCAGATCACCGAGCAGCAACTCGAACGGCAGTTCCTCGACTGGATTCTTCGCTTCGACGTCGCGCCGGGAACGGCGTTGAACGTTGCGAAGCTGAGGCGGCAGTTTTCCGTCACGCCCCAGATGCTGCACGAGTTCCTGGCTTCTCTCAGCAGGTTCGGTCTTGTCCGGCGCAGGCCGAAAGGGGGCTGGCAACTGCTCGGATTTACACCGGAGTTCGCGATCGAACTGTCGGAATTCCGGATGATCCTGGAGCTGAACGCGGTGTCCCATCTGGTGCGTCTGCCGCCTGAAGATCCCATCTGGGCACGGCTCGACGATCTCGAGCGGAAACATCGGGCGCTCGCCGCCGAGATTGACGAGCGGTTCCACGATTTTTCGCTGCTGGACGAAGAGTTCCACACTCTGATCGGCAGTGCGGTTCGCAACCGTTTCGCCGCGGAATTCCAGAAGATCGTGTCGCTGATTTTCCACTACCACTTCCAGTGGGACAAGACCCATGAACGCCAGCGAAACGAGGCGGCCATCGGCGAGCATCTGCGATTGATTGCGGCACTGAAGGCGCGGGATGCGGCCGCCGCGCAGGCGGCGATGACCGACCATCTCAGCACGTCCAAACAGACTCTCCTTTCTTCACTGCGCGTTCACGCCCTGGCCTGAGACCGCATAGGGGGCGGAGGCTCTCCTCCGCCTTCCCTGAAGCGTGCTCAGCCGCCGAAGCGGAACTGCGAGAGCGTTTCGGCCTTCATCTCGATCGAGAAACCGGGCAGCTTCGGCGGCATGTAGGCCGCGTTTTCGATCCGGCAGGGTTCGAGGAAATGCTCGTGGAGATGATCGACATACTCTATGACGCGGCCTTCCTTGGTGCCGGAGACGACGAGGTAGTCGATCATCGAGAGGTGCTGGACGTATTCGCAGAGGCCGACACCGCCGGCATGGGGCCAGACCGGCAGCTGGTACTTTGCGGCCATCAGCAGTACCGCCAGCACCTCGTTCAATCCGCCCATACGACAGCTGTCGATCTGGACGATATCGATGGCGC
This sequence comes from Hyphomicrobiales bacterium, assembly GCA_900466005.1. GTDB lineage: Bacteria > Pseudomonadota > Alphaproteobacteria > Rhizobiales > Rhizobiaceae > Allorhizobium. Next base: position 33,097 of record UEGQ01000016.1, read on the forward strand.
CGCCCGCGATCATCTGCTTGAAGACGATGCGGTTCTGGCACATCTCGCCGGTCGCGACCTTGATCGGTGCGATCGCCTCGCGGACCTTCTTGTGGCCGGCGATATCGTCGGGGCTCGTCGGCTCCTCGATGAAATAGGGCTTGTAAGGTGCGAGCTCCTTCATCCATTCGATCGCCTGTCCGACTTCCCAGACCTGGTTGGCATCGATCATCATGAAGCGATCGTCGCCGATCACCTCGCGGGCGATCCGCAGGCGCCGCTTGTCGTCTTCGAGATCGCGGCCGACCTTCAGTTTGATGTGGGTGAAGCCCTCGTCGACGGCCTCCTGGCAGAGGCGGCGGAGCTTTTCGTCGGAATAGCCGAGCCAGCCGGCCGAGGTCGTATAGCAGGGATAACCTTCCTTCTCGAGGACGGCGATGCGCTCCGCCTTGCCGGTCTCCGCCTTCCGGAGGATGTCGAGAGCCTCTTCGGGCGTCAGCGCGTCGGTCAGGTAGCGGAAGTCGACGATCGAGACGATCTCTTCCGGCGACATGTCGGCGACGAGCTGCCAGACCGGCTTGCCGGCCTCCTTGGCCCAGAGATCCCAGACGGCGTTGACGACCGCGCCGGTGGCGAGATGCATAGCGCCCTTGTCCGGACCGATCCAGCGCAGCTGGCTGTCGCCGGTGAGATAGTGCCAGAAGCGGCCCGGATTGGCCTTCACCCATTCGAGGTCCAGCCCGACGACGAGATGTTCGAGGGCGTCGATCGCCGCGCAGCAAATTTCGTTGCCGCGGCCGATCGTGAAGGTGAGGCCGTGACCTTCGAGCCCGGGCGTGTCGGTGCCGAGCACCACATAGGCGGCCGAATAGTCCGGATCCGGGTTCATCGCGTCCGAACCGTCGAGGCTCTGGCTTGTGGGAAAGCGCAGGTCGATGCTGCGCAGGCTGGTTATCTTGGTCATGGCAGTCGCCTTGTCTTTCTTCCAATCATCAATCGGCTTTGAAGGACTGTTTCTGTGTACCGAGGCCTTCGATGGCGAGTTCGACGGTGTCGCCGTCCTTGAGGTAGCGGGGCGGCTTCATGCCCATGCCGACGCCGGGGGGCGTACCGGTGGAGATGACGTCGCCGGGGTGGAGCGACATGAACTGGCTCAAGTAGGAGACGAGGAAGGCGACGCCGTAGACCATGGTCTTCGAGGAGCCGTCCTGCATGGTCTCGCCGTTGACTTTCAGCCACATCGAGAGGTTCTGCGGGTCGGCGATCTCGTCCTTGGTGACGAGCCAGGGACCGATCGGCCCGAAGGTGTCGCAGGACTTGCCCTTGGTCCACTGGCCGGCGCGCTCGGTCTGGAAGGCGCGCTCGGAAACGTCGTGGGAGACGCAGTAGCCGGCGACATAGTCGAGGGCGTCGGCCTCGGAAACATACTTTGCGGTCTTGCCGATGAC
>UEGQ01000001.1 GCA_900466005.1 Hyphomicrobiales bacterium
CACACATTTCCCCTTCCGCAAACCACAACGCCACAGAAAGCCGGCGACGAAGCGGCAGGTGCCATCGGGCCCTACATGACCAACGAGACAAGGAGGGCGCGCAAAGGTCTCCTTATGTGGGGGGCGGACCTGCCATAGAACCGGGGCAGCGCTCGCCGCGCATGGTCCGCGGAGCGCGTGCGGCGTGTTCGCCCCGAGAAATTCACAATCAAATGCTCTGAAGCGACGTGGAGATGGAATCGCGACACGCGACGACCCGTCATTTGACGAGCACCCATCAAACGTGCAGATTTCGCGGCCAGATGCTTAGGAACGGAGTGCACTCTTGAACAAACGGAGGCAGGCGGCATGATGACGGACCGCAACATGCTGCGGTCTCTCGGCACCGAGCCGCCGATTCTTGCCGACGGCCGCCGTGCGCCGGACCGGCGGGAAATTTCGTTGCGCTGGCTGACCGGGACCTTCCTCACCGGCATCACCTCGTGCGTGCTGATGGGCGTCGCGTTGTTTGCCGCGCTCGATGGTCGCCAGCAGCTCGCCATTCCGGCGGAAGCCTATGCGGTCGCCGGACCGGACCAGAACGAGACCCAGGAAACCGCCAAACGCGGAGAACGGCTTCTCGGTCCGAACATCGCGGCGAGGCCTTCGGACAAGGCGATTCTCGAAGTGCCGACGGTCATTCACGAGGGAGAGACCGAGGTGGTGCGCCGGCAACCCTTCATGCACGTGAAGATGAGCCTCGCCGCCAATTATACTGTTCAGGAGGACTATCCGAGGTTCGATCCGCTGGCGATCTTCGCCGACGACGGCCAAAAGAACACGGCGCCGCGAACCGGCAGCCTCTACGGTTCCGACGTCGAATCCCAGGTGAGCCTAAGGACCGTCGCCTTTCCGGTATCAGGAAACGTTCACCCCTACGCCGGCGAGATGTCCTTCGACGAGGTGGAGGAGGCAGTTCGCACCAACGGATCGGTCTTGACCGACGGCAGCACGCAGATCGCCGCACTCTACTACATCGACCCGCAGCGTTTCGCCGACGACAGCGGCGTCGACCTGACCACCGGATTGGCCGCCCGCATCATCGAGCAGAACATGTCGGTATCGGCGCCCGAGCCACTCACGCCGCAAACACCTGAATATGCCGACGACATCATCCCGGTTCGCCGTGCGCAGTCGGTGGATGCCGCCATGATCGGCGTGGGCTACCCGCGGGCGGAAGCGGAGGACGTCGCACGCTACCTCGGCCCGCAGATCGGCGCGGACGGACTGTCCGAGGGCGACGTCCTCAGGATCGGCCTCATCCAGAAAGGAGAAGAGGCAAGGATCGTCCGTGTCAGTCTCTACCGACACGCCACACATGTCGTGACGCTTGCGCTGAACGACGCCGGCCGCCTGGTCGTCGGCAGCGAACCGCCCGTTCTCGACGCCATTGCGTCGGCCTTCGACGACCGGCCCATGTCAATTCCGGCCGGTCGCGACCTGCCGCGGGTATATGACGGGATCTACCGGGCGGCTATTTCCTACGGCATGAATCAGCAGATGACGGCGCAGATCATCCGGCTGCTTGCCAGCAATGTCGATTTCCAGGCACAACTGAAACCGACGGACATGCTGGAAGCGTTTTTCTCGGTTCCAGACGAGAACGGCCAGGCCACCGAGGAATCCGAACTTCTCTATGTCAGCGCCCGCTTCGGCGACACGCTGACGACTTTCTACCGCTTTCAGGACCCGGCCGACAGCTCGATCGACTACTTCGATGCCGAGGGCAAGAGCATCCGCCAGTTCCTGCTTCGGAACCCGGTACCGAACGGTCGCTTCACTTCCGGCTTCGGTATGCGCCGCCATCCGATCCTCGGCTACTCCAAGATGCATACCGGTGCCGATTGGGCCGCCCCCCGGGGCACACCCATCATCGCCTCAGGCAACGGCGTCGTCGAAAAGGCGGGCTGGGACTCGGGTGGCTATGGAAACCAGACCCTCATCCGACACGCCAACGGTTACGTCACCTCCTACAATCACCAGAGTGCGATCGCGAAGGACGTCAAGCCGGGCGCGAAGGTCCGCCAGGGACAGGTGATCGGCTGGGTCGGAAATACCGGGCTTTCGACGGGCGCCCATCTGCACTACGAGCTGATCGTCAACGGCACCAAGGTTGACCCGCTGAAGGTCCGTCTTCCCGGCGGAAAGTCCCTGACGGGGGATGCGCTCGCCAAGTTCGAAGTGGAACGCCAGCGCATCGATGCGCTGCTCGGCAACGTCGAGCGACAGAAGCAGCTGGCCGCGCGCTGAGGAAAGGGAAACGATCGCACAGCGATCCGGCTACCCATGAAAAATGGCGGCACGCAGGCCGCCATTTCGTTATCGCTGTTCTTGAGGGCCTGCGGCTTACGCCGCCTCGTCGGCCACCTCCCGGACGCTGAACAGCAGACGATCCGATCCCGCGGCAATCGCCACGTTCGAATTATCCGGGATTCGACCCGAGAGAATCTGCTCCGCCAGCGGATCCTGGACATATTTCTGGATGACCCGCTTCAAAGGCCGAGCCCCGTAGACCGGATCGTACCCCTTGTCCGCGAGCCAGTTGCGAGCGTCGTCGCCGAGCTGGACCCCGATCTTGCGTTCGGCGAGAAGTGCCACGAGCCGCTTCATCTGGATATCGACGATTGCCCCCATTTCCGTCCTCTGCAGGCGATGGAAAAGAATGATCTCGTCGACACGGTTAAGGAATTCCGGCCGGAACGACGCCTTCACCACATCCATCACCTGGTCGCGGACCTGGTCCGTATCGGAGCCTTCCGGCAGGTTTGTCAGGTATTCCGCACCGAGGTTCGACGTCATGATGATGATCGTATTCTTGAAATCCACGGTCCGGCCCTGGCCGTCGGTCAGGCGGCCGTCGTCGAGAACCTGCAGGAGCACATTGAACACATCGGGATGCGCTTTCTCGATCTCGTCGAAGAGGACGACCTGATAGGGCCTGCGCCGCACGGACTCGGTCAGCGCGCCGCCTTCCTCGTAACCGACGTAGCCGGGAGGCGCGCCGATGAGGCGGGCAACCGAGTGTTTCTCCATGTATTCCGACATGTCGATGCGCGCGAGAGCGGTCTCGTCGTCGAAGAGGAAGCGGGCAAGCGACTTGGTCAGCTCCGTCTTGCCGACGCCGGTCGGGCCGAGGAAGATGAAAGAGCCGATCGGGCGGTTCGGGTCCTGCAGCCCGGCACGCGACCGGCGAACGGCACGCGACACCGCCTGCACCGCATCGCCCTGGCCGACGACCCACTTTGCGAGTTCGTCCTCCATGCGAAGCAGTTTCTCCCGTTCGCCTTCCAGCATCTTGTCGACCGGAATACCGGTCCAGCGCGAAATGACGTGGGCGATATTGTCCGGCGTGACAACCTCCTGGACCATGCTCTCACGGGCACTGCCGTCCTGAGTTTCGGCCTCGGCGAGTTCCTTCTCCAGCTTCGGGATCACCCCGTACGCCAGTTCACCGGCTCGCTGGAACTCGCCCTTGCGCTGGGCGATCGCCAGCTCGTTGCGCGCCTCGTCGAGCTGCCGCTTGAGGTCCGCAGCAAGGCCGAGCTTGCTCTTCTCCGCCTGCCAGCGAGCAGTCAGCGCGTCCGACTGCTCCTCGAGCGAGGCCAGTTCGCTTTCCAGTCTCTTCAGGCGATCGACAGAAGAGGAGTCCGTTTCCTTCTTCAGCGCTTCGCGCTCGATCTTCAGCTGGATGATCCGGCGATCGAGTTCGTCCAGTTCCTCCGGCTTGGAGTCGACCTGCATCCTGAGCCGAGACGCCGCCTCGTCCATCAGATCGATCGCCTTGTCCGGCAGGAACCGGTCGGTGATGTAGCGGTTCGACAGGGTCGCTGCCGCAACGATCGCGGAGTCGGAAATACGCACCTTGTGGTGTTGTTCGTACTTCTCCTTCAGCCCGCGCAGGATCGAGATTGTGTCTTCGACGGTCGGCTCATCGACCATCACGGGCTGGAAACGACGGGCAAGCGCCGCATCCTTTTCGACATGCTTGCGGTATTCGTCGAGCGTGGTCGCCCCGACGCAGTGCAGTTCGCCGCGCGCAAGCGCCGGCTTCAGGAGGTTTGAGGCGTCCATCGCGCCGTCGGCCTTGCCGGCGCCGACGAGCGTATGCATCTCATCGATGAACAGGATGATCTCGCCACTCTCCGCCTGCACTTCGTTCAAGACGGCCTTCAGGCGTTCCTCGAATTCACCACGGTATTTCGCGCCGGCGATCAGTGCACCCATGTCGAGGGCCATCAGCCGCTTGTCCTTCAGGCTCTCCGGAACGTCGCCGTTGACGATACGCAGAGCGAGACCTTCGGCGATGGCCGTTTTGCCGACGCCGGGCTCTCCAATCAGGACCGGGTTGTTCTTCGTCCGGCGTGACAGCACCTGGATGGTGCGGCGGATCTCGTCGTCACGGCCGATGACCGGATCGAGCTTTCCGTCGCGTGCTTCGGCCGTGAGATCGCGAGCATATTTCTTCAGAGCATCGAATCCCTGCTCGGCACTCGCCGTGTCGGCGGTGCGACCCTTGCGGATTTCGTTTATGACCTGATTGAGCGTCGTCGCCGTGACGCCGGCCTTCTTCAGGCTGGCGGAGCTCGATGCAGACGGCTCGATTGCCAGCGCCAGCAACAGGCGCTCGACGGTGACGAAACTGTCACCGGCCTTCTTTGCCGCCTCTTCGGCGGTCGAAAACACCTTGGCGAGCGGCTGCGAAAGATAGACCTGACCGCCACCACCGGAAACCTTCGGAAGCTTGGAAAGGGCCATGTCGTTGGCCAGACGCGCTTCCTTCGGATCGCCGCCAGCGCGCGTGATGAGAGATGCCGCCATGCCCTGGTCGTCGTCCAGAAGGACCTTGAGGACGTGTTCGGCCGTAAATTGCTGATGGCCTTCCGACAGTGCGTAGGTCTGTGCCGACTGCAGGAAGCCGCGAACCCGCTCGGAATATTTCTCGATATTCATCGCCTATCTCCACGAGCTGCACTGCCCGCAACGGCACAATGCAGCGGTTAAGGATCGGGCCCCCTGAACAGGCAACCCGTGGGCGTATTCGCCCTTGTGATCGAGATATGGGGAAAGAATTTCGGCGTTTAAAGAGGAACTTAAACGAAAAACTCCGGCGCATGGCCAGAGTTTCTCGATCGTTTACTTCACGATAGCGGCGATCGCCTATTCGGAGGCAGCCGCGGCCAGCTCCGGCTTTTCCGAGCTCGACTCGGCGTCAGCCGATCCTACCTCACCGGCATCATCCGCCTGTGCCCCGCCACCACCGCCGCGACGCTGGCGGCGCGGACGCGAGCCTGAATTGCGACGACGAGGCTGCCGTTGCTCGCCACCTTCCTCCGCAACCTCTTCGGCAGCGGCGACCTCAACCGGAGTCCCCTCGATCACGGGTTGAGGACCGCTTCCGGCAATTTCGGCCGCACGCGGCGCAGCCGGTGCCGCATGATGAACGGTCGGTTCATCGAGGATGTCCATGTCATCGACGTCTCGGTCGGAGTATTCCCCGCGGTCGTCGCGCTGGAAACGCTCCTGCACCTGCGCCTGCGCGGCAGCGATGATGCGATTGTAGTGTTCGGCGTGCTGGAGGTAATTTTCTGCCATGACACGGTCGCCGGAACTCTGGGCATCGCGAGCAAGCGCTGCATACTTCTCGGCGATGTGCTGGGCAGTACCACGAATCTTCACATCGGGACCGGAGCTGTCATAGGTTCGCGTCAGCGGATTGGCGCCCTTGCGGTTGAAGTTGCCGCCGCCGCCGTTGCCGCCACGCCCGCGACCACGCTTGTTCTGCTGTCCTGGCCTCATCGATTATTCACCTGAATTCTCTTGATTGCTGATAGATTGGCTACGCTGCCGCATCTGGTTAGACCGGATCAAAGCTCCGCGTGCCGCGGGCATGGTGCGCCATTGCTTCATCTGCCGCTGGTGAAAGCCAAATTAACTGATCACGCAACGGGATCTGCTTGCTTCGCGAAACTCCAAAGGAGCCGAAATCGAAGCCGCCCCAGACCCGAACGAATCTCTGTTCATTCCCCGCTGCCCGCTGCGTGCCCGCAACCTAGCCCGCTTCCTTCGGAAAACCAAGCGTTTTCTTCGCAAGTCGGAAACAACTTAGCACGCGCAACAATTTCGCGTCGTGAACAGAAGGACGCGGTCATTGCCGCCATAGTCGCGATGCGCCTCGAGCAGGGAAAAACCTGCATTCTCGAACAGCGCGGTTACGCTCTTCTTCTGGTCATAGCCGATCTCCACGGCCACCAAACCGTTCGCCAGCAGGTAATCACCCGCTCCCGTCGAGAGCGCCCGGTAGGCATCAAGACCGTCTTGACCACCGTCCAACGCCGTCAGCGGATCGTAGTTCCGCACCTCCGGATCCAGCTCCGCGACCACGCCTGTCGGAATATAGGGAGGATTTGACACGATGATGTCGAATCTTCCCTCGATGTGCGAGAACCACGCGCTGCGCACGGTTTCAAACCGCTCGGCGACGCCGTTGATGTAGGCATTGCGTTCCGCCGTCGAAAGAGCCTCTTCGGAGATATCGCTTCCGACGGCACGAGCCTGCGGGCGTTCCTTGAGCAGAGCGAGCGCGATCGCCCCCGTTCCGACACCGAGATCGAGCAGCCGCGCGCTGCCCTTTTCAGCAATCATCCGCTTCAAATGCGGCAACACGCAGTCGACCAAAATTTCGGTATCCGGCCGCGGCTCGAGAGTTTCCGGAGAAAGCCGAAGGTCCAGCCCATAGAAAGCCCGATGCCCCAGAATCCGGTGAACCGGTTCGTGTTTGCAGCGACGTGCGATCGCCGCACGCACCCGTTCGGCCTCTTCATGGGAAACCGCAATGTCGCTCCGCATGACGACGTCGGAAAGCGACAGGCCAAGAATGCCGGCGACGAGAACACGCGCATCAGTCGATGGATCGCCCAGCTCAGCCTCGGCAAAACGCCGCCTCGCCTCGGCAATCAAGACACTGGCTGTATCGGATTGCTCGCTCACGACTGCTCGCCGAGCTGGGCAAGCTGACCGGCCTGGTAGTCGGAGATCAGGGCGTCCACGAGTTCGTCGATATCGCCCTCCATCATGCGGTCCAGCTTGTAGAGAGTAAGGTTGATGCGGTGATCGGTGACCCGGCCCTGTGGAAAATTGTAGGTGCGAATACGTTCGGATCGGTCGCCCGACCCTACCTGGCTCCGGCGATCCGCCGAGCGCTCGCTTTCAGTCCGTTGACGCTCCATGTCGTAGAGCCTGGAACGCAGAACCTGCATCGCCTTGGCCCGGTTCTGGTGCTGCGACTTCTCCGAACTCGTGACCACGAGCCCGGTCGGCAGGTGCGTGATACGCACCGCCGAGTCAGTGGTGTTGACGTGCTGCCCCCCGGCGCCGGACGAGCGCATCGTGTCGATCCGAATGTCCTCCGGCCGAATCTCGACGTCGATCTCCTCGGCCTCCGGCAGCACCGCCACGGTTGCCGCCGACGTATGAATGCGACCGCTCGCCTCCGTTTCCGGGACGCGCTGCACGCGGTGCACGCCGGACTCGAATTTCAGTTTCGAGAACGCGCCGCGGCCGGTGATGGAAGCGATGATTTCCTTGTAGCCGCCCGCCTCGCCTTCACTGGCCGACAGGACCTCGATCTTCCACCCCTTGGAACTGGCGAAGCGCTCGTACATCCGGAAGAGGTCCCCGGCAAACAGCGCCGCTTCCGAACCGCCGGTGCCGGCGCGAATTTCGAGAATGGCGCTCTTTTCGTCCGCTGCGTCCTTCGGCAGAAGGAGGATCTGGATATCTGTCCCGAGCGCCGCAATGCGCTCCTCAACCTCGGGAATCTCGGCCTCGGCAAGAGCACGCATCTCACGATCGGTCGATTTGTCGGCCAGCATCGATCGCAGGCCCGCAAACTCGGCGATCGCCGCCTCGTATTCGCGGATCTTGCCGACGACCGGCTGCAACTCGGCATATTCCGAGGCAAGCTTGACGTAGACGTCCGCGGCCGGCCCGGCCGACATGCGAGCCTCGATCTCACCGAATCGGCGTTCGAGCTCACGCATCTTATCGACAGGTAGCTTTGCCACTCTCTACTCCAGGCAGATCATTCAAAGGGGAATGTTGTTGTCTTCCGCGAATCCGGTGAGGATGTCGCGTACAGGCAGATGCGTGCGGTGATCGTCCAGCGCGCCGTCCAGCAGCTTGCTCAGGCGGTCGACATCCAGCGCCAGCAGCATCGCCTTGATCGGGCCGATCGACGTCGCCGACATCGAGATCGACCGGAAGCCGAGCCCGAGCAGGGCCATCGCGCTCAGAGGCTTGCCCGCCATCTCGCCGCACAGCGTCAGCGGCGTCCCGGCCTTGTCGGCAGCGCGGACGATATCGCGAAGAATGCGCAGGAACGGTCGGCCGAGCACGTCGAAGCGGTCCGCCACCCGGGCATTGCCGCGGTCGACAGCCATCGAAAACTGGAAAAGGTCGTTGGAGCCGACGGACACGAAGTCCACCTCCTCCATCAGTTCCTCCAGTTGCCACAGCAGAGCAGGAACCTCGAGCATCGCGCCGAACTGCAGGCGCTTCGGCAGCTGGTGTCCGAACTTGGAGAGGTGTTGGACCTCCTTCTGCATCAGTTCGCGCACTGCGCGAATTTCGGAGACCTCAGTCACCATCGGCAGCATCATCTTGAGCTCGGCGCCAGCCGAGGCTTTCAGGAGCGCCCTGAGCTGAGTGCGCAACAGCCCGGGCCGGTCGAGCGACAGGCGTATCGCGCGCCAGCCGAGCGCCGGGTTTTCCTCTTCCTGCGACCGAAAATAGGAAACGACCTTGTCGCCACCGATGTCCAGCGTGCGAAATGTCACCGGTCGACCGTCGGCCTGGCGCAGGACGCTGCGGTAGAAATTCTCCTGTTCTTCCGCTTTCGGCATCGTGGAAGAAATCATGAACTGCAGTTCGGTACGGAACAATCCGATGCCTTCTGCACCCGAAGCGGCCAGTTGCGGCAGATCGACGAGCAGGCCGGCATTCATCTGAAGGAGGATACGCTTGCCGTCCTTCGTCAGAGGCTCCACGTCGCGAAGTGCCCGGAACTGCTCCTGCCGACGCGCGCGCAACCTCACCTTCTCTTCGTATGCCTTCTGAAGGTCCGCCATCGGCCGGACGTGGACCTTGCCGTCGTCGCCATCAATGATGACCGGATCGCCATTCTCGGCAAGTGCTACCGCGCCCGCCGCCTGGCCGACGACCGGGATACCCATTGCGCGGGCGACGATCACGACGTGGCTCGTCACCGCCCCCTCCTCCAGCACCAGCCCGCGAATATGGCTGCGCGGATAGTCGAGCAGTTCCGCGGCACCCATGGCGCGCGCGAGAATGATAGCGTCGGACGGAAAGCCTTCCGATGCACTCCGCGACGAAAAACCGGTCAGCTGTCTGAGCAGGCGGTTGGCGAGGTCGTCGAAGTCGTGCATCCGCTCCCGAAGATACGGATCCGTCAGACGGATCATGCGGGCCTTGGTGTCGCTCTGCACCTTCTCGACCGCCGCCTCCGCGGTCAGCCCATTATGGATCGCCTCTTCCATGCGGCGAACCCAGCCCTGATCGTGGGCGAACATACGGTAGGTTTCGAGCACTTCTCGGTGCTCGCCTTCCATTGCGACTTCGCGCCGTGACAACATGTCATCGATCGAGATGCGCAGCGAACCTAGCGCATCTGCGAGCCTTCGGATTTCCTTCTCGCTGTCTTCATTGAGAAGGTTGGTCACCACGATGCGTGGTTCGTGCAGCACGACATAGCCAAGTCCGATCCCCTCGCCATAGCTGTCGCCATCGATGGTGACTGCCCGCGTAAGATCGAGTTCGAGACCCGGCCTGGTGATCTTCTTCAGTTCGCCCGTCGCGATCATCTCGGCCAGCACCATGGCTGTCGTCTCGAGCGCCTCAAGTTCATCCTCCCGGTAATTCCGCTGTGCCTTGTTCTGAACCACGAGAACGCCAAGACTGCGGCCGGCCCTCAGAATCGGCACACCGAGGAAGGAGTGATAGATTTCCTCCCCCGTCTCAGGGAGATAGCGGAACGCCGGGTGGGCCTGAGCATCCGAGAGATTGAGCGATTGCGCGCTTGCCGCGATCGTACCGACAAGCCCCTGCCCCATTTTCAGCTGGGCAAGGTGCACCGCGTCCTTGTTGAGACCTTCGGTCGCGTAGAGTTCGAGGACGCCGTCGGAGCGCAGCACGTAGACGGAGCACACTTCCGCTACCATATTGCTCGCGATCTGACGAACAATCCGGTCAAGGCGTTCCTGTGGCTCAAGCGGCTCCGCCATCAGTTCGCGGAGCCGTTTGAGGAGAACGCGTGGACCGGCAGACAGGTCTCTCATCGCGCGCATGCTCCCGAAAACGGTCTATGGACGGAGCGGACCGCCACCCGCGTCAATCGTCGAGAGTGGCAGACCGCCTCAGCGGAATCAATTCTTATCGAGGCCGTAGCAGGAATGCAAAGTCCGGACCGCGAGTTCGGCATAGGGGCCGTCGATCAGGATAGAGATCTTGATCTCCGACGTGGTGATCGCCTTGATGTTGATACCCTTTTCAGCGAGCGCCTTGAAGGCGGTGGCCGCCACGCCGGCATGGCTGCGCATACCGATACCGATGACTGAAACCTTGACCAGGCCCGACTCGCTCTGGACCACGTCGTAGCCGATCTTCTCCTTGTTGTCGCCGAGAACGGCGAGCGCTTTTTCGACGTCGCCCGAGGGAACCGTAAACGTCATATCCGTCCGGGTTCCGTCCTCGGAGATATTCTGGACGATCATGTCGACGTTGATATGCGCCTCGGCGAGCGGACCGAAGATCGCGGCGGAAACACCCGGCCGGTCTGCGACGCGGCGCAGCGAGATTTGCGCTTCATCCTTGGCATACGCGATGCCGGTGACAACTTCCTGTTCCACGATCTCTTCCTCATCGCAAATCAACGTACCGGGCGGATTGAGAAGGTCGCCCATCCCCGGAGCATCCGGGTCCTCGAAACTAGAGCGTACGAAGGTCCGCACCTTGTGTACCATGGCGAGCTCGACTGAACGCACCTGAAGCACCTTCGCGCCCAACGACGCCATTTCCAGCATTTCCTCGAAGGCGATCTTCTTCAATCTTCGCGCCTTCGGTTCGACACGAGGGTCTGTCGTATAGACTCCGTCGACGTCCGTGTAGATATCACAACGATCGGCCTTGACCGCGGCGGCGATCGCCACCGCCGAAGTGTCCGAACCGCCACGGCCGAGCGTCGAGATGCGATTATCGGGGCCGATACCCTGGAAGCCGGCGACGACGGCCACCTGCCCCTCGCCCATCCGGCGGATAATGTCCGAACCGTCGATCTCCTGAATGCGGGCCGCGCCGTGGGCATTGTCCGTCTTGATCGGAATCTGCCAACCCTGCCAGGAGCGCGCATTGATATCCATCGACTGCAGAGCGATCGCCAGCAGGCCGGAGGTTACCTGCTCTCCCGAGGCGACGACAGCGTCGTATTCGCGTGCATCATAGAAGGGCGAGTCGGCGCCGGCGACCTTCGGCATGTTGCGCACCCAGTCGACCAGCTCGTTCGTCTTGCCCGACATGGCAGAGACGACAACGGCCACTTCGTGACCGGCATCGACCTCACGTTTCACATGCCGCGCGACGTTGTGAATACGTTCGAGATTGGCGACGGAGGTTCCGCCGAATTTCATCACGATGCGAGCCATTGCCTAAACTACCGTCACGAATGTTGGGTACCGACCGGCACCGCTGAAGATGCGCCTGGGCACGAGGCACGGGCGAGTTGCGGTCTCATAGCCAAATCCCCCGGGAAGTTCAATGGCCCCGGACCTGAAATGCCCGGAGGTCAAGGGGTTTCGTGCCTACCATACCCGGTGACGCGGAAACAGCGGCGCATCGTCCGGTATCGTGACGAAAAGGCGGGCTTCGTTGGACGTGGGAGTGGAAGCGAGCGGAAGCCGAGACGGCTCCGCGCGGGAGAAACAGCGTGATCTCGTGGTATTTCAAGGCAACGGGAGCGATCTCGGTCCACGGAACACTTCGGCTCGCGACATCCACTCCAAACAACGGCTGCGCGATCACCACCGTGATCGCGCAGGTGCTGTCGTCAGTCGTGCGATTGGCAGGCGAGCATACCCTGCTTGCAGCGGATAACACGTTGCTCGCCGCTGGACCGCTTCTTGTTCCTCTCCTGGACCATTTCCTTGCGGTCACGCGGCGGGTCGCGCCGCTGCTCGCGAACGCGCCGGGGCGGCTCGCGCCAGCCATAATCCTCATCCTCGTCGTCGTTCCACCGCGGCGGCGGAGGACGGCGATAATCGTCGCGGCGAACCGTCGGGCGATAGTAGCCGTCCCGCCACTCGTCCCGATGACGATAGAAGTCCCGATCTCGATAATGGCGCTCCCAATAGGTGTCGATGCTGAACATCACGGTGGGAATGCCGAGCGGTTCGTAGTAGCTCGGGCCGACATAGACGCGGCGCTGCTCATAGCTTGCCTGCAGATAGCTCCCCGAGACCCAGCCGCGGATGCCTCGATAGTCGACGTCGCACCAGGCCTGTGACCTGAGACACCCGCGGATGTCCACGCGGCTGCCATAAGGGATCACCAACACGGGCGGGTACTGTGTGCTCGGACCCGAGCGCATGTTGACGTCCGCCGTGGAGTAGGCCGGCGCCGCTTCCGCAAGCGCCGGGATACCAAACACTCCCAGGGCCGCCGCTACAAGTAGCGATAGTTTCTTCATGGTCGTCTCCTGAGCCCCGAAATGGGGCCTATGCGTATCGAAACGGTAACGTTTCGGCATCCTGGATGTTCCGACTTTCCGGCCGTATTGAGGCAAGCTCCGGCCGCGCCACGACCGGCAGGTACCCGTGGACTTGACATCCGCAGTCGATCGTCCGACTTGGTTTCTTCGGGAATTCATGGAGATCGGCAAATGACCGAACAGGCGCGCACCACCATTGACCAGGTCGAGGTCGACCGTTTTTCAGCAATGGCTGCGGAGTGGTGGGACCCCACCGGCAAGTTCAAGCCACTGCACAAGATCAATCCAGTCCGGCTAACCTATATTCGCGACAAGGTGGCGGGGCATTTCGGACGTGATCCGAAAAGCCACCATCCGCTACAAGGTTTGCGAATTCTCGACATCGGTTGCGGCGGTGGTCTGCTCTCCGAGCCGGTTGCGCGGATGGGTGCAACGGTGCTGGGCGCAGATGCCTCGGAGAGGAATATCGGCATCGCCCGCACCCATGCCGAGCAGACGGGAACTGTTGTCGATTACCGCGCAGTGACGGCTGAGGCGCTGGCAGCCGCAGGCGAGCGCTTCGACGTCGTGTTGAACATGGAAGTCGTCGAACACGTTGCCGACGTGGATTTCTTCATCAGCACATGCGCTTCGATGGTGAAACCCGGCGGCCTCATGCTGATCTCGACGATCAACCGTACATTGAAGGCCGCAGCGCTTGCCATCGTCGGCGCGGAATACGTTCTGGGCTGGCTGCCGCGCGGGACGCATCAGTATGAGAAGCTGGTGCGGCCGGAAGAACTCCAAGCCCCGCTGGAACGAGGTGGGATGAACGTGCTCGAACGCGTTGGCCTCTTCTTCAGTCCCTTGCAGAACCAGTGGCATGTCTCGCCGGACACTGACGTCAACTACATGATGCTGGCGGCTCGGCCTGCTGTGCAGGAGTCCCGACCATGACGTCGCCGGCCGACGTCGTCGCGTTCTGGAACGGTCAGGGCTACGACAAATGGTTTGCGCGAGACGCTGCACTGGATGCCGCGATCATGCGTCACTATGTCGACCTGCACATGCAGGCCGCACGGGGTGAATTGTCCGCCTGGGAGGAAAGCGCAGAAGGTGCCCTCGCTCTGCTGCTGCTCCTCGATCAGTTTCCACGCAATCTCTATCGCGGCACGGGGCACGCCTTCGCGACCGACGGTCTTGCACGCGCAATAGCGCGCCGAGCCCTTGCGGCGGGCTTCGACCGGCAGGTGGAACCGACGCTGGCGATCTTCTTCTACCTTCCGTTCGAGCATTCGGAAAACCCGGAGGACCAGGAACTCAGCGTCCGGCTCTTCACGGAACATCGTGACCGAAGCGGTGACGAGCGCACGCTCCCTTATGCCATCGAACATCGCGATATCATCGCGCGCTTCGGGCGGTTTCCCCATCGCAACTCCGCACTCGGCCGCGAAACGACACCCGAAGAACAGGCCTATCTGGAGGGCGGCGGTTTCAAGGGCTGACGTCAGTTGTCAACGAGAATGCTCAAGGCAATTCGGCGTCCGCGGAAATGCGGGCACATCACCATTAGTTCACATCGTCGGGAAGAACAGGGATCGGAGCGACCTCGATGCCCTCCTCGACCAATGCCCTGACGTCCGATGGCGACGCCTGTCCAATGATGCCGCGTGCGTCGGCTTCTCCATAGTGAATTTTGCGCGCTTCCTCCGGAAACCGCTCCCCGACATCCTCGCTGTTGGCGCGGATGGCGGCAACCGCCTCCTTTAACTTCCGCAATGCCTCGCGCTGTTCAACGTCCACCGCGAGCGCGTGAACTGCTTCCTTCTTGCGGGCGGTCGATACCGAGGGCGCCATCAACAGCTTGGAAACGGTCGCTGAGCCGCAGGCAGGGCAAGTCACGAGACCGAGCGCCTGCTGTCTTTCATAGTCGGCGCTCTCCGAGAACCACCCTTCGAACTCGTGGGCGTTATCACATTGAAGCGAGTAGCGGATCAAGCAGTCACGCCCTCCCCGGCGGACAAAGGTAACGTTTCGAGAGTGAACTCCCGAGCGTTCTTGAGATTTGGAATCTTCGCACGGGAGGCCTTGACCGCCGCCACATCGATGTCGGCGAGCACGATCGCCTCGCCCGTTCCTGCGGCAGCTGCCAGCACCTTGCCCCACGGATCGACGATCATGGAGTGGCCGAACGTCTCGCGCCCGTCCTCGTGGAGTCCCGCTTGCGCGGCGGCGATCACGAAGGCACCGTTCTCGATGGCACGGGCGCGCAACAGGACTTCCCAGTGAGCCTCGCCCGTTTGTCGCGTAAAGGCCGCCGGAACGGTCAGCACGTCGGCTCCAGCCAGCGCCTCGGCGCGAAAGAGCGCCGGGAAACGCAAGTCGTAGCAGATCGCAAAGCCGAACCTGGCAAACGGCAGGTCGACCACGCGAGCCTCTGATCCCGGACGATAGACGGCGCTCTCGCGCCAGCTTTCGCCGTTGTCGAGATCGACGTCGAACATGTGTATCTTGTCGTACGAGCAGATCTTGCGACCGTCTGGCCCGAACAGGAATGCGCGATTGGCGATCTTGCCGTCCGGAAGCGCGATTGCGGTCGAGCCTACATGCAGATGGATCCTGAGATCGCCCGCGAGTTCGGCCGCCGTTCTGACGATGACGTCGGTGTCCTCGTCACGCAACACGGCCGCAAGTCCCTCGCGATCCCGCTGAACGGCGCCTGTCATTTCGGGCGTCTGCACATACGCGGCGCCGTGACCGGCGGCCTCACGCACCAGACGGACCATGGCGTCGGCATTCTCGTCCGGATTGACTCCGGAGCACATCTGGATTGCAGCGGCCTTGAATGTCATCGCGTCACGGTCCTAGTTTGCCAGCATCTCGTCGAGCTTGCCTGCCCGATCAAGCGCATGAAGATCGTCGCAGCCGCCCACATGCTTGTCGCCGATGAAGATCTGCGGGAAGGTCATGCCGCCGTTCGACTTGGCGATCATCTCCTCCCGCACCTCGGGTCTGCCAGTCGCGTCATGTTCGACATAGGCGACGCCTTTTGCCTCCAGCAGCGCCTTGGCGCGCGCGCAGTATCCGCAGAATTGGCGTGTGTAGATCGTCACCGATGCCATGCATTTCTCCGATGCCCGCCGGGGCTGAAGTGGATGTCGTGGTAGGCTCATATAGGATCGGACAACGCCCTTGCAAAGGTTAAAACAGTGACGTCGGCGGCACCGGCGCGTTTTAGAACTCTGGCAACGGCCGACACTGTTGCTCCGGTCGTGAAAACATCGTCCACCAACACCAGCCGGCGTCCGAAAACCTCTGTCTCGCGGCCAGACGCGACGGCAAAGGCACCACGCACATTGTCGGCGCGCGCGTTCGCGCTGAGCCCGACCTGCTGGGCGGTGCGCTTCACGCGCAGCACCGCCGATGCGAGAAACGGTTTTCCGGCCAACCTCGCTATGTGCCTGGCCAGTTCTGCGGACTGGTTGAATTTTCGTGCGAAGAGTCGCGTGCGATGCAACGGGACCGCGAGGACGGCATCGGAGGCGGCAAGCTCCTCGGCGCCGGCACGCACCATCCACCGCGCGATGATCGGGGCAAGGTCGATGCGGTCGCGATATTTGAGACTGTGCGCAAGATCTCGGATGGGGCCGTCATGGCTGGCAACGGACCGCAGCCGGTCGAAGACCGGCGGGTCGGCGATGGCCTCCGGCGACCGGGCGCCAGCCCCGTGATCGAACGGAAATGGCGTCCCCAGAACTTCGCAGAACGGCCGCTCGATGAACCGTATGGACGTCCAGCATTGCGGGCAGAGCGCACCGTGTTCCGCCACGCGAATACCACAATGAACGCAGGACGGCGGATAGACGAGGTCACGAACCAATGTTCCCAGCGTCGTCAGCGGCGAGGCTCTTAACCGTTCCGTGGATTGCGCTATATGACTGTCCATGAGTTGACTTTAGGGTTTTGCGAGCGCCTTTACCACACGCATAGTTTCAGCCGGACGGTGTCATGGAAAGACTCTTCGATCTCGACCTGGTGACGGAAAACCGCCGCCGCGCCCATTTGCGGCGTACGGACGGGGCGGATTTCCTGCTGCAGATCGCGGCGCGCGAACTCGCCGAAAGGCTTTCTCTGGTCGAACGACACTTTGACCGGGCGGTCGAGCTGCACGGCGCAAGTGGCACGACCGCACGAGAATGCATGGAAACCGGCAAGATCGGCGAACTTGTGCGCGTTGAAACCCACGCGATATTTGCCACAGCGGGCGAGGCAATGACCGAGGCCCCGTTAGAGCACGTGCCCCTCGCCGAGCAGTCGGTCAATCTCGTCCTGTCACCGCTTGCGCTCCATGTGACGAATGACACACCAGGCGTCCTCATTCAGATTCGCAAGGCCTTGAAGCCCGACGGGCTGTTTCTCGCGGCCATCCCGGGCGCCGGTACGCTGGCAGAACTGCGCGACGTTCTCCTGTCGACGGAGATCGAGCTTTCGGGCGGAGCCAGTCCGCGAGTGATCCCCTTTGCCGACATTCGCGACATCGGAGCGCTCATGCAGCGGGCAGGCTTCGCATTGCCGGTCGTCGACACCCAGACCTATACCGTCCGGTACGATTCGATTTTTGGGCTTATGCGCGATCTCAAGGCGATGGGCATGGCAAATCCGCTCACCGACCGCAGCCGCAAACCGCTCAGCCGTCAGTTCTTCCTGCGTGCTGCCGAAAAATATGCGGAACGCTACGCCGATCCCGACGGGCGTATCCGAGCAACCTTCGTCTTCATCTATGTCTCGGGTTGGGCTCCGCATGAAAGCCAGCAGAAGCCGCTGAAGCCCGGCACGGCCAAGATAAGGCTTGCCGACGCGCTTGCAGTCACCAAACGGGACTGACCGCCGTCAGGCACCCGCCGTGTTGATGGCCGTGGTAATCGTCTCGAAAACGTTCATCAGCGCGCCGGTGAAGGCGCCATAGCCCACAAGCAAGGCCACGGAAATTATCGCTGCGATCAGTCCGTATTCGATGGCCGTCGCGCCTGTCTCGTCGGCAACCAGGCTTCTCAGCAGGCGCATGCGTTCCCCCTCAAGTCGACCGGCTCCGGATCGGGTCCCGTCAACAGCCTTCCCCGGCACCGTAGCGATCGATGATGCAGACCGAACCCGGCGTTTCCTGCAGGATGCTCCTGCGTATCGTATATCGCCGGCCCGGCTCTGTCTTGCCGATCGAGCCCGTCGTTATGTTGTCGTAGTCATCCGGCGTGAACGCCAGGCTCTTTCTTTCGGAGTTCCCTGCAAGCATTGGCGTGAGGACAAGCGAAAGCGCAATCGCCGCCGTTCCGAACAGCAGGGCGATATTCAGCACGCCCGTCTTCCTGGCTCTTTGCGAAGACCGTTCTCCAGACCCGACGGTCTTCCAGAAATCCTCGTCTGCCATGATATGCCCCACGCACACTTTACCGCATGAACAGCTCTATCCATACCTGAGGGTTATAAACTTTTCGTTAAGAACAACTACAAGAACTTCGAAAGGCTATAGCAAGTCCTGCAAGAAGGGGATGAGCGGCTCGTCAGCCGGAGGCATCGGGTAGTCACGTAAAGCCTGTGGGCGGACCCATTTGACCGCCTGCCCTTCCCTGCCGTGGGCAATGCCTTCGTAGCGGCGACAGATGAAGAGCGGCATCAGCAGGTGAAAACTGTCGTAGCTGTGGCTCGCGAACGTGAGCGGTGCCAGGCATGGGATGCGCGTGGTGACCCCGAGTTCTTCCTCGAGTTCGCGGACGAGTGTTTCTTCCGGTGTCTCCCCTGCTTCGACCTTGCCACCGGGAAACTCCCAGAGACCCGCGAGCGATTTTCCTTCGGGCCGCTGGGCCAGCAGAATTCGCCCGTCCGTATCCACGAGCGCACAGGCTGCGACCAGAAGGATCGGCTTGGGTCCGCCATTCATTGCGAACCGTCCTTGGACCAGTAGTAGTAGCGGTAAGCCTCGACGAAGCCGAGCCTGGCATAGAGCGCCAAGGCCGCTTCGTTGTCCGCAGACACCTGGAGCCAAGCGGTGCGTGCACCGCGCATTCGCGCCCAGCGCAGTGCGGACGAAAGGACTTCCATGCCGACACCGCGCCGGCGATGCTTGTCCGAAACGGCAAAGAGCAGTATGCCGGCAAGGTCGTTGTCCTGCACGCAGAGGAGCGATGCGACCGGACCAGCATTCGGGTCTTCCATCAGGAACATGCCGACGGCCGGCTTGATGGAATTGATGATCTCGGCCAGCACCGGCTTCAGGGCCGCGTCCTGCCCCTGAAGGGCAAGACTTGCATCCACGAAGCGTCCGACGTCCTGGGTCGGCAGATGATCGAGCGTATCGGGGATGTCCAAGGCGGTGAGATCGGCCGTCTGCGTGATGACCTCTTCGAAACAGGTCCAGCCCTCGGCGATCAGGTGGTCGACGAGAGGCTTCGGCGTGAGTGGCGTTTCCCGCACCACGAGCGGACGGCCATAAGCGTCGAACTTTCGGGCGGCCTTCTCCAGCCGGACTGCAATATCGCGACTGTCGGACGGATCGAGCGCCACGACGCAGTTCAGCCGCTTCGACGGATGCCCGCCGGTCAGCCGAACCTGCCAGCTACCGTCATACTGTACAGAAGCAGCCGGCCAAGCACGGAAGCTGACTGCCTCGAGCCGCCGAACGAGCGGAAGATTCGCTTGTTGTCGCTCCGCCCGCATCCTCGCCGTCAGCTCCGGTAGTCGCCGTTGATTGCGACGTATTCCTTGGTGAGATCGCAGGTCCAAACGGTCGCCTCGCCGTTGCCGAGCCCGATATCGACCCGGATTGCGACGTCGTCTTCCTTCATCACTGCACTGGCCGCGGCTTCGGAGTAGTCGGGATCTCGTTCGCCGTCGACCGCCACGCGGACATCGCCAAACCAGATGGCGAGCCGATCACGGTCGGCCATCTCGCCCGACTTGCCGACAGCCATGACCACACGGCCCCAGTTCGCGTCCTCGCCGGCAACCGCCGTCTTGACGAGCGGAGAGTTGGCGATCGACAAGCCGATACGCTTTGCAGCCCCGTCATTCTCGGCTCCGGTGACGGTAATCGCGATCATTTTACGCGCGCCTTCGCCGTCACGGACCACCTGCAATGCCAGGTCCTTGAGAAGATCATCGAGGGCAGCCCTGAAGCCATCAAGGCGGACATCGTCTGCAGATTCGACACGCACCTGACCGTCCGCGGCGGCGGCGCCGGTCGCAAACAACATCAGCGTGTCGGAGGTGGAGGTGTCACTGTCGACCGTTACGGAATTGAAGGTCGGTCCGACGCCGGCGGAAAGCAGGGCCTGTAGCGCAGGCGCCGCAATGTCCGCGTCGGTCACCACGAAAGACAGCATCGTCGCCATGTCCGGCGCGATCATGCCGGCGCCCTTGGCGATGCCGTTGATCGTCACGTCGACGCCGTCGATTTTCGCGGTCCGGGTCGCCACCTTCGGATAGGTGTCGGTCGTCATGATTGCCTTGGCGGCTTCCAGCCAGAAATCGCCGGTAGCGCTCTTGGCCATCTCGCCGAGGACGCCCGAAAACTTGGTCGCATCGAGCGGTTCGCCAATGACGCCGGTGGAGGCGAGATAGATCTCGTTCTCCGCGCAGCCAAGTGCCGCGGCGGCCGATTTCGCCGTCAGTACGGTCGCCGCCCTGCCCTTGATGCCGGTGAAGGCATTGGCGTTGCCTGAATTGACGACCACACCGCGCGCGATGCCGTGGGGAAGATTTTCCCGGCAGAAATCAACCGGCGCCGACGGACATTTGGAACGGGTGAACACGCCGGCAACGGCGGCAGGCTCATCGAAGGCCATCAGCAGGACATCGGTGCGGTTCTTGTACTTGATACCGGCTGCTGCGGTTGCCATGCGCACGCCGCGGATGGGCGGCATAGCCGGATAGGACTTGGGAGCAAGCGGGGAAACAGTGGCAGACATTTCTTTGCGGCCTGAAATGATGCGAAGCACAAAAGGGAAGGCCCGCGCAGACGGCGCGGGCCGAAAGGCTGCCGCCTTTATTGCGGCTGCTTGTTCACGTCCTCATAGCCCTTGCGCAGGGCCTCGTCGACGATCTCTACCTTCTGCTCGGCCTTCGCCTTGGCGATCAGTTCGAGATACTTGTCGCGCATGACGAGCTGGCGCACCTGCTGCGAAACGTCTTCGTAGGCCGGCGGCGGCGCGTCCCGCTTGTCTTCGACCTTGATGACGTGGAAGCCGAACTGGGTCTTGACCGGGGTCTTGGAGTAGGTGCCTTTGTCCATCGCGAAAGCCGCCTGCTCGAATTCGGGAACCATACGCCCCTTGGTGAAGTAGCCGAGATCGCCGCCTTCCGACTTGTTCGGGTCCGTGGACTTCTCTTTCGCAAGCTCGATGAAATCCTTGCCCTTGTCGAGTTCGGCGATGATCGCCTTGGCTTCGTCTTCAGTCTTCACGAGGATGTGCCGCGCACGAACCTCCTCCTGCTTCGGCAGCGCGGCGATTTCCTTCTCATAGCGCGCTTTGACCTCGTCGTCCGTCACGGCGTCGACAACGTGCTTCTTGAAGTAAAGGTTGTGAAGCTCGCGCTCGGCGATGAACTGCATGCGCTGCTGGTAGGCCGGATCGTCCTTCAGGCCCTCGGACGTAGCGTTGCCGGCGAGGAGCTTGACATCTATGGCGCTCGAGAGAGCGGCAATCTTCTTCTGCTCGTCCGGGAGCTGCGACAGCTGCGGGTCGAGATTTGCCAGCGCGATATCGAGCTCAGACTGACGGATCTCGAGGTTCCCGACCTTCGCCACCAGTGCGTCTTCGGCGAAAGCAGGTGCCTGGAGACCCACGAACGCCACGCATGCAGCAAGGGCAAGTTTATGATAGCGAGACATGAGAGACCTTTCGGATAGGATACCGCTTCAAACCGTTTGAATCGGGCGAAAAGTTGTCAGATAGGCCGGAAACCGGCGCCTCCGCATCAACCTGTCCCGTTGACATCATTCGACCCCCCTCTTATCTGTCACGCAACCTCGCGTCCAGTGATGTTTCCGGTAGCGGCACCCCATTTCGTCCGTGATCCGCTGTCGGCGAGTGCGCGCGCAATATGTGACGAAGTGTCAGAAAGGACCATGCTGATGGTCAGTCTTGGTGGGCTCGCCCGCAAACTGTTCGGCTCGGCAAACGATCGCCGTATCCGCTCCTACCAGCCGAAGGTCGCGGCGATCAACGCTCTCGAAGACAGCATGAAGGCTCTGGACGACGAAGCGCTTGCCGCCAAGACGGTAGAGTTCCGGGAACAGCTTGCCGCCGGCAAAACCCTCGACGACCTTCTCGTTCCGGCCTTTGCGGTCGCCCGCGAAGCCGCACTCCGGACGCTCGGACTGCGCCCCTTCGACGTTCAGCTCATCGGCGCGATGATCCTGAACGACAATTCGATCGCCGAAATGAAGACGGGCGAAGGCAAGACCCTCGTCGCGACGCTTGCCGTGTATCTGAACGCGCTCGCAGGCAAGGGCGTCCACGTCGTGACCGTCAACGATTACCTTGCCAAGCGCGACTCGACGACGATGGGCAAGCTCTACGGCTTCCTCGGCATGACCACGGGCGTGATCGTCCATGGCTTGTCGGACGAAGAGCGTCGGGCCGCCTATGCTTGCGATATCACCTACGCGACGAATAACGAACTCGGCTTCGACTATCTCCGCGACAACATGAAGTACGAGCGCTCGCAGATGGTGCAGCGCGGGCATAACTACGCGATCGTCGACGAAGTGGATTCGATCCTGGTCGATGAAGCGCGCACGCCGCTCATCATCTCCGGCCCGCTCGACGATCGCTCCGATCTCTACACCACGATCGACGCCTTCATCCCGCTTCTGTCGGAAGAAGACTACGAAATCGACGAAAAGCAGCGTTCGGCGAACTTCTCGGAGGTCGGCACCGAGAAGCTGGAGAACCTGCTCCGGGAAGCCAACCTTTTGAAGGGCGCCTCGCTCTACGACGTCGAAAACGTCGCGATCGTCCATCACATCAACAACGCGCTGAAGGCCCACAAGCTCTTCACGCGCGACAAGGACTACATTGTCCGCAATGGCGAGGTCGTCATCATCGACGAGTTCACCGGACGCATGATGCCGGGCCGACGCTATTCGGAGGGGCAGCACCAGGCGCTCGAAGCCAAGGAAAAGGTGCAGATCCAGCCGGAAAACCAGACGCTGGCCTCGATCACCTTCCAGAACTATTTCCGCATGTACGACAAGCTTGCCGGCATGACCGGTACGGCGGCGACCGAAGCGGAGGAATTCGCCAATATCTACGGCCTTGATGTCGTCGAGGTTCCGACGAACCTGCCGATCCAGCGTATTGACGAAGACGACGAGGTCTATCGGACCGCCGAGGAGAAGTTCAAGGCGATCATCGAAGAGATCAAGGCGGCCAACGGACGCGACCAGCCGGTGCTCGTCGGCACGACCTCGATCGAAAAATCGGAGCTGCTTGCAGCACTGCTCAAACAGTCCGGTTTCCAGAACTTCTCCGTGCTCAACGCGCGTTATCACGAGCAGGAGGCCTATATCGTCGGCCAGGCGGGTGTGCCGGGTGCGGTGACGATCGCCACCAACATGGCCGGCCGCGGTACCGACATTCAGCTCGGCGGCAACCTCGAGATGCGGATCGAGCGGGAAACGGCCGATCTGGAGCCGGGACCGGAGCGCGATGCCAGGATCACGGCGATCAAGGAAGAGATCGCACAGCTGAAGCAGAAGGCGCTCGATGCAGGCGGCCTCTATGTCATCGCCAGCGAGCGGCACGAAAGCCGCCGCATCGACAACCAGTTGCGCGGTCGTTCCGGCCGTCAGGGCGACCCCGGGCGGTCCAAGTTCTACCTGTCTCTCCAGGACGACCTGATGCGCATCTTCGGTTCCGACCGGATGGACGGTATGCTGCAGAAGCTGGGACTGAAGGAAGGCGAAGCGATCGTCCATCCCTGGATCAACAAGGCGCTCGAGCGCGCGCAGAAGAAGGTCGAGGCGCGGAACTTCGATATCCGCAAGAACCTCCTGAAATACGACGACGTGCTCAACGACCAGCGCAAGGTCATCTTCGAGCAGCGTATTGAGCTCATGGATTCTCCGGACGTCTCGGCCACAATCGCCGACATGCGCAACGACGTCATCGAATCCTTGGTAAGCCTGCACATTCCTGAACGGGCCTATGCCGAACAGTGGGACACCGCCGGCCTCAAGGACGCCGTCGCGCGCCTCCTCAATCTCGACCTTCCGATCGAGGAATGGGGCAAGGAGGAAGGCATCGCCGACGATGATATTCTCGCGCGTATCACGGAAGCAGCGGATAAGGCTGTTGCCGACAAGGCCGAACGCTTCGGTCCGGAAATCATGCACTATGTCGAACGTTCCGTGGTGCTGCAGACGATCGATCAACTCTGGCGCGAGCATATCGTCAATCTCGACCACCTGCGTTCTGTGGTCGGTTTCCGCGGCTACGCCCAGCGTGATCCGCTGCAGGAATACAAGGCCGAAGCCTTCGAACTCTTCCAGGCGCTGCTTGCAAATCTGCGCGAAGCCGTGACCACGCAGATGATGCGAGTCGAACTGGTGCGTGAAGCACCGCCGCCGTCGGTCCCCGAAATGGAGGGCCATCATATCGATGCGACGACCGGCGAGGACGACTTCAACGAGGGCGCGACCGCAGGTGCCCTGCTGGCCGTTCCCGACTACGTGGCTCCCGAAAACCGCGACCCCAAGGACCCGTCCACCTGGGGCAAGGTCGGCCGCAACGAGGCCTGCCCGTGCGGCTCGGGCAAGAAATACAAGCATTGCCACGGCGCCTTCGAACAGGCGTAAGAGGCAAAGATAGAAACTTGGAAAGGCGGCTCTCGGGCCGCCTTTCTGCATTGTGATGCGACACTGCTTGCGCGGTGGAGGAACTGTTTCTTAACCCTGATTAGGCACAGTACACCGGTCTGTATTGCGTCATCGGTGAGTATAGCGTGTCGATCCCGGCAGTGATCCAGTTTGCGGAAAAGATACTGCCGAGCAGCCTGCATCCGGCTTTCAGGCGGCTGGAGGGCGTGCTGCTGAGCGATGACGCCAATGCTCAATCCCGGCGCAAGGCGCTCATCGCCTTTGCAATCCGTGTCGTCAGCGCCGCCATCGCCCTCGTCTCGCAGATCATACAAGCCCGGATCATGGGCGAGTTTGAATACGGCATATTCGTTTTCGTCTGGGTCCTGGTCGTGCTCGCAGGCAACCTCTCCTGCCTCGGCTTCCACGCGACGATCATCCGTTTCCTGCCGCAGTACCAGGCACTGGGAGAGCATGACAGCATCCGTGGCCTGACCCACACCGCGCGGCGCTTCTCGATGTTCGTGGCAAGCCTGCTCGCCATAGCGGGCATTCTGCTCCTGCACTTTGCAGGCGACCGGATCGAAGCCTACTACGTCATGCCGCTGATCTTCGGCCTTGCCACCCTGCCGATGATCGCCTTGGGCGATGTCCTCGAAGGCACCGCGCGCGCCAACCACTGGACCATCGGAGCCCTCAGCCCGACCTATCTCATCCGTCCGACGCTGATTCTGCTTTTCATGGTGATCGCCATTCTATTCGGCGCGCCGCATACGGCGACAACGGCCATGCAGGCGGCGCTGCTTGCTACCTATGTCACGTCCCTCAGCCAATTCGCGGCCATCGAGTGGCGATTGAGGAAACGTTTCTCGTTCAACAGGGGGAAGATCAGCTTCCTCGTTTGGTTCAAGGTTGCCATCCCGATCTTCCTGATCGAAGGGTTCTCTTTTCTCCTGACCAACTCAGATGTGGTCATCGTCGGTTTCTATCTCGACCCGGAAGAGGTCGCAGTCTATTTCGCGGCATCCAAGACCATGGCACTCGTGCAATTCGTCTATTTCGCCGTAAAGACCGTCGTGGCACCACGGTTCTCGGCCATGATGGCGCATTCGGACACACGGCAACTTGCGATCTTTGCCGGCAACACCGTCCGCTGGAGTTTCTGGCCGTCGCTGTTGATCGGTTTCGTCGTCCTGCTCTTCGGAAGACTGCTTCTTCTGCTGTTCGGTGAGGCGTTCACGTCGGGGTACGTACTCATGGCCATTCTCCTGGCAGGCATCCTTTCGAAAGCCCTGGTCGGACCCGGCGAGGTCTTGCTGACCATGGCCGGCAAGCAGGGGCTTTGCGTGTGGCTCTACGTCGTCGCGCTCGCGACAAACATCACTTTGAATGTTATGTTGATCCCGCTCTTCGGCCTGACAGGCGCGGCTTCGGCCACCGCCGCAGCCATGATGGTCGAAGCGCTTCTCCTCCACGTTGCCGTCCGCACCTCGCTTGGCATCGTGCTCTTTGCATTCGCCAATCCGCTGGCAATCCTGGACAGAACAAGGCCATCCAGATCATGATGCAGCCTCCGATCTTCAACGAGAGCAAGAATGGTGCCGATAGCCGCCAGAACGGCGCACTGTCTGCCGACGGACGCCCGGGCGCGGTTCCGGACGTACGCGTCGCCGTCGGCCGCCCCGGTCGCCACCTCGCACTCTATCCGGGCCGCATGGGGTACGATCTGCAGGAGGAACTGGACTTCCTCACCTATCGGGCGATGGAGCCAAATATCTTCTTCGCTGCCCGCTTCCTCGCACCGGCCATCCCCCGGCTTGAGGAGCGGCAGATCCGCATCGCCATTATCCGTGACGAGGTCGGCGCCCGTAGCCGCATGCGTCTGTTGATGCCTTTCTCGACAGAGAAGCCGGGCTTCTCCGTCGGTCCTTCGATCATCCGGGCCTGGGCCAACCACTTCGGGCCGCTCGGGACGCCGCTCGTCGATGCGGAGGACGCGGCGGAGACGATCGACAATCTTTTCGATGGCCTCGCCTCACCGGAAGCAAAGCTCCCCGGGATTCTCGTATTGCCGAACCTGCGCGTGAACGGTCCCTTTGCCAAGCTCGCCAGAGCTCTTGCGCTCAGCCGCGATCTGCCGGTGACGATCACCAATCCCACCGAGCGCCCGATGCTGCAAAGCGACGAAGATGGCGACGCCTATCTCAGGAACTCGATCTCCAGGGGACACCTGAAGGATATCCGGCGGCAACGCCGGCTGCTCGCCCAGGAGGGCGACCTTACCTACAATGTCGCGCGTCAGCCCGAAGAAATTCGACTGCGCATGGAGGAATTTCTGTCGATCGAGGCGAAGGGCTGGAAAGGCAAGAAACGGACCGCCCTCCTCAACGACCGATATCGTGCAGCCTTCGCCCGCGAAGCAGTGAGCAACCTTGCCGAGGTCGATGCGGTGCGCATCCACACGCTCGACCTCGACGGCAAGGCGATCGCCTCGATGATCGTCTTCATCATGGCCGGCGAAGCCTATACGTGGAAAACCACTTTCGACGAAGACTATGCCCGTTTCTCCCCCGGTAAGCTGCTTGCAGCGGACCTGACCAACTGGCACCTCGACGACGCCAACATCGTACGCACGGATTCCTCGACGGACGCCGAGAACACGATCCTGCATCGCATGTGGCGGGAACGCGAGGAGATGGCGACTGTGGTGATCGGCCTCAACCGCAATTCCGACCGCGATGTCCGGCAGGTAGCGACGCAGCTCCACCTCTACCGGAATACGCGCAATCTCGCGCGAATGCTGCGCGACAAGATCCTGTCGCGCCGGTTCGGAGACCGCTGAAGGCTCTATTCCGCAGCGAAGCCGGCGGTGTCCTGCTCACGCAAAATCCGGCGTATCACCTTGCCGGACGTCGTCAACGGCAATTCTTCCACGAAGACCACCTCCCGGGGATATTCGTGCATGGACAGCCGCAGCTTGACCCACGAACGGAGTTCTTCGGCCAGTTCGGGGCTCGCGACATGGCCAGGCCGGAGAACAACGAAGGCCTTGACGATCTCCGTGCGCACCGGATCCGGCTTGCCGATCACGGCAGCAAGCTGCACGACAGGATGACCGAGCAGGCAATCCTCGATCTCGGCGGGGCCGATGCGATAGCCGGAAGATGTGATGACGTCGTCATCGCGACCGAGAAAGACGAAATAGCCGTCCTCGTCCTGCCGGCCCATGTCACCCGTCGTCATCCACTCGCCGACGAACTTGGCAGCGGTCGCTTCCGGATTTTGCCAGTATTCGAGGAACATCACGGGATCCGGACGGCGAACGGCGATTTGCCCTATAGCACCCGCAGGAAGGACGGTTCCGTCCGCGCCGATGATAGCCACGTCATGGCCAGGCACCGGCCGTCCGATCGCACCGGCTTTGCTGATGCCGATATGGCCTGCCGACGAAAGAACGAAATTGCATTCGGTCTGTCCGTAGAACTCGTTCGGTACGATCCCCAGAGTGGATTTCACCCATTCGTAGGTTTCGCGCCCCAACGCTTCGCCGGCGCTCCCGATGCTGCGCAAAACGAGGTCATGCCGGGCTCGCGGGTCTTGCACGACCTTCATCAGCCTCAGCGCGGTCGGTGGGATGAAGGCGTTGCGCACCTTCATCTCGGCCATGATGCGGAAGGCCATATGCGGATCGAATTTCTGGGCGGGCGATGAGACGACCGGAATTCCGAGCAGCAGCGCCGGAAGGAGCGCGTTGAGCAGGCCTCCGGCCCAGGCCCAGTCCGCCGGCGTCCACATCTTGTCTCCCGGTTGCGGCGGAAACGCGTGTGCCATCTGGAAACCCGGCATGTGCCCGGGGAGAACGCGGTGCCCGTGCAGGGCACCCTTCGGCGGCCCCGTCGTTCCGGAGGTGAAGATCATCATCGCAGGCTTGTCGGGACCACTCTCCGCCACTTCGAACACGGACGGGTGGGTGTCGATCAATTGAGCAAAGGAAAGGGCCGGGGCATCGACGTTGTCGATCGAGATCACATGCCTGAGTTCAGGCAGTCGCCCGCGGATCGGAGCGAGGCGCGATAGCCCAAAGTCGTTGGTGACCACCACCTTGGCGCCGGACGCCCGCAAACGAAATTCGAGAGCTTCCTCTCCGAAGAGAAGCGCCAGCGGCAGCGCAATTCCGCCGATCTTGTAGATCGAGACATGTGCGACAACCGTCTCGAAGGATTGCGGCAGAAGCAGTGCCACACGGTCGCCGGCGGCGACGCCGAGCGAATGCAGGGCATGCGCAAACGCCGACGAGCGCTCGGAAAGCCCTCGATAGGTCATCGACCGATGATTGCCGTCGGGGCTGAAGTGCTCCAGGCAGACCCGTTCAGGGTCCCGGACCGCCCAGTCATCGCTGACGGCGCGCCCGATGTTGAAATCCTCGGGTATCTCCCACGAAAAGTCGCGGACGATGTTTTCGTAAGAGCTACTTCTTGACAGAAACATGCCGGTATCCCGTCTCACATCGGGAACTGCTAGCACTCGTTTCGCACATGCACAATGAGAAAGGCGGACCGTCGCACCGGACCGCCAACCGCCTATGCCGCCTTCAGGAGGTTCTTGATGTAGCGATACTCCTGGGTCCCGCCGCCGAAGCCGTAGGCCGCCGCCAGCGCGAGTCTTTCGGGTCTCTCCAAGGCAGTGCGGAGCGGGATAGCGGTGACGGCCCGGACTTCGCGGCTCCTGGGAGAGGGTATGTCGATTCTCGATGATGCCGAACTGCCCGAGCTCCCGACGGCCGAATTTTCACTTCGGTTGCGTCGTGACGCTGCGGGCCCAGCGACCGACCTGGCAGATCTGCTGGCAGAATTGTTGCCGAATTTCGCGTAATCGACACAAGCATGACCAAATTCAGTGGTCAGTCCTGCCCGAGAGTGAATGGTGCCCCATGCCGGAATCGAACCAGCACTCCTTTCGGAACTCGATTTTGAGTCGAGCGCGTCTACCAGTTCCGCCAATGGGGCACAGAAGCGTCATACGTCAGTAGAACAGCGCCGGACTATACGAAGCGGGCCGAGGCGGTCAACGCCTTTTTCGCCAAAGCCGTTCACGCGAATGTTTGCGGGAGGGATGATGCGCCGCAAGACAGGGCATTTACAGGTAGGGCGCACTTGCATAAAACCGCTCGACCCGAAGATCAGGAAACCGCGAATGCTGCGTCGCCTCTATGATTGGACCATGTCGCTGGCGGCTCGCAAGTCTGCGGAGGCCTGGCTCGCCGTAATCGCCTTTATCGAGAGTTCGATTTTCCTCGTTCCGGCGGATGTCCTCTACCTGCCCATGGCGCTCGCAAGACCGGAGAGAGCGTGGCGGTACGCGATTATCGCAACGGTTGCTTCCGTTCTCGGAGGGATTGCGGGTTGGTTTCTCGGTTATTACGCCTTCGAGGCCATCGCCAGACCGATCCTGGAATTCTACGGCAAACTCGACGCCTTTGAGCGGCTGCGGACAGGTGTCGACTACCAGACCGTGCTCCTGCTGCTGGTCACCTCGGGTCTTGCCCACCTGCCGCCGATCAAGGTCGTCACCATTCTTTCCGGCGTCGCGCACATCAATCTCGGGCTGTTCATCGTCTCGGCCATCGCCGCACGCGGCGGACGGTTCCTCCTGCTTGCCTGGTTACTGCGGTGCTACGGCGAACCGATCCGCGACTTCATCGAGAAGCGGCTCGGTCATATAGCGGCCGCCGGTGCGGCAGTATTGATCGCGCTTTACGTGGGCTATCGCTACGTCGCGCACTGAAACGGAAACTGGCCATGAGTCTTTCTACATCCCTCGTCAAGAACAAGACGACCGTCGCGGCGGTACTGTCCACGCTCGGAATGGCTTTCGTCGTCGGCTCCGCGCTCGCATTCGAGCATATCGGCGGCTACATCCCCTGCGCGCTCTGTCTTCTTCAGCGGAATCCCTACTACATCGGCATCCCCGTCGGGATTCTGGCGATACTGGCGGCCGTCCTGAACCTGCCGTCCTGGATCACGCGAGGCCTGCTTATGGTCGTCATGATCCTGATGATCGTCGGCGGGGGCCTCGGCGTCTATCATTCCGGCGTCGAGTGGGGCTTCTGGGAAGGACCGGCAAGCTGTTCTGTCGGCGGGACAGCTCCCGCCGCCGGGTCCGGCGACATCCTCGACCAGCTCAACAGCGTGAAGGGTCCGTCCTGCACCGAAGCTACGCTCCGCGTACTCGGGCTCTCCTTTGCAGGGTGGAACGTGATCGGGAGCGTGATACTCGCCGCGATCGCGGCCTGGGGCGTCTTCGGCAAGCGCTCCTGACGCGGTTCAGGGTTGCAATTCGGAGTCCCAGTAGAGGTAGTCGACCCAGCTTTCGTGCAGATAGTTCGGCGGGAAGAGCCGTCCATTGTTATGCAGGTCCTGCACCGTGGGACGGTAAGGCCTTTGTGCCGGGAACATCTGCGCCTGCTTCGGCAGCTTGCTGCCCTTCCGGAGGTTGCAGGGCGAGCAGGCCGCCACGACGTTTTCCCAAGTCGTCTCGCCGCCATGGGCGCGCGGGACGACATGGTCGAAGGTCAGATCGTCGGTCGAGCCGCAGTACTGACATTCGAAACGATCACGCAGGAAGACGTTGAACCGCGTAAATGCCGGATTGCGCGACGGTTGCACATAGGTCTTGAGGCTGACGACGCTCGGCAACCGCATTGAAAAACTGGGCGAAGAAACCGAGTGTTCGTATTCCGCTATGATGTTGACGCGGTCAAGGAAGACTGCCTTGATCGCGTCCTGCCAGGACCATAGCGACAAGGGATAGTAACTCAGCGGCCTGTAGTCGGCATTCAGCACGAGTGCCGGCAAGGACTGGGGCGAGACAGCAATCGTCAAGGGCGTCTCCTGAG
Source organism: Hyphomicrobiales bacterium (assembly GCA_900466005.1). Classification (GTDB taxonomy): domain Bacteria; phylum Pseudomonadota; class Alphaproteobacteria; order Rhizobiales; family Rhizobiaceae; genus Allorhizobium. The sequence goes on from UEGQ01000001.1 coordinate 31,543, forward strand.
CGATTCGGCATCCACCTTTGTATATTAGGTCCGTTGTTACAGGATTGTGAAGCGGAATAACGCACCCGTTAGGGAATGCGGCGCTTCGCGCACACGAGAAGCGAAACGCGGAACCTCGATCGGCGTCAGGCCGGCGGCCTGAGCCCGGGAAGAGGGGCGGAGTCTCCCGCGTAATATGCCCAGAAGAGCCGGGCGGCGACAGAGCGCCACGGCCGCCACGCTTCTGCCATCAGGGTCACCGCGGACCTGGATGGGCGTTCGCCGTGTCCGAAGGCCCTGCCGACTGCGATTCTCAGGGCGACGTCACCGGCTGGAAAGACATCGGGATGTCCGCAGCAGAACATGAGATAGACCTCCGCCGTCCATGGGCCGATACCTCGATGCGAGGTGAGTACAGCGACCACATCCTCCGCCTCGCGGCCTCCGAAGGAGCCGAGGTCGAGTTCGCCGGCAACAACCGCCTCCGCGACCCGGCGCAGCGTCTCGGCCTTTGCCCGAGAGAGCCCGAGGCGGCCGACCGCGGCTTGGTCGAGCGAAAGATAACTCGGAGCCGTCGGCTCGCCGGTCGCCCCGACAAGTCGTCCCCATATCGCATCGGCACTTGCCCTCGACACCATCTGCGAAACGACGATCTGCGCGAGGCCCGCGAACCCCGGCTCCATGAGACGAAGCGGCAGGCGATCCACGGCAGCATAAATCGCACGCAGGCGGGGATCGATGCGGCACAGTTCTGCAAGTCCGTATTCGACGTCCTCCGCGGTCCGGATGATCCTCATGCAACTCCCTCGTTCCTCTTGGCTGCAGTGCACTGTTCATGTCAGAAGAGAGCATGACCGCCTTCGACAATCAAAGGTCCGTTTTCCGTTTTGCGCCGAGCCCGAATGGGCGCCTTCATCTCGGCCATGCGCTCTCGGCCTTGCTCAATCAGGATATGGCAAGTGCTTCCGGGGCGCGGCTCTTGCTGAGGATCGAGGACATCGATCTCTCCCGTTGCACGCCACAATTCGAGGCTGCAATTTTCGAGGATCTGGACTGGCTCGGAGTCTCGTGGGAAAAACCGGCGCGCCGCCAGTCCGAGCATCTCACCGAGTATCGGCAAGCGCTGCAGAGACTGATCGATCTCGGCTTGGCCTACCCGGCCTTCATGACGCGCGGCGAAGTGAAGGCGTTTGTCTCCGAGACCGAGCAGCAAGGCCGACCCTGGCCACGCGATCCCGACGGCGCTCCGATCTACCCGCCGCTCGACCGGCTTCGATCCGCGGCCGAAAGAGAACGACTTCTCTCCGACCACCATCGACATGCATGGCGTCTCGACATCGGAAAGGCAACGGCGGAACTCGGCAGAAGGCTGGCCTGGGCGGAAACGGGCGACGGACCGAAAGGCAGTATCGCCACGCGTCCTGAGGACTGGGGCGACATCGTGTTGTGGCGCTCGGATGCACCGTCGAGCTATCACCTGTCGGTCACGCTCGACGATGCGCTCCAGGGCGTCACCCATGTGGTCCGCGGACTTGATCTCTTCCACGCAACTGCCGTGCACAGGCTTCTTCAGGAACTGCTGGGACTGCCCGCCCCCGCCTACCATCACCACCGGCTGATTCTCGGCGCTGACGGCCGCAAGCTCTCCAAGAGCGCAGGCGACACCGCTCTCGCGGCACTGAGGGCGCAGGGGCTGACGTCAGCCGACGTCCGACGGCTGGTCGGCCTTGCGTGAGCGCCTTCGGGCATTGGCCATGCGTCGGCCGGAGAGGATGTCATATTTCAGGAGCGCGGCGTTGAATTCCGCACCGATGATGAAAATCGCGCCGACCATATAGAGGAAGACCAGCACCACCATGACCGATGCCAGCCCGGCATAGGTGGCGGCATAGTTGGCGAAGGTGGCGAGATAGGACGCGAAGGCCAGGGCGCCGACGAGCCAGAGCACCAAAGTCAGAAGGACGCCAGGGATGACATCCCGCAATCGCCGGTGCCCGGCCGGCAGGCCGAGATGAAAGATAATCAGGCCGGCGGCCAAAAGGAGCAACGTTCCGTAGACCCTCCAGTTGGAGACGACCGCGAGAAATTCCTCCAGCAACGGAAACCACTTGCGGGCAAAGGCAAGCGCAATCGGAACGGCGACGAGAAGCGCACTCACGATCGCCAGCACCACGACGCCTCCAATCACGTAGGCGAAACTGACGAGGCGCGCGAGATACCACGGACGGTCCTCGGTCACGCGGTAGGCGCGGTTGAGCGACACCCTCAAGGCCTCGACCCCGTTTGACGCAAAATACGCCGCCGCCAGCACTGAAACCGTCAGAAGCCCGCGCGGCACCGTGAGGACTTGCAGGACCTGCTCGGCAAGCGGTCTGGCAATCGCCTCTGGCCAAGTATCGAAAATGAGGTGGATCGCGGTGTCGGCGAACGTATCCGCACCGAAGAAGCCAGCAACCGCGGTCCCGAAGATCAGGAACGGAAAGACTGCCAGCAGCGCCGAGAGCGCCACGTGACTTGCCATCGCCCAGCCGTCATCCTCGGAAAAGTGCTTCAGCGCATCAAAGCCCACCTTGTAGAGCATGCGCAGGAATGCTGGCATCTCGTCTCCCGATCCGTCAGTGCCGGTTGTCACCCGGAAGCGAATATGGGAAACCTCCGCGGCATTGTACAGGAAACATTCCATGGCGGACCGCCCCTGCATCATCGTTACCGGCTGTTCTTCAGGTATCGGTGCCTACTGCGCCGGAGCACTGCGTAACGACGGATGGCGGGTTTTTGCGACCGTCCGCAAGCCGGCGGATATGGTTCCCCTCGAAAAGGCGGGGATCGAGGCCCTGTTGATGGACTATACCGACGGCCCGAGCATCGCGGCGCTGGTGCAGGAGGTCGAAAGAAGGACCGGCGGACGCATAGACGCCCTCTTCAACAATGGAGCCTACGGCCAGCCGGGCGCCGTAGAGGACTTGCCGACCGAAGCGCTCCGGCGACAGTTCGAGACGAACGTCTTCGGCTGGCATGAGCTCACGCGGCGGGTCGTTCCGCTCATGCGCCGGCAAGGCTACGGCCGGATCGTACAGTGCTCCTCCATTCTGGGGCTGCTCCCCTACAGGTTCCGCGGCGCCTACACTGCCTCGAAATACGCGCTCGAAGGGCTCAGCCTCACGCTACGAATGGAACTCGAAGGAAGCGGCATTCATGTGAGCCTGATCGAACCGGGCCCGATCGAGTCGCGGTTCACCGCCAACGCACTGGGTCATATTCGCGAGAACATCGATCTCGAAGGGTCCGCGCATGCCGAAGAGTACAAGAAACAGCTCGCACGCCTCGAAGGCACCGGACCAGTCAATCGTCATAAGCTTGGACCTGAGGCTGTCTACGCGGCTCTGAAGCACGCCTTGACCGCCGGGCGACCGCGCCCCCATTATCTCGTGACGACACCCGCCCGGCAGGGCGCTCTACTCAAGCGACTCCTGCCCGCCGATCTTTTCTACAAGCTGATGCGATCGCTCAGCTGAAACCAGCAATAAAGGCCAAGGAAGCAAAATGTCCGCTTTCACAACAACGCTCACGTTGATCGTCATGGGTCTCGTCGTCCTCGTGCTCGTCCGAGGCCTGATGAACATGCTGAAAGGCGGAAGCGGCAGCCGCTCGAACCAACTGATGCGCGTGCGAATCCTGTTGCAGGCGGTGGCGATCGTACTCATCATGGTCACCCTCTGGCTGACGGGCGGCGGACGCTGACGGGAGCGTAAGACATGGTCAGGTTGAACAAGATTTATACCCGCACCGGCGACGACGGCACCACCGCTCTGGTCAGCGGACCGCGCCGCCACAAGCACGATCTGCGGGTCGACGCGTACGGTACAATCGACGAGGCGAATTCCGCGATCGGCGTCGCACGGCTTCATACGGCGGCAACACCCGACCTCGATGCCATGCTCCTGCGCGTCCAGAACGACCTCTTCGATCTCGGGGCGGATCTTGCGGCACCGGAAACCGGCGAAGCACCGTCTTACGAGCCCCTGCGCGTGATCGAGGAACAGGTTGCCCGTCTCGAACACGAAATCGATCAGCTGAATGCCGGTCTCGACCCGCTGAAATCCTTCATCCTGCCGGGCGGGACACCCGCCGCTGCCCACCTCCATCTCGCGCGAACGGTGGCCCGCCGCGCGGAGCGGATCATGGTCGCGCTCTCGCGATGCGAGGGGGAAACGGTTGGCGCTCCGGCGCTCAAATACATCAACCGTCTGTCGGATTTTCTCTTCGTCGGCGCCCGCTTTGCCAATGCAGGCGGCAGGAACGACATTCTCTGGGTGCCGGGAAAGCACCGCTGACGCGATAGGGGCCGCCGATGTTCGTTCCCCTGCATGATCGCAACGGCCTCAGGCATATCAGGCGGCAGTACGTCACCCACAGCCTGATCACCATCAACATCCTGATTTGGCTCCTGACAGGTCCTTTTGCCGCTCAGGAGATCATTCAGGCAAGCCTTCTCGGCCTCGGTTTCATCCCGGCGGTGGTCTTCGGCAACGCCGTGCTCGAGCCATCCCTCGTACTTGTCCCAAGCCCGCTTACCTCGATCAGCTACGCCTTTCTGCATGGCAACGTCGTGCATCTTGCCAGCAACATGCTGTTTCTCTGGGTGTTCGGCGACAATGTCGAGGATGCGCTCGGACATGTCCGCTTCCTGCTCTTCTATCTTCTCTGCGCGGTCGCCGGCGCTTTCGCCCACGGCGCTCTCGTACCGACCTCGCAAAGCCCGCTGATCGGCGCCTCAGGCGCTATCGCGGGCGTGGTTTCCGCCTACGTTCTGCTACATCCGCGGGTCCGGATCTGGGTCTTGGTCCTCTTCCGTTTTCCCCTTCCGCTTCCGGCCTTCATACCGCTCCTCTTCTGGATCGGACAGCAGTTCTGGATGCTGCGCTTCAGCCAGGAGGATAACGTGTCGTGGGGCGCACATGTCGGAGGTATCGCCGCCGGGGCATTGCTCGTGATCTTCATGCGCCGTCCAGGGGTGCCCCTGTTCGATCGCGCAATCGTCACTCCGAGGGCAGTGCAACAGAATTCCATTGCCTCGGCGCCCGCAGACGAAGAGGCGCGCGGCTCCGCCGGCTGGAAGCCGTAAACAAGATGCCGTCAGCAACATTGACGTAGACGTAAACGTTACTTATTCATGCCGGCAGATGCGACGAACTGGGTGCGGGACGTTGTGTTTGGAGAAAAAATGCGTATCGATGTCGCCAACCGACAATCGGAGGACCGCTTTCAGGCGCATTTTCGGCGGAAAGCAGCGAAGGAAGGAACCCATGAAGATACTCGTGACCGTCAAGCGGGTCGTCGACTACAATGTCAAGATCCGTGTGAAGCCCGATGGATCGGGCGTCGAGCTTGCCAACGTGAAAATGTCGATGAACCCGTTCGACGAGATCGCGGTGGAAGAAGCCCTGCGCCTGAAGGAAGCCGGCAAGGCTTCGGAGATCGTCGTCGTCTCCATCGGTCCGTCCAAGGCCGAAGAAACGCTCCGCACCGGGCTTGCCATGGGTGCCGATCGCGCCGTGCTGGTTGAGACCGAAGACGCCGTCGAGCCGCTCGCCGTCGCCAAGATCCTGAAGGGTGTGATCGAAGCAGAACAGCCCGGCCTCGTCATCACCGGCAAGCAGGCGATCGACGATGATTCCAATCAGACCGGCCAGATGCTCTCGGCCCTCCTCGGCTGGGCCCAGGCAACCTTCGCCTCCAAGGTCGAGATCGGCGACGGCTCCGCCAAGGTGACCCGCGAGGTCGACGGCGGCCTTCAGACGATCGAGGTCAAGCTGCCGGCTGTCGTAACGACGGACCTGCGCCTCAACGAGCCGCGCTATGCCTCGTTGCCGAACATCATGAAGGCGAAGAAGAAGCCGCTCGACAAGAAGACCCCCGCCGATTTCGGCGTCGACACCACGCCGCGCCTCAAGGTGCTGAAGACCGAGGAACCCGGCGGACGCAAGGCCGGCGTAAAGGTCAAGACGGTCGCCGAGCTTGTCGACAAGCTCAAGAACGAAGCCGGCGTGCTCTAACGGATCCGGAGAGGAGATTTACAACATGGCCATTCTTCTTCTGGCAGAACACGACAACGCAACCCTGTCCGACCAGACCGCGAAGGCTCTGACCGCCGCAGCCAAGATCGGCGGTGACGTCCACGTGCTCGTCGCCGGCTCCGGCGCGAAGGCAGCTGTCGATGCCGCCGCAAAGCTCTCAGGCGTCTCCAAGGTCCTGCTCGCCGACGATACTTCGCTTGCCAACAATCTGGCGGAGCCGCTTGCGGCCCTCATCGTTTCCCTGGCCGGCGGCTATGATGCCATCGTTGCGCCCGCAACGTCGATCGGCAAGAACGTCATGCCGCGCGTCGCCGCCCTGCTCGACGTGATGCAGGTCTCGGAAATCATCGAGGTCGTGTCGCCCGACACCTTCAAGCGTCCAATCTATGCCGGTAACGCCATCCAAACGGTTCAGTCGTCCGACGCCAAGAAGGTCATCACCGTACGCACGGCCTCCTTCACGGCCACCGGCGAGGGTGGTTCCGCTCCGGTGGAAACCGTCGCCGCCACCGCGAACCCCGGTGTCTCGACTTTCGTCGGCGACGCGCTTTCTTCCTCTGACCGTCCCGAACTCACCTCGGCCAAGATCATCATCTCCGGCGGCCGTGCACTCGGCTCTTCGGAGAAGTTCAAGGAGGTGATCCTTCCGGTGGCCGACAAGCTCGGTGCTGCCGTCGGCGCCTCGCGTGCGGCCGTCGATGCAGGTTACGCGCCGAACGACTGGCAGGTCGGCCAGACCGGCAAGGTCGTCGCTCCGGAACTCTATATTGCCTGCGGCATCTCGGGTGCCATCCAGCATCTCGCCGGCATGAAGGACTCGAAGGTCATCGTCGCGATCAACAAGGACGAGGAAGCGCCGATCTTCCAGGTCGCCGATTACGGCCTCGTCGGAGACCTCTTCGAAATTCTTCCCGAACTCGAAAAGGCGCTTTGACAGAAACCAATTCCTTCGCAGTTGCGAAAGGGCTGGAAAAATCAAGCGAGCAAGTCTATCAATTTTTGCCGGGCCGATACTGTCGGCCCGGCAGATTTTTGTGGGACAGAGTGCGGCGAGGAGAGCGCGATGGGAACGGCAATCAAGAGCTTGGGCGTTGTAGGTGCAGGCCAGATGGGTTGCGGGATCGTTCAGGTCAGTGCGCTCGCCGGCTACAAGGTGACCGTCTACGACCTTTCCCGGGAGAGGATCGAAGCAGGTCTGGCGACCGTCAACGGCAACCTCGCCCGTCAGGTGAACAACGGCAAGCTTTCGGACGACGATCGCAAGGCTGCCATGGCGCGCATCTCCGGCACCACCGATATAAACGACATGGCGCCGATGGATATGGTCATCGAGGCTGCAACCGAGGACGAGACGGTCAAGCGCAAGATCTTCGCCCAGATCTGCCCCGTTCTCAAACCCGAAGCGCTGCTCGCCACCAACACCTCGTCTCTCTCCATCACGAGGCTCGCGGCCGCTACGGATCGCCCAGAACGTTTCATGGGCATTCATTTCATGAATCCGGTTCCGGTGATGAAGCTGGTGGAACTCGTGCGCGGCATCGCCACCGATGAAACCACCTTCGCAACGGCAAGGGCCTTCGCCCAGTCGCTCGACAAGACGATCACGGTCGCGGAAGACTTCCCCGCCTTCATCGTCAACCGCATCCTGCTGCCGATGATCAACGAGGCGATTTACACGCTCTATGAAGGTGTCGGCACGGTGGAAGCGATCGATACCGCCATGCGGCTCGGCGCCAATCACCCGATGGGCCCGCTGCAGCTGGCCGACTTCATCGGCCTCGACACCTGTCTCTCAATCATGCAGGTGCTGCACGACGGATTGGCCGACAGCAAGTATCGCCCTTGTCCGCTGCTGGTGAAATATGTCGAGGCCGGGTGGCTCGGCCGCAAGTCCGGCCGCGGCTTCTACGACTATCGCGGCGAGACGCCGGTCCCGACGCGTTGAGGTCAAGCAGGCGGCCAAAAGCCGTACGAGTAAGAGCCCGTCGACTGCAGGCGGCTCAGAGCTTGACGGCCGCCGCGATCAGCGCCTGAGCGTCGCCGCTGTCCCACGCGGCGGGGCCGTTCATTGAGCCGAGCAGACATCCCTTTTCGTCGACCAGCAAGGTCACCGGGAGGCCGAATGCCAGTCCCTGCTTCTTCAGAGCATTGAAGACGCCCATCGTGTTGTCTCGATAAAGTCCGAGCTTGTCGACGCCGGTCTCGGCGAGGAAGGCCTTCGGCTTTTCGGCGTCGCCCGTATCGATATTAACAGCGACGACCTCGAAATCCTTACCGCCCATCTTCTCTTGAAGTCCGTTGAGAGCCGGCATCTCTTCGCGGCATGGCACGCACCACGTGGCCCACACATTGAGGAGAACCGTCTTGCCGGCGAAATTCTCGACCGATACGTCCTTTTGCGCGGCATCCTTGAATGCCAGTCCGGCAATCGAGCGCGGCTCCGTGGCCGCGACCATGGCGGCCACCTCGCCGGTCGTGACGGAGTTCAGGCGCGCCGCCTTGCCGACCGTCCCCTCGCACTGGCCCGCATCGGCAGCAAGCTCGCCATTGCCAGACATGGTCTGCTTCACGTATACCGCTGCCGCGCCGGCCAAAATCCCGGCGACTGCCGCAATCGCAACCAGCTTGGCGGAAGGAAGTCCGAGGGGTCTTTTTTCTGTCATCAACATCTCCGGGATGGGCACCAAATGGCCGAGGACACAAAGGACACGCTGACCTCCAACCAGATGTGGGGCGGACGTTTCGCCTCAGGCCCCGCAGCCATCATGGAGGAGATAAATGCCTCCATCGACTTCGACAAGAAGCTTTATGCCCAGGACATCCGCGGCTCAATAGCGCACGCGACCATGCTTGCCCATCAGGGCATCATCACGGCAGAAGACAAAGACAAGATCGTTCACGGACTGAACACGATCCTGTCAGAGATCGAAAGCGGCCGGTTCGAATTCTCCCGTCGCCTCGAAGACATCCACATGAACGTCGAGGCCCGGCTTGCCGACCTGATCGGTCCGGCAGCAGGACGCCTTCATACCGCGCGTTCCCGCAACGACCAGGTGGCGCTCGATTTCCGCCTCTGGGTGAAGGAGGAACTGCAGAGGACCGAGATCGCGTTGACCTCGCTGATCAACGCTTTCCTCGACCGGGCGGAAGAGCACGCCGAAACAGTGATGCCGGGCTTCACCCATCTGCAGACGGCCCAGCCGGTCACCTTCGGCCACCACTGCATGGCCTATGTCGAAATGTTCGGCCGTGACCGGCAACGTGTGCGCCACGCGATCGAGCACCTCGACGAAAGCCCGATCGGCGCGGCGGCGCTCGCCGGCACCGGCTATAACATCGACCGGCATATGACCGCCAAGGCTCTGGGCTTCCGCGAGCCGACCCGCAACTCGATCGACACTGTGTCCGATCGCGACTTTGCGCTTGAATTCCTTGCTATGGCCTCGATTACGGCCACCCATCTCTCGCGTCTGGCGGAGGAGATTGTCATCTGGTCGACGCCGCAATTTGGCTTCGTCCGGCTTTCGGATGCTTTCTCGACCGGCTCGTCGATCATGCCGCAGAAGAAGAATCCGGACGCGGCCGAACTCGTGCGCGCCAAGACGGGGAGAATCAACGGGTCGCTCGTCGCACTCCTTACCGTCATGAAGGGCTTGCCGCTCGCCTATTCGAAGGACATGCAGGAAGACAAGGAGCAGGTATTCGATGCGGCCGAAAGCCTGGAGCTCGCCCTCGCGGCGATGACCGGCATGGTCCGCGACATGACCATTCGGGCAGACCGGATGAAGGCGGCGGCCGGCGCCGGCTACTCGACAGCGACGGATCTTGCCGACTGGCTGGTCCGCGAAGCCGGGCTGCCGTTCCGCGAGGCCCATCATGTGACTGGCCGCGCTGTGGCTCTCGCCGAAGGCAAGGGCTGCGATCTCGCCGAGCTATCACTTTCGGAACTGCAGGCGATCAACCCCGCAATCACTGCGGGCGTCTTCGACGTGCTGACGGTTGAGGCATCTGTCGCCAGCCGCAAGAGCTACGGCGGCACGGCCCCGAGCGAGGTTCGCAAGCAGATAGCCTGGTGGCGCCAGCGCAACTGATCACCTTCCTTTGCGTTCGCATCACGAGATTGAGGGTGCACAAGGCCCCTCTTTTTCGATAGAGGCTAGATATTGGTTCTTCCGGTTGGGCAAAGTGATGGCTAGGGCGCTTCGAAGCTTGTTCGTGACGATGGGTGTGATGGCTGCGGCGTCGACGGCGCTTTCCGGCTGCGGGCGAAAGGCTGACCTCGATCCGCCGAATATGCCGGCTGCCGAACAGAATAAGCAGTCGACCAAACAGGAAACCACTGTTCCGGACGATCCCTTTGTTCTCGATCCTCTTCTCTGACAGGTCCCCGCGTGAATCACTTCGAATATCGTGATGGCGTGCTACACGCCGAGAACGTCCCCGTTCCGGCGATTGCCGCAGCAGTCGGCACGCCCTTCTACTGCTACTCGACGGCAACGCTGGAGCGCCACTACCGCGTCTTCTCCAAGGCGTTCGAAGGTACGGACGCAATGGTTTGCTACGCCATGAAGGCGAATTCCAACCAGGCCGTGCTCAAGACGCTGGGGCGTCTCGGTGCCGGTGTGGACGTGGTCTCGGAAGGCGAACTGCGGCGTGCGCTGGCCGCCGGCATCCCGGGCGAACGCATCATGTTTTCCGGCGTCGGCAAGACCGTACACGAAATGGATCTCGCGCTGGAAGCCGGAATTTACTGCTTCAACGTCGAATCCGAACCCGAACTCGAAGTGCTGAACCAGCGGGCACAGAAGGCCGGCAAGGTGGCCCATGTCTCGTTTCGCATCAATCCGGACGTCGACGCGCGCACGCACGCCAAGATTTCGACCGGCAAGAAGGAAAACAAGTTCGGCATCTCCTACGATCGCGCGCCGGCGGTCTACGCCCATGCCGCCACGTTGCCCGGCATTAAGGTGACGGGCATTGACATGCATATCGGCAGCCAGATCACCGAGTTGCAGCCGTTCCAGGATGCCTTCCGCCTGCTGAAGGAGCTGGTGGCGACGCTTCGTGCCGACGGGCACGCGATCGACCACGTGGACATCGGCGGCGGTCTCGGCATTCCTTATCACGACGACAACAATCCGCCGCCGGAGCCGGACGCTTACGCGAGGATCGTCAAGGAGCAACTGAGCGGTCTCGGCTGCCGCATCGTCACCGAGCCGGGACGACTGATCGTCGGGAATGCGGGTATCCTCGTGACCGAGGTGATCTACGTGAAGGACGGTGGCGACAAGACGTTTGTGATCGTCGACGCTGCGATGAACGATCTCATTCGTCCGACGCTGTACGACGCGCACCATGAGATACGTCCCGTCGTGCTCTCCGCGGCCAATGCACCGAGGATTCGTGCCGACGTGGTGGGCCCGGTCTGCGAGACGGGTGATTATCTTGCGCTCGACCGCGAAATGGCGATGCCGCGCGCCGGGGACCTGTTTGCAGTCGGCTCGGCCGGTGCCTATGGCGCCGTCCAGGCCAGCACCTACAACAGCCGGCGCCTCATCCCCGAGGTACTCGTCAGGGGCGGTGAATTCCACGTCATCCGTCCGCGCCCCAGTTTCGAGGATTTGATCGAACTCGATTCGCTGCCCGCCTGGCTCGTCTGACCTGACCAAACGCGATCTGTTTCGAAAATGGCGACTGGCGGGGCTTTGCCCTCGTCTTCGCCACAAAGAATGCTATCCTTGAGTTTCGCCAAGTCCGCCGCCGCCGAAGCGACGGTCGGACGTTCGATGCCAAGTGAGAACCGCACAGATGAACGCTCCTCTGTCTGAACGAGAGAGCACGACACCTCTGGGAACCGATCTCAGGCTTGCGCGCCGCGTGCGTGCGAAGCGCGCGGTCGCGCGTCTTGTCCTCTTCATCGAACATCTCGTACCTCTTTTCCTCCCGGTGCTCGGCTTCGCGGCGCTGTTCGTCTCTTTTGGCTGGTTCGGCCTCTACCGCATCTTTCCTGACTGGCTGCGTCTCGCGACGGTATTCGTTCTCACATTCGGTTTTCTGGCATCCTTATTGCGTCTTGCGAAACTACGTTGGCCACGAGCCGATGAGGCTGACCGACTGCTTGAGGAGCGAAATCATCTGCCGCACCAGCCGGTTGCCGCCCAGGATGATACCCCGGCCTTCGAAACGCCATTTGCCCGTGCGCTCTGGAGCGAACACCAAAGACGCATGGCCGAGACGATCGCGTCTCTCGACGCCGGCACTCCACGCCCCGACATCGCGCGTCATGATAAGTTTGCGCTGCGGACCATCCCTGCTTTGCTCCTGGTGACGGCTTTCGCCTACTCCGGCTCCAACGGAGCCGGCACGATTGCCGATGCTTTCCGCTGGTCGACATCCGGCGCAGCGACGCCAGACATGCGCGTCGACGCCTGGATCACGCCGCCGGCTTATACCGGCAGGGCACCGGTGTTCCTGACGCGCCGGGATTCTGGCGAAGACAGTGGGGCACCTTCTGCGGTCAGCGTCCCTCAGCACTCCAGAATGACGATCCGCGTGAGCGGAGGCAGTGGCGAAGAACAGATCCTGTTTCAGTCGGCGAAGGCGGCGGAAGCCGTACCGCTCGGAGCCGCCAAGGCAGATAAACCAGCTGTCGGTCCGGCCTCTGAAGCTGTCCAGACCACCGGACAGAGCTACGAGGCGGAACTCACCGAGAGCGGCGTGCTGGCCGTCGGTCCGAACCGCTGGACCATCGACGTGACGCCTGACCAGCCGCCGCAGATCGCGTTCGACGGAACGCCACGACGCAGCGTCAACGGCGCTCTCGAGATCGCCTTCAAGGGCCATGATGACTACGGCCTTGTCGAGGCACACGCCGAAATCGAGCCGACCGCCGCCGAACCCGACGCGACGCCGCTCTACCCGCCACCTGAATACAAGCTGGATCTGCCGCGCCGGAATCCACGCGATCCGAAGGGGACATCGAGCAGAAACCTGACCGAACATCCCCTGGCCGGACGGAAGGTAAAGATCACGCTGGTTGCGCGAGACGGCGCCGGTCAGACAGGACGTAGCGCTCCTTTCGAGATGACATTGCCTTCGCGAGACTTCGCCAAGCCGCTTGCTGCGGCCGTTGCCGAGGAACGGCAGGTCTTCGCACTGGATACCCGCGATCTTCCGAAGGCGATCGCGCTCAACGAAGCCTTGTCCGTCAGGGCGGACGAGACAATCCCGAGCCTCACGCATTTCCTGCTGATCCAGTCGGCTCAAGCGCGGATGAAGCTCGCACGCACATCGGAGGATATGAAGGGCACCGCCGACTATCTCTGGGAGATCGCTCTCGGAATTGACGACGGCGATCTCTCGCTGGCCGAACGGAAGCTGCGGGAGGCGCAGCAAGCACTGCAGGACGCGCTTGAGCGCAACGCTCCGGACGAAGAGATCAAGAAACTCATGGACGAGCTTCGCGCCGCCATGCAGGACTTCATGAAGGCGATGGCCGAGCGTCAGCCCAACGCCGGTTCGGAAGACCGTCAGCAGTCGGCGCAGAACATCCTGCGCCAGCGCGACCTGGAGAACATGCTGAACCAGATCGAGAATCTTGCCCGCTCCGGGAACCGTGAGGCCGCGCGAGACATGTTGTCTCAATTGCAGCGGATGATGAACAATCTCCAGACCGCGCGACCACAGCAGCGCAACCAGCAACAGAACAGTCAGGTACAGCAGCAGATCGACAAGCTCGGCGAGTTGATGCAGGAGCAGCAGAAGCTCATGGAGGAGACCTTCAAGCTCGGCCAAGCGCTGAAGGATCGCATGCAGCGCGGCGACCCCGGTGACGGCGAAGACGGTGAATTGACGGAAGAACCGCGGCAACAGCCGGGCGGGCAGCCGTCGCCCACTGACAACATGACCGCAGAGCAACTACGTGAGGCCCTGAAAAACCTGCGGGCGCAGCAGGATGCACTCGGCCGAAAGCTCGGGGACCTGCAAAAGGGCTTGCGCGACCTGGGCGTGAAGCCGGGTGAAGGCTTTGCACAAGCGGAACGCGAAATGCGCGGTGCCGGAGAGGCCTTGGGCCAAGGCCAGGGAGAACGGGCCGTGCAAGGACAAGGCAAAGCGCTGGAAGCGCTGCGTCAGGGCGCGCGCGACATGATGGGACAAATGATGCAGGCGATGCGCAGCCAGGGTCAGGGCCAGGGGACGCAGCAGGGTGACCAGACCGGTCGCGATCCGCTCGGGCGCCCCCGTCCGACCGACGGGCCTGAGTTCGGCGACGACGTGAAGGTCCCGGACGAGATCGACGTCCAGAGAGCCCGGGAGATCCTCGAGGCGATCCGCGAGAAACTCGGCGACAATCTCGGTCCCGAACTGGAACGGCGCTATCTGGAGCGGTTGCTGGACATCCAGTAGACGGCGACCGTCGTCCTTGCCTCAGATCACGAGTGCCTGGGCCACGGCCTTGCGGATATCGAGAAGCGAGAACGGCTTGTCGACCACGTCGACCACCTTCGTCATCAGGTCGTCTGCGCGCTCCCGCTGTTCTGCATAGCCGGTCATCAACAGAATCTTCAGGTTTGGAAACGCCGACGAGGCACGGTGCGCGAGTTCGATGCCGTCCATGACCGGCATACGGATATCGGATAGCAAAAGGTCGAAAGCGCCGTCACCGAGTCTTTCCAGTCCTTCGGCGCCGTCCGCAGCCTCTGCGGTGTCGTGCCCGTCGAGTCTCAATGCACGGGCGACGAACGAGCGCAGCGAGTCCTCGTCTTCCGTTATCAGAATCCTTGCCATGGGCATGCTCCCGTCATCCGTTCATGTCGCTGCAAATCACCAGAGTTTCCTTTGCGATCGGTAAACGGAAACGGCCGGTGACAGCGAAATGGTTAACAGGAACTTTGCAGAGGCGTACTAGGCTGCGCCTTCCGCCTCGCCGGTCACGACGCCGACGAAGGGTAGCTCGCGGAACGCGTAGGCCACGTCCATACCGTAGCCGACGACGAAGTAGTCCGGGCACTCGAATCCGACATAATCGGCCTCGAACACCTCTTTGCGCTTCACCTTCTTGTCCAGGAGAACCGCGATCGATACGTTGCGTGCACCACGCTCGTACATCAACGTCCTGGCAAACAGCAGCGTTCGCCCCGACTCCAGGATGTCGTCAATCAGCAGGACGTTGCGACCATGCACATCGCTGTCGATGTCCTTGATGATCCGCACCCCTTGGGAAACGGTGCCTGTGCCATAACTGGACAGCGTGATGAACTCGACCTCCGGCGCCAGCCCGGCATGATGCAGAGCCCGAATGAGATCAGCCGCAAAGATGAAGGAGCCCTTGAGAACCGAGATGACCAGGAGATCCTCGCAGGGGCCGCTGGCGATCTCCGCGGCGAGTTGACGATTGCGCTCGGCAATCTGCTCGGCGGTATAGAGGGGCTCGATGTTCTTTCCGCGCACGACCGGCATACTTCACTCCATGGGACGAAAGACCGTCGACGACATGTGGTTGCCGACATGCTTGCCGCCCGGCGATAGCACAATCAGATGCTATGAGCATCCGCTTCCGCGAAAGAAAGCCGCAATTCCGGCAATTTTCCACCGGGATGCCGAAGACGTGCGGCAAGGCCGCGACTTTCGCCGGCGTCGATCGATCCGGCAGGGCCATCGATGAAGGTGCTGGCCACGACGTGCCCGCCGGAAATGAGGTCCGCCCGAACCCGCGGTATTCGCTTCTGCTCCGGGCCGCGATTTTCGATGATCGCGTTCACGAGCAGCACCCGCATTCCGTTTGCGTCCTGCGGCGTGAGCGTAACATGCGTGATGTCGAGTGCGGCGACGCGCACAGGCAGGGCTTGCTCCGGCGTGGCAAGCAGACCCGCGACGGCGAAGACACAGCCGAAGACAGCCGCCACAAGAACCGCGAAGTTTCTGTCAGACAGGTGTCCGAGGGCTCCCTCGATGCCCGTGACCAGCCTGCCGACCAGAGTGGATAAGAGGGACTCGCGACGCCGGATCGGCCTTGCCTGCCGAGCGTCGTGATTGTCGTTGCACCAGCTCCGCGCAACGGTCGCACGGTCGACTTTCGCGATGGTGATGAACTGCGCATCGAGGACATCGGCGACGGATGCACGGCGCGTGGAAGGGTGCGCTCCCCGGGCAGGGCGCTCCGGCGGCAGCAGGTCGATTGTCGCCTCGGCCGTCCGTCTTTGATTGCGGAATGCGCTCATCTTGCCCTCGCTGCGCGGCCCATCAAGGCGCCGCAAAACAGGCCATTGAAACGAATCCTCTCCAGTCGTAAATTTGAATGGTTAATGCTTCGCAAAGATCTGCCTGGAAGGCCGTCTTTCGACGCCAGTTTACCGTCTGTTAACCGAGTGCGTTAACAAGTCGCCAGAACTCGAGCACTGTCAGACCGGACCTGTCCGTTGATTCATTTCGAAAATGTAGGCCTGCGCTATGGAATGGGACCGGAGATCCTGAGAGATCTCACCTTCGACATCCCGAAGCGCTCCTTCCAATTCCTGACCGGTCCCTCGGGAGCCGGCAAAACGACACTGTTGCGTCTGCTCTTCATGTCGCTGCAACCGACCCGCGGGCTCATCCGCAGCTTCGGTCGCGACGTGACACAGATTCCGCGCAGCGAGCTGCCGATGTTGCGGCGGCGTGTCGGCATCGTTTTCCAGGACTTCCAGCTTCTCGATCACCTCACGACCTACGAGAACGTCGCATTGCCCCTGAGGGTTCGTGGCAAGGAGGAGGCCGCATATCGGAGCGATGTCATCGAGCTCCTGAAATGGGTCGGCCTCGGCGAGCGCATCAATGTGCTGCCCCCGGTCCTTTCCGGCGGTGAGAAGCAGCGCGTGGCGATCGCACGGGCACTGATCGACCGCCCGGAAATCCTGCTCGCGGACGAGCCGACGGGCAATGTCGATCCACCGATGGCACGACGTTTGCTGAGCCTCTTTCTGGAGCTCAATCGTCTTGGCACCGCAGTCATCATCGCGACGCATGATTTCTCGTTGATGGACCAGGTCGACGCGCGCCGCATGATCCTCACCGACGGACGGTTGGAAATCTATGACTGATCTTCAACGCGCACTTCCCCGCAGCAAGCAGCCACAGCGTCGGACGGAAATGCATGTCCGCCCCACGGCCCCGATCCTGCCTGCCTCCAACATTCAGGGAAATGCGCTGATGGTGGTGATCGCCATCATGGCCTTTCTCGCCTGCCTGACGCTCGGAGCTGTCAGCATGGTGCGGGCGACCGCCGCGGGCTGGCAGAGCCAGATCTCGCGTGAGATCACCATACAGATCAAGCCTGAAGACGGTCTCGACATGAACAAGGCCCTGGTGCGCGCCCGCGACCTTGCCTTGACTTTCGTCGGCACCAAGGACGGCACGATCATGGACGACGATGCGACCGCCCGCCTCCTTGAGCCCTGGCTGGGCAGCGGGCTCGACATCAACGACCTTCCCGTACCGCGCCTCGTCATCATCACCATAGACGAGACGCATCCGCCCGACTTCGCCGCAATGCGCGCGCTCCTGAAAGAGGAGGTCCCGCAGGCCTTCCTCGACGATCACCGCACGTGGGTGGACCGTCTCGTCTCCATGGCGCGAACCACGGTCTTCGTCGGTTCGGGTATTCTGCTGCTGGTCTTTGTTGCCATGGTGCTGACCGTGGTCTTCGCGACTCGCGGTGCGCTCTCCGGCAACCGCCATATCATAGAGGTCCTGCATTTCGTCGGTGCCGAGGGCTCGTTTGTGGCGCAAGAGTTCCAGAAGCACTTCCTGAAGATCAGTCTCAAGGGAGCGACGGCAGGAGGCCTCGCCGCTGCCTCGCTCTTCGCGCTGGCAGGCTACTGGCAGAGCCGATCGCTCGCCACGCCCGAGAGCGACCAGACGGCGGCGCTCTTCGGCACCTTCAGCATCGGCTTCATGGGGTACCTGGGCATTTTCGCCACGATGATCGTCATTGCGTTGCTGACGACCCTGACCGCTCGCTTCACCGTTATCAGGACCATTTACGAAATCGATCTGATCCGCTCGGATCCGGCGCGCACGGACGGACTGATCAACGACTGAAGAAAGCCTGTTGACTTGCCACAAAGCCGCCTGTTCGCCATGGCAAAAGGGCGGTATGCACAACATATGACGATGGGTCGGATGTCACGGATCACAGCAAGTCCGAAGATGCCGCGGCAACGTCCCGCGCACGGCCTCTTCGCGCGGCGTGGACCGTTGCGTCGCGTTCTGCGCTATGGCGGCATCATCGCCATATTCGCCTGCGCCGTGGTCGTTGCCGGCTTCCTGCGCTTTGCCGACCATGTAACGACACTGAAACCGCCCGCGGATCCCCGCGCCGATGCGATCGTCGTTCTGACCGGCGGATATCAGCGAATCGACCAGGCAGTCGATCTCCTCCGCCGTGGCTCGGGAAAACGCTTGCTCATCTCTGGTGTGCACCCTGCGACGACTCCATCCCAGATCCGACGGATGACACAAAGCTCCAACGATCTCTTCGATTGCTGCGTCGACATCGGCTACCAGGCACTCGACACCATCGGTAATGCCAACGAGATATCCCACTGGATCCACGACCGTGGATATACCCGGGTTCTGGTCGTGACCAACAACTATCATATGCCGCGAAGTCTCATGGAACTCCGGCGCATCGACCGCGCGACGGAATTCATCGCGTACCCGGTCGTGAACTCCGATCTCAAGACCACGAACTGGTTCGCCAACCCCAGCGTTCTACGAACATTGCTTGCGGAGTACGGAAAAACCCTGGTCGCCTTCGCGCGCGGCAGCGTGGGCTGGAGCATGGGAGACGGTTTGCGCTCGAGCGCGACGCTCGCCAAATCAGTCCAATGATAACGGCGCGAGGCGCTTTCTCTCCGCCCCGATTTCGTATAGGCACGTCGCAATCACGCCGCGGGAAGCCTTTCATGATCGCCTTGCGTTCCATTCTCTTCAACACAGCCTTCTATCTGAATCTTATCCTGCGCATGATCGTGCTTTCGCCGATCTACTTCGTGCTGCCGCGCAAGAAGGCATTTTCGATTCCGAAGAACTGGGCGCTGTCCTGCCACTGGCTGATGAAAACGATCGTCGGCACGACATTCACGATCGAGGGGCTCGAGAACCTCCCCAAGGGTGGATACATTCTGGCGCCGAAACATCAGTCGTTCTGGGATACCTTCGCCTTGCTGCCTTGGCTCGACGACCCGGTCTACATTCTGAAGCGCGAACTGCTCTGGATCCCCCTCTTCGGCTGGTATGCGAAGAAGCAGCGGATGATTCCGGTGAACCGCGGGGCACGCGGCAAGGTCATGGCGGCAGTGATGGCGCGAACGGCCTACGAGATGCGCAACGGCCGCCAGCTCATCATCTATCCGGAGGGAACACGCCGTCCGCCAGGTGCGCATCCTGAATACAAATACGGTATCGCTCGGCTCTATCGCGATCTTCAGGTGCCGGTCGTGCCGGTGGCGATGCATCCCGGCCTCTTCTGGCCGCGCCGCAAGTTCCTTCGTTTCCCCGGACACTTCAAGGTCCGGATTCTGCCTCCGATCGAGCCCGGCCTTGATCCGGATGCTTTCTTCGAGAAACTGATGCAGGTGCTCGAGGCGGCAAGCGACGAATTGCTGGTCGAGACGGCGAGGGATAACCCGCACGTTCCGCTGCCACCAACGGCGAAGCGACGACTGAGTGAACTCGCGAAAGGAGCGACAACGTAGGGCGAGCGCCACTGAGGCCAGACGGCCGTGCGGTCAGGCGGCCGGCTGCCCGATCGTCTCGACCACCTGCTCCAGCCAATGATCCCGTATGCCCATCTCCTGCAGATGCGCGACAGTATTGGCGACATAAGCCTGATTGGGACCGGATTGCCCGACGGCATGGCGTACGATGCCTGCGGCCTCGGCAACAGTCATTGCACCGGCATATTGCCGATGACTGCGATCCACCACGTAAGTGACAGCCGAGACGGTGCGGCCGTCGTCAAGCGCTATCGGCATCGAACGCTCCCGGTAGACATGGGTAACGAGTTCGCGCTCGCGGAGATAATCGAGCGTCGCGTTCCGCTCCGACGCAGCGACACGGAAGGCGACGCCGCGGCACGAGCCACCGCGATCGAGCCCCAGCACCAGACCCGGTCTCTCTTCGGTTCCACGATGCACCCAGGAATGGACGCAGAGCGAGCGCCGGTAGCCGAAAGCCCGTCCGTGCACCTTCTCCACAAACGGGAAACCCGGGTTCCACATCAGCGATCCGTAGCCAAAGACCCAAAATTCGTCCATATCCGACATCATCTCAGTGGTTTGAAATCGTTCCCATCATGGAGTGCCCGATGACCTCGTCAATCCAATCCGGTCAGACAACGGCGACGCGGAAAGTCGTCCTGCTCGGCGTACTCGTCGTAGTCGCGGCAGCCGTCTATAGCGGAGGCTGGATGCTTGCCGCAACCATGATGCAGAAGCGCGTTGCAGAACTCCTCAGCGGCGGAAATGCCGCGGGAGCGGAGGTTCGTTGCAAGGACATCGATGTCCGCGGCTATCCCTTCCGGATCGGCCTCTTCTGTTCGGCAATCACCATTGATGATCGTTTCAACGGCATTTCTGCGTCCCTCGGCGCGTTCCGTTCCGCCGCACAGGTTTACGCGCCAAGCCATTTCGTATGGGAGATGGATAGCCCGGCGGAATTGCGATCAGCCCTCGGCTTCTCCTTCTCGATACAATGGGACAAGCTGCGCTCCAGCGTCAGCGCCTGGTTCGACGGCCTGTCTCGCTCTTCACTTGTCGCCGAAGGGTTGAAGGTCGACGTCACGGCGGTGGCTGGCGGCAGAACCGTTTCCGTGCGAGGCGAGCACGGGGAGTTCCATGTCCGCCGCAACGGAGAGGACCTCGACGCCGCCGCCCTGGTGAAAAACACGGTCGTAACGCTTCCGAACGCTACGCGGCTCGCCCTCCCCCCGTTCTCCGCGAGCGTCGACGTGACGATGCTTGGCAAGGCTACCCTTCTCGATCCGGTCCGTAACGCGGCTGCGACCGAGCTTTACGGGAGCGAAGGCGAAATCCGCCGGCTTGTGATCGACCTTGGAGAGGGGCGCGTTCTGACGGTCAGCGGTCCGGTGTCTGTCGGCGACGATGGCAACCTGTCCGGCAAGCTCCACCTGGAGCTCGAGAAGGTCGAGGGCTGGAAAGACGCGCTGACTACTGCCTTCCCTGATTCGTCCGAAAATTTCGCGAGTGCGGCGAAGGTTCTCACTGCGCTTTTCGGTGGCAGGGACTCCGGCTCGGCCGAACTGAGCCTACGCGAGGGCGTCGTCTCCGTCGGCATAATCCCGATCGGCGTTCTTCCGCCGCTCTGATGATCAGCTCTTCTTCTCGTCCAGGGCGTGTCGGCCGAAGTCGGGCGCGTCGACGTCCTGGCCCGCTTCGACGATCGAGCGGCGGATCGCCCGCGTGCGAGTGAATAGCTCGAACAGCTTGTCGCCCTCCCCCCAGCGGATGGCACGCTGCAGGTAGGCGAGGTCTTCCGAGAAGCGCGCCAGCATTTCCAGGATGGCGTCGCGGTTATGCAGGCAAACGTCGCGCCACATGGTAGGATCGGACGCCGCAAGACGCGTGAAGTCTCGGAAGCCGGATGCGGAATACTTGATCACTTCCGATTCCGTGACCGTCTCGAGATCGTCCGCCGTGCCGACGATGTTGTAGGCGATGATGTGTGGCAGGTGGGAAACGATCGCGAGCACCTTGTCGTGGTGCTTCGGGTCCATCTCGTCGACCCTGGACCCCAGCGCTTCCCAGAAAGCCCTGAGGCGGGTGAGCGCCTCGGTATCGGTCCCCGGCAGCGGCGTCAGGATGCACCAGCGCCCCTTGAAAAGGCCGCAGAATCCCGCATCCGGTCCGGATTTCTCGGTGCCGGCGATGGGATGCCCGGGTATGAAGTGGACGCCCGGCGGCATGTGTGGAGCCATCTGAGCGATGACCGACGCCTTTGTCGATCCCACATCGGTGACAATCGCGCCGGGCTTCAGGTGCCGCGCAATCTGATTGGCGACGCTTTCGGACGCGCCGACCGGAACGGAGACGATGACGAGGTCGGCGCCCTCGACGGCCTCGGCAGCGGAGAGTGTGTAACTGTTGCCGAGTTCCAATTCCCTCGCTCGTCTGAGCGTATCCGCCGAACGCGTCGAGATCACGATCTCACCGGCCAGTCCCTGGTCCTTCACGTCGCGTGCAATGGAGGAACCGATGAGACCGATGCCGATAAGCGCGATCTTGTCGAAGTGGACCTCTGTCATCAGTTGCGTCCCATGAACTCACGGAGTGCGTCGATCACGCCGAGATTGGCTTCCTCGCTGCCGATTGTCATCCGCAGTGCATTGGCAAACCCGTAGCCACGGACGGCACGAAGGATATAGCCGCGGCTGGTGAGGAAGGCATCCGCGTCCGGGGCACGTTTGCCCTCGGCATCCGGGAAATGAATGAGCACGAAATTCGTGACCGAAGGCGTCACTTCGAGACCCATCTCCTTGAGTGCCTCCGTCACCCGATCCAGCCAGAGCCGGTTGTGAGCCACTGCCGTTTCGACGAACGCCTGATCCCGTATCGCCACCGCACCCGCGGCAATCGCCGGCGCATTGAGATTGAAGGGACCGCGCACGCGGTTCATGGCATCGACGATCTCCGCAGGGGCGAAAATCCAGCCGATACGCAACGCCGCAAGCCCGTAGACCTTCGAAAAGGTGCGGGTCATGACAACGTTCCGATTGCCTGAAACAAGCTCAATGCCGGCCTCGTAATCGTTGCGGCGAACATATTCCGCATAGGCGGCGTCGAGGACGAGGATGACATGAGCCGGCAGCCCGGCCTGAAGGCGGCGGATCTCGCTGACCGGAACGTAGGTCCCGGTCGGATTGCCGGGATTGGCGATGAAGACGATCTTCGTCTTTTCGGTGACGGCGGCGAGAATGGCGTCGACGTCGACAGTGCAGTTCTTTTCCTTCACCACCACGGGCGTCGCCCCGGCACCCATGATCTGGATCTTGTAGACGAGGAAACCATGCTCAGTGATGATGCCCTCGTCGCCCGGTCCGAGATAGACATGGCAGAGAAGGCCGAGCAACTCGTCCGAGCCGTTGCCGCAGAGAATGTTGGCCATGTTCAAGCCATGGACCTCGGCGATCGCCTCGCGCAGGGCCGTTGCCTGCCCGTCCGGATAAAGCTCGAGATGGCCGGCGCTCTGCTTGAAGGCTTCTATCGCCTTCGGGCTGGGACCGAGCGGCGTCTCGTTGGACGAGAGCTTGAACACACGCTCTACGCCCGGAGCATGCTCCTTGCCCGGCACGTAGGCGGCGATGTCGAGAATTCCGGGACGCGGCGTAGGCTTGGTCATGTCGCTGCTCGTCGAACTGCTGATAACGTGAGAAAAACCGGGCGGACGCGCGGCCTTCGGGTTCAGAGCCATTAGAACGGAAACCGCCATTTGTCGAGGGTTCGACGCCTGCCGGACAGGCTCACACGTCGGCCGGCAGGCGGGCGGTCGGCACACCACGCGGAGCCAGAGCGGGAGCAAAGACGCGACGGGAAGCACGTGCCTTCACCGGAAGGCCTTGATAGAGCCTCTTCTGTGCCTCGACGATGATGACGCCGGAAAAGGCCGGCCAGATGAAGCGGCCGAGCCGCTCGAAGCTTCGCCGCAGCCGCAGGACGGCTCGTATCTTCGACGGCGGAAAAAACAGTGCCTCGGCGCTTGCCCCGGGGGTGAAATTTGTTTCCCGCAACAAGGTGGCGAGCTGGCCTCGAGAATACGGGCGGCCCGAGCCGAACGGGGTATGTTCCATCCGCGCCCAGACGCCGCGGCGGTTCGGCACCACGATCACCAGCCGCCCGCCCGGCGCCAGCACGCGCCAGATTTCCTTGAGGGTCTCGCGCGGGTCTTCAACGAACTCGAGCGAGTGAACCATCAACACACGATCGATTGATGAGTCCGGAAGAGGCAACTCCTCCTCAAAGACCAAGGCCGTGGCCGAGGGCTCCCCGACGGGCCAGTTCACCGCGCCTTGTCCGGCTGGCATGAAGGCGAAGGTTCTCTCGGTATCGGCTCGGAAGCGATCCAGGAACGGAACGCAATAGCCGAGCCCCACGAGCCGCTCCTGCGGCAGCCGACTCCAAAGCGACGCGAGCGCCATTGCGATCGAGTGCTCGGCCATCCGACCGAGCCGCGAATGGTAGAACTGGCGGAGATCGACGATATCGACGTGCATGAGCAATTGATATCAGCCGCGGATTGGACTTCAAGGCCAAAGACGTTACATTCCGCGCGACGAAGCAGAGACGGACCGACCTCATGAAAGCTCTGGAACTCGAAATCTTCCTATGCCGCAGCGACAATTTCGGAGTCCTTCTCCACTGCCTCGAGAGCAATCTGACGGCCTCGATCGACGCTCCGCAGTACGCCCCGATCGCCGCAGTGGCGGATCGGCGAGGCTGGAATATCACCCACATCCTGACGACGCATCACCACGGCGATCACGTCGAGGCCAATCTTGCCCTCAAGGATCGCTATGGCTGCGAGATCATCGGACCTGGCAACGAGGCCGTTGCGATTCCCGGGATCGACCGGGCGGTGGGTGACGGACATACCTTCGATTTCGGAGGCCATGTCGTTCAGGTAATCGAGACTCCCGGTCACACCGCCGGGCACATCTGCTATCACTTCCCGGACAGCAAGCTGCTGTTCGCCGCAGACACACTCTTCGCCCTCGGCTGTGGCCGACTGTTCGAACGCCCGGCGGCCGACATGTGGCACTCGCTGCAGAAGCTTGCAGCCCTGCCCGACGAGACGGCAGTCTATTTCGGCCATGAATACACGTTGGCGAATGCGCGATTCGCCCTGACCATCGACCCTGACAATGAGCGCCTGAAAGCGCGCGCCGGCGAAATCGAGAGGCTGCGGGCGGAAGGTAAGTTCACCATCCCGACGACGATCGGGCTCGAGAAGGAGACCAATCCTTTCCTCCGCGCAGCCGACCCGGCAATCCGCCGGAATCTCTTGATGGAAGGCCGGACCAACGAGGAGGTCTTTGCGGAGATCCGCCGGCGCAAGGATCACTTCTGATGCGCGCCGAGGACATCGTCGCAGCCCTTGGAATGCAGCCGCATCCCGAAGGCGGTTGGTATTCGGAAACCTTTCGCGATGCGGCTGACGTAGGCCGGGGCCATTCCACGGCTATCTATTATCTGCTGACGGCCGGCCAGCGGTCGCACTGGCATCGTGTCAGGGATGCGGCGGAGGTCTGGCACTACTATGCCGGAGCGCCGCTCGCGCTCCGCCACGCCCCCGACGGAATGACCGTGGAGACGATCCGCCTCGGCCCTGCCGTGTTGACTGGAGAACGCCCTCAGGCCGTGATCCCGGCCAACTGCTGGCAAGCCGCCGAAAGTCTCGGCGCCTATACGCTGGTCGGCTGCACCGTCGCGCCGGGCTTTCAGTTCTCCGCCTTCGAGATGGCGCCGCCCGGATGGTCGCCGGGGCAGGGCTAAAGGCCGCCGGCGACACTTGCAAGCGCCCAGGTGAGAATACACTGGGCTGCGAAATAGCTGATCCAGACATAGTAGGAGGCTGCCCGACACAAGGCGTCGTCTGACTTCAGCACGAACCTGCGCCAGGCGAGCACGGCATCGGAGCTCATGAAGACGGCAGCCCCGACAAAGACAGTCGGCGCCGGAACGAGCAAGGCGAGCAGCGCCATCCCGAGGATAATGATGCCGTAGACGGATACGGCCATGCGATGCGGGCCAGCGTATCTCCTGACCGGGGGAAGAACGATGGCAATCGCCACCACCGACACGGCACCGGCGGGAATTCGCCAGGCTTCACTCAACACGATGGACGGAGTCGCCACGGAAACGAAGAGCGCACCATACATCAGGTGGGCGAGCAGGAAGGCAGCGAGCCCGCCGACGAAAGCCCTCTCCCCATCGTGCGCGAGAAAGGCATCGCCTGCCGCGCTGAGCAACAATGCCGCAAGAAGAAGTCTCGGCGCTTCGGCCGACCAGGAAAAACCTGCAAGCAACAGCACCGGCAAAGTCTTCACAACCGTTCGAAGGGTGCTTGTCGGCTCGTTGAGAAGGCGGAGGTACGACAGTCCGAAGACTACCGAGAACAACAGCCAGGCACCGGTCGCGATATCCACACGCCCGCCCCGTCTGTCAGCCGGCGACCGGAGCCGGTCGCCGCCGGAACATGTCGCGCGCGGCAAGAACCGCGCCGCCGGTAATCAGGAGGCAGGCAAGCGCAATGCGCAGGCTCGGCTCTGCGAACCCGAAAAGAGCGAGGATCAGCGTCGAAAGCAGCGGTGCTGCGTAGCTCGAGGCGCCTAGAATCTGGATGTCGCCATTCTTGACACCGTAGTCCCACGCATAGAAGGCTGCTCCGACAGGGAAGAGCCCCAGCCCGACCACCGCCAGCCATTCCCAGGCGTCGGTTGGCCATGCAGTGGTTTCCAGCAGCAGATGACAGACGAGGGAAAGAACCGACGTCGCGAGGCAGAACCCCGTGACCACGTCCGTCGAGACGGCATCGAAACGACGAGTCAGCAGCGAATATCCCGACCAGGTGAAAGCGCAGAGGAAGGCCGCCGAGTAGCCAAGAAGATAGGCGGGATCGAAATCGACGCCATCCTTGCCGACGATCAGAACGGTGCCCGAGAGACCGGCAAGAGCACCGGTCACATGGTACCAGCGCAACCGTTCTCCCGGCAGCAGCGCCGATCCCACGACAATCAGCAACGGCCAGAGATAGGCGATCAGCCCTGCTTCGACGACCGGCGCGTTCCGTAACGCCGTGAAGTAGAGGAAGTGATAGCCGAAAAGACCGGCGACGCCGGTCACCCAGACCTTCAGAGGCTGTCTCAGCGACCTCAGACGTTCCGGCCTGACGGCGAAGGCCACGATGCTCGGCAGGCTGCCGATGGCGAAAGCGATTGCCGACAACTGAAATGGCGGCATCTTGCCCGATGCGGCAGTAAAGAAGGCCAGGAACGACCACATGAGAATGGCCGTGAACCCGATCAACGTAGCGCTAGTTCTCACCTTCCCCCCTTTGCGGGGCGTTGGCGATCCCGCGGTGACGTCAACCGTCGAACTTTACGGCCCTGATATAGAGCGGCCCCATGCGCGTGGGCACACGGGCGTAGACCGGAGCATATACCTTCAGTAGTGCCGTTTTGGCAAACCAGATTTCCATGTCGGTCGCCTGACGCAGATACTCGATGTCCTTGCGCCCCTTACGGAAACCGGATTTCGGAACGTAGCGAATGGCGCAGACGATCGCCTCCCCCTCGACATCACCGACCGAAAAGCGCGAGCTCCCTTTGGGTGAAAGGACGAGATCCATCCGACTCTCGCCGTCGAAAATCGGCAGCGTCCTGCGACAAACGTCCTGACCATCCGGCACGATCATACCACTGATCGGATCCAGCACCGACTTGAGGTCGCGGTCGGTGACCTCGATCCAGTTGCGTGGCTTTTTCTTAGGTGTCGGGGTGATCTCAGCCTTGACGACGTCTCCGTTCCGGTAACGCACATCGTAGGTTTGAACCTTGTTGTTGGATTTGTAGACGAGCGAGTAGCGCGACGCCTGCATCCGGTCCTTCATCAACACGCCGGAGACGCTGGTCTGAGCCGAGATTTTCGCGATGACGTCGACGATTCCGGCTGACCTCACATCGCCGGAAATGGTGTAACCGCTGCTGAGGACCTTTGTGACAAACGAGGCATGGGCGATCGGCAGGATGCCGAGGGATACGTTGTATTCGGTCTCGTATCGAATGTCGCTGTCAGCCCCGGCAGGCGCAGCAAAGGCCATCGCTGCGAGTGCGACCGTCAGAACGTCGAGATAACGCTTCATGCAGTTTTGTCCGGCCCCTAGACTGAGCTGTGAGGGTTGAATTCCCTTCCGCGCACGCTACCTTTGAACCAGAACATGGCAAGAAAATAGCATGTCGGCTACGCAATCGCGGGAATCTCCGCTGTCAGGCTTGACGTGCGCAGCCAGTCTGACTATAGAACCGCAACTTTCCAATCATGCCTAGTTGGATTGCGCACCGGTTTTCCGGCACCGATCCGATGGCCAAGAAGAATAGGTGTATCATGTCCCGCAGTTGCGAATTGACCGGCAAGGGCGTCCAGTCGGGCCACAATGTGAGCCACGCGAACAACAAGACCAAGCGCAGGTTTCTGCCGAACCTTTGCGACGTCACCCTGATCTCCGACGCTCTCGGCCAGCGTTTCCGGCTGCGCGTTTCGGCGGCTGCCCTGCGCTCGGTCGAGCATCGCGGGGGTCTCGATGCCTTCCTGCTGAAGGCCGACGAGAAGGAACTGAGCATGCGCGCCCGCCTGCTGCGCCGCCAGATCGTCAAGAAGACCGCCGAAGCCGCGTAAGCGTTTTCGAGTCCAAAGGATCCCGAGGCTTGTGCGGCTTGCGCCGCCCAGGCCTTTTCCTTTTGCATGAAAACAGTCCTCCAACTGGTGGCATCACCCAGGATAAAAAAATGCAGATGACACGCTATATTCTCGTCTACAGCCTGTTGATGACGGCCGTCGTGGTTGCGTCGAACATCCTCGTCCAGTACCCCCTCTCCGGCGAGCTTGCCGGCATCAAGCTCGGGGATATTCTCACCTACGGCGCATTCACCTATCCGGTGGCGTTCCTGGTCACCGACCTGACGAACCGCCAGTTCGGCCCTTCGATCGCCCGCAAGGTCGTCTTCGTCGGCTTTCTGGTCGGCGTAGGGCTCTCCTTTGCCACGTCGCAACCCCGCATCGCGATTGCCTCCGGATCGGCCTATCTCGTAGGCCAGTTGCTCGATATCTCGGTGTTCAACAGGCTGCGTCGCATGACCTGGTGGAAGGCACCACTGTTCGGATCGATCTTCGGCTCGGTGATGGATACGGTGATCTTCTTCTCTCTGTCCTTCGCCGCCGTCTTCAGCATCATCGGCCCGAACGACGATTTCGCGATCGGCTCGGCACCGATCCTCGGGATATTCGCCATCGAGGCCCCGCGTTGGATCTCATGGGCGATCGGCGATTTCGCCGTCAAGATGCTTGTGGGGCTCGTCATGTTGCTGCCCTATGGGGCGCTGATGAATACCGTCCGCCCGATGGCGCCGCCGAAAAGCATCTGATCGGGATCCGCGACCAGGATATGGCCGCAGGCTCGCACCGTGCGGTCATTCTTCATTCGGCGAGGCGGAACTCCAGAAGCAGCGTCCGCTGCAGGATCGAATGGTTGTCGTCCGACACCACAAAGAGATGCACTGAGCCATCTTCCGCCCGAACCGCGTCCAACCCTTCCATGTTGTCGATCTGATAGCCGAGATCAGCTTCGAGGATCGTCCGTCCCTCGACGACAGCTCCCGGCCTCAGCATGTCGCCAGGAATCCTGACGATACGCATCCCGACCCCGTCGGCAAGATTGAAGCGGCGTTGAAGCAGAAGCAGGTCACCGCCGGGCAGGAATGCCCCGTCGGTAATATCGAAGTCGTCACTCGTTCTTACGCGGAAGGCGCCGCGCAACGGCCCGTCGAGAATGCCGGCGATCCGATACTCATCGCGGTTACGGCTCTTCTCGGCAACGGCAACCAAAGTGCCTCCGAGAGGGCTCGCTGCGGGCGACAGCGCAAGCGTCTCCAATCCACCATTGTTGCGCAGCTCGTCGGTCGGGAACGGAAGGGGTAGCGACTCGCCCGGCAATGCCGTCTCAAAGTTGGAAAGCGGGGAGAAGACGGTGACGCGGTGGCGCTGCTCGTAGCCAACGATCACATCGTCACCGCGAAGCGCGAGGCTCTCGGCGTCCACCGACCACTTGTTCTGATTGTAGCTACCGTCGACGTCCCGCATCGACGTCAGCCATACATCATCGAGACCGGAGAGACGCCCCTCGGCGTCACGCCGGATTTCGCCCTTCAGCCAGTGCCCGGTATCGAGAACGCCGATGAAATGCCGCCCATCGGGCAGGAAGCGGATCGAGGACCAGGCGCCAAACGCCATCTCGGCGGAGGATAATTCCAGTCCACCTAGAAATTCGAGTGACCCGAAACGGGTAGACTGCGAAGCGCGTTCGAAGAAATGGATCGGCGCACTTGCGACGGCGATGCGCTCGGGCTCCTCGGCGACCCCGTCATGCACCATGAGGGCCGCACCGACAAAGAGGGCTGCACCGATCTGGACGAAGATGGAGGGGTTAGCCCGCACGGCGCAAGCGATCGCCCCGCGGCGCCCGCGCCTTGTCTTCGAAAAGCGCGGCGAGTTGTTCCGTCATCGCGCCCGCCAGCTCGTCTGCATCGACGATGGTGACGGCCCTGCTGTAGTAGCGGGTCACGTCGTGGCCGATGCCGATCGCCAGCAGTTCAACCGGCGAGCGGGTCTCAATCTGATCGATGACCGCGCGTAGATGCCGCTCCAGGTAGTTGCCCGGGTTGACCGACAGCGTCGAGTCGTCGACGGGCGCGCCATCGGAGATCATCATGAGGATCTTTCGCTGCTCACGACGACCGAGCAAGCGGCTATGCGCCCACATCAGCGCCTCGCCGTCGATATTCTCCTTGAGGAGGCCTTCGCGCATCATCAGACCCAGATTGCGACGCGAACGGCGCCAAGGGGCATCGGCCGACTTGTAGACGATGTGTCGAAGATCGTTGAGGCGGCCCGGCGTTGGCGGCTTGCCGTTCGCGAGCCATTTCTCGCGGGACTGCCCGCCTTTCCAGGCCTTGGTCGTGAAACCCAGAATCTCAACCTTGACGCCGCAGCGTTCGAGCGTGCGCGCCAAGATATCGGCGCAGGTCGCGGCCACGGTGATAGGACGCCCGCGCATCGAACCGGAATTGTCGATGACCAGCGTCACCACCGTGTCGCGGAACTGCGTATCGCGCTCCATCTTGAAGGAAAGCGGCTGCATGGGGTCGATCACCATACGCGGCAGGCGGGCTGTGTCGAGATAGCCCTCCTCGAGATCGAAGTCCCAAGAGCGGTTTTGCTGCGCCATGAGGCGGCGCTGCAGTCGGTTCGCAAGGCGCCCGACCGCGCCCTGCAGATGCGCGAGCTGTTTGTCGAGAAAAGCACGCAGCCGATCGAGTTCCGCCTCGTCGCAAAGTTCCTCGGCCGTGATGACTTCATCGAATTCCGCGGTGTAGATCCGGTAGTCGACCTTCTCGTTGAAATCGTCGAACGGACTCGCGGGACGACGCATTTCGCCGGGCGTTTCGGAATCGTCCTCGCCCTCGTCCATCATCTCGTCTTCGGAGATCTCGGCGCCGTCCATTTCGCCTTCTTCCATCTGCTCCTGCGAGGCTTCACTCTCCTCCGCGGGCGCAGAGTCCTGGCCGGCGTCTTCTTCGGCGCTTTCCTGTTCTTCCTCGTTGCTGCGCGGCTGGTCCTCGTCGGTCGTGTCTTCCTGTTCGCTTTCCTCGGACTCGTCGCCGAAGTCCTCGGCCATTTCCATAGCGCTCAGGATATGGCGCATGACCTTCGCGAAGGCCTGCTGATCGTTGATGGCACCGCTCAGCCCTTCGAATTCGCTCGAAGCCTTCTCCTCGATAAAGGGACGCCAAAGATCGAGAACCTTGCCTGCACTTTCCGGCGGCTTCTCACCCGTCAGCTTTTCCCTCACCAGCATGGCCATCGCTTCGGAGAGCGGGGCATCCTCCTGCCGGCTGATCCCCGAGAAGTTCGCCTTGGCGTACTTCTCGGCATTCATCGTCTGAAGGTTCGCGGCCATGCCGCGCATCCGCAAGGCGCCGATCGATTCGACCCTGGCCTGTTCGACGGCGTCGAAGACTGCGCGGGCATCGACACCCTGCGGTGCCATCGCCGAATGGATCTTCTGGTCATGGCAGGCGAGCCTCAGCGCCATGGAGTCGCCGAGCCCGCGGGTCACCGCGAGCTCGTGCGCCGTCGGACGCTTCGAGAGTTCGGGCAGGCGCACGCGTTCTCCGGCGAGCCCTGGGCGCTCGTTGGCGAAGACCACCTCGACTTCGCCGTCGCCGGCCACCGAGCGGACACACCCGGTGATCGCCCGACGCAGCGGCTCCGTATCCGCCGCCGAGCCTGACTTCGCCCTGATATTGTCGCCCGGTCCTGCCATCGTCAGAATGCTTCCTTACGCACCGAGAACGATATTCGCGGCGCTCTCCTTCAATTCGACCCCGAAGGCGCGCTGGTACTGTTCCGCGACCAGATTGCGCTCGAGTTCGTCGCACTTGTTGAGGAACGTGACGCGGAAGGCGAACGCGACATCGCCGAAGATTTCCGCATTCTCCGCCCAGGTGATCACCGTACGCGGACTCATGACGGTCGAAAGATCGCCGTTCATGAACGCCGAGCGGGTGAGATCGGCGAGCCGCACCATGCGCGATACGGTTTCGCGGCCTGCCTCGGTCGAGGCGAAGCTCTTCACCTTGGCAAGCACGATGTCGACTTCCTTCTCGTGCGGCAGGTAGTTCAGCGTGGTCACGATCGACCAGCGGTCCATCTGCGCCTGGTTGATCTGCTGGGTACCGTGGTAAAGACCGGTGGTATCGCCGAGACCGACGGTGTTGGCCGTCGCAAACAGACGGAACGCAGGATGCGGACGGATGACGCGGCTCTGATCGAGGAGCGTCAGACGGCCGGAGGATTCCAGGACCCGCTGGATAACGAACATCACGTCCGGACGACCGGCATCGTATTCGTCGAACACGAGGGCAACATTGTGCTGGTAAGCCCAGGGCAGAATGCCGTCCTTGAACTCGGTAACCTGCTTGCCGTCCTTCAGAACGATCGCGTCCTTGCCAACCAGGTCGATACGGCTGACGTGGCTGTCGAGATTCACGCGGACGCAGGGCCAGTTGAGACGAGCCGCGACCTGCTCGATATGGGTCGACTTGCCTGTCCCGTGGAAGCCCGACACCATGACGCGCCGGTTATGCGCAAAACCGGCGAGAATCGCGAGCGTCGTTTCGCGGTCGAACAGGTAGTCGGGATCGAGATCCGGCACGTAGGCGTCGCCGGTGCTGTACGCCGGGACACGGATGTCACTGTCAATTCCGAACACCTCCCGGACCGAAATGGTCGTGTCGGGAAGATTGGACACGTCAAGGTCAATTTTGCTCATCGTCTCTCCATGCCGGGCGGCGACGACCGGCTGCATATAGAATGCGTATTTCGTAGCGTTTTCGACTAACAGAAGCCAGACTGCTTTAGCAGTTGATACGCTTGGATAACAGCGCGAAAACGGTCTTCCGAGCCCCTATCGCCGCCATTTGCATCCGGGTG
Source organism: Hyphomicrobiales bacterium (assembly GCA_900466005.1). Taxonomy (GTDB): domain Bacteria; phylum Pseudomonadota; class Alphaproteobacteria; order Rhizobiales; family Rhizobiaceae; genus Allorhizobium. The sequence goes on from UEGQ01000001.1 coordinate 64,919, forward strand.
ATGCTTTTTCACAAGCTCCTTGTAGCGGCTCTTGATCTCGCTCGCAGACGAGGTCCCCGGAAGGCCCAAAGTATCGAGCGCCTTGGCTTCGAGACTCTTGAGTTTCCGCGCCTGCGGCTGGAAGCGCGCACCCGCGCCGCGCGACTGTCCGACGAAACCGAAGGGATCCTTGATACGCGAGTGTGTTCCGGCCGTACCGGAGCGCAACGTCGAATGCAGCGGGCTGTTCCGCGCCGCCTTGTTGACACCCACGGTCCAGGTCGGGCGATGGCCGGTGATCGCCTCCTTCTGGTAGCGGGCGATCTCGGTGTCGGACAGCCCGGAGAAGTAATTGTAGCCCTTGTTGTATTCCTTCACATGCTCAAAGCAGAAGAGGAAAAACTGCCCCTCGGCGTTCCGTCCAACCGGTGCGCGATGGGCACCGGGCTTGTCGCAGCCGTCCCACTGGCACGTCGGCGTGGCAGGACCGGCATCCTGCTCCTTCTTGCGACGGGTGCGGATGCGATCGAAGTATTTTGAGTCGAGGTTCATCATCGAATTATGGGGTCCCGCTTGCTTCACGGCAAGAATTGACAAATCAGAATGTTCTTGGCTTTGTGAGGGCTTTTCGCTCCCGCAGCAAAGTCGGAGATAGCCCGCATGTCGGTCCGTTCAGCCATCGAAACCAAGCTCGTCGACACCTTTCACCCGGAGCGCCTGGCGGTCCTCGACGAAAGCATGCAGCACGCGGGGCATCAGCCCGGCATGACCGGATCCGGAGAGACGCATATGCGCATCCGTATCGTGGCCGACGCATTCTCCGGCATGAGCCGCGTCGCACGGCACAGGGCGATTACCGATCTCCTCAAGCCGGAATTCGACGCCGGTCTCCATGCCCTTGCGATCGAAGCAGCGGCTCCCGGCGAAGAGACACGCTGGTAGACCGTCCCTCCATCATCCATTGCTCCGTAGAACCGGACCCCACGGCAGACCATCAGGCTGCCGTCAAGCGTCTGCCGGACGAACACGGACGCTGCGAGAAGGCCGCAGTCGACGGCGGCCGTCAGCCCGGCCGTTTTTCCTGAAGGAAGCTGAAGACTTCCGAGGCTGCGACGTCGTCAGCGACGAACGACTGGCCGATACCGCGGGTCAGGATGAAAGTGAGCTTGCCGCCCTTGACCTTTTTGTCCTGGGCGATTGCCTGCATCAATATATCGGTCGGCGGAAGCTCACCTTCAATATCCCCCATTGTCGTCGGGAGACCGACAGCCTTGAGATGAGCCGCCACCCGCTCGGCGTCGTCCGGGCTCGCGAGGTTGAGGCGCGAGGAAAACTGATGCGCCAGCACCATACCGATCGCGACACCTTCGCCGTGGACAAGACGGCTGCTGTCGTACCCGGTGGCCGCTTCGAGTGCATGACCGAACGTATGGCCGAGATTGAGCAGCGCGCGGCGACCGAGTTCGCGCTCGTCGGCGGCCACCACCTCGGCCTTTGCCCGGCAGCTTGTGGCGATTGCCTCGGCACGAGCCTCACCACCGGAGAACACATCCTTCCAGTTTCGTTCGAGCCATTCGAAGAAGTCCGGCTTGTCGATCAAGCCATACTTCACAACTTCCGCATAGCCAGCCCGGAATTCTCGCTTGCTCAGACTGTTGAGAACCGCCGTGTCCGCAAGCACGAGATCCGGCTGGTAGAACACGCCGACGAGGTTCTTGCCGTGACGCGTATTGATACCCGTCTTGCCGCCGACGGAGGAATCCACCTGCGCTAGGAGAGAGGTCGGAACCTGTACGAAGCGGACACCACGACGAACGATGCCCGCGGCGAAACCGGTCAGGTCGCCGATGACGCCGCCGCCGAGCGCGATAACCGCATCGTTGCGCTCGATGCGGGCCTCGAGGAGGAGGTCGCAAACCCGCATCAGGTGCTCGAAGCTTTTGGTCTTCTCACCCGCGGGCAGCCTCAGCGACACGGCCTCGATGCCGTCGGTCTGGAGGCTATCCATCAACGCGTCCAGATAAAGGGGACCGACGTGCTCATCGGTGATGATCGCAGCCTTGCGCCCCTTGATACGGGTGGATATCTCGCCGCCCGCCCGTGCAATCAGACCGCTCCCGATCAGGATGTCATACGATCGATCACCAAGCGGGACATGAACGAGGCGTTCCGAACTCTCAACTTCACTCATATTTTATGGCCTTTGGTACAGAATTCCACGATCGCCTCGAGCACTTCGTCGACGATGATTTCCTTGCGCTCATCCCGTGACTGCACGGCGATGTCGGCGAGGGCATAGATCGGGTAGCGCTGGTTCATGAGATTCTCGAGCGTCTGCTTCGGATTCTCGGTCTTGAGCAGAGGACGGTGGTCGCGCTTATTGACCCGCTCCCAAAGCACGTCCAGATCGGCTTTCAGCCACAGCGAAATCCCGCCCCGCTCGATCTGCTTGCGCGTCTTCTCGTTGATGAAGGCGCCGCCGCCGGTCGATATCACCCGCGGACCTGTTCTCAACAGCCGCTTGATGACCCGCGTCTCAAGCTCACGGAACTCGCCTTCGCCATAGGCCGCGAAGAGCTCGCTGATGGTCATCCGCGATACCCGTTCGATTTCCGCATCGGTGTCAACGAAAGGCAGGCCGAGTTGCGAGGCCGTCATGCGACCGATCGCCGACTTTCCCGCCCCCATCAGCCCGACGAAGACCAGATTTCTACGCCCGAGCGCCGCGCGGGCACGTGCACTCAGCGACGGGGCAACGGTTGGGGTCAAATCGGTCATCGGCCTATTCGCGTCTCTTTTGAGAACGGTATTGACAAATGCGGGCCGAGCGTCAAGCCACGGGGACCGAAAGAGGCACCTTCTGCGGGCTTGCAACGACTGCAAGCCCTCTTCATATAGGAAGAGCGCTCGCGGACGAAGGATGATCCGATGCCGACCCTGTTTCGTTTCCTGTTCTTCTGCGCGACGATCGCGGCCATGGTCTACGGAACAATGTACGCACTCGTCCTGTTCGTGGAGCCGAAGGAGCGGGAGATCACGGTCCGGATTCCCTCCGAGCGGGTCAACCCGCCCCAAGAATAGGCCGAGCCGAGGCAAGCAGGAAACTCCCCGTGTCCGATCTCAGCAAAGCACGCATCGAGGCGTTTCTGGAAATGATGAGCGCGGAACGGGGCGCCGCGGGCAACACGCTTGCCTCGTACGAACACGACCTTGAGGATCTCTGGTCATTTCTTGTACCGCGCAAGGTGAGTGTCGTGGAGGCAAAATCCGCCGACCTCGCCGCCTATCTCGCAGATCTGGCGAAGCGCGGCTTCATGGAAACCTCGCAGGCGCGCCGTCTGTCGGCGATGCGCCAGTTCTACAAGTTCCTCTACGCCGAGGGCATCCGCACCGACGACCCGACGTCGATCCTCGATGCGCCGAAGAAGGCGCGCCCACTTCCGAAGACACTGTCCGTCGCAGACGTCGAGAGACTGCTGTCCCTCGCTCAGCAGGAAAGCGAAGCCGAGGGAGCCGACAAGCTCTCAAAACTGCGAATGTTGGCTCTGCTCGAACTTCTGTATGCGACGGGAATGCGGGTCAGCGAGCTTGTCGCCCTGCCGGCCAAGGTTCTCGCACAGGAGGGTCGTTTCCTCATGATCCGCGGAAAGGGAGCCAAGGAACGGCTCGTTCCCTTGTCGCGAAGCGCGATCGCCGCGGTCCGGGCCTATGGCGAAGAGCTGGCGCGCACGACAAAGGAAACGAAGGAGAAAGCCCTCTGGCTGTTTCCGGCGGCGAGCAAGGAGGGATACCTGCCGCGCCAGGTCTTCGCGCGCGACTTGAAGGGTCTCGCAGCCCGCGCCGGCCTCAGCGCAGCCGCCATCTCCCCCCATGTGCTGCGCCACGCCTTCGCCAGTCACCTCCTCGCCAACGGCGCAGACCTCCGCGTGGTGCAGGAGTTGCTCGGCCATTCGGACATTTCGACCACCCAAATCTACACGCATGTGCTCGATGAACGCCTGCAGCAGCTCGTTCAGACGCATCACCCTCTTGCCAAAGTGGCGAAAAACCACGATTAGGACCGGCAACGCCGGTGCCACGCGCCCTTGAAGCAAGCGCATAACGATCGGAAAGCGTTTCATGCACAACTATCTCGATTTCGAAAAGCCTATCTCCGACCTGGAAGGCAAGATCCACGAGCTGAAGAAACTCGCGGAAGAAGATGAGAGCATCGACACGTCGGAGGAGATCGCGCGGCTAGAGGTTCGCGTCCGTGAAGCGATGGAGGAGATCTACTCCAAGCTCAATGCCTGGCAGAAGACCCAGGTTGCCCGTCATCCGCAGCGTCCTCACTTCGTCGATTACGCAGCGAGGCTCTTCACCGAATTCACGCCGCTCGCCGGCGACCGGAAGTTCGCCGAGGATGCGGCGATCCAGGCCGGCTTCGCGCGGTTTCGCGGCACGCCCGTCGCCGTGATCGGCCAGGAGAAAGGCAACGACACCAAATCGCGCCTGAAGCACAATTTCGGCAGCGCCCGCCCGGAAGGTTATCGCAAGGCGATCCGCATCATGGAAATGGCCGACCGCTTCGGCCTTCCCGTGGTGACGCTGATCGATACCGCTGGCGCCTATCCCGGCATCGGTGCTGAAGAACGCGGCCAGGCAGAAGCGATCGCCCGTTCCACCGAAACCTGTCTCAATCTGCGGGTCCCGATCGTCTCGGTGGTGGTCGGCGAAGGTGGCTCCGGCGGCGCCATTGCCATCGCCACCGGCAATCGCGTCTATATGCTCGAGCATTCCATCTACTCGGTTATCTCTCCGGAAGGAGCTGCCTCTATTCTCTGGCGTGACTCGACCAGGGCCAAGGAGGCGGCGACGAATATGAAGATCACTGCCGAGGACCTGAGGGCGATGAGCGTGATCGATGGCATTATTCCGGAGCCGATCGGCGGCGCACACCGCGATGCGGACGCAGTCATCGACCGCACAGGCGATGTCATAGCCTCCGCCCTGACTGATCTCGGCCGCCTGTCGGGCGACCGGCTACGGCAGGAACGCCGGCAGAAATTCCTCGATATCGGCCGTTCGCTTTGAGTAGACCCTCGGGCAGCCATAATCCTGCTTTGTTTGAGTGCTAGTCGCCGGCGCGGCGGGCGACGCGATGATGGTTTACAATTTGTGAAGGTTGCGATCGTATATTAGGCGAGCGCGCGATAATCGGCGACGTTACCCCTTTTTTCGAGATGAGAATCCCGAATGCGTTTGAAACCAACCGCTCTTCTGATGATTGCCCTCACGATCGGGCTTGCAGGGTGCAACGATGCGCTGGACAGCGTCGTCGACCCCTCCACTGTCAAGAACAAGGTCGAATACCAGCTGCCGTCGCGCATCCGCGACGAGATGAAGGCGAAGGGCATGGAGCGGAATTCGCCGATCGCCATGCGCATCTTCAAGGAAGAGGGTGTGCTGGAAATCTGGAAGGCGAAGACGAACAACCGTTTCGACAAGATCGCGGAATACCAGATATGCGCCTGGTCTGGGCGCCTCGGCCCGAAGGTCAAGGAGGGCGACCGTCAGGCACCGGAAGGTTTCTATCCGCTTTCGCCTTATCACCTGAACCCGAATTCGAAGTACTTCCTTGCGATCAACACGGGATACCCGAACCGCTACGACCAGGCGAACGGCCGCAACGGCTCCAACCTGATGATTCACGGTGCGTGTTCTTCCTCGGGCTGCTACTCGATGACGGATGCGCAGATCCTGGAGATCTATGCCTTTGCCCGCGATGCATTCAAGGGTGGTCAGCAGACGGTTCAATTGCAGGCTTTCCCGTTCCGCATGACCGCCGATAACATGGCGCGCCATCAGCACAGCCCGCACTACGAATTCTGGAAGATGCTGAAGGTCGGCTACGACAACTTCGAAGTCACCAAGCGTCCGCCCGAGGTCGGCGTCTGCGACAGAAAATACGTCTTCAATCAGCAGGTCGAGGAGGGCAAGACTCTGAACGCCACGACCGCCTGCCCGCCGATGACGACGCCCGCTACCCTGCAGGTGGCACTTGCATCTTACAATGCGCAGTACGAGCGCGACTTCGCGAAGGCCTCCAAGAAATATGACGGCAAGATCTGGTACGACCCGAGCGAGGCCGAACGCAAGGCTCTCGTCGCCGAGATGCGCAAGGGTCACGACCTCGCCTATGCGCCGACGGGCTCCGCGCTCAAGGCCGGGAAGCTCCTGAAGATCGAGGAATTCGAAAAGATCGTCGCGGAGAAGGACATCGCGGCAAAGCCGGTTGCCGCACCCGCGACGACCGCCACGTCCGCTCAGCCTTCGGCGAAAGCCGCCGAGGTTGCGCAGACGGCGAGCATACCGGTGCCCCAGGCAAACCCGCTCGCTCCGGTGGCCGCGGCACCGGCTGCTGAGGAGCCTAGGAAGCCGTTCTGGAAGTTCTGGCAGAAGTGAGCGGCCCCGAAGCGATCTACGACCTCAGGGGACTGAAGTGCCCTTTGCCGGTTCTGAAGACACGGCGGCGGCTTTCTACCATGGAACGCGGTGCGGAACTGTGGATCGAAACCACCGATCCGCTCGCAGCGATCGACATCCCTCACTTCTGCAGCGAAAACGGGCACGTCCTGCTCGCGAGCGAGAAGCGCGAAGCCAGCCACCGCTTTCACATCCGCAAGGGCTGAGGCCATCTCACAGACGCATGCCGGGAATGGCGAGCGGATTGTCCTCCAGCGCCGCACGGTCCGGCCGGTCGACTTGCGGTTTGCCCGTGAACGCATCGAAGAGCTCCCGCACATAAGCTCCAGGCAGGTCCTTGGCAATCACGACCAGCCGCGTGCGCCGGTCGCTCGGATCGGGCCAGGCGGGCAACCGGTAGGGCGGGTGGAAGATGGCTTGCACACCATGCAGTACCAACGGCTGTTCCGGGCGATCGGTCATTCGCACGATCGCCTTCATCCGCAGGAGCTTCTCGCCGTGGGTCGACCGCAGGAGATCGACAAACATCTCGAGCGACGCCGGGTCGATGGGTCCGTCATGGACGATCGAATAGGATCGGATCGCCTCGCCGTGCCGGTTCACGTCGTGATGATGCGCATTGTGGTTATGATGGTGATCATGCCCGTGTTCATGATGGTGCCCATGCGCGTGGTCGGGTTCGGCTGTCTCGTCCCTGAGCCAGCGATCGACATCCGGGATTTTGGTCGCCGGATCATAGAGTCCGTTCGCAAAAACCGTTGCGGTTCCGACCTCGTCATGGTCGCCGTCAGCGATCGGCGCCCGTGGATTGAGCGTCGCAAGACGGTCCAGCAATTCAGGCAGACTCTCCGGGTCCGCGAGCGACGCCTTGGAGAGGACCAGCCTGTCAGCCACCGCGACCTGCCGGACCGCCTCAGGGAAGTTGTCGAGTGTCGAACGGCCGTTCACGGCGTCTACGACCGTGACCACTCCTTCGAGATCGAAGTAACTGGCGATCACGGGGTTCCCCATGACCGATTGCATGACGGGAGCGGGATCGGCCAGGCCCGTGGTCTCGATAACGACACGCGACACCTGCTTGATCTTGCCGGTCTGCATGCCGTCGACCAGGGCCGCCAAGGTGTCGACGAGCTCGCCGCGCACGGTGCAGCAAAGGCAACCGTCGGCAAGTTCTATGATGGCGTCGTTCGATGACTCGACCAGCATGTGATCGATACCGACCTCGCCGAACTCGTTGATGATGACGGCCGCATCCCGCATCGCCGGATCCTTGAGAATACGGTTGAGCAGTGTCGATTTGCCCGCCCCGAGAAAGCCCGTCAGGATGGAAACGGGAATGCGTTCGTTTATGGAAGGCATGTCGGGACCCCTCGGGATCAGAAATTAGGCCTCGGGATGGGGATCGGTACGTTTGCGATGGTGCTGCTTGCAGACGCCGGCTGGGCTGAGACTTCTCCGCCGGGCAGGAGGCCTGCAAACACCGCGCGCGGCGGCCGGTCCATCTCCCTTATATAGGGGGAGAAGAGTTTCATGCGACCTTCTTCATCGCGTCCCTCGCTGCGCTCCTTGCGCGCGGTCTGGGAGCAGATATCACCACTGATGTCGGTCACCTGGTCACGCCCCTCACCGTACGGTGCAAGCGTCGCCAGCGTAACGCCCGCACTCGAGCGGGTTGTCAGCGCCTTCTGGAGAAGTTCTGCCGACATGTCGGCACGCGCACCGAGGCTCTCTGCACCGAGCACCACTGAGATGACCGTCCGGCCGTTCCGTGTAGCGGAAGAAACCTGATTGAAGCCCGACGCGCAGATGAAGCCCGTCTTCATGCCATCGGCACCATCGAAGCGGCCGATGAGCAGATTGTAGTTTGGATAGGTGCGCTTGCCGGTGGTGACCCCCTCCAGCGAGAAATAACCGGCGTATTCGGGAAACTCCCGGCGTATTGCGACGGCAAGGACGGCAAGATCTCGCGCGGTCGTGTACTGTCCCTCCCCGGGAAGTCCGTTCGGATTGATGAAATGTGAGGAATCCATGCCGAGATGAGCGGCATTGGCGTTCATCTGGGCGACGAAATTGTCAAGCGAGCCGCCGACGGTCTCGGCGACCGCCACGGCGATGTCGTTCGCGGATTTCACCAGGAGCAGCTTCAATGCACTGTCAAGTGTCAGCTGTGCCCCCGGCTTGAAGTACATCTTGCTCGCCGGCTGGTCGGCGGCCTTCTTGCTCATCGTGACGATGCTCTCGAGCGAAATCTGGCCTGACTTCACCGCTCGAAACGTGGTGTAGGCGGTCATCAGCTTCGTCAGCGACGCGGGATACCACTTGCGAAAGGCATCCTCGTGTTCGATCACGCGCCCCGAGTTGACCTCGACGACGACCCTCGGATTGGCCGCGGAGAGTGTTGGCAAGGCGGTCAGGACAAAGCCCAGCATGACGGCCAGGAAGCGTACCCGGCGCGTTTCGAACAGAAAAGACGTCTGCATCGTCTGCACGATGAAATTCCTCGAATATCTGGAAGCTTCAGAGCCTGCGGTATTTAACCTATCTCGGCCACCAATGGCAAAGCCCATTGAATAGGTCAATCAGGAGGGGCACATTCTCGGAAACGAATCGAAAGCCACCAGCACTGCCGGACAGGGAAATCAGATGCCGATCTTGAACCGCGCTGCCGAGCTCCAACATGAAGTTAGTGAATGGCGCCGCCATCTCCACACGAATCCGGAAATTCTCTACGATGTCGAAGAAACTGCGGCTTTCGTCGCGGAAAAATTGCAGGAGTTCGGCGTCGACGAGATCGTGACCGGAATTGGACGTACCGGCGTCGTCGGCGTGATCCGCGGCCAGGGTAGCGGACGCGCAATCGGCTTGCGCGCTGATATGGACGCCTTGCCGATCCGGGAGCTCAGCGGCAAGGCCTGGGCTTCCAAGACGCCCGGAAAGATGCATGCCTGCGGCCATGACGGTCATACCGCGATGCTGCTGGGGGCAGCCAAGCACCTTGCCGAAACGCGCAATTTCCGCGGCTCGGTCATCGTGATCTTCCAACCTGCGGAGGAAGGCGGCGCCGGCGCGCTCGCCATGGTTCAGGACGGCCTGATGGAGCGTTTCGGCATCGAGGAAGTCTACGGCATGCACAACATGCCGGGCATGCCCGTCGGCACTTTCGCCATCCGCAAGGGCGGCATCATGGCGGCACCGGACAAGTTCACGATTACAGTGAAGGGTCGCGGCGGCCACGCCGCCGAGCCGCACCACACGATCGATCCGATCGCGATTGGCGCACAGATCGTAGGCAACCTTCAACTCATTGCGTCCCGCAACGCCAATCCGCTTCGCTCTGTCGTGGTATCGGTGACACGCTTCCAAGCCGGAACAACCCATAACATCATTCCCGAAGAGGCGATGCTCGGTGGTACCGTGCGCTCGCTCGATGAAGCAGTCCGTGACCTTGCCGAGAATCGCATCCGCGAGGTGGCAAAAGGTGTGGCCGCCGCCCATGGCGCAGACGTCGTCGTCGATTACGAGCGGGCCTGTCCGGTGACGGTCAACCACCCCGACGAAACCACGCACGCGGCACGCGCTGCAATCGACATCGTCGGCGGCCAAAATGTCGACACGGAGGTCGACCCCTCAATGGCGGGGGAGGATTTCGCCTTCATGCTGCAGGCGCGGCCGGGCGCCTACATCATGATCGGGAACGGCAAGACCGCAGGCCTCCACCACCCCGCCTACGACTTCAACGACGAGGCGATCGCCTACGGCGTGTCCTACTGGGTACGTCTCGCCGAACAGCGCCTCACCGAGTGATTGCAGCCGCCGTCCCCGTCGCCTGGAAAAACGCTTGGCTTCCCGGCACTCGTTTTGTATGGATGCAGCCCAGTGGTCCCGTAGCTCAGCAGGATAGAGCACCAGATTCCTAATCTGGGGGTCACGCGTTCGAATCGCGTCGGGATCACCATTTCTATTGCAGCGAACCGTTCGTCCATTCCGTCAGCGTCTTGAGCGCATGTTCGTACTTGTCCGCGTTTCCGCGTGACAGGTTCACCTGCCACAGATTGTCCTCCAGATCCGCTCGCTTTACCTCTCGGGCGAGCGGATGACCAAAGACGCGACGCAGGAAGGCGTCTTCGTCTTCCTCCCCCCTTTTCGTCAGCGCGTCGACCGCTGAAACGATGTGCGAAGAGAAGCCTTCCTCCTTCAGCCTGTCGACCGTCCAGCCCCGCCCTTTTTCGGCTACGTCGTGCAGATAAGCGACAGTCTTCGCTTCATCGTCTACCAGTGCGGCGGCGACCCGTTGGCAGTGTTCGAAATACGGGCGACCCGTCTTGTCCATCTGCCCGTCGTGCGCCTCCGCCGCGATCTGGATAGCGTGTTTCAGATGTTCGCTCGTCTGCACCTACCCCTCCCCTCGTTGCGTCGCGGCCTATCTCCTGCCGTTTTCGTAGAGATGTCGCACCGCGTCGTTCTGTTCATGCTTTTCGCGTGCGGAGAGCCGCCTCTGACGCAACATCGCGTAGGCGATCGCCGCTCCGAGCATGACCGGACCAATGGCGACCGCAATGAACCAGACCAGATCAGCCATCACGTACCCTCCCGTGTTTGCTCCCTCCTACCTCGAGCCGGTTCTCGCAGGCGTAGACACCTTCGATGGAAAGGGCGTCCTTCTCGGCCCGAACGCTGGCCTCCGGCGAATCAACGACGCCCTCCAGCACCACGCGCCGTTGGTGCACCGAGACGCTTACTGACCCGGGGTCCACAAAGGGATTCTGTTCGAGTTGCGCGGCAACCTGAGCCGCAATAAAGGCATCGTCGTGCGTCTTCTCGTGCGAGCGGCCGCGCTCATTCGAGCTGGCATCTCCTTCGCCAGGCAGATAGCCGGCAGGTCGGCTCTCCTCAGGCCCCTCCCAGCGCGGCCACTGCGACACTTCGCCGGGCCGCCCCGGCTTGGGCGTGGCATTTTTCATGTCTCTTCTCCTCGTCTTCGGCCAATAACTGGAACCCTCAGGTCCCGCAAAGGTTCCGCCGTGGAACGCTACCGGCGCTGGCGCGTTGCTCCCGAGGCGACGACACGTCGGAAGGAGAACATCGAATGGACGAGAAGCTGCAAATCTATCGTCTTGTCCCACTCGCGGAACCGGATGATCCTAACTGGCAGAATGCGCCGTCGCAGGGGGAGATCGTGGTCCGCGCCCGCTCTGCAGGCGACGCCCGTATCGTGGCGACCGAAGCCGAAACCGACTTCCCCGAAGTACACGCCAAACCCGCCGAGGACGTCTCAACAGCGATTGCCAGCGCATTTCGCAGCGACAAGCTCTACAGCGTCGTGCTGGACGAAAGCGGCCGCTATCCACCGGAAGGCCCGCGTGGCGTCGTCGCTGGCCACATAAACCCGGAGGTCATTCTACCGAAGCAAATCTGACCAACGGCGAAAGGCTCTAAAGACGGTGCATCCGCGCAAGGTCGAGCTCTGGGAACCGGCGGACGAGATCCTCACGCGTATCACAGGTCAGCGGTTCGGAAGAAAGGGAGACGCTGACATCGTCGGCGACGTCGAGTCCTTCCGGACGGTATAATTTTATCGTTTCCGCACCGTCACGCTCGAGCAGCGCCTCCCGGCGGAAACCTTGCTTCAGAAGCCAGTCTCGGGGTGCCTGCAAAGTTGCGGTCGCCATATATCGCTCTCCACTTCGCACGGCGGAAATCTGGTAGGTTACCGGCGATCTTCCGTTCCCGATCAGCAACATTCCCTGCCCGTCTGCATTCTCGATATGTTCGGACATGTTCGTTTCTCCGTGTTGCCCGGCCCCTGGCACTGGAGGAAACCGGCCTGCAGCGGTCATTGTTCCTGGCAGTTGTAGAAGAAGGGATGTGCTGCCGTCGGGCAGTCGGAACATTACGGCATTCTGCGCTGTTTGCCGGGAGAACGCAAAGCCGCACGGAGGACGTCATGACCACGGCAAGACAGACAACCGATCATCAGGAGATCCGCAAATGGACGGAGGCGCGCGGCGGCCGCCCTGCCAAGGTGAAAGGTGCATCCCGCGGCGGGATACTCCGCATAGATTTCCGTGAGCCGGACGAGAACCTGGAAGAGATCAGTTGGCAGGAGTTCTTCGATATCTTCGATTCGGGCGAACTCGCTTTTCTGTACCAAGAGGAGACCGAGGGTGGGCAGGAGAGCCGCTTCAACAAGTTCGTCGACAGAGAGTAGTGAATCACCGGCATTCGCGTAAACGCGCAAGGTCCCCATGTCATCAAACAGTTCGTCCGCGGACCGACGCGTCGGCTTAGAGAAGGCGGGGCTCGTCTATGTGAGTGACGAGGAGCCGGGCATCCGGCGTGTTCGAAGGGGCCGAGGCTTCAGCTACCAGTTGCCGGATGGATCTATTCTGGACGATCCCATTGTGCGGCAACGTATAAGGGCCCTTGCCTTACCTCCCGCCTATCATGACGTCTGGATCTGTACCAAGGCGAATGGCCATCTGCAGGCGACGGGATATGACGCCAGGAATCGAAAGCAGTATTTCTATCATCCGGAATGGCAGGCGCTGCGTAGTCAGCAGAAATTCGACGATCTTCTCGGCTTCGCCGAGAGCCTCCCCGCCATAAGGCGCCGGGTCGAACGCGATCTTGGTGCTCCGTCGGACGAGGCGCATTTCCTGCTGGCGGCCCTGATCGTTCTCTTGGACGAGACACATCTGCGGGTTGGCAACCGTTCCTACGCTAAGGAAAACCACACCTATGGCGCGACGACGCTTCTCAAGCAGCATCTCTCCCTGGATGGCGAACAGGTTGAGATCCGCTTTCGGGCGAAGGGCGGTAAACGCGTCAGCAAGCGGCTGAAAAGCCCGCGGCTGCAGAGAATTCTTGAGGAGATCGCCGACCTGCCGGGACGCGAGCTCTTTTCATGGCGGGACGACGCCGGCTTACATCGCGTCGAGTCGAGTCAGCTGAACGCCTATCTGAGCGAAATTGCCGGAATTCCGGTCTCGGCGAAGACTTTCCGGACCTGGGGCGGCAGCCTGGCAGCGTTCCGCGAAGGCTTGTCACAGCTGCGCAAAGGAGAACAGCCGCACGTCAAAGATATGTGCCACTCGGCGGCAAAAGCTCTCCACAACACGCCCTCGGTCTGCCGGGCGAGCTATGTCCATCCCGCAATCCTTTCGCTGGCTGAACTGAATGATGATGGGGAAAGGAGAGATCTTATCGCGCGACTCGACCTGAGTGTTCCGGAGTCCGGCCTCTACGCGGATGAAGCGAGGCTGGTCGCACTTCTTCGGGAGAGCGGAGAAGATCGGAAGATGAGGACATGAGGAAGGCCAGGCAATCTTTTTTGCCCGGCCCTCGGAGTCATGCCGCCTTCTGTGCGGCCGTATTCACGGCGCCTTCGGCAAGCTTCGTCAGAGATTCGTCGGTCTTCGCTTCCTCGGTGAGCGTCTGGTCGAGCAGCTTCACCGCATCCTTGTGGCCAAGCTGCTCGGCCCACGAACGCAGCGTGCCGTACCGGCTAATCTCGTAGTGTTCGACCGCCTGGGCAGCCGCCAGCAACCCCGCATCGAGCGCCGGAGCCCCCTTGAAGGCTTCCATGATCTCTTCGCCCTCTTCGATGATGCCGTCGATCGCCGGGCACGTCTTGGCGCGCGGACGCTTGCCAATGATCTCGAAAACCTGCTGCAAGCGTTCGACGTGTTCCTCGGTCTCTTCCTTGTGCTTCTCGAAGGCGTCCTTGAGTTTTTGGCTGCTGGCGCCGCGCGCCATCTTCGGCAACGCCTTCAGGATCTTCCGTTCCGCGTAGTAGATGTCCTTCAGCGTTTCGTGGAAGAGATCTTCCAAATTCTTCTCTGCCATTGCGGTTCTCCATTGCGGTTGGACTTGCCGCAGAAGAACCTTTATCCGCTGCCCTTTGTTCCGGCCCTCAGACGCAGCAAGACGCCCGGCGGTCAATTCTTCGGAAGTGGCACAAGAGCCCGAAGGGCGTTCAAAATGACGGCAACGTCGATCACTTCCTGCAGGATCGCCCCTTCGACAGGGGGCAGATAACCGAACGCTGCGAAAGCCATCGCCGTGAACGAAAGCCCAATTCCGACCGCTACGCTTTGCAGCGCGATCATGCGAGCACGGCGGGCAACGGAGACCGCGATCGCCAACGGCCCGAGGTCATCGACCAGAAGCACGACATCGGCGGCCTCCGAGGAGGCGGCGGCACCTCGGGCTCCCATAGCGACACCCACGTCTGCGGCGGCAAGGGCCGGTGCGTCGTTCACCCCGTCGCCGATCATCATGACAGGAGCGCGTTCCCGCTCGCGCAATACGATCTCGACCTTGTCGGCGGGTGCCAGGTCGCCATGTGCCGTGTCGATCCCGAGCCTGTCGCCGACCGCCCGGACGACGTCCGCCCGATCGCCAGACGCCAGGACGAAACGAGAGACGTCGGCCTTGCGAAAGGCCGCGATCGTCGCCACGGCGTCGCTTCGAACCTGATCTGACAAAAGAATGATACCGGCGACCTCGTCGTCTATGCCGACCGCAACAACAGCCGATCCGGGAGGGACGCTATCGCCGAGGTCATAGGGGTCGCCGGACCGGGAATGTTCCTTGACGAAAGTGCTGCCGCCTACGACCACGCGCCGTCCGTCCACGATACCTTCGACGCCGCTTCCGGGCGTTTCGGCGACGTCCACCGGGTTGCTGAGGGTTAGTCCCCGCCCCTTGGCGGCCGCAACGAGGTTCTCGGCGCTGGCGTGATTGGATGCCTGGTCGAGCGAAGCAGCAAACCTAAGCATTTCGTGTGCATCGACACCGTTCATCGTGCGGATGTCAATGACACCGGCCCGACCGGTCGTCATGGTCCCCGTTTTATCGAGGATTGCCGTTCTTACCCGTGCCAGTGTTTCCAGCGCTCCGCCACTCTTGACCAGGACACCGATCGAAGCGGCACGCGACATGCCCGAGATGATCGCCACAGGAACCGCGAGGATCAACGGGCAAGGCGTCGCGACAACCAGAACGGAGAGCGCCCGGAGCCGGTCGCCGGTCAGCCACCAGGCTCCGCCCGCGATGATGACAGTCACGATCAGAAACCACAGGGCATAGCGGTCCGCCAGTCTTACCATCGGCGCCTTGCTGTCCTGCGCGCTCTTCACGAGCTGGACGATGCCCGCATAGGTACTCTCGGCGGCAGGCAGAGCCGTGATCAGGTCGAAAGCCGCGCCGCAGCCGACACATCCGCTCGGCACCTGATCACCCTCGAAAAACCGGACCGGCATGGACTCGCCCGTCAGGGCCGACATGTCGATGTCTGCCGAGGGAGCGGCAAGAACGCCGTCGACAGGGATCACCTCGCCGCGCCTGACGAGAATGCGATCCCCCGGCACGAGACGCTCGATCGGAACCTCTTCAAGCCCGTTACCACAGTAGCACATGGCCGTGCGGGCAACGCGTCCGAGCAGCGCCGTCATCTCACGACGCGCCCGGCCTTCGGCAAAATTCTCAAGCTGCTGCCCACCGGCATACATAAGCGCCACGATATTGGCAGCCAGCATTTCGCCGAAGACGAGTGCTGCAGACATCGAGAGCGCAGCGACAACATCCAGCCCGAACTGCCGTTGCAAGAGGGAGCGAACGATCTCTGCCAAGAGCACTGCAAGCACTACGGCGCCACCGGCAAACCAGAATAGCACCGCAAGGGAGGGAAAGTCCGACCATTGGGCGAAAGTGCCGGCAGCCAGTGTCAACAGAGAGAGGATAGCGAGGAGAGGTCTGCCATTCTTCTCAAGAAATCGCGACAGCGCGCTCACGTCTTCCTCACTGCATCGTTGAGCGCCGACCTGTTGCACCCGAGAGCTAAAGCTTGCTGGCGCGCACATTCCCTTGTAGACGCATTTGCAAGGGAAGCAATCTCCGGAATATGGAATGATCATGGTAACCGAGGTGCCTCGCCGTCTGACCATTCTCGGTTCGACCGGCTCGATCGGCACAAACACGCTCGACGTCGTCCGCCAACTGGGAGGCCGCGACGCTTTCGAGATCATGGCGCTCACCGGGAATGGCAATATCGAGCTTCTGGCGGAACAGGCCCGGAGATTCGGCGCACGTCTCGCGGTGACGGCCGACGAGAACCGTTATGCAGCCCTGAAGGACGCGCTGTCCGGCAGCGGCATCGCGGTCGCGGCCGGCGTGAGCGGCCTCGACGAGGCAGCAGAGCTCGATGCCGATTGGGTGATGGCGGCAATCGTCGGGACTGCCGGTCTCGCGCCGACTCTCCGTGCGGCTCGCCGCGGCGCCAATATCGCACTTGCCAACAAGGAATGCCTCGTCTCCGCCGGCGAGCTCTTCCTCGACGCCGTCAGCACCGGTGGCGGGCTGCTGATCCCCGTCGACAGTGAGCATAGCGCCATCTTCCAGTGCCTCGACAAGAGCCAGCGGCATGCGCTGGAGAGGGTCATCCTGACCGCGTCAGGCGGACCGTTCCGCGCCTGCACCCGCGAAGAGATGTCGGGCGTAACGCTGCAAGCGGCGCGCGCTCATCCGAACTGGTCGATGGGCCTGAAGATCTCCGTCGGCAGCGCCACGATGTTCAACAAGGCCTTCGAGATGATCGAAGCCAAGCATCTGTTCGGTGTCCGCCCCGACCAGATCGAGGTCGTCGTTCATCCGCAGTCCGTCATACATTCAATGGTGGGCTACGTTGACGGCTCCGTCATTGCACAGCTCGGCGTACCCGACATGCGCACCGCCATTGGATATGCCCTTTCCTACCCCGACCGATCTGCGCTCGACGTCGAACGGCTCGATTTTGCCAAGCTCGCACGGCTCGACTTCGAAGCGCCGGACGAGACACGCTTCCCGGCGCTCCGTCTCGCCCGAACGGCGCTCGAACGCGGCGGTCTTCAGGGTGCCGTCCTGAACGGCGCGGAGGAGGCCGCCTTCGCGGCCTTCGTCGCCGAACGGATCGGTTTCCTCGATATGGCGGACGTGGTCGAGGCGGTCATGGACCAGTTGGCGGGCCTAGGGTCCGCCGACGAAATCGCCGACGTCGTGCAGGCCGACGCGGAAGCGAGGCGGCGTGCCCGCGACGTGGTCAGCAAAATGGCAGCGGCCTGACGTCTTCTCTGAGGGACTTCAGGCCTCCACGTATATGGCCCTTCTGATCCGTTCCGGGTAAAGCCCCATGCAGCCCTCGAGCGCGGTGTTCGTCAGGTTGACGACCGTGAGCTTGCGGGCAGGATCGATGAACCAGGTGCCACCATAGACGCCGCCCCAGCGGATCGCACCGGCCGGCAGGCAGGTGCCCGCCAGTGCCGAGTCGGAGATGATCCCACCCAGGTATCCGAAACGCATTCCCGGATCGCCCGCGACGTCGCCAATCTGGTTTGAAAGAGCGGCCGCCGCCGTCTCCGGTGATACGATCGGGCTGCCTCCCTGACGGAACGCCTCGAGCAGATTCAGAATGTCGCCTGCCGTACCGGCCATCCCCGCGCCCCCGGACTGGAAAGCCTTCGGATTGAATATCCGTCCGGGGGAGAAGGGTGCGCGCCACTCCGCCTCGTCTCCGGGGATCCAGGGGTCAGGCATCCTTATGGGCCGCCCCGTCCCGTCCGCATAGGCGATCGACAGGCGCTTCGGATCGGTCACATGAAAGCGGGCGTCGTCCATTCGCAGCGGACCGGCGACATAGTGGATGACCGCCGTTTCCAGGGAGCCGCGATGTACGGAGGCGATCAAAGCACCGAGAATGTCGGTGGCATGGGAATAGGCCCAGCGGCCGCCGGGCTCAAAGGCGAGCGGCACGGCATTGCAGCGGCTGAAATTTTCCTCGAGCGTCAGATCCGTATTGGAGAGGCCGAGGCTCACCGCTCGCTCCGGCGGAAGAACTTCCAGCGCAGGATCGTAGACGAGCCCCGAGGTGTGGGTCAGCAGATGATGGACCGTGATCCGCGGCTCGCGCCCGTCGGGTGTCCTCGGGCGAAACCATGGCAGAAAATCCGAAACAGCATCGTCCGTGCGAAACAATCCCGCCTCGATCATCGCCAGGGCTGTCGCGGCAACGATCGGCTTGGTCACCGATGCAAAGCGGAAGATGGTGTCGAGGCTGACCGGGATTTGCGCTTCGCGGTCGGCGTATCCTGCAGCCTTGCGAAGAAGTGGTGCTCCATCCTGGTAGACGAGGACGACCGCGCCAACAACCTGCTCTTCACTTATGGCCTCATCGACCACCCGGCCGACACGCTCGGCAATGCCCATAACCTGTAGTCTCCAAATGAAAAATGCGGATCATGTGACATGATCCGCATCGAAATGGAAACGGCAACTGGTCGGTCAGGCGACGGCGCGGGCGAGAGCGCAGCGCGACCACAGCTGGTGCAGGGCGCCGACGAGTTTCTCGAGATCATCGTCGGAATGCAGCGGCGTCGGGGTGATGCGCAGGCGCTCGGTCTTCTTGGGCACCGTGGGATAGTTGATCGGCTGCACATAGATGCCGAAGTTGTCGAGCAAGAGGTCGGAGATCCATTTGCACTTGGCCGCGTCACCCACGATGACCGGCACGATATGGCTCGGGTTGACCATGTGCGGGATGCCGCGAGCGTCGAGCATCGCTCGCAGGCGACGGACACGCTCCTGATGGGCGAAGCGCTCGATCTGACTGGTCTTCAGATGGCGGATCGATGCCACCGCGCCCGCGGCCAGCGCCGGCGGCAGCGCCGTTGTGAAGATGAAGCCTGAGGCGAACGAACGAACAAAGTCGCAGAGCGCCGCGGAGGCCGCGATATAGCCACCCATGACGCCGAACGCCTTGCCGAGCGTGCCTTCAATGACCGTCAGACGGTGCATGAGGCCTTCGCGCTCCGCAATGCCACCACCACGCGCGCCATACATGCCGACAGCGTGGACCTCGTCCAGGTAGGTCATCGCACCGTACTTGTCGGCGAGATCGCAGATCTCCTTGATGGGGGCGATGTCGCCGTCCATCGAATACACGGATTCGAAGGCGATGAGCTTGGGGGCGTTCGGGTCAGCCGCGGCGAGCTTCGCCTCGAGGTCCTTCACGTCATTGTGCTTCCAGATGACACGCTCGCATTTGGCATAACGGATGCCTTCGATCATGGACGCATGGTTGAGCGCGTCGGAGAAAATAATGAGGCCGGGGATTTTCTGACCGAGGGTGCCGAGTGTCGCCCAGTTCGAAATATAGCCGGACGTGAAGATCAGCGCCGATTCCTTGCCGTGCAGGTCGGCAAGCTCGCGCTCGAGGAGGACGTGGTAATGGTTGGTGCCGGAAATATTCCGCGTGCCTCCCGCACCCGCGCCACAGTGATCGATGGCCTCTTTCATGGCTTCGATCACCGTCGGATTCTGTCCCATGCCGAGATAGTCGTTGGAGCACCAGACGGTGACTTCCTGCTCACCCTGCTCCGTGTAGCGGGTGGCTCGCGGGAAGTTGCCCCTCTGTCTTTCAAGATCGGCAAAGACGCGGTACCGGCCTTCTTCATGCAGGCCCGCCAATTCGCTCTTGAAAAACGCTTCGAAGTCCATCGCCAAGCTCCAGTATGTCCACATCCCTTTTGGGATCGTCGGGGCGTGCGGTCAACCCCGGCATTGTAAATTCGTTCTAAACTGCGACAAAAGGCGCCGGCCCTAAGTCCCTTCAGAACACACTGCTACGCGATCGCGGCGCCCTCAGATTTGATCTACGTCAAGCAGCAAAAGGAAAGGGCGGCCGCCGCCGCCCTTTCGTCGATCTATCGTCGTCTCAACACGCGGCGACTGCACGCTTGGCCATGACACGGATAAGGTTTGCCCGGTACTCGGCGCTACAGTGCATGTCCGACATGAGATCGTCCGTGTCGACCGCCACGTTGGAGACCGCCTCCGGAGCCCAGTTGGCCGACAAGGCCGCTTCCATCCCCTCGTGACGGAAGACGCCGTTCGAGCCGGCCCCCGTCACGGCGACCCGAACGCCACCGTCCCCCTTGGAGACGAAGACGCCCGTCATCGCGAAGCGGGACGCCGGGTTGGAGAACTTCATGTAAGCCGCCTTTTCCGGTACCTGGAACCGCACCGCGGTGATGACCTCACCATTCTCGAGGGCTGTTTCGAACAGCCCTCGGAAGAAGTCGTCTGCGGCGATCTCGCGACGGTCCGTCACGATGGTCGCACCGAGCCCCAGCATGGCGGCCGGATAGTCCGCCGCCGGATCGTTGTTGGCGATCGAACCGCCAATGGTGCCGAGGTGCCGCACATGCGGATCGCCGATCATTCCGGCCAGGTTGCAGATCGCCGGGCAGACCGATCGCAGGAGGTCGGACGAGGCGACCTCCATATGCGTGACTCCGGCACCGATCGTCACGTTACGGCCATCGACACGGATCCCTTTGAGCGAGGGAATGTGGCGAAGATCGATGAGATCGCTCGGCTGCGCAAGCCTCTGCTTCATGGTGGCGACCAATGTCTGGCCACCTGCCACATACTTGCCGTCCTCTGTTGCGGCGATAAGCCTGCCCGCCTCCTCGACCGAGGAGGCGCGATGGTAATTCGTTGCGTACATGGTCTCCGTCCCCCTTTAGATCTGAGCCTGCACGGCGCGCCAGACGGCCTGCGGCGTGGCCGGCATGTTCAGGTGATTGTTGCCGATCGCATCGGTGATGGCGTTGATGAGCGCCGGCGGCGAACCGATAGCCCCGGCCTCCCCGCATCCCTTGATACCGAGCGGGTTGCCCGGACAGGGCGTGCACTGATGCGAGACGTTGAAGGATGGCAGGTCGTCCGCTCGCGGCATGGCGTAATCCATGAAGCTTGCAGTCAGCAACTGACCCGTTGCGGGATCGTATTCGACGTTTTCGAGCAGCGCCTGACCGATGCCCTGTGCGATGCCGCCGTGCACCTGCCCCTCGACGATCATGGGATTGATGATGTTGCCGAAATCGTCGGCTGCGACGAACTGGATGATGGTTGTCTTGCCGGTCTCCGGGTCGACCTCCACCTCACAGATGTAGCAGCCGGCCGGGAAGGTGAAGTTCGACGGGTCGTAGAAAGCGCTTTCCTTCAGGCCCGGCTCCATGCCGGCCGGCAGATTGTGCGCGGTGTAGGCGGCAAGCGCCACTTGGAACCAAGGTAGCGACTTGTCGGTACCAGCCACTTTCAGTTCGCCGTTCTCGACGACTATGTCGCTCTCGTCGGCCTCCATCAGGTGCGCGGCGATCTTCTTGGCCTTCGCCTCGACCTTGTCGAGCGCCTTGACGATCGCCGACATGCCGACGGCCCCGGAACGGGAACCATAGGTACCCATACCCATCTGCACCTTGTCGGTATCGCCGTGAACGATCGATATGCTGTCGATCGAAACCCCGAGACGATCCGCAACGAGCTGGGCGAAGGTCGTTTCATGACCCTGGCCGTGGCTGTGCGAACCCGTCAGCACCTCGATCGTGCCGACCGCGTTCACCCTGACTTCCGCCGATTCCCAGAGACCGACGCCAGCACCGAGCGAGCCGACGGCCTGTGACGGGGCGATACCGCACGCCTCGATATAGCAGCTCATACCGATCCCGCGCCTCATGCCTCGGCGCTCGGCCTCCGCACGGCGCACCGGGAAGCCGTTCCAGTCTGCGGCAGCCATTGCCGCCTCTAGCGACGCTTCATAGTCACCGGCGTCGTAGGCCATGATGACCGGCGTCTGATAGGGGAAGCTGCGGATGAAGTTCTTCCGGCGGAGTTCCGCAGGGGAGAGACCGAGTTCCCTCGCCGCGGTCTCCACCGTCCGCTCGAGCAGGTAGGTTGCTTCAGGACGTCCGGCTCCGCGGTAGGCATCAACCGGCACCGTGTTGGTGTAGACGGTCCGGACATTGCAGTGGATAGCAGGAATTGCGTACTGACCGGAAAGCAGGGTCGCGTAGAGATAGGTCGGCACCGAGGATGAGAAGAGTGACATATAGGCGCCGAGATTGGCAATCGTGTCCACCTTCAGGCCGGTGATGTGGTTGTCCTTGTCGAAGGCCATCTTGACCTTCGACACATGGTCGCGGCCGTGGGCGTCCGTCATGAAGGCTTCCGAACGGTCGGCCGTCCACTTGACCGGAACTCCGGTCTTCTTGGAGGCCCAGAGACAGACGATTTCCTCGGGGTAGATATAGATCTTCGATCCGAAGCCACCACCGACATCGGGCGCAATGACCCTCAGCTTGTTCTCCGGTGCCACGTTATAGAACGCGCTCATTACGAGGCGGGCCACGTGTGGGTTCTGGCTGGTCGTGTAGCAGGTGTAATGATCCTCGGCCGCATCATAGATTCCGAGTGCCGCGCGCGGCTCCATTGCGTTCGGAGAAAGGCGGTTGTTGCGGATCTCGATTTCCGTGACGTGGGCCGCCTCCGCAATCGCCTTGTCGGCCGCCGAGCTGTCGCCGATCTCCCAGTCGAAGATCAGATTACCGGGCGCTTCCGGATGAATTTGCGGCGCCCCTTCGCGGAGTGCACTGACGGCGTCCGTGACGATCGGCAGTTCCTCGTAGTCGACGACGACGGCTTCGGCGGCGTCACGCGCCTCGGCGACCGAATCGGCAATAACCACCGCAACCGCATCACCGACATAACGCACCGTGTCATGGGCGAGCGGACGCCATGCACCCATCTTCATGGGCGAACCGTCCTTGGAATGGATCATCCAGCCACAGATCAGGTTGCCGATCCCGTCGGCCAGCAATTGTTTGCCGTCGAGGACGTCGATTACCCCCGGCATTGCCTTGGCGGCGCTCGTGTCCATGCCCGTGACGCGGGCATGCGCATACGGCGAGCGCACGAAATAGGCATACTTCATGCCCGGGACGACCATGTCGTCCGTGTAGCGCCCCTTACCCGTCAGAAATCGCTTGTCTTCCTTGCGCGCGACGCGCGCCCCAATTCCTTCAACACCCATGATATCCTCCCGGTGGCATTTCGGCGGCCCGACAGCTGCAGACGACGATCAGCGGCAAGCGGCCGGCAAGTCGACGTTTCTACTCGGCAGCCTGGCGGCCGGCATGCATCTCGGCATTGGCGGCAAGGACGGCTTTGACGATGTTGTGGTATCCGGTGCAGCGACAGATGTTGCCTTCGAGTTCATGGCGAACGGTCGCCTCGTCGAGCGCGCCGCCATGGCGATTGATCATGTCGACCGCAGTCATCACCATGCCCGGCGTACAGAAGCCGCATTGCAGGCCATGATGTTCCTTGAAAGCCGCCTGCACCGGATGCAGTTCCCCGTTGGCGGAGAGACCCTCGATTGTCGTGATCTCCGAACCAGACGCTTGCACGGCGAGGATGGAGCAGCTCTTGACGGACTTGCCGTCCATATGCACCACGCACGCGCCACATTGCGTGGTGTCGCATCCGACATGGGTGCCCGTCAGCCCCAGCTTTTCCCTGATGAATTGGACGAGAAGCGTGCGATCGTCGCAATCGCCGCTGACTGTACGGCCGTTCACCGACAGCGTTACTTTAGCCATATTGTTCCTCCTCGTGTCTCTCCAGGACACCCGAGTCATCATTTGTCTTTTTCCAGAGCGGATCAACTGGTACTTCGAGGGGGAACGGCATTTTTATTTGCCGCATTGCAGCAACCGAACGGCTTTACTGTGTCCCTGCGAACACTGCGATCACTGCAGGTGATCACGGAGATTTGAATTCAATGGACTTTCCGATTTTGAAGGCTATTCTTGTGCAGCGATCGCAAGGACGGATTGAGTTCTGCCGGCGGATACGCGAGTGATGCAGTGACCGGTCATCCGGAATGCGTAAAACCATTGGAGAAAAGTCATGAAAAAGGCTCTTGTGCTTGTACTGATCGGCCTTTCGGTCGCTGGTTGCACACAGACCGAGAAGGGCGCCACCATCGGCGCCGCCTCGGGCGCAATCATCGGCGGCGCGATTACGGGTGACGTCCGCGGCGCAGCCGTCGGTGCGGCAATCGGTGGTGTATCGGGGGCAGTCATTGGCGCCGCCAGCGAACCCGGCAAGTGCTACTACCGCGACCGTTACGGCCGTCGTTACGTCGATTACTGCCCGCGCGGCTACTGATCGCTTCCGCCAAGGCGGTGAAGTCCCGGCAAGCAAGCCGGGACCTTTTTCTTTTCTAGGGCGTCCTAAAGAGATATCCCTTCCGCGGTCTGCATCTGAAGTTGCTGTTTAGCGAAGCGGAAACGTCTCTCGGATAGGATGGACCCGACATACCAACGTTGCGTACACCGATCGGATCGACATTGCCGAATTTGAGTTCTGCGTTTCGGGGGGCCGGGAGCGCCTTGACGGTCGCAGCAACGGCTTTGTTTTGCCTTGGCTCGGCTAGTGACGCCTACGCCTTCAAGATCTTCGGAATCACGCTGTTCGGGGACGACAAGGCTGATACCGACATCGTTGATCCACTGCGCTATAGCGTCAATCTGGACACGGACGGCTCCGACCGGGAGCTTGCCCGCGCCATCGAACGCAGTTCGCTTCTCGTCAATCAATCGGACGAGCCCGTTTCCGGCGATCTTGGATTGGTCATCAAGGCGCGTGACGACCGCGACAGGCTGATAGCCGCACTGTACGAACGCGCCCGTTACGGAGGGGTCGTCACCATCACGATCGACGGCAGCAACATCGACGATCTGCCGCCGAACCCGAAATTCGACCGGTCAGGTCCCGTGCCTGTCACGCTTCGCGTCGACCCCGGCCCGGTTTTCACACTCGGCCACATCCGCCTCCAAGGAGACGCGGCACGTCTCGACCCCGGCCGCTACGAGCTGCGTCCCGGTGGCGATGCCGGATCGCTCGTGATCATCAAGGCCGCCCGGCAGATCGTCGATGACCTCAAGACGGAGGGGCGCCCGCTTGCACGCCTCACGGAGCAACAGGTCGTCGCAGATCACAAGTCGCAGACGGTCGACGTGGTGCTCGGCGCCGAAAGCGGCCCCATCGCACCAATAGGGCCAGTCACCATTTCGGGCGAAAAGGCCGTCGATCCAGACTTCATCCGACGGTACTCACGGCTCAACCAGGGAAAGCCCTATACTCCTGAGGACCTGCGAAAGGCGTCAGAGCGGCTGCGCAAACTCGGCGTCTTTTCGAGCGTGACTATCAAGGAATCGGAGACACTTGCTCCGGATGGAGCGCTCCCTATCGGCATCACCGTCTCCGAAGGCAAGCACCGCTATTTCGGCTTCGGCGCATCGATTTCCACGATCGACGGTGCCGGACTGCAGGGGTACTGGGGCCACCGCAATCTGTTCGGGCAGGCAGAATCTCTGAGGATCGAGGGTTCTGTCGGTGGCCTCGGCAATTGGAACGGGATCGAGAACCTCGATTACACTGCCGGCATCTCGTTCGTGAAGCCCGGCGCCTTCGTACCTTCCGGCACACTCGACGCCAGCATCAAGGGTTCGACGATCACGACGGAATCCTATGACGCCAGATCGGTGGTTGCGCGCCTGGGCTACTCCTACGAACTCAGCGACAAGGACACTCTCTCCGCCGCGGCGACGCTGAGCTTCGACGACATCGACGACGCGTTCGGCAATAATCGCTATGTCACGTTTGCAGTGCCGATCGACTACGTTCGCGATACCCGCGACAATACCCTCAATCCGACAGAGGGATATCGCGCCACGCTCTCCGCAGCACCGAGCTACGAGACTCTCGAAGGGACGATCTTCTCGTCCTTTGAGGGCTCGATTTCCGGCTACCGCAGCTTCGGTGAAGACGATCGTCTCGTACTTGCCGGCAAGCTCGCGGCCGGAACACTGATCGGCGGCAACGGCCTCGCCAGCATGCCCGCAACGCGCCGCTTCTATGCCGGAGGCGGCGGCTCGGTTCGCGGCTACGCCTACCAGGAAATCTCCCCGTACAACAGCAGCGGCGATGCGACCGGCGGGCGGTCCTACGTCACGGGCTCGGTCGAGGCACGCCTCAACGTCACCGATGCGATCGGTGTCGTGCCGTTCCTCGATTTCGGAACCGTGTCGTCGGAGCTCTATCCCGACTTTTCCGATGTCCGCCTCGGGGCAGGAATCGGACTGCGTTATAATACACCCTTCGGGCCGATCCGGCTCGACGTCGCCCTGCCGCTCGATCGTTATGACGGCGGCAGCCGTTACGGCATCTATGCCGGGATCGGACAGAGCTTCTGACGCCGCCTACCGCCACATCGAAAGGGAAGACGAAGAACCGCGATGCAATTCCTGACCCGTCTGACGAAATGGATCCTTCGCCTTGCCGCCTACGTCGTGGGAACGACGTTGGCGCTGCTGGTCGTTGCAATTGTGCTCGGCGGGTTCACCTCTTTCGGCGGGAGACTGTTGTCGGGCTGGATCGCAGAGCTCGCGTCCACGCCGGATCGCCGGATTACGATTTCCGATCCAGGGCCGTTGCTGTCCGGACGGCTCCGCATCGGAGCGGTCACGATTGCCGACACGAAGGGAACCTACGCCACTGTCCGGGATCTCGCCGTCGACTGGACTCCGTCGGCACTGCTTGCCGGACGTTTCCGCGCCGATCGTATCGCAGCAACGGCGATCGAGATCGACAGACAACCAATTGTGACGCAACCTTCGACACCGTCAGGCGACTCCTTCCGCCTGCCGCTGGCGATCGACATTGCCTCAGTCGAGGTGGGTGACGTCTCGCTCGGGAGCGAACTGGTGGGGAAGCCGATGACCTTTTCCCTTGCAGGTTCCGGACTCGCCGATGCTGATCAGATCGCGGCTACTGTCGAGGCCCGACGCAGGAATGTTCCCGGTTCGAAACTCATTGCGGACTTGCTTTACGCTCCGGCAGACGATCGCCTGCGCCTCAAGGCGACTGTCGCGGAGCCGGCCAGCGGACTAATGGCCGGCTTGCTGCGCCTTCCCGGTGAACCTGCCCTCAAGATCGTTATAGATGGCGACGGTCCGCTATCCGGCTGGCGCGGCGATGTTACTGCCGACGTCGACGGTCAGCCGACAGTCTCGGTCACTGCGACGCACCGCATAGTGGCGGAGAACCGCCGGCACGTGACGCTCGAGGGCGACGGCCAGCTCGATCGGGTTTTGCCTCCCTCCCTGCGGGACCTCTTCTCAGGTCGTACTCTGATCGACGTCGCGGCGGCAATCGCACCGTCCGGTGCCGTCGAAATCGAAAGCGGCACGGTAACATCCGCGAGCTTCAAGCTCACCGCCTCGGGAACCTTCGATCCCGTGGGCCAGAACGACCTGCGGGCAAGCCTCTCCGGCATCTCCGGACCGGTCGCCCTTCGCTGGGCGGGTGACCAACGCACCGTCGAGACAGAGATCGAGAGCGCGGAATTCTCCATCAACGGACCGGCATCGGCGGCCGCGCTCGACCTCAGGGCGCAGCTGCAATCCCTTGCCACGACGGAGGGAAGCCTGAACGATGTCACACTCTCGGCGAAAAGTACGGCATTCGACCTCGCGGAGCGCAAAGGCCAACTCGACACGGCGATAGCGGTCAAAGCAGGTACGTTTTCGAGCCCCTCCCTGAACCGCGCCGTCCGTCCGCCGCTGACCATACATGCACCGCTCGCCTTTTCGTCGGGGAGCATAGGCTTCGACGGCTCGACCGTCGAGAGCGCGTCCGTCGGCGGCAAGATCGACGGAAGCTATTCGCTGGAAAGCGGCACTTTGTCGTCCCACCTCGCCCTGTTCCTCCTGCCGGATGTTCTGCCTGCGAGCGTCGCGTCAAAGTTCAGCGGAACGATCGGCCTGGCCGGCGATCTTCAATTCGCGCCGCCGGGCGCGGTAAGCCTCGACAACCTGAAGGTCACCTCGGACGTCCTGGAGATGTCGGGCAACGGCGCGCTCACATCCGACAATCAGATTACGGCCGACCTGCAGGGCAAGATCGCCGACATCGGCCATTTCGTCGCCAATACGGAAGGCGCGACAGACTTCACCGTTTCCGCCTCCGGCCCTCTCGACAGTCCGAACGCGCGCGTGGCGCTGAATGCCACCAAGGCGACGGCAGCGGGACGCACGTTGGAGGACCTGACCATCGAGCTGGAGGGAACTGCAAGTCCCACAACTCCGGCAGGCCAGCTCAGGATTTCCGGTCAGTTGGACGGGCAGACCATCAGCGGCAGCGCAGATCTTGTCCCCGCGAATGGTGGGACGAACATCCCGGCGCTTTCGGTCGTCGTGGGCCCGAATCGTGCGTCTGGCTCGATGTCGTTCTCGCCGCAGTTCACCCCGAGCGGCGAACTGACCTTCGATTTTCCGGACATCGGTCTCCTTGCCGCGCTGGCCGGTCAGCAGGCGGCCGGCGATCTCAAGGGCAAAGTGACGATTGAAGGTGACAAGGGGCGGACGAGCCTGAAGGTCGTGGCGAGCGGCTCCACGCTGAGCCGCGACGGCGTCGTGGTGACCAGACCCGATATGAACGTCGCAATCGCCGACATCCCGACGCTGGCCGCCGTTGGGTCAGTGCGCGCGCAGTCACTCAAGGTCAGCGGCCAGGTGATCGAGACCCCCCTCCTGGCCTTCACGCGTGAAGGTTCCGAAACGGGCATCAAACTCGAAGCCCGCTATGACGACGCACCCGTCCTTTTCGAAGGTGACGTGGTGGAAACGACCGGCGAATTGGCCGTCAGGCTCAAGAGACTCTCGGCCACGCCGCGCGGAATCCCGCTACAACTCTCCGCTCCTGCGTCCGTGGCCATCGAGGATGGCACAGCGACCCTGCGTGCCGTCGCCATCTCGGCGGGCAGCGGCACAGTCACGCTCAACGGAAGGGCTGGCAGCACGCTTGATCTGAACGCGGCGTTGAACAACGTCCCTGCGGCGTTGGCCAACAGCCTCTCGCCCACACTCGGTGCAGCCGGCAGCATTTCGGGGACTGTCACCGTCACCGGGCGGGCTGCATCCCCCGTTGCGGGCTATACGCTCGACTGGCGAAACGCGGCTGTCGCACAGACACGTTCGGCCGCCCTCGGTGACTTGAACATCAGCGCGCAGGGGCGCTTCGAAGGCAACAGGCTGACGATCGATACGCGGACGACCGGCGCTGGAGGCGCCGTGCTGACCGGCGGAGGATCGCTCGTCGTATCCGGCAGGCAGGTTGTCGATATGCGCTTCGTCGGCGACCTCCCGTTCGCGGCGTTGTCGGGACTTCTGTCGCAACAGGGCCTCGTGCTGGAAGGAGCCGCAAATGTCCAGCTCACGGTGTCTGGCAATCTCCGCGGTCCCGTTGTCGGCGGTAGACTGACGACAAGCGGCGCACGACTCATCGACGTGCGGAGAAATCTCACCGTGGAAGCCCTGGCAGCAACGGTCACGCTTGCCGAAAACCGTGCGACGATCTCTGATCTGACGGGGCGTCTGGCGAGTGGCGGCACCGTGTCCGGCTCGGGCACCATCGACATCCGTTCTCCGGGACTGCCGGCCGATATCGAGATCAAGCTCGTCAAGGCCGTCTACGTCGATGGAATGCTCTTCCACTCGACGGTCGACGGCACTCTCGGACTGCGCGGTCCCCTTCTCTCCGGACCGGTACTGTCCGGTTCTCTCGCGCTGTCCGACACCGCGATCACTGTGCCCGAACGGCTTCCCGCAAGTCTCGCCGAGCTCGACGTCAAGCACAGGAATCCACCACCCGCCGTGCGTGCCCAGTCGGCCGCATTGCGACCGACAGAGGCGCGTGGCAGCAGTTCGGGCATCCGGCTCGACCTTGCCATATCCTCGCCTTCACGCGTTTTCGTGCGCGGCAGGGGCATTGATGCCGAACTCGGAGGCTCGCTCACCCTGAGGGGAACGGCCACCGATCCCGAAGTCAGTGGCGCTTTCACGCTGCGGCGCGGGCGCCTGACCATTCTGACCAAGCGCCTGGACTTCACCCGGGGCACGATTACCTTCGGGGGCGGCCTCATCCCGATCCTCGACATGGAAGCCACCACGACATCCGGCAGTACGACGATCACGGTGACGCTCTCGGGGTTGGCGAACAATCCGCAGGTTGCCTTCTCGTCTTCGCCGGCACTGCCGCAGGACGAGATCTTGGCGCAGCTCATCTTCGGTCAGTCGATGACCCGGCTGTCAGCGCTCCAGATCGCCCAGCTCGCGGATGCCGTGGGACAGCTTGCCGGCGGACAAACGTCGCTCTTCAACAGTTTGCGCGGCGCGATCGGCATCGACAATCTCGACATCACCACTGATGAACGTGGTCAGGCGCAGTTCCGTGCTGGAAAATACCTGAACGAGCGCACCTATATCGAACTCGAGCAAGGTGCCGACGGTACGGGCCAAGCCATCATCAATTTCGATGTCGGGCGCGGCGTCAAGCTGAAGGGCGAAGCCGGAGGCGACGGCTCCGGCGGTGCCGGCATCTTCTACGAAAAGGAATATTGAGCCCGGCAGGGCTTCCGGTACTATTCCGCTTCCCGGTCAATTGAATGTGGCGATCAGTAGCTCACTTTGCTGGTCTTCAGGAGAATGTTGCTCTCGGTGGTATTGATGCCTTCGATGAGGCGGATGCGCCGCAGCGTCTCATCGAAGGACGCGAGATCGCGATCCTCGAGTTCGGCGACGAAGTCCCACCGGCCATTGGTGCTGTGGAGTGCACGCACCTCGGGCAGCCCCCGTAGTTGATGGGCGACCTTGTCTGCGAACTTGCCGACAACCTCGATCATCACGATCGCGCGGACACCGGCCGCGCGCAGCTCACTTCCGGTTTTGATGGTGAAGCCTGCGATGGTACCATCTGCAACCATGCGATCGATCCGTGCGGAGATGGTGGCGCGCGAGGCACCGGTCATAGCCGCCAGGGATGAAACAGCGATTCTGGCATTGTGGCGCAACGCGCCGAGTATCGCGTGATCGAGGTCGTCCAAGGGTCACAATCCGTCAGAATAGCCTGTCATTTTGCAAGACTTACCTTCCTTTTCGACATTTTTCCATCTTTTTGCCGACGCGGTGCGCAGGGATAATCCTCGCCAGAAGACAGGGAGCAGCGAATGCAGGAGCAGCAGAAGGCGGTGACACTGATCGGAGTGCCGATCGAGGAAGGTTCCGGCCGCGGTGGCTGCGCAATGGGACCGGCAGCCCTCAGGATTGCCGGCATTGGTCAGATGCTGCAGGAACTCGGATACCGCGTCAGCGATGCGGGTGACCTGCGCCCGGGACCGGCGGCAGACCTTCGGACGAGCCCGAAGGCGAAGAATCTTCCGATTGTCGGCGCCTTCACTCGTCTGTTGGAAAAGACCACTTTCGATGCTGCCTCCGCCGGTAGCCTGCCGGTAGCGCTCGGCGGCGATCACAGCCTGTCGATGGGCAGCGTTTCCGGCATGGCCCGCTACGCCGAACAGGTCGGCCGGCCGCTCTTCGTCCTTTGGCTCGATGCGCACGCAGACTTCAACACGCCGGAGACCTCTCCATCCGGCAACATGCATGGCATGCCGGTTGCCTTCTTCTGCGGTCAGGCCGAGTTCGCGCCTATCCTTCCAGCCGACCGGCCGTTCGTCGATCCGAAGCAGGTCTATCAGGTCGGCATCCGCTCTGTTGACGAGGAGGAGCGCGTCGCGATCGCCACAAACAAGGTCAATGTGTTCGACATGCGGGCCGTGGACGAGGAAGGTGTCGGCGCAATCATGCGCAGGATTCTCGCGGAGGTCGGGCGCAACAACGGCCTCCTGCATGTGAGCCTCGATGTCGATTTCCTCGATCCGGACGTCGCTCCCGGTGTCGGCACCACGGTACCGGGCGGAGCAACCTTCAGGGAGGCCCACCTCATCATGGAGATGCTGCACGATAGCGGGCTCGTCTCCTCGCTCGACCTCGTCGAACTGAACCCCTTTCTGGACGATCGCGGCAAAAGTGCCCGCGTCCTCGTCGATCTCGCGGCGAGCCTTTTCGGTCGCCGCGTCCTCGACCGCCCCACCCGCTCCGCCTGAGTCACAAGGAACGCCGCCATGTCCCAGACAGCTGAACTGATTGCTACCGAACATCGTCTCGGCGCCCATAACTACAAGCCGCTCGACGTCGTACTGACGCGAGGCCAGGGTGTGCATGTCTGGGACAGCGACGGAAACCGCTATCTCGATTGCCTGTCGGCGTATTCCGCCGTCAACCAGGGTCACTGCCACCCGCGCATCCTGGCCGCGATGACCGAGCAGGCCTCCAAGCTTACGCTAACCTCGCGCGCCTTCCGCAACGACCAGCTCGCTCTCTTCTACGAAGAGCTCGCCGCGCTTACCGGCTCCCACAAGATCCTGCCGATGAACTCCGGCGCCGAAGCCGTAGAAACGGCGATCAAGGCGGTACGCAAATGGGGCTACGAGGTGAAAGGCGTCGAGAAGAACAAGGCCGAGATCATCGTCTGTTCGGAGAATTTCCACGGCCGCACGCTGAGCATCATCAGCTTCTCGACCGATCCGGACGCCCGCGAAGGCTTCGGTCCTTACACGCCGGGCTTCACCATCATACCTTTCGGTGATGCCGCCGCATTCGAGGCCGCCATAAGCCCGAACACGGTCGGTGCCCTCATTGAGCCGATCCAGGGCGAGGCCGGCGTGATCATTCCTCCGGCCGGCTATTTCCGCCGGGTGCGTGACCTGTGCACAGAGCACAACGTCACACTGATCCTCGACGAGATACAGACCGGACTCGGTCGAACCGGCAAGTTGCTGGCGGAAGAGCACGAAGGCATCGAGGCAGACGTGACCCTGATCGGCAAGGCCCTCTCCGGCGGCTTCTATCCGGTCTCCGCGGTGCTTTCGAACTCGGAAGTGCTCGGAGTCCTTCAGCCTGGCCAGCACGGCTCGACTTTCGGCGGCAATCCACTCGCCTGCGCGATCGCCCGAGAGGCGCTGAAGGTACTGGTGGAAGAAGGCATGATCGAAAACGCCGAGAGAATGGGAGCCTACTTCATGGAAGGGCTTCGTTCGATCCGCTCCAACATGATCCGGGAAGTCCGCGGGCGCGGCCTGATGATGGCGGTCGAGCTCCTGCCCGAGGCAGGTGGTGCCCGAAAGTACTGCTACGCCATGAAGGACCGCGGCATTCTCGCCAAGGATACCCACGTCAATACCATTCGCCTCGCGCCACCGCTGGTTATCACCAGGGACCAGGTGGATTGGGCAATCGAAAACATCGATGCCGTACTGTCGAAAGGCGCGTGAAGACGGCGGGCTTTTGGCCGTTGCGGGCTGCAGCTCTCCTGTGCCGTCTCGGGTTTAGATTTGAGCAACACTCTTCCGCTACGGTGCAAAGAGCGAGACGAGATGTCACTGCCGCAGCCCGGTCCGTCGCATCGCCGGTACGCGTTTTCACGGCATGAGCAAGGACGTTTCGGCACCGGCGCTCTGCGAAAGATAAAAGGACTGGGAACACACTGATGGCAACGACGATCAACTCCACCACCTTCGGCGGCGATACCCTCGAGATCATCGCCTTCCGTCTTCATGATCAGGAATTCTGCGTGAAGACGACGACCATTCGCGAAATCCGCGGCTGGGCACCTTCGACCCCCATTCCGCATGCGCCGGCCGACGTGATCGGCGTCATGAACCTGCGCGGCTCGGTGATCCCGATCATCGATCTTGCCTACAAGCTTGGCATGAAGAGCACGGTCGCCAATGAGCGCAGTGCAATCGTCGTCGCCGAAGTTCACAACATGGTGATCGGCATGCTCGTCGACCGCGTCTCCGACATTCTGACGATTCCGAGCTCTCAGGTTCAGCCTGTACCGGAAATTTCGGCTTCGTTCGACAAGTCCTTCTCGGAAGGTATCATCGCCACCGAGAACGGCATGATCTGCTTCCTGAACCTGTCGAAGATGTTCAAGGGTACGGAAGCCGACGACCTCGCCGCCTGATCGCAGCCCGCGATATCTTGATTTAAGGAGCCCGGCGCTATCGGATAGCGCCGGGCTTTATTGCGTGCGCGCCCCGTCCTACGTCAGGTGAGTTGATCGCGGACGGGGCCTGACGTACGACAAGGCGGACAGAATCGTCTGAGGTTTCAACGTCATGCAACTGCTTCTCATCCACACCGGCGGCACGATCGGCATGGCACCCGGGCCCGACGGCCTCGCTCCGGTCAAAGGCCTCGTCGAAAAGGCATTGGCAGAACGCCTGCCGACGGCTGTTTCGCTCCACAGCCATGTCTTCGACCCGCTGATTGACAGCGCCGACATGGGGCCGGATGGATGGAACGCGATCCTTTCGGCCATCCGCGCCTATCCCGACGTGCCTGCCATCGTGACCCATGGCACCGACACCATGGCCTTCACCGGCGCCGCCCTTTCGCAGGCGCTTGCCGGAGAAGGCCGCAGGGTCATTCTTTGCGGTTCCATGACGCCGCTCGGCATGGATGGTGATGCCGAAGGCAATCTTGCCTTGGCGATCGAGACGGCCATGAAGGCAGGCGAAGGCGTACATTTGGCTTTTGCCGGCTCGCTGCTGCCGGCGGATGGCCTTGTGAAGCACCACAGTCACGAGGCCCTCTCCTTTCGCTCGCAGCCGCAGCTGAAGCAACCGACGCCGTCAAGGCGCAGCTTCTCCGCCCGTCGCCTCGCCATCCTGACGCTTTCGCCGGGCCTGCCGGCTGAGGCGCTGGAAGCCAGCCTCGCCACGCTGGACGGTGCTGTCCTGCGTGTCTTTGGTGCTGGCACGGCGCCATCGGACCGGGCGATCCTGAATGTTCTTACCGAGGCCGTCGCCGCGGGCAAGCGAGTCCGTGCGGTGAGCCAATGCGAGGCGGGCGGCTTGACGCCGGGAACCTACGCCGCGGGTGCCGGCCTTTGGGCAACCGGCGTCGAGAATGGTGGACTGGAAACGCCGGAAGCAGCGCTCATCCGCCTTTGGCTCAACTGAGGCGAATGCAAGAGAGGCGGACTTTTCCAGCCCGCCTCCTCACGAAAAATCTCTCTTTTATCCAGGCTCAGCTGAAGAGCACGAAGGTCTTCTGCAGCGTGATCCAGACACCCCAGAGGATCGGGAGACCGATGACGGCCCAGGCGGCCAGCGCCTTTCCGTCGAACCCACCCTTGCCGATTCCGAAGGAGCCAGTGGGGCCGGCATTGCTTGCCTGGGTTTTGGCCTGCAGGGCCGCAACTTCGTCGTCCGACATGAACCACTTGTCGGAGAGCGGCCTGACCAGCGCGTTGGCAATAAGCCCCAACGCCAGCATGCCGGCCAGGATGTACATGGTAAAGTCGTACACCTGTGCGCGGGGAATGCCGGCAGCGATCTGTGCCTCCCGGATGTAGTTGACGACGACCGGCCCGATGATGCCTGCCGTGGCCCATGCTGTCAGGAGGCGACCATGAATCGCGCCCACGAACTGCGTTCCGAAGATGTCCGCAAGATAGGCGGGAATGGTTGAGAAGCCGCCGCCATACATGGAGAGAATGACGCAGAAGGCCGCCACGAAGTACACTTTACTGCCGATGCCGGCCGCCCATGGTGCCGAGGCATAAAGCAGGATGCCGAGCAGGAAGAAGACGTAATAGGTGTTCTTGCGCCCGATCTTGTCAGAGAGTGCTGCCCAGAAGAACCGGCCGCCAATGTTGAACAGCGACAGCAGCCCGGTGAACCCGGCAGCGATCGCGGCGACGGCAGCCAGTTGTTCCTTGCTGAGGTCGGCAAACTTCAGCTCCGGAACACCGATCAGCGAACCGGCGAAGATTTCCTGCAGCATCGGCGAGGCCATGCCGATCACCCCGATACCAGCGGAGACGTTGAGCGTCAGCACGGCCCAGATCAGCCAGAATTGCAGCGTCTTGTGCGCGTCGCGCAGATGGACATGGCCGTGCGTAATCATCGCATTGCCGGTGACTTTCGGCTGCCAGCCTTCAGGGCGCCAACCGGCGGGCGGAATGCGATAGCCGAAAGCACCGCCCATCATGAAGACGAAATAGATCGCCGCGATGACGACAAAGGTTTGCCACACGCCGACCGAGGTATCGCTCTTGAAGGTGTTCATCAGGATGTTGGCCAGTGGTGCTCCGATCATCGCACCGCCGCCGAAGCCCATGATTGCCATGCCGGTCGCCATTCCGCGGCGGTCCGGAAACCACTTGATCAGTGTCGAGACCGGCGAGATGTAACCGAGCCCGAGGCCGATACCTCCGATAACGCCCGCACCAATCCACATCAGCCAGAGCTGGTGGACGATGACACCGATCGCTGCAAGGACAATCCCGCCGCACCAGCAGCAGGCCGCTACAAGGCCCGCCTTGCGCGGGCCAGCACGCTCAAGCCAGCCACCCCATATGGCCGCCGAGCTGCCGAGAAGCACGAAAAACAGGGTATACATCCAGCCGAGATCGCTGACGCGCCAGTCGCAGCTGGTCGTGAAGAGCGCCGTGGCCAGGGTCATATCCGGACAGGCGACAGGCGCTGTAATCCCGATCGACTTTGTGAGCGGCAGCCAAAACACCGAGAAGCCGTAGGCCATGCCGATGCAGAGATGAATGGCAAGTGCCGCTGGCGGCACCAGCCAGCGATTGAAGCCCGGCTTCGCTATGATGCGCTCGCGGTCGAGCAGACCTGCGCCATAACCGCCGGTTAGTGTTTCCGTACTCACAGACATATCTATTCTCCTCCCTTCCCCCGGTCGAAGCCGGCGGATCCATCTGCTTGCAGACAGACATCAGTTCCGATCCATGGAACCGATGCACGTACTGCCTCCCCAGCGATGTCGCGCAAGCGAGTCGCTCTCCCGTTTCCGGTGGCTCGATGTCGGACAGCGCGCCGGAAGCAAAGGTCACGTAGCAACCCATGTGCCAGGAGACGACTTGACGTTTTTCAATGTGTTAGGCCGCGCCGACTCGGCAATTTGGACATTTTGTCCGGATCGTGTGCGACATTTTGTCCGGGCAGTATCTCTTCAATCCGCTTCTGGAAGCCAGATCGTAAAGGTGGTTCCTGCTCCCGGACGGCTCTCGGCGGTCAGGCTACCGCCCTGTCGCGTAACCAGCGTTTGACTGATCGACAGGCCAAGACCGGTTCCGCCCTGCCGTTTGGTAGTAAAGAAAGGATCGAAGATGCGGTGAAGCACATCGGGTGTCATCCCGACGCCGGTATCCGTCACCTCGATGGCAACACCCCGCCGTCCCTCGCGATCCTCGTCGCGACTCTTCAGCGTCAGCGTCCCGCCGTCCGGCATCGCGTGGATGGCGTTGACGATGAGGTTCACCAATACTTGCTGCAGCTCCGTGCGGTTCATCAGTACCCGCCGCATGGCCGCATCCTCCCGCGAGACCCCAATAGCCCCCTTGTTCAGCAGGTGCTGCACGAGCGGCAGACAATCAGAAACCACGTCGGCCACCGCATGCCGCTCGACATAGCCGGCATATTCCTCGGGCTTCGCGAACTGCAGGAGTTTCGTCACGATCTGGCTGATCCGGTGAATCTGTTCGTCGATGAGACGAAACTCGGTTGCAACGCCCTCGCTCTCGGCAGCGAGAACACTGCGAACCACATCGAGATTGCCCTGCATGACTGCTATGGGATTGTTGATCTCGTGGGCAACCCCGGCCGTGATTTCACCAATGGCAGCAAGCTTCTCGGACATGATCAGTTGCTTCGTGGTCGCCTCGAGCTGCCTGTTGGCGATTTCGAGCTCATGCGTCCTGGCCGCCACCCGGGCATTGAGTTCATCGTTCCAGGTCCGGAGTTCGCGATCACGTTGCTGGACCTGATCCAGCAGCGTGTCGAGATGGTGTGCGACGCGGCCGATCTCGTCGTCGGCACGTGCAAGGCCGGTGCGCGCTCCGAGATCCCCCTCTTCCACCCTGCCGATGGTCGCCGTCATGCGCTCGAGCGGCTTGAAGATTCCTCGTGCCCAACGCAGAAAGATCGGAACACTGGCGCCAGTCACGGCAAGGAATGCAAGACCGATGCCGATTAGGGTCTCCATTTTGGCGCGTGCAAACGGCGCTTCCAGAAAGCCGACATAGAGCATGCCGACCCGTTTGCCGTAGCTGTCGCTGATCGGCTCGTAGGCGGAAACATACCAATCGTTAACGACGAAGGCGCTGTCGAGCCAGACTCGACCTTGATCGAGCACCGCCTCGCGGACCGCCTTCGACACCCGTGTGCCGAGCGCTCGCTTGTCCTCGAAGAGCCGGACATTCGTACTGATGCGAACGTCGTCCAGAAAGAGCGTCGCCGTGCCGCGGCTGCCGGTCGGAAGGCTGGCTTCGCGGTAGACGAGATCGTTGATCGTGTCGATGAACACAAGGTTCTGGTTGAGCAGGATTCCGCCGACCAGCGCGACGTTTCCCTGGCCCGGCACGAAAGCGGGGCTCGCGGAATGGACGATCATGCCCCGACTTTCGGAGAACCGGTCGGTCGGAAGCGCGTTCGGCGTCGGCACAAGCTCCAGCCGCGCTTGGGACGCCAGGTTGGAGGAGATCGCGGCCAGTTCTTCGTTGGTGAAGATGTCGATTGCCGTGCTGGCACGGCCAGAGAGTGCATCCTGCACAACAGGCCAGTCACTGCGGATCGGCGCGACGGTTCCCAACGGTGGAGAGGCGGCGAATGGCCCTTCGCCACCTGTGACCATCAGGAAATCCAGTCCGAGCCGCTTTCGGTTTTCTTCGAGAAATGCCGGCAGTGCGGTGGCCCCGTCACGGGCGACGATGTCGCGGAAACCGGCCGAATCCGTGAGTGCCTTCAGGTGTTCGCCGGTGTTTTCGAGAATCCGGGACAGATACTGGTGCGCGATCGTGAGATCGCCGTTCACCTTGGAGGTCAGGAGCGCATCAAACTTGGCTTCCCATCGCGCCATGGTGACGGCAAGCAGCACGGGCAGTATGACAAGTGTCGGCAGCAGTGCGATTGCAAGCAGGCGAAAACGGATCGAGGAGCCGCCCACGCCAGGCGTGACGGGTGTCGCGGGCTTAGACATTCCAAGCCGCGCATTTGCGATCGATCGTCTTGCGCGAGACTCCCAGCCGCCGCGCTGCCTCGTCGCGAT
Organism: Hyphomicrobiales bacterium; assembly: GCA_900466005.1. Lineage (GTDB taxonomy): Bacteria > Pseudomonadota > Alphaproteobacteria > Rhizobiales > Rhizobiaceae > Allorhizobium. Next base: position 104,278 of record UEGQ01000001.1, read on the forward strand.
TGCCGCGAACCTCGTGGAGAACGGCAAGGATGTGTCGCCGTTCGACATCTTCGAGTGTCGAATCGGCGAAAGCCGCCGGGGGACGATGACCTCGGAAGTCCTCGGGGAAGGCACCGAGGATCAGGGACCGCTCGACGAGATTCCGCAACTCGCGAACATTTCCGGGCCAGCGATAGTGCAAGAGCGCGGCCGTCACGTCGGCATCGATAGTCACCGGCGGCATGCCGAGCTGCAGCGACAACTTGTCCATGAACAGTCGAGCGAGTTCGAGCACATCACCATCTCTCTCCCTGAGAGGCGGAAGAAAGAGCTGCATCACATTGATGCGGTAGAACAAATCGGCGCGGAAGTTACCCTGTTTGACCTGCGCTTCGAGGTCCGCATTGGTCGCGAATATGAGGCGGAGATCGACTGGAACCTCACGCTCGGCTCCAACCGGACGTATGCGCCTGTCTTCGATCGCCCGCAGCAGCTTGCTTTGGGTCGCAGGCGGCATCTCGCCGATCTCATCCAGAAAGAGCGTCCCTCCCTGGGCATGCATGAACAGGCCCTCGCGGTTCGTCTCCGCACCCGTGAAGGCTCCCTTGAGATGGCCGAAAAGCTCGGACTCGATCATGTCCGGCGGAATCGCCGCACAGTTGACCGGCACGAACGGTTTCGAGGCGCGATCCGACAGCGCATGGATCGAACGGGCAGCGACCTCCTTGCCTGTGCCCGATTCACCACTCAGCAGCACGGTCGTCGGCAGGGGCGCCACCTTTGCAATCGTCTCGCGAACCCCGCAGATCGCTGGCGACTCGCCGATCAGTTTGTCCCGCAGGAGGATGTGCTCGGAGGTCGCGCGCAGTTCGTAGCGCAGAACGAAATTCTCGCGCTGCAGCCGCATGCGATCGAGGCAACGGGCGACGGCGTTGAGGATCTGATTGGACCGGAAGGGCTTCAACACAAAGTCGACCGCACCGGCACGTAGCGCCTGGATCGCCGTCTCGAGATCCGCATAGGCGGTCATCAGGATGGCATCGGCATAGAAGCCTATGGCCCTTTGCTCGACAAGCCAGTCCACGCCGTTCTTGCCCGGCATGATGTTGTCGAGAATGACAACGTCGAAATGGTATCGATCGAGCTTGCGATTGGCTTCATCGGTATCGGCCGCCTCCTCGATCCGCTTGCAGCGCGGCCCGAGCGTACGGACGAGGAAATTACGCATTCCGGGCTCGTCGTCGACGACGAGAATGCACGCCTGCGCAAGCCACGGCCCGAATTCGGGCGTGCGTTCGGCGGCGGCCACCTTCCGTACCGTCTCTGCCCGCACGCGCCTCTCCCATCCCGTCGATCAGATTACCGTCATGATTAGCAGAGAAGGCGAGGCTGCAAAAGCCACGGGACTACGGTAGCGGATGAACGGCAATACTACGCCGGCTCGGGTCGCTTGACCAGTTTGGCCGCATCGAGGACCAGCGGGTCGAGGCCGTCCCCGCCTGCGTCGAGGATCTCGAACAGCTGCCGGCGCATGCGGGGCTCCCAGAACTTGTTGATGTGCGTGGCAACACCATCGACCCGTGCCGCCTCGGGCTGGGACGCAAAGAAGGACGCGATCTGGTTCGCCATCCGGACCAGCTTTTCGGCGGTGTGCTCATGCGACATCGGCAACGGCTCCTGAAGACAATAGACGGTCAGCGTGGGTGAATACTTCGAAATCCTCGCCGCGGACGACCGCGACGAGGGTCATGCCGGCCTCCTCGGCCGTTTCGATGGCGAGGAGCGTCGGCGCCGAGACGGCGAGCAGAAACGGACTCCCGAGGCTTGCCGCCTTTTGAACCATTTCGACGGAGAGCCGGCTGGTAACGGCGACGACCCCATCCTCACCGCGATAGCCGGTTTTCACGACGGCTCCGCAGAGCTTGTCGAGCGCATTGTGGCGTCCGACGTCTTCGCGGATCGCCACCAGCCCCTTTCCCGGAACGTAGAAACCGGCGCCGTGCACGGCATGCGTCACGCGGTTGATGCTCTGCGCGTCTCCCAGTGCTCGTACAGCCTCTGCGACCTCCCGCGAGCGCAGGCGCAGACCGCCGCCCCTCACGGACCGCACTGGCCTCAGCGCCTGATCGATCGACTCGATCCCACAGAGACCGCAGCCGACGGGTCCCGCCATGTGGCGTCGGCGCGCTCGAAGGGCGTCGGCGACCGGATCAGCGAGTGTCACCTGCACGTCGATGCCACGCCCCTCGTCCACCACCTCGATGCCGACGATCTCCGCCGGGTCGGCGATGATGCCCTCGGCAAGGCTGAACCCGACGGCAAAATCCTCGAGGTCCGCCGGCGTCGCCATCATGACGGCATGGGTGGTGCCGCCATAGCTGAAAGCAACCGGAACCTCCTGGGGGACCACGCGCTCGCCGCTCCGCATTCTGCCAGCCCGAAGCACGAGCTCCGGCGCAGGTTTCGCGGCGAGGCGCGCTGGCGTCATTCGGCCGCCTCCAGCTTTCCGGCGATACGGCGAGACTTCCGCGAGAGGTCCTCATAGTCTCGCTGCCAGTCCGATGGACCGTTGGAGGGCGAAACCTGTACGGCCGTTACCTTGTATTCCGGACAGTTGGTCGCCCAGTCCGAATAGTCGGTGGTGATCACATTCGCCTGCGTTTCCGGATGGTGGAAGGTCGTATAAACCACACCGGGCGCGACGCGATCGGTGATGAGCGCCCGCAGCGTCGTGTCGCCCGAACGGCTGGCAAGCTTGACCCAGTCGCCATCCTTGATGCCCCGCTGTTCGGCATCGTGCGGATGGATTTCCAGTCGGTCCTCTTCGTGCCAGACCACATTCTCCGTGCGACGTGTCTGGGCTCCGACATTGTACTGGCTAAGGATGCGGCCGGTCGTCAGGAGCAGTGGGAACCGCGGGCCGGTCCGTTCATCCGTCGCAACGTATTCGGTCCGGATAAACTTGCCTTTGCCGCGCACGAAGCCGTCCACGTGCATGATCGGCGAACCCTCCGGGAATTTCTCGTTGCACGGCCACTGCACCGAGCCCATCTTTTCCAGGTAGTCGTAGGTGACACCGGCAAAGCTCGGTGTCGTGGCAGCGATTTCGTCCATGATTTCGGACGGGTGGCTGTAATTCCAGGCGAGCCCCATGGCCTGTGCCAGCTTCTGCGTCACTTCCCAGTCGGCGTAACCGTTCTTCGGGCTCATCACCTTGCGGACGCGGTTGATGCGGCGCTCGGCATTGGTGAAAGTGCCCTCCTTTTCGAGGAAGGTCGAGCCCGGAAGGAAGACGTGGGCGTAATTGGCCGTCTCGTTGAGGAAGAGATCGTGCACCACCACGCATTCCATGGCGGCGAGGCCGGCGGACACATGCTTGGTGTCGGGATCGGACTGCAGGATGTCCTCACCCTGGATGTAGAGGCCCTTGAAGGAGCCTTCGACAGCCGCATCGAGCATGTTCGGGATGCGCAGGCCCGGTTCGTTGTTGAGCGTCACGCCCCACATCTTCTCGAAGGTCTCGCGCGTCGCATCGTCAGAGATATGTCGATAGCCCGGAAGCTCGTGCGGGAAAGAACCCATATCGCAGGAGCCCTGCACGTTGTTCTGGCCACGCAACGGGTTCACCCCGACGCCCGGCCGTCCGATATTGCCGGTTGCCATGGCGAGGTTGGCGATCGCCATGACCGTCGTGGAGCCCTGGCTGTGTTCGGTGACGCCGAGACCGTAGTAGATCGCGCCATTGCCGCCCGTCGCATAAAGGCGGGCCGCGCCGCGGACAAGCTCTGCCGGTACCCCGGTGAACGTCTCCGTCTCTTCCGGTGAATGCTGCGGCTCAGCGACGAACGCCGCCCAGTCCTCGAATTCCGACCAGTCACAGCGTTCACGAATGAAGGCTTCTGCGAACAGCCCTTCGGTTACGATCACGTGAGCAAGCGCCGTCAGAACGGCAACGTTGGTGCCGGGCTTCAGCGGCAGGTGATAGGCCGCCTCGACATGAGGCGTGCGCACCAGATCGATGCGGCGCGGATCGATGACGATCAGTTTGGCACCCTGACGCAATCTCTTCTTCAGGCGTGAGCCGAAGACCGGATGGCCGTCGGTCGGGTTGGCACCGATGACCAGCACGACGTCGGAGTGTTCGACCGAATCGAAATCCTGCGTGCCGGCGGACGTACCGAACGCCTGACCGAGACCGTATCCCGTCGGCGAATGACAGACGCGCGCGCAGGTGTCGACATTGTTGTTGCCGAACCCGGCACGCACCAGCTTCTGCACGAGGAAGGTCTCCTCATTCGTGCAGCGGGACGAGGTGATGCCGCCGATCGAGTCGCGCCCGTATTGATACTGGATCCGGCGAAACTCGGAGGCGACGTGCGCAAGCGCTTCGTCCCATGTCACTTCGCGCCAGGGATCTGTGATTTTTTCACGGATCATCGGGTTCAGAATGCGATCCTTATGCGTCGCATATCCCCAGGCGAAACGCCCTTTGACGCACGAATGGCCACGGTTCGCTTTGCCGTCCTTCCACGGCACCATGCGGACAAGCTCCTCGCCACGCATCTCCGCCTTGAAGGAACAGCCGACGCCGCAATAGGCACAGGTGGTGACAACGGAGTGCTCCGGCTGGCCGATCTCGATGACGGACTTCTCGGTGAGCGTCGCAGTCGGACATGCCTGCACGCAGGCGCCGCACGACACACATTCGGAAGCGAGGAAATTCTCGTGCATCCCCGGAGAGACGCGAGATTCAAAGCCTCGACCCTCGATGGTGAGAGCGAAGGTGCCCTGCACTTCTTCGCAAGCCCGCACACAGCGCGAGCAGACGATGCACTTCGACGGATCGTAGGTGAAGTAGGGATTGCTCTCGTCTTTCGGCATCCAGCGCGCATTCGCCTCGCCGGTTCCTGACCTCGCCTTCACATGATTGTCGCCGTCGTAGCCATACCGGACATCGCGCAGCCCGACAGCGCCTGCCATATCCTGCAACTCGCAGTCGCCGTTCGCTGCGCAGGTGAGACAGTCGAGCGGATGGTCGGAGATGTAGAGCTCCATTACGCCCTTGCGGATCTGCTTCAGCCGATCGGTCTGGGTGTGGACCACCATGCCCTCGGCCGCCGGCGTGGTGCAGGAGGCGGGTGTGCCGGCCCGTCCGTCGATCTCCACGAGACAGAGACGGCACGAACCGAACGCATCGACCATGTCGGTCGCGCAGAGTTTCGGAACCTGGATGCCAGCCTCCATAGAGGCACGCATGATCGAGGTGCCGGCAGGAACGGTGATGCGCTTCCCGTCGACGGTCAGCGTGACGGTGTTCTCCGATCTGGACGCCGGAGTGCCGTAATCGATTTCAGGAACGAGGGGCATGGCGAGCCTCCTGGTTGAAAGCAAGGGATAAGGTTCGGCGGAAAACGACGATCGTCTTTGTCATTCCGCAGCCTCCTCTATGGGAGCCGGAGCGAAATCCTGCGGGAAGTGCTTCAGCGCGCTCATGACCGGATAGGGAGTGAAGCCGCCGAGCGCGCAAAGCGAGCCGAACTTCATCGTGTTGCAGAGATCTGCAAGCAGCACCTTGTTCTGCTCCGGCTCGACACCGGCGGCGATCCGGTCGACCGTTTCGACGCCGCGGGTAGAGCCAATCCTGCAGGGCGTGCACTTGCCACAGCTCTCGATCGCGCAGAATTCCATCGCGAAACGTGCCTGCTTCAGCATATCGACGGTGTCGTCGAAAACGACGATGCCCGCGTGCCCGATGAGACCGTCGCGGGCGGCAAATGCCTCGTAGTCGAAGATCGTATCGAAGAGCGAGGGCGGGAAGTAGGCCCCAAGCGGTCCGCCGACCTGGACGGCCTTGACTGGTCGACCAGTCAAGGTGCCGCCGCCGATGTCGTTGACGATCTCTCCGAGTGAAAGGCCGAATGCCGTCTCATAGAGGCCGCCGTGCTTGACGTTGCCGGCGAGCTGAATCGGAATCGTGCCATGGGAGCGGCCAACGCCGAAGTCCCGATAGAAGGCCGGGCCACGATCGAGAATAACGGGAACGGACGCGAGCGAAATCACGTTGTTTACCACCGTCGGGCAGCCGAAGAGCCCTTGCAGAGCCGGTAGCGGCGGCTTTGCCCTGACGATGCCCCGCTTGCCTTCAAGGCTGTTCAGCAGAGATGTCTCCTCGCCGCAGACATAGGCGCCGGCGCCTTCGCGGACTTCCATGTCGAAGGCGCGGCCAGACCCGAGGATGGAGGGACCAAGAAGATTCGCTTCCCTCGCGAGCGTGATCGCCCGTCGCATCGTCTCGATGGCGTGGGGATACTCGGACCGGGTATAGACGTAACCCTTCGTCGCGCCCGTTGCCATTCCGGCGATAATCATGCCTTCGATCAGCATGAACGGATCGCCTTCCATGACCATGCGGTCCGAGAACGTGCCGGAATCGCCTTCGTCGGCATTGCAGACGATGTACTTCGTCGCGCCCGGCGCATCGAGCACGGTCTTCCACTTGATGCCGGTCGGGAACCCCGCGCCGCCGCGGCCACGCAGGCCACTCTCGGTGACGGCGGCAACGATCTCGCCGGGAGACATCGTCAACGCCTTTTCGAGCCCCTTGAGGCCGCTATAGGCGCGGAAGTCATCGAGAGAGAGAGGATCGGTGACACCGCAACGGGCAAAGGTGAGGCGCGTCTGGTTGCGCAGGAACGGGATGTCCCTGGTCCGCCCGTGGCAGAGCGGATGCGCCCCTCCCTCCAGGAAGCCGGCGGCAAACAGTCCCGGCACATCGCCCGGGCTGACCGGACCGTAGGCGATGCGTCCGTGTTCGGTCCTGACTTCCACCATAGGTTCGAGCCAGAGTAGCCCACGCGAACCGTTGCGGACGACACGGGCGTCGATACCGCGCATCTCGATCTCGCGAGAGATCGCCGCGGCAACCCTGTCTGCACCGACAGCGAGCGCCGCAGCATCGCAGGGGACGAAGACGGTGGTGGTCATCGGCGCACCTCCGCGACCAACATATTGCAGCTTTCGCTGTCCAGACGACCGTATACCTCGCCGTCGAGCATGGCCGATGGCGCACAGGCGCACAAACCGAGACAGAACACCGGCTCCACGGTGACGGCACCGTCCGCCGTCGTGCCGCCCCACTCCACGTCGAGCAGCCCCTTCAGCTCTTCCGCAAGCCGGTCCGCACCCATCGACTGACACGCCTCCCCGCGACAGAGCTTCAGCACATGGCGGCCGGAAGGTTCGGAACGGAAATCATGATAAAAGGAGACGACGCCATGCACCTCTGCGCGCGAAAGATTGAGAGCACTCGCGACGAGAGGCTTTGCATCCTCCGGAATGAAGCCGAACGCTTCCTGCACGGCATGCAGGATCGGAAGCAACGGTCCTTCCGAAAGCCTGTGCTCTTCGATGATCGCACTCGTGCGAGACAAGACGTCATCCACCGATGACCGTATATTCATGATCAGTCCTCCCAAACCGACACGAAATGGCTTCAGCGGATCGTGTTGAACCGTTTGGGCGTGCCGGTCTTCTGTTCAGTAGCTGTGCTGCTCAGTGCGCGAGACCGGAAACCTTCGCTGTCCGCTGATTATAGCAGCAAGGATGGCCGAGTTGGAGCACGGGGGTCAATAATGGTGTTCCGTCGCTTGATAGATAAAACCTATCAAAATGCCTCGACCTCTGCGAGCCTGCGGCCTTCGTGCAGCAAGGCAGAAACAAGAGGTGTAAACGGCTCGCGGTGCTGAGCAACGAGGCCGACGACGTGTTCCGCCTCCGGCTCGACAAGAGGGATCATCCGGATACCGGCCGAAAAACCGAAGGATTCCGCAACGTTCTTCGGCATAATCGAGGCCCATCGCCCGGTGCGGATATGCGAGAACAGCACGATCATCGAGTTTGATTCGAGCGTCGGCTTCGGGACTACGCCAGCCTCTGCCATATGCTGGTTGATGATACGGCGGTTCTGCATGTCCGCCGTCAATAGACAAAGCCGAAGGTCGGCGACTTCCCGCCAGGTCACAGTTTCGCGATCAGCCAGAGGCGAGTCCGAGGCCGTGATGAGGTGGTAGCGCTCCGCATAAAGCGGCACCATGCTGACACGACCGAGCGGCTCGTTGTCGAGATAGGTGATGCCGACGTCGACCTCGAAGTTCTCGAGCTGGCTCAGAACCTGCAGCGATGTCCGCGAGATCACCGAGAAAGTCACGTCCGGATGCTTGACCTGGAAGGGTTCCGTGATCCTCGGGACGATGGTGAGGGCAGTCGGGATGGCCGCTATCCGGACGTGCCCGGCCAATCCGTGTCGGGCGGCCCGCATCTCCTCGCGCATCGTGCGGGTGTCGCCGACGATGCGACGTGCCCATTCGAGCACACGCTGCCCCTCTGGCGTCAATCCCTGGAAACGGGACCCACGCTGGACCAACACCACGCCGAGCTGGTCCTCGAGCTGACGAATGGCCGCCGAAAGCGTCGGCTGCGAGATCCCGCATTCCTCGGCAGCCCGCCCGAAGTGTCGCTCACGCGCCAGGGCGATAAAGAATTCCAGCTTGTCGATCATCACCACTCCCCTGCGCCAGAAATAACACAGCTCTGCCGGGTGCAGGAAGCGGCAACAGGGATGGCGTCAGGAACGGGTATTGCTTTCCGGCTCGCAATACATCCGGTAAAGAACTGCGAGGAGATCGCTGAGGCCGGGATTGGCGATGCTGTAGTAGATCTGTCGGCCCTCGCGGCGCGTCTTGACCAGCTCTTCGATCCGCAGGCGCGCGAGATGCTGCGAAACCACCGCCTGTTGAATGCCGAGGATCGCCTCGATCTCGCTGACCGTCCGCTCACCGTTCGCGAGGATGCAGAGAATGAGCAGGCGCGATTCGTGCGAAAGCGCCTTCAGCAGTTCACTTGCGGCCGCTGCTTTCGACATAAAATCGTCGAGACGGCTTTTATCGCTCACATTGTCCAACAAGGCCACTACCACCACAGTTTCGGTCAAGACATGCATATGCGTAATTCACGAAATGTCATAGTGCATATGTCCTGCAAAACCAAGCCGCCTCGTTCCTGTCTGCCCTAGAGACCAAGGGAAACCGTCGCCTGCTTGATCAACATTGCACTTTTGCGCAGCGCCGCTTGCTCCTCGCGGTCAAGCTCGGGGAAGAGATCGGCAAGCACACCGGCCGCTCCGATAACGCGTGGCACGGAGAGCGGCACTTCGGCCACGTTCTCCACCATCCCGGTGACGATCGACACGGACAACACATCGCGTTGGTCATGGGCGATCGCTTTCACGATGCGGGCAAGGCCCGCCCCGATACCGTAATAGGTAGCACCCTTGCCACTGATGATTCGATAGGCCGCATTGCGGACACCGTCATCGATGGTCTGCCGAACGGCAGCGTCCAGGCGCTTGCCCACCTGGTCGGCGAAGGTTTCCAGCGCAATCGAGCCCGCGCGCGCATTGGACCAGGCGAGGACCTCGCTGTCCCCGTGCTCGCCGAGCACATAGGCGTGCACCGATTGTGGCGAGATGCCGAGATGGCGACCGATCAGGCTACGAAAGCGGGCAGTGTCGAGGATCGTTCCCGAGCCGATTACCCGCTGGGGCGGCAACCCCGAGAGTCTGGTTGCAACAGCCGTCATGATGTCGACGGGATTCGTGGCGACGAGCAGAATCGCGTCGGGCGCGGCAATTCCGACGGCTCCGACAACCTCCCGAAAGACCTCAGCATTGCGCTCGAGCAATGCAAGCCGTGTTTCGCCCGGTTTCTGGCTGACTCCTGCAGCGAGGATGACGACATGTGCGCCGGCAAGATCTCCATAGCCGCCTGACCTGACGGTGGTCGCCGACACAAACGGCACGGCGTGGGAAATATCTTCCGCCTGCGCGCGGGCGAGAGCGTCATTTCGGTCGACAAGGACAATCTCGCTGACGCTGTCCGTCATGGCCAACGCGTAGCCGGCCGAGCTTCCGACCATACCAGCACCGACGATACCGATCTTCATGAGAACCTACCAGCAGCTGGAGCCATGCGCGACGGGCACCCAAGTTCGCAAATCAGGGCAGCGTGCGTCAAGTCCATGGCAAACGGCTGTATGGTCGACCTTGTTCCCAGCAACAAAAAAGCGGCCTTTCGGCCGCTCTTCTCTGCATTCCATAGCCCGCTCAGGCCGGAATTATGACGCCGTTCAGATGAGTCAACTCAGCGAGATACTGCTCGAGCTTGGTCTTGTGCTCCGCGCTGTCGGCCTTTTCGAGTTCGGCTCTGGCCGACTCGATGCGCCTCACCAGCGTTTCGCGGTTCAGTTCGCTCATCTCGACCGCCGACTCTGCAAGAAGCGTGCAGCCGGTCGGAAGGATATCTGCGAAGCCGCCGAAAACGACGTACCGGCTCGTCTGCCCGGAGGTAAGCTTTACCGAAACGACACCAGGCTTGATCGTCGTCATGGTCGGCGCATGATTGGCCATGACGGTCATCTCGCCTTCGGTCGCCGGAATGACGACTTCGCTCACCTTTTCGGAAAGCAGCAGACGCTCGGGCGAAACGAGTTCAAAATTGAAATTGTCGGCCATGACTCTTCACTTTTTGAATGGAGGAGCAGAGGCGCGCGTCAGAACGCGCGCCCGTTGCATGATCAGGCAGCTTCGGCCGCCAGCTTCTTCGCCTTCTCGATGGCTTCCTCGATCGAGCCAACCATGTAGAAGGCGGCTTCCGGCAGGTGGTCGTACTCGCCGTCGACAAGACCCTTGAAGCCCTTGATCGTGTCTTCGAGAGCAACCAGTTTGCCCGGCGAACCGGTGAAGACTTCAGCGACGAAGAACGGCTGGGACAGGAAGCGCTCGATCTTGCGGGCGCGGGCAACCGCGATGCGGTCGTCTTCCGACAGTTCGTCCATGCCGAGAATGGCGATGATGTCCTGGAGAGCCTTGTAGCGCTGCAGGGTCGACTGCACCTTACGAGCGACCTCGTAGTGCTCTTCGCCGACGACCAGCGGATCGAGCATGCGCGAGGTGGAGTCGAGCGGGTCGACGGCCGGGTAGATGCCCTTTTCGGCGATCGAACGCGACAGAACGGTCGTTGCGTCCAGGTGGGCGAACGAGGTTGCCGGAGCCGGGTCGGTCAAGTCGTCGGCCGGAACGTAAATCGCCTGAACCGAGGTGATCGAACCCTTGGTCGTGGTGGTGATGCGCTCCTGCATCTGACCCATGTCGGTGGCAAGCGTCGGCTGATAGCCCACGGCCGACGGGATACGGCCGAGCAGAGCCGACACTTCCGAACCAGCCTGGGTGAAGCGGAAGATGTTGTCGACGAAGAACAGAACGTCCTGACCCTGGTCGCGGAAGTCTTCGGCGATCGTGAGACCCGTCAGAGCGACGCGAGCGCGGGCGCCCGGCGGTTCGTTCATCTGGCCGTAAACGAGGGCAGCCTTGGAGCCTTCGCCACCGCCGTGCTTGTTGACACCCGACTCGATCATTTCGTGATAGAGGTCGTTGCCTTCGCGGGTACGTTCGCCAACGCCGGCGAATACCGAGTAACCGCCGTGTGCCTTGGCGACGTTGTTGATCAGCTCCATGATGAGAACCGTCTTGCCGACGCCGGCGCCGCCGAACAGGCCGATCTTGCCGCCCTTGGCGTAAGGAGCGAGAAGGTCGACGACCTTGATGCCGGTGACGAGGATCTGGGCTTCAGTCGACTGCTCGATGTAGGCCGGAGCTTCTTGGTGGATGGCGCGCTTGCCGGAGGTGACCAGCGGGCCAGCTTCATCGACGGGCTCGCCGATGACGTTCATGATGCGGCCGAGCGTCTCGGGACCGACCGGAACGGTGATCGGAGCGCCGGTATCGATAACCGGCTGGCCACGAACCAGACCTTCGGTCGAGTCCATCGCGATCGTGCGAACCTGATTTTCGCCGAGGTGCTGAGCAACTTCGAGAACGAGGCGATTGCCGCCGTTGTCGGTCTCCAGCGCGTTCAGGATCGCAGGCAGCTCGCCGTCGAACGCAACGTCAACAACAGCACCGATGACCTGGGTAACCCGGCCTGCGGAGCCGGTTGCGGCCTTCGCCGCGGTAGATTTCGGGGTAGCTGCCTTAGCCATGTTTCTTACCCTCTTTCCTTAACCTCAGAGCGCTTCCGCGCCCGAAATGATTTCAATGAGTTCCTTGGTGATCTGGGCTTGGCGCTGCCGGTTGTACGAGAGCGTCAGCTTGTTGATCATCTCGCCGGCATTGCGCGTCGCATTGTCCATTGCGCTCATCTTGGCGCCCATTTCACCGGCGACGTTTTCGAGCAGAGCCCGGAAGACCTGCACCGAGATGTTGCGCGGAATGAGATCGCTGAGGATCGCACCGGCATCGGGCTCATATTCATAGACGGCGGACGCACCCGTTGCGGCGACCGCTTCCGGAACAGCAGCCGGAATCAGCTGCTGTGCGGTCGGAACCTGGCTGATAACGGACTTGAATTCCGAATAGAACAAGGTCGCAACGTCGAACTCGCCCTTCTCGAACATCGAGATGACCTTGCGGCCAATCGTGTCGGCATTTTCAAAGCCAATGCGCTTGACTTCGCGAAGGTCCGTACGCTCGACGATGCTGGCGGCAAACTCGCGACGCAGACTGTCATAGCCCTTCTTGCCGACGCAGAAGATCTTGACGGTCTTGCCGGCGGCGAGAAGCCTGCGCGCATGGTCGCGGGCAAAGCGGGCGATCTGCGAATTGAAACCGCCGCAAAGGCCGCGCTCGGCGGTGCAGACGATGAGCAGATGCACATCGTCCTTGCCTGTCCCGGTCATCAGCCGCGGCGCACTGTCATCGCTGCCGACCGCCTGGGCGATATTGGCAAGGACGGCACCCATGCGCTGCGAATAGGGACGAGCGGCCTCGGCCGCCTCCTGCGCACGACGCAGCTTCGCCGCGGCGACCATCTTCATCGCCTTGGTGATTTTCTGCGTCGCCTTGACGGAGGCGATCCGGTTTTTCAGATCCTTAAGTGAAGGCATCCGTTATCCGTCCTTGGCTTGAGCACCGATTACGAGAACGACTTGGCGAACGAATCCAGAGCAGCCTTGAGCTTACCCTTGGTGTCGTCGCTGATCGCTTTCTCCGTACGGATGGTGTCGAGAATGGCCTTGCCTTCCGAGCGAAGGTAGGAGAGCAGGCCCTGCTCGAACTTGCCGACCTGGTTGACGGCGATCTTGTCGAGGTAACCGTTGACGCCAGCAAAGATCACGGCCACCTGCTCTTCCGTCTTCAGCGGCGAGAACTGCGGCTGCTTCAGAAGTTCGGTCAGGCGCGCACCGCGGTTCAGCAGGCGCTGCGTCGCAGCGTCCAGGTCCGAACCGAACTGGGCGAAGGCGGCCATTTCACGATACTGGGCGAGCTCGCCCTTGATCGAGCCGGCAACTTGCTTCATCGCCTTGATCTGAGCCGACGAACCCACGCGGGAAACCGAGAGACCGACGTTAACCGCCGGACGGATGCCCTGGTAGAACAAGTCGGTTTCAAGGAAGATCTGGCCGTCGGTGATCGAGATCACGTTGGTCGGAATGAAGGCCGAAACGTCATTACCCTGGGTTTCGATGACCGGAAGAGCGGTCAGCGAGCCGGCGCCACGCTCGTCGGAGAGCTTTGCGGCGCGCTCCAGCAGACGGGAGTGCAGGTAGAAAACGTCGCCCGGATAAGCTTCGCGGCCCGGCGGACGGCGCAGCAGCAGCGACATCTGACGATAGGCAACGGCCTGCTTCGACAGGTCGTCGTAGCCGATCAGGGCGTGCTGGCCGTTGTCACGGAAGTATTCACCCATCGCGCAACCCGCGAACGGAGCGAGGTACTGCATCGGAGCCGGGTCAGACGCGGTTGCTGCAACGATGATCGAGTACTTCAGCGCGCCACGCTCTTCCAGAACCTTCACGAACTGGGCAACGGTCGAGCGCTTCTGACCGATGGCCACATAGACGCAGAACAGCTTGTCGCCGTCCGGGCCGTTGTCGTGAATGGCCTTCTGGTTGAGGATCGTATCGAGAATGATGGCGGTCTTGCCGGTCTGACGGTCGCCGATGACGAGCTCGCGCTGGCCACGACCGACCGGGATCAGGGCGTCGATGGCCTTAAGGCCCGTCGACATCGGCTCATGAACCGACTTGCGCGGAATGATGCCCGGAGCCTTGACGTCGACGCGGGCGCGACGGGTAGCATTGATCGGGCCCTTGCCGTCGATCGGATTTCCGAGCGCGTCGACGACGCGGCCGAGCAGTTCCGGACCGACCGGAACGTCGACGATGGCACCGGTACGCTTGACGGTATCGCCTTCCTTGATGTCGCGGTCGTTACCGAAGATAACGACGCCTACGTTGTCGGCTTCAAGGTTGAGCGCCATGCCGCGGATGCCGCCCGGGAATTCGACCATTTCGCCGGCCTGGACGTTGTCGAGGCCGTAGACGCGGGCAATACCGTCACCGACGGAAAGCACCTGGCCGACTTCCGAGACCTCAGCCTCTTTGCCGAAATTTTTGATTTGATCTTTAAGAATTGCGGAAATTTCCGCGGCGCGGATATCCATCAGCCAACCTCTTTCAGTGCAAGCTTAAGGGTGGAAAGTTTGGTGCGAAGAGACGTGTCGATCTGGCGGGAGCCGACCTTGACGATCAGGCCGCCGAGAATGGAAGGATCCACGGTTACGGAGACCGCCACATCCTTTCCGGTCACGCCCTTCAGCGCCGCCTTCAGTTCGTTTTCCTGTCCGCCGCTCAGCGCGTGGGCGGAGGTAACCTCCGCCGTGATCTCGCCACGGTGACGAGCAGCGATACGGCGGAACGCCGTGATCATTCCAGCAATGGCAAAAAGACGACGATTGCCGGCGACGACCTTGAGGAAGTTGCCGACCAGTCCACCGATGCCCGCCTTCTCGCAAAGCGCCGCGACGGCCTTGACCTGATCCTCTGCAGAGAAGACCGGGCTCTGAACGAGGCGCTTCAGATCAGCGCTGGCATCGATCATCGCCTGGAAACGATCAAGATCGGCACTCACGGCATCGACGGCGCCGGCTTCGAGCGCAAGCTCGAAAAGCGAGGAAGCATAGCGCTCCGCCACACCTGAGATAAGCTGGGATGTGTCTGCCACGGGCAAAAATTCCCTGATTTTGACCCAACACCGCCGCCACTTCCGCATGGAAGCGCTACAGTTTTGAAATCGTTACGTTTTCCCCAGAAACACAAGCCAAAGAGACTTGCTTTCTCCGAATTTCGCGGTCCGTCTAGCATACGAAGTCTAGACTCGCAACACGCGTATTGCCCGATTACGCCTTTAGCACAAGCCCAAAGCGGCAATTTTGTATCCGGCCACGCCGAATTGGACAAAGACCTCGGTCAAGCTGACCTGATGGAGCTTAAGTCAGTCCAAAGACATAGGCTATCGGCAGTGAGGCAAGCGCTGCAGCAGCAACCAAAAGTAGAATTCCGCGCAGAGAACTGCCGCCGTCCGACATGACTGAGAGTATCCGTCCGAAGACGGACATCGCAAGCGCAGCGCCGAAGGCGAGGTAGACCATCGGCTGAGCAAGCAGCAATGCGCCGGCCGCGAAGCCGAACAGCATGCCGCCATAGGAACGAGCAGCTGCGAAACCTTCCGCCATTCCTTCACGCGGTTGGAGCCCGCAAAACCTGAGCGTCAGGCCCGGGGCGAACATTACGACAAGACCGATCAATGCCGTGATGACCGCCGATACGAAGGCCAGTTGCTCGCCAAATTCCGTCGGAAAATAGAATTCCATGATGCCCTCTCATGCGCCGGCCGGCCTTCGTCTCGCTGGTGTTCGTCGGCTTTCCGCTTCTCTCCCTAGTGGAATCGCGGGCCATTTTCCAGAGTGCCTGCGCGGCTGGTTCAGAGAAAGCTCTGCGGATCGACGTCCACCTGCACATGGATGGAGCGCCTCTCTTTCGGTCCGCGTTCGAGCATGGTGCGAACAAAGGCCTGCATATCGCTGCTACGCCGACCGTGGACCAGCAGGCGGAAACGGTGTCGACCGCGGATCAAGGCGAGCGGCGCCTCCGCGGGTCCCAGGATCGCGACCCCGTCCATAGCGGGTGCCGAATTCCGCAGTTGCCGCGCATGCGCTTCCGCCTCTCCGCGCGTATCGGCGGAGACGATGATCGAAACGAGCCGACCAAAAGGCGGAAGCCCCGCCCGCTCCCGTTCGGCGATCTCGCGCTCGTAGAACGCCGCCGCGTCACCCGAAACGAGCGCCTGCATCACCGGATGCTGTGGCTGGAACGTCTGGATGAGACCATGGCTCTTTCGTCCGGTGCGTCCGGCACGGCCTGTGACCTGCGAGAGCAGCTGAAACGTCCGTTCGGCCGCGCGCGGGTCACCATTCGCAAGGCCTATATCGGCATCGACAATGCCGACGAGAGTCATCAAGGGAAAGTTGTGCCCCTTCGCGACGAGCTGCGTGCCGATCACGATGTCCGCCTCGCCGTTGGCAATCGCCTCCAGTTCGAGCCGGAGACGCTTGACGCCACCGAGATCCGAGGAGAGCACCAGCGTTCTCGCATCGGGGAAGTGCCGTTCGACCTCCTCGGCGATGCGCTCCACGCCCGGACCGCAGGCCACCAGGTGATCAAGCGTCCCGCATTCGGGACAGGCTTGCGGCGTCGGCTCCGCATAACCGCACTGATGGCACTGGATCTGGCCACGGAAGCGGTGCTCTACCAGCCAGCTCGAACATTGCGGACACTGGAAGCGGTGGCCGCAGACCCGGCAAAGCGTCAGGGGCGCATAGCCGCGACGATTGAGGAAAAGCAGTGCTTGCTCGCCACGCGCCACCGTCTTGCCGACGGCTTTGAGCAAAACGGGGGAAAGGAAGCCGCCACGTTCCGGTGGATATCGCCGCATATCGATGAGATGTAGGTCCGGTAGCGCAGCACCGGCGAACCGCGTAGGCAGATGGATGCGCCTGTAGCGCCCGGCAAGGCAATTGACCTGGCTTTCCACGGAAGGCGTCGCGGAGACAAGAACGACCGGAAAGTTCCCGATCCTGGCGCGCACCACCGCCATGTCGCGGGCATTATAGAAAACCCGATCCTCTTGCTTGAACGCCGGATCGTGCTCCTCATCGACAATGATCAGGCCGAGATCTTCGAACGGAAGGAAGAGAGCCGATCGCGCACCGGCGACGACGCGGACCTCGCCGGTCGCGGCCTGCCGCCAGACCTTTTCGCGTGTGCGGGTAGCGAGATCGGAATGCCATTCCGCCGGTTTCGATCCGAAGCGGTCATGGAAACGCTCCAGGAAGTTCGTCGTGAGGGCAATTTCCGGCAGCAAGATCAATACCTGCCGACCCTGCCGGATGGTCTCCGCAATCGCCTCGAAATAGACTTCGGTCTTACCGGAGCCGGTGACACCATCGATTAAAGCGACCGAAAACCCGCCGCTCCGGATACCTTCGAGGATATCCTCCGCCGCTTCCTTCTGCGGACCCTCGAGGCGTGCCGGCGCGTAGTCCGCGTCCGGAGTCGCGACCAGGGGCGGCGGTGGCAGGAAAACGGTTTCGAACACGCCCTGGGCGGCAAGCCCGTCGATCACGCTCGCCGACACGCCGCTCGCATGGGCAAGGCCGCTCTTCGTCCAGGACAGTCCATCACCCGCAAGGTCGAGCACCTTGCGCCGTGCAGCGGTCATGCGCTCCGGCACAACGCCGGAAAAGCGCAATCCTTCAACCATCGGGTCGGGATCGAAAGCCGCGGGTGCCCGAAGCGCCATTCGGGCGACGAGTCCCGGTGGAGACAGGGTATAGCTGGCGACCCAGTCGAGAAAGCTGCGCATGTCCGTGTCGATCGGGGGACAATCGAAGACCTTCTCGATTGGACGGAGCTTGCGCGGGTCGACCTCTCCCCCCTCTGGTCCATCCCAGACGACGCCGATTACCTGGCGGGGACCGAGTGGCACCTGCACGATGGAACCCGGTTCGACAGCCATACCCTCCGGTACCGCATAAGAATAGGGAACGGGCGCCGGCATTGGAACCAGAACCGGGACCACGCGAGCTTTCGGAGCGGCGAAGAGTTCGGGCGAATCGTCTTTCATCGGTGTGCAAATTGAACCGCGTGCGCCCGAAAAGAAACCGCAAAAGCGACACGAGCGCTACAAGTGCGTGTCATTCACCGCGAGAACAACGCGTCCCCGTCTGCCGCAAGCCGGTGAACTGTGTGCCGTTCCAGCGCGGCGGTCACTTCCACGGCATCGCCTTCGAGCTGCTCCGTCGGGATCATCTGCCCGATGGTGAATTCGAAGCGATCACCCTTCTTGTTGAGGAGCTCATGGAAGACCGTCATGTCACGGAGCTCCGTCGACCACTTGGCGAACCAGTAGAAGAGCCCCGAATTGCGCGCCTTCATATGGATCGGCAGTATCGGCAGATTGTACTTGCGGGCGAGACCGACAGCCGAGGTCTTCCACGGGCGTTCGTTGAGGCGACCGTTCGCCCAATAGGCGATGCGCCCGGAGGGAAAGAGGATCGTCGCCTTCTGCTCGGCCACGGCACGATTGGTGAGTTGCAGCGTTTCTCGCGCCTTGAGCTTGCTCTTGTATTCCTCCCGCCATTCAACGGGGATCACCATCTCGACCAACCGCGGGTTCACGCGCACGGCGTCGCGGTTGGCGAAGAACATCATGTCCGGCCGCCGCTCCTTCAGAAGGTCGAAGACAGCCACCCCGTCGGCGATACCCGTCGGGTGGTTGCTGACCATGATGAAGCCGCCCGAGGAAGGAATGCGGTCGAGATTGCGCACCTGAATGTCGAGCCGCAGCACGTTGCTCAGATATTCGAACGCCTGAAAGCCGGGCATGTTGGCGACATCGTCAGCGAATTCGATCGCCTTGGCATAGCGCAGCAGCGTATAGAGGAATGGCCGCATCACCGGCCAGAGCGGGTGCTTGACGATCTTTTCGCCGCGCTCCGCGATCAGCGTATCGACGATGTGTCCGGGTTGACCTTGCGAGACCAGGGCGACGGCCTCTGCAAACTGTCCCAACATCGTCGTCGAATCACGGCGAGCCATGGAATACCCCGGTTCTGTCGATCAGTTTCCATCGCAGCTCAATGTGATGGAAGCATGACGAATCTACATGTTAGCTCTTCACTAACACATGCCGGGCATGTTGGTTCAGCAGGCTCCCAAAGTAAAGGTTTGTACCCTTGAACGTGCTGCTCCTCATCGCCGCACCCGATCTCATGAAGGAACGCCAACAGTGGCTGGAAAGCCTCGCGGGCGAGAGGCGGCTCGCCGACAACACGCTCGAAGCCTACGAACGGGATACGCGGCAGTTCCTCGCCTTTCTCACCACACATCTCGGCGCTCCGCCCGGCGTGAACGATATCGCCGAGCTCAGGCCGGCGGACTTGCGCGCCTTCCTCGCCGCCCGCAGACGGGAAGGTTCAGGTGCACGTTCGCTCGGACGGCATCTTGCCGGACTTCGCTCGTTTCTCCGTCACATGGAGAGGAAAGGGCTTGTCAACGCTGCTGGTGCGGGCGCCATTCGATCGCCGAAACAACCGAAATCCCTGCCGAAGCCGCTGACCGGACATCAGGCGATATCCGTGGTACGGGCAGACTCCCAGCTGAGCGACGAGCCTTGGATCGCGGCACGCAACGCTGCCGTCCTAACACTTCTCTACGGCTGCGGGCTGCGTATTTCCGAAGCGCTCGACTTGACACCAAAGGCCTTTGACGGCGGCGACAGCACGTTGCGTGTCACCGGCAAGGGTCGCAAGACTCGAATCGTACCCCTGCTGCCGGTCGTCAGGGAGGCCGTCGAGAGCTACGTACGGCTTAGCCCCTACCATCTGGAGGCGGACGGTCCGCTGTTCCGTGGCGTACGCGGTGGCAGGTTGCAGCCGGCGATCATCCAGCGGGAGATGCAGCGCCTGCGCTCCGCGCTCGGGCTGCCGGATTCCGCCACACCCCATGCACTCCGCCACTCCTTTGCCACCCACCTCTTGAGCGGCGGCGGCGATCTGCGCACGATCCAGGAACTGCTGGGACATGCGAGCCTCTCGACCACACAGGTCTACACCGCAGTCGATGCCGCGAGGCTCCTCGACGTCTATGAGAAGGCACATCCTCGCGCCTGACTTTCCGCGTTAACCAATCGCATTAAAGAAACGTGAGGAGCAGTGGGCGTAGTCTACCGCGATCGCAACCGGAGCGCTTCGATGTTGGCCAGCCTCTTCAACCGAAACGGATCGCATCATTCCCTCGCGCGTATGGGTGATCTGGTCCTCTGGTTCTTGGCCACCCTCCATGTGGCGCTCGCCTTGTCGCTTCTCCTTGTCTTGACCTCCCTCTCCCCCGCTCGCGCGGAAAGCGATAGCGAGTGCCCGGGTATCGATCTTCTTTCGGACTTGGAGCAGAAGGATTCCGGCGCCTACGAGGCAATTCTCCGGGAGGCGGCAAAGACTCCGAACGGCAAGGGCATTTTCTGGAAAATAGAAAAGGATGGCCTCGCACCGTCCTATCTGCTCGGCACCATGCACGTGACCGATCCGCGCGTCCTTAAGATGCCGAAAGGCGCACCCGAAGCCCTCGCCGCCTCTTCGACCATCATCGTCGAATCCGACGAGATCCTCGACGACAAGAAGGCGGCCGCGGCTCTTCTGCTCCGGCCCGATCTCACGATGTTCACCGATGGCACGTCGATTACCGACCACCTCTCGGCCGAAGATGCGGCCCGTCTGGAGGCGGGACTACAGCAGCGCGGAATCCCGCTCGCGACAGTCCTGCGCATGAAGCCTTGGATCATCTCGAGCTTCGTCGCACTGCCCGGATGCGAGGTCGCACGCAAGGCAAAAGGCGCTTCCTTCCTCGACAAGCATATTGCCGAGGAGGCGGTAAAGGCCGGCAAACCCGTGGTCGGCCTCGAAACCTTTGCCGAGCAATTGGAGGCAGTATCTTCTCTGCCCGTCGACTTTCATCTCCAGGCCCTGATCGAAACGGTAGCCTTAGGCGACCGGATGAACGACGTCGTCGAGACGATGGTCAGGCTCTACACGACAGGCGAGATCGGCATGACTATGCCGATGCTGCAGAAGGTCGCCCCGGGCAAGACGGGTGACAGTGACAGCGGTTACGCAGCCTTCGAACGTCGAATCGTTCTCGACCGCAACAAGATCATGGCTGAGCGGGCGATGCCGCTCTTAGCAAAGGGTGGCGTCTTCATTGCGGTAGGCGCCCTGCACCTGCCGGGAGAGCAGGGGTTGATAGAGCTTCTGCGCAAGCAGGGTTATAGCCTAACGGCAGTCAACGGCTGACGACCGCCGGACCCGCAAGACGGCCAAGCGTGGTTCTCACAATCAGCCTGTGAAAAGGTGTAACCGCAAGAATGTAGAGTCGGCCGAACGTATTGTGCCTGTTGACCAGCGTCGTGACGGAGACCTTGCTGCCGGCCTTTCCAGCAGAAGCCACTTCAATCACGATGCGGAAATCCAGATGCCTGTCGTCGAAGCCCAGCACGACCTGATCGTCTCGCTCGCTGACGATCGCAAAGGCGCCGACAGAACCCGCATCCCCCGGATTCATCTCTGCAGCCTTCAAGCCAAACGGCGCGACAACACGATTGCGAATACCGAGCAGACGGCGCACCCAGACAGGCGGCTGACCAAGCGCCAGTTCGGCTGCACGAATTGCCGGCATCGCCCATTCCGGACTGATCACCGCATATCGATCGGCCCAGTCCGCCTCTATCAACGCGGGATGCGGAAGCGCCGGCTCTTCAGAAAAGACATAGGTCACGGCGCTTCCTGTTCTTGTCTGGCGCTATGGCTGAACTGCGGCGTTCAGCCTCTGATCATCCGCTGTGCGACGGGCGTCTTCCAGAAGAACTGGTGAACGAGAATCGCACCAACGTGGAGGACGATCAGCACCCACATCAACAGTTTCAGCGGGCCTGCGTGGAGAGAACCAGCCGTCTCCACTTTGAAGTAGTAGGCGGCAATGCCGGCGACCGGCAGCGCGAAGAACAGCAGATAGAACGTCGCGTGAGTGACTTTCCAAGCCATCTGCGCCAGCGGCGGCTCGTCGGCGGGGGCCGCCGGCGCACCTTGGGTGAAGCGCAGGATCAGTCGGATGACCGCGAGACAGAGCACTGCAATGCCGACATAGGCATGGATGTTGGCCGACGCGATCATGTCGGGCGTTACAGCCTGACCTTCCTCGGCGGCTTCTGTGAATTCCTCCATGCCTTCGGTGAACAGGAGGTTGAACAGGATCAAGGCGGCCATGATCCAGTGGATCATCCGCTGGGATAGGGAGTAGGAAATTACGGGGGAGGACGTCATCATCTTGCCTTTTGTCAAAAGTTTCAGGGCAATTACGTCCAGATGATAAAAGCCGCGGCCCGTTTGGCAAGCCGCGGCTCTAGCATGAAGAAGATTTAATCCGGCACGCCTGTCACATGTGGATCGGCTTGAAGAAGGTAGCGAGCGCTGCCTCCTTAACCGCTTCCGACATCGTCGGATGCGCATGGCAAGTCCGGCCGAGATCCTCCGACGAACCGCCGAACTCCATCAGAACAGCCGCCTCGTGGATCATCTCGCCGGCGCCGAAGCCCACGATGTGGACACCGAGTACTCGGTCGGTTTGCTTGTCCGCGAGAACCTTGACGAAGCCGTCGGTGGCAAGCATCGCGCGGGCGCGGCCGTTGGCGCTGAAGGGGAACTTGCCGACCTTGTAGGCGACACCGGCGGCCTTCAGTTCCTCCTCGGCCTTTCCGACGGAGGCGACTTCCGGGTGCGTGTAGACGACGCCGGGGATGATGTCATAGTTCACGTGGCCGTGCTGGCCGGCAAGGATTTCCGCCAGCGCCACACCCTCGTCCTCGGCCTTGTGGGCAAGCATCGGACCACGGACGACGTCGCCGATCGCATAGATGCCCGCGACATTGGTGCGGAAGTGACCGTCGATCTCCACACGTCCGCGATTGTCGAGCACAACGCCGGCCTCTTCCAATCCGAGACCCGTCGTGTACGGCTTGCGACCGGTGGCGACCAGCACAATGTCGGCTTCGAGCGTCTGAGCCTCGCCACCCTTGACGGGCTCGAAGGTGACCTTTGCGCCCTTGTCCGCCTTCTCGACGCCCGTGACCTTGGCGCCGAGATTGAACTCCATGCCCTGCTTGGCAAGCATGCGCTGGAACTGCTTCGACACTTCGCCGTCCATACCGCCGAGGATGCTGTCGAGATACTCGACCACGGTGACCTTGGCGCCGAGACGCGACCAGACTGAACCGAGTTCGAGCCCGATCACGCCGCCACCGACGACGATCATCTTGGCGGGCACCTTGTCGAGGGCGATGCCACCCGTGGAGGAAACGATCACCTTCTCGTCGATGTCGACCTGAACACCCGGAATGCCGGCGACCTCGGATCCGGTCGCAATGATGATGTTCTTGGTCTCGAGAACCTGCGTCTCACCCTTGTCATTGGTGATTTCGACCTTGCCGGCCGCGAGAATCTTGCCCGTACCCTGGATTCCGTCGATCTTGTTCTTCTTGAAGAGGAACGAGACGCCCTCGACATTCGACCTCACGGTCGCATCCTTGTGAGCCATCATCTTTGCAAGGTTGAGCTTGGGAGCTGCAAGCTCGACGCCGAGCGCGTCCATGCCATGAGCGGCGTGGTGATACATTTCCGACGCGTGCAGAAGCGCTTTTGACGGAATGCAGCCGACGTTCAGGCACGTACCGCCGTAGGTCGCGCGCTTCTCGACGACGGCGACCTTCAGGCCCAGCTGTGCCGCCTTGACCGCGCACACGTAACCGCCGGGGCCGGATCCGATAATGATGACATCATAAGACATGACTGCTTCCTTCGTATTCGGCGACTATCGTCCGCCGCTGACATTCAAGATTGAGCCAGTCACATAAGATGCCTGGCTGGAGAGGAGATAAAGGATCGCATCGGCGACCTCGTCCGGTTTGCCGGGGCGCTGCATGGGAATCGTCGATGCAAGTGCACTTGCCCGATCCGGAATGCCCCCGGATGCATGGATATCGGTGTCGATGATGCCCGGCCGGACGGCGTTGACGCGTATACCTTCGTCGGCCACTTCGCGAGCGAGGCCGACGGTGAAGGTGTCGATGGCACCTTTCGATGCGGCATAATCAACATACTGACCCGCACTACCGAGAACCGCCGCCATCGATGAGACGTTGACGATGGCACCGCCTCGTCCGCCATTGTTCGTGGACATGCGCTTCACCGCCTCGGCGGCGCAACGAATCTTGCCGATCACGTTGATGGCGAACATGCGCTCGAGCCTCTCACGGCTGAAATATTCGACGCGGGCGGACACGTCGACGATACCGGCATTGTTGACCAGTCCGTCGAGGCGGCCAAAGCGTGCATCAAGTTTCGCGTAAATCGCCGCAATGCCGCCTTCAGTGCCGGTATCGCCCTGGACGACATCGGCAACGCCGCCTACGGCCGCAATCTCGGCAGCAAGTGCCGTCGCGGCGCCCTCCTGCGAGACGTAGTTGATCAACACCTGCCAGCCGAGCCCGGCAGCTTTGCGCGCCACGGCCGCTCCGATGCCGCGGCTCGCACCCGTGATCAGAAGAACCGGTCCGTCACTCATTGGTCGCATCCTTCCAGGGAGAAAACATCCCATGGTGTCGTGTCGGTAGACTTGCCCGCGGATGACGCCGCCCATGCCGGCCCGAAACCGGGCAATACGATCACCGATGCCGCTGCCTCTCCTTCGGACGGCAGCAGGCCGATGCCGCCTTTCCCTCCGTCGCCCGCATAAATAATGCCGCGCCAGACGGTGCATGCGGCAATATCGGCGCCCGTAACGTCTCCTTCAGGGCAGTTGTTGAGGACCATGGCAACCGGCCGTTCGATTTCGGGATCGTACATCACGTGCCCGTCGAAGTGCTTGCCGCCGAGGATCAGGGCGAAGCGATGACTGAGCGGCGAATTCTCCCCGTCCGTGCGTGCAAACCGCAACTCGGCGCGCGCCTCCGGTTCGACGTAGATCGCCTTCTCGATCGGACATTCGGCAGCCACGAGCGACCGCACTCCCAACAGGGAGAAGACGACGATTGCGACAAACCTCACGCCCGGCATCTCAGCTCGCCTTTGCTGCCGCAAGCTTCAGCCCGAAGGCGATGAAGACGAGGCCGGAGGCCCTATTGATCCACTTGCTCGCCCGGGAAAATGCCGCGCGCATCCGCGGTGTGGTCATGAAGAAGGAGACGCCGACGAACCAGGCGATCAGGCAGGCTGCCATGACAAAGCCGTAGCCGAACTTCGCCAGCCCCGGCGTCTCGTGGCTGACGACCGCCGAGAAGATCGAAAGAAAGAAGAAAACGGCCTTCGGATTGAGCGCGTTCGCCATGAAGCCGAGGCCGAACGCCTTGATCCCCGACTGTCGCCTTTCGGCGTCCGCCTCCGTCACCTCCGCAGGACCGACACTCGCCTCACCGGCGCGCAGGGCCTGTACGCCGATGTAGAGGAGGTAGACGACACCACACCACTTGATGACGTTGAAGAGCAGAATGGACTTGGAAATGATCAGACCGAGGCCGAGGATTGTATAAGTGACGTGGAACATCAGCGATACGCCGATGCCGAAGCTGGTGATGATTGCGGCCCGCCGGCCATGCACCAGCGACTGGCGGATGACCATGGCGAGGTCAGCACCCGGAGAAACGATAGCGAAGGAGAAGATCGCCATCAGCGAGAGGAGCTCTAGAACGTAGTGCTGCATCATCAAAAGGAACTCCGCATCTGAAGACGTCGCTGCGACTCTAGCAACAAGCGATCCGCTGCGACACCCCGGCAGAAGGCCGTTGCGCGCTCCGACGAGCCCGCTGCAACACAAGACCGTGAAATTGAGCGCCGCCCTGTCGACTGAATGGCAGGTTGGCACGCCCTCCCACGGAGACATCGGAGCGCCGGAGGCGCCCCATCGCTGTCCTTAAAGATCGAGAACGAGACGCTCCGGATCTTCCAGGCTTTCCTTGACGCGGACGAGGAAGGTCACGGCTTCCTTGCCGTCGACGATACGGTGGTCATAGGAAAGCGCCAGATACATCATCGGGCGGATGACGACCTGACCGCCGATGGCGACCGGACGTTCCTGGATCTTGTGCATGCCGAGGATGCCCGACTGCGGCGCATTCAGGATCGGCGAGGACATCAGCGAGCCGTAGACGCCACCGTTCGAGATGGTGAACGTACCGCCCTGCATGTCGGCCATCGAGAGCGCGCCGTCGCGCGCGGCCTTGCCGAGACGCCCGATTTCCTTCTCGATCTCGGCGATCGACATCTGATCCGCATCGCGTACAACCGGAACGACGAGGCCCTTGTCGGTGCCGACGGCGACGCCGACATGACAGTAGTTCTTGTAGATGATGTCGGTACCGTCGATTTCGGCGTTGACCGCCGGCAGTTCCTTGAGCGCATGCGTGACGGCCTTGGTAAAGAAGCCCATGAAGCCGAGCTTCACGCCATGCTTCTTCTCGAAGATGTCCTTGTAGCGGTTGCGCAGGTCCATGACCGCCTTCATGTCCACCTCGTTGTAGGTGGTAAGCATTGCGGCGGTATTCTGGGCGTCCTTCAGGCGCTTGGCGATCGTCTGGCGCAGGCGGGTCATCTTCACACGCTCTTCACGAGAAGCATCGTCGACCGAAGAAGCCGGGCGCGGAGCAGCCGGTGCGGCAGCCGGAGCCGGGGCAGCGGGGCCCTTGGCGATTGCGGCGAGAACGTCGCCCTTCAGCACTTGGCCACGCTTGCCGGAGCCTTCGACGTCCGAGGTCGAGATGTTGCTGTCGGCAGCGAGCTTGGCAGCGGCCGGGGCAGCCGGCATGGCCGAGGGAGCAGCCGGAGCAGCGGCGGCAGCAGGGGCAGGAGTCGCGGCAGGTGCGGGAGCAGCAGCGCCTGCAGCGCCGGCGGCACCTTCGGCGATCTGACCGAGAAGGGCGCCGAGACCAACGGTCTCGCCGTTCGCAGCGACGATCTCCGTGAGGACGCCCGAGGCCGGAGCCGGGACTTCGACGGTCACCTTGTCCGTTTCGAGTTCGACGAGAGGCTCGTCGGCCTTCACGGTATCGCCAACCTTCTTGAACCAGGTGCCGACCGTGGCTTCACTGACGGATTCGCCCAGGGTGGGGACGCGGATTTCTGTGGCCATGATTTAATTCCGTTGATCAGTTATCGGTTTCTGTCGAATGGGTCGGTTGTGCGAGGGGAGCGTCAGCCCCCCAGCGCATCTTCGAGGAATGCTTCAAGCTGTGCCAGGTGCTTAGACATCAGGCCCGTCGCCGGCGACGCCGCCGCGGGGCGCCCGGTGTAGCGGACACGCTGGTACTTGGCGTCGATGTGGGCGAGTACCCATTCGAGATACGGATCGATGAACGACCACGCACCCATGTTCTTCGGCTCTTCCTGGCACCAGACCATCTCTGCATTCCGGAACCGCGACAGTTCGTTGATGAGCGCCTTGGCCGGGAACGGATAGAGCTGCTCGATGCGCAGGAGGTAGATGTCGTCGATGCCACGCTTTTCGCGCTCCTCGAGCAGGTCGTAGTAGACCTTGCCCGTGCACATGACGACTCGGCGGATCTTGTTGTCTTTCTGCAGCTTGATCGGGCCGTCCTTCACGACCTCGGCATCGTCCCACAGCAGACGGTGGAACGACGACTCGCCAGCCATCTCAGACAGCGACGAAACTGCACGCTTGTGGCGCAGCAACGACTTCGGCGTCATCAGGATGAGCGGCTTGCGGAAGTCGCGCTTCATCTGCCGGCGCAGGATATGGAAGTAGTTCGCCGGAGTCGTGCAGTTGGCGACCTGCATGTTGTCTTCCGCGCAGAGCTGCAGGAAGCGTTCCAGACGGGCGGACGAATGTTCAGGCCCCTGCCCTTCGTAGCCGTGCGGCAGAAGGCAGACGAGACCGGACATGCGGAGCCACTTGCGTTCACCGGACGAGATGAACTGGTCGAAGACGACCTGTGCACCGTTGGCGAAGTCGCCGAACTGGGCTTCCCAGAGGGTCAGTGCATTCGGGCGGGCAAGCGAGTAGCCGTATTCGAAGCCGAGCACTGCCTCTTCCGAAAGCATCGAGTTGATGACTTCGTAGCGCGCCTGGGTCGGCGACAGATTGGCAAGCGGAATGTAGCGTTCTTCGCTCTCCTGATCGTAGAGCACCGAATGGCGCTGCGAGAACGTGCCGCGTTCACAATCCTGGCCCGAGAGGCGGATCTTGTGCCCGTCGAGGCAGAGCGATCCGAAGGCGAGCGCTTCGGCCATCGCCCAATCGATCCCTTCGCCGGTCTCGACCATTTGCGCCCGGTTGTCCATGAAGCGCTGGATGGTGCGATGCGCCTTGAAGCCTTCCGGGATCGTCGAAAGCTTGCGCCCGATCTCCTTCAGCGTCTTCATCGGCACCGAGGTCTTGCCGCGGCGTTGCTCGTCGGCGTTGTCCGCGGTCCTGAGACCCGACCAGACACCATCCAGCCAGTCTGCCTTGTTCGGCTTGTATGCCTGGCCCGCCTCGAACTCCTGCTCGAGATGGGCACGCCAGTCGGCCTTCATCTTCTCGAATTCGCCTTCGGTGATCAGTCCCTCCGCGATCAGGCGCTCTGCATAGAGCTGCACGACCGTCTTGTGGCTGCGGATCGCCTTGTACATCTTCGGCTGGGTGAACGCCGGCTCGTCACCTTCGTTATGACCGAAGCGGCGATAACAGAACATGTCGATCACGACCGGCTTGTGGAACTTCATGCGGAACTCGGTCGCGACCTTCGCCGCGTAGACCACCGCTTCCGGATCGTCGCCGTTCACATGGAAGATCGGCGCCTCGATCATCTTCGCGACGTCGGACGGATAGGGCGACGAGCGTGAGAAGGCCGGGTTTGTGGTAAAGCCGATCTGGTTGTTGATGATGAAGTGCATGGTGCCGGCGACCCGGTGACCACGCAGGCCGGAAAGGCCGAGGATTTCCGCAACGACGCCCTGGCCAGCGAAGGCCGCGTCGCCATGCAGCAGCAACGGAAGAACCTTCGACCGCTCCCGGAGCGGGATGATGTCGCCTTCCCAGACCTTGGCGAGCTGGTCCTGCTTGGCGCGGGCCTTGCCCATGACGACCGGGTTGACGATTTCGAGATGCGACGGGTTCGCGGTCAGCGACAGGTGCACCTTGTTGCCGTCGAATTCGCGGTCGGAGGAAGCGCCGAGGTGGTACTTGACGTCACCGGAGCCTTCGACTTCGTCGGGCTTGAAGGAACCACCCTTGAATTCGTGGAACACAGCGCGATGCGGCTTGGCCATCACGTTGGTGAGTACGTTCAGGCGTCCGCGATGCGCCATACCGAGAACAATTTCCTCGAGGCCCTCCTGACCACCACGCTTGATGATCTGTTCCAGCGCCGGGATCAGCGATTCGCCACCGTCCAGACCGAAACGCTTCGTGCCCTTGTACTTGACGTCAATGAACTGCTCGAAGCCTTCCGCCTCGATGAGCTTGGACAGAATGGCCTTCTTGCCGTTTGCCGTGAACTCGACGCCCTTGTTCGGGCCTTCGATGCGCTCCTGGATCCAGGCCTTCTCTTCAGGGTTGGAGATGTGCATGAACTCGACGCCGAGCGTCGAGCAATAGGTGCGCTTCAGAATATCGAGCATTTCCGGGATCGTGGCGTATTCCAGACCCAGGACGTTGTCGATGAAGATCTTGCGGCTGTAGTCGACCTCCGTGAAGCCATAAGCTGCCGGCGAGAGTTCATTGTAATCGTCGACCGGAGCAGCAAGGCCGAGCGGATCGAGACTGGCATGCAGGTGGCCGCGCATGCGATAGGCACGGATCATCATGATGGCGCGGACGGAATCCCGCGTCGCCTGCACGATTTCGGCTTCACTGAGCGGGGTTCCTGCCGCGACAGCTTTCGCCTTGACCTTGGTTTCGATAGCCTTCTCGGCCAAGCCCCAGTTTCCGTCGAGTGCGGACACGAGCTCGCCATTGGCCGAGATCGGCCAGTTCTTGCGTTGCCAGGATGCTCCGGCTGCCGCCTTCTTCACATCTTCGGGCTTGTCGTCCAGCGCCTTGAAGAAGGACTGCCATTCAGCCGGCACGGAGGCCGGATCGTCCTCGTAACGCGCATAAAGCTGCTCGATATAAGCTGCGTTCGATCCGTCGAGGAACGACGTGATCAGGAACTGCTCGTTGGCTTCTTGCCTTGCCATACTGTTCGCGGGCCTTTCACGCCCGCCTCCCACTTGTGGTGATGGCCGAAGACCGGCCCGCCGCTTTGCCACTCTCGATGCGATCCGCATTCGCAGTGGCTGAAATGCCAGATCCGGGCAAAGGGATTCCTAACCTCCCTTTGCCCGGCCTTTTGTCTTAGATAGGTCAGCCCTTCAGAACTTCGACCAGCGTCTTGCCGAGACGTGCCGGCGAAGGCGATACCTTGATGCCGGCCGCTTCCATCGCGGCGATCTTCGATTCCGCATCGCCCTTGCCGCCGGAAACGACGGCGCCGGCGTGACCCATGGTGCGGCCCTTCGGCGCCGTGCGACCGGCGATGAAGCCGGTCATCGGCTTCTTGCGACCCTTCTTGGCTTCGTCGATCAGGAACTGGGCGGCATCCTCTTCGGCCGAGCCGCCGATTTCGCCGATCATGATGATCGAGGTCGTGGCCTCGTCAGCCAGGAACATCTCCAGCACGTCGATGAATTCCGTACCCTTGACCGGGTCGCCGCCGATGCCGACAGCCGTCGTCTGGCCGAGGCCCTCGTTCGAGGTCTGGAACACGGCTTCATAGGTCAGCGTGCCGGAACGCGAAACGATGCCGACGGAACCCTTGCGGAAGATCGAGCCCGGCATGATGCCGATCTTGCACTCTTCCGGAGTCAGGATGCCGGGGCAGTTCGGTCCGAGCAGGCGCGACTTCGACTTGTCGAGCTTGGCCTTGACCCGCACCATGTCCATGACCGGGATACCCTCGGTGATGCAGGTGATGAACGGGATCTCGGCTTCGATCGCCTCGATGATCGCGTCGGCGGCACCTGCCGGCGGAACGTAGATCACGGTCGCGTCGGCGCCGGTCTTTTCCTTGCCTTCGGCAACGGTCGCGAAGATCGGCAGGGTTTCACCCTTGGAACCCGTCCAGGTTTCGCCACCCTTCTTCGGATGGATACCGCCAACCATCTGGGTGCCGTAGTAGGCGAGCGCCTGTTCGGTGTGGAAGGTGCCGGTCTTGCCGGTGAGGCCCTGTACGAGAACCTTGGTGTTCTTGTTTACGAGAATGGACATATGTTCCGGTCCTTCAATTAGCCGTTGATCGCCGCGACGATCTTCTTGGCAGCGTCGTCCAGATCGTCGGCCGCGGTGATCGCGAGGCCGGATTCATTCAGGAGCTTCTTGCCAAGTTCGACATTGGTGCCTTCCAGGCGCACGACGAGCGGAACCTTCAGGCCGACTTCCTTCACGGCGGCGATCACGCCTTCGGCAATGACGTCGCACTTCATGATGCCACCGAAGATGTTGACGAGGATGCCCTCGACCTTCGGGTCGGCTGTGATGATCTTGAAGGCTGCAGCCACCTTCTCCTTACCCGCACCACCACCGACGTCACAGAAGTTGGCCGGCTCGGCGCCGTAGAGCTTGATGATGTCCATCGTCGCCATGGCGAGACCGGCACCGTTGACCATGCAGCCGATGTTGCCGTCGAGCGCGACGTAAGCGAGGTCCCACTTGGAAGCCTCGATTTCCTTGGCGTCTTCCTCGGTTTCGTCGCGCAGGGCACGGACGTCGTCATGACGAAACAGCGCGTTGCCGTCAAAGGAAACCTTGGCGTCCAGGACGCGCAGATGGCCGTTCTTCATGACGATCAGCGGGTTGATCTCGAGAAGCGACATATCCTTCTCGTCGAAGGCCTTGTAAAGCGCCGGAAACAGCGACTTCGCGTCTTCGGCCGCAGCCCCTTCGAGCTCGAGCGCCTTTGAGATCTTTGCGATATCCGAAGCGGTGACGCCGGCTTCCGGGTCGATCGCGATCGTGTGGATCTTTTCCGGCGTATCATGCGCAACCGCTTCGATGTCCATGCCGCCTTCGGTCGAAACGACGAAGGCAACGCGACCGACCGAACGGTCGACCAGCAGCGAACAGTAGAGTTCGCGGGCGATGTCGGCGCCGTCCTCGATATAGAGGCGGTTGACCTGCTTGCCGGCCTCACCGGTCTGCGCCGTCACCAGCGTGTTGCCGAGCATTTCCTTGGCATGCGCGACGACCTCGTCGATCGACTTGGCGAGGCGGACGCCGCCCTTGGCGTCGGGGCCGAGTTCCTTGAACTTGCCCTTGCCGCGACCGCCGGCATGGATCTGGCTCTTGACCACGTAGAGCGGGCCGGGAAGCTTCTTTGCGGCAGCTTCGGCTTCTTCCACCTTGAGGATGGCCACGCCTTCGGCAACCGGTGCGCCGTAGCCCTTCAGGAGAGCCTTGGCCTGGTATTCGTGAATGTTCATCGTCTTGTCCCTGTTTGATGGGTCGGGGCGGTTACTTCAGCGCCGGGGCGATATTGATGCAGGCTTCGCAGAGGCCGGCGACGGCGCCGACGGACTTCTGGAATGCTTCCTCTTCCGCCTTGTTGAGGTCGATCTCGATGATGCGCTCGACGCCACCGGCACCGATGACGGTCGGCACGCCGACATACATGTCCTTGACGCCGTACTGGCCGGAAAGATGGGCTGCGCAAGGCAAGACGCGCTTCTTGTCCTTGAGGTAGGATTCGGCCATTTCGATCGCCGAAGCGGCCGGGGCGTAATAGGCGGAACCCGTCTTCAGCAGGCTGACGATTTCGGCGCCGCCGTCACGGGTACGCTGGATGATTTCTTCGAGGCGTTCCTTGGTGACCCAGCCCATCTTGACGAGATCCGTGAGCGGAATGCCGGCAACGGTCGAGTAGCGGGCAAGCGGCACCATGGTGTCACCGTGGCCACCCAGAACGAATGCGGTGACGTCTTGGACCGAAACGTTGAATTCTTCGGAAAGGAAGTGGCGGAAACGCGCACTGTCGAGCACGCCGGCCATGCCGACGACCATGTTCTTCGGCAGGCCCGAGAACTTCTGCAGCGCCCAGACCATGGCGTCGAGCGGGTTGGTGATGCAGATGACGAAGGCGTTCGGCGCATACTTCTTGATGCCCGCCCCGACCTGCTCCATGACCTTCAGGTTGATGCCGAGCAGATCGTCGCGGCTCATGCCCGGCTTGCGGGCGACGCCGGCGGTCACGATGCAGACGTCGGCACCCTCGATGGCGGCATAGTCGCTCGCGCCGGTCAGCTTGGCATTGAAGCCTTCGACCGGCGAGGATTCGGCAATGTCGAGCCCCTTGCCCTGCGGAATGCCGTCGGCGATATCGAACAGGACGATGTCGCCCAGTTCCTTGAGGCCGGCGAGATGCGCCAGCGTGCCACCGATCATTCCAGAACCGATAAGTGCGATCTTTTTGCGCGCCATTGAAGAGCTTCCTTCTAGATCCAAAACCCGGGCAGACATTGGCTTTATGCCGACCGTTGCGTCAGATCGCATAGACAAAACGGAGAAAAACCGCAACCGATTCTTTTGGTAATAGGATTTTCAATCGGTTAGATCATTATTTTCTTACGTAAACGTAAGAATTTATGACCCGAGATCGTCACATTTGCTGACGTTGGCGCTTGTGCATGGCAAGATAGTCGGCGCTCCGCATCTCGAAGAGGCGTGAAACAGTGCGGTCGAACTCAAAGCCCTCGGTTCCCTTTCGCGCCGTCAAAAGCTCTTCCGGGGCAGCCGCGGCGGAAATGAACAGCCGCACCGAGTGGTCGTAGAGAGCGTCGATCAATATGATGAACCGCTTCGTCTCGTTTCTCTTTTCAGGGCCGAGATGCGGGACATGTTCGAGGAAGATCGTATCGAACCTCTTGGCGATCTCGAGATAGTCCGACGCGCCGAGCGGCTTTTCGCAAAGGTCTGCAAAGGTGAACCGTGCCATTCTCCCGGCGGAGCAAGGGACATGTACCGACCGGCCACCCCTCTCAATCTCCAGCGAAGCCTCGGGTCTGCCCGCAACGAGGCTGTGCCAGGCCGCATTCATCGCCAGATCGGCACGCTCGTCGAGCGGCGTCACATAGACCGGCAGGTGCTGGTTCTTCTCCATCCGGTAGTCGGTCGGTGAGTCCAGGCTGACGACGTCGACGTGCCGTTTCAGAAGTGCGACGAAGGGAAGGAAGAGACCACGGTTGAGCCCGTCCCGGTAGAGATTGTCCGGTTCTACGTTCGACGTGGCGACAAGAATGCAGCCCCGCGAGAAGAGCTCCGTGAATAGCCGCGACAGGATCATCGCATCGGCGATATCGGTGACGGTGAACTCGTCGAAGCAGAGCAATTCCGCTTCCTCGCGCAATGCGGCCGCCACTGGAGGAACCGGATCGGCCTGCCGCGTCTCGCCGTTCTTCAGTTTCACGCGATGGGCGTGGATACGTGCGTGGACGTCTGCCATGAACTCATGGAAATGTGCACGACGCTTCTTCTCCACCGGGGCAAACTTGAAGAAGAGGTCCATGAGCATCGTCTTGCCGCGCCCGACACTCCCATGGACGTAGAGGCCACGTCGCGTACCGACGGGCTTCTTCTTGCGGGCGAACATCCAGCCGAGTGCGCTCGACTTTGCCGCAGGGCGCTGCTGCCTCAGGTCAAACAGAATGTCGTCGAGAGACTGCGCCACCTCCATCTGGGCGGAATCGGCCTGCAACAGGCCGGCGGCGGCCTGCGAGCGCAAGTGCTCGCATACGCTATGCGCATAATCGGGGATGGGCTGCATCGGATGCTCCGAGCGGGAATGAGGAAGGTGGGCCCGCTCCAGAATTGGGACTAACGGCTGAGGCTGACCGGCTGGCCGTTATTGGTCGTTCCGTCGAAGCGAGCGTCCGCGGTCTTGTAGAGGCGGCCGATCACATTGCCGCTACGGTCCTTGAGCACGACCTGCTTGCCCTCGACTTCCCACGATCCCATCGTGGTCAGCGGGCCGGCGCAACCGCGGGTACCACCACGAGAACCGGCGCCGAGATTGGTGAGCGTCAGGAACATATCGCAAGAGGCGCCCGCATTCGTGACGCGCCAGTTGCCGACCATCGATTCCTTGGTGACATCGAGAGCCGTCGCGGGCGCCGCGGTAGCGACCGAAGTTGGCGCGCCAGCGGGGGCCGCCGGGAACTGCGAAGGATCAGTGGCGCCGCCGGGCGGCGGAAGCTGGCCGGACTGCACCGACGGCACGGGCTGAGCCTGCAACGGCGGCAGCGATGACGACGAGTTATCGAGACCGCTGTAAGATGTCCGCTGGCAGCCAGCAAGCGAAAGCGCAACAGCAACACCCGTCGCGGCATATTTGAATTTCATATCGATACTCCCGTTCTTCCGCTTCATTGGGTCAATCGCGCAGGAACACGGCGGAATTATCGCCAACGACCCTCTCAAATCAAGTTGACACTCAAATATTACGATCCATTCGCTTCTGCAACCGGGCGTCGGCTGATGCCGCATACGTGAACGGGCCACACCCTTTCGGATGCGACCCGTTCACGTATGCGTATATCGGTGCCGATCAAATGCGGCGCTCGACCATCATCTTCTTGATCTCGGCGATCGCCTTCGCCGGATTGAGCCCCTTTGGGCAGGTCTGCGCGCAATTCATGATCGTGTGGCAACGATAGAGCCGGAAGGGATCCTCGAGATTGTCGAGGCGCTCGCCGGTCGCTTCGTCGCGGCTGTCGATGAGCCAGCGATAGGCCTGCAGCAGGACGGCCGGTCCGAGATAGCGGTCACCGTTCCACCAGTAGCTCGGACAGGAGGTCGAGCAGCAGGCGCAGAGAATGCACTCGTAGAGGCCGTCGAGCTTCAGACGGTCCTGGTGGCTCTGCTTCCATTCCTTCGCCGGCGCAGGGGAAACGGTCTTCAGCCACGGCTCGATCGAACGATGCTGCGCATAGAAGTTGGTGAGATCCGGTACGAGGTCCTTGACCACCGGCATATGCGGCAACGGATAAACCTTCACCGTTCCGCCGATCTCATCCATACCCTTCGTGCAGGCAAGCGTGTTGGTGCCGTCGATGTTCATCGCGCAGGAGCCGCAGATGCCCTCGCGGCAGGAGCGGCGGAGCGTGAGCGTCGGATCTATGTTGTTCTTGATGTAAAGCAACCCATCGAGGACCATCGGGCCGCAATTGTCGACATCAATGTAATAGGTGTCAATGCGCGGGTTTTGTCCGTCGTCCGGATTCCACCGGTAGATCCGGTATTCCCGCAGGTTCTTGGCACCTTCCGGCTTCGGCCAGACCTTGCCTTCGGTGATCTGCGAGTTCTTGGGAAGAGCGAGTTCAACCATGTCCTGTTCCTCTCAGATCAGTAGATGCGCGCCTTCGGCGCGATCTTCTGCGGATCGATGCCGTCGGCGATGAGGTCGGTGTGGACCGGACGGTAGTCCAGCGTGACCTCGCCCGCTTCGCTCACCCATGCCAGCGTGTGCTTGCGCCAGTTGACGTCGTCGCGACCACCGAGAGGGCCTGTCGCGTAGTCCTCGCGCGCATGCGAACCGCGGCTCTCCTTGCGGGCTTCCGCACCGTGGACGGTCGTAATCGCATTCGCCATGAGGTTGTGGAGTTCCAGCGTTTCGACCAGGTCGGAATTCCAGACCATCGAGCGGTCGGTCACCTTGACGTCCGGCAGTTCCTTCCAGATGGCCGACAGGCGACGACATCCCGACTCCAGCGATTCCTGGGTGCGGAATACGGCGGCGTCTTCCTGCATCGCGCGCTGCATCTTGTCGCGCAATACAGCGGTCGGCGTCGACCCGCTGGCGTGGCGCAAGCCATCGAAACGATCCATGATCCTGTCGCAGGCAGCCGTGTTGAGCGCTGGAACCGGCTCCGACTTGTCGATGACCTGACCGGCACGGATCGCGGCGGCACGGCCGAAGACCACGAGGTCGATCAACGAGTTCGACCCGAGGCGATTGGCGCCATGCACAGAGGCACAGCCCGCTTCGCCAACGGCCATCAGGCCGGGCGCGATGCGTTCCGGATTCTGGCTGTCAGCATTCAGGACTTCGCCCCAATAATTCGTCGGAATGCCGCCCATGTTGTAGTGAACGGTCGGCAGAACCGGGATCGGCTCGCGGGTCACATCGACACCGGCGAAGATCTTCGCACTCTCGGAAATGCCCGGCAGGCGCTCGTGCAGAACGGCCGGATCGAGATGATCGAGATGCAGGTAGATGTGGTCCTTGTTCTTGCCCACGCCGCGGCCTTCGCGAATTTCCAGCGTCATGCAGCGGGATACGACGTCGCGGGACGCGAGGTCCTTCGCAGACGGTGCGTAACGCTCCATGAAGCGTTCGCCCTCGGAGTTGACGAGATAGCCGCCTTCGCCGCGTGCACCCTCGGTTATCAGGCAGCCTGCACCGTAGATGCCGGTCGGATGGAACTGCACGAACTCCATGTCCTGAAGCGGTAGGCCCGCGCGTGCGATCATGCCGCCGCCGTCACCCGTGCAGGTATGGGCCGAGGTCGCCGAGAAGTAGGCACGGCCGTAGCCGCCGGTCGCGAGCACGACCATCTTGGCAGCGAAGCGATGGATGGTTCCGTCGTCGAGGTTCCATGCGACGACGCCGGTGCAACGGCCGTCGTCCGACATGATAAGGTCGAGCGCGAAATACTCGATGAAGAATTCCGCATTGTTGCGAAGCGACTGGCCGTAGAGCGTGTGCAGGATCGCGTGACCGGTGCGGTCAGCTGCCGCGCAGGTACGCTGCACGGGCGGGCCTTCACCGTAGTTCTGCATGTGGCCGCCGAACGGGCGCTGGTAGATCTTGCCTTCCTCGTTGCGCGAGAAGGGAACGCCGTAGTGCTCCAGCTCGTAGACGGCCTTCGGCGCTTCCATGGCGAGATACTGCATGGCGTCGACGTCGCCGAGCCAGTCGGAGCCCTTGACCGTGTCGTAGAGGTGCCACTGCCAGCAGTCGGGCGTCATGTTCTGCAGCGAAGCGGCGATGCCGCCCTGAGCCGCGACCGTGTGCGACCGGGTCGGGAAGACCTTGGTGATGCAGGCCGTCTTGAAGCCCTGTTCGGCCATGCCGAGCGTCGCGCGAAGGCCGGCACCGCCGGCGCCGACTACGATCACGTCATAGGAATGATCGACGTACTTGTATGCCTTGCCGCCTTGGGCGGGAGAACTGTTCGGTGCCATGATGAATTATCCTACGAATGCGATCTTCAAGATGGCGAAGAGACAGAGACCGCCGACGAAAACCGCAAAGAACGTGTTGAGCATCAGAAGGACGATCTTCATGCCTTCAGCATGGACATAGTCCTCGATGATCACCTGCATGCCGAGCCGCATGTGGATGAGGCTGTTGATCACCGTCAAAGCCATGATCACCGCGACCACGGGGTTCGACAGTGCGCCGACGACTTCGGCATAGGGAGCGCCGTTGTAGGCGACGAGGAAGACGATGAAGAAGATCAGGAGCGGGATGCCGGCGACCGACGTCAGGCGCTGGCGCCAGAAGTGCGTGGTGCCGTCCTTGGCCGACCCGAGGCCCCGAACCTTGCTGAGTGGAGTGCGCATATCCATGTCATTCACCTCAGAAACGGACCATGTAGCCGACGATCCAGATCACCAGGGTGAGAAGGATCGAGCCGATGAGATTGGCCTTGGCAAGCTTGGTCGAAAAGCTCTTCTCGAAGCCGTAGCCCATGTCCCAGAGAAGGTGGCGCAGTCCGCCGAGCATGTGATGAACGAGCGCCCAGGTGTAGCCGAACAGGACCAGCCGTCCGAGAAGGGTGCCCATGAACCAGCTCACCCACTCGAAGTAGGTGGCGCCGGAAGAAGCCGCAATCAGCCACCACGCGACCAGCAAGGTACCGAAGTAGAGTGCACCTCCGGTAACGCGATGCATGATCGACATCACCATGGTCGGGATCGGCTTATAGATTTGCAGATGCGGCGACAATGGCCGCTTGTTTGTCACATTCGCCATCTGAACCTCGCGGCGTTTCAATGCGGTCCTGATCAGGACTGTCCCCAGCGCAATGCAACCGCCTGCTGCAGTGCATCGCGTCAGGGCGACGTTTACTCACCAGAAGGCGGCACGACAAGCACAATTGCGGTCCGCGCGGATTTTAATCGATTCGGCCTGACCGAGACTTAGACGTTGGTCGAAGCGCTTCGACGCAATCTTCCTGCAGACGAAGAATGGGATGGAGTGACTTTGGTGTCATTTTACGTCATGGTACCGTTAAGCATTTCTTAACACTTCCATTGACCGGAGGAAGCCATGATGTTCATGCGTGTGGGCGCCGTGATCGCCGCAACGGCGGCATTCGCCGTTTTCGCGACGGGCGAGCTTCAGGCCCGCCACCGCCACGGGCCGAACCCGGGCGTTGTGGCCGGCTCCGGCCTTCCTTCGGTGTTGCCGGGCATCGGCACCTATGCGGGGTCTGTTTCCGCTCTGCGCATTCGGGGAAACGGCATCTACTTCATGGTGGAGCGCACAACCTATGATCCGGCGCCGGCACGCGCTGTACCGAAGGCACACATCATCGACGTCAATGCTGAGATCAATGCGGACAAGGAAGGCATGAAGAGCGCCTGCCGTTACGAAGCCGGCGTTTGCGTCATCAGACCCTGAGAGGTCAGACGCCGCCCTGCGGGGCAAATCGCCAGACCGTCGTATTCTTGATTTCGCTGTCTTCGAGCGCTCTCGTTACCGGAACCTGGTAGGAGGCGAGCGCCGTCAGCCGGTCTTTCGGCAGATAGCTTCTGCCGGGGTCGCCGACCAAGACGTCTATGCCCGTCGCGGCAAGGCGATCGAACCAGGGGATGAGAGCGTCCGCGAAACCGCGGTCGTAGAAAACATCGCCTGCAAGAACGATGTCCGCCTCCAGCGTTTCGCCGAGCAGGTTCCTGCCGGTGAAATCGACTGCGACACCGTTTGTCTCCGCGTTCAGGCGGATCGCTGTTTCCGCCCAGGGATCGATATCGGCTGCAACGACACGGCCAGCGCCGGCCAACTTGGCCGCGATCGCCACAAGGCCGGAGCCACTTGCAAAATCGACCACATGCTTGCCGGCGGTGACTTCGGGATGATCCAACACGTAGCGGGCAAGCCCCTGTCCTCCCGCCCAGGCAAAGGCCCAGAAGGGCGGCGGCAAGCCGATCTCCTCGAGTTCATCCTCGGTCTTGAGCCAAAGGTCGTGGACCTCGCTCGCGAGATGCAACCGGACCTCGGACACATGCGGCGGCACCATCAGGCTGGTGTTGGCGCGGATGAAGCGCTCCGGGTCAGTTTTCAACGAAAGCCTCAACGCGGCGGGTTGTCGAGTTCGCCCATCCGGCAGACTTCGAGGTATTCCTCCTCGGTCACCGGCTGGACGGAAAGACGCATCGACGTCACCAGCGACATCTTCGAGAGCTTTTCGTTCGCCTTGATGTCCTTCAGCGAAACCGGCTTGGGCATGTCGGTGACGGCACGGATATCAACGCAATCCCAGCGGGGATCGCCTTCGGCCGTCGAGTCTGGATGGGACAGCGCGCAGACTTCGACGATGCCGACAACCTCGAGCCCCTCGTTCGAGTGGTAGAAGAACCCTTTGTCGCCGATCTTCATCGCACGCATGTTGTTGCGTGCCAGATAGTTGCGCACACCGGTCCATTCTTCGCCGACGTCACCCTTGGCCTTCTGCATTTCCCACGACCACTTGAAGGGCTCGGATTTGAAGAGCCAGTAAGCCATCCGCTGTCATGCCTCCGGATTGTTGAAGACCCAG
The DNA here is from genome assembly GCA_900466005.1 of Hyphomicrobiales bacterium. Lineage (GTDB taxonomy): Bacteria > Pseudomonadota > Alphaproteobacteria > Rhizobiales > Rhizobiaceae > Allorhizobium. The sequence goes on from UEGQ01000001.1 coordinate 145,101, forward strand.
TTGTAGGCCTTGATCTCCACGGTTTCGAAGAGACCGGCCGCGGCATAGGGGTCCTGCGCGGCAATCGCTTTCGCGCTCGCCATATCGTCCGCGGCTATCAGCAGCATGGAACCGCACGGCTTGCCATTGTCATCGAGGAACGGTCCGCCAATCTTCAGAACGCCCTCAGCGTTCAGGCCATTCAGCCATTCGAGATGCGCGGGGCGCGTTTCCATGCGGACATTGAGATGGTCGGCCTTGTCGCGGCAAAGGACGGCAAAAAGCATCGGCTACTCCTTCAAAAAGAGACGTGATCTATTCGGTGGTGATCGGACGCGTCATCAACTGTTCGATCGCGGTCGGAATGTCGAGCTTGCCATCAATGATTTCGGCGACTGCTTCCGTGATCGGCATGCTGACGCCGTGCCCCTCTGCAAGCCGGGCTGCCACAGCCGCCGCAAACGCGCCCTCGACGAGGTCGCCACGCCCGAAGTTCGCGGGCTCTCCCTTGCCCAGGGAAATGCCAAAACGCAGGTTTCGCGACTGATGGCTGGTGGCAGTCAGCACGAGATCGCCCAAGCCCGAGAGACCTTGGACGGTGCTGCCGCGCCCGCCGAGCGCTTCGACCAGCCGCGACATCTCGGCCAGCCCGCGTGCAATCAGTGCCGCACGCGCGGAATCACCGAGCCCCATGCCTTCAACGATGCCACATGCGATAGCCAGCACGTTCTTGAGCGCTCCGCCGAGCTGAACACCCGTGCGGTCGGTGGAAGCATAGAGCCGGAAGGTACGTCCCGAGATGGCATGCGCCAGACGCTCGGCATCAGAAAGTTCAGCTGCTGCGATCGCCATTGCCGTCGGCAGCCCGCGGGCGATGTCCGTCGCAAAACCGGGCCCCGAGAGCACCGCGACCGGATGATGCGGCAACTGACTTTCGAGGACGTCCGTGAGCAGGCGTGACGTGCCGCGGTCAATACCCTTGGCACAGGTGACCACGGTCGAGCCGGTGGCGAGATACGGACCGAATTGCGCCGCGGCGTCGGCCTGCGCCTGCGACGGCATCGCGAAGAGCACTGTTTCGGCGCCGGCGAGAATCTCCGGTTCTGCCGAGTATTGGAGTGCGTCCGGGAGATGTATACCCGGGAGCGCTGCGGTGTGCATCCCGTCGGTCCGCAGGTCCGCCATCAACGACGGATCGCGTCCGAGCAGCGTAACCTCGGATTTTCCTTCGAGCGCGATGACTGCAGCGAGTGCAGTTCCGAACGCTCCCGCCCCGACGACGGCGATTCGGTGCCTCTCGCTCATGCCTTTGCCCCGCGCTTTCCGTGACCTATGCGCACCTCTGCGCTGCTGTCGAGTGGCCAGCGCGACCGCGGCTGCACGTCGAGAGAGTCGGCGGCAAAGCCGGCCGCCATCCGTTCGAGGCCGGCCCAGGCGATCATGGCGGCATTGTCGGTGCAAAGCCGAAGCGGCGGCGCCACGAAGCGAAAGCCGTGTCGCTCGCAAAGGGTCTGCAAAGTCCGGCGCAGCTCCTGGTTTGCGGCGACGCCGCCTGCGACAACCAAGGCAGGAGGGTGGTCAAGGTTCGGAAACTCGGCGGAAAAGCGTGCGAGCCCGCGGCCGATGCGGTCGTCGAGCGTGCGCGAAATGGCCCGCTGGAACGCGGCACAGATGTCCGAGATATCTTGTTCGGTGATCGGTGCGATTGCCTCCGCGGCCTGTCGAACTGCCGTCTTCAGCCCGGAGAAGGAGAAATCCAGCCGTGCTTCCCCGACCAGCGGTCGGGGAAAATCGAACCGTCGCGGGTCGCCGTCCACCGCGGCCCGTTCGACGGCTGGCCCGCCGGGATAGGGAAGGCCAAGCAGCTTCGCCGTCTTGTCGAAGGCTTCGCCCAATGCATCGTCGATCGTGGTACCCCACCGTTCATACTGCCCGACGCCGCGTACCAGGACGAGCTGGGTATGCCCTCCCGATACCAGCAGCATCAGATAGGGAAAGGAAAGCCCGTCGGTCAGCCTTGCGGTCAGCGCATGGCCTTCGAGGTGGTTGATGGCATAGAGCGGCTTCGAGAGCGCCCTTGCGATCGCCTTGCCGGTCATCAGACCGACGATCAGGCCGCCGATGAGGCCGGGGCCGGCAGTCGCCGCCACGGCATCGATATCGCCGAGAGAGGTGCCGGTGTGCGCCAGAGCCTCTTCAATCAACGTATCGAGCGCTTCGACATGCGCACGGGCAGCGATCTCCGGCACGACACCGCCATAGGCGCTGTGTTCGTCGAGTTGGCTCAGCACCACGTCGGCGGCGATCTCCCCGCGCCCGTCGCCGTGGCGCAGGACGATGGACGCCGCCGTCTCGTCACAGCTGGTCTCGATGCCGAGGATGCGAAGAAAGGAACCCATGGAACTGATCGTTGATTGCGGTGGCCGGGAAACCCGTTTACGAGAAACGTCGGTAACAACGGATGTAATCGGATGCAAACAAAACCTTTCCGAATCGGAACCCGGGGCAGTCCGCTTGCGCTCGCACAGGCTCATGAAACCCGCAAACGGTTGATGGAAGCGCATGGCCTGCCGGAGGAGATGTTCGAGATCGTCATCCTCTCGACACAGGGCGACAGGATTCAGGACCGCGCGCTGGCGGCCATCGGCGGTAAGGGTCTCTTCACCGCAGAACTTGAAGAACAGCTCGCCGACGGTCGGCTTGATCTCGCCGTGCATTCGTCGAAGGACATGCCGACCCTGCTGCCGCAGGGTCTCTATATCTCGGCCTTCCTGCCGCGCGAAGACGTGCGCGACGCCTTCGTTGGCAAGACGGCTCCGACGCTCATGGACCTTCCGTCCGGCGCGGTGGTCGGCTCGGCCTCGCTCCGCCGTCAGGCGCTCATCCGCCGCCTGCGCCCCGACCTTCACGTCACCATCTTTCGTGGCCAGGTTGACACGCGCTTACGCAAGCTCGCCGAGGGCGAAGCGGACGCGACACTGCTTGCCATGGCCGGGTTGAACCGGCTCGGCAAAGCCGATGTCGCAACCGAAGTCCTTGACCCGGAGAGCTTCCCGCCGGCTCCCGCACAAGGCGCGATCTGCATCGAAAGCCGGCTTGGCGACAAGCGAACAGACGACCTGATTTCCGCCATCAACGATCCGGTCACATGGACGGCCGTCAGCTGCGAGCGCGGCTTCCTTGCAACCCTCGACGGCTCCTGCCGGACACCCATAGCGGGATTGGCGAAGGTTGAAGACGGGCACATCTCATTCCATGGCATGATTCTCACACCGGACGGCTCGCGCTTCCATGAAATCCGCGCCGAAGGCAAGGCGAATGAAGCCGCTGCGATCGGACGAACCGCCGGCGAGACGATCCGGAGCAGAGCGGGCAGCGGCTTTTTCGCCGACTGGACCTGACGCGATGCGCGTTCTCGTGACCCGGCCCTCGGAGGCGGGAGAAAAGACGGCCGCAAGACTGCGGACGCTTGGTCACGAGCCCGTTCTCCAGCCGCTGAGCGCGCCAATCCGCCATCCGGAGGCGGCGCTTTCAGCGCTCTCCCTTCCGCATGCCGCAATCGCCATCACCAGCGCGGAGACGATCCGGACACTCTCGAAGGTCGCAGATCGCCTGGTACCCTTCCTCGCTGAGCCGGTTTTCGCCGTCGGCGAGGCTTCTGCCGATGCCGCGCGGAGGTTGGGCTTTACAAACGTCACCACCGCAGGCGGAAACGGGACTGCTCTCGCCGCCCGCGTCAGCGCTCACCTCAGGGAAGCGAGGCAAAGCGGCGTGCTCCTCTATCTCGCCGGCACACCGCGGGCACCCGGCTTCGAAGCTCGCCTCTCCGAGAACGGCATCCAGGTCACCGTCGCCGAATGCTATGAGATGAAGCCCCTGGATGACGCACATGCGGCGCTCCGGCACATCCTCGCGAGTGAGCGGATCGATGCCGTGCTTCTCTACTCCGCGGAGACCGCGAAGCGGTTTTTTGCCGCAGCAAAAACCTCCGGCGCTGACGAGATGCTCCGAGACATCCGCATTTGCTGCCTGAGCAGCAATGTACTCCATGCCATTCCCGCCGAATTCCGTGAAAAGGCATCAGTGGCGGTATCGCCAGACGAAACGGCGCTTCTGGCGTTGCTGGAACCCCTTCCTTAGGCGCAAAATGGACATGAGCCCTTTCCTTAGAGGCCGTCACTGACTAACTTCAAAGCACTGCATGGAAGAAGAGGTACCCATGGTTTCCGGAAAGCCGCCACGTCGCTCCAAGTCCTCGAACGAACCGGTCACCATCGACCTGCAGGCAGAGGAAACCGCGTCTGACGCCGCCGCTCCCGCCTCCGCGGCGGAGAGCCCGGACGAACGTAAGGTAAGCTCGGATGCCGAGACACCGTCGACGCACGCCGGAACCGAGACAACCGATGCCGGAGAGGCAACGCCTGCTGCGGAGGCTGCCGAACCAGAGGACAGGGAGCCTGAATACCGGTCGGAAGAAGCGCCTCGTGAACGCAAGGGAACGCCGACATTTGCAGCTGTCGCGGCCGCGGGCATTGTCGGTGGTCTCGTCGCTCTCGCCGGCGCCGGCAGCATGCAATACGCCGGCTATCTGCCGGCCCTGTCCCCCGCTTCGGAGCGCCTCGCCGCCTACCAGACGGCCGAGCTCACCGCTCTCAGGAACGAGGTCGAGGGCCTTCGATCCGCTGTTTCGCAAGGCGCGGACACAAAGCAGATCGAGGAGCGCTTAGCCGCCCTTGAAAGCACGGAAAACCAGCCGGTTCCGACCGTCGACACCACGGCGCTCGACCAGCTGCGCGAGCAGCTTTCAGGCTTGCAGAGCACGCTGGAGACCCTTCGGACGAGCGGGGATGCGGCAACTTCCAGACTGTCGGAGCTCGAGACGAGTCTCAACGGACGCATGGCCGACATCGAGGAGAAGCTCGATGAACCACGGGACGACGTCGAGGTTGCCCGCGCGATTGCGGTGGCCGGATTGAAGGCCGCTGTTGATCGCGGCGGCACCTTCCTGACCGAACTCGACACCCTCGCCGGCATCACACCCGAAGACCCCGCCATCACGGCGCTCAGAGACTATGCGCGCACCGGAATTCCCTCGCGTGCGGAGCTTGTGCGTCAATTCCAGGATACCGCAAGCGCCATTCTCGCAGCGGTTCACCAGCCGGATCCGAACCAAGGGCTTGCCGAACGGCTGCTCTCGAGTGCGCTTTCGGTCGTCAAGGTGCGACCGGTCGGCAACGTCGAAGGCGACACGCCGGAAGCGATCGTCGCACGAATGGAGGACAAGTTGCGAAACGGCGACCTTCAGGGTGCATCACTCGAGTGGGAGACCTTGCCGGAGACCGGCAGGGCCGCATCAGCCGACTTTGCAAAGGCCCTGAAGTCCCGGATCGAGGTCGAGAAGCTGGTCGGCACCGCCATGACCAGCGCGGTTGGCGGCAATCGGGGTTGAGGAGCAAGCAATGATCCGGACACTGTTCTTCGTTCTTGCTGTTCTCATCCTCGGATTCGGCTTTGCCTGGCTCGCCGACCGACCGGGCTCTCTCTCGATTCTCTGGCAGGGTCAGTTGATCGAGATGAGTCTCACCGTCGCCGCGACGGTCGCCCTCGCGGTCATCGCAGCGGTTATGCTGATCTGGTGGATCGTCCGCCTGTTGTGGACATCGCCGCACTCAGCGCGCCGATTCTTCCGCGCGCGCAAGCGGGATCGCGGCTATCAGGCGCTCTCGACCGGCCTGATCGCCGCGGGCGCTGGAAATGCATTGCTCGCCCACAAGATGAGCACGCGAGCACGCGGCCTTTTGCGGGCGGAACAGGAGCCGCTGATCCTCGTGCTTGAGGCGCAGGCGGCTGTGATCGAAGGCAGGCATGACGAAGCACGCCGTCTTTATCAGCAGATGTCGGAGGACCCCGAAACCAGAGAGCTCGGCCTGCACGGTCTCTATCGAGAGGCAAGCCGGCTCGGAGCCCACGAGGCGGCGCGACAGTATGCGGAAACTGCCGCCGAACAAGCACCTTATCTCCCTTGGGCCGCCAAGGCGACGCTCGAATACCGCTGCCAGTCCGGCCAGTGGGAGGACGCGATTCGCCTGCTCGACCAACAGCGCGTGGCCCATGTTCTCGGTCGGCCGGAGGCTGACCGCCTGAAGGCGGTCCTGCTGACGGCCAGGGCCGAGGAGCAGCTCGAAGGTGATCCTGCCGGCGCCCGCGATAGCGCCGTGCATGCCCTGAAACTCGCGAAAGATCTCGTTCCGGCGGCTGTCGTCGCGGCTAAGGCATATTTGCGGGAGGACAATGTGCGGAAGGCGTCGTCGATCCTTGAGCAAACGTGGAAGGTCGCTCCGCATCCAGACATCGCCAGGACTTACGTCCGGGCCCGGGGCGGGGACAGCGCTGTCGATCGGCTGAAGCGCGCCGAGAGGCTGGATTCGTTGCGGCCGAACAACGTCGAAGGGCTCCTGATCGTCGCGGAGGCGGCGCTCGACGCCCAGGATTTTGCCAAGGCTCGTGCCAAGGCGGAAGAGGCGGCACGCATGGACGCCCGCGAGCGGGTCTATCTGCTGCTGGCCGATATCGAGGAAGCGGAAACCGGCGACCAGGGGCGTGTACGCTACTGGATGGCCCAGGCGCTGCGCGCCCCGCGTGATCCCGTCTGGATTGCCGACGGTCACATTTCGGAGAAATGGCTGCCCCTGTCGCCCGTAACAGGTCGCCTCGATGCCTTCGAGTGGAAGGTTCCCTTCGACCAGTTGGAAGGTCCGGTCGAGGAGGGCGTCGTCTCCCGAGGGGACGCCGCGATCAATGCGCTTCCGCCGGTCAAGAACGCTCAGTCGTCAACGGAGGCAGAGCTACGCGCGACAGTCGAAAAGGCCGAGAAGGCAGACATTTCTGCATCACCCAAGACGCCCGTGGCGCCGGTCCGCAAGCCGGAGCAAGCCGAAACGGCCACCCCCTTCTTCGGCCATCCGCCGGACGATCCGGGCGTGCGCGAAGGCCGGCGACCGGCCGACGACAAGAACCGTCTACGCCTTTTCTGAAGGAAGAGAGATGCTCGAACGCCTCCAGGCCTTTTTCCAGAACCTGACACAGGCTCGCGGAAACGACGCCATATCTCCCGACGACCCGCGGGTCGCAGTCGCAGCCCTCTGTTTCCAGGTGATGGAAGCGGACGGCATCGTCCACGACAAAGAGCGCAAGAAGCTCGAACAATTGCTGAAGGAGGAGTACCGGCTGGACGACGAGGAGCTCCAGGCGCTGCTGAGGGCGGGTCAGAGGGCCGAGAGCGAAGCCGTCGACTATTATCGCTTCACGTCTGACATCAAGCGACACCTCGACGAGGAGCAGCGGCTTCAGCTGCTCGGCATCCTATGGGACATCGTCTATGCCGATGGCAGCCGAAGCGAAATGGAAGATCACGTCGTCTGGCGCATCGCCGATCTGCTCGGAGTCTCCGACCGTGACCGCGTGAGCCAGCGCCGCGAAGCGGTAATGCGCTCGGCCCAAGGGAGCAAGGATGCTTCATGATCCCTTGAGATCTCAGCAGAAGGCACCAGTCCTGCTCGTACTCCATCAGGAGCGCTCGAGCCCCGGAAGGGTCGGCCAGATGCTGTTGGAGAAGGGTTACCCGCTCGACATTCGCAGGCCGCCGCTCGGCGACCCGCTTCCCGAGACGCTGGCCGGGCACTCCGGCGCGGTCATCTTCGGCGGCCCGATGAGTGCGAACGACCCCGATCAGTTCATCCGCGACGAAATCGAGTGGATCAGCGTTCCGCTCAAGGAGAAGAAGCCGTTTCTCGGCATTTGCCTCGGTGCGCAGATGATGGTCCGCAATCTGGGCGGAAAGGTTTCCGCCGACCGGAACAGTCTGGTCGAGATCGGCTGGTATCCGATCCGTCCGACCGAGCGTGGCCGCCTGCTCATGCATTGGCCGCAAATGGTCTATCACTTCCATCGGGAGGGTTTCGACTTGCCGCATGGATGCGAACTGCTCGCCGAAGGCGACGTCTACCGCAATCAGGCAATCCGTTACGGCGAGAACGCCTGGGGCCTACAGTTTCACGCCGAACTCACCCGCGCCATGATGCAGCGTTGGGTCGTCCACGGAGCTCATCGCTTCATCATGCCGAACGCGCAGCCGGGCCGCGACCATCTCGAAGGCCGGATGATCTTCGATGCGCCCCTCAGGACCTGGCTTTCGGAGTTCCTCGATCTCGTCTTCGAGCGAAAGGCTCACTGCGTGTCCTGACGCATGGGCGCGTCGAGGCTATCGATGCGCCGCAGTTGCGGAAAGCCGGCAGCCCACAGGATGGCGACCGCAAGCGTTCCCATGCCTCCGATCACGACCGCGGGTACCGCTCCGACCAGCGAGGCCATCGTGCCGGCGCGAAACTCGCCGAGCTCGTTGGAGGCGCCGACGAAGACCATGTTGACAGCGTTCACCCGGCCACGCACGTCATCCGGCGTCCAGAGCGCGATAAGCGTCTCACGAACGTAGACCGACGCCATATCGGCCGCACCCATCAGCATGAGCGCCACAATGGAGATCCAGGCTGTATCCGAGAAGCCGAAGATGATCGTGCCAGCACCGAACAATGCGACGCCGGCGAACATGAACAAGCCGGCATTGTGGCGAACCGGGAAGCCGGCGAGAACGATCGCGACGAGAATAGCGCCGATACCGGGAGCCGCGCGCAACAGCCCTAGCCCCCAGGGACCGAGCACGAGGATGTCACGCGCGAAGATCGGCATGAGGGCGACGGCCCCTCCGAGCAGTACCGCGAAGAGATCGAGGGATATCGCGCCGAGAACGACCTTCTCGCTCCAGATGAAGCGGAATCCCGCAAGCACGGTGCTCCAGGTCACAGCCTTGTTGGAGATCCTCTGCGCCGGCCGCTTGACCAGAAAAATGAGAAGCGCTGCGATCGAGAAAAATGTCAACGCAACCGAGTAGGCGACGACGGGACTCACCCCATACAAGAGGCCGCCCGCGACCGGACCGACGATCGAGGCGGTCTGCCAGGACGTAGAGTTCCACGCGACGGCGTTCGGCAGATCCTCCTCGGGGACGAGATTGGGGGCAAGCGATTGCGTCGCCGGCGCATTGAACGCTCGCTCGATCCCGAAGATGACGAGGATCGAAAACACGAGAACCGGTGAAAACGCGTCGGCGAGCGTGAGCGCGAGAAAGGACGCGCCGCAAAGAGCGCTGACGATCATGCAGGTCGCGACGATCGCTCGCCGGTTGTAGCGGTCCGCGACCGAACCGGTCACGAGGATGAGGAGCAACGCCGGCAGAAACTGAAAGAGGCCGATCAGCCCGAGATAGAAGGCACTTTTCGTCTCGTCATACATCTGCCAGCCGACGGAGACGCTGAGGATCTGCGTGGCGAAGGCCGCGAGGAACCGCGAGAGGAAGAAGCGGAGGTAGGAGGCATGCCTGAAGGCTGCGAAACGGTCGCCGGACAGATGTGCAGACATGGTCGGAAAGCAATCCTCTCGGAAGGTGGGACTCGGCCGAAATCCGAGGGGACCATTAAGCATGATTCCCCCTGTGCCCGCCTGCAGCACTTGCCCGATAAGCTGCCAATGTCTACATGTCTGTCAACCTTGAAATGGAGACGATTATGCTGGCGTTGTTTCAAACGATCGATTTGGCTCTCAGCCTTTACACCTGGGTCCTGATCGGGAGTGCCATTTTCTCCTGGCTCTACGCGTTCAACGTCATCAACGCGAGCAACCGCTTCGTCAATTCGCTCGGAACTTTCCTTTACAACGTCACCGAGCCGGCGCTCCGACCGATCCGCCGGGTGCTGCCGGATCTCGGGGGCATCGACATTTCCCCGATCATCGTCCTGCTGATCATCTTCTTCGTCCGGTCTCTGATGTGGACAAGCATCTATCCGATCTTCGCTTGAAGCCGCCATACAGCATCCACGGCGATCACTTGCGACTGTCCGTGAGGCTGACGCCGAGTGCCGGGCGTGACCATGTGGACGGCATCGAGGTCAACGCCAACGGCGAAGCGCATCTGAAGGCGAAGGTGACAGCCGTTCCTGAGAAGGGAAAGGCCAACAAAGCCCTCATCGCGCTCCTCTCGAAGGCAATCGGTGTGCCGAAATCCTCGATATCGGTGATATCCGGCGACACCGCCAGACAAAAAATCCTCCGGATCGACGGAGATCCGGAGGACGTGGCAAAAAAGGTCGAGGCGCTTCTGGCGCGTTGAAGCGCCTTACTTGGAAGCCTTGGCGCGCTGCACGGCTTCGAGGATGAGCTGCTTGGCGACGCTGACGTCCTGCCAGCCGCCGATCTTCACCCACTTGCCCGGCTCCAGATCCTTGTAGTGCTCGAAGAAGTGCTCGATCTGCTTCAGCGTAATTTCCGGCAGATCGGTGTAGTTCTCGATCTTGTCGTAACGCTGCGTCAGCTTGTGGGACGGCACCGCGATGATCTTCTCATCCTTGCCGGAATTGTCTTCCATGATCATCACGCCGATCGGACGGACATTGATCACGCAGCCAGGCAGCAGCGGGCGGGTATTGCAGATCAGGACGTCGATCGGGTCGCCGTCGTCCGACAGGGTATGCGGCACGAAGCCGTAGTTACCCGGGTAGGTCATGGGGGTATAGAGGAAGCGGTCAACGATGAGCGCGCCGGCGTCCTTGTCCATTTCATACTTGATCGGATGACCGCCGACCGGAACTTCGACGATGACGTTGATGTCGTCGGGCGGGTTCTTGCCAACGGCAATTGCATCGATGCGCATGTCTAACCCCATGGGTATGTTGAAATCCCGGCTGTCCTAATGGGAATCATTGCGCAATGCAACACGGCTTTGGGAGAAGGGCGCATCCGTCGGAAGGAGACGTGGTGCGGCACGCGCCGCAGTTTTTTTGCATCAGTGCCTCGCTGCATGCACCGCCCGGCTGCTATAACGCCAAAAACGGGGGATGCACGATGAAACCACCTATTTCTAGATTTCTGGCGGCGCTGCTGATGTGGCCGGTGATCACGCACGCGGCATGGGCCAACGACAGCACCTACACGGACCTCGATCTCGACAAGTGTCGCACGGTCGCCGAGGACGAGATGGGCGTGAGCCTGCTGTGCCGCGGGTTCGGCGAATACGACGTGCACTTCGCCGAGAGCGATCTCCGCCAAAGCATCCTCTACGGTCCGCTCGACAAGGCGCTGGAAAACGAGGTGTTCGAATCCTTCGGGGCCTTCAACCACGTGGGAAGCAAGATCGAATGGAGGCTCGACACCTCACGCAAGCCAGTGGCGACAATCCTGCGCTGGTTCATCGAGAACGTCGACGACAAGGCGGGTATGCCGACGAAGGAGAGCACTGGACAGGTTCTCGTCATTTCACGCGTCGCCCAGCCGGAGGACGGGCTCGGCTGCGTCGTCGGCTATGTGGATGCGCTGTCCAATCCTGAGGCCAACGAACTCGCCCGCCGAGTGGCCGACGAACAGGGGCCAGGATTTGCCTGTGGCAGAGACAGAAGCGCGTGGTTCGGGCGACGCGGCGAAAAGAGCGGTGAACCAACGCACGTGTGGCCGGAGACTGCGCGGTAGGCTGCGGCGACCAGCAAATCTAGTGCCAGATGAAACCCAGCTTCTTCAGCTGCACGTCGCCGAAATCCTCCATGCCCTCGACGGCGTCTACGCCTCCGTTCGAGCGGAAGAACTGCGAGGCGTGGGCGCTCTCCTCAAGGCACCAGACGACGAGACCGGAGCAGCCGAGCGATTTCAGGAGACGACGCGCTTCACCGAAAAGCAGATAGCCGAGGCCGATCCCCTGGTATTCCGGCCGGATATAGATCTCGTAGATCTCGCCTTCCTGCGGCAGCGCACGGGAACGGTTCAGGCCGACCGTCGCATATCCTGCGATCGTGCCTGCAACATCAACGACGAGAATCGTCGCAGGACCTCGGGTAGCCTTCCGCCACCAACTCTCCCCTCGCCGTTCGATCATCTTTGTCAGCGCGTGGTGCGGAATGAGACCGGCATAGGCGTGCTGCCACGAGAGGCGATGCGCCTCCGCGATGGCTGCAGCGTCCTGCGGTTCCGCAGGCCGAACATCAATCGACAACGTCTTCATAACGCCACTCTCGTCCCGTCGGGGCCATTTCGCCATTCGCCCTCTGCGCGAACGGGACATTGCCCACAGACTTTTCATCCGGACCATAGGCGAAATTTTAACGCTTTTTTAAACGGTCCGACAAGACCGGAGGATTCGTAACCACAAATAAAAACCCCGGTTTCTCGAACCGGGGTTAATGATTTATATTAGCATTATCTCATTAAGCCTGAGCGGCGCGGGCCTTGTCGAACCGCTTGCGGTCGTTGGCGTCAAGATACATCTTACGCAGGCGGATCGACTTCGGGGTGACTTCCATCAGTTCGTCGTCCTGGATCCAGGACAACGCGCGGTCGAGCGTCATACGGATCGGCGGGGTCAGCTTGACCGCTTCGTCCTTGCCGGCGGCGCGGATGTTGGTGAGCTGCTTGCCCTTCAGAACGTTGACTTCGAGGTCGTTGTCGCGAGTGTGGATACCGATGATCATGCCCGCATAGACCTTCTCGCCCGGCTCGATCATCATCGGACCGCGGTCCTCGAGATTGAACATGGCATAGGCGACAGCCTCACCGGCGCCGTTCGACAGCAGCACACCGTTGGTGCGACCAGTGATCGGGCCCTTGTAGGGCTGATAGTCGTGGAACAGGCGATTCATGATGGCCGTGCCGCGGGTATCGGTCAGCAGTTCCGACTGGTAGCCGATGAGGCCGCGGGTCGGCGCAAAGAACACCAGACGGACGCGATTGCCACCGGAAGGCCGAAGCTCGGCCATTTCGGCCTTACGCTCGGACATCTTCTGCACGACGATACCGGAATGCTCCTCGTCCACGTCGATGACGACTTCCTCGATTGGCTCCATGAGCTGACCGGTCGTCTCGTCATTGTGCATGACGACGCGCGGACGCGAAACGGCAAGCTCGAAGCCTTCGCGGCGCATGGTCTCGATCAGCACGGCCAGCTGCAATTCGCCACGGCCGGACACGAAGAAGGAGTCCTTGCCTTCGGCTTCTTCGATCTTCAGCGCGACGTTGCCTTCAGCTTCCTTGAACAGGCGGTCGCGGATGACGCGGCTGGTGACCTTGTCGCCTTCGGTGCCGGCCAGCGGGCTATCGTTGACGAGGAAGGACATGGTAACCGTCGGCGGGTCGATCGGCTGAGCGGTGAGCGGTTCGGTCACGGACGGATCGCAAAACGTGTCGGCAACCGTGCCCTTGGAAAGGCCGGCAATCGCGACGATGTCACCCGCATGGGCTTCGTCGATGGCGGTGCGCTCGATGCCGCGGAAGGCGAGAATCTTGGAAATGCGGCCGTTTTCGATCAGCTTACCGTCCTGGCCGATAACCTTGACGGCCTGGTTGGGCTTGATCGAACCCGAATGGACACGACCGGTGATGATACGGCCGAGGAAGGGGTTGGCCTCGAGGATCGTGCCGATCATGCGGAACGCGCCGTCCTCATCGCCGACGCTCGGCTCCGGAACATGCTCAAGCACGAGGTCGAGCAGCGGTGCAAGGCCCTGGTCCTTCGGACCTTCCGGATTGACGTTCATCCAGCCGTCGCGACCCGAACCGTAGAGGATCGGGAAGTCGAGCTGTTCGTCGGTTGCGTCGAGATTGGCGAACAGGTCGAAAACTTCGTTGATGACTTCTTCGTGGCGGCCGTCCGGACGGTCGATCTTGTTGATCGCGACGATCGGACGAAGACCGACCTTCAGCGCCTTGCCGACAACGAACTTGGTCTGTGGCATCGGGCCTTCCGAAGCATCGACCAGGACGATCGCGCCGTCCACCATAGACAGGATGCGCTCGACTTCGCCGCCGAAGTCGGCGTGGCCGGGGGTGTCGACGATATTGATGCGCGTGTTCTTCCATTCGACCGACGTCGCCTTGGCGAGAATGGTGATGCCGCGTTCCTTTTCCAGATCGTTCGAGTCCATCACGCGTTCTGCAACGCGCTGGTTTTCGCGGAACGAACCGGACTGCTTCAGGAGCTCGTCCACAAGGGTCGTCTTCCCATGGTCGACGTGCGCAATGATGGCGATATTGCGAAGTTTCATATTAGGTATCTCTGAGGCTGGGCGCGAAACGGAGGGGCGCCTTGTTTGTTTGGCGCGCTCATACCGTGTTTTTTGCGTTTGCGAAAGAAAAAAAGGCAAAAGCCCCGGCCACAGCCTTTTCCGAGGACCTCTGCCGCCGGTACACATTTTCGGGAGGCAGGGCCGGAAAGCCGACCCTGCCTCGAAGTCTCAGGCGCTACGCACCGGATCAAGGGTGACCTTGTAGAGCTCGTTGTCGTCGCGATCCATGAGCCGGACCGTCAGCTGCTCGCTCTGCCCGTCGATGTCGACGAGGCCGAAGAACTGCAGCCCCATCGAGGGCGGCAGGTTCTGCCCCTGTTCGGCGGTCGGCCCCTTCACGAACTTGAGTTCCGGCCCGAAAGTCATGTCGAGATCATTGGGCCCGAACGTGCCGGCGTGGAGCGGACCGGAGACGAACTCCCAGAACGGTTCGAAATCCTGGAACTGCGCCTTGTCGGGATTGTAGTAGTGGGCGGCCGTGTAATGCACGTCGGCGGTCAACCACACGGTGTTCGTGATGCCGGCCGTCTTGATGTAGCGCAGAAGGTCGGCGATCTCGAGCTCGCGTCCCTTCGCGGGGCCGTTGTCCCCTTGCGCGATCGCTTCGGCGCCCTTGCGATTCTTGAAGTCGTCCCAGACGATGAGGCCGATCGGCATGTCGCAGGCGATCACCTTCCAGGTTGCCTTCGATGCCGCAAGTTCGCGCTTCAGCCAGTTGACCTGCTCGAGCCCCATGACCCGGGCCTCGAGCGAAAGCTCCGTTTCCATGCTGTCGTGATTGGCACCACGGTAGGAGCGCAGGTCGATGAAGAAGACGTCGACGAGCGGGCCGTAGGCGATCTTGCGATAGACGCGCCCCGGCTCGGCAGGTGTGTAGCGTATCGGCGTCATCTCGTGGAAGGCGCGCGCCGCACGAGCCGTCAGGAGGGAGACGGACTTTTCCGTGTACCGGTCATCGCTCGTCAGATCCTTCGATGCAGACCAGTTGTTGACGACCTCATGGTCGTCCCACTGGAAGAACGTCGGACAGACGGCGTTGAAGTCGCGGACATGGCTGTCGAGCATGTTGTACTTCCACTGCGCGCGATATTCGGCGAGCGTCTCGGCCACCTTGCGCTTCTCGTCGATCAGCACCGTGTTCTTCCACACGCCGCCATCCGAAAGCGCGACCTCGTCCTTCATCGCGCCGTCGGCATAGATGGTGTCACCGGAGTGAATGAAGAAGTCCGGCTGATGCTTGGCCATCGTCGAATAGGTCTTCATGCCGGTTTCATCGATGCCCCAGCCTTGTCCGGCGGTATCACCCGACCAGGCGAAACGCACCGACCGCTTCGAGGCGGGCGCCGTGCGGAAGCGACCCGTAACAGGCTCGGAAAGCGTATTGATGGAAGAGAGGTCAGCCGCGACGAAACGGTAGAAGATGTCTTGATCGGAAGGCAGTTCCGTCAACAGGCGCTTCACGGCGAAGTCGCTTTCCGGCAGCGCGTCGAGCGGCGCCAGCTTGACCGCATTCGAGAAGCTCTCGTTCGTCGCATACTCCATGAAGATGCGCGAGGGACGATCGACCCGGGTCCAGATCATGCCCGAGGACATGTCGACGTCGCCGGACTGGACGCCGTGGATGAAGAGCGGTCGCTCCGCGGCACGAGCATAGAACGGAAGTGGCAGGCCCGACGCGGCGACGACGCCGGTCGCACCTGCGGACAGAAGAAACGAACGACGCGACAGCGCCTTCAGTGACTGTGTCATGAAACCTCTCCTCGTTTGGCTGGCGGACGACCATCGCCCGCCGGCGGAAACAATCAGAGCTTCATGTCAGTCGCTTGATCCGGATATGAAAGTTACGTCACCGTTCTGTGACGCTCCTGGGGTGATCTAGGCGTCGCTGCCGTGGATCTCCTCCATCATCGCCAGCCCTTTCTTGCGCAGCATCGCGTCGGGGTCTGGCAGTTTGCCCCGAAAAGCCCGATAGGCGTCCTCCGGATCAACCGAACCGCCGACCGAATAGATGTTGTCCTTCAGCTTCTTGGCCATCGCCGTGTCGAAGGCGTCGCCGGTCTCCTCGAAAGCCGAGAAGGCATCCGCATCGAGAACTTCCGACCACATGTACGAGTAGTACCCGGCAGAATAGCCACCGGCGAAAATGTGCTGGAAGTGCGGTGTGGCGTGCCGCATCACGATCGAACGCGGCATGCCGATCTCCTTCAAGACTTCCTCCTGCACAGCCATCGGATCATCGCTCGCCGTCCGCGTATGGAACGCCATGTCGACCAGTGCCGAGGATGTAAACTCCACGGTGTTGAAGCCGGCATTGAAGGTGCGCGCTGCCAGCACCTTGTCGAGGAGCTCCTGCGGCATCGGCTCACCCGTCTCGTAGTGGACGGCATAGCGCTTCAGAATTTCCGGAACGGTCAGCCAGTGCTCATAGAGCTGCGACGGCAGCTCCACGAAGTCCCGCGATACGCCGGTGCCGGCGACAGAAGGATAGGTGACATTTGATAGCATGCCGTGCAGCGCGTGTCCGAATTCGTGAAACAGCGTGCGCGCGTCGTCGAGGGAAAGCAGCGCCGGTTTGCCTTCCGCGGGCTTCGCGAAGTTGCAGACATTGTAGATGATCGGCATTTCACCCGTGGTGCCGTTTTTCATCGTCAGCTTGTGCTGGGAGCGGAAGGCGCTCATCCAGGCTCCCGACCGCTTGGAGGGACGGGCGAAATAGTCGCCGAGGAAGAGCGCGACGAGCGTCCCGCTCCGGTCGCGGATTTCGAAGACGCGAACGTCCGGATGATAGGCGGGAATGCCCTTTTTCTCGACGGCGATGATGCCGAAGAGCCGGCTGGCAACATCGAAGCAGGCATCGACGATCTTCTCAAGCTGGAGATAGGGTTTCAGTTCAGCTTCGGAAAAATCGAACTTCTGCGCCCTGATCTTTTCGGCGTAATAGCGCCAATCCCAGGGCATGACTTCGTGATTGTGACCCTCTCCGGCGATCAGGCGGGCGATGTCCGCCTCCTCTTCTCCGGCACGACGGACGGCCTTCTCCCATACGGTCATCAGGAGGTGGTTCACGGCACCCGCCGTCTTCGCCATCGTATTGTCCAGCTTGAACTCGGCGAAATTCGCATAGCCGAGCAGATCGGCCAGTTCCTGCCGAAGCGAGAGTGTCTCCCGCACGATGCCGCGATTGTCGGTTTCGCCCTCGTTCATTCCACGAGCGGTCCAAGCTCTGAAGGCCTGCTCGCGCAGGTCTCTCCGTTCGGAAAAAGTGAGAAACGGCTCGATGATCGAGCGTGAGAGAGTAACGGCGTACTTGCCCTCGGCGCCGCGGTCGCGAGCGGCTGCCGCCATCGCGTCCTTGAGGAAATCCGGCAGGCCGGAAAGCTCCGCATCGGAAGAAAGCAGCAGTGACCAGTTCTTCTCGTCGGCGAGCACGTTCTGCCCGAACCTGGCCCCCAGGCCCGCCAGTCGTTCGTTGATCTCGGCAAGCCTCTGCTGCTGTGGCTTCGCGAGCAAGGCACCGGACTTGACGAAACCCTTCCAATGCCGCTCGAGGACACGCATTTCCTCGAGCGACAGGTCGAGCTTGTCGCGCTGCTGCCAAAGTGAATCGATGCGCGCGAAGAGTGCCGTATTCATCCCGATCTTCGAATAGTGGCGCGACAGCGTCGGCGCGATTTGCCGCTCGAGCGCCTGAATCGTTTCGTTGGTGTGGGCTCCGGCGCGATTCCAGAACAAGGCCGAAATTCGCGACAGGCTTTCGCCGGCGATCTCCAGTGCCGAGACGGTGTTCGCAAAAGTCGGAGGCTCCGGATTACCGGCAATCGCCTCGATTTCCGCGTCATGCTCCAGGAAGGCCGCCTCGAAGGACGGCGCAAAGTCGTCGTCGGAAACCGCCTCGAACCGGGGCAACCCTTGGAAACCGTTCCATTCCGTGAGCGCTGGATTGAGTGTAGAAGCTGCGGCCATCTCGTATTCCCTTCATCTGGTCGCGACCGACCGGCGGGTTGGACATGGCTACCGATATGGGGCGCCGAACGCGGACTTGGCAAGGACCGGCGGAGTAAAACTCGGCACGGTCTATGGTTCTTCAAAGCCACGGCACGAAACCCGCCCCGGGGTCGCTGATTTGCCTCTCGTCAAATCTGGGCGGGAGGCTTATGGTCCGCACACTTGCGCCGCACCTGCTCGTCCTCGCGGCGCGCCTCCCGGGCAGACTCGAACGTCGGACAGACTGCGATGGCACCACAGCGGATGAGCGAGAGCCGAACGTCATTGATCGGCGCGCTGCTGACGACCATCGGCCCCGTTTCGATGGCGATCTACACGCCGGCCATGCCTGAACTCGTGCATGCCTTCGGCACGTCGGATGCGGCCATCAAACTCAGCCTTTCGCTCTATTTCTTCGGCTTTGCCTTCGCGCAGCTTCTCGCTGGCCCGTTCTCCGACGCCTTCGGACGACGGATCGCCACGCTGTCCTTTCTCGGCGTCTACCTGCTGGGGAGCCTGCTGGCTGCCTTTGCACCGTCTGTCGAACTGCTTCTTGCCGGCCGCCTGGTGCAGGGTGTCGGCGCCTCGGTTGGCATTACCGTCTCCCGCGCCATCGTCCGAGACCAGTTCACAGGTGCTGAGGCCGCGCGCATCCTCAACATGATCGGCATCATGCTGGCTGTCGGCCCAGCAGCCGGCCCGACGCTCGGCGGCCTCGCCCTTGCCCTTTCCGGATGGCAGGCCGTGTTTTTCGCAATGGTGGGCTTCGGTGTCTTCAGTTGGCTCATTGTCGCCTTCCTGATGCGCGAGACGACGAAGCCCGACTGCGCGCTCATCAAACCGTCACGCCTGCTTGACGCCTATGCAACGCTCGTCACCGACATGCGGGTACTTCTCGCAGCCTTCGTGCTCGCCGGCACCGTCGGCGCCCTCTACGCCCAGTCGACGATGCTGCCCTTCATCCTGATCAAGAGGGTCGGTCTGAGCCCGGCCGAATTCGGAGTTGGAATGCTGATGCAAACCGGTTCCTTCTTTCTCGGGTCGGTTGTTCTGCGGATGCTGTCGCCTCGTCTCGGTGAAAAGTGGGCGCTTCTTACCGGCCTGGCACTCGCCGGAACCGGAGGTGCATGCATTGCCCTTTCGGTCGCCTTTGTCGACCCGAGCTTCCTTTCCATCATGGTACCGGTCGCCATCTGTGCCTTTGGCATGGCCTTCGTGATTCCTTACATCACGACTGCGGGGCTGCAGCCGCATCCGGCGATCGCCGGTTCGGCCGCAGCCCTGATCGGCTTCGTGCAGATGGGCTCCGGCTTTCTCGGTGGTCTTGCAGGAGCGCTGATCGGCGATCCGCTGCGGGCGTTCGGGATCGTCATTCCGGCAATGGAGTTTGTAGCAATCCTCGCCTATCTCGGCTTTCTCCGCGCAAGCCGCAGAATGGCATGAAAAAAGCCTGCCACGCTCTCGCGCGGCAGGCTTTTCACGAAATCGAACCTGTCAATTGCCGAGGTTGCGCTTGGCGAGCGTGCGCAGGCGCAGCGCGTTGAGCTTGATGAAGCCGGCAGCATCCTTCTGGTCGTAGGCGCCCTGGTCGTCTTCGAAGGTGACGAGCTTGTCGGAATAGAGCGACTTTTCGCTCTCGCGGCCGATCACCATGACATTGCCCTTGTAGAGCTTCAGGGTCACCTCGCCCTCGACATCCTTCTGGCTGAGGTCGATGGCCGCCTGCAGCATCTGACGTTCCGGTGAGAACCAGAAGCCGTAATAAATGAGCTCGGCGTAGCGCGGCATCAGTTCGTCCTTCAGGTGCGCTGCGCCACGGTCGAGGGTGATCGATTCAATTGCGCGGTGAGCGGCCAGCAGGATCGTGCCGCCGGGCGTTTCATAAACGCCGCGCGACTTCATGCCGACAAAGCGGTTTTCGACGAGATCGATGCGTCCGATGCCGTTGTCGCGGCCGTAGTCGTTGAGCTTCGCAAGAATCGTCGCCGGGCTCATGCGCACACCGTTGATCGAGACCGCGTCGCCCTTCTCGAAGCCGATCTTGATGACGGTCGGCTTGTCCGGGGCAGCTTCCGGCGAAATCGTGCGCATATGCACGTATTCCGGCGCTTCCTGCGACGGATCCTCGAGGACCTTCCCTTCGGAAGACGAGTGCAGCAGGTTGGCATCGACCGAGAACGGAGCCTCGCCCTTCTTGTCCTTGGCAACCGGAATCTGGTTCTTCTCGGCGAATTCGAGAAGGTCCGTGCGGCTCTTGAACGACCAGTCGCGCCACGGTGCGATGATCTTGATGTCGGGATTGAGTGCGTAGGCCGACAGCTCGAAGCGGACCTGGTCGTTGCCCTTGCCAGTCGCGCCGTGGGCGATGGCGTCGGCGCCGGTCTTCCTGGCGATCTCGATCAGATGCTTGGAGATCAGCGGACGAGCGATCGAGGTGCCGAGCAGATAGACACCTTCATAGACGGCATTGGCGCGGAACATCGGGAAGACGAAATCGCGGACGAATTCCTCACGGACGTCCTCGATGAAGATCTCCTTGATGCCCAGCATCTCAGCCTTCTTGCGCGCGGGCTCGAGTTCCTCACCCTGGCCGAGGTCGGCGGTGAAGGTGACGACTTCAGCGCCGAGTTCGGTCTGCAGCCATTTCAGGATGATGGAGGTGTCGAGGCCGCCGGAATAGGCGAGAACGACCTTCTTGACGTCTTTCGGAAGTGCCATGTCGAGTTCCACTTTTACAGGATAGCGGTGAGCAGAGTGCGTGTTTGGCGGCACTTTTAGCGAGATTGTTGCCGCGTGCAAGGGGAAGCGGTGCCGGAAGAGGAGTGTCAGCCTCGAACCGGACACGCGTCAAATTGGAGATTTGACCTTCCCGCCGCCATAGGCCATATCACCCCTTCACCCGATGAGCTGAGGAGATTTGCATGACAAGACTTCACCCGGCATTCAAGAAGGGGAATCTCGCTGTGGTCACCGGCGGGGCATCCGGGATCGGTTTGGCCGCTGCCAAGTACTTTGCACGCCTCGGCATGTGCGTGGTAATCGCCGATCTGGTCGGCGAGCGACTGGCCGAAGCTGAAGCCACAGTCGCCGCGCTCTCCCATAGCGGCGCAACCGACGTGGTTGCCATTCCGACGGATGTGTCGAAGCGGGAGGAGCTTGAGGCGCTGGAGCGCACCGTCGTTCAGCGTTTCGGTCGCGTCCACGTGCTGATGAACAACGCCGGAATACAGCCGGGCAGCGCCATATTCGGCCCCCAGGCCAACTGGGAAAATGTGCTCGCCGTCAACCTGATGGGTGTCGTCAATGGTAGCCGCACCTTCGGACCCGGCATGATTTCCCACGGAGAACCGGCACTCATCATCAACACCGGCTCGAAGCAGGGCATTACCACGCCGCCCGGCGATCCAGCCTATAACGTCTCCAAGGCCGGCGTGAAGGTCTTTACCGAAGCTCTGCAGCACGAACTGCGAAGTACGCCGGGTTGCCAGGTCTCGGCCCATCTCCTGATCCCTGGCTTCGTCTTCACCGCGCTCACAGCGAACGGAAGGTCTGAGAAGCCGGCCGGTGCCTGGACTCCTGAACAGACGGTGGACTTCATGATGGAAAGCCTCTCGAAGGGCGATTTCTACATCCTGTGTCCGGACAACGAGGTTGATCGCCGCACCGACGAATTGCGCATGCTATGGGCGACCGGAGACATCGTCGAGAACCGCCCACCGCTCTCTCGCTGGCATGCCGACTATGCTGACAGTTTCAAGGCTCACCTCGTCGAGAAGCAAGGCTGATTGGCAAGCCGTCCCAGGCCCGGTATGGATGATGCAACAGCGTCGCCCTTCCGGGCATTCTTCACTACGGACTCCTCCATGGATTTCATCCCGAACCTTCCGGTCATCCTCGCCTTCAGCCTCGCGATTTTCCTGCTCGCCATCACGCCCGGACCCGACATGACGCTCTGGATCAGTCGTTCGTTGCGGGACGGACGAGCGACCGGATTGATGACGCTCGCCGGTACGAGCTTCGGGATTTCGATCCACACGATGCTGGTCGCCTTCGGCATTTCCGCGTTGATCGTTGCCTCGCCGACGGCGTTCACAATCCTGAAGACCGGCGGTGCGGGCTATCTGCTATGGCTTGCCATCCAGGCGGTGCGCCATGGCTCAAATTTCGTCGTTCGCGCCGACGGCCAGCGCCAATCGGCTCCGGTACAGGCCTTCCTGAACGGGCTCTGGGTCAATTTGCTGAACCCAAAGGTCATCATTTTCTTCATGACCTTCCTGCCGCAGTTCGTCAGCGCCAGCGACCCGCATGTCACAGGCAAGCTGCTGTTTCTCGGCATATGGTCGATCATCCTGTCCTTGCCGATCGGGCTTGCGATCATCTTCATGGCCGACGGGCTGTCGGCATGGCTGCAAACGAACCGAAAGGTGCTGCGCGCCATTGACTATACTTTTGCGGGCGTCTTCTCGATCTTCGCCGTCAAAATCTTCTTTACGCAGGCGCGTTGAGGAACAAATGAAAATGGCACCGGGCAAAAGCCGGGTGCCATTATCGGGGAAACAGCTTCTTTAGATCAGCCGATCAGCAATTCGTCGTCATCAAGAGTCTGCCCGCGAATCTTGCGGAACATCGCGATCAGATCTTCAACCTGCAGGTCCTTGCGGCTGTCGCCCGAGACGTCGAGCACGATCTCACCGGCGTGCAGCATGATCGTCCGGGTGCCGTAGTCCAGCGCCTGACGCATGGAGTGAGTAACCATCAGCGTCGTGAGCTTACGTTCCGCGACGATCGACTGGGTGAGCTCCATAATGAACTCGGCCATGCCCGGATCGAGCGCCGCCGTATGCTCGTCGAGCAATAGGACTTCCGAGCCGGCGAGCGTCGCCATGACCAGCGAGACAGCCTGCCTCTGCCCTCCGGAGAGCAGATCCATGCGGTCGCCCATGCGGCTTTCCAAGCCGAGATTGAGTGCGGCGATGCGATCCCTGAACTCGGCCCGGCGATTACCACCGAGAGCATCCGCCAATCCCCGGCGCTTCCCGCGCATGGCCGCAAGGGCAAGGTTCTCGGCGATGCTGAGTGCACCGCAACTTCCTGCCAGCGGATCCTGAAAGACGCGTGCGACCAGCCCCGCACGCTGCGCCGTCGTTTTTCGCGTCACCTCGGTATTGCCGATCGTGACACGGCCGCCGGTCGGAAGGACATCTCCGGCGAGCACGCCGAGAAGGGTCGACTTTCCTGCACCGTTCGAGCCGATGACGGTAACGAACGAGCCTGTCTCGATGGCGAGGCTGACGCCTGAAAGGGCTTGTTTCTGAAGCGGCGTGCCGCGACCGAAAACGACCTGTATGTTTTCGAGCGATATCATGACGAGGCTCCTCCGCGACGCAACCTCGGAAGAACAAGCGCGACGGCGACGAGTACGGCGGTGACGAAATTGAGGTCGGACGCCTTCAGACCAAGCACGTCGGAGGACAGCGCGAGCTGAATAGCGAGGCGGTAAGCGATCGAACCGACAATACAGCCGATGAGCGCTATCAGCAGACCACGGCTCCCGAACAGGGTCTCGCCGATGATGACGGCAGCGAGGCCCACCACGATGGTTCCCACACCCGAGGTGACGTCGGCAAAGCCATTTGTCTGCGCGAACAGCGCTCCACCGAGCGCGACGAGCGCGTTAGAGATCGCCATGCCGAGATAGATCTGGCTACCGGTCGAGACACCCTGCGCCCGCGCCATACGCGGATTGGCACCTGTCGCACGCATCGCAAGTCCTGCGTCGCTCTCCAGAAAGCGCCAGACGAGGAGAACCGCGAGGCCGACCAAAACGAAAAGGAACAGTGGGCGAACGTGGTAGTCGGAAAGGCCGAGCCCGTAGAAGGGCGTAAGCATCGTATCCTGATTGAGCAGCGCGACGTTCGGCTTGCCCATGACGCGCAAATTGACCGAGAACAGCGCGATCATCGTCAGGATCGAGGCCAGTAGGTTGAGGATCCTGAACCGGACGTTGAGCACCGCGGTCACCAAGCCCGCAATGGACCCGGCCACCATCGCAATGGCGGTCGCCAACCAGGCATTCAGCCCCGCAATGATGAGAACGGCAGCGACGGCTGCCCCGAGAGGAAACGATCCGTCGACGGTAAGGTCCGGAAAATCGAGGACGCGGAAAGCCAAGTACACGCCGATAGCGACAAAGGCGAAAACCAGGCCGAGCTCGACGGCACCCCAGAAGGCGATTTGGCTCACGGCAGTCAGTCCTTGTACAAACCCGGCGCCTGCGGCACGGGCAATGAGCAAGGCCGCCTTTGTGGCGGCCTTGCGTAAGATTGGCTTATTCGACGATCTTGGTCGCCCGCTTTACGATGCTTTCGGGGAACTCGACCCCCATCTTGGCGGCTGCGGACTTGTTGATGACGAGGTCGGTGCCGGCCGCAACGCGGACCGGGATGTCACCGGGAGCCTCGCCCTTCAGAACACGGGCAACGATCTCGCCGGTCTGCTTGCCGACATCGAAGTAATTGAAGCCGATGGCCGCAAGGGCGCCGCGGGCGACCGAGTCGGTATCACCGGCATAGAGCGGGATCTTGGCTTCCACCGCCACACCCACCGCAGCCTCGAAGGCCGAAACGATAGTGTTGTCCGTCGGGATGTAGATTACGTCGGCGCGGCCGACGAGCGCACGGGTCGCCCCCTGCACTTCCGCCGACTTGGTGGCGACGGATTCGACGACCTCGATGCCGGCCTTCTCGGCTTCCGCCTTCAAAGCCGCAAGCGTTGAAACGGAGTTGGCTTCGGCAGAATTGTAGATGAAGCCGATCGTCTTGGCGTTGGGCGTGATTTCCTTGATCAGCGCGATGTGGTCGGCCACCGGAGACATGTCGGAGAGGCCGGTAACGTTGCCGCCCGGCTTCTGCATATCCTTGACGAGCTGCGCACCGAGCGGGTCGGACACTGCCGTGAAGACGACCGGAATGTCACGCGTAGCAGCGACGACCGCCTGTGCCGACGGCGTGGAGATCGGAACGATCACGTTCGGGCTCTCGCCGATGAACTGCCGCGCAATCTGAGCCGCTGTGCCCGGATTGCCCTGGGCGGACTCGTAGAGGAACTTGAGGTTCTCTCCTTCCTTGAAGCCGGCTTCCGCCAGCGCTTCCTTGACGCCGTCGCGAGCAGCGTCGAGCGCCGGATGCTCGACGATGGCCGTAACGGCAACCGTCACTTCATCTGCACGGACCGGCATCGCAAGGGCCGTGGCGGCTACGAGGGCAAGTACGAGAGCGCGCATGAGTCATCTCCAATCTCTGTCGCTTACTGGCGGCCTTCTTAGGCAGATGAACGCACGAAATCAATCGCGATCCAACCGCCGCAGCACCGATTTGCGTGCCAAAACGTCGCCTTTTCGGTCTGTCGGAGAGTTTCTAGTCGTCTTCGCCGTGATTAGCGATCATCATCGCCTCGAACGCCAGTCGCTCTGTCTTGCGCATGCGTTCGGACTCGGATTTGAGCTGCCCGCAGGCAGCGAGAATATCACGGCCGCGCGGCGTGCGGATGGGTGAGGCATATCCCGCCTGATTGATGAAGTCGGCGAACTTCTCGATCTGCCCCCAGTCTGAACACTGGTAATTCGTTCCGGGCCACGGATTGAACGGGATCAGGTTGATCTTCGCGGGGATACCCTTCAGCAATTGCACCAGTCCCTTGGCGTCCTCCAAGCTGTCGTTGACGTCCTTCAACATCACGTACTCGAAAGTGATACGACGGGCATTCGAAAGACCGGGATAGGCGCGGCAGGCTGCCATCAGCTCATTCAGGGGATACTTTTTGTTGATCGGAACCAGCATATCGCGGAGCTCGTCGCGCACCGCGTGCAGCGAAATCGCCAGCATAACGCCGATCTCCTCGCCCGTCCGATAGATTTCCGGAACGACGCCAGACGTCGAAAGTGTGATGCGCCGCTTGGAAAGCGAAAGTCCGTCGCCGTCGGAAGCGATCAGCAGCGCACGCTTCACCTCCTCGAAGTTGTAGAGTGGCTCGCCCATGCCCATCATCACGACATTGGTGATCTTTCGGTCGCTGGAGGGCAACATCGCGCCGACAGGAACATTGCGGTCGGGGAAATCACCCAATCGGTCGCGCGCCAGCAGCAATTGCGAGAGTATCTCTTCGGAGGTGAGATTTCGCACCAGCTTCTGCGTTCCGGTGTGGCAGAAGGAACAGGTGAGCGAACAACCGACCTGGCTCGATATGCAGAGCGTTCCGCGACCTTCTTCAGGGATATAGACGGTCTCCACCTCGACTGGGCGGCCAGCGCCGCGTGGCGGAAAACGCAGCAGCCACTTACGGGTCCCGTCGTTCGAGACCTGCTCCTCGACGATCTCCGGCCGGCCGATCGTGTAATTCGCCTTGAGCATATCGCGCATGTCCTTCGCGACATTGCTCATGGCGTCGAAATCGGAAATGCCGCGGACGTAGATCCAGTTCCATATCTGCGCGACACGCATCTTGACTTGCTTTTCGGGCACACCCTTGTCGCGCAGCGCAGCAGCAAGCTGCTCCCGGTCGAGACCGATCAGCGACGGTTTGCCGGAGATCGCATCCTCGACCGGCGCGAGCGCGGCCTTGGGTTTGCCTGAAATCACAGCGTCGAGAGAAGCCATACCGTTTCACCTCACGCGCCACGCATCACCCGCGATCGTGTCGTTGCGGGCGTGCCGGCCGTCTAGTTCCTGTAGAGTACCACCGGAGAAATTGATCTGTCCGGACCATATAGGTTTTCCGGCGGCCCTTTACCACCGAACGGCGTCAACGTCATCCGGAATATGGGACAACGCCTGAATACGCCGACGAATGGCGTCGCGGAAGGTCAGCTGCGGGCTCTGCCGCTGTCGCGGGCGAAGCGGTCAGGGCACGTACCGTGCCCAATTTACTTGCAGTTCTCGATCTTGCTGAGCGCCGCCGAGATGCCTGAAAGAGAGTAGGTATACGACGTCGCGGTCCCACGGGCGGAGGTCGCCTTGACCGTCATCGACGAGCCGCCCTTCATAGCGGCGACGAGAGCAGGTTCCTCAGCGGCGTTCTCGACCCAAGCCGCTTTGTCCTTGGTGAACATCACGAAGTTCTTGCTGTCGATGGTGACATTCACCTTCGAGCCGTCCTTGAGCTGGTAGCCCATCATCGCCTGCGGCTCATAGGAGATGTTCTGGCCGGGACGCTGCGAGACGATGAAGAAAATGTCACCGTGATCGACTGCCGCGGGTTCCTTGGCGGTCGGTACCGACAGTACGTAACACACCGTTCCGCCGTTCGACTTGTAGGAATACGCCCCCCATGCCTTGAATTGCTCAATGCGGGTCGGCGCCTGAGCGGTAGCTGTCCCGTAGCCTGCCAGCACGATTGTCAATGCGGTTGCGATACGTCTTACAAACATGTTGTCCTGCCGCTTACGTTTCCGTCCAAGGCCCGACCGCGCGCCGAGCCATTATCTTAAAAACCTGATTCAGTTTGACTTAATTTAGGTTACCAAACCGTCAACAAGGCATCCGATCTCGTCGCCGAAGGCAGCATTTCAGCCGATCAGACCGATTTTTGATCGCCCACGTCATCTGACGGTGCGCACTACCCCAGCAGCCTGATCAGAACAGAACAAATCCGGCGAGAGTTTGTCCTTTCCGGTCAGCAGCACGGCCGAGGCAGCGACATGGACATCGGTACACGACCGTTACTCGGGTCATCACCCGGCGGCGACGCCCGGTTCGTCGGCGAGCGCGCGATCTGCCGCTTCGTAATGCTGCTCCCGGATGTGACTGCTTATCAGCGCAAACGCCGTCGTCAATACAGCAATGTCGTCAGTGAAGCCAACGACTGCCAACATGTCGGGAACCGTATCAAAGGGAAGTACGAAATAACCGAGAGCCGCCAAAAGTATACCGCGCACGCGCAGTGGGGTCTGTCGATCGGTGGCACAGTAATAGGCAGCGACGACATCACGTCCGAACGGCAGTTGGCGTATGGCCTTGCGCATGGTCGGCCAGAACCTCGCCCTGACGGTCTTTTCCTGGCGTTCCTGGGCCTCTTCGTCGCCTGGCAGCAGAATCTCGCCTATCTTGATATCGTCCATTGTCCGTCCTCGCATTCTGCCAACGATATGGGAAAGGGTGTGCGGAATTCAATTCCCCCTCACCATCGCGGCGGGCGACTCGCTCACGGCTATCCGGCAGCGTGGCGACGCCCAAACACAGCCGGGCTTGGCTGATGATGAACCGAGTCCATGTTTCGGAAACAATGGCCTCCCGGCCGACTAAAGAACGCTCTTTGCCGTCTGTGAGTCCCTCCCAGAAAAGCTTGCGGCGGAGCGGACTTCATGAAGCGGGAATACTTCCTCGATCAGATACGGCCCACCTCCAACGGATTCCTTCGAGGACAGCAGGACAAAACGCGAGACGAGGAAGGGTCCGGTGTGGAAATCGCCCCGCCCGGAAAGGTAGTGAACGACGTCGTCTACCCTCGACGACTTAAGCCGGGCCAGCGTCACGTGCGGACTGAACTTTCTCGGATCCGGCGGCAGGCCGACACGCTGGCAGATGCGCTCGATCTCCGCCTGCAGCGCATACATTTCGGGCGCTGGAGAAACGCCAGCCCAAACCGAATGCGGCTTCTTCGAACCGAACGAACCGATGCCGCTCAGGCTCAAGAGGAATTCCGGCCGATCGATACGGTCCAGCCGGTCGACGATCTCGTCCGCCGTCCGTCCGTCGACGTCCCCGATGAAGCGCAAGGTGATGTGGTAATTCTCCACGTCGATCCAGCGAGCCCCGGGGAGTCCGCCACGCAACAGGGAAAGGCTGAGAGCCGCATTACGCGGAATTTCGAGGGCAGTGAACAGTCTCGGCATGGCGAGCTCTCCCCGAATCTCTTGCAGATAACAATAGCGAATCACGCAATGCCGATCCGCGCAACCCCCTAATTTGTGTCTGAGGCAATGCGATCGAGGAAGCGCTCCACGGCGGGCAGCATCCGCCGGGTGATGACCGCAATCCCTTTGGCGTTGGGGTGCATTCCGTCGTCTATCTTCAGACCGGCCTCAGTCACCACGCCATCGAGAAGGAACGGATAGAATTCCAGTCCGTACTTGTCGGCCAGTCGCCTGTAGATCGGATCGAACCGTTCCCGATACTCCGTCCCCATGTTCGGCGGAGCAAGCATGCCGACGAGAAGAACGTCGATGTCGCGCTTGCGCAACCGGCTCACGATCTCATCGAGGTTCCTCTCCGTCTCTTCCGGCGCTATTCCGCGTAAGGCGTCGTTGGCGCCCAACTCCAGAATGACGCCGTCAGTCCCGTCAGGAACGGACCAATCCACGCGCGCAAGTCCCGCAGCGGAGGTATCGCCGGATACGCCGGCGTTCGTAATGACGACCTTGCGGCCGGCAACAGCCAGGGCCTTTTCGAGCTGCGCGGGAAGTGCGTCTTCTGGAGGCAATTGATAGCCGGCCATCAGGCTGTCACCCAAACCGACGATCTGTACCGCGCCGTCCTTCGCCTCGAGGGGGGCCGACATCAGCGTGACAACGAAGGCTAGAGCGGTAAAAAGGGGGATCGCTGCTTTAAATCTCATATTGCCTTCCCTAAATTGACCAGAGCCCGCGGCAGAACGGCAGACCGGTCCTGCAGGTGATACTCAACATATAAGGCGAGCGCGCGTGGGAAAAACAATCATCGAAGTAAAGAAGGCCGACCTGACGCTCGGAAACGCGGCGGCGGCTGTCCACGTGCTGAAGGGGATCGATCTCGTCATCGACCGCGGCGAGGCAGTCGGGATCGTCGGCCCGTCCGGATCGGGGAAGTCGACGCTTCTCATGGTACTGGCCGGTCTCGAGCGGCTCGATCGGGGTGAGATCTTCATCAACGGTGCGGCGCTCCACGCTTTGAACGAGGATGCGCTGGCGGATTTCCGCGGCCGGAACATCGGCATCGTTTTTCAGTCGTTTCACCTGATTGCCAACATGACGGCGCTTGAGAACGTCGCGGTGCCGCTAGAACTCGCAAACGTCCGCAACGCCTTCGACATAGCCCGACGTGAGCTTCAGGCGGTCGGCCTCGGCGAGCGTCTGAGCCACTATCCGGGACAGCTCTCGGGCGGAGAACAGCAGCGCGTCGCCATTGCCAGAGCGCTCGCACCGTCGCCGGCGGTACTGATCGCCGACGAGCCGACAGGCAACCTCGATACCGAGACCGGTCGCCAGATCGCCGATCTCCTTTTCGCCAAACAGGCCGAACGGGCCATGACGTTGCTGCTCGTAACGCACGATCCGTTGCTGGCGGCGCGCTGCTCGCGGCAGGTCAAGGTGATGTCGGGTATGATCGTCGAGGACCGGTCACGCGAGCGGCTTGAAGAGCGGCTGCCGGCATGAAAGCCTTTCTTCGTCGGCTTCGCGTGGCTTTCAGGATTGCAGTCCGCGAGTTGCGCGGCGGATTGCGAGGCTTCTACATCTTTCTCGCATGCATTGCTCTGGGCACAGGGGCGATCGCGGCCGTCAATTCCGTCTCCACCGCGATCACGGACGCCATCGCCTCGCAAGGCCAGGCGCTGCTTGCAGGAGACGCGCGCTTCGAACTGAACAATCGCGAAGCCACACCGGAGGAACGACGTTTTCTGGACGAACTCGGGACAGTCGCGGTGTCGACCGTCCTGCGTTCGATGGCGCGATTGCCCGACGGCTCTGACCAGTCGCTGGTCGAAGTGAAGGCCGTCGATCAACTCTATCCGCTTTACGGCACCTTCGCATCCAATCCGCCGATGCCCCTCGCCGAAGCGCTCGCAGAAAGGGATGGCGTCTTCGGAGCGCTGGCGGCTCCCCTTCTGCTCGATCGCCTCGGCCTTGCAGCCGGCGACGAGCTTCTGGTCGGCAAGACCCGCTTTCGCATCGAGGGCGTGATTGCGGCGGAACCGGATGCCATCTCCGACGGGATGGGATTTGCACCCCGTCTGCTGACGAGCCTCGACGGTCTCCGCGCGTCCGGCCTTGTGGAGACCGGCAGTCTGGTCGAGCATGCCTATAAGATCCGGCTGCATGACACCCAGCTTTCACCCGCGGATCTGCGGGAAAAGGCCCAGAAGACGCTGCCGAATGCCGGCTGGTCGATCCGCACCAGCGACCGGGCCGCTCCGGCACTGAGCGAAAACATCGCGCGCTTTTCGCAGTTCCTCACGCTGGTCGGCCTTACCGCCCTGATCGTCGGCGGTGTTGGTGTCGCCAATGCCGTCCGTGCATTCCTCGACAGCAAGCGCGTGGTGATCGCCACCCTGAAGTGCCTCGGGGCTCCGGCGACGGTCGTCGTTTTGGTCTATTTCATCCAGATCGCCATCATCGCGGCCTTCGGCATCGCCGGCGGACTCGTCGTCGGGATCGTGGCGCCGATGATCGCCGCACAGTACCTCGCACAGGTACTGCCGATCTCCGTCGCTCCGACACTCTATCCAGGTGCACTCGCGCTCGCATCGCTGTTCGGCATGCTGGTCACACTTGCCTTTTCCATCCTCCCCCTCGGTCACGTCCGTGAGATACCGGCAACCGCTCTCTTTCGGGAACAGGGCCTGGAGGCCGGCGGCTGGCCATCCCGCGCCTACGTCTTCGCGGCCGCGCTTCTATTTGCCGCCCTCGCGGCGTTGGCGATCGGCGTCTCCGAAGATCGCTGGATTGCAGCCCTCTTCCTAGTTGCGATGGCCGTCGGCTTCGTCGTCCTGCGCTTCGTGGCGTTCCTGATCGCGCTGGCAGCGCGACGCGCCCCTCGTCCGTCGTCTGCGGCCCTGCGTCTTGCGATCGGCAACATATATCGGCCGGGAGCCCTCACGCCCTCTGTGATTCTTTCCCTTGGGCTTGGCCTTACGCTCCTCGTCGCGCTGGCGCTCGTCGACGGAAACCTGCGCCGCGAACTAACCGGCAGTCTCCCGGAACGGGCGCCGAACTTCTTCTTCGTCGACATCCAGAAGACCGAGTTGGAGGACTTCCGTCGTCTTCTCGCCACTCGCTCGCCGGCGGGCCGCGTCGAGGAGGTTCCTATGCTGCGCGGTCGCATACTCGCTTTCAACGGCACGGACGTGACGAAGATGGAGGTACCGCCTGCCGGGCGATGGGTGCTTCGTGGCGACCGCGGCATCACGTATGCGGACGCGTTGCCCGGAAATGCAACGGTGACTGCCGGCGAGTGGTGGCCGGCGAACTACACGGGCGAACCTTTGGTGTCCTTTTCTGCGGAAGAGGCGGAACAGCTTGGACTGAAGATCGGCGATACGGTGACCGTCAACGTCCTTGGACGAAACATCGCCGCCCGGATCGCCAATTTCCGCAAGGTCGACTGGGAATCGCTTTCCATCAATTTCGTGATGATCTTCTCTCCGAACACCTTTGCCGGTGCACCGCACACGTGGCTGGCGACACTCACGCTGACCGACGCAACGAGCGCAGAGGAAGCTGCCATATTGAAAGCGGTAACCCGCAGTTATCCGACCATCACAAGTGTGCGAGTCAAGGACGCGCTGGACGTCGTGGAACGGCTGGTCGGCCAGTTGGCGACGGCAATCCGGGCAGCGGCCGGGATTGCGCTCGCCACCTCGGTCCTTGTTCTGTCGGGGGCGCTGGCGGCCGGAAATCGCGCGCGGACCCACGATGCGGTCGTCTTGAAGACCCTCGGCGCCACGCGAGGCCTGTTGATCCGCGCATTCACTTACGAGTACCTTCTCCTCGGCGCGACAACCGCCGCTTTCGCGCTCGCAGGCGGCGGCGCGGCGGCCTGGTACGTCACCGCCCGGATCATGAATCTCCCGTCGTCGTTCCTTCCTGCCGTGGCTCTGACGACCCTCGCACTTTCTCTCCTGATTACGGTCGGCGTCGGATTGACCGGAACGTGGCGAATACTGGGACAGAAGGCCGCTCCCGTGCTGCGAGAACTCTGAAAGCCTTCATCCTCGTATCGCGCGCGATCGAAGCTCTCTGTTTTTTGAGGACGCCTGCTCTTGTAGCAAAGCGCGGAAAACCTCATATTGTCCACAGGCATGCTGAGCTTCGCAGCGGCGCCTCGGGATCATGACCCGACACCGTATCCATTCCGAAGCTTGAAAAGAGGAAACAATGGCTGAACTTCGTAACTACCAAAGCCGGACGGGCGGCAACGCTCAATCGGCCACGATGATCGACGAAGGCCTTCGCGCCTATATGCTGAAGGTCTACAACCTGATGGCACTCGGCCTGGCGATCACGGGAGTTGCAGCGTATTTGAGCTTCAATCTCGCCGTCGATAACGGTCAGCTGACGGCATTTGGTCAGGCGATCTATGTCAGCGGCCTGAAGTGGGTTGTCATCTTCGCGCCGGTCGCGCTTGTCTTCTTCATGAGCTTTCGCATCCATACGATGAGCGTCGCCGCCGCACAGCTTACCTTCTGGATCTACGCCGCCCTGATGGGCCTATCGCTGTCCTCGATCTTCCTGATCTACACCGGACAGAGCATCGTACAGACCTTCTTCGTAACGGCCGCATCTTTCGGCGCGCTGTCGCTCTACGGCTACACAACAAAGCGTAATCTCTCCGCGATGGGCTCGTTCCTGATCATGGGTCTATTCGGCCTCATCATCGCGAGCCTCGTGAATCTGTTCCTGGCCTCCTCGGCCCTCGACTTCGCGATCTCGGTCATCGGCGTGCTGATTTTTGCAGGCCTCACCGCCTGGGACACGCAGCGGATCAAGGAGTCCTATTACGAAGCCGACAGCAACGATACCGCAGGCCGCAAGGCGATTATGGGTGCGCTGCAGCTCTACCTCGACTTCATCAACCTGTTCCTGTTCCTGCTGCGCTTCCTCGGCAACCGCGAGTAACGGCTGGTATAGGCTGTAAGAGACAAGAACCCGCTGGTTGCGCCAGCGGGTTTTTCACTGTCGAACGGGGCACAGTTGGCTTCAGACGACGCGGCCTTACCGTTGCGGCGACGCCTTGGGCGAGCCAATACGAGGCGCCGGATCGATCAAGGCGCCCGGCTCGTTGACCCTGACTTCGGTTATCCGCTGCACGATTTCAGCCGCTCCGACGTGCCGGCCTTCCTTGTTGTAGAAGCTTCCCTTGACCTGAATTGTAGCGGCCAAGGCGGCTATGAAATCGTGAAGAAGCTGCTCGTCGACTGGTTCAGGATCGGTCCAGAACGCATCGAGACTTCCTTGATGTGTCAGTCCCGGAATGTCGTACACGGCACAGCCGAGGGCAATCGTCGGCTTCAGTTTTCTGATGCTGTGAATGCCAACCGTCGAGTTGACGACGACGGTGCCCGACGACTGCCGGAGGATTGCATCCAGATTGCCCTGTTCGATGAACATGATCCGTTCGGAGACGCCATACTTTTCAGCGATCCGCGCGATCCTCTTTCCCCATCGTTCCAGCCCGTTGTCGAGCGGATGCTGCTTGAATACGAGGGCATGACCGACCGCGGCATGCGCCGCGAATGACGCGATAACCTCATCCAGCATCTCCTCCAGATGTCTGTAGGGGGAGTTCGCCCGGATCTGATAGTCGCTCTGCAGCTGGAGGGCGACGATGAAGAATGACACATGACCGTTCTCGAAGAGCTCGGGCGGGGTCGTGCGGGGTCGATGCACCCACCGCACGAGCCAGGGCAGATAGTCGATCAGCGCCGAGTAGTACTTGTCCGCTGCGTAGAGAGGGAAGAAGGCACGACCGAAGAATGCCGTTAGGTTATAGAAGACCTCGTTGAACGCCTCCTGCCCGAAGGTGTGTGGATAGCGGACATGGAGGTCGGGCGCATTGACCTTTTCCGCGATTGCTCTGACCGCGTCAGGATCATTGGGAAAATGGGAGAGATGGCCCATCCCGTCGCGCTCGAGCGTGATCCAGTCGGGTCGTAGGTAGCCGAATTCCACTGCGTGACAGCGAACGCCGAGCCTTGCTCCAACTTCGCAGGCGATCTTGTGATAAGGCAGCTGATCTGCGTAGTAGAGAATGTCGGTGACATTCTCCCGGCGGATTAGCGCTTCGAGGAAGGCCGGCCAATGCTTCAACGAGCGACGGTAGTTGATCGCGCCTCGCTTCAGCCAATAGACCTGATCGCCGAGCGAAAAGTTGACGCGGTGCGTCGGCACGCCCGCCTTCTCGAAGGCTTCGGCCAATTCTCGCCAGAATACTGAAGGGGGACCCTGCAGAAATAAGACGACAGGCCCGTTAACCGACCGCTGCATCAGACGGCAGGTCCGAGGCTGGAAATATGCGATACCATTACATCTTATCCGCTAAAACCGAGCTTTTATCGCTCTCGTTAGGTGACTATAAGAGGCCGGTCAAGGACGAACAAGCTTGCAGGTCGGGATCATGCACCGTTTGACACTCCTCATTCTGCAGGGACCCGCCTCGCCATTCCTCAAGGAGGTCGCGAGAGAAGCGGAGGCTCTGGGCGCAAGGGTCTTCAAGATCAATTTCTGCCTGGGAGACGCTGTCTTCTGGTGGCCACGAAAGGCCGACTGGTTTACCGGCCCGAATGAGGATTGGCCGGCCTTCCTTCGTGACTATCTTCGTCGTAACGGCGTCACCGACGTACTGATGCTCGGGGATGGCCGCCCGAAGCACGCCACCGCGGTGGAGGTCGCGCGCGAGGTGGGTACCAGGGTGCACATTCTGGAACACGGTTACCTTCGTCCCGACTGGCTCACCATCGAGCCGGAAGGTATGTCCGGACGTTCCTGGTTTCCGCGTGACGCCTCCGCGCTTCGTGCCCTTGCCGATGGCATGTCAGCCGTGGACCTGCGCAGCCGCTTCAGCAGCAGTTTTCTCACCTATGCGCTCTACGACCTTGCCTATCACATCCCCAACGTCCTTCTAGGTTGGTTGCTTCATCCCCATTACCGGACGCATGGGCCCGTCCACCCAGCGGTGGAATACGCCGGTTGGATCAGAAAGGGACTGACCGCCCGCCGTCGGCGCAGGCAGGCACAGGAAGTGCAGAGGGGCTATCTGCCAAAGGAAACGTGGCCACCTCGGTATTTCCTGTTTCCGCTACAACTGCCCGGGGACTACCAGATCCGCATCCATGCCCCGTTCGGCGACCATTTCGAGATCGTAGCCGCAACGATCGCGTCTTTCGCGCGCGAGGCGCCACTTGAAGCACGGCTGCTGTTCAAGATCCATCCGATCGACAACGGACTGAGCGGATGGGCCGAGTTCATCGCCGGAGAAGCCAAGCGTTATGGCGTCGACAATCGCGTCGACGTCATCGATGGCGGTGACCTCGAAAAGTTGATTACCAGCGCGGCCGGAATTGTGACGGTGAATTCGACCGTCGGCCTTTCGGCCGTCATGGCAGGCAAGCCAGTGATCACACTCGGTGCCGCGATCTACGACATTGCCGGCATAACCCATCAGGACAGCCTCGCAAGCTTCTGGCAAGCACCGCAAGCACCGCAAGCCGGAATGCCTGAGGTGCTTGCAAAAGCGCTCGTCGCGACAACCCAGGTTCGCGGCGGTTTTCTCGGCGCGGAAGCAATCGCCATCGGAGCGCGCAACGTCGTGGAGCGCATTCTTGAGCCCTCCTCCGCCCTCGAGCGGCCACCAGCAGTCACAAGCGCCTACCGTTACCAGCCGGAACTGGAACAGGCGCCGGTCACCGCACCCTGACTCGCTTGCGCTCGAACCACCAGTAAACGAACGGTCGCACGACCGAGCCGAAACGGCCAAGCAGGAAGATGGTCGTGGTGAAATAGACCGTACGCTCGTTTCGGTCCAGCGCCCGGACGATCCTCGCGGCGACGGCCTCTGCACTCCAGGCACCGCCGGCCTTCATCATCGCTTCTGCCTCAGCGGGACGCACCAGGCGCTCGGCGGCGAGCTGGGGCGTATCGGTATCTGGCGGAAAGCAGATCGAGACGTCGATCCTATGAGCCGCAGCCTCAAGGCGCAACGCCTCGACGAAGCCGAGGAGGGCCGCCTTTGAAGCGCAATAGGCGGCATAGCCGAAGATGCCGATGAGCGCGGCTCCAGAGGACACCAGAAGGATCTTGCCCTGCCCGCGCGCCTTCATCCCGGCATAGACCGCCCTGACAGCGTTGACCGCCCCGACCAGGTTCGTGTCGATCTGCCGTCGGAAATCCTGCGCCTCCTGCAGGTGGAACTCCGCCGGAGCCACGACACCCGCCGACGCAACCAGGATCTCGCACGCACCGTGTGTTGCCTCTGCCGCCGCGATCACGTTCTCAAGCTGGATTTCGTCGGCAACATCCGCCTGCCCCAGATGAATGCGCTCGTGCGGGCAACCGGTTTCGGCGCATAGACGCTCCTGCGCTGCGGTCAGTCTCGCGGCATCTCGACCGACAAGGGTGACGGCACTCCCCCGCTGCAGATAGCAGCGCGCGACGGCAAGCCCTATGCCACTCGATCCACCTGTTATGATGACGTGAACCATCGGCCTTTCGATCCTCAAGCCTGCCAAACGCGGCCCCGAGATGCAGCGTCAGGCTTTGCCGAGCCTCGCCATCAACTGGCCGACATCCACCGACGCTAGCCCGAAGTTCTGCTGCTTCAGTCTCTCGAGGATGGTCGCCGTCAGATCAACTGCACGGGCGATCTGCTCTTCTGTGTGCGCGCTTGTGATGAAGAAGCGTAGCCGCGCCAGTCCTTCGGGCACGGCCGGATGAATGATGGGCAGGACATTGACGCCGGCTTCATACAGCTCGTTCGACAGCTGCACGGCACGAAGCGAATCCGCAACCAGCACAGGAACCACCGAATAGCCTTGGCTCAACCCAGTATCGAGCCCGCGCTTTCGAGCCAGTTCGAGGAACAGCCGGCTGTTCCGCCGAAGATCCTGCGTTCGTTGCGGTTCGGCCCTCAGGACCCCAAGGCTGGCGATGGCCGCACCGGCAAGAACCGGAGCAAGGCCGACACTGTAGACGAAGCCACCAGCCTGGGCCTTGAGCAGGGTGACCAAAGCCTCGCTGCCTGCGATGTAACCACCGCAGCTGCATGTCGTCTTCGAGAGCGTTCCCATCCAAATGTCGACGGAAGTCGGGTCGACGCCATAGTGCTCGAACACGCCTCGACCACTGTCCCCGAGCACACCGAGCGAATGGGCCTCGTCGAGCATCAGCCAGAAACCGTATTGTTCCTTCAGGCGCAAGAGACCGGGAAGGTCCGCGACGTCGCCATCCATCGAGTAGATGCCTTCGGCGATCACGAG
This sequence comes from Hyphomicrobiales bacterium, assembly GCA_900466005.1. Lineage (GTDB taxonomy): Bacteria > Pseudomonadota > Alphaproteobacteria > Rhizobiales > Rhizobiaceae > Allorhizobium. The sequence continues at coordinate 183,440 of UEGQ01000001.1, forward strand.
TATCCGTTCATACTGGTCGGCGAGCGACTTCAGGACACGCTCCAGGTCGGCAACGTCGTTGTGCTTGAAGAAGCGACGAGTCGCCCCCGACAGCTTAACGCCTGCGAGCCCACTGTTGTGCATGAACTCGTCATGGATCACCAGATCGCGCGGCCCCATGAGGCAGCTGATGGCCGCCACGTTGGTGAGATAACCACTCACGAAGCAGACTGCGGCTTCCGTGCCGTAATTCTCGGCAATAGCCGTCTCCAGCTCGTGGTGAATCGTGCGCTCTCCGGCCACCAGCCGGCTTGCCGACGCGGAAATGCCGAATTGCTGGATCGAACGTTCGGCCGCACCGAGCACATCCGCATGCCGGTTAAGGCCGAGATAATCATAGGAAGCAAAATTGTCGAACGTACGCCCGCCGATGCTCGCCGTTGCGCCGCTCGCGCCCTCGTGAGCCCGATAGAACGGGTTCTCCATCCCGAGATATTCGCTGGCACGCTGCTGCATGACGACCTGCTTGTACTCCGGCAAGTCGATGAATCCAGGTTGCTTGCGGCGAGGCAGTGAACTGAGGGCTTGTTCCGTTCGGGAAACGCGCCCCTGGTCAACGTTCTTCTGCAGGCTTTTCATCCTGTTGAGGATATTCTGCCGCTTGCTTTCGTCCATCAGTCCATAACTCCAGGCACTCGACCGGCGGCCGGCTCGCCGCTATTCCGCTCCGGCGTGCCGACGGCTCAATTCATCGACAATACGTGTCTCCGCCGAGACGTCCACATCGGCCTCTTCCATTCCGTTTCGTGCCTTCACCTTCTCGTAAAGGCGGCGCGTGATGTCGCCTACAGTGGCATTGTCGGCTAGGCTGCTGAGCGGCATGTCGAAGCCGGTATTCTGTTCGAAGTTCAAACCGAGTTCAACGGCCATCAGGCTATCGAGGCCGATATCCTTGAGGACGCTCTCCTTGAGGATGCTCTCGCGCGAAACTCTGAGAATCGTGGCGATCTCAGAAGCGAGAATATCGAACAGCAGATCCTGTGCTTCAGCAGGCGATTTGCCTTCGATCATCGCGACGAGATCGATATCACCACCCTCGGTCCCGCTCGCGTGATGAGCGGCCTTGCGCATGACCACGTCGAAGAGGGCTTCATTGACCACCGCGAGATTATGCGCGGCGGCCCAGTCAAATTCGGAGATCATGACCACGGCAGCGTCGACCGTATCGGGAGCACTGGCAATGTACTCCTCGACCGCGTTCAGGGCGTCACGCGCGTTGATCGCCGTCTTGCCGAGCCGCCGGTCCAGCCGCTGGCCGACATCGGTATTGCGCGCCAAGTAACCAGCGTCAGCAATTGCGCCGAAACCGACGGCGAGTGCCGGCAGCCCTTCCGCCCGACGCGCCCGCGCAAGCCCCTCTAGGAAGCCGTTGGCCGCAACGTAGTTCGCCTGGCCGGGGTTTCCGACAAGGGTCGTCACGGACGAAAACAGGATGAAGTTGTCGAGCGTGTCCGATCGGGTTTCTGCATCGAGGATCGCCGCACCCTTCGCCTTCACGTCGATGACGGGACGGTTACGCTCCTCGTTAAGATTGCCGATAAGGGCATCGTCCAGCACCATTGCGGCATGGATGACCGTCTTCAGCGGAGCAGTCCGGCGCAAGTCCGTGAGCATCGCCCGCACGTCGGCCTCACGGGTAACGTCGCAGGCGAAAAGCCTGACGACGACACCGTTCCGTTCCCAACGGGAGATGGCGGCAGCAGTAGCCTCGTCCGCCGTCCCCCTGCGTGAGCAGAGCGCAATCGTTCGCGCGCCCTTCTCCACCAGCCATTCTGCAGCGACGAGACCGAAGCCGCCAATGCCGCCCACAACGAGGTGGGCGCCTTGCGGATTGACCTTCATCGTTCTCGGTGGCTTCGCGGCGACCTGGTCAACGCCTGCTTTCGGCGGAAGCACGACAATCTTGCCGATATGTCCGGCGTTCTGCATCAAGCGGAACGCGTCGCCGATCTCATCGTGATCGAAGGCGCGATACGGAAGCGGCGAGAAGACACCCTCCTCGAAGAGCGCGCCGATCTCCGTCAACATACGGCGCGAAAGCTCCGGATGAAGGACCAGCAACTGGTCCGCATCGATGCCAAAATAGCTGACGTTGCGCCGGAAGGGGCGAAGACCGATCTTGCTGTCGGAATAGTAGTCACGCTTGCCAAGCTCGAGGAACCGCCCGAATGGCTTGACGAGTGACAGGCTCTTTTCCATCGCCTCGCCGAAGAGCGAGTTCAGAACGAGATCCACCCCGTCCCCGCCGGTCACATCGAGGACTTCGCCGACAAAGCTCAAGGTGCGTGAATCAAAGACGTGGTCCGCGCCGAGCATCTCGACGAACCGACGCTTCTCCTCGGTTCCCGCGGTTGCGATCACCTTGAGGCCGGCATGCTTAGCAACCTGCAAGGCTGCAAGGCCAACGCCGCCGGCGGCGCCATGGATCAGGATCGTTTCACCAGGCCGTGCGCGGCCGAGCTCGACAATCGCGTAATAGGCGGTAAGGAAGACCACCGGAATGGATGCGGCAGCAACCGGGTCGATACCCGCCGGCAGTTTTGCAACACCAGTCCGCTTCACCGGGACGTGAGTAGAGAATGCCGACGCGGCAATCGCCATCACCGGGTCGCCGATCGCAAGATCGTCCACCGCGCTGCCAACCTCGACCACTCGGCCGGAGAACTCCATCCCGATCGAAGCGCCGGCGAAGCCGTCTTCCAGCGCCTCCTCCGGCAACAGGCCCATCGCCCACATGACATCGCGGAAATTGAGTCCCGTCGCAGCAACTTCGACAAGCACCTCGTCCGGCCCGACTTCCGGCCGCTCACAGCTTTCCCACCGTATGCTCGCAACCTGTGAAGGTACTTGCTGACGGATCATCGCTGCACGGAAATCACTTGTAACGCCGAAGACATGGGGTGCGGCGCCCGGCACGGCACGAATCTCCGAGAACCTGCCATCGGCTTCGATTCTCCATTCCCTGTTGCGTCCGCCGCTCTCGGATACCCGGTGCGCAGCCTCGAGCATCGCTCCCAACTCATCACTTCCGGCAATCGTGTCGACGCACTCCACATCAAGGAAGTCGAATTCGTTACGCAGGACACGCAGGAACACCCACAGGCCGGCATTGACCGGATCGGCCGGCCGATCGCCGGACGACGACCCAACCGCCGGCGAGCCGCCCGGCGCAGCAACGACCAAACGGAGCCTTTGGCCTTGCGGCGCGGTATTCCGGTATTCCGTCTGCGCCAGCGCGAGTGCGCTCAACACCAGCACGCGGCGCTGCAACTCGCGAGAAGCATCCTCGGCTGGCAGGTGCCGCGGGCTCAGGAACACGATCTTTTCGGTAGCCCCGCCGTCGCGGGCGAATACGTCCAGGAAGGCTGCCTTGTCGATTGCCAGATCCCCGGTCGCACCAAATGGTTGCGTGCGCGAGAAGCCCGCCGCCTTGGCGGCATCGGTGAGCATGCTGCCGTCTACGCCACCGCCATGAACCAGCACGATCGGCCGGAAGGGCTCGACCACTGCCGAAGTCTCCCTGACGGGTTCCGCGAACGCCCCCTGGCTGGCGCGCGCCTCGATCAGGATGAGGCTGCCCCCGGTCAGGTCACATTGGCGAACGTTGGCGTTGGCATAGCCATGCTGCTCGAGGAGCTCCGACCACTCGGGCGTCGAAGGAAGGGAGCTGACGGGGAATTCTTCTGACTTGCTTCGGGAGAACCAGCCTTCGCTCAGGCCGTAGACGAAATCCTGAAAAACGCCCGGCGCGCTGACGGCCGCCAAGAGGATGCCGGAACTCGCCAGCCACGTCGACGGAAACTTGCTCACATCGTTTTCAATGAACTCGCGCAGCCGATCGCTCGCACTCACGACAATGTCGGCCGCAAGTTCTGTTTCGAGCCTATCAAGCATCGTCACGCGGGGATCATTTTCAAAGGCGAGCTCAAGGCGGTGCCGCAAACCATTGTCCGGCTCGCAAACGATAAGCGTGGCATTCTTCGCCTCCGCGATCTCGGCAAGCCTGCGCGTCAGATGCGGCGAGGTGCTTCCAAGTTCCAGAATGCGCGCGGCGCTGCCGTCGCCTGCAAGGGCATTTTGCAGGGCATCAACGAGCATAGCGGTGCGGTTTCGCGCCGCAACTGAATGGATCGTCAAATGCTCCAGCGTCGCTTCGCTGATGAAGCGGTCAGCTTTTCCGGCTTCGTCGCCGGAGACTTCCCGCGCCGCACCGAGGCGATCGAGAACTTCGCGATAGCAGTCGTTGATCAGCACGGCCTCGACCGCACGGTCCGGCGCGCTCGCATAGAGCTCGCCCAGAATTTCACTGACCGGCGGCAAGGAGCACTCGCTGGCAAGCTGCCATCCGTCTTCTCCCTGTTCCGCAAAGCCGGCATCGGTAAGCAGATGCAGGCCATTGAACAGGAACGGACGAAGACGCGAGTCCTCCGGCAAATCGGACGCGACGATCCTTTGCTTTCCCTTGCCGACAATCGACAGAATGTCGTGCATGGCGCGGAAGACGGCCGCATTGAAAAGGAATGTCTCGTTGTCGAGAGCACTGTCGGCTGCGTCAGCAAAAAAGGCCTTGCCGGTCATTGCCTCGGCGAATGCCGGCAGACCCTGCCGCCCTTCCGCGGGGAGGGTTTCGTAGTGGAAGGACAGCGCGTTCAGCGTCTTGCGCTGCTTCAGATAGGTGCGTCGGAAACGGCAATCCTCGAAAGTCGCAATGCGTCCGCCGTCCTCATCGAACAATTGGAACTTCGCCTTGATCGACGTCGGGCTCAACCGCTCGATTTCGATGACGGCCCGGCGAAGCGGCTTTTCGGTCGCCATCACGCGGATCGCTCCGAAACGGACCGGAATGTATGGCGCACCACCGTGATCTCCGCTGAACCGGTCGAAGAGTGCGACGAGACCGTGGAAGACTGCATCAACCGATACCGGATTCAAGTTGTAGCGCAAACACGGGTGCGCCGGCTTTACGGCCTCCTTGAGGGTAACCTCGATCAGGCGCTCCCCGTGACAGACGGCCTGTGCCATGAGCTGGAAGCTCGGACCGTAGTCGAGCCCGAAGTTGGAGGCGATGCGATAAGCCTTGGCCGGTTCGATCTCGACAGTCGCCGCGCCGATTTCAAACCCCGGGGCTGGCGTCAGTTCGGCTGCTGTAAGTTTACGACTGCGCGCCACGGCGTGCACCGACCAGTCGTCCTCGCTCAGCCGCTCCCGTGAGCGAATTTCGAGATCGCCGGTTTCGGGCGATATGATCGTCGACAATTCCAGCAAGCGGTGCCGGCTGAGTTCGAGCGGACGCACGATCTCCAGGTTGGAGATCTCCACTTGATCGTGATGGTAGAATTGCCGCGCGGCAGAAAGCGCAATCTCTATGAAACCGCTTCCAGGCATGATTGCGCGACCGTCCACGACATGTTCCGCAAGGTCGGGGAAGAGATGAGCGTCAAGGTGGTTCTTCCAGGAACCGCCGTTGAGATCGATGCGCCAGCCGGCGAGCGTGTAACCATATTCGCTATCACGACCGTAGATATCCGCGCGGTCGCTGGTCCGGTCGGGACGAAGCTCAACCTTTTCGAAGGGAAGAACCGGGAGAGAGACAAAGGCATTTCGGCGTCCGAAAACGCGCTCTTCGTCGAAAGCGGCTCCACTCGCCATCGCACGCGCCATTGACTGGAAGACCGGATCGGCGTCGAGTTCGTGATCATCGCGCGAAAGCGTCGGGACGATGCTCACCGAGGCCGATCGGTTCTTGGCAATGTCACCGACATAGCCGCCGAGAATAGCGCGCGGCGAAACCTCGACGAACACTGTACAGCCCTGCGCTATCGCCTCCTCGACAGCATGCATGAACTTCACCGGCTGGCGAACGTTGCGCCACCAGTATGCCGGCGTGAGCGAGGCACCATCGAGAACCGTTCCCGTAACCGTGGAGATAAACGCGATTTCCGAGGAGCGGGGAGAGATCGCCGGCATGTCTGCGAGAAATGCATCTCGTGCACGGTCGATGAGTGGGTGGTGGAAGGGATAGTTGATATCAAGCGGCTGGACGGCAACCTTCCGCTTGCGAGCCTTCTCCCGAAGGGCTTTCACCTGCTCGTAGGTGCCGGATATGGTCACCGAGTTGTGTGCGTTGATCGCGGCAACAGTAATACCATCAAACTTCAGGGATTCGATGAGATCGAGCGTAGCCTGCTCGCCCAGCTTGACGGCGGCCATCGTGCCTTCGCCGGCCAGCACATCCTGATGAAGCGAGCGCTTCGCAATCACCGTGACGGCATCTTCGAGCGTCAAGGCACCGGCTGCGTAAGCCGCCGCCACCTCGCCGACGGAGTGGCCGAGCACGGCCTTTGCGTCCAGGCCAAGAGCGGCCAGCGCATCGAACAGCGCGACCTGAATCGCAAATAACAGTGGCTGGGCGATTTTGGTATCACTCAGCTTGTCTGCAAGCGCGGGGTCCGACAGAACGTCGAGCAGATCGACCTGCGAGTAAGCGTGAAACAGACGGGAAACCGTCGCAAAGGTCGTGCGGAAAACCTCATTGCGCCGCAACGCCTCAAGGCCCATGCCCGCCCACTGGGCACCGTTGCCCGAAAACACCAATGCGACTTTCGGATCGCGCGACGCCGTTTCGCCGATTTCAGCCAGACCGCGACCGGCGCCCGCCAGATAGGAGGAGATCGTCGCCGAAACGCTTTCAGGGGAACCACGCATGACGAAGCGGTGCCGCATCGCGCTCCTGTTCGCACCCGCAGCAGCGACAATTGCCTTCTTCTCCGCCGCACTCGGGACCTCGTCAAGCCGTTCGCGGTAACCTTCAAGGAGACCTCTCAGGCTCTCGACCGTGTGGGCTGAGGCCATGAAGACGGGACTCTCGTGCTGATCACCGCTCGCACGCTGTTCCGCAACGGTTTGGGGGTCCGAAATGACGACATGGGCGTTCGCACCGCCGAAGCCGAATGAATTGACGCCGGCGAGACGCGGACGGTCACTCTTCTCGAGCAGAATCGGCTCATTGGCCACCCGAACGTTCAGTCCCTCGAAGTCGATGTCCTCGTTCGGCGTGTTGAAATGCAACGAGGCCGGAAGATAGTTGTTCTCCAGCGCGAGCATCGCCTTCATCATGCCAAGGAGACCGGAGGCCGGTTCGGTATGACCAATGTTGGACTTGATCGATCCGATCAGGATCGGCTGCCGGCGACGCTTGCCAATGACCTGGCCGAGGGACCAGACTTCTGCCGGGTCGCCGACCTTTGTGCCGGTTCCGTGTCCCTCGATGAAGACTACGTCGTTCGGATCGATGCCGTTGCCGTCGTAGACCGCCTTCAGCAGTTCGGCCTGCGCCTCTCGCGACGGAAGAGAGATCCCGTTGGTACGGCCGGCGGCGTTGGTGCCCGTTGCCACGATGGTGGCGCGGCTGCGGTCACCTTCCCTGCGCACCCTGTCGGATCGCCTCAGGACGACGGCGGCGGCCCCCTCGGCACGGACGTAGCCGATTCCATCGTCGTCATAGGCCTTGCAGAGACCGTCCATCGCCAGCATGCGTGCTTGCGCAAAGCCAACGAAGGGCAAAGGATGAACGAGAACATTGACCCCGCCGACGATAGCCGTGTCGATCTCACCCAATTCAAGCGCTTTGACCGCCTGATCGAGAGCCACCAGCGACGACGAACAGGCGGTATCGACCGAGAGGCTCGGTCCGTTCAAACCGAATACGTGAGAGATACGGTTGGCGACGACCGAAAGCGTGTTGCCGGTCATGAAGTAGGGGCCGGGGGCCGCCGGATCCTCGACCGAAAGATTGGCGTGGTCGAGACTGGACGCACCAACGAAGACGGCGACCCTTTCCCCCTGAATCTTGCTCACGGGGATATTGGCATCCTCCAAAGCTCGCCATGTGACCTCGAGCAGCAGCCGCTGCTGCGGATCCATGAAAACCGCTTCGCGCTTGGAGATGCCGAACAGTGTCGGGTCGAAGTTGTAGATGTCGTCGAGGACACCGGCGGCAAACGTGTAGGACTTGCCGGCCATGCCCATTTCAGGATGCCAAAAACGCGCGATATCCCAGCGGTCGCCCGGTATGCTCGTCACGGAGCACGTCTTGGCGCGCATCAACTCGAATAGTTCCTCGGGCGAATTTGCCCCAGGTGCGGCGCATGCACGCCCGATTACTTCTACCGTCATCTAAACATCGCAGATCTGATAGTTTCAGCACAACTGCCCGTGGCACTTGGCACGGGATTTTCCCTAGCACTTAGACAAGCGCGGAAAGGGCGTCAATCCGCTATTGCCTCTAAGGGTCAATTGACGAAGCAAGTGGCGGCCTATCCAGTCCGTCCGGCCGTTTCTTCCGTAAACCCAACCTCGACCGCCATCAGCAACAAAAAACCTCCGGTTGATGCCGGAGGTTCTTGTCGACAGAGCATGCTCCGCAAAGTGTTGCAGATCAAGCAGCCTCTTCTTCCTGGGCGTCCTCGTCATCCACGACCTTGCCACGCTTCGGACCCTTGGCCAGGTTGACCTCGACGAGGCGAACCGCCTCAGTCTCCGACATCTTGTTGACTGCAGCGATCTCGCGAGCCATCCGATCGAGCGCAGCCTCGTAAAGCTGCCGCTCGGAGTAGGACTGCTCCGGCTGGTTCTCGGCACGATAAAGATCGCGCACGACCTCCGCGATCGAGATCAGGTCGCCCGAGTTGATCTTGGCATCATACTCCTGCGCGCGGCGCGACCACATGGTACGCTTTACACGAGCCTTGCCCTGCACGACCTTCAACGCACGATCAACGAAATCCGTCTCCGACAGCTTGCGCATGCCGATGCTGACAGCCTTGCCGACAGGCACCTTCAGCCGCATCTTGTCCTTCTCGAAATCGATCACAAAAAGCTCGAGCTTCATGCCGGCGACTTCTTGCTCTTCGATTGCGGTGATGGTACCGACGCCATGTGCGGGATAGACGATCGACTCGCCGGTCTTGAAACCCTGGCGCGTTGAAGATTTTTTCTGCTGGATTGTCATTCGAATCAAAAACTCCCTGTTGAGCTCCCGGCAATGCCGGAGCCGGGTCGGTCAGGCCCGGATGAGACGGGGGAAGCCGTCGGGTCATTCCACACCAATCCGGTGGGCCAAGGCGCAAACAAAACCCTCCATCGCGACTGCGACGCGGCAAAAGAACTGCCGCTTATGTCACGGAAACCGCGCTTGATTTGGTGTTTGCTTTCGTGATGGCTCAGGGCATAGCAATGCCGCAACGTGGATCAGTGTGCGGAAACTAACACAAAAAGATGAATAAATCAATATTTTGCTGCAGCCGCTCTATAATAGCTGCAGAGGGAAAGTTTTCCTTTCCCTCAAATGTCTTAGCTCGGCGGAAGGAAGCCTTCCGGTAGAGGCTTGCGAAGTGGGTCAGTCACCCTGACCTGGCTTCGGAGAAAAATACTTTTCGAACTTTCCAGGAACGCCGTCCATCTCCTTCGCCTCAGGCAAGGGGTCGCGCTTGCTGGTGATGTTCGGCCAGATCTGCGCGAACTCCGTATTGATCTTCAGCCAGTGATCGAGTCCTGGCTCGGTGTCCGGCTTAATGGCCTCGGCGGGACATTCGGGCTCGCAAACGCCGCAGTCGATGCACTCGTCCGGATGGATGACCAGGAAGTTCTCACCCTCGTAGAAGCAGTCCACAGGGCAGACCTCGACGCAATCGGTATATTTGCAGCGGATACAATTGTCGGTGACAATGTATGTCATTGCGGCACTCCAGAAATCTTTCGTTCTCCATGCCGTGGAGGGCTGCGGCCGACCACAGGTACGAACAGGCAAAACGCGGGAGACAGACCGAGGGAATGCCCTCACGATGTCTGCGGGACTGGCAAGTCAGCTAATGGGTAATTCCTGCGAATGCAAGAATAAACCTTCCGACAAGATGCCGCATCGGGGATAGATCTTCTAATCGCTCCACCAGTCGCCGTCCGAACGCAACTCGTCGAGCACCCGACGTTCCTTCTTGGTCGGGCGACCCGTTCCTGCCCTGCGGATGGCCGGGCCGGACGAGTTCGACGGCTGGGACTCCTGCTCGGCAGGTGTGACATCGTCGTAAAGCTGCCGGGCCTCCTCATAGGGTCCGCGCCGGACCCCGGCAGCCTTCACCACAAGAATCCGGCTGCGCGCGCCAGCGACCAGAACGACCCGATCACCAGCTCTCACCGTATGGCTCGCCTGAAGTATCTTCTGGTCGTTCACGCGCACGTCTCCGGCCACGATTCGACGCTGGGCGATCGAGCGAGATTTCGCCATACGAGCGAAGAACAGCCACTTGTCAAGGCGCTGACGCGAATCCGACGGTGGCTGTCTTTCCTCAGTCATCGCCCTATTTCTTCATCTGCTCCTTGAGCGCTGCCAGCTTGGCGAAGGGTGAGTCGGGATCGATCGGCTTCTCCTTGCGAGGAGGCTTCGCCTCAAACCGTGCAGTCTGCGGCTTACCGTCCCGTTCACCCCTTTGCGGACGCTCCTTGCGTTCACCGCGGTCCTGGCGATCCCCGCGTTTCGCTCCGTTGCCGCGGTTCTTGCCCTCAGCCGATGCTCCCGGGCGGCGACCGTCGCGGCGCTCTTCAGACGCGGCGCGACCACCCTTCGGACGGGCATTCTGCTGGTTCTCGTTTCGACCGCCGGGCCGCCACAGCAACACATTCTTTGGCTCGGCTGCATCAGCGCCCTCCACCGCGGCTTCCGAGGGGGCCTCCGCCGTGACGGCGACGGGCTCGGCGCCTTCCGGTGTCGCCTCCTCCCCAGAGGCTTCTTCTTCGGCCGAGGGCTCCGTCGAGGCTGCATCCTCGCCCGCAGCCGGGGTAGCGCTCGCATCCTGGCCTAAGAGGAAGGCCTTCGCCTCCTCGGCGGGGACGCTGTCGGCACGATAGCCGAGGCCCTTCAGGATCTCTTCCATGTCATCCGGCGTTGCGCCGAGAATAGACAACATTGCCGTCGTCGTCGTGAAGCGTCGGCCATCATAGGCACCTTCCGGACGCGGAGACGAGCCGGGCTTCCACTGGAGGAGAGGACGAATCAGATCCGCAAGTCTTTCCAGAATGTCGATACGTACCGCCCGCTTGCCGAGAAACCGGAAACCGGCGAGCTTGTAGAATGTCCTGTCGAAGCCTGGATCGGTGACCACCGAGGTCCGACCTGCCGCGAGCACGGGAATGAGATCACCGTATCCTGATTTGTCCATGCCGTCGTTCTGCAGCGCCCAGAGGAGCGTGATGAGTTCCGCCGGAGAAGGCTTCAGGAGCGCCGGCATGAAAATATGGTAGGCCCCGAAGCGGACACCGTAGCGGCGGATCGACGCGCGCGCATCCTGATCGAGCGACTTTACATCGTCAGAGACGTCGCGGCGGAAGAGAACACCAAGATTCTCCACCAGCTGGAACGCCAGTCCCTTGGCGAGACCCTGCAGATCCTCTGCACGCGACAAATCGTCCAGCGGCTTCAGAACTGTCGAGATGTGATGGTTGACGAAACGCTCGATGCGAGCCGCAACGTGGTCCCGGGCAATCCCCGTGAGTTGCTCGTCCGCCAGCAGGATGACACGTGGGTGCAACACATGATCGCCGGCAGCGAGCCGGCCCACGGGGTCGCCGAGCCAGCGCACGACGCCATCCGACCCTATGGCCAGATCGCTGTTGCCGCACGCGTGCAGTCGCGCAGCCCGTGCCTCGAATTCGAGGGCGAGAGCTTTCTGCGTCGCCGCCTGAACAGCCTTCGCATCGGAGCCCTCCATGCCCGCCAAGGGCGTAAAGCGGAACCCTGCGAGTTGTCCCGTGTGATGCCCCTCAACGAAGACATCGCCATTCACACTGATTTCAGCTTCCAGCATCGCATTCTCTCTCAAGCGCTTCATGAGCACAGATGTCCTGCGATCAACAAAGCGTTTCGTCAACCTTTCATGTAGCGCGTCCGACAGTCGGTCTTCGATTTCGCGCGTCTTTTCTTGCCAGTGTGTCGGATCGGCAAGCCATCCCGGCCGGTTCGACACATAGGTCCATGTTCTGATTTGCGCAATCCGCGCGGAAAGCGTGTCGATCTCGCCGTCGGTATGATCGGCCCGGCGAACCTGTTCCGCCATGAAGTTCTCGTCCACCGTGCCATAACGGACCAGATCGGAAAAGAGGCTCGCGACAAGATCGGCGTGCTGAGCCGGCGCGATACGCCGATAGTCGGGAAGGGCGCAAACCTCCCATAGCTGCTCCACCCGCGCAGGAGTCGTCGCGAGATCGTTGATCTCCGGGTATCGTGCAAGATGCTCGAGTGCCTGTTGATCGACCGCCGGAAGAGCCCGCGTAAGTCCCGCCACGCGCGGCGCTGCATCCAAGCTGCGTCGCAGCGCATCGATTGACGCAAAATCGAAATCCGGCGTACGCCACTGCAGGATCTTGACCGGCTCGAACTCGTGGCTTTCCAGACGCTCCACCAAATCGTCGTCGAGGGGGTCCACACGTCCTGTCACACCGAAGGTACCGTCTTTCAGATGGCGGCCGGCACGGCCCGCGATCTGTCCGAGTTCTCCGGGATTGAGATTACGGAACTGATATCCGTCGAACTTTCGGTCCTGGGCGAAAGCGACGTGGTCGACGTCGAGATTGAGGCCCATGCCGATGGCGTCGGTTGCGACGAGGTATTCGACCTCGCCTTCCTGGTAGAGGGCCACCTGTGCGTTGCGGGTGCGCGGACTGAGCGCTCCGAGAACGACGGCAGCGCCGCCACGCTGGCGCCGGATCAGTTCGGCAATCGCATAGACCTCGTCGGCCGAAAACGCGACGATCGCCGTCCGCTCCGGCAAGCGCGTGATCTTCTTCTGTCCGGCATAGAAGAGCTGCGAAAGCCGCGGCCGTTCCACGACCGTGATGCCGGGAAGAAGCTGCTGCAGGATCGGCTTCATGGTTCCGGACCCGAGGAGAAGCGTCTCGTCCCGACCACGCAGATGCAGTAGCCTGTCAGTGAATATGTGACCGCGCTCGAGATCGCCGGCAAGCTGCACCTCGTCGATCGCGACGAAGGAAGCTCGCGTTTCCCGCGGCATTGCTTCGACGGTGCAGACGGAGAAGCGCGCCCCTGGCGGTGCGATCTTCTCTTCTCCAGTGACAAGCGCAACCTGCGCGGCGCCGACGCGTTCGACAACCCTGCCATAGACTTCTCGCGCCAACAGCCGGAGCGGCAGACCGATAATCCCGGAACCATGCGCAAGCATGCGCTCGATTGCGTAATGCGTCTTGCCGGTATTGGTGGGTCCCAGCACCGCGGTCACGCCGCGGCCGCTGAGGATCATGGGTTGCGAAGTCACTTTCCTGCTCCATAGGGGAAGACGTCGCCAATGGAGGCGATCGGCCGAAGCGGTCTGGCCCACACATGGCGATGATCTCCGGCAAACGCAAGCCGCTAAATCGCAGGCGCCACGGAGGCCACTGGAGTTTCCCTTGCTCCTTCTCGGCGGCCTTTTCCGTCCCTGTGCGCACTGCCGTGGTCGGCAGGCCTGACGGACGGCACTCCTTGACAGGTGTTTTGGGCGGGTGGAACCAATCCGCAGCCTAGACGTTGGAAAGTCCGGATGTGACTATGAAGCTGAGACGGAGAGGCCATCATGCTGAGCACAATTCTCATCATTGTCGTCATCTTGCTGCTGATTGGGGCCTTGCCCAATTGGGGTTACAGCCGAAGCTGGGGATACGGACCCTCGGGCGGCCTCGGTCTGATTGTCATCATCCTCATCATACTGATGCTCATGGACAAGATCTGACTATTCCGGATCGACACAGCAAAGGAACCTGACGATGAAGAAGACATTGCTCGCCCTTGCGCTCGTCGCCCCTCTCGCGTCCTGTACCGCGACGGAACGCGGCGCTGGTATCGGAGCTGCCACCGGCGCCGTCGTCGGAGGAGTTGCGACCAACTCGGTCGGAGGCGCCGCGGCCGGTGCAGTGATCGGCGGTGCGGCCGGCGTTCTGATTGCCCAGGCGGATCGCCCAGGCTACTGCGTCTACCGTGACCGCTACGGTCGTCGTTACGAAGCGCGGTGCCGTTGATCGACCTGAGAGGTTCCGACGGCCGGCAGGCATCTGCCGGCCTCTTCTTTCCGTTCCCCTGAACCGTCGAATGAATCCGGAACGAATCGGCTACGAATCGCTGACTCGCCGAGATTTCCGTTTTGTTCACGGCTACATATTGTATCTCCGGGGCTGAAACGCACACAGCGGGCTCTGGATACCGGAGCCTTCGCCCAACGAAGGATGCTGGTGGCGGAAGGCTGATCCGACAAGAGCAAGGATCGGCCGCGAAGACCGATCCTTCCGGTTTTGCCAAAGACAGAAAAGCTCTAGACGACGAACTGCCCGCCGTTGGCAGAGATCGTGGACCCGGTGATGAAACCTGCCTCGTTGGAGGCGAGGAAGACGACGATTCTGGCAATTTCCTCCGGCTGCCCGAGACGGCCGACAGGAATCTGCGGGATAATCCTCTCGTTCAGCACCTTCTCCGGGACGGCCAGTACCATTTCTGTCGCGATATAACCGGGGCAAATCGCATTCACCGTGATGCCTTTTGCTGCGCCTTCCTGTGCAAGAGCCTTGGTGAAACCGAGGTCGCCAGCCTTGGCCGCCGAGTAATTGGCCTGGCCCATTTGTCCCTTCTGGCCGTTGATGGAGGAGATCGTGATGACACGCCCGAAGTTCCGGTCGCGCATGCCGGACCACACCGGATGGGTCATGTTGAAGACGCCGGTGAGATTGGTGCTGATCACCTCGTTCCACTGCTGCGGCGTCATCTTGTGGAACATCGCGTCGCGGGTGATCCCGGCATTGTTCACAAGTATCTCAATCGGACCTATCTTCGCCTCGAGGTTCGCGATTCCGTCCACACAAGCCTGGTAGTCGGAGACGTCCCAACGAAACACCGGTATTCCCGTTTCCTCAGAAAACGCCTTGGCTTTCTCTTCGTTGCCCGCGTAGTTCGCCGCAACGCGATACCCCGCCTCCTTGAGGGCGATCGAGATCGCCGCACCAATTCCCCTCGTACCACCGGTGACCAACGCAACTCTGCTCATGCTCTCTCTCCTCTGAGGTCATTTGATCGTACACCGGTCCTTCTGCCGGGACCGTTGTGACATGCGATTATTGCTGGACGTGTACGTGATCGCCGCGATCGGTCTCCTCTCGAATCGCTCGCCTCAGAAGGCTTCCAGGCACATGGCAATGCCCATACCGCCGCCGATGCAGAGCGTGGCAAGCCCTTTCTTGGCGCCACGCCGCTTCATCTCGAAAACAAGCGTATTCAGGATGCGGGCGCCGGAGGCGCCGATCGGATGGCCAATCGCAATCGCACCGCCATTGACGTTGACGATCGAAGTATCCCAGCCGAGATCTTTGTTGACCGCACAAGCCTGGGCTGCAAAGGCTTCATTCGCCTCGACCAGCTCCAGATCGGAAACGCTCCAACCGGCCTTCTGCAGGGCCTTGCGTGAGGCAGGGATCGGTCCGGTGCCCATAACCTGCGGATCGACGCCGGCCGTTGCCCAGGACGCAATGCGCACAAGTGGCGTGATTCCGCGGCGGGTCGCTTCCGCCTCCGTCATCAGAAGCGCTGCAGCGGCACCGTCATTGATGCCGGAAGCATTGCCTGCCGTCACCGAACCGTCCTTGTCGAAGGCCGGCTTCAGCTTGGCCATACCGTCGAGGGTCGCTCCCATACGGATGTACTCGTCGGCGTCGACGACGACGTCGCCCTTACGTGACGACACCGTCACCGGAACGATTTCATCGGCGAAGCGTCCGGCCTTCTGCGCGACTTCCGCCTTGTTCTGCGATGCAACCGCAAAGTGGTCCTGTTCATCGCGCGAGAGCTGCCACTGACGGGCGATATTCTCGGCGGTGTTACCCATGTGATAGCCGTAGAAGGCATCGGTGAGACCGTCCTTGATCATCGTGTCGATCATCTTCATGTCGCCCATCTTCACGCCCCCTCGCAGATGGGCGCAGTGAGGCGCCATGGACATAGACTCCTGGCCGCCGGCGACGATGATCGTGGCGTCGCCGGTGACGATCTGCTGCATCCCGACGGCGACCGCGCGCAAGCCGGATCCGCAGAGCTGATTGAGCCCCCAGGCCGTTGCTTCCTGGGGAATTCCCGCCTTCATCGCTGCCTGGCGCGCCGGGTTCTGTCCCTGGCCTGCCGAGAGAACCTGCCCGAGGATGACTTCGTCGACCTCCTTGGGGTCAACGCCGGCACGTTCAAGCGCACCTTTGATTGCGACGGCTCCGAGCTCGTGCGCCGGCACGTTCGCGAATGCACCATTGAACGAACCGACGGCGGTCCGAGCTGCGCTGGCAATGACGACTGACGAACTGCTCATGGATGTGTCCTCGCTCATGTTCCGGTTCGCGCCCAAACTGGCAAAGCTCTCGACCGGAGTCAAACGGCAAGCACGTCTTCCTCGATCTTCCATTGAAGACACGCATAGGGTGAGAGTCGGTTCGGGACATGGGGGCGTCGCTTCCGCAACGCACAAAGAGATTGTCACCGCCCTTCTTTTGGGCTTAGATTTGCTTCGGGAAGAGAAATCTACGCATGTTCAATGGGGTGGAGAACGAAATGGCTAAAGCCGAAGGCGAAGTCACCATCAAGAAATACGCCAATCGACGCCTCTACAACACAGGAACCAGCACCTATGTGACGCTGGACGATCTGGCGAAGATGGTGAAGCGAGGCGAGGAATTCGTCGTCCAGGACGCCAAGACAGGAGAGGACATCACCCACTCCGTCCTGACCCAGATCATCTTCGAACAAGAGTCAAAAACCGGCAATACCCTGCTGCCGATCTCGTTCCTGCGCCAACTGATCTCCTACTACGGCGATCAGATGCAAATGGTGGTTCCAAGCTTTCTGGAACATTCGATGAAGGCTTTCAGCGAACAGCAGACTCAGATGCGCGAGCAGATGACGCGCGCTTTCGGTGAAAGTCCGCTGTCGAAGAACCTGCAGGCTCCGATGCAACTGATGGAGGAACAGGTGAAGCGCAACACCGAAATGTTCCACCAGGCCATGCAGATGTTCTCGCCGTTCCTGTCACCGCAGCCGCCGAAGGAAACGAAAAAAGCCGAATCGAAGGACATCGACGAGCTGAAGGAACAGCTCCGTAACCTCCAGAACAAGTTGGACAGCCTCTGACGGCTTGAGCCGCGACGGAATTCGTCTGCGGCTTACAGCCCGATGGACACGTCGCGACCGGCAGACCGGACGGAAATCACAAATCCACCGACGACGTCGATGAAGGCGATCGTCAGAAGAACGAAAAAGACCTGCGTGGCGGCGTCGCGCACCAGCAGAAATTCCACCAGGAAGGCCACAAAGACCAGCATCGACAGGATGTGGTTGAGGAGCGCGCCCGACCCATTGCGTGTCGACTTGAGAATTTCCGCGAATAGAAGCACCAGTGCCACCAGGATGAGAATATCCGCCGCCGACATAATCCATGTCGCGCCGGAGAGCATGGGTAACGCCAGCACCACCCGCGAAAGGCCCGCCACCCCTCCGCCGCCGAAGGTTCCGACCAGCGCGAGATTATAGAGTGCGAGGGGCACGATCATCAGCGGAATGGCAGTCAGCATCTCGGCACCTCGAAAATAAAGCCGCACCAGCATCGTTCAACGATGTCATAGACGATCAGAGGTTCTGAGAAAATACGCCCCTTCACAAAAGCAAAAGGCCGGCAAAAGCCGGCCTTCGTCAAAGCACATAAATGCTATGGCTTATGCGTTTTCCTTCGGCGTCAGAACCTGACGACCGCGATACATACCGGTCTTCAGATCGATATGGTGCGGACGGCGCAGTTCGCCGGAGTTCTTGTCTTCGACATAGGTCGGGGCCTTGATCGCGTCGGCAGAACGGCGCATACCGCGCTTCGACGGGCTTGTTTTTCTTTTCGGTACAGCCATTTCAACTACTCCACTTGACGGGCAAGACATGCAGGTCGGCTGGAACCGGAGCCGAAGATCACACGTCTCAGTATCGGAATTTGCGCGGCTTATACATGTCAAGCGCGCCCTTGACCAGTCCCCGAATTCATTTTTTCCTGCGGCAGCCGGGGGAACCGTCTTTCAGACCTCGTCTTCGGCGACCACCCACGGCTCCGAGACGGCAGCCGTTTGCCACTCTACCCATGCCGGATGAGATTTGACGGCCGCCATGTAGGCCAGCGTATCCTTGTCGTGCGCCAGATCATAAGTGTCGAAGCGATTGACGACCGGCGCAAACATCGCGTCTGCCGCCGAGAAGGCCCCGAAGAGGAACGGCCCACCGGAGGCCGTACGCAATTCGCGCCAGATCGTTTCGATCCGTTCGACATCGGCACGAACGTCATCGGAAACGTCCAACGCCGCCTGTTTGCGTCGTATATTCATTGGACACGCGTTGCGCAGAGCGCGAAAGCCCGACAGCATCTCCATGGAAACCGAGCGTGCGACCGCCCGATCCCGGCGAGCCTTCGGCCAAATTCCGGCATCCGGGAAGATCTCGGCGGCATATTCGATGATCGCCAACGATTCCCAGACACAGATGTCGCCGTGGTAGAGAACGGGAACCCGGCCGGTCGGGGAAATCTCGCGGATTCTGGGGTTGCCGGCGTCGAAATCGAACGGGATGAGCCGCTCCTCGAAATCGATGCCGCATCCGGTCAGGGCCATCCAAGGTCGGAAGGACCAGGACGAGTAATTCTTGTTGCCGATGTAGAGAATGAATCTGTCCATATCCTAGCTCCGCCAGATCGTGACCGACGGGACCTTAAAGACCATCACGGACACGCACCAACGAATCTTTGGAAAGTCAGTCATAAAGACAAGTGATATATGCACCCGAACGCTTGGCGCGACGATCGACCACCGCCGCAAGGCGTTTCATGCTGCCGCTCGGGCGGCTGGCGACGCGATCGATGGGATTTGGCAGGGAAACGGCCAGCAGCGCCGATTGGCGGGCCGAGAGCTTCGATGCCGGCACCTTGAAGTGATGCCGCGCGGCGGCACCGATCCCGTAGATGCCCGGGCCCCACTCGGCGATATTCAGATAAATCTCCATAACCCGCTTCTTCGACCAGAGATAATCCGCCGTGATCGCAAGCGGCACCTCGAGTCCCTTGCGCAGGAAGGAGCGGCTGTTCCACAGAAACAGGTTCTTGACGGTCTGCATCGGGATTGTGCTGGCGCCGCGAGTCGCTTCGCCGGACAGTGCATCGTCCACGACTGCCTTCATCTGTCCCCAGTCGACGCCGTAATGCGAGCAGAATTGCCCGTCTTCGGACATCATGACGGCCCGCACCAAGTTCGGTGAGATGTCGTCGAAAGCCACCCATTCACGGTCGTAGCCGCGCAGGAGAAAAAGGTCCGCCAGCATGAGCGTGGAAACAGGATGCATAAAGCTTGGACGATAAAGCAGGATGAGCAGATACGGCAGCAGCAAAAGCCCCACGAGAATCGCGGCGATCTTCTTTACAACAGACAGGCCGGAGCGAGCGCGTTCGGGCGCATCCGCCATAATTTCTCCGATGTCGCTCTGTTCCACCAAAAGTGACTGTGTCCAAGACTGCAAGAGCCTTTTCTCTTAGCTTCCCTCTTGGAAATTGGCCAGTCCGCGCGCGCCATTCACCCGTATTTTCCGCGCGAAAGCCGTTGCCACCCACCGGCTTGCATGCCAAAGAACCGCCATGACTCTCTCGGCCTCTACGTTCGAAAC
Organism: Hyphomicrobiales bacterium; assembly: GCA_900466005.1. Lineage (GTDB taxonomy): Bacteria > Pseudomonadota > Alphaproteobacteria > Rhizobiales > Rhizobiaceae > Allorhizobium. The sequence goes on from UEGQ01000001.1 coordinate 203,232, forward strand.
ACATCTGCGCGAAATCGCCGTCGAAACGGAACGTCTGCTGTCCTCACTGCTAGAGGAGCAGCCGCTTGCCGGCGAGGTCGCACGCCCCCTTCACCTGCTTGAGGCAATGCGTCACGCGGTGCTGAACGGTGGAAAGCGCCTCCGGCCTTTCCTGGTGACCGCGAGTGCTGCGCTCTTCGGCGGTCAGAGCGAGGCGGCGCTACGCGTCGGCGCAGCCCTCGAATGCTTGCACTGTTACTCGCTGGTTCACGACGATCTGCCGGCGATGGACGACGACGACATGCGGCGCGGTCTGCCGACCGTGCACATCGCCTTCGATGAAGCGACGGCCATCCTGGCAGGCGACAGTCTCCTCACCTACGCCTTTGACATCATCGCGGCACCGGAGACAGCGCTGCCTGATCGCGCAAAAACCGAGCTGGTCCTGGCGCTTGCCCGCGCTGCCGGGTTGGGCGGCATGGCCGGCGGTCAGGCTCTCGATCTCGCCGCGGAAAGGCAAAGACCAGACGAGGACGGCATCGTCACTCTGCAGGCAATGAAGACGGGCGCACTCCTGCGCTTCGCATGTGAGGCCGGCGCGATCCTCTCCGGTGCATCCGAGACCGATCGCCGGCAAATCCGTCGCTTCGGCGAAGTGATCGGCCGCGCATTCCAGATCGCCGACGACCTGCTCGATCTCACCGCCGATGCCGCAACCATGGGCAAGGCGACCGGCAAGGATGCAGCGCGAGGCAAGGCGACACTTGCGAGCCTCAAAGGGCAAGCCTGGGCGGAGGCGGAACTTGAACGACTGGTGAGCGAAGCCGAAGCCCTACTTGCACCCTATGGAGCCCGCGCCGCCATGCTGATCGAAGCAGCACGCTTCGTGGCCAACAGGAAGAGCTGAAATGAGCAGATACTGGTCGCCGATCGTCTCGGTACTCGAGCCCTATGTCGCCGGCGAACAGCCGGCCATTCCGAATCTCGTCAAGCTGAACACCAACGAAAACCCTTACGGTCCCTCGCCGAAAGCTCTGGAGGCAATAAGACACGCGGCGACCGCGGATCTGCGCCGCTATCCCGATCCGACCGCCCGTCGGCTTCGTGAGAGCATCGCCCGTCATAACAGCGTGAAGGCCGACGAGGTCTTCGTCGGCAACGGTTCGGACGAGGTACTCGCGTTCGTTTTCGCTAGTCTGCTGAAACACGATGCGCCGCTGCTTTTCCCGGACATCACCTACAGCTTCTATCCGACCTATGCGAAGCTTTACGGCATCGAGACCCGCATCATTCCCGTGCGTGAGCAGTTCGACGTCGTCGTCGAGGATTACGATGTCCCCTGCGGGGCGATCATTTTTCCCAATCCGAATGCCCCGACGGGTATCGGCCTTCCGCTCCCGGAGATTGAACGCCTCCTCGCAGCCCATCCGAACCAGGTGGTGGTGATCGATGAAGCCTATATCGACTTCGGCGGTGAAAGCGCCGTATCGCTCGTACCGCGCTTCGAGAACCTCCTGGTCGTTCAGACGTTTTCAAAATCGCGGGCGCTTGCCGGGCTCCGCATCGGCTTTGCGATCGGGCAGCGTCCCCTGATCGAAGCGCTCGAACGAATGAAAGACAGCTTCAACTCCTATCCGCTGGACACGCTCGCCCAGGCTGCCGCCTGTGCCGCGATCGATGATGTGGCATGGTTCCAGGAAAGCCGCGGCAAGATGGTGGCTAACCGTGTCATGCTGACAAGACAGCTTGAGGAACGCGGTTTCGAGGTATTACCGTCGCAGGCGAATTTTGTGTTCGCCCGCCTGCCCGGACGCAAAGGCGCCGAGCTTGCTGCGGGGCTCCGGGAAAGAGCCGTCCTCGTCCGGCACTTCGCCAAGCCGCGCATCGCCGATTTCCTGCGGATATCGATCGGCACGGAGGAGGAATGCAGACGCCTGATCGAAGCGATCGACGGCCTCCTCTGATCTTCGAGCAACCGTCCCGGATTGCCTTGCAAGTTTTTTCTGCAATGATCGCCAACCGGTGCGCTATGGCACAAAGGGAGGCGTCATGGATCTCGTCTTGCATCATTGGTCGCAGATTGCGGCCGCCTACACCATCTATTTCATCGCAGTGGTCAGCCCCGGACCCGCGGTCATGGCGATCATCGCGTCCTCGATCAGCGGCGGTAGAGGACAGGCCTCACGCTTGCCGCTGGCGTCTTCGCCGGTTCGTTCACATGGGCTGTCGCTGCCGCTCTAGGACTGGCGGCTGTCCTTCAGACCTACGCTGAACTCCTTTACGCCTTGAAGATCGCCGGCGGCTTCTATCTTCTTTATCTTGGCTACAAGGCTTTGCGCTCCGCCCTGCGAAAAGAGGAAACGCCGAGCACCCGGGCGATGAACAAGCTGAAGAACTCGAGACAGATATTCCTGCGAGGCTATGCCATACACCTCACGAACCCCAAGGCAATCTTTGCCTGGGTTGCGATCATCTCGCTTGGGCTGCCGGCGAATGCTCCTGCAAGCGCGGTTGCGATCATTGTCGGCGGCTGCCTGCTGACTGGTCTGACGGTGTTCACCGGCTACGCCTTGCTGTTCTCGACCGAAGGCGCTCTCAACGCCTACAGGGCGGCACGTCGCTGGATCGACGGCGCCATGGCGGCACTCTTCTGTGTCGCCGGCGTGAGACTGCTGACCGCACGCCTGTGACTGAAAACGAGAAAGGCGCCGTCCGATCCGGAAACGGCGCCTTGAACGATAAAATGCTCGCCAATCAACCCGCTGTGATCGGCGCGATCTGGATCTCGACACGACGGTTTTGGGCGCGGCCATCGGGCGTCGCGTTCGTGGCGATCGGTTGGCTCGGGCCGAAGCCCAACGCCGACACACGACGCGGGTCGATCCCTTGCGAGTTCAGGTAACTCGCAACCGACATGGCACGACGTTCGGACAGTGCCTGATTGTGGGCAAGGCTGCCGGTCGAATCGGTATGGCCGTTGACGTCGATCAGCGTACGGTCGAACTTGCGCAGCACGATCGCGACCGAATTGAGCGTCGGGTAGAACTGCGGCATCACCGCGTCCTGATCCGTCGCAAACGTGATGTTCGACGGCATGTTCAGGATGATCCGGTCACCCATGCGGGTCACCGAAATGCCGGTCCCCTGAAGCTGCGCCCGAAGCTCGGCTTCCTGGCGATCCATATAGTTGCCGATCGCGCCACCCGCGAGGGCGCCGATGCCCGCGCCGATCAGCGCTGCGTTACGGCCTTCGCGACCACCGCCGCCGATGGCAAGGCCGCCGAGAGCACCGGCCGCGGCACCCAGCATCGCACCGCCGGCGGTGTTCGACATCTTCTGTTCGCCGGTGTACGGATCAGTGGTGGTGCAGGCGGAAAGATAGGTCGTCGCGAGGGCCAGAACGGCAATTTTCTTGAGCATCGTCGGAATCACTCCAAAGGTTTCCTAAAAGGCCTCAACAGATCAATTGCGGCAATATGACGTTGCAACCCTGTGCGGGGCTCACTCCGCCGCGTTTTTGTGCCCATAACGCTTCTCGATATAGTCGATCACCAGCGCCTCGAAGTCGGCAGCGATGTTGGGACCGCGAAGCGTCATGGCCTTCTGCCCGTCGATGAAGATGGGGGCGGCCGGGCTTTCGCCGGTGCCGGGTAGCGAAATGCCGATATCGGCGTGCTTGCTCTCGCCCGGCCCGTTGACGATGCAACCCATGACGGCGACGTTCAGTCCCTCGACGCCCGGATATTTCTCCCGCCAGACTGGCATGTTCTTGCGAATATCCTCCTGGATACGCTGCGCGAGCTCCTGGAAGACAGTGGAGGTTGTTCGCCCGCAACCGGGGCAGGCGGCAACGACCGGAACGAACTGCCGGAACCCCATCACCTGCAGAAGCTCCTGTGCCACCTGAACCTCGCGGGTGCGGTCGCCGTTCGGCTCCGGCGTCAACGAGACACGGATCGTGTCGCCGATCCCCTGCTGCAGCACATAGCCCATGGCTGCCGACGAGGCGACGATGCCCTTGGAACCCATGCCCGCCTCGGTAAGGCCGAGATGCAGCGCATGATCCGAGCGCGCGGCGAGCATCGAATAGACGGCAATCAGATCCTGCACCTGGCTGACCTTCGCCGAGAGAATGATGCGGTTGCGCGGCAGGCCGATCTCTTCGGCAAGTTCGGCCGAAAGCAGCGCCGACTGTACGATCGCCTCGCGCGTCACCTGCCGGGCGGAAAGCGGAAATCCGTTCGCTTGGTTCTCGTCCATCAGCCGGGTCAGCAGTTCCTGGTCGAGCGATCCCCAATTGACACCGATGCGGACCGGCTTGTCATAGCGGATCGCCATCTCGACGATCTCGGAAAACTGCTTGTCCTTCTTGTCCTTGAACCCGACATTGCCCGGATTGATGCGATACTTGGCGAGCGCCTCCGCACAGGCGGGATGATCGGCAAGCAGCTTGTGCCCGATGTAGTGGAAATCGCCGACCAGCGGCACGTCCAGGCCGATCCGTAACAGCCGCTCGCGGATTCTCGGCACGGCTGCCGCACTTTCGTCGCGGTCGACAGTGATGCGGACGATTTCGGATCCGGCACGAAAGAGGGCCGCCACCTGGGCGACCGTCGCATCGACATCGGCCGTGTCCGTGTTGGTCATGGATTGAACGACAACCGGCGCACCACCACCGACAATCACTCCGCCGACATCCACGGCGACGGAGGCGCGACGCGGTTTGGGATCAAATTCTTCTGCCGAGGCCATTACCTGCTCGCAATCTGCGGGAAATCCTGTGTTTCAGGTGGATCAAACATGGCTTCTTGTCAACTCTGCGGCCGTTCCCGCACCATGGCGAGCGGTCCGACCACCGATCGGGTTGCAAGAGCCACATGTCCTGCGCTCTGTCATCCGTCGTTGACGCTTTGGCATTTGCCGATACTTTGTCAAAGCCCTTTTTCTTCCGGCCTCGAGGAGGACCGACGTGACGCTGACCGTGAATGGAACAGACCATACACTCGAGGCAGAGGCAGACATGCCGCTCCTCTGGGCACTCCGCGACATCCTTGACGTCAAGGGCCCGAAATTCGGCTGCGGCGCGGGTCTGTGTGGTGCCTGTACGGTGATAGTCGGCGGAGAGGCGGTCCGCTCCTGTCAGATTGCCATAGGCGACGTCGATAAACCGGTCTTGACGATCGAGGGACTTTCCGGCGACGAGCTTCATCCAGTTCAGCAGGCCTGGATCGAGGAACAGGTCGCTCAATGCGGCTATTGCCAAGCCGGCCAGATCATGAACGCGGTGGCGCTGCTCCAGTCCGATCCTGCGCCCAGCGATGACGAGATCGATGCGGCGATGGCCGGTAATCTCTGTCGCTGTGGCACCTATCCACGCATCAAGGCGGCCATTCACAAGGCCGCGGCAAAGCTGGCGGGAGCACGGCCATGAGCAGAATCGGCAAGATCACTCGCCGCACATTGCTCGTCGGCGCTGCCGCCGTCGCAGGTGGCGTGGCATTCGGCTACTATCAGTACAGGAAACCCTATCCGAATCCGCTCCGCGATGGACTTGAGAAGGGCGAGGTTGCCTTCAACCCTTACGTCAAGATCGGCACCGACAATCGGATTTCGATCATCGCGCCACGTGCCGAGATGGGCCAGGGAGTGTATACGACGCTGGCAGCACTCGTCGCGGAGGAATTGGACGTCACTCTGGAGCGGGTCGCGATCGAACACGGGCCGGCGTCTCCGGCTTATTTCAACGAAGCGGCATTTCGCGACGGTGTGCCATTCCCACAATTCGACGACGGGTTTCTCGCGGAAAGTCTGCGCGACGTCATGGGGGCGGTCGCCAAATTCGGCGGCTTGCAGTTCACCGGAGCGTCGACCTCCATGGCCGACGGCTTCGAGAAGATGCGCCTCGCAGGGGCAACTGCGCGTGAAATGCTGAAGACTGCAGCTGCGGCAAGACTGGGTGTGCCGCGCGACAGGTTGACGACTGCCGGGGGCTTCGTGTCTGAACCCGAATCCGGCAAGCGCCTGCCTTACGGCGCGGTTGCACTCGACGCCGCGACGCTTGATCCACCCTCCGAGGTCGTGCTCCGTGACCGGTCGCTGTGGAAGATCCTCGGCAAGCCGCAGCCGCGCCAGGACATGGTGCGCAAGGTCACCGGTGCCCCGATCTTCGGGATCGATGTAAGCCTGCCCGGCATGCTCTACGGAACCGTGCGCATGAATCCCAAATCGGGCGGACGACTGAAGCGGTTCGACGCCACGGCCGCGATGGCCATGCCGGGCGTGCAGAAAGTCATTGAGATCGACAGTCCCTATGGCCATGGGGTCGGGGTGATCGCGGACAATACGTGGCGGGCGTTCAAGGCCGCCGAAGCTGTCGAGATCGAATGGGCGAGCGGACCCGGCCCTAAGAGTTCCGCGGACGTCGACGCGGCGCTGGAGGCTGCGCTGAACGGCACTGGCTCGTTCTCTCTGAGGACGATCGGGGACCCCGACGTCGTTTTTGCCGATGCCTCGCCCGAAAGAGTATTGGAGGCCGCCTATAAGGTCCCGTTCCTCTCCCACGCGGCCATGGAGCCGATGAACGCGACCGCCCATATCCGGGACGGACTTGTCGACATATGGGCGCCGAACCAGAGCCCCTCCCTGGTGAAGATCGCCGCAAGCCGGGTGACCGGGGCACCAGAAGCCCGCATCGCGGTTCACACGACGTTTCTCGGCGGCGGCTTCGGCCGGCGCATCGAACCGGATTTCTCAGACTATGCGCTCCGTCTGGCTAAGGAAGCGGACGGCCGGCCGCTCAAGGTTACCTGGACTCGCGAAGAAGACATAAGCCACGGGCCCTATAGGCCGGCGGCCATGGGGCGCTATAAGGCCGTTCTTGATGACGACGGCGTCCCGAAGGCACTGGTCGGGTCGATTGCCGCTCCATCGGTTGTCGCCAGCGCGCTCGGACGCTATTTCCCGGTTCTCCCCACCGGCGGACCGGACAGTACTCTCGTCGACGGAGCTTACAACCAGCCCTATGGCATCGCGAACTACCGCGTGGACGGCATGAAGGTCGACATTGCCGTCCCGGTTGGTTTCTGGCGATCGGTCGGGTTTTCCTACAACACCTTCATGCATGAGAGCTTCGTCGACGAGATCGCCCATGCCGGCGGCACCGATCCGCTCGGATTGCGGCGCAAACTCATGCGGGATTATCCAGTCGCCCTGGCTGTCCTCGAAAAAGTGGCGTCGATGTCCGGCTGGGGCACAACACCGGAACCCGGCAAGGCGCGCGGCCTTGCCTTCGCCCTCTCCTTCGGCACCTGGGTCGCTCAGGTGGTCGAGGTTGCCGAGACCGCCGGCGGCATCCGGATCGAACGGGTGTTGTGCGCGGCGGATCCCGGGATCGTACTCGATCCCTTGAATTTCAAGGCGCAGATGATGTCGGGCATCATCTTCGGTTTGTCGGCGGCAGTCGGACAGCAGATCACCTTCGCAGACGGAATGGTCGAGCAGTCGAACTTTCACGACTACGATTCCATGCGCATCAATCAATGTCCGGTCATCGAGGTGGAATTGCTCGAGAATGCACCTCGACTGGGTGGTGCCGGCGAGCCAGGTACGCCGCCGGCGATGCCGGCGCTCGGCAACGCGATTTTCGCGCTGACCGGCAAGCGCCTCCGACGCCTGCCGTTTTCCGAAGACGTGACATTTGCCTGAACAGCGCTGCTCAGCCGCCGCTCGCGCGGTCGGCGTGACGGGCCAGGCCTGAAAGTGCGAAGACGACGACATTCAGGAACGAGACGGCGACGAATACCGCCGAGAGCGAGGTATACTCCGCGACAAAGCCGATTATTGACGGCGCAAAGAGAATCCCCGAGTAGCCGAGAGTGGTCACCACCGACAACCCAATCCCCGGAGCAAGTCCCGGAATATTGCCGCCCGCGGAAAACGCGATCGGCACCATGTTCGAAATACCGACACCGGCAATGGCGAAGCCCATCAACGCGACGGTCAGGTTGGGTGCGAGACCCGCGGTTACCAACCCGATGAAGGATGCCGCGGTGCAGAGGCGCAAGGTGCGGACGGCCCCCAGGCGATCCCGCACCAGATCGCCGGCAAAACGCATCCCGGCCATCGCGAGCGAGAAGGCAGCGAATGCGAAGCCGGAGAAGGAGACCGACGCACCGAGCTCCGTGCGCAGGTAGAGAGCGCCCCAGTCGAGCGTCGCGCCTTCCGGTATCATCGAAAAGAGCGCGACGAGCCCGACCAGCCACGGCAGCGGCGTCAAGGGCAACCGGGCCTTCGCCCGCTGCTCCGAGGCGTGCGGCCGGTCAGCGAGAATGTTCGGCCGGGCGATCAGGAACAACGCCAGCGCCACAGTCGCCGCGAGAACGGAGTGTGCGAGATCGCCAACCAAAGCGATCAGATATCCTCCTAGCGCCGAGCCGACCAGCCCGCCGAGGCTCCAGAATGCATGACAAGACGACATAATCGAACGCCGCATCGTCCGCTCGACCTCTACCGCGTTTGCATTCATCGCAACGTCCATCGCGCCGGTCAGACCGCCGAACAGAAAGATCGCAGCGACACCGGTCCAGATGTCGCCGACGAGAGATATGCCCACGATGGTCGGAACGAACAGAATGGTTGCGACCTGGACCACCTGCCGCGACCCGAAGCGGGCAATCTGAAACCCGGCGATCGGCATCATCAGCAGAGAGCCGACGCCGAAGACGAAGAGCATCACACCGAGGCCGCCCTCGGAAAGACCGAGAGCGCCCGCAAAGAGCGGGATCTTGGGTGCCCAAGACCCCATCATCAGTCCGTTTAGGAAAAAGAGCAGGGACACAGCCCAGCGCGTGGCCGGGAAAAAGGAGGGCGCTGCGGCTCCAATTACCGTCTCACATCGGGTTTCGGTCATGATTTCCTCCACTGCAAGCGCTTGCAATCTATTTAAATCGATTGAATTCGCAAGCGATGTGCCCCCACATCGACGCTCACATTTTGTTTCCTGCGGAAACTTCGATGGACGGCAAGTGCCCGCACGGTGGGTGCAGGCGCTCATCGCGATGCGTACGACTCACGCAAATCTTTGTTGCATGCGGATCAACCATCGTATATACGAATATTTGTAGATAAAAGTCTCACGGAGGTTTCCTAATGTCTCTCGATCGTGCCGTGCTCGCCTTCGCCGGCGTGATGGTTCTCCTGTCCGTCGTCCTGACGGTTTACGTCCATCCGCTTTTCGTCTGGTTTACCGTCTTCATCGGCGTCAATATGTTCCAATCCGCATTCACCGGCTTCTGCCCCGCCGCCATGATCTTCAAAAAGCTCGGCTTCCGTCCGGGAACGGCTTTCTGACGCAGTCCTGAAAAGGAAAAGCAAAATGTATCGCCCGCCGCTCGCACGCCTGGTAGCGTTCGCTCTGATCTTCTCCGCCTCCGCTGCGGCCGCAGAAACCCTGCGGGTCCAACCAGTGACCATTCCCGAATGGAAGGCCGTCTACGGGCGCGTCGAAGCTCGCGACAGCGTGCCGGCGCGCGCGCGGATCGGCGGCACTGTCGTCGATCTCAAGGTCACGGAAGGCGACAGCGTCTCGACCGGCGATGTCATCGCGACCGTTCGAGACGACAAGATCGAATTCCAGATCGCGGCGATCGACGCGCAGCTCCTCGGTCTCAAGGCATCGCTCGACAATGCCCAGGCCGAGCTGGCGCGTGGTGAAGAGCTGATCAAGCGCGGTGTGACCACCGCCCAGCGACTCGACGCGCTGCGCACGCAGGTGGACGTCGTTCGCAACCAGATCGCAGCGGCCGAAGCGCAGCGTTCGGTGATCGTCCAGCAGGGCAAAGAGGGCTCGGTGCTCGCACCGACCACCGGGAAGGTCCTGACGGTTCCCGTGACCCGCGATACCGTCATCATGGCCGGGGAGACGGTCGCGACCATCGGCGGCGGCGGGTTTTTCCTGCGACTTGCCGTACCTGAGCGCCACGCCGACCTCCTTAAGGAAGGCGCTACGATCGAGATCGACGGGACGACCGGCGATCATCGCACGGGACGCCTTGCGAAGATCTATCCCGAAATCGACAATGGCCGCGTCATCGCAGACGTGGAAGTCGATGCGCTCCCGACCAACTTCGTCAACAAGCGCCTGCTGATCCGTCTACCCGTCGGAGAACGGCAGGCTCTGCTGATTCCGCAAGCCGCAGTCACCAGCCGCTACGGCGTCGACTACGTCACCGTGAAGAGCGGAGAGGCTACCGCAGAACGCACTGTCGTTACAGCCAAGCCGATCACCTACGAAGGCGCGTCGATGACGGAAATCCTGACCGGCATCCGGGTCGGTGACGAGGTTGTACTGCCATGAAAATCCAGAATCTGGGTATCGCGGGCGGGTTGACGAAGACCTTCATCACGTCACCGCTCACTCCTCTCTTTCTGCTTGCCGCCTTTGCGCTCGGCTTCGTCGCCCTTTTGACCCTGCCGCGCGAAGAGGAGCCGCAGATTTCGGTTCCCATGGTCGACATCATGGTCCGCGCCGACGGCCTGAAGGCAGAGGATGCGGTCAAGCTCGTCACGGAGCCCTTGGAGACGATCGTCAAGGGGATCAACGACGTCGAGCATGTCTATTCGCAAACCGCCGATGATCAGGTGATGGTCACGGCGCGGTTCGTGGTTGGCACGTCGGGCGATTCGGCGGTCTTGCGCGTCCATGACAAGATCCGCGCGAATATGGGCTCCATCCCCGTCGGCATTCCGGAGCCGCTCGTCGTCGGTCGGACGATCGATGACGTCGCAATCGTATCACTCACCCTGACACCGTCCCTCGAAAAAGGCGCGGACGTTACAGCCAACGACCTGACGCGCATCGCCCGTGAGCTTCGGGTCGAGCTGGCGAAGATCGAGAATGTCGGCCTGAGCTATCTCGTCGGTGAAACCGGCGAGGCGATCCGCGTCGCGCCGGATCCGGAAAAGCTTGCGCTCTATGGTATGACGCTCCAGCAGCTTTCCGGCAAGGTGACGGCGGCCAACCGGTCGTTCTCGACCGGCCGCGTTCGCGACGGCGGGCAGCAGATCGAGGTGGTGGCGGGAGAGACGCTCTCTACGCCCGCCGATATCGGCAACCTGCTATTGACCACCCGCGACAACCGTCCGGTTTATGTCCGCGACGTCGCCGACGTATCTTTCGTCACCGACACCGCGGAGGCGCGCGCTTCCACCGTGACCCGTGGAGAGAACGGGGAACTGAAGCGGGTTCCAGCCGTGACGCTGGCGATCGCCAAGCGCGCCGGAGCAAACGCCGTCCTTGTATCGGAAGAGATCCTTCATCGCGTTGAGGACCTGAAAGGAACCCTTATCCCGAATTCCATGGATGTCGAGATAACCCGAGACTACGGCGACACGGCAAACGAGAAGGCGAACGAACTGCTTTTCCACCTCGGCCTCGCCACACTCTCGATCATTGCGTTGGTTTGGGTCGCGATCGGCCGCCGCGAAGCCTTCGTCGTCGCAATCGTCATCCCGGTCACGATCCTGCTGACGCTGTTTGCCGCCAATCTCATGGGCTACACGCTGAACCGCGTCTCGCTCTTCGCGCTCATCTTCTCGATCGGCATTCTCGTCGACGACGCCATCGTCGTGATCGAGAACATCGCCCGCCACTGGGGCATGTCCGATGGAGCCGACCGGCGAGAGGCGGCGATTGAAGCCGTCGCCGAAGTCGGCAATCCGACGATCGTCGCGACTCTCACGGTCGTGGTTGCGCTGCTTCCTATGATGTTCGTTTCAGGCATGATGGGCCCTTACATGAGCCCTATTCCTGCCAACGCCTCGGCTGCGATGATCTTCTCCTTCTTCGTCGCAGTTGTGGTGACGCCCTGGCTGATGCTGAAGATCGCCGGCAAGGCGAAGCTGCATCACGATGCGGACCACGGATCGGGAGGCTCGCTCGGACGAGCATATGCGGCTGTCGCGAGACCCATCCTGGCGACCAAGAAGAAGAGTTGGATCTTCCTGCTTCTCGTCGGCGTCGCGACGCTCGGCTCACTGGCGCTCTTCTATACGAAGGACGTCACGGTGAAGCTGCTCCCCTTCGACAACAAATCGGAACTGCAGGTCATGATCGACCTGCCGGAAGGCTCCTCCGTCGAAACGACGGATGCAGTTGCGCAGGCCGTCGCCAAGGTCGTGCTGGACACGCCGGAGGTGATCTCGGTGCAGACCCATGCCGCGACGGCAGCACCATTTAACTTCAACGGCCTCGTCCGACACGCCTATCTGCGATCCAGCCCCGAGATGGGCGACGTCCAGATCAACCTGCTGCCTAAGGGGGAACGGGATCGCTCCAGCCACGAGATCGCCCTCGACCTGCGGCGGCGCCTCATCTCCCAAGTGAACGTCCCCGAGGGCAGCTCACTCAAGGTCGTCGAACCACCGCCCGGTCCGCCGGTTATGGCGACGCTGCTTGCTGAAATCTACGGCCCTGACGCCGACACCCGCCGCGCGACTGCTGAAAAGGTAAAGACAGCGTTCCGCTCGGTTCCCTTCGTCGTCGACGTCGACGACAGTTACGGCCAACCCGCCAGACGCCTGCGTGCAACCATTTCGACCGACGATCTCGATTTCTACGGCGTCTCGGAGAGCGATGTGTTCGATACGTTGTCGATCCTCAACGGCACGACGACGATCGGTTACAGCCACCGCGGCGATGGACGCGCGCCGATCCCGATCGAGATCACCCGACCAAAGGGCACGAAGGTGCTCGACGAGACCTTCCTTGCCACCCCGATCCCGGCGAACCTCCTGCCCGGCTCCCGATCGGTGGTCGAGCTCGGCGACGTCATCCGCGTCAAGGAGGAACAAGCTTCCTTCCCGATCTTCCGCCACAACGGCCGTTACGCCGAGATGGTGACGGCAGAGCTTGCCGGGGACTTCGAAGCACCGCTTTACGGCATGCTGGCCGTTCAGGATGCGCTGGATGCACAGGACTGGACCGGACTGCAGAAGCCCGAGATCGCCCTGCACGGCCAACCGACCGACCAGAGCAAGCCTGTCTTGCTGTGGGACGGCGAGTGGGAAGTGACTTGGGTCACGTTCCGTGACATGGGTGCCGCCTTCATGGTCGCGCTCCTCGGGATTTATATCCTGGTTGTCGCGCAGTTCGGCTCGTTCAAGGTGCCGCTGGTGATCCTCACTCCGATCCCGCTGACGTTCATCGGCATTCTCGGCGGTCACTGGCTGTTCGGTGCTCCATTCACTGCGACATCGATGATCGGCTTTATCGCGCTTGCCGGCATCATCGTGCGCAACTCGATCCTGCTGGTCGACTTCATCCGTCACGCCCGCACACCGGAGCGTCCGCTGACGGACGTCCTGATCGAGGCCGGCTCGATCCGCTTCAAGCCGATCCTGCTGACCGCGCTTGCAGCAATGATCGGCGCCGCAGTGATCCTCACCGACCCGATCTTCCAGGGGCTGGCGATTTCGCTGCTCTTCGGGCTCGCGTCATCGACGCTTCTGACGGTCCTCGTCATTCCGGCGATCTACCGCGTCCTCCGCACCTGAGACGCCCGAACGATAAAAGCAAACGCCCGCAAAACGACTGTTTTGCGGGCGTTTGCTTATTCAACGGCGCGATCAGGCGCAGGTCATTTGGTCGGAAGCCAGGCCTCTGCAAGCTCGACCCAGAAGCTCGTACCGATCGGCAGAATGTCATCGTTGAAGTCGTAACGGGGATGATGCAGCGGCGGATCATCGGGGGTTCGCTGAGTACCCACGAAGAAATAAGTGCCCGGCCTCGCCTGCAGCATGTACGCGAAGTCTTCGCTGCCCATGGTCGGTCGCTCCATCTCGATGATCTTGTCAGGTCCCGCAAAGCGCTCCGCGAGCGCCCGTACGAAATCGGTTTCGGCCTTGTGGTTTATGGTGGCGTTGTAACCGCGCTCGTAGACAACGGTCGCCGTCATGCCGTAGCTGGCCGCCTGACCCTCCGCGATCCCGCGAACCCGCTGCTCGAGCTGGTCCCGTACCTTGGCATCGAAGGATCGGATGCTGAGCAGCATTTCGGCACGCTCCGGGATGACGTTGCTGGCACCGCCGGCGTGAAATGCGCCGACCGTCACAACAGTCGGATCAAGCGGATGGACATTGCGGGAAACGATCGTCTGCAGCGCCATGATGATACTGGCGCCGGCGACGATGGGATCGGCCGTGTCTTGCGGTTCGGCGCCGTGGCCACCGCGACCGTTGACCGTGATCTTGCACTCGTCGACAGCCGCCATGATCGGTCCGTCACGAAAAGCGAAGTGGCCGAAAGGGATCGTGGGGTCATTGTGGAGAGCGAAGACCGCATCGCACGGAAATCTATCGAAGAGACCATCTTCGATCATCAGCCTGGCTCCGCCGAAATTCTCCTCCGCCGGCTGGAAGATCAGATGCACCACACCGTTGAAATTCTTCCGCTCTGCGAGAATTTTCGCGGCACCGAGCAGCATGGCGGTATGGCCGTCATGTCCGCAGGCGTGCATTACACCCGGATTCCTGCTCTGGTATTCGGCACCGGTTTCTTCGAGGATCGGCAGCGCATCGAAATCGGCGCGTATGCCAATGTTCCTGCCGCTGCTTCCGTTGCGAAGCGTCGCGACGACGCCGGTCTTCGCGAGCCCACGCGTAACCTCATAACCCATGGCAACAAGCTGAGCCGCGACATAATTGGACGTCTCGAACTCGGAAAGGCCGATTTCGGGATGCTGGTGCAGATAGCGTCGCGTTGCCACGATCTCGGGCATGTAGTTCGAAAAGCGTATCGTCATCGTTTCACCGGCTGTTGATCGAAGGGGGAAATCCGGACGCATGCGGCGTTTCCGGTCGACGAGGTGGTGGTTTCCGGGCGCAAAAAATCGACCGGAGAGGAGTGGCAAGTTTTGCACTTGTTCTGTCATTCTTCAAGCGTATAACCGGCTTCCGAAGCCAGTCGGCGCTCGAGGAATCTTCAAATGGCGGAGAAAGAACCTATCCATCCGGAGCAGGAAACGCCCGCTCGACGGAGCTTCCATCGTGCTGGGGAAGCTGAGCGGCGAAAGGCCCTGATTCAGGCAGCCCTCGACTGCATCAGCGAATATGGATTGGAAGGCGCTACGGTTCGGCAGATTGCCGCGAGAGCTGGCGTGACCGGCGGCCTCATCCGCCACTATTTCTCCGGCAAGGACCAGATGCTAGAGGCAGCCTACCGCGAAATCATGGACACGATGAGTTCGGCGGCCTTCCATGCACTGGAACACGCTGGCGACAGTGCACGGGTACGCCTGCACGATTTCATTGTCGCAAACCTGACGCCCCCAGTCACGGATCCCCGCACGATGTCGCTCTGGGCGGCCTTCATCAGTCACGTCCGGGTCGATCCGGGTTTTGCGGAGATCCAGCGCGAAAACTACCTGGCCTATCTGGCCGTCCTTCAGCAACTGGTGGAGAAATTCCTCGCGGAAGCCGGGCGGCCGGCCACCGCGGAAACCTGTCGAAAGCTTGCGATCGCGATCAACGGGATGATCGACGGCCTTTGGCTCGAAGGTTCCTTGGCAGACGACCTCTTCGAGGACGACCCTCTGCCCGGCATCGCCCTTGCAGCGGTGGAATTGCTTCTTGGAGGCCTGAGCCTTTCGGAGGAACATGGCACTGACTCTGAAACGTCCGGGGAAACGTCCGGGCGCTGAAGCAACGCAACAAGGAGAGCGATCAATGAATCGCGTCACCCGCACGTCAACGCAATAGCTCTTGGCTACCGCTTTGAAATAAGGCATAAAAAAGCCCATTTTCCCGTAGAGGGCAGTCTATCTCCGTCTAGGTCCAGTTTTCTTTCACCAGCGTCATTCGCCAGCGGCTTGAAGTTCGGCATCGGAACATGAGCAAGGCCGTCGTGTTGACGCGCCGGGGATAGAGGCAGGTCAGGACAGTCCGGCAATCATCTTTCTGACAGAACTCGAGAATATGTCCCTACCCATGACGTCGCTCACCTCGTCGCGCGAATTCGAGACAAAACAGATCGATCACAACGATTCGATCCGCGCTGCCTACTTCTCGAACGAAGAACTTTGCGAAAGCGCAGCAGCACTCGCTCGCGACGGTGCCAACGAGCTGCCGGCGCTCTTCGCCTTCGACTTCTTCGCGCGCCACAAGGAAAACGAACGGGAGATCCTGCGGGTCTACCGGGCAACCGCCGCCGACGTCGAAAACGGCGCGACGATCACACCTGCGGCCGAATGGTTGCTCGACAACCACTACATCATCGAAGAGGCTATCCAGGAGGTCCGCCGGGATTTCCCGCGTCGGTTCTATCGACAGCTACCGACAATGAAGATCGGGGAACACGAAATCCCCCGCACCATGGCGCTCGCCTGGCTTTATGTCGCCCACACCCACAGCACGGTGTCTCAGGAAAGCATGACCGCGTTGGTCGAGGGCTTTCAGTCGTCGCAGACGCTTGAGATCGGCGAACTGTGGGCTCTGCCGTCCATCGTCCGGTTCGTCCTGATCGAAAACCTCCGACGGATTTCGACCCGCGTCGACCGCTCGCGCCGGATGCGGCGAAAGGCAAACGAGATTGCGGACGAAGTAATCCGCCTCAACGACCCCGCCGCTTGCAAGGAACTCTTCAGTCGCATCGAACCGCTAGCGGAGGACAATACCTTCGCGACCCAGTTCCTCTATCGCATGCGGAACGGCTCGCAGGATACGAGTTTCGCAGTCAATTGGCTGGAGGAACGCCTGGAGCGTTCCGGCCGCACTGCGGACGAGGCGTTGACGGCAGAGCACAATCGGCTGTCATCCGGTAACGTCACCACCGGCAATATCGTCAAGAGCCTTCGTGAAATCGACGACAAGGAGTGGTCTGTCTGGGTCGAGCAGGTTTCGCAGGTCGACAAGATCCTCGGCCAGCATACCGACTACCACGAACTTGATTTCGGCTCGCGCAACGCCTACCGCAACACGATCGAGCGCCTCGCCCGCCGTTCCGAAAAGACCGAGATCGAGATTGCGCAACTCGCAATCGACATGGCGGCCGAAGCCGCCCGCGATCCCGCAAGCGTCGATGCACAATCCAATGTCGGCGGCTTCCTCGTAGGATCGCAGCGCTACCGCCTCGAGCAGGCGATCGGCTACCGTCCGCCACTGCACCTGCGCGTCGCCAATCTCGTGCGCCGCATGAACTGGATGGCGATCGCTATTCCCGTGGTCGCCATCACCATCGCGGTACTGGCGGCGGTTGGCTGGTTCCTCGCCGGGGCCGGGCTTTCGTCCCCGCTGATCTTCGTTTTGCTTCTGATGCTGTCATTGCCGGCCTCCGAAGGCGCGACCGGCCTTTTCAACACGCTGGTCACCTTTGTCGTCAAGCCGGCCCGCCTTACCGGCTACGAATTCAAGGAAGGCATCCCGGAGGATGCGCGCACGCTGGTCGTGGTGCCGTGCCTTATCGCAAAGCGTGACGATGTCGATGAGCTCATTCGCAATCTCGAGGTGCACTATCTCACGAACCCCCGTGGCGAAATATCTTTCGCCCTGCTCAGCGACTGGCGCGACAGCCCGGTCGAAGAGACGCCCGCAGATCTCGAAATCCTCGAATATGCAAAGCGCGAAGTAGCGAACCTCAGCGCCCGATACGCCCACGACGGCAAGACGCGTTTCTATCTCCTTCACCGGCGCCGGCTCTTCAACCCGGCCGAGGGCGTCTGGATGGGCTGGGAGCGCAAACGCGGCAAGCTGCACGAGCTCAATCTCCTGCTACGAGGGGACCGCGATACGACTTACCTACCGGGCGCCAACATCGTACCGGAAGGCGTCCAGTACGTCATGACGCTCGACGCGGACACCCGCCTCATGCGCGACGCGGTGACCAAGCTCGTCGGCAAGATGCATCACCCGATCAATCGGCCGGTCCACGATCCGGAGACGGGCCGGGTCGTCAGCGGCTACGGCGTACTGCAGCCCCGCGTGACACCGTCGCTGACCACCGGCGAAGACGCTTCGGTCTTCCAGCGCGTTTTCTCGATCAACCGCGGCGTCGATCCCTACGTCTTTACCGTATCCGACGTCTATCAGGACATCACCGGCGAGGGCACTTTCACCGGCAAGGGCCTCTATCATGTCGATGCCTTCGAGCGGGCACTAAAAGGTCGAATCGACGAGAATGCGGTTCTCAGCCACGATCTGCTCGAAGGGTCGATGGCACGGTGTGCGCTCGTTACGGACGTCGAACTCGTCGAGGACTTCCCGACTCGATACGAAGTCGAGATTTCCCGCCAGCACCGTTGGGCGCGCGGCGACTGGCAACTCCTCCCCTATATCTTCGACCCATCGCGCGGCATCACCGCGCTCGGGCGCTGGAAGATGGTCGACAACCTTCGCCGCTCTCTGACTCCGATGGCATGGTTCCTGGCATCGGCGATCGGCTGGTACGCCATGACCCCGGTCGGGGCGGCGATCTGGCAGCTCCTGCTGATCTTCTGCATCTTCGTTGCGCCGACACTCTCACTGCTTTCGGGCCTCGTTCCGCGCCAGACCGATATCGTGCCGAAGGCGCACTTCCAGTCGCTCTGGTCGGAGGTTCGGTCCGCCAATGCCCAAGTTGCCCTCCGCATCGTCTTCATCACCGATGCGGCATGGATGATGGGCGATGCGATCGTCCGTTCCCTCTATCGCCTCTTCGTCAGCCGCAAGCTCCTGCTCGAATGGCGCACCGCCGGCAGCATTCAGTCGGTCGCTCAGGGCAATATACTGACCTACTACCGTTCGATGCGTCACGCGCCGGCGCTCGCGCTCGCGGCGATCGGCCTTGCCTCGTTGTCCGGCAATTACGGCTTCCTCATCGGCCTGCCGTTTGCCACCTTCTGGCTCCTGTCGCCCGTTGTCGCCTGGTATGTCAGTCAATCGGCCGAGACCGAGGATCGCCTGTTCGTGCCTGAAGAGGTGACGATCGAGCTACGCAAGATCGCTCGCCGGACCTGGCGCTACTACGAAGCGTTCGTAACGGCCGACGACAACTATCTGCCACCCGACAACTTCCAGGAAACGCCGGAGCCGGTTCTCGCCCGCCGCACCTCGCCGACGAATATCGGCGTCTATCTGCTTTCGGTCGTCTCGGCCCGCAATTTCGGCTGGATCAGTTTCGAACAGACGATCGAGCGGCTCGAGCAGACGATCGCGACCGTCGAGAAGATGGAGAAATTCCGCGGTCACCTCTACAACTGGTATTACACCGACACACTGAAGACACTCGGTCCGCGTTACATCTCAGCCGTCGACAGCGGCAATCTCGCCGGCCATCTCATAGCCGTTTCGTCCGCCTGCCGGGAATGGGCCGAGGCACCGTCGGCCCACCTGCAGGGCAATCTCGATGGCATCGGCGATGTCGGTGGCATCCTTCTGGAAGCGCTTGCCGAACTGCCGGATGATCGCAAGACCGTGCGCCCACTGCGCCGCCGGCTCGAAGAGCGTATCAACGGCTTCAACAACGCGCTTGCCGCCGTCAAGCGCGAGCACGAATTCGCATCCATCCGGGTCATCAATCTGGCGGTACTCGCGCGCGACATCCAGAAGCTCGCCTCGAACCTCCACCACGAGGTGCGTTCCGAACAGAGCAGCGAGGTTACCCGCTGGACGGAAGCACTGGTCAGGGCTTGCGAGGCGCACATCTCCGACAGCACGTTCGACCTTTCCAATATCGAACCGCTCCGTCAGCGGCTTGCGACCTTGCGCGACCGCGCCCGTGATGTCGCCTTCTCGATGGACTTCGGCTTCCTGTTCCGTCCCGAACGGCGCCTTCTATCAATCGGTTATCGGGTCGACAGCCGTGAACTGGACGAAGCCTGCTACGATCTGCTGGCCTCGGAAGCCCGCCTGACAAGTCTTTTCGCTATCGCCAAGGGAGATCTCCCGACCGAGCACTGGTACCGTCTCGGCCGCCAGGTCGTACCGATCGGCGCCCGTGCCGCCCTGATTTCCTGGTCTGGCTCGATGTTCGAATATCTGATGCCGCCGCTTGTGATGCAGGAGCGACAAGGTGGTATCCTTAACCAGACGAACAATCTCGTCGTCCGGGAGCAGATGAACCACGGTAAGCGTCTCAACATTCCCTGGGGCATTTCGGAAGCCGCCTTCAATGCCCGCGACCACGAATTGACGTATCAATATACCAATTTCGGGGTCCCGACCCTCGGACTGAAGCGCGGCCTCGGCCAGAATGCGGTCATTGCGCCCTACGCATCGATCCTGGCCAGCCAGTACTTCCCGAAAGCTGCTCTGGAGAACCTCGAGCGGTTGCGCAAGCTCGGTGCACTGGGTGCCTACGGCTTCCACGACGCCGTCGACTTCACGCCCACCCGCGTGCCCGAAGGAAAGACCTGCGCGGTCATCTACAACTACTATGCCCACCATCACGGCATGTCGATCGCGGCCATTGCCAACGTGGCCTTCAACGGGCACCTGCGCGAGCTCTTCCATTCCGATCCGGTGATCGAAGCGGCGGAACTCCTGTTGCAGGAGAAGGCCCCACGCGAAATCCCTGTCATGAGTGCGAAATACGAACCCCAGACACCCGGAAAGGGTCAGGCCGATCTCCTGCGGCCGGAGATTCGCACGATCGTGGATCCCGCGACGAAGGATCGCGAACTGGCCTTCCTGTCGAACGGACACTACTCGGTCATGCTCACGGCGACCGGCTCCGGCTTCTCGCGCTGGAACGGTCAGGCCGTTTCGCGCTGGAAGGCAGATCCGACCGAGGATCGCTGGGGAACCTTCATATTCTTGCGCGACATGGGAAGCGGCGAGTGGTGGTCGACCACGGCGACGCCCCGGCGCGCCGAAGATGAGAAGACCAAGACGATCTTCGGGGACGACAAGGCGGAATTCTTCAAGACCGTCGGAGACATCTCGAGTTCCGTCGAGTGCATCGTGGCGACCGAACACGACGCCGAAGGTCGTCGTGTCACGCTCCTCAACACCGGACCCGAGGACAGGTTCATCGAGGTGACGTCCTACCTCGAACCCGTCCTTGCCTATGAAGACGCGGACAATGCCCACACGGCATTCTCGCGGATGTTCATCAAGACCGAGTTCGGCCGCCGCCGTGACGTCATCCGTGCAGAGCGCAACAAGCGCAGCCCCTCCGATCCGGACATCTGCGTCGCTCACCTCGTGGTCGACAATGCCGGCCCCGGCCGCCCGACAGAATTCGAAACGGACCGGCGCAAGTTCCTCGGCCGTGGCCGCAGCCTTGCCAATGCCGCAGCCTTCGATCCGGGGGCGACGCTCTCCGGAACGGAAGGCTACACCCTCGATCCGGTTCTCAGCTTGCGCCGGGTCGTGCGCGTGCCCTCCGGCAAGAAGGTCAGCGTGATCTTCTGGACCATCGCGGCACCGAGCCGACCGGAGGTGGACCGGGCGATCGAGCGCTACCGTCACCCCGACGCTTTCAGCCACGAACTGGTGCACGCCTGGACGCGTGCCCAGATCGAGTTGCGGCACATCGGCATCACCTCGCAACAGGCCGCCGCGTTCCAGCATCTCGGTCGCTATCTGGTCTACCCAGACAATCACCTGCGTGCTGACCCAGAGACCGTCAGGACGGGGCTCGCTTCGCAGCCCGCGCTGTGGCCTTTGGCGATTTCGGGAGACTTCCCGATCTTCGCCTTGCGGATCAACGACGACATGGACATGGAGATCGCACGCGAAGCGCTCAGCGCGCTCGAATTCCTGCGCCGCCGTGGCGTCGTCGCCGATCTGGCGGTCATCAACGAACGCGCAACCTCCTATGCGCAGGACATGCAACACGCATTGGAACGGCTTGCCGAAAACTTGCGTTACCGCCAGGCGGATGGTGGTCGGCAGCACGTGTTCACTGTGCGCAACGACCTGATGGAGGAAGGGACCACGCAGGCCCTGCTGGCGGCGGCCCGGGTCGTCCTCCATGCCCGAAACGGCAAGATCGTCGACCAGGTGAATCGTGCGGTTTCGCTGTTCGCGACGCCGCGATTGCCCGAAGGCGCTGAGCCCGACTGGGTCGGGTTGCCGCCGGCGCAGCCGCGCAAGGATCATGGACTTCTGCCGAATGAGCAGAGCGGTCTACAGTTCTGGAACGGTTTCGGCGGCTTCGACAAGGACGGCGCCGAGTACGTGATGCGTCTCGGCTCCAATGGGACAACGCCTCACCCGTGGATCAACGTGATCGCCAACGAACAGTTCGGCTTCCATGTGTCGGCCGAGGGCGCCGGTTTCACCTGGAGCCAGAACTCCCGTGACTACCAGTTGACACCGTGGAGCAACGATCCAGTTACCAACAGGCCGGGCGAGGCTTTCTACGTCTGCGACCTGACGAGCGGCAGGATGTTCTCGCCAACCAGTACGCTCAACCTCGACGAGACGAGCCGTTACGAAACCCGGCACGGCCTCGGCTACAGCGTCTTCAAGAGCCGGCATGACGGACAGGAGCTCGAACTGACCCAGACCGTCGATCGCACCCGGCCAATAAAGCTGTCGCGGATGGTGATCCGCAATACCGGCAAGGTTGCCCGCACTTTCAGGGTCTATGGCTATGCCGAATGGGTTCTGGGCAACAACGCTCAGAAAACGGCACCGTTCATATTGGCCTCGTTCGATGAGGACACGGGCGCTCTCTTCGCGACAAACCGTTACGACATCAACTATCCCGGCCGTACAGCGTTCCTGGCGGCAAGCGACCCGGCCGGAAGCTACACGGCCAGCCGCCGCGAATTCATCGGTCGGAACGGCTCGATCGAACTGCCGCAAGCCGTTGCACGGCAATCAAAACTGCTGAACTCGATCGAAACCGAGGGCGATCCGTGTGCCGCACTCGCCCTCGATATCGAAGTGCCCGCCGGCGCAACAAAGGAACTCTGTTTCTTCCTCGGCGACTGTGCCACCGCGGCGGAGGCAAGCAAACTGATCGCGGAGGTCCGCAAAGAGAGCGTCGTACGCATCCTGGATACGCAGCAGGCATTCTGGCGTGACTTTACCGGCAGACTGCAGGTGAATACGGGCGACAAGTCGTTCGACTATCTGATCAACGCCTGGCTGCCCTATCAGGCCCTGAGCTGCCGTCTGCTGGCCCGAGCCGGTTTCTACCAGGCAAGTGGTGCCTACGGTTTCCGCGACCAGTTGCAGGATACGCTGGCGTTCCTCACTGTCGATCCGAGGCTGGCCCGCCGGCAGATTTTGTACGCGGCTTCCCGACAGTTCGTCGAAGGCGACGTTCAGCATTGGTGGCTGCCTCAGACCGGGGCCGGAGTTCGTACCCGCATCTCCGACGATGTCGTCTGGCTGGCGCATGCCATCGACAGCTACGTCACCGCGACGGGGGAAAAAGCGATTTTGGATGAGCCGATTTCGTTCCTCGAAGGACCCGCGTTGCCGGAAGACGAAGCTGATTCGTTCTTCTTGCCGCAATCGACCGAAGACGGCTTTAGCCTTTACGAGCATGCCGCCCGTGCTCTCGACCTCGCGGTCGCACGCACAGGTGTTCACGGTTTGCCGCTGATTCTCGGCGGCGACTGGAACGACGGTATGAACCGCGTCGGACACAAGGGACAGGGCGAAAGCGTCTGGCTCGGGTGGTTTCTTGCAGGAACACTGAAATCATTCCTTGCCTATGCAGAGGAGCGCGGCGACAGCGCCCGCATCGCCCGATGGACAGCGCATCTCACTGAACTCAGCTCCGCTCTCGAGAACGCCGGTTGGGATGGCGAATACTACCGTCGTGGCTATTTCGACGACGGTACCCCTCTGGGGTCGGCCCAATCGGAAGAATGCCGCATAGACTCGATCGCCCAGTCTTGGAGTGTTCTTTCGCGCCAGGCTCCACCGGAACGCGCGACGGGCGCGATCGAAGCTGCGGTTTCCAAGCTGGTCGATGAGGAGGCCGGCATCGTCAGGCTCTTTACCCCTCCCTTCGAGAAGAGCGCAGCGGATCCCGGCTACATCAAGGCCTATCCGCCCGGCGTCCGTGAAAACGGCGGCCAATACACCCATGCCGCCATCTGGCTCGGCATGGCGCTGGCGGAACTCGGTCGCGATGCCGATGCCTGGCGTTGCTTCGACATGCTCAATCCGTTGAAGCACGCCCTCGACATGGACGCGGCGGAACGCTACCGCGTCGAGCCGTATGTCGTCGCGGCAGACATCTACGGCGACAACGCCTATCTCGGACGAGGCGGCTGGACCTGGTATACGGGCTCGGCAGGCTGGCTCTATCGCTTTGCAGTCGAGTGCATCCTCGGCGTCACGAAAAGGGGCGACACACTCTTCGTCCGCCCTTGCCTGCCGCCCGAGTGGAAAGGTTTCGAGGCGACGCTCACCATCTCCGACCGTGTATACGGCGTCGCAGTGAAGCGATCTGACGGAGAAAACTACGAAGTGACCGTCGACGGCAACAAGCTGACTGACCTCGAAAGCGGCTTCTCACTCGCAAAGTCCAAATAGCCGTTCGGCGCCGCGCCGCCGTCGGGACGCGCACATGAAAGAGCCCCGGAGAACAATTGCGCTCCGGGGCTCTTCACTTTCAGTTCTAAGGCGTCCTCAACCTTCGAAGACGACCAGCAAGTCCTTGGCGTCGATCTGATCGCCGGTCTTCACCAGCACTTCCGCAATGACACCATCGCGATCGGCGTGGATTGCAGTCTCCATCTTCATGGCTTCGATCGAGAGCAGAACGTCGCCTGCCTTGACCTTTTGGCCAGACGAAACGGCAACCGTTGAGACAACCCCCGGCATCGGCGCTCCGATATGTGCCGGATTACCCGCCTCCGCCTTGCGGCGAACGGCGCCGGCTGCGGCTCCGTGAGCGCGGTCCGGCACCTTGATGCGGCGCGGCTGCCCGTTCAGCTCGAAGAAGACGGTGACCATCCCCTTGTCGTTCACCGCCCCCATCGCCTGATTGACGATGACCAGTGTCTTTCCCTTCTCCAGATCGACAAAGAGTTCCTCGCCGGCTGGCAGGCCATAGAAGTAGTTCGGTGTCGGGATGACGGAAACCGGACCATACGTTTCGGTGGCGAGCGCGTAGTCCGTAAAGACCTTCGGATACATCAGGTAGGATGCGAGTTCGAAGTCGGAAACCTTGCGTTCGAGCTTTTCCTCGATCGCAGCACGTTCGGCTTCGATGTCCGTTTCCGCGAGCAACGAACCCGGCCGGACAGTGTAGGGTTTGTCTCCCTTCAGAACCTTCTTCTGTAGACCTTCGGGCCAGCCGAGCGGCGGCTGCCCGAGATCCCCCCTCAGCATCGACACGACCGACTCTGGGAAAGAAACATCCTTCTCCGGATTGACGACGTCCTCCACCGTGAGGTCCTGGCTGACCATCATCAGCGCCATGTCGCCGACCACCTTGGAGGATGGTGTCACCTTGACGATATCGCCGAACATCTGGTTGGCGTCGGCATAGGCCTGAGCAACCTCATGCCACCGTGTCTCGAGACCGAGCGAGCGGGCCTGCTCCTTGAGGTTCGTGAACTGCCCCCCCGGCATTTCGTGTAGATAGACTTCCGAGGCTGGCCCTTTGAGATCGCTCTCGAAGGCGGCGTACTGATTGCGGACGGCCTCCCAGTAGAACGATATGCGGCGGATCCAGTAGGGGTCGAGTTCGGGGTCCCGCTCCGATCCGCGCAGGGCCTCGACGATCGAACCGAGGCAAGGCTGCGAGGTGTTGCCGGAAAGTGCATCCATCGCAGCGTCCACTGCGTCGACCCCCGCGTCCACAGCCGCAAGAACCGTCGCGGCCGAAATCCCCGATGTGTCGTGGGTATGGAAATGGATAGGCAGACTCGTCGCCTCGCGCAGAGCCTTGAAGAGGATCTTTGCGGCGGCCGGCTTCAGGAGGCCCGCCATGTCCTTGACAGCGATAATGTGAGCGCCTGCCTTTTCGAGCTCTGCTGCAAGCGCCGTATAATACTTCAGGTCGTACTTCGCGCGCGCCTCGTTCTGGATATCGCCAGTGTAGCAGATCGCGGCCTCGCAGAGCTTGTTCTCCTCGGCGACGGCATCCATCGCCACCCGCATGTTGTCCACCCAGTTCAGGCAATCAAAGACGCGGAAAAGATCGATGCCACCGGCAGCGGCCTGGCGGACGAAGTACTTGACGACGTTGTCGGAGTAATTCTTGTAGCCGACGCCGTTGGCGCCACGCAGCAGCATCTGCAGCAGCAGATTCGGGGCACCTTCACGGATGAGCGCCAGACGCTCCCATGGGTCTTCGGTAAGAAAACGCATCGAGACGTCGAAGGTCGCGCCGCCCCAGCATTCCAGCGAAAGGAGGTTCGGCAACGCACGAGCGTAGGTACCGGCCACACGGGCGATGTCGAAAGTACGGATGCGGGTCGCCAGCAGCGACTGGTGGCCGTCGCGCATCGTCGTGTCGGTCACGAGGACACGCTTCTGGTCGCGCATCCATGCGGCAAACTTCGCCGGGCCCAGTCTGTCGAGCAACTGCTTCGTGCCGGCCGGAACCTCCGCTTCGATGAACGGAACGACCGGATCGGCGGCGTCCTCGGGGGGACGCGGACGTCCTTTCACTTCCGGATGACCATTTACCGTAACGTCAGCGAGATAGGTAAGCAGCTTGGTGGCGCGGTCCTGGCGCTTCACCTGTGCGAAGAGCTCGGGCGTCGAGTCGATGAAGCGGGTCGTATAGCTGTTGTCGTGGAATTTCGGATGGCCGATGATCGCTTCGAGAAAGGTGAGGTTCGTCGCCACGCCGCGAATGCGGAATTCGCGCAGCGCCCGGTCCATCCGCCGGATAGCCTCTTCCGGCGTCGGCGCCCAGGCGGTCACCTTTTCCAGAAGCGGATCGTAGTAGCGTGTGATCACAGCCCCGGAATAAGCGGTGCCGCCATCCAGACGGATGCCGAAACCGGTTGCGCCGCGATAGGCGGTGATACGACCGTAATCCGGGATGAAATTCTGCTCCGGATCCTCGGTGGTGATACGGCACTGCAGCGCATGCCCATTGAGGCGGATATCTTCCTGCTTCGGAACGCCGGATTCAGGCGTGCCGATCGCGTGTCCTTCGAGGATATGGATCTGCGCCTTGACGATGTCGATGCCGGTCACCGCCTCCGTCACCGTGTGCTCGACCTGGATGCGCGGATTGACCTCGATGAAGTAGAATTTGCCGGTATCGGCGTCCATCAGGTACTCGACGGTGCCGGCGCCGATGTAGTTGGTCGCACGGGCGATCTTCAGCGAATATTCGGCGAGCTCCTGGCGTTGCACCGCAGTCAGATAAGGTGCCGGAGCGCGCTCGACGACCTTCTGGTTGCGTCGCTGGATGGAGCAATCACGCTCGTAAAGGTGTACGGCATTGCCATGCGTATCGCCGAGAATCTGGCTTTCGACGTGGCGCGCATGTTCAACCAGCTTCTCGAGATAAACCTCGTCCTTGCCGAAGGCTGCCTTCGCCTCGCGCTTCGCTTCGGTGACTTCCCGCGCCAGGTCCTTGGGATCGCGGATCGCCCGCATCCCGCGTCCGCCGCCGCCCCAGGAGGCCTTCAACATCACCGGATAGCCGATCTCCTCGGCCATGCGCGCGACCTCTGTCATGTCGTCTGGCAGCGGCTCGGTTGCCGGCACCACCGGCACGCCGACGCTTATCGCAAGATTGCGCGCGGCAACCTTGTTGCCGAGCTGGCGCATGGTCTCGGCCTTTGGCCCGATGAACGTAATGCCGGCAGCGTTACAGGCGTCGACGAATTCCGGGCTTTCCGAAAGCAGACCATAGCCCGGATGGATCGCGTCGGCCCCAGAAAGCTTGGCGACCCGGATGATTTCGTCGATGGAGAGGTAACTCTCGATGGGACCGAGATCACGGGCAAGATGCGGACCGCGCCCGACCTGATAACTCTCGTCCGCCTTGAAACGGTGCAGGGAAAGCTTGTCTTCCTCGGCCCAGATCGCGACTGTTTTCAGTCCCAGTTCGTTCGCCGCACGGAAAACGCGGATGGCGATCTCGGATCGGTTGGCAACAAGAATCTTGGAAATGGTCAAATCGGTCTCCTCAGTCGATCGGCCACGGGCATGCTGCACCGCGAAATCTCCTTATCCTGTTGTCACAGGAAGTTCAATTTGTCCGACCGGCTGGGAGAAAAATATGGCGCCTCAGGTTATCAGCCCGAGGCGGAACGCAAGCGCCACGACGTGCTGACGGTTCTTCGCATTCAGCTTGTCCTGGATCCCGTTCATATACCAATCCACCGTATGGTTCGAAATCTTGAGAATCCGGCTGATGTCGTTCGACGTAAGACCATCGGCCAGATAGTTCAGGACCTCCATTTCGCGACGCGTCATGCGCGTCTCTACCTTGCTGACGGACTCGAGTTCGCCCGACTGGCGCCGCAACTCCATCAGGCGCCAGAAGGCCTTCCTTGCAACGGCTTCGAAGAGCGTCATCTCGACCGGCGAAAGCTCAACGGGTTTTCCGCCGACGGTCATGTTGCCGAGAAGGCCGTTACGACCGTGGATCGGAAAGATATAGCCGTCTTCCAAACCGAAGCGTTGGGAGTCGGCCATCATCCGCTCCATGCGCTTGCGATGGGGGTCACCGCGAAAAACCGATATCGTGTCGCGCCACCGAAAGCCGCGTTGCGCCTGGCCGAGGTAGCGAACGGTCGGATCGATGAGGACGTACTTCTTTGCGATGTAAGTCTCCGGCCACCGCTCGGGCCAGCGGCCTGCCAGCACCAGTTTCATCGGGTTCTCGTTCGGTTTCGGCTGGCGGACGATACCGTAATAGTCGAACTGATAGTGATTCAGCAGCTTTTCCAGCTCCGCCGTCAGATCCTCGGCATTCTTGCATTCGTCAGCCACGACCAGGAACTGAACGATCCGGTTTATGCTCATCTTTATCCCCTCTGACGCGCCGCGGCATCCATCGTGGGGAATGCCTTCGGATATTTCCACGAGCTCTTGTATCGTGCGGTGAAGCTAGACTACCAGAATCGGTTAGGACACCCTTAATTACGACATGCAAAATCTTGCCATGCAATCGAAAACTGGCTAGCGGAAAACCGCTGACATATAGTCGCTACTGTCGAAATTACGCCCGACAGGTCCGGTTAAGCTGGAGCACACGGACGCCCCCCGTTCGACGAAGGGCTGCAACGATTTGTCCCTCGTCGAAAGGCGCGACCTCACGGTATACGGCAACGCGCACGAATTGAGAGAACACCATTGTCTTTGCTTCAAGTCTATATAAAAGCGCTGCGATATCTCGCAACCTATCGGATGAAGGTCGCGCTGGTCGTCGTCGCCAACATCATCTTGGCCGTCATAACGATCGTGGAGCCGGTGCTTTTCGGACGAATCGTGGACGCGATCTCGGAAAAGCGAGATGCCAGCAGTATTCTCATACTGTGGGGATGTTTCGGCGTATTCAACACCATCGCGTATGTGTTGGTTGCCCGTGAGGCTGACCGCCTGGCGCATGGTCGCCGTGCCGACCTTCTCACGGAAGCCTTCGGGCGCATCATTTCGATGCCGCTCAACTGGCACCATCAGCGCGGAACCTCCAACGCGCTCCACACCCTGCTTCGCGCAAGCGAGACCCTGTTCGGGCTCTGGCTCGAGTTCATGCGCACACACCTCGCGACAGCCGTTGCGCTGGCGCTTCTGCTTCCGACGGCGCTCTCGATGGACTTCCGCCTCACGATCGTGCTGGTGGTGCTCGGGGTGCTTTACATGATCATCGGCAAGACGGTGATGAACCGCACGAAAGAGGGCCAAGCCTCGGTCGAGAGGCACTATCACACCGTCTTCTCGCATGTGAGCGACTCGATCAGCAACGTCTCGGTGGTACACAGCTACAATCGCATCGAAGCTGAAACACGGGCGCTGAAGCAATACGCCGAACAACTGCTGGCAGCCCAATACCCAGTCCTCGATTGGTGGGCAATTGCCAGCGCCCTGAACCGCATTGCATCGACGATCTCCATGCTGCTCATCCTGGTCGTCGGGACGATTCTCGTTCAAGCGGGCGAACTGAAGGTCGGTGAGATCATCGCCTTCACCGGTTTCGCGGGTCTTCTGATCGGGCGCCTGGATCAGATGCGCGCCTTCGCGACGCAGATCTTTGAAGCCCGAGCGAAGCTGGAGGATTTTTACCAGCTCGAAGACTCGGTCCAGGAGCGCGAAGAACCCGCAGGTGCCGGCGAACTTACCGATGTTCGGGGCGACGTCGAGTTCCGCAACGTATCTTTCGACTTCGCCAACACCACACAGGGCGTCCACGACGTTTCCTTTAAGGTGAAGGCCGGACAGACGATCGCGATCGTCGGGCCGACGGGCGCCGGCAAGACGACTCTGATCAACCTTCTTCAGCGCGTGCACGAGCCACAAGCCGGGAAGATCTTTATCGACGGCGTTGATATTTCTACCGTCACCCGCAAGTCTCTGCGCCATACGATTGCGACTGTCTTTCAGGACGCGGGCCTGCTCAATCGCTCGATCAGCGAGAACATCCGAATCGGGCGTGAGGATGCCACCGACGAGGACGTCATGAAGGCGGCGGAGGCAGCAGCCGCAGCCGAATTCATCGACAGCCGTCTGGCGGGCTACACCACACAAGTCGGCGAGCGCGGCAACCGCCTGTCGGGCGGTGAGCGTCAGCGCATCGCGATCGCGCGGGCGATCCTCAAGAATGCACCGATTCTCGTGCTTGATGAGGCGACGAGTGCACTCGACGTCGAGACCGAAGCACGCGTCAAGGCGGCCATTGACCGGTTGCGCAGGGACAGGACGACCTTCATCATCGCGCATCGGCTTTCCACGGTTCGCGAAGCCGACATCGTTCTCTTCCTCGACCACGGCAGAATCGTCGAAAAGGGCGGATACGACGAGTTGAGTGCCGGCGGCGGCCGCTTTGCCGCGCTGCTGAAAACCAGTGGCCTGCTGACAGAAGAGAAGAACGTCTGAAATACGCCGGAAAGCGGTGGCTGCCGCCTCGCCGGAACAGCAGGTTTCCAGGGAGAACGACTTGCAGGGTTATTCTTTTGATCTCACCGGCCGGACCGCACTTGTCACCGGCTCCTCGCGTGGCCTTGGTTATGCCATCGCGCGGGCGCTCGGCCAGGCCGGCGCTTTCCTCGTCATCAACGGAACCAACACCACACGCCTCGAGGAAAGCGCCGACAGCCTGAGGGCCGACGGCCTTTCCGTCAGGACTGCCGTCTTCGACGTGACAAGCGAGAAGTCGGCTGTCGAGGCGTTCACCACATTGGACGCCGACGGGCTGGAGGTCGACATCCTTGTGAACAATGCCGGCATCCAGCTTCGCAAGCCGATGGTCGAGCTGTCGCTCGACGAGTGGCGCTCCGTCATCGACACCAATCTCACAAGTTCCTTCATCGTCGGGCGCGAGGCAGCCAAACGCATGATTCCACGCGGGCGCGGCAAGATCATCAACATCGGCTCGCTGATGAGCGGTCTCGCACGGCCGACCATAGCGCCCTATACGGCAGCCAAGGGCGGCATCAAGATGCTGACCCAGGCGATGACCGCCGAATGGGCGGAACACGGCATCCAGGCCAACGCAATCGGCCCCGGTTACATGCTGACCGAGATGAACCAAGCCCTGACCTCCAATCCACAATTCGACGCATGGGTGAAGGCGCGTACCCCGTCCCGGCGATGGGGCACGCCTGAGGAACTCGTCGGCACGGCGATCTTTCTCGCCTCCTCCGCGTCCGACTACGTCAACGGCCAGATCATCTATGTGGACGGTGGCATGAGTGCCGTGATCTAAGGACGGTGGGGACGCAGCGCCCCCGCCGCGGACGGTCAGTGATTATGCCGCGGCAGCTTCTCGGCCAGTTTTCGGAACTCCGGCGCTCCTTCGATCACCGCACCGTCGGACAGCTGGGTCACCGTCTTGCGATAGATCATCTGCCAGGGCGTCGCGTCCGGAGGCACAGCGGGCAGACCTTCCGTTTTGCGTCTTGCAATCTCGGCATCCTCCACAAGTGCGTCACAACGGCCATTGTTGAAATCGATGCGGATGATGTCCCCATTCCTCAACCAAGAGAGCCCGCCACCCGCCGCGCTTTCGGGGGACGCGTTCAGGATCGAGGGACTGTCGGCCGTTCCAGACTGACGGCCGTCGCCGATCGTCGGCAGGCTCATGATGCCGCGCTTGAGGAGAGCGTCCGGCGGCTGCATGTTGACGACCTCGGCCGAACCCGGCCATCCACGCGGTCCCGCACCACGAATGACGAGAATGGTGTTCTCGTCGATTCCGAGCTCCGGATTGTTGATATTGCAGTGGTAATCCTCGGACCCGTCGAACACCACCGCCTTTCCTTCGAATACGCCTTCGCGTCCCGGATGACGAAGGTAGCGGGCGCGGAATTCTTCCGAGACGACGCTCATCTTCATGATGGCGAAGTCGAAGAGATTGCCTTTGAGGACGAGGAAGCCGGCGCGCTCCTTGAGCGGCGCGTCGAACGGACGGATCACCTCGCGGTCACACGCCTCCCTTCCTTCAAGATTTTCCGCCATCGTCTTGCCAGTCACCGTCGGACAACCGCCGTCCAGCTTGCCGGCCTTCAGGAGTTCCCACATGACAGCAGGGACGCCTCCCGCACGATGGAAACGTTCGCCGAGATAGGCGCCGGCCGGCTGTACGTTGGCAAGAAGCGGGATGTCGTAGCCGTGGACCTGCCAGTCCTCCGGATAGAGCTCGACTCCTGCGTGCTTCGCCATCGCTGCGAGATGCGGCTGTGCATTCGTCGAGCCGCCGATTGCCGAATTGACACGGATCGCGTTGAGAAAAGCTTCACGGGTAAGGATATCGGAAGGCTTCACGTCTTCGAGCACGAGTTCGACGGCGCGGCGCCCGGTCCGGTATGCCATCTGCCCGCGTTCGCGGTAAGCCGCCGGGATGGCGGCACAACCTGTCAACGACATGCCGAGCACCTCGGCCATGGCGTTCATGGTCGAAGCGGTTCCCATCGTGTTGCAATGGCCGACCGAGGGCGCGGAATCGAGCGCGGCCTCCAGAAACTCTTCGCGCGAGATCTCGCCCGCCGCATACTTGCGCCGCGAGCGCCAGATCACGGTGCCGGAGCCGACGAGATCACCGTCGTGCCATCCGTCGAGCATCGGGCCACCCGAGAGCACAATCGCCGGAATATTGACGGTGGAAGCGGCCATCAGAGAGGACGGTGTGGTCTTGTCGCAACCCGTCGTGAGGACGACCCCGTCAAGCGGATAACCATAGAGGATCTCGACGAGGCCGAGATAGGCGAGGTTGCGATCTAGCGCTGCCGTAGGCCGCTTGCAATTTTCAAACAGGGGGTGAGTCGGAAACTCTATCGGAATGCCCCCGGCATCGCGAATGCCGTCGCGGACGCGGCGGGCAAGTTCGAGGTGGTGGCGATTACAGGGATTGAGATCACTGCCGCTCTGGGCGATCCCGATGATCGGCTTTCCGGACCTCAGTTCCTCCGGCGTGATGCCGTAATTCATGAAGCGCTCGAGGTAGAGCGCCGTCATGTCGGCATGGTCCGGGTTGTCGAACCAATCCTGCGAGCGCAATCTGCGTCGTTCCTTCTTGTCCTCGGTCATGTCTTCTCACCTTATGCCTTGTGTCCGTTCAACCGTTCGAGGTGGAGAAGCAAGGCACTGTGATCCTGCTCTCCGCCGCCGGCAGCGACGAATTCAGAAAACTCGCTTCGAACCCGCTCCGTCAGCGGCAGCTCAAGCGAATACTGGTCGGCCATCGACATGACCGCGTCGAGGTCCTTCAGCTGCAGCCGCGAGGGGCCGCCCGGTTTGAAGTCGCGGGCAATCATCCGGGCACCGTGCAGTTCCAGGATCCGGCTTTCGGCGAACCCTCCGCGTATTGCCTCTCGGAATCTCTCCCGGGAGGCCCCACCCGCCTCGACCAGCACCATCGCCTCGGCCACCGCGCCGATCGTGATCGCGACGATCTGCTGATTGGCGAGCTTGCAGATTTGCCCCGCACCGCTCGGACCGACATGAGTCACCCGGCCGAGCGCGGCAAAGACGGCCGCGAGACGCTCAACCACTGCTGCATCCCCGCCGGCCATGATAGCCAGGGTGCCGGCTTCTGCTCCGACGACACCTCCGGAAACGGGTGCATCAAGATGGTGTATCGCGCGCGCCGCAAGCCGCGCCGCATGGTCTTTCGCGATCGGTGGTGCGATCGAACTCGTGTCGACCAGAACGGTGCCGGGACGAAGGGCGTCCGCACAACCGGACGTGAAGAGAACTTTCTCCACCGCCTTGCCGTCGCTTAACATCGTGAACGCGACGTCGACGCCGCGCGCAGCATCCGCCGGCGTTGCAGCGACATCTGCGCCTGCCGAACGCAGTGCCTCCGCCTTCGACATGTCCCTGTTCCAGACCGTCACCTTGAAGCCGGCACCAAGCAGACGCCGGACCATCGGCGCCCCCATCAGACCCGTACCGAGAAAAGCGATACTCGGAAGCCCATTGTGGCTGGTATCGATCACAGCTTTCCTCCCATCTCGTCTTCAATGTGAACGCGAATGATCTCATCGAACGACTTTTCGGCAACAAAGCCAAGAGCCATCGCGCGCTTGGCCTCGAAGCCCGGCGCCCATCCGGCAACCATCTTCATGATCATCTCGTCCGGCTCACGTCGGATAAGCCGGACCGCCTTCTCGCCGGCAACACGCCGGAGTGCCTCGATCTGCTCGCCGACGGTCGCACTCAGACCCGGCATGGAGAGGTTCCGGCGGGGCCCGACCTTCTCAAGGTCGATCGTGGCACCATGAACGAGAAATCCCACGGCCGAGCGCGGCGAGGCGTGCCAGTGGCGGACATCCTCGCTGACGGGCAGGACAGCCTCCTGTCCGGCCAGAGGCTCACGCAGAATGCTCGAAAAGAAGCCGGAGGCAGCCTTGTTCGGTTTTCCAGGCCGGATGCATATCGTCGGCAGCCGGATTCCGATTCCGTCAAAAAAGCCGCGACGGCTGTAGTCGGCCAGCAACAGCTCACAGATGGCTTTCTGCGTTCCGTAGCTGGTGAGCGGCGTCGAATGGAAGTCATCGGGAATGGGATAGGGCAACGGCGCACCGAAGACGGCGATCGACGAGGTGAAGACGACACGTGGCCGATAGCCCTCATCGTTATTGGCCTCCCGAATCGCGTCGAACAGGTAACGGGTGCCGTCGAGGTTTATACGATAGCCCTTGTCGAAGTCGAGCTCGGCCTCGCCGGAAACGATCGCCGCCAGATGGAAGATGACGTCAGGCCGCGCAGCTATGAGTCTTCCCGCCGCGCCGGGGGCCGAGAGATCGGCGAGCTCGGTTACGACCCTGCCGGCGTACCCAGTAGGGGCTTCCGGCGCCACTACGTCCGCCAAGGTCATTACCTCGATCGGATGACCTCCAAGGCTGCCTGATGCAGCGAGACGAGCTGCGAGCTTGCGCCCAACCATTCCCGCTGCACCGATGATAAGAACGTGCATGAAGACTTCTCCTCCAGGGCGCACCAGACCGCGCATCAAATTGTGTTGTAAGGTTGTCTGATAACCTTATATGATCCGCTTGAGAATAGACAATTTGCTCCGCTGATCCATACCTGAAGATCATGAAGGCCCGAAAATGCACAGCTCCTATATCACTGCCGATCTGCAGGCTGCTCTCCGTGCCCGCGTGGGCGATGCCGCGATCCTGACCGAGGCGGCGGAAATGTTGCCCTTTTGCCGCGACTGGCACGGCGACGTCACCAGCAATGCTGTTGCGGTGATACGGCCCCGCTCGACTGCCGAGGTGTGCGAAGCAGTCCGCGCCTGTCGGGAACTCGGCCTCTCGATCGTTCCGCAAGGCGGCAATACCGGGCTTGTTCTCGGCGCCATCCCGGATCGACCGGAAAATCAGGTGATCCTGAGTCTGGAGCGAATGAAAGCCGTGCGCTCCGTCGACCCGGACGACTTCTCGATGGTCGTCGAAGCCGGATGCATACTTGCCGAGGCAAAAGAGATTGCTGCTTCGAAGGGCATGTTCTTTCCTCTTGCACTCGGAGCACAGGGCAGCTGCCGGATCGGCGGCAACGTCTCGACCAATGCCGGCGGCATAAACGTTCTGCGCTATGGGATGACGCGGGAGCTGGTGCTCGGCCTGGAGGTCGTGCTGCCAGATGGAACGGTCTTCGACGCCCTCTCCACGCTCAGGAAGGACAACCGCGGGATCGATCTCAAGCAATTGTTCATTGGCGCAGAAGGTACACTCGGCATTGTCACCGCCGTCGCCGTGAAGCTGACACCCTGTCCGGATAGTGTGGCCACCGCCCTTCTCGGGCTGAACTCGCTGGAAGACGTCATGCAACTGTATCGGCGTGCGCGCCGCGATTGTTGTGATCTCATGTCCGCCTTCGAATTCATGCCTCCCATTGCCTTCACGCTCGCCCGAGAGGCCATGCCCGATCTCGCAATGCCGATCGGCGGAGACTGCCCCGTCTATGTGCTGATGGAAATTTCCGGCTCCGGCCTCGTCGACGTGGACGAGTTGATGCAACGCTTCCTGGAGAATGTGCTGGAGGACGGACTGGTGATCGACGGCGTCGTCGCCGCTTCCGCCGCCCAGGCGCGCAACCTGTGGCTCTTCCGGGAGGGAATGAATGAAGGTCAGGCGAGACGTGGAATGCATTTACGCACGGATATTTCGGTGCAGCTATCGCGCCTTCCCGACTTCGTAAGGGAAGCCGAGGCTGCCGTCGCGGCCGCAGCACCGGATTGCATCTGCGTGTCATACGGTCACGTCGGCGACGGTAACGTGCATCTGAACGTTATGCCCCCATCGGGATTATCGGCGGCCGAACGATCGGTTCGCATCCACACAGCCAAGAAGGCGATCAACACCGTGCTCGACCGCTATCACGGCAGCATCAGCGCGGAGCACGGCATCGGTCGGCTGAAGCGCACCGACTTCGAGGAGCGGTTGCCCGATGTTCAGCGCCACCTGCTGACCGCGATCAAGAAGGCCATTGATCCGGCAATGGTCATGAATCCCAGATGCCAATTGAATTTGGGGGAATTTTCGTAGAATAAGCGAGGATTGTTCGGGAGGTAGTGTTTTCCATGGCGATAGACTTCAGCCAGATCAGGCGAAGCGAGCATCTACCGGCGCGGATTGCGACCCATATCGCACGCGAGATCAGTGAGGGCCGCATCAAACCGGGCGACAAGCTGCCAACCGAGCACATTCTGGCCAAGGCGTTCGGCGTCAGCCGATCGGTGGTGCGCGAGGCGATCGCGCAATTGCGTAACGAAGGGCTCGTCGAGACACGGCAGGGCGTCGGCGCCTTCGTGAGGGATATGCATACGCGTCCGACGATCCGGATCGAACAGGAAGAGCTCGTCGACCGCGAGAGTTTCCGCAGCCTCTTCCAGCTCCGCATGCCGCTCGAGATCGAGGCCGCCGGCCTCGCCGCAGTTCACTATGACTCCGAGGATATGAAACAACTCAACGCTGCGCTCGATCTGATGACCGGAGCCGAAAAATGGACCGAGCAAGGCATTCTCGCCGATCTTGCGTTCCATCGCGCCCTCGCCGCCGCGACCCATAACGAATACTTCCCCCTTTTCATCGGCTTTATCGCCGAACGGATCAGCCATGCTATCAACGCGGCACGTGCAACGGCCGTGCTTGAGGAGATCGTCGAGGTGACGATCGCCGAACATGTGGTGATCCGCGACGCCGTCGCGCTGCGCGACCCGCTGAAGGCACGCGACGCCATGCGCCAACACCTGCTTGGTGCTGCATCCCGGCTCGATCTCACACTCGAGACCTTCTAGCAGACAGCGGCGGCAGATTTCGGCAGCAGATCACGCAGGCTCCCCCGTTCTTGACCGTCGAACCGTGCCGCGATCGGACCCGGCAATTTTCCCGCCGGACGCTTCTTTCCACGCTGGACACGAGCAACACAGAGTAATAAAAGATCAGCGGTAATGTTGTCTGACATCCTGACAATACGGCAACGAACCGCTTCGGAGGCCGTCCGTTGAAACGGGAAGCTGGGGAGGAACAAGGATGAACACTGATCGTATCCTTCATGCGGAGACCATCCTGCCGGAGGAGGCCGATGCTCTGCTGGTGGGTCGTGTTTGGTCGAATACCGCCGGCGGCCCCTGCCCGGTCCTCGTCTCAAGCGGCCGAATTCTGGATCTGACGCCGCTGGCAGCCACCATGACGTCACTGCTCGATATCGAGGACCTGATCGCGAGATTGCGCGAGCCGAAGACCTTCCCCGACCTCGGATCGCTCGACGATTTTCTGTCCGGCCGTGAAGGGGCCCTGCTCGCCCCCGTCGACCTGCAGGCAATCAAGGCCGCCGGCGTAACCTTCGCAGACAGCATGCTGGAGCGGGTGATCGAAGAGCAGGCCAAAGGCGACCCGCTCCGCGCTCAGGAAATCCGCTCGCGCCTGGCTCCGGTTCTCGGAGACAGCCTGCGCGGTCTCGTCGCGGGTTCGCCGCAGGCTGCCAGCGTGAAAGCCCTGCTGCAGGAGATGGGTCTGTGGTCCCAGTATCTCGAGGTCGGTATCGGACCCGATGCCGAAATCTTCACCAAGGCACAGCCAATGTCCGCGGTGGGCTGCGGCGCATTTGTCGGCCTTCACCCAATCTCCTCCTGGAACAATCCGGAACCGGAAGTCGTTCTGGCCGTTCGGGCCGACGGGCGGATCGTCGGCGCAACCCTCGGGAATGACGTCAACCTGCGCGATGTCGAGGGACGGTCGGCACTCCTGCTGGGGAAGGCCAAGGACAACAATGCCTCGTGTGCGATCGGGCCGTTCATCCGCCTGTTCGATCAGACCTTCACACTCGATGATCTGCGGCGGGTGAAGGTCTCGCTGAACGTGCGGGGGGAAGATGGTTTCGAGATGTCAGGTGAAAGTCCGATGGAGGCAATCAGCCGATCCCCCGAGAACCTGGTGTCCCAGATGCTGAACCGCAGCCATCAGTATCCGGATGGCGCAGTGCTCTTCCTCGGCACGATGTTCGCTCCTGTGAAGGACCGCCATGCCCCGGGCCTCGGATTTACCCACGAAATCGGCGATCGCGTCGAGATTTCGACGCCGAAACTTGGTCGTTTGGTGAACTGGGTGAAGCGCAGCGACGCCTGCCCGGAATGGACCTTCGGCACGACTGCATTGATCCGCAATCTGGCCGCCCGCGGTCTTCTGGATAAGGTTTGAGGGCCATGCAGAAGATAATCGATACGTTCTATCGCTTCCTGGAAATGCTGCTGATCTTCTTTCTGTCGGCGATGGCGGTGATGGTCTTCGTCAACGTGGTCATGCGGTATGGCTTCAACTCCGGTCTCAATGTCTCCGATGAACTTTCGCGCTATTTCTTCGTCTGGCTGACCTTCATTGGCGCCGTGGTAGCATTTCGCGAACACGCCCATGTCGGCGTTGAAACCCTGGTCATGCTGTTCGGCCGCAGAGGTCGGATCATCTGCATGATCCTCTCGAACATCATCATTATCGCGGTATCGGCGATCTTCTTCTGGGGCACGTGGAAACAGGCGCCTATCAATGCCAGCATGACCTCGCCCGTAACCAAACTGCCGATGATCTGGGTTTACGGAATCGGCTTCTTCACCGGCGCCGGCGTCGTTCTGATCGCGCTCGAACGACTGTTCCGCCTGGTGACCGGCCGCGTCACCGAAGAAGAGATCGCCGCCTTTGCAGGCGAGAACATGTCCCTCGAGCATCTGTCGGAGCGCGCCTGATGACCTTGGTCGTGTTCATTGTCTCTCTGCTCGGCGCCATGGCGGTCGGCGTCCCAGTGGCCTTCGCATTGATGTTCTGCGGCGTCGTGCTGATGTGGTTCATGGGCATGTTCAACACCCAGATCATCGCCCAGAACATGATCGCCGGCGCGGACACCTTTACCCTGCTCGCCATCCCCTTCTTCATCCTCGCGGGCGAACTGATGAATGCCGGCGGCCTGTCGCGGCGCATCATCGATTTCGCCATTGCCTGCGTCGGTCACATCCGCGGCGGTCTCGGCATTGTCGCGATCATGGCCGCAGTCATCATGGCCAGTATTTCGGGCTCCGCGGCCGCCGATACGGCAGCGCTCGCCGCCATCCTCATTCCGATGATGGCCAAGGCCGGCTACAACGTGCCGCGCTCCGCCGGCCTCATTGCCGCCGGCGGCGTCATCGCCCCGGTCATCCCGCCGTCGATGGCCTTCATCGTCTTCGGCGTCTCCGCCAACGTGTCGATCACCCAACTGTTCATGGCCGGTATCGTGCCGGGCCTGATGATGGGCAGCGCGCTGATCGCCACTTGGCTCATCGTGGTGCGCAAAGACAAGGTCGAGGCCCTGCCGCGCGCTCCGATGAAGGAACGTGTTCGTGCCACCGGCCGGGCGCTCTGGGCGCTGGGCATGCCGGTCATCATTCTCGGCGGCATCAAGGCCGGCGTCGTTACCCCGACGGAAGCGGCCGTCGTCGCGGCGGCCTACGCCCTGTTCGTGGGCATGTTCATCTACCGGGAACTGTCGCCCAGGGAACTGCCGCATGTCATCCTCCAGGCAGCCAAGACGACAGCCGTCATCATGTTCCTGGTGTGCGCGGCGCTCGTCTCGGCATGGCTGATCACAGCGGCGAATATCCCCGCTGAAATTACTGGCTACATCGAGCCTCTCATCAGCCGCCCGACCCTGCTGATGATTGTCATCATGCTCGTGGTGCTGGTCGTCGGGACAGCGCTCGACCTGACCCCCACGATCCTGATCCTGACACCCGTGCTGATGCCCATCGTCAAGCAGGCGGGGATCGATCCGGTCTATTTCGGCGTCCTGTTCATCATGAATACCTGCATCGGCCTGCTGACCCCACCCGTTGGGGTGGTGCTGAACGTCGTCAGCGGCGTCGGCCGCGTGCCGCTCGGCAAGGTGACGGTGGGCGTAGCGCCCTTCCTGGTCGCGCAGGTCGCCGTTCTCTTCGCCCTGGTCCTGTTTCCGGATCTGGTCCTCGTTCCTGCTCGCTGGCTGCACTGACAGCGACCTGAAACTGCAACTTCATCCAACTCAATGGGAGGAATCCATGAGAAATCTGCTGCTGACCACGACTGCCATCATCTTTGCAAGCTCTGCCGCCGTGCCGGCGTTCGCCGAATACAATGACCGCAATATTCGTGTTTCCAACGGGATCAATGCCGACCACCCGGTCGGCAACGGCATCGAAGCGATGCAGAAGTGCCTCGACGAGAAGTCCGGCGGCAAGCTGAAGCTGACGGCCTTCTGGGGTGGCGCGCTCGGTGGCGATCTGCAGGCGACACAGGCGTTGCGTTCCGGCGTGCAGGAAGCGGTCGTGACCTCTTCGTCGCCCCTCGTCGGCATCGTTCCCGCGCTCGGCGTCTTCGATCTTCCGTTTCTCTTCACCAGCAACGAGGAAGCGGACGCCGTGATGGACGGCGAATTCGGCCAGCTCCTCAATCAAAAGCTCGAAACGGCAGGCCTCGTGAACCTTGCGTATTGGGAGAACGGCTTCCGCAATCTTTCGAACTCAAAGAAGCCGGTGGCCAAGTGGGAAGACCTGGAAGGCATGAAGGTCCGCGTCATGCAGAACGACATCTTCCTCGACACCTTCCAGAATTTCGGTGCCAATGCGACACCCATGGCCTTCGGCGAAGTCTTCTCCGCACTCGAGACTAAGGCCATCGATGCACAGGAGAATCCCTACGTTACGATCGACACCTCGAAGTTCTACGAAGTGCAGAACTACGTCAGCGAGACCAAGCACGCCTACACGCCCTTCCTGTTCCTCTTCTCGAAGGCAATCTTTGATACCTACACGCCGGACGAGCAGTCGGCCCTTCGCGAATGTGCGGTTGTTGGCCGCGACGTAGAGCGAAAGGTCATCCGCGAGCTGAATCAGAAGTCGCTCGAGAAGATCAAGGCAGCCGGCGTCGAGGTCAACACACTGTCCCCCGAAGAGTATGCCCGCATGCTCCAGAAATCGCAGGTCGTCTATGAAAAGCACAAGGACGAGATCGGCGCCGACGTCGTCGATCGTGTCCAGAGCATCCTGGCGGATATGCGCAAGAAGTAAGTAAGAACCTCCTCCCTGGAGTATGGACCCGCGTGAAGCCCTCGTTGAGGGTGCACGCGGGTTTTCTCATTCGGGGATAGCAGGAAGAACAGCGTCCTGCTTCTTGAGTTGTCGCTCGCGGAAGAAGATGAAGAGACCGGAGGCGATAATCAGCCCCGCGCCGATCATCATGCTCATACGGGGCACGTCGCCGAAGAACATCCATCCGAAAACAACAGCCCAGAGAAGCAGCGTATACTGAAGCGGCGCGACCGTCGCGGCGTCGGAGATCTTGAGGGCACGATTGACGAGCATATGCGCCGCCATGGCAACGATACCCAACAGGCCGAGCAAGAGAAGATCGCGAACCGAGGAGACCGGCGCCCAGTCGAAGGGGGAGAATGCGAGACCGGCAAGGCCCGCGCCCACGATCTGGAAAAAGACGAGCGCACGGTCGGGAGTCTTGCGGAGGCCGCGTCCCGAAAGCATCATGAACGCGAAGGCGGCACTGCCGACGATCGAGATGAGTGCAGGCAGTGTGAACATCGCCTGTGACGGCTCCAGTGCGATGATGACGCCGAAGAAGCCGATCGCGATCGCGCTCCAGCGCCGCCATCCCACTTTCTCGCCTAGCAGTAGCGGCGAGGCCGCCGCGACATAGATCGGCGCGGCCAGCCAGTAGGTCATCACGTCGGCCAGCGGCAGATACATGACGGCATAGTAGAAGCAGAGAATCTCGACGGTCGAGAAAACCACCCGAAGGATTTGCATGGACGGCCTTTCGACCTTCGACGGCGATGGGATGCCATCCTTCCAAAGGAAGGGCGAGAGGACGAGAAGAGCCGCAATGCTGCGGATAAGCACCACCTGACCGAGGCCATAGCTGGAGAGAAGCCACTTGCCCATGGCATCGTTCAGACCGAACAGAAGCATGCCGAGCAACATGACCAGGGGTCCCGCGATGGCAGGCATGCGGGTGGCGGACGAAAGGGTGGGGGTCGTTGACATTCTATCCTCTGCTGTGTCGGTGTCGGAACAGCGTTTCAGATACTCGCCGCATCTGATCGGCGGCGCGTGACTGTGAAGGCTCGGTCGAGCTCCGGGTGAAGCTCCGTTCCAAGTCCGGAACCGGGAGGAACGGTAATCATCCCGTCGCGGACCTCGGGAAGGGCGGTGACCAGATCCCGGTACCAGGTACGATAGAATGCTCGAACACTTTCCTGCACGAGTGCATTTGGTGCGTTGAGAGACAAGTGGGTCGACGCGCACAACACCACCGGCCCCGTGCAGTCATGCGGGGCGACGGGCAGATGCCAGGCCTCTGCCATGGCAGCAATCTTGCGGGCTTCCGACAACCCGCCGCACCAGCTGATATCGAGCATGACGACACCCGCCGCACCGGTTTCGAGAAGGTCGCGAAAAGCCCAACGGGAGCCGAGCGTCTCCGAGGCCGAGATCGGTGCAGGCGACACGGCAGCATAGCGCACCAGACTGGACAGGCTATCCATCTTGATCGGGTCTTCATGCCAGAACGTCTGAAAAGACGTGAGCGCCTTCGCGATCTGGATCGCCGGCAGGAGCTGCCACATCGAATGGAATTCGACCATGATGTCCATCCGGTCGCCGACGGCCGCTCGGATCTTTTCGAAAGGTTTCAATGCCAGTTTCAGATCCGGTGCCGAGATGTACTGGCCGCGCGTCTTCTCTGCAGCTGCATCGAACGGCCATATCTTCATGGCGGTAATTCCCTCCTCCAGCAGGGAGTGGGCAAGCTCGTCGGCACGATGCAGGAAGCCGTTCAGATCGTCATAGTCGCGCCCCTCGGATAGGCCGTAATTCGCGGTCGTCTGCCCGGTCGTCTTCTTGATGTACTCGGTTCCGGCGCAGGTATTGTAGGTCCGGATCTCCCGTCTGGTGAAGCCGCCGAGCAACTGCGCGATCGGCTGACCTGTCACCTTGCCGAATATATCCCAGAGCGCAATGTCGAAGGCGGAGTTGCCCCGCACCTCGGCGCCCGAGGAGCGAAAGCCGAGATACCCGACGAGATCTGCTGCAAGCCGGTCGATCTCCAGCGGATCACGACCGATTACCCGGGGCGCAATGTACTCGTGCACATAGGCTTCGACTGTCCCGGCGCCGAAAAAGGTCTCACCTAGACCGGTTATACCCTCATCCGTATGCACCAGAAGCCAGAGAAGATTGGCGCGTTCGGCAACGCGCACGGTTTCGAGCGCCGTAATTTTCATAAGGTTTCCTCAGATCAGTCCGGCAACCAGAAGGGCCTTTGTGCTGTCGTCGAAGTGGCGGTTCATCAGATCAACGGCCGCGTTCGGATCGCCAGCGGCAATGGCCTCCGCCAGTTCCACATGCAGGCGCGCCACGGCGCGGCGATCCTCGTCGCGCGCACGGCTGCGCCAGCCGATGGGCCAGGTTTCACGCATCACCTCGC
Source organism: Hyphomicrobiales bacterium (assembly GCA_900466005.1). Lineage (GTDB taxonomy): Bacteria > Pseudomonadota > Alphaproteobacteria > Rhizobiales > Rhizobiaceae > Allorhizobium. The sequence goes on from UEGQ01000001.1 coordinate 247,730, forward strand.
GGAAGGCTCCGATGATCAGGGAAAAGACCGGATTGCGTGACGCCTGGGCGATTGCGAAGTGGAACGCAATATCGTGTTCCATGACCGCGGACGGCTGGTCGAAATCCCGCTCCATAGACCAGGCGTGGCGCAGAATCTCGCGAGCCTCCGCGTCGGTACGGCGAAGCGACGCGAGTGCAACCGTGCGGCCTTCGATAGTTCGGCGAGCGTCATAGATGTGCTGCACGCCGATCTGATCGGTGATGACGCCGTGCGCCATCATCATCGCCATCGTCTCGTCGTCGAGTTGCGCGACGGTCGGACGCTTCCCTGCTCCGAGATCGACCAGACGAAGGGCCGCAAGAGAGCGAAGCGCCTCTCGAACAACCGTACGGGAGACATGAAGTTCTCTGGTAAGCACGGATTCTGCCGGAAGGCGATCGCCGGGCTTCAACGCATTCTCCCGGATGAATCGGGTGATCGCCGTCATCGCGACAGCAACAAAGTCACCGGACGATGCCGCGGCCGGTGGCGAGGTGGTGTCTTGATCCAAGTGTGTCTCCTACGTTTTCCGAAAACCTATAATACAGGTTTCGGAAAACCTAGCCCGCTTCGACAAAAAAGTCAGTGATTTCCGATTACGCTCTTCCGGGTGAGAATGGGGAATACGGCCAGTCCGTCCTCCTCACCACGGGGGAAGCCTCCGTCGCGGTGGCGTTTCTCGGCAGCCTTATAGCCAGCCGGACTGATTCCGATATATCGCTTGAACATGCGGGAGAAATAATAGAAGTCGGCATAGCCGACATATTCGGCAGCCTTCTTGACCGAGCCTCCGGCAGCAAGCACGCCCATCGCCCGCTCCATCCGCTTGAACTCCTGATATTTGTGCGGTGTCAGCCCGACCTGCCTGCGGAACTCTCGACGGAAGTAGTCCTGGTTGTAGCCGATGGAAGCAAGCGCGCTTTCGACTATACCGTCGTTCAGCGGATCGGCTGCGATCTGGCTCGCCGCCACCATCACACTCAGCGATAGCGCGTCGGGATTGTTGGCCGCGGCCTGCGACGGCCGGCGCCATCCCAGGAATGCGGCCTCGATGAATTCGATCAGCAAGACCATGAAGAGATGATGCTGCGCGAGGTTCGTCGAAGACGGAGGCGCCGTTTCCCGGTAGTGCCGGACGAGAGGCTGGAGCATCGACCAGTGTGGCATCTCTACAGAATGACGCAGATCCATCTGCGCGATTAGGTCCATTCGTCCGAACACATCCAACGTGAAATGTTGGGCGATACCGGTGTACAGATCGCTGGAAAGCGTTCGCCCGATGAACCGGGTCCCGGCTTCGATCAGCATCGCCCTGCCGGGAGAAAGTATCACCGTCTCGCCGCCGACCTCGTATTCGGCAGTGCCCGTAAGGCAGATGACAAGGTCGTGCACCCTGTTGCGCTTGTCGATCCTCCAAGTCGGCGAGTGCTGCATCTTGATGGTCGAGCGCGTCAACGTCAGGCTGAGCGCATTGACCGAAATTCCACCAAGAGCGTTGCCTTCGATTTTGTCCATCTTTTTGTCCGGAACCATCTATTCTCAGAGACGAAGCTCCGAACAATAGTACGCGCATAGCCCTAAAACGCCATCTGATTCAGGCTGAAACCGTGGGAGGAGTGGGCAATATCGGGGAACTGCCGGGCCTGGGAGCCGGCGCTTGCCCGATTTGGCTCGAACTGGCGATGTACAATACGGGATATCTTCTTTTCGGCACTGCGACCACCACAGCATCCGCTGGCTCTCTAATAGTCGGAGTGGCACTATGAGCGGCGAACACCGCCTCATGGGCCTCCTCTACCTCGCGCCGTATATCGCGGGACTCCTCGTCTTCACCGCAATACCCTTTGCCGCCTCCTTCTATCTGAGCTTTACAAATTACAGCCTGATCGGAGAGCCGGCCTTTGTCGGGCTGAAAAACTACTGGAAGCTCGTCAGCGCAGATAGGACGTTCCAGAAGTCATTGAGTGTCACACTTTTCTATGTCTTCACGACTGTGCCGCTCAAATTGGCCTTCGCTCTCTTCATTGCCGTCATTCTCAACTACAAGCTGAGATTCATAAACTTCTTCCGCACGGCCTTTTACATTCCGTCGATCCTCGGCGGGTCGATTGCCGTAGCCGTCCTCTGGCGTTACATCTTCTCAGACGTCGGCCTGGTCAACATGGCCTTGCAAACCATCGGACTGGAACCGGTCAACTGGTTCGGCGATCCGGAAAACGCGCTCTTCACGATCACGCTACTACGGCTCTGGCAGTTCGGCTCGGCCATGGTGATTTTCCTGGCGGCCCTGCAAAGCATCGATCCGGCTCTCTACGAGGCGGCGGCAATCGATGGCGCAGGGCGCTGGAAGTCCTTCGTCCACATCACCCTCCCGCTCGTCACGCCTGTTATCTTCTTCAATCTGATCATGCAGATGGTCCAGGCATTCCAGGAGTTCAACGGGCCTTACATCATCACGCAGGGCGGCCCTCTCAAGGCGACCTATCTGCTGCCGCTCTATATCTACGAAGAAGCCTTCAAGCGGTTCGAAATGGGCTATGCCTCGGCGATCGCCTGGGTGCTCTTCTCCATCATCATGGTCCTGACGCTGATCGCGTTCTGGTCCTCACGCCACTGGGTCTATTACGCCGGCGACAAGAGGAGTTGACCATGGTCGAACACACGTTGCCCACAGCGATCGACCGTGACACCGACCTGGAGCGATCGACGGCACGGGAGAACCTCCGCCATACAGTCATCGCGGCGCTGCGCTACGGTCTGCTTCTGGTAGTCGGCCTCGTAATGCTCTATCCGCTGATCTGGCTGGTCGGCGCCTCTTTCAAGACGAATTCGGAGATATTCGCCAATCCGGGCTTCATCCCGCAATCCCCGACCGCCAGCGGCTACGTGGAAGGCTGGAAGACGTCGACACCGTATACGTTCGGCCGCTTCTTCCTGAACACTTTCTGGATCGTGATTCCGAAGGTCATCGGGACGGCAATCTCCTGTACGGCCGTCGCCTACGGCTTCGCGCGCTTCGAATTCCCCGGCAAGAAGATACTGTTCGCCTCGCTCATCGGGACCCTCCTCTTGCCGAACGTGGTCACCCGCATTCCACAGTACGTACTTTTTCGCGACCTCGGCTGGCTCGATACGTTCCTGCCGCTGTGGGTGCCATCGGCCTTTGCCGGCGACGCGTTCTTCGTCTTCATGTTGGTACAGTTCCTGAGAGCGATTCCTCGCGACATGGAGGAGGCCGCGCGCGTGGACGGGGCGACCAGCTGGCAGACCCTGGTTTTCATCGTGGTTCCCTTGCTGGCTCCCGCCCTCGTGTCCGTCTGCCTCTTCCAGTTCATGTGGACGATGAACGACTTTCTGGGACCGCTCGTCTATGTCTCGTCAGTCGAGAAATATCCGATCTCGCTGGCACTCAAGCTGTCGATCGACACCACCGAAGCGTTCCAGTGGAACCGCGTTCTGTCGATGTCCGTACTCGCGATCACGCCCGCCCTCGTGGTGTTCTTCCTCGCCCAGAAATACTTCATCCAAGGCATCTCGACCGGCGGCATCAAGGGGTAGGATATGGCCAGACTGGAACTCAGGAACCTTGAAAAAAACTATGGTGCGGTGAAAGCCGTGCACGGTATCAATCTCGCCGTCGAGGACGGCGAATTCATGGTTCTGGTCGGCCCCTCCGGCTGCGCCAAATCAACGACCCTGCGGATGATAGCAGGGCTCGAACGGGTGACTGGCGGCGAAATCAGGATTGCCGACCAACTCGTCAACGATAGACCACCGGGAGAGCGCGGGATCGCGATGGTCTTCCAGAACTATGCGCTTTACCCGCATATGCGTGTGCGCAGGAATCTCTCCTTCGGCCTGCGCCTCAAACGCCGCCCGCGGGTGGAAATAGAGGCGGCGACAGACGAGGTCTCGAACATTCTGGAAATCGGCGAACTGCTCGACCGACTACCGAAGCAGCTTTCCGGTGGACAGGCACAACGTGTCGCCGTCGGGCGCGCGCTGATCAAGAAGCCACGCGTCTTCCTCTTCGACGAACCACTCTCCAATCTCGACGCGAAGCTGCGCGCATCTATGCGGGTGCGGATCACCGACCTGCACAAGCAACTGAAGGCAGAGGGGGAACAATCGACCGCCGTCTACGTCACGCACGATCAGACGGAAGCCATGACAATGGGCGACCGCATCTGCGTGATGAAGGAAGGGCGGATCATGCAGGTCGCCGACCCGGTGAACCTGTACAACCACCCTGCCAACGCCTTCGTCGCTGGTTTCATCGGTTCGCCGGAAATGAATCTGGTTGACGCCGATCTCTCCAGCAACGGCGAACTCCGGATCGGGACCCAGACGATCAGACTCGATGACAGCTTTCGTGGTCGGATCCGCGAGGGGGTGAGGGAGGTGACATTCGGCATTCGCCCGCAGCATCTCGCAATCGTCAGGCAAGACGAGCAGAACGCTCTCGCCGGCAAAGTCTCCCATATCGAGTTCATGGGGCACGAAATCTACATCTACGCGGAGGTCGAGGGACATGGGTTCATCGTTGCCACTCCCGCGGCGGGCTTCAACCGGCACCATCTCTCGGACGGGCGTATCCGGATCAGGTCACAACCTGGTTCTGCCCATATCTTCGATCGGCTTACGGGCGAGAGCATCTCGCTGGCGAACCGGACGTGAATGCAACGACAACTTCAGGGAGGAACGAGTATGAAACTGGTGCAGAGCACGATCGCCGCACTTCTCGCAGCAACAAGCCTGAATAGCCTTTCGGCGGCCGAACTGCGCATGTCGTGGTGGGGCGGAGACAGCCGCCACAAGGCGACACAGGAAGCTCTGAAGGTGTGCGGCGAAAAGTACGGGCATACCATCGCGCCGGAGTTCACCGGCTGGGATGGACATCTTGAGAAAGTCACAACCCAAATCGCCGGCGGCACTGAGGCCGACATCATGCAGATCAACTGGCCGTGGTTGCCGTTGTTTTCGATCAACGGTGATGGCTTTGCGGACCTTAGAGAATATGCCGGCATCATCGATCTCGGACAATGGACGGAGTCGGACCTTCAGGGCAGCACCATGAACGGGAAACTGAACGGACTTCCGGTGTCCACCACCGGCCGTGTCTTTCTGTTCAACACGACCACCTTCGAAAAGGTCGGCCTTCCCATACCCAAAACCTGGGACGACCTATTCGCTTCGGCCAAGATGGTGAAGGAGAAGATCGGCCCCGACACCCATCCGATGAATGCCGTGAAGGAGACGGCCGTCCTGCTCGTCTCCCTGCGGGCGACCCAGAACACCGGCAAGGACATGATCGATCCGGAAACCAAGAAGGTCGCTTGGAGCGAGGCCGAGCTGGCAGCCGCCATCGACTTCTATGGCAGAATGGTCAGCGAAGGCGTCGTCATGTCACAGAAGGACCTCGCCGGCGAAGGCAATCTCAATCTCTTCGAGAGCCCCAAATGGGCCGATGGCCGGATCGCCGGCTCCTATGAATGGGACTCCACCTATTCGAAGTATGCCGATCCCCTGCAAGAGGGACAGAAGCTCGTTCCGGTGCCGCTCCTAAAAGATGCCGATGCCGTCAGCGAGGGGATCTACCGCAAGCCGTCAATGGTGTTTTCGATTTCCCGAAACTCGAAAGATCCGAAGGCGGCGGCGCAGATCCTAAACTGCCTTCTGAACGAACCAGACGCCATCAAGATTCTCGGTACCAGTCGCGGGCTCCCCGCGAGCAAAATCGCCGCGGAAACGGTCGCCGGCTCAGTGGAGCCGGAACTCGCGACAGCACACAGGATCATCATGGCAGCTACGGGGCCGGCGGTCTCCCCGCTGAACGAGCATCCGAAAATCCGCAGCATCTTCCTCGATACGCTGGAGGAATATTCCTACGGACAGCTCGATTCCGCAGCGGCAGCCAAACAGATCATCACCGGGATCGACGAAGTCCTTGCAGAGCTCTGATCCCGAACCCCGCGTGCCGCTTTCAAGGACGGCACGCCCCAACGGAACGACCCGAAATGCCCTCGATCGTGCTAGTGGCCGCAACGGCCCGGACGGCCACCATCGCCGTCGAACCGACCCTGTACCGCTACCATCTACCCCGACCGTTCGACTGGCGGCTCACGTTCGGCAACGGGGAGACGGCGGCGGGCGGTGTCACGGAGACTGTCGTCTTCACGCTCGTCGATCTTGAACCGAGCACCGGCTACGCTCTCACGATTGGCGACACGACGTTCGCCTTCATGACGGAGGCCGAAAGCAAGCTGGTCTCGATCAGTGACTTCGGTGCCGAACCCGCCCGCGACGACAATACGGCATTCATACAGGCGGCTATTGATGCCTTGCCCCACGATGCCACGTTGCGCATCCCCCGCGGCACCTGGCGCAGCTGCCCGTTGTTCCTGAAGAGCCACATGACACTTCTGCTGGAGGACGGCGCGGTGCTGTCGGCTCATTCCGACCGCGCCCGGTATCCTGTTCTGCCCGCGTATGACGATATCGGCCGCGTACTCGGCACCTGGGAAGGTGTGGCGGAGCAATGCTATGCAAGCCTGCTCACGGCGCTCGGGTGCGAGAGACTGACGATCACCGGAGCCGGGGTCATTGATGGCGGCGGCGACCGCGGCGACTGGTGGACCTGGGCGAAGGAGACAAGAAACGGCGCCCACCGGCCTCGCACGATCTTCATCTCCAACGGACGCGACACTCGCCTGACCGGCATAACCGTGCGTAATTCGCCGTCCTGGACCATCCATCCGGTTCTTTGTCGAAACGTGCTCGTGGCAGATCTTGCGATCGAGAATGATCCCGACTCACCGAATACCGACGGACTCAATCCGGAATGCTGCCGAAATGTCACGCTCTCGGGCATTCGCTTTTCGGTCGGGGACGACTGCATAGCGATCAAGGCCGGAAGACGCGATCGGCGCGGTGGCCTCGACCAGCCATGCGAGTCTGTTCGCGTCCAGAATTGTCTGATGGAACGCGGACACGGCGGCGTCGTTATCGGCAGCGAGATGAGCGGTTCGGTTCGTGACGTCACGGTCTTGCGTTGCGTCATGCGGCACACCGATCGTGGCTTGCGAATCAAGACTCGCCGCGGGCGTGGCGGAGAAGTCCGCGACATTCGCCTCGAAGACTGCGAGATGGATCACGTGGGAACACCACTCGTCGTCAACGCCTTCTATTTCTGTGACCCGGACGGGTGCTCCGAACGGGTGCAGTCGAGGACGCTTCAGCCTCTTGACGAACACACACCGCACATTGGGAAGATCTCGGTTCGGGGTCTTACCGCAACCAATACCCATGTCGCAGCCGCTGCCCTCTACGGTCTGCCGGAAGCGCCGATCAACAACGTCTCCATAGAGGACTTTGCCGTTGGTTATGCACCTGAGGCACTGCCTGCTGTCCCCGTCATGGCATGCGGAGTGGAGCCGGTGCGGCACGCCGGCATCCTGGTCGAGAACGTCGAGTTCATTCGCCCTCCGAATTTCACCATTCTCGAAGCCCATGAACCCGAGCGGCTCTGAGCAATGCTGAGCGCTTATTTTGACAGCTATGCGCGCGATTACGCCTACTACAAGGGAGGAGCCTGGTGCTACGAGGACGGATGTCTCTATCGCGGACTGTCTGCGCTCCACGATGCGACCGGCGACGGACGCTGGCTTGATCATCTGGTTCGGCTGGTCAACGGCCAGGTCGACCGCATGGGCGAAATACGCGCCTATGCCGTGGAAGAGTACAACATCGACAACCTGTTGCCGGGACGTGCGTTGCTTTACCTCGACCGGCACACGCACGATCCGCGCTACCGCGCCGCGACGGAACATCTCGCCGTTCAGCTCGAGGAGCATCCGCGCATTGCCGTGGGATGCTACTGGCACAAGTTGCGCTACCCGCATCAGGTCTGGTTGGATGGCCTCTACATGGCGCTGCCGTTCAAGGCGGAGCTTGGTCGAGCGACAGACAGGCCAGCGCTTGTTGCCGACGCGACCCGGCAGATGCTGACCGCACTCACGCTCACCTTTGACGAGAAAAGCCGTCTTTATCGTCACGGCTACGACGAACGCCGTCAGCAACCCTGGGCTGACAGGCGCACCGGCCTTTCCCCCGCACACTGGGCGCGCGCGATAGGCTGGATGGCAATGGCGTTGGTCGATGTCATCGAATACCTGCCAGCCGGTGGCGAACGCGATACGCTCGCAAACCGCCTTCGCGAACTCTCGGTCCGCCTGAAGCAACTTCGCACGCCGGACGGGCGATGGCTTCAGGTGCTCGATCAGCCAGATATTCCCGGCAACTATGCCGAAAGCTCGGCAACGGCCATGTTCGCATATACCTATCTCAAGGCGGGACGGTTGGGCGTGGCAGGTGTCGACCCGGAGATTGGACAAGCCGCATTCCGGTCGCTGCAGGAAAACGCATTGCGTCCCGACGGGAAGGACCGGATTGTACTCCGGGATGTCTGCTGCGTGGCAGGACTGGGGGGGCTCGGAGGCGTCTACCGTGACGGAACACCCGCCTACTACCTCTCGGAACCCTTGCAGCCCGACGACGTAAAGGGCGTCGGACCGTTGATGACGGCTGAGGCCGAGCGCCTCCTCCTTTCGGAGGCGGTGCTCGGCCTTAGGCGATAGAGTCGACGACGTCGATCCCTCTGATCTGACCGCCTGCACCACTTCTCGCCAATCCGGGGCGATGGCAGAGACTTGGTGATCATGCGTGCATGCCAGCGAGAGAAACGCCGTTGTGTGAGCGGATGCGAGATGCCAGTATTTCCGCCGAGAGTGCCGACGCAGGGCGTCCGGTAAAGAGCTCAAGGAGGGGAATTTTGACAGCCAACGCCTTTCGAACCGCCGGGCACCATCTGCTGAACAGGTTTCTGTCCAATCTTGTGGCCGCTGCGATCCTCGTCATACCGGCGAACGCGCTCGGCGGGGCTTCGGACAAATCGCTTGTCCTCGGCATGACAATCGAGCCGACAGGCCTTGATCCGACGATCGCAGCGCCAGTTGCAATCGGGCAGGTCACATGGCAGAACCTCTTCGAGGGCCTCGTCACGATTGATCAGGACGGCAACATCAAGCCACAACTCGCGAAGAGTTGGAGCATCTCCTCCGATGGCCTTACCTATACCTTCAAGCTGCAACGCGACGTAACCTTTCATGACGGCGAAGCATTCGATTCCGCGGTCGCCAAGGCGTCTCTGGAACGCGCCCGCGGCGCAGACTCGGTCAACCCGCAGAAGCGCTTCTTCGCATCGATTGCGGCGATCGAAACGCCGGACGCAGAAACGCTCGTCTTGAAGCTCATGGAGCCGGCCGGAAGTCTGCTCTATTGGCTTGCATGGCCGTCATCGGTGATCGTGGGCACCAGGAGCGCGGAAAGCGACAAGACAACGCCGGTCGGGACAGGTCCCTTCCGGTTCGTCCGGTGGGTGAAAGGCGACAAGGTCGAACTCGCCGCCAATCCGGATTACTGGAACAAGGAGGTATCGGTCGGACTTCAGAAGGTGACCTTCCGCTTCATATCTGACCCGCAGGCTCAGGCGGCGGCACTGAAGTCCGGCGATGTCGACGCCTTTCCGGAATTCGCCGCGCCGGAGCTCGTCGGAAGCTTCGAAGACGACCCGAACCTGACGACCGTCATCGGTAACACGGAACTCAAGGTCGTCGCCGGCATGAACAACGCGCGCAAACCGTTCGACGACAAGCGAGTCCGCCAGGCCCTGATGATGGCGGTTGATCGCAAGACGCTGATCGATGGAGCATGGTCGGGCTTCGGAACTCCGATCGGCAGCCACTATACGCCCAATGATCGTGGGTTCGTCGACTTGACCGGCATCCATCCTTACGATCCCGAAAAGGCGAAGGCACTGCTGGCGGAGGCAGGCTATCCGGACGGCTTCACTTTCGTGATGAAGGCACCGCAGATGGCCTATGCCAGCCGCAGTGCCGAGATAATACAAGCCATGTTTGCGGAGATCGGAGTCACGATGACCATCGAGACAACCGAATTTCCGGCGAAGTGGGTGCAGGAGGTCTTCAAGAATGCGGACTATGATATGACGATCGTCGCTCATGCCGAGCCGATGGACATCGACATCTACGCTCGCGATTCCTACTACTTCAACTACAAGAATCCGATGCTGAACGACCTCATAGGGAAAGCCGAGCATACGGCTGACCCAGCTGCGAGAGACGCGCTCTATGGCGAGGTTCAAAAGATGCTCGCGGAAGACGTACCGGCCCTCTATCTCTTCGTGATGCCAAAGCTCGGTGTCTGGAATAGTAAGCTTGAAGGGCTTTGGGCGAACGAGCCTATCCCTTCGAACGTGTTGACGAACGTCCATTGGAAAGAATGAACGCCATCCCCGGCAGGACTGATGTCCGGCACTGCAGCATGGCCCCTTGCCGGGCCGGCGACGCAGCGGAGCGGCGGCAGCGTTCGGCCGCCTGCAAATGCAGGAGATATCTGCGATGATGGGCTTGCTGGCACGCCGCATGGCGACCTTGTTCCTGACGCTTCTTGCCGTGTCGGCGCTTGTTTTTTTCGTCATGGACGTGCTGCCGGGTGATCCGGCAGCAATCATGCTCGGCACGTCAGCAAGCCCGGATACGCTTGCCGCCCTGCGTCATGAACTCGGACTCAATCAGCCGCTTGTGCTTCGCTATTTTTCATGGATCGCGAATGCGCTTCATGGCGATTTCGGCACGTCCTACGTCTATGGCGTTCCAGTCTCCCAGTTGCTTGTCGAACGTCTTGCAGTGACCCTTCCACTGACGGTCATAGCGGTGATGCTCTCCCTTGCGGTCTCGGTGCCGCTCGGAACCCTCTCGGCGGCGCGGCACAATTCCGTGCTCGATCACGTCGTCGGCGTCATCTCGCAGCTCTTCATCGCCGTTCCGGGTTTCTGGGTCGCACTCCTGCTCATTCTCTTCTTCTCCGTAGGCCTTGGACTGATGCCGGCGGGGGGCTTCCCGGGATGGGAGAGCGGCTTCTGGACGGCACTGAAGTCGCTTGTTTTGCCGGCCGTCGCGCTCGCGCTGCCACAGGCCGGCGTCCTGACACGGGTAACCCGCTCGGCCGTGCTGGAAGTGCTGAACGAGGATTTCGTCCGCACCGCGCGGGCGAAGGGTCTGCCGCGAAGAGTTGCGCTCTGGCGGCATGCCGTTCCAAACGCCCTGATCCCAGTCGTCACGGTTCTCGGCCTGCAATTCACCTTCCTCGTCGCCGGAGCGATCCTCGTCGAGAACGTCTTCAACCTGCCGGGGTTAGGCAGGCTCGCCTACCAATCGCTGATGCAAAGGGACATCGTCGTTATGCAGGATGTCGTCCTGTTCTTTGCCGGCCTCGTCGTCATCGTGAGTTTCGTGGTCGATCTTTCCTATCTCTTCCTTGATCCACGATTGAGGCAAGTAAGCACATGACGTATCCCAGCGAGAGCGAGGCGGCGATGGTCGCTGAGCCGTCGACACGCCGACTGCCGGGACGAGGCGCGGGACTTATTGCTGGCGGGGCTGCGACCGGCACTCTCGTCGCCGTCGCGCTGATCTCATTGGTCTGGACGCCGCTCCCCTCGGGCAAGATGCAGATCGCGCACAAGCTGCAGCCGCCGCTATCCTATGGTCTGCTCGGGACGGACCAATACGGGCGCGATGTCCTGTCCATGCTGATGGCCGGAGCATGGAACTCGCTGTCGATCGCCGCCGCGGCCGTCGCCCTCGGCGCGTCGATCGGGACTCTGATCGGGATGTTTGCCGCCGCCAGACGTGGTCTTCCGGAAGCATTCGTCATGCGCACGGCGGACGTAGTCTTTGCTGTTCCGCCGATCCTGTCGGCGATGATGCTCGGCGCGTTTCTCGGCGCGGGACGGACGACGGCGGTGATTGCCATCGCCGTGTTCATGGTCCCCGTCTTCGCACGTGTCGCCGCCGGTGCGGCACGACAGATCTGGTCGCGCAACTATGTCCTTGCCGCACGCGGCGCAGGCAAGGGCGATCTGCGCATCACCATCGAGCATGTGTTTCCCAATATCGCGAGCCAGATCATCGTACACGTGACGATCCAGCTCGGTCTCGCGATCCTGACCGAGGCGGGTTTGAGCTTCCTCGGGCTCGGGACACCGCCGCCGGCACCGACCTGGGGCCGCATGCTCGCCGATGCGCAGACCTATCTCGAAGCCGCTCCATGGCTCGCCATTCTGCCCGGAAGTGCGATCGCCGCGGCCGTCCTCGGCTTCAACATGCTGGGCGATGGACTGCGCGACCTGTTCGATCCGCGGTCCGAGGGCCGCCCATGAAGGGCGAAACCCTGCTTGCCGTCGACGGGTTGACCGTGTCGCTCCACGGAAGCGATGGCGCGGCAGCCTCGATATTGCGCGACGTGTCGTTCGACTTGCGCGAGGGCGAGACAATCGGAATTGTCGGAGAATCCGGCTCCGGAAAGTCTCTGCTTGCCCTTGCAATCATGGGCCTGCTGCCGACGACCGCAACGTCGGACGGTCGCATCACCTTCGAGCAACGGAACCTGCTGACGCTCTCGGACGACGAGATGTGCCATGTCCGCGGAAACGGGATCGGCATGATCTTCCAGGAGCCGGCAACCGCGCTCAATCCGGCCATGACGATCGGCGACCAGGTTGCGGAGGGGCTCGTCTGGCACAGGGGAATGAGCTGGCGGGCTGCCCGTGCCGAGGCACTCCGACTGCTCGACCGAGTACGAATTCCGGATGCCCGCCGCCGAGCGGGAACATACCCGCACGAAATGTCCGGCGGGCAGCGCCAGCGCGTCGGCATCGCGATCGCCCTCGCGCTGGAACCGGCCTTGCTCATCGCGGACGAACCCACGACAGCTTTGGACGTCACCGTGCAGGCGGAGGTTCTCGACGTTCTCGACGAACTCGTCCGAGACCAGGGCATGGCTCTCATCTTTGTCAGCCACGATCTCGGCGTCGTCGCCAGTACCTGCGAGCGCATGATCGTCATGTATGCAGGACGGATCATGGAGGAAGGACCGACTCACGCGGTTCTCGCCGATCCGGCCAATCCGTACACACGCAGTCTTCTGCACGCCATGCCGCGTCGTCTCGAAAGAGGGCAGCGCCTCGCTACCATTCGGGGAGCGGTGCCGCGCTTCACGCATCTTCCGCGCGGTTGCGCCTTTTCCGATCGATGCCCGGAGCGTGAAGCGCGTTGTCGTGAGGTGGACCCGCCCTGGATATCGCTGCCAGAGGGAAGAGGGAGCCGCTGCATCCATGACCCAGGGCGGGAGACGTCCCGATGAAGGCCCCGCTTCTCGACGCGCAAGAACTGACGCGTGACTACGTCTCACACACCGTGTTCTCGTCGCCACATCGCCATCGTGCACTCGACTCCGTGTCGATCCGTATGGAGTCCGCGAGCATTTTCGGCCTGGTCGGTGAATCAGGTTCCGGAAAATCGACGCTCGCGCGCATCGTTGCTGCGCTCGACCGGCCGACATCCGGCAAGGTCATGTTCGACGGTGACGACCTTTTCACGTTGCCCGCCCGCCAGCTTATGCACAGACGCAGTGCGTTCCAGATGGTATTCCAGGACCCGTTCGGGTCCCTCGACCCACGCCAGAGAATAGGCAGGACTGTGGCCGAGCCGCTCCATGCCTTGCCGACACCTCTCGGTCGTCGGCAGATTGAGAGCAGGGTAGCCGAAGTGCTGGAGAGTGTCGGATTGTCCGTCGACCATATGCGCCGCTACCCGCATGAGTTTTCCGGTGGGCAACGCCAGCGCATCGCGATAGCTCGCGCACTGGTAACCGAGCCGAAGCTGGTCATCGCGGACGAGCCCGTCTCCGCGCTCGACCTCTCGGTTCAGGCTCAGATACTCAATCTCATTATGGATTTGCGCGAGCGCCGTGGCGTTGCATTCCTCTTCATCAGCCACAATCTTGCAGCGGTCGATTGCATCGCTGACACCGTGGGCGTGATGTATGGCGGCCGGATCGTGGAAACGGGACCGGCCGACGAGGTCTTTCGAACGCCGCTCCATCCATACTCGCAGGCCCTGGCGGCGGCCGAGCCGAGTGTCCAAGTGCAGCATCGGCAGAAGCCGATGGTGCGGCCGCCGCGCACCGTGCCGGCAGGAGAAAACGGTTGCGCATTCCGAACAAGGTGCCCGCTCGCCGTCGACCGATGCGCAACGGAACGCCCGGAATTGCGTCCGGTATCAGCCGGACGCTCTGTCGCCTGTCATCGCCCGGGTCTCGACAGGACCTGATGCTGAACCGGCGGCATCCGCAGTGGCAGACGCCGCCAGCAGCCTGATCATCAGCCGGCAGCCTTCAGCCGGCCCCTCGCGACGAGACGTGCGCGGATCGATTCGACGTCTGCCCGCGGCGTCGCCGCAAACAGCGTCTTCGTATACTCATGCCGTGGGTCGGAGAACACCGCGTCGCGCGTGCCGTACTCGACGGCCTCACCGAAATACATCACCATCACCTCGTCAGCGATATAGCGAACCACCGAAAGGTCGTGGCTGATGAAGACGTAGGTCAGCCCGAACTCGTCCTGCAGGTCGGCGAGCAGGTTCAGAACCTGAGCCTGGACCGAGAGATCGAGCGCTGACACCGGTTCGTCGAGCACTAAAAGCTTCGGATTGAGCATCAAGGCGCGGGCGATAGCGATGCGCTGGCGCTGGCCGCCGGAGAACATGTGCGGGTACCGGTTGTAGTGCTCCGGTCCGAGACCCACCTTGATCAGCATCTCGGTGGCACGCTCCCGTCGCTCCGCTGCCGACATGCCGGTATTGATCTGCAGGGGTTCACCGAGGACGTCGCCGATCTTCTGACGGGGGTTGAGCGATCCGTAGGGATTCTGAAAGACGATTTGCACCTTCCGGCGCATCTCGGGGGTCAGATGCCCCGGACGGGTGTCGACCTTGTTTCCGTCGATAAGAAGTTCGCCCGAAGTCGGTTCGTCGATGAAGGTGAGAATGCGGGCGAGAGTCGACTTGCCGCACCCGCTTTCGCCGACAATCGCCAGCGTCTTTCCGGCCTCCAGCGAGAAGGACACCCCCTTCACGGCATGAACGATCTTCTCCGGTTTGAAGAGGCCGGTCGGCACATGATAGTCGCGCTTGATGTCGCGGATCTCGAGCATCGGCCTGGTCTTTTCCTGCTTGGCGCTCATGCGTCTTCTCCCGCGGCTTCCGCTCCGGTCATGAAGTCGGAGACCGTCGTCAGGCGGTCACCGGTTGCGTTTTCCGGCAGCGCGGACAGCAACGCTTTGGTGTAGTTGCTCTTCGGCAACTCGAAGAGTGACAGGACGTCGGCTTCTTCCATCTTGCGGCCCTTGTATTGGACGATCACTCGATCGGCCGTCTCGGCCACCACACCCATGTCATGGGTAATCATGATGAGCCCCATCCCGTTCTTCGCCTGCAGCGACATCAGGAGATCGAGAATCTGTTTTTGGATGGTGACGTCGAGCGCTGTGGTCGGTTCGTCGGCGATCAGAAGCTTCGGATCACAGGCGATTGCCATGGCGATCATCACGCGCTGGCATTGACCACCGGACATCTGGTGCGGGAAATGGCCGAGCCTTTCTTCCGGATTGGGAAGGCCGACCTGGCGGAGAAGTTCCACCGCTCGCGTTCGGCGCGTCTTCCTGTCCATTCCCATATGCACACGAAGAACTTCCTCGATCTGGAAGCCGACCGTGAAGCAAGGGTTGAGGCTTGCGACCGGCTCCTGGAAGATCATCGCGATGTCCTTGCCGATCAGCTCACGACGAGCGGCCGGCGAGAGATTCTGGATGTCGCGCCCCTGGAACAGCATGCGATCGGCTGTGATCTTCGCCGTCCACGGCAGAAGCCCCATCACCGCCAGCATGGAGACGGATTTCCCCGAGCCGGATTCACCGACGATCGCCAGCACTTCACCGGCATCGACCGAGAGCGAGACGCCATCGACGGCCTTGAACCACCCCGTCGCTGTTTCGAACTCGACTGTCAGATTCTGGATTTCGAGCAGGGCCATGTCACGACCTCTTCATCTTCGGATCGAGTGCATCGCGCAGGCCGTCGCCCATCAGGTTGATTGCCAGCACGGTGATGAGGATTGCAAGACCGGGGAAGGTGACGACCCACCAGGCCCGCAGGATGAACTCGCGCGCTTCGGCAAGCATCGTTCCCCACTCGGGTGCGGGGGGCTGGGCGCCCATGCCAAGGAAGCCGAGTGCGGCCGCGTCAAGGATAGCGTTCGAGAACGACAACGTCGCCTGAACGATCAACGGCGCCATGCAGTTCGGCAGAATCGTTCGGAACATGAGCCGCAGGGGACTGGCACCTGCAAGACGCGATGCCGTGACATAGTCACGGCTTTTCTCGCCCATGACCGCCGCACGCGTAAGCCGCACGAAGTGCGGCTGCAGAACGAGCGCGATCGCGATCATGCCGTTGGTCAGGCCCGGCCCCAGGATCGCGACCAGAACGAGCGCGAGCAGAAGCGACGGGAAGGCGAGAATGATGTCCATCAGGCGCATGATGAGGGTGTCCACCCAGCCACGGTAGTAGCCTGCGAAGACTCCGATCAGGACACCCGAAGACAGCGACAGCGTGGTCACGAAGACCCCGATGAACAGCGAATACTGCGCGCCGTAGATCAGGCGCGAAAGGATGTCGCGGCCGACCGGATCGGTGCCGAGCAGGTAGGTGGTGCTGCCGCCTTCCATCCAGGACGGGGGAAGGAGCACGGCATCGCGGTACTGCTCAAACGGCGAGTGCGGCGCGATCAGCGGAGCGAAGACGGCAACGATCACCAGTAGGAGAAAGACGAAGAGCCCGATAACGGCGCCGCGATTTTCAGAGAAGTAGAACCAGAACTCCTTGAGCATCTTGCGCCGGAGAGCGGCGGTGGAGAGGACCTGCGGAGAGTTGTCGATATCGTTGATGGTATCGGCCATGGGATTTTCTCCTTCTAGTGCCGGATACGAGGGTTGATCAGGCCGTAAAGCAGATCAACAATGAGATTGACGATCATGATGATGGCCGCGATCAGCAGCAGGCCACCCTGGATGACCGGGTAGTCACGCCTGAAGACGGAATCGACCATCCATTTACCGATTCCGGGCCACGAGAAGATCGTCTCCGTGAGGATCGCTCCGGCGAGCATGACGCCGATCTGCAGGCCGATCGTCGTAATGACCGGGATCATGGCGTTGCGCAGAGCGTGGATACCGATCACCCTGAGCGGGGAAAGTCCCTTTGCCCGTGCGGTGCGCACATAATCTTCTGAGAGCACCTCCAGCATGGCCGAGCGCGTCTGACGTGCGATGACCGCCAGCGGTATCGTTGCAAGCACGATCGACGGCAGAACAAGATGGCTGAGCGCTGAGAGGAAGGCGCCTTTCTGATCCGACAGAAGGGAATCGATCAGCATGAAACCAGTGACCGGCGGGAAAAAGTACATCAGCGAGATGCGGCCCGACACCGGCGTCCATTGCAGAATGCCCGAGAACAGGATGATCAGCAGCAGCCCCCACCAGAAGATCGGCATCGAATAGCCGACGAGCGCGATGCCCATGAGCGTCTGGTCGAAGAATGAACCGCGCTTGATCGCCGCGATCACGCCGGCCGGAATGCCGAGCACGATGGCGATGATGATGGCGCACAGCGACAATTCCACCGTCGCCGGGAACAGCGCCAGGAACTGGTCGAGGATCGGCGACTTGGAGACGATCGAAGTGCCGAAATCTCCGGTGAGCACGCCGCCCAGATAATCGAAATATTGGATGACGATGGGTCGGTCGAGACCGAGATTTGCGCTGATCTCGGCATGCCGTTCGGGCGACATCACGCGCTCGCCGGAAAGCAGAGCGACCGGATCGCCCGGCAGAAGCCGGATGAAGGCGAAAGCGATGATGGAAACCCCGATGAACGTCGGGATCAGGACGGCAAGCCGTCGCAAGAGAAAGCCAAACATGATGGACCTGCTGTTGTTCTTCTTGGAGGTCTGTGGCCGCTGGTCACGCAGCGGACTTGTCTTGTCCGCAAAGGACATTGCCTTTCCGGAGGATCGCGGCCCGGCCGAGAATTTCCGATTGTCCTAATGCAAGTGCCGCGGGACAGGCAAGCTGTCCCGCGGCAAATTCGTCAAAGACCAACCGTTACTCGGCGATATCCACGTTTTCAAAGGTGAAGTCACCGAGCGGGCTCTGAACGAAGCCCGAGACTTCCTTGCGCATCGGAACGACGGACAGGGAGTGGTCGATCGTGGCCCATGGAGCTTCGCGCTTAAACACGAGCTGGGCTTCTTCGTAGAGCTTGGTGCGCTCGGCCTGGTCAGACGTGACCTTGGCCTTCTTCACCAGTGCATTGAACTCCTCGTTGCACCACTGGGCGCGGTTGTTGCCGCCGACGGCTTCGCAGCCGAGCAGCGTGTCGAGGAAGTTGTCCGGATCGCCGTTGTCGCCGGTCCAGCCGAGCATGACGGCGCCGTCACGGTCCTTGGCCTTCGAACGGTCGAGATACTCGGCCCATTCGTAGGAAACGATCTCGACCTTGACGCCGATCTTGGCGAAGTCGTCCTGCATGATTTCAGCGGCGCGACGTGCGTTCAGCATGTACGGACGCGAAACCGGCATGGCCCAGATCTTCATCGAGAGATCCTTGACGCCGGCTGCTTCGAGTTCCTTCTTGGCAGCGTCGAGGTCATAGGCGTCGTCCTGGGTCGCTTCATTATAGGACCACATGGTCGGCGGGATGGGGTTCTTGGCAGGCGTCGCCATACCCTGGAACACGGCGTCGACGATGGCCGCCTTGTTGATCGCCTTGTTCAAGGCCTTGCGGACTTCCGGCTTGTCGAACGGCGCCTGGGTCGTGTTGTAGGCGAGGTAGGCGACGTTCAGGCCTTCCTGTTCCATGACGGTGAGGGCCGGGTCGGTCTTCATCGCAGCAACGTCAGCAGCGTTCGGGAACGGCATCAGGTGGCATTCGCCGGCCTTGAGCTTCTGGTAACGAACGGCGGCATCGGTGGTGATGGCGAAGACGAGGTCGTCGATCTTCGGAGCGCCGCCCCAGTAGTCGGCGTTCTTCTTGTATCGGATGACGGCGTCCTGCTGGTAGCCGACGAAGGAGAACGGACCGGTGCCGACCGGCATCTGGTTCAGCTGCTCCTTCTTGCCTTCGGCTTCGAGCTTGTCGGCATATTCCTTCGAAACGATCGAGGCGAAGGGCATGGCGAGGTTGGCGAGGAACGGCGCTTCCGGACGGTTCAGCGTGAACTTGACGGTCAGGTCATCGACCTTCTCGATGGTCTTGATCAGTTCCGGGAAGCCCATGCCGGCGGCATACTCCCACGAAGTACCAGCGACGTACTGAGCCCACGGATGGTCAGCCTTGATCTGGCGCTCCAGCGAGAAGATGACGTCGTCCGCGTTCAGTTCGCGGCTCGGGGTGAAGAATTCGGTGGTGTGGAACTTGACGCCCGGACGCAGCTTGAAGGTGTATTCGGTGCCGTCGGCATTGACTTCATAGCTCTCGGCCAGACCGGCTTCGGCTTCGGTCGTGCCCGGCTTGAATTCCATCAGGCGGCTGTAGACCGGATGTGCCGAGGCATCGAAGGTGGTGCCGGCGGTGTACATACCCGGATCGAAGCCTTCCGGCGAGCCTTCCGAGCAGTAGACGAAGGTCTTGGCGCTTGCGGCGCCGGCGAAGAAGGTCGCCGAAAGCAGTGCAGCAGCGATACCCAGTTTATACTTCATAGTGTGTCTCCCAATTGAAGAGGGCCGGAGCGCCGGCCCGGGTTGTTTCAGCGGCTCGCGGTTCCGGCCGAAGGTTGGCCGCATTCTCCGAACTCTCTACACACACGCGTTCGCCACCTCGCCACGAGAAAACCCGAGGCGGTCCCTTTCACGATCGAAGCAAAACCGTTGGTCGGCTGCTCTGATCGAAGAAACTGAGAGGGGGAGAATTTTGTTCGGGTCGAGCCGATCGTCATTCGTGTTTTCTTGAATTGGCACGATTTTAGTATTTTTCTACCACCAAAGCGGTATGGGGCGCAGCATAACGATTACAAGCCACTTGTCGAGCTAGTGACACGAACTTGCCCTAAAAATGTGCGTAAAACGGCGAATGAGGCGTTTCTCGGCGATTTTGAGGTCGTTTTTTGGACGAGACCGCCCGTTAGAGGCCCGAAATTCGCTGGAGTCATAGAGCTGGCCTATCCTAAGTCGTGTACCGGGAGATCGGGAATGTACACGCTTGAGAGCACAGAAACCTTTGAACAGGAAATCAAGAAAAGCCGGTTCCAGGCCGTCTCCGGTCCGGTCGCCACCGAGGCGGCGGCGAGAGATTTTATCGAAACCTGTTCAGAACACTCCGCCGGGCATAACTGCTGGGCATGGCGTATCGGCTCAAGATACAGGTTCAGCGACGACGGTGAGCCGAGTGGAACGGCTGGAAAGCCGATTCTGCAAGCGATCGACGGACAGTCGCTGGACAATGTGGCTGTCGTCGTCAGTCGATGGTTCGGCGGCATCCTGCTCGGCAGCGGTGGTCTGATTCGCGCTTATGGTGGAACTGCAGCGACCTGCCTTCGAGCGGCGCAGAAAATCCTTGTCGTTCCGCGAGTACCCGCACAGGTGCGGGCCGGCTTTGCCGACCTGGCGCTCGTCAAGGCGCGCCTGCTTGCCGTGCCCGATCTCCGGATTGAAGAAGAGACCTTCACGGCTGAAGGCGCCGAACTCGCGCTCGCACTTCCGGCGCACGAAATCGCAGAGGTAAGCAGACTGGTTGCCGACCTTACAAGTGGCCGGTCGATGCTTCTCACATCGACCTAGGCAATAGCGGGCTCGACAACGCCGCTATTGCAGCAATCGGGACATGCCGTCGCTCATGTGCCCCTCGCCTCCGACAACCGCTGCTTCTTCCGCCGAAAGCGGATCGCTCAGTCCGGTCGCGACCACCGAAACCCTGAACTTTCCGGCAAGGCTCTGGTCGAAGATCGCGCCGACGACGATGTTGGCGTCGTGGTAGACCTCGTCGCGGATGCGGGTAGCGGCCTCGTCTACTTCGAACAGGGTCATGTCCGTTCCGCCGGAGATCGAGATCAACACGCCGCGGGCGCCCTTCATCGAGACTTCGTCGAGCAGCGGATTCGATATTGCCGCCTCCGCCGCCTTCATCGCGCGAGCCTCCCCGGAGGCTTCACCCGTTCCCATCATGGCGCGTCCCATGTCGCGCATCACCGTCTTGACGTCGGCGAAATCGAGATTGATCAGGCCCTCTTTGACGATCAGGTCCGTGATACATCCCACGCCGGAATAAAGCACCCGGTCAGCCATCGAGAAGGCGTCTGCAAAGGTCGTCTTGGCGTCTGCCACGCGGAAGAGATTCTGATTGGGAATGACGATGACGGTATCGGTGCTTTCCCTCAGGCGTTCGATGCCCTCTTCCGCAGCCTGCATGCGGCGCCGACCCTCGAACGTGAAGGGCTTGGTGACGACCCCGACCGTCAGAATGCCCGCTCGACGTGCCGCTTCCGCGATCACGGGTGCAGCACCGGTTCCGGTGCCGCCGCCCATACCCGCCGTGACAAAGCACATATGCGTGCCGGCAAGGTGATCCATGATCTCGTCGATCGACTCCTCGGCTGCGGCACGGCCGACGTCGGGCAAGGAACCTGCTCCGAGCCCCTGGGTCACGGTCGCACCCAGCTGGATGATCCGCGCGGCCTTAGACATCGTCAAAGCCTGGGCGTCCGTATTGGCGACGATGAATTCCGCGCCCTCCAGCCCCTCGGCGATCATGTTGTTGACTGCGTTGCCGCCGCCGCCGCCGACACCGATGACCGCAATTTTGGGCCGCATTTCGGTAATCTCCGGTTTCCTGTTGTCCGTCATGCTCGTCTCCCGGAGCCGTTGAAGCCGCTCAGCGCGAGGCGCAGGCCGCTGGAATTGGTACTGGCCGGCCTCCGGCCGGCACGATGCGAATCACCGCGCAGAGTCTAGCATTCGAAAAACGGCATGATGCAGGCAAAGCTGAATGTCCATGGCATTCGATGAAGTTGCGCGGTCCGCGGACGGGGTCTGGACCGTCGTCGGCAGCGGGCAATGACGGAAACGTCAGTTCCGCCGCACTAGTGCAGTGTTTCGCCTTCCGCCTCGTCGCGCAGGATGCGAAAGGCATCGTACAGCGCCTCCACGAGGATATCGGTCAGTTCATCGCCCTTGTTTTCGGCGATGAGGACCTGCACGTCGCGGTCCTGGCGATGGAAGAAGTGATCGGCTTCGTTCGACATATCATTGTCCCCTCAAAGGCCGGTCGACATCCCGGCTGATCCTTCGTCCGTAAGAGAATTCGCTTGCGCAAAGCTTGAGCCGAGCGGAAAGCTACAAGTCGGAAAGAGCACTCAGGACTGCGCTGACAGGTACGAATCACCGACCGCCGGTATGGAAGGCCTATGAGGCGCCGGAATGACGGAAGCTGCAACGAGCGGGAGGACACAGATGGAAATCATTCGCTGCGGATCACGAGCCTCCACGGTACCCTCCCCGGCCTATTTCACCGGTGCGGTCCGTCAGGACCCGATCATCGACGCTCCAGAACCGGCCCGCTTGCGTGCGCTCCATGTCACCTTCGAGCCCGGCGCGCGTACCGCCTGGCACACTCATCCGCTTGGCCAGACGCTCATCATCACTGCCGGACGCGGATGGGTGGCGGCCTGGGGAAAACCACGACGCGAGGTGCAGGCAGGTGACGTCATCTGGTTCGCTCCCGGCGAAAAGCACTGGCACGGCGCGACCCCCACGACGGCAGTCTCCCACATCGCCATTCAGGAGGCTCTGAACGGAGTAGCGGTCGAATGGCTGGAGCAGGTGAACGACGCCGACTATGAAGGTTGATCAGCGGTGAGCCGGAAGCCTAGACCACTCCGCCGTGCGCGGGAACAGATCTGGAGAAACAAATGAGCGACGCCTTCGCGACCTATCCCAGCCTTGCCGGCAAGACGGTGCTTGTGACCGGTGGTGCCTCTGGCATCGGCGCCGAAATCGTTCTCACTTTCGCAGCCCAGGGCTGTCGGGTCGGTTTCATCGATCTCGACGCACAAGCCAGCGCCAGATTGGCGTCAGAAGCGGGCCAGATCGACTACGAGATTTGTGATTTGAGGGACGTCACCGCACTCAAGGCCGCCTGCGCCGCGCTCCGCGGACGTCTCGGTCCGGCGTCTGTCCTCGTCAACAATGCCGCCCGCGACGACCGGCACGACTGGCGCGATCTTACCCCCGAGTACTGGGACGATCGGATGAATACCAATCTGCGCCACCAGTTCTTCGCCATTCAGGCAGTTGCGCCGGACATGATCGCTCTCGGCGGCGGATCCATCATCAACCTGGGCTCCAACAGCTGGTGGGAAGCGGCAGACGGATTTCCGGCCTATGCGACGGCCAAAGCCGCAGTGCACGGTCTGACGCGCACGATGGCCCGCGAGCTCGGCCAATATCGCGTCCGCGTCAATGCCGTCGTTCCCGGCTGGATCATGACCGATCGTCAGAAGGAGCTGTGGGCGACGCCCGAAAAGCTTGAGGCACATCGACGCCGGCAGTGCCTTCCGGATCTGATCGATCCGGTCTACGTCGCGCGCATGGTTCTCTTTCTCGCCTCCGACGATGCGCGCATGTGCACCGCCGGTAGCTACATGGTCGAAGCGGGCTCCATTTGAGAGGCCGCCACGCGATCATACTCCAGCGTCGTGACATCCGTTCGCGCCCGCGACTGTGATCGCGAAGTCCGGCTGCCCCTTGATGGTGTTGCTCACCGTGCAGATTCCCTCTTCGGCAAGACGAGCGATTTCGTCTATCGTCGCTTCATCGAAGTCCCCGGCAATCCTGAATTCGACATCAAAGCGCGCGATGCGCGAAGGTTCGTCCGATACCTTTGAACCTGTGACGTGTACGGTGACGCTCGTGAGGCGATCCAGCACGCCGAGCCTGCTCGCCGCGATGCGGGCGCTCATCGCCAGACATGCCGATAACGAAGCGTAGAGCAGGTCGAGCGGGTTAAAACCCGCCTCCGCGGCTCCGGTTCTGATGCCGATCACTCCGCCCGTCTCCGACACGACATGTGGAAAGCCAGTGCGCCCCATAGTGGCCGTCGCACCCGTGGGCCGTACCTTGATCTTCGGGGCGCTGCTCATCCTGTTACACCTTCCAGCTTGCTCAGGTCGTGAGGAGATCTATAGCAGGCGTCCGAGCCACAAGGCATCGCCTCTTTCGCCCGGAACTTGCAGTTCCGCGAAGCCTGCCCGCTTCCAGAAACGCGCGCCCCTGGCATTGGCCGGATTGACACCGACATGTGCCGCACGAACACCGCGCGCCACCGCCGCAGTGACCCAGGACTCCAGAAGCGCAAGTCCGGCGCCCTGGCCCTGCAGCCTCGGCAGGACGTTCATGTGCAGGTGTGCAGGATAGTCTTCGCACACCACGGCGGGATCTGCCTTTGGGTGATGGAGGAGATGGGCCAGACACTGGTCCGGAGTCCAGCGAGGCCGACAGGACTCGTCGGGATCGACGTATCTTCGCCGCAAAGGCGGCCACCAGTTCCGTTCGAGGCGCTTTTCCCACGATCGGGTGTCTTCGACACCGACGACATAGCCGCCGACGCCGTCCTGGTCTGTAACGACAAAGGCCAGATGCGGCTCCAGGAGAAGGTACGGCGCCGCGTAGATTTGGCCGATCAACTGCGGATCCGAATAGAGCCCCGATGCGTCACGGCCTGAATCGCCGGTGGCGAGACAGATGCCGTAAATCGCAACGAGATCGTCCTCACGGGCCGGACGGATGAACACCAGGACCTCTCTCCAAGGAAACGAAGTCAGAAGAGCGTCCCACGCTAAATTACCTTCCGCCGCGCCTCAAGGACGATTCCGATGCGAGGCCATGCCGACTGCGACGTTCAATCCACTCGCCGACAAAGGCGGTGCCCGTGGAGACCCCCGCCGCGTCTTCGTTCAGCCGGCCGGCGTCAAGGTGACGGAAGTGCCGGTGGCCGCAAGATTGAGCCCGAGTTGCCCGCTGAGACTGATCGTCTGCAAGTGGATCGAGCCCGACGTTCCGCCGACCAGGATATTGGCGCCGACGCCCGCGCCGAGCGTCGCCTCGGCCGTGGCACCCTGGTAGAGGCCGCCGAGCGAGCCCAGATGGTATCCGGCTGTGGGGGCAAAGACTGCCCAGACCAATCGGCTGCGTGTCGTGAAGCCGACATCGATGCCCATTTTCCGCACGACGCCGACATAGCGGTCAAGCGGTTCACTGCCGATTGCGGACGTGAACGCGCATTCCACGTCCTTGGCGGAACCCAAGACATAACCGACACCGCCACCGATCGTGCAATCAAGATAACCGATCCGAACACCACCACTTGCCCCGTTCTCGCGGAAAGTCGGCGCCGGCTCGACCCGTGTAATTGTGTCAGCGGAAATTGCCGATCCTGCGCTCGTAGCGAGCGGCAGCGCGGAAAGTGCGGCGGCAAGAATCTTCTGCATCCCTGTTACTCCTCTTGTTGGCCTCGATGCCCGCAAGCGGGTCTCTGCCCGAAGCGCCCGGACAGTGTTGGGGAACGCGTATGGCGAAAGAATGATCCGCTACGCCGCGGCGCGGCGATACACGAAAGAGTGAGGCCGAGGCCGCAATCCTCCGGCCGGACGTGTCCCGTCAAACGCGCAGACCCGGCGCCTCCTGCCCGGTGCGTTCGACGTATTCGGCATACCCACCGCCATATTGGTGGATGCCGTCCGGTGTGAGTTCCAGCACGCGATTGGAAAGCGCTGACAGAAAGCGGCGATCGTGAGAGACGAACAGCATGGTGCCCTCGTAAGCCGAAAGTGCTTTGATCAGCATCTCCTTCGTATCGAGATCGAGGTGGTTGGTCGGCTCATCGAGTACGAGGAAATTCGGCGGGTCGAACAGCATCGCGGCCATCACCAGCCGCGCCTTCTCGCCGCCAGAGAGCACCCGGCAACGCTTCTCGATGTCATCACCCGAAAAGCCGAAACAGCCGGCGAGCGCCCGGAGCGGCGCCTGCCCAGCCTTTGGAAAGCGCTCCTCCAGCCATTGCAGTATGGTGCTCTCGCCGGCGAGTAGGTCCATGGCGTGCTGGGCGAAATAGCCGAGCTTGACGCCGGCCCCGAGCGAGACGTTCCCCTTGTCCGGCGCGGCAGTGCCGGTGACCAGTTTGAGCAAGGTCGACTTGCCGGCACCGTTGATGCCCATAATGCACCAGCGTTCGCGCCGCCGTACCATGAAATCGAAACCGTCATAGATCGTCCGGCTGCCATAGGCCTTGTGGACGTTCTTGAGATTGACCACGTCTTCGCCGGAGCGTGGCGCCGGCAGGAATTCAAAGGCGACCGTCTGTCGCCGGCGTGGCGGTTCGACGCGGTCTATCTTTTCAAGCTTTTTCACCCGGCTCTGAACCTGCGAGGCATGAGAGGCGCGGGCTTTGAACCGCTCGATGAACTTGATCTCCTTGGCCAGCATTGCCTGTTGGCGCTCGAACTGAGCCTGCTGCTGCTTCTCGTTCAGCGCCCGCTGTTCTTCGTAGAAGCCGTAATCGCCGGTATAGGTCGTCAGCGTGCCACCGTCGATCTCGATGATCTTGGTGACTATCCGGTTCATGAACTCCCGGTCATGGGATGTCATCAACAGCGCGCCGTCATAACCTTTCAGGAATTCCTCCAGCCAGATCAGGCTTTCGATATCGAGATGGTTGCTCGGCTCGTCGAGCAGCATGACGTCCGGGCGCATCAGAAGGATACGGGCAAGCGCCACACGCATCTTCCAGCCGCCCGACAGATTGGCGACGTCGCCGTCCATCATTTCCTGGCTGAAGCTCAGTCCCGCCAGAACCTCGCGGGCGCGTCCCTCGAGCGCATAACCGTCGAGTTCCTCGTAACGCGCCTGCACCTCGCCATAGCGCTCGATGATCGCGTCCATTTCATCCATGCGGTCCGGATCCGACATCGCCGCCTCCAGCAGACGCAACTCCGCCGCCACGACGCTGACCGGCCCTGCCCCTTCCATCACCTCGGCAACGGCCGATCGTCCGGTCATCTCGCCGACATCCTGGTCGAAATAGCCGATCGTCACACCCTTCTCGACGGAGACCTGCCCTTCGTCGGGCAGTTCCTCGCCAGTGATCATCCGAAAGAGCGTCGTCTTCCCCGCCCCGTTCGGCCCGACGAGCCCGATCTTCTCACCACGGTTCAGCGCTGCCGAGGCCTCGATGTAGAGGATACGGTGGCTATTTGACTTGCTGATATTGTCGATACGGATCATGGAGAAGACGGCCTGGTTGGTTGCGGGCACCCGTATGGCATGGGCAGGCGCAACTGTCACGCAGGCGGACGCAACCTGATCGCCGTCGTCCTGGCTGAGGCATGGGGCTGGGTCCTCGACCACGTCGTGCGTATACGCGCAAGACAAGCGCAGTGTTGAAGAGTCCTAGGAGAACGAACCAGAAGCGGAATGCAGCTTTGTAGAATCCGGCCTACTCGGATTCCTGATGGCGGAGAGGGTGTCCGTCATACTGCCGTTTCATCGCGTCCCAGATCGTCGCATTTAGTCGTTTTATTCCAGCATTTTAGGATTTTACCCGTATCGACATGTGTCATGCTGTCCCATAGAATTGCAGTCATCTGTTAGGGTAACTGTTGGGGTGAATATGGCTCTCGCACTGAACAAACTGAGCGCCCGCGGCGTGACTGCAATCACCAAGCCGGGCCGGCACGGCGACGGCGGCGGGCTCTACCTGGTTGTCGACAAGAGCGGCGCGAAGCGTTGGGTCTTCCTGTACCGGCGAGACGGTACGCTTCGAGAGATGGGCCTGGGCGGTCTGAAGGCCGTCACGCTTGCTCGGGCTCGCGAGCTTGCCAGTGAGGCGCGGGCAAACCTTCAGGCGGGTGTTGATCCGATCGCGGCAAAGAACAGCACCCCGATCATCGTTCCCACGTTCGGGGAAGAGGCTGACGACTTCATCAGCGCAATGGCCCCGCAGTTCAGAAATGCGAAGCACCTAGACCAATGGAAGATGACGCTGAAGGTCTACGCCGAGCCGCTGCGAGCGAAACGCGTCGATGTGATCACAACGGCCGACGTGCTTGAGGTGCTGAAGCCGATTTGGCTCACGAAGCCAGAGACGGCCGCCCGGTTGCGCGGTCGTATCGAGCGGGTGCTGGACGCGGCCAAGGCGAAAGGCCATCGCTCCGAACCAAACCCGGCCCTCTGGCGCGGGCATCTGGCGAACCTGCTCCCGAAACGCAAGAAGCTGTCACGGGGCCATCATGCCGCCATGCCCTACGAAGACGTTCCGGCGTTCATTGCGGATCTGCGGGAACGCGAGGCAATGGCGGCGCGAGCCCTCGAATTCACCATCCTGACGGCGGCGCGAACTGGCGAGACATTCGGCGCAACGTGGCGAGAGATCGACCTCAAGGCAGCGTTGTGGACCATTCCCGCTGAACGGATGAAGGCCGGGCGGGAACATCGCGTTCCTCTGACGCCTCGGGCTGTCGAGATCCTGACCGAGCTTTCTGGCCTCGGCGCCGAGCCTGACGCCTATGTGTTCCCAGGCCAGAAGGAAGGGCGCCCGCTGTCGATCATGGCAATGGACATGATCCTGCGACGGATGAAGGTCGATGTCACAGTTCACGGCTTCCGGTCGTCCTTCCGCGACTGGAGCGGCAACGAGACGGCGTTTCCTCGGGACGTAGCAGAAGCTGCGCTGGCCCATGTCGTCGGCGATCAGACGGAGCGGGCCTATCGGCGCAGCGACGCGCTGGAGAAGCGGCGGAAGCTCATGGTTGCATGGGCTAACTACTGCGAGCCGAGGAAGCCCGGCAATGTGGTCGAGATGAAGCGGGCAAAGCAGGGCTCGTGAAACACGATAGCGGGTGCTTGTCTGTTACCTAGACCGGCTACGGGCTTCACCCTCGCGCTATCGCAACCTGCCGGGCAATTTCGTGACGGACCAGTGCCCGCGCTCGAATATACAAACACCAGATGATCCCTAGCGCCACCAAACGATCCTGCGTCTCGGGAATGATAGAGTAAAAAAGGCAGCCTGCTATGAAAAGCGATACGGTGTCTGCCCACGAATATCTCATATGTTCCCCCTCCTCAGATGGATTGATGCGCCTCGCGCCCCCGCTGAAGTAAATCATAATCCCCGGGCACTTTCTCCGGCTTTGCTAGCCTAAGCCAACGGGCTTGCGCAGCGCTCCTCTTTCGTGAGCCAGTCTAGAGGGTTCTTGCGCTTGCATGGCTTACAGGCGATAGAGAACCCGGCGGCGACATCAACGAACAACCGGGCCATATGCGGCGGCCCATGAGTGACCGCCCATGCATGCTTACAAGGGAGCCCGGACCCTATCCGAGTTCGCCGGCCGCAAGATCCACGTCGAATGTCTGAAATGCGAGATCCGGCGCCGTTACGACGGCAACGCGATGATTGCGCGTGTCGGCAGCGACGTGGTGATGCCGGATCTGCTCAACCGGATCGCGCGCGGCAACGGCTGCGCGTTGAATGACGCGCCGACGCCAAACGGCATCAGGTGCGCGATGCACTACTGCCGATCAGATCAGCTTTGAGGCGAGTTCTCGGCGGTATACACTTGACCAGACTGCTTCGCCCACCCACCGTGGCTTCACATGAAGGACTAGGCGCCTAGAAACCAACAGCTTTAAGGGGTTACAATGTCTGAGAGATGCGGACTTGTTCACGTCTGCAATGTCGTTTCCGATAGTGAGCCGAAGTTATCCGTCAATATCGCCAAAGAGCTAACGACTGAGGATCGGGAGAAACTTCTCGACGCAGATCGTGCCATTCAGAACGCGTTGAGTTCGCTGCACATCTACAAGTGCGTGATGTATAACTACCAAGACCTGATAGAGACATGCGAGGATGTGCTGCACAGCTACGCGTCACATAATCTTGACCTCGGCCAAGAGTTTGATGACATCTTCATGGAGGTGTCGAGAAAGCTCCTCAATCTGTCGGCTTCGTTCGGTTCATACATCGACCATCAAGAGATCCATTTCAGCCAGACCTATGGTAAGCGCTCTGAGGTCACACTCAATTGGAAGGCTGCGCGAGATAAGATCCGAGACAGCTCGGTCGCGTTTCCATTGATGAGGGACTTGCGAAACTACGTTCTTCATGTGGATCTTCCACCGCTGCATGCGTCATTGAGCAGCAACCTTGAAGAACACACACTGGAACTGACGCTACTCAAGAAGCGGCTTTTGCGGCCAAACGCGAACTGGAACGCTGAGGTTCGACGTTATATTAGCAGCCACGACGGCGACATACCTCTGCTCGAACTGGTTTCGCTGTGGCTAGTCTGCTTCCAGGCGCTTGCTCGCTATACGAACGAGGTTAGGCTTGGAGATGCGTACGCGTCGGCAGAGCTGCTTCTCGGCATACGGCGAATGTTTAACATTGCAGACGGTGGGATGATTGGGCTTTGGGACGATTACCCGCTCCATCGCGTCGACAGTTTACAGATGCACCTCGCTTGGCTCAATGAAGCTGGCGCGAGGCAGTTGCTGGCACTCAAAGCGGCAACAGAAGCAAGCTGACCTTCTGTGTCCCCAATCCGGGCCAGCCGAACGCGAGAAGTTTCGTGTGTGCAATTCCACAAATTCCGGTGAGACCTACACGAGACAGTTAATCCGGCCTAGGGCTTTGCAATGATGCCCGAGTAGCCATAATTCGCCTTGCAGCTTGGGCAAACATAGGTCACCGCTCCCGCGCCCTTTGAGCGATCCTGCGCCAGTTTGAGGAACAGCCCCTTCTTCTCGCAGACCGGACAAATAGGGACGCCGGACGCCTCACCAGCTTCATTGGCGAAATACCTGAACGCGCCTTGCTCCACTAGGTTGCTGGCTTTGTACGCCAGAAGCTCAGAAAGACGCCGAATTTCCGCGTCCTTCTCTGCCATCTCCTGAGCGATTTCTACCAATCCCAGCTTTGCGTCCGACAAGGCCTCTGTAAGTCCTGCAATCTTGAGCTTGAGTTCAGCCTTGTCGAACTGAGCGTCAATCTGCTTGAGCTCTTTCACCAGTGCGAGCGCAGCAGTCACAGCAGAGAGTGATGTAGCCAGGTCCAAGTACGCCTCCCAACGAACGGTTGTCTCATCGGGTTTGTACTCGACAAATCAGACGTTGAGAACCCGCGCCGCAACCTCTGGAGACCCAACGCTAGGGCCAGTAGCTGTCGTCATAGTAGTTCACCGGGATCGGTTCTGCCGCCTTCAGCGCTCGCTTGGCCTCGTGCAAAACCTGCATGAAGGCTTTGCCGGCGTTGACCAGTTCGATTACCTGGGCAGGCGTCAAATAGTGGTCGCCGTTGTCGCGATCGGTGAGGAACAGAACGGGCGCCGTGACGCCTGCTCCCTGGAGATCGCGCGCCGTGTCTTTGAGAGCAAGCAGGACCGTTTCAACCACCGGCTTACTGGTGGAAGGTCAAACTCTAAGAACCTGACCGAAAAAGAGTTGAGTGAAATCAGGCAGTTGTGATTCCTTCGGATTTGCTTAAGATTCGATGGAGACCGCCATGGGCTGGACTGATTTCACCCGTCGCCAATATGGCCGACGGATAGGGCGTTACGCAAGTGATCTGACGGACAGGGAATGGACGTTGATCGCCCCGTTCATGCCGACGCCACGCAGGCTCGGTCGACCGCGCAAGACGGAGTTGCGCGAGGTTCTGAACGCACTGCTTTACATCGCGTCGACCGGATGCCAATGGCGGATGCTGCCGAAGGATTTTCCACCTTATTCAACCGTGCAGGGTTACTTCTACGAGTGGCGGGCGACTGGCTTGTGGCTGCGGATCAACCATCATCTCGTAATGGAGACGCGAGAACTGGAAGGAAAGGAAGCCTCGCCGACGGCAGGGGTGATCGACAGTCAGAGCGTCAAAACGACCGGAAGCGGCGGGATTGCGGGCTATGACGCGGGCAAGAAGATCAAGGGCCGCAAGCGCCATATCATCGTCGACACGCTCGACTTGATGGTGGGGCTCGTCGTTCACGGTGCTGACGTTCAAGACCGCGATGGTGCAGCGGCGGCTCTCAAAACCATCGTCAGACGCTGGCCGTGGCTCAGGCATATCTTTGCCGATGGCGGTTATGCCGGTCCGAAACTGCGGGGCGCATTGCACAAGGTCGCGAACTTCACGCTCCAGATCGTCAAGCGAACCGACAAAGCAAAAGGCTTCGAAGTGCTGCCGCGTCGCTGGGTCGTCGAGCGCACATTCGCCTGGCTTGGCAGATGCAGGCGACTGGCAAAGGATTGGGAGAAATCAATCGCTTCCGCTGAAGCCTGGATGCTCATCGCCCACATCCGCATTCTCACCCGCAGGCTCGCAAGGTGCCATAGCTATTGAGATCTTTTCGAGTCAGGCTCTAAGGGGCAGACGAATAATGAGCCATCGTTGGCGTCATTCCCTTGGAACTGGCCTGGACGGAAGATCAACCTCTTCCAATACGCCTCGCTCGTCTTCGTCGCACTCGCATACATGCCGATGAGGACCGCTCAGCAAAAGGTCGAGTGCGTTTCTGATATCGACCTTGTCGTTGCGGTAGTCCCGCTTTGACGCGCTTTCAACGTCCTTTTTGTACAGCTCAAGCTGGAAGTGAGCATGGTCGCCGTGGTCCTCCGGCCTGCACTCCACTCCAACGTCATGCAGCGCCGTGCCTAAGCCTAGGGCCATGCGACGGGTAAAGGTATAGTATCCGAGATATCGCCGGCGTTTCGCGGAGTCAGGAGAGGTTCCAGATCTTTCCGCGATCCTCGCGTTTGCGCGTTCTGCGGTCAGGCAACCATAAGCATGAATTGCGCCTGTGCCCTTAAGTAGGAACGCTGACGATATTGACATAACAGACACATCAGGGTTTTCGCTGGACGTCTGAATCTCTAGAAACTGCGCAGGATCAAACGACCCATCCTTGAACCCACGCGGATAAAGTACCGATCGACAAAACTCGTCGTCGCCGTAGGCCGTGGCGCAACACTCTGTTCTATTGAATGACATCTTCAGCGGACCGATGAAGAAGAGAGCTCCTTCAACTCGCTAAGCAAGCTCGCAATTTGCTGCCCGGTATCACCATCGAAATCCATGCTACACTTGATCATTGATTTCACGTTGATGGTCGTCATCCCAGTAAGCTCGTCGTCGACAGAAATAAGTCTTTTGCATGCGCCGTCAAACCAAGTAAAAACTGCTACCTCTCCGTCTTGAGTCATCAGCTTTGGAGCCTCAAGTCTAGTATTCTGAAACAAAACCCACGCTGTATGTCGTGCTCTCTCTGCGACGTCCTTTTCTAGAAAAAACGACGGATCTTCATGGTTCTCGGTCAACGCATCTATTGTGTGAACGAGGCACGCAAAGTGCTCCTGTCGAGCAGAATGGTTGCTTAGCGCATAGTCGCCAATGCTCGCCTCATATACGACCTTATCTTCGCGAACCTGCGACCAGCTGCTGCTGCCAAAGATGTCGAGCGGAGACCATTCGACGGTTCCCTGAGGGCTAGGCTCTCTCGCCGGTGCTATGCCGGGCGTCATAGACAGCTGACTAGAAGTGATAGAGGGCATTCAGCTTTCCTTCCACTCCGATACGCAAGAGCTCGTCGCCCATCGCGTGGAACGTGGTGCGCATACGCTCTCTTTCATATATTATATTGGTTGGAACAGTGTTAATGTCAACCGTGAGGTGCATGCCATAGGTGTTCTGGCTGATCGGCTCCGACATTACTGGGCTTGGTGGCAGTATCTGAAAAATCCGTGTCTCCACACAATTGTAGCGGAGCAGCCTATTAAGTACAGTTTGCCGGTCATCAAGCATAACTCTCTTGTTCAGAGAAAAAGATAGATCGGTCGTATCTGAAGCCACAGGCACATCGAACCCAATGCAATCAAGAAGAAGTTTCTGCGCTTCCGTAAGTGTGCCGACCGGCCAAATCACAGCCCCGACGAGGGCAAGGCGAAAACAGCGAGGGAGAGAGTCCGCCGCGCGATCAAGATACTCCAACATACGTCGGGTGTATTTCGAAAACGAGATCAGGGAGTCGTATTCGCTACCTTCCGCAAGCCCTTCGACATCGGGCGCTGATAAAACAAAGTCAACCCTCCCGAGCTGAACGCGGATCTCGGCAACCGCCTCTTCAATCATCCCTGTTGCGATGCTCGTGGTGGGGTCTTGCATGGTAGGTTTGCGTGAAGAGAAATTGTCCGGCTCCATTCCGAAGAACGTGCTGAACAAACCATCGGCCCGCATGTGGCTGCTTTCGGCCAAAAATAGTACAAGCTGAATGGCTTTAGCCTTGTCACTTCCCACAGTTGTCGATCTCCTTTTGTGGACGCGCTTGACCGGGATACAGTTAACCGCCCGCCCGCTTGCGGTGGCGTAACACAAATTGCGATCGCAGGTAAGAGTTCAAACACGCAACCGTCGGAGGGATCCTGCCGCCGGTCGCGCGTGAGCATCTGGTTAAGTTGTGGCCCCGTGTTGCCGTGCTACTATCGCCGTCGCCGTCAACTAGCGAGGCGCCCAATGTGTTGGTGTGGGCGGCTCTGAGACCTCGGAGATCCGTGGCATGATAGCCATGGAGCAATGAGCGGAAGGAGCGCTTATCATGGAAACCGCGATACGGGTTGGAATGGACACATCCAAGAACGTTTTTCAGTTACGCGCGTAGCGAACACCGTCTTGGCCAGCAGATTAAATTTGCATCAACAGGCCGAACATCTGATTGCAAGCAATCGTGTTGTCCATATACTCAACTCCTGACGAGGGAGGAGCCGTCCACATCTGCAATCTCTACAACATCACCACCAATCAGGAAGCTATCCGGGCCTTCACCAAAGCGATTGATCGGCTGGGCAACCTGGAGTCTTCACTGAACGTCTACCCGGATCAGATGGCGCCGATCGTTCGTAACAACGGTCCGGACCGCGAAGCGGTGATGGTGCGGTGGGGTATGCCGTCGTCCCAAAAAGCGCTCTTCGCTGCGGCCTCGAAACGAGCCGACAAGCTGCGGGAGAAGGGCAAGCCTGTCGATTTCGACCATCTGCTGAAGCATGAGCCGGACCGCGGCACGACCAATATTCGAAACACGAACAGTTCCCACTGGAAGCGGTGGCTGGGCGTCGAGAATCGTCGCGTCGTGCCGATCACACGATTTGCCGAGCCTGATCCCGCTTCAAAGACAGAAGGTGGCGCGGTCCCAAACGCCTGGTTCGCCGGCGACGAGAGCGAGCCTGATGTTCTTTGCGGGGATCTGGGTCTCGCAGTGGGAAAGCGTGCGGAAGGTGAAGGACGGTCTGACGAGCGACGACCTGTTCGGCTTCCTGACGACGGAACCCAACGGCGTGGTCGGACCGATCCATCCCAAGGCTATGCCCGTCATTTTGCGCGAGAGCGCTGACATCGAGACGTGGTTATCGGCGCCGTGGAGCGAGGCAAAGGCGCTGCAACGCCCCCTCCCTGACGACCAACTTATCCAACTCGATCAGCGGCAGCTCTGACGTTGAAAGACTGGCTACTGATCGCGCTGCTCGCAATGCTCATCCTCTCCGCGATAGCTTCGGCAGCCGCGACGATAGCGAAGCTGCTCGGTTGGGCGTAACGGAGAAAAAATGATCTCAGCACTGATAATCTGCGCGGCGCTTTCAGTTGTCGATGGCGACACTCTGAAATGCGACGGCCAAAACATGCGTCTCCTGGGCGAAGGCGTCGTGAATGTGCGCGGCGTCGACACCCCCGAGATGGGCAGCCACGCGAAGTGCGACAAAGAGCGGAAAATGGCGCAGCTTGCCAAGTTTCGGCTCTCAGAAATGATCAAGGGGAAAAGCCTACGGATCGAAGCCAAGGGCAAAGATCGTTACGGTCGGCCGCTGGTAAACGTCTACCTCCCGAATGGGCGCGAGGTCGGAAAAGAGATGATCCGAGAAGGTTTCGCCAGAGAGTGGCGAAAAGGGAAGAAGATCGATTGGTGCGCCTGAACGGCGCTGCCTGGTCTTGCAACGAAACCCCATTGATCGCGGCGAGTAACCATGTGTCGCAGGAATAGTTGTTGCGATACATGAAAATCTTTAGTTGTGTGGGATCGGGTGAGGGGAAGCCATCATGATCTACACTTTCGCAAAATTTCGAATTGCCGGCGTTACAGCCTTGGCCGCTTCATTCGCACTTACGGGCTGCTCAACGACACAAGCGCAGTTCGAGAAGGACCCCAAGGCAGTCAGCACCTCGACGCTCTGCCGAACGTATCTCAAGGGGCAGGATCCGAAGTTTCTTAGGCAAATCGCGGCGGAATTGGCGTCGAGAGGCGCAGCTTTCTATCAATGCCCGGCCATTGTGCAGCAGGAAGATCAAGCCGCAGTGGCGATCGCTGCTGTTGCCCTGGCTGGTGCAGCGATCGCCGTATGCGCCAGCAGCAATTGCGGGGGCGGTGGCGGGTACTACAGGCCACCGCCGACTTATTCGGGAAATTGCCAATACTCTTGGCAGTATGACGCTGCCGGCAACCGCTGCGGCGCTCGCGCCGCCTCGGTCAGACCCGGTGGTTGGTAGTCACTGGGCGCGATGGCTTTACCTTGCAATTTCGCGCTCGAAGAAGTCTTCCCACGATCCAGCGCCTCGCGGCGGCCGGGTCACACGCTCGCCCGCTTCGTTGATCTGGGACGCGCCGGCGTTCAACCACTCAAGAGCGGCCTGAACATCGGAGTTCTCGGCCAACGCATTGCCAGCGAGACCGATCGCTTGGGGCGTCAGCGCCGTCATCTGGGCTTGCGCGCCGGGGCTCATGGTCTTCCGGTTGGTGTTGGTCATCCAGCGCCTGAAGCCCGGTTGCGTGATCAGCGCCGCAAGACCGCGGGCAACAACAGCGCCCTGGAAAGCCCGGCCCGGTGACGAGAGCATGCCCGTGACTGCGGCACCGGCTGCGAGGCCACCGATTGCGCTGGTTGTGGCGTCGCGTTCCTGCCGGCGAGCCGTGATCAAGGCCAGATCCCGCAGGGCTTGACGGTTCTCAGGCGACACGAGCGCGTTGATGCGATCAGCCTGCTGGCGGCTCACGCTGTCTTTGCCGGCCCCGAGCAATTCCGCGATGCCCTGACTGTCTGCCGGGTTCGCTTCATTCGTGACCAGACGGCGCACGGCCGACATATCGCCACCACCGCGGCTGATCGCGCTTTCAACGATGTCCGCGACGATCCCACGCTCGACCTGGGCCTTCATCGGCGCCGGCAGTTTGGTCATGACCTGCAAGGCCTCATTGGGCGAAGCCCGGCGATAGAGCCACGGGACAAGCTCTTCGGCGTTCAGCTTGGCAGCCGCGCCGTTCTCGCCACGCAGGAAAGGCCCGATTGCGCTGTCCCGGTACTGTTTCGCGATCTGATCCTCGGCGACGGCTGCGGCGCGAAGCTGGCTCATGATGTTCGGCGTGCCGTTCTGGGATAGCGCCTCCGCGTCGAGATACTTCGAACGATTGGAGATATCGACGGCCATATTTCTCAGTTGCTGAGCATCGGCAACGCCGAAAAGCTCGGTAACGGCTTCATCATCGAGGCGGTTCAGTCGCTCCACGAGCCCGTCAACGTTGACCACCTTGCGGCCCTGCCGGGTCTGGTCCCGCCCGGTGTCCAGGATTTGCTCTACGGCGCTCCTTCTGGTAGCAGCCCATTCGCGGCTGTCAGCGCCCATCAGGTCGCGGGTTTCGCGGATCACGCCCGGATTGCCCCGGCCGGAAAGCAGCCGCTCGACCAGCTTGTTGTCTTCCACAAAGCCCGATTGCGTCGGCTCGCGATAGGTCTCCGCGATGCCCTTGCGGTTGAAGCGGTCGATGTTCTGCGCATAGTAGCGGTTCGCTCGGGAAAGCGCCTGGCGCAGTTCCGGCGTGCCGGCACGGGCAACGCTGTCGTCAATCGAGCGAGAGATCGCTTGGTTCAACTGGTTCAGGTAGCGTTCCGGCACTCCTGGCATCAGCGTCTTGTCGTCGATCGCGTCCATGATCAGGGACCGCATCTGTCGGGCCTGCTCAATCGTCACGTTCTCGGCGATGTCATCCACGCCAAGCAGGAAGCGGGAAAGGCCCTGCGGCGTGAAACGGTTGCTGGGGCTGCCATCGGCCGTTGGGGGCAGCGCCTCGCGGATGCGGGCCACCTGGTCCCGAACCGGGCCGACATTCACGATTGCGTCCTGCCCGCCGGGAGCGGCACGCGCGGCGTCATAGAGCCGCTTGGCCTCGTCCTTGAATTCCTGTCGCGCACGGTCCAGCCCTGCGCGCGTTTGCTGGCCTGCACCTTCAGCAGACATCAGCGGGCCTTGCCGCTCGGTCAAATTCGTCTGGTTCCGGTCAATGGCCTGATCGGCGCGGGTCAGTGCCTGCTCACGATCAATCGTCAGGTTCTGCCGCTGCGTCGAAAGCTCGCCCACGGCTTCCCGCCCGACCTGGTTCGGATCGACGCCGCCGGCCAGATCATCCTGGAAACGGGCAACGGCCTGATCGCCACGCTGGCGATATTGGCGCATCGCTTCGCTCGATCCGGGCAGCTTTTCAAGCATGCCTTCGAGGCGCGGCACAAATCCGCCCGCGCCCTCTTCGGATGCCAGCGGGGCGATATCGTAGCCCTGGGAGCGCAGGCGCCCGGATGCCTGCCGGAATTCAGTCGCGATGGGATCGGATGCCGACTTGGCAAAGGGAGCTTTGGCCCAATTCGTCGCGCCGGATGCCAGCCGGCCTGCGCCCCCGAAGATGGTCCCAAGGAGCGCGTCCACGCTGGCCTCTCCAGCGGCGCGGGGCAGAACGTCGTCAACAATCGACGGCTCGACTTCCCGGTTCTCGGGGAAGAGCCGGCCGACTGTTTCACCGACCATTTGAGCGCCTGCCGCTGACATCACCGCCGACGCGGGGATGCCGACTGCCGGGCTCACGGAATAGGCCGGCACCGATGCCGCCGCGCCGCCGATGGCGCCGACGAGATCAGGCACACCGCCGGACATGCTGGCGATATCGCCAATGTCAATGCCCGGAGGGTTGAACAGCCGTTCGATGCCGTCCTTATCCCGAACCACGCGCCGATCGGTCGGATTGCCGAACTGGTCGTTCAGGACATACCAGCCTTCATTCTCCGCGCCGTAGGTGTTCGTCAGATAGCGGTCGCGGGCCTCGGGCGTATTCAGGAACGAGGAATAAGCCCGCTCACTGAGCGGAGCGCCGCCCGGCTGGATGCCCGGATTGGTCGCTTCGATGCGGCGGTTTTCCCTCATTCCGGTCACGGCGTGCACGCCCGAGCCGATCAGATCGGCCGCAGAGATCTCGGAAGGCGGCACCCCGAAGATGCTGCTCAGAACGCTGTCGGCGGCATCGAGCGGCGCGCCCATAACCGTGGCGGCCGCGTCGATCGCACGCTCGCCGAAGCCAGGCGGCGGGATCGCAGGCAGATCGGGACCGCCGGGAACGCCTCGGCTGTCGCGGCGATCTTCCGGCCGGACTGCCATCTGTTCGGCCTCTGCGCGGCGGCGACGGGCGCGAGCGAGGGCAATGGCTTTCTGCTGTTCAGGGGTCATTGGGCGAAAAGCCTCTTCTCTTCGGGCGTCAGGAATTCCCAATCGGCTGGATCGACGCCGGACGGGGGCGACTGCGGCGCGGCAGACGCTTGCGCAGGCTGCTCCGATTGCAGGATGCCCATGCCCGGAACCTGTGTCGGGCCGCCCCTCGTGCGGCTAAGCATGGTTCGCTGATACTCTGCCGCGATTGCTGGTGAAATATCTCCCTCATCGACCAACTGACCAAGGACAGCGCCATTGATCGGCGGAAGTGGCTCGCCACCTTTTGCCAACGAGCCGGAGAATTTCGCGCGATAGGCGTGCAAAACGGTCAGAGCAGCGAGCTTGGCCTTTGCCCCCGGCAGACTTTCGCCGAGCCCCTGGCCTACCATGACATCTTCAGCCATGCGGCGATCCGTGTCGGAGATCCTGTTGTCGGCCGCAAGCGAGCGGGCAAGGCGCATGGTCGTCGCCTGAAGCTGGGACCTCATCGCCGTGACGTCGCCGCGCGCTACTTCCGGGAACACCTGTGCGCCGTAGTTCGTGAGGAAGTCGTTCAGATTACCGGCAGCGCCGACATCGGCCGCTGAGATGTTGTCGTAGAGCGTTTGGAGCTCGCGCGCACTCTGCGTTGCCGCGTCTCGCTGGCCCTGCAAGTTTGTCTGCTGGCTTACGGTGTTGCCCGTCCCGCCCGTCGTGAAGCGGACGCCGCCCTGACCGTCGGCTTCGAAGGACATGCCGCCTCCGGTGCCTTCCTTGCGGATGACGTTCGGCACGACATGGCCCGTGTTGGCGTTCACAATCCGACCGTCAGGGCCGACGATGCCGGGGAAGCGAATTTCCTCGCCGTTCGGGCCGACTGCCAGATAGTTATCAACGCGCTCAGCGCTTACCGCTTCATAAGGCTGCGCTCCCGCACGGGTTGCCGCGCCTGGTGTCATGAAGGAGGGCTGATTGGTGCGCGGGTCGATCGCCTTCACTGGGGCCTTGTCGCCCATGATGGCGTCCAACAGGTCGGTGTCGGTCAGGCGGCCGTTGTCCAGCAAGCGCTGGTTTTGCTGTGCGGTCCATTCCGTCTCGCTGAGCGGCTTGGGTGCGCCTTCCAGGATCGACATCAGGTCCGTTGCTTCGACGGTCTGCGCTGGCAGATAGGCCCGCTGGCCTTGATCCAGGATCACGGGCGAAGCCATCTGGCGATCCATCAGGCCGCGTTCCTGCATCTCCCGCTCGGTGAGCGCCCTGGCGTTGTCCCGAACGTTGTTCTCGGTCGAAGCCTGATAGGTGCGATCGTAGCCGTAGCGCTGCGTGGCGTTGCCCTGGTCAACGGCATAATAGCCCTGAGATGGCGTCCACTGACCGGCAGCGGCTCCCATGCGATCGAAACGCTGCTGATCGAAGTCCCGCGCCTGGCTGTAGTCGAAGAGTTGCCCGAGCCGGCTCATCTCGGCGCGCTTCGCGTCGGCGGTCGCGAAGTTTGCGACATCGGCGCCGCTCGGCGGCTCGAACAATCCCGAGAGGTTGCTGGCGATAGCCGCGACGGCCGGCGAATTGAAATAAGGCGAATTCCTGACGGGCATTGTATCGTCCTCAGTGCATGGTCATCAGGCCGGCGTGGAAAGTCGCGGCAGCGAGTGGGTTGCAGGCAATCGCCTGGGCGAGATCGATCTGATTGCAGGCCACGACGAGATCCCGAAGGTGAAGGGCTCTCAGTTCGCTT
Source organism: Hyphomicrobiales bacterium (assembly GCA_900466005.1). Lineage (GTDB taxonomy): Bacteria > Pseudomonadota > Alphaproteobacteria > Rhizobiales > Rhizobiaceae > Allorhizobium. Next base: position 289,049 of record UEGQ01000001.1, read on the forward strand.
TCGAGAACGCGGGCCGTTGCCAAGAGCCAGACGTAGCGGTCGAGATCCACGCAGGTCAGTGCGGCGTTGGCGCAGCCGAGCGAATGAAAGATGTGTTCGGGCGCGAGCCTTCCCGCTGTCTCGGCGGCAACGTGCGGCGCAGCGGCAAACAGAAGACATTGAGCGTCGGCGCAGAGCACGGGATCAAGCCCACCGAGACCGGCGGCGTTGATCAGCGCGTGAAGGCCTTCAGCGCAGGCCAGAAGGGCGTTCCTGCCCTCGGCTGCACTGCTGAGCTTCGAGACTGCGATTTCAAGGCATTCGTTCCCGGTCTTGGTGCTCATGCGAACAACTCGGCTTCCTTAGCCGCCTTTCCGAATATCTGGTCGATGGTCCCATGCTCACGATCTCGCCGGCGCCTTTCCAGGTTCTGGCGGTGCTCGGCAATTCGGGCGTGGTGGATGAGGATCTTCACGCGGGTGCGGTCATCAATGTACCGGTCGGCGCTGGTGTCTTCTTTGTCGACCGCCTCGACCAGCCGCGCGGCGGCCAGCAGGCCTTCGGTCAGATGCTCGGCCTCGATCTTTCCCATATAGGGATCAGACGTACCCCACCGGATAGCGTTTCCAAGCGCTCCGTAGACGCCAGCGAGCAGATCCCGCGTCGGTCGGCTATCGGGCAGCTCGTACCTCTCGCGCCGGGGGTCGGACAGTTCCAGAATGGTCCCAAGACCCCTCTGGAGATTGAAAGTCCAATCCGATTGCCCACCGACCAGGCGCAGCTGCTGAATTGCGTGAGCCGCGCTCTGATTGGCTGCCTGTACTGCGATGCCGTCCACGTTGCTACCTGCTTCGACGTTGATGTTGTCGAAGTTTCGGCCGGGCTGACTGACTGATCTACCCCTCCGTTTCCGGAGGAATACTGCGAAGGGTTCGGCGGGATCAAAGGGGCGCATGGCTGCATCGCATGGTCACGAACTGGCGCGTCGGCGGAGTGCCGACGGGTTTTGTTCGATTGACGAGAGCCCGAGACGGGCGGCGATGCGACTGCTCGATTTTCGCGGTTTACCAGCGACACGAATGTAGCAGGAAAGAGCTTCCGAAGCCAGCGCCGCGGGTCGGTTTGAGAGGTCCGAACATCCACGAAATCGCAGATTTCTAGCGGCATGGCCCAGTGGGGGTCAGATGCGCGGGCGACTATGTGCCGGGGGTCGGGGCGGGGTGCCGGGTTGCAGCAGCACGGCGCGGGCGCTGCTGCGCTGCGGCCATGCGTGGCGCGTCAATGCTGTCAGGGCCGCCTCATGGTGTCCGAACGGGTATACCCGAGCGTACGGGAGAAAAATGTAAAATTTTATGTACGCACGGGTTGACATATGATCAACGGACATGCTTTAGTTCGTACACCACCACAACGTACTAAAGGAAAGCACGCCATGACTACCGCCCATATCGAAATCGAAATCGAAACCCGCGCACTGAACGTTCTCACTGAAGAAATCCGCGAAGCTCTGGCAACGCAAGACACCACGACCGCCCGTGACGCGCTCGGCGAGGTGGAAGGCATTTGGATGCACACCGAAAGCGCCGACATTCGCGATCAGGCTGCGGCCTTCATGCGTCAGCACGCGGCGCACGGCGAATACGTCGAGTTCTCGGCTTGAACCTCAAACAAGGGAGCGGTCGGCGAGAGCCGGCCGTTTATCTTTATGCGAACAATCTTCTACGCGCGCGTGTCGACGCGAGAGCAAACCATACAGCACCAGATAGACCAAGCCCGACAAGCGGGCTTCAAATTCGAAGATAGGGACGTCCTCGTCGATGAGGGCGTTTCCGGCGTTTCAGTACCCTTGAAGGAAAGGCCGCAAGGACGGCGCCTGTTCGACATTCTCAGGCCTGGCGACACGCTCGTTGTCCGCTGGCTCGATCGATTGGGGCGAAACTATCAGGATGTCACAGAGACCGTGCGCGAGCTTATTGCGCAGGGCGTCATAATCCGCACCGTGATCAATGGGCTTGTCTTTGACGGCGCGACCAAAGATCCCATGCAAAAGGCTATGCGTGACGCGATGGTAGGGTTTCTGGCCGCGCTCGCGGAAGCGCAAGCAGACGCACTCAAGATCGCCCAACGGGCGGGTATCGAGCACGCAAAAGCAGAGGGCGCGAAAAAGCCGCGCGTCTACAAAGGGCGAAAGCCTTCCTATGACCGTGCGACGCTCGACAGCGTGAACTTGATGCTCGCCGCAAATGAAGGCGTTTCGGCCATTGCTACCAAAACAGGCCTTACCCGCCAAACCGTGTTGCGCATTCGCGCCGATCCCGCTGCGGCGGATGAAGCGTTGCGAGCCTGGGGAGGTTAGAGCGGCATATCCGTAGAAGGCGCTATTCAGTTGGCGGGGCGATCATTCTCCCCGTCAATGAACCGTTGACGGGCGTCGTCTTTGACCTATAAATCAGAGAAATTTCAATGTCTTGAATGTCTCGCCCCTGACGATACGAACCGTGTTAGGCTTCACATGACAAGCAAGATGCTGACCGAAATGGAAGTTGCGGAGGCGCTTCGCTGTTCGGCTTCAAAGGTCAAGCGCCTGAGACTTTCAGGAAAGCTAGCCTATCTACCCGGCCGGCCCGTTCTGATCCGCGAGGAAGATCTAGCTGCCTATCTTGAGAGCGCCCGGCGCCCCGCGCGTTCTGCTGAAGACGGCGCGCCATTGAAAAACTTCCTCTTGGAAACCGAAGCGGCGGAACGACTGCGCTGCACCACAAAACGCATCAGGGAATTGAGGCAGTCGGGCAAGCTGAAATACATGCCGGGGCCGCCGGTCGTGATCGACGAAGCGGACCTTGAGAGGTACATCGCGGAGGAAATGCATAGCGACCACTCAAGAGAAGAGGATGCCCGCAATGCTCGTGCGGAGTGGGCAAGGGAACAAGCCCGCAAGGCCTGGCTCAAGCGTCGCCTATGGGAGAAGTCGCGACAGACGAATAAAGGCTCTTAGCCGAACACGTCGCCCCCATCACCATTATCGGCTTCTAACTGCGCCAGCAGCGCGCGCCGATCTCTCTCCAACTGATCGCCCACGGCCTTGAGTTCAGCGGCTGTCATCTCGTGCAACTGCTTTTCTTGCCCCTGCGGTCCCGCCGCGAAAAGGCTGTTGGCTCGCATCAACGACGATGACGCGGTAGCGCGTGCATTTGCCGGCGCCGATTTGTCCTCACAGATGCTGATTGCCGCATCCACACAAGCCTCCAGGCCTCTAGTTCTGAGCTTGTGTAGCGCCCGCGTGCGTGCGGCTGTCTCTTCCTCGTTTTCGAAGTTCACGAAAATACCCCTTCATCGTTCTGTTGCTGTTCAGCCTGGACCATCGCCCGATACCGATCGCGCTCGGCCTCCAGGAAGGCCGCTTGCGCCTGAAGCGCCTTGATCTCATCAGAGACCGGCCGCGGCTCGGCGTTCTCGATCCGCTGCCGAAGCTCTTTCGCCTGCTGTCTGTCTTGCCTCTTGCGGGCTCGGGCCGCTGCCGGGCCGGGCTGGTGCGTTCGATGCCAGTGCTCGTGCGCGGCGCGTTGTTCCGGGCTCATCTTGGCGCGGCGCTTCGCCTGGGCTTTCTTGTCCCGCTCGATCTGCTGGAGCTTACGCTGCAATTTCGCTTCAGCGTCGGACGCATCGCCATTGGGAAACAGATGCCGGTGATAGTCCGCGCCTTTGCCTGTTCGGCCGCCGTGAAAATGGCAGCGGCCATTCTCCTTTGCGAGCTGCTGGCACGGCTCCCCATCTCTCTTCCTGCGGGCGCCGCATTTGGGCAGCGTCTCACGCTTCGCGTTCCATCGCTTGATGGCCTCGCGGCTGATCATTCGCCACTGTGTCGATTGGCGCCACGCGCTCAGTCGGTCGCTCTTCACAGCGCACCTCCGACAAGGTTCATTGAGGTATCGAAGATTGAGCGCTCAAGATCAGGGGTGTCCCGATCGCTACAGAAGCGAACGTAGACAGATTGTCTGGCCTCGCGACCCCTAAAGCCCAAGGGGTGGAGGCGGCAGCGCGGCTGGCGCGCGGCGCAGCCTCTCCCCCGTAGGGGTGCAATTCTGCGCAAGCAATTCTGCGCACCCGCAAACCCCTGCGCAGCAAGGAGTTTTGCGCAATTCTGCGCAATTTCGCGCACTCCAACTTCGCGCAAAGCTCTGCGCAATGATTTCAATGACTTAACATGATTTGCGCAAGATTGCGCGCGAAGCTTTGCGCAAGATCTGCGCACTGTGTTAGCCCGTCTCATTCGAATACTCCCGCATCTGGTGAAGCCTTCGCGGACACTTTGTCTGGAATGACAATGTAACCCTGCACCTTCTGTCGTTGATCATTCTTGCCAATCACGTCGAACCTGATCGCTCCACGCGCCTCCAGGCGATGCAGCGCATTGGTGATGTCGTCCGTTGAGAACGCTGCCAGGATGTCGGGCGCTCGCCGCTCAAGCACCCTCGGGGCGAAGTGGACGCTACGGGGCTTGTCCGACATCGGGACGCCGGGCATCTCAAGCAGGGCCGAAACAACCGCGCTTTCTGCGGCGTCGTTAAGGCTCGGAATAGCACCAGATGCGCTTGCATCACGAAGGACCGCAGGAGCGCTGCCGGCGAGCACGTCGAACGCGCCGCGGTTCCAGCGCAGCTTCAGCCCGGCGCCCTTCGCCCCATAGTTCAGCTTCATGTTTGTGAGCTGCCGGATATCGCCGCTCTTGGCCTTGCCTGGGTACTGGAGATACAGGCGGGAGCGAGAGGCGTTATTCCAGCCCGTCGAACCGGAGGTGCCATCACCTGAACTCTTGCCGGCGGCGGACGGATGGCCGAGCGCGATCACAGAGCCGCCAATCGAACGGCCCAAGCCACCAAGGAAGCGCTTCACGAAGTCGTTGACCAGCACGCGATCGATTTCGGAGCCCGCGTAGATGTCGGCGATCGTGTCGAGGATCAGCACATCAGCATCGAAGGCAATCGCATCCTCGCGGATCTGGTGCCAGAATGCCGTCTTGGCGAGCGTCTGGCTTTTCCGGTCGAAGGTCGCAATGAAGTTGTCCTGAAAGTTCCTCGACACCAGGCGCAAGTTGCCAAGCTCGGAGAGACTGACGCCGAGCGAACGGTTGATATCGAGCTGGCGACGGTGGAGCTCGGCCGCGCTGTCTTCGCAGAAAATGCACATCACGCGCGCCGGGCGGGTGATCTGGCCTAGCCAGCTTCGGCCCGTTGCCGCTGCCGTCGCGTACTGGTGCGCCAGCAGCGTTTTGCCGATGCCGCCGTCTCCATAGAGCAAGGTGACTTCGCCGCGCGGTATCCAGCCCTCAACCTCCCACTCGCGGGGAAGCGGCTCGACGCCCTGCCAATCCCGGCTAGGATCGATCCATCCCAACGGCGGCAATTCAGATACGGCCTTCGGAGCGTGCTCGACGGCCTGGGGCTCCGCGTAGAAGCCCTCTGCAATCAATTCCTCAACCTTGGCAACGGACAGACCGCTGTCGCTCAGAGTGGCCCATCGATCGACCAGGCTTGTGAACGTGGCCGGATTGGATATCCGCAGAGATGCCAGCAGCCCGCCATTTTCGCGGATGTCGTCAGCGTCCCATGATCCCGGCTCCCGCTTGCCGAAGCCTTGCCAATCGACAAACTCAAAGACGCGGGCAATCTCCAGCTCGGCCGCCTTGTACCCCATGGCCTGGGCAACGGTGAGAGACGCGCTTTTCCAATCGGTCGAGCCCGCATAGGTCGGGAAGTTATCGGAGCCGAGCCGGCGGCAAAGCCATGTTACGGCCTGCGCTGGAGAGGGGCGCCGGGCGCTGTCTTCGGCAACCTCGTAAACCTCGCCATCTCCGGGCCGGTATTCCGGCGAGCCGCCGAAGTGGATTTCGCCGTCGTCATCGATCTCGCCGAACTCGCAAATCAGGCTGATGGGATTGTGCGCGCGGCGCGTTCCCCAATCGTAGATGCCATCAGGGTAGATCGTGAGATCTTCCTCAAGCTCGCGGTCCAGGTGATCGGCGCCGATCCGCAATTCGCCTTCGTCGTTGCCGACGTTCAGGCCGAGCCCAAGCACATCGGGCAGCCAATCCCTTTTGCGCTCCAGCGCTGCGCGCGTGATCGGGTCGCGCACCTTTGCCGAGACCGCGCCGGGCTTGCGGGAGGGCTTCACGTTGACCGCATAGCCAAGAGCTTCTGCCCTCTCCCTGATACGGGCGAAGATGGCCGAAACGCCCTGTTCATCGACCGACGGCAGATCGGACAGATTGTGTTCGGTGAGCGTGCTCATCTGCGGAACGCCGCTTTCGTGCATACCGCTGACAACGACTTGCTGGCCCGTCGCCAAGAACTCCAGTTGATGCCGGTGGCCGGCGGCCTCGAAGGTCATCACCTCCTTGTAAAGTTCATCCTCGGTTCGGGCGAAATAGACGGCGCTGGTCGAGTTGGATCGCTCACGGCGCGGCATGCCATGCGGTGACATTCCGAAGCGCTCGGCTAAGACGTTGCGGATATCAGCGGCAAGCCGGCGCGCCTGCACATCGTGGGGCGCCGTTGACGACGGGTCCACCTTGATATCGCTGTCGAAGGCGACAAGGCCGAAGCCGGTGCGAATGCCAATCCCGGTTTCGGCCGGCAATGTCTTCCAAGTTCCGAGATCGATCGACGGGGCGTTCGTCCAGTTCCAGGCGTTGCGCCAGTTCGTGCCGTTCCACTCGCCGGGAACCTTGCCATTTGCGGGGCGGGACTGCCCGCTGACATACGCGCCGCAGGGGGCGAGCGGCAGCATCAGGTTGCCATATCCGCGGGCGTTGAGCGCTCTGGCGCGCTGATGTACGGGAAGCAACTCAGGGGGCGCCGGTTCAGGTTTTATCGCGGCTGTTGCGGGAGGCTGCGGCGGTTCGGATTTCGGCGGGTGCGTGGCACTTCTGGCCTGAACGGCGTCCGCGAGAGAATTGCCGTTTTGGCTTCCTTGGTGTATATTGACCATATCACTTGCTTTCGATGGACCCGAGACGCCCTGCCAGGCGCTCGGGTTTGCTTTTTCGGGGCTATCCGTTGTTGATCACAAGCCGGAGCTTCGGCCTCGGCTTAGCGGCCGCCCGCGCCCTGAGCAGGACCGCGAGGCATTCCGCATCGACGAGTATTCGGCCTTCGCTGCGGTCGCTTTCGAGCTTGCCGCATTGGGCAAGGCTGCGAATGTGGCCGGCAGACCAGCCGGAACGTGCCACGGCTTCCCGGACCGTGACGTATTCGATAGGTGGCATTGTGCTGATTGGGCGCATGGTCGTCTCCTGTGTTGCGAACGAAGAGGGTCAGCCTGCGGAGTTGGCACTTCTACCCCCGCTTTGGGGTGTGCCAGGAGCGAACGCGTTCAGGTCTTCAAGCACCCACTCGCGTAGGCCGATGGCCGCGTCGATCGCTCGGGCGAGGTCAGCCCCGTATAGTCCAGCGAAGCGCTTGCTCGCTCTAGCCTTGGCGTAGCAGCGTTCGAATGACCCCATAGGCCAGGCAATGAGCTTCTCGAACAGGACCGGCCACATATACCCGTCTTCCTTGTCGAGCATCCGGGCCAGCCTACGACCGAAGACCATCCAGTCGTAGACGCCGCAGTCCCACACATGAGGCATTCCCTTGATCCGCACACGCTCAAACTCGCGCCGATGCCGGGCAGCGATAGTCTCGACGTCATCGAACAGGCCGTGACTTTCGACGGCATCGCGAACGTTCTTGATACTCAGACGGTGGCTGGCTTCAGACTTCGGAATGCCGTCACGCAGATGATCGGCCGTCATGGAATAGATGGCGTTCTTTGACGCCGTAGGGTATTGGCCTTTGATGCCCGCGGCCACGAAAGCGATGATCGTGCGGCTCGGTCTCAGCGGTAGGTGCGCCGGCACATCGCGGCGCCGGTTACCCTTCTTCGGGCGAGGCGTCAGCAACTCGTCCAGCCTGTCCGCGAGATCCCGAGCGACAATTTCGTTTCGGTAGGCCGCGAATTCAACGCTAGCGAAGTAGTCGATTGTTTCGGGGGCAGTTGCCCCCAATCGGGCCGCTACATTGGCGTGGATCTGGGTCTTTATGCAGGCCTCTAGGTCGACGTCGACCCGATACGATTTGTCAGCATCGGCTTCGCACCAGATAATGATGCACTCTTCGAGGAATGCCTGACGGCTCTTGCGATGCGGCTTGAAGTACGAGCCGCCACTTCGCCGAGCGCCGGTCATTGCGCCGCCTTCTCGCCACGACCCGGCTCGCCGGCCGCCGGCACTTCCTTGATCGTTTCCAGATATCCGATCAGTGAAGGTGTCTTCACCACGGTCTTGTTGCCGACCTTTGCGAAGGTCAGTTTCCCGGTAGCCTGAAGGCGGTAGAGGCCTGAGCGAGATATTCCCAGGAGATCAGCGGCGACGCGGAGCGGAAGAAGGGGCTTCTGAGCCCACGGAATTTGATGCGAGATCGTCATCGAGACGCCCTTTCATGGCGGGCGCCTATTCGGCCCCGCTTTAACGGTTATCGGTGGCCATCGCTATCTTCCTGTTCTTCCGGTTCATACAAATCATCAGCGCAACGGTGAGGGACACACTGACCTAAGCTGAACCAGTTCGCAAGGCATAAAATCGGGCTATCTTATTCAAAACGTAAGACAATTAGCGCTTTGGAGTACCGTAAGCCGCTGGCTTGATTGAGATAATCCGGCCCCGTTCTGGACGGAAAAAATCTGCATCTTTTCCGTCACGCGCCTGGATCGTCCCGCGCGGTCAAACTGAGAGCGGGCCGGGCAAACTGCGGACATCCTAACGCAGTGCGCGAGTTAGGGTGAACGTTGGGGCGAAGCCCCATAACGTCGAAATTCGTCAATGATTTCAATGTGAAGTGGCGGAGAGGGTGGGATTCGAACCCACGATACGGTTGCCCGTATGCCGCATTTCGAGTGCGGTGCTTTCGACCACTCAGCCACCTCTCCGGTCACACTGGTCGGCGCGATTTGTGCGCGGGCTGTCTCATAGCGGCGAAAATCCGGGCTGACAAGGGTGAATATCAAATGGCGCAAAGCTTTTGTCTTGACAGTTTTTTGCGCCTCACGTATGCGGGCGGTGAATTAGGCATGGGCTACTGTGCCTTGATTTCTCTCGCCCTACGGGCAGGGTTTCGCCGGCAGGCATGAAAGGTTCTTCCGGAACCGAACAAGCCCGCTCCATCCGACTGGCAAAAAGACGGCCGTCCCGCAGGGGCAGAGCCGGAACGAACATGAAAGGATAAAAAATGTTCGCAGTCATCAAGACCGGCGGTAAGCAGTACCGCGTTGCAGCCAATGACGTGCTGACCATCGAAAAGCTGGAAGCCGCCGCTGGCGACAAGATCGAATTCACCGAAGTTCTCGTGATCGGCGAAGGCGCCGATGCCAAGATCGGTGTTCCCTTCGTGAAGGGTGCCAGCGTCAAGGCTGAAGTCGTAGAGCATAACCGTGGCAAGAAGGTCATCGCCTTCAAGAAGCGCCGCCGCCAGAACTCCAAGCGTTCGCGCGGCCATCGCCAGCACCACACGGTCGTCCGCATCACGGACATCGTCGCGGCTTAACGGTTCACGGGTACTCAGGTTTAAAGGAGAAGTCCAATGGCACACAAAAAAGCTGGCGGTTCCTCGCGCAACGGTCGCGATTCCGAATCCAAGCGCCTTGGCGTGAAGAAGTTCGGCGGCGAAGTCGTCATTCCAGGCAACATTATCGTTCGTCAGCGTGGCACGCAGTGGCATCCCGGCGCCAACGTCGGCATGGGCAAGGACCACACCCTCTTTGCACTCGCCGCCGGTAATGTCGCCTACCGTACGAAGGCCAATGGCCGCGTGTACGTGTCGGTCATGCCGAAAACGGCAGAAGCAGCGGAATAAGCCGGTAACGCTCTAAAACAGCCGGCGTCGCATCGACCCGGCTGGACGTAACAGGTTCAGAAAAAGCCGAAAGGGGAGATGGGACGCCACCCACCTCCCCTTTTCTTTTGCGCTTTTAAACTCCAAGGAGGACTGAACCATGCAAAGTGAGCTGTTACGGGACGACCAGTGCCGGTCGCCCAAGGACCGGCTGAGGCCGGATCGGTTAAGGAGCGATTGCCCCGTCCTGTTGTCGCAGAGGCTCGTCATGCGCGCGCCCCACGAAGAAGACATCGACGCTCTTTCCCATCTCGCCAACAACGCCGCCGTCGCGACCATGGTGTCGCGGATGCCCCATCCCTACACGGCAAAAGACGCCGCCGACTTCGTGCGACGCTCCAATCTCGGCGAGATCGGCAAGTGCGTCTATGCGATTACGAAGACGGAAAAAGGCACGTTCCTGGGGTGCTGCGGGCTGGAGCCGCATCAGAACGATCCCGAAACGCTCGAGATCGGCTACTGGCTAGGCCAGCCTTACTGGAACCAGGGCTACGCAACCGAGGCGGCACATGCGCTCATCGATATGGCCTTCCGTACCCGGGAGATCCGCTTCATAGACGCCCGCTGCCGTGTAACCAACATCGGCTCCCGGCGCGTGATCCAGAAATGCGGCTTCCAGTTTCAGGGTTCGGGAATGGTCGGAAGTCTGGCGCTCGGCGGCATGGTACCGGTCGAGTGGTACCGGCTGGATCGCAAGACCTGGATGTCTCTGAAGAGCTGGGGGGAAATGCGATGAACGCGCTGCTCCCCAGAGAAACATCCTCGCTTCCCGGCCCCTGCCCTGTCGTTCGGACCGGACGGCTGGTGCTGCGCCCGCATAAGATGAGCGATGCCCCCGCGATTGCCGAATCCCTCGGCGATTTTCAGGTCGCACGCATGCTGGCGCGGGTCCCGGTGCCATTCGACCATAAGGATGCCACCGACTGGCTGAACCGCGTCTGCGCCGCGGTCACATCCGATTGGTCGTTTGCCATCACGATGGGTGACGACGTCCATATTGGCGTGGTCGCCCTCGAACTCCGAAACGGGCGGTGGCATCTCGGCTACTGGCTGAACCGCTATTTCTGGGGAAGAGGCATCATGAGCGAGGCGGTTGCGGCCGGAATTGACCGCTTTTATCGGCGCATGCCCGATGCGGGCATCCACTCCGGTGCGTTCGCGGACAATACGGCATCGCTCAAAATTCAGGAGAAGCTCGGCTTCTCGATCATGCGCTGTGACGACCTCTATAGCCGCGCACGGGGAGCAATGGCACCGCATATCGAAACCAGGCTTGTCCCGACGAGTTTCCGTCGCCCGGCATGCTTGTAAGCTGGCGGGCCGAAGCCCTTGCCGGACGGCCGCGCGCCGTCCGGCGATATAGAGCCGAAGCAGAAAGCGGCCATCTCTTTCCGGTCGGATCGAATTTCGTGTCAACGACAATGCCAAACTGAATGTTGTAAGTCGCGAAGTTCGCGATACTCTTTGACCTTCGGGCAAACGGCCTATATCGATGGCCCGCAAAATCCGCCCATTCCGACAGTTGAGCCATGGCAGTGCGATGAAATTTCTCGACGAAGCAAAAGTCTACATTCGATCCGGTGACGGCGGCGCCGGCAGCGTCTCCTTCCGGCGTGAAAAGTTCATCGAATTCGGCGGCCCGGACGGCGGCGACGGCGGGCGTGGCGGCGACGTCTGGGTGGAGGCGGTCAACGGTCTCAACACGCTGATCGACTTCCGCTTCCAGCAGCATTTCAAGGCGAAGACGGGGCAGCACGGAATGGGCCGCAACCGGACCGGAGCCAACGGCGGCGACGTTACCCTGAAGGTGCCGGTCGGAACGCAGATCTTCGAGGAAGACAACGAGACGCTGATCGTCGACATGGTGCGCGAAGGTCAGCGCTTCCGGCTGGCCGCCGGCGGTAACGGCGGCTTCGGTAACGCGCATTTCAAGTCGTCGACCAACCAGGCACCGAACTGGGCCAATCCGGGTCTCGAGGGTGAGGAAAAGACGATATGGCTGCGGTTGAAGCTCATCGCCGACGTCGGTCTCGTGGGATTGCCGAACGCCGGCAAGTCCACATTCCTGGCAACCTGCACCCGCGCGCGCCCGAAAATCGCCAACTATCCATTCACGACACTTCATCCGAACCTCGGTGTGGCCACCGTCGACGGCCGGGAATTCGTTCTCGCCGACATTCCGGGCCTGATCGAGGGCGCACATGAGGGCGTCGGCATCGGCGACCGTTTCCTCGGTCATGTGGAACGTACCCGCGTGCTGCTGCATCTTGTGTCCGCTCAGGAAGAGAACGTCGGCAAGGCCTACAAGACGGTGAAACACGAGCTCGAAGCCTATGGCGGCGGCCTCGTCGAAAAACCGGAGATCGTCGCGCTTTCGCAGATCGACGTGCTCGACGATGCGGAGCTGAAGAAGAAGGCGGCGGCACTCAAACGCGCCTCGGGCAAGACTCCATTGCTGCTTTCGGCCGTGACCGGCAAGGGGATGACCGAAGCGCTGCGAGCGCTCAGGGACGTCGTCACCGAAGGCGGCGACGTGGAAACCGAAATCCCCGAACGCCCTCAGAAGAAGCGCAAGCACGACGCGGCAACCGAGGACGAAGAGCAATGACCGTCCACGAGCGATCACTGTCGCGTTACCGGCGTGTCGTCATCAAGATCGGCTCGGCCTTGCTCGTCGATCGTAAGAGCGGTCTCAAATCCCCATGGCTGGACGCGATTTGCCAGGACATCGCCGACCTGAAGGCGAAGGGAATGGACGTACTCGTCGTCTCTTCCGGCGCCATCGCGCTCGGCCGGACCGTTCTCGATCTGCCGTCCGGCGCATTGAAGCTCGAGGAGAGCCAGGCAGCCGCGGCCGTGGGACAGATTTCTCTCGCACGCGCCTGGTCGGAGAGCCTGTCGCACTTCTCGATCGTAGCCGGTCAGATCCTGCTGACGCTCGGCGACACCGAGGAGCGACGGCGCTATCTCAACGCCCGCGCGACGATCAATCAACTCCTGAAGATCGGCGCAGTCCCGATCATCAACGAGAACGATACCGTTGCGACCACCGAAATCCGCTATGGCGACAACGATCGGCTGGCCGCCCGCGTCGCCACCATGGCAGGCGCCGATCTCCTGATCCTGCTCTCCGACATCGACGGCCTATACACGGCACCACCGCATCTGGACGCGAATGCTCGCTTTCTCGAGGCGGTTGCGGAGATCACTCCGGAGATCGAGGCGATGGCCGGTGGGGCCGCCTCCGAACTCTCACGCGGCGGCATGCGCACGAAGATCGACGCCGGCAAGATCGCCACGGCTGCTGGCTGCGCGATGATCATCGCATCCGGCAAGACCGACAATCCGATCCGCGCGATCGTCGAGGGTGCGCGTCATTCCTGGTTCGCCCCCTCACCAGCGCCGGTGACGGCGCGCAAGACCTGGATCGCGGGACATCTTCAAGCTGCGGGCGAGCTGCATGTCGATGCAGGCGCGCAGACGGCCCTTCGCGCCGGCAAGAGCCTTCTCCCCGCAGGTGTGCGAAAGGTCGTCGGCCAGTTCAGCCGGGGCGATACGGTGAGCGTTGTCGGGGAACAGGGCCGAGAGATCGCTCGCGGACTGGTTTCCTACGACGCCGACGAAGCGCGCAGGATCACCGGACGAAAATCCGGCGAGATTGAAGCAATTCTCGGCTATGCCGGTCGCGCCGCCATGATTCACCGGGACGACCTGGTGATCACCGGCGTAACGCGCAAGAAGGTCGAAGGCTCCATGGAGAACAAGGATAAGGCCAATGCTTGACGCCGTTGCCACCTCTGGGGATGTTCAAGCGCTAATGCTCGATATCGGCGCGCGGGCGAAAGCCGCGGCGCGGCCACTTGCAATCGCGACGACAGAACAGAAGAACCATGCATTGCGCGCCATGGCACAGGCAATCGTCGAAGGCACGGAGGTAATTCTCGCCGCCAATGCCATCGATGTCGAGAACGGCATAGCCTCGGGCCTGACAGGTTCCTTCATGGACCGCCTGACACTTGATTCCAGCCGGGTCGCGGCGATCGCCCAAGGCATCCGCGAAATCGCAGCACTCAAGGATCCGGTCGGCGAAGTCATCGCCGCGTGGGACCGCCCCAACGGTCTTCACATCGAACGCGTACGCACGCCTCTCGGCGTAATCGGCGTGATTTACGAAAGTCGCCCGAACGTCACGGCCGATGCCGGGGCGCTCTGCCTGAAGGCCGGCAACGCCGTCATCCTGCGCGGCGGATCGGATTCGGTTCATTCCTCGCGCGCGATCCATGCCTGCCTCGTTTCAGGACTCCGCTCGGCGGGTCTCCCGGAAGATGCAATCCAGCTCATTCCGGTAACGGATCGAGCCGCGGTCGGCGCCATGCTGACCGGCCTTGGCGGCGCGATCAACGTGATCGTGCCGCGCGGCGGCAAGAGCCTCGTGGCGCGCGTCCAGTCGGAAGCCCGCGTGCCCGTCTTTGCGCACCTGGAAGGCCTCTGCCATGTCTACGTCGATCGCTCCGCCGATCTGGAGATGGCCAAGAAGGTCGTACTCAACTCGAAGATGCGGCGTACCGGTATCTGCGGCGCGGCGGAAACCCTTCTGATCGATCGAGATGCCGCCGGCACCCACCTTGCGCCCATTCTGCAAGCTCTGGCGCAGGCGGGCTGCGAACTTCACGCCTCGCCGGATGTTCAAGCGGTCTTTCCCGAAGCCAAGCCTGCCACGGAAGAGGATTGGCGGACGGAGTACCTCGACGCCGTGATCGCCGTCACGCTTGTCGACGGTGTGGACGGCGCCATCGATCATATTGCGAGGTATTCGTCCAACCACACAGAAGCCATCCTCGCCGACGATCCGAAGGCAGTTGAGCGGTTCTTCAACGAAGTTGATTCCGCGATCCTCTTGCATAATGCCTCTACTCAGTTCGCCGATGGCGGCGAATTCGGCATGGGAGCGGAGATCGGGATTGCCACTGGCAAGATGCATGCACGCGGGCCGGTCGGCGTGGAACAGTTGACGTCGTTCAAGTACCGGGTACACGGCAACGGACAGGTCAGGCCCTGACGTGGGGGACGAAACGATCGCCCATCGATATCGCTTCATGCCGCATGTCGAGCGCGGCATGATCGTCGGCTTGTTCGGCGGATCCTTCAATCCTCCGCACGAAGGCCATGTCTTGGTGGCAGAGATTGCACTTCGACGTCTCGGTCTCGATCAGCTCTGGTGGATCGTCACTCCTGGCAACCCTTTGAAAAATCATGTAGAGCTTGCCTCCCTCACACGCCGGCTGGAACTCTGCGAGGCGCTTGTCCAAGATTCCCGCATCAAGGTCACCGCTTTCGAACAGGCGCTAGGCACGACCTATACGGCCGAAACGCTGGCCTTCGTGAAGGAGCACAATCCGCATGCTCATTTCGTCTGGATAATGGGCGCCGACAATCTTAAGAGCTTTCATCACTGGCAACACTGGCGCCGGATCGCCACCACCTTTCCGATCGCCGTCATCGACCGGCCCGGGTCAACCCTTTCCCACTTGTCCTCGAAGATGGCCCGCACTTATGCCCGTAGCCGCATCGACGAGGACGATGCGGCCGTGCTCTGGCAGAAGAGGCCACCTGCCTGGACGTTCATTCACGGGCCACGTTCATCCCTCAGCTCTACGGCGTTGAGGGAAACCGCCAAGGGCTAGGATTTGCGCGGCAACCCTTGAAAGATTGCCGATTTGATGCCACCTTTTTTAGTGTATCCGCCGAGTCCGGCGGATGCCGTGCTGTTCTTCAAAGAAAGGAACGACTCTGACAACAGTACACACCAAGGGGCGCACGCCGGTCGTCGTCCCACAAAGCGCGGAACGTGGTGCCTATGCCGCAGCCCGGGCTCTTGAGCTGGTCCTCGCAAGTCTCGAGGACTCAAAAGCAGAAGACATCGTCACCATCAACATTGCCGGGAAATCGGCGCTGGGCGACTACATGGTGGTCGCCTCCGGGCGATCGACCCGCCACGTCGTAGCGATCTGCGAACACCTCATTTCCGACCTCAAGGATGAAGGATTCGGAAGCCCGCGGGTCGAGGGGCTCGACGCGGGTGACTGGGTGCTCATAGACACCGGCGACGTCATCGTGCACGTCTTTCGTCCTGAAATCCGCGAGTTTTACAACATCGAAAAGATGTGGGCAGCTCCGGAGATCGAGGAAGGCAAGCTGCACTGACAGTGCGGATAGTGTCGGCGTCCGCCGTATCGGCAAAAGTGGCAACCGCCAAAGTTGCCACCTATGGTCTTCGTGACCAACCAATGGAATAGAGACCATGCGCATTGGCATTTTTGCCGTCGGACGGTTGAAAGCCGGCCCTGAAAAGGAACTTGCTTCCCGTTATCTTGATCGCTTCGCCAAGGCAGGTCCCGCAACCGGGCTTGAATTCACCCGCACCACCGAAATTGCAGAAAGCCGTGCGACGAATGCCGCAACGCGCAAGCGCGAGGAAGCAGTAGAGCTCGGCAAGGCGCTGCCCGCGGGTTCGGTGCTGATCGTCCTCGACGAACACGGCAAGGCACTCGACAGCGAGCAGTTCGCAGACTTGCTGGGTAGCTATAGAGATCGTGGGCAGAGGGACATGGCGATCCTGATCGGCGGAGCCGATGGCGTCGACCACGACCTTCGCGACAAGGCTCATACCGTACTCAATCTCGGTCGCATGACGTGGCCGCATCAGCTCGTTCGCATCCTGATCGCCGAACAGCTCTACCGTGCTGTAACCATTCTCTCCGGGCATCCCTACCACCGAGCGTGACGAGTCGGTGGACCGGAGGATCGGCAAACGGCCTCCGGTTGCACCTTTGCGCGTCGAGGCAAATCAGCTTACTTTCCGGGCGACACCGGGACAGAGATTTGCAGGACAACAGACCCCACACGAAGCACCCACATCCGGTTGGAAGGCAGCGTACACGTCTTCCAGCGTGTGTCGTCGCGCTGCTTCTTGCCCTGAGCCCTTTCCGCGATGACGGTTGCGCACTCGCACAGGACGCAGGTAGCCCCCCGGTCTCGACATCCGCCGGTAATGCGTCAGAAGCGGCACCCGACCTTGTCTTGCGCCAGAAGCGGGATGAGGTCAGCCGGGAGTTGCGCGACCTCTCCCGGACCATCCATCTTTCGGAAGAGAAAGCTGCCGAACTTGAAGCCGACATTGCCGCGCTCAAGAAGGACGCAGTGGACTTGCGGTCAGCATTGATCGAATCCGCGGAGCGTCGCAAGGATCTGGAAAAGAAGATCAACGAGAGTGAGGCGAAACTCGCCGGGTTCGGGGTTCGGGAAGACGAAATTCGTCACTCGTTTCGCGAGCGGCGCGCGGTCCTCGCCGAAGTTCTTGCGGCCCTGCAACGAATGGGGCGGAATCCGCCCCCCGCGCTGCTCGTCAGTCCCGAGGATGCCCTTGCCTCCGTGCGAACCGCGATTCTCCTGGGCGCTGTCGTTCCGGGCATCCGCAAGGAAACGGAGGAACTGGCGGCGGATCTGCAGGAGCTGGCAGATCTCAGAACAAAGATCGGCACGGAAAAGGAAGCGCTGGTTACCACCATGGCCAGCCGGCAGGAAGAGGAACGCCGGATGGACCTGCTCCTGATCGCGAACGAACGGCTTTCGCGCTCCCGAGCAGACGAACTGGCGACGGAACGCCAACGTTCTGAACAATTGGCTGAGAAGGCCTCCAATCTCGAACAACTCATCGCCTCGCTAGAGGGTGAGATCACCTCCGTCCGCGAGGCCGCCGAGAAGGCTAGACAGGAGGAGGAACGTCGCCACCTACAAACGGAAGAACAGCGACAGAGAGCGAGAGAGCTCGCCGAAAGCCTGCCTGACAAAAACCGTATTGCCCCGGCATATCCCTTCTCCGAACTGAAGAGCAAACTCGAGCTGCCAGCGGCGGGCGAAATCCTACGTCGTTTCGGGGATCCGGACGGGACTGGCCACTCGGCGATGGGCATGACGATCGCCGCAGCCCCGGGATCGCTGGTGACTGCGCCATCGGACGGCTGGGTCGTGTTTGCCGGCGAGTTCAGGAGCTACGGGCAGATGATTATCCTGAATACGGGCGACGGCTATCACGTCGTCCTGTCCGGGATGGACGAGGTCAGTACCAGTCAAGGCAAGTTCGTCCTCTCCGGCGAACCCATCGGAACGATGGGTGAGAAGAGACTGGCGAGCGCCACGGCATTGACGCTGGAAACCGATCGCCCGACGCTTTACATTGAATTCAGGAAAGACGGAAAACCTGTTGATTCCCGTCCCTGGTGGACTGGTCAGGACTCTGGAAAGGCACAGAATGGTACGTAGGGTTTCACTTCTTCTCGTCGGCGCGTTGATGGGCGCGACGGCGATGGGCGTCATTTATTCGGCCGGTGTTCCCGCACAGGCCGCCGGGCCCTCAACCTACAAGGAACTGGCGATTTTCGGCGACGTCTTCGAGCGCGTCCGCGCACAATACGTGACGCCGCCGGATGAAGAAAAGCTGGTCGAAAACGCCATCAACGGCATGCTGAGCTCGCTCGACCCGCATTCGAGTTACATGAATGCCAAGGACGCGGCCGATATGCAGACCCAGACGAAGGGCGAGTTCGGCGGTATCGGCATCGAAGTCACGATGGAAGATGAGCTCGTCAAGGTCATCACGCCGATCGACGACACGCCGGGCGCTCGTGCCGGCATCCTGGCCGGCGACCTGATCTCCGAAATCAACGGCGAACCGGTGCGTGGTTTGAAGCTTGAGGAAGCCGTCGAGAAGATGCGGGGGGCGGTCAATACGCCGATCAAGCTGACGATCTTGCGCAAGGGCGCTGACAAGCCTCTCGAGTTCAACATCGTTCGCGAGGTCATCGCGGTCAAGGCCGTCAAGTCACGTGTCGAGGGAGACGTCGGCTATCTTCGGGTGATCTCTTTCACGGAGAAGACCTATGACGACCTCGAGGCGGCCATCACGAAGATCAAGAAGGAAGTTCCGGCCGACAAGCTGAAGGGCTATGTTCTGGACCTTCGGCTGAATCCCGGTGGTCTTCTGGATCAGGCGATCTACGTCTCCGACGCATTCCTTGAAAAGGGTGAGGTGGTTTCGACCCGCAGTCGTAATGCAGACGATACGCGCCGCTTCAATGCGAGTGCAGGCGATCTGACCGACGGCAAGCCGGTCATCGTTCTCGTGAACGGCGGCTCTGCATCAGCGTCGGAGATTGTGGCTGGAGCGATGCAAGATCTGAAGCGCGCTACCGTTCTCGGAACCCGCTCGTTCGGCAAGGGCTCCGTGCAGACGATCATTCCAATGGGCGAAAAGGGAGCCCTGCGCCTGACGACTGCGCTCTATTACACCCCGTCGGGTAAATCGATCCAGGGCACCGGCATCGAACCCGATATCAAGGTCGAACAGCCCCTGCCGGAAGATCTGAAAGGACGCGTTCGGGCGGAAGGCGAATCGGCTCTGCCTGGACATATCCAGGGACAGAACGAGACGGACGAAGGCTCCGGCTCCTTCGCCTATGTGCCGCCGGAAGCAAAGGACGACGTTCAGCTGAACTATGCTCTGGATCTGCTGCGCGGCAAGAAGACGGACCCGTCCTTCCCGGCCGATCCCGAAAAGGCGGTCGTTGCCAAGTAAATGAGCGGGCGCCGGGGTCTTCCGGCGCCCGCTTTCTGCCGCTTGAGGGAACGGAAGAAGGCATTGGGGGCTGACCTGCACAAGCCGCTGGGACAGGGCGATCGGCGCCGTCCTCGCAGGATCATGCATATTTCGTGGCGAGCGGCTGCGAGCCTCGCAGCCGTGACGGTTGTTTTTGGTCTCTCTCTGTTCTCGGCCCTGACTCCGCTCCCCTTGCGTGGGTTGCCGCCGAACCAGCAGCCGGCCCAATCGTCCGATCCAGATACGAAGAATGAAGCCGCATCGCAGGTGTCATCTGACGCTGGGATGAGCGCGACGCGACCGGCCGCGGGCGCCAACGTGGAACGGACGGTGACCGACAATGGAACGGTTGTCACAAAATACAGCCCGAAGGCACGCGGCGGCAGCGGACCGTTGTTGATCGATACTCCCCGCGTCGGACAAGATCCGCGCATGGCGGCGACGCCAAACGAGCTCCTCCTCGAGGACAGCCCCCAGGGCAGGCTGCCGACGGTCGGCCCCGACGGGCTGCGGCCGGTCGATCAATATGCCCGGCCATGGTCAGGAGCCAGGGGCACGCGGATCGCGATCGTCGTCGGAGGTCTGGGGCTCAGCCAAACGGGCACACAGCGGGCTATTCGGGAGCTTCCAGGAGAGATTACGCTTGCGTTTGCTGCGACGGGTAACAGTCTCCAGCGATGGATGCAGGAGGCACGGCGGGACGGTCACGAGATTCTGCTGCAGATTCCCCTCGAGCCCTTCGATTACCCGAGCAACGATCCCGGGCCCGGCACACTTTTGACGACGGCAAAGCCGGCGACCAACATGGCCTATCTTCACGAGGCAATGGCGAGCATCACAAACTACACGGGCATTATGAATTATTTGGGTGGCAAGTTCCTTGCGGACGCCAATTCGCTCGAACCCGTGATGCGTGACATCAGCAAGCGTGGCCTGCTGTTCTTCGACGACGGATCATCCGCTCGCTCGTTGAGCGGTCAGATAGCAAAGGCAATCGGAATGCCTCAGGCTTTCGCCGATGCGCAAATCGATGGACAACTCGATCAGCAGGCTATCCTGCGCCATCTGGACGAACTGGAGCGCATTGCGCTGCGGAAGGGAAGTGCAATCGGGGTCGGCTCGGCCTTCGACGAGACAATTGACGCTGTTCGGCAATGGAGCGAAGAAGCATCGCGACGCGGCATCGAGATCGTTGCGATCTCGGCGCTGGCAGAAAACATCCAACCATGAAGGATCGACATGTCCCGTGTGAGTGAACGGAAAGTTCAAGCAGAAGATCTGCCTTATCGCCCCTGCGTCGGCGTCATGGTTCTCAATGGAGAGGGACTCGTGTGGGTGGGACGACGGATTCCGGCGGAGAACTCCGAGTTTGACGGTTCACTGAAGCTCTGGCAAATGCCGCAGGGAGGAATCGACGACGGCGAGGATGCCCTGAGCGCAGCAATGAGGGAGCTTTACGAGGAGACCGGAATGCAGTCCGTATCCCTGTTGGCGGAAGCCAACCGCTGGATCAACTACGACCTGCCGCCACACCTGGTCGGGATTGCACTCAAAGGAAAATACCGCGGCCAGACACAGCGCTGGTTCGCCTTCCGTTTCGAGGGAAATGAGAGCGAGATCGCGATTAATCCACCGCCCGGCGGCCATCACCCTGAATTCGACGCCTGGGAATGGAAGCCGATGCACGAACTACCGGACCTGATCGTTCCCTTCAAGAAAGAAGTCTACGGTCAAGTCATCGCGGAATTTCGCCATCTGGCTGGCTGAGAGATGACGTCCGCGTGTTTGCGGGCGCCTCTCGATGTTACTACTCAGCCGAGTTGGCCGAATCCGAATTCAGGAGTCCGTAGCGCTCCTCTCCAAGCTTGCCCAGAAGATCCAGCTGAGTCTCGAGGAAATCGATATGACCTTCCTCGTCGGCAAGAAGTTCCTCGAAGAGCGCCATCGTGACGTAGTCGCCGGCCTGATGACAGATCTCACGAGACTTTTTGTAGGAAGTGCGCGCGTCATACTCGCCAGCAAGATCGGACTCCAGCACTTCCTTGACGGTTTGCCCGATCCGTAGCGGAGCCACCGACTGCAGGTTCGGGTGGCCTTCGAGGAAAATGATACGGGCAACCAGCTTGTCCGCATGATGCATCTCCTCGATGGATTCGGCACGCTCCTTCTTGGCAAGCTTCGTATAACCCCAGTCTTCGAGGAGACGGTAGTGAAGCCAATACTGGTTGACTGCGCCGAGTTCGAGGAAGAGGGCTTCGTTAAGCCGCTCGATGACTCCCTTGTCGCCTTTCAAGATCAGCTCTCCTTCTTTCTTCGTGGAAAGTCTTCAGGCGCGCTATGAAATCAACAACCTCGGCCTGTGTCGATTGGCGGCGGGCATGATATTCCTCGGTTGTGTTGATAATCAGATCAACAACCGTCGGAAAACAGCCGCAGCAGCGGCCACGCTTTGCCATCGCATGATAGACCTTTGCAGGTACGATGAGCTGCCAGCAGTCCTCATCGAGAAGCTGGTTGATCACGTCCTTGATTTCGGTGTCGGTGATGTAGTTGCAGCTGCAAACAAGCATGGTGCGGCCTGCCCGGAAACTCGTACTCGTACCCTCCTTTTGCTAAAGAAGAGATTTAGTGTCAAGAAAATTTCGAGTACGTACGACAATCGCTACGTAGCTCAATGGAAGTTGCGGCCCTTCGGCATTGCGTCCCGTGTTGACCCGGCAGATGGAAACATGCCTGTCGGGTTCCCGGGCTTACCGAGCACCTGTTGGATCATCGAGCGGGAAGTCGCGCCGGCATTGACCAACCCGCTATGGCGGTCACCTTCCAGAAGACCGAGAGCGGACGACCAATCCTCGATCTCCTCCGCAACCACATGAATGACCCCGTCGGCCTTCTGTAATCGTCCATGGATCTTTATGAAACGAGCCCCCATGACCACCGGTCGGAAACGCTCGAAGGTCCTCGACCAGACAATGATATTGGCAATTCCTGTCTCGTCCTCGATGGTCATGAAGATAATGCCGCTCGCCGAGCCGGGGCGCTGGCGCACCAGCACAAGCCCGGCGATGGTAATTTTCCGTCCGTTCTCCACGACCTCCAGATCTCGGCATCGACGTATTTGGAGCGTGTCCAGTTGCTCGCGGAGAAACGAAACAGGGTGCGCCTTCAGAGAGAGGGAGAGATAGCGATAGTCGTTGACCACCTGTTCGCTGTCCCGCATCTGCGGAAGCGGTGTTTCAGGCTCCACCTGAAGGTCGTCGTGATCGGTAAAGAGTGGCAGATGTTCAACGGCGCTTCCTTCGTCAAGGGCCTTTGCCGCCCACAAGGCAGCCCGGCGGTCGAGCTGGATCGAGCGAAAGACATCCGCATCCGCGAGCCGTTCGATGACGGAACGCGGAAGGCCGGTCCGCAGCCAGAGATCCCGGACGGAAACGTAACCGTTGCCCCGGCAAGCGAGGAGCCGGTCGACATCCTTCCGCGTCAGCCCCTTGACCTGCCGGAATCCGAGCCGCACCGCCTTCCGCGCCAGAATCACATCTTGCATCGAGATGTGCCGAGGGTGGATGCAATCACGCTCGAAGGCGCCGTCCTCCAACGTCGCATCCCATTCGGACTCATTGATATCGACCGGCCGTACGACGACCCCATGATCCCGGGCATCCCGAACCAATTGCGCCGGAGCGTAAAATCCCATCGGTTGTGAATTGAGAATGGCGACACAAAAAATATCCGGATAATACGCCTTCAACCAGGAGGACGCGTAAACCAGCAGGGCAAAGGATGCGGCATGGCTCTCCGGGAAACCATACTCGCCGAAACCCTCGATCTGCCGGAAACAACTCTCGGCGAACTCGACATCGTAACCATTGTTCACCATGCCCTCGACCATCTTCTTCCGGAAGGTATGGATTGTTCCGGTCCTTTTGAACGTCGCCATCGCCCGCCTGAGACGGTCTGCCTCACCTGGCGTGAAGCCTGCAGCGGTAATGGCGATCTGCATGACCTGTTCCTGAAAGAGCGGGATGCCGAGCGTTCGTTTCAATACCCGCTCCAGTTCCGGACGAGGATAGCTGATCGGTCGGCCTACTCGATCGTCCTCCCGTCGTTTCAGGTAGGGATGCACCATGTTGCCCTGAATGGGACCGGGCCGAACGATCGCCACCTCGATCACCAGATCGTAGAAATTCACAGGCCTGAGGCGCGGCAGCATGCTCATCTGGGCCCGGCTCTCGATCTGGAAAACGCCGATCGTGTCGGCGCGGCAAATCATGTCATAAACCGCCCGCCGATGGTCCCGGCACAGATCGGCGAGCGTAATACGTTTTCCGTAATGGCTTTCCAGCAGCTTGAAGGCTCTGGCAAGGCAGGTCAGCATGCCAAGCGCCAGAATATCGATCTTGAGGATGCCGAGCGTATCCAGATCATCCTTGTCCCATTCGACCATGTAACGGCCGTCCATCGCCGTTTTCATGATCGGGACCACCTCGTCCAGCCTGTCGCGCGTGATGACGAAGCCACCCACATGCTGGGTCAGGTGACGCGGAAATCCGATGAGTTTGGAAGCATAGGTGAGGACACGTTGCGTCGTCAGATTGCCCATATCCAGGCCCGCCGCCCTAGCCTCGCGCTCGGAAAGATCGGCGGCAGACCACCCCCAGACAGTGCTCGCGAGCGCCGATTGCACATCTTCCGACAGTCCGAAAGCTTTGGCGACCTCACGGCCTGCCGAGCGCGCACGATAGCAACTCACCGCCGCCGCCAGCCCGGCATGCTCGCGCCCGTATCGCTCATAGATATGCTGAATGACAATCTCCCGCTTCTCATGCTCGAAATCGACGTCGATATCCGGGGGCTCGTCGCGTTCCGTCGAGATGAACCGCTCGAAGAGCAGCGTTGTCTCCTTCGGATCGACTTCGGTAATGCCGAGACAGTAGCAGACGACGGAGTTGGCCGCCGAACCCCGTCCCTGGCAGAGTATGCCTTCGCTCCGGGCAAATTCGATTATATTGCGGACCGTGAGGAAATAGGGCTCGTATTGCTTCTCGCGTATGAGGGCGAGTTCATAGTCGATCTGCTTTGATACCTTTTCGGGTACCCCTTCGGGGTAACGTCTTGCCGCACCGGAGCGAGCCAATCTCTCAAGCGTTTCAGACGGTGTTTCACCGGCAAGGCTCTCATCGGGATACTGGTAGCGCAATTCGTCCAGAGAAAAAGAGAGCCGGCTAAAGAATTCCTCGGTATTGGCGATCGCTTGCGGATAGTGCCTGAGGAGCTGGGCCATTTCCGCCCCGGTCTTCAGATGCCGTTCCGCATTCGGAGCCAGACGGAAACCGGCCTCGGCGATGGGAATATGGGTGCGGATGGCGGTAACGATATCGGCGAGCGGCCGGCGTGCCGCCTCGTGATAAAGCGGCTCGTTGCTGGCAATCAGGGCAAGCCCCGCCTCTTCGGCCATCGAAGCGAGCACGGCAAAGGTGATCCGATCGAGACCATCATAACGCGGGACAAGTGCCAGGAATGCCCGGTTGCCGAACCGGGAAGCCAGCCGGCGGAGCAGTCCCGGCAAGTATCCTTCGGAGGTGGTATGCTCAACCTTCGGCACCACCGCGATCAGCAAATCCTCTTCCCACGCGTGCAGATCCGCCTCATGGAGAATGCAAACGCCTTTTTCCCCCTTGAGATTGCCGGCACTGAGCAGCCGGCAGAGATTGCCCCATCCGTGGCGATTCTGCGGATAGGCGAGAATATCCGGGGTGTCATCGGCGAAAACAAGCCGTGCCCCCGGCTGGAACCGGAAGCCCGTTTCCTTTGCCTGGGCATGCATCCGTACCACACCGGCAACAGTGTTTCGATCTGCAACACCGAGCCCCGGAAGACAAAGCCTGCTGGCCGCCTCCACGAGTTCCTCCGGATGAGACGCCCCTTCCAGAAAGGAAAAATTCGTTCGTGTTCCGATCTCGAAAAAGGCGGGCGCAGCTGTCATGCGAAAACTCCGTGCATGAACCAGCGCGGCATCTCGACATTCGAGACATAGGCGCCCTCACGAAACAGCCAGTAGCGATGCCCGTCATCGTCCTCGACCTGGAAATAGTTTCGCGCTGGAGCCTCTTCACCATCGATCCACCATTCCATGGCGAGTTTCTCCGGACCTTCGGCCCGCCGGACACGATGAAGACATCGCCGCCAACGGAAACTCATGGGCGCCCCTTCCGGCGCCTCGGCCGTTGCCTCGATGATTTCCGGAACCTTCAGGAGCCGGATCGGTCGTCTTGCCTGGACCGGCCGGTTTGCCCCGGATTCTCTCTGCCCATTTTCCGGAGAGACGATCTCCATAAGATCACTGACCGGCAGGAGAAGCGATGCTCGTTCCGGGACATGGCTTTCCTGCAAGACAGGCCGTGCAAGACAATCCGGACCGAAACGGGCGACTGTCTGATCGACAAAGACTGCCAACGCGGTTTCGACGGGAGCACTGCCGACAAAATCCGACTGCATGCGATCGAGCGTCTCTGCCTGCAACACATTGAGCCGCAGGATCTCGAAACCATACCCTGTATCCAGTTCGTCATGCAGGGCGACAAGACGTTCGGAAAAGAGACCAGCAATGCGTATTGGATCGCGTAGAGGGACGGAGCTGCCCACACCTATCCGGAAAACCTTTCCGTCGACCCTAAAAAGGAGCGCTTCAAAGCGGCGTCCGCCTTGGCAACGTGCCTCGAGTTCCAATTTCAGCGTGACAGCCATCCGCTGGATGAGTTGAAGGATGGCCTCCTCACATTGAAGGGGTTCGGCAAGACGCCGCTCAACGGAAAGCTCCGCAACCGGCCGACGGGGTGAGATCGGCTCATCCTCCCGCCCGAACATCTGGTCGAGGCGACGCAATGGCAAGGAACCGAATCGACGTGCAAGCGGCGCCCGCGGAGCGGCAAGCAGATCACCGATCCGCTTGAGTCCCATCTTGCAAAGGGCCAGTACCGTCTCCTCCGGCAGTCGGCATGCAGCTATCGGAAAGGAAGCCGGAACGGACTTGGCATACCCCTCGGAGATCGTGCCATTGCTGCCAAAGCGCGCCGTTGCCCAGGATAACCCGGGAGTGGAGGAAATCGCCCCACGGACATCAAGTCCCATTTGGAACAGGCGCTTTAGGATATCCTCAAGCAGCAGTTTTTCGCCGCCCAAAAGATGGGAGCAGCCGGTGATATCGAGGAAGAGGCCTTCTCTGCCCTCGATGGCGACCAGCGGTGTATAACGATCGCACCAGTCGGCGATTCCTTCCAGGAACCGGCGATCGGCGGCCTCATCGGAGATAACGGCATCAAGAGAGGGACAAATCGCCCGCGCTTCTGCCAGACTCTGTCCCGACTTTAATCCAATGGTTGCGGCAATCTCATCGACAGTAGTCAACCGCATCGCATTCTTTATCCGTCCCGTACAAACGAGAGGTGGATGATCAGGACGCCCGGCCGAACGCCACGACGGCCCCCAACGACGACGTGCAATCCTGTCGGTCGGCAGATGGGGAAAGAACAGAGCCAGAATTCGTCTGCTCGTTGGCTGCTGGAGCAGGGAAGAAGGTGGCGAGGGAAAACAGACACTCATAGGGGTTCCACTCCAGATGGATATCGACAGGGGCCGGAAGTCGGCTCTTTTCCAGGGTGACCTGAAAGACGGGATTGGCGATGTCGCCGCCGAGCGCCGAACCGTCGGGAAGAATACGGGATTGCCCCGAAGACGGGCGGATGCGCACACGAAAGACGGTGCTACCGGCCTCCTCCTCCCCTCCCTGCCGCAGCAGCAACAGAGGCCGGCCTGCGGAACGCGTCTTGAGACTGAGGCGGCGACTTTCCGTCAGGCCGAAACGACGAGGATTGCCGCAAACTTCCAGAATGACGGCACAGAAGACACCGCTTGCGAGGCCCGCCTCCGCGAGCCAAAGTCCATCCTCGATGCGCCTTGGTCTGGCATACAGGAGATACTGCGGATCAAGTCCGTAATCCCGAAGACCCGCAGCATGGGGCAGCCCCACCTCCCTGGCCACAGTCTCATCACCAATCCAGAGAATGCGAACCGGCCCGGAGCCGGAAGAGGAGTGCGCCATAAGACGAGCGGAAAGAGCCAGCACGAAACCGCTTGCCGCTCCGGCATCTCCCAACCGACCGCTGCGAATTTCGGTCACTGCATCAAGCGGTATTCCGCCTTCCATCGGACCATCCAGTGCCTGAAGGCCGATCGACAATACCTTTGTCTCGTCTCGTTCGGATGCCCGCCCCCCAAATCCGGACGCCTCCGGTTCCCTGCGAGCAACATCCAGATCGACCTCGGTTCGTCCCTCGATGTGCGCAATGGTCTGACGCAGGGCAAAAAGCGTCTCCCGCGTCACAGCTTTCTCAGCCATGACGTCCAACTCCGTTATTTGTTCTCTATATGTTCCCTATGGATTCCAGAGCTTCAGCAAAGAGTCAACCTTATTTCATGAGAATTTATTCCTCGCCCGGATTTCCCCTCGAAAAGCTCCGCCAAAGGTCCTATATGACGGGATAGACAAGGAGTCCCGATGGCCCGGATGGATCAGACCGAAGATTGGCGCGAGCGCCACGCACCGACGATCAGCACGTTTGAATCACTGGCGATCGAGGCCTATAGCCATCTGCCAGAAGAATTCCGTGCACTCACCGACAATCTGACCATCGAGATCGCCGACTTTCCGACCGATGAAGTCTTCGAGGACATGGCGCTCGAAACACCTTTCGATCTGCTGGGCCTCTTCGAAGGCCGTGGTATTTCCGAGCGTTTCACCATGGAAACCGGCGAGATGCCGAACCGTATCATGCTCTACCGCCGTCCGATTCTAGACTATTGGGCTGAAAACGACGAAACCCTAGGCGACATCATCACCCATGTATTGATCCACGAGATCGGACATCACTTCGGCCTGAGTGACGACGACATGGCCCGCATCGAGGAAAGCGCCGAAGACGCCGCAGCCGGCGGCTGAAAAGGAAAAATTTCAAGGAAAAGCAACGGCGTCACGCGCGCCGTTGCTTTTTTTATTGTTCACCGAGCTTCATGCTCGGATCATAATCCTTGCCGTGCACCGTCTTCACGACCGCCTGCCCGCAATACATCTGGTTCGTCGCGGTATTGAAGGAGAGGCTCGGAGCGCCGTGCAGCTCCCAGCCCTTGTTCAACGCATCGGTGACGCGGTGACAGAACGATGCATCGTCCGGCCCGGTGAGGAAACGATAAAGTTTCATGCTGAATTGCCTTTCCTGTCTTGGATAGTCCTTACCTTCGTCAACAACTGTCGAGCCTGATCGAGATGCAGTCGCTCGATCATCCGGCCGCCGCTGTTGACGACGTTGAGCCCAGCCGCTGCCGGATCGGCGAAGGCCTCGACAATTGCCTGCGCGTGCGCGATCTCTTCCGCACTCGGGCCGAAATTCCGGTTCGCCGGAGCAATCTGCGCGGGATGGATCAGCATCTTTCCATCGAAGCCCATGGAACGCCCTTGCCGGCATTCGGCTTCGAAGGTGGCAATATCCCTGAAATCGTTGCTGACGCTGTCGATCACGTCGAGCCCGAACGCCCGTGCCGCCAAGACGACCTGCATCAGCCAGGAAACGAGAAATGTCCGTCCGGGCTCGGCAGGCACGCCGGTCGCCTTGCGAAGGTCGTTGAGGCCGACAACCAGACAGTCAAGCCGCGCCCCGTCGGTCCGGCCTGTTCGTGCGATCGCAGCAGCATTGAGCACGCCGAGCGGCGTTTCCACCATGGCCCAAATGCGCAAATGCTCCGGCGTATCAGCCTCGGCCAGCAGATCGGCAACTTGTTCCACGTCCTGCGGACCGTCGACCTTCGGTAACAGCACTGCGTCCGGACGACAAGCGATGACGGCCGCCATGTCGTCGGCGGCGAATCCGGTATCGTGCCCATTGATCCGGATGACGCACTCCTTGCCATGCAAATCCGACACGTCCGCAAAGAAATGCCGGAGATTCTCGCGCGCTTCCCCCTTCTTCTCCGGAGCGACGGAATCTTCGAGATCAAAGATCACGACGTCGCAATCGAGATCCGGAACTTTGGCGAGCGCCCGTGGATTAATGGCGGGAACGCTCAAGACGGAACGGCGCAACCGGACCGGAAGATTGGCAAGGGACGACGAGCTCATGGGCGCACTTGTGCCAAGCTTTGTCGGAGCATGCAAGACGATCGAACGTCGTAAAACCTTGCAATTCGGGGGCAGAAGGACCACCTTACCTTGGAAAGGACTTCGACCATGCAAAACCTTCGCACCACTGGCCTTGCTCTCGCCGGCATTTGCGTCTTCGCGACCGCTGCCGTCTTCACGATTTCGCTTACGCTGGTCGCCGGAGCGATCCTGACAGTTTCTCTCGCTATACGTATGCTTTCGACGCGAGCAAAACCGGCGCCGCTCCATGCCAAGGCCCGGCATCGCGAGATGCATGTGTGGAATGACGGCCGCGGCACCATCATCGATCTTTGAGTGCCGGCTCCGTATACCGTTGGTGCAGACGTAATCCTCAACCGCCTGATTCCGGTAGCACGCTGCTGCCGTGAGATTCTCCTTCAATTTCTCTCGCTTTTCCTCTATTGGCAGGAAGCCCCGCAGGAATGTTGAAGATCACAGGCAGGAATGATGGAAAAGTTCGTTAAACTCACCGGTGTCGCCGCACCGCTTCCAGTCGTCAATATCGACACCGACATGATCATCCCGAAGGATTATCTGAAGACGATCAAGCGCACCGGCCTCGGCAAGGGACTTTTCGCAGAAGCCCGTTACAAGGAGGACGGCTCCGAGAACCCGGATTTCGTCCTCAACAAGCCCGCCTATCGCAACGCGCAGATCCTGGTCGCCGGAGACAATTTCGGCTGCGGCTCTTCTCGCGAGCACGCCCCTTGGGCTCTGCTTGATTTCGGCATCCGTTGCGTGATTTCAACCAGTTTCGCCGACATCTTCTACAACAACTGCTTCAAGAACGGCATCCTGCCGATCGTCGTCAGCCCGGAAAATCTGGAAAAGCTGATGGACGACGCGAGCCGAGGTTCGAATGCGGTCCTGACTGTCGACCTGGAAAACCAGGAGATCACCGGCCCGGACGGTGGAACGATCAAGTTCGACATTGATCCGTTCAAGCGCCATTGCCTGCTGAACGGCCTCGATGACATCGGCCTGACTCTTGAAAAGGCCGCAAGCATCGCGAATTTCGAAAAGGCAAATGCTGCTGCTCATCCCTGGGCATAAGCTCTCTCGATAATTTCGATGAAGGCGGCCTTACGGTCGCCTTCATCGCTTGTGGCCCAAGGCGTACCGCTTGCGGCCTTGCCGCGCTTGAAATGGCGGTCTGCCGCCGATAAAACGCCGCAACTCATTTGAAGCAGGGGTTTCCCATGACAGTGCGCAAGCTTTTCCTCCTCCCCGGTGACGGCATCGGCCCCGAGGCCATGGCCGAGGTCCGCAAGATCATCGCCTACATGAACTCGGAAGTGAAAGCCGGCTTCGAGACCGACGAGGGCCTCGTCGGCGGCTGCGCCTACGACGCGCACGGCGTCGCGATCTCCGAAGACGACATGGCCAAGGCCATGGCCGCAGACGCCGTACTCTTCGGCGCCGTCGGCGGTCCGAAGTGGGACGCCGTTCCCTATGACGTCCGCCCGGAGGCCGGCCTTCTTCGTCTTCGCAAGGATCTGGAACTCTTCGCCAATCTTCGTCCGGCGATCTGTTATCCCGCACTTGCCTCGGCATCGTCGCTGAAGCCGGAGCTGGTTGAGGGGCTCGATATCCTGATCGTGCGCGAGCTCACGGGTGGCGTGTATTTCGGCGAGCCGAAGACCATCACCGACCTCGGCAACGGTCAGAAACGCGCAATCGACACACAGGTCTACGACACCTACGAGATCGAACGTATCGCATCGGTCGCGTTCGAGCTTGCCCGCACCCGTAAGAATGCTGTCTGCTCCATGGAAAAGCGGAACGTCATGAAGTCGGGCGTGCTCTGGAACCAGGTCGTTACCGAAGTTCACAAGACGAAGTATCCGGACGTCAAGCTCGAGCACATGCTGGCCGACGCCGGCGGCATGCAGCTGGTGCGCAACCCGAAACAGTTCGACGTCATTGTCACGGACAACCTCTTCGGCGACATGCTCTCCGACGTCGCGGCCATGCTGACCGGCTCCCTCGGCATGCTTCCCTCGGCATCACTCGGCGCGCCCGATACGAAGACCGGCAAGCGAAAGGCCCTCTACGAGCCGGTTCACGGCTCCGCGCCCGACATCGCCGGAAAGGGTGTTGCGAACCCGATCGCGATGATCGCGTCATTCGCGATGTGCCTTCGTTACTCGTTCAATATGATCAAGGAAGCCGACACGCTTGAAAAGGCGATCGCGAACGTCCTTGAAAAAGGCATCCGGACGGGCGACATCATGGCGGAAGGTTGCCGGCAGGTCGGGACCTCGGAAATGGGCGACACCATTCTCGCCGAGTTCAAGGCGCTTTCTGCCTAAGGACCGAACAACCGAGCCCGCGCAAAAGGAGCGCGGGCATTCTGGTTGCGTGGTAGACTTTTGCCGGGTGGCTGCACGCCACCCCGCACTGCAAGAAGCCAGAAGGATCGAGGACGGAGCGTGGCAAACGGCCGCCAAGTTAGAACGATTGAGAAAGTCAATGCGGGCGCAATCGCGGCTTGGCTGAAAGCCCGTCACGAGAGGAACACGCTTCCTGCTTCTTCGTCCTACTGGCGGATTTTCCTGTTCGTCACCGCCAATCTCGTCCTGCTTGCGTTTCTGGTCTTCGATGTTCCCGCAGCCGCGACCGCCGGAGACGCAGCAAGCGCCATTCGGTCGGTCAGTCGCGCCGTCACGGACATCGGCAAATCCGGCTGGATTCTTTTCGGGTCCGCCTTCGTCTTCCTCGCCGCGTTCACAGCGTCCAGCAAGATTGAAAGTGCCAAGCGACGCTTTCAAGCGCTCTACACAAGCCAGATTGCCCTTTATCTCTTCGCAACCGTCGCGCTATCCGGACTTTCGGCGAATCTGATCAAGCGCGCCATTGGCCGCGCCCGACCGATCCAGTTCGAAGAGTGGGGTGCATTCGGCTTCTCGCCCTTTGCCGGAAACGCCCGCTTCGAAAGCTTCCCTTCGGGCCATGCAACCACCATAGGCGCGCTGTTCATGGCTCTTGCGCTGCTTCTTCCGCGCTATCGTGTCGTTCTTGCCATGCTGGCGGTCTGGCTCGGCATGACGCGAGTCATGGTAGGAGCACATTATCCCAGCGACGTAACCGCTGGATTAGCGTTCGGAGCGTGGTTTTCGCTGTTCATCGCTATCGCTTTTTCTCGCTATGGCATCGTCTTCAAAACCGCTCCGAACGGGCTGCCGGCGCCGCGTCTCCCTCTGCTTCGCAACGTCTGGCCGGGTTTTCGCACACGACGATCACGCTGAGGACTCCGCTCCCTCCCATACTTTCACAAGTGCGTGAGAAGAGGCATTTCTACTCAACGACATGCACCGATTTGGTGACGAACCCGTAGAATGGGCGCGCAATGCGCAGCTCCGTCCGATTCTCCTTGGAAGCAAAGAGAAAATTTTCCTCAACCATGGAACCAGCGCCCTGCTTACCCGTTCATCAAGGGCCGTCAGTGCTCGTGCCCCGCATGGCCATCCAGTTTTGGAGACGCAAATGAACGCCATGTCCGTTGACAGACACATTATCCGCTTTGCGATGGCTCAGCCCTATCTCGAACGCGAGGAGGAAATTGATCTCGCCAAAAGATGGAAAGATGGCCAGGACCGGGAGGCCCGCAATCGCATTGCCTACGCGCACATGCGCCTCGTCATCGCCATGGCGACGAAATTCCGTGGCTTCGGTCTTCCGCTCAACGACCTGATCCAGGAAGGATACATAGGCCTTCTCGAAGCGGCGGCCCGGTTCGACCCGGCGCGGGAGGTTCGCTTTTCCACCTATGCCGGATGGTGGATTCGCGCCTCGATGCAAGACTACATTCTCCGCAACTGGTCGATCGTCAGGGGCGGAACGAGTTCGTCCCAAAAAGCGCTCTTCTTTAATCTTCGCAGGCTGCGTGCGAAGCTCGCGCAAACCGACAGTCATCTGACCGACCAGGCCATCCATCAGCAGATCGCCACTGCTCTCGGCGTCAGCATCGCGGATGTCCAATCGATGGACGCCCGTCTGGCCGGCAGTGACGCCTCCCTGCAGACACCCGTCATGGGCAGATACGGACAGGGCGTCGAGCAACTTGAAATGCTGGAAAGCGACGAACTCCCGCCCGACGAGCAGGTCAGCGGCAAGATCGATGGAGAGCGCCGGTCGAAATGGCTCAAGTGCGCGATGGAGCGACTGAATGACCGGGAAACCCGGATCATACGGGCACGCCGCTTATCCGAAGACGGTGCCACACTTGAGGAACTGGGCGCCGAGCTCGGGATATCGAAGGAGCGGGTACGTCAGATCGAAACCCGGGCAATGGAAAAGCTCAAGACGGCACTAACCACCTGCGGCCCCAAATCGGGGGAACTGCGCGAGCTCGCCACCTGACAAAAATTCGCCGATCGGCGAGCGTTACTCGGAAATGATCTTGACCCGACTTCCGGGCGTCACAGTCGAACCAGAATTGAGCGCGTTGATCAGTTTGAACAGCTCGAGTTTCCTTTCTGTGCCCATCATCCGCGCCGCGAGCGAACCAACCGTGTCGCCTTGCGCGACCGTCACAACCCGAACACGCAACGGCTTCAGAGAGACAGCCTCCTGCCGGGTAATCCGGCGAAAACTCGACCGAAGCCTTTCCGCCGTCGGCTCAAGGGCCGGGCTACCCTTCGGCACTGCCGTGAGGAAGCGGAAGATCTGCGGACCGATCCGGATGACGGTGACATCGAAATCCCACCGTTCCGCCGAGGCCCGTGCAGTGGCCGCTTCGAGGCCGTTGACGTTGGTCGCGCGAATGGTTTCGGGAAGAAGCCCTGTGACCCATCCGCTAGAAACGTAGTTGGAAAGGCTGCGGTGATCACTGTCGGCGATTCCGTCGAATCGAATTGCTACGTCACCCGGTCCGGTCGCCAATACGGCTTCGACCTTGTTGTCGATCTGAAAGCCGTCCGGAACATCGAAACGAATACCGAGCCCGGTGTGAAGGAATGTCTGTCCACGGACATAACCCTCCTGCGGGCTGTCACCATAAAGCAGGCCGTCGATTCCCTGCAGGTAATAGTCACGCCCCGTCTCGCCGTGAGTTCCTTCGGGGCCGAAAGCGCGCGCGTGGCGTCGAGCCAACTCGACCCGCTGAGGGGCATTGGGGTGGCTCGACAAGAAATCGAGACTCTGGTCCGAATAAGGATCAACCGACGTGAAATGGCTGTAGGCCGCCATGGAATCGAGAAAGCGAGCCGCCGCGTAGGGATCGTACCCCGCCTCCCCCAGTGTTCGCACGCCGATCACGTCCGCCTGCAGCTCCTGCTGGCGCGAGAAGGCCGCGAGCCGAAGTTTCCCACGGGCCAATGCCTGCTTGCCGGCAAGATCGCTCGAAAGAACCTCCGCCACGACGCGGCTTGCGATCACCTCCGCCTCTTCGCGTCGTTGGCGCTCGATTCCATGATTGGCTGTGACGTGAGCCATTTCATGCGACAAGACGGCTGCGACCTCCGATGCGTCGTTGGCAAGCGCAAGGAGACCACGGGTCACATAGAGATAGCCGCCAGGTAACGCAAAGGCGTTGATTGCCGGAGAATTGAGAATCGTGATTCGGTAGGACTGGTTGGGATTCTCCGAAACGGCGGTAAGCGCGCCCGCAATACGCGCGACCAGCTTTTCGGTTTTCTCGTCATGATACTCGCCGCCATAGCTCGCGACGATCCGCGGATGTTCGCGCGCGCCCATCTGGGCACGCGGGTCGCCCTTCTGAACCTCTTCTACGATCTGCGGGTTGCTCGACGGAGAGACGTCCGCGACGTAAGCCTGTTCGAATAGCGATTGGCACGACGACAAGAGCGCGGTCAACGAAATGGCTGCGAGCAGATGCAACGACCGCCGCAATCCCCGCGTGCTCGCAAAAGGACCGGGCGCCAACATATGTCTGTCCGTCGGAGCTGGCATTCTGCCCAGGCTACCTTCCTTCGATATGAAGGGCCGGCACCAATGCGTGCCGCCCTCGATAAACATTACCGGCTGCGTGTTCTTCGTGTCTTCGATATGCCCGAAACAACATCATTCAACCGGTAACCGCAACACAACATATAGGAAAGGGAGCCTTCTCCGGTAAGACGATACCGAGGCATGTACGCGGAAAATGCATCATCCGAGTTGCGAATGCCACTGGGGCACGTCCAAATTATGGCGACGACACCGAGATGCAACACTTCAAGTCAGCCACCGAGAAACGTCCTGATGCCTTCGATGTCGCCACGATCAAAGAACACATCGACCGGACCAGAGAAGAAAATTCTTCCCTGATCCACGAAGAGCACATGCTCCGCAAGACGTGCCACCTCGTCCGCGTCATGGGTGATGACCACCACCGTGTTGCGCGTTTCGCGATGTAGCTCTTCGAGAAGGTCTGCCATGGCCGATCGTAATCCCGGATCCAGGGCTGCGAAGGGCTCGTCCAACAGCAGCAGCGGTTTACGCCGCACGAGCGCTCTCGCAAACGCAGCGCGCTGACGCTCCCCACCGGAAAGTGTCGAGGGAAGACGGCGCTCAAAGCCCGCGAGCCCAACGCGCTTCAACGCCGTCGAAACCATCGCTCGCTCGTCGGTACTGAGGTGGAGACCTGGGTTGATGCCAAGACCGACATTCGTGAACAAATCGAGATGGGCAAAGAGATTGTTGTCCTGAAACACCAAGGAAACCGGACGATCGGCCGGCGGAAGGCCGCTGACGTCCCTTCCTTCTATCAGTAGCCGACCTTGATCCAGTGTTTCGAATCCGGCGATGAGGTTGAGCAGAGTCGACTTTCCGGAGCCGGAGGGTCCGGCGACTGCGGTGATCGCTCCCTTGGGAATTCGGCAATCGAACCAAAAGTCCTGTGCCCCGAGTTGGAGCCGGACATCCTCCAGGACAACGGCATCAGATTCGTCCGGCATTCTCGAGGTTATCCTTCCGGGGTGGCTCGCCGGTGGTGCCGGCGAGGGTTAAGAGCAGGCAAATCAGGCCGAGAATCAGAGCGAGCCCGTCGGCATCGTTGGTCCGGTAGTGCCCCATGCGACTGTAGATCAGCCACGGCAACGTCGTTACTTTTTCCGAGCCGAACAAGGCCACGGCTCCGAGGTCGCCGAGCGAAAGCGCCATGGCGAAGGAGAGAGCTGTCAGTAATGGCTTCTTGAGCGGTGGCCAGTCGACGAGCCACAACTTCGAGAAACCGCCGATGCCTAGGCTAAGGACCAGACGCTCCGTTGCCGCGCGCTGGTTTACCAGAGCCGGCTTCACGACTCGCATGACGAAGGGCAAGGCCATCAACGCATTGATCCCAACAACGACCGCCGGTGCAAAGCTCGCGATTTCGCCCGTCGATCTTAGCGCCATGAACCAACCCGTCGCGAGTACAATGGTCGGAACGAGCAGTACGAGGGACGACACACCGGCCAGCAGTACCGAGACGCCGTTCATCACCGGAGCAGGGCGCCGCAGAAGACCGATCACCGTCTGTGCATGGATTATCGCCAGCGCGAGCGCGAGTGCCGTCAGTGCCGAGCCGAGCGCGATTGCCATGCTTGTCACCGCAGCCCGCAGAAAAGCCTCCTCGCTGAGAAGCCTGAGGAGGTCGGCCTTCAGGCCGGAGAGAACGACCGAGCCGAGGGGGAGACCGAGGAACAACATAGCGGCGGTAAGCACCGCCCCGTCTGAAAGACGCGCAGTAAGGCTCGCGCTGTCGAACCGTCGCGACGGACGGCCAAGCGTCTGCCCATGTTCCTCCGGCGCCGGAAAAAGGGCCATCGCCACCAGAACCAGGGCCGTAACGGCGATCTGCAGGAAGGCCAACGAAACCGCCCGCTCCGGATCGAAATCGAACCGCAGGGCCTGGTAGATCGCCACTTCCAGGGTCGTGGCGGCGGGACCTCCCCCGAGAATGAGGACAAGCGTGAAGCTGGTGGCGCAAAGCATGAAAACGAGGCCGGCGATACCGGGGATGAGCGGGCGGAGCGCAGGCCATTCGATAAAACGGAAGACCGCTCGTGGCTTCATGCCAAGCGTCGCACTCATCAACCAATATTCGGACGGCAAGCGCTCCAGCCCGGCAAGCATCAGGCGTGCCGCGAGCGGCAGATTGAAGAAGACATGCGCGAGCAAGATGCCGCCGAGACCGTAAATGCTGACCGGCTCCGCCTTACCAAGGAAGAGCAGTCCGTCGTTGACCAGTCCCTGTCGGCCCCAGATGCCGATCAGTCCGAGCGCGCCGATCAGCACCGGAAGTCCCATCGGCACCGCCATAAGCCGGACAAGCCACAGCCGTCCGGGAAAACGCGTCTGGCGGGCGAGCGATCTTGCAACCGGAATGGCCAGCACTACGGAGAGTACCGTCGAGAGCGCTGCCTGCAACAAGGTAAAGCGCAGCACGGACAGGAGTAGCCGATCTGAGAAAAGATCCGCTAAGCCGCCGCTCCCGCCGTAGCGGAGCAGCGACACGATCGCGACGCCGACAAACGCCCCTATGGCTGCAAGGCTGAATGCTCCGCCAAGAAAACCCGTCAAGCGTTGTCGTCGTACCAACATCTCGCTACTCGAGCGTCATTGCCGTGAGCCATTCGTCGATCCAAGCCTTCCGGTTGGCCGCGACCTCCTCCGGCGACATCACGAATGTCCTGGAGGGATTTACGAGCCTCCCGAATGCCTCCGGCAGCGGTTCCGAGGTCGGCGCAGCGGGCAGCATCCAGTTGTTGGTCGGGATGGTGTCCTGAAAACCGGGTGTCAGCACGAACTTCAGGAAATCTCTCGCGAGGTCCTTTTGGGGCGCATTCTTGAGCATGCCGGCGACTTCAATCTGGATATAGTGGCCTTCGGAGAAGGCGGCCGCCTGATAGCGGTCGG
This sequence comes from Hyphomicrobiales bacterium, assembly GCA_900466005.1. Classification (GTDB taxonomy): domain Bacteria; phylum Pseudomonadota; class Alphaproteobacteria; order Rhizobiales; family Rhizobiaceae; genus Allorhizobium. The sequence goes on from UEGQ01000001.1 coordinate 327,660, forward strand.
TTTCCTCGGCGATCATGTGGTAGGCGGGTGATGTCGTGTAGGACAGCACCATCGGCACTTCGCCCTTGGTGAAAAGGCCATAGGCCTCCGACCAGCCGGGTGTCACGGTCAAGACGCGCCGCTTCAATTTCTGCCAGGCGGCCGGCGCATCATCACCGTAGATAGACTTTACCCAGAGCAGCAAACCGAGCCCCGGCGTCGACGTGCGGGGATCCTCGATCACGATCTTCTGCGAAGGATCGCCTTCCACGAGTTCCTTCATGCTCTTCGGCGGCGTCTTCAGCGCCTGCGTGTCGTAGACGACGGCGAAATGACCATAATCGTACGGGATGAAGGTATCGTCAGAGAAGCCGCCGGGAACCTTGACTGCTGACGTGTCGACGCCGTGGACGTCGAAAAAGCCGGTCTGCTTCGCCTCGGCACCGAGATTGGTATCGAGCCCCAGGATGATGTCGGCCTTGCTCGTATCTCCTTCGAGTTTCAGGCGCGTGAGCAGAGCCACACCATCGGCGACCCCGACAAAGTCCACCTTGCATTCGCAGGTCTTTTCAAAAGCCTCCTTGACCTTTGGCCCCGGCCCCCACTCGGACATGAAGCTCTCATAGGTGTAGATCGTCAACGTCTTGTCCGCGGCCGACACGGGAACAGACGACAGCATGACGATTGCGGCCGCCACAGCAAAAGCTTGGCCGGAAAGAAAAGATATCGTGGCTCGCATAAGCGCCCCTCCTTTGAATTGGTCTTCCGGGAAAAGGGCGTCTGTTACGCGTCTAATCCCTCCGCCGGTCCTAGCCGGATCAGGTTCCGCGGGTTGGTGTTCACCTCTCAGCCTCCGGTTCCTGACGAACCCTTGGCACCCCGTTAGAGCAAGGCAGAAATAGCGCGACGTTTTGCGCCACGCAAGCATAGGACGGCTTTCGACCAGAACGCATGGCTTCAACGGGACGGTGACGCTTGCCCTTTCTGCCTTTTTCATGCCACAGCAATCGGCTTATCAACCGATCGGCAAGTTGCTTGGCCCTATTATCCGGCCACCTGGTGCGCGGAAGAGCCTGACCCATGACCAATGCAGAGCCACTAGATCAGTCTGGAACCGCGGCGGCGAGTTACGAGATCGGCTTCAAACGACAGATTACAATTGCCGTAGCGTCGTTCTGGGAATCGCCGGTTCGCAATCGTATCGTTCTCGTCGCGGCAGCCTTGTTGGCAATCATTCTGCTGACTGCCTACGGCCAGATTCTTCTGAACAGATGGAACGCGCCTTTCTACAATTCGCTGGAACGCCGGGATTTGCCGGAATTCATCGTCCAGCTGAAGAATTTTGCATTCATCGCCGGCTTCCTTCTTCTGCTCAACGTCGTGCAGACATGGCTCAATCAGATGGCTGCGCTCTACATGCGAGAAGGTCTGTCACGCGACGTTGTCGACCAATGGCTGACAGACCGGCGAGCGTATCGGCTTTCGCTTTCCAGTCCTCTCGGCGTCAATCCCGATCAGCGGTTGCACGAGGATGCACGCAAGCTTTCCGAGATGACCACTTCGCTCACGATTGGCCTCGTCCAGGCGACGATCTTGCTGATCAGTTTCATCGGCGTGCTCTGGCAACTATCGAGTGGCTTCGTCTTTCATTTCGGCGATACAAGCTTCTCGATCCCCGGCTACATGGTCTGGGGAGCGATCTTCTATGCCAGCATTGCGTCGCTGGCCAGCAACCTTGTCGGTTTTCGGCTGATGCGCATCAATGCCGAACGGTACGCCCGTGAAGCCGACCTGCGCTTCTCGCTGATGCGCACCAACGAGAATCTCGAAGCGATAGCACTTGCGCGCGGCGACGAGACCCAGCGCCAGCGCATCCACACCAAGATCGACGATGTCATAGGCCTGATCCGCCAACTCGCGATAGCTCTCACCAATCTCACCTGGGTTACCGCGGGCTTCGGCTGGCTCGCTCTGGTCGTCCCGACGTTGATCGCGTCTCCGGCATATTTTGCCGGAACCATGAGCTTCGGAGAATTGATGATGTCGGCGGCCGCCTTCAATCAGGTCCACTCGGCCTTGCGTTGGTACGTCAACAATTTCGACTCCATTGCGGACTGGAAGGCGACGCTCCTGCGCGTCATGAGCTTCAGGGCTGCGCTCGTTGACATGGATGACTACCATCCCAAAGGCAGCGAGGTCCTGCTTGAGCGTGGCGCGACGGAACAGCTCGCGTTCAAGGACGTGACGATCTGCGCGAAACCGAATGGCAACAGCTGCGATCACGCCTTTCGTTTGCGCGAACCGGACCCAGTCATCGGAGCCGGCGAAAAGGTGATGATCAACGGCGACCAAGGCATTAACCGGAAGCTGCTCTTCGATGCGCTTGCCGGACTTTGGCCGTGGGGTAGCGGGTTGATCGAGCTGCCCGCACAGGAAATCCTCTTCGTCCCACAATTAGACTATCTTCCGGAAGGACCATTGCGCGATGCCTTGCTCTTCCCGGTGTCGGCATCCTCCTTCTCCGACGAGGACATCGCAGTAGCACTAACCCGAGTCGGGCTTGGCGATCTCACGCAATCTCTTGATGAGCATGCACGGTGGGACCGCAGGCTCGAAAAGGACGAGCAGATATCGCTCGCATTCGCCAATCTGCTGCTGCGACGCCCGCAATGGATCGTCTTCAACGATGTTCTCGAAGGTTTGGAACCGGAAACGGTCGAACGGCTATCATCGGTGATGCGCGAGTTCCAGAACGCCACCCTCATCTATATCGGGCGATCCGGCGCCTTCTACGACGCCATGTCTCCGAGACTGCTGCACCTGGAGGCGCTCCCGCAAACTGGCCTGTGACCTTCAGCCTTCGAGTTCTTCGCGCAGCATCTCCAGTTCGAGCCACTCTTCTTCCATTCGGGCGAGGTCGGCTCGCAGCTTCTCCAGCTCCTTCGCCAGCATGTTGAATGCTGCCGGGTCCCGCGAGAACAAGCCTGGATCTGCCATTTTCGCTTCCCGGGCGGCGATTTCTCCCTCGGCTTTCGCGATCTCCTTCGGCAGGTTCTCCAACGCGAACTTCTGCTTGTACGAGAGCTTGGCCCTGCCCTTCGATGCTGGCCCTTCCGGCGACTTTTCACCGCCGTCCTGAACTTTCCCTTTGTCTGTCCTTGCAGCGCGGCGACGTTCGTCCTCGGCGCCTTTTCTTTGCGCAAGCATATCGGAATAGCCGCCGGCATACTCGATCCAGCGACCATCCGGCAGCTCTGGGTCGGCCGGCGCAATCGTCGAGGTAACCGTGCGGTCCAGGAAGTCACGGTCGTGGCTGACGAGGATAACCGTACCGGGATAACCGGCGACGATCTCTTGCAACAAATCAAGTGTTTCGATGTCGAGATCGTTCGTCGGCTCGTCGAGGATCAGCAGGTTTGACGACTTTGCCATGATGCGCGCCAGCATCAACCGTGCCCGCTCGCCGCCAGACAGATTGCGAATCGGGGTGCGCGCCTGCTCGGGCTGAAACAGAAAATCCTTCATGTAACCGGTGACGTGCCGCTGCTCGCCGTTGACGAGAAGATTCTCGCCCCGACCGTCGGTCAGATAGTGGGCCAGCGTGTCGTCGGGATCGAGATCCTCGCGTTTCTGGTCGAGCACAGCAATCTCGAGGTTGGTTCCGAGTTTGACGGTTCCGCCGTCCGGTTCCAGCTGCCCCGTCAGCATCTTGAGAAGTGTCGTCTTGCCTGCGCCGTTCGGCCCGACGAGACCGATGCAATCGCCACGGTGAACGCGGATCGAGAACGGGGCGACGATCGTGCGTCCACCATACGCTTTCGTGATCCGTTCCGCCTCGATGACCAGCTTCCCGGATTCGCGCGCATCGGCGAGGCTCGCCTGCACGGTCCCCTGCGGCCCTTTGTGGCCGCGATAGTCGGCGCGCATCGCCTGCAACTGTCCGAGTCGACGCATATTGCGCTTACGTCGTGCCGTAACACCGTAGCGGAGCCAGTGCTCTTCTCTCTCGATCGCCTTTCCGAGCTTGTGCTGTTCGATCTCTTCCTCCTCGAGGACCTTGTCACGCCACTCCTCGAAATGACCGAAGCCCCGGTTGAGGCGACGCGCAATGCCGCGGTCGAGCCAGACTGTCGCTGTCGAAACCTTCTCGAGAAAGCGACGGTCGTGAGAGATCAGAACGAGCGCGCTGCGGCTCTTCTGAAGCTCACCTTCGAGCCACTCGATGGTCGGCAGGTCGAGATGGTTTGTCGGCTCGTCGAGCAGCAAAATATCCGGTTCAGGTGCAAGAACACGTGCCAGTGCAGCTCTACGCGCCTCGCCGCCCGAAAGGCTTTTGGGGTCCTCCTGCCCGGTCAGACCGAGGTGTTCGAGAAGATAGGCGACACGATAGGGGTCGTCTCCGGGACCGAGTCCGGCTTCCGCATAAGACTGGACGGTATCGAATCCGTCGAAGGCGGGCGCCTGTTCGAGATAACGGACGGTCGCACCCGGATGGCGAAACAGCTCACCAGACTGCGGCTCAACAAGTCCGGCGGCGATCTTCATCAAAGTCGATTTTCCAGATCCGTTGCGGCCGACAAGACAGATGCGGTCGCCCGGCTCTACCTGAAGGTTCGCGCCGGAAAGCAACGGCGTGCCGCCGAAGGACAGGAAGATGTTGTCGAGTTTGAGGATAGGAGGCGCCAATGGTTCATGCTCCAGTCAGGTCAAAGGGGCGGGCAAGAAGCATTGCTTCCCCGCTGTCGAGCGACAAGGTAATCGCGCCCTCGGCGACGTTCGAGATGGTACGCGTCGATCCCAGCGGCAGGGAGAAGTCTTCAAGCGGATAGCGCGCGTTGTAGATCGACAGGCCTGAAAGGGGTGACAGTCCGATGACCGAAAAAAGCGAGCCGGCCGGCAGATCCACCATCGCCCTTCCGGGAAGCAGTGGATAGGCCTCTTCCTCGCCTGAAGTCAGGAGCGTTTCGTATCCTTCCTTGGTGAGTTGCAGTCCCTGCAGGAGATGCATGAGCGCGTGATCCGAGCGCTCTCCCCCGAGCGCACCGGCGAGGATCAGCCGGTCGGCGCCGCGTCGGATCGCTTCGCCTATCGCAATCGCACCGTCGGTTTCCGCCTTCTGAGCAGGATATGGGAGGCGGTCGACATTCGGCCAGGCTTCTCCCAGAGCTTCCGGCGAAGAATCGAAGTCGCCAACCCATAGCTCCGGCACGATACCGAGCATGGACGCGTGACGCATTCCGCCGTCGGCGGCGATGAAACGCCCGCCCGAGACGGCCGACTTCAGCCGCTCGGTCAGGACCAGGTGCCCCCCGAGGAGGATGGTAAAGGTAGTCTTCGTCATGTGCCCGCCATAGCGCATCTCGCCAGGAAAAGGAAAGAATATCGGTAGCCACACCGACTTGCCTTCACGGTACGGAAGGGAGGCTGCAAAGCCACGTTCAGGCCGGCGTAATGCTCGATTTCCGTTGACTGGCAAGATACCTGAGCGTATCTAGCCAAACTCGTGGTGATTTGGCCGGCCGGCTTGCAGCCACGTTAAACAAATCGCTAAAGGGCCGAGGCGAGCTCCGAAGGACTTTCCGAGGACCAATGGCGATCTGCAAGATCGCCGGCAGTTTTTGTATGTGTGGCTGCAACTGCACCGCAAGGAAAGTCGAGTTCGAACATGCCGATCAAGATTCCCGATACGTTGCCTGCCTTCGAGACTCTCGTGCACGAGGGCGTGCGCGTGATGACCGAAACGGTTGCGGTCCGCCAGGACATTCGTCCCCTGCAGATCGGCCTTCTGAACCTCATGCCGAACAAGATCAAGACGGAGGTGCAGATAGCGCGGTTGGTCGGCGCCTCGCCGCTTCAGGTGGAGCTGTCCCTCGTCCGTATCGGTGGACACAAGGCGAAGAATACGCCGGAGGAGCATCTGCTTGCCTTCTACCAGACATGGGAGGAGGTCCGCGACCGCAAATTCGACGGCTTCATCATCACCGGTGCGCCGATTGAGACTCTGCCTTTCGAGGAGGTCACCTACTGGGACGAGTTGCGGCAGATTCTCGATTGGACGACGACCAACGTCCATTCGACGCTGAATGTCTGCTGGGGCGCGATGGCGGCCATCTACCACTTCCACGGCGTGCCGAAGTACCTCCTGAGCGAGAAGGCTTTTGGGATCTACCGCCACCATATTCTGAATCCGTCCTCCGTGTACCTGAACGGCTTTTCCGACGACTTCCAGATTCCGGTCTCGCGCTGGACTGAAGTGCGCCGCGCCGACATAGAGAAGGTGCCGGGGCTCGAGATCCTGATGGAGTCGGACGAGATGGGTGTGTGCCTCGTGCATGAGAAGACGGCAAACCGCCTCTATATGTTCAACCACGTGGAATACGACTCAACGTCTTTGGCCGACGAATACAATCGCGACGTGGCAGCTGGCGTGGCGATCAAGGTGCCGCATAACTATTTTCCCGACGACGATCCGGCGAAGAAACCGTTGAACCGCTGGCGCAGTCATGCGCATCTCTTCTTTGGGAACTGGATCAACGAGATCTACCAGACGACGCCCTACGAACTGAATGCTATCGGCCTCGACCGATCGGCCTGATCGAGACTGTGGCCCAAGCCCCTTTCCTGGGAAACAGCGGCGGGTTGAAGATCACTTAGCGTGAGCTGTTATGGAGATGAACGGCAATTCGAGCGGAGGAACCATGGAACGCGAACTCTTCGGGCAGACGACGGCGGGTGAGCCGGTCTACAGGGTGACCCTCGAGGGCGGCGGACTGACGATGAAGGTGATTACCTGGGGAGCGGTGATCCAGAATCTGCGCCTTGAAGGACATAGCCATCCACTTGTCCTCGGCTTCGAAACCTTCGACGACTACCCGCGCCATTCCCCCTATTTCGGCGCCACGCCCGGACGATGCGCCAATCGTATTGCCAACGGATGCTTCACACTGGACGGCAAAGAATACCAGCTTGAACGCAACGAAAACGGATCCGGGCACCTTCACGGCGGCAGCGACGGTATCGCTAGACGCAACTGGGACATCGTCAGCCTGGCGCCCGATCGTGTCGAACTGGCAATCGTGGATCCGGACGGCCGTGCCGGCTATCCCGGCAACTGCTCGATCACGGCGACCTATGCCCTTCGAGAGCACGGCGTTCTGTCCGTTGTGTACACATCGACCACCGACCGTCCGACGCTCGCCAACGTCTGCCAGCATTCGTATTTCAACCTCGATGGTGGAGAGGATGCCCTCGGCCACGACCTGATGCTCGCCGCCGACGCCTATCTGCCGGTCGACGACCGACTGATCCCGACTGGAGAAATTCGTCCGGTCGACGGCACGCCGTTCGACTTCCGGACAACGTCACCGATGGACCGCCAGTTGGATGGAGAGCGTGTTCTATACGATCACAACTTCTGCCTTTCGCCCTCACGTGTCGAAAAGCGCACAGTAGCAATTGCTCGCAGCATTACCTCCGGCGTTGCCATGGAAGTACGGACGACGGAGCCAGGCGTTCAATTCTATGCCGGCGCAAAGCTCAACGTTCCCGTCGCAGGGCTCGAGGGTCGCCGGTACGGTCCGTTCGCCGGATTCTGCCTGGAAACCCAGACGTGGCCGGACGCAATCAACCACCCGAATTTTCCGAGCGCCGTTCTGCGTCCGGGCGAACGCCTGCGACAAGAGACGGACTACGTTTTCTCAAAGGCATGAAGCTAGAGAAGACCGAGTACACCGATAGGTGAATACGTACCAGGTGCATCCTCCGGCAATTCTCCTGAGGGAAATGCCGGAGCCCGCGAACGGTAGGCGACGACCAGCCGCAATGCGGCTATTCCAAAGCCAATGCCCGTCCAATCTCGTTTATTTTGGAGAATTGGAGCGGGTGAGGCGATTCGAACGCCCGACCCCAACCTTGGCAAGGTTGTGCTCTACCCCTGAGCTACACCCGCTCATATCCGCGATCCGGGGGTAGTCGGTGGATCGTGGGTCATCCGTGTTGCGGCGACGGGCGCTATATGGCCTAACCGTTTTTCAAATGCAACAGGGAAATGACGAAATCGTCCAGAATTTTTTCAACTTGTTGGGAAACAAGGGAAAACGCCCGTCTGAGCGGCGACGTCTGTGATTGCCAACGCAAGTCGCCGGCCGTATCAATCAATCATTCGGCCGGACAACCCGGCCCCTCGAACACTTTTCCCGAGAGACAGCCATGACGAATACCCCAAAAGCCGCCAGTGACCTCTTCCAGCTACTCGACGAGTTGAAGATCGGCCACAAGACCAAATATCATCCGCCCGTGTTCACGGTCGCGGAATCGGTGGCGCTTCGCGATGAGATTCCCGGCGGCCACACGAAGAACCTCTTCGTCAAGGACAAGAAGGATCGGTATTTTCTTCTGACCGTCGAGGAGAACGCCGTCGTGGACCTGAAAACGGTACACACGATCCTCGGCGCCTCAGGTCGCGTCTCGTTCGGCAGACCAGAAAAGCTCATGGAATACCTCGGCGTCATCCCGGGTGCAGTAACCGTCTTCGGGGCGATCAACGATACCGGTCACAACGTCACGTTCGTGCTCGATTCCGATCTCATGAAAGAGGACATCGTCAATGGTCACCCCCTGTCGAACGACGCTACGACATCGGTGGCTCGGGACGACTTGCTGCGCTTTCTTGAAGCAACCGGACATACACCGCTTGTCTTGAAAGTGACGGCCTGACATACGATCTTAGCGACACACCGAAGGTCCCAGGCGGCCATCAACGGCGGAGTATTCTGATGAGCGACAACAGCAATCCCTATAGCGGTTTTGGTGGCCAGATGACGGGCCATGCTCATTTGGGAGACACCCCGCCGCGAAGCCACATCAGAGACACGACGACCGCGGGCTTTGCGAAGGACGTTCTTGACGAATCCCGCAAGCAGCCCGTGCTGGTCGACTTCTGGGCACCGTGGTGCGGGCCCTGCCGTCAACTGGCGCCGGTAATCGAGAAGGTGGTCAACGAGTCGAACGGCCGCGTCAAACTGGTAAAACTCAACATCGACGACCATCCGGCCATTCCCGGGCAGCTCGGCATTCAGTCGATCCCGGCCGTCGTTGCCTTCGTCAACGGTCAACCGGTCGACGGGTTCATGGGCGCCATTCCCGAGAGCCAGATCCGGCAGTTCATCGACAAGCTGGCCGGCCCTGAAGGCAACACCGGCGAAGCCGAGCTGACGGCGGCGCTCGACGAGGCTGACGGTCTCGTCGCCGCAGGAAACTTCGAAGGCGCCGCACAGCTTTTCGGGGCCGTGATGCAAGCCGATCCCCAAAACGTGCGTGCGATAGCGGGCATCGCGGAATGCATGCTTGGCACCGGTCAACACGAACGGGCGTCGCAGCTCGTTGCCAATCTTCCCGAGCCCCTTGCCAAGGCGCCGGAACTGCAGGCTGTGACCAGGAAGTTGGAGCAGATCAGCGAGGCTCGCAAGCTCGGAGATCCGCAAGCTCTCGAGCACGAGCTGGCCCTCGACCCGGACAATCACGAAGCCCGAATGAAGCTCGCCAAGATCCTGAACGTACAGGGGCGGCGCGAGGAAGCGGCGGAACACCTGTTGATGATCATGCGTCGCGACCGGGCTTTCGACGATGATGGCGCCCGTCGCCAGCTCTTGCAGTTCTTTGATGTATGGGGTGCAAAGGACCCGGTGACAGCCATGGCCCGAAGGAAGCTCTCGTCGATCCTCTTCTCCTGACGATCGATCAAGCGCTTCTTGAGTTCGCTTCGGCGCGAACCACATATTGAAAGGTATGGGCGGCTTTTCCGCCCGTACCGGGAGTGCGTTAATGAAAGTCGGCAATGCGAGATATCTGACGGAAAAGGACTTGCCGGAGGTCCTGCCAGTCTTCCCCTTGAGCGGCGTTTTGTTGCTGCCCGGCGGGCAATTGCCCCTCAACATCTTCGAGCCGCGCTACCTCGAGATGTTCGACGAGGCGCTGGCGGGCAACCGCTTGATCGGCATCGTTCAGCCAGCGTTCCAAGGGACGTCTGCGGGCGAACCCGCGTCGGGACCGGCGCTCTGTCAGGTCGGTTGTATTGGCCGAATTACTTCCTTCGGCGAGACAGGCGATGGACGCTACATCACATCGCTCGGCGGCGTATGTCGCTTCCGGCTGATGGAGGAGATCGCAAGTCATCGTCCCTACCGCAGCTTTCGGATTGCGCCCTTTTTTGCCGACCTTTCCGATGCGGACGAAGAGGCGACGATCGATCGCAACGCACTTCTCGCCGCGTTCCGCGCCTACCTCGAGGCGAACAAACTGGAAGCCGACTGGGAAAGCGTCGAGCGCGCAAGCAACACGACGCTCGTGACCTCCCTGTCGATGATGTCGCCCTTCGGCCCGGCAGAAAAGCAAGCGCTCCTTGAGGCTCCTGACATGCGCAGCCGTGCCGAAACGCTGATTGCGATCACCGAGATCGCTCTTGCGCGCGAGTTTGGCGACCCCGACACGATTCTCCAGTAGGACGACCGGTATGGACAGCCGAACGAGCACAGTCGATCCGAAGCTTCTGGAGCTTCTCGTCTGTCCGCTGACACAGACCCACCTGACCTATGACCGACAGAAAAACGAACTGGTTTCGGAAAAGGCGAAGCTCGCCTATCCGGTTCGCGACGGCGTCGCGATCATGCTCGTATCCGAAGCGCGCAGGCTCGAAGACTGACGGCGCGACCGATTAAAGCGGCTGGCCCGCCAGAAGTCGCGGTTGCTCGGCGCCCCCTCCGGTTCCGGCCGCTTCACGAATGAAGTAGGATTTCAGTCCCGGAAGCCGATCGACAAGGCCCAATCCGAAATCGCGCACCGCTCGGATGGGCGACACGTCGTTCGAGAACAGACGATTCAGCACGTCCGTCGTCACGCCCATGCGGAAGGTGTCGAAGCGGCGCCACTCCTGGTAACGTTCGAGTACGTTGAGATCGCCGATGTCGAGGCCGATACGGTCCGCCTCGACAATTGTCTGGGCAAGCGCCGCCACGTCCTTGAAGCCGAGATTCAGACCCTGACCCGAGATCGGATGAATGCCATGGGCAGCATCGCCTGCGAGCGCAAGGCGCGGTGCAACAAAGGCACGTGCCAATGTCAGTCCGAGCGGGAAGGCACGTCTATCGCCCACCGCCCGTATAGAGCCCAGCTTGTAACCGAAACGACGTTCCAGTTCTTCCTCGAACACGAGATCGTCGGCAGAAACAAGCCGGTCGGCCTCTTCCGTGCGCTCCGTCCACACGAGAGACGAGCGATTACCTTTCAGCGGCAGGATGGCGAAGGGTCCGGCGGGAAGGAAGTGCTCTTCAGCGCAGCCATCATGCGGTCGCTCATGCTCAACGGTCGTAACGATTCCAGACTGGCCGTAGTCCCAGGTGATCGTCTTGATTCCAGCCATGTCTCTCAGTCTTGAGCGCACGCCGTCGCAAGCAACGACGAGTCGGGCGGACAGCACCGTCCCATCGGAGAGCGTCAATGCCGCGGCAGCCGGACCATTTTCGACCCCGGTGGCGCGCAACCCGTGCCGAATGGCGACACCAGCCTTGGCACAGGCGTCTCTCAGTGCACCCACCATGGCCACATTCGGTATCATATAGGCAAACGGTCGCCCTTCCTCGACCGCACCGTCAAACGTGAGGAAAACCGGACGGACGGGGTCGGACGTCTTCGAGTCGGTCACGATCATCTTGGTGATCGGCTGCGCCTCCGGCTCGATGCGATCCCAGATCCCGAAAACTCCCAGCATGCGGATGGCCGCCGCAATGATCGCCGAGGCACGGGGATCCTTCTTCCAGGCATCTTCCGGAGCGGCCTCGACGACCTCCACGGACAGATGCGGGGCGGCCTGCTTGACCGCCAGCGCCACCGAAAGCCCGACATATCCGCCGCCGACGACCAACATATCCAACATCACGCACTCCATTAGCACTTGTGTGTGGCAAGGCACCTATATAGATCAGCCTTGAACTTCTTCCTACATGCGAGGCCTTCATAACATGTCGCAGCAGAACGAAGAACCCGGCGCGATGGACGGTCTCATCAAGACCCTCGATATCGAGAAGCTGGAGGAGAACCTCTTTCGCGGAAGCAGCCCGCAGAACGGTTGGCAACGCGTCTTCGGCGGGCAGGTCATTGCCCAAGCATTGATGGCGGCGCAGCGCTGCGTCGAGGATGACCGTCTCGTCCATTCCCTTCACGCCTATTTCATGCGTCCCGGGGACCCATCCGTGCCGATCATTTATCAGGTCGAGCGCATTCGTGACGGCGCAAGCTTCACAACCCGCCGCGTTGTCGCAGTCCAGCACGGCAAAGCGATCTTCTCGATGTCGGCCTCCTTCCAGGTGGAAGAACCCGGTTTCGACCACCAGGTGGTGATGCCGCAAGTTCCTCCACCGGAACAACTGATCGGCGAAAAGGAATTCAAGGAGATCTTCCTCGCGGATGCGCCCGAGAACGTGCGGCGGTATTGGGGGCGTAACCGTCCGATCGAGATCAGACCGGTTTCGCTCGTCCACTATGTCTCCAAGGAAAAGCTGGAACCAACCGCACACATCTGGGTTCGCGCAGTGGGAGCGGTGCCCGACGATCATCGTTACCAGGCGGCCATCCTCGCCTATCTTTCCGACATGACCCTGCTGGATACCTCGCTCTACGCGCATGGCACGTCAATTTTCGACCCCAATCTCCAGGTCGCGAGCCTCGACCACGCAATGTGGTTTCACCGCCCCTGCGACCTCGGAGACTGGATGCTTTACACGCAGGACAGCCCCAGTGCCTCGGGCGCAAGAGGCATGACGCGCGGAAGCCTCTATTCGCGGTCTGGTCAGCTGATCGCCTCGGTTGCGCAAGAAGGCTTGATCCGCAATCGTGCAAATGATGAAAATGCAGGCAGAAAATAGAATCTGCCTATATTTTTGCCATATGAGCGTCCCTTTCGTGCCACTTTATTAAACGGGCGCGCAATACCTTTTACATTTCAATAATTTATCTGGAACCCAGAATCTGGCACGCCCTTTGAATGTCTCACGTTGGTCGCTGATCAAATCACGTCGCCAGCGGCAAGGAGAGTCGGCTCCGAGCCGAGGACAAACAAAGGATGGGACGCCAGATGAAAATTGTAATGGCCATTATCAAGCCGTTCAAACTGGACGAGGTGCGCGAAGCCCTCACAGCCGTCGGCATACAAGGCCTCACCGTAACCGAGGTGAAGGGTTACGGCCGCCAGAAGGGCCACACCGAAATCTACCGCGGCACAGAGTATGCCGTCAGCTTTCTGCCCAAGCTCAAGATCGAAATCGCCGTAGCGTCGGAGCTCGCGGACAAGGCAGTCGAGGCTATCGCGTCCGCTGCCAAGACGGGGCAGATCGGGGATGGCAAGATCTTCGTATACTCGATCGACCAAGCCGTGCGCATTCGTACCGGCGAAACCAATTCCGAAGCCCTGTAAAGAATGGCCGCTAGGGGAGTCTTTCTGATGTCACTTACTAAATTTTCTTCCACTTGCGCCCGTATCGGCGCCGCTTCGGCCGTCCTGCTGGCGCCGGTGGTAGCCTTCGCGCAGGAGGCTGCGCCTGCTGTCGCTGAAGCCGCCGCTGCAGCGCCCGTTCCGAACAAGGGCGACACGACGTTCATGTTCCTCAGCACCATCCTCGTGCTGTTCATGACCATCCCGGGTCTCGCTCTCTTCTATGGCGGCCTTGTTCGCACCAAGAACATGCTGTCGGTCCTTATGCAGACAACCGTCATTGCCTGCACGGTGATGATTATCTGGGTTGTTTACGGTTATTCCTTCGCATTTGGCGGATCGACCAACGCATTCTTTGGCGGCACTGCCAAAATGTTCCTGGCTGGCATCACGCCGGACAGCACAGCGGCCACTTTCTCTGATGCCGTTATTCCGGAATACATTTTCATGCTGTTCCAGATGACATTCGCCGCTATCACGCCTGCCCTCATCATCGGCGCATTTGCCGAGCGCATCAAGTTCGGCGCATCGGTTCTCTTCTGCGCACTCTGGGTTACTTTCGTGTATTTCCCGGTGGCACACATGGTGTGGGATGCAAACGGCCTTCTCTTCGGCTGGGGCGCGCTTGACTTTGCCGGCGGCACGGTTGTTCACATCAATGCCGGTGTGGCAGGTCTCATTGGCGCAATCATGGTCGGCAAGCGCATTGGCTTCGGCAAGGACATGATGGCTCCGCATTCACTGACGCTTTCAATGGTTGGCGCTGCCATGCTGTGGTTCGGCTGGTTCGGCTTCAACGCCGGTTCCAACCTTGAAGCAACCGGTGGCGCAATGCTTGCAACCGTCAACACATTCGTGGCAACAGCTGCAGCAACGCTTTCCTGGGCACTTGTTGAGAAGATCGTTCGCGGCAAGGCTTCCATGCTGGGTGCAATCTCGGGCATGGTTGCAGGGCTCGTGGCCGTTACGCCGGCTGCCGGCATTGCCGGCCCGATGGGCGCAATCATTCTCGGCGCGCTCGTCTCCCCGCTTTGCTTCTTCTTCGTTTCCGTTGTGAAGAACAAGTTCGGCTATGACGACACGGCTGACGTCTTTGGCGTTCACGGCATTGGCGGCATGTTCGGCGCTATCGGCACCGGCGTTCTGGCATCCGCAAGCCTCGGCGGCATTGGCTACGCAGAAGGCGTGACCATGGGCGCTCAGGTTATCGTCCAGATCAAGGCCGTACTGGTTACGATTGCATGGACCGGCATCGGCTCTGCAATCCTCTACAAGGTTACGGATCTCATCATCGGCCTGCGCGTTGCTCCTGAAGCCGAGCGCGAAGGTCTCGACCTCGCCTCGCACGGCGAAGCCGCCTACCACAGCTAAGATCGAAACCGCGCCGATTGCTCCGGCGCGGTTCTCTGTTTACGACGCGGCCACATTTGTAGCCCTTACAGCCCAGGTCTCACGACCTGGGCTTTTCCTTACCCTTTCATTGTCCATGCAAATTGATGCCACCTGGATTGGTTAATGAGGCATTAACCGTCCATCGCTTACTGTGCGGCGAAGGGCGAGGGCGCCGGAAAGCCATCGTCCACAGCATATGGGTGAACGATTCTCGAAACGGGCAGGCAGGACATGAACAGAGGTAACTCGGTGATGATGGGAGAGCACGGCGATCGTCCCGCCTTGACGGCGTTTCTTGTCCGGCAGCTTCTCACACTGGCCGGCTTCGTGCTTTTTGTGCTGCTGATGCTCGCGGTCGCGGCATTGGCGACGTGGAACGTCTCGGACCCGAGCTTCTCCTACGCAACGGCCAACGAACCGACGAACATTCTCGGCCGCGGCGGTGCCGCCTTCGCGGACCTCATGTTGCAGTTTCTGGGGCTCGCGAGCGTCATTGCATTGCTTCCCGTGCTTGCCTGGTCGCTGGCACTTATCACCAGCCGCCCACTCCATCGTTTCCCTGCCCGTCTCGGCGCCTGGGCGATCGGTTCACTCCTCTCGTCGGCCGTCATAGGCTGCTTCCCGCCGCCACTGACATGGCCGATCCCTAACGGAATCGGCGGAGTCCTCGGCGACGCCATTCTTCGCTTTCCCGGGCTTTTTATCGGCAGCTATCCCACCGGGACGGCCTCCATGGTCGTCAGCACAGTATTGGCCATTCCTGCAGCCTGGTCACTGCTCTTCGCCGCGGGTCTGGTCGGCAGGACCATGGACGATGAAGAGGGGCTGGCCCCGGCCAAGTCGCCTGCAAAGCCCACGCGGATCGAACCGGCGTTCGAGGACGAGACCGATGAGGATGATGGGGGCTGGCTGGCACTCGGAGCAATTGCCCACAGTTGGTATACGGCCCGCGCCCGCGTGCGGCGCCTCCTGGGTCTCAAGCCGCCCGAGCACAGCCGCAATCGCTTCGATCAACCCTACGACTTCAACGAGGATGAATTCGGCCCGCTGACCGAGCCGACACGGGCTAAGAGCGGCGCCGGAATCCGCAGGGAACCATCGATGGACACGGCGTCGCCAGCTGGTCTTGGGCGGCAAAGATCCGTCGTCACACCGCCTCCGATGATGGGCGATCACTCCGATCTTGACCTTGATGACGATCCGCCATTCGATCTGGACGACGCCCGTCCTGCAGGTATCCTGCCGGATGATGACGGTGACGAGTGGACCAAGGCGCCTTCCGGCGATGTAAGGGCCCCTTCCAGCGGGCGGGCCACCCCGCGTGTTGCCGCACCTCCCGCGCGTCCGAAGCCCGGCGCACGTGTCGAGCGGGAAGCGCAGGCCTCTTTCATTCGCCCCGAAGGCTTCCAGCTCCCGTCCGTGCATCTTCTCGCGGAGCCGAAGAACGTCGGCCGCGCAGCGATGCTTTCGGCCGACGCACTGGAACAGAATGCCCGCATGCTGGAAGGCGTCCTGGAGGACTTTGGCATCAGGGGCGAAATCATCCACGTCAGACCGGGACCTGTCGTTACCCTGTATGAGCTGGAACCCGCCCCCGGCATCAAGTCTTCGCGTGTGATCGGCCTT
Organism: Hyphomicrobiales bacterium; assembly: GCA_900466005.1. Taxonomy (GTDB): domain Bacteria; phylum Pseudomonadota; class Alphaproteobacteria; order Rhizobiales; family Rhizobiaceae; genus Allorhizobium. The sequence continues at coordinate 344,140 of UEGQ01000001.1, forward strand.
GCCGACGACATCGCCCGCTCGATGAGCGCTATCGCGGCTCGTGTCGCCGTTGTTCCAGGTCGCAACGCCATCGGCATCGAACTGCCGAATCAGACACGCGAGACGGTCTATCTGCGCGAACTCATCGCCAGTCACGATTTCGAGGCCAGCAAGGCGAAGCTGGCGATGACCCTTGGCAAGACCATCGGTGGCGAGCCGGTGATCGCAGACCTTGCCAAGATGCCGCACCTTCTGGTGGCCGGCACGACCGGCTCCGGCAAGTCGGTGGCCATCAATACGATGATCCTGTCGCTGCTCTACCGGCTTCCGCCGGAGAAATGCCGCCTGATCATGATCGACCCGAAAATGCTGGAGCTTTCCGTCTACGACGGAATTCCTCATCTGCTGTCGCCGGTCGTCACCGATCCCAAAAAGGCGGTCGTGGCACTGAAGTGGACCGTTCGGGAGATGGAGGAGCGGTACAAGAAGATGTCGAAGATCGGCGTGCGCAACATCGACGGCTTCAATAGCCGCGTCGAACAGGCGCTCGCCAAGGGCGAGGTCCTGACGCGCACTGTACAGACTGGCTTTGACCGGCAGACGGGTGAGGCGATCTACGAGACGGAAGAGTTCGACCTCCAGCCGATCCCCTACATCGTCGTCATCATCGACGAGATGGCAGACCTCATGATGGTCGCCGGCAAGGACATCGAAGGCGCGGTCCAGCGTCTTGCCCAGATGGCGCGAGCGGCCGGTATTCATGTCATCATGGCGACGCAGCGGCCGTCTGTCGACGTCATTACCGGTACAATCAAGGCGAACTTCCCGACACGTATTTCGTTCCAGGTGACCTCGAAGATCGACAGCCGCACGATTCTCGGGGAACAGGGAGCGGAGCAGCTGCTCGGCATGGGCGACATGCTCTACATGGCCGGTGGCGGAAGGATCCAGCGCGTTCACGGCCCCTTCGTCTCCGATAACGAAGTCGAGGAGATCGTCGCTTACCTGAAGACGCAGGGTGCGCCGCAGTATCTGGACGCGATCACCGCTGACGAAGAGGATGAGGACGATGCCGGGCATGGCGGAACCTCCAACCTTGCCGACTCCGACGATCCCTATGACCAGGCTGTGGCGATCGTGCTCCGCGACGGAAAGGCGTCGACATCGTATATCCAGCGACGCCTCGGGATCGGTTACAACCGTGCAGCGTCGTTGATCGAGCGCATGGAGCAGGAAGGCATCATCGGACCTGCGAACCACGCCGGAAAACGCGAGATTCTCGTGCCCACGGAGGCCGACATCATCGAGCGCTAGTGGCGGCCTTTGCCGCCCGACGCCGGCGTCCGAAACCATCCGCCGGCTCGACCGGTATTGTCATGATGGCGCCGCGTTTCTCGGCCATGCAGGGACAAATCAAGGAGTATCCAATGATTCACGTGAAAACCGAGCGCAGGGCGCTTCTCGCCGGCGCAGCCGCGATGCTCACGGCTGCCGCCCTACCCCTGCCCGCCCTTGCAGTTACCAACGCCTCGGACGCCGCACAGAAGATCGCCGACCATTTTTCGTCGGTTAAGACGATGATGGGCGAGTTCGTGCAGTTCGGCCCGCGCGGCGAACAGACGGGCGGAAAATTCTTCATTGAGCGCCCGGGAAAGCTGCGCTTCAACTACGAGAAGCCTTCGCCGATGCGGGTGATCTCGGATGGCAAAAACGTCGTCATCGGCAACACCAAGCTGAAGACTTGGGATCTCTACCCCTTGTCGAAGACGCCGCTCAGCCTGCTCCTGTCCAACAGGATCGATCTCGGGCACCAGATGGTCCGCGACGTCAAGGAAGAATCAGATCTGACCACGATCGTCCTCGGCGACAGGACGGTATTCGGCGACTCGACCATAACCCTCATGTTCGATCCAAAGACCTTCGACCTGCGTCAGTGGACGATCACGGATGCTCAGGCGAAGGATACCACCGTGATGATCTTCAATGTGAAGACCGGGACGGCATTCGATCCGAGCGTCTTTGAAATTCCCTACAGCGACGTTCACAGCCAGAAACGCTGACATCACCGGATTGTCTGTGGAGAAGAGCGGTGGCGCCCGCCGGCGCCTCCGGCTTTCGGCTATTCACGACGGATAGAACGTCCTAGTTCTTCATCCAGGTTCGTTGGGCGCTTACCGTCCCCGAGAAGGAGAAAATCGCCGTGGCTCTTTCGATCACCACGTGGAACATCAACTCGGTGCGGCTACGGTTGCCGATTGTGGTGCAGTTCCTCGAGCGCTTCACACCCGACATCCTGTGCCTCCAGGAAATCAAGTGTCAAAACGAAGAGTTCCCGGCAGACGCACTGCGGGAGCTTGGATACGGCAACATCATCCTCCACGGCCAAAAGGGCTATCACGGCGTCGCCATCGTTTCAAAACTGCCACTCAGCGAGGATCATCGCCAAGACTATTGCGGAATGGGCGACGCTCGCCACATCTCGGCGATTTTCGAATGGGCTGGCAGACGTATCCGGCTGCACAACTTCTACGTCCCGGCGGGAGGCGACGAGCCGGACCCGGCTGCCAATCCCAAGTTTGCGCACAAACTGAGTTTTGTCGACGAGATGAAAACCTTGCGAGCCGATGCGGAGCCTGGCGTTTCATCGATTCTGGTCGGAGATCTCAACATCGCGCCATTCGAGAACGACGTCTGGTCTCATAAGCAGATGCTGAAGATCATCAGCCATACGCCGGTCGAGACGGCAGGGCTTCTGGAGGTCATCGGGCGCGGAGGATGGCTCGATCTGATGCGTCAGGCCGTAGATCCCTCCCAGAAGCTCTATACGTGGTGGAGCTATCGGGCGAAAGACTGGGCGGCGGCCGACCGCGGGCGCCGACTGGATCATATCTGGTCCTCTCCCGACCTCGGAGAGTACCTCGACAGGATCGAGGTACTGAAAGAGGCGCGCGGATGGGAAAGGCCGTCCGACCATGTTCCCGTGACGGCTCATTTTTCGGCCTGAGGAACTTTCTATTCGAAGCGCGGCGCCATCGCAGCGCTTCCCTCGACCAGCGACCGCAGCGACCGCCGGATACGCTCCTGCACGACCACGGCCATCGCGGGATACTCTTCGAGCAAGCGATGAAACATGGCTCGGGTGATTCTGATCACCTCGCAATCGTCCAACGCAATCGCCGTGTACTTTCGCTCGACCATAGTCACGAGTGCCAGCTCCGAGAGCATGGTTCCCCTCTCGGCCACCGCCTCGACCTTCGGCTTCCCACCTCGCCCGAAGGTCGACAACTCCAATCGGCCTTTCGAAACAACGTAAGCGCACTCAGCCGGGGATCTTTCGCGGAACAAGGCTTGTCCCGCTGCAACCGTGCGGTGCTCGGCACCGAAGGCGATCAGCCGAAGTTGGTCCTTGTCCAGCCCCTCAAACAAGGGCACGCATGAGAGCAGTTCGATGTCGTCGCTCAGTGCCATCGCGGCCTTTCCGAATCAGGGGACAATCTTGTAGCCGCCGTTCTCCGTCACCAGAATCTCGGCATTCGAAGGATCCTGCTCGATCTTCTGGCGCAGTCGGTAAACGTGGGTTTCGAGCGTATGGGTGGTTACACCTGAATTATAGCCCCAGACCTCTTCCAGAAGCACGTCACGGGTAACGACCTTCTGACCGGCCCGGTAGAGATAACGGATGATCGCCGCTTCCTTCTCGGTCAAGCGGATTTTCTTGCCGTCCTCCGTGGTCAACAGCTTCTGGCTCGGTTTGAACAAATAGGGGCCGACGGTGAAGGTGGCGTCTTCGCTGTGCTCATGCTGACGAAGCTGGGCACGGATGCGCGCAAGCAATACGGCAAAACGGAACGGCTTCGTCACATAATCGTTGGCACCAGCCTCCAGGCCCAGAATTGTATCCGAATCGGTATCGTGCCCGGTAAGCATGATGACCGGCGCCTTGAATCCGTTCTTGCGCAGCAATTTCACTGCCTCTCGCCCGTCCATGTCTGGAAGTCCGACATCCATGATGAGCAGGTCGACCTGAGCGTTGCGAGCCGTCTGGATGCCTTTTGCGGCAGTCTCCTCCTGAAGAAGAGAAAATTCTTCATACAGCGACAATTGCTCGATGAGCGTCTGTCGCAGGTCTTCGTCGTCGTCCACAAGAAGAATTGTCCTCGCCGTCATGATCTCGCCTCTTGTCGTTGCGCCCGCTTTCCGGGCCGGATCGAAGATCCGGGTTTCGGCAGCACCAAACGCTTTGTTATCGTTTCCGCTGCTATGAATACAACGAGTCACAGGCAAGGCAAAATCTCGTGAAGTCGCCCCTTCGGAAGCAGTCTGCCGGCCGGAGTCCACCGGTCGTGCTTCGTACCGCACCCGGTGATCACTCGCGGGCCATCCTGCAGTTCGGTATCCTTCGGTTGCCCGCGGCCTTGGGTCGCGCCGGCACGGTTCTCTGCAAGAAGGAAGGCGATGGAGGGTCTCCCCGCGCGGCGATGCGGCTGCTGGGTGGTTACATCCGGGGCGATCGTATCAAGAATCTCGTCACGCCGTTACCGATGACGCGGACGAGAGCGGGCATGCTATGGTGCGACGAGCCGGGACACCCCGCCTATAACCGTCCGGTTTCCGCGCCCTTTGCAGCGAGCCATGAACGGCTGATGCGCGACGATTCGCTCTACGACATATGCCTGATCATGGACTGGAACGTCGCTTCACGTCGGCGAGGCAGGGGATCGGCGATCTTCTTCCACTTGGCACGCCCGGGTTACTCGCCGACCGAGGGCTGTATCGCGATCGTTCGAAGAGACATGCTGCGCCTCATCCGCCATTTCCGCTGCGGCACACGTATTCGTATTCTGTGAACCTTCACGCAGCAAGACATCTCAGGCGAGCGACCGTGGTACGACGAACCGCTCCAGATATCCGCACCCATCGCCGATCTGGTTCCAGCCCACCGTATCGAAGAGGATACAGGCGAGCGCTCCCGTTGGGAATTTGTCACGCAGGCGCGCTGGAGCATCCCCTTCACCGTTGCTTGCGAGCCGAAGCGCAATATCCTGGAGACCAGGATTGTGAGCCAGCACCAGTACGTTCCGGTATTTGGGGTCGAGGTCCCTCAAGAGAGCAAGAATGCGCTCCGCAGGCGCCTCGTACAACGTCTCGAGAATGCGTATCTCGGTTGTCTTTGTTAACCGACTCTCGATGAAAGCCCATGTCTCCCGCGTGCGCCGTGCTCCGGAGACGAGCACCACGTCCGGTCTCAAACGCTTCTTCACCATATAATCCGCGACGAGCAAGGCTGCCTTTCGGCCACGCTTTGCCAATGGTCGCTCATGATCCTCGGCACCGTCCGGCCAGTCCGACTTGGCGTGGCGCAACAGCAAGAGTCGACGCCGTGTATTGGCCGCGTCTCTGCCGTTGTGCTCACCCATCGCCGCTGCTCCATTCCACCATGGCCGACGGCGCAGCATGCCACAGGAGTCAAAGGTTGCGAAAAGCAAAATGCCGCCCGTTTAGAGCGGCATCCAGAGACACGTGCGACGGCGTCCTTATTTCCAGTCGCGGACGTCGACGAAGTGACCGGCGATGGCCGCGGCCGCAGCCATGGCCGGAGAGACGAGATGCGTCCGGCCCTTATATCCCTGACGACCCTCGAAATTGCGGTTCGAGGTCGAGGCGCAACGTTCACCCGGCTTCAGACGGTCATCGTTCATAGCAAGGCACATGGAACAACCCGGCTCGCGCCATTCGAAGCCGGCATCCTTGAAGATCTTGTCCAGACCCTCTGCCTCAGCCTGTTCCTTAACGAGCCCGGAGCCCGGCACCACCATCGCGGAAACCGACGAAGCGACCTTCTTGCCTTCCACGATCTTCGCGGCCGCCCGCAAGTCCTCGATGCGGCCGTTGGTGCACGAACCGATGAAGACCCGATCGATCGCGATGTCGGTCATCTTGGTTCCAGGCTTCAGGCCCATATAGTCGAGGGCCCGCCACTTTGATGCGCGCTTCGTTTCGTCTTCGATGTCATCGGGGTTGGGAACAACGCCCGTGATGGAGACGACGTCTTCCGGAGAGGAGCCCCAGGAAACGATCGGCGGAAGGTTGGCGGCATCGAGCACCACCACGCGATCGAAGTGCGCGCCTTCGTCGGTGTGCAGTGTCTTCCAGTATTCGACTGCCTGGTCCCAGGCCTCGCCCTTCGGCGCGCGCGGCTTGTCCTTGATATATTCGAAGGTCTTCTCGTCCGGGGCGATGAGGCCGGCACGCGCGCCGCCCTCGATCGTCATGTTGCAAACGGTCATGCGGCCTTCCATCGACAGCGCGCGGATCGCCTCGCCGGCAAATTCGATGACGTGGCCGGTGCCGCCGGCCGTGCCGATCTCGCCGATGATGGCGAGGATGATGTCTTTGGCGGTGACGCCTTCCGGCAACTTGCCGTCGACGCGCACCAGCATGTTCTTTGCCTTTTTCTGGATCAGCGTCTGGGTTGCCAGCACATGCTCGACCTCGGACGTGCCGATGCCGTGCGCGAGCGAACCGAAGGCGCCGTGCGTCGATGTGTGGCTGTCACCGCAAACGATCGTCATCCCGGGCAGAGTGAACCCCTGCTCGGGTCCGACGATGTGGACGATGCCCTGGCGCTTGTCTTTCTCGGAATAGTACTCGACGCCGAAATCGGCAGCGTTCCTGGCAAGCGCCTCGACCTGGATCCGGCTCTCTTCGTTCTTGATCCCCTCAGCGCGATCAGGGGTCGTCGGCACGTTATGGTCAACGACTGCAAGCGTCTTCTGGGGCGCATGCACGGGACGGCCGGCCATGCGGAGACCTTCGAAGGCCTGCGGGCTCGTAACCTCGTGGACCAGATGGCGATCGATGTAGATCAGACAGGTGCCATCGTCCTGCTGGTCGACCAGATGGTCGTCCCAGATCTTGTCGTAAAGGGTGCGGGGTGCGCTCATGATATCAACTTCCGTGAGTGAATTGAACGGGATCTTGGCGGGCGGAAATCGCCTGCGGCTCAAAAGGTCAGCCGATCAGGATAGGCGGCAGTTGAGCGCCCCGGAGACGCGCGCAAAAAAACGTGCCGGCAGGCGTTTGCGGTCCTGCAGCACGAAAATATGGGGCGCGAGACATCCGAACTTAGATTCCATGGCCGGCCTCATACCAGTTTTCGCGAAAACCGGCAATCAAATTGGTTTCGGCACTCTCACCCTATCGACGAACTGATCAACGCGCCGAATACCTCTTCCGCATCCTTCCTTCAAAAATGCGAAGGAGAAGGGAAAGTCCGACTGTCAGCAACAGATAGATATAGGCAACGATCGAATAGGTTTCGAAGAAACGAAAGGAGCCGGATGCGTACACTTTGCCCATCTGAGTAATATCGGCGACGCCGAGGACGGAGACCAGCGACGAATCCTTGACCATTGCGACGAAATCGTTCGACAGCGGCGGAAAGACCACGCGGATCGCTTGGGGAAAGACGACCAAGCGAAAGCGCTGGTAACGACCGAGACCGAGCGCCATCGCCGCTTCTATCTGTCCCTTTTCGATCGACTGGAATCCGGCACGGAAGATCTCCGCTATGAAGGCAGAATAGCCGACGGACAGTGCGATGATCGCCCGCCACATCAGCGAAACGTCGCGCACGACCAGCGGTTCGATGAACCCGGCTGCAGCAAGAGGTGAGGTCATCAAGTTGTAGAGCGCGACAAACCCGGGTGCGCCCACAAAGGCGATGTAGAACAGCAGCACCAGGATAGGAACGCCACGGACGACTTCGACATAGAAACGTGCGACCTGGCGCAGGATGCTGCTCTGTGCCATGCCGAGCAGGGCGATCATGAGCCCCAACACGATGGCCAGCGCAAAGCCGACAAGCGTGACGAAGATCGTCACGCCGAGTCCGGCCGCGACGGTTCTGAAGACCTGCGTGTAAAGCTCGTTGACGATAATGATCGTGGCGATGGCAATGGCCGCCGTGACAAAGGCGAGCAACCACCACGGCCGATCGCCTTTGTCACTCGTACCGGGTAGAGTCTGAAAGCCCATCAGAAGAGCGCCCCACCCAAGAAACCAAGGGGCGTGGTCATTCGCCCATCTTGTAGTCGAGGAACCATTTCTTGTTCAGTGTTTCGAACGTGCCATCTGCCTTCAAGGCCGCAATGGCCGCATTGACCGGGACGACCAGGTCGGACCCTTTGGAGAAGATGAAGCCGAAGTCCTCTGTACCGAGCGGCTCTCCAACAATCTTCAGACTGCCGTTCGAGGCGGCGACGTAACCTTCACCCGCGGTGCTATCGGTCAGGACAAGGTCAACGTCACCGGCCTTTAGTGCCTGAACGGTTGCGCCGAACGTCTCGAACAGCTTGATCCGCGGGTTCTGTTCGTTGCCGTCGAGAATCTCATAGACGGCCGTGTAGAACGGGCTGGTGCCGGGCTGCGCACCGACGAGGCCGTTTTCGAGCGCTGCAAAACTCTTTGCGTCGCTGAATCGCGCCTCGTCTCCTCGTACCAGCATAAGCTGCTGCGAACGCATGTAAGGGTCCGAAAAATCGACCTTCTCCTTGCGGTCGTCCTTGATGGTGATGCCGGTCATGCCGATCTGGTATTGTCCGTCCGAAACGGCCTGAATCATCGCGTCCCAGGAGGTGTTCTGATACTCGATCTTGAAATTCAGCCGCTTGGCGATCTCGTTCATCGCATCGTATTCCCAGCCGATCGCCTCCCCACTCTTGGGATCGATAAACTGCAGCGGGGGATAGGCATTCTCCGTCACAACCACAACGGTCTTGCCGCCGAGATCCGGCAAATCGGCAGAGAAAGAGAAGGGCGCGAGGACAAGAAGGGACAGACCGGCAAGGACGGCGCGGCGAATGAACATTGTGGTCTCCTGAATTGTGGCAACGGCAGAGTGTCACAATTTCTTCTGCCGTTGCAAGGGAGGAACCACCCGGTATCTGGGGCGTTGCGCGACATCGGTGCTCCGATAGGCACGACGCCACGAAACAGCTTTGCGGTCCTGCTGTCGAGACGGCGGACCGTAGCTCCTCTCGGAAAATATCAGCTCAGAATTCTCTTCAGTGGCTTGAAATACCGAACAATGAGCATGTCGAACGCGAGCACCGTAATCAGGACGGCCCCGGTCAGGGGAAAGAGCAATGATACCGCGACCATGATGACCATACCCACCTTCCATACCGGTGTTGCGTCCGGCACGTTCGGTGCGACCAAACGGCGAGCGCCGTTTGGTCGCCGCTTCCACCAAATGACCACGCCGCTGACGGAAAGGAAGATCACCGAGAGGCAATAGAGCGTTACCAGGGCGATGTTCCAGGTGCCCATGTCACCTTCGTGAAAGGCTATGCCGATCGCCATAGCCTTTCCCGCCAGTCCGTAGTCCTTGAAGGCGACGTCCGCGAGCACATTTCCGCTGTAGCGGTCGATGTGCACCGTCCGGTCGGAAGTCGGATCGCCGCCGTCGTTGCTCATGGTGTCGTGTGAGATAGTCCAGACGCCCGTTTCGCCAGACGGGAACGCTAGTTCGAAACGATGGTCGAAGCCAAGCTGACGGGCGAAGGCAACAACGCTGCCGAAGTTTACGGGTTCGCCCTGGGCCATGCCCGGAATGCCGGATTGCGAGCCGGAGGCCGGCATCCGGGTCTTCTCCAGCGTCCAGGGCACCTCTTTGATACCGCCGTGGTTCATACTGGCGTGAGTGACGTCTGACAATGGAACATTATCCCATTTTTCCGCCGGGAACGTGCTCCACGCCTGCGTGAACTTCTCACCCCACACACCTGCCCATGTGAGACCCGAGAGGAGGAAGACAAGTAGAATCAGGGAAGCATAGAATCCGACGGTCTGGTGCAACGATTTCCAAAGCTGCCGACCGCTCGCTGATAGTCTCGGCACTAGGACGGACGAGAGGCCCCCACCATTACGCGGCCACCAGAGATAGAGGCCGGTGATGATCAAAACGACACCGAAACCGGCCGCGACTTCAATGAACCGATCACCGATGTCACCGATCAGAAGCGTGCCGTGAATCGTATCGGCAAGGTCGTAAAGGCCGTGACGTCTCTCCCAGCTTCCGAGCACCGCAGCAGAATAGGGATCCACCGCCACCATCGTGGAAGCATCGCCGAGATTGACACGAAAGATCGCAGCCTGCTCCGACGTGCGTGGTGCGATGTATTGCACGAGCGCGCCACCGGGAACCGCCGAAAGTGCAGCTTCGGCCTGCTGGACCATCGGAGCTTCGACTCCGCTGGGGCTGACCGCATATACCTTTTCGCCGTCACGTCCGACAAGGACGGCGGACCACAGCATGACGAGACCGGTAACAGCGAGCATGATCAGGAAGGGAGCCACGTAGAGCCCGGCATAGAAATGCCAGCGCCACGCGGTGAAGTAGAAACGCTGGGTAAGGGAAGAGGATTTCTGAACCGCCGGTGTTTCGACGAGAATGGACATGAGTTACCTCAAAGAAGAAGAGTGCCTGGTTGACCCCGCCGGCGCTACATACGAGCGGGCAGAGAATGGACGGATCGGCTCACAGCGCCAAGATCTCACACGCTGAAGCCATCTTGGGCCGCAGCGGACAAGCAATCTGAAGGAAGATCGTTCAAGGCTGTGGAGACGCACCCGGCGGGCGAACGCAGAGTCCGCGCGGCCGGGTTCAGACGACGGCCGGGAAAGGAGGCGCTCTCGGCGCGGCGTTCGGTGAGAAATGCCGGAAGCTCGCAACGGCAACACGAACGGTTGGAAGAATGTCGAGGACATCGGGCAGGCGTCTGCCGATGGCGTCCTCAGGCTGCGGAAGGAGCATAGCCGCTGCGAGGCGACAGGCTTCGCAACCACCACCAGCCAATTGGCCCTTGTCATCACTAGCTTTACCGTCACCGGGAAGGCAGAGCGCCGGCCAACTGCCGTCGGGCAAGGTGAAGGCTGCTATCTCGCTCGCGGAAAGGCTGGAGGTGGCAACCGCAGGTGCGCGATGAGCGAGGCCAATGAAGACAAGCGTGACCACGCACAAAACACGCGTCGCCATCTGCCATGTCGTTGTTCTACGTCTCATCGCCTCCCCCAGGTAGCCGAGAGAATGTATAGCAGCCACCGTGGTGCGCAAGCGGTGATTCCCCGCTCTGGAACGTCGTTGACCAACGGACGAAACAAAAAAGGCGGCCCGAAAGCCGCCTTTCCAAACCCGCTGTGGGAGATCTTATTCTGCTGCGCCTTCGGCGGCAGCGGCCTTTTCAGCGGCTTCTGCGGCTGCCTTTTCGGCAGCGAGAGCCTGGGCTGCTGCGACCTTTTCAGCTTCGATGCGCGCCTTTTCCTCGGCGATCGCAGCGCGCTCGTTTTCGTTGAGCTTGCGGGCGCGGGTGCCGGTGTTCTCGACGATGCGAGCCGACTTGCCGCGACGATCGCGCAGGTAGTAGAGCTTGGCGCGACGGACCTTACCACGGCGCACGACTTCGACGCTTTCAACGAGCGGCGAGTAGACCGGGAATACGCGCTCGACGCCTTCGCCGTAGGAGATCTTGCGAACCGTGAAGCTCTCGTTGATGCCGGCGCCCGAACGAGCAATGCACACGCCTTCATAGGCCTGAACGCGGGTGCGGTTGCCTTCCTTGACGGTGACGTTGACGCGGAGCGTGTCGCCCGGGGAGAACTCCGGGAGCTTGCGCTTGGCTTCGATCTTGGCGGCCTGTTCGGCTTCCAGCTGTTGAATGATGTTCATCTGTCTAACCTCGATTTCTTCTGAAACAGCCAGAGCGCTCGACTGTGATCCCTTGGCCATGCCTCAGGATATTGACCCGTATGGGTCGGAGCGGATACGCGGTTCTTTGTTGTGGCAGACGGGCAAAAGCCCATTTCCGCGCGTGCCAATACACGAAACGAAGCGACTTGTCACCCCCTCCCGCCTCTTTTGTCCCCTTCGCGCGAGCTTGCCGACAACGGTCAGAACGAATATGCATGCCGTGCATCTGGAGGGATGAGATCATGACCTTGGCCGTCATTGTGCTTCTGTTTGTCGCCGGTTTCCTGTCGGGCGTGGTCAACGCCATCGCGGGTGGTGGCACTTTCCTGACCTTTGGAGCCATGACACTTGCCGGTCTTCCTCCGATCGCCGCCAACGCCACCTCGTCGATCACCCAGTTTCCGGGCTACATCACCTCGACTCTCGCATATCTGCGCGAACTGAAGGCAATCGGCAAGGGCACGGTCGTCCTGGCTCTCGTGTCGGCGGCCGGCTCCCTCGGTGGCGCTCTGTTCCTCGTGTCTCTCTCCAATCCTGCCTTTCGCGCTATGGTTCCCTGGCTGCTGGTCGCGGCGACCGCGGTCTTCGCCGTCGGGCCGAAACTGCGGCCCAAGAATGCGGGAGAAAGCCATCCCGCGAGCCCGCTCGGTCTCGGGCTGCAGACGGCGACCTCCTTCTACGGAGGTTTCTTCGGCGCCGGCATGGGCATCATGATGCTCGCCTCACTGGGACTTGCCAGTGGCGGCGACTATCACCGTCTAAACGCGCTGAAGAACTTCCTCTCGATCGTCATCGCCGCGGTTGCGATTGCCGTCTTCACATCCGCCGGTGCCATTTCCTGGCTGCACGCCGCCATCATGGTGCCGGCCGTTGCGCTAGGAGGCTACGCCGGCGTCGGTATCGCCAGGCGCGCACCACAGGCCCTGCTGCGCTGGATCGTCGTGACCCTCGGGCTGGCTCTCGCAGCCTACTATTTCTTCACCGACTGAGACCCGGCATCGCCGCTCAGGAGGTCCGCTCGCCTCTCCTTTGTGAGAGCAAGCGCCTGTTCGTGACGCCACTTCTCGATCGCGCCGTGATTGCCCGACGTCAGCACCGCGGGAATTTCTCGCCCCTCGAAGATCTGCGGGCGGGTATATTGTGGATGTTCCAGAAGACCGCCTTCGAAGCTCTCGTGAACCCCGGAAAGTTCGTTGCCCATCACCCCCGGCAGGATCCGGACAACGGCATCGAGAACGACAAGCGCCGCCGGCTCCCCGCCCGAGAGGATATAGTCGCCGATCGAGACTTCCTCGAGATCGCGGGCTTCGATGACGCGTTGATCGACACCTTCAAAACGGCCGCAGACGATTACCACACCCTCGCCGGACGCGAGTTGCCGCACCCGTTGCTGCGTCAGTGGCTTGCCCCTGGGACTCATCAACAGCCTCGGCCGGTCGTCCTTCGCCACGTCATCGATCGCTCGCGCCAGTACGTCCGGTTTGAGCACCATGCCGGCGCCGCCGCCAGCCGGCGTATCGTCAACCGTCCGATGTCTGTCAGCGGCGAAGTCGCGAATCTGAACGGTCTCCATCGTCCACTGGCCGCGCTCGAGTGCGCGACCAGCAAGCGAGAAACCCAGATGGCCGGGAAACATTTCGGGGTAGAGGGTAAGGATCGTCGCTCGGAAGCCCATGTCCGGCCGCTTACCTCTCGTCGGGACTTTTGGAACTCTGTCCGTCCCTGCGCGGTGGCTTGCCCTCCTCCTCGAGGCCCGCCGCGATGGGGTCGATCAGCAGACGGCCGCTTTCGAGATCTATTTCGAGTACAGCCGTCTCCGAGAACGGGATGAGTACGGGTCGTTTGCCCGGCCCCTTGATTTCCAGCAGATCCCCCGCCCCGAAGTCGAACACGGCAGACACTGACCCGTAGTGCTTACCGGCACCGTCATAGACATCGAGGCCTTCGAGATCAGCATAGTAGAACTCGTCGTCCTCGAGCTCGCCATCAGGAAGCGCGTCCCGCTCGATATAAAGCTCAAGTCCGTTCAACGCCTCGGCGGCATTGCGGTCATTCACGCCACGGAAGCGCACGATCGCCACGTTCTTCGCCTCGCGAATTTCGAGAATCTCGAAGACCCGACCGTCAAGGCTCCGCAGGTTGCCATAGTCGCCGAGCGCCGTCGGATCGGCCGTATACGCCTTGACGCGAACCTCTCCCCGGAGCCCCTGGGCGGCGCCCACAGTAGCCATCAGAACAGGATTCCTAAGGGTCGTCATGAGTACTGGCCATCCGAGATCTTCATTATGCTGTCTTTTAGGACGAAGCACGGTGAAAGGAAACGAAAAACGGGCGGCAAGATGCTGCCGCCCGTCGAATTCGCAGGGAATCGAGATTACTCCGCGGCGCTTGCTTCGGCAGCAGCGGCAGCGGCCTCGGCGGCCTTCATTTCCTTTTCCTTGATGCGCTCCAGGGCCTTCTTGCCCGGCTTTGCCTTTTCCGGATTGTTGCGGGCATCGCGAGCGGCGAGGCCGGCTTCAGCCATGAAACGCAGAACGCGGTCGGTCGGCTGGGCGCCCTTGGCAACCCATTCCTTGATGCGTTCGACGTTCAGTTCGATGCGCTTCTCGCTGTCCTTCGGAAGCATCGGGTTCCATGCGCCGACCTTCTCGAGGAAACGACCGTCGCGGGGCGAGCGGGCGTCGGCAACGACGATCTGGTAGTACGGACGCTTCTTGGAACCACCACGGGCGAGACGAATTTTCAGTGCCATTTCTTTACTCCTTGGGCTTTTCTGGTCCGCCTGACGTCAGGCGGTCTTTTCCGAATTGCTGCCGATGTCGGCGGCGATTGCTTCATGATGCCGGATAACTTCCCTGATGATGAAATTCAGGAACTTTTCTGCGAAATCCGGATCCAGATGGGCGTCCTGCGCCAGGCGACGAAGACGTTCGATCTGGTATTCCTCGCGCGCCGGATCGGCCGGCGGCAAATCGTATTGGGCCTTGAGAACGCCGACCGCCTTCGTGCAACGAAACCGTTCGGCGAGCATGTGCACGAGAGCAGCGTCGATGTTGTCAATCGACTGACGGTAGCTCGCGAGCTGTTCCTTGACGTGCGGAGCGATCATGGTGTGCCTTGCCTCACTTCTTCTTCGGCAACCCGGGCAGGCCCGGGAACCCACCACCGAGACCCGGCAGCTTTCCGCCCAGTCCAGGCAATCCGCCACCACCAATCCCCGGAAGCGCACGCGGCTTGATCCCCGCCGCTTCCGCCTGCTTGGCAAGTGCTTCGATCTGCTTTGGATCCATGCTCGATAGATCCGGCATCCCGCCCATGCCACCAAGACCCATCTTGCCGGCGAGGCCGCCCATCATCTGCTTCATCATGCCGCCGCCCTTTTTGCCGCCCATGGCCTTCATCATATCGGCCATCTGGCGGTGCATCTTGAGCAACTTGTTGATTTCGGCAGCGTCGGTGCCGGAGCCGGCCGCTATGCGCTTCTTGCGGGAATGCTTGAGAATGTCGGGATTGGCCCGTTCGGCCTTGGTCATCGACTGGATGATGGCAATCTGGCGTCCGAACAGCTTGTCGTTCAGCCCGGCGGCGGCCATCTTGTCCTTCATGCCGGCCATGCCGGGCATAAGACCCATGATGCCGCCCATACCGCCCATCTTCTGCATCTGCTTCAGCTGTTCGGCGAGGTCGTTCAGGTCGAACTTGCCCTTGGCCATCTTCTCGGCCATGGCCTTCGCCTTTTCGGCATCGATCGTCTCGGCCGCCCTCTCGACCAGCGAAACGATGTCGCCCATGCCGAGAATGCGGTCGGCGATGCGCCGCGGATGGAACTCTTCGAGTTCCGTCATCTTTTCGCCGACACCGATCAATTTGATCGGTTTGCCCGTGACCGCACGCATCGAAAGCGCCGCGCCACCGCGACCGTCGCCGTCCATGCGGGTGAGCACGAGGCCGGTGATGCCGACACGCTCATCGAAATTGCGCGCGAGATTGACGGCGTCCTGACCAGTCAGCGCATCAGCGACGAGCAAGATCTCGTGCGGCTTCGACCTGGCCTTGATTTCGGCCATCTCGATCATCAGCGGCTCGTCGATATGGGTCCGGCCGGCCGTGTCGAGGATGACGACATCATGGCCGCCGAGCTTTGCGGCCTGCACGGCGCGCGAGGCGATATCGGTCGGCGACTGGCCGGCGATGATCGGCAAAACGTCAATGCCGGTCTGCACGCCGAGCTGACGCAGTTGTTCCTGGGCCGCCGGACGACGCGTGTCGAGCGAGGCCATCAGGACCTTCTTCTTCTCGCGATCGGTCAAGCGCTTGGCGATCTTGCCGGTGGTTGTCGTCTTGCCCGAACCCTGCAGACCGACCATCATCATGACAACCGGGGCCGGCGCATTGAGATCGATAGAAACGCCCTCGGAGCCTAGCATCTCAATGAGTTCGTCGTGAACGATCTTGACGACCATCTGTCCGGGCTTGATCGACTTCAGGACGGCAGCGCCGACGGCCTTTTCCCGCACCCGGTCGGTGAACGAGCGCACGACCTCAAGGGCGACATCGGCTTCCAGAAGCGCACGGCGTACCTCGCGCAGCGCGGCGGAAACATCGGCTTCCGACAAGGCGCCACGGCCCGTCAGTCCATTCAGAATGGAACCAAGGCGGTCCTGGAGGTTTTCAAACATCGGCTCTTCCTTATCGCTTCGGATCCCCGAAACGTTGGTCTTTTCTCCGCCGAAAACAAGACGCAAAACCAAAAAGCACCCGAGGGCGCAACGCGCTGTCGGGTGTTGACCTCCGGGATCTCTTTATACCTTGGCGGGTCCCGGTCGGCGGCTCGGAGTCTCAATCTCGTCGCAGATTTGCTGGCGATAAACAGGAAAACCGCGCGGGAGTCAAGTATTTCAGCCCCTTCTTGACGAATGCACCCGTCGATCTGCCCGCCAGCCCCCTTCGGGGCACCCCGGACAGCCACCGTCCATTCTCCCCACAAGGCTCCGACCGAGCATGAAGCACACTGGTAATTCCGGTGCTTTTCCGCCATATAAGCGACGACAACCATCGAAAGTGACAGCATGACGGCAGCGACGGTCGAATTCGCAAAGATGAACGGGCTTGGCAACAAGATCCTGGTCGTCGACATGCGCGGCCGTGCCGATCGAGTCTCGCCGCGAGCGGCCGTCAGCCTCGCCGGCAACCCGGAAACGGCGTTCGACCAGATCATGGCGATCCACGATCCGAAGCTGCCTGGCACCGACGCCTACATCGATATCCTGAACTGCGACGGCACGCGAGCGCAGGCCTGCGGTAACGGAACGCGCTGCGTCGTGCAGGCGCTTGCAGCCGAGACAGGACGCAAGACCTTCACATTTCAGACCATCGCCGGGATCCTGAATGCCGTCGAGCACGAGGACGGTACCATTTCGGTCGATATGGGCGAACCTGTCTTCGAGTGGAACCGCATTCCCCTTGCCGAGGAATTTCACGACACCAGCCGCATCGAATTGCAGATCGGCCCAATCGACGCTCCGATCCTGCATTCACCCTCGGCAGTTTCGATGGGCAATCCGCACGCGATCTTCTGGGTCGACCGCGATCCGATGACCTTCGATCTCGACCGTTTCGGTCCGCTTCTCGAAAATCATCCAATGTTTCCTGAAAAGGCGAACATCACACTGGCGCAGGTAACCGCACCCGACGCAATGACGACCCGCACTTGGGAACGCGGCGCGGGCCTGACGCTCGCCTGCGGTTCAGCCGCGTGTGCTGCGGCGGTCAGCGGCGCACGCACCGGCCGGACCGGCCGCAGGGTGACCGTTACCGTCGCATCAAGCCCCAACCGGCAGGCCCTCACGATCGAGTGGCGCGAACGCGACAACCGTGTGGTTATGACCGGCCCCGCCGAATGGGAATGGTCCGGCACACTCGATCCGGCGACTGGCGCCTGGCAGCGCAGCACACTATCGGAAAGCGGAGCATCCGCCTCGTGAGCGGGATCGAGGTCATTACCTTCGGCTGCCGGCTCAACACCTATGAGTCCGAAGTGATGAAGGCTGAAGCGGCCAAAGCCGGCCTCAGCGATGCGATTCTCGTCAATACCTGCGCGGTTACCGGCGAAGCTGTCCGGCAGGCGCGCCAGGCGATCCGCCGTGCGCGTCGCGAAAATCCGAACGCCCGGATCGTGGTGACCGGTTGCGCCGCTCAGACCGATGCCCAGAGCTTTGCCGCAATGCCCGAGGTCGATGCCGTCCTCGGCAATGAGGAGAAGCTCGACGCGGAACATTACCGGGGGATACCGGATTTCGGGGTCGAAGGCGAGGAGAAGATCCGCGTCAACGACATCATGAGCATTTCGGAAACTGCGCCGCAAATGGTCGCGCATATTGATGGCCACGTCCGCGGCTTTCTGCAGGTTCAGACCGGCTGCGACCACCGTTGCACATTCTGCATCATACCCTACGGCCGCGGCAATTCCCGGTCTGTTCCGATGGGTGCAGTCGTCGAGCAGGCCCGCAGGCTTGCTGAAAACGGCTATCGCGAAGTGGTGCTGACCGGCGTCGACGCGACCAGCTATGGTGCCGACCTTCCCGGCGGGCCGAGTCTTGGCCTGCTTGCAAAAACACTCCTGAAGCAAGTGCCGGAGATCCGGCGACTGCGCCTGTCCTCGATCGACAGTATCGAAGTCGACGGTCATTTGTTCGATCTGATCGCGGACGAGCCGCGCTTCATGCCGCACCTCCATCTCTCCCTGCAGCATGGAGACGACCTGATCCTCAAGCGAATGAAGCGTCGCCATAGTCGTGCGGACGCAGTCAATTTCGCGAGAAAGGTCCGGGCACTACGGCCGGACGTTGCATTCGGCGCGGACATGATCGCCGGCTTTCCGACGGAGACGGAGGAAATGTTCGGGAACGCCGTGGGCCTTGCCGAGGAGATCGGCATCGCGCACCTCCACGTCTTCCCTTACAGTCCGCGCCCGGGCACGCCGGCGGCGCGCATGCCGCAGCTCGATCGCACTCTGGTGAAGGCGAGAGCGGCACGCTTGCGCGAAAACGCCCAGAAGCTTCATGCCGCACATCTGTCGTCAATGGTCGGAACGCGTCAGACGATCCTTGTCGAAAACAACGGCATGGGCCATACGGAAAACTTCTCGCTGGTCGAGACCTCCGGGCTTGCGCCACGCGATCTTGTGACGGTCACGATCACCGGCCACAATGGCAATAACCTGGAAATGCAATTGGCTGGCCGCTCGGCTGCCTGATCTCGAACGGACTGTTCATGGCGCTCGGCTTCATAAAAAAGGTCTTCACTTTCGGCAAGGACAAGCCGACCGGCTCGGCGCCCACGGAGCACGATGCTCCGGCCTCTGACGAGACACTGCACCAGACCGCGGAAGACCAGGCCGTTGCCGATCTGACGCTCGAAGACAAGGCGAAGACCCCGCCGCCCGAGCAGGAAGAGGCTCGTCCCCTGCCCGCCGACCGTGACGATGCGCCGGAGCTGCCCTCGGATACGGAAGCGAAAGCGGAACAGGAAGATGCCGATGCAATGCCTCCGGTTGGAGAAAAGGAACAGGCGAGTCTCGCCGAACCTGCTCTTCCGAAGGGATTTGCGCTAAGTACGGCTGCGCCTGAGGACGTGCCGGAGGAGCCTGTTCAAAAACTCTCCTGGTTCCAGCGTCTACGTGCCGGATTGTTCCGCACGTCCTCGCAGCTGACTGGACAAATCACCGCCCTCTTCACCAAGCGCAAGCTCGACGAGGACACTCTTCAGGACCTCGAGGACCTGCTCATTCAGGCCGACCTTGGTGTCGAGACGGCAATGCGCATCGCCGACACGCTGTCTTCCGAGCGCTACGGCAAGGACGTCACCGGCGAAGACGTCGCCCGCATCATGGCAAGCGAGATAACCAAGGTTCTGAAACCCGTTGCACGACCGCTCGAACTGGACCTCCGCCATAAGCCGCACGTCATACTGGTCGTCGGCGTCAACGGCACCGGCAAGACCACCACGATCGGCAAGCTGGCGGCGAAACTTTCAGGTTCCGGCCTGAAAGTCATGCTGGCGGCCGGCGACACCTTCCGCGCCGCGGCGATCGAACAGCTGAAGATCTGGGCCGACCGTACCGGGTCAACCTTTGTCGGCACGAAACTCGGAGCGGATGCGGCAGGTCTCGCCTATGACGCCTTCGAGCGTGCCAAGGCCGAAAGCTCAGATGTCCTGATCATCGATACCGCCGGCCGTCTTCAGAACAAGACGGAACTGATGGCGGAGTTGGAAAAGATCGTACGCGTGCTCGGCAAGCTCGATCCCGACGCCCCGCACACGGTGCTCCAGACGCTGGACGCAACCACCGGGCAAAACGCGATGGCCCAGGTCGAGATCTTCCGTAACATCGCCGGTGTCAACGGATTGGTAATGACCAAGCTGGACGGCACTGCTCGCGGCGGCATCCTCGTCGCAATTGCCGCCAAGCATAAGCTGCCGGTGTATTTCATCGGTGTCGGCGAGGGCATCGATGACCTCGAACCGTTCGAGGCGGACGATTTCGCCAAGGCGATTGCAGGAGTAAACGCATGAGCAAGCAACCGCTCTTTCGCTGGTTCACAAGCGGTTTTTCGCGCCTGAAGCAAGACCCTGTACGAGGAACGGTCATTGCCCAGGTCGAAGCCCAGTTTGAATCCGAGAAACCAACGGAGGAAGAGAAGCACCATCCACTTCTCAAACTGGCGCTGGAATTGGGCCCTTTGCTCATCTTCTTCTTCGGTAACCTTCGTGGCGAATGGCTTGCGAAGACGTTCCCGGTGCTTGCTACCGTGGGGGGCCCGCTCTTCATCGCAACCGCGTTGTTCATGGCCGCGACGGTTGCGTCTCTGATCGTTTCCAAGATCGTCTTTCGTCACCTGCCGGTCATGCCGTTCGTCTCGGGTATCGTCGTACTGGTCTTCGGATCGCTCTCCATCTGGCTGCAGGACGAGACTTTCATCAAGATGAAGCCGACGATCGTGAATACGCTCTTCGGCGCTGTCCTGCTCGGCGGGCTTTTCTTCGGCAAGTCACTGCTCGGCTATGTCTTCAACGCGGCCTTCCAACTCGATGACATCGGCTGGCGAAAGCTGACGCTGCGCTGGGGTGTCTTCTTTCTGTTCCTGGCCGTCCTGAACGAAGTGGTGTGGCGCAACTTCTCCGACGAGGCTTGGGTCAATTTCAAGGTCTGGGGCACGATGCCGATCACGATCCTCTTCACGCTCGCACAGATGCCGCTGATCATGCGTCACACACTCGAGGAACAGACGGAGGAGACGAAGTGACGATCACCGCGATCGATCCGCAGGATCGCCACAAAGCGACCCGCCTCTGGCTATTCGCCATCGGCCTGATCGTCCTTGCACAGATCGGCATCCTTCACCTGATGGGTAGGATACCTATCTGCGAATGCGGCTATATCAAGCTCTTCGAGCCCGGTGTGAACACCGCAGGAAACTCGCAGCATATTGCGGATTGGTACACACCGTCGCACATCATTCACGGCTTCCTGTTTTATCTTCTCGCTTTCGTCCTCTTTAGACGACGGCCATTGTCCATGCGACTTGCGTTTGCGACCCTGATCGAGGCCGCATGGGAATTGGTGGAAAATTCCCCGCTCGTCATCGACCGATATCGCACTGCGACCATGGCGATCGGCTATCAGGGCGACAGCATCTTGAACTCCACCATGGACACCCTGTTCATGGTCGTCGGCTTCCTCTTCGCCGCACGCGCGCCCGTGTGGCTGACCGTCTCGATCGCCGTGTTCCTGGAGATCTACGTCGGATGGCTGATCCGTGACAACCTAACGCTGAACGTGCTGATGCTGCTGTGGCCCATCGAAGCCATCAGGGTGTGGCAGGCCGGCCTTTGATTCAGCCTTTTGCCAGCGCCTTCTCGATCGCCGGATAGAGCCCCTTCTCGAGCGAGAGCGCGTCGAAGGGACCGACACGCTTATAGACAATCGTCCCGTCGGCATCGACAAGATAGGACTCCGGAATGCCGTAAACACCCCAGTCGATAGCCGCCTTGCCGTTGGGGTCGACGCCGATCGCACTGTAGGGATTTCCGAGTTCGCCGAGGAACTTCAGCGCATTCTCGCTGGTGTCCTTGTAGTTGATAGCAACGACCGTAAGCCGCGGATCCTTTGCGAGCTCCTTGAGGATGGGATGTTCCTGCCGGCAGGGAACGCACCAGGACGCAAAGACATTGACCAGTGTCAGCTTGCCCGCAACGACCTCGGAAGTCAGTGCCGGCACCTGCGCGCCTTCGAGCACGGGTAAGTCAAGATCGGGCGCCTTTGTGCCGATCAGGGCGGAGGGAATTTCGGTCGTGCTCTTGCCGTTGAAGTCTTGGTCATAGAGCATCTTGCCGGCAGTGCCGGCAATGACCAGGAAGACGGCAAGCGGCACGATCGCCAGGGCGTAGCGGCCGATGCCTCGCCCTGCCTTCTCCGGGGATTCGCTCAATCTTTCACTCATGCCTGCCGATCACCCGTCGCCGTCGCCGAGCGGCGGCGGACACCCGCCGCTTCCAGCGCTTTCAGTTCCCGCTGCCGTGCGCGACCATCCAGCCAGACCCAACCGATCAGTGCTAGGATGACCAAACCGCTCACGCCATATGACACATAGATATAAAAGTCGTGGCTCATTGCGAGGTCTCCCGGCCCGCCATACGTGCGGCGAGTCGTCGCTGGACGGCGATCCGACGGCGCCAGATCTCGTTGCGCATGGCCGCGATATGCAGCGTGAAAAAGAGCAGGGTAAAGGCGATCGCCATCACGAGTAGCGGGCGAAGGAACTCGGCGTCGATCGTCGGGCCGCCCATGCGCATCACGCTAGCCGGCTGGTGCAACGTGTTCCACCACTCGACCGAGAACTTGATGATCGGGATGTTCACGAATCCGACGAGAATGAGAACTGCACTGAGCCGCGCAGCCTTGGAGGGTTCATCCACGGCACGGTTGAGTGCGATCAGCCCGAGATACATCAGGAATAGCACGAAAACCGAGGTGAGCCGGGCATCCCAGACCCACCACGTACCCCACATGGGCTTACCCCAGAGGGAGCCGGTGAGAAGAGCGATGAACGTGAATGCCGCACCAAGCGGCGCTGCGGATTTGTGGGACACGTCGGCCAGCGGATGACGCCAAACGAGCGTTCCGACGGCGGAAATAGCCATGACGGTGTAGCACATCATCGCGAGCCAGGCGGCAGGCACATGCACATACATGATGCGCACCGTCATGCCCTGCTGATAATCGCCCTCGGTCGTGAAACTCAGATAGAGGCCAATCGCGAAGAACAGCGCGGTCAAGACCGCGAGCCACGGAATCACGCGCCTGGCAAGTGCGAGAAAACGGGTGGGGTTTGCAAGGTCGGTGATCTTGGAGATGGTAAGGCTCGCTTGGTTCATAGAACACTTCTAACCTGACTGCCGTTTTACTGCAATTGATACCAATCAATCCGAGGCGTTGCGCAAGGCGACGGCGGCGGCCACAGGGCCGATCACGGCGAAGAAGAGTACGATCGCAATCAAAAAGAGAAAGGGCGGCATAAACGGGGCGGGATCCTCGACCGCGGCATAGGACGCGCTGACGCCAAAGATCAACACGGGAATGGCAAGCGGAAGTACGAGGATGGACACCAGCAGGCCACCACGCGGAAGCGCCACGGCCACAGCCGCACCTGCCGCACCGATAAACGTGATGGCGGGCGAACCGGCGAGCAGGGTCAGCATCACCGCCCCGATCGCGATCTCGTTCATGTTCATGAAAAGGCCAAGCAGGGGCGAGGCGATGACGAGCGGCAGGCTCGTCGCAGTCCAATGCGCGAGACACTTGACGATGACCGTCACGACCAGTGGCGACTCCTGCATCAGCATCAAATCCAGCGACCCGTCGTCCCGCTCGGCCTGGAAAAGGCGGTCAAGTCCGAGCAGCGCGGACAAAAGAGCGCCGATCCAGACGATAGCGGGTCCGATACGCGAAAGCAGGTTGAGATCGGGTCCGACACCGAACGGGATGACGGCAACGACGGTCATGAAGAACAGGACGCCGATCAGCGCGCCGCCACCGGCCCTGACGGAAAGCTTGAGGTCACGTAGGAAGAGCGCCATCATTGCCAAACACCTCCGGGGGCGCCGGAGAACCCCGTCATCTTCAGTTCGCGGGCGGCGTGAAGGCCAAGCGGCTGGTGTGTCGCGGCGATCGCAATCCCGCCGGCTGCGAGATGATCGTGGACCAGACCGGCGAACATACGGTCGGCGCTTGCGTCTAGGGCTGCTGTCGGTTCGTCGAGAATCCATACCGGGCGATGGGCCACCAGCAGCTTCGCCATCGCGAAGCGCCGTTGCTGGCCGGCCGAAAGGTAGCCGAACGGAAGATGTGTTATACCTTCGAGACCCACGGCGTGGGCAGCATCCTCTACCGGGATACCATCCCCCCCGCCAAAGTCTCCGAGGAACTCCTTCCAGAAGACGAGGTTCTCTGCCACCGTAAGCTCATGCTTCATCGCATTGCGGTGGCCGAGATAGTGGCTCGCCTCGCGGGCAGGGCGGCTTTCGTGATCTCCGGCGGCGACAAAATCCACACGGCCTCGCTCGGGTCTCAGCAAACCGGCGAGCACCCTGAGGAGCGTCGATTTTCCCGAACCGTTCCGTCCCGTGAGCACCAGTGCGTCGCCCGCGCCCAGCGTGAAGGAGATGTCTTCGAAAATGAAGTCTTCGCCGCGCTTGGCGGAGAGATTTTCGGCGCTCAGCCGCATGTTTCAGCCTTCCAGCGGACGCCTTTCGGGCCCTGCAAAAATTTGTAGAAATTCGCCATTCGTTGGTCTGGTGCCCTTCTTAGAAATTATCTATAAGACCTGCAACCACGCCAGCGGCCGGCGTGTAGTTCATCCTTGTGCCGAACTTGAAGATTGCGAGGAGCGGTTTTCTCGGGCGGACAGCGGAAATGGTCGCACCCGCATCCTGATGTGCATGAAGTGCATAGGCGTCCGCACGAATGTGTTGGCTATCAGAATAAGCGGGGTTCATGTCCGTGTCCAAATCACTCGACAGTTTCAATTGCCGATCCACGATTACCGTGAATGGCAAGGATTACGTCTATTACAGCCTTCCCAAGGCGGAAGCGAACGGCCTCGCAGGCGTCTCGAAGCTCCCTTACTCGATGAAGGTGCTTCTTGAGAACCTGCTGCGCAACGAGGACGGACGTTCGGTCACCAAAGCCGACATCGAAAGTGTCGCCGCCTGGCTCACCAACAAGGGCCTGACCGAAGCCGAGATTGCTTACCGCCCGGCGCGCGTCCTGATGCAGGACTTCACCGGCGTTCCGGCGGTCGTCGACCTCGCCGCGATGCGTGACGGCATCAAGGCGCTCGGCGGCGATCCGGAAAAGATCAATCCCCTCGTTCCGGTCGACCTCGTCATCGACCACTCGGTTATCGTCGACGAATTCGGCACACCCCAGGCATTCGCCCGCAACGTCGAGCTCGAATACCAGCGCAACGGAGAGCGCTACCGCTTCCTGAAATGGGGCCAGCAGGCCTTCAAGAATTTCCGCGTCGTTCCTCCGGGCACGGGCATCTGTCACCAGGTGAATTTCGAGTATCTCGGTCAGACCGTCTGGACGAAGGAAGAGGACGGCGAGACGATCGCCTATCCGGACACCTGCGTCGGGACGGACAGCCACACCACGATGATCAACGGTCTCGGCGTGCTGGGCTGGGGCGTCGGTGGTATCGAAGCCGAAGCCGCCATGCTCGGCCAGCCGGTGTCCATGCTGCTGCCTGAGGTCATCGGCTTCAAGCTGACCGGTACGCTGAAGGAAGGCGTAACCGCCACCGACCTCGTGCTGACCGTCGTACAGATGCTGCGCAGGAAGGGTGTCGTCTCGAAGTTCGTGGAGTTCTTCGGCCCCGGCCTCGACACGCTGCCCGTCGCCGATCGCGCGACCATTGGCAACATGGGCCCGGAATACGGCGCGACCTGCGGCTTCTTCCCGGTCGACTCGGCAACGCTCGGTTATCTCGACATGTCCGGCCGCAGCAAGGATCGTATCGCCCTCGTCGAAGCCTATTCGAAGGCACAGGGCATGTGGCGTGAAGGTGACGGTTCCGATCTCGTCTTCACCGACACACTCGAACTCGACCTCGGCGACGTCGTCCCCTCGATGGCCGGCCCGAAGCGTCCGGAAGGCCGCCTGCCGCTCGAAACCATCGCCCCGAACTTCGCAACCGCCCTCGAAGGCGACTACAAGAAGCCAGGCCAGCTTGCCACACGCTACCAGGTCGAAGGCGAAAACTTCGATCTCGGCCATGGCGACGTCTGCATCGCCGCCATCACCTCCTGCACCAACACGTCGAACCCAAGCGTCCTGATCGCCGCCGGCCTTCTCGCCCGCAACGCCGTTGCCAAGGGCCTGAAGACCAAGCCGTGGGTCAAGACCTCGCTGGCACCGGGATCGCAAGTCGTCGGCGAATACCTTGCCAAGTCCGGCCTGCAGAAGGAACTCGACGCGCTCGGGTTTAACCTCGTCGGCTTCGGCTGCACGACCTGCATCGGCAACTCCGGCCCGCTACCGTCGGCAATCTCGAAGACGATCAACGACAAGGGCCTGATCACTGCGGGCGTTCTGTCGGGCAACCGTAACTTCGAAGGCCGCATTTCGCCCGACGTTCAGGCGAACTATCTCGCCTCTCCGCCGCTCGTCGTCGCCTACGCGCTCGCCGGTTCGGTCCAGAAGGATCTGACCAAGGAACCGCTCGGCGAGGACAAGGACGGCAATCCGGTCTACCTCAAGGATATCTGGCCAACCTCTGCCGAAGTGCAGGAGTTCATCCAGAAATACGTCACCCGCGAACTCTTCGAATCGAAGTATGCCGACGTATTCAAGGGCGACGCCAACTGGCAGGCCGTGCAGGTTTCGGAAGGCCAGACCTATGCTTGGGACGACAAGTCGACCTACGTTCAGAACCCGCCCTACTTCGTCGGCATGAAGAAGACCGGCGAGGGTCTGCACGACATCAAGGGCGCCCGCGTCCTCGGCCTGTTCGGCGACAAGATTACCACCGACCACATCTCCCCGGCCGGTTCGATCAAGGCCGCCTCGCCGGCTGGTGCATATCTGCTCGACAACGGTGTCCAGGTCGCGGACTTCAACCAGTACGGCACGCGCCGCGGCAACCATGAAGTCATGATGCGCGGCACCTTCGCCAACATCCGCATCCGCAACCACATGCTCGGCCCGAACGGCAAGGAAGGTGGCTACACCATCCACTATCCGTCGAAGGAAGAGATGTCGATCTACGATGCGGCCATGAAGTACAAGGAAGAGGGCGTTCCGCTCGTCATCTTCGCTGGCGTCGAATACGGCAACGGCTCGTCTCGCGACTGGGCCGCGAAGGGCACCAACCTGCTTGGCGTCAAGGCCGTGATCGCCCAGTCCTTCGAGCGTATCCACCGCTCGAACCTGGTCGGCATGGGCGTCGTTCCCTTCACCTTCGAAGACGGCACGACCTGGGCTTCGCTCAACCTCAAGGGCGACGAAACGGTCACCATCGAGGGTCTCGAAGGCGACATCAAGCCGCGCGAAACCAAGATCGCCAAGATCACCTATGCCGATGGTTCGGTGAAGGAAGTTCCGCTGCTTTGCCGCATCGATACGCTCGACGAGGTCACCTACATGGAGAACGGCGGCATCCTGCAGACCGTTTTGCGCGATCTCGCCGCCTGACCGCCAAGCCGCTTAAGATTACACGCCGCCGGGACATAGTTCCCGGCGGCTTTCTTTTGGAGTATCGACGATCGCAGACGGGGGCCTCACCCCATCGTGACTTCTCGTCAGAACGCTGAGCGGGTATTGCTGACGTGTAACTATTTTCTAGATGTCGGCGACAAGAACGCCAAGCGCCACATCCTCAGGAGTAAGCAGGTTCGACGGATGACCTCGACTGTATTCGCCCGCTATGCTCTGGTCTTTATGACCGTTGCCTGTACATCCGCCCAGGCCCAGGACGGTAGTACGCCGCGAGGCGTCATCGAGCTCTTCACCTCGCAGGGTTGCAGTTCTTGTCCGCCGGCCGACAGGGCGTTCGAAAAGCTCGCGCAGAGGAGCGATGTCGTTGCGCTCGCCTATCACGTTGACTACTGGAACTACATCGGTTGGAACGACACGCTGGCCACGCCGGAGAATACAGGTCGCCAGTATGCTTATGCCCGCAGTCTGGGTCGTAGCGGCGTTTATACTCCGCAGGCCATTCTCAACGGCCGCGACCATCTGAAAGGCACCGACGCGGATGAGGTCACCCTCAAGCTGGACCGAATGCGACGGGAGGGTTTCGGACTTTCTGTGCCCGTTAGCGCGACGCGCAAAAACGAGGAACTGACAATCACGGTCGGGCAGGGACATGGCAAGGCAGACGTCGTCATCGTCTATTTCCGCCGCAAAGAGGTCGTCGATGTTCTGAAAGGCGAGAATATCGGCAAGGAGGTTGCGTACTGGAACAGCGTCACCGACGTCCAGACCGTTGGGATGTGGGACGGAAGCGAACTCCATCTGGTGCTGCCGGCAAAAGTCATGGCGAAGGACGGGAACGACGGTTGCGCCGTCCTGCTTCAGACGTCCAGTGCAAAGGGAGAGCCGTCCGCGATTCTTGGCGCGACAATGATCATTGGCAAGGACGGAGCGTAACCCCTGAGGGGCGGTCCGGCCCAGAAGCATTGGGGGGCTGGGGGTAAGGGGTCAATGCGACAGACCGGACCATTGGCGCGACGCGCCAACTCAGTGCAGCCAGCTTCGGTTGCAAATGGGGCACTGTTTTGACCAAAATGCGGCGACCAAAAGAAAGGTAGTGTGCTGCACTTGTTTGTGCACCGGCTTGCTTTTTCTACCGTCTGAGGCAAACTGTCATTCATCTGTCAAAATCGAAAAGCCGGGGAGTCTTGATGAGCGATCAGCCGGATTTGCCGCGCACGGACGCACCGCAGGCAAGCCATTCGGCGCCTATCGTCAGCCTACAGGATTACCGCCAAAGTCGTGATCCGCTTCCGGTCACATTTCATCGCAAGGAACTCGATTCGATCCTCTGGATCTACGGACGCATGGTCGGCGAGGGCGAGTGGCGTGACTATGCGATCGACCACCTGAAGGACAAGGCCGTCTTTTCGGTCTTCAAGCGATCCGGAGAACTGCCGCTCTACCGGATCGAAAAGGATCCGAGACTCGCCGCAAAACAGGGCGCCTATTCGGTTATCCATACCAGCGGGCGGGTGCTCAAGCGTGGTCACGAACTGACGCAAGTACTGAAAGTCTTCGACAAAAAACTGAAACTGGTGGAGTAGCTAGCCTACGAACAGGGAACCCGGATAGGCGTCCTCGTCCGGTACAGTGGCGTTGCCATCCCCCAGCGGCAATTGCATGAGAACGGTGTCGAGCCACCGTCCATGCTTGAAGCCGGTCCCGATCAGCGTACCTGTTAACTGAAAACCACAGGCGCTATGGAGACGCACCGAGGCGGGGCTCGCACCGCCGATAACGGCAACCATCTGCCGAAAGCCGAGGGCCGTGCAGCGTCTTGCCAGTTCCTGTAGCAGTGCCTTGCCGATCCCTCTGCCCTGAGCTTCCCGTGCGAGATAGATCGAATCCTCGACGAGCCATCGATAGGCCGGCCGGGTGCGGAAAGCAGATGCATAGGCATAGCCGAGGAACGCCCCGTCCTCATCGACGGCGGCGATATGAGGATAACCCCTGCCGATTATCTCTGCGAAGCGCGAGGCCATTTCTTCTCGCGTCGGCGGAACGAGCTCGTAGCTGGCCGTGCCCGTCAACACGGCGTCCGCATAAATTGTTGCCATCGACGAAACATCCGTCGACCTGGTGTCGCGTAGAATGTAGGACATCACTGAGATACCGGAAAAGATGCGATACCGGCATGTTCCACAAACATGGTCTCACGACAAGATCGACGTCCTGATCGGCCAATGAAAAGCCCGGCACTCTCCGTGCCGGGCCCCGTTTTTGCGAGTTGAATCCGCTCAATACATTCACGGTCACGCGTGGATGTCGGTATCCTTCGTTTCCCGAAGGAAGATCATGCCGATGACGAACGACATGCCGGCAATCACGATCGGGTACCAAAGGCCGTAGTAGATGTCACCCTTGCCGCGCTCATCGCGAAGGCCGTTGCCGGCAGCAGGCCACCGAACCAACAGTTGCCGATATGGTAGGGGAGAGACATGCCGGTGTAACGGATGCGGGTCGGGAACATTTCGACCAGCATCGCCGCAATCGGACCGTAGACCATCGTTACATAGATCATCAGGCCCCCGGCCGTGACGCGCCCATTACCCCTCCGGGCAGAGCCGTCGCGATAACGGGTCGTTTACACACTTGCGGAAAAGGGTTGAAATCAAAAGAGATGCTTTAGAATTATGACTTTAGCCTGATCCGACGATTGGAACCTCAAGGGTCTTCAACAGGTGAAAAAGCTATTGTGGTCTTCGGTAACGCCAAGCCGGAGCCGGAACCTTCGATCCCTCACCTTGTGGCCGGAGACGAGTACCCAATGATTCGGAAGTAGAGGCGGCGTGGGCGGACGGCCGGCGAAGCCGTTGACGCTGCCGTTCGCCGCATCAACGGCGACGGACGACCATGAGTATTGGAGCTGCGAGATCAGACGTTGGGCTCTTGGTGGGCGGGCGAAGGCGCGCGGCGTGCGCCTATGCTTCCACTTGACTCCCTCGAAAAACGCCTTAATAGCTCAGCCTGAAAAGGGATTCGTTCATGCACCGTTTCGGTCTGCCAATTGTCGCGGCATCCGACCTGGCCTATGCAGCCGGGCAGAGTGCGTTTGCCTCCCGTTCATCCACAATCAAGGCCAAAACGACGACGAAAACCGTCTGACGTCTCTGGCCTCCGCTCTCTCCCCGGCAAGGCCGGGGATACGGAAACAAGGCGCTTGCCGAACGTTTCCCCTCACCAGCCGTGGAGAGAAAGAAAGAGAGCAGGAAACATGGGTTTTAAGATTGCAGTTGTAGGCGCCACCGGCAATGTCGGGCGGGAAATGCTTGGTATTCTCGCCGAGCGCGGCTTCCCGGCAGATGAAGTTATTGCACTCGCATCGGCACGGTCGCAGGGTACCGAAGTATCCTTTGGCGACAAGACGCTGAAGGTACAGAACCTCGAGAACTACGATTTCTCCGACACCGATATCTGCCTAATGTCGGCAGGCGGCACGATTTCACAGAAGTGGTCGCCGAAGATTGGGGCCCAGGGCTGCGTCGTCATCGACAACTCATCCGCCTGGCGCTATGACGCCGACGTGCCGCTGATCGTGCCGGAAGTAAATCCGGACGCCATCGTCGATTTCAAGAAGCGCAACATCATCGCGAATCCGAACTGCTCGACCGCCCAGCTCGTCGTCGCCCTGAAGCCGCTTCACGACGCGGCAAAGATCAAGCGGGTGGTCGTATCGACCTACCAGTCGGTTTCGGGCGCCGGCAAGGAAGGTATGGACGAACTCTTCAGCCAGACCCGTGCCGTTTTCGTCGCCGATCCGATCGAAGCGAAGAAGTTCACCAAGCGCATCGCCTTCAATGTCATTCCGCACATCGACGTCTTCATGGAGGATGGCTACACGAAGGAGGAATGGAAGGTTCTTGCTGAAACTAAGAAGATGCTTGATCCCGCGATCAAGGTTACCTGCACCGCCGTGCGCGTTCCCGTGTTCATCGGCCATTCGGAATCGGTGAACATCGAGTTCGAGAACGAAATCACGGCCGATCAGGCCCGCGACATCCTTCGCGAGGCCCCTGGTTGCCTCGTCGTCGACAAGCATGAGAACGGTGGTTACGTCACGCCGGTCGAGTGTGCCGGTGAGGATGCAACCTATATTTCCCGTATCCGCGAGGACGCGACGGTCGAGAACGGCCTCAACATGTGGGTGGTGTCCGACAATCTCCGCAAGGGCGCCGCACTCAATGCGGTGCAGATTGCGGAGTTGCTCGTCAACCGCGGCCTGCTGAAGCCGAAGAACGCCGCAAATTGACATCTTGTGATTTGCACCGCCGCCGGTCCAAGCCGGCGGCGGATGCGTAAATCCGGCGTGCGGAGCGTCGCCCTCAAGTAACTGGCGAGTGCGAAACTACCGCGTGACAGAATCAATACTGACTGGCATGTTCACCCGCAAGGTTCAGGACGCGGAACACGAGGTTTCTATGCAATTCTCAAAGTTTGCCACGGCTGCTTTTCTGGCAATGGTTGTAGGCAACGCGGTGGCCAATAGCGCCAGCGCTGCGCAGTGCGGCAAGACATCCGCGGGTTTTTCCGATTGGATTCAGGAATTCAAGCAGGAAGCGGCCGGACAAGGCGTGAACGCAAGGTTGCTCGACCAGGTGTTCGCGACCGTTTCGTATAACACGAACACCATCCGTGCGGATCGGGGGCAGAAGAGCTTCAAGCTCTCTTTCGATCAGTTCATGAAGAAGCGTGGTGGTGCAGTCATCATCTCTCGTGGCAAGGCAATGAAGAAGAACAATGCCTCGCTGTTCTCGAGGATCGAAGGCAGGTACGGAGTCCCCGCTGGTCCGCTGATCGCCATCTGGGGCATGGAAACGGGCTTCGGCGGCTATATGGGCAACGAGCACACGCTTTCTGCCGTTGCAACCCTCGCGTACGACTGCCGCCGGACCGACTACTTCACCGACCAGCTCTATGCCGCGCTCCAGCTCGTCGGAAGCAAGTCGCTGGCCCTCAATGCCAGAGGCGCCGCCCACGGAGAAATAGGGCAGACGCAGTTTTTGCCGCGCAATGTCGTCCGCTTCGGGGCTGATGGTGATGGCGACGGCCGTATCGACCTCGTGCATTCGCGTGCTGATGCATTGGCTTCCACCGCCAATTTCTTGCGTGGCCACGGGTGGCAGCCCGGCGCGGGATATCAGCCGGGCGAACCGAATTTCGGAGCACTTCAGGGCTGGAACGCCGCATCCGTCTACCAGCAGGCGATTGCCTATATCGGTGCGCAGATCGACGGTCGGTGACGCGCAGCCACGCGGAATCTAAAACTCGAGGCGCTGAAAATCACGCGTCTCGCGGTTCATGATCCAAAGTTCGCCATTGCCGATGTCGAACCAGGCGCCATGAATATTGAGCTTTCCGCGCTCCTCAAGGATCTTGACGCAGGGGAAGGTCTTGAGGTTTGCAATCGAGTTGCGAATTGAAATGCGCTCCAGTGCTGTCTGCCGTTCGCCGGCCGTCATGACGGAGTTTGTCTGAATCTGTTCGGCTGCGGGTTTCAACAGTCCCATCCATTTGCCGATGAAATCACCCGGCGAGAGAGGCTCCGCATTGGGATCGAGCGCCGCCCGAATGCCTCCGCATCGTCCATGGCCCATGACGATGATGTCACGCACCTTCAGAGCCTGGACCGCAAATTCGAGCGCCGCCGACGTCGCGTGGAATTGGCCATCCGGCTCGTAGGGTGGGACCATGTTCGCAACGTTGCGGACCACGAAGAGCTCACCGGGACCGGCGTCAAAAATGGTCTCCGGAGCCGCCCGAGAGTCGCAGCAGGCAATCACCAATGTCTGGGGTTTCTGGCCGGTTTCGGCCAGAACGCGGTAACGTTCGCGCTCATCAACGTAGCGCCCGGTCATGAAGTTGCGGTAACCGGTAACGAGAGTGTCTGGAAAACGCAGCATGTATTTTGGATTATAGTGGACCGGAGCCAGATGCAATCCGTTCCGCCAACAATCTTGCGTGGCGTCGGCGCCGGCTATGTTCCATAGCATTCAACGGGAGGACCTGGGTCTCAAGGCAGGATGCATGATCCGTCGAATCTGCACGAGTGCCATCGGCGACATCAGGCTCGACGCATCACTTTCCAGCGTCAGCTCGTCGCTCCCGCGCTTCATTGTTCGCGCCAATATCTCGTAGACACTCGCGGTTGCCAACTGGAGCGCCCGCTCTTCCGGTATTCCCGAAAGAAGGCGCGCCAGGAACAGCGCAGCGAGGAGGTCACCTAGGCCGTTTGGCGGATTATCGATCAATCTGTGCTCTGACAGCAATGCGTGCCGGCCGGAAAGCAACAGGTTACCGACTCCACCCGCCATCATCGGCAGCGCTGTCGTCACCAGCATACGCGCAGGACCAAGCGACAAGGCGGCGTCTATGATGGCGGTATTATTCTCAAGCGAACTTCCCACCATCCAACTGAGCTCGTAACGATTGGGAGTCGCAATCGACGCAAGCGGGATCAGGTTGTCGCGAATTCCCTTCGCGGTCTCTTCGGAAACATAGAGGCCGCCCATATCTCCCATGACCGGATCACAGAGATAAAGAAGGTCGGGATTTCTCGCCTTGAGTGCCGCGACGAGCCGGGCGACAGCACGGGTTTGCCCCGCGTTGCCGAAGTAGCCGGTCAGTACCGCGCCCACCTCCGATATCCACGGGGCGTCGATCAGATCATCAATCAGCTCATCGAAGCCGGCTTCCGGGAACGAAAGTCGCGTCGCCTTTCCATGCCCAGGATGCCACGGCAACACGACTGTTGGCAAAGCCCAGACCGGATAGCCCAGCGTTTCCAATGCGAAGACCGCGGCGCGATTTCCGACCGAGCCCCGAACTACGTGGCTAGAGATGACGATCACCGCACAGGAAGGGCTTTTGTTCATGGTCGAATGTCCTTACCTACGATTTTTGTCGTATATTGGTAACAAAATCGCAAAATCACGTCATATTTCGCCATTTCATTGGCGATTTGTATGGCAATCTTAAGCGAGTCGATATTAAACAGCGGCTACACGAGTCGTGTTGTAGACTGGAGCATAAAGGAGGAAAGGCTCAATGGTCGCAAGCAGGAAATCCAGGCGGGATCACAATTGGGAGCTGACCCAAAAGCGGCTTGAGGAACTGGGAAAGCCTTTCATCGATCCGGATATTCTGTTTGGTCGCGCCAGCAGCGACGACCTGGATCTCTACACGCAGGACATGCTTGCCTTTTCGGCCCAGCGGGCGGCAGAAGACGTGGCGGGTTGGAACGGACACGACCCGAATATCACGATCAGGCCCGTGCCCGGAGTCGAGCACTCCGGCATTCCGACGAGCGTGCTTTCGATCGTCGATCGTAACAAGCCTTTCCTCTATGATTCAGTGATGGGTGAGGTCACTAGCCTCTATCGTGACATCTTTCTCGCGATCCACCCCATTCTCGTTACGGAACCGGACAAGGCGATCGAACTTTTCCGGCCGGACAGGCCGACCGATCCAGCACATCGGATAAGCTATATCCAGCTGCATCTTGCGCCGCTCACGGACGAACAGGCGGATACGTTGAAGCAACGTCTGGCCTTTGTCCTGGAGCAGGTCCGCATGGCCTCGACTGACTGGCAAGAGATGCTCGCGGTTCTGGAGACCTCAATAGAAGAAGTAAGGCGCCTCGCGCCCGGTCGTCGGCAAGCCGAACGTGACGAAGCGCTCGCGTTCCTCGACTGGCTCAAGAATGACAACTTCACGTTCCTCGGCATGCGGGAATACGTCTATACGGGCGACGGTCCCGACGCCAAACTCGAGCGCGGCAGAGGGCGTGGCCTCGGCATCCTCGCCGACCCGGAGGTCCTGGTTCTCCGTCACGGCAAGCAGGCCGTAACGACGACACCGGAAATCCTGGAGTTCCTGCAGGGTCCGGATTTCCTCATCGTTACCAAGGCGAACGTGAAATCGGTCGTCCACCGACGGGCATATATGGATTATGTAGGCGTGAAGCGCTTCGACGCCGCTGGAAAGGTGGTGGGCGAACTTCGCGTCGTCGGTCTCTTCACCGCGACAGCCTACACCCGCTCTGTAAACCAGATTCCGTTGCTGCGCGCAAAGGTCGAGAAGGTGGTCGAACACTTCGGCTTCGACCCGCAAAGCCATTCCGGCCGCATGTTGCAGAACACGCTCGAATCCTATCCCCGTGACGACCTCTTCCAGATCGACGCTGAATTGCTTGCCCGATTCTGCGAGCAGATCAACGATCTCTCCGAGCGTCCGAGGGTGCGCGTTCTGCCGCGCATCGACCATTTCGACCGGTTCGTCTCCCTGATCGTCTATGTTCCCCGAGAGGATTACAATTCTCTCGTGCGCGAGAAGATCGGAAATTACTTCAAGGACACCTATCAGGGCCATGTCTCGGCCTACTACCCGGCATTTCCGGAGGGCGGTGTCGCGCGCGTCCACATCATCGTCGGCCGCAACGAAGGCAGGACGCCCCGAATCCCACAGGCCCGCCTCGAAGAGGCGGTACGTGCGATCACCGCGCGGTGGACGGACCGTTTCACGGCACTCGCCGGATCGGATGCACCAACACTCACCGTCACGCACGCCTATCAGGAG
Organism: Hyphomicrobiales bacterium; assembly: GCA_900466005.1. GTDB lineage: Bacteria > Pseudomonadota > Alphaproteobacteria > Rhizobiales > Rhizobiaceae > Allorhizobium. The sequence continues at coordinate 380,259 of UEGQ01000001.1, forward strand.
GCCTTTACGCCTGAAGAGGCCGTGGCCGACCTGCAGCACATCAATGCCTGCCTCGAAGGACAGCCGGTCAGCATCAGCTTCCACGAGCAAGCCTCCGATAAGGGCAATCTTCTCTATCTCAAGATCTTTCATGCCGGAGAGCATCTGCCGTTGTCGCGACGCGTGCCGCTTCTGGAGAATCTCGGCTTTGGCGTCATCAGTGAACGTACCTTCGATATCCAGGTCGCGGCAGCGGAAAACCACAAGCTCGTGGTGTTGCACGACATGGAACTGGAAGTTCGCGGCGGAGGCGAGTTCGACATCGGTCGTGACGGGAAGCTGCTCGGGGATGCATTCCTCGGCGCTTTCAACGGTACCATCGGCAACGATATCTTCAATCGCCTGGTCATGACCGCTGGCTTGACTGCTCGCGAGGTAACCGTTCTGCGTGCCTATGCAGCGTATCTACGCCAGTGCGGAATTGTCTATTCGCAGAACCATATTGCTGAAACGCTGAACAAATATCCGCAGATTGCCGCCTCCATCTTCAATCTGTTCCGCGACATCTTCGATCCGACACTCGGTGAGAAGAGCAGGCAGCGCAAGGTCAACGACAGCCGACAGGAGCTGCTGGCCGCCCTCGTCTCCGTACCCAGCATCGATGAAGACCGCATTCTTCGCCGCTATCTGAATGCAGTCGATGCGACGCTTAGGACAAACTTCTTCCAGAAGGCTCCAGATGGCGAGCCTCGTCCGATGCTCGCCTTCAAGTTCGATCCGCAGCGTCTGGAAGGTCTGCCTGAACCACGTCCGTTCCGCGAGATCTTTGTCTACGGCGTCGAGGTCGAAGGGGTACATCTCCGGTTCGGCAAGGTCGCACGTGGCGGTCTGCGCTGGTCCGACCGTGCCCAGGACTATCGCACGGAAGTGCTCGGGCTCGTGAAAGCCCAGCAAGTCAAGAACGCCGTCATCGTACCGGTGGGCGCAAAGGGTGGCTTCTTCCCCAAGCAGCTTCCGTCGGGCGGAAGTCGCGATGAATACCTGAATGCGGGCAAGGAAGCCTATAAGACATACGTCACGACGCTGCTGTCGATCACCGACAACATTCAGGGCGGACGGATCGTGCCGCCGGTGGACACCGTACGGCTTGACGACGACGATCCATACTTCGTCGTTGCCGCCGACAAGGGTACCGCGACATTCTCCGATACCGCGAACGCTCTTGCGCGCGCAGCCGGTTTCTGGCTTGACGATGCTTTCGCGTCGGGTGGTTCCGCGGGTTACGACCACAAGAAGATGGGCATCACCGCACGAGGCGCATGGGAAGCCGTCAAGCGCCACTTCCGCGAGATGAACATCGACATACAGTCGACACCCTTCACGGTAGCCGGCGTCGGCGACATGTCGGGAGACGTCTTCGGCAACGGCATGCTGCTGTCCGAGAAGATCCGCCTCGTTGCCGCATTCGATCACCGCGACATCTTTATCGATCCGAATCCGGATACGGCACTTTCCTTCGCTGAGCGCAAGCGGCTTTTCGCCCTGCCGCGGTCCAGCTGGCAGGATTACGATCGCAAGGCGCTTTCGAAAGGCGCAATGGTTATTTCCCGCAGCGTGAAATCCGTCGAGCTGACGACGGAAGCGGCGGCCGCGATCGGCATCGAACGGATGACCGCGACCCCCTTTGAAATCATGACGGCAATCCTGAAGGCACCGGTTGATCTTCTCTGGTTCGGCGGTATTGGCACGTACATCAAGGCGCCGGGAGAGACCGACGCGGAGGTGGGCGACAGGACGAATGACGCGATCCGCGTGAACGGAAACGAGGTCCGCGCCAAGGTTATAGGCGAAGGGGCAAATCTCGGCGTCACGCAGCGTGGACGGATTTTCTATGCCCTCAACGGCGGACGTCTGAACTCAGACGCCATCGACAACTCCGCAGGAGTGAACTCCTCCGACGTCGAGGTCAATATCAAGATCGCCTTGGCGCCAGCTGTTGCGGAAAATCGCCTTACCATGGCGAAGCGCGACAAGTTGCTCGCCGACATGACGGACGAAGTTGCGTCGCTCGTTCTGCGCAACAACTACCTACAACCTTTGGCCATCTCGCTCACCGAAAGGAAGGGCGTTCGCAATCGCGAAGAATTGAGCCGGCTGATGTCGTCGCTCGAGACAGCGGGACGGCTCAATCGCAAGGTCGAGATGCTGCCTGACGACAATGCACTTGCCGAACGCTACGCGGAAGGCAAGGCGTTGACCCGCCCGGAGATAGGCGTTCTGCTCTCCTACGCGAAGATCGTCCTCTTCGACTCGCTGGTGGCCTCAGATCTGCCGGACGATCCCTATTGCGCGACGACGCTGTTCAACTATTTTCCTGCGAAGATGCGCAAGACGTTCGCCGCAGAGATCACCGGACACCGCCTGCACCGGGAGATCATCGCCACCGTTTTGGCCAATCACGTGATCAACCGTGGAGGTCCGGGCTTTGTCGTCATGACCGCGGATGCAACCGGCGTTCTTCCTGCCGACGTCGTCAAGGCGGCACTGCTGGTGAGAGACGGGCTCGATCTTACCGATCTCTGGGCGCGTATCGATGCACTGGACGCCGAGGTGCCGGGAGAACTGCAGAACAGACTCTACGCAGCGGTTGCTGAGGTCTACACCGGCGTTTCGCGGCTGCTCGTCGAAACGGGACTCTCGACCGGCGGTATTACCGATGCACTTGCCCGCCTCAAGTCGACGGTTAAGTCGCTGAAGCAATCGTTTGGAACCGCTCTGCCGGAAGAACTGGGTCAAAGGCTTGACCGTGAGATTTCCGAGCTCGTGCAGGCAGGTGCGCCGGAGGACCTTGCCCGTGACGTCGTTCGCCTTTCCGTCTTGTTGCTGGTGCCGGAGGTCATGCAGATCGCCGGCCGAACCGGCGCGACAATCGCGCGCACCGTCAGCAGCTACTTCGCGGTGTCTGGGGCCTTCAGCATCGAACGCCTCTTGGCGGCGGCCAACCGCGTCTCCACGACCGATCATTACGAAAGTCTCTCACTGACCCGCAGCATCCATCAGATCGGTGCAGCGAGGCGCGACATCGTTGCCGAAGCGCTGTCGCTTTACGCCAGGGAGAGGGACCCGATTGCTGCGTGGCGTCAAGCCGATCCGCAGCGCATCGACCAGCTTGTCACCGAACTGGTTGCGATCACCGAGAGCGGCGATCCGAGCCTTTCCAAAATCGCGGTTGCCGCGGGCCTTCTGACGGATCTTGCGCACGGAAAGACAAGGTGACACTCTCCCCGAAACATTCGGGGGAAGAGTTGGTGGCGGTTGAAACGGAGTTGTCGGTAGCGGGAACCGCAAAGGTGCCCGCCCGCGGAATTTGGGGCTGGATGCTGTTCGACTGGGCAGCCCAGCCCTTTTTCACAGTGGTGACGACGTTCATCTTCGGACCCTACTTCGTCTCGAGGATGACCTCCGATCCGGTCTCCGCCCAGGCGACATGGAGCAACACGGCGACGATCGCATCGATCATCATCGCCGTACTCTCCCCCATTCTCGGATCGATTGCCGATCAGTCCGGTAGTCGCAAGCCGTGGATCGGCTTTTTCGCGGTGATCAAAATTGTAAGCCTGAGCCTGCTCTGGACCGCTGCCCCGGGCTCGCCTGTCTTCGTCCCAGTCATTCTGATCATCCTTGCCACGGTGTCGGCCGAGTTTTCCGTCGTCTTCAACGACTCCATGATGCCACGTCTCGTCACGCCGCAAACGGTGGGTCGCATCTCGAACATCGCCTGGGGCCTCGGCTATCTCGGCGGCATCATCGTCCTCATTGCTGTGGTGACGCTGCTGGCGGCGAACCCGAAGACGGGAATGACGCTGATCGGCCAGCCGCCGCTGTTCGGGCTGGATGCTGCCAGCGGAGAGGATGCCCGCATCACCGGGCCAATATCGGCTCTCTGGTATCTCATCTTCATTCTGCCGATGTTTTTCTTCACGCCGGATGCCACCAAGGGCAAGCCTTTCGGCGAGGCCATAAGAGCCGGATTGAGCGAACTCGGCAAGACGCTGAGTGAATTGCGGGGAAGATCGGGGCTCGCTCGCTTCCTGATCGGACGCATGATCTACCAGGACGGTGTGAACGGGCTGCTGGTGCTGGGCGGCGTTTTTGCCGCAGCGATGTTCCAGTGGTCTACCCTGGAAATCGGCCTCTACGGGATAATCCTGAATGTCGTCGCGATCTTCGGCTGTCTGGCAGCAGGCAGTATCGACCGGCGGTTCGGCTCGAAATTCACGGTGCTTCTCAGCCTAATCCTGCTGATCGTCGCCACGTTCGGCATCATCTCGACCGGTCCAGGCTATACGCTCTTCGGAATCGTCGATCTTTCCACGATGTCCACACCCGGTATTTTCGGAACGGCCGCGGAGAAGACCTACATCCTGTTCGGCATCCTGATCGGACTCGCCTTCGGCCCCGTTCAGGCCTCGTCCCGTTCCTACCTCGCCCGCAGCGTTCCGCCGAAAGAAGCGGGACGCTACTTCGGCATTTACGCACTGTCCGGTCGCGTCACGAGTTTTATGGCTACGTTGAGCTTCTCGATGCTGACCTATTGGACCGGCTCACCGCGCGTCGGCATGGCGAGCGTCCTCATCTATCTCGGAGGGGGATTTCTCGTGCTGCTCACTACCCCGTATCCGGCCAGCAGTAATCCCTCAACCAGCCTGAAATAGAAAGAGCCCGGCCGAGGCCGAGCTCAAAAAAGGCTACGGGGTTGCTACGATCAGTGGCGGAAGTGCCGAATGCCGGTGAAGACCATCGCCACGTCATGCTCGTTGGCTGCCGCGATCACTTCCTCGTCGCGCATCGAGCCGCCGGGCTGGATGACGGCCGTCGCACCCGCCGCAATGGCGGCAAGCAGACCATCGGCAAAGGGATAAAAGGCTTCGGAGGCAACCGCCGACCCCCTCGTCAACGGCTGAGGGAGGCCGAGCGCCTTGGCGGCGTCTTCCGCCTTCATGGCGGCGATACGAGCAGAATCGACACGGCTCATCTGGCCTGCGCCGATGCCTGCCGTCTGCCCATCCTTGGCGTAGATCACGGCGTTCGATTTCACGTGCTTCGCGATCTTGAACGCGAATTTCATATCTTGAAGTTCGGTCGGTGTCGGCGCGCGCTTGGTAACGACGCGCAGATCGAGATCCTCGACGACCACATTGTCCCGGGACTGGACCAGCAGTCCGCCGGAAACAGTCTTTGCCGTTATCCCCGCCGCTCGCGGATCGGGCAGGCGGCCCGTCGTCAGGAGGCGAAGGTTCGCTTTCCGGGCGATGACCGCCTTGGCTTGTTCGGTGACGTCGGGCGCGATGATCACCTCGGTGAAGAGCTTGACGATCTCCTCGGCCGTTTCGGCATCGAGTGTCTGGTTGAGCGCGATGATGCCGCCGAAAGCAGAGACGGAATCGCAGGCAAGTGCTCGCTTGTAGGCTTCGACGAGAGACGAACCGGTCGCAACGCCGCACGGATTGGCGTGCTTGATGATCGCGCAGGCAGGCCCGTTATCGGGTGCAAACTCGGCGACCAGCTCAAAGGCCGCGTCGGTGTCGTTGATGTTGTTGTAGGAGAGCTGCTTGCCCTGCAGCAGGGTGGCATTCGCGACGCCCGGCCGATCGTCGCCGGTGACGTAGAACGCCGCGCTTTGATGCGGATTTTCGCCGTAACGCATCTTCTCCTTCAGAACACCACCGATCGTGCGATACATCGGAACATCGATCGAAAGGGCGGCGGCAAACCAGTTGGAGATCATCGTATCGTAGGCAGCCGTCCGGGCGAAGGCCTTGGCCGCCAACTGCTGACGAAGAGCGTAGGTCGTCTGGCACTCGTCGGACCTGAGCGCCGAAAGCAGCGGCTCGTAATCCGCGGGATCGGTGACGATCGTCACATAGGCATGATTCTTGGCAGACGCACGGATCATCGCAGGGCCGCCGATGTCGATGTTCTCGACGGTCGTCGGATAATCCCCGCCGGCTGCCCGAACCTCCTCGAAAGGATAGAGGTTAATGACAGCGAGATCGATTGCTTCGATACCGTACGCACGCATGGCCCGCTGGTGCTCTGCGTCGTCGCGGATGGCCAAAAGACCGCCGTGAACGCGCGGATGAAGCGTCTTTACACGTCCGTCCATAATCTCCGGAAACTCGGTGACGTCGGAGACGTCTGTAACCGGCAGACCGGCGCTGGCGATCGCCTTGTGAGTACCGCCGGTCGACAAAAGCCGCACACCCATGACGTTCAGTGCTTGGGCAAGCTCGACAATGCCGGTCTTGTCCGAGACCGAAAGAAGAGCGGTCTTGATCTTGACCCGGTCAGGAGCGGGTATTTTCTTCGAAACGACGGCCATGATTTTCTGCTCCAATCTAGTGGTCGTGCTGCGGCAGCGCCGAGGATAGCATGTGTCGCTGCCGCCTAGCACAGCTTGCAGCAAGAGGAAACCGGCCTAAGACTTATGGGCGAGAAACCAACGGATTTCCGGGCCGTCAAAGGCGATTTCGATCTGCTCGGAAGAACGTGCACCGGAGGCGTCGGCAAAGAAGACGTCCTCGCCGATCACCAGTTCGCCCGTCGGAACGGAGAAGACCCAAGTCTCACCGTCCGGGGCAATCAGATGGACGGCACGATCTTCTACCTGCTCGAGATGCACCGCCGGATGGATGTGGAACCGTCCAACGCTTTCAGGTGGTGGCGGATCTTGCAGTGGCTCGCCGTTCGCCAAGAGGAAACGATCACGTCCGGCGATCTTTGTCCCCGCCTCGTTCATGCGTAACTCTCGCTCGTGCCAGAGGCCGAAATCGAGAAGATAGCCGTTGTGGCGTGCGCAGAGCCGATCGCTCCCGTCGGCCGCTGTTTGTCGTGTCAGCTCGACAGCCGTTACGCCCGACACCATCAACGGGCCGAGAAAGGCTGAACGCGAGATCCTAGCGGAGGACATCTCGCCAACCGAAACGGTCGAATGCGCCGCAGTTGTCCTCGCCAGCTGGCGCAGCTTCTCGCCGGAAAAGCGGGGAGAACCGCTGTTGACGATGAGGCGGTGGCGGCCGGAAGAGAACTCGAAGGAGAGACAGCCGGCGTGAGCTGTCTTGGACAGTTCCGTCGAACGTGGGTAGCCAGTATCCATAAGCACGACGGCCGAACCCGCGGAAAGCCGGTGATACTGCGAGTGCGGCAGCGACTTGAAAGGTTGACCGGCTGTCTCGTCGTAGCGCAGCACCGACATGAGTTCGTTGGCGAGAATCGAGGTCGCGCCGTTGAATAAGGCGAGATCACCGCTTCCGTGCCGGAAGAAGCGGACTGCAGGATACATCCTGTCGATGGTCGGGATGAGTTTCACCGGTATGTCGTGGCCGAGGTTGATATAGGTCTGGCGCAACGGCAGGAGATCGAACAGGATTTCGACCGCCGCGTTGGGGTTACGCGAGATATGACCACCGTCCGGCAGAATCTGCCGGTCCAGTTCGCGGTCGAGGTGCCGCGCTGTCCGTCGAACGGAAATGCCCCGCATCTGCATGGAAATCGAAGCCATGGCAAGGGCGATCCGGACCCTGAGCCTTGGCAGTCCATCGGGAACATGATCGGCTATCCGGTTGAGGTAGCGGATCTGAAAGGCGAGGTTGTTGAGGAAACGACGATAGAAGCCGCCCTCGGCGTCCTGCAGGACGACCGGTGAATGCGACAACCAGGCGATAACCCGTTGCGCAATCACGTCCGCGTCCCACGGCAGTCCGGCAATGCGGGTGCCATGTATTCGAATCCAGTCGTCGACAATGGCTCGAGCGTTGGTGCATGCCTCCGCCGTCTTGTCGGCACGCACATGCCGAAGCCAAGCGAAAGAGTGCAGACGAACCGCAAAGAGTTGCGAAGGCGCCTCAAGTTCGAAAGGCGACCGGTCACCCGCATCCAGAATCTTTCCCGCGAGCGGAAAGCGCCGGACGAGGATTTCTTCGGAGACGAACGGATCGACAATCCTGAGGTCTGTGGGTGCGACAATCAGGCGACCTGGTCCCGCTCCGGCAAAGCGCAGGGCTGAAATGTGGCCGATCGCGATCTGCCGGGAGATCCGTCTCCACGCCTCACGGAGGTAAAGATAGACCAGCCTTTGGCGTTCCGTGAATCGCATCGTTTTTCCATGGCGCGCGGCTGCGCCGAAATCGGGCGAGGAACTGACCACAGTCTCGCCGTCTCATGCCCACAAGACGCGTGCGCATGAACGACCCGCGCAATGAGCGATTAGTCGTTATTCTGCGATGATGGCAACGGTTTTGGTAAATATTCCGTTAATCGCGCCGGAGAATGCAGGCGTAGAAGCCGTCGAGACCACCTTCTGCTCCCTCCAGCCTCAACATTGCGGGCGTGGTTCGCAACTCGCCGAGCGGAGTGACCGCTTCTTCCAAGCCCGGCCAATCGGCAGCGCTAATGCGTTCTCGTTGATAGTCGGGCGTATCGGCGAGGACGCGTGCGACGACCTCCTCCCCCTCGGAAGGATCAAGCGAGCAGTTCGAAAAGACAAGGAGGCCGCCCGGTCGCACGAGCGTCAGGGCATGTCGAAGAAGCCTCTCCTGCAGACCGGCGAGTTTGGCCACGTCCTCCGGCCCCTTGGTCCAAAGTACGTCAGGGTGCCGTCGGGCCGTCCCCGTCGACGAACAGGGCGCATCGAGCAGAATGCCGTCGAAGAGCTCGGCCGGCCGGAAATCGAGCAGATTGGCATTCACGCATTCGCATTCGAGATGCAGCCGGGCGAGATTCTCCTTCAGCCGCCGAATACGATTCTCGGACTGTTCAACGGCTGTAACGATAGCTCCCCCCTGGATAAGTTGCGCAGTCTTGCCGCCGGGTGCGGCGCAGAGATCGGCTACCCGTTGGCCGGCGATGTTGCCGAGAAGCCGGGCAGGCAGAGCGGCTGCCGCATCCTGGACCCACCATTCACCATCGGAGAAACCTTCAAGAGTGGGAATTCCACCACGAAATCCGGCAAGCCGAATGCTGCCTGTCGGCAAAACACATCCATTGAGACGCTCTGCCCAACCTTGAGGATTGCTCTTCACCGTGAGATCGATGGGGGCAGGGCGGCTTTGGGCGTCAGCTATTCGCGCCGCTGCATCAGCTCCATAGACGGCTACAAGACGATCGAAGAACCATTTCGGCGTCGAGGGAAGCGAAGCGACGCTCGCGAGTTGCGTCGCCTTCTCCCGTCCCAGCCGCCGCAGGACGGCATTGGCGAGCTTTGCAAACCGCTTGTTGCGAGGATCGCGTATCGCTTGTTCGACCGCGAGATCAACCGCTGAGTGGTCCGGCACGTCGAGATAAAGCATCTGCGTCACGGCGACCACAAGGAGGTGATGCAACGAACGGGCGCCGTCCGGTAGCGGCGAGTCGAGAAGTGAGGCAAGGATCACCTCGATTCGCGGCAAGTGCCTAAGCGCAGTCTGTAGAATGGCGCGCACCAAGCCGCGATCCGCCTCGCCGAGCGCTCTATACGCAGGATTTCCATGCTCCGCATCCAGCATGCCGTCCAGAGGCGTCCGACGATCAACAACAGCCGCAAGGATTCTACTCGCCGCGATTCTGGCATCCAGCCCGGCTTTCGCATCCGAGGCGGCCCGGCGGTGGTCTGGGTCGCTGTTCCTGTTCCTCGTCCTGTCGGCTGCGGCCTTCTTACTCTTCTCTTTGTCGTTCAAGACCACGGTCCTTTGGGCGGTTGCGAGCCAATGCGGCCGCGCCCGGTATCCGGAACAGAGCGCGATCTACGGCTCGGCTTAACAGCGGAATTGGGCCGCGTCGATACCGACACCGTACCTTCCGCCATCCGCATCAGCTCGGCGATCCTGTTTTCCGTGTTTGGATGGGTCGAAAAGAGATTGTCCATGCGTTCGCCGCTCAAGGGATTGATAATGAACATGTGCGCTGTCGCAGGATTACGTTCGGCATCATCGTTGACGATGTGGGCACTGTCGCTTGCGATCTTGCGCAGGGCGGACGCAAGCCAGCGGGGATCACCACAGATCTCGGCGCCACGACGGTCGGCCGCATACTCACGGGTACGACTGATCGCCATCTGGACCAGCATCGCGGCAAGCGGGGCGACGATCATGGTGACGAGCAGTCCGACAGCTCCCAGCGGGTTATTCTCATCGCGGCGACCGCCGAAGAAGAAGGCGAAATTGCCAAGCATCGAGATTGCACCGGCGAGGGTCGCGGTAATCGTCATGGTCAGCGTGTCACGGTTTTCGACATGGGCAAGTTCATGTGCCATGACGCCGGCCACCTCTTCCGGCGTCAGACGATGCAGGAGGCCGGTCGAGGCGGCCACGGCTGCATTCTGCGGATTGCGCCCGGTTGCGAACGCATTCGGCTGAGGACTGTCGAAGACATAGACGCGCGGCATCGGCAAGCCGGCCCGTTGCGCCAAATCCCGGATGATCCGGAAAAATTCCGGAGCGTTACTCTCGTCGACCTCCTGTGCCTGGTAAGCGGCGAGCACCATGCGGTCGGAATTCCAGTAGGAGAAGAAGTTCATGCCCGCGGCGATCACGAAAGCGATAAGCATCCCGCTCTGACCGCCTATCAAATAGCCGACGCCCATGAACAGCGCCGTCATAAACGCCAGCAGCATCGCGGTACGAACGAAATTCATGTTTTTCTCCTTACGCTTGCCGCAGTTGGACATAGCCGACCGCGACAGCTATATTATTATGATTTAAAAATTCAGCCGGCGATTTCAATATTTGCCGGGTACCAACGCATCATGGACGCGAACCAACATGACCCCTTTCGAAGATCAGCCACATTCGTCCTCTGGCGGCGCCGATACGGCGCAACCGGTGACGAAAAAGCTATCCGCTGCCGCCATACGCGCACTGAAAGAGGCCGAGGAAAGGCGTCGTAACGAACCTATGATCGAGCCGCCGCGAGAGATCGGCGGGCGAGGGGGTGTCGATCCTGCGCGGTTCGGCGACTGGGAGATCAAGGGCCGGGCGATTGATTTCTAGCAAGGAATAAATACCCATTGTCGGCGCCCGAATACCGGAATATAATCCTTCAATGCGCTCGACTTCCCTTTACTCCCTCTTGCTCCTGTTGACCGCCTTTATCGGGCGCCCCGCGGCCGCTTCCGGGGATCACTTGATCTCGGGACCCGTGGAAGCGAAACTCATTCGCGTCGTGGACGGAGATACTCTCCTGGTCAGTGCCGCTCCGTGGCCGGGACATAGCATTGAGACCTATGTTCGACTGCGTGGAATCGACGCACCGGAGCTGCATGCGAAGTGTGAAGCGACCCGTCTTGCCGCGCGGCAAGCACGAGATGGCCTGTCGAGGCTTCTCACCACGAAGGTTTCGCTGCTCGCCATCTCGGGTGACAAATATTTCGGCCGGGTGCTTGCCGACATTCACTTGGAGGATGGGCGAAGCGTCGCGGACGTCTTGCTCGCCTCCGGACTCGTGGAGTCATATGACGGCGGCCGAAAGGCTCTTCACCCCTGCAATTGAAAAGCAAAAGGCCGCCCCACGACGTGGGGCGGCCTTTCTGACCTCTCGCGTCAGATCATTTACTGACCGTTGCGATTCTGCCGGTTGGCGATCAGGTCGTCAACAACACTCGGATCCGCGAGGGTCGACGTGTCGCCAAGTGAGCCAAAGTCGTCCTCGGCAATCTTGCGCAGGATACGCCGCATGATCTTGCCGGAGCGAGTTTTTGGCAATCCCGGGGCGAACTGGATCTTGTCCGGCGTGGCGATCGGTCCGATTTCCGCACGCACGTGCTTCAGGAGATCCTGACGCAGCGCATCGTCGCCGGCGTGATCTGCCATCAGCGTGACGTAGCAGTAGATGCCCTGGCCCTTGATCGGATGCGGATAGCCGACCACCGCAGCTTCCGAAACCAGATGGTGTGACACAAGCGCGGATTCGACTTCCGCCGTACCGAGTCGATGGCCGGATACGTTGAGAACATCGTCCACGCGTCCGGTGATCCAGTAGTAGCCGTCTTCGTCGCGGCGGCAACCGTCGCCGGTGAAGTATTTGCCCTTGTAGGTCGAGAAGTAGGTCTGGGCGAAGCGGTGATGGTCGCCATAAATCGATCGTGCCTGACCCGGCCAGCTGTCGACGATGCAGAGGTTACCGTCAGCGGCTCCTTCGAGCACATTGCCCTCGTTGTCGACGAGCTGCGGCTTGATCCCGAAGAACGGGCGCGTTGCGGAGCCGGGCTTGAGGTCCGTAGCACCCGGCAGCGGCGTGATCAGGATGCCACCCGTTTCCGTCTGCCACCAGGTATCCACGATCGGGCAACGCTCGTCACCCACCACGTTGTAGTACCACTCCCAAGCCTCCGGATTGATCGGCTCGCCGACCGATCCCAGCAGACGGAGGCTCGAACGGCTCGAGCGCTTCACGAAATGATCGCCGGCACCCATCAACGAGCGGATTGCCGTCGGCGCGGTGTAGAAGACGTTCACCTTGTGCTTGTCGATCACTTCCCAGAACCGGCCCTGGTCAGGGAAGTTCGGCACGCCTTCGAACATCAGTGTCGTCGCACAGTTCGCAAGCGGTCCGTAGACGATGTAGGAGTGGCCCGTCACCCAACCGACGTCCGCCGTACACCAATAGATCTCGCCATCCTTGTAATCGAACACGTACTCGTGCGTCATCGAGGCGTAGACGAGGTAGCCGCCGGTCGTATGCACCACGCCCTTCGGCTTGCCGGTCGAACCGGAGGTATAGAGAATGAAGAGGGGGTCCTCAGCCCGCATTTTGACCGGCGGGCAGTCAGGCTTTACCTTGGCAATTTCCTGATGATACCAGATGTCGCGACCTGGAGCCCATTCGATCTTGCCGCCTGTACGACGGACAACCAGGACCTTGTTGACGATGACGAACTGCTTGGCGGCGATATCAATCGCGGTGTCCGTATTCTCCTTCAGCGGCACAGGCTTGCCGCCGCGAAGACCCTCGTCGCACGTGATAACGAACGTCGATTCGCAGTCCACAATGCGCCCGGCCAGCGCTTCGGGAGAAAATCCGCCGAACACCACGGAGTGCACGGCACCGATGCGGGCGCACGCCAGCATGGCATAGGCCGCTTCCGGAATCATCGGCATATAGATGGTGACGCGGTCACCCTTCTTCACACCGTGGGCCTTCAGCACGTTCGCGAGACGGCAGACATGCTCGTACAGCTGATTGTAGGTGATCTTCTTGTCGATGTAAGGGTTGTCACCTTCCCAGATGATCGCCGTGCGTTCGCCGTGCGTTTTCAGATGGCGGTCGATACAGTTGTAAGAAACGTTCGTCAGCCCGTCTTCATACCACTTGATCGAAACCTTGCCCTTGAACGTCGTGTTCTTGACCTTCGTGTAGGGTTTGAACCAGTCGATGCGCTTGCCGTGCTTGTCCCAGAACTTCTCCGGATCCTCCGTGCTTTCCTCATACCACTTCAGGTATTTTTCGTTGTCGACCAAGGCTCGGCTCTTCGCCGCCTTTAGGACCGGATAGATTTTGGCTGACATGAACTCCTCCTCATGTAGAAACGCCAACTGGTCTGGACGCCGAACTCCCGTTTTCGGCCGTATGTGCCACATTCATAGCAGGTCATACAGACCCAGCAATTAGACAAAGGTCATCCGTTTTAGGAAGAATTGCAATTGCCGTTTAATGAGGGTATACAGCTCATTATTCTCCGGAAATTGTGGTTGATACCCACGGCCCGCGGCCCCCGGCGCGGACGCAAAGAAGGACTATTTCCATGGCTCAGACATTGCTTATGCCAAAGGCAACGGCCGTATGGCTGGTCGATAACACGGCATTGTCGTTCGATCAGATCGCACAATTCTGCAAGCTTCACCCGCTTGAAGTCAAAGCGATCGCAGACGGTGAAGCAGCGCAAGGCATCAAAGGCCTGGACCCGATCGCAACCGGCCAGCTTTCCCGTGAAGAGATCGCCCGCGCCGAAGCTGATCCGAACCATAAGCTGAAGCTGCAGGAGCCTAAGGTACGCGTTCCGGATTCCAAGCGTCGTGGTCCCCGCTATACGCCCGTCTCGAAACGCCAGGATCGGCCAAACGCCATCCTCTGGCTCGTGCGCAACCATCCTGAATTGAAGGATGCGCAAATCTCGCGGCTGGTCGGCACCACCAAGAGCACGATTGAGCAGATCCGTGATCGTACCCACTGGAACTCGGCAAATCTCACGCCGATGGACCCGGTCACCCTCGGCCTCTGCAGCCAGATCGACCTCGATATGGAAGTCGAGAAGGCCTCGAAAGGCCGACCGCTGCCGACCGCTGCCGAACTCGGTGCAACTCTCCAGTCGGCAACCGAGACTGAAAACCTTGGCTATGACTTCTCTCAGGACGAGGAGAAGGAAATTGATGCCAATGCGGTTTTCGCCAAGTTGAAGTCGCTGAAGTCAGACCGCAAGGACGACGACGAAGACGATCTCTACTGATCCGCTTTCATCGACGGAAATTTCAAAGCCCCGCACGCCGCGGGGCTTTTTGGTTTTACGGCGTGCTCTCGCTGGACGACGCCAGCGGTCAACCGTGACCGTGCTGTCTGAGAACGGTGCTGATCTCATCGAGAATTGCGGGGTCGTCGATCGTAGCGGGCATTTTCCACGGCAAACCGTCGGCGATCTTCTGCATCGTCCCGCGCAGGATTTTGCCGGATCTGGTCTTTGGTAGCCGCTCGACCTTCATCACGGTCTTGAACGCCGCCACCGGGCCGATCTCATCGCGGACAAGCTGAACGACTTCACGCTGTATGACCGAGAAGTCACGCGAGACATTGTTCTTCAGGACGAGGAAGCCGCAAGGGATCTGTCCCTTGAGGTCATCGGCGATACCGATGACTGCGCATTCGGCAACATCCGGATGCATGGCGCAGACCTCTTCCATGGCGCCCGTAGAAAGGCGATGACCGGCGCAATTGATGATGTCGTCGGTGCGCGCCATGACAAAAACGTATCCGTCCTCGTCAACCATGCCGGCATCGGCGGTCTTGTAATAGCCGGGAAACTCCTCAAGACAGGCGGAGCGGAAACGCTCCTCGGCATTCCAGAAGCTGACCAGGCAGCCGGGAGGTAGAGGAAGCTTCACGACGATGTTGCCGAGCGTTCCCTTCGGAACAGGATGTCCGGCGTCATCGAGCACGTCGATCGCATATCCGGGCATCGCCACAGTGGGGGATCCGTATTTGATCGGAAGAAGACCGAGGCCTGCCGGATTGGCCGCCATCGGCCAGCCGGTTTCCGTCTGCCACCAGTGATCGATCACCGGAACCTTGAGCATCCTTTCCGCCCATTTGATCGTTTCCGGGTCGGCGCGTTCGCCCGCGAGGAACAACGAACGAAGACCAGAAAGATCATACCGCCGGATATGCTCGCCATCGGAATCATCGCGACGGATGGCACGGAAGGCGGTGGGCGCAGTAAACAGCACCTTCACGTCGTGTTCAGCTACGACGCGCCAGAAAGTTCCCGCGTCGGGTGTTCCAACAGGCTTGCCTTCGAAGATCACCGTGGTGTTTCCAGCAAGAAGAGGCCCATAGACGATGTAGGAGTGACCGACGACCCAGCCGATGTCCGACGCCGCCCAGAAGACCTCGCCCGGGGCGACACCGTAGATGTTCTCCATCGTCCACTGAAGCGCGACCATGTGCCCGCCGTTGTCGCGAACGACGCCCTTCGGTTGCCCCGTCGTACCCGACGTATAGAGAACGTAGAGCGGATCGGTCGCGAGCACCGCTTGACACCGGACATCAGTGCCATTCGCACGCTCGATTTCCACCGCCTTCGCGAAATCGACATCGCCATGCTCATATCGCAGTGGCGCATGGAGCTGGTCGCGTTGCAGAACGAAGCAGTATTCCGGCTTTACCTGCGCCATGTCGATCGCATGGTCGAGAAGCGGCTTGTAGGGTACGATGCGCCCGGCCTCGAGACCGCAACTCGCGCTGATGATCACCTTCGCCTTCGAGTCGTCTATTCGGGTGGCAAGTTCGTGTGCGGCGAAGCCGCCAAACACCACCGAGTGGATGGCTCCGAGCCGCGCGCAGGCGAGCATGGAGAACACCGCTTCCGGAATCATCGGCATATAGATGATGACGCGATCACCCTTGGTCACACCGTGATTTCTGAGTACTGCGGCGATCGCCGTCACTTCCGTCAGCACTTCATTGTAGGTGAAGCTCTTCTTCTCGCCTGTCATCGGGCTGTCGTAGATGACGGCAGCCTGTTCGCCGCGGCCATTGGCTACATGCCGATCGAGACAATTGTGACAGGTGTTCGTCTCCGCACCGACGAACCAGCGACCGTAGGCGCCCATACCACCGTCAAACACCTTGTCGGCGGGGCGGAACCAATCGATCTTGGCCGCTTGCTCTCCCCAGAAGGCTTCCGGATCACGCTCCCACGAGCGATAGGTATCCAGGTACTTGCTCTCCATGACGTCCTCCCGAACCAACCTCTTGCAAGATTGGCGGGATATTAGGCAGGCGCCTGCGCAGTGGAAAGCCAGACGAAAGCCTATGGCGTGTGCGGACAAATGGCCGCTGGCAAACGGTCAACGTGTGCCGAAAATCGCCGAACCGACCCGGACGCTGGTTGCGCCGAACTCGATCGCCGTCTCGAAGTCGCCTGACATGCCCATGGAGAGCTTGCCCAGGCCGCATTCTGCCGCGAGCTTTGCCAACAACGCGAAGTGCGGTCCCGGATTTTCGTCCGCCGGCGGGATGCACATGAGCCCCTCGACGGCCAACCCGAGTTCCTGGACACAGCATCGGACGAATTCGGCCGCCTCGTCGGGTGTGATACCGGCCTTCTGAGGTTCGAGTCCGGTATTCACCTGGACATAGAATCGCGGCGTGCGTCCCTGCCGTCTTGTCTCCTCGCTCAAAACTCGGGCAATTTTCTCCCGGTCGACCGTCTCGATGACGTCGAAGAGCGCGACGGCATCCGCAGCCTTGTTCGACTGCAGCGGACCGATCAGATGCAGCTCGACGCCGGCAGTCTCAGCCTTTAGCTGCGGCCACTTTTGCTGCGCCTCCTGCACGCGATTCTCGCCGAATATCCTCTGACCGTGGATGATCGCCTCACGAACGACATCGGCCGGAAACGTCTTGGACACGGCAACAAGCTGCACCGAATCCGGCTCACGACCTGCCCTTTTCGCCGCCGACTCGACACGAGCGATCACGTTGTCCAACTGTTCCGCGATTGTCATCTCTATCCTTCCACTATCGACTCACCACGTCCATCATCACCTCTGCGGGTGCAGCGAAGCAAGCCGCTTCGACGGATGTCCATGCTCCGGCTTCCAATAGGCTTTCCGACTGCGAAGTGCCCGGAAAACTTGACGCTTGGTCGGTTTCGTGGTGAAGGTCACGCCGACCCTCCTTGATTTTCCGGAAATGCGACAAATGGCTACCGAACGTTACAATCCGCGCGATGCCGAACCTCGTTGGCAGGCGAAATGGTCAGATGCTGCCGTCTTCGTGACGGACAACAACGACAAGCGCGAGAAATACTACGTCCTCGAAATGTTCCCATACCCGTCGGGGCGCATTCATATGGGCCATGTACGCAACTACGCGATGGGCGACGTTGTCGCTCGCTATAAACGTGCTCGCGGCTACAATGTGCTGCATCCTATGGGCTGGGATGCGTTCGGCATGCCGGCCGAGAATGCGGCGATGCAAAACAAGGTGCATCCGAAGGACTGGACCTATCAGAACATAGCGACAATGCGCGGCCAGCTGAAGTCGATGGGCCTTTCGCTGGACTGGTCGCGGGAGTTCGCGACCTGCGACGTCGACTACTATCATCGGCAGCAGCATCTTTTCATCGACATGATGGAAAAGGGACTGGTCTATCGCAAGCAGTCGAAGGTCAATTGGGATCCGGTCGACCAGACCGTGCTGGCCAACGAACAGGTTATCGAAGGACGTGGCTGGCGTTCCGGAGCCCTGGTCGAGCAGCGCGAATTGACCCAATGGTTCTTCAAGATCACCGACTTCAGCGAAGATCTGCTCGAGGCACTCGACACGCTCGATCAGTGGCCCGAAAAGGTGCGTCTGATGCAGAAGAACTGGATCGGACGATCCGAAGGCTTATCGTTGCGCTGGGAAATTGCTGGCAATACGCGCCCAGACGGTTTCTCCGAGATCATTGTATACACTACACGGCCAGACACGCTTTTCGGCGCGTCCTTTCTTGCGATCGCGGCCGATCATCCGCTGGCGAAGGCGATCGCGGAGAAGGACGGCGATATCGCTTCCTTCTGTGACGAATGCCGTCGTGCCGGTACCTCGCTCGCGGCTCTGGAGACAGCCGAGAAGAAGGGGATCGATACGGGCGTGAAGGTACGTCATCCCTTCGACCCGAGCTGGGAACTGCCGGTCTATGTGGCGAACTTCGTCCTCATGGAATACGGTACGGGCGCGATCTTCGGTTGCCCTTCTGGCGACCAGCGCGACCTGGATTTCGCGCGCAAATATGGGCTTCCGGTTGTCCCGGTCGTTATGCCGGCGGATGGTGATGCGGCCAGTTTCTCGATCGGTGACACCGCCTATGACGGCGACGGCGTCATGATCAACTCACGTTTTCTCGACGGCATGACGACGACGGAGGCTTTCGAAGCCACCGTCGCCAGGCTGTCGGCGCAGACGGTGAACGGAACCCCGCAGGGCGAACGAAAGGTCAATTTCCGGCTTCGCGATTGGGGTATTTCCCGTCAGCGCTATTGGGGCTGCCCTATCCCGGTCATCCACTGCGATGATTGTGGTGTCCTGCCGGTGCCGAAGAAAGACCTTCCGGTAAAGCTGCCGGATGACGTCACCTTCGACATCCCCGGCAATCCCCTGGATAGGCATTCCTCGTGGCGACATGTCGCCTGCCCACATTGTGGCAAGGACGCCCGTCGGGAAACCGACACCATGGATACCTTCGTCGATTCCAGCTGGTATTTTGCGCGCTTCACCGCTCCTTGGGAGGACCGACCGACGGATCCATCGGCGGCTGACCACTGGCTGCCGGTCGACCAGTATATAGGCGGGATCGAGCATGCCATTCTGCACCTCCTATACTCCCGCTTCTTTACACGGGCGATGCGCGAGACCGGTCACGTCAGCCTCAGCGAACCTTTCAAGGGGCTGTTCACCCAGGGCATGGTTGTACACGAGACCTACAAGTTGGGATCGGGAAGCAGCGGGCAGTGGGTTGCGCCGGCCGATGTGCGCATTGAAGAGATAGACGGAACCCGCCGCGCTTCCCTGATCGCCACTGGTGAAGAGGTTACGATCGGTTCGATCGAGAAGATGTCGAAGTCAAAGAAGAACGTGGTCGACCCGGATGACATCATCGCCTCGTATGGAGCCGATACCGCTCGCTTCTTCGTGCTTTCGGACTCGCCGCCGGACCGTGACGTCATCTGGTCGGAATCGGGCGTGGAGGGAGCGTACCGCTTCGTCCAGCGCGTCTGGCGTCTGATCTCCGAGGCTTCCGAGAAAATGGGCGGGGTCGTGGCGAATCCGGCTAAGAATGGCGAGGGGCTTGCCATCTCGCAGATCGCCCATAAGACCCTGAAGGCGGTCCAAGGCGACTACGACAAGTTGGCCTTCAACAAGGCGGTCGCTCGTATATATGAGTTCGTCAATGCACTTGCCGCACCTTTGACGAAGGTGGCCGCAGGTGAGGCCGACGCGACCTATCTCGCTGCGGTCAAGAACGCCTCAAACATCCTCGTCCAACTGATCGCTCCGATGACGCCGCACCTTGCGGAAGAGTGCTGGCAGGTTCTTGGCAATCCGGGTATGGTCGCGCAGGCTTCGTGGCCGACGTTCGACCCTGAGCTCGTGACCGAAAGCGAGATCGTCCTGCCGGTGCAGATCAACGGAAAGAAGCGCGCAGAATTGACAATCGCTCGCGACGCGGATCAAATTGCTGTCCAGAACGCGGTCCTCGCCCTTGACGTCGTCAGGGCTGCCCTGAACGGGCAGGTGCCGAAGAAGATCATCGTGGTACCTCAGAGGATCGTCAACATTGTCGTCTGAACCCGTCGCTCATCCGGTCCCGCGGATTCTTCTCGGCCTTTGCCTGGCAGTGATGCTGGTCGGCTGTCAGGTTCGCCCGTTGTACGACGGTTCAACGGCCAAAGCTGAAAGTCTGGGAGCGATCGCCTACTCGCACCCCGAGAGCCGCATCGGTCAGGAGGTTCGCAACCACTTGGTCTTCCTGACCGGAGGGGGAGCCGGAGAGCCGGCTACTCCGCAGTACAAGGTCGACATGAATGTCGAGTCCAGGACGATGGGAGTGCTTCTTGAGCAGTCCTCGGATGTTCCCAAAGCGGGACGCGTAATTGTCTCTGCGGATTATACGCTTACACGCGTATCGGATGGAACGGTCCTGCGTACCGGGCGTCGCCAGATCGTTGCCCCAGTCGATTATCCCGAGCAGGAATTTGCCAAGCTGCGCGCGATCCGCGATGCGGAGGACAGGGGCGCCCACCAGTTGGCCGAGCTTATTAGAGCCGACATCGCAACGATCATCGGGCGCTGAGCAAGCGCTGCGATGTCGGAGATCAAATCAGGCGAATTCGAAAACTTTCTCCAGAGGTCGGCAAGGCATTATAGGTTGTTTGTCGTATACGGCCCGGATCGGGGACTTGTCTCCGAACGTGCCGGCCAACTGGCGAAGGCTACTGGCGTCCATTTGGATGACCCTTTTTCCGTCATCCGCCTAGACGCTGGCGACCTTCAGGGAGATCCAGGACGGCTTATAGACGAAGTAAACGCCTTCGGTCTTTTTGGCGGCGAGAAACTCGTCTGGATCAAGGACGCGGCCAACGAGAAAGCCTTGGTCGAGGGACTGCAGTACCTCAGTGAAAGCCCGCCGGAAACAAGTCATGTCATCGTGGAGGCTGGCGACCTCAAGAAGGGCGCGCTGCTCAGAAAGACCGCGGAAACCGCCCGCACCGTCGCGGCGATTGCCTGCTACCAGGACGATACGCGCCAGTTGAATGCACTTATCGACAGCGAACTCGCCGCAGCCGGCCTGCGAATGACGCCTGCTGCCCGTGAATTGCTGCTTGATCTACTCGGTGGCGACCGTATCGCCTCCCGTAATGAAATCAAGAAGCTCACGCTCTATTGCCTCGGTCGGGACGTGATTGATGAGGACCATGTCAGAGAAATCATCGGTGATGCCAGCGGCATATCCACTGACGAGGTTGTCGATGCGGTTTTGACTGGCGATCCGGACGCCTTCCTTCACGCGATTCAGAAGATTGCAGCCTCGAAGACGCCGATATTCCTTGTTCTCCAATCCTGCCTGAGACAGTTTCAGCAACTCGACATGATGCGCTCGGAGATGGAGGACCGCAAACTGCAGCCTGCTCAAGTCATGCAGAGCCTTGGCCGGGGCATACATTTCAGGCGCAAGCCTATCATAGAGCGTGCACTTCGAAACTGGAGTTCCACAGATCTCGCGCGCGAGGCCGCGAAGCTCCAAGCTGCCATCCTGCAATCTCGTCAGAAGCCAGTACTGGAAGACAACCTCGCTCTACAAACGCTTCTTTCCGTAACCCTGCAGGCGTCACGTCGAAACAGGCAGAGCCGATAGGCTCGAGCTGGTCAGCGCGCCTCAAGCAGTCGGCATATTTCCTCCAACTGATCCAACGACTTGTAGCTGATGCGAATCTGGCCGCCCGCGCCCTTGTGGCTAATGGCGACAGATAGACCTAGTCGGTCGGAAAGGCTGCGTTCAAGCGCAATGGTATCGGAGTCTTTCGTCTCCCGCTGCGCGGTCGCTGCCGGCTCGGACTGAGCCTTGATCTGGTTCTGCGCGAGCCGTTCAGCATCTCGTACCGAAAGCCCTCTCGTGGCAATCGTCTTTGCCAGTGCAACCGGATCCGGAGTCGACACGAGCGCCCTCGCATGACCAGCAGACAGGGTTCCCTCGGCAAGCATGTCTCTCACCGGGTCGGGCAGCTTCAGCAGGCGCAGACTGTTCGCGACGTGGCTTCGGCTCTTGCCGATGATCTCGCCAAGGTCATTTTGAGTGTACCCGTGCTCCGCAATCAGCTGCTCGTAGCCAAGAGCCTCCTCCAGCGGATTGAGATCCGCGCGCTGAACGTTCTCGACGATCGCCAATTCTAGAGCGGTCCTGTCGTCGACGTCCCGCACGATGACGGGAATTTCGGTGAGCCCGGCAAGTTGGGCGGCACGCCAGCGTCTTTCGCCGGCTATTATCTCGTAACGGTCGGCACCGGCTGTCCTGACGACCACCGGCTGCACGATCCCGTGCTGACGGACAGAACCAGCAAGATCCTGTAGTTCGGCCTCGTCGAAGTAGCGTCGAGGGTTACGCGGGTTGCGAGCAACGAATTCGATCGGAACC
This sequence comes from Hyphomicrobiales bacterium, assembly GCA_900466005.1. Lineage (GTDB taxonomy): Bacteria > Pseudomonadota > Alphaproteobacteria > Rhizobiales > Rhizobiaceae > Allorhizobium. Next base: position 402,658 of record UEGQ01000001.1, read on the forward strand.
ATACGGTCGGGGTTGATCGACGGGCGCGCACTTCCCACAGGGAGCGGTTGATCCATTTCGCCGATAAGTGCTGCCAAACCGCGCCCGAGGCGGCGCTTAGAAAAATCGTCGCTCATACTTGCCTCACCTCACAAAAACAAATGCAGCGTTACGCGGCTCGCCGCTGACGCTCCCGCTGTATGACCTCGGACGCAAGCTGAAGGTAGGCCTGGCTACCGGCGCACTTCAGGTCATAGAGAATCGCAGGCTTTCCGTACGAGGGCGCTTCCGATACGCGCACATTACGCGGAATGAGTGTTGAATACACCTTTTCACCAAGGTGGGTGCGTACATCGGAGACAACCTGTTGGGCCAGATTGTTGCGCGAGTCGAACATTGTTAGGACGATACCTTGTATGTCCAGTGTCGGGTTGACGCTGTGACGAACTTGATTGATCGTCTCGAGCAGCTGGCTGAGGCCCTCAAGCGCAAAGAATTCGCACTGCAACGGCACCAGGACAGAATGCGCGGCCGCCATGGCGTTCATCGTAAGGAGGTTGAACGACGGTGGGCAGTCGATCAGAATGTAACTGTATCGTTGCGCATCTTCTTCCAGAAGAGCCTTCTTCAGCCTGAACACTCGATCGGCATGCTGGGATATCTCCATCTCCAGCCCGAGAAGATCGAGCGTGGACGGCACGATAGCCAGGTTTGGCACGACCGTCTGCAAGGCAGCGTCTTCAATACGATGACTTCCGACAAGCACATCGTAGGACGAGTAACGACGCTCCCTCCGTTCGATCCCGAGACCCGTGCTGGCATTGCCCTGAGGATCGAGATCGACGATCAGAACATTCTCTCCGATTGCCGCAAGTGCCGTGGCGAGGTTGATTGCAGTCGTCGTCTTTCCGACGCCGCCCTTTTGGTTGGCAATAGTAATGATCCGGTTCTTCTCGCCAGCCATACTTCTTACCCGACTCTGCCTAGACTTTCCGCATCAGATGAGCGATTTCCAGAATGACGGAATCCGCCTCTATCGCGCTCTGATGTTGTAGCAGATCAAAAGACCAACGACCATGAACTTTATCCACTTCGGACTGATAATCCCGCCCTTTGTGAAAGAAGCAGCGCAGATCTGGGTTGCGTTCAGCCCACGGTTCCGCGAAATCAAGCAGCATGTCGAGCGCGGCTAGGGCTCGCGCAGATATCGCATCGCAGTGCTGAATCTCACTATGCGCTTCCTCAATTCGACAAGCGTGGACACTCCCTCGCGCGCCAGTTTCACTGAGTGCGATGCGTAAGAAGCTCGCCTTCTTGTGATTGCTTTCCACAAGATGGACCCACCCGGCGCCCGTTTCCGCCAGTAGAATCGCGGTGATTACACCCGGGAAGCCTCCGCCGCTTCCGAGATCCACCCACTGCTTCGGCTCGGGCGAAAGGGCAAAGACTTGTGCGCTATCCGCGATGTGGCGAGTCCACAGGTCATCCTTGGTCGAGGTGGCGACTAGATTGATGGCACGCGACCACTTGCGAAAGAGTTCGGCAAATAGGCTGAGCCGTTCTGACGTTTCACGTGAAACACGCAAGCCGATTATGTCCAGAGAAAGACTCTCCTGCATTGCGTCAACCCACCATCCGCAGTTCAGCCCGCTTGAGATGCGCAATCAGCAAGGAGAGCGCTGCCGGTGTCATGCCGTCCAGTCTCGCGGCTTGAGCAATACTCCACGGGCGCGCCGCCTCCAATTTCTGTCTGAGCTCATTCGAAAGCCCCGACAGTCCCGTATAGTCGAAGTCCGTCGGAATCAGTCGGTCCTCCTCCTTTCGAACTGCGGCAATATCCGCCTCCTGTCGGTCGACATAGACCGCATAGGCCGCGTGTATTTCCACAGTTTGGGTCACACGCGGCTGCCAATCGGGAAGATCGCTCCATACGCCACGCAGCGTGCCTAGTGTCATCCCAGGATAGGAAAGAAGTTCCAAGCCGCTACGTCGACGGCCATCCTGGTTGACCGCAATCCCCGCCCGCGCCGCGGCACTCGGAGAAAGCGACCGTGCAGAAAGCTGCGTAAGGGCATCCTCGACCTCGCGCCGGTAGGCCGAGAAACGCGTCGCGCGTTCTGACCCAACGCAGCCGAGCTGAATCCCGAGCGGTGTCAGTCGCTCGTCCGCGTTGTCGACTCGCAGGCTCAGCCGGTACTCGGAGCGCGAGGTAAACATGCGGTAAGGCTCGGCAACGCCTCGCGAGGTGAGATCATCGATCATCACGCCGATGTACGAGTTCGTTCGACTGAAGACCACCGGCGCTCCACCGCCAGCGAGTAGCGCAGCATTCAGTCCCGCAACGAGACCCTGGGCACCAGCTTCCTCGTATCCGGTCGTCCCATTGATCTGGCCAGCAAGAAACAGACCTGGGATCGACTTTACCTCCAATGTCGGATGGAGCTCTCTCGGATCGACGTGGTCATACTCGATCGCGTAGCCGGTTTGTAGAATGCGGACTCTCTCTAGTCCCGGGATGGTGCGAATGAACTCACCCTGAATGTCCTCGGGTAGGGAGGTAGATATCCCGTTCGGATACACCGTGTTGTCGTCGAGCCCCTCTGGCTCAAGGAATATTTGATGACCGTCCCGATCCCCGAATCGCATGATCTTGTCTTCGATCGACGGGCAGTAGCGCGGCCCCACGCCCTCTATCTGGCCGGAGTACATCGCCGATCGGTGAATATTCGCTCGAATCAGCGCATGTGTACGGTCCGTCGTCCGGGTAATTCCACACTCGATCTGGGGATTCGTAATTCTATCGGTGAGAAAGGAGAATGGCGTCGGTTCGTCATCTGCCTTCTGACGCTCAAGAGATGACCAATCAATCGTCCTTCCGTCGAGGCGCGCGGGGGTGCCGGTCTTCAGACGTGCTAGCTTGAGGCCCGCCTGAGCGAGGGTTGCGCTCAGCCCTACGGAAGGATCTTCCCCGATCCGCCCGGCCGGAATCTTCCGATCGCCGATGTGGATCAGGCCACGGAGAAATGTACCCGTCGTCAGAACGACAGCGCGGCCAGATACCCGTCGACCATCCTTGAGAATGGCCGTAATGATTCCGGAAGCGGAACGATTGATGTCGAAGACGTCAGCTTCCATTATCTCCAGGTTGCCGAAGCTGAACAGAGCCTCCTGTACGGCATTCCTGTAGAGCGCTCGATCTGCTTGGGTTCGTGGCCCCCACACGGCGGGGCCCTTCCGGCGGTTCAGCATACGAAACTGGATCCCGCCACGATCCGCACAACGCCCCATCAAGCCGTCCAAAGCGTCAATCTCGCGAACCAGATGTCCCTTACCCAAGCCACCGATCGCCGGGTTGCAGGACATCGTACCAACGGTTTCGCGACGATGAGTAATCAAGACAGTTCTTGCTCCCATCCGCGCCGCCGAGGCAGCCGCTTCCGATCCAGCATGACCACCGCCGACGACGATCACATCAAAGGACATGTTATTCACCTTCCGCGTTCGCAGATTTCTTCGTTGGCCATCCCAAAGACGTCACGTGTTTCACGTGAATCACTTACCCACACAGAAGTCAGAGAAAATCTTTCCGAGCATCAACTCGATATCTATTTTTCCGGATATACGTCCGAGGGCGTCAGACGCCCGCCGCAGGTGCTCTGCTCTGAGTTCGAGGCCTATATCGGTATTTCTCACAGCATCGTCAATATTCGCGAGCACTTCGCGGAGATGTTGTCTCTGTCGAATCCGGCTCGGAATTGCAAGTGAGATCACATCCGTCTTCTGCTGTACGTGTCGAAGTATCGCCTGCCGCACCTGATCCAAACCGATGTTGTGCACAGAAGATACCACCAAATCAAATGTTTGTTTCGGAAGCGAATCCGTCACCAGGTCGATTTTCGTGCCGATGTTAATCACGGGAATGTCGCCGGGGCACTGCAGGTCACTGGCAGCGGATGCGGCGCTGGCGTCCCTCAAATAAAGAATGAGATCTGCCTCTGCCATCTTTCCGATTGCACGACGGATACCCTCCCGCTCGACTGGCTCATCTGTCTCCCGGATACCGGCGGTATCGAACAGATGAACGGCGAAGCCCTCGACATTCAGCTCGCAGTGGAGGATGTCCCGCGTCGTGCCGGCGTACTCCGTGACAATCGCGACCTCGCGATTGACCAAGGCGTTCAGTAAGCTCGACTTGCCGGCATTGGGGGAGCCGGCAATAACGACCTTGAAACCATCCCGAATGATCTCGCCGGCTCTTTCCGCCTGAAGCTGCGTTCTGACTTCGTCAGCCAGGCTCTCGAGCTCCGGCCAGATGCGATCCGAGACAGACCCTGGAATGTCACCTTCGTCTGCAAAGTCGAGCTCTGCCTCAATCATCGCTCGAGCATGCAACAGGCGCTCCCGCCATGCTATGTAGATGGCCGACAGCCGGCCGAAGCTCTGCTCCACAGCTAGTCGCCGCTGCATTTCTGTTTCTGCAACCAGAAGATCGGCAAGACCCTCGATTTCGACCAAATCGAGCTTACCGTTCTCAAACGCCCGCCTTGAGAATTCTCCGGCCTCCGCGAGCCTGCAGCAGTCGAACGTCTCCAACTCCGAAAGCAACGCCGCGACCACTGCCTTGCCTCCATGAAGATGGATTTCAGCACAGTCTTCCCCCGTAAAGGAAGCAGGGCCCGGAAAGACGATCACGAGTCCGGTGTCCAGAACGAGGCCATTACGGCTTCGAATCGACCTCAGGCTGGCAAAACGGGGGGACGGAAGTTCGCCAGCCAAGGCTTTGACGATTGGAAGTGCATTCGGCCCACTGAGCCGCACAACGGCGACGCCCGCGGGTAAACCGCCCGATGAAAGCGCAAAGATCGTATCGTTGTACTCAGGGATCATCTTCATACCCCCAAACAGGCCTCGCTCCGTCAATGCTGACGATAACGGCAGATGAATCCGGCTAAATACGTGCGTGGATCAAGTGTTCATCGAGTCGAAGAAATCGCCGTTGTTCTTCGTCTGCTTCAATTTGTCGATGAGGAACTCGATGGCGTCCGTCGTACCCATCGGGGCCAGAATACGCCGGAGCACGAAGATCTTCTGAAGATCCTGACGCGGAACCAGCAAGTCTTCCTTACGGGTGCCGGATTTCAGAATGTCCATAGACGGGAAGATTCGCTTATCGGCAACCTTCCGGTCCAGAACAATTTCCGAGTTACCGGTGCCCTTGAATTCTTCGAAGATGACTTCGTCCATGCGGCTGCCGGTATCGATCAAAGCAGTCGCGATAATCGTCAGGGACCCGCCTTCCTCGATGTTGCGGGCCGCACCGAAGAACCGCTTGGGGCGCTGCAGTGCATTTGCATCGACGCCACCGGTCAGCACCTTGCCCGAGGACGGAACGACAGTGTTGTAAGCGCGCCCGAGGCGCGTGATCGAATCGAGAAGGATGACGACGTCACGACCGTGCTCAACGAGCCGCTTGGCCTTCTCGATAACCATCTCGGCCACCTGGACATGCCGAACGGCAGGTTCGTCAAACGTCGAGGAGATAACCTCGCCCCGCACCGATCGCTGCATGTCGGTCACTTCTTCCGGACGCTCGTCAATCAGCAAGACGATTAGATAGCATTCCGGATGGTTGGCCGTGATCGAATGCGCAATATTCTGCAGCAGCACCGTCTTACCGGTTCGCGGCGGCGCCACGATCAGAGCGCGCTGGCCTTTACCCAACGGGGCAACAAGGTCGATCACTCGTGCGGACAGATCCTTGGTCGGCGTTTCGAGTTCCATCTTGAACCGCTCGTTCGGATAAAGCGGAGTCAGATTATCGAAATGAACCTTGTGGCGGATCTTCTCAGGATCCTCGAAATTGATCGTATTGACTTTCAGGAGGGCGAAGTAGCGCTCACCTTCCTTCGGTCCGCGAATTGGCCCCTCTACGGTATCGCCGGTCTTCAGGGAGAACCGGCGAATCTGCGAGGGCGAGATGTAGATATCGTCCGGTCCCGGCAGGTAATTCGCGTTGGCCGAACGGAGAAAGCCGAAGCCGTCCTGCAGAACTTCAACGACGCCTTCACCTATGATCTCAATGTCTTGCGCGGCAAGCATCTTAAGGATCGCGAACATCAGCTCCTGCTTGCGCATCGTGCTGGCATTCTCGACCTCGAGCGACTCCGCAAAGGTCAGCAGATCCGTCGGAGATTTGCTCTTGAGTTCTTGTAGCTTCATTTCAGCCATTAAGAGGAACCACGTTCTTTTGTAGGGAAGGGTGTGCTGATGCTGATCGGTACGGTCGATGGATCCGCAGGTGACAGAATGTCAGGCACACTGAGCTAGATGGGATTTGCGGGAAAATAGCGATTCAGCCCTTCAGCCGCAAGCAAAAAGGCGAACCAGGTCCAAATTAGGCGAGAAACCGTCAGAATGGCTTCACGACAACCATGATGACGATGATGATCATCAGTACTGTCGGGAGTTCATTCATCAATCGCCAGAACCGGGCAGTTCTCATGTAGTTGCCACGGGCGAAAGCTGCAACAGCTCGCGCAAAATATCCATGCACGGCAGACAGGGCGAACACAGCTGCCAGCTTCACATGCAGCCAGCCGCCCATGAAGCCAAACCCCTCCCAAGCCAGGTAAAGACCGAGGAGCCATGTGATCGCCATCGCCGGGCGCATGATGATCCTCAGTAGTCGCTGCTCCATGACGGAAAAAGTCTCCGCCTGTTGCGAGCCTGGTGGCGCCTCGAGGTGATAGATGAACAGCCGCGGCATGTAGAGCATTCCCGCCATCCAGGAGATGACGGCGATGACGTGAAGCGCCTTGATCCAAAGGTATAGCGCGTCTGGCTGCAAGAAGACGAGGGCAACCGCGACAAGGCAGAACAGCACAATTGCCGTCGCTGCCCTCGCAACGACTTTCCGTCCGGACGCCTTCCCCTTTTCCTCTGCCATCAGGCTCTACTCCCGCGCACTCGGGCCACCAAGGCTGCGACATTTTCCGGGTCGGCTTGAGGAGTGATTCCGTGACCCAGATTAAAGATCAGAGGCCCGTTTCCAAGTGCCGCCAGGATTGCATCGACACCTTCTGCCATGGCTTTTCCGCCTGCCACGACGCGCATCGGATCGAGATTTCCCTGCACTGGTCCATCCTTCTGCAATTCAGCCGCGAACGAGAGTGGCACCGTCCAGTCGAGTCCGATAGCGTCGGCTCCCGTCTTCATGCGGTAGTTTGCCAGCATCAGGCCGGCTCCCTTCGCAAACGCGATTATTTTCGCCGAGGGTCGTTGCGCCTTCACCGACGCGATGATCCTTGCGACCGGCTTGACACAGTAACGCTCGAACTCTTCCTCTCCGAGAACGCCTGCCCAGGAATCGAAAATCTGCAGCGCGTCCGCACCGGCATCGATCTGCGCCACCAGATATTCGGCCGACAGTTCCGCGAGAATGGCCAAGAGGCGTTCGAAGGCCTCCGGGTGCTGGTACCCAAACAGCCGCGCAGGGGCCTGATCAGGCGTTCCGTGACCCGCGATCATGTAGGTGGCGACGGTCCATGGCGCACCGCAGAAACCCAACAGGGTCGTATCGTTCGGCAACTCTTCGCGCAAGCGACGGACACTCTCAAAGACGGGCCGAAGATGCTCAAGGAAACCCGCGGGCTTCAGCGCTCCAATCTCATCCACCGAGATGGGATCCATCTGTGGGCCGTGACCCTCGGAAAAACGTACATTCCGGTGAAGCGCATCCGGTACCACAAGGATATCCGAAAATAGTATGGCTGCGTCGAAGCCATATCTGCGGATCGGCTGGAGGGTAACCTCGACTGCGAGATCAGGTGAGTAGCAGAGGTCGAGGAAGGTTTTCGCTCGTGAGCGTGTCGCCCTGTATTCGGGAAGATAGCGCCCTGCCTGCCGCATGAGCCAGATCGGGGGCGGGTTCACGACCTCACCTCTCAAGACATCCATCACCTTCCGATGTGAGTTGGTCAACGGTCGAACCTTCCAATAAAAACTATGAGATATGAATCTTCTTCTATTTCTAAGAGTCACTGACTATCAAGGATTAAAGCTCCTCCCCAACGACAGGGGCTCCGCCGCCGCCGTTCGGAATCCAAGCGATGAAATACAGGATGGTCAGACCCTCAAGTGGGGATATCGCGATATATCATTTTATTTCAATACGTTGAGAGATTCATGTCATACAGTTCAGTATGGACAACTTGTGGATAACGCGAGTCTCTCTTTCTCGTATTCCCACAATCCACAGGTACTGCGGCAATCTCTCCCGTCACGGCCGTATGTGGATAAAACGGCACTTTTCCCCTTGCCTGGTAGCCTCGCGTGTCGCTACCTCTTCTTTTCCCTGGTTTTCAACAGATGAGCAAAAACAGCGTGGAGAACAGAAGAAACTTCTTCCATCTGCATCTGATTTCTGACTCGACCGGGGAGACTCTGATCTCGGCGGGACGAGCGGCCGCGGCGCAGTTCCATTCGAGTGTGGCGATCGAACACGTCTACCCTCTAATCCGCAACAGGCGGCAATTGACATCGGTCCTCGAGACGATAGATCAGGAACCTGGCATCGTTCTCTACACGATCGTAGACCGCGAGCTTGCCGATCTGTTGGAGTCACGCTGTCGCGACATGGGACTTCCGACCGTCAATGTCCTGGAGCCGGTGATGGCAATATTCCAGACATATCTCGGCGCTCCCTCGCGCCGACGGGTAGGCGCTCAGCACGCCCTGACGGCCGAGTATTTCGCTCGTATAGAGGCTCTCAATTTCACGATGGACCATGACGACGGCCAATTGCCGGGTGACTACGACGAAGCGGACGTGGTACTTGTTGGCATCAGCCGCACGTCGAAGACACCGACAAGCATCTACCTGGCCAATCGTGGGATCAAGACCGCCAATGTTCCTATTGTCTGCGGCGTGCCTCTGCCCGAGAGTCTGCTCAGCGCCACGAAACCACTGATTGTCGGCCTGATTGCTACGAGCGACCGGATTTCTCAGGTGCGAGGAAACCGCGAGCTCGGGACGACGCCTGGTTTTGACCAGCGAGACTACACGGATCGTGCATCAATCGCAGAGGAGCTCAAATATGCGCGATTGCTCTGTGCGCGTCATAACTGGCCGCTGATCGATGTCACCAGACGGTCGATCGAAGAGACTGCCGCGGCAATCGTTGCCCTGAAGGTGAAGCTGCGTTAAGCGATTCCCAGCATCGGAACACGGATTGAGGAAATGGTAATAGGATTGGTTCTCGCGTCGGCAAGTTCGTCGCGGCGAATACTAATGAGAAACGCCGGCCTCGAATTCGAGGCGATTCCGGCAGAGATCGACGAACGCGAAATCGAACGCGAGATCGGGAGCAGGCTCATGGCACCGGCTGAACTGGCCGCAGAGCTCGCACGCCAGAAGGCGCTCGATGTCAGCCGTCGTCTGCCATCGGCGACGATCATCGGCTGCGACCAGACGATGTCGCTCGGCGATCGCATATTCCACAAGCCGGTCGACATTGCGGAGGCGAGAGCCAACCTGATGGTTCTCAGGGGTAAGACCCACTGCCTCAACAGTGCCGTTGTCCTGGCGCGCGACGGCGACATTCTCTGGAGCTACGTTGGCGTCGCCGAACTGAGGATGCGCGAATTCTCCGAGGACTTTCTCGATCTCTATCTGACCAAAATGGCCGAGACCGTTTTGAGCAGTGTCGGAGCCTATCAACTCGAGGGAGTGGGAATTCAGCTGTTCGAGAGAATAGAGGGAGACTATTTCACCATCTTGGGGCTTCCTCTCCTGCCGCTGTTGGAGCGACTCCGGGAACTGGGGGAGATCGATGTCTGATTCACGTGAAACAGGCCGCCACGCTTTCGTTGTGGGCTATCCAATCAAGCATTCCCGCTCGCCGATTATTCATGGGTACTGGCTGAAGCAGTTTGGCATCGACGGAAGCTATCGTGCCGTAGAGGTCAGCGAAGTGGATTTTCCGGCCTTCATGGCGAATCTGAGAGACGGCGCAGCCGGCTATAGCGGCGGCAACGTCACGATACCGCATAAGGAACGGGCGGTGCGGCTTGCCGACAGGCCGGACGCCTTGAGTGAAGAGCTTGGTGCTGCCAACACGCTGTGGGTCGAAAACGGGCTGGTGCATTCGACGAATACCGACGGGCTCGGTTTTCTTGCCAATCTCGACGAGCGTAGGCCAGGTTGGGATCGTTGCGACAAAGCGGTTGTCCTCGGCGCCGGCGGAGCGAGCCGCGCGGTCATCCAGGCCCTCAGGGATCGGGGTTTCGGCGAGATACACGTCGTCAACCGTACGGTGGAGCGAGCGCAGGAACTTGCGGATCGCTTCGGAAAGAAGGTCTTCGCTCATCCAATGGAGGGGATTGCCGAAGTTCTTACCGGAGCCGGTTTGTTCGTTAACACGACTTCGCTCGGAATGCATGGCTCGCCGGTGCCGGAATTTCCATTGCAGCGGTTGGCGCCAGACGCAACTGTAACCGACCTCGTCTACATTCCACTCGTAACGCCGTTTCTTCGGCAGGCGGAGAAGCATGGATTTGCGTCGGTGGACGGGCTCGGCATGCTTCTCCATCAAGCGGTTCCAGGTTTTGAGAAGTGGTTCGGCCATCGCCCGGAGGTGACAGCCGAGCTGCGGCAATTGGTGATAGGCGACATGGAAAAGCAGGCATGATCGTCGTTGGGCTGACCGGTTCGATTGGAATGGGAAAGTCCACGACGGCGTCGCTGTTTGCGGAGCAGGGGATTCCAGTCAATAATTCCGATCAGGTAGTCCATGATCTTTATCGCGAGGAAGCCGCGCCCCTTGTCGCGGCCGTCTTCCCCGAGGCTGTCGATGACGGCGTCGTCGACCGAAAGAAGCTTGCGGAGAATCTGGCGAAGAATCCGGCTAACTTTAAGGTGCTTGAAGGGATCGTTCATCCATTAGTGCGCGCCAGGGAGCACAAATTCCTCGACGGCGCCCGCAGTTCCGGCGCAGATATCGCCGTTCTGGACATACCACTTCTCTTCGAGACCGGTGCTGAAGATCGCGTTGATGTCGTCGTGGTTGTCACTTGTGATCCGCAGATTCAGAAGGAACGAGTCCTCAGGAGGCCGGGAATGACCGAGGAAAAATTCAACTTGATCCTTTCCCGCCAGATGCCAGATAAGGAAAAGCGGGCTCGGGCGGACTTCATTGTCGACACCGGTCATGGCATCGAATCGGCAAGGAGTCAGGTTGGTGAGATTGTCTCGACCCTGCTGCGCCGGCCGTCTTCTGGAGAATAGCATATGCGCGAAATCGTCTTCGACACGGAAACGACGGGACTGGAATCGAAGTTCGACCGGGTCATCGAGATCGGCGGGATCGAGCTGCTTAACCACTTTCCGACAGGGCGCAGTTTCCATGTCTATATCAACCCCGGTGATCGGAAGGTGCATCCCGATGCGCTGGCGGTCCATGGCATCTCAGACGATTTTCTGAAGGACAAGCCGCGTTTTGCGGACATTGTCGAGGAACTCGTTGAGTTCTTCGACGGTGCGCGGTGGATCGCTCATAACGCAAATTTCGACATCGGCTTCATCAACGCTGAGTTTGAGAGACTGAATCGACCGCCAGTACCGGCTGACATGGTGACCGACACCTTGGCGCTAGCACGCCGAAAACATCCAATGGGGCCTAACTCGCTCGATGCCCTTTGCCGGCGCTACGGAGTCGACAATTCCCACCGCGCCAAGCACGGGGCACTTCTCGACGCCGAACTGTTGGCCGAGGTTTACATCGAGATGCTCGGCGGCCGTCAGGCGGCCTTCGGGCTGGTGCAGGCCGAAGAAAAGAAGATTGTTTTGGAGGAAGAGGTAGAGATCGCCGATCATCTGCTCGTGAGGTCGGTCGAGCTTGCCGCGCGTCTCACTCCCGAGGAAATCGAATCTCACCGCGCGCTGGTCGAGCGCCTTGGCCAGAAGGCGATCTGGTCGAGGTATCAGTCTTAGGAAAAGTGAGCCTCAAGAACGAAAAAAGCCCGGCGAACCGGGCTCCTTTTTCGTGAAAGCTGTGGTCAGTTCGTAGCCTGGACCTTGGCGCGGGCCTGTTCTTCAGCCACACGCTGAGCGAACATCTGTGCAAAATCGATCGGATCGATCATCAGCGGCGGGAAGCCACCGTTGCGAGTTGCGTCGGCGATGATCTGGCGTGCGAACGGGAAAAGCAGGCGCGGGCACTCGATAAACAGAACCGGCAGCATATGTTCCTGCGGGAAACCGGAGATGCGGAAGACGCCGCCATATATGAGTTCGGCCGCGAAAACGGTCTTGTCCCCGTCCTTGGCTTCGGCATTCAGCGAAAGCACGACGTCGAAATCCGACTCCGACAGAGGATTTGCGTTGACGTTGACGTTGATGTTGATCGCGGGAGCCCTATCACGCGCCTGCAGTGACCGCGGAGCGCCGGGGTTCTCGAAGGAGAGATCCTTGATGTACTGAGCCAGAATGTTGAGGGAGGGGCTCGCCGTTCCCGTGTTGTCGTTGGCCATTGGGCGTTCCTCGTGGCTTGGATTGTCGTGGCCATCTAACACTTCGGGCCTATGGTGACAACCCTCACGCCGCGTCCGAAGCTGAAGAGCCTAACGGCCGTCTTCCTTCTTCACACGCCACGGGGAATGCTCATCGGGTTCTCGACGAAAGTCGGTCTCTCCGAGATCGATGGTTCGTGTCGGAGGCGTTTGATGCGCGCCCGATCCGGCATAGAAGCGTTGACGCGACGAGAAGAAGACGGTCCGCGCATTAAGTCGTGACCACAAGAGATTCCGCACGAATGGCAGCAGGAGCAAGAGACCCGTCAGATCGGTGACGAAACCTGGAATGATTAGCAGTATGGCCGCAACGGCAATCATGGCGCCGTGGACAAACGCCTTTTCTGGTTCGGTGCCGAGGCCGTCTTTTTCACGCAACTTGCGTATCATGCCGATGCCGCGAACGCGAAGCAATGTGAGCCCGGCGACGGTCGAAAGGACGATCAATCCCAGCGTTACGGCAATGCCGACCGCCTTGCCGACGATAATAAAGCCCGCGATCTCGATAAGCGGGAGAACTATGAACAGCAATGCTGGAATCCGCATGCGCAACTCTCTCCTCCGAACCCCTCGGCCGCCTTTCGGCAAATGGCTCGGCATGACGAGGCGCGCCAAAGACTTGGCAGCGCCATTTGAATGATGGCCGAATGCAGACTATATGGGGAGGAAGAACGGAAAAATAAACGTCAGCGGCGGATGCGATGGGTTCCAACGATTTTGTAACGCTCTTTTTTCTCGTGGCCGCAGTCCTGATTTTTCTTCAGTTGCGTAGCGTGCTGGGCCGCAGGACAGGCAATGAGAAGCCGCCCTTCGAGCCATATAGCTCACGCGATGCGTCGCAAGTGCCCGGCGCGGACGACGGAAAGCTGGTGACATTGCCGCGCCGCGACGAAGAAGGAGATGACCGCTTTTCGGCCATTGATTCTTTTGCGAAGCCTGGCACATCGCTGAATTCGTCGCTGCGGGACCTTGTCGCCGTCGATCCCAGCTTCAATCCGAAGGAGTTTCTGAACGGTGCGCGGGTGGCCTACGAGATGATCGTGACAGCCTTCGCCGAGGGCGACCGCAAGATGTTGAAGAACCTGCTCTCTCGCGACGTCTACGAGGGGTTCGACAGTGCGATATCCGAGCGAGAGTCCCGCGGCGAAATGATGAAGTCGACTTTCATTGGGATCGAAAAGGCCGAAATCAAGCAGGTCTCTGTCAAGGACAGCGAAGAACAGGTGACCGTCCGCGTCGTCTGCCAGCTGATAACGGCAACCTTCGACAAGGACGGAAAGCTGATCGACGGCGACCCGGAAGCGGTAAGCGAAGTCAACGACATCTGGACGTTTGCACGTGACATTCGCTCGCGCGACCCGAACTGGAAGCTCGTGGCGACCGAATCGGAACAATGAACGGCAGCCCTGCAGGATTTCGACTGACACCCGTCTCGTTTGACGAGATCCCTGGATGGCGTGATGATGACCCGTCGCCCCTGTTTGCGGGGTTGCAGGCGTGCCGACGGTACGTCCGGTCTGTGAAGCCGTACCGAACCGGCTCTCTTGGTCTCAGCTGCGACGATCTGATGCCACTTCTTGATAAGGCCGAAGAAGTGGCGATTCAATCCGGCGCCGTCGCCCGCCGATTCTTCGAGATCGAATGTCAGCCGTTCCGGATTGACCAAACGGAGGGCAAATCGGGCCTTGTCACGGCCTTCTACGAGCCTGAGATAGCAGTCTCGTCGACCCGAGACGGCGAGCACCTCCATCCCTTCTATCGTCGCCCTCCCGACCTGATCGATATCGATCAGGAGAACCGGCCTGCCAATGTTGACCCCTCCTATCGCTTCGGTTTGCTACATGACGGTGTGATTTCGATCTATCCCGACCGGAGAGTGATCGATCAGGGTTATCTTGAGGGACGGAATCTCGAAATCGCTTGGGCGAAATCCAAGGTCGACGTCTTCTTCGCGCATGTTCAGGGCGCCGCACGACTTCTCTATCCGGACGGCACGACGAAGCGTATCACCTACGACGCTAAGGCGGGACACCCCTTTTCGGCGATCGGTAAGCTGCTCATCGAGCGGGGCGAGATCGAGCCGTCAAATATCTCTATGCAATCGATCCGCAGTTGGCTGGCACAGCATCCCGACCAGAGCGACGAGGTGCTGTGGCACAACCGGTCTTACATATTCTTCCGAGAGGCCGACGTGGACGATCCGGAACTCGGTCCGATTGCCGCTGCAAAAGTCCCCCTGATTGCGGGACGATCTCTGGCCGTCGACCGGCAAATCCACACGTTTGGTTTCCCCTTCTTCGTCCGTTCCGAGACTCTGACGACCATCGATGCCGGCACGCCGTTCGCGCGGCTGATGCTGGCCCTCGATACCGGTTCGGCCATTGTCGGCCCGGCGCGAGGTGACATCTTCACCGGTTCGGGTGATGCCGCCGGAGAACTGGCGGGAGCCGTTCGCAACGATGCGGACTTCTATATACTTGTACCGAAAAACGCAGCGGTGAGGTATATCTAGTGCCGGGAAAGGGAGAGCTCAGCAGCGAAGACCGTATCCTCTGGGGAAAGGTGGCCCGGACCACGCGACCTCTGCACGGTCGGTTCGAGGAACTGTTGGTCTTCGAGGAGGAGTTTGCCGAACCGGCGGAGTCGGTTTCAGGTGTGGCCGAGCGATCGGAGGTCGGTGTTGCCTCGGCGGCGACCGAGACCGACCGCCAAAAGAAGACTGCCGGCCGTCATCATCCACTGGAAAAACCCGTCAAGCGCAAGCTGGCGCGGGGACATCTCGCTCTCGAAGCGCGCATCGATCTCCATGGGCTCGTCCAGAGCGAGGCGCACGCGATGCTTCTCGACTTCCTCGTGAGGGCGAGTGAGCGTGGAATGCGGCATGTGCTCGTCATCACAGGCAAGGGTAGCTCGCTTGGAAGCGACGGCGCGTTGAAGCGCGCTGTTCCGCTCTGGTTTTCGAAACCGGAATTCCGCCACTTGATTTCGTCGTACGAGGCGGCGGCACGCCAGCATGGCGGCGAGGGCGCGCTGTATGTACGTCTGTCCCGCGGACGCGGAGATCGCCCATGACGCCTTTCGGGGAGGCGCTGCGGAAGCTACGTGAGAAGAAAGGTGTCTCGCAAAAGGCGATGGCGGCGGCTATCGGTGTATCGCCAGCCTATCTGTCGGCGCTTGAGCACGGCAAGCGCGGCAGACCGAACTTCGACCTTCTCCAACGCATCGCCGGCTATTTCAATATCATCTGGGACGAGGCAGAGGAGCTCTTCTCGGTGGCGAGCATGTCCGATCCTCGCGTGGTGATCGACACCTCCGGTCTCCCTCCGCAGTATACCGCTCTTGCGAATGCTCTCGCACACAGGATTCGCTTGCTGCCGCCGAACGTGATAAACGAGTTGAACAGCGTCCTAGAAAAAGCCAAATGAGCTGCTTAACCCCCGAGGCGACGCTCCTATCCACGGGATTCGGGGCCCCTCGCGTTTGGAAGTTTCGCCAAACCACCTATAGTCAACGCGATTGTAGCCGCTGATTCGACGGGCCGCGGCTCCTTATGACTGACTGGAAAGATCGTTAAATGAGTGACACGCCGGTAACTGAGAACACTGCCTCCACCGAATATGGGGCAGAGTCGATCAAGGTGCTGAAAGGTCTGGATGCCGTGCGCAAGCGCCCTGGCATGTATATCGGCGATACCGATGATGGTTCTGGCCTGCATCACATGGTCTACGAAGTCGTCGACAACGCGATTGATGAGGCATTGGCAGGCCACGCCGACATTGTCACCGTCACGCTGAATGCAGAAGGCTCCGTTACCGTTACGGACAATGGTCGTGGAATTCCGACGGATATCCATCCCTCCGAAGGGGTGTCCGCGGCCGAAGTGATCATGACCCAGCTCCATGCCGGCGGCAAGTTCGACCAGAACTCTTACAAGGTTTCAGGCGGTCTCCACGGTGTGGGTGTTTCGGTCGTTAATGCCCTTTCGACCAAGCTGGTCCTTAAGATCCGTCGTGGCGGTAAGCTTCACGAAATAAGCTTCACGCACGGCGTCGCCGATGCGCCGCTGCGGATCACCGGCGAGTACGAAGGTCGCTCGGGAACAGAGGTTACGTTCCTGCCGAGTCCGGAGACTTTCACCAACATAGAATTCGACTACGGAACCCTGGAACACCGGCTTCGCGAATTGGCATTCCTGAATTCCGGCGTCCGCATCCTGCTGACCGACAAGCGCAAGTCCGATGTCCGCCAGGAGGAGATGATTTACGACGGTGGCCTGGAGGCCTTTGTCCGCTATCTCGACCGCTCGAAGAAGCCACTGGTGGAAAAACCTGTCGCGATCAAGGGCGAGAAGGACGGGATCACTGTGGAGGTCGCCATGTGGTGGAACGACAGCTACCACGAAAATGTCCTCTGCTTTACGAACAACATTCCGCAGCGGGATGGCGGTACGCACATGGCCGGTTTCCGCGGAGCGCTGACCCGTCAGATCGTCTCGTATGCCGACAGTTCGGGGATCATGAAGAAGGAGAAGGTGACGCTCACCGGCGACGACTGCCGTGAAGGGCTGACAGCCGTGCTTTCGGTAAAGGTCCCGGATCCTAAGTTTTCTTCCCAGACCAAAGATAAGCTCGTCTCCTCCGAGGTGCGTCCGGTTGTCGAAAGCCTCGTCAACGAAGCCCTCAGCACTTGGCTCGAGGAGCATCCCGGCGACGCGAAAATCCTGGTCGGCAAGGTCGTCGAGGCCGCCGCGGCCCGCGAGGCCGCGCGCAAGGCGCGTGAACTGACCCGACGCAAGGGCGCACTCGACATTGCCTCGCTGCCCGGCAAGCTTGCCGACTGCTCCGAGCGTGATCCAGCCAAATCGGAACTCTTTCTGGTGGAGGGCGATTCCGCAGGCGGTTCGGCAAAGCAGGGACGCTCGCGTGAAACGCAGGCCATCCTGCCGCTGCGCGGCAAGATCCTGAACGTCGAGCGTGCACGTTTCGACAAGATGCTGTCGAGCCAGGAAATCGGGACTTTGATCACGGCACTCGGTACGTCGATCGGCAAGGACGAGTTCAACGCAGACAAGCTGCGTTATCACAAGATCATCATCATGACCGATGCCGACGTCGACGGCGCCCACATTCGAACGCTTCTTCTGACCTTCTTCTTCCGCCAGATGCCGGAACTGATCGAGCGCGGCCATCTCTATATCGCGCAGCCGCCGCTCTATAAGGTGACCCGCGGCAAGTCGGTTCAGTACCTGAAGGACGAGAAGGCACTCGAGGATTACCTCATCTCTATGGGCCTCGAGGATGCGCGGTTGACACTCGGCAGCGGCGAGGTGCGCGCAGGTTCCGATCTCCGGGAAGTCATCCAGGACGCATTGCGGCTGCGGTCTCTGATTGACGGTCTGCATTCCCGCTACAATCGGAATGTGATCGAGCAGGCGGCGATCGCCGGCGCACTCAATCCGGAATTGACGGGAAATCACGAACGCGCGGAGCAGACCGCGGCAGAGGTTGCACGTCGACTCGACTTGATTGCTGAGGAAACGGAGCGCGGCTGGAGCGGCCACGTGACCGATGAAGGCGGGCTGCGTTTCGAGCGAATGGTCCGCGGAGTCAAGGAAGTGGCTTTCGTCGATGTCGCCCTCATCGGCTCCGCGGATGCACGTCACATCGACCAGCTATCTGCCAGACTGCGCGATGTCTACGGCGTTCCGCCCGTACTTTCAAGGAAGGACGGACAGCAGGAGATGTCGGGTCCGCGTGCCTTGTTGGATGCCATCTTTGCGGCTGGCCGCAAAGGCCTGTCCATGCAGCGCTACAAAGGCCTCGGCGAAATGAACGCGGAACAACTCTGGGAAACGACGCTCGATCCGAATGTCCGCTCGCTGCTCCAGGTGAAGGTCACCGATGCGACCGATGCCGACGGACTGTTCTCGCGCCTGATGGGAGACGAGGTCGAGCCACGGCGCGAGTTTATTCAGGAAAATGCTTTGAGCGTCGCCAATCTCGACATCTAATGGGAACGTGAATCATCTGTTAACGATGATTCACGTGAAACAGTGTCGGCTTCAGGTGGACTGAAACAGACCTTCGAAGGCGACGGCGCTGAGCGGTTTGCGGTTGCTCGGGATTTCTCGTGCCTGCAGATGTTCCGGCAACAGGTTCTTGTCAGCGAGTTTGCCGATCGCGACAGCAGCTTCCGCGCGGTAGCCCGGCGGAACTTTGAGAACGTCGATCGCCTTGTCGAAATCGACTCCGCCCATGCCGTGCGCGTAATAGCCGGAGTACACAGCCTGAAGAGCGAGCATCGCCCACGCCGCTCCGGCATCGAAGCTGTGGCTGCGGAAAGGCTTCGGCTCAGAGCCGTCGTCCTTTCGGCTGAGCATGTCCGAAAAGATGATGATGAGAGCGGAGGCCGACTTCGCCCAGACTTGGTTTGACTCAGCCAGGACAGAGAGAATCCTGTCGAAGCCGTCAGTGCCACGCAGCGCGTAGACGAACCGCCACGGCTGGTAATTCGAAGCGGACGGTGCCCAATGGGCAGCCTCCAAAATCGTTAGAAGCGTGTTCTTCGACATGGCATCGCCGGAAAAGCTGCGCGGCGACCAACGGTCGAGGAAGACGGGGTCGATGGCAAAATCAGACTGTCGGTGATTACTGCTCGTCATGGAAACTTCTCGTTCCGATCGTGTGGGAGGAAGAACGGCGAACCTGTGGTACCGTTCGATAATCAAGCGTCACTTGGCCATGTGCAAGCCATAACGCGGATCACGTCGGCCATATTGCTGCCTCGCGGAGGTTGTCCTTCTTCCGTAGCAACAAATTCGTTACTTGTTTGGTGAACTCTGGTAATTCTGACGGATCAGCTGCTGACGCATCAGGCGCTCGGTGGCCATCGAAAGGCAAGAGCATCCATGTTCTATCAGCTCTATGAATTGAACCATGCGGCAATGGCCCCTTTCCGCGCCACGGCCGACGCAATGCGGCTTGCCTATAGAAACCCGCTCAATCCGCTGGCGCATACGGTTGTCGGGCGCACGTTCGCAGCCGGCTTCGAAGTCTTCGAGCGTGTTACGCGCCGCTATGGAAAACCGGAGTTCGGCTTGCCTTTCACGCAGATCGGCGGACGACCGGTTGCCGTGAAAGAGCAGATCGTCTGGAACAGACCGTTCTGCAACCTCATCCATTTTGATCGCCAACTGCCGGCGGGACATCCGGGTGACCCTAAGATCCTCGTTGTCGCGCCGATGTCCGGCCACTACGCGACGCTTCTGCGTGGCACGGTCGAGGCACTCCTTCCAGAAGCGGACGTCTTCATCACCGACTGGATCGACGCCCGGATGGTTCCGGTAACTGACGGATCATTCGATCTGGACGACTACATCGATTATGTGATCGATATCCTGCATTATCTCGGGCCTGATACCCACGTCGTGGCCGTCTGTCAGCCGTCGGTTCCGGTTCTTGCGGCCGTCGCCGTGATGGAGGCGAACGGCGACCCGCATGCGCCGGCCACGATGACCCTCATGGGTGGCCCGATCGATACGCGGATCAATCCCACCGGGGTCAATGAGCTGGCACAAAACAAGCCGCTCGAGTGGTTCAGGGACAATGTCATCATGAATGTTCCATGGCCTCAGCCGGGCTTCATGCGGGCGGTCTATCCGGGATTCCTGCAGCTCTCCGGCTTCATGTCGATGAACCTCGACAGACACATGATCGCCCACAAGGATTTCTTCGTTCACCTGGTCAAGAATGACGGCGACTCGGCAGAGAAGCATCGCGACTTCTATGACGAGTACCTGGCGGTCATGGATCTGACAGCTGAGTTCTACCTGCAGACCGTAGATACGGTGTTCATCCGGCATGCTTTGCCCAAGGGAGAGATGACTCATCGCGGTAAGCCAGTGGACACGACCGCAATCCGTAACGTCGCACTCCTGACCGTTGAAGGGGAGAACGACGACATATCGGGCGTCGGTCAGACGCGAGCGGCCCAATCGCTTTGCCCCAACATTCCCGAGGCGAAGCGGATGCATTATCTTCAGCCGGACGTTGGCCACTATGGCGTGTTCAATGGCTCCAGGTTCCGCAAGGAGATCGCGCCGCGGATTCTCGCCTTCGCGAGGAACCACACGCAGGGAAAGAAACGATCCGTCGTCAAGGAAGTGATCAGGGGCGGACGTTCGGTCTAGTCGCGAATTGCGACAAGGGTTTCATGCCCTTGACGGGAGTTCGGATCGTATGGCCTTGAAGCGGGTTCCAGCTCTTCCCACATCGTCTTTATTCGGATGGCATAACGCTCCCGAAGAAAACGAGGATCATTGACGATGAACCAGTCAGCATTGCTTCGTCCGGATTGGACGCCTGCAACCGTTGCACTCATGGTGCTCGGCTTCATAGTGTTCTGGCCATTGGGCTTGGCCATGCTCGCCTACATCCTGTTCGGCGACCGCTTTCGAAGCTTCAAACGCGAAGCGAATACAGCGGCTGACGGCATGTTCGGTCGGTGCCGTCATGGGCGCTATCGCGGGCCGCATTTCTCCACCGGTAATGTCGCTTTCGACGATTGGCGAAAAGCAGAGCTCGATCGGCTGGAGACTGAACGTCGCAAGCTCGATGAGATGCGAGAAGAATTCGATGCCTATCTGCGGGAGCTGAGGCGGGCAAAGGATCAGGATGAGTTCAACCGTTTCATGAGGGATCGTGAAGCGGCGAGGCGTTCCGGCGAGGGGCCTGTTCAACCCGCCACGTGAACGTCTGCTGGATCGCCGATCGGGGCCGGCATTCGCGAATGCCGGTTTTTTCGCGTCTGGCAGCGAATCGGATAGAAACAGGATCCATGTATCAATTCTTGAAGAAATCGACGTGTGCGAAACCAGTCCCGCAGCAGCGATTGCTGCAGGTCAACGGCCGGGAAATGCCGCTGACGATTCGGCAGAATCCGCGCGCGACAAGAATCACCCTGCGGATCGAGCCAGGCGGGCGAGCGCTGAAGATGACGGTGCCGCGCGGCTTGCGCCATTGGGAAGTTGATGAGTTCCTCGAACGGCATCAGGGTTGGTTGATGACGCGCCTTGCGCGTTACGGCTCGGAAATGACGCTCCGACACGACGGCGAGATAGCCATTCGGGGTGTGCCCCACCGTATCGTACATACGGGTCTTCTGCGAGGTATTACGGAAACGGCCGCGGTCGACGGTCGCTCCGTTCTCAGGGTGAGCGGCATGAAGGAACATGTCGGCCGCCGGATCGCAGCCTTCCTCAAGAAGGAGGCGCGGCGGGACCTGGAGAAGCTCGTGGCTGCGCATGCCGCCCGCGTCGGGCGGCCCGTCCGCTCGCTGACGATGAAGGATACGCGCAGCCGGTGGGGCTCGTGTTCGTGGGATGGCAATCTGAGCTTCTCCTGGCGCATCGTCATGGCTCCGCCGCAGGTCATCGATTATCTTGCGGCTCACGAGGTTGCCCACTTGCGGGAGATGAACCACAGTGCCGCCTTCTGGGCTCTGTGCGGTGAACTGTGCCCGGCGATGGACGAGGCGAAGGCTTGGCTGAAGCGGCACGGCTCGCAGCTGCATGCCATCGACTTTGACTAGCGTGGGCAAAGCCGGGCGGCTATTGTCGCAATTTGGCTCGACTCTTTTGCATTTTCGTGCGACTTCGCTGCCATGATGCCGGATATCAAGATCTGCGGATTGAAAACGTCGGAAGCGGTCGACCGCGCGGTTGAACGCGGGGCGACGCATATCGGCTTCATTTTCTTCGAAAAGAGCCCACGAAACATAGAGCCGGACATCGCGGGCACACTGGCGGATCGGGTCCGCGGGCGCGCCAAGATCGTCGCGGTGACCGTTGACGCAGATACCGATGAGCTCGATGAAATCGTTGAGCAGCTGAAGCCAGATATCCTTCAGCTGCACGGCAACGAAAGCCCGGAACGCCTTCTCATGCTCAAGGCGCTTTATGGCCTGCCGATCATGAAGGCGTTTTCGATCCGGGAACCTGATGATCTGAAGGGGATCGAGCCGTATATCGGTATAGCCGATCGGTTTCTCTTCGATGCGAAGGCACCGAACGGCTCGGAACTGCCCGGCGGAAATGGCGTTCCTTTCGACTGGCGAGTGCTGCGCACGCTTGACGGCAGCGTCGATTACATGCTTTCCGGCGGCCTCAACAAGGACAACGTTGCCGAGGCGCTGCGCGAGACAGGTGCCCGCGCCATTGATGTGTCTTCCGGCGTGGAATGCGCGCCCGGCGTGAAGGATACCGCCATGATCGATGAGTTTTTTGCGGCAGTGAAACGCGCCTCTGCGCTTGAGCCGGTTTCAGGGAGCATGAAGTGAACCAGACAGTATCACCGAATTCCTATCGTGAAGGTCCGGATGAGGACGGGCGTTTCGGTATCTACGGCGGTCGCTTCGTGGCCGAAACCCTGATGCCGCTGATCCTCGATCTGCAGGCAGAGTGGGAAAAGGCTAAGGAAGATCCGGAATTTCAGGCCGAGCTCGCCGGGCTTGGTACCCACTACATCGGACGGCCGAGCCCGCTTTATTTCGCGGAACGCCTAACCGAGCACCTCGGCGGTGCCAAGATCTACTTCAAGCGCGAGGAACTCAACCACACCGGCTCGCACAAGATCAATAACTGCATTGGCCAGATTCTCCTTGCGAAACGCATGGGCAAGAAACGAATCATCGCCGAAACCGGCGCCGGCCAACATGGCGTCGCCTCGGCTACCGTCGCCGCGCGGTTCGGCTTCCCCTGCGTAGTGTACATGGGCGCGACCGACGTTGAACGTCAGGCGCCGAATGTCTTCCGCATGAAGCTGCTCGGTGCCGAGGTAAAGCCGGTGACATCGGGGCACGGTACTCTCAAGGATGCCATGAATGAGGCGCTGAGGGATTGGGTCACGAACGTTGACGACACTTACTATCTGATCGGCACAGCGGCCGGCCCGCACCCCTATCCGGAAATGGTTCGGGACTTCCAGTCTGTGATCGGCAAGGAAGCGCGCGAGCAGATATTGGAAGCGGAAGGCAAGCTTCCCGATCTTGTCATCGCGGCCGTTGGCGGCGGCTCGAATGCGATCGGCATCTTCCATCCGTTCCTGGATGATCCTGACGTCAAGATCGTCGGGGTCGAGGCGGGTGGAAAGGGGCTTTCCGGTGACGAACATTGTGCATCGATCACCGCGGGTTCCCCGGGCGTCCTGCACGGAAATCGCACCTATCTTCTGCAGGATGCCGACGGCCAGATCAAGGAAGGGCACTCCATTTCCGCAGGTCTCGACTATCCGGGCATCGGGCCGGAACATGCCTGGCTCAACGACACCGGCCGCGCCGAGTATGTTCCGATCATGGATGGAGAAGCACTCGAAGCCTTCCAACTGCTGACGAAGCTAGAGGGGATCATTCCGGCTCTCGAACCGTCCCACGCAGTTGCCGAGGTCATCAAGCGGGCACCGAAGATGCGCAAGGATCAGGTGATCCTGCTCAATCTCTCCGGTCGCGGTGACAAGGATATCTTCACCGTCGGCAAGATCCTCGGCATGGAGCTCTGAAATGACTGCACGCATGGAAAAGAAGTTTGCCGAGCTGAAGGCGGAAGGCCGGCCGGCGCTGATCACCTACTTCATGGGCGGAGATCCCGACTTCGAAACGTCGCTCGCCATTATGAAGGCCTTGCCCGAGGCCGGTGCCGACGTGATTGAGCTCGGCATGCCGTTCTCTGATCCGATGGCGGACGGTCCGGCGATCCAAATGGCAGGCCAGCGGGCACTGAAATCCGGACAGACGTTGAAAAAGACGCTTCAATTGGCCAGCGAATTCCGGAAGGGAAACCAGCACACGCCGATCGTCATGATGGGTTACTACAACCCGATCTATGTTTTCGGCGTGGAGAAGTTCCTGGACGCGGCGCTCGAAGCAGGAATCGACGGCCTGATCGTCGTTGATCTGCCGCCGGAAATGGATGATGAGCTTTGCATCCCAGCGCGCAGGAAAGACATCAACTTCATCCGACTGGCGACTCCGACGACAGACGATCGACGTCTGCCGACGGTGCTGAAGAACACGTCGGGCTTTGTATATTACGTTTCGATGACGGGGATCACTGGCTCCGCTCTGCCAGACCCATCCAAGGTGGCTGTGGCCGTCAATCGCATCAAGGCGCACACCGATCTGCCGATTTGTGTCGGCTTCGGTGTCAAGACGGCCGAGCACGCCCGCCTGATCGGCGCCAATGCCGACGGGGTCGTCGTCGGCACAGCGATCGTGAACCAGGTTGCGCTAAGCCTCAACAAGGACGGAACGGCGAGTGCGGATACGGTGCAGGCCGTCGCGACCCTGGTGCAGGGACTGGCGACCGGCGTCCGCGCCGCGCGGCTTGCCGCAGCAGAATAGCACCCCATATCGGTGACATCAGTCAGGAGTTTAGTGACGTGAACTGGATTACCAATTACGTGCGGCCGCGCATCAATTCCATGCTCGGCCGTCGTGAGGTTCCGGAAAACCTCTGGATCAAATGCCCTGAAACCGGCGAGATGGTCTTTCACAAGGACCTCGAAGAGAATAAATGGGTGATTCCGTCCTCGGGCTATCACATGAAGATGCCGGCGAAAGCCCGACTTCTGGATCTCTTTGACAACGGAGCCTATGAGGCCCTGCCGCAGCCGAAGGTCGCGCAGGATCCGCTGAAGTTTCGCGACTCCAAGAAATACACCGATCGCCTGAAGGACAGCCGTCTAAAGACTGAGCAGGAAGACACGATCCTGGCTGGCCTCGGGACGGTTGAAGGGGTGAAGCTCGTCGCCGTTGTCCACGAATTCAATTTCATGGGCGGTTCGCTCGGCATCGCCGCCGGCGAAGCCATCGTAAAGGCGTTCGAGCGGGCCATCGTCGAGAAGTGCCCGCTCGTCATGTTCCCGGCCTCGGGCGGGGCGCGAATGCAGGAGGGTATTCTCTCGCTCATGCAGTTGCCGCGAACGACGGTTGCGGTCGAGATGCTGAAGGAAGCCGGGCTTCCCTATATCGTCGTTCTGACCAACCCCACGACCGGTGGCGTGACTGCGTCCTACGCAATGCTGGGCGACCTCCACATAGCCGAGCCGGGCGCCGAGATTTGCTTTGCCGGCAAGCGTGTGATCGAACAAACGATTCGCGAGAAGCTGCCGGAAGGCTTCCAGACCTCGGAGTACCTGCTCGAGCACGGCATGGTGGACATGGTCGCCAAGAGGCACGACATCCCGGCCCTTCTTGCTCGGCTGCTCCGTATGATGATGAGGCAGCCGGCCGCCGCCTGACGCTCTGCCTTGGAGAGGAAGAAGCGCAGCTCACCCCGAACTCCCTCCGGCAAATCCGGAGCGCGGAATCCGTTATGAACAAGCCTGCATTCAGTGAGGCGGAGCACGAGATCGACAAGCTCATGGGACTGCATCCCAAGGGCTTCGATCTTTCTCTCAGCCGCATCTGCCGTCTGCTCGAAGCGCTCGGTAACCCGCACTTGCGGATGCCGCCGGTGATCCATGTTGCCGGCACCAACGGAAAGGGCTCGGTCACGGCCTTCTGCCGCGCGATCCTCGAGGCCGGCGGGCTCGGCGTCCACGTCCATACCTCGCCGCACCTCGTCCGTTGGCACGAACGCTATCGTCTTGGCCGAAAGGGTGGGCGGGGAGAGCTGGTGGATGACGTCGTCTTTGCGGATGCGCTTCGGCGAGTTGCACAAGCCAATGACGGGCAGGCGATCACTGTTTTTGAGATTCTGACGGCCGTCACCTTCATCCTGTTTTCAGAGCACCCTGCCGACGTTGCCATCATCGAAGTGGGCCTTGGCGGACGCTTCGATGCGACCAATGTCATCGAGCACCCGGCCGTATCGGTGGTCATGCCGATTTCACTCGATCACCAATCCTATCTCGGTGATCGCGTCGAACTGATCGCGGCGGAGAAGGCAGGTATCATGAAACGTGGATGCCCGGTCGTGATCGGGCATCAGGAACACGAGGAAGCGCGCGATGTTCTCCTCTCGACGGCGGAACGCCTTGGCTGTCCGATGTCGGTCTTCGGGCAGGATTTCCTCGCCTATGAGGAGCAGGGTCGCCTGATCTACCAGGACGAATTCGGCCTTTCCGATCTTCCGCTGCCGCGGCTGCCCGGTCGCCATCAATACGCCAATGCGGCGGCGGCCATCCGCGCGGTGAAGGCCGCTGGCTTCGATGTAACAGAGGCCATGGCCGAAAAGGCGATGACATCGGTTGAATGGCCCGGCCGTCTGCAGCGGCTTGTCGCCGGCGCGCTGATGCCGCACACCCCTGATGGGGCGGAGATATGGATCGATGGAGGCCATAATCCCGGCGCAGGCGAAGTCATCGCAGAGGCGATGGCGGGTTTCGAGGAGAGACAGCCGCGCCCGCTCTACCTGATCACGGGAATGATCAATACCAAGGATCCCGTTGGCTACTTCCACGCCTTCGTCGGGCTTGCCCAAGAGGTCTTCACGGTGCCGATCAGAGGAACCGATGCCGCGCTGGATCCTGTCGCTTTGGCGCAAGCCGCATCGGATGCCGGCTTGCAGGCGTCGCCCATGTCATCCGTGGCGGAGTCTCTGGAGGCTATTCGGAGTCGCCTGGCAACAGGCGAGGCTGCACCACGAATCCTGATTGGTGGCTCGCTTTACCTTGTCGGCAACGTGCTTGCGGACAACGGGACACCACCCAAGTGAATAAAGCCCGGCCTTGGCCGGGCTTTATTTATTTCGAGCTGATCCGGACGACATCAGTACGCATCCGAGGTGGG
>UEGQ01000011.1 GCA_900466005.1 Hyphomicrobiales bacterium
GCCGCGTCGCCTCCCTCGCGGAGGCGTGGATCGAAACGTCGCTACTCGCTTTTCGCGCGCGACGTCGGACCGTCGCCTCCCTCGCGGAGGCGTGGATCGAAACATCTACTGCCCTTCGAACATCTGGCCGCAACTGACGTCGCCTCCCTCGCGGAGGCGTGGATCGAAACCGCATCGTCCACGACAGCCGCAATGCACCGCGCGTGTCGCCTCCCTCGCGGAGGCGTGGATCGAAACTCGATCAGGGTCAGGTTGATCGTGTCGGCAAGCCGTCGCCTCCCTCGCGGAGGCGTGGATCGAAACACCGACGTGTTGCGCGGCAATGCAGGGGTTGTCGGTCGCCTCCCTCGCGGAGGCGTGGATCGAAACACGGCCAACCTCAGAATCGAGGTTGAGGAAGAGCTGTCGCCTCCCTCGCGGAGGCGTGGATCGAAACCGGATACTGCAACGGCATTATCCGCAGTTCATGGATGTCGCCTCCTTGGCGGAGGCGTGGATCGAAACTCCGCCAGCACGACTTGTCCGGAGGCACAGAGAACGTCGCCTCCCTCGAGGAGGCCTGGACCGAAACACCAGCGCATATACTCCAGCGAGGGGCAAGAAGTCGAAGCAAGCGCTATTTTTCAATGGCATCGTCGGCGCTAACAGTGGGTCGCAGGTTCACATCCCATCAAGACCGCTCTGTTGCAAAAAATTCGGTTGTGCCCGAAAGAGCGCTGAGAATTTTCAGCGAGATTTTTGACGAGTGATTTCAAGTGGCGCCATTTTGAGGGCGAGGTCACCGGCTGCGATTTTCAATCTGACGAGGGACGTCCGTGGAGAAGCACGCATCGTTGAATGGGCCTTCGGCATTGGGCCCAGTGCGCTCACCGAGGTTGTGGCAATGCGCGCGCAGAACCTCGACGCCAAAACCGCCTGACTGCGGCGTAGGAAGGCCTCTTCGCGGCCAATTGGAATTCTTGCGACAGAGCCCGGCATGGCGAGTCCTGGGCAGCCGCGTTTCTCAAGTCATGAACTGCCTAGGATTGTCCGGTGCCTGTGTCTGCGATGCGAAAGGCAAAATTGGCGAGCCTGCCAGCAGTGAACGCCGAAATACTGGAATTCATCGCCGGCTGAGAGACCTACCGGGCAGTTTTCCCCAGCTGTCGCGCCGCTTCGACCGGGCCATCATGTCCGATGTTTCAAAGGCGCGGTGCTACGTTGCGTCGCTGCCACGCAGAATTTTGTAAACAATCCGAAGTCCTGTGCGTTGGAAAGGCGGCTGAGGCCCCACGCGACAGCGGCCGGCCAATCGTGGAATCAAAATCGAAGCCGTCCGGGCGCTCTGGATCGTCCACCGGCGTTAGCGCCGCGGTGGTGTGCAATATCCCATCACGAAGGAGGCAATCATGCCCATTCATAAGTTCGCCATTGCCGACGCACCGATGGAACGCTCGCCGGGGCAAGATGGGGACATCTGACCGCACCAGGTCCCGGGGACGTCTCATGGATTCAAAAGCGTCGAGGGTAGTTTTATCGGCCGAAAGCCACGTCGATATTTGAAAGTCTGCACGTCCGCTCAGGTAGCTTTGTCGTCTGTGAGCCGCCAGTCTCCTTGCGCCCCCATTTCGGTCATTCCGATCCGCAACGATGCTGCCAAAGATACTGAATGATGGGGTCGCGAGCCTGAATCCTTTCAAGGCGGTGCATTCCTTTCATCTGCTAGAGCTGCGTTGGGATCAAAGTATACACAAGTTTGCTTTCGTACTGCTCTTGGTCCGCTCCCCCGACGCGTTTCAGCTAGATCAGTTCCGGTCATCAAACAGCTAGAGGTTCAGCAGGGCCTGCGTAGCGTTTCGCCCCTTATATCGCCATACGTCACGCCATGTATTTCTGACCTCTAGTTTCAATCCGTCGCCATCAAGATTTCAAATGGTTACGCCTTGACTTTCAATTGGTCATCATCGTAATTTCAAACGGTCATCGAGAGGAGTGGGACTGTGGCGCTTTATCCAAGGCTCGTCGAGCAACGCGTTGCCGATGCCATGTCAGACACGAGAGTGGTTCTGATCGTCGGTCCCCGACAATCGGGAAAAACGACGTTGGCAAAGAAGATGGCCAACGAAGCTATGGAGTATTACACCCTGGACAATGCGACCACCCTGGACGCAGCGCGACAGGATCCAGTTGGCTTTGTAAGACGTATAAATCGTGCCGTCATCGATGAAATTCAGCGCGCCCCCGAGCTGTTGCTGGCAATCAAAGAAAGTGTGGATACTGACCAGCGCCCAGGACGCTTCCTCCTCATCGGTTCAGCTAATCTCATGACGCTGCCACGCGTGGCGGACTCGCTCGCAGGACGCATGGAAGTCGTTCGACTGCTGCCGCTTGCGCAAAGCGAGATCAGAACCGCCGGCAGCAGCTTCCTGCGCGACGCCTTTCAAAATGAAGCTAGGGGCGGAGAAGCCATCGTCGGCGACGACTTGATGGCTGCGGTCTTGGCCGGTGGATATCCCGAGGCTATAGGCCGCAAAACATTGAGCCGCAGACAGGACTGGTATTCGGATTATATCCAGGCGGTCGTTCAACGCGACGTGCGCGATGTCGCGCAAATCGAACAGATTGCGCAAATGCCGCGGCTGCTGCGCATCCTGGCAGAGCATTCGGGACAACTCGTGAACTACTCCGGAATTGGCGCAGCCATAGGGATGAACCACATCACGACCCAGAAATACGTCGGCATATTCGAGAGCCTATTCATCGCCCGAACCGTTCAGCCCTGGTTTTCCAACAAACTGAAGCGCCTGACCAAGACCCCGAAAATACATTTTCTCGATTCTGGTCTTCTCGCATCTCTCCGTGATCTCTCCCTCGAGAGGCTCCGAGACGACAGAGGGCAGTTCGGGGCGTTGCTGGAGACTTTCGTTTTTGGGGAGATCCTTAAACTCGCCAGCGCCGCACATACCCGATTTGAGTTTTCGCATTTTCGTGACAAGCAGCAGAATGAAGTCGATATCGTCATCGAAGACAGGCAAGGACGGATTGTCGGTATCGAGATAAAAGCGGCAGCATCCGTCACGAACTCCGATTTTTCTGGACTGCGAATTTTGGCCGAAGGATGCGGCGAGCGATTTGCATCAGGCATGGTCCTTTACGAC
Organism: Hyphomicrobiales bacterium; assembly: GCA_900466005.1. GTDB lineage: Bacteria > Pseudomonadota > Alphaproteobacteria > Rhizobiales > Rhizobiaceae > Allorhizobium. Next base: position 3,138 of record UEGQ01000011.1, read on the forward strand.
CACCACAAGGTGATCCCATTCGGGGAACGCCTGTCCGCGGTGCCAATCTCGGCGTTGTGGCTTTAGCGCCTGGGAACTCGATGTAGGCATCAGACGCGAGTATTCTTGGAAATTCAACGGCGAAAAGATCGCCGTCAGGTTCGCCTCCTTTCAACCGCAAAAAAACGGCACTCCGCTCTGTCCGTCCCCCTACCCATATCGAACGTGCTCTGGAAAACGGTGTGCAGCCGGAAGAGGTCGGCGAACTTATCACACATCTCGTATTTCTATTCCGGCCGGCCGAACACCGTCAGCTTCCAGCGTCGACAATGCTCCTGATGGGAGCAAGACGTAACAGACAGGACCAGTGTGACACCGCCTTGGCGCCGCCGTCGCGTCGGAGGAGCAGACCTGATTCAGGCGCAGTGAACTCGCGAAGAGAGAATACATCTTCTCGCCGCGCGCGCCTTACCGACCAGTTGCTAGACTGACCGCGCAGACATCTGGTCTGCCCCTGTCTGAGGTAAGGGAACAATTCTGCGGTTGGTGGATAGTTTCCGATATCTTGTCGGCGTCAAGTTGTGGTGGCGAAGAAACATCCGGTTGAAATTCGACAGATTGCGATATCCCACCTCGAAGCAGATGTCCGTCACCGGCAGCGAGGTGTCGGTCAATAGCTGACCCGCCTTCCAGATCCGAAGCTTGTTGACGTGGTCAGTGAAGCTGTTGCCGCTGTTCTTCTTGAAGAATCGCGAGAATGAACTATCACTCATACCGACCATGCGAGCCATGTCTGGCAAGCGGATGTCCTCCGAGAGATTGGCAAAGATATACGCGAAGACCTGTTGCAAGGCCTCGAGAGAACCATAACTCAAGTCCGGCACGTAGGCTTCCGAAGACAGCGTATCGACCTCGTCAGTATCCCGCAGCAGCGAGAGCAATGACAGGAAGGTCGAGAGGCGCGCCGAGCCGGTCTGGAACTCCATGTCGAGTATCAACGCCTCCGCCTTCTCCCTCGCCCGACCCTTGAAAGAAAGCCCGCGCTGCGCACGGATGAAAAAATCACGCAGCCCCGCCAGTTCCGGGAGAAAGGCAGAAGCCTGCTCCAGCTTGGACGGCAGAAACTGGATGACGATATCGCGTCCTGGAATACGCTCATCGGGGCCGAGCGGCGTCACCCAGTCGTGCGGCAGGTTGCTGCCGATCAACGAGATATGGCCCGGCGTGAATGCACCGACATGATCACCTGCAAGCAGAACGCCGCTGGCGTTGGAGATGTAGTGAATCTCTACCTCTGGATGGAAATTCCAGACATTGCGCTCCCACGGATAATCATCACGGCGCCAGAGGAACGTCTCGTCCGCGCCGGTCAACACATATTCGAACCTCGCGACCGTGGGCGACATAACTGACATTGCGAACATCCTCCAGTTCAATCCGACATGCTCATTTGTGTCGACGACCAATATTGAGTTGTGCGATGCACACAAGAATTCACCGATTTGTTCGGCATTTCGCGCATGAAAGTATCAGTATGGCGCAACGGCCGCGCTTGTGTCCACCTGTTCGATCCACAAATATTGAGGTCCGTTGAGCGTGTCGGAGGAGAGTTAAGAGCGCCCAACCGGACCGATTTTGCGACCCAAATGGAGGAGAACAATGAACAGTTTCGTCAAAGCCGCGGGCGTCGGCTGCATTTCACTTGGCCTTTGGTGCTCGACCGCTCTTGCTCAGGATTCCTGGTGGAAGACTGCCGCGCAACCCTATCAGGGCGTGACCATCCGGGGCATCTCGGAATCGACCCCAGCATCGAAATATGTCGAGCAGATACTCGGCCCCAAATTCACCGAGGAGACCGGCATCAAGGTCGAATTCGAGGCGACATCCTGGGACCAGATGTACGACAAGACGATCAAGGACATGGAGGCCAATACCGGCATCTACGACTTCGTCTACATCGAGCAGGACATCGTTTACACCTACCTGGCCCGCAACTTCCTGGTGGATATCACCAAGTCGCTCGCCGACAACGCAAAGATCGCGTCGCCGGACTTCAAGCCGGAGAATTTCACCACGTTCCTGAACTATTTCAAGGATCCGAAGTCTGGCAATGTCATGGGCGTGCCCATGGAAGCATTCATCAAGCCTTATCTCTACCGCAAGGATCTGTTCGAGGATCCCGCGATCCAGAAGGCCTACAAGGATGCGACCGGTGCGGATCTGAAGCCCGCGACCACGCATGAGGAATACACCCAGATCGCCAAGTTCTTCACGGAATATGGCGCAGACAAGGAGCTTTGGGGCACGACCGTACAGGCCTCGTCGAGCCACCCCGCTGCCTTCTACGAGTTCTTCGAGTCGGTCGCGCCGACCTTTGGCGTTTACAATTGGGGCATCGATGGCACGACCTTCGCCGCCACGGAAGCCAATGGCGGCCAGATGAACTCCGCTGCGGCGAAGAAGGCGCTCAACTACTGGGTAGATCTCCTGAAATATGCGCCGCCGGAATCAACGTCGTCCACTTGGGACGAGGTTGCAGGCACATTTGCAGCCGGTCGCGCAGCCCAGGGCCTCGTCTACGGCGAGAACGCTGCGTGGATCGCGACCGACGAAAGCAAATCGACCGTCGTCGGCAAAGTGGGCGTGGCATTGCCGCCGGTTGAGGCAGGCGTGATGGAAGCGGCCGGATCCGGCAAGGGGTACATCGGCTACTACGACGGCGGCGCCTTCGGCATCCCGCATTCTTCCAAGAACAAGGACGCCTCGCTGCTCTTCCTGCAGTATATCGGGCAGGCTTCCGTGCAGACGGACTGGGCGCTGGCCGGCTCCCGCATCGTCATGAACTCGACCTACGACGACCCCAAAATCGTCGAGCAGGACAAGAAGATGAACGGTTACTACACGCTGATGCGTGATGACGGAAAGCTCTTCGCCGGAGCGCCGCCATACCCGTTCCACTCGCAAGTCCTGCAGGCTGTCGCGCCGTTCATCTACAAGGCGATCGTTGGCGAGATCAAGCCGGACGACGCTCTGGACCAGGCCGCCACTGCGGCTGAAGCTGAACTCGTGAAGCTCGGCTACCGCAAGTAAGAAGCCGCCCCTCCCAGCGGTAGGCGGCCGCCTTCAGCAAGGTGGCCGCCCCTTCCTCACTGGAGGTTGCGGACTTGTTCACAAAGCTGCTGGTCGAATTGATACCAATGACGTCTGACGGAGCGTAGGATGAGACAATCCAACATCGGATGGCTGTTTCTAGCGCCAGCCACCCTAATCCTGTTCGTTGTCGGGTTCATTCCCTTCATTTACATCCTTTATGTCGGTTTCTTCGACTGGAACACCAATGCGCTCGATCCCACCCTGCGTTGGGCCGGTCTCCAGAATTACCGTAACCTCGTTTTTGACACGACATTCCTCAACTCGCTTGCGCGCACGCTGGTCTTCGCCTTCATCGTGGTCATCAGCGAGCTGTTGCTCGGCTATGTGCTGGCCCGCGCGTTGATGGCGGACCGCCTCTGGGGCCGGCAGTTCTTCCGCACGATCCACACATTGCCCATCGTTGTTGCGCCGATTGCAGTCGGCGCGACCTGGCGGCTGCTCTGCGTTCCGGGCTTCGGCATCGTGCCTTATTACCTGAAACTGTGGTTCGGCATCGACTACAACATCTCGACCAATGCCTATCACGCCTTCGGCACGGCGATCATCATGGACCTGTGGCACTGGACGCCGTTTGTCACGCTGTCGCTGATGGCGGGGCTTACCGCCCTGCCGAAAGAACCACTGGAGCAGGCGCAGATCGACGGCGGCAACAAGCTGCAGATCTTCTGGTACGTGATCGTGCCGATGCTGAAGCCGGTTTTGCTGACAACCGTCTTCATCCGGCTGATGGACGCCCTTCGCTCCGTCGACGAAATCTGGATGCTGACCAAAGGCGGCCCGGCCGAGGCGACCCGGTTTATCGGCCTTCATATCTGGATCAACGTCTTTCCGAAGACGGATTATGGCTACGGCGCCGCCATGTCCCTTCTCACGCTCTACGTCACGATCGTTTTGAGCTGGCTGCTCTTCGTCGCAATGACCGGCCGCAAGGGAGGCGCACAATGAAACGCTCCGGTATAGGTTCCTTCGTCCTCTGGATTGGCCTGACCTTCCTGACCCTTCTTCCGGTCTGGTGGATGCTGGTCGTTTCGATGCGGCCTCGGGTGAAGCTGTATTCGAAATCAGTCCTCATCGACGATCTCTACTGGGACAATTTTCTAGCCGTCCTGAACAGCTCGACCTTCCTGCAATATCTCTGGAATTCGATGGTCGTGGCGACATCGAATGCAGCGCTTGTCTGCGCGCTCGGCCTGCTCGCTGCGTTCGGGCTGTCGCGTTACAAGATCAGCGGCGGTGACAACGTATTCTTCTGGCTGATCACCAACCGCATGGCGCCGCCTGCCGTCTTTCTGCTGCCGCTCTTTTTGCTGTTCACCAAATGGTTCGTCTTCGGCGACTTCATGTTGTTCGACACGAAAATCGGTCTGATCCTCCTTTATTGCGTGTTCAACCTGCCCTTCGCCATCTGGCTCCTGAAAGGCATGCTGGACGGGATACCGCTGGAGCTGGACGAAGCGGCACGCGTCGATGGGGCGACAACCGGCCAGGTGCTCTCCCACGTCATCCTGCCGCTGGCACGCCCCGGATTGGCCGTCACCTTCATCCTCACCTGGATCTTCGCCTGGAATGAGTACCTGTTCGCAGCGACGCTCACCTCGTCGGCTGACGCCAGAACCGTGACGACAGCGCTCGCCGAATATGTCTCGGTCACCGGAACGAACTGGGGCGAGATGGCGGCCATGGCGTTCCTGACCACGCTCCCGGCTCTGGTCGTGCTCGGCTTCGTCCAGAAGCACATCGTGACCGGCCTGACGTTCGGCGCATTGAAAGGATAAATTGATGGCTGGCATTCAACCCCAGAAACCCGAGCGCGACGGGTTCCTACCGATCCGCACCAACGGCTTCGACAGAGGCTTCATCTCGGTCGTGATCCTGATCCTGGTGCATCTTCTTTGGATGCGCTTTCTTGAGGGCGTGCTGCCCCTGTGGGTGGCGACGGTGCTCTGCCTGGCGCTCGCCGCATTCATTATCCGAAAGGGCTGAAGATATGAGATCGCTCGTTCTCGAACGAAAAGACGAACTGCGCATTCGCGACCTGGACCCGAAAGAGGTGCTCGGTCCAACCGACGTCCGTATTGCGATCAAGACCGTGGGGGTCTGCGGATCGGACGTTCACTATTATACGCACGGCGCCATCGGTCCCTTCGTCGTCCGCGAGCCGATGATCCTCGGCCATGAAGCAGCCGGCATCATCGAAGAGGTCGGCAGCGCGGTCCAGAACCTGAAGGTCGGCGACCGCGTGTGCATGGAGCCCGGCATTCCCGACCCTCAAAGTCGCGCGTCGCGGCTGGGTCTCTACAATCTCGATCCGGCAGTGCGCTTTTGGGCGACCCCCCCGGTGCATGGCGTATTGAGGCCGAGCGTAGTCCACCCGGCGGCCTTTACCTTCAAGCTTCCGGACAATGTTTCCTATGCCGCCGGCGCCATGGTCGAGCCGCTCGCCGTAGGCTTCCACGCTGTCGCCAAGGCAAGGCTGACGCCCGGGGCGATCGCACTGGTCACGGGTGCGGGACCGATTGGCATGGTGACGGCAATCGCGGCACTGTCGGCTGGCTGCGCCAAAGTCATCGTCACCGACGTAGTCGACGAGAAACTTGCCGTGGCGCGCAAGCTCAGCTCAGCCATCGTGACCGTCAACGTGCGATCGCAGGACCTGCAGAGTGTTATCGCCCGGGAAACCGACGCCTGGGGCGTCGATGTGGTTTTCGAATGCTCCGGCGCGGCCGACGTCGTCGCAGACACCGTCCACCATGCCTGCCCCGGCGGCGCCCTCATCTTCGTGGGTATGCCGGTGAAGCCGGTTCTGTTCGATGTCGTCATCGCACAAACCAAGGAACTGCGCGTCGAACATGTATTCCGTTACGCCCATGTCTACCCGCGCATCATCGCGCTCCTGGGCTCCAACCAGATCAACGTCGATGCTCTGATCACCGACACCTACGCCTTCGAGGATTCCATTGCGGCGTTTGACTACGCGGTGCGGCCGAAGCCGTCCTCCGTCAAGATCCAGATCCAACTCGGCACCTGAGATGGATCGGCGGACATTGGATCGCAGCAGCCGAGGCAGGACACAAGCCATGCTGAAGCTGACCGTTCACCCATCCCAAAAGACCGGCGGCCTCGCCGCTTCAACTGACTGAGGATTGAGATATGGCGACGATAGAGCTCGACCAGGTCGACAAATATTACGGCTCTTACCACGCACTGCGCAACATCTCGTTCGACATCGCGGATGGTGAATTCGTGGTGCTGGTGGGACCTTCTGGTTGCGGCAAGTCTACATTGCTTCGGACCCTTGCCGGCCTCGAAGAAATCACCGGTGGCACGATCAAGCTCGGTGGACATCGCGTCGACAACATCGCAGCGAAGGACCGTGACGTAGCCATGGTGTTCCAGAACTACGCGCTCTATCCGCATATGACGGTCCGGGAGAACATGGCTTTCGCGTTGAAGCTGCGCGGAGAGAGTCTTTCCGATCGCAACGCCAAGGTCGACAAGGCGGCCGAGATGTTGCGGCTTACGCCCTATCTGGACCGATATCCGAAAGCGCTCTCCGGTGGCCAGCGGCAGCGTGTCGCCATGGGACGCGCGATGGTTCGCAGCCCCAAGGCCTTCTTTTTCGACGAGCCTTTGTCGAACCTCGACGCTGCGCTGCGCGTGGACATGCGTTCGGAGATCAAGGCTCTTCACCAGCGCCTCGGCGCCACATCAGTCTATGTCACGCACGACCAGATCGAAGCCATGACCATGGCGGACCGCATTGTCGTGCTGCGCAGTGGCAAGGTGGAGCAGATCGGAGCGCCACTGGAGCTTTACGACAGACCGGCCAATACCTTTGTCGCCGGTTTCATCGGATCGCCGGCGATGAACATGCTGCCGGCCACGATCGACCTTGCCTTGAACTCAGCGCGGCTTGCGGACGGGTCGACCCTTCCTCTTCCGCAAGGCACCCGGGCGACCAACGGGCAAGACGTCATCTACGGGGTTCGCCCTGACCAGTGGGTTCTGCACCATGGCGAAATGGGGGTACCGGCGACCGTCGAACTGATCGAGCCGACGGGGGCAGAAATACTCCTCGCAGCCCAATTGGCCGGGCAGCGGATCTTGTGCGCCTTTCGCGAGCGCCACCCGTTGAGGCCGGGGGACAGGATTAGGCTCGATGTCGATCCTGCCGCGGCCCACGTGTTCGACAGGCAAGGCGAACTGAGAATCTCACCCTGAGCAAGACGCATCGAGGGATCATCCATGTCAGACTTCACCGGGAAGACGATCATAATTACGGGCGCCGGCAAGGGTATAGGCCGCGCCTGCGTTGAATTGTTCACTCGTCGTGGCGCGCGCATCATCGGGCTTTCGCGCTCCCAGTCCGATCTTGATCATTTGGCGCAAGCCTTTGGCACTACCGTTATTTCGGTCGATCTCGCCGACAATGCCGCAGCACGCGACGCGATGAAGAAGGCAGGGCTCGCAGACGCTCTGATCAATTGCGCGGGAACGAACGTGCTCGAGAGCGTCCTCGACATGACTGAAGAGGGCTATGAACAGGTACTCGGCATCAATTTACGGGCCGCGCTGATCTGTGCGCAGGAATTTGCCCGCGCCCGCATTGCCAACGGCGGAGGCGGTACGATCGTGAATGTGACCTCGATTGCCGGACATCGTGGTTTCGTGGACCACGTGGCCTATGCGGCTTCGAAGGCCGGACTGGAAGGCGCAACCCGCGTTATGGCCAAGGAACTCGGCGCGCATGGCATTCGCGTCAATGCAGTGGCGCCGACGGTGACCATGACGGAACTTGCCGCGAAAGCATGGTCCGAGCCCTCCAAACGAGACCCGATGATGGTTCGCCACCCGATGGAGCGTTTTGCAGAGGTCGACGACGTCGCACGATCGATCGCAATGCTCGTTTCAGAGGACGCGCCCATGATCAGTGGTGCGGTCCTGCCAGTCGACGGCGGCTTCCTTTCTGTCTGAAATCAAGAGGTGAGACACGAGATGACGAAATCACTCGAAGGAAAGATCGCTGCGGTCACCGGTGCAGCTTCAGGGATTGGGCTTGCGACGACCCGCGCCCTGATCGATGCCGGCGCCAGGGTCGTGATGGTCGACTACAACAGACAGGCGCTTGAGACCTTCGCCGCTGAGTTTGGTGACGCTGTTGTCATACAGGTGACCGACCTTCTGGACGCAGCAAGCTGCGCAGCCATGGTGCCGGAAATCCTGGCGAAGGTGGACCACCTCGATATCCTGCACTGCAACGCAGGATCCTATATTGGCGGCGATCTGATCGAAACCGATGGGGCCGCAATCGATCGGATGCTCAATCTCAACGTGAACGCGGTCATGAAGAACGTGCACGCTGTCGCCCCGCATATGATCGAGCGGGGAACCGGGGACATCCTGGTCACCTGCTCCGTCGCCGGCCATGCGCCGATCCCATGGGAGCCGGTCTATTCCAGTTCCAAATGGGCGATCACCAGTTTCGTCCAGATCATGCGCCGGCAGTTGAAGAACCACGGCATCAGAGTGGGCCAGGTCTCGCCCGGCCCAGTGGTCTCCGCTCTGCTTGCCGATTGGCCCGCGGAGAACCTTGAAAAAGCGAAAGCCAGCGGGAGTCTGATCGAGCCCTCGGAGGTCTCCGACGCCATCATCTTCATGCTGACCCGACCGCGAAACGTCACGATCCGGGATATGATTGTCTTGCCGACAAATTTCGACGTGTAGGCAAGGAAACCAGGTCGTCGCGGGAGGCCAAATCCGGGCTTCGAGCCATGCTGCCGGGACAACAAACAACCGATCGCACCGGGTGCATTTTGACGACTATGAATTCTTGTCGTCGCATGAAGCCTGTCGGGTCACGCAACGTCCGCTTCCGGACATGCAGTCGTTTCTGCGAGCGTGGAAGGCAACCCTGCCTGCGCCGGCAAAGGCGATTTCGCCGCGCTGGTCGGATGCTGACGTCGGCGGACCCCGGAAATCGGAGGCAATTTTCCACAGAGGTGAGCTAAGTGCGGGATATGGAATGATTTCTCGCGCGCGAGTGCAGGTTTGCGCCGAAACATCACACGAAAGACACAAAAGGCCTTTTCAATGTGATGTTTTAAGACTATATATTGACCGGTCGGTTGGTTAATCTGAATTGGCGCCGACAGGAAGCGTGCTTGAGGAGGAGCGAATCATGCAGCAAGCCTTTATCTGTGACGCGGTGCGCACGCCCATTGGTCGCTATGCCGGGGCACTCGCGTCCGTACGGGCAGATGACCTCGCTGCATTGCCGCTCGTGGCCCTCATGGAGCGCAATCCCGGCGTCGACTGGTCTAGGGTCGATGACCTCATCTTCGGCTGCGCAAACCAGGCCGGCGAGGACAACCGCAATGTCGGCCGCATGGCCGTCCTCTTGGCCGGCATGCCGATCAACGTGCCCGCCACCACCGTCAACCGCCTCTGCGGTTCCGGCATGGACGCCGTCGGCATGGCCGCACGGGCGATCCGCGGCGGCGACTGCGACCTGGTGATCGCTGGCGGCGTCGAGAGTATGACGCGTGCACCCTTCGTCATGCCGAAGGCGGATGCGGCCTTTTCCCGTTCCAATGCCGTCTACGACACGACGATCGGCTGGCGTTTTCCCAATCCGGAACTGAAGAAGAAGTTCGGCACCCATTCCATGCCGGAGACGGCGGACAATGTCGCCGAGCAGTATAATGTCAGCCGCGCCGACCAGGATGCATTCGCGGCCCGCAGCCAGGCCCGCTGGGCGGCCGCCCAGGCAGCCGGCATCTTCGCCGACGAGATCGTCCCCGTCACGATCCCGCAGAAGAAGGGCGAGCCGCTGGTCGTTTCGGTTGATGAACATCCCCGTCCGGGTACCACGGCGGAGCAGCTTGCCAAGCTGAAGGGCGTCAACGGTCCCGACCTCACCGTCACCGCCGGCAACGCTTCGGGCGTCAACGATGGCGCCGCCGCCCTTGTGATCGCTTCCGAGGCGATGGCCAGGGAACAGGGCCTCGTGCCGCGCGCCCGGTTCGTCGCCATGGCCGCGGCCGGCGTCGAGCCGCGCATCATGGGCGTCGGCCCGGTGCCGGCAGTCCGCAAGGTTCTGGAGCGCGCCGGTCTCACGCTCTCGCAGATGGACCTGATCGAACTCAACGAGGCTTTTGCCGCGCAGGCGCTCGCCGTTCTTCGGGAGCTCAAGCTGCCGGACGACGCCGCACACGTCAATCCGAATGGCGGCGCCATCGCGCTTGGCCATCCGCTCGGCATGTCCGGAGCCCGCCTCGTCACCACCGCCATGTACCAGCTCCACCGCACCGGCGGGCGCTATGCGCTCTGCACGATGTGTATCGGGGTCGGGCAGGGCATCGCCATCATCATTGAACGGATCTGAGCAGGGAGGAGCCCGCCATGTATGCGCAAATGGTCAAGACCGACAGCGATCGGGTGAAGTCGCTGAACGAGATGTCGGACGAAGAACGCGCCTTTCAGGAGCGCATCGATCGGGGCGAGAAGATCGAGCCAAAGGAGTGGATGCCAGAGAGTTATCGCAAGACGCTGATCCGCCAGATCGGCCAGCACGCCCATTCCGAAATCGTCGGCCAGCTGCCGGAAGGCAACTGGATCACCCGCGCGCCGACCCTCGAGCGCAAGGCGATCCTGCTTGCCAAGGTGCAGGACGAGGCCGGACACGGTCTCTATCTCTATTCCGCCGCCGAAACGCTCGGCGTCAGCCGCGACGAACTGCTCGCCCTCCTGCATTCGGGCAAGATGAAGTACTCGTCGATCTTCAACTATCCGACGCTCAACTGGGCCGATATCGGTGCGGTCGGCTGGCTGGTCGACGGCGCTGCGATCATGAATCAGGTGCAGCTGCAGAAGACGTCCTACGGCCCCTATAGCAGGGCGATGATCCGCATCTGCAAGGAGGAGAGCTTCCACCAGCGCCAGGGCTACGACATCATGATGAAGATGGCCTTCGGGTCCGAGGAGCAGAAGGCGATGGCCCAGGATGCGCTCAACCGCTTCTGGTACCCGGCCCTGATGATGTTCGGCCCATCCGACAAGGATTCGGTCCACTCGGCCCAGTCGATGCAGTGGAAGATCAAGATCAACACCAATGACGAGCTGCGCCAGAAATTCGTCGACCAGACGGTGCCGCAGGCCAAGTATCTGGGCTTGACCATTCCCGACGAGAACCTGCGCTGGAACGAGGAGAAGGGCGGCCACGACTTCTCCGAGCCGGACTGGGAAGAGTTCTTCAACGTCATCGCCGGCAACGGCCCCTGCAACGCCGAGCGTCTCGGTGCCCGCGTCACCGCCTGGGAAGAAGGCGCGTGGTTCCGCGATGGCCTCATGGCTCATGCCGAAAAGCAGGAAGCCCGCCGCGCCGGCCGCAGGGCTGCCTGAGCAATCCAATCCGGGAGCGGCCCGCCCGCTCCCCTCTGTCACCTGAACCTGGGAGGAATAGCAATGTCCAGCGAATGGCCCCTTTGGGAAGTCTTTATCCGCGGCCAGCACGGCCTCAATCACCGCCATGTCGGCAGCCTGCATGCTCCGGACGCCGAAATGGCGATCCGCAACGCCCGTGACGTCTACACCCGCCGCAACGAGGGTGTTTCGATCTGGGTGGTGAAGTCGGTAGACATCACCGCATCGTCGCCGTCGGAAAAGGGCCCGCTGTTCGAACCGTCGAACTCCAAGGTCTATCGTCACCCGACCTTCTTCGACATTCCGGCTGAAGTGGGGCACATGTGATGGCGACCGCGACCCCGGCGGTCGATCAGGCCGCATTCTATGAATGGCTCCTGCGCATGGGCGACAATACGCTGATCCTCGGTCACTGCGTGTCCGAGTGGTGCGGCCACTCGCCCGTGCTCGAAGAGGACATCGCGCTTGCCAACACCGCGCTCGACCTGATCGGCCAGACCCAGTTCTGGCTCGGGCTTGCGGGCGAGGTCGAGAGCAAGGGCCGCACGGCCGACAATCTCGCCTATCTGCGTGACGCGGCGGCCTTCCGCAACGTGCTCCTCGTCGAGCGCCCGAACGGCGACTTCGGCAAGACGCTGATGCGCCAGTTCCTGTTCGACGCCTATCACCTCGAAATGCTGCGTGCGCTGGTCTCTTCCAGAGATCCGCGCGTGGCGGAGATCGCCGGCAAGGCGCTGAAGGAGGTTTCCTACCACTTCGAACGCTCGGCCGACCTCGTCATCCGTCTCGGCGACGGCACCGAGGAGAGCCACCGCCGCATGCAGAAGGCGCTCGATGACCTCTGGCCCTATACCGCCGAAATGTTCCTCGACGACTCCGCCGATGAAGCTGTCGCCGAAGCCGGCATTGCGCCGCTTCCCTCATCCCTCAAGGCGGCCTGGGACAAGTCGGTGGCGGACGTGCTGGCCGAAGCGACGCTGGTTCTTCCGGAAGGCACCTATCAGCACAAGGGCGGCAAGCGCGGCGTCCACACCGAGCATCTCGGCTACATCCTCGCCGACATGCAGTTCCTGCAGCGGGCCTATCCCAACTCGGTCTGGTGAGGTTCAAGCCATGGACGCCAGGACATTGCCTGAACCGAAAGAGGTCTGGCGCTGGCTGGACGAGGTACCGGATCCGGAAATCCCGGTCATCAGCCTGACCGATCTCGGCATCATCCGCGACGTCGCCTGGGACGGCGATACCCTCGTCGTCGCCGTCACCCCGACCTATTCGGGCTGTCCGGCGACGACGGTGATCAATCTCGATATCGAGACGGCGCTGAGAAGCCACGGGATCGAGAAGCTGCGTCTCGAGCGGCGGCTGTCGCCGCCCTGGACGACCGATTGGATCAGCGAAGCCGGACGCGAAAAGCTTCGCGCCTATGGCATCGCCCCGCCGATAGACGGAACCGCGGCCGATGGCCGGCTGACGGCGCGCGCAAGCCGGCTTGCCGGTTCGAACCTCGCCGTCGCCTGCCCCCGTTGCGGCTCGACGAGAACCGAGAAGGTGAGCCAGTTCGGCTCGACGCCGTGCAAGGCGAACTACCGCTGCTCGGACTGTCTGGAACCCTTTGACTATTTCAAGTGCATCTGAGGATGCGGAGGACATAACTCATGGCACGCTTTCATCCCCTGACCGTGACCGATATCCGGCATGAGACCCGCGATGCGGTCGTCGTCACGCTCAAGCCGCGCGAGGAGGATCGCGCAGCCTTCGACTTCACCCAGGGCCAGTACCTCACCTTCCGCCGCGATTTCGAGGGCGAAGAACTGCGCCGGTCCTACTCGATCTGTGCGGGCAAGGACGAGGGTGTCCTGCGCGTCGGAATCAAGCGCGTCGACGGCGGTGCCTTCAGCAACTGGGCCAATGCCAACCTGACGCCCGGCGACGTCATCGAGGCCATGCCGCCCATGGGCCGCTTCTACATGGACATCGATCCGACGACCGAGAAGCACTATCTCGGCTTTGCCGGCGGCTCCGGCATCACGCCGGTTCTCTCGATCATCAAGACGGTGCTCGCCCGCGAACCGAAGGCGCGCTTCACCCTCGTCTACGCCAACCGCCAGATCAATTCGATCATGTTCCGCGAAGAGCTCGAGGACCTGAAGAACACCTATCTCGGCCGTTTCTCGGTGCTGCACATCCTCGAAAGCGAAGCCCAGGAAATCGATCTCTTCACCGGCCGCCTCGACGAGAACAAGCTGGTTGCCCTGTTCCGCACCTGGATCAACCCGAAGTCCGTCGATGCTGCCTTCATCTGCGGGCCGGAGCCGATGATGCTGACGATCGTCGCCAGCCTCAAGGAGCACGGGCTGAAAGACGAACAGATCAAGTTCGAGCTCTTTGCCGCCGGTCAGCCGGGCCGGGCGAAGACCCGCGTCGCTTCGGTGAGCGCGGAGGAGGCCGCGGCCGTGGTCGAGGCCACCGTCACGCTCGACGGCACCACCCGGACCTTCAAGATGCCCAAGCACGGCGTCAGCCTTCTCGAGGCAGCGATCGCCCAGAGCATGGACGCGCCCTTCTCCTGCAAGGCGGGCGTCTGCTCCACCTGCCGGGCGAAGGTTCTCGAAGGCGAGGTCGAGATGGACACCAACCATGCGCTGGAAGACTACGAAGTCGAAGCCGGCTATGTGCTGACCTGCCAGTGTCACCCGCTGACTGAGAAGGTCGTGCTCTCCTACGACGAATAGCCTCTGGAAGGGCGGGGCCATTCGTGCCCCGCCGACCACACAGAAGAAACCGATCCAGGAAGGATGACTTCATGAATGTTTCGGCTCGCGTTCCGCGCCGCCTCGAAAGCTATGTCTGTGGCCGCTGGACCCCCGGCGACAAGCAGGGCGTTCCGCTGCTCGATGCCTCGACGGGTGCCGCAGTCGCATTCATCGATTCGACGGGCATCGATTTCGCCGCAGCACTCGCCTATGGCCGCGAGGTCGGCGGTCCAAACCTGCGTGCCCTATCGTTCCACGAGCGAGCGCAGATGCTCAAAGCCCTCGGCCAGGTCCTGATGGACATGAAAGAGGAATTCTACGCCGAGAGCGCGCTGACCGGTGCCACCCGTGCCGACGGCTGGGTCGATATCGAAGGCGGCATCGGCACCATGCTGTCCTACTCGTCCAAGGCTCGTCGCGAGCTGCCCAACACCCGCGTGCTGCTCGACGGTGACGTCGAGCTGCTCTCGAAGGACAACAGCTTCTCCGCCCAGCATATCCTCACCCCGCTGCACGGCATTGCCGTCCACATCAACGCCTTCAACTTCCCCGTCTGGGGCATGCTCGAGAAGATCGCCCCGACGCTGATCGCGGGCGTCCCCTCTCTGGTCAAGCCGGCCAGCCAGACTGCTTATCTGACCGAGCTCGTCGTGCGCCGGATCATCGAGACGGGCATCCTGCCGGAAGGCGCGCTGCAGCTGGTGTCCGGTTCGGTGGGCGACCTGCTCGACCATGTCGAAGGCCAGGACGCCGTGACCTTTACCGGCTCGGCCTGGACCGGGCGAAAGCTGAAGTCGCATCCGGCGGTGGTTGCCAATTCGGTTCGGTTCACCATGGAGGCCGACAGCCTGAATGCCTCGGTGCTCGGACCAGATGCCGGTCCGGGTACGGACGAATTCGACCTCTTCGTCAAGGAGGTGGCGCGCGAGATGACCTCCAAGGCCGGTCAGAAATGCACCGCGATCCGTCGCGTCATCGCCCCCCGCGAGCATGTGCAGGCACTGGTCGAAGCGCTCGGCGACCGTCTTTCCAAGACGGTGCTCGGGAACCCCTCTGACGAGGGCGTGCGCATGGGGCCGCTCGCAAGCCTTGCGCAGCGCGACGAGGTCCGCGAGCGCATCCGCGACCTGACCGCCGATGCCGAGATCGTCTCCGGCGATCCCGACAATGTCCGCGTCTCCTCCGGCGACGCCGAAAAGGGCGCCTTCCTCAATCCGGTGCTTCTCTATTGCGACAAGCCGCTCTCCGCCTCCGCCGTCCATGACGTCGAGGCCTTCGGGCCGGTCTCCACCGTGATGCCCTATGACGGCATCGAGGAGGCGATTGCGCTCGCCCACAAGGGCAAGGGATCGCTCGCCGCTTCCGTGTTCACCAATGATCCCCGGGTCGCCGAGGAAATGGTGATCGGCATGGCTCCCTATCACGGCCGTGTCCTGGTCGGTAACCGTGCATCGGCCAGGACCTCGACCGGCCACGGTTCGCCGCTTGCAGGCCTCGTCCACGGCGGTCCGGGTCGTGCCGGCGGCGGCGAGGAACTGGGCGGCATGCGGGGCGTCAAGCACTACATGCAGCGCACCGCCGTCCAGGGCACGCCGCGGCTTCTTTCGGCCGTCACCGGTCGCTGGATGGAGGGCGCCGGCGCCGGCGACATGAGTGTCCATCCGTTCCGCAAGTCACTCGCCGAACTGAAGATCGGCGACCAGATCGTCACCGCCAAGCGGACGGTGACGCTCGAGGACATCGAACACTTCGCCCATTTCACCGGTGACACCTTCTATGCCCACATGGACGAGGCAGCGGCCAAGGCCAATCCGTTCTTCGACGGGCGCGTGGCGCACGGCTACCTGATCGTTTCCTTCGCGGCCGGCCTGTTCGTCGATCCGGATCCCGGTCCGGTGCTTGCCAATTACGGCGTCGACAACCTGCGCTTCCTGACCCCCGTCAATCCGGGCGATACGCTGCAGGTCCGGCTGACCTGCAAGGAGATCAATCCCCGCGCCAATGCTGACCACGGCGAAGTGCGCTGGGACTGCCAGGTGACGAACCAGAACGGTGCGGTCGTCGCGCAATACGACGTCCTGACCATGGTCGCGAAGACCTGGAAAAGCGCATAGGTGCAGTGAAGTGACTTTCCGCGCCCGGGTCTGGCATTGCCGCGAAAATCGCAGTTTCGACCCGGACGAGTAGCGGTGATGAGGTGGGCGAGCATGGTCGATGGTCCGGTAAAGCTGATTGATTGTTGCCGTGAAGCGCCGCAGCGCAAAGCTAATGTGAAAGCGATTTTGCAAACCCTTCGTTGAAAGGTGCGGAGGCTTTTGGCACTGTGGCTTTCCGCGCATGCCGGAAAAGCC
>UEGQ01000025.1 GCA_900466005.1 Hyphomicrobiales bacterium
CGCGGGCGTGCCTTGGAGGCTCACAGACAGGCGCCCTGGGAGCTTGAAAAAGCCCCCCGGCGAAAAAGACGGCGGGGTGAGCCCGAGGATCGTGAATGGTCCCGGCTCATCCGCCGGCGAGGGTCAGGCCGGACGGTACCATCCGGCGGGATCTTCCCGGGCCTCCGGCCAGGCGTCAGCGAAGGTCCGTCACCGGACGGATGCGCGCTTGACGCCGATCCGCGCCGGCCGATGCCGAAACCCGAGGTTTCGGCAAAGGCGCCGCCTTGCCAGAGAGACGCATGCAGCGGGAAAGAACGCCGAACGGGGCGCCGAGAGGTGCCATATAAAATAACTTACGAGGCAGCTTTCAGCGCCCCGTCCAATCCCCCCGCGTCCGAGAAGGACAAGGGGAAACCGAAATGCCAAATGCCACGGCGGGAGACCGCGCGTGAATGCACCGGCATGTCCGTCGGACAATGCGATCGACCGGCGATGTTTGGTTTCCCATCCCGCAACGCGTGCACCGGAAAGGAACCGCTGGATCTGTGGCGCAGGACTGGCGCTCCTGACCGGGAATAGCCGCCCACCATCTCGCCGCCGATCACATCTGCACGAAATGCCCCTTGGCGACTTCCCGGTATTCGCGGCGGGGTGGCACGTAGCCCGAAGGACGCACGGGGCTTTTCAGTTCATCGACAGCCGTGTTGCGCCTCAGACTGCGCCGGGCGGGGTCCGGTACGGGTACGGCTGCCATCAGCTTCTTCGTATAGTCGTGCTGCGGATTGTCGAAAATCGCGGCTCGCGGCCCGATCTCGACGATTTCACCGAGATGCATGACCGCGACCCGGTGGCTGATCCGCTCGACCACCGCCATGTCATGGCTGATGAACAGAAAAGCGAGATTGAACTCCTCCTGCAGGTCCATCAAGAGATTGCAGACTTGCGCCTTGATGGAGACATCCAGCGCCGAAACGCTTTCGTCCGCAACGATCACCTTCGGATTGAGCGACAGTGCGCGGGCAATTGCGATCCGTTGGCGCTGACCACCTGAGAATTCATGCGGATAGCGCCCCATCATATCCGGACTCAGTCCGACCTTCCGCAGGAGATCCGCGACTTTCTCGTTTGCCTCCTGTCTGGTCCCGAGCCGGTGTTTCAGATAGGGCTCGGCGATGGCTGCTCCTACCGTCATGCGCGGGTTGAGGCTCGAGAACGGATCCTGGAAGATCATCTGCACGCTGCGGCGCATGGCGCGCAGGCTTGGCTGGTCCAGCGTCAGCACATTGTAGCCGTCGAGATGTATCTCGCCGCTTTTCGGCTCGACCAGCCGAGTGATCGAACGGCCGGTCGTCGATTTGCCGCAACCCGATTCCCCGACAATCGAAAGTGTCTCGCCCTGGAAGAGCTCGAACGAGATGTCCTCGACGGCATGTACGGCGCCGGTCTGGCGGCCGAACAGGCCGCTGCGGATCGGGAACTGCGTCACGAGGTTCTTGACAGACAGTACCGGGGTCTTGCGGGTGTCGACGGTTTCGGCCACCTCCGTCGGCTCACTCGCCTTGCCTGTACCGATATCGACAATGGGAAAGCGCAGTGGCCAGGCATGACCGTGCATCGAGCCCAGCTTCGGAACGGCGGCCAGAAGGGCGCGCGTGTAGGGATGCCTGCCACGATGAAAAACGTCCGCGGTCGCACCCTGTTCGACCGTCTCTCCACCCAGCATCACGATCGTCCGATCGGCAATTTCTGCGACGACACCCATGTCGTGGGTGATGAAGAGAACCGACATGCCTTCCTCTTCCTGAAGCACCTTGATGAGGTCGAGGATCTGGCTCTGGATCGTCACGTCGAGCGCGGTGGTCGGCTCGTCGGCGATCAGCAACTTCGGTCTGGAGGCGAGCGCCATGGCGATCATCACGCGCTGGCGCATGCCGCCTGAAAACTGATGCGGATATTCGTCGAAGCGGTTCGCGGCGTTGGGGATACGGACCTTTTCCAGCATGCGGACGGTCTCGGCTCGGGCCTGCGCTTTCGACATGCCCTTGTGCCGCGTCAGCACTTCCGAGATCTGCCGCCCGATCGTGAAAATCGGGTTGAGACTGGTCATCGGCTCCTGGAAGATCATGGCCGCGTCATTGCCGCGCACCTTCTGCATGTCCCTTTCCGACAGTGCCAGAACGTCCCGTCCGTTCAGCCATACTCGGCCTTCGACGCGACTTGTGTCCCGGGCCAGCAGGCGCATGATGGAAAGCGATGTCACGCTCTTGCCGGAGCCGGATTCGCCGACGATGGCAACGGTTTCGCCGGGCTTCACGTCGAAGGAGATGTCGCGCACCACCGATCGCCATTGGCCGTCGACCAGGAACGAGGTCGTCAACCCCTCGACAGAGAGAACGGCGGGCATCTCGGCTCGGGCGGCGGCTGCTGTCGTCATGGGGCTCATGGTTTTCCTGATCCGGTCATGCGTGTCGGGCGGTGGTTCACACGGGCTTCAGTGGGGTTGCGAATGAAGGCGAGGGGCGTCCTTCGGCTATGCGCGCGGCCTCCAGTTCTGCGATCTTGCGGTCGATCTCCGTGCGGTCCGTCAGTCCGTGAGGGTTCTCACGGGTCGGCATGGTCTGCGCCACATGGAGATAGCGCTCCTGCGCGACAGCATAGAGCCGATGGAGTTCTGCCAGCGGGTCCGGGTGGTCGTCGGCACGGATATCGAGCCACGGATAGTCCTGGTCCCGGTAGATCACGAGTGCCGCCGACTGCTTGCCGCGTTTGTCACCGCCGGCCGCTTCCCCGGCGTCCATGGCCGCCAGCAATCGCTCGGCGAAAGGCGCATCCGCCAGCGCTTTGTAAACCCTGAGCGTCTCGGCGATGACCTGCGGACCAGCCAGCATATTGCCGGCAACGGACACATTGTCGTCGACGATGTGCCCGGCCCAGTCGATGCATTTGGAACCGGTGAAGGCTGCATTGCGTCCTGTCGCGTCAATCAGATGCAGCTGGCGCTGCTGGCACCCGTCATCGCGGGCCGTCAACACCGAAATGATCTCCTCGGGTGTACGGCCTTCGGCCAGCAGGGCAAGGCCATCCGTGCCGTAAAGGGGACTGACGAAGGCCTGGGTGGCAATGGCGCCCACCCGGCCGCGAATGTGTGGAACGGCGGCGCCGACGGCGAAGAAGCGGCTTGCCACCGCCACGCCCAGATGGCCCGTCTGCGGATCACGTGCGACAATCGACCAGGTCATGACTATCTCCCTATTGCATAAGCTTGCATGAGACGCGGCGTCGCTGCGGCGCGCAGCAAACCGTCGGCATCTCTCCTGGCCGCGGTCAGTCGACCGACCGTCCAGGGATCGGCCGGCGTGATCTGGTGGCCCATGGCGGCCAGTCTGGCGATGACATCGCTGCCGATATTGCTTTCGATCATCAGACTTCCGGGCTGGCTGGTGCGTGGGTAGAACGAGCCCGGGAAATGCGATGTGTGGAACAACGGCATGTCGATCGCCGCCTGCAGGTTCTGCTTGTGATGAACGTAGCGCAGGAAGAAGGACAGCTGCCACTGATCCTGCTGGTCGCCACCCGGCGTGCCGAATGCGAGCGTCGGCTTGCCCTCGTAGAGAGCCAGGGAGGGCGTCAGCGTCGTGCGCGGGCGCTTGCCGGGTGCCAGCGAGGTCGGCAGTCCGGGCTTCAGCCAGAACATCTGGGCACGGGAATTGAGGCAGAAGCCGAGACCCGGAACGATGGGCGAGGATTGAAGCCAGCCGCCGGACGGCGTCACCGACACCATGTTGCCTTCGCGGTCGATGACGTCGATATGAACGGTGTCGCCGCGTTTTTCGGTCAGGTGCGACATGGTCGGCTCGTAGACCGCGCCTGTGCCCGACATGCCGGCCAGCATCTCCATGGTGGCGTCGTACTGGCTCTCGTAGCCAGAAAGCCTGCCCGGGTGGAGCGTCTTCGACGCCTGCGAGGAGATCAGCTTGCGCCGCTCGTCGTTGTAACTGTCCGACAACAAGCGGTCCATCGGGACGGTGGCGAAAGCAGGATCGCCGTAATAGACCTCGCGATCGGCATAGGCGAGCTTCATCGCCTCGACGACCGTATGGACGAATTCGGCGCTTCCGGGTTCCATGGCGCCGATATCGATGCCGCTCAGGAGTGCCAGCGACTGCAACAGCACCGGACCCTGGCCCCATGGACCGGTCTTGGCGACGGTCCATCCATGATAGTCATAGGTCTGCGGTTCCTCGACCGTCGCGCTCCAGCCGGCCATGTCGCCGGCGGTCAGCACACCCTTGTGGCGGCTGCCGCTGGCATCCATGACTTCGGCGGTTCTCAGATAGGTATCGACCGCCTCGGCCACGAAGCCGCGGTAAAAGGCGTTGCGCGCCGCCTCGATCTGGTTTTCGCGACCCCTGGCGCTTTCGGCCTCGGTGACGATGCGCTGCCAGGTGGCAGCCAGGACCGGATTGCGGAAGAGTGCGTGGGGCTCGGGGGCGGAACCGCCCGGAAGCCAGGTCTCATACGATGTCGGCCACTCTTTTTCGAAGAAGCCCGCCAGTCCCTTGATCGTCGCCGAAACGCGCGGCAGTACCGGATGGCCGTGCTCGGCATAATGGATCGCCGGTTCGAGCACATCGCGCACCGACATGGTTCCGTAGTCGCGCAGCATCAGCATCCAGCCGTCGAAGGAACCGGGGATGACGGTCGCCAGCAGCCCGTCACCGGGAATGATCGACAGGCCTTCGCGGCTGTAGTGTTCGATGGTCGCGCCGGCGGGTGCGGTCCCTTGCGCGCAGATGACCTCGACCTTGCCCGTATTCGCGGAATAGATGACACCGGGCATGTCTCCGCCGGGGCCGACCAGATGCGGTTCGAGAACCTGCAGCACGAAGCCGGACGCAACGGCTGCATCGAAGGCGTTGCCGCCCTTTTCCAGGATGCTCATGCCGACGGCCGAGGCGATCCAGTGGGTGGAGGTCACGACGCCGAAGGTACCGAGGATCTCCGGGCGGGTGGTAAAGTCACTCATCAACTGTTCCTTCGATATTACTTCATGATTCCCGGGGGTCGAGCGCATCGCGCAGACCGTCACCGAGCAGATTGAAACCGATCACGACCAGGAAGATTGCCGCCCCCGGCCACATGGCCATCCAGGGTGCCTGGTCGAGGAAATTCTTCGCGACATTGAGCATGGAACCCCAGCTTGGAGCCGGCGGCTGTTGACCAAGGCCGAGGAAGGAGAGGCTGGCCTCGGCGATGATGGCCGTCGCGACCGTCAGGGTCGCCTGCACGATGATTGGCGCCATGATGTTCGGCAGGATGTATCGCGTCATGATGTCGAAATGGCCAAGGCCGATCGACCGCGCGCCTTCAACATAGTCCTCGGTCTTGACCGCGAGAACCTGGCCGCGCGTCAACCGCACGAAGACCGGCATCGCGGAAAGGCCGATCGCGATCATCGCATTGGTGAGGCTGGGACCGAGAAAGGCGGCAAGGGCAATGGCCATGATCAGAAACGGCAGGGCCAGAAAGGCCTCCGTGATCCTCGATATCACCTGATCGACCCACCCGCCGAAATAGCCGGAGATCAAGCCAAAGGGAACGCCGATGGCAATGGCGATGGCGACCGAAAAGATCCCGGCCATGAGCGACGCCTGCGCCCCCCAGATCATGCGGGAGAGGATATCGCGGCCGATTTCGTCGGTGCCCATCCAATGGGCGGCGGACGGCGCCTTGCGAATGGCCGTCCAGCTGGTCGCCAGCGGATCGACGATCGGCAGAAGAGGGGCGGTGATCGCAAGCAAGGTGAAGAACACGATGATGGAGAGGCCGACAAGGGCGCTTCTGTTGGCCTTGAGTTTCCGCCATGCGCGATTGCTGCTCCTGGCCGGTGCAGCGACGGCAACGGCGGTCTGGTCGAGCGCGGTCATCGGTTGGCCCTCATGCGAGGATTGAGGACGACATAGAGTACGTCGGCCACGAGGTTCATCAGGATGAAGCCGACGGCGGTGCACAGAACGACACCCTGGACGACGGCGTAATCGCGGTTGAACACGGCGTCGACGATCAGCTTGCCGAATCCGGGAATGGTGAAGATCTGTTCGGTGAGGACGGCCCCGGCCAGCAGTTCGCCGAACAGAAGCGCGCTGAGCGTCACGATCGGCAACAGAGCGTTGCGAAAGGTATGGCTGAGGATGACGACCCGTTCCGACAGGCCCTTGGCGCGCGCCGTGCGGATGTAATCCGCCTTCATGACGCCCAGCATGGCCGAGCGGGTGTGCCGCATCAAGGTGGCGGCGAGCGCCGTGCCAAGCACGAAGGACGGCATGATCATCGTTTCGATCGAGCGTACGGGATCGACGAAGATCGATTCGTAGCCGGAGGCCGGAAGCCAGCCCAGCCTGACCGAGACCAGCAGGATCAGCATGATGCCCAGCCAGAAATTCGGGATGGAAAGGCCCGACAACGCGACGATATTGGCGATATAATCAACAGCACTGTTCTTCTTGACGGCTGCCAGGATGCCCATCGGCACGCCGATGACGAAGGCGAAGATCATCGACATCACCGCGAGCTGGATGGTGACCGGCAGCTTCTCGCCGATCAGTTCCAGCACCGGCTGGTTGGTGCGCAGCGACATGCCGAAATCGCCCTGCAACACATTGGCGATCCAGTAGCCGTATTGGTACACGACCGGATCGTTCAGGCGGTATTTCTCCCGAAGGAATTCGATCACTTGCGGATCGCGCTCTTCGCCGGCCATGGCGAGGACGGGATCGCCCGGCAGCAGCTTCTGCAGCGAGAAGACAAAGATCGAGACGATCAGCAATGTGGGTATGGCAACGAGCAGCCGTTTTCCGATGTAGAGATGCATGGGCGCACGGTCCTGGATTGCGGGGTCGCCTACGGAGCATCGGCGCTCCGTAGGCAGGACTGGGCAAAATCAGCCCTTCTTGACGCCGAGCAGGCGGATCATGCCGTCGGGCGACGGAACGAAGCCGGTGACTTCCTTCTTGATGGCCCAGATCCAGGACTGATGGCCGAGATAGATGATCGGCAGGTCGTCGTTGAGGATCTTGGCCGCAGCGTCGTATTTCTGCTTGCGGACCGCGTCATCGGTCGAAGCGCGTGCTTCGTTGAGGAGCTTGTCGACTTCCGCGTTGCAGTACTTGGAGTCGTTGATGCCACCTTCGCAGGTGACGAACTGGTGCAGGTTGCCATCAGGATCGATGCGGCCCGACCAATCCGAGCGGCTGAGCTGAAAATTGCCGGCAGACTGTTCGGAAAGCAGGGTGGCGAACTCGGTCGCCTTCAGCGAGACGTTGAAACCGGCTTCCGCGACCATCGATTGAACGACCTGCATCATCTGGGTGACGACAGGGCTATTGGCGTGCTGCAGCTCGATGTCGAGCGTTTCATGCCCTGCCGCCTTCATGAGCTCCTTGGCGTTGGCGACATCGCGGGCGGGAACCGGGATCTCCTTGTTGAACCAGGGACTTGTCGGCGGATAGGGCTGATTGCCGGCCATGGCCGTTCCTTCGAAGACCACCTGGCTCAGCGCCTCGCGGTCGATGGCGAGCGAGAAAGCCTGACGCAGGCGCTTGTCCTTGCCGAACGGATTGTCGGCGCGCGGCCCGTTGGCGATGTTGACGTACATGGCCATGTAACCGATGCTGACGGTGTCCGCATAGGTGAGGGTGGCGTCGCTCTTGACCGAAGCGGCATCGGTTGCAGCCAACCGCTCGATCATGTCGAGTTCGCCGGAGCGCAAGTTGGCGAGACGCACTGTGGAATCCGGGATCGGCAGATAGGTGACCTTGTCGATGAACACCTTGTCCTTGTCCCAGTAGTCGGCGAACTTCTCGAGGACGATACGGTCCTGCTGCACGCGCTCGACGAATTTGAACGGCCCGGCGCAGACGGGCTTTGAGCCGAAATTGGCGCCCAGCTCCTTGGCAGCCGCCGGCGAGACGATCATGCCGGCGCGGTCGGAAAGCTGCGCGAGAAGCGTGACGTCCGGCGCCTTCAAGGTGAACTTGACCTCATAGTCGCCGACGGCCTCGATCTTCTCGACCGAGCTCAGCTCGCTTTTGCGACGTGATTCCGGAAGCGTCATGTTGCGTTCGATGGTGGCGACGACCGCGGCGGCGTTGAACGGCGTTTCGTCATGGAACGTCACGCCCTCGCGCAGCTTCATGGTGAGTTCCTTGCCGTCAGCGGACCAGGCCCATTCCGTGGCGAGCTGCGGCACGATCTTCAGGTCAGGCGAGACATCGACGAGCTTGTCGCACATCGCCGTGTAGACGATGCGGCCGACAAAGGTCCGGGACTGGGCCGGGTCAAGCACGTCGGCATCGTCCGCGAGGCCGATGCGAAGCTCGGCAGAAAGGGCGGGGCTCGCGAGCATCGCACCGGCCAGCAACAAGGTCGAAAGACGGGACAGTATCTTCATGTTCTGGAACTCCTCTGGTCTGGTTCTCTGTTCTCAAGGGTCTCACCGGTTGTTGCCCCGGCGTTGAAGTCAGACCGGCCACGCGGCCGGAATTCGGTACGTCATGACACGTCGCCGATCGGATCATCCTCCAGATGGTCCATCGAGGTTTGCCGGATCAGGCGCTCTTGCAGCATCAACAGATGCCGGCGCATCGCTTCGCCCGCCTTGGCGGGATCCCGGGCGGCAATGGCATCGATGATCGCCGCGTGCTGGGCGTTGGATATGCTCATGGTATTGGCGTTGCTGCGGGCGCGCTCGCGGATCGACTGCCAGGCGTCGTCCTGGCGAACCCGGTTGATGACGTCGAAGATGGACAGGAACAGCAGGTTGCCCGCTGCCTGGGCGATCTGCCGGTGGAGCGCCCCGTCCCAGAGCTCCTTGGCGTCGGCATCCTCGCTGCCGAGGATCTTCTGGGCGAGCTCCCGCATGCGGTCGATGTCGCTGCCTTTCGCCCGGAGGGCCGCCAGTTGCGCCAGTTGGGGTTCGATGCGGAGGCGCACTTCCATGATCTCCATGAAATTGGTTCCCGCCACGATGGTCTCGAGCTGGTCGCTCCACTCGTGCGGCTTCTGGCCGACATAGGTGCCGGACCCCTGCTTGCGCCAGATTGCGCCTTCCGCCTCGAGAACCTCCAGAGCCCGGCGGATGGCCCGGCGACTGAGGCCGAGCTTTTCCGACAGTGTGCGCTCGGTCGGCAGTTTCCCTTCCGCTCCGACGTCACCGTGGCGAAGAAGATCCCGCAGTTTTTCGAGGGCGTAGTTCGAATTTTCTTTGGGTGAGGTGTCTGGCATGATTGGTCCGAACCAATTTCCGATTGGTTCAGTGAATGCCGATTTCACGCGACCGTCAAGATAGTTTTTGTGCAAGAAATGAAATGCACAATTTTGAGGCAGATGCGCGCAGTCGTGCTCGAAACAGGCGCGCCATTGCCGTGCCGAAGCGGCGTATCCGCGCGCACCTTCGGCCTGTCAGAGATGGAAACCTGTCAATTGGCGTTGTGACGCCGTGGTGCCTTGTCAGCCAGGCCGGGTCGCCAGACACTCATAGCGCCGACGACGGCGTATTGGCAAAAGACATCGGAGTGGCTGTGCATGTTGAAACGGCCGAACAAACCGTGCAAAGGCATTACCAAACGGCTGCAACTGATTTCCTCATTGTCGTGATGCTCTTGGGGCGTGGCCCATCGTGCGCTTGAACGCGTGGGCAAATGCACTTTGTGAAGCGTAGCCGACGTCCACGGCAACCTCGGAGACGGCTGCGCCCAGCGCGAGCTTCCGCTGCGCCAGCATCATGCGCCAGCGCGTCAGGTACTCCAGCGGGGGACGGCCGACGCGCTGCGAGAAACGTAGCGTCAATGCCGAGCGTGACATTCCGATCTCGCGTGCCAGCAAGGGAACCGTCCAGCGTCGCGCCACGTCGGCGTGCATGAGCTTGATCGCCTTGGCAATTCGCGGGTCCGCAAGTGCCGCGATCCAGCCAACGCTGCCCGCTGCACCGGCAGCGACATAGGCTCGGACCGCTTCGACGACGAGAATGTCGGCAAGCCTTTCAGCAACGATCGAAGCTCCGATTTGGCCGGCGCGCGCCTCATCCTGGAGAGAGGCCAGGGTGCGGGCAATGGCTTCGGCTGCGGGCGAGGCCGCATCGATCCGAAGGAAGCGGGGAAGTGCCTCCAGGACGAAGGACGCACAGCCATCGGCAAACCCGCTGCCGCCGCCGATCATGACGGTATCGCAGCTTTCTCCGAGCCGCACCGTGTCCTGACCTGGCAAAGCATAGAGAGCCATCCCGTCGCAGGGTTCAATGGCAGGATCGCTCGTCACGGTGTAGCGGGTATTGCTCAGCAGGATCACATCGCCCTCAGCCAATGCTTCTCGAGCCCCGTCTGGAAGCAGGAGCCAACACCTGCCACGCATGACCGCGACGAACTTCAGCCTCTCCCTGCCGTCGAAGGAAAGGGCCCAGTCGCCGCTTGCTTCGAGACGGGTTCCGCGAACGCTGCTCGTCCCGAGAACAGCGAGGACTTGGGAAAAAGGATCACTCATATTTCTGGCCAATCGCGACAAAAACTAGGTCAGTTAAGCATAGATGATCCAGAACGGCGACCTTATTCTCGCTGTGTCGACCAGATTCAGCGAAGGAGAAGCTCATGCCAATTGAAGGCAAGACTGTCGCGATCACGGGCGCCGGCCGCGGCATCGGTCGCGCCACTGCACTTCACTTGGCCGCTCGAGGCGCGCGCCTGGTGCTTGGCGCGCGAAGCGAGATGGAACTCGCGGCTGTTGCGGATGAGATCGTGTCCTCAGGCGGCGAAGCCGTGTTCCACATTACCGATGTGGTCAATCGATCCGATCTTGAAGCTCTCGTCGCTCTTGCTTGCGAGCGCTTCGGGCGGTTGGACGTCATCGTCAACAATGCCGGCATCGGTCCACTCTCTCGTTTCGACAGCCTGCGTGTCGACGACTGGGATGCCATGATCGATGTCAATCTGCGCGGTGCACTCTATGGCATAGGTGCGGCCCTTCCGGTGTTCGACCGGCAGCAGCAGGGGCATGTGGTCAATGTTGTTTCGACTGCGGGGCTTAAAATCGTTCCCACGATGGGGGTTTACGCCGCCACAAAGAACGCTTTGCGTACGGCCACCGAGGCGTTGCGGCAGGAGTCCGGCGCCCACCTGCGGATCACCGAGGTTTCGCCAGGTTTCATCGACACGGGCTTCGCCGACGCGTCGATCACGGATCCGCAGATAAGGGCTGCGATCGTCAGACGAAAGGAAGAACTCGCCATCTCTCCCGATGCCATCGCCCGTGCAATCGCCTTCGCGATAGAACAGCCTGACGATGTCGAGGTCGGTAGCATTGTCGTGCGCCCCACCGCACAGGATTGAGACATGGCGTCCCTCGGGCATCGGCACCGGTTCGCGCCCGCCTGTCCTCACCGGCGCGTCGTCTTGCTCATCTGAAGTTTCCGGCTCTTACGGCACGGAGCATTTTCCAGCCGCGTCTTGTGGAGCATCCTGCTCTCCGGCGTATTTGCGACCAGCGCACGTGGGCGCCGAGATGCATGAGGGAGCGAGAGTGGAGATGTGAAGCATATGGCTAATCGGTCGCCGCATCCGCTTGGTTGGGCTCGACATGGCCTGAGCGATCCGATGATGAGGACCCCCTGCCTGCTGGCGGCCCGGGGGCACTTGCGCCATTCACGCGTGCAGTTTCTGCGGGTGAAAGGCCACCTTCGGGCCATGTCGTGATGGGGGCGAAGTGGTCAGATAATGGCCTTCAGGGGGGCGAAAGATGCCGTCACGCCCAGCCGCACGGCGGCGGAGGCGAAACGCCCTTCCTCGGCCACCGCCAGGAAGGTGTTGAGCTCGAGAATCTCGCCGGCGCGCATTCGTTAATCCAGGTCATTAATGAATGAAGCTTGAGCCCATTTATTCCTAACGAGTTCGGTCCGACATTCAAGGCGAAAGGAGACGACGATGACTGAACCGAAGATCTGTACGGTCGGCGACGCGTGCGTGGCCTGCGTGGTGGACTGCGTGCCCGATTCCTTCACGCCCGAGCGTCTGCTGCCGGACTGGCGCGATGATGATCGGAAACTGGTGGAACAGATGGAGGAGGCCATGACCCCCGACGGACGCCATGTGCGCGTGGCCCTTGGCTCCGCCGCAAGTAGGGTAGAAGGCCTCGGCGGCGCAGATGTGCGCCCTTAAGTGAAACAGAACCGCCCGCTGCGCGGACCGGCTCGATCTTGCGCCAGCTTAGGCGGCGTCGCTTCCCGCTCATGGCATTCTCAACTCGTATACCGATGCCGGGGGCAGGTTCCAGGCCGTCCTGCCGATGCAGGTCACCTCCAAGGATAGTCTCCGCGCCACCTCTCTTCGGACAGGCGGCACGTGGCCGTAGGTGAATTGGTAGAAAGCCCCGGCGGCGCGGCCGGGTTCGCCCTGCCTCAAAACGGCGCGCGCTGCGTGCAGGATTCGCATCTGGGATGATGCGCTCATTGCAAGAAGCGGCAGGCCCGACACGATGGCGCCTGGCGCATCCGTCAGTCGTGCGCTTGCGTGGCGTTCCAGTGTTTCGGCCCTGTCGCAGATCACATCTGCACCCGGGAAACGGCGTCGCAAAAGCAGGGTGAAGGCGGGCGACCGCTCGATCATCAGCAAGTGCTGCGGCTCCACGCCACGCCCCAGGAGCGCGCGGGTAAAGACCCCGGTGCCGGGACCCAGCTCTATCACCGGCCCCGTGTCTGGTCCAATTCTCGACGTGATCAGTGCGGCGAGCGCAGTACCCGAAGGTGCGATGGCGCCAATGGCGAACGGGTCCGACAGCCAGGCCCGGAAAAAGGTTGCGCCGTCCGCGCTTACCGGGTTTGCCGGAAGGCTCATGATGCGGCCGCCAGATGGTTTCCATGGAGGGCCGTGTTGGCTGGAACGACCTTGCAGGGATGCATCCGGCGCATGCCATCATCCGGCGATGTCACAGGGGAGTAGCCGAGCTCCTCGCGCGCGCGGCGGATATCCAGGGTGAAATCCCTGCCGATCAGCCGCAGCATCTGCCGCGTAATCGGCGGCTCGCCCTTGCGGCGGAAGATCCGCCAGGCCGTGCCCATGACGCCGGCCATCGTCCAGGCGAGGCCGAAGGATATGGCGCGGTCCCCGGGCGTCACGCCGCGGCTGTCGAGCAGGCGCGTCAGGAACGACTTCAGCGTCGTGTCCTCGCCATCGCTGACGAACCACGCTTGCCCGCCCGGTCCTCGATCGGCGGCGAGGATCAGCGCGTGGCACAGGTTATCGACATGGCAGGTGGACAGCGCCTGTCCGCCGCCCGCAACCCATTGGAACTGCCCGGTGCGGACGGCCTCGACCATATGGCCGAGAGCCGGCATGTCCGGACCCCAGATGAAGGGCGGGCGGATGGCCACCGTGGAGAAGCCGACGCGGCGGCCGTTCGCCGCCAGCACCACTTCCTCCGCCTCGGCCTTGGATGTGGCGTAGGGGGCAAACGGCATCTTGTGCAGGGGCATCTCCTCGGTCACGCCACGCATCGGTTCGGGGCGGCCCATGACGACAGCGGCGGCGCTGACATAGACGACGCGGCGCACACTGGCCCGCTCGGCCGCCTCCACGACATTGCGCGTACCGTCGATGTTGATCCGGCGGAACAGGGACATCGGCCCCCATAGCTTGAAATGTGCTGCGACATGGAACACCACCTCGACCCCGTCCATCACATGGAGAAGGGCGGCCCGGTCCAAAAGATCGCTCGCGACCGGTTCGGCACCGAGTGCTTCAATGCTTGCCCGCGCTTCTGCACTGCGCCCGAGCGCGCGCACGCGCCAGCCATCCGACAGCAGGCGGCGGATAAGATGCCCGCCGACGAAACCGGATCCGCCGGTGACGAGGGCGAGGCGAGGCGGACTTTGGGAAGGAAGGTCGCTCATGAACATCTCCTGGGCTGTCGTTCGTCCCAAGGTGCCATGCGAAAATGAGTTACACAATACAAAAAATGAAATTTGTTACATGTTGTCAGAATGCCGTATGTCGGCTAAGACCTGCGCATGACAAACGACGCACCTGATCACCGTGATCGGATCCTCGACACAGCTGCTGAACAAGTCCGCCGCTTCGGCGAGGCAAAGACCAACGTGGTCGACATCGCCAAGGCCATGGGCCTATCACATTCGGCCATTTATCGACACTTCCGATCAAAGGCGGATATCTTCGACGCCCTTGCTGCACGGACTATGGCCGAAGAGGCGGAGCTGGCGGCCCGGTTCGTGAAAGCTGAAGGTTCTGCGGTAGAGCGGCTGCGGGGCCTCGTCGTGGCGCTCCATCGCAGCAAACGCGCCAAGCTCGGGGACGACCCGGAGATCCACGGACTCTACCGCCGTATCGTGACGGAACGCCCCGACCTCGTCGCGGATTATGCCCGGCGGATGACTGCACTCGTCAGGCAGGTGCTGGAGGATGGGGTCGCGCGCGGCGAGTTTCGGATTTCCGACCTGGACGCCGCCGCCGGAGTGGTGCGCGACGCCGTCACGGTCTTCGTCCATCCCGCTCACGTGGAGCAGGCTGTCGTGGCCGGGCTGGATATGGAGCCAAGACTTCAGGCGGTGATAGATGCTTTGATCGCGGCTTTCACGGCAACCCGTCAACCCAATAACTAGTCTGCGGAAATCGGCGCATTCACCCTCCCGGGGGCAATCGAACGACTCGATGCAGATGGCTTGCGAAATCCGCTCCCTGGTGACCTCAATCGAGGTTCACCCGTGCGAGGGACGAGGTCAGGTCGAGCTTTTCGTGAAAGGAGCAATAGCGGATCTTTTGGACCTTCCGAAAAGGAAGCCAAACACAGCGCTAGATGCCAAAATTGTGGTAGCGGGAGAGGGACTTGAACCCCCGACACGCGGATTATGATTCCGCTGCTCTAACCACCTGAGCTACCCCGCCACAGGCACCATGGACAGGTCTTTTCAACCGCCCCGGCGTCAGGATGAGCGGCTTATAAGGTGCCGCTCCCGTCGATGTCAAGCGCCCGATTATCTTTTTGAAGCGCTTTTGCAATCTCGTTCGCCGGTGGTCTTTCGCGGCCGTCCGGCGTTGTTTTTCCGGCGCTTGCGCCCTCAGGCGGCGGCAGGTGCCGAAAGCAGCGCCTTCAGCGAGGCCTCCGCCGGGGCCGAGCGTTCGGAGCGTTCGATGAAGCCGCCGCCATAGACGCGGGCGTCGGCGCCGGGGGCCGAATAGAGGACGCAGGCCTGTCCCGGGGCGACGCCGGCCTCGCCGATTTCGAGGTCGACATAGACGCCCTTGTCGTCGGCGTGCAGCACCGCCGGCGTCGGCGGGCGCGTCGAGCGGACCTTGGCGAAGCAGGCGAAGCCGTCGGCGGCTTCTTCGCGAAGCGTCCGGTCGCCGAGCCAGTTGATGTCGCGCAGATACACCCGGCGGGTGTCGAGCGCCTCCTTCGGGCCGACGATCACGCGCCGCGAACGGGCGTCGAGATAGACGACGTAGAGCGGCTCGCCAGTCGCGACACCCAGACCCTTCCGCTGGCCGATCGTGTAGTGCAGGATGCCTTCGTGACGGCCGAGCACGCGGCCGTCCATGTGCACGATGTCGCCGCCGAGCGCCGAATCGGGCCTGAGCTTGGTGATGATGTCGGCATATTTGCCCTGCGGCACGAAGCAGATGTCCTGGCTGTCGGCCTTCTTGGCGACCACGAGCCCCATCTCCTCGGCGAGCGCGCGCGTCTCGGCCTTGGAGAGGCCGCCGAGCGGGAACCGTAGGTAATCGATCTGCTCCTGCGTCGTCGCGAACAGGAAGTAGCTCTGGTCGCGCTCGCTGTCGACGGGGCGGAAGAGTGCCCGGTGGCCGGGATCGTTTGCCAGCGGCATCGCCCGCGAACGGATGTAATGGCCGGTCGCCAGCGCATCCGCGCCGAGTTCCTTGGCGGTCGCGAGCAGGTCGGCGAACTTGACGGTCTGGTTGCAGGCCACACAGGGGATCGGCGTCTCGCCGGCGACGTAGCTTTCCATGAACGGGTTGATCACCGTATCGCGGAAACGCTGTTCGTAGTCGAGCACGTAATGCGGGATGCCGAGGGTCTCGCAGACGCGGCGGGCGTCGTCGATATCCTGTCCGGCGCAGCACGAGCCGGCGCGGTGGACGGCGGCGCCGTGGTCGTAGAGCTGCAGCGTGATGCCGAGGACGTCGTAGCCCTCGCGCTTCAGGATGCCGGCGACGACGGAGCTGTCGACTCCGCCCGACATGGCGACGACGACGCGCGTATCTTCGGGCTTCTTGTCAAAATCCAGTGTGTTCACGGGCGTTCCGCCAGTCTCGAAATCGGTAACGGGTGTCTATGGCAGGCCTTTGTCGCCCGCCGCCGGGGCGCGCAATCGCGCTCGTTCGGCAAGTCCGGGATCTTAACCCGATCGTCGCAGGGATATAGAAAGGAATGCCCCCGCATGCAAGGGGGCGGTGATTCGCGGGCTTTCCGCGACAGCTGTTCGGAGATGCGCGACGCGATGAACCCGGCCCTTTCCCTCGCCGTGACGGAGGAGCGTTTCCCCGTCGCCGGCGCCTTCACCATCTCGCGCGGCTCGCGCACCGAGATCCGCGTCGTCACCGTCGAGCTTTCCGACGGCAGCTTCCGCGGGCGAGGCGAGTGCGTGCCCTATGCCCGCTACGGCGAGACGGTGGAAGGCGTCGCCGAAGCGATCCGCTCGCTCGAGGCCGATCTCCGCCGGGGTCTCGACCGCTCCGCCCTGCAATCGCGCCTGCCGGCGGGGGCCGCACGAAACGGGCTCGACTGCGCCTTCTGGGACCTCGAAGCCAAGCGTGCGGGCCGGCCGGCCTGGCAATGCGCGGGACTTGCCGCACCTCGACCCGTCGAGACCGCCTATACGCTCTCGCTCGACATGCCGCAGAAGATGGCCGAAGCCGCCGCGCGCAATGCCGGCCGGCCGCTCCTCAAGGTGAAGCTCGGGGGCGAAGGCGATCTCGAACGCCTCGAGGCGGTGCGACAGGGGGCGCCGCGGTCGAAGATCATCGTCGACGCCAACGAGGGCTGGACGGTCGAGCAGTATCTCGCGCTCGCACCGACCCTTGTCCGGCTCGGCGTCGCGCTGGTCGAACAGCCGCTTGACGCGGGCAAGGACGATGCGCTTGCCGAGATCGAGCGCGTGTTGCCGGTCTGCGCCGACGAGAGCTGCCACGACCGGACCTCGCTTGCGCGTCTTGCCGGCAAGTACGACGCGGTGAACATCAAGCTCGACAAGACCGGCGGGCTCACGGAGGCGCTGGCGCTCCGGGAGGAGGCGGTGCGTCAGGGCTTCGAGGTCATGGTCGGCTGCATGCTGGGCACCTCGCTCGCCATGGCTCCGGCCTTCCTCGTGGCGCAGGGCACACCTTACGTCGATCTCGACGGGCCGCTGCTGCTCGCCGCCGACCGCGACGACCCGATCCGCTACGAGGGCTCGCTGATGCAGGCGCCAGATCCGGCGCTCTGGGGCTGAGGGGCGCGTGCGGACATCGACGACGAGGAAGCAAGGACAGGAACATGGATAGCGATGAATTCCGCACGTGGTCGCGGCGGGTGGCGGACTGGGGCGTCGACTACCGCGAGAGCCTGCGCGAGCGGCCGGTGCGCGCCAGAACGAAGCCCGGCGACATCGCCGGGCAGATCACCGAAGCAGCGCCGGAGACGGGCGAGCCGATGGAGGCGATCTTCGCCGATTTCGAGCGGATCGTCCCGGACGGGCTGACGCACTGGCAGCATCCGCGCTTCTTCGCCTATTTTCCCGCCAATGCGGCGCCGGCCTCCGTCGTCGCCGACTATCTGGTGACGGCGATCGCCGCGCAATGCATGCTCTGGCAGACCTCGCCGGCGGCGACCGAAATGGAGACGCGGGTGGTCGACTGGCTGCGCCAGGCGCTCGGCCTGCCGGCGGGTCTTGCGGGCGTGATCCAGGATTCCGCCTCGACCGCCACGCTCGCCGCCGTCCTGGTGATGCGCGAGCGCGCGCTGAAATGGGCAGGCAATCGCGAGGGATTGTCCGCGCACCCGGCGGTGCGCGTCTACGCCTCGGAGCAGGTCCATACCTCGGTCGACAGGGCGATCTGGATTTCCGGCATCGGCGCGGACAATTTCATCCGCATCCCGACGAAGGGAGCGCTTCACGGCATGGACCCGGAGGCGCTCGATGCCGCGATCCGTGCCGACCTTGCGAACGGCCTTCTGCCGGCCGGCGTCATCGCCTGCACCGGCGGCACCTCGATCGGCGCCTGTGACCCGATCGACCGGGTGGCCGCCGTCGCCCATGCGCACGGCCTCTACGTGCATGTGGATGCGGCCTGGGCCGGCTCGGCGATGATCTGCCCGGAATTCCGCACGCTGTGGGAGGGGATCGGCGAGGCCGATTCCATCGTCTTCAATCCGCACAAGTGGCTCGGCGCCCAGTTCGACTGCTCGGTCCAGTTCCTCAAATACCCCGAGGAGCAGGTCCGCACGCTCGCCATCCATCCGGAATACCTGAAGACGCACGGCCATGACGGCATCATCAACTATTCGGAATGGTCGGTGCCGCTCGGGCGCCGCTTCCGGGCGCTGAAACTCTGGTTCCTCATGCGCCACCATGGCCTCGAAGGCCTGAGAACGATGATCCGCAACCACGTTGCGTGGTCGGTCGAACTCGCCGGCCGGCTCGCGGCCGAGCCGGACTTCGAGATCGTCACGGAGCCGGTGCTGTCGCTCTTTTCCTTCCGCCACAGGGGCGATAAGGATGCGGACCGGCACAATCTCGCGCTGGTGCAGGCGATCAACGACGACGGCCGCATCTATCTCACGCAGACGCGCGTCGGAGGGGCGATCGCCATCCGCTTCCAGGCTGGACAGTTCGACATGACCCGCGACGACATGGACGTGGCGTTCGCGACGATCACCGAGGTTGCCCGCAGTCTGAAATGATGTGCTGCCGTGCACGGTTGCGGGACGCTGCGCGGTGGGTTCGAAAGGTTCCGGGGCGGTAAGCGAATGGCGGACGAAACGGCCGAGTGGGACAGGACGAAGGACGGCGGGCAGCAGCGTGTCCGCCTGCGGCATTTTTCCCGTTCCCTGCCGATGCTGCTGCTCCGCGCGCGGGAGGCGATGATGCGGCACTTCCGCAATTCGCTCCGCGTGCACGACATCACCGAGCAGCAGTGGCGGATCCTTCGGGCGCTGGTGACGGTGCCGGAAATCGAGGTGACGGAACTCGCCCGGGCAACGTTCCTGCTCGGACCGAGCCTCTCGCGCATCCTGAAGGATCTCGAAACGCGGCAGCTCATCGAACGGCATCAGGACGAGAACGACCTCCGTCGCTCCCGCATCGCCATCAGCAAGTCGGGTCTGGCTCTCATCGAAAAGGTCTCGCCGCAATCCGAGGAGATCTACGCCGAGATCACCCGTGCCTTCGGTGCCGAACGGATGCGCGAGCTGCAAAGGCTCCTCGAGGAACTCGAGGCCGTCGTGAGCGGTCTTGAGGACCGCCGGGG
Source organism: Hyphomicrobiales bacterium (assembly GCA_900466005.1). Classification (GTDB taxonomy): domain Bacteria; phylum Pseudomonadota; class Alphaproteobacteria; order Rhizobiales; family Rhizobiaceae; genus Allorhizobium. The sequence continues at coordinate 19,506 of UEGQ01000025.1, forward strand.
GCCCGACGAGAAAGGCGAGATGTGAGCGGGCGCCGTCCGCTCCAGCCCCACAGGTGCCCGCACAACAGTTCTCAGCGACACAGGAGTTGATCTTGGCAAAGATGATACACTCGATGATCCGCGTGCTCGACGAGGCGCGAGCAACGGAATTCTACGGCAAGGCGTTCGGGCTCGAAGTCGCCGAAAGGCTCGACTTCGACAGCTTCACGCTCGTCTACCTCAGCAATCCGGAGAGCGAATTCGAGCTCGAACTGACCGTCAACAAGGGGCGCGAGGAGGGCTACGCCCTCGGGGATGGTTACGGTCATCTCGCCGTGTCGGTCGACGACCTCGACGCAGAACACGCGCGCTTCACCGGTCTCGGGCTGAACCCCGGCAAAATCGTCGAGTTCAACCGCGACGGCGCGCTCTTCGCCCGGTTCTTCTTCGTGACCGATCCGGACGGCTACAAGATCGAGGTCCTGCAGCGTCACGGGCGCTTCAAGTAAGTTGCGGGGACCGGCGCCGGGGCGATGCGTCGCGGCTTCGGTTCCCGCCCTCAGTGCCAGGCCGATCTCAAAGCACGCGCCTTGGCCTTGGTCCGGTCGATTGCATCGCGCAGGCGATAGGCGTTGCGTGGAGACAGGTGATGCTGCACGGCCATCGCATGGCCGCGCCAGACGAAGCCGTTGCCAAACCACGCGGAGACCCAGAGAACCGGCAGCGCAAGGTCACGCAGCACGAGCGCGAGCGGCGTGTTGCGGCCGAGCGGCCAGCCGAAGGCGCGGATGACGATGAGCTCGCAACTGTACCAGACGGCGGCGTAGGCGAGCACGGCCGCGGGCGACCAGAGGCCGGCCATGCTGCCGGCAATCGCGGCGGCGAACGGAAAGGCGCCGCCGACGAGGATTTCCGGCAGGAAGAACAGCGGGAACGACACCCGTCGCAGGCGCGCCCAGCGGAGCTGCCGCCGCCAGACGCCCTGCCATGTGCGGCGTCCGAGCGGCTGCGGAAAGGGAATGTCGACGAGGCGGACCGAAAGCCCGGCTTCGCGCACGATCTTGGTGGAAGCAGCGTCTTCCGCGACCTCGTCGGCGAGCCGGGCGAAGCCGCCGGCGCGGTCGATCAGGCCACGATGGAAGAGCATGGTCTTGCCCTGGGCGAAGCCGAGACCGATCTCGTCGGCGAGCATCTGCCAGCGCGCCTGGAAGCTGTCGAGCCAGGCTGCCTCGATTTCGGCTGCGAAACCGACGGGCTCCGTGCCGGCCGGCGGCGAGCACACCATACCGGTGTCGGGTTCCCAGCGGGCGAAGAGCTGCGAGAGATAGTCCTTCGGCGCGAGCACGTTGCTGTCGGCGATCACGATCCACGGGTAGCGCGCCGCGTCCCAGCCCTTGACGAGGTTGTTGAGCTTCGGATTGATGCTGACCTGGCTGTTGCCGACGAGGAGTGTCGAGGGAACGTCCGGGTGTTCCGCCATAAGCCGCCGGACCAGCGGAACGGCCGGATCATCGGCGTCGTCGACGCAGAAGACGACTTCGTAGACCGGCCAGTCGAGAAGAAAGGTCGAGCGCAGCGTCGCTTCGAGATTGTTCTCGATGCCGCAGAAGGGCCGCAGGATGCTGACGGCGGGCCGGGCGGTCTGCGCCGGGTGGACCGTCGGTCTTGTTCTTGTCTTCCGGCGGTAGATCCAGCCGAGGCTGACGAGGTGGATAAGCAGGGCAGTCGCGCAGAACGTCATGATCAACATGGTCACGATCCTTGTACCATCCGCTGCCTGATACTATCGCCTCATGACAATTCTGCAAAAGGGAATTGCCCTCCCGCGACGAAAGATGGGGATGCAAGGCTGAATGCCGAGTTTGCGTCGTCAGCGCGGTTCCGGCGGATCATCCATGTCCGGATCTGCCGCGACGCAGGATGCTCGCCAGCCGCCAGCCGAGGAGAAGCGCCACGATCCCGGCGGCGAGGAAGCCGCTCGCGTCGCCGACGATCTCGGCAATGGCGAGAACGTTGTCGCTGAATAGGATTCCGAGGCCGACATGCAGGATGACCCACACCGCCTCTCCGGCGACGCCGGCCGCGGTGAAGTGCGCCCAGGAAAAGCCGGTCGCTCCGGTCACCAGGTTCATGTAGGGGCCGAGGGGGCTGAACAGCCAGCGGGTCAGGAATATGCCGACCGTCGCGTGGCGGGCGATTTCCTGCGTCGCGCGGTCGAGTGCCGCCTTGCCGGCCGGCTTCCTCGCGATGCGGGTGGTGACTGCCTGGCCTGCGAAGCGCCCGACGAAGTAGCCGATCTGGTCGCCGCCGACGGCCGCGGCAAACGCGGTCACGAAGACCGGGACCAGGCCGAAATCGCCGGCGGCGGCGAAAGAGCCCATCAGCATCATCACCAGAGAGGCGGGAAGCGGTAGCCCGAGGCAGCTCAGGCCCGCCACTGTCGCAAGCAAGGGTAGCCCGTAAACCGGGACGAGCGCGAGGATGGCGTCGCTCATCGAACGGGGCCGCCTTCCCGGAGCCTTGCAATCGCCCGTTCGATTTCGGCGCGGAATTCCTCCGGGCTCATGCCGCGGTCGCGGGCGATCTGTTCCACCGTTGGGCGCCGGCCGGTGCCGAGCGGGCCAACCCCCAGCGCATCCGCCAGCGCCTCGCGCGGCAGGTCGTAGGAGCGGGCGATATAGCCGATCGTCATCCAATTCTCGATCGGCTGGTTGCGGTGTTCCGGCACGTTCCAGTAGACCACGTACAAGGCGAAGCGTGCCGCAAAGAAGAGCGCAAGCGCCGAGGCCGCGAGGAAGGCGAGAAGCAGCAAGCGGTGTTCGCGCCAGAGGATTGCTGCTCTCTTCATGTCCGGTCGTGCCTCATCCCGTCTGCGAGGATCGCCGCACTTGACTCGGTCCGTCGTCCTCTTTCATTCAAGGGCGAGTTAACCGCAAAAGGCGATGGCCGACAATGAGCGCAGCAGAGGTCAGACTGGAGGAGAGCTGGAAACGGGTCCTCGGGCCGGAGTTTTCCAGTCCTTACATGCAGCAATTGCGGGAATTTCTGATTGCCGAAAGAGCGAACGGCAAGCGGATCTTCCCGAAGGGCGCGGAGTATTTCCGGGCGCTCGACCTGACGCCGCTCGGCAAGGTTCGGGTGGTGATCCTCGGCCAGGACCCCTATCACGGCGCCGGCCAGGCGCACGGGCTCTGCTTCAGCGTGCAGCCGGGCGTGCGTGTGCCGCCGTCGCTCGTCAACATCTACAAGGAACTGGAAACCGACCTCGGCATTCACCCGGTCCGCCACGGCTTCCTCGAAAGCTGGGCAAAGCAGGGCGTGCTGCTGCTCAACAGCGTGCTCACCGTCGAGGAGGCCCGCGCCGCTTCGCATCAGGGGCGGGGCTGGGAACGCTTCACCGATGCCGTGATCCGCGCCGTCAACGACGAGTGTTCCTCGGTCGTCTTCATGCTCTGGGGCTCCTATGCCCAGAAGAAGGCCGCCTTCGTCGATCGGGAGCGCCATCTGGTGCTGAGGGCACCGCATCCTTCGCCGCTCTCGGCGCATAATGGTTTCTTCGGCTGCCGGCACTTCTCCAAAGCGAACGAGTTCCTGCGCTCACGGGGGCTGGAGCCGATCGACTGGCAACTGCCGGCCGATCCCGTGCTGGCGCAATAAACTGCCGCCGGTTGCCCCTTGCGGCGCTTGCGGCTGCCGCCGGCCTGTCGGATAGTGCCGCCCTGTTGTTCAGATCCGGGGAGCCCACACATGAGCAATCGCCTCAAATTCTTCATCGATGGTCAGTGGGTCGATCCGGTCACGCCGGCGCTGCTCGACGTCATCGATCCTTCGACCGAAGAGGCGTTCACGCAAATTTCCATCGGATCGGCGGCCGATGTCGACCGGGCGGTGGCGGCGGCCAAGGCGGCGTTCCCGGCCTTTTCGATCTCGTCGCGGGAGGAACGCCTGGCGCTTCTCGAGCGCATTCTCGCCGCCTACGACGAGCGTATCGATGATATCGCCGAGGCGGTCAGCCGCGAGATGGGCGCGCCGCTTCCCTTCGCCCGCGATTCGCAGGCGACCTCCGGCGCGGCACACCTGCGGACGACCATCAAGGCGCTGAAGACCTTTGCCTTCACCGAGAAGCGCGGCACGACGATGATCGTGCGCGAGCCCATCGGCGTCTGTGCTCTCATCACCCCGTGGAACTGGCCGCTGAACCAGATCGCCTGCAAGGTGGCGCCGGCGATCGCCGCCGGCTGCACCATGGTGCTGAAGCCGTCCGAGATCGCACCGATCACTGGCGTCATCTTCGCCGAGATCATGGAGGCGGCGGGCACGCCGAAGGGCGTCTTCAATCTCGTGCACGGAACCGGGCCGGAGGTCGGCCAGCCGATGGCGTGTCATCCCGATGTCGACATGGTCTCCTTCACCGGATCGACCCGCGCCGGCGTCGCCGTCGCCAAGGCTGCGGCCGACACGGTGAAGCGGGTGGCGCAGGAACTCGGCGGCAAGTCCGCCAACATCATCCTGCCGGATGCCGATCTGAGCGCGGCTGTGAGTGAAGGTGTGGCCGACTGCTTCGACAATTCCGGACAGTCCTGCAATGCACCGACCCGCATGCTTGTGCCGGCCGACCGGCACGACGAGGCGCTGGCGGTCGCAAGAGCCGTCGCCGAGACCGTCGTCGTCGGCGATCCCCGTTCGCCGGACACCCGGCTCGGCCCGGTGGTCAGCCGCACGCAATTCGACAAGATCCAGGCGCTGATCGAAGCCGGCATTCGCGAGGGAGCGACGCTGGTCGCCGGCGGGCCGGGACGGCCGGAGCACCTCAACCGCGGCTACTATGTGCGCCCGACTGTCTTCGGTAACGTCACCAACGATATGACCATCGCGCGGGAAGAAATCTTCGGACCGGTCCTGTCGATCCTGCCCTACAGGGACGAGGAAGAGGCGATCGCGATCGCCAATGACACGGTCTACGGGCTTGCCGCCTATGTCCAGTCGGGGGATATCGGTCATGCCCGCAAGGTGGCCGCGCGGCTGAGAGCCGGTTGCGTCCACATCAACTATCCGGCTTGGGATCCTTACGCGCCGTTCGGCGGCTACAAGCAGTCGGGCAACGGCCGCGAATACGGCGAATGGGGCCTTCACGACTTCCTCGAGGTCAAGGCGGTCATCGGCTACGGGGAGTAGGCGCCCGTTCCAGAGATTGCCGTCTTTTCGCCGTTTCGGCGCCTGAATCCCCGCGGGAAGATGCGGTGGCCGCAGAAAAAATCTGCGGTCGCCCGTCCTTGATTCCGTTTCTTTCTTCTCCCGGATTTTAAAGGGTTTTTTGCCTTTGCCGACCGCTCCGACGCCGTCTCAGGCCCCGCTTCGCGCGTATTTCCCGGAACAAAGAAATGCGATTTACGGTTTCCCGGCCATGGCAAACAGCCAGAAAGGATGAAGCCATGAAGACGAAACTGCTAGCTATTTCCGCCCTTGTTTTCGGTGCACTCGCCGGGACCAGCGCGGCGCAAGAAGGCACCGTGACCGGTGCGGCTGGGGGCGCCGTGACGGGCGCCATCGTCGGCGGTCCGGTCGGTGCGGCAGTCGGTGGTGTCGTCGGCGCAATCGCCGGGACGGCCGTTGCTCCGCCGCCACCTGAAGTCGTCACCTATGTCGAGCAGCAGCCGGCGCCGGCCAGAGCCGTGGTCGTCGACCAGCCGATCGCCGTCGGCGCGACGCTGCCGCAGGAGGTGGTCCTGGTTCCCGTTCCGGACAATCCGACCTACGCCTATGCGGTGGTCAATCAGCAGCGGGTGATCGTCGATCCGCAGACCCACGTGGTCGTGAGCGTGGTCGAGTAAGGCCCGACAATCTCGAAGGGGGCCGTGAGGGCTCCCTTCTTGTTTCTACGTGCCCTGCTTGCCCGCCTCGAGTGTCTTCCCCGGCCGCAACCGCTGCCTCGGCACCCCCCGTTTCCCGATCGTTACCTGCCTGCCGTCGCCGGCTTGCCCCACTCGGCAATCGCGATGCCGCCGAGCACCAGGACGAGGGCGATGACATGGAAGAGCTGCACCGGCTCGGAGATGAGGGTGACGGAGAGCAGGGTACCGAAGACCGGCACGAGGTTGATGAAGAGCCCGGCACGGTTGGCGCCGATGCCCTCGACGCCCTTGATATAGAAGATCTGCGAGATGAGGGACGGAAAGAGCGCCGCATAGGCGATCAGCGCCCAGCCGGTGAGGTCGGGCACGACCAGGTTTCCGGACGACGCCTCCCATAAGACGAGAGGCAAGGCAGTCACGGTCGCGCCGAGGGAGGCGCCCGCCATCATGCTCTTCCAGTGTACGGGCGGCTTCCAGCGAAGGCCGACCGTATAGATCGCATAGGCGACGACGGCCAGCAGCAGCAGGGCATCACCGTAGTTGAGGGTCAGCGCGAGAAGAGCCGCAAGATCTCCGTGTCCTGCCGTCAGCGCGACGCCGACGAAGCTGATGAGGAAGCCGACGATCTGGACGAAGGAGACCGGTATGCGAAAGAAGGCGAAGTTCAGCACGAAGATCAGAACGGGGATGCCGCCTTGCTCGATCGCGCCGTTGACCGCGCTCGTATATTGCAGGGCGGTGTAGAGGAAGCCGTTGAACGCGGTATAGCCGATGGCGCCGTAGGCGAGGAGGAGCAGCCAGTTGCGCCGGAGCACCGGCCAGTCGGCCCTGAGCTGCGGCACGGAGATCGCCGAGATCAGGATGGCGGCGATCGCCCAGCGGGAAAGATTGAGCGCCATCGGGCTTATGTGGCCGATCGCGAGCTTGCCGACGATGGTGTTGCCGCCCCAGAAAAGCGTGCAGACGGTGAGCAGAATATAGGATCGAAAAGGCAAGCGGCTTACCTTCGGATTGGGACGGGAATGGGTGATGCTGTGCATTGATTTGGCCTTCGGGATAGGCGAGCCAACGGGCATTGTCACGCAAAAAGCCAAATCGCCTTTCACAAACAGGTCGATTTTAAAAAAGCAACACAGTATAGATGCGCGGGTTTGGATAGGGCGCAGCCAGCGCAGATAGGCAGGATTTCGAAATGACGAACGTCGTGGTGGTCGGGTCGCAATGGGGTGACGAGGGCAAGGGCAAGATTGTCGACTGGCTCTCCGAGCGCGCCGATGTCGTGGTGCGTTACCAGGGCGGACACAATGCCGGCCATACGCTGGTGATCGACGGCGTCAGCTACAAGCTTTCGCTTCTTCCCTCCGGCGTCGTCCGGCCCGGCAAGATGGCCGTCATCGGCAACGGCGTCGTCGTCGACCCGCACGCGCTCATCGCCGAAATCGGCAGGCTGGAGGCGCAGGGCGTCAAGGTCACGCCGGAAAACCTGAAGGTCGCCGACAACGCGACGCTGATTCTCTCGCTGCACCGGGAGCTCGACGGCATGCGCGAAGATGCGGCGTCCAACTCCGGCACCAAGATCGGCACCACACGCCGCGGCATCGGCCCGGCCTATGAAGACAAGGTCGGTCGTCGTGCGATCCGCGTCATGGACCTCGCCAACACCGAAGCTTTGTCGGGCAAGGTCGACCGCATCCTCACTCATCACAACGCGTTGCGTCGCGGTTTCGGCGTTCCGGAAATCAGCCACGAGACGATCATGAAGGAATTGACGGATGTGGCCGACCGCATCCTGCCCTTCATGGATACCGTCTGGAGCTACCTCGACAAGGAACGCCGCAAGGGTTCGCGCATCCTCTTCGAAGGTGCGCAAGGGTCGTTGCTCGACATCGACCACGGCACCTATCCCTTCGTGACCTCCTCCAACACCGTCGCCGGCCAAGCCGCCGCGGGGTCCGGCATGGGACCGGGCGCGCTCGGCTATATTCTCGGCATCACCAAGGCCTATACGACCCGCGTCGGCGAAGGGCCGTTCCCGACGGAACTTCACGACGAAATCGGCCAGTTCCTCGGCGAACGCGGCCATGAATTCGGCACCGTGACGGGCCGCAAGCGCCGCTGCGGCTGGTTCGATGCCGCCCTCGTGCGCCAGTCGGTCGCCACCAACGGCATTTCCGGCATCGCCTTGACGAAGCTCGATGTTCTCGACGGTCTCGACGAGATCAAGATCTGCGTCGGCTACACGCTCGACGGCAAGGAAATCGACCATCTGCCGGCAAGCCAGGGCGACCAGGCCCGTGTCGAGCCCGTCTACATCACGCTCGAAGGCTGGAAGGATTCGACCGTCGGTGCGCGCCGTTGGGCCGACCTGCCGGCGCAGGCGATCAAGTACGTGCGCCAGGTCGAGGAGCTGATCGGTGCGCCGGTGGCGCTGCTTTCGACCAGTCCTGAACGTGACGATACCATACTTGTGACCGACCCGTTTGAGGATTAATGTCGGAATTCTTTAACGAATTGCCCGCCGGCCGCGGCTGGTACCCAAGAGAAAGTGCCCATGGCTGATTTCATTTCGGTTATCCGGCGTGCCGTCGACGGCCTGTCGAACAACACACCGGAGATGCGTGCGAAGGTCTATGAAAAGGCCCGGAGCGCGGTGGCGCGACAGCTGGAGAACATGTCGCCGCGTCCGCCGGAAGAGATGCTGCGCCGCCAGATGGACAAGCTGGAAGCCGCCATCCAGGAAGTCGAAGCCGAGCATATCGAAGCCCTGCCGGAAGAACCGGAAGCCGCCTTGCTGGAGGAGGAGCTGGGGATCGCCCCGGCCGCGAGCGTCCATGCGGAACCCGAGCCCGAGCTCGAGCCCGAGCCTGAGCCTGAGCCTGAGCCTGAAGAGGAGCCGGCGACTTATCAGGAGCCTGCCACCGAAGAGGCCCATGATGTCCACGCGGTCCATGAGGAACCGGTAGAGGAGCAGGCAGAGGAAGAAGCCTACGAAGAACCTGCCGCGCCGGTATATCCGGTCGAGGCTGCGCGGGAGGAAGAAGTAGAGCATCCGGCCGAGGAGCCCGCCGAGCCCGCCTATCACTACGAGGAGGCGGAGCCGGAGCATGTCGCCTGGCGGGCGGAAGGCGAACACGCCGCCGCCGAGCCTGCGGCGGAGGAAGCGGATCATGGCGAGCCTTGGCTGCACGCAGGCGAGGAAACGCCGGCGGAACCCGTGTCAGAGCAGGCCGTCCCTGCCGAGCCGGAAAGCCCGCAGCCCGTCGCGACCACGGAGCCCGAGGTCGAGGAACCGGTAACCGAAGAGCCGTCGGCCGTCGCGCCGGCCGCCTGGTCGGAGAGCGTTCCGGAATACGACCGCACCTACGGCGACTGGGCGGAGACTGCGCGCGAGGAAGAAAAGCCGCACGAATACGAAGCGCCGGAAACGGCTGCCGCTGCCATGCCGGCTTCGGCCATGCCTGAGACGCCCTTCGGGTCTTCGCCGGCCGCCGAGCAGTCCGAACCTGTGGAGCCACCGGCGGCGGAAGCGCCTGCCGGCAAGGCGCCGTCGCACGACATCGATCTGCTCGACTGGGACACCACGGCCTATCAGCCGCCGGCCGGCGTCGACGGAAGCAAGGGTGGCGAGGCGCAGAACTTCGACGATTTCGCGGACTGGTACGCGGCGGTCGCGACGCCGGCGGCGGGTGTGGCGGTCGAGGCCGGCGAAGCCGCCGAAGGCCGGAAGGCCGACCAGGCGGCGTCCGAAACGGCGTCGAAGGCGGCCGGGACGGTTCCTCCGGCGGCGAAAACCGCAGGTAAACCGTACCGTATCGAACAGACCAAGCGGCGCAACTATGCCCCGATCGCAGTCGGCGTGCTCGTCGTGGCGGCGCTTGCCGGCGGCGGCTACGAACTCTGGGCGAACCGCGACGCGGTGACCACCTTCGTCAGTGACTCCGTGAATTCGCTGACGGCGATGGTTGCCGGCAACGGGACGGAACCGACGACGCCACCCGCCGAAAACGCTGCGAACGGAACGCCGCCCGCCGCGGACACCAAGCCCGAGGCCGGTGCCGAGACCACGGCTCCCGATGTCAAGGCGCCGGCGCCTCCGGAAGAGGGCGCCGTGACCGGGCAGAAGTTCACCCAGCGCCTGATGGCGGACGGGACGGAAGTCGACGAAGGCGCCGGTACGGCCGCCGGAAGCGCCGATTCCGAAGGGCGATCGGTCTCCGAACAGAACGTTGCCGGCACGCAGCCGGCCGGCGAGGCTGGGGCGACGGCCGGGGGGACTGCGCCGGGCGCGACCACGACGCCGCCGGTCGACATGAGCAAGCCGATCGCAGGTGAGAAGGTCTTCCTCTACGAGGAAAAGCTCGGCCAGACCTCGCCGACCGCGATCGCCGGCGCCGTCGAGTGGACGGCGCTCAACGACACGAGCGAGAACGGTCGCCCCAATCCGGCGATCCAGGGCAAGCTCTCGATACCCGATCGCGGCCTGTCGGCGCTGATCACCATCAGGCGGAACGCCGATAATTCGCTGCCCGCGAGCCACCTGATCGAGGTGGTGTTCTCGGTGCCGGCGGATTTCGAAGGCGGCGCAATCGACAATGTCCAGCGCATCGCGATGAAGCGGACGGAACAGGACCGCGGCGATCCGCTGGTGGCCGTTTCGGCGAAGATCACGGACGACAGCTACCTGATCGCGCTCAACGACTTCCAGGACGTGGTTGCCCGTAACCTCGACCTGCTGCGCACCCGCAACTGGATCGATATCCCGGTCACCTATCGCAACGGTCGCCGGGCGCTGCTGACCCTCGACAAGGGCACGGCCGGCGTGGCGGTCTTCGACGAGGTCCTGAAGCAGTGGGCCGCGCTCGATAACGGCAACAGCGGCGGCTGACGAGAAAGAAAAAGGGTTTCGGGCGATAGCCCGAAACCCATTATCGTAAGAGGCGGAGAGGCGACCACCCCGCCGCGAAGATGAGTGTCACGACGCCCGCCCGTCAGCGCTCAGATTGCGGCCACGCTCCGGAAATTCCGAGAATCAGGCTTCGACCACGCGGAGAGCGGAGGCGCGCTCGAGCGCCTCCTTCTGGACGGCTTCCTGGACCTTCTCGAAGGCCCGGACCTCGATCTGGCGGACACGCTCGCGGCTGATGTCGAATTCCGCCGACAGGTCTTCCAGCGTCACCGGATCCTCCGCCAGACGGCGGGCCTCGAAGATGCGACGTTCGCGGTCGTTGAGGACGCTCATGGCGCGGGCCAGCATGCGCCGGCGCGTTTCGAGCTCGTCCTGTTCGATGAGCACATCTTCCTGGCTGTCATGCTCGTCGACCAGCCAATCCTGCCACTGGCCGGACTCGCCCTCGGCGGCACGGATCGGGGCGTTCAGCGACGCGTCGCCGGAGAGGCGGCGGTTCATCGAGACGACCTCGTCCTCGGAGACGTTCAGCTTGGTGGCGATTTCCGTCACCTGCTCGGGTTTCAGGTCGCCTTCCTCGATCGCCTGGATCTTGCCCTTGAGGCGGCGAAGGTTGAAGAACAGCCGCTTCTGGTTGGCGGTCGTGCCCATCTTCACCAGCGACCATGAGCGCAAGATGTATTCCTGTATCGCGGCCTTGATCCACCACATGGCGTAGGTCGCCAGGCGGAAGCCGCGCTCCGGATCGAACTTCTTGACCGCCTGCATCAGGCCGACATTGCCCTCGGAGACGACTTCGCCGATCGGCAGGCCGTAGCCGCGATAGCCCATGGCGATCTTGGCGACGAGACGCAGGTGGCTCGTCACGAGCTTGTGGGCCGCATCGCGGTCGCCATGCTCGGCATAACGCTTGGCCAGCATGTATTCTTCCTGCGGCTCAAGCATCGGAAATTTACGGATTTCGTCGAGATACCGGCTCAGGCCGGCCTCGCCGGCGGCGATGGTAGGCAAAGTATTGCGGGCCATAAAGCACCCCCTTTCCTTGTGTCGCGACGGTCCCCTCGAGTGACCCCAGTCCATAGGCAGACCGTCGGCATGGCTTCTGGACGAAGCCCATGCCAAGCCATATGCCAGATAAGTACGGCAAAACGGTGATTCAAGCCATCCTTGCCGCGTTATATCATTACAATTCGGTAATCTCGACCGGTCCGCAGGTCACAAGCGCGTGAGACGCTCCAGCCCGTATGACTGGCTCCTGCGATAGCGGTCGAAATCGCCGTCGATCTGGCCGCGCGATACGCCGATGTCCTTCAACGTCTGGTCGGAAAGGCCGAGGAGCGCGTTCCTGTTGCGCCGCCGTTCCCGCATCCGTCGATAGAAGGCCACCACGCCGGCCAGCCACGATCCTGTTCGCGCGGCGCCGTTCACCGGACATTCCGCTGCCGTGCCGACGGTCGCCGTTTCGGTCGAGGCTTCGCACCCGGCCGGCAAAAGGGCGAGCACGTCCTGCCGCGGGCGTGTCCGCCCCGGATCAAAGTTGTCCATCACTGTTCTCCTGTCAGAAGGGGTCGGCTCCTCCGAGCCGGCCGTCAAGCAGAGGTCGTTCGGTTTGCCTCAGTTCTGCATGTGTGCTGCAGGCTGGCGGCCAATCGCCTGATAGGCTTCCCGCAGGGCGTCCGCACATTCCTGGCAACAGACCTCCACGGTCTTGCCGCCGATCCGCACGGCGATACGGCCATCGTCGAGCTTGCAGTCGCAGGCAGCACATGTGTCGTTCTTCATCATCCGCTCCTTTGCATCGGCTGTTGTGTACGATCTCAAAATGCGTCTTTCGCCGGTCCGCCGCTGTCAGATTCTTTAGCGATCTGCCTCCGGCTCCGAATTGCCAGGTTCAACGCAGACCGACGAACCGCTGGAATTCCGCCGGGGTGCGGCCATAGGCCTGGCGGAAGGCCGCGCTGAAGTGGCTGTGGCTCGAAAAGCCGAGTTCGAGGCCGAGCGCCGTCAGGTCGTCGTAGTCTCCCAGAAGGTCGAGCGCCTTGGCGAGCCGGAGGCGCAACTGATAGCGATAGAGCGGCACGCCCTCGACCTGCTGGAACACCTGGGTGAGGTAGACGGGGGAGACGCCCGTTTCCGCGGAGATCTCGCCGAGCGTCCAGCGGCGGGCGAGATCCGAGGAGAGCACGAGCTTCGCCCGGTCTGCGAGCTTCCTGCGACCGTAGCTCGACGAGGAAACGCCGGCGTTGTGCCGTCCGAGGGCGCGGCGCACGAGGGTCAACGCGAGCGTCTCACCCTCCAGCATCTCGGCGGTGCGGGTGGCGAGGCCGTGGCGCAGCAGAGCGACGAGGGCCTGGGCACGCGCGTCGATCTGCAGCTTCTGCTTGTTGAAGGCGAAGGCCGGCGCCTTCGTGCAGTGGGCGTCCGGAACGAGTTCGGCGAAGAGGGCTTCCGGCATCGCCACGCTCAGGCAGGCATCGCCGCCGGCGACCGGATGGCTGACCCGATACGCCTCGTCGCGGTTGAAGAGGAGCACCTGGTTCGGCTCGGCGACGACGTCCTCGTCCCCGATTCGCCGAACGAAGACACCCCGGTAGGGAAAGACGAGACAGGTTTGCGACGCTCGTTCTTCTTCACCCATCTCGCGGCATGCGCCGTCGCAGATCACGTCGCGAACGGCGACGCTCTCCGTCTCGAGCAGCAGGTTCACCACGAAGGCCATAGCCGGTTCTCCAGTTCAGGAATAAGAACATAACGCGAACATGCGCGTTCCGCCACCCGTTTCTTGAGAAAATCGACCGCTATTTGACCGTCGTCGGGAGCCGATCGTCAGATCGCCCGCAGTGCCTCGATCACTTTGACCATGTCCTCCGGCAGGGGCACTTCAAAGCGCATGACCTCGCCGGTCGAGGGATGCTCGATCTGCAAGAGATAGGCGTGCAACGCCTGGCGCGGGAAGCGATTGACGATTGTCCTTGCGGGTTCCGGCAGCAGATTTGCCTTGGTGCGGAAGGCGGCGCCATAGTCGACGTCGCCGACCAGCGGATGGCCGATATGGGCCATGTGGACGCGGATCTGGTGGGTGCGTCCGGTCTCCAGCCGGCACTCGACGAGCGAGGCGATGCAGGTGGCATCCGGCTTCTCGCCATAGCGCTCGAGCACGTCGTAATGGGTGATCGCCTCGCGCGCGTCGTCGCTTTCCTCGCGCTTGACGGCGCGCTTGGTGCGGTCGCCGGCGCGGCCGAGCGGCGCGTCGATCGTTCCGTGCAGGCTGCGCGGCCGGCCCCAGACGATCGCCTGGTAGGCGCGTTCCAGCGGGCCGGTGCGGCCGTGGTCCGCGAACTGGTCGGCGAGGTGGCGATGGGAAAGGTCGTTCTTGGCGACGACCATGACGCCGGACGTATCCTTGTCGAGCCGGTGGACGATGCCCGGCCGCTTGACGCCGCCGATTCCCGAAAGGCTGTCGCCGCAATGGTGGATCAGCGCGTTGACCAGGGTGCCTGTCCAGTTCCCCGCCGCCGGATGGACGACGAGGCCCGGCGGCTTGACGATGACGATCAGGTCCTTGTCCTCGTAGACGACGTCGAGGGGGATATCCTCACCCTTCGGCTCCGGGTCTTCCGGCTCCGGCATCACGATCGCCAGGCGGTCGCCGGGGTGGATCTTGCGTTTCGGTTCGGTGGTCGGATTGCCGTTGAGCGTGACCGCGCCCTGCTCGATCAGCGCCTTGACGCGGCTGCGCGAGAGACTGCCTTCGAGATGCGCCGCGAGCCAGGCGTCAATGCGGCCCTCGGCATCGTCGCCGGCAATCAGCTCTTTCCTTGCGCTTTCGGGTTGGTTAAAGGGGTCGTTCATCCCTGCGATCCTGCGTAACGGCGGTTTTCCGCCCGGTTCGCTCTCGATCAGAACGGGCCATGGCCGGTCGCTCCGAAGGAAAGGCAAGCGTATATGACGAATTTCGAGCCAGAAGAACAGGAAGAAAAACCGCTCGATCCGGCGCTGGAGAATGTCCGCCGAAAGATGGTGCGTCTGCAACTCGTCTCCGCGGGCATCATGTTCGTCAGCCTTATGGCCGTGTTGGGCGCCGTTGTCTACAAGGCGACCAAGAGCGAGACCCGCGAGCCGCAGGCGTCTGCGACGCTGCCGATTCCGGCCGACCAGCCGGTAACGGCGACGGCCAGCCTGCCGCAGGGCTTCACCGTCCAGTCTACTGCGCTTTCGGGCAGCCAGATCCTGTTCTTCGGCCAGATGGCCGACGGCACGCGCAAGGCGCTCGTCTTCGATATCGCGATCGGCCGCGTCGTCGCCGACGTGACGGTCGCCGGGCAGTGATCCCGGCCGTATGACGTCGGGGCGCGAAAGAACGGAGATCACCGATCCGGACGACCCGCGCATCGCGGAGTTCCGGCACATCCGGGAGCGCGATCTCACGGGGCGCGAAGGCCGGTTCGTCGCCGAAGGCACGGTCGTCCTGCGCATGCTGGCGGCCGCGCACCGGGCGGGCCGTGGCATCCGGGCAGAGAAGATCCTGCTCCTGCGCAACCGTGCCGCCGGCCTTTCGGACGTCCTTTCGCTCTTTCCGGACGACGTCCCCGTCTACGAGGCGGAGGCCCCGGTGATCGACGCGATCGCCGGCTTCCACCTGCATCGCGGTGTGCTGGCGCTCGGGGTTCGGGGCGCCGCGCCTCCACTGAAGGAACTGTTGCGCGGGCTGCCGGAGGAGGCGCTGGTGCTTGCCGCCTGCGGCATTTCCAATCACGACAATATCGGCGCGATGTTCCGCAATGCCGCGGCCTTCGGGGCGAGCGCCGTCATGCTCGACGAAACCTGCTGCGATCCGCTCTACCGCAAGGCGCTCAGGGTGTCGGTCGGATCGGTGCTCACCATGCCCTACGCGCGGGAGGGCTCGATGCTCGACATGCTGGGCGCACTCGCCGAAGCAGGGTTTGCGATCTGGGCGCTCTCGCCCAAGGGCGAGACCGAAATCCGCGACATCGCGCCGTCGCCGCGCCTCGCGCTCGTCATGGGAACGGAAGGCGAGGGGCTGCCGCCCGCCGTGTTGTCACGGTTCCACACCGCCCGCATCGCCCAGTCCCCGGACCTCGACAGCCTGAATGTCGGGACGGCGAGCGGGATTGCCCTCTACAGCGCTGCGATGGCCAAGCGCATCCTCTGAAAAGTCATTATTCGGATGTCGTGGGCGTGACTGTCGCCGGCAGCGACGGATCGAACGCCACGGCCCGCTCGGCAAGCGACTTGCGAGCGTCGGCGCCGCGAAGGGGAACACGCGAGAGCAGGGGACGGATCGGCGAGCCGGCGCCTTCCCTGCGGGCGGTGAGGGCGATCATCTTGGCGGCGATCTCGGCCATTTCTTCCCGCAGCGCTTCGTCGTTCGCCGGCGAGGTCGCCTTCATCAGCCGCTCGGTGAGCGCCGTATGGCGGTGGCGCAGTTCGTCGGCGAGCAGATCGGGGTCGATCACGGCCGCCGGCTGCATCAGCACCAGCGGGTCTTCTGTGGCTTGCTCGGGAATGTCGATCTCCTTGATGTCCGGCACGGAAATATTGGCGGCACGCAGCGCGCGGAGCGCCGCGCGCACCTGGCGATTGCCGGCCTTCAGGTTTTCCCTGAGCGTCGCGATTTCCTTCGTGCGGCGCTCGATGACCGCGTCCTTGTCGACCGCCTCGGCCATCAGGCGTGCCAGCCGGTCGTCGAGCCGCAGGAGCTTGTCTTCCTCCTGCGCCAGCCGCATCTCTGCGTCCTTGGCACGGCGGGTGGCCAGTTTCGTCTCCTGCGCCAGCTCGTCGCGCTCGGCCCGCAGCGTCTGCACCCGCATCTTGAGGTTCTCGATTTCGGTGTCGCGTGCGCCTTTCTCGATCTTCAGGTCGTCGATTTCCCGGTTCATCCTGGAGATACGCACGACAAGGCGTTCGATTTCGAGGTCCTTGGCGACGGCAGCCTCCTCGGTGCGCTTGAGCGTCGCGTGCAGATGCAGTGCCTCGCTTTCGGCGCGGCGGATTTCGGCGCGGAAATTCGCCGCCTCGACGCTCATCTCGTCGATCTGGGTGCGGAGGTCCTGGCTTTCGGCAGACAGCCGGCTCGCTTCTGCGGCGAGCGCCTCGTTCTTGAGCTTGAGATCGACCGTCTTGTCGCGCTCATGCTTCAAGTCCTGCGACATCCGGGCATTTTCGGCGGCATAGACGGCGCGGGCCATGTCCTTCTGCGCGCGGACCTCGCGCGGACTGAGCGGTGTCGTCGCCTTCATCCGCTTCTCTGTGTAGCGCACGATGCGCTTGTGAACCGCAGGAGCGATCAGCATCACCAGGAGAACTGCCGAGAGGAAGCCCAATCCGAATAGCAGTGCATATTCAATCACGATCGCGCCATCTCGACTGAGGTATTGCGGACACCAAGTCTGTCATTAAACATGGGGCTCCACGCAGAACAAGCCGGCGGGGAGGCCGTGGCCCGAGAAAGTCGCCGGAGGGCGCCGTTCTGGCACCACGCGCCTGGCTGCTCAGAAGGGGTTCCAGGTGGGCTGGCGGGTGAGCTTCAAGTAGCCGACGTTGATCCCGAGGCGGGCGCCCACACCGGTGCGGATCGGGACGAGCAGGACATTCTGGTTCTTCAGGACCGTCATTCCGAGGCCGGCGACGACGTAGGCCGAGCCGCTGACGCCGCCGTAGCGGGCAAAGAGGCTGTCGATGCTCGGCAGATCGTAGACCAGCATCATCGCGCGCGTGCCGTTGCCGCCGTAATCGAGACCGAGGGAGGGGCCCTGCCAGAAAACCTCGTGCTGGCCGGCATTCTTGGTGTAGAGCATGCCTTCGCCGTAGGTCAGGCCGGCGATGAAGGCGCCGGAGCCTTCCTGGCCGAGGATGTAGCCGTTCGGCAGTCCGTACTGCGAAAAGGCCTTCTCGATCACCTTGGCGAGCGCACCGCTGGTTTCACCGAAGAAGCTGTGGCCGGCGTCGACGATTTCCTGGGCGGTGTACTCGTCGCCTGCGGCCGCGGCCGAACCGGCCTGGAAGCCCATGCCGACAAGAAGGACAATCGCCGCCATCAGCGCACGAAGGCCTGCGATCTCGCGGATGAAGTCAAGGCGCATGGGTTCCTCCAAACTTTTCGATGCGCGTGCATCACTATGCCGAGTAAAACTATTTAGTCGTGATCGTCTTAATAATCGGTTTACCAAATATGGTGTCATTATGGCGCGAGGATTCCCGTGCGAACGGGAAGGCCGCATGCTCATGGCGCCCTGGTTCTTAACGGGCGACCGCGCCTCCAGGAGATACCGATGCCGAAGAACGCCAACCTCACTCTCGCCGGTCCCGATCTGGCAGCGTTGCTGTGCAGCCGCGTCTGCCACGACGTGATTTCGCCGGTCGGAGCGATCAACAACGGGTTGGAACTCCTCGACGAGGGCGGCGCCGACGAAGACGCGATGGAACTCATCCGCACCAGTGCGCTCAACGCCTCGGTGCGTCTCAAGTTCGCCCGGCTTGCCTTCGG
The DNA here is from genome assembly GCA_900466005.1 of Hyphomicrobiales bacterium. Classification (GTDB taxonomy): domain Bacteria; phylum Pseudomonadota; class Alphaproteobacteria; order Rhizobiales; family Rhizobiaceae; genus Allorhizobium. Next base: position 37,750 of record UEGQ01000025.1, read on the forward strand.
CGCTTCCGGCTCGGTGGGCGCCTCGATCGATACCGGCGAGGCGGAAAAGGCTGCGCGCGACTTCGTTGCCGCAGAGAAGAAGACCGAACTCACCTGGAACGGCCCGCGGGCGATCATCGCCAAGAACCGCGTTAAGCTACTCCTCAACCTCTTCCTCGTCGCCTACGGCGCCATTCCGCGCGGCGGTTCGATCGACGTGACGCTCGAAGATCCCGAAGTCGATGCCAAGTTCCGCATCGTCGCCAAGGGGCGGATGATGCGCATTCCCGCGAAGTTCGCGGAAATCTGCTCCGGCACCATCGAGGAGGCGATCGATGCCCATTCGATCCAGCCCTACTACACGGTGCTGCTTGCCGAGGAATGCGGCATGGAGATCAAGTATTACCAGACGGACGAGGAAGTCGTCTTCACTGCCGAGCTCGTGCCGGCGTCCTGACGGTCATCCCGCTGCCAGACCGACCGTCCGCGCCGGAGCCCCGTGCCTCGGCGCGGGATGTCGCCGAACCTGCTCCGCAACGGGACAAAAGCCGGTAACCTTTCCTTAGCGGTCTCGCCCTAGACTGTCATTTAGCCTAGCGCTACAATTCGGGGTGGAAAATCGGGAGTCTCTGATGCAACGTCTGATGATCGCAGACAGTTCGGATATCGTCCGCAAGGTCGGCAAGCGTATCCTCTCGGAGATCGGTTTCCTCGTTCTCGAAGCCGCCTCCGCCCGCGATGCGTTGCTGCGCTGCGAGACCGAACTTCCCAACATCATCATCGTCGATGCGGGCCTCGACGGGGCGCTCGACCTCATCACCAACATCCGCGCTCTGCCGGACGGCAAGAGCGTGCTCATCTACTACTGCGTGATCGAGGCCGACCTGAAGACGATGATGGCCGGCAAGCGCGCCGGTGCCAACGAATTCCTGCTGAAGCCGTTCGACCGCAAGATCCTTACGCAGATCTTCACCGGCAAGGCGATCGCCGCCTGATCTTGCTCCAGAAGGTATTTGTCCACCGTCCGCCCGGTCCCGCCGCGGCGGACGAATTCTTTTTTGCGTGGGGCAGTCGCGGCAATTGCTGGCAACAAAAAACCTGCCCCGAGGGGCAGGTTCCAGGAATGCGGGTAGGGGAGAGGCCTATCAGGCCGTTTCCATGTATTCCGAACCGTCCGGCTCGCGCAGGACATAGCCGCGGCCCCAGACCGTTTCGATGTAGTTGGCGCCGCCGGCGGCGTTGGCGAGCTTCTTGCGGAGCTTGCAGATGAAGACGTCGATGATCTTCAGTTCCGGCTCGTCCATGCCGCCATAGAGGTGATTGAGGAACATTTCCTTGGTGAGCGTGGTGCCCTTGCGGAGCGAAAGAAGCTCCAGCATCTGGTATTCCTTGCCGGTGAGGTGCACGCGCTGGCCGCCGACTTCGACGGTCTTTGCGTCCAGGTTCACGATCAGTTCGCCGGTGATGATGATCGACTGGGCGTGGCCCTTGGAGCGGCGGACGATGGCATGGATGCGAGCGACGAGTTCGTCCTTGTGGAACGGCTTGGTCATGTAGTCGTCGGCGCCGAAGCCGAGACCGCGGACCTTGTCTTCGATGCCGGCCATGCCGGAGAGAATGAGGATCGGGGTCTTGACCTTTGAAAGACGCAGTGTGCGCAGGACCTCGTAGCCGGACATGTCGGGCAGGTTCAGGTCGAGCAGAATGATGTCGTAATCGTAGAGCTTACCGAGATCGACGCCTTCTTCACCGAGGTCGGTGGTATAGACGTTGAAGCTTTCGGATTTGAGCATCAGCTCGATGCTCTGCGCTGTGGCGCTGTCGTCTTCAATGAGTAGAACCCGCATAATTATCCCCTTTACCGCCGCCGAAAGGTCGAGTTGGCCCCCTACGCGATACGGATCCAGTCGTTGCCTGATTTGAAGGCTGCCACCAAATGGTTAACAAATTCTGATTCCCTCTGGCAAGGTGTACCGAATTTATTAAGCAAAGATACCAGTCTCCTGTTTTTTCACAGATTTCGGGCATCGCCATAAGTGAATCAACTTGCGAGGAAAGCACGCTAACCGATTCATTTGACTCATCATTGTCGCAGGTCATTTTCAGACCCTGGCATTTACCGACCCTTAAATGATCGTCCCTATCATTAACGATGCCCGTAAACGAAAGGTTACCAGCGGTAGTTTTTTGTTAACCCCGGCGGACTTTTGCAGACACTGATTCGTCTGATCGGCATGGGCAGGTAGTTTTGAGCATGTGTGGCGGGGGGTCTCGCATCACGGGAGTATTGCGTATGAAGTCGCGTGAGAGCCTATTGCGCCTGAAGGAATTTCAGGTCGCCGAGAAGCGTCGACAATTGCAACAGCTGCAGACTATGATGTCCGAATTCGATCGCATGGCGAAGGAACTCGAGAACCAGATCATCGTCGAGGAAAAGAAGTCCGGCATTTCCGATCCGAACCATTTCGCCTATCCCACCTTTGCCAAGGCGGCACGCCAGCGCGCGGACAATCTCCAGATCTCGATCCGGGAACTGAAGGTCCAGCAGGATGCAGCCGAACTGGCGCTCGAAGAGGCTGAGGCCGAAATGGCGAAGGCCGCCGCGCTCGGAGAGCGCGACAGCCAGATGCGTGCCCGGGCATAGGCATTCGCCTTCGGGGCGTTCCTGAACGAATTCGAAGTGCCGCGACTTCTGGTCGCGGCATTTTCTTTTTCGGATCGGGATATCAGCTGAAGCCGTCAATATGACAATGAGCGACTGGAAGGTTGCTAGATCGCTGAGCAACCGATTATAACCGACGACATGGTTATCAACGGTTGCAGGTGCGCGACGACGGCTTGTCGCGAAACGCCGGATTTGCCGCAACGCTGGGGCATTTCGCATCCGTATCTCAGTTGGATGCGCCCTCATGCCTCGCCCTAAACTCCATTCTGACGAAGAAGTTCTCCGAAAGGCCAAGGCCGTTCTCCTGCAAGAGGGCCCCGCTGCATTCACGCTATCCGATGTAGCAAAAGCAGTGGGCATGTCCCGGGCCGCACTTATCCAGCGCTTCCAGGACAAAGCCACAATTCATCGGCGGATTATGGAGGAACTGACCAAAGAGGTTAGAGAGTTCTTCGCATCCTCGTCGGGCGAGCGACAAGTGCAGAGCCTTTGGACGTTCCTAAGGGATATGATCACCGGGATGGATGCGGAAGTGGGCGAAGAGTCCTATTTGCTCCTGTTTTGGGGCGACATCGTCGATCCTCACCTCTGCAGGCTAGCGCTCGAGAGAAACGAACTGGTCCGAAAGGCGATCGCGGCGCGGATGCCCCCGACCCCGCATGATCCAGAGCGTGCGTCAGGACTGATTCAGTCGGTCATCCAGGGCTCGTACATGCGCTGGATGGTTTGCAAACAAGGTCGGCTTTCAGAGTTCATGGTCTCCGAGGTTCACCATCTCCTGACTGTGCTCTACCCAGATGAAACCTTAGCTCACTAGCCCTTAGGGACGAGAAGGTCGGGTCGTCAAAGGTCTCTACCGACCGAAAAGTAGCTACGACTTGAATATAACCAACACGTCGGTTATATACGTTAAGAGAGCATGCCTAGCAACCCACCAATCCATCTGTGAGCTGTAACGTGAGTACCGTAACGACTAGACTTTTCGCGCCCGCAGCCGAGCGAAGGGTGCCGGCCCTAGGCCTTACTGCGGCCGATTTCGGCGCGATCGTGGGGTCGACGCCGACCAATCTCGCCTATCGCGATCTCTTCCTGTCGCATCAGGACCTGCCGCGGAAGCTGAAGCGATGGGCCGAGGAAAACAGTGTTCAACTCCGCACTCTCGACAGGGTCAAGGTGGAGCGAGGCAAATGCTCTCAGAAGGTCTTGTTTGGCCTTGCCGATGGTTACGCAGTCGAAAGCGTCCTCATTCGGCGGCGGGATGGATTTACAGCGTGCATTTCATCGCAGGTCGGCTGCGCATTCGCCTGCCAGTTTTGTGCGTCCGGACAAGCTGGTCTCAAGCGGAACTTGGATACCTCCGAAATTGTCGAGCAGGTCGTTCAGCTAGGCTCGAAAGTAAATCGTGTCGTATTCATGGGGATCGGCGAGCCACTGAACAATTATGAGAACGTCCTGGGCGCTATCCGCATAATGCGAGACCGGGATGGCCTGAACCTGCCAACCACAGGTATTACCATCTCTACGATTGGGATCCCCAAGGCTCTTGCGCGGCTGCGTGAGGAGCATTTGGGCATCAACCTCACCATCTCGCTGCACGCGACTACCCAGGAGATTCGGGACAAGCTCATTCCGGGAAGTCGAAAGCACGACATCAGAGATGTTATCGGCCGCGCGGTGTCATGGGCAGAGCGCCATAACCGCATGGTGACCTTCGTGTACTTGCTACTTCCAGGGGTCAACGATGCTAGGGTCGACGCTGATCGGCTTGTCAGGATGCTCTCTTATAAGCCTGCCCGGGTGAACCTGATGCGTTGGAGCCCAGTGGATGGGGTCGCCTTCGGCCGGACGAACGATCGTCAAACCCAGTACTTCCGGCACCGGCTGGAGCGCGCGGGCATTCCAGTCGTGGTCCGTGACACGCAAGGGATGGATATCGATGCAGCATGCGGACAGCTTTGGCTCCGCGATCTGCAGGGGCTGAAGGCTGCATCCCGCGCGCGGGTGCAACCGACGGCCTTGGCCTGATGCGGAGGTCGGGGTGCGTCGGGCGATCGAACACTATCGCTATGTGGCCACGAGTGCGCAAACTGGCAGTTTCCGCAAGGCGGCCGAGCTTTGTGATGTCGGGCGGCCTAACATCACGAGGGAGGTCCAACGGCTGGAGATTAGGCAGATCAGAACTGGATGACGTCCTTCCATTCTGGATGTTGGTTCGCCTGGGCGCGGAAGAAGGGGCAGAGCGGGATGATCTTCCAGCCACCCGTGCGGGCCGCCTCGACCACATGGGCCGCCAGCGCCTGACCGACACCCTTGCCGCGAAGAGCGTCTGCGACCTCGGTGTGATCGACGATGATGAGGCGAGGGGAGGTCCGCGAATAGGTCATGACGGCATCGGCACCGTCCAGCGTCGCGCGGTAGCGACCACCCGATCCACTCTCTTCGTGGCTGAAATCCATCTTTCTGCTCCTCGTTGCATGACGTTGGCGTATGATGGCGTCGCGCCGGCACTTCGGCCGGCCGGCCGCGCTTCAATATGGGAGGCGGACTGCAAAACGAAAAGGCGCTCGATGTGGTCGAACGCCGGATCGTGGGAGGAGTGCTTCGGCCCGCAGGGGCCGCCTGGTGCCGCTCAGTGGCGGTACTGCTGGATGCGGGTGGTGCGAAGGCCCGGCAGGCCGTGGTCGTTGATCGAAGATTGCCAGGAAAGGAACTCCTCGACCGTCAGCGTATAGCGCTCACAGGCTTCCTCGAGGCTCAACAGGCCACCACGTACCGCGGCGACGACTTCCGCCTTCCGCCGTATGACCCAGCGGCGCGTATTGGCCGGGGGTAGATCGGCGATGGTCAGTGGACTGCCATCGGGGCCGATGACGTATTTTACTCGCGGGCGGATCATATCGGTCATTGGACTCTCTACACATACTCAAGACCACACGAGCGCATGCTAGCCGTCCATCTTTAAAAATTGCCTAAGCAGGCAGTTACGATTTGATAAGAATTCTACCGTTCCTCCGACAGCGGCCTTTGCCGCGCGTTTCGGCGGCTGCCGTTGCGTAAATTTGAGTGGAATGCATAGGAGTCATTCCTAAAGAACAGTATTCGTCCTCGCTAAATCATGTATAAGGCCCGCAAACAACGCGGAAGGAAGTGCATTTTCTTCGCCGCGAGGCCTTCGTTTCGACGAGCGCTCCTTCCTCCGCCCCTACAGACGGATCGTTCCTGCGTCTCGGCCGTGCGGGCCTGCTGAATTTCGTCATCGACAGCCATTTTCAAGAAATGCCCGCGAGGGCATAAGGACATCATGTTCAGAAGCCACAATCACGCATACCGCATGTCAGACGAGACGCCTGTCGAGAAAGAGCATTCCTCCGAGCAAAAGCTTTCCGGCATGTTGCGGCGCTTCGGGCTGGACTTCTATCTCGTTTCCACGTTTCCCGGCTCGCTCGTCCCGACATTTGCCGCGGGTGTTGTCATCTCGAACTGGCCTGCCGGCCTGATCGAGGCCTACGACCTGAGCGGATTGTATAAGGAGAGCGAGCTCGTTCGGCGGCTCGGCGAGACAGTGCGGCCGGTTTCCTTTGCGGAGTGGCCGTTCGCCGACCGGCGTCCGGCCGGCAAGGCAGCGGCGATCGACGTGTCGGAGGGCTTCGAAAGAACGCTCGCCTTCGCTATCCGGAACCATGATCACCAGAGGCTGATCTTTGCCTTTTCGGGAAGGCGGCGCCCCCTCGACGAGAACGAGATCGCCACGCTCTATCTTTCCTGTCTCACGCTCGTCGACGACGGCCTCGGCCACTTGCGCCGGCCGTCGCTGCCGACGGAGCCGCTGAGCGGGCGCGAACTCGATTGCCTGCGGTGGGCGGCCGAGGGCAAGAGCAGCGATGAGATCGCCGTCATCCTCGACATTTCCGCCCACACGGTCGTCAGCTATCTCAAGAACGCGCTGCGCAAGCTCGACGCGGTCAACCGCATGCAGGCGATCGCCCGCGCCTGCCGTCTCGGACTGATCTAGATCATCACCGCCGAAAGCTCCGTCCGGCCGTAGCCGAACTGGAGCTCGGCGCTGCCCCCGTGCCGGAACGAGAGTTCATCTCCCGCCGAGAGCCAGGCCAGGGCGGTGACGGACTGGAGCGTTTGGGCGGCGACTGTAGGGCCACGGATCGCAGCGACGGCCGTCGTGCCGTTGACGCCGAGGGCGATGTCGTATCCGGTCGAGGACAAGAGATCGGCACTGACACTCACCTGATAGATGCCGGTCGCCGGAACGGTGAGCGCGTGGCCTTGGCCGGAGACGATGGGCGCGCCGAGCGCGAACCCGCCCTGGACGACGTGGAGGTCGTCAAAGCCGGTATGGCTTCCGTCGGCCGGTGTGAACGTCGAGGCAGTGAGCGAGGCGCGGACGGCCGGACGTCCGCTCATCTCGACGATACCGGCGGGGGAGATCGCGAGTGCCGTCGTCCAGGTGCCGCCATCGGGGCTCACCTTGATGGCGAAGGCGTCGGAGCCTGCAAGTCCCATCTCGGCGCGTCCCTGCCAGCCGGACTGGAAGAGCAGCGAGGCGGTATCGGCGGCGGCGGCCTTGTTGATCTTCACCTGATGGCCGTGGCCGGCATGGCTGAAGAGGCTGGCATCGGCCGCGACGGCGAGCCTGTTGTAGCCGTCGGCCGCCGTATTGACGCCGAGCGTCTCGACTACGGCATCCGGCGGCAGCGGCAGGTCGATCCAAGCGCCCCCAGAAAAAACGGCCAGTCGCCCGTGCTGAAGGTCGAAGGCACGCCAGCCGGCTCGGGGCGCAATGAAGATCCATGCACCGTCCTGGCGAAAGGCAAGCCTGCCCTCTTTGCCGGTCCACTCGCCGGCCGCAGGTGCCGTCGGCCAGTAGCATTCCCCTTCGGCAGCATCCGCCGGGGGCGACGACGGCGTGCCGGCGATCACGAGCTGGACGAGCGCGTCGAGCCGCTGCAGCGCCTCGTTGTGGGTGACGTGCTTCTGGGCTTGCGCGGCGAGGAGATAGGGCAGGGCGAGATTGGCTGTGGCGTCGGTCATGGTCGTGCTTCTCCGGTTGCGCGCCGCGCCGATGACGGGCTGGTGCCGGCACGGGTCGCGACGCAGGTTCGGAGCATTGTCCCACGGCCTGTGGGAGGGTGAACGAAAACGGGTTCCCTTCTTTGAAAGAAAAGGACTTTTCGCCCCGTACCACCACAGGGATCGCGCCATTATACCGGCTGGCGCTTGCCCCAGGCGACGAAGGGAGGATTGGCGAAATCGCTATCGGTCGCCTGTGCCACCTTGCCGTAGCGGAGCGGCATGCCGTCGAGGTCGAGCGTCGCGCCGCCGGCGGCTCTCAGAACAGCGTCACCTGCGGCGGTGTCCCACTCCATCGTGCGGCCGAAGCGCGGATAGACGTCGGCGACCCCTTCCGCCAGCAGGCAGAACTTGAGGGACGAGCCGACGGACGTGCGCGACGAGACCCGTTGCCGGTCGAGGAAGGTTTCGGTCTCCGGGGTGCTGTGGGAACGGCTGGCGACCGCGACCATGTCTTCCGCGACCGGGCGGGCGCGGATGACCTTGCGGGCGGATATGGTGAAGTCGGGCCCGACGACGAGCTTCTCCGCGCCTGTGGCGGATCCGCTGTAGGCGATCCCCTTGGCCGGAGCGTAGACCACGCCCGCAACCGGTGCACCCTCGACGACGAGGGCGATGTTGACGGTGAAGTCCTCGCGGCCGTTGACAAACTCCTTCGTCCCGTCGAGCGGGTCGACGAGGATGAACGTCCTGCCCGCGATCTGCGGCACCTCTCCGGCCGCAACGGATTCCTCCGCGACGACCGGCACGTCCGGCAAGGCCTCGCGGAGCATCGCCAGAATGATCCGCTCGGCGCGCTCGTCGGCCTCGGTCACCGGCGAGGCGTCACTCTTCAGCCTGATGGTCGCCCCGGCCTCGAAGACCTCCATGATCGCCCGACCGGCGGCGATCGCCGCCTTTTCGAAGGTGTCCAGTATCTGCATCCTGCGTTCTCCTTCTCCGCCGCGCTCCGGGACAAGCCGCGGTGCGAGAATGCGGCTGGCCGTCAGCGTTAAGCTATGGCAGGATTGATGAAAAGCCGATGGGTGTTTTCGGCCGCCGTTTTCATCGGAACCGGTGGTCCACCGGCTCCTCCGGGCGCCACGCGCGGTCATCGCCACCGCCGCGGACTGGCCGCATGGCGATATCTCCTCTCCGGCAATTCCGTGAGATTCCCGGCGATGACTATTTCCGAAGCAAATTACGTCGCTTTTTTGGGTGATTTGCCGCGGAAATCGCCAAATCTGTGGGGGAAACCAACAAAATGTGCGCGAGAAAGCTTTTGCGCTTCACATTTTCAGCGAAAACGCTATCAAATCCCGTCACGCCAAAAAACCCTGAACGGGGAAACTAAAAAGGGACGCGTTGACGACCGCGTCTGGGGGATAACATATGGAGTATTTCGTCCAGCAGCTCATAAACGGGCTGACTCTCGGGTCTATCTATGGCCTGGTGGCCATCGGCTACACCATGGTTTACGGCATCATCGGCATGATCAACTTTGCCCATGGTGACATTTTCATGCTCGGCGGCTTCGCCGCCTTGATCGTCTTCCTCATCCTGACATCGTTCTTCGCAGGCATTCCGGTCGCGCTCGCGCTGCTGGTGATGCTGATCATCGCGATGCTGATGACGGGTCTCTGGAACTGGGTGATCGAGCGCGTCGCATACCGCCCGTTGCGCGGTTCCTTCCGGCTTGCGCCGCTCATCACCGCAATCGGCATGTCGATCGTGCTGTCGAACTTCATCCAGGTCGCGCAGGGTCCCCGCAACAAGCCCATTCCGTCGCTCGTCAGCGACGTCTATCATCTGGGCGCGGTCACCGTTTCCCTGAAGCAGATCATCATCGTCGTCGTCACGGCGGTGCTTCTGTCGATCTTCTGGTACATCGTCAACAAGACGCCGCTCGGCCGTGCGCAAAGAGCGACCGAGCAGGACCGCAAGATGGCGGCACTCCTCGGCGTTGACGTCGACCGCACCATCTCGATCACCTTCGTCATGGGGGCAGCACTGGCAGCGGTCGCCGGCACCATGTACCTGATGTATTACGGCGTCGCCTCGTTCGCCGACGGCTTCACTCCCGGCGTCAAGGCCTTCACGGCCGCGGTTCTCGGCGGTATCGGTTCGCTTCCCGGCGCGGTTCTCGGCGGGCTGCTGATCGGCCTCATCGAGTCGCTCTGGTCGGCCTACTTTACGATCGCCTACAAGGATGTCGCGACCTTCGCGATCCTGGCTTTCGTGCTGATCTTCAAGCCGACCGGCATTCTGGGCCGTCCCGAAGTCGAGAAGGTGTGATCCGATGGCGAATACTGCAACCGTGCACAACACCGCCCAGTCGGGTCATCTCGTGAAGGCCTTCAAGGAAGGCATCTTCGCCGGCGTGATCGCACTCGGCATGTTCATCCTCTATATCGGCATCAAGACCGACCAGGACATTTCCAACACGCTGATCTGGTATCCGCGCTGGGGCCTGCTCGCCATCTTCGTCGCGATCGCCGCAGTCGGCCGCTTCCTGATCGTCGGCTTCTTCTCGCCCTGGGTCGCCCAGCGCAAGGCGAGCCGTTCGCAGGTTCCTGTCCATGAGGTCGAGGCGAAAGCGTCCTTCTTCCACAGGCACTTCCTGAAGATCGCCCTGCTGGCGCTGGTTCTCTATCCGCCGGTCATCGTGTCGACCTTCGGGGTCCAGGGCTCGCTGAAGTTCGTCGACAACTTCGGCATCCAGATCCTGATCTACGTGATGCTCGCCTGGGGCCTCAACATCGTGGTGGGCCTCGCCGGCCTGCTCGACCTCGGCTATGTCGCCTTCTATGCGGTCGGCGCCTATTCCTATGCGCTGCTGTCGCAGCAGTTCGGGCTCTCCTTCTGGGTCCTGCTGCCGATCTCGGGCATCCTGGCGGCCTTCTGGGGCATCATGCTTGGCTTCCCTGTCCTCAGGCTTCGCGGCGACTACCTCGCGATCGTGACGCTCGCCTTCGGTGAGATCATCCGTCTGGTGCTGATCAACTGGACCGACGTCACCAAGGGCACCTTCGGCGTCTCGGGCATCCCGAAGGCGACACTGTTCGGCATCAAGTTCGACGCTTCGCCCGACGGCTTCGCCAAGCTCTTCGGTCTGCCGATGTCCTCGGCCTACTACAAGATCTTCCTCTTCTACCTGATCCTCGCGCTCTGCCTGCTGACGGCCTATGTGACCATCCGCCTGCGCCGCATGCCGATCGGTCGGGCCTGGGAAGCGCTGCGCGAAGACGAAACCGCCTGCCGTTCGCTCGGCATCAACACGGTGACGACCAAGCTGACCGCCTTCGCCATCGGTGCGATGTTCGGCGGCTTCGCCGGCTCCTTCTTCGCCGCCCGTCAGGGCTTCGTCTCTCCGGAATCCTTCGTGTTCCTCGAATCGGCGGTGATCCTGGCGATCGTCGTTCTCGGCGGCATGGGTTCGCTGACGGGTATCGCGGTCGCCGCGATCGTCATGGTCGGCGGCACCGAACTGCTGCGCGAAATGGAGTTCCTGAAGCAGATCTTCGGACCGGACTTCACGCCCGAGCTCTATCGCATGCTGCTCTTCGGCCTTGCGATGATCATCGTTATGCTCTTCAAGCCCCGCGGCTTCGTGGGCTCGCGTGAACCCACCGCCTTCCTCAAGGAGCGCAAGGCGGTATCCGGAAGCTTTACCAAGGAGGGTCACGGCTGATGACCTCCGGAACCGAACACATGACGAATGACAACATCCTGAAGGTGGAACATCTGTCGATGAAATTCGGCGGACTGATGGCCATCAACGATCTCTCCTTCGACGTCCGGCGGGGCGACATCACCGCCCTGATCGGGCCGAACGGCGCCGGCAAGACGACCGTGTTCAACTGCATCACCGGCTTCTACAAGCCGACGATGGGGATGCTCACGCTCACCCAGCGTTCGGGCAAGCAGTACCTGCTCGAGCGCCTGCCGGACTTCGAGATCACCAAGCACGCCAAGGTGGCGCGTACCTTCCAGAACATCCGCCTTTTCTCGGGGCTGACGGTGCTCGAAAACCTGCTGGTCGCGCAGCACAACGCCCTCATGCGGGCGTCGGGCTACACCGTTCTCGGCCTGCTCGGTCTGCCGGCCTACAAGCGGGCGGCCAAGGAGTCGGTCGAGAAGGCGGCGCACTGGCTCGAGAAGGCCGATCTCGTCGACCGCGCCGACGATCCGGCGGGCGATCTGCCCTACGGTGCGCAGCGGCGTCTCGAGATCGCGCGTGCCATGTGCACCGAGCCGGAACTTCTCTGCCTCGACGAGCCCGCAGCCGGCCTCAACCCGCGTGAATCGGCGGCGCTCAACACCCTTCTTCACAGCATCCGCGGCGATACCGGGACATCGATCCTGCTGATCGAGCACGACATGTCGGTGGTCATGGAAATTTCCGACCACATCGTGGTGCTCGAATACGGTCAGAAGATCTCGGACGGCACGCCGGATCACGTGAAGAACGACCCGAAGGTCATCGCGGCCTATCTGGGTGTCGAGGATGAAGAGTTGGATGAAGCGATTTCTGAGGTCGAAGCCGTTTCGGGAGGGCAGAACTGATGTCCACTGAACCGCTTCTCAAGGTAAAAGACGTCGAGACCTATTACGGCAATATCCGCGCGCTCGGCGGGGTGAACGTCGAGGTCCATCAGGGCGAGATCGTGTCGCTGATCGGCGCCAACGGTGCCGGCAAGTCGACGCTGATGATGACGATCTGCGGCAGCCCACAGGCCCGTTCCGGTCAGGTTGTCTTCGACGGCACCGACATCACCCGGATGCCGACGCACCTGATCGCGCGTCGCCGCATCGCGCAGTCGCCGGAAGGTCGCCGTATCTTCCCGCGCATGACGGTCTTCGAAAACCTGCAGATGGGCGCCGGGCTCGACAACCTCAAGTATTTCAACGAGGACGTCGAGAAGATTTTCACGCTCTTCCCGCGCCTGAAGGAACGGCAGCACCAGCGCGGCGGCACGCTTTCGGGCGGCGAGCAGCAGATGCTGTCGATCGGCCGCGCCCTGATGGCACGTCCGAAGCTTCTCCTCCTCGACGAACCCTCGCTCGGCCTCGCTCCGCTGATCGTCAAGGGCATCTTCGAGGCGATCAAGAAGCTCAACAAGGAAGAGGGGCTTACCGTCTTCCTCGTCGAGCAGAACGCCTTCGCGGCTCTCAAACTGTCCGACCGCGCCTATGTGATGGTCAACGGCCTCGTCACCATGAGTGGCACCGGCAAGGAACTCCTCGCGGACCCGCAGGTTCGCGCGGCCTACCTTGAAGGCGGCCATCACTGATCGGGTAAGGGGGAATTTGACATGCAAGGATTGTTTTTCGAGACCGACACCGGCGTCCGCTACGTCCTGCGGTTCCTGGTGCTGCTGCTCGGTTTCTGGACCGCATGGCGGACGGGCAAGGCCGTTGCGGACAGCTGGCAGCACTATCCGACGGTGATCGTCTATACGCTGCTGCTGGGCGTCGTGATGCGCTTTCTGCATTACGCGCTCTTTCAGGGGCCGTTCATCAGTCCCTTCTATTACGTGATCGACGTCGCTCTGCTGCTGGTCTTTGCGACGGCCGGATACCGGGTTCGACGGACACGTCAGATGGTTGATAACTATTACTGGCTTTATGAGAAGACCTCGGCCTTCTCGTGGAAGAAGAAAGATTGACAGCCACGTTTTTCTTGTCACAGATTGCGACAAGAAGGGCTTGGCTCTCATACAGAGTGGAACAGATTTCCGGCGCAGTGATGGTGGGTATTGCGTACGGTTTCAGAAACCTAACCTGCCTAAAAAATTGGGAGTAACAATATGAAGAAGCTTCTTCTTTCTGCTGTTGCGCTGACGGCCATGGTGGCCTACGGCGGCAGCGCCTGGGCCGAAGTGCTCGTCGGCGTCGGCGGTCCGCTGACGGGTCCGAACGCCGCTTTCGGTGCTCAGCTCCAGAAGGGTGCGGAACAGGCTGCAGCCGACATCAACGCTGCCGGCGGCATGAACGGCGAGCAGATCAAGATCGTTCTCGGCGACGACGTTTCCGACGCCAAGCAGGGCGTTTCGGTTGCCAACAAGTTCGTCGCTGACGGCGTCAAGTTCGTTATCGGCCACTTCAACTCCGGCGTTTCGATCCCTGCTTCGGAAGTCTACGCCGAAAACGGCCTCCTGCAGATCACCCCGGCATCCACCAACCCGCAGTACACCGAACGCGGCATGTGGAACACCTTCCGTACCTGCGGCCGTGACGACCAGCAGGGCGCGGTAGCCGGTGCCTACATCGCCGAGAAGTTCAAGGACGGCAAGGTCGCGGTCGTTCACGACAAGACCCCGTATGGCCAGGGCCTCGCCGACGAAACCAAGAAGGCGATGAACGCTGCCGGCGTCACCGAAGTCCTGTACGAAGGCATCACGCCCGGCGACAAGGACTATTCGGCTCTGATCGCGAAGATGAAGGAAGCCGGCGTCACCGTCGTCTACTTCGGCGGTCTGCACACCGAATTCGGCCTGATCGAGCGCCAGGCTGCCGACCAGGGCCTGAAGGCTGCCTTCATGTCGGGTGACGGTATCGTGTCGAACGAACTCGCTTCGATCGCCGGCGACGCCGTCAACGGCACGCTGATGACCTTCGCTCCGGATCCGCGCAAGAACCCGGCTGCCAAGGACCTGGTCGAGAAGTTCCGCGCTGGCGGCTTCGAACCGGAAGCCTACACGCTCTACTCCTATGCTGCCCTGCAGGTGATCGCCGAAGCGGCCAAGAAGGTCGGCTCCAACGATCCGGAAGCCATCGCCACCGCGATGAAGGAGCAGGGCCCGTACGCAACCGTCATCGGCGAACTCGGCTTCGATGCCAAGGGCGACATCACGCGTCCGGACTACGTCATGTACACCTGGAAGAAGGGCGAGGACGGCAAGTACTCGTACTTCCAGGACTAATTCGATCCCTCACCGGATTGACGGAAAGCCCGGCCTCGTGCCGGGCTTTCTGCGTTTGGGGAGCGAATAGGGAATAGGGAATAGGGAATAGGGAATAGGGAGTGTACTCTCGGGGCCGTTGACGCGGGGCGAGCCAGGATCTCGGCTACTCGCTATTCGCCCACTGCCTATCCGGCTTACGCCTCGTGCAGCACGTTCGCTGCCTTGACTGCGGCGGAGGCGCGGTTCTCGACGCCGAGCTTCACGTAGATCTGCTCGAGATGCTTGTTGACGGTTCGGGCGGACAGGCCGAGAATTTCGCCGATGTCGCGGTTGGACTTGCCCTTGGCGATCCAGGCGAGAACCTCGGATTCGCGTGCGGTCAGGCCGAAGGTGCGGCGCAGGGCCTCGTCGCTGTTCTTCGCGCCGGCCGTCAGGCGGAAGAGATACTCGTCGGGTCCGATCACGCCGAGAAACGCAAAGTGCAGCAAGGCGTCGCCGGCCGGCGGATACGAAAAGGCGGCTTCCCCGCCCTGACCCTGCTTCCCGCGGACTGTCATCCATGCGGCAACGGCGGGTGCCACGAGATCGGCACCGTCGTCGCGGCCGGTCGCCTCGCGGATCAGCCGGGAGGCTTGTGGTGTCGACCAGCGGATGCCGCCGTCGGCGCGGAAGGCCACGAGATGGCGACCGGTGGCGTCGAGCGCCACGCGGGCGCTGCGGGCCGAGCGGGCGTTGGCGAGATGCACCCGGATGCGGGCGCGCAGCTCGTCGATGTTGATCGGCTTCGTCAGGTAATCGACGCCGCCCGATTCCAGCGCGTGCACGACGTGCTCTGTTTCGGTGAGGCCCGTCATGAAGATCACCGGCACCTGCGCTACGGCCGGGTCGGCCTTCAGCCTGCGGCAGGTCTCGAAACCGTCCATCGTGGGCATCACCGCGTCGAGAAGAATCAGGTCGGGGCTGATGCGTCCGACGATCGCGAGTGCCGCCTGCCCGGAGGTCGCGATCAGCACGGAAAAGCCAGACTGTTCGAGCGCTTCAGTGAGAAAACCGAGCGCGTCCGGGCTGTCGTCGACGAGCAGCACGATGTCGCGGGGTTCGAGTGCGTCAGCCACGGGTTTCGGCCCTTTCCGTCTCGTAGGTTTTCAGGAGAGCGAGGTAGCCCGGAATGTCGAAGGACTGCACATGGACGCGCAGCGCCTCGGTGAAAGCGAGATGGTCCGGATTGGCGCCGATCTCGGCCAGCTTGGCCTCTATTCCCCGGATATAGCCGATTTCTCCCAGCCGCACGAGTTCGTCGACGTGTCCGGCCGCGGGCGGCTTCGGTCGTGCCGGTGCTCCGGCCCTTTTCGTCGCCACCTGCTCGTCGGCGTAGGTCCAGTCGAGGCCGAGGTATTTCGCGAGCTTGTCGCGCAGCCGGCGCACGTCGACCGGCTTGGCGATCGTGTCGTTGTGGGCATCGCTGCCGCCGTTCGAGATCGATCCGTCACCGATATTGGCCGAGAGCATCAGGATGGGGGCGGTCTGACCGGCTTCACGTAGCCGCTCCACGAGCTGCCAGCCGTTCATGCCGGGCATGGAGATATCCACGAGGAAGAGATCGGCCTTCACGCCCTCGATCAGCGTCAGACATTCCGGCCCGCCGGCGGCGGTCAGCACCACGAAGTCGAGCGGCGCCAGCACCTCGCGCATCAGGTCGCGGTGGTCCTCGTTGTCGTCCACGACGACGATGGTCCGGCGCGGCCCGGTATAGGAGACGATCTTCCGCTCGGGCGCCGGCGCGGTGTTCGGCCGGTCGACGGCCGAAAGCATCAGTCGCACGCGGAAGGTCGATCCGCTGTCGCGCTCGCTCAAGACGCCGATCTCACCGCCGAGCGTATTGGTGAGCAGCTTGGTGATCGTCAGGCCGAGGCCGAGGCCGGGCAGGGGGCGGACGTTGTCGGCCTCGCCGCGCTGGAAGGGTTCGAAAATGCGCGTGAGCTCCTTTTCGGCGATACCGCGCCCGGTGTCGGAGACCGTGAAGGTCGCAACCTGGCTGCGATAATCGACCTTGAAGGTGACGCTGCCGCGGTCGGTGAACTTGATCGCGTTCGAGAGCAGGTTGACGAGGATCTGGCGCAGTCGCTTCTCGTCGGTGCGGACATATTGCGGCAGGCCGCGGGCGCGCTCGTGCACGAAGGCGAGCCCCTTGGCTTCCGCTTGCGGGCGGAACATGTCGGTGATCTGGTCGAGAAAATCCTGGATATCGAGCTCGTTCGAATAGACCTGCAGGCGGCCGGCCTCGATCTTGGAGATGTCGAGAAGACCGTCGATGAGGCCGGACAGGTGATCGGCGGAACGGCGTATGACCTTGATCGCGGACTGCCGCTTCGGCGGGATCGTTTCGTCTCGCTCCAGGATTTGCGCGTAGCCGAGCACTGCGTTGAGCGGCGTGCGCAGTTCGTGGGAGAGGCCGACGACATAGCGGCTCTTGGCGCGGTTGGCGGCTTCTGCCGTCTCCTTGGCCGCCTGGAGGGCGGCGTCCGTTTTCCGGTGGGCGGCGATTTCCTTCAGGAGCAGCGTGTTCTGGCGGGAGGATTCCTCCTCCGCCACGACCCGGCTGTCATGGGCGAGCACGTAGAACCAGCTTGCGACGCCGGCAATCACCGAGAAGACGAAGAAGACGATCAGCACCGTGCGATCGACCACTGCCGCGGTCTCCGGCGAGGCAGCACCGACCTGGTGGGCGATGAGCGTCAGGATGGCACCGATGCCGGTGATCGCCGCGACGGCTGTGAGGCCGTAGCGGCCGAGCCGGGTCGACAACCTTGCGATGACGCTTTCCGGCAGAAACGTGCGGGCGACGGCGGCCGTCTGCGCGTCGAGCCGTGCGTGCGGCTTGCACATGTCGTGGCAACGGCTGTCGAGCGAGCAGCAGAGCGAGCAGATGGGCGCGGCGTAGGCCGGGCACCAGGCCATGTCCTCGGGCTCGAAGGGGTGCTCGCAGATCGAGCAGGTGATCGCGGTGAGGTTCTTCCAGCTTTGCCGCGGCTTGCGGGCGAGATAGTACCGGCCGCCCGTCGCCCAGGCGATCAGTGGTGCAATCACGAAGGCGACGAGCGTCACATATGTGGCGAGCGAGGCCATCAACGGGCCGAACAGTCCGAAATGCGCCGCGAGGGCCAAGCCGCCGGAAGCGACGACGGTTCCGAGGCCGACCGGGTTGACGTCGTGGAGGTGGGCGCGCTTGAACTCGATGCCGGGCGGGGCAAGCCCGAGCGGTTTGTTGACGAAGAGGTCGGCGGAGACGGTGCAGAGCCAGGACATGGCGACGATCGAGAAGATGCCGAGCGTTTCTTCCAGCAGCCTGTAGATTCCGAGCTCCATCAGCAGCAGCGCGATCGCCACGTTGAACACCAGCCAGACGACGCGGCCTGGATGGCTGTGGGTGAGGCGCGAGAAGAAATTCGACCAGGCGAGCGACCCGGCATAGGCGTTCATCACGTTGATCTTCAACTGCGAGACCACCACGAAGCCGGCCATCAGAAGCAGGGCGGCGGTGTGGTTCGGGATCATGTAGCCGAAGGCCGTCACATACATGCGCGCCGGATCGGCCGCCTCGCCGGCCGGTATGCCGGTCGAGAGCGTCAGGACCGCGAGGAAGGAGCCCGCCAGCAGTTTCGGCACGCCGAGGACGACCCAGCCGGCGCCGGCGAGGAAGACGGCGATGCGGTGATGCCACCGGCGCCCGCCCTCCGGCGGCAGGAAACGCAGGAAGTCGACCTGCTCGCCGATCTGCGGCATCAGCGCAAGGATGACGGCGGAGGCAGCACCGAAATCGACGAGATCGAAGGCGGCGGCCTCGCCCATGGCCGCGGCCGGATGGCCGATGCCGGCAAAGGCCCGCCAGAGGTCGATCTTCTCCCAGTCCATGACGGCGATGAAGACGAAGGGCAGGATGTTGAGCACGATCCAGAACGGCTGCGTGACCAGCTGGAATTTGGAGATCAACCGGACGCCGTAGGTGACGAGAGGAATGACGACCGCGGCGGAGACAATGTAGCCGATCCAGGGCGGCACGCCGAAGGCGAGGTCGAGCGCACCGGTCATGATCGATGCCTCGATGGCAAAGAGCATGAAGGTGAAGCTCGCATAGATCAGCGAGGTGACGGTAGAGCCGATATAGCCGAAGCCGGCGCCGCGGGTCAGAAGGTCGATGTCGACGCCGTGGCGGATGGCGTAGCGGGTGATCGGCACGCCGACGAGCAGCATGACCAGCGCCGCCGCGAGGATCGCGAGAGAAGCGTTCGTGGTGCCGTAGGAAAGGGTGATCGTGCCGCCGATGGCCTCGAGCGCCAGGAAGGAGATGGCGCCGATCGCCGTCTGCGAGATGCGCGAAGACGAAAAGCGCCGCGCCCCCTTGGCCGTGAAGCGGAGCGCATAGTCCTCGAGCGTCTGGTCGGCGACCCAGCGGTTGTATTCGCGGCGGACGGGGATGATGCGTTGGCGTGCGGCCATGCCTAAAAACTGGCGCCTTCTCTGAAATGACTATTGTCTGGGCATTTTCATGGGAATCGCGCGAATGGCAAGGGAGATTCGAGCGCGAGCGTTTCGCCTTGGATGTCTGCCCCCCGCCAAGACCATCGCCCGGATGTCCGCGGGTACGCAGAAATTTCCGCTCGCCTTCCGATTCTTCTGCGCGAAACGGCCCGGCCAGCGAGATTCCCCTTTCGAGTCGTCAGCCCGTCCGCTAAGCGAGGTGGCAGGGAAACGCAGCGGAATGGGTCAGCCGAAATGATAGAGCTTTTCACCGCGGCCGGATTGGCGGCGTTCTTCGAGGTCGTGGCCATCGATCTCGTGCTGGCGGGCGACAATGCGATCGTGATCGGGCTTGCTGCCGCGGGCCTGCCGGCGGCGCAGCGGCGAAACGCAATTCTCGTCGGCATTCTCGCCGCCACCGTCCTGCGCATCAGTTTCGCGACCGCAACCGCCTTCCTCCTGACGGTCGTCGGCCTGCAGCTTCTCGGCGGGCTGATGCTCGCCTGGGTCTGCTGGAAGATGTGGTCGGAACTGCGCAGCGTCGCGCACGAACCGCACAAGCTGGGGGAGACCGACGACACCGAGCTCACCATCAAGGAGAAGACCTTCCTTGTGGCTGCGACGGAAATCGTCGTCGCCGATGTCTCGATGTCGCTCGACAACGTGCTCGCGGTCGCCGGTGCGGCCAAGGAGCACATGATCATCCTCGCCTTCGGGCTCATTCTCTCGATCACGCTGATGGGGCTTGCCGCCAACCTCGTCGCGACCCTGCTGCATCGCCATCGGTGGATCGCCTATGTCGGCCTCGGCGTCATCAGCTACGTGACGGTCAGCATGATCTATCACGGGTTCCTGGAGGTCTGGCCGGTTGCTCTCGGCTATCTCGGCTGATCGCCCGCTTGCACATTTTTTGGCGTCACTCCGCGCCGGTCGCCGAAAGGTGGCCGGCGTTTTCCGTTTCCCGGCTTCGGATGGTGATCGTGTCGTTTCCGGTCAGCTTTCTGTCAGTGTCGTCCTGCTAGAACTCTTTCCATTGAAACGAGGCGACCACGCTTCACGAGAGCCGGGAGGAGAGAGCGATGAAGAGGATCGGGGTCGAAAGCCGGAGGAGGTGCCCCGTCCTGCGCGCCGCAAACGAGGGTAATCCTTTCCACTGAAGTTGCCGCCCGCCGTCCGATCGCCGCGCCATCGCCAAGGGAATGTCTCGCTCAGTCTGCCGCCAGGAGCGACACCCCCATTGCGCTCCGTCGATGCAGGATCCGGGCGAGCAAGAGGCCGTCACATTCCCTGAAATGTGGCGGCCTCACTGCGTTTGCCGGAGGGGCGGGGTGTCGCGAAGCGGCAGCTTTGCCCCCCGGGATACGTCAAACGACGTATGTGGTTTTGCATTGCAGCAGCCGATAGTTCCCCAAGCAACAGCGAGCGCCGGAAGGCGCGGTTGCTGAACTCACGAAGAGGGGAAAAATCAGATGAGACTGAAGGCACATCTTTCCGGCGCCCTGCTCGGCGCCATGCTGTCGACGACGGCGTTCACAGGCGCCTTTGCGGCTGACGATACAATCAAGATCGGCGTTCTGCACTCGCTGTCCGGCACGATGGCGATCTCTGAGACGACGCTCAAGGATGCCATGCTGATGCTCGTCGAAGAGCAGAACAAGAAGGGCGGCGTTCTCGGCAAGAAGCTCGAAGCCGTCGTCGTCGACCCGGCTTCCGACTGGCCGCTGTTTGCCGAAAAGGCCCGCGAGCTGATCGAAAAGGACAAGGTTTCGGCCGTCTTCGGTTGCTGGACCTCGTCGTCGCGCAAGTCGGTCCTGCCGGTCTTCGAAGAGCTGAACTCGATCCTCTTCTACCCGGTCCAGTACGAGGGTGAGGAATCCTCCCGCAACATCTTCTATACGGGTGCCGCGCCGAACCAGCAGGCGATCCCGGCCGTTGACTACCTCGCCAACGAGGAAGGCGTCGAGCGCTGGGTGCTCGCCGGCACCGACTACGTCTATCCGCAGACGACCAACAAGATCCTGAAGGCCTACCTGATGTCGAAGGGCGTCAAGGAAGAGGACATCATGATCAACTACACGCCGTTCGGTCATTCCGACTGGCAGACGATCGTGTCGGACATCAAGAAGTTCGGTTCGGCCGGCAAGAAGACCGCCGTCGTCTCGACCATCAACGGTGACGCAAACGTTCCCTTCTACAAGGAGCTCGCCAACCAGGGCATCAAGGCCGAAGACATTCCGGTCGTCGCCTTCTCCGTCGGCGAAGAAGAGCTTGCCGGTCTCGACACCGCCCCGCTGGTCGGCCATCTCGCCGCCTGGAACTACTTCCAGTCCGTCGACGCTCCGGTCAATGCCGAGTTCATCAAGACCTGGCATGCCTTCACCAAGAATGACAAGCGCGTGACCAACGACCCGATGGAAGCCGCCTATATCGGCTTCAGCGCCTGGGTGAAGGCCGTCGAGGCCGCCGGCACCACCGACACGGATGCCGTTCTCGACTCGATCATCGGCGTTTCCGTTCCGAACCTCTCGGGCGGCACCTCGACCGTCATGCCGAACCACCACATCACCAAGCCGGTGCTGATCGGCGAAATCCAGGCCGACGGCCAGTTCGAAGTCGTGCAGGAAACCCCGGCCGTCGTCGGCGACGAATGGTCCGACTACCTGCCGGACTCCAAGGACCTGATCTCGGATTGGCGCAAGCCGATGGAGTGCGGCAACTTCAACGTCGCCAACGGCAAGTGCGGCGGCAAGGGCAGCTGATCGACCGACCTTCGGGCCTCAGCCCCTCACCCTAGCCCTCTCCCCGCAGACGGGGAGAGGGGACGTGCCACGCGAAATGCTGGCAACGATGGGTGAGCGCGCTGCAATCGTCCTTCTCCCCGTTCACGGGGAGAAGGTGCCGGCAGGCGGATGAGGGGCTTTTCGAGCTCCACCGCCCCGCCATCCGGGGGACAAGAAAATGCTCGTTCGTTTCATTACACTCGCCTTCCTCTTCGTTTCCTTCGCCGCGCCCTCGCTGGCGCAATCCGACCCGCGCGATCTGATCAACGCGCTGGGCAAGGCCAGTTTCAAGCAGGCCGAAGAGCTGCTCGGTGAGATCGCCGCAACCGGCGATCCGCGCGTCGTTCCCGCGCTCGAAGCCTTTGCCGAAGGCGATCTTTTCGTCCGCAAGTCGGACGGTGCCGTCGTCATCACCAAGGCCGCCGGCAGCAATCTCGCGGCGATCGATCCCCTGACGGGCGAGGCGGCCGGCGAGGCACCGAAGAGCGCCTTCACCAAGATCAAGGTCAACAACAATCTCCGCCGTGCGATCCGCTCCGCACTCGGCGGGCTGACGCTGCTCAGCCCCGATCGCGGCGTGCGCCTTGCGGCCGCGCAGGCGGTCCTGCAGTCGCCGAGCGCGGAGAACCTCGAACTCGTGGAGGCGGCGCTCGCCAAGGAGACGGACGCCGAGGTCAAGGCGCGCATGGAAGAGGCCCGCGCCGTGTCGGTCTTGGCCTCCGACCGCGGCGCCGATGAAAAGCGGGCAGCGATCGAAACCGTCGCCTCGCTCGGCGGGCGCGAGGCGATCGGCATCCTGATGTCGATGTCCTCGACCATCGACGAGAGCCTCAAGCCCGACCTCGACGCAGCCATCTCCGGCATCGAGGGCCAGTTGCTGCTCTGGGATGCCGGCCAGAACGTCTGGTACGGCATTTCGCTCGGCTCGGTGCTGCTGCTCGCGGCGATCGGGCTTGCGATCACCTTCGGCGTCATGGGCATCATCAACATGGCGCATGGCGAGATGGTGATGATCGGCGCCTATTCCACCTTCGTGGTGCAGCAGGTGATTCGCACGAATTATCCGGGACTGTTCGACTGGTCGCTGGCGATCGCGCTGCCCGTCGCCTTCCTGATCACGGCTGCGGTCGGCCTCGTCATCGAGCGCGGCGTCATCCGCTTCCTCTACGGACGGCCGCTCGAAACGCTGCTTGCGACCTGGGGCATCTCGCTGATCCTCCAGCAGTCCGTGCGCACGATCTTCGGACCGACCAATCAGGAGGTCGGCAATCCGTCCTGGATGTCCGGTTCGTTTGCGCTCGGCGGCATGACCATCACCTGGAACCGCCTCTGGATCGTGCTGTTCTCGCTGACGATCTTCTTCGCGCTGCTGACACTCATGAAGCGCTCGTCCTTCGGCCTGCAGATGCGCGCCGTGACGCAGAACCGCCGCATGGCATCTTCCATGGGCATCCGCACCCCTTGGGTCGATGCCTTCACTTTCGCACTCGGTTCGGGGATCGCCGGCATCGCCGGTGTGGCGCTCAGCCAGATCGACAATGTCAGCCCGAACCTCGGCCAGTCCTACATCATCGACAGCTTCATGGTCGTGGTCTTCGGCGGGGTGGGCAATCTCTGGGGCACGCTGGTCGGGGCGCTCTCGCTCGGCGTCTTGAACAAGTTCCTCGAGCCTTCGGTCGGCGCGGTGCTCGGCAAGATCCTCGTGCTCGTGCTGATCATCCTCTTCATCCAGAAACGTCCGCGCGGGCTCTTCGCGCTCAAGGGAAGGGCGGTGGAAGCATGATTGCCGGCTTCATCCTGCGCGCACTCGAAGGCAAGATCGTCATTGCCGTCGGTATCCTCGTCGCCTTCGCGCTGCTCATTCCGGCCCTCAATCTGCTCACGCCGCCGGACAGCCCGCTGCATGTGCCGACCTACATTATGTCGCTGCTCGGCAAGTATCTCTGCTATGCGCTGCTGGCGCTCGCACTCGACCTCGTCTGGGGCTATTGCGGCATCCTCTCGCTCGGCCACGGCGCCTTCTTCGCGCTCGGCGGCTATGCGATGGGCATGTACCTGATGCGCCAGATCGGCTCTCGCGGCGTCTACGGCGACCCGATCCTGCCGGACTTCATGGTCTTCCTCAACTGGAAGGAGCTGCCGTGGTTCTGGCACGGGATGGACATGTTCCCGGTCGCCATGGCGATGGTGCTCCTCGTGCCGGGCCTGCTCGCCTTCGTCTTCGGCTGGTTTGCTTTCCGCTCCCGCGTCAACGGCGTCTATCTCTCGATCATCACCCAGGCGATGACCTATGCGCTGATGCTCGCCTTCTTCCGCAACGACATGGGTTTCGGCGGCAACAACGGGCTCACCGACTACAAGGAAATCCTCGGCTTCTCCGTCCAGGCGGACGGGACGCGTGCGGTGCTGTTTGCATTGTCTGCCATCTTCCTGGCGCTCTGCCTCGTGCTGGCATCCGCCATCACCCGGTCTAAGTTCGGCAAGGTGCTGGTCGGCGTTCGTGACGCGGAAAGCCGCGTGCGCTTCCTCGGCTACCGGGTGGAGAACATCAAGCTCTTCACCTTCACCGTCTCGGCGATGATGGCGGGCATTGCCGGCGCGCTCTTCGTGCCGCAGGTCGGCATCATCAATCCGGGCGAGTTCGCACCCGCCAACTCGATCGAAGTGGTTGTTTGGACCGCTGTCGGCGGTCGCGGCACGCTGATCGGGCCGATCATCGGGGCGATCCTGGTCAACGTGGGCAAGAGCTACTTCACCGGCGCCTTCCCCGACCTCTGGCTCTTCGCGCTCGGCGGCCTCTTCATCGGCGTCACGCTGTTCCTGCCCAAGGGCATCGTCGGCACGATCCAGCAGCGTCATGCGGCGCGCCGGGACCGCAAGGCAGCGGATGATACCGCCAACAATGACAAGGCATCCGACGCGGCGTTGCCGCTCGAACAGGCCGCGGAGTGAGCGCCATGAGTGACAAGAAACCGACGAGCATTCTTTATCTCGACGGCGTGTCCGTCTCCTTCGACGGCTTCAAGGCGCTGAATTCTCTGTCCTTCGTCGTCGAGCCCGGGGAGCTCAGGGCGATCATCGGCCCGAACGGCGCCGGCAAGACGACGATGATGGACATCATCACCGGCAAGACCCGACCCGACGAGGGCGAGGTCTTCTTCAACGGCGAGGTGGATCTGACGAAGAAGGACGAGGCGGAGATCGCGGAGCTCGGCATCGGCCGCAAGTTCCAGAAGCCGACCGTCTTCGAGAGCCATACGGTCTGGGACAATCTCGAACTCGCGCTCAACCGCAAGCGGGGTGTCTTTGCGACGCTGTTCTACCGGCTGAGCGCGGAGGACAAGGCACGCATCGAGGAGATCCTCGAAACGATCCGCCTCACCGCTCGCAAGGACGACCTCGCCGCCAATCTCAGCCATGGCCAGAAGCAGTGGCTGGAGATCGGCATGCTGCTCGCTCAGGAGCCCAAGCTTCTGCTGGTCGACGAGCCGGTCGCCGGCATGACCGATGCCGAGACGGCGGAAACGGCGGTCCTCTTGAAGGAAATCGCCAAGACCCGTTCGGTGGTCGTCGTCGAGCATGACATGGGCTTCATCCGCGACCTCGGCGTCAAGGTGACGTGCCTCGCCGAAGGTTCGGTGCTCGCGGAAGGCTCGATCGATTTCGTCTCCAACGACCAGAAGGTCATCGAAAACTACCTGGGGCGGTGAACTTGATCATGGTCAATGTTGCCACCCGCCCCGCTGGTAGTCTGATCTCGCTCTTCCCGACGCCCGGTGTCGTGGATGTGCTTGCGGAGATCGGGATGATGCTGACGCGCAGAATGCTTTTCGCTTTGGCTGCGGGCGGCACAGCGGTCGCGGTCGGGGCCGGTTGGCTGCAGCGTCGCTACGCGGCAGCCGTCGGCGCCGCGCGGGCGCGCATCGCGGGCTATCGCGCCACGACGATCGAAAGCCGCTTCGGCCCGCTCGAATATGCCGAAGCCGGCACCGGCAAGCCCGTGCTGATGATCCATGGCAGCGGCGGCGGATGCGATCAGGGCTTGCTGTTTGCCGCGCCGCTGGTCGAACACGGCATGCGGGTGATTTCCCCGTCACGGTTCGGTTATCTCGGCTCGGCCTTTCCGACCGATCCTTCTTCGGAAAACCAGGCGGACGCGTTTGTCGATCTGCTCGATGCGCTCGACATCGACAGGATCCCGGTCATCGGCGGCTCGGCCGGTGCGCTATCTGCCCTCGCTTTCGCCATCCGCCATCCGGATCGTTGTGCTGCGCTGATCCCGGTCGTTCCGGCGGCCTACGCCCCCAACCGGCCGCCGGCGCGCCCATGGTCTCCCGGCCAGGAACGCCTGGTCGAGGCGGCGCTCGGGTCGGACTTCCTCTTCTGGGCGGCCATGTCGGCTATGCCCGACCTGATGATCGGCTCGGTCCTGGCGACGGATCCGGCTCTGTTCGCCGCTGCCATGCCGGACGAGCGCAGCCGCGTGCAGGCGATCCTCGATGCCATTCTGCCGGTCAGTGAGCGGGCGCAGGGATTGCTGAACGACATGCGGCTGGCCGGTGATCCCCAGCCGTTGCCGCTGGAGGCGATCACGGCGCCGACGCTCGCCATCTCGGTCGAAGACGACCGCTACCTGACCGCCGACGCTGCGCGCTACATCGCCGACCGCGTGGCGGGCGCAAGGCTGATCCTCTACCCGACCGGCGGCCACGTCTGGATCGGCCACAATGCGGAGCTCTTTTCCGCCATCCAGGGTTTCATCGAGGAGACAGCACGGTGAGCGAACTCGTCGTCGACAGCATCAACCTTCACTACGGTGCCGCGCAGGCTCTTCGCGGCGTCAGTCTCGTTGCACCGATGGGCAAGATCACCTGCGTTCTCGGCCGCAACGGGGTGGGCAAGTCCTCGTTGTTGCGGGCGATCACCGGCCAGCATCCGGCGTCGGCGGGCGAGATCCGGTTCTCCGAAAAAACGATGAACGGCATGGCGCCCTATGCGCGCGCCAAGCTCGGCGTCGGCTACGTACCGCAGGGGCGGGAAATTTTTCCGCTGCTGACGGTGAAGGAAAACCTCGAAACCGGTTATGCGCCGCTCGTCCGCAAGGACCGCTTCATACCGGACGACATCTTCAGCCTGTTTCCCGTGCTGCAATCCATGCTCGGACGGCGTGGCGGCGATCTTTCCGGCGGGCAGCAGCAGCAGCTGGCAATCGGGCGTGCCCTCGTCATGCGGCCGCGCCTTCTCGTGCTGGACGAGCCGACGGAGGGCATCCAGCCGTCGATCATCAAGGATATCGGCCGTGCCATCCGCTATCTCAGGGACTCGACCGGCATGGCGATCCTGCTCGTCGAACAGTATCTCGATTTTTGCCGGGAGCTTGCCGACTACGTCTACATCATGGATCGCGGCGAGATCGTACACGAGGGCGCGGCCGAGACGCTCGATTCGGCCGATGTCCGCCGGCACCTGACGGTCTGACGTGCTGCGAATCATTTATGAGAAATTAGTAATGTATGCTTGATGCTCAGGGGGAACGTGGTATTTACCCGCGTCTGCTAACAGAAGGCACAGCCATGACATCCAGCACGGCCCGAAAGCCGTTGTGGGCGCGAGACCTCGTTGGTCTGCTTGCGACCGGCTTTCTCTTTTTTGCGTTCATGACAGGTCAGGCATCGGCGGCGACCGGCTGCGGAACACCGATGCCTGCCGGCCGTCACGACATGACGATCCGTTCCGCGGGGCACGACCGGCGTGCGGTCTATTTCGTCCCGTCGACCTATACCGGCGACCGCAAGGTGCCGCTGGTCTTCGACTTCCATGGGTCCAACAGCCATCCGCGCGGCCAGCTCAATCGCAGCCACTGGGACGAGGTCGCCGAGCGCGAGAACTTCATCGTCATGGCGCTCGAAGGAAGCCTCGACGGCGCATTTTCCGGCACCCACGCCTGGAATGTGCCCGGCGTGAAGCCGCTGCCGGGCGTCAGCCGCGAAGGAAGCCTCGACGAAGGTGCGTTCATCCGCGATGCCGTGGAAAAGGCAAAGGACACGTTCTGCATCGATCCGGACCGCATCTATGCGTCCGGCTATTCGGGCGGCGGGCGAATGCTGTCGCAATACGTCTGCGACGGGCACGGTGATTTTGCCGCCGCCGGCTTCGTGATGGGGCTGCGCGCCGGCTATCCCGAGCAGGAGGACGGCGTCTGGCGTCCCCACAAGGAAAGCTGCCATCCGGCCGGGGCGATCTCGATCATCGCGTTTTCGGGTCTGAAGGACCACGTCAATCCGTTTGCCGGCGGCGGGCAACCCTACTGGCAGTATGGCGGCGAGACCGCGGTCAAGCGCTGGGCCGAGCTCAACGGTTGTGAGGACCGTCCGCTCGTCGATGCGGGCGAAAAGGTGACGGTCTCGACCTATTCGGGCTGCCGCCGCGGGACAAACGTGGTGTCCTACGTGATCGCCGATGCCAATCATGACTGGCCGGCGCGGAATATCCGCTTCCGCTTCGCCTCGAATGGGGATGAGACGGTCCGCGAGGTTGATGCCACGGATAGAATGTGGGAGTTTTTTCGCAATGCGGGAGGCAGGCTAGTGGCCGGAACGGCGACCACGACAGCCTGCGCCGCGAACACGATAACCGCCTCGACGACAGAAGGCGGGCAGGGGACAACGTGCAGCCGGCAAGTGACATCAGACCTCAGCGCGCCCGGGGCGTCGGAAGGCTTGTGACGAAAGCGCTCGGCGGCCGCACGCGCCTCGCCGAGCTCTACCAGGAAGGGGCGGCCAAAATCCGGCTGCCCGAGACCTTCACGGCCGAAATGGAAGCGGTGTTCATCAACACCGGCGGCGGCTTGACCGGCGGCGACCGCATGGACTGGTCGGTCGCCGCAGGCCCCGGCACTTTCGTGACCGCGACGACGCAAGCCTGTGAAAAGATCTACAAGGCCTCGTTCGGGACCGCCGCCGTCGAGACGCGGATCAGCGCCGCCGCAGGCGCGCGCGTCCACTGGCTGCCGCAGGAAACGATCCTCTTCGACAACGCGTCGCTGACGCGGCGGTTGGAGGTCGACCTGGAGGAGACCGCCGAATTCCTCGCCGTCGAGGCGGTCCTGCTCGGGCGCAAGGCGATGGGGGAGGCGGTTTCCCGTGGCCTCTTGCGGGACCGTTGGCGCATCCGTCGCGCCGGCCGGCTCATTCACGCCGAGGAACTCCGGCTCGGCGGCGATCTCGCCGCATTGACCGGCTCGGCCGCCGTTCTTGGTGGCGATGTCGCCTTCGCGACGGTGCTTTATGTCGGCCCGCTGGCCGAGGCGCTGCTGCCGCAGTTGCGCGTGATCCTCGGTGACGGTCCCGGCGGTGCGAGCCAGTGGGACGGCAAGCTCGTCGTGCGGATGACTGCCGCCGACGGCTTCCAGCTCAGACAAAAACTGGTTCCAATCGTTTCGGCCTTGCGCGGAGGCGCGACTATGCCGAAAGTCTGGAATCTCTGACAGTCGTCAAGAAGAGTGGAGCGGGTATGAACCTCACGCCGAGAGAAAAAGACAAACTCCTGATCGCCATGGCGGCCATGGTGGCCCGCCGCCGGCTCGAGCGGGGGGTGAAGCTCAACTATCCGGAAGCGATCGCACTCATCACCGACTTCGTGGTGGAAGGTGCGCGCGACGGGCGTTCGGTCGCCGACCTCATGGAGGCCGGGGCGCACGTGATCACCCGCGACCAGGTGATGGAGGGCATCGCCGAGATGATCCACGACGTCCAGGTCGAGGCGACTTTCCCGGACGGCACAAAGCTCGTGACCGTCCATGAGCCGATACGTTAAGTCGTTGGAGGACTGATTCATGATCCCCGGTGAAATCATTGCCGCAAAAGGCGAAATCGAACTGAATGCCGGCCTGCCGACGGTGACGGTCGAGGTGTCCAACACTGGCGACCGTCCCGTGCAGGTCGGTAGCCACTATCACTTCTTCGAGGCCAATGCCGGCCTCTCCTTCGATCGCGAGAAGGCGAGGGGCATGCGGCTCGACATTCCGGCGGGGACGGCTGTGCGCTTCGAGCCGGGCCAGACGCGGCAGGCGACGCTGATCCCGCTTTCGGGCAAGCGCGAAGTCTACGGTTTTCGACAAAAGGTCATGGGAGCACTCTGATGGCGGTTTTGCATTATCACGGAAGTTGCCAGTGCGGGGCGGTGGATTTCGACGTCGACGTCGATCTCGGCCACACGGTCGTCTGCAACTGCTCGCGCTGCCGGCGCCTCGGATCGGTGCTGGCCTTTGCGCCGCGCGAGGCGTTCACGCTGAATTCCGGCGAGGACAGTCTCACCGAATACCAGTTCAACAAGCACCTCATCCATCACCAGTTCTGCAAGACCTGCGGTATTCAGAGCTTCTCCTTCGGGGAAACGCCGGACGGGAAACAGATGGTGGCGGTGAACGTCAACACGCTCGACGGCGTCGATGCCCGCTCTCTTCCCTCGCAAGCCTTCGACGGCGCATCGGTCTAACTGCATTTCAGCCGAGGTTTTCAACCGTGATGAATTTCTCCATGTCTTCCCGCCATGGTCTGGCTGCGGCCCTTCTCATCGGTCTCGTTTTCGCGGTGCCCGCCGCGGCCGAGGACGAGCCCGAGATCGACTGCGAAAACGCGATGACCCAGTTCGACATGAACGTCTGCTCGCAGCGGGACTACGAGAAGGCCGACGAGGCGCTGAATGCCCAGTGGGCGAAGACCAAGAAGGTGATGGCCGAGTGGGACGCCGAGCTCGATGCCGAGAACAAGGGGGCGGTCGAGGCGCTGCTGGCGGCGCAGCGCGCCTGGATCCAGTACCGTGACAACCAGTGCAATGCCGTCGGCTACAGCGTATGGGGCGGAAGCATGTATCCGACGATCGTCGCTTCCTGCCTTGAGGACCTGACCCGCAAGCGGACCAAGGAACTCGAAGAACTCGCGAACGGCATCGAGTAACGGAGCCACACGAGGATGGGGCAACGGATCGTCATTGTCGGAAACGGAGAGGCGCCGCGGGGGGCAGCGGCGGCGATCGACGCCGCCGACCTGGTCGTGCGCTTCAACGAGTGCCGCAATTTCGGTTCGAGCGGCAGCCGCACGGATGTCGTCGCCGTCTGCAATACCGGCCGGCCGGCGCTCATGATGCTCTCCTCGCCCGAATGGCTTGCGAGCCGCCCGGTGAACGACTGTCGGGAAATCTGGTCGGTCCGCGATCCGGAGAAATTCCGGGAGCTGCATCCGGCACTGATGCTGACCCGTCCCGAGCTTGCGGATTTCTGCGACGACTACACCGATGCGCTCGCGGCCTTCGCGAATGACGCCGGCAAGACCCACGCGGTCATCGACCGGTCGGTGCACGAAGCCGTCGACGCCGCGCTCGTGCCGTTCGATCCGGGCGACTACGTCGTTCCGAGCAGCGGCATGGTCGTGGTCGCGCGCATCCTCGCGCAGGCCGAAGAGGCCGGCGATGCCGTCGTCCTGACCGGTTTTTCGCACGAAGGCTGGGATGGCCATCCCTTCGCCGCCGAGCGTCGTCTCGTCGATTCCTATATCGCCGCAGGCCGGCTCAGCCGCCTGCAGCAGACCGATTTCCTCTCTCCCCTGGAAGGAGCCTGATCCGATGTCCTACAAGATGTCCCGCGCGGCCTACGCCTCGATGTTCGGTCCGACGACCGGCGACAAGGTCCGGCTCGCCGATACCGAACTCTTCGTCGAGGTCGAGAAGGACTTTACGACCTATGGCGACGAGGTGAAGTTCGGCGGCGGCAAGGTCATCCGCGACGGCATGGGCCAGAGCCAGGCGACGCGCGCGGCGGGTGCGGTCGACACGGTCATCACCAATGCGCTGATCGTCGACCACTGGGGCGTCGTCAAGGCGGACATCGGGCTGAAAGACGGGCGCATCGTCGCGATCGGCAAGGCCGGCAACCCGGATACCCAGCCGGGCGTCACGATCATCGTCGGGCCGGGGACCGAGGCGATCGCCGGCGAGGGCAAGATCGTCACCGCCGGCGGCATGGACAGCCACATCCACTTCATCTGCCCGCAGCAGATCGAGGAGGCGCTGATGTCCGGCATCACCTGCATGCTCGGGGGCGGCACCGGACCGGCCCACGGGACGCTCGCCACCACCTGCACGCCCGGGCCCTGGCACATCGCGCGGATGATCGAGGCGGCGGATGCCTTCCCGATGAACCTCGCCTTCGCCGGCAAGGGCAATGCCTCGCTGCCGGGTGCGCTCGAAGAGATGGTGCTGGGCGGCGCCTCGTCGCTGAAACTGCACGAGGACTGGGGAACGACGCCGGCGGCGATCGATTGCTGCCTCTCGGTGGCCGACGAGTACGATGTGCAGGTGATGATCCACACCGACACGCTGAACGAGTCGGGCTTCGTCGAGGATTCGATCGGTGCGATCAAGGGCCGGACGATCCATGCCTTCCATACCGAAGGGGCAGGCGGCGGGCACGCGCCCGACATCATCCGCATCTGCGGGCAGGCGAACGTCATCCCGTCTTCGACGAACCCGACGCGACCCTATACGGTCAACACGATCGCCGAGCACCTCGACATGCTGATGGTATGCCATCACCTCTCGGCGTCGATACCGGAAGACATTGCTTTTGCCGAAAGCCGCATCCGCAAGGAAACGATTGCGGCGGAAGACATCCTGCACGACATCGGTGCCTTCTCGATCATCTCCTCCGACAGCCAGGCCATGGGCCGCGTCGGAGAGGTGGCGATCCGCACCTGGCAGACCGCCGACAAGATGAAGCGCCAGCGCGGACGGCTGCCGCAGGAGACGGGCGACAACGACAATGCGCGGGTGAAGCGCTATATCGCCAAGTACACGATCAATCCGGCGATCGCCCACGGCGTCAGCCACGAGATCGGGTCCGTCGAGATCGGCAAGCGGGCCGATCTCGTCCTCTGGAACCCGGCCTTTTTCGGCGTGAAGCCGGACATGGTGCTGATGGGCGGGACGATCGTCGCGGCACCGATGGGCGACCCGAACGCCTCGATCCCCACGCCGCAGCCGGTACACTACCGGCCGATGTTCGGCGCCTACGGCAAGGCGCGGACCAATTCCTCCGTCACTTTCGTCTCCCAGGCCTCGCTCGATGCCGGGCTTGCGAACAGGCTCGGCGTCGCCAAGCAGTTGGTGGCTGTCAAGAACACGCGCGGCGGCATTTCCAAGGCGTCGATGATCCATAACGACCTGACGCCGGAGATCGAAGTCGATCCGGAAACCTACGAAGTGCGTGCCGACGGCGAACTGCTCACCTGCGAGCCGGCGACCAAACTGCCGATGGCGCAGCGGTATTTCCTGTTCTGACGGCAGCCTGACCACGCGTTGTGCAGAAGTGCCGATCGGAGGCATTTCTGCCATGCACTTCTTGCAAGCCAGCCATGCATCCGCCCTGCGACGATGTTTCATGCTGCGTCGCAACCGATTTTAGGGTAGTTCTAATTCGCAAGTCCGGTGCTCCGCCCCTTAAGCGCCGGCGACCGTGTTTTCCATGCAAGGAGATTGCTATGCTGATCGGCAAGAAAGTGCCCCACGTCACCTTCCGTACCCGCGTCCGTGACGAGTCCGTCGGCGGTCCGAACCCCTATCGTTGGCAGGACGTCACCTCGGACGACTACTTCAAGGGCAAGCGGGTCATCCTGTTCTCGCTGCCGGGCGCCTTCACCCCGACCTGCTCGACCTACCAGCTTCCCGACTTCGAGAAGATGTACAACGAGTTCAGGGCCGAAGGCATCGACGAGATCTACTGCATCTCCGTCAACGACGCCTTCGTGATGAATGCCTGGGGCAAGCAGCAGAACCTCGAAAACGTCAAGCTGATCCCCGATGGTTCCGGCGAATTCACCCGCAAGATGGGCATGCTGGTCCGCAAGGACAATCTCGGCTTCGGCATGCGCTCCTGGCGCTATGCGGCGATCATCAACAACGGCATGATCGAGCAGTGGTTCGAGGAAGAGGGCTTCTCCGACAACTGCGAGAGCGATCCCTACGGCGTTTCCTCGCCGCAGAACATCCTGGCCAAGCTCCAGGAGAAGAAGGCCGCGTAAGGCTTTCGCGTTCTCTCGTTTCGAGGGCGTCGGCCGGTTGGCCGGCGCCCTTTTTGGTGTGGGCGGAAAAATGTGCTATCACTAATTGTGACTAGAACTTGCCTGTTGCGGCGCCCGCCCAAATCTTGCATTTTTCCGGGATAGTCAGTTCGGATTAGCCATGCAGCGTATCACGACCTATCTCTCGGCCGGCACATCGGCCGCTCTTCCCGTCGGCACAGTGGTGCTTGCCCATGACGAGCGGCACCTGAGGCGAAAGCTGCTTCATCTCACCGACGGCGACATGGTCATGCTCGACCTCAAGGAACCGGTCGTCTTCGGCGACGGCGACCGGCTGGTCCTCGATAATGGTGACCAGGTCGAGATCCGGGCGGCGAAGGAACCGCTCTACGAGATCATTCCGCGCGACCCGCTGCATCTGGCGGAACTCGCCTGGCACCTCGGCAACCGGCACATGTCGGCGCAGATCGAGGCGGATCGCATCCTCATCCTGCGCGACCGGGTGATCCGGGAGATGATCGAGCTGCTCGGAGCGAGGGTGGTGGAGATCGTCGAAGCATTCCAGCCGATGCGAGGCGCCTATCACACCCACGGTGACAACCACGACCACGCCTATGGCGGCCGCGAATGAGCGCCGATGCGTGAAGCCTCCGCAGTGCAGGCCCTGTTGCGGCTCATGGCCTGGCTTTCTCCGGCCTTCCCGGTGGGGGGCTTTGCCTATTCCGGCGGGCTCGAGGCCGCCGTCCAGTCGGGACACGTGTCGTCGGCCGAGGCGCTGGAGGAGTGGCTCGTCAGCCTGCTTCGCTGTGGCAGCCTCCGGAATGACGCGGTGCTGCTCGCCGAGGCCTACCGCTCCGTCGAGGACGATGAACGCCTGCGGGCGGTGACGGAGCTAGCGGCGGCGCTCGCCGGATCGGCCGAACGGCATCTCGAAATCTCCCGGCAGGGCGGCGCCTTTCTTGCGGCCGCGAGCGCCTGGCCCGGTGCGGTTCCGGAAGTGCTCGGCGACGAGACGGCCTACAGCGTCGCCATCGGTGCCGTCGCCGCATCGAACGGCGTCGGCCTTGCAGAGACGCTTTCCGCCTTTCTTCATGCCGCCGTCTCGCAACTCGTCTCGGCGGCGATCCGTCTCGGCGTCCTCGGGCAGAGCCGGGGCGTCACGCTGCTCTCGCGGATCGAGGACGTCATCGCCGACGAGGCCGGGAGGGCTGCCTCATCCAGCCTCGACGATCTCGGCAGCGCAACGCTGATCGTCGATCAGATGAGCCTCAGGCATGAGACCCAGCATTCGAGGCTGTTCCTGTCATGACGGCGCTCGCCCTTCTCCTCGCCGTCCTGCTTCTGGCGATCGCGGCCCTGCATCTTGTCTGGGCCGCGGGATCGACCTTTCCGGCCGCGAGCGAGCGGGAGCTCGTGCGGATGGTGGTCGGCTTCAAGCGACAGGAACAGATGCCGCCACGCCCGGCATCGGCGCTGGTGGCCGCCGCGCTCGTCGCCGCCGCCTATGTTGCGCTGGCCCTTGCCTCCCTGTGTGTCTGGCCGCTCGGGGGCTGGTCGCTTGCATCCGCTGGCATGGTCCTTGCTTTCATTTTTCTTGCCCGCGGTGTCGCCGCCTATCTGCCGGCGTGGCGGGTGCGGGTTCCGCAGCAGCCTTTCGCGAGGCTCGACCGGCGCTATTATGGGCCGCTCTGTCTCGTGATCGGCGCGGGCTTCACTCTTCTTGCAACGGGATACACGGGATGAAATCGGCAAACGGACCCTTGCGCATCGGTATCGGAGGCCCTGTGGGCTCCGGCAAGACCGCGCTCACCGAAAAGCTCTGCAAGGCGCTGAGGGGAGACTATTCCGTCGCCGTCGTCACCAACGACATCTATACGCGCGAGGATGCCGATGCGCTCGTGCGCATGCAGGCGCTCTCCTCCGACCGTGTGGTTGGTGTCGAGACCGGCGGCTGTCCGCATACCGCGATCCGCGAGGATGCGACGATCAACCTGCAGGCGATCGCCGACCTCAATCGCCGCTTTCCCGACCTCGATGTCGTCTTCATCGAATCGGGCGGTGACAATCTGGCGGCGACATTCTCGCCCGATCTCGCCGATCTGACGATCTACGTGATCTCCGTCTGCCAGGGTGAGGAAATACCGCGCAAGGGCGGACCGGGGATTACCCGTTCGGACCTCCTGGTGATCAACAAGAAGGATCTCGCCCCTTACGTCGAGGTCGATCTCGACGTGATGGATCGCGACGCCCGCCGGATGCGCAACGCCAAGCCTTATGTCTTCTCCGACATGAAGCGCGGGGCAGGGGTCGAGGATATCGTGCAGTTCATCAAGGAAACCGGCGGCCTCTGACCGCCGCCCGTCGTGCCCGACAGGTTCCGGTTCAGATCTGCTTCAGCGCGCTGATGTCGTTGATCTGAATGATGCGGCCGCGCACCGTGACGCCGGCCCGGCGGAGCGACGAGAAGGCACGCGACAGGGCCTCGGGAGCCAGCCCGAGCTTGCCGGCGAGCAGGCTCTTCTGGAAGGGCAGGCGGATCGAGGCGGAGCTGCCGTCCTCCGGGCAGTTGTCGAGCAGGTAGTGGGCGACGCGCTGCGGCGCCGTCTGCAGCCGGTCGTTGGCGATGCAGTCCATGCTGCTGCGCAGATGCGCAGACAGGCATTGGATCACGGCCTTCGCCACGTCCTTTTCCTGCTCGGCGAGCTGCCGCACCTTCTGCAGCTCGAAACGCGCCACCATGACGTTCTCCGCCGCCTGGGCGTTGTAGAGGTAGCGGTCTCCGAAGGCGAGCAGGCATTCGGCGAAGGTGTCTCCCGGTCCGCAGATGCGGATGTCGGCCTCCCGACCGTCCCTGTTCAGCCGGTAGAGGCGAATATAGCCGGTGAGGACGCAGTAGAAGTATTCCGCCACCTCACCTTCGCGGAAGAGGATGTCGCGGGCCTCGAAACTGGTGACGGTCGCAAGGTCGAGCATCCGCGCCATCGATGCAGGGCCGAGTGGCTCCATGAAGGAGCTCTTCAGCAAAATGTTCTTGTCGCGTGTGTTCAGCTTCAATGTCTTGTTCACAGGTATCACCATTCCTGCCGACCTTGCGTGGCAGACGCAGGGCCTGTTGCCGGTTCTTGGGAGATGGTCGTTGATCCGGCTTTGCTGGGAGTCGTCTCGATCCGAACGGCATACGCCATCGGCGGCCTTCGGCCATGGTCTTTCCCATCCGCTCCGCCGTTCCGTGGCCACGGATCACCCGCGGCGCGCGGCCGACCACGCCTCACTCCCAAAACCCGGGAAACGACCTACGCTGCACTCATTCCCCAGTACGAGCCAAGATAAGCAAGGGCGGGAAATGACGATTTGATTTCGATCAATCGCCCCGCATGCAATTGCGAAAATGCGGTGGTTGCGCCCTGCTTCTCAACGAAAAAGAGCCGGTTTCCCGGCTCTCTTCCCGTTTGCGATTGCGCATCGACCGTCATTCGGCGGCGAGCGGGCGGATCGGCACCAGCTTGTTCGAATCCGCAGGCGCCGGCGTGCCGCCGGACGAGCGCTTCTCTATGCTGGCGAGGCGTTGCTCGATCGCAGCCAGGGCCTCGTCGTTCCTGCGGGTGCGCTCGCTGAGCTCTTCGCGGCTCAACGTCTCGCTTTCCTCTTCCTTCCTGCCGACCAGCCGGCCGAAGATCCAGCCGAGCAGGCGGGACAGGTCGTCCATGATCAGGAAGAAGGCGGGTACGACCAGCAGGCTGAGGGCGGTGGACACGATGATGCCGCCGATCACCGCAGTCGCCATCGGGGCGCGGAAGGAACCGCCCTCGCCGACGCCCATGGCGGATGGCAACATGCCGGCGGACATGGCGATCGACGTCATGATGATCGGCCGGGCGCGCTTGCGGCCGGCTTCCACCATGGCCTCGATGCGGTCCATGCCGCGGTTGCGCATTTCGATCGCGAAGTCCACGAGCAGGATCGCGTTCTTCGTGACGATGCCCATCAGCATCAGAATGCCGATCAGCACCGGCATCGAGAGCGCGTTCTGGGTGATGATGAGCGCAACTGCCACGCCGCCGATGGCAAGCGGCAGCGAGAACAGGATGGTGAAGGGCTGGATCACGTCCTTGAAGAGCAGGATCAGCACGGTCAGCACCAGCAGCAGGCCGAGCAGCATGGCATTCAGGAAGCTCTGCTGCATCTCGTTCTGCACCTTGGTGTCGCCGCTCTCGGCAAGCCGCACCGTCGTGGGGACTTTCGTCTCCGCGACCGCCTCGCGGAAGGCGGCGGAGGCGGTGTCGAGCGCCACGCCGCGGGGCAGGTCGGCACCAATGGTGACCACGCGCCGGCGATCGCTGCGCTTGATCGAGGAGACACCTTCCGAGTAGTCGATGTCGGCGACCGTCGAGAGCGGCACGGCGGCGCCGGTCGCGGTCTGGATCTTCATCGCGCGGATGGCTGCAAGGTCGCTGCGCAGATCGAGAGAGGCCTGAACGCGGATCGGGATCAGACGGCTGTCGAGCGAGATCTTCGACAGCGCCGCGTCGGTATCGCCGATCGTCGCGACACGCACCGTCTCAGAAATCTGTTGCGGCGTGATGCCGAGGCGGGCGGCTTCGTCGTTGCGCGGCCGAATCTGCAGTTCCGGGCGAGGCAGGGCGCCTTCCGCGCTGACATTGGCGAGTTGCGGTACAGTCCGGAGCTTCGCCTCCAGCAGCCCGATGGCGGCGTTCAGTTCCTCCTCGTCCTTGGAGAGGAAGTTGAACGAGATGTCGCGTTCGCCGCGGTCATTGAGCTTCAGAATGCGCACGTCGGCGATTGGCCGCACCTTCTCGAAGACCTCCTGTTCGATGTCCCATTGCGGGCGTGTGCGGCCCTCGACGGACATCTTGGGAAGATAGGAGCCGATGAGCGGAATGTTGCCGATGCCTTTGTTGACGATCGTCTTCAGGAGCGAATGCTCGATCTTTACCAGATTCAGCGTCACCGTGGCGCGGCGCAGTTCGAGATCGCCCTTCGGCGAGGCACCGCCGAGGACGAAGACACTCTCGACCCCGTCGAGATCCTTCACGGCCTCGTAGATCGCATCGCTCTTGCGCTCGGTTTCGGCAAGCGTCGCATTCGGCGGCAGTTCCACCGAAAGCACGATCCGTCCGGCATCTTCCGGCGGCAGGAAGCTGCCGGGGACCTGAAACAGCAGCGCCATCGAGGCGATGAGAAACAGGATGGCTCCGAGCAGCGTCGCATAGCGCGAGTACCAGTGGGTGGTCGTGCCGCGAACGAGCCGGGTGTAGCCTTTCATGAAGGCGCTGTCGTTGTCGGCATGGTCGTCCATCGCGTCTTCGGCCCGCATCAGGTACGCCGCCATCAGCGGCGTGATCAAACGGGCAACCATCAGCGAGAAGAAGACCGAGAAGGCGACGGTGAGGCCGAATTGGATGAAGTACTGGCCGGGAATGCCCGGCATGAACGACACCGGCACGAAAACGGCGATGATGGTGAAGGTCGTCGCGATAACCGCAAGGCCGATCTCATCCGCAGCCTCGATCGCCGCTCGGTAGGGCGTCTTGCCGAGCTTGATGTGGCGGGCGATGTTCTCGATCTCGACGATCGCGTCGTCGACGAGGATGCCGGTCGCGAGCGTGAGCGCCAGGAAGCTGACAAGGTTCAGCGAGAACCCCATCAGATCCATGATCCAGAAGGTCGGGATCGCCGAAAGCGGCAGCGCGATCGCCGAGATGAGCGTCGCGCGCCAGTTTCTCAGGAACAGGAAGACGACGATAACGGCGAGGATGGCGCCTTCAAGCAGCGTGTGCATCGCCGCTTCGTAGTTGCCGTAGGTGAAGTAAACGGAATCGTTGATGAGTTCGATCTGCACATCCGGGTTCTCCGCCCGGACCTGGTCGAGACTCTTGGCAACCGTCTCCGCGACTGTGACCTCGCTCGCACCCTTGGCGCGGAAGACCGCGAAGGTGACGACCGGCGTGCCGTTGAAGCGGGAGAACGACTTTTGTTCCTCGTAGGTGTCCTCGATCTTGCCGAGGTCGGCGAGGCGCACGAAACGGCCGCCGGAAAGCGCGATCATACGGTTGGAAAGCGTCTCGACATTACGGCTGTCGCCGAGCGTGCGGATCGTCTGTTCCGCACCCGCGACCTGTCCGCGGCCGGAGCCGAGATCGAGGTTGGTGCCGCGCAGTTGCCGGTTCACATCGGCCGCGGTGATGCCATAGGCGTTCAGGCGGTCCGGATTGAGTTCGACCCGGATTTCCCGGTCGGCACCGCCGTAACGGTCCACGCGGCCGATGCCGCTCTGCCCCTGCAGCGCGCGCTTGATCGTGTCGTCGACGAACCAGGAAAGCTCCTCCAGCGTCATGTTGGGCGCGGAGACCGCAAATGTCTGGATCGCCTGACCTTCGACGTCGATCTTCGAGACGATCGGCTCGTCGACGGTTGCCGGCAGATCGCCAC
The DNA here is from genome assembly GCA_900466005.1 of Hyphomicrobiales bacterium. Lineage (GTDB taxonomy): Bacteria > Pseudomonadota > Alphaproteobacteria > Rhizobiales > Rhizobiaceae > Allorhizobium. Next base: position 78,188 of record UEGQ01000025.1, read on the forward strand.
GGATGCGGTCGATGGCGTCCTTGACGTCCTGGACGGCCTGTTCGGTCGGGACCTCCATGCGGAACATGACGACGGTCTGGGACTGCCCGTCGGTGACGGTCGATGTGAGCTCGTCGACTCCGGTGATGCTGGCGACGGCGTCCTCGATCTCCTTTGTCACTTGCGCTTCGAGTTCGGCGGGCGAGGCGCCGCTCTGCGTGACCGTGATCGCCACCAGAGGCACGTCGATGTTGGGGAAGCGTGTGACCGGCAGCGCATTGAACGACTGCAGGCCGACCACCATCAGCAGGAAGAAGCCCAGCAGAGGTGCGATCGGATTACGGATGGACCAGGCAGAGAAATTCATGACGCCGACCTTCTCAATTCGACAATGCCGATTGTTCCCGCACAGGCCTGATGTGGTCGCCGTCACGGACGAAGGCCCCTGCCTTGGCGACCACGGTGTCTCCGGCCTTCAGGCCTTTGGTGATCGCGATGAAGGCGCCGTCCTGGATACCGGTTTCGATGCCGACCTGCTTCACCACGGCATCGGCGACGAGACGGGTCGTCGAGCCTTCCTTGCCGGTGGTGATGGCGGAAACGGGCAGCGCTACGGCTTCAGTCTCGGCGATCACGATCTCGGCGGTCGCAAACATGCCCGCAAGCGCCTTGTCGTCGTCATCGATTGCGATATGGACCGCGCCGAGCCGGGTCTGCTGGTCGACGACGGGCGAAATCAGCCGGATGGTGCCGGCGAGCCTGGAGGCGCCGCCGGCGATGGTGATGTTCGCCTTCTGGCCGACCTGCATCTTCAGGACGTCGGTCTCCGAAACATCGGCGACCAGTTCGATCTCGCCGTCGCGGATCACCGTGAAGAGCGGTTGGCCGGCGCCGCTCGCGATCGCGCCCACCTTGGCGGTGCGCGAGGCGACGAGGCCTGCCGCCGGCGACTTGATGTCGGTGCGGGCGAGTTTCAGGTCGATGTCGGCGATCTGGCTGTCGACGACCTTGATGTCGGCTTCGGCAATCGCGATCGCCTGCTCGGTGCTGTTGACCTTGGCGCTTGCGCTGGTCGCGGCGGTTTCCGCCTGTTCGATCTGCGAGGTGGAGATGGTGCCGGACTTGCCGAGGGTGGTTGCGCGCTTGTACTGCCGTTCGGCTTCCGCGGCGTTCGCTTCAGCGTCGGTCAGCTGGGCCTTGTACTGGGCAAGCGATGCCTCCGCCTTCGCCCTGGTCGCGACGAGCTGGCTCTTTTGCAGAAGCAGGGCATCGTCGGAGAGACGCGCGAGCACGCCGTCGGCTTCCACGCGGTCACCGACGTCGGCCTCGAGCGAACGGATCGAGAGGCCCTCAACCTGCGGCTGGACGTAGATTTCCTCCACCGGCTTGATGGTTCCGGTTGCCACCACGCGGTCGACGAGCTTGCGGACCGTCGCCTCCGTGACGACGATGGAGGGCAGGATCTGCTCGGTCTTGGCGGTCGGAGCCTCCTCGGCGATTGCGGCTAGCGGTGCGAAAGTGGTGCTCAGAGCCAGCAGCGCGGCCGTTGCTTTCGGGTATCGACTCATCTGTCCCTTCCGAGGTTCAACTTCTAGAAATTCGCTGTTCTAAAATCGGAGAATGGCCGTAGAAGTCCGGCGGGAGTTCCGTAACTCTTTACAGAAGCCGTATATCTTCTCTGAACGCGACCGACAATTCTTCCCGAAGGCACTTCAAGCGGTTTACGTGGGTTTGGTAAAGGCTGCTTGCAAGGCCCTCCAAAGCGCTTTGCGCGCGAAATATTAGGCTGGACGTCCCGGTAAATCAACGCTTGGTGCGGCTGCTGCCGCAGCGATTTCCAGTTTTTGCGGAGGAACGGCCGGAATGTGCCCGTCGCGCAACAGAAAAACGCACGGGCGGTGACCCGTGCGTCCTCGTCGTTTGCTTAGGGCCGAAGACTACTTCAGCGCGGCGTCGGTGATCTCGTGGGTAAAGGCGCCTTCCGGCTCCTTGGTGATGACCGGATCAGAGCCGCCGCCCAGCAGGGTCGCGACCGTGCGCTTGTAGTCGGCCTCGTCGAGGGCGCCGGCGGAACCGGCGGTCAGCTTGGCGACTTCGCCCATCATGCGCTTCTGGTGCTTTTCGGTCTGGGCACCGGAGGCGTCGTTGTCGAGAACGATCCCGGCGGCATCATCCGGGTTTTCCTCGGCCCATTTCCAGCCCTTCATCGAAGCGCGGACGAACTTGACCATCTTTTCCTTGAAGGCCGGGTCCTTCAGCTTGTCCTCGAGCACGTAGAGACCGTCTTCGAGGGTTGCCACGCCTTCGTCCTCATACTTGAAGGTGACGAGGTCCTCCGCCTTGATGCCGGCGTCGATGACCTGCCAATACTCGTTGTAGGTCATGGTCGAGATGCAGGCGGCCTGCTTCTGCAGGAGCGGATCGACGTTGAAGCCCTGCTTGAGCACGGTCACGCCGTCCGGCGAGCCGTCGGTCTTGATGCCGAGATGGGCCATCCAGGAGAGGAACGGGTATTCGTTGCCGAAGAACCAGACGCCGAGCGTCTTGCCCTTGAAGTCTTCCGGCTTGGTGATGCCGGTTTCCTTGAGACAGGTCAGCATCATGCCGGACGACTTGAACGGCTGGGCGATGTTGACGAGCGCCACGCCCTTCTCGCGGGTGGCGAGTGCCGAGGGCATCCAGTCGACGATCACGTCGGCGCCGCCGCCGACCAGCACTTGCGGCGGGGCGATGTCCGGGCCGCCCGGCTTGATTTCGACGTCGAGGCCTTCTTCTTCGTAGAAGCCCTTGTCCTTGGCGACGTAATAGCCGGCGAACTGCGCCTGCGTCACCCATTTGAGCTGCAGGGTCACCTTGTCGGCGGCCGCGGCCTGCATCGCCATCAGCGAGACGGCGCCGGCCAGCAGCAGAGATGCGATTTTCGTTTTCATTCCTGTTCCCTCTTTTTTGTTCAAGCCTGCCCACCACGGACAGACGGATGCCAGAAGGTGACGGCGCGCTCTGCCAGCGCCACCACCCCGTAGAAGACCGAACCGGCGACCGCGGCGACCGCGATCTCGGCCCAGACCATGTCGACATTGCTGCGCCCCACTTCCGTGGAAATCCGGAACCCCATGCCGACGATCGGGGTGCCGAAAAATTCTGCCACGATCGCCCCGATGAGCGCCAGCGTGGAATTGATCTTCAAGGCGGTGAAGATGAACGGCCAGGCGGCGGGCAGCCTGAGTTTCACCAGCGTCTGCCACCAGCTCGCGGCATAGGTGCGCATCAGGTCGCGCTCCATGTGGCTTGCCGAGGCGAGGCCCTGGACCGTGTTCACCAGCATCGGGAAGAAGGTCATGATGACGACGACGGCGACCTTCGACTGCCAGTCGAAGCCGAACCACATCACCATGATCGGCGCGACGCCGACGATCGGGAGCGCCGACACGAAATTACCGATCGGCAGCAGGCCCTTCTGGAGGAAGGGCGAACGATCGATGAGGATCGCCACCGCAAAGCCGAGGCCGCAGCCGAAGACGTAGCCGGTCAGCACCGATTTCAGGAAGGTCTGGCGGAAGTCGGCCCAGAGGGTCGGCACCGACCCGACGAGCCGCGTCCAGATCGCCGAGGGCGCCGGCAGCAGGATCGAGGGGATCGCAAAGCCGCGCACGACGCATTCCCAGACCACCAGAAGCGTGATGCCGAAGATCAGCGGGACGGCGATGCGGGTCGCCCGTCTTGCGGCCGGTGCTGCAAAATGCTGGCGCACCAGCCATTCGTTGAGGCCCCAGGCACCGAGCCAGAACAGGACGGCAAAGATCAGATAGGCGCTGTTCACGGCTTTTCCCCCATGCGCTTCAGGACGGCGGAATGGGCCATGCCGACAATGGTGACGAGGACGGCGGCAAGGCCCGATGCCATGAAGAGGGCAGCCCAGATCTGGATGGTCTGTCCGTAATAGGAACCGGAGAGCAGGCGGGCGCCGAGCCCGGCCACTGCCCCGGTCGGCAGTTCGCCGACGATCGCCCCGACCAGCGAAATGGCGATCGCCACCTTCAGCGAGGTGAAGAGATAGGGCATCGAGGCCGGCCAGCGCAGCTTCCAGAAGATCTGCGAACGGCTGGCATTGTAGGTGTGCATCAGGTCGAGCAGGATCGTATCCGGGCTTCTCAACCCCTTCACCATGCCGACGACGATCGGGAAGAAGGAGAGGTAGGTCGAGATCAGCGCCTTTGGCAGCAGGCCGGAAACGCCGATCGAGTTCAAAACGACGATGATCATCGGCGCCACCGCGAGGATGGGGATCGTCTGGCTGGCGATCACCCACGGCATGAAGGAGCGGTCCATGGCGCGGTTGTGCACGATCGCGACCGCGAGCACGACGCCGAGCAGCGTGCCGATGCCGAAGCCTGCCAGCGTCGCCGAGAGCGTGATCCAGGCGTGATAGACGAGGCTGCGCTTGGAGGTGATCGCCTTGCCGACGGTGGTGTCCCAAAGCTCGACCGCAATCTGGTGCGGCGCGGGCAGGACCGGCCGTTCCTGGTTGAAGGTGCGCTCGACCACCTGTCCGAAGGTCAGGGTCTCGTTGCCACGGGCGGCCTGGTCACGCACGAACGGTGCGTTCAGATAGACCACGAAGACGTGCCAGATAACGAGGATCGCGAAGAGGACGGTGAGGATAGGCAGGACGCGGTCGCGGAAAAGGGAGGCGGCGGTCATGGGCGGCCTCCGATCTCGAAGTTAACACCCCCCTCTGCCCTGCCGGGCATCTCCCCCTCAAGGGGGGAGATCGGCGAGTGGAGGCGCCTTGCCTTCCCGGAAAGCTTGGAGGACCCGCGACTGTCGATCCGCGTATGCCCCGATCTTCCCCCTTGAGGGGGAGATGTCACGAAGTGACAGAGGGGGGTATTGGCGGCTCCAGGCAGGACCGTTCCGGAGCCCCTCATCCGCCTGCCGGCACCTTCTCCCCGTTTCGACGGGGAGAAGGGACAAGCGGTACCGTTGAGGCCGTCCCCTCTCCCCGCCCGCGGGGAGAGGGTCAGGGTGAGGGGCATCGACTTGGAGCGGAAGAGGCGAACACTATTCATCATAGGAATGCCCCGCCTTCAGGCCCTCGCGGACGCGGTGGGCGATTTCGAGGAACTCCGGCGTTTCGCGGATGTCGAGCGGGCGCTCCTTCGGCAGCGTCGAGTGGATGATGTCGGTGACGCGGCCGGGCCGCGGGCTCATGACGACGATCTTGGTCGAGAGATAGACGGCTTCAGGGATCGAATGGGTGACGAAACAGATGGTCTTGTTGGTCGCCGCCCAGAGTTTCAGCAGCTGTTCGTTCAGGTGGTCGCGGACGATTTCGTCCAGCGCCCCGAAGGGCTCGTCCATCAGCAAGAGGTCGGCGTCGAAGGCAAGCGCGCGGGCGATCGAGGCGCGTTGCTGCATGCCGCCGGAGAGCTGCCAGGGAAACTTCTTGCCGAAGCCGGTGAGGTTGACGAGCTTCAGCGTCTCCTCGATGCGCCGCCGCTGCTCCTCTCTGCCGTATCCCATGATCTCCAGCGGCAGGGCGATGTTCTTCTCGATCGTCCGCCAGGGATAGAGCGCGGCCGCCTGAAAGACATAGCCGTAGGAGCGATCCTTGCGGGCGTTTTCCGGCGTCATGCCGTTGACGGTGATCTCGCCGGAGGTGTGCTTTTCGAGGTCGGCGATCACCCTCAGAAAGGTCGTCTTGCCGCAGCCGGAGGGGCCGATGAAGGAGACGAAATCGCCCTTCTCGACATCGAGATCGACGTTCGAGAGGGCATGGACGGGACCGTCATTGGTCTGAAAGACCAGACTGAGGTCCTTGGCGGAGACGACGGAGGAGGGTGCAGTCATGCGTTGGAACCATTCGGCTTTCTTGCAAAGGCATCAGGCCTCTTGCATTCTGTCAATGAGGCGCCGCGAAGAAGCGGCGAAAGGGAAACGGCGGCCCCGCCGCCAGGGAGAAGAGGTCGCGACCATGGAGGCATCATCGAAACCCACCTGCCGGATCGTCAAGCCCGGCAACACCTATGACGGCAAGCAGGGGCTGAGCTATTTCGAGGGGATCGCGGCGGAGACGGTCGGCTCGAAGGGCATCTGCATGCATCTTCTCACCATGCCGCCCGGAGCGCGCGCCAAGGCGCACCTGCACGAGAGCCATGAAACCGCAATCTACTGCCTCTCCGGCCAGGCGCATACCTGGTACGGCGACCGGCTGGAAAACCACGTGATCCTGCACGCGGGCGAGATGATGTACATCCCGGCCGGCGTGCCGCACCTGCCGGCGAACCTTTCCAGCACGCCGTGCACGGCGATCATCGCCCGCACCGATCCCAACGAGCAGGAAAGCGTCGTTCTCCTGCCGGAGCTGGACGGGCTGGCGGAGGTGTGAGTTCTTCATTCTCCCCAGCGGGGAGAAGGTGGCCCGCAGAGCCGGATGAGGGGGAGTGGAGCGAGTGGGTTGCTCTGTCGCGTTCGGTCTTGCGCTGACGTCGGGGGGTGGGGTACCCCCCTCTGTCCTGCCGGACATCTCCCCCTCAAGGGGGGAGATCGGACCCCGCCGATTTTCTTCCGATCCGATAGGTCTGTCGTGAAAGACCATTCCGCCCCGATCCCGTTCGGAACGAGCGGCCAGCCGCTCCCGATCTCCCCCCTTGAGGGGGAGATGCCCGGCAGGGCAGAGGGGAGCGGATCGCACCGGGAACGCCATCCTTCGCCTTATACCCCCGTCGCCGGAATGCCGGTGCGCTCGACCTTGCGGGGGGCGACCAGTTCCTTCCAGGTGGAGAGCGCCTTGTTGACTGCCTGGAACGGCTCGCGCCTGACGAACTCGCCATGGCCCTCGCGCGTCTTGACCGTCGCTTCTTCGATCGCGACCATGCCGCGGGTGAGCGTGAAGCGCGGCAAGCCGGTCACCTGCTTGCCCTCGAAGACGTTGTAGTCGATCGCCGACTGCTGGGTGCCGGCCGAGATCGTCTTTGAGCGCTTCGGATCCCAGACCACGATGTCGGCGTCGGCGCCGACGAGGATCGCGCCCTTCTTCGGATACATGTTGAGGATCTTGGCGATGTTGGTCGAGGTCACGGCGACGAATTCGTTCATGGTCAGACGGCCGGTCGCGACACCGTAGGTCCAGAGCATCGGCATGCGGTCTTCGAGCCCGCCGGTACCGTTCGGGATCCTGGTGAAGTCGCCGAGGCCGAAGCGCTTCTGTTCGGTGGTGAAGGCGCAGTGGTCGGTCGCGACACAGGAGAGCGAACCCGACTGCAGGCCGGCCCAGAGACTGTCCTGATGCTGCTTGTTGCGGAAGGGCGGGCTCATGACGCGGCGGGCGGCGTGGTCCCAATCCTTGTCGAAATATTCGCTCTCGTCGAGTGTCAGGTGCTGGATCAGCGGCTCGCCATAGACGCGCATGCCCTTCTGGCGGGCCCGGCGGATCGCTTCATGGGCCTGTTCGCAGGAGGTGTGGACGACGTAGAGCGGCACGCCCGCCATGTCGGCCAGCATGATCGCGCGGTTGGTCGCTTCGCCCTCGACCTCGGCAGGTCTCGAATAGGCGTGCGCCTCCGGCCCGTTGTTGCCCTCCGCCAAGAGCTTCGCGCACATCGCGGCCACCACGTCGCCGTTTTCCGCATGGACGAGCGGCAGCGCCCCGAGTTCGGCGCAGCGCGAGAAGGACGCGAACATCTCGTCGTCGTTCACCATCAGCGCGCCCTTGTAGGCCATGAAGTGCTTGAAGGTGTTGATGCCCTTGTCCTTGACGACGGTTTCCATCTCGTCGAACACGCGCTCGTTCCAGCCGGTGATCGCCATGTGGAAGGAATAGTCGGCGTTCGCGCGGCTCGTCTTGTTGTGCCACATCTGCAGCGCGTCGAGGAGCGACTGGTCGGGGGCCGGCAGACAGAAATCGACGACCATCGTCGTGCCGCCGGCAAGGCCCGCGCGCGTGCCGCTCTCGAAGTCGTCCGAGGAGTAGGTGCCCATGAACGGCATTTCGAGGTGGACGTGCGGATCGATGCCGCCCGGCATGACGTAGCAGCCGGAGGCGTCGAGGGTTTCATCGCCCTTGAGGTCGGGCCCGATCTCGACGATCTTGCCGCCCTCGATCCTGACGTCGGCCTTGTAGGTGAGATCGGCGGTGACGACCGTGCCGCCCTTGATGACTGTGCTCATTGGTCCCGTTCCCTTGAACTTGTTCGAACTTTTCAGTTTCGCATCGTCACGACGTATTGATTGGCCTCAAGTCGTTTTAGCGCCTTGGCTATCTCTTCAGGCAAGAACAGACTTGCCCACCTCCTGTCCTCCACGACCAAGGCCTCGACAGTGAGATCAAGGCGGTTGGCGAGCATCAATGCTGTATAGCCCTGAGATTGAGACTCCGCGTTGATTAGCGTTTTGGCTGTTGCGAGCCCCCCGCGACCATTCAGCATATTTAGAAAGATCGTGGCGCTATACTTCGCTTCGGATTTTGCGCGCTTGTAGATGTCGAACATAGCCGCTTCAAACTTTTGCTCTAGCGGCGAGGTGGCCTTCATTCCACAATCTCCGCGGTTTCCAGCACCGCGTGGAAAAGCACGTCGGCGCCGGCGGAGGCCCATTCCCTGGAGATGTCCTCGGCCTCGTTGTGGCTGAGGCCGCCGACGCAGGGGCACATGACCATGGTTGCGGGGGCCACCTTGGCGGCCCAGCAGGCGTCGTGGCCTGCGCCGGAAATGATGTTCATGTGGCTGTAGCCGAGCCGCTCCGCGGCCTTGCGGACGCGCTCCACCAGCACAGGGTCGAAGGTGACGGGATCGAAATGTCCGACTGCCTCGACCGAGCAGCCGACGCCGAGCGCTTCGCAGATCACGGCCGCCTCCTTCTCGATCCGCGCGCGCATGGCGTTGAGCTTGGCGAGGTCGGGGGTGCGGATGTCGACGGTGAAGACGACCTTGCCCGGCAGCACGTTGCGGGAATTGGGAGAGAAGAAGACCTGCCCGACGCCGCCGACGGCGCCCGGCTGGTTTTCCATGGCGACCGTCTGCACCATTTCCATGATGCGGGCCATTGCGAGCCCGGCATTGACGCGCATCGCCATCGGCGTCGAGCCGGTGTGGGCTTCGCGGCCGGTGAGCGTGAATTCCAGCCACCAGAGGCCCTGACAGTGGGTGACGACGCCGATCTGCTTGTCCTCGGCCTCGAGGATCGGCCCCTGCTCGATGTGATACTCGAAATAGGCGTGCATCTTTCTGGCGCCGACCTCCTCGTCGCCCTGCCAGCCGATGCGCTTCAGTTCCTCGCCGTAGGTCTTGCCTTCAGGATCCTTGCGGTCATAGGCGTAGTCGAGGGTATGGACGCCGGCGAAGACGCCGGAGGCGAGCATGGCCGGTGCGAAGCGCGCGCCTTCCTCGTTGGCCCAGTTGGTGACGACGATCGGATGCTTGGTCTTGATGCCCAGGTCGTTCATCGAGCGGACGACTTCGAGAGCGGAGAGCACGCCGAGCACGCCGTCGAACTTGCCGCCGGTCGGCTGGGTGTCGAGATGCGAACCGACATAGACGGGAAGCGCATCCGGATCTGTGCCGGGGCGGGTCATGAACATGGTGCCCATCTTGTCGACACCCATGGTGAGTCCGGCGTCGTCGCACCATTTCTTGAAAAGATGGCGGCCTTCGCCGTCGGCGTCCGTCAGCGTCTGGCGATTGTTGCCGCCGGCGACGCCGGGGCCGATCTTCGCCATTTCCATGAGTGAATCCCACAGGCGATCGCCGTTCACGCGCAGATTTTCGCCGGGTGCAGCCGTCATTGCAAAGTCCTCACCAGTTTTTCGACAGGGCCATGCAAGGCGCATGCCCTCTTTTTTGTTCCCGCGGTCCCCGGCGGCCTCTTCGTGCCTTGTCCGGTGTCACTCGCCGGTTGCCTTTGTCAGACAACTGGCAGATAATTTGACCGATTGGTAAACATTACTACTTCCGTCGCCGCACTCAAGCCGGAAAAAACAAAAAAGACACGACAATTTGGCGGGCAATTGCCGAAAAGATGTGCGGCGGAAAAGGCGGAAAAAGCGACGGCCGAGAGGCTACAGGAGGGACGGCATGGCAATACCGAGGGCAGCACAGACCCAGCGCCGGACACGCATCCAGGAGGAGAAGGAGGAGATCATCCTCGAAGCCGCCCTGGACGTGTTTTCCCGCCGGGGGTTCCGTGGTGCCACCATCGACCAGATTGCCGAGGTCGCCGGCATGTCGAAGCCGAACCTGCTCTACTATTTCCGCACCAAGGAGGCGATGCACCGCACCTTGATCGACCGGGTGCTCGACACCTGGCTCGAGCCACTTCGCGCCTTCGACGCAGACGGTGATCCCGAGGAGGAGGTGCGCTCCTATATCCGGCGGAAGCTCGAAATGGCGCGCGATTTTCCGCGCGAGAGCCGTCTCTTCGCCAACGAGATCCTGCAGGGCGCCCCGAACATCGAGGACGTGCTCAAGGGCCCGCTAAAGGCGCTGGTCGACGAGAAGGTCGAGGTCATCCGCTCGTGGATAAGGGCCGGCAAGGTCTACGACTGTGATCCCTATCACCTGATTTTCTCGATCTGGTCGACGACCCAGCACTATGCCGACTTCGACGTCCAGGTCCGGGCCGTTCTCGGCGAGGGCCGTCCCTGCGATGACCGCTTCGAGGATGCGGCGCGTTTCCTCGAAGCCTTCTTTGTGCGCGGGCTGATCCCCGTAACCGGCCGCTAATCAGTCCGGCAGCCGCGCCATCAGGAGGAGACCGCCCGCGGTCACCAGCGCGCCGGCGAAGACGGAGGCGGAAGCCCAGCCGTGGCCGATCAGGCCTTCCAGGATGATGATGAACGTCGGCGTCAGGTAACCGTAGCCGAGCACCTTCGGTGCTGGCAGGCGCATCGAGGCGAACTGCAGCAGGAAGAAGGTGATGCCGGTGGTGACCACCGCGAGATAGAGCGCGGCAAACCAGACGAAGCCGGGCAGGGCGGCGTAATCGATGCTCAGGAGCTGCGGCGTCGCCGGGATCAGGATGAAGAAGAGCGTGCAGACGGTCGCCCAGAAGACGAAGACGATCGCCGGCTCGCCGCGATTGAAGCGGCGGAGGAGCGGCACATAGGCCGCGTGGCAGAGCACGCCGACGAAATAGATGAGCTCGCCGCGGCCGATGTCGAAGGCGAGGAGTGCGGCAAGATCGCCGCGAAAGATCACCCAGATGGCGCCGACTGCGGCCAGCAGCAGGCTCAGCAGCACGTCGGGCCGGGTGCGCTGGCGCATCAGCATCCAGGCAAAGACGGCGCTCGCGAGCGGCATCAGCGTGAAGACCGCGCCGGTCGCCACGGGTGCGGTAAACTGCAGCGCGATGAACATGGTGACCATGTAGACCGCCATCAACAGGCCGAGGACGAAGAAGCGCGCCGGTTCGGAGGGGAGGCGGAACCGATGGCGGAACACGCCGAAACACAAGGTCCCGATGACGGCGACCGTTGCCCCATAGCGCACCGCCTGCAACGCGATCGGCGGCATCGAGCGTGTGGCAAGACCGCCGATCGAGAAGGACGAGGCGATCAGCATGGCAAAGAGCAGCATGGCGAGATGGGCCAACAGCTTCTGCCGCCCCGTGGCGTGGACATTGTGCCTGTTTGCGGACGTTCGCTCGTTCGTCATGATTATTCCTTGCCGACTGCGACAGACGCCGCGGCACCGCCGTAGCATGGTGCGACGGTGGCCGGAAGAACCGATTTCGGGGCGAGGCTCGTGCTGGCGGCTGGCGAACGCCGGTCAGCGCATGCGCAGGATCATCGCGCCGGCGGCGATGACGAGTGCGGCTATAATCCGCGTGCCGCCGACCCGTTCCTTGAGCACGAGACCCGAAATTGCCGTGCCGAACAGGATCGACGTCTCCCGGAGCGCTGCGACGACCGCAACGGGCGCGAGCGTCATCGCCCAGAGCGCGATGCCGTAGGAGGATACCGTTCCGACTCCGCCGATCAGGCCCAGATGCCAGTTGCCGGCGGTGTAGCGCCGGAAGACCTCGCGGCTGGTGAGCAGGGCCCAAAGCACCAGCGGCGGGCCGGTGAGGAGCGAAAGCCAGAGCGTGTAGGCGGCCGGCGACCCGGAGAGCCTGACGCCGACACCATCCACCAGTGTATAGCCGGCGATGACGACTGCGTTCATGAGGGCGAGAAGGACGCCCGTCCTGCTGTCGCGCCCGGGAATTCCGCCCATCATGCTGAGGATGCCGGCGCAGATGACGGCGACGCCGATCCAGCCGGCCGTCGAAAGGGGTTCGCCGATCCAGGCCGTGCTGGCGACCGCGACGAGCAGGGGCGCCGTTCCACGCATCAGTGGATAGGTCTGGCTCATGTCGGCTGCGTGATAGGCACGGGCGACCAGCACGAAATACCCGACCTGCAGGACGGTCGACGTGGCGATGAAGGGCCAGCTCGCAGACGCGGGCTGAGGGAGGAAGGGGAGGATCACGGCGGCGATCAGCGAGGCGGAGCCCGCGACGAGCACCGTCGTCAGAAGCTTGTCTCCGGCGCCCTTGACGAGCGCGTTCCAGGTCGCGTGCAGCGCGGCTGCGAAGAGAACGATCGCGAAGACGGAAAGGGCCAAGAGCTATGCCGATCGGTTGTTTTCTGCCGCCACGCACGACCGTTCCTTCGCAAAGCGCAAGAAGGTCGTCCCGTCCATCGGACGGGCGAGGGCATAGCCTTGCAGGGATTGGCAACCGAGGTCGCGGAGGATCGCCGCGTGCTCCATCGTTTCCACACCTTCGGCGACGATCTCGATGCCGAGCGAGCGGCCGATATCGACGATCGAACTGATCAGGTGGCGCTGTGCCGGCGACTCGATGATCGGATAGGTCAGCTGGCGGTCGATCTTCAAGCGGCGCGGAGAAATCTTCAGCAGCGACAGGATCGAAGCATAGCCGGTTCCGAAATCGTCGATCTCGATGTCGATGCCGTGGCGCCTTATCCGCTCGATGCTTTCGACGACCGCCGAACCCTTGTCATCGAAGGAGATCGACTCGAGCAGTTCGAAGGAAAGGCTTCCGGGCAGAAGCTCCAGCCGGTCGAGGTGCTGGAACAGGCTTTCGTCGAAGAGACGCTGCGCCGAGATGTTGACCGATACCTTGCGGATGTCGAGATCGTTGGCACGCCAGCGCGCGAGCTGGAACAGCGCCTGGTCGAGGATCATCGCATCGATCTGTGAGACGACGTTGAGGTTCTCGGCGACCTTGAGGAACTTGTCGGGACCGAGGATGCCGAGCTCCGGGTGGTCCCAGCGCGCGAGCGCTTCGACACCCGATATCTCCAGCGTATGGGCGTCGAACTGCGGCTGGAAGTAGGAGACGAAGCCGTTCTGTTCGAGCGAGCGGAGGATGGCGTCCGCGGTCTTCTTGGTATGGATGGTCAGCGATTTCAGGTCGTCGTTGTAGCGTTCGACGCGGTTGCGCCCGTGCCGCTTCGCCTCGTAGAGGGCGATGTCTGCGTTGACGAGCAACTGTTCGATCTGCATGCCGGAGTCGGCACGCGACGCGAGCCCGATGCTGGCACCGATGCGGCATTCGTGTCCGGCATAGCTAAGGGGCAGGTTGATCGCATCAATGAGCCGTTTGGCGAGATCGAGGTGTTCCTGCTCATTGAACGCACCGGCACAGACGACGACGAACTCGTCTCCGCCGATGCGGGCGACAAAATCTTCCGCGCGGATGCTTTCGCGCAGCCGAAGTGCCGCCTGCTTCAGGATGTGATCGCCGGCGCCGTGGCCCAGCGTGTCGTTGATATCCTTGAAGCGGTCGAGATCGATGTGGAGCAACGTGAAGTGTTCTGCTTCTCCCGCCTTCTCATTCAGCTTGGCGAGATACTGGTCGAGATAGCGCCTGTTCGGCAGGCTGGTCAGCGCATCGTGAAGCGAGTTGTGTTCCATGTGCTGGCGGGCGAGCTCGAGCTCGCGGTTCTGCAACTCCGCGCGAGCCTTAGCTTCGCGCAGCTCCTGCTGCAGGGTGATGTCTGCCGTCACGTTCCAGTTGACCCCCACCATCTTGCGATGAAGGAAGGAGTCACGATACGTGGTGCCGAGCGCGCGGATATGGCGAACCTGACCCGACGGCGTGATGATGCGGAATTCGGTCGCGTAGTCCGTGCCCTCGGCGATGCAGGCACGAAAGACCCTCTCGGCCTCTTCCCGATCGTCGGGATGGAGTGCATTCCTCCACGTTTCGTAGGTGCTGCCGAGGGCGGATATTTCGACGCCGTAGAGCTGTGCCATGCGGCCGTCCCAGTTGAGTGCGCCGGTCGTCAGGTCGAGTTCCCATACCCCGATCTTGGAGGCTTCGAGAGCGATGTCGAGCCGGTGCGAGAGCGCGTGGAGCTCTTCCTGGTGGCGGGAAAGCACGGCAATGTTCTTTTGCCGCTCCGCCAAGAGGCGCGCGACCCAGAGAACGGGTGCCAGGATCATGGCGCCCACCGCCAGCATCAGCAGACGCGAGAGCCACATGTCCTCCTCAGGCTGGTCCCAGCCGCCTTTCGGGATCGCGGCGATCTTCCAGCTTTCATGGCCGAAGTTGATGAGCATGCTGACCGGCGTCTTCGCGAATATCGCGGAGTCGCCGTAAAAGGTCTCGATCAGCCGGCCGCCTTCGGTCGTCGCAATGGCCACGTCGATGTTCGTGGGGTTGGCGAAGAGGCCGCTGTCGGCGAACAGCTTTTCGATGTCCACGACCCCCGAGACGATGCCCCACAGCACGGGAGAGGCGCCCGCCTTCTCGATCTTGACCGGATAACGCACAACGAGCCCGCGTCCACCCTGGACGAGATTGATCGGTCCGGTGACGACGAAGTTTCCGGTGTCCGCGGCCTTCAGTGCGCCGTCGCGCTGGGCGGGGTTGGCGCGATAGTCGAGGCCGATGACCGCCTTGTTGGCTTCATAGGGATAGGCATATGCAACCTTGAGGTCCGGGGCGCCGACCACGTTGCGCAGCTGCGACTTGGCGCTCAAGATGCGTTCTGCGAGCGCGGAAAACCTGGCCTCGTCGATCATCGGCTCGGTTTCGAGAGCGGCCACAAGTCCTTTGAGCAGCTGGATGTTGGCGCTCATATTGCCTTCCAGCTTGGCCCGGGTGAGGCCGAGATTCTCCGTCACTTCGGCCCGGAGGTTATCCATTTGGATATGCTGGCGCTGCTTCTCCGCATAGATCATCGACACCGCGAGCCCGGCCACGACGATGATCGCCGGCAAATAGTATGGAAGAACCGAACGCAAGTATTTCCAGTTCGGACGTGTATCGTCGATGGGGCTCATATTCGAAACGGATCAAGAAACGGATTGAATGGCGACAAAAGTTGAGCAAGCCTCCCTTTGCAACCTGCAGAATGAAGGAAACACTTGAAGAATTTCTGAATCGAGTTGTGTGCGCCCGGGCGCCTTACCTTGGGTGGGTGGCACGAACGGGCGCCCGACGGGCCGCCGCAACGAGCGCCTATTTCTGTTCCAGGATCTGACGCAGCCGTATTCGTGCCTCCTCTACCGATATGCTCTCGTCGTTGAAAAAGTCTGCGAGCACGCTGATCCAGCCTTCCGACATTTGCGATGGCATGGCCATGGACTGGGCGCTGACAACCTTGTTCTGTTCGGAGATCATCCGGAGTCCGAGCTTGCCGCAGCGATCCAGACCTTCCGGATTCACGTCCATGCGTACCGGAAGCGAACCCTTCAGCTTGCTGAACTCCAACTGGTTGAGGGGATCGAGCACCATCTTTGCAAAGGCATACTGCGCCGCGGTGGTCTCCTCTCGATTGGTCAGGGGGAAGGCGAAAGCGTCGATGACCATGAAATAGGCGATGGATGTACCGGGCGCCAGCTTGCAATCGAAGTCGGCCTCGGCATCGTACCCGCGTGCGTACAATTCTCCCTTCGCCCAGTCTCCCATGAACTGCATGCCGGCCTCGCCGCTGCCGACCATGTCCGATGCGTCGGCCCACGTCTTGCTCTTGCGAGTCTCTTCGGGCTCGACATGCTGCGAGATGCGGCGAAGCATCTGTAACGCTTCCGTCAAGCCGGGCTCGTCCATGACCGCGGTATCGCCGCGCAGAACCCTTGCATATCCGTCCGAACCCAGCGCGTAATACACGAGATTGTTGAAGATCAGGGAGACTTCCCAGGATCCGCCGCCAATCGCGATCGGAAGTATGCCCTGCGCCTTCAGCTTGTCGGCGGCCGCAAACACGTCGTCCCAGGTCTCGGGCGCGGCGATGCCGGCTTTGGCGAAAGCCTTGCGGCTGGTCCAGAGCCAGTTTTCCGCATGAATGTTGGTCGGCGCGAAGTAGACGTGATTCCTGTAGGAAATTCGCTCGATCACGGATTTGGGAAGGACGGCGCGCCAGTTCTCCTCTTCCGCAATCCTGTCGATCGAGAGTGCGATGCCCATTTCCGGCAGTTCGCGCGAGCCCTCGTTTGCATTCCACTGCATGACGGCGGGAGGGTAGCTCGAAGAGATGCGTTCGGCGACGACGCGTTGCACCGCGACCTTGTTTTCGGCAGGAAGGTCGATCCACTCGTGGCCGTCCTTGCGCCAGGCCGTGCGAAAGACGTCGAGCGCCTTGCCCTCGCTCTGCGATATCCAGAAATGCACGACGTCGATCGTCATCGGGTCGGCCTTGGCGGTCTGCGCCGGCCACGCGGCGCCGGCGAGGAGGGCCAGGGAAAGAGTGGCCTTTCGCATCGTGTTGGGTAGCTTCATCATGTATCTTTCGGTTCCCTCGTGTGTTGTGTTTGCCTGAACGGCCGCGCCTTCAGCGCCGGGCTTCTCGCCGCAGCGGAACACGCGTGATGAACGTTTCGAGATAGGAAGTCGCCTCGTTGACGGGCATCGGTTTGGCGAACAGATAGCCCTGTGCGACGGAGCACCCATGTGCAGCGAGGAAGGTACGCTGCTCTTCGGTTTCCACGCCCTCGGCGACGCAGTTCTTGCCGAGGCTACGGGAAAGATCGAGCATGGAACGGGTGATCTGCTCCGAACGCGGGTCGTGACCGATGCCGGAGACAAAACTGCGGTCTATCTTCATCTCGTCGAACGGGAAGTCGCGCAGATGCAGGAGCGAGGCAAAGCCTGTGCCGAAGTCGTCGAGCGAGACCGATGCGCCGTGCTCGCGGAAGCGATCGGCGGACCTGTAGATCCGGTCCGAACCCTGGTCGAAGAAGACGTTCTCGGTGACTTCGACGGTAAGGTCGCTCCAGCGGATGCCGTTAGCCTGAATGGCGTCGGCAAACATCTGGAACCCGTCGTCGCAGACGAGCAGCGATTCCGGCAGGTTGATCGCGACCGGTCCCGGTGCGATCCCCGCGTCCTTCCACTTGCGGATGTCCTTGCAGGCGGCGTCGATCACCGCCCTCGTCATCTGGCGCATGATGCCGGCCCCTTCCACGAGAGGCAGGAATTGTATCGGAGGCAACAAACCGCGCTGGGGGTGTTGCCATCGAACGACCGCCTCGAAGCCGAGCGGCGTCCCGGACACGAGATCCACTTTCGGCTGGTAGTGCACCACGAACTCGCCGCGCTCCGGCGCTGTCACGAGTTCAAGCATGAGCTGATTCTGCTTCATCCTCTCCGCCCAGGATGCCTCGTCGAAGATGACGGCCTTGCCGCGCAGGCCCTTCGATGCGTAAAGGGCAATGTCGGCGATGCGGATCAGATCCTGCTTGCTCGCCGCATGCACCGGGGCGATTGCCCCGCCGATGCTGGCTGAGACGTGCACCAAATGCCCGTCGACCGAGACGTCGGCACGAATTCCTTCAAGGATTCTCGCCGCGATGCCCTGAAGGACGACGGGGTCGGTGATGCCGTGTACCAGGATGGCAAATTCGTCGCCGCCGAGGCGCGCAGCGACGTCCTGCGCGCGGACCGCTCCCCTTATGGCCTTCGCGACGTGGCAGAGGACGGCGTCGCCGGCCGGGTGCCCATAGCTGTCGTTGATGTCCTTGAAGCGGTCGAGATCAAGCAGCAGCAGGGAGAAGCCGCCGCCGTTTGCCGGCAGGAGGGCAAGCGTTTCTTCCAGCTCCTGGTGGAAAGCCGCGCGATTGTTCAATCCGGTCAGTGCATCCGTATGTGCCTGTTGTGCGAGTTGCGCTTCGTATTCCTTCGATTGCCCGTGCTCCTGTTTCAGTTTCTTCAGCAGCGGCTTGAAGAGGAAGAAGCTCGCAAAAAGGAGGGTGGCTTCGAGGAGCAGCGCCAGAAGCGTATAGAGCGTGGCCGCATTGTTGATGCTGATGTCGCTCCGATCGTGCACTCTCGAAATCAGATCACCGAACTGCTGCATGAGTGCACCGTCCGACGAAGTCGCGAAATCGATCGGTCCCCAGAAGCTGTAGCGCAGCCTGCGCTCTTTGCTTGACGTGCCTGTCACCCGTTCGGCACGAGACAGAAAGTCCTCGAGGCGCTCGTTGAGCTCCTCGCGGAGCCTCTCGTACTCTGTGTCCCGCGGCCGCAGCCGTTCGAGAGCGTTGTCGCCGAGAGCCTGATTGAGCTGCCGAAGCTTCCCGCCGAGCGCCCTGATATGGGCGATGTTGCGCCGGATCTCCTTGATCATCGGCTGCATGAGGCTGTCCGGCAGATCCCGGTCGCCGGATGCCCGCATCAACGCCCGCGTCTGATTGGCGAGCTGCTGAAAGCTGATGAACTGGCTGCTCGTCGCGAAGCTGACGCTTTGCTGCAGCGCATGGCGATCGAGAGCGACCTTGACGGTGACATAGCCTGCGCCGATGAGGAGCGTCATGACGATGGCCGCATTCATGTAAAGTCGTGCGATCGAACTGATATAGCGTTCAACCGAGAGCGACGGTGCCCTGGTCATTCCAAGAAAATTCCTCTTCCCGCGCCTGAGACGATCAGGAGCCCTGGATAAAATCCGACGTTTTCTAACAGAATAAAAAGTTCAATTATTTCGTATTTTCTAAAGTCATGTAATTCGCCAATTCTACGGGCGATCTACTTAAGACATACTAAAAGCTGACGAGAGAACTCGAACAGTGGGCGCTTGGCCCGGCCGCATGCGCTTTGCGGCGGATATGGGGAGACGCGCGGCGGCACTCCTTCGCGCCCGATGTCACGGCGCGAAAAAAGAGGGCCGCGGTTCGCGCGGCCCTGCAAGACGATCAGATTTCCGAGGGACAGGAAGCGTTGACGATTATTCCGCCGCCTGCACCGCCATCGGGTTGTTCGGATGGGTCGTCCAGTTGGCGTAGTTCGGATCGACGGGCTTGCCGGTGCGCTGGTCGATTGTGCCGGGCTCGAGGCCGACCATGGTGATGCAGTCCTCGACCGGACAGACGTTGACGCAGAGATTGCAGCCGACGCATTCCTCTTCCTTGACTTCGAAGTGGCGAACGCCGTTGACAAGGTTCGTGATCGCCTGGTGCGAGGTGTCCTCGCAGGCGATGTGACAGCGGCCGCACTTGATGCAGGCGTCCTGATCGATATGCGCCTTGGCGATGTAGTTGAGGTTCAGGTATTTCCAGTCAGTGACGTTCGGCACCGCACGGCCGCAGATGTCGTCGAGGGTCCGATGTCCCTTGGCGTCCATCCAGTCGGAGAGCCCGGTGATCATCTCCTGCACGATCTTGAAGCCGTAGGTCATCGCCGCGGTGCAGACCTGCACATTGCCGGCGCCGAGCGCCAGGAATTCCGCCGCGTCGCGCCAGGTGGTGACGCCGCCGATGCCGGAGATCGGCAGGCCGTAGGTCTCCGGATCGCGGGCGATCTCGGCGACCATGTTGAGCGCGATCGGCTTGACCGCCGGGCCGCAATAGCCGCCATGGGTGCCCTTGCCGCCGACGGTCGGGTTGGGGGAAAAATTGTCGAGGTCGACGGAGACGATCGAATTGATCGTGTTGATCAGCGACACGGCGTCGGTGCCGCCGGCCTTGGCCGCGCGGGCGGGCTTGCGGATATCGGTGATGTTCGGCGTCAGCTTGGTGATGACCGGCATGCGGGTGTACTGCTTGCACCAGCGCACCACCATCTCGATGTATTCCGGTACCTGGCCGACCGCGGCGCCCATACCGCGCTCGGACATGCCGTGCGGACAGCCGAAGTTGAGCTCGATGCCGTCCGCGCCGGTTTCCTCGACGAGCGGCAGGATCGCCTTCCACTCCTCCTCGACGCACGGGACCATGATCGAGGCGATGAGCGCGCGGTCCGGCCAGTTCTTCTTGACCATCTTCATCTCCTGCAGGTTCACCTGCAGCGGACGGTCGGTGATGAGCTCGATGTTGTTGAGCCCGAGAAGCCGGCGATCGGCACCCCAGATCGCGCCGTAGCGCGGGCCGTTGACGTTGACGACCGGCGGCCCTTCCGAGCCCAGCGTCTTCCAGACGACGCCGCCCCAGCCGGCCTTGAAGGCGCGCTCGACGTTGTAGGCCTTGTCGGTCGGCGGTGCGGAAGCCAGCCAGAACGGGTTCGGAGACTTGATGCCGACGAAATTGTTGCGAAGATCAGCCATGATATCTCTCCCGATCCTTTAAGCGACAGCAGTGACGCCCGCCGCCGCAGCGGCGAGAGACCGGTTGATGCTTTCGGCCGCGTCGCGGCCCATGGCGACGGCGGAAACCGTCAGGTCCTTGCCGCCGGTCGCGCAGTCGCCGCCGGCCCAGACGCCCGGAACGGAGGTGCGGCCCTCGCCGTCGACGGCGATCTTGCCGGCCTGAAGTTGCAACTGATCGATGCCGAGGAGATCGAGCTTCTGGCCGATCGCCACCAGAACCTGGTCGGCCTTGATCTCGACGGTGTGGCCGGTGCCCTTCATCATGCCGTTTTCGACGTGGGTGTACTCGAAGGTGATGGCGGAGACGTGCCCGTGGTGATGGGCGACCTCCTTCGGCTGCAGCCAGTGGCGGATGGCGACGCCCTTCGAAGCGGCGAGATCCTGCTCGAACTCCGAGGCGTTCATGTGCTCCTTGCCGCGGCGGTAGCAGATCGTGACGTTCTCGGCGCCGAGCGCCTTGGCCTGCACGCCGGCATCGATCGCGGTCATGCCGCCGCCGATCACGACCACGTCGCGGCCGACGGGGATATCGGCCTTGTTCGTCGCTTCGCGCAGGTTGGAGATGAACTCCACTGCGTCCGCCACGCCGTTGATGTCGGCGCCCGGAATGCCGAGCATGTTGACGTTGCCGAGACCGGTGCCGAGGAAGACGGCGTCGTACTTCGCCTGGAGATCGGCCAGCGTGAAGTCGCGGCCGAGCATCTCGCCGTTGATGACGTCGATATTGCCAATGGAGAGCACGTAATCGACTTCCGCCTGGGCGAAGTCGTTGGTCGCCTTGTAGGCGGCGATGCCGTATTCGTTGAGGCCGCCCGCCTTCTCGCGATGGTCGTAGACGGTCACGCGGTGGCCGCGCATCGCAAGCCGGTGGGCGCAGGCGAGGCCTGCCGGTCCGGCGCCGATGACCGCGACGCTTTTTCCGGTTGTCGCGGCAGGCTTGTAGAACTGGCGGCCCTCATCGATCGCGAGATCGGTCGCGTAGCGCTGCAGCCGGCCGATCTCGACCGGGCGCTCCTCGGCCGTATTACGCACGCAGGCCTCTTCGCAGAGCGTTTCGGTGGGACAGACGCGGGCGCACATGCCGCCGAGGATGTTCTGGTCGAAGATCGTCTTCGCCGCTCCGGTCGCATTGCCGGTCGCGATCTGGCGTATGAACATCGGGATGTCGATGGCGGTGGGACAGGCCGTCATGCACGGCGCGTCGTGACAGAAATAGCACCGGTCGGACGCAACCAGTGCTTCATGGTCGCCGAGGCGCGGGTGCAGGTCGGAGAAATTCTTCGCATATTCGGCAGCGTCGAGCCGCCCGGCCTTCAGGCCCGGTTCCAGTCTTCGCATCGCAGTTCCCTCTTTTTTATGGCGCGATTGCCATGACGGTAACCCAAGATAAAAAATTTATCAAACGGTAAAATTTCTTCACGGGAGTCTCGTGCAATGCCGGCGACGCAAGGGTTTCAGCCGCCGAGGAGGGCGCGTTCGCGGTCCCGATAGCGGGCGGGGGAGAGGCCCGCATGACGGGAGAAGAATCGGCTGAAATAGGCCTGATCCTCGAAGCCCAAACCGTCCGCCACCTGCTGGATCGTGATGCCGGCGAAGACGAGGTCGCGCTTGGCTTCGGAGATGATGCGTTCGGCGATGAGACGGCTCACCGGCTTTCCGGCGATTGCGCGCGCGATACGGTTGAGGTGGGTGACCGAAACGCCGAGTTCGCGTGCATAGAACGTCACGGGACGGTGTGAGCGAAAGCCATCGTTGATGAGTGCGTTCAGTTGTTCGAAGCGCACCTGATCCCGGCCGGCCTCGACCGCTTCGGTTGCTCCGCCCATCCGGAAGACGAGGAGAAGCACCGAGACGAGCATCGCCTCCAGAAGCGGCGAGGGGCTGTTGCCCGCCTGCGTGATCTCGCCTTCGATGCGGTTCAGGGTTTCCCCGATGTAGGGCGTATCCGGATGATCCGCCGGCATCTGCGTCAGGCGAGGGTGGGACAGCCATTCCGCGATCCCCTTGTGTGCCGGCAGCCGGGCGGGAAGCCGTTTCGACATCAGGGTGATGACTGCGCCGTCCACGTCGGTCGAGAAGCGAAAGCCGTGCTCATGCCGCTCCGGCACGACGATCGCCGCCGGCGCCGTGAAGGCGTGCCATTCGCCTCCGATCAGTGCCTCGCCCTTGCCGTGGCGGATGTGCAAAATTTGAAAGAGGCATGCGTGGCGGTGCCGCTTGATCTCCCAGCCGTGAAGGCGGCTCCGGCTGGCGATTGATTCCGCATGAACCCAGAATTCCGGGATTTCGGCGATGTCTTCGCCGTAGAGGGCATAGGCCGGAACGCGCGTATTCATTCTTGGTCGCCGGTGTGATGTTCGAAACGTCCAAGTATTTGCCGGAATTTTCCATTGTGGGCAAGCGGCGCGCGCTTATCATTTGGCAAGAAGTCAGGGAGGATTTCCATGCGCACTCAAGTCGTCATCGTCGGCTCCGGTCCGTCCGGGCTGCTGCTCGGCCAATTGCTCGCCAATGCGGGCATAGACAATATCATCCTCGACCGCGTCGACCGCGATTACATTCTCGGACGTATCCGTGCCGGGGTGCTGGAGGTCGGCGCCGTCGACCTGCTCGACCGTGCCGGCTGCGGCGAGCGAATGCACAAGGAAGGTCTCGTGCACGACGGCTTCGAGCTTTCCTTCGCCGGACGCCGTCACCGCATTCATCTGAAGGGCCTGACCGGTACGTCGGTCATGGTCTACGGCCAGACGGAACTCACCCGCGATCTGATGGACCATCGCGCCGCGACCGGCGGAACGACGATCTACAATGCCGCCAACGTCACGCCGCACGATTTCGGCGGTGCTTCGCCTTATGTCACCTACGAGCAGGACGGGGTCACGCACCGTATCGACTGCGACTACATCGCCGGCTGCGACGGCTTTCACGGGGTCTGCCGCGCATCGGTCGAAGGAAAGGGCCTCCACACCTTCGAGAAGGTTTATCCCTTCGGCTGGCTCGGCCTTCTCGCCGACGTTCCGCCCGTCCATCACGAACTTATCTACGCCAATCACGCACGCGGTTTTGCTCTGTGTTCACAGCGCTCCCATACGCGCAGCCGCTACTATGTGCAGGTGCCGTTGACGGACAGGGTGGAGGACTGGTCGGACGATGCCTTCTGGGACGAGATCCGCCGGCGGCTGCCGCAGGACGTGGCCGAAGCGATGGTGACCGGGCCGTCGATCGAAAAATCGATCGCGCCGCTGCGGTCCTTCGTGGCCGAGCCCCTGCGGTTCGGCCGGCTCTTCCTCGTCGGCGACGCCGGCCACATCGTGCCGCCGACCGGCGCCAAGGGCCTCAACCTCGCCGCCTCCGACGTTCATTACCTTTTCGAGGGGCTTCGGGAATATTATGCTGACAGGAAAGTCGCCGGGCTCGACGCCTATTCCGGCCGGGCACTGTCGCGCATCTGGAAGGCGGAGCGTTTCTCCTGGTCGATGACCATGCTGCTCCATCGCTTTCCCGACGACGGCGACTTCGGCAGCAGGGTGCAGGAGGCGGAGCTCGACTATCTCTCCTCCTCGCAGGCCGCACAGACCGCGATGGCGGAGAACTATGTCGGCCTTCCCTACTGAGGTCACGAACTGACGGACAGGGTGCAGCGGCGGGGGAAACCCCGCCGCCTTCGCTTTCGGAATAAAGATGAGGATAAATCTCAAGTTTAATCTTTACTGTGAAACTCATGTTTTGTAGGTTGCGTGCCGCAGCGGCCGAATTCCCGTCGCTGCCGGGGCAAAGGCAACCGACAGAAGGTGGAGCATGGCGAAGAAGAACAGGAAGAGCAGCTCTCGAAACACCTCCGAGACGGCCGCTGTGCCGGATGCCGGCGGGCGGTCCGCCGGCGAGGTGCGCAGCTTTCTCTATGTCGGCGGGCGCGATTGCCAGGTCGCCCATCTTCGCCAGATCGCCAGCAGCTACGGCGCGGAACTTATCCATCACGACGGCGGTTTACGGGAAGCAGTGTCGCGCATCGACACGGTGCTTCCCTCGGTCGACTGCGTGTTCTGCCCGATCGACTGTATCAGCCATGACGCATGTCTGAGGGTGAAGACCGGCTGCAAGAAGTTCGGCAAGACGTTCATTCCTCTGCGCAATGGCTCCAAGTCCAGCCTGGAGCGAGCACTCCAGACGATGAGCGAAAGGAATGATGTCTCATGAACCATGATGGTTTCGATCCCGCTCTGCTGATCGGTCTCCAGAAACTCGCCGAACGACATGGCGATGGCCTCGCCACGGAACTCGGCGAGCGGCTGGCCGAGCAGGCCGAAAGGAATGAGGCGGGTGCCGAGGTGGTCGCCATTCCGGGGCTGCACCAGCGGCCGGTCACCCGCCTGCCGCACGGCGCCTATAGCGGCGGCAAAAACGGACGCGGCGCGGCAAACGTGATCCCGTTTCCGCTGCCGCGCTGGAAGCGCAATGAGAAGCGGCGGCAGAGCTGATCCGCCGTCGCGGACGACGGCGGTGGCGTAAACCTATTCCGCCCGCGTACGGAAGAATGCGCCGAACCCGGCAATGAGCCAGCCGAGCATCATCAGGATGCCGCCCGTCGGGGCGGCCATCGGAAAGAGGCTTTCGCCGGCGAACTGTTTCATCGACAGATCCCCGGCAAAGAGCAGCGTGCCGATGGCGAGCACCAGCCCGGCGGCGGTCGCCGTGCGGATCTGCCGGTGGCCGGCGTAAAGGGCAAGCAAAGCCGGGGCATGAGCGAGGCACATCATCGAGGCGGGACGCAGCAGGCCCTCCGAACCGAGATGGGTGGCGGCCGCGGCGAGCCCGACGCCGGCGGCACCGATCAGCCCCGCGAGCAGCAGGAGGAGGGGGCGAGCGCGTTCCATCCGGTCTGCTATTCCTTGTTCTGCATGTGATGGGCGAGCCGTTCGACCGGGTCCCAGATGATGTTTCGCAACATTTCGCTCTCGATGGTCTCGTCGAGCGCGCGGCGGAAGCAGAGCAGCCATTCGTCGCGCTCGACCGGGCCGATCTCGGCGATCATGTGACGGCGGCGCAGCATGGGATGGCCACGCTTTTCCATATAGAGCTGCGGACCGCCGAGATAGCCGGTCAGATATTCGTAGAACTTCTCTTCGCTGCCGCTCAGATCCTTCGGGTGGACGGCGCGGCAGTGGGCCGCTTCCGGCAGCGTGTCCATGAGATGGTAGAAATGCCGGACCAATGCGCGCACCGTCGTGTCGCCGCCGATCGCTTCGTAGAGCGTGATTACGTCTTCAGTCACCGATTGAACCTCAAGGAACCGCCATGTTCTACATGGCGGGTTTGAAGCGGTAGCGCAACCGTGCGGGCGGCTCTGCGGCGATCGGGCACATGTTTCCGGTGCGAAGGAAAAGACGTCGTCGATCGCCTGCCTTCGTCTGGGATGCCCGGCGGCACGGAGACGAGGGCGGCGGCAGGCGATCGACGCCGACCCGGGATGGCCCGGGTCAGGGTATCCGGCGTGGCCGGATCAGTTGTCGCACTTGGCCTGGCGCACGTGCTCCATCAGCCTTTCGGTGTCGGCGGTGAAGAGCGGACCGTTTTCCTCGTCGTCGACGCTTTCGAGGTGATGCGAATTGAGGCTGATGACGAGATTGTCGTCGACGCCGCCGTCCACCTTGAAGTTCGCGAACCAGGCGCCGCCGCTGTTGCCGCTGCGCATCGGGTTGCCCTTCATGGTGACGATGCCGCCGGAGATCGACGACCATTGGCCGTCAACCTTGTAGAGGTATCGCCCCTGGTCGTAGTTGTTCGGATAGCCGACGGCAGTGATCGCATCGTCCTCGGGCTCGCCGGTGCGAAGGGCGAGCGGCGGCCGGCCGTCGTCGACATCCGTCAGGATGAAGGCGTAGTCGTAGGCGAAGTTCTCCGACGGCGTGTGATAGGACGTAAAGAGCGACATGCATTTCCAGCCGACGTCCTGCGTGGAGACGCCGTTCGTGTAGCCACGCTGGAAGAGGAAGTCGCGGTTCCAGTCATGGGCGTCGTCGGTGTCGTAGACGCAGTGCGCCGCGGTCAGCACCACCTTGAAATCCTCGGTGAACTGCGCCGTGCAGGCGTAGAGATTGCCGTCGGCCTTGCGGAAGATGAGCCGCCCCGTGCTCCAGTAGGGATTGGCGGCATTGGGGTTGTCGACCCGCTCCGGCACGCCCTGTTGCTTGAGGTTTGATTTTCGTTCGATCTCCGGGGCGCCGGGGCTCAGTTCGCGGAAGCGCTCCTTCATTTCCTCGAGCGCTTCCGGGCTCACGGTCCGCTCGGGCAAGGGAACGGCGGTTTCGACGTCTTCCGCGGTGAGCATGTCGCCGCCGGTGTTCTTCAGGTTCTCGATCTTCAGCCCGTTCGCCGCGGCGGCAGGCGCGACGGCAAGGAGGGCGGTGGCCGCCAGGCTCGCCCCGGCGAAGCGGATGGATGTGCGTTTCATGACCTTGGCCTTTCTCGTCGGGCAAGGCCTCCGGCTCCTCGCGATGGCGGGAGACGGCGCCTTTGACCTTCGGTGTCGTGGGAAGCGTGACCTCTCGGGAGCCCGGCGGCCGAGCCCGGGTGGACCGGGCCGCCGGGACGGGGCGATCAGAGCAGCAGCGGCGTCCGCAGCTCGATGAGCCCCTGTTCGAGCAGGCCCTTCGACGAGGCTTCGGGGACGAAGACGCCGCGGTCCGGATCGTATTTCAGCGTCATGGAATCGACGCCGCCGCCGAACTTCGCGACGGCCGTGTGGCCGATGATCTTGGTGATGATCGTCTCGCTGGCGAACTGGCTCTGCAGCCAGATGTAGATGGTGGTGAACGGCGTCATCTGGATCTGCTGGGTGGCGAGCACCGTCTGGGCGGAGATCGGCTTGCGTTCCGCCGGCTTCTTGTTGATGAGCGCCGACTGCGACAGGCCGAAGGTGAGATAGGGGTACTGCGAGTTCGGCATGTCGTTGTTCGCCGCAAACGTGCCGCCCGGGATCGACGAGTCCTTCTGGAAGGGGTTGAAGACGGCCGCCGAGGTGAACGGATAGTAGCCGCCGTCAAGTGCGGGGCCGGGCGTCACCTCGGAGAGCTTGGTGATGCTCGCCCCCTGGGCGACCGCGGTGGTGGAGGCGAAGACCCAGTAGTCCTCGGTCCATTCGACCGTGGTGGACTGGAACGGGTCGATCGACAGCCAGATGACATTCGGGTCGCCGCTGCCGACCGGCTTTGCGAGCGTGATGCGCTGCTGGGCGGCCTTGATGTTCTTCAGGTCGTCCGGTGCGATGTTCAGGGTCAGGCTATAGTTGGGCATTTCCCTTATCCTCTTTTCTCGGTTGAACGATGCGCTTCGGAAGGCGCCTTCTGCGTCTCGAAAGCGTTCCT
>UEGQ01000013.1 GCA_900466005.1 Hyphomicrobiales bacterium
GCACGGCCGATCCCCTGGCCCGAAGCCGTCACAAGTACGCGTTTGCCGTCGAGAAGCGTCATGTCGAGATCCCCATGGTTGGTGCGGCATTGTCAGACCACCTGATGCTTCGTCCGTCAAGACCGGGAAAGGTTCCGGCGGTACGCTTCGTGGGGCTCGCCGATCCTCGCGGGAGACGCCCGTTCTGCAAAGTTCAAGGCCGAACGATCCCGCGAAGACCCATCTGTTCTGACGGTGATTTTGGGACTTGAACCACCGCCGGATTTGGTCCTACGATCCGGAGTACCGTGCCGGAGAGTGCTGTCGTGCTCCGGCGACAGGCGGTCGCCATCCGCGCGGCCGTTAATCCATCGCTTTGCTTTCCAATGGGAATTTCGCTTCATGGAACTGGTGTTCGACGGTCACAACGATGTCCTCCTGCGGCTCTGGAGGGCTAAGGCGGCCGGAACGGACCCGATTGCGGAATTCGTCGACGGGACCAGCCACGGGCATATCGACGGGCCTCGCGCGAAGGTCGGCGGCCTCGCTGGCGGTCTCTGCGCGATCTACATTCCGAACACGGCCGACTTCGCGCTGAAGGCGCCGGACGCCAACGGCCATTATGCGACACCGCTCGCGGCGCCGCTGGAGCGGGCGCCCTCGCTCGACGTGGCGCTCGCCATGGCCTCGATTGCCGTCAACCTCGATCGTGCCGGCGCCTGGCGGCTCTGCCGCTCGACGGCGGAGATCCGTGCCGCCCTTGAGGTCGGGGTCTTCTCCGCCGTCATGCACATGGAGGGTTGCGAGGCGATCGGCGAGGATCTTGCCGCCCTCGACGTCTTTTACGCGGCGGGGCTGCGTTCGTTGGGTCCTGTCTGGAGCCGCAACAATATCTTCGGCCATGGCGTGCCCTTCGCCTATCCGATGTCGCCCGACACCGGCCCGGGTCTCACAGACGCCGGTTTCGAGCTCGTGCGCACCTGCAATCGCCTCGGCATCCTGATCGACCTTGCCCACATTACCGAGCAAGGCTTCTGGGACGTCGCGAAGACGACCGACCAGCCGCTCGTCGCCAGCCATTCCAACGCCCATGCGCTGACGCCGGTCGCCCGCAATCTCACCGATCGCCAGCTCGATGCGATCAAGGAGAGCCGCGGTCTCGTCGGGCTCAACTACGCCGTCACCATGCTGCGGTCCGACGGGCGGGACGATGCGGAGACGCCGCTCTCCGATATGGTGCGGCACGTCGACTATCTCGTCGAGCGTATGGGCATCGACTGTGTCGCGCTCGGATCGGACTACGACGGTGCCACGATTCCGGCCGAGATCGGAGACGCGGGCGGTACCCAGAAACTCGTTGCGGCCCTCAAGGGCGCCGGTTACGGTGACGAGGAGTTGGCGAAGATATGCCGGGAGAACTGGTTGAGAGTATTGGCTTCCGCCTGGCATGAATAGGCGGGAAGCCCTGGTAGGCAAAGCACAGAAAACAGGGGAACAGACATGTCCAGAATGCTGAGCAAGCGCATGCACATAATGACGACCACTGCCGCTCTCGCCCTACTTTTGGCAGGTGTGCCACAGGCTTTCGCTGCGACGCCGGCCGATACGCTGGTCCAGGGTTGGGCCGTCGACGACATCATCACGCTCGATCCGGGCGAGGCGTTCGAGATTTCGACCGCGGAAATCACCGCCAACAGCTACAGCAAGCTGGTCAATCTCGACCTCAACGACACCTCCAAGGTCGTCGGCGAACTCGCCGACAGCTGGACGATTTCCGATGACGGCCTTACCTATACGTTCAAGCTGAAGCCCGGACTGAAATTCGCCTCCGGCAACCCGATCACCGCGGAGGATGTCGCCTTCTCCTTCGAGCGTGCCGTCAAGCTCGACAAGTCGCCGGCCTTCCTGCTGACCCAGTTCGGGCTCACCGGCGACAACGTCACCGAAAAGGCGAAGGCCGCCGACGAAACCACCTTCGTGCTGACCGTCGACAAGGCCTATGCGCCGAGCTTCGTCCTCAACGTGCTGACCTCCACCGTCGCTTCCGTCGTCGACAAGAAGGTGGTGATGGAGCACGCCAAGGCGATGACGCCGACGGACGAATACAAGTACGACACCGACTTCGGCAACGAGTTCCTGAAGACCGGTTACGCCGGTTCTGGCGCGTTCAAGATCCGCGAATGGCGGGCCAATGAAGTCGTCGTGCTGGAGCGCAACGACAACTATTTCGGCGAGAAACCGCCGCTTGCCCGCGTCATCTATCGCCACATGAAGGAAAGCGCCGGCCAGCGACTGGCGCTTGAGAACGGCGACATCGACGTCGCCCGCAACCTCGAGCCCGGCGACGTCGATGCCGTCTCCAAGAAGGAAGGCATTGCGATCACTTCGGCGCCGAAAGGGACGCTCTACTACTTCAGCCTCAACCAGAAGAACGAGACGCTGGCAAAGCCTGAGGTGATCGAGGCGTTCAAGTACCTCGTCGACTACGATGCGATCGGCGAGACGCTCATCAAGGGGATCGGCCAGATCCACCAGACCTTCCTGCCGGCGGGCCAGCTCGGCGCGCTCGACGACAAGCCCTACACGCTCGACGTCGCCAAGGCCAAGGAGCTGCTCGCCAAGGCCGGAGTGCCGGACGGCTTCTCCGTCACCATGGACGTGCGGAACACGCAGCCGGTGACCGGGATTGCCGAAAACGTCCAGCAGACGCTGGCGCAAGCCGGCATCAAGCTCGAGATCATTCCCGGCGACGGCAAGCAGACGCTGACCAAGTATCGTGCCCGCCAGCACGACATCTATATCGGCCAGTGGGGCTCGGACTACTTCGATCCGAATTCGAACGCCGAAACCTTCACCTTCAATCCGGACAATTCCGACGCCGGCACGAACAAGACGCTGGCATGGCGCAATGCGTGGGATCCGAAGGATCTCTCGGCAAAGACCCAAGCCGCGCTGCTGGAGAAGGATTCTGCCAAGCGCGCTGCCGTTTATGAGGAGTTGCAGAAGGAAGTTCTCGCCCGCGGTCCGTTCGTGATGCTCTTCCAGCAGATCGAGGTCGCCGGCTATTCCGACAAGCTGAAGGGTTTCAAGCTCGGCCCGAGCTTCGATACCAACTTCGTCTACACGATCTCCAAGGAATAAACGGCCTTGGCCGCAGTGGAGAACAGAACCGAGGCGCAGCGTGCAAGGGCAGGCGCCTCGGACCTTGCCCTGTCGTTCATGAAGTTTGTGCTGACGGTTGCGACGACCTTTCTCGGTCTTCTCGCCGTCACCTTCTTCATCGGCCGCGTCGTGCCGATCGATCCGGCGCTCGCCATCGTCGGTGACCGGGCGCCGGCCCATGTGGTGGAGCGCGTTCGCGAAGAGCTCGGGCTCAACCTGCCGCTCTACCAGCAGTTCGTCATCTATGTCCGGCAGGCCGTGACGGGCGATTTCGGCACGTCCGTGCTCACCACCAATCCGGTGATGACCGACATCGCCCGGGTCTTTCCGGCGACGATCGAGCTTGCGACCGTCGGCACCATCATCGGCGCCGTGCTCGGGGTGCCGCTCGGCGTGCTCGCCGCCGTCCGGCGCGGATCGATCGCCGACCAGATCGTGCGGGTCATCGGTCTCATCGGGTATTCGGTGCCGATCTTCTGGCTCGGCCTCCTCGCGCTCGTCCTCTTCTATGCCAAGCTCGGCTGGGTCGCGTATCCGGGCCGGATCGACGTCGTCTACGAATACAGCTTCACGCCGGTCACCGGCTTCTTCCTCCTCGATGCGGCGATGCAGCGGCAATGGGACGTGTTGCGGGACCTCTTCCGCCACATCATCCTTCCCGGCGCGCTGCTCGGCTATTTCTCTCTCGCCTATATCAGCCGCATGACCCGCAGCTTCATGCTGAACGAGCTCTCCCAGGAATATGTCGTCGCGGCGCGGGCGAAGGGGCTCTCGGAGACCCGCATCATCTGGTTCCATGCGTTGCGCAATGCCGCCGTGCCGCTGATTACCGTGATCGCGCTTTCCTATGCGGGGCTGCTCGAAGGCTCCGTGCTCACCGAGACGATCTTCTCCTGGCCCGGGCTCGGCCTCTACATCACCAACTCGCTGCAGAACGCCGACATGAATGCGGTGCTGGGCGGCACGATCGTCATCGGTTCCGTCTTCATCGGGATCAACGTCCTGTCGGACGTTCTCTACCACGTGCTCGATCCGAGGACCCGCAGCCGATGAATACGAACGACGCGATCATCAAGCCGACACTCCGCGAATGGCTGCTTTCCGACAGGCCGCAATCGCGCCGGCAGGCGCGGCTCGGCCGCCTTTACGTGATCTGGAGCCGTTTCGCCGAGAATCGTCTTGCGGTGGCAGGGCTTCTGATCCTCTTCGGCCTGTTGTTCGTCGCGGCCTTTGCGGACGTGCTCGCGCCGCATTCGCCGGTGCAGGGCGATTTGCGCGGTGCGCGTCTTCTGCCGCCGGGCTCGGCCGGCTATCTGCTCGGCACCGACGATCAGGGGCGGGACATTCTCTCGCGTCTCATCTACGGCTCGCGGCTCACGCTCTTCGTCGTCGTGCTCGTGGCCGTCATCGCCGCGCCGGTCGGCCTTCTCGTCGGCACGATTTCCGGCTATGCGGGCGGCTTCGTCGACGGGGTGTTGATGCGGATTACCGACATTTTCCTCGCCTTCCCGAAGCTCGTCCTGGCGCTGGCGCTGGTCGCCGCCCTCGGGCCGGGGATCGAGAATGCGGTTCTGGCGATAGCCGTCACCTCCTGGCCGCCCTATGCGCGCATCGCGCGGGCGGAGACCATGACGTTCCGGAACTCCGACTATATTTCCGCGGTGCGGCTGATGGGGGCGTCGCCGGCGCGGATCGTCACTCTGCACATCATGCCGCTCTGTCTCTCCTCGCTCATCGTGCGCGTGACGCTCGACATGGCCGGGATTATCCTGACGGCCGCCGGCCTCGGTTTCCTCGGCCTCGGAGCGCAACCGCCGCTCCCCGAATGGGGCGCGATGATCGCCTCCGGACGCCGCTTCATCCTCGATCAGTGGTGGGTGGCGGCCATGCCGGGTGCCGCGATCCTCATCGTCAGCCTCGGCTTCAACCTGCTCGGCGACGGGTTGCGCGATGCGCTCGACCCGAGAGAGGCCGGCCAATGACGCCGCTTCTGGAAATCCGCGACCTGAAGGTCGGCTATCCGACGCGCAACGGTCTTGTGGAGGCGGTGCGCGGGGTGAGTTTCTCGCTCGGCAAAGAGCGTCTCGGCATCGTCGGCGAATCCGGGTCGGGCAAATCGCAGACCGGTCGCGCGATCATGGGGCTTACGCCCCGGCACGCTCGGCTCTCGGCCGAGCGGCTGCGCTTCGGCGACATGGACCTTCTTTCGGTACCGTCGCGGCAGCGTCGGGCGCTTCGCGGCAAGAAGATCGCAATGATCCTGCAGGATCCGAAATATTCTCTGAACCCCGTGATGACGATCGGCCGCCAGATCGTCGAGACCTTGCGGACCCATGAACCGGTTTCGAAGGCCGAAGCACGCGATCGGGCGCTCGCGATGCTGGAGGCTGTGCAGATCCACGATCCGGGCCGCGTCTTCGATCTCTACCCGCACGAGATTTCCGGCGGCATGGGCCAGCGGGCGATGATCGCCATGATGCTCGTCTGCGGCCCGGAACTGCTGATCGCCGACGAGCCCACCTCGGCGCTCGACGTGACGGTGCAGCTCGACGTGCTGGAAATCCTCGACAAGCTGGTCTCCGAGCGCGGCATGGGGCTGATCTTCATCTCGCATGACCTGCGGTTGGTTTCGTCTTTCTGCGACCGCGTGGTCGTCATGTATGCGGGGCGGGTGGTCGAGGAGCTGCAGGCCTCGCGGCTCTCCGAGGCACAGCATCCCTATACGCGAGGGTTGCTCAACTGCCTGCCGCAGCTCGACCGCGACCGGCATCCGCTGCCGATCCTCGAACGCAAGGCGGAGTGGGCGCTATGACCGCTGCTCTTTCGATCAAGGACATGACGGTCACCTTCGATGGCTACCGGGCGCTCGCCGGTGTGAGCATCGACGTTGCGCCGGGCGAATCCTTCGGCATCGTCGGAGAATCCGGTTCGGGGAAATCGACGCTCTTGCGGGCGATCGCCGGCCTCAACCATTTCGACGGCGGCTCGCTCGACGTCCACGGCCGTCGCTATACCGGCCAGCGCCGCGACCCGGAATTTTACCGCACCGTCCAGATGGTCTTCCAGGATCCCTATGGCTCGCTGCATCCGCGCCAGACCGTCGACCGGCTGCTGCTCGAGCCGCTCGCGATCCACGGCTTTGCCGACACGGAAGCACGGATCGCCAGGGCGCTCGACGAAGTCGGGCTCGGCTCCGGCTTTCGCTTCCGTTTCTCCCACCAGCTTTCCGGCGGCCAGCGGCAGCGCGTCGCGATCGCCCGCGCGCTGATCGTCGAGCCGAAGGTGCTGTTGCTCGATGAGCCGACCTCGGCGCTCGATGCGTCGATCCAGGCGGAAATTCTCAACCTCCTCGAACAGACGCGACGGGACCGGAACCTGACCTTCGTGATGGTGAGCCACGACCTCGCCGTCATCAGCCACATGTGCGAGCGGCTCGCCGTCATGCGCGAGGGCGGTGTGGTCGAGGAGGTTTCGGTCGAAGCCCTGAGGCAGCGCGCCATCGGCGCGGACTACACGCGCCAGCTCTTGACGGCGAGCGAGGGCTTTCGCCGCGAGACGTAGGCTCAAACGCCGATCGACTTCAGGTTTCGGGTGCACCTGGCCGTATCAGGCGACGCGGGCGCCCGCGCGCCAGATCTGGCGCGGGAAGGGGTGGCCGTCGAACACGCCGACCCGAAGGAGATCGGCCCGCCGCCCGGGGGCGATCTCGCCGCGGTCGGCAAAGCCTGCCGCTTCGGCCGGCGCCTTGGTCACCATGCGGATGGCGGCCGGAAGGTCATAATCGAGACTGTCGTCGGCGGCGATCAGGAAGGCGGCGTCGAGCATCGAGCGGGGCACATAGTCGGACGCGAGGATGTCGACCAGCCGCTCCTGTAGCAGGTCCCTCACCGCGACATTGCCCGATTGCGAACCTCCGCGCACGATGTTCGGCGCTCCGGCGACGATCCACATGGCGCGGCGGCGTGCTTCGCGGGCGGCCTCGAGCGTGCAGGGGAACTCCGATATCTCGACGCCCTCGTCGGCGGCAAGGTCCACGTGCTCGATATCGGTATCGTCATGGCTGAGCAGCGTCAGGCCGCGCTTCCTGGCGATATCCACGATCTTCGGCCGGACCGTCGCCCCGATATGGCTCTTCTCCGCGATCAGGATCTCGATTTTCTCCCTGACGCGATCGTGGCTCTCGCCGGTCGACTTCGCCGCACGGGCGACATAGGCGTCGATATCGCGGCTCTGGCGAAGGCCCGGCAGGTGCTCCATCACCGAGACGAGTCGCACGATCGACCGGTCGATATGCGCCTCGGTGAGAGCGGGGGTTTCCGGATCGGTCACCTCGCAGCGCAGGTGAAGAAAATGCTCCGCCTTCAGCATGCCGCCGTCGCGCGCCTTCTCGAGCGCCTCGATCATCGGCTGCAGGATCTGTGCGCGTTCCGGATTGTCGGTTGTCGCGCCGACGCACAGGCTGTCGAGCACGGTGGTGACGCCGCCGCCGATCACCTGCGCGTCGTGCGCCAGGGCCGCGCGCAGGAAATCCCAACGCACATGGGCGCGCGGATAGACATGCTTCTCGAAATGGTCGGTGTGCACGTCCACCAGTCCCGGCAGCAGATAGTCGCCGCCGCAGTC
Organism: Hyphomicrobiales bacterium; assembly: GCA_900466005.1. GTDB lineage: Bacteria > Pseudomonadota > Alphaproteobacteria > Rhizobiales > Rhizobiaceae > Allorhizobium. The sequence continues at coordinate 7,765 of UEGQ01000013.1, forward strand.
GATGTCGTGCGGGCGCGGTGTATGGCCCTCGTCGATTTCCTTGATCAAGCCGTCGTGAACGACCACCGTTCCCTCGACGATACGATCCGCCAGCACGATCCGGGCGTTCGACAGGATGAGTGATGACCCGATCTGCGCGGCGCTGTCACAGGCTATCCCGGCCATCAGCATCGGGGTGCTCCTTGTCGTGTTGATCGGGTGAAAGGCGGCACGACTCAGGGCTTGCCGCTCCGCACGCGGCTTCTTAACCCCGGCCTATGTCAGTTCTGTGTCGGTCGCGCAGGTTCGAGGACTTCGAGGCATTCGTCGGCGATCACCTGTTCCTCGTCGGTCGCGATGACGAAGACCTTCGTGCGGCTCTCCGGCGCGCTGACCATTTCCACATTGGCGGCGTTGGCCCTGTCATCGAGCGCGATACCGAGGAAGGCGAGCCGGTCGCAGACCGCATGCCGGATCGCGGGCTGGTGCTCGCCGATCCCGGCGGTGAAGACGAGGGCGTCGAGGCCGCCGATCGAGGCCGAGAGCCGGGCGACTTCGCCGGCGATGCGGAAGGTGAAGACGTCGAGCGCCTCGCGGGCTTCCGGCCGGTCGCTTTCGAGCAGGACCCGGCTGTCGGCGCTGATCCCGGAAAGGCCGAGCAGGCCGGACCTGTGGTAGAGCAGGTCTTCCAGTTCTTCCCGGTTCATGCCCTTCGTGCGCATCAGGTGGAAGAGCACGCCCGGATCGATCGCCCCACTGCGGGTCGCCATCGGTATGCCGTCGATCGTCGAGAAGCTCATCGAGCTGTCGCGGCTTTTGCCCCCGCTGACGGCGCAGAGGCTCGCGCCGCTGCCGAGATGGGCAATCACCGTACGGGCACCGGCGAGGTCGGGCCGGCGGCGGGCAAGCTCGGCGGAGACGAAAGCGTAGGAGAGGCCGTGGAAACCGTAGCGCTTGATGCCATCCTCGTAGAAGTCTCGAGGAATGGCGAAGCGACGGACCACCGGTTCCTGGCCGGCATGGAAGGCGGTGTCGAAGGACGCCGTCTGCGGAAGGTCCGGTCTCAGGTCTGCCACCGCGCGAACCAGCCTTACGTTCTGCGGCTGGTGCAGGGGGGCCAGCGGAGAGAGCGCGTCGATCGCGTCGATCGCGTCGATCGTGGTATCATTAAGCAGGACAGGCCCGCGGAAGTTGTCGCCGCCGTGGACGACGCGGTGGCCGACTGCGGTCACCGCACCCATGTCGAAGTGGTTTGCGAGCCAGCCGAAGGTTTCATCGAGCACCTCATGAAGGACATCGCCGCCTTCTGCCTTCAGCGGAACGTCGAAGCTTTCCGGTCCTTCGACGAGATGGAAGGTCAGCGGCTTGTGGCGGAAGTCGATCATGCCCTTGCCGATGCGGCGGGCCTTGCCGTCCTCGCGCAGGAAGAGGCCGATCTTCACCGTCGAGGAGCCGGCGTTGAAGGTGAGCAGCAGCTTTCCGGTCATTGGCAGGGCAGCCCCTGTGCCGACCGGCGGGCCGCCATCAGTTTGGCGAGAGCCGCCGAGGCGATCCGCACCTTCAGGCTGTCCGAGCGGCTGGTCAGGATGATCGGCACGCGGGCGCCGAGGACGAGGCCGGCGGCATCCGCGCCGGCGAAATAGAGGAGCTGCTTGGCGAGCATGTTGCCGGCTTCGAGATCCGGCACCAGCAGGATGTCGGCCTGCCCGGCGACGGAGGAGACGATGCCCTTGGTTCGGGCAGCGTCGAGGCTGATCGCGTTGTCGAAGGCGAGCGGCCCGTCGACGCGGGCGCCGGTGATCTGGCCGCGCGCAGCCATCACCGTCAGGGCGGCTGCATCCAATGTCGCCGGCATCTTGCCGTTGACGGTCTCGACCGCGGCGAGCACGGCCACCCTCGGTTCGACATTGCCGAGGAGGTGCAGGAGATCGACGGCGTTCTGGCAGATGTCGCGCTTTTGTTCGAGCGTCGGCGCGATGTTGATCGCGGCATCCGTGACGACCAGCAGCTTCGGATAGGCCGGCACGTCCATCACATAGGCATGGCTGATCCTCCGCTCGGTGCGAAGCCCGGACGACGGTGCGACGACGGCGCCCATCAGTTCGTCGCTGTGAAGGCTGCCCTTCATCAGGATGGCGACCTTGCCCGCGACCGCCAGCTCGACGCCCAGTTCGGCTGCAGCATGGCTGTGCTCGGCACAAACGATCTCGAACCCGTCGAGCGCGACGCCGGCTTCCGCAGCGGCGGCGCGGATTTTCGCCTCCGGTCCAACCAGTACCGGATCGAGGAGTCCTTCACCGCTGATTTCGGCGGCGGCGTGGATCGCCTCCGGCGAGCAGGGATGGATGACCGCGACCTTCAACGGTGGCGATCGCTTCGCATCGGCGACGATCGTGTCGAACTGGTCTTGATGCTGGGCCGCCGCAGCGATCAGCGAGGGCAGCACGGCGTGCGGCCACTCGAGCCGCTCGAATCGGGTGATGACGGTCGCGAGCCCGGAAAGCACCTCCTCGCCCCTCTGGTTCATGCAACGGGTGTCGAGGACGACGATCTGCTTGTCCGTCCGCTTCTCGATCACGCTTACCGTCGCGGTGATCGTGTCGCCGGGTGCGACGGGTTTGTGGAACTTCAGTTCCTGTCCGAGATAGATGGTGACGCCGGCCGGCGGGCGGCCGCCATCCGCCGCGGAGGCCGCGGACCAGATCGCCCGGGCGACGACCTCGCGGATGAAATCCTTCGCCGAAAAAGCGTGGTCGCCTTCGGATGTAACGTCGGGCTCGACTGTGCGCTCGACGATGGCGCTGTCGCCGACCGCGATTTCGTCGAAGGTCCGGTTCGTCAGGAGCGGGCTGTTCATTGCGGCCTCATCGTTCGAAGACATAGGTTCCGGGGGCCGCCTCGATCGGCGGATAACCGCGCTCCGGCGCCCCGACGGCCGGCGGCGCGACCCTGGACAGGGAAGAACGGACGGCAAGCCAGTCCGACCAGCGCGGCCACCATGATCCGTCCTCGGACGCCGTGTCGCGCAGCCATTCCTCCGTCCCGACACAGGGGTCTGCTGCGGCTTTCGTCGTCATGCGGAAGTGTCGGTGCGGGTGACCGGGCTCGCTGACGATCCCGGCATTGTGGCCGCCGCTCGTCAGGACGAAGGTGACTTCGGTGTCGGCGAGCGCGTGGATCTTGTAAACCGATCGCCATGGCGCCACGTGGTCGCGCTCGGTGCCGACCGCGAAGATCGGCACGCGAATGTTCTGCGGAGCGGCCGGATGATCGCCGACCATGTAGCGCCCGGCGGCGAAGTCGTTGTCGAGGTAGAGGCGCTGCAGGTATTCCGAATGCATGCGGAAGGGCATGCGCGTCGAATCGGCGTTCCACGCCATGAGGTCGTTCAGCGGCTGGCGTTCGCCCATCATGTAGTTGCGCACGACCCGCGACCAGACGAGGTCGTTCGACTTCAAGAGCTGGAAAGCGCCGGCCATCTGGTCGGCGGAAAGATAGCCGCGGTTCCACATCATGCTTTCGAGGAAGTGCAACTGGCTGTGGTCGATGAAGAGCGCGAGCTCTCCGGGTTCGGTGAAATCGATCTGGGCGGCGAGCAGGGTCATCGAGGCGAGGCGGTCGTCGCCCGCGCGCGCCATGGCGGATGCCGCAATCGAGAGCAGGGTGCCGCCCAGGCAATAGCCGGTCGCATGGATCTTGCGGTTGGGGAGGATCGCCTCGATTGCGTCGAGCGCTGCCATCACACCGTACTGGCGATAGTCGTCGAGCCCGAGATCCCGGTCTGCCGCGGTCGGATTGTGCCAGGAGATGCAGAAGACGGTGTGGCCGCGGTCGACAAGGTAGCGGATGAGCGAGTTCTGCGGCGAAAGATCGAGGATGTAGTATTTCATGATCCAGGCCGGCACGATCAGGATCGGCTCGGCATGGACTGTCTCCGTCGCCGGCGCATACTGGATGAGTTCGATCAGGCGGTTGCGGTAGACCACGCGCCCAGGGGTCACGGCAACCGTCTCGCCCGGCACGAACTCCTCCGTGCCGGCGGTCGGTCGACCCGTCAGGCGCCGGTTGGTGTCATCGACAAGATTGCGCAGGCCGTCGACGACGTTCATCCCTCCCGTCTCGGCGGTTCTCTTCAGGACGTCGGGATTGCTCCAGGCGAAATTCGAGGGGGAGAAGACGTCGAGCATCTGGCGGGCGGCGAAGGAGATCACGTCCTCATGGTGGGGCGTCACGCCGGGGACGTCATTGGTGACGTTGTGCCACCATTGCTGGTTCAGCAGGAAGGCCTGCGAGAGCATGTTGAAGGGGAAGTGCTTCCAGCCTTCGCTCGCGAAACGGTCGTCGCCGGGCAGTGGCTCTATGCAGGGAGGCGTCTGCGGGTCGGTGGCGCAGGCGGTGAGATGGACGGCGAGCCGGTTCGACTTGCGCAGCGCCTTGTCGAGAAGTTCCAGCCGCTTTCCCGGCGCCATGGCGAGATGCATCGCCCAGTCGAAGACGGCGAGGGAGAGCGCTGCCGGCGAAAGCCCGCCGGTCATCGGCGCCATCAGCGCCTCGGTCATCCGGTTGAGCGCGGCAAAGGCTTCGGCTTCCGAGGCCTCGTCGGCGCCGAGCGCCGAGAGCGTCGTATCGAGATCGACCGTGAAAGGCTCTGCCGCCTTGATCATGCTTTCTTTCGGCACGCGAAACTCCTCGCTCTGCACGGCAGTCATTGTCGCTCCGGTGCGGGAAGCCGGGCCTGATTTCGCATCGGCAGTATAGCCCAACGTCCGCAATCCAAAATCCCGCCTTCTCTCAGCCGAAGCGATCGCGCCAGCAGAGCTGTGCTCCGTCGACCGGCAGGGTGGTCGCTTCATAGACGCCGCGGGCGACCGCGCGGGCCATCACCAGCGCCGCCAGATGGCAGAGTTCCATGAAGTCCGCCGAGCTTGCGAGCCGCCGCGCATTGGTCGCCGCCGCGAAGACGGTATCGCCGTCGGCCGGCAGATGCGCCGGCAGGACAGCCCGGCCGATGCCGTTCTGGCCCATGATCGACAGCCGGTGCGCCTGCGCCTTGGTGAGCGCCGCATCGGTGACGACCGCGCCGATCGTCGTGGCGGTGAGATTGATCCCCTTCGCCCGCAGGATGGTGTCGGGCGCGGAGAAATTGGCCGGCAATCCGATGCCGCCGAATTCGTCGTCGAGTTCGAAGGGAGCCGACCAGAAAAAGGGGCCGTCGCCGATGGTGGCGGACCCCATGGCGTTGACGGCGACGATCGCCGCCACCTTGTGGCCGCCGGTGGTCATGGCGCTCGCCGAGCCCAGTCCTCCCTTGACGGTCGCCGTCGTCGCTCCGGTGCCGGCGCCGACGCTGCCGAGCGCGAAGGCGCCCTTGGCGGCCGTCTTGAAGGCGGTATAGCCCATGTCGCGATAGGGCGACTGGATGCCCCAGTCCTTATTGCCGCCGTTCAGGAGATCCATGAGGATCGCCTGCGGTACGATCGGCACGCGCACGTCGCCGACGGGAAAACCGCGACCGATTTCGCGCAGGCCCGCCTGCACGCCACCTGCCGCGTCGAGACCGAAGGCCGAGCCGCCGGAGAGCACGAGGGCGTCCACCACCTCCACCGTCATCGACGGATCGAGGAGGCTCGTCTCGCGCCCGCCGGGCGCACCGCCGAGCACGCTGCCGGAGGCGACGGCCGGTTCGTCGAAGACGACCACGGTCACGCCGGAGCCGAGCTCGAGGTCGGTCGAATGGCCGACGGAAACGCCTTCGATGTCGGTGAGCAGGTTTTCGAGGGCGCCTGCCATGCGTCTCTCCTGTTCGTGGTGGCCGTGACCTTCGTGCAACGGCCTGATCCAGCGTCAAATCTGCTGCCGGAATGTGCCGGCGTTCTTGACATGGATCAAGGGCGGGCGTGAATTTCAACGCCAGATTGACTGCATTCGCTTCCCGAGCGTCCCGTCTCCGCCGGCATCTGACAGGTTCTGTTTTTCTCGTCCTTTCGTTTTCTGCAGAAGAGCGTCCAATGAAGAAGACTGCAAAGTTTGTCGCGGCTCTCGCCGCTCTGCTGGTCGTCGCCGGTGCAGCGGGTTATGCCTATCTCCAGTGGGCTCAGCGCGATGCCCTGCCGGCGGGAATTGCCGCGGGCAACGGCCGCATCGAGGCGACGGAAATTGACATCGCGACGAAGTTCGCCGGAAAACTGGCCTCGGTCGAGGTGGCGGAAGGCGATTACGTCACGAAGGGGCAGGTGCTCGCCCGCATCGATACCGCCCAGGTCGAGGCGCAATTGCGTGCCGCCGAGGCGCAGATCAAGGAGGCCGAACAGGCACGCGAATCCGCCAACTTCAGCCTGTCGCAGCGCCAGAGCGAGCTTGCCCTTGCCGAGAAAGACCTCGAGCGGCAACTCGTGCTGCTCGGCAAGGGTTTCGTCTCCGACCAGCGGGTGGATTCGCAGCGGCTCGTGAGGGACAGCGCCCGGGCGGCGCTTTCGGCTGCCGAAAGCGGTCTCCGCAGCACCGAGGCAGCGATCGAGAGCGCCACTGCCGCGCGTGACCAGATTACCGACATGCTCAGCAACGCAACGCTCCTGGCACCCAAGGACGGTCGGGTGCTCTACCGACTGGCGGAGCCGGGCGAGGTTCTCGGCGCTGGCGGCAAGGTGCTGACGCTGCTCGATCTCTCCGACGTCTATATGACGATCTTCCTGCCGTCGGCGGATGCGGCCCGCACGGCGATCGGCGCCGAGGGGCGCATTCTTCTCGACGTCCTCCCGGACCGGGCGGTGCCGGGCACGGTGTCCTTCGTGTCGCCGCAGGCCCAGTACACGCCGAAGCAGGTCGAGACCCGCAGCGAACGGGATCGCCTGATGTTCCGTGTGAAGATCAGCGCACCGAAGCCGCTGGTGGCGCAGTATCTGCAACAGGTGAAGACGGGTGTCACCGGCGTCGGATACGTGAAGCTCGATCCCGCGGTCGTCTGGCCGAGCTGGCTGGAGTCCGACCTGACCACAGGTGCCGCGACCGATGCCAAACCCTGATACCGATCGTCAGGAGCCCGGCGTCGAGCTGTGTGGTGTCTCCCATCGCTACGGCCGTGTCGTCGCGCTCGACGGCATCGACCTCACCGTCGCGGCCGGGTCGAAGATCGCGATCGTCGGCCCCGACGGTGTCGGCAAGTCGACCCTGCTGGGGCTCGTCGCCGGTGCCAAGCGCATCCAGACCGGCGATGTCCGTTCGCTCGGAAGCGACATGGGCGGGCAACGCTCCCGCGCCGGCGTGCTGCCGCGGATTGCCTATATGCCGCAGGGCCTCGGGCGCAACCTCTACCCCAGCCTTTCCGTCAGCGAGAACGTCGACTTCTTCGCCCGGCTTTTCGGCCACGGCGCGGCCGAGCGCCGGCGACGCATCGCCGAGCTTCTGAAAGCGACGGGCCTCGATCCGTTCGGTGACCGCCTGATGGGCAAGCTCTCCGGCGGGATGAAACAGAAGCTCGGGCTCTGCTGCGCGCTCGTGCACGACCCGGATCTCCTGCTGCTCGACGAACCGACGACGGGGGTCGATCCCTTGTCGCGGCAACAGTTCTGGGACCTCGTGGAGAGTATCCGCAGAGCGCGTCCGCGCCTCACGATCCTGACTGCCACCTCCGACATCGATGAGGCGACGCGCTTCGAGCGGGTGGCGATGCTGAACGACGGCCGCATCCTGGCCGATGGAACACCGGCGGAACTGCTTGCCCGAACAGGTGCGAGCACGCTGGAGCGGGCGTTCGTGAGCCTGCTCAACGAGAACGGACACGGTGCCGTGGTGGACAACGGCAAGGTCCCGGCGACGCGGCCGGTCGAGAGCGAGAGCATCGCGATCGAGGCCAAGGGGCTGACGCGGCGCTTCGGTTCCTTCACCGCCGTCGATCATGTCAGCTTCCGCATCCCGCGCGGGGAGATCTTCGGCTTCCTCGGCTCGAACGGCTGCGGCAAGTCGACCACGATGAAGATGCTGACCGGGCTTCTGCCGGCAAGCGAAGGGGAAGCCTTCCTGTTCGGCGAGCCGGTGGATGCCTCTGACATTCCTGCTCGCCGGCGGGTCGGCTACATGTCGCAGGGCTTTTCGCTCTACGGGGAGCTCACCGTGCTCCAGAACCTCCGGCTGCATGCGGCGATCTTCGACTACAAGGGCGCAGACGCATCGGCGAGAGTGCGCGAACTTTCGGAAACATTCGGACTGTCGGAGTATCACGACACGGTGTCGGAACGCCTGCCGCTCGGCGTGCGCCAGCGTCTCCAGCTCGCGGTGGCGCTTCTTCACAAACCGGAGGTGCTGATCCTCGACGAGCCGACCTCCGGCGTCGATCCGATCGCCCGCGACGCCTTCTGGGACGACCTCCAGCGCGTTTCGCGCGAGGACGGCGTGACGATCTTCATCTCCACCCACTTCATGTCCGAGGCGGAGCGATGCGACCGCATCGCCTTCATGCATGCGGGCAAGGTGATTGCGAGCGGTGCCCCGGAAAAACTCAAGGAGGAGACGCAATCGGCCACGCTCGACGAGGCCTTCATCGCCTACATGAAACAAGGCGGGCGCGAGGAAGTGGCATCCTTCGACGCGGCCCTGCCGACCGCAACCGGGGCGACGGCCTCCGTGGAACAGACCTTCTCGCTGCGACGAGCCGTGGCCTATGCCCGGCGCGAGATGATGGAGCTCGTGCGGGACCCGATCCGTCTCGCCTTCTCGCTTCTCGGGACGGCCATCCTGATGCTGATCCTCGGCTACGGAATCACCCTCGATGTCGACGATCTCCGCCTCGGCGTGCTCGACCGCGACCAGACGGCCGAAAGCAGGGCCTATATCGACAGCTTCGCGGCCTCGACGGCGTTCCGTTACGAAGGTCCCCTGGCTGATCATGAGGAACTCGAGCAGAAGCTCAAGGCCAACGACATCGCGATCGCGCTTGAAATCCCCGAGCGCTTCGGTGCGGATCTGCGATCCGGGCACACGACCACGCTGCTTGCGACACTGGACGGGGCGATGCCCTTCCGTGCGGAGACGATGCTCGGCTACGTTTCGGGCGCACATGCGCATTTCCTCACCGAAGCGGCACAGGCGGCCGGCATCTCGGCGAGCCCGGCGGCTAGCGTCGAGATGCGCTATCGCTACAATCAGGCGTTCCGCAGTCTCGATGCGATGGTGCCGGCGGTGGTCGCCATCCTGCTGCTCTTCATCCCGTCGATCCTGACGGCGCTCGGCGTCGTCTCCGAAAAGGAGCTCGGATCGATCAGCAACCTCTACGTGACGCCGGTGACCAAGCTCGAATTCCTGCTCGGCAAGCAGGCGCCCTATGTCATTGTCGGCTGCGTCAACTACGTCGTTCTCGTCGTGATGGCGGTCGCCCTCTTCGGGGTGCCGATCAGGGGCAGCTTCCTTGGTCTTTCGCTTGCGGCCTTTCTCTATCTCCTCGCCACCACGGCGATCGGCATCCTGAGCTCCACCATGACCCGGACCCAGGTCGCCGCGATGTTCGCGACGGCGATCGGCACGATGATGCCGGCGACGCAATTTGCCGGACTGCTGCAGCCGGTCGCGACCCTCGAGGGGGTAGGCAGGATCATCGGAACGCTGTTCCCGACCACCTATTTCCTGCGTGCGAGCGTAGGCGCGTTCACGAAGGCGCTCGGCTTTTCCGATCTCGTGCCCTTCATCTTGCCGCTCGTGCTGTTCTGGCCGGTCCTGATCGCCATGGCCTGGCTGCTCTTGCGCAAGCAGGAGGTATGACCATGCTCGATTTCCGCAACATCGCCGCGCTCTTCGTCAAGGAACTGATCGGCATCCGCCGGGACACGGTGCTGATGGGGTTCGTGATCTATGCCTTCACGCTCGCGATCTACATGCAGGCGACTGGTATCACGCACGAGCTCAACCGCGCCACCGTCGGGGTCGTCGACCAGGACGTGTCGCAACTCTCCTCGGCGATCCTGGACGCCCTACGTCCCCCGCAGTTCCAGGCGCCCGTGTCGCTCTCGCCGGGCGAAGTCGATCGCGTCATGGACCAGGCGCGCTTTACCTTCGTGCTCGACATCCCGCCGAATTTCGAGGCCGACGTGCTTGCCGGCCGCAGCCCGTCGGTCCAGCTGCTGATCGACGCAACGGCGCTGATGCAGGCGGGGATCGGTGCGGGTCACATCCAGTCGGTCGTCAACCAGGAGGTTTCGCGCTTCGTGACCCGGACCGAAAAGACGACCAGCCTGCCGGTCGCGATCGAGGTGCGCATGGCCTTCAACCAGACGCTGACCACGGCCTGGTTCACCGGAACGTCCGGGCTCATCAACAACGTCACCATGCTCGCCGTCCTGCTTGCCGGGGCAGCGCTGGTGCGGGAACGCGAGCACGGCACGCTCGAACATCTGCTCGTCATGCCGGTGCGGGCGACCGAGATCATGCTGAGCAAGCTCCTTGCAAACGGGTTGGTGACGCTGGCGCTGACGCTGCTGTCGGTCGTCTTCGTGCTAGACCTCTGGATCGGCATGCGTATTTCGGGCTCGCTCTGGCTGTTTGCCGCGGGCGTCTTGCTCTATCTTTTCTTCGCCACCTCCTTCGGCCTGTTCCTCGGGACAATCTCCCGGTCGATGCCGCAGATGGCGCTGCTCTTCATCCTGACGGTTCTTCCGATGACGATCCTCTCCGGCGGCATGACGCCACTCGAAAGCATGCCGGACTGGCTGCAGATCGGCGTGCAGGTTTCGCCGACGACACACTTCGTCTCCTTCGCGCAGGCAATCCTTTTCCGCGGCGCGGGTTTCGCTGTGGTCTGGCCGCAGTTCTTCGCGACCGCGGTGATCGGTCTGTTCTTCTTCCTGTTCAGCATGGCGCGGTTCCGCAGCTTCATCGCGGCACAGCAGGGGTAGCGGGGCACTCTCGTGCCGATGCAATCCGACATCTGCGATGACGGTGCGGCCGCGATCTGATAAGAGCGGGATGCTTCCTTTCCGGTCCGCCGTTCGCGCGGGCGACATTTTCTCTCGAGCCTGGAGTTATTCGCATGCCCGGTCCTCAGGTGGTTCCCGTCGAGGGGGATCTGCAACTGCCGAAACAGGTTGACGTGGTCGTCATCGGCGGCGGTATCATCGGTGCTTCGACGGCGCTCGAACTCGCAGAACGCGGCGTTTCGGTCGCGCTCTGCGAAAAGGGCGGTATCGGGGAGGAACAGTCGAGCCGCAACTGGGGCTGGGTGCGCATTTCCTGGCGCGATCCCCGCGAAGTCCCGCTGATGGCCGAGGCCATTCGCATCTGGCAGGGGCTCGACGCGCGGACCGGCCGCGACACCGGTTACAAACAATGCGGTATCGTCTTCGCCTCGTTCGATGAAAAGTACGAAGCCAAGAACGCCGAATGGCCCGATATCCTGACCAAGTACCAGATGAAGTCACGGATGATCGACGGACCGGAGTTCAGTGGGCTTTATCCGGGCATGAAGCATGATTTCAGGAGCGCGCTCTACACCTCGGCCGACGGCCGCGCAGAGCCGCAGAAGGCGGCACCGGCGATTGCCGAGGCGGCACGCGACAAGGGTGCGCATATCCTGACGAAGTGCGCGGTGCGCGGGATCGAAACGTCGGGCGGCAGGATTTCCGGCGTGGTCACCGAACGCGGCACGATCGCCTGCTCCTCGGTCGTGCTTGCCGGTGGCGCCTGGTCGAGCCTCTTTGCCCGCAATGCCGGGATCGACCTGCCACAGCTCAAGGTGATGAACACCGTTATCCGCACCAAGCCGATCGAGGGCGGGCCGGAACAGACGCTCTACGGCCGCGACTTCGCCTTCCGCAAGCGCCAGGACGGCGGCTACACGATCGCCTCGCGCTACGACAACATCGTCGAGATCGTGCCCGACAGCTTCCGCTTCATGCTGAAATTCCTCCCTGCACTGAAGAGCGAGTGGCGTTCGCTCCGCTTCCGCGTCTCCGGCCGCTTCCTCGAGGAGGGTCGCATGGCGCAACGCTGGCGGATGGACGAGGAGACACCGTTCGAACGCTGCCGCGTGCTCGACCCGAAACCGTCGGACAAGTGGACCAACCACGCGCTGGCGCAACTCAAGAAGGATTACCCGGCCTTCGCCAAGGCCGAGATCGCGCAGCGCTGGGCCGGCTATATCGACGTGTCGCCGGACGCCGTGCCGATCATCTCGCCGGTCGAGAAGGTTCCCGGCTTCTTCATCGCGACCGGCTTTTCCGGCCACGGTTTCGGCATCGGTCCCGGTGCCGGCCGGTTGATGGCGGACCTCGTCACCGGACATACGCCTTGCGTCGATCCGACGGCCTTTCGGCTTTCGCGCTTCTTCGACGGATCGAAGATCGAGATCATCAGCGGGGTCTGAGAAAGGCAAAGGGCGCCGGGGCGCCCTTCACCAATCGCTTTTGTGCGTCAGCGCTTGAGTGTCCGAGGGTCGAGTGCATCGCGGATCGCATCGCCGATGAAGTTGACGCTGAGGACCGTGAGCGAGATCGCAAGCCCCGGCCAGAGCACCCGCGAGGGCGTGATCTGCAGGAAGTTGGCGCCGTCATAGAGCAGGCGTCCCCAGGTCGGAAAATCCGACGGGAAGCCGAGCCCCAGGAAGGAGAGCGCTGATTCCGTGATGATCGCCGAGGCGATGCCCAGGGTGGCCGACACCATGATCGAGCTCATCACGTTCGGCAGGATGTGCTTCAGGATCACCCGGTGCTCGCGCATGCCGCTCGATTTGGCTGCCAGGATGAATTCCTGGCTTTTGACCGCCAGCACGTCGCCGCGGACGATGCGGGCGGTGTGCATCCAGCTCGTTATGCCGATCACGAAGACGATCAGGATGAAGATACCCGTCTCCGGACCGAACACGGTGCGGAGCGTATCGCGGAACAGCATGATGATGACGAGCAGAAGCGGCAGCAGGGGCAGGGCGAGAAAAAGGTCCGTCAGGCGCATCAGAATGCCGTCAATCCGCCGGATATAGCCTGAAAGAACGCCGACGAGCGTTCCGAGAAAGAGGGCGAGCAGCATGGCCGTGATGCCGACGGCAAGCGAGATCTGCCCGCCGGCGAGGACCTGGGCCAGCATGTCGTGGCCGAGATTGTCGGTGCCGAAGGGGTGGGCGAGGGACGGTCCCTGGTTCTTCGCCCGGATGTCGATCTTGTTGGGCTCGACGGTGTGGATCAGCGGTCCGGCATAGACGGCAAGCACGATGAACAGAAAGACCGCCAGCCCGGCGACACCGCCGGGATGGGCCCTGAACTGGCGCCAGAGGCCACCTTTCTGGACGTCGGAGGAGACTGCCGGTTCGGCGATGGTGGCGTCAGTCATAGCGGATCCTCGGATCAAGGAGGCCGTAGAGCACATCGGCGATCAGGTTGAACAGCACGATGAGGAAGGCGAAGATGAAGGTCAGCGTCTGCACGAGCGGCATGTCGGCGCCCTGGATGGCGGTGATCAGCAATTGCCCGAGGCCGTTCACCCGGAAGATCTGCTCGGTGATGATGGCGCCGGAGAAGATCGTCGGAACGCCGAGCGCAATGACGGTCACCACCGGGATCAGGCTGTTGCGCAGCACGTGGACGAGCAACACGACCTTCTCCTTCACGCCCTTCGCGCGGGCGGTGCGGACATAGTCCTGGTGGAGGTTATCGAGCATCGAGGCGCGCACGAAACGGCTGATCTGTGACGTGTTGTAGAGGGTGAGCACGGTGACGGGCAGTACCATCTGCTTCACCTGCGCGACGAAGCTCGACCAGTCGGTGATCCTCAGATTGGTGTCGTAGATCGACGGAAACCACTGCAGGTAGGAGCTGAAGATCACGATCAGCAGCACGCCGGTGAAGAAGGTCGGAACGGAGTAGCCGACCATCGAGACGAAGGTGCCGATCTGGTCGAAGACCGAATATTGCTTGTAGGCGGAGATCACCCCGATCGGGATCGCCAGCATGACGCCGAAGAGGTAGGACAAGCCGACGACCCAGAGGGTTTGCGGCAATCTTTGCACGATGAGATCGACGACAGGGCTGCGGGTCGCCCAGGACAGGACGCGCATGCGCTCGCCCGTACCAACGGTCAGGCCGGTCAGCTGTTCGAAGATGTTCAGCGGCTCATTGACGAAGAACTGCTGCAGCCAGCGCAGGTAGCGGATGACGAAGGGCTGATCGGCGCCCATGGCGGCACGGATCTGCTCGCGAACCTCGGGAGGAATGGTCAGCGGCAGGTCGCTCAAGGGGTCGCTCGGCGCGAGGTCGAGCAGGGCGAAGATGATGAAACTGATAACCAGCAGTGTCGGGATTGCAAAGAGCAATCGCCGCAGCGTGAAGGTGAACATCGGAGGCTCTCCAGACTGTCACGAAGCGAAATGCGACGACCGGGCCCGCGCGGGTAGCGCGGACCCGGTGCAACGGCACTTACTTCTTGCGAGACCAGTCTGCGACGTTCCAGAGTTCGCTGTCCCAGGCGTTCATCTTGACGCCATCGAGCGTGGCGGAGACGGCCGAGGGCTGGCCGCGATGGATGAGCGGGATCTGGGCGACGTCGTTGGAGAGCATGTCGTTGAGCTTCTTGGCGATGGCCGCACGGTCCTCGAGCTTGCCGGTCTTGCCCAGTTCCTTGACGAGGGCGTCATATTCCGGATTGCAGTAGCGCACGATGTTTTCGCCCTGCCAGCCGGAGGCCGGGCTCGGGATCTTGTCGCACATCCAGCCGGCCATGTACTTCTCGGGGTCGGTGCCGTCGAAGTTGTTCGTGTACATCTGCACGTCGGCATAGAACTTCTGAAAGGTATCCGGAGATGCCGGGTCACCGCCGAAGAAGACGTTTGCCGAGATATTGCGCAGTTCCACCGCGACGCCGATCTGCGCCCACATGTCCTTGACGAGCGCCTGCGTCGCCTGACGGACGGAGTTGGTGGAGGTCTGGTAGAGGAAGGACAGCTTGACGCCGTTCTTCTCGCGAACGCCGTCCGAGCCCTTTACCCAGCCGGCGTCGTCGAGCAGCTTGTTGGCCGCGTCGAGATCCTGCTTCAGGCACCAGTCGACGGCCGTCGAAACGTAGATGTCCGGGGCCGGCAGGATATTGCAGGTCGGCTTGCCGTTGTCGCCGTAGCCGGCTTCATCGATGATATCGCGGTCGATGGCGAGCGAGAGGGCCTTGCGAACTGCCGGATCGGAGAGGGCGGGATGCGGACCAGCCTCCTTGGTGGAGCGCTTGTCGCCGAGAGAGGAGTCGACGGCATAGGGGTTGACGTCGATACGTTCGACCTGGGTGCCGAAGGCGACCTCGATCTTGCCCTTGCCGGCGGCCATCATCTGGGCGAGTACTTCCGGTTCGACCTGCATGTTCCACGCATAATCGAATTCGCCGGTTTCGAGCACGGCGCGCGCGGCCGATGCGGCGTCGCCGCCGCCCTTGATGATCGCCGTGGCGAAAGCCGGCTTGGCCGCGTCACGGTAGTTGGGGTTCGCCTCGAAGGAGACGACGTCGTTCGGCTTGAATTCCTTGACGACGAAGGGGCCGGTGCCGATCGGGCCGAAGTTGGCGGAGGTGCATTCGGGAGCCTTGGCGCCGAGGCAGTCCTTGAACTGGGCTGCCTGGATGATCGGCGACTGGGCGCCGACGAAGGCGCTGTAGGGATAGGGCTTCGGCTCCGAGAAGGACACCTTGATCGTCGAGGCGTCGACGGCCTCGACATTGCTGACGCCTTCATAATAGGCGGCCTGGGCGCAACCGCCGTCGGGGGCGGTGCAGTACTTCCAGGTGAAGACCGCGTCGTCCGCGGTGACCGCGCTGCCGTCAGACCACTTGAGATCGGGCTTCAGTTTCCAGGTGATGCTCTTGAGATCCGCGGAGACCCCGCCGTTCTCGACTGTCGGGATTTCGGCAGCGAGCATCGGCACGAGATTGCCGGTCTCGTCGTAGCGGGCGAGCGGCTCGATGACCATCGAGGCGCCGTAGACCTCCTTGGTGCCTCCGGAGAGGTAGGGATTCATGGTGGAGATGGCCTGCCAGAAGATGATCTTCAGCTCGCCGTCGGTGCCGCGTTCCGCCAGTGCAGGCGTGCCGGACAAGGCGGTCGCGGCCACTGACGCTGCCAATAGAATACGCGCTTTGTGCATGTCACTGTTCCCTTATTTATTTTCGTTGAGTTTTCTTGAGCAAGATATCCGGCGGGCGAAACAAGCGGAGCCCCGGATGCAAAGCCATTCAGAGTTATGTGATTGGCCTTGTTCGACAATTTTGATTTCGAGGCCCTCGCGAGTACATTCGGCCCGCCTGCAAATCCGGTGCTGGAAATGCGGACCTGATCAAAATTTGAGCCATCTAAGCATAGGCCTATTTTGTGTTCAAGGCGGAAAATTGCAGCTTGCAAAAGCGCTTTCAGCCGTCGCAGTATGGCCGCCAACGAGTGGGAACCGACAATAAAAACAGAGGTCGCAACATGCCCGTCCTGAACAGCGCAAGCGAAATGCAGACGGAGGTCGCCGCGTGGCGCCGCCACCTTCACCAGCATCCGGAGATCCTCTACGACGTCCATGAGACGGCCGCCTTCGTGGCCGACAAACTGATGTCCTTCGGCTGCGATGTGGTGGAAACCGGGATCGGCCTGACGGGGGTCGTCGGCATCATCAAGGGTCGGGCAGGAGAGGGGCCGGTGGTCGGCCTTCGCGCCGACATGGATGCACTTCCGATTGTGGAGACCAGCGGCAAGGAATGGGCTTCGCTGACGCCCGGAAAGATGCATGCCTGCGGCCATGACGGCCATACCGCCATGCTGCTCGGTGCGGCAAAGCATCTTGCCGAGACCCGCAATTTCAAGGGATCGGTCGCGGTGATCTTCCAACCCGCGGAGGAAGGCGGCGGCGGTGGTCTTGCGATGGTCAAGGACGGCATGATGGAGCGCTTCGGCATCAGCCAGGTCTACGGCATGCACAACTCGCCCGGCCTGCCACTCGGCCATTTCGCGACCCGAAAGGGGTCGATCATGGCGGCGGCGGACGAATACGAGGTGCTGATCCACGGCCGCGGCGGGCATGCGGCCCAGCCGCACAAGACGATCGATCCGGTGCTGGTCTCGGCGCATGCCATCATCGCGCTGCAGGCGATCGCCTCACGCGAAACCGACCCGTTGAAGTCGGTGGTCGTGACGGTCGCCACGATTCACGGCGGCGACGCCTCGAACGTCATTCCCAACACGGTGAAGCTCACCGGCACGATCCGGACGCTTCTGCCGGAGACGCGCGACTACGCCGAACGCCGGCTATCGGAGGTCGTCAACGGCATCGCGCTCACCTTCGGGGCGCGGGCGGAGGTCAACTACCGCCGCGGCTATCCCGTGACCTTCAACCACGAGGGCGAGACGGATTTCGCAATCGACGTGATGCGCAAGGTGGCCGGAGCGAAGGCCGTCGAGACCGATCTCGCGCCGCTGATGGGGGCCGAGGATTTTTCCTACATGCTGGAAAGTCGGCCGGGATCCTTCGTCTTCATCGGCAACGGCGACAGCGCCAATCTTCACCATTCCTCCTATGATTTCAACGATGAGGCGATTCCCTACGGCATCAGCTACTGGGTGACGCTCGCCGAAACGGCGCTCGCGGCCTGAGGGCTCGCAGGACATCCGTTCATCGAAACTCTGCGCGGGAAGGAATCCTGAGATGGCACTGCCGAACACCGCCAAGGGGAATACCGGAAACGGTCCGGTTCTCTCGGTCCAGGGACTTACGACGTCGTTCCGGATCGGCGACGACTGGCGCCCGGTCGTCAAGAACGTGAGCTTCGACATCGCGCCGCGGGAGACCGTGGCAATCGTCGGTGAATCCGGGTCGGGCAAGAGCGTGACGTCGCTTTCGATCATGCGTCTTCTGCCGAAATACACGAGCAAGATCGAGGGCAGCATCAAGCTCGGCGGGCGCGAGTTGCTGACGCTCGGCAATGAGGAGATGCGCAAGGTTCGCGGCAACGAGATCTCGATGATCTTCCAGGAGCCGATGACGAGCCTCAATCCGATCTTTCCGATCGGCAAGCAGATTGCCGAGGCGATCACCTGCCACAGGCAGGTATCTGCGGCCGAGGCCCGGGCCGAGGTGATCCAGCTCCTCGAGAAGGTGCGCATTCCCAACGCCAAGAGCCGTTTCGACGACTATCCGCACCAGTTTTCAGGCGGCATGCGCCAGCGCGTGATGATCGCCATGGCGCTCGCCTCGAAGCCGCGGCTGCTGATCGCCGACGAACCGACGACCGCGCTCGATGTGACGATCCAGGGTCAGATCCTCGACCTCATCAAGGTACTGCAGGAAGAGGAGGGAATGTCCGTCCTCTTCATCACCCACGACATGGGGGTGGTCGCCGAGGTCTCCGACCGCACCATCGTCATGTTCCGCGGCGATGCCGTCGAGACCGGCCCGACCGACGACATCTTCCATCGCGGTCGCCATCCCTATACGCGAGCGCTTCTTTCTGCGGTGCCGCGTCTCGGCTCGATGGCGGGGCATGGGCGGCCGATGCGCTTCCCGATCATCGACATCGCGTCCGGCGTCATGACGACACCCGAAACGGAGGTCGGCCGCGCAATCGAAACCCGGCGGCATCCGATCCTCGAAGTGAAGAACCTGACGACCCGCTTCGACATCCGCAGCGGTCTCCTCGGACGCAAGTCGGGGGCCGTGCATGCCGTCGAAAACGTCTCCTTCGACCTCTGCGAGGGAGAGACCCTGTCGCTGGTCGGTGAATCGGGTTGCGGCAAGTCGACCACCGGGCGGTCGATCACCCGTCTCGTGGAGCCGACGGCGGGTTCGATCGCGCTCGACGGGCGTGACGTGATCCGGCTCGACCGCGGCGCGCTGCGCAACATGCGGCGGACCATCCAGATGGTCTTCCAGGATCCTTTCGCCAGCCTCGATCCGCGCATGAAGATCGGCGATGCCGTCATGGAACCGTTCATCGAACACGGGCTCGGCACCAAGGCGCAGGCGCGCGAGAAGGCGGCAGATATTCTCAAGCGGGTCGGGCTCGATGCCGACATGATGCGGCGCTATCCGCATGAGTTTTCCGGCGGACAGCGGCAGCGCATCGCCATTGCCCGTACACTGATGCTGGATCCGAGGGTGATCGTCGCCGACGAGGCGGTGTCGGCCCTCGACGTCTCGATCAAAGCGCAGGTCTGCAACCTCCTGCTGGAGCTGCAGCAGAGTTTCAATCTCGCCTATCTCTTCATCTCCCATGACATGGCGGTGGTGGAGCGCGTCAGCCATCGTGTCGCGGTCATGTATCTCGGCGAGATCGTCGAGATCGGCCCGCGTCAGGCGGTGTTCGAAAATCCCCAGCATCCCTACACGAAGAAGCTGATGGCTGCGGTGCCGATCCCGGACCCGGCCCGCCGCAGTGTCAAGCGCGCGATCTCGACCGACGAGATCAAGAGCCCCATCCGGCCGGTCGGCTACGAGCCGCCACGCCGCCAGTACAGGGAGATTTCCGCCGGGCACCTCGTACAGGTGTGAGACTCTCGGCAGATCCGCGTGGCCGCCACCGGCGGTCACGCCGACTTAATCAAAGGCGTGTCATTGTCCCGCGGTCGAACGGCATTACATCAGAGCCACGATCAATCGAGGAGTAGCGATGACAGGCGAAGCGGAGGCCGGGCGGGAGGCGCATGAGACCGGCAGGTGGCGCCGGCATGGTGGCAGGCTGTCCGAGATACTCTCCGGGCTTGCCGCGGACGAGGGACGGCCGCGGATTTCCGTCGCCGATATCTTCCAGGCAATGGGCGACCGCGCCTTCGGCGCCCTGATCCTCATCTTCGCGCTGCCGAACATCGTGCCGACACCGCCGGGCACGTCGGCGCTCACCGGCACGCCGCTCGTCTTTCTCGCGGCGCAACTGATGTTCGGGCAGAAGCCATGGCTGCCGAGGATCATCGCCGACCGTTCGATGACGCGGCAGGATTTCGCGAGCATCGTGACCCGCGTCACCCCCTGGCTCGCCAAGGCCGAGCGGATGCTGCGGCCGCGGCTGGGCTTCCTCGTCTATCCCCCGATGGAATACCTGATCGGTTTCGTCTGTCTCGTCCTTGCGGTCATCCTCGCGCTTCCGGTTCCGCTCGGCAACATCCTGCCGGCGATTGCAATCTGCTTCTTTTCCTTCGGTATTCTCGAACGCGACGGCATCTGCGTGCTGATCGGTACGGTCATCGCGGGGATCGCTGGCGTCGTGGTGGCGGGCGTGGTCTACGCCCTCGTCAAGGGTTTCCTCCTGCTCCTCCAGGCGACACTGTTCTGACGTCCGAAAGTTGTTTCCGGCGTGCGAAGCGCTTTGCAAAGCCCGATGCGTCGTCCTATCGTCCACGCATTTCATCGTTAGCGCAGGACACGCCATGCTGATTTCGCTTTACCAGATGCAGCCGGTTTCGGGCGATGCCGCGGCCAATCTCGCCAAGATCGCCGAGGCCGCCGAGGCCGCATCCGGCATGGGCGCCGAACTCCTCGTCACGCCGGAACTCGGAGTGAGCGGCTACGGCCTGACGCCGGAGCACTTTTCCGAGATCGCCGTGGAACGGGACGGCGAGATCATCGGTGCGCTCTGCGACATCGCGGCCGAATTCGAGCTGGCGATTTGTGCCGGGTTTCCCGAACGCGACGGTTCCGTGGTCTACAACTCGGCCGTCCTGGCGCGGCCGGACGGAAGTTGCGAATTCTACCGCAAAGGCCATCTCTACGGCGACGGCGAACGCGCATCGTTCACGCCCGGCGCAGATGTGCCGCATGTCTTCGATCTCTTCGGCATCCGTACCGGCATGCTGATCTGCTACGATGTCGAGTTCCCGGAATATGTGCGCACGCTGGCGCTCGCCGGCGCCGAACTGGTGCTGGTGCCGACGGCGCTTCCGCGCGGCGAGATCAGCCGGCGGGTCGCCGATCTGGTGGTGCCGACCCGCGCCTTCGAGAACGGCGTCTTTCTGGTCTATGCCGATCTCTGCGGCGAGGAGGGCAAGTTCTCCTATGGCGGTCGCTCGGCGATCATCGGTCCCGACGGAGACGAGCTCGCCCGTGCGGGTATGCATGAGGCGCTGCTGGTCGCAAGACTCGATCCGACCGCCTACGACGAGTGCCGCCGTCAAAATCCGTATCTCGCCGACCGGCGGCCGGGGCTCTACCGGCTGGATTAGGCTGAAGTGCCGCGCGGGCGATCTTGTCCGTCGGGCTGCGGCATCTTACATCCGCTTCGACATTGATGGAGACCCGGATGATCTTCGACGCCGCGCGACTTGCTCTTCGCAACCTTTTCGCCCCCGAAACCCGCTCGGTGTTCTGGAAAGTGCTGGGGCTGACAATCCTCGTCCTGATCGCCCTGTGGCTCGCGCTTCGCGGCGCCTTCATCGCCTATGTGCTGCCGTGGTTCGATGCACTCTTTCCCGGAATGCCGGATTGGGCCGGCTGGCTGACATTCGTGCTCGGCGTGCTTGCCAGCATCGGCCTTGCACTCGCACTCGCGCTTCTGTTGTCCTCCGTGACGGCGGTCATCGCCGGTCTCTTTCTCGATGACGTCGCCGAAGTCGTCGAACGGCGCGACTATCCGACGGATACGCCCGGCTCGCCCATGCCGCTCGGCGAAGCACTGGTCACCTCGTTGAAGTTCTTCGGCGTCGTCGTGCTCGGCAACCTCGTGGCGCTGGTGCTGCTCTTCGTACCGGGCGTCAATATCGCCGCCTTCTTCCTCGTCAACGGCTATCTGCTCGGGCGCGAATTCTTCGAGTTTGCGGCCATGCGTTTCCGCAGCGCGAGCGAGGCACGGGCCTTCCGCTCGCGCCACGGCGGGACGGTGTTCATGGGTGGGCTGGTGATCGCGGCCTTCCTGGCGGTTCCAATCCTGAACCTGCTGACGCCGTTGTTTGCGGCCGGTATGATGGTCCATCTGCACAAGATGCTGAGCGCCCGCGATCCCGTATTTCAGGCATGACCGTCAGGTCGGCAGCGCGGTTTCCGCATAGAGGGCCGCGTATTCCGCGCTCGGCGGGATCGGCTTGATGACGTCGATCAGCACGCCGTTCGGGTCGGCGGTAATAAAGTGACGCTGGCCGAAATCCTCGTCACGCAGTGACCGCAGGATCGGAAGGCCGGCCTTCAGGCAGGCATCATAGACGCGGTCCGGATCGTCGACTTCGAAATTGAGAATGAGGCCGCTCACCGGCTTTCTGGCTGCGACGGGCACCGTCTCGTGATCGGGTTTGAGGATCGCGAGCGTCACTTTCTCGTCCTCGCGTGACTGGAGATGGACGTACCAGTCGCTTTCGAAGAGCGGTTCGAAGGCGAAGTGGCTGCAATAGAAGTCTCTGGTTTCCGCTATGCGGTCGGTCATGATGACGGGATAGTAGCTGGCGCTGCGCATGCTTCACTTCCTCCTGCATTTCACATACAATCTGCATGTATCTATAACATGCATACAGATTGTATGTAAATGGGGATTGCATGCGCCGCTCGAACAAGGACCGCACCGAAGCCACCCGGCAGACCCTGATGGATCACGCCCGCGAACTTTTTGTGGAGCGCGGCTACAGCGACACGGCGACGCCCGATATCGTCGCGGCCGCGGGCGTGACGCGCGGCGCCCTCTATCACCATTTCGCAGACAAGCGGGACCTGTTCCTCGCCGTCGTCGAACGGGAGGCGGCGCGGGTTGCGGCCGAGATTGCGGCGGCTGCTGGCGAGGCGATTTCGGCACGCGATGCACTCGTCCGCGGCATCGCCGCCTATTTCGATGCGATGGCCGCACCGGGCCGGAGCCGCCTGCTGCTGCTCGATGGCCCTGCGATCATGGGGCTGGAAAGCGGGCGCTCGACCGATCGCGATCATGCCGAGACGAGCCTGCGCAACGGCCTCGAAGCCTATCTTCGCGAAACCGGATCGGATCTTGCCGGGCTCGACCCCCTGACGCGCGTCCTCTCCGCCGCCTTCGACCGCGCGGTTCTGGCGATTGCGGCCGGAGAAAGCCGCGAGGCCTACGAGCAGGCAATCATCCGCCTGATCGACGGGCTGGTCACTCGGCCACCCCGATGATCTGCGGCGGCAGTTCGACGAGAGGAGCGGGCACGTCGCAGCTCTTTTCCGGCGACTTGCAGAGATCGGCTATGACGCAGCGTTCGCATTCGGGCCGGCGCGCCTTGCAGACATAGCGGCCGTGCAGGATCAGCCAGTGATGGGCGTGGAAGAGGTATTCCTCCGGGATGACCCGCAGCAGCCTGTCCTCGACCTCGTCCGGGGTCTTGCCGGGGGCGAGCCTGATCCGGTTGGCGATGCGGAAGATGTGCGTGTCGACGGCGATCGTCGGGATGCCGAAGGCCATCGACATGACGACGTTGGCGGTCTTGCGCCCGACGCCGGGCAAGGTCACCAGTTCCTCGCGCGTGCGCGGTACTTCGCCGCCGAACTCCTCGATCAATTTCCTCGAAAGGGCGATGACGTTCTTCGCCTTGTTGCGATAGAGGCCGATCGTCTTGATGTAGTCGCGCAGCCGCTCCTCGCCGAGATCGAGCATCTTCTGCGGCGTGTCGGCGACCTTGAATAGCGCCCGCGTCGCCTTGTTGACGCCGGCATCCGTCGCCTGCGCCGAGAGCGCGACCGCGACGACGAGGGTGAAGGCGTTGACGTGTTCGAGTTCGCCTCTCGGTTCGGGCCGCTGCACCGAGAAGCGACGGAACATCTCCAGAAGCTCCGTCTTTGTATAGGCAGACCGCGGCGCGACCTTGCGTCGCGCGCCGCCTCGGTTTGACTTTTGCGAAGTTTTGGCGCTGGATTCTTTCTTCGGATCGGTCATTGTCAATCTATACGCGGGCGCCATGACGAAAGGCAATGTGGGCATGATGGAACCCCCGGTTTTTGCGGCGGAACTGACGCCGTATCGTTCCCTGGGTCGGCGGGGCTTTCACGTCCTTCTGATGCTGACCGGTGCCGTCTGTGCGGTTCAT
The DNA here is from genome assembly GCA_900466005.1 of Hyphomicrobiales bacterium. Taxonomy (GTDB): domain Bacteria; phylum Pseudomonadota; class Alphaproteobacteria; order Rhizobiales; family Rhizobiaceae; genus Allorhizobium. The sequence goes on from UEGQ01000013.1 coordinate 31,679, forward strand.
GCGGTGTTCTTCGTCGTCACCGGCGCCTGGCCGATCGGTCTCTTCTTCGGCCTCGACTTCCTGCTGCTCTATGGCGCGTTCCTGCTCAACTATCGCTCGGGGCGTGCCCGCGAGGAGGTCGTCGTCTCTCGCACGGCGCTTGCGATCCGAAAGTTCACGCCGTCGGGCCGCATGACCGAGCACCGTTTCAATCCGTTCTGGGCGCGTTTCTTCGTCCGCCGGCACAGCGAGATCGGCATCGTTTCGATGCAGATCTCGGGAGAGGGCAGGCGGACCGACATCGGATCCTTCCTCAACCCGGAGGACCGGGAGAGCTTCGCCAAGGCGTTCAATGCGGCGCTGGCGACGGTCAAGCAGAGGCTTTGACCCATCGCGCAAGAAACGGGTGGTTCGCACCCGTCCGATATGGTGATGTCATGCGAAAAGGAGTTCGCCATGACCATTGCACAGATGATTTCCCGATCGGCCGGTGAGCTTGCGCCCGTCGATGTCACGCCCGAGGGCGGCGACTACGAGACAGTGCGCCGGGTTATCGAGATGCTGACGCTCGACTATCGCGAGCAGCCGTCGCTGGAGACGATTGCCGCACGGCTCAACCAGTCGCCGACGCAGTTGCAGAAAACATTCAGTCGCTGGGCGGGGCTGTCGCCGAAGGCCTTCCTGCAGGCGGTCACGCTCGACCACGCCAAGCGCCTGTTGCGCGAAGAGGAGATGCCGATCCTCGAGACCTCGCTCGAACTCGGGCTCTCCGGGCCCGGACGGCTGCATGATCTCTTCGTGACCCACGAGGCGATGTCGCCCGGCGAGTGGAAACAGAAGGGCGAGGGGCTGACGATCCGCTACGGCTTTCACCCATCGCCCTTCGGGCTGGCGCTGGTGATGGCGACGGAGAGGGGGCTTTCCGGGCTCGCTTTCGCCGAGCGCGGCAACGAGGCCGCCTGCTTCGAGGACATGGCATCGCGCTGGCCGAATGCGCGCTATGTGGCCGACCAGGCGGCGACGGCGCCCTATGCCGCACGGATCTTCGATCCAGGTCGCTGGGGCGACGAGCAGCCGCTGAGGGTGGTGCTGATCGGCTCGGATTTCCAGCTCCGCGTCTGGCAGAGCCTTTTGCGTATCCCGATAGGTAAAGCCGTGACCTATTCCGACATTGCCCGCGACATCGGCCAGCCGTCCGCGAGCCGCGCCGTCGGGGCGGCGGTCGGTCGTAACCCGATTTCCTTCGTGGTGCCGTGTCACCGCGCGCTCGGGAAGGGCGGCGCGCTCACCGGCTACCACTGGGGGCTGACCCGCAAGCGGGCCATGCTCGGGTGGGAGGCCGGTCAACTGAGCGGGTGAGGCCGGCGGAAATTCATTCCGTAAATCGATTGAAATCGTGACCGCCCCGTTCTTGACTTTGCCATCTTCGGCTGGTGATAGTCGGGCACATTTCCGGCAGCCGGATAGAACAGGGAATAGGATCATGACTTCCAAACTCGAACAGCTTCGTTCCATGACCACCGTCGTCGCCGACACCGGCGACATCGAGGCTGTGGCCCGTCTGAAACCGGTGGACTGCACGACCAACCCGACCATCGTCCTGAAGGCGCTCGGCACGCACATGTTCGACGACACCTTCAAGGAGGCGATCGCCTGGGGTCGGTCGAAGGGCGGTGACAGCGAAGCCGTGGCCGCCGCGGTCGCGGACCGGCTGGCCGTCGCCGTCGGTGCGGCGCTGGCGAAGATCGTGCCGGGCCGGGTCTCGACCGAAGTCGACGCCGATCTTTCCTTCGACATGCAGGGCTCGATCGCCAAGGCGCACGAGATCATCTCCGGTTACAAGGAGCGCGGGATCGAGCGCGAGCGCGTGCTGATCAAGCTTGCTTCCACCTGGGAAGGTATCCGCGCCGCAGAAGTCCTGCAGAGCGAAGGCATCGACTGCAACCTGACGCTGCTCTTCTCCAAGGCCCAGGCGATCGCCTGCGCCGAGGCCAATGCCTTTCTCATCTCGCCCTTCGTCGGTCGCATCCTCGACTGGTACAAGAAATCGACCGGCGATACCTACACGGCCGAGACCGACCCCGGCGTTCTCTCGGTCCGCTCGATCTACAACTATTACAAGGCGAACGGCATCAAGACGGTGGTCATGGGCGCCTCCTTCCGCAATGCCGGGGAAATCGAGGCGCTCGCCGGCTGCGACCGGCTGACGATCGCGCCCGCGCTGCTCGATGAGCTTGAGGCCGACAAGGGAACCCTCGAGCGCAAGCTCGCTCCCGAGGCGACCGTTCCGGAGCCGCGGATCTCGCTCGACGAGAAGGCTTTCCGCTGGATGCTCAACGAGGATGCCATGGCGACCGAAAAGCTCGCCGAGGGTATCCGCAGCTTCTACAAGGACCTGGTCGCCCTGCGCGAGAAGGTGGCCAAGGCGCTCGCCGAATAAGACGGCGAGCCTGCCGGACAATCGAAGGCGCTCCGGAAACGGGGCGCTTTTTTTGGTGTCAGTCGTCCCCCATCACGACCGCGTCGGGGACGTAGTAGGTCTCGGCGCCGTCCACCGTGACCACGGCGTCGCCGCCCTGCTTGCGGCTGCGGATATCCGAACCCTCGCCGGTGAAGCGGCCGGCGCGGTAGTCGAGACGGCGACGCGAACCGTCGGGTGTGGTGATCTCGATCGTCGCCATCGGTCCATTGCGGACGATGCCGTAATCGCAGGAGGTGAAGCCGTCGAAGCCGGGCAGTCGGCAGCGAAGCCGGCCCGTCGCGTCGTAGGGATGGCCGGGGATAAGATAGTCGTCGTCCGGATAGGGTGGCGGATTGGAGCCCCAATCCTCCGCGAGAAAACGTCCGTTCACCCAGCCACTCACGCGCGGCCGGTCGGTGGTGGCGATGCGGCACCAGTAGCCGTTTTCCTGTTCGAGGCAGCCGAGATTCTTCACCGGCATGCCTTCCGCCAGCTCGGCGATCACCCGGAAATTCAGGCCGGCGCCCGAACGGATCGCGAGAAGGCCACCCGGCGGCAGGCCGTAGACATGCCAGACATAGGGATCCTCCGGATCGTTGTAGCCGGGTTGCTGCACCGGAACCACGAGCGGATCGTGGCGACCGGGCGGCAGTAGACGGGTGACAGACAAATCCAGGGCGAAGGAGGGCGGCGGCAGGACAAGGCAGGTGATGGTGGCCAAAGCAGGAAGGATGCGGCGCATACATGGTCTCCGTGATTTGACAGACAATAATATGAGCCGGATCGCTGTGCCACCGGATTACGCGGCTGCATGCAAGTCCGTGGCCGTATCGGAATGGCTGCGGCACGCTGCCAGCTCGCTGGAGGCCGGACTGTCGTGCCTAACGCTCCAGCGCATATACGACCTCGTAGAGCCCGGGACTGGCTTGCCCGAGCCGCTTGTTGCGTTCGAGAAAGCCTTCGAGGCGTAGCCGTTCGATGATGCGTTGCGCCGCCTCGAGGCTCTCGCTCTGGGCGTAGTTGACGACGCGGGTGCCGTCGAGACTGCGATGGATGCTCGCGGACATCCATCCGGGAATCCGGCTGGCGAACTCGGCAGATTCCGTCAGCAGATCGATCAGCGGCTGCTGTCCGCCGTCGGGTACGGTGAAGACGTTGATCTGGGTGACGATGCCTGAATTGGCGCGAATGATGGGCATTGGTTTCTCCTCGACACTTGAGGCGATGCCCTACGGGAGCCGAGGCGTGCGCATACGCGTCACGACAAGCCTCCCGGCTGGCATGGCCGGTTGCTTGTCGCGGGTTCGCCTGAAGAGCGATACGGAGCTTCCCGTGAGGAGAAGTGGCCGGGGTTACCTCTGCCGGCCAACGTCCTTTTCGACGAAGCGATCATGCCAGTTCAGGGAACGAAGCGTCAAGCGGCAGCCGACGCCCCGTTCCTCTCCCCTGCCTCAGTGTGCGATCATCACGTGGCGGACGGCTGTGTAGTCTTCGAGCGCGTAGACCGACATGTCCTTGCCGTAGCCGGACTGCTTCAGGCCGCCGTGAGGCATCTCGTTGCAGAGCATGAAGTGGGTGTTGATCCAGGTGCAGCCGTAGCGCAGGCGGGCGGCGGTCTTCATGGCGCGCGAGATGTCCTTCGTCCAGACGGAGGAGGCCAGCCCGTAATCGCTGTCGTTCGCCCAGGCGATCGCATCGTCGGTATCCGAGAAACGGGTAACCGAGACGACGGGGCCGAAGACTTCGCGGCGGACGATCTCGTCGTCCTGCAGCGCACCGGCGACGACGGTCGGCGTATAGAAGAAGCCCTTCTCGCCGGCGACCTTGCCGCCGGTGACGATTTCCATGTGCTTGTGCTCGGACGCGCGGGTGACGAAGCTCTCGACGCGATCGCGCTGGCGCCTGGAGATCAGCGGGCCGATCTCGTTCTCGGTGTCGTCGGCCTGGTTGAACTTCAGCGTCGAGACGGCGGAGGCGAGGTCGGCGACGAACCGGTCGTAGACCTTGTCGCTCGCATAGATGCGGCAGGCGGCGGTGCAGTCCTGTCCGGCATTGTAGAAGCCGAAGGTGCGGATGCCGGCGACGACCGCCTCGAGATCGGCATCGTCGTAGACGATGACCGGCGCCTTGCCGCCGAGTTCGAGATGGGTGCGCTTCACCGTCTTGGCGGCGGCAGCGAGCACCTTCTTGCCGGTGGCGATGTCGCCGGTGATCGACACCATGCCGATCTTCGGATTGTTGATCAGCGCGTTGCCGACGCTCTCGCCACGGCCGAGCACGACGTTGACCACGCCTTCCGGCAGGATGTCGGCAAGCAGTTTCGCCATCTTCAGCGCTGTGAGCGGCGTCTGTTCCGACGGCTTGAAGACCACGGTATTGCCGCCGGCGATGGCGGGTGCCAGCTTCCAGGCCATCATCATCAGCGGATAGTTCCAGGGCGCGATCGAGCCGACGACCCCGATCGGATCGCGTCGGACCATGGAGGTGTGGCCGGGCAGGTATTCCCCGGCGACGGGCGCGTGCAGCGAGCGGATGGCGCCGGCGAAAAAGCGCCAGCAGTCGACGATCGCCGGGATCTCGTCGTTGATGACGGCGTTGATCGGCTTGCCACAGTTCAATGATTCCAGTGCGGCGAAGCCGGTCGCATCCTTCTCGATGGCGTCTGCGATCGCGAGCAGGTAGGCGGCACGCTGCGAGGGCGTTGTCGCCGACCAGCTGTCGAAGGCCTTTTCCGCGGCATCGACGGCGGCGTCGACCTGCGCGAGCGAAGCCTCCGGAAGCTCCAGAATGGTCTCGCCGGTCTTCGGATTGAGGATCTTCTCCTCGATCTCGGTGCCCTTTTCGAAGCGGCCGTCGATCAGCATCTGGGTGTCCATATCGTTCTCCCTCATCTGTTTTGTCGGGTTATTTACCGCTTCCCGAAATCCGGTCGGTGTCGCGGGTGAGATAATAGGCCGCCAGGATCGGCAGGAAGGTCACGATCACCACCAGCATGGCGACGACGTTGGTGACCGGCCGCTGGCGCGGGCGAATGAGTTCCTCCAGCATCCAGATCGGCAATGTCGCCTGCTGTCCGCCGGTGAAGGTGGTGACGATGACCTCGTCGAAAGAAAGCGCGAAGGCGAGCATGCCGCCTGCAAGCAGCGCGGTCGCGATGTTCGGCAGCACCACGTAGCGGAAGGTCTGGAAGCCGTCGGCGCCGAGGTCCATCGACGCCTCGATCAACGATCCCGAGGTGCGGCGGAAGCGTGCGACGGCGTTGTTGTAGACGACGACGATGCAGAAGGTGCCGTGGCCGAGGATGATCGTCCACATCGAGTATGGGATCTCGGCCAGCGAGAAGGCCGAGCGGAGTGCAATCCCGGTGACGATGCCCGGGAGCGCAATCGGCAGGATGACGAGAAGCGAGATCGCCTCGCGGCCGAAGAAGGCCGAACGTGCCACGGCGGCGGCGGCGAGCGTGCCGAGCACGAGGGCGATCAGTGTGGCGATGCTCGCCACCTTGACCGAGAGCGTTAGCGCGTCCCAGACGTCCGGCCTGTTCCAGGCGACGGCAAACCACTGGGTGGTGAAGCCCGGCGGCGGCCACTGGAAGCTCTTCTCCTCGGTCGTGAAGGCATAGACGAAGATCAACAGGATCGGCAGGTGCAGGAAGAGGAGCCCGCCGGCCGCAGCGATCTTGAGCGGCCATCCGGCCGAGGAGCGGTCAGAGCGCATCGAAGGCCCCCATGCGTTTGGCAGCCCACAGATAGACGCCCATGATGGCGATCGGCACGACGGAGAAGGCGGCGGCGAGCGGCACGTTGCCGGCCGTTCCCTGTTGGGCGTACACGGCCTGGCCGATGAAGAGCCGCGAAGAGCCGACGATCTGCGGAATGATGTAGTCACCGAGCGTGAGCGAGAAGGTGAAGATCGAGCCTGCGACGATGCCGGGCATGGCGAGCGGAAGCAGCACGTTGCGGAAGGTCTGGCCGGGATGGGCGCCGAGGTCGGAGGAGGCTTCGATGAGGTTGCCGGGAACACGCTCGAGCGCCGCCTGGATCGGCAGGATCATGAAGGGCAGCCACACATAGACGAAGACGAGGAAGGTTCCGATGTAGCTGATCGACAGCGAGTTGCCGCCGATGACGGGCAGCGCGAGGATGCCGTCGAGAAGCCAGGAAAGGCCGAGACGGTCGAAGGCCCAGGTGAGGATGCCCTCCTTGGCGAGGATCAGCTTCCAGGCATAGACCTTGACCAGATAGCTCGACCAGAGCGGCAGCATGACGCCGAGATAGAAGAAGGCCTTCCAGCGGCCGGTCGCATAGCGCGCGGCATAATAGGCGATCGGGAAGGCGAGCACGGCGGAGGCGAGCGTGACGACGGCGGCCATCGTGACCGTCCGCACGATGATGTCGAAATTGGTCGGCACCAGCAGTTGGCGATAGGTCGAAAGCGTCAGTTCGTAGTTGATGAGCCCGGAGAAATCGTCGATCGAGAAGAAGCTCTGCAGCAGCAGCGCCATGAGCGACCCGACATAGATGATGCCGAGCCACAGAAGCGGCGGGATCAGCATCACGGCGAGCAGCATCGCCGGGCGGCGCCAGAAGACGTCGGAAAGACGGGCGAAGGCGCCGGACCTGCCGGGCAGGATGGAGGCGGTCGAAACGTCGCTCATGCCTCGCCGTCCATGTAGTGGAGATCGGAGGGTTGCCAGGAGAGCCTCGCCTCCTCGCCGGGTTTCGGTGTCGTCTGGCCGGCCGGCACCATGACGTTGAGGGCGATCTCTCCGGCGCGCAGGTGGAGGCGGGTGGCGCTGCCGAGGAAGCTCTCGGACATCACGGTGGCGGCGATGCCGCCTTCGGAAACGAGGCGGATCGCCTCGGGCCGCAGGCTCGCCCATTTTGCCTCGCCGCCGAGGCGTTGCATGTCGGCCGGCGCGATGACGTTGGAGGAGCCGACGAAATCGGCGACGAAACGGTTCCGCGGGCGATTGTAGATTTCCTGCGGCGTGCCGGCCTGGACGATGCCGCCGTTGTTGAAGACGGCGACGCGGTCGGCCATCGAGAGTGCCTCGCCCTGATCGTGTGTGACGAAGACGAAAGTGATGTCGAGCGAGCGCTGCAGGCTCTTCAGTTCCTCCTGCATCTGTTCCCGGAGCTTCAGGTCGAGGGCGCCGAGCGGCTCGTCGAGGAGGAGCACCTTCGGCTTGTTGACCAGCGCGCGGGCGAGGGCCACGCGCTGGCGCTGGCCGCCGGAAAGCTGGCCGGGCTTGCGGGCGCCGTAGCCGGGGAGTTTTACGAGTTCCAGCGCCTGCTCGGCGAGGCGGTGGCGCTCCGCCTTGCCGACGCCCTTGACCATCAGGCCGTAGGCCACGTTGTCGAGAATGCTGAGATGCGGAAAGAGCGCATAGTCCTGAAAGACCGTGTTGACCTGGCGGCGATAAGGCGGAACGCCTTCAGCCGTCTCGCCGAAGATCTCGATGTGGCCGGAGGTCGGTTGCTCGAAACCGGCGATCAGCCTGAGGCAGGTCGTCTTGCCGGAGCCGGACGGTCCGAGCATGGCGAAAAACTCGCCCGGCGCGATCTTCAGGTCGACCGCGTCGACGGCTTTCACCGGGCCGAAATGGCGCGACACCTGCGAGAAGGAAACGGCTGCGGTCATGGGTACTCCGGTCGAGGTCTGGACTTCTCTCCCCTTGTGGGAGAGAAAGCGATTTCAGCATCTTAGCCTTGGCTAAGTGCTAGAAATCGCAAGTGAGGGGGTCGCGTGCGGAGGGGACCCCCTCACTTGCAAAAATCTAACGTTTAGCACTCGCTACGCTCGGCTAATTCGTTGATTTTGCTTTCTCCCCCACCAAGGGGGAGAAAGGGATCGTCACCGACCGCCGATGACGCCGATATAGTCGGACACCCAGCGGTGATAGGGGACGCATTCACCCTGGCTCTCGCATTTGCTGACCGGGGTCCGCCAGAAGCTGATCTTCTCGAAATTGTCGAAGCCGTTGGTGGCGCAGCCTTCGTCGGTCAGCAGTTCGTTGCCCTTGCAGGCGGCGGGAACCGAGGGCACGGCACCGAACCATGCGGCGACGTCACCCTGGACCTTGGCGGAAAGCGAATGCTCCATCCACATGTAGGCACAGTTCGGATGCTCGCTGTCGACATGCAGCATGGTGGTATCGGCCCAACCGGTCGCCCCTTCCTCAGGGAAGGTCGAGTCGATCTTGGCGCCCTCGGCCTTCATCAGGTTCACCTGGAACGGCCAGGAACCGGACGCAACGACACCTTCGTTCTTGAAGTCGTCGATCTGGATCATGGCATCATGCCAGTAGCGGCCAACGAGCTGGCGCTGTCCGCGAAGCAGGTCGAGGGCGGCCTTGTACTGGTCCTCGTTCAGTTCATAGGGGTCCTTGATGCCGAGTTCCGGCTTGTGAGCCATCAGGTAGAGGGCGGCGTCGGCGATGTAGATCGGGCCGTCATAGGCCTGGACGCGGCCCTTGTTGGACTTGCCGTCGGGAAGCGTCATCTCTTCGAAGACGACGTTCCAGCTCTTCGGCGGCTGATCCTTGAAAGCCTCGGTGTTGTACATCAGCACGTTCGGCCCCCACACATAGGGCGTGCCGTAATGGGTGCCGCCGACCGTGTGCCACGGCGCGTTCTGCAGGCGTTCATCGATGGTCTTCCAGGACGGGATGAGGTCGGTATTGATCGGCTGGACGCGTTTGCCCGCGACGAGGCGGAGCGAGGCGTCGCCCGAGGCGGTAACGAGGTCGAAGCCGCCTTCGTTCATCAGCGCGACCATTTCGTCCGAGGTGGCGGCGGTCTTCACCGTGACCTTGCAGCCCGTCTCCTGCTCGAACTTGGTGACCCAGTCGTAATTCTTGTCGGTCTCGCCGCGCTCGATGTAGCCGGCCCAGGCGACGATCGAAAGCGCGCCTTCACCCTTGCCGAGTTCCTTCAGGGGCTCCTGGGCGAGGGTGGCGGTGGCGAAACTGAAAATGGCGGCGATAGCAGTGCAGGACTTCAGGACTTGCTTCATCTGATTTCTCCCGGTTCGCGGCCGCTTCGCACGGCCTTTGTTCCCGTCCGAGAACGTGCCGCGAAAGGGCCGCATTCGCAAATTCATTTATCAGAAAGTCGTTATCGGTTTTTCCGAATGATAAGAGATTTGCCCCTCATCCGCCTGCCGGCATCTTCTCTCCGTTTGACGGGGAGAAGGGACACGTGGCAGCGCCATGACGATCCCGTCTCTCCGCGTGCGGGGAGAGAGTTAGGGTGGGGGGCAAGTATTGAAATGAGCTGCCTTACCGTCCCCTTCCGCTTCGGAGCGTCTCGGCGATGCCGACGAAATCACGGGCCGACTGCGGCAGGCTGGAGCCCTTGCGCCAGACCATGCCGACCTGCACCACCGGCAGGGCACCGGAGACGTCGCGGCTCTCGATGCGGTCGCCTTCGAGCGACCACGGCCGGTAGACGAGATCCGGCAGCAGCGCCACGCCGGCGCCGGTCGCGACCAGGCTTCGAACCGCCTCGACCGAGCGGGTGCGGAAGGCGACCTGAGGCCGGGCGCCGAGGGCAGAGAGCAGCTTGCCGGTATTCTCCTCGATTTCGTCCACCGTCAGCATGATCAGGGGTTCGCGGGCGATGTCGGCGGCTGAGATGATATCGGCGGAAACCAGCGGATGGCCCATCGGAAGCCAGAGACGGTAGGGCGAGGTTTCGAGGATTTCCGCCTGCAGCGCCATACGGTCGCGCAGGTTCGAGATGACCATGACGGCGACGTCGAGCTCGCCGCCGACGAGCAGGTGTTCGAGATAGGAGCCGTTGTCCTCGATCGCACTCACCTCGACATTGGGGCAGGCGCGGCGGTAGCGCGCCAGGAGGTCGGAGAGCACGTAGCCGGCGACCAGCGAGGTGACGCCGATGTTGAGTGTGCCACCGCTGTTTTCCTTGGTCTCGGAAAAGGCGTTGCGCGCGTCCGAGACGGTCGCGAGAATCTTCGTCGCGTGGCGCAGGAACTGATGGCCGTTGTGGGTGATCGAAAGTCCGCGCGGATGGCGCTCGAAGAGTTCCACGCCGAGATCGCCTTCCAGTTCCTTGATCGCTTCTGTTACCGAGGATTGCGAAATCGAGAGGTTCTGTGCCGCCCGCGTCACCGAGCCCTGCTCGGCGACGGCGACGAAATACTGCAACTGGCGGAGGGTGAAGGCCATAGCCGTTTAGAGCACGACAGCGGGCTGGAGAGCAAGCGCGCCTCCGTGGGGCGGTGATCCGCGTGTCCTGCAAGGCAGGCCTGCGCAGACATGCTCTTTGCAAACGTCAAGAGACGTATACTATCGATGCTTCCATTTCTCTATGCCCTCGCGCCGCGCGGCGGGCCCGTCCCGTCAGTCGCTTCATGAAATCCACACCTCTCGGCTACCTTTTCGCGCTGCTCGCCTTTGCCATCTTCTCGCTGCAGGATGGGGTTTCCAAGCATCTCGGCAGCGCCTATCCGCCGGTGCTCGTGGCGATGATCCGCTACTGGGCGTTCGCGCTCTTTGCCGTGCTTCTCGCCATGCGCGGTCGCGGCGGACTTTCAGCGGCGATCCGGACGCAACGGCCATGGCTGCAGATCCTGCGCGGCCTTCTGCTGGCCGTGCAGATCCCGATCGCCATCACCGCCTTCACGCGGGTCGGTCTGGCCCAATCGCAGGCGATCTTCGCCTCGGGCCCGCTGATTGTCGCAATGCTCTCGGTGCCGATCCTCGGCGAAAAGGTCGGCTGGCGGCGCTGGACGGCGATTGTCGTCGGGCTCTGCGGCGTCATCCTGATCCTCGGGCCGAGCACGTCGGGCTTCAACGCGCTGGTTGTCCTGCCGCTCCTCGTCGCTCTGATCGGGGCGCTCTATGGGCTCTGCACTCGGCTCGTCAGCCGGGTGGACGGGCCGACGACCAGCTTCTTCTACATCGGCGTCGTCGGGGCGGTCGCTCTGACGATCGCCGGCCCCTTCTTCTGGACGGAAATCTCCGCCTCCGACTGGAAATGGATGCTGCTTCTCTGCCTCACCGGCATCACCGCGCATTTCCTGCTCATCAAGGCCTATGACAATCTCACCGCCGTCGCCGTGCAGCCGATCTCCTATCTGCAACTCGTGCTCGGCTCGATCCTGGCGGTCAGCGTCTTCGGCGAGACGCTGAAGCCGAACATGATCATGGGCTCGCTGATCGTCGTCGGCGCCGGCCTCTTCACCGTCTGGCGCGAGAATGTGCTCGCCCGCAGAGCCGCACAGGCGGCGCAGGATGCGCCGGCGGCTTGAGGCCTCGAAACCTGAGCGTGTCAGCTCAGATTGCGAAGTTCGTCCAGTCCGACCGGCGGTTCCGGGCGGAATTCCAAGGCATAGACGCGCTTCGCATACTTCTCCCGCACGCGGTCGACCTGCTCGTGCTCGCCTTTCAGGCGCGAGCGCAGCAACGGGTCGCGGGTTCCGCTCGCGGCCATGCTCTTGTTGATCACCCAGCCATAGGGTTCGATGCCGGCGCGCTTCAGGTCGCCCTGCAAGGCGGCTGCTTCGGACACCGGTGTCGTCTCCGGAAGCGTCACCAGGACCACCCGCGTGTAGTTCTCATCCTGCAGGCGCATCAGCGGCGTCACGACCCTTCCGGGGGCATCGGGATCGAGGTGGCGCGTCATCTGCCTGTGATAGGCGCCGGTGGCATCTAGGAGCAGCAATGTGTGTCCGGTCGGTGCCGTATCGATGACGACGAAGGCGCTGCGCGCCTCGGCGACCACGCGCGAAAAGGCGTGAAAGACGGCCACTTCCTCGGTGCAGGGAGAGGCGAGGTCCTCGCGCAGGAGGGCCTTGCCCTCGTCGTCGAGATCACGCCCGCGCGTCGCCATGATCTTTTCGATGTATCGCTCCGTCTCGACGACGGGATCGATGCGGTCGACCGTGAGCCCCGGCATCTCGCCTGCGACGACGAAGGAGAGATGCGCCGCGGGATCGGTGGTCGTAAGGTGCACCGCATGGCCGCGCTTCGCCAGCCCGACGGCAATCGCTGCCGCGACCGTCGTCTTGCCGACGCCGCCCTTGCCCATCACCATCACCAGACCCTTTTCGCCGGCGGCGATCTCGTCGACCAACCTGCCGATCCCCGGCAAGTCGCCCGCCGCATTCGGCACGTCCTCCACCTGCGCCGGCACTGCGGAAGGCGGAGACAACAGTGCCCGCAAGGCCGGAATGCCGACCATGTCGAAGCCGAGCAGCGGAAATTCGTCGCGCGGGCGGGCCGCGAGCGACGCGGGCATTCCGGCAATCGCTTCGTCCTGCTCCCGCACGAGGGCGGTCGCCACCGGATCAGTCGGGTCGGCGGCCCGGAACCGCCCGTTGATTGCGAGCAGCTGGTTCGACAGCTGAAGCTCCGCGAGCTCGTCCGACGTGCGTGCGGCCTCGCGGATTGCGCCCTTGTCGGGGCGGGTCACGAGCACGATCGTCGTGCGCGCCGGGTCTCCGAGGCAACGAAGTGCGCTGCGGAAGCGATCCTCCTGCATCTTCAGCCCGGAATGCGGGCCGAGGCACGAGGCACCGCGCTCGTTGGTCTCCAGGAAACCGGTCCACGCCTTCGGCAGGCTGAGGAGACGCAGCGTGTGGCCGGTCGGCGCCGTGTCGAAGATGATGTGGTCGAATTCGGGAGTGTCGTCGGCGAGCAGGCCGACGAACTCGTCGAAGGCCGCAATCTCGGTTGTGCAGGCGCCGGAAAGCTGCTCCCGGACGGTCGATACCTCCTTGCTGTCGGCCTCCGGTCCGAGCTGTTCGATGACGCGCTCGCGGTAGTCCTCGGCGGCTTGCTCCGGGTCGATGTTCATGGCCGACAGGCCCGGAACCCCGGGGATGGGCGTCGGGGTGTCCGACAGGTTGACGCCGAGCATCTCGTCGAGGTTGGAGGCCGGGTCGGTACTGACGAGGAGGATACGAAGACCACGATCGGCGAGCGCTATGGCGCTCGCGCAGCTCAGGGAAGTCTTTCCGACTCCGCCCTTGCCGGTGAAGAAGAGGAAACGGGTCGGGTCTTTCAGTGCGCTGAACGGGGACATGAACGCCTTCCGGAGAGGGGACTCGATAGTACCTCAATATCAAGTATGGACGATCCGCGGCTTGATCTCCAGCAAGTCTGGAGCGCGATCTATCTCGAGACGGATTCTCGCGTAGCCGGCCTGCGATGCGCCTGCCAGACCGTTCGGACGAAGGCCAGAACGAACATGGCGCTCATCAGCAGCACGATCGTCGGCGCCGGGGCGCTGTCGATGACGAAGCTGAGGTAGATGCCGGCAACGGAGGAGACGAGGGTGACGGCAAGTGCGACGAGGAGCATCGCCTGGAAGCGGCGGGTGACGAGGAAGGCGATCGCGCCCGGCGCGACGAGAAGCGCAACGGAAAGAATGATGCCGACGGCTTTCAGGGCGCCGACGACGGTCAGCGACAGGACGACGAGAAGGCCGTAGTGCAGCAGCCGGACGGGAAGGCCGATGGCGCGGGCGTGCATCGGATCAAAGGCGTGCAGAAGCAGGTCCTTGCGCAGGAGGACGAGGAATGCCGTCGCCGCAAGGGCGATGAGGCCCGTCTCGACGAGGTCGCCGGGCAGGATGCCCAGCATGTCGCCGAAGAGGATGTGGTCGAGGTGCACGTCACTCTCGATCTTCACGTAGAGCACCAGTCCGAGGCCGAACATGCCGGAGAAAACGATGCCGAGCACGGTATCCTCCTTCACGCGGCTGTTCTCTTTGAGGTAGCCCGTCAACAGCGCGCAGACGAGGCCGGCAGCGAAGGCCCCGATGGAAAGCGGCAGGCCGACGACATAGGCGATGACGACGCCGGGCAGCACGGCATGGGAGACGGCATCGCCCATCAGCGACCAGCCCTTGAGCACGAGGAGACAGGAGAGCAGCGCCATCGGCACTGCGATCATCAGCGTGACGGCGAAGGCCGACTGCATGAAGGGCAACCGGAACGGCAGGACGGCAAGTTCGAGAAGATCGCTCACGGTGTTGCCTCCAGCGCGAGGCGAGCGCGGCGACGTGCGGCGAGGCGCCCGTGTTTTGGTGCGAAGACGAAGGCCACGAGGAAAAGCGCTGTCTGCAGCACCACGATGATGCCGCCGGTCGCGCCGTCGAGGAAATAGCTGAGATAGGCGCCGACGATGCTTGTTACTGCGCCGATCGCGAAGGCGAGCACGATCAGCCGCTGGAAACGGTCGGTGAGCAGGTAGGCTGTCGCGCCCGGCGTCACCACCATGGCGATCACGAGGAAGGCGCCGACCGTCTGCAGCGCGGCCACCGTCGAGGCGGCGAGCAGCGTGAAGAACAAAACCTTCAGAAAGCCGGGGCGCAGGCCGATCGAGCGGGCGTGGTTCTCGTCGAAGAAGGTGACCATCAGGTCTTTCCATTTCAGGGCGAGGACCAGCAGGCTGACGCTGCCGATGATGACGAGCTGCAGGGTGTCTTCCGGCGTGATGGCGAGGATGTTGCCGAGCACGATGGTCTGGATGTTCACCGAGACCGGCGAAAGCGAGACCATGAACAGACCAAGGCCGAAGAAGGAGGTGAAGATGAGTCCGATGACGGCGTCCTCTCGCAGTCGGGTGCGCTGGTTGAGGAAGAGCATGGCGCCGGCGGCGAGCCCGCCGGAGAGGAAGGCGCCGAAGGCAAATGGCAGTCCAAGCATGTAGGCGCCGGCAACGCCCGGCACGATCGCGTGCGAGAGCGCGTCGCCGATCAGCGACCATCCTTTCAGCATCAGATAGGCGGAGAGGAAGCCGCAAACACCGCCGACGAGCCCGCTCACCCAGATCGCGTTGACCATGTAGCCGTAGGAAAAGGGCTCAAGGAGCAGGTTCATCGGACACCTCCGGTTCGCGTGGCGCGCCGTAGATGACGAAGGGACGCTCGTCATCGGTGATGACCTTCACCTGGCGGGCATCCGCGTCCTCATGAAGGTCGGGTCCGGCCAGCACGAAGTGGCGCAGCGCGCCCCCGAAGGCGCGCTTCAGGTTCTCCTCGTTGAAGACCTCCGCCGTCCGTCCGGCCGCCAGCACCGTTCCCTTGACGAAGATCGTGCGGTCGCAATAGTCGGGCACGCTGCCGAGATTGTGGGTCGACACGAGCATGACGCGGCCCTCGTCTCTCAGGTCCCGCATGAGGGCGACGATCTGTTCCTCGGTCGTGACGTCGACGCCGGTAAACGGCTCGTCGAGAAGGATCACCTGGCCCTCCTGTGCGAGCGCGCGGGCGAGGAAGACGCGCTTGCGCTGACCGCCGGAGAGTTCGCCGATCTGGCGCTTGCGGAAATCGGCCATGCCGACGCGGACGAGCGCATCGGCAACCATGGCATGGTCGTGGCGCGAGGGGATGCGCAGGAAATTCATGTGGCCGTAGCGGCCCATCATCACCACGTCCTCGACGAGGACGGGAAAGTTCCAGTCGACCTCCTCGCTCTGGGGCACGTAGGCGATGAGGTTGCGGCGGAGCGCCTCCCGCGCCGGCATGCCGAGGATCGAAATGCTGCCGGCGGCAAGCGGGACGAACCCCATGATCGCCTTGAAGAGGGTCGACTTTCCGGCTCCGTTCACCCCGACGAGGGCGGTGATGGTGCCCTTCGGGATGTCGAAGCTCGCCGCCTTCAGCGCCGTGAGCCCGTTGCGGTAGGTGACGGAGACGCCGTCGACGAGGAGTCCCGAAGAGCGGTTGCGCGAGCTGCTGCCCATGATCATCCCGCAAGTCCTTTCGCAATCGTCGCCACGGTGACCTTCAGGAGGTCGAGATAGGTCGGCACCGGTCCGTCGGCCTCGCTGAGGGAATCGACATAGAGAACGCCGCCGTAGAGCGCACCGGTTTCCGCAGCCACCTGCCGGGCAGGCTTGTCGGAAACCGTGCTTTCGCTGAAGATTACCTTGATCTTGTGCTTGCGCACGGCATCGATGACGGCGCGGACCTGCTGCGGCGAGCCCTGGCTGTCGGCATTGATCGGCCAGAGGAAGACTTCCTTCAGGCCGAGATCGCGGGCGAGATAGGAGAACGCGCCTTCGCTCGTTGCAAGCCAGCGTTCGTCTTCGGGCAGGGTAGCGATCTCGGCCTTCATCGGTTCGATCTCGGCCCTGATCTTGTCAGCATAGGCTTTGGCGTTGGCGGCGTAGACCTCGGCGTGGTCGGGATCGACCGCAGTGAGCGCCTTGCGGATATTCTCTACGTAGATCAGGGCATTGTCCGGTGACATCCAGGCGTGGGGATTGGGCTTCCCGTCATAGGCGCCGCCGGAGATGCTCAGCGGCGTGACGCCTTCGCTGACCACGGCTTCGGGGACGTCCCCGAGATTGGCGAGGAACTTCTCGAACCAGCGCTCGAGATTGAGGCCGTTCCACAGCACGAGGTCTGCGTCGCTGGCCTTCAGGATGTCGCGCGGGGTCGGCTGGTAGTTATGGATCTCGGCGCCCGGCTTGGTGATGCTGTCGACCTCGGCGGCGTCGCCCGCGACATTGCGCGCGATGTCGGCGATGACGGTGAAGGTCGTGATGACTTTCGGCTTCTCCGCTGCGACCGCCACGGCGGGCAGGCCGACGAACACGATGGCGGCAAGCAGGTCGATGATCTTCCGTCTCACGCAAACGACTCCTTTTGCAAATCATTCGCATTTTAAAGTAGCCACACATTTGCGAATGTCAACGCAACTGCAAATCATTCGCATTATAAACGTCATCTGCGCCCTGCGATTAAAACTTCCTCAACATCGGCGTGCTAGCAAATGCCGTTGGTATTGCGTAACCGGGAGTGGTCCGATGGTGGTGTCGTGGGCTTGAAGGGGCTGTTGAACATATTCCGCCCGTCCCGAAAGCTGGCACTCGTCTTCGGCGGGGTCCTGGTCTTTTGCGGTGCGACGGGTTCCGCCGCCGTCTACATCGGCGCCGAGAAGCTGCTCGGGCCGACCTTTCGGGGAGCGAACGGCCAGAAGTGCACCGAAGTGAAGTCGGTCCTGATCAAGAAGAAGGATCGATTGTGGATCCGCAAATATGTCTCGACCAACGGTGGAGACGGTCTTTCCCGCATGAAGACGGCGCTGCGCGTCGCCGAGAGGACGTTCGAGGCGGAGAAGCCGGACCTCGTCCAGGTGGTGGTGCTCGACGAAAACGGGCCCAAGGATCGCGCGAACATGCGTGGTCATGCGATCGGCGCGGACGTCGTCTACATTCCAGATCCCTCGCGCGTGCCTGAGGTCGAAGGTGCCGCCGTGTTCAGCGCGCGCTATATCGACCGCCCGGCCAACGAGACCGGCCTCTTCTACGGCGAAAAGATCGTAGTGCCGAGCGAGGACGCCGAACGCATCGCCGCGTCGATCGACGACAAGTTCGACTGTTTGAAACCGGAAGGTGCTGTTGAGACAACCACAGCCGGCCACGGCGGCAATGCACATGCCGCGCCGGCGGAGAGCGGCGGTCACGGCTGACGCCGCATGACATCGTCGGAAAACGAAAGCCCCGGGATAGGGTCTATCCCGGGGCTTCTTTTGTTGGCAGATCGACCGGGTCAGTCGCCCTTGTGGCGGCGGGCCGGGAAGAGGATGATGTCACGGATCGACGGCGAGTCCGTCAGAAGCATGATGAGGCGGTCGACGCCGATGCCGAGGCCGCCCGCCGGCGGCATGCCCTGGTCCATCGCCTCGAGGAAGTCCTCGTCCAGTTCCTTGTCCGTCTCGCCGCGCTCATGCGCCTGCTTCAGCTGCTCGACCATGCGGTTGCGCTGCTCGACCGGGTCGTTGAGCTCGGAGAACGCGTTGCCGATCTCCCAACCGTTGCAGTAGCTCTCGAAACGTTCGACCAGGCGCGGCTCGCCCGGCACTTCCTTGGCGAAGGGCGAAATGTCCTTCGGGAAGTTGATGACGTGGGTCGGCTGGATCAGCGTCGCCTCGACCTTCTCCTCGAAGACATAAGCGAGGCATTCGCCCCAGGTCGCGTCCTTCTCGACCTCGAATCCGGCACCGTAGGCGGCGGCACGTGCTTCCTTGTCGGTCTTGATCGACAGGAAGTCGATGCCGGTCGCTTCCTTGACCGCGTCGGGCATGGAGATCCGGCGGAACGGTCCCTTGAAGGAGAGCTCCTTGTCGGTGAAGGCAAATTCGGTCTTGCCATGGACGGCCAGCGCCAGGCTTTCGAACAGCCGTTCGACGAGGCTCATCATGTCCTCGTAATCGGCATAGGCCCAGTAGCACTCCATCATCGTGAATTCGGGATTGTGCCTTGTCGACACGCCCTCGTTGCGGAAGTTGCGGTTGACCTCGAAGACCTTGTCGGTGAGGCCGGAGACCAGCACGCGCTTCAGGTAGAGTTCCGGCGCGATGCGCAGGTACATGTCGAGCTTCAGCGTGTTGTGGTGCGTCTTGAAGGGCTCGGCTGCGGCACCACCATAGATCGCCTGCAGCATCGGGGTCTCGACTTCCATGAAGCCTTCGCCTTCGAGGAAGCGGCGGAGAGCCGAGAGGATCCGCGAACGCTGGCGGAAGCGCAGCTTGGATTCCTCGTTGACCATGATGTCGAGATAGCGCTTGCGGTAGCGCGTCTCGATGTCGGCGAGGCCGTGATATTTCTCCGGCATCGGCAGCAGCGTCTTGGTCAGCATGACGATCTCATGGGCGTTGATCGTCAGTTCGCCGCGCTTGGTGCGGCGCACCGCGCCGGTCACGCCGATGATGTCGCCGAGATCGATGAGCGGCAGCAGGCTGCGCGCCTCTTCCGGGGTCGTGTCCTTGTGGCTGAATATCTGGATCTTGCCCGAAGCGTCATGGATGTCCATGAACATGCCCGAATTGCGCGAGGAGTAGACGCGACCGGCCACCGTCACCACGTCGCCGGACTCGGTGTCCGGCTCGAGGTGGGCGTATTTCTCCGCCAGTTCCTCGTTGGTCATCGTGCGGTGGAAGTGCGCGGGATAGACGTCGCCCACCTTTTCGCGCAGCAGCCCGAGTTTCTGGCGACGGACTTCCGTCGCGTCGGAGGAAAGGGCGGTTTCGGTCTTCATTTCGTTCATCGTTCAATTCCTGTGGCGGCTCTCGGCCTCGCGCCGTGTAAATTGCCCCTCACCCTAACCTTCTCCCCGCAAGCGGGCGAGGGAACTGGCTGCGGCGCCTC
This sequence comes from Hyphomicrobiales bacterium, assembly GCA_900466005.1. Classification (GTDB taxonomy): domain Bacteria; phylum Pseudomonadota; class Alphaproteobacteria; order Rhizobiales; family Rhizobiaceae; genus Allorhizobium. The sequence continues at coordinate 51,247 of UEGQ01000013.1, forward strand.
TTGCTCCCTTCTCCCTGCTTGCGGGGAGAAGTGCCGGCAGGCGGATGAGGAGCCTACTTCAATTTCAGCTTCCGCTACCCACCATCGAGGTCAGCACCTGGCTTGCCACCTTCAGCCGCTGGCGCACGACCGAGCGGCCGAGCAGCGCCATGGAATCGAAGAGCGGCAGCGAGCGCTGGCTTCCCGAGACGGCGACGAAGAGCGGCGGCGTGACGACGCGCAGCTTCTTGCCGAGGCGGTCGGAAATCGCCCTGAGTTCCTCTTCGATCGTCGCGACGTTCCATTCGACGATCTTTTCGAGATCGAACTGGACCGTGTTGACGATCTCCAGCGTTTCGGCGGGCGAGGTCTTCAGGCCTGCGAAGGAGGCAGGCGTGAGGCCGACGTCGTTCGCCAGCAGGAAGCCGGCGAGCGGCGGCAGTTCGCCGAGCTTCGAGATGCGGCTCTGGGCGAGCTTCAGGCCCTCCGTCAGGCGGTGGTTTTCCGACGCCCAGTCGAAGATGCGGGAGAGGAAGTCCTCCGGCGTCAGCTTCTCGCGGATCCAGCGACCGTTCAGCCAGTCGAGCTTCTGTACATCGAAGATCGCGCCGGCCTTCGAGAGGTTTTCCGGATCGAACTTCTCGGCGAGTTCGTCCATCGTCAGCAGTTCCTCGCCTTCGGCGATCTGCACGAAGAACAGGCCGAGGAAGTTCATCAGCGCTTCCGGCAGATAGCCGAGTGCCGAGTAGTAGGAGATCGAGGTCGGGTTCTTGCGCTTCGACAGCTTCGACTTGTCGGCATTGCGCATCAGCGACAGGTGCATGAACTTCGGCGGTTCGAGGCCGAGATATTGGTAGAGCAGGATGTGCTTCGGTACCGATGCCAGCCACTCCTCGCCGCGGGCGACGTGGGTGATCTTCATCAGGTGGTCGTCGACGACGTTCGCCATGTGGTAGGTCGGCATGCCGTCCGCCTTCAGCAGCACCTGCATGTCGACGCTGTCCCACGGGATCTCGACGTCGCCATAGACGCCGTCGTGGAACTTGCACGAGCCTTCGGTCGGGATCTTCATGCGCACGACGGAGGGTTCGCCCGCCTCCATGCGCTCGGTCACTTCCTCGGCGGTCAGGTGGAGGCAGAGGCCGTCATATTTCGGCGCCATGCCCTTGGCCCGCTGCGCGTCTCGCATCATTTCGAGCCGTTCCGGCGTGCAGAAGCAGCGGAAGGCGTGGCCGTCGCGAACGAGCTGCTCGACGAAGGGACGATAGATGTCCTTGCGCTCCGACTGGCGGTACGGGCCGTAGGGGCCGCCGACGTCGGGACCTTCCGACCACTTGAGGCCGGTCCATTTCAGCGCGTCGAGAACCTTCTCCTCGAATTCCGCCGTCGAGCGCGTCGCGTCGGTGTCTTCGATGCGGAGGATGAACTCGCCGCCGTTCTTCTTGGCGAAGAGATAGTTGAACAGCGCGATGTAGGCGGTGCCGACATGGGGCTCGCCTGTCGGGGAAGGTGCAATACGGACGCGAACGCCGGAAGTGGTCATCGGATTCTTGCTCTGGTGACGTGCGAGTGACCGGGCGGAAAAACCGTGTGGTCACGGACGAGGTGTCGAAAAGCGAAAAACCGCGCCGAGAACCGCCCAGGGCGGGAAATCCCGCGATTTTTCATTCCGTGGCCTTAGGCCACATTCGACCGCGGGCGTCAAGACAAACTGCGGCAGGGTGGGGGTGCCACAGCGGCGATGACGAAGAAACGGGAGGAAAAATCAGGGCTCCGGGAACCATCGTCCGCCGCCTGCGTTTGACCCTGCAGAACACGGGTCGTGCCAACCGGACGCGACGGGAACGAGAACACGGTGGTTTTTCCGGTTTCTCACTGTGGCCAACGAAACGGCAGACGAGCTCTGACCCGTCCGGCCCGCGTTCCTCATCCCTAGTCCCCGCATTGAAGAGCCGCATTCCGCCAATGCTGGCTCTTCTTTTTTGCCCGGCTTCACGAAACCGGCCAGACCAGGAGCAGGGTCGGCACAGCGACCAGCACGATCAGCGCGGAAAGCGGCAGACCGAGCCGTGGGTAATCGCTGAACCGATATCCCCCCGGTCCGAACACCAGCGTGTTGCACTGGTGGCCTATCGGCGTCAGGAAGTCGCAACCGGCGCCGATCGCGACCGCCATCAGGAAGGCCTCCGGCTTGTAGTGGAGATTGGCCGCGAAACTTGCCGCAATCGGCCCCATGACGAGCACGGTTGCGGCGTTGTTGAGGAACGGCGTGACGAGCATGGCCGTCACCAGGATCAGAGCCAGCGCCCCGTAGGTGGGAAGATTGGCCGCCACCTGTCCGAGCGAGATTGCAACGACGTCACTCGCGCCGGTCGTACGCAAGGTGTCGCTCACCGGGATGAGTGCCGCGAGCATGACGAGGATGGGACCATCCACCGCCCGGTAGATCTCGCTGAGAGGTATGACGCGCAGGACCACCATGCCGAGTGCTGCCGCGAAGAAGGCGATGCCGACAGGGGCAAGCCCCAGAGCCGTCGCGCCCATCGCAGCGATCAGGATGGCGAGCGGAACGACGGTGTTGCGCGGCGTTCCGAGCAGGATTTCGCGTTCGGCGAGCGGCAGGCAGCCGAGTTCCTGCAGCAGGCCGGGCAGTGCATTCTTCCTGCCCTGGAGGACGACGACGTCGCCGGCGCGCAGCGTCATCTCCCCCATGCTTTCGCCCGTTCGCTTTCCCGGCCGGCTCACCGCAATCACGTTGACGCCGTAGCTGTGGAATATCGACAGCTCGCGTGCGGTCATGCCGATCAGGAAGGAATCGTGGGCAATCACCGCCTCGATCGCGCCGATTTCGCTGTTCTTTTCGCCGTCGCCGGCAAGCGGCCTCCCGGAAAGCGCCAGCGACGCCTGGGAGACGACCTGGTCGAGCGCCTCGGACGGTCCCTCGAGCAGAAGGACGTCGTTCTCCCGGATCTGCACGTCGGGGAAGGGGGATATGCGGACGTGGCCTCGCACAATGCCGGAGGCGATCACCTCGCCGCCGGAGAGCGCAAGGAGATCGCTCAGCTTCTTCCCGCCGAAGGACGATTGTCTCGTCACCCTGGCTTCGGTCGCGTAGCTCGAATTCTCCAGTGTCGCCTGCAGCGACGAGGACTGGTTCTCACGCTCCGGCACCAGCCGGTAGAAGATCATCAGGAATATCACCCCCGCGAGTGCGAGCACGGCTCCCACGGGCATGAAATCGAACATGGTGAAGCTCTCGCCGGTGATCTCGTGGCGCAACTGCGAGACCACGATGTTTGGCGAGGTGCCGATTTGCGTCATCAGTCCGCCGAGCAGGGCGCCGAACGCCATCGGCATCAGGAAGATCGACGGAGACGTGCCGGAGCGTCGGGAAAACTGGAAGGCGACCGGCATCATGATTGCGAGTGCGCCGATGTTCTTGATGAAGGCGGAGAGCACGGTCACGGTCAGGAGCAGCAGGACCATCTGCGCGCGCACCGATTCCAGCTTCGGAAAGAAGCGCTTGATCGCCGCATCGACGATACCGGAGCGGGCAACGCCGGCGCTGACGACGAGGGCGCTACCGACGATGATCACGATGTCGTTGGAAAAGCCGGAGAAAGCCTTGTCGGCGGGCACAAGCCCGAGAGCGACGGCGGCCACGAGCGTGGAACAGGCCACGACGTCATAACGGAAGCGATCCCAGATGAAGAAACCCATCATGGTGCCGATAACCGCGAACGCCAGAATCTGCTGGGTCGACATGAGACTCCGCTACCGTTTGACGAAGAGTATTCTGGATAAGGCGGTGCCGATCAATCCCTCCAATGCAGGGTGTTCTGCTTTGTTCCGAACGAGGACGGACAAGTCATCAAACGCAAATGGCCCGCGCGGATCGTCGCGCGGGCCATTTGAAGGCGATTCTTCGCTCGTCAGTGCAGCGTCTTCTTTCCGGCCTCGGCGCGGCGTTTGCGCCGCGCCAGCATGTTGAGTCCTTCGACCAGCGCCGAGAAGGCCATTGCGGCGTAGACATAGCCCTTCGGAACATGGAAGCCCATGCCGTCGGCGATCAGCGTCATGCCGATCATCAGCAGGAAGCCGAGCGCGAGCATGACGATGGTCGGGTTCTTCTCGATGAAGTTCGCGAGGGGATTCGAGGCGAGCAGCATGACGGTCACGGCCACGATGACGGCGATGATCATGACCGGCAAGTGATCGGTCATGCCGACGGCGGTGATGATGCTGTCCACCGAGAAGACGAGGTCGAGCAGGAGAATCTGGCCGATGGCGGCGGCGAGCGTGCCCGTCGCGGACGAGGCGATGAAATCCTCTTCCTGGTCGATCGGGTCGACGTTGTGGTGGATTTCCTTCGTGGCCTTCCAGACGAGGAAGAGGCCGCCCGCGATCAGGATCAAATCCTTCCACGAGAAGCCGTGGCCGAACAGCTCGAAGACCGGGGTCGTGAGCTGGACGATCCAGGCGATGGTGCCGAGCAGGACGAGGCGCATGACGAGCGCCAGGCCGATGCCGACGCGACGTGCCGGTACACGCTGGTCGGCGGGCAGCTTGTTGGTGAGGATCGAGATGAACACCAGGTTGTCGATCCCGAGGACGACCTCCATGATGATCAGCGTGATCAGGGCGACCCAGGCGGCGGGGTCCTGGACGAGAATGGCGAGATCCTGCATGAACTTCTTCCGGTTGGTGGCTCGTGGAAGCACAAATGGCCCAACTCCCGCCAAACGACAAGGCCCCGATGGGGGGCTGTTCCGGAAAATTACGACAGTTTCGGCGCTTAGCCGGCCGGCTGTCCCTCGGGGCCGTAGGCGGCCATGAAGACCTTGAGACCGCTGTCGACGACGTACTCGATTTCAGCTTCCTCCGGCGGAGTGACCATTTCACCGAAAAGGCGCTGGCGGAAGAACTGGCCGGTCGCAAGCTCGATGAACTGGCGGGCAGCAAGATCGGTGTCCTCGACCTTCAGCGCTCCGGCTTCGACCTGTTGCTCGATATAGGTGCGCAGGACGGTGCGGGCGTTGGCAGGGGCGGAGGCGAAGAAACGCTTGCAGAGACCCGGCATGCGATCGACCACGCCGAGCAGGATACGCATCGCCGGGATCATGTCGGACTTGATGATGTGCCGGGCGAACGCGATGCCGAAACGGTGCAGCCCGTCACGGACATCGCTGCTCTCTGCGAGGATGTCGCGCAGGAATTCGGTGAAGCGACCTTTTTCTCTTTCGATCAGCGCGCCGAACAGTTCTTCCTTGCTGTCGAAATAGACGTAGATCGTTCCCTTGGAGACGCCGGCTTCGCGCGTCACATCGTTCATGCTCGCCGCGTCGAAACCCATCCGCATGAAGACGGAGCGGGCACCGTCGAGGATCTGCTCGCGCTTCACCGGATCTTCACCGGCAGCGAAGCGCCCTACGGAACAGAGGCTGGTCTCCGGGGTCGGGGTCGGCGTTTCAGACATAGGCTTACTCACACGTCTCTTTCGGGCACTGAAAATTAACGAAATCGAACTCGATGGTTCGATCACTCTTGATATGTGCGATGAAACGCTCTAAGTCAACCGAACCGAACGGTTCAGTTCAATATAAGTGCGCTTTTGTACGCCTGACCCGAAACGAAACCTGCCAGTTTGGATGGAAACGACAATGTCCGGCTCCCAGAGAAGCAATGCAATCCGCTCCGTTGACACCGGCCATGACCCGGTCGTCGTCGAGACGACGGCTCCGGAGACAGTCGAAGGCCGTCAGGACGAGAGTTCCGCTTCCGCAGAGGTGCAGGCGCCGGTGAAGGCGAAGAAGCGGCGCAGCCCGGTTCTGCCGGTCGTGGCGCTTGCGCTCCTCGCCGGTGCCTCCTGGTACGGCTATAACTGGTGGACCAACGGACGCTTCATGGTGTCCACCGACGACGCCTACATCGGTGGCGACATCGCCATCATCTCGCCGAAGGTCGGCGGCTACGTCGAAAAGGTCAACGTCACCAACAACCAGATCGTCAAGGCAGGCGATCCGCTCGTGACCCTCGACAACGGTGACTATCGCATTGCCGCCGAACAGGCCGAGGCACAGGTGAAGAGCCAGCATCTCACGCTCGATCGGGTCGACGCGCAGATCAAGGGCGCCGAAGCGAGCCTGCTGCAGGCGAAGGCCCAGAAGCAGGCGGCCGTCGCCAGCCTCGACCTGGCGCAGCTCTCCTACAAGCGGGCGAGTGGTCTGCAGGCGCAGAAGGTCGTCTCGACCGCCGATCTCGACAGTGCGAAGACGCAGCTTGAACAGGCGCAGGCTAACGTGAGCGCCGCCGACGCGAACATCGCCGCCGCCGAGGCGCAGATCGCCGTCCTCAAGGCGCAGCGTGCCGAAGCGGAGGCCGGCATCCGTTCCGCCGAACTGGCTCTCGAAAAGGCGAAGCGCGACCTGGGATTCACGATCCTCAAGGCGCCCTATGACGGCGTGGTCGGCAATCTCGCCGTCCAGACGGGCGACCTCGTCTCCGCCGGCAAGCGGCTTGCCGCACTGGTTCCGGTGAGCGACCTCTATATCGATGCGAACTTCAAGGAAACGCAGATCGCACATCTCGCGCCAGGATCGAAGGTCAACATCCACGTCGACGCCTTCGACGAGGAACCGCTCGTCGGTACCGTCACCTCGATCGCGCCGGCATCGGGTTCCGTCTTCTCGATGCTGCCGGCCGAGAATGCGACCGGCAACTTCACCAAGGTCGTCCAGCGCGTGCCGGTGCGTATCTCCCTTCCCAAGGAGGCTCTCGATGCCGGCAAGCTCCGGGCGGGCCTGAGTGTCGTCGTCGACGTCGACACGCGCACCGCCCCGTCGGGGCACGCACTCGCGGCCAAGTGACGGATGTCGAGGTGACAGCATGGCGGCGACGGCGACAGTGAGGAATGCGGGCGCGGCAGTGCCCGCCGCGGATCAGCCGATGGATCCGAAGCGTGTCATTGCGTTCTTCGCGATGGTGTTCGGGATGTTCATGTCCATCCTGGACATCCAGATCGTCTCCGCGTCGCTCACAGAAATTCAGGCCGGTCTCGGCGCGGGTGCCGACGAAATCGCCTGGGTGCAGACCTCCTACCTGATCGCCGAAGTCATCATGATCCCGCTCTCGGGTGTGCTCGCGCGCATCCTCTCGACGCGGGTTCTGTTCGCGCTGTCGGCCGCCGGCTTCACGATGGCCAGCGCGCTCGCGGCGACCGCCACCAATATCGAGCAGATGATCGTCTACCGGGCGATCCAGGGTTTCATCGGCGGCGGCATGATCCCGTCGGTGTTCGCCGCGGCGTTCACGATCTTCCCGCCGTCCAAGCGCAACATCGTTTCGCCGATCATCGGTCTCGTCGCGACGCTCGCGCCGACGATCGGCCCGACCATCGGCGGCTATATCAGCCATGCGATGTCGTGGCACTGGCTGTTCCTGATCAATGTCATTCCGGGCATCCTGGTCACCGCCGTAACCTGGAGCCTCATCGACTTCGACGAGCCCGAGCTCAGCCTGTTCAAGAAGTTCGACTGGTGGGGGCTCGCCTCCATGGCGCTCTTCCTGGGCACGCTCGAATACGTGCTGGAAGAAGGCAACGCCAAGGACTGGTTCAACGACGAGCACATCCTCCTCGGCACGATTGCGATGCTCGTCGGCGCCGCCGTGTTCTTCTACCGCGTGTTCAGGGTGGACTTCCCGGTCGTCGATCTCAGGGCCTTCGCCAACCGCAACTTCGCGTTCGGCTCGCTCTTTTCGTTCGTGATGGGCGTCGGGCTCTACGGTCTCACCTACCTCTATCCGCTCTATCTCGGGCGCATCCGTGGCTACGACTCGCTGATGATCGGCGAGACGATGTTCGTGTCCGGCGCCGCCATGTTCATGACCGCACCCGTTGCGGGTGCCTTGTCTAGCCGCCTCGACCCGCGCGTGATGATGATGATCGGCTTCGGCGGCTTCTCCGCCGGCACGCTGCTCATGACCGGGATGACCGCGGACTGGGACTTCTACGAACTTCTGCTGCCGCAGATCCTGCGCGGATGCTCGCTGATGCTCTGCATGGTGCCGATCAACAACATCGCGCTCGGCACGCTTCCGCCGGAACGCATCAAGAATGCCTCGGGTCTCTTCAATCTGACGCGCAATCTCGGCGGGGCGGTCGGGCTGGCGATCATCAACACCATGCTGACCCAGCGTTCGGACGAGCACTATGCCCGCCTGTCCGAGCACATCACCTGGAGCAATCCGGCGGCACTCAACTGGCTGAACAGCGTTGGTGGCAATTACGACAGCTACGGCCTCGACGGCGCCTCGGCGGCGGTGAAGAAGCTCTCGGGTCTTGTGACCCAGCAGTCGTGGCTCCTCTCCTTCATCGACGTGTTCATGGGGCTCACGCTCCTGTTCTTCTCGCTGATCTTCCTGACCCTGCTGATCAAGCGGCCGGCCGCCGCGGCACCTGCCGGCAGCGGGCACTGATCCCTCCCACCTCCCAGATCCACCGCAGCGCCTCGGACCGTCGCCTCAAAACGACGGTCCTTCTTTTTCCGGGACAGCGTTCAAAGAATATGAGGTACGTATCTCAGAATGTGATTTACGTACCTCAAAAACTCCGGTAGAGAGTCGCGCCGGAGGAGAGATGAAGCCGACCGTCCATGACATTGCCATCCACGCGGGCGTGAGCCTCGCGACCGTCGACCGGGTGCTCAACAACCGGCCCGGCGTGCGGCAGGAGACGCGCGCGAAGGTCGACGCCGCCGTCGCGGCGCTGGGCTTCGTGCGGGATATGGCCGCGGCCAATCTTGCGAAGGGGCGCATCTATTCGCTCACCTTCATCCTGCCTTCCAACGACAATTCCTTCATGCGGGGGCTTGCGGCGGCCGTCGGCGACGCGGTTGCGCGGGCCGCGACCGAACGGCTGGCAATCCGCATCATCGAGGTTCCTGCCTTCGATCCGCAGGCGCTCGCCGCCGCGTTGAGGGAAGCGGGTCGGGAAAAATCCGCCGGCATCGCGCTGGTCGCGGTCGACGCGCCGGAGGTGCGTGCCGCCATCGACGCGCTCGTCGAGGAGGGCATCCCCGTTGTGACGCTGGTTTCCGACCTGCCGGGATCGAGGCGGCAGCATTATGCGGGGATCGACAACATCGCGGCCGGCCGCACGGCGGCGAGCCTCATGGGGCGGTTTCTCGGGCGGGAACCGGGCCGCATCGCGGTTCTGGCGGGTTCGCTGATGGTACGCGACCATCGGGAGCGTTTCGACGGTTTCCGCGCCGTCATGGAGGCGGAATTCGGCCATCTGCATCTGCTGCCGGTTCTCGAAGGTCGAGACGACCCGGCAACCGCCGAGCGGGTGCTGCGTGAGGCGCTCGCCGCCCATGCCGAGATCGCCGGCATCTACAGCCTCGGTGCCGGCAATCGCGGTCTTATACGTCTGCTGAAGGAGGTGCGCCGCGCTCGCCGGCCTGCGGTGATCGCCCACGAGCTCACCGAGACGACGCGGGCCGCGCTGACCGATGGGCTGATCGATGCGGTGCTCAACCAGGATGCGGGCCACGAGGTCAGAAGCGCGATCCGCGTCTTGAAGGCGCGGGCGGACGGGCAATCGGTCGTCGAGGCGCAGGAGCGCATCCGTCTCGACATATTTCTGCGGGACAATCTGCCGTAACGGCCAAAGAATGGAGTGACACATGTATCTCGGCCTGGATTTGGGAACCTCGGGCGTCAAGGCGATGCTGATCGGCGGCGACCAGCGCGTCATCGGCTCGGCGAACGGCGCGCTCGACGTGTCGCGGCCGCATCCCGGCTGGTCGGAACAGGATCCGGCCGATTGGATCCGGGCGACCAGGGAAGCGGTTGCCGGACTCAAGGCGAAGCATCCGAACGAACTTTCGGCCGTGAAGGGCATCGGGCTCTCCGGCCACATGCACGGCGCGACGCTCATTGACGCCGAGGACCGCGTGCTGCGGCCGTGCATCCTGTGGAACGACACCCGCAGCCATGCCGAGGCCGCGGCGCTCGACGCCGATCCGCGCTTCCGTGCGATCACCGGCAACATCGTTTTTCCCGGCTTCACCGCACCGAAGCTCGCTTGGGTCGCGGGGAACGAACCGGAGGTCTTCGCCAAGGTGGCGAAGGTGCTGCTGCCGAAAGACTATCTGCGGCTCTGGCTCACCGGCGAATATCTCTCCGACATGTCGGACTCCGCCGGCACGTCCTGGCTCGACACCGGCGCACGGCGGTGGTCGCCGGAGCTGCTATCGGCCACCGGTCTGTCCGAGCGTCAGATGCCGGGACTGGTCGAGGGAACCGGGGAGGCCGGACGGCTGCGGGCCGAGCTTGCCGGCGAATGGGGCATGGCGGCGGGTGTCGTCGTTGCCGGCGGGGCCGGCGACAACGCGGCTTCCGCCTGCGGTATGGGCACGGTCGCGGAAGGCCAGGCTTTCGTTTCGCTCGGCACCTCCGGCGTGCTCTTCGCGGCCAACGGCAGCTATCTGCCGAAACCCGAAAGCGCCGTGCATGCCTTCTGCCATGCGCTTCCCGACACCTGGCACCAGATGGGCGTCATCCTTTCCGCAACCGATGCGCTGAACTGGCACTCGGGTGTCACCGGCAAGTCGGCAGGCGAGTTGACGGCCGAGCTCGGCGACACGCTGAAGGCGCCGGGCAGCGTCACCTTCCTGCCTTACCTCTCGGGCGAGCGCACGCCGCACAACGATGCGAAGATCCGCGGCGCCTTCATCGGCCTCGGGCACGAGAGTGCGCGCGTGGTGCTGACCCAGGCCGTGCTCGAAGGCGTCACACTTGCCATCCGCGACAATCTCGAGGCGCTGAAATCGGCCGGCACCACGATCGCACGGGTGACGGCGATCGGCGGCGGCTCGCGCTCGCGCTACTGGCTCGCCTCGATCGCGACGGCGCTCGGCATTCCGGTCGACGTCCCGGCCGATGGGGATTTCGGCGCGGCCTTCGGCGCCGCCCGCCTCGGCCTGATCGCGGCGACGGGGGCAGATCCGCTTTCCGTCTGCACCGCGCCGAAGACGGCAGAAACGATCGAGCCGGTCACGGCGCTGCGCGGTGCCTATGAGGAGGCCTACGGGCGCTACCGGGCGCTTTATCCGGCGATCAGGGCGATCTGATTTTTCCACCTCCCCCTTGAGGGGGGAGGTCGCCGCGAAGCGGCGGGTGGGGGTGAGAAGCCGCAGTCACCCCACCCCGGACCTGCGGTCCGACCCTCCCCCTCGAGGGGAGGGTGAACATTTCCAAAGGAGGACTACCCATGAGCACAGGCTTTTTCGGCGATATCGCCAAAGTGAAATACGAAGGTCCGGAGAGCACCAATCCGCTTGCCTTCCGCCACTACAACCCCGACGAGATCGTCGCCGGCAAGCGGATGGAAGACCATCTGCGCTTTGCGATCGCCTACTGGCACACCTTCACCTGGCCGGGCGGCGATCCCTTCGGCGGCCAGACCTTCCAGCGCCCCTGGTTCTCCGACACCATGGAAGCGGCGAAGCTCAAGGCCGACGTCGCCTTCGAGTTCTTCCAGCTTCTCGGCGTGCCTTACTATTGTTTCCATGACGCGGATGTCCGGCCGGAAGGCACAAACTTTGCGGAGAACACCCGCAACCTCGGCGAGATCGTCGACTATTTCGAGAAGAAGCAGGCCGAGACCGGCGTCAAGCTGCTCTGGGGCACGGCGAACCTCTTCTCCAACCGCCGCTTCATGTCGGGCGCTGCCACCAATCCCGATCCGGACGTCTTCGCCTTCTCCGCAGCGACCGTGAAGACCTGCATGGATGCGACCCAGCGGCTCGGCGGCGAGAACTATGTGCTGTGGGGTGGCCGCGAGGGCTACGAGACGCTGCTCAACACCGACCTGAAGCGCGAACTGCACCAGCTCGGCCGCTTCCTCAACCTCGTCGTCGAGTACAAGTACAAGATCGGCTTCAAGGGCACGATCCTGATCGAGCCGAAGCCGCAGGAGCCGACCAAGCACCAGTACGACTACGATGTCGCCACCGTCTACGCCTTCCTGCAGAAGAACGGGCTGGAAAACGAGGTGAAGGTCAATATCGAGCAGGGCCATGCGATCCTCGCCGGCCACTCCTTCGAGCATGAGATCGCCATGGCGAACGCCTTCGGCATCTTCGGTTCGATCGACATGAACCGCAACGACTACCAGTCCGGCTGGGATACCGACCAGTTCCCGAACAACGTGCCGGAAATGGCGCTCGCCTACTACCACATCCTTGCGGGTGGCGGTTTTGCGACCGGCGGCACGAACTTCGACGCCAAGCTGCGGCGCCAGTCACTCGATCCGCAGGATCTGCTGATCGGCCATATCGGCGGCATGGATTGCTGCGCCCGCGGCGTCAAGGCGGCGGCAAAGATGATCGAGGACCGGGCGCTGTCGAAGCCACTCGAGGAGCGCTACGCCAAGTGGGAGAGCCCGGAAGCGCAGAAGATGCTGCGCGGCGAATATTCGCTCGACGAGATCGCCGGCATGGTGGAGCGGGAAAACATCAATCCCGAGCCGAAGTCCGGTCGTCAGGAGTATCTGGAGAACGTCGTCAACCGCTACGTCTGAGGCGGAAGACCAGAGCGAAGGAAGGGGCCGGGGCGTATACGCGCCCCGACCCTGAACCACTGACGGAGACTGCCGCCGCAGCTCCTCATCCCCCGTCATGCCGGATCGAGCCCGGCATGACGTCAGCCTTGCGAGCGCCCGGGTTCGTCGACAGCTCCGGCCTTCTGCTTTGGGGGAGGGTCCGCGTCACCCGATCGCGGTGATCTCCAGCTCCTGGCCGTTGACGGTGACGACGTCGCCGACGGCCTTGCCGAGAAGCAGCGCCGCCACCGGGGAGACGTAGGAAATCGATCCGGCCCTGGGGTCGGCCTCGTCCTCGCCGACGATCCGATAGGTCTGCACCCGTCCGTCGTCGCGCTCGAAGGTCACCGTGCTTCCGAAGGCAACTGTCTCCGTAGAAGCGGGCGGCGAGACGAGCTGGGCCGTGCGGACCCGTTCCGCAAAATAGCGAAGGTCCCGCAAGGGACCCGCCGACTGCCGGCGCCGTTCATTCACGTCTTCGATTATGTTTGCCGCCTCACAGGCCCCGCGGGCCTGCCGCAACTGCTCCTCCAGCGCCTTCAGGCCTGCCTCCGTCACGAGGTTCGGATGCGGCGATATCGGCCGGTCGGGCAGAAGCGTTTCCGAGGCCGCCTCGGCACTCTCTTCCTTGACGAAAGCGACACTCAAACTCGATCTCCGTTCCGTTTCTCGCGGTGACAATGCGACGCCCGAGGCGGATGCGCCCGGCGTGGCCGAAGACCCTCTATACGACAGGTGGGGTTGCGCGGGCAAATCGCGGGATAGGCGCCCGGCTTTCGGGACGCAACAATTGTTACATCGGCGATTTGGCGAGAGGCGTAACCGTTCGGCGTCATCGGCAGCGTCCACGGACGAGCGATGACCGATATCATCAGCTTATCAAGGACAAGGACAATGAAAAATCTCCTCCTCTCACTCGCGGTCGGGCTTCCGCTCGCATTTTCGGCTGCTGTTGCTTCGGCCGCCGAGCCCGCTCTCCCGCATTTCGACAAGGCGCACACCGCCATCGTCATCACCGATCCGCAGAACGACTTTCTGGCCGAAAACGGAAAGCTCTACGGCCTTCTCGCCGACAATCTCAAAGAGCTCGGCACGATCAAGAACATCGAGACGCTGATGATGACGGCGAAGTCGAGCGGCGTCGCGCTCGCCGTCGATCCGCTGGTCTACAACGCGCTCGACGTGGACTGGTCGCGGGCGGGGGCCTTGCAGCGCCAGCTTCTCGACATGAAGGCGTTGCAGCGCGTGTCGCTCAACGATCCGAAGGGCTTCGAAGGATCCGGCGCTGACTTCTACGAGCCGTACAAGACCTATATCTACGACGGCAAGACCATCGTGGTTGCTCCGCACAAGATGTACGGGCCGGAAAGCAATGACCTGATCTACCAGCTTCGGGCCCGCGGCATTGACACCGTGATCCTCGGCGGCATGGTCGCCAACCTTTGCGTGGACTCCCACATGCGCGCGCTGATGGAGAACGGCTTCAAGGTCTATGTCGTCAAGGATGCCGTCGCGGCTCCCGGCGCCGACGCCTACAACGCCGCGCTCGTCAACTACGGCATGATCGCCAATGGCGTCCTTACCACCAAGGACGCGGTGGACGCGTTGCGCAAGTAGACCCGGATCAGTCGGTCAGCGGCGCTCGGACTTGTCCGGGCGCCTTGCCGCATCGAGGCGCCGCGGGCCACAGAGGAAAGGCGGTCTCGTCTTCGGCCGCAGCGATTTTCATGAGCCTCCGCTTGTCCAGCAGCAGTATCCGTCGCGGCGCCGTTGCGACGAGCCCCTGACTTGCGAGATGGCGCAGAAGGCGGGCCACGACTTCACGAATGGTTCCGAGGTGGCGCGCCAGCTTCTCCTGAGAGAGACGGACTGTTCCGTCCGCATCGGCATGCGCCAGCAGCAGAAGGATGAGCCTCTGTTCCTGCGGCAGGCGCATGGTCCGCTCCAACAACTTCTGCAGCTCGAAGACCCGTTCCGACAACTGCTCGAACAGGAAACGCTGTGCGGACGGCTCGCCGGCGAACAGTTCACGAAAGAGTGGCCCCGGAACCGTGAGGATCTCGACGCCGTCTGCCTCGGCCTCTGCCCACGCCGGGTAAGGAATCTCGGTGAACAGGCTGTTCAAAGCCAAAATGCAGCTCTGTCCGGCTTCGATCCAATAGAGAGTTCCTTCGCGACCATCGGCGTCAAGATAGTAAACGCGAATACTGCCGGAGCGGATGAGATAAACCCCGTCTACCACGTCGCCGAGGCGCAGAACGCTGGCCGTCGCTGGCAAGGCTGTCAGCGTGATCTTGGAACTGAGACGCTTGCGCGTTTCCGGACGCATTTCGCGAATGAAGGCGAAATCATCCAGCGCTTCAACTGGACACGGCATTCCCGCTTGGTCTCTCCGACAATAGCTTGGTCTTTATTTTCACTAACCTATCTGTGCCAGCCAGGAATGACCTGCATCAAATCACCGGCTGCGTTGCGTGATCGCACTCAATCCGCGCCGGCCCGCCCATCACCGCCTCGCAGGCGCCGTCACCGAGCCGCGGACGACGAGATCCGGCATGATCAGGATTTCCTTCGGCTCGGAAAGCGGCGTGGCGAGCGTTTCGAGGAGCAGGGCCATGGCCTGCCTGCCGATCGCCGTGCGCGGCTGGCGGATCGTGGTGAGCGCCGGGTTCATGTAGGTCGCCTGCGGCACGTCGTCGAAGCCGATGACGGAGAAGTCGCGCGGCAGGTCGTAGCCGCGGGCGGCGAGCCCGTTCATCACGCCGACCGCGGTCGCGTCGTTGACGCACATGAAGGCCGTCGGCAACGTGTCGCGCATGAAGAGCTGTTCGAGGCCGAGGCGGCCGCTCTCCGTCGTGCCGTCGCCCTCGACGATAATCCGCTTGTCGGCGGGAATGCGTGCCGCATTGAGGGCGAAATCGTAGCCCTCGCGGCGGCGGGCCTGGCCGAGGCGTGTCTTCGAATCGCCGATGAAGGCGATCGAGCGATGGCCGGCCGAAAGCAGGTATTCGGCCGCCTTGCGGGCGCCTGCCACGTCATCCACACCCACATACGAGGTCCGCGCGCCGAAGACCGGCTCGAACACGGCGACGGTCGGCGGCAGCCGCTGGCCGAGCGCCTGATGGCCGAAGGGTTCATGGCCGGTGAAGAGCACGAGGCCTGCCGCCTGCCCGGAACTCAGGAACTTCAGATACTCGAGCCCGCGCTCGGGATCGTTCTGGGTATGGCCGATCAGCACGCCATAACCATGGGCGCGCGCCTCGTTCTCGAGCCCCACCAGGATGCTCGAAAAGTTCGGGTCGCCGATGTCCGGTGCCAGCACGAGGATCATGTTCGAACGGCCCATGCGCAGCGACCGGGCCATGGCGTTGGTGGTGTAGCCCGTAATGGCGATCGCCTGGTTGACCCGCTGGCGCGTCGATTTCGCGACCTTGTCCGGCGTATGGATCGCCCGGCTGACGGTCGCGATTGAAACCTCGGCGAGACGCGCGACGTCCTCGATCGTTGCGGGCGTGATGTTCGACACGGGCGGAGCCCCCTTATCCCTCCGGAATCGCTCGCGACATTATCCCCGGCGCCTTGGCGGCGAAAGCCGGGCCGGTGGTGGTCATCCCCATATTTCGAAAGATGTAAACCTTTACATATCGAGTGTAAAGGTTTACACAATGCCGCAGAAGCGGTTGAGGAGCCGCAGGGAGGACAGCATGATCAGCCATGAGGGCGGCGTGGCCGCGCCGGTGCTTGTCGCCGAACGCATCTCGAAGATTTTCGGCGAGGTCCAGGTGCTCTTTAGCGTGGATTTCGACGTGCTTCCGGGCGAGGTTCATGCGCTGATCGGCGAGAACGGGGCGGGCAAGTCGACGCTCGCGAAAATCCTCACCGGATTCGAGCAGGCGAGTTCCGGCCAGATCCTCCTCGACGGGCAGCCGGTGACCCTTCCTTCGAACGGCCGGGCCGAAGCGCTCGGCATCGTGCTCATCCACCAGGAATTCAATCTCGCCGAGCACCTCACCGTCACGGAGAGCCTCTTCCTCGGCCGTGAGGTGGCCCGTTTCGGCGTGCTCGACCGCCGCTTCATGCGTGAGGAGACGCGGCGCGTCCTCGATATCCTCGGCTCGGCGATCGACGAGGATGCGCCGATCTCCTCGCTCTCGGTCGCCGACAAGCAGATGGTGGAGATCGCCAAGGCGATCAGCCGCGACGCGCGGGTCGTCTTCATGGACGAGCCGACGGCGGTGCTCTCGCGCGACGAGACCGATATTCTCTTCGACCAGGTGCGCAAGCTCCGCGCCAAGGGCACGAGCTTCGTCTTCATTTCCCACAAGCTCGACGAGGTCATCGAACTGACCGACCGGGTGACGGTGCTGCGCGATGGCCAGTGGATCAAGACGGCGCCGACCGCGCTGCTCGATGCCGAGTCGATGGCGCAGCTGATGGTCGGACGCGAGCTTGCGAGCCTCTATCCCGCCAAGCACGAGCCGGACGTGGACGAGGAGGTCACGCTCTCGGTGCGTTCGCTTACCACCGGATACGTGAAGGATGCGAGCTTCGACCTGCGAAAGGGCGAGGTGCTCGGCTTTTCCGGGCTGATCGGCTCCGGCCGCACCGAACTCATGGAAGCGGTCGCGGGCCTGAGGTCGCGCCTCTCGGGCGAGGTTGTGCTCAAGGGGCTTGCGATCGGCTCCGGCGATTTCCTGTCGGCGAAGGCAAACGGCCTTGCCTACATGACCAAGGACCGCAAGGGCAGGGGCTTGCTGCTCGGCGAGGGCATGGCGACCAATCTCACGCTGCAGTCGCTCGACCGGCATGTCCGGCACGGCTATCTCGACCCGGCAAGCGAGACGCAGGCACTCGCGCGTGCCCGCCGTCGCTTCGACATCCGCGTGCGTGACGATCACATCATGGTCGGGCGAATGTCCGGCGGCAACCAGCAGAAGCTGCTGCTTGCCAAGATCATGGAGACCGAGCCGGACGTCGTCATCATCGACGAGCCCACGCGCGGCATCGATGTCGGCACCAAGCAGCAGATCTACCATTTCATCGCCGCGCTCGCCCGCGAGGGACGCTCGATCATTGTCGTCTCCTCGGAGATGCAGGAGGTGATCGGGCTCTGCACCCGCGTCGCGGTGATGCGCGAGGGGCGGATCGTCGGGATGCTGGAGGGCGAGGAGGTCTCCGAGCAGGTGATCATGCGCTATGCCGCCGGCCTGAAGCGAAGACTGGCGGGCTGACCGGACCGGACAAGAGAGGATGCCGGCTGCGGGAAGCGCCGGCGGGGAGGACGAGGGTGACGATGTCGACGAGTGAACAGGGTGGAGCGGTTGCGGTTGTCCGCAAGGGACGCAGGAGCATCGATCTGAGGGCGGTCGCGCCGTTCGCGGCGCTGGCTTTGCTGCTGGTCGTCGGTGCATTGGTCAATCCGAACTTCATCGGTATCAACAACCTCGCCAATGTCGCGACCCGCAGCGCCTTCATCGCGATCATCGCGGTCGGGGCGACCTTCGTGATCTCGTCCGGCGACCTTGACCTGTCGGTCGGCTCGATGGTGGCCTTCGTGGCGAGCCTGATGATCCTCTTCCTGAATTCGGGCGCGATCGCCGATCCGTCGCTGCTGCTCGCCGCTGCCGTGGCGCTCGCCGTCGTCATTGGCGCACTCTGCGGGTTGGCGAACGGCCTGATCACGACGGTCGGCCGCATCGAGCCCTTCATCGCCACCCTCGGCACCATGGGCATCTATCGCGGCCTCACCACCTGGCTCTCGCAGGGCGGCGCGATCACGCTGCGTTCGCCGGAAATCCAGGAAATCTACCGGCCGGCCTATTTCGGCTCGATCCTCGGCGTGCCGGTGCCGATCCTCGTCATCCTTGCGGTCAGCGCGATCGCCGCCTTTATCCTCTACCGCACGCGCTACGGCCGGCATGTCGTTGCGGTCGGCTCGAACCGCGAGGTGGCGCGCTATTCCGGCATCGGCGTCGACAGGGTGCGCACGCTCGCCTTCGTGATCCAGGGGATCTGCGTTGCGATCGCAGTGCTGCTCTACGTGCCGCGCCTCGGCTCGACGTCGGCGACCACCGGCATTCTCTGGGAACTTCAGGCGATCACCGCCGTCGTCATCGGCGGCACGGCGCTGAAAGGCGGCGTCGGACGCGTCTGGGGCACCATCTGCGGCGCCTTCATTCTCGAACTGGTGGGCAACATCATGCTGCTCTCCAACTTCATCAGCGAATACCTGATCGGGGCCATCCAGGGCGCGATCATCATCATCGCGATGCTCGTCCAGCGCTCGCTGACGCGCAGACCGTGAAAGGGTCGGGCTGAAGGGGTGGCCCGCTCGCAAACCGACACCCCAGCGATTATCGGGAGGAAAGACATGCACAAGAGACTCTTGGGCCTTGCCGTCGCCATGACGGCGATGTTCGGCGCCGCCCACGCCCAGGACGCAAAGACGATCGGCGTTTCCATTCCGGCGGCCGACCACGGCTGGACGGCGGGCGTCGTCTATCACGCCAATCGTGTGGCCGAGCTTTTGATGAAGGAGCATCCCGGCCTCAACGTCATCGTCAAGACCTCGCCCGATCCGGCGAGCCAGGCGAACGCGCTGCAGGACCTCGAAACGCAGGGTATCGACGCGCTGGTGATCCTGCCGACCGATCCGGATCCGCTCGTCAACGCGATCAAGGAAGTGAAGAACAAGGGCACGTTCGTCTCGATCGTGGACCGGGCGCCGAGCGTCAACGATTCCACCGTCCGCGATCTCTACGTCGCCGGCAACAACCCGGCGCTCGGCCGCGTCGCCGGCGAGTATATCGCCAAGAACACGCCGGACGCGGAAGTCGTCGTCATCCGCGGCCTGCCGATCCCGATCGACCAGCAGCGACAGGACGGTTTCGACGAGGGCATCAAGGGCTCCAACGTGAAGATCCTCGACCGCCAGTTCGGCAACTGGAACCGCGACGACGCTTTCAAGGTCATGCAGGACTACCTGACCAAGTATCCGAAGATCGATGTGGTCTGGTGCCAGGACGACGACATGGCCGTCGGCGTGCTGCAGGCGATCGAGCAGGCCAAGCGCACCGACATCCAGTATGTCGTCGCCGGCGCCGGTTCGAAGGACATGATCAAGAAGGTCATGGACGGCGACAAGATGATCCCGGTCGACGTGCTCTATCCGCCGGCGATGGTCGGCACCGCGATGGAGCTGACGGCGGCAGCCATTTACGACCAGGTTCCCGTCCACGGCACGTACACGCTGGACGCGACCCTGATCACGCCGGACAACGCGAAGAACTACTACTTCCCGGACTCTCCGTTCTGATCATGGGTGCGAACGAGACTGCGCCTGCCCGGACATTCCGGGCGGGCGTTCCGCGAAATCTAGCCGGTTGTCTCCGGTGTATAATGCTGTAATTGTTAACGGCAACGTTGCAGATGTGGAGGAGCATTCATGAAGACGATCAAGGGGCCCGGCATCTTTCTCGGGCAGTTCGCCGGCGATGCGGCACCTTTCAATTCCTGGGACGGAATCACGAAATGGGCCGCCGAAAAGGGCTATGTCGGCGTGCAGGTTCCGACCTGGGCCGGGCAGTTGATCGATCTGAAAAAAGCGGCCGACTCCAAGGACTATTGCGACGAGTTTGCCGGTGTCGCGCGGCAGAACGGCGTCGAGGTGACCGAGCTTTCCACCCATCTGCAGGGCCAGCTGGTCGCCGTCCATCCGGTCTATGACGAGGCCTTCGACGGCTTTGCGGCTCCGGAGGTGCGCGGCAATCCGAAGGCCCGCCAGGAATGGGCCGTGCAACAGGTCAAGTACGCGCTGAAGGCGTCCCGCAATCTCGGCATCAAGGCCCACGCGACCTTTTCCGGCGCGCTCGCCTGGCCGTTCGTCTATCCCTGGCCGCAGCGTCCGGCCGGCCTCGTCGAGACGGCTTTCGACGAGCTGGCGAAACGCTGGCTGCCGATCCTCGACTATGCCGAGGAACAGGGTGTCTACGTCTGCTACGAAATCCATCCGGGCGAAGACCTGCATGACGGCGTGACCTTCGAGATGTTCCTCGAACGGGTGAAGAACCACGAGCGCGCCAACATGCTCTACGACCCGTCGCACTACGTGCTGCAATGCCTCGACTATCTCGACAACATCGACATCTACAAGGACCGGATCAAGATGTTCCACGTCAAGGACGCGGAGTTCAATCCGACCGGCCGGCAGGGCGTCTATGGCGGCTACCAGGGCTGGGTCGAGCGCGCCGGACGCTTCCGTTCGCTCGGCGACGGCCAGGTCGATTTCGGCGCGATCTTCTCGAAGATGGCGGCGAACGATTTCGACGGCTGGGCCGTCGTCGAATGGGAATGCGCGCTGAAGCACCCGGAAGACGGCGCCCGCGAAGGGGCCGAATTCGTCAAGCATTATATCATCCGCGTGACCGAAAAGGCCTTCGATGACTTCGCCTCCGGCGGCACCGACGAGGCGGCCAATCGCCGGATGCTGGGGCTTTAGGTTCCTCTTCTCCCCAGCGGGGAGAAGATGCCCGGTAGGGCAGATGAGGGGGCCTACAAGACTCATTCAGTGCGGCCTCCCCCTCATCCGGCTGCCGCCACCTTCTCCTCGCTGGGGAGAAGAGACGCGTGGCCGGCCTCGCCAGGATGCGGCTGACGTCTCGCTCGAGCGAGACGTCACCGATGAGACATAGGGGATTGGTACCCCCCATTGCGACAAGCTACTTGGGAGAAAGACATCATGGCAATCGAAGGCAAGGACGAGGGAATGCGGACGGCGAAGATCAGGCTCGGCATGGTGGGCGGTGGGCAGGGCGCCTTCATCGGCGGCGTGCACCGGATGGCCGCGCGCATCGACGATCATTTCGATCTCGTGGCCGGCGCGCTCTCCTCGACGCCGGAAAAGTCGCTGGCCTCGGGCCGCGAGCTCGGCCTCGACCCGGCGCGTTGCTACGGCTCCTTCGAGGAGATGGCGGAGAAGGAAGCGGCAAGGCCGGACGGCATCGAGGCCGTGTCGATCGTCACGCCGAACCACGTGCACTATCCGGCCGCCAAGGCTTTCCTGGAACGCGGCATCCACGTCATCTGCGACAAGCCGCTCACCTCCAATCTGGAGGACGCCAAGAAACTGAAAGAGGTGGCCGACAGGAGCAAGGCGCTCTTCATCCTCACCCACAACTACACCGGCTATCCGATGGTTCGCCACGCGCGGGAACTCGCGCTCAACGGCGAACTCGGCGAAATCCGCGTGGTGCAGATGGAGTATCCGCAGGATTGGCTCGCCGAACCGATCGAGCAGACCGGCCAGAAGCAGGCGGCGTGGCGCACCGACCCGAAGCAGTCGGGGGCGGGCGGCTCCACCGGCGACATCGGCACCCACGCCTATAATCTCGGATGTTTCGTTTCCGGCCTGGAGCTCGATGAACTGGCCGCCGACGTCCACACCTTCGTTGCCGGGCGCAAGCTTGACGACAATGCCCATGTGATGCTGCGCTTCAAGGGCGGGGCGAAGGGCATGCTCTGGTGCAGCCAAGTGGCGACCGGCCACGAGAACGGGCTGAAACTGCGCATCTACGGCAGCCGGGGCGGCATCGAGTGGACGCAGGCCGATCCGAACTATCTCTGGTTCACCCGGCTCGGCGAGCCGAAGCAGCTGATCACCCGTGCGGGCGCCGGCGCCGGCGCCGCGGCGGCGCGGGTCACCCGCATCCCGTCGGGCCATCCGGAAGGCTATCTCGAAGCCTTTGCGACGATCTACACGGAGGCGGCGGCCGCCATCAGCGCCGCCCGCGCCGGTACGGCCGTCGATCCCGCCGTCGTCTATCCGACGATCGACGACGGGGTGAAGGGCGTCGCCTTCGTCGAGGCCTGTATCGCCTCGTCGAAGCAGAACGGGGCCTGGGTGAAGGTGTGATTGTTCGCCCACCTTCCCCCTTGAGGGGGGAGGTCGCGCAGAACGCGCGGGTGGGGGGATCCCTGTCGACGTGTTCACTCCATCCCGGATCTGTGGTCCGAGCCGCCCCCTGAAGGGGAGGGTGTCGTTCAACTGCAACGTTGCAGTTTTTTCGCCCGTCGGCCTTTTTCCCCGTTGCGGATTGGTTTAAACCGCTTTCGATGTTCTCGCGCGGGCCGTGTGCCATCCCTCCCGGCCTCGCCTGTTCCGATCCAAAGCGACGGGTGTTTCCATGACTGATCCGAAGAAGCTTGCCGAGCGATTCCCCGGCGATTTCGTTTTCGGCGTTGCCACCGCCTCGTTCCAGATCGAGGGCGCGACGAAGGAGGACGGCCGCAAACCGTCGATCTGGGATGCGTTTTCCAACATGCCGGGGCGCGTCTACCAGAGGCACAACGGCGATATTGCCTGCGACCACTACCACCGCTGGGAACAGGACCTCGACCTCATCCGCGAGATGGGCGTTTCGGCCTACCGCTTCTCGATCGCCTGGCCGCGGATCATCCCCGAGGGAACGGGCCGCATCAACGAAAAAGGTCTCGATTTCTACGACAAGCTGCTCGACGGCTTGAAGGCGCGAGGGATCAAGGCATTCGCGACGCTCTACCACTGGGACCTGCCGCTGGCGCTGATGGGCGACGGCGGCTGGACGGCGCGCTCGACGGCGGATGCCTTCCACCGCTACGCCAAGATCGTGATGGCGCGGCTGGGCGACCGGCTCGATGCCGTCGCGACCTTCAACGAGCCCTGGTGCTCTGTCTGGCTCTCTCATCTCTATGGCGTGCATGCACCGGGGGAGCGGAACATGGATGCGGCGCTGCATGCACTCCACTACACCAATCTCGCCCACGGCCTCGGCATCGACGCCATCCGGCAGGTGGCGCCGCAGGTCCCGGCCGGCCTCGTCGTCAATGCCCATGCGGTGATCCCGGCTTCCTACAGCGAAGCCGACAGGGCGGCCGCCGAGCGCGCCTTTCAGTTCCACAACGGCGTCTTCTTCGATCCGGTCTTCAAGGGTGCGTATCCGGACCGGTTCATGGAGGCGCTCGGCAGCCGCATGCCGGCGATCGAGGACGGCGACATGGAGGTGATCGGCCAGAGCCTCGACTGGTGGGGGCTCAATTATTACACGCCGATGCGCGTCGCCGCCGACCTTGCGCCCGCTGCGGAGTTTCCGGCGACCGCGGGCGCGCCGCCGGTCTCGAAGGTGAAGACTGATATCGGCTGGGAGGTCTATGCACCGGCGCTGAAGTCGCTCGTCACCGAGCTTTATGACCGCTACGACCTGCCCGACTGCTACATCACCGAGAACGGCGCCTGCTACAACGTGGGGCCGGAGAAAGGCGAGGTCGACGACCAGCCGCGCCTCGACTACTACGTCGAGCACCTCGGCGTCGTCGCCGACCTGATCAGGGAAGGCTTTCCGATGCGCGGTTATTTCGCCTGGAGCCTGATGGACAATTTCGAATGGGCCGAAGGCTATCGGATGCGCTTCGGCCTCGTCTATGTCGATTACGGGACGCAGGAACGCATCGTCAAGAAGAGCGGCAAATGGTACGGCGCGCTCGCCTCGCAGTTTCCGAAGGGCAACTTCGAGGCGGGGTGACACGGCCGGCGGACGTGAGATGATGGCGCCTTGATTCTCCTGAAAGGCACGCCCACATGCCGCTCCCGGCCAAACGCCTCTACGCGCTCTGCGGTTCCTTGCGGACACGCTCCACCAACCGCGCGCTGCTCGAAGCGATCCGGCGACTTGCCCCGCACGGCGTCGAGGTCGAAATCTCTGGCCTGATCGGCTTGCTGCCGATCTTCAATCCCGACCTGGAAGGCGATCTCACGCCCGAACCGGCGCTTGCCTTTGCGCAAGAAATCGCGACCGCGGACGGCTTGATCGTCAGCGCGCCGGAATATGCGCACGGCATTCCGGGAGGTTTGAAGAACGCCTTCGACTGGCTGGTGTCGCGGTTCGAAATTCCCGGCAAGCCCGTCATGCTCGTGCATGCTTCGCATCGGGGCGATTTCGCGCTGGAAGCGCTGACCGAGGTGCTGAAGACGATCGCGACCGATCTCAGACCCGAGACCTTCCTGCGCGTGCCGCTGCTCGGCAAATCGGAGGACGAAATTGCGGCCATCCTCGGCGCGCCAGAGACCGAACACGCTATTCGCTCGGCCCTCGGGCGCTTCGTGGGCGCGGTTGCCGCGAAGGACCCGGCATTACGGTAAAAAGTTCGGACATTTCCTCAGGGCCGTGCGCTGGCTCGCCGTTTCCAGAGGGCAGCGCTAGGGCCGGGCGACGTACCCCGCCCGTTCAACCGATCTTGATCAGTTTGTCATTGCCGCGTTCGGCCTCGCTGCGCGCGTCGAATTCAGCGCGGGCGGCGTGGATCTGGTTGTAGTTCTCAAAAACCCAGCCGCCTAGCGCCTGGATCGGCTCCGAGAAGGATTGGCCGAGATCCGTCAGCTCGTATTCGACCCGAGGTGGTACAGAGGCATAGACGGTCCGCCGCACCATGCCGTCGCGTTCGAGCGCGCGCAGCGTCAGCGTCAGCATGCGTTGCGATACGCCGACGACCGTGCGCTTGATGTCGCTGAAGCGCTGCGGCCCGTTTCTGAGCACCATGATGACGAGAACACTCCACTTGTCGCCGAGCCGTGACAGCATTTCGCTGACGGTCGGGCACTTGCCTGGGTCGTAGCTCGAACACATTACACTTACCTCCATGTGACTTGGTATAACTCATGTGCCTTCTTGTGTCTCGCGCAGAGTTACATATTTAGGTCTGGTTACGTTTTGTTACCAGGTTCCCGAATGTTCCTCGTCTGAAAGGCGGATCTTCGGAAGCCACAGACCAGAAAGGCACTCTCTCATGCTCCTCGACAAGCTCAACTGGCGCTACGCGACCAAGAAGATGGACCCGACCAAGGTCGTCCCGGACGACAAGGTCGAACGGATACTCGAAGCGGCGCGACTGGCGCCCACGTCCAGCGGCCTGCAGCCCTATGAAGTGATTGTGGTCACCAATCCGGAGGTGCGTGCGCGCATTCGCGAGGTGGCCTGGAACCAGGCACAGGTCACCGACGGCTCGCACCTGCTCGTCTTCGCCGCCTGGGACAACTACACGCCCGAGCGAATCAACCAGATGTTCGACCTCGTCAACGAGGAGCGCGGCTTCAGGAACGAGGGCTGGGAAAACTACCGTCAGATGCTGCTCAACAACTACCCGCAGCGCGATCCTGAGGTGAATTTCCAGCACGCCGCACGGCAGGCCTATATCGGCTTTGGCCTCGCACTGACGGCGGCGGCATTCGAGGGCGTGGACGCGACACCGATGGAAGGCTTCGAGCCGGACAAGCTCGACGAGATCCTCGGCCTGCGCGAGCGCGGCCTTCGCTCGGTGACGATCATGCCGCTCGGCTATCGTGAAGCCGAGAACGACTGGCTGGTGAACCTCAAGAAGGTTCGTCGTCCGAAGGACAGCTTCGTCAGCGTCGTGGCTTGAACGACAAAGGCGCGCCGTATCCTCCCAAGGCGGCGCGCCTGCCTCCTCCGGCTGCGCCGTGACGTTTGGTCATATTTTGCGCCGTAAGGCCGGAGAGTGAAATAACTTCGCTCGGCAAGCCCGTATGATGGTGCGATAAGAGGCCATCGTTCGCGGATGCATGGCACCTATGCAGGCCGCGGGTTTGAAAGGGAATGGCAGGAAATGGTAGAGCGGCGTCTCATGCGTCGAATGTGTTGCTCGCGGTAAGCACCGAGAGAACCCCTGTCCGCGGCCCCTTTGCGGCCTTCTACCGAAGAGAAATTTCATGAACAGACGAAGCAACGGGATCTCGCTCGTGCCGGAGGGCGCGTGATGTCGATCGTTACAGCACATCGCCCGAAGACCGATGCGCAGCCGATGGTGACGTTCGAAGGTGTCACCAAGCGTTTCGGCGGCAGCGGGGGCCGTCCGGCGTTCTCCGCGCTCGCCGGGGTGGACTTTGCCGTGGCGCGTGGTTCGATCACCGGCATCATCGGCCGGTCCGGCGCGGGCAAGTCGACGCTGATCCGGCTGGTGAACGGATTGGAGACACCCTCCACCGGCCGCGTGGCGGTCGACGGCATCAATGTCGGCACGCTCGACGAAGCGGGCCTGCGATCGCTCCGGCGGCAGATCGGAATGATCTTCCAGCACTTCAACCTGCTTTCCTCGCGTACCGTGCGCGACAACATCGCGCTGCCGCTCGAAATCGCCGGCGTCGACGCCCGGACGATCGAGGCGAAGGTCGGGCCGCTGATGGACCTGGTCGGCCTCGGCGACAAGGCGAGGCGCTATCCGGCCGAGCTTTCCGGCGGGCAGAAGCAGCGGGTCGGGATCGCACGGGCGCTTGCAACGGAGCCGAAGCTCCTGCTCTCCGACGAGGCGACGTCGGCGCTCGACCCCGAAACCACGCAATCCATCCTTGATCTCCTGAAGCGGATCAACCGCGAGCTCGGGCTTACCGTTCTGCTGATCACCCACGAGATGGAGGTCGTGAAGACCATCGCCTCCCATGTCGCGGTCATCGATCAGGGCCTCATCGTCGAGCAGGGGCGGACCTTCGACGTCTTCACCCGGCCGCAACATGAGACCACGCGTGCGCTGCTTTCGGCCGCGGTCGGCGTGAAACTGCCGGAGTGGATCAGCAGCGATCTCGCCAGCGCGCCGAACCCCGGCGACCGGGCCTTCGTGCGGCTGATCTTCTTCGGAGAGACGGCCTTCCAGCCGCTGACGGCGCGGCTCGCCGCCGAGATCGGCGCAGACCTCAACATTCTTGCCGGTGCGATCGACGAGATTGCCGGCGAACCCTTCGGCTCGCTCGTCGTTTCCTATCCGGCCGATCCGGCGACGCTGGAGCGGGCAGGGCGTTTCTACCGCGAAACCGGCCTTACCACGGAGGTGCTCGGCTATGGCGCCTGACATGCTCGCCGGTCTTCTCCTCAAGGCGTTGCTGCAGACGTTGCAGATGGTCGCTGCCGCCGGTTTCATCGGCACGCTCGTTGGCTTGCCGATGGGGATTTTTCTTGCGACCAGCGGCAGGGGGGAACTCTTCGAGGCACCGCTGACCAACCGTGTGGTCGGACTGATCGTCAATGCGCTGCGCTCGACGCCCTTCATCATCCTCGTCGTTGCGATCATTCCGTTGACGCGGTTCATCACCGGCACATCGATCGGTACGATCGCCGCGATCGTCCCTTTGACGATATCGACCATTCCGTTCATCGCCCGCCTGATCGAGGCGGCGATCCGCGAGGTCGACAAGGGGCTTATCGAGGCTGCGCGTGCAATGGGTGCGACGCCGTTCCAGATCGTCGTCAAGGTGCTGCTCGCCGAGGCCAAGCCCGGGATCACGCTCGCGCTGACGCTGACCGTCGTCAGCCTCATCGGCTATTCCGCCATGGTCGGTGCGGTCGGTGGCGGTGGGCTCGGCGATCTCGGCATCCGCTACGGCTACCAGCGCTTCATGCCGGAGGTGATGCTCGCCGTCGTCGTCGTGCTCATCCTGCTCGTCCAGGCCGTGCAGAGCGCCGGTGATGCGCTTGCCCGGCGCTTCGACAAGCGCAGCCGAAAGAACTGAAACCCTCCCTTTCAGGAAACCCAAGGAGAAAAGACAATGAGGAAACTGATCGTCGCCGCAGCCGTCGCGGCCCTGTTTTCCGCCGGTACGGCGCTCGCCGAGGACATCAAGATCGGCGTGACCGCCGGCGAGCACGCCCAGATCATGGAGAAGGTCAAGGAGATCGCGGCGAAGAAGGGCCTCAACATCGATATCGTCGAGTTCTCCGACTACGTTGTGCCGAACCAGGCGCTGGCAGACGGCGATCTCAATGCCAACTCGTTCCAGCACCAGCCCTATCTCGACAACCAGATCGCCGACCGTGGCTTCGACATCGTCAGCGTCGGCACGACCATCACCACGCCGATGGGCGTCTATTCCAAGAAGGTGAAGAGCCTCGACGAGTTGCAGGACGGTGCGACCGTCGCGATCCCGAACGACCCGACCAACGGTGGCCGCGCGCTGCTCGTGCTCGCCTCGAAGGGCCTCATCAAGGTCAACGCCGAAGCCGGCCTGAAGGTCGGTCCGGCCGATGTCACCGAGAACCCGAAGAACATCCAGTTCGCCGAGCTCGATGCCGCCCAGCTGCCGCGCTCGCTGGATGATGTCGACGCTGCGGTGATCAACACCAACTACGCGATGGAAGCGGGCCTTCACCCGAAGAAGGATGCGATTGCCATCGAAGGCGAAAAATCGCCCTACGCCAACGTGATCGCGGTTCGCACGGCCGACAAGGATGCACCCTGGGTCAAGACGCTGGTCGAGTCCTACCAAGACGACAGCATCAGGACCTTCATCAACGAGGAATTCAAGGGCGCCCTCATCCCGGCGTTCTGATCCCTCTTGCCGATCGGCATCCGATAGAGGCCCCCTTCTTGCGGAGGGGGTTTTCATTTCAGTGCGTGACGATCGCGTCGTCAGCCCGCGTCACCTTCATTGAACACCCGGAGGCGGTGACCGTCCGGGTCGGCGGCGAGGAAGGTGCGGCCGAACACCATGTCGGACGGCTCCTTGAGGATAGCCGCGCCGGCGCGCGTCCATTCCTCGAAGCGGCGGTCAACGTCGGCGGGTGTCGCAACGACGAGGCCAACCTCGCTGCCGCCGGCGGGTGTCGGCGCGGAGATGTCGGTGCTCGACGTCGACCAGAGGCCGAGCAGCAGCCCGTCGTTGATTTCGAAGCTGACGAAGGTCGGGTGTGCCTCGAAGGGCGCCTTGCCGAGGAGGCGGCCGTAGAACTCGGCACTTTTCATCGGGTCGGCGACATAGAGGAGGGCATAGGCTCGTGCAGTCATTTCCGTTTCTCCGGTTTTCGTTTCGGAATGCCCGGACTTTATGCGAGGCTACTGCCAATTTTTGTCAGCATCAGAAGGATGGCGCGCTTATTCCCTGCTCGTGTCGCCACTCGCGAACCAGCTGAAGTCTCCGTTTCGGATAGCGCACCGCGAGGTTCTCGAGCGTGGTCAGCCGGTCCGTGCGGAAGTGGCGGAAGCCTTGCCGCATCTCGCACCAGGCGACGATGATCCGCTGGCTGTCGAAATAGCCGAGCGCGATCGGCCAGATGTCCCGCTCGGTCGAACTGCCATCGGCGTCGCGGTAGCCGATCCGCAGCTTGTGCTCGGCGCGGATGGCCTGCCGCACCTGTGCAGCATCGACAATGCCGTCATTCGTCTTGCCGCCGGGCCCGACCATCAGGCCGGAGGTCGAGAGGTGCTGCCGGAGATCGGCCGGCAGCACGGCTTCGATCTTGGCAAGAGCGTTGTGCGCGGCGTCATTCAGGCCGCCGTCGCCGCGGCTGGCCACCCAGCGGAAACCGAGGACGAGCGCCTCGATCTCTTCCGGCGAGAACATCAGGGGCGGCAGCATGTAGCCGGGGCGCAGCATGTAGCCGATGCCGGCTTCCCCGTCTATGTCGGCGCCCTGTGCCTGCAGCGAGGCGATGTCGCGGTAGAGCGTGCGCAGCGATATGCCGAGCGTTTCCGCAAGCACGCGGCCGCTCACCGGCCGGCGGTGCTGGCGCAGAACCTGAAGCAGTTGCAGGAGGCGTTCGGAGCGGCTCATCGGTCTTCCTACTGGCAGATTTTGTCAGCAGGAATAGGGCAGACCTACGCGTTTGGCGAGTCCCGACCGCGTCCGTATGACGGCTGCTCAGCGGCTCGCTTCGAGCCAAAGTATCTCGATGATGCGGGCTTCGGCCTTCGGCGGATCGGCGAAGAGGCGTTCGGCGATCTCCAGCGCCTCGCGCCGCAGCGCCTGTTGCTGGCGGATCACGGCACCCAACAGGTGCGCGAGTTCGGCACCGCCGTTCAGGACATCGGGTTCACGGTCGAGGAGGGCGACCAGCAGCGCCAGATCGTGCTCGTGACCGAGAACGGTGACCAGCGCTTTGGCTTCGGCGAGCTTGGCCGCCATCGCGGAAGGCCAGAGGTCGCGCAGAAGGGCAAGATGCATCGAATAGTCCTGCGCGCATTTGCGCAGCTCGTGGAAGACCTCTTCGTGGGCAACCGAATGGCAGGTCGCGAGCGCTTCGCGTGCGCGTGAAAGATTGCTCCGCCATCCCCTGGCGATGCGTTTCGCCGTCGCCTGCCGACCGTCGTCGAAGGAGAGCCCGTCCAGCGCACGGATCGCGTCCCGGCATGCCGCAACGGCGGCTTCCGCCTTTTGCGGCAGGTCGACCTCGTTGGCCGCCATCGCATCCCTTCTTGCCGCGAGCGCCGTCCGGGCATGGGCGAGCGCTTCCCGTTCGTCGGTGTTCAGCGCATGGTCTTCGAGATAGGCGGCGGTTTCGATCAGGGCGGTCGCGTCGCGCACCAGCGACAACGTGTGGGCGATGTCCCGCAGACGCGCGTTCTCCCGTTTCTGGAAATCTGGCGCGTCCTCTGCCACCAGACGATAGAGCGCGCGCACGCGCTTCAGCTTCCGACGGGCCTGATGGATGGCTTCGTGCAGGCCCTCGGGCTGCTCCGTGACGAGGGCGATCGCCCGCTCGAGTTCGCCGGCAGCCGCCTTGCGCAACGCCCCGGAGAAGGGACGGTCGGGCCTAATTCGGTAGGCCATAAAGCACGTCCTGCTGCAGCTTCTCGGTCGCCAGTGCCTGGTTGGAATAGCGCCGGTCGCCCGTCACTTCGCGGCCGATCCAGCGGGGCAGGGGCGGGTCGTCGCTTTCTTTCTGCAATTCCACCTCGGCGATCACCAGCCCCTGGTAGGCGCCTTCGTAGACGTCGATCTCCCAGACGAAGCCGTGATGCTCGACGGTATAACGCACCTTTTCGATCACGTTGCCGACCGCCAGCGCGATCATCTCCTCGGCGTCGTCGAGCGCAATGGAATACTCGAACTCGTCACGAACGAGCGAATTCTGGCCGATCTTGACCGTCAGCTGTGCCGAGGTGCCGTTCTTCGTGCGCACGCGGACGGAGCGGTCGTGCATGAGAACGACGTAGGCCTGGCGCATCGGCGTCGCAGACGTCGCGAGCGCCCGCCAATCATCGTTTGCCACGAGAAACTTCCGCTCTATCTCCTTGGCCATCGACCCCGTTCCGGTTGCCGCCCTGCGGGGTTACCGTACAGGAAGTGTGGAATGCGTCAAACAGCGGCGACGCGAACGCGCGCATTTGTCTCGACAAGGCGGGCCTGTCGCTATATCCGTCTGTCAATTTCAATCGTTTTAAGAAAGGGAGCCGGACCATGGGCGCCAAAACCGAAAAGCTTCTTTCGACCCTGAAACTGCAGCCGGTCGTGCCGGTGCTGATCGTCGAGGATGCCGGGACGGCGGTGCCGCTCGCGCGTGCGCTGGTTGCCGGCGGACTGAAGGCGATCGAGATCACCATGCGCACGCCGGACGCGCTGGAGGCGGTGCGGCGGGTCGCGGCCGAAGTCGAGGGTGCCGTCGTCGGCGCCGGAACGATCCTCAACGCCGCGCATTTCGAGGCGGCCGTCGAGGCTGGTTCCCAGTTCATCGTGAGCCCCGGCACGACTCGCGAACTCATCCACGCCGCCCGGTCGTCGGACATTCCGCTGCTTCCCGGCGCGGCGACCGCGAGCGAAGTCATGCAGTTGCGCGAGGAAGGCTACCAGGTCCTGAAATTCTTCCCCGCCGAACAGGCGGGCGGCGCCGCCTACCTGAAGGCGCTGTCGTCGCCGCTCGCCGGCACGCTGTTCTGCCCGACCGGCGGCATTTCGCTCAAGAACGCGCGCGACTATCTCTCTCTGCCGAATGTCGTCTGCGTCGGCGGTTCGTGGGTGGCGCCGAAAGAACTGGTCGCGGCCGGCGACTGGGCGGGCATCACCAGACTCGCCTCCGAGGCGGCGGCCCTCAAGGGCTGATCGCGCAGGCGGTATCGCCGTCTTTGTATTGTCACGATCGGCTCCCTATGTAGCGTTGAACGAGTGCACAACACGGAGATGGCGATGTTTGACGCGAAGAAGCTTCTCGATCAGTTTCTCGGTTCACAGGTTCCGGGAACCACGGGAACGGTGAAGGAGAAGGCGGGCGACGTCGCCCAGCTCGCCAAGGACAATCCGCTTGCGACCGGCGCGATCCTCGCCGCCGTTCTCGGCACCAAGACCGGCCGCAAGCTCGCCGGCAATGTCGCGACCATCGGCGGCATCGCCGCCATCGCCGGTCTCGGCTACCAGGCCTACAAGAACTATCAGGCCGGCAAGGCGCCGCAGACGGCACCTGCCGCCTCCGAGCCCGTCCTTCTTCCGCCGCCGGCCGATTCGCCGTTCAGCCCCGAGGCTGCGGCGGCGGGGAACGATTTCGCGCTGACGCTGGTCAGGGCGATGATCGCGGCCGCCAAGGCTGACGGCCACGTCGATTATGCCGAGCGGGCCCGCATCCTGGACAAGATCCACACCTCCGCCCTTGATGCCGAGGCCGAGGCCTTCATCGCCGAGGAACTCGCCCGGCCGACAGATATCGAGGCCCTGGTGGCGGCGGCGAAGACGGAGGCCCAGAAGGTGGAGCTCTTCACGGCGTCGCGGCTCGCAATCGATCCCGACGGCCGCGCCGAACGCGGCTATCTCGACATGCTCGCCGGCCGCCTCGGCCTTGCCGACGGTCTGGTCGACCATATCGAGGCGACGGTCGCGGGTGCCACCGTCTGAGGTCATGATGCCTTATGGCCGGTTGCCTTTGCCGGGCGGCTGGCCTACTGCTTTGCCGGAACATTCCGTGAGGCAGGCATGCGCGATCTATCGACATTCAAAGGCTGTCCGGCGCCGATGCCGGTAAGGCTCGAGGGCCGTTTTGTGACGGTCGAGCCCTATGACAAGGACAAGCATCTCCAAGCCCTGTGGGACGGCCTCGGCGGCATGGGCATCAATCCGCTGCTCACCTATTTCACCCAGCCGGACTTCGGCAGTATCGCCGACTTCGAGAGCTGGCTCGACAATGCCCGCACCAAGGGCGGCTGGCTCACGCACGTCTTCCGGGACAATGCCTCCGGCAAGATCGTCGGCATGGCGAACTACATGCGCGCCGACCCGGCCAACGGTGTGGTCGAGGTCGGGGGCGTCGCCCACGGCCCGGCGATGAGCCGCACGCCGCTTGCGACCGAGGCCCATTACCTCATGGCGAAGCATGTTTTCGAGGATCTCGGCTATCGCCGCTACGAGTGGAAATGCCACAACGAGAACGAGGCGAGCAAGACGACCGCGCGCCGCTACGGCTTCACCTTCGAGGGGGTCTTCCGCCAGCACATGCTGTCGAAGGGCAAGAACCGCGACACCGCCTGGTTTTCGATCATCGACGGCGACTGGCCACTGGTGAAGGCGGCGTTCGAGGCCTGGCTTCATCCCGACAACTTCGATGCGGAAGGCCGGCAGAAGCGGAAGCTCGAAGACATACGCGCCGAACTCGCACGGGCGGTGGCATGATGGCGGAGGACGACAAGAACTCCCGCTCCTCGGCGATCGCCGCCTTCGTCATCCTGCTCGGGATCGCTCTTGCGCTCCTCATCATGCCGAAGGTCGTGCTCTGGGTCGGCGGCTACTCGCCGGTGCTGGCTGCCGCTCTCGGCACGCTGGTGATCCTGTCCTTCTTCCTGATCTTCTGGCTGCGCGCGTGTTATCAGCGCCGCCGCGGCGGTCAGGACTGAAGCGCCGCCGCAAGCAGCACCACGCCCATCACGATGACCAGAAGGGCGCCGCCGATCTCGATGGCGCTCGCGACCTTTCGTGCCGCCGGCGAACCGGGGCCGGAGAGGCGGACGGCGAAGGTTTTGGCCGAGACGGCGACGGTCGCAAGGAGGGAGACGGTGATCGCGGTCCCGAGGGCCATGGCGAATACCGAAAGTACACCGCCGAGATAGAGCCCGTTCAGGATCGCAAAGGTCATCACCAGCAAGGCGCCCGAACAGGGGCGCAGGCCGACGGCGACGATCGCGGACCATGCATCGCGCAGCCGGAACTCGTTCGCCGACAGAAGCCGCGGGTCGGCGATATGGCTCATGCCGCAGTCGGGGCAGACGGCGTCCGGCGCAAGGCCCGCATGGCTGTGTTCGGCGGCGATGGCTTCGAAGCGAAGGCCCGTCGTCGTGCGCGGGACGGAGGTCGACACGGGAGCGGCGAAGAGCGTGGCGCTTGCTGCCTGTATGGCGAAGACCGACCGCAGCTTGCGGACGAGAAGCCAGAGGCCGAAGGCGATGATGAGCGCATAGCTTGCAAGCTCCATCGCATCCGTCGCGTTCGTCAGCGTGATTCCCGTGCCCCGCAAGGCGAGATAGGCGGTTCCGACCACGGCGATCGCGACCAGGGCCTGTAGCGCTGAGGAGACGAAGGAAATGCCGACGCCGCGCTTCAACTCCGTTTCGTTGGCGATCATGTAGGAGGAGATCACGGCCTTGCCGTGTCCCGGGCCGGCGGCATGGAACACGCCGTAGGCAAAGGAAAGCCCCACGAGCGTTGCAAGCCGGCTCGGATCCTCCCGCATCGCCTTCAGCGATTCGGTCAGTGCACGGTAGAAGGCCTGCTGGTGCTCGTTCACCCAGCCGAGAAATCCGCCGAACATGCCGGTGGTGGGGAACGACGGCTCGGCCGTGCCGATGCCGAGCGGCGAACCCGCGAAAGCGGCCGGTGCCGCAATGGCGACCAGGAGCGCCGCGAGCGCGGCATATTTGCCGAGGCGGGCGTTCAGCATGACACTTCGAGGCGGGTTGCGAACAGCTTGCCCATGTCCGAGCCGCCGGGATTGTTGAAGAAGGCTTCCGTCATCATGTTCTGGTTCTGCGCCATGACCGCGTCCGGATCGGGGCGGATGACCTCTCGCTTGCAGCCTTCGAAACCCGGACCTTCGGTCGCGAGGTCGCCGTCCTTGGCAAAGTCGATCGAAGTGTAGAAGGTCGGGTCGTAGATGCCGAAGGACAGCTTGCCCTTGAGCGGCACGGTGGTCTGCGGCTTCACGATGAAGAAGACGAGGAGCTGGTTGTCCTTGAAGTCCACGTTGAACACTTCCGGCGTCGCAAGCTTCACCGGATTGCCGTTGTCGGTGATGAAGGTGAAGTAGTCGTAGTCACCCGTCGAGGTGCGGATCGTGTCGGCGATTTCCTTCAACTCGTCGGGGTCGAGCTTCAGATTGGTGTTCTTGTCGAAATCGAGCAGCACGCTCGATGAGAACACGTCGTCGAAACGCCAGACATTGCGGACTTCTGTGATCTCTCCTGCGTCGGCGACGACCTCCAGCCGCGCCTCGGCGAAGATATGCGGATGGGCAAGAGCAGACAGCGGCTGCAGGGCGAGGGCGATCGCTGCGGCCGCCGGCGTGAGAGTTTTCTTCATGGTGCCCTGTCGTTGTGCTCGCATCACGGGATTCGGCGATCCGTCATCGTTCCCTTTACCAGAATTGGGACGGAAGTTGGACTGTCTCTTCTGTGCCGGTCTCGCAACCCTCAGGCGTTCTTGCGGAACCAGCCGTGGAGATAGTCGACGAAGGCGCGGACCTTTGCCGGCAAGTAGCGACGATGGGGATAGACGGCGTAGATGCCCCGGTCGGACGGCAGGTAGTCGTCGAAGAGCGAAACGAGTTCTCCGGATTGCAGGTAGGGTCTCGCGATAAAGTCGGGAATCATTGCGACACCGAGCCCTGCGCGCGCGGCCCGGAGCGTCGCCTGCGGACTGTTGACCTCGATCGGACCGCTGACGCTCACGGAAAAGCCGCCATCCTTCGGGTCATGGAAACGCAGCGTATTGTGGGAGCGCGAATTGGTGTCGATCAGGAAGGGGACTCGCGAAAGGTCCTGCGGATGCGTGAGTGGTCCATGCTTCTCGACGAAAGCGGGCGTGGCGCAGGCATAGACGCGGAAATCGGAAAGCTTGCGGGCGATCAGACCGGAATCGTCGAGCTTGGTAATGCGGATCGCGAGGTCGAAACCCTCCTCGATCAGATCGACGAACCGGTCCTCGGCGACGATCTCCAGCGACAGATCGGGGTGTTCCTTGACGAAGTCGATCAGCGACTGCCCTACATCGGCGTCGATGAAGGTGCGCGGCAGCGAGACCTTCAGTTTGCCGCGGATGTCGGCATTGTTCTCGCGCACCAGGTCGGCGAGGTTGTCTATCTCCTTCAGGATGTCGGAGGCCGTCCGGTAGTAGGTGTGGCCGGCCCCGGTCAGGGAGAACTGGCGCGTCGTGCGGTTGAGAAGAAGCGCGCCGAGTTCGTCCTCCAGCTCGCGGACGTATTTGGAAAGCAGGGCCTTCGAGCGACCGGTCTTGCGGGCGGCGGCGGAAAAGCCTTCGGCTTCGACGACGTCGATGAAGGCGCGCATGCGGGTCAAAGTATCCATGATGCGGGCTCCTTCGCGAACTGCGCCGAATTGTGAACATAAGCGGAAGATCGTTCAATCTCATTTTCAGGAAACAGGGCAAAAAACGCTTGATTATGACTGCGAATGTTCTTATCTCCTCGCTTGCCCAAAGTCGCACGTGCCTGTGGGTGTCCGCCGACCCTCGAACTGGGAGAAATCCCTAAGGTGAGGTCATCGGTAAGGTACCTGGAACTAACCCCTCCAGTCGCTATTCCGGCCAACCGGGAAATGCGAGGACATCTTGAAGCAACGACGGTGCGGGCCTTTCTGGTTCTCTGCCGGCTTTCCATCAGCCGGGGTCACTGAAGAGGCACACCATCATTGCCGGACGTGCGGTAGGGGCTCCCTCCAATCCATGGCAGACAAAGCGGATTTATGCGCTCAGGCAAGAGTGCGTTCATCCATCGTTTCGCGCGTCGAGCGTTCGTACGGTACCGGTGTCTCCACCGACTGGTTTCGAGCGATCTCTCGTCGCCCTTTGTCCTTCCGGAACTTTCGCAGGTTCCGGGCTCGTTGGAATATGGAAGGGATAGACCGATGACCACTGCCCGCATCCTCGACTTCATCAAGTCCCGACGACCGGAAGGTCCTTGCCTCGTGGTCGACCTCGATGTCGTGCGCGACAACTACTCCGCCTTCCGGCACGCCCTGCCGGACAGCGCGATCTACTATGCCGTCAAGGCCAATCCGGCTCCGGAAATCCTGTCGCTGCTCGCCGGGCTCGGCTCGAGCTTCGACTGCGCCTCCGTCGCCGAGATCCAGATGGCGCTCGACGCCGGCGCGACCGCGGACCGCATTTCCTACGGCAACACCATCAAGAAGGAACGTGACGTCGCGCGCGCCCATGCACTCGGCATCAGCCTCTTTGCGGTCGACAGCCACGAGGAAGTCGAAAAGATCGCCCGCGCCGCGCCCGGCGCCCGCGTCTTCTGCCGCGTCCTGACGGATGGCGAAGGTGCGGAATGGCCGCTTTCCCGCAAGTTCGGCTGTGTTCCGCAGATGGCCGTCGACGTGCTCGTCTACGCGCACCAGCTCGGTCTGGAGTCCTACGGCGTTTCCTTCCACGTCGGTTCGCAGATGACCAAGGTCGACGCCTGGGATTCGGCCCTCGCCGACGCCAAGCGCGTGTTCGCCTCGCTCGCCAAGCAGGGCATCCACCTGCAGATGGTCAATATGGGTGGCGGTTTCCCGACCAAGTACCTGCGCGACATCCCGTCGGCGGAGGCCTATGGCCTGGCGATTACCGGTGCGCTGAAGAAGCACTTCGGCAATCATATTCCGAAGACGATCATCGAGCCGGGTCGCGGCATGGTCGGCAATGCCGGCGTGATCAAGGCCGAGGTCGTGCTCGTCTCGAAGAAATCGGACAACGACGCGCACCGCTGGGTCTTCCTCGACATCGGCAAGTTCGGCGGTCTCGCTGAAACCATGGACGAGGCGATCCGTTACCCGATCCGTACGGAGCGTGACGCGGACGAGATGGAGCCCTGCGTGCTCGCTGGCCCGACCTGCGATTCGGCCGACGTCCTCTACGAGAAGAACATGTATCCGCTGCCGGTCTCGTTGACGATCGGCGATGAGGTTCTGATCGAAGGCACGGGTGCGTACACCACGACCTACTCCGCGGTCGCCTTCAACGGCTTCGAGCCGCTCAAGGCCTACGTCATCTGACGCCCGACCGCGCCGGTACATCCGGCGCGGCAATCACAAAAAGTCATCGGAAACGCTTTGGGGATGGGAGGTCGACATGGCCACTGTTCTTGATACGGTGCGCGCCTTTTTCGCGCCTGCACCTGCCTTCGTCATCGAAAACGAAACGCCCGCCGACGTGGTCGCGCGCGAAATCCTGCTCGACCGCGCGATGGGGGCCGACCGCCGCAAGAAGTCGTCGGAGAAGATCCGCCGAGGCCGCGTTCCGGCCGAAGGCCTCGCACTCGTTGCCCGCGATGCCGACGGTCACGTGATCGGCACCGTGCGACTGTGGAACGTCGAGGCCGGCGTCGACCGCAATAGCCGACCGGTGGACGCGCTCCTGCTCGGGCCGCTCGCGGTCGACGGTGCCCACGAGGGCAAGGGTGTCGGCTCGGCGCTGATGCGGGCGGCGATCGCGGAATCGAAAGCCCGCGGCCACGGCGCCATCCTGCTGGTCGGCGACGCGCCCTACTATCAGCGCTTCGGCTTCCAGGTCGAGAAGACCCGGCATCTCGTCATGCCGGGGCCGTTCGCGCGCGAGCGTTTCCTGGCGCTGGAACTGAGAGCCGGCTGGCTTGATGACGCCGCCGGCATGGTCGTCGGCAGCGGCCGCAAGCTGTCGCGAGCGGGACGGCGGCAGAAGGGCTGATACGGCACCCGCGCGGAGCTTCATCTGCGTTCTCTCCGGAGGTCGATTCGCCTTCTGCGTGCGAACCTCCGGGTCGCAGAAGACGGAAGGCTGTGGACGCTGCAGTTCGGCGATGCGGGACGATGTGTCGTTAAGTCGCAGATTCTTCTATGTAAAATGTCTTTCGTCAAGTTTCGCATTGCAAAAAAGTCACAGTTTTCGATGATTGATTTTCGGCATTTGATTAACATGTGAAATATTGATCTGGCGCAACCGGTGACAGTGTGCGTGGGGGATAGTCGGCGCCATGGCTTCAGGCCAAACGACTGACCAAGGAGAGACCCCATGACCACCACTTGCACAAGGCGGATCAGCGCTCTTGCCGCAACCACTGCAATCCTGTTGTTCGCCCAGGCGGCCGGCGCGGCGGACCTGATGCCCGCGGTCGAGCCCACCCCGGTTGCCGAGGAAATCGGCGCCGTCAGCCCGTGGCAGATCCGCGTACGCGGCCTCGGCGTCATCACCAATGACGAAGGTTCGGTCGACGGCGTCGCCGGCTCGGATCTCTCCTACAGCGACTCGGTCATCCCCGAGCTCGACATCACCTATTACTTCACGGACAACCTGGCCGCCGAACTCATCCTCGGCACGACCTGGGCCGGCATCTACGGTGAAGGCTCGCTCGCCGGCCTCGACCGTATCGGCAGCACGTGGGTTCTGCCTCCGACGCTCACCCTGCAGTACCACTTCACCGACTTCGGTGCCTTCAAGCCCTATGTCGGCGCCGGCGTGAACTACACGATCTTCTACAACCAGGATGCCGACAGCGCGACCGACCTGCATGTCAAGGATACGTTCGGCTTCGCCCTGCAGGCCGGCTTCGACTACATGATCAACGAGCACTGGGGCGTCAACTTCGACGTCAAGAAGATCTTCCTGCGCCCCGATTTCGACGTCACGGTTGGCGGTGCAGACCTGACCGGCAACGCCAAGCTCGATCCCTGGCTCATCGGCGGTGGTGTGACTTACCGCTTCTAAGTCGCGCCATCGGAGGCGGCCGCGGAATCACTTCCGCGGCCGCTTTTTTGTGCCTGCCGTCCAGAGTGCGTTCCGCCGGGGCGCTGGCGGCTCCGCCCGACACAGCAAGCGGACCGGGGTTGCAATCCGCCAGACGGCATATTATGCCCCGACATTCACGGGGAGAACGAGTTTAGATGAAAATCGCGGCGTTGAAGTGGGAAGGAAACAATATCGGCGACGATATCCAGAGCGTTGCCGTGATGCAGCATCTGCCGCCGGTCGATGTCTTTCTCAACCGGGACCACCTGAAGAACTATGACGGTCCCGAGACATTGCTGGTGACCAACGGCTGGTTTCTCTCGAAGATGGAGAACTGGCCGCCAAGCCCGTCTATCAAGCCGATTTTCTTCGGCTTTCATGTCCAGAAGCATGCCAAGCCGACCATCGCGCGTCATGCCGACTACCTGAAGAAGCACGAGCCTATCGGCTGCCGCGACCAGGGCACCGTCGACTTCATCCGCTCTCTCGGCGTCAACGCCTATCTGTCGCTCTGCTCGACATTGACCTTCGACGCCCCTGCCGACCGTGCTCCCGATTCCATCTACATGGTCGAGGTGGAGGATCGCTACCTGTCGCCCAAGATGTTCCGCAAGGGCCTGACGGTGAAGCATGTCAGCCATCGCTTCATCGACGTCTCGGCGGAGACGCGCCTGCAATACGCCCGTGAGGTCGTTCAGACCTACGGCAAGAAGGCGGCGCTGGTCGTCACCTCGCGTATCCACTGCGCGATGCCGTGTGTCGCCATGGGAATCCCGACCGTCTTCATCGGGCCGAAGAGCTATCGAACCGAAATCGTCGAGGAGATCGGGCTCACCCGTCACGGTCGGCAGCACTGGTTCCGGCGGCCGTTCGTTGCCAAGATGGAGGAATGGCCGGCGCCGGTTGACATCGCGGCCACCAAAAACCGCATCAAATCGGATATCAAGGCGCGGATCGCCGCGGCGCTTGCCGCTAGCTGAGAAAACGTCTCTTGAAGGTCTGCATGATGAACTCGACCGTTGACTCCGTCGGATGCCTGAAGTCGTCCTTCATCGGGTCGGGGAGGAAAGACGTTACCATCTCGTAGGACGGGAAATAGTAGAGACCGCTCTGCGAAGAGGGGCCGACCTCGCGCATGAGTTCGTCGATCGCGACGCGGAGCGACGCCTTCGAGACCGAATTGGCGGTGATGCACGATACCGGACGGAAGGTTGCGGCAAGTGGAACCGGGGACAGCGTCATGATGACGGTCGCGTTCGGCCGGTGCGTCCGGATCAGCTCATAGGTTCGCCGCAGGTTGTCGAGATTCTCCACTGCTCCGAGCACCCGGAAACCGTGGCGGCTCGGGTCGAAATCACGTTTGGGAATGGCGCGCCAGAAGATCTCGCCGGTCGGCTTGTCGTACCAGACTTCGGAAAGCCCGAGCGTCAGAATGAAAATGTCCGATTTTTCGAAGATTTCCCGCGTCGCCTTGCGTACGTCTTCCGAATAGTCTCCCGGGACGCCGTCCTTGTTGTGCCAAAGCTCGATCTTCGGTGTCTTGCCCTCGAACGCCCATTCGAATTGCTGGCGGATCGCCGCGGAGTTGACGATGCCTTCGCCGCTTCGGACGACGTAGGAATTGAGCTTCATGTCGCGGCCGAAGACCTGATAACCCTCGCGATAGAGAAAGCGCGTCACTTCCGCCGCGAAGCAGCTCCCGAAGGCCGTGATGTAGTGGTCTTTGGTGATGAAGGGAGCTTCGGGAAACCATCCCTTGCCGACATACTCGTCGACGGCGCCTGCCTTCGCGATCGCCTTCTTGTCGGGGAAGAAGTTCGTTGTCTCGCCGCGGTACCAAGTGGCATGTGCACGGCGCTTCTCGCCGCCCGTGCGGTAGTAGATCAGGTCCTCGCGTTCCGCCTCTTCGACGAGCCGCAGTGCGCGGAGGATCTTGTACCGCAGGGTTTTCTTCCGGGGGGTCGATGAGTGTGTCGCCATAGGCCAGCGATAGCCCAGCGGCAGCCGCAATTCAAGCGGCGGTCCTACCCCGTGATATCCACCACGCCGCAGTCGCCGGCTTCGGAGCCGAACGCGAGCAGCTTGCCGTTCGCACTCCAGGCCATGGAGGTGATCGCGCCCTTGCCCGGCCGGCGCAGCAATGCCTCCTTGCCGTCGGCGACGCGGACCGCGAGGATCATGCCGTCGATGAAGCCGATGGCGAGAACCTCGTCTGCGGGATGGAAAACGACGTTGGTCACCAGGATGTTGGCACGCGTCCCGAGTTCGAGCGGCGCCTTGCCCATTGGACCGTCCTTGCCGGCGAAGGGCCAGACGATCGCCGCAGGTGCTCCGGAGGAGGCGAGCCATTTGCCTTTCGGCGACCAGGAGAGCGACTTGACCTTGGCAGGATAGCCGGTCATGCGCATGTGGCGGCTCTCGTTGGCCTTGCCGTCGAGCTTCCAGCCGTGCAGTGCACTCTCCTGCATCGTGGTGACGACGAAACGGCCGTCCGGCGAGAAGGTGACGCCGGTGTGGGCGCCCTTCCACTCGAGGTCGACCGGCGTGCCGGCGGTGCCGATCCAGTGAAGCGTTACGCCGTTGTAACGGGCAAGCGCGATCCTCAGTCCCTTCGGTGCGAAGTCGATTCCTTCCACCGTACGCTGCTCGGTGAACTCCTTCACCGTTCCGTCGGCGAGCCGCACGAAGGCGGATTTGCCGTGCGCGTAGGCGATCGCACCCTGCGGACCCGCCGCGACGACGGAAATCCATTTGCGCGGCACTTCGGCAAACGTGCTGACGCTGCCGTCATGGGCAACTCTCAGGACCTTGCCGTCCTCGCCGCCGGTTACCAGCGTCTGGCTGGCGTGGTCCTTGACGCAGGTGAGAAGCCCCTGGTGGGCCTCGGTCACCTTGTCGCCGCCGTCCAGCCGGTGGATGGCGCCGGACGCGGCGGCGAAGAAGGGGATGTCTCCGAGAAAGGCGACAGCGACGACGTGGCCTTCGATATCGAGCGGGGCGACCGTCGGCATCAGGCTTTCTTTCCCGTCGGCATGATCCGGTCGGAATACCGTTCTACGGTCTTCAGGCTCATGCTGCGGCCTCGCAGGCGTGGAAGCTCTTTTCCAGCTTTTCGCGGTCGAGGTCGCGGCCGATGAAGACGAGACGGCTTTCGCGCTTTTCGCCGTCCTTCCACGGGCGCTGGTGATCGCCCTCGATGATCATGTGCACGCCCTGGACGACATAGCGTTCCTCGTCGTCCTTGAAGGCGATGATGCCCTTGAGGCGGAGGATGTTCGGACCGTCGGTCTGGGTCACCTTCTGGATCCACGGGAAGAAGCGGTCGGGATTCATCTCGCCGCCGCGCAGCGAGATCGAGGTGACGGTCACGTCGTGGATGGCGGACGGGCCATGATCGTGGTGGTGATGATCGTGCCCGTGGTGGTGATGGTCGTGATCATGGTCATGATGGTGGTGATGCCCATGATCGTGGTCACAGCCGGGACCACAGACATGGTCGGGATCATCGTGGTCGAGGAAGCTCGGATCGTTCTCCAGCGCGCGCTCGAGATTGAAGGCGCCCTGGTTCAGCACCTTTGCGAGGTCGACGCCCGAGCGGGTGGTCGTGTAGACGCGGGCAGACGGGTTGATCGCGTGGACGATGTCCTCGATGCGATGAAGCTCGTGGTGGCTCACGAGATCGGCCTTGTTGATGACGACGACGTCGGCAAAGGCGATCTGGTCCTCGGCTTCGCGGCTGTCCTTCAGCCGGAGCGGCAGGTGTTTGGCGTCGACGAGCGTGACGACGGCATCGAGTTCGGTCTTCGAACGAACGTCGTCGTCCATGAAGAAGGTCTGGGCGACCGGCACCGGATCGGCAAGCCCGGTCGTCTCGACGATGATGCCGTCGAAGCGGCCGGGGCGGCGCATCAGCCCCTCGACCACACGGATCAGGTCGCCGCGCACCGTGCAGCAGACGCAGCCGTTGTTCATTTCGTAGATTTCCTCGTCGGACTCGACGATCAGGTCGTTGTCGATGCCGATCTCGCCGAACTCGTTGACGATGACGGCGTATTTCTTGCCGTGATTTTCCGAGAGGATGCGGTTGAGCAAGGTCGTCTTGCCGGCGCCGAGATAGCCGGTCAGGACCGTGACGGGAATAGGTTTTGCTGCAACTTCGGACATAGGAACCTCGATGGGTGAACTGGGCGGACAGGTGCCCCCGGTGCGGTTGAGTTCATATAGGCTGCGGCGTGCGACAGTTCAAAGGCTTTGTTGGCGCAGGCTCGCCTGCCCTTGCGTCTCTAATGCAGTTCATCGACGTCGAAGGCGTGAACGTCCTCGAGGAGCTCGACGAGGCCATGGACGGCGTGGGCGATCAGCTCTTCGCCCTTTTCCGCCGTCGCGGCCGCGGCGTTGCCGGTTA
Source organism: Hyphomicrobiales bacterium (assembly GCA_900466005.1). Lineage (GTDB taxonomy): Bacteria > Pseudomonadota > Alphaproteobacteria > Rhizobiales > Rhizobiaceae > Allorhizobium. Next base: position 95,941 of record UEGQ01000013.1, read on the forward strand.
CCCCTTGCGGGTTGAGGTCCGCCATCTTCCAGCCGAAGGCATGAGGGCCGTAGGCGCGCAGATGGGCAAAACGCCGGGCGTAGTCCGCCTGGCGGGAGGGAAAGTCCGCAGACCTCTCCATGTCGACCTTGTCGGGATGAAGCGTCAGCATGACGGACGTTTCGATATCGCCGCCATGGATGCCGATGGCCTTTTCCTCAGGCGTGACGGCGCCTTCCGGTACGCCGAAGCGGGTCCAGCTCGTCGCCACGGCCAGCATGGCGAAGCGCACGCGCGCCTCGGTGGCGACGATCGTCATCAGCGGGGAGTTTCCGCCGTGGGCATTCAGCATCACGAACTTGCGGATGCCCTGTCGCGCCAGATCGCCGGCGATCGAAAGCCAGCGCTCGACGGCCTCGCCATAGCCGAGGCTTCGCGTCCCGGGAACGTCCATGTGTTCGATGGAATAGCCGATCGGCTCCGCCGGGAGAAAGGTGACGGGCAGGTCGGCGGGGAGGGCGGCGATCAGCCTTTCGACGATCCCCTCGACGATCAGGCGATCCGTCTCGAAGGGCAGGTGCGGACCGTGCTGCTCATGCGCGCCGAGCGGCAGGACGGCGATCCAGTCGCGGCGCTCCTTCGCGGAGAGATTTGGGTCGTTGTCGGCAAAATTGCGGTGCGGTCGGGACATTCTTGGACTTTATCCGATCTGCGGACGGCGTTTCAATGCGTTGTAAAGGTTAGCCGGCTTATCATGCCGACGATCAGCGATCACTGTCGGAGCATAGAGATGGCGAAGAAGGACAAGGCAGACAAGAAGGGCGGCAAGAAAGACAAGGCGGAGAAGAAAAAGGATGCCGGGCGGGAGGTCGTGAACGGCGCCTTCGCGCCGCTCGTCACGCAGACGGCGCGGTCGCTCAGAACGCTTCTCTCCCGCAATCTTGCCGATTGCGGCCTCTATGCCGGCCAGGATGGGGTCGTCCAGGCGCTCGCCGGGGAGGATGGCCTGACGCCGGGTGCGCTCGCCCAGAAGCTCGGCGTCAAGGCGCCGACCATGACACGCACGATCGGCCGCATGGAAGCCCAGGGCTTCGTCGAGCGGCGGGCGGACACGCTCGATCATCGTCTCACCAAGGTCTTTCTCACCGATGGCGGTCGCGCCAGTCTCGAGCGCATCGTGGCCGCTGCCGAGGCGTGCGAACGAGAGGCGCTGCACGGCCTTTCCGGAAAGGAGGCCAAGACACTGCTGCGGCTGCTTCTGACAGTCGAGGAGAACCTGCAGTCGGCGATCGGCAAGCGTTGAAGGTCGCCGAGCGCGACGTCGTTTCACGGCTGAAAACAGGAATTGAAATCCGCAATTAAATTGTTTAATTAAAACGTTTAATCGCGGGAGGGAGGCGAGGTTTTCCTCCGCGAGCGAACGCGATTGCCCCGGGAGGACACGTGGCACAAAAAGTGAAGCTTTCCACGATAGCCGAGTCTCTCGGACTGTCGACCGCCACCGTATCGCTGGCCCTGCGCGATAGCCCGCTGGTCGCGGTCGATACGCGCGAGAAGATCAAGGAACAGGCCCGTCATCTGGGCTATATCTACAATCGCCGTGCAGCCAGCCTCAGGACTTCGCGCTCCGGGATCATCGGCGTCGTCGTGCACGACATCATGAACCCGTTCTATGGCGAAATTCTCAAAGCTATCGAAAGCGAGCTCGACCGCAGCCGCCATACCTTCATCCTCTCCAATCACTACGATTCCGTCGAAAAGCAGCGGACGTTCATCGAGACGCTGCTGCAGCTCGGCGGCGACGGCGTAATTATGTCGCCGGCAATCGGTACGCCGGAAGAGGACGTCATGCTGGCGGAGGAAAACGGCATGCCGGCGATCCTCATCGCCCGCTCTATGGAAGGCCTCGACCTGCCGACCTATCGCGGCGACGACAGTTACGGCATCTCGCTCGCCACCAATCACCTGATCGGGCTCGGCCATCGGACCATCGCGATGATCGGCGGCACGGACCAGACGTCGACGGGGCGAGACCGCTACCAGGGCTATGTCAATGCGCTGCGCAAGGCTGGCATCGAGGTCGATCCGGCGCTGCGCATTCCGGGACCGCGCACCAAGCAGGGCGGTTTCGAAGCGGCGGTGCATTTCCTGTCATTGCCGCAGAAGCCGACGGCGGCAGTCTGCTGGAACGACCTCGTGGCGATCGGTCTGATGAACGGCATCGCGCGCGCCGGCCTCATCCCCGGCAAGGATATTTCGGTCACCGGATACGACGACCTCGAGGAGGCGTCGATTGCGACACCGGCATTGACGACGGTCTGGAACGGTCAGGCGGAAGTCGGAAGGCTTGCGGCCCGCGCGCTTCTCGATAAACTGGCCGGCAGTCACGAGCCGGACGGCATCCACCTCATCAAGCCGGAAATGCGCATCCGCCAGTCGACCGGCCCCATCAAGCGATAAGGAGCAGACCATGGCGATACGCCCGCGCCCGACCATCCTCGTGCCCGGTCGTATCAATCCCAAGGTCATCGAAAGGCTCGAAGACCGTTTCGAGGTCCTGCGCGTGCCGCACGGACCGGAGCTGGAGCTTGGCGAGGCGGAGGCCGAGCGTGTTCGCGGCGTCGCCGTTTCCGGCGCCCTGCCGGGGCGCTGGATCGCGCGGCTTCCCCATCTCGAGGTGATTTCGAGTTTCGGCGTCGGCTATGATGCGGTCGACGTCGCAGAAGCCGCAGGCCGCGGGATCGTCGTCACCAACACGCCGGACGTGCTGAACGACGAGGTCGCCGACACCGCGGTCGCCTTGCTCATCAACACCGTTCGCCAGTTGCCGCAGGCGGAAACGTGGCTGCGCCAGGGTCGATGGGAACGTGAAGGGCCGTTTCCCCTCTCGCCGCTTTCTCTCAAGGGCCGGCATGTCGGCATTCACGGGCTTGGCCGCATCGGCCTCGAAATCGCGCGCAGGCTCGAACCCTTCAAGGTCAGGATCAGCTATCACACCCGCCGACCGCGAACCGATCTCGGCTACGGCTACTTTCCCTCGCTGACGGCCCTTGCCGAGGCAGTCGATACGCTGATCTCGATCGTTCCGAAAACGCCGGAAACCTTCAAGGCAATCAATGCGGAGGTGCTTTCGGCGCTCGGCCCGAACGGCGTCCTGATCAATGTCGGCCGCGGCTGGACGGTCGATGAGGAGGCGCTGATCGCAGCCCTTCGCGACGGCACGATCGCCGGCGCCGGCCTCGACGTCTTTCAGGACGAACCGCATGTGCCGCAGGCGCTGCTCGGCTTTCCGAACGTCTCGCTGCTGCCGCACGTGGCCTCGGCCTCCGTGCCGACGCGCAACGCCATGGCCGATCTGGTCGTCGACAATCTGATTGGCTGGTTCGAGACTGGCCGGGTCCTGACGCCGGTGCCGGAAACGCCGCAGAAGGCAGCCGAGTAGCGGTCTCTATCGCCTCACGCCGTGAGCGCCCGCGCGCTCGCATAGGTGCGCACGGCCTCGCCGAATGCTTCGAAGAGGGCGCGGGAGGGCTTGTCGGTTTCGGCCCAGTATTCCGGATGCCATTGCACGCCGACGGCGAAGCCGCGGGCGCCGATCACGGAAACGGCCTCGATCGTGCCATCTTCCGCCACGGCTTCCACCTGCAGCCCGGGCGCCGTCTTCGAGATCGCCTGGCGGTGCAGCGAATTGACCTTGACCTTGCCGGCGCCGAGATAGCGGGCGATGCAGGAACCCTCGGCGACGATCACGTCCTGGCGGATCGAGAAGGCGACGTCGCGTTCGACGCCGGCCGGCTTGCGGTGATCCCAGACACCGGGCTGTTCGTGGATCTCGGTGGCGAGCGTGCCGCCGAGCGCGACGTTGAGTTCCTGTATGCCGCGGCAGATCGCCAGAAGCGGAATGCCCCGTTCGAGCGCCCGGCGGATGAGCGGCAGGGTAGTCGCATCGCGTGCCGGATCGAACGGCCCGTCGCTCTCTTTGGCCTCGGCACCATAGAGGGAGGGGTGCACATTCGTCGCCGAGCCGGAGACGAGCAATCCGTCCACGCGGTCGAGCAGTGCATCCGTGTCGTTGCCTTCCTCGAAGGCCGGAATGATGAACGACATCACGTCGGCGACTTTGAGTGCCGCGCGGACATACTGATTCTGTGCCGCATGCCAGAGGGTGCCGTCGAACTCCCGGATGTCGGCGGGAATGGCGATGATCGGCTTCGGCATCATGGGCTCCGGAAGATGCGGCGGGATGTGCGATTTCTGCCGTGCTCCGGCAGCGGAAGTCAATAGTCTTTCCACAGCCGTTGCGGGGCAGGAACCCGCCAAAAGAGATGGGCGGAGGCAGGAAATGCCCAGCATTTGCGAGCTGGGGCGAGATTGTCGGAACAGGCAATCGTTATAGGCCGAAAGAATATTGCCCAAGCGCTTGAAAGGGTTCATCCAAAATGGTTATCTCGCGGGGACTGCTGCTGGGCGGGGGAGGGAGCTTTCCTGTCGCGGCAGGTCTAAAGGGAGGTTTTACTTTTATGGATCGTCGTTCATTCATCAAAAAAGCCGGGGTAACGGGCGCAGGCGTTGCTGCATCCACCGTCCTGGCCGCACCGGCCATCGCCCAGGAAAATCCGAAGATCACCTGGCGCATGACGTCTTCGTTCCCGAAGTCGCTCGACACCATCTTCGGCGGTGCGACCGATATTGCCGAGCGCGTCGCTGCCGCGACCGACGGCAATTTCAACATCCAGGTCTTTGCCGCCGGCGAAATCGTACCCGGCCTGCAGGCCGTCGACGCCGTTGCCGCCGGCACGGTCGAAAGCGCTCATACCACGTCCTATTACTTCTGGGGCAAGGAGCCGACCTTCGCCTTCGGTACCGCCATTCCCTTCGGCCTCAACGCGCGCATGCAGAACGCGTGGTTCTACCAGGGTAACGGCAACACCCTCATGAACGAGTTCTACGCCACGCAGGGCCTCTACGGCTTGCCGGCAGGTAACACGGGCGTTCAGATGGGCGGCTGGTTCCGCAAGGAAATCAACACAGTCGACGACCTCAAGGGCCTGAAGATGCGCATCGCCGGTCTCGCCGGCAAGGTGCTGGAAAAGGTCGGCGTCGTGCCGCAGCAGCTCGCGGGCGGCGACATCTATCCGGCGCTTGAAAAGGGCACGATCGACGCCGCGGAATTCGTCGGTCCCTACGACGACCAGAAGCTCGGCTTCCACAAGGTCGCCAAATACTACTACTATCCGGGCTTCTGGGAAGCTGGTCCGGTCGTTCACGGCTTCTTCAATCTCGAAAAGTACAACAGCCTGCCGAAGAACTACCAGGCCATCCTCCAGGACGCCTGCGCTTTCGCCAACACCAACATGATGGCGAAATACGACGCCAAGAACCCGCAGGCGCTGAAGCAGCTCGTTGCCGAAGGCACGGTGCTGCGTCCGTTCAGCCAGGAAATCCTGGAGGCCTGCTACCAGTCGGCTCTCGGCATCTATACCGAACTGTCGGCTCAGAGTGCGAGCTTCAAGAAGGTCTACGACGACCAGCTGGCCTTCAAGAAGGACGCCTATCTTTGGGCCCAGCTCGGCGAATACACCTTCGATACCTTCATGATGATCCAGCAGCGCGCCGGCAAGCTCTAAGCTTCTGCCGCGGACAAGGATACAGAGCCCCGGGAGCGATCCCGGGGCTCTTCTTTTTGTCGTGGCATGCACGAAGAGTAATGCAGCAAAAAGCAACGGCGCCTCGCGGGCGCCGTTGCTCGTTTTCCTACTTGATGACCGGAGGTTGGCTCAGGTCCATGTTGGGGCTTGTCGCACCGGGTGCCGGGACCGGCGCAGGAGCCGGTTGCTCGCCGCCGAGATTGAGCGGCGGCAGGCCCATCGAGGGCGCTTGCGAACCTGTGCCGCCGAGTGGCGGCAGGCCGAAGTTCGGCGCACCGGTTCCGCCGTCCTGGCCGAGCGGCGGCAGGGACATGCCCCCGCCCTGGCCAAAGCCCGGAACCTCGATCTTTACGTCGGCAGGGTTGATCGTTTCCACACTCGACTTGTAGCGCATGACCAGGCCGGGGAAGGCGATGACGACCATGATCATGACGAACTGGATCACGATGTAGGGAAGGACGCCCTTGTAGATGTCCAGCGTCTTCATGCCATCCATCATCCTGCCGGTCGGTTCGTCCTTCCAGCGCCCTGCCGGCGCGATGGAGCGCAGGTAGAACAACGAGAAGCCGAAGGGCGGGGTGAGGAAGGAGGTCTGCAGGTTGATCCCGAGGATGACGCCGAACCAGACGAGATCGATGCCGAGTTTCTCCGCGACCGGCGCCAAGAGCGGCACCATGATGAAGGCGATCTCGAAGAAGTCGATGAAGCAGCCGAGGATGAAGACGATGATCGTGACGACGATCAGGAAGCCGTATTCGCCGCCCGGAAGCGCCGTCAGCAGCTCCTCGATCCAGACATTGCCGTTGATGCCGTAGAAGGTCAGGCCGAAGACGCGGGCGCCGATGAGGATCATCATCACGAAAGCCGAGAGCTTCGTGGTGGCGTCGAGAGCGTGCTTGAGGGTGGGAAGCGAGAGACGTCCCTTGAGGGCGGCCATGATGAGGGCGCCCGTCGCGCCCATGGCGCCGCCTTCGGTCGGCGTCGCGATGCCGAGGAAGATCGTGCCGAGCACCAGGAAGATCAGCGCCAGCGGCGGGATCAGCACGATGATGACCTGCTGCGCAAGCCGCGAGATCAGGTTGAGGTTGAACTGGCGGTTGGCAAGCGCGACGAGATAGACGGCGACCACACCGAAGGCGAGCGCTGCGACGAGGCGCCATTCGGGACTTGCGATACCGGTAAAGAGGTATTTGTGCCCGATGAAATAGAGGGCGGCCGCCGCCGCGATCATCGCCGCCAGCGATGTCACGCCGCCGCCGAGGGTGCGGGCCTCGAGCGGCAGGGCAGGGGCCCATTTGGGGCGGATCAGCGAGATCAAGAATATGTAGGCGCAGTAAGCGCCGACGATCAGGATCGCCGGATAGAGTGCGCCGACATACATGTCGCCGACCGAGCGGCCGAGCTGGTCGGCCATCACGATCAGGACGAGCGAGGGCGGAACGATCTGTGCCAGCGTGCCCGATGCGGCGATGGTCCCGGCGACCAACGGGCGATTGTAGTTGTAGCGCAACATGATCGGGAGGGAGATCAGGCCCATCGCCATGACAGAGGCAGCGACGACGCCGGTGGTGGCTCCCAGCAGGGCACCGACGAGGATGACAGCGTAGGCGAGACCGCCGCGGATCGGTCCGAACAGCTGACCGATGGTATCCAGCAGGTCCTCCGCCATCCTCGAGCGTTCGAGGATCAAGCCCATGAAGGTGAAGAACGGGATGGCCAGCAGGGTGTCGTTGTACATCACGCCGTAAATGCGGTCCGGGTGGGACTGCAGGAGCGGCCAGAACAGCCGGATCTCCGGCGAGATTGCCGAGAGTTCGACGCCGACCGCGAAGTAGATCAGGCCGCCGGCGGCGAGGGTGAAGGCCACGGGATAGCCGAGCAGCAGCATCAGCATCACCGAGGTGAACATGATCGGGGCGAGATTGTGGGCGATGAAATCGATCATGTCAGTGTCCCGTCACTTCGTGGCTGTCTTCGGACGGGTCCTTGAGGTAGCCGAACACGATTGCTGCCCGCTTGATGATCTCGGACACTGCCTGGGCGCTCAGGAGGAGGAAGCCGACGAGAATGGCGGCTTTCGCCGGCCAGACGATCAGGCCTCCTGCGCTCGAGGATATCTCCCCGATCCTGTAGGAGTTCCAGAACCACGGCCAGGCGAGCCAGGTCATCAGGAAGGAGAAGGGAACGAGGAAGATGGTGTGCAGGATCAGGTCGATCCAGTTGCGTGTCCGTCTGCTCCACCCGCCGGAAATGATGTCGATGCGGATATGCTCGTTCTTGAGCAGCGCATAGGCGGCTGCGAGCATGAACACCGTTCCGTAGAGATACCACTGCAGCTCGAGCCAGGCGTTCGACGAGATGTCGAACATCTTGCGGACGACGGCGTTACCTGCACTGATGAGGACGGCGGCGAGCAACAGCCACGACACCCAGCGTCCGATTGCACCGTTGATCGCGTCGATCAAACGGCTGATCGCCAATAGTAATGACATATCGGTTTCTCTCCCTAAAACCCGTAGTTTCCCATAGAGCAAGGGTGAGGATGGTGCAACCGCGGCATCATTAGGCCTCGGCGAAGCAGGGCAGGTGTCCGCTGGGGGTGCCGGCAAGTCGACGGCCGGGGGCATGACTCGTCCCCAGCCGCACCCGTAGCGCGGTCCTCGCCCGGCAACGGCGTTGATCCTCGTCAAATCGTCCGGAATTCTGGCGATCTATACAGTCTCGGGCCGATATGGCACAGTTTGACCCGTGGATCAGGGAATTTGGTAATTGATTAGCGATTGTTGATGTATTGCGGTCGCGGTTTGGTCCGCCCTCGGAAATTTAGACTAAAGACTAAAGTGGTTTCAGTAATATTCGAGGGGTAACCCTGGCTTGGCGGCCTTTCCCGGGGCCTTGCCGCATGTCGTCGGCCGGCTGCCGGATTGCCAAGGGTAATGCCCGACGGGTACCGGACTGCGGAGATTCGTTCATACTTGCGCAATCAAATCTTAATTTCTTCTTTATACCGTGCCCGTCGCGGAGGAGGCTCCCTGGATGAAGGCTCGAAGTGCAGCTGTGCCGACGGACGTCTATCTGTCCTTCGTCGAGTCCCTGTTCGGCAACCGCCAGACGCTCTTCGTCGGCATGGGCGCCCACATCCTCACGTATATGGCAGTCTATCTTAAGACGAGGGACTTTTTCTATATCGGCCTGTCGCTCGCCTTCCTCCTCGTCTTCGCCCACCGGATCAGGCTCTTCGCCCGCTTCAGCAAGGCCGACAAGTCCCTGTGGAGCCGTCAGGTGATCGCTCGCTGGGAGCATCGGTATGTCGTTGGAGCGGCGTCGACGGCAGCGATCCTGGGCATCGGCTGCGGCTATGCCATACTCTTCTTCGAGGACACCTTCGTGGAACTGGCCTGCGTGGCCGTCACCATGGCTTCCATGGTTTCAGTGGTAGGACGCAACTACGGATCGCGCCTCGCCGTCAGCCTCCAGACCATGGCCGCCTGCCTGCCGATCATCGTCGCGGCGCTGTTCGCCGACGACCCTTACAAGCTGCTGCTGTCGATCATGCTGATCCCCTTCATGCTCACGACACAGTCGATGGCGACCGGCGTGCGTGAGTTTCTCTACGAGAACGTGGTCGCCTCGCAGGAGATGAAGAAGATCGCCGGCAGTTTCGATACGGCGCTGAACAACATGACGCACGGGCTCCTGATGCTGGATCCCGACAACCGTATCGAGGTCATCAACCGCAAGGCCTGCGAACTCCTTCACCTCGGAGACCGCACCCAGCTCAAGAATTGCGATCTCGACGTCGTCCTGCGCTACGGCACGCGCCATGCGTTTGTCGACGGCTCCATGCCGGGACTGATCCAGAAGCAGCTTTCCCAGCTGACGGACGGGACGATCTCGCGCGCCGTCATGCAGTTCTCCGAGGACATGATCCTCGAGTTCTCCGCCACGCGCCGGTCGGAAGGCGGCGTGGTGCTCATCTTCGAGGACGTCACCGCAAGGGTGCGTGCCGACCGGCAGATCCTGCACATGGTCCGCTTTGACGCCCTGACCGGACTTCCCCATCGCAACTACTTTTCCGAACTGGTGAAGGACGAACTCGCCAGGCGCCGGCAGCCGGGCGAAGTGGGCTTCATGGTCCTCGACGTGGCGGAGTTGAAGCACGTCAACGACATGCGCGGACATCTCGCCGGCGACCGGCTGCTGGTGGCGATCGCGAACCGTTTGCTGGCGCTTGCCGGTCGGGAGGCGCTCGTCGGTCATCTCGTCGGGGATCACTTCGCCCTGTTTTTCCCGAACGTCGCGAGGGATACGGACCTCGAGGCGCGAATGCGCAGCCTCCACGCCGCGGCGAGCGCCGATTACGAGGTCGAGGGAACGACGATGCCGGTATCGTTCAGTGCCGGCTGCGTAATCGTGGACAGTTCCGACCTTCGGATGGAGGAGTGGCAAATCAAGGCCGATCTGGCGCTTTACGAGTCGAAATCCCGCGGCAAGGGAGTGTTCACGGTCTTTGCGCAGGAGATGGATGCGCGCTACGTGGAAAGGCAGCGCCTGAAGGCCGATCTCGCGGCGGCGGTGGCTGCCGGCTCCCTCGGCGTCGTCTACCAGCCCATGTACAGGCTCGACGGTTCCCGCATCGACTGTTGCGAGGCGCTGTCGCGCTGGACCCATCCGGAACGCGGAGCAATTCCGCCCGACGTCTTCATCCATATCGCCGAGGAGATGGGGATCGTTTCCGACATTACCCGCTTCATGATCGTCCAGGCCTGTCGCGATTGTGTGGCATGGCCGCCGTACATCAGCGTGTCGGTCAATCTTTCCGAGCATGACCTGCGCAATGAAGCGATCATCCAGATCGTCATGGATGCGCTGAAGGAGACCGGTCTTGCGCCCGAGAGGCTTCATCTCGAAGTCACGGAAGGAAGCCTCGTCGAGGAAGTGGCCAATGTGCGGCTCATTCTCGAGCAGTTGCGCGCGCAAGGAATCACGATCGCCATCGACGATTTCGGCACTGGTTTCTCGAGCCTCAGCTACCTCGATACGCTGCCGGTCGACGTCGTGAAGATCGATCGCTCGTTCGTCCTCGACATTTCCGAGGATGCCCGCCGCTTCCGTCTGCTTCGCGGCATAGTGACGATGTCGCGCCAGCTCGACCTCCAGATCGTCATAGAAGGCGTCGAGACGGAGGATCAGCTCGCCCTGCTGCGGAAGTACGAGTGTGCCGATCTGATCCAAGGCTATGTCTACTCGATGCCGGTCGCCGCGGAAACCATCGGCCTGCTGGCGGAACGCGCCGAGATGACCGCCAGGGCGGCGCCGGGTCTCGGCACTGCCCACGTCGACAAGTAAGTCCTAAAGTATAATCCAGTATAAATTTAGGGGTTTTTCGCCTGAGCCGGGGCGCGGCCAACGCCCTCTCGTGTGCTGTTAACCATAATTTCCGTTAAATTGCACGCTTTTGTACTGGTGAGACTGTGAAAATCGCAGTCGACTGCTATTCTTTGGTTAATGAAACGTTAACCGAGAGTTTTTCAGATGAATGTACATGTCTCCGTCGAGGACAGTTTTTCCGGACGACTGATGCAGCTTCTCGACCATGTCGAATACCGGCGGATCGAATGTGCGGAGGATTTCGGGGAGATCGAACGGTTGCGCTACCGCGCCTACAAGGCGGCCGATGTCTTGCCCGTCGGAGGCGCCAGGCTGCTCGACGACATCGACTTCGATGATCACGCCTACGTCTTCGGCGTCTACTACTTCGAAGAGCTGGTGAGCACGATCCGGCTGCACTACGTCACGCCCGATCATCCGGTCTGCCAGTCCTCGGGCGTCTTTCCGGATGCGATCGACGATTTTCTCGATGCGGGACTGACGCTCATCGACCCGGCACGCTTCGCCGCCGATCCGCAGGTGGCTGCGGAACTCCCCGTCATTCCCTACATCACGTTGCGACCAAGCATCGTCGCTGCCGCCTATTTCAAGGCCGATCGGGTGCTGCAGCACGTGCGCCCCGCGCATTCGGCCTTCTACAAGCGGGTGTTTTACGCGGATACCGTCATCGAGCGGCGCATGACCGAGATCTACGGGCTCGAACTGAACCTTCTCGCGACCGACACGCACAAGACGGGCGCAAAGCTGCTCAAGCGTTATCCCTTCTTCGATTCCGGCGAGCACGAGCGGCGGCTGATGTTCGCGCGGCACAGCGGGGCCTGCCTGCCGCCGCTCACCATCCGCCCGTCGGCGCGGCTGGTGGCGGAGGGACACATTCAGGGAGCGGTCAGCGGCGTCCACTTTTGACCTGAGCGCCAGTTGCGAGCCGATTGCGCTTCCGCCGAGCTTGGTATAAGTCGGACGGAAGGGAAGAGCGATGGATCGCGCCGCAGCAACAGCGTTGCCGCAGGACGGTATCATCGACCAGCAATCGCGGCCGCCTCAAGGGGAGACAGATCATGAGCGAACACCACACCGGACCCGTCGAAACCGGCGCACCGATGAACTATGCCGAACACGAGAAGACCTATGGTCTCTTCATCGCCGGCGCGAAATACGGCACTGTCGTGCTCGCCGCCCTGATGATCGCGATGGCGGCCGGCTTCTTCACCGCAGGCGGCTTCTTCGGCGGCCTGGTCCTTTTCGTCGTTCTCACGATCGCCGGCATCTACCTCTTGCGCTGATGCCGGACCGGCCTTCGACCACAGATTTCAAGGCTCCGCTCTGCGGGGCCTTTTCTTTTTGACGGCACGCTCGTCTCTGCCGACATGACGGCAACGCCGAATGCACCGGCGGACGGCGCTTGCGTGATCGAAAATGGGGAGGGGCTCGGCGGCCCCTGCAGGTCAGCTCGACGCGCCGCGCGTGCGGGCGAGGCCGTCGGCAGCCGGCTTGTACTTCGTGTCGAGGGACAGTGCGTGCGCGAAGGACTTCGCTGCGCGGGCCTTGTCGCCCCGCCGCTCGTAGACCAACGCCTGGTTGGCCCAGGATTCCGCGAGCTTCGGATTGAGCTCGATCGCGTGGTTGAAGTCGGCGAAAGCGTTGTCGTCGTTGTTCAATGCCAGATAGGAGATGCCCCGACCGTTGTGCGGCTCGGGCGAATTGGGCGACAGCGAGATGGCCTTGGAGAAGTCGTCGATCGCCTTGTCGTGCTGACCGCGGAGCTGGTAGATCAGGCCGCGATTGTGGTAGGCGCGCCCGTCGGTGGTGTCGAGTTCGATGGCGCGGTTGAAATCGCCGAAGGCCTCGTCGATTCGGCCCGCCTGCCGATAGATGTTGCCGCGGCCGATATAGGCGACGTCGTAGCTCGGGTTGATGCGCAGCGCCGCACTGTAGTCGTTCGCCGCTTCCACCGGCTTGCCCATGTTGCGCAGCACGAGCGCGCGGTTGGCATAGGCCTGGTAGAAATTCGGGTTGAGTTTCAGTGCGGTGTTGAAGTCGTCGACGGCCCTGCGGAATTCGCCGGCGCGGCCATAGGCGGAGCCGCGGACGTTATAGCCTTCGGGATCCTGCGGATTGGCGGCGATAACGGCCGAAAGCGAGGCAATGTTCTCTTCCGACCCCTGCGCCCGGTCGATACGGATCATATCGCTCGTCGTCGAAGTCGACTGGCAGCCCGAAAGCCCGAGGGCTGCAACCATGGCCGCCGTGCCCAGCATGAAACCGAAACGCACACGGCGATGCTCCTCGACCTTGTGTGCCAGGGCATGAGGGGAAACAGAAGTGACGACCATTTTCCGGTATGCTTTCCGTAACGAGGGCAGGTATTTGGCTTCACAAATGAAAAGAGCGGTGGCGACCCGTCGCCCCCGCCCTTAGAACATCGGAAAACGTCGAAAAAACGACGGATCAGCGGCCCGGACGGCCGGCGGAGATCAGACCTTCGCGCTGCATACGCTTGCGGGCCAGCTTGCGGACGCGGCGTACGGCTTCGGCCTTTTCGCGCGCACGCTTCTGCGACGGCTTTTCATAATAGTCGCGCATCTTCATTTCACGGAAGATACCCTCGCGCTGCATCTTCTTCTTCAGAGCGCGAAGCGCTTGGTCAACATTGTTGTCGCGGACTAGTACCTGCACGTTTATCCCGTTCCTTTGGTTTAGAGTTGTGGTCTCGCCGGAGCAGATCGCCGGCTAAAAATCTCTCGCTTCGTGAGGCGCACGCCTGACGATTTGGCGGTCGAATAACAGATCGGGCCTGGAAAGTCCAGATGGGGAAGGTGCGGCAGGCAGAAAAATCCCGCGAAACGCCATCTTTGCCGTCCATGTCGAAAGCCGGAGGGCAATGCGTCGCAAAAGGGCGCTCGCAAGGCATATTGATTTGCGACTGGTAAGGCCCTACCCAATTGCCTGAACCACAGGAGTTTGAGGCGAAATGCGCAAGTATTCGGTTTTTGCCGTGGCACGCGAGGCGCTGCGCGGTCACAAGGGCTGGGACGCCCAGTGGACCTCTCCGGAGCCCCGGTCGTCCTATGATGTGATCATCATCGGCGGCGGCGGCCATGGCCTGGGCGCGGCCTACTATCTCGCCAAGGAACATGGAATCACCAACGTCGCCGTGCTCGAGCGCGGCTGGATCGGTGGCGGCAATACCGGGCGCAACACCACGATCATCCGGTCCAACTATCTCTATGAAGAGAGCATGGACATCTACGAGCATTCGCTGAAGCTCTGGGAAGGGCTGAGCCAGGATCTCAACTACAACGTCATGTACTCGCCGCGTGGCGTGATGATGCTGTCGCACAACATCCACGACATGCAGTCCTTCAAGCGCCATGTGCATGCCAACACTCTCTACGGCATCGACAACGAGTGGCTGACGCCGGAGCAGGCGAAGGCCTATTGCCCGCCGCTCGACATCTCGAAGACGGCGCGCTACCCGATCAACGGCGCCGCCTTGCAGCGCCGCGGCGGCACGGCGCGTCACGACGCCGTCGCCTGGGGCTTTGCACGTGCGGCATCCGACCGCGGCGTTCACATCATCCAGAACTGCGAAGTGACCGGCATCCGGCGCGGCCCGAACGGCGAGGTGACGGGGGTCGATACGAGCCGCGGCTTCATCGGCGCGAAGAAGATCGGCGTTTCCGCCGCGGGTCATTCCTCGGTCGTCATGGCGATGGCGGGCATCAAGCTTCCGGTCCATTCGACGCCGCTGCAGGCGCTCGTTTCCGAACCGATGAAGCCGATCTTCCCCTGCGTCGTCATGTCGAACTCGGTGCATGCCTACATCTCGCAGTCGGACAAGGGCGAGTTCGTGATCGGCGCCGGCACCGACCAGTACAACTCCTACTCCCAGACCGGCGGCCTGCAGATCATCACCCATACGCTCGACGCCATCTGCGAGCTCTTCCCGATGTTCCGCCGGGTCAAGATGATGCGCCAGTGGGGTGGTATCACCGACAACACCGCCGACCGTTCGCCGATCCAGAGCGTGACGCCGGTTCCGAACCTCTTCGTCAACGCCGGCTGGGGAACGGGCGGCTTCAAGGCGACGCCGGGTTCGGCCAATCTCTTCGCGCATCTGATCGCGCGGGGCGAACCGCACCGTCTCGCCGCCGGCCTGACGCTCGACCGGTTCCGCACCGGCCGTCTGATCGACGAGGCGGCCGCCGCTGCCGTGGCGCACTGATACCGAGGACCGCTCATCATGCTGCTGATCAAATGCCCCTATTGTGAAGAAGAGCGCTCCGAGCTCGAATTCCGCGGCGCCGGCGAGGCCCACATCGTGCGCCCCGCCAACATCGCCGAAATCTCCGACGAGGAATTCGCGGACTACTTCTTCCTGCGTGACAACCCGAAGGGCCTCATCTTCGAACGCTGGCGCCACATCCACGGCTGCGGCCGCTTCTTCAACGCGGTGCGCGATACCGTGAGCGACAAGTTCCTGATGACCTACAAGGCCGGCGAACCGAAACCCGACGTCGCCGCCGTTCTCAACAGCCAAGACAAGGGAGCTGCCAAATGAGCGGCGCCAACCGTATTCCCGGCAAGGGCCGTCTCACGCCAGCCAGAACCGCGCGCTTCACCATCGACGGCCGAAGCCTGACGGCAATCGAGGGCGATACCGTCGCCTCGGCGATGCTCGCCAACGGCATGCATCTCGCCGGCCGGTCGTTCAAGTATCACCGTCCGCGTGGCATCCTGACCGCCGGCCCGGAAGAGCCGAACGCGCTGCTCGATGTCAGCCGTGACGCGGCGCGCCGCCAGCCGAACGTGCGTGCGACGGTGCAGGAAGTCTTCGACGGCATGAAGATCGGCACCCAGAACCGCTGGCCGAGCCTTGCCTTCGATATCGGCGAGCTCAACGACTTTGCCTCGCCGTTCTTCGCTGCCGGCTTCTACTACAAGACGTTCATGTGGCCGAAGAGCTTCTGGCATTCGATCTATGAGCCCTTCATCCGCCGCGCCGCCGGTCTCGGGGTCGCGCCGAAGGAGGCCGATCCGGATCATTATTCCAGCCGTTACGCCCACTGCGACGTTCTCGTCGTCGGCGGCGGGGCGGCCGGCCTTGCCGCAGCCCTCTCTGCGGCGGAAGCCGGAGCAAAGGTGATCGTCTGCGACGAGCAGCCGGAAGTCGGTGGTGCCTTCCACTACGACACCGCCGCAACCGTCGACGGTCAGAACGGCTACGACTGGGCGCAGGCCGTCGCGGCAAAGCTCGCCTCGATGCCGAATGTGCGCCTTCTCACCCGCACCACTGCCTTCGGCTACTACAACCACAATTTCGTGGCGCTGGCCGAGCGCGTGACCGATCACCTCGCGAAGCCCGCCAAGGGTCTGCCGCGCGAGCGCCTGTGGCAGGTCCGCGCCAAGCGCGTCGTGCTCGCCACCGGCTCGATCGAGCGGCACATGGTGTTCGCCAACAACGACCGTCCGGGCATCATGCTGGCGGCCGCGGGGCGCACCTATTTGAACCACTTCGGCGTCGCCGTCGGTGCCAAGGTCGGCGTCTACACCGCCCATGATTCCGCCTACGAGGCCGCATTCGACCTCAAGCGCGCCGGCGTTGCCGTCGTCGCGATCGTCGATTGCCGCGAAAAGCCCGGCGAAAAGGTGCTGGCGGAAGCCCGTTCGCTCGGCATCGACGTGCTGGTCGGCCACGGCGTCGTGGACACCGCCGGCCGTCTCCGGATCAAGTCGATGACCGTCCGCCGCAATGGCGTCGGTGCGTCGCGCAAGATCGAGGTCGATGCCCTTCTCGTTTCCGCCGGCTGGACGCCGTCGGTGCATCTGTTCTCGCAGTCGCGCGGCAAGCTCAAGTTCGATGCCGCGAACGACCGCTTCCTGCCGGATGTCTACGCGCAGGAATGCGTCTCGGTCGGCAGCTGCAACGGCACCGATGATCTGCAGGCGATCCTCGACGAGGCATCCTCGGCCGGTGCGGCGATGGCCGCGGCGGCAGGTGCTGCCGGGGCAACCGCGGTGCAGTTTTCCGGCAGCAACGCCTTCGACTGGACAGGCGGCATGATCGGCGCTGCGGAAGGGGCGGGGCCCGACACCACCGTGAAGGCCTTCATCGACTTCCAGCACGACGTCTGTGCCAAGGATATCCGCCTTGCGGTGCGCGAGGGCATGCACTCGATCGAGCACATCAAGCGCTTTACCACCAACGGCATGGCGTCCGACCAGGGCAAGCTTTCCAACATGCACGGCCTGGCGATCGCCGCCGAAATGCTCGGCAGACCGATCCCGCAGGTGGGCCTCACCACCTTCCGCGCGCCCTATACGCCGGTGACCTTCGGCACGCTGATCAACCACTCCCGCGGCGATCTCTTCGATCCGACCCGCAAGACGCCGATGCATTTCTTCGAGGCGGCGCAGGGCGCCGAGTTCGAGGACGTCGGTAACTGGAAGCGCGCCTGGTACTATCCGCGGGCGGGCGAGGACATGCACCAGGCCGTCAATCGCGAGTGCAAGACGGTTCGTGATGTCGCGGGCGTCTTCGATGCCTCCACGCTCGGCAAGATCGAGGTGGTCGGCCCGGATGCCGCGACCTTCCTCAATCTTCTCTACACGAATGCGTGGGACACGCTGAAGCCGGGCAAGGCCCGCTACGGCATCATGACCCGCGAAGACGGCTTCGTTTATGACGACGGCGTCGTCGGCCGCATCACCGAGGACCGCTTCCACGTCACGACGACGACTGGCGGCGCGCCGCGTGTCCTCCAGCACATGGAAGACTACCTGCAGACGGAGTTCCCGCACCTCAAGGTCTGGCTCACCTCGACCACCGAACAGTGGGCGGTGATCGCGGTGCAGGGGCCGAAGGCGCGCGACATCATCGCGCCGTTCGTCGAAGGCATCGACATCTCGAACGAAGCCTTCCCGCACATGAGCGTCGCCGAAGGCAAGTTCTGCGGCGTGCCGACCCGGCTCTTCCGCGTCTCCTTCACGGGGGAACTCGGCTTCGAAATCAACGTGCCCGCCGATTACGGCGCCTCGGTGCTGGAAGCCGTCTGGAATCGGGCCGAAAGCATGGAGGCTTGCCTCTACGGCACGGAAACCATGCACGTCCTGCGCGCCGAGAAGGGCTACATCATCGTCGGTCAGGACACCGACGGGACGCTCACTCCCGACGATGCCGGCCTCGCATGGGCGGTGTCGAAGAAGAAGACGGACTTCGTCGGCATCCGCGGCCTCAAGCGTCCGGATCTCGTCAAGGATGGCCGCAAGCAACTGGTCGGACTTTTGACGAAGGACCCGAACACGGTGCTGGAGGAAGGCGCCCAGATCGTCGCCGATCCGAACCAGCCGAAGCCGATGACCATGCTCGGCCATGTCACCTCCTCCTACTGGTCGCCGAATGCCGGCCGGTCGATCGCGATCGCGATGGTGGCGGGCGGGCGCAACCGCATGGGTGAAACGCTCTATGTCCCGATGGCGGACAAGACCATCGCCGTCGAAGTGACGGACATGGTGTTCTTTGACAAGGAAGGGGTACGCATCCATGGCTGATCTCATGGCGGCTTCTCGGAAATCGGTGCTGGAAGGCGCCCATGGCGGCTCGACGGTCGTTCGGTTGACCCCGGCGGCGCCGGCGGAGCGCATCTCGCTGCGGGCGGGAGTAGATGCTGTCGCCGGCCTGTCGAAGGCACTCGGCGTCAAGCTCCCCGTCAAGCCGAAGACCTCGGCCTCGGCCAAGGGCCGCACCGCCCTCTGGCTCGGGCCGGACGAATGGCTGGTGATCGACGAGCAGGGCGGCGACCTGATGGCCGCCTGTGCCGAGGCGGGCACGGTGCATGCCGCGACAGACGTTTCCCACCGCAACACGGCGATCGTTGTTTCGGGGCCGGGCGCGGAAAACACGCTGAATGCCGGCTGCCCGCTCGACCTGTCTCTCGCGATTTTCCCGGTCGGTGCTGCCGCACGCACGGTGCTCGGCAAGATCGAGATCGTGCTCCATCGCGTCGACGAGGAAACCTTCCGCGTCGAATGCTGGCGGTCGTTTGCCGAGTATGCCTTCGGGCTTCTTGCCGAAGCAGCCGAAGACGCTGCCGTTTGATCGCTTCAGGGCAGGCCGCTCAGAGGCCTGCCCAGCCCTTCCATTTGATCCAGCGGCCGTGGAAGTCGGCACGGCCAATCTCCCGGAGCTCGCCCGAGGGCCAGATTTCAAGCGTTAACGCCGCGCCGTCGGGCCTGTCGTCGGCTTCGAGTTGCAGGCGGGCGAGTGGCGCCTCGTGCGAGGCTTCCTGTCCCGCGTGCCGGATCAGTGCCTCGCCTTCTTCCCTCAATGTATCGGGCAGGTACTGCCAGGCAATGGTGTTATAGATCACATGCACGGCGCCCCGGTGCGGGATGGCGAGCCGCCGTCGCAGCCAGTCGATGGCGTCGGCGCGCTCGACCGTGAGGCCGTCGCTGCGGGCGATCTCGAGGGCGTTGCGCGTGCGTTCCAGCCGATCCTTCTGGTCCGCCCAGATGTAGGAGGATAGCCGCAGGCAGTCCTCGGCGGAGGAGGGATCGAGCGGGTTGAGATCACAGCCCGCTCTTTCGCGGATGGCAATATCGGCTACCGGCGGCGCAGCACCCTGCCACTCCGGTTCGAGCACGACCGTCGAGTCAGGGCCCCAGACGGAATCGCCGAGACGGTAATGATAACGGTCCCATTGCAGGTTCAGGCCGGCGCTTGCCCCGACCTCGGAGAGGATGAGCGGTTTGTGCGTCAGGGCGGCGATGGTCAGGAAGCCCGGCAGCAGCGCGGCGGAGCGGCGTACTTCGTTGGTCTGCGGGGCGGATTTCAGTCGCTCCAGAATGAGTGCTTCGTGTTCGCGGAAGGTCGCTCTGCAGACCTGCCAGAACGAATCGTCATCGACAGTGTTGGGCGGGTAAGCTGCGGCGAGGGAGGGCGCCAGACCGCAGAGCACCAGCGCGTGCAGGGCACCGGCAAGACGCAAGGCGAGTGCATCGCCGGTGCCGGCCGGATCTCCTGTCCATCTGAGGACGTGCCTTCCGACTGCAGTGTCTTCCTCCAACCGCGTAGCGGCGAGTTTGCAAAGTCGTGCGGTGAAGGAAGAGCCGAGGTCGTCGCAGGATTGCGCCTGCCGCAGGAAGGATTGCCGGACAAGCTCGGTCTTCTCCATCCTCACACTCCTTCGGGGCGATCCTTGGGGTCGAATTGCACGATGGTGATCCAGGTAGCGGTCAGCGCCGGCTTGCGTTCGTTTTCGATTTCGATGCTGATGTCGTAGGTCGTCATCATCATGCCGGCGCCGCGGAAGCGCGCCTCGGTCAGGACGAAATGGCCGCGGATCCGTTTGCCGCATTTGACCGGCGACATGAAGCGGATGCGGTCGAAGCCGTAGTTGATGCCCATAGTCTGCTCGCGGATGACCGGCAGGCAATTGTAATTCATGGTCGAGAGCAGCGACAGTGTCAGGAAGCCGTGGGCGATCGTGCCGCCGAAGGGCGATTCGGCGGCCGCGCGCACCGGGTCGACGTGGATGAACTGGTGATCGTTCGTCGCGCCGGCAAAGGCATCGATCATCGACTGGTCGACGGTGATCCAGTCCGACAGGCCGATTTCCTGCCCGACGAGCCCCGCGACATCCGAAAGCGAAATCTCACGTGGCATGGGTCCTCGCTGAATTTTCCATTGTCTGAAATGCCTTTGTCGTTTGAACGTCGGGCGTGCGGCGCAGCCCTGGGTCGCAACTATTTCCGCTCCGCAATCTCATAACCTGCGGCCGACGTCGAACCAACGCCGGTCTATGCTAGTATTCGATGAATATAGCCACTGTTCGCGGCTGCAGCATGATAGAGGTGAGCTTCTCGCCCGAAAAGGGGTTGTGCCAGGCAAGGCCGGACGTCTGCGGCAGCACGAAATGGCGCGGCCGCTGCGCCCGGTTGAAGAGAATGGCGATGCGGACGTCGTGCCCGGTCTCCCGGTCGAGGGTTTTCAGGATCATGGTGAGCGTCGCGCCTTCTGCCTCCTCCCAGTCGGGTATGGTGTTCGGCTCGCCGGCGGCGTTCATCCACTCGACATCACCGTTCTCGCCGGTGAAGAAACCCGTGCGGGAAAAAACGTCGAAGCGCTTGCGCAGCGCGGAGGCCACGGCGGTGTGGTTGACGAGACCGCGATCCATCGCCTGCCAGTCGATCCAGGTCAGCTCGTTGTCCTGGCAATAGGCATTGTTGTTGCCGTGCTGGCTTCTCCCACCCTCGTCGCCGGCCGTCAGCATGATCGTTCCGCGCATGGAAAACAGGGTCGAGATGAGCGCGGCCACGTCGTGGCGGCGGCGCTGGACGATCTCGGGATCGTCGGTCGCGCCCTCGGCACCATTGTTCCAGGAAAAGTTCTCGTCGTGGCCGTCGTGGTTGTTCTCGCCGTTGCGGCCGTTTCGCTTGTGCGTGTGGGAGACGAGATCGAGGAGCGTGAAGCCGTCATGGGCGGCGACGAAGTTGACCGTGCGCGACATCGTCTCGCCATGGCGGGCGAGGACGTCCTGCGAGCCGGCGAGTGCTGTCGCAAAGGCGCCGCGCATATGGTCGTCTCCCCGCCAGAAGCGCCGGACGGTATCGCGCGCCCGGTCGTTCCACTCGAGGAAGGGCTGCGGAAAATTGCCGAGTTGATATCCGCCAGGGCCGACGTCCCATGGCTCGGCGATCAGAACCCGGTCGGCAAGCACGTCGTCGCAGGCGATGGCGTGCAGCGTGCGGGCCGTGGTGTGGAAACCGCGCGCGGTGCGGCCGAGAATAGGGGCGAGGTCGAACCGGAAGCCGTCGACGCCGGCATGCAGCACGAAGTGGCGCAGGCTGTCGAGGATCAGCCGACGAACGTACACATGGTCGCAGGCAAGCGCATTGCCGCATCCTGTGTCGTTGACGAGCACGCCCGGATTGTCCGGCAGGTGACGATAGCAGGAGAGATTGTCGAGGCCGCGCAGCGAGATCGTGCCGCCGTGCCGGTCGCCTTCTCCCGTGTGGTTGAAGACGACGTCGAGGATGACGCCGATCCCCTCCGCATGGAGCGCGGCGACGGTGTCACGAAGCTCCGCCACACCCCCCGGCGCGAGCCGCGGATCGATCGCCATCAGGGCAATAGGATTGTAGCCCCAGCCGTTGACGAGGCCGAGAGGGCCGAGATGGCGCTCGTCGAGCCAGGCGACGATCGGCATCAGCTCGACTGCGTCGACTTTCAGCTTCTTCAGATGTGCGAGGATGGCGGGGTGTGCGAGCGCGGCAATCGTTCCGCGCTGGTGCTCCGGCACCTCCGGATGAAGGATGGTGAAGGCCTTGACCGGAACCTCGTAGATCAGCCCGCCGGGCGCGAAGAGAGGCGGTTTTCGCGGGGCAGGCGCGTCTTCCGTCACGATCGCCTTCGGGACGAGCGAATCGGTGTTCTCCCCGAAGATGCCGAGGCGCGGATCCTGTCTGAACGGTCGGTCGATCTCCTTGGCATAGGGGTCGACGAGGAGTTTCGACGGGTCGAACCAGTGGCCCTGATCGGGAATGTAAGGTCCGTGGGCACGATAGCCGTAATGGGCGCCCGGCCGGACGCCCTCCACGTGCAGGCGATGATGTCCGTTCTGGTCGCGCGTCATCGGCAGGCGACAGATTTCCATATCGCCCGCCGGGTCGAAAAGGCACAGTTCCAGGAGTTCCGCATGGTGCGACCACACGGCGAAATCGCATCCCTTCGCCGTCAGTGCGACGCCACCGGGCGGAAAGCTGGTCATCGGTTTTCGCCTCAGGTGATGACGGTCGGGGCGTCGCGTCCGGTGCGTGCCCGGATGTCGGCAAGGGTCTCGGCCGCAGCGATCAGGTCGGCGAGAGCCGCCTGGGTTTCAAGATTGTGGCGGTTGGCGTCCGGCTCGTAGCGTTCGATGTAGACGCGCAGGGTGGCACCGGAGGTGCCGGTTCCCGAGAGGCGGAAGACGACGCGCGAGCCGCCCTCGAACAGCACGCGAATGCCCTGGTTCTTCGAAACGGAATTGTCGACCGGATCGTGATAGGCGAAGTCGTCGGCCGTCGCGATGACGAGATCGCCGATCTTCGTTCCGGGAAGCGAGGGCAGCTTCTCGCGCAGAGCCGCTATCAACCCGTTGGCCGCGTCGGAATCGACGCCTTCGTAGTCATGGCGGGAGTAGTAGTTGCGTCCGTAGGTCGCCCAGTGCTGCGTGACGATGTCCTCGACGCTCTCGCCGCGCACCGCGAGGATGTTGAGCCAAAGCAGCACGGCCCAGAGGCCGTCCTTCTCCCGCACATGATCCGAGCCGGTGCCGGCGCTCTCCTCGCCGCAGATCGTCACCTTGCCCGCGTCGAGCAGGTTGCCGAAGAACTTCCAGCCGGTCGGCGTCTCGTAGATGCCGATGCCGCGTTTCTCGGCGACCTTGTCGGCGGCGGTGCTGGTCGGCATCGAGCGGGCGATGCCGGCGACGCCTTTGGAATAGCCGGGGGCGAGTTGGGCGTTGGCGGCAAGCACCGCGAGGCTGTCGGAGGGCGTGACGAAGATGCCGCGGCCGATGATCAGGTTTCGGTCGCCGTCGCCGTCGGAGGCGGCGCCGAAGTCGGGGGCGTCGTCGCCGCTCATCATCTCGTCGTAGAGATCCTTCGCATGGACGAGATTCGGATCGGGGTGGTGGCCGCCGAAGTCCGGCAGCGGCGTGAAGTTGCGAACCGTGCCCTCGGGCGCGCCGAGCTGCCGCTCGATGATCTCCTTGGCGTAGGGACCGGTGACCGCGCTCATGGCGTCGAAGACCATCTGGAAACCGAGGCCGAAGAGGTTGCGGATCGCCGGGAAGTCGAAGAGTTCTTCCATCAGTTCCGCATAGTCGGCAACCGGATCTATGATCTCGACCGTCATGTCGCCGAGTGTAAGCGTGGCGATGGCGTCGAGGTCCAGATCCGGGGCGTCGAAGATCTTGTAGCTGTCGATGACCCTGGAGCGGGCATAGATCGCGTCGGTTATCTTTTCCGGCGCCGGGCCACCGTTGCCCGTGTTGTACTTGATGCCGAAATCCTCGGTCGGGCCGCCGGGATTGTGGCTGGCGGAGAGAATGATGCCGCCGAAGGCCTTGTATTTGCGGATGAGGTTCGAGGCCGCCGGCGTCGAAAGGATCCCGCCCTTGCCGACCATCACCTTGCCAAAACCGTTGGCGGCCGCCATCCTGATCGCGATCTGGATGACCTCACGGTTGAAGTACCGCCCGTCGCCGCCGATGACCAGCGTCCTGCCCGCGAAGTCTTCGAGCGAGTCGAAGATCGACTGGATGAAGTTCTGCGCGTAGTTCTCCTGTTGGAAAACCGGAACCTTCTTGCGCAGGCCGGACGTGCCGGGCTTCTGGTCGTCGTAAGGTTTGGTCGCAATGGTTTTGATCATGTAATCAATGGCCTTTCAAAACGAGGCGTTGATAGAGGTCCGCATACCGCTCGGCGCTCTTGCCCCAGGATACGTCGGCCTTCATACCCTGCTTTTGAATCTGCGTCCAAAGTTTGGCGTCGCCGTAAAGGCGGACGGCACGGCGAAGGCCGTGCCGCAGTCCGTCGGCGGTGACCGGCGAGAATTGCACGCCGGTGGCGGCCCGCGCGCCGAGCGCCGCCTCGTTGGCATCGACGATCGTGTCGGCGAGACCGCCGGTGCGGGCGACGACGGGGACGCAGCCGTAGCGCAGGGCATAGAGCTGGGTGAGCCCGCAGGGCTCGAAGCGGGAGGGAACGAGGATCGCGTCGGCACCGCCCTGCAGCAGGTGTGAAAGCTGCTCGTCATAGCCGATGATGACGCCGACGCGCCGGTTGTGGCGACCGGCTGCGGCGCGCATGGCGCCTTCGAGTGCGGCATCTCCCGTGCCGAGCACGGCGAGCTTTCCGCCGGCGGCGACGATGTCGTCGACGACCTCCGCGAGAAGGTCCATGCCTTTCTGCCAGGTCAGCCGGGAGATCACGCAGAAGATCGGGCCATCATCGTCGTCCAGGCCGAAATGGCTTGCGACCGCGGCGCGGTTCGCCATCCGTTTGCGCAGGGCCGCCGCGGTGTAGTTTTCGACGAGCAGCGGATCGCTGGCCGGGTTCCAGACGGCGGCGTCTATGCCGTTGACGATGCCGTAGACATCCTTGGCGCGGCTCGCGATCACGCCTTCGAGGCCCATGCCGTATTCCGGGGTGAGGATTTCCTCGGCATAGGAGGGGCTGACCGTGGTGATCGCGGAGGCCGAGGTCAGGCCGCCCTTCAGGTAGCTCACGCGCCCGTAATATTCGAGCGATTCCATGTAGGCGCGGTCGGGAAGACCGAGTTGGGCGAAGAGCTCGGAGGAGAACTGGCCCTGGAACGCCATGTTGTGGATGGTGATCACCGACGGCGTTCCGGCCGCCGCCGAGTGGCGCATGTAGAGCGGCGTCAGCGCCGCCTGCCAGTCGTGGGCGTGCACCAGATCGGGTTGCCAGCCCTCGATCGCGCCGGCGGCGATCTCGGCGCCGATCTTCGAGAGCAGGGCGAAGCGCTTCCAGTTGTCGCTGTAGTCCGCACCGTTCTGGTCGAGATAGGGTCCGCCGGTGCGGTCGAACAGGGCAGGGGCGTCGAGGACGAGGAGGTCGAGGCCTTCGTGTTCGACCTCCAGAACGCGCGCCTCGACGCCGAAGACGTCGGGAAGAACGAGGCGTTCCTCGGCCTTGCCGATGACCCGCATGACCGCGGGATAACCCGGCACCAGCGTTTTCACCTCGATGTCATGGGCCTTCAGCGCCAGCGGCAGGGCGCCGGCAACATCGGCGAGCCCGCCGGTCTTGACCAGCGGGTAAATCTCGGAGGTAACCGAAAGAATTCTCATCAGGCTCCCGCTTCGAGTTTGTCCAGCATGGTCTGGGTGATCAGGCAGACGCCGTTTTCAGAGCGGCGGAAGCGCCGCGCGTCGAGTTCGGGGTCCTCGCCGACCACGAGACCCTCGGGGATCACCACGCCGTGGTCGATGATGACGTTGGTGAGCCGCGCATGGCGGCCGATCACCACCCGCGGCAGCACGATCGCACCTTCGAGGCGTGAATAGGAATTGGCGCGCACACCGGTGAAGAGCAGGCTCTTGTGGAGCGAGGAGCCGGAGATGATGCAGTCGCCCGAAACCAGTGACGAAATGGCGGAGCCGCGGCGCCCCTCGTCGTCGTGCACGAACTTGGCGGGCGGCGTCACCTCGGCATAGCTCCAGATCGGCCAGGACTTGTCATAGATGTCCAGTTCCGGAACCACGTCGGTGAGGTCGATATTCGCCTGCCAGTAGGCGTCGATCGTCCCGACATCGCGCCAGTAGGGCGTATGCTCGCCTTCCGAGCGCACGCAGGAGCGCGCGAAGCGGTGGGCGACCGCCTTACCGTTCTCGACGATGTAGGGGATGATGTCCTTGCCGAAGTCGCGGCTCGATTTCGGGTCCTCGGCGTCGCGCCGCAGGCATTCCATCAGGAAGCGGGTGTGGAAGACATAGATGCCCATCGAGGCGAGCGAGAAATCCTCCTTGCCGGGAATGCCCGGCGGGTCGGCCGGCTTCTCGATGAAGGCGATGATCTCGTCCTTCTCGTTGACGTGCATGACCCCGAAGGCGCTTGCCTCCGAACGCGGCACTTCGAGGCAGCCGATCGTGACGTCGGCCCCGGAATCGACGTGCTGCTGCAGCATCAATTCGTAGTCCATCTTGTAGATGTGGTCGCCGGCAAGGATCACCATGTATTCCGGGCCGTAGGGCTCGATGATGTCGATGTTCTGGTAGACCGCGTCGGCGGTTCCTTCATACCACTGCGTCTCGGAGACGCGCTGGCTCGCCGGCAGGATGTCGAAGCTCTCGTTTCGTTCCGGGCGGAAGAAGTTCCAGCCCCGCTGCAGATGGCGGATCAGCGAATGCGCCTTGTACTGGGTGGCGACCCCGATGCGGCGGATACCGGAATTCAGCGCGTTGGAGAGCGCGAAGTCGATGATGCGGGTCTTGCCCCCGAAATAGACGGCTGGCTTCGCGCGCCGATCGGTCAGTTCCTTGAGGCGGCTCCCCCGTCCGCCGGCAAGGACATAGGCCATCGCGTCGCGCGCCAGAGGTTGTGTTCTTCTTTCCTGCATGGGTTCCCCTCCCGCGTCAGTTTTCTGGTTCGAGCATGATGACGGCGAGCGGCGGCAGAGACAGCGAGGCCGCGATCCGCCCATCCGGTCCGCGCTCGGCGGTCACCCTGCCGCCGTTCCCCTTGCCGCTGCCGCCGTAGATCTCGGCGTCCGTATTCAAGATTTCGCGCCACCTTCCGGCAATCGGCAGCGGCACCAAAAAGCGTTCGTGATAGACCGGCGTCAGGTTCGAGACGACGGCGACCGGCTTCTCGCCCGGCGCCCTGCGCAGCCAGGCGAAGACGGAGCGGTCCTGATCGTCGGCGATCAGCCATTCGAAGCCGTCGCCCTCGCAGTCGCGCGCATGTAGCGCCGGCTTGGAACGATAGGTCAGGTTGAGGTCGCGTATGAGCCGGCGCATGCCCTCGTGGAGGGCATATTGCAGCAGGTTCCAGTCGAGGGCGCGCTCCTCGCTCCATTCGCTCCACTGGGCGAATTCCTGGCCCATGAAGAGGAGCTTCTTGCCGGGATAGCCCCACATGAAGGCGTAGTAGGCGCGCAGGTTGGCGAATTTCTGCCAGTCGTCGCCCGGCATCTTGGCGATCATCGAGCCTTTGCCGTGCACCACCTCGTCGTGGGAGATGGGCAGCACGAAGTTCTCCGAGAAGGCGTAGAGCAGGCCGAAGGTGATCTCCTGATGGTGGAACCTGCGATGCACCGGATCACGCGAGAAATAGCTCAGCGTGTCGTGCATGAAGCCCATGTTCCACTTGAAGCCGAAGCCGAGCCCGCCTTCATGCACGGGCTGCGAGACCTTCGGCCAGGATGTGGACTCTTCCGCGATCGTCATCACTTCCGGATGGCTGCCGTAGAGATGCGTGTTCATCTTCTGGAGGAAGCGCACCGCCTCCAGGTTCTCGCGGCCGCCGTATTCGTTCGGGATCCACTCACCTTCCTTGCGGGAATAGTCGAGGTAGAGCATCGACGCGACGGCATCGACGCGAAGTCCGTCGAGATGGAATTTCTCCGCCCAGTAGAGGGCGTTGTTGATGAGATAGGACAGCACCTCGATGCGGCCGAAATTATAGATCGCGGTGTTCCAGTCGGGGTGGAAACCCTTGCGCGGGTCCTCGTGCTCGTAGAGCGCGGTGCCGTCGAACCAGCGAAGCCCGTGTTCGTCGGTGGGGAAATGGGCGGGCACCCAGTCGAGGATGACGCCGAGCCCCACCTTGTGGCAGCCGTTGACGAAGCGGGCGAAGCCCTCCGGTTCCCCGAACCGTGCGGTCGGCGCGTAAAGCCCCGTCGTCTGGTATCCCCAGGAAGGGTCGTAGGGATGCTCCGTGACCGGCAGGAACTCGATATGGGTGAAGCCCATGTCGACGCAGTAGGGGATCAGCCGGTCGGCGAGCTCGTCCCAGCTCAGCAGCCCTCCGTCGTCACGCCGTTGCCAGGAGCCCGCATGGACCTCGTATACGCTCATCGGCTGGCGTCGCTTGTCGACGGATGCCCAATGCTTGCGGTGCGGCTCGTCCTCCCAGGTCTGGTCGAGTTCGGCGGCGGTGATGGAGGCGTTCTTCGGACGCAGTTCCGCCTTTCGGGCATACGGGTCCGCCTTGAGCGGCAGAAGTTCGCCATTCTTGCCGATGATCTCGAACTTGTAGGCCGATCCGGGCCGGACGTCCGGCGCGAATATCTCCCATATCCCGGTGTCGCGGCGCAACCGCATCACGTGCCGGCGGCCGTCCCAGTCGTTGAAATCCCCGACCACGGAAACCCGTCGCGCATTCGGCGCCCAGACGGCGAAGTGGAATCCGTCGACCCCCTGATGGCGCATCGGATGGGCACCCATCTTGTCGAACAGGCGCAGATGCGATCCCTCGCGCAGGAAGTAGTCGTCCATGGGGCCGAGCACCGGCCAGAAGCTATAGGGATCGGTGACCATCCATTCGGCATCGCCGCGGGTGGCGCGATAGCGAATGGGCTGGAACGTGGCGATCGAAACGGGGCCGTCAAAAAAGCCCGCCGGATGCAGGCAGGCCAGAGTTCCGATCGGCGTACCGTCGAGCGCGAAAGCCTCGATCGTCTCCGCCCCCGGCACAAAACAGCGGGCCCGGAAACCGGAGCCCGCGTCGTGTACGCCGAGAACGGCGAAAGGATCCATGTGTTGCCCGTTGACGATGGCCGCGATGTCGGCGGCGGATGGCTGCTCCGTCTGGCCGGTCTTCCCGGCCTTTTTCGGCGCTTTCGTCATCAGGCTCTCCAAATGTCCGCGGTGTATTGTCTGATCGTGCGGTCTGAGGAGAACCAGCCCATCCGGGCGGTGTTGCGGATCGTCTTGGAATACCAGGAGGACGCATCCGTCCAGATCGAGTCGACCTGGCGCTGCGCCTTTGCGTAAGCGTCAAAGTCGGCAGCCACCATGAACCAGTCGTGCTGGAAGAGGCCGTCCACGAGGCCCGAGAAGCGGTCACGGTCATCGGGCGAGAAGACGCCCGCCGAAATCGCCGAGAGGGCTTGGGCCAGTTCGGGTGAGGATTCGATCATTGCCCGCGGATTGTGTCCGTCGGAGCGGGCGGCCGCAACTTCCTCGGCGGTCATTCCGAAGATCACGATATTCTCCTCCCCGACATGTTCAAGCATCTCGACATTGGCGCCGTCGAGCGTGCCGATCGTGAGCGCCCCGTTCAACGCGAACTTCATGTTTCCGGTTCCCGAAGCCTCCATCCCGGCAGTCGAGATCTGCTCCGAGAGGTCTGCGGCCGGCACCATGATCTCTGCCAGCGAGACGTTGTAGTTCGGGATGAAGACCACCTTCAGGAGGCCGCGTACCGAAGGGTCGTTGTTGATCACGCGCGCCACGTCGTTGGCGAGCTTGATGATCAGCTTGGCGTTGTGATAGCTCGGTGCCGCCTTGCCGGCGAGCAGCTTCACCCGTGGCACCCAGTCTCGCTCGGGATGCGAGCGGATCTGGTCGTAGAGCGAGACCGCCTCGATGATGTTGAGCAGTTGCCGCTTGTATTCGTGGATGCGCTTGATCTGGATGTCGAAGAGCGCCGAGGGGTCGATGCGCACGCCCATGCGGCTCAGCACCAGATTGGAAAGCCGCTCCTTGTTGGCGCGCTTGATTGCCGCGAATCTCTCCTGGAAGGCGGGATCGTCGGCGAAGTTGTCGAGCGGGCGGAGTTTCTCGACATCGTCCTTGAAATCGGCGCCGATCGCTTCCGTGATGAGGTCGGTTAGCCCGGGATTGCACTGCATCAACCAGCGGCGCGGCGTGATGCCGTTCGTCTTGTTGTTGATGCGGTCCGGATAGAGCTTGTGAAGGTCGGCAAATACCGTCTGCTTCATGAGGTCTGTGTGAAGCGCGGAGACGCCGTTGACACTGTGGGAGCCCATGAAGGCGAGATTGCCCATCCGCACGCGACGGCTGCCGCTCTCTTCGATCAGCGAGATGTGGGCAATCTCCTGGTCGCCGAAATGCCGGCTGCGGCGGGCATCGAGCAGTACCTTGGCGTTGATCTCGTAGACGAGCTGCATGTGGCGCGGCAAGAGGCGCTCGAAGAGCGGCACGGGCCAGCTTTCCAGCGCCTCTGGCAGCAGCGTGTGGTTGGTATAGGAGAAGGTCCGCCAGGTGATGTCCCAGGCCTGGTCGAAGTCCAGCCCGTGCATGTCGCAGAGAAGGCGCATCAGTTCGACGACCGAAACCGCCGGGTGGGTATCGTTCAACTGGATCGCCACCTTGTCCGGCAGCGAGGCGAGGGCATTGCCCTGCTGCAGGTGCCGCCGCAGGATATCCTGCAGCGAGGCGGAGCAGAAGAAGTATTCCTGGCGCAGGCGCAGTTCCTGCCCGGCCGGCGTGGCGTCGGCGGGATAGAGCACGCGGGTCAGCGTTTCGGCTTTGTTGCTCTCGCGCAGCGCGCCGATATGGTCGCCGGCGTTGAAGGCGTCGAGAAGGATCGGGTCGATCGGCTGGGCGGACCAGAGGCGCAGCGTGTTGACGCGGGCGCCGCGCCAGCCGACGACCGGCGTGTCGTAGCCGGTCGCAATAACCCGCTCGGCGGGTTTCCAGACATAGCGGCGCGGCTCGTCGGGGCCGCCGTTCGTCTCCACCGCACCGCCGAATCCGATTTCGTAGGAGCTTTCGCGACGCTCGAATTCCCACGGGTTGCCGTGGGCGAGCCAGGTTTCGGGAAGCTCGACCTGCCAGCCGTCGGCCATCTGCTGGCGGAACAGGCCGTGGACGTAGCGGATGCCGTAGCCGTAGGCCGGAATGCCGACGGTCGCCATGGATTCCATAAAGCAGGCGGCGAGCCGACCGAGGCCGCCATTGCCGAGCGCCGCATCCGGCTCCAGTTCGGCGATGACGTCGAGATTGACGCCGAGCGAGGCGAGCGCCTGGCGGACTTCGTCCATCAGTCCGAGATTAGAGACCGCATCCCGCATCAGGCGACCGATCAGGAACTCCAGCGAGAGATAGTAGACCCGCTTGCCGTTCGTCCTGTAGGCCTCCCGCGTGGAGTCCATCCATTTGTCGATGATGCGCCCGCGGATCGCCAGAATAGTCGCGGTCAGCCAGTCGTGCGGCGTGGCAACCTTGGCGTCCTTGCCGATCCCGTAAGTCAGGTGCTCGATGATTTCCGCGGCAAGAACGTCGGGACTGGAAATGCGGGGTTTCGGTTGCAGCAGATCGGCATTGCCTTTGGGCTTCGTCATGTCTTCGCCAGCACTTCTTTCGTTGCGTCGGAACGTTGCGCGGGGTGACAACCACGTGTGGTTACCGCTGCCAGTTTACGCATCGTTGCGAAGCACGTGCAACAGACGAATTCCGCAAGCGCGAAAATGACCACCGCACCTGTCGGTGAGGAGACGACGGTTTTTCAATCGGGCAAAAGACAAAAAACCGCGCCGTTTCCGGCGCGGTTCCACGGATGTGCCGATTTTGCGGTTGCGGTCTAGTTGGTGAGCCGGGTCATGGTCTCGGTCGCCTTTTCGCCGATCTCCTGGAAGGCGGCGACGAGGTCGGCCGCATTCTGGGCGTCGAAATAGTGCGACGTGTCGGTCGCACAATACTGCAAGAGAGCCTGTCCTCGCTCCGGCGCCATGAAGGCGATGGTGTAGATCTCTATGCCCGCAGTCTTCGCCGAGTCGCAGGTCTTCTTCGTCGCGGTATCTGCGCTGGTATAATTGTTGTCGCCGTCGGTCATGAAGACGATGAACTTGCTCGGGCTCGTCTCGCCGTTCATCTTTTGATGGGCCGTGTTCTCGCCGCTGCCGGCAAGGGCCTTGTAGGCGGTCGCCATCGCGGCCGAGGAATCGGTACCCCCGGTGGCCGTCAGTGCGTCGACATATTTGACCACATTTGTCGTGCCCCAGGCGAACGAGGTCGGCGTCTGCATCGAACTGTTGTAGGAGACGGCCGCCGTGCGGACGTACTTTGCGTCCGGATCGGCCGTGTTGAGCTGGGCCGCCAGATCCTTGACCGCGAATTTCAAGGCCTCGATCTTGGTGTAGTATTTGGTGCACGAATAGGACCAGCCATATCGTGTGTAGCACGTGCCCGCATACGTCTCGTTCGTGTTCTCGCCCATCGAGCCTGAACGGTCGAGGACCATGTACATCGAAAGCGGGTTCTTGGTCTCGGCCGTGGCGCTCTGGGCCGAACTCGTGACGCTCACACGAACCGTCTCGTAACCGAGGAGTCCGGTCAGCGGGGTCATCGGCACGTCGTAGTAGCTGTTCACCGTAACGTCATAGATTTCGCCCGAGCCGTTCGGCGTGCGCTCGACCGTGCCGACGGCAGCTTCCTCGAGCTTCGCCTGCATCTCCTCTTCCGTCAGGCCGAGTTCGTCTGCACTCGGTGCGATGCTGTTGGCCGTCTGCCCCGCTATGAACTTCTTGGCGAGTGCGATCGCCTCGGCGTCCGTGAGGCCCTTGCCCGACATCGCCGCCGCCGCGGCGAGGGCCGCGGAATCCGCCGCGTCCTGCAGGGCGCTCTTGACCTGGACGAGCTTCGTCAGGTCCATCGCCACACCGGCCGCTGCCAAAGACACTGGCAGTAGCAGCGCGGTCATCACGCCGAAATTGCCACTGCGGTCCTTCAGGAAACGCAGGAAAGTACGCTCATTCTCACCGAGGCCGATCATCATGTTCTTCCGTCGTCGAAGGGTGATGGAAAGCTAATAGACGGAAGACCTTCTCTTCGGATTAAACGAAACGGTAAAATTTTAGCGAAAGCTGCTTTAGACGATTGTTCAAACGGTCGGATTCCGGGGCTTTCACACGTTCGCGGGACGCTCAGACGCAGGCACCGGATGAGCGGTCAACGCCAAGCCGATGATCCGGCTGGACTTTTCGCAAGCGAGGGCGAAGCGGAGGCACCGCCTGCGCGCCGGTGCAAGAAAATGTTGGGCTAGCTCGTCGGAACGACGTCCACCGCCTGGATCGTCTGCTGTCCGCCGTAACTCTTCAGAACGCCGATGACGGGCGCGACGTCGGCGTAGTCGCGTCCATAGGCGACCACGACGTGATCGGTTCCGGCGGCGATGTCGTTGGTCGGATCGAGTTCGATCCATCCGGTGGCCTTGCCGCACCAGACGCGAACCCAGGCATGCATGGCGTCCGCACCTTCCAACCGTTCCTGGCCCGGTGGCGGGATCGTCCGGAGGAAGCCGCTGACGTAGCCGGCGGGAATACCGAGGCTTCTGAGTGCGATGATCATCACGTGGGCGAAGTCCTGGCAGACGCCCCTTTTCAGCGCAAAGGCGTCCTTGGGCGGTGTATCGACCGTGGTGGCATCCGGGTCGTAGCGGAAGTCGGCGTGGATCCTGGCGCAGAGGCTCTCGGCAAGCTGCCTCACCGTGCGGGCGCGGTCGAGATCGGTCCGGGCATAGCCGGCAATCGCCGCCACTTCGGGCAGTCGCGGACTCGGCCCCAGAAAATGGTGCGGAGAATTCGCATCGAGCGACCACAGTGTCGTCAGTTCCTCGGCGAGGCCGTCGAGGGTCGGGGAGAAATCGGCCTGGATCGGCTGGGCGTCGACGATGACTCTTGCCTGCATGCGGATGTCGAGCCGCGGATGGGGGGAGCGCAGTGCGATCGCTGTCGCCGGATGGCCGAAGAAGTCGACGAAACGTGTGGTTTCGTCCGGCTCCGGCTCGATCGTCACGGCTCCGGCGACGAGCCGCTGGCGGCCCGGAAGCGAAAGCGGCAGGACGCGCAGGATGTGATGCGATCCGGAGGCCGGAACGTCATAGCGATAGCCCATGTGCAGTGAGAGATCGTATTGCATGGGTTATCCGAGATAGGTTTGGGCGAGCATGTCCGACAGCCTCTCCAGATCCCGCTCGAAATCGTGATAGACGTTACTGCCCATCATGTCCGCGGTCATGACGGAGAGGCTCGACTGCAGACGCGTCGCCTCGCGCAGCAGCGGCGACATCTGGCCGTTCACGCGCGCGCCGGGGAGCTGTTCCATCTCGACACGGATTTCGTTCAGCTGGAAGAGGATCGAGCGCGGATTCAACGGGTCCAGCGCCAGCAGGTCGGTGACGGTCAGGCGTGTGGTGCTGACATTGTAGCGGCGGCGATGGGTCATGACGTTGTCGCCGATCTCGAGCAACATGTCCAAGGCGCCGTCCGGCGCGTCGGCGCCGGTCATGTGCCCGAGCAGGCGGGTCATGTGCAGCCCGCGCTCCAGGTAGCGGCCGATCGCGAGGAAACGCCATCCGGTGAAGCGGTACATGTTCTCGTGCACCAGTCCGGCGAAGCCCGCGAGCTTGCGCAGCAGGATGGTCATGGCGTGCGTCGCGTCGTCGCCGGCCTTGACCGTCTCACAGAAGCGCCGTGCCGTCTTCGCCAGATCGTTGAGCGCCAGCCAGCCGTCCGGGGAAAAACGGTCGCGGATATTGCTTGCGGAATAGACCGCGCTGTCGACGTTGCCGACGAGGCTTTCCGGGACGCCACGGTCCATGGCGATGTCGAGCGTTGCGAGATAGCGGGCGACATAGGCGAGCAGTGGCTGGCCGGGGTCGGCGGACTCGGCGAAACGGGCATGCCAGGCGCGGAGAATGCGCAAGGCGCCTTCCGCCCGCTCGATGTAGCGTCCGAGCCAATATAGATTGTCGGCCGCACGACTCGGCAGGCTGCCCGGCATGTTGCGGGGCACCTCCGTGTCGGTCGGGAGCAGCGTCGTGGGCGCGACCGGATTGGCGCTGACGATCCAGACGTCGGCGGCACCGCCACCCGACTGCATGGCGATTGCCGCGGTATCGCTGCCGTTCCCGATCCGCGCGAAACCCCCCGGCATGATCTGCCAGCCGTCGCGTGTCCGGGCGGCATAGACCCGCAAGCTCATCGGCCGCGGCGTGAGCTTGCCGTCCACCATCGCCGGCGTGGTCGACAGCGTGACGGCTTCCTGGCCGACAAGCCGGGCCCCGTCGGTGGAGAGCCATTCCGTGATCGAGTGGCGGGCGCTGTTGCGCAGCGTCGAGCCGAGCACCGACTGGCCGTTGTCGTCGAAGAATGGAAGCCGCGAAAAAGCGGGACCGATCACCATGCGGTCGACGTTGGCGGCGACATGGGCGCGCTCCGCCGTCTGGCCGCACCACCATGTCGCGATCGTCGGGAGGGCGAGGTCCTCACCGAGAAGCCTGCGGCAGATGCCGGGAATGAAGGCGAGCAGGGCGCGGGTTTCGAGGATGCCGGAGCCGAGCGCGTTGACGAAGGAGACCGAGCCGTTGCGCACGGCCTGCACCATCCCCGGCGTGCCGATGCGGGAATCCTGGTCGAGCTCCAGCGGGTCGGCATAGGCTGCGTCGAGCCGGCGCCAGAGCACGCTGACCGGCTTCAGTCCCGCGACGGTCCGCACCATCACGCGTCCGTCGACGATGGCGAGGTCCTCGCCTTCGAGGAGCATGATGCCGAGATAACGGGCGATGAAGGCGTGCTCGAAATAGGTCTCGTTCGCCGGTCCGGGGGTGAGCACCGCGACGCGATCCTCGGAGCCCCGCCGTTGCTCCATCAGGGCCTCGCGGAAGGCGCCGAAAAAGGAGGCCAGGCGATGCACTCGGGTTTCGCCGTAGAGTTCCGCGAAGGCGCGGCTCGCCGCGACACGGTTTTCCAGGGCGAAACCGGCGCCGGAGGGGGCCTGGGTGCGATCGGCGAGCACCCACCAGTTGCCGTCCGGGCCGCGGCCGATCTCGAAGGAGCAGAAGTGCAGGAAATGGCCGCTGGTCGGCCGCACGCCGACGAGCGGGCGCAGGAATTCCGCATTGCCGGCAATCAACGCGGGCGGCAGGAAGCCTTCCTGCACCAGCCTGTTCTCGCCGTAGATGTCCGCGGTGATCGTCTCGAGCAGGTTGGCCCGCTGCACCAGTCCCGCGGCGATCGATTGCCATTCCTTCTCGTCGATCAGCACTGGGATATGCGAGAAGGGCCAGGCGCGGTCGCTGCTGCCGGTCGCACCATAGGCCCGGTAGAAAACCCCGGCATCCCGCAGATAGCGGTCGGCGCGGGCGAAGCGTTCGTGCAGTTCATGATCCGGCATCGCGTCGATCGCCGCGACGAAGGAGCGCCAGACAGGACGGATATTGCCCGAGGGGTCGACCATTTCGTCGGCGACGCCCGGCAGCGGGCTGTATCCTGCCGTTCGTCCTGTTCTGGTGTCGTCTGCCGCAGCGTCGTCCGCGGCCGGAAGGCTGGTCATGTGTTTTCCAAGGTTCCCGGGCGCTCAGACGCACCTTGCCCGTGGCCCGGCTATAGCCGAGACGGTCATCGCCGACAATCCGGCAGACAGTGCCTGCCGGAAAAGCCCGATGCAAGCCTCCCGGAAACGGTCACCGGTGTCGGGACCGGCCTCAGCTGCGACCAAATTCGTCGACGATGCGGATGATGTCGTCCTCGCCGAGATAGGAGCCGGTCTGGATCTCGATCATTTCGAGCAGGATCTTGCCGGGGTTGCCGAGCCGGTGGACGGCACCCTGCGGGATATAGATCGACTCGTTTTCGTGCAGGATCGTCACCTTGTCGTCGATCGTCACCTCGGCCGTGCCCTTGACGCAGATCCAGTGCTCGGAGCGGTGATAGTGCTTCTGCAGCGAGAGCTTCTTGCCGGGATGCACGAAGAGCCGTTTGACCTGGAAGCGTTCGCCGTTGAGGACGGAGGTGTAGCCGCCCCACGGGCGCAGCGAGGTTGGATGGTTTTCCGTCAGGTACGCCGTCTGCTTCTTCGCAGCGAGCATCTTGACCAGATTGCTGACCTCCTGGCTTTCGTCGAGGCGTCCGACATAGACTGCGTCCTCACTCGCGATCACGGCGACGCCGTCCATCCCCTGGACCGCCAGATGGGCGTGGCGCGACATCACCAGCGAATTGCGGGTGTTCACGAGCGTGGCATTTCCGGCGACGACATTGCCGTCGGCGTCGGCGTTGCCGAGCTTCCAGATCGCGTCCCAGCTGCCGAGGTCCGACCAGGTGATCGGCGAGGGTACGACCGCGACGTTCGGCGCCTTTTCCATGACGGCATAGTCGATCGATATGCTGGGGCTCTTGGCGAATCCGGCTGCGCCGAGACGGACGAAGTCGAGGTCGGTCGTCGCCTCGGCGACGGCGTCCTCGGCTGCGGCCAGAACTTCGGGGGCGTGTTCGCGGAGCTCGGCGAGCATCTGTCCGGCCGTGCACATGAACATGCCGGAGTTCCAGAAGTGGCCGCCCGCCTCCAGCATCTTCTTGGCGTCTTCGAGCTTAGGCTTTTCGACGAAGCGCTTCACCGTGTGGGCGCCGCCCGGCAACGCCTTGCCCATCTCGATATAGCCATAGCCTGTCGCGGGTTCGGTCGGCGTGATGCCGAAGGTGACGATCTTGCCCTGGCGCGCCGCTTCCGCCGCCGTTTCCACGCAGCGCGTATAGGTCTCGTCTGCAAGGATTTCGTGGTCGGACGGCAGGATCTGCATCACCGCGCGATCGCCGAGATCACGACCGATGATGACGGCGGCAACCGCGATGGCAGCCGCCGTGTTGCGTGCCTCCGGCTCGAGGACGATGCCGGAGAGCGGTACGCCCAGTTCGCGGGCCTGCTCGGCGACGAGGAAACGGAATTCGTCGTTGGTGATGACCAAGGGCGGCTCATAGGTCTGCGTGTCGGCGACACGGTCCAGAGTTCCCTGGAACAAGGTCTTGTCGCCGATCAGCCGTATGAACTGCTTTGCGGCGGTCGCCCGGGACAACGGCCAGAGGCGGGTTCCCTTGCCACCGGCCATCACGACGGGAACGATCTTGTGGGTCATTGCTGCATTGCCTTTCGGTTGGTCGGACGTCGAACGATTCTGCCGGACAGGCTCCTCATCGGCGGGGCGCTGGCACGAACTCGCCGGCGGGCGGGATCATGCGTGCCGATCCGGCGACCTCCGGTTTGTTGCATTTTTTCCCGGCCTGTCCAAGTCCGGGGGAGGCGGGAGAGCTATACATCCAAAAGGTGAACGGTTCTTTTGCGCTTTCTTTCGAACGCGGCTTGATCCTCGCCGACGGGTGGGGAAAGGTCTTCGGGATAAGGTTTGTTCCGTTCCGCGGCGACCGGCCGCGCACCCTCGAGGCAAAGGAGTGGCAGATGAGAGCGATGGTGCTTCATGCGCCGGGTGAGCGGCTGCGGCTCGAAGAACGGCCGGACCTCGAACCCGGCGAGGGCGAGATCGTCGCAAGCGTCGAGGCATGCGCCGTCTGCCGGACGGATTTGCACGTCGTCGACGGCGACCTTACCCGGCCGAAACTTCCTCTGGTTCCGGGCCACGAGGTGGTCGGAATCGTCTCGAAGGTCGGCCCGGGCGTCCGAAACCTCACGGTCGGCATGCGGATCGGCATTCCCTGGCTCGGGCACACCTGCGGCTGCTGTTCCTATTGCCGCGACGGTCGCGAAAACCTCTGCGACAGCCCCGGTTTCACCGGCTATACCCGCGACGGCGGCTTCGCGACGGACATCGCGGCGGATGCTGCCTACTGCTTTCCGCTCGCCGGCTTCGACGATCCGGTAGCCGCCGCACCGCTGATGTGCGCCGGCCTGATCGGCTGGCGCTCGCTGAAGATGGCAGGGGAGGGGAGGCGCATCGGCATCTACGGCTTCGGCGCCGCCGCTCACATCATAGCGCAGGTCTGCCGCTATCAGGGGCGCGAGGTCTATGCGTTCACGCGCAGCGGCGACACGCCCGCCCAACAGATGGCGCTGTCGCTCGGTGCCGTCTGGGCCGGCGGGTCGGACGAGGCTCCTCCCCATCTTCTCGACGCCGCGATCATCTTTGCTCCGGTCGGCGATCTGGTGCCGGCGGCGCTGCGGGTGGTGGCGAAGGGCGGCCGCGTCGTCTGCGGCGGCATCCACATGAGCGACATTCCGCAATTTCCCTACGAGATCCTCTGGGGCGAGCGGCAGATCCTGTCGGTCGCCAATCTCACGCGCAGCGACGCCGTCGAGTTCCTCGACCTGGCGCCACGGGCGGGCGTGAGGACGACGACGACCGTCTATCCTCTCGAGCGCGCCAACGAGGCTCTCGACGACTTGCGGGCCGGTCGATTCCAGGGTGCGGCGGTTCTCGTTCCGTAGATCCCGGGCAGCGGGTCTATTGCTGCCGGTCGATCCGCAGCGGCGCGCGGCTTTTCTCGTTGGTATGATCGGCCACCTTGCGCAACAGGGAGACGAACTGCTCGCGCTCGGCATGTTCGAGGGCCCCCAGCAGTTCCTCCTGCAAGCGCCAGACGATCGGCCGGATCTTCTTTAACGTTTCCGTTCCGCCTTCCGTCAGGTAGAGCCTGCGCGCGCGCCGGTCGTTCGGATTCGTTTCGCGACGAACCAGCTCCTTCTGCACCAGACGGTCGATGACGCCGCCGATTGTCACCCGATCATAGGCGATGTGGCTTGCGACAGACGCTTGGTCGAGGCCCGGCATGGAATTGATGGCGATCAGCGCGGCATATTGCACCGGCGTCAGATCAAAACCTTCCTTGGACGTTTCTTCGACAAACAACGATACAGTAACCTGATTCAAGCGTCGAATCAGGTGCCCCGGCATTTCATAGATTTCAAGCATCTCGAAATTGTGCCCCCCACAGTTCGATTCCTTCCGTCTACCGCCATTTGGGAGAACAAAAAAGACCTACCCGTGAGAGTTGACGACAGGATGTGTATGCCTTTTCCGAAGACTTGATGTTTTGCAATTCTATTACAATCTAAGGTAGATTTTCGCGTACATTATGCCCTTTCTGATCGCTGAGCGTATCGCCGTGCGGTCTGCCTTTGTCTCCTTTCGAGTTTGCTTTTGCACCGGAGGCGTCGCTGGTGCATACCTCTATGCGCATCCGCCGGCGGCGGATTCACTTTCGAGGAGCAAGCGAAGACAGATGAAGGCATTGTTCGAGATCCCGGCATCGCCGCTCGTGCCGGTCGAAGGGGAGGAGGCCGGTTACCCCGTCCACCGGATTTTCTGCGTCGGCCGCAATTATGCGGCGCACGCGGCCGAGATGGGCGCCGAGGTCGACCGGGAGGAGCCGTTCTACTTCACCAAGCCGGCGAGCGCGATCGTGCTTTCCGGCGCTGAAATTCCCTATCCGCCGGGAACGAGCAACCTGCATCACGAGATGGAACTGGTGGTCGCAATCGGCGCGCCGCTGTTCAAGGCGGGCATCGAAGAGGCGGCGAAGGCGGTTTATGGCTATGCCTGCGGCCTCGACATGACCCGGCGCGACCTGCAGCAGGCGGCCCGCGTCAAGCAGCGGCCGTGGGACCTCGGCAAGGCCTTCGAGAATTCGGCGGTGATCGGTACCATCACCAAGGCCGTGACGTTCGCAGGCGTCGGCGATCAGCGGATCTGGCTGAAGGTCGGAGAGGAGATGCGCCAGGATGCGCGGCTGTCCGACCTCGTCTGGTCCGTTCCGGAACTGATCAGCCACCTGTCGCGGTACTACCACCTGAGGCAGGGCGACCTTCTCTATACGGGTACGCCCGCGGGCGTCGGACCGGTCGTCGCCGGCGACAGGATCACCGGCGGCATCGACGGGCTCGAACCGATCGAGCTGTCGATCGGCCCGGCCGAGTGAGGCAAAGGCCGGTTCCGTTCTCCATGGCGGAACCGGCTACCGGTCTCGTCAGGCGGGAACGTATTTCCGCCAGTCGTGCTCTTCCTTAAAGCCGAGGACTTCGCGGATCTTGCGGTTGGAGATCGGCGCTTCAAAGCCCTCGATCGCGCGGGTGTGCGGCGTGCCGGGCGCCCAGCGCTTCAGGAACTCGGCGGTCGGCTCGTTTGCGGTGATGGTGTCGTTGACGGCGTTGAAGACCTGGTAGCCGAGCCCGTCCTTTTCCACGCACAGATGCACGATCTGGCCGAGGTCGCGGGCGTCGATATAGCTCCAGGCATTGCGCTTGCGCGACGGCGGATCGGCGATGAAGGCCGGGAACCGGTCGTATTCGTGCGGCTCGATGACGTTGCCGATGCGCAGCGCGTAGATGTCGGCGCCGGAACGCATCGCGAAGGTGCGGGCAGTCTTCTCGTTGACCACCTTGGAGAGACCGTAGCTGTCCATCGGGTCGACGTCGTAGTCTTCCTCGAGCGGAAACTGGTGGAAGTCCTTGTCGCCCTCGGCGAAGCAGACCCCGTAGGTGGTTTCGCTGGAGGCGATGATGATCTTGCGGATGCCGAGTTTCACCGCCGCCTCGATGACGTTGTAGGTGGAGGCGACGTTGACCAAGAACGTCGTGTTGTCGGGTCGCATCAGAATGCGCGGCACCGCAGCGAAGTGGACCACCGCATCGACGGGCGCCGGCCCGTTGCCGGTCTCAAGGCCTTCGAAGCCGAAATGCATGGAGAGCGCGTTGAACACCTGGCTGCCGTCGTTGACGTCGGTGATCAGGGTGTTGACGCCCGGATGGTCGAGCGGCACCAGGTCGAGGTTCAGCACCTCGTGGCCCTTGTCGATGAGATAGGGGACGACGTGTCGTCCGGCCTTGCCGCTGCCGCCGGTGAAGACGATGCGTTTCGTCATGGGTTTTCCTCCCGAATGAGTTCGAAATATGAGGGGCCCGTCAGGGCATCAGTTGTCCGCCGTTCACCTCGAGCGTCTGGCCGATCATGTAGCCGGACAGGGTCTTCGAGGCGAGGAACAGGTAGGCGCCGACGCAGTCTTCCGGCGTGCCGAAGCGCTTCTGCGGGACGGTGGCGAGCTGGGCTTCCAGCTGCTGCGCGGTCGAGTAGCGCTCGTGGAACGGGGTCAGGATGACGCCCGGCGCCACGGCATTCACGCGGATGTCGTAGGCGATCAGTTCCTTGGCCATGCCGCGGGTGACATTGGCGACGAAGGCCTTCGCCGAGCCGTAGATGCCGGCGCCGCCGCTCGCGCCGTTGCGGGCGGCAATCGAGGTCGTGTTGATGATGAAGCCGCCGCCCTCCTTTTTCAGGTGTGGAATGGCGGCCGTGGAGGCGGCGAGCACGGAGCGGGCGTTGAGGTCCATCACCGCGTCATAGTGGGCGTCGGTCATCTCCTCGTAGCTGAGACGCGCGACCATGCCGCCGGCATTGTTGACGAGGCCGTCCAGCCGCCCGAAGGCCTCGGCGGCCTCGCTGACGATGCGGGCCATCTTGCCCGAGCGGGTGGCGTCGGCCTGCAGCAGTTTCACCTTGCCGCCAGACGCGGCGATCTCCTCGGCCAGCATTTCTGCCGCGTCGATGCTCGCATGGTAATGGAGCCCGACCATGGCGCCCTGGGCCGCAAAGGCGCGGGCGAGCGCCGCGCCGATGCCGGTCGATGCTCCGGTGATGAGAACGGCTTTGCCGGCGAGATCGGGAATGACGAGGGCTGGCGCGGTCATGATGCTTGTCTCCCATGCCAAGCGGGACGGAGAGTCTCCGCCCCGCTCGCAATTGTCGATGCCGCTCGCAGAGGGGGGCTCGACGAACGGATCAGCGCGACCATGCAGATTCCTGTTTGATCCGTCCAATAGAAGATATAGATGCGATTATTCTCCGGAATTGCATAATCAGGGACGACGCCATGGAACTTCGGCAGTTGCACTATTTCGTCACGGCGGCGAAGGTCGAGCATTTCACGGTGGCGGCGCGTCAGCTCAACATCGTGCAATCGGCGCTGTCGAGTGCAATCAAGGCGCTCGAAGAAGAACTCGATGCCAAGCTCTTCGTCCGCAGCACCCGCCAGGTCCGGCTGACGCCGGCGGGGCGCACGCTTCTGGAAAAGGCGCAGATCGTGCTCGACGCCGCGCAGGAGGCGCGCGACAGCGTGAAAGCGGTGCAGGATGCGCGCCGTGGCAAGATTGGCATCGGCACCGTTCAGGGGCTATCGCCGTTCCTCGACCTGCCCGCGCTGCTCGCCGAATTCCATTGCCGTCACCCGGAGGTCGAGGTCAGGCTCTGTCAGGGCGGACTGGCGCACCTGATCGACAAGCTGAGGAATGGTCTCATCGATCTCGCCTTCCTGCCGGTCGTCGATACGCCGCCCGACATCGTCACCCGCATGATCGCCTGCGAGGACCTTGTGGTCGTCTGTGCGCCGGGCCATCCGCTCGC
The DNA here is from genome assembly GCA_900466005.1 of Hyphomicrobiales bacterium. Lineage (GTDB taxonomy): Bacteria > Pseudomonadota > Alphaproteobacteria > Rhizobiales > Rhizobiaceae > Allorhizobium. The sequence goes on from UEGQ01000013.1 coordinate 139,614, forward strand.
CCGGCTGAACTCGATCGAGCTTGCCGACATCGCCGGCCACGCCTTCGTCGACTTCGAGGCCGACCGCGGCACGCGGCGCCTGATCGACGACGCATTCTCCGCCCGCCGGCTCGTACGGCGCACGGCCTTCGAGGTCAGCGACCTCGACAGTCTCATGGAACTCGTCGGCCACGGGCTCGGTATCGCCCTGGTGCCGGAGACCGTCGCCGCGGCGTGGCAGGGGGATATTCATGTCGCGGAGATCGCGGATGCGGAAATTTGCTGGGAACTGGTCGTCGCCTCGCCGGCGAAGTCCTGCGACGGTGCCGGCGGTGCTGCCCCCCTCAAGTTTCTGGAGCTGCTTCCGGAGGTGGACTGAGGGCGGCGGAGGCTGAGTGATTCGCGCCTCTTCCGCGACACCCGGAGAAACGAAAAAGGGCTCGCCGGTATTTCGGCAAGCCCTTGATCTGAATAGGGATGGTGGGCGTGACAAGGATCGAACTTGTGACCCCTACGATGTCAACGTAGTGCTCTCCCGCTGAGCTACACGCCCATCCGATGGCGGCTTAAGACCACAAAACCCTCTGTCCCGTCAATAGGGTTTTTTCGGTTTTGTGACGAGTTTTTTCAAACCCCTTACGCCGCAAGGAGTTTGTTGACCTCGTTGACGAGATCACGCAGGTGGAAGGGCTTGGAGAGCACCTTCGCGTCCTTCGGAGCCTTCGAATCGGCATTCAGTGCGACGGCGGCGAAGCCGGTGATGAACATCACCTTGAGGTCGGGATCGAGCTCGGTCGCACGGCGCGCCAGTTCGATGCCATCCATCTCGGGCATGACGATGTCGGTCAGCAGCAGGGAGAACGGCTCCTCGCGAAGATGATCGTAGGCGCTGGCGCCATTGTCGTAGGAGGCGACCTTGTAGCCTGCCTTTTCCAGCGCCTTGACCAGGAACCGGCGCATGTCGTTGTCGTCTTCGGCGAGGAGAATTTTCTGAGTCATGTATGGACCGCTACTCGTACTGATAGAAGGATGGATTCCGGCTCGTCACGCTACCGCCACCGGAGTAAACATCCGGTGAACTCGCGTCGTCGGGCCGTCCTGCCGCTTGCTATACTATGGACTTCACCAGGGCTAGCTGGCAACATGTCCATTGTTGCAAGTTGTTGATTTGGTAAAGAAGGGGCGCGATGGACGAGACGTACTGGGATCCGGAGCTGTTCGAGGTGCGCGAGCCCGAGACGCAAACAATCCCCTTCGTCTACAATTCGCCCCACAGCGGACGCCGGTACAGCCGGGCCTTTCTTGAAAGCTCGCGACTCGATGCGCTCGGCATCCGTCGTTCCGAGGATCACTTCGTCGACGAGCTCTTCGCCGCCGCCCCCGATCTCGGGGCACCCTTGCTGCTCGCCCACTTTCCGCGCGCCTTCGTCGACGTCAATCGCGAGCCCTACGAACTCGACCCGCGCATGTTCGTCGACGCCGTTCCGCCCTATGCCAACAGCAATTCCATTCGCGTCTCAGGCGGGCTCGGAACCATTCCGCGCATCGTCGCCGAAAACGTCGAGATCTATCAGCGGCGCTTTCCGGTCGCCGAGGCGCTCTCGCGAATCGAGACGATCTACAAGCCGTATCACGCCTGCCTGCGCAAGCTGATTGCACGCACCCATGCGCGCTTTGGCTTCGGTGTGCTGATCGACTGCCATTCCATGCCGGGCAACATCCGGATCGCCGGCACCGGCATCCGTCCGGACTTTATCGTCGGCGACAGGTACGGCACCAGCGCTTCGGCGGACCTCTCCAATGCCGCGATCGCGCTCCTCGAGGATCTCGGCTTCACTGCCGTGCGCAACAAGCCTTATGCCGGCGGCTTCATCACCGAACACTACGGCCGGCCGGTGAAGGGGCTGCACGCCCTGCAGATCGAAGTGAACCGGGCGCTCTACGTCGACGAGGTCAGCCTTGCCAAGCGGCCGGACTTCGCCGCACTCGCCGGGTCGCTCTCCGTCTTCATGGAAGGGATGGCGGAATTCGTCGCCGGCTACACGGGCGACAGCGCGCTCGCGGCCGAATAACCCGATAGAAAAGCCAAAAAAAACCGCGCCATGGGCGCGGCTAAATCTAGGGAGGAAACACCCAAGGAGGGTATTTACGGCCCGAAGACCGTAGGCTCACGCTAATATTGCGCCGCACAAGAGTCAAGTGAATTTTGGCACGTTTTTGTGCATGGTGATTTTTTAGGCATCTCTTGGGTCTTGCTCGCACATTGCAAAATGGAACAGGTCGGATAAGACAGTCCGTCAGTTACGTCCCAGAAACGGAAAATCCTCATGCGTCCCGATCGCGCTTTCTTCGACCGCCTTGCCGAGGCCGCCAGGGCGGAAACCCTGCCGCGCTTCCGCTCGCCCCTCAACGTGGTGAACAAGGAGGCGCTCGGCTTCGACCCGGTGACGGAAGGTGACCGCGCCGCGGAAGCGGCAATCCGCGCCATCATCGCGTCGGAATATCCCGAGCACGGCATTCTGGGCGAAGAGCACGACAATGTCGGCGTCGACCGGGAGCAGGTCTGGGTGATCGATCCGATCGACGGAACGCGCGCCTTCATTTCGGGCGTGCCTGTCTGGGGTACGCTGATCGGCTTCCAGGAGAAGGGGCGGGCCGTCATGGGCATGATGGACCAGCCGTTTACCGGCGAGCGCTACTTCGCAGACGGCGAGCATGCCTGGTACAGCGGACCGGACGGCGAGCAGCGGATCAATACCCGCGAGTGCGACCGCCTCGAGGATGCGATCCTCTTCACCACGTCCCCGCATCTCTTCAAGGGAGTGGAGGCCAAGCGCTTCGAGGCCGTACAGGAGAAAGTCCGGCTGTTCCGCTACGGCATCGACTGCTATGCCTATGTGCTTCTTGCCGCCGGCCACGTCGACCTCGTCATCGAGACGGTACTGAAGCCCTATGACGTCGGAGCCCTCATCCCGATCATCGAGCAGGCCGGCGGGAAGATCACCACCTGGACCGGCGAACGTCCCGAAGCGGGCGGGGCGATCGTCGCCGCCGGCAGCGAGGCGCTGCACGCGCAGGCGCTCGCCATCCTTTCCGGCAAATGAGCCCCCGGCCGGTCCTCAGGGAACGGCGGGGCCGTCGTCGCTGCCGGGAATGAAGGCCTCGATCGCCGCCAGCGCCTGGGCGCGGTAGCGGTCACGCTCCTGCAAGAGTTCGTGCCGCCCTCCGGGCACTGGCACCAGCTGGGCCGCGCGGAAATAGTGAGAGAGCCGCTCCTGGTCGGCAAAGGGCACCAGGACGTCGTTGCCCGGAGAAATCATCACCGTCGGCACCATGATCGAGGCGAGATGGGCGGGGTCGGAGACCTTCCGCATCGCGCTCTGCGCCTCATAGAGCCAGCGTGCCGTGGGCGGCCCGAGGGCGAGCTCCGGGTGGGCGCGCAGGATCTCCTGGTTGCGGCGATAGCGGTCAGGGTCCGAGGTCACCGGATTGCCTCCGAATGGGGCGAGCGGTGAGTCGGAGGTCAGCCGCAGCCGGCCGAGGCCGGTCCAGCGCAAGAGCGCCGACAGGAGATAGATCTTGCGAGCGGAAAGCTTCTGGCCGCCGAGGCCGACGAAGGGCGAAAGCAGCACCATCCGGTCGATGCGGTTCGCAAGCCTCGGCGCCGCGGAAAGCGCGATCAGCCCGCCGGTCGAGTGAGCGACGAGAAAGAAGGGGAGACGGGTATCCGGAAGCACGATGTGCTCGAGGAAGAGTTCGAGATCACGTACGTAGTCGGAAAACCGTGTGACGTGTCCGAGGCGCGGGTTCTTGAGCAATCGTTGCGAGCCGCCCTGCCCGCGAAAATCGAAGGTCGCGACCCAGAGTCCGCGGGCAGTCAGGTCGTTGATCGTCTCGTAGTACTTCTCGATCGACTCGTTGCGTCCGTGCAGGAGGACGACGGTGCCCTTGGCGACCGGGTCCGGCGCCCGGAATATCGCGTAGCGCAGCTTTGCTCCGCGGTGTCCCTGGAAAAAGCCGGCGATGTGATTTCCCGGAACCGGATTTCCGTCTGTCTCGTGAAGGACAACGTCCATGCCGCCGCGCCCCGAATCATGCCCCGAGCGGGATTGCCCGAACGTAATCGGGATAGGATGAAGCCCGGGAGAGGTCAAAGAAAAAAGCCGGAACCACCGCGCACGGGAAGAGGTTGGCGGTTCCGGCCAATTTGGACCGAAGGCGAAGGGACGACTGCTTCGGCCGTCGGGGGTGGCCCCGATGATTTCGTTCTAGCGAGCGGCCACTGAACGGGGTTTGAACCGGCCGTTCATCGCCCGTTCATCGCCCGTTCATCCCGGTTTCCGCCGCCTCTTGAATCCGCCGGAGGGCCTTCCCATGTTGTTGATGCGGCCGCCAGGAAGGGGCCGTCGAGTGGTTCCGGCGCCGCCTGAAAGGGGCACTGGAACCTGTCATCGCAACCCGTCGCTTCACCAGGAGGACACCATGCGTCACGTTGATTTTTCGCCGCTCTATCGCTCCACGGTCGGTTTCGACCGGCTGTTCACCATGCTCGACGGCCTCGGCCAGCCCGAGCAGGCCCAGGCCTACCCACCCTATAATATCGAGCGCACGGGTGAGAACACCTACCGGATCACCATGGCCGTCGCCGGTTTCGATGAAACCGAGCTGACGATCGAAGCTCATGCCCACGTCCTGACCGTCAAGGGCGAGAAGTCCGAAGACGAAAAGACCCAGCAGACCGAATATCTTTATCGCGGCATTGCCAAGCGCGCCTTCGAGCGCCGCTTCCAGCTCGCCGACCACGTGGAAGTGAAGAGCGCTTCCCTCAAGAACGGCCTGCTGCACATCGACCTTCTGCGCAACATTCCGGAAGCCATGAAGCCGCGCAAGATCGCGATTGCGGCGGAAGCCGTGAACGCGCCGAAGGCGATCGAGGCCCACGTCAACTAAATCTGCAGCGTTCTGCGGAGAAGGCGGCTTTCGCGAGAAGGCCGCCTTTTTCATGCCGTGTGTTTCAGCCGAGGAGGGCGACGAAGCGGTCGACCTCGTCCTCGGTCGTGGCGAAGCTCGTCACCAGCCGGATCAGCTTGTCGTTGTCGCCGAGCAGGTTCGGCAGTTCCTGCGGCACCGGCCAGTCGTAGAAGCGGGCGCCGTGGTGTTCCGTGAGCGCCGTCGCCTCCTTCGAGAGGACCGCGAAGACCTCGTTCGTCTCGGTGCTCCAGGCCAGTCGGCCGCGGCCCGAGGCGGCGATGCCGGTCCGGAGCCTCGTCGCCATGGCATTGGCGTGGCCGGCGAGTTCCAGCCACAATCCGCCTTCGAAATAGGCTTCGAGCTGCGCGGCGATGAACCGCGTCTTCGAGAAGAGTTGCGCCGAGCGCTTGCGGATGAACGGCATGTCCAGGGCCATCTCCGGCTTCATGAAGACGACGGCCTCCGCGCACCAGCACCCGTTCTTGGTGCCACCGAAGGAGAGAATGTCGACGCCGCGCTTCCACGTCATGTCCGCGGGGGTCGCATCGAGCGCCACGAGCGCATTGGCGAAACGGGCGCCGTCCATGTGCAGCGGCAGGCCGTTGGCGCGCGCGACCTCGCCGATCGCTTCGATCTCAGCGAGAGAATAGACGGTGCCGCTCTCGGTCGCCTGCGTGAGGGTGATCGCCATCGGGCGGCCCTGGTGCACGGCGCCCGGCGGATAGCGGTCGATCGCGGCGGCGAGGGCTGCGGGATCGAGCTTGCCGCCCGGTCCCTCGACGGGCACGAGCCGGCAGCCGCCGGTCAGGAATTCGGGCGCCCCGCATTCGTCCGCCGTCACATGGGCTTCGGAATGGCAGAAGGTCACCCCGCCGGGGCGGGCGACGCTCGCAAGCGCCAGCGAGTTCGCCGCCGTCCCGGTGCCGACGAAAAAGACGGCGACCTCGCGCTGGAAGATCTGGTTGAAGCGTTCCTCGATCCGCCTGTCGAGATCGCTGGTGCCGTAGGCGGCGGCAGCACCGGAGGCCTCCTTGACCAGGCTTTCGGCGATGAGCGGATGGGCACCGGCCCAGTTGTCGGAGGCAAAGAACATGGATCGGTCCTGTGGTTGCATGAGCTGCGGTTCACTGCGGAGATTAGGGATTTCCGGCTCCGGATCAACGTCTTCCAAGTCGGACCGATCGCCGATGCGGCGAGTTGCAAGAAATCGAACGCGTTCGAGGGTGGAGGGAAAGAAAATTTCCGCAAGCAGCCGAATTCGGCAATCATCGGTCGGTCTCTTGCCGAAATTTTCGGGCCCACTCTTGAAGTGCGGCGGGGTTTCTGTCATAGAGGCGCAGGAATTAGGTCAGATGAGTTGACCTAATTTGAGGTTTTTTGGCGGACGCGACACCATGTGTCTGTCATGACCGCGGGCTAGATTTGCGATAGATTGGCCGCTTGCCATGCAGGTGGACTTGTCACGTGGGGCGGTTCCGGGTTGCCGGGCCGGCACGCGCGATACAACAGGAGGGAAGGCGATGACGAGGATGGCTCCGTCTGAAGGATCGATGATGGCTCATGCGCGCGCGGACGAGACGCGTGCCGGGGCCGCGATCAATCGTACCGGCCTTCCTGCCAGGCAGGGGCTCTATGATCCGTCCAACGAGCATGATGCCTGCGGCGTCGGCTTCATCGCTCACATGAAGGGCGAGAAGTCGCACCAGATCATCAAGGACGGCCTGTTCATCCTCGAGAACATGACCCACCGCGGCGCCGTCGGTGCTGATCCCCTGATGGGCGACGGTGCTGGCATTCTCGTTCAGATCCCGGACCGCTTCTTCCGCGAGGAAATGGCCAAGCAGGGCATCACGCTGCCGAAGGCGGGCGAGTACGCCGTCGGACATTTCTTCTTCCCGCAGGACGAAGAGCAGATCGCCCATTTCAAGAAGGTCATCGCCGAGGTCTGCCAGGACGAGGGGCAGCACCTGATCGGCTACCGTGACGTTCCGGTCGACAATTCGTCGCTCTCGAAGGCGCCGGCGATCGCCGCGACCGAACCGCGTCACATCCAGGTCTTCATCGGGGCCGGCCGGGACGCCGCGACCCAGGAAACGTTCGAACGCCGGCTGTTCCTGCTGCGCAAGGTGATCTCCAACCGCATCTACGACCAGTACGGCGGCCACGAGACCGGCTTCTACCCGGTTTCGCTGTCGTCCTCGACCATCGTCTACAAGGGCATGTTCCTCGCCTACCAGGTCGGCGCCTACTACCAGGACCTGCGCGATCCGCGCTTCGTCTCGGCCGTGGCGCTCGTCCACCAGCGCTTCTCCACCAACACCTTCCCGTCGTGGAAGCTCGCGCACCCGTATCGCATGGTCGCCCACAACGGCGAGATCAACACGCTGCGCGGCAACGTCAACTGGATGGCGGCACGTCAAGCCTCCGTCTCGTCGCCGCTCTTCGGCGCCGACATCTCCAAGCTCTGGCCGATCTCCTATGAGGGGCAGTCGGACACCGCCTGCTTCGACAACGCGCTCGAATTCCTGATGCGCGGCGGCTACCCGATGGCGCAGGCGGTGATGATGCTGATCCCGGAAGCCTGGGCCGGCAACCAGCTGATGTCGGCCGAACGGAAGGCCTTCTACGAGTACCATGCCGCGCTGATGGAGCCGTGGGACGGCCCGGCGGCGGTCGCCTTCACCGACGGCAAGCAAATCGGCGCGACGCTCGACCGCAATGGCCTGCGTCCGGCCCGCTACATCGTCACCAGCGATGACCGGGTCATCATGGCCTCGGAGGCGGGCACGCTGCCGGTTCCGGAGGAGCGGATCGTCAAGAAGTGGCGCCTGCAGCCGGGCAAGATGCTGCTCATCGACATGGAAAAGGGCCGCATCATCTCCGACGAGGAGGTGAAGTCCGAGCTCGCCAAGACCCATCCGTATCGCGAGTGGCTCGACCGCACGCAGCTGATCCTCGAAGACCTGAAGCCGGTCGAACCGCGGGCGCTGCGCCGTGACGTGTCGCTGCTCGACCGCCAGCAGGCCTTCGGCTACACGGTCGAGGACACCAAGCTCCTGATGTCGCCGATGGCAACCACCGGCCAGGAAGCGATCGGATCGATGGGTACCGACACGCCGATCTCGGCGATGTCGCAGAAATCGAAGCTGCTCTACACCTATTTCAAGCAGAACTTCGCGCAGGTCACCAACCCGCCGATCGATCCGATCCGCGAAGAGCTGGTCATGAGCCTCGTCTCCTTCATCGGACCGCGGCCGAACCTGCTCGACCACGAAGGCGCGGCACGGGCGAAGCGGCTCGAAGTGCGCCAGCCGATCCTCACCAACGGCGACCTCGAGAAGATCCGCTCGATCGGCCACACCGAGGACCGGTTCGACACCAAGACGCTGGACTTCACCTATGATGCCGAACGCGGCGCCGAAGGCATGCCGGAAATGCTCGACCGCCTCTGCGAGCGGGCGGAGGCTGCCGTTCGCGGCGGTTACAATATCATTGTTCTCTCCGACCGCCAGATCGGGCCGGACCGGATCGCTATTCCCGCATTGCTCGCCACCGCGGCCGTGCATCACCACCTGATCCGCAAGGGGCTCCGGACCTCGGTCGGCATCGTCGTCGAGTCCGGCGAACCGCGCGAAGTGCATCACTTCTGCTGCCTGGCCGGTTACGGCGCCGAGGCGATCAACCCCTATCTCGCCTTCGACACGCTCACCGACATGCACAAGCACGGCGAGTTCCCGAAGGAAGTCGACGCCAACGAAGTCGTCTACCGCTACATCAAGGCGGTCGGTAAGGGCATTCTCAAGGTCATGTCCAAGATGGGCATCTCGACCTACCAGTCCTATTGCGGCGCGCAGATCTTCGATGCCGTCGGCCTGTCGTCGGAGCTGGTCAACCAGTATTTCTTCGGCACCGCCACGACCATCGAGGGCATCGGGCTCAAGGAAATCGCCGAGGAGACCGTGAACCGTCACCGCGCCGCCTTCGGCAAGGATCCGGTTCTCGCCAACACGCTCGACATCGGCGGCGAATACGCCTTCCGCATGCGCGGTGAAAACCACGCCTGGAGCCCGGATTCGATCGCGGCTCTCCAGCATGCGGTGCGCGGCAATTCGCGCGACCGCTACCGCGAGTTCGCCCAGATGGTCAACGAGACCTCGCTCCGGCTGAATTCGATCCGCGGGCTCTTCACCATCAAGCCGGCGAACGAGCTCGGCCGCAAGCCGGTACCGCTCGAGGAAGTCGAACCGGCCGTCGAGATCGTCAAGCGCTTCTCGACGGGTGCGATGTCCTTCGGCTCGATCAGCCGTGAGGCGCATACGACGCTCGCGATCGCGATGAACCGCATCGGCGGCAAGTCGAACACCGGTGAGGGCGGCGAGGAAGCCGACCGCTACATGCCGCTTCTCGACGGGTCGGCCAATCCCGAACGTTCGGCGATCAAGCAGGTGGCTTCCGGCCGCTTCGGCGTGACGACCGAATACCTCGTCAATGCCGACGTGCTGCAAATCAAGGTCGCGCAGGGTGCGAAGCCCGGCGAAGGCGGCCAGCTGCCCGGCCACAAGGTCGACGCGACGATCGCCAAGACCCGCCACTCGACCCCGGGCGTCGGCCTCATCTCGCCGCCACCGCACCATGACATCTACTCGATCGAGGACCTGGCGCAGCTGATCTTCGACCTGAAGAACGTCAACCCGGTCGCCGACGTCTCCGTGAAGCTGGTGTCGGAAGTGGGCGTCGGCACGGTTGCTGCCGGTGTCGCCAAGGCGCGTGCCGATCATATCACCATCTCCGGCTTCGACGGCGGGACCGGCGCTTCGCCGCTCACCTCGCTGAAGCATGCCGGCTCTCCGTGGGAAATCGGCCTCGCCGAAACCCAGCAGACGCTGGTGCTCAACGGGCTTCGCTCGCGCGTCGCGCTGCAGGTGGACGGCGGCCTCAAGACCGGCCGTGACGTCATCATCGGGGCGATGCTCGGTGCCGACGAGTTCGGCTTCGCCACCGCTCCGCTCATCGCGGCGGGCTGCGTGATGATGCGCAAGTGCCATCTGAACACCTGTCCGGTCGGCGTCGCCACCCAGGACCCGGTTCTCCGGAAGCGCTTCAAGGGTACGCCGGAACACGTCGTCAACTACTTCTTCTTCGTGGCCGAAGAGGTTCGCGAAATCCTGGCCTCGCTCGGTGTGCGCAGGCTCGACGAGATCATCGGCGCCTCGGAATATCTCGAGAAGGAAGAGATGCTTGCCCATTGGAAGGCCAAGGGGCTCGACTTCACGAAGATCTTCCACAAGGTGGAAGCACCGAAGGAAGCGACCTACTGGACCGAGCGGCAGAAGCACCCGATCGACGACGTGCTCGACCGCAAGCTGATCGAAAAGGCGATGCCGGCTCTCGAAAGCAAGCAGCCGGTGGTCTTCGACGTCGACATCAAGAACGTCGACCGTTCGGCGGGCGCCATGCTTTCCGGCGAGCTTGCCAAGCGCCACGGCCACAAGGGCCTGAAGGACGACACGATCCACGTCACCCTGCGGGGCACGGCCGGGCAGTCCTTCGGCGCCTTCCTCGCCCGCGGCGTCACCTTTGATCTCGTCGGCGACGGCAACGACTATGTCGGCAAGGGCCTCTCGGGTGGACGTATCATCGTTCGTCCGCCGGAAAACGCCCGCATCGTCGCCGAGAACTCGATCATCGTCGGCAACACCGTTCTTTACGGCGCCATCGAGGGCGAGTGCTACTTCCGCGGTGTCGCCGGCGAACGCTTCGCGGTGCGCAATTCCGGCGCGGTCGCGGTCGTCGAAGGCGTGGGCGACCACGGTTGCGAGTACATGACCGGCGGTGTCGTCGTCGTGCTCGGGCAGACGGGCCGCAACTTCGCGGCCGGCATGTCCGGCGGCGTCGCCTATGTTCTCGACGAGAGCGGCGATTTCGCCTCGCGCTGCAACATGGCGATGGTCGAGCTGGAGCCGGTGCCGGAAGAGGACGACATGCTGGAGAAGCTGCACCACCACGGCGGCGACCTCATGCACAAGGGGCGCGTCGACGTTTCCGGTGACATGACCCGCCACGACGAGGAGCGCCTCTACCAGCTGATCTCGAACCACCTGCACTACACGGGTTCGACGCGGGCGAAGGATGTGCTCGACCGCTGGGCGGAATTCCGTCCGAAGTTCCGCAAGGTGATGCCGGTCGAGTACCGCCGCGCTCTGGAAGAGATGGAACGCATGCGGATGGGCGTCGCCGCCGAGTGATGTCTCGGCATCGAAGCAGGTGTCCCGGCGGAAGACCGGCGGGACGCACTTCGCGCACGACAGACGTGCAGTCACAGGATTTACTGATCAGGATAGCAAGATGGGCAAGGTAACAGGCTTCATGGAGATCGACCGGCAGGTGGGGAAGTACCAGCCGGCCTCCGACCGTATCCGCCACTTCCGCGAGTTCACGATTCCCATGTCGGATGCCGAAGTCACCAAGCAGGCGGCGCGCTGCATGGATTGCGGCATTCCCTACTGCCACGGTCCGACGGGGTGTCCGGTGCACAACCAGATTCCGGACTGGAACGACCTCGTCTACAACGGCAAGTGGGAAGAGGCGATCCGCAATCTGCATTCGACCAACAACTTCCCGGAATTCACCGGCCGTGTCTGCCCGGCGCCGTGCGAAGAGGCCTGCACGCTGAACCTCGAGGACACGCCGGTCGCCATCAAGACCGTCGAGCAGGCGCTGGCCGACAAGGCCTATGAACTCGGCTTCATCGTGCCGCAGCCGGCGACCGTGCATACCGGCAAGAAGATCGCGATCATCGGGTCCGGTCCGTCCGGCCTTGCCGCCGCCCAGCAGCTCGGCCGCGCCGGTCACGAGGTGCATGTCTACGAGCGCGAATCGAAGCCCGGCGGCCTGCTCCGCTACGGCATTCCGGACTTCAAGATGGAGAAGAACTTCATCGACCGCCGCGTCGAGCAGATGAAGGGTGAGAACGTCACCTTCCATTGCGGTGTCAATGTCGGTGTCGATCTGACCGTCGAGGCGCTTCTCGCCGACTATGACGCGGTTCTCTACTGCGGCGGCTCCGAAATGCCGCGCGAGGCCGGCATTCCGGGTGCGGACCTGCACGGCGTGCACGATGCGATGCCCTATCTCGTCCAGCAGAACCGTCGCGTCGGGCGCGAGAACATCGACAGCGTCGGTTGGCCGTCCGATCCGATCCTCGCCGGCGGCAAGCACGTCGTCGTCGTCGGCGGTGGCGACACGGCGTCGGACTGCGTCGGAACGGCCTTCCGCCAGGGCGCCGTCAAGGTGACCCAGCTCGACATTCGTCCGCGCCCGCCGGAAGTCGAGGACAAGCTCGCAGTCTGGCCTTTCTGGGCGACGAAGATGCGCACGTCCTCCAGCCAGGCCGAAGGTGCGGTGCGCGAGTTCCAGGTCGGCACGCTCGCCTTCGTCGGTGAGGATGGCGTCCTGACCGGCGTCAAGTGCTGCCAGGTCGACGATCGCCGCAAGCCGATCGCCGGTTCGGAGTTCATCATCAAGGCTGATCTCGCCTTCATCGCAATCGGCTTCCGCGGCCCCTTCGCCGAAGGCGTTCTGAAGGAGCTCGACGGCAAGCTGACGCTCAACACCGACCGTCGCGGCTCGACCAACGTCGTCGCCGACGACAAGGACTACAAGACCTCGGTTCCGAAGCTCTGGGCGGCCGGCGACGTGCGTCGTGGCCAGTCTCTGGTGGTCTGGGCGATCCGCGAAGGCCGGCAGGCGGCCCGTGCCATCGACGAGGCGCTGATGGGCGAAACCGTCCTGCCGCGCTGACCGGAGGGGCGACGCGAATACCGACGGGCCGTGGCGACGCGGCCCGTTTCCTATTGGAGGACAGTGTTCGCCTGCGGCAGGGCGTAATCGTCGACGCGACCGCGGGGCGGCGGTGGCAACTGCCCTCTCTGTACGAGGTTCTCGCGCGGCGAGGGGAATGCCGCCGGCGGTGGCGGTTCGTCGCCGAGCAGCTTTGTCCCGCCGTCGAGGTCGGGGTCGGTCATATTGATCGGCTGGGTCGAGACGATGTTCTGCATCTGCGACGGTGGAAGGCTCTTCAGCTCGGGGAGATTGCCTCCGTCGAGCGTCATGAATTCGGGGCTCGCCATTTCACCGAGGTGCCGGCGTGCGGGCTTTTCGACGTAAAAGGCCATCTTGCGCTTGCCGGCGGCCGTGAGATTGATGCCGTCCGATCCGCGCAGGCGAACCTGCTGGCCGTTGATGTCCGAGCCGGTGAGGATGAAGCGCCCCTCCGCATCGACGAACCCTTCCCATACGTCGATGAACTCGCCGCCGTGCGCCTCGACAGTCTTCTGGTAGATGCCGTTCAGCATCAGGGCGTCGGAGGTCATGTTCTGCGGGCGGAACGGCGGCATGCCGACCCAGAGCAGCGGAAGCTTGCGGTCGGTGACGATCTTCGCCAGCGCGATGATCCTGCGCTCGTACTCCTTGAGCCAGTTTTCCGTCCGAAAGTCTTCCTTGCCCGTCTGTGTTGCCATCTGCTGGCGGTCGTTGGCACCGATCTCGACCACCACCAGATCGGGTTTCACTTCGTCCAGGATCGTCGGAAGTTCCATCTGCCAGTTGTAGTAGTCTTCGCGGACGAGGCCCGACGAGCCGTTGCTCTTCCCTATGACGGTGACGCCCGCCGAATTGGCGAAGGCTTCGTCGAGACCCTCCGCAAGACCGCCGGCGATGAAGTCGCCGACGACGAGCACCTTGCGCGCATTCTCCAGCTTGACGATCGGCGGTGGCGGTGGCGGGGCGGCCGGGCTCGCCGCGGCTTTCGGCGTTTTCTTGGGCGCACGCGGTGTGGTGATCTTGCGCCGGGTCGGGACCGGTTCGATCGGTTCGATGTAGCGCGGCCCGCCGAAGAGCAGGTCGAGCAAGGTTCTCCGTTCGCGGTACTGCGCCTGCACGGCGTCCGGAGTGGCGAGCAGCGGCAGGACGAGCGCGAGCACGGCGAGCCAGAGGCTGCCGCGCCAATGCCTATGTCCGCTCTTTTGCCACATCACGTTCCACCGTCTGGTCGGTTTCCGTCCCGTCTTGCGGGGCACACTATTCCGGACGCCGGCGCTCGGGCAAGGTCAGTTACGCAGGGCCTCGAGAAGGCGACGGGAAGGTTCGCCGTCAACCTCCATCCCGAGCCGTGACTGCAGCGCCGTGATGGCCGCCTTCGATCCGGAGCCGAAATTGCCGTCGATCTCGCCTTCGTAATAGCCGAGCGCCTGCAGGCGCGTCTGCAACTCGAACTTCTCCTTGATGTCGAGTGTTCCGTTCGGCCGTGGCCAGGTCTGACGCATCCCGCCGTATCCGGCGATTTCGTCGGCGAGCAGGCCGACCGCCAGCGCGTAGCTGTCAGCCGCATTATAGCGCTTGATGACGAAGAAGTTCTTGGTCATCAGGAAGCCCGGTCCGCCGGGACCTGCAGGCATCTTCAGCACGGCGCGGTCGCCGCCGTTCCTGAAACCCTTGCCGTTCGGCCGGACGAAGCCGAGCTTCACCCATTCGGCGAGCGTCTTGGTTTTGCCCTCGTAGGCGGCGCCGCCCTTCGGCACGGCGATCTCGTAGCCCCAGGTCTTGCCGGGTCGCCAGCCATTCTTGTCGAGCAGGTTGGCGGAGGTCGCGAGCGCGTCGCTGACCGAGTGCCAGATGTCCTTGCGGCCGTTGCCGTCCGCGTCGACTGCGTAGAGCAGGTAGCTCGACGGGATGAACTGGGTGTGGCCCATGGCGCCGGCCCAGGAACCCATCAGGTTCTTCGAGGCGACATCACCGTTCTGCAGCATCCGGAGCGCGGCGATAAGCTGCTTCTTGGCGTATTTCGAGCGCTTGGGGTCGGCATAGGCGAGCGTCGCCAGGGCGGTCGGCACGTGGTGCAGTCGCTCCGGTGTCTCGAGTGCCGCGCCGTAGTTCGATTCCATCGACCAGATGGCGAGCAGGATGTTCCGGTCGACGCCGAAATGCCGTTCCAGAGCGGCGAGCGTCGAGCCGTATTTGGCGGCCATCTCGCGGCCGATCTTGACGGTGTAAGGATTGACGCGCGAATCGAGATAGTCCCAGATCTGCGACCTGAATTCCGGTTGATAGCGAGCCTTTTCCAGGACATCCGGATCGGGTGAGGAGACGCCTGCAAAGGCGGCATTGTAGGTGCGCTCGCTGATGCCGTTCTTGGCCGCGGTGGTATAGAAGCCGTTGACCCATTTCTTGAAGCCGGCATCGGCCAGGGCAGCGCCCGGCAGCATGAGGGTGGCCAGCGAAATGCCAAGGGCTCCGAGAAGCTTGCGGTTCTGTCTGGTCATTGGAATTTTCCCGTTGTCCTACGGTTCATTTTCCAGCCTTGGTTAGGGCTGTTCACCTCAGGTTAAGGCAATTGCGTCAACAAATTCTTTACCATGACGCTTCGGACCAGCACAGGCCTTTGCGAAATGGAGGCAAATCTATAAGAGTTCGCAGGCGCGAGATGAGGACGCCTGCCGGAATGTCCTCAAGGAGGGACGAGTGGTTCAACATAGCAAGCTCCGTAAAGCTGTCTTCCCCGTCGCGGGCCTCGGCACGCGCTTCCTTCCCGCCACCAAGGCGGTTCCGAAGGAGATGCTGACGGTCGTCGACAAGCCCGTCATCCAGTACGTGGTCGACGAGGCGGCAGAAGCCGGGATCGAGCATTTCGTTTTCGTCACGGGGCGCGGCAAGGGCGTCATCGAGGACTATTTCGACATCCAGTTCGAGCTGGAGCAGACGCTCAAGGCCCGAAACAAGAATGCGGAACTGACCCTGCTCTCCGGCCTGCTGCCGAAGGCCGGCTCGGCGAGCTTCACCCGTCAGCAGGAGCCGCTCGGACTGGGCCACGCCGTCTGGTGCGCCCGCGACATCGTCGGCGGGGAGCCCTTCGCATTGCTGCTGCCGGACATGATCATGCGGGCCGAGAAGGGCTGCCTCAAGGGCATGGTCGAGCTTTACGAGAACACTGGCGGCAACGTCATCGCCGTCGAGGAGTGCGCTCCCGACCAGGCCCACAAATACGGTATCGTGGGCGTCGGCGAGCAGCTCGAAGGCGGTTTCCGGATCACCGAAATGGTCGAGAAGCCGGCCAAGGGTACCGCACCGTCGAACTTCTTCATCAACGGCCGCTACATCCTGCAGCCGGAGATCTTCGCGATCCTCGAGACCCAGGAGCGCGGCGCCGGAAACGAGATCCAGCTGACGGACGGCATGCTGAAGCTCGCGAAGACGCAGGCTTTCGCCGGCTACCACTTCAAGGGACAGACCTTCGATTGCGGTGCCAAGGACGGTTTCATTCTCGCCAATGTCAGTTTCGCCATTGAGCGTGCCGATATCCGCCCGATGATCGAGGAGCCGCTCAAGGCCCTGCTCGCCGCCCTCAAATAGGGCGGCTCAGCGCTTGGTCGTCAGGCCGACCATGGCATTCCATGTCTCGGAGTCGGTTGCGGATCGCCGGTCGGTGTATTCGTAACCGACATCCGCGGTCAGATCGAGGTAGCGGTTGAGGCTGTAGCTCAGGCCGGCACCTGCCGTGTACTTGACGCTGTCCGAAACGCCGGCATCCGATGGGTAGTCCGTCCATGCCGTGGCGCCCGAGAGGCGGGCGACCAGATTGCTGCGCAACTGGTGGGAGACGGTGGCGTTGAACGCGTAGATGACGGCGCCGCTGACGCCCGCCGTCGTCGACGGGTCGATGGTGGTGGAAAGCCCGAGATCGACATCGGTGCCGCGATGCGGCGACCATGCGATATTGCCGTCGACCGTCACGGCCGCGATGTCTTCGAGGCGGCTGTCGTCGAAATCCTGGATGCGGTAGCCGAGCGACAGCTCGCCTCTCAGCTTTTCGCCGAAATCCGAGGTGATACCGGCTTTTGCCGCATAGACGTCCGCCGAGCGGGCATATCCGCTCGAATCCGTCTTTTCGTCGTAGAGGACGCGCCCGATCGACGCCTCCACAAAGGGAATGAGCGCCGGGGAGATTTCGTAGCCGAGGCGGGCGCGAAGGGTGCCGGCCGTCCGGTTCCGTTCGGACAGCGAGACCTTCGTGCCGTCGGAGAGCTCGGCATCCGAATAGAGCCAGCGTTCAACGTCCGCTCCGAGCGTTCCCCTCAACCGTCCGAAATCGTGCTCGACGGAGGCGCCGCCCGTGAAATTATGGATGCCCGACTGTACCGACGCACCGGAAATCGCGTTCGGGTCGTTGGTATCCTCGCGGCTGAAGCCGTAGCCGGCGCGCAGATGCGCGGTCGTGCTGTCGGAAAGATCGAGGCGCAGATCGGCATCGATATTGGCGCGCGGATCGGTCGCGCCGTCGCCCGACAGATTGCGTTGCCAGTAGCCTTCGCCGGTGACGGTCAGCTGATGGCGGGACCAGTCGGAAGTGAGCGATCCCTTGAGACCCGTCTCCCAGAAGGTCCGCTGCTGCTTGTCGCCTCCGGTCCGGTTCGATTCGACGCCGAGTCTCTGCATCAAGGCGGGACGCAGTGTCATCGTTCCGAGGCGGATGCCGGGCGCTTCGGCGTCGTCCGCCGTCGCGCGTTCCGGGGCGTACTGGACTGGAGCCTCGCGGAGGTTCAGTCGTCCCATGTCGGCCGCCTCCGCATCCTCGGCCGGGACGGACCCGGTTACGGTGTTGGCGGGCGCATCAGGCTCCGTCGGCTGGCTGGCCTTGCGGGCGGCGGCGGGTGCGGTCGTCCCCGTCCCCGTGGCATCTGTGACTGCGCCTGTTGCAAGCGTGCCCTCGCCCTGGCCCTGATCGGCAGCGGGCGCCGGCAGAGGCTGCCAGACGGCCTGGGCGGACGCCGGCGAAGCGGCGCCGACAAGGCTGCCGGCGGTAAGGCAGGCGGCCAGCAGGCGTGGCGCCCGCGGGCGCATTCCTCCGGCTCCGCTTCTTGCGATTGAATTCATGGGGTCTGGGCTCGGCGATCGCTTGAAAATGCTTACCCAAACGTAAAGCCATGTGGTTAACGTTTGGTTGCGAGTGTTCCCGCCGTCCCGTTGCTTGCGGCCGCCGGCTGTGACTGTAACGCCACTGGGTTGTGCAAGAAGTGTGGACCGAAAGCCGCAGCAAGCATCGAAATGTGGACAAGAAAAGGCAAAAGCAGTATGGATCGCCCATGATCAAGCGCGCTGTCAAACTTGTCGAAGCCGGGGCTATCGAATCCGCCCTGCGCACCGTTGCAACTGAAAAGAGTGGTCTGGACGCCCTGCAGGATGCCCTGACCGGATACCTCGCAGGCCCCTTCTGCAACGCGATCAAGGTGATCGGCAGCATTTCCGGCCGCGTCGTCGTCAGCGGCGTCGGCAAGAGCGGCCATATCGGTTCGAAGATCGCAGCGACCTTCGCGTCGACCGGCACGCCGTCCTTCTTCGTCCATCCGGTGGAAGCCAATCACGGCGACCTCGGCATGATCGCCCGCGACGACGTGATCCTCGCGATGTCGTGGAGCGGAGAGAGCACCGAGCTGCACGGCATCCTCTCCTATTCGCGGCGCTTCTCCATTCCGCTGATCGCGATGACGGCCGGCGAGACCTCGACACTGGCGCGCGAGGCCGACATCGTGCTGCTGCTGCCCAAGGAGCAGGAGGCCTGCCCGCACGGTCTTGCTCCGACGACCTCGACGATGATGCAGCTCGCCATGGGCGACGCGCTCGCCGTCGCGCTTCTCGAGGCACGCGGCTTCACGGCGCTCGACTTCCGCACCTTCCATCCGGGCGGCAAGCTCGGTGCGATGCTGACGCATGTGACCGACATCATGCACACCGGCGACAGCATCCCGCTGGTGCCGCTCGGCACCTCGATGCCGGATGCGATCACCATGCTGTCGATGAAGCGCTTCGGCTGTGTCGGTGTGGTGGACGGTCAGGGCACGCTCTGCGGCATCGTCACCGATGGCGACATCGCCCGTCATCTCGCGCGCAACCTCGCGGAACTGACGGTTGACGACGTCATGACGCGCAATCCGAAGATCGTCGCACCGGCGACGCTCGCGACGAGTGCGATGGGCCTGCTCAACCAGCACAACATCTCGGCGCTCTTCGTCGCCGACGAGGATCGCACACCGCTCGGCATCGTGCATTTCCACGACCTGCTGCGGATCGGCGTCGCCTGATCGCCGATCAGGCCGCTTCCACCACCAGATCCCGCCCTGTTCCGGAAACCACCTTCACCTTGGTGCCCGCCGGCAGGTCCGGCCCCATGACCGGCCAATAGGTGTCGTCGAGACGGATGCGTCCCCGGCCGTTGACGATCGGCTCCGGGAGGGTCGCCGTTCGCCCGACGAGGCTCGCGCCGCGTTGGTTGAGCAGCGGTTCGTCGGTCACCTGCTCGCGTGAGGACAGGAAGCGACGTCCGGCAAAAGTCGCGGCCACCGCAAGGGTGGCAAAGACGAGAAACTGCAGTTGCCAGACCCAGAAGCCCATCGTCCACAGCAGGACGGACAAAAGTCCCGTCAGCAGCGCGCCGATTCCGATCCAGACGAGGAAGACGCCGGGCAGCGCCAGTTCTGCGGCGAGCAGGACGAGGCCGAGGAGCCACCAGCTCCAGGGGCCGAGTTCGCTAATCAGGCGCATCAGCATGGGTCAGGTCTCCTCGCTCGGCCCGCTCGCGGCGAAGGGGTTCACAGCGGGCGTCGAGCGGGCAGGGGCCATCCGCGGGCGGGGTGGCTGGGCGGGCGCATCGCCGAAGACCTCGCGGGCGATGGCGCCGATCCCACCGAGCGTGCCGATGAGGCTCGAGGCCTCCATCGGCATCAGCACGACTTTCGAATTGGATGCCGTGCCGATCGAGGCCATCGCCTCGGTGTATTTCTGCGCCACGAAGTAATTGATCGCGTTGATGTCGCCGGCGGCGATCGCCTGCGACACCATCTGAGTCGCCTTGGCTTCCGCCTCCGCCAGACGCTCGCGGGCTTCCGCCTCGCGGTAGGCGGCCTCGCGCTGGCCTTCGGCTTCGAGGATGGCCGACTGCTTGGCGCCCTCCGCCCGCAGGATCTGCGCGTTGCGGTAGCCTTCGGCTTCGAGCACCTGCGCACGCTTCTCGCGTTCGGCCTTCATCTGCCGCGCCATCGCGTCGACGAGATCGGCCGGCGGGCGGATGTCCTTGATCTCGACGCGCGTGACCTTGATGCCCCAAGGGCCGACCGCCTCGTCGACGACCCTGAGCAGCCGCTCGTTGATCTGCTCGCGATTGGAGAGCAATTCGTCGAGATCCATCGAGCCCATGACCGAACGGATGTTGGTCATGGTGAGATTGAGGATCGCATTCTGGAGATCGGCAACCTGGTAGGCCGCCTGGGCGGCGTTCAGCACCTGGTAGAAGGCGACAGCGTCGGCGGCGACGCTGGCATTGTCCTTGGTGATGACTTCCTGGGTCGGAACGTCCAGCACCTGTTCCATGACGTTCAGCTTGGCACCGATGCGCTCGATGAACGGCACGATCAGGTTGAGGCCCGGCTCCAGCGTGCGGGTGTAGCGGCCGAAGCGCTCGATGGTGTAGCGGAAACCCTGTGGCACCGTCTTTATCCCGGCGAACAAGACCAGGATGACAAGTGCCACGAGTGCGATGACGACGATATCCGAACCGGCGAGACCCATTTCTGCCCTCCTCTACAAGGTGTCGCGGCAGTTGATCACTTCGGCACGTTAAGCGCAAGAAACAACAGCGGGTTTTCGCCGGCGTGGGGTGGTCAGACCCAGCCCTGCAGCTCGCGGCGCACAACCTTTTCGAGCACGCGCATGCCTTCGGGGCTGTCGTTGAGGCACGGGATGTGGACGAATTTCTCGCCGCCGTGTTCGTGAAAGCTCTCCGCGGCCTCGCCGGCGATTTCTTCCAGCGTCTCCAGACAGTCGGAGACGAAGCCCGGATTGATGACGGCGATCCGCTTCACGCCTTCCCTCGCAAGCTTCTCGACGGTCTTGTCCGTATAGGGCTGCAGCCACTCCTCGGGCCCGAACCGCGACTGGAAGGTCACCATGAACCGGTCCTTCGGCAGGCCGAGGCGCTCGCGCAGCAGCCGTCCCGTTTTCTGACAGAAACAGTGATAGGGGTCGCCCTGTTTGAAGTAGGACTGCGGGATGCCGTGGAAGGAGGCGAGCAGCATTTCCGGCTGCCAGTCGAGGCCGGCCAGCGTCTTCTCGACCGAGACCGCCAGTGCGTCGATGTATTCCGGGTCGTCGTGGTATTGCGGCACGGTGCGCAGCGCCGGCTGCCAGCGCATCGCCATCAGCTTCTCGAACGCCTTGTCGTTGACGGTCGCCGTCGTCGAGGCGGCATATTGCGGATAGAGCGGGAAGAGCAGGATCTTGTCGCAGCCCGCCGCCTGCAATGCGTCGATCTTCGTGGCAATGGACGGCTGGCCGTAGCGCATCGCCCAGTCGACGACGACGTCCGGAAGGTCCCGGAGTGCCGCGGTCAGCAGGTCCGACTGGCTGCGGGTATAGGTGCGCAGATAGCTCTCGTCCTTCTCCTTGTTCCAGATTTCCGCATAGGCCTTGCCGACTTTCTGCGGGCGGGTGTTGAGCACGATGCCGAAGAGGATCGGGTACCATTTCCACGGCGACCATTCGATCACGCGCTTGTCGGTCAGGAACTCCTTCAGGTAGCGCCGCATCGAGGTGTAGTCGGTGCCGTCCGGCGTGCCGAGATTGACCAGGAGGACGCCGACCTTTCCGAAGCGAACGGGCGGGTGGTCGGCGGGCAGGTGGGTGAGATCGGCTGTCATTGTCTGTGCTTGTCCTGATCCTGTATCGCCGTCTGGCAGATTCGTGAGTGCGGCGCGCGTAAGTCTTTTCTAAAAAGAAAAGCCGGTCCGGGGAAGCCCGGACCGGCCTGATGCCTGCGGCAAAGCGACGTTATTTCGCAGGAACCTCGAGTTCCTGGCCGACCATCAGGAAGTCGGGGTTCTTCAGCTTGTTGGCCTCGGCGATCTTCGACCACATCATGCCGTCGCCGAAGAGCTCCTTGGCGATCTTCCAGAGGCTGTCGCCGGCAGCCACCGAGTAGGTCTTGACGGTCGCGACCGCTGCATCGGCTGCCGCTGGTGCCGGGGTTTCCGTCGCGGGGGCGGCGGCTGCCGGGGTCTGGGCGGCGCCGGCGGTTTCCGCAACACGGCCGTCGGTATAGGGCTTGTAGGGGCTGTTCTTGGCGATGTACTCGGCCACCACCGTTTCGAGGCCCGGACCGTAGTCATAGGCGTTGGTGCCGGCGGTCGCGAAGATCTTGTAGCCGTCGCCGCCCGCGCGCATGTAGTTGTTGGTCGCGACACCGTAGGTCTTGGCCGGGTCGAGCGGCACGAAAGCGTCGCCCTCCTTGACCTCGACGGAGATCACGCGGCTGCCGGCCGGCTTCGACTTGTCGAAGCTGTATTTCAGGCCGGAGACCTGCGGGAAGCGGCCGGCGCCTTCCTCGATCTGGCCGAGGCCGTTCTCGAGCGCGGCGACGATGTCGGCACCCTTCAGCTGGAAGGTGGCGAGGGTGTTCTGGAACGGCAGCACGGTCAGCACTTCGCCCATGGTGACGACGCCGCCGTCGATCGAGGCGCGCAGGCCGCCGCCGTTCTGGATGGCGATCGTGATACCCTGATCCTTGACGCGATCGACCATGGCGTCGGCGACGAGGTTGCCCATCGAGCATTCCTTGACGCGGCAGACCTCGCGCGAGCCGTCGATGACGTCGGCGGACTGGCCGATTTCCTTCTTCTTCAGTTCCTCGATCGGGCCGGCCAGTTCCGCCACCTTGGCGGTGTAGCCTTCATCCGGCTTGACGGAGGCATCGAGCAGCTTCGGCGCGCCTTCGGCCGACTTGACCACGCCGGCATCGTCGAAGACGACCTTCAGGTCGCCGAGATACTTCGAATAGGCGTAGGCGGTCACGATCGGCACGTCGACGCCCGACGGCGACTTGACCAGCGTCGGGTAGGGGCCTGCGGCCTTCTCGTCCGTGCTCGACAGTAGCGTGTGGCTGTGCCCGCCGACGACCACGTCGATGCCGTCGACCGCTTTCGCGATCTCCTGGTCCTTGACGTAGCCGACATGCGAGAGCAGCACGATCTTGTTGACGCCGGCGGCCTGGATTTCCTTCACCGCATCCTTCAGATAGCCGATCTCGTCGGCGAAGAGCACGTCCTTGCCGGGCGACGACGTCTCGTCGGTGTCGCTTGCAAGCACGGAGACGATCGCGACCTTCTCGCCGCCGAACTCCTTGACGATGTAGGGCTTGTACTTGTCGGCAATCGGCGTGTTGAGGCCGGCGAGCGTATTGCCGGAGACCATCGGGAACTTGAGCGCCGCGATGAAGCGGGCGAGTTCTTCCGGGCCGTCGTCGAATTCGTGGTTGCCGATCGCCATTGCGTCGAAGCCGATGCCGTTCATGAACTCGGCGATCGGTGCGCTCTTGTAGGTCGTATAGAAGAGCGAGCCCTGGAACTGGTCGCCGGCGTCGAGAACCAGCACGTTGCCGCCCGAAAGCTCGTTGCGACGGGTGTCGATCGCCGTCTTCATGCGGGCGATGCCGCCGAAGCACTCGTTCTTGCCGGCCTCTTCCGCCGAGCAGGTCGAATCGTACTTGTTGATCGCCTCGATGCGCGAGTGGAAGTCGTTGATGTGCAGGATGTTCAGTTCGAAATCCGCAAAGGCCGCGCTCGTCGAGAGAGCGAGCACAGAGACACTCAACAGTCCCAATCGAAATTGTTTCAACATCGGTTTTCTCCTGGTATCTACGGCCTTTTTCTTCAGCCGTCGTTCGTATTTCTGCCCGGTATTCAAGGACTACACTTTGCGGCGATGTTTCCACCAAGTGCCTGCGACCGCAAGAGCAAATACGCTTCGTCCCCGCCGCTCAGCGCAGACGTGGTAAACCGGCAAAGCGACAGTTGCGCGAAGGACGTCCGTCTTCAGGTCCGCGGTGCGGTGGACGGCGCACGACTATGCCGCCGGGCCGGCGGCCCGGGCGCATCCTGTGCGGGCATGAAACGCGATCAGGACCGGCGGGCGAGCGAGAACTGTGCACCGCTGTCGGAGGTGCAGTTCAGCTGGTTGGGTGTCACCAGTGCGCAATTGACCTTCGACTGCGTGTTGCGGACGAGCGAGGTCATGTTGATCTCGACCAGGCGATCCGAAACGTTGGTGTAGGTGCCCGAGGCGAGGAGCTGATTGGTATCGGTCGTGCGCGTGTTGAACGTGCCGCCGGAGAAGGTGGAGGTGATTCCGTTCGGGTCGACCCATGTGCCTTCAACGGTCGTCGCCTGACGAACCGGTGGCATCGGTCGCGGACCACTGGAGTAACATGCCGACAGCGCCGAGGCACATACCAGCAGAACGCCGAGATTCCTGATTTTCATTCCTCATTCCCCACATAGTCCGGGCCAGCCTGTGACCCGGAACCATGCCGTCAACAAATGGTGAAAGCAAGGCCAAGTATCCGCCTTTGCGCGGTTTTCCAACGACGAGCGCACGTGGTTGACCATTGCCAAAAGAAAACCCGCCGCACGAGGCGGCGGGCGAAGGAGCGGGGTGTCCCGGGGTGCCTGGTTCAGCGAACGAGGATGTTCCTGAACTGCCACGGATCCTTGGCGTCGAGGTCTTCGGGGAAGAGGCTCGAGCGGTTGGTGAGCGGCGTCCAGTCGGTGTAGTGCCCCTCGACCGGTCCGAGATACGGCGACTGGACCTCGAGGCAGCGCTTGTAGTCCATCTCGTCGGCCTCGACGATGCCGGCTTCCGGATTCTCGAGCGCCCAAACCATGCCGGCGAGCACGGCGGAGGAAACCTGCAGGCCGGTGGCGTTCTGGTAGGGGGCGATGCGGCGGGTCTCTTCGACCGAGAGGCGCGAACCGTACCAGTAGGCGTTCTTCTCGTGGCCGTAGAGCAGCACGCCGAGTTCGTCGATGCCGTCGACCAGTTCGTCTTCGTCGAGCACGTGCAGCACCGGCTGCGGATTGCCGCCGTTGCCGAACATTTCGTGCAGCGAAAGCACCGCGTCATTGGCGGGGTGATAGGCGTAATGGCAGGTCGGGCGGAAGGTCACTTCGCCGTCCTTGTCGCGCACCGTGAAGTAGTCGGCGATCGAAATGGACTCGTTGTGCGTGACGAGGAAACCGTATTGCGCGCCCGGCGTTGGGCACCAGCTCCGCACACGGGTGTTGGCGCCCGGCTGCTCGAGATAGATGGCTGCCTTGCAGCCCTTCTTGTGCTTCTTGGCGTTCTTCGGCATCCACTTCTCGTGGGTGCCCCAGCCGAGTTCGGCCGGCTGCAGGCCTTCCGAGATGAAGCCCTCGACCGACCAGGTGTTCCAGAAAACGTCGAGCGGCTTCGGATGCTTGGTGCGCTGGGTGTCGCGTTCGGCGATGTGGACGCCCTTGACGCCGACCTTCTTCATCAGGCGGGCCCAGCCTTCGCGGTCGTCCTGGTCCGGCTCGTCGAACTTGAGACCGATCTCGTTGGCGAGGTTGACCAGCGCCTGCTTGACGAACCAGGAGACCATGCCCGGATTGGCGCCGCAGGTGGAGACGGCCGTCGTGCCGCCCGGATTCTTCTTCTTTTCCTGGCGGACGGTCTCGCGCAGCGCATAGTTGGTGCGGTCGGCATTGCCGAGGTTCTCGTCGAAATAGAAGCCGAGCCAGGGCTCGACGACGGTGTCGATATAGAGAACGCCGAGCTTGCGGCAGAGCTTCATGAGGTCGAGCGAGCCGGTGTCGACGGAAAGGTTGACGCAGAAGCCCTGGCCGGAACCGTCGGTCAGCAGCGGCGTCAGCAGCGTCTTGTAGTTGTCCTTGGTGACGTGCGCCTGGATATGGCGGACGCCGTGCTCGGCGAGCAGAGGGGCTTCGTCGTTGCGCGGGTCGATGACGACCATCCGGCTCTTGTCGAACTTGAAATGCCGCTCGATCAGCGGCAGCGTGCCGCGGCCGATGGAGCCGAAGCCGATCATCACGATCGGACCGGTGATCTCTGCATGAACCGGATAATCTTGTTTGCTCATTCCACTCTCCTTCAGATGCGCAGCCCACCGCGCGGGCCTGTGCACAACGTCGCTGCAACGGCCTTTCCGGTTCTCGGAACGCTCTAGATCATAAATTCCTGACACAATAAAGGGGGCCTCAGGCGGCGCCGTCCTCGCCCGGATTTCCGGCGAAGAGGCCGCTCCGCAGGCAGGAGACGAGTTCGTCGCGCTTTTCGGCAAGCCCCTTGTAGTTCACCTGTGCCTCCGTGAGCGCTTCCAGCTGTCCGGCCAGTTTTGCGGCGAGCTCGGCGCCGGCCGGATGGGTGGCGAAGGCCCGGACGGGATCGAGATAGATGCGGATCGTGAAGACGATGTCGCCGGAGACCGGCAGCTTGCGCAACGTCTGACGCTCGACCCTGACGATCGCCCTGTCCGCCGCGACCGAGGTCGATGAAGGCTCGACGGGAAGCTTCGCTGTCTGCGGGTGGAAAAGAGCGTGGCGCCAGTTGATCGACCAGTTGAACCGCTCGGCCGGCTGGTCGGGATGAAGACTGTCGAAGATGCGGTTGACGAGCGTGGCATTGCGCGTGCCGGCCTGGAAGCCGGGGACGGCGGCGTGGACCTCCTCCATCGGGCGGCCGAACTTCTCCTTGAGCGACCACGAAGAGGGGAAGGAAAGGTGGGCGGCGGCGATCTGCCAGCCGTTCTCGCGGCGGCGCATCAGGACGAGGTCATCCTGGACCATGAACCCCGCCCGCAGGAGTGGCGGCATCGCCGCGTCGGAAAGGTCGGCCGAATGGCCGGCCATGTGCATGACGTTGCCGGACCGGCGATAGAGATGCGCCTGCTCACGTAGAAGGTAGTCGGAGAGGAGGTCGAGGCATTCCTGTTGACCCGGCCGGCTGTCCGGCGCCTCCATGAAGATGTCGTCGCCATAGAGGCCGAAGAGACGTCGCTTCTCGGCAAGCTCGCCGGCGAGTTCCTCGTCCGGCTCGAGCCAGCGGCGGAGCTCGAGCGGGCGCAGGCCGATGGTGAAGGGTGTCGACGAGCCGTCGTAAGGGGTGCGGGGCGGCCTGGCAGGTGTCGTCGTGATCACGTCCATGGCCGCCTCTCCTCAGGACCTCAGGATTTCGAAGCCGGGTGCCGCCGTCGTCAGCAACGTTTCGGTGACCTCGCAATCGGCGATGCCGTTCACCACGAAGGGGTCAGTAACGGCAAAGGCCTCGATCTCGGCGCGGTCGCCGGTGGCAAGAATGACGCCGCCCGTTCGCGGCACCTTGCGTCCCGAGGCGAGAAACCAACCGCGTTCGTAGCCTTGCTGGAGCCAGGCGAGATGCTGGTCCATGAAGCGGTCCGCTTCCTCGAGGCTCTTCTTGTAGGTGAGGGAGAGTATCAGCATTCAGGTGTCGCTTTCGATGAGTTCGGCCCGGATCAGGCCACGCAGGGAATTCCCGACGAAGAACGGCTGGTCCTTGAGATCCTGCGGGCGCACGAGCGAGCTGCGGGCCTTGCGCTCGCGGATCAGTTCCGCCCTCAGGATGCCGGGCAGCAGCCCGCTCGACAGCGGCGGCGTGATGAACTGCCCGCCGAGATCCTCGACGAAGACATTGGTGATCGTGCCTTCGCAGACCTCGCCGCGTTCGTTGAGCAGGAGAACCTCGTCGGCCTCTTCGGGCGTGAACTCGGCTCTCGCGGCCTCGTAGGGTTCTCTCCGCGTGGTCTTGTGGCGGAAAAGAGCATCCTCGGAATCCATCCGGGTCCTGGCGATGCGCACCTTCCAGACGGTATCGGGCGCCTGCGGTTCGAAGGGCGTCCCGGTCACCTCGACCTGTCCGCGGAAATTCATGGTGAGCCGGACGCGCAGCGGCGCTTCGGCAGTTTTCAGCGCCTTGAGTTTGGCCTCGACGTTCTGCGGCTGGCGAAATCCGAGCGCGTCGGCGGAGCGCGCGAGCCGCCGCAGGTGCTGCTCCAGCCGGAGAAAACCCTCTCCCGGCTGCCAACGCATCGTTTCGATCAGCGAGAAATCCATTGGTCTCCTACCGCAAATCGCGCCTTCAGCAGGCATTCCTCGTATTCTGCCCCGGCGTTCGAATCGAAGACGATGCCGCCGCCGACATTGAAGACGGCCTCTCCGTTCTTGAAAAGCGAAAGCGTGCGGATGGCAACCGAAAAACGCATCGGGCCCGCCGGGTCGATGTAGCCGATCGCGCCGCAATAGACGTCTCGCGGCCCGACTTCCAGGTCGTGCAGGATTTCCATCGCGCGCATCTTCGGAGCACCGGTGATCGAACCGCAGGGGAAGAGTGCGGCGAAAATATCGGCGATGGTGATACCGGGCGAGAGCTTCGCGCGCACGTGACTCACCATCTGGTGCAGCGTCGGATAGGTCTCGATTTCGAAGAGCTTCGGCACCGAGAGCGTTCCGACCTCGCTGATGCGGGAGATGTCATTGCGCAGCAGATCGACGATCATCCGGTTCTCGGCCTGCGTCTTCTCGTCGGCGAGCATGGCGGCGATGATCTCGCGATCCTCGGCAGGCGTCTGCCCGCGGGCGGCCGTGCCCTTCATCGGATGGGTCTCGATGAAGCCGTCCTTGTCGACGGCGAAGAAGAGTTCCGGCGAGCGGGAGAGGATGATCGGCCCCGAAAGGTCGACCAGTGCACCGTAGCGCACCGGCTGGCGCTCGATCAGCGACCAGAAGGCGGCGAGCGGGTCGCCGTCCCAGCGGGCGTGGATCGGCATGGTCAGGTTCGCCTGGTAGCAGTCGCCCTCGCGCAGATGCCGGTGCAGCCGGTCGAAGCGGCGTTGATAGGCCGGAAAATCCCAGGCCGCGCGCGGTTCGGTGATGAAGGGCGCGTTCTCCTTGCGCTGCCGCGGCGCCGCGAGCGGATGCTCGTCGCCGGCCGGTGCGTCGAAGACGCCGAAGCAGACGAGCGGCGTTTCGCGATTCTCGGCGGCGAGCGGCGCGAGCTTCTTCTCGAAGAGATAGCCGGCCTCGTAGGAGAAGAAGCCGGCGAGCCACTTGCCGGCCCGGTGGGCCTCATCGAGGCGCGCGAGCGCCGGGAAGAAGCCGTCGGCCTCATAGGCGACGATGATCTCCGACGGCGAGGCAAAAACCTTGCATTCGCCGCGCGTGTCGTCGCGGAAGAGGACGTAGCGGCCGGCCTCGGCCGGCGATGCGGCGGGCGTCGTCATGGCGTCTCGTCGAGCGCTTCCAGTTCATCGATGAGGCTTTCGATCATCGACAGGCCCTTGGCCCAGAAGGACGGGTCCGTGGCGTCAAGGCCGAAAGGCTTCAGAAGTTCGGAATGGTGCTTGGTGCCACCGGCCTTCAGGAGCTCGAAATACTTGTCCTGGAAGCCCGCCTCCGCCTGTCGGTAGACCGCGTAGAGCGAATTCACCAGGCAATCGCCGAAGGCGTAGGCGTAGACATAGAAGGGCGAATGGATGAAGTGGGGGATATAGGCCCACCAGGCCTCGTAGCCTTCCGAGATGCCGATCGCAGGTCCGAGGCTCTCCGCCTGCACCGACAGCCAGAGTTCGCCGATCGTCTCGGCCGTCAATTCGCCTTGCTTGCGGGCCGTGTGCACCTTGCGCTCGAACTCGTAGAAGGCGATCTGGCGAACGACCGTGTTGATCATGTCCTCGACCTTCTGGGCCAGCATCGCCTTGCGCTCACGCCGGTCCTTCGTCTGGTCGAGAAGCGCGCGGAAGGTCAGCATCTCCCCGAAGACGGAGGCGGTCTCGGCGAGCGTCAGCGGCGTCTGGCACATCAGCGCGCCCTGCCCGCCGGCCAGCACCTGGTGGACGCCGTGGCCGAGCTCGTGGGCGAGCGTCATGACGTCCCGCGGCTTGCCGAGGTAATTGACGAGGACATAGGGGTGGGCCGACGGCACCGTCGGATGGGCGAAGGCGCCCGGTGCCTTGCCGGGGCGAGCCGGCGCATCGATCCAGCCGCCGTCGAAGAAACGGCCGGCGATCGCCGCCATCTCGGGCGCGAAGCGGCCATAGGCGGAAAGCACGGTCTCCTTCGCCTCGTCCCACGGGATGATGCGGTCGGGGCTTTCGGGAAGCGGCGCGTTGCGGTCCCAGAAGTTGAGTTGTTCCATGCCGAGCCACTTCGCCTTCATGGCGTAGTAGCGGTGCGAGAGCCGGGGGTAGGCGGCCTTGACCGCGCTTGCGAGCGCATCGACCACCTCGCGCTCGACGCGGTTCGAAAGATGGCGGCTGTCGGCGATGTCCTCGAACCCGCGCCAGCGGTCGGAGATCTCCTTGTCCTTGGCGAGCGTGTTCGTCACCAGAACGAAGATGCGGATGTTTTCCTTGAAGGTCGCCGACAGCGCGAGTGCGGCGGCCCGTCGGCGTTCCGGGTCGGCCTCCTGCAGCAGGTTCAGCGTTGCTTCGAGCGGCAGCGCCTCACCGTCGACGGTGAAGCGGAGGCTTGCCAGCGTCTCGTCGAAGAGCCGGTTGAAGGCACCGGCGCCCGTCATCGACTTTTCGAGGAAGAGCTGTTCGATCTGGTCTTCGAGCTGGAAGGGCTTGTCCTTGCGCAGGTCGACGATCCACGGACGGTAGTGTCCGGCGGTCGGATCGCGGTCCATGCAGGCGTTCATGACGGCGTCGTCGATCCGGTTGAGTTCGAGCGTGAAGAACAGGAGATGCGCGGAAAGGTCGGTCAGCTTCGCCTGCACGTCGCCGAAGAACTTGCCGTTCGCGGTGTTCGTCATGTCCGAGTAGTAGGTGAGGCCGGCATAGGAGGCGAGCCTGCCGAGCAGGTCGTCGAGCGCCTCGTATTCGCCAAGCGCCGCACCGATCCCCGCATTGCCGGTGGCGGCGGCCGCTTGCGAAAGCTTGCCCTTCCATTTCGCCTCGAAGGCCAGCGTGTCCTTCTCCGCCCTTTCGAGGTCGCGGGTGAATTCCGCGGCGGTCGGCGAGGGATAGAGATCCTCGAGCTTCCAGACCGGCAGCGACCCGAGAGCCGGGGCGCTTTCGGCGGCCGCGGCGGCTTCGGCGGCGAACGCGATGGCTGGGGTCCGGGATGAGCGCATGGGGCAGTCCTTCCGTTTCAAAGGCAATTGGCGGTCAGGTTTAGAGCAGTCGACGACCGATGAAAACCGGGCATCGCGACGGAAATTTGCCTGCGACGGCATTCCCCCGATCTCCTTCGAGAGGAGGCGGACTGTGCAAAAACGCGATTCGCTAAAATGCGAGAGTTTTTTAAAACCGGATTTTCAGGCCTGTCCGGCAGCCTCGGGGCTCGAAGGTTCACAAACGCATGATGCGTCGGAATGATTCCGGGGAGCTCGAAAAGTGACAGCACACATTCTCGTTATTGACGACGACCCGCAGGAGCGTCGCTCGCTGAAGGCCGTGATCGAAAGCCGCGGCCATGCCGTGCATGTGGCCGAGAACGATCAGGCGGGCCTCGAATTGCTCAGGAAGATGCGCGGCGAGATCGACGCCGTGCTGCTCGACCTCAAGTCGGGGGAAGGCAACGGCCTTTCAGTGCTGTCCTTTCTCGATCGCCTGCGGGCCGACGTGCCCGTCATCGTCCAGACAGCCGAAAGCGGCACGGATCTGGCCGTCGAGGCGATGCGCGCCGGTGCATTCGACTTCGTCGTCAAGCCGACCTCGCTCGAACGGATCGCCACTGCCGTGTCCAACGCCCTGAAACTGCATGAAAACGATGCCTCCGGTCGTCCGTTGAAGCGTGGTCGTTCCGCCTCGGTCGCCTTCAGTGACATCATCGCGGCGAGTGCGGGTATGGCGCGCGTGCTCGAGCTCGGGCGTCGCGCGGTCCAGTCGCATCTCCCGATCATGGTCGAGGGGGAGGCCGGTGTCGGCAAGGAGATGCTCGCCCGCGCCATCCACTCCGCAAGCGAAAGGTCCGGCCGGCCGTTCGTCGCCGTCAATTGCGCGGCGATACCGCACGCGACCATTGAAGCCGTGCTCTTCGGGCGACACGAGCAGGACGGAACGGACGAAGGTCACCTCGGAAAATTCAAGGAAGCCGACGGCGGCACCCTGTTTCTCGAAGAGATCGGCGATCTGCCGCTGCACGCCCAGGCAAAGCTTCTGGAGGCCGTGCAGAAGGGAGAGATCGTTGCCGCCGGTGGCCGCAGTGCCCAAAAGGTCGACGTCAGGATCATCGCCTCGACCAGCAAGGACCTCATCGAGGAGGTCAAGGCGAGCCGCTTCCGCGAGGACCTCTACTATCGCCTCAGCGTCTTTCCGATCACCGTCCCGGCGCTTCGCCGCCGAAAGGAGGACATCGTTCACCTGGCGCGCGCCTTCACGGAGCGGTTTTCCGCCGAGCAGCGTCTCCCGCGGCCGTTGAGCCTCGGCTCCGGCGCGCTTGCACTGCTGACTGCCTATGACTGGCCGGGCAATGTCCGCCAGCTCGAAAATGCCGTATTCCGCGCCGTCGTTCTTGCGGAAGGCAATGAACTGACCGAGCGGGATTTCCCGCAGGTGGCGGCACAGCTTCCGGGCCGCGCCGGACCCTTCGCGACCGCCTTGCCTCGCGCGCCCTCGTCTCCTGCAACAGAGCAAGCGACCACGGTCGCAGGCGCCCCGTTCATGACCGAATCAGGGCAAGTCTCGGCCGCCGCGCCGGCAAATGTGGCAGCGAGCGCGAATGTGATCGTCAGTACGGACGAGAGCGGCAATGTCCGCAAGCTTGCGGAGGTCGAGGAAGAACTGATTCGTTTCGCGCTCAAATTCTACCGTGGACAGATGAGCCAGGTGGCGCGGAAGCTCGGAATCGGGCGTTCGACCCTTTACCGCAAGCTCAAGGACTACGGAATCGATCCGGACGACCCGCAAAAGCACGCGGCTTGAGCAAGGTCAAGGCAGCTCCGTTAACGTTCGGGTAAATATATTCCGTTACCAGCAGTAAATCACTTGTTAGACAAGCGTTCACTATATATGCATTGAGTGCAAATCTGTGGCAGTTTTGCCATGGTGTTACCGCATTTGGCATTCATTTGGATGATGTGGGACGCAGTCTTTCGGACGGGGATTGAATTGCAGATTACGGATGCAACGATCACGCCTTGCGGCTTTGCCGGGCGTAACGGAAACGCTGCAAACGCGATTTCTGCCGTCAGGCATCTCTTCCTGACCCTCGTATTCATTGCTCTTTCGCTTGCCGCATTCGCCGGTTCGGCCTCCGAGGCCGCGGCGGAGACCCGCACGTTGAAGATTCATTTCGTCCATACGGGCGAAAAGGCCTCCATCACCTTCAAGCGCAACGGCCGCTACGATGCGAGCGGCCTGAAGCAACTCAACTACATTCTCCGCGACTGGCGCCGCAACGAGCCGACGAAGATGAACCCGCGTCTCTTCGACCTCGTCTGGCAGGTCTATCGGCAGGCGGGCGCGAGCGGCTATATCAACGTCGTCTCAGGCTACCGTTCGCCCGAGACGAACTCGATGCTGCGCAAGCGCTCCAAGGGCGTCGCCAAGGAAAGCCAGCACATGCGCGGCACGGCGATGGACTTCTACATCCCCGGTGTGCCGCTGAAGACGCTGCGCGAAGTCGGCATGAAGATGCAGGCCGGCGGCGTCGGCTATTATCCCAATTCCGGTTCGCCCTTCGTCCACATGGACGTCGCGAGCGTTCGCGCCTGGCCGCGCATGTCGCGCAACGAGCTCGTCCGGCTCTTCCCGAACGGCAAGACGCTGCACATTCCGAGCGACGGCAGGCCGCTGCCCGGCTACCAGCAGGCGATGGCCGAGTACAAGCAGCGTCTGAATACCAACGACATCATCGTTGCCGACAACAAGCCGTCGGGCAAACGCAAGAACCTGCTCGCCTTCCTGTTCGGAACCGGCGACGAGGACGAGGAAGAAGATGTCGTGGTGCCGAGCGAACGTCCGGCAACGCGGCAGCAGCCCGTGCTGACGAATTCGCCGCCGGTCATGATGGCCTCGGCCGCACCGCCTCCGGGCGTGGAAACCGCCGCTGCGCCTGCCGTCGAAGCCGCGCCCGCCGAGGCAGCGCCGACGACGGTCGGCAATGCGCCCGTGCCGCTGTCGCGTCCGTCGCTCAGGCCGCAGGTCGGCGACACCAGTCTGGCCGTGGCTCTTTACTCTCCGGCCCGCAATCCGGCGGAGGAAGCACTGTCGCAGGTCGCCGCCGCGACGCCGGAAGGCAACGAAAGCTTCGCCGATCTCCAGACCTACAAGATCCCTGTTCCGACCTTGCTCGGGCCGCGCGGCATGAAGGGCGACGCCGAAGGCGAGATCATGACGGCGTCGGTCGATCCCGCCCAGGTCGGCGCACAGACCGAAGATTTTGCCGTTCCCGTTCCGGTCGGCCGCCCGGCTGTCGCCGAGGCCCTGCTCGCCCAGACGGATGGCCAGGAAGAGGCCGAAGCCGACGAGATCGAACAGGCGATCCTGTCGCCCGAAGCCGCCGCGGCGCTCGAGGAAAGCCGCCAGGCCGATGCGCAGGCGAAGGAAGCTCCGGTCGACGTCGCTGCCCTTCATCCGCAGCCTGAGCCTTCGGCCCGGAGCGTCGACTTCGGTGACGTCTTCGATGCTCCGGACTCTGCGAAATCCGCGAAGTCCGGTATCGAGGCGGGCCTGCCGGCCAAGGGCGGACGCCCGAGCCGCGCCGACGCCGAGGCCGCACGCGTCGCCCTGAGCGGCGGTACGGCGCTCACCCAGACCATGCTGTCGCAGTGGGCGATCAGCCAGAACAAGTTCGAGACCGTGGCGAAGCCGGTCAAGGCGCCGCGGGTCGTCAGCCGCGCGCTCAGCGCCGAGCCGGCGAAGATCTACCCCGTCGGCTTCAAGGGTGATGCCCAGCCGGTCGATTCCGGCCGCTTCGGTCCGGTAACCCCCTGACGGGGGCATGGACTTTCAGCAGGAACGTGACCCAAAGAGAAAGCCCGCCGGCATCGCCGGCGGGCTTTCTCGTTCTTTGTCGGTGACGGTGCTTTACGTCCGCGCCTTTACTCCGCGTCCGGCGGGCTTTCGATCATGCCGAGCGCATGCAGGTAGGTGTCGAGGATCAGGTCCTCTTCCATGCGCTCCTGCTCGTCCTTCTTGCGCAGCGCGATCACCTTTTTCAGGATCTTGGTGTCGAAGCCCATGCCCTTGGCTTCGCCGTAGACATCCTTGATGTCGTCGGCGATGGTCTTCTTTTCTTCTTCCAGCCGCTCGATCCTTTCGACAAAGGCGCGAAGCTGGTCGCGGGCGACGCCGTGGGCATCAGACATGAAGTTCTCCTGTATCTCTGGAAACGAATTCGGATGGCTGCTGACCTGCCGCGAAGCGCGGCCCGCGTCAAGACCGGTTCGACGGCTGTGCCCTCATTCCTTCGGCCTGTTGCGCTCGAACGCCGCCTTCTGTTCCTCGCTCGCCTCGCTCTGGTGAAGCGCTTTCCACTCCTCGTAGGGCATTCCGTAGACGTGTTCGCGGGCCTCATCCTTGGAGAGGTCGGCACCCGCCTCGCGGGCGGCGTCGTGATACCAGTTGGCGAGGCAGTTGCGGCAGAAGCCCGCAAAGTTCATGAGGTCGATGTTCTGCACGTCGGTGCGCTTGCTCAGATGGGCGACCAGCCGGCGGAAGGCTGCGGCTTCGAAATCTCTCTGCTGTTCGGGTGTAATATCGGTCACGGTTTTCCTCCTCCTCAGGTCTCGTAGGCGCCGGTGCGCGAGGCGAAGCGCCGGTAGGCATGCAGCGCCGGATCGGCGTTGAGCGCGGCGAAGATCGGCGCCAGCCGGTCGGCCCAGGCGTCCATGCCCGATTCGCTTCCGATCAGGTCCTGCCGCACCTCGAGCAACGCGTGGGGTATGCCCTTCGTCATGCAGTGGCGATACATCGTGTCGCCCTTGAGGGCGCCGTCATAGGGCTCGTTGTCGCCGATCACCAGGTCGCCGGAGGCACGCAGGCCGTCGAGGAGCGGGTGCACGACACGATCGTCGGTATCCCACAGGACAGCGGCATGCCAGGGGCGGGGAACGCCCTTCCAGGCCGGCGTGAAGGAGTGCAGCGAGAGCACGAGCGGTGCCTTGTCCGACCTTGCGGCGACAGCCTCGATCGTCTCGGAAACCGCGCGGTGATAGGGCCGGTGGAATCGCTCTATGCGGTTCGTCCATTCCTGCGCCGTGATCGGATGGTTGCCCGGAATGATCGCGCCGTCGGAGATCTTCATGATGAGCGTCGGATCGTCCTCGCCCCGATTGGGATCGATGAGGAGACGCGAGAAGCAGCCGAGCACCGCCGGCACGCCGAGCCGGGCTGCAAGCCGGCGCGTGAGGCCTTCAATCCCGATGTCGTAGGCGATGTGGCGGCGGAAGACTTCCTCGGGCAGTCCGAGCCGGCCGTACTCCTCGGGAAGGCGGTTCATCGCATGGTCGGCCAGCAGCACCATGCCGCTGTCATAGTGGCCGGGTATGATTTCGAACGCGGAGAAGTCTTGCATGGATGAGGGGGTGCCCGTTTGGCTTTGCGGTTTGATGACATGGGGGAAAGCGGAGCGCAAGCTTTCCCATACGTCACGTTTGTGCCAAGATCGCCGTCGATGCTTCAGGTCTGAAATTTAATCGATTAGACTTAAGTTGACATTCCCGCCTCATCATCGCAAGAAAGCAACCGATGCACCAAAATGGAGTTCGATCGGAAATCGTGCCGAAGCGAAATTCGACCAAGAGCGCTCGCGGAAGCGTGCGCAACATGAAGTGCCTGATCATTGCCGGAGCCTTCCTTGCTCCCCTGGTGACGGCTGGTGCAGCACATGCCGAATTTAGGGTCTGCAACGGTACACAGAACCTGGTCGGCGTCGCCATCGGATATCGCGCCGCGGAAGGGTGGATCACGGAGGGCTGGTGGCAAGTGCCGGCGGCGACGTGCGCGACCCTGATCGAGGGCGAGCTCAAATCACGTTATTATTATCTCTATGCTGAAGACGCTGCACGCGGCGGCCGCTGGGCCGGCGACATCAAAATGTGCGTCGCCGAGAACGAGTTCAAGATCGTCGGCGTACAGGATTGCTACGCACGCGGCTATCAGCAGATGGGCTTCAAGGAATATGACACCGGCCGCCAAGGCAGCTGGATGGTCCAGCTTTCCGATACGCCCGGCACGCAAGAAAGCCAGAATTGATGAAGCGTAACCGCAAGGTCAAGATCCTCGCCACCCTCGGACCTGCATCCTCCGAAGAATCCATGATCCGAAAGCTGCACGAGGCGGGTGCAGATCTCTTCCGCATCAACATGAGCCATGCGAGCCATGATGTGATGCGCACCCTGATTGCGCGGATCCGCAGCGTCGAGGCGGCCTGCGGCCGGCCGATCGGCATCCTCGCCGACCTGCAGGGGCCGAAGCTTCGCGTCGGCAAGTTCGCGGCGACCACGGTCGAGCTCGTTCCGGGCCAGACCTTCACGCTCGACAACCGCGACGAGCCCGGCGACAACACCCGGGTCTACCTGCCGCATCCGGAAATCCTGGAAGCGGTGAAGCCCGGCCACCGGCTGCTGATCGATGACGGCAAGCTGCACCTGCGTGCGGAAAAATGTGATGGCAAGAGCATCGTCACGACGGTCGTCTCCGGCACCAAGATCTCCGACCGCAAGGGCGTGAGCCTGCCCGACACGCTGCTCGGCGTCGGTGCGCTCACCGACAAGGACCGTGCCGACCTCGATGCGGTGCTCGCGACCGGCGAGGTCGACTGGGTCGCGCTCTCCTTCATCCAGCGTCCGGAAGACCTCGCGGATGTCCGCAAGGTGGCACGCGGCCGCGTCGGCCTCATGTCCAAGATCGAGAAGCCGCAGGCGATCGAGCGCATCGACGAGATCATCGAGCTCTCCGACGCGCTGATGGTGGCCCGCGGCGACCTCGGTGTCGAAATGCCGCTCGAAGCGGTTCCGGGCCTGCAGAAACAGCTGATCCGCGCCTGCCGCAAGGCCGGCAAGCCGGTCGTCGTCGCGACCCAGATGCTGGAATCGATGATTTCCGCCCCGGTCCCGACCCGTGCGGAGGTCTCCGACGTCGCCACCGCCGTCTTCGAAGGCGCCGACGCGATCATGCTGT
Organism: Hyphomicrobiales bacterium; assembly: GCA_900466005.1. GTDB lineage: Bacteria > Pseudomonadota > Alphaproteobacteria > Rhizobiales > Rhizobiaceae > Allorhizobium. Next base: position 177,562 of record UEGQ01000013.1, read on the forward strand.
CGGCCGAATCGGCGTCCGGCCAGTATCCGGTGGAAGCCGTCTCGACCATGGCGTCGATCGCCTTCACCGTGGAACGCGAGCCGCACTATCCGGGCATCATCTATGCCCAGCGTGCCCAGCCGGAAGCGACGGGGGCGGATGCCATCTCGCTCGCCGCCCGGCAGATCGCCGAGACGCTGAAGCTCTCGGCCATCGTCTGCTACACCTCGTCCGGCACCACCGGTCTGCGTGCCTCGCGCGAGCGTCCCGAGGTGCCGATCATCGCGCTCTCTCCGGTCATTCAGACGGCTCGCCGTCTCTCGGTCGTCTGGGGCCTGCACTGCGTCGTCTCGGAAGAGCCGACCGACCTCGACGACATGGTCAACCGGGCCTGCCGCATCGTCGTGCAGGAAGGCTTCGGCAAGCCGGGCGACCGGGTGATCATCTCCGCCGGCGTTCCGCTCGGCACGCCGGGTTCGACGAACATGCTGAGGATCGCCTATATCGGGTCGGACGGCCTGAGCGGCGTCTGAGCCTCTCCCCATCGCCAAAAGGAAATCGCCGCTTCTGCGGCGATTTTTTTGTGCCTGCGAGAGATCGTGTTCCTCAGGTGCGGCTGCCGGCGAGCTTCTCCGAGAGCCTGGTCACCAGGTCCTGCGCTTCGCGGTCGGCCGGATAGATCACAAGGTACCGCTCCCACGCCTTCAGCGACATTTCCTCCCGGCCGCGCTCGGCGAGGATCGCGGCCATGCCGGCGAGCGCACCGAAGTGGCGCGGTTCCAGCGCCAGCACACGCTCGATGTCGGACATCGCCTTGCCGTAGTTGTTCATCGTGTAATGCAGCGTGGCGCGCTGGTTCCACGCGCCGACGAAGTCCGGCTTCAGCGTGATCGCCTGGTCGAGGAAGTCGAGCGCGGCCGGATTGCGCTTCTCCTTGATTGCCTCGGATGCCCACTGCATCAGGAGGTCGATGGTCGGGCTGCCGGAGGTGTTCCAGTGGGTGGTGATCTCCGCGGCGATTTCGCTCGCCGCCTCCGGATCACGCTCTCTCTTGAGGTCGGTCAGGAGCGACTGGATGTCCTTCGCCGATTCGTCGCCGAACGTCTGCGCCTCGGTCGCCGCGTTCTCCGTGGAGGTGGGGCCGATGTCCTGGGAGAGAGCCGGACCGCAGGCGACAAGGAGGCCCGCAATCATGAACGTGCAACGAAAATAGCGCATGCGGTTATGATAGACCGCCTGCGCTATGTTTCAAACTCAAAATCAAGAGAAGGTCGCAGTCGTCGCTTTTCTCCATCCAGCCCGGCAGACCCGAGTGACGGTGTGCGACGGCGACGCGTCCCGCAGATCAGCCCTGGCGGGCCTTGAAGCGCGGGTTCTGCTTGTTGATGATGTAGACGCGACCCTTGCGGCGAACCAGACGGTTATCGCGATGACGGGCCTTGAGCGCTTTCAGCGAATTCTTGATCTTCATTTTCCTGATCCGCAACGGTTGCCGGGGAACTTTCGATTCGCCCGTTGTCTTCAACAATCAAAAGCGCGCCGCGGGGCGCGCTCCTTTAGGGTTGGTGGCCAATAGCCCGACAAAGCCCTTCGTGTCAACCGGTTGGACCGGTTTTCCAGCGCTCCGCGCCGGATTTTCCTGCCTTATCAGCGGCGTCCGGCCGTCAGTTCGGTGACGTGACCCATCTTTCGGCCGGGACGCGACTCGGTCTTGCCGTAGAGATGGACGAGCACGTTCGGGCGCGAAAGCCAGACGGGTACCTGGAGGATGTCGTCACCGACGAGGTTGGTCATCACGCAGTCCGAATGGCGGCTGGGATCGCCGAGCGGCAGCGAGGCGATCGCCCGGATATGCTGCTCGAACTGCGAGACGACGCAGGCCGCCTCGGTCCAGTGGCCGGAATTGTGCACTCTCGGCGCGATCTCGTTGGCGACGAGGCTGCCGTCCGGCAGGACGAAGAACTCGATTCCGACAACGCCGACATAGTTCAGCGCATCGAGTAGCTTCTTCGCGGCGTCGCGGGCGGCCTGCGCCGTCGCGTCGGAAATGCGGGCGGGCAGCGTCGAGGTGTCGAGAATGCCGTCACGATGGACGTTCTCCGCCGGATCGTAGCAGGCGACGGCACCGTCGGTCCCGCGGGCGGCGATGATCGAGATTTCGCGCTCGAAGGGAACGAAGCTCTCGAGGATCAGCGGCACGCCGCCCAAGGCTTCGAAGGCGCCGGCGGGGCTTTCGTCCGCAGAACGGAAGACGCGCTGGCCCTTGCCGTCGTAGCCGAGGCGGCGGGTCTTCAGGACGCCGCATCCGCCGAAATCGGCAAGCGCCGCCTCGAGCTGCGCCTGATCGTCGACCGCATGGAAACGCGCGGTCGGGATGCCGCAGCCGTTCAGGAATCGCTTTTCCGTCAGCCGGTCCTGGGCGACTTCGAGCGCCTTCGGCGGCGGGTAGACCGGAACGTTGCGGGCGAGCATCTCGGCGGCCTCGACCGGAACGTTCTCGAATTCGTAGGTGACGATGTCGCAATCGGCCGCAAGCTCGGCGAGCGCCACCGGATCGGCATAGGCGGCAGTGATCTGGCGGTTTGCCAGTTGCGCGGCCGGACAGTCCGCCTGAGGTTCGAGGATGATCGTGCGGAAATTCAGGCGGGAGGCGGCAATGGCCAGCATCCGGCCGAGCTGGCCGCCGCCGATGATGCCGATGGTGCGGGCGCTCATGCTTCGTCCATGGGGTATTCGGCGACCGTAGCGGTCTGGCGTTCGCGCCATTCGTCGAGCCGGTCCGCGAGATCTTCGTCAAAGAGCGCCAGTACGGCGGCGGCGAGCAACGCGGCATTCACCGCGCCGGCCCTGCCGATCGCGAGCGTGCCGACGGGGATGCCCGCCGGCATCTGGACGATCGACAGCAGGCTGTCCTGTCCGGACAGGGCTCGCGACTGGACCGGAACCCCGAAGACGGGCAACGGCGTCATCGCCGCGGCCATGCCGGGCAGGTGTGCTGCGCCGCCGGCGCCGGCGATGATGACCTTGAACCCTTCGTCACGGGCGCCCTTGGCGAAGGCGACCAGCCGATCCGGCGTTCGGTGGGCGGAGATGATGCGGGCCTCGTAGCTGACGCCGAGCGCGTCCAGCGTGTCGGCGGCATTCTTCATGGTTTCCCAGTCGGATTGGCTTCCCATGATGATGGCGACGGGAGGGCGCTCCTCGGTCATCGTCGTGGCCCTTTCTCTCAGGCGATGATATCGGGAATGATCTGGTCTTCGAGCTTGCTCATCCGGTCCTTGATCACAAGCTTCTTCTTCTTCATGCGCTGGATGCGCAGGACGTCGCATCCGGTCGCCGTCATCGCGTTGATCGCGACGTCGTAATCCTCATGCTCCTGGCGGAGTCTCGCCAGTTGAAGCCTGATGTCCGCCTGTTCCTGATCGGGCATGTTCGTGTCCCCATGTCGTCTTCGCATCTTTGTCGATCGCGCCGAAGATTCGCGCAAGCTCCTATCACCAAATGCAGGTAACGGGAAGTTATCCTTGATCCGGAAATTGCGGCGACGAGTCGCTGCTTTGGCCTTCGACAAAACACATTCTTCGTGTCACACTGCTGTCGTAATGCCTGAGGCCCCAGCGGTGGATGGCTGGAGGCAGGCGAAAGGAAGGACGCATCAAATGACCATTCAGGCTCATCTTGAATCGCTCGAAAAGAAGCACGGAGCCCTTGAGGAGAGGCTTCATACTGCTCTTACTTCTCCCTCCGTTGATGACAAGGAAATCGCAGAGATCAAGCGGCACAAGCTGCGCATCAAGGACGAGATCGAACGTCTGAGGTCGTCCACCCGACACTGACATTTCTCGTTCCCGCCGGGTGGGCCGTCGGACCCGGCCCGGCTGAGAAACAGTTTTCCGATCATCCTTATATGCCCCGGAAACCAAAGCGGTTTTCGGGGCTTTTCGTTGTCAGAGGTATTGCCGGGAGGCGACACACGCGCGGCGAGCGCAAGCGACGGCGAAGGACGGGACCGGGCGTCAGTTCCAGAACTGGTCGAGCCAGAGATTCATCCGGTTGAAGCCCGGAATGTTCACCGAGTAGATACGCTTGGTGCCGGATGCGGTGACCGTCACGAGGTCACAGTCCAGCAGGGCCTTCAGGTGCTGGGAGACGGCGGGCCGGCTGATCGGCAGGCCCTTGGCAAGATCGTTGACGGTCCTGGGGGCTCGGCGAAGCTCCTCCAGGAGATGACGCCGGTTCGGGTCGGCAATCGCGGCAAAAGGATCCGAGTTCGACATGGCGTCAGCCTAAGGCAAGTGGGGCCGTCGGGCAAGATAAGATGTGCAGTGCAGCAAGCCGTCCGCTGCGCCGCCGGGGCCTAGAACTGCAGGCCATCCCAGATGAGTTTCGCCGCGGCGACGAGCACCATCCCATACATCAGCGGATAGAAGACCGCGGGCTTCAGGTAGCGGACGACGCGGGCGCCGATCAGGGTCGAGACGAGGGCGACCGGCAACAGCGTGGCCGACAGGGTGAGGTTGGTGCTGTCGAGGTTGCCGAGCGCGAAATAGGGAATGACCTTGATCGCGTTGACGATCGCGAAGAAGCGCGTGCTGGTGCCGGTATAGGTCAGCGGGTCGAGCTTCAGGGGCAGTACGTAGATCTGGAAGGGTGGGCCGCCGGCATGGGCGACGAAGCTCGCATAGCCGGACAGGCTGCCCCAGATGGTGCCGGCGACCGGGCGTTCGGGCGCGGCCGGCCGCTCCTCGTGCCGTCGCGGACCGAAGGTCTCGACGAAGTAGCGAACGGCGAAGAGAAGGGCGATGCCGCCGAGGATGAGCCGCATGGCGTTCGCCGAGACATAGGCCGAGGTCGCCCAGGCGATGGCGATGCCGAGGATTGCGCCCGGCAGCATGGCGAAGAGCGTCGGCCGGTTGTTGTGCTTGCGCCAGGCCCAGAGCGCGACCGCATCCATGACGAGCAGGATCGGCAGGAAGATCGCCGCCGCCTGCAGGGGCGGCACCACGAGCGCCATCATCGGGACGCCGATCAGGGCGAGCGCACCGCCGAGGCCTCCCTTGGAAAGGCCGACGAGGGCGACGGCCGGTATCGCGGCGGCGAAGAACTGTATGTCGGGCAGCATTTGTTTCCATTGATCCTTGGACCAGACCGGTCTATCGGATTCACTTGAACAAAACGAGGGTGGAATCTGACACCCCCTTTAGATTTCGCCGAAAATGGATTGACCGATGACCGGACCTGAAGACCGCTGCCGCCTTGTGCTGATCGTGCCCGACATCGCCGATGCGGAGGAGAAGGCTCGCATCGTCGGTGATGCGCTGAGGGGCGGGGATGTCGCCTCCGTCATCATGCCGCAATACGATCTCGACGATACGGCATTCCAGAAGCATGCGGAGAAGCTGGTGCCCGTCATCCAGGCGGCGGGCGCTGCCGCGCTCATCGTCGACAACAGCCGGGTCGCCGGCCGCGTCAAGGCCGACGGCCTGCACATCACCGGCAATGCGGCAGCGCTCGCCGAAGCGGTGGAGAAGCACGCGCCGAAGCTGATCGTCGGTGGCGGCAATGCGATGGATCGCCATCACGCGCTCGAGATCGGCGAGGTGCAGCCGGATTACATCTTCTTCGGTCGGCTCGACGGTGACATCAAGCCGGAGGCGCATTCGAAGAACCTGGCCCTCGGCGAATGGTGGGCGGCCATGGTCGAGATTCCGGTGCTCGTCATGGGCGGCAACGATCCCGCCTCGGCGCTCGCCGTTGCCGAAACCGGCGTCGAATTCGTCGCTCTCGGCAGGGCGGTGTTTGCCGATCCCGCCCAGGCTGCGAGCGTGGTCGCGTCGGTCAATGCGGTCCTTGACGAAAAAGCGCCACGGTTTGAAGATTGAACCTCGTCATGCGGTTCATTCGATATTCTCTCGGCATCCTGTTTTCGTCCGTCTCCATTGCGCTCTGGAGCGGCCATGCCGCGCCCGTGCGGGCGCAGGCGAAGGATGAGGCGCTCACCCGCCCGCTGCCCGCGGACGCGGGCACGCTGGAGCGCGGCGACCGCCCGACCTCCGGCAACGGCGCGGGCGAGGACGGGGCGGGATCCTCTGCCAAGGGGCTTACCCTTTTCGAGCGCATGGGAGCGCCGCTTCCCGACCTGCCGCCCGAGCCCGAATACAAGGGACCTGTCGACGAGGCCTACGGCGCCTTCCAGCGCGGGCTCTATCTCACCGCGATCGACAAGGCACTGCCGCGGGCGCAGCTCGGCGATCCGGCGGCGCAGACACTGATCGCCGAGATGACCTCGCGCGGTTTCGGAGTGAAGCGTGACGAGAAGGCCGCTGCCTTCTGGTATGGACAGGCGGCGGCGGGCGGTGATCCTGCGGGGATGTTCAAGTATGCGCTTCTCCTCATGGAGGGCCGCGATGTCCCGCGCGACAAGGCCAAGGCCGACGAATACATGCGCAAGGCCGCCGAGGCCGGCAACGCCTCGGCACAGTTCAACTGGGCGCAGACGCTCGTCTCCGACAATCCCGGAGAGAAGGGGCTCAAGCTTGCGCTACCCTTCTACGAAAAATCCGCCGAACAGGGGATCGCCGACGCGCAATACGCTGTCGCGCAGGTGTACAACGCCCTCAGGGATCTTCCGGAAGAAAAGAAGTCGAAGGCCCGTTACTGGTTGCTGAGGGCGGCGCGTGCCGGCTTCGACACCGCCCAGCTCGACATGGGGATCTGGCTGGTGAACGGCGTCGGCGGCGAGCGCAACTACGACGAGGGCTTCCGCTGGCTGAGTCTCGCCGCGAAGCGTGGCAACGTGGTCGCTCAGAACCGTCTCTCCCATCTTTACGTCAACGCGCTCGGCACACGCCCCGACCCGGTCGAGGCAGCGAAGTGGTACGTGCTGTCTCGCCGCGCCGGGCTCAAGGACCCTGCGCTCGAGGACTTCTATCTCGGCCTCACCGACGATCAGCAGAAGAAGGCGATCGAGGCGGCGAACAAGTTCCGGCGCGGCTGAGCGTCCGGTCTAGTCCACTCTGCGGGCGCGGTTCGGACATTTTCTCTGGCGGTCTCCGCGGTGGAATGCGAATGTTTCGAATCGGACGGGCATGTCACCGCCGCCGGGGGAGCGGATGGACGAGATTGAACTCTATCAGCGGCTTGGACTGGCGATCGCGATCGGGGCGGCGGTCGGCGTCGAGCGCCACTGGCGCGCCAAGGACGAGCCGGAAGGCGCCCGGGCGGCGGGCATCCGCACCTTCACCATGATCGGCATGACCGGCGGTGTCGCGGGTCTTGTCGAAAAGTACCTTCCCTCAGGCGTTGCCGGATCGGGGATCGCCGTCACGGGCTTCCTGGTTGCGATGACGCTGGTGGTCGCCGTCTTCGAGCTGCGCGAGGCGATCGCCTCGAAGTCGTTCAGCGTTACCTCCGTCGTCGCGGCCATGCTCACCTTCGGCCTCGGCGTCGTCGCGGTTCTCGGCGACATGACGCTCGCCTCGGCCGGCGGTGTGGCGCTGCTTGCGATCCTCGCCGCAAGGCAATTCCTCCATCAGGCAATCCAGCACCTGCAATGGGTGGAGCTGCGCTCCGCCGTCATCCTGCTTGCGATGACCTTCGTGCTCCTGCCGGTCATCCCCAAGGAACCGGTCGGCCCCTTCGGCGGCGTCTCCCCGGCAAGCCTTGTGCTGGTCGCAGTGACGCTCGCCTCGATCTCCTTCGTCGGCTACATCGCGGTGCGCATCCTCGGTTCCTCGCGTGGCGACCTCGTTGCGGGCTCTATCGGCGGCCTCGTGTCCTCGACGGGCACCACCATCGCCTTCGCCCGGCGGGCGGCCGAGGGAGAGACAAGCCGCACGCTCGCCGCAGGCGCCATCGCCGCCGGTGCCGTCTCGCTCGCCCGGACGGGCGTTCTGGTCGGAACGCTCGCGCCGTCGCTGCTGCCATCGCTCTTGCCGCCGCTCGCCGTCGGCGGCGTCGTGATGACGGTCTATGCATTCGTGCTCGCAGCCCGCGCTCCGTCCAGCGACGGTGCCCGCATGCCGCAGAACCCGTTCGAGCTGTCGGCGGTCGCCAAAATGGCGCTGCTGCTCGTGGTCGTCGCTTTTCTGGCGCGGGCAGCCGCTACCTATTTCGGCGCCATCGGTCTCATTCTTACGGCAGGACTGTCGGGGCTCGCCGATATCGACGCCACGACCGTCGCCGTGGCGGGCATGCTGCCCTCGCTCGCCCGCGAAACGGCGGTCGAGGCAATCGGCGTCGCCATTCTTGCCAATATCGCCGCCAAGGCCGTCTATGCCACGGTGCTCGCCGGCGGTGGTTTCAGCCGGCATCTTTGGGTCGCCTCGATCCTTGCCTCGCTCGCTGCTTTGGCGGTCTCTTTGGCGCCGTCCGTATCCTGAAAGCCGCAGCTGGCCCGAGAAGGCGGGCGAAGCCCCTTGAATTCGGGCGATTTTTGTGGTCTTGAACCGGCTCCGCGATCCTTCATGCGCCGCCGCTCACCGAAGCCGCGCGCCTCGCCGCAGACTTCAAGGAAAAACACCGAAATGGCCCGTTCAGCTCTTCTCAATGTCATGGTTCAGGCCGCGCTCAAGGCCGGCAAGTCGCTGGCACGCGATTTCGGCGAGGTGCAGAACCTGCAGGTTTCCGTGAAGGGGCCCGGTGATTTCGTGTCGCAGGCAGACTTCCGCGCGGAGAAGATCGTCCGGGAAGAGCTGCTGAAGGCGCGCCCGACCTACGGCTTCCTCGGCGAGGAGAGCGAGGAGATCATCGGCACCGACGGCTCCCACCGCTGGCTGGTCGACCCGCTCGACGGCACCACCAACTTCCTCCACGGCATTCCGCAGTTTGCCGTGTCTATCGCGCTCGAACGCAACGGCGAAGTCGTCGCCGGTGTCGTCTTCAATCCGGCGACCGACGAACTCTTCACGGCCGAGCGCGGCGGCGGCGCCTTCCTCAACGACCGGCGCATCCGGGTCGCGGCCCGCAAGGTCCTCTCCGACTGCGTCATCGGCTGCGGCATCCCGCATCTCGGCAAGCGGAACCACGGCAAGTTCCTGCTCGAGCTGCGGCACGTCATGGGCGAAGTCTCCGGCGTGCGCCGCATGGGATCGGCTGCGCTCGATCTCGCCTACGTGGCGGCGGGTCGGTTCGACGGCTACTGGGAGACCGATCTCAATGCGTGGGACATCGCTGCAGGTCTGATCCTCCTCCGTGAGGCCGGCGGCTTCAGCAGTGACGCCGACGGTGGAACCGAAATGCTCTCGACCGGCACCGTCGTCGCCGGCAACGAATACGTCCAGAAGGCACTGCTCGAGGTGATCGGCCGGCCGCTGCCGAAAGCCTGACGGCGTCTTGCTGACCTGTGGCCGGCGGCGCTTTCCCCTTCAATTCGTCTCAATTTTCCACTAGCCTCCCGCTGCAAGATCCCGGGAGGCTGAGGACGATATGGTGAAAGTGAAGCTGGCGGACCTGGAAGCGGCCGAGACGGGGACGGGGAACTTCGAGCACAAGCTCTCGAGCCCGATGCCCTTCTTCACCACCATGCTGATCTTCCTGATCATTGTGGGTTTCATCACCGCGATCCTCTACCGGCAGGCTCATGCGGCCTTCGTGACCAATCCGGGACTGAACGGGCTCATCCTCGGTGTGCTCGCCGTCGGGATCATTCTCGTCTTCAACCATGTCCTTGCGTTGCGGCCGGAAGTGCGGTGGTTCAATTCTTTCCTCGCCGCCGGCAGCGCCGACAAGGTCGGCCGCGAGCCGCGCCTGCTCGCACCGGTGCGCTCGTTGATCGGCAGCCGTCGGGACATGGCGATCTCGATCGCCTCGCTTCGCTCCATCCTTGATTCGATCGCCACGCGGCTCGACGAATCACGCGACACCTCGCGCTACCTGATCGGGCTCCTCGTCTTTCTCGGCCTCCTCGGCACCTTCTGGGGCTTGCTCGGCACGATCGGCTCGATCACCGCGGTCATCCAGTCGCTCGATCCGTCTTCCGGCGACAGCGCCGACGTGCTGCAGGCGCTGAAGAACGGGCTCAGCGGACCGTTGAGCGGCATGGGCACGGCGTTTTCGTCCTCGCTGCTCGGTCTTTCCGGCTCCCTCATCCTCGGCTTCCTCGACCTGCAGGCGGGGCGCGCCCAGAACCGCTTCTACACCGAACTCGAGAACTGGCTTTCGTCGGTGACGGACGTCGGCTCCGACCTCGCGGTCGCCGAGACGCCGGCCGTTTCCTCGGACGACATGAAGCGGCTGATCGGACAGATGCACAAGCTGATGACGCAGCAGGCCGGCGCCAACAGCGAGCGCTCCGTCGCCGCCGTCGCCAATCTCGCAGAGGGTATCCAGGGCCTCGTCAAGAACATGCGCAACGAACAGCAGATGTTGCGCGACTGGATCGAGCAGCAGCAGGAAGACGCCCGCGCCATGCGCAAGGTCCTCGAACGGCTGAACGACAAGATGGGCGGGGGCGAATAGCCGATGGCCCTCGCGCGCAACCGCCGCCGGGAACGGGGCGTCGACTACTGGCCGGGCTTCGTCGATGCGCTGTCGACATTGCTTCTCGCCATCATGTTCCTGCTTACCGTCTTCGTGCTGGCGCAGTTCATCCTCAGCCGTGAAATCTCCGGCAAGGACGAGGTGCTCAACCGGTTGAACAGCCAGATCGCGGAACTGACGGAATTGCTGGCGCTGGAAAAGAGCGGCAAGCAGGACCTCGAAGACACGCTCGCGACCCTGCAGTCGTCGCTTTCCGCGTCCGAGAGCGAGCGCAGCCGCCTGCAGCAGCTTCTCGCAAGCGGTGCCGGCTCGGCGGAAGCCGCCAACAGCCGCATCGGCACGCTCAGCCAGCAGCTCGACCAGGAGAAGGAAGTGAGCGCGCGGGCGCTGAGCCAGGTCGAACTGCTCAACCAGCAGATCGCCGCACTTCGGGCGCAGATCGCCGCCGTCGAGCAGGCGCTCCAGGCCTCGGAGGCCAAGGACCAGACGTCGCAGGCGAAGATCGCCGATCTCGGACGTCGCCTCAACGTCGCGCTCGCCCAGCGCGTCCAGGAGCTCAATCGCTATCGGTCCGACTTCTTCGGCCGGCTGCGCGAAATTCTCTCCGACCGCGAGAACATCCGCATTGTCGGCGACCGCTTCGTCTTCCAGTCGGAAGTGCTCTTCCCATCGGGCAGCAGCAACCTCAACCCCGAAGGCGAGGTCGAGATGGCCAAGCTCGCGGCCGCGCTCATCGATCTCGCCAAGGAAATTCCGGCGGAGATCAATTGGGTTCTGCGCGTCGACGGGCACACCGACAACGTGCCGCTGCTCGGCACCGGCCGATATGCCGACAATTGGGAGCTCTCCTCGGCACGCGCCATCGCGGTGGTGAAGTTCCTGATTTCTCGCGGCGTGCCGGCCAACCGGCTGGTCGCCGCCGGCTTCGGCGAATTCCAGCCGATCGCCGAGGGCGAGAGCCCGGAGGCGCGCTCGCAGAACCGGCGTATCGAGCTGAAGCTCACCGAACGATAGTACCAAGTCACGGTGATATGAACCGAGGCTTGGTATAAGTCGCCTGCCCACACAGGGGCAGGGTTGTCAAATCCTTACGTGTTCGTAAAAGTAAGAAAACGGATACGGGAGGGGGAGACAATGGATTTTGATGTACTGGTGATCGGGGGAGGGCTCGCCGGGCTCGTCGCCGCGACGGAAGCGGCGGACCGCGGCCTCAGGACCTGCATTCTCGATCAGGAGGGCGAGCAGAACCTCGGCGGCCAGGCTTTCTGGTCGCTCGGAGGCCTCTTCTTCGTCGACAGTCCCGAACAGCGCCGGATGCGGATCCGCGACAGCTACGAGCTGGCACGGCAGGACTGGTTTGGATCGGCCGGCTTCGACCGGCCCGAAGACCACTGGCCGCGGCTGTGGGCCGAAGCCTATCTGCAATTTGCCGCCGGCGAAAAGCGCGACTGGCTGCACAGGCAGGGATTGCGCTGGTTTCCGGTCGTCGGCTGGGCCGAGCGCGGCGGTTCGCTCGCCGCTGGCCACGGCAATTCCGTGCCGCGCTTCCACGTCACCTGGGGGACGGGGCCGGCGGTCATCGAGCCATTCGTCCGCCGCGCCCGCGCCGCAGAAGCAGAGGGTCGAATCGTCTTCCGCTTCCGTCATCAGGTCGACCGCCTGATCGTCACCAACGGCGCCGTCACGGGCGCGCAGGGTACGATCCTCAAGGCGGATGCCATCCAGCGTGGCGGCGCGAGCTCGCGCAATCCGGTCGGCGAGTTCGAGATCAGCGCAGGCGCCGTGATCGTCGCCTCAGGTGGCATCGGCGGCAATCATGACCTCGTGCGCAAGAGCTGGCCCGTCGACCGGCTCGGCCCGGCGCCGAAATCCATGGTCGCCGGCGTGCCTGCCTATGTCGACGGCCGCATGCTCGCCATCGCCCAGAGCGCCGGCGGGCGGATCGTCAACGGCGACCGCATGTGGCACTACACAGAAGGCCTCCGGAACTACGATCCGATCTGGCCGAACCACGGCATCCGCATCCTGCCGGGGCCGTCCTCCTTCTGGTGCGACGCAGACGGCAATCGCTTCCAGGCCCCGGCGATGCCGGGCTTTGATACACTGGCGACGCTGAAGGCGATCCGCGCGCGCGGCCACGAATACAGCTGGTTCATCCTGACCAAGGCGATCATCAAGCGCGAGTTCGCGCTCTCCGGCTCGGAGCAGAATCCCGATCTCACCGGCAAGGACATCCGTCGTCTCCTGTCGCGCCTCGGCCGCAATCCGCCGGGGCCGGTGCAGGCATTCATGGACAAGGGCGAGGATTTCGTCGTCCGCGACAATCTCGAGGATCTCGTTGCCGGCATGAACGAGCTGACCGGCGAGCACCGCCTCGGCGTGCAGCACGTCCGCGCGCAGATCGAGGCCCGCGACCGGGAACTCGACAATCCCTTCAACAAGGATGCACAGATCACCGCAATCCACGGCGCCCGCAAATATCTCGGCGATCGATTCATGCGCACGGCGAAGCCGCACCGGCTTCTCGACCCGAAGGCCGGACCGCTGATCGGGGTTCGCCTGCACGTGCTGACGCGCAAGACGCTCGGCGGGCTGCACACGGATCTCCATGCGCGCGTGCTCGGCGCAAACGACGAGCCTATCCCCGGCCTCTATGCCGCCGGTGAAGTCTCCGGCTTCGGCGGTGGCGGCATGCACGGCTACAATGCGCTCGAGGGCACCTTCCTCGGCGGCTGCCTGTTCTCCGGGCGGGTCGCAGGGCGCGCGGTCGGCGCCTGACGGAGGCGCGGAGCCGCCGCTATTTGGCGGCGGCGCTCAGGTCGTGGGCGCCGGTCTCGAACTGCAGGCGTGCAAGCTTCGCATAGAGCCCGCCCTCGCGGATGAGGCTCTGGTGCGTGCCTTCCTCGGCGATCCGGCCGTCGTCGAGCACGAGGATGCGGTCGGCCTTCAGCACGGTCGCGAGCCGGTGGGCGATGACGATCGTCGTGCGGTTCTGCATCAGGCCGTCGAGAGCCTTCTGGACCAGCGTCTCGCTTTCGGCGTCGAGCGCCGAGGTCGCCTCGTCGAGCAGCAGCAGCGGCGCGTTCTTCAGCAGGGCACGGGCAATCGCGATGCGTTGCCGCTGGCCGCCGGAAAGCGTGATGCCGCGCTCGCCGACCTGCGTGTCGAAACCCTTTTCCAGCCTGTCGATGAATTCACGCGCTTGCGCAGCCTCGGCCGCGGCGATCACCTCCGCGCGGCTCGCATTCGGTGCGCCGAAGGCGATGTTGTCGTGGATCGAGGAGGCGAAGATCGTAACGTCCTGCGGGACGATGGCGATGCGGGCGCGCAACGCGTCCGGTGCGACCTCGCGAACGTCGAGGCCGTCGAACCGAACCGTGCCGCTCACCGGATCGTAGAAGCGCAGCATCAGCGAGAAGACGGTGCTCTTGCCGGCACCCGACGGGCCGACGATCGCCACCGTCTCGCCCGGCTCGACCTTGAAGCTCAGACCCTTCAGCGCCGAGCGGCCCGGATGGCTCGGATAGGAGAAATGGATGTCGTTGAATTCCACCCGGCCGATCGCCGGCTCGGGAAGCGCGTTGGGCGAGGCGGGTGCGGCGATCTCCGGTTCCTCGTGCAGCAGTTCCATCAATCTCTCGGCGGCGCCACCGGCCTGGGCGAGTTCGCCCCAGACTTCCGAGAGCGATCCGAGCGCGCCGGCGGCGATCACCGAATAGAGCAGGAACTGTCCGAGCGTGCCTGCGCTCAGCGTCCCGGCGAGCACGCTCTGCGCGCCGTACCAGAGGACGGTGACGACGCTGCCGAAGACGAGGGTGATCGCAAATCCGGTCAGGAGGGCGCGAGAGCGAATCGCCGTGCGGGCGGCCGCGTAGGCGCTTTCCACCGCGTCGCCGTAGCGGGCGGTCGCGATCGCCTCGCCGTTGAAGGCCTGCAGCGTGCGCGTCGCGCCGATCGTCTCGCTCGCGTAGGCGGTTGCTGCGGCAAGGGTGTCCTGTGCCGCGCGGGACCGCTTGCGCACCGACCGGCCGAAGCCGACCAGCGGAAAGACGATCACCGGTATGGCGATGAGGACGAGAACCGAGAGCCGCGGGCTGGTGTAGATCATCATGCCCACGGCGCCGAGACAGAGGATCGAATTTCGAAGCGCCAGCGACGCGCTCGCGCCGACCGCCGACTTGATCTGCGTGGTGTCCGCGGTCAGCCGCGAGACGATCTCGCCGGACTGGTTGACGTCGAAGAAGGAGGGCGAAAGCCGGGTCACATGCTCGAAGACGGCGCGCCGAAGGTCGGAAACCACCCGTTCGCCGATCGAGATGACGTAATAGTAGCGCATGGCGCTGGCGACCGCGAGCAGCACCGCCATGACGACCAGCATGCCGAAATAGCTGTTGATGAAGCCACGGTCGGCGCCGCTGAAGCCGTGATCGATCATTCGGCGGACGGCAAGCGGCAGCGCCAGCGTCGTTCCCGCGGCAAGCGCCAGGAAGAAGAGGGCGGCCGCGACCATGCTCCGATAGCGTTTCAGGTAGGGCAGGAGCCCGCCAAGCGGCTTCAACGAACGTCGTTTTTTCGACTCGGGCTCGGTAACGTCGGACACCTTGGCTCTTCTCCCGTTCGCCCTTCGCGCACCTGCACCTGGGCTCTTGTTATCCTTGCGCCCTTCATGTATAGGCACGGCATCGAATTGGGAAGCCGTGGCCTGATCGGGACTACGGCTTCATTTATTAAATAGGTTCCGAAGATGCAAACGCGGCTTTTCGGTTCCTCCGCCACAGCAGGAAGATCGTTATGAAGGCTGACATCCATCCCGAATACCACATGATCAAGGTGGTCATGACCGACGGCACCGAATACGAAACCCGTTCGACCTGGGGTTCGGAAGGCGCTGTCATGAACCTCGAAATCGACCCGAAGTCTCATCCGGCCTGGACGGGCGGCAACCAGCAGCTCATGGACCGCGGCGGTCGTCTCTCGAAGTTCAACAAGCGTTTCGGCGGCCTCGGCCTCTAATCGCTTCGAAGCTTCTGCTTCCGTTTCCAAAGCCCGGCCTCGCGCCGGGCTTTTCGCGTTTGCCGTCCCGGTGTCGAGGCCGTGCGTCGTAGGGGCTGCGGAAACGAAAAATCCCGGCGAGGCTATGCCTGCCGGGATACCATGAAGCGTGGCGTGTCGCGTCGGTCAGTTGCCGCTGAAGGCGGTCCGCAGCAGGTCGAGCTGGGCCTTGACGCTGTTTTCGTTGTCCGGAACGACCGCCGCTTCCGCCGGGCGATAGATTTCGCGGTCGAGGAGCGCGATGCGGTTCTGCAGGCGCAGCGAGCGCTCGACGAGATCGCGGAAGGCTTCCGGCAGGTCATTCCAGCCGGGCGCCGACTTGTCGACGTTGAAGCCGTCGAGGCGGACCTTGCTCTTCTCCGACAGGACCTGGTCGCGGCTCATCTCGCCATTGTTGACCGCCCGCTGCAGCAGCAGCCACGAGGCCATCTGCATCAGCCGCGTGGTGAGGCGCATCGACTCGGCCGCATAGAGCACGGAGGCCATGCGCGGCAGGACCTTGGCAGCAGAGCGGCCCGGGCCGTCGAGATAGGCGGCGGTCTCCTCCACCAGCCCCATTCCTTCCGAATAGATCGTCTTGAACTGGTTCGAGGTCGCAGCGCGACCCGCAAAGCTGATCGTATTCACGCCGACTTCCGACATCGTCATTACCCCTGTCTTACGCAAAACTCTCGCGGCCACATCTTGTTTCATCCTCGAAGGATGCTTTCCGGCTCTTATGGAGTCACGATGCTATCAATAGCTTAAACGCGCAAGGCAAATCTTAAGGAAAGGTTAATTCCCACAGTTTTGCCGAGCACCTTTCAAAACGTCAAAAAAAGAGCCGCGAAAGCGGCTCTCAAGGTAAAACAGGGAGAAAATCAGACCTATTCGCCATGAGGAGAAACTGCCTGAATCCAGAAGCTCTGGATGGCAATTACATTAACGAAAAAGCGTTAACGAATGGTTAACCGCTTGCCTCAGGTGTGTTGTTCCTTGCTACAGTTGGAGATACGTCGGACAGTCGGACGCTATACTTTCGGGCGGAACAGACTTTCTGCGGCGAGCTTTCCGGCCTGCTTGCGCTGCCGCTCGGCATCGAGACGGGCGATCTCCTCTTCCAGGAGGCCTATGCGGGCCGACAGTTCGTCGGCGGAAAGCATCGAGAGATCGGAGCCGATCTCGTGAACCGTCTTCTTCTTCGGGCGATCGTCGTCGCTGATGCTCATCGGTCATTCCTCTTGAGTGGCAGCATCCGTCTCCGCCGCGTCGGAGAGCGGTGCGGCGCGCGGATCGAGATTGAGACTTTCCGGCGTGCTCATCGGTGCGGCCCCCACCGGGAACTTCGGCACGTATTCGCGTTCTCCCGCCGGGACCGCCGCGCGCAGGCGGCTGCGATAGATGGCGTAGGTGGTCAGCAGCCCGTGCGCCACGGCGGTTACCGCGAAGAGCGCGTAGGGGCCGAGCCTGGTCATCACCGGGCCGCCGAGGGTCGGACCGATGATCGTACCGATGCCGAAGAGCAGCAGGAGGCCGCCGGAGACCTTCACGAAGTCGTCGGAGCGGGCGAAGTCGTTCGCGTGCGCCACGGCGATCGGGTAGAGCGCGTTGGCGGCGGCGCCGTAGAGCGCGACGAAGCCGATCAGCACGTAGGCATCATGGGGCTGGACGAGCGCCAGGATCACGGCGGCGACAGCAGCGACGCCCGACAGCGCCGCGAGGACGTAGCGGCGGTCGGTGGTGTCGGAGAGCTTGCCGGCCGGAAACTGCATCATCGCACCGACGAAGATGGTGAGGCTCATCATCACGGCGATCGTCCCCGGCGAAAGCCCGGCGCGCGCGCCGAAGACGGCACCGAGCGTGCCGTAGGCGCCGTTGGCGATGCCGATCAGCAGGATGCCGATGAAGGAGATCGGCGAATTGCGGTAGAGGCTGCGGAGATCAAGACTGACCGATTTCAGCGGCTGGGGCGTCGCCGCCGTCGACAGCGTCGTCGGCAGCATGGCGAGGCAGTAGAAGATGCCGCAGAACATGAAGAGGATGGTGGTCGACGGGTCGCCGAGCGGCACCAGCATCTGCCCTCCGACGACCCCGATCAGCGTGATCGAGATGTAGAAGGAGAAGATCATGCCGCGGCTTTCGTTGGTCGCCCGCTCGTTCAGCCAGCTTTCGATGATCATCGAGGTGCCGGCCGTGCAGAAGCCGGTCACCGCCCGCAGCGCCACCCACCAGAACTGGTCGACCTGGATGCCGGTCAGGAGCGCGATGATCGCGATCAGCGAGATGAAGCTCGAGAAGGCACGCACATGGCCGACGCGCATGACCACCTTCGGCGCGAAGAAGCAGCCGAGCACGAAGCCCGTCGCCCAGGAGGTGCCGAGCAGGCCGAGGATCTCGTTCGAATAGCCCTCGGCGGACCCGCGCACGGGCAGAAGCAGGCCGTGCAGGCCGTTGCCGAGGAAGAGGAACAGGGTGCCCAGGAGAAGGGCGAGGACGGGCAGCAAGTTACGGCGCATGGGTGCGATTCGCAGCCTTCTGTTCGAAGCTCACTAGAGGTCGACTGAAACGTCACAGATTGCAAGATGAGCGTGTCAAAGATCAGTCTCCACCTTGCAGCGGCGTCATTGAGAAGCAAAGGTGTCCGCCATATGACGCTTCTCCGATTCTTCCGCAAGGACCTGCAATGACCAAAGCGATCGCCGCATTCCTGATCCTCGCCATGGTCGTGCAACTCATCAAGCCCCTCGGGGTTCCCGGGCTGCGCAAACGCGGTGATTTCTGGAAGCTGGCCGTCCTCGCCTTCGTGATCTGGTCCGTCGTGCTTCTCGTCCGTCCCTGATGGGTCAGACCGAGATCGTGCCGCGCATCACCTCGACGCAGTCGCCGGAGATATCGACGGTGTGGACGTGACCGCCCCGCTTTTCCGTCGCGACGTGGATGTGGCTTGCACGTCCCATCTCGACGCCCTGTTCGATCAGGAAACGGAAATGTCCGTGATCCGCCGGCGCCAGCGCGGTCAGAAGCGCGCCGAGCGCGGCGGATGCGCTGCCGGTCGCCGGGTCCTCCGGCACGTTGTCGAGCGGCGCGAACATGCGCGCGCGGATGTGCTCGCCGTCGAGGCGGGTGTAGAGGAAGAGCGGACAGTCGCTTTCTTCCGCGGCGAAGGTGGCGCACATCTCTTCCAGCGTCTCGACGTTCGGTTTGGCGCGCGCCAGTGCGTCGAGATCGGAGAGTTCGGCGACGACGAATTTGAGGCCCACCGAGGCGAACGAGGGAGCGTGCCGGTCGGCGACGATGTCGCGCGGGGAGAGGCCTGCCGCGCGGGCGAGAAGCGGCACCGGAACCTGGGCGCCGACCGAAAGGGGTTGCGGCGCCCGGATCGTCGCCCCGCGCACGGTGTCGCCGGACTTGCGGAGCGTGACAGTGACGAGGCCCGCCTTTTCCTCAAAGCGCAGCGCCTCGCCGACGGACTGCCCGAAGATGGAACCCATCCGGCCGACCACGAAGGCGGTGCCGACATTCGGATGGCCGGCGAACGGGACTTCCGTCGTCGGCGTGAAGATCCGCACCTGCGCGGTGTTGTCTATGTCCTCTGCCGGCAGCAGGAAGCTGGTTTCGGAATAGCCGAACTCGGCGGCGATCCGCTGCATCTCCTCCGTCGTCAGCCCACTGCCGTCGAGAATGACCGCGAGCGGATTGCCGCGAAAGCGGTGCTCGGTGAAGACGTCGACGGTGACGAACGGACATTCCCGCATGGCTGATGCTCCCTGATCGCGATCCCGGTCGTATGTATAACGAAAAAGCCCGGCGCGGGCCGGGCTTTCGTGTCATCGTGACAAAGAGGCGGGCCGTATCAGGCCTTGTTGACGCTTGCGTTGTAGATCTGATCGATCGTTTCGGCGAGGCTCGCGTCGAACTCCGCGTCGCTCATCGAGACGCGCAGCTTTTCCGTCAGCGCGCGCGAGAAGCTCGCAATCATGCCGTGGTTGTGGCTGAGTTTTTCGCAGGCGTCGGCGGTGGTGTAGCCGCCGGAGAGGGCGACGACGCGGACGACCGACTTGTGGGCGACCAGGGGCGCGTAGAAATCGGCGACTGTCGGGATCGTCAGCTTCAGCATGACGGCTTCGCCTGCCGGAAGCTTGTCGAGCTGTGCGGCGATCTCGTCGCGAAGAATGGCTTCGGCCTCAACCTTCGTCGGGCTCTTGATGGAGACTTCGGGCTCGACGATCGGCACGAGGCCCTGACCGATGATCTGGCGTGCCACCTCGAACTGCTGCTTCACGACGGCTGCAATCCCGGCCTTGTCGGCATGACCGATCACCGAGCGCATCTTGGTGCCGAACATGCCCTTTTCGCGCCCGCGGATGAGGAGGGAGTCGAGATCCGGCATGGCCTTCATCATCTGAACGCCGTTCTGTTCGGCTTCGAGGCCCTTGTCGACCTTGAGGAAGGGCACCACGCCGCGCTTTTCCCAGAGATAGGACGGAACGGGCTCACCGTCGACGTCGCCGTCCATGGTCCGCTCGAACAGGATGGCGCCGATGACCTTGTCGCCGGTGAAGGCGGGCGCGCTCATGATGCGGACGCGCATGGCATGCATCAGGCGGAACATCTCCTCGTCGCCCTGGTATTCGGACTCGGAAATGCCGTAGAGGCTCAACGCTTTGGGTGTTGAACCACCGCTTTGATCCAGCGCCGCAATGAAGCCGGGTGCAGAGGTGATCTTGTTCAACATCTTCGCGTCCACCATATCTCACTCCTATCCCTACAGTGGCGCGATACGCGCGCACGTAAGTTCGTTGATGTTACGACCAATCGGCAACGCCGAGTTCATCAATCCCGGATCGATATCGCTAAGATGTTCGGCTATTTCGCCTTTCCTCCGGGGCTGCAACTGGCCGATAACAGAAGTTTCCCTAAAGGCAAATCCCGGTCTAATTGATTGAAACGATTGAAATTATTTCAATCGTTTAAAATATCTGAAATCTTCGGACCGGGCATGACGGCGGCGCGAATGCGGACAGGCCGCGCCGCCTCATCGTATGTAGGGCGGTCAGGCCGTCCTGGACAGAACTGCGACGCCCGGCAGTTCCTTGCCTTCCATCCATTCGAGGAAGGCGCCGCCGGCGGTCGAGACATAGGTGAAGTCGTCGGCAACGCCGGCATGGTTCAGCGCCGAGACGGTGTCGCCGCCGCCGGCGACCGAAACCAGCTGGCCTTCCCGGGTGCAGTCGGCCGCATGACGGGCAGCCGCGACGGTCGCCTTGTCGAAGGGCGCGATCTCGAATGCGCCGAGCGGGCCGTTCCAGACGAGGGTGGCGGCGCGGCCGATCCAGGCATTGACCGCCTCGACCGATTTCGGCCCGACGTCTAGCACCATGGCATCGGCGGGAATGGCGTTGATATCGACCGTCTCGTTGTCGGCCCCGGCCTTGAATTCGCGGGCGACCACGCCGTCAGAGGGGAGCACGATGGCGCAGCCGGCGGTGGCGGCTTCCAGCATGATCTGCTTTGCGGTGTCGGCGAGGTCGTGCTCGCAGAGCGACTTGCCGACATCGGTGCCGTTGGCCGCGAGGAAGGTGTTGGCCATGCCGCCGCCGATGACGAGTGCGTCGACCTTCTTCACGAGGTTCATCAGGAGGTCGATCTTGGTCGAGACCTTGGCGCCGCCGACGATCGCCACCACCGGGCGGGCAGGGTTGCCGAGACCCTTTTCGAGTGCCTCCAGTTCCGCCTGCATGGTGCGGCCGGCATAGGCGGGCAGGTGATGGGCGAGGCCCTCGGTCGAGGCGTGGGCGCGATGGGCGGCCGAGAAGGCGTCGTTCACATAGATGTCGCCGTTCTTCGCGAGTTCGGCGGTGAATTCCGGTGTGTTCTTTTCCTCGCCCTTGTGAAAGCGGGTGTTCTCGAGGAGCAGGATGTCGCCGTTGTTCATCTTGGCGATGGCGTCGGCGGCCGGAGCACCGATGCAGTCGGAGGCGAAGGCGACGCTCTGGTCCAGCACTTCTTCTACCGCCGGTGCGATCAGGGAGAGCGACATGTCGGCGACCGGCTCACCCTTCGGCCGGCCGAAATGGGCGAGCAGGATGACCTTCGCACCCTTTTCCGAAAGCTCGCGAATGGTGGGCGCCACGCGCTCGATGCGGGTGGTGTCGCTGACCTTGCCGTCCGTCACCGGAACGTTGAGGTCCACGCGGACCAGTACGCGCTTGCCGGCAATGTCGGTCAGATCGTCGAGTGTCTTGAAAGCCGCCATGGTTATACCCGTCCCTCCAGTCTCTTTGGGTTCTAAAACGTGAGGGCCGGACATTACTACGCCTGACCCGCGACGCAAGGCGAGGGCGGGGCAAAATTCACTCGGCCGCCTTGCGGATCTTGCGGAGATAGTCGCGCAGCGCGTGGGCAATCTCCCGAAGATTGAGGAAGATCGGCAGTTTGGTGGCCGGCGCCACCGGCTCGAGCGAGACGCCGACCGAGGCAATATGTCCCGTCTCATCGATGTCGCGGACGATGAGGACGATGGTGCCGAGGCGGATGCGATCGGCATAATCGGCCCTGCCGCCGAGGCGTTGCTCGATGAGCTCGGCGACGGTGATGATGCGCTCCGCCTCGCTCACGAGCAATGGTCCGTAGGCCTGGTCGAGATTGTCGACGCGGGTCGACGGGGCGATCGCGAACATGCCGAAGAACTCGCTGTCGTTCTCGTCCACCGGCGCCTTGCTGGCGAAGAGGCGGTCGAGCAGGCGCGAATAGCCCGGCGCGATGAACAGATAGACCTGGTCGTTTTCCCTGAGCCGGCCGGCATACTGGTAACGCATCGACTTGCCGTCGCGGATCACGAGCGAGGGCATGGCCCAGCGGGGAATGCGCTCGCCGCGTAGGACCGGGCTGTCGGCGACGACGCGGTAGGCGAGCAGTTCGTGGTTGGCGGCGCCCGGAAGGTCGAGCTCCACCTTGTCGATCGCGCCGATCCGCGGAGGGATGATCAGCCCGAGCCTGCGGGCGACGGGCTTGATCGTCCAGCCCTGCAGGAGCAGTGAGATCATCACCACGATGAAGGCGGCGTTGAAATAGACCTGCCCGTCCTCCAGCCCCCCGAGGATCGGCAGGATCGCAAGCAGGATCGAGACGGCGCCGCGCAGCCCGACCCAGGCGATGAAGCCGGTTTCGCGCTGGGTGTAGTCGAACGGCAGGAGGCAGAGCCACACCGCCAGCGGACGCGCCACGAACACCAGGAACAGGCCGAGGATGACCGCCGGCAGCAGGATCTGTGGAAACTGCGAGGGCGTGGCAAGCAGGCCGAGCACGAGGAACATGACGATCTGCGCAAGCCAGGTCATGCCGTCCTGGAAGCGGGTGATCGAGCCGCGGGCGGGGATCTTCTGGCTGCCGGCGTAGATGCCGGCCACGTAGACGGCGAGGAAGCCGCTGCCGCCGACCGCGCCGGTGTAGGAGAAGACGAGGAGGGCCATCGTCAGCATGAAGATCGGCGCAAGCCCCCGTTCGATGGAAATCCGTTTCAGCACGAAGACGATGATCGCGCCGCCGATCAGCCCGAGCGCGAGGCCGAGTCCCATCTGCTCGACGAAGAGGCGCAGGAGCGCCATGTCGAAGCCGGCATAGCCCTCGCCGGTCGACAGCAGCTGCACCAGCGCCATGGTGAGGAAGATCGCCATCGGATCGTTCGTGCCGGACTCGACCTCGAGCGTCGAGCGCACCCGGTCGCGGATGTTGATGCCGCCGATGCGCAGCAGGAAGAACACCGCCGCCGCATCGGTGGAGGCGACGATCGAACCGAGCAATGCCCCTTCCAGGAAGGAGAAGTCGAGCAACAGATGTGCGAGCATGCCGAACAGGCAGGCGGTGATCAGGACGCCGGCGGTCGAGAGCAGCAGCGCCGGCGTCGCCGACAGCCTGAAGGACTGCAGGGAGGTTCCATAGCCAGAATCGAACAGAATGATCGCGAGCGCCACGGAGCCGAGCGCGTAGGCGAGCGAATTGTTGGAAAAGTCGATGCCGAGGCCATCGACGCCGGTCACGAGCCCGATCAGCAGGAAGAGCAGGAGGAGGGGAGCGCCGAAGCGGAAGGCGAGCAGGCTCGAAAACGCCGCGAGGAGGACCAGCGCCGTGCCCACCAGCGTCATCGCATAGAATTCGTCCACCCCTTCACCCCCTTCGTCACCGCTCGCATCATTCTCGTCTCGATCCGGCCGTTCGTACCGGACCCGCAGGCGCAGCGCGAAAGTGTCGGCAACGCTTTCCGCCCCGCTTTGGGGTCGGTGAAGGTTTGGGAACGATCTGGCAGGACTGCCGAAAGACGAGAGTCGTACTTGTCGCCTTCAATCGTGATCAGAGTAGGGCGGCAGAGGGAAAAATGAAAGGCGGACCGGTATCCCGGCCCGCCTCATCAAGGACATTCGTTGGGTCGATCGCTCAGATGAGCTTGCCGAGGGCGACCGCCGTGTCGGACATGCGGTTGGAGAAGCCCCATTCGTTGTCGTACCAGGTGAGGATACGGACGAAGTTGCCTTCCATGACCTTGGTCTGGTCGATCGCGAAGATCGAGGAGTGCGAGTCGTGGTTGAAGTCGCGGGAGACCAGCGGCTCTTCGGTGTAGCCGAGAACGCCCTTCAGCGGGCCGTCGGCGGCAGCCTTGATCGCCTCGTTGATCTCGTCCTTGGTGGTCGCGCGCTTGGCGACGAACTTGAGGTCGACGACGGAGACGTTCGGGGTCGGTACGCGGATCGACGAGCCGTCGAGCTTGCCCTTCAGTTCCGGCAGCACGAGGCCGACGGCCTTGGCGGCACCGGTCGAGGTCGGGATCATCGACACGGCGGCGGCACGGGCGCGGTAGAGGTCCTTGTGCATCTGGTCGAGCGACGGCTGGTCGTTCGTGTAGGAGTGGATCGTGGTCATGAAGCCGTGATCGACGCCGATGAGGTCGTTCAGCACCTTGACGACCGGCACGAGGCAGTTGGTGGTGCAGGAGGCGTTGGAGACCACCAGGTGGTCCTTGGTCAGCTTGTCGTGGTTGACGCCGTAGACGACCGTCAGATCGGCGCCGTCGGACGGAGCGGAGACGAGAACGCGCTTGGCGCCGGCGGTCAGGTGCGCGGCCGCCTTGTCACGGGCGGTGAAGATGCCGGTGCATTCCATCGCGATGTCGACGCCCATTGCGCCATGGGGAAGCGTTGCCGGGTCCTTGATGGCCGTGACCTTGATCGGCTTGCCGCCGTTGATGGCGATCGTGTCGCCGTCGACCTTCACTTCGGCCGGGAAGCGCCCGTGGATCGAGTCGTAGCGCAGAAGGTGGGCATTGGTTTCGACCGGCCCGAGATCGTTGATCGCGACCACTTCGATGTCGGTGCGACCGGACTCGACGATGGCGCGCAGCACGTTGCGGCCGATGCGGCCGAAGCCGTTGATGGCAACTTTAAGAGTCATGCGTTCACTCCCCTATAGAAAAGAATTCGAAACTAATGGATCGCAGGGCGTTGGCAATCGCCCTGCGACAATTTGACGTTAGCCAAGCCGGGCTTCGGCGGCGGCAACCACGGCTTCGGCGGTGATGCCGAAGTGCTTGTAGAGCTCCTTGTACGGGCCGGAGGCGCCGAAGGAGGACATGCCGATGAAGACGCCGTCGGAGCCGATGATGCTGTCCCAGCCCTGACGGATGCCGGCTTCGACGCCGATCTTCACCGGCGCATTGCCGATGATCGCCTCGCGGTAGGCTTCCGGCTGTTCGGCGAAGAGTTCGAAGCAGGGGACCGATACGACGCGGGCGGGAATGCCCTTGCCGGTCAGTTCGGCCTGCGCCTTCAGCGCGATCTCGACTTCCGAGCCGGAGGCGAAGATCGAGACCTTCGCGTCGCTTGCCGATACGAGTTCGTAGGCGCCGCTGGCGCAGAGGTTCTTCTCTTCATACTCCGTGCGCGCCGCGACGAGGTTCTGGCGCGTCAACGCCAGGCCCGAGGGACGGTGCTTCTGCTCGAGCGCGATCTGCCAGCACTCGGCCGTTTCGGTGGCATCCGCCGGACGGAACATCAGCAGGTTCGGAATGGCACGCAGCGCCGCCATGTGCTCGACCGGCTGATGGGTTGGGCCGTCTTCACCGAGGCCGATCGAGTCGTGGGTCAGCACGTGGATAACCCGGATGCCCATGAGGGCGGCCAGGCGGATCGACGGACGGCAGTAGTCCGAGAAGATCAGGAAGCCGCCGGAATAGGGGATCAGGCCGCCGTGTAGCGCGATGCCGTTCATGGCGGCGGCCATGCCGTGCTCGCGGATGCCGTAATGGATGTAGCGGCCGGAGAAGTCGGTCGGGGTGATCGACTTGGTCTGGCTGGTCTTGGTGTTGTTCGAGCCGGTCAGGTCGGCGGAGCCGCCGATCGTTTCTGAAAGCACGCCGTTGATGACTTCGAGCGCGTCCTCGGAGGCCTTGCGGGTCGCGACCGTCGGCTTCGTTTCGGCGAGCTTCTTCTTGTAGGCGTCGATCGTCGCGTCGAAACTGCCCGGCAGCTCGCCGGCGAAGCGTCGGGTGAATTCCGCCCGCTTGTCGGCATCCGCCGCGGCGAGGCGTTCTTCCCAGTCCTTGCGGGCCTTCGTCGAGCGCAGGCCGGCGAGACGCCAGGCGTCGAGCACGTCTGCGGGGATGGTGAAGGCTTCCTCGCCCCAGCCGAGCGCCTTGCGGGTGGCGGCGATTTCGTCGGCGCCGAGCGGGGAGCCGTGGACCTTGTGGGTGCCGGCCTTGTTCGGTGCGCCGAAGCCGATCACGGTCTTGCAGGCGATCATCGTCGGCTTGTCGGACTTGCGGGCCTCCTCGATCGCCGCGGCGATCGCCTCCGGATCATGGCCGTCGACGGAAAGCGTGTTCCAGCCGGAAGCGCGGAAGCGCGCGTGCTGGTCGGTCGAGTCGGCAAGCGAGATCGCGCCGTCGATCGAGATGCCGTTGTCGTCCCAGAAGACGATGAGCTTGTTGAGCTTCAGGTGGCCGGCGAGCGTGATCGCTTCCTGGCTGATGCCTTCCATGAGGCAGCCGTCGCCGGCGATCACGTAGGTATAGTGTTCCATCAGTTCGGCGCCGAACTCGGCGGCGAGCTTCTTCTCGGCGATCGCCATGCCGACGGCGTTGGCAATCCCCTGGCCGAGCGGCCCGGTCGTCGTCTCGATGCCGGAGGCGTGGCCGTATTCCGGGTGGCCGGCGGTCTTCGCGCCCAGCTGGCGGAACTGCTTGATGTCCTCGATGGTCATGTCCTCGTAGCCGGTCAGATAGAGGAGGCTATAGAGGAGCATGGAGCCGTGGCCGGCGGAAAGCACGAAGCGGTCGCGGTCGGGCCAGAGCGGGTTCTTCGGATCGAACTTCAGGAAGCGGGTGAAGAGGACGGTCGCGACATCGGCGGTTCCCATCGGCATGCCGGGGTGGCCGGAATTGGCCTTCTCGACTGCGTCCATGGCCAGAAATCGGATCGCATTTGCCATCCGGTTGTGTTTTTCGGGAGAAATCATCGTTTTTCCGCTTGTTCCGAGTCACTGGGGATGTCCGCACCTGCCGCGGACCGCCTGAAGGCGGGTGATCCATAGCAGGTGAGGCGCGCGAGTCAATAAATCCGGAGGGTCTACGGTTCCGATCCGCCGAGATTTCGCGTTGCCGGAACATGGTCGGCATGCCGTGCCGGGCGGGTTCGGTCGTCGCTCGCGCGGCATTTCTGCGTCGTCCACAGGATAGGCGAATCCGTGCCTCTCCGGTTTTATTGACGGGTGGCAACACAAGCGAATACTGTCGAAGAAACACGATGGCGGGCTTCGGTGTCCGATTCGGTGGACTTTTTTCGGAAGGCCGGGACAAGCAATGTCGACGGACAACACGGTTGAGGCGGCGCTCGGCGCCCTGCGACAGGCGATTTCAGGCCTGGAGAACGCCGTCGACATGCGTTTCGAGGCCCAGCGCGAGAACGCAGAGGCCGAAAGCGAGGTCAAGCGCGTCCATGCCGACCGCGCCCGGCTCGCCCAGGAACTCGACCAGTCGGAATTTCGCGCCAACCGGCTCGAGGAAGTCAATCGCGAGGTATCGCGTAGGCTGGTGACGGCGATGGAAACGATACGGGCGGTGCTCGACCGCTGACGGTCGGCGGCTGCGTGGTCTCGATATGCGGAAGGGCATATGGCACAGGTAACGGTGACAATCGACGGGAAAGCCTACCGCATGGCCTGCGAGGAGGGCCAGGAGGCGCATCTCGCCGAGCTTGCGAGCCGGTTCGACCACTATGTCTCGCATCTGAAGTCGCAATTCGGCGAGATCGGCGATCTGCGGATCACCGTCATGGCCGGGATCATGGTGATGGACGAGCTTTCGGAGACGAACCGCAAGCTCGCCGAGATGGAGCGCGAGCTCGCGAGCCTGCGCGAGGGCCGCGACACCGCGGCCGCGGGAAACCAGCGCAAGGAAGAACTGCTCGCCGCAACGATTGTCGAACTCGCCGAGCGGCTGAATGCGATCACCCGCAAGCTGACCGCCCGTCCTTCGGGCGCTGCGGTGCAGGAAAGCTGAACCTCGGACCCTTTTTGACGACGTGACCTCTGGCGCGGCGGGGCATTTGGCCCTATATCAGGGATCGCGGTCTGCGCCTCTCGACAGGAAACCACAATCCCTGGGGCCATACTCGATCCAGAGGGAGCTGTCCCTGACCAGGCCCGTGGGCTTGGACATACGGTGCCCACCTACTTTTGTAGGCGCCCAGGATCGTAAAAACTCCATCGGTTGCCGTGGATCGCACTTCTCTTTCTTACATCGACGGCCGCTGCGCGAGGGCGAGCATCGCCCCGAAGGCGATCATCATGCTGCCACTCACCCGGTTCACCCAGCCGAAAGACGACTTCCCCTTCGCGAAACGGCCGAGCCGTCGGCCGGCGATCGCATAGATGGTGATCGCGATCACTTCCAGAACGAGGAAGATGACGCCGAGGACCGTGAAGCTCACCGCGTAGTTCGCGGCATCGAGGAACTGCGGGAAGAAGGCGGTGAAGATCAGGATCGCCTTCGGGTTGCCGATCGCCACCAAGAACTCCTGCCGTGCGAGCTTCTTCATGGAAAGGGCGGTCCTGACCTCCGCCGCGTGCTCGATCTGCGGTGCACCGGCGCGCAGGATCTTGATGCCGAGCCAGACCAGATAGGCGGCACCCGCCCATTTGATGGCCGAAAAGGCGATTTCCGAGGCGATCAGCAGTGCGCCGAGGCCGACGGCCGTGATGACGATCATGACCGCGAAGGCGGCGATGCGGGCCATCGAGGCGGCCAGCGCGACGCCGACGCCCCAGCGCATGCCATTGGTGAGCGCGAGGAGATTGTTCGGCCCGAACGCCATGTTGAGCGCGAAGCAGGCGGGGATGAACCACAGGATCGTGTGCAGGGACATGGAACGTACCGGTTCGAATGAGGAGACTTCTCTTCTATCGGGCGTGCCGCGGTTTCGCAACAGGAAGTGGTATTGACCCGCAATCGCGCTGCTGCCTAATTGGGCCATTCCGTCTGCACCCCGGAGAGTGCCCATGTACCAGCCGCCGCATCATCGCGAGGACCGTCGCGAGGTCCAGCATGCCCTCATCCGGAGCCATCCTCTCGGGCTCCCGATTTCGTCCGGCGAAGGCGGGCTTCTCGCCAATCTGATCCCCTTTCGGCTGGTGAACACGGATCTGGGGATGGGCACGCTGCAGGCGCATATGGCGAGAGCCAATCCGCAATGGCGGGCGCTTGCCGCCGGCGCGGAGGTTCTCATCGTCTTCCAGGGGCCCGATCACTACATCACACCGGCCTGGTACGAGACGAAGCGGGAGACCGGCAAGGTCGTGCCCACCTGGAATTATGCCATCGTCCAGGTGCGGGGCACGGTCCGGGTGATCGAGGACAGCCAGTGGCTCCGCGCGCAGGTGGACCGGCTGACCGACGGTCACGAGAGCAAGCGCATGGTCCCGTGGGCCGTCGGGGATGCGCCCGACGACTTCATCACCGCGCAGCTGAAGGGGATTGTCGGCATCGAGGTGCAGATCACAGCGATCGAAGGCAAATGGAAGGTCAGCCAGAACCGCAACGAGGCCGATCGCCGCGGGGTTGCCGAAGGGCTCGAGGCCGAGGGGAGCGAGGCGGCCGGGGCGATGGCCGCCATGGTGCGCGAATGGGGCGGCCTCTGAGCGGTTACACCTGCAGATCCAGTTGCTTCTCCCGCTCGATGTAACTGCGCTGCAGGTCGGTGACGTAATCGCGGACGATCGGGACCGCATCGCGGGTCCGTGACAGCTGCAGGTGGAAGACCATCTGGCTGCCGGCGCGGAACATCATCTCGCAGCTGATCAGATAGAATTCCCACATGCGGGCGAAACGCTCGTCATACATGGCGACGACCTTGTCGCGGTTGGCTTCGAAGCGCCGGCACCAGTGGGCGAGCGTCGTCGCATAGTGCACGCGCAGCACCTCGATGTCGGTCACCCACAGGCTGTTCCTTTCGGTGACGGAAACCACTTCCGACAGTGCCGGCGAATAGCCGCCGGGGAAGATGTACTTGCGCAGCCACGGGCTCGTCGTGCCGGGCGGGCTCATGTGGCCGATCGAGTGGATGAGCGCGACGCCGTCGTCCGGCATCAGCGCGTTCAGCTTCTTGAAGAACTCGTCATAGTGCTGCACGCCGACATGCTCGAACATGCCGACCGAGACGATGCGGTCGAACTTTTCCTCCACATCGCGGTAGTCTTTGAGTTCGAAGCGGACGCGGCCCGCAAGCCCGGCATCGGCGGCCCTCTTGGTCGCGAGTGCATGCTGTTCCTTCGACAGCGTCACGCCGACCACCGAGACGTCCTCCAGCCGCGCGAGATAGAGCGCGAGATCGCCCCAGCCGCAGCCGATATCGAGCACCTTCATGCCGGGCTTCAGGTCGAGCTTTGCCGCGAGCAGCCTCAGCTTGTTGCGCTGCGCCTGTTCCAGCGTCTCGCCCTCCTCGCGGAAATAGGCGCAGGAATAGAGCATGTTCTCGTCGAGGAAGAGCTTGTAGAAGTCGTTGCCGAGATCGTAGTGGTGGGCGACGTTCTGCTGGGCCTGGCCCTTGCGGTTCGACTGCTCGCGCTTGCGGAACCGCATGCGCACGGCGCGGATCGCCTTCTGGATCGGATAGGAGCCGAGCGACAGCCGGTTGATCGAAAACAGCATCAGGAAGTCGCGCAGGCTCGAGCCTTCCTCGAACCGCATGGTGCCGTCCATATAGGCTTCGCCGGCGACGAGCTCGGCCTTGAAGACGAGACTGCGGTAGAGCTTCGGATCGGTCAGCCGCATCGTGACCTGCGGGCCCTCCTGCCGGCCGCCGAAGACGTGCCGCTTGCCGTCGGCGTCGATGACCGTCAGCCGGCCCTTCTTGATGAATGACTTCAGCATATGGGAAAGCAGGAACATGCAGACCTCGCGCGCTGGCCGGAACGGTCTGCATGTTAGCGCATTCCTCAACCGTTGCGAGCGGCAATTGTCGGCGTCGCCGATGGGGCCGCGACGACTTGCAATGGCGCTCATAGCGGCTAATACGAAGTCTCGATGGCATAAGGTGCCGCGCGGATCGGTCGGCGGCAGCGCGGGGAGACGGAATGACGGGGCAAGCGGCGATGAAGGCGCAGTTGCGCAAGGAACGGCTCGAACTGCGGGACCGGATTCCCGCCGAGACGCGGATTGAGTACAGCCTGGCGATGGCCGCCTTCGGCGAGGCGCTGGCGTTCGAACCGGGAGCGATCGTCTCCGGCTTCCTGCCAATCCGTTCCGAGGCCGACATCCGCCCGCTGATGGCGCGGCTGCGGGAGCGCGGTGCGCGTCTCTGCCTGCCGGTGGTGCTCGACCGTGAGACCATCGTCTTCCGCGAACTCTTGCCCGCTGCCGAGCTCGTCTCGACCGGCTTCGGCACCCGCGGGCCGGGGCCGGAGGCGGCGGAACTCGATCCCGACATCCTCCTGGTGCCGCTCGCCGCCTTCGACGGCCGCGGCCACCGCATCGGTTACGGCGCCGGCCACTACGACCGTGCCATCGCGCGCTTGCGGCAAAAAGGCCGTGATCCCCGGCTGATCGGCATTGCATTCGCCTGCCAGGAAGTGGCACATGTCCCCTTCGAACCGCACGACGTCCGGCTGGAAGCCGTGGTGACGGAGAATGGCATGCGGACTTTTGGATGATGATGACTGGATACGCGGATGCGGTTGCTTTTTCTCGGTGACATGGTCGGCAAGACCGGACGGACGGCGGTGTGGGAGCGGCTTCCCGGCCTGATTTCGGACCTGAAGCTCGACTTCGTCGTCGTCAACGGCGAGAACGCCGCCGGCGGTTTCGGCATCACCGAGGACATCTACCTCGAAACCATCAATGCCGGCGCCGATGTCGTGACCACCGGCAACCACGTGTGGGACCAGAAGGAGGCCGTCTCCTTCTGCGAGCGCCACGACCAGTTCCTGCGGCCGGCCAACTACCCGGCGGGGACGCCGGGCAAGGGTTCGGGCGTCTTCTACGCCCGCAACGGCGCGCGCGTGCTCGTCGCCAACATCATGGGGCGGGTCTTCATGCATCCGGAGCTCGACGATCCCTTCACCTCGGCAGAGGCGATCCTCTCCGCCTGTCCGCTCGGCGAGCAGGCCGATGCCATCGTCTTCGATTTCCACGCCGAGGCGACCAGCGAGAAGCAGTGCTTCGGTCACTTCGTCGACGGTCGCGCGAGCTTCGTCGTCGGCACCCATACACACGTCCCGACCGCCGACCACCAGATCCTGAACGGTGGTACCGCCTATATGTCGGATGCCGGCATGTGCGGCGATTACGACTCCTCGCTCGGCATGGACAAGGAAGAGCCGCTCAACCGTTTCATCTCGAAGATGCCGAAGGGGCGCTTCGAGGCGGCCCACGGACCCGCGACGATCTGCGGCGTCGGCGTCGAGATTTCCGACCGGACCGGTCTTGCCGAGAGGATCGCGCCGCTCCGGATCGGGCCGCGGCTCACCGAGACGATCCCGGACTTCTGGCGGTAAGCCCGCTGCGGCGGCTCTAACGCAAATGTGAGCCTCTCCGGCTTTACCTCGCCGCCGTCCTGGCCCATCCTGCGCCATCGGATGGATGGTGCGGGGCCGGCATGATGCTGCGACTTGCCATAGCGTTCATTTCCCTGATCTTTGCGGCCACCGGCGCCCGCGCCGAGGGAGAACGTCCGCCGGTCAGCGAATGCCAGCTCGTCGCCGAAACCCTGCCGAAGGCGACATTCGTGCGCTTCGACGCTTCCCCCTCGCTCCAGTTGGCCGCCGCCGACCGCGCGGTGACGATCACCTATCTCGGCCATTCGACCTTCCTGATCGAAACGCCCGGCGGCATCTCGATCGCGACGGACTATAACGGCTGGCTGCGCTCGCCGCGCCTGCCGGACGTGGTGACGATGAACAAGGCGCATTCGAGCCATTACACGCTCGCGCCGGATCCGGCGATCGCCAATGTCCTGCACGGCTGGAGCGACACGCCCGGCGACAAGGCTGAGCACCGTGTGGTGGTTGGCGATGCCTATATCCGCAACGTCACCACCGACATCCGCAGTTTCGGCGGCTTCGAGGCGAACGGCAATTCGATCTTCATCTTCGAGGTCGCAGGCCTCTGCATCGGCCATCTCGGGCATCTGCACCATGAGCTGACGGACGGGCACTTCGCCGAGATCGGGCGGCTGGACGTCGTCATGGTTCCGGTTGACGGCGGTCTCACCATGGGCGCCGACAGCATGAGCCGGACGGTGAAGCGGCTCCGCTCGGCACTGGTCCTGCCGATGCATCGCCGCGGGCCGCCGATTTCCGATTTCCTCGCGATGTTCGACGCGAGCTTCGACTGGAAGATCTCCGACAGCGCCGCCGTCACGATCTCCATCGCCACGCTGCCGCAAAAGCCGCTGATCCTCGTGCTGAAGGGCGTCTGAGGTCCGCCCTACCGACGGGTGAGGCGAACATCTCCTTCGACGGCCAGCCCGATCTTGCCGCGGCCGAGCTGCAGGAGGCGGATCGGCAGGTGTTTTTCGTCGAGCCGCCGTCGCAGCAGCAGAAGGCGGGTTTCGAGGTTGTCCTTGTAGTCGGGCAGGCGGAGGCTCGCGTCGAGGCGGATCTCGCGGTTGGTGAACTCCCGCCGTCCGCCGTCGAGATACTGGCCGAGCATGTGCACCAGCAGCCGCCCCGCCACGCCCTTGATGACATAGTCGCCGTTGATGAAGACGCTGTCGTCGAACGGGTGATGGGCGACGTCGATCCGGCTGCCGCCGGGAGCGGTTGCGACATCGGCCGGGAAGGCGGCTTCCGGATCGAACGACATGCGTTCGCAGAGTGCAAGCGAGACCGCGGCCTGCCGGGCGACGATTGCGAGCGCCGCCTCGTCCTCGCGGGTGAAGGCGAGCCGCCTCCCGCTCTCGACGAAAAGGACGCCTTCGACATGTCCCTGGACGAGGAGCGGCACGGCGATCTGGCTCATCGCGTCGGCCATGCCCGGCAGCACGATCTCCCGGGTCCGGTTTTCGTCCGGCGAGGAGTGGCGCACCGCCGACCCGAAGCGGCGGATACGGCTCATGTCGCTCACCTTGACGATCCTGCCGCTCGCTGCCGCCGATCCGATCAACCCCTCGCCGAACGGCACCTCGGCACCGATGCCCGAGGGGACATAGCCGGTGCTGCCGATCGCGGTGATCTGCGCCTTCTCGCCATAGCTCTGGAAGAGGAGCGCATGGCCGAAGCCGAGATGCCCGGCGATCCCGCCGAGCAGGGCGTCGACCACGCCGCCCGCATCCGTCGCCGCGGCGATGTCCGCAACAATTCTCTCGGCCGCAATGAGCCGGTCCGGCCGCAAGCGCGTGGAAGCCGCGGCCGTCTCGACCGGCGAGGGGACGGCTTCGACGCCGACGACACGGAACACGTCGACGCAGCGCAGCCGCATGACGTCGCCGAGGCCGACCTGTGCACCGCCGGCGGCGACCTCCTGCGCGAGCCGGTCGAAGAGGGCCCCACCCTCCAGCGTGTAGGCAAAGGCGAGCTGCAGCCGGAACTGCGCGCCCGTGAGGCCGTCGACCACGACGAGGGTCGCTTTCGGGTTGAGGCGGATATTGGCGGCGGTCTTGGCGAAGAACTGGTTGGAAAGCGCCACGTGTTCGTCGTCGACCATCGACACGTGGGAGAGATAGGAAATGTTCGGCACGCCTTCGGCGTCGGCGGTGGCGATGATCGAGGGAATGACGCCTTCGAAGCAGGCTTCGAGGTTGCGGAGGGTGATCGTCATGTCGCGGCACTCCAGAGCTTCGAGCCGGCCTTGGCACCCGGCGTCTGCACGAAGACCGAGGCGACGTCGATCGTCACCAGCCGCGCGTCGCGGTGGGTGAGCCAGGGGGCGATGATGTCCGGCGCAATCCCGAGGCGCATCAGTGCGGAGACCATGGCGACCATGTAGCGTTCCGAGCGCTCGATTTCGGCTGCCGCGGCGTCGCGTACCTCCGCTCTGCCCTTGATCTGGTAGGTCACATAGTCGGAGGGGCGCGAGAAGGTCGCGGCGATCATCCCGTTCTCCCGCAGGTTGGCGACCGTGCCGGGCCACTGCCAGGCGGAGACGACGATCGCCATCCGGCGTCCGTCGAGCGGCCATGCGCCGACGCCGCGGCCGACTTCCGGACGGTTGTCGGCATCGGCCGTCCCGATGATCTGCATCACCGGGCTTTCGATGAAGGCCGCCAGTTCGTGGTCCAGCATGGAATCGCTCCTCTTTCGACATGCATAGCGCAGGCCGCGAAGTTTTAGGATTCCCGCTGCCCGGCTTAGCAAGCTTTTAGGAAACGGCCTCCGTCGAAGCGCCTAATAGCAAGGCTCCCCAAGGAATGAAGGAGAGCAGGATGCAACAGCAACCGAAAGTGATGCCCGACAATTGTGTCGCCGTGATCGGCGCCGGGCCGGGCGGACTTGCCGCGGCGAAGTGGCTCGCGGCCCACGGGCTCGAGCCGGTCGTCTTCGAGGCGTCGGCCCGGTTGGGCGGCCAGTGGAACTCGGCCTCGGCGACCAGCGCCGTCTGGCCTGGCATGCGCACGAATACCAGCCGGATCATGACGGCCTTTTCCGATCTCGACCACGCGCCCGGCAGCGCGACCTATCTCACCCAGGACGAGATGCTCGACTATCTCGAGCGCTATGCCTTCGTCTCGGGCCTGCTGCCGAAGCTGCGGCTGTCGACGCGGGTGGAGAGCCTCGAACCTGCGGCCGGCGGTGGCTGGCTCATCCGCTCGGCGAGCGGCGGGCGCGAGCGCTCGGAGGTCTTCCGGCGGGTCGTGGTGGCGACCGGCCGCTGCGGCACGCCGTCCGTTCCGGAGATTGAAGGGCTCTCCCGCTTCGGCGGATCGCTCGGCGCCATCCATGCCGCCCAGTATAACGGCGTCGAGCGCTATCGTGGCCGCCACGTGCTCGTTGCCGGTTGCTCGATCAGCGCGCTCGAGATCGCCTCGGAGCTCGCCTATGGCGGTGCGCGGGTCACGGTCGCCAGTCGCCGCCAACGCTACGTCCTGCCGAAACTGATCTGCGGCGTGCCGACCGAGCACGTCATGTTCAGCCGCGCCGCCGCACTGCTCGGCGGCGTGCTGCCGCCACAGGAGCTTGCCGCGGGACTGCGGGCCAAGGTGCTCGCGGTCGCCGGCAATCCGGCCCAGTTCGGTGCGCCGGCGCCCGACGACGACATCTTCGCCGCGGGCGTCACCCAGTCGCAGCAGTTCCTGCCGGCGGTCGCGGAGGGGCGCATCACGGTGATGCCGTGGATCGACGGGATCGACGGCGGCCGCGTCCTGTTCCAGGGCGGGCGCACGGCAGAGGTTGACGGCGTCATCCTCGGAACCGGATATCGTCTGTCGTTGCCCTTCCTCGATACCGCGACCGCCGCGACGCTCGGCCTCGACGACGTCCACATGGACCTCCACGACCAAACCTTCCACCCCGACCTGCCGGGTCTCGCCTTCCTCGGCCTCTACGATCTCGTCGGCCCTTACCTGCCGGTACTGGAGCTGCAGGCCCGCTGGATCAGCTATTGTTTCGCCGGGATCGTGCCGATGCCGTCGCCGGCGGAGATGGCGGAAGGTGTCGCGCGGGCGAAGGCCATGCGGGCCGGACCTCCGGCACTGCCGATGCATGTCGCGGCGCTCGGCTTTGCGCGCAATGCCGGGGTCGAACCGGACCTTTCCGCGCGGCCGGACCTCGAGCGGGCGCTGCTCTTCGGTCCGCTCTCGGCCGTCTCCTTCCGCCTCGACGGCACGGATGCGCTCCCAGACGGGGTCGGGCGCGTGCGGGGTGCTGCCGCCGCCTTCGGCGCCGTCACCCACCCCGCCTTCACGGCGGAGGAGCAGGCGATCCGCGGCCTCGTGCGGCGCGAGGCGCTGTCGCCCGCCGCCTGATCCCCAGGGGCCGCCGTCGGGCGGCCCCTTCGCCAACCGCGTGCCGCCCGGACGGCCCCCGGCGGCGGAAATACCCCTGCCGCACTTGAACCGGGCGGTTTTCGCTCTTATAAGGCGCCATTCCCAACAATAAGTGTGATCAGGGGTGCCATGGCTGGCCATTCACAGTTCAAAAACATCATGCACCGCAAGGGCCGTCAGGATGCCGTGCGGTCGAAAATGTTCTCCAAGCTCGCGCGCGAAATCACCGTCGCGGCCAAGACCGGCCTGCCGGACGTGACCATGAATGCGCGTCTTCGCCTCGCCGTGCAGAACGCCAAGGCGCAGTCGATGCCGAAGGACAACATCGAGCGCGCCATCAAGAAGGCATCCGGGGCAGACAGCGAGAACTACGAAGAAGTCCGCTACGAAGGCTACGGCCCGGGCGGCGTCGCCGTCATCGTCGAGGCGCTGACCGACAACCGCAACCGCACCGCATCCTCCGTTCGCTCGACCTTCTCGAAGGCCGGCGGCGCGCTCGGTGAAACCGGCTCGGTTTCCTTCTCCTTTGATCGCGTCGGCGAAATCACCTACAAGCTTTCCGTCGGCGACGCCGACAAGGTGATGGAAGCGGCGATCGAGGCCGGCGCCGAAGACGTCGTCACCGACGAGGACGGCCACACGATCTATTGCGGCTTCGAGGACATCAACGAAGTCTCGAAGGCGCTGGAAACCGCTCTCGGCGAAGCCGAATCCGTCAAGGCGATCTGGAAGCCGCAGAACACGATCGAAGTCGACGAGGAAAAGGCGCAGTCGCTGATGAAGCTCATCGACACGCTGGAAGACGACGACGACGTGCAGAACGTCTATTCGAACTTCGAAGTCTCCGACGAGGTTATGGCGAAGCTCTCGGCCTGATCGTCAAGGCGCGACACAAGATGAGGCCCGGTTGCCTGCGCAGCCGGGCCTTTTTCTTGTCCAGAAATGGAGATGCGCCCGTCACCCTGGCCCTCTCCCCGCTCTGAGGGAGAGGGGACGTGGCTATGTCGAGGTTGAACTGCCCCTACTCAGCGCTGTTGTGGACACAACAGCGACTATCCCCTTGTGACGAGCGGCCAACGAGTGAAGCCGCTATACACTCTACGCCGTCATGCTCGGGCTTGACCCGAGCATCCACGATACCTTCGCAAGGTCTACCACAGCTCAGGATACAGATCGCGCCAGTCCGGGTTCAGGGACTCGATCAGCTCGATCTTCCATCGACGGTACCAGCGCTTGAGGGACTTTTCCCTCTGGATTGCGGAGCCGATGCTCTGGTGCTCCTCATACCAGACAAGCCTTTTCAGGCCGTAGGTCGATGTGAAGCCTTTTGCAAGCGCTTCGCGATGCTCATAGATCCGACGCTCCAGATCGGACGTGACGCCGATATAGAGCGTACCATGCTTGTGGTTGGTCATGATGTAGACAAATCCCGCCATGCGGGAAATGTTGCTTCGCCTTGGATACTCGGGTCAAGCCCGAGTATGACCTCCCCTACTGAAGGTTTCCGGGCGGAGACCTTGCTGCGGCGAGTGCCTTAAGCCGCCGCGCCGCGCGCGCTGCCGATCACGCCGACGAGGTCGTTGACGATGCGCTCGATCTGGCCGCGGTCGTCGCCTTCCGCCATCACGCGGATCAGCGGCTCGGTGCCGGAGGGGCGGATCACGAGGCGGCCGCTCTTGGCGAGCTCGCTCTCGGCGTCGGCGATCGCCTGCTTCACCGTCTTGTCCTCGAGCGGCTTGCCGCCGGAGATGCGGACGTTGCGCAAGAGCTGCGGCACGGGGTCGAAGCGGTGGCAGATCTCGCTCACCGTCTTGCCGGTACGCTTGACGCAGGCCAGAATCTGCAACGCCGCGATGATGCCGTCGCCGGTGGTGCCGAAGTCGGAGAGCACGATGTGGCCCGACTGCTCGCCGCCGACATTGTAGTGGTGCTGGCGCATGTACTCGACGACGTAGCGGTCGCCGACCTTGGTGCGGGCGAGATTGAGGCCCTTGCCATTGAGGAAGCGCTCCAGCCCGAGATTGGACATCACCGTCGCCACGATGCCGTCGCCCTTGAGGCTCTGGTCATTCGCCCAGGTTTCGGCGATCACCGCCATCAGCTGGTCGCCGTCGACGATGGCGCCGTTCTCGTCGACGATGATGACGCGGTCGGCATCGCCGTCGAGCGCGATGCCGATGTCGGCGCGCACCTCATGCACCTTCTTCTGCAGCGCGGAAGGATGGGTCGAGCCGCAATCGAGATTGATGTTGGTGCCGTTCGGCTCGTTGCCGATGGTGATCACCTCGGCTCCGAGTTCCCAGAGCGCGGCGGGCGCCACCTTGTAGGCGGCGCCGTTGGCGCAGTCGATCGCGATCCGCAGGCCGTGCAGGGTGACGTCGCGCGGCAGGGTGCGCTTGACGAATTCGATATAGCGATAGATGTCGCCGTCGACGCGCTTGGCGCGGCCGATCTCGTTCGAGGGTGCGAGCTGCGCATAGATATCCTTGTCCAGCAGCGCCTCGATCTGTTGCTCGATTTCGTCGGAAAGCTTGTAGCCGTCGGGCCCGAAGAGCTTGATGCCGTTGTCGGCGAAGGGATTGTGCGAGGCGGAGATCATGACGCCGATATCGGCGCGCAGCGAGCGGGTCAGCATGGCGACGGCGGGTGTCGGGATCGGTCCGAGCAGGAAGACGTCGAGGCCGGCGGCGGTGAATCCCGCGACGAGGGCGTTCTCGAGCATGTAGCCGGAAAGGCGCGTATCCTTGCCGATCACCACGCGGTGCCGGTGATGGCCGCGGCGAAAGATCGTGCCGACGGCGATGCCGACCCGCATGGCGAGATCCGGCGTCATCGGAAAGATGTTGGACTGTCCACGGATGCCGTCGGTTCCGAAATAGCGACGTGTCATGTGTACTCCTGAAAGTGCATTGGCGGCGCCGCGGGCGGTCTCAGGTTCCGCCTCGCGGCTGCGCGCAGACGGGGCCGAGGGCGCGGCACCCTCTCGGGCTGCTCATGCCATAAAACGCGCGAAACGGCACGTAAATTCGCGTCAATGTCCAATATATCCTGTTACCGGAAACGAAAAGGACCGCCGGTCTTTCGAGCGGCGGTCCCGTGTTCTTGCAGCTGCCTGCGGGGAGGGGTCAGTGCGGCTGGGGTTCCAGTCCGCCCTCGGGTTCGCCGCCCTTGGCGCCGGTGTCCTTCTTGACGCCGGTCGTCGGAACGGCCGAGCCGCGGCTCGGCGGCGTGTCGTCGCCGAGGTCACGGGCGGGCTTCTCGCCCTTCAGGAGTGCCTTGATCTCGTCGCCGGTCAGCGTTTCGTATTCCAGCAGGCCCTCGGCCAGCGTGACGAATTCGTCGTGCTGCTCGGTGATGATGCGGTGGGCCTCCACGTAAGCCTCGTTGATCAGGCGGCGCACTTCGTTGTCGATCTTCTGGGCGGTCGATTCGGAGACGTTGCGGGTCTGCGAGACGGAGTGGCCGAGGAAGACCTCCTGCTGGTTTTCGCCATAGGCGACCTGGCCGAGCTCGTCGGAGAAGCCCCACTGGGTGACCATGGCGCGGGCGAGCTTGGTCGCCTGCTCGATGTCGGAGGCGGCGCCGGAGGTGATGTTCTCCTTGCCGAAGGTGATCTCCTCGGCGACGCGGCCGCCCATCATGATCGCGAGCCGCGAGACCATCCACTTGTAGCTCATCGAGTAGCGGTCGCCCTCGGGGAGCTGCATGACCATGCCGAGGGCACGGCCGCGCGGAATGATCGTCGCCTTGTGCAGCGGATCGGCGACCGGCACGTTGAGGGCGAGGATGGCGTGACCCGCCTCGTGATACGCGGTCAGCTTCTTTTCGGCCTCGGTCATGGCGGACGAGCGGCGTTCGGCGCCCATCATGATCTTGTCCTTGGCGTCCTCGAATTCCTGCATGGTGACGACGCGCTTGTTGCGTCGCGCCGCCATCAGCGCCGCCTCGTTCACGAGGTTCATCAGGTCGGCGCCGGAGAAGCCCGGCGTGCCGCGGGCCAGCACCTTGAGGTCGACGTTCGGCGCCAGCGGAACGTTGCGGGCATGAACCTTGAGGATGCGTTCGCGGCCGACGATGTCCGGGTTCGGGACGACGACCTGGCGGTCGAAGCGGCCCGGACGCAGGAGTGCGGGATCGAGAACGTCGGGGCGGTTGGTCGCCGCGATCAGGATGATGCCTTCGTTGGCTTCGAAACCGTCCATCTCGACGAGCAACTGGTTGAGCGTCTGTTCGCGCTCGTCGTTGCCGCCGCCCAGGCCGGCGCCGCGATGGCGGCCGACGGCGTCGATTTCGTCGATGAAGATGATGCAGGGCGCATTCTTCTTCGCCTGTTCGAACATGTCACGGACGCGGCTTGCGCCGACGCCGACGAACATTTCGACGAAGTCTGAACCCGAAATTGTGAAGAAGGGCACGTTGGCCTCGCCGGCGATGGCGCGGGCGAGCAGCGTCTTACCGGTGCCGGGAGGGCCGACCAGCAGCACGCCGCGGGGAATACGACCGCCGAGGCGCTGGAACTTCTGCGGGTCGCGGAGGAATTCGACGATTTCCTCGAGGTCCTGCTTGGCCTCGTCGACACCGGCGACGTCGTCGAAGGTCACGCGGCCGTGGGCCTCGGTCAGGAGCTTCGCCTTGGACTTGCCGAAGCCCATGGCGCCGCGCGATCCGCCCTGCATCTGCCGCATGAAGAACAGCCAGACGCCGAGGATCAAGAGCATCGGCAAAAGCGTGCCGAGGTAGCTGAGGAAGCCGGACGAACCGTCGGTCTCGGGTCGTGCAACGATCATGACGTTCTTCGACTGCAGCTTTTCGAGCAGCATGTCGTCGATGACCGGTGCATAGGTCTGGAAGGCCGTGCCGTTCTCGACATAGGTGCCGACGACGCGATTGCCGGTGACGGTGACGTCACGGACGCGGCCGGAATCGACCTCACGCAGGAACTGCGAATACGGGATTTCGCGCGAGCTGGTCTGAGACGGTGACGTCTGGAACATGCTGAAGAGAGCGATCAACAGCAAGGCGATGATGGCCCATAGCGCGAAATTACGAAAATTTGGGTTCATTGAACTCCCCGAACAGAAACAGCCTGCATTGCCTGCGGCCGGTATGATTATCCGTTAACATAGGATTGCGGTGCCGCCTTGCCAAGGAAAACCGATCTCACGAATGCGTTTTCCGTCAACAAGACCTAAATTGGTGCAACGGGATACCGGGTTCTGCCGAAGAGTCCGGCAAGAACGTCGGCGACGGCGAGATCGAAAACCGGCAGAAAGCGGTCGAAGGGGGCCAGCACAGCCTCCACCGACAGGCTCTCGGCTTCCGCGGCCGCGACGAGCGCGCCGCCGTCCGGGGAGATGGCATGGGCCGGGGAGATGACATGGGGCAGAACCCGCGCCCGGTGGCGCGCAAGCGTACGGGGGACAGACCGGTCATTCTCGCCGACCGGCAGGGCCGGTCCGGGACCGATACGGACCTCCTCTGCGCCGCCATTCGCAACGAGAAAGCGGTCGTCCCAGAGAGCGGCTTGCCCCGGTGTGACCGTGAGCTGCGGCAGGCTGCGATCCTCCCGCATCAGATAGAGACCGTCGTTCCGCTTCCAAACAAGCGTGCGCGCAACCGTCATGCGACCGTGTCCGGGCGCAAGCGCGAAGGCGGCGACGCGCGCCATCTGGTCGCCTGCCGGCAGGTACGGTCGGCCGCCGAGGACGGCGAGCAGGAAGGCCAGCGCATGGCGCAGTACCGCCGGTTCGGCTTCGAGCGCTTCGGGTGCAAGCCGGACGATGGTCTCGTGCCGAACCGTCGCAGTGGCGCGCAGAAGGCTTGCCGCCTCGCCGGAGAGGCGGGTGCGGCCGATCGCGGCGTCTCCGTCAAAGGCGAGTGGCGTCCCCTCGATCGCCATGCGGGTGCGGACGCGCTCATAGGCGGGGTTGAGATTGCTCGGGTCATCGATCCAGCCGAGGCCGTTCCGGGTCAGGAGGGCACGGATCGCCACGCGCCGGACGGCGAGGAAGGGGCGCACGATCCAGAGCCGGCGGTCGTAGAGGGTGGCCGGGGCCATGCCGGCAAGACCATGGGGGGAGGGCGCGCGTGCCATGCGCATGGTGATCGTCTCCGCCTGGTCGTCGGCGGTGTGGCCGGTCACGAGAAGATCGGCGCGAAGCTCGGCGGCGACATCGGCGAGGAGACGGTAGCGCGCCTCCCGTGCGGCGACGGAAATGCCGGTCGAGGGCTTCTCTCCGGGCCAGCGGCGGGTTTCGTGCGGGATGCCGAGGTCGCGGCAGAATTCGGCGACGCGTGCCGCTTCGCCGGCGGATTCCGGCCTCAGCGCATGGTCGATCGTCGCGGCGAGAAGGGTGTGGGTGTGTGCGCCCGCGGCGATGGCCTGATGCAGGGCGAGGAGAAGGCCGGTGGAATCGCTGCCGCCGGAGATCGCGACCAGAATGCGGGAGGGCTTGGCGAGCGAACCGAGAAACTGCGAGACGGCGTCTTCGGGCGAGGTGTCCCCCTCGGGCGAGATGTCTGCGGGCGCGTCCATCGCGACGGCCGCGTCAGCAGCTCAGGCGCTTCTGTTCGGTCGCAACCTTGTTGACCACGGCGCGCGAGGCCTTGGGATAGCGGCGCGTCACTTCCTTGAGGGTGGCGCAGGCGGTTTCGGTGTTGTCGAGGGCGGCGAGCGACATGCCGAGCTTCAGCAGCATTTCCGGCGCCTTCGGCGAGGAGCTGTAGGCCTGGTGGGCGTTCAGGAACGTCTTGGCGGACTCGTTGTACTTGCCCTGCGAATACTGCGCTTCGCCCAGCCAGAAGTGGGCATCGGCAGCCTTGCGGCTCTGCGGATAGCGGCTCAGGAAGTCGTTGAACTCGTTCTCGGCGAGGCCGTAGTCGCCGGAAAGCACATGGCCGTAGGCGCTCTGGTAGACGTCGGACTCGCTGCCGAGCGAGGCGACTTGCGCCGAGCCCGTGCCGGCCGGCGTCTCGACGCCGGGCAGGCTGGTGCCGTCTTGCGCGCCGGGGTCGATCGATGCGGAGACGGGCATGCCGCTCGAATCGAGTTCGATCGAGCCGAGCGTCTGCTCCGGCGTTCCGAGCGCTGCGCCCGAGGGATCCCCGGCGGA
This sequence comes from Hyphomicrobiales bacterium, assembly GCA_900466005.1. GTDB lineage: Bacteria > Pseudomonadota > Alphaproteobacteria > Rhizobiales > Rhizobiaceae > Allorhizobium. The sequence continues at coordinate 221,627 of UEGQ01000013.1, forward strand.
TGCCGGGGGCTCGGTGGCGATGACGCGGGCGACCTCGTCCTGCTGCGTGCCGCTCTCGACCGGGGCGTCGAGTGCCCCGCTCTTGGTCGACTTCGACTTTTCCAGTTCCTGGAAGCGAAACTCGTTGTCTTCCTGGAACTTGCGGATCTGTTCCTGCATCTGCAGGAGCTGGTAGCTCATTTCCTCGACCCGGCCGTTCAGGGTGCGGATCTCTTCTTCGAGCTGGAGTACGCGAACGGACGCGTCGCTGCTCTGGGCGAGCACGACCGGCCGCCGCGCATTGGTGCTCGCCGGGGCCTGCGCCGCCGACGAACCGATACCCGGCATAAGCTGCATGGAGCTCGCGGTGCCGTACAGTCCCCCCAGCGAGACCGTCGCGAGCATCGCGGCCATGGCAAGTCGTTTCATGTCAAGTTTCCTGTTTCGATCTGATCCTCGCGCACGCCGGCGCGGACAGCCGATTCTTTCCAATCGCGGGTAAAAAGCAACTGAAGTTCGGCCAAAGTATGGAGAAAAGACTGAAGGCGGCCCCCTCGCGGGAGCCGCCTTCGATAATCGGTCGGAACGTTTGTTCTCAGAGGCCGGCGCCGCCGCCGAGCACGGTGACCGCGCGGCGGTTCTGCGACCAGCAGGAGATGTCGTCGCAGACGGCGACCGGACGTTCCTTGCCGTAGGAAATGGTCTTCATGCGGTTCGCCGGAACGCCGCGCGAAGCGAGGTAGTCGCGGGTCGTGGCGGCACGGCGGGCGCCGAGTGCCAGGTTGTATTCGCGGGTGCCGCGTTCGTCGGCATGACCTTCGATGGTGATCGCGTACTGCGGATACTTCATCAGCCACTGGGCCTGGCGGTCGAGCGTCTGCTGGGCGTCGGCACGGATCGACGAGCTATCGGTATCGAAGAAGATGCGGTCGCCGACGTTCACGGTGAAGTCCTGCTGCGAACCCGGGGTGCCCGCACCACCGGCGCCGAGGCCGAGCTCGGAGGCGCTGTTCGGAAGGTTCTTCTTCGAGGCGCAGCCGGCGAGGGCAAGCGTGAGGGCCAGCGCGACGATGGCGGGGTTGCTCGCGAGTTTCTGCATGCGGCTCGTGGCCGGAACGTAAGTGCGGCTCATCGCCGGTCTCTCCTTGAATATCTTCGGTTAGGGTTGCCGGACTCTAACCGTTCTAGGTTAACCGGCATCGAACGAACATGGTTAACGGTGTTCTAAAACGCCGCTCAAAAGCGCTGATTTGCAGCACTTTGCGGCAAGAAAGAGGCGCAATTGCGCCTCATTCGAGGAGAGGCGACCAGGCCGGGTCCGAGGCGTAGGACGGCGTCTGGATCATCTGCTCGTTGTAGCCGGTGAGGTCGATCGAGTAGAGCTGCGGTCCACCGGCGCCTGCGGCCTGGCGGAAGAACATGATGACGCGGCCGTTCGGCGCCCAGGTCGGGCCCTCGTTGTGGAAGCCGGTGGTCAGGATGCGCTCGCCGGAACCGTCGGGCTTCATGACGCCGATCGAGAACTTGCCGCCCGACTGCTTGGTGAAGGCGATCAGGTCGCCGCGCGGCGACCAGACCGGCGTCGAATAGGAGCCGTCGCCGAAGGAGATGCGGGTCTGGCCGGAGCCGTCGGCGCCCATGACGTAGAGCTGCTGGCGTCCGCCGCGGTCGCTTTCGAAGACGATCCGCCCGCCGTCCGGGGAATAGGAAGGCGAGGTGTCGATCGCCGCGGTGTTGGTGAGCCGCGTCGTCGTGCGCGAGCGCAGGTCCATCGTATAGATGTTGGCGTTGCCGTCCTGCTGCAGGCTCATGATGACCCGCTGGCCGTCGGGCGAGAAGCGCGGGCTGAAGGTCATGCCGGGGAAGTTGCCGACCACTTCGCGCTGCCCGGTCTCGAGCTGCAGGAGGTAGACGCGCGGCTGCTGGCCTTCGAAGGACATGTAGGTCACTTCCTGGCGGCTCGGCGAGAAGCGCGGCGTCAGCACGATGTCCTTGGTGTTGGTCAGCATGCGGACATTGGCGCCGTCCTGGTCCATGATCGCGAGCTGGCGCTTGCGGTCGGCCTTGGTGCCGCTTTCGGAAACGAAGACGACGCGGGTGTCGAAATAGCCCTTCTCGCCGGTGATGCGCTCATAGATCGCGTCGGCGATGATATGGGCGACGCGGCGCCAGTTTTCCGGCTGGGTGAAGAACTGCTGGCCGGTCATCTGCTGTCCGGCGAAGGTGTCCCAGAGGCGGAACTCGGCGCGCAGCCGGCCGTCTCCTTCCTTGCTGATCCGGCCGACGACGAGGGCCTGGGCGTTGACGACCTTCCAGTCCTCGAAGCGTGGCGCCTGGTCGGGGTTCGAGACCTTCTCGATGAAGGCCTGGCGGTTGACCGGGGCGAAGAGCCCCGAGCGTTTCAGGTCCGCCTCGATCACCTGGGATATCCGGGCGCCGATATCGTCACCCGACACGAAGTCGGTGACGGCGATCGGCAGGGGTTCGACATTGCCCTTGTTGATGTTGATCTCGACGAGCGCGTTCGCCGGCGTCGCGAAGGCGCCGGCGAGGCCGACGATCACCGCCAGATATCGAAGAAGATTGAGCTTCATCATTCGTTTCAGGCCTTTAGCTTTTTACATCATTTCGCTGGGGTCGAAGTTCACGATGACCTCCGACCATGCGTCGTATTTGTCGCGCGGAAGATTGGTGAAGGGGGCCGAGCGCAGGACCGCACGCCGTGCGCTCGCCATCATGACCTGCTGCGTGGAGGCCTCGCCGCCGCTGGCGGTAACCTCCGGGTCTCCGATCAGGTTGCCGGATTCATCAAGCCGGAAGCGGACCTGGATGACCATGCCTTCCATTCCGGCAAGGCCGGGAATGAACGACCAGTTGTTCTGGATCACGCCCTTCAGCGCGTCCATCTCGCTCTGGCTGAGCTTGGAGCCGCCGGTGGTCTTCTTGCCGCCGAACGCCGCCTTGTCCTGGGAGGCCTTGGCGCCGCCCGCCGTCGGATCGTTCTTGTTCAAGAGAGCCGCGATCTCGTCGGCGTTGAAATCGCTTTCCTTGGACGACTTGGATTTGGCCGACTCCTGGTACTTGTCGGCCTTCTTCTTGTCGGGGCTCTTGGCCGTCTGGGTTTCCGCCGGCTTGCTCTCGGCCGGCTTCTCGGCAGGCTTCGGCTTTTCCGGCTTCGGCTTGGCTGCGGGCAGCGGAACGCTTTCGGGCAGCGGGATCTCCTCGGCCGCCGTTTCCTCGGGCTTGGCTTCCGGCTTCGCCTCGGGTGCCGGCTCGGGCTTCGTCTCGCTCGGCGGCTCGGCCTTGGCGACTTCGGTCGAAGGATTGGTCGCCGTGTCTTCCTTGATGATATCCTGGATGTCGTTGGTCACGTCGTCCTGCTTCGGCTGGACCTTCTCGACCTTTTCCGGCGCGGCGGAGGATTCGGCGCTGTTCGGCTTGGCGTTCGGGGTCGGTACCGATTTCAGGTCGACCTTGTTGTCGCCGAGGTTCTCGGCGTTCTCGACCGAGGTCGGCTTCTGAGTCGGCACTGGAGCGGACTTCTCGGCGACCGGAGCCTTCTTGTCGCCCTGCTGGATCTGCGTGATCTCCTCGATCGGCACGATATCGACCGGCAGCGCCTCGACGTCGGCGACGTCGAAGGATGCGGGCGCGCTGATGGTGACCAGCGCCATGACGAGCGCCAGCACATGCAGGACGGCCGATGTGATGAGACTGCCTTTCATAGCGTCCGATCACTTTTCCTGTTCTTGCAGCGTCACGAGGCCGATGTTCTTGTAACCGGCCGCGGAAATGCGGGCCATCACCTTCATCACGGTACCGTAGGCGGCGGTGGTGTCGCCGCGCACGTAGATGCGCTCGTTGTAGCCGGTGGTGGCGATTGCCTGCAGCTTGGCGACGACCTCGTCGATGGCGATCGGGGTTTCCTGCAGGAAGACCTCTCCGGCCGGATTGACCGAGATGGTGATCGGCTGGGTATCGGCGTTCATCGCCTTCGCCTGCGTTTCCGGCAGGTCGATCGGCACGCCGACCGTCATCATCGGCGCGGCCACCATGAAGATGATCAGCAGCACGAGCATGACGTCGACGAGCGGCGTCACGTTGATCTCGCTCATCGGCTTCTTCTTGCCGCCGCCACGACGCGAGCCGCGGCGACCGCCGCCACCGCCATTCGATCCAACAGACATAGCCATCGATCAGTCTCCGTAACCGGCCGCCCTTACTGGGCGGCCTGACGCGGTTGCAGCTTCTCGTCGATCTGGCGCGAGAGGATGGCCGAGAATTCGTCGGCGAAGCCTTCCATGCGGGCCGTCAGCTTGCCGGCATCGCCGGAGAAGCGGTTGTAGGCGATAACCGCGGGAATAGCGGCGACGAGGCCGATCGCGGTCGCGAGCAGCGCTTCGGCGATACCCGGGGCGACGACGGCGAGGTTGGTCGATTTCGATCCGGCGATCGCCTGGAACGAGGTCATGATGCCGACCACGGTGCCGAAGAGGCCGACGAAGGGCGCGGCCGACCCGATGGTGGCGAGCGAACCGAGGCGTGCTTCCAGCTGCTCGGATTCCCGCGCAAGCGTCACATCCATGGCGCGGTCGATACGCATCTGCAGGCCGATCGGCGAACGCGCGCCGCGCTCGAAGCTCTTCTTCCACTCCCGCATGGCGGCGACGAAGATCGCGCCGAGGCCGGTATTGTTGCGTTCGGCAAGGGTCCGGTAGAGCTCCTCGAGCGACTGGCCCGACCAGAACACCTGTTCGAACTGGTCGAATTGCCGCCGCGCCCTCGTGTAGCTCATCGTCTTGTCGATGACGATCGCCCAGGTCCAGACCGAGGCCGAAAGCAGCCCCAGCATGACCAGTTTCACCACGAAGCCCGCCTGTATGAACAGACTCCAGAGGCTCACGTCCTGCGTCGCTGCCGCCAAATCAACTGCTTCCATCGCTTTGTAATCCCCGAAATCCAAACGCCCGGCACGAGACCGGGCGGTTCAAGATTGCTTGCCTATCAAGGAGTCCGGTCGCCATCCGCTTCAAGCTCCCAGAACGCCTTGTTGCGTTCAATTTTGGTCAAACGAAGGCGTGCATCGCACAAATTTGCATGCTGCCAGTAAGCATCGATATGGTTAAAACATCGTTAGCGCGGCACTTGTGCGCTCGACGTGAGGAACTGTGCTGCCAGCCCCTCCGGCAGGCGGCGCGGGCGCCCGAGCCGGTTGACGACGGCGATCGTCACCTTTGCCGCGATCAGCAGCTGCTCGCCGCGGCGGATCTCCTGGTCCAGCACCATCTTCGCGCCGCCCGCCTTCACCGTCGTCGTCAAAATCTCCAGCACGTCGTCCATGCGCGCCGGGCTCTTGAAGTCGATTTCCATCCGGTGGACCACGAAAACGAGGCCTTCGTCATCGATCCCCAGAAGGGCGCTTTGCTCGACGCCGAGGCAGCGCAGATAGTCGGTACGGCCGCGCTCCAGGAAGTGCAGGTAGCGGGCGTGATAGATCAGCCCGGAGAAATCCGTGTCTTCATAGTAGACCCGCTGGAGCAGGCGATGGCCTGTTTCGACGAGTTCGCCGCATATGGAAATCGCTTTGTTCGTCAACGTTTTATCCCTTTGCACTCTCAATAGTCTGGGTTTTTTGGAGCCCGATCGCCGGCATTGTAGTTCTGTCACAAATGGGCATTATCAGAATTCGAGCTCAACCGGCACAGGAGTCGATACCATGCGAATAGCAGTGATGGGCGGTGATGGTTTTGTCGGCTGGCCGACGTCCTTGCATCTTTCCGATGCCGGCCACGACATCCACATCCTCGACAATCTCTCCCGCCGCTGGATCGACACCGAACTCGGCGTCCAGTCGCTGACGCCCATGGATTCCATCCAGGAGCGCACCCGCGTCTGGCATGCGGAAACCGGGCGTCGCATCCATTTCCACCTCATCGATCTTGCCCGCGACTACGAGCTTTTGAAGAACTGGCTCGCCGAATACCGGCCCGACGCCATCATCCATTTCGCCGAGCAGCGGGCGGCGCCTTACTCCATGAAGAGCGACCGCCACAAGAACTACACCGTCAACAACAACATCAACGCGACTCACAATCTGCTGAATGCGCTGGTCGAGCTCAACCTCGACGCTCACCTCGTGCATCTCGGCACCATGGGGGTCTACGGCTATTCGACCGTGGGTGCGGCGATCCCCGAGGGCTATCTCCCGGTCGGTGTCGAGACGACCTCCGGCGAGACGGTCGCCCAGGAGATCCTCTACCCCGCCAATCCCGGCTCGATCTACCACATGACCAAGTGCCTGGATCAGCTTCTCTTCCAGTTCTACGCGAAGAACGACGCGCTCAGGATCACCGACCTTCACCAGGGCATCGTCTGGGGTACGCATACCGAGCAGACCCGCCGCCATCCGCAGCTCGTCAACCGCTTCGATTACGACGGCGACTACGGCACCGTGCTCAACCGCTTCCTGATCCAGGCGGCGATCGGCTATCCGCTGACGGTGCACGGCACCGGCGGGCAGACGCGCGCCTTCATCCACATCCAGGATTCGGTTCGCTGCATCGAGATCGCGCTCAACAATCCGCCGGCGCGCGGATCGCGGGTCGAAATCTTCAACCAGATGACCGAGACGCACCGGGTGCGCGATCTCGCCGAGATGATCGCCGGCATGACCGGCTCGGAGATCGCCTGGCTTCCCAATCCCCGCAAGGAAGCGCCGGAAAACGACCTCGTCGTCAGGAACGACAAGTTCCTCGGCCTCGGGCTCGAGCCGACGACGCTTCAGGGCGGGCTGCTCGATGAGATCGTCGAGGTGGCGAAGAAGTTCGCCTATCGCGTCGACCGTTCGCGGGTTCCGGCCGTCTCGGCCTGGACGAAGGACATCGCGAAGACGATCAACCGCGATCCCGAAGGCAAGAAGCTGAAGTCCGTCTCATGATGATGGGCAGCGAAACCCTGCGGGGCATCCGCTCCGCAACGGCGGCCCGTTCGCGGGAAGCCTATGTCACGCTCGTGACCAATGCCGACTATGCCATGGGGGCTGTGGCGCTCGCCCGCTCGATCCGCCTCTCCGGCAGCCGCGCCGACATTGTCGTGCTCCACACCGGCGCCGTCGGGGCGGCCGACCTCGCGCCGCTGGAGGCGCTCGACTGCCGGCTGGTCGAAGTCGAGCACCTGCCGCTCTCCGATGCCTTCAACGAGCGGCATGCCCGCGGGCGGCTGCACGCGGATGCGCCCTTCACCAAGGGGCGCAAGCCCTCCTTCCACACGCCGCTCGACAATTTCTGCAAGCTCAGGCTCTGGCAGCTCATCGACTACCGCGCCTGCATCTTCATCGATGCCGACGCCATCGTTCTGAAAAACATCGACCGGCTGTTCGAATATCCGGAATTCTCCGCGGCGCCGAACGTCTACGAAAGCCTTGCGGATTTCCACCGGCTGAATTCCGGCGTTTTCGTCGCCCGGCCGTCGCTGCTGACCTTCGAGTCGATGCTGCGCAGGCTCGACGAGCCGGACGTCTTCTGGCGGCGCACCGATCAGACCTTCCTCGAAGCGTTCTTTCCGGACTGGCACGGCCTGCCGGTCTTCATGAACATGCTGCAATACGTCTGGTTCAACCTGCCGGAGCTCTGGGACTGGAAGGCAATTTCGGTCCTCCACTACCAGTATGAGAAGCCGTGGGAGGCCGATCATCCGAAGCGTGCCGCGCTCCGGCCGCTGATCGATCTCTGGCACGCCTATCACACCGGCGAGGGCATCCCCGACCTTGCAGCACTTCCCAATCCCGCGCGGGCGGAGGTCGCATGAAGGTTCTGGTGTCCGGCGGAACCGGCCTCGTCGGACGCTATGTCGTCGAGGAACTCCTTGCCGCCGGATACGCGGTGGTGGTCGCCGGCCGGCAGGCGCCTCCGCCGGGGCATTTCTCGCGTCCGGTCGGGTTCCGGCCGCTCTCCCTCGATCCGCAAGCGGATCACGCGGCCGCCTTCGACGATGTCTATCATTTCGTCCACGCCGCCTTCCACCACCTGCCCGGAAAATATCGCGGCGGGGAGGGGAGCGATCCGGACGGTTTCCGGCGGCGCAATCTCGACGGCACGGTGGCGCTCTTCGAGGCGGCGAAGAAGGCCGGGCTGCGGCGGTGCATCTTCCTGTCGAGCCGTGCGGTCTATGACGGCTGCCGTGAGCCGGCGCCGTTCCGGGAGGACATGGTGCTTTCGCCGGAGAGCCTCTACGGCGAGGTCAAGCTCACCGCGGAACGCGCCTTGTCCGGCCTCTCGGCGCCGGGATTTTCCGGCACGAGTCTCAGGCTCACCGGCGTCTACGGCGATCTCCGGCCGAACAAATGGGACGGCCTCTTCGCGGACTATCGCGCCGGCCGGCCGGTCGTTGCCCGTGCCGGCACCGAGGTGCACGGCCGCGATGTCGGCCGGGCGGTCGCGCTCGTGCTGCAGGCGGACGCCGCCAAGGTCGCGGCGCAGTCCTTCAACGTCTCCGACATCGTCGTCGACCGTCGCGACCTCATTTCGCTCTACGGTGCGCTCGTCGGCTGTCCCCATCCGCTGCCGGAGGTCGCCGATCATGCCGGGATCGGGGAAATGGCGACGGACCGCATCCGGGCGCTCGGCTGGCGACCGGGCGGGCGCACGCTGTTCGAGGCGACGATCGGCAGCCTTGCCGGTCAGGACGCCGGCTGAGGTTCCGGAGCGGCTTTCGCCGTCAGCGCATCAGCTCGGCCTCGGTCCAGACGAAGGCCGCCATGGCGTCATGCCGCGCCTCGGCATCGTCGCCGACGATGAACTCGTCGAGCTGCGGCGGCTTCACGCTGGTGCCGGCGAGCATGGCATGGACCTGCCCGCGATGGTGCGTCTGGTGCTGGAAGAGGTGGCTCAGGATATCGTCGCAGCGGTCGTGCTGCACACGCTCGCCGCGATGGACGGCGACGGTCCGCGCGAGATCGCCGGCCTTGAGCCGGTCGCAAAAGTCGAGAAGGCGCCGGTCGACGGCCGCCTGCGCTTCCGCGAGCCCCGGCAGGTCATGAAACGGCTCCTCGTCCTCCCAGGCCTTCGGCCCCAGCGTCCCGCCTTCGAGCGCATCGACATAGAACCAGTCGACGACGAGGATGTGGTTGAGAGTCTTGAGGATCGAGGGAAAGAAGCTGGTGCGCGCCGCTTCCAGCTCGCCCGGCCGCAGGCGCGCGCAGGCCTCGTGCAGCCGCCAGTTGGCGAGCGCGTTGTTGCGCGCGAGCTTGCGGAAGACACGGGTGGGATCGGTCAGGTCGTCCATGGCTGCACTCCCTTCGTCATCGGTCGATGCGCTATCGGGGACGACCGGCCGCTATTCATCCTCCAGCGTCAGCCGGAACTGCGCGGCCTCGAGGTCCTTCGGCGGCTGCATGCCGAGGTGTTTCCATGCCGTTGCCGTCAGCACGCGCCCGCGCGGCGTGCGCTGGATGAAGCCCTGCTGGATCATGTAGGGCTCGATGATGTCCTCGATTGCGTCGCGCGGTTCGGACAGGCCTGCGGCGATCGTCTCGATGCCGACCGGGCCGCCGCCGAAATTGACCGCGATCATGTTGAGATAGCGCTTGTCGAGTTGGTCGAGACCCATATTGTCGACCAGCAGTCGTGTCAGCGCCTCGTCGGCGATATCGCGGGTGACGGCGTCGGCGCGGGCGACCTCGGCGAAATCGCGCACCCGGCGGAGCAGCCTGCCGGCGATGCGCGGCGTGCCGCGGGCGCGCCTGGCGATCTCGCGCGCGCCTTCGTCCGTCATGCCGAGGCCCATCAACCGGGCGCCGCGCCGGACGATCAGTTCCAGTTCCTCGACGGTGTAGAAATTGAGCCGCACCGGAATGCCGAAGCGGTCGCGCAGCGGCGTGGTCAAGAGCCCGAGACGGGTGGTCGCGGCGACGAGCGTGAATTTCGAGAGGTCGATCTTGACCGATCGGGCGGCCGGGCCCTCGCCGATGATGAGGTCGAGCTGGAAATCCTCCATCGCCGGATAGAGGATTTCCTCGACCGCCGGGTTCAACCGATGGATTTCGTCGATGAAGAGAACGTCGCGCTCTTCGAGGTTGGTCAAGAGGGCGGCGAGATCCCCCGCCTTGGCGATGACCGGGCCGGAGGTCGAGCGGAAATTGACGCCGAGCTCCTTCGCCATGATCTGGGCGAGCGTCGTCTTGCCGAGGCCGGGCGGGCCGACGAACAGCACGTGGTCGAGCGCCTCGCCGCGACCCTTCGCCGCCTCGATGAAGATCTTCAGGTTCGCCCGCGCCTCGGCCTGGCCGGTGAACTCGTCGAGCGATTGCGGGCGCAGGGTGGCGTCGATGTCCTCGCCGCGCTTGTCGGGGGAGAGGATGGGGTTCGGAGTGCTCATGCGAGAAGTTCCATGCCGGGTATTATCTTTGCGGCCTTTCGGTCGAAGGTGACGACTTTGCTGCAGCCGGCCCTCATTGCGGCCCAAGCGACCATGTTGTCGGCGAGCGTGTCCACCGGCGGATTTTCCTCCGAAAGCAGCAGGCCGAGTTCCTCGGCGTTTTCCATCACAACGTCCTCCGACGCAAGGAGAGACAGCAGCAGCTCGGCGATCTGCGGCTGCTGATAGCCCAGCCTTCTGCGCAGGACCCATACCAGTTCGGCCAGGACAATGCCGCTGATATAGGCAGGGTCCCCGGCCGAGCGCTCGGAGAGGAAACGACGAGCCCTCTCGTTCTGCTCCGGATCGTCGATGACGACCAGGCGCAACAGGATATTCGTATCGACGCCGATCATTTCCGGCCTTCGTGCCATTCCCGCGTGATCCGCGCGTCATCCTCGGCGGCGGCATCCATGATCGCCTCGTCCATATCCTCGGCGGTCATGCCCGCACCAAATGGAGGCTTGCCCAGAACGCCCGCGAGATCGGCCAGTTTCTTGTTCTTCGGGGTGGCCACCACCTGCCCGTTACGCACCGTCACGTAGAAGCGGGTGCCCGGAGCGAGGTTCAACTGGTCGCGCACGTCCTTCGGGATCGTGAGCTGTCCTTTCGAGGTCATCGTCGTCAATGCGCCCATCTCTCGCCCTCCGGCTCGGTGTTCTTGCGGCAATAGTACCAGTAAGATGCCGGGTATCAAATTCTCACCGCGAGAGCTCCTTCAGCCCCAGCCGGATGAGCTTGGCGCTGTCGGCGCCTTCGCCGGCGGTCTTGAGGGCCGCCGCCACGGCGTTGGCAGCCTGTTCGCGCGAATAGCCGAGATTGGTGAGCGCCGAGACGGCGTCGGAGACCGGGGCAGGGGCGACGCCTTCGCCGAGCTCCTGCTTCAAGCCGATCGTTCCCGCCGCCTCGCCGGCAAAGGCGGGCGCCTTGTTCTTGAGTTCGGTGACGATGCGCACCGCGACCTTCGGCCCGACGCCCGGCGCCCGCGAGATCGACGTCTTGTCCTGCAGCGCGATCGCGTTGGCGAGTTCGGACGGAGTGAGCGTCGAAAGCACCGCGAGCGCGACCTTGGTGCCCACGCCCTGCACGCTCTGCAGCAGGTTGAACCATTCCCGTTCCAGCGCCGTCAGGAAGCCGAAGAGCTTCAACTGGTCCTCCCGGACATAGGTCTCGATGAAGAGCACGGCCGCCTCGCCGGCGGAGCCGAGCTTCGAGAGCGTGCGCGAGGAGCAGTGGGCGATGTAGCAGACGCCGTGGACGTCGATCAGCGCGTAGTCGCTGCCGATTTCCTCGATGGTGCCTTTGAGCTTGCCGATCATGAAGTGTTCCGTCGGGTGGTGGGTGCGAATTGTCAGCCGGTGGCGAGAACCCTGCGCATCCGCTCGCCGCCGCGATTGTGGGCGTGGCAGATGGCGATCGCCAGCGCGTCGGCGGCGTCGTTGCCCTTGAACTCGGCCTTCGGCATCAGGATCTTCAGCATCATGTGGATCTGCTGCTTCTCTCCGTGGCCGACGCCGATCACCGATTTCTTCACCGCGTTGGGTGCATACTCGGACACCGGCAGGCCGGCGCGGGCCGGAACCAGCATGGCGACGCCGCGCGCCTGGCCGAGCTTCAGCGTCGCAACCGCGTCCTTGTTGACGAAGGTCTGTTCGACGGCGGCCTCGTCCGGCCTGTAGGAATGGACGATCTCGGCGAGCCCGTCATGCAGCTGGCAGAGGCGCGAGGCGAGATCCATGTCGCCGTCCGACGTCACGGTGCCGGAAGCCACGAACCGCAGGCTGTTGCCGAGCGTCTCGATGACACCCCAGCCGGTGCGCCTGAGGCCCGGATCGATACCGATGATGCGAATCGCACTTTGCATGGCTCACCCTATTCCGTCTCCCGGAGGGTTTGCCAGCAAAATGTGAACAAAACAAAAACATTCAACAACAAGGGATCGTGATTGCCGCCGTGCCTGCCCCGGGGTGGCAATCGCGATCCGTCTTTCTAAATAGAGGTTTCCGACCACGAGACGACAAGACGCAGGGGCTGCCGATGATACCTTTTTCGATCCTCGACCTTTCACCCGTCGCCGAGGGGCACACCGTCGGCGAGGCGCTGGAAGCGTCGCGGCGGATGGCGCAGAAGGCCGAGGCCTGCGGCTACAACCGCTTCTGGCTCGCCGAGCACCACGGCATGCCGGGGATCGCCAGCGCCGCCACCTCGATCGTCATCGCCCATGTCGGTGCAGCCACCTCGCGCATCCGCATCGGCTCGGGCGGCGTCATGCTGCCCAATCACTCGCCGCTCGTGATCGCCGAGCAGTTCGGGACGCTCGAGGCGCTCTTTCCCGGCCGCGTCGATCTCGGCCTCGGCCGGGCGCCGGGTACCGACATGCGCACCGCGCGCGCCCTGCGCCGCAACCTCGAAGCCTCCGCCGACAGCTTTCCGCGTGACATCATCGACCTGCAGAGGCTGCTCGGCCCGAGGCAGGAGGAGCAGGCCGTGATCGCGGTCCCCGGCAACAACAGCAACGTCCCGCTCTGGCTTCTCGGGTCGAGCCTCTACAGCGCCCACCTCGCCGCGGCACTCGGCCTGCCTTACGCCTTCGCCTCGCATTTCGCGCCCGACCAGCTGATGGAGGCGATCGCGATCTACCGCGAGCGCTTCGAACCGTCGGAACAGTTGCGAGAGCCGTATGTCATGGTCGGTGTGATGGCGGTCGCGGCCGAAACCGACGCCGAGGCGCAGCGCCTCTTCACCTCGGCGCAACAGCAGTTCATCAATCTGAGGCGCAATGTCCGCCGGCCGTTCCCGCGCCCGGTCGAAACGATGGACGGGCTCTGGTCGGATGCGGAGCGGATGGGCGTCGAGCATACGCTGCGCTATGCGGTGGTCGGCGCGGCCTCGACCGCGGAAGAGAAGCTCTCCCGTTTCCTCCAGGAGACCGGTGCCGACGAGCTCATCATTTCGACGCCCGTCCATGACGTCGAGGCCCGGCTGCGGTCGATCGAGATTTTCAGTACCTTCTCAGGGGTAATGAAACCTGCGCTCTGAGGTCGGCGGAACGCGTGATTTGTCGCTGCCGAAGGTATTTTCATCGGCTTTTCAGCGCTTTTGTGAGATGTTGCCCGCCAAATTAACCGGCATTTAAGCAAAGCTTCCCAAGGGTAGAGTATCACGGTCCGTCTGGTGCCGCGCTCCCCCGCGAGCCGACGAGCCGTCTCAAGGGGAAATGCGTCGCAAAGGCGCAATGCGGGAAGGCTGGATAGAGTAATGCATTACCGGTTCAATTCACTGTCCTCGAAAGTCATTGGCATTTTTCTTCTGCTCACCGCGGCGTCGGTCGGCGTGCTCAACGTTCTCGCCTATTACACATCGAGCAGCATCTTTGGCCGCCAGACCTACCACGCGATGGAGAGCACGCTCACCTTCCGCGGCGACATGCTGAAGGAACAGCTCACGCAGATGGAGAATCAGGCGACCTCGATCGCCAAGATCGAGAGCCTGCAGCAGTCAGTGACCTCGCTGAAGAGCGGCTGGAACACTATCGTGAAGAATTCGGGCGATGCCCGCGCGGAACTGCGTTCGGTCTTCGTCGACAAGAATCCCAATCCGGCCAACGAGCGCGAGAAACTCGTGAAGCCCGAGGGCCCGAGCGGCTTCTACTACGGAGCGCACGAGAAAACCCAGGCCGAGGTCGCCGGCTTCCTCGCCGACACGCAGTTCCGTGACCTGCTGATCGCCGACCAGACCGGCAATATCGTCTATTCTTACAAGAAGGACCGCACCTTCGCCGAGAACGTGACGGCCGGCGAATTCCAGGCGTCCGGTATCGGCCGTGCCTTTGCCGCCAGCGCGGAAGCCGCCGCCGGGGCGACGGAGGATGCAGCCCCGACGCGCTTCTCCGGCCTCGTCGTCGGCAGCGATCCGTCCTCGCCCGACATCTATTTCGCGGTGCCGGTCGTGAAGTTCGGCGCCTTCAAGGGCACGATCCTGTTCCAGCTCAAGGAAAGCGCCGTCGTCGGCATCCTCTCCAAGGGGATCACCACCGAGAGCGGCGAGCGTTCAGCGATCCTTTCCACCGACGGAACCGGCATTGCGCTTTCGCCGGACGGCCACCTCGCCGACATCTCTGCCGCGCCCTTCGGCTTCACCGCCGATGCGATGGCCGCCACCGACACGGTGATCAACGATTTCGACCGTGACGGCGACGCCGCCCGCGCCTATGCGCGACCGATCGAGTTCGGCGAACACGGCTTCCTCGTCGTCGAAAGCATCGGTCTTTCCGAACTCAATGCCGGCTCCCTCGAGATCGCCGGCATCCTGACGGCGATCGCCGTTGCCGCGCTCGCCGTCATGGCGGTTGCGACCGGCGTCCTCACCCGCCGCCTCTTCGCGCCGCTCGCAAAGCTTGCGACCGTCACCGGCGACGTTGCGAACGGCAAGCTCGACGACGTGGTCGGCAACCAGGACCGCAAGGACGAGATCGGAACCATGGCGCGCGCGCTGGAACGCTTCCGCACGGCGCTCATCGAACAGCATCGCCTGGAAGCCGCAAACGAGGAAAACCGCGAAAAGTCGGAAGCCGAGCGCCGCCAGCGCTTCGCCGAGCGCGAAGCCGAGGCACGCACGCTGCAGGCGGTCGTCGAGGCGCTGGATGAGGGTCTCGACCGGCTCGCCGGCGGCGATCTCGCCTTCCAGATCACCCAGGTCTTCCCGCAGGATCTCGAAGGCCTGCGGCACAACTTCAACAAGGCGCTCTCCACGCTGAGCCAGACGCTCTCGGGTATCGGCGGAAACTCCGTCGCCGTCCGCGAGGGCTCGGAGGAAATGCGTGCCGGCGCCGACCAGCTTGCAGCGCGCACGGAGCGTCAGGCGGCCGCCATTACCGAAACCGCAAGCGCGATCAAGGCGATCACCGACGCGGTGAAGACGCAGATCGCCCGCGCCGAGGACGCCGAGCGGCTGGCCCGCAACGCCAAGAACGACACCGAGCATTCCGGGCACATCATGAGTGACACGATCGCCGCGATGGAGGCGATCCAGACGTCCTCGCAGCAGATCAACCGGATCATCGGCGTGATCGACGAGATCGCCTTCCAGACCAATCTTCTCGCGCTCAACGCAGGTGTCGAGGCGGCGCGTGCCGGCGAAAGCGGCAAGGGTTTTGCCGTCGTCGCCCAGGAAGTGCGCGAGCTCGCGCAGCGTTCGGCAGCGGCCGCGAAGGAGATCGCGAGCCTCCTTGCGAAGTCGACGAGCGAGGTGGCGAACGGCGTCTCGCTGGTGGAAAGGGCCGGCTCTGCGCTCCAGGGCATCGGCGCGCATGTCGTGGCGATCAACGGACAGATCGGCGAGATCATGGAATCGACCCGCGAGGAAGCGCAGACGCTGGTCGAGATCAACAGCTCCGTCGGCCAGATCGACATCATGACCCAGCAGAATGCGGCGATGGTCGAGGAAACGACCGCCGCCATCCACCGTCTCGCTTCCGAAGCGGTCGAGATGGACCAGCGGCTCGGTCAGTTCCAGCTCGCCCAGTCCGGGCGTGCGGGAGACGACCGGTACGGCCACGACGCGATGCGCCGCGCCGGCTGATCGCACCGCGATCCTCGCTGACGCATACTATAGTGCCGGCCCACGGGCCGGCATTTTCTTTGCCGATAGTGGCGACCGCTACACCTGAAAGTACCGGTTACAGTAAAGACCCTCAAAAAATATGGTTAAGTACTAGAGTTAACGAGTACGCTTAATGCCGTGTTAACTCCGATTTGCGATCTTTCTGTCGAACAAGCACACGGCGCCAACCCCACGGCCGAAAAAAGGTGCGCGGAGTAACGACAGATGACCAGATTGCCCATCGCATTTGCAGCAATGCTTCTTGCAAGTACGTCGGCGCTCGCTGCCGACCTTTACGTCGAGCCTGATCCGCAACCGGTGGCGCCGGCCTTCGGCGGCTTCTACCTGCGTGGTCACCTCGGCATGAGCAACCAGCAGCTCGGCAGCCTCGAACACACGCTCTTCGACGACGTCGAGATCCACGAATTCCTCGACGAAGGCGGCTTCGACAGCGCGCCGCTCGCCGGCATCGGCGTCGGCTACCAGTTCAACGACTGGCTGCGCGCAGACGCCTTCGTCGAATATCGCGGCGACGCGAGCTTCTCCGCGCTCGACCGCTACGGTCACACCGGCGCGGCGGGCACCGTCTGGGACGGCACCAACGACTATTCGGGCACCAAGTCGGAATGGCTGCTGATGGCGAACGCCTATGTCGACATCGGCCACTGGTACGGCATCACGCCCTATGTCGGCGCCGGTATCGGCGCGTCGCGGAACACGATCTCCCACTTCAAGGACGTCAACGTTCCGACGGCGGGCGTCTCCTACGGCGACACGGCCTCGACCTGGAATTTCGCCTGGGCGCTCCACGCGGGGCTCGCCTATCAGGTCACCGATCGCATGACCCTCGATCTCGGTTATTCCTACATGAACCTCGGAGACGCCAAGACCGGCGATCTCGAGGCCTATGACGGCTCGGTGACCAACGAGCCGATGCATTTCAAGGACATCACGTCCCACGACATCAAGCTCGGCTTCCGCTATTCGCTGCAATAGCCGCGGAGAAGGTCGGCACATAACGAAGGCCGCCGGAGCGATCCGGCG
>UEGQ01000014.1 GCA_900466005.1 Hyphomicrobiales bacterium
TCCGAGCGTATGGGCTGAGCCCCATTGACCGCAGAACAGGTCTATCCCGGCGCGAGCGCTTTGCCGGGATAGACGGCTGCTTTTCCTCTGATAATCTCCGCTCAAGGATTCTCGAGGGAGGCCAATCATGTCCGACAATGCTTCTGTGCAGCGCGCCCGGCTGCCGCGGCCGAACATCAGTGCGGAACAAGCGGCGACGATCCTGCGGGAGCACTACGGACTGGAAGGCTCGATCCGCGAACTCGGCAGCCAGCAGGACCGCAACTACCTGATCGATACCGGCGCCTCATGCTTCGTATTGAAGATCGCACGCGCCGAATACGCGACCCTGGAGCTCGAGGCGCAGAATGCCGCGATGCATCACCTCGCCGGCCTCCAGAACATGCCGCGCGTTCCGGTCCCCCTTGCCGACGGTGCCGGCCGGCACATTCTTCCTCTTTCCGTTGCCGGAGAGGATTGCCAGGTTCGTCTCCTCACCTATCTCGACGGCGAACCCCTGACGCGGCAGCGTTTCCTGCCGGCGCAGGCGGTCTCGGCGCTCGGCACCCTCTCGGCACAGATCGCTCTCGGGTTGCGCGACTTCTCTCATCCGGGGCTCGACCGTGACCTGCAATGGGACCTGCGCCGGGCCGGGCCGGTGGCGCTCCAGCTCCTCGGCTCCGTAGGCGATCACGCGAGACGCGATGCGATCGCCAAGGCGATGATCGCGGCCGTCAAGCATATCCGCCCGCTGCAGTCGGCGTTCAGGACTCAGCCGATCCACCACGACGTCACCGACGACAACGTCGTCAGCCGCCGGGACCGGCATGGCCGCTTCGTGCCCGACGGCGTCATCGACTTCGGCGATGTCATGACCGGCTGGCTGGTGGCCGATCTCGCCGTCACCTGCGCCTCACTGCTGCATCACGCCGACGGCGATCCCTTCTTCATCCTGCCGGCGATCCGCGCCTTCCACCGGCTCTATCCGCTGAAGGAAGAGGAATTGCGGGCGCTCTGGCCGCTGGTTGTCGCGCGGGCCGTGATCCTCGTCGCAAGCAGCGAACAACAGCTTACGATCGAGCCCGACAACGCCTACGTGCTCGGCAATATCGACCACGAACGGAAGATCTTCGAGGTCGCGAATTCGGTGCCCTTCTCGCTGATGGAGACGGCAATCCTGCAAGCTGTCGGGATCGCCGCCGAAAAGCCGCTGCCGGCGATCGGCCGACTACTGCCCGGCATCGCCCCGGAGGACGTCCGCCTCACCGATCTCTCGGTCCTCAGCCTCGACTTCGTCAACGACAACTGGTCGGACCACGAGATCGACTGGAAGCTCCTCGCCAAGGCCGCTGCGGAAACCGACGTCGCCTCGACCCGCTACGGTGAATACCGGCTTTCCTACACGCGGCTGCGCAATGACCGGGCGCCGGCGACCTGCGCGCTGCATGTCGACATCTGCCTGCCGGCGGGCGCCGAGGCGATTGCCCCCTTCGACGCCACGATCGCGCGCAACGGCCATCATCTGGTGCTTGTCTCCGACGACGTGTGCCTTCACGTCGACGGTCTCGACTGCCCGCTCGAAGCCGGCGAGGCTATGACCGCGGGCCAGTCCATCGGCCATGTCGCGGGTGCGGCCGGCGCCGTCGGCGGCCTGCGCCTACAGCTCTGCCGCGACGCGAACCTCGTGCCGCCGCTCTTCGCGACGCCGGCGCAGGCGGCCGCCTGGTCGATGCTCTGCCCGTCGCCCTCGCCGCTGCTCGGGGCCAGCGTCGATGCCCCGGCACCGCATAGCGCCGAACTCCTCGCCATGCGGCAGAGGAGTTTCGCCCGGCCGCAGAAGAACTACTACGCCAACCCTCCGCAGATCGAACGCGGCTGGAAGGAGCACATGTTCGACGTCTGCGGGCGCGCCTATCTCGACATGGTCAACAACGTCACCATTCTCGGCCACGGCCATCCGCGGCTGGCGCGCGCCGTCGGGCGGCAATGGTCGCTGCTCAACACCAATTCTCGGTTCCATTACGCCGCGGTTGCCGAATTTTCCGATCGGTTGGCGAAACTTGCACCCGAGGGACTGGACACGGTCTTCCTCGTGAACAGCGGTTCGGAGGCGAACGACCTCGCCCTCCGCCTCGCCTGGGCCTACGCCGGCGCACGCAACATCGTCAGCCTGCTCGAGGCCTATCACGGGTGGACGGTGGCGAGCGACGCGGTCTCCACCTCGATCGCCGACAATCCGAGAGCGCTCGAGACACGGCCGGACTGGGTGCATCCGGTCACGGCCCCGAATACCTATCGCGGCCCCTTCCGCGGCAAGGATTCGACTGCAGACTACGTCGGCGCGGTGGCGAAGGCCCTGCAGCACATCGACGACAGCGGAAGCGGTCTCGCCGGCTTCATCTGCGAGACGGTCTACGGCAATGCCGGCGGCATCCCGCTGCCGCCCGGCTACCTGCAGCAGGTCTACGGCATGACCCGCGAACGTGGCGGGGTCTGCATCGCCGACGAGGTGCAGGTCGGCTACGGTCGCCTCGGCCACTACTTCTGGGGTTTCGAGGAACAGGGGGTCGTGCCGGACATCATCACCGTCGCCAAGGGCATGGGCAACGGCCAGCCGCTCGGCGCCGTGATCACCCGTCGGGAGATCGCCGATGCACTGGAACAGGAAGGCTACTTCTTCTCGTCTGCCGGCGGCAGTCCGGTCAGTTGCGTCGTCGGCATGACCGTGCTCGACATCATGCGTGACGAGCGCCTGCAGGAAAATGCCCGCGATACCGGCGACCACCTGAAGGCGCGGCTCGACGCGCTCGGCCAGCGTTTTCCGCTCGTCGGCGCCGTGCACGGCATGGGTCTTTACCTCGGGCTGGAATTCGTCCGCGACCGCGAGACGCTGGAACCGGCGACGGAGGAAACGGCCGGCATCTGCGACCGCCTGCTCGACCTCGGCGTCATCATGCAGCCGACCGGCGATCATCTCAACGTTCTGAAGATCAAGCCGCCGCTCTGCCTCTCCCGCGAGAGCGCCGATTTCTTCGCCGACATGCTGGAAAAGGTGCTGTCAGAGGGCTGGTGACGCTTCCCGCACCTGCCCCTGCGGTTCACGCTCGGCTTCCTCGACGATCCAGTTGCGGAAGGCGACGAGCGGCGGATAGTTCGCCCGCTCGCGGCTGTAGGCGAGATAATAGCGTTCGCTGCTCTCGACCTCCTTGTCGATCGCCGGCACCAGCTCTCCGCGCCGCAGTTCCTCGCGGATGAGGAAAACCGGCAGGAGTGCCACACCGAGCCCACCCATGGCCGCCTGCGAGGCGGTCGCGAACTGGTCGAAGAGCATGCCGTGGACGCTTTCCGCATGCACGCCGGAGCGGGCGAACCATTTTTCCCAGGCGTCCGGCCGCGTGGTGAGGTGCAGCAGCGGCACATCCAAGAGGTCCGCCGGCTGTTCAATCTTGTGCGCGGCTTTGAAGGCCGGGCTGCAGGCCGGAATCGTCGTCTCCTTCATCAGCAGCGTCAATTCCGCCCCAGGCCAGACCGGCTGGCCGAAATGGATGGCCGCGTCGATGGCATCGAGGCGGAAATCAAAAGGCGACAGCCGGGTGACGAGATTGATGGTGATCCCGGGATTGGCATCGAGAAAACGGCCGAGCCGGGGCGCAAGCCAACGCGCGCCGAAGGTCGGCAGGATGGCCAAGTTGAGCGTGCCGCCGCGCGGATTGGCGCGAAGATTCAACGATGCGCTCGAAATGCGGCGCAACGCCTCGCGGATCTCGTGGGCGTAGCTCTCGCCGGCGACGGTGAGGCGGATCGTCTGCCGCTCGCGCACGAAGAGATCGACGCCGATCTGACTTTCCAGTGCCTTGATCTGGCGGCTCACGGCGCTCTGGGTGAGATCGAGCTCCTTGGCAGCTGCGGTGATGCTTCCCGTCCGCGCCGCCGCCTCGAAGGCGGCCAGCAGAGAGAGCGAAGGCAGGAAGCGCCGTGCGGGCAGCATGTTATACCCCTTGGGAATGAACTCTTGAGAATTTATCGGTACTGCTGGATAAAATCCTCTTCTAATTTCCGCAAGACAGCACGCACGGAATGAATGGCCGCTTTGGCCCGGTAGCGGACCCGGACCGATATCGACCTTGCGGCATCCCGATGTCGAGCCGAAGGATTTACCCGCCGCGTCGGAGCGAAGCTGCCGGCAGGCAACACACGGACGACACTCATGTTGAATGATCCACGTTCCCACGGCCTGTGGGAAAAGACCGCTCCAGCGGCGCCTCGGACATCTGCTCTCTCCGGCGACATCGCGGCGGACGTCGCCATCGTCGGCGGCGGCTATACCGGTATCTCGGCGGCGCTGCATCTCGCCGAGAAGGGCGTGAAGGTCGTTCTCCTTGAAGCGACCGAAATCGGTTTCGGCGGTGCCGGACGCAACGTCGGGCTGATCAACGGCGGCATGTGGGTCATGCCTTCGGAAATCCCGGGGGTACTTGGCCCCGTCTACGGCGAACGCCTGCTCGACCTCCTCGGTAACGCGCCGCTGCTGGTGCGTGAGCTGGTCGAGAAACACGAGATCGAATGCGAGATCGAGAAGAACGGAACGCTGCACTGCGCGGTCGGCAAGTCCGGCCTCGAAGAGATCAATGAGCGCTGCCGCCAGTGGGCCGAACGGGGTGCCGATGTCCGCATCCTTTCAGCGGAAGAAGCGGCGAAGCGCACCGGCACGACCGCCTATGCGGGCTCGCTGCTCGACATGCGCGCCGGGACGCTACAGCCGCTCGCCTATGTCCGCGGCCTCGCGAAGGCGGCGATTGCGGCAGGCGCGACCGTTCATACGGGGAGCGCCGCCGTCTCGACGGAACGCGCCGGCGACCGCTGGATCGTTCGCACGAAAGGCGGTTCGGTGTCCGCCGACTGGATTATCGTCGCATCGGAATTCTATTCGACCGGTCCGTGGGAAGCGGTCCGCAACGAGCAGGTGCTGCTCCCCTATTTCAACTTCGCCACGGCTCCCCTGCCGAAGGAGCTCCTGAAGACGATCCTGCCGGGTCGCGAGGGCTGCTGGGACACCAGGGAAGTCCTCTCCTCGTTCCGCATGGACCGGGCGGGTCGTCTGGTCTTCGGAAGCGTCGGGGCGCTGCGCAATACCGGCCTCAGCGTTCACCGGGCGTGGGCGAAGCGGGCGCTCAAGAAACTCTTCCCGGCGCTCGCCGGTATCGAATTCGAGGCCGAATGGTACGGCCGCATCGGCATGACGAGCGACGCACTACCACGCTTCCACGCCTTCGCCCCCAAGGTCGTCGGCTTCTCCGGCTATAACGGCCGCGGCATTGCACCGGGCACGGTTTTCGGTAAGACGATTGCACGTCATGTTCTCGGCGAGCTCTCCGAGGCCGATCTGCCGCTGCCGGTGACGGCGGTCGAGAAGGCATCACTGCGGACGCTGAAGGGCGCCTACTACGAAGCCGGCGCGCAGATCGCCCATTTCGCGGGAGCCCGCTTCTAGACAAGAGGCGCCGCTCCCCAGCCATAACAAAACGAAAGAACTGGAAGGACCCCAATGACCCTCGCCAATCTTGGCCTCTCGGCCGAAGTCAGCGCCATCCTCACCCGCCTCGGTGTCCCGCAGGCAAAGCTCTCCGGCGGCACGCTTGCCGTCCGTTCCCCGGTCAACGGCGAAGAACTGGCGAAGCTCGCCGAGATCAGCTCGGCCGATGCGGACAAGGCTATCGCCGCCGCGCACCAGGCATTTCTGGAATGGCGGCTGGTTCCGGCGCCGAAGCGCGGCGAACTCATTCGCCTGCTCGGCGAGGAACTGCGTGCCGCCAAGGCCGACCTCGGCCGCCTGGTGTCGATCGAAGTCGGCAAGATCCTCTCCGAAGGCCTCGGCGAGGTTCAGGAAATGATCGACATCTGCGACTTCGCGGTCGGCCTCTCCCGCCAGCTCTACGGCCTGACGATCGCCACCGAGCGCGCCGACCACCGCATGATGGAGACGTGGCACCCCCTCGGCGTCACCGGCATCATCTCCGCCTTCAACTTCCCGGTTGCCGTCTGGTCGTGGAACGCGGCGCTTGCTCTCGTCTGCGGCAACTCGACCGTCTGGAAGCCGTCTGAAAAGACCCCGCTCACTGCGCTCGCAACACAGGCGATCTTCGAAAAGGCGCTCGCCCGCTACGTCGCCGAAGGCGGCAAGGCACCGGCCAACCTGTCCACCCTGCTGATCGGCGGCCGCGAGGTCGGCGAAGTGCTGGTCGACCACGCGCGCGTCCCACTCGTATCGGCAACCGGCTCGACGGCCATGGGCCGCGCCGTCGGACCGCGCCTCGCCACCCGCTTCGCCCGCTCGATCCTCGAGCTCGGCGGCAACAATGCCGCGATCGTCTGCCCGACGGCCGATCTCGACCTCACGCTGCGCGGCGTCGCCTTCGCTGCGATGGGTACGGCCGGCCAGCGCTGCACGACGCTTCGTCGCCTCTTCGTGCACGAGAGCGTCTACGACAAGCTGGTGCCGCGACTGATCCAGGCCTACGGTTCGGTCACCATCGGTAGCCCGCTCCAGGCGTCTACACTCGTCGGTCCGCTGATCGACGGCGGCTCCTACGAGCGGATGCAGAAGGCGCTTGCCGAGGCCAAGGCTGCCGGTGGCAAGGTTTCCGGCGGCGACCGCGTGCTGCAGAACGAGGCGGCCGACGCCTTCTACGTCCGGCCTGCCGTTGTCGAGATGCCGGCCCAGACGGGACCGGTGAAGGAAGAGACCTTCGCCCCGATCCTCTATGTCATGAAGTACAGCGACTTCGACGAGGCGCTCGCACTCAACAACGACGTGCCGCAGGGCCTCTCCTCGTCCATCTTCACCAACAACATGCAGGAAGCGGAGACCTTCGTCTCGGCCCGTGGTTCCGACTGCGGCATCGCCAACGTCAACATCGGCCCGTCGGGCGCCGAGATCGGCGGCGCGTTCGGCGGCGAGAAGGAGACCGGCGGCGGCCGCGAATCCGGCTCGGACGCCTGGAAAGCCTATATGCGCCGCGCCACCAACACCGTGAACTACGGCAAGACGCTTCCGCTGGCACAGGGCGTGAAGTTCGACGTCGGCTGACCCGCCCGACACACCGGAAAGACGCAGGGCCGCGCGACCGACACGTCGTGCGGCCTTTCTTTTTGGTCGACGGGCGGGGTAGCCATCCGCCGATCGTCGCAGGCGCGCCATCCATATGGCCATCGGCGGCGGAATCGGACAAGGTGAGAATGCCGCCGAGACGCAGGGAGAGTGAATGGATATCCACGACCAGTCCCCGACGATCGATTTTCTCACACGGAGCGAAAGTTTCGGCTTTTCTGGTCCCGTTAAAGTCATCGAAACCCATATCTCGATCGTTTTCCTGATCGACGGGCTCGCCTTCAAGCTCAAGCGCGCGGTGAAACTCCCGTATGTCGACTTCTCCACGCCAGAACTCCGGCTCGCCTTCTGCCACCGGGAGGTGGAACTCAACCGCCGCGCGACGCCCGAACTCTACCTCGGCGTCCGGCAGATCACCCGAGAGGCCGACGGAGACCTTGCTTTCGACGGACAGGGAGAGATGGTCGACGCTGTGGTCGAGATGCGGCGCTTCGCCCAGCATTCGCTGTTCGAGCGAATGGCCGCCGAGGGCAAGCTCACGACTGCCATGATGGACGAGACGGCGGAGACTGTCGCAGCCTTCCACGCAAAGGCGCCGGTGGCCCATGAAACCAGCGGCTCGGCAAACATGGCCGCGGTACTCGACATCAACGAGGCGGGCTTCGCCACCAGCCATGTCTTCGCGGAGGAGGAAGTCCGGCCCCTCGCCGTAGCGTTCCGGCAAGCCTGGATGGCTGTCGCCCCGCAGATGGATCAGCGAGAGGAGGCCGGGAAGGTAAGGCTCTGCCACGGTGATCTCCACCTGCGAAACATTTTCATGGGCGACGACGGCCCGCGCATGTTCGACTGCATCGATTTCAACGATCGGATCGCGACCGTCGATGTGCTCTATGATCTCGCCTTCCTGCTGATGGACCTGTGGCATCGGGGCTTTCATGCCTTCGCCAACGTCGTCATGAACCGCTATTTCGATCTGACCGACGAAGACGCAGGCTTCCGCCTCTTGCCGTTCTTCATGGCTGTACGAGCCGCCGTCCGCGCCCATGTCACCGGCACGCAGATCGAAGAGGATACCGATCCGGAAGGCACGCTGACCCGGTCCGCCAGGGGCTATTTCGATTTCGCGCGCGAGCTCCTGCACCCCGGCTCACCGCGGCTCGTCGTCATCGGCGGGCTGAGCGGATCTGGAAAGTCGACGCTCGCTGACGCCTTGGCTCCACGGCTCGGTAGCGCACCGGGTGCGCGGATTCTGGAAAGCGACCGGCTACGCAAGGCGATGTTCGGGCTGCGCCTGAACGAACGGCTGCCGCTCGAGGCCTACCGGCCCGAGGTTTCGGCCAGAGTCTACAATGCACTCTGCGAAAAGGCAGCCGTCATTCTGGCCGGTGGCGGACAGGTCGTGGTGGATGCCGTCTACGACACCGAAGAGCACCGCGATGCGATCGAAGCAGTAGCGACGAGGCTTGGAGTTCCCTTCGCCGGGCTCTGGCTCGATGCCGATCCCGAGGTTCTGAAAGAACGGATCAAGGCGCGTCCACAGGGAGCCTCGGATGCGACTATCGGCGTCCTCGAACGGCAGATGGCGAGAGATCCGGGGACGATCGGCTGGAACCGGCTGGACAGCAGCACCACCTTGGAGGACCTTCTCCAAACGGCCGAGAGACTTGCCACGGCTTCCATGGAGTCATCCGGTCGGCACTGATGCGACCCTCTACTGCGCGATATTCCCGGTGGTGCCGCACTTCCTGTGGAACGCAAGCGCCCGCTCCAGACGTCCGTCATAGCCGAATTCGTCCATCATGTCGGCCGCTTCCAGCATCTCCGCCGTGGTCGCCGGCTGGTGGTCGGTGCTGTCTGAACGCATCGCATGGACGAGGCCCGCCCAGTCGATGGACGGAAAATCCTCCGCGAGGCTCTGGTGTACCGCCTTCTCGACACCGGCATGGCGCGCGATGGCCAGGCAGTCGTCAAGGAGAGCTTCAAGCCCCTCGACCAGAAGATTGCGGCAAAGCGCTGCCGCCGAAACGCGTCCGATATCGGCAGAGAACGGCGTGATGCTCATGCCGAGAGGATTGAGGCGCGTTGCAAGAACCATCGCATGAGCGCCGCCCGAGAGAATGGGGACATGCAGGCCGCGCTGGGCGACCGGTGCCATGATCGCACCTTCGACGTAGAGACCACCGGCACACTCGATGTGCGATGCCGCCCGCTGCTTCGTCTTCGGCGAGGCGGAGTTGAGATCAAAGAAATACTGCCCCGCCATGATGCAATCCGCGGCCGCCATCGCGGCCTCCTCACACTCGTCGGCAGTCACGGCAGAAATGACGACATCAGCGCCGTATGCACTCATAGACGGGCAATCAACCGCCTGAACACCCATGGCGCAGGCGTGATCCCAAAGCCAGCCGCCCTTGCCCAGGAACTGAGTGTCGAAAGCGGCAACCGAGACATGGTTCCACTTCAACAATTCGGTAGCGAAGGCCTGCCCCACGTCCCCGAAGCCCACCAATGCGATCTTCATTACATCCCCCTCGGACCGGAGAGGGCGATGGTGAGGTCGTCCGCCCGGCATGCGCCCCACTGCTTCCAGGAAGGCAAGTCTATGTTCTTTTTCCTGGTCGGCACGGCCGGCGGAGAACCGCGCACTCGACGCTTTGTACCCTGCAGCCGGAGGCCGATCAGCACCCTTGCGGATTCCTGACAAGTATTCTCGCACCGAGGTAGCGGACATGAAGTACGCCGATCGCCCCGGATTTCCGCCTCGCGAGCCCGCCGTTGCCGGCAGCGAGGCGATCCGGCATCCGTCCCCATGATGTCGATCCGCGTAAGGTCCCACCCCTTGCGCCAGACTAGGCATCGAATAAGCGCAAAACCACCCTACAATTCAAGGGGTATTATGGCGCCGAAACCGGCGTAAACGCAGAAAGTGCCCGCAAAAGTACGATTCTTTGCCGGTAGAAGTCGCACACGGCGATTGTCGACGCTGATCGGCCGGGCTCGCGGGTTGATTTTTGTCAAAGAGGCCGGTGCACGTAGCGCCTATGGTCGAGCCGTTACTGATCATGTTCCGCCACATCCTCATCTGTTCGGGAGGCTATCCATGTCTGCAGTCACTCAATCCATCGCATGGTTCGAAACACTTGGCCGCCACGACGTACCGCGGGTCGGCGGCAAGAATGCCTCGCTCGGCGAGATGGTGCAGACACTTTCCTCGAAAGGCATCAACGTCCCGCCGGGCTTTGCCACGACCGCCGAGGCATACTGGAACTACGTCGAGGCCAACAAGCTGGAGGACCGCATGACCGGTCTGCTGGCCGACTGGGAAGCCAGCAAATCGACGCTTGCCGAGACGGGTCAGGCGATCCGAGCGATCTTCCTTCGCGGAGACTGGCCGACGGACACCGAAAAGGCGATCATCGAGGCCTATCGTGAGCTTTCGAGACGCGCTGGCGTGACCGAAGCAGAAGTCGCCGTCCGCTCGAGCGCGACCGCGGAGGACCTGCCGGACGCCAGTTTTGCCGGACAGCAGGAGACCTTCCTCAACATCAAGGGTGAAAAGGCTCTGATCGACGCCTGCCGTCGTTGCTACGCTTCCCTCTTCACCGATCGCGCGATCAGCTACCGCAAGGCCAAAGGCTTCGACCACATGAAGGTCGCGCTCTCGATCGGCGTACAACAGATGGTGCGGTCCGACCTTGGCGGGTCGGGAGTCATGTTCTCGATCGATACCGAAACCGGCTTCGACAAGGTGGTCCTGATCAACGCCGCCTGGGGGCTCGGCGAGAACGTGGTCCAGGGCGCCGTCGATCCCGACGAGTACCAGGTCTTCAAACCTCTGCTCGGCAATCCGTCGCTCACCCCGATCATCGAGAAGAAACGCGGCGCCAAGGACATCAAGATGATCTACGGGACAGGCGAGGCGCCGACGCGCAACGTCCCGACCTCGAAGGCCGAGCGCGCGGCCTATGTCCTGAGCGATCCGGAAATCCTGACCCTTGCCGAATGGGCCACCACCATCGAGGCGCATTACGGATGCCCGATGGACATGGAGTGGGCACGCGACGGCAGAACCGGTGCCATGTACATCGTTCAGGCCCGACCCGAAACGGTCCAGGCAAGGCGCGGCGCCGGTGTCTTCAAGACCTATGAGATCAAGAACAAGGGGAAGGTGCTTGCGAGAGGACTTTCTATCGGTGATGCGGTGGCGACCGGTCAGGTGTGCCTGATCGAAACGGCCAAGGATATCGGCAAGTTTGTCGACGGCTCCATTCTCGTCACCCAGACGACGGACCCGGACTGGGTCCCGATCATGAAGCGGGCCGCCGCGATCGTCACCGATCACGGCGGGCGTACCTCCCACGCGGCGATCGTCAGCCGCGAACTCGGCCTGCCGGCTGTCGTTGGCACTGGCAATGCGACCGAACTCCTCCACAGCGGACAGGAGGTGACGATCTCCTGTGCCGAAGGGGACGAGGGTTTCATCTACGAGGGAATCGCCGACGTGACCGTGAACGACCTAGACGTCAGCGACCTTCCCTCGACGGCGACCCACGTGATGCTGAACCTCGCCAATCCCGGCTCCGCGTTCCGCTGGTGGCGCATGCCTTCCGACGGCATCGGCCTCGCCCGCATGGAGTTCGTCGTCAGCAACGCCATCCGCGTTCATCCGATGGCGCTCGTGCATTTCGACCGGCTGAAGGACGAAGCCGCAAAGAACGAGATTGCGGCCCTGACGCTCGGCTACGACCATAAGCCGGACTATTTCGTCGACAAGCTCTCCCGAGGGCTGGCGCGGCTGGCGGCAGCGGTTTTCCCGAAGCCGGTGATCGTCCGCATGAGCGACTTCAAGACCAACGAATATGCCGGCCTCATCGGCGGCGCCGAGTTCGAACCGGACGAGGAGAACCCGATGATCGGCTTCCGCGGCGCCTCCCGCTACTACTCGCCCCGTTATCGCGAAGGGTTTGCGCTCGAATGCCAGGCGATACGGCGCCTGCGCGACGAGATGGGCTTCACGAACGTTGTCGTGATGATCCCCTTCTGCCGCTCCGTGGGCGAGGCCGACAAGGTTCTCGGCGTCATGGCGGAGAACGGCCTGAAGCGTGGCGAAAACGGCCTTCAGGTCTATGTCATGTGCGAAATCCCGTCGAACGTGATCCTCGCCGCCAAGTTCGCCGACCGCTTCGACGGTTTCTCGATCGGCTCGAACGACCTGACGCAACTCACGCTCGGCGTCGACCGCGATTCCGGTGAACTCGCCGATCTCTTCGACGAACAGGACGAGGCAGTGAAATGGATGATCGAGAAGGTGATCACCGAAGCACGCAAGGCAGGCGCCAAGATCGGCCTTTGCGGGCAGGCCCCCAGCGACCATCCCGAGTTCGCCGAATTCCTCGTCGAGTGCGGCATTAATTCGATGTCGGTAAGCCCTGACAGCTTCATCGCCGTGAAGCGCAAGGTTGCAGAAACTGAAGCGCGGACAAGTCGAAAGTAACCGAGGGGAGTTCATCGAGGTGAAAACGCTCCGGCGCGCCCGGAAAGTTTATTTCACTTGATCCTTATCAAAGGAAGTTCGAAGATTAGCTATAATTTCGACAGTGCTCACCCGTCTTCCGCAAGCGAGACCGGATGAACGAAGCAACATCGAAATACAAGCAGATTTTCAACAGGCGGTTCCGGAGTCACTCCGGCAATCGATGAAAGCTCCGGGAGGTCACCATGCTTTCGGTAAGATCGCTTATGGCGGCGGCAGCCGTTACCGCATTGATGTTGCCGGCATCTTCTTATGCCGGTGGAACTGTGGAAGTGCTTCACTGGTGGACGTCGGGAGGCGAGGCGAAAGCTGTCGGCACCCTGAAGGAAGCCTTCGAAAAGAAGGGCGGTACCTGGATCGACTCTCCGATCGCCGGCGGCGGCGGTGATGCCGCGATGACCGCGCTGCGAGCCAGGGTCATGGCGGGTAACCCGCCGGCCGCGGTGCAGCTGAAAGGTCCCGGCATTCAGGAATGGGCCGACCAGGGCAGCCTGAACGACGTCGAGGATGTCGCCAAGGCCGAGACCTGGGATTCGGTCCTTCCGCCCACCCTCGCGTCGATCATGAAGTACAAGGACAAATACGTCGCCGCGCCGGTCAACATCCATCGCGTCGACTGGATGTGGGTCAACCCTTCGGTGCTGGCGAAGGTCGGCGCTGAAGTCCCGACCACCTGGGACGAATTCAATGCCGTCGCCGACAAGTTGACGGCCGCCGGCATCACCCCACTCGCCCACGGCGGCCAGCCCTGGCAGGACGCGACGGTGTTCGAGACGATCGTGCTCAGCCAGGGTGCGGACTTCTACCGCAAGGCGCTCGTCGAGCTGGACCAGGAGGCACTTACCGGTGAGACGATGGTCAAGGTCTTCGACCAGCTTCGCAAGCTGCGCGGCTACGTCGACCCGGGCTTCTCCGGACGGGACTGGAACCTTGCCACCGCCATGGTCATGAATGGCGAGGCGGCGTTCCAGATCATGGGCGACTGGGCGAAAGGCGAGTTCCTCGCCGCCGGCAAGGTGCCGGGCAAGGACTTCCTCTGCGCTCCGACGCCGGGTAACGGCTATATCTTCAATGCCGACAGCTTCGCCTTCTTCAAGGTTTCCGGCCAGGACCAGATCGAAGGACAGAAGGTGCTGGCAAGCCTGATCATGTCGCCCGAATTCCAGGAGACCTTCAACCTTGCCAAGGGTTCGATACCGGCCCGCACCGACGTCAGCCTCGACAAGTTCGACTCCTGCGCACTGAAATCGCACGAGGATCTGACGGCTTCCGTCAAGAACAATGCCTTCGTGCCCTCGATGGCGCATGAGATGGCGATCCCGCGGACAGTTCGCGGCGAGTTCCTCGACGTCGTGACGAACTTCTTCAACTCCGACATGAGCTCGGCCGACGCCGCCAAGGCGCTGGGCGAAGCGGTCAAGCGGGCGCAATAGCCCCACGCAGCAACCGAGCCGGGCTCCCCACGGCGCCCGGCTCGTGAAAAGACCGTTCCGGCAGGCGGCACGTGCGTGGGACCACGGGGGAAGGGAGGAACGTAGGCCATGGCAAGTTCGAAGACCGGGCGGGTCGTGTTCGACCGCTTCCTCGAGCGATGGTTACCGAAAATCGTCGTCTCGCCACTGTTCGCGACGAGTCTGCTCTTCGTCTACGGCTTCATCGCCTGGACCGTCTACATCTCCTTTACCAAGTCCGGCGTGATGCCGAACTACACCTTCTCCGGGCTCTCGCAGTACATCCGGCTGTGGGCCACGCCGCGCTGGCTCGTGGCGCTGGAGAACCTCTTCGTCTTTACGAGCCTGTTCATCGTCGGCTGCATGGTCATCGGGCTGCTGCTCGCCATCCTGCTCGACCAGCGCATTCGTTCCGAAGGCCTGATCCGCACCATCTATCTCTATCCGATGGCGCTTTCCTTCATCGTGACCGGTACCGCCTGGAAGTGGATCCTGAACCCTACGCTCGGCATCGAGAAGATCGTGCAGAACCTCGGCTTCGAGAACTTCAACTTCGACTGGCTGGTCGATCCGAAGATGGCGATCTACACCGTCGTCATCGCCGGCGTCTGGCAGTCCTCGGGCTACGTCATGGCGCTCTTCCTCGCCGGACTGCGTTCGGTCGATGACGAGATCATCAAAGCCGCGGCGATCGACGGTGCCGGGCCGGCGCGCATCTACGCGACGATCATCCTGCCGATCGTCCGACCGGTCTTCTTCTCCGCCTTCGTGATCCTGTCGCATCTGGCGATCAAGAGCTTCGACCTCGTCATGGCGCTCACGGGCGGCGGGCCCGGCTACGCCACCGACGTGCCGGCGACCTTCATGTACTCCTTCGCCTTCCAGAGGAGCGAACTCGGCACGGCGGCGGCGAGCGCCGTCATGATGCTGGTCACGATCACGGCGATCTATGTGCCCTACCTCTATTCGGAACTGAGGAGGCCCACGAAATGAGCCGCCAGGAGTCCGGCATCGTCCGCCCCAAGGGCCTTCGCCAGGCGGCGTTGCGTACACTGCTTTTCGCGGTGCTCATCCTCTTCTGTCTCTACTACCTCATGCCGCTCGCGGTGATGGTTTCGACGTCGCTCAAGTCCCTGGAAGAGATCCGCACATCTTCGCTCGTCAGCCTGCCGCAAGCCGTCTCCTTCGACGCCTGGGCGAAGGCCTGGTCATCGGCCTGCGTCGGCGTGCGCTGCACCGGGCTCGAGCCCTATTTCATGAACTCCGTGCTGATGGTCGTGCCGTCGGTGATCATCTCGACGATGCTCGGGGCGCTCAACGGCTATGCGCTGACCAAGTGGCGTTTCCGCGGAGCGGACGTCATCTTCGCCCTCATGCTCTTCGGCTCGTTCATTCCCTTCCAGGTGGTACTGCTGCCGATGGCCCGCATGCTCGGCTATTTCGGACTGGCGGGCAGCGTCTACGGCCTCATCCTCGTCCATACCGTCTACGGGCTTGCCTTCACCACGCTCTTCTTCCGCAACTTCTTCGTCGGCGTGTCGGACGGCATCGTGAACGCTGCCAAGATCGACGGCGCGGGCTTCTTCACGATCTTCTTCAGCGTCCTTCTGCCGATGTCGCTTCCAACCATCGTGGTGACCGTCATCTGGCAGTTCACCCAGATCTGGAACGACTTCCTGTTCGGGATCGCCTTCACCGTCGGCGACAGCAATCCGGTGACGGTCGCCCTCAACAACATCGTGGCGACCAGCACCGGCGTGAAGGAATACAACGTCGACATGGCAGCCGCGATCATCGCGGCCCTGCCGACGCTTCTCGTCTACATTGTCGCCGGCAAGTACTTCGTCCGCGGGCTGTCCGCCGGCGCCGTGAAAGGTTGATGCGATGGCTCGCGTGGAACTGCGCAAGGTCTGGAAGAAGTTCGGCTCGGTCGAGGTCATCAAGGGCGTGGACATCGACATTGAGGACGGAGAGTTCGTCGTCCTCGTCGGTCCGTCCGGTTGCGGCAAGTCCACCCTGCTCAATCTGGTGGCCGGCCTCGAAACCCTGACCAGCGGCGACATCCGCATCGGCGAGGACGTCGTCAACGACATTCCTCCGAAGGACCGAAACATCGCGATGGTGTTCCAGTCCTATGCGCTTTATCCGACCAAATCCGTGCGCGAGAACATCACCTTCGGCATGCAGACCCGCGGCATCGAACGAAGCGTGCAGGAGGAGGCTCTCAGCGACGTGTCGCAACTGCTCCACATCGACCAGCTCCTCGACCGCAAGCCCGGACAGCTTTCCGGCGGGCAGCGCCAACGCGTCGCAATGGGGCGGGCGCTGGTGCGCAATCCGGACGTGTTCCTGTTCGACGAACCGCTCTCGAACCTGGACGCCAAGCTCCGCATCGAGATGCGCACCGAAGTCAAGAAGCTGCACCTGAGGTTGGGTAAGACGATCATCTACGTCACCCATGACCAGATCGAGGCAATGACACTCGCGTCCCGCATTGCGGTCATGGACAACGGTCACATCCGTCAGTTCGGCACGCCCGAGGAAATCTACGAGAACCCCGTCGACCTCTTCGTCGCCGGCTTCATGGGTTCGCCATCGATGAATATCGTGCGTGGTCGGGTGGCAGGTAACGGCGGCACGGTGATCGAGGTGAGCGACGAGGAAGGAATCGTGCAGTTTCCGCTTTCGCCCAGTCAGGCGGACAAGGTCGCCGGCCGTTTCGGCGACGAGGTCTATCTCGGCATGCGACCGGAAACGATCGCCCACAGGGGCGCCCACGCCGCTGGCGACGGGGAGACCTTTGTCTTCGAGCGCAGGGTCGATGTGGTGGAACCGACAGGCCCGGACACCATGCTCGTCTTCACGCTCGGCGGCATGGAAGCGATCGCCAGGGTCCGGCCGGAGGAGAAGGTGAAGCCCGGCGAGTTCTTCTCTTTCGAAGTCAACATGGCGAAGGCGAAGCTGTTCGACGCGAAAAACGGCAACCGCCTGTAAATCGTCGATCACGCGCGCGAGTGGCCTCCCCTCGCCTCTTTCGCATGCGCTTCGTAGAGGGTGACCACGTCCTGCCGGCGGCAAAGCTCGGTCCCCGGCGTCATCACCGCGGCGGCGCCTGCCGCAAGGCCGAAACGGAAGGCCTCCCGGATGTCATGGCCTTCCGCCAGCGACCAGGTCATCGCGGCCACAAAGCTGTCGCCCGCACCGACAGCCGACTGGACAGGCACCTTGATCGCCGGAAGACGAATGACATCCTCGGCGGTCGCCAGCAGCGCCCCGTCCTTGCCCATGGTCAGCGCGACGTGCTGCGCAGCGCCGCTTCGGACGATCTCACGAGCCGCCTCACCCGCGGTGGCGTGGGTGAGGCGCCGGCCGACGAGCCCCTCGAGCTCACCCATGCTGGGCTTGACCAGAAAGACGGACGACTTCGACAAAGTAACCTTCAGCGCGTCACCGGAGGTGTCGAGAACGAAGCGGGCGTGCTTGCGCGAGGCAATATCAGCCAATCGCGAATAGATGTCCGTTTCGACCCCGCGTGGCAGGCTGCCACTCGCAATGAAATACTCTGCGTCGCTCTTTTCGACGAATTCGAATAGGGGCCTCACCTCTTCATCGCTGACGACCGGCCCCTCCGGAACGAAGCGGTATTCAAGCCCCGTCGAGGCCTCGTGGACCATGTAGGCGATCCGCACCGGGTCCTTTATGTGGACGGGGAAGTGCCGCACGCGGATACGCTTCAACATGTTTTCCAGCAGCTCGCCGGTCGCCCCGCCCGAAAGATAAACAAGATCGCATTCTCCACCAAGCTCGGCGATCACGCGGGCAACATTGATGCCGCCACCGCCCGGGAACTGTTGCTGGTTGTGGGTTCTCGTCTTGTGCGTATGCCGGATTTGCTCCGCTTCGCTCGCGATATCGATGGCCGGATTGAGTGCGATCGAAAGTATCTTTGCCATGCCTGTTGCTAGCGCCTCAATATATCGATTCCGTGAATGGGAACCTTTCCCACTGCTACGAAGGAGACTCGAGGCCGGCTCGCGGGACGGATCGTTGCGACCCGGATCCGCGAGGCCTGCCCGGCCGCCCTGCGCTTCTTAGCATGCTTCGCTGTCCAACAGGCAAATGCAAATAACGTCAGCAGTGAGGGCGTCCGCGCAAGTTATCCGAGAACTGGAGGAGAGCTCGCCGGCCCGATCCCGACCAGTGTCCCAACGATTGCAAGGTAGTCCGCCGGCTTTTGGGCGCAGAGTTTCAAGGGCACGCCCTCGGCGGCGACTTCGGCGGCCGGCGACCCCGTGACGACCCGATAGGGAATATGCTTCTCACGCAACCGTTCGATCACCGGTGTCACTGTTCCGTCGCGGACGTGGAAATCAAGGATGGCGGCTGAGACTTCGTCATGCTCGAGGATGTCGAGCGCGTCCGAGACGCTCTCGGCGGTGACTACCTCCATACCGGCGAGCGCCACGCTGTCGGCGGCGTCCATGGCAACGAAGGCATCGTCTTCGACAATCAGTATGAGGCCTTGCACCCTGCACATCTGCGGGCTCCTTTGATGCCAGAACGCAACGCATTTCTCTTTGTTCAGTATTTTCTCATTTACAAATTGAATATGGTAAACAAAACTTTGCTTCAGATTGGCGCGGCGTTGTGTGGCCCGGCAAGCCGAAGCAGTACCGCAGCCGGCAAAAACCCGGCAGGGAACTTCCGCCAGTCGATAGCGTTCCCCGATGAGCGCACAGCAGCGGAGAAGAGCGATGCAAGTTATCGGAATTCAGGTCCATGAAGAAATGGGCGGCAAGCGCGGCTATACCGTCGAATTCGTAGGCGACGGCGGCGAAGTCATCTCGGTCCTGATGCGCCAGTCTGAAACCGGCCAGTTGAACCGCGTCAACGCCATCGAAAAGGCGAAGGTGCTTCTCCTGCAGGTCGGCGGTATGCCGGGCGGTGAGGAGGGCGGCATTACAACGCGGGAAAGCGCCGAAAAGGGGACACCGAGCGCCCGCACAAGAGGTGACGCTGCCGAACTGGAGGAAGAGCTGCAGGAGGGACTGGAGGACACGTTCCCGGCAAGCGACCCTGTGTCGGCTTCCTATTCATCGACGCCCGGCGCGACGCACGCCACGAAGAGTCGATGAACGGACCTTGGTGACGATCTCCGGACGACATCGGAAGGCGGGAATCGTAAGGATCGCGGATGGAGAACCTGCTCACCGACGTCGGAGCGGAAAGCTGGCTGCCGGGCTCACTGGTTGCCATCCGCCTTTTCGCCGCGCTGCTCTGCGGCGCCGCGATCGGCTACGAGCGTGAGCGTCGGAGCAGGGCAGCAGGCCTGCGCACCCACATGCTCGTGTGTCTCGCAAGTGCCGTCGTCGCGCTCCTGACAATCGAGATCACCCATCACAAGGATTTTGCCGAGCAATCCATCCGCGTCGATCCGATCCGGCTGATCGAAGCGGTAACCTCGGGCGTTGCCTTTCTCGCCGCCGGACTGATCGTCTTCACCAAGGGCGAGGTGAAAGGACTGACAACCGGGGCAGGCATGTGGCTCTCCGGCGCTACAGGATTGGCCTGCGGTCTCGGCCTTCTGCGGCTCGCACTGCTCGCGACCGCCTTGGCGCTCATCGTGCTCTGGTTGCTGCACATTCTGGAGATTCGGTTGAATCTCCGGGACAAAGACTGACCGGCAGCATTTGGGTCAGTCGCGGTCGGAGGCGTGCTCCGGCTTTCCCTTTCGCTTGGTCGACGCCAGATCTTCCAGCTCCTTCTCCGTCATCGACTTCAGCATGCCCTTCGAGGCCCCTTTTAGATCACTCTTCTTGGCCTCGCCGCGCTTCGCCGCCAGGGCAGCGCCGGCCGCCTTCTGCTGAGCTTTCGATTTCGCTGGCATGTGCGCTCCTTTCTCCAGTCGTGGCCACGTGAACCGTCACGGCTGCAACCGGAAAAGGAGCGAAAATGTTCCACATCGGGGATGGCATGGCCAAGTTCACTCCGCGGCGAGCGGCAGTTCCTCCTGTCTAGGACCGGCGTCCACTTCCTCCCCCGGAGCATCGCCTCTCTTCGGCTCACGTCCGAAGAACAGCGCGTAACCCGCCGGAAGCGCGAAGACCGTCAACAGCGTTGCGACGAGGATACCGCCCATCATCGCATAGGCGAGCGGTCCCCAGAAGACGCCGCGCGAAATGGGAATGAGGGCAAGCACCGCAGTCATCGCCGTCAGTACGATCGGCCGGAAACGCCGCACGGCCGCGCCGACGATCGCTTCCTGCCGCGAGAACCCGGCAGCAATGTCCTGATCGATCTGGTCGATCAGGATGATCGAATTGCGGATGATGATGCCGAGAAGCGCGATCACGCCGAGAATGGCGACGAAGCCGAAGGGCGCCCCGGTGATCAGCAGCGCGGCAGCCGCGCCGATAATGCCGAGGGGACCGGTGGCCAGCACCAGCAGCGCCTTGCCGAAATGCTGCAATTGCACCATCAGGAGAACCAGCGTGACCAGCAGCATGATCGGCACCTTGGCGGCGATAGACGCCTGGCTCTCGGCCGATTCCTCTGCACCGCCCTGGATCTCGATCGCATAGCCCGCCGGCAGGCTGTCGCGCAGCTCCTTCATCCGTTCGAAGATCGCGGTCCCGACCTCGCTGCCTTCCGCACCGTCCGGGATCGTACCGCGCACGGTGATCGCCGGAAGACGATTGCGGCGCCATTCTATTCCCTGTTCCAGCACCGGCTCGAGGCGGGCAATCTGCGAAACCGGAACGAAGCCGCCGTAGTCGGTCGGGACGTAGACCGACTGGACGGCAGAGAGCAGGTTCCGGGAAGCATCCGGCTCACGAGCCACGATCGAGACCGTCTCCTCGCCATCGCGGAAGGTGTCCAGAGGAACGCCGGAAACCGCAGCCTGGATCATCTGCCTGACACGCTGTGAGGTGACGCCGAGGGCCCGCGCCCTGTCCTGGTCGATGACGAGTTTCATCGTCGTGACCGGCTCCAGCCAGTCGTCGTGAATGGTTCCGATCAGGGGATCCCGCGCAAAATAGTCCTTCACCTTGTCCGCAATCATGCGGACCTCGCCACGCTCCGGTCCGACGACACGGATCTGCACCGGCCAGCCGACCGGCGGGCCGAGGAACAGGCGGTCGACCTTCGAACGGACGGATGGGAAATCCTCCGCCAGTATCCGGCGCAGTTTGCCGATCATCCGCTCCCGGGCATCCTCGTCCTTCGCCATAACCAGCAACTGCGCAAAATTGGGGTTGGTGAGTTGCTGATCGAGCGGCAGGAAGAAGCGCGGGATTCCTTCGCCGATATAGGTCGCGACGAAGCTCTTGTCCGGATCGTCGAGAATGCGTCCTTCGAGTGCCTTTGCCTGTCGCTCGACTTCGAGCACGCTGGCTCCCTCTGGCAGCCACATGTCGACGAGGATTTCCGGACGAGAAGATCTCGGGAAGAAGCTCTGGGTGATGAAAGCAAAGGAGAAGAGGCTCGCCACGAAGGCTGCAAGCGTCAGGCTCAGAACGATAAGGCGATACCGCACAGCCCAGCTTACCGCCCCCTGCAGCCGCCGATAGAACGGGGTATCGAAGACATCGTGGTGTCCCTGGCCCGCATGCGCCCGCTGCTTGAGGATCATATGGCCGAGCCACGGTGTGAAATAGACGGCGACGAACCAGGATGTCACAAGCGCGATCCCGACGACGTAGAAGAGAGATCGGACATATTCGCCTGCTGTCGACTCCGCAAAGCCGACCGGAATGAAGCCGGCGACGGTGATCAGCGTGCCCGTCAGCATCGGGAAGGCGGTCGATGAGTAGGCGAAGGTCGCCGCGTCGAGTTTCTCCAGCCCCTCGTCGAGTTTCCGCTCCATCAGTTCCACGACGATCATCGCATCATCGACAAGCAGCCCGAGAGCGATGATCAGCGCACCCAGTGATATGCGCTGCAACTCGATG
This sequence comes from Hyphomicrobiales bacterium, assembly GCA_900466005.1. GTDB lineage: Bacteria > Pseudomonadota > Alphaproteobacteria > Rhizobiales > Rhizobiaceae > Allorhizobium. The sequence goes on from UEGQ01000014.1 coordinate 22,024, forward strand.
CCGAGTTGGAACATGATGGCGAAGGTGGCGGCGAGCACGAGCGGTATGGTGATCGCAATGACCATACCCGATCGCCAGCCGATCGACAGAAGCGAGACGACCAGCACGATAGCCAGCGCTTCCATCAAAGCCCTGGCGAACTCGCCGACAGCCTCACGCACCACCTCCGGCTGATTGGAAATCTGGTCGACGGAGACACCGACCGGCATCGATCCCGTGAAACGCTCATAGGTCGCGTCGATTGCCTTGCCGACGTCCGTCACCTTGAAGCCCGGCGCCATAACGACGCCGATCTGTACGCTGTCGCGTCCGTTGAAACGGAACTTCCGCGTATAGGGTTCGGCAAGTCCGGACGAGACGTAGGCAATGTCGCCAAGACGTATGACCTGGCCGCCCGCCTTGATTCGCAGTTCGCGCACGTCGTCTTCCGAACGCACGTCCCCTTCGACGGAAACGCGCACGGATCGTGAGGCGGTCTCGATCGAGCCCGCCGAGTCGACATTGTTCTGCCCGGCGAGCGCGGCCTGCAGGTCAGCGAGCGTCAGCCCGCGCTCTGCAAGCACCTTGGAGGAGACGTCGATGTGGATCTGCCGCGGCTGATCACCGAGGATCACCGCCTTCTCGACTCCGGGGGTAGCAAGCAGCATGTCGCGTGCACGAATGGCGAAATCCTTGAGTTCCGGGAAGCTGTAGCCATCGCCGGAGAGAGCATGCATGGTGACAAAGGTGTCGCCGAATTCGTCGTTGAAATAGGGACCCATCAGGCCTTCGGGCAGCTCGTGCTCGATGTCGCCAACCTTCTTGCGAACCTGATAGAAGGCATCCTTGACCTCCGCGGCATCAGTGTCGCCCTTGATGTTGATGGTCGTGATCGCCATCCCGGCGCGCGTATAGGAGTGGATGTAGTCGAGATGCGGCGTCTCCTGCAGCTTCCGCTCGATCTTGTTGACGACCTGGTCCTGCATCTCCTCGATGCTGGCTCCGGGCCAGACGGTCTGGACGACCATGACCCGAAACGTGAAGTCGGGATCTTCCTTCTGCCCCATGTTGGCGATCGCGAGCGCACCCGCCACGATGATCAGAGCGAACAGGAAACGCGCAAGACTGCCGTGAGCGATCGCCCAGCGCGACAGATTGAACGGCGTCTTTTCTTGGTCGGACGTGCTCATAAGGAAGCCCTTTGCTGGAGACGTTTGCGGGAACGGCGTCAGCGCGCCACGACGGCAGCCGGTGCTGCGTTCGCTGCCGCCTGCTGTGCATCTTCAGGCGAGACTTTCACTTTCAGACTGTCGCTCATGAACTGGGTGCCAGCTGACACGACCATCTCGCCGGGGGAAAGACCCTCGCTCACCCGCACGCCATTGTCGGAGAATTCGCCGAGCCTGACGGAACGCGGATGAACGGTGCCGGCTTCCCGATCGACCACCCATACGACGGGTCCATCGCCCGTTTCCGCGAGTGCGCTCAAGGGAACGTCGAAGCCTGCGGAGCCACCGCCGACCTCCGTCTCAATGGTCGCGGTCATTCCAAGCAGCACGCGCGGATCGTCGGGAATGCGGACGCGCACGGAAAAGGTCCGTGAACGGGGATCGGCGCTGCCGGCGACTTCGCGGACGGTGCCGTCGAGCACCATGCCCTGCTGCGACCAGAACCGAACCTTCACGGCGGCACCGGTCGCGAAGTTCGCGATCTCGGTCTCAGGCACGGCCACTTGGACCTCCTTCTCCCCGTCCATCGCAATCGTCACGACCGGGGTACCCGACCCGACCACCTGACCCGGCTCGCCGTTGACCGTCGTGACGATGCCGACCATGTCAGCGTAAAGCCTGGTATAGGCGACTTGGTTTTTGGCCTGTTCGAGGGCGGAAATGGCCGACTGCTCGGTAGAGAGTGCCTGGTCATAAGCAAGCGTGCGTTGGTCGAGTTCGGATTTCGATGCCGCATTCTTCGCATAAAGGGTCTCGGCACGCTGCTTGAACAGCTTGAGCGTGCCAACCTGCTTCGCAGCCGAGCGAAGATCGGCCTCGGCACGGGTGACCGCAAGCTCGTAATCGGCCGAGTCGAGGCGTGCGAGAACATCCCCCGGCCTGATCCTGTCACCGACATCGACCGGACGCTCTGTGATCTTCCCATTGACGCGGAAGGCGAGATTGATCTCGTACCGAGCCTTGACCGCGCCCGAATATTCCAGCTTGCGCCCCTTCTCGACGGCCGCGACTTCGATCACCTTGACGGGGCGAACAACGGGTTCGGCCTTGCTTTCCTCTTCGCTGCACCCGGTGGCCAACGCCGCCGTCATGATCAGAGACAGGCCGATCAGCAGCCTACCAGCGAGTCCGTTGACACTCGACATCATACTATGCTCCTGATTTTTCAGCTTGACGGGCCGGCGTTTGCGACCGGGTCTAGTTCTTCACCGCCTTCAGAGCGAACTCGATCAGCTCTTCAGCATTCGGACGGTTCTGTTTCATAAGGCATTGAGTCACCATCTGCGGATGGACGAGGATGGCAAGACATGCGCTGAAGCAACGCCCAGCGGCTTCCGGGTCTTGCGGAGGAAACTCGCCGGCTTCGATCCCGTCTCTGATAATCGAGGTGATCACCTCGTCGAGGCGGGTGACATGCGCCTCGATGACCGGCCATTCTTCCTCGATGGCGACAACCACCATCTCGTGAACCTTCTCCTGATCGAGCATCGTTTCGACCGTCATGTTGTGCATTGCATGGCCGTACCGACGGAGCCTTTCCTCCGCGCTGACCGGCGTGCGAGCGATCGCCCGGGCGGCTTCATAGCCGGCATCCAGCATGCGCTTCGCCAAAGCCTGGTGAATTTCGGCCTTCGACGAGAAAAACCGGTAGACGTTCGCCGGCGACATGCCGAGGTCCTTCGCGATGTCGGCGACATTGGTCTTGTAGTAGCCGTAGTGGCGGAACAGCCGTTCCGCCGCATCAAGGATGCGCGTGACGTTTTCGTGCCGGGCGTTTTCTCCCGTGGAATCGGCGGGTTCTGGCATCTGCTTTGCTTTGAAGTTATGAGTGACGTTTTTCATATTTCGTCAGTCGTAAGGCAATAGTGTGCGTCTGTCAACGTCGGATCCCCGACACGCCGCCCGCAACAAGACCGGCCATGCGGCGGCGCGACTTGCCGGCGTCGACCGAGATGTCGCGGAACATCCTTGCGGAGACGCCGTTGGTGGCGTTAGCTAAGGCGATCGTTCAAGGAGAACAGCCATGCGAAGGGCCATTGCCGTTTTGACTGCGGTCGTGCTCTCGTCCTGCACAGCGGCGCCCCACCTCGGTGGTCCGCGACTGGAGCCCGTGCCGGGCAGCATCACCTATGGCGGGCAGCCCCGCACCAAGCTGACCAAGGCACCCGTCGGCAGCACGTTCGAACATCGCTTCCAGGACCGGTTCGGCCGGACCGTCATCGAGGTCTACCGCATAGAACCGGACAGGAGCCTCACCATCGTCAGGCGCTATGTCAGAGACATCTTCCCGGACTTCTGATCCGCAGTTCCCATCACCGGGAGAACGAGACATCGACGGCTTCTTCAATCGCAGCGCCGTCGATGTCGCACGGAATCTCGTCGGAGCAATGCTCACACTCGAGGGCGTCGGCGGCACCATAGTCGAAACGGAGGCCTATGAACCCGACGATCCGGCCTCGCACAGTTTCGGCGGCGAAACCCCGCGCAACCGTTCGATGTTCGGCCCGGCCGGCCACGTCTACGTCTATCGTTCCTATGGAATTCACTGGTGCCTCAACGTCGTCTGCCGTCCGGCAAGTGCCGTCCTGATCCGGGCAATCGAACCGGCCTGGAACATTGAGAAGATGCAGATGCGGCGCGGCCGAAGCGATCTCAGAGACCTTTGTGCCGGTCCGGGCCGGCTGTGCCAGGCATTGGCGGTCACGCGTGACCACGACGGTCTGCCCCTGCTCTCCCCACCCTTCGGCTTTGCGTTGCCGACAGAGCGTTTGCCGGTCGCGATCGGCAGGAGGATAGGCATCACCAAGGCGGTGGACCGGCCTTGGCGCTTCGGGCTCGCGGGATCATCCTTCCTGAGCCGGAAGTTTCCGGACGCGCCTTCCCGCTAGTCCGGTCCAACCGTCCCGTCAGCCGGCAGACTGCAGCAGGCGCACCACGTTGCCAGAGCCTGCCGGCACGCGCGTATCCCCTCGGATGACGGAGATGGCTTCAAGGTCATAGGCTTCCCCCGAAACGACCAGGCGTTTGGCGGAAATGAGGACGGGAAGCAGCCCACCGCCAGCCACCCGAATCTCAGCCCTTTCGGAACTGTAGCCGCCCTGCTGCTGGAGCAGTTCCAGCCGGCGCCTGCGCCCTGGGTTGTCGACGGCCACGCCGCTCGCCAGCATCTCGCAACCGTCAAGTTCCGCCCAGGAACGTCCGACCATATCCAGATAGGACTGATTGACCCTTATGAAACGGGAGTTTTGGTACCCTGTCGTGGACACCGAAAAGGCTATGGGCGCGGCGTCGAAAAGCGCCTCATCGATGATCTTTCGCAAGCCCGCGGGAATGCCGGGTCTGCCGTCCATCGGAATCGCGGCCATGGTCAGTTGATCGTTGCGGCCGGCGAGCAAAAACTCGTCTCTTAAGACTGCAACCATTCTCCAGGTGTCCGCCTCCAGAAAGACGGGCCTGTGCGTCTCCCGGACCTCGGTGAGGGACCGTGGCACAGAGCCGGCCGCCCGACACAGGCGCAACCGCTCCGCCGGCTCTTCCGTCTTGATGGCACGTGAGTTCAGCACTTCGAGCGTCAACTGGCGGGCGATCCGGTAGCCTTGGTCGAGCAGACCGTTGCGAATCTTGTTCGCAGCGGACGCATGCGCCGTCGTATCGAACGGCATGTCGAACAGCTCCTGCAAAATGCGCCAGACGTCCTGTTCGCCGGCCGGCGTCCACGCCCTCGCCTTCCCAAGCGCTGGCGCGCAGCGCACGATGGCAAAGGCCGTCGCAGCCGGCAAGCGGTCGCAATCGACCTCATCGAGGAGATCGTCGTTCAGTCGTTTCCCGGCAAGACGCAAAGGAGCTCCGTTGTCGTCCAGATAGAGAGAGACTTCGATGACATCGTCGGAGAGGCGCAACCAGGGATGATCCGCCCGGAATTGTGCGAGCGCATGTCTGTCGAAAACAATGACGGTATTCATTCCTGCCCAAACAGTCCCGAAGAGTTTCGCCGCAGCAAGAGATGGGGACGACCCGTCGGCAAACCAGCCCTCCCTTGACTTACTTACGAATACGCTACGAAAGGGAAATCTGAAATTAGCCGTTCTGCGTACGTGGCGGACTCGCGTCATCACACTCACATTCCGCAAGCCAATGATCTATATGAAAAATTTCTCCGCACACACGGAATAGTGAGGATACGACCTTTTTTGGTGCGTCCCGCCAGGCGCATGGCTCCGCCGAACGGAGACTGCCACGGAGGACAATCCGCCGCCTTTATGTGCAGGTCGGCGATGCAAGTATCCGCTGAACCACAAGGCTGCCGAAGCCAAGGTTTGCCGCACGGCGGTGGAGTGGACCTCAACGATCGTTGAGTCCCGTCGCCTTGCTCAGGATCGCAATCTCGCTCGCCGTCAGGCGACGGACGTCGCCTTTCGGCAGGTCGCCAAGCTCGACGGCGCCGATCGCCACGCGGACGAGGCGCAGGCACTCGACGCCGATCGCCTCCAGCATTCGACGAATCTGACGATTACGCCCTTCCTCCAGCCTCACCTCGAGCCAGGTGTTCTTTTCCCCCTGACGGATGATCCGGACGGAAGCGGCACGCCATGTCTCCCCCTCCACCGGGACGCCAGTCTCCAGCTGTCTGACCTGACGGTCGTCGAGGTGTCCGCCGACTTGCACGTGGTAGATCTTGGGCACGTGGGTCGCCGGGTCCAGAAGACGTTGGGCGAAAACCGTGTCATTGGTGAAAAGCAGCAGGCCCTCGCTCGCCTTGTCGAGCCGCCCGACAGGGGAGAGAAAGCCGAATCCCGCATCCTTGAGGCAGGAATAAACCGTCTCCCTGCCCTCGGGATCGTCCCTGGTGGTGACCAGGCCGCGCGGCTTGTTCAGCATCACATAGGTCTTTTCTTCCGCGGCAATAGGTCGGCCGTCGACTTCTATGCGATCCGACCGGATGTCCACCCAGGTCTCGAAATCGGTGACGGGCTTGCTGCCGATCGAGATCCGCCCTTCCGCCAGTAGCCTTTCCGCCTGGGTGCGGGAGCAATAGCCGAGCTTTGAAAGCGCGCGGGTGATCGTAACCCGGTTGCCTGTTCCGCCTTTTGCCGATCTTGCCACGAGTGGGTTCCGCGCCGGTTCGAAGTTGTTCGGACTTACCGCCGTGACGGATCACGACGACGAAAGGCCATTGATCGAACGACACGACAAGTCAAGCAAGAGGTTCGGATGGAAAGCTCATCGTCCGCGACGAAACAGGATCTCGCCCTTGCCGAACACTGCATTATCACCGCAGATGCGGGTCGGTGCAGTTCCCAGCAACCGCTTGTCGAGGATCTTCTCCGCCATCAGGAAACGGTCGAACAGGCCGGAGAAGGCGATATCGGCATTTCCGCAATCCACGAAGCTCGGCGAGAGCAGCTCCGGTCGCCGATCGAGGAGCAGCGAGCCACGCTTCATCAGATAGCCGGGCATAGCACCGACCCGCCCGGTCACGACGATCGTTCCGGCAATCATGCCGAGCCCGAGATGATCGCCGCATCCCTTGAGCACCGCGATCAATCCGCGACGCATCCTCTCGCCGGCGCGATGCCCGGCTTTGCCACGCACGATGATCGTTCCGCCGCTCACGCCCTGCAACTCACCTGCCAACGGAGCACCGAGGCGATCACCGACATTGCCCGCCACCTCGATGCGGCCGCCCGATAGACCGGAACCGAGTTCCTCGCCGGCGTTGCCTTCGATGACCAGCGTACCGCCGCCCATTGCCCGGCCCGCCCTGAAGCCGACATCACCGGCGACCCGGATACTGCCGGACGTCATGCCCGCGCCGACCTGATCGAAGCGCCGCGATCCTCCGTCAAAGACGATGGACGATGCATCCTTGCCCGTTATCCTGAAGAGGTCGCCGACCTTGACGCCGGTCCGCGTCGTTCCGACCGGAAGGGCGGCGATATCCGACATTGGCTGACCTGCCAAACGATCCGGAACGAGCGCCGATAGATCGAGCCTTTCTCCGGGCTCCGCGAGAAGCGTAAACGTCAGCGGCTTCATGGCAGCAGCTCCCTGAGGTGGTAATGGAACTTGCCGAGCTTGCCGCCATAATTGCCGGCGCTGATCCTGAGCGCCCCCTGTTTCGGCCCGAGCTTGACGACGGCCTTGAGGCCGGCACGCATCGCGTCCGCGACGGCATCACTGGTTTCGCCGTCGATCACGATCTCCAGCACCGCATTGGTACCGGGCTCGAGCGCCGTCTTCACGGCTCCCTTGAGCGTCGGCGCGAAGGCGTCGTTGGTCGAGGCCATCATCCCCTTGTACTTGCCGCCGACCTTTGAGCCGGAGCGCACGATCCCGCCCGGGAAGGGCATGATGACCCCCGGAACTTTCTCGATTGCCGCGACGGCGGTCTCTGCGGCGCGCAATGCCTTTGCCCAGTCGGCCGCGAGAAGGAGCATGTTGCCGCCGCCCACGGCCTGCTTGGTCAGCCCCGTCGTGGCCTCGCAGAGGAACTCCCCGTCCATCACGGGGACACGCCAGTAGTGCTTGCCGCCGAACGTCTTGGATATCTGCCAGCCGTCGCCGAAGTAACGGAGCGCCGAACCGAGATCGAGCGGCGCGCTGCCCTCCAGACCGGCGAAGCAGGCACTGCCGGGCGAGGTCAACACGCACTGGCCCAGGCGCGTTTTCAGCTGCTTCTGCAGCTCGTCCGTCCCCATCGCGAACAGCATGACCCGGCAACCGGGGCGACCGTCCGGCGTCGCCGTTTCAGGCACGTCCATATCGATGCCCGCCTCGCATCCGCATCCTATGACGGAGGTGGCAAAGCCGGTCATGGTGATCGCCGCCTGACGTGCCCACTTGAGAGTGGGAGCGGTGATGATGATGGCGGTCGCCCGCATGCCGAAGGCTTCGGCAAACGTGTCATCGATGACGACGTCATTGCGGATCAGCTGTTGCATGGGACCTCCGCAAAGGCATCGGCGCGGGCGATTGCCGTCTCCGGAAACGTGAACCAGTCGAGGCCGAGCCCGTAGCGGCTCTCGAAATAGTCGCCGAGCCGCCGGGTCATCGCCGTATCGGGAGAGGGAGCGAGGCGGAGTGCCTTTCCCCACCGGTAGTGGGTCACGACGCCATCCTCGACGACGAGATCGCCGTTCTTGAACACCAGCGCCGCCTCCCGGAACATCCTGGCGATGTCCTTGCCCTTTCTATAGACCGCAACGTCAGCTATGGCACCGGGACCGAGATGACCACGATCCTTGAGCCCGAGGAGCCTCGCCGGCGCGGCGCGGGTCATGATGGCAATCTCGTCGAACGTGTACTCACGCGCGATCGAAGACAGCGTCGAGTGCTTCAGCGCCGCCTGGTTGAGCTTTTCCGATTGCATGTCCCGCGCCTCGCGGCTCATCAGGAGTTCGAAAAGCTCCGGATAGGTGGTGAACGGCGCACCGTTCGGATGATCCGTCGTGAAGAAGACACGCCAGGGATCGGTAATCAGCAGGAAGAGCTCGAGCCCGATCGCCCATTGCAGCGAGCCGTAATAATCCTGCTTGTAGCGGTAGGGAACGATCCCCCCTCCGTTCGCATCGCCGTCATAGATGACGGATTTGCGCGGGCTCGCGTGGCCGACAGCCGAGAATTGACGGATGACGTCCGCGGAGATCGTCACCGTCTGGCCGAACATCACCTGACCGACGTCGATGGTGACCTCGGGGCTTCCGTTGACGAGTTCGGCAAGACGGGCTGCCTCAGAGGAGAAGCCGCGCTTTCCCTCCGTCCCGTAGCCGTAGAACTGCAGGTGCGCGAGGTGGAGTCTTTCCCCCCCGGCGGCGCTGATGGTCTCGGCCGCCGTCGCCGCATTCCCGGGAATACCGAGATTGTTGGCATGGACGTGGAGCGGATGCGGAATACCGAGGCGACCGACGGCGGCCTGCAGGGTCTTGACGATCCTGCGCGAGCTGACGCCGTAGGCCGGCACCACATCGTCGAAGGAGAAGGCGCGAACGTTCTCCTTGAAGGCCGCCGCACCGCCGGCATTGATGACCTTCACACCCAGTGATCGGGAAGACGAGACGGTCCAGGCGACGTAGTCGTCGATCATCGCTGCCGGCGCATCGTCCCGGATCATTGAGAGAAGGAAATCGTCATTGCCGAGGATCGCAAGCGTCGCCTTGTCGATGATCGGGATATCTGCAAGCTCCAGATGGGTGTGAAGCGCATTGAGCGGGTTCATCGCCGGTTCGACCACCGTGGTGAAGCCCATCTGCGCATAGAGCGTCCCGGTCCGGAAGGTCGACCAGCCGGCGTTCGAAAGCGGGGTATGCTGAGGGCGCGCCTGATGTGCGCGATGGTGCTCGGGCAACAGCAGACGCGCCGTGTTCACATTGCCGCCACCGACATGGGAATGAATGTCGATCGCCCCGGCCATCACCACGCAGCCGGAAACGTCGAAGGTCTTGTCGGCACGTCGGCCTTCCGGCTTATCGACGATCAATCCATCGTGAATCCACAGGTCCCGCCGGCGGCTTTCACCGTTCACCGGGTCGACGACCTCTCCTCCCGCCAGTCGGATCAGCACGGCAGCGCCTCCTTCACCGGCAGAGCGTCCGCCAGTTCGCGGAGAACCCCGGAAACACTCGGACGATGTGAGGGCGCGGACGCCTTCACGACCGACAGCGTTCCGATGCGGCTCGAATAGAAGACGCCGTCATGATCGACACCGGCTCGCCCAATCCCGATGGTTACCGCCGCGCCGACAGCCGGACGGTCAGTCGACACGACGGCGACGAGCGGCAAGTCGCGGCGACGCGCCGGCGGATCGCCCTCTCGCTCGGAAATCCAGAGATGCAGGTCCGCCTCCCTCTCCGCGATCATCCGCGTCGCGTCTGAGAGCTGCGGATCGTAGACCGGCCTGCCGGTACCAAAGCCGGTCCGCGGTGGAAAGCCTGTCATCCACACGGACGCGAGCACGAGACCCCAGGCGCGATCGTCGGAAGGCAGGAAGAGGCTGGTCGAACGTCGGCTGCGATTGAGATCACCGACCAGCCCCTGCAGCATGGCAAGCGTGAAAATCCCCTGCTGCCGACCAGAGAAGACAAAGACGGGAAATGTGGCTTTGCCGAGTGCGTCCGCCAAGTCATCAAACCCCTCGACGGCACCGATGCTCTTCCTGCCGCCGAGACCGGCCCGCACGGAGGCGAGAACGGCGGCGAGCGGTTGGCCGGAAGCCTCGACGACGCTCGCCTTCACGCGGTTCAGCACGGCGGAGATCTCGGACGCAGCATCCTCGCGTCTTGCGCCCGATATGTGGAACCAGCGCCGCTTGTGCGAAGGCACAAGGTCCGGACGCGCGGTATGCCAGGACAAAAGGAGTTCGTGATGAGCGGCCGGAATTTCGCCGACCAGTACGATCAGGTCGGCCCTGCGGCGGGTTTCGAGCGGGGTCGTGAAGAAGCCGCCGTTGTCGGTGAAGAGTGCTGCCTCTTCGGCGAGTTCGCTTCCGCGAACGTGATCGTAAGTCGCTCCGACCCGTTCGGCCAGCGCGATCACACTTCGACTACCATGAATGTCCGAATCAACTGAAATAACCGGGCAGCGGCACGACACCAGAAGCTTTGCCGTCTCCTGAATTGCGGCTGTCAATGAAACTGCCTGGTTGCCTATCCACGCAACCGACATACCCCACAACTTTCTGGTGCCGGTCTAGATTCTAGCCAATTCTCTGAGAAAGTGAACCCCCGCCCAGAATCAAAATCGCCGATCAGTCGTCATACTTCAAGTAGGCAAATCGCTGATCCGCCCGAGGGGTACCTTCCAGGGCACCGCCTTCCTTGCCAGGCTGCCATTGGACAACCTCTTCGATCTTGCGGGCGAGTTCGAAGTCCTTGTCGGTGATCCCCTTGGCCACATGCGTCATCAGCTTGACCTCGACCCAGGCATAGGATGCCTTGAGATCGGGGTGATGCCAGGCGGCTTCCGCCAGGTGGCCGACCGTGTTGATGACCATCAGCGTCGATTTCCAGCTGTGGGTCTTGTACTTGCGGCGCAGCCAGCCGTCCTCGTAACGCCAGTGCGGCAGGTCACGCTTCAGCCTCTCGAGGATCTCGGCTTCGGAATAGACGCGGTCCGCCTTGCCGGCGGCATCGGTGCGGTCGTTCATCGACATGGCCTCCCTTATTCTTTGATCGCGCCGCTTGCGCTGCGATCAAAAGACGATATCATATTCTCGGGCCCGATATTCTAGATTGTTAGAATTACATCAAATGTCGGACTCCGTCACCATTCAAGTTCCTGCGCGCTTGCATCTCGGTTTTCTCGACATTCCGGGAAAGACGAGCGGGCGTTTTGGCAGCATAGGCCTCCCCCTCGAGACGATCTCCACCGTCCTGACGGTCGCCAAAGCACGCGAGACGAGCGTCGAAGGCGGAGAACAAGCGCGCATTCGCGCGCATATAGCCAAGCTTAGCACCCATCTCGGTATTGACGGTCACCATAAGGTGATCGTGCACCGTACGATCCCTAGTCACTCCGGCCTCGGATCGGGAACACAGCTCGCGCTTGCGGTCTCCGCGGCACTCCGGACGCTTCATCAACTCCCGTTCGCCATTCGCGACGACGCCGTCTTTCTCGGCCGCGGCACGCGCTCCGGCATCGGCATCGCCGCATTCGACCGGGGTGGACTGATCATCGATGCCGGCAAGGGGCAGGACGACCAGGCCCCCACCGTCATCTCCCGAATCCCTTTCCCGGAGAACTGGCGGATCATCCTGGTGTTCGACCATCACCATGAGGGTATCCACGGAGAGGCCGAAATCGCCGCCTTCCGTGCGCTCCCCCACTTTCCCGAGACGAGTTCTTCGACCATCTGCCGCACGACGCTGATGGCGCTGATGCCCTCCCTGATCGAAGGCGATCTCGCCGCGTTCGGCAAGGCCGTGGAGACCATCCAGGCGGAAATCGGACGCTACTTTGCTCCCGCGCAGGGTGGACTGTTCACCAGCAGGGCGGTCGAAACCGCCGTCCGCAAGCTTGCGGTTCACGGTGCGGTCGGCATCGGACAGAGTTCCTGGGGTCCGACGGGTTTTGCCTTTACCGAGTCACAGGAGGCAGCCGAACAGATCGTCGATGACGCCGGCATCGATGAGCCGGGTCTCAGTACCCGCATCGTGCCTGCACGAAACCTCGGCGCGAAAATCACCCAGACGGTGATGCCGCCGCAGTTCGGTCTGAGACAAGGGCGCTTTCACTGAGGAGGAACAAGAACCTTGAGCCGCAAGACCATTCTCCACATGCTCACGCCACTAAAGCAGATGAGCCCCTTCGACGTGAACATGGCGCTCGACGCCGGATATGACCACGTCATCCCCTACACCGACGTAACGCTCGCCGACGTCGGCAATCTCGTGCAGGACGCGATCTTCTCGCGGCCTCCGGATGCGGGCGTGGCGACGGGGATCTTCCTTGCCGGCAAGGACGCGGCACTGGCGCTCGACATGCTCGATTCAGCGAAGAGGGCCATGGTCCCGCCTTTCGAGGTTTCGGTGTTCGCCGATCCCGCCGGGTCCTTCACGACGGCGGCCGCGATGGTCGCGAAGGTCGAGAAGGCGCTGGCGAAACAGCACGGCCGCGACCTCAGCGGAGCAAAGCTGGCGATCTTCGGTGCCACCGGCGTCGTCGGCTACTGCACCGCCGTCATCGCGGCCAGGGAAGGCGCCGCGGTCACCATCGCCGGCCATGACGGCGTCGAACGCGTCCGGCACATCGCTCAATCGGTGAAGGATCGCTTCGGCGTCGACGTGGACGCGGTTGACGGGTCGACGGAAGACCACAAGGCCGCGATACTCGCCAAGGCAGAAATCGTATTGACGGCGGCAAAGGCCGGCGTACAGGTGATATCTTCGGAACAGTTGCGCTCGGCCGGAAAACTCCTGGTCGCCGCAGATGTGAACGCCGTCCCGCCTGCGGGCATCGAGGGTCTCAAGGTCAATACCAACGGAGAAGCCCTCCACGGACAAGCAGTCGGTATCGGGCCACTGTCGATCGGTAACGTCAAGTACAAGACCCAGGCGGGTCTCTTCGCACGGATGATCTCCGCCGAAAAACCCGTCGTCTTTGATTTCCAGGATGCATTCACCCTTGCTCGCAGCCTCGCCAAATAGCCCCATGATCCTGGTGGTGGCGATTTCCGGGCGGTCGCTCGCAACAGCAGCGCGCCGGGCAGGATATCGCGTGCTGGTCGCCGATCTCTTCAACGACACCGATACATGCCGTCTGGCCGAACGAACGACGATCCTGCCGGGCAGCCTGCATGACGGGATCGACGGAACGGAGATTGTGCCGTGTCTCCGGAAGCTTGTCGGAGAGGACAGGCCGGAGGCACTCGTCTACGGCTCTGGCTTCGAACGGCGACCGGAGCTCGCCGACCAGCTCGCCAGCGCCTTTCCGGTTGCCGGCAACCGTGCGGATGCGATCAGCCGGGTGAAGGATCCCCTGTCTCTTGCGTCGCTTTGCGGCGAAATCGGCATCCCCCATCCGAAGATACGCTTCGAACCCCCGAAAGATCGACGGGGTTGGCTGACGAAGGTGCCCGGCGGCGCCGGCGGCTCCCATGTGCGACCGGCCACGTCTTTCGGCCCCTCTCCGTCGCGCAGGTATTTCCAGCGATACGTTCCGGGGATGGGTCTCTCCGCCCTGTTCCTCGCCGAGCGAGGTCGCGCACGCATCGTTGGCTACAGCCGCCAGTGGCCCTCGCCTTCCGCCGCCAGCCCGTTCCGCTATGGCGGCGCCGTTCGCCTGCCGCGTTTTCCGCGCGAAAAGGGGGAGAAGATCAGCCGCTGGCTGAACGGTCTCGTTGCTCGGACGGGGCTGGTCGGCCTCTGCAGTGCGGATTTCATCGATGGACCGGAAGGAACGTTTCTTCTGGAGATCAACCCGCGTCCGGGTGCGACGCTCGACATTTTCGACGACGACGACAAGCCGCTGCTGACGCAGCATCTTCGCTCCGTTCGCGGTGAGAGCGTCGAGGTCCCGGTCTTTCGAGGCGCAGTGGCGTCGGCGATCGCCTATGCCTCGCGACCGATCCCGCGCTTTCCGAGTCTGGACTGGCCGCCCCTGACGGCGGACCACCAACGTCCGGGATCGGAACTCGACGCTGGCGATCCGGTCTGTACGGTGCTCGCGCAGGCCCGCTCCGCCGCTGCCGCCGAGCGAGCGGTCAAGGCCAGAATAAGCGAACTGACACCCCATTGGGAGGAGTATGCAGGATGAAGGACGGAGAAGCCTTCCTGAACAGAAGCGCGCAACACGTCGTCGACGACATGATCGCCGAGGCCGGACGGCTCGGCATCGGCCACAGCCGCGGCAGCCTCGGCGAACACCTGATCGACGCGGGCGCACAAAGCCCCGGCTCCCTCGAGGCCGGGCTTCGCATGGTGGAAATCTGCATGGGCGGGCTCGGCATCACATCGGTAAGTCTTGACCGACATTCCTCGCGCTGGCCGCTTTCGATCGAGGTCCGCTCGTCCCAGCCGGTCCTCGCCTGCCTCGGCAGCCAGTATGCCGGATGGCAGCTAACCCACGAGAAATACTTCGCCATGGGATCGGGACCGGTGCGGGCGCTCGCCCGCGTCGAGCCGCTCTTCGAGGAAATCCGTTACAGGGAACCGGGAGCCGAAAGCTCTGTCGTCGTTCTCGAGACCGCAACGCCACCGCCCGCCGCCATTGTCGAGAAGGTGGCCAAGGCCGCCGGGCTCGCGCCGGACCGGCTCACCTTCGTCTATGCGCCGACGCAGAGCATCGCCGGCAGCGTCCAGATCGTCGGACGCGTGTTGGAAGTGGCGCTGCACAAGGCGCACGACCTGAAGTTCCCGCTGGATGCGATCGTCGACGGCATTGGCAAGGCGCCGATCCCGGCACCGCATCCCGATTTCCTGAAGGCAATGGGACGTACGAACGACGCCATCATCTATGGTGGCCTCGTCCAACTGTTCGTCCGGGGTTCCGCGGCCGCCGCCCGCGATCTTGCCGAACACCTCACAAGCGATGGGTCGCGCGACTACGGCCAGCCCTTCTCGGAAGTCTTTCGCAAGTTCAATGGTGACTTCTACGCGATCGACCCGCACCTCTTCAGCCCGGCCGAGGTGATCGTCACCGCGATCGAGGCCGGCGAGACCTTCCGCGCCGGAAAGACGAATATCGACATGCTGGAGCAGTCCCTTGGCTGAAATGATACCGCCCGTCCTGCGGGACAAGATCGTGATCACCTCGGATCGTACCGACAGTCAGGTACAACAGTTGAGCGCCGCTTTCGCGCGACTCGGCATGGACGCCGTCTTCCTGCGGCTCGCCGACATTGCCTTCGATTCCCGCCATGTGTCCGGCATCGCCATTCCGGGATTTGACGGGGCGCTGCCGGCGGCGGTCGTCGTCCGCTCGATTTCCTCGGGCAGTTTCGAGGCCGTGACCCGGCGGCTCGGAATCCTGCATGCGCTCGGTCATCTCGGCGTACCGGTCTGGAACTCTGCAAAGGCGATCGAGCGTTGCGTCGACAAATCGACGACGACGTTTCTTATGGCCCGCGCCGGCCTTCCGGTGCCGGAGACCTTCGCCGTCGAGTCGATCGCCAATGCCCGTGCCATCGCCGAACGCGAGCTGCCAAAGGGCCCGCTGGTCTTGAAACCCCTCTTCGGCTCTCAGGGCCGCGGCGTGCGGCTGATCGAGACGGTCGGACAGTTGCCGGAGGGGCTCGAGGTCGACGACGTCTACTATCTGCAGCGCTATGTCGCCAGACCCGGAACGACCTTTTGCGACTACCGCGTCTTTACCTGCAACGGCACAGTACTCGGGATGATCGCGCGTCGCGCCGACGGCTGGGTGACCAACATTGCAAGGGGCGCACGGGCGGAGCCTGTGACAGGACCGCTTCGCCCGGCACTGGAAACATTGGCGCTGGCCGCCGCCGCGGCAATCGGAACGGACTTTTCCGGGATCGACATCATTCCTGCTGCCGACGGTCGGCTCCAGCTTCTCGAGGTCAACAGCATGCCGGCATGGACGGGCTTGCAGTCGGCGATCCCGGTCAAGGTCGCGGACAGCATCGCGGAAGCACTGGTGTCCGGGATCGCTCCCGCGGAAGGAGAGAGGCCCGCCGCCTGATGCCGCGACCCGCCGAAATCGATGCGGCCTACCGCCACGCCTGCAGGATGGAGATCGAGGCGCTGAAGCCTGGAAACGTGCATCGCTTCGCCGACGGTCACCGCATGTCTGCGCAACAATTTTTGGACAGCGCCGAGGTATCCGCGGGCGCCGTCTGCCATCCCGGATGGCCGGTCGGTCGCCGAATCCTCGACGCCATCCGGATGACGCGGGAGGCCGTCGGCACCAACACCAATCTCGGGATTGTGCTGCTCTGCGCTCCGTTGGCCAAGGCCGCGGAAACCGGAGGAGAGGATCTCCGCAAGGAGCTCGCGGCGGTTCTCGGAGCAATGGACAACGATGACGCGGCGGACGTTTTCAGCGCAATCACACTCGCCGCGCCAGGCGGGCTCGGCGAGGCTGAAAACGACGTCGCGGAACCACCCAGAGTCCCGCTGCTCATCGCCATGCGGGAAGCGGCCGAACGAGACATGATCGCCAGGCAGTATGTCAGCGACTTCGCCGACATCTTTTCGGGCGGGCTTGCCGCCTACCGCACAGCCGAGGCCGGTGGAGAAACGGGCATGTGGCCCACCGTCTTCACCTATATCCATTTTCTCTCGCGATTTCCGGACAGCCACGTGGCGCGCAAGCACGGTGTCGAAAGAGCTGAGGAAATTCGTCTGGAGGCGGCTTCGGTCGCGGGTCAGCTGGGCGAGATCGCCGCTGAACCGGAACGCCAGCGGCTGCTTGCCGATTTCGACCGACGGTTGAAAGCCGAAAACATCAACCCCGGGACGTCGGCAGACCTGACGGTCGCGACAGTTTTCGCCGAGAGGCTCAACTTCGTCTTGCATAATCCGCAGGTAAGTGCTTGAATTTCACCGGCGGAAGATTGGGCTTCTGCTGCTATCTGGCCAACCGACCCGAGTACAAAGGGTGCTGTGAACAAGGATAGCTGTCCATCGAGCGTCGTGTCTCGAAGGTACGGCATCTTTGGACAAACCATTTTGGAACGGTACAGGGAGGTACATGGCCGTGGCAAAAATCAATAAAGTTCTGGTTGGCGAATCTCTTGTTGGCGACGGTAACGAAGTCGCTCACATCGACCTTCTCATCGGTCCGCGCGGAAGTGCGGTCGAGTCTGCATTCTGCAATGCTCTGACGAACAACAAGGACGGATTTACCTCCCTCCTTGCAGTTATTGCACCCAATCTGCCCTGCAAACCGAACACCGTGATGTTCAACAAGGTGACCATCAAGGGGGCCAAACAGGCCGTCCAGATGTTCGGTCCCGCCCAGTATGGTGTCGCCAAGGCGGTACAGGACAGCGTAGCTGACGGCACCATCCCTGCAGACGAAGCGGACGACGTCTTCATCTGCGTCGGCGTCTTCATCCACTGGGAGGCCGACGACGACGCCAAGATCCAGGACTTCAACTACAGGGCGACCAAGGAAGCCATCCAGCGCGCCGTCGCTGGCAAGCCGACGGCTGCCGAGGCAACCGCGCAACGGGATCAGGTCAAGCATCCCTTCGGTGCCTAGATACGAAGCAACCCCGCACAGAGCACGCCCTCTGTTAATTCGGATGGCCTGTTGCGCCGGTTGGCTAAGATCTTTGGATTCTAAAGCATGGAAAGAGGGAGAAATCCCTCTTTCCAGTCACTCAACGGTGCTGTGCAACGGTGTCCGTTTCGTCCATCATCCCGGCAATGGCCTCAGGCGTCAGCGTCCCGTTGTGTATCGACGTGGCGACCAGGGCAGCGAAAATACCCATGTCCGCAAGCTGCCGCAAATCTGCAGCATCGCGCACCCCGCCCGCCGCAACGACCTGCCGGGCGCCTGCCCGTGCCTTGATCTCCGCGAGGCGGGCAAAGTCAGGGCCGGTCTGGGAACCGACACGAGCGAGAGTCATGACGATGACGCGGGAAGGCCAGAGGTCAGAACGGGCAAGGACGTCCTCCGGTCCGCAAAACTCCTCGCCTCGGAAGTCGAGAGAGAGAATGGCGCGGGGATAGGCCGAAAAGTGGGCGAGGAAAGCCGCATCGGTAAGCGATTCCGATCCGACGACCGGCGCCACGCCAGGCAAGGCGTGTGCATGCGCAAGGCTTTCCGAACCCGGAAAACCGGCATCGAGCCAGACCCCCGGCGCAGGGGTCAGACGGGTAAGACGACGGGCGGCGGAGCAGTCACCCGTGTGGCCTCCGATCGCGTCGAGATCCGCGACATAGAAGATGGGAAAGGGGTAGACGCTGCGTAAGCCTTCCGCGACGTCCTCAAGGGCGGGACGGAGGCTCAACGGCGTCTCGAGCGGGCGGTACGCCTGCCGTTCGCCGCGGCGGGCATGGACGACGAGAGCATCTTTGATGTCTAGAACCGGAATGATAAGCACGAGCAGAACCCCAGAGAGGACGAACCAATCCATGGAAGACCGGAATTCCGCAGAAGGAAAGCGCTTTGTCGCCGGGTGGGACATCGGCGGCGCTCATCTGAAGATGGCGCTCTGCGAGAATGGTGTCGTCACGCATGCGGCTACGCTCAGGACATCGATGTGGCTCGGCATCGACGAGGTCCGGAGGGGCATCGAATCCTTGCGGGCGGAAGTGCCAGCGGGCGCCGCAAATGCCTTCACCATGACGGCCGAGCTTTCCGACGGATTTGCCGACCGGCGCGAAGGTGTAGCGGGCATTCTCTCGTTGATCGAAGAGGAGTTCGGCACGGAGGACACTCGCATCTACGCCGGTCGTGCCGGCTTCGCCGATACCGCGCAAGCACGCGGCCTCGCGCCCGACATCGCGTCCGCCAATTGGCACGCGACAGCCGCACTCGCGGCGAGCGTCGTCGGCGATGCCCTGTTCGTTGACATGGGTTCGACAACCACCGACATCCTCGCGCTGCGGGACGGCAAAGTGGCAAACACGGGCTATTCGGATGCCGAGCGGCTACTCTCCGGCGAACTGGTCTATACCGGTTTCACACGATCAGCGCTGATCGGCATCGCCGAGCGTGTTCCAGTCGGCGGCACAATGACGCCGCTGATGAACGAGTACTTCGCCAACACGGCCGACATCGCCCGCATTCTCGGCATGCTCGACGAGGCGGATGACCAGTATCCCTCAGCCGACCGGCGGGAAAAGACCGTGACCGGATCGATCGGCCGGCTGGCGCGAATGATCGGTCGCGATGGACCGGATCTCTCGACCGAGGAAGGGAGCGACATCGCCCTGTGGTTCAGCGAGCATCAGTTACGGATGGTGCACGACGGTGCCTTCCGCGTCGCGGCCGATCATCGGCTTGCCCGCGGCGCACCTGTGGTCGGCGCCGGCATCGGCCGACCACAGATCACGAGACTTGCCGCACGACTGGAACGGCCGTTCGTCGACTTCGGAACGCTGATCAACGCCGTCGAACCGGCGCGCGACACGGCCTGCAAGGCGGCGCCGGCCGCAGCCGTCGCCTTGCTCGCGGCCGCGGAGATCAGCAAGTCAGCGGATGCAGGCTAACCTGCCGTCCGGTACTGTTCGACCCGTTCCATGAGCCAGTTCCATGCCAGCTGCTCGTCGGGGCCGGACGTCTTGTCGACGGCGATTTTAAGGTACTCGATCTCCCGCTCGATCTTGTCCCAGGGCAGCATGTGCAGCCGGCTCACCAGAATGGCGAGCTCCAGGACTGCCGCCTTTGCGCGGTTGAGACCGGTGAAAGGCGCATGCATTGCCTCGCCGACGATCTTGCAGAAATGCCGCGGGCGCACGCCGTCATCTTCGACCGAGACCACCTGCAGCAGTGAATGGCTGAGCGCCGATTGCAGCCGTGGCACTGGCCAGTCGGCGACCGGTACGAGCGGCCAGTCTTTCCGCCGGGTCAGGCAACCCGCGAAGACCAGCATGTCATCGGTGTAGTTTGCGACGGCGAACGGCACCGCAGCGAGATTGTCGAGCGTCCGGGAAGGCCGAAAGGGGGCGATGATCCAACCGTCCTCCTCGGCGATGATGCCGAGCGGCGCGATATGCGGCTGGCCGACGGCATCGACGGTGGTCACGATCACTTCACGGATGTAGCTCACTTGCCCTCCTTCTTCGCGCGCAGCGTATGGCCGGCCTCGGCGAGCCGCGTCCGGTCCTCTGTCTTCTCCGGAACGGCGACACCCCAAGCGAGCGGTTCGTCCTGCACGTAACGCTTGCCGAGTTTCCAGGCGATCTCCGCCTTGGTGAGCTCCGCGCCGAGATAGAAGGCGTGTGCGCCGTCGGTCGCAACGTCGAGATCGGGAAAGAAGGCAAAAGCATCTCGACCGATCTGGTGGCCCCGCGCATTGAAGACATGCACGCCGTCGGGTGCGGTCATGATACGGAAATTAACGTCGCGAACGGTGCTCGCAAGAGCCGCGATATCGTCCCTTGACGAAGGAAACGGCTTGCGGTCATGCACCTGCAGCAACCCCGGATCGTACCCCTTCGGCAGCGCTCCGTCCTGCTTGGCGGCGTACATGATCCGGCGCGCGCGATCGTGCTCTTCCACCGTGCGTGCGGTGTGCGGGCTGACATTGACGACCAGCACGTTGCCGATCGAGAGCTCAGAACAGAGGCCGAGAAGCACGGCTGTGACGCCGGAGGAATCGGCATCCGTGAGTTCCGTCAGGTTTCCCGTGCCCATCAGCATGGGAACGTCGGGCCAGCGCCGGCGCGCCTCGATGAAACGGCCGAGCGACGCTGCAAACCCAAAATGGATGGGGTCAAGGACCGGATCGACGATGAATTCGATGCCCGCCTCGCGCGCCATCTCGATGGCCCGCCCAAGAGAGTCGAGATCACCGGGGATCGCAGGGATCAGAACCGGTGTGATCTTGTAACGAGTGGCAAGATCGAGCGTGTGTTCCGTGAGGCTCAGGAGAAAGTCCGCGCCCGCTTCCGCCGCCGCTTCCAGTTCGGCGAGATCGGCGGAATCGACGCTGACGGCCAGCCCCTCCGCCTTCAGGCGCCGAATGGCCTCACGCAAATGACTGAAAGGCGTATCCGGCAGACATCCGAGATCGATGACATCTGCCCCGGCTTCGGCCAGCGTGCGGGCGCGCTCGAGCAGCAGGTCGATCGGCAGCGCCGACGCATCGACGATCTCGGCGAATATGCGCAGGTCGTGACGTGAGAGATCGACGACCCTCCCCTTGCGTCCGAGGAAGGCCGGCAGATCCGCGATCTCATCGGGGCCCCGGACAAAGCGGACGCCGAATTCCGACGTCAGTCGCTCGATATTTCCCCGGAAACGACCAGGAAGAATGACACGATCCACCACGGAAGGGCATTTGAGCCGCCGTTTGATGATCTCTTCCGTCATCAGAGCCGCGACTTTGACGCCGATATCGACGATGTCATAGGTGAAATCTCTCTTCTCCAGCCCGGCGAGAACATTCTCGAGCCTGGTCTTTGCCAGATGTCCGGTCAGGAAGACGAGATGTTCAACCATCGCCGGCGAGCGCCTCCCTGCGATGCGCGATCGCGCGCCTCAACTCTGCCAGCGACTCGACGACCTGCGTGCGTTCGAAGGTCTTGAGCTTTGCCGTGTTTTCGAGATCGATCCGGCGGGGATAGACCTTCACCAGTCCGCCCGGCGCCATGGTTTCGAGTTCAGGCGCGGTATCGCACGCAAAGACGATGGACGGCACCCGGCATTTTCCGGCCTGAGCATAGACGTTCGTCGCCAGCGTGTCGGAAATCCCGACGACGCATTTTGCGACCGTATTGGAGGTCGCCGGCGCAATGACGACAGTGTGGTAGACACCATGATAGAAGCTGCCGACGGGAACCGAACTCGCCGTCTTGTCGTGCAGCACACGCATCGTGTCCGGAAAATCGAGCTTCAACTTGTACATCCGCAGCACTTCGGCCGCGGCCTTCGACACGAACACGTCGCAGTGGGTTAGCGTATGGATGAGTTCGAAGCTCTCGACGAAGAAGTGTCCGGAACCGGTCAGAACCCAAGCCCAGCGGGGTGTCTCCAGGCGCGTCATGACCTGAGAACCTCCTCCGCGACCTTGCGGGCAACCAGACGACCCGGAACGTCCAATGCAGCAAGAGCGTCGCGTGCACTCCCGAGGCTCTCCGGTCCCGCAACATAGAGCTCCGTTTCGCCGCTCAGCGCACGCGGCAGGTAATCATCGACCAGCTGCCGAGCCACCAACTTTTCGACATCCACATCTTCGGGGCCAATCTCGGCCTGCTTGATCAGGAGGAGCCTTTCAGCCCGGATACGACCTGCCAGCCAAGCAGCCAGTGAATCGGAGGTCACGCGCCAGGATCGCAGGATATCGGGCGCTCCGCGCGTCATCGAGGACGGCAGCCAGACCGGCACGAGCCCGGAGTTCCAGGCCTGTTCCATGTCGCGGATCGTCGTGCTTGGCCGGAACCGCTCGCTCCGTTCGGCGATGACAAGTCCGAACTGGTCCATGGCAAGGATCGCCATGTCGTGAGCAGTCTCGTCCGAATAGCCGAGCGGTGTCTGCATCACGCGGATATGGTCTGCAAAAGGACCGCCTCCGGGTACAAGGACCGAAGGGAAGCAAGCGTCGGCAAAGAGATCGATCCATCGCTGCATCTCGTCGCTGCCGGCGGTGCTCCCTCCGAGTTTCACGACCACCGGCTTCATGAAGGGACGGCTCCACGCCCGCGATGCTCGGCGGCATAGGCGCCCGCACGGTCCCCTGATTTTGCCGCATGCTGCCGATCCTGCTTGCGTTCGATGATCACACCGACGCCACCGGGGCCGAGTTCGAGCTTTTCCGCACGGACGACGACATTGGTCACGCGCGGATTTTCGAGCACGAACGCGGCGATCTGTTCGGCCAGCGTCTCCACCAGCTCGATATGGCCGCGCGCAACGAGCGAGCGGATCCCGTCCATGATGAGGTCGTAGGAAACGACGTGCCGCATGTCCTCCGGGTTGCGGGTGACCCGCAACACGTCCGCCGTCACGTCGAAACGCATCCGCTGCGTCTTGCCGTGTTCGAAGCTGTAGGCGCCGATTTCGACCGGCAGAACGAAGTCCCGCACGAAGATCTTGTCAGTGCCGAGACCGAGTTCGGACGCATCCGGAAAGTACCCGCGCGCCGCCAGCAACTTGTAGTCGACACGCGATTGTGTACCGGCCGGCTGTTCTTCCGGAATCAGTGCCCGGATCTTCAGTGCGGCATCGCGATTGATCTCGGCGTCCCGGGCAAGATTCTCGCAAAGCGCACCTCGAAAACCGATGAAGTCCGGATTATAGGCGAGAAGCCGCGGAACGTCCGGCGCCTCCAGCGACCCGGCGAGACCGGCTGCGAGTCCGCGGGCATGGCAATCGGCGACGAACGTGCCGATACGGTCTGTGCTCATGTGCTGCAGCAAGCGGCCCTTCGTCTTGTCGGCAGTGTCAATCATCACGCCGTGGAAGCCGGCCTCCGCGAAGACGTCGAGGACATTCTCGGGATACACATGATCGGCGAAGAGGACCGCCACGAGTTTCCTGTTCGCCGCGATGCCGGCAAGGCCCTTTGCGCAGTCCGTGAGATAGTCAGACGGAAGAAAGCCGATCTTGATGAAATCGACGCCGGTCGCGGCCAGCTCGTCGACCTTTGCCCTTACGACGTCGGGCTCCATCGGCAGATCGCCCGAGGCGGCGCTGGTGAGCCGACGACCGTTCACGAAAGCAACGATCTCGGCGATATCCCTCATATCCACGGCGCCCAAAGCACCCCGTGACGGTTCCTTGAGATCGATGATGTCGGCACCGGCCTGCAAGGCGATTTCCGCCTCCTGACGGCTCCGAACACTTGCCAACATCTTGGTCATCAAAATTCTCCTCGCACGACAGGGTTAGCGTCTCCCGCGCGGCGAGAAAAGCGTAAATCGAGGCTTGAGATTACGGATAGGTTGTATAAAAACAAGTTGGGCACCTTTACTGCGTCAGCCGTCGTCACTCGTGTGACGGCGTGGGGAAACGGTTATCCTGCGGAGAGCACGGTGCCTGAAACTCTCGCGTTTTTATTGGGCTTTTTTTTGCTGCTCGTCAATGCGGCCGACCTCCGGGCGCAGGATGGCGGCGCGGGAGCAGTGCCGACGGAGATCGGCATCGGATACCTGCGCGCCTACGAACCGCAACTGGCGCTGTCGGTCCTCGACATTCCTCCACGCGACGAGGGCGTGGCCGGCGCGAACGTCGCGATCAACGACAACAACACGACGGGCAAATTCCTCGGGCAGTCCTTCAGCCTCGATGTCGTTGAGGTCAAATTCGATGCGGATGTGGTAGCAGCGTTCAGGGAGATGCTCGCCCGCGGCGACAAGTTCGTGCTGACCGACGTCTCCGCAGCCCAATTGCTCTCGATCGCCGACCTCGCCCGCGACAACGGTGTACTCCTCTTCAACGTCGGCGCGACCGATGACGTGTTGCGCGAGGAAGAATGCCGGTCGAACGTCTTCCACACCGCACCGACCCGCAGCATGCTGGCCGACGGTCTCGCGCAATATCTGGTATGGAAGCAGTGGCGGAGATGGGTGCTGCTTTACGGCTCGCACGAGCGCGACCAGCTTTATGCGGAAGCAATCCGCCGCGCCGCTGCACGCTTCGGAGCGACGATCGTGGAGGAGCGCTTGTACGAGGACACCGGCTCCGCCCGCCGCACCGACACGGGCGTCATCCAGGTGCAACGCCAGATGCCGGTCTTCACACAGAACCTGCCGGAACATGACGTCGTCATCGTCGCCGACGAGAGCGAAGTGTTCGGCAGCTACGTCCCGTACCGCACCTGGACACCGCGCCCGGTCGCCGGCACCGCCGGGCTCATCCCCTCGAGCTGGCATCCGGCCAGCGAACAATGGGGCGGATCGCAGATCCAGAATCGCTTCTTCAAGGCTACCAGCAGGCGCATGCTGTCCAAGGACATGCAGGCATGGACAGCGGTGCGCATCCTCGGCGAAGCGGCGACCCGCACGCAAGGTAACGATCCCGAGAAAATCGAAGCCTTCATAAAGTCGGACGACTTCTCGATCGCCGCCTTCAAGGGGCAGAAAGTGACCTTCCGCACCTGGAACTGGCAATTGCGCCAGCCCATCCTGCTGGGCGACGGCCGCGGCGTCATCTCAACCTCCCCCCAGGAGGGCTTTCTCCATCAATTCTCGGAGCTCGACACGCTCGGCGTGGACCGGCCCGAAACCAAGTGCAAGCTGAAATAGAAAGAGTGGGAGGAGAGAATGCAGCGACTTCTCAGGCAGCTCTATTGCGCCGCCGTGGCGACGGTCATCGCCGAGCCCGCTTGGGCGAATGCGGTCTACGTGTCCAATGAAAAAGACAACACGGTAACCATCGTCGACTCCGACACGATGGAGCCGGTCAAGACAATCAATGTCGGGCAGCGCCCCCGCGGCATCACCGTCTCCCGCGACGGCAAGTTTCTCTACGTCTGTGCCAGCGACGACGATACCGTCGAGATCATCGACACGGCGACCCACGAGATTGTCGGCAGCCTGCCGTCCGGTCCGGACCCGGAGCTCTTCGTTCTTTCCCCCGACGGCAAGACGCTCTACGTCGCAAATGAGGACGACAACCTCGTCACCGTCATCGACGTCGAGCAGAAGCGTGTTCTTGCAGAAATCCCGGTCGGCGTGGAACCCGAAGGCATGGGCATAAGCCCCGACGGCAAGACCATGGTGAACACGTCGGAAACGACCAACATGGCGCATTTCATCGACACGGCGAGCCATGAAATCGTCGCGAACGTGTTGGTCGATGCGCGTCCGCGCTTCGCAGCGTTCAAGCCGGACGGCTCGGAGGTCTGGGTGAGCTCGGAAATCGGCGGCACGGTCTCGGTGATCGACAATGCCACCCGTGAAGTGAAGCATAAGATCAGCTTCGAGGTACAGGGCCTGCGCTCCGAGGCGATCCAGCCGGTCGGGGTGCGCATCACCGCCGACGGCAAGAAGGCCTACGTGGCGCTCGGTCCGGCCAATCGGGTCGCTGTCGTCAATACCGAAACCTACGAGGTCGAGAAATATGTCCTGGTCGGCCAGCGCGTCTGGCAACTCGCCTTCACCCCGGACGGCAAGCACGTCATCAGCACGAATGGCCTTTCGAACGACATTACCTTCATCGACACGCAATCCGACGAGCCGGTGAAATCGGTGACCGTCGGAGCTCTGCCCTGGGGCGTGACGGTGGCACCGAACTGACCTACAACGGAAAACCAGGAGGAACGAATGTCAAAGCTCAAGCTCGTCGCATACGCAGCCATCATCAGCCTGCTTTCAATTCAGCCTCATGCCGCCGCCCAGGAGGACGATGACAACGACGAACCGAAGGTCACGCGAGCGAGCAAGAATGTTCCGGAGCTGATCCTCGGCTCGAAAGACGACAGCTACGCCGTCAACCAGAAGGACTTCGAACTGGTCGCGGGCCAGGGCTATCGTTGGAAGATCACGTCGGCGGCCGGCCTCGAATACAAGTTTGCGACTGATCTCTTCCGGAACGTCTGGATGAACCAGATCGTGATCGACGACCTCGAGGTCCACATGAATGGCGCACCGGCCTGGCTTGAATTCGACGCCGAGGGAACGATCAACGTGCAGTTCACCACCGTCCGGCCGGGAGAATACACCTGGTCGGTGCCTGACCTCGCGGACAAAGGAATGACGGGCAAGATCATCATCAAGTAACCGCCCACTTTCCGTGCAACACAGGAGCGGATGGCTGCATGCCGCCATCCGCCGGAGGCGGAGCCCATGACGATCAAAGCCGGATTGCCCGAAGACACGAACCCCAACCCGAAGGAAAATGCGGTCGAACCGCCGCTGCGACTGACATCCGTCAGCTACAGCTATGGCAGCCGAAAAGTGCTCGACGACGTCTCCTTTTCGATCGAGGCCGGCCGGTTTGCGGTGCTGCTCGGTCTCAACGGCGCCGGCAAGACCACACTCTTTTCATTGATCAGTCACCTCTTTTCGCCACAGACCGGCACGATCCGCATCTTTGGTCACGACATACGTCGCAAGGCCGGAAGCGCGCTTCGCCAGCTCGGCATCGTCTTCCAGGCCCGGACCCTAGATCTCGATCTCACCGTCCAGCAGAACCTCGCCTACCACGCCTCTCTCCACGGAATCGGCACGGGCACGGCGCGCGATCGTATCCGGGAACTGCTCGCTTCGATCGACATGGAGGACCGGCTGCACGACAAGGCGCGCAGCCTCTCCGGAGGACAGATGCGGCGCGTTGAAATCGTCCGCGCGCTCCTTCACCGCCCGTCACTGCTGCTGCTGGACGAGGCGACCGTCGGGCTCGACATCAAGTCTAGGGCGGCGATCCTCGCCGATATCCGGCACCTCGTCGCACAGGAAGGCATCAGCGTCCTCTGGGCGACCCACCTGATCGATGAAGTCAACCAGGCGGACCAGGTTGTGGTTCTGAACATCGGAAAGGTCGTCGCCGACGGTGCCGTGGCGGACGTGATCCGACAAACCGGTTCCACGACGCTCCATCAGGCATTCTCCAAGCTCACAGGCATCGTGGACATTCGAGCCGGAGGTACACGGCCATGACCGATATCACGGGACACGACGGCGCGATGTCACGCTGGGCACCTCGCGAACGCTTCGGGCTTCTGCAATACCTCGTCTGCCTGAATGGCATTCTGAAGCGCGAGGGGTTGCGCTACCTGAACCAGCGGGAACGCTTCGTCTCCTCGCTCGTGCGGCCCCTGCTCTGGCTGTTCATCTTCGCGGCAGGGTTTCGCCAGGTCCTCGGCGTCTCTATCATCCCGCCCTACAAGACCTACGTGCTGTATGAAGTCTACATCACGCCTGGGCTTTGCGGAATGATCCTGCTTTTCAGCGGCATGCAGTCTTCGCTGTCAATGGTCTACGACCGCGAGATGGGTAACATGCGAACCCTTCTGGTCAGCCCCTTCCCACGCTGGTTCCTGCTGGTTTCGAAGCTTCTTGCCGGCGTCGCGGTGTCGATCGTGCAAGTCTATGTCTTCCTTGCCATCGCCTGGTTCTGGGATGTGAAAGCGCCAGCCATCGGTTATCTTCTGGTGCTACCGGCACTCTTCCTGTCCGGGTTGATGCTGGGTGCTCTCGGGATGCTCCTGTCGTCCTTGATCCGGCAACTCGAGAACTTCGCCGGGATCATGAACTTCGTGATCTTCCCGATGTATTTTGCATCCTCCGCGCTCTATCCGCTGTGGCGTGTGCAGGAAGCATCTCCCCTGCTCTATCGGATCTGCCTGATTAACCCGTTCACCTATGCCGTCGAACTGGTGCGTTTCGCCTTCTATGGCCAGATCGAATGGACATCGCTTCTGGTGGTCGCTGCCTTCACGTTTCTGTTCCTGGCAGGCGCCATTCTCGCCTACAATCCGAGCCTGGGCCTCACGACCCGCAAGCAAGACACGGGAGGAAACACATGAGGAGACCGATCATCGTCGTGGCTGCCGCCGGCATCGGCATGTTGCCGGGGTTGGCCATCGGCGCCACCAACACGGATCCGGATTGGCCCTGCGTCCAGCGCAAGGTACCGGAGTTGTCCGTCGCACAGGTATGGAACGGAGACGCCCTTCCGGACAACGCCAAAGACTGGAGCAAGGATCCGGCCGTCGAGCAACTGGTCGACGAACTGTCAGCGCGGCGAGTTCCGATGGACACCGCCCGGAAACAACTCGAGACATTCGTCGCGACACTGCCCGCCGACCAGACGGACGAGAAGCTTGCGCAGGTTTTCGTGGGCCTGTTCGAAAAGCTCAACCGGGAACGCGAGCAGGTCATCTCCGGTATCGCCCGCTATGCCGGCAAACAGCGGCAACTGGCGGCCGATCTCCGCAAGAAGGCATCGGATGTCGACAAGCTGAGGCGCGATGCGAATGCCGACCCGACAGAGCTCGAGAAGCAGAGCGATCAGTTGAAGTGGGAAACACGCGTCTTCGAAGAGCGCGTCCAGTCGCTTAGCTACGTCTGCGAGGTGCCCACGATCATCGAGCAGAGGCTCTACGGCCTGTCAAAACTCATCGGCCAACTCATGCCGAAGAGCTGACGGAGCGACACGTCCGATGCGCCTGTACTGGAACCCCTGTGCGACACCGTTTCTCTTCTCTGCGAGCTCCACAATGCGATGATGAAATGGTGACTTGATGCAGGCCGGATCGGTGGCGGACGCATTGCCGGCGATCGCCAGGGCCTGACAGCGACAGCCGCCCCAGTCGACCTCCCGGCGATCGCAGCTGCGGCACGGCTCCGGCATCCAGTCCGTGCCCCGGAAGGCATTGAAGGCGTCGGATCGATACCAGATATCCGTAAGTGTTCGGCGGCCAAACCGATCGAAGCTCAGGGACGGGATGGTGGCAGCCGCATGGCACGGCAGCACCGTGCCGTCGGGGGCGACCACGAGAGCATCCCTCGCCCAGCCGCCCATGCAGGGCTTGGGATAAACAGCGAAGTAATCGGGCGTCACAAAATCGATTGCCATCACGCCGTGCAGCCGCTCCTGTGCCGCTTCGACGATCTCGACCTGTCGTTCGACATCCGCCCTGTCCGGCATCAGCGCGTCACGGTTGAGAAGGGCCCAGCCTGCGTATTGTACATTGGCGATCTCGAGCCGTTCGGCCCCGAGCGACAGCGCAAGTTCGATGAAGGCCGGTACCTCGTCCATGTTGTGCCGGTGGATGGGCGCGTTGATCGTGAGCGGAAGGCCGGCGGAACGCACCTGGCGAGCGGTCTCGAGCTTCTTTTCCTGCGCGCCTTTATGATTGCCGATCAGTTCGGTCGTGGCAGCATTCACGCCTTGAAAGCTCAACTGCACATGGTCGAGACCGACATCCGCCAATGCCTGGATGCGCCCCTCCGGGATGCCGACACCGGCAGTGATGAGATTGGTGTAGATCCCACGACGAGCGAGACAGGAAATCAGTTCTTCGAGATCGGGGCGAAGCGTCGGCTCGCCGCCGGAGAGGTGAACCTGCAGGACGCCGAGATCGGCCGCTTCCTCGAAAAGCGATCGCCAACCTTCCGTCGACAGTTCCCGATCAGCCTTCAGAAGCTCCAGCGGATTCGAACAATAGACGCATTGCAACGGACATCGATACGTAAGCTCGGCCAGCATGCCGAGTGGCGGAAGAATCTCGCTCATAACGCCACCACCAGCCTGTCCGCCCACTCCTGAAGGAAGGTCTCCACGTCCGCCGCTATCTCCTCTGCCGGGGTTTCGTATTGCTCGGCCAGACATTCAATGATCTTCCGAGGAGACCGCTGTCCATTGCACAGCCGCAGAATCTCGAGACTGACTTCGTTCGGCCAATAGACCCGCTCCGGCGCCAGCAGTGCCCAGGCGTCCCGCACTGGATCGAATTGCAGCCGGCAGTACCGTTTCAGCATCGGCCTGGATGAAAGCGAGAGAACTGCGCGCTCCCTGACGAGGGTCATTATGCCGCCCCCGGATCAAAAGCGCCGGGCGGAATGTGCCCGCTCTCGCCATACGCGTGTTCGAGCGCGTCCAGCATCGACCAGAGCACATCGCACTTGAAGACAAGGGCATCGATGACGGTCTGTTGCTTCTGCGGCGTGTCGGCATGCTTCAAGACATAGGCCAGCGCGAATTCCGCATCTCTTGATGCCTGGACCGGCCGGGGCTTGAAGTAGGCGAGGATATCCTCGGTTACATAATCGTATTTGGCGAGCATGGCTGGCACACGCTCGCCTATGATCACCGGTGAGAACAGTTCGGTCAACGACGAGGCGACCGCTTCCAGAAGACTGCGCTCGGTACAGAACGAAAGATAGGCTCCGACTGCGAAACGGGTCGCCGGAAGCGCCAGACGCTCGCTCTTGACCATATCCTCCTCGAGGCCGAGACCTGTTGCCAGCTTCACCCAGCGGGCGATACCGCCGTCCCAGCCGTTGGTGCCGTCATGATCCTCGATGCGCTTGCGCCATTCGGCACGGAAGGCCGGATCCTCCGCCCGCGCCAGGATCATCGCATCCTTCCTCGGAATGACCGCTTGATAGCAATAGCGGTTCAGCGCCCAGGCCTGGAGCTGGCCCTTGCTCAGTGTCCCCGACACCATCTTGTGGTGCAGCGGATGACGATTGTGATAGCGCGCCGCTCCCACCTCGCGCAGGAGGGCTTCGAGCGCGCCCGGCGTCAGTCCGTTCTTTGCAGCACTGGAAAACTTGGTCATAGTCTGATCTCCATCCCGTCATGGCCGATTTCCCAACCGTTCGCCCGGACAGCACGATGCTCGGGGGAGCACTCGTCGAGGATCGGATTGGTATTGTTGATATGCACGTAGACGCGCCGCCCAACCGGCACGTCGGCGAGCAATGCCATCGAGCCCTGCGGCCCAGATATCTGTAAATGGCCCATGCGTTTTCCGGTCTTGGGTCCGACACCGGCGGCGGGCATCTCGTCGTCGGTGAAGACCGTCCCGTCAAAGAACAGGCAGGCGGCACCGGCCAAACGGGTCTTGAGACTGCCGTCGACCGCCGCGCAGCCGGGAATATAGAATGCCGACGACGCGGCATCCGGTTCGAAGATACGCAAGCCGACGGTATCCCCGTCTTCGGTGCCGAAGCCATCATCGGCGCGGTCGACATCCTCAAGAAAGAGGGCGATCTTGCCGGGAACGGAAAACGTCTCGACCATGATCCCGGTCGGCCGTCCGTCGCTGTCGGCAATCGGGATCACGCCCTCCAGGGGAAGAGAGCGCCGCTCCACGTATTGCGGATCTAGAACATTGAAGATCGTATTCTGTTCGAGGACCTCGAGGACACGCTGGGTCGCGTAGATCACGAAGCGCTCGCGCTCCCTGAGGCTCAGGAGGCCGGCGATATGATCGACATCCGCATTCGTCAGCACGACGGCGCGAATGGGTGTCGCCCGCAGGGGCCCCTCCGGCGGCGGCTGCAATTCCGGTGTTGCGGCGATCTGGGAACGGATGTCCGGCGAGGCGTTGAACAGCACCCAGTCCCGCCCGTTCGCACACGCTGCGAGACTCGACTGGGTTCGGGGGCGAAATCCTTCTTCCCCCCTTCGAACCGCTCGGCTGAGCCGATAGTTGCAATTCCACTGCGGAAACCCTCCGCCTGCGGCAGACCCCAGGACATTCAACAACATACGACCGATCGTCCTCCAGCGATGCATCGAGGGAGCCGCCCCGTCCGACACGGGCGGGGCGGCCGAGTGGCCTATTTCTTCAGCTGTGCCGGGAAATAGCGAGACATCTCCATGCCCGCGGCAACAGTGCACATGGTCGGTTTCGTCCAGGTTTTCTTCATCAGCTCCTCCTTCTCTCTAAGACCGCAAGTGGTCTTGCTGGGCATCATACGCCTCAGCGGCGTAAGATCTCGGGTTGCAGGGGCCTGGCCTTCTCGGTCGGCTGTCCGGCGGCGATCCATCCGTCCGATCCGTGCGGATACCAGAGAACCTGCCGGTACCCCCATTCGACTGCGCGCCTTGCGGCATTCCAGGACATCCAACACCTTTCCTGGCAGTAAAAGAGCAGCGCCTTCTCGTGGCTGCCGCCGGAGAGTCTCTCCAGGTTGGTGCGGAAAAACGCTTCCATCTCTTCGTTGAGCACTCCGTAGCCGACATTTGCGAGCCAGACGCTGCCGGGAATGTTCTCCCGTACCTTCTCCTTCCAGACCGTTCCCGCGGGCAACTCGGGCGGCCTCGGATTATAGGGCAGAACGTCGATGAAGACGGCGGCATGCTCTGTCCAGAGCCCCACGACCTCCGGCGTATCGACGACTCGTGCCCCCTTCAGCGTGTCGGGCACGTCGGCACGGTAATTTTCGGTCCTGTATGCGGACGGTTCCGCCACCGGTCCGGCAGTCGCGGTCGCGACCGGCACGAGGGCAATCACCGTGACCATTACCAATTCGCGCATCCGCATGACCGTCGCGTGCTCCTCCTCGCGGCCGCCTACTCGGTAATCGGCCGACTGTTCTCGTCCACCAGCGGGACATTGTAGTCCAGCAGTATCCGGTTGATCTCCTTCTGGTTATCTCGAATGACCTTGTTCAAGGTCCGCTTCCATTCCTGATCCGACGGCCGGACCCCCATGGTGATGCGATAGGACATGTGATCCGGCTTCTCCTTGAGAAGGGGGACCACGACGAGATCATCGCCGATCTGCTTCGCGTAGTAGCCAGCCATCGGGCCCCAGAGGATCGCGACCTCGATCTCGCCGGCCTCCATCTCCTTGAGCATCACCTCGGCCATGGAGGGGGCAAGGCGCGTATCGACCATCAACGGATAGGGCTTGACGGTCCGCATAAGGCCCAGGCGGGCAAGCGTCGCCGCTGGCGGCGTACCGGCAACAATCCCGATCTTCTTGCCTGCAAGCCGCGGATCGGACAGCGTGTCGATACCATCCAGGCCATCGCCCTTCCGATGCACGATCACATAGGTCGACTTGTAGTAGGCATTGGTGTTCTGCACGAGTTCGTCGCCCTGGGCATATCCGATGACCACGTCACAGAGATTGGCTCGCAGCGTGTTGCGCACGAAGCCAGTCGCCATCGGATACCAGGTATAGGCGACCGACTTCCTGCCGGTCTTCGCCGCGACGAGTTCCGCTAGCTTGTTCTCGAAACCACCACCATTCTCATCGGTGAATGGCATGTTCGAGGGATCGGCGCAGACCCGCAGCACCTCCGGGTCGACCAGTTCACCGGCCGCCCCGAGCCCTGCACCCTGTGCAAGCCCGGATGCCGGCAGCGCCAGGAGCGCCAGAATCGAAAGCATGCTCGAAACGAGGACGCCTCTTGCCATGTCACCCACCCATGCAGGACGTTTCGTGATCCTTCGCCGCTTGCGGCTTCTCCTCCTTCTTCGCGGGACGCCCTCTCGGCAGATCGCCGACGGCCCTCGCACGAAGGTAGATGTAGATGTCGTCGAGATAACAGTAGACGTTCTTATTGTCGCCAAAAGATGGCATCACGCTCTCCTTGCCGGCAGCCAGGTTCTTTCTCCCCTCGGCGACGATCTGGAGGAATTCTCCGTAAGTCATAACTTTCAGAGAATCGGCAAGCACCGGTGCGAAAGACGATCCCGCACCATCCGCGCCGTGGCAGACAAAGCACTCCGAATTGAACCGGCGGTATCCGCTGTAGGTGTACCAGTCTACGGTCCCGTCTTCGGCGATCTTGAAGGTCGGCGACCCTTCGGCGTCGAAATATTTCCCGTCTTCGCTCGTGACCGCCGCGGCAGCAGCCTTGTCGTCCGCGAGGGCCGATGGCACACCCACCGGAAGGAGCAGCGCAAGGGCAAGCGGAGCGTATTTGAAGGTAAAATGCATAGGCACCTCGTGTTCGGCTCAAGCGGCCGGCACGCGCCGCCACCCGAAGACCTGAGAAAGTCGTGAAGTCGAGAGACGGCGAACCCGGCCCGCGGTCACGCGACCGGGTTCGCCCTGCTCAGGAGGTCATTGGAAAGCTATGTCTTCGCACCCTTCCGGCTTACTTGCCCGGCAGCGCGAACACTGTCAGCTGGCCGCCGAGGGTCGTATAGTCGGAGAGACCGGCGTAGCCGCCGACGGCACCCAGGCCCTCCGTCCCCTTGGTCAGACCCGCGGCGAGACCGATCCCGGCCCAGCCGCCCACCCCAGACAGCACAGCGACATACTGCTTGCCGCCATGTTCGTAGGTGGTGACGTTACCGATGATGCCGGAGGGCGTCTTGAACTTGTAGAGTTCGTTGCCCTGCAGGTCGACCGCCTTGAGGTAGCCCTCAAGCGTGCCGTAGAACACGACGTCACCGGCCGTGGCGAGCGCCCCTGACCAGACAGAGAACTGTTCCGGCTTTGACCAGACGATCTCGCCCTTTGCGGCATCCCAGGCTATGAAGTTACCCATGCCGCCATGGCTGTTCGGCGCCGGATACATGGACAGCGTCGCCCCGATATAGGGTTGACCTGCCGTGTAACTGACCCGGTAGGGTTCGTAGTCCATGCAGACATGGTTGGTGGGGACGTAGAACAGCTTGGTCTTAGGCGAATAGGCCGCTGGCTGTTGGTCTTTCGTACCGAGAGCCGCCGGGCAGATACCGGTGGTGTTCACGTCCTCGCCGTTCTTGTGGGTGGAATACTTGTCCACCACAATCGGCCGGCCGTAGTCGGGACTGTTCTTGTCCATGACCACTTCCGTGGCCCAGTTGACGGCCGGATCGTACTTCTTGGCGACCAGCAGTTCACCGGTCGCGCGGTCAAGCGTGTAGGCGAAACCGTTGCGGTCCGGATGGAACAGGATATCCCGGGGCTTGCCGTCGATCTCCACGCCGTCTGCCAGGATCATTTCGTTGACGCCGTCATAGTCCCACTCATCGTGGGGCGTCATTTGGTAGAGCCACTTGGCGACGCCGGTATCGGCATCACGCGCCATGATGGTCATCGACCAGCGATTGTCCCCCGGACGTTGGCTCGGGTTCCACGTGGAAGGATTGCCCGTCCCGTAGAAGATCAGGTTGAGCTTGGGGTCATAGGAGTACCAGCCCCAGGTGGTTCCGCCACCGATCTTCCACTGGTCCCCTTCCCACGTCTTCGTGCTCGAACTGGCGCCGACCGGCTTGCCGAGATGGGTGGTCTTTTCCGGATCGATGAGCATTTCCTCGTCGGAACCCATCGAATAGGCCCGCCAGGCGAGAGAGCCATCCTTGATGCTGTAAGCCGTCAGGTGACCGCGAACGCCGAACTCGCCGCCCGAAATGCCGACGATAACCTTGTCCTTGACCACCATAGGCGCCGAGGTACCAGATTCCCCGGTGCTGCCGTCGGCCGTCGTACCGTTCTTGACGGACCAGACGGGCTCGCCCGTCTTGGCGTCGAGCGCCACCAGCGTGGTGTCCGCCTGATAGAGGAAGATCTTCCCATCGGCATAGGCGACGCCACGGTTCACCGTGTCGCAGCACATGATCGGGATGACGTTGGAATCTTGCTTCGGCGTATATTTCCAGAGAATCTTGCCGTCGTTGTTCAAGTCGAGAGCAAAGACGGTGTTCGGGAACGGCGTGTGAACATACATCACGTCGCCGACGATGAGCGGACCTCCTTCATGTCCGCGAAGGACGCCGGTCGAGAAGGTCCAGGAAACCTGGAGATCCTTCACATTGTCCTTGTTGATCTGGTCGAGTTGCGAATATCGCGTATTGGCATAATCCCCGCTCTGGATCACCCAGTTCTTGGAATCAGACATCATGCCTTGCAGATCATCATTCGCCGTAGCTCCTCCAGCCAAGGCGAACGACAGAGCAGTGGTGGCCAGAGCCACGTTCATTACAGTTCTTGCAGGTTTCCGTGCACGCATATCGAGTCCTCCCTAAGTCCAAAATGGACGAGCCAGGCGGCATTCGCCTCGAAAGGCCTCACCGCGCCATAAGCTCACGCAAATGGGAAGTATTTCCGGCAGCGTGTCACGACCGAAGCCAAGGCGTGCGGAGGGCACCGTTACCGCCCACCCCGCTTGGCCTGCGAAGACTGTCACCACTCCCTTGACGGCAACGTCCTTGAAGCCGGAAACAGGGAGACGATAGGTTATCGAAATCAAATGCGCAAGAGGTTTATGAATTAATGTCTACTGCAGTGCAATATATCGATTCCGCAACGCAGTATACCATGAATTTTAATTGGTTTATCGATGGAAGATTCGGATACCACGGCAAACTATTATGACAATTGATTTTAGCGTTTGCCATCCATTGAATTCTACTGCTATTCTTGCCCTAGACTTTACTGCTATGCAGCATGAGGAGCCGCCCATGAGCGCTCGGAGTTTTGTCAGGGCTTCAATTGCGGCAGCCGCCGCAGCGGCCGGTTCTGGGGCGGTGGCGATGGGGTCCGCGGAGTATCCGACAGCAACCGTCGCCGAATATGTCTATGGATGCATGAAGGCGAACGGTGAGAACAGGGAAATGCTCGATCGCTGTTCCTGCTCGATCGACGTCATCGCCTCCATCATACCCTATGAACACTATGTTACCGCGGAGACGTTCAAGGGCATGGGGCTCGTCGCGGGAGAAAAGGGAGCGCTCTTCCGCGAGACAGCGCCGGCCAAGGCCGCGATGACCGAACTGAAACGGGCGCAGGCGGAAGCCGATATCCGCTGTTTCTAGAGAACCCTGCGGATGCTCAGGCTGGATCGAGGGGCCAATGCCCCTTGAATACCTGGCCTTCCGTGTCGGTCGCCTCTACCTTGATCTCCTCACCCGGCCTCGCGTCGAACTGGAAGCGAAAGTTCGGGTCTTCGGAGATGGAAATGCCGCCTTCCATCTTCAGGATCAGCCTGTCCCCCTGGGAAATCGTCAGGTCGTGAACGAAATGCGCGGGAATGTAGTAGCGTGTGATCTGATCCATTTGCAGGCCGGAATTGTTCGGATGGCGGATCATCAGCTGCACATCCGCCGCCTTCGACAAGTCGGCACCACCCGATTGCGTGGGGAATATCCGGAGCTTCATCTTGCCCAGCGCGGCCATCGCCTCGTCCTGATTCTTGCTCGCCGGAGCACCGCAACCTCCGGAGGCCTTGACGAAGGCTTGCGTCATGTAAAGCTTACCATCCTCGGTCTCCGCTATCGCCCGCACGTAGGAATAGGAATCGACGCGGACGCGGGTGGCGAGATGCGTGACTCCGGCATCCTTGCCGAAGGTGAATGTTGCGGCGACGGGAGAGGGATTCTCGTCAATGACGAGGGTCACCGCCTTAATGGCCGCTTCCCCGCTTCGGTTTTCGAAATGCAGGTCTATCGGCACGATGGCAGCATCCTCGGCGCGTGCAGGCGCCTCGATGACGACGATGCCCTCGGCCGCGTCGATCGTGCGGTCCCCGAAAATGTCGGTCTTGAGACCATCCCACGTTGCCGTCGTCGCCGGGGATTGCGCCCGAGCCGGCATAGGCATACTGCCAGCCACACAGAGCGATAGGACGAAAAGCGCCGTGGCGACCTCACGTCGCGTCATCAAGTCAATGCAATGTCCAGTCATGTCTGCCTCCACCACAGAAATTGGCGGTGCCCGGCGATGTCCATACTAACACCAAGGCCCATGCACCGGCAAATCACGGTTCCGACAGCAGCGCGACCGACCGTGCGGCGCGGTGACGCTATTCCCATTCCAGTTCAGCAAAGGCGGCCGTGGCATTGCGAGGGTTATGCTCGTCGAAGAGCCGCCAGCGGCGACGCTCATCTTCGGCAACCGTTCCGATGGCCTCGCCCATCGGAACGCCGTCGGCAATGGATTTGCGGACGTCCCTGACGACCGCGGCGAAGTATCGCCTTTCATCATCAAGGGCTTGCGGCCATTTCGCCGCCACCGGCCCATGTCCGGGAACCACTTGCGACGCCCTGATACCGGCAAGGGGTTCGAGCTGCTCAATCCAGCCGCGGATCGATCCGTCGAGGGTCGGCAGATGCTCCATGAAGCAGAGGTCACCGGCAAAGAGGGTCCGCGTGGCCGTGTCGAGCACGGTGAGATCATTGTCCGTATGGGCAGGCTTCCAAGCCCTGAGAACGAGCGTCCGCCCGCCGAGCTCCAGTTGCCGTTCCACCTCCACCAGCACGTCGGGAGCCACGATGCGGATGTCCGCCATGAGATCGCTCCCCATCGCGTCGTGGTAGCGCGAGAGATAGAACGATCCGCGGTTCGCGAGCGCCCTCGGCAGGTTATGGTGGCCGACGATCTGCACGCCGATTTCCGCAAACGCAGCATTTCCGAAAATATGGTCGGGATGCATGTGGGTATTGACGAGATAGCGGATGGGCCGGTCGGTCACGGCCCGGACGGCTGCAATCAGTGTGCGCCCCTCGACAACGCTTCCGCCACTGTCAATGACGGCGACGGCATCCTTTCCGACAATGAACCCGACATTGCAGATCTCCCCCTTGTTGGCGGCACGCATCAGCTCGTGCCTGCCGCCGAAAACATGGATTCCCTCGGCGACCTCGCGTGTCGGCAGAGCCGTTTCGGCTGCGTGAAGACGAGCAGACGGCACCAGTGACGACAAGCCGAGCCAAACACCCGTCCTCAAGATGCGGCGGCGGTTCGGCAGGTTCGGCATCGACTTTCTCCTCATCCGTGATCGGAGAATTTCTCCTGGAAGGAGCGCATCAGATCGCTTCTGACCTGCTCGCTGCGCATCTCGCGTGGAATCCGGATCAGGAACACCCCGGTGACGCGCGAGGGACGAGACGAGAGAACAATGATCCGATCTGCGAGCAGGATCGCTTCTTGTAAGTTATGAGTTACCATCAAGGTCGTCATCGGCCGCTCCGACCACGCGACCGCCAGCATGCGGCGCAGCTGGTTCGCCGTAGCCTCGTCGAGGGAAACGAAGGGTTCGTCGAGCACCAGCAGATCCGGCTCGATCGCCAGTGCCCGCGCGATCGCCGCCCGGCGGGCAAGGCCGAGGGAAAGCTCCCCCGGAAAGAACGACCGCATCGTCGAAAGGCCGAGCATAGAAAACAGCTGATCGAGATTCTTGTCGCGCAGCGCCTTGGGCAGTGCGAGCCTGACATTCGCCTCGACCGTTCGCCAGGGGAGCAGCAGGGGTTCCTGGAATACGACACCCACGCGCGGATCCTCGGAGCCAGGCAAGCGAATGCTGCCCTCGAAGTCACGGTCGAGACCGAGCAGCGCCCTGAGTGTGGTTGTTTTTCCGCAGCCGGAGGGACCGATCACGCAGGCGAATTCGTTCTCCTCCACCTCGATGCGAAGGTCGCGCAGCACCTCCAGCGTCTCGCCGGAGGCGGCACGGAATGCCTTTCGCTCGATGTCGATTTCAAGCCGTGCGCCGGCGCCAACGGATGGATGCATGTTCAATGGGTTGTACCACCACCAGTTCGATGAAGAGCATGACGGCAACGAAGGTCAGCGTGTAGGCGAGAATCGTCGCGACGTCGAAAAATTGGAAATAGAGGTTGATCTGGAAGCCGACCCCGTCTGAACGCCCGAGCAGCTCGACGACCAGGACGATCTTCCAGATGAGCGAGATGCCCGAGCGCCCTGCGGCGGCAAGGTAGGGCTGCAATTGTGGAAGCAGCACATGCCGGAACCGCGCGAACGCACTGAAACGGTAGACTTGCGCCATCTCCGAATAGCGCAGGTCGAGCGCGCGTGTTCCCTCGCGCAGGGTGACGATGACATTCGGGATCTTGTTGACCGCGACGGCACCAATCGCCGCCGCTTCGTTGAGGCCGAACCAGATATAGGCAAGAACGATGATGACCAGCGCCGGAATATTGAGGAAGAGGATCACCCAGGGCTGAAGGAACGCATCGACCCGTCGATGGCCGCCGAGATAGATGCCGATCGCCGATCCGATCACCATGGCGAGCGAGAAGGAGGCAGCCACCCGCCAGAGCGTCACGCCGAGGTGGTGGGGGAGTTCACCCGTCGCGACCTCGCGTAGAAACGCGCCCAGCACTTCAGCGGGAACGGGGAGTGATCGACTGGGCCAGATCGTTGCAGCCAGATGCCAGACCAGAACCAGGCTCGCGAAGGAGACCGCTGCCGTCATCGCCGGGACGCCGAAGCCACGGCGCCGACCCCCGGCGTGTCCCGACGAAGAGGAGGTCGACCGGTCAGGAACCGTGGTCACTTGGCCCTCCAATACGTCCCGGGCATCAGCGTCTTCGACGGGCCGACGAGCTTCTCTCCGCCGAGGTCCGCAAGCACCGCATAGAGCGCGGCGGCGTCCTTCTCCTCGTCATCGATCGCGCGGTTCGGAATACCTTCGCGATAGCGGTCACGCAGCACCGCCAGCGCCTGCCCTTCGGCTTTGATGA
The DNA here is from genome assembly GCA_900466005.1 of Hyphomicrobiales bacterium. GTDB lineage: Bacteria > Pseudomonadota > Alphaproteobacteria > Rhizobiales > Rhizobiaceae > Allorhizobium. The sequence goes on from UEGQ01000014.1 coordinate 63,123, forward strand.
TCGGGGCGAGCCGTAGCCATTCCTCATCCGAGCTGCCGAGGAGCGCCTTCGCTTCCGCACTCGCCGCCATGAAGCCGGCGATCGCATCCGGATGTTCGTTCGCCCAGCTTTCATGAAAAATATAACCGAGGGCCGAGACCGCCCCCGATGCGCCGAGAGCCGCCGCCGCTTCGTTGGCGCTCACCAGCCTCCGGAAACCGACCGCTTCCAGCCGGGCACAATAGTGCCAGAAGTTGAGTACGGCATCGAGTTCGCCCTGCTGTGCCTTTTCTGCAAGCAGTGGGGGCGCGCCGTAGACGATGTCATTGTCGGCGGCGAGGTCGCCGCTCTTTTCCTTTCGCGCAAGCCCTTGCAGCAGCAGCCAGCTCTTGTCGATCGGTCCGCCGGCGACACCGATCTTCTTTCCCTTGAGGTCTGCGAGGCTCTTTATCGGTGACTCGGATGGCACCATGAGCGCGCCGACGGAGGTCGAGTAGGGAAACATCGTCAGGTCTTCACCGGATGCGCGCTGGCGGGAAACCCAAAGCCAGTCGGAGACGATGAAATCCACCTCGCCGGCCATGAGGGCGACGTTGGTCGCATCCTCCCCGGCGAAGAAGCGGATGTCGACGTTGATACCGTGCTTCTCATCGATCTTGTGGTGCTTGATGGTGTCGAGTTCCCAGTTGACTGTCCCGAACTTGAGGACACCCACCCTGACAGTTTCGGCGGCTCTTGCGCCGAGAGGCGGGATCAGCCCGACGCACACCAAGGCTACGAGCACCGACCGACGGCACCAGATAAGCATGTTCCGCATTCCCCTCACCTCTTGTTGAGCCGCAAGTGTACCGGCTTCCGTCTTCCTAGATGTTGATGTCCCGTGAGGGATAGGCGCAGCGCCACTTCACGACGCGCAGGTTCGGATGCTCCTCCGACCATCTCGCGATGTGCGTCGGCGCGAGAAACAGGCAATTCAGCAAGCCACCGGAAGCTTCGAAGTGCAGGCTTTGCTCGCGGCATTCGCCGGGAGAAGCCGTGAGGCAGATCGTCATGACGAGGTTGATGATATCCATGTCGCACCCTCCGTATCGACGACAAGCCCCACCCCTCCCTGGAGGAGGGCCGTCGCTATCACGTCAGATTTCTCACGGTGCCCGGATAAGAAACAAGAACGAGGTTAAGGCCATCGGGTTCCCCCGTCAATTGCCCGGCCGCGCGCATACCGGCTGACTGGGACGACACCGCAAATCACTTTTCCGGCTGTCACATGCTCCGGTTGGTCGAGGTGAACAGTAGCGATCATTTTCCGGTGTCGAAGCGGCATTCACGCCGGCGTCTTCCATTTTATCGAACACCCGATAGACGCCTGTTGCTCCGCTGGACCGCGGCCGGTCCTCGCGACCTCCAGCATGGCCTCGTAGAGATCGCGGCGCAGGCGTTGATCGACGGCCTCCTTCCGCGACGCATCGAGGCGCCCCCTATACTGTAGCTCGCCGGCGGAGTTGAAGCCGAAGAAGTCCGGTGTGCAGACGGCGCCGTAAGCCCGAGCCACCGACTGGTCCTCGTCGTAAAGATAGGGAAAAGGTAGCGTGTGCTCGGCGGCGAAGCGCTGCATGCCCTCGAGAGAATCTTCCGGATAGGTAAGCGCATCATTGGAATTGATCGCGACGAACCCAATACCGACGCCGGCAAGGTCGCGGGCATCCCTGACGATGCGGGAAATCACCGCCCGCACATAGGGGCAATGGTTGCAGATGAACGCGACGACGAGCCCGCGCGAACCGGCCGGCTCCAGGATGGACAAGGTCCGGCCATCGACCGCGGGAAGCTTGGCATCCACGGCCTTCCAGCCAAAATCGCACAATGGGGTGGTCGTCGCAGCCATCCGACATCCTCGCAAGACATCCAGGTACGATCAGGCGGCTTTCTGCCCGAGCGCCGCATCCGCCGCCGCGCGGATTGCTCTAATATTGTCCGTATAGGCCGCTTTGTCACCCCCTTTGAAGATCGCCGAACCTGCCACAAGCACGTCGGCGCCCGCCGCCACCACCAGCGGAGCGGTTACAGGTGTGACCCCGCCGTCGATCTCGATATGGATCGGCCGGTTGCCGATCATCGCCTTCACGCGGCGCACCTTCTCGACAACGGCGGGGATGAAGGCCTGGCCGCCGAAGCCGGGATTGACCGTCATCAGCAGGATGAGATCGACGCGGTCGAGCACATATTCGATGACGCTTTCCGGCGTCGACGGGTTGAGCGAAACACCGGCCTTCTTCCCGAGTGCCCTGATCGCCTGCAGCGAGCGGTCGAGATGGGGACCCGCCTCGGCATGGACCGTAATGAAATCGCAGCCGGCCTCGGCAAAGGCTCCGAGATAGGGGTCGGCAGGCGCGATCATCAGATGGCAGTCGAACACCGCATCGGTGCGGTTGCGGATCGCCTTGATGACTGGCGGGCCGAAGGTAATGTTGGGCACGAAATGGCCATCCATGACGTCGAGGTGGATCCAGTCCGCGCCTGCCTGCACGACGGCCTCGACCTCGTCGCCGAGACGGGAGAAGTCGGCGGAAAGCACGGAAGGGGCGATGATAGTTTGACGTTTCATGGGTTCTCCTCCGGTCTGTCCTTCGCCGCGAGCCGGAACACACGGCTGACGGCAATGTCACGGGCTGTGATGGTCGACAGCTGCTCCGCATCGACCGGTCCTTCAGCTTCCTCGAAGAGGCGGTTCGCCTGTCGCAGGCGGGCGCGGTCGAGCGCATTGCGTATGGAGCGTGCATTGGCGAAGTGCGGCTGCGCGCGGCGCAGGGCGATGTAGTCCGCCATGACCTTCTTCGCTTCCTGGTCGAGGTGATAACCCTGGCGCTCCAGCATGCTATCGGCGATGGAAAGCAATTCGCCGTCGTCATAGTCGGGAAAATCGATGTGATGGGCAATGCGCGAGCGGAAGCCGGGATTACTTTCGAAGAATCGGTCCATCCGGTCCGCATACCCCGCCAGGATGACCACCAGATCGTCACGCTGGTTCTCCATCACCTGCAGCAGGATCTCGATCGCCTCCTGTCCATAGTCGCGCTCGTTGTCCGGCCTGTAGAGGTAATAGGCCTCGTCGATGAAGAGCACGCCGCCCATAGCCTTCTTCAGCACATCCTTGGTTTTCGGTGCCGTGTGGCCGATGTACTGCCCCACGAGATCGTCGCGGGTGACCGAGACAAGGTGCCCCTTGCGTATATAGCCGAGCCGGTGGAGCAGATTGGCCATGCGCAAGGCTACCGTCGTCTTGCCCGTCCCGGGATTGCCCGTGAAGCTCATATGGAGCGACGGCGGCTCATGGCTGAGCCCCATGGCGCGGCGGGCGCGCTCGACGAGGAGAAGCGCTGCCGTCTCGCGGATGCGGCGCTTGACCGGCTTGAGCCCGACCAACTCGCGATCGAGTTCTTCCAGGATCTCCGCGACGCCGGATGCCTTGTATTCCTCGGCAAGGTCGACTGTCGTCGGTGGGGTCTCGCTGATTGTCACGGCTTCCGGCATCGGTGTCTCCTTCTCGCTCAGCGGACCGTCGACCACGAATAGTGCTGAGAGCGGCCGACGACATCCGTTCGCGTCATCCTGAGTTCCGGCTCGACGTCGGGACGGTTGACGATGAAGGACATGGTCACGGTCTCGAAGCCGCGAGTGGAATCAAAGGCGTTCAGACGGATGTAGCTCTGCGGATGGGCCTTGCGGCATTCCTCGAGTTCCATCATCACGCCCTTGGCGTCCTTCAGATCGAACATCGGATTGCCCCACATTTCCCAGTAAGTGTTACGCGGATGCGGGTCGTCGGTATATTCGACACCGATCGCCCAGTTCCGGCCCAAGCAATATTCCACTTGGGCGGTGATCTGTTCGTCGGTGAGATCCGGCAGGAAAGAGAAGCATCCCTGAGTGATACGCATGGTTTTGTCTCCTTTCATGACCTCACAGCGCGGTCGCCGTCGGAACGAAGTCCGAGGTATCGGTCGAGGTATAGTTGAAGCTGATGTTGCCCCAAGTATCGAGCGCGGCCTCGAGCGGCTTGCACCACTTGGCGGCGGCGCGCAGGATTTCAGGACCCTCGTTCACGATGTCGCGGCCTTCGTTGCGCGCGAGCACCATGGCTTCGAGCGCGACGCGGTTGGCGGTCGCACCTGCCTGGATACCCATTGGATGGCCGATCGTGCCTCCGCCGAACTGAAGAACCACGTCATCGCCGAAGAGATCGAGAAGCTGATGCATCTGTCCGGCATGAATGCCGCCCGAGGCGACCGGCATGACCTTCTTCAGGTCCGCCCAGTCCTGCTCGAAGAAGATGCCGCGCTGCAGGTCGATCTCGTTCTTCATCTCCCGGCAGACGTTGTAGTAGCCCTGCACCGTCATCGGGTCACCTTCCAGCTTGCCGACGGCGGTTCCCGCGTGCAGGTGGTCGACACCGGCCAGACGGAGCCACTTGGCGATGACGCGGAACGAGATGCCGTGGTTCTTTTGGCGTGTGTAAGTACCGTGGCCGGCCCGGTGCATGTGCAAGATCATGTCGTTCTGGCGGCACCATTCGGAAATCGACTGAATGGCCGTCCAGCCGATGATGAGATCCACCATGACGACGACGGAGCCGAGTTCCTTGGCGAATTCGGCACGTCGGTACATCTCCTCCATGGTGCCGGCGGTTATGTTGAGGTAGTGGCCCTTGACCTCGCCGGTTTCCACGCTGGCCTTGTTGACGGCTTCCATGCAGTAGAGGAAACGGTCGCGCCAATGCATGAAGGGCTGCGAGTTGATGTTCTCGTCGTCCTTCATGAAATCGAGGCCGCCCTTCAGGCCCTCGTAGACTACGCGGCCGTAGTTCTTGCCGGAGAGTCCAAGCTTCGGCTTGGTGGTTGCCCCGAGCAACGGCTTGCCGAACTTGTCCAGCCGTTCGCGTTCGACGACGATGCCGGTCGGCGGTCCCTTGTAGGTCTTCACGTAGGCGACGGGGAAACGCATGTCCTCGAGACGTGCGGCCTTGAGCGGCTTGAACGAGAAGACGTTGCCGATGATCGATGCCGTGAGGTTGGCGATCGACCCCTCCTCGAACAGGATCAGGTCGTAGGCGACGTAGCAGAAATACTGGCCGGGCGTACCGGGAACGGGATCCACACGGTAAGCCTTCGCGCGGTACTGGTCGCAAGCCGTCAGACGGTCGGTCCACACGACCGTCCAGGTGGCCGTCGAGCTTTCACCGGCAACAGCGGCGGCGGCTTCGATCGGATCGACGCCTTCCTGCGGGGTGATGCGAAAAAGGGCGATGAGGTCGGTGTCCTTCGGCTGGTAATCGCCGTCCCAATAGCCCATCTGTGCGTATTTCAGCACGCCGGCCTTGTATCGTTCCTTGCCCTTGATCTCGGTCTTTGCATCAATGTTCATGAGACTATCCTTTCGATCACGGAGGGGATCAGGCCGCCTTGGCGGTCACTATTTGCGGGTCGAGTTGTCCGGTCGAATAGCGCTTGGCCATTTCGTCTATCGGAATGACCCTGATTTTCGAGGCATTTCCTGCCGTACCGAAGGCCTCGAAGCGATCCCGGCAAAGATCGCGCATCGCATCCATCGCCGGCTTCAGGAATTTGCGGGGATCGAACTCCCCGGGCTTCTCCATGGCAACCTTGCGGAACTGCCCGGCCATCGCCATGCGGCAATCGGTGTCGATGTTGACCTTGCGCACGCCATGCTTGATGCCGCGGACAATTTCCTCGACCGGGACACCGAAGGTCTGGGGCATTTCGCCGCCGTATCTGTTGATGACGTCCTGTAGTTCCTGCGGAACGGAGGACGAGCCATGCATCACGAGATGTGTGTTCGGCAGCTTTGCATGAATTTCCTCGATGACGCGCATCGCGAGAATGTCGCCGGTCGGCTTGCGAGTAAACTTGTAGGCGCCGTGCGAGGTACCGCAGGCGATCGCCAGCGCATCGACCTTGGTGCGAGTGACGAAATCGACCGCCTGGTCGGGATCGGTCAGCAACTGGTCGTGGCTGAGCTTGCCCTCGGCGCCATGGCCGTCCTCGGCCTCGGACTCGCCGGTCTCGAGCGAGCCGAGCACGCCGAGTTCGCCTTCGACCGAAGCGCCGACCCAATGGGCCATGCGGGCGACTCGCTCGGTGATTTCCAAATTGTATTCGTAGGAGGCGGGCGTCTTGGCGTCGGCCAACAGCGAGCCATCCATCATCACCGAGGTGAAGCCGTGGCGGATCGCGGTCATGCAAGTCGCCTCGTCGTTGCCGTGGTCCTGGTGCATGCACACCGGGATGTCGGGGTAGATCTCGGCGAGCGCGTCGATCATCTTCGCGAGCATGATGTCGTTGGCGTAGGTACGGGCACCGCGCGACGCCTGAATGATGACGGGCGCGTCACAGGCCTTCGCCGCCTCCATGATGGCGAGGCCCTGTTCCATGTTGTTGATGTTGAATGCCGGCACGCCGTAGCCGCGTTCGGCGGCGTGATCGAGCAGTTGCCGCAGTGTAATCCTTGCCATGGGTTCGTGATCCTTTCACGCGAGTTTCAACTGCCGCCGCATGCAGCGGCGACGATGACCAGCTAGCGCACCAGCCTGCAAGCAGCCTCCACCGCGGCCTCGGCGGTGATGCCGAAATGACGGTAGAGTTCCGGCGCCGGTGCACTCGCGCCGAAGCCGTTCATTCCGATGAAAGCGCCGTTCTCGCCGATGTAGCGATCCCAGCCGAGGCGGCACGCCGCCTCGATGGCCACGCGCGGCGCCGTGCCGAGCACCGAGCGGCGATACTCAGGCGTCTGCTCTTCGAAAAGCTCCCAGGACGGCATCGACACGACCGCCGCCGCTATACCATGATCGGCCTGAAGGCGTTCGGCCGCGGCGCAGGCGATTTCCACCTCCGACCCCGTGGCGAGCAGCGTGACGTCCCGCGCCGTCCCCGGCTCTCTCAAGACATAGGCGCCGCGCACAGCCAGGGCTGTCGAGCTGTGGCCGGGTCGCAGCATCGGCAGGTTCTGGCGCGAAAGCACCAGCACGCTCGGCCGGTCCTGCTGCCTCAACGCGATCTCCCAGCACTCGGCAGTCTCGACAATGTCGCAGGGCCGGAAAACGGTGATGTTGGGCGTCGCCCGCAACATCGCGAGATGCTCGATCGGCTGATGGGTCGGGCCGTCCTCGCCGAGGCCGATGGAATCATGGGTCATGACGTAAATGACCTGCTGGCCCATGAGCGCCGACAGGCGCATGGCCCCGCGGGCATAATCGGAAAAGACCAGGAAAGTACCGCCATAGGGAATGAACCCGCCATGCAGCGCCAATCCGTTCATGGCGGCAGCCATGCCGTGCTCGCGGATACCGTAGTGGATATAGCGACCGGAAAAGTCCGCCGCGGCGACATCCTCCATACCCTTGGTGACCGTCAGGTTGGAATGCGTGAGATCAGCCGAACCGCCGATCGTCAGGTCGGTAAGGTCGTTGACGACGCCAAGCACCATTTCCGAGGCCTTGCGGGTCGCAACCTTGGTCGCCTTCTCGACATGCTCACGGCGGAAGGCGTCGAGCGCCTGGAAAAGTGTGTCTGGCAGTTCCTTCCGCAGCGCCCGCTCGAAGGCCTCGGCCTCAGGTGACGCTTCCAGCCGCGCCGACCAACGATGGCGAGCGGCGCTTCCGCGGGCGGCAACCTCGCTCCAGCGATCGAGGATCGCCTCCGGTACCTCGAATGGCGCATGCGGCCACTGAAGCACCTCGCGGGCGGCAGCAATTTCGGCCTCGCCGAGCGGGGCGCCATGGGTTTTCTCCGAACCCTGCAGGTTCGGAGCGCCCTTGCCGATCACCGTTCGGCAGGAGATGAGCGAGGGCCGATCGGATTGCCGTGCGCGGGCAATCGCCTGTTCGACCGCCTCGAAGTCGTGTCCGTCGACGTCCTGAACATCGAAGCCGGCCGCCGTGAAGCGTGCAAGCTGGTCCATGGACGTTGAAAGGTTCGTCGGACCGTCGATCGAGATCGAATTGTTGTCCCAAAGCACGATCAGTCGGGAAAGCCGCAGATGGCCCGCGAGGTCGATCGCCTCGTGGCTGATCCCCTCCTGAAGGCATCCGTCGCCGGCGATCACATAGGTGTAGTGATCGACCAGGGCATCTCCGAAACGGGCATTGGCGAGGCGTTCGGCGATCGCCATTCCGACGGCGGTCGAGATGCCCTGCCCGAGCGGACCGGTCGTCGTCTCGATGCCGCTGGCATGACCGTATTCCGGATGGCCTGCCGTCCGCGCACCGAGTTGCCGGAAGCGCTTGAGCTCCTCGATGGTCATGTCTGGATAGCCGACGAGATAGTGTAGCGCATACTGCAGCATCGAACCGTGCCCGGCCGACAGGACGAAGCGGTCGCGATCCGGCCAATCGGGATGAGCGGGGTCGATCTTGAGGAACCGTGTGAAGAGGACCGTCGCAACATCCGCCATGCCCATCGGCATTCCCGGATGACCGGAATTCGCCCGCTGCACGCCGTCCATGGCCAGCGCACGAACGGCATTCGCCATGTCGCGATCACTCACCTCCATCGGCTCGGGGCTCGTCTTCAGGGCTCGTTCTTGCATGGGTTCCTCCTCAGGATGCGCGGTTGCGGCGCTCGATCAGCTGCAGGATCAGCGGCGTCAGAATGAGCTGCATGGCGAGATCGAGCTTGTTGCCGGGAACGACGATCGAATTCGCCCGCGACATGAAGGAATCGTGGATCATCGACAGCAGATAGGGAAAATCGATACCCCGCGGCTTCGCGAAGCGGATGACGAGCATGGATTCGTCCGCCGTCGGGATCCAGCGTGCGACGAACGGATTCGACGTATCGACGATGGGCACACGCTGGAAATTGATGTCGGTCTGCGTGAATTGCGGCGTGATGTACCGGACGTAGTCCGGCATGCGCCTCAGGATCACATCCATCACGGCTTCGGTCGAGTAGCCGCGGGTTGCACGGTCCCGGTGAATCTTCTGGATCCATTCGAGATTGATGACCGGAACGACCCCGATCTTCAGGTCGCCGAAGCGTGCGAGATTGACCTTCTCGGTCATCGCGCAGCCATGTAGCCCCTCATAGAAGAGGAGGTCACTCGGGCCGAACTCCCGCCACTCCGTGAACGTACCTGCCGGTGCATTGTATTGCGCGGCCTCCTCCTCGTCGTGGATGTAGGTTCGGGTCCGGCCAGAGCCGCGGCGGGAGTATTCGTCGAAGACCTGTTCAAGGAGCTCAAGCTCGTTCGCCTCGGCGTTGAAATGCGTGAAGTTGGGATTGCCGTTCGCCTGCTCTTCGGCAACCTTCACTTTCATGGCCTGGCGGTCGTAGCGGTGGAAGGCATCGCCTTCTATGAAGGCCGCTTCGATGTTTTCGCGCCGGAAGATCTGCTCGAATATCCGCTTCACCGAGGTCGTGCCGGCGCCGGAGGAACCGGTGATCGATATGATCGGGTGTTTGGTCGACATCCGCATTGCCTCCCGTCAGGCCCTGAACAAGCCGCGATTGTTGAAGAGAGGCGCACGCTCGCCGATGAAGCTCGGGTCCGTGTGGTAGCGGGCGATCCGATGTACTTCGCGCGCCGAGCCGAAGACCAGCGGCACGCGCTGGTGCATGCTGTGCGGCGTCAGATCCAGGATCCGATTGACCGTATCCGTTGCCGCACCGCCTGCCTGCTCGATGAGGAATGCGATCGGGTTGGCCTCGTAGACGAGCCGGATACGACCCTCGCCATAGCCCTTGCGCCTGTCGCCGGGATAGAGAAACACGCCGCCGCGCATCAGGATGCGGTAGGTTTCGGCGACGAGCGAGGCGATCCAGCGCATGTTGAACTCCTTTTCTCGCGGGCCTTCTGTTCCCTTGAGGCAGTCGTCGACATAGAGACGGACCGACTCATCCCAGTGCCGATAGTTGGCGGCATTGATCGCAAATTCCTGGGTTTTGGGAGCGAGCACCACGCTCTCGTAGGCCTGCATGAAGGTCCCGAGCCGGGACGAAAAGACAAAGACGTGGGTACCGTTGCCGACCGTCAGTACGAGCGCGAGCTGCGGACCGTAGATAAAAAAGCCGGCAGCGAGCTGGACGCCTCCCGGTTGGAAGAAGGAGGCGTGTCGCTCGCTGACCGGTTCACCGACCACAGGGAGGATCGAAAAGATCGTGCCGATCGAGACGTTGGTGTCGATGTTCGAGGAGCCGTCGAGCGGGTCGATCGCAACAGCAATCGGTGCGCCCGGATCGAGGACGACGGGGTGTTCCAGTTCCTCCGAGCCATAAAGGCAGACCGGCGCCTGCCGCATCGCCTCGATGAACATGTCGTCAGCGTGGACGTCGAGATCCTTCTGGGCGTCGCCGTCGCTGTTGGAGCGTCCGCGATGGCCGGCAAACGCGCTGCCGAGTGCGCCCTGGTTAATGGTCTTGCGCATCGCCGTGGCGGTCAGGGCCAGCTGCCGAACCGTTTGGGAAACCGCGATCCTCAGCGGGTCTCCGCCTGCAATGTAGGAACTCAGAAAGGCGTCTAAAGTCGCCGGAACCATTGTCCTATCCTCCCCGCCCACTCCTCTTGTCGGGCATGGAGGTATCGAAACAGAGATGCTTAGCTTAGTAAAATTTATTATATTTACGTCGCAGATAAAAATAATTAATCTACAGCACTATGCGCAACCTGACCCTGAAAAACCTGAAGGCGATAGAGGCAGTTTTGAAGTACGGCACCATTGCCGGCGCTGCGAATGCAATCGGACTGACCCCGCCGGCGATCACCATCCAGTTGAAACAGGTGGAGGAGGAGGCCGGTCTGCTCCTTTTCGACCGGACGAACGAGGGCCTGCGCCCGACGGCTGCTGGATACGCCTTCGTTGATGCCGCCCGTGCCGTAGAGGAGCGGCTGCGGCTGCTCGATGATGAGATCGACGCGATCAAAGGTCTGCGGGCCGGGACGCTGACGCTCGGTTGTGTGTCGACCGCTAAATACTTCGCACCGCGCCTGATGGCGACTTTCAAGAAGGAGCATCCGGACATCTCGATAACGCTCTCGATCGGCAACCGGGCCGAGATCATTTCGAGCCTCAAGAATCACGAGATCGATATCGCACTCATGGGACGACCACCGAAGGACCTGCCGCTGAGTTCGTCGATCTTCGGGGACCATCCGCTTGTCATGGTCGCGGCGCCCGATCACCCGCTTGCCGAGAAGCGCGGAATCACCAAGGAGGAGATTGCGCGGGAACACTTCCTGATCCGCGAACGTGGTTCCGGTACCCGCATCTCCCTCGAAATCTTCCTGAGCGAGATCCCGGGCAAGCTTGACGAGCTCGGCACCGAAATGGCCTCGAACGAGACCATCAAGCAGGCTGTGATGGCGGGATTGGGCGTCGCATTCATTTCCGCCCACACGATCGCGATGGAGCTGGAATACGGCAAGCTGACGATGCTCGATGTGATCGGCATGCCGATTCGCCGCCAGTGGTTTTCGGTGATGCGCACGGACCGCACCCTGTCGCCCGCCATGACGGCGTTTCAGGACTTTCTGCGCCGCCGCGGCGCACAGTGTCTGCCCTTCTTCAACCGGCTTTATCCGGAAGTCACGGAATAAGTCGGAGGGGCCGCACCGACCGCCATCCCGGCTCCGCATCTTCACAAGCCGGATGGAACAAACCGCCGCAGGCAGCGCCATTGCCTTCGGGGCCGCCTATGCGGTATCCCTGACCGGAACCGAGGATTCACGGGCGATGGCAAACCGACACAAGATGACACGCGGCCTGCTGCACGTTCTGTGCACGCTCGCGCTGTTTTTCGTCGGGTTTGCCCACAAGGTTCCCGAGGTCTTCGGCACCCTGTCGCCACAGGAAGTCGCCGCCTACACATTGCCGGACGGTACGCTTCCCGAACTCTGCCTTCCCTCCACGGACGGCGGCGACCATGACCACGGGACAGCCTTCGGCACCGGCTGCGAGGCCTGTATCATCAGCGCCTCGATCATCCTGCCCTTGCCGGCCGATGTCGCAGACCGGCCGCCGCGACAGGTTGGAGAAGCCGTCCTCCCTGTCCGCTACGAGGCGTTCTATCGCCAGATCTATCCGCCGAACGCGGCCCCGAGAGCACCTCCCGCCGGTTCCGTTGTCTGAACGCCGTGGCGCTTGCGCCCCGGACTTCGTCAACATGGCCGGCGATCCCCAAGACTCCGCATGGGCGGAAGGAGCGGTGACCGGCCAAGACCGGAATCACCACCATGCTCAATATCTCCGTTCCCAAGGACGCGGCCCACGTGGCACCGCCCGAACTTGTCATGCCGTTGTCGCGGCAGGCACGCTCCACCCAAAGCCGGATCATTTCGCCCGGTACGACGATCTACTTTGAGGGTTTCCGCCGTTCACCGGCATATCGCCTCGTCGACGGTTGCGTGGCGATATCGCAGGCATTACGCGACGGTCGCCGGCAGATCGTCGACATCCTGGGTCCGGGCCGTCTCTTCGGCCTCTCCCTCGGCGACAGCAATCCGTGCTCGGCAGAAAGCCTGACTTACAGCCACATCGAACAGCTGGACGAGAATCTGGAACCGGCCGAGGCCCAGCAGGAGATACACCTCATGCTCCGGCGGGCGCAGGCGCACGCGACCCTCCTGGGACGCAAGACGGCCATGGAAAAGGTCTCCTCCGCCGTTCTCGATCTTTCCTGCCAGTTCGCGCGCGCGTCGAGGTCGCCGAAGCGCCGTCGCGTGACCTTCACGCTGTATCTCACCCGCGCCGATCTCGCCGATTGGCTGGGACTGACGGTCGAGACCGTCAGTCGCTGCCTCAACCAGCTCAAACGCGGGGGGCTGATCGATTTCGATCATCCGGAAATCGTCACGATCCTGGATCGGGAGGCGCTGATGGAGGTCGCCGACGTCGGCAGCACGTGCCGCTCGATGTGAGCATAGCCGGCAGCGCCATCCGGCACGCGGGAAACGCCCGTTGGGGAACGGGATCAAGCCGGGTGCCGGTGACTACTTTCAAACACAGGGGACTATTCTGATGAAGACATTGCTCAAATGCGCGATCGCCGGGCTGGCGATGATCCTTGCCGGGCCTGCGCTGGCAGAAATCAAGGTGACGGACGTCAAGGGTCGCGAGGTGACGCTCGCCGCACCCGCAAAACGCGTCGTTCTCAATTTCTACTACGAGGACTATCTCGCCGTCGTCGGCCCGGGAGCGATGGACAAGGTCGTCGCACTGTCGCTTTCCACCTGGAAGGACTGGCGCCCGAAACAGTTCGAGAAATATCTCGAAGCCATTCCGGCGATCGCCGACATCCCGGACGTGGGTGACGCCGAGAACGGCACCTTCTCTGCCGAAAAGGTCATCGCCGCCAAGCCCGACCTCGTCATCCTCGGCGCATGGACCTATGACGCAATGGGCGACACCGTGCGGCAGATCGAGCAGGCCGGTATTCCGGTTGTAACACTGGACTACAACGCCCAGACGCTTGAGAAACACATCCAGTCGACCCTCATTCTGGGCAAGGTCATGGGTTCGGAGGACAGGGCCGAAAAGCTTGTCGCCAACTACAAAGAAGCGATGGACGACATTGCGACACGGATCAAGGCCGCCGGTCCGTCGAACAAGAAGGTTTATGTGGAGCTGGCGCAGAAAGGTCCTTCGGAGGTCGGCAACAGCTATGGCAACGGCATGTGGGGCACGCTGGTCGATTCGCTCGGCGGTCTCAACATTGCCAAGGGACAGGTCGAGAACTGGGGACCGCTCAGCCCGGAATACGTGCTGGCCCAGAAGCCCGACGTCATCTTTCTTGCCGGTTCGGAATGGCTGAACAAGCCGCAGGCCGTCTCGGTCGGTTTCGGCGCCGATCCGGCCGTCGCGCGGGAGAGAATGAAGGCCTATCTCGGCCGCCCCGGCTGGTCGGAACTGCCGGCGGTCGCCTCCGGCAATGTGCACGCCATCTATCACGGCGGCACGCGGACGCTCTCCGACTACGTCTACGCCCAGTACATAGCAAAGCAGCTCTATCCGGAGGCGTTCAAGGACGTACACCCGGCGAAAAACCTCGCGCACTATTATGAGACATGGCTGCCCATCAAGGCGGACGGCGTCTTCGTCCTTCCCTACCAGGCGCCGGGTCAATGACCGCGGACGCACCAGCGATCGAGAGGTTGCGGGGCGGTTACCGCCGCGCAACCGTTCTGCGGCTCACAGCATTGGCGGGAGCATTCGCGAGCCTCCTGACCTTCATGATCATCGATCTCGCGACCGGACCGTCGGGGATGCCGGTTTCGACCGTGTGGGCCACCTTGCTGGGCGGACCGCACGGTGGCGATGCGATGGCCGCCACCATTCTCTGGCAGCTGCGGATGCCGCAAACGCTGATGGGCGCTCTCGTCGGCGCCAGCCTCGGCACCTGCGGGCTGCAGATGCAGACCATTCTCTCCAACCCGCTTGCGAGCCCCTTCACGCTCGGTTTTTCGGCCGCGGCCGGTTTCGGGGCCGCGCTCGCGATCATGTTCGGCGGGCTCCTGCCGCTTCCGGATCTTCTCGTGGTCCCGGTTTCCGCCTTCCTGATGACGCTTGTCGCCTGCGCACTCGTCTATTCAATCGCATCGCTTCGCGGCGCGACACCGGAAATCCTGGTCCTGGCCGGCATCGCCGTGCTCTTCTTCTTTCAGTCGATGCAATCTCTCCTGCAATTCCTCGCCTCACCCGAGGTCCTGCAACAGATCGTTTTCTGGCTTTTCGGCAGCCTGCTCAAGGCGACCTGGCTCAGCGTCGCGGTTCTCTCCGTGGTGCTCGCGCTCGTCTTGCCCTTCGTGCTGCGCGACTCGTGGAAGCTGACGGTCTTGCGGCTCGGCGACGCCAATGCCGTAAGCCTCGGGCTATCCGTGGAGAGCCTCCGCACGAAGACCTTCCTGCTCGTTGCCCTGATGACGGCAGCCGCGGTCTCCTTTGTCGGCACGATCGGCTTCATCGGCCTGATCGCCCCGCATGCAGCAAGAGCGGCCGTCGGCGAGGATCACCGGTTCGCCCTGCCGATGGCTGCATTGGCCGGCGCGACGATGCTGGTCGCGGCCTCGGTCTTCGGCAAACTCATCTCACCCGGCGCGGTCATCCCGGTCGGCATCATTACGGCGGTTGCCGGAGTACCCGTGCTGTTCGCCGTTATCGCCCGGCGCGGTCGTGGAGGCGTCTGATGCGGCAAGGACTCATACTGGACAAAGTAGCTGTCGAGCGTGATCGAACAACGATCGTCAGCCATTTCTCGGCCGCTCTCGTTCCCTCCCAGCTCGTCGCCGTCATCGGACCGAACGGTGCGGGCAAGTCCACACTCCTCGGAGCAATCGCCGGCGATATCCCTCACAAGGGCTCCATCCGCTGGAACGGACAGGCCGTCGACCGCGCCGCCGTCGGTTTCATGCCGCAATATTGCGCCGTGCGGGCGGAGTTGTCCGTCCTGCAGGTCCTGCTGCTCGGGCGTCACGAAAAGCTCGGCTGGCACGTACGTGAGGATGATCTCTCGGCTGCGGCCGAAATCCTCTGCTCCCTCGGCCTCGACCATCTGGCCGAACGCCCCATGACGACGCTCTCCGGTGGGCAACAGCAAATGGTGCTCCTCGCACAGAGGCTCATACGCGAGCCGCGCCTGCTCATTCTGGACGAGGCGACCAGCGCACTCGATCTGCGCCACCAGATCGGCGTGCTGGACCTCCTCAAGGAGTACGCCAGACGAACCGGCGCCCTCGTTCTGATCGCCATTCACGATCTCAACCTTGCGGCGCGCCATGCCGACAGCCTGATGCTGCTCCACAACGGTGCGCTCGTATCCCACGGAACCTCGTCGGAGGTCCTGACACTGCCGGCCATTCGTTCGATCTACCAGATCGAGGCGGAGGTGCTGCACTGCCGCTCCGGCTTGCCGGTCGTTGTTCCGCTCGGTGTCGCTGCCTTCGATTCCATGTCCGACGCCGCGCAGTAGCGCGGGTTTGCCCGCCGGCGCCCTTGTCGGCAGATCAGATGTGCAAGGCGTGGCCGAGTGCTTTGAGGGCTGCTTCCTGCAGGGCTTCGCCGCGGGTCGGGTGAGCGTGGACTGTGGCGGCAATGTCCTCGACCCTGGCGCCCATTTCGATCGCCAGCGCAAAGGCGCTCGCCATCTCCGAGACGCCTGCGCCGACCGCCTGCAGTCCGAGCACGACATTGTTGTCCGCTCGTGCCACCACCCGCACGAAACCGTCTTCGGCGAGCATGGTCATCGCCCGGCCGTTGGCGCTGAACGGAAACTGTCCCACCCGCACCTCGAGACCGTTGCGGCGCGCCTCGTCGGGCGACAAACCCGCGCTGACAATCTCCGGATCAATGAAGCATACGGCCGGAATGCAGCGCTTGTCCCATCCGCGCTTCAATCCGGAAGCGATCTCGGCGACCATCTCACCCTGGGCCATCGCCCGATGGGCGAGCATCGGTTCCCCCGTCACGTCGCCGATTGCGAAGACACCGCGCATCGATGTTCGGCACTGATCGTCGACGCGCAGGAAGGGACCCGAACGGTCGAGGTCGAGCCCTTCGAGGCCTGCCATGTCCGTATTCGGTTTGCGCCCGACGGTGACGAGTATCTTGTCGGCCTGCAGCTTATGTTCCCTGCCATCACCGGTCTCGACCAGGAGCGCGTCGCCGCCGCTTGCGAGACCTTTCGCCTTTGCGCCTGTCAGGACGCGGACGCCCGATTGCTGCAGGCGCTTCTGGACAGGACGGACGAGTTCTCCATCATATTGTGGAAGCACCTGGTCTGTTGCCTCGACGACCGTCACCTCGCTTCCGAGTTTTGCGAAGGCCGTTCCGAGCTCGAGCCCGATATAGCCGCCGCCGACCACTGCCAGCCTCTTCGGAAGCGTCGTGAGCGAGAGCGCCTCCGTCGAGGAGATGACTGGTCCGCCGAACGGCAGAAAGGGGAGCTCAACCGGCTTGGAACCGGTTGCGATGACGACCATCTCGGCGCGGATCACCTGCATCCCGGTTTCAGTCTGTACCTCCACGGTCTTGCCGTCCCGGAAGGCAGCGCGCCCCTGGACGATCTTCACCCGTGCCTTGCGCAGGAGACCGGAAACACCGCTGTTCAAACGGCCGACGATCCCGTCCTTCCAGGCGATTGTCGCGGCGAGATCGAGGCTCGGTGGCGCCTGCAACGAAATGCCGAGCGGACTCCGGCCCTCCGCCATTTGGCGGATCTTCTCGTATTCCTCCGCCGCATGGATCAGCGCCTTGGAGGGAATGCAGCCAACATTGAGACAGGTGCCCCCCGGCTTTCCCGCCTCGACGATCACCGTATCGACGCCGAGTTGGCCGGCCCGGATTGCACAGACGTAACCGCCGGGACCAGCGCCGATGACAAGGAGCTTGCAGGAAATTTCCTTCATGACTGTGAGTCCTCGATGAAGATGAGGGCAGGCGTTTCGAGCAGCGTCTTGATCCGCTGCACAAAGGTTGCGGCGTCCCAGCCGTCGATGATCCGGTGGTCGAAGCTCGACGAGAGGTTCATCATCTTGCGCGGCACGAACTGGTTGCCGTCCCAGACTGGCCGCACCACCATCTTGTTGACGCCGATAATCGCGACCTCCGGATGATTGATGATCGGCGTCGTGGCGATGCCGCCGAGCGCTCCGAGGGATGTGATCGTAATCGTCGAGCCGGTCAGCTCTTCGCGAAGCGCCGTGCCCGAACGGGCCGCCTCGGCGAGCCGGGTGAGTTCGGCGGCACAATCCCAGATGCTGCGAGCCTCAGCGTGACGAACAACTGGGACCGTAAGCCCCGTCGGCGTTTGCGTAGCGACCCCGATATGTACCGCGCCGAACCGGGAGATGACGCCGGCATTGTCGTCGAAGGTCGCGTTGACCTCCGGCTGGCGGGCGATCGCCTTCACCATGGCGCGCATCAGGAACGGCAGGATCGTAAGCTTCGGATGATCCGGCTTGCGATCCCTGTTCATCGTCGTGCGCAGTTCCTCGAGGTCGGTCATGTCGACCTCCTCGACGTAACTGATGTGCGGGATTCGCGAGGCCGAAAGCGTCATCCGTTCGGCGATCCGCCGACGCATGCCCGTAAGCTTCACCTCCGCGACATGGGTGTTGCGGACGGGGCCGTGCGACGCTGCCGGTTGCGGTGCGCCGGAAGCGAGAAACAGCTCGATATCCTCGTGCGTGATTCGACCTGCCGGGCCTGTGCCGATGACCTGACGCAGGTCTACGCCACTCTCCCGCGCCCGCAACCGTACCGCAGGAGAGGCGAGTGGCCTCTGCGGTTCTGGCAGCGGAGACGGACGCGACGCGGGAGCAGTACGGGAGGTGCTTGGCGCTCCCCTCGTCTCGACCGCTGGCGAAACCGCGGCGGTTGGTGTTGCGCCTGCATTCTCGGCAGCAGGAGAATCGCCCTCATCCTCTCCTGCGGAGGACCCGTCATCGTAACCGGGCACTTCAATTCTGAGCAGCGGCGCCTTGACCGCAACCGTGTCGCCGATCTCGGCGCCGACCCAGGTCACCACACCGGCGACCGGTGACGGGATCTCGACGGTCGCCTTGTCGGTCATAACAGCCGCGAGCACCATGTCCTCGCGCACCGGATCGCCGGGCTTCACATGCCATTCGACCAACTCCGCCTCGGCGACGCCTTCGCCGACATCCGGCATCTTGATGGTGAATTCACCCATGGATCAGCCCTCCATCACTTCGACGAGCGCGCGCCCGACGCGGGCGGGACCAGGGAAGTAATCCCATTCCTGCGCATGCGGATAGGGCGTATCCCAGCCGGCGACACGGACCACCGGCGCTTCGAGGTGGTAAAAACAGTGCTCCTGCACCAGCGCCACGACTTCGGCGCCGAAGCCAGAGGTCAGCGTCGCCTCGTGAACCATGACGCAGCGGCCGGTCTTTTTCACCGACTGCACGATGGTATCGAGGTCGAGCGGGAGGAGGCTGCGCAAGTCGATGACTTCGGCATCGACGCCCGCCTCTTCCGCCGCTGCAAGGGCGACATGCACCATCGTACCGTAGGCAAGAACCGTGACCGCCGAACCCGGTCTGCGCACCTCCGCCTTGCCGATCGGGATGGCGTAGTGCCCCTCGGGCACTTCGCCGAGCTCGTGTTTGGACCAGGGCGTCACCGGTCGCTCGTGATGGCCGTCGAAGGGGCCGTTGTAGAGCCGCTTCGGCTCCAGAAAGATCACCGGATCCGGGTCTTCGATGGCCGCGATCAGCAAACCCTTGGCGTCGAACGGATTGGACGGCACCACCACTTTCAGTCCGCAGACATGGGTGAAGAGCGCCTCGGGGCTCTGGCTGTGAGTCTGACCGCCGAAGATACCGCCACCCGTCGGCATCCGCACCACGATCGGGCAGGTGAAGTCGCCGTTCGATCGATACCGAATACGGGCGGCCTCCTGCGTAATCTGGTCGTAGGCCGGATACATGTAATCGGCGAACTGGATTTCGACACACGGCTTCAACCCGTAAGCCGCCATGCCGATAGCGGTGCCGAGAATGCCCGATTCGCTGATCGGTGTATCGAAGCAGCGGGTCTTGCCGTATTTCGCCTGCAGTCCCTGGGTGCAACGGAAGACGCCGCCGAAATAGCCGACATCCTCGCCGAAGACAACAACGTCGTCATCGCGCCCCATCGAGACGTCCATGGCGCTGCGAACGGCTTCGATCATGGTCATTCTGGGCATCTCAGTAACCCGCCTTCTGCCGTTGACGACGGATGTGCGTCGGCATTTCCGCGTAGACTCCTTCGAAGATGTCGCGCACCGAAGGCTTGCCACCGGCGTGGAGCGTGCCGTGGCTTTCCGCCTCCTTCTGTGCCTGGATCACCTCGTCCATGATTTCGGATTCGGCCTGCGCATGTCGCTCGACCGACCAGCAGCCACGGGTGATCAGGTGCTTCTTCAGGCGCAGGACCGGGTCGCCGAGCGGCCAGGCCTCCGATTCGGCCTTGGGTCGGTAGGCACTCGGGTCGTCCGAAGTCGAATGGGCACCGACACGATAGGTGACGTATTCAATGAGCGTGGGTCCGAGATTGCGACGGGCCCGCTCGGCCGCCCAGCGGGCGACCGCATGGACCGCGAGGTAGTCATTGCCGTCGACGCGGAGCGACGGAATGCCGAAACCGAGGCCGCGGGCCGCGAACGTCCCGGCGCCACCACGGGCGATGCCCTGGAACGTCGAGATCGCCCACTGGTTGTTGACGATGTTGAGAATAACCGGTGCCTTGTAGGTGGAGGCGAAGACCAGCGCCGAATGGAAATCGGACTCCGCCGTCGAACCGTCACCGATCCAGGCCGCCGCAATCCGCGTGTCGTTCTTGATGGCCGACGCCATGGCCCAGCCAACCGCCTGGACGAACTGCGTGGCGAGATTTCCGGACACCGTGAAGAAGCCGTGCTCCTTCGACGAATACATGATCGGCAGCTGGCGGCCGCGCAGTGGATCCTTCTCGTTCGAGAAGATCTGGTTCATCATGTCGACCATCGGGTAGCCGTCGGCAATCAGCAGTCCCGCCTGACGATAGGTCGGGAAATTCATGTCGCCCTTCGCCAGCGCCTTGCGGAAGGCGCAGCTCACCGCCTCCTCCCCGAGATGCTGCATATAGAAGGAGGTTTTACCCTGGCGCTGCGCCATAAGCATGCGGGCGTCGAACGCTCTGAGGCGCATCATGTCCTTGAGCCCGGCGAGCAGTTCCTCATCCGATAGCAGACCCGCCCAGGGACCGACCGCCTCCCCTTCCCGGTTGAGCACCCGGATGATGGAAAAGGCGAGGTCGCGGATCGTCTCCGGTGCGACATCGACTTCCGGCCTAGGAACCGAGCCTGCCTTCGGAATCTTGACGTTCGAGAAATCGGGTTGGTCGCCGGGCCGGACCTCCGGCTCGGGTACATGCAGGCTAAGACGAACCGTCTCGTTCATGCCCTTCTCCTCCTTGTCGGCTCGACACCTTCCGTCCTCCCGGAAGATAGAGCCGGAAAAACATTATAGACCGCGCGCAATCACGATGCGCTGCACATCGCTCGTTCCCTCATAGATCTGGCAGATCCGGACATCGCGGTAGATGCGTTCGACCGGATATTCGGACATGTAGCCGTAACCGCCATGGATCTGGATCGCGTCGGAGCAAACCTTTTCCGCCATTTCCGAGGCGAATAGTTTTGCCATCGAGGCCTCTGTGAGGCACGGCTCGCCCCGCTCCTTCAGGAGGGCAGCGTGCAGGGTCAGCTGGCGCGCCGCCGCAATCTTCGTCGCCATGTCGGCAAGCCGGAAGGAAACGGCCTGATGCTCGACGATCGGCTGCCCGAATGCAGTCCTTTCCCGCGCATAGTCCCGCGCCGCCTCGAAGGCCGCACGCGCCATGCCGATCGACTGGGCAGCGATCCCGATGCGCCCGCCTTCGAGATTGGCCAGCGCGATCCGGTATCCTTCCCCCTCTTCCCCGAGCCGGAACTCCACCGGCACCCGCATATCGTTGAAGGCGATCTGACAGGTATCGGAGGAATGAAGTCCGAGCTTGTTCTCGACACGGACTACTTCATAGCCAGGCGTGTCGGTCGGGACGATGAAGGCAGAAATTCCCTTCTTTCCGAGTTCCGGATCTGTCACCGCGAAGACGATGACGACCTGCCCGTTCTTGCCCGAGGTGATGAACTGTTTTGCACCGTTCAGCACGTAATAGTCGCCGTCGCGGCGGGCACGGGTGCGAAGATTCGAAGCGTCCGAGCCAGCCTGCGGCTCGGTGAGTGCGAAACCGCCGATCCATTCGCCGGAAGCGAGTTTCGGCAGGAAGCGTTCCTTCTGTGCTTCGGTGCCGAATTTGAGAATGGGCACGCAGCCTACGGAACTGTGCACGCTCATGATTGTGGAACATGGTCCGTCGCCGGCCGCAATTTCCTCGAGCGCTGCGGCATAGGCCACGACACCGGTATCCGATCCGCCGTAGGTCTCCGGCACCAGCATGCCGAGGAAACCGAGTTCGCCCATTTCCTTCAGCTCCTGCTTCGGGAAGGCATGGTCGACATCGCGCTGGGCGGCGCCCGGCGCCAGCCTTTCGCGGGCGAAGTCGCGCGCCATGTCGCGGATCTGTTGCTGTTCCTCGGTCAGTATCATTCCGGCTCCTCCCAGCCCCCTCAGTGTCGCTGCACGGCGATCGCGGTCGCTTCGCCGCCGCCGGTGCAGACAGCGGCCATGCCGCGCCACAGGTCATAGCGCTCCAGCGCGGCGAGCAGGGTCACGATAATACGTGCTCCCGACGCACCGATCGGATGCCCGAGTGCACAGGCTCCGCCATGAATGTTCACCTTCTCATGGGGCAGGCCGAGTTCACGCATCGCCGCCATGGGAACCACCGCGAAAGCCTCGTTGATCTCGAAGAGGTCGACATCCTTGAGATTCCAGCCGGTGCGTGCGGCCAGTTTACGCAGGGCGTCGACCGGCGCCGTTGGAAAGAGATGCGGTGCCTGGGAATGAGTAGCATGGCCGACGATCGTCGCGAGCGGCACCCGCCCCTCCCGCTCGGCCTGTGACCGGCGCATCAAGACGAGCGCCGCGGCACCGTCCGAAATCGAGCTGGAATTCGCCGCCGTGACCGTCCCTCCTTCGCGGAAGGCGGGACGCAACGTCGGTATTTTGTCGAGCCTGGCTTTTCCCGGCTGCTCGTCGATGCTCACAGTAACATTGGCCTTGCCGCTGCCGATCGTCGTCGGCGTGATCTCTGCCTCGAAATCCCCGCCAGCGATCGCCTTTTGCGCTCGCGTCAGCGATGCAACGGCATAGGCGTCCTGCGCCTCGCGGGTAAATCCGTAGGCCTCCGCGCAGTCTTCCGCGAACGTGCCCATCAGCCGGCCCTTGTCATAGGCATCCTCAAGACCATCGAGGAACATGTGATCGATGACACGGCCATGCCCCAGTCGATAGCCACTGCGCGCACGACCGAGCAGATACGGCGCATTGGTCATGCTTTCCATGCCGCCGGCGACCGTCACTGTAGCGCTGCCGGCGAGCAATAGGTCATGGGCCAGCATTGTGGCCTTCATGCCGGAGCCGCACATCTTGTTGACGGTCGTTGCTCCCGTCGAGACGGGAAGCCCCGCCCCGATCGACGCCTGACGGGCCGGCGCCTGCCCCAGACCGGCGGCGAGAACGCAGCCGAATACCACTTCATCTATTTCACCGGCACCGACACCGGATCGGGCAAGCGCCGCGCGGATCGCGGCTGCGCCGAGATCCGGAGCCGTCGCGTGCGACAGCACACCCTGAAAGCCGCCCATGGCCGTGCGTGCCGCACCGACGATGACAACCGGGTCCTGAGGCATTCCCTGCATCTCCTGCATCACTGCTCCTTCAACGCGCACCCATGCGCAAAGCTCCGTCGAGACGGATCACCGTTCCGTTGAGCATCCTGTTCTCACAGATGTGGCGGACAAGACCGGCATATTCCTCCGGACGGCCGAGACGGGAGGGGAACGGCACGCTCTTGCCGAGTGAATCCTGAACCTCTTGCGGCATGCCCGCCATCATCGGCGTCTCGAAGATGCCGGGCGCGATCGAAACGACTCGGATGCCGTAACGCGCAAGCTCGCGGGCGATCGGCAAGGTCATGCCGACGACACCGCCCTTCGACGCGGAATACGCGGCCTGGCCGATTTGCCCTTCGAAAGCGGCGACCGATGCTGTGTTGACGATCACACCGCGCTCGCCGTCTTCGTCCGGCTCTTCCCTGGAGATTGCGGCGGCCGCAAGACGGATCATGTTGAATGTGCCGACGAGATTGATGCTGATTGCCCGCGTGAAGACGTCCAGCCGGTGCGGACCGTCGCGGCCGATCACCTTTTCGCCGGGGGCGATGCCGGCACAGTTCACCAGGCCGTGGAGGTGTCCGAAGGTCTCCGTTGCGGCTCGAACGGCGGCCGCTGCGTCGTCCTCCGACGTGACGTCGGTTCGCACGAAGCGAACGCCGTTTCCGAATTCCGCGGTGACCTTCTCACCGACCTCGGCATTGACGTCAGCAATGATTGCCCGCGCTCCGGCGGCGGTGAGCGAGTGCACCACGGCAAGACCGAGGCCCGAAGCACCGCCGGTCACGACGAAGACTTTGCCTTGGATCAGCACGAGAAAACTCCCGCTTTCGTGGAACGTACGACCGTGATCGTTCGATACGCCATCCCGTCCTCCTCGCAGCATTCCGCACGCGAACCGGCTCCTCCGCCGATCCTTGTTGCCGGACTCTATGCGGACAGTATATTGCAAGCGATGACCAAAGCGGCCAGATTTTTTGGACAGTTTTGCCATATCGGGAGAAGCGGAATGGCCGAGCCGGACAGACGGATGATTTCGCCTTCCTTCATCGAGGAAGCGCTCGATTGCCTGCGTCGGTATGGCAAGCCGACCGCACCGGTTCTGGCGTCGGTGGGTCTCCCGCCCGTGGTCGACGCTCCGGTCTCGGCCGAGATCTACGGCGCGCTCTGGCTTGCCGTCGCGGCCGAAGTCGACGACGAGTTCTTCGGCATGGGTGCCCGGCCGATGCGCAATGGCAGTTTCACGCTTCTCTGCCATTGCGTGCTGCACGCGCCGACGCTGGAACACGCCCTGCGGCGGGCACTGCGCTTCCTGAACGTGATTCTGGAGGATCCCTCCGGCCGGCTCGAGATCAGCGAGGGCCTCGCAGAGATCGTGCTCAAGGACAGGATGGGGCCACGCTCGGCCTTTGCCTACCGCACTTACTGGATTCTGCTGCACGGCATCGCTTGCTGGCTGGTCGGCCGGCGCATTCCGATCCGCAAGGTCGATTTCCGCTGCGCCGAGCCGCAGCAGGGTGCGGACTACCGGTTGTTCTTCGGCGCTCCGGTCCGTTTCGGGCAGCCGGTCAGCCGGCTCTCCTTCGACCGACAACTGCTCCGTCTGCCCATCGCGCGGAGTGAACAGGCGTTGAAGCAGTTCCTCCGGGGGGCACCCGCCAACATCCTCGTGCGCTACCGATACGACGCCGGCCTCGCGGCGGGCATCCGGCGCCGGTTGCAGCAGACCCCACCGACGAACTGGGGCAGCTTTGAGGACATTGCGGCGCAACTGCGCATGTCTCCATCGACCCTGCGCCACCGTCTGCAGGCCGAGGGACGGAGCTTTGCCGGCATAAAGGATGAGATCAGGCGGGAGCGGGCCATGGAACTGCTGCTGACGAGCCGAAGCAGCGTCGGAGAGATCGCCGCCCAGCTCGGCTTTTCCGAGCCGAGCGCCTTTCACCGCGCCTTCCGCAAGTGGACCTCCAGGAGCCCCGGCGTCTTCCGCCGTGAAGCTGCGGCGGCACGCGTGCTAGACGTCGGACATCAGCGCCGCTCGCCAATGACCGAGATAGGAGCCGACATCGAGTGACGGGGAAATGACGGTCGGGTGTCGCGCCTGTGGCCTCACCCCGGCAAGCACGGCGGCTCCGAGCGCGGTGCCGCTCGTTCCGGCGTCCGTATCGACCGTCACGTCGCGCCCGGTCATCGACGCCAGCGCGGCGAGGAAGACGCTGTTCCGGCTCATCGGCCCTTCAACAATGATCGGGCCCACAGCCTTCACGAGGTCGAGACATGTGACCGTCATCATCGTCACATAGAGCGAGACGGCGGCAACCCGCTCGGCCTCCGAAGCAGGCTCGCCGATCCACCGTCCTAGGCGACCCGGGAAAGGTCCCGATCCATCCACGGCATTGGGCAGAACCATCACGCCCTTGGCAATCACCGCACGGGCGGCCAACTCCACCGCTTCCGGCGACGGTTCAGCCACGCTTTGGGTCAGTATCTCGAATTCACGACCGCCCATGAAACGGGCCGATGGCACCGGGCGCGCGAAGGCATCGACATTCGAAAGCGTGTCACGCACCGGATCGAGCCCCGCCGGGTCACTCCCCACCGCGAAGCAGATGACCCACGTACCCGTCGATACCACCGAGAAGGGCGACTGTCGCACAACGAGATGCGGCAGCAACGACGCGTTGGAATCGTGAATACCACAATAGACCGGCACCTCGGCATCGAGCGCGATCACTCGGCCAACCTCCGGCAGCACCGGGCCAAGCACGTCGAAGGCCGACCGGATCGGCGCCATCAGCGCCCTTATCTCGAGCCTGTCGACGAGGAGCGAATATCCGCCCTGCCCCGGATTCCAGAGGTCGGTGTGACAGCCGAGCGAGGTCACCTCGTTTGCAGCGACACCCGTCAGGCGGAAGGCCCAGTATTGCGGATAGGTGAGGATCGTCCGGACCCGCGCAAACGCTTCGGGAAAGACGGTCTTCTGATAGTGAAGTTGGGCTCCGAGATTGAGGCCGACCGGAAGCGCCGGCGAACAGGTCTCGGAAAAGGCAGGCCGCAAGGCGACGTAGCCCGAAACGATGTCGGCCGGATAAGCGTGTTCGTAATCGAGAACCGGCATGGCGAGCCGCCCGTCGGCGTCGAGGAGCGCGGCACTCGCCCCATGCGTGGTGATCGAAATCGCATCGTAGCCGGGTGCCTTGGCGAACGAAGTGAGAGCGGACAGGATGAACGACCACAAGGCCTCGACGTCGTAGTGGGGATAGGGAGGACCGGCGACCACACCGTTCGCAGTCTTGCGGATCGCGATCTCGGCTCCGGTCTCTCCATCGAGGACCACCACCTTGGCATTCGTCTTGCCGATGTCGATGACGGCGACGCGCCGCGGACGAGACGCGTTCATGGCAGGTGGAAGACGTTGACCAGATCGACAGCGACGGGCGAATTGTCCGGGTTCGCCGCCATGATGTCGGCCATGTGGGCCCACCAACGCTTCATCACCGGGTGGTGCGGAAGGTCCGCCATGCCGTGTATCTTCGGGCGGGTGAGGACCCCGAAGAGCGTGTTGGTTTCCCGATCGAGATGGATCGAATAATCACGAATTCCCGCCTCGTGGAGAAGCTCTACGAGCTCCGGCCAGATCTCGCCGTGACGCTTGCGGTATTCGGCTTCCATGCCCGGGTTGAGCTGCATCTTGAAGGCATACTTTTCGAACTCGGTCATCTCAGGCACTCCGTGCGTTCCTGATCCGCCGCGCAATGATCGGCAGAGCAATGGTGACGATCAGGAGCAGGCCGATGAAGATCGACATGACGATGCCCGGCACATTGAGCAGCCCGAGACCGAAAGTAACGAGGCCCATTACAAAGGCGGCGATCACCACGCCGACGATCGTTCCCGAACCTCCGAGGATGGAGACACCGCCGAGCACGACCATCGTCACGACTTCCAGTTCCCACCCCTGTGCGATCGATGGGCGGGTTGACCCGAGCCGCGACGTCAGGCAGACCGCGGCAATGCCGCTCATCAGGCCGGCGAGGACGAACAGGATGAACTTCACACGTTCGACCGGAATGCCGGAGAAACGTGCTGCAAGCGGATTGTTGCCGATGACGAAGACCTGCCGTCCGAAGTTGGTGGCGTGCAGCAGAACTGCGAAGAGCGCCGCCAGCACAAGAAAGAGAACGAACTCGAACGAGAAGACCCAGAAGACGTAGCCCTGGCCGAAATAGGCGAATTCGGCCGGATACTTGCCGTAGGCCTGGTCTCCGAGAACGATATAGGAGATGCCGCGGAAGAGGCTCATGGTGCCGATCGTCACCACGATCGACGGCAGTGCGATTCCGGCGACGAGGAGCCCGTTGAAAACGCCGCAGGCAAGCCCGGTGCCGATTCCGATCGCAACCAACCCTGGCGCGCCGATCCCCATCTGGGCCGCCGCCCCCATGGCGGTCGATGCAAGCGCGATGATCGCCGCCACCGAGAGGTCGATCTCGCCGGCGATGACGAGCAGTGCCATAGCGAAGGCGATCATCGCCTTTTCGGTGAAGTTGAAGGTGGCATCCGAAAGGTTCCACACATCAAGGAAGTAGGGCGAAGCGAGCGAGTTCGCCACGAAGATCGCCACCGCCACACCGAAAAGCAGCACTTCCCAGCTTCCGGCCAGCCGTTTCAGCGGCGTGCCGAGCCGATCGGGGATGACGCGTCTGGTAGCGGTATCGGCAGACGGTGCGGTCATACTGTCACCTCTTTCGTTTCCTTGGCGGCACGATCCCGCAGGATGATACGGCCCTTCTTGCGCTCGGCACGGGCGTTGAAGACGACGGCAAGTACGATGACGATGCCCGATATCGCCATCTGTGCGAACGGGGAGACGCCGATGACGGGCAGCGCATTCTTGATGACGCCGAGGAAGAGGGCCCCGAGGACCGTGCCGACGACCGTGCCGATGCCGCCGGCGATCGACACGCCGCCGATCACGTTGGCGGCAACGCTGTCGAGTTCGAAGCCCGCAGCGATGTCGACGTAGGCGACCGCATAACGCGAAACCCAGAGGTAGCCGGAGAGACCCGCCAGCGCGCCCGAAAGGACGAAGGCGAAGAAGCGGGCGCGGCCGATATCGATGCCGGCATAGACGGCTGCAGTCGGATTGCCGCCGGCGGCATAGGTCGAGCGGCCGAAAGGCGTCCGCGTCAGCATGAACCAGATCAGCAGGACGACAGCGATCGCAGTCCAGGACAGGATCGGCATGCCGAGCACCGGCAGGCGCGGGAGATTGAGAAAGTCGGGGGTCATCTGGTGCGCGTTGACCCAGCTGCCGCCAGACAGCACGAAAGCCATGCCGCGATAGATGGTCAGCGTCCCGAGCGTCACCACGATCGGCGGAATCTGAAGCAGCCAGACGAGGAACCCGTTGATCGCACCGAGCCCGGCGCCGATGACGACCGCCAGCACGATCAACAGGGCGAGCGGCAGACCGGGATAGCCGGCGTCGAGCATCGCGACCGCCATGCCGGTGAAGGCGAGATTGGCCGCGACCGACAGGTCGATCGACTTGGTCAGGATGACCGTCATTTGGCCGAGCGCCAGGATGATCAGGATCGAGGTGTCATTGAAGATATTCGCCAGATTTCCGGCCGAGGCAAACCCGTCAGCCCGCGTAGCGAAGCCAGCGACCATTACGGCGACGATCAGCGCCAGGAGAACTTCGCGGTTCTTGAAGATGCGTTGCATGTCAATTGTCCTTACGCATTGCCCGTCGCCGCACGCACGAGTGTCTCGGCGGTGAGCCGTTCGCGTTCGAAAATTCCGGCTTGCAAACCTTCGCGCATGACCATGACGCGATCCGACATGCCGAGGATCTCCGGCAGTTCGGATGAGATCATGATGATGGAAAGCCCTTCTCCCGCGAGTTCCGAGATGAAGCCGTGCACGGCCGCCTTCGAGCCGATGTCGATGCCTTTGGTCGGTTCGTCGAGAATGATCACTTTCGGCCGGGTGGCAAGCCACTTGCCGATCACCACCTTCTGCTGGTTGCCACCGGAGAGCGTCCCCGCCGGAACGGACAGGGCTGCGGCACGCAGGTCCAGTCGCTCCGCATATCTGCGGGCGAGCGAGAACTCGTTGGCAGCCTTCAGGAAACCCCTGACCGAGGTACGCGCCAGCGACGGCAGCGACATGTTCTGGTAGATCGGCATTTCGAGCGCGAGGCCATGGCGGCCGCGCTCTTCCGGTACATAAACGATGCCTGCGGCGATCGCATCCGCCGGCGACCGGATAACGACCTCACGACCATCGAGCAGCAGGCGCCCGGACGCTGGCTTCGTGATGCCGAAGAGAGACTGGCAGAGTTCAGAGCGGCCCGCGCCGATAAGACCGTAGACGCCGAGGATCTCTCCCTTGCGGAGGTCGAAGGAAATCTCCCGAAATTCGGTGGCGTGGCTATAGCCCTCGACCGCCATCACCGTGGCACCGATCTGCACCGGGCATTTCGGGAACACGTCGTGGACGTCACGACCGACCATCAGGCGTACGATTTCGTCCTGCGGCGTAGTCTTGAGAATACCAGCGCCGACCATTTTGCCATCGCGAAAGACGGCATAGTTTTCGGCGATCTCGTAAACCTCGTCGAACTTGTGGCTGATGAAAAGGATCGCCTTTCCCTGCTTCTTGAGGTTCTCGACGATGCGGAAGAGATCGTCGATCTCCTTGCGCGAGAGCGCAGCCGTCGGCTCATCCATGATGACAATGCGGGCCTCGACCGAAAGGGCGCGGGCGATCGCGACCAGATGGCGCTGAGCGATCGACAGATCCTTCAGCTTGATCGTCGGGTCAATCGTGCTTTCGAGATCCGCAAGCAGCTGCCGTGCGCGCCGGTTGATCGTCGCCCAGTCAATCAGCCCGATGCGGGTCCGCGGCGCGTGACCGAGAAATATGTTCTCGCCGACGGTTAGCTCGTCGAAGAGGACCGTCTCCTGGTGAATCGCGGTGACGCCGGCATCGATCGCGTCCTGGGCATTGCTGAAGCTTACGGGTTCGCCGTCGATGACGATCTCGCCCTCGTTCGGACGATAGATGCCAGTCAGGATCTTCACCAGCGTGGACTTGCCGGCGCCGTTCTCGCCGATCAGCGCCGTCACCTTGCCGGGGTAAAGCGCGATACTGACACCATCCAGCGCCCTGACACCTGGAAAGACCTGCGAGATGCCGCGCATTTCGAGGATCGGTTTCTCGTCGGGCCCTGCGGCGGTGTCGTATTTGGGGACTTCAGCGATCGCCATTAGGTTCACCAGGCAAAGAAAAAGAGACCCGGCGGCACGCCGCCGGGTTGGAATCGTTCACGGGATCAGAAGATCTTCGCGAACTCGTCGACGTTCGATGAATTGTACACAAACGGATCGGCCATCGCGGCTTCGCCGTTGTCGCCCACCTTGATCTTGCCCATGCGGCCGGCCTCGATTTCCGAGCCGGGGGCACCGTCGGTGTCGCCCTTCACGAGATGATAGGCGATCTGCGTGGCGGAGTAACCGAGGTCGATCGGGTTCCAGATCGCGAATTCCTTGGTCGCGCCGGATTTGATCGCGCCCGCCATTTCGGAGGGCAGGCCGAGGCCGGTCACGTAGACGTCGCCGATCTTGCCGGCATCCTTCACCGCCTGCGAAGCAGCGAGAACGCCGACCGTGGTCGGGGCGACGATGACCTTGACGTTCGGCTGCGAGGACAAGAGGCCGTTGGCCTCGCGATAGCTCTTGTCGGCGAGGTCGTCGCCGTAGACCGTCGTCACCAAGTTGAGGCCCGGGAAATCCTTGAGCTGCTTCTTCATCTCCTCGATCCAGATATTCTGGTTCGTCGAGGTCGTTGTCGCCGAAAGGATCGCGAAGTCACCCTTGCCGTCCGGCAGATGGTTCTTGGCGAGCGTCAGGCACATCTTGCCAATCAACTCGTTGGACGACGGGTTGAGGTGCATGATGCGCCCCTCCGGAGCAACGCCGGAATCCCACGAAATGACCTTGATGCCGCGTTGCTGGGCCTTCTTCAGCGCCGGAACCACGGCGTCCGGGTCGTTTGCGGAAATCGCAATCGCGTCGACGCCCTGGGCAATCAAGGAGTTGATCACTTCAATCTGGCCTTCGGCCGTCGTCGTCGTCGGGCCGGTATAGATCACCTCGACGCCGCCGAGTTCCTTGGCCGCTTCCTGCGCACCCTTGTTGGCCGCCTCGAAGAAGCCGTTGCCCAGCGATTTGACCACGAGCGCGATCTTCATGTCGGCGGCGTTCGCCGCCGACGTCATGGCGGCAATGGCGATGGCCACACCGGCGAGCAGTGTCTTCGACAGTTTCATTGTGTTTTCCTCCCAGGTTGAGACTGCTTGAACTCCTCCCACGCGGCCGGATCACCTCACGCGACCGACGTGGAATCCTCCTTCTCGGCCGAAGCCATTGGCCTGACCGTTATGAGCTTGATGCCGGCGTCCGTGACCATGGCGGCCGCTTCCTCCGGAATTTTGTCGTCGGTGATGATCGTCGAAACATTGTCGAGCGAGCAGAGGATCAGGCTGGATCGCTTCGAGAATTTGCTCGAATCGACCATCACGATCAGTTCCTCTGCCTGCCGCATGAGCTTCTGTTCGCTCTGGATGACGAGCGCGTCTGATTCCATCACGCCGAGTGCGTTGATGCCCTGCGCGCCGATGAATATGCGCCGCGCATAGAAGTTGCGGATCGCGTCGTTGTCGAAGGGCGACAGGATCAGGCTCTGGTCTCGATAGATCGCTCCGCCGGGCACCGAAACCGTGCACTTTGAATGCTTCACCAGATGTTCCGCGATGGCGAACGAATTGGTCATGACCTGCAGCCGGCGCGCCGACATGAAGTGCACCATCTGGAACGTCGTGGTTCCGCCGTTGATGATGATGGAGTCGCCCTCGTCACAGAGTTCGACGGCGGCGCGCGCAATTGCGCGTTTTTTGTCGATATTGACCGATTCCGACACGCGGAACGGACGCGCGGCGAGATTTCCGAGCTGCGGAGGATGCACAGCTTCGGCGCCGCCACGCACGCGTCGCAGTTTTCCCTGTACATGAAGGGAAGCGATGTCACGCCGGATAGTGGCCTCTGAAGCATCGGTAAGCTCGGCGATATCCTGCACGGTGACCACCGGCTTTTCCTGGATCGCGCTTAAGATGATGCGATGGCGTTCGCGTTCGTGCATGGGCTCCTCCTGACGGTGATTTATTCGGATCGCTTTTACGTTGTCAATCACAAACGATCAAAAAAGATAATGTTGCGGCGCACAATGATGTATTTTGATCGAAACTGATTGACAACAGTGGAAATGATGCGCGATATCGTCGGCCAGAAGGAGATGGGCTGCCACGCCCGCGGCCCGTGATTCGACACAAACAGGGAGGAAGACATGACGGGCCAACCCCGCCTTCTCGATAACCGTTGGGATGATGCTCATGCGGCCGAGCTCGACGAGCCCGGCAAGTTGCTCTACCGCTCGAATCTGCTCGGCGCGGACAAGCGCATCACCAATTACGGCGGCGGCAACACCTCGGCCAAGGTCATGGAAGCCGATCCGCTGACCGGGGAAAAAGTCCGCGTTCTGTGGGTAAAGGGCTCCGGAGGCGATGTCGGGACGATCAAGCTCGACGGCTTCGCGACGCTCTACCTGGACAAGCTGGAGGCCCTGAAGGGACTCTATAAGGGCGTCGAGGACGAGGATCGCATGGTCGGTTTTCTGCCCCACTGCACCTTCAACCTGAACCCGCGCGCCGCCTCGATCGACACGCCGCTACACGGCTTCGTACCTTACGCGCATGTCGACCACATGCATCCGGACGCGATCATCGCAATCGCCGCCTCGAAGAATTCGAAGGAACTCACGAAGCAGATCTTCGGCGACGAGATCGGCTGGCTTCCCTGGCGCCGCCCCGGTTTCCAGCTCGGGCTCGATCTCGAAGCGTTCGTGAAAGCAAACCCTACCGCCAAAGGCGTCGTGCTCGAAAGCCACGGCCTGTTCACCTGGGCGAACGACGCCAAGGACTGCTACCTGCTGACGCTCGAGATCATCAACAAGGCGATCGAGTGGTTCGCCAAGGAAACCGAAGGCAAGACGATCTTCGGCGGCGCCGTCGCAAAGAGCCTGTCGGAAGCCGAACGTCGCGCGATCGCCGCGAAACTGATGCCGGAAATCCGCGGTCGCGTGGGCAAGGCGGAACGCAAGCTCGGTCATTTCGACGATCAGGCTGCCGTTCTCGAATTCGTCAACTCGAAGGACCTGAAGCCGCTCGGCGCCCTCGGCACGTCCTGCCCCGACCACTTCCTGCGCACGAAGATCCGACCACTGATCATCGATTTCGACCCGTCCAGCCCCGACGTTGACGCGGTGATCGCCGGGCTCGACAAGGCGCTCGAAGACTACCGTGCCGACTACACGCGCTACTATGAGAGCTGCAAGCACGCCAATTCGCCGAAGATGCGTGACCCGAACCCGGTCATCATCCTCATTCCGGGCGTCGGTATGCTGTCGTTTGCCAAGGACAAGGCGACCGCCCGCATCGCCGGCGAGTTCTACGTCAACGCCATCAACGTGATGCGCGGCGCCTCGACCGTCTCCGAATACCAGGGCCTGCCGGAACAGGAGGCCTTCGACATCGAATACTGGCTGCTCGAGGAAGCGAAGCTCCAGCGCATGCCCAAGTCGAAGTCGCTCGCCGGTCGCGTCGC
Source organism: Hyphomicrobiales bacterium (assembly GCA_900466005.1). Taxonomy (GTDB): domain Bacteria; phylum Pseudomonadota; class Alphaproteobacteria; order Rhizobiales; family Rhizobiaceae; genus Allorhizobium. Next base: position 97,153 of record UEGQ01000014.1, read on the forward strand.
CTTCGTCACCGGCGGTGCCGGCGGCATCGGCCGTGCCACCGCCGAACGGCTGGTGGCGGAGGGTGCCTGCGTTGTGCTCGCCGATATCGATGCGGGTGCACTCGCCGACACGATGTCCGACTTCACCAAGCGCTACGGCGGTGACAGCGTTCGCTCCGTCACGCTCGACGTCACCAAGGAAGCGGCCGTCGCCTCCACCTTCGCCGAGGCCTGCATCGAATTCGGCGGCGTCGACATTCTCGTCTCCAACGCAGGGATTGCCTCGTCGGCATCGGTCGAAGACACGACGCTTGCGATGTGGAACAAGAACATCGACATCCTGGCGACCGGCTACTTCCTGGTCTCGCGTGAGGCTTTCCGCCTCTTCCGTCGCCAGGCGATCGGCGGCAATATCGTCTTCGTCGCGTCAAAGAACGGCCTTGCCTCCTCACCGAACGCGTCGGCCTACTGCTCCGCCAAGGCCGCCGAGATCCATCTCGCCCGCTGCCTGGCACTCGAAGGTGCAGACGCTGGAATCCGCGTCAACACGGTAAACCCGGATGCAGTCCTGCGTGGTTCGAAGATCTGGAACGGCGAATGGCGCGAGCAGCGCGCTGCTTCCTCCAAGATCGAAGTTTCGGAGCTCGAGGAGCACTACCGCAAGCGCTCCATGCTGAAGCTCAACGTCTTTCCGGAAGACATTGCCGAGGCCATCTACTTCCTCGCATCCGACTCGTCTGCCAAGTCGACCGGCAACATCATCAACGTGGACGCCGGCAACGCTCAGAGCTTTACGCGCTGAGATCAGGAAGTCTGCTCGTCGCCGGTGTCTCCCAAGACCGGCGACGGGCTTCTTTTCGGGAGGAGGACAAAAGATGACGGAACTGAAGATTTCGCAGGGATTCATAGCCGATGAAAACGAGAAGCGCGCCGACGCCCACAGGGCCGACTACGCCGCGCTCGGCGAAAAACTCGCACGCAGCAACATCGACATAGACGCAATCACCGCAAAGGTGGCGGATTTCTTCGTCGCCGTTCCCTCCTGGGGTGTCGGTACCGGCGGCACACGCTTCGCCCGCTTCCCTGGCCCCGGCGAACCACGCCACATCTTCGACAAGCTGGAAGACTGCTCGGTCATCAACGAACTGACCCGGGCCACGCCGACAGTGTCGCTGCATATCCCGTGGGACAAGGCGGACCCGAAGGAGCTGAAGGCAAAGGGCGACGCCCTCGGTCTCGGTTTCGACGCGATGAACTCCAACACCTTCTCGGACACGTCCGACCAGGCGCATTCCTACAAGTTCGGCTCGCTCAGCCACGTGGATGCCGCAACGCGTCAGCAGGCCGTCAACCACAACATCGAATGCATAGAAATCGGCAGGGCGATCGGATCGAAAGCGCTCACGGTATGGATCGGCGACGGCTCGAATTTCCCCGGCCAAGCGAACTTTACGCGTCAGTTCGAACGCTACCTCGCCGCCATGGGCGATATCTACAAGGCTCTGCCCGACGACTGGCGCCTCTTCACCGAACACAAGATGTATGAGCCCGCCTTCTATTCGACGGTCGTGCAGGACTGGGGGACGAACTACCTGATCGCCCAGACGCTCGGGGAGAAAGCCTTCTGCCTCGTCGATCTCGGCCATCATGCACCGAACACCAACATCGAGATGATCGTTGCGCGCCTCATTCAGTTCGGCAAGCTCGGCGGCTTCCACTTCAATGATTCGAAATACGGTGACGACGACCTCGATGCCGGTTCGGTCGAGCCCTACCGCCTCTTCCTCGTCTTCAACGAGCTGGTCGATGCCGAGCATCGCGGTGTCAGGGGCTTCCACCCGGCCCACATGATCGACCAGAGCCACAATGTCACCGACCCGATCGAAAGCCTGATCTCGAGCGCGAACGAAATCCGTCGCGCTTACGCCCAGGCCCTGCTTGTGGACCGTGCAACGCTGGAAGGGTACCAGAACGACAATGATGCGCTGATGGCGTCGGAGACACTCAAGCGTGCCTACCGCATGGATGTAGAACCTATCCTCGCCGAAGCCCGTCGCCGTCGCGGCGGCGCAATCGATCCCTTGGCCACGTATCGTGCCAGCGGCTATCGGGCCAAGGTCGCGGCCGAACGGCCGGCCATCAAGGGTGGCTCCGGCGGCATCATCTGATCCCGCACCGAGGGCACGGCAAAACGTCGACGCACCGCGCTCCGGCCATTCCGGAGCGCGTTTGCATGCGTATCAGGTGATCATCCGATCACCCGCCGCCTTCCGCCGGACGCATGCGAAAGCCGGTGTGGCACGGTCGCCGCACCTCGCAATTTGCTGACACTGTAACCGGGGAAAGAGCGCTCGCCGACAGGCGCCGGCAAGACCTGGTTAACCTTTATTTTTTAGTAAGATTGTCAGTGTTCGTTGTTCGCGTTCGAGAGATGTGCAGGTAGCCATGCGTTTCAGCCGTTCGAATTTCTCAAGCTTTACCAGTAACTTGGAAGAGGAACGGAAGGGAGCTGGGGTCGGACGCGAAGAGCCGAGCAGGCCGGCTGCGATTCCGGCAGACCCGCAGACGGCGGCCTCGGGCGAAACGGCGCGCAACACCGATTCGATGGCCGCGAGCGAGATCGAAGGCCGCGGCGACGCCCCGATCTGGCAGAGGGCGTTTGTACTCGGACCGAACGTCCGCTTCACCCGCACACCCGATACGGCGCTGCCGAAGCGGGCCGCGCCGGCGGCCGCAAGCGCACCTTGTCCCTTGCCTGAACCTCCGATTGCCGTTCCAGCCGCGCCGGACGGCCTGCCACCCATGCCGACGAAAAACCCCGAGGGCATAATTGTACGGCCGGAATTCCTACCGCAGCCGCCCGATGCCGCCGGCGCACGCGCCCTCAGCTATCGGCTTCGTCGCGAACTCGCCCGAAGCAGGCAGATCGAGGAGACATCCACCGAGACCGCAGCGACGCGCGAGGACCTGCCGGCTGCCGCCGCGATCACACAAGCGACGACGATGACTGCCGTCTCACGCCTCGAGGCTGCCCAGAATGACACGGCAGCACAGCCGATGGCGCCGGCGGTACCTGTCCCCTCGCCGGCCGACGCTCGATCCTTGCCCCTGACGACGTTCATCTCCGATCACGTCTTCTGGGAGGTAATGACGGAAGCGCGCGACGAGACGGAAAGCACCGATCGCCTGCTTCAGGTTATCGCACCCGTGCCAGCTGTCATTCCCGCGCCGGCCACCATTCCGACCCCGGTCGCCACGACCCCGGCAGCGGTGAAGATGCCGGTCCTCGCGCCGCCAGCCGCAGATGAGGACCGGTCGGTCACGTCGCTCTACCGGGAGGTCGGCCTTCGCCGGATCAGCCAAACCCACCCGGGCGCTGCCACCGTTGCCGAGGCGGTACCGGTATTCCGGACTGCGCCTGAAGAAGCGGCCGTTCCGTCGGCAACGGAGAATGCCGCCGAACAGCCCACGATCCGGGATTGCACGGCGCGTGCCCGAACGGTATTGGAAGGGGAGTACGATTTTCCTTCTATCGATCTCCTGCAACTGCCGCAGTCTCAGGAGACACACATCCTCTCGCCCGAAGCGTTGGAACAGAGCGCCGGTCTCCTGGAAAGCGTTCTCGAGGACTTCGGAATCAAGGGCGAGATCATCGACGTTCGCCCCGGCCCGGTGGTCACGCTCTACGAGTTCGAGCCCGCACCCGGCGTCAAGTCCTCACGCGTCATCGGTCTTTCCGACGACATCGCCCGCTCGATGTCGGCGCTCTCCGCCCGCGTCGCCGTGGTGCCTGGCCGCAACGTGATCGGCATCGAACTGCCGAACCCTGTCCGCGAAACCGTCTACTTCCGCGAACTCATCGAATCGCGGGACTATACCGAGACCCGCTTCCAGCTGCCGGTCTGCCTCGGCAAGACCATCGGCGGAGAACCGGTCATCGCCGAACTCGCGAAGATGCCGCACCTGCTCGTTGCCGGCACGACCGGTTCGGGCAAGTCCGTCGCCATCAACACGATGGTCCTGTCGCTGCTCTATCGACTCAAGCCGGAAGAATGCCGCTTGATCATGGTCGATCCGAAGATGCTCGAACTCTCGGTCTATGACGGCATTCCGCATCTTCTGACCCCTGTCGTCACCGATCCGAAGAAGGCGGTGATGGCACTCAAATGGGCCGTGCGTGAGATGGAAGACCGCTATCGCAAGATGTCGCGCCTCGGCGTGCGCAACATCGACGGCTACAACGGCCGCGCCGCCGCTGCCCGCGCCAAGGGCGAGACCATCCTCTGCACGATCCAGACGGGCTTCGACCGGTCGACAGGCGAGGCGGTCTATGAGCAGGAGGAAATGGACCTTTCCCCGATGCCGTACATCGTCGTCATCGTCGACGAGATGGCAGATCTCATGATGGTTGCCGGCAAGGAGATCGAAGGCGCGATCCAGAGGCTGGCGCAGATGGCCCGCGCGGCGGGCATCCACCTGATCATGGCGACGCAGCGCCCGTCGGTCGATGTCATTACCGGCACGATCAAGGCGAATTTCCCGACACGCATCTCTTTCCAGGTGACCTCCAAGATCGACAGCCGCACCATTCTCGGCGAACAGGGGGCGGAACATCTGCTCGGCCAAGGCGACATGCTGCACATGATGGGCGGCGGTCGCATCGCGCGCGTGCACGGGCCGTTCGTCTCCGACCACGAGGTGGAGAAGGTGGTGGCACACCTGAAGACGCAAGGTCGGCCCGACTACCTCGGCACGGTCACGGAAGAGGCAGAGGAGAACGAAGCCGATGAGGAGGAAGCCGTCTTCGACCGCTCGGCCACGGGCGAGGAGGATGCGAGCGACCTCTATGAAAAGGCGGTGAAGATCGTCATGCGCGACAAGAAATGCTCGACCTCCTACATCCAGCGCAAGCTCTCCATCGGCTATAACCGGGCGGCATCCCTCGTCGAACGCATGGAGCAGGAGGGGCTTGTCGGCCCAGCCAACCACGTCGGAAAACGTGCGATCATTGCAGACTCCTCTGACAGGGCGGACGGTGTCGTCTAACGGGAATGGTCGAGAGAAGCGGCATCGTGTGGTGGGGATTG
>UEGQ01000040.1 GCA_900466005.1 Hyphomicrobiales bacterium
TCAGGATTTCCTGTTGGATCGATACGTCGAGCGCAGAGATCGGCTCATCCAGCATCAAGATGAGCGGCGGTCCCTCCCCGGAGCGAGCGTTCGGGGCCGCGACATTTTCAGATGTCCAGAGGTAAGTTGGATAGCCGGCGAAGAGCGCCATTTTCTATGACGTAATTCTGCTCGAGACGTATTCCGCCCCGGAGATTGTCACCGTACAAGCCGGGTTCGAGAGTGAACGTACAGCCCTCTTCAAAGATGTCGTTCGAACCCGAATTTATGAACGGGCGCTCGACCGGATCCAAGCCAAGCCCATGGCCCAAGTGGTGGTCAAAGCGCCAGTCATCGCGGTGGCTATTCAGGAGGGATGCAATCTCCTGGAAAACTGTCCCGCATCGAACGCCCGGCCGGATCATGTCTTCGGCTATTGACAGTGCATGAACAACGCGGCTGAAGGCTTCCTCCTGCACCGGCGCTCGTGTCCCCGACACAGCGAAAGTCCGGCACATATCGGAAAAATAGTTTGCGACGACCGCTCCGGCATCCACGGGCAGAAGATCGCCCTCCACCAGAGGCACGGGTCGAGGCCGGCCGCCTGGCTGTCCCCCACGAAAATCGTTGCCTAGCTCCCCCATCGTCTGTCCCGCAGCCACAATTGCAGCTCCCTGAAACAGGGCAAACACTTCGGTTTCCAGAAGTCCGGGGGCGATATGCGGCGCAATCGCACGGTATCCAGCTTCATTGGCGGCAATGGCCGCGGAAATCAGCGCGACTTCATCCGGGTACTTGCGTCGGCGCATCGACGAGATCTGCCCGGATATCGGTGTGATGGTCTGTCCTGCGACATAGGTGCAATCCGCGCCAAGCGCCTTCGTTTTAGCCAGGCGGATATCCAACGACGCAATTCGCGCTCGCTCGCGGTCTTCGAAAGTGGTCCCGAACATCGAATCGTCGAACCGGACCGTTTCATCGGCGTAGACGTCAGACTCCATTGAATTGCCGACCGAGATCAAACCGAAGCCGTCACGGCCGACGAACCCCGAGGCTGGCGAGCTTCTCCATCCCCGCAATCCAAAAAAGTATGTCAGGTGCTGAGGTCGCGTGATCAGGGCCCCATCCAGGCCAACCTCAACGAGCCAATTGGAAAGGCGCGTGCGACGCTCCCGGCAACCTGCGTCTTGCAGTCTTGCCAGTGCCGCGAGGTCCACAACATTTCTCTCGGGATAGAGCGAGGTGGGTAGGCTCATGGACGATCTTCTCCAACTTCGTCTCGCTCCTCTTTAGAGCCGACGCAGCATTCAAACTATTATCATCTATTCCTATACAATGCGGGCTTCTCTCTACAAGCTGGCATACGGCGTGAGGATGATCCGCCGGACAATGAACTTCCGACGCGGCCCCAGCAAAGGCTTGCGATGGTTGGTACCTTCGTTCCAGTTGCGGACCGTGACCTTCCGAGCCCAAGTCGGTCATCTATCGCGGGCGAACGGAGGTCCGCTCCTGCCGCAATCCCCCGCATCCCATCCCCCGCCGTTCACCGGCAATACCGATAGCCGCCCGTCCGCTTCATCCCGTCGAGATGCATGTGGTCGCGGTGCGTGTCGTCGCTGCCCGGCGAGAGGACGGTGGTGAAACAGAGGCAGGCGGCGGCGTTCAGCGCGCGCTGGAAGGCGGCGGCGCGATCACAGAGAGGAGAGATGACGGCAAGATCGTTGCCGACGAGGATGCAGGTCAGACCCTCGTGCTCGCGCAGGTGCATCGGCAGGT
>UEGQ01000015.1 GCA_900466005.1 Hyphomicrobiales bacterium
GCGAACCGTACCTCACCCCCGCACGCGGGGAGAAGGGACAAGCGGCACCGCCGTCAGCCGTTCCCTCGCCCGGCTTGCGGGGAGAGGGTCAGGGTGAGGGGCAAAGGTGAGGGACGTGCTACGGGAACCGGGCCCATCACCAACAAAATCCGCGACTTGGCTTCGCCAAGCCGTGATTGTGCAACCTCCCCCCACACGGGGGAGGCGGGGACTCGCGACATTGGCGGCCGGGTGCCTTCGAATTGTCAGGAAAAGGCCAGCACGGGGGCCGAGATGATGAAAAGGCCGACCACGGTGATTGCCGCCAGTTTCAGCCTCCTGATACGCTGGGTACGCACGCCACTCCAATCATACGCCATCACAGATCCTCATGATCAGTCTGCACGACAGGGCTGCATTCGCGGTTGGCGAGTATGCCCACAAACATCGTCTCCTGCAAGCCGGTGGTAGGCTGCGAAACTGGTGCGAGGCTTGCTGCCCCGGGGCGCCGGCGTTGACTTTTGTCAACGCGGGGCTTGCCGGCCTGCTTTATGGTCGCGCCACATGTTGTAAGGTGAGCCATGGCCGAGCCACTCTTTCTCGTTGAAAACGTCACCAAGTCGTACCGGACGGGCGACGTGGAGGTTAAGGCCCTGCGCGGCATCAACCTCACGCTCGAAGGCGGGGAGATCCTCGTGCTGCTCGGGCCGTCCGGCAGCGGCAAGTCGACGCTCCTCAACATCATGGGCGGGCTCGACCAGGCGACGTCGGGCCGGGTGCGCTTCGCCGACCACGAGCTGACGAGCCTCTCCGAGCGGCAGTTGACGCTCTACCGGCGCGACCATGTCGGCTTCGTCTTCCAGTTCTACAACCTGATCCCGAGCCTGACCGCATGGGAAAACGTGGCCCTCGTCACCGAGATATCGCGCAACCCGATGAAGCCCGGCGAGGCGCTGGAAATGGTGGGGCTGAAGGAGCGGATGGACCATTTTCCCGCGCAGCTTTCCGGCGGCGAGCAGCAGCGGGTGGCGATCGCCCGGGCGATCGCCAAGCGACCGGAGGTGCTGCTCTGCGACGAACCGACGGGGGCGCTCGATTCGAAGACCGGTATTCTCGTGCTGGAAGCGCTCTGCCGGATCAACGAGGAGCTGAAGACGACGACGGCGATCATCACCCACAATGCGGCGATCCGGCAGATCGCCCACCGTGTGCTCACCTTCCATGACGGGCAGATCGCCGAGACGGTCATCAATACCGAGCGCCTGCCGCCGTCCTCCGTGGTCTGGTGACGCGCCATGTCGATGCTCGACCGCAAGCTCTTCCGCGACATCCTGAGGCTCTGGGCCCAGGTGCTGGCGGTCGCGCTCGTCATGGCCTGCGGGGTGATGACGATCATCCTGGCGATCGGCGCCTATCGCTCGCTCGAGGAGACGCGCGCGGTCTTCTACGACCGCTACCGGTTCGGCAATCTCTTCGTCACGGCGAACCGGGCGCCGCTCCATCTGAAGGAACGCATCGCCGCGCTGGAAGGGGTGGGCGGCGTGGACTTGAGGATCGTCGACTACGTGCTGCTCGACATGCCCGGCATGGCCGAGCCCGCGACCGGCATTGCCGTCTCGATCCCCGACGGCGGCCAGCCGGCGGTGAACCGGCTCTATATCCGCAGCGGGCGCCTGCCGGAGCCCGATCGTCCGCACGAGGCGGCGGTGCTCGAAAGCTTTGCGCTCGCCCACCGGCTCACGCAGGGCAGCACCTTCGACGCGATCATGAACGGCCGCAAGCAGACGCTGACGGTGACCGGCATCGTGCTTTCGCCCGAATACATCTACGCGATCGGTCCCGGCGACATGGTGCCCGATCCGCGCCGCTTCGGCGTCTTCTACATGACCCGCATGGCGCTCGAGGGCGTGATGGACATGGACGGCGCCTTCAACAACGCGTCGTTCACCGTGCTCCGGGGTGCCGATACCGATCATCTGATCTCCGCGATCGACGACCTGCTCGATCCTTACGGCGGGCAGGGGACGTATCTGCGCAAGGACCAGATCTCGCACACCTTCCTCGACAACGAGCTCATCCAGCTGCGCGCCATGGCGGCGATCATCCCGCCGATCTTCCTTTTCGTCGCGGCCTTCCTCGTCAACATGATCCTGACGCGGCTGATCACGCTCGAGCGCGAGCAGATCGGACTTCTGAAAGCGCTCGGCTACCGCGATTTCGAGGTTGCCTGGCACTATGCCAAGCTCACCATCGTGATCGCGCTGATCGGGGTCGCGATCGGCTTCGTCGCCGGCAACTGGATCGGCCGCGGGCTGACGCGGCTCTATGCGGAATTCTTCTCGTTTCCGTTCCTGATCTTCCGCGAGAGCGTCGATCTCTACGCGATTTCCGGCGGCGTCAGTGTTGCCGCCGCGGTCGTCGGTGCCGGCAAGGCGATCTGGTCGGTGATCGTGCTGCCGGCGGCGGTTGCGATGCGGCCGCCGGCGCCGGTGCGGTTCCGTTCGCTCTTCCGCCGGCAGCTGAGCTCCAAGCTTTTCTCGCAGCTGACGATCATGGCGGTCAGGCAGATCATCCGCACGCCGGTGCGCTCGCTGCTGACCTCGCTCGGGGTCGCGCTTTCGGTGGCGCTCCTCGTCGTCGCAATGTTCTCGTCGGACTCCGTCGACTACATGGTGGAGCAGATCTTCTTCCGCATGGAGCGGCAGGACGCGACGCTCCGGCTCGACCGGGAGCGGTCGCCGGCCGCCCTCGACGCCATCCGCCACATGCCGGGGGTGACGCGGGCCGAGCCGTTCCGCTCGATCGCCGTCAAGCTGCGCAACAAGAACCACGAGAAGGACCTCGCCATCCTCGGCATGCCGGAGGATGGCGAGCTCGGGCGGATCATGGATGCGGAGATGCGGCCGATCGAGCCGCCGTCCTCGGGGCTTCTCGTCATCGGCCGCGTCGCCGAGGCGCTGGAGCTGAAGGTCGGCGACCTGGTGGAGGTGGAGCTGGTCGAGAAGGACCACCGGCGGATCGACGTGCCGGTGACCGGCATCGTGCAGAGCCTCGTCGGCATCGACGCCTACATGCGCATCGACGCGCTCGACCGGCTGATCGGCGACGGGCGGCGGATTTCCGGCGCCCGGATCTCCGTCGATCCGGTGCTGAAGGAGGCGCTCTACGACAGCGTCAAGAATACGCCGGCGGTCGCCTACATCATGTTGATCGGGCTGTCGCGGCAGCAGTTCCGGGCGACGATCGAGAAGAACATCGCGACGATGACGACGGTCTATACGACACTCGCCGTCATCGTCGCCTTCGGGCTCATCTACAATTCCGCCCGCATCCAGCTTTCGGAGCGGGCGCGGGAGCTCGCGAGCCTCAGGGTGCTCGGCTTCACGCGCACGGAGGTGTCGAGCGTGCTGCTCACCGAACTCGCCGTCGTCGTGCTCGTCGCCCAGCCGTTCGGCTGGCTGCTCGGCTACCTGTTTTCCATGCTGGTGATCGAAGGGCTCGCCAGCGATCTCTTTCGTGTCCCCTTCGTCGTCAATTCGCAGACGTTCGCGATCGCGAGCCTCGTCGTCATGGGCGCGTCGCTGGTCTCGGCGCTGATCGTCCGGCGGCGCATCGACAGGCTCGATCTCGTAAGCGTCCTGAAGTCCAGGGAGTAAGGTGCATGTGGTCCAAATGGCTGAAACGGGCGGGCTTCCTGCTGGTCGTCGCGGCGATCATCGCGGGCTTCGCCTATGCGCTCCGGGAAAAGCCGCAGCCGGTCGATACCGGCCTCGTCGAGCGCGGGCCGCTCAGGGTGACGATCTCGCAGGAGGGCATCACGCGGGTGCGCGACGTCTACACCGTCTCGGCGCCGATCGCCGGCCATCTCGCCCGCACGGTGCTCGACGAGGGCGACCGGGTGAAGGCGGACGTGACGCTGGTCGCGGCGATCCATCCGCTCGACCCGCCGCTGATCGACCGCCGCAGCGAGGCCGAGCTTGCCGCCGCCCGTGATGCCGCGCGCGCCGCCGTCTCGATGGCGGAGACCGATTACCGGCGGATCAAGTCCGACCTCGATTTCGCGCGCGACAACCTCGTCCGCGCCGTCCAGCTCGAAAAGACCCGCTACATCGCCGAGAGCCAGCTGCAGAAGGCGCGCACCGACGTCGAGGTTCTGGAGGCGCAGCTCGCCTCGGCGGGGGCGGCGATCGAGCTTCGCAAGGCTGAGCTTGCGAGCGCCGAGGCGCGGCTCATCCAGCCGGCCTCGGCGCCGGCCGACCGGGGCGGCAGCTGCTGCGTCTACGTGACGGCGCCGGTGGACGGCGTGGTGCTGGCGGTCTTCGCAAAGAGCGAGCAGCCGGTCACGACCGGCACCAAGATCGCCGAGATCGGCGACCCGGCCGATCTCGAAGTGGCGGTCGATCTTCTCTCCTCGGATGCCGTGCGGATCGCGCCGGGTGCGAAGGCGGAGATCGTCGACTGGGGCGGCGACCGAGCGCTGCCGGCGGTCGTGCGGCGCATCGACCCGGCGGGTTTTACCAAGGTTTCGGCGCTCGGGATCGAGGAGCAGCGGGTCAACCTCGTGCTCGACCTGCAGGAGAGCGATCCGCGGCTCGGGCACAATTTCCGCGTCTATGCGCGGCTGACACTGTGGGAAGGGGAGGACGTGCTGCAGGTGCCGCTGAGCGCGCTCTTCCGCGACGGGCGCAACTGGAACCTCTTCGTCATCCGCGACGGGCGCGCGCGCCAGACCGAGGTCGGTATCGGCCACATGAACGACGAGCATGCCGAGGTCACCTCCGGGCTCGAACCCGGCGACGTGGTGATCCTGCATCCAAGCGACACGCTGAGCGACGGCAGCCTCGTCGAGCCGCGGCAGGAGTGAGGGGTCGTCATCGGGTCTGGATCCTCGGGTCAAGCCCGAGGATGACAACCTCTCATGTGTCGCCGGGAGCGTTGCAGATATCTCCGCACTCCAGGAGGTCCGCTTTGAGCACCGAGGTCCCCCACCCTCGGTCATCCTCGGGCTTGACCCGAGGATCCACAAACGCGCTCCGTCAGGTCGCTTCGCTCCGAAGTCTCCCCCCACCCAGGGGGAGAATGGAAGGCCTCAACCCTCCAGGGTCGGGCCGCCGGTTTCGGAGATCATCCGCGTGAGGCTTGCGGTCGCCGGGAAGAGCGGGATCAGGCAGGCCTGGAGCGCGTGGTAGATGTCGCCCTTGCCGGGGAAGATGGTGGTCGCAGGCGAAAGGTCCTCGGTCAGTTCCTCGAACCAGCCGCCATGGGTGCGGTCGAGGCTGTGGCGGGCGATGAAGCTCCAGATGCGGCGGTAGCTCTCCTCGTGGAAATCGCTCGGCAGGTGTTCGGCGAGATAGTGGGCGGCGGCGGCGCCCTCGCAGAGCGGCCACCAGAGTTTCGAGCGGCGGGCGGGCGCATTCTCCCAGTCGAGCGTGTAGAAGAAGCCGCCGTGGGTGCGGTCCCAGCCGAGCGACATCGACTGGAAGAACAGGGCACGGGCGGCCTCCGGCATCCAGTCGTGGCGCTTGCCGCCGAGCACCCAGAGCTGGAGGACGAGGCGGGCCCATTCGAGCCAGTGGCCGGGCGTGGTGCCGGAGGGGCGGAACATCTCGTTGCCGCGGTAGTCGCGGTCGAGATGCCAGTCCTCGTCGAAATGCTCCGGCACCCGCCAGCCGCATTCGGCGGCGCGGCGGCGGATGACGAGATCGGCGATCCGCTCGGCCTTTTCGAGGTAGTGGCGCTCGCCGGTCGCCTCGAAGGCGGCCATCAGCGCTTCGGTGAGGTGCATGTTGGAATTCTGGCCGCGATAGCCGGGGACCGGTGACCAGTCGGCCGAAAACTCCTCGGCGATGGCGCCGTGGGACTCTTCCCAGAAACGGGTCTGGAGGATCTCGGTGACGTCGTCGAGCATGGCTTCGGCGAGCGGGTGGCCGACGATCTTGGCGGAGGAGGCGGCGAGCAGCACGAAGGCGTGGCCGTAGCCCTGCTTGCTGGCGTCGACCGGACCATTGTCGTCCACCTGCCAGAAATAGCCGCCGTGCTGCCGGTCGCGGTGGCGGTTCCAGAGGAACTGCATGCCGTGGTCGACGACATCGGCCGAGCCGGGACGTCCGAGCAGGTCGCCGATCGCAAAGCAGTGGACCATGCGGGCGGCGGTGTGGATGCCGCGGACCGGATTGTCGACGACAAGCGGCGTGCCGTCTCGCTTCAGGTCGAAGAAGCCGCCCTTCGGATTGATGCTCGCGAACTGGAAGACGTCTAAGAGCTCATCCGCCCGGTCGAGAAGCCATTTGCGGTGATAGGGGCGATCGGCCCAGCGATAGGCGAGACCCGTATGCTTGGCGGTTTCGGGCATGGCGTCCTCCGTCACGTGCACCTTCTAATCGGTTGAATCCTATATCGGCCCGTCGCGGCCGTGTCACCACGGGAACTTGCTGCGGCGTCGGAAGTTGCATTTCGACAGGCGGAAGATAAACGCATGTTGACATAAACATATCTTTATGTGATTTGCGGATGTCGCGATCGGAACAGGGGAGTGCGCCATGCTCGACACATTGTTTGATACGGACGTCATCAAACGCGACGGGGCGGAGATTTCGGCCGCCCTCGCCAAGGCCGCGCGCGAGCGCATCCTGGTCATCGACGGCGCCATGGGCACGCAGATCCAGGCGCTCGGTTTCGGCGAGGACGATTTCCGCGGCGAGCGCTTTCTCGGCTGCGCCTGCCACCAGCAGGGCAACAATGACCTTCTGACGCTCTCCCAGCCCGATGCGATCGAGGAGATCCATTACCGCTACGCCAAGGCCGGCGCGGATATCCTCGAGACGAACACCTTCTCCTCGACCCGCATCGCCCAGGCGGATTACCGGATGGAAGGGGCGGTCTACGATCTCAACCGCGAGGGCGCGCGGGTGGCACGGCGCGCGGCGATCCGGGCCGAGCGCGAGGACGGCCGCCGCCGCTTCGTGGCCGGCGCGATCGGGCCGACCAACCGCACCGCCTCGATCTCGCCCGACGTCAACAATCCGGGCTACCGCGCCGTGCGTTTCGACGACCTGCGGCTTGCCTATGGCGAGCAGATCGACGGGTTGATCGACGGTGGGGCCGACATCATCCTGATCGAGACGATCTTCGACACGCTGAACGCCAAGGCGGCGATCTTCGCCTGCGAGGAGCGGTTCGCGGAGAAGGGCATCCGCCTGCCGGTGATGATCTCCGGCACGATCACCGATCTTTCCGGCCGCACGCTCTCCGGCCAGACGCCGTCGGCCTTCTGGTACTCCGTCCGCCATGCCCGGCCGTTCACGATCGGGCTCAACTGTGCGCTCGGGGCGGATGCCATGCGGCCGCACCTGCAGGAGCTGTCGGGCGTCGCCGACACCTTCATCTGCGCCTATCCGAATGCCGGGCTGCCGAACGAATTCGGGCAGTACGACGAGACCCCCGACGACATGGCCCGCCAGGTCGCCGCGTTTGCGCGCGAGGGGCTCGTCAACGTCGTCGGCGGCTGTTGCGGATCGACGCCCGAACACATCCGGGCGATCGCCGCTGCCGTCGCGGGCTCGGCACCGCGGCAGGTTCCCGAGCACCGGCCCTTCATGTCGCTCTGCGGGCTTGAACCCTTTGTGCTGACGAAGGACATCCCCTTCGTCAATGTCGGCGAGCGCACGAACGTCACCGGCTCGGCGAAATTCCGCAAGCTGATTACCGCCGGCGATTATGCCGGTGCGCTCTCCGTCGCCCGCGACCAGGTGGAGAACGGCGCCCAGATCATCGACGTCAACATGGACGAGGGGCTCATCGATTCCGAAGGGGCGATGGTCGAGTTCCTCAACCTGATCGCGGCCGAGCCGGACATCGCCCGCGTGCCGGTGATGATCGACTCGTCGAAGTTCGCGATCATCGAGGCAGGCCTCAAATGCGTGCAGGGCAAGGCGGTGGTCAACTCGATCTCGCTCAAGGAGGGGGAAGAAAACTTCCTCGCCCAGGCGAGGCTCATCCGCAATTACGGCGCGGCCGTCGTGGTGATGGCCTTCGACGAAGACGGGCAGGCGGACACCTATGCGCGAAAGGTCGCGATCTGCGAGCGGGCCTACAGGCTGCTCACCGAAAAGGCCGGCTTTGCGCCGGAGGACATCATCTTCGACCCGAACATCTTCGCGGTCGCGACCGGCATCGAGGAGCACGACAATTACGGCGTCGACTTCATCGAGGCGACCCGCACCATAAGGCAGAAGATGCCGCTGGTGCATATCTCGGGCGGCGTTTCCAATCTCTCCTTCTCCTTCCGCGGCAACGAGCCGGTGCGCGAGGCGATGCACGCCGTGTTCCTCTACCACGCCATCCAGGCGGGCATGGACATGGGCATCGTCAATGCCGGCCAGCTCGCCGTCTACGAGAGCATCGATCCGGACCTCAAAGAGGCCTGCGAGGACGTGGTGCTGAACCGCCGCAGGGACGCCACCGAGCGGCTGCTGGAGATCGCCGAGCGCTTCCGCGGCGCGGCCGGCAAGGAGGCGAGGGCGCAGGATCTCGCCTGGCGCGAATGGCCGGTCGAGAAGCGGCTCGAGCACGCGCTCGTCAACGGCATCACCGATTTCATCGAAGCGGACACCGAGGAGGCGCGCCTTGCCGCGGAACGTCCGCTGCACGTCATCGAAGGCCCGCTGATGGCGGGCATGAACGTGGTCGGCGACCTCTTCGGGGCCGGCAAGATGTTCCTGCCGCAGGTGGTGAAATCCGCCCGCGTGATGAAACAGGCGGTCGCGGTCCTCCTTCCCTATATGGAGGAAGAGAAACGGCTGAATGGCGGCGATCAGCGCCAGAGCGCCGGCAAGGTGCTGATGGCGACGGTCAAGGGCGATGTCCACGACATCGGCAAGAACATCGTCGGCGTCGTGCTCGCCTGCAACAATTACGAGATCATCGATCTCGGCGTCATGGTGCCGGCCTCAAAGATCCTCGAAACGGCAATCGCCGAGAAGGTCGACATCATCGGACTGTCCGGCCTCATCACCCCCTCGCTGGACGAGATGGTGCATGTGGCTTCCGAGATGGAGCGGGACGGCTTCGACATTCCGCTGCTGATCGGCGGGGCGACGACGAGCCGCGTCCACACGGCCGTCAAGGTGAGCCCGCAATACAGGCGCGGGCAGGCGGTCTATGTGACGGATGCGAGCCGGGCCGTCGGCGTCGTCTCGGCGCTGCTGTCGCCGGAGGCGAAGGACGGCTATGTCGAGACGGTCCGCGCCGAGTACCAGAAGGTGGCGGAGGCACATGCGCGGTCGGAGCGCGAGAAGCAGCGGCTGCCGCTCGCCCGTGCCCGCGAGAATGCGATGAAACCCGACTGGGAGAAGTACCGGCCGGCAAAGCCGAGCTTTCTCGGCACGAAGGTCTTCGACCACTATGACGTCTCGGAACTCGTCGACTACATCGACTGGACGCCCTTCTTCCAGACCTGGGAGCTGAAGGGACGCTATCCCGCGATCCTCGAAGACGAGAGCCAGGGGGAGGCGGCGCGCCAGCTCTTCGCCGATGCGCGGGAGATGCTCGACAAGATCGTCGCCGAAGGCTGGTTCCGGCCGCGCGCCGTGATCGGCTTCTGGCCGGCGAATGCCGTCGGCGACGACATCCGCCTCTTCACCGACGAGAGCCGGAGCGAAGACCTTGCGACCTTCCATACGCTCCGCCAGCAGGTTTCGAAGCGGGAGGGCCGCCCGAACGTCGCCCTTTCCGACTTCGTCGCGCCGGCAGCGAGCGGGGTTGCCGACTATGTCGGCGGCTTCGTGGTGACCGCAGGCTTCGAGGAGATCGCGATCGCCGAGCGCTTCGAGCGGGCGAACGACGACTATTCCTCGATCCTCGTCAAGGCGCTCGCCGACCGCCTGGCGGAAGCCTTCGCCGAGCGGATGCATGAGCGTGTGCGGCGCGAGTTCTGGGGCTATGCCGCGGACGAGGCCCTGACGAACGAGGAGCTGATCGGCGAGGCCTATGCCGGCATCCGCCCGGCGCCCGGCTATCCCGCCCAGCCCGACCACACCGAGAAGCGGACGCTCTTCGACCTCCTGGACGCCGAGGCCGCGACCGGCGTGGAGCTTACCGAAAGCTATGCCATGTGGCCCGGCTCGTCGGTCTCCGGCCTCTACATCGCCCATCCCGAGAGCTACTATTTCGGGGTGGCGAAGGTGGAGCGGGACCAGGTCGAGGACTATGCCGCGCGCAAGGGCATGGCGGTTTCGGAGGTCGAACGCTGGCTCGGGCCGGTGCTCAACTACGTGCCGGTGAAGGCGGACGAGCGCACGGATGACGCTGCCTGAGACGCCGAGACTTTGATTCAACGCCCGCCGGCAAGTGGTTGATTTCGGATTCGAATTCGCCGCGGCGGCGGGATCCCTGGCCACGGTTCAAGGCCGTCGCGAAGTGATTCCGGTTTCTGCGGCAAGCTATTGGCCGTAAACGGAAATCCGTGATCCGGAAAAGTGTCAGGCGGCCCTGAATCGTTCCATCACGCCGTTACGTCCGGCATCGAACATGGTAACGGCGGCGCCGAATTCGAGCGGCGTGAGCGCGGCGGCCTCCGGATAGACGATGCGGTTGGAGGTCACTTCTTCCGGCAGCAGGGCCAGCACGCGGCTGTCGGTCGTCGGCGCGCCGTTGGCGATGTGCTCGCGCACGGCCACCGCCGGATCGAGGAGGAAGTTCAGCAGCGCATAGCCGGCCGCCTTGTGCGGGGCCGCAGTCGGGATCGCGTAGAAATCGCACCAGAGTTCGCCGCCGTCGGCACCGATGACGTATTCGATCTCGGGCAGGTCGCGATGGAGCTGGGCGGCGTCGTTGACCCAGCACATGCTGAGCCAGGCGTCCTCCGAGCGCATCGGCGCCTGATAGTCGCTGTCGATCGCGTAGAGATGCGGCTTGACCCGGATCAGCAGCTCCTCGGCCTTTTCGAGTTCCTGCGGGTCGACCGAGTTGAAAGAAAAGCCGAGCGCGACAAGGGCGTTGCCGACGGCCGTCAATTGATAGTCGTGGATGATCGTGCGGCCGCTGGCGTCCGTCTGCGCGAGGTCGAAGAAGTCTTTCCAGCGCGCGACCGGACTGCCGATATGGCGGGTATTGACCGCAATTCCGGTGGTGCCCCAGTTCTTCGGCAGGGCATAGATCCTGCCGTTGACGGTTCCTGCCGAGGCGAAGCGGGTATCGATGGCCGAGGCGTCGAAGTTGCGGACCCGACCGAGTTCGATCTCGTCCAGCAGTTCGCGGGCCATGTAGTTCGGGATTGCGTAGTTGGTCGGGACGCAGAGATCGCATTGAAAGGCGCCGGAGCCTACGGCGGCGAACATGTCCTCGTTGGAACCGTAGACCCGGACGTCCACCTCGACGCCGGTCGCCGCCGTGAAGGCCTCGAAGGAGGCGGGATCATGGTAGTTCGGCCAGGTGGCGAGCGAGACGCGGCGACCGAGATCGGCGGCGGAGGCTCTGCCGGGGAGCGTCGGGGGTCCGCCGAGCATCGCCGCGGCGAGGCCGAGGCCGGTGACGCCAAGGAAATGTCGGCGTGTGACCGAGCCGTTCTTCCAGCGCAGAAATTCATCCCTGAACCGCTCGGCCAAAGACCGGTCGTCGGCGTTCGTGCTCATGTCGCATATCCCCTTGCCGGGCGGAGTCGTAGAGGCCCAAGCTGGCGGGAAACTGGCGCGGGCGGCTTCCGCCGTCCGCGGCAAAAGGTCACTCGCGAAGCAGCAAGAGATCGCCGGCGTCGAGGCGCAGCGCGACCGTTTCCCCGACTGCCGGCGGCTTGACGCCCGGGTCGTTGAAGCTGTCGAAGGAGACGACGTTGCCGCCGATGCTGACGCCGGTGCGGATGACCGAGCCGAGGAAGTGACTGGAGACGACCCGGCCCGTCAGCGAGAGGTTGCCGTTCGGCCGTTCGGTGAGGGAGGCCGCTTCCGGTCGCAGCGCGAGCTGGACGGTCGCGCCGGCCTTGTTTGCGGCAAGCGATTCCTTGAGCGAGACCACCTCTTCGCCGATACGCACCGTCGAGGCGGCGGGATCGGCGACGACGGCGTCGATGACGTTCAGCGTTCCGACGAAGGAGGCGACGAAGCGGGTCGCCGGCTTGTTGTAGATCTCGAAGGGCGTGCCGATCTGGTCGGCGCGGCCGGCATTCATCACCACCACGCGGTCGGAGATCGAGAGAGCCTCCTCCTGGTCGTGGGTGACGAAGATCGTCGTGATGCCGAGCTGCTGCTGGATCTGGCGGATTTCCTCGCGCAGCGAGACGCGGATCTTGGCGTCGAGTGCGGAGAGGGGCTCGTCGAGCAGCAGCACCTGCGGCTTCGGCGCGAGCGCCCGGGCGAGCGCGATGCGCTGCTGCTGGCCGCCCGAGAGCTGGTAGGGATAGCGCTCGGCGAGATGTCCGAGATGGATGAGTTCCAGCATCTCCTTCACGCGCTTCTCGATGTCGGCCCTGGCCATGCCGTGGATCTTCAGGCCGAAGGCGACGTTGTCGAAGACGTTCATGTTCGGGAACAGCGCATAGGCCTGGAAGACCATGCCGATGTTGCGCTGGTTGGGCTTGAGGCTCGACTGGTCGCGGCCGTCGATGGTGATCGTGCCGCCGGTCGGCGTCTCGAAACCGGCGACCATGCGCAGGATCGTCGTCTTGCCGCAGCCCGACGGGCCGAGGAAGGAGACGAATTCGCCCTTGTCGATCGACATGTTGAAGTCGTGCACGACTTTGACAGGCCCGAAAGACTTCTGGATGTGGGTCAGCGTCAGGAAGCTCATGCGTTTCGTCCTCAGGCGGGGCGTTGGATTGTTTTCTGGAAGCGGGAGACGAGCTGGATCAGGCCGAGGCAGCCCCAGGTGATGCCGAAGGCGATCACCGCGAGAGCGGCCGGCTCGTAGGCGCGGTTGGCGCCGAGAAGCTGCATGTACGGGCCGAAGGCCGGCCGGTTGAGCAGCGCCGCCATGGTGAACTCGCCGATCACGATGGCGAAGGTCAGGAAGGCGCCGGAGAGCACGGCGATCAGGACGTTCGGCAGGATGATCCGGAAGAGGATGCGGGTCCAGCCGGCGCCGAGGCTCTGGGCGGCTTCCGTCAGCGTGCGCACGTCGATGGCGGCAAGCCCGGTGTCGACCGCGCGGTACATGTAGGGCAGCGACAGCGTCGCATAGCCGAACATCAGCAGGATGTTGGTGCCGAAGGCCGTGCCGGTGAGCGGCAGCCAGCTCGAGGTGTTGTAGAGACGGATATAGCCGAAGACGATGACGATCGCCGGAATGACGAGCGGCAGGAGCGTCACGAATTCGATATAGGGCCGCAGCGACGGCAGGCGCAGTCGCACCCAGTAGGCGGTCGGCACGACGAGCACGACGCCGAAGACGATCGTCACGAGCGCCATCGTCACCGAATAGCTGAAGGTCTGTTGGAACTGGGCGTCGCCGAGCACCTTGGCATAGGCGTCGAAGGAGTATTCGCCACGACGCATCTTCAGCGAGAAATTGGTCATGCCGACGAGCGGCAGGAGGAAATAGAGGAGCCCGAACGTGAGCGCGCCCCAAGCCCAGAGCTTTTTCATTTCAGCCACCTTTCGCTGCGGGCGCGCAGCCAGATGTAGATTGCATTGGCGGCCCCCGTGACCAGGATCATGCCGAAGGCGAGTGCGTAACCCAGATGGGGATTGCCGAGCACGTCGCCGCGGATCTGCGCAAAGAGCAGGATCGGCACAATGTTCAGCGATGAGCCGGTGAGGGCGATCGCGGTTGCGACAGCGCCGAACGCATTTGCGAACAGCAGCGCCATGGTGCCGAGAAGCGACGGCAGCAGGATCGGGAAGGCGACCATGCGCCAGTACTGCAGGTTGCTGGCGCCGAGGATGGAGGCGGCCTCCTTCCATTCGCGCTTCAGGCCGTCGATTGCCGGCGTGATAATCAGCACCATCAGCGGGATCTGGAAGAAGAGATAGGTGAGCGTCAGCCCCCAGAAGGAGAGGAGGTTGAAGCCGAGTGCGCGCAGATCAATGCCGATCTCGGTGCGCAGGAAGACGGTGACGAGGCCCACCGGACCGAGGGTCGCGAGGAAGGCGAAGGCGAGCGGCACGCCGGCGAAGTTCGAGGCGACACCCGAAAAGGTCAGGAGGGGCCCGCGGATCCAGCGCGGCAGGCCGCCGAGCACGACCGAGGTCGCCATGGCAAAGCCGATGGCGCAGCCGAGGAGGGCCGAGGCGAGGCTGATCTTGATGGAGATCCAGTAGGCCGCGAGGATCGACGGCGTGAACAGGCCGGCCAGGTTTTCGAGGGTGAAGGTGCCGTCCGGTGTCTGGAAGGCGCCGATGACGATCTTCATCGTCGGCATGATCAGGAAGAGCAGGGCGAAGAGGAAAAACGGGGCGACCCCGATCCATTCGAGCGGCAGGCGCAATGCCGGACGTGGTGTGGTGCTGTCGACGGTACTGTTCGCCGCCATCGTGATCATCCCCCTGTTCGCGCGCCTGGAGCGCGACTTCTTGTTTCTCATTGAAGAGAAAAGCCGCCCCGGCCACAAGACCGGGGCGGCATTTCACAACAGCAAATTACTGGACGTTGGCGCCGACGACCTTGTCCCAGCCGCCGGTGACGGCAGCCTTGTTGGCGTCAACTTCCTCGAGGGTCGGGAAGTAGGCCTTCTCGTAGGAAGCGGCCGGCGGCAGCTTGTCGAGCAGTTCCTGCGGGATCTTGCCTGCCTTGGACATCGCGTTGAAGCGGGCCGGGTGGCAATAGCCGGCGAGCCATGCGGTCTGGCCTTCGTCGGAATAGAGGTATTCCATCCAGAGCTTGGCGGCGTTCGGGTGCGGCGCATAGGCCGAGATGCCCTGAACGTAGACGCCGGCGAGAACGCCCGACTCCGGAACGACGACGTCGACCGGCGGGTTGCCGGCGAGCGTGTCCTTCCAGGACAGCGCGTTGTAGTCCCAGGCGACGACGATCGGGGTCGAGCCCTGGGCGAGCGTGCCGGACTTGCCGATGACGGGTACGAAGTTGCCGGCCTTGTTGAGTTCGGCGAAGTACTTCAGACCGGCTTCACCGGCTTCCTGGCCGGCCTTGGCGCCGGAAGCGAGACCGGCGGCGAGAACGCCGAGGATCGCCTGGTTGGAAGCGCGCGGGTCACCGGCGAGAGCGACCTGACCGGCATAGTCGGCCTTCAGGAGGTCGGACCAGTCCTTCGGGGTTTCCTTGACGAGGTCCTTGTTCACGATGAGCGACATCACGCCGTAGTAGTCGCCGTACCAGTAGCCTTCGGCGTCCTTGATGGTGTCCGGAATTTCGTCCCAGGTCGAGACCTTGTAGGGCATCAGCAGGCCTTCGGACTTCATCTGCGGACCGAAGGCGAGACCGACGTCGACGACGTCCGGAGCCTGCGGGCCCTTGTTGTCCTTGTTGGCCTTGACGGCTTCGACTTCGTCGGCCGAGCCGGCATCGGGGTTCAGCTCATTGACGCTGATTTCCGGGTACTTCTTCTTGAAGCCTTCGATGACCGCACCGTAGCCGCACCAGTCGTGGGGCAGGGCGATCGTGGTCAGCGCGCCTTCCTTCTTGGCGGCTTCGACGAGTTCGGCGCTCGGTTCGGCGACGGCGACGGCCGTGGAGGCGATGACCATGGCGGTCGAGAGCGAGAGTAGGCGACGGAAGTGACTGGTCACGGAAGTTCTCCTTGTTTTGTTTGAAGGCGACGCGCGTCTGATATTCGGGTTCGATGATAGTTATGTGACAGCTCGCAGCCCCGCGCGCCGGGGTCGCTTGCTCTTCTTCTCAATTGATTTCTAACGTTTTTCCTCTTCCCCTCCTGGATCAACGCAACTTGCGAAAAAGTCGGGCCTGCTCGAACAGGCCCTCGAGTGTCTTCATGCGCTCGCGGGTCTCGTCCCATGCCGAGCTCTGGACCGCCTCGATCAGCGCCTCGACGACGAAAAGCGTCACCACCGAGGAATCCCAGGCCGACGGCGCTTCGATCTGGACCTTGAAACTGTGCACCGCGTGCTTGACGACGGGCGAGGTCCACTGGTCGGTGAAGAGGATGATCTGCACGCCGGCGGCCTTGGCGACCGCGGCAAGCGTCGCCATGTCCGCCTCGTAGCGGCGGATGTCGAAGATCACCAGCACGTCGCCCGCGCTCATGTTCAGCACGTGCTGCGGCCATGAGCTGGCGTTCGACGACATCAGCGTCGTCTTCGGCCGGATGACCTGCATATGGGTGAAGAAGTATTCCGCGAGCGCCGCGGTGATGCGGCCACCGACGAAATAGACGCTGCGCTTCTTGTCGCCGAGGAGCTTCGCCGCCTCGTCGAAGGTGGCGGCGTCGAGTTCGCTGAGCGTCTGGCGCATGTTGTTCATCACCGCTTCGGCAAAGCGGTTGAGCACATGGGTGCCCGGCGCGTTGGAGGCCCAGCGGTCGTGCTTGGCGATCGGGTTTGAAATCGAGGCCTCGAGCTCCTGGTGCAGATGCGCCTGGAATTCCGGATAGCCCTTGTAGCCGAGCTTCTGCACCATGCGTGCGACGGTCGGCGTGGATACGCCCGCATTTTCCGCGACGGTGGTGATGCTGCCCAGACCGGAGACGGGGTAGTTCTCGAGCAGACTCTCCGCCAGCCGCCGTTCGGCAGGCGTCAACCCTCCGAAATGCGCATGGATTACGTCCGAGACTGTTTTCGACGTCGTGAGCACGAATTTTTTGTTCCCCAGTCCGGTCTCCGCCGGCCCATGGGAAATTTATCAACCGTGCCCGGCACGCTGTCAATCCGCATATTGAAGAGAAATTTTCAGAACCGGATTGACTTGTAGCAAATCGTGAAGAATTCTCTTCGGAAGGTAGAGAGGCGCGAAGCCTCCGGGGAGAATTGCCGAATGCTCTTGAGAACGGATATTCTTTCGGCCGCCGACGGGGGCGCAGTTTCCGTCGAGAATGCGGCGGCGGCGGGAGACGTGTTGCTCGTCTGTGAGCACGCGTCGCGGACATTGCCGCAGCGGGCGGGGGATCTCGGGCTTTCCGAGGAGGCCCTGTCGAGCCATATCGCCTGGGACCCCGGCGCCCTCGACCTGGCCAGGATGCTGTCGCGCTCGCTCGACGCCACGCTCGTCGCCCAGCGCTTTTCCAGACTGATCTACGACTGCAACCGTCCGCCGGAATCGCCGGCCGCGATGCCGGAAAAGAGCGAAATCTACGACATTCCGGGCAATCACGACCTCGATGTCGCCGAGCGCTATGCCCGGACTGCGGCACTCTACATTCCCTTCCATGACCGGATCGACACCATCATCGCGGAGCGCAAGGCCGCCGGCCGACGCACGGTGCTGGTGACGGTGCACAGTTTCACGCCCGTCTACATGGGGCGCCACCGCGAGGTCGAGGTCGGCATCCTGCACGACGAGGACAGCCGGCTTGCCGACGCGATGCTGGCCGCTGCCGGCACGGCGTTCCGGGTCGAGCGCAACGAGCCCTATGGACCGCAGGACGGTGTCACCCACACGCTGCGGCTGCACGGGCTTCCGTCCGGGCTTGCGAACGTCATGATCGAGGTTCGCAACGACCTTCTGAAGGACGAGGCCGGCAAGCAGGCCATGGCCTCCTATCTCACCGGATTGCTGCAGGAGGGGCTTGGCCGAATTTCTTCCTGAATGATCCCTGCAGTTCGAGAATTGGCATGGTTTTATAATCAAAAGGGGAACAGATGCCGAAGGGAATGAAGCAAGGGGAAGCCGCGGATACATTGCCGGCGATCACCCTCACGGATGGCGGAGGCTCTTATGCCTGAAGCGATCCGGACCTATGTACGCGTCGTGGACGGCTTCAATCGCCGTGTCGGGCGGGTCGTCATGTACGGCATATTCGTCATGATGGGCATCATGCTCTATTCGGTGGCGTCGAAATCCATGCGGCTGCCGGCCAACTGGACGCTGGAGACGGCCCAGTTCGTCATGGCGGGCTATTATCTTCTCGGCGGTGCCTATTCGCTGCAACTCGACAGCCATGTGCGTATGGACCTCGTCTACGGGAAATGGTCGCCGAGAACCAAGGCGGTGGTCGACGTCATTACCATTCTCATGCTCTTCGTCTACCTGTTCTTCCTGCTTTACGGCGGCGTTTCCAGCACCGCCTACGCGCTGAAGTTCAGCGAGACGAGCTATTCCTCCTGGTCGCCGTACATGGCGCCGGTGAAGATCGTGATGGTCATCGGCATCGCGCTCACCTTCCTGCAGGCAACCTCGATCTTCCTCAAGGACCTGGCTGTCGCAATCGGGAGGCCACTCGCATGAGCTACGAGATGATCGCCCTCCTGATGTTCACCTCGATGATGTTGTCGATGCTGACCGGACAGCGCATCTTCGCCGCGATCGGCTTCGTCGGCGTCGTTGCCGCGGCCTTCCTTTGGGGCAATGGCGGCTTCGAACTCGGCTTTTCCGCCGGCATGAAGCTGATGAAATGGTATGCGCTGCTGACGCTGCCGATGTTCATCTTCATGGGCTACATGCTGTCGGAATCGGGCATTGCCGAAGACCTCTACCGGGCATTTCACGTCTGGTTCGGCGGCTTGCGTGGCGGCCTGGCGCTCGGCACGATCGGGCTCATGGTCGTGATTTCGGCGATGAACGGGCTTTCGGTTGCCGGCATGGCGATCGGCGCCACGATCGCGCTTCCGGA
Source organism: Hyphomicrobiales bacterium (assembly GCA_900466005.1). Lineage (GTDB taxonomy): Bacteria > Pseudomonadota > Alphaproteobacteria > Rhizobiales > Rhizobiaceae > Allorhizobium. The sequence continues at coordinate 18,650 of UEGQ01000015.1, forward strand.
ACTGCTTCGCCGCGGCTACGACAAGATCATGGTCTCGGGTGTCGTGCAGGCCGGCAGTTCGCTCGGCATTCTCGTTCCGCCGAGCGTCGTCATGGTGCTTTACGGCATGATCGCGCGCCAGCCGGTCGGTCAGCTCTGGCTCGCGGGTGTCTTCCCCGGCCTGCTGCTTGCGGTGTTGTTCGCCATCTATGTGGTGATCCGCTGCTGGATCAACCCCGCCCTCGGTCCTGCGCTCACCAAGGAAGAGCGCGACATGCCGATGATCGAGAAGCTGAAGCTGCTGCAGGCCGGCATCCTGCCCTTCCTCATCTTCTTCCTGATGATGGGCCTATTCGTGCTCGGCGTCACGAGCCTCGTCGAGAGTTCGGCGGTCGGCGCGCTCGGCGCCCTGTTCGCGACCTGGATCAAGGGACGGCTGACACGGACCCTGTGGAACCGCGTCCTCGAACAGACGCTCGGCATCTCGTGCATGTTCATGTGGATCATCCTTGCGGCGCTGTGCTTCGGCGCGGTGTTCGACGGGCTCGGCGCGGTCAAGGCGATCGAAAAGCTGCTGGTCGGCGACATGGGCCTGTCTCCCTGGCAGATCCTGATCCTGATGCAGGTGTCGTTCCTGGTGATGGGGGCCTTCCTCGACGACACGGCCATGCTGGTCATCGTCGCGCCACTCTACATCCCGCTCGTGGGCAAGCTCGGCTTCGACCTGATCTGGTACGGCGTGCTCTACACGATCACCTGCCAGATCGCCTACATGACTCCGCCCTTCGGCTACAACCTGTTCCTGATGCGGGCCATGGCGCCGCCGGAAATCTCGCTTCTCGACATCTACCGTTCGATCGTCCCCTTCGTCCTGATCATGATGCTCGGAATGGTGATCATCATGGCGTTTCCGGAGATCGCCCTGTGGCTGCCCCAGCACGTCTACGTGAGGGGATAAAGCGGGCAGGAGTGAAAAGCCCGCCGGGCGGGCAATGTGCGCTTGTGTTTCCCGCGGTTCTGCCGCGGGGGGCACCCGAAAGAAGAAGTGAAAAACAAAGCAGAGAGGGAATAGGACATGACAAACAGAAGAAGTTTTCTGAAGAATGCCGGCCTTGCCGCCGCTGCCGCTCCGGTGGTTCTGGCCGCTCCCCACGTCAAGGCGCAAGACAAGAAGATCACCTGGCGCCTGCAGACCTATGCCGGTGCCGCGCTCGCCGAGGAGGTGGTGCGTCCCTGCGTCGACGCCTTCAACAAGGCCGCCAACGGCCAGATGGTGATCGAGCTCTACACCGCCGACCAGCTGGTGCCGACGGGCGAACTGTTCCGCGCCATGCAGGCCGGCACGATCGACGCGGTGCAGTCGGACGACGACTCGATGAACTCGCCGGTCGACATCAAGGTGTTCGGCGGCTACTTCCCCTTCGCCTCGCGCTACAGCCTCGACGTGCCGACGCTGTTCCACAAATACGGTCTCGCCGAAATCTGGGACGAGGCCTATGGCGAGGTCGGCGTGAAGTGGCTTTCGGCCGGCGCCTGGGACCCGTGCAACTTCTCGACCAACAAGCCGATCAAGTCGCTCGCCGACCTGCAGGGTCTGCGTGTCTTCACCTTCCCGACCGCCGGCAAGTTCCTCGAGCAGTTCGGCGTGATCCCGGTCACGATCCCCTATGAAGACACCCCGGTCGCCATGCAGACGGGCGAAATCGACGCCGTCGCCTGGTCGGGCATCACCGAAGTGACGACCGTCGGCTGGGACAGCGTGGTCAAGTACTTCCTGACCAACAACATCTCGGGCGGCTGGTGCGGATCCTTCTTCGCCAATGCCGATCGCTGGAAGGAAGTTCCGGAGCACCTGCAGCAGCTCTGGCGCGTCTGCATGGACAGCTCGCACTACCGTCGCCTGCACTGGTACTGGGGCGGCGAGGCGGCCCTGCGCGCCGGCGGCAGCAAGCTCGAACTCACCTCGATCCCGGACGCCGAATGGAAGACGGTCGAGGAGAAGGCCTTCGCCTTCTGGGACGAGATCGCCAAGCAGAGCGAGCGCAATGCCAAGGTGGTCAAGATCCTCAAGGACTACCAGGCCGTCATGCAGAAGGCCGGTCAGCCTTACCGCTACGGCTGATCGCCTGATGAAACCTCGTCCGGGGCGCATCGCGTCCCGGACAATCCCCCGACGAGAATTCCCCCCAAGGAACGAAACACGCCTGTCAGGAAACACCGATGTCTGCACCGTACACTTTTGACGATCTGAAGATGGATGTGGCCGAGGGCCGCATCGACACCGTTCTCGCCGTGCTGGTGGACATGCAGGGCCGGCTGATGGGCAAGCGTTTCCAGGCCGAATTCTTCGTGGAGAGCGCCTACAAGGAAACCCACAGCTGCAACTACCTGCTCGCGACCGACATGGAGATGGAGACGGTCTCCGGCTACCAGGCGACGAGCTGGGAAAAGGGCTATGGCGACTACACCATGAAGCCGGACCTTTCGACGTTGCGGAAGACCCCCTGGCTCGAAGGCACGGCGCTCGTCATCTGCGACGTCCTCGACCACCACAGCCATGCCGACGTGCCGCATTCGCCGCGCGCGGTCCTGAAGAAGCAGATCAAGCGTCTCGAAGACATGGGCATGAAGGCCTTCATGGCCACCGAACTGGAATTCTTCCTGTTCGACCAGACCTATGACGACGCGCGCATGTCCGGCTACCGCGACCTGCAGCTCGGCTCGGGCTACAACGAGGACTACCACATCTTCCAGACGACCAAGGAAGAAGACGTCATGCGCGCGATCCGCAAGGGTCTGCAGGGCGCCGGCATCCCGGTCGAGAACACCAAGGGCGAGGCCTCTGCCGGACAGGGCGAGGTGAACGTGCGCTATGCCGACGCGCTGACCATGGCGGACCGGCACGCGATCATCAAGAACGCCTGCAAGGAGATCGCCTGGTCGCGCGGCAAGGCGATCACCTTCCTCGCCAAGTGGAACTACAATGCCGCAGGCTCGTCGTCACACATCCACCAGTCGCTGTGGAGCGCCGACGGCAAGACGCCGCTCTTCTTCGACGAGAACGGCGAGCACGGCATGTCGTCGACGATGAAGCACTACATGGCCGGCCTTCTCGCCCATGCGAGCGAGATCACCTATTTCCTCGCGCCCTACATCAATTCCTACAAGCGCTTCATGGCCGGCACCTTCGCCCCGACCAAGGCGATCTGGTCGAAGGACAACCGCACCGCCGGTTACCGGCTCTGCGGCGAGGAGACCAAGGGCATCCGCGTCGAATGCCGCGTCGGCGGTTCCGACCTCAACCCCTATCTCGCCATGGCCGCGCTGATTGCCGCAGGCATCGACGGCATCGAGAAGAAACTTGAACTGGAGCCGGCCTTCGTGGGAGACGCTTACGGAGCCCGCGAGGTTCGCGAGATTCCCCGCACGCTGCGCGCGGCGACGGAATCGCTGCGCAATTCCGCCATGCTCCGGGCGGCGCTCGGCGACGAGGTGGTGGACCACTACGTCCGCGCAGCCGAATGGGAACAGGAAGAATACGACCGCCGCATCACCGACTGGGAAGTGGCGCGCGGTTTCGAGAGAGCTTGAACCACACAGACAGGATTTAAGATCATGACAATGATCCAATGTATCTCGCCGATCGACGGATCGGTCTATGCCGAGCGCGAGGCGATGTCGCTCGAAGCGGCGAAGGATGCCGTCCAGCGCGCGCGCAAGGCGCAGAAGGCCTGGGCGCGGCGCCCGCTCGAAGAGCGCGTGCAGCTCGTGCTGAAGGGCGTCGCACGCCTCAACGAAATGTCGGACGAGGTGGTGCCGGAACTCGCCCACATGATGGGCCGGCCGGTCCGCTACGGCGGTGAATACAAGGGCTTCAACGAGCGCTCGAACTATGTCGCCTCGATCGCGGCGGATGCGCTGGCGCCGCTGGTGATCGAGGACAGCGCCACCTTCGAGCGCCGCATCGAGCGCGAGCCGCACGGCGTCGTGCTCGTGATTGCGCCGTGGAACTATCCCTACATGACGGCGATCAACACGGTCGCCCCCGCGCTGATGGCCGGCAACACCGTCGTCATCAAGCACGCCACGCAGACGCTGCTCGTCGGCGAGCGCATGGTGCGCGCCTTCGTCGAGGCCGGCGTTCCGGAAGACGTCTTCATCAACCTCTTCCTCGACCATGCGACCACCACGGCGCTGATTGCCACCGGCAGCTTCAACTTCATCAACTTCACCGGCTCCGTCGAGGGCGGACGGTCGATCGAGCGGGCGGCCGCCGGCACCTTCGCCGGGCTTGGCCTCGAACTCGGCGGCAAGGACCCCGGCTATGTGATGGAGGACGCCGACCTCGACGCCGCCGTCGACACGCTGATGGACGGCGCGACCTACAATTCCGGCCAGTGCTGCTGCGGCATCGAGCGCATCTACGTGCACGAGAGCCTCTACGACGCCTTCGTCGAGAAGTCGGTCGCCTGGGTCTCCAACTACAAGCTCGGCAACCCGCTCGATCCGGAAACGACGCTCGGGCCGATGGCGCACCGGCGCTTCGCCGCCCATGTGCGCGAGCAGATCGCCGCGGCCGTCGCCAAGGGCGCCAAGGCGCTCGTCGATCCGAAACTGTTCCCGCAGGACGACGGCCACGCCTACCTGATGCCGCAGATCCTGGTGAACGTCGATCACTCGATGTCGTTCATGAAGGACGAGACCTTCGGCCCGGCCGTCGGCATCATGAAGGTGAAGAACGACGCCGAAGCGATCGAGCTGATGAACGACAGCCCCTACGGCCTCACCGCGTCGCTCTGGACGCAGGACCCGGCACGCGCCGCCCGCATCGGCCGCGAGATCGAGACCGGCACCGTCTTCATGAACCGCGCCGACTATCTCGACCCGGCGCTCTGCTGGACCGGCTGCAAGGAAACCGGCCGCGGCGGATCGCTGTCGGTCATCGGCTTCCAGAACCTCACCCGTCCGAAATCCTACCACCTCAAGAAGGTCACGAAATGAATATCGTCGCAAACTGGAGCTATCCGACCGCCATCAAGATGGGCCGGGGCCGGATCAAGGAGCTCGCCGACGCCTGCAAATCGCTCGGCATGAAGAAGCCGCTGCTCGTCACCGACCGCGGGCTGGCCTCGATGGCGATCACCCAAGGGGCGCTCGACGTGCTCGAAGAGGCGGGCCTCGGCCGCGCGATCTTCGCCGACGTCGACCCGAACCCGAACGAGAAGAACCTCGAAGCCGGCGTGAAGGCCTTCAAGGACGGCGGTCACGACGGCGTCGTCGCCTTCGGCGGCGGCTCGGGCCTCGACCTCGGCAAGTGCGTGGCCTTCATGGCCGGCCAGACGCGGCCGGTCTGGGACTTCGAGGACATCGGCGACTGGTGGACGCGCGCGAACGTCGAGGGCATTGCCCCGATCGTCGCCGTGCCGACGACCGCCGGCACCGGTTCGGAAGTCGGCCGCGCCAGCGTCATCACCAATTCCGAGACCCATGTGAAGAAGATCATCTTCCATCCGAAGTTCCTGCCGGGCGTCGTCATCTCCGACCCGGAACTGACCGTCGGCATGCCGAAGATGATCACCGCCGGCACCGGCATGGACGCCTTCGCCCACTGCCTGGAGGCCTATTCCTCGCCCTTCTACCACCCGATGAGCCAGGGCATCGCGCTCGAAGGCATGCGGCTCGTCAAGGAGTTCCTGCCGCGCGCCTATGCCGACGGCACCGACATCGAGGCACGCACCAACATGATGGCCGCCGCCGCCATGGGCGCCGTCGCCTTCCAGAAGGGGCTCGGCGCGATCCACTCGCTCTCGCACCCGATCGGCGCGGTCTACAACACCCATCACGGCATGACGAACGCCGTGGTGATGCCGCCGGTGCTGCGCTTCAACCGCGCGGAGATCGAGGAGAAGATCGCGCGTGCCGCCGCCTATCTCGGCATCGCCGGCGGTTTCGACGGCTTCTACGACTACGTGCTGGCGCTGCGCGCCGAGCTCGGCGTGCCGGACAATCTCTCCGCCATGGGCATCAAGCCCGACCGCATCGACGAACTGACCGCCATGGCGATCGAGGACCCGAGCTGCGGCGGCAACCCGGTCAAGATGACCTTCGAGAACACCAAGGCGCTCTTCCTGGAATGCTTCTGAGGCACGTCGTCCTCAGTTGACATGTGAGGGCCCGCGAACCCAGGCGCGGGCCCTTTTTCTTTTCCGCATCAATGGGCTGGCGGGTGCAGGGGCGGTCGCGGACGGCGGGCCGTTTGCCCTTTGTTAACCATAATGAACGAGAGTGACGGCCATCGACGCCATGAGCGCGGTGTCGGAGTGAGCGATGTCGGCTCGCCGGACTTTCGAGGACAAACGCATGCCAGTCATCTCATTCGCCAACGCCAAGGGCGGTGCCGGCAAGACCACCGCAGCCCTCCTGCTCGCCACCGAACTCGCACAGCAGGGGTTCCGCGTCGCCATCATCGACGCCGATCCGCAGCACTGGATCAGCCAGTGGCACGAGCTTTCCGGCCCGCAGCGCAATATCGAGGTGATCTCCGAAGTCTCCGTCGCCTCGCTGCAGGGGCACATCGCCGAATGCGCGCGCACCGCGGACTATACCGTCATCGACCTCGCCGGCGCGCGCGACGCGATCGTGACCACCGCGCTCGGCCTTTCCGACCACGTGATGATCCCGGTGCAGGGCTGCGCGATGGATGCCCGCGGTGCGGCACAGATCCTCGACCTCATCGGCCTCATCGAGGAGAAGGGGAGGCTGACGATCCCGCATTCGGTTGTGCTGACCCGCGTCACCTCGATGGTGACGACCCGCGCACTCTTGACGATCAAGGGCCTGTTGCAGGCCCGCGGCGTCAACGTCGTCAACACGCCGATCGTCGAGCGCAACGCCTTCCGCGAGATCTTCGACTGCGGCGGCACGCTGCACACGATGGACCCCACGAAGATCAGCAATCTCGACCGCGCCCGCGAAAACGCCCGCGCCTTCGCGCTCGAAGTCATGCGCGTGCTGCCGGTGCGCGTGGTGCGCTCGCAGCCCGCCCGCCGGTTTCTCCGCGTGGTCGGCAACGCCGCTTGAGGGCGGCAACAGAGTGAGAGGGCCGCTGGTTGGGGAGGTGCCCGGCCGGCGGCTTTTCTGTATGTGGGGCGGGCGGGATAGTTGATTGGGCGGCGACTTTGGGGCCGGAAGTTAATTGTCCGCTGGCAGGACGTCCAACGCGGAACGCGGACATAGACTTCCTGCCAAGGCGGTCCGAGTTTGTCCCAAAGCGGACGTTTCACGATCGGCTTGAGGGACGGCGGAATGGAATTGTACCGATATCAGTTTGACAGGCGCTGCAGTGTATATCCATCAAAGCGGATCATATTAGCACCGGCCTGGACCAAGTCCGCGTCGAAATCCGCAATTTTCTCCGCCGTCGCGGCGACTAAAATCTGCGCGTGCGACTCGAACTTGGCGGCCTCGAGTAGGAAAGACCGGACATCTTTGCTCTCGATGGCCTGCTGGTCCGGCTCATCAAAAACGAGAAAGCCTGGATGATTCGTATCGAACGAAGTCCCGACATCCAGTAGCGCGAGATAGTAGCTCCACTTCATTCTGATAGCATCGCTTGCCGACATCTCGAAGCCAAGTTCACGAACAGTGAGCGCACCTGTCTTTGCATCGGTGATCATTGCGATCGGCCTGAAATCTTCGAGAGAAACGAGTATCTCCGATGACTTGAATGTCTTGAAGCTGAAACTCTGGAGGCGGGCCTGAAGCCGTGCCTGGAAAAACTCGATTTTCTTTTGATCCAACGCAGTGAAGTCGTCGCCTTTGAGGTCTTTTAACCTGGATCGCAGGTCGGATACGGCTTTCGCAATGGAGCTGAAGCGATCCACGAGGCCATCCGCCTCATTTTGCATCGACCGATACCGGTTGGAACGCGCCTGCAACCTCACCAACGTTTCGATTGCCGATCTTGCCAACGAAGCCGAGGGGCGGCGTAAGGCATCGCCAAGTTCACGAATGCGCGCTAAGGATTCTCGCAATTCACCGGACATCGATTCATACATCAATTGGATGCTGTTGGCGTGGCCCTGCGTCGCTTCGGCATTCGCCTCATACAGCTCGATCTGTGAGCGGATGAAACGTATATTCTCGTCGACCGCCATGCCCCTGACCTCCACAACAGGCAGGAGTTCAGCGTCGAGCTCCTGGTGGCAGGTGGGGCACGTGTGGTTCGACACAGCGCGACCGAGCCGCGAGCCGAATTTCTCCAGCTTTTGCGCGTCCTTATTTCTCGCGAGATCGCTTTTCAACGCGCTGATGCGGCGACGATTCTCGTTGATCTCCTCGCGAGCTATCGACATAGAGTCCCTAAGGTCGCCTATCTTGGCTTCCATCAGCGCGACCTCGGATTGTCTGGTCGCAAGCTCCCGTTCCAGATCAGGAGCGGCGTCCTCGGTGGTCGCGAGTTCTTCCGTTTCGAGGGCTGCGACCTGGTCATCTAGGTACTGGATAGCAATTGGAAGTGCTACCCACTCGCCTTCCAGATAGACTTCGATCGCCAAACCTCCATCGGCGGAGAACTCCTTCGGCGGTGTCGCGGCGATGTTCTGCAGTCTGCTGAGATTTCCCAGCCTGCTGATGAGATGCTGGCGTGTGGCTGCCCACTCACCTTCGAGGGAAGCAATCCTCTTCTCAACCTCCTGCCGCTGCCGCCTGCGTTCGCCGACGTCGAGGTTGAGAAGAAACTCCATAGCGCGGCGACTGATGTCCTGAATCTTCAGGAAAGTTGGAAATGGTCCTTGAATCGCCGACCAACCACGCTTCTGCTCGACGAAAAGCATTGGGAAGATCGCGGCTAGATAGAGAGGGACCTCTCGCCCGTCGAAGGTGTTCACCTCCGGCAGACGCCAGCCTATGAAGGACGCTAGGAAATGGTGGAAACCGTCCTCCCGCTGGGCCGAGCCGGGATCGTGGAGGAAGAAGTCCCTCCTCGTCTCCACGCCATTTGCGTCAGTCAGCTTCGCTAAAACCAGCCGCTGGTCAGTGTCGCCCTTGATCTCCCGGTGGATCGCAAGTCGCTCCCGGCGAGCGTTGACAAGCTCAAGTTCGACGAATGATGAGTCCACGTTGAACGTGGGCCCATCGGGGCGTTCCTTGATGTATTCCTTTAGGGCATGACCGAATGGGGTCTCGACGCGCGGCCCCAACATCCGTTCCAATCCCAGACCGTATAAGACCGCTTGCAAGCACGTAGATTTTCCATGTGTGTTAGGTGCCTTCACCACATTCAACCCGGGGCGAAGGTCCATGTATGCTCCGAACACACCTGACGACGTGGCAACCTCTAGTGCGACCTTAGAAATCGAGAACAGCATCGTTGGATCGAACCTTGAGAAAATCGGATACTCGCGCCTCGGTGAGCATCGGAGCGAGGTATTCGATCCGATCCTTCTCGATGGACATGATGTCCTTGTCTTTGAAAATGTCGACCGCGAGGGCCAACCCCGATGGCGTCAGCTCGACACCAAGGCGCTCACTGACTGTCGTCCAGAGCAGGAGTCCTTCCGCCACCATGAGATCGAGTGCTCGACCAAGGGCAGGCTCGACCTTCACCCGCCATTCGCTTTTCTGTGCCGCACCAATCAGAATGTCACTTAGGAGATCAGCGTCTTCGAACGAACGGGTTCCATCGTTTAAGATGTAGAGACGCGCGATGGAGGATCGTTTGCTTCGGCTCCGGTTCAATATCAGCAGATTCAGCGCGAAGCGCCACGAAAGGCGAAGATCGCCGGGGACCGGAGTGGGTCGCTCTCTGAAGACAAACGAGGTGTGGGAAGGGAGAATGGACATCGTCATTCACAATCAAAATCAAGCGGGCATCGCATGAGCCAGTCTGAAAGCGTACCGGTGGAAATCTCGCTGATTGTCGCCTGTGCGACGTGAGGCAAGTCTCTCTTGAGACCGTTTTCGATCCTATTCAGACTTTCTTCCAAACGCGCTGACGGAGCTGAAGCGCCCGCCGCCCCCAGCATCTCGAGCCGCGACTCCTCCGCGTTGATCGTCTGCCATGCCCGCTCCCACAGGGTGGGGTGTTCATTCCTTAGGGAGGTCAAGGTGTTTTCGCGATTGATGTGATGGCGCACATAGTTCCTGCGGATGGTTATCCGCTTGGCATCTGATACGGTTGGAAACGCTCGTTTCAATTTGTCATCAAGGGTTACCACCAAGGGCATCGCCTCGCGGGCCTCAATGGCTTGCTCGGTAGGCGCTGCGACACGCAATTCGGGTCCTATCGGCATTTCGCGAAGCCGAGCGATCTCCAACGCAAAGTCGTCTTGGGACTGGACCAAAGCCTCGAAATTCGGGGATAAGAAGGGTAGACCCAACCCACAAACCTCGGCTCCCTTTTGCCGCACGTGGGAAATCACCGACTTGTCATCCAAAAAGGGGCATAGGAGAATCCATCGGTCGAAGTTCAACCCTTTGAGCAGTTTGCAGAGAAATTCCTTGTTCTCCAGTAATTTACGGAGATCGCGGGTTGCCTTCTGCTTCATTGCGCTGGAAGACTTCGCCGTGTTGTCGGGTTCTTCTGGCGCATAGCATTGGTAGAGACAGCCATCCAACGTGAAGAATTCGAGTCCGCCATCACCTTGAACTTTGTCCGGAACGCGCTGCACGTTCTGAGCGCCATGTCGCGCCTGTGCCAAGACGAGTCCATAGCGCTGCCATGCAAAGCCATCCCAATTCCGGCGAAATCCGTTTTCCATCTCCCCCCAAGGTTGGGAATAGAACGCAATTTAACCGCCTCTACAACTCAAATGTGATTTGCGTCCCCAAGTTGTTGCTCCAGTATATATGAATCGACGTTGTAAAATCGTCGCAGGATAAGCGGCACATTTCGTCATGTAGTCACATCGAGCAACCGAGCAGGGCATTTCAATGTCTACTATTGGCGCATTGGTGCCTTAGGGGCTCAGCATGAGAGACGTCTGCTTTCGGAAAGACGCCGCTCCTCGCCCAACGACCAAAAGCCGCGTCCGGCCCGCAGCAGAAGCGCGTTTCGGTGACATTCCGCCCCATGCCCTCAATCCACGAACTCGACCGTCACCCCCGGCGAGACCATCTTGGCGAGTTCGGTCGCGTCCCAGTTGGTGAGGCGGATGCAGCCGTGGCTCTGGGTGCGGCCGATCTTCGAGGGTTCGGGCGTGCCGTGGATGCCGTAGGTGGGCTTCGACAGCGCCATCCAGACCGTGCCGACCGGGCCGTTCGGGCCCGGCGGGATGGCGAGCACCTTGTTGTTGCTGCCCTGCTGGAAATTGATCTTCGGATTGTAGGTATAGCCGGGGTTCAGCGCCACGCGCTCGACGGTGACGATGCCGGACGGCGAGGGGGTGTCGGCCGAGCCGATGCTCGCCGGATAGGCGGCGAGGAGGCTTCCGTCCTCGCCATAGGCGAAGACCTGCTTCTTGCCCTTGTCGGCGACGATGCGGGCGACCTTGCCGGTCTTCGGCTTGCCGGGTTCCACGACCTTGATGATCGTGCCGGGGATGGTGAAATCGACCCCCGGATTGAGTGCGCGCAGGTAGTTCTCGTCCATGTGGAATTTTTCGGCGAGCATTTCCACGGTCGAGGTGTAGGCGAGCGAGGGGAGCTGCGCCTTGAGGCTGTAATCCTCCGGGATCGCGGCGACATAGGGGCCGGCCGCGTCGCCCGGCGTGATCGTGTAGGCGGTCACCGCCATGCCGCCCGACATGCGCAGGCGTTCGAGGATGTCCTCGGCATTGTTCGGGTCGATGGTCTCGCCGGTCATCTCCTGCCAGGCGACGAGCGCCTTGTTGACGTTCTGCCCCATCTTGCCGTCGATGACGCCCGGCGAGACGCCTTCGCGGTCGAGGAAGACCTGCAGCGCGGTGATCTCGAGCTGCGAGAGATTGCTTTTGACCGGAATGTCCGGCGTGACGATGGTCTGCGGCGCCTGGTCGACCGGTGGCGGCATGTCGGGCCCGCCCGACGGCATGTCCGGCAGCGGCTGGTCGAGCGGCGCACGGTCGATCGTGCCCGGTCCGGGGATCGCGCCGGTGACGACGCCGTCATCTTGCCAGCCGGGGGCGGGGGCGCCGAAATCCTCGTAGACCGGCTCACCCGAACCGGGGCGGCGGCGGGGGAAATAGGTGTCTGCGCGCACTTCGGTCGCGATCACCCGGCCGCGGCGGTCGATGAGCACGCGGCGGCCCATCTGGTCGCGGCTCACCACGACCTCGCCCTCTTCGGGCGTATAGCCGAGAATGTCGCCTTCCGGCGTCACCAGCAGGGTGTCGCTGCGATAGGGATCGAACCCCTGCGCCTCGGCCGCCGTCCACGCCGCCGAGCCTGCGGCCAGCGTTGCTAGTACCAGTCCTGCTTTCCAGATGTCGGCCACGATGACGAAGTTCCTCAGATGAATGTCGGCTGCGACTGACGCGACAAATTTGACACTAGTGTGGAAAAGGTGAATTCATGGTGAATATTGACCTAATCGTGATCGCCGGCGCGCCGCTTACCTCGAAGCGGGGGTCGCGCGAAAAACCTTCCCGCAGGAGAAATTCATGATCGAATTCAAGGGGCTTGCCGGCCCTTCGCTGACCCTCGACCGCAGCTCCGTGCTCGACATCGGCGCCTGTGTCGTCGACGGCGTCGACCTTGCGCCGGGGCGGGCGATCCCCGACGACGGCGACCCGCGAATCGACCATTCGCTGGAAGGCTTCCTCTTCACCTGCGGCCCGGACCACATCCGCCATCCCGAGCCGGTCGGCGAGGGGCGCGGCACCTATCCGCTGCACGGTTCGTTCTCGTCGCATCCGGCGGAAATCCTCTCCTTCGAGACGGTCGAGGGTAACGCGGAAGCACGGGCGGTTGTTTCGGTGCGGCTCGCCGACGGCGGCAGTGCGCGGCTCGAGCGGCTCTGGCGGATCGACGGGGAAACCGGCGAGGTGCACCTCTCCGACCGGGTGACGAACACTGGTACCGCGCCGTTTCCGGCGATGTTCATGTATCACATGAACGTCGGGGCCCGCCATTTTGACGACGGCGTGCGGCTTTCCGGCGCCATGCTCGACGGCGGCGGCTTTCCCTGGGCCTTCGGGGAAGACCCCGGCGGTGTCTTCTGCGTGCCGGCGGTCAGGGAGGGCGCGCCGTGGGCGGAGGTGCGCCTCGCCCCTATCCAGGCGATCGGCGGCAAGACGCTGCGCGTCCGCTTCCTGACCGACACGCTGCCCTTCCTGCAGATCTGGCGCAACCAGCAGGCGCCGGCGAACGTTCTCGGCATCGAGCCGGTCTCGCATCGCTGGGAGCCGCGCAGCGCGCTTGCAAAGCGCGGCGAACTCGAACTGCTGGCGCCGGGCGAAGCGCGCGACTACGCGCTTTCCTTCGCGTTCGTGTGATTGGCGGCCGCGGGCGATTGACGCCCGTAGCCCATGATCGTAGAGGTTTGTCCCGCATCAGGAAGGGAGAGCCACGCCATGGACATCAGGCAGATCGACGAGGAATATTCGGTCACCGGACAGATTACCGTGTCGGACCTCGACACCATTTTCGAACTCGGCTTCCGCTCGGTCGTCTGCCACCGGCCGGACCACGAGGAGCCGGGCCAGCCGCTGTTTGCCGAGATCGAGCGGCGTGCTGCGGAACTCGGCCTGAAGATCGCCCACGTACCCGTCGGCCCGATGGGCGTCACCTCCGAGGCGGTCGCCGGCATGGTCGACGCGCTCGACGATTTCGAGCGGCCGATGCTCGGCTATTGCCGCTCCGGCGCTCGCTCGACCGCCATTTACCAGAAAAGCCTGCAGCTGCGCGACTGAGCGGCTGCCGCCTTCATCCTTCGACATCCAACAGGAGAACTGTCATGAGCATCAAGCGCATCGAACCCGGCGCCCGCATGAGCGGCGCGGTCGTCCACGGCAACACAGTCTATCTCGCCGGTCAGGTGGGCGAGGGCGCGACCGTCACCGAGCAGTCGAAGTCGGCGCTCGCCGAAGTCGACCGCCTGCTCGCCGCCGTCGGTTCGGACAAGTCGAAGATCCTGCAGACGATCATCTATCTCTCCGACATGTCGACGTTTGCCGAAATGAACGCCGTCTGGGAAGCCTGGATCGACCCGGCGAACCCGCCGGCCCGCGCCACCAGCCAGGCCGCGCTCGCGACGCCTGCCTACAAGGTCGAGTTCGTCGTGACGGCTGCGGTGTGATCGCCACCGTTTCGTGAAATGCGGGGCCGGGAGCAATCCCGGCCCTTTTCGTTTGGGGCGCGGCGTTCTGCGCCTGCGGGTCAGAGCCCGAAGGTGACGAGGCCGTTTGCGTCGATCGCCCAGGCCGGGTTCCAGGCGATCTCCCAGGCGTGGTCGTCGGGATCGGCGACATAGCCGCGAAAGCCGCCGTGGAGCGGTTCGTCGGCGGGCCGGAGCAGCGTGCCCCCGGCATCGACCAGCCGCTGCAGGATCGGCTCGACCTCTTCCCGTTCCCGGACATTGTGGGCGAGCGAGAAGGCGCCCGGCGCACGCAGGCCGCGCCGGTTCATGTCGGCCTCCAGCGCATCCTTGCGGAAGGTGCCGAGCACGAAGCCGTTCATCTGGTAGAAGATGATCTCGGGATTTTCGAAGACCGGCGACCAGCCGAAGCCCTCGACATAGAAGCGCCGCGAGCGGGCGAGATCGGCGATGCCGAGCGTGATGATGGAAACCTGTTGCTGCATGACCAAGCACCTCTCGTTGGCGCAGACACCATGCCTGCGCGTTCAAAGGTCTTGGGCCGTCGCCGCGGCAACGGAAGGACCCGCTTTCGCGGGGGCCGGGCCAACCGCACCGACCTAACCTGTTTCAGACGAAATCAATATAGGGCGGTGGCGCCCGCTGCCAAGAGGCCGGCTGCCAGGAGGCCGGCACGGATATCGTCGGCCGGCACTCTCGTCGGATCTGGCAACCGTCTCACGCCTTGTTGCGGATCTGGCCTGCGGGCGGGCGTGATCGCCTCGGGGTCGAGCTTGATGTCGAGGATCGCCGGCTTGCCGGAGGCGCAACTGTGTGCCCTGTCAGGTCCCGGGAAGATGCCGTTCACCTGTCATCCCTTGAGAAACAGGAGCCGCTCATCAACGCGGCCGGGGGTGATCTCGTGGACCTCGGCACTTACCACGCGCTCTGTCACGAACGGATCCTTTTGCACCAGCATTTCGAGATCCTCTCGGCCGATGTTATGCGCCAGGATTGCGCCGCCGGCGTTCGGCTGAAGACTGCCGACCAGGAGAAAGATCCCGCCTTCGAAGCCGTCCTTGATCCAGGCATTGTGGCCCTCCATGAACTGCGCGGCCTTTGCCCTGTTGTCGGAAAATCTGAGAAACACGATGAACATGCGATGCTCCGTCTTGCGTTGGAAGGGCTGGGGTGAGGTTTCTTGCTCTGAGGCTTCGGCACGCCACGTGCGGACCGGTCATTCCTGTCCGGACCCTTTGGCCGCGATGTCGCTCAGCCATAGCTTCATCTGGTCGACCTCGCGCTGGATGAAGTCCTGGTCCCGGAAGGCATTGTAAAGGGTCGCCGCGCCCTGGCTCCGTGACAGGAGCTGCATGGCGAGCGTATCTGCGTCGGCCTCGCGGCCGAGAGCGACGAACTGTTGGCGAAGCCAGGTCCGGAAGAGCGTGAAGAGCCTGTTCGCGTCCGCCCGGGCGGCGTGGTTCAACTTCGCAAGCTCGCTCGCCAGCGTGCCGATCGGGCATCCATACTGCCTGATCTTCTCGCCGTTGACCGTCAGCATGTCGATGAAGCGGCCGATCCGTTCTTCCGGAGTCTTGCCCTCCATCTCCCATCGTCCGAGCATCTCGCGGCGATCGGCCAGACGCTTCTCGATCACCGCGTCCAGAATGTCGTCCTTTGTCTTGAAATGGTGGTAGAAGTTGCCGCGCGAGATCTTCAAGCGCTCCGCGATGTCGGCGAAGGATGTGTGCTCGTATCCCTGGCGATAGAAAAGGTCGTCCGCCACGGCGACGATGTCGTCGCGAGTCTCGCTGTGCGCCATCGGCATCCCTCCTTACGGGAGATCTAGGTCAAGTGTCCTAATCGGAAACTAGGTCAATCGTCCTAGGCTGTCAACGGCATGTTCCAGCGGAGGCAGGTGTTTCGGACCGCGCCCGGAGGCCGGGCGCCTCCGGCCTCCTTTGCCGGCTGCTGTTTCTGTTACGCCTTCTCGCGGATCTGCGTCAGCGTGCGGGCGGGCGTGATCGCCTCGGGGTCGAGCTTGATGTCGAGGATCGTTGGCTTGCCGGAGGCCCGTGCCCGCTCGAAGGCGGCGGCGAAATCCTCGGTCTTCTCCACCACTTCGCCGTGGCCGCCATAGGCGCGGGCAAGTGCGGCGAAATCCGGGTTGGTGAGGTCGGTTGCGCTGACGCGGCCCGGATATTCCCGCTCCTGATGCATGCGGATCGTGCCGTAGATGCCGTTGTTCACGAGGCAGACGATGATCGGCAGGTTGTAGCGGATCGCGGTCGCGAACTCCTGTCCGTGCATCATGAAGCAGCCGTCACCGGCAAAGCAGACGACTTCGCGCTCGGGGAAGAGCTGCTTGGCGGCGACCGCGGCGGGAAGCCCGTAGCCCATCGAGCCGGAGGTCGGGGCGGCCTGCGTGTTGTAGGCGCGGAAGCGGTGGAAGCGGTGAACCCAGGTCGCGTAGTTGCCGGCGCCGTTGGTAAAGATCGTGTCCTTCGCGGTGTTTTCTTCCAGCCATTCCATGATCGGCCCCATATGGACCGCGCCGGGGCCGGTCGAGGGCGGCGTCGACCAGGAAAGATAGGCGGCGTGCATCGCCTCGGTCCGCGCGGCCCAGACCGGCGCCTGCGGCGCCTGAACCGTCTTCAGGGCGGCGACGAAATCCTCGGGCGCGGCGCAGATCGCCAGATCCGGGCGGTAGACGCGGCCGAGTTCCGACGGATCGGGGTAGACGTGCACGAGGCTCTGCGACGGGTAGGGGACGTCAAGCAGGGTGTAGCTCGAGGACGGCATTTCGGAGAAGCGACCGCCGAGAAGGACGACGAGATCGGCCTCCTTGATTTCCTTCGCCAGCGCCGGGTTGATGCCGATGCCGACGTCGCCGGCGTAAGACGGGTGCAGATGGTCGAAGAGCATCTGGCGGCGGAAGGAGCAGCCGACCGGCAGTTTCCAGCGATTGGCGAAGTCCTCGATTGCGGCGACCGCGTCCTCGCTCCAGCGGGTGCCGCCGAGGACGAGCATCGGCCGTTCGGCCTTGGCGAGCATGTCCGCGAAGGTCGCGATCTGGGCGGCACCCGGATGGCTTTCGACCGGGGTGGCGGGGCGGGGCGCCGGCGCCTCGACCAGCTCGACCAGCATGTCTTCGGGCAGCGTCAGGACGACGGGGCCGGGGCGGCCGGAGGTCGCCACGGCGAAGGCGCGGGTCACGAATTCCGGAATGCGGCGGGCATCGTCGATCTCGCCCACCCATTTGGCGAACTCGGTGAAGGCGCGGCGGTACTCGACTTCCTGGAAGGCCTCGCGCTCGCGGGCGTCGCGCTGGACCTGGCCGATGAAGAGGATCATCGGGATCGAGTCCTGCCGGGCGATGTGGAGGCCGGCAGAGGCGTTGGTGGCGCCGGGGCCGCGGGTCACCATGCAGATGCCGGGCTTGCCGGTGAGCCTGCCCCAGCAGTCGGCCATCATCGCCGCGCCGCCTTCCTGGCGGCAGACGATGGTCTCGATGCCGCTGTCACGCAGCGCATCGAGCACGGCGAGATAGCTTTCGCCGGGCACGCAGGACACGCGCTCGACGCCGTTGGCGAGCAGCGCGTCGACGATCAGTTGTCCGCCGGTCTTCTTCATCTTCAAGCCTTTCCTTCGATGTCCGCCAGTTCGGCGAGAATCTCGTCCTGGTGTTCGCCGATGCGCGGGCTCGGCCGTTCGTAGCGCAGCGGGGTCTTCGAGAGCACGATCGGTGTTCGCACGCCCGGAATGCTGTTGCCGTCGGCGTCGGCGAGATCGATGCGCAGGCCGCGCGCCTTCACCTGCGGGTCGCCGAACATCTCGGCGATCGAGTTGATCGGGCCGGCCGGCACGGCATTGCTCTCGCAGGCTGTCAGGAGGTCGCGCTTCTGCCATTTCGCGGTTTCGGCCGAAACGATGCGGCGGACCTCGGCCTTGTTGGCGACGCGCGCCTTGTTGGTCGAGAAGCGTTCGTCGTCGGCTGCCGCGGCAATGCCGAGGATGGTGCAGAGCCTTCTGAACTGGCCGTCATTGCCGACGGCGAGGATCAGGTGGCCGTCGGCTGTCGGCACGACCTCGTAAGGGGAGATGTTCGGGTGGGCGTTGCCGAGGCGCACCGGCGCCTTGCCGGAGACGAGATAGTTCATGTTCTGGTTGGCGAGCACCGCGGCCATCACGTCGAGGAGGGCCATGTCGATGTGCTGGCCTTCGCCGGTCTTCATTGCGTGGATCAGCGCCGCCTGGATGGCGGTGACGGCATAGATGCCGGTAAAGATGTCGGCGATCGCCACGCCCGCCTTCATCGGCTGGCCGTCCGGCTCGCCGGTGATCGACATGAAGCCGGACATGCCCTGGACGATGTAGTCGTAGCCGGCGAAGTTGGCATACGGACCGTTCTGGCCGAAGCCGGTGATGGAGCAGTAGACGAGCTTCGGGTTGATGGCCTTCAGGCTCTCGTAGTCGAGGCCGTATTTTTCGAGCCCGCCGAGCTTGAAATTCTCGATCAGGACATCGGCGCTGGTTGCAAGCCGGCGGATGATTTCCTGGCCTTCCTCGCTCTTCAGGTCGACGGCGATCGAACGCTTGTTGCGGTTGGTCGAGTGATAATAGGCGGCCGAAAGGTTCTCGCCGTCCTTGCCTTCGACGAAGGGAGGTCCCCAGGCGCGGGTGTCGTCGCCGCCCTCCGGGTTTTCGACCTTGATGACGTCCGCACCCATGTCGGCCAGCATCTGCCCGGCCCAGGGACCGGCGAGGACCCGCGCCAGTTCGATCACGCGGATGCCGGCAAGCGGCGGGCGGGGCTCTCGGGCTTCAGTCATGCTGCGTCCTCTTTCTCAGGGTCGTTCCACCGGCAGCGATCTTGCTGCTACCGAATAAAGTCGCGCCCTGTCCGCCTCGAAGGGCGGATGCTAAGCATTTGCTATAACGCCGAAATGTCCATACGGCACTTGAATTTCGCTCATGGGATCATTCCGTTTCGGACGCTGTCGCGTTCCGGAGCGTCCGTCAGCGGCCGGCGAGAGCACGCTCGGCCCAGTCGGCGAAGTCGGCGATCGCTTCCTCCCGGCCGAACTCGTTCAGCGTCTCGTGGCGCATCTCGTCGTAGATCCGGGTCGTGACGTCGGTGAAGCCGTGGCGCTCGAGACGGCGCCCGAGCCAGGCGATCTCCCGGCCGCCGCGCGTCGCCGGGTCCTTGCCGCCACCGACGAGGTGGATCGGCAGGTGCTTCGGCAGGCGGGCGAGCATGGCGGGTACTGGCGCGCGGAACGTGAGCGCGAAGACGTCGCGCCACATCGAGACGCTCGCCTCGAACCGGCAGAGCGGGTCCCGGTCGTATTTCTCGACCTCGGCGCGGTCGCGGGAGAGCCAGTCGCTGTCGGACTGCCGGCCGGGGATTGAGCGGCCCCAGGCGCGGAAGGTCGCAAGCGGCAGGATCGTGCTCGGCACGTCCGAGCCTTTCAGCATCTGCTCGGCAAAAAGCACCGCTTCGGCGAACCGGCCGGCAATGCCGGGGTTGAAGTTGGAATTCCAGACGGCGAGGGCCCGAAAATCCTGCGGGTGGGAGACCGCGGCGTTGAGCGCGATCAGGCCGCCCATGGAGTGGCCGAAGAGAAGGACCGGAAGGGCGCCATGGCGGGAGACGGCGAGATCGCGCATGGCCTTGACGTCGGCGATCACCTTCTCGACACCACCGGCCGGTGCGAAGCGGCCGAGCGGCGCGCCTTCGGTGACCGTCTCGCCGTGTCCGCGGTGGTCATGGGCATAGACCGCGAAGCCGCGACCGGCCATCGCCTCGGCGAAGCCGCGGTAGCGGCCGGAATGTTCGACGAGACCGTGATTGACGAGCAGGATGGCGCGCGGCGTGCCCTCTGCCGGCGCATGACGATAGGCGAGCCTGGCGCCGGAGGGCGCCTCGTGAAAATCGGTCGTCTCAAACATCCGGAATCTCGTTTTTCTGGTTGCGGAAGGCGTTCGTTATTTCAATCTTAAGTTATTTTTGCTTGATCTCGGGCCACTGACTGTGTGGCGTTCCGACCAGCCGTGCCTGCTCCGCGAGTCTTGCCGGATTTGGTCCATCGGTGTCAACGAGAGCCGGCCTTTGCCGGCGAGGTGGGGAATGGTCGATGCGACGAAATCATCGGGGGTGAGCCGCGGGACGGACACATCCGGGCGGATGACGCTCGTCTTGATCGCCTTTGCGGTCGCGGCGCTGCTGACGGCCTTCGATATCGTGGATGGCCGCTCTTACTACCGCGACATCGACGATCTGCTGAGGTCGCTGCAAATCCGGACGCTTCTCGACCGTGGAGGCTGGTACGACCTGTCGATCCCGGCGATCCGGATGCCGGAGGCCTATATCTCTCCGTGGTCGCGTCTCGTTGATCTGCCCTATGTCGTTCTGACGCTGCTGGCGCAGCCCTTTCTCGGTCGCGAACGGGCGCTGGCCTTCGCCTTCCACGCCTGGCAGCCGGTAATGCTGGCCGGCTTCTGCTGGCTCGCGGTCGCCACGATGCAGCGCATCGCCGGGGAGGAGGGCCGCGTGCGGCCGGTGCACGTCATCGCCGCTTTCGCGATGATGCCGCTCTCTCTCTGGGAATTCAGCCCCGGCCGGATCGATCACCACAACGTCCAGCTCCTGCTGCTGATGCTGGCACTTTACGGTGTCTCTCTGTGGTCGGCGGCGGGTGGCATGCTGGTCGGGCTCGCCTGCGTCCTCTCCGTCGTCGTCGGGCTCGAACTGGCACCCGTGGTTCTGATCGTGATGCTCGGCGTCGGCGCGGCCTGGGTCTTCGGCCTTGCAGGCAGCGGGCCGATGCAGCGCGCGCTTTCGGCATCGGTCGCAGTTCTGACGCCGGCTGCGGCCCTCCTGCTGATCGGGCCCGGCGAGATGCTCGCCACGCGGTGCGACGCCTTCTCCGCGCCCTATCTCGCCGCGCTCACCGGCTACGGCGCGATCAGCTTCGCAGCCGCCCATTTCGTCCGCGAGGCTCGTCCCGTCGCCCGCCTCGCCGCCGTCGTCGTGCCGGGCGGGCTGCTTGCCCTTCTGCTCGCCTTCGGCTTTCCGACCTGCCTGCGGGACCCCTACCAGATGATCGACGCCCAGCTCCATGCTCTATGGCTCGACCGGGTCCAGCAGGAGAAGACGTTCCTCGCCTTCTATGCGGCGGACGAGACGATCAAGGTCGTCTGCCTCGGCCTGATGGCGATCGTCGCCGCGGCCGCCCTGCCGTTCGTCTGGCGGCGGTCCCGACAGGGGGACGCCGCGGTCGCCATTGTCTACGCCGTCGCCGTGGCGCTGTTTCTGTTCACGCTGTTGCAGACGCGGTTCATCCGCTTTCCGGGCGCATGCGTCATGCTCTTCCTGCCGGTCGTATGGGCAGAGATCGGGCGGCGGAACGCCGCCGTCGTACGGGCGACGGCCGCGGCTGCGGTCGTGGTGCTGGTCGGCGGCTACGGCCTGTACCGGCTGGTGCCGGCCGAGCCATTCCGCCCCGACGTCGTCGACTACCTGACCTTCGACACCTGCACGGGGGTGGATGTGAGCCCGCTCGCATCGGTGCCGCCGGGGCGCATCATGGCGCCGTCTTCGCTCGGCCTCGACATCGCCGGCAGGCTGCCGGAAGGCATGAGCGTCGGTGCGGTCTCGTTCCACCGCGCGGCGCCGGGGCTCAAGCGCATGTTCGACCTCTTCGTCTCGACGGAAAGCGCCGTCCGTCGGGAAGCTGGGGCACCCTTCGACTATGTCGCCGTCTGCCGCTATCCGATCGTCGGCTATGTCCCGAACGACACGCTCTACGCCACGCTGGCGCGCGGCGGGGCGTGGCCGGGACTCGTCAGGATCGTCGATTCACCGAAGGACGGCTTCCAGCTCTTCCGGATCGACCATCAGGCGCTGCGCTGAGGCGCTCCATGTTCACGGCGCTGCGGTGTCCCGCCGGGGATTGGCAGTTGCTCCGCAAGGCCCTTTCGCCTACATAGCGGCACATCCAGTTCTTTTCCCCCGGGGAGCACATTTTCCATGGCACGGCAGTTCATTTATCACATGGCCGGACTGAACAAGTCCTACGGCAACAAGAAGATCCTCGAGAACATCCATCTCTCCTTCTATCCCGACGCCAAGATCGGTATTCTCGGCCCGAACGGCGCCGGCAAGTCGACCGTTCTGAAGATCATGGCCGGCCTCGACACCGAATATACCGGCGAAGCCTGGCTCGCGGAGGGCGCCACCCTCGGCTACCTGCCGCAGGAGCCGCAGCTCGACGAGAGCCTCAACGTGTTCGGCAACGTCATGGAAGGGGTCGCCGACAAGAAGGCGATCCTCGACCGCTACAACGAGCTGATGATGAACTATTCCGACGAGACGGCGGAAGAGGGCGCCAAGCTCCAGGACATCATCGACAGCCAGAACCTCTGGGACCTCGAAAGCCAGGTGGAAATGGCGATGGAAGCGCTGCGCTGCCCGCCCGGCGACGCGACGATCGACAATCTCTCCGGCGGTGAGAAGCGCCGCGTCGCGCTCTGCCAGCTGCTGCTGCGCCAGCCCGACCTGCTGCTGCTCGACGAACCGACCAACCACCTCGACGCCGAAACGATTGCCTGGCTCGAAAAGCACCTGCGCGAATATCCGGGTGCCATCCTGATGGTCACCCACGACCGCTACTTCCTCGACAACGTCACCGGCTGGATCCTCGAACTCGACCGCGGCCGCGGCATTCCCTACGAAGGCAACTATTCCGCCTACCTGCAGGCGAAGGCCAAGCGCATGGCGCAGGAAGAGCGCGAGGAGGGTGCCCGCCAGAAGGCGCTCGCCCGCGAGCAGGAGTGGATCGCCTCCAGCCCCAAGGCCCGCCAGGCGAAGTCGAAGGCCCGTATTCGCGCCTATGACGAACTGGTCAAGGCGGCCGAGGACCGGCGTCCCGGCGACGCGCAGATCATCATCCCGGTCGGCGAGCGGCTCGGCAACGTGGTCATCGAGGCGGAGAACATTTCGAAGTCCTACGGCGACCGGGTGCTCTTCGAGAACCTGACCTTCAAGCTGCCGCCCGGCGGCATCGTCGGCGTCATCGGCCCGAACGGCGCCGGCAAGACGACGCTCTTCCGCATGATCACCGGCCAGGAGAAGCCCGACAGCGGGACCGTCACCATCGGCGAGACGGTGCACCTCGGCTATGTCGACCAGAGCCGCGACTCGCTCGACGGTTCCAAGTCCGTCTGGGAGGAAATTTCCGGCGGCAACGACGTGATCAAGCTCGGCAAGCACGAGATGAATTCGCGGGCCTATTGCGGCGCCTTCAACTTCAAGGGCGGCGACCAGCAGCAGAAGGTCGGCACGCTCTCCGGCGGCCAGCGCAACCGCGTGCATCTCGCCAAGATGCTGAAGGCCGGCGGCAATGTCCTGCTGCTCGACGAACCGACCAACGACCTCGACACGGAAACGCTGGGTGCGCTCGAAGACGCGCTCGAAAACTTCGCCGGCTGCGCCGTCATCATCTCGCACGACCGCATGTTCCTCGACCGGCTCGCGACCCACATCCTCGCCTTCGAGGGCGACAGCCATGTCGAATGGTTCGAAGGCAACTTCGAGGACTACGAGAAGGACAAGATTCGCCGCCTCGGTCCGGATTCGGTCAACCCCAAGCGGGTGACCTACAAGCGGCTGACGCGCTAGTCAGTGACTATCGGATAAGGCGGTAATTCCCGTTTCCCCTGAATTCGAGATATCCATTGTCTCGAAGAAACTGGAGTTGCTGCCTTATCTTCGGTCGGATGTTATTGTTTTCCGGATAGATACTGCGCAGGTACCGTTCGAAGCCATAGACTTGCTCCAGCGAGAATTCAGTGGCTTCGAGTTGGTCTATGCAGGACATGACGTCGGCCAGCCATCCCCTTGCCGCCGGCGGCTGTTCGTCCAGAAAGGCCGTTTTCCGCCATTGCGAGAGGATGTCTTCCTTCGGAACGACCACTCCCTCTTGAATGAAGTATATTCTGCCCGCTGATGGCACATTTCCGATCAGGATGTTCGATCCGACCCATCCTGCACGGCGTGCCTTTGCTGCCAATGGTTTTCGCTTTTCGACGATCGAGGGTACGAAGAAGCGGCGTGGTATGACACACACGCTCCTGACCTCGGCAGCATCGAGACTATACTTCAACAGAATGAGATTGGGCGACGTATCCGACTGGAGACGCTGTATCTTCGTCTCATAGGCGCCGTTCGCCAGCTTCTTGCCGAATTCTTTCTTTTGGCTCTTGAGCTCGTATTGGTCATTGCAATTGGCGCAGTAGAAGTCTGCGACCGGCCGGTTGGCGGGAAACTGGTGCAGCCGGGCGTTTCCGCAATTCGGGCAAAACATGCTCTCTGCGACCCAAGATTCGGTAATCGACCTTGCCGTTTGCGATCCGCTGTTGAAGGTGCGTTGTGGTTCGGAAAATCCCAGTTTCATGCGGGCTTTGAC
Organism: Hyphomicrobiales bacterium; assembly: GCA_900466005.1. Classification (GTDB taxonomy): domain Bacteria; phylum Pseudomonadota; class Alphaproteobacteria; order Rhizobiales; family Rhizobiaceae; genus Allorhizobium. The sequence goes on from UEGQ01000015.1 coordinate 43,310, forward strand.
AATTCGAGTGCGAGTTCCCGGAGGAAGACGGAAAGGTTCTTGCTGTAGGTGGTGGCGAGCAGCTGGTAGTCCGGCTCGTGTCCGGCTTCCGCAGGAGAATAGTAAATCTCGTAATCTCCGTCGTCAGTGCGATCGACGTATACCGAGAGGTCTTCGGATTCCACAGGGGAAAAATCCGACGCACCGCAACTCGGACACTCATCGTCACAGCAGCAAGACCACTCATCATCCCATCCGGTGCCGCACTCTTCGCACTGGTAGGTGTTCCGATACCATGCCATGGAGATATCCTCCGTTCGACCTTTCGCCGGAAAATATGGATCTGAATCAACGGACTAGCAAGTGGGTATATGTTTCGGGAAATTACCAACTTGAATGAACTGCGAAGTTGACATAAACATATCTTTATATCTTGATCGGGGACTGAAATGGCGAAGCCGATGGAATTTGGCGTGGATGCGCTTGTCGAACTGCTGAAAGCGGCGGGGGAGCCGACGCGGCTTCGGCTTCTGGCGCTTCTTTCCGCCGGCGACCTGACGGTCACGGACTTGACCGAAATCCTCGGCCAGTCGCAGCCGCGCATCTCCCGGCACCTGAAGCTCCTCGGCGAGGCCGGGCTGATCGACCGCTACCAGGAAGGGGCCTGGGCCTATTTCCGCCTGAAGCAGGACGGCGATGCCGCCGCACTCGCCGGCATCATCCTCTCGGCGGCGCGTGTCGACGATCCGGTGCTGCTGCGCGACGGCGAGCGGCTCTCCGCCGTCAAGCGCACCCGCGCCGACAAGGCGCAGGCCTATTTCAGCCGCAACGCTTCCGAATGGGACGAACTCCGCCGGCTGCATGTGGACGACCGGCAGGTCGAGGCGGCCCTTCTCGAAGTCCTCGGGCCGGAGCAGGTGGATGCGCTCCTCGACCTCGGCACGGGCACCGGCCGCATCCTGCAGCTTCTTTCCGACCTTTACCGCCGTGCCGTCGGCATCGACGCCAGCCGCGACATGCTCGCGGTGGCGCGCGCCAATCTCGACAAGGCGGGTATCCTCAAGGCGACGGTGCGCCACGGCGACATCCTGAACCTGCCGCTCGACGGCAGCGAATACGACGTCGTCACGATCCACCAAGTGCTGCACTTCCTGGTGCAGCCGGAACTGGCGATCGGCGAGGCGGCGCGGATGCTCAAAGCCGGCGGGCGGCTGGTGATCATCGACCTTGCGCCGCACAGCCTCGAACACTTGCGGGAAGACCACGCCCATGTGCGGCTCGGCTTCTCGCATCCGGTGATGGCCGACTGGCTCGCCAAGTTCGGGCTCGCCGTCGAGAAGGTGGTCGACCTGCCGCCGGCAAGCCCGGCGACGCAGGCGCTGACCGTCACCATCTGGGTTGCGCGCCGGCTGGGCGGCGAGGGGACCCGCGCAAACAGCATTGAAAATCGGGAGGAATGACATGACGCGAGAGGATCGGCATCCGCAAGGCAAGAGGCGGCTCGGCATCTCGTTCGAGTTCTTTCCGCCGAAGTCGGAGGAAATGGAAGGGCAGCTCTGGACGACGATCGAGGAGCTCGCCGGCTGGAATCCGGATTTCGTTTCCGTGACCTACGGCGCCGGTGGCAGCACCAAGGCGCCGACCCTGACGACCGTGCGGCGGCTGATCGCCGAAACGAGCCTGCCGACAGCGGCGCACATCACCTGCGTCGGCGCGACGCGGGAGGAGGTCCGCCACGTTGCGGAGGAGTTCATCGCCGCCGGCGTGCGCCGCTTCGTCGCGCTCAGGGGTGATCCGCAGGGCGGGGTCGGCGCGGCCTATGCCCCGCATCCGGGCGGTTTCGCCAATGCCGCCGAGCTCGTCGCAGGGCTGAAGGAGATCGGCGATTTCGACATCTCCGTCTCGGCCTATCCGGAAAAACACCCGGAAAGCCCCGACGTCCCCGCCGACATCGACATGCTGAAGCGCAAGGCCGACAACGGTGCGGCGCGGGCGCTGACCCAGTTCTTCTTCGACAACGACGTCTTCGAGCGCTATCTCGAATGGGTGCGCGCCGCGGGTGTCACGATCCCGGTCGTGCCGGGCATCATGCTCATCCAGAACCTCACGCAGCTGAAGCGCTTCGCCTCGCTCTGCGGCGCGAGCATCCCGGCTTTCCTCGACGAGCGCTTTGCAGGCCTCGACGACCAGCCGCAGGCGCGCGCGGAGGTCGCAGCAGACGTCGCCGCCGAGCAGATCGAGGACCTCGTCCGCCGCGGCATCACGGATTTCCATATCTATACGATGAACAGGGCGCCGCTCGTTTCCGCCGTGCTGGAACGGCTGGGCCTGGGGCGCGACGGCGAGGCGCGATCCGGCGCTGCGGCGTGAGCTTGGGCGCCGCCTGAACTGAAAAGGCGCATACCGAACGGTGTCGGTATACGCCTTTTTAAGAATTCTTGCATATTCTAGCCAGCTAGGACGCTGCTATGCCCTGTTCCGGTCGCTGGTCATCTGTTGGCTCAGATGAACAGCATGGTGGCTATGAAAACAAACGCTGCACCGACGATCAGGACATTCAAGGAATTCGTAAGTCCCATGTGTGTGCCTCCTTGCGTTGACCGGGGGATAATATGTCCTTTTTGTGTCAGTTGGGAAGCGAATTGTGTGCTGCGATGCGGCGATCACAGCCGCTCCACGCCCGTCATATTGTCGCATCTCCCTGAAAATCAAGGCCTCGGTGCGCTGCAGCTTTTCAGTGGATTTGTTTAACGGAGCTGCCCGCGAAGGGCTCCTGCGGCTGCCGTCCGTCTCCGAATGATACGCCCGTGGGACGATGCCGCGATGCAGCCGGCGGACCCGTCGTTGCCTCCGGCGACGCCGCGTGCATCATGGCGCAGAACGAGAATCGCCGCAGGAGGATTTCAGCTGGATACCGCCGTTGCCGAAAACGCCGGCCACGCCACCGCGCTCGTCGGCATTGCGACCGTGGTCGCCGTCGCGGCCCTGCTCGGTCTTCTGTTCCTGTGGCTGCGCCAGCCGCCGCTCGTCGGTTTCATCGCCGCGGGCGTGGCGCTCGGCCCGACCGGTGCCGGCCTGATCTCGAGTTCCGAGAACGTCGCGGTGCTCGCCGAAATGGGCGTCGTGGTGCTGCTCTTCTTCATCGGCATGGAGCTTTCGGTGAAGGCCTTCGTGCTGTCGCTCCGGCAGGCGCTTCTGGTGATGGCCGGACAGTTGCTCGCGGCCATGGTGCTCGCGCTCGGCATCGCCACGATCTCGGGCGCCTCCAGTTCCGAGACGATCATCCTCGGCTTCATCATCGCGCTCTCCTCGACGGTCGTCGCCATGAAGATGCTGGAGGAGATGGGCGTGCTGCGCGGTGACGCCGGGCGGATCGCCGTCGGCGTGCTGATTGCGCAGGACATCGCCGTGGTCCCGATGCTGATCTTCGTTTCGAGCCTCGGCGGAGAGGTGGTCGACTACCGGCTGATCGCGATCCGCATGGCAGTCGCGCTGGCGCTGCTCGGCGGTCTCTTGTGGTGGTTCGGGCGGCACATGAAGTTGAAGGTGCCGTTCGCCGACGCGATCGAGGACAAGGTGGAGATGCTGGCGCTCGGCGCGCTCGCCGTCTGCTTTACCGCCGCGGCGATCTCCGGCGTCGCCGGGCTCTCGCCCGCCTACGGCGCCTTCCTCGCCGGCATCATCGTCGGCAACTCGACGCTGCGCAGCCGGGTGATTCCGGTGATCGAACCGATCCAGAGCCTGCTGCTCGTCGTCTTCTTCCTGTCGATCGGCCTGTTGATCGACCTTAATTTCATCGCCGAACGCTTCTGGCAGGTGCTGTTCGTTTCGCTCTTCGTGATCGCGGCGAAATCGGTGCTCAACATCTTCCTGCTGCGCAAGACCGGGTCGAGCCCGCAGACGGCGCTGGTTGCCGGCCTCTCGATGGCGCAGATCGGCGAGTTTTCCTTCGTACTCTCGTCGGCGGGCTATGCGGCGGGTGCACTCGGCTACGACCTCTTCCGGCTGTCGATCGCCGTCTCGGCCGTCTCGCTGCTCGTCTCGCCGCTCTGGGTGAACGTGATGCACCGGCTGGAGAACATGGCCTCCGAGGGGCTGGAGACCTACCGGCAGGCACTCGCCGTCGCCTATGCGCACGAACTCAACGAGGTGAGCCGCGGGCGCGACGTGCTTGCCCGCGGCATCGACTGGTTGCGGGTCCGTCTCCGGGCTGCCCGCGTCGCCTACGAACAGCGTCGCTGCGCGCGTCGCGGCGACGGCGCCTGAAGGTCTCTCAGAGGGCGTTGAGCAGCGCAGGCGTCGCCCAGCCGTCGGCGGGCATGCCGAGGCGCTGCTGTTCCTTCTGCACGGCGATGCGGGTGCCGGCGCCGAGGATGCCGTCGATCTCGCCTACGTCATGGCCGAGGGCCTGAAGACGGGTCTGCAGCGCCTTCATCTCGGTGTCACTGAGGCCCGGTTCAGGATTGCCCTTCTGGTAGGGCTCGGCCCCCATCAGGCGGGTGGCGAAATAGGCCGCCGACGTCGTGTAGATGAAGGACTTGTTCCACTCGAGATAGACGCTGAAATTCGGATAGGTGAGGAAGGCCGGCCCTTTACGGCCTTGCGGCAGCACGAGACCGACGGGGAGGGCGGCGGACGCGGTGTTGCCGTCGCGCGGCTTGACGCCGAGCGCGAACCAGTCGCCGGCGGTCATGCCGCCTTCAAGCCCCGTCTTCTCCCACGGCAGGTTTTCCGGAAGGGTGACTTCCTGGATCCACGGCTCTCCGGCGCGCCAGCCGAGGCTCTGGATGAAGCGGCCGGCCGTCAGGATCGCATCCGGCGAACTCTTCTTGACGTTGACGTGGCCGTCGCCGTCGCCGTCGATGCCGTAGGCGACGATGTCCTTCGGCAGCATCTGCACCTGGCCGATCTCACCCGCCCAGGCGCCGGTGTTGGTCGACGGATCGAGGTCGCCGTGCTCGACCATGGTGATGAGGTTCAAGAGCTGCGGACGGAAGAGCTCCGGCCGGCGGCAGTCGTGGGAGAGCGTCACCAGCGCGTTGCGGGTGTTGAAGTCGCCCTGGACCGCGCCGAAATCGGTCTCCATCGCCCAGAAGGCGGTGATCACGCCGGGCGGCACGCCGTAGTCCCGCTCGGCCCTGGCGAAGACGTCGGCAAATTCCCGCATCTTCTGGCGGCCGATGTCGAGGCGAGCCTGGCTGACTGTGCGCTTCGAGAATTCGAGGAAGGTCTGCTTGAAGACACCCTGGGCGCGGTCGCGCGAGAGCACCTTCTGGTCGATGGCGGCACCTGCGAGCGCCCGGTCGGCGGCGTCGGGGGACGCGCCGTTCGACACGGCCTCGGCCTTCACGCCTTGCAGGAAGGCGGCGAGATCGCCGCCGCACTCGGCCGCGCCGGCGACGGCGGTGGAGGCGAGCAGGCTTGCCAGGGTGACGATGGTGGTCAGGCGGGTACGGGCGGACATGCGGACTTCCTCATGGGTTTCGGTGGACGTGGTATCGGAAGAGATTTTGGCCAAAGCGAGGAAAGGTCGCCGGCCACGCGCATCCTTGCAGGGGCACGGAGCGCGCTGGCGTCACATCCGGTCGCCGAACGTTGCCGCGCGGGATCCCGTCACTGCGAGACGGAAGCGACCCACTTCTTCCAGTTCTGCTCGGTGCCGGCGAAGACATTGATGTCGGTCTGGCCGCGAATGCCCGGCACGACGCCCGTCGAGGTGTACTGCCAGAAGGCCCAGCGGCGATCGGCGTATATGTCCTGCGGGTGTTTGGCCACCGAGCGCACCCAGAAATGATAGTCCTGGAAATAGCCGGCGAGATTGTCGCGATGGAAATCGACCGAGGTGTAGATGATCGGCCGCTTGCCGTAATGGGCCTCGATCCTGTCCATGAACCGCTTCATCTCGGCGCGCACAGTGGCGCCGTCGGGCCTGAGCGTGCAGGTCTTGGAGGTGGGGTTCCACTCGACGTCGAGCACCGGCGGCAGATGCATCGAGGCCTTCGGCACGTTGCGGATGAACCAGTCGGCCTGTTCGTCGGCGGTCGAGCAGAAATAATAGAAATGGTAGGGCGCATGCGGGATGCCGGCGGCGGCGGCGTTGCGCCAGTATTCGTCGAAGCGGGTATCGACCCTGTCCTTGCCCTCGGTCGCCTTGATGAAGACGAAGGACACGCCGGACCTGCGCACCGAGGCCCAGTCGACGTCGCCGTTCCACTTCGAGACGTCGATGCCGTGGACCTTGTGACGGTAGGGTGTATTGTCGCCGAAATCCTGCGGGTCGGTATCCTGGAAGCGCGGCTTGATCGACGATGTTTCCATCAGGTCGTAGCTCGCGGAAGTGCAGCCGCCGAGAAGCAGGAAAAGGGGCAGGAAAGCCAGGACAAGCAACCGCATCGAAGGCCCGTAGATGATGTTTGAACCGTACTCCTGAGGCGGCGCACACGAACGCAGGACACAACAGGTGCAAGCCCAATTGTGGCACTATCATCGTTAAAAAGCGGTTATTTGCAACTGCCGATATCAGCCGGGCATCCGCACGATCGCGATCCACGCATAGCCGCGGCCCACTGTTTCGAAGCGGAGGCTTGCGCCGGCAGCGGCCGCCCGCGTTTCCAGCGCTTCGCGGAGGCTCGCCCGCGGGGTGACGTGGAAGCGGGAAAGCCAGGCCGTAAGCAGGCGCCGGAACCAGGCCGGCAGGCGCTCCTGCTGGCCGAAATCGACGATGTGCAGCGAACCGCCGGGGGCGAGCGCCGCAATTGCCGCGTCGATCGCGCTCTCCCAGTCGGGGATCATCGAAAGGGCATAGGAGATCATGATCCGGTCGAAACCGGCGATCCCGAATTCTCCGGCAGAGAAGCTCGTCGCATCCGCGAGCCGGAAGACGGGGAGGGGGCGGCCACGGAAATTGCGTTCCGCCTGGGCGAGCATCTCCGCCGAGATGTCGAGGCCATGGAGGGCGGCCGAAGGATAGCGGCGGGCGGCGAGCAGGAGATTGCGGCCGGTGCCGCAGCCCACTTCCAGCAGCGCGCCGTTCTCAGGCACGGCGAGTTCGTCGATCAACCGGTCGCGGCCGAGGAGATAGTATTTCCGCGTCAGGTCGTAGACGTGACGCTGGTAGCGGTACATGCGGTCCATGCGCTCGGCATGGCCGTTCCGGTCGTCCTGTCCGAACAAGATCTCCGCCATCAGCCTTTTCTCTCGTAGATGTGGAAGCCGCCGTAGATGGCCGAGCGGTCCTCGGCCCCGAGCTCGCGCGAGCGTTCGGCGAGATAATGCCACTGGTCGAGGAGGGCGGACGAGAGGCGTCCGTCCAGCACGCTGCGTTCGGCGGCGGTGCGGAAGATCACGCGCGCTCCGGGAGCGGCCGTACGGCTGATCTCGCTCCAGAGCGCGTTGAGCTGGCGCTCGTTCATCCAGTCCTGGGCATCGAGGAGGACGAAGCGGTCGACGCTCGCCGCCGGCTTGCCGGCGAGCAGTTCGGTGAAGCTCGCATGATGGACGGTGACGCGATCGGCACTGGCGCGGATCGCCTCATGGTTTTCCTTGCGCAGATAGGTCGGGAGCCGACCCTCCTGCGGTCGCGGATAGCGGCGGGCGAAGGCCTGCCAGGCGAACCAGTTGTCGGCGACGGGGAAGTCGCAGGCGAGCTTTTCGAGGCGGCTCTTCAGGACCGGGGCGATGCTCTCGCCGTCGGAGAGGCTCGCGAGCTCGTCATACTGCTGCGGCGGGATGCCGAGCCCAAAGAGCGAGCTCTTGCGCCGCGTGATCCAGCGCACCAGAGGCTTGTCGAAGAGCGGAGCGATGTGTGTGTCGAAATAGTGCCGCTGCTCGGAAAGCGTTTTCGCCTTCGTGATGCCGTCGAGGCGAACGCCGTGCAGGGAGGCGAGCAGATGGCCGGCGGCGATGAAGCGTCCGAGCAGGCCGGTGCGGCAGAAGTTGCGGTTGAAGGCGGTGATCCGTCGACGGCCGTCGAGCCGGCGCCCGTTCCAGTAGCGGCGGCTTTCGGCGTCGAGATTGGGGGCGATGAAACGGTCGAAATTGCAGCTGTTGGTGCGCATTCCCGCCATGCCGAACATCCGCACGACGGCCGCGTGGTCGGGCAGGTGGCGGAAGGCGGCGAGTTTCAGACGGTTCAATGCCACGTGGTGCGGGTTCAAATCGACGACGTCTATGCGTTCGGGCGAGCGCGAGAGATAGGCGAGCATGTTGCAGCCGCCCGACCCGATGGTGACGAGGCGGTGGTCCTCGCCGAGTTCCATCGCGGCCATGTCGACCTCCGGATCCTCCCAGATCTGCGGGTAGACGAGACCGGAGAAGAGCATGCCGAACAGCCGTTCGGAGAGGCCGTCGCGACTGAGCGCCCTGTGCTGGAGGAGTGCTGCCTTGAGCTTGCTGCTGCGGGGAAGTTCGGTCTCCGGGGCGAGGTCGGTCATCGGGAAGGCCATCCGTTGAAGGTCTCCGGCGTGTAACGCGGCGATGCAACAGTTTGATGAAGCGCCCTGTTGGCGGGCGATCGGATCGGTTTTGGTCGGGGAGAAAGGCCGTCAGGTTTCCCGGCGGCACTTCAAAGGCTTTGCAGGAGACGAACCGGCGGCGCTATGGTGCGGCCACACGAGGCGGCGAGGGCGCCGGAGAGAGGAGCGCAGCGAGGATGAGACTGATCAGGCGAATCATGAAGGGTTTGTTCCTGTTGCTCGCAACGGCCGTCGCGGCCGTCGTCGTCTGGCTCGCCGTGGCGCCGCCGGCACTGTTGCGGGTCGGCACCGGCTATGCCGCAAAGATCGTCTGCTCCAACGTCTTCATCGCCGGCCGCGATCCCGACCAGGTGCTCAGGGTCGACGTCCAGGCGCCGGGCCATCCGCTCCTGAAGCTCGTCGGCCTCGATACCGACCGCGAGAACAAGCGGGTGACGGCCCGTCTTCTCGGCTTGATCGCGCCGAACAGTGCCGTCTACCGGGAGGGCCTCGGCTGCGCGAGCGCCCCGGACGGCGGTGGCGCGATGGCCGGACCTATTCCTGCGCCGGTGCTCGAACAGGTCGCCGCCGCCCCCGCCGACGTGCCGTGGCCCGACGGCGAGGCGGCGACGCCGGCCGATCCGAGACTCGGGGCCGTGCTCGCCGACGCCACCCTCGCCGGTCCCGGCATGCGGGCCGTGGTCGTGATCAAGAACGGCCGGCTGGTCGGCGAGGCCTATGGCGACGGGTTCTCGGCGACAACGCCGCTCCTCGGCTGGTCGATGACCAAGACCGTCAATGCGGCGATCATCGGTCGGCTGATGACCGAAGGACGCATCGCACTCGACGACCGTGACCTGCTGCCCGAATGGAAGGGTGACGGTCGCACCGCGATCCGCATCCGCGACCTCTTCGCGATGGAGAGCGGCCTTGCCTTCAACGAGGAATACGGTGACGTGACGGACGTCACGCGCATGCTCTACCTGGAGCCGGACATGGCGGCCTTCGCCGCCGCGCGGCCGCTTGCCACTGAGCCCGGCAAGGCCTTCAGCTATTCATCCGGGGCAAGCGTGCTGCTCTCGAAGATCTGGATGAACCGGATCGGGGATCGCGACGTGGCGCTCGGCTATCCGCGGGAGGCGCTCTTCAAGCCGCTCGGAATGACAAGTGCGGTCGTCGAGGCGGACGAGGCCGGCACCTTCGTCGGCAGTTCCTACATGTATGCCACCGGCCGCGACTGGGCGCGCTTCGGCCAGTTCCTGCTGCAGGACGGCGTCTGGAAGGGCGAGCGCCTGCTGTCGGAAGGCTTCGTCGCGGCGATGCAACGGCCGACGCGGGCCTCGGGTGGCACCTATACGGAAATCCAGGCCTGGGCGGTGGGACCGGGCGACGAACCCGACAGCCGTTTCGGCCTTCCCGACGATACCTTCTGGGTCGCCGGCCATGACGGCCAGACGATCGCGGTCGTTCCTTCGAAGAAGCTGGTGGTGGTGCGCCTCGGGCTCACGCCCTCGAAGCTCGGCTATCGTCCGCAGCTGCTCGTGAAAGCGATCGCGGACGCGCTCGACTGATCCTATTCGAGGACGTCGAGCATGCCCTTGCGCTTGGCGTCATAGTAATAGCCGCGGGCGTAGAGGCGGACCGCGCCGTCATTGCTGTTGTCGGCCACCAGCCAGGCGCCGCGCAGATACTTGGCCGCGTACTTGATGTTGGTCTCGGCGTCGAAGAGGCCGGAGGCCGGGCCTTCGTAGCCCATCGACTTCGCCGTGTTGTACTTGATCTGCATGAGCCCGTAATGGCCGTTGTTGTAGGCCTGCGGGTTGTAGGTGCTCTCACGGCGGACGACGCGGTGGAGGAGCGCCTCGGGGATCTTGTAAACGGCGGCGTATTTGCTGATGAGGGCGTTGATGACGGTCGGGCCCTTGGCGGCCTGCGGTACCTTCTCCTCCTCGACCGCCGGCGGCGGGCCGGGCGGGGAGACGTCGAACTGCGCGTCGAGTGCTGCGAGTGACGAAGATGCCGAGGGTGCCGCATAGGCGAGCACGCCGGCCGGCTTCTGCGTCGGAACCACGGTCTGGATCGCCGTCACTTCCACAGGCAACACGGATTCGGCACTTGCCAGTTCCGGCATCGCGTCGGGCTTGGCCGGCATGGCCGCGGTCTGCATGGCGAGCGGTTCCTGGCCGGCGGCCATGGCCATCGCCGTGGGCGTCGCCGCCGGGTTCGCGAGCGCAATCGCCTTGAAGGTCGGGACCGGCGCCGGCGTCGAGGTTCCGGGGATGATCGGGCCGGGTTCGGCACCGGCGGTCGAGATCAGGGCGGTATTCGATTCGGCGGTCGCCGGCGTCGCCGCAGCTGTCTGCGCGACGGGCGTGCCGGCCGCGGGATTGGCCTTCAGTTCCTGCTTGGCCGCCTGGTCCATGCTGCTCGTACAGCCCGCAATCCCGGCGAGAAGCACGGTGGCGAGGCTGAGCGGGGTCTTGCGGTCCAATCGAGAAATCATCCGGTCATCCGTTCGTGAACGACGACTGCCGCGAAGCAGCTTACGAAAAGTTAACATGGGTTTTCATAGCTGCTGGGCGGAATTGCGGCAAGTCCGCCGCAATTCGGCGGTTTCAGGCGGCGATCTTGCGGTAACCCGCGGTTACCGCACCCGCGGCGATCAGCAGCGTGCCGCCGGTACGGTTCACCGCCTTGCGGACGGAGCGCTTGCGGATGAAGCGGCGGGCCGAATCGGCGATGAGCACGTAAACGAGCGCATTGACGATCGCGAGCATGACGAAGGTCGCCTCGAACACCACGACCTGCTGCAGGAAGGGGGCCGACGGGGCCATGAACTGCGGAACGAAGGCGACGAAGAAGACGATGCTCTTCGGATTGAGCGCGGTGACGGCGAAGGCGTGGCCGAGGATGCGCAGCGGCTTTTCTTCCGGCAGATTGTCGTTGTCGGCGATCGGCCCGTCACCGACCGGCGCGCGCCAGAGGCGGATGCCGAGATAGACGAGATAGGCGCCGCCGATCCACTTCAGGATCGTGAAGGCGGTCGCCGAGGTGGCGAGCAAGGCACCGAGCCCGGCGACCGAGGCCGTCATCGCGACGAGATCGCCGAGCGCGACCCCGGTGACCGTGGCCAGCGCCGTCTTGCGCCCGTGGCCGAGCGCATAGGAAATGACCAGCAGGATGGTCGGTCCGGGGATCGCCAGAAGCACCGCCGAAGCGGCGGCGAAGGCCAGCCAGTGTTCCAGTGACATTTGCCTCACTCCTCTCTCGAAGAAAGCAAGCCACCTTTCTCCGGGGCCGTCAATCGGCCGGGGTGAATTTCTGGCCGATGTAGTCCATGACTTCGGCAAACCACGGCGTCCTCACGTCGAAGGCCTTGCCGCCCTTGATGCGCGGGAACTCGATGGTGCGCAGCTTGCCGCCCTGGTCCTCATCGTGACCGGTGACGCCGGAGACCTTGTTGAGGGCACTCTCGACGGCGAGGTCGACCATGCTCTGGATCAGCCGCAGGTCCTCGTAGTTGGCAGGCGCCGAGCGGGCATAATAGCCGGATTTCTGCACCATCGAGCGCTCGGCGTTAAGCAGCTTGGCGAAGTGCTTCTGGAACCAGTTGCCGACGTTGATCGTGTCGATCTTCACGTGGCCGAAGGCGTCGCGCTTGACCTCCTCGCCGGCGGCCTCGCGGTCGGCGACGATCTCGTGGAGGCAGGCGCCTTCCGAGACGAAGAGGGTGACGAAGCCGGTGCGGTCCATGATGTCCTTGAGGCGGGCGGCCTCGGCCTCGAGATCGAAATGGGTTTCCGGCAGGTAGAGGCCGTCGATGTTCTTGAGCTGGGTGTTCATCATCAGCCCTTCGACGTATTCGTTGTTGCGCGTGCGCTGGATGTAGGCGCGCGCGGTCGCGGCGGTCAGCCAGCCGCAATGGCGGCCCATGACCTCGTGGATCACCAGCGTGCGGGGGGCCGCACTCTGCTCGTTCGAGACGTGGTCGAAGAAGCGGGCGCCGACCTCCGCCGCGGTCCAGGCGCCGAGCGTCTGGCGGATCGGCACGACGTCGTTGTCGACCGTCTTCGGCAGGCCGACCACGGTGAGGTCGTAGCCGTTGGCGCCGAGGAACGCGGCGAGATCGGCCGCCGTCGTGTTGGTGTCGTCACCGCCGATCGTGTGGAGGATGGTGACGCCGTCGGCGGCGAGCCGTTCGGCGGCGACGCGCAGCGGATTGTCGCCTTCCTTGGTCAGGCCGCGCTTGTGACAGTCGGCGGCGTTCGTCAGCTTGACGCGGCTGTTGCCGATGGGCGAGCCGCCGTAGCGATGGAGTAGATGCGCCTTCTCGCGCATGTCCCCGGTGATCTCGATCTTGTCGCCGAGCAGCACACCCTGATAGCCGGAGCGGTAGGCGATGAGTTCGACGTCCGGGGCGATGTCCGTATAGCGTTCGATCAGTCCGCCGACTGCGGACGACAGGCAGGGGGCGAGACCGCCGGCGGTCAGCATTGCAACTTTCTGTTTGGCCATCGTTCCTCCTTCAGCGCTTCGGTGCGCTTCTCAGTACAAGCGTTCGGCGCGAATGGATGCGACAGACGGGCAGGGCTGTAAAGGGAAAAAATCAGGAAATCCGGGCATTTCCGGCTCATCCGGCGACAAATGCGGCGGTCGCGCGGATATAATCGTTTCAATCGGGAGCGGTCTGCGAGCAAGGCTGTGGATAAGAACACCGGTCTGCGGATCGCCGGCGTCCGGCCCTTCCGCGACGGCGGGAACCATTGTCCGCGGCCACGGTTGGACCACCGGATTGTGAACAAACTTTAACCCGGTCGAAGACGGGCTCAGCTTGCTTTTTCGCCGGTTATCTGGTGATGCTTGATCATGCTCTTCGATTTCGCGTGCGAACAGATATCGTCGTTGTGGGACAAATTGCTCGGCGCGATCGGCGACGCAGCAGGCAATGTTCTGTCGAGCATTGTCGAGGCCGTCCGCACGGTGTTCGAAGGCGATCCCGAAACCCGCCGGCGGGTCTCCTTCTCGGTGGCGATCATCGCCCTTTCCGCGAAGATGGCCAAGGCCGACGGCGTGGTGACGATGAGCGAGGTCGACGCCTTCCGCCAGATCTTCGATTTTCCGGCCAAGGAAGCGCAGAACGTCGCCCGCCTCTACAACCTCGCACGCCAGGATGTGGCCGGCTACGAGGCCTATGCCGGCAAGATCATGAAGATGTGCGGCACCGGCAAGAAGGGCTGCCCCGTCCTCGAGGACATCGTCGACGGGCTCTTCCACATCGCCAAGGCCGACGGGCTGGTGCACGAGAAGGAAATGAACTTCCTCTCGCGGATCGCCGAAATCTTCGAAATCTCCGAGGAGCGGTTCGAGGCGATCACCGAGCGCCACGTGAACCCCGACGGCAATCCCTATGCCGTGCTCGGCGTGCAGCCCTCGGACGATTTCGCGACGATCCGCAAGCGCTACCGGGCGCTCGCTGCCGAACACCACCCGGACCGGCTGCATGCCCGCGGCGTGCCCACCGAGTTCCACGCCGTCGCCCATCACCGGATGGCCAGGCTCAACGCCGCCTATGCGGCGATCGAGAAAGAACGCCGCGCCGCATGACCGTCTTCATTCCCGACTTCAAGGGTGCGCGGGTCCGGCCGTCGCCGAACCATGGCGAGCGCGCCGGCGGGCGGCTGCCGGACATGATCCTGCTCCACTATACCGGGATGCCCTCGGAGGAGGGGGCGCTCGAATGGCTCTGTCGGCCGGAGAGCCAGGTTTCGAGCCACTATTTCGTCCACGAGGACGGGCGGATCGTGCAGTTGGTGCCGGAGAGCCGCCGCGCCTGGCACGCGGGCAAGAGCTGCTGGGCGGGCGAAAGCGACGTCAATTCGATGTCGATCGGCATAGAGATCGCCAATCCCGGCCATCCGGCCGGTCTGCCGCCCTTCACCGACGAACAGATCGAAGCAGTCGTCGAATTGTGTCACGATTGCGGCAAACGGTGGAATATCGCCCCGGAACGGGTGCTCGCACACTCCGATGTCGCCCCTGTTCGCAAGGTCGATCCGGGCGAAAATTTTCCATGGGAGAGGCTCCACGCGGAAGGCGTCGGCCACTGGGTGGCACCCGTGCCGATCAGCGGTGGAAGATTTTTCCAAAAGGGTGATTGCGGCCGGCCGGTCGAGGCCTTGCAGTCCATGTTGTCGCTCTACGGCTACGACATTGAAATTTCAGGACAATATTCCGAGGCGACGGAAGGCGTCGTCGCTGCTTTCCAGCGTCATTTCCGTCCGGAGCGGGTCGACGGCATCGCCGACAGCTCGACCATCGAGACGCTGCACCGGCTGCTCGCCGCACTGCCGAGATTTGCCTGACGCGGACCCCTGCCGGGCGCCCGTGACGGGCTCCGGGAAAGGGGCTGAAATACCCCAAATCTCCACAGGTCACAGGAATTCCATATTGCCGGGCTTTAAAAGCTCTCGCTGAAACGCGGCAAAGTTCCCGAAAAAGGTGACGGCCGCACAATAACAACGATGAGGGCAGGTGCGACGCCGTTCCCTGACGGGGCGGCGTGGAAGGATGCTTTTGCGCGAAAAAAAGACACGCGCCACAGCCCCACTGGTTCGGAGACTGGCTTTTCACATGCAGAAATTGATTGTTGCTGCCGCGGCATGCACCGCTATCCTCATGTCCGGCATCGGCGCGGCACATGCCCGCAACGACGACAAACGCAGCTTCTCGACGCCGCTGAAGGTCGTCAAACGAGACGCAGGTTTTCCAAGCGCGCCGTCCTTTTCCCAAAGCCCCTACACGCAGATCATCTCGAAATATGCCAAGGCCTACGGCGTTCCGATGAACCTCGCCCATGCCGTCGTCCGCGTCGAAAGCAACTTCAATCCCAAGGCACGCGGCAGCGCCGGCGAAATCGGCCTCATGCAGATCAAGCCCTCAACGGCGCGCATGATGGGCTATTCCGGCTCCTCGAAGGGGCTCTACGATCCGGAAACCAATATCCGCTACGGCATGAAGTACCTGGCGGCCGCCCATGAACTCGGCGGCGGCAAGACCTGCTCGACCATCCTCAAGTACAATGCCGGCCACGCGGCAAAGCGCATGAACCCGGTGTCGAAGCGCTATTGCGGCAAGGTGCTGGCGCTGATCGGCAGCTGATCGCCGGGTGTTCTGCTCCCGCGGTGGATCGCCCGCGGGAGGATGCGCCGCCGACGGCAACGTCCCGGAGTTTGATCTCGGTCCAGAACCGAATTCGCAATGTGTGAGAGACTGATTCAAGTTAGATTGGCAAATATCTGAACGGGAATCATAATCACGGATGAGCGGGCGGGCGCGGGCATGAGTGATCGTTTCAAATTCATAGTCGTCGGGCGGGGTATGATGGGGGCCGCCGCTGCGCGGCATCTGGCTCTCGAGTGCAAAGGAGTCGCCATCATCGGGCCCGACGAACCTGCCGATCCCGCACGCCACGAAGGCGTCTTCGCCAGCCATTACGACGAGGCGCGGATCACCCGGACGATCGATCCGGACCCTGTCTGGGCCGCACTCGCCAACCGTTCGATCGCGCGCTACCGCGATCTCGAAAGGGAGAGCGGCATCGATTTCTACCACGAGGTCGGCAATCTCATCGTCGGGCCGAAGCGGGGCGGGCGGGATCCCTATATCGAGCGCATCTGCGAGGCCGCCCATCGCACCGGAATTGCGCCGCAGATGCTCGAATGCACGACCCTTGCCGAGCGCTTCCCCTATTTTTCCTTCGGCGCCGGGCAGGAGGGCGTCCACGAGGCGGCGGGGGCGGGATACGTCAATCCGCGGCAGATGGTGCGGGCGCAATCCTGTCTCGCGCACAGGAAAGGGGCGACGCTGATCGCGGAGACGGTGGTTTCCGTCCGCGACGACATCCGCGGCGTGGCGGTCCGGACGGCCGAGGGCAACACCTATTATGCGGACCGCGTGCTGGTCGCCACGGGCGGTTTCTCGATCGCGAAGGACCTGTTGCCGCGGCCCGTCGACCTCAAGGTCTATGCCCGCACCGTCGCCTTCTTCGAGATACCGGAAGCCGATCTTGAAGCTTTCGCCGGCATGCCGTCGCTCATCCACCATCCCGACGATCCTCTCGACCACGTCTATCTGCTCCCGCCGGTGCGCTACCCCGACGGCAAGGTATACCTGAAGATCGGCGGCGATCCGGACGACATGGAACTGGCGAGCGAGCCGGAGGTTCGCGCCTGGTATCGCAGCGGCGGCCGCGAGACGACCCGCAGGCATCTGGTGCGGATCGCGTCCGAACTGGTGCCGGGCGTCGCGGAGGCTGCGGTCACCACGGGCGCCTGCGTCACCTCGTTCACGCCGGGCGGCTATCCGGCGATCGGCTATGTCGACGAGGAGAGGATCGCGGTCCTCACCGGAGGCTGCGGGGCTGCGGCGAAGAGTTCCGACGAGATCGGCCGGCTCGGCGCGCGGCTGCTGCTCGACGGCGCATTGTCGCCGGAAGACCAGGCGGTTTTCGCACCCCGTTTCCAATAAAGTGCGAGGCGGCACGTCCGGACCGACGTTTTCTGTGGCATTTGCCGCGGCAGTCCACTATCTAGCGCTTGCCAGTCGGCCGGGCAGCCGCGCTCTACCAGTGCCGAAAGGCGGTAGGGTGAGGAAAGTCCGGGCTCCACGGAAACACGGTGCCGGATAACGTCCGGCGAGGGTGACCTTAGGGATAGTGCCACAGAAAGCAAACCGCCCCGCCTGCTTTTCCGTCCGCATGAGGACGCAAAAGCCGGCGGGGTAAGGGTGAAAGGGTGGGGTAAGAGCCCACCGCGTCGCTGGTAACAGGGACGGCACGGTAAACCCCACCGGGAGCAAGACCGAATAGGGATGACGCGGGTGCCGCGCAAGCGGTGCCACAGCCTGTTTCCGGGCCAGTCATCCGGGTGGGTTGCGTGAGGCAGCGTGCAAACGCTGTCCCAGATGAATGGCTGCCACGTTCCGGGCGACCGGAGCCATACAGAACCCGGCTTACAGGCCGACTGGCACTTTCCCTTTTTCTCCTGCGGCGGCTTCGGCGGCCGTCCGCGCCTTCGGCGCCAACCCATTGAAAGCCTTCGAGGAACGCGTGTCCGATCGAAGCCCTGCGGGGCGGTGTGATCGGCTGTCGGCGGGCGTCTCCATAACCTTTCGTTAAGCTTAACCGCTTATAAACGTTTGACGCTCTTCGAGAGCTTCAAACCGCTCTGTCCCATTGACGCCCATACTGTCCCATGTTATCCCATACGAGTACCGTTTCAGGGTGGTTCTCCACCCCCAGAATCGAAGTTCAGGGAATGTCGCCCACCGCGGGCGATCGACAGTTTTTCCTGTCTTCGGGAGCGGTATACGTGTTCTCGCGTTTCGGGAGGTGGATGGCTCACCTCCTGTCGGAAGGAGCGGCGGCAGGTTGTGATGGACCGCTTCTTGTCCAATGTGACAAACAGGATCGATGCGAAGGGGCGGGTGTCCGTTCCGGCGGCGTTCAGGTCTGTTCTTGCGAGGCGCGATATCCAGGAGCTCTACTGTCTCCAGGATTTCGTGTTTCCGGCGATCAATGTCGGCGGACCCGATCTGCTGGAGCGATACGAGCGGCAGATTTCCGTCGAGGATCCGTTTTCGCCGCTGGCGAACGAGATGTCGCTGCTCGTGCATGGTGGCGGCGTCTTCATGAAGCTCGATGCCGAAGGGCGGTTGATGGTGACCGACTTCATTCGCGACTTCACGGGCGTCACCTCGGAGGTCGCGTTCGTCGGACGGGCGGATCATTTTCAGCTCTGGCAGCCGCAGGCCTTTCTCGAGGCGCAGGCGGCGGCGAGGCAGGCACGCAAGCTACGAGGGTTGCGGCCACAGTAAGGCGGGGACTTGGAATGGTGGCTAATCCTGGCGCGGAAATCTCTGGTGCCGATGGCGGACCGGTTCGCCACATTCCAGTCCTGCTGCCCGAGGTCCTGGCGGCGCTCGAGCCGGCATCCGGCAAGGTCATCCTCGACGGCACGTTCGGGGCAGGCGGCTATACGAGCGCCATCCTTGATGCCGGCGCAGACGTGATCGCGCTCGACCGCGACCCGACGGCGATCGCTGCCGGCCAGTCGCTGGTGGCGGCGCGCGGCGGCCATCTCACACTCATCCATTCCCGCTTTTCCGAACTCGACCTCCATGCACCTGCCGAGGGGCTCGACGGCGTCGTGCTCGACATCGGCGTGTCTTCGATGCAGATCGACGAGGCCGAGCGTGGCTTTTCCTTCCAGAAGAACGGACCGCTCGACATGCGCATGTCGGCCGAGGGGGTCTCGGCGGCGGACGTCGTCAATCGCGCCAAGGTCGGCGATCTCATCCGCATCTTCGGTTTCCTCGGCGAGGAGAAGCAGGCGGGGCGCATCGCCCGCGCGATCGAGAAGAAGCGGGCGAGCGAGCCGTTTCGCACGACGCGCGACCTCGCCGGCCTGATCGAGATCGTGACGCCGCGCAAGGCGAAGGACAAGATCCATCCGGCGACCCGTGTCTTCCAGGCGCTGCGCATTTTCGTCAACGACGAACTCGGCGAGCTTGCGCAGGCGCTCTTTGCCGCCGAGCGGGCGCTGAAGCCCGGCGGCCGGCTGGTGGTCGTGACCTTCCATTCGCTCGAAGACCGGATCGTCAAGAAATTCTTCACCGAGCGTTCGGGCAAGGCGTCCGGCTCGCGCCACCTGCCGATGGTGCAGGGAATGCCGGCGACCTTCGAGCCTGTCGGCAAGGGCATGGTCGCGGCGAGCGAAGCGGAGGCCGAGGCCAATCCGCGCGCCCGCTCCGCCAAGCTTCGGGCCGGTATCCGTACCCACGCGCCGGTACCGAAGGCGGACATGTCGATCTTCGACCTGCCGGACCTTGCCAGCCTCGACCGGATCGGAGGATGAGTCATGCTGAAAACCCTTGATCTCATAATGATCGGTTCCATGGTCGCAGCGGCGACCGTCACCTATTCGATCAAGCATCATGCGGACGAGAAACTGCAGGAGGTTCGCCGTATCGAGGCCGAGATCAAGCTCGAGACGGACACGATCGATCTCCTGAAGGCCGACTGGGCGCTTTTGACCCAGCCGAACCGGCTCGAACGGTTGCTTGCCGTCTACGGGCCGGAACTGCAGTTGCAGCCGACAGCGCCCGAACAGCTCGTGCGGCCCGTCGAGTTGCCGATGTTGAAGAGTGAGCTGCCCCGGCCGGAGGTGGCCGAGGGCGAGAAGAGCAAGGATCCCGTCTCGGATCTCATCACAACAGGATCGGTGAAGCCCTGATGTCTTTCCTCTCGCGCATCATGCTCTTGAAAAGCCAGGCCCATTTCGCGACCGGCGGTGACCGCGCCGTCGTCGGCAAGACCGTCGCCATCAAGGGGACCGGCAAACGCAAGTCGGAACTCGCCCGCAAGCGCGTCGGCCTGATGATCGCCGGCTTCGTCGTTGCCTACGGCGTGATCGGGGGGCGGCTCGTCCAGTACGGTTACGCCCAACCCGAGACCGTCTCCAGCATCGTGCCGGCGGACCGGCTGATGGCGTCGCGCCCCGACATCCTCGACCGCAACGGCGAGGTGCTGGCGACCGACATCCGCACCGTCTCGCTGTTTGCCGAGCCGCACAAGATCGTCGATCCGGACGAGGCGGTCGAGAAGCTCGCGACGGTGCTGTCCGATCTCGACATCAAGGGCACCTACAAGAAGCTCTCCTCCAATTCCCGCTTCCAGTGGCTGCGCCGCCAGCTCACCCCGAAGCAGCAGAGCCAGATCCTGGCGCTCGGCATCCCGGGCATCGGCTTCCGCCCCGAGAAGCGCCGCTTCTACCCCGGCGGCACCACGGCCTCGCACATCGTCGGCTATGTCAACATCGACAACCGCGGCATGGCCGGCATGGAGCGCTACATCGACAGCCAGGGCCTTGCCGACCTTACCGCGCTTGGCATGACGACCGACGCGCCGCTCGAGCCCGTCCACCTGTCGATCGACCTGCGCGTCCAGAACATCGTGCACGACGTGGTGGTCGAGGCGGTGAAGAAGTTCGAAGCGCTCGGGGCCGGCAGCGTCGTGATCGACGTCCATACCGGCGAGGTGCTGGCGATGGTCTCCGTCCCCGATTTCGACCCCAACAATCCGGCGGCGAGTGCGGAGGAGGGCTGGCTCAACCGCATGTCGAACGGCACGTTCGAGATGGGGTCGACCTTCAAGTCCTTCACGCTGGCCATGGGGCTCGACTCCGGCAAGGTGAAGCTCTCCGACACCTTCGACGCCCGCTACCCGATCCGCATCGGCCGCTACACGATCAAGGACTTCCACGGCAAGAACCGCATCCTGAGCGTGCCCGAGATCTTCCAGTATTCCTCGAACATCGGCACCGCCAAGATCGCCGACACGGTTGGGATCGAGGGGCACAAGGCGTTCCTGGAGCGCATGGGCCTCACCACGCGCATGCAGACCGAGCTGCCCGAGGTCGCGACCCCCACCCAGCCGCGGGAATGGAAGAAGATCAACTCGATCACGATTTCCTTCGGTCACGGCGTCTCGACCACGCCGCTGCAGACGGCAGTCGCTGGCGTCGCGCTGATGAACGGCGGCAAGCTCATTCAGCCCACCTTCCTGACGCGCACGCGGGAGCAGGCGGACCAGGTGGCCCAACAGGTCCTCCGTCCTTCGACCAGCGACGACATGCGCTACCTGTTCAAGGTGAACGGCATCAAGGGGTCCGGCAAGAAAGCGCGCGTCGAGGGCTTCAACGTCGGCGGCAAGACCGGCACGGCGGACAAGGTCGTCAACGGGCGTTATGCCAGCGACAAGAACTTCAACGCCTTCCTCGCCGCTTTCCCGATCGACAATCCGCAGTATGTCGTGCTCACCGTCATCGACGAGCCGAGGACGGACAAGGGCAACGGCGCGGCGCTCGCCGGCAACTCGGCGGCTCCGATGGTGGCGGACATCATTCGCAGAAGCGCCGCAATTCTCGGTGTAGAACCCAAATTCGGGGAAGACGGCTCGGCGCTGCTCGTCTCTTATTAGAAATAATGCTCGAATTATGCAGGCGATTCGCACGCGAGTCGCCTGTTCTGCAAGGAAACGAAAATACATGCGACTGCGCGATCTGGCCGATGACGAGTTTGGAACGCTGAAAGAACAGCTTGGCGGCGAGGTCGGGGAACTCGCGATCACGGGCATTTCCGCCGACAGCCGCAAGGTCATGCCCGGAATGCTGTTCGTGGCCGTCGCGGGAACGAAAGCCGACGGTGCGGCCTACGCGGCGGATGCCGTCGCGCGCGGTGCGGTCGCGGTCGTCGCGGGCCATGCCGTCGAGGCGAACGTTCCGGTCTTCACGGTCTCCAATCCGCGTCGCTTCCTGGCGCTCGCGGCCGCACGCTTCTACGGTGCCCAGCCCGCGACCATGGTCGCCGTCACCGGCACGGCCGGCAAGACCTCGGTTGCCTCCTTCACCCGTCAGATCTGGGCCGAGGCCGGCCATCCGGCGGCGCAGATCGGCACCACCGGCGTCGTCTCCCCCTCGCGCAACGACTACGGTTCGCTCACCACGCCCGATCCGGTGGCGCTGCACAAGCTGCTCGCCGAGCTTACGGCGGAAGGCGTGACCCACGCCGCGATGGAAGCCTCCAGCCACGGTCTCGACCAGTGCCGTCTCGACGGTGTGCGGCTTTCGGCCGCCGCCTTCACCAATCTCGGCCGCGACCACATGGACTACCATCCGACCGTCGAGGAATACATGGCCGCCAAGATGCGGCTCTTCGATACGCTCCTGCCCAAGGGGTCCCCGGCGGTGATTTTCGCCGACGATGCCTGGTCGGGCGAGGCGATCCGCGTTGCGCGCGCCGCCGGTCATGACGTGCGCACCGTCGGCCGCAACGGCGATTTCCTGGCGCTGAAGCGTGTCGAGCACCTTCGCCACAAGCAGGTGGCCGAAGTGCATTTCGGCGACGAGATCCACGAGGTCCACATTCCGCTCGCAGGTGATTTCCAGGTCGCCAACGCGCTGGTCGCGGCGGGGCTTGCGATCTCCACCGGCGTTCCGGTCGCAACCGCGATGAGAGCACTCGAAAAGCTGCAAGGCGCGTCCGGCCGTCTCGAACTCGTCGCCCATACGGCCGGCGGGGCGCTCGCCTATGTCGACTACGCCCACAAGCCGGATGCGCTCGAAAACGTCCTCAATTCGGTCCGTCCCTTCACCACCGGCCGCGTCATCGTCGTTTTCGGCTGCGGTGGCGACCGCGACCGCGGCAAGCGCCCGATCATGGGCGAGATCGCCTGCAGGCTCGCCGACGTGGTGATCGTGACCGACGACAATCCGCGCTCGGAGGTCGCCTCCGAGATCCGTGCGGAGATCATGGCCGCCGCTCCCTCGGCGACCGAAATCGGCGACCGCGCCGCGGCGATCCGCCATGCGGTCTCGATGCTGTCTTCCGGCGATACCCTGATCGTCGCGGGCAAGGGGCACGAGGAAGGACAGACGGTCGGCGACGTGACGCTGCCGTTCTCCGATCATGCCGAACTGCGCAAGGCACTGGAGGAGCTTGGACATTGACATTTCTCTGGACGACGGACGAGATGATCGAGGCGATGGCGGGCCGGCCGTTCGGCACGCCGCCCGAAGGGATCACGGGCATCTCGATCGACAGCCGCACGATCACCGCCGGCGAAGCCTTCTTCGCCATCAAGGGTGACCGCGTCGACGGACACGATTTCGCAAGCCTCGCCGTTGCCAACGGCGCTTCCCTGCTCGTCGTCTCCGAGGCGAAGCTTCCGGCGCTCGGGCGCGTCACCGTTCCGATGATCGTCGTCGAGGACGTGCTGGCGGCCCTGCAGAAGCTCGCCGCCGCCGCGCGCGAGCGTTCGTCGGCGAAAATCATCGCCATCACCGGCTCGGTCGGCAAGACGACGACGAAGGAGATGCTGCGGCGGGCACTGGAGCCGTCGGGCAAGGTCCATGCGGCCGTCGCCTCGTTCAACAATCACTGGGGCGTGCCGCTGACGCTCGCCCGCATGCCGGCGGATACCGAATTCGGCGTCTTCGAGATCGGCATGAACCATGCGGGCGAAATCCGCCCCCTGGTGCAGCTCGTGCGCCCGCATGTGGCGATCGTCACCACGATCGCCGCCGCCCATCTCGGCAACTTCGCGAGCCTCGAGGAAATCGCCGCAGCCAAGGCCGAGATATTCGAGGGCGTCGAGCCCGGCGGGCACGTGCTGCTCAATCGCGACAACGCGCAGTTCGGCTTTCTCGAGAAGGCGGCGCAGGAGGCGGGCGTCGAGAACGTCCACAGCTTCGGCCAGCACGCCAAGGCGGAGTTCCGCCTCGCCGAGTTCGACGGCGCGGCGGAAAGCTCGACGCTCTGGGTCTCCTTCGGCGGTGAAACGCGGGAGATCGTCATCGGGGCGCCGGGCCGCCACATCGCCGAGAACGCCGTTGCGGTGCTCGGGGCCGTGTCGCTCGTCGGCGCCGACGTGGATGCGGCGGCGGATGCCTTCGGATCGCTTTCCGCCGTCAAGGGACGCGGCGAGCGGCATGCGCTGAAGGTCGGCAACGGCAGCTTCACGCTGATCGACGAGAGCTACAACGCCAATCCGGCCTCGATGCGCGCGGCGATCGCGGTGCTCGCGGCGGCTCATCCGCTGGGCGACGGACGGCGGATCGCCGTCATCGGCGACATGCTGGAGATGGGCGAGTTCTCGGCCAAGGTTCACGCCGACCTCGCCGGACCGCTGCTTGCCGCCGGCATCGAGCATGTCTGGCTCGCTGGGCCGGACATGGCGGCGCTCCGCGACGCCCTGCCGGAGAGCGTTCAGGTGGAATACCGCGAGACGACCGCGGAGCTCGCCGATTTCGTGGTGGCGTCCGTCCGCCCCGGCGACGTGCTCATGGTCAAGTCCTCGCTCGGCACCGGTTTCGGGAAGATCGTCGCGGGCTTGCTTGACAAGTATCCGGCGGTCGCCGACATCGGGCGCCGCGATTAATCAGGGGTTTCGGAAAGGGCTCTTATGCTGATCTGGCTTGTGGAACTGGCGGACCACCTCCAATTTTTCAATCTCTTCCGGTACATCACGTTCCGGACCGGTGCTGCCTTGTTCACCTCGGCGCTGATCGTCTTTCTCTTCGGGCCGGCGATGATCGCCTCGCTGCGCATCCGCCAGGGCAGGGGACAGCCGATCCGTGCCGACGGACCGCAGACCCATTTCAAGAAGGCCGGAACGCCGACGATGGGCGGTCTGATGATCCTCTCCGGGATCGTCGTCTCCTCGCTGCTCTGGGCGGATCTTTCGAGCGTCTACGTCGTCTCGACGCTGCTCGTGACCCTCGGCTTCGGCGCGATCGGCTTCTATGACGACTACCTGAAGGTGACGAAACAGACGGAGAAGGGCTTCTCCGGCAAGGCGCGCCTCGGCATCGAATTCGTCATCGCCGGCATCGCCGTCTACTTCATGATGAACACCGCGCTGACCTCCGGCCCGCAGGGTTCGACCTTCGGCTCCTCGGTCGCCTTTCCCTTCTTGAAGGACTTCCTGATCGACCTCGGCATCTTCTTCGTGCTCTTCGGCGGCTTCGTCATCGTTGCCGCGGGGAACGCCGTCAACCTGACCGACGGCCTCGACGGGCTGGCGATCGTGCCGGTGATGATCGCCGCGGCGTCCTTCGGCGTCATCGCCTATCTCACCGGTAACGCGGTCTTCTCGAACTACCTGCAGATCAATTTCGTGCCGGGCACCGGTGAGCTCGCCGTCGTTCTCGGTGCCGTCATCGGCGCCGGACTCGGCTTCCTCTGGTTCAACGCCCCGCCGGCGGCGATCTTCATGGGCGACACCGGGTCGCTCGCGCTCGGCGGTCTCATCGGCACCGTCGCCGTCGCCACCAAGCACGAGATCGTCATGGCGATCATCGGCGGCCTCTTCGTCATGGAGACGCTGTCGGTCATCATCCAGGTCGGCTATTTCAAGATGACCGGCCGGCGCGTCTTCCTGATGGCGCCGATCCACCATCATTTCGAGAAACTCGGCTGGACCGAGAGCCAGGTGGTGATCCGCTTCTGGATCATCGCCGTCGGGCTCGCCATGCTCGGCCTCTCGACCCTCAAACTCCGGTGAGGGGGCGATGATCCCGGTCACCACATTCAGGGGGAGGAAGGTCGCACTCTTCGGGCTCGGCGGGTCGGGGCTCGCGACCGCGAAGGCGCTGCTTGCGGGCGGGGCGGAGGTCGTCGCCTGGGACGACAATCCCGACAGCGTGGCGAAGGCCGGCGCCGAAGGCGTTGTGACGCAGGACCTGCATGACGCCGACTGGAGCGTCTTTGCCGCCTTCGTGCTGTCGCCGGGCGTGCCACTCACCCATCCGAAACCGCACTGGACGGTCGGTCTCGCGCGCGCCGCGGGCGTCGAGGTGATCGGCGACGTCGAGCTCTTCGTGCGCGAGCGGAGGGCTCATGCCCCCGATTGCCCGTTCATCGCGATCACCGGCACCAACGGCAAGTCGACCACCACGGCTCTGATCGCCCACATCCTCTCGGCGAGCGGCAGGGATACACAGCTCGGCGGCAATATCGGCCGGGCGGTGCTCACCCTCGATCCGCCGAAGGCGGGGCGCTATTTCGTCGTCGAGTGCTCCTCCTACCAGATCGATCTTGCGCCCACGATCGACCCGACCGCGGGCATCCTGCTCAACGTCACGCCGGACCATCTCGACCGCCACGGCACGATCCAGCACTATGCCGACGTCAAGGAGCGTCTCGTTGCCGGCAGCGATACGGCGGTGATCGGCGTCGACGACAGCTATTGCGAGCTGATCGCCGATCGCGTCGAGCGCGCCGGGACCAGGGTCGTGCGCATTTCGAAGCGGCAGCCGCTCGCCGGCGGCTTCTACAACGACGGCCACCGGATCATCGAGGCCCATGGCGGTGCGACGGCGGTCGTCGCCGATCTCAACGGTATCCAGACACTGCGCGGCAGCCACAACGCCCAGAACGCGGCGGCGGCGATCGCCGCCTGTCTCGCCGTCGGGGTCAGCCCCGACGAGGTCCGGGCCGGGCTTCGCTCGTTTGCCGGACTCAAGCATCGCATGCAGCCCGTCGGCCGGCGTGGCGAGGTCGTCTTCGTCAACGACAGCAAGGCCACCAATGCGGACGCCGCCGCACCTGCGCTTTCGAGCTACGACCGCATCTACTGGATCGCCGGCGGTCTGCCCAAGGAGGGCGGCATCGCGAGTCTCGCGCCGCTCTTTCCGCACATCGCCAAGGCCTACCTGATCGGCGAGGCGGCATCCGCGTTTGCGGCCACGCTCGGCGAGGCGGTGACTTACGAGATTTCCGGCACGCTCGAACGGGCGGTCGCCCACGCCGCCGCCGATGCTGCGGCGGACGGCCAGCCCGTCGCGGTGATGCTTTCCCCGGCTTGCGCAAGCTTCGACCAGTACAAGAACTTCGAGGTCCGCGGCGACGCCTTCGTTCGCCACGTCGCGGCGCTCGAAGGGATCGAAATGCTGATCGACACTCCTGAAGGAGGCAACTGACATGGTGAGCCGCGTTGAGAGGGGGCCTGTGGCCGAGTGGTTCTGGACCATAGACCGGCTGTTCCTTGTGACATTCGTCCTGCTTATGGGCATCGGTTTCATGCTCTCCTTCGCGGCTTCGCCGGCGGTCGCCGAGCGCCTCGGCCTCGACAGCTTCCACTTCGTCAAGCGCCACGCGGCGTTCATGCTGCCGGCGCTCGGCGTGATGTTCGGCCTGTCCTTCCTCTCGCCACGGCAGGTGCGGCGGACCGCGATCGTCATCCTGGCCGTCTCGCTGCTCATGATGGTGCTGGCGCTGTTCTTCGGCATCGAGGTCAAGGGCGCACGGCGCTGGGTGACGCTCGCCGGCATCTCGATCCAGCCGTCCGAGTTCATGAAGCCCGCCTTCGTGGTCGTCTGCGCCTGGCTTTTCGCCGAACATGCCCGCCAGCCCGAAATCCCCGGCAATTTCTTCGCGATCATCCTCTTCGGCATGGTCGCCGCGCTGCTGATTGCCCAGCCTGACCTCGGCCAGACGATCCTGACTTCCGTCGTCTGGGGCGGGATGTTCTTCATGGCCGGCATGCCGTGGCTCTGGATCATGGTGCTCGGCGGGCTCGGCGGTGCCGGCCTCGTCGGCGCCTATCTGACGCTGCCGCACGTCGCCGGCCGTATCGACCGCTTCCTGACGGGCGAGGGCGACACCTTCCAGGTCGATACCGCACGCGAGGCGATCATCCGCGGCGACTGGTTCGGACAGGGGCCGGGCGAGGGCATGGTCAAGCGGATCATTCCCGACAGCCATACCGACTTCATCTTCTCGGTCGCGGCGGAAGAATTCGGCATCGTCTTCTGCATCGTTCTCGTCTCGATCTTTGCCTTCCTGGTGCTGCGCGGCCTCAACCACGCCTTCAAGGAGCGCAACGACTTCAACCGGTTCGCGGTTGCGGGCCTCGTGCTGCAGATCGGTGTCCAGTCGCTGATCAATATCGGCGTGAACCTCGAACTCCTGCCGGCGAAGGGCATGACGCTGCCGCTGATCTCTTACGGCGGATCGTCTATGATCGCGATCTGCGTGACGGCGGGCTTTATCCTGGCGCTCACGCGGCGGCGGCCGGAAAAGCGTGCACAGGAGCGGAGCCTGTTCCGCTCGGTCCACGGCGTTCCGGCGGAGTAATGGCAATGGCAAAGGGCCTTATCCTTCTCGCCGCCGGCGGAACCGGCGGACACCTCTTTCCGGCCGAAGCGCTCAGCCACTCGCTGGTGGATCGCGGCTATACGGTTCATCTCGTCACCGACAACCGGGCCGAACGCTATGCCGGCATGTTCCCCGCCGAGATCATCCACACCGTGCCGTCCGCCACGATCGGCTCGAAGAGCCCGGTCGCGGTGGCCAGAGCGCTCCTGACGCTCTGGCGCGGCTATCGGGCCGCCCGGCGGCTGATCCGGGAGCTGAAGCCGCTCGCCGTCATCGGCTTCGGCGGCTATCCGACCCTGCCGCCGCTGCTGGCGGCGGTCCGTCTCGGCGTGCCGACGGCGATCCATGAACAGAACGCCGTCATGGGCCGCGCCAACAAGGTGCTCGCAAGTCGCGTGACGGCGATCGCCGGCGGCTTCCTGCCGGAAGGCGGAGCATACTCGGAAAAGACGACGGTCACCGGCAATCCGGTGCGGCCGGCGGTCGTCGCGGCGTCGAGCATTCCCTATACCCCGTCGCGGGAAGGGCAGCCCTTCCGTCTCGTCGTGTTCGGCGGCAGCCAGGGTGCGCAGTTTTTCTCCTCCGCCGTGCCGGACGCCGTCGCGCGTCTCGACGAGCCGTTGCGGCACCGGCTGACGGTGACCCAGCAGGCGCGGCCGGAGGACGCCGAGCAGGTGGCCGCCCGCTACCGGGCGCTCGGGATCACCGCGGACGTCTCGCCGTTCTTCACCGACATGGCGGCGCGCATCGCCGCCGCCCATCTCGTCGTCTGCCGCTCCGGCGCTTCGACGGTTTCGGAACTCTCGATCATCGGGCGACCCTCGATCCTCGTGCCCTATCCTTACGCACTCGACCACGACCAGGCGGCGAACGCCGCCGCACTCGCGGCGAACGGCGGCGCCGAGGTGATCCAGCAGAAGGACCTTTCCGTCGAGCGTCTTTCCGACCTTCTCAAGGCGGCGATGAGCGAGCCGGAGCGTCTTTCCGACATGGCAACGGCGGCGCGGCGATCTGGCATGCCTGATGCATCGAACTTGCTTGCCGATCTCGTAGAGGCTATTGCCGGCAAGACGCGAGCGCATCTGAAGGGAGCCAAATCATGAAAATGCCGACGACAATCGGCCTGGTCCATTTCATCGGCATCGGTGGGATCGGCATGAGCGGGATCGCCGAGGTGCTGCACAATCTCGGCCACCGGGTGCAGGGCTCCGACCAGAGCGACGGCGCCAACGTCCAGCGCTTGCGCGCCAAGGGCATCGAGGTCTTCGTCGGCCACAAGGCGGAAAACCTTGGTGATGCGGAAGTCGTGGTCGTCTCGACGGCCATCAAGAAGGACAATCCGGAGCTGGTCGCCGCGCGCGAAAAGCTGCTGCCGGTCGTGCGCCGTGCGGAAATGCTCGCCGAACTGATGCGCTTCCGCAACGCGATCGCCATCGGCGGCACCCACGGCAAGACGACGACCACGTCGATGGTCGGCGCGCTTCTCGAAGCGGGCGGTCTCGACCCGACCGTCATCAACGGCGGCATCATCAACGCCTACGGCACCAATGCCCGCATGGGCGAGGGCGAATGGATGGTCGTCGAGGCCGACGAATCCGACGGCACCTTCCTGAAGCTGCCGGCGGAAGTGGCGGTCGTCACCAATATCGATCCCGAGCACCTCGACCACTACGGCAGTTTCGACGCGGTGCGCGCGGCCTTCCGTCAGTTCGTCGAGAACGTGCCCTTCTACGGCTTCGGCGTGATGTGCCTCGACCATCCGGAAGTGCAGGCGCTCGTCGGCAAGATCGAGGACCGCAAGGTCATCACCTACGGTGCGAACCCGCAGGCCGATGTCCGCTTCTCCAACGTCCGGCTCGAAGGAACGCATTCGACTTTCGACGTCGAGATCCGCCGGCGGCGCACGGGCCGGGTCTTCACCTTCAAGGACCTGACGCTGCCGATGCCCGGCCGTCACAACATTTCGAACGCCTGCGCGGCGATTGCCGTCGCCAACCGGCTCGACATTCCGGAAGAGGCGATCCGCAAGGGGTTGTCGGGCTTTTCCGGCGTCAAGCGCCGCTTCACGCTGACCGGGACCTGGAACGGCGTGTCGATCTTCGACGACTACGGCCACCACCCGGTCGAGATCAAGGCCGTGCTCAAGGCAGCACGCGAAGCGTGCAGCGGACGGGTCATTGCGATCCACCAGCCTCACCGTTATACCCGTCTTTCGAGCCTCTTCGAGGACTTCGCCAACTGCTTCAACGATGCCGACTGCATCATGCTGGCGCCGGTCTATGCGGCGGGCGAGGACCCGATCGAAGGGGTAAACGCCGAGGCGCTGGTCTCGCGCATCAAGGCGAGCGGCCACCGCGACGCGCGGTATCTGCCGGGACAGGAAGGTCTCGCGCAGATCGTCGCGGAGCTGGCCAAGCCCGGTGACTTCGTCGTGCTCCTCGGAGCGGGCAACATAACCCAGTGGGCTGCCGCCTTGCCCAAGGAACTGGAAGCGATTTCGGAAGGTCGGAAATGAAACAGGTCGATGGAGAAAAGCTGCTGGCCTCGCTCGGGGACGGCGTCAATCAACTGCGCGGGCGTCTGACGCCGGATGCGCCGATGGACCGGGTCACGTGGTTCCAGGCCGGCGGCCTGGCCGAGCTCATGTTCCATCCGCACGACCTCGACGACCTCGTCACCTTCCTCAAGCTTCTGCCGGAAGATGTGCCGCTGACCGTGGTCGGTGTCGGTTCCAACCTGCTCGTGCGCGACGGCGGGATACCGGGCGTCGTGCTGCGGCTCTCCGCCAAGGGCTTCGGCCAGGTGGAGCTTGCGGGCGAGAACCGCATCCGCGCCGGCGCCATCACCCCGGACAAGCACCTCGCCGCCATGGCGATGGACCACAATATCGGTGGCTTCCACTTCTATTACGGCATTCCGGGAAGCATCGGCGGCGCGCTGCGCATGAATGCCGGCGCCAATGGCGGCGACACCTCCCAACGTCTGGTCGAGGTCGAGGCGGTCGACCGCAAGGGCAACATCCACGTGCTTTCCGCAGCCGACATGGGCTACAGCTACCGGCATTCCACGGCGCCCGCGGACCTCATCTTCACCAGCGCGGTCTTCGAAGGCTATCCCGAGGAGAAGGCGAAGATCCGTGCCGACATGGATGCCGTGCGCCATCACCGCGAGACCGTACAGCCGGTCAAGGAGAAGACGGGTGGCTCGACGTTCAAGAATCCGGAAGGCCATTCGGCCTGGGAACTCATCGACGAGGCGGGTTGCCGCGGGCTGATGATCGGCGGCGCGCAGATGTCGTCGCTCCACTGCAATTTCATGATCAATATCGGCCACGCGACCGGCTACGATCTCGAATATCTCGGTGAGACCGTGCGCCAGCGGGTCTTCGAGCATTCCGGCATCAAGCTGCAGTGGGAGATCAAGCGGCTCGGCATCTTCATGCCGGGACGGGAGATCAAGCCGTTCATGGGCGTCACCGAAGAATAAATACGCCCGAGGGCGAGGGGCGGACAGGCCCCCCTCCGGTCCTCGAGGGAATCATCGAAAACGGGCGGCGATTCCGCCCGTTTTTTCGTTTCCGGCCCCTCTTGCCCGTCGCCGTGGAGCGTCGGAGGCTTGCCGCCAGCTCCTTCCGTTTGTCCGCAAAAAATCCATTAAAACAAATAGATATCAACGTCATAGCAAGTGCGTCCGGTGTCCGGCGCTTGAAAAAAATCAGCACCCGATGCGCGCCGGTTAACGAAAGTAAACGCTTCATTAACCTTAATGTCGTTTTACTCAGACAACGGGTCATGTCTCGCCCAGATGGCGGCGGACCTCAACAATGTTCGGTCTTTCGCAGCCGGGGGCGTAAATGAGTGGCAAGCATGTAGCCGTCCTGATGGGTGGACTTTCTTCGGAGCGGCCTGTGAGCCTGTCCTCCGGGAATGCATGCGCCGAGGCACTGGAAGGCGAGGGCTATCGCGTCACCAAGATCGACGTCGGTCGCGATATCGGTCAGGTGCTTGCCGATCTGCGGCCGGACGTCGCCTTCAATGCGCTCCATGGTCCCTTCGGCGAGGACGGCACCATCCAGGGTGTCCTCGAATATCTGCAGATCCCGTATACCCATTCCGGCGTGCTTGCTTCGGCGCTCGCCATGGACAAGGGGCAGGCGAAGATCGTTGCGGCGAACGCCGGGATTCCGGTTGCGGAGGCGCGGGTGATGTCGCGCTTCGACATCGGTTCCGAGCATCCGATCAAGCCGCCTTACGTCGTCAAGCCGGTGCGCGAGGGTTCGAGCTTTGGCGTCGTCATCGTCAAGGAGGATCAGTCCCATCCGCCGCAAGTCCTGACGTCGTCCGAATGGCGTTACGGCGACCGGGTCATGGTCGAACACTATGTGGCCGGCCGCGAGCTCACCTGCGGCGTCATGGGCGACCGGGCGCTCGGCGTCACCGAGATCGTGCCGCAGGGGCACAGCTTCTACGACTATGATTCGAAGTACGTCGCCGGCGGTTCCCGGCACGTGTTGCCGGCGGAAATTTCACCGAAAATTTACCAAAAAATACAAGAATTGGCCCTGAAGGCGCATCAGGCGATCGGCTGTCGCGGCGTGAGTCGGTCGGATTTCCGCTACGACGACCGGTTCTCCGAAGACGGCGAGCTCATCTGGCTGGAGATCAATACCCAGCCCGGCATGACCCCGACCTCGCTGGTTCCTGAGATGGCCGCTCACGCCGGTTTCGGCTTTGGTGAATTCGTTCGTTGGATGGTGGAGGAAGCATCGTGCTTGCGCTAGGCGGCAGAAAGCATAAGTCCCGGGCCGGGATTTCGCCTGCGTCGCCGGCAGGTGAGGCGGTGGTGCTTCCGCGTCCGCTGCGCCGTGTCACGCGCTTCGCGCTCGGGCTCTGCTCCGGTCGAATCGGCATCCCGCAGTATGTCGGGCGCGTGTCCTTCGTCGGTTATTGCTCCTTCGTCGGCATCTACGGCGTCGTCGCGGGCGGGCACGGGGCGCAGGTCGCGCAGTCGCTGACCTCGTTCGCGGGCTTCGCCATCGAGGACGTCAAGGTCGCCGGCAACGAGCAGACCTCGGAAATCGACATCCTGCAGCTGCTCGGGCTCGACGGCACGACGTCGCTCATCTCCCTCGATATCGATGCGGCCCGCGACCAGCTTTCCAGGCTTCCCTGGGTGGAGAGCGCGGAGGTCCGCAAGGTCTACCCCTCGACGATCCAGGTCGCGCTTCGCGAGCGCAAGGCCTACGGAATCTGGCAGCACGGCACGGAACTTTCGCTGATCGAACGCAACGGCAGCGTCATCGGCCCGCTGCGCGACAACAAGTTCGCGACGCTGCCGCTCTTCGTCGGTCGTGACGCCGAGACGGCGGCCGCTTCCGTCGAACAGGAATTTGCCAAGTGGCCGCAGATCGCCGGCCGCGTGAAGGCCTTCATTCGCGTCGCAAGCCGCCGGTGGGACATCCATCTCGACAACGGCGTGGTGGTGAAGCTTCCCGAGGAAAACCTCGACGACGCGCTGGCACTGCTCTCCAAGCTCGATGCCGAGCAGCAGGTGCTGGCACGCGACATCGCGGCGATCGACCTGCGGCTTCCCGATCGCACGACGATCCAGCTGACGCCCGAAGCGCAGGCGCGTCGCCAGGTGGTGCTGGAACAGCGGGCCAAGGCCCTCAAGAAGGCGGAGCAGAGTATATGAGCCTTTTCGGTAGCTCCAGTTTCGGTCTGCCGCGCCTGAAGCCCCTTTCGGCGAAGCGGTCGCATGTCGTGTCGGTCCTCGACATCGGCTCGACCAAGGTCGTCTGCATGATCGGCCGGCTGACGCCACGCAAGGAAAGCTCGGTCCTGCCGGGCCGTACCCACAATGTCGAGATCATCGGCATCGGGCACCAGCGCTCCCGCGGCGTGAAGTGCGGCGTGATCGCCGATCTCGACGCCGTCGAGAACGTCGTCCGGCTCGCCGTCGATGCGGCCGAGCGCATGGCCGGCCTCACCGTCGAGAGCCTGATCGTCAACGTTTCGGCCGGGCGGCTCGCCAGCGACGTCTATACGGCGACCATCGATCTCGGCGGCCAGGAAGTCGAATCGAGCGACCTGAAGAAGGTTCTCGTTGCCGCCGGCCAGCAGTCGCAGCGTCACGACCGCATCGTCCTGCATTCGCTGCCGACGGGCTTCTCGCTCGACGGCGAGCGCGGCATCCGCGATCCGCTCGGCATGTACGGTGACGAGCTCGGCGTCGACATGCACGTCGTCACCGCGGAACGGCCGGCGCTGCGCAATCTCGAACTCTGCATCAACCGTGCGCATCTGTCGGTCGAAGGCGTGGTCGCGACCCCCTATGCCAGCGGGCTGGCGGCCCTCGTCGACGACGAAGTCGAACTCGGCTGCGCGGCGATCGACATGGGCGGCGGCATGACCACCATCTCCGTCTTCGCCGAAGGCAAGCTCATCCATACCGATGCGATCGCGATCGGCGGTCATCACGTCACCACCGACCTTGCACGCGGTCTGTCGACCCGCATCGAGGATGCCGAACGCCTGAAGGTCGTCCACGGCTCGGCGCTCTCCAACAGCACCGACGAGCGCGACGTGATCTCGGTTCCGCCGATCGGCGAGGACGATCGCGACCAGCCGACCCAGGTGCCGCGTTCACTGGTCACGCGAATCATCCGCGCCCGTATCGAGGAAATTCTCGAAATGCTGCGCGACCGCATCCAGCAGTCGGGCTTCAGCCCGGTCGTCGGCAAGCGCGTCGTCCTGACCGGCGGCGCAAGCCAGCTGACCGGCCTTCCGGAAGCCGCCCGCCGCGTGCTCGCGCGCAATGTGCGGATCGGCCGCCCGATGGGGGTCGCCGGCCTGCCGGTGGCGGCCAAGGGGCCGGCGTTTTCGACCGCGGTCGGTCTTCTGATCTATCCGCAGGTCGCCGACCAGGAGACGCATGCAGGGCAGGGCGGGTTGTTCTCGCCCTTCAGCAACGGGAACAGCCGGATCGCCCGTGTCGGGCAATGGCTGAAAGAGAGTTTTTAAGTTTCTGCCTCGCCGTGGCGGCGCAAGGCAAGAAGAGTTGAAGAGATCAGGCCGGCGTGGCGATGCGGCCGGAGAAAGAAGGAACGGGTAACATGACCATTAAGCTGCAGAAGCCAGACATCACCGAGCTGAAGCCTCGGATCACGGTATTCGGGGTCGGTGGCGGCGGCGGCAACGCCGTCAACAACATGATCACCGCCGGGCTCCAGGGCGTCGATTTCGTCGTCGCCAATACCGACGCGCAGGCGCTGACGATGACGAAGGCCGAGCGGATCATCCAGCTCGGTGCCAGCGTCACCGAAGGTCTCGGCGCCGGCTCGCAGCCGGAGGTCGGCCGCGCAGCCGCCGAGGAATGCATCGATGAGATCATCGATCACCTGAACGGCACCCACATGTGCTTCGTCACCGCCGGCATGGGCGGCGGCACCGGCACGGGTGCGGCTCCGGTCGTCGCCCAGGCCGCCCGCAACAAGGGCATCCTCACCGTCGGCGTCGTCACCAAGCCCTTCCACTTCGAAGGCCAGCGCCGCATGCGGCTGGCGGAAGCCGGCATCGAGGAACTGCAGAAGTCCGTCGATACCCTGATCGTCATCCCGAACCAGAATCTCTTCCGCATCGCCAACGACAAGACCACCTTCGCCGACGCATTCGCCATGGCCGACCAGGTGCTCTACTCCGGCGTGGCATGCATCACCGACCTGATGGTCAAGGAAGGCCTGATCAACCTCGACTTCGCCGACGTCCGCTCGGTAATGCGCGAGATGGGCCGCGCGATGATGGGAACCGGCGAAGCCTCCGGCCCCGGCCGCGCGATGCAGGCGGCGGAAGCGGCGATCGCCAACCCGCTGCTCGACGAGACCTCGATGAAGGGTGCACAGGGCCTGCTGATCTCGATCACCGGTGGCCGCGACCTCACGCTCTTCGAAGTCGACGAAGCCGCGACCCGTATCCGCGAGGAAGTCGATCCGGACGCCAACATCATCCTCGGCGCGACCTTCGACGAAGCGCTGGAAGGCCTGATCCGCGTGTCGGTCGTCGCGACCGGCATCGACCGCACCGCCGGTGCCATGGCTCAGAAGACCTACGAAGCGCCGGCCGCACGGCCGGTCATGCGCCCGGCCGCAGCCGTCGCTCCGGCCCCGGCTCGCCCCGCAGTGGCACCGGCCCCGAAGGCCGCCGATCCGGTTGCCGACACCATCCGCTCCGCCGAAGCGGAAATGGAGCGTGAACTCGAGATCGCAATGGCCCGCCAGATGGCTCCGGCCCCGGCCGCTGCCCCGGCGCAGCCGGAATTCCGACCGCAGAGCAAGCTCTTCACCGCACCGGCGCCGGCTGCTCCGCAGCAGCCCGTCGTTCGTGAGCCGGTCGCCGCTCCGGCTCCGGTCATGAGCCGTCCGGCCGCGCCGGTCGAGGCTGCCCCGGCCCGCGTCGAACCGGTCGCCCAGCCGGTCCGCCAGACGGTCGAGCCGGTCCGCATGCCGAAGGTCGAGGACTTCCCGCCGGTCGTTCGCGCCGAGATGGATCACCGGGCGAATGCCGCTCCGGCCCCGCAGGACGAACGCGGCCCGATGGGTCTCCTCAAGCGGATCACGAGCTCGCTCGGCCGCCATCACGAGGAAGAGCCGGTCAACGCCGACATGACGGCGTCCGCTCCGGCCGCCGCCTCGCAGCAGCGCCGCACGCTCTCTCCGGAAGCGAGCCTCTATGCGCCGCGCCGCGGCCAGCTCGACGACCAGGGCCGCACGGTGCCGCAGACGCGCGTGGCGCACGAGGACGACCAGCTCGAGATCCCGGCGTTCCTGCGCCGCCAGTCGAACTGAGCCTCGAAGCAGAGTGATTTCGGCGCCCGGGTCGCAAGGCCCGGGCGCCTGTGTTTTCCGCACCTGCGAAAGAGTGCCGATTGTGCAATGGTTCCAATTGTTTGCCTTCGTAACAATGCGAAAGAAACAGTGATTTGTGCTATCGGAGCGCTCTCCATATGTATGGGATCGGGACAGGGCTGGATTCGGTGTGCAATGCCGATGTCATGGCCCCCAGAAGGATAAGCGGTGGGCGCGTTCGCCAGGCGAGACGCCGCCGCCGCGGCAGATAAAGGCACTATTCTATGGCAATCGGATTGCTGGGTTTTCAGACCACCATCGCAGCGCCGGTCACGCTGACCGGGATCGGCGTGCATTCGGGGACACCAGTAACCATCAGCTTCCTGCCGGCCGAAGCCGGCACGGGCATCGTCTTCCATCGTCAGCATGGGAACGGGACGATCACGGAACTGAGGGCGGTTTCCTCGCAGGTCGGCAATACCGATCTCTGCACCGTGCTCGGGACCTCGCCGGCCAGTTCAATCGCGACGGTCGAGCATGTGATGGCGGCGATCTATGCGCTCGGCATCGACAACCTGATCATCGAGGTCGACGGGGCGGAAATGCCGATCATGGACGGCAGCTCGGCGCCGTTCATCGAGGCGATCGACCAGGTCGGCGTCAAAAATCTCGGCGTGAAGCGCCGCTACATCCGCGTCACCAAGCCGGTGCGGATCGAATCGGGTGCTTCCTGGGCCGAGTTCCGCCCGCATGACGGCACCCGCTTCGAAGTGGAGATCGATTTCGACAGCCCGCTGATCGGCCGCCAGATGTGGCAGGGCGAGATGACGGCTGCGGCCTTCCGCAACGAGTTGTCGCGCGCCCGTACCTTCGGCTTCATGCGCGACGTCGAGCGGCTCTGGGCGGCCGGCTTTGCGCTCGGTTCGTCGCTCGAAAACTCGGTCGTCATTTCCGACGACGACACCGTCGTCAACATGGAAGGCCTGCGCTATGCCGGTGACGAGTTCGTTCGCCACAAGACGCTCGACGCCGTCGGCGATCTCGCCATGGCGGGCGCACAGTTCATCGGCTGCTACCGTTCCTATCGCGGCGGCCACAAGCTGAATGCCAACGCGCTCAAGGCGCTGCTCAACGACCGCAGCGCCTACGAGGTCGTCGAGGCGCCGGCACGCAGCCAGCAGGTCCGCGCCCGCGAATTCGTGGCGGTCAACGTCCCGGAGTTCGCGCCCTGGTCAGCCTGACGATGTGCAGATGACGCGAAAGGCCGCCCGTCGAGGCGGCTTTTCTTTTTTGAACGGCGGGGAAGAGCGGAACTGCGGCAGAGCCTCTGCGGGCGATCGTCCAAATTCGGGATTTCCTTCGGAGCTTGCCACAAAATTGCGTCAAATCACCATCATTGCGTTGCTCTCCCCACGCTTTTATGGCTAGAAACGCCAGTTGGAAGCGGCGGTATTCACGCAGCGCTGCAATCGGGAACTGTCGAATGAGTGAAGTTAAGTCGGGAATGCTTAGAACCGCCGTTCGGATCGCCGGCGTGTTCTTGATGATCACTGCGACAGGTTCCCTGCTGGCATCGTGCCAGTCGGACCCCGACATCGACATCACCAAGCTCGCGGCCGAAAGCGAGCCGGCGGAAGTGCTGTACAATCAGGGCCTTGCCAACATCAAGGCCGGCAATATGACCGAGGCCGGGCGCAAGTTCGACGCCGTCGACCGCCAGCACCCCTTCTCGGAATGGTCGCAGAAGGCGCTGGTGATGAGCACCTTCGTGAAGTACCGGCTCGGGCGCTATACGGAAGCGACCGCGACCGGCAGGCGCTACCTGAGCCTCTACCCGCGTGCGGACGACTCGGCCTATGTGCAGTATCTGGTCGGCCTTTCCTACTGGAAGCAGATCAGCAACGTGACGCAGGACCAGAAGGCCTCGAACCAGACGATGGAAGCCATGCAGAAGGTGGTCGACGAGTATCCGGACTCCGAATATGTCGACGATGCGCAGGCGAAGATCCGGTTCGCGCGCGACCAGCTCGCCGGCAAGGAAATGCAGATCGGCCGCTACTATCTGGAGCGCAAGGAATATCTGGCGGCGATCTCGCGCTTCCGCGTCGTCGTCGAGAAGTATCCGACGACGAACCAGGTCGAAGAGGCGCTTGCCCGTCTCGTGGAATCCTATTACGCGCTCGGCGTCGTCGAGGAGGCGCAGACCGCCGCGGCCGTGCTCGGGCACAACTATCCCGACAGCCAGTGGTATGCCGACTCCTACAAGCTCCTGAAGACCGGTGGTCTGGAACCGCGTGAGAATGCCGGCTCCTGGATCTCCCGTGCCGGCAAGAAGCTCCTGCTCGGGAGCTGATCGTCAGTCTCAAACCAGGCGAGATCTGAAAGCCCATGCTGGTTCAGCTATCGATCCGCGATATCGTTCTGATCGAGCGGCTCGACCTGTCCTTCGAGGCGGGGCTCTCGGTGCTGACCGGCGAGACGGGGGCCGGCAAGTCGATCCTGCTCGACAGCCTCTCGCTGGCGCTCGGCGGGCGCGGTGACGGTTCTCTGGTGCGCCACGGCGAGGACAAGGGGCAGGTGACGGCCGTGTTCGACGTGGCTCACGCCCATCCTGTTCGCCTGCTGCTGCGGGAAAACAGCGTCGACGAGGACGGCGACCTCATCTTCCGGCGGGTACAATCGGCGGACGGCCGCACCCGCGCCTTCATCAACGACCAGCCGGTGAGCGTGCAGCTGATGCGCCAGGCCGGGCAATTGCTCGTCGAAATCCATGGCCAGCACGACGACCGTGCGCTCGTCGACACCGACGCGCACCGTACCCTTCTCGACGCCTTCGCCGGCCTGACGGACGAAGTGGGCGACCTCTCCGAGGCCTACCGTCGCTGGAAGGATGCCGATCGGCAATTGAAGGCGCATCGCGCGCGGGTCGAGGCAGCCGCTCGCGAGGCGGAATATCTTCGCGCCTCCGTCGAGGAACTGGAGATCCTCTCGCCGCGCGACGGTGAGGAGGACGAACTCGCCGACCGCCGCTCGCAAATGCAGAAGGCGGAGCGCATCGCCGGCGATATCGCCGAGGCATCCGAGTTCCTGAACGGCAACAGTTCTCCCGTGCCGATGATCGCCTCGCTGATGCGTCGCCTGGAGCGCAAGAGCCACGAGGCGCCCGGCCTACTCGAAGACACTGTGCAGCTTCTCGACGCGGCACTCGACAGCCTCTCCAACGCCCAGATGGAGGTTGAGGCGGCCCTGCGCCGGACCGAATTCGACCCCCGCGAACTGGAGCGGGTCGAGGAGCGGCTGTTTGCGCTCAGGGCGGCCGGCCGCAAGTATTCCGTGCCGGTCACCGAGCTTCCGGCGCTCGCTGAGCGGATGGTCGCGGAGCTCGCCGATCTCGACGCCGGCGAGGAGCGCCTCGGGCAGATGGAGACCGCGGTCGCCGAGGCGAAGGCCGCCTACGACCACCGAGCGGCCGCACTCTCCTCGAAGCGGGCGAATGCGGCGACGGCGCTTTCCGAGGCCGTGATGGCGGAGCTTCCGGCCCTCAAGCTCGAGCGCGCCCGTTTCATGGTCGAGGTGATGTCCGATCCGGAGGCAGCGACCGCCGAGGGCATCGATACCGTCGAATTCCACGTCCAGACCAATCCGGGCACGCGGCCGGGGCCGATCATGAAGGTGGCGTCGGGCGGCGAACTGTCGCGCTTCCTGCTGGCGCTCAAGGTGGCGCTCGCCGATCGCGGTTCTGCGCCGACGCTCGTCTTCGACGAAATCGACACCGGCGTCGGCGGCGCCGTAGCGGATGCCATCGGCCAGCGACTGAAGCGGCTCTCCTCGACGGTACAGGTGCTTTCCGTCACCCATGCGCCGCAGGTGGCCGCCCGTGCCGCGACCCATCTGCTCATTTCCAAGGGACCGGTCGGCGAGGCCGGCGACAAGATCGCGACCAGGGTCGCGACGATGGCGCCCGAGCACCGCCGCGAGGAGATCGCGCGCATGCTCGCCGGCGCGTCGGTGACCGACGAGGCACGGGCGGCGGCGGCACGGCTTCTCGCCGGCGAAAACTGACGGCGGGCCGCTTTCGCGGCACGCGACGATTGCATTCCTTCTGCAAACCTGTTTCCCTCCGCTTCGATGTTTGAGACGCTGCAAAGCTATTGGCCGGAGGTCCTTGCCGTCCTGTCGATCGGGATGGGCACGATCGCGGCCGTTCACGCGGCGATGACCAAACGGGAGGTGCGCTCGGCGATCGGCTGGGTCGGCATCATCATCCTGTCTCCGATCGTCGGCGCGCTCGTCTATGCTGTCGCGGGCGTCAACCGCATGCGCCGCAAGTCCATTCTGCAGCGGCGGACCCATCGCCACGAGGCGCTCCGGCGCGTCCTGTCGCAGTTCCACCTGCCGGCCGGCGAGGTCGAACGGCAGTTCGGCCGGCCGATGGCGGCGCTGAAGGTCCTCGGCGACCGGGTGACCGGCTATTCGCTCTCGTCCGGCAACAGCCTTTCGATCCTCTCCTCCGGCGACGAGACCTATGACGCGATGGCGGCGGCGATCGAGGGCGCACGGCGCTCGATCCTCGTCGAAACCTACATCTTCGATCGCGACACGGCGGGGCTCAGGATCGCCGACTGCCTGATCGCGGCCCACAGGCGCGGCGTCGATGTGCGGGTGCTGGTCGATGCGGTCGGCGCCCGCTACAGCACGCCGAGCATTCTGAGCTACCTGAAGGACGCCGGCGTCGCGGCCGCCGCCTTCAACGGTAAGGTCATCCTCGGGCTCCGCCTGCCTTACGCCAATCTTCGCACGCACCGGAAGATCATGGTGGTCGACGGCGCGGTCGCTTTCGCCGGCGGCATGAATATCCGCGAAGGCTTCATGGGCAAGGATGGCGCCCGCGACACGCATTTCCGGCTGACCGGACCCGTGGTCGCCGATCTGTTTGCGGTGGCGGCGGAGGACTGGGCGTTCGAGACGGGGGAGGAACTGAAGAGCGATGCCTGGAACGTGTCGGTCGGCGAGGCGGCACCGGGAACGCCGTCCTATGTCCGGGTGATCTCCTCCGGGCCGGACACGAATCTCGAATGCAATCACAAGGTCCTGATGGGCGCGTTTTCGGTCGCCGAGCGCTCGATCCGCATCGTCTCGCCATACTTCCTCCCGGACAACATCCTGCTCGGGGCGCTGGCGACCGCGGCAAGGCGCGGGGTGGCGGTCGACATCATCGTTCCCTCGCAGAACAATCTCGCCATCGTCAGCCACGCGATGACGGCGCAGTTCGACCAGATCCTGAAGGACGGCTGCCGGATCTGGAGCGCCAAGGGGCCGTTCGACCATTCCAAGCTGATGACCATCGACGGGCAATGGAGCTTCATCGGCTCCTCAAACCTCGATTCCCGTTCGCTGCGGCTCAACTTCGAGGTGGACCTCGAAGTGTACGACCGGCATTTCGCCGAACAGATCGATGCGAGGATCGCCGCCGCGCGAGACGGCGCGGAGGAGATCACGCTCGAGGCGCTTCGGCTCCGACCTTTCGTCCTGCGGCTTTTCGACCGTGTTCTCTGGCTCGGTTCGCCTTATCTTTGAGGAAGGTCGATGTTTGTCTTGGGAAAGAACGGTTCAGGCATGAGAAGAAAGACCGGGAACATCGCGCGGACGATGATCACCTCGATCCGGAACCGGCATGACCGGCCGGCGGCGCACACGCCGCATCACCGCTCCGAGGAGAGCATGGTCGTCGCCTCCTACAATGTCCATAAATGCGTCGGCACCGACGGGCGGTTCGATCCCGAACGGGTGATGGAAGTGATCCGCGAGATGGATCCGGACGTCATCGCGCTGCAGGAGGCGGACGAGCGCTTCGGTGAACGGTCCGGGCTCCTCGACCTGCCGCGGCTCAGGTTGGATCTGGGGCTCACGCACATCCCGGTCCTGCACAAGCCGAAGTCCCACGGCTGGCGCGGCAACGTCCTGCTCTTCAAGGAGGGGGCGGTCAAGGACGTCCACCAGGTCGCGCTGCCGGGGCTCGAGCCGCGCGGTGCCGTCGTGGCCGAGATCGACCTCCACCGCGGTCTCGGGCTTCGCGTCATCGCCGCCCATCTCGGGCTCCTGCGCTGGGCGCGGCGCCAGCAGGCCGACGTGATCGTCGACATCATGACGGAGCGGGAGGAAAAGCCGACGGTGCTGATGGGCGATTTCAACGAATGGCGGCTGGGCGAAGGCTCCTCGCTCATGCGGTTCGAAAAGGTTTTCGGCCCGCTGCCGCCGCCGGTGCCGAGCTATCCGGCGCGTCTGCCGGTGCTTGCCCTCGACCGCATCATGGCGAACCGGTCGGGGCTCGTCGCCAATGTCGTCGCGCACGACTCGCCGTTAGCCCGCGAGGCCTCCGATCACCTGCCGATCACCGCCCGGATCGACATTTCGAAAGCGGTTGTCGACTGAGCGGAGGTGTCTTTTCATTCGCGAGAATTCGGCTAATACCGGCAGGTCCCATTCTGGAGAGCGGCGATGGCGAATGACACGATAGCAGTCGAAGATCTGACCGAGGAGCAGGCAGCCATCGAGCTCGCGCGGCTCGCAAAAGAGATCGCCCATCACGACACGCTCTATCACGGCAACGACCGGCCGGAGATTTCCGACGCGGCCTATGACGCGCTGAAACTGCGCAACGACGCGATCGAGGCGCGGTTCCCCGCACTCGTCCGCGAGGACAGTCCGTCACGGCGTGTCGGGGCGGCGCCCGCCGGCGCCTTCGCCCAGATCACCCATGCCCGGCCGATGCTGTCGCTCGACAACGTCTTCACCGACGAGGACGTGGAAGACTTCGTCGCCTCGGTCTACCGGTTCCTCGGCCGGCTGCCGGACAATT
Source organism: Hyphomicrobiales bacterium (assembly GCA_900466005.1). Taxonomy (GTDB): domain Bacteria; phylum Pseudomonadota; class Alphaproteobacteria; order Rhizobiales; family Rhizobiaceae; genus Allorhizobium. The sequence continues at coordinate 87,156 of UEGQ01000015.1, forward strand.
CGATCGCCTTTACCGCCGAGCCGAAGATCGACGGCCTCTCGATGTCGATCCGCTACGAGAACCGCCGCCTGGTGACGGCGGCGACCCGCGGCGACGGCACGACGGGCGAGAACGTCACCGCGAACATCCTGACGATCCGCGAGATCCCGCGCGAATTGCCGGCGGGCGCGCCGGACGTCGTCGAGGTCCGCGGCGAGGTCTACATGGCGAAGAGCGACTTCTTCGCGCTCAACGCGCAGATGGAGGCCGAGGGCAAGCAGACCTACGTCAATCCGCGCAACACCGCGTCCGGTTCGCTGCGGCAGATCGACCCGAAGGTAACGGCAAGCCGCAAGCTCAGATTCTTCGCCTATGCCTGGGGCGAGATGACCAACATGCCGGCGGAGACCCAGATGGGGATCGTGGAAAAGTTCCGTGAATGGGGCTTCCCGGTCAATCCGCTGATGAAGCGGCTGCTTTCGATCGAGGAGATTCTCGCGCACTACCGGGAAATCGGCCTGATGCGCGCCGACCTCGACTACGACATCGACGGCGTCGTCTACAAGGTCGACCGCCTCGACCTGCAGGAGCGGCTCGGCTACCGTTCGCGGAGCCCGCGCTGGGCGACCGCGCACAAGTTCCCGGCGGAGCAGGCGCTGACCAGGCTTCTCGACATCGACATTCAGGTCGGGCGGACCGGCGCGCTGACCCCCGTCGCGCGGCTGGAGCCGATCACCGTCGGCGGCGTGGTCGTCACCAACGCCACGCTTCACAACGAAGACTACATCAAGGGCGTCGGCAATTCCGGTGAACCGATCCGCGAGGGGCGCGACATCCGCATCGGCGACACGGTGATCGTGCAGCGGGCGGGCGACGTCATCCCGCAGATCGTCGACGTGGTTCTCGACCAGCGGCCGGACGACGCCGTGCCTTACGAGTTTCCGCAGACCTGCCCGGTCTGCGGCAGCCATGCGGTACGCGAAGTCAACGAGAAGACCGGCCGCATGGATTCCGTGCGCCGCTGCACCGGCGGCTTCGTCTGCAGTGCGCAGGCGAAGGAGCACCTGAAGCACTTCGTTTCCCGAAACGCCTTCGACATCGAGGGTCTCGGCACCAAGCAGGTCGACTTCTTCTTCGATTGCGGCGACCCCTCGCTGGAGATCAAGACCGCGCCGGACATCTTCACGCTCGAGCGGCGGCAGCAGGCGGCGCTGAACAAGCTGGAGAACCGCGACGGCTGGGGGCGCACGAGCGTCACGAAGCTTTTCGAGGCGATCAACAGCCGGCGCGAAATCGCGCTCCACCGGCTGATCTTCGCGCTCGGCATCCGCCATGTCGGCGAGACGACGGCCAAGCTGCTCGCGCGCTCCTACGGCACCTACGATGCGTTCCAGCACGCGATGCAGGAGGCGGCACCGATGCATGGCGACGCCTGGAACGAGCTCAACGCCGTCGAAGGCATCGGCGAAGTGGTCGCGACCTCGATCGTCGAGTTCTTCAACGAGCCGCGCAATCTGGAAGTCGTCTCGCGGCTGCTTCAGGAAGTGACGCCGCTTGCCGCCGAACTGCCGGTCGCCGCCGGCAGCCCGGTCGCCGGCAAGACCGTCGTCTTCACCGGTTCGCTCGAAAAATTCACCCGTGACGAGGCGAAGGCGAGGGCGGAAAGCCTCGGCGCCAAGGTCGCCGGCTCTGTCTCGAAGAAGACCGACTATGTCGTCGCCGGTCCCGGAGCCGGCTCGAAGCTCGACAAGGCGCGCGAACTCGGCGTGACGGTGATGGACGAGGACGAGTGGCTGGCGTTGATCGGGGGGTAGGGTCCGCGGGCTTTCTGCGAACAGGTCGCGTCTCGCTGGCTCCTTCGCCGCTTCTGGTGTATAGGCCTGCCAGATTGCGGGCCAAGGGCGCGCGCGAGAAGGTTGATCCATCCGATGACAGCAAATGCCAGACGTTCCGAACTCCTGATGCCTGCCGGCTCGCTCGAGCGGTTGAAGGTGGCCGTGCTCTACGGGGCGGACGCCGTTTACATGGGCACGCCCGACATGTCGCTGCGGACCAAGTCGCAGCTTTCCCTGGACGACGTGAAGGAGGGTATCCGCTTCGCCCATGAGCATGGCGTGCGGGTCTACCTGACGCTGAACCTCTTCACCCACAACAAGGACGTGCCGAAGGTCGCCGACTACGTCGCGATCTTGAAGGATGTGCAGCCGGACGGCGTCATTGTCGCCGATCCCGGCGTCTTTCATTACCTGCGCAAGCACGCGCCGGAACTGAAGCTGCATGTCTCGACGCAGGCCAATGTCTGTTCGTGGCTGACGGTCGACGCGTGGAAGGAACAGGGCGCCGAGCTCGTGGTGCTCGCCCGCGAGGTGACGTTCTCCGAACTTACCGAGATCCGCGAGAAGTGCCCGGACGTGCGGCTCGAGACCTTCGTCCACGGCGCCATGTGCATGACCTATTCCGGGCGCTGCCTGCTCTCCAATTTCATGGCCGAGCGCGGCGCGAACCAGGGCAACTGCGCCAATTCCTGCCGCTGGCAGTACAAGGTGCATCTGCGCCTCCGCGACGGCACGATCAAGGAACTGGAAATCAACGAGCACAATGAGGGGCTCTTCGAATTCGTGCTTGAGGAGGGCGCCCGCCCCGGCGAGCTGATGCCGATCGAGGAGGATTCGCGCGGCTCCTATATCCTGAACTCCAAGGATATGTGCCTGATGCCGAAGCTGGACGACTACCTGAAGCTCGGCATCGACAGCCTGAAGGTCGAGGGCCGCAACAAGTCGCCTTATTACGTGGCGACGGTCGCGCGCACCTATCGCCGGGCGATCGACGACTACTATGCCGATCCGGAGAACTGGTCGCCGGAACCCTATATGCGCGAACTCGAAACCGTCGGCAGCCGCGGCTTCACCATCGCCTTCCACGAGGGGCGGCTGCAGAACTATGCGCACAACTACGAGAACACCAAGACTTTCGGCACCTGGGAGTTCGCCGGCATCATCCAGGAGGTCCGCGAGGACGGCTTCGTCGTCTCCGTGAAGAACAAGCTCGAAGCCGGCGACGTGCTGGAACTCATCCCGCCGAAGGCGACGGACGAGACCGTCTTCCTGCGGCTTTACGAGTTCCGCCATGCCGATGCGCCGGACGTGGCGCTCGAAACCGTCAATGCCGGGCCGCAGCGGTCGATCCTCGTTCCGTTTACCGCCTTCGACCGCGAGAAGGTCGAGGACCTGATCGCCAAGTTCCCGCCCTTCACCATCATCCGCAAGGAAGCGCCGCTCACCGAGGAGGAATGGCAGCGGCTGCGCGTCGACAAGGTGGCGCAGAAGATCGAGCTCGGCCAGACGGTCTACGAGGGCGCCTACCGCAACGGCGTGAAGAAGCTGCAGGAGGCGATCTCCGAGGACGTGATGGAGAAGCGCTCCAAGACCTCGCGCAAGGGCGCGGAGGGGTGCTGCGGGCGCGGCTGCAACGGGTGTCTCATGTTCTGGAACGACCCGGAATACGCCAAGGCCCGCGAACTCTTGGCGAAGAAGAAGCACGGCGAGATGCTGGAGCGGGATATGCGGGAGGTCGCTCCGGCAGCGGAGTGAGGGCCGGTTCCTCTTTGAAAAACTGGCTGCTCGGGCATACCTGTGGTAGATAGGATTCCAAAGGAGTGAAGGGATGTCGCGCAAAGGCCAACACGTCGTTCCCAATGGCGGAAAATGGAGTGTGAGAAAGGCTGGATCGTCGCGGGCCACCAGCACGCACTCCACCCAGTCCGACGCTATTCAGGCGGCGCGGGAAATCGCCAAGAACCAGAAGACCGAGCTCTATATACACGGGGTTGACGGACGTATTCGTGAGCGTAACTCTTACGGGAGTGATCCGTTTCCGCCCAAGGGATAAGCTTGGCCCCGCTTTTTGAGAAATCAGTTTTCATAAATTGTCCCTTTGACAAGGACTTCGAGCCTATTCTTCAGGCTATCGCCTTTTGCGTGGTCTTTCTGGGTTTTACTCCACGTCTCGCCCCCGAAAATGCTGACAATGCTGTGCCGCGGCTGGAACGAATCCTCAAGATCGTGAAGGAATCGAAATACGGCATTCATGATCTCAGCCGCTGCAAAGCCGCGGTGGCGGGAGAATACTACCGGATGAATATGCCTTTCGAGCTCGGCATCGATCATGCGAGCTGTCGTTTCGGCGACGACGAGCTCTCGGAAAAGGCCATCTTGGTGCTGGAACACACGAGATATGATTTCCAGAAGGCCCTGTCCGACATCTCTGGCTGGGACATAGAAGCGCACGGCGGTTCCTGGGAGAAAGCCATGGGGCGCGTGAGAAACTGGCTGGTGGCGAAGGCCGATGCGGAGAAGACCGGTCTTTCGGCGATCAGAGGGAAGTACGCCGATTTTCAGGAGTGGTATTACGAGCGGGAATTGGAGCGCGGTTCCTCCGAAGACGACATCAGAGAATACCCGACGAATGAACTAGTTCAGGCGATGCAGGAGTGGATGGATGCCGGTCAGCCTGCTGGCTATTGAGCTTTCATGGCTGTGTGTCTTCCGATAGGTCTCTCTCATCCCGCCTGCGCGGAGGGTTCCGTCGCTGGCAGGTTGGCTGTCGCCAGGGTCGCCAGTTCGCCTTCGTCGACGATGCGGTTGCGGCCCGAGCCCTTGGCGAGATAGAGCGCCTTGTCGGCGGCGGAGTACACCGCGGGATAGTCGCGTCCGGGTCCGATCGCCGCGAGGCCGCCGGAAATGGTGACGTTGAGCCTCTGACCGCCTGCTGAAATGGCGTTCGTCTCGACGGCCTGCCGCACCTTGTCGGCTTCCTGTTTCGCCTCTTCTATCGTGGTGCCGCGGAAGAATACCGCGAACTCCTCGCCGCCGATGCGGGCGACGAGGTGATGGTCTCCGGCGAGGCCGGCAAGCTCGCGGGCGACGGCCACGATGACGTCGTCGCCGGCCAGGTGACCGTAGCGGTCGTTGATCTGCTTGAAGCGGTCGATATCGAGCAGCAACAGGACACCGCGCTCGTCGGCGGCGAGCGCCTCGGTGAACGCGCGGCGGTTGGGGAGCCCGGACAGCATGTCGGTGCGGCTCTGGCGGAGATATTCGAGCCGTGCATCCGCAAGCGCCGCGATGGAGCGTCCAACGACGTGGGTGGTGAACACGCCGAGTGCCATCGTGAGCGGGACGCCCATGACCGTGCCGATGACGATGCCTTGCCAGACAGAGTACGGCAGCAGGCCGAGCGCATGGAAGAGGAGGTGGAGGAGGACGATCAGCACCCAGGCGACGAGGGCCATGCGGGCGGAGAGGTGCCACGCATATCGCAGCACGATCGCGCGGTCGTTGAAGTCCGTCAGGCTGATGTTCGGCGTCAGCCATCGTTCCAGGAAATTCATCAGCATGCGCGCTCGCGAGAACCTAAGGTCTTTGATACCGGACCGGTCAGACCTTCAATCATCGGTTATCTCTGATCGATTGTCATCAACCTTCGATGCAGACTTTCGGATGTGACTACCGCGTCATCCGTTAACGGCGCCTTCATGGGCCGCGCCACGCCGGACGTTCCCTCACCCGATGATGAAGGAACGGTAAACGGCCTCAGAGACGTGCTCGTTCGACGGCGAGCGAGCACATATCCGGTCGGGAAGCGAAACGGCGCGCCGGAGCGCGTCAGCCCCTTTTTCCCGTGGGTTTTCCCTTCTTAGGCGCACCGCTGCCGGCCCCGCCGAACTTGCCCTTCGGCTTTCCTGCGAAGTCCTTCTTGCCGGAAAAATCCTTCTTGCCGGCAAAGGCCTTCCCGTCGCCCTTCGGCCGGTCGCTCCTGCGATCATCGGAGGCCCGGTCCCGGTCGGACCATTCGGTTTTCGCCTTCTTGGCGTAAGGTTTCTGCGCGGGGCGGTCGTTGCGGTCGTCGAAGCGCTTCGGCCGTGCCGGAGCGTCGGCCCAGACCTCGGCATCCACCGCCGAAAGATCGTCCCTGCGCGGCCGGCGATCGCCTTCCTCGGTTTTCCTTGCGTAGGGTCGCTTGTCGCCACGCGGCGCGAATTCCTCCCGTTCGCGCGGCGGCCGCGGCGCTCTTTCTTTGGGCGGTGCCGAGAAGTCGGGCGTGCCGGGAAGCTGCCGGACGGTGATGCCCCGTTCCAGTGCGCCGCTCGTTCCGATCGCCTGCAGGAAGGTGTCGAGCCCGTCCTGGGCGATTTCGACGAAGGTTTCTTCCGGCTGCATCTTGATCGCGCCGATCTCGTTCTTGGTGATCTTGCCGTTGCGGCAGAGCATAGGGATCAGCCAGCGCGGCTCGGCGTTCTGCCGCCGGCCGACCGAGAGCGAGAACCAGACGCTGGGGCCGAAATCGCCGCGTGGCTTGGTGGCGGCGCTCGACGGATTGGCGTAGTCCGGCTCGCGGCGCTGCCTGCTCGCTTCGAGATTGACCGGGAGGAGGTCTTCCGGTGCCGAACGGCCGGCGCGATAGAGACGGAGGAAGGCAGCGGCGACCTTTTCCGGTCCGTGGGCGGCCAGGAGGTCGGCGATCATCGGCTGTTCATCCTCGGCCACGGTCTCGGCGAAGGCCTGGTCGGCGAGGATACGCTCGCCGTCACGGGCGAGAACCTCGTCGGCGGACGGCGGGTTCGCCCAGACGGGCGTGATCCGTCCGCCCAGGAGCAGGCGCTCGGCCTTGCGGCGCTGGTTGACCGGCACGATCAGTGCCGAAATGCCCTTGTTGCCCGCGCGGCCCGTGCGGCCGGAGCGATGCAGCAGTGTCTCGGAATTGGTCGGCAGGTCGGCGTGGATGACGAGTTCGAGCCCCGGAAGGTCGATGCCGCGGGCGGCGACGTCGGTCGCGATGCAGACGCGGGCACGGCCGTCGCGCATCGCCTGCAGCGCGTGGGTGCGCTCGTTCTGGCTGAGCTCGCCGGAAAGGGCGACGACCGAGAAGCCGCGATTGTGGAGCCGTGCCGTCAGATGGTTCACCGCCGCGCGGGTCGAGCAGAAGACGATCGCATTGCGCGCCTCGTAGTAGCGCAGCACGTTGATGATGGCGTTCTCGCGGTCGGGAGAGGCGACGACGAGCGCCCGGTATTCGATGTCGACGTGCTGCTTCTGCTCGGAGGTCGTCGCGATACGGCGGGCGTCGCGCTGATAGCTGCGGGCGAGATCGGCGATCGACCGCGGCACGGTCGCGGAGAACATCAGCGTCCGGCGGTCGTCCGGCGAGGCTTCGAGAATGAATTCGAGATCCTCGCGGAAGCCGAGATCCAGCATCTCGTCCGCCTCGTCGAGGACGACGGCACGCAGCGCCGAGAGGTCGAGCGCACCGCGGTTGAGGTGGTCGCGCAGGCGACCCGGCGTACCGACGACGATGTGGGCGCCGCGTTCGAGCGCACGGCGCTCGTTGCGGATGTCCATGCCGCCGACGCAGGAGGCGATCGTCGCACCGGTGAACTCGTAGAGCCATTCGAGCTCGCGCTTCACCTGCATGGCGAGTTCGCGCGTCGGGGCGATGGCGAGCGCCAGCGGCGCCTCCGCACGGCCGAAGCGGCTCTCGCCGGCCAGCAGCGTCGACGCGAGCGCAAGCCCGAAGGCGACGGTCTTGCCGGAGCCGGTCTGGGCGGAGACAAGCGCGTCGCGGCCCTCGAGCTCGGGATCGAGCATGGCCTGCTGCACGGGGGTGAGCGTCTCGTAGCCGCGCTTGCGCAAGGCCTCGGCGATCGCCGGAACGATGCCGTCAAAATCAGTCATGGAAGTCGTCTTTCGAAATCAGGAGTGTTTGCGGTCCAATGTGCCGCGCCCGCCGATTGCGGGCATGTTTGGGCCGTTCCTACTCGTGTTGCTCGCGAAAGTCGAGGGGGAGGGGGCGAAAACGAGACGGGATGACCGGCTCCGCGCCGAAAACAGCGGAATTGTTGTGCGTGGACGACCGGAACGGACCAATCCTGCATTTGTCAGGCCGTTTCCTTCGGCTATGACGGGTGAGAACCACCCGGAAAGGCCGCAAACTTTGAGAGCCATCGCCATCGATTTCGAAACCGCGAGCGAAGCCCGTGCCAGTGCCTGCTCGATCGGGCTTGCCTGGATCGAGGACGGCACCGTCGTGCGGGTCGAGGAGCGGCTGATCCGCCCGCCGGGCATGCGGTTCTCGTCCTTCAACATCGCCATCCACGGCATCCGTCCGGAAGATGTCGCCGACCAGCCGGAATTCCCCGATGTGATGGCGGAGTTCTTCGGCGACTTCCACGGCGCGGCTATGATCGCGCACAACGCGTCCTTCGACTTTTCGGTGCTGCGGGCGAGCCTCGATTTCTATGGCCTCGCCTATCCGGAGCTCTCCTACTACTGCAGCGTCAAGCTCGCGCAGCGCCACTGGCCGGACCTGCCGTCCCATCGGCTGAACTGCCTCGCCGATCATCTCGGGCTTTCCTTCGACCATCATAATGCGGCCGAAGACGCCCGCGTCTGCGCGCTCGCCACGCTTGCGATGGCCGAGGAGGCCGGTGTCAGCGGGATCGGCGCGCTCGCCGAGCGGACGGGCGTCAATCCCGGTCGGCTGCATCGGGGAGGCTACGAGGCCTGTTCTTTCGCCAAGCGGGCGCGAAGGGCGCCTGTCCTGCAGGGGTAGAGAAAGGCCGTTCCAAGAGCGGCGTGTTCTTGTCGTGGGCGGGGTCCGATGCCACATAAGCTGCGAACACAGTACAGGAGCGAAGCCATGCCCTTCCGTAAGCCGATTTTCGCCGCAGCCCTCGTTCTTGCGGGCACGATTCCCGCTGCCGCCGAAGTGGTCGGCAAGGTGGGCGTGGACTGGGTCGGCAACGACATCGTCATCGAGGCCGTCACCGATCCTCAGGTGAAGGGTGTCACCTGCCACGTGACGTACTTCGACCGGTCGATCATCGACCGCCTTTCCAAGGGCAACTGGTTCGAGGACCCGTCGAACAATTCGATCGCCTGCCGTCAGACCGGCCCGATCGAAATCGGTGACATCGACCTGTCGGAAGAGGGCGAGGAGGTGTTCCGTGAAGGCATGTCGCTCATCTGGAAGAAGCTCGTCGTCAACCGCATCTACGACAAGGCGAACGACACGCTCATCTATCTCGTGCATTCGCGCCAGGTGGTGGACGGATCTGCGAAGATGGCGATCTCGACCGTTCCCCTGTTCGATCAGCCGGTGACGTGGAAGAACGGCAAACCGCGGTGAGACGGGACGCCGGCGACGGCTCGGTGTTCCAAATTGACCCAAAAAAGGTCGAGTAACCGTGTCGAAAACGCGGCACAGCGCCATCTTTTACCTTCAGATGTGATGGGATTTGAGGCAAGATACAACCGATGTGTTGTGAAATCGGCGATCTACCCCATCACTGCATTTCACAGGCATGTCTTGCCAGTATTGCTCGGCCGAGGGCTGATGTCCGCGGTCGTTGAAAATGAAGGCCCTGGAAACGATCCGTTTCCAGGGCCTTTTCCATTCCGGGGATGTTCATGCGGATGCGGTGATGCCGCCGGAGGCCGCCTCGCGGAGGCGGCCGCGCGCATCAGTCAGGATGGCCGGTCAGGCTCAGGCGGCCTGCGCCAGTTCGTCGGCGATGACGGTGTCGAGGTTCAGGAAGCAGACCATCGACTTTTCGAGCGCGACGATGCCGCGGCAGAAGGCGCGCTGGGCTTCCGGAATGATTTCCGGTGCCGGCTGCAGGTCTTCGGCGCGGATCGTCATCATGTCGGAAACCTGTTCGACCAGCAGGCCGACCAGCTTGCCGGCGATGTCGGTGACGATGATCGCCGCGCGCTCGGAGGGTTCCGTCATCTTCATGCCGAGCCGGCAGGCCATGTCGATGACCGGGATGACGGCGCCGCGCAGGTTGATGAGGCCGAGGACATAAGGCGGTGTGTGCGGCATCGGCGTCACCGGCGCCCATCCGCGGATTTCGCGGATCGCCATGATGTCGATGCAGAATTCCTGGTCGCCCAGATGAAAGGATACGATTTCCAGATAGGCGCCTGACTGCTTGATTGCGTTCGTCATGTCTGAACTCTTCCCGGTTTGCCGGCGGCGCGGATCGGGTCCTGTCTGCGCGGCGGCATTGCGTCGTCCGCTGCGTCACGACGGAGCCGTGCCCCGCTTTCGCGTCGGTGGTGCATGATCACTGCGGAGAGCCGAGGAGATGGATCGGCCATCCCGGCGGACATGATGTCCAAACGATCCTTGCGGAATCATCTTCGCCCCGCGAGACTGGCAGAGATTTCTTAAACATCCGCTAATCGAGGGGCTTTGCCGGCCGTGGCCTCAACTGAGCGCCACGACGCGCCGGTAGAGGTGCCAGGTCGCGTGTCCGAGAACCGGCAGTGCGACGAGCAGGCCGACGAACAGCGGGACCATCGCCAGGATCGCCGCCGCGGCGACGATGACGCCGAAACCCAGCATCGCTACGGGGTTCTCGACGACCGCACGCACGCTGGTGATCATCGCGGTGACGAAGTCGATGTCGCGGTCGAGCAGCAGCGGCATCGAGATCACCGTCACGGTGAAGAGTACGGTCGCGATCACCGCGCCGACGATCGTGCCGACCGCCAGGAAGAGCAGGCCTTCCGGTGTCGTGGTCACCACGGTGAGGAAGGCCGGCAGAGAGGCGGAAATCTTGAAACCGAGGAAAAGGGCAAGCAGCAGGCGCACCTGGTAGATCCAGACCCAGAAGACGAAGAGCACCACGAAGGCCATCCAGGACAGTTGCCGCTCGCGCTGGCGGAAAACCTCCGCGAGGATGCCGCGCCACGTGACGGGCTGGCCCGACTCGTCTCGCCGGCTGATCTCGTAAAGCCCGACCGCGACGAACGGCCCGATCAGCGGAAAGCCGATGGCGATCGGGATGATCATCCACGGCTGGTGATAGAGGCTGAGCATGACGACGATTAGGAGGCCGCCGAGGGCATAGATGCCGCCGAAGAACAGGCCGAAAAGCGGGTAGCGCCGAAAATCCTTCCAGCCCTCCCGCAACGCCGCCCGGACATCGGCGAGGCCGATGGTGTTGATGCGGATCTTGTGCGGCGGTGCCGCGCCGATTACCTGTTCTCCCATGCGTCCCTCCCAAGACTTCCGGCAGACATTCCTGAACACAGGATTGCAGATCGGTGGCCGTTGTCCATCGCTTTTCGCAAGGCTTACGGGCAAGATTGGGACTTCTCCGACGCGGCGGGAGGCGATATGTATGATCGCATGGAGCAGCATTCGTCGAAATCACCGGGGATCGCCCTATGGGCCGCGCTTTTCGGCGCCGGCGCAGTGATGACGGGCGCCGTTTTCGCGGGCTGGCTGAACTATGGCTCGGCGATCGTGCTCGCCTACATGGAAAACGGGCTTTCCAGCTGCTTCTGAGCCGGCGAGACAAATCCGCGCGCTTTTCCCGGATAACCACCTATTGAATTGCGCCGGCCGTCGCCGGGTTGTATCAGCGGGACATCATGTGCGGCGGAGCGACTCCCGTGCGTTCGGCCCGATAGTAACAGGACAGGGATACATGAAGACGCTGCGGATCATTCTCTGGGGAGGCGTTCTGGTTTTCGCCGGGCTGCTCGGATGGCTGACCTTCCAGGTCACACAGTCGAAGGAGCAGATCGCGGAAGCGCCGTTCGGCGTGCCGTTCCAGCTCATCGACCAGACCGGCAAGCCCATCACCGAACAGGCCTTCCGCGGCAAGCCGACAGCGCTCTTCTTCGGCTTCACCCATTGCCCGGAAATCTGCCCGACGACGCTCTTCGAGCTCAACGGATGGCTGGAGAAGGTCGATCCGGACGGCACCCGGCTGCAGGCCTATTTCGTGACCGTCGATCCGGAGCGGGATTCGCCGGAAATGCTCAACAACTACATTTCCAACGTCACCAAGCGCGTGATCGGCATCGGCGGCCCGCCGGAGAAGGTGGCCGAGGTCGTCAAGGGCTTCCGCGTCTACGCCAAGAAGATCCCGCTCGACGAGAAGGACCCGAACGGCGACTACACCATGGATCATACGGCGTCAGTCTTCCTGCTTGACGCCGAGGGCCGGTTCAAGGGCACCATCTCCTATGGCGAGAACCCGGACGTGGCGGTGCAGAAACTCGAAAATCTCAAGAACGGCTGATACCGGTGCCGGCCTCGCCGACATCTCCCAGGTTGCCAGCGGCGGCCGGGCGTTGTACCGGAGACGACGACAGAGGGCAGGGCCGGTGGTTCTGCCCGTTTCCATGACCAGGAAGGCCCGTCGTGAGTGAAATCCGCCTCTACGTAACCGTCACCGAAAAGGTGGCGAACGACATCCTCGAGTTGATGACCAATTTCTTCGGCGAGGAGGATTACGCGATCGCGACCACCGAAGTCGACGAGAAGAACGACGTCTGGGAAGCCTCGATCTACCTGATGGCGGAGGAGGAGGCGGAAGTCCACGAACGCCTGCGAGAAATGCTCGCCGCAGATTTTTCGTCGCTCGAGATCGCGCGCGAAGTCATCCCGGACATCGACTGGATCGCCAAGTCGCTGGAAGGACTGACGCCGGTCCGCGCCGGACGTTTCCTCGTCCACGGCTCGCATGACCGCGACAAGGTCCAGGTCAACGACCTCGCCATCGAGATCGACGCCGGCCAGGCCTTCGGGACCGGCCATCATGGCACGACGGCGGGATGCCTCGAAATGATCGCCGACGTCACGCGGGCGGAGCGCCCCCGCAATGCGCTCGACCTCGGGACGGGAAGCGGCGTTCTGGCGATCGCCGTGCGACGCTTGATGCCGATCCCGGTGCTTGCGACCGACATCGATCCGATCGCGGTGCGCGTCGCGAAGGAAAACGCCCGCCGAAACGGCATTGCTACCGGCATCGAGTTCCGGGTTGCGCCCGGCTTTCACTCCACCGCCTTCGGCCAATACGGTCCGTTCGACCTGATCATCGCCAACATTCTCGCACGGCCGCTGATGAAGATGGCGCCGCAACTGGTCGCCAATCTTTCGAGCGGCGGTTCGGTCATCCTGTCGGGGATTCTCGCTAGCCAGCGGTGGAAGGTGATCGCCGCCTACAACGGCGCCGGGCTGAAGCACGTCCGCACGATCTGGCGGAACGGCTGGGTGACGATCCACCTGCGCGGCTGAGGCGGTTGGGGTCGAAGCTCTGTTGCATTGCAGTATTGCTTCTGACGCATAGCTCAACACAGGTCCCGACATACGAAAGGCGGCATCCGGGGATGCCGCCTTTCCGATCAGATCGACTGATCGATGCATGGGCCTGGGAGGAGGAGAAGCCCATGCGTGTCGCGTATTCCGGCACCGGCGCAGACCTGGGAGGAGGAGGGGCCTGCGCGGCGTTCAATCAGAATACGGAGCCTGTCGCCCGCTTGCGGCGGAGTTCCGCGCGGCTGGTGCCGATGGTCTCCAGCGTCTTGTCGTCCAGAGACAGCAGCGCGTCGTTCACATAACGGCTGACCTGACGCTCGCGCGCTTCGATGATCCGCTGATACGCCCTGCGAAGGAAAGAGCTTGCCATCTTCGTGTTCCTTTCGTTCCGGGCGGCGATCCCGCCCGTTCGATGAGTTGAATATAGTGACTCCGGCGCGGGGCGGCAGAGGGGAATACCTCATGGGTGTTATGCGTCTTGCGCATGGATGGCTCGCCGCTTGGGCATTACCCCTGCCGTTCTGAACAAAAACGAGGCAGGCTGCCGCTCATGTCGGCTGACGCTGCCTTGTCCGGCGTGCGCCGATCGGAGAAAACGTGATGAACCGGGCTCGGCTCTTGCTATAAGGCAAGTCAGTCATCAGTCAGAGCGAGTCCGCCATGTTCCAGTCCTTCGAGGTGAAGTCCACTCCACAGTTCGGTCGCGCACGCGTCGAGGCGCTGCGGGCGCGGTTTGCCGCGCTCGGCATCGACGGCTTCCTGGTGCCGCGTGCCGACGAGTATCAGGGCGAGTATGTTCCCGAATCCGCCGAGCGGCTCGCCTGGCTGACGGGCTTCACAGGATCGGCGGGGCAGGTGCTCGTCACCATGGCGGAGGCGATCGTCTTCGTCGACGGCCGCTATGTGACGCAGCTTGCCGAGCAGGTCGATCCTTCCGTCTTCAAGGGCGGGGATATCGTCGGTGAGCCGCCGCACAAGTGGATCGCGGCGCACGCGCCGAAGGGGTTCCGCCTCGGCATCGATCCGTGGCTGCACACCGGCGCCGAAGTCCGACGGCTGGAGAAGGCGCTCGCGGAGAAGGACGGCGCGCTGGTGCTGCTCGGGGAGAATCCGCTGGATGTCCTTTGGACGGAGCGGCCGGCCGAGCCGCTCGGCGCCGTTTCGATCCAGTCGCAGTCCTATTCCGGTGTTCCGTCCGAGGAGAAGATCGCACGCATTGCCCGGGAGCTCGGGGAGAAGGACCTGTCCGCCGCCCTCGTCACCGATCCCTCGTCGGTCGCCTGGATCTTCAACATCCGCGGCAGCGACGTACCGCATACGCCGCATCCGCTGGCGCGCGCGATCATCGAGGCGAACGGACATGCCGTGCTCTTCCTCGACAAGCGCAAGACGGGGCTCGAGGTGGAAACCTATCTCGGCGGGCTGTGCACGCAGGTCGAGCCGCTGGAACTTTCGCCGCGGCTGCAGGCGCTCGCCGCCTCCGGTGCCCGCATCCTCGTTGATCCCGACCTGACGCCGTTCGCCCTCTCGGAACTGATCCGCGATCACGGCGGCACGGTGGTGGAGGGCAACGACCCGGCGAAGATCCCGCGCGCCGTCAAGAACTCGGTCGAAATCAACGGCTCGGCCGTCGCCCATGTCCAGGACGGTGTCGCCGTCGTCGAGTTCCTTTCCTGGTTCGACCGCCAGCGGCCGGGCACGGTGACCGAGATCGGAGCAATCCAGGCACTCGAGGAGGCCCGCCGGCGCGTCGGCGAGCGCATGCAGAACCCGCTCAAGGACATTTCCTTCGACACGATTTCCGGCACCGGCGACCATGCCGCGATCATGCACTACCGGGTGACGACCGAGACCGACCGGACGATCGATTCCGGCGAACTTTTCCTCATCGATTCCGGCGCGCAATACGTGAACGGCACGACAGACATCACCCGCACCGTCGCCGTCGGGCCGGTATCGGACGAGAAGAAGCGCTTCTTTACGCTGGCCCTCAAGGGCATGATCGCGATCAGCACCGCACGGTTCCCGAAGGGGACGCGTGGCTGCGACCTCGATCCCCTTGCGCGCATCGCGCTCTGGAAGGCGGGGGCGGATTTCGCCCACGGAACCGGGCACGGCGTCGGTTCCTATCTTTCGGTGCATGAGGGGCCGCAGCGCATTTCGAGGCTCTCGACCCAGGAACTGCTGCCGGGCATGATCCTCTCGAACGAGCCCGGATACTATCGCCCCGGCGCCTTCGGTATCCGCATCGAAAATCTCGTCTATGTGCGGGACGCCGAGCCGGTCGAGGGCGGCGACATGCCGATGCTCGGCTTCGAGACGCTGACCTATGTGCCGATCGACAAGTACCTCGTCGTCACCGACCTCCTGACGGCGGAGGAGCTCGACTGGCTCGACGCCTATCATCGCCGCACGCGCGAGGAGCTGATGCCGCTCATCTCGGATGACGAGACGCGGGCCTGGCTCGAACGGGTGACCGAGCCGTTCAGCCGATGAAATAACGCATCGCCATCACTGCGATCCATCCGGAAACGAGCAGCGGGATGGCGGAGAACCGCAGACCGACGGCAAGGGCGACCGCCATGGCGACCTTGACGTCGGTGCCGCCGGCAAAGAAGGCGGGAGCGACGAGCGTCGTCAGCACCGCCGCCGGGACCGCGCTGAGCGCCGCTTCGAGACGCGGCGGCACCGTCTTCAGCCGTGCGATCAGCAGATAGCCGCCGATGCGGGTGAGGTAGGTCGCGACTGCGGCGGCGACGATCAGGAGCGTCATGTAGGGGGTGAGGAATTCGCTCATTCGCCGGCCTCCGCGCTGGCCGGCGCCGGACGCGGCGTTGCGGCCTTCGGCGGCAGCAGAGCTGCGAGCGCCACGCCGGCGAGCGCGCCGATGCTGACATGCCAGGGTGTGCCGATCATGCGGTAGGCGACGATGGAGACGGCGGCGCTGACGGCGACCACCGGCAGGAAGTTCGCCCGGCGGCGGAAGCCGAGGACGAGCCCCATGAAATAGATCGGCAGCAGCACGTCGATGCCGATTGCCGCCGGATTGCCGATCATGCTGCCGAAGAAGGCGCCGACGGCGGTCGTCGCCACCCAGCCGACATAGATCGTCGCGGCGAAACCGAAATACCAGGCGAAGGAGACGGACCGTCCGGTCTCGCCACGCGTCAGCGTCTCGGCGAATTGCGGATCGGTCAGCAAGAAGAAGGAGAGCGCCTTCTGGAGCGGCGAGAAATGCCGGATGAAGGGCGCGATCGCCGCCGAATAGAGGATGTGGCGGAAGTTGACGGCGAAGATCGACAGCACGATCACCCACATCGGCACGTCGTGGCCGAAGAGCTCGATGCCGACGAGCTGGCTCGCCCCGGCAAAGACGATGGCGCTCATCAGAGTCGCTTCGGCGACCGTCTGCCCGTTGGCGACGGCGACGGCCCCGTAGAGCGCGGCAAAGGGAATGGTCGAGATCAGGATCGGCGTACTGCCGCGCAGGCCGTCGAAAAGGTCGGACTTCATGGAGGGCTTCCTTTTGCCGAAAATGCTCTAAAGGTGCCGCGCCCGGCCGACAATTGAATTTGCCTGATGGATCGATTGATTCGCCTTACCGGTCGTGGCAGGTTCCGGCGATAGCGATCCTCCCCGAAGGAGCAGGCGGATGCCGAAACTGGATTTCTCCAATGACGATCAGGCGGCGATCGTCGCGCGGGTGAGGGACTATTTCCTCTCCGAATTCGACCTCGACGTCGGGCGCTTCGAGGCTGAGGCGATCCTGACCTTCTTCGCCAAGGAGATCGGCGCCCATTTCTACAATCGCGGACTTTACGACGCGCAGTCGGTGATCGTGAACCAGGTGGACGTCATCAACGACGCAATCTACCAGCTCGAGAAGACGCCCGGCGACTGAAAGGCGCCGGGTCAGATCGCGCCGCTGATCCTACTTCTTCGGGCGAACCTGAAAGGTATGCTCGGGGCCCGGAAACGTCCGCGCGCGGACCTCCGTCGCATAATCCTCGGCCGCCCTGGAGATGACGTCCGCCAGTTCGGCGAAATGCTTGACGAAGCGCGGCCTGAAATCGTTGAACAGGCCGAGCATGTCGTCCGACACGAGCACCTGCCCATCACAGGCGGGCGATGCGCCGATGCCGATCGTCGCGGCCGATACCGCCGCGGTAATCTCCCGGGCCAGCGGCTCGACCGTTCCCTCGATGACCATGGCGAAGGCGCCGGCTTCGTCGATGGCGCGGGCGTCCCTGCGGATCTTGTCGGCTTCCTTGTCGGTGTGGCCCTTGGAGCGGTAACCGCCCGAGGTGTTGACCTGCTGCGGCATCAGCCCGACATGGCCGAAGACCGGTACGCCGCGGGACACGAGGAAGGCGACGGTTTCCGCCATTTCCTCGCCGCCTTCGAGCTTGACGCCGTCGCAGCCGGTTTCCTTCATGATGCGGGCGGCGGTGCGGAAGGCCTGTTCCTTCGATTCC
This sequence comes from Hyphomicrobiales bacterium, assembly GCA_900466005.1. Taxonomy (GTDB): domain Bacteria; phylum Pseudomonadota; class Alphaproteobacteria; order Rhizobiales; family Rhizobiaceae; genus Allorhizobium. The sequence continues at coordinate 104,723 of UEGQ01000015.1, forward strand.
TGATAGGAGCCGAAGGGCAGGTCGACGATGACGCAGGCGCGGTTGACGCCGCGCATGACGGCCTGGCCATGGGCGATCATCATCTCGACGGTGACGCTGACCGTGGTGTCGAGACCGTAGAGCACCATGCCGAGGCTGTCGCCGACGAGCAGCAAGTCGCAGTGCGGGTCGAACAGGCGCGCCATCGGCGTCGTGTAGGCGGTGAGAGAAACGACCGGACGCTGGCCCTTGAGTGCCGTGATGTCATTCGGGGTCAGCCGCTTCTGGCGGGGCGGGGTGCTCATGTCAGGCGGCCTCCATGCCGTTTTCGGATGCGGTGTCGATCACGCGGTTGTCGAGCAGCTTTGTCCTGCCGATGCGGATATAGAGCAGGATGAGCGCTGCGTCCTCGATGGCTTCGAGCGGCTCCAGCGTCTTCGGGTGACGGACGGCGACGACTTCCGGTGTCGCGAGCGGCTCGCCGCGGATGAAGGCGTCGAGCCTGGCTTCGAGTTCGGCCGGGTCACGGACACCCTCACGGATCAGTCGGTCGGCTTCGTCGAGGGTCCGCGGCACGATCACGGCCGCACGGCGCTCCTCCGCCGAGAGATAGACGTTGCGCGACGAGCAGGCGAGGCCGTCGGCCTCGCGCACGGTCGGGACCGGAACGATCCGCACCGGCTGGGCGAGATCCTCGACCATGCGGCGGATGACCGCCACCTGCTGGTAGTCCTTCTCGCCGAAATAGGCGGTGTCCGGCTGAACGATGTTGAAGAGCTTGGTGACGACCGTCGCAACGCCGGCGAAGTGGCCGGGGCGGGCCGCGCCTTCGAGCTCGCCACCGAGCTTCGGCACGTCGACCACCGTCTCCATCGGCCGCGGATACATGTCCGTGACGGTCGGGGCAAAGAGGAAATCGACGCCGGCGGCTTCGAGCAGCGCGCTGTCGCGCGCGAGATCACGGGGATACTTGTCGAGGTCCTCGTTGGCGCCGAACTGCAGCGGGTTGACGAAGATGGAGACCACCGTCACGTCGTTTGCGGCTCGGGAATTCGCCACGAGCGTCATATGCCCGTCATGGAGGTAGCCCATGGTCGGCACGAAGCCGACCGTCTTTCCCGCCCTTCTGAGCGGTGCCAAGCGCAGGCGCAACTCCTCGATGGTGCTGACCGTTTCCATCCGGCCTCCTCCTTTTCGCACTTGCGAAGGCTCACTAGCGCGCGCGTGAAAAAAAGGCAATTGATGAAATCGGGTGCAGGCCTTCGGCTATAGGAGTATGTCGGCGCTGCGGACGATCTCGACGCCCTTTTCCCGCATCTCGGCGATCGCCGTCTTGACGCCTTCCGGGTCGATGCCGCGGCTCGCATCCTCGACGAAGCGGACCTTCACGCCGGGCAGCATTTCCACGGCGTCGATTGCCGAGAACTTCACGCAATAGTCGGTCGCAAGGCCGCAGATGTCGACCTCGCCGACGTCCTTTGCCTTCAGGTAGTCCGCAAGCCCGGTGAGCGCCGCCCGGTCGTTGTCGCGGAAGGCGGAATAGCTGTCGACGGCCGGGTCCTGACCCTTGCGCTGCACATGGTCAATGCGGCTCACGTCGAGGTCCGGATGGAAGGCGGCATCCTGCGTTCCCTGCACGCAATGGTCCGGCCAGAGCATCTGCGGCTTGCCGGAGAGTTCGCCCATCTCGAAGGGCGATTTGCCCGAATGGGAGGAGGCGAAGCTGCCGTGACCCGGCGGATGCCAGTCCTGCGAGGCGACCACGAGGTCGTATTTGCCGCTCGCCATCAGGGCGTTGGCGACCGGTACGATTTCTTCGCCGCCGGCGACCGGCAGGTTTCCGCCGGGGCAGAAGCCGTTCTGGATATCGATCAGCAGCAGGGCTCGGGCCATCGTGGTTCCTCGGTTTGCGTTCACCGGGCAGGATGGCAACCGGTCCCTTGCGGATCAAGGATAAAAGCACTCTTCCCGCGGTCCGGAGCGGACAAACGCCTGATGCGGAACGGTGATCTCCTTCTCTTGCACCGCCGACGGGTGGCGCTATTCTTCCCATGGTTGAGGATCGGCGAGGAGACACGCACATGCCGACGCGGAAACTGCACCGGAAGGCACCGTCCCTGACCGTGGTCACTTTCGCCTTCGTGGCGGCGAGTGCGATCGTGGTCGGCCTCATGCTGTTCTTGCTCATGCGCGAACGGCTCGAGACCTATGGACACGAGACGCTGGCGACGGAGATCGGCGTCCGTGCCGAAGGGGTCCAGACCGCGCTTGCGCATGTCCTCTACGACGAGTGGTCGAGCCTGAAGGTTCTAGCGCAGGACGTCGGCGCCGACGATCCCGAAACCATACGGGGGAAACTGCAAACTCTGGCTGGCGACGGAGACAGGCTTTCCTGGGCGGGTTATGCGGGGCTCGACGGGACGATCCAGGCGTCCGCCGGGGATGTCGTGCTCGGGGAGGACGTTTCCTCGACCTCGTGGTTCCAGACGGGTTTGAGCAAGCCGACCGCCGAGGACGTTCGGGAAACCGTGTCAACGGTGTCGGGGCAGGATTCCTCGCGGTCCTCTCTGATCTTCGCAGCGCCGGTGCGCAACGCAGACGGTCAGGTCCGCGGAGTGCTCTCCGCTCGTCTCGACCTGTCCTCGGCCACGATCCTGTTGCGTGACATGGCGAGGGCGCTCGATATCGACCTCGTGCTCATCGACTCTGCCGGCGCCGTGCTCATGCAGACGCGTGGGCGGGAGGAAGATACGCCCGATCTGCCGAGCCTGCAGGCCGCACGGGCAGGCGCATCGATGGTCACCCTCGAACGTTGGCCGGACGGCAGGTCGTATTTCAGTGCCGCGGTTCCGGACATCACCTATCGCGACCTGCCTTCGCTCGGATGGAGCCTCGTCGCCCGCGTCCCGGCCGATCTGGCGGTGGCACCGGCGGAGCAATTGTCGCGCGGCATGATCTTCTATCTCGCGAGTTTCGGGCTGATGCTGCTCCTGCTGACGATGATCTTCGTGGAGTCCTTCATCCGTCCGTTCGGCGTGCTGGCGCGGATCGCAAGCAAGATCGCGGACGGCGCCGAGGTCTATCCGCCGGACACCAATCGCACGCGCGAAGTGCAGATGATCACGGCGGCGATCGTGCGTCTCCAGACTCGGTTGCACCGGCATTGAACCGGAAATTCCCTAGCGGACGTGAGAACCGAAGACGAGATCGTGCAGGATCGCGCCGATCCTTGTCCGCGTAACACCCGGCGCCGAGCCTTCGGCATAGAGCCGGCGCAGCAACGCCTCGTATTGCCTGTCAGTGGGGTCGAGCGAGATCAGGCCACCGTCGGACGTCGTCTCGATGACGTAGCCCGAGACATCCCCGACATCCCTTACGGCGATTTCGACGGGCGAACCCTCCGCGAGAACCACGCCGCGCACGCGCGCCGATTGCTGGGTGAGGTCGGTCAGCCAGACGCGGTGCAGCCCGTCGTCGAGGTGCATCAGCACCCGCTGCGGCCGGTCGTCGAGATGGCTTTCGACGCGGGGCATCTCCACGCAAACCATCATCGTCACGGCAAGCGTCATCAGGTTGTAGAGGCTCCAGAAGAGCACGATGGGTTTACCTTCTCCGGCATCGCTGAAGACGAAGCGGTCGGAGAAGAGGCCGACGACGAGGCCGAGGAGCGTCAGCGCCGCGAGAATGAGGAACGGTGCCATCATGCGCCACTGCACGACGAATTGGCTGCGATCTCCGCCCTTCGCCGTCACCCTGAAACTGCGGTTCTTCGGCCGGATCAGGCCGGTCCAGGTCGCGCGGATGATCGGGATCGCGCCGAGCAACTGGCTGACGTCGTTGACGATCGGAATGACGAGGCCACGCGAGATGAAGTTGAGGGCAAAGAGCGTCCAGACGTAGTAGGCGCCGAAATGCGAGAGGATTTCCGGCACCGAGGCATAGACGGCGATCGTGCCGAAATACCAGTAGAGCAGGGGATAGACGAAGGCGGCGAGACGGAAGGGGTAGGTCGTCACCCAGTAGAGCAGGCTATCGAGGACGCTCCAGCGGTCGCGCAGGCGTAGAGGCTTGCGCAACGAGAACGGGCCGTAGTCGCTGCGGACGATCTGCATCAGGCCGAGGCACCAGCGGGCCCGCTGCGTGACGTATTCCTTGAGGCCCTCCGGCGCGAGGCCTTCCGTCAGCGCCTCATTGAGGTAGGCGGTGTGCCAGCCCTTGGCCTCCAGCACCAGCGTCATCAGGAAATCCTCCGTCACGCTCTCGGTCGGGAAACCGCCGACATCGACGAGTGCCGTCCAGCGGACGACGGAGGAGGTGCCGCAGCAGAAAGCGATATCCCAGCCGTCGCGGCTCGGCTGCAGGTGATCGAAGAAGAAGCGCTGTTCGTCGGGATAGGAGCGGCTCAGCCCGAGATTGTGCTGGATCGGGTCCGGATTGAAGAAGTGCTGCGGTGTCTGGACGAGCCCGACATTGTGGCGATGAAACAGGGCGAGCGCCCGCGTGAGGAAGTTGCGGTGCGGTACGAAGTCCGCGTCGAGGACCGCGACGAAGTCGGGTATCTCGCCACGCTCGGTGAGCCACGCAATCGCATGATTGAGATTGCCGGCCTTCGAACCCTTGTTGTCCGGACGGCGAAGATAGCTTACCGCCTGTTCGCGACAATAGTCCGCCAGCCAGTCGCGCCGGCCGTCGTCCAGGACGTAGACCGCGGTGTCCGGGTGGTCGAGCGCCTTGGCGCCGGCGATCGTCCGGGCGAGCACCTCCTTCTCCTCGTTGTAGGTGGCAATCAGCACAACGACCTTGGGAGGAGGGGCGGGGTGCCACCAGTTGCGGGCCGCTGTCGCTTCAGGCGATCGGTTCTTGCGGCGCATCAGGATGACGAAGGCGCTGAAGGAGGAGGCGAGGGCGGCGGCCTCGATCAGGAAGAAGCTCCAGGTGACGATGCAGTCCCAGGTCGCCCCGAAGGGGGCGAGCGTCTCGGTTGCGCGCCAGACGATGTAGCGGGCCGAGAGAACGATGGCGACGGCAAAGATCAGGACGCGGTGAGAGACGGTCTCCCGGCGCAACACGAAAGGCGTGACGAGGGCGGCGCCGAAGACGATCGCGACCACCGCGTAAGCCGATTGCAGCTCCGTCGGATGCAGCGCGAGCATGGGCTACCGCCAGAGCCGCCGCAGCCAGTCGAGCGGCCGGGCCTCGAAGAAGGCCCGGCCGGTTCGGCCGATGGCGCAGCGAAGCTCATTGTCGCTCAACAGAGCCGGCACCGAAAGGGTGACATCGAACCGCTCGAGATGCCGCGGGCTCGGGGCGACGGCGAGATTTCGGTAGACGCCTTCTGCTCCCGAACCCGCGAGACGGATGATCGTCGCATCGAAGATACGTGTCTCTCCCGTCGGGCGAAACTGCGCCGATTGGCCGTGTTGCAGGGTGTTGTAGGTACCCTCCGTCACGCTCAGGGTCACGATGGTGGAATCGCAATCAACGAGCTGGAAGAGATCCTGCCCCTGCTCCACCCGCTCGCCACCGGTCGTCATCAGCGTCCAGAGGATGCCGTTGACATTGGCTGAGAGGTTGGCGTGGGAGATCCGGGCAAAGCGCAGGCGCTCTGCATTCAGGCGCTCGCGCTGTGCCGCAAGGATGGCGATCTGTGCGGTGAGGGCAGTCGTCAGCTCCGATTCCTGCCAGCGCAGTTCACTGATCCGCTGCTCGGAATAGGGCGCGTCGTTGTAGCCGTCGCCGAGGAAGACACCGCGCCCGCCGGCGTTGAGACCGACCTGTGCGGCGGCGGTTTCCGCGTGCGCCCTTTCGAGCTCGCGCTGGGCGACCTGCAGGCGGGATTCGGCCTGTTCGAGCTCGCTCATCCGTTCTGCCCCGGTTGTCGTGAGCCTGCTCGCCCGGTCCAGCATACGTTGGTAGAGATGGATCTGCGCCTGCCACGCCTGCTCGGCGGCCTTCGACGCGGCAAGTTCCGCCTTCATCTGTTCCTGCCGCTCGCGTTGATAGACGTTGGCGCGTTCCTGCAGCTTGGCGATCGCCTCGCGAACCGCGCCGAGCGCGCCTTCGAGCCGCGCGCGCTCGGCCTCGGCCTTCGCCCTTTCGTCGGCGAGGTCGGAGAGGCGGGAATTGTTGGCGAGATCGTCGTCGATGAAGCCGAGCGTCTGGCCGGCGCGCACCCTTGCGCCGAGAACCGGCGCGTCAAAGGTCAGGAGACCGGCGATCGGCGCCCTGACCGTGGTCAGCCTGGCATTGATGACGGCGTCCGCGCTGGCACCGGCCAAATGTTCTCCGATGATCACGAACAGTGCAAGTCCGACCAGAAGGACCCCGATTGTCAGCCGTGCAAGTCTCATCCGTCGCCTCCCGTATTCCGTGTCGAGGACTGTCTGGCCTGCCACTCAAAATAGCGGCAAACGGGGAGTGCCGCAGCTGGAAAGAGCGGTTGTTAACCGCAAAAGTTGAATCGGCTTAACGGGATGGCGCCATCTCCTCCCAATGAACAGGAGCTCGAGGTGGCCTCGACGAGGAGGTCGTGTGCCATTCCGTTACAACCGCGGCGAACGGCCGTCTTCAGTGGAGGAATACGCCGACGCTCGCTGCCCGTCCGGCGGCGTCGATGACCGTCAGCGTCGAGAAGCCGACGCCCTCCGGCGTCCATTCCGCCGTGCGCCTGCGCGAGCGGTCGCCCAGCGGGACGCCGTTCGCGAGCCAACGGAAGGGCGCGCGGCCGGCCTGCAGCTTGACGACCAGGGGAAGCGGCTTGCCGTCGGGGCCGGCTCCGAGTTCGACATGGGCGCCTTCCGGCGGGTAGACGATGCGTGGCGCCTTCTCCCGCGAGGATGTCGCGAGCAGGCCGTTGGCGCCCATCGAATAGCGGCGGAGGGCGGGCGGTAGATCGGGCTGCGCGATCCGTTCGGCGCCGGGCGGCGGGGAGGGCAGCGGTGTGCCGGCGACACCGGACTTGGCAAAGGCCTGGAAGAGGATCGGTGCGGCCGACCCGTAGCCGGTGATGCCGGGAACGGCGGCATTGTCCGGCCGTCCCACCCAGACGCCGAGCACGTAGCGCCCGTCGTAGCCGACGGACCAGGCGTCGCGGTAACCGTAGCTGGTCCCTGTCTTGTAGGCGATGCCGAGCGGACGGCTGCCGAGCGGCGGCAGGACGCCGCGCAGGATATCCGTGACGTTCCAGGCGGCGACCGGCTCCATCAGCGGCGCGCCGTCGATCGGTTCGGCGGTCTCCCGCACTCCGTCGCCGAGCCGGATCGGCGAGCCGCGATTGGCCAGCGCCGCATAGGCCTGGACGATATCCTTCAGCGTCACGCCGGCACCGCCGAGGGCGATCGCAAGGCCCGGAGCTTCGCCGGTCGGCAGCGCCAGCCGAACGCCCGTCCGACGTAACCGCGACAGCAGTTCGGCCGCGCCGACGGCGTCGAGCAGGCGGACGGCAGGGACGTTCAGCGACAGCTGCAGCGCCTGGCGGATGCTGACGTCGCCCTGGTAGGTCATGTCGAAATTGCGCGGCCGGTAGCCGAAGAAATCGGCCGGACGGTCCTCGATGATCGTCTCCTGCGCGATCAGGCCCTGCTCGAAGGCGAGCCCGTAGATGAAGGGCTTGAGGGTCGAGCCGGGCGAGCGCTCCGCCCGCGTCATGTCGATCCAGCCATAGCGCGCGGCATCGAAATAGTCGGCGGAGCCCACCTCCGCGATGATCTCGCCGGTCGTGGCATCGGCCATCAGCATGGCGAGCGAGGTCCGCGCCGGCAGGTCGACGGCCGCCTGACGGGCGACGGTTTCGAGCTCGGTCTGCACGGATTTCCGGAGTGTCGAGTGATGGATGCGGGCCTGCGGATCGCTGCGCCGCGCCGCCTCGGCGAGGTGGGCGGCAAGGGCAGGCAGCGCCAGCCGTTCCTTGGGCACCGTGGCGGTCCCGGCGCGGGCGACCTCGCGCGCCTCCATCATGCCGTAGGACTGCATGCGTTCGAGGACGCGCTGCCGGGCGGTCTGCGCGGCTTTCGGGTTGCGGTCCGGCCGGCGCAGTTCGGGAAGCTGCGGGAGAGCCACCAGCAGGGCCGCCTCGGCGACCGTCAGCCGCTTCGGCTCCTTGCCGAAATAGGCGAGGCTTGCCGCGCGCACGCCCTCCAGGTTGCCGCCATAGGGGGCGTGGGTGAGGTAGAGATCGAGGATCTGCTGTTTCGACAGCCGTCGCTCGATCTGCAGCGCCCGCAGGATCTGCAGGAACTTTGCCGAAAAGGAGCGCTCCCGGCGCGGTTCCATGAGGCGGGCGACCTGCATCGACAGCGTCGAACCGCCGGATACGATGCGGCCGTTCGAGACAAACTGCAGCGCAGCGCGCGCGAGCGCAATGACGTCGACGCCCGGATGGTCGTAGTAGCGGCGATCCTCGTAGGCGATCAGCATCTCGACGAAACGCGGATCGACGTCGGCGCTCGTCGTCTTCAGCCGCCAGCGCCCCTCGGGGGTGGCGAAGGCCCGGAGCAACTGGCCGTCCGCATCGAGCAGCTCCGTCGACACGGTGTCGTCCGCCGCAATCGGCGGCGGATACGCCGCGTCGAGGGCGTCGAGCCCCCAAAGCGTACCCGCCGCCATGAGAACGGCGAGGCCGGCGGCGGCAGCGATTTTCTTCCAGCCGGGCATCAGGGTGCCGCCTTGACCTCCATGCGGCCGGTTGCGGTCCGCGCGGAGTATTCCGGCCGGTACATGTCCTCGACCTGCGCCGCCGGATGGGCGTAGGTGCCCGGCGTCACGGCGCGCACGACATAGGCGAGGGTGATCTCCTCGTCATTGTCGGCAGGCCGGTCGATCGCCGCCACGAAGCGGTCGTTGCGGAATTCGAGATGCGCGGGCTCGGTCTCGCCGATCCAGTCGAAGTTTTCGAGCTGGGCGCTGTCGACGAGGCTCGGATTGTCGATCTCGAAGCCCGCCGGCAGAAGGTCGGTGATGAGGATCTGCGAGGGCCAGCTGTCGGCCTCGGTGACCGAGAGAACGACGACGTAGCGTTCGTTCTGCTGCGCTTCGGTGACGTTCGCCTCCTCGCCGTCGAGCGTGTAATAGGTGCGCTCGATGGTGAAGCCCTCGCCACCGGCGGGGGGCGCTTCCTTCGGTGCCGCGACCGTCGTCACCGCCGCGGTGATCGGCGCGCTGCTGCGGTTGGTGAGCACAACGGGCCGGGCGAGCAGTTCGTCGCCGGGAATGGTCGCCATGTAGCCGCCGGTATGGCTCGCGCCGTTGACGTCGACCTTGAGCGCATCGTCACCTTTCTGCAGGGCGCGGGCGGCGAGCAGCGTCCAGGTCTGTTCCTGGGTGCTGGTGTAGCGCTTGGTCGAAAGCTCACGGGTGACGGTCTTGCTGAGACCCGACAGGATCGGCGGCACCGGCCGGCTCTCCGCAGCGAGCGCGAGGATCGCCGCGCCGTCGCGCAGCGTGCTGCCGTAATAGTCGGCATAGTTGAAGCTGACCTTGGTCAGAACGGCCTTTTCCGTCATGCCGGCGGCCTCGGTGAAGATCGCCTTGGAGCGCTGCCCGTCGCCGTAGAGCGCAAGTGCCGCGGCGAGATGGGCCTTGGAGAGCGGCGTCGGGAACTCGCCGAGCCGGGTGTCGGCATAGTAGCGCAGGTCGCTGATCGCCGCCCGCTTGTTGCGCGCAAGCACGTAGAGCGCATAGGCGAGCTCGTCGCCGCGGTCCTTGACGTCGATGTCGTAGCCGGTCTGGTTCTGCAGGTTGTCGAGCGCCTGGATCATCGCCTGGTCCGGCACCTCGAAATTCTGCTCGCGGGCGCGGGTCAGGAACTCGGTGACGTAGGAGTCGAGCCAGAGATCGCCGTAGCCGGGCGACCACAGGCCGAAACTGCCGCTCGAGGACTGGTAGGAAAGGACGCGGTAGATCGCATCCTGCACGCGCTTGGTGATTTCCTCCTGCTGCGGCAGGCCGGAGACGGCCGACAGCTCGTTGAAATAGAGGAGCGGCAGGGCGCGACTGGTGGTCTGTTCGGCGCAACCGTAGGGGTAGCGGTCGAGGCTCATCAGCAGGGCAGGGATGTCGAAGCCTTCGGCCCGCATGACGTTCAGGCTGACCGAGGCATCCTGCAGGATGCTGTCGGCAAGCAGTTCTCCGTCGACGATCAGGCTCTTGCCCGCGGCAATCGTCAGCGAGCGGCGCTCGGCGACCGGCAGCGTGGCTGGACGGACCGGGATTTCCAGCGACTGGTCAATGGAAAGTCCGGCGCCGGTGAGCGCGATGTCGATGCGTCCGGTCCCCGCCTCCGTACCGGTGAGGGGCAGGTTGATCGCGGTCTTCCCGCCCTGGGTCAGGTTCACCGTCTGGCTGGCGGCCGAGGTGTCGACCGCGAGCGCGGTGTTCGTCGTCACCTCAAGCTGGTAGTCGCCGGACGGCGCGTCGGTTGCGGTGATCTCGAGCCTCAGGCGGCTCTCGTCGCCGGGGCTCAGGAATCGCGGCATGCTGGCGGTGACGACGACCGGATCGCGAATGACGACATCGGTGCTGGCGTGTCCGACGCCGGTCTTGCTCCAGGCGACCGCCATGACGCGGGCGGTGCCGTTGAACTGCGGAATGTCGAAGCTCACTTCCGCCTTGCCTTCGCTGTCGAGCTTCAGAGGTCCGGAGAAGAAAGCGACCAGTTTTTCGGTCGGCGGCTTGCCCTGCAGCGGCATCTGCGCGCCGTCGCCACCAGTGCGAAGCCGGCCCATGGCGCCGAGCGAGCCGTCGATCAGCCGCCCGTAGAGGTCGCGGATCTCAAGGCCGAGGCGGCGCTGGCCGAAATACCAGCCCTCCGGATCGGGCGCTTCGTAGCGCGTCAGGTTCAGGATGCCGACGTCGACGGCAGCGACCGTGACATAGGCCTCCTCGCCGATGCCCGCACCCTTCACCTGAACGGGAATGGTGAGCGGCTGGCGCGGCAGCGTCTTTTCCGGCGGCGCGAGGCTGACCTCGAGCTTGTTGGCACCCGGATCGACGGCGAGCCAGCTGACGCCGATCGCCCGCATCGGCATGCGGCTTTCCTGGGCCTCGCCGGGGCGGAAGAGGGTCGCCGTGACATAGGCGCCGGCGCCCCATTTGTCGGTGACCGGCAGGTCGACCTCGCCACCCTCGGCGGGAATGGTCGCCGTCTGTGTGGTGATCAGGTTGTCGGTGCCGACCGTCACCAGAAGCTCGCCGGCGAAGCGCGGCGATACCTTGAGCTTGGCCGTCTCGCCGATCGCGTAGGTTTCCTTGTCGAGGCCGATTTCCAGCGCGTCGGGCGTTTCCGTCGAGCTTGCCTCGACGTACCAGCCGGCCTCGAACTCGACGCTGCTCGCCGGGCCGTCGGCAACCGCGGACTCGATCTCGAGACGATAGCGTCCCCAGGCGACGGGCACCGAGATCGCGGCGCCGTCGGTGGTGATGTCGACGGTGCCGTCGGCGATCTGCTTGGTGGTGATGATCGGTTCATAGGTCCAGGAGCTTCCGTCCCGGTACCATTGGTAGTTGCGCTCGAGATTGACGAGGCGCCACTTGGCACCCTGAAGCGGTTGCTTCTTGCCTTCCGCGTCGATCGCGATCACGTGGAAGCGGGCCTGCGTGTTCTCGGCGAGATCGCCGGAGAATTCCGGCTTGATGCCGATCATCGGGCCTTCCGGACGGACCGGCAGGGTGAGGGTGCGCTCGATGGCGCGGCCGCCGCCTTCCTGCATCCGCACGACGACGTCGGCATTCAGCATCTGCGTCGTCGAGGGTACCTCGTCCAGCGACACTTCGAAGCTCGCCTTGCCTTCCTCGTCGAGGACCGGCAGGTCTTCGAGCGTCAGACGGGTCTCCTCGTCCGTCTCCTCGTCCACGAGCCCGAACTGGTAGTTCTCGAAGGCGGTGCTGGTGCGGCTGCGCTTCAGGTTGACCTCGCCTTCGAGGATCAGGCCCGCCGCCGGCGCGCCGTAGAGATAGCGGCCGTCGACGTCGACGGTCACCGGCGTGCCGATCGCGATGTCCTTCGCCTCGCTCGTCAGGTCGAACTCGGTGCGGTCGGGCACGAAATCGTCGACGAGGAACTGTTTCTGGCCGATCGCCGCCTTCTTGGGGTCGGTGTAGATCTGCATGGTCCAGGTGCCGCGCATGGCGCTTGCGAGCAGCGGCAGGTCGACCGCATAGCCGCCGAGCGTCGAGTCCGTCTCGACCATGCGGCGGTATTCGACGCCGTCGGGCCGCGTGAAGACGAAGGTGAGCGGCAGGTCGGTGATGGCGCTTGCGCCGGTATCGCGGGCAAGGGCGGCCGCATGAACCGTCTCGCCGGGGCGGTAGATACCGCGTTCCGTCCAGGGCAGGATGTCTATCGCGCCCGGCGCAGGGCGGCCGGTGACGCCGCGGTCGGAGAGGTCGAAGCCGGCCCGTTTCATGTCGAGGAAGACATAGTCGTCCTCGCCCTTCTTCGCGGTGATCGCGGCGGGCGCGAGTGCCGCTCCGCCACGGATCAGCCCGGCGTCGAAACGGGCGTGGCCGTCGGCATCGGTCACCGCCGTGCCGAGGACTTCGTTGTTGGTCGCCAGCAGTTGCAGTTCGACGCCGGAAAGCGGCTTTGCACTTGCCAGCGACCGGGCGAAGACGTTCAACCCGTCCGTGCCGGCAAAGGTCTGCAGTCCGATGTCGGAGACGAGGAACCACTGCGTGGCGCGCTGGTTCCAGTCCTCGACACGGCTGCCGGCGGCGGCCGCCGTCAGGACATAGATGCCCGGCTGGCGCTTCGGCAGGGCCTCGTCGACGGGGAAGCTCGTCACGACGTCCTTGTTGAGTTCGCTGGTGATCTCGATCTTGCCCTGCCAGACGAGTTCGCCGGATTCGTCCTCGATGCGGCTCGCATCATAGCCGTCGAGCTGGGTCAGGAATTTCGACTGCGCGAGCATCGGGGCGATGTTGCGCTCGCCGATACGGTAGAGTTTCAGGTCGGCGCTGTCGGTGTTGACGGAGACGATCGGAATGCCGCGGCGGGCGGTGGACGGCAGGACGAAACTGTCGCCGGTGAAGCGGACGGTCGGCGAACGGTCGCGGACGTAGATCGAGAGGTCGACCTGCGAGAGCAGCGGCTCGTCGACGGAAGAGGGCAGGCCGGCACGCAGCGCGAGCGTGTAACGGGCGCCATGCTGCAGGCCCTCGACGCAGATCTGGTTGTCCTTGGCCTCGACCGCCTTGGCCGGAGCGCCGTCGAGGAGGACGAAGGGCGCATAGTCGACGCCGCGCTTGACGAGCGGATCGGAGAACTGGACGCAGGCACGCGGGGTCGCGCTGTCGGTATCGATCGTATGTTCGACGACGCGGAAACCCTTGGTCTCACGCAGTTCGTTGTAGGCGGTCTGGACGGTCTTCGCCGTCACCAGCGCGAGGCTCGCCTTGTAGGAGCTGAGCGCGGCGCGGTAGTTCTCGCTGTTCTCGAAGGCCTTGGCGAGTACGGCAAGCACGTCGGCACGCGCCTGTGCGGTGCGGGTGAGCTGATAGCCGTTGAGCGCCATCGCGGCGGCCTCGGCGGCAATGTCCGTCCGGCCGGTGACGGCATTGAGCGAGCGGGCGGTTTCCGTCCAGAGGCCGGCATCGTCCGGGGTGACGGAGAGTGCCGCCTTGAAGACGGCGAGCGCCGAATCGTAGTTGCCGGCGGAGAGTTCGCTGTTGGCGAACATCAGGAGGCCGGCCTGCCCGAGCTGCTCCTGCTCCTCGGTGATCGAGAGATTGTCGCGCATCGCCTGCGCATCCTGGCGCAGCTGGTCCGAGAGGAAGGGCAGACGGGACGGTGCGCCGATGTCCGGCTCGGCGGCGGTGACGATCTTGCCGGCGATGGCGCCGGGGAAGGTGTCGAGACGGCTGAAGTCGGATTTCAGGAAGCACCACTTCACCTTCGGATTGTAGGTGAACGCGCGGCAGGACTGGTCGGCGATGCAGCTCTCCCGGCACTGGTCGAGGGAGACGTTCTGCTCGGTCCTGAGATCGAACCCGAAATAGTCGCCGTCCTTGGTGATGACGACCGAGCGCGTCGGCTCGGCGGAGCCGGCCGTAAGGGCCGAACTCAAGAGGCTGAAGGCAAAAACGAAGAAACCGATAGACTTGCGCATCGACATGCCCCCTCTACGCTGTCCGTCCAGACGGCTAAAGTGTTCTGACTAAAGCGGTCGGTTGTCAATCGCGCGCATGCACAAGTCATGCGTCAGCCTTCGTCGAAAACTGGGCGAACGTTGACGTAGAGGGCGTGTCTGGCGCTCAACCGTGACTTGCTCGGTCGTGCAACCAGGTTTTTATGCCGGCGGCAGCTGCCTTTCCCGTGGCAAGGCAGGCGGTCAGCAGATAGCCGCCGGTCGGCGCCTCCCAGTCGATCATCTCGCCGGCGACGAAGACGCCCGGCAGTGCCTTCAGCATGTAACGCTCGTCGATGGCGTCCCAGCGGATGCCGCCTGCGGAGGATATGGCTTCGGCGATCGGGCGCGGGCGAAGCAGCGGGACCGCCAGCCGCTTGATGATTGCGGCGAGCGCTTCCGCCGTCGCCCTGCCGGCTTCCGGGACACATTCCCGGACGAGGGCGGCCTTGACGCCCGCGAGCCCGGCGCCCTTGCGCAGCCGCGTCGAGAGACTTGCCTTCGGGTCCTGTCTTGCAAGGTCGCGGGCGAGCCGTTCGCGTGGGCGTCCCGGTGCGAGGTCGAGAAGGAGGGAGGCTTGGCCCTCCCGCTCCAGCGTGTCGCGGAGGCTCGCGGCGTGGGCGTAGACGAGGCTGCCCTCGATGCCGTGGCGGCTGATCACGAATTCGCCGGGCAGCGTGCCGGAGGGCGAGGAGGCGGTGACCGCCTTGACCGGCTCGCCGGAGAAGCGCTCCCGGAAGCTCTCGCTCCAGGCGACATCGAAGCCGCAATTGGCCGGCCGGAAAGGGGCGACGTCGACGCCCTTTTCGCGAAGCGCCCCGATCCAGGTGGCGTCGGATCCCAGTCTCGGCCAGCTCGCACCGCCGAGAGCCAGGAGCGTGACCTTGCTCGCGACGCGCTTCTCCCCGTCCGGCGTTTCGAAGAGGAGGTCGCCTCCTGCAAAACCTGTCCAGCGGTGGCGGGTGCGGATCGTCACGCCCTGCGCGTCGAGCCGCCGCAGCCAGGCGCGCAGCAGCGGCGATGCCTTCATCGCCCTGGGGAAGACGCGGCCCGAGGACCCGACGAAGGTCTCCGTCCCGAGCCCTGCGGCCCAGTCGCGGACTTCTTGCGGGGTGAAGGCATCGAGGGCGGCACGGAGCCTTGGCGAAGCGTCGCCGAAACGTTCGGCAAAGCGCTCGAACGGTTCGGAATGGGTGATGTTGAGGCCCGACTTGCCGGCGAGCAGGAACTTGCGCGCCAGGGTCGGCATGGCGTCGTAGACGGTGACCGTCCAGCCGTCGTGCGACAGAAGCTCCGCGGCGGCAAGGCCGGCCGGCCCGCCGCCGACGATCGCCACATCTGTCTGCTCCACCGAGACCACCATCCGCTTCCGTCACTCGGCGAGGGCGCGGCGCAGCTTGCGCAGGATGACGCCGCGGGCCTTGTCGTCGGCGGCCTTCGCCAGTTCCTGCTGCAGGTCGAGGACGAGGGACTGGAAGTCGTTGTGCCAGTCGCGGTGGCCGACGCGCTCGGGGTCGATGCGCGGTTCTGGCAGCTTCTCCGAGATATCGACGGCACGCTCCGGCCTGAGTTCGAAGGCGCTGTCGAGGTGCGGCACGTTGATCATCTCCTCGGCAAGGAAGGCGGAGGCGCGCTTGCGCAGGCCGGCGATGCCGTTCTCTTCGCCATGGACGAGGAAGAGGCCGGCACGGATCGGCTGGCGCGTCCGCAGCCATGCGGCGAGTTCCCGCCCGTCGGCATGGCCGCTGTAGATGTCGAGGCGGCGAATACGGGCCCGCACATTGATCTCGTCGCCCTGGATGCGAACGACGGACGCGCCGTCCTCGAGGATGCGGCCGAGCGTGCCGGTCGCCTGGAACCCGACGAGCAGGACCGTTGCCTCGTCGCGCCAGAGCCAGTTCTTCAGCCGGTGGCGGATGCGGCCCGCCTCGCACATGCCGCTGGCGGCGATGACGATGTGGAAGCCGCGCATCAGGTCGAGTGCCTTCGACTGCTCGACCGTTTCCGTGAAGCGCACGTTGCGGGCATGCAGCGCGTCGGCGAGGAGGTGACCGCTCTCCAGCTCGCGGGCGTGGCGAAGAAATATCTCGCTGGCGCGTGTGGCAAGCGGTGAATCGATGATGACGGGGCAGGTCGGGATCTTCTCCGACCGCATCAGGAAGACGAGGTCTGCGAGCAGTTCCTGCGTGCGTTCGACCGCGAAGGAGGGGATGAGGAGCGCCCCGTCCAGGTTATAGGCGTCGGCGACCTCGGCCCGGAGGGCCTCCCGGCGCGTGGCGTCGTTCGCCTCCTCGCGGTCGGTATCGCCATAGGTGCTCTCGCAGATCACGTAGTCCCAGCCGGACGGTGCCTCGGGATCGTATTGCAGCAGTTTGTGGCTGGGGCCGATGTCACCGGAAAAGAGGATGCGGAGCGTCTTCTCCGGCGTCTCGACCTCCATCTCGACCGAGGCCGAACCGAGGAGGTGGCCGGCGTTCCAGAAGCGGAAGCGAACGCCATCCGTCGCGTGCTGCCAGGTCTCGAGTTCCACCGGGCGCAGCAGAGTGACGGCGATTGCCGCATCGCGGGCCTCGTAGATCGGCGTCACCGGATCACGGCCGCGGCGGAGATTGCGTCGATTGAGGAATTCGACTTCGCTCTCCTGGATATGGGCGGAATCCGGCAGCATGACCGAGCAGAGGTCGATTGTTCCTCTCGTCGCATAGATCGGCCCCTGATACCCCGCCTTGGCGAGCTTCGGCAGCAGGCCGGAATGGTCGATATGGGCATGCGTGAGAATCACCGCGTCGATCGCCGAATGGTCGAACGGGAAATCGCGGTAGTTGAGTTCCTTCTCGGTCTTCGAACCCTGGAAGAGGCCGCAGTCGACGAGGATCTGTCGCTTCCCGACTTCGAGCCGGAAGCACGATCCGGTGACGGTACCGGCAGCGCCATGAAAACGCAGGACGGGATGGTCGTTCATAGGCGGCTCCTCCAAATTGCGGTTCAACAGCATCAGGATAGCCGGGGTCGGCTACCCGTCATTTGACAGGCATCAATCCCTGATAAGCCGCAAGAGGTGTTCGCGTCCACAGGCCGGAACCGGAAAACTGCCGTATTCGTGAACGGCGACTGGAGACGGTACCGAACCATTGCGGAACTTTTCCGGAAGCCTCTAGTTGAGGCCGTGCAGGCCGAGCCGCCGACCTCTACCCGTATTCCGACCACAGGGGGACCTTCCATGGCCATCGTCATTTCGGCAATTCTCTTCGGTGTACCGGGATTCGTCCTGCTCGTCGGAGGGGGGAAACTGCTCATGCTCGGCGGCAGCCCGTTCTATCTCGTCGCCGGCGTCGTGTTTGCCGTCACCGCGCTCCTTCTCGTGATGCGACGGGCGCTCGCGCTCTGGCTCTACGGGCTCTTCATCATTTTCAGCCTCGGCTGGGCGATCTTCGAGGTGGGCTTCGACTGGTGGCAGCTCGCCGCCCGCGGCGGCCTGATCATCGCTCTCGGCCTCGTCCTTCTCCTGCCGGGCGTCAGGCGGCGGCTCGGCGATCGCCATGCGGATGAGCGGCGGCCGGCGAGCGCCATCCCGGTCGCCGTCCCCATCGCCATCGCCCTCGTCGTCGCCGGCTTCTCGATGAGCACCGATCCGGCGGAGGTTTCGGGATCGCTGCCGACCGAGGCTTCGATCGCGCAGCCCAATTACGGCGGAAACGTGCCCGACGACGAGTGGCACCAGTATGGCCGCACCCCCTTCGGACAGCGCTATTCTCCGCTCGACCAGATCACGCCGCAGAACGTTTCCTCGCTCAGGGTCGCCTGGGAGTACCGGACCGGCGACGTCAAGCTGCCCGAGGACGTCGGCGAGACGACCTACCAGGTGACGCCGCTGAAGGTCGGGGATACGCTCTATCTCTGCACACCGCACAACTGGGCGATTGCCATCGATGCGGCCACCGGCAAGGAGAAGTGGAAATATGATCCGAACGTCGGCCTCAATCCTGACCGGCAGCACCAGACCTGCCGTGGCGTGACCTATTATGCCGATCCGGCTGTACCCGCGGGCGGCCCGTGTGCTGCGCGCGTCTACCTGCCGACCTCCGACGCGCGGCTGATCGCGCTCGATGCCGCGACCGGATCGGTCTGCACCTCCTTCGCGGACCAGGGCGTGCTGCATCTCGAAACGGGCATGCCCTACAACCCCGCCGGCTACTACTATTCGACGTCGCCGCCAGTGATTGCTCGGGGCAAGATCATCATCGGCGGAGCGGTCAACGACAACTATTCCACCAAGGAACAATCCGGCGTCATCCGCGCCTTCGATGTCGTGACCGGCGCGCTCGTCTGGAACTGGGACAGCGGCAATCCCGGCGAGACTGCGCCGCTGCCGCCCGGCCGCACCTACACGGCCAACTCGCCGAACAGCTGGTCGGTCTTTTCCGTAGATGAGGACCTCGGCCTCGTCTACGTGCCACTCGGCAACCAGGTTCCAGACCAGCTCGGCATGAACCGCAGCGAGAACGTCGAGCGGTATTCCTCCTCGATCGTCGCACTCGATGTCGATACCGGCCGCGACCGCTGGGTTCGGCAGACCGTGCATCACGACCTCTGGGATATGGATGTTCCGGCACAGCCGGTGCTCGTCGACCTGACGGGCAAGAACGGCGCCACCGTGCCGGCCCTGGTCGGTCCGACAAAGCAGGGCGACATCTACGTTCTCGACCGCCGAAGCGGCGAACCCATCATTCCGGTGCGGGAGATCCCGGCCCCGGGCGGTGCGATTGAAGGCGACTTCACCGCGCCGACGCAGCCGATCTCCGATCTGACGCTCAGGCCGCCGCGTCTCAGGGAACGCGACATGTGGGGGATCACGCTCATCGACCAGATGGTCTGCCGCATAAAGTTCCACCAGCTTCGCTACGAGGGACAGTACACGCCGCCGTCACTGGAAGGCACGATCGTCTATCCCGGCAATTTCGGGGTCTTCAACTGGGGTTCGGTGGCGGTCGATCCGGCAAGACAGGTGATGTTCGGCATGCCGACCTATCTCGCCTTCACCTCACGGCTCGTGCCGCGCGACCAGATCCCGCCGAAGGGAGAAGACGAGAAGGCGAGCGAACAGGGGCTCAACCGCAACGAGGGCGCACCCTACGGCGTCTACATGGGGCCGTTCCTCTCGCCGCTCGGCATTCCCTGCCAGGCGCCGCCGTGGGGCTATGTCGCCGGCGTCGACCTCAGAACCGGCAAGACCGCCTACATGCATCGCAACGGCACCGTCTACGACATGACGCCGCTGCCGCTCCCCTTCAGGGTGGGCGTGCCGGGGATTGGCGGACCGATGATCACCAAGGGGGGCGTCGCCTTCCTCGCCGCGGCGGTGGACGATTACCTCCGTGCCTACGACCTGACTACCGGCCGACAACTCTGGGAGGCACGGCTGCCGGCCGGCGGACAGGCGACGCCGATGAGTTACGCCCTGCCGGACGGCAGGCAGTATGTCGTGATCGTCGCAGGAGGGCACGGCTCGGTCGGGACCAAGCCGGGCGATTACGTGATTGCCTACGCGCTGCCCAAGCAGTGATGGACACGATCCAGCCGGGCATCGCGAATGGTGCCCGGCCTTTCAGCGACAGGGCTGGAAAATTCGCGTCATGCGTGTATGATCTCCTGCGTGCCAGCGCGTGCCGGGCGGACAGGGGGAAGTCATGCCGAACTATGCCGACCTCAAGCGGATCACCGACGTCGACAAGCGCAAGCGGATCGTCCGTGGCCTCAAGGCGCTCCGGGCCGGGATCAATGCGGAGGGCGGGGCGATCCCGCCGAAGACGGCCTCCGACACCCTGCTGCTCGCTTCGTGGAACCTTCGCGAATTCGACTCCGGCAAGTACCGCTTCCGCGACGTCGAGCCCTATCACTACATCGCCGAGATCATAAACCGCTTCGACATCGTCGCGATCCAGGAGGTCCGCAAAAGCCTGTTCCCGCTGCAGCAGTTGAAGCGCATGCTGGGAAGTTGGTGGGATTTTCTCGTCACCGACGTGACGCTCGGCCGCTCCGGCAATTCCGAGCGCATGGCCTTCTTCTACGATCGCCGCAAGGTCGATTTCACCGGGCTCGCCGCCGAACTGGTGCTGGAGGAGGCGATCCCTACCGCAGACCGGCAGGTGCAGTTCGCCCGCTCCCCTTACGTCGCCGGCTTCCGGGCGGGATGGGCCTATTTCACGCTCGTCACGGTCCATATCTATTACGGCGAAGGTACGCCGGTCGATGCCCGGCGACTTGCCGAAATCACCGCGCTCGGCAAGACGATCGCGAGCCATGCCGGCGATTTTTCCGGCGCCAACGTCTACGGTCCGGAGGACAAGCCGAAGCGCGACAACCTGCTGCTGCTCGGCGACTTCAACATCTTCAACCGGAAGGACGTGACGATGGAGGCGCTGACCGCGGCCGGCTTCCGCGTTCCCGAGGCGCTGCAGACCATTCCCGGCTCGAACGTCAGCAAGGACAAGCATTACGACCAGATCGCCTATTACAGGGAGCTTCGCAGCATGAAGCCGACCGGGCGGGCCGGCGTCTTCGATTTCTACGACTGCGTCTATCGCGAGGACCAGGAGGCCGACTATGCCGCCGAACGGCAGGAAAAGCCGGGCCGCAGTTTTCGCGACTGGCGCACTTACCAGATGAGCGACCACCTGCCGATGTGGGTCGAGTTCCAGGTGGACGACAGCGACGCCTATCTCGACGAACTCGGGGCGTGAAACAGCCGAAAACGATCCATTTTCAAGGTGAGGAAACCGAACGTTAACCATGACCGTCCTAGACCGGAAGCATCACGTCAGGATGGTATGGATGACCGTAATCAAGACCGAGTATCCGGCCGCAACGCCGAAGGTCGCATTTTTCCCCCTCAAGGGACGTCGTGCCCTCATTCGCCGGTGCGCCCGCGAACTCGACGAGAGGAACGGGGAGGCTGCGCTCACCTATTGGCGCACGACCTGCCGCGGGCTCGGGGCCGAGCTCCTGGAACGTGGTTGCCCGGAGCCGGAGATGCGCCGACAGATCCTCGATTTCCAGGACATGGTGCAGCAGGAACTCCAGTGGCTGCATTGCGACGACCGTCGCCACGGGCGCGCCGACAACTGAGCGCCGGGCTGTCTCCAGACATCGGTCGAGCGCGTTCTATTTACCCAACCGTGTCTTCAGCGACGTGACGATGCGCCCGGCGAGGGCTTCGTAGTCCTCGTCGAAGTGGTGTCCGCCGGTGATGCCGATGCTCTCGATGCCGCGGTCCTTGAGCGTCGGGCAGGGGTCGTCCTCTTCCTCCGTGCCGTAGATGCACTGGACGCGCTTCGGATCGATCTTCGCGATGTCGTCGACGGGATCGCCGGCACCCTGTCCCGCGACACCGAGCCAGCCCTCGACCGAGATTTCGTAGTCGACCTGATGTGACAATGCCATCAGGGTCACCTGGGCGACCCGCGCCCTGTCGTCCGGCGGCAGCAGGTTGTAGGTCGCCGGCAGCACGTCGGCCCCGAAGGAATAGCCGGCCAGCAGAACATGGCGGACCTTCCATTTGCGGCGATAGGTGTCGATGATCCGCGCGAGATCCTCGGCGGTCTCCTTGGGGGTGCGCTGCGACCAGAAATAGTGCAGCGAGTCGACGCCGACGACAGGGATACCCTTTTCCTGCAATACTGCGCCGACCTGCCTGTCGAGGTCCCGCCAGCCACCGTCGCCCGAATAGATGATCGCCATCGTGTCCATGGCGGGCGTCGTATCGAGGAGCGTGAGCGGAAGCCCGAGCGGGTCGTCGGCATTGCCGCCGGCATCGACGCGGTCGCCGAGTGCCTGGGCAAGGGCGTCCCCGGCGGTATCCTCGACATCGCGAACCTCGATGTCACCATGATCTTTCATCAGTGAGGCGACGTGGTCGCGACCGGCCGTGTCGGCTGCGGGCGAGAAGAGAACCGTCACCGGAGCCGGCAACGGGCCGTCCGTCAGGCCATAGACCATGCGGTCGCCGACCCGCTCTTTTGTGGCGGGCGTGCAAAGCTCCTTGTCCAGCGGAATGCCTGCCACCGGATCGACGGCGATCGCCTCGCCGATGGTGGCTGCCGGGCTCTGGGCGATCATCGCGAGCGCCAGTGCGGCACCTTCGCCGATGCCGGCGACGATCGGCGGATTGAAGACGCTCGTTTCCGCCGCCCGCTGGACCTGGTGGGCGAGGGATTCCACATCCGAGATCATGTAGACGCAGTCGCCGTCGTCGGCGCGCAGTGCCTCGAGGTAGGTGGGCAAGTCGATGCCGACGACGATTGCGCCCTTGTCGACGAGCGCCTGCGCCTGCTGCTCCTCGTTGTCGCCCCAGCCGCCGGCGTCCGAGATCAGGAAGATGTCGGCGCGCACTTCCCCCTCCGGCAGCAGGATGTGGTCGGCCGGAATCATGCCGGGCTGGTAGGTGACAGCCGGCGCAGCGGTGGCGATACCGGAGAAGACGAGGAGGCCTGCGGCAAGACCGAGGCCGGAGAGTCCGAGAGAGGTCATTTCGCTACCACGCCTTTCATGCCGCCGCTGATCAGGAAGGTGATGTCCATGAGCGCCAGCGCCGCGCCGGTGCCGTTGGTGACGGCGAGGTAGCGCGGTTCCCATTGCGGATGGAACTTGGATTTGAAGGCCCTGAGCCCCTTGAAGTTGTAGAAGCGCTCGCCGTGCTCGAAGACCAGGCTGCCGATGCGGTCCCAGACCGGTGCGGTCTCGCGGCGCGACATGCCTGAGAGCGGCGCCATGCCGAGATTGAAGCGGGAGAAGCCCGCCTCGCGCATGTGTTTCATCAGGCTGATGAAGAGGAAATCCATGGCCCCGCGCGGCGCGTCGGGCGCAAAGCGCATCAGGTCGACGGTCGCCTCCGACTTCGTGCCGGTCGTCATCACGGTGGCGAAGGCGACGATCCTGTCGTCCTTGGCGAGGATCGCCACCGGCTGCGACAGCACGTATCCGGGATCGAAGGCGCCGAGGGAGAACGATTTTTCGCGCGTGTTGTGATGGGCGAGCCAGGCATCCGAGATCGCCTTCAGTTCGTCGAGGATCGGCGGCAGGTCCGGTGGCTCGACGATCGAGAAGACGAGTCCATCGCGCTGGCCGCGGTTATAGGACTGGCGCAGGCCGGAAAGGCGGCTGCCGGCGAGATCGAATTGGCCGAGGTCGACGGTTGCGAGTTCGCCGAGCTTGAAGGCGCGCAGGCCCGCGTCGATGCAGGACGGCAGGAGCGCGGGCGTGATCTGGTAGAAGACGGCGCGGCCGCCGGAGGCGCGGGCCATGTCGACGAACTGCCAGACGAGATCGGCGAAGTCCTCTTCCGCCCCCACGGGATCGGCGAGCGCGATCCACGAGCGTCCGTGGATGCCGTACATGATGAAGGCCTTGCCGCTCTGCGAGAAGAGGAGCCTCTTGTCGCCCATGCGCACGAGGTTGGCGTCGGCGACGTCCTGGCCTTCGACGATCGCCACCGCACGCGCGAGATCATCCTCTCGTGCCTCGTCGGGCCGGTGGGCGACCGGGCGCAGCAGGCTGAACATCGCCACCGCCGCCGAGCCGATCGCAAGGCCGAGGAGTGCCCGCAGGCCGCGCGGGGCTTCCTCGGAGAACTCGAACTGCCACCAGAGTTCGCGGCTGTACTGGGTGTCGCGGTAGACGAAGAGCAGGATGCCGGCGGCGCCGACGACGGTGACCGCCATCGCCGTCAGCCAGGCCGGACCGAGTGCCTGACCGAAAAGGGAGGCGTGGCGGGTGAAGCTGCCGGCGCTGGCGAGCATCGCGGCGATGAAGAGGCCGAGCGCCACCGCCTCGAAGAGGGCGACGGCCTTCATCAGCGAGAAGAGGAAGGCGATCGCCGCCGCTGCGAGCCCGACCCACCAGGCGCCGTCGAGGCGCTGGGCGATGCCGCGGGAGGCGACGACGAGGACGAGACCGAGAATGCTCGACAGGAAGTGCGCCGCCTCGACGATCGGCAGGGGCAGGAGCCCGGCGAGGAAGTCGAGGTCGCCGTCTGGCGTCGGCGTGACGCTCGAGAAGATCAGCATGGCGCCGAGCATCAGCGCATAGGTGGAGAGAAGCGCGGGCACGAGCCGTGCGGCGATCTGGGCGATCTCGGCGGCGAGCGGCTGTTTCGCGAAGCTCCGCAGTTCGCCGACGACGGCAAGCGCGAGCGCGAACAGCAGCGGCAGGACGTAATAGACCAGACGGTACAAGACCAGGCTGCCGAGAAGCTGGTCGGCGCTGATGGCGTTGCCGAGGCCGGCGATCATCACCGTCTCGAAGACTCCGAGGCCGGCGGGAACATGGCTCAGGACGCCGAGCGCGACGGCCATCGCATAGATCGCGAAGAAGGCGGGCCAACCGACATGCATGTCCGGCAGCAGGACGTAGAGCGCCGAAGCCGAACCCGCGAGATCGAAGGCGGTGACGAGAAATTGCCGGGACGACGTGCGTGTATCGGGCAGGCGGAGCGTCACGCCGGCGATATTGATCTCGCGCCCGTTCCGGCTGAGGAAGACGAGAACTGCCAGCAGCACGACGACGGCCACGGCACCGAAGCGAAGCGCCGGCCCGTTCAGGCCGACGATAACGGCGACCCGCGGCGCGACGACCAGCAGCGCAAGCGCGCTCACCGCGGCGAGCCCGAGGCCGAAGGAGAGCGTCACGAAGGCGATGATGCGGGCGATTTCGCCGGGCTGGAGCCCGAGCTTCGAATAGGCGCGATAGCGGATCGCTCCGCCGCTCAAGGGGCCGAAGCCCGCGGTATTGCCGACCGCGTAGGCAATGAAGGCGGTCGTCACGACAGAAGGCAACGGCAGCTTGCGCCCGATGTAGTCGATGGCGTTGGCATCGTACAGGGCGAGCGCGCCGTAGCTGAGCGCGGTGAAGAGCGCCGCCCAGAGGAGCGCCCACCAAGAAGTGTCCCCGAGCGCGGCGAGGACGTCGTCATAGCGCACCTCCGCCGTCAGGCGGTGAATCGCGAAGATCATCATCGTGAACACGGCGACGACGGCGACCGCCGTCAGATAGCCGCGATAGCGGGAGAGAAGCCGGCTCGCGCCGGATTGCGTGTCACTGTCGGGCAGCATGCCTGAATCCATTGCGGAAAGTCTGGCGGGTTTCGCATGATTCGATGACAAGCCCGTGCCAATGGTCGGACGCGGACCGGGCAGGGGACTTTCGCGTGCTGCCGGGTTGGCGGAGCTCGGCCGGCGTCATCTCTCGTCGATCCTTGTCGAGGCTGGCGCGGCCCGGGGAGCGGGGACACGCGGGATTGAAGCCTCTTTCAGACAACGGGAATGCGAAGGAATAGTGGCAAGCGGCCGGACGGCGACGGGATTGTATCCGACGGCAGGTTGAGAGGGGGTCACACCCGCTCGACGAAGCCGTCCAGCACGCGTTTCTGGCCGGCGCGGTCGAAATCGATCGTCAGCTTGTTGCCCTCGATCGCCGAGACGTTGCCGTTGCCGAACTTGACGTGGAAGACGCGGTCGCCGAGCTTGAACTTCGAGGGCTCGTAACTGGTGGATTTGGCCACCAGCTCTCCCTCGATCGTCCTGCCGCGCGGGCCGCTCTCGCCGTAGCCGATGCGTTCCACCGCATGGCCGGACCGGGTGCCCCAGTTGTCGCGCGTGGCGTCCGACTTGTTCTGCTGGGCGCGCTTCCATCCGGGCGTCGAATAGGAATTGGCGAAGGGATCGGCGCGATCAAAGCGGGACTGGCCGTAGCCGCCGCGCCCGTAGCCGCCGTAGGAGGTTTCGGCTTCGGCGACCTCGACATGGCTCTGCGGCAGTTCGTCGAGGAAGCGCGAGGGCATGGTCGACTGCCAGAGGCCGTGAATGCGCCGATTGGAGACGAACCAGATGTGGCAGCGGCGCTTGGCGCGGGTGATGCCGACGTAGGCGAGGCGGCGTTCTTCCTCGAGGCCCGAGCGTCCGCCTTCGTCGAGGGCGCGCTGGTGGGGGAAGAGGCCTTCCTCCCAGCCCGGCAGGAAGACGGTGTCGAATTCGAGCCCCTTGGCGGAATGGAGCGTCATGATCGAGACGGCGTCCATGTCCTCGTTCTGCTCGGTATCCATGACCAGCGACACGTGTTCGAGGAAGCCGCGCATCGACTCGAACGCTTCCATCGAGCGGACGAGTTCCTTGAGGTTTTCGAGCCGGCCCGGCGCCTCCGCCGACTTGTCGTTCTTCCACATGTCGGTATAGCCGGACTCGTCGAGAATCTGCTCGGCGAGCTCGGTATGCGGAGTCGTTTCAAGGCGTTCCGACCAGCGGCGGAAGTATTGAATCACGTCGAAGAGCGCCTTGCGCGCCTTCGGTTTCAACTCGTCGGTCTCGACCATCTCGGCGGCTGCGGCGAGCATCGGAATGTCGCGGGCACGGGCATAGTCGTGCAGCGCCCGGACCGTGGTGTCGCCCAGGCCCCGCTTCGGGGTGTTGACGATGCGCTCGAAGGCGAGATCGTCGGCCGGCTGGCAGACGAGGCGGAAATAGGCCATGGCGTCACGGATCTCGAGGCGCTCGTAGAAGCGCGGTCCGCCGACGACGCGGTAGTTGAGGCCGAGGGTCACGAAACGGTCTTCGAACTCGCGCATCTGGAAGGAGGCGCGCACGAGGATCGCCATGCCGTTGAGGGCGTGCTTCTTGCCGTCGGCGTCACCGCGCTGCAGCCGTTCGATTTCCTCGCCGACGGCGCGGGCCTCCTCCTCGGAGTCCCATGCGGCGTGGACGATCACCTTCTCGTCGTCGGGCTCTGCGCGGTCGGTGAACAGCGTCTTGCCGAGGCGTCCCTCGTTGTGGGCGATCAGGTGGCCGGCGGCACCGAGAATGTGCTCGGTGGAACGGTAGTTGCGTTCGAGCTTGATGACCTTGGCGCCGGGAAAATCCTTCTCGAAGCGGAGGATGTTGTCCACCTCCGCCCCGCGCCAGCCGTAGATCGACTGATCGTCGTCACCGACGCAGCAAATATTGATTTGCTGCTGTCTGTTTTCGCTCACGGCCGCATCGCGCCTGTCGGCGCTGGCCTGCGCGGGCGCGGGCGAAACGTCGCCCGGCCGGCGGTCGCCGGCTCGACCTTCGGCCGGATCGCGTGCACCCTTCGACGCCGGTGAGCGCTGTGCCAGCAATCTCAGCCACATGTACTGGGCGGTGTTGGTGTCCTGGTACTCGTCGACCAGAATGTACTTGAAGCGCTGGTGATAGTCGCGCAGCACGTCCGGATTGGCCCTGAACATGCGGATCGGATGCAGCAGGAGATCGCCGAAATCGCAGGCGTTCAGAGTCTTCAGCCGGTTCTGGTAGGCGGCATAGAGCTCCCGTCCCTTGCCGTTTGCAAAGGCGCGGGCGTCGCCCTCCGGGATCTGTGCCGGATCGAGACCCTTGTTCTTCCAGGTGTCGATCATCGCCGCGAACTGGCGGGCCGGCCACCGCTTGTCGTCGAGCCCCTCGGCCTGGATCAGCTGCTTGATCAGACGGATGACGTCGTCGGTGTCGAGAATGGTGAAATCGGACTTGAGCCCCACCAGCTCGGCATGGCGGCGAAGGATCTTCACGCCGATCGAGTGGAAGGTGCCGAGCCAGGGCATGCCCTCGACGGCGCCGCCGACCAGCATGCCGATGCGTTCCTTCATCTCGCGCGCGGCCTTGTTGGTGAAGGTCACGGCGAGGATTTGCGACGGAAAGGCCCGGCCAGTCGCAAGAATGTGGGCGATGCGCGTGGTCAGGACGCGGGTCTTGCCGGTGCCGGCGCCGGCGAGGACGAGCACCGGGCCCTCCGTCGTTTCCACGGCTTCCCGCTGTTCGGGGTTGAGGCCGGACAGATAGTCCGGGGTGCGGGCCTGGTCGCGGGCGGCCATGGCGCGTGCGGCTATTCCGCCTGTCGCCGACCCTGCCGGCTTGCGCGGCGGCGGCTCCTCATCGAAGAAGGGAATGTCGTCGTAACCGTTACTCATGGCGCCCAATGTAGTGATTCGGACCGGAAAGGCGAGTCAAGACGTTCTGGTTTCATTCCGGCTCGGGCCGGTTCCCGGCTCTTCTACAGGAAATATCGGGTGACCGCGGCCGGTTCGCATCCGTCTCGGGTGGCCGATGACAATTTGGTAATGTTGGCCGGCAGGCCTTGCCGAGAGTCGACCCCGCGGAAATATTGGCGCATATGTCGACCGAATTCGGACGCCTTCGACCGCTCGCACATCCGGCGCGGTGGTCCGGCAGTCCTCGCCGGAGCTTTCGAATGCCCTTCTGGAAACAGGTGATCGTTATTTTCGCGGTGGTTGCCGCCTTCGTCGTCGGCTGGGCAAGGTTTGTGCCGGGCGCCGGGGACCTGCTGCTGCGGATTGGGGCGCCCGCCGGGCTGGTTGCGGTCCTGGCGCCCGCCGGCGAGACTGCGGGACCGGATGCCAAGGGTGGCGAAGGCAACCGTCGGGGCGGCAACGGCGCGCCCGTGGTCGTCGTGCAACCCGTCGGCCTCGGCACCGTCAACGATCGGCTCTCGGCGATCGGCACCGGCGACGCCGTGCAGTCCGTCGCGGTCACGCCGCAGGTCGACGGCACGCTCGCCAAGGTGGCGATCGTTTCGGGACAGAAGGTGACGAGGGGCGATCTCCTCGCCCAGCTCGACAACGACGAGCAGACGATCGCGCGTGACCAGGCGCGGGTGGCGCTGAAGAGCGCGACCGAGAAGGCGAACCTCTACGCCAATCTGAAATCCACGGTGTCGCGCATCGACGCCTTCGATGCGCAGATCGCCGTCGAGGCGGCGAAGCTTGCACTCGACACGGCCGAACTCAACCTGAAGCGGCGCGACATCGTCGCCCCGATCGACGGCATTGCCGGCATCATCACCATCAATCCGGGGGACAACGTCACCACGGGAACGGTGATCGCCACCCTCGACGACCGTTCCGAAATCCTCGTCGACTTCTGGGTGCCTGAGCGCTTCGCGCCCATCCTCAAGGTCGGGCAGGCGGTCGAGGCGACCGCCGTCGCGCGCCCCGGGCAGCTCTATCGCGGGACGGTCGAGGCGATCGACAACCGCATCGACGAGGCGAGCCGCACGCTGCATGTGCGCGCCCGCATCGCCAACGCGAATGACGATCTGAGGGCCGGCATGTCGTTCACCGTCACCATGGCGTTTGCCGGGGAGAACTATCCTTCCGTCGATCCGCTCGCCGTGCAATGGGACGGCGAAGGCGCATTCGTCTGGCGCATCGGAAGCGGGAGCAAGGCGGAGAAGGTGCGGGTCCGGATCGTCCAGCGCAATCCCGACGCCGTGCTGGTCGACGCGGAGCTTCGATCCGGCGACAGGGTCGTAACGGAAGGCATCCAGCGGGTGCGCCAGGGCGGGACGGTCCGGCCGGCCGGAGAGGAGACCGGCGTTCCGGTCGCAAGCCAATGAACGGGCCGTTTTCCGATTTCCCCGGCGGCGGCAGCGCCGGCTTCACCGCCCTCTTCGTCAGGCGGCCGATCCTCGCACTGGTTTTCAACGCGCTGATCGTCGTCGCAGGGCTTGCGGCCTTCTACGGTATCGAGGTTCGCGAGCTCCCCGACGTCGACCAGCCGGTGATCACCGTGCGCACGACTTTCGGCGGTGCCTCACCCGAGACGATCGACCAGGAGGTGACGACGGTCATCGAGGGGGCGGTCGCGCGCGTGTCGGGGCTGAAGAGCATGTCCTCGACCTCGCAGTTCGGGCAGAGCCGCGTCACGCTGGAATTCTCCGACAGCACCGATCTCAACGTCGCCTCCACCGATGTGCGCGACGCGATCTCTCGGGTTTCGAACGACCTGCCGGACGATGCCGACGAGCCGCGCATCGTCAAGGCGGACTCCGACTCGCAGCCGATCATGCGGCTCGCCGTGACCTCGGACCGGATGAGCCTCGATGATCTCACGCTTCTGGTCGACAATCAGGTTTCCGACCGTCTCGCGACGGTGGACGGTGTCGCCGACATCGAAATCTACGGCGATCAGGAGAAGATCTTCCGCATCGACGTCGATCAGGCGGCGCTGGCAAGCCGCGGGCTCACCATAGCATCGCTGACATCCGCGCTCTCCAACCTCGCCTTCGACGTGCCGGCGGGCTCTCTCACCAGCCCGACGCAGGACATCGTCGTGCGCGCGACCGCCGACCTCAGGACGCCGGAGGATTTCGGCAACCTCATCGTGCAGAACCGGGTCCGGCTGAGAGACGTGGCCACGGTAACCTTTGGCGCCGACACCGGAACGACGAGCCTGCGCTCGAACGGCCGCGCCGGCATCGGTCTCGGGATCATCCGGCAGGCGCAGTCGAACACGCTCAGCATCTCGAAAGGCGTTGCGGCGGCGGTCGCCGAGCTTTCGAAGACGCTGCCGGAGGGCACCGAACTGCGCATCACCAGCGACGACGCCGTCTTCATCCGCGGCTCGATCGAGGAAGTGGTGCGCTCGCTGGTGCTTGCCGCGGTGATCGTCGTCGCGATCATCTATCTCTTCCTGCGCGACGCGCGCGCGACGATCATTCCCGCCGTCACCATGCCGGTCGCGCTGGTCGGCACGATGGCCGCGATCTATCTCGCCGGCTTCTCGATCAACATCCTGACGCTGCTTGCTGTCGTGCTGGCGACCGGCATGGTCGTCGACGATGCGATCGTGGTGCTGGAAAACATCGTGCGAAGGCGCGGGCAGGGGCTCGGTCCACGGGCCGCCGCCGTCCTCGGCACGCGCGAGGTGTTCTTTGCCGTCATCGCGACGACGGCGACGCTCGCCGCCGTCTTCGTGCCGCTCTCCTTTCTGCCGGGGCAGGTAGGCGGGCTCTTCCGCGAATTCGGCTTCGTGCTCGCCTTCTCTGTCACGCTTTCCTCGCTGGTGGCGCTCACGCTCTGCCCGATGCTCGCCTCGCGGCTCCTGAAGCCGCACGAGCACCGGGAAGGTGGCGATCCGCTCGGTCGCTTCGGCGACGCCTTTTCGCGCTTCTACCGCAAGACCCTTCACGCGTGCCTTGCGGCGCCGATGGTCGTCTTCGTCGTCGCGACCCTGTTTTCGCTCGCCGCGCTCGCCGCCTTCTCGCTGATCACCAGCGAACTCACGCCGCGGGAAGACCGCTCGGTGCTGATCGTGAGGGTGACGGCGCCGCAGGGTGTCAGCCTCGACTTCATGCGCGACCAGATGCAGCGGATCGAGGAGAATCTCGAACCGCTCCGCAAGAGCGGCGAAGTTGCCAACCTCTTCTCCATTTCGGGTTTCGGCAGCAGCAAGAACAGCGGCTTCATGGTGTTGACGCTCGCGCCGTGGGAGGAGCGCAGCCGCAGCCAGGACGAGATCGCCGCCGACGTCAACGCCGCCGCAGCGCGTGTGCCGGCGGTCAGGGCCTTTGCCATGCAGCCGAACAGCCTCAGGATCCGCGGCGGTGGCAGCGGGCTGCAGTTCGCTGTGGTCGGCGCGGATCACCAGACCCTGACGAGTGCGGCGAGCCGGCTCGTTGCGGCGATGGAGGAAAGCGGCCGTTTCGACGGCCCGCGGCTCACCAACGACATCAGCCAGGCGCAGCTCTCCGTCACCGTCGACCGCGAACGCGCCGCCGAACTCGGCATCGACTTCACGGGGCTGTCGCAGGCGCTGCAGTCGCTCCTCGACGGTCGTTCGATCGGCGACGTCTTCGTCGACGGCGAGGCCTATCCGGTGAAGCTAACCTCCACCACCCGGCCGATCGACGATCCGACCGATCTCGAGAACGTCTTCCTGAGGACCGCGGACGGCAAGACCGTGCCGATGTCGGTGATCGCCTCGCTTCGGGAAAAGGCGGTGGCGCCGTCGCTGACCCGCGAGCAGCAGCTCGCCTCGGTCGCGATCACGGCCGGGTTGCCGGCGGGGCTTTCGCTCGGCGATGCTCTCAACGAGACGCAAACGGTCGCCGACCCGCTGCTGCCGCCCGGCGTGCGCATCATGCCTCTCGCCGAAGCGAAGACGCTGACCGAGAACTCGAAGGGCATGGGCGCGACCTTCGGCTTTGCAATCGTCATCATCTTCCTGGTCCTGGCGGCACAGTTCGAGAGCGTCATCTCGTCGCTCATCATCATGGCGACTGTGCCGCTCGGCCTTGCCTGCGCCGTCTTCGCGCTGCTCCTCACCGGGTCATCGCTCAATGTCTACAGCCAGATCGGCTTGGTCCTGCTGGTCGGTGTGATGGCCAAGAACGGCATCCTGATCGTCGAATTCGCAAACCAGCTTCGTGACCGCGGACAATCGGTGCGCGAGGCGATCGAGAATGCGGCGAACCTTCGCCTGCGGCCCGTGATGATGACGATGATCTCCACCGTGCTCGGTGGCGTGCCGCTGGTGCTGGCGACGGGGGCCGGGGCGGAGGCGCGCGTCGCACTCGGCTGGGTCATGGTCGGCGGACTTGGGCTCGCCACGGCGGTAACGCTCTATGTGACGCCCGTCGCCTATCTGGCACTGGCGCGCTTCTCGAAACCGCATGCGGACGAGGAAAAGCGTCTGCATCAGGAGATGGCAATCGCGGCCAAGGTCGAGGCCGGCGAGTAGGCGCGTCAGCCCTCCGGCTGCTCGGTGCCGGGGCCGATGACCGTGTAGACGTTCCCGACCGGCTCACGGCGCAAGTACCGGTTGGAGAGCGCGGCGCTGCCGCGGCGGAGAATTTCGCCGAAGACTTCATCGATCGCCTCGTTGCGCTGGCCCGAGACGAAAAAGTAGTGTCGCCAGCTCTCGGGATCGAGGACGATATAGTCGGCATTGCCGGCGAGCGGTTCGGCGCTGCCGTCGAGGTTTTCGAGAGAGCGCCCGAGTCTCGCCTCGCCGAACATGGTCGTCGCCACCTGGAGCGCCGGATCGTCCTTGTTGATGAAGACGAAGATCTCGTCCGCAAAGGTGAGCTTCTCCATCCAGGCACGGTGGCCGGGCAGTCCCGTTTCGGGCACGGCAAAGAGGATGCGTGCGGCGAGCCCGGTCGGCAGCGCGGCGTCGGCCTCACCGACATGGCGGAGGACCTCTCCGGCGAGCGAATGGGCGACGATCACGAGCGGCCTTCCGGCAAGCGTTCCGCCGGGCTCCCGGCGCTCTGCCATCTGGCGCAGGAGCGCGACGAGCCGCTCGCTCGCCGCCTTCGCATTGAGGACCGGAAACTCCCTCACCGATATCCAGGAGGGCCAGCGGAACATGATGACATCGGCGCCGGCACCTTTGGCGAGTTCCTCCATGGTGTAGAGGCCGAAATCTCCGTCCGGTTCTGGGCCGAAGCCGTGGACGTAGAGAACGAGCGGCTTTTGCTGAACGTCAGCGGCAGGAAAGCTGGCGATCGCGGCGTCGAGCTCCGGAAGGGCGAAGTGGTGGCCGTCGGCGGTGACGAGGGAGAAGCTGTCGTCGGAGGCGCTTGTCGCGCTCGTCTGCGGGTGCAGGATCGCCGCGACGATGGCGTCGTAGTTCCACCAGGCATAGCCGGCGGCCATACCGATCGCGATGAACACCAGGGCGAGATATTTGAAGAACCTGACCATCCCCGCATTCATAGGCGATCGTCGGCGGTCTCCGCAATGCGGCGGGACGCGGCAGCGCTGTGAATTGGCTCTCGCGGCCGGGCCTCGTCACTGGACAAGGGGGGAACTCCTGTCCCATACCACGTGCGACAGACGTTGAATGGCGCGGCGCTCCGGAGCGTCGGGAGAGGGAGAATGACGATATGGCGATGAAGGACGTGCAGCCGGGAACGCGCAACGAGGAGGGGATCGCGGCCGTCCTCGGCATCCTCAAACAGACCTTCGGCGAGCGTTTCCAGACGGGCCAGTCCTTTCGCGAGCAGCACACCCACACGACCACCTACCTGCCGGCCCAGCTTCCCGACGGCGTCGTCTTCGTGGAAAGCGCCGACGACGTGAAGACGGTGGTGAAGACATGCGCCATGCACAAAGTGCCGATGATCCCGTTCGGCACCGGCTCTTCGCTGGAGGGGCACCTGAACGCGCCGAGCGGCGGGATATCCGTCGACTTCAGCCGTATGAACAAGGTGCTGGAAGTGAATGCCGAGGACCTCGACTGCACCGTCGAGCCGGGCGTGACGCGCGAGGAGCTCAACACCTACCTCCGCGACACGGGTCTCTTCTTCCCGATCGATCCGGGTGCGAACGCCTCGATCGGCGGCATGACGGCGACGCGGGCCTCCGGCACCAATGCCGTGCGGTACGGCACGATGAAGGACAATGTGCTGTCGCTCACCGTCGTGACCGCCGACGGCGAGGAAATCCGCACCGCTCAGCGGGCGAAGAAGTCGTCGGCCGGATACGACCTCACAAGGCTCTATGTCGGGTCGGAGGGAACGCTCGGCATCATCACCTCGGTGACGCTGAAGCTGCAGGGCATACCGGCGAAGATCGGCGGTGGCGTTTGCGCCTTCCCGAGCCTGAAAGCCGCCTGCGACGCGGTCATCATGACGATCCAGATGGGCATCCCGGTCGCCCGCATCGAGCTTCTCGACGAAATGCAGATGAAGGCCTGCAACGCCTATTCGAAGCTCTCCTATGCGGAGAAGCCGACGCTCTTCCTCGAATTCCACGGCACCGAGGAGACCGTGGCGCTGCAGTCCGAGCAGTTTTCCGAAATCGCGGCGGAATGTGGCGCCGACGAATATCGATACACTGCCAATGCCGAGGAACGCGCGCAGCTCTGGAAGGCGCGGCACAACGCCTACTGGGCAGGGCGCGCGCTGGCGCCGGAGCTGAACGGCCTTTCGACGGACGTCTGTGTGCCGATCTCGCGGCTCGCCGACTGCGTGGCCGAGACCCAGGCGGATATCCGCGAGACGGGGCTTCTGGCACCGATCGTCGGCCACGCCGGCGACGGCAATTTCCATGTGCTGATGCTGTTCGACGACAAGAAGCCGGAGGATCTCGCCCGCGCCGAGGCGTTCATGGCCCGCCTGAACGGCCGGGCGCTCGCGATGGGCGGCACCTGCACCGGCGAGCACGGCGTCGGACAGGGCAAGATGTCCTACCTCGAACAGGAGCTCGGCTCGGCGCTGCCGGTCATGCGGGCGATCAAGAAGAGCCTCGATCCGGACAATATCTTCAATCCCGGCAAGATCTTCCGTCTCTGAGTGGAAGAGGACAAACCGACATTTGGGCTGGCGATTGCCGTAGCGGAATGCAAATATCGGAACGGACCACGTTTGAGTAGGGAGCAACGGGAGTCGACGGGTCGTGCTCGGACGCATATTGGTGGCACTCGGTGGTCTCTTGGTGGCGGCGCTCTTCGCGGCGCTGCTGGCGCCGTTCTTTGTCGACTGGACGAATTTCCGCTCTGATTTCGAGGACCAGGCGAGCCGTATCCTCGGCAAGAAGGTCACCGTCCACGGGGCGGTGGAGGCCCGCATCCTGCCGTTCCCCTCCGTCACGCTGCATGACGTCACCGTCGGATCGGACCGTGACGGTTCGCCGCTCGTCAGCGTCGCCCGCTTTTCGATGGATGCGGAACTGGCGCCGTTCCTCTCCGGCGAGGCACGCATCTTCGACATGCGCATCGAGGAGCCGAAGGCCCGCATCCGCCTGCTTTCCGACGGGACGCTCGACTGGGCGCGCGGCAGCGCGGCCGAAATCCCGGCGCGTACCGTCGTGCTGGAGCGCGTGCATGTGAGCGGCGGCGTGGTCGAGTTCATCGACGAGCAGTCGGGCCGCACCCGCATCGTTTCCGGTTTCGACGCCGACATGTCGGCCCGCTCGCTCGCAGGTCCCTGGACAGTGGACGGGCATGCCTCCGTCGACGGCGAGGCCGGTCGCTTCCACCTTTCGAGCCTGCAGCCGGACGCGAAGACCGGCGCCGTGCCGCTGAACGTCCGTCTCCTGCCGGACACGCGGCCATTCGAGATCGATCTTTCCGGCGGTCTGACGCTGAGCGACGGCAAACCGCTCTACAAGGGCAATTTCCAGGCTGCGTGGCAGATGGACGAGGGTGATGCTGCCGAACCCCAGGTGGGCGGCGCAAATCCGGTCGCGCCGAAGGTCAAGGGCGAATTCGAGCTGACGAACGAGCGCGTCCGCGTCCCTTCCTATCGCCTCGAGCTCGGCGATGCCGAAAATCCCTACGCCGTCACCGGCGAGGCGACGCTGGATACCGGCGCGCATCCGGAATTCCTGCTGACGGCCGACGGCCAGCAGATCGACGTCAACCGCATCGGCGAGGGGGCGCCGAAGGGAAAAACGAGCCGGCGTGCCGTGGTTTCGGTCCGCGAGCGTCTCGACCGGCTGGTCGCCATCGCCGCCGGCATCCCGATCCCGTCGGTCCCGGGCAAGGCGAGCCTCGCATTGCCGGCAATCGTCGCCGGCGACACGGTATTGCGCGACATCCGGCTCGACGTGCGGCCCGCCGGCACCGGCTGGACGGTCGAGCGCGCGCTCGCGACGCTTCCGGGCCGCACGCAGGTGGAGGCGAGCGGAACGCTGGACCTCAAGGGCGAGCCGTCTTTCCGTGGCGACCTGCTGGTTGCCTCGACGCAGCCTTCAGGGCTCGCCGCATGGATTACCGGCGATGTCGATCCGGCGATCCGCGAGATGAAGACCGCCGGTTTCTCGGCGAAAGTGGACCTGACGCCCGAGTTCCAGCGCTTCGAGCGGCTGGAGCTTGCGATGGGAGCGGGTATTCTCAACGGCCGTGTCGAGCGCGAGTCTCGCGACGGTACAGCGCCGAACCTGTCGGTCGACCTCACCGGGAACGAGATCGACCTGAACGCGGTCCGTGCGCTTGCGACGCTCGTCGCCGGCGACGAGGCCGGAGCAAACCTTTTCGCGCAGCGGATTGCGGGCCGCCTGAAGGTCGAAAGGCTCGCCGCCTCCGACATTGTCGCGAAGAATGTCGACACGGTCTTTACGACCGACGGCGAGAGGATGGCGGTCGAGCGTCTCAACATCGGCGACCTTTCGGGCGCGAAGATCTCCGCGACCGGGACGATCGAGGGTGGGCTTTCGGATCCGACGGGCGAGGCCGACCTCACATTTGCGGCTGCAGACCCCGGCCCGTTTCTCGCCATACTGAAGGCTCATGTTCCGGCTCATCCGGCGCTCGATGCGCTCGTTCGCAATGCCCGCTGGTACGCCGGGGCGGACCTCAAGGCGCATATTGTCCTTTCGGGGGCGGATGCCGCCATGTCGGTCAAGCTGGACGGCGTGGCGAACGGCAGCCGTGTCGCGTTCGACTACGGCCGGGAGACCATTCCACCGCTGCCCGGCGCCATGACACTCGAGGCGAGTCTCGAAAACCCGGACGCGCAAATCCTTTTCGGACAGGCCGGACTGGACCCGTTGCCGATCCCGTCTTCCGAGCCCGGCCGCCTCTCGGTCTCGCTCAGGGCGCAAGCGGATGATCCGGCCGACGCGGTGGTGACATTCTCCGGGACCGAGACACTGCTGACGGGAAAAGGTCGGCTCGATTTGCGGGCAGGACGGTTCCTGCAGGGGAGCCTGCAGACATCGCTGCGCAGCTCCGATCTCGAACCATATCTGATGATCGCAGGCATCGGGCTTCCGCAATCCGGCGCCGGCCTGCCGGTGGCGCTCTCGGCCGCTGCTGAGATCGGTGACGGCACGGCGAAGATCGACGCGATCGACGGAGCCCTTGCCGGCAATGCCGTCCGCGGCAGTCTCTCGCTCGACTGGAAGGAGCCGGGCTTGCGAGCCCGCGGTGCGCTCGACCTCGATACGGTCGACCTCGCCTGGCTGGCGGAGGCGGTGGCAGGGCCCGTTACCGATCCTGCGACGGGAGGCCTCTCGACCGGCGCCATCGCCGCGCCAATCGAGGTCCCCGACCTCGATCTCTCGCTCCGTTCGACGACGTTCTGGCCGGGCGTTCTCGGAAAGGTGGCGGATTTCTCCGGCCATCTGACCGGCCGCACCGGCGAACTGGTGCTGGAGGATGCGGCGGGCAAGTGGCTGGGCGGCGATCTCAAGGGGCGGATCAGTCTTTCCAATGCCGAGAAGACGGCCTTCCTGCAGAGCCGCCTGACGCTGGAGCACGGCGATCTCGCAAGCGCCTTCGCCGGCGCCGGCGAGGGCGTGACGCCGCCGCAGATCACCGGGCGCTTCGATCTCACTGCGGTCGCCGAGGCGACCGGCGGGACCGTCGCGGACCTCGTCTCGTCGATCAACGGTTCGGGCGAGATGCGGCTTTCGGACGTCGTCGTACCGCACTTCGACCTCGGCTATCTGCCGCCGCTGCTCGCCGCCGCCGACCTCATCGAGGGCGAGCCGGACGAAAGCAAGGTGCGGCCGCTCGTGGAGAACCTGGTGTCCGAAAGGAGCGCCTCCCTCGGGGCGCTGGTCATTCCCTTCAACATCGGTGACGGTGTCGTGCGGGCGCAGAACCTCGTCGGCGGCAATGCGCTCGCCAGGCTCGGCGGCGATGCGAGGATCGACCTGCGCAGCGGCGAGACGGACGCCGTCGTCACCGTTTCACCGGAGGCGGGAACGGACGATCTCGCCGGCGCCGATCCCGACATTCGCGTCAGGTTCTCTGGCCGCCTGCCGACGCCGGAGCACTCGCTCGACGTCACGGACGTCACCAACTACCTTTCGATGCGGGCCTTCGAGCGGGAGCGTCGTCGCGTGGAGACGTTGCAGTCCAACGTGCTCGAGAAGCAGCGGTTGAGACGCGAGGTGGCGCTTTACAAGTTCCGGGCGGCGGAACGCGAGAAGGCCGAGGCGGCCGAACGGGCCCGGCTGGAGGAAGAGGCCCGCAGGCAGGCGGAGGCCGATGCCCTGGCCCGGCAGGCGGCAGAGGAAGAAGCCGCGCGGCGGCAGGCGATCGAAGAGGGGGCCGGATCAGCGCAGCCGCCTGCGGAAGGACCGACACCGCCGGCGGAGGAGGCACCACCGTCCGGCCCGACGACCGGTGCGACACCGCCGAAACTGCGGTTCGACGACTTGCCGGGCGTGAACTGACCGGTATCAATGATCTCGACCGTGCGAGGGGGTACGGCAGAGGGGTGGACGGGTGCGCCAGGCGAATGGCGCTCCGGCGTGTTCAGGACAGGGGGCATGACATGCGCATACTTCGATTTCTCGTCCAGGCGTTCTCGATGTTGCCGCTTCTTCTTGCGATGGAAGCCCGTGCGGAGGAGCGTTACGTCACCTTCGCCGAGAATCGTGGCTGGACGGTGAGTTACGACCGTCAGCAGAACAACTGTATCGCCGTTCCGAAGGCGTCGGACGGGCTCTATTTCATCCGCCCGTCGAGCCGCGAGATCGTCGTCATGATCGCCGGGCCGAAATTCGCCTGGGTGACCGACGAGAAGGACTACAAGGTCGAGATCCGCACCGACCGGCAGCGCTGGGACGGAACCATGCGGGCCGATACCGACGAGGGCTTCGGGGGCCTCTATGTCTCTGATCCGAGCGAGAGCTTCATGTCCGCCTTGCGGGGCGCGTCACGGCTCAGCCTGCGGGTGGAAAACGTCAACTACGGGCCCTATTCGCTCGGCGGATCGAGCGACACGCTGAAACAGATCCTCGGCTGCGCGCAGGCGGTGGAGCGTGGCGAATTCAAGCCCGCCGAACCCGATTACATCGGCATCAACGGTCTCGTGTCGTGGAAGTCGGAGGATTTCGGAAAGAGCTACACGTCCGAAGGATGGACGCTGACGCTCAAGGGCCAGGACAATGTCGACGGCACGGCGACCGCCTACCTCGAAGTCTCCCGCGAGGGGAAGGGGTCTGCGACGATCAAGGCCGAGAGCGTTCCCGAGGGCGGCGGCTTCGGCAAGCTCGGCATCTACAAGTTCGACTGGTCCGATCCGGCGGTCCTCTTCACCTCCTACACGGGCGGCGCCCATTGCTGCATCGAGGCGCGGGTGGCGCTCTCGACCGATGACGGCATCAAGATCGTCGAACTCGGCCAATTCGACGGCGACGTGGTTCATCCGGCCGATCTCGATGGCGACGGCATCTACGAGTTCGAGCTTGCCGACCAGCGCTTCCTCTACGCCTTCGCGCCCTATGCGGGATCGGTGCCTCCGGTTCAGGTCCAGGCACTGCGCGACGGCAAGTTCGTCGACGTGACCAAGGAGGCGGCGTACCGACCGGTCGTCGAAAGGGCTCTGCTGCGAACCATGAAGTTGTGCGGAGAGGAGCAGTATCCCGGCGCATGTGCGGGGGCGCTCGCCAACGCCGCTCTTCTCGGCCTCTACAGCAGCGCCTTCGAGTTCATGGTCTTCGACGAGATCAACCCGAAGCTCGAGGACAGCTATCTCAAGTGCTCCGATTCTGCGGCCTGTCGCGGGCGGGGGGATTTCAAGGATTTCCAGGAGGCGGTCGCCTTCCGGCTCAAGGACTGGGGCTACGACATCGAGCCGGCGATCAGCGAACCGGCAGCCGCGTTCTTCGGCGAGCTCGCCAAGACGAAGACGGGTTACAGCGCGCCGGGCGACACGACGGAGGGCGGCTGCGCGATGGGGCCGACTCGCTTCGAAGAGGCGCGGGCGAAGGGAATCGTCGCCGTCAGCGGCTATGAATACATCTGCCATATCGGGCAGGCCGACGTGCTGCACGACAGCGTCGTCACCGGGGCGCTCTGTACGGGTGAGGGGGAATACTGGCTCGACCGCCAGATCTTCGAGAGGGACGGCAGCGACCTCTGGCAGCATTCGGTGAGCCGCATGGAGGCGGGGCTGGCGCCGGTCAAGGCCGCGCCCTGTCCGGCAAAGCCGTAAGCGGCTGGGCGGCCTCGCCTTTCCTATTCTTCCTGGAAATGCCGGCCGCTCTTCAGCCAGTCGAGCACGTAGAGCCTGAGAGCCGAGGAGAGATTGCTGTCCGGCGGACGCTTGTCGTCGATTTCGGCGACGAGGGCGGCAAGCGGCAGGGCGCGCTCTGCCGCGATGATCTTCAGCTCGTCCCAGAAGGCATCCTCGAGGGAAAAGCTCGTGCGGTGGCCGTGAAGGGTCGCCGAGCGTTTGCGAATCGTCGCCGTTGCCAAACTGATTCAAGTCCCTGAGAAAATGAGTCCCGAACTGCCCGTAAGATGTTGAGGCCGAATCTCTATCAGGATTTGCTGTCGTCCGGTTTCGGGCGTTCGAGCTTGCCCTGGTCGAGCGTCTTTTCGGCCTTTTCCCGCTCCGCCCGTGTCAGTTCCTTCTCCGCCTTTGTGCGTCCGAAGAGGATACGGTTCTGCTCCGCGGTCCTGTCCTTTTCGGCGCGGGCTTTCGTCTT
This sequence comes from Hyphomicrobiales bacterium, assembly GCA_900466005.1. Taxonomy (GTDB): domain Bacteria; phylum Pseudomonadota; class Alphaproteobacteria; order Rhizobiales; family Rhizobiaceae; genus Allorhizobium. The sequence continues at coordinate 146,015 of UEGQ01000015.1, forward strand.
CTTGTACTGGCGGAGGTTGACGACGTCTGCGGCCATGACTCGGCTCCGGGCAAGGTTGCAGGCGGGACGTACCCGCCCGCACAGGCCTCTAATGCTTCTTGCGGAAGGCGTCGAGGGAAACGACCGAAGCCGGCTTCTTGTCTTCCTCGCCGTCTTTGGCGGCGACCGTCTCCTGCGGTTCCTCGGCGGCAGTCAGCGGGTAGGCGGTGATTTCGGCGCTCTCCTCGTCCTCGTCGGCCAGCGGAACGTCGAATTCCAGCTCGAAGTTGACGGAGGGATCGTAGAAGCCGCGGATCGCGTTGAACGGGATAACCAGCTTTTCCGGTGTGTCGGAGAAGGAAAGGCCGATCTCGAACTGGGTCTCGTTGACCTTCAGATCCCAGAACTGGTGCTGGATGACGATGGTCATCTGCTCGGCATACTTCGCCTTCAGGTGCTGGGAAATCCTGACACCCGGCGCACCGGTCAGGAAGGTGATGAAGAAGTGATGATCACCCGGCAGGCGGCCTGTCGCCGCCACTTCCGTCAAAACCTTTCGAATGACACCGCGCAGCGCGTCCTGAGCCAGAATGTCGTAGCGAATATGGTCCTGCCCCATGTGATCCTGTCTTTCTTCTGTGACGTCTTTTCCAAGGCTATATGCCATGGCACCGGATGCGGGGAAAGCCCCGGTTGGCGAGTCTTACGGAAGCATAATACATGAATTGTCATCAGGGGAGTAGGTGAAGGCTTCTGTTGCCAGGTGCCTTCGAACCCCGCCTTCAGGTGCTAACCAGAAGGGCTTTAGTGTGGGTTTCCCGCACCGCCATTAGGCAGCGAGAGCATAACCCTGAGCGTTGTTGTCGTTTGCAACTACTCTTGTGACCCGATAACGGCGGTATCATGCCGAGCAAAAGTTCGATCTTTACGCCCTTGTCGATCCTATTTCGCCCCCATCAAAAGCCGGTCCGGAAAGAACTCCGTCACCGACCGGTTTTTGGTGGAGGCGCCGGGTACCGCCCCCGGGTCCAATAGGTTTATTACACCGACCGTTTATTGCCATAGCCGGCCCGAGAGCCGGCACTCCCCATATAGGTCGTTCCGGGGCGGATGAAAAGGGTGGGACACTGTCGTTTTTTCAGTCCCGGCGTGCTGAGGGGGAAAGGCGGCCGGACAGGGTACGCGCGCGGAGGGCGAGGGGTGGCGCCACCGCGGGCGCTCTCCGGCGGGTGCAGGGGCGACCTATGCCGCCCCTGCATCCGCGCCGGCACCGTGGGAAACAGCGGGGCGGCGCGTTCCTCAGGGCTGCACATTGACGATGAAGAACACCGTCATGTCGTTGTTGACGCTGTACGTCACCGTGTAGGTGTGGTTCTGAAAGGCGATCCTGGCATTGCCGCCTTTCGGATCGATATTCTCTTTGTTGTTGTCGACCCATACCTGGACCGCCGCCGCAAAGGCTAAGGGATCGAGGCCAAGGTTCTGAACGGCGCTCAGGCCGGACGGTTCGTATTCCACTCTCATCTCAACACCTCTCGTTTCGCTTGCTTCAAAGCCCACGCCGAGGCTGAGAGGGAGGATGATCTACATCTTTGGTTGTGTCAATGTGAAATGCACCCAAAGGTTCAGCTGTGCGGCTCAATCGTGAATGCGTCGCATCGCGACCAGCGTGCCGTCGGCGAGCCGGCCGAAGAGGATGCCGCGGACCGGTTCGAAGGTGACGATCGCGGTTCCGTTCTTGTCGAGCAACGACAGGCCGCGGGGGACCGGCTTCCACGCACGAACCGAGGCAAGTGTTCCTTTGCAGCCTTTGCCGCGGGCGACGAGGCGACCGCCGCTCCGCTCGCTTAGCAGCTCGATCGTGCATCCATCCGTGCCACCGGACTGAATGACCCATCGGCCGGCGAACTGTCCGGGGCCGAGGCCGGCGTCGGCGCCTGATGCGGCGAACAACGCGGCAATGATGACCAAAAGCCTCGTGGCGGTGCGGGACGCGAACGTAGACATCAATACGCTGCCGGTCATCGGCCTCTCGTCCTTCTCTTCGGTTCGGATCTTCTGCCGAATTCGCCAAGTATTCGCCAGCCTTTTCGCCGCGTTTTCAAGAAAGGCCCGAAAAAGGACCTTGGTTCCTGCCCGTGAAGCGGATGATGTAACCGGTGTTTCTGCAGGCAGGGAAGCCTCCGTCCGGGTGCGTCAACCGAACTTGTTGACGGTTTTCTCGGCCGGGAGCATCCTTCACTTGCAATGAATGCAAAGAACACGGCATCGAGTATCGGCGGAGACAGGCACATGAAAGACTATCTTGCAGATGTTCATAAGTACGACAGTGCTGCAGATGAAGGGACGGTCGGTCGGATCGTCCGTCATCTCGGGATTGCTCTGCGCGACAGGGACTCCGCTCTGGTTTCCTGCTCGTCCGAATCGGAGCTTGCCCGCGTGAAGGAAAGCTGGTGCGGGAAGAAGCTCGGCATCGACGGCGATGCGGCCGACGCGGCGATCAAGAGTGCCTGCCTCGCCATGGCGGACGACCGCTCGAAGTCGCGTGTGACCTTCTACTACCTGGTCGCCAAGCAACTCGGGAAGCTCGACGCCGTCTGAGGCATCGAGTTCCCCGGGGAAAAGAGTGCGAGAAGCTTGGTTCTGCCGCGAACGGCCTCTAGTATGGGGGCCTGGATGAATCAGCGGCGGAACCATGAAGCAATATCTCGACCTTCTGAGCCACGTCTTGGAACACGGCAGCGACCGGGGCGACCGCACGGGCACGGGCACGCGTTCCGTCTTCGGATACCAGATGCGCTTCGATCTTCAGGACGGCTTTCCGGTCCTGACGACCAAGAAGCTGCATCTGCGCTCGATCATCCACGAGCTTCTCTGGTTCCTGAGGGGCGACACCAACATCGCCTATCTGCACGAGCACGGCGTGACGATCTGGGATGAATGGGCCGACGAGAACGGCAATCTCGGCCCCGTCTACGGCGCGCAGTGGCGCTCCTGGCCGGCGCCGGACGGTCGCCGTATCGACCAGATCGCCGATCTGGTCGAGGGCATCCGCAAGAATCCCTATTCGCGCCGTCACATCGTCAGCGCCTGGAACCCGGCGGAAGTGGACGACATGGCGCTGCCGCCCTGCCACTGCCTGTTCCAGTTCTACGTCGCCGACGGGCGGCTCTCCTGCCAGCTCTACCAGCGCTCGGCCGACATCTTCCTCGGCGTGCCGTTCAACATCGCCTCCTATGCGCTCCTGACGTTGATGGTCGCGCAGGTGACCGGTCTCGAACCCGGCGATTTCGTCCACACGTTCGGCGACGCCCATCTTTATTCCAACCATTTCGAACAGGCGAAGTTGCAGCTGACGCGCACGCCGAAGGCCCTGCCGCGGATGCGGATCGCCCCTGGGGTGAAGGACCTTTTTTCCTTCAGGTTCGAGGACTTTACGCTCGAAGGCTACGAAGCCGATTCAACCATCAAGGCACCGATCGCGGTCTGACGGTCGCCGCGCGAACAACATGCGGGAGAATGGTGTGAGCCCCATCAAGACCACGATCGTCGTTGCCGTCGCCGAGAACGGCGTCATCGGCCGCGAGGGCGACATGCCGTGGAAGCTCTCCACCGATCTCAGGCGGTTCAAGGCCCTGACGCTCGGCAAGCCCCTCGTGATGGGGCGCAAGACGTTCGAATCGATCGGGCGGCCGTTGCCGGGGCGTCCGCACCTGATCGTCAGTCGCAGTGCCGATTTCCGTCCCGAGGGCGTCGAGGTCTTCGAGACCCTCGATGCCGCCCTGGCGCAGGCCAGGGCCATCGCGGACGAGACCGGTGCCGGCGAAATCTGTATCGTCGGCGGCGGCGAGATCTATCGGCAGGTGCTCCCCTTCGTGGACGAACTGCACGTGACCCATGTCGAGGCCGAGGTCCAGGGCGACACGACCTTTCCGCCGATCGACCCCGCGCTTTTCGAAAGGGTAACGGAGACCTCCGTGCCTGCGGGCGAAAAGGATACGTACCCAACACGTTACGCCATTTATCGCCGGCGGACTGCGGTATAGTCGACTATTTTACCGTTCTGCCGAAGAAGTTCGCGCCGTTCCGTTGAAAGCGGCTCGCGCGATACCTATAACGGTCCGAGGATCGGCGCATGCCCGTGATGCGGGCGAGGCTGGGAGCATTTTCAACAGAAGAGGTCTTAATGCCCTGGAGCAATCAGAACGGCGGCGGCCCTTGGGGCGGCGGCGGCAATAATCAGGGTCCCTGGGGGCAGGGGCCGAACCGTCCACGCGGCGGCGGCAATACCCCACCCGATCTCGAGGAACTCATCCGCCGGGGCCAGGACCGCTTGAAGAACATCGTTCCGGGCGGATTCAATGGCGGAGTGACGTTCGCGCTGGTCATCTTGCTCGCCGCTTTCTGGCTGATCCAGTCCATCTATACGGTGCAGCCGGACGAGCGTGGTGTCGAGCTGCGCTTCGGCAAGCCGAAGGACGAGGTCTCGATGCCGGGCCTGCATTTCCATCTCTGGCCGCTCGAATCCGTCGAAATCGTAAAGGTGACCGAGCAGCAGCAGAACATCGGCGCCAAGGCGTCCTCGACCTCGACGGCCGGCCTGATGCTCTCCGGGGACCAGAACATCGTCAACGTGCAGTTCTCGGTGCTGTTCACCGTGACCGACCCGAAGGCGTACCTGTTCAACCTTGAAAGCCCGCCGGAAACGCTGCAGCAGGTCGCCGAGAGCGCGATGCGCGAAGTGGTAGGCCGTCGCCCGGCGCAGGACATTTTCCGTGACGCGCGTCAGCAGATCGCCGCCGACGTGAAGAGCATTATCCAGGGCACGATGGACCATTACGGCGCGGGCCTTGCGATCAACGCGGTCGCGATCGAGGATGCGGCACCCCCGCGCGAAGTCGCCGACGCCTTCGACGAGGTACAGCGGGCCGAACAGGACGAGGACCGCTTCGTCGAGGAAGCCAACAAATACGCCAACCAGCAGCTCGGCCAGGCGCGAGGCAGGTCCGCGCAGATTCGCGAAGAAGCGGCTGCCTACAAGGACCGCGTCGTCAAGGAGGCCGAAGGTGAGGCCCAGCGCTTCGTCTCGATCTACGAGCAGTACACGAAGGCGCCGGACGTCACACGCAAGCGTCTCTATCTCGAAACCATGGAGCAGGTTCTGAAGAATTCGCAGAAGGTGATCATCGACGAGCAGGAGGGGGTCGTTCCCTACCTGCCGCTCAACGAACTTGGCCGCAAGTCGCAGGGGGGCAACTGATCATGTCCAATCGTCTGCCCTATTTCCTGATCGCTTTCGCAGCCCTGCTGCTTCTGGTCTATTCGTCGGTCTTCGTCGTCAACGAGCGCCAGCAGGCGATCGTCGTGCGCTTCGGCCAGATCCAGGCCGTACACAAGGAGCCGGGCCTTTATTTCAAACTGCCGTTCGCCTTCATGGATGCCGACCGGGTTCAGTATGTCGAGGACCTCGCCCTGCGCCTCGACCTCGACAACATCCGCGTGCAGGTTTCCGGCGGCAAGTTCTACGAGGTCGATGCGTTCGTCGTCTACAAGATCACCGACGCCCGCCGCTTCCGCGAGACGGTCTCCGGTGACCGCGAGTCCGCCGAGGCGCGTCTGCGTACCCGCCTCGACGCATCGCTGCGTCGCGTCTACGGTTTGCGTGGCTTCGAAGCCGCACTGTCGGAGGAGCGTTCGTCGATGATGCAGGAGGTCGCAGCGGCCCTCAAGACGGACGCCGAGTCGCTCGGCCTCACCATCGAGGACGTGCGCATCCGCCGCACCGACCTGACGCAGGAAGTCTCCCAGCAGACGTTCGAGCGCATGAAGGCGGAGCGTCTGGCCGAAGCCGAACTGATCCGCGCCCGCGGTAATGAAGAAGGCCAGCGCCGCCGCGCGATCGCCGACCGCCAGGTCGTCGAGCTGCAGGCCGAGGCCCAGAGGGATTCGGAAATCCTGCGCGGCGAGGGCGATGCCGAACGCAACCGTATCTTCGGCGAGGCATTCACCCGCGATCCGTCCTTCTTCGAGTTCTATCGCTCGATGCGGGCCTACACCGGCGCCTTCGACTCGCCGGAGGGCAGCAGCATGGTGCTGTCGCCGAAGTCGGAGTTCTTCCGCTTCTTCAACGGCTCGGACGGCAAGACGCCCGCCCCGCCGGCGCAGCCTGAACCGCAGGCCGGCAACTGACCGGATCTGACGATGTCGGATCTGGTCACCGGATTTGCATTCTTCCTGATCATCGAGGGGCTGGTGTACGCACTGGCCCCTCACTTTCTGGTGGCGATGGCGAAACTCCTGCCGGAGATACCCGAACAACATCTGAGGTTTTCGGGTCTTGCCGCGGTGGCGCTCGGGGTCGTGATCGTCTGGCTGGTGCGCGGGTAAAAGCCGTTTCGCCGGTCATCAATCCGCCTTATGGTTCGAGCAACTAGGCCAAATCAGTTCGGGCCCTGAACCAACAATGACAAACGGGGAAACCTCATGACTGCGAACGCCTCCACGAGATCGAAGCGCCTCATCACCGGCCTTGTCGGGGTGGCCTTCGCGTTCGGCGCGACGATGGGGCCTGTTGCGGTGGCCGAGGCACAGCCGACCGGGCCGGAGTCGGTGGCCAATCTCGCAGAGGGTCTGATCGGTGCGGTCGTCAACATCGCCACCTCGCAGAACGTCAAGGAGGAGGAGCGCGGGCCGATGCCGCAGGTGCCCGAGGGCTCGCCATTCCAGGAGTTCTTCGACGATTTCTACAAGAACCGCGAGGGCGGCGGCAATCAGAAGGTCAATTCGCTGGGTTCCGGTTTCGTCATCGATCCGAGCGGCTTCATCGTCACCAACAACCACGTGATCGAAAACGCCGACGACATTGAGGCAGTCTTCTCGGACGGCTCCAAGCTCAAGGCCAAGCTGGTCGGCACGGACCCGAAGACCGACCTCTCGGTGCTCAAGGTGGAGCCGCCGAAGCCGCTGACGGCGGTGAAGTTCGGTGATTCGCGCAAGATGCGCATCGGTGACTGGGTAATGGCCATCGGCAACCCGTTCGGGCTCGGCGGATCGGTGTCGATGGGCATCGTTTCGGCGCGCGGCCGCAACATCAATGCCGGACCTTACGACAACTTCATCCAGACCGACGCGGCGATCAACAAGGGCAATTCCGGCGGCCCGCTGTTCAACATGGACGGCGAAGTCATCGGCATCAATACGGCGATCATCTCGCCGAGCGGCGGCTCGATCGGCATCGGCTTCGCCGTGCCGACGGAGCTTGCCGAAAACGTCATCAGCCAGCTGAAGGAGTTCGGCGAGACGCGGCGCGGCTGGCTCGGCGTGCGCATCCAGCCGGTGACCGACGCCGTTGCCGCGAGCCTCGGGCTGAAGAGCAGCAAGGGGGCACTCGTCAGCGGTGTCATCAAGGGCGGTCCGGTCGAAAACGGCCCGATCCGGACCGGCGACGTCATCCTTCGCTTCGACGGCAAGGACATCAGCGAGAGCCGCGACCTCGTGCGGAGCGTGGCCGAGAGCACGGTCGGCGCCGAGGTCGAGGTCGTGCTCGTTCGCGACGGTAAGGAACAGACGGTCAAGGTCACGCTCGGTCGTCTCGAAGACGAGCCAGCCGATGCGCAGAGCGACGTGACGGAAGCCCCGCAGGGTGAGGGGACGCCGTCGCCGGAGACCGGCGAGCAGCAGCCGGGCGACCAGCCGTCCGACGAGGCAGCACCCGATGAGCCGGCGAGCGTGGAAAGGCTCGGGCTGTCGCTTGCTGCGCTCGATGACGCGGCACGCCAGAAGTTCTCGATCGCCGAGAGCGTCGAAGGCGTGGTGATCACCGCCGTCGAGGCCGGTTCGGCGGCCGCCGAAAAGGGGCTTGTCGCCGGCGAGGTGATCGTCGAGGTGGCCCAGGAGTTCATGGAAACGCCGGACCGCGTCGCCGAGGTGCTGCAGCGCCTGAAAGGCGAGGGACGTCGCAGCGCCCACATGATGATCGCAAATCCTGCCGGCGACCTACGCTTCGTGGCGATCCCGCTTGAATAGAGCCAAGTATCAGGGTGAGCGGGTTCACGCCCGCTTGCCTGATCCTGTGATCGAGCTTTGGGCATCAAGCCTTCGGCGGGGAATCCGTTTTATGAAATGGGAACGGGCGCGGTGGCCCACCTGCGGGACGATCAGAGGTCGCCTCTGCCGATCCGGTAGAGCACGTGGCGCTTCAGGTGCGGGTGGGTGTCGGGTACGCGCGGATGGTCGAAATCGCCGTCTGCATCGCGCCTCATGCCGATCCGCTGCATGACCGCCTGCGAGCGGACGTTGGCCGCGACGGCGAAGGAGACGACTTCGTCGTGCGCCTTTTCCTCGAAGGCGAACCGCAGCAGCGCACGGGCCGCTTCCGTCACGTAGCCGTTGCCCCAGAAGCGTGTGGCAAGCCGCCAGCCGATCTCGACCGTGCCTTCGGGGAGGACAGGAGCGATCTTCGCTTCGGCAAGGCCGCAGAAGCCGATCGGCTCGGCGCTTTCCTTCAGCTCCAGTGCATAGAAGCCGTAGCCGGTCTCCTCGATCATGTGCCGCAGGAGGCCCATCATCGCATCGGCCTCCGCATGGGGGCGACGCATCGGAAAGAACGCCATCACCTTCGGGTCGGCATTGATCTCGCGAAAGAGGTCGCGGTCGGTATCCGTCCAGTTGCGGATGACGAGCCGCGGCGTTTCGGTGATGATCATGGCGCTCCCGTCCGTCAGGGGAGTATGAAGTCGGTCTTGCGATAGCCCTGCAGGTAGAGAAGGGCGGTGAGATCGCAGTGATCGAGGCGGATCTTCGCCTGGGCCGCCACCGCGGGCTTTGCGTGCAGCGCGACGCCGCTGCCGGCGAGACCGAGCATGGCGAGGTCGTTGGCGCCGTCGCCGACGGCAATCGCGTCGTGCGGGGTGATCCCCAGCCGCTCGCAGATCTCCACCAGCGCGTCGACCTTGGCCTGCTTGCCGAGGATCGGCTCGGCCACTTCGCCGGTCAGGTAACCGTCCTTCTCGAGCAGGATGTTGGCGCGGTTCTCGTGAAAGCCGAGGCGATCGGCTATGCGGTTGGTGAAAACCGTGAAGCCGCCGGAGACGAGCGCCGTGTGAAAGCCGCGCGCCTTCATGGTGGCAATCAGTTCCAGTCCGCCGGCCGTCAGCGTGATGCGCTTCTCGATCACCTCGTCGACAACGGAGATCGGCAGGCCTTTCAGGAGCGCCACGCGCTCGCGCAGCGCGGGTTCGAAGGCGATCTCGCCGTTCATGGCACGTGCGGTGATCTGCGCGACCTTGTCCTTCAATCCGACTTCAGCGGCGAGCTCGTCGATGCATTCTTGGCCGATCATCGTCGAATCCATGTCGGCGATCAGGAACTTCTTGCGCCGGTCATCGGCGTCCTGGATCGCGAGATCGACTGGGGTCGTGTCGAGAATCGCCCGGATGTCGACATTTGCCTCGACCGGATCGCTGCCGTCCTTCAGCACGATGTCGCAGGCGATGCCGTCGGCAAGCCAGTAGAGGCCGGAGGCGCCGACCGCTTCCGCAGCCTTTTCGGCGAGCGCCGAGGTGACGGCGGGATTTGACGGATTGGCAAGAAGCGTGGCAACGAAGGCCATGATGAGGAACCCTGTGGACGATATCGACGCGATCCTGATAACCGGACCGACCGCCAGCGGCAAGTCCGCGCTGGCGCTTGAGCTGGCGAGACGCCACGGCGGCGCCGTCGTCAATGCCGACAGCATGCAGGTCTACGATACGCTGCGGCTTCTGACGGCGCGACCTTCCGAAGACGAGATGGAGGGCATCCCCCATCATCTCTATGGCCACGTGCCGGCAGGCGCGACCTACTCGACCGGCGACTGGCTGAGGGAGGTGGGCGAGCTTCTCGCGCGCCTGAAGGTCGAGGGGACGCTTCCGGTGATCGTCGGCGGCACCGGCCTCTATTTCAAGGCGCTGACCGGCGGGCTTTCCGATATGCCGGCGATTCCGGCCGATGTCCGGGAGGATCTGCGGCGACGTCTCGCCGAGGAGGGGATTGTCGCCCTCTATACGCTGCTCGAACGTGCCGATCCGGGAATGGCGGCGAAGCTCAATCCGCAGGACGGGCAGAGGATTCTCCGGGCGCTCGAGGTGGTGACGGTGACCGGCCGGTCGATCTCCGAGTTCCAGGGCAAGGCCGGGCCGATGATCGTCAACCCCGGGAGAGCGCGGAAGCTCGTCGTGCTGCCGGAGCGGGATATTCTTTACTCGCGCATCGACCGGCGCTTTTCGACGATGCTCGAGAGCGGCGCAGTCGAGGAGGTAGAGGCGCTGCTGGCACTCGACCTGTCGCCGGAAATGCCGGTGATGAAGGCGATCGGCGTGTCACAGATTGCGGCCATGCTGAAAGGCGAGATGAGCCGCGAGGAGGTCATCGAAAAGGCATCTGCCGCCACTCGGCAATACGCGAAGCGTCAGATGACCTGGTTCCGAAACCAGATGGACGAGAGTTGGGAGAGGATCGGCTGAGACGCTGCCTTTGTCTTCGGCCGCCTCAGTCCTTCCGGTAGAGGCTGGAGAGAGGCTTCTTCAGAATGCTCTCGCGAAGCGACAGGCCGGGCTCCCGGCGCAAGCTCGAAGCCGGCTGCGGCGGTTCGATCGTCCTGTCGGAGGGCTGAAGGCGGGATTGGTACTCGTGGCGGGGCGCCGGCTCGTAGACGTCGGTCTGGCGCCGCAGCGGCTGCAACTCTCCGCCCGCGCCGCTCCCCATGGGCAGCATGTCCGGACGGTAGGGCTCGATGGAGGGCGTGTCCTGCAGCATGGAGGGAGTGGAGGCAGGGAAGGGATCGCCACGGTGGACGTCTGCGGGCATCGGCAGGTCGTCGACGAACGACGCTGGCTGTTCGGCCGCCTCGTAGCTGCGCTGGAAGGCGGAGATGTCCGGTCCGGACACGGCGCGCATGCGGCTGACGACGTTGCGCAGGTCGACCGTGTCCGGGGTCTCGTCGGAGCCCTTGACCGTAACCCCGTTCGCCTTCGGCAGGTGGTTCTGCTCGACGCGGGTGAAGCGCATGCGCATGGGCACCGCAATCGCCTCGCCGAAGGCGATCGCTTCGCCGTTGCCGATCGAGGAGATGAAGCTGGTCGTGGAGATCGAGGAATCGGGAATGGCCGAACGGATGATCTCCTGGTCGCGGTCGTTGGAAAGCCGCATCGCAAACAGCGTCGAGCATTGCGACAGAATGGTCTGGTCGAGCTCACCCGGACGCTGGGTGATGATGCCGAGCGAGCAGCCGTATTTGCGGCCTTCCTTGGCAATGCGGGCGATCGCCTGGCGCGTGGGGAAGAAGCCGAGATTGGGATCGGACGGCACGTAGCGGTGCGCTTCCTCGCAGACGACGAGCATGTGAACGGCGCCGTTCGACCAGAGCGCCAGCTCGAAGGCCATGCGGCAGAGCACCGATGCGACGGAGTTCACCACCTCGGAGGGAATGCCGGCGAGCTGGAAGGTCGAGATCGGCCGGTCGTCGCCGGGGATGCGGAAGATATGTCCTATGGTCTCCAGGATCGTGTCGTTGATCGTGTTGTTGGAGAACATGAAGTGGTAGCGGGGATCGTTGATCGCCGACATGATCCGCATCTTCAGCGACCGCAGGAAGGGCTTCTCGCCCCGGCCTTCGAGCCGTCCGATGCGTTCGTCGATCAGCGCCAGAAGGTCGGCGATGCGATAGGGCACGGGCGTGTCGGCGGTGACCGAGCTCTTCTCGTTGGCGCGGCGCATCAGCCCGGCATCGCTGCCGCGGAAGGCGCGCTTGGCCTCGGGCATCAGGTCGCGGAGAATGTCGAGCTCATCGGGCACCGGCGGGCGCCCGCGGAAGATGACCTCGGCAAACTCCTCGAGCTTCATCAGCCAGAAGGGAAGATCGAGTGTCTCCGTGTCGATGACGACGGCGTGCTCGGGAAATGCGGCGGCGAATTCGTTGTGCGGATCGAGGATCAGCACGCGCAGCTTCGGGTCCGCCTTGATCGCCTGGCGCAGAAGCAGCGAGACGGCGGTCGACTTGCCGACGCCGGTGGAGCCGACCACCGCAAAGTGCTTCGACAGCATCGAGGGGACGTGGATCGTCGCGTCGATGCTCTCGTCCTGCGTGAGCTTGCCGATCACGCAGACATCGTTCTTGCCGTTGTCGTAGATGCGCGAGAGATCGGCGGTGCGGATGCGGTGGGCGATCGCCCCGAGATAGGGATAGCGCGAGATGCCGGTCGAGAATTCCTCGCGGCCGTTCACGCCGACATGCACCTCGCCGAGAAGCTCGACCTCGATCAGGAAGGTGTTGTCCTGGTTCTCGCCCCAGGCCTTGGTGTCCGTCTGCATGGAGTAGACGAGAGCAACGACGCGATTGGTGCCGACGGAAATCGAGATCAGGCGGCCGACCGACCAGAGTTCACTGAGCTCGGTGCCGCCGGCTTCGGCGACGGCGGCTACGGTGGCACGCGACCCGTTGCATGCGACAACGCGCCCCAGCATGCGATTGCCGGGCCGCATCTGGTCGCGGCGATCCTGTTCGCCGGCCGTGCCCGACGTGTGGAGGTCGTTGTTACGCAATAATAAACTCCCTGCTATGACAGCTTGTAGCAAGAGAGGTTTAATAAGCCGTGTAAGGGCTTCGTGGCTGCGAGGCGTGCCGTGCCTGCGAGCACAACGGCGCTTTTTGCGGCAGATGCGCGTTGACGGGGTCTGAATTTCTGTCTATCACTTCCGACCATGACTATTTCGGCAGTTCTTATCGTGGTGGGAAAGCGCATGGGCAGGATGGTGTAACCATCCGGCGACAGCCACCCATGCGCTAGATGACAGGCTCCTCAAGGGGCCTTTTTTTATGGCCAGAACCGGGTGAAAGCCCTGACAAGAAATCCAGAAGGCAAACGGAAACAGGCATGACGGGTACAGACAATCAGATGACCGGCGCGGAGATCGTCATCAGGGCGCTGAAGGACAACGGAGTTGAGCACATCTTCGGCTATCCGGGCGGCGCCGTGCTTCCGATCTATGACGAGATCTTCCAGCAGGACGAGATCCAGCACATCCTCGTGCGCCACGAGCAGGGGGCCGGCCACGCGGCCGAAGGCTATGCCCGCTCGACCGGCAAGGTCGGCGTCATGCTCGTGACGTCCGGCCCCGGCGCCACCAACGCGGTCACGCCGCTGCAGGACGCGCTGATGGATTCGATTCCGATCGTCTGCATTTCGGGACAGGTTCCGACGCCGCTCATCGGCTCCGACGCATTCCAGGAATGCGACACCGTCGGGATCACCCGGCCCTGCACCAAGCACAACTGGCTGGTCAAGGACGTCAACGATCTCGCCCGCATCATCCATGAGGCCTTCCGCATCGCAAGAACCGGTCGTCCGGGTCCGGTCGTCGTCGATATTCCGAAGGATGTCCAGTTCGCGACCGGCACCTACACGCCGCCGGAAGCCCACCGGATCCAGAAGAGCTATCAGCCGAAGGTCCAGGGTGACGCCCGTGCGATCCAGGCTGCCGTCGAACTGATGGCGAACGCCCGTCGCCCGATCATCTACAGCGGCGGCGGCGTCATCAATTCCGGTCCGGAAGCCTCCAAGCTGCTGCGCGAACTGGTCTCGCTCACCGATTTTCCGATCACCTCCACGCTGATGGGGCTCGGCGCCTATCCGGCCTCGGGCAAGAACTGGCTCGGCATGCTCGGCATGCACGGCTCCTACGAGGCCAACATGGCCATGCACGACTGTGACGTCATGGTCTGTATCGGTGCCCGTTTCGACGACCGCATCACCGGCCGCCTCAACGCCTTCTCGCCGAATTCCAAGAAAATCCACATCGACATCGATCCGTCCAACATCAACAAGAACGTCCGGGTCGACGTTCCGATCGCCGGCGATGTCGGGCACGTCCTCGAAGACATGGTCCGCCTGTGGCGGGCGTTGCCGAAGAAGCCGGACGCCGGCCAGACGGCGGAATGGCGCGACAGCATCGCCCGCTGGCGGGCACGCAACAGCTTCGCCTACACGCCGTCGAGCGACGTGATCATGCCGCAATACGCGGTCGAGCGGCTCGCGGCGCTCACCAAGGACCGCGACACCTACATCACCACCGAAGTCGGCCAGCACCAGATGTGGGCGGCACAGTTCTTCGGCTTCGAGGAGCCGAACCGCTGGATGACCTCGGGCGGCCTCGGCACCATGGGGTATGGCTTCCCGGCGGCGATCGGCGTGCAGATCGCCCATCCCGAGAGCCTCGTCATCGACATCGCCGGCGACGCCTCGATCCAGATGTGCATCCAGGAAATGTCGTGCGCCGTTCAGTACGAGGCGCCGGTCAAGATCTTCATTCTCAACAACCAGTACATGGGCATGGTCCGCCAGTGGCAGCAGCTCCTGCACGGCAACCGCCTGTCGCATTCCTATACCGAGGCGATGCCGGACTTCGTAAAGCTCGCCGAGGCTTACGGAGCCGTCGGCCTGCGCTGCGAGAAGCCGGGCGATCTGGACGCCGCCATCCTGGAGATGATCAACGTCAAGAAGCCGGTGATCTTCGACTGCCGCGTCGCCAATCTCGCCAACTGCTTCCCGATGATCCCGTCCGGCAAGGCACACAACGAGATGCTGCTGCCCGACGAGGCCACCGACGAGGCGGTCGCCAACGCCATCGACGCCAAGGGCCGCCAGCTCGTTTGATTTCAAGGGGTTTACAATGAACGCACACCTTCAGCCCACGGGCTCCGCCTACTTCATCGCCCCGGAAACCGCGAGCGTCGAAAGCCACACGCTTTCGGTTCTCGTCGACAACGAGCCGGGTGTCCTTGCCCGCGTCATCGGCCTCTTCTCCGGCCGCGGCTACAACATCGAAAGCCTTACCGTCTCGGAAACCGAGCACGAGGCACACCTGTCGCGGATCACCATCGTCACCCGCGGGACGCCGAGCGTGCTCGAGCAGATCAAGACGCAGCTCGAGCGCATCGTTCCGGTCCATCGGGTGGTCGACCTCACGGTGCGCGCGCGGGAGCTCGGTCAGGAACGGCCGATCGAACGCGAGGTGGCTCTCGTGAAGGTCACGGGTTCCGGCGAGATGCGCGCCGAGACCCTGCGTCTTGCCGACGCCTTCCAGGCGAAGGTGGTGGATGCGACCGTCGACCACTTCATTTTCGAAATCACCGGCAAGTCTTCCAAGATCGACCAGTTCGTGGCGATCATGAAGCCGCTCGGCCTGAACGAGATCTGCCGCACCGGGATTGCCGCGATGAACCGCGGTTCGCAGGGGATGTGACTGTACGCAAGCTCCGGTGAGGACTGGACGGGCGGCCTTGTGCCGCCCGTTTGCATTTGGAGACCGCCCAAGCGTTCGAGGTATTTTTCGGCGGGACGCGCTATCGTCTGCGCCGGCCCGCGAGGCGGGGCAATTGTGCTATTCGATTTCCAGTTTTCCAAGGAGATCGAGCACTTCGCGGGAGGCGGTTTCGACTGCCGATATCCGCTCGAGAGCGCCCCTGATGTCGCCGTTGTTGTAGCATTCGACCGCTTGGATTCCTTGCTGGTGCACCTTGCAGTGCGGTGCTTCGAGTGCGGCGAAGGCGGGATGACGCCTGAACCTCGCATCGTCCACCTGATCGTACCACTTGCCCAGACGGCAATTGTGATGATCGGCGAGTTCGTTTGTCCGCAGGCCTTCCCGTCCGATGATCATGTTGGCCAGCCGCCGTTTCCAGATGACGTGGTCGGACTGTGCGAGCTTCACAAGCCTGTTCGGCACTTGCGTCTCTGCGACGATGCCGATGAGCGCGTTCACTGCGCCCTGGCCCTTGTCCATGGTCGCAAGGACGGCCTCCAGCGCCGTGCTCGATTTGCCGGCATGGCCGGCTATGCGCGCCACCCCGCCGGCGACACTTTCGGCGGCTTCCTTCTGCTGTTCGAGTGCGACGGCAATGTCCTTGCTGTTGCGAACGACGGCGGAGATGCTGCCCTCGATCGCATCCATAGCCGTCGCGAGCTGCCCTACCGCCGCCGCGCCTGCGCCGACGGAGGCGGTGTTCGCCTGCATGGCCTGCATCATGCTCTGCATGCCGTTGGCCAGAAGCGAGACGATCTCGCTGATCTCCCGCGTCGCGGTCGAGGTGCGGTCCGAGAGCGATTTCACCTCGCTCGCGACGACGGCAAATCCCTTGCCGGCGTCCCCGGCGCGGGCCGCCTCGACGGCGGCGTTGATGGCAAGCAGGTTTGTCTGTGCGGCGATTTTCTTGATGGTGTCGGCAATGGTGGCGATATTGCCGGTGAGGGCGTGGACGGCGGCGAGACGCTCCCCGGTTTCCGAGACGGAGGCGGAAATCTTGCCGATTTCCCGTTCCACCGTCGAAAGCGCCGTGGCGCCCCCGGCGACACTCTCGTTCGCCTGAAGAGCGCTGGTCGAGATTTCCTCGCCGCTGCGGCCGATCTCGGCGACGGTCGCTGCCATCTGTTCCGCAGCTGCGGCAATCGACTGGGAGTATTCGTCTACCCGGCGAAGGCCATACAGCAGGTTGGCCCCTTGGACGACGGTCTCGTTCACCGCGACGGAGGTGTCGACTACGCTTGCGAGAACCGTAGACGCCTGACGTGCGAGCTTCGACAGAAGTTCGTTGAGGGCGATCGCGACGTCGTCGTTGCCCTCGACCACGGTATTGTAGTCCCCGGCGGTTGCCTTTCGCAGGGCAGTGAGCATGTCCACCCGATGATCGTCGGAGGAAGGAGTCTCTTGAAGTAGCGGCAGTCCCATTTCGGCTTTCCAAAGATCACGACGCGGCTCACGGTGTTGGCCGTGGTGATCAATGGATGTAGAATTTTATCGTTAATCAAATTTAAAATTACGTCACAAAACTGGAACATTTCGCTCTTCAGTTTATGACAACTGCAAAATATACGTTGTTTCGGTGTTTATAAATTAGTTTTGTTTCGGTTTCGCCGAGTTGATACTTTGCAGAATGGACTATTTGTCACCGCTTGTTTTTTTGTACGTGCGAACTCTTCGCCGCCCCAGCATTTTAGAACATCGACATCTGGGCGGGAGGTGATTTCTCGGTGCTTGCAGTCTCCTGTTCCGCGTCTCGCGACGCAGACGTCATGTTCGACGACGCCTTTGGAGCGCTCTTGGGCGACGTCTTTTCCGGCTTCTCGTTCTCCGGTGGACCCGGTGTGGCGAGCTCCGGTTGCCCAAGGTCTTGCAGGAACCCGAGCAGGAGAATTTCCAACGTCTTGGCCGCGAGCCCATAGTGGACGAACTGGCCGCGCTTTTCCCGCGAGACGAGGCCGGCGCCTTCGAGGATCGCAAGGTGCTGCGATATCGACGGCTTCGCCATGGTGAAGCGTGAGGCGATCTCGCCGGCGGTCAGGCTGGAGCCGGCGAGATGCTTCAGGATTGCCCGGCGCGGTGCTGCCGCCAACGCCTGAAAGATCTTCTGCTCCAGCTTTTCGTTTCTACCGGCCGCTGCCGTCTTCTTGCCACGCTTCTGCATGTCCCGTCGCCCTGTTTGCATCGACGCAGATATTTCCGGAAATGCGGCGTCAGGCAATCCCCTCCGACGCTCCCAGACGGGTGGATGATGGTTAGTTAACAAGCTAATTCGGTAATTCGTGTCGAATGGGTTGTCCGACAGCGTCGTCACGGCAGAGCGTCGCGCTTTCGGGCTCCGCTCAGATCATCGCCAGCGGCATCTTGTGTTCAGGCCGGGGGAAAACCACGTCGACCGCCGCCCAGTCTTCTTCGGTCACGTGGAGATCGGCGGCGTCGCGGTTTTCGCGCACGCGGCGGAGGTTCGCTGATTTCGGGATGGCGATCACGCCTTCGCGCCTCAGAAGAAAGGCAAGGGCGACCTGCGCGGGCGTCGCCTGGTAGGCCTTGGCGATATGGATCAGCTCCGGATGGTGGGCCAGTCGGCCCTGCTCGATCGGCGAGTAGGCCATGACCGCCACGCCATGAGCCCGGCACCAGGGCAACAGGTCGTATTCGATGCCCCGTTGGGCGAGATTGTAGAGTACCTGGTTGGCCGCACAATTGGCGCCGTCGGGCAGGGCGAAAAGCTCCTCCATGTCGGCAACGTCGAAATTCGACACGCCCCAGGCGCCGATCTTGCCGGCAGCCTTCAGTTCCTCGAAGGCGGCGACCGTATCGGCAAGCGGATGTTCGCCGCGCCAGTGCAGGAGATAGAGGTCGAGACGATCGGTCTTCAGGCGCTTGAGGCTGTTCTCGCAGGCGGCGATCGTGCCGGACCGGCTGGCATTCCACGGATAGACCTTGCTGACCAGAAACACCTCGTCGCGCCGGTCTTCGAGCGCAAGCCCGACCACGCGCTCGGCGCCGCCCTCGCCATACATCTCGGCCGTGTCGATCAGCGTCATGCCGAGATCGAGACCGAGTCGCAGGCTGTCGATTTCCTCGCCGGCGCGTGCCTTCGTCTCGCCCATCTGCCAGGTGCCGAGTCCCAGCGCGGGAACGAAGACGCCGCCGGGCAGGGTGACGGTCGGGATGGGATCGTGCATCGCTTCTTCCTTCTGGCATCTGTCAGGTGAGCATAGCAGGCGGCGTCGGACCGACAAGCTGTCGGCACAGTCCGGATCGGACGGGCGCTTGCGTGTCACTGCAACAATTCTGCGCTGGACCGGGGGATGGGGCCAGCTATGTTCACCTGACGAAAAACAAGTCTTCGAACGGGATGGTCATGACCTCGGAAATGCTGATCGCACTGACGCTGTTTGCCTTCTCGACCTCGATCACACCGGGGCCGAACAACATGATGCTGCTTGCCTCGGGCGTGAACTTCGGTTTCCGGCGTACGGTTCCCCATATTCTCGGGATAGAGCTCGGCTTCGGAGCGTTGATCCTCGCTGTCGGTCTCGGCGTCGGGACGATCCTGTCGACCGAACCCCGGCTCTATCTCGGCCTCAAGGTGCTGGGCGGCGGCTATCTTCTCTGGATGGCCTGGCACATCGCCATGACACGGCAGATGGGGGAGGCGGCCGGCGAGGCGCGTCCCTTCAGTTTCGTTCAGGCGGCCCTCTTCCAGTTCGTCAACCCGAAGGCCTGGGTCATGGCGGCCGGCGCGGTCGCCGCCTATCAGAGCCCCAATTCCTACATCCGCGATTCCGCCCTGATCTTTCTCGCCTTCATGTCGGTCGGCATCTTCTGCACGGCCGCGTGGGCTGGCTTCGGCTCGGCGCTCAAAGGTTGGTTGTCCGATCCCGTCAGGCTCAGATGGTTCAACATCACCATGGCGGTGCTGCTGGTCGCGAGTCTGTGGCCGATGCTAAAATAGCGCGATCGACGGTCTTGCGAGCATCAGCCAGATGATCGCGAGGACCGAGAAAAAGGCCGGAAAGCCGCAGGCGAACCAGATCCTGTAGAGGGAGGTGAAGGCCGGCGGCAGAGCCGTGCCCGCCAAGGCGGCCGCACGCGCGATATCGCGCAGCTTCAGCTGAAGCCAGACGACCGGCAGCCAGAAAAGACCGGTGACGACATAGAGTACCAGCGCGATCACGACCCAGCCCTCGGTGAGCGGCCAGCCTATGGTTTCGGCGAGCAGGTATCCGGTGATCGGCTGCACGACCACGGCGGTTGCCGTGAAGACCATATCCGCAAGCACGACCGTGCCGGCGACATGGGCGATGACCGCCGGGTGGCGTGTACGCTGCGCGACCACCATGAAGAAGGCGATGCCGGCGCCCGTCCCGAGCAGCACCGTCGCGCCGATGACATGGAAGAAGCGGAGGAGAATGTCGATCGGCATCAGCGGTTGTCCAGGATCGCAAGACTTGTGAGAGTGAGCAGTACGGACGGCAGGACCTTGACCAGCGGGCCGAGCGGATCGAGCCAGAGGGCCGGCTCCACGACGGATGCGGCGGCGAGATAGAGCGCGGTGACGGCGAGCATGCCGAGGAGGGCGCGGCGGGCGAGCGGACGCAGGAGCACGCAGACCCCGAGCACGACATCGAGAAGGCACGAAATCAGCGTCGCAGCCGTCGCGGCCGCCGGCGGCAACAGGGGCAGAAAGTGGCTTGCGGCGCGCTCGAGATCGACAAGCGGCACGAGGCCGGAGAGCAGCCAGAAGAGCGACAGCGTGACGATCGCCGGCGCCTTCATGAGATAGAGGCGAGCAAACCAGAGGTCCTGCACACCGGCCGGGTGGGCGGCAAGCGTTTCGGCCAGGGTCCGCATGGCGAACGGTGCCGGCTCCCCGTCATTGCGGCGGGTGACGCCGCCTTCCATCACGGTCATGGCGGTCGACCGCAGCGGCGATTGCCAGCCGAGACGGCCGGCGAGGTCGGCCAGTGCCGTAACCGCTCGCCCGAGGATCGCCGGCACGACGACCGTCGGGGCGGGAGCGAGACCGAGCCAGCCGCGATGCAGCGCGAGTGTCGCTGCAAGCGTCAGCCGCGCGGGTGCGGCAAGCTCGATGTCGCTGCCGGCCGGGATCGTGCCCTCGACGGCGAGTGCGACCGCGGCTGCCACGTCCTCGACGTCCACCGTCTCGACCGGGCTTTCGGGGTGGATGAGCGGCTGGACGAAGGGGAAGGCGGCGAGCGCCCGCAGCAGGGCGGTTCCGCCGAAGGCATTGCGCCCGACGACGAGCGCCGGCCGCAGGATGACGAACGGCAGGTCGCTTTCTGCGAGCGCCATGTCGGCCCGGCGCTTGGTCGCCAGAAACGGCAGGTCGGCTCCGCTGCCGTCGACGCGGGCGGAGATCTGCACAGTCCGATGGATGGTGCTCGTCTTCGCGGCTTCGTAGAGCGCGAGCATGGCATTCTGCTGGGAGGCGGCGAGATCGTCCGCAAGGCCGTCCTGAAGGGCGCCGGCGCAATTGACGACGATCTCGAAACCGTCGAGGTGCGGCCGCCATCCTGCTGCGGTCTGGAGGTCGGCCAGGTCGGCGGCAATCCACTGTGCCTGCGGCCAGCGGGCGCGTGCTCTTGCGACACTGCGGGCGAGCCCGGTCACGGCATGGCCGTCGGCGGCCAGCCGTCGCATGACCGCCGAACCGATGAAACCTGTACCGCCGAGAATCAGGATGCGCATGGCCGAGATTAGCAGGTCAGACGCATGCCGTCAGACCAAGGCTGGGCCGATTACCCCTCGAACTGCCGGTAGCATTCCTCGGCGATCTCGCGGAGCCGTTTGCGGGAGATTTCGCCGCTCAGTGCATAGCCGACCGGTCCATCGATCCAGTAGAAGGTCTCGATGGTGCCTTCGGTCGCGTAACGGAAGCTCGTCGTGCGGTTGGCGTCGTTGCGCCCCGCGAGCACGGTAATCCGCTCGCCGCCGGCATCCTCGTACATCAGCATGGCGCCGGCTTTCCCGCCGACAGGCACCAGTCGACCACCGACCAGGCGGTAACCGAACCGCGAAAGGTCGGGGATGCTGAGCGGATGATCGAGCCGCTTGCTGAGCCAGGCGGCAAGATGTTCCTGTTCGTCGGCGCCGACCTCCACCGGATGGCGGACATCGCTTGCATAGATCAGGAAGGCGGAGCGGGCCTCTTGTGGCAAGGCGGCAGCCGTCTGCTGCACCGAAAGGGGCGCTCGTCCCAGGAGAGAGGGCATCGCCTGTCCGATCGCCATGCCGGCACCGAGAAGGACCAGGGATGCGGCCATCTGCCGGAGAGGGAAAGGGCGTGGCCGTCGCATTGCCTTCGCCTCCGGTTTCAGCAGGAGTTCCGGATCGCCCGGCTCGCTGCGAGCGCAATTGGAGAAGAGCGCACGGATGCCGTCGTTCTGCGCCCGCCAGTCGGCGACCATGGCGGCGTCTTCCGGGTGCGCCGCGAGCCAGGCTTCGACCTCGCGGCTGCGCGCGGCGTCGAGCTGTCCGTCGACATAGGCGTGCAGGTCTTTTTCGTCGATGGAGCCGGGATCGGGCATTACTTTGGTCTCCGGAGAGTAACGATATTCTGTTCGGCCAGCACGAGCCGCAGCCGTTCACGCGCGCGGGAGAGGCGCGACATGACGGTTCCGATCGGAACGCCGAGCATGTCGGCGACCTCCTGATAGGCATAGCCTTCGACGACCACCAGCATCAGGACGGAGCGATACTCCGGGGCAAGTCCGTCGAGGGCGGCGTGCAGGCGATCACGCTCGAGCGGATCGGCTGCGGTCGTCGGCGCTTCGAGGTGGTCTGCCTCGTCGATGTCGACGGCGGGAAACCGGCGGGCATTGCGGCCACGATTGTGGTGCAGATTGGTCATGATCGTGTAGACCCAGGCCTTCAGGCTGCCGCCGCGCCACATCGTGCGCTTGGCGAGCGCCGTTTCCACGCAGTCCTGCAGCAGGTCCTCGCCGTCGACGTCCGACTGCGTGAGGCTGCGCGAATAGCGCCGCAGGCCGGGCAGCAGCGCCAGCATGCCCTCTTCGAACGGGCTGGTGCCGGGGGCTGTGCTCCCCGGCGCCGCATTCTTCCTGTCAGGGCCTTGCGGCATCCCATACGCCTTTCACGCCGTCGCCGGTAGCATCGCCTTCCTTCTGGTCCTTGATCCAGAAGTAGAGCGGCATGCCGTCCTTGGCCCACTGCTTTGCGCCGTCCTTGCGGGTCACAAGCGAGTATGCGCCTTCGTCTTTCGCGCCGCCAGCGGCGAGGAACGGAGGCCAGTTCTTGGCGCAATCGTCGTAGCAGTTCGACACGCCCTTCTGATCGTTGCGGAAGGTGTAGAGCGTCATGCCGTTGTCGCCGGCGACGACCTCGCCCTTGTCGGTCTTGACGGTTTTGACCGGCGCCTGGGCAAGGGCCGGACCGGCCAGCGCGATGATGGCGAGAGAGAGAAGAAGACGGGATTTCATGGCGGAACCTCCGAAGTGTTGCCCGGCACGTCCGATTGGTCGTGCCTGATGTCTAAGACACCCGAGCGGCGCGTTTTATTCCCGGCTTGACGAAAAAAGAGAGGGACTGATGCACGGGCGAGATTCTCGCGTGCCGCCCCTATGCACCTGGGTGTTCATTAGTGGATTTTGCCACCTCAGGTTTAGCTCCCTTTAAGAATTTCCATATCACTTATGGTTGCAAACGTTGTGCAAATTCATCTTTTGAGGGGGCGTTCTATGAGCCTTGAACAGTCGGCGGATATGACGGTTCGGACCAGTGAAGGGGCGGACGCAGCATTTGTCGCATGGCTGAAACCTGTCCGTTCCCAACGTCTTCTTGTGGCGTTCTTCGGTTATGTTGCATGCGCAATCGTCTTCTTTCCTGAGACCTACGCACATTTCTGGACGGCCAAGCTTCATCATCTCGCGACGGCGTTCTCGTTCGCCATTCTGGTTGTGGCCTTCGTGTCCGTCATACGGACGCCTGCATCGCCTTGGTCGTCCTTTCGCATGTATGTAAGGAGACGCGGCCTGGTCGTCTTTGTCGCCTTCGCTGCGCTCGTCTTCGGACTGTCGGCATTCTCGACCATAAAGGTGAATATCCCCAACGTGGTTCCGTTTTATGCAGACGGATACATAGCAGGCCTCGATCGAACAATTCTCGGTGTCGACGCATGGAGGCTCGCCCATGCCATAGTTCCGGATCGCGTCGCGGGCGTAGTCGATTTCGTTTACTCGAAATTCTGGTTCGTCGGGCTCATCGGTTGCTATGCCTTTGCGGCGGTCATCGAAGAGGGCGCACGTTTCAAGCGCTTTATGTGGGCTGTGCTGGCGGTATACGCTGGTCTCGGTTCGGTCTTTGCGTTGATCTTTTCGTGCGTCGGTCCGATTTTCTATGACGACTTCTATGCGGGCAACCGCTTCGCCGAACTCACCAACGCCTTGCGGGCGAATCCGGGTATCGTTTACGTCAGTCAATACGCGGACTTTCTCCTGTGGAGCTACCGTGAGAATCAACCACAACTCGGTTCCGGTATATCGGCAATGCCCAGCCTGCACGTGGCGGTGGCGGTGCTGACGGCATGGTTCCTGACGAGTCATAGTCGATGGCTGGCGGTCATCGGCTGGGTGTACGCGACCGTCATCGGCGTAAGCTCCGTCTACACGGGCTGGCACTACCTGCTCGATGGAGTAGTGTCTTTCCTGGTGGTTTCCGCGATCTGGATCGGTCTCAGCCGCTACTACGGGCTTCCCGCGCTGCCGAATCGGCCCGCGGACAGTTGAGTGCGGGAGCAATTTGCTTGCATTGGCAGTACGAATCCTGCCAAGCACGGCCCATGCAGTTCGCACCCCAGCAGGACGATGCCCTGAAAGCCGTTTCGAAATGGCTGAAGGAGGGCAGGCAGCCGGTTTTTCGCCTGTTCGGCTATGCCGGCACGGGCAAGACGACGCTTGCTCGCCATTTCGCCGAGCACGTCGACGGCGACGTGCTGTTTGCAGCGTTTACCGGCAAGGCGGCGCAGGTGCTGCGCTCGCGCGGTGCGTCGAACGCCAAGACCATCCATTCGCTGATTTATAGGCCGCGCGGCGAGGAGGCGGTCGAGGACGAGGAGACCGGCAAGACCTCGATTTCGCCGATGTTCGCGATCAATCGCCAGAGCCCGGTGGCGAAGGCTGCAATGATCGTCATCGACGAGTGCTCGATGGTCGACGAGCAGCTCGGCCGCGACCTGATGAGCTTCGGAACGCCGATCCTCGTGCTCGGCGACCCCGGCCAGCTGCCGCCGGTATCGGGCGGCGGCTTCTTCACCGATCACGAACCGGATTTCCTGCTGACGGACATCCATCGCCAGGCGCGCGACAACCCGATCATCGAACTTGCGATGCACATCCGCGAGGGCAAGGAGATCATGCACGGGGACTACGGCACGGCGAAGGTGATCTCCAAGAACGAGGTTTCGCAGGATCTCGTCCTCGAAGCTGATCAGGTGCTGGTCGGTACCAATCGCACGCGGCGGCGCTACAACAAGCGGCTCCGGGAGCTGAAGGGTTTTACCGCCGAGTATCCGCAGGCGGGTGACAAGCTGGTCTGTCTGCGCAACGATCAGGTGAAGGGGCTGCTCAACGGTTCTCTCTGGCAGGTTATGACGTCGTCGCGCGAGACCGTAAAGCCCGGCATCAACCTGCTGATCAAGCCAGAAGACGACGACATGGACCGGGGTGCGGCCAAGATCAAGCTTCTGAAGGCGGCCTTCGAAGATATCGAGACCGAGATTCCCTGGACGACCCGCAAGCGTTACGACGAGTTCGATTACGGCTATGCGCTGACGGTGCACAAGGCACAGGGCTCGCAGTGGAACAATGTCGTTCTCTTCGACGAGAGTTTTGCCTTCCGCGATACGCGTGAGCGCTGGCTCTATACGGCGGTCACCCGCGCGGCGGAAACGCTCACCATCGTGCGGTGAGCGTTTCAGGCGCCTTATTGCTTCAGCGTCGTCAGCGTCATCACGACATCACGCTCCGTCTTGCCGGAGGCGGTGGCGATCTCGGTCAACGGCTTGCCGGCCTCGGCGGCGGCAAAACCCTTTTCCTTGAGCGTTGCGACGAAGGTCTCCTCCGTCTGGCCGTAGAGCGGCGCGATCTGTGCCGGCGTGCCTCCGACCACCAGTTCGATCATTGCAACCTGCGGGCTGACGCTCGTCGTTCCGGTCATCGCCGGCCAGGCGAAGGCGATTCCGATGGCGAGCGAAAGGCCGAGCGCAATCGCCATCGGCAGGCGCTTGAAGTAGCTGACGAAGGGGCGCCAGTTCCGCCAGATGTGCAGCAGGAACGGTAAGATCAGCACCATGCTCAGCAGTTCGTGCATCTCCCGGAACGCGCTCGTGCCGAAGTGGAAGAAGAGGGCAACACCAGAAACGAGCGATATGAGAAAGAGACCGGTGGTGAATGGCGTGGCGTAGCGGGAAAGAAGCGCGGGCATTTTCGTTGTCCATCGTTGTTGGTGATGGACCACTGATAGGCGGAGTCGACCCTGTCGTCGCGTTACAAAGTTGTCAGGTACGACAATTGTCAATTATGCGACAACCTGTCCGCGGCTCTCGGTAGGAATTACGAGGCGATCACCCCGAACAGGACTGCCTTGGCGACGGCCTGGAAGCGATTGCTGGCGTCGAACTTGCGGATGATGGCGGCCTCCATGGCCGTGATCTCTTCTCCTGCCATATCGAGGGTGCGGGCGATCCGCGTCGGCGTGTAGCCCTCGGCGATCAGCTCCAGGCAACGTCGCTCGAGGTCGGAAAGTTCGACGCCGTCGCCCAGATCGGCAACGGAGGCCTGGTCGGCTGCGCCATCGGGAGAGAGAAGGGCGATGATCTGCTGCATCTGGCGGCGAATGGTGGAGAGCGCGGCGATGAGCTCGCGTTTGCGGGCGACGAGCGCCTGCTGAAAGATTGCGCTCGCATCCTCCTCCGAGGTGGCGGTCGCGAGTTCCTCCATCAACTCCTGGATGACGGCGACCGGCATGCCGATTTCCCGGCACGCATTGATGAGCGCCATGCGTGCGATGTCGGCGTGGGTATAGACACGCATGAGGCCGATGCGCCCCGCCTTGATGAGACCCTTCTCTTCATAGAAGTGCAGCGTGCGATGGGTGATGCGGAACATGTTCGCCATGTCGGCTATGGCGACCGGTTCCGCCGGCATGTTGCCGGGAAGCGGTATCTGCGGCAGGTAGCCGGGAAAGCCGCCGTCAAAGGACAGTGATCGATTGCCCTGTTGCGGGCCCTCCTGCAACCGTTCCGCCATGAATGTCCCCCTTGCTTTCTCGCGTCTACATCGTCTCGTCTACGTCTTTCCTGCTTGACCCTCGATGATCCGTGTCAGGCCTTTCGGGCGCGGCGGCGCAAGGCTTTTGGACATGGAGCTTCCTGAATAAACGTGCAGATTAACGACCTCCTGCGAAGGTTGTAAACCTCTACAGGTGCCCAACTTTGGTAATTGCAACCGGGCCGGTCGGAATGGGTCGTTTTTCGACGGCTCGTCCCTATCAAGGATTGCAATTGACTGTACCGGCCGCAACCGACTATGGGCGGTTTCCATCAAGACTTCACATGAAGCCATGTGTTTTTGTCGTTGGCGTTCTTTCGAGCGATGCCGTAAATGACGATCTGCAAGACCCACGCCCTCATGGAACCGCGCCGATGCCCGCCAAGCTTTCCGTCAACCTGAACGCCATCGCGATGCTGCGAAACCGCCGTGATCTGCCCTGGCCGGATCTCGCCCGTTTCGGGCGCATAGCTCTCGCGGCCGGCGCAAGCGGGCTCACGGTTCATCCGCGTCCGGATCAGCGTCACATCCGCTTCAGCGATCTGCCGGTCCTGCGGGCGCTGATCGACGACGAGTTCCCCGAGGCCGAATTCAACATCGAAGGTTATCCGACGGAGGAGTTCCTGGCGCTCTGCGAGGCGACCGAGCCGGAACAGGTGACGCTGGTGCCGGACGATCCGAGCCAGGCGACGTCCGACCATGGCTGGGATTTCGCCGGGCAACAGGATTTTCTGAAGAATGTCGTCGGCCGCCTCAAAGGGAAGGGCATGCGCGTTTCGCTCTTCGCCGACGGCGACGGCAATGCAGAAGCCATGGCGCTCGCCGCGCAGACCGGTGCAGACCGGGTGGAACTCTATACCGGCCCCTACGGCGGCTGCTACAACGATCCGGAGCGTGCGGCCAACGAGATCGATCTGCTCGGACGGACCGCAGATGCGGCGATCGCCCACGGCCTTGCCGTCAACGCGGGGCATGACCTGACGGTCGCGAACCTGCCGCCGCTCGCCCGCCGCATCCCGCAGCTCGCCGAGGTTTCGATCGGTCACGGGCTGACGGCCGATGCACTGGAATACGGCATGGGGGGAAAGGGAAGNNGGCGGAAACGGTACGCCGTTTCCGCCATGCCTGCGGCCAGAAGGTCTGAGACAGGCGGCTTGATCGTCCCAGGCCCTCCGTCGCAAGGCAGAAGGTCACCCGAGAAGTGCTGCCTTGCTGGTCGCCAGGAAGCTTTTCAGGTCCTGCGGCGCCTTGCCCGAGAGCGTCTCGATATCCTTCGTGGCGACATCGAAGCCGCCTTCGCGGGCGTTCGCATCGAACGAGACGAGAACCGGGATGAAGGGTTCGGGCACTCCGGCCGCCTTCATGCCGCCCGCAAGCTGTTCGTCGGTCAGGTGGACGACGGCGAGCGGCTTGCCGGTGACCTCGCGCACGAGGGCGGCGATCTCGTCGGTGGTGAGTGCGGCCGGGCCGGTGAGATTGTAGACGGCGTTCGTGGACGTCTCCGACACGAGTGCGCCTGCAATGGCGCTAGCGATGTCGGCGCGGGCCGCATGCGCATTGCGACCATTGCCGGCCGAGGTGTACCAGCTACCGGACGCCAGCGCCTGCGGCAGGCTCATGAAGAGGTTTTCCATGTACCAGGCGTTGCGGAAGATGGTGTAGGCGAGGCCGCTTTCGCGGATCGCCTGCTCGGTCCCGGCATGGTCCGGCGCGAAGCTGACGAGGCTGGTCTCGGGGTTGATCATCGACGTGTAATAGATCCGCCCGACGCCGGCGGCCTTGGCGGCGGCGACGGCCGCGCGGTGCTGGCCGATGCGGTGACCGGGCCGATCGAGCACGTCTGTCGAGATGACCAGCAGCCGGTCGATGCCGGAGAAGGCGGCGGCGAGGTTTGCGTCGTCGAAGTCGACGCGGCGGGTTTCGACGCCCTTCGCTGCCAGATCGGCGAGCTTCGCAGTATCGCGGCTTCCGGCGACGATGTCGGTGGGGGCGACCTTGCCGGACGCGAGAAGGTTCTGGATGACGAGGCGGCCGAGGTGACCGGAGGCGCCGCTGACGAGGATCTTGCTCATGGTAACTTCCCTTGATGCTTGGACGGTGACGCCGTCCGCGATTTGGCGCTCTCAAAAAGAGAGTAGCGCTAATTTGGGAATTGACCTGCACTTGTAAAGAAGGCAGTTTTTCGTGACCACGTTACCGAAAGGGAACCACCATGACCGTCGCGAGCTTCGATTTCAAAACCAAGATGTCCGGTTTCGGCGGCGAAGACTCTCCTCTGGAAAACTGCCCGGTGCGGACGGTCATCGACCATATCGGCGGCAAATGGTCGACGCTCATCCTGTTGGCGCTGTCCGAAAAACCCTATCGTTTCGGTGAGTTGCGGCGGCTCGTTCCCGACATCTCGCAGCGCATGCTCACCCAGACGCTGCGCGACCTGCAGCGGGACGGCTACGTGCACCGGACCGTGTTTCCGACGAAGCCGCCGAGCGTCGAGTATCGCCTGACCGACCTCGGGCGCTCGCTCTACGGCGCGCTGACGGGCCTGCTGCAATGGGCGGAGGACAATTACCTCACCGTGCGTGAGGCAAGGCGGCGGTTCGACGTGGAGGGTGCCTGAGGCCAATGTCCTAAAGATCAAGCGTCCAGGTCTGCCCGTTCAGTTCCGGGCCGAACAGCGTGTGGCGTTGCTCTGATTCCAGTGTGAACCCGGCCTTGATGTAGATGTGCCTCGCCGCGTGCAGAATGTCGTTGGTCCACAGCGTCATGCGCCGATAGCCGCTGCGGCGCGCGAATTCGATGCACTGGTCGACCAGCAGGCGCCCGAGCCCGAGCCCGCGGGCGGCTTCGTCGACATAGAGCAGCCGCAGCTTGGCGACGCCGTCGCCGCCGTTCATCACCAGAACCGAGCCGATCCGGACGCCGCTCCGTTCGGCGATCCAGCAGCGCTCCTTCGCGGCGTCGAAGTTTGCCAGGAACTTCGAGGCGACATCGCTGACGAGCGCCTCGAACTGGTCGTTCCAGCCGAATTCGCGGGTGTAGAATTCCGCCTGCGACTGCACGATCCAGCCGAGATCGCCGGGCCGGTGCGGCCGCAGCACGGGCGGGACGGCGTTGCGCCTGTCGGCGTCGAGCAGACGGGTCACCGTTGCCATCGCCTCGACGAGCGTTCCTCGCTCGGCGGGGCCGAGCTCCTCCAGCATGGTTGCGAGCTGATCTCTGGATAGATTTGCGAGGGCCTCGAATTCGGCCATGCCGTCCGGCGTCAGCGTGATGACTTGGCTGCGACGGTCGGCGGGGTCGCGAGTCTGCTCCACCAGCCTTCTCGTCCGGAAGGCCTTGAGGATGCGGCTCAGATAGGCGGGGTCGAGGTGCAGGTCGCGGACGAGCTCGGCGGCCGAGGCCCGCCCGCGGGCGCCGAGTTCGTAGATCACGCGCGCTTCCGCCAACGTGCAGTTCGCCTTGAGATAGGCGCGGTCGAGAATGCCGATGCGGTCGGTGTAGAACCGGTTGAAGGCACGCACGGCATCTATGGTCGTCAGGTCTCTGTCCGGCATCGTTTTCTCCTCGAATGCCGGATAGAGTAGAAATGAGACTTTGGCAACTAATTAGTTGACTCAGGCAACCAACTGTTCGCCGGGTTCGACCTCGGACATGGCGAGTTCGACGGCGGCGGCGGCATGAATCCGCGTGGAATCAAAGCCGGGCAGCGAGAGCTGGTCCGGGTCGATCAGCAGGCAGATCTCGGTGCAGCCGAGAATGACGCAATCGGCACCTGCCGCCTTCGCCTTGTCGGTGATCGCGAGATAGGCCTCGCGGGAGGCATCGACGACCTTGCCGGCGCAGAGTTCGTCGAAGATGACGTCGTGCACGGTCTGCCGGTCCGCTTCTTCGGGCACCATCGGGTCGAGGCCTTGCTTGCGCATTCGCTCGGTGTAGAAGCCGTGCTCCATCGTGTAGCGGGTGGCAAGGAGGAGCGGGCGCTTGAAGCCCGCGGCGCGGATCGCCGCGGCCGTCACGTCGATGATGTTGATGAGGGGAACATCGACGCGCGCGGCCACCGCATCCGCGACGAGATGCATGGTGTTGGTGCAGATCAGAACGCAATCGGCGCCTGCCGTTTCGAGGCCGCGGGCGCATTCGGCCAGGCGATTCTCGGCGAGATCCCAGCGGCCGGCCTTCTGGTAGCCGACGATTTCGGCGAAGTTGACCGAGTGCATCAAGACTTCGGCCGAGGCGATGCCGCCCAGATGGTTGCGAACCATCTCGTTGATGTGACGATAGTACACTGCCGAGCTTTCGAAGCTCATGCCGCCGATGAGGCCGATTGTCTTCATGGTCGCGTTCCCTTGCTGGACTTTGCCGGAATTATCCGGCCGATTCCGAGCAACCGGATTGCAAACTTCGGATGCGGGCTGCTAATGTATGCATCAGGATTGCGCAAGAAACATTGAACGCGCGCGCGGTGTGCGTGAACTGTCTCGAATCGAGGTGGGAGATGCTGGACGAACGTGATCGAAAGATTCTGGATGCGCTGCAGCATGACGCGGCAATACAAGTTTCCGAGCTTGCCGATCTGGTTTCGCTGTCACCTTCGGCCTGCTCGCGCCGCATCCAGCGGCTGGAGGAGGCCGGGTATATCGCGCGGCGGGTCGCGATCCTCGATCGTGACAGGGTCGGCGTGCCGACCACCGTCTTCGCGCTGGTGAAGACCTCGCACCATTCGGAAGACTGGACGGAAGCCTTCCGTCGGGCAATCAGCGACATTCCGGAGGTCGTGGAGGCGCATCGGCTGACAGGCAGCTATGACTACCTGCTGAAGATCGCCGTTCCTCGGGTCGAGCAGTATGATGTCGTCTACCGGCGACTGGTGCGCCGTATCGAACTCTTCGACGTCTCGGCCTTCATCTCGATGGAGACCCTGAAGGCCGGCGAGGCGGTTCCGGTCAACTATGCGGAATGAGGAGTAGGGCCGATCGGCCCTATTCCGGCCTGGGCAGGCTCTTGTCGGCGCTGCACTTGGCGATCTTGAGCTGCTTGAACGAATAGATCGCGGTGATCCGGCCGGCCGAGGAGTCCTGCGGATCGGTGTTGTGCTCCGTCTCGACCTTCATGCAGCCGCAGGCATAACCGTAATAGCCGTTGGTCTTGACGAAATCGCCGGCGGAGAGATCGCCCATGTTCTCCATGCCGAGCGCTTCGTTCTCCGAGCCCTGGGTCGCTATGATCCAGGTGCCGTCGCGGTCGTCGAGCCAGTAGTTGCCGGGGGTGGGGTTCTGGACCCAGCCGCAACGGTTTTCAGCCGCGAAGACCGAGGTCGGCAGTACGGCGAGGATGGCGGCGATCAACAGTGAAGAGATTTGGGTCCGCATCGATGTGCTCCGTGGAGGATTGACGTCGGGGAGAAGCCATAGCGCGGAACCGGTGCCTCGCCAAACGCCAAAACTGGGGCGAAGCTATGCGGACATCTTTGGGCCCCGGGGCTTGCGCTCCGGGGCCGTGGGCCAATTTAGGCCGGGGAGGATCAGCCTTCGTGGCCGTTGGTGGGCTCCAGCGACGTGACGCCGCGGTCGTTCGTGTAACGGTAGTCGTTACGGCTCTGGTCGCTGATGGAGCCGGTGTGGAAGAGGCTCGTGCCGGCCGGTGCCTGCTCATAGCTCGCCTGAGGTTCGCCGGAGACGGTACGGCCGTTGGTCGGCTCGAGCGCGAAGGCGGAGGTGGCGAGAGAGGCAAGGACGGTTGCTGCTGCAATGATGGTCTTCATGATGTCATTCCTTTTTGTTTCTTCCGTCATGCGGGCAATTCTCCCGCATGAATAAAATCTAGCGTTGTGGTGACGGGCGAAAATCGTCCGTACGCTCTGATCGGGGTCACCTGTCGACGTAAGTGCGGGCGACCAGTTCGACCGTGTGGTCGACATTTACGCGGTAGACTTCCTGCACCCTGTCGCCGTTCGCGGCGAAGAAGGTATGCTGGAAGTTCGAACCGGCCGGTGCCTCGTCAAGGACGGATACGTGACCGCCATAGGTGATGCTTCCGGGGATCGGTTCGATGGCGAAGGCCATGGAGGCACCTGCGAGGAAGGCGACCAGTGCGGTTGCCGTTGCGAGAGTCTTCATGGCCAATTCCTTTCGTCGTTCTATCGAACTTGTCGGTTCGATGAGAGATATCTGGATCCATTCTTCCGCATTTACAAGATCGAATTGTGTCCCATAGAACTGATCGGTTCGATCCCGTGACTTGCTTTACTCACTCCCTCTTGAAAAGAAAATTCATGTAAAACAATAGGTTATATATATGGCGTACGCTTCTCGTTATGAACAATTAATGATTTTTTGCAAATCGACCTCAACTTAATGTGACCGTGGGACCCTTCTTCTTTCACGGGTTTCCGGCGCCAGCGTTCTCTTCTTCATGCCCCTTGACGGGACGAAGGCGAGGCGCTAAATGAACAGTACCGTACAGTACGGTACTTGAGGGGGTAGCCTTGCAGACCGACGACTCCACGTCCACCGAGTTCACACCGCGCCAGAGCGCCGTGCTGGCGGAGGCGTTGCGTCTTCTGGTCGAGGGCGGCGACAAGGCTCTGACGACGGCGGGACTGGCGCGGGCGGCCAACTGCTCGAAGGAGAGCCTCTACAAGTGGTTCGGCGATCGCGACGGCCTGCTTTCGGCGATGATCTCCTATCAGGCGAGCAAGGTGCGAACCTTCGAACGTTCGGGTGAACGATTGACGGCGGAAAGCCTGACGCAGCATCTCGAGCTCTTCGCCCGGGATCTCCTCGGCGTGCTCGCCGGCGACGTTTCGCTGGCGCTCAACCGCCTGGCGATCGGCCAGACGAGCCGGGATGGATCGAAGCTCGGCCGGATGCTGCTCGAGCGCGGCCGGCGCCAGATCGACCGGCGCGCGCGCGCGCTTCTGGAGAGCGGGCAGCGCGACGGCTTGCTGCGCTTTTCCGACGGCGAGGAAGCCTATCGAACCCTCTACGGCCTGATCGTCTCGGACATGCATGTGCGCATGCTGCTCGGCGAGAAGCCGGATGTCGAAAGTTTCGGAGCCCGGGCGGCGAGGGCGGTTTCGTCCTTCCTGACGCTCTACGGCACGGAGAAGATGCTGGCGGACTGAGGTTTTCCCGAAGGTCGCCGGACACAAACAGGTACAAACGGACAAGCATAGGGAAGGAAAAGACAATGCGCGTCTATTACGATCGTGATGCCGACTTGAACCTCATCAAGTCGAAGAAGGTTGCCATCATCGGCTACGGCAGCCAGGGCCGTGCGCATGCGCTGAACCTCAAGGATTCCGGTGCGCAGAACGTCGCCATCGCCCTCAAGGCGGGCTCCGCGACTGCCAAGAAGGCCGAAGCCGACGGCTTCAAGGTCATGACGGTCGCCGAAGCGGCCGGTTGGGCCGACCTGATGATGATGGCGACCCCGGACGAACTCCAGGCCGGCATCTACAAGTCGGAAATCGCCCCGAACATCCGTGACGGCGCGGCAATCGCCTTCGCCCACGGCCTCAACGTCCACTTCGGCCTGATCGAGCCGAAGGCCTCCATCGACGTCGTGATGATCGCGCCGAAGGGCCCGGGCCACACCGTTCGCGGCGAATACCAGAAGGGCGGCGGCGTGCCGTGCCTCGTCGCCGTTCACCAGAACGCGTCCGGCAATGCCCTTGAACTCGCTCTCTCCTACGCCTGCGGCGTCGGCGGCGGCCGTTCGGGCATCATCGAAACCACCTTCCAGGAAGAGTGCGAAACCGACCTCTTCGGCGAACAGGTCGTTCTCTGCGGCGGTCTGGTCGAACTCATCCGCGCCGGCTTCGAAACGCTGGTCGAAGGCGGCTACGCGCCGGAAATGGCCTATTTCGAATGCCTGCACGAAGTGAAGCTGATCGTCGACCTGATCTACGAAGGCGGCATCGCCAACATGAACTACTCGATCTCCAACACCGCCGAGTGGGGCGAGTACGTCACCGGTCCGCGCATCATCACGGCTGAAACCAAGGCCGAAATGAAGCGCGTCCTGCACGACATCCAGACCGGCAAGTTCACCTCCGAGTGGATGCAGGAATGGCATTCGGGTGCTGCCCGCTTCAAGGGTATCCGCCGCATGAACGACAAGCACCAGATCGAGGAAGTCGGCGAGAAGCTGCGCGGCATGATGCCGTGGATCGGCAAGAACAAGCTCGTCGACAAGTCGAAGAACTAAGCGGTTCTCGCCGACAGCGAGCCGACAGACAAAAGGCCGGGGAGGGTGACCTCTCCGGCCTTTCTCGTCGATCGGGGGGCAGCGCCTCAGTGGGGCTGTTCGTCTCAGGCGGTCTTACGACTGGTGAAGATCACGGCCACGAACAGCAGCATCGACAGGATGGTGACCAGCGAGCCGATCGAGGCCAGGCCTTCCGTGATGTCGAGAACCGCCAGCGCAATTCCGGGCGCCAGCAGCACGACGCCGAGCGAGGCGACGGCGACATGAATCTTCGCCAGTCTTGCTTCCGCGGCCGTCGGGACGGCCTGGTAATAGAGGCCGTAAAGCGCCACCGAAACCCAGCCCACGAGGTTCAGGTGGGCGTGGGCGGGCGCGAGCACATGGTCATGGCTGGCCCCCATGTAGATGCCGAGCGACATCGCCACGAGAGCGTAAAGGCTGGCGCTTGCCAGGCAGAAGAACGGTAGTCCACGCATTGTGATTTCCTCTCCTTTTCTTGCGGAGGCGCGGCAGGATCCCCTCTGCTTATCGACCCCCGGATTTTTACTGTACAACAAGGTTTTCGCGACGTCTTCGTCCCGTCTTTTCCGCCCGTGCAGTTTCGGGGGCTGATCACCGTCGCGCTGAGGGCAGATAGCGACTGCCGGCGGCCCGCGCTTCCTAAAACTTCCCTAACCCAGTCGCCGGCAGATGACGTCGCCGGTCAGGCTGACGGCGTCAGAAGCTCGATCCCGTAGCGTGAAGCCGCGGCGGCGATCATGGCGATGTCGGGAGGCGACATCGGCGGAAAGCTTGTCGTCGCTGGGTCAACGACGTCGCCGACGGCGTCGAAGAAGCCTTCGTGGAAGCCGCCCGGAAGGTTGATGATCAGCATTCGCGCCGGCCTGTCGCCGGGGTTGCGGAAGGCATGCGGCGTGTTCGGCGCGACATGGACGAAATCGCCCGGGCCGCAGAGGCGCGTCTTTCCATCAAGCATGAACTCGAACTGCCCTTCGATGACGAGAAAGGCCTCCTCGTCCCTTTGCGTATGGGGTGGTGAACCGGCGCCCGGCGCCGTCAGGCATTCCGCGAGGGAGAAACTGCCGCCGGTCTGGGCCGACCGCGCACGGAAGGTGAGAAGATTTCCGAGGAAATGAAGTGTCTTCGACGGAACGGTCATGCCGTCCGGATTTTCAACTGTGGCATCCATGGTTGCGTCCTCCTGGCTTTATGCTACATTTGCACCGTAATGAGATTTGTGTCTCATAAAGAGGTAGGAATGACCGGTCAAGAGAAAAGTTTCGAACGTGTAAATCAGAAGCGTCGGACCCGCGCCGAGTTGCTGCGCGCTGCGCAGGACCTGACAGCGAAGGGCCAGCAGCCGTCGGTCGCCGACGTGGCCGATCATGCCGGCATCTCCCGGGCGACTGCCTACCGCTATTTCTCGACCCCGGAAGATATGATTCGGGAGGCGGCGCTTGACGCGGTGGCAAGCGGCATAAGCATCGAACTTCCGAAGGAGGGCGACGGGGTTGTTTCAGTGCCCCTCCGGGTGGAGAGCGTCGTCCGGCAGGTCTACGACATGGTGGAAACGAACGAAGCGATGTTCAGGGCGCTGCTGGCAAGCAGCGTCAGCGGCAAGGGCGAGGCCAAGAGAGGTGCACGTCGCATTGCATGGCTGACCGCGGCGCTCGAGCCTCTACGACAGACGCTTCCGCCTGACGAATTTCGGCGGCTGGTTCACGGCCTGGCCCTGATGACCGGGATTGAAACGCTCGTGGTTCTGAAGGATGTCTGCGACCTCAAATCCGGCGAGGCCCAAGAGGTCGTCCTCTGGGCGGCACAGGCCCTGCTCGCGGGTGCGTTGGGTCGGTCCGCCGAAACAGCGGGAGCGGGGGCGTCGCATGGCCCGCGGTAGGCCCGGCCGGCGAATCCGGACGCCGCGTTCTCCGGAGTATTGCCTCTGCCACCGCGTCGCGTCAGGACCGGCTCCGGACCACGAGTCGCATCGTTTTGTTGTGCTGCAATATAGGTCAGTATTGTTGACTTAATGATGTATCCATGATCTTGTGGAGCTTCCAGAACATACCGAGGAAACACCCATGCTGAACTGGGAAGCGATCTTCGCGACGCGCTCGTCGCGTATGCGTGCATCGGAAATCCGTGAACTCCTGAAACTGCTCGACAAGCCGGACATCATTTCGTTCGCGGGCGGGATTCCTGATCCGAAGCTTTTCCCTGACGAGCAATTCAAAGCTGCCTATGCAGACATCTTTTCGGGCGAGGGGGTCGGCGCGGCACTGCAATATTCGGTGAGCGAAGGCTACAAGCCGTTGCGCGAATGGCTGCAGCGCGAGATGGGCCGGATCGGTATCGACTGCACGGCCGACAACATCTTCATCACCTCGGGTTCGCAGCAGGCGCTCGATTACGTCGGCAAGCTCTTCCTGTCGCCGAAGGACACGGCACTCGTCACCTGGCCGACCTATCTCGGCGCCCTGCAGGCCTTCAACGCCTACGAGCCGACCTTCGACCAGCTGACCCTTTCCGGCAACCGGACACCGGAGAGCTACCGATCGGCGGCGCAGAAGGCGGGCGGCGAGGTCAAGTTCGCCTACCTCTCGTCCGACTTCGCCAATCCGACCGGGGAGACGGTCGATCGTGCGGGCCGCGAGCGTCTTCTCGCCATGGCCGAGGAACTCAACGTCGCGGTCATCGAGGACGCGGCCTACCAGCACCTGCGCTACGAGGGCGAGGCGACCCCGCCGATCCTTTCGCTCGAGATTGCGCGGAAGGGCTCGATCGAAAACACGCGCACGATCTATTGCGGCAGTTTTTCCAAGACGCTCGCGCCGGGCCTGCGGGTCGGCTATGTCGTCGCGGCCACGCCGGTCGTTCGCAAACTGGTCCTGATCAAGCAGGCGGCCGACCTGCATTCCTCGACCATCAACCAGATCGCCATCGCGCACGTCGCCGCGCGCTATTTCCACGAGCAAGTCGCCAAGATCAGGGCCGCCTACAGCGGCCGCCGCAACGCCATGCTCGCAGCGCTCGACCGCTACATGCCCGCCGGCACGGTCTGGACCAGGCCGGAGGGCGGCATGTTCATCTGGGTCACGCTGCCGGACGGCATGGACGGGGCCGCGCTTCTCGCCCGCTCCGTCGAGACGGAAAAGGTGGCCTTCGTGCCGGGTCAGGCGTTCTTCGCCGACCGTTCGGGCACCAATACGATCCGGCTCTCCTTCTCCTGCGCCGACGAGGCGATGATCGACGAGGGCATCAAGCGGCTCGGACGGCTGATCGGCGGTGCGATCGCGGCTGCGGCCTGAGTTCATTGCAGGCAAGCTGATGTGACAAAGGCTCGCCGGAGACGACGGGCCTTTGTCATGCGGGACGTTGTGGAGAACCGCCGTGGGGACGGCGTCGTTCAGTCGCGTGCCAGGACGATTACCATGTCGTTCTTGTCGAAAGAGATCATGTCGCTGCGGTTCGGATTGACCGTGACGCCGCCGAGATTGCGCTCGTCGGGATCGTTCTCGCGCTGTCGCCGGTAGCCGATCGCGATTTCGCCGCGGCGCAGCGCCGAGAGCGCGATCGTGTGGAAGTTCACCGGCCTGTCGATCGCGACATAGTCCGACAGCGGACGGAGGTAGATTTCCGATCCTTCTTCGTCGAGCAGTTCACCGAAGATCGCCGCCATGTACTCGTTCTCGGAGGTCTGCGCGAGCATCAGGCTGACCAGCTTGTTGCTGACGACGAAATCGTCCGCGCGCGTCACTTCCGCGAGCTCGCGGTTGCGCACGTCGATCATCTCGCTGACGACGCTGACGTGCTTGCCGGCGCGCTCCGCGATCTTGCGTAGCTGCAGGAGGGTGACGAGCGTCCGGGTATCGGCCGACTGGGCCGGCATGTCGTCGCTGTAGCCGAGGACGAGAACGTGGTCGTAGGACGGAACGTCGAGGGCCTCGAGGGCGGTCCGGCTGCTCGTGTCGATCACTCTGTATTCCACGGTGAAACCCGATCCGGGCACTGCGAGCGAGGAAGCCTCCCGTTCGAACTGCGGTGTGTCGGCGGCGATCGTCAGCAGCGAGCCGGGAGCGACGTAGCGGGCGAGTTCCGTGGCGATCAGCGGACCGCGCCGGTTCCAGCCGAGGATGAGCGTCCGCTCGGGACAAGGCTCTCGCACGACGACGGGCAGGATCGAGTCCTTGGCACAAACGGCCGGGGTGGACGAGATTTTGATCGAGGCATCGTCCTCGGCGATGATGATCGCCTTCTCTCCGGGCGAGAAGACACGGTTCGGCGACGGATTGAGGTGCACCCTGCCTTCCGTGTCGCAGATGCCGATCAGCGTCGAGCTGTCGTAGGACATCGCGGCGGCGCCGAACGGCTTGCCCACGAGGTCCGGCTGGTCGAGCGTGTAGATCTCGCATCCGTCGAAGTCGAGGAGTTCCGAATAGACGGCGCTCAGGCCGGACTGGCGGCTGGAATGGACGACGATCCGCGAGATCAGGTCGTCGGCGAGCACGAGCTGCATTTCGCGTCCACCGACGATCGTCGCGACCTCAGCATTGGCCGCGTCACGGATTTCGGCGGCAATCTTGTAGGGCGCCGTGCGGCGATTCGGATCGTTGACGAGCGCGAGCACGGTCTTGATGACCTGCGAGTCCGGATCGTCAGTGTCCGGTGAAAGGACGATCACCGACCGCGAGGTTTGCGGGCTCAGGATGCCGAGGTCGTAGAGGTCGGTCGGATCGCCGCTGCGGCAGATGATTCTGGTGTTCTTGAGATCGCCGACCTTGGCGGCAATCTCCTCTTCCATTTCC
Source organism: Hyphomicrobiales bacterium (assembly GCA_900466005.1). GTDB lineage: Bacteria > Pseudomonadota > Alphaproteobacteria > Rhizobiales > Rhizobiaceae > Allorhizobium. Next base: position 185,655 of record UEGQ01000015.1, read on the forward strand.
ACCTTGTCCCTCGTCGCCATGACGACGATGCGGGCGCGTTTGCGGCTCTGGTTGGCGATCACCAGTTCCGAAATGATGTCGAAGATCGAGGCCGACCAGTTGAGAATGATCGTGTGGTCGTTCTCGATGACATGGGAGCGGCCCTTGCGCAGTTCGTCGAGCTTGCCCTCGAGGCCGGAACTGATCACGCTGATGAGGGCGGAGAAGACGAAGATGCCGGCGAACGTCACGGCGAGCGACACGCCGCGGAAGCTCCAGCCCTGATCGCCGCCCATCGTGCCGGCGTCCATGGTACGCATCAGCGATTCCCACGCCGCCTCGATGAAGGTGACGGGCGAGCCGTCGTCGGGGCCGATTCCGCTCAATGAGAGGAACGCTGCCGCGATGATGATGACGACGAGCGAGACGAGCGCCAGCCAGCCGATCAGCGCGACGGTTCCTGCCGCCATGCTCTTGTCGAATTCGTAGCGCAACCGCGCCCGCCAGTTGGTGTTCGTCCTCATGCTCATGCCTTCGTCCATTTTTCGGATAGAGACGGTGATCGCAGGAATTCTCTCCCCACATCAACAAGATAGCCGCTCGGGGGCGATGTCGGCCCAATAAAAGTCCGGGGCCGGCGGCGACCTGTCGGGCGACGGTGTCGCAATCCCTCGCCCGGGCGTCCTGCGGGGCGGAGGAAAAGGTGTCGATCCGAGGTGCGGCGACACCTGATTTGACATTTGATCCCGGCCTCATCACTTTTCGTTCGCGTGTTCAACCCGGAGCGTTCGGGCTCCGCTTCCGGCGGTGCCTTCGCCAGCTCACCTCGCCACATCGGGACTTATGCTATGAACCTTGCCCCGGATCATGCCGAACTCCTGTGGCCGCCGGAGAAGATGCTCTTTCCGGTGCGGCAGGTCACGCTGGCGGTGGAGCCGGGGGACCATCCCTTTCATCTGGCGGAGCGGGAGGCGGCGGCGCGCAACTGGCGCGAGGAGGTTTCGCGCAATCCGGCCCTGTTCGACGGGAAGATCGTGTTCCAGCGGCGCCTGGATTTTCAGGAGGGAACAATCTGCGGGACGGGACACATCATTCCCTATTCGACCTTTCTCTGGTGGCGCAGCCAGCCCGCCCCGACGAGCGGCTTCCACCTCTTCGGTTTCCCGGTGATCGTTTCCTCGGACGGGGCGATCATCGCCGTCAGGATGTCCGAACACACCGCCAATCCCGGACAGGTCTACTGCGCTGCCGGCTCGCTCGATGACGGTGACGTCGTCGAAGGACATTGCGACCTCATCGGCAACATGCTGCGCGAAGTCAGGGAAGAGACCGGTCTCGAGCTTACGGCGGACGAGACCGACGACCGGCTGTTCGCCAGCCATCAGCGGCGGCGGGTGACGATCTATCAGTTCTTCCGGCGGCGCGAGAACGCCCGCGAGCTCGTCGAACGAATCGAGGAGCACATGCGCGGCGAAGAACGGGCGGAGATTGCCGGTGCCGTCGCGATCCGTTCGGCCGATCCGTCCGCCCATCGTTACGCCGCCGCCATGCTGCCGCTCATCCACTGGTTCTTCTCCGGGGACCGCTGACGCCCTCGCTTGCACCGCCGCTGCGGCTGGGGCAGTGTGCAGGCGACGAAATGCGGCGAGGAGAGAGATTGGTGCGGCAATACTGCATCTATGACGTTTTCACCGACAGCAGACTTGCGGGCAATCCGCTTTGTGTCGTCTTCGACGGCGAGGGTTTGTCCGATCCGGAAATGCAGGCGATCGCCCGCGAGACGAACCTCTCCGAAACGGTTTTCGTGATGCCGGCGGCAAATGCGACGCATACCGCGCGCATCCGCATCTTCACACCGGCGCGGGAACTGCCCTTCGCGGGACATCCGACGGTGGGGACCGCGATCGCGCTCGCCGAAAGGGAAGGGGCGAACGGTGCTACCGAACTCGTCTCGGTGCTGGAAGAAAATGTCGGACCGGTGCGCTGCGCCGTCAGGCTGCGGGAAGGCGAGGCGAGCTTTGCCGAATTCGACCTGCCGCGTAATTCGAGCCGGATCGATCTCGCCTTCGACCGGCAGGCCCTCGCCGAGGCACTCTCGCTCAAACCGCAGCAGATCGGGTTCGAGAACCACGTCCCCTCGCTCTGGAGCGCCGGCGTTCCCTTCATCATGATTCCCGTCCAGAACATTGGCGCGGTCGAGAGGATCGACTTCGATCCGCAGTTCTGGGAGAGGATCGCGCCGTTTGCTGAGGGAGGCCTCGCTTCGGCCTATGTCTATTGCCGCGGCGGCATCCATCACGGAGCAAAGTTTCACGCACGCATGTTCAGTGCCGACATGGGCATCGGCGAGGACCCGGCGACGGGTTCGGCGGTCGCGGCGCTCTCCGGCGCCGTCCACCATTTTGATGCGCTTCCCGACGGTCACCACCCGCTGCTGGTGGAGCAGGGCGTGGAAATGGGTCGGCCTTCCTACATCCATCTCCATATCGACGTCGCGGACGGCGAAATTGCGCGGGCGCGTATCGGCGGTCAGGCCGTGCGCGTGGCGTCCGGGTCGTTAGATCTGTAAAAACAGATGGTTACGTTGTGGGTGTGAATTTTTTCCCGCCGTGGCGAAAGTTTTTTCGCTTCGGCGCTGGACAAGTTCTCCGATCCTGTTTATACGCCCCCTCACGCCGCCAGACGGCGCGACGGTCGGGTGATTAGCTCAGTTGGTAGAGCAGCTGACTCTTAATCAGCGGGTCGTAGGTTCGAGCCCTACATCACCCACCATTTCTTCTTTCCTGCACTGAAAATCGTGGTACCGGCTGATCGGTATCGAGTGCAGAAAATCGACACTTATGAAAAATTCTATATTTTCGGTCAGCTATCTGTCAGCTTCTGTTCGTTATGACGGCTCCTGTGTTCAACGAGGAGTGCACAAAATGAACAAGTTTCTGGCAACCACTGCAATGCTCACCCTGATGGCTTCTGCTCTCGTCTCCGGCCCGGCCCATGCCGGCGGCTGCGCGACGGTTGCCGCATGTCTCGGTCTGGCGTCTTCGTCCAGCACGGGCGATTCCGACGACGGTGACCGGGTTACCGCAAGCAACGACGACAACGGTACCGACGACGACGTGAACGGCTCCGACGACGACCACAACGGTTCGGACGACGATCATAACGGATCGGACGATGACAACGGGTCGGACGACAGCGGTGACGACGATCATGGCGATAACCACGACGGTGGAGACCATGATGGTGGAGACCATGATGGTGGCGATCATGATGGTGGAGACCATGATGGTGGAGACCACGACGGTGGAGACCACGACGGTGGCGATCACGACGGTGGCGACGACTGATCGACGGTAGGTCGGGTAGAACAAGATTTCCGACTTGATGCGGAGACGGAGTTCCAGGGGTGGCAATCAGCCGCCCCTTTTTTGCGTCCGGGTGGTGCTGTCGGAGGGGGAGCCGGTCGCTGGCGGATGGTCGCCTTATGTTCTCATTGCCTTCTTGATGTTCTTGCTGTGTTCTCGCTATTCTCCCCGAATTCACGATTTTTGCCTGTGGATTACTGTGGATAACTTCGTATCTGCCGTTGCCGGCGCTCTTAATGCCGATTCTCCGGTTGCGCGTCGTTTGCGCCTTGATGGTGCCGGGATCGTGGAGCCGTTTCTTTTCTTTCGTGGCGTCAGGTACTATTGTCCGCCTCGTTCCGCCACCAGCGAATGAAGGATCAGCCTTGTCGTTATTCCGCATTATCTTCCTCCTCCTGCTGACGGCGGGGGCAGGGGATTTCCTCCTGTCACCTGTCGGGACACGCCTCGCACAGGCGCAGGAGCCGGTTGTTGCACCGGACGCAACCCCGGAGCAGAAGGCGGCCGATCACATCGCGGACGTAAGGAAGCGGCTGGACGCGCTCGCCGCGGACGTCGAGCGCCGGGCGAGCGACGATGCCGCACTGACCGATATCAAGGCGCGCGTCGATTCGCTGATCCGCGAGGTCCTGAAGGTGTCGGTCGATCTGCGGCCGCGCCTGAACGAGATCAAGTCGCGGCTCGACCAGCTCGGCGAACCGCCGAAGGACGGGCAGCCGCCGGAGGCAGAGGCAGTCACGCAGGAACGTCACAAGCTCACCGCCAACCGGCTGGAGATCAACACGCTGACGGGGCAGGCGGAGGATATTTCGATCAAGGCGTCGGAGCTCTCCAACGCCATCACCAGGATGCGCCGCGAGCTGTTTGCCGAGCAGCTGTTCGCCCATACCGAGATATCGGCCGAGGTCTTCTCCCAGGCGGCGAGTTCGTTCTCTCAGGAAGCCTCGGACTTCCAGCGCACGCTCAGCAGCTGGGTGACCTTCATCCTGAAGTTCAAGCGCGCGCCGCTCGGCATCGCCGTGATGCTGTCGCTGTCGCTCGCTCTCGTTCTGATGTTCGTCGAGTATCGGCTGTTCGGGCGGCTGATAAAGCGCGATCCGGCGATCGAGGCGCCGAGCTACATGAGCCGCCTGTCGGTCGCCTTCTGGTCGACCATCCTGCCGACGCTGGCGCTCTGCGTCTTCCTGGCGGCGACCTATTTCTTTCTCGATACGTTCAAGGTGCTCCGGCAGGACATCGCGCCGATGATGGCGGTCTCGCTCGCCTTCGCGGGGCTCGTCGTTTTCGTCGGCCTGCTGACGCAAGCGGTGCTGGCTCCGAAAGCGCCGAGCTGGAGGCTGATCCGGGTCTCCGACCGCGGCGCGCGCCACCTCGTGACGGCCGTCCTCCTGATGGCGGTTATCAACGGCCTCGACTATGTCTTCGGCACCATCAGCGAGGCGCTCGGATCACCGGTCGTCCTGACGGTGTTCAAGAGTTTTATCTCCTCCACGCTGGTCGGCCTCATCATCTTCGCCGTCTCCTTCATGACGCCGATTGTCGCCGAAACGGGCGACCCCCGCGCGCCGGGCCGGCCGTGGCCACGATGGGTGGCCATGTCGCTGCGGCTCGTCGGGCTCGGGCTGATCTTCCTGAGCGCCGTCGGCTATGTCGGGCTTGCGCGCTTCCTTACAACGCAGATCATCGTCAACGGCGCCGTGGTCGTCACGATGTATATCGGCATCCTGTCGGGAAAGGCGATCTCCGAACCTAACCGTTTCGGCGACACGCGGGTCGGCCGTTATCTCGAACGGCGCTTCCTGCTCAACCCGGTGGCTCTCGACCAGACCGGCATGGCGGCAGGTCTGCTGATCTACCTTTTTGCGCTCTCGATCGGCATTCCGCTGATCCTGATCTCCTGGGGCTTTCAGCCGCGCGACATCGAGGCATGGCTCTTCACCATGTTCACCGAGGTCAACGTCGGCAGCATCCGCTTTTCCGTGTTCGGCATCCTCGGCGGCATTCTGCTTTTCATTCTCGGCCTCGTCGGAACCCGCTGGTTCCAGAAGTGGCTGGACGGCAGCATCATGGCGCGCTCGCAGGTCGATCCCGGCGTGCGCAATTCGGTCCGGACAGCGATCGGCTACCTGGGCACGGCGCTCGCCGGGCTCATCGGTGTCTCGGCCGCCGGCATCGACCTGTCGAGCCTGGCACTTGTGGCCGGTGCTCTCTCTCTCGGCATCGGCTTCGGTCTCCAGAACATCGTGTCGAATTTCGTCTCCGGGCTCATCCTCCTGGCAGAGCGGCCGTTCAAGGTCGGCGACTGGGTCGCGACCGGCACGACGGAAGGATTCGTTCGGCGTATTTCCGTGCGCGCGACCGAAATCGAGACCTTCCAGCGCCAGTCGATCATCGTGCCGAACTCCGAACTCATCAATGCTTCGGTCGGAAACTGGACGCATCGCAACAGTCTCGGTCGCGTGGATATCCCGGTCGGTGTCGGCTACGACAGCGATCCGCGAAAGGTGATGGCGATCCTCGAGGAAATCGCCCAGACGCATGAGGGTGTCCTGCGCAACCCCGAGCCCTTCGTCATTTTCGATGGCTTCGGCGCGTCTTCGCTCGATTTCCGTCTCTGCTTCTTCATCGGCGATGTGCTGAATGCCCGTGGCGTCAAGAACGACATCCATGTCATGATCCTGGAGCGGTTCCGGGCCGAAGGGGTGGAAATACCGTTCCCGCAGCAGGATGTTCACCTGCACGTGCGTTCCGCCGGCGACGCAAGACGTCCGGGCGAGACGCCGGGGAGCGGCGGCCCGATGCTTGCTGCGATCGACGAATTGCCGCGGATGGCGGGCGACGGGTTGCCCGCCGACGAGGCGAGTGGCAGTTTGCCACGGTAGGGGTGTTCAGGCGGCGTTCAGGCTGGCCGCGATAAAAGAGGAGTGTCGGATGAAGGGATGACCGGACTCCGACGACGAGCAGGGGGAGGCGTCCGCGAGACGCCGCGAAAAGATGACGAAACTGGTACTGAGTGTTCTCCTTTCGACGTGCATGGCCTCCGGTGCCCTGGCGGCAACGGTCATCAACAGCGGATCGTCGACGATTATTCTGCAGGTCGTGGAAGACGGCTCGCGCGTCGAGCTTGCCGTCGACGCCGGCGCGAGCGAAAGCTTCTGCCCTTCCGGCTGCTTCGTGACGCTGCCGAGCGGCGATCGCATCGGCCTCGAGGGTGGGGAGACCATCGAGATCAAGGACGGCGCGGCCACCGTCAAGTGAGAAGGGCGCGCTGCTGCGCCGAACCAATCCGAGAGAGCATTTTCCTACGGGAGCAAACGAGAAGCGGCCAAATGCCGCTTCTCAGCTTGTCGGCAAGTGTTGTCTGAAGGATCTCCGATTAATAGTTCGGCAAACCATTCGGTCTAACGTCCGGCGTCGATAAAAAGCAGCAAAGGCGCTCCATGACTTTCCTTGGTATTTCGGGCATGCAGTATACCGGAGAATCCTTTCCGGATGCGCGTATCATCGTCGCGGAAGACTCGAACGTTTTCACCTCGATGATCCGCACCAGGCTCAAGGAGCTCTTCAACATCGATGTGGAAATCTGTCGCTCTTTCGAGGACCTGCAGGCCGCGAACGAGCTTTCGGATGAGCCGGTGACCCTGGCGATTTCGAACATCAATCTGCCCGGAGCCGAGAAGGGTGAGGCGCTGGAATACCTGGTCGATCTCAACATTCCGACGATCATTTTCACCGGCACCTTCCAGGAGCAGTTGCGGGAAAAACTGCTCGCCAAGGACATCGTCGACTATATTCTGAAGGACAATATTTTCGCGGTCGAAATGCTCGCGGAATCGGTCTGTCGCTTCCTCACGAATCATCGTCACCACGTTCTTGTTGTGGATGACAGTCCGACAGCGCGCGCTTTGCTGTCGAGCCGGTTGAAACGCTACAATTTTCGCGTCAGTCTGGCGGAAAGTGGTGCGAAGGCGCTCGAAATACTTAAGGCAAATCAGGATATCGGGCTGGTTATCACTGATTACAACATGCCTGATGTCGACGGATTCGAACTGACGAGACGGATAAGGGGGGTGAGGGGGTCTCACGAGCTGCGGATCATCGGGGTCTCTTCCTCGACGGATCGCCTGCTATCGGCACGTTTCCTCAAGGTCGGCGGCAATGATTTCATGTTGCGGCCGTTCATCGACGAGGAGTTCTACTGCCGGGTGAACCAGAATCTCGACACCCTGACCCAGATAAAGGCGGCGCAGCAAAGACTCCCCTGAGGGCTGCCCGTACGCAAGTGAGAAGAACGGGGTCGGGTGCGCGAGCGCCCGACCGATACCTGCATCTATCGACGTAGTGCCACTCATTCGGCTTATGGAAGTAAGAGCAATGTCTTTGCCAACCGAAATGACTGCGGATACCAGGCCTTCCTCGCGAAGGAAGGGGCATGTTCTGGTCATCGAGGATTCGCGAACGCTCTCCTCGATCCTGTCTCACCGGTTCGAAAAGGAACACGGCCTCAAGGTCACCCACTGCGCGACGACCGAGGACTTCCGGCACGCCGTCGCCGGCAGGGCCCGGCAATACGACGTCGCGGTGGTGGATCTGAACCTGCCCGACTCGCCCGACGGCCAGATCCTCGATCAGGTGGTTCAACACGATATCCCGGCCGTCGTCTTCACGGCCGACTTCAATCGCCACATGCGTGAGCGGGTGGTTGCGCGCGGCGTTGCCGATTACGTCATCAAGAACAACGAGCGGGCGATCGACATGGTGATCGCCGCTGTCGACCGCATTCTCGCCAACCGCGGCGTGCGCGTTCTCGTCGTCGACGACGTTCCGTCTGCCCGCAAGATGCTCGCCGATCTCCTCAGGCTGCAGCAGTTCCAGGTTTTCGAGGCATCGACCGGGACGGAAGCGATGACGACGCTCGAACAGCATCCCGGCATCGAACTCGTCGTCACCGACTACAACATGCCCGACATGGACGGCTACGAACTGACGCGCCGCATTCGGCGGGTGCATACGTCCGACCGGGTCAGGATCATCGGCATTTCCTCTTCGGCCGACCGGCTGCTCTCGGCGAGCTTTCTCAAGGCCGGCGCCAATGATTTCGTCTACCGGCCTTTCGTCGTCGAGGAGTTGCAGTGCCGGATCGGGCACAATGTCGAGACGCTGTCGCAGATCCGGCAACTGCGGCTGGCGGCCTTCAGCGACTACCTCACGGGCCTGCGCAACCGTCGCCATTTCTTCGACGAGGGACCTGCGATCGTCGCCTCCTGCCTCGATCGCGGCGAGGCCTGCAGCATGGCGATGCTCGATATCGACCATTTCAAGCGGCTGAACGACACCTACGGCCACGAGATCGGCGACCGGGTGCTGAAGGCGGTGGCGACCCGGCTGCGGGAGACGCTCGACGATACGGACCACATGCTCGCGCGGCTCGGCGGCGAGGAATTCGGGATCCTGCTGGTTGGCATGGACATCCAGCAAGCGAGCGATTTCTGCGAAATGCTGCGCCATCAGATCGCGGAGGTCAGGGTCGCCCTCGATGACGCCGACCTCGGTGTCACCGCCTCCATCGGCGTGGCACAGGTCGAGGGGCAGGAGAACTTCAGCAACTACCTCAACGCCGCGGACCAGTTCCTCTATCTCGCCAAGCGCTATGGCCGAAATCGTGTCTATTCCGAGCTTGCCATCCTGCAGGAACTGACGTTGAAGCCAGTCGGGACGTGAAGGCCGGCACGAGCGTAACGGCCCGAGAAGTAGTGCAGAGGGTGGGGTGGTATCCCGGCTCGAGGTTTCTATATAGAGGGTTCGCGACCCTCCAGGAGCTTCTTCCCCATGTCTCCGATCCTTTCCATTCGTGATCTCAAGAAGACCTATGCCAACGGTTTCGAGGCCCTCAAGGGTGTCTCGCTCGACATTTCCGAAGGAGAGATCATCGCGCTTCTCGGCCCGAACGGCGCCGGCAAGACGACGCTGATCTCGATTGCCTGCGGCATCGCCAATCCGAGCGGCGGTCAGGTGCTGGTGGCCGGTCATGACGTCGTCAGCGAATTCCGCGAGACGCGGTCGATCATCGGCCTCGTCCCGCAGGAACTAACGACCGATCTTTTCGAGACCGTGTTCAACACCGTGAGCTTCTCGCGCGGTCTCCACGGCAGGAAGCCGGACCCGGCCTATATCGAGAGTATCCTCCGCGAGCTGTCACTGTGGGACAAGCGTGACAATGCGCTGCGTGAGCTTTCCGGCGGGATGAAGCGGCGCGTGCTGATCGCAAAAGCGCTGGCACACCAGCCGCGCCTTCTCTTCCTCGATGAGCCGACGGCGGGTGTCGACGTCAACCTGCGCAAGGACATGTGGCAGCTCGTCTCGCGGCTGCGCGAGGGCGGCGTGACCGTGATCCTGACGACGCACTATATCGAGGAGGCGGAAGAGATCGCCGACCGGATCGGCATTATCAACCATGGCGAACTGCTCCTGGTCGAGGACAAGGACACGCTGATGCGCAAGCTCGGGCGCAAGCAGCTCGCCATCGATCTCGTCGAGCCGATCGATGCCGTGCCGCCGCATCTCGCCCCCTGGCAGCTCGAGCTTTCCCCCGGCGGCACGCAACTCATCTACGATTACGACCGGCAGACCAATCACGGGGGCATCACCGGCCTCCTTTCCGCCATCGAGGCGGCAGGGGTGCGGTTTTCCGACCTTTCGACGCAGCAGTCGTCACTCGAGGACATCTTCGTTTCGCTCATCGGAGAAAAGGCATGAACGTCGAGGCGATCAAGGCGATCTATTTCTACGAGATGGCGCGTACCCGCCGAACGCTGCTTCAGAGCGTGGTGTCGCCGGTGGTTTCCACCGCGCTCTACTTCATCGTCTTCGGTGCGGCCGTCGGCTCGCGCATGCAGGAGATTGGCGGCGTCGCCTACGGCGGTTTCATCACGCCTGGTCTCATCATGCTGACGCTGATCTCGCAATGCGTGGCGAACGGATCGAGCGGAATCTATTTCCCGAAGTTCACCGGAACGATCTACGAGGTTCTCTCGTCCCCGGTCGCGATGACGGAGGTGCTGATCGGCTATGTCGGGGCGGCGACCACCAAGGGCATGATCATCGGGCTCATCATCCTGGCGACGGCCGCCTTCTTCGTCGATCTCTCGATCGCGCACCCTTTTCTCATGCTGTTCTTCATGCTGATGACCGCCGTCACATTCAGTCTCGCTGGCTTCATCATCGGCATATGGGCGAAGAATTTCGAGCAGTTGAGCCTCGTGCCGATGCTGGTCGTTCCGCCGCTCATCTTCCTCGGCGGTACCTTCTATTCTGTCGAGGTCCTGCCGCCGTTCTGGCAGACGGTCAGTCATTTCAACCCGGTTCTGTATCTCGTGAGCGGTTTCCGCTGGAGTTTCTTCGAGATATCGGACGTCGAGCCGCTCATCAGCATCCTGATGATCGTCACCTTCCTCGGGCTCTGTCTCGGCTTTCTCTCGTGGGTGTTCAGAACGGGGTACAAGCTTCGCAACTGATGACGAAAGGCCGGATCAGTCCCTGAGGCGCAATTCGTCCGACTGCATCTGCAGCGACTGCAGGGTGGACAGGAAGCTCATGCCGAGCAGGCTCTGGTCGAGCTTGCCGTCCTCGACCACCAGTCCTTCGACGTCAGTGCGAAGAATAGGACCGATCGCCACCTGCCGGAGCCGGGCCGGGGCGGCCATGGCGCGGCCGTTGGCCGTCAGGATCGTCCGGGTGAAGCTCAAACGCGCCGGATCGATGCCGATCCGCAAGGCGTCCTCGTAACTCAGGGCGACCGAGCTCGCGCCCGTGTCGACGACCATCGGCACGGATACGCCGTCGACATCGACGTTGGTCACGAAATGACCGCCAAGCGATTTGTGCAGCACGACCTCATTGCCGCCGTCGCTTGCGGTCACGACGACGGCCCTGCCGGGGACGAGCCCGGCAAGCAGCCGTTCGCCGACGGAGCGGAGTTCGCTGCGGTAGAGATAGGCGGTGACCAGTGCCAGGATGATCAGCAGCCAGAGCGCCATTTGGCGCACCGTTTCCCCCATGCTTCGCCGGCTTGCGAGGATACCGACCGAGAGCAGCAGGGCGAACGGCAACAGCCGGATCATCTCGCCGAAGCTGTCGTCGTCCATGCCGAAGTTCCGGGCGCCGCCGTTGGTAAACAGGAGGACGACGAGGCCGAAGCCGAGAATGAGAAAGACGACGAGAAGCCGCATCAGCCGTTCTCGCGCTCCCGCGCCATACGGCTGCGGCGGGTTTCTCGGCGCGGCTTGCGCTCGACGGTCTCGAGCCTCGCGGGCAAAGTGGCCATGATCGCCCGGCGCTCGGCATCCGTATAGGAGGTCCAGAGTGCGATCTCGTCCTTGGTCCGGCCGCAGCCGAAGCAGAGGCCGGTCTTCATGTCGATCGAGCAGACGAGGATGCAGGGCGATTCCATCGGCGTTCCTTGTGGTGCCTCCTCTATATCGTCCGGTCAGGAACTCACTGCAAGGGCGATGAGCGCTGCGGCCTCGCAGACCTGCTGCGTCGCGCCGATCGTATCGCCGGTATGGCCCCGGAGCTTCTTCCTGGTCAGGGAGGTGAAGACGGCGGCGGCGAAAGCCGCTGTCGCCAGGGTGACGATCGTCGTGAAGAGCGACGTGGCGGGCAGAACGAAGAGGACGGCGAGGATCGCGCCGCTCACGAGCGCCGTCTGCAGGGCGGGCTTCTCCGGCATGCCCGCAGCGGCGGCCACGCCTTGCGTGCGGGCCGAGGGCAGCGCGGACCAGTGCCAGACCATCAGCGCCCGGCTGAGCGCGGCAACGCCGATCACGCAAGCCGCTGCGGCGAGCGGCGAGGTTGCCGTCACGAGCTCGGAAAGCGCGGCGATCCTGAGGCCGAGAATGAGGACGAGGGCCACTGCGCCGTAGGAGCCGACGCGGCTGTCCTTCATGATCTGAAGCGCGTGTTCGCGGTCGCGACCGCCACCGAAACCGTCGGCCGCGTCGCCGAGGGCATCCTCGTGGAGGGCGCCGATCGTCAGCACCTGCGCCGTGACGGCGCAGACCGCTGCGAGCAGCGGGCCGGCACCTGCCGCAAGCATGACAGCGAGCACCGTCGCACCGGGCAGGGCGATCACGACCCCTGCCGGGGCAAAGGCGCGCACCGTTCGCGAGAGCCTGCCGTCATCTCCCTCGAAGACATGCGCCGGAACGGGAATACGGCTCAGGAAACCGACGGCCCTTGCCGTATCGTTCAGGAATTTGCGCAAAGCCATGGCCGCCTGATGCTCCGTTGCGTTCGCGACAGCATTGGCCGCAATTTCGGTTGTTGCGGTGGCCGGCGCTCAGTATTAGAGGAACCCACAAAGCCGATTTGGCGGAAAAAGACAAGGAAGCCTCCTTCATGACTGTGACCGGCCTGCCGTTCGACGATTTCCGTGCGCTGCTGCGCGACCTGCCGGGGCCGGAGACCGCCGCCCTCGTCGCTGCGCGTGACCGTGACCGGCAGTTGACCAAGCCGCCGGGATCGCTCGGCCGGCTCGAAGAAATCGCCATGTGGCTTGCCGCCTGGACCGGCCGTCCGCCGGCGGTCAACCGTCCGCTGGTGGCGATCTTCGCCGGCAATCACGGCGTCACCAGGCATGGCATCACGCCTTTCCCGCCGTCCGTCACCCAGCAGATGGTCGAGAACTTCGCTGCCGGCGGCGCTGCGATCAACCAGATCTGCGCGACCTACGACCTTGGCCTCAAGATCTTCGACCTCGCGCTTGAATATCCGACCGGCGACATCACCTGCGAGGCGGCGCTCTCGGAGCGCGACTGCGCCGCGACCATGGCTTTCGGCATGGAGGCGATCGCCGGCGGCACCGATCTTCTCTGCATCGGTGAGATGGGGATCGGCAACACGACGATCGCCGCGGCGATCAACCTCGCGCTCTACGGCGGCACGGCCGAGGAATGGGTCGGTCCCGGCACCGGCTCGCACGGCGAGCTGCTGGAGCGCAAGATCAATGCCGTGAAGACGGCCGTCGAGTTCCATCGCGCCCATCTCGACGACCCGCTCGAGGTTCTGAGGCGACTCGGGGGACGCGAGATCGCCGCCATGGCCGGCGCCATCCTGGCTGCCCGCGTGCAGCGAATTCCGGTCCTGATCGACGGCTACGTCGCGACCTCGGCCGCAGCGATCCTCAAGGCTGCCAACCCTTCGGCACTCGACCACTGCCTGATCGGCCACGTTTCCGGGGAGCCGGGTCACCTGAAGGCCATTGAGAAGCTCGGCAAGACGCCGCTTCTGGCGCTCGGCATGCGCCTCGGCGAAGGCTCGGGCGCTGCCCTCGCCGCCGGGATCGTCAAGGCGGCTGCCGCCTGCCACTCCGGCATGGCGACATTCGAGAGCGCGGGCGTGAGCAACCAGACCGATGGCTGAGGAGAAGCGCCACACGGCGGCCCCCGCCGACGACACGGGCAATCCCATCCGCAAGGAAACGGGTATTGCGCACTTCTTTGCGGCTGCACGCTATTCGCTGCAGGGCTTTCTGAGACTTTACGAGGAATCGGCCTTCCGCCATGAACTCCTCGCCTTCGCCGCCGGGTTCGTACTGTTCTGGCTGGTCGGCGCGAGCTTCGGCGAGATCGTGACCTATGCGGTCCTGATGCTGCTGCTCTTTGCCGTCGAAGCGCTCAACACAGCGATCGAGGAACTGGTCGACCGGGTGTCTCCGGAAATCTCGACGGTCGGGCGCAATGCCAAGGATCTCGGGTCGTTTGCCGTCTTCTGCCTGATCCTCGTGAACGGCATCTTCGCGGCGACCGTGGTTTTCTTCTGACCGCTCGCCGCGAGCTTTCGCGCGTCGTCGCTCCTCAGAAGCGGACCGTGGCGACGGAGGCGCGGTGATCCGAAGGCCAGGGCGTGACGACGATGTCCGCCTCGGGCGCCTTCTCTCCGACGATGCCGGCCTTCATCACCGTGAGGTTTTTCGCCTTGCCGAAGGTGAAGTCGATCCGGTCGTGATGGTCCTCCGGATCCGTCGTTTCACTCGTCGGTGTCCATGTATAGGCGGGCTTGGCGACCTCCTCGGGGAAGGCTGCACGGTAGAGGTCGGTGAAGCCGCCTTCTCCCTCGACGCGCAACGTGGTCGGGTATCGCACGGCCATCGGCTGGTGGCCGGCTTTTGCGGAGGCGTCGGTCCAGTCGCGGAAGGACGGCTCGTTGAAATCACCGAACAGGAATACGGCGTCCGCGCCGTCTGCCTCCTTGAGATCGCTCATCAGGAGGTCGATCGCCGGGCCGCGGGCGGCTGTGGCGGCCGTGACCGCTTCCTCTGCCGTTTTCAGGAACGGCGCCGGACCATATTCGATGTCGAGAAGCTGGTAGGGCTGGTAGGGGTAGTCGGTCGGGTGGATGTTGAACACATAGACCTTGCGACCGTTGACGTTGATTGCCGCGCCGGTGTCGTGGGCGGTCGCCTTGCCGATCGGGTAGCGGCTCAGGATGGCGTTTGCCCAGAGCGCCGGATTGTCCTGCGCCTGGTCGTAGTAGTGGAAGCCGAGCGCTTCAGCGAGCTTTGCCGCGACGCTCTCGCCGACCGGCTTGCAGTCATCCGCCTCGCAAACCTCCGGCTCGGGCTTGGTTTCCTGAATACCGATGATATCGGCGCCGGCGGCGCGAATGACCGCCGCAGTCTCCGCGACGTCCTTTCCCTCGTTGGCGCCACCGCCCCAGATGTTGAAGCTCATTACGGTCAATTCCGTGACGGCACCCTGGGCGTGGCACGGGGACGCGGTGGATGCGAGGAGAGTGGCGCTCAGCGCGACCGCGCTCAGGTACGTATTCATGGCAGCTCCGGGAAGGGTGATGAACGAGACAGCGTGACGCTAGCGCGTTTCGATGACAGATGCGCGAAGCCTCCGGGGACACCGCGCGATCGCCGTCAGGCCCCGATGTTCAGGCGAACTGGCGCCTGCGCGGCTGGACGGCCTGCGTTTCCGAGAAGGCGGGGATGCTCTGCAGCACGCGGCGTGCCGGCAGGATGGCGATCACCTCGGTGCCTTCCCGCAGCTTCGACTTCAGCTTGAACTCGCCGCCGTGCTTGGCAAGGATCGCCTGCACGATCGGCAGGCCGAGACCGGTACCCTGTTCTGCGCTCTTGATCGCGACCGAGCCCTGTCCGAAGGCCGAAAGCACGATCGGGATTTCGTTTTCGGGAATGCCGGGGCCGTTGTCACGGATCGACACGTATTGGCCGCCGCCCACCGTCCAGCCGGCCTTAACCAGGATTTCGCCGCCCTGCGGCGTGAACTTCACCGCATTCGACAGCAGGTTCAGGATGACCTGACGGATCGCCTTCTCGTCGGCCCAGACGTCGGGCAGGGCCTGCTCGAACTGCTCTTCGATCGTGATGTTCTTGCCCTTGGCGCGCAGCTGCACCATGCCGATGCAGTCTTCCGCGAGATCCAGCAGCGACACCGCCTCTTCGTTCAGTTCGAATTTGCCGGCCTCGATGCGCGACAGGTCGAGGATCTCGTTGATCAGGTTGAGGAGATGCTGGCCCGAGCGGTGGATATCGTCGGAATATTCCTTGTAGAGCGGGTTGTTGAGCGGTCCGAGCACTTCGGTGGCCATGACCTCGGAAAAGCCGAGGATGGCGTTGAGCGGCGTGCGCAGCTCATGCGACATCGAGGCGAGGAAGCGCGATTTTGCGAGGTTCGCCTCTTCCGCCCGCCGGCGCGCCTCGTCGGAAAGGGATTTCGCGACTTCGAGTTCGGCGATGAGATCGTCCTTCTCGCTCTGGAAGGAAAGGAGCTTCAGGTTGTTCTGGTAGAGGCGGAGCGTGATGAAGAAGAAGAACACCAGCGCGATCGTGAACATGCCGAGGAGGCCCGCCTCGAGCGGCGCGCGCGTCGCAGAGGTGGTGTAGATGAGGGCTGCTACCGTCGGCAGGAAGCCGAACACCACGGCACCGCGCAGGAGTATGTTGGCCATCGCCGTGACGGACAGGACGATGAGCAGCACCGCGCCCTTGAAAAGGACGAAGGTGTCGCCTGTACAGCTCTCACAGCCCTGCAGGGCAAAGACCGCCCAGCACACGCCCATGCCGGCCTGACCGAGGAGCAGAAGGCGACGCCATCTCGTGGTCGCAAGCGTCGCCCGATCGCGTTTCGAGATGTGACGGGCGAGCAGGATGTTGAGCGAGTGGACAGTGAGGGTCAGCAGTGCCCAGGAATAGATCCACGGCGCAGGGCTGACATAGGCCCCGAGGCCGCCGGCGAGCAGGACCATGAACGGCACGACCGCCGCGCCCTGCAGGGCCGAGTCGACGTGCATTCCGAGCAATTCGCGATCAAAGGCCGGGGAGCCGGAATGGCTTGATTGTAGCCGTTCGCGCATCGTGCGAACCGCTTTCGACACAGCCTTGTTTCGGTGGCTGCGGGAAAGGTCAACGATGTTCTTGTCGGCCGTGGTCGGGACGCCTTTATTCATGCTTCAAAATGTCGTCTGTCGCGCGATCATGCGAGACTAGAGGCAAAAGATTAAGAAGATGCTCTCGAAAAGGATTTGTTTGCCATGCTCGAAAAGCCTTCGTTTGTGAAGAAGGCCGGATTGTGACCAGGTTTCGGCGCATCTTTCGCGATGGCGTGGTCGGCGTCGCCATGTTGCTGCTCGCGCTGCTGATCATCGCCAAACTCGATCGGGACGGGGAACGGAACTTCTCCGGCGATCTCGTCGCCGTCGACGGGGATACGCTCGCCAACGGCAAGGGCCGGGCGAGGCTCGAAAGCATCGATGCGCCCGAGCTCTCGCAGAAATGCCGGCGGCCCGACCGCCAGACCTGGCCCTGCGGCGTCGAGGCGAAGCGCCGCCTTGCCACGTTTCTGGCGAGTCCGGGTCTCGTCTGCACGGGGAGGGCCGACGACCGCTACGGACGGCGGCTGGTGCGCTGCCGGTCAGGTGAGACCGACGTGAACGCGCTCATGGTCAGGGAGGGGTTTGCCGTTTCCTACGGCGGCTATTCCGCGGAGGAAGCCGTCGCCCGCCGGGAGGGTTTCGGCATCTGGAGCGGGGCGTTCGAACGCCCGGAGGTATGGCGACGGGCGAACGGCCTGGACACGGGCGATATGGCGCCAGCCGATGCGGGCGACCGTCTTTTTGCTTTTCTCCGGCGGCTCTTTGGTATCAATTGACCGACCACGGAGGAAACAGATGAAGCTTTACGATGGCGGACGGGCGCCCAATCCGCGCCGGGTGACGGTGTTTTTGAAGGAAAAGGGCATCGCGGTCGAGATCGTGCCGGTGGATATGAACACCCTCGGTCACAGGGCGCCGGAACTCACCGCCAAGAACCCGCTGCAGCGCCTTCCGATCCTCGAACTCGACGACGGTACGGTCCTTTGCGAATCCGTCGCGATCTGCCGCTATTTCGAGGAGCTTCAACCCGATCCGCCGCTCTTCGGGACCGATGCCAAGGATCGGGCGATCGTCGAGATGTGGAACCGCCGCGCCGAGCTCATCTACTTGACGGCCGTCGCCGCGGCCTTCCGGCACATCCATCCGGCGATGGTGTCGTGGGAAGTGCCGCAGGTGCCGGAATGGGGCGAGGTCAACAAGCAGAAGGCTGTCGAGTTCCTGCGGTTCCTGAACGACGAACTTGCCGGCCGGCCCTATGTCGCCGGACAGCGCTATACCATCGCCGACATCACGACGATGATCGCCTTCGACTTCATGAAGCCGGCGCGTATCACCTGCCCGGACGAGTTCACCCATGTGTGGCGCTGGTACCGCGAGGTCGCCTCACGTCCGAGTGCGGCGCTCTGACGGCCTGCCGATGGCGGACGACGCGCTGGAAACGTTGCGCAGGGAGATCGCGCTTTGCCGTATCTGCCGTGACCGGCCGCGAGGCGGCATGGCGCACCGCCTGCCGCACGAGCCGCGCCCGGTCGCCGTCCTTTCCGGGACGGCGCGCATCCTGATTGCCGGTCAGGCGCCCGGTCTTCGGGTCCACGAAACGGGGTTGCCCTTCAACGATGCCTCCGGCGACCGCTTGCGGCAATGGATGGGGGTGGATCGCGAGGCCTTCTACGACCCAGATCGTTTCGCCATCGTTCCAATGGGTTTCTGCTTTCCCGGCTACAACAGTCAGGGTCACGACCTGCCGCCGCGGCGTGAATGCGCGCCTGCCTGGCGCGAGCGGGTGCTCGCCACGATGCCGCAGATCGAGCTCGTCCTCGCCGTCGGACAATATGCGCAGGCCTGGCATCTCGGCAGCCGGCGCAAGCGAACGCTCGGCGAAACCGTGCGACATTGGCGAGACTACATCCATTGCTCCGGCTCGCCCGGCCCAAGCGTGTTGCCGCTGCCGCATCCGAGCTGGCGAAACACGGGATGGCTGAAGACGAATCCGTGGTTCGATCAGGAGTTGCTTCCGGTCCTGCGCGAGGAAGTGGATCGTTTGTGTTCTTCGCCTTTGTGAGCTTTCAAAACGGAAAATCTCCGCTATACCGGGAATAATTTTCCGAAGGATCAGGGCATGGACCGTCTCGACCGAAAGATTTTGCGCATACTCCAGGAAGACTCCACGCTCGCCGTGGCCGATCTCGCCAAGAAGGTCGGGCTTTCCACGACGCCCTGCTGGCGCCGAATCCAGAAAATGGAGGAGGATGGCGTCATTCGCCGGCGGGTGGCGCTTCTTGATCCCGGCAAGGTCAACACCAAGGTCACCGTCTTCGTGTCGATCCGCACCAACACCCATTCGATCGAATGGCTGAAGCGCTTCTCCGAAGTGGTGGTGGATTTTCCGGAAGTCGTCGAATTCTACCGCATGAGCGGCGACGTCGACTATCTCCTGCGTGTCGTCGTTCCGGACATCGCCGCCTACGACGCCTTCTACAAGCGCCTGATCGCCCGCATCGAGATCCGCGACGTCTCCTCGGCCTTCGCCATGGAGCAGATCAAGTACACGACCGAGCTGCCGCTCGACTACATGATCCTCGACAATCAGAAGTCCCAGGAGGACTGACCTCGTTCGAGGTTCAGTCCTTCAGGCGTTCCAGCACCTTTTCGCTCGTAAGCTCGCGCACGGCGTCCTTGCCGATCCAGCGCGCGGTCTTGTCAGCGCTGGTGGCGAGCTTCTGCGCCAGCGCCAGCGCCGGGCCGTGGCAATTTCGGTTGCGTTTGCCGATGTTGCGGAGCGCCCAGTTCACCGCCTTGCGGACGAAGTTGCGCTCGTCCGTAGCATGCGCTTCGACCAGCGCCAGATAACCGAGGATCAAGCCGTCCGGCTCCCGTTTCAGATGGACCGCCGCCGAGGCGATCATCGAAAAGGCGGTGCGGCGCACGAACTCGCGCGCATCCTCGGCGAATTCGGGAATGAGGCCTTCGAGCCGGGCGGTCACGAAGAGGTCGGCGGCAGCGTCGACGATCTCCCAGGATGCGAAATCGCCGGCGAGACGGCGCGCCGTTGCAGCCTCCAGCGTCTTCGGGTCCAGCGTATAGAGTGCCAGCATCCGTGCTTCACGGATGCCGGTCTCCCAGAGTTCGAGCGCACGGGCAGGGTTCTTCTTCACCTGCCGGGCGATCTTCTGCATCACCGGGTTGGAGATGCCCAGCGCATTGTCTGTCACGATACCGAACCGGCCCATGCCGGCGATGTTCTCGTCATTCCTGAGCGTTTGCAGGAAGGCGACGATCTCGTCGGTGATCGCGGCCGGTCCGAGGGTCATTTTTCCAGCCGCGCGAGAAGCGAGGAGGTATCCCAGCGCTTGCCGCCGAGCTTCTGCACCTCGCCGTAGAACTGGTCGACGAGCGCGGTGACGGGCAGGGCGGCGCCGTTGCGGCGGGCTTCGGAGAGCACGATGTCGAGGTCCTTGCGCATCCAGTCGACGGCGAAGCCGAAGTCGTACTTGCCCTGGTTCATCGTTTTGTAGCGGTTTTCCATCTGCCACGAGCCGGCCGCGCCCTTGGAGATGACTTCGATAACCTTTTCAATGTCCAAGCCGGCTTTCTTGCCAAAGTGAATCCCTTCCGCGAGGCCCTGGACGAGACCGGCGATGCAGATCTGGTTGACCATCTTGGTGAGCTGGCCGGCACCGGCGGGGCCCATGAGCCCGACCATCCGGGCATAGGCGTCGATGACCGGTCGGGCGTGCTCGAAGGCCGCTTCGTCACCGCCGCACATCACCGTCAGAACGCCGTTCTCGGCACCTGCCTGACCGCCGGAGACAGGGGCGTCGATGAAGTCGCAGCCTCTGGCCTTCGCGGCCTCATAGAGTTCGCGGGCGACTTCGGCTGAGGCGGTGGTGTTGTCGATCAGCACGGCGCCGGCCTTCATGCCGGCAAGGACGCCGTCCGGGCCGATGGTCACGGAACGGAGGTCGTCGTCGTTGCCGACGCAGGTGAAGACGAAATCGGCGTCGCGCGCTGCTTCGGCCGGCGTGGCGGCGGATTGGCCGCCGTGCTGCTTCACCCAGCTCTCGGCCTTGGCCGCCGTCCGGTTGTAGACGGTGACGTCATGGCCCCCCTTCGCCTTCAGGTGTCCGGCCATGGGATATCCCATGACGCCCAGTCCGATGAATGCAATCTTGGCCATGCCGTCTCTCCCGAAAGTTCGTTTGCAGCGAAAGCTTTAGAGGAAAGACGCGGTCTCCTCAATCGCGATCTCCGGCAGAGATGGGCCGACGGTCGGCGACCGTTCACCCCTTCAGGCGCGCAATCACCAGATGGCCGGGGCTCGGTTCGCCGTCCTGCATGCGGACGTTGATCTCGCCGAGCTCGACGATCTCGAAGCCGGTCTGTTCCAGGCGTTCGCGGATATAGGCCTCGGTGTGCAGGAAGCGCTGGTGCGGGCCGACGATGTAGGCTCGGCCGTCTTCGGCGGGGAGCGTCTCGGAGGAGAAGACGAAGATGCCGCCCGGCACCATGTTTTCGGCTGCGCCGAAGAAGAGCGGCTCGAGCGCGCCGAGATAGGGCAGCACGTCCGTCGCGGTGATGAGGTCGAAGGCTTCTTCATCGTTGTCTTCGAGAAAATCCTCGACTTCGGCGACGTAGAGGGTTTCGTAGAGGTCCTTCTCGTGGGCGAGCTCGACCATGTTCTCCGAGATGTCGATGCCGGTGATGTCGCCGACCATGTCGCGCAGCGCGCCGCCGGTGAGCCCGGTGCCGCAGCCGAGATCGAGCATGCGCCGAAACGGACCGAGGGCGAGCGCCTGCAGGCGCTGGCGCACCATCATCGGCACGGCATAGCCGAGCTGTTCGACGAGGATGTCCTCGAAGGCCTCGGCATGCTGGTCGAAAAGCGTCTCGACGTAGGCGTCCGGGGCCTTCGGTGGCGTCTCACCACGGCCGAGCGCGGCGATGCGGACGGCTGCCCCGCCGTGGTCTTCGGGATCGAGTTCGAGAACGTGCCGGTAGGCCTCGACGGCGGCGTCGACATTGCCGGCCTTTTCGAGCGTGAGTGCGCGACTATAGGCCTCCGCCAGTGCTTCTTCGTCGATCTTTGCCATGGGGAGCTCCTCGAAAGGCGTTCGTTCTCCGGCGCTTGGCGCCGCGTGGGCCGGGTCTACAGGCTCCGGGCGAGTTTGGCAATGCAGACGCACGGAACCCGCGGGCGAGCTTCCTCGTTGTAGGGACATTGCTCGATGCATCCAGCGTTTCGGGGGAAACATGGCCGACGAGTCACCGCTTCGTGCGGCGATGGCGCAAGAGGTGCGCAGGGCGCCGACATTGCCCGTCACCTCCGCCGAAAAAGCGAACCTGATCATTCACTACTATCGCGGCGAGATTGGCCGCATGATCAGCTGGCGCGACCGTATCGACCGGAGTTCCAACTGGGCGATCACCGTGGTCGCCGGTTTGCTGTCGGTGTCCCTGTCGACACCGACCTCGCACCATGGTGTCGTGCTTTTCGCCATGCTGCTCATTTCTCTCTTCCTGCTGATCGAGGCGCGGCGCTATCGCTTCTTCGACGTCTATCGCGCCCGCGTCCGGCAGCTCGAGCGCTACTACTTTTCCCAGGCGCTATGCCCCGACGACGAACTCAATCCGGATTGGGCCGCAGCGATCGCCAAGAGCCTGCGCCAGCCGACATTCCTCATAAGCTATCGCGAGGCACTCTTCCGCCGTATCCGCCGCAATTACTGCTGGATGTACTTGATCCTTCTCCTGGCCTGGAGCCTGAAGATCTCGACACCGAAACTCCTGCCGGACCAGTCGCGCGCGGATCTGGTCCATTCGCTAGGGCAGTTGGTCGACAATGCGGCGCTCGGCGCCGTGCCGGGCTGGGTCGTGCTGGCGATCGTCGGCGTCTGGCACGCGGGCATACTCTATGCGGCCCTCCACAAGGAACCCGACGAGGGCGAATTCGCCCACGGCGAGGTTCATGTGTGACATCCTTTCAGTGGAGGATGAATTCGCCCTTCAGCGCGCGCCATTCGTTCGCGCCGATCAGCCGGCGATGCACGTAGCAGACCGAATGAAGCGGGCCGTCGAGCTTTTCCTGCCAGAATTTCAGGAAGCTCTTCATCTCCGGAAATTCCGGCGCGAGATCATAGTGCTGCCAGACATAGGTCTGCAGCACGGCGGGGTGATCGGGCATCCGGTAGAGAATTTGTGCGGTGGTCAGGCCGTAGCCTTTCAGCATCATTTCCATGTCGTGGTTCATCGCAGCCTCGCAACGCTGTTCCCATTGCTTTCCCGCCGGAACGAATGGCGTTTGCCGCTTCTGTCGCACCCCGACGGGGTCTTTCCCAGACATGATCATGGAAGCACCGGTTTGCTTAAGCGAAGCTTAATATCCGGAGAGATGACGGGAAATATCTTTCTTATTCAGTTGGATAGCAGCAGTCCTGCGCGAGTGCTGCCACATCCGCCCCGCTGTTTCGTGCAGGGCGGATGCGGGACGCCGTCAGCGCTTCAGGTGGCGGGTCAGGCGGGCTTCGAGGGCGGCCCAGACGTGCCGCATTGTTTCGACGATCGAGAGATAGAAGACCGCGGCCCAGAGATAGGCCTGATAGTCGAAGGTGCGCGAGAAGGTGTAGCGTGTCTGGCCCATGAGATCGAGCACGGTGACGACCGCGACGACCGCTGACCCCTTGATCATCAGCACGATCTCGTTGCCGTAAGGGCGAAGCGCGACGATGAGGGCCTGCGGCAGGATGACCTTCCAGAAGGTGACGAACGGCGAAAGGCCGAGCGATTTGGCCCCCTCGATCTGGCCGTTCGGAACGCTCTGGATGGCGCCGCGCAGGATCTCGGCCTGGTAGGCGGCCGTGTTCATGGTCATCGAGAGGAGCGCGCAATACCAGGCCTCGCGGAAGAACCACCAGAGCCCGACCGCCTCGATCTGCGAACGGAAACTGCCGAGGCCGTAATAGATGAGGTAGATCTGCGCCAGCAGCGGCGTCCCGCGGAACACGTAGACGTAGGCGTAGGAAATCGCGTTCAGCACGCGGTTCTTCGACATCCTGGCAAAGGCGATCGGCATCGAAAGGAGGGCGCCGAAAAGGATGGAGGCGAAGACGAGGGTTGCCGTCACCCAGAGGCCGGAAAGGTAGCGTGGCCCGTACTTGACGAATTTGTCGGTGTCCCAGTTGCTGACCATCATGTAGATCAGCGAGAGCGCCAGGAGGGCCCAGAGGGCAAGCCCCACATAGCCGATCATGCGACCCGCAGTCGGCGGCTTAGGCGGCACGACGGGGGCGGGGCGGGGAGCGATGAGATCGGTCGCGTAGCTCATCGGCGGGCCTCCGCACGGTGGCTCCAGCGGTCGATCAGACTGAGGCCGCCCGACGAAAGAACGGCGAGCCCGAGATAGAGGCCGCAGGCGAGCACGTAGAAGAAGAAGGCTTCCTTGCTGACCTTTGCCGCGACGCCCGTCTGGCGCAGGATGTCGGTGAGGCCGATCACCGAGACGAGTGCGGTGTCCTTCAGAAGGTTCATCCAGAGATTTCCGAGGCCGGGCAGGGCGATCCGGATCAGCTGCGGCAGGATGACGAGCCGCATCGTCCGTCCGCGGTGAAGGCCGAGCGCGTCGCCGGCTTCGTACTGTCCCTGCGGGATGGCGCGGAAAGCCGAAAGCAGGACTTCCGAGCAGTACGAGGAAAACACGACCGACAGGGCGATCATGCCCGAGACGAAGGCGTTGATCTCGACACGTTCATCATAGCCGAAGGCGTTGAGAAAGGCCTGGATCGCCATTTGCAGGCCGTAATAGACGATGAAGAGCGTCAGGAGTTCCGGAAGGCCACGGAAGATCGTCGTGTAGATGCCGCCCGCCAGTCTCAGCACCTTGTCCTGCGATTGCATGGCGAGCGCGATCAGGAACCCCATCACAAGCCCGACGGGCAACGTCGCCAACGATAGCGTCACCGTCACCTTTACGCCGAAAGCGATTTCGTCGCCCCACCCCTCGGGGCCGCACGATGCCAGAGAGGAGCCGAAGAGAGTAAAGAGGCCTGCCGGTCCGCAGAACGGATCAAA
Organism: Hyphomicrobiales bacterium; assembly: GCA_900466005.1. Taxonomy (GTDB): domain Bacteria; phylum Pseudomonadota; class Alphaproteobacteria; order Rhizobiales; family Rhizobiaceae; genus Allorhizobium. The sequence goes on from UEGQ01000015.1 coordinate 210,461, forward strand.
CGTATATTGCACCCAGGCCCAGAGTGCGCCGATCGCGGAAAGCAATCCGCTCATGCCTGTTCCCCTGTCGCGGTCTACGCCGCCTTGTCCCTATTTCCGTTTGCACGGAACGTAAATGGCGGAAGAACCAGCCTCCCGCCATTTGTGAGCGATCTCCGAGACCGGCGATTACTCGCCGTAAACGTCGAAGTCGAAGTACTTGTCGTTGATTTCCTTGTACTTGCCGTTGGCGCGAATCGCCTTGATCGCGGCGCTGAACTTGTCGGCCAGCGCGGTTTCGCCCTTGCGGACGGCAATGCCGGCACCGGGACCGTTGATTTCGATATCGGGCGTGAGGGCAACCATGATCTTGCAGCAGGCGCCTGCGTCCGACTTGACCCATTCGGACAGAACCACGACGTCATCGATGACGGCGTCGACGCGACCGCCTTCGAGATCGAGCTTGTACTCGTCCGTCGTCGGGTAGAGCTTCAGCTCGGAATCGGCCATGTGCTTTTCAGCATAGTTGGCGTGGGTGGTGGACGACTGTGCGCCGAGGACCTTGCCCTTCAGGTCCTCGACCGCCTTGATCGGCGAGTCCTTCGCAACGGCGATCGCCGGTCCGGTGTTGTAGTATTTCTCGGAGAAATCGACCTTTTCAAGCCGTTCCGGCGTGATCGACATGGAGGCGATGATGGCGTCGAACTTCTTCGCCTGCAGGGCAGGGATGATGCCGTCCCAGTCCTGGGTGACGAATTCACATTCGACATTCATTTCTTCGCAGAGAGCCTTGGCGATGTCGATGTCGAAACCGACCAGGGTGCCGTCGGCCTGCAGGTTGTTGAAGGGCGGGTAGGCGCCTTCGGTGCCGATGATCAGCTTTTCGCCTTCGGCCATGGCGCTGCCCGCGAAAAGCGACAACGCGGCAATGGACACCGCTGCAAAGAAACGGGTGGAGATACGCATAGTGATCCTCTCTGTTGGTCATCCGCGCGGTTGTCATTCCCGCGCTAACTGGGAAGGCGGCACCGAGCGTGCCCGGCCTGCGAGGATATTCCTACTCTTTTTTACGGAAAATCAACAGCAAAGACGCCGTTATCCAAAAAACGCATGAGACTGTCGAGTTCGCGGCATGTCGAGCAACAGTATTGCTCCAGATGGTTAAATCCGGCGACGCCTGAAACCTTTTCCGTTCAGCTGCGGTTAATTTGCCGCAAACTAGGGTCCGTTGATCAGGAGCGGGAGGACCAGCGGACGGACACAACAATGCCGTCTTCTCTTGTTCGCTCCTCGGAAGTGCGTGCAGACACGCGTCACAAGGAAGACGAAATGACTTTGAGATCCAAACTGTTCGCCACGGTTGCCGTGCCGGTTCTTTCGGCGGCCGTCATCGTGGAGCCGGTCGCGGCACGGGCCGTCTCGCAGATCCAGGAGGCTACTGCCCCCTCCCGCACCGAGGGGCAGGGCATTCTTGTCGCGCAGGTAACCTGCGGCGACGGAAGCGAAGCCGAATCGGCCGACGCGTGTCCGCAGGCTCCGGCCGAGGAACAGGCGCCGGTCGAAGAGCAGGCGCCCGTAGAGGAGCAGGCTCCAATCGAAGAGCAAGCGCCTGCCGAGGAGCAGGCACCTGCGGAAGAACAGGCCCCGGCTGAAGAGCAGGCGCCGGTCGAAGAGCAGCCGCCCGTAGAGGAACAGGCTCCAATCGAAGAGCAAGCGCCTGCCGAGGAGCAGGCACCTGCGGAAGAACAGACCCCGGTTGAAGAACAGGCCCCGGCTGAAGAGCAGGCGCCGGTCGAAGAGCAGCCGCCCGTAGAGGAACAGGCGCCAATCGAAGAGCAAGCGCCTGCCGAGGAGCAGGCTCCTGCGGAAGAGCAGGCCCCGGTTGAGGAACAACAGGCACCTGCGGAGGAGCCGCAGGCTCCTGCAGAAGAGCAGGCCCCGGCCGAGGAGCAGCCGCCCGTAGAGGAACAGACTCCTGCTGAAGAGCCGGCCCCCGCTGAAGAACAGGCGCCCGTAGAGGAGCAGGCTCCAACCGAGGAGCAGGCCCCGGTCGAAGAACAGCAGGCGCCCGCCGAAGAGCAGCAAGCTCCGGCCGAAGAACAGCAAGCGCCTGCCGAAGAGCAGCAAACTCCGGCCGAGGAACAGGCTCCGGTAGAGGAACAGCAGGCACCTGCGCCGGATGCGACGCAGGGCGAGGCTCCGGCCGCTCCCGACCAGTCGACCGCCGACCAGGCTCCGGAGCAGCAGGGTGAGCAGGCCGTGATCCCGGCCGTCGAGCCCCCGGAAGAGGCTCCTGTTCCGGAAATCGTCGACACCCGGAGCGAAGAAGAGAAGCAGCAGATCGCCGAGGATCCGTCCAAGACCGCCGAGACGGTCGTCCTGCCGGTCGACAACGGTGCCGCCGTTCTCGACAGCGACAAGGATGCGGACAACACTGGAGGCGAAGGTGTGCGTGAACAGCGCATGCAGTTGAGGTCGGAAGAGCCGGTCGCGCCGCTGCCGGAGAGCGATGCGGCTGCGCAAGCCGAAGCGATCCAGGTCGAGCAACAGACCTTCGATGCGGCGATCAAGGAAGAGGGAACGAGGCTTGAGGCCGCCCCCACCTTCGAGGTTCCGCAGACGGTCATAAACAACGTGACCAACGTCACCAACGTGACCAACAACACGGTGATCCAGAACAACGTGTCCAATCAGGTCACCGAGGTAAGGGTCCTCGAACAGATCGACGACCGCACGATCATCAATGTCGGCAACCAGGTGGTCGTTCGTGGCGACGAGCGCCAGCGCATCCGCTACGACGCCGAGGAGAGCTACTATGAGGAACTGCCGCGTGGTCGTGTCCGCGAGACAGTTGTGCGCGGGAACGGGACGCGGATCGTCACCATCTACAGCCGTTATGGCGACATCATCCAGCGCTCGCGGATCACCGAGGATGGCGACGAATACGTCCTGTTCTACGTCCCGGAGGCGGATACGGATCGCCCGCGCGTCTATGTCGACGTCGGCTACAGCCTGCCGCCGATGCGTCTCACCGTCCCGCTCGACGACTATATCGTCACGATGTCGGACGCTCCGGACCGCGACTACTATGACTTCCTCGCCCAGCCGCCGGTCGAGCGGGTGGAACGCGTCTATTCGATCGAGGAAGTGAAGTCGTCGGCCCGCCTGCGGGACAAGGTCCGGCGCATCGATCTCGATACCATCACCTTTGCGTCCGGATCGGCGGAGGTGCCGCTCTCTCAGGCAAAAACCCTGCGAAAGGTCGCCGAGGCGATGGAAAAGGTGCTGGCGAAGGACCCCGGCGAGGTGTTCCTCATCGAAGGCCACACGGATGCCGTCGGTTCGGACCGCTCGAACCTCGTGCTTTCGGATCGTCGTGCCGAGACGGTCGCCAACCTGCTCACCGAAGTCTACGGCATTCCGCCGGAGAACATGTCGGTCCAGGGCTACGGCGAGCGGTACCTCAAGATCCGCACGCAGGCTGCCGAACAGCAGAACCGGCGCGTGACGATCCGTCGTGTGACGCCGCTGGTGCGGCCGGTTGCGGCGAACCGGTAAGCACATCGGTCAGGCAGAAGAAAAGGGCCGTCGGCATCCGCCGGCGGCTCTTTCGTCTGTTCAGGCGGCGGTGGAGGGGAGCGGCGGCAGCCCGGTGACGCGGGCGACGAAATCCGCGATCGCCACCGTGTCGTCGAGGTCGAACACCGGCAGCTCGGTATCGGTGACCGGATGGTCCGCCGCAATCGCGACGATGTGCGGATCGGTGGGCGCGAGCGGTTCGCGGCTTTTCGCCTCCAGCCGTCGCGCTTCGATCTTCGGAACCGGTTCGCGCTTGTATCCCTCGATCAGGATGAGATCGCAGGGTGCGATCCGCGCCAGGATTTCCGCAAAGCTCGGTTCCGGTGCCCCACGCAACTCGTGCATGATCGCGTAGCGCGTTCCCGAGACGATCGCCACCTCATGGGCGCCCGCCTCGCGATGGCGGTAGCTGTCGGCGCCGACCTTGTCGATGTCGAAGTCGTGGTGGGCGTGCTTGATCGTCGAGATCCGGTAGCCGCGGCGGGTGAACTCTGCGACCAGGCGGACGGCGAGCCCGGTCTTGCCGGAATTCTTCCAGCCGGAAATGCCGAAGATCCTTGGTGTTGCGGTCATCCGTCTTCCTCCTCCAGAAGGGCTTTCGCGAGGGCGAGATCATCCGGCGTGTTGACGTTGAAGAACGGATCGAGCGGTCCCTGTCGTGTTTCGATCGGCGCAAAATCGACGGAGGCCGACGGATGGCGCGCGATGAAGGCCTGGAGCCGGCGGTTCTCGGGATCGGCGAGCCAGTTCTCGAGATCGTCGGCGAGCGCAAGCGGCCAGAGTGCGACTACCGGATGTCCTCGTCCCGCAGACGAGGCGACGACAATCGCATCCCCGGCGGGCAGGGCGGCTTCCAGTCGTTCCACAAGATCACGCGGCAGGAAGGGCGTATCCGCCGGCGCCGTCACGATATGTCGGGGCGGCCGCGCCAGCTTTTCGGCGTGACGCAGACCGGCGAGCACGCCCGCGAGCGGTCCCGGACGGCCGGCGATGGTATCCGGCACGAGCGGCAGCCCGAGCCCGGCATCGGCACCCACGGGCGCATTGACGGCGAGCGACGAAACCTGCGGAGCAAGCCTCTCGGCGACATGCCGGATCATCGCCTTGCCCCCGAGCAGCACGGCCGCCTTGTTCTCACCCATGCGGCGGGAGAGACCGCCTGCGAGAATGATGCCCGGCGGCTTGGTCATCCGCCCATCCTTCGCCTGTTTTCACGATAGAAGGCATAGAGCCCCGACGCGATGACGATCGCTGTTCCGGTCATCATCCAGACGTCGGGTACTTCGCCGAAGACGACAAGTCCGAGGCCGACCGCCCAGAGGAGACTGGTATAGCGGAACGGCGCGATGAAGGAGATCTCGCCGGTGCGCATCGCCATGATGATGGCCTGATAGCCGATCAAGACGAGCACCGAGGCGAGTGCGAGAAGCCCGAACAACTCGCCGGACATCGGCTGCCATCCACCGAAGGGCTGGACGAGCAGGGCGCCTGCCACGGCGTTTCCCGCCGCCGAGAAGAGCGTGACGCTGAGCGAGGACACACCCGCATGGATGCGCTTCGTCACAAGATCGCGGGCAGCGGCGGAAAACACACTGCCGACGACGTAGAGCGAAGCGAGCGTAAAGCCTTCAGGTCCTGGGCGGATGATGATCATGACGCCGATGAAGCCGACGATGATCGCCGTCCAGCGGCGCCAGCCGACCGGCTCGCCGAGGAAAAGGGCGGCCCCGAGCGTGACGGCGAGCGGCAGGGACTGCAGGATGGACGCGGCGTTGCCGAGCGGGATCTGCCCGAGTGCCGAGAGATAGGCAATCGCCGCGGTCACCTCGAAGAGAACGCGCAGCGCGACCATCGGCTGGAAGAGCGTTCGTATGTGATCGAGCGCATTCATGCGCCGGGCGATCATGTAGACGAGCAGGCTCGTCATCACTCCGCGGATCAGCATGATCTGCCCGACGTTCATGTACGGTGTGACCGCCTTTATCACGGCATCGTTGCAGGTGAAGCCCGCCATCGACATCATCATCAGGATGGCGCCCTTGGTATTGCTGGACAGTGCCATGCGTCGTCTTTCCGGGGGAGGACCCCGCTTGCGGGATCTGGATGTGTGCTTCGGCAACGAAGAGCGCAGACCGCGCAGCGGCGAATCTCCGAAATCGTCACGCCGTGGAGAGGACACGGCAATGCCGCGTCGTGCAACACCAATTTCGAATTTGCTTGCAGGCTGCGATCGCGAGCATCGCGGCGGAGAAGGAATGGCAGGCGGAACGGGTAGGGTCAACCGCCGGTCACGCTCATGTGGCGGGCGACGGCAGGGCGGCGGTGATCGCGGTCGATGACGAAGTCATGGCCCTTAGGCTTGCGGGAAATGGCCTCGTCAATCGCCGTGGCGAGCAGGGTATCGTCGTCGGAGGCCCTCAGCGCCGCCCTGAGGTCGGCGGCATCCTCCTGGCCGAGACACATGTAGAGCGTGCCGGTGCAGGTGAGGCGCACCCGGTTGCAGCTCTCGCAGAAATTGTGGGTGAGCGGTGTGATGAAGCCGAGGCGCCCGCCAGTCTCCTTCACCTCGGCATAACGGGCAGGGCCGCCGGTGCGGTAGGGGATGTCGGAGAGCGTGAACTGGGTCTCCAGCCGTTGCCGGACGGTCGAGAGCGGCAGGTAGCGGTCCGTGCGGTCCTCGCCGGTTTCGCCCATCGGCATGGTTTCAATGAGCGTCAGGTCCATGCCGTTGCCGTGGGCATAGCGCAGCAGGTCGGCGATCTCGTCCTCGTTGAAGTCCTTCAGGGCAACGGCGTTGATCTTGACGCGAATGCCCGCCTTGCGTGCGGCGTCGATGCCCTCCATCACCTTGGCAAAATCGCCCCAGCGGGTGATCTCGGCGAATTTCCGCGGATCGAGCGTATCGAGCGAGACGTTGATGCGCCGTACGCCGCAGTCGGCAAGTTCGCCGGCGAAACGGGCGAGTTGCGAACCGTTGGTCGTCAGCGTCAGCTCGTCCAGGCCGCCGCCTTCCAGGTGCCGCGCAAGACTGCGCACAAGGAACATGATGTTCTTGCGCACCAGCGGCTCTCCGCCGGTGAGCCTCAGCTTGCGCACGCCCTTGGCAATGAAGGCCGAGCAGAGCCTGTCGAGCTCCTCCAGCGTGAGGAGATCCTTCTTCGGCAGAAAATTCATGTTTTCCGCCATGCAGTAGGTGCAGCGGAAATCGCACCGGTCGGTGACCGAGACACGCAGATAGGAGATCGAGCGGCCGAACGGGTCGACCATGGGCGCGTTTGCATGCGCCGGGCCTGCGGCCTTTCCGAACGAACCTGGGCTGTAGTTCAAGGCATCTCCTCCGTATTGAGGGTAATTTGGTGACATCCTCTCCGCTCGTCAAGCAACCAGGTCGCGCAGGACGACGGCAAAATGGCTTGCATGGGCAAGGAGCGCCGCTTAGTTCTGGTCTCCCTGCCATACGAGAGAACCGATCATGAGTGAATTCTGGCCGACCGAACTGAAGGTTTCGAAGGATCGACGGCGGTTGTCGGTCACATTCGACGACGGTGCGGCGTACTCGCTGCCGGCGGAGATGCTGCGGGTTCTGTCGCCCTCCGCCGAAGTCAAGGGGCACGGGCCGGGGCAGGAGGTGACGGTGCCCGGAAAGCGCAATGTCGCGATCACCGCGGTGCATCCGACCGGCAATTATGCCGTGCGCATCGCCTTCGACGACGGCCATGACAGCGGCATCTTCACCTGGTCGTATCTCCGGGAACTCGGGGAGAAGGGCGGCGAGCTCTTCGCCGAATACGAACGCAAGCTTTCCGAGAAGGGGCTGAGACGCGATCATCCGTAAAAAAGCAAGAGGAAGGAGCAGTGGAATGAATACCGCACGGCTAGAGGCATTCAGCGACGGCGTTCTTGCGATCGTGATCACGATCATGGTGCTGGAGCTCAAAATACCCCACGGCGCAGAACTTTCGGCGCTTGTTCCACTGCTGCCGGTGTTCCTGAGCTATGTGTTGAGCTTCGTCTATGTGGCGATCTACTGGAACAACCATCACCATCTGCTGACCTTTGGTACCCGTGCGACGGCGCGCGAGATGTGGGCCAACATGCACCTCTTGTTCTGGCTGTCGCTCGTGCCGTTCGTCACCGGCTGGGTGGGCGAGTCCCACGGCTCGGCAATGCCGGCTGCCTGCTACGGCGCCGTCATGTTGATGGCGGCAATCGCCTACAAGATTCTTCAGATACAGATCATCGCGTCGTCCGGCCGCCGTGACGAGCTCAAGGCTGCGCTCGGTCGCGACGTCAAGGGCCTGGTTTCACCCGTCATCTATCTGGTGGCTATCGGCCTCGCCTTCGTTATGCCGATGATCTCCTACGCACTCTACGCGCTGGTCGCGTTGATGTGGATCGTGCCAGATCGGCGGCTAGAGCGGGTCGTCGGCGAAGAACGGGCGTCCTGAACCGGCAAACGGTCGCTAGCCGGCGTCCTCTTCCTCCCTCTGCAGGCGAGCGATGAGGTGTTCCATCGACTCCGCCATCGCGAGGCACTGGTCGATCGGCGTCACCGAAAGGGTCCTTTCGATCAGCTCGGTCTGGATTGTCATGGCCCGTTCGGTGACGTCACGACCTTTCTCGGTCAGGAAGAGGCGCAATACGCGCTTGTCCTTTGGATCGTCGCGCCGGGAGATCAGCCCGCGCTTTTCCATCTGCGGCAGCAGCATGCTCATATTCGAACGACCGACCAGCAGCTTGCGCGCCAGCTCCTGCTGCGAAATGCCTTCGTGCCGATAGAGATTGATCAGGATATCGAGATGCGGCGTCTTGATGTCGAGCGGCGCCAGCGCGCGACCGAGCGCCGTCTGCATCATCTGGCAGGCACGGCCGACGGCGATCCAGCTTCGAAAACGTGGATGGTCCCAGGGAAGGGATTGATTTTTGTTCATCGTTGTACTTTTATTGTTCAGCATTGAACATTGCAGGAGAGTCCCACTATGGCATCCTTCGCGCTCGCGGTCACCCGCTTCGGCTTCTCGTTCGCCGGTTCCGTGTCTCCCGATCTCGCCGGGAGATTGGCGTTCTCGCTCTTCTGCCGCACGCCGCCCCGCCGGCCGAAAGACGGCAAGGCCGCGTCCGCGCTCGCCAGCGGCACCGAGCAACTGACAGGAGCCGAGCGGATCATACTGCCGGTCTCCTCGGGCAACATCGCCGCCCGCCGCCTGGGTGCAGAGAATGCCGACGCGCCGCGGGTGCTTATCGTACACGGCTGGGGCTCGCGCGCCGAATATCTCGCGAAGCTCGCGATCGGTCTTCACCGGAGCGGGGCGGAGGTCGTGCTGCTCGATCTGCCGGGACACGGGCATTCCTCGGGTCGGCGGCTGAACCTGCGCCTTGCTGCGGAGGCGATCTGCGCCGTCCAAGAACGGCTCGGCTTCTTCGATGTCGCGGTTGGCCATTCCTTCGGCGGGGCTGCGGTGATGACTGCGATCGGCGGCGTCTTTCCCTGTGCTTGCCGCTTCGAGCCGGGCAGGGTGGTACTCCTTGCTGCGCCGAGCAACATACACTGGGTGATCGAAGGCTTCTGCGGGATGCTGAAGCTTCGCCCCGCCGTGCGGCGGGCCATGGTGAAACGCGCCGAAGCGGTTGCGGGCTGTCCGGTCGATGCGCTCGACACCGTCCCGATCGCCGCGCGGATCGGGCGCAAGATCCTCGTTCTGCATGCCGAAGAGGACAAGGAGGTGCGTGCCGAGCATGCCCGCCGCTTGGAAAGGGCCGGTAATCATGTGACGGTGCGGTGGGCGAATGGCCTCGGTCACCGGAGGATCGTCGCGGCGCCGGAAATCATCGCCGAGGTCGCGTCCTTCGTCTTCGATGACAACGAAGGGATCGCTGACGAGCCGGAGCGGCGACTGTCGTCGTCCTGTTAGGGAATCGGCTATAGATCGGGACGCTTGTATCTCCGGGAGGTTCCGATGAAGACGATCCGCACCGTCGAAGAACTCGTGGCACGCTACGGCGAGCCGGGCGAGGCCTCTCTGGTGAAGGTGACGTCGTTCCTCACACCGGCCTATCGGCGCATGATCGAAGCCTCGCCCTTCGTCGCTCTTGCAACGGTTGGAGAAGACGGGCTCGATTGCTCGCCGCGCGGCGATCCGGGCGGCGCCGTCCGCATCGAGGACGAACGCCATCTCGCGCTGCCGGACTGGCGCGGCAACAATCGAATCGACTCGCTCCGGAACATCGTGCGGGATCCGCGCGTCGCGCTGATGTTCCTGGTACCGGGCTCAAACAGCGTGGTGTGGGTCAACGGAAAGGCCGTGGTATCGGTCGACGAGACGCTGATCGACAGTTTCGAGATGGAGGGCAAGCATCCGCGCAGCGTCGTGGTCGTCACCATCGGAGAGGTCTATTTCCAGTGTGCCCGGGCTGTCATGCGGGCGGACCTGTGGAACCCCGAGCGCTTCGTCGATCCGAAGAGCTTGCCGACGCCGGGCGACATGCTGCAGGCGGCGAAGGCCGATTTCGACAAGGATGCCTATGACAGGGAATGGCCGGCACGCGCCGCCAGGACGATGTGGTAGTCGGCCTCCGTCAGCGACGGTAGATGAGCCAGCTCTTGGTGAAGTCCTTCTTCATGCCGTCCTCGAACTGCCGGGTGCAGTTGCGGCCGGCATTCTTGGCGCAATAAAGGGCGATGTCGGCCTTGGCGTAGAGCTCGCCCGGGTCCTCGGCGGCGTTCGCCATGCACAGGCCGAGGGAAAGCGTGATCGGACCGTAGTTGACGCCGGTCCTGGAATTCTTGAACGGCGTCGTCTCCAGCGCCAGACGCACGCGCTCACACATCTGCATGATCTCGTCCGGCGTATTTCCGTCGACGATGATGGCGAATTCCTCGCCGCCGGTACGGGACACGAAGACATCCTTGCGGACATTCGTGCGGATGACGGTGGCGACGGAGGCGAGGATCTTGTCGCCGACGGGATGGCCGTAGCCATCGTTGATCTTCTTGAAGTGGTCGATGTCGGCGAGCACGAGGCCCGTCAGCGGCAGATTGAAGCTTCCGTCATAGATTGCCGCGAGCTTCTCGTCGAAGGCGCGTCGGTTGGCGATCCGCGTCAGGGAGTCGGTGTTGGCGATGCGCTTGTACTCGTCGAGCTCCTTGCGGACCTCGGCCATCTCCTGGGATTTCTGCTCGACGCTCTCGACGGTCTTCTCGCCGTGCGCCATCGTGTCGCCGGTCGCTTCCTGCAGGAGCGCGATCGCGCTGCGCAGAAGTTCGGCGCTGTTCTTGTTCTTGGCATCGATGCGGTTGCAGGTTTCGCCGAGGAGCTTGTTGTAGCTTTCGAGTGAACTCTGTTCCTGCTTCAGGAGCCCCATCAGTCCGTCGAGCTCGGTTACGATCCGGCTGTGAACGTTCTCGATCATGCGCGACTGGTGGTGGCGGCCGAAATACTGTTCACCGAGCGTGTCGAGTTCTTCCTGCGTCGCCTTGCTGCCGAGTGCCGAGAGGTCGCGCGTCAGTGCCGGATTGGAGCCGATATAGGCTTCATAGAACAACTCGTAGTTACGCGGGATCGGTGCTACGCCCATGGTGCGCATGGCGTAGGTAATCTGTGCGGCGATGTCCGGAACCGGCGCCTTCGGCGTCACGCCCGTGTTCATCGCGAAATCCCTCCTCTCCGAGTCCCCTGATTCGTCTTGTTAAGATAAACTTCAACTCTTTGGAAATGCTTAATTCCGCAAGCCCCAATTATAGTCGGGTTTCATGCTTATAAGTAACTATGGAAATTCTTTAAGATGCTGATAATATTGACATCTCGTCTTCAATTAAAATGCGGCGGAGCGCCGTCCGGCGCTCCGCCGTTAATCTCTGCCGAGTTGTATTCTCAGTCGAGCTTGAACTCCTGGAAGAAATCGTTGCCCTTGTCGTCGGTGACGATGAAGGCCGGGAAGTCCTCGACTTCGATCTTCCAGACGGCTTCCATGCCGAGTTCCGGATACTCCAGGACCTCCACCTTCTTGATGCAGTCCTTGGCCAGACGGGCGGCCGGGCCGCCGATCGAGCCGAGGTAGAAGCCGCCGTGCTTGTTGCAGGCCTCACGCACCGCCCGCGAGCGGTTACCCTTGGCGAGCATCACCATCGAACCACCGAAGGACTGGAACTGGTCGACATAGCTGTCCATGCGGCCGGCCGTCGTCGGGCCGAAGGAGCCGGAGGCGTAGCCGGCGGGGGTCTTCGCCGGACCGGCGTAATAAACCGGGTGGTTCTTCATGTAGTCCGGCATGCCTTCACCCTTTTCCAGCCGTTCGCGGATCTTGGCGTGGGCGAGGTCGCGGGCGACGATGATGGTACCGGTGAGCGAAAGGCGGGTCTTGATCGGGTGCTTCGTGAGCTCGCCGAGGATCGCGCTCATCGGCTGGTTGAGGTCGACCTTCACGACATTCGACGAAAGAGCCTTCTCGTCGATCTCCGGCATATATTTCGAGGGATCGGTTTCGAGCTGCTCGATGAATATGCCGTCCTTGGTGATCTTGCCGACGGCCTGGCGATCGGCGGAACAGGAGACGCCGAGGCCGATCGGCAGCGAGGCGCCGTGGCGCGGCAGGCGGATCACGCGGACGTCGTGGCAGAAATACTTGCCGCCGAACTGCGCGCCGACACCCATCTGCTGGGTGAGCTTGTGGATTTCCTTTTCCATCTCGAGGTCGCGGAAGGCGTGACCGGATTCGGACCCTTCGGTCGGCAGGTCGTCGAGATAGCGGGCGGAGGCGAGCTTCACCGTCTTCAGGTTCATCTCGGCCGAGAGGCCGCCGATGACGATCGCCAGATGATAGGGCGGACAGGCGGCGGTGCCGAGCGTCAGGATCTTCTCCTTGAGGAAGTCGATCAAGCGGTCGTGGGTCAGGAGCGACGGCGTGCCCTGATAGAGGTAGGTCTTGTTGGCAGAGCCGCCGCCCTTGGCCATGAACAGGAACTTGTAGGCGTCTTCGCCTTCCTCGTAGATATCGATCTGCGCCGGAAGGTTGGTGCGGGTATTCTTCTCCTCGAACATCTTCAAGGGCGCGAGCTGCGAATAGCGCAGGTTCTTCTTCTCGTAGGCATCACGCACGCCATGCGCCAGCGCCTCGTAGTCGCCGCCTTCGGTCCAGACCTTGCGGCCCTTCTTGGCCATGATGATCGCGGTGCCGGTATCCTGGCACATCGGCAGCACGCCGCCGGCGGCGATATTGGCATTCTTCAGGAGGTCATAGGCGACGAAGCGGTCGTTGTCGGTCGCTTCCGGATCCGAGAGGATCGAAGCGAGCTGCTTCAGGTGTCCGGGGCGCAGCAGGTGGTTGATATCCGCGAAGGCCGTCTCGGCGAGCAGGCGCAGGCCCTCGGGATCGACGGTGAGGATTTCCTGACCGTTGAAGGTGGCCGTGGACACGTAGTCCGAGGAAATCTTGCGATAGGGGGTCTTGTCTTCGCCAAGCGGGAAAAGATCGTCAGCCATTTTCGGAAAACCTTGGAAGCGATGGGATGCGATGGCGGTGGTTTAAGGGCACGCATCGCAAAGATCAATGATTCTAAGGTTGCGGTGCCGCCGCCGTCTTGCGACGCCGCGGGGGCGCCTGCCGCGGTCGTCTTGCCGGATCACGGCAAGGTGGCCGGTCAGGAGGGGCCGATCATCTTCTCCGGGCGCACGATCGCATCATATTGCTCTTCGCTGACCAGCCCGCTCGCGAGCGCTTCCTCCTTCAGTGTCGTTCCGTTCCGGTGAGCGGTCTTGGCGATCTTGGCGGCGTTGTCGTAGCCGATTACCGGAGCAAGCGCGGTCACCAGCATCAGCGAACGCTCGACGCCGGCGCGGATGTTGTCCTCGCGGGCCTCGATGCCGGTGACGCAGTTGTCGGTGAACGAGCGGGCGGCGTCGCCGAGAAGCTGCACCGACTGCAGAAAGTTGTAGGCCATCATCGGATTGTAGACGTTGAGTTCGAAATGGCCCTGGCTGCCGGCAAAGGTGATCGCCGCATGGTTGCCGAAGATGTGGGCGCAGACCTGCGTCATCGCTTCCGACTGGGTGGGGTTCACCTTGCCCGGCATGATCGACGAGCCCGGCTCGTTTTCCGGCAGGGCGAGTTCGCCGAGCCCCGCTCGCGGGCCGGAGCCGAGGAAGCGGATGTCGTTGGCGATCTTGAAGCAGGCGGCGGCCGCAGCGTTGATCGCGCCGTGGGCAAACACCATGGCGTCGTGGGCGGCGAGCGCCTCGAACTTGTTCGGCGCCGTGACGAAGGGCAGGCCGATGATCGTGGCGATCTCCTCCGCCACCTTCTCGGCGAAGCCTTTCGGCGCGTTGAGGCCGGTTCCGACGGCGGTGCCGCCCTGGGCGAGCTCGTAGAGCCCCGGAAGCGTGATCTCGATCCGCCCGATCGCCGAGGCGACCTGCGCGGCATAGCCGGAGAATTCCTGGCCGAGGGTGAGCGGGGTGGCATCCTGCGTGTGCGTGCGGCCGATCTTGATGATGTGCGAGAAGGATTTCGCCTTGGCATCAAGGGCCTGGTGCAGATGTTTGAGATTTGGAATCAGGTGGCGGACGATCTGCACCGCGCAGGCGATGTGCATCGCTGTCGGATAGGTGTCGTTCGACGACTGGCTCATGTTGACGTGGTCGTTCGGATGCACCGGCTTCTTCGAGCCCTTCGTGCCGCCGAGCATCTCGATCGCCCGGTTGGAGATCACCTCGTTGGCGTTCATGTTGGACTGCGTGCCGGACCCCGTCTGCCAGACGACGAGCGGAAAATGGTCGTCGAGCTTTCCCTCGATCACCTCCTGGGCCGCATCGACGATCGCATTGCCGAGGACCGGATCGAGGATGCCGAGGGCCATGTTGGCGCGCGCTGCCGCCTGCTTGACGATGCCGAGCGCCCGCACGATCGACAGTGGCTGCTTCTCCCAGCCGATCCTGAAGTTGCCGCGTGAACGCTCCGCCTGAGCGCCCCAATAACGATCATCCGCCACCTCGACAGGGCCGAAAGTGTCGGTTTCCGTGCGTGTTTTCGTCATGACTGCACCTTCTCGCCCGAGATTGTCGCGTCCTTCAGCTGTTAATCTAGTCCGGCGCCGCGCGGGCGCAATCGCCTGACGTGAATTTGAGGAGCGTCCGTGACCGCGGTCGTTCGTGATTTCCATCCAGGGTTGCCGTCATCCTGCGGCGACGACCCGGCCCGGTCGGTTGTTTGGAAAAAATTAACGATATATTCGACTAGAATACGCGCTGTTTCCCCTGAACGCCGCGTGGGCAGTCACATAATTTTTACGGGCCCGACGGCTCTGACCAGCCCGCGCGACCTTTTCATTGGAGAGCCGTTGGGCTAGTCGTCCGCGAAACGTCGATCATGGGCGAATCCGGCTTGCCGCAGCACCTGATTGGAAATTGAGAGAACGAATGACCCGATACAAGACCATCGCGCTGACGGCGGCATTTGCTGCGTTCACGGCCCTGAGTACTGCGCCGCGCCCTGCGGCCGCAATCACGCTGCTCGAGATGCTGCGCGGCGGTCCGGGTGTCGACAATCGCCAGCGGAGCAACGATACCTTCTTCGGCCGGCGTATTCCCGGCGTTTCCGATCCGACGGCCGATCCCGAACCGCTGCCGAAGGTCAGCGGACCGCGCTACTACACCTATAAGCCGGAAGGGACGCGCCCGGTGACGATCGCCGCGCCAGCCACGGCCGCCGCTCAGCCTGTAGTCACCGGTTCCGACGCTTCGACGACCGCGAGCATCGCGCCGGTCGATCCGCAGTCGGAGCAGCGCCGGATGCTCTCCGAAACGAAGTTGCGTGCGCCTGACGATATCGCCGCTGCCGCCGAGGCCTATTACAATGCCGGCCGCCCGATGATCTGGGTGACCGAGAATGGCATATCGGAACGTGCCCGTTCGGCGCTCGCCGCTTTCGCCGAGGCGGATCTCGTCGGGCTGGTCCCCGAGGACTACCTCGTCGCCGAGCCGGCCGAAGCGACCGCGGATACAGACCCGCTCGCCCGTCAGCGCGAACTCATGGCCTTCGAGCTTTCCATGTCGATCAAGGCGCTGACCTATGTCGGCGACACGGTGCGCGGCCGCATCGATCCGAACAAGCTCTCCGGCTACCACGACATCAAGCGCAAGACGGTCAACTTCAAGCCGCTCCTCAACATGATGCGGCTCAGCCCCGATGTCGGCGCCTACCTCAAGAGCCGCATGCCGGCGAACCCGCAGTTCCAGGCGTTGCAGGCGGAACTCGTCCGTCTCAAGGCCGCGCAGAACGATCCGGCGCAGACGATCTCGATCGCCCCGGGCACGCTCCTGAAGCCCGGCGTCAGCAATCCCGAGCTCGCGAACGTCGTCGCCGCCATCAGGCTGCGAGCCTCCGAGACCCTGAAGACGGAGCATGCCGCCACGCTTGCCGCCTATACGGGGACGCCGGAATACACGCCGGAACTCGTGGCGCTCGTCGAAGGCTTCCAGAAGGAAAGTGGCCTGCATCCCGACGGCGTCGTCGGCAAGGCGACCATCCGGACGCTGATGGGTGACAGCAATGCCGCCAAGATCGAGAAACTCGTGGTGGCGATGGAGGAGCTGCGCTGGCTGCCCGCCGATCTCGGCTCCCGCTACGTCTTCATCAACCAGCCGGCCTTCATGGCCTACTACGTGAACGAGGGGCGGCCGGAACTGTCGATGCGGGTCGTGGTCGGCTCCAAGGCGAACCAGACCTACTTCTTCAACGACCAGATCGAAACCGTCGAGTTCAACCCCTACTGGGGCGTGCCGAAGTCGATCATCATCAACGAGATGCTGCCGAAGCTCCGCCGGGATCCGAGTTATCTCGATCGTCTGGGCTACGAGGTGAGCTATGGTGGCCGCAAGGTTTCCTCGAGCGCCGTCGACTGGAATTCCACGCACAATGTCGACGTCCGCCAGCCGCCGGGAAGCGACAATGCGCTCGGCGAGCTGAAGATCCTCTTCCCGAACGCGCATTCGATCTACATGCACGACACACCGTCGAAGGGCTTCTTCAAGCGCGACATGCGGGCGCTGAGTCACGGCTGCGTGCGTCTCTCCGAGCCGCGCCGGATGGCTGCCGCGGTGATGGGGACGACCGTCGAGGACATCGGTACGCAGATCGCGGCCGGCCAGAACCGTGCGGTCCAGGTACCGCAGAAGATCCCGGTTTATGTCTCGTATTTCACGGCATGGCCGAACAAGGACGGCGTGGTGGAGTATTTCGACGACGTCTACGGCCGCGACGAGTACACCCGCAAGGCCTTTGTTGTGACGAGCGAGGCTCGCTCGGCGCGCAGCTGAGCGGGCGCCGCGGGGAGGTCATCTCCCCGCGAGCATGTCCTCGATCAAGGCGGGCGTCAGCTCGTCGAAATGGTTGATGAGACGGTCTGCACCCAGCTCCTCGACCGGTTTGTCCGAATAGCCGAAGGGCACGACGATCGACGGGACGCCGGCGTTTTTCGCGGCGAGTACGTCGTTGATGCTGTCACCGACCATGATCGCGCGCCGCGGATCGCCACCCGCCTTTTCGATCGTGCCGGTCAGATGGCCCGCGTCCGGCTTACGGACCGCGAAGGTATCGCCGCCGGCGATCACCGAAAAATGTCCGGAAAGGCCGAGCTTTTCGATCAGCGGAATCGCCAGTTCCTCGATCTTGTTGGTGCAGACGGCAAGGCCGTAACCGGCCTCGGCAAGTCTGGCGAGCGCGTCGGCAAGTCCGGGAAAAGGTCGGCTCTCGCCGGGCATTTCAGATTTGTAATGGGCGATGAAGCGGTCCAGCAGGGCCCCCAGATCCTCCTGCGTCAGCGGTACGTCGCGAAGCCGGAAGGCACGCTCGATCATCACACGCGCGCCGTTCCCGACGAGGTGCGTGACGTCCTCATAGCCGACGGGGGCGAGCCCGGCGGCGGCGATGGTGTGGTTGAGGCTGCTGATCAGGTCCGGCGCAGTGTCGATCAGAGTGCCGTCGAGATCGAAGACGATGATGGGGGCGGTCAATCCGGGTCTCCGCTGGTACGAGGTGTTCCAGAGAGCCGGTTATGGCATGGACAGGCGAATTGCAACCACGATGCCGCATGCTGGGGGCTTTCGTTTGTTCCATGAGCCGTGTAAACAGCTTCACGACGAAACAGACTGGAGCTGACGGCGTATGGACGCCCGCGAAATGAAGATCAAAGCCGCCGCGGCGGCACTGGAGCATGTGCGCGACGGGATGCGTCTCGGCATCGGAACCGGCTCCACTGCGGAAGAGTTCGTCCGGCTTCTTGCGGAAAAGGTCTCCGCGGGCCTTCGGGTCGAAGGGGTTCCGACATCCGAGCGGACGGCGCGGCTCTGCGTCGAACTCGGCGTGCCGCTGAAGTCGCTCGACGAGCTTCCGGAACTCGACCTCACCATCGACGGAGCAGACGAAGTGGACGGCCGGCTGCGCCTCATCAAGGGCGGCGGCGGCGCGCTTCTGCGCGAAAAGATCGTCGCCGCGGCCTCGCAGCGCATGATCGTGATTGCCGACGAGAGCAAGGTCGTCGACACGCTCGGCCGTTTCCCGCTGCCGATCGAGATCAATCCTTTCGGCCAGGCCGCCACCCTCATCGCCATCGAGAAGGTCGCAGCGCGACTGGGTCTTTCCGGCGAACTCAAGATGCGCGCCTCGGGCGACGGTCTTTTCACAACGGACGGCGGACACTTCATCGTCGACGCATCTTTTGGCCGCATTCCTGATGCAGAGGCCTTGGCGAGAGAACTGAATTCCATCCCCGGCGTCGTGGAACACGGGTTGTTCATCAATCTGGCAACGCTCGCCATCATCGCTGGTCCGGCCGGCGCGCGTGTGCTTGAGGCATAATACTAGACAGGAGCATTGAATTTCATGATCAAGTATTCCGGTTTCGGCCGTCTTGCGTCTGCCGCCGTCGTTCTCGGAGGGCTCATGCTCGGCGCCTCCGCCAAGGCGCAGGATATTTCTCCGGAGCACCTGCAGGCTGCACGGACCGCAATCACCGTCCTCGGCGTCACCGACCGCTTCGACAATATCCTGCCGGCTGTCGCCGACCGCCTCAAGATGCAGCTGATTCAGGCCTATCCGAACCTGCAGGACGAAATCTACGGGGAAGTCGACAAGCAGGCGCTTTCGCTTGCCGCCCGTCGTGGCGATCTGGAGAAGGAAGCGGCCATGGTCTACGCCAAGGCCTTCACCGCTGATGAGCTCAAGGTGATTTCCGACTTCTACAGCAGCGATGCCGGCAAGAAGCTCCTGAAGGACGGACCGATCGCCACCCGCGAACTGATGAAGGCCGCCGACATCTGGACCGCCGGCGTTGCGCGCGACCTGGAGAAGCAGACCAACGACGCCCTTCTGAGCGCCGTCGGTACGCAGGCTCCTGCCACCGATCCGGCCGCCGCGCCGAAGCCGTAAGGCGATCACGAATTCGTTTTTGCGAAGCCCGGAAGTTCTTCCGGGCTTTTCTTTTGGCCGGTGCCCGCCCTATATCGGGGGCGGGCTCACCGGTCCCTTGTTGTTCTCCAGGAGTTTCTGATGGCGGATTTCGATTATGACCTGTTCGTGATCGGCGGCGGTTCCGGCGGTGTGCGCAGCGCGCGGCTGGCGGCTTCGCTCGGCAAGCGTGTGGCGATTGCGGAGGAATACCGTTTCGGCGGCACCTGCGTCATCCGCGGCTGCGTACCGAAGAAGCTGCTCGTCTACGCCTCGCAGTATCACGAGCACTTCGAGGATGCCGTCGGTTACGGCTGGTCCGTCGGCGAAAGCAGCTTCGACTGGAAGAAGCTGATCGCCGCGAAAGATAAGGAGATCGCCCGCCTCGAAGGTCTTTATCGTAAGGGGCTGGAGAATGCAGGGGCGGAGATCCTCGAGACACGCGCCGAGCTGGCTGGCCCGAATAGCGTCCGGCTGGTGAAGAGCGGCCGGGTCGTCACTGCCGAGCGGATCGTCGTCGCCGTCGGCGGCGCACCCAATCCGCACGCCTCTTTGCCGGGGCACGAACTCTGCATATCCTCCAACGAGGCGTTCCATCTCGAGGAACTGCCGCGCTCAATCGTGATTGCCGGCGGCGGCTACATCGCCGTCGAGTTCGCGAACATCTTCCACGGCCTCGGCGTCGACACCACGCTCATCTACCGTGGCATGGAGATCCTGTCGCGGTTCGACCAGGACATGCGACGCGGCCTGCATGAGGCGATGGAAGCCAAGGGTATCCGCATTCTCTGCCACGAGGTGATCGAAAAGGTGGAGAAGACACCCGCCGACGGCCTCCGCGTAACGACGAAGAACAACGGCACGCTGTCCGCCGATCAGGTGATGTTGGCGCTTGGCCGCGATCCGAACACCGGCGGGCTCGGCCTCGAGGCGGCTGGTGTCGTCACCAACGAGCGCGGTGCGATCGTCGTCAATGAATATTCGCGCACCAACGTGCCGGGCATCTTCGCCTTCGGGGATGTCACCGATCGCGTACAACTCACCCCGGTCGCGATCCACGAGGCGATGTGCTTCATCGAGACCGAGTACAAGAACAATCCGACCCGCCCGGACCACGACCTCATCGCCACGGCGGTATTTTCGCAGCCGGAGATCGGCACGGTCGGCCTCTCCGAAGAGGAGGCGGCCAAGCGCCATCCGGAAATCGAGGTCTATCGGGCGCAGTTCCGGCCGATGAAGGCGACGCTCTCGGGGCGCAACGAGAAGATGATCATGAAACTGATCGTCAATGCCGCCGACCGCAAGGTCATCGGCGCCCACGTGCTCGGCCACGATGCCGGCGAGATGGCGCAGATCCTCGGCATCACGTTGAAGGCAGGCTGCACCAAGGACGATTTCGATCGGACGATGGCGGTGCATCCGACCGCGGCTGAGGAGTTGGTGACAATGTATGCGCCGAGCTATCGTGTCCGGAACGGCGAGCGCGTCTGAAGGACGCGCTCCGCATCAATAAGTCCGCCGGTCAGCTGGCGAGCCGGGGCGTGCCGATGACCTTCTGGAAGAGGGCCTCCATCGCCTCGGCGATGCCTTCCGTGGGGCTCACCTCGAAGTAAAGGCCGGGCGAGGCGCAGGCGCGCATCCGGTCGGCGATCTCGCTCTGGAACGGCTTAATCCAGTTATTATACCACCAATCGTGCGGAAGGGGCAGGTAGGTTGTGTAGAGGGCCGCGATCTTGATGCCCTTCTTCTTTAATGGCTCGCATACGGAGTAATCGATCGGCTCTTGGCAGCGCTCGCCAGCCGTCTTCTTGGTGCATGAGGAGCCCTTGGGGGTGTCCGTCAAACCATCGGAGACGAAGAAGATCACCTTCTCCGGGTTCATCTTGGTCTTGCCGCTGCCGCCCTTCTTGATGATCTTCTCGAGGTTCTTGAAGGCGTTGTCGAGGTCGGTTCCCTGGTCATTTTTGTAGTGATGCTTGGGCGTCGTCATGAGGTCGATCGCGTCGGCTGCCTTGCGCACCGCGTCCATGTCCGACGAAAGCTTCGATATCTCGTCGAGCTTCATATCCCTCATCGTGCTGCCGAAGGTATAGATGCCCATCCGGTACTGGTTCGGGTAGCGCGCCGCATCCGTTGCGCTGTAGGTGAGCTGCTGGACGGCCTCGCGAACCACATCGATCCGCATGGCGACGCCGAGGTCCTTGGCGAGGTCGTAGTAGTCATAGCCCTTTATTTCTTCATGACAGGCGAATGCGCATTTGTCCGACGTGTTGCGCTCCATCTTGTCGATGTCCGCCATGGTCGCACCGACACCCATCGACGGGGTATTGTCGAGCAGCATGTAGAAGTCCATGAAGGTGCCGGTATTGTAGGTCGCCGTGGCTGTTCCGGTCACTTCGATGGTGTCGTGGTTGAGCAACCTCAGGAAGCTCGTCGGAACCTGCGCCTTGAAGGTGACGACGGAATTCATCGTGTCGTCCTTCTTCGTGATGTCGACGGAGAGATCCGTCACCTTCGTGACCATGCCCGACGGCAACTGTCCCTCGAAGAGCTTGCGGGCGTCCTTCTCTGCGACAGCGATCGTACCGTTCTCGGAAGTGTTGATCGCCGCCAGCACGCCGACCGATTGGGTCGAGAGCGCGCCGATCGCAGCGGCATCGGCCGCCGCAAGCAGAGCCGACCGCTGTTCGATTGCATAGCCGACGTCGATGGCCATGCCGATCGTGCCGAGAAGGGGGAGGGCAAGGAGGGCTGTCGTTGTCGCGAAATTTCCGGACCGATCCCCGAAGTACTGCGCAAGTGAAACATACATTTCAGTCTACCTGATCTTTCGGATCTGCACGCCTTCATGGCGTTGCAATCCACCCGAGCAACATTTCGGGCATGACCCTTCTTGCGCCTCCTTAATTATCTTGGGGTTAATTGTGCCTTGGCGGCGTGTCGCCTTCGAAACATATACCTAAAAATCGGTTAAGAACGATATATCGATACGGTGGTCAGCCGCCGACGGTGAGTACGCCGCCGGCACCGACCTCCAGCCAGTCCGCCGCAGGCGTCCACAGCCGTTCGCGATGGGCGGAGCGGAAGAAGCCGAGGTGTCCGATCGGCGCCTGCGAAGACTGCGGCGAGATCCACGCGGTCTGCAGCGGCGCCCGAACATAGTGCTTCAGGATCGCCTGCTGTGCCCGCGGGGTTCCCCAGGGATCGTCGGTGAGCCCGATCGCAAGGATCGGTGTTTCGACCTCGCCATAGCGGCGGGCCGCATCCATGGCCGGGTCGGCGAAGAAATACTCCGGATTGCGGCCCCATCGCGCCCATTGACGGAAAACACTCCCGGGAAGGGTCTCTCCGAGGCCGATCCAGCCAGGTACACGTCCCGTGATCGCCGCAAGCGGAACGCCGATCAGGTTCATCGCCGTGAAGACCTTGAAGGGAACGTTCGTGTAGCGCCAGTGGCCCGACATCACCGCCACCATCAGGTAGCGCAGAAAGCGCCGGTGCCGGCCGCAGAGGCCGAGTGCCTGTCCGCCGAAGGACTGGCCGATGCCGACCATCGGATGACCGGGCGCGACCGCGTCGAGGGCGTCGACGGCGGCCGGCATGTCCTTTTCCGCCCAGTCCGCCATCAGCGGCGCGCGCTTCCAGCCGGACGGCGGCCTCGATGCCGACACGCCACGGTAGTCGTAGGTGAGAACGGCGCGGAAGCCGCGGTCCTGGACGAGATAGGTGGCAAAGCGACTGTAGAAGCCGCGTGGGACGGCTGCGGCGGACGAGATGAGGGCGAGGGGACCTTCACCGGCGCCGGCGAAGAGCGTTCCTTTCAGCGGAAAGCCGTCAGCGGCCTCGAATGTGATGTCCTTCCCGATCACTGCAACATCGTTCGACATTGGCTCCTCCCGTTCGGCGCTACGCGGCCATCGATATGCATCGATGCTGACGTTTACGTCAATGTAAGATTTTTGCGAGGCGCGCCTGTCTGCAGTGCGCCGACCTGCGGCAGCCGGCGATGCCGCGATCACGTGGAGTGGGCGAACCGGCGCAACGGGCAGGGCGGAAGGTCCGGGCTTTGCCCGAAGTTCGGCTTTCCAAGTCGATGATAAGAGTTTATAAGCCGCCCATTCGACGGCAGGAGGCCGTCGCACTGCGTGAACAGGTTAGGTTACGATCATGGCACAGAATTGGACCCCGAACAGCTGGAGGCAGAAGCCGATCAAGCAGGTTCCGGCCTATCCGGATGCGGCAGCACTTGCCGATGCGGAAGCTCGTCTTGCCAAGTATCCGCCACTCGTCTTTGCCGGTGAAGCCCGCCGCCTGAAGAAGGCGCTCGCCAACGTCGCCGAAGGCAACGGCTTCCTGCTGCAGGGTGGCGACTGCGCCGAGAGCTTCGCCGAGCACGGCGCCGACACGATCCGTGACTTCTTCCGTGCCTTCCTGCAGATGGCCGTCGTCCTGACCTTCGGCGCCCAGTTGCCCGTGGTCAAGGTCGGCCGCATTGCCGGCCAGTTCGCAAAGCCGCGCTCTTCCGATTTCGAGAAGCAGGACGGGATCGAACTGCCGAGCTACCGCGGCGACATCATCAACGGCATCGAATTCACCAGCGAGGCCCGCATTCCCAATCCTGAGCGCCAGATCATGGCGTATCGGCAGTCGGCTGCGACGCTCAATCTGCTGCGTGCCTTCGCGATGGGCGGCTATGCCAACCTCGAGAACGTGCATCAGTGGATGCTCGGCTTCGTCAAGGACAGCCCGCAGGCGGAGCGCTACCGCAAGCTCGCCGACCGCATCTCCGAAACCATGGATTTCATGAAGGCGATCGGCATCTCGTCGGAGAACAATCCGAGCCTGCGCGAGACCGACTTCTTCACCAGCCACGAAGCGCTGCTTCTCGGCTACGAAGAGGCGCTGACGCGCGTCGATTCCACGTCGGGCGACTGGTACGCAACCTCCGGACACATGATCTGGATCGGCGACCGCACCCGCCAGGCGGACCACGCGCATGTGGAATACTGCCGCGGCATCAAGAATCCGATCGGGCTCAAGTGCGGTCCGTCGCTGCAGGCCGACGATCTGCTGAACCTCATCGACATCCTGAACCCGCAGAACGAAACTGGCCGTCTGACGCTGATCTGCCGTTTCGGCCACGACAAGGTTGCGGAACACCTGCCGCGCCTCATTCGTGCCGTCGAGCGGGAAGGCCGCAAGGTCGTCTGGTCGTGCGATCCGATGCACGGCAACACGATCACGCTCAACAACTACAAGACCCGTCCGTTCGAGCGCGTCCTGTCGGAAGTCGAGAGCTTCTTCCAGATCCATCGCGCCGAAGGCTCGCATCCGGGCGGCATCCATATCGAGATGACCGGCAAGGATGTGACCGAGTGCACCGGCGGCGCCCGTGCGGTCACGGCCGACGATCTGCAGGACCGCTACCACACCCACTGCGACCCGCGGCTCAACGCCGACCAGGCGCTGGAGCTCGCCTTCCTGCTTGCCGAGCGGATGAAGGGCGGACGTGACGAGAAGCGGATGATGGCTGCGAATGCCTGACCGCTGCGGTGAGAGGTCGATGAATTCGGCTGATCGCTAGGTGAAGAAGTCTGAAGTTGACGGACCGGGCCGGCTTGGCGAAGCTGGCCCGGTCTTTGTTTCTGGAGGTCTTCATGGTCCAAGTCCACGACGGGCGCTGCAATTGCGGCGCTGTCCGTTTCCGCGCAAAGGGTGAGCTGGAGGATCTCATCGGCTGCCATTGCTCGCAATGCCGCCGGCAGACCGGCCTCTATTATGCGGCGACGAACGTCGACAAGGACCGGCTGGAGATCGAGGGCGCGGACAATGTCACCTGGTACCGCTCCAGCGACAAGGCGCGCAGGGGCTTCTGCCGGACCTGTGGCTCGGCCCTCTTCTGGGAGGCGGACGGTGCTGACTACGTGTCGGTACTGGCGGGCGCGTTCGATCAGCCGACGGGGCTCCGTTTCAGCTACCACATCTATTGTGCCGACAAGGGCGACTACTACGACGTGGCGGACGCCGCCCCGAAATTCTCCGTCGGCTCGACGTCGCAACCGATCGGAGGCTGACAGTCTCCGGCGAGGCTTTCGTCCTCTCGCCGGAGCTTTTCCACGGCGTAGTGGAAAGCCTCCTCCAGTGCCGCGAACTTGGTGGATTGCCAGTGGAAATAGTCGCCGGTGAAGCGACGGGAAAGCCAGAGGCTGCCACGGCGGCGCGGCAGTTCCCAGCCGAGCAGTCCGTCCGTTTCGGCCTTCTTGAACATGCGCTTCAGGTTCGTCGACGAGACGGTGTAGCTTTCTCCGAGCTCCGCCAGCGTGGTCGGTCCGACGAAGGTTCTCTCGGCCGCCGTATCGTATTCATCGATACGCGAGATCAGGTCGTGCAGGACAATGCCGCCGAGATCGGACCACAGGAAGTGTCCGATCGTCTCCGGCGGGTCGCGCCAGTCCGGATGCTCGACGAGCTTGGCAGCCGCATACGGCTGGGCGATGCGGAAGATGCGCGGGTCGGCGATGCTGGTTGCCTCGCGGTCGCCACCGTCCAGCCGGTCGAGGCAGGCCATATGCGCCGTGAACCAGCTGATCATGCCCGCATTGCTGGGCTCCGTCGCTTCGAGAACCCGCACACGGCGGTCCGGTACGCCGGGCACGTCGCGCAGGAACTTGTAGGCGACGAGTTCCGCCAGGTAGGCGGTTGCGGTGTTGCGGCTCGCCGCCCCGACCTTCATCACGACTTCCACGAAGCGCGTCGCGGTGAGGCCCGAGAGCGGATCGTCCTCGGTGCGCTGCAGGTTGAGCGCGTAAAGCGACTGCGTCATCAGCCACTTCCGATGGGACGCCTTCAGCCGGGAGAGCCGCGGCGTGCGCAGGTGGATACCGATCAAATGGTCTGCAATCTGCTTTTCGATGGCAGGGAACAGCGGGTGGCCAACAATTTCGGCACGGGTAAGGGCTCGCATGGGGATGCTCGAAAACAAAATCAGCGCGTCATCAGAAAGCGTAGGCCGTACCTTGCGTTGGGGACGCGCCGTAAGGCCCGGAGAAGGTCATCTTCTCCTCCTAAGAGATTTATAGATCCTTTGTGTGTCAACGTTTTTCTGGTTTGCGAAAAACGCCGACCCGCAGCCGTGCCGTCAGGAGGCCGGTGCGGTGGTGAGGCGTTTGGCCTGTTCGGGGAAGAAGCGTTCAGTACCGAACCCGTCGCCGAAGATCGCGTCGTGTTGCAGGTAGCGGTAGTCGCGGACGAGTGGATCTACCTTCTTGCCGGCCTTCGACCAGTCGGGCGTGGCTCCGCCGGAGCCGTCGACGAGCTGATAGCGGTCGATTGCGTCGTAGCGGTCGTGCACTGCACCCAGCATACCGGTATAGAAGGGGTGTTCGTAACCGGCGAGCTTCACCACGTGATAGGGCAGGAAGGCGGGGCTGATGGAGCCGAGGTCCTTCTGTACCCCGCGGTTCGAAGACCATACGACCAGCGGGGTCTCGTGTTCGCGCTTCATGACGTCCACCGGAGCCGAACGGGTCGCGACCTGGTCAGGCATGTAGCCGCTCTCCGGGTAAACGTTACCGAGCGGCGGCAGGTGGTCGCCGAAGATGACGACGATCGTCTCGCGGCGACGCTTCTTCGCCCAGTCCATCAGCATCTTGAGGCTCTGGTCGGCCTCGCGGACACCCTGGGCGTAGGTCGCCAGCGATTGCGTGCTGGACGCCGAAAGCGTGGGTCCGTCGATCGCGATGGTGTTCTTGCTGTACCGCTGCGGCTCGTAGGGTCCATGCCCCTGCAGCGTCACGCCGAAGAAGAAGAACGGCTCGCGGGTGTTGTCGGCCGCGCGCATGATCTCCTTCGTCAGGGCTTCGTCGGAGGCGAAGATGCCGCGCTTGTCCATCACCGGCATGTTTTCTTCCGAGAGGAAGCTCTCGAAGCCGAAGGCCTCGTAGACATTGGCGCGGTTCCAGAACCAGCTCTGGAAGGGGTGGAACGACTTGGCGACATAGCCCTTCGAGCGGAAGAAGGTGGCGAGCGACGGCAGCGGCCTGCGGACATACTGCTGATAGGGGATGCTGCCATAGGGCAGGAAGGCGTTCGAGAAGCCCGTCAGCGCCTCGAATTCGACATTGGCCGTCATGCCGCCGAATTCGGGCGAGAAGACGTTGCCGGATGCATTCTTTCGGATCGTCGGCATCGGATCGGGCGAAAGCCGGACATTGCTGAGCCGCGTCGGGTCCCACAGAGACTCGCTCATCAGCATGATCACGTCGGGATGGCTGGTCGTGCCGGCCCCGGCGACGGGCGTATTGCCGGCAGGAATGCTGTCGATCGCCTGCGCACCGTAGCCTTCCGGCGCGGTAACGTTCGCCATCGGCAGGTTGAAGGCAAAGGCGAGCAGGAAGCCGTTGTGCAGATAGTTTTCCCGCTGGTCCCACATCATCGGGATGATGTTGAGGCGGTCGCGCAGCGGCGAATATTCGGCATAGTCCATCAGCGAGAGGAAGCCGCCGATGAGCGGCAGGCCGACCAGCAGCCGGAACAGTTTCGCCGGACGGGAGAGCGACGGGAACCGGCGCCAGGCGAAAAACCATAGATAGACGAGGGCGACCAGCGCGGCGACCAGGCAGCAGCCGATCGCAACCGCGAGATAGGGCCGTGCCGCTACCATGACCGGCAGCAATTGCAGGATCTGGCGGCCGAACAGCATGTCGCTCGGATAGAGCGGGTCCGACAGGAAGAGCTGCTTCTGCGCCGATATGAAGGCGGGAATGACGGCGAGCGGCACCAGGATCAGTGCCGACTGGTAGGCCCGGCCGAGGAGCGCATCGGTTGCCGTAAAAAGCAGGAAGAGGATGCCGACGGCTGCCAGGCCCGGACGATCCGACGCGGTCAGAAAGCGCAAGGCTTCGTGGAGATTGCCGCGGGCGATCCACTCCGTCGCGAGAACCGTGAGGATCGCAAGGATCAGCAGGTTGCCGAGGCGAACCGTGGCCCAGGCATAGCCGTTCCGTCGGTTCGCCTTCGCGGCGACGGAAGCGACGGCCCTGTCGGGCGTGATGGAAATAGCCGGATCGGAAACGATCTCAACCAAGGCACTCTCCAAGTTTGGGCGGCTGTCGGAAAACTGTCGTTCCTCTGTCACATAACTGTCATGAACGCCAGATGAACCGGCCGTTCATGAGAAAGTTCCACGCTGTTTTCCGCGCTGGATTTGGTCTTGTGGCGTTGCGGCTGCGTCCGGCTCGCGTTAAACGAGAGGTATGAGCGACACCATGAACCGCCCCGACACTCTTCGCATCGCAATCGCGCAGTTCAATCCGACTGTCGGCGACGTCGCCGGCAATCTCGCCAAGGCTCGCGAGGTGCGCAGTCAGGCCGCCGCCGCCGGCGCCGACCTCGTGCTCTTCACCGAGCTCTTCCTCTCCGGCTATCCGCCTGAGGATCTCGTACTGAAGCGGGCTTTCCTCAGAAATTGCCTCGCGGCCGTGGAACAGCTGGCAGCCGACACGGCCGACGGCGGGCCGGGGGTGGTCATCGGATTCCCGCGGCAGGGCGAGAAAGGCCGGCACAATTCGGTTGCCGTTCTCGACCGGGGGCAGATCGTCGCGACCCGTGACAAGATCGACCTGCCGAACTACGGCGAATTCGACGAGAAGCGCGTCTTCATTGCCGGTGAAATGCCGGGTCCTGTGAATTTCCGGGGAGTCCGCATCGGTATCCCGGTTTGCGAGGATATATGGGGCGATCTCGGCGTCTGCGAGACACTCGCCGAGGCGGGCGCGGAAATCCTCCTCGTTCCGAACGGGTCGCCCTATTACCGTGCGAAGATCGACGTGCGCTACCAGATTGCCCTGAAGCAGGTGATCGAGTGCGGGCTGCCGCTCGTCTATGCCAACCAGGTGGGCGGGCAGGATGAGCTCGTCTTCGACGGCGCAAGCTTTGCCTTCAACGCGGACAAGTCGCTCGCCTTCCAGATGAACCAGTTCGAGGCCGAGCTCCTGGTCACGACCTGGAAGCGCAGTGCCGACGGCTGGCGTTGTGAGGAGCGGCCGATCGCCCATGTGCCGGAGAACGATGAGGCGGATTACCGCGCCTGCATGCTCGGCCTGCGCGACTACGTCAACAAGAACGGTTTCAAGAGCGTGGTGATCGGCCTTTCGGGCGGCATCGACTCCGCGCTCTGCGCGGCGATTGCCGTCGATGCGCTCGGCGCCGAGCGGGTGCGGACGGTCATGCTGCCCTACCGCTACACCTCGGAGAGCTCGTTCTCGGATGCCGCGGCCTGCGCCAAGGCGCTCGGCTGCCACTACGACATCGTGCCGATCGGTGAGCCGGTCGATGCCTTCATTTCGGCGCTCTCTGAGCTCTTCGAGGGAACCGAACCGGGCGTGACGGAGGAGAACCTGCAGGCGCGCACGCGCGGCACGATCCTGATGGCGATCTCGAACAAGTTCGGCGCCATGGTCGTGACCACCGGCAACAAGTCGGAAATGTCGGTCGGCTACGCGACGCTCTACGGCGACATGAACGGCGGCTTCAATCCGGTCAAGGACCTCTACAAGATGCAGGTCTACGCGCTTTCGGGTTGGCGCAACAAGAACGTGCCGCAAGGCGCGCTCGGGCCATCGGGCGAGGTCATTCCGGCCAACATCATCTCCAAGGCACCGTCCGCGGAACTGCGGCCGAACCAGACCGACCAGGATTCGCTGCCGCCCTATCCGGTGCTTGACGATATCCTCGAATGCCTGGTGGAGCAGGAGATGTCGGTGGAAGAGATCGTCGCGCGCGGGCACGACATTGCGACCGTGCACCGGATCGAACATCTGCTCTACCTTGCCGAATACAAGCGCCGGCAATCGGCGCCGGGCGTGAAAATCACCCGCAAGAACTTCGGCCGCGACCGGCGCTACCCGATCACCAACCGGTTCCGCGACCGCTGATTCCGCTGATCCCGACAAGGAGGCGAGCATGCGCAGTTCCGTGGAGATATTTGACTGCGACAGCCGCACCTCGCGGGTCGTCTGGCGGACGGAGGCGCTGGTCGAGGCACCGAACTGGACGCCGGACGGTACGCATCTCGTGATCAACGGCGACGGCCTGATCTACCGGCTGCCGATCGATGGAAGCGTGCCGCCGGAGCGAATCGACACGGGCTTCGCAAGCGCCTGCAACAACGACCACGGGCTTTCTCCCGACGGCACGATGCTCGCGATCTCCGACAAGACCGAGCACGGCAAATCCTGCATCTACATCCTCCCCGCGACGGGCGGCGTGCCGCGGCAGCTGACCGCGAGGCTGCCGTCCTACTGGCACGGCTGGTCGCCCGACGGGCGGCAGCTCACCTATTGCGGTATCCGCGACGGCGAATTCGGAATCTACACGATCGCCGTCGAGGGAGGCGAGGAGCGGGAACTGATCCGCGGCGGCGGGCACAATGACGGCCCCGACTATTCGCCGGACGGGCAGTGGATCTACTTCAATTCCGACCGCAGCGGGTTGATGCAGATCTGGAAGATCCGTCCGGACGGTACAGGGCTCACGCAGGTGACCGACGACGGCTTTTCCAACTGGTTTCCGCATCCCGCGCCGAGGGGCGACGTGCTCGTCTTCCTGTCCTATTCCGCCGATGTCGAGGGTCACCCGCGGGATAAGCAGGTTTCGATCCGGCGGATGGACGTCGCGACGGGAGAGGTGGAGACACTCCTGGACCTCTTCGGCGGGCAGGGCTCGCTGAACGTGCCGAGCTGGTCTCCCGACGGCGATGCTTTCGCCTATGTTCGCTATTTCCCCGTCGAGTAGAACCGGATTGCACGCCGTTGGTCTTGCCACCGGCGGCGAACTGTGAACAATCGGCCGCGTCAGGTGCCTGCCGGCAAGGCGGGAGAATCGGGAATCCGGTGACAATCCGGAACGTGCCCAACGCTGTGTGGCGGATGCCTGTCGCAAGGAACCGGTCTCTCGGTTCGCGTCACTGGCCTTTCGGCCGGGAAGGCGGCGACAGGCAGCGGAAGCCGAGTCAGAAGACCGGCCTGGCAAGATAGACCTGGCCCGCGCGGACGGCGGGCGGTCCTTTGCATTGTTGGGGATTTGACGATGCCGGACGAACCGATGGACCGCATGGTCCGGGCCGGTGCGTTTTCCGCAGAGGAACGCGCCGCCATCTACAGAGCCATAGAAACCCGCCGCGACGTGCGCGACCAGTTCCTGCCGGACCCGCTGCCGGACGATCTCGTCTGGCGGCTGCTTTCCGCCGCCCACCACGCGCCTTCGGTCGGCTTCATGCAGCCGTGGAACTTCATCCTCGTGCGCGATGCCGAGCGGAGGGAGGCGGTCTGGCGGGCCTTCAGCCGCGCCAACGACGAAGCGGCCGAAATGTTCTCAGGCAAGACGCGTGACGACTACCGCGCACTGAAGCTCGAAGGCATCCGCAAGGCACCCCTCGGCATCTGCGTAACCTGCGATCCGACGCGCGGCGGTCCGGTCGTGCTCGGCCGGACCCACAATTTCAGCATGGACCGTTACTCGACCGTTTGCGCGATCCAGAATCTCTGGCTTGCTGCACGGGCCGAGGGCGTCGGCGTCGGCTGGGTCAGCATCTTCCACGAGGCCGACCTCAAGCGGATTCTCGGGATCCCGGAGCATGTCGAGGTGATCGGCTGGTTCTGTCTGGGCTATGTCGACACGCTCTACGGAGAGCCCGAACTGGCGGTAAAGGGCTGGCGGCAGCGCCTGCCGCTCGAGGAACTGGTCTTCTCAGAGACCTGGCAGGAGGGGCGGGGCGGCTGACGCTTGGCGGAACGGAACGGTCGTTTTCGCACTCTACTGCTGGACCGGCTGCGGACCGGAGAGCGCAGGATGCCTGAGATCGATACCGCTCGTCTCGCTGGGGAGGAAGACGGGACCGACCTGACGCACCTTCTTCTCCATGGGGTCGTAGGGTCTCTCGACAGGTGCGGAAGGCTCGACTTTTTCGGGAGCCGGCTTGCCGGCGGTCTTCAGATCTATGACGGAAGAGCCGTAGTCGGGAACGTTCGTGCCGGCGGCCTGCTCCTTCATCTTGCGATAGAAATCCGTGAGGTTGCAGGCGCAGGAGGGCTGGTCGCCCTTGCGCCGGCTCTGGTAGGAAAAGGCAGTCGGCGATTGCCGGTACGGCCTCCCGGTCACGGTCGAGATCATCTCGCCGCTTTCGGGCTCGGTGACCGACCGGAAATAGAGTTCGGTCTCGATGCCGGGGCACATCTGCCGGCATAGTTCGGCATCGCGCCGGAAGGTAAGCGGCGTGGTATTCGACGAGATCGGGAAGAAGGCGCCGTCGCAGCTGCGCACGCAAAGCGTCTGCAGATTGCCGGCGCCGCTTTGCCATCCTCCTGCCGGGAAACCGTCCGGGCCGAGGCGTGGCGCCACCATGTCGAGATAGGGCGTGCGCGGAGGGTCGGCGGGCGTGGCATCTGCCTCCACCGGCTCTTCGTCGCAGCGGTTGGCTTCCATCATGGCGAGGATCCTCCCGCGGACCTCGTTGCGCTGCGTGCCGCCGCTTCGCGCGGCGTCGCGCCGCTCGGCGAGCTGCTGCTTTTCCGCCTCCAGCCGCTTGATGTCGGCGGAAAGCGCGGCACATTCGGGACGGTTCATCGCCGCGTAATCGGTGACGCTCGGCGAGCCGCAGCGCAGGTCGAAGAAGCGCTGCCGAGCCTTGCGGATCTCGAAGTTCTGCCTGGCGATGGCGCTCGAGAAGCGCCGCATCGCGGCGGTGTCTCCGACCACTTCCGGTTCGCTCACGAGGCTCGCCCGCAACCTGTCGCAGATCATCGACGCATGGGACACAGCCGGAACAAGAAGGGTCGCAAGGACCATCGCGGACGACAGGGCGAGGCTACGGCGGTACGGCAATTGGCGTTCCCGATCGGCGAATGACAGGCGTTGCTCGGATCGACTTGCCTATAGGCCCAATCATCATAGATGGCGAGCGTCATTCCGCCAACCGGAAGCGCGATTCTGGCTTAACAGACAGCGCCGGCCAGAGGTTTGCCTCCGGCCGGTGCCAGACTTGCGAGCCTTATCGTCGTCAGGCGGCCCGCGCCTGTTCGAGCGTCATCGGCTCCGCCAGTACGCGGTGGTCGATGCCGGCGACTTCCTTCATCCGCTCGAGCAGGTCGTCGCTGACCTCCCAGGCGATCGCGACGGCGTAGACCGAGCCGATCTTCTGGGGTTCGGCGATCCTCTCGCCGGGGCAGCCCATGCGGCGGAACATGCGTTCCAGGAACACGTCGGTCACCGTGACGATGTGCGTGAGCCCGGAAGCGATCCCGAGTTCACCGACGCCGCACATCAGTTCGGCAGCGGCGATCGTTACCTGGTTCGACGCGCGGTCCTGCGAGATTTCCGGGTCGATGCAGAAGCGGCTCGATTCCCATATCTCGGCACTGCGGATCGGCGGATTGTCGCCGAGCAGGACGGGGAACGTGTCGTCGAGCATGTTCGGACCGAGGGTGGGAAGCAGCCGCAGCGCGCCGCGCAGGCGCCCCGTCTCGGGCGAGTAGGAGAGAACGTAGATCGGGTTGGCGTCGTCGTAGTTATCGATCTCCCAGTCTCCCTCCACGTTGACATCCCATTTGAGGAGGTCGTGAAAGACCCGCTTGCGCAGGCTGAATACGTCCGCCATTTCCTTCGAGTAGCGGTCGCGATTGGCTCCGTTGATAATCCTGATCATGCCGGTCTCCCTTCTAAGGTCAGGGAGAAAAGTTCGCTTTTTCATCTAGAAATTGAAACTGGCGGTAGGGACAGTTTAAGTCATTGCAATTTGCGATTATTCTTGCTTGCCCATCCTGCAGTGTCGGGGCCGCATGCAGAACGTGCGGTGGGCGCGAACCCTATTCGGAACGGTTGTCGGGCCCGGAGATAAGGCCCTGCCAGACCGCCTCGGCGACGGCCTGCGTATTGCTCACGACGTTCAGTTTTCGTCGGGCGTTCGACATGAAATAGCGAACGGTGCGCTCCGAGATGCCGAGGATGACGGCGATCTCCCAGTAGCTCTTGCCGGCGGCGGCCCAGGTCAGCGCTTCCTTTTCCCTGCCGGTCAGAATGGAGCGCATGCTCTCGCGATGCAGGCCTTCGTCCGCCGTCTCCAGCACCGCTGCATGGAACTTCGCCGCGAGAGCATGAACGTCGCGGTCGCAGTGGCGACGAAACTGACGCCAGTCACGTGCGTCCGCGACGCTGATTGCGAAAAGGGCCGCGTGGCCCTCGCGGGAGGCGAGCGGATAGCAGACGCCGGTGGTCGAGAGAGAAAGTTCGCGCGCGACGGACAGCAGGAGTTGTGCGCTCGGAATCGTTTCCGGCAGCATGGACCAGTCCAGAGGGCGCACCGAGGTGAGGGCGTGCTTGAGCAGCGGGGTCAGGACGTGCGGACCGAGCGCGGTGACGGCGCGAACCACATGCAGTGCATAGGTGTGGTGGATACGATGCAACCTTACACCGGTCGCAGCAGGGATGGCATCGATGTAGAGGATGTTCGAGATACCGAACTCAGCCTGCATCCTTTTGAAAAACGGCTGCGGTCGAACGACCTCTTCGCTTTCCAGCCAGTCCAGCAGGTCAAAATAACCCTTCTGGTTAATCATTATCTGACCCTGACAAATCTATGGGGTAAGATCGTCCAGCAAAAATGGCTTGTCCAGCGCATTTTTCATGTGCCGGAAGAGGTTTGATCGTGCCCGTTCGTTGTGGCAGGGAGCATCCGTCGCGAGGGCGTGCCGACGCAACGGGCGTTATCGTCACGCCGGCTGGGTGGCTTCCACGACGGCAAGCGCGGCCATGTTGACGACCCCGCGCGAGGTGACCGAGGTCGAGAGTACGTGGGCCGGCAGGGCCGCGCCCAGAAGGATGGGGCCGACGTGGAGTGCGTCCATCATCGTCCGCACGAGGCCGAGCGAGATGTTGGCGGCATCGAGGTTCGGGAAGACCAGGAGATTGGCTTCACCGGTGAGCGTGCTGTCGGGCATGGCGCGCTTGCGCAATGCTTCCGAGAGCGCCGAACCGCCCTGCATCTCGCCGTCGACCTCGAGGTCGGGAGCCCGCTCGCGGATCAGGCGCAGGGCCTCCCGCATCTTGCGGGCACTTTCGGAATCGCGCGAGCCGAAGTTCGAGTGGGTGAGAAGAGCCGCTTTCGGGGTGATCCCGAAGCGGCGGATCTCGTTTGCGGCGAGCACCGTCGTTTCGGCGATTTCCGCGGCCGTCGGGTTGTAGGTTACGAAGGTGTCGGTGAAGAAGATCGCGCCGCGCTGGGAAATCAGCAGGCTGAGGCCCGAGAAGGCGCAGACGCCCGGCTTCTTGCCGATGATCTGGCCGACGTCGCGCAGATGCCGGTCGAAACGGCCCTCGACACCGCAGATCAACGCATCGGCATCACCGCGGCGAACCGCGAGCGCGCCGATGACCGTGTTGTTCGTGCGCACGATCGTACGGGCGGCTTCCGGGTTGATGCCGGCACGGCCGACGAGCCCGAAATATTCCTCGACATAGTCGCGGTAGCGCGGATCGTCCTCCGGATTGACCACCTCGAAATCGGTGCCGGGGCGAATACGCAGCCCGAAGCGCTGGAGGCGGTTCTCGATGATCGGCGGGCGACCGATCAGGATCGGCTGGCCGATCCCTTCCTCGAGCAGCACCTGCGCGGCGCGCAGCACGCGTTCGTCCTCGCCTTCGGCGAAGATGACGCGCTTGGCCGGCGCCTTCTTGGCCGCCGTGAAAATCGGCTTCATGACGAAGCCGGAGCGGAAGACGAAGCGATTGAGCTGGTCGAGATAGGTGTCGAAATCGGCGATAGGGCGGCGTGCGACGCCGCTTTCGGCTGCCGCTCTGGCAACCGCCGGAGCGATGCGCAGGATCAGGCGGGGATCGAAGGGCGAGGGGATGAGGTAGTTCGGGCCGAAGGTCGGAGATTCACCGGAATAGGCCTTCGCAGCCACTTCCGATACCTCTTCCCGGGCGAGCGCGGCGATCGCGCGCACGGCCGCCATCTTCATCTCTTCGTTGATGGTCGTGGCGCCGCAATCGAGCGCGCCGCGGAAGATGTAGGGGAAGCAGAGAACGTTGTTCACCTGGTTCGGGAAGTCCGAACGGCCGGTGCAGATCATGGCGTCCGGGCGCGCCGCACGTGCGAGATCCGGCATGATTTCCGGCGTCGGATTGGCGAGCGCCATGATCAGCGGCTTCTCCGCCATGCGGGCGAGGAGTTCCGGCTTCAGGACGCCGGCGGCCGACAGGCCGAGGAAGACATCCGCGCCTTCGATCGATTCCGACAGCGTGCGCTTGTCCGAGGGCTGGGCGTAGACGGACTTCCAACGGTCCATCAGGGCTTCGCGGCCGACATAGACCAGACCTTCGATGTCGTGGACCCAGATGTTCTCGCGGCGGGCGCCGAGCGTGACGAGAAGATTGAGACAGGCGAGTGCGGCTGCACCGGCACCCGAGGCGACGATCTTGACGTCCTCGATCTTCTTGCCGGCGAGATCGAGCCCGTTGAGGATTGCCGCGGCGACGATGATCGCGGTGCCGTGCTGGTCGTCGTGGAAGACGGGAATGTTCATCTTCTCACGGAGCTGCTGCTCCACTTCGAAGCATTCCGGCGCCTTGATATCCTCGAGATTGATGCCGCCGAAGGTCGGCTCGAGTGCGGAGATGGTCGAGATCATCTCGTCGACGGCCGGGGCGCTGATCTCGATGTCGAAGACGTCGATGCCGGCGAACTTCTTGAACAGGACGGCCTTGCCTTCCATCACCGGCTTCGAGGCGAGCGGGCCGATATTGCCGAGGCCGAGCACCGCGGTGCCGTTCGACACCACGGCCACGAGGTTGCCGCGCGCAGTGTAATCGAAGGCCGTATCCGGCTCGTCACGGATGGCGAGGCAGGGCGCCGCCACACCCGGGGAATAGGCGAGTGCCAGGTCGCGCTGGTTGCCCAGCGGCTTGGTTGCCTGGATTTCGAGTTTCCCCGGTCGCGGATAGCGATGGTAGAAGAGCGCCTGCTCGTCGAGATCGCCGGAGGCCGGTTGCGGCTTCGTCTTGTCCTGAGAATTCATCGTGCCCACTAACATATGTCTCTAAAGTCGAGACTCCTGAATACACGAAAAGTCCTCGGGGGGAAGTGTCTTCGGACGCTCTCCGGCGCCTCTCTGCCGCTTCTCAGACGCCCGGCGTGAAAAGCGGCGGAAGCGAGGTGGCATGCACGCCGTATTTGGAGGTGCACTTGCCGTCAGCCGTCTGCTGACAGGTTGCGGCCTTGTCGATCGAGCCGGTGGTCTGCGAGCAACCGGCGAGGGTCGCGGCGATGAGCGTGGCGAGGACGATCTTTTTCATTTTCCTGGCTCCTGGTGTCGGCCGTCGCGGGCAATCCGCGCAGCCGTTGTGTGAACTTACAAGTTCTATATTGAACATAAGTGTTCAAATTTCAACGGCAATGAGGTAAAAAGAACGAGATGAATTGACGCAGCCGGAATTCCTGCAATTTTACGGGAGCAGGGGAGCGTCGAAAGGAAGGATGTCTTGAGTATCAAAACCCGGATCCGGGATGCGGCGATGTGCCTCTTTGCCAGAAAGGGTGGTGATCGGGTCACCATCAGCGAGCTGGCGGACGAGGCCGGTGTCGCGCGTGGCACCGTCTACAACACCATTCCCGATCCCGGTGCGCTCTTCGAGGACATCGCCGGTGACCTCGCGCGGGAGATGCAGGACCGGGTGGTGGCGAGCATGGCCGATCTCACCGATCCTGCTTTGCGGCTGGCCTGCGGAGTCCGCCTGTTCATTCGGCGAGCCCATGAGGAGCCGCATTGGGGCCGTTTCCTCGTCCGCTTCAGTTTCACCAACCGCGCGCTGCACGGATTGCTGACCGGCTCCTCGACGGCGGACATCCTGAAGGGGATCGAACAGGGGCGCTACGTCGTGCCGCAGGAGCACGTCACCTCGGTGGTCGCGATGATCGGCGGAACGACACTTGCCGCCATGCTGCTCGTCCAGGAGGGGCACAAGACCTGGCGGGAGGCCGGCAGCGAGGCGGCCGAACTGCTGCTGGCGGCGCTCGGGGTGGATCGGGAGGAAGCGAGAGCGATCGCGACCCGGAAGCTACCGCCGCTT
This sequence comes from Hyphomicrobiales bacterium, assembly GCA_900466005.1. GTDB lineage: Bacteria > Pseudomonadota > Alphaproteobacteria > Rhizobiales > Rhizobiaceae > Allorhizobium. Next base: position 248,579 of record UEGQ01000015.1, read on the forward strand.
TCCGACTGAATGCGCCATGCCGGAACGACGGCTTTCGCGGGAGTTCAATCCCCCACGCATGTCATCAAGCTGAAACACGACTCTGGTTTTAGAGGCTGAGAACGCCAATACCCAGAGGATGACCCTCGTGAGTGCAAATGCGGATACCCGCCACTTCAGGACGCTCTTCATTTCGGACGTGCACCTCGGTTCGAAGGCTGCGAAGGCCGACTTCCTGATCGATTTCCTCCGGTACCACGAGGCCGAGACGATCGTGCTCGTGGGCGACATCGTCGACGGATGGCGGCTGAAGCGCAGCTGGTACTGGCCGCAGGACTGCAATGACGTGGTGCAGAAGCTGTTGCGCAAGGCACGCAAGGGGACGCGGATCATCTACATCCCCGGCAATCACGACGAATTCCTGCGCGGTTTCCCCGGTAGCCATTTCGGCGGCATCGAGGTGGCGGAGCGCATCGTCCACGAGGCGGCGGACGGCAAGAAATACCTGGTGCTCCATGGTGACGAATTCGACGTGGTGGTTCGCAACGCGCGACTTCTCGCCTATCTCGGCGACTGGGCCTACGATACGGCGATCGCGATCAACGTTCTCCTGGCGGCCGTCCGGCGCCGTCTCGGAATGCCCTACTGGTCGTTCTCCGCCTGGGCGAAACTGCAGGTGAAGCAGGCAGTGAACTTCATCGGCGAGTTCCAGAAGGTGGTCGTCGAGGAGGCGCGCCGCAACGGCGTCGATGGCGTGATCTGCGGGCATATCCATCATGCGGTGATGGAAGAGATCGATGGCATTCGCTACATCAACACCGGAGACTGGGTGGAAAGTTGCACGGCGATCGCCGAGCATCACGACGGCCGTTTCGAACTCATTTCCTGGGATCACCTGATCCAGACCCCGACGGCCAAGGGAATCACCCGCGCCGCGAACGCGCTTGCGATCCCGCTCCATGTCGCAAAACCGGCCGAAGCGGACGCGGAAGCCGCTCTGGTGCCTTCCGTCGGACACTGACAGGCCGGGTTCTCTGAGAAAGATGTGGTTTCGCGGCTACGCAGGCCGTCAAACTCCGCGTTCCGGATTCCAATGAGGGCACCTCAGGTTATACTGCCGCCTGATCTGGTGTAAGCCCGTTGCAGTCGCGAATCTTCGCTCGAAAACCGTCAGCCTGTGAGAGACGCCTGACCTTGAATGATCATCCAGGAACCGCTGCCATCGAGGAAGGCGGCCTGCCGGGCGGCGGGCGACGGCTGATCCTGTCCGGGACCTGGCGCAACAACACCCTCGCCGGCGTATTGCCGAGCATCGAACGCCTGGGCTCCGACGGAGGTGCCCCCGTCGAACTCGACCTCTCGGGCATCGACGGGATGGACACGGCGGGGGCCTGGCTCGTGCGACGCATCGTCACCGGCCGCGAGGCAGGGGGAAGTACGGTCAGTCTCACGGGTGGCACCCCGGCCATGCAGGAACTCATCCGGGCTTTGCCCGAAACGGTGGAGGCGCCGCATCACGCCGAGGAAAAGGAGCCGCTCTTCATCCGCACTTTCGGGCCTGTCGGCGTCATCATGGCGCACCTCTGGCAGGACACCGTCGCGATGATGTATGTGCTCGGCTCGGCTGTTCGGGGGGCGCAGATGAAGCTCGGCCGCGGGTCGGGCGTGTCGCCGGCTTCCGTGGTCAACCAGCTCGACCATATGGGGGTTCGCGCCGTTCCGATCATCGTGCTGATGTCCTTCCTGATCGGCGCGATCATCGCCCAGCAGGGGGCCTTCCAGCTGCGCTACTTCGGGGCCGAGATCTTCGTGGTTGACCTCGTCGGCATTCTGCAGCTGCGCGAGATCGGCGTGCTGCTGACGGCGATCATGATCGCCGGTCGCTCCGGAAGCGCGATCACCGCCGAGATCGGCTCGATGAAGATGCGCGAGGAGATCGACGCGCTGAAGGTCATCGGCCTCAATCCCGTGGGCGTCCTCGTCTTTCCGCGGCTGGTCGCGCTGGTCGTAGCGCTGCCGCTGCTGACGGTCGTCGCCAATTTCGCGGCCCTTTACGGCGCGGCGTTGGTGGCATGGGGCTATTCCGGGATCACCTTCGACGTGTTCACGACGCGCCTCAACCAGGCAATCGACTATTCGACCATCGCCTCCGGCATGATCAAGGCACCCTTCATGGCGCTGATCATCGGAATTGTTTCGGCTGTCGAAGGCATGAAGGTCGGCGGAAGTGCCGAGTCGCTCGGTCGCCACGTGACGACTTCAGTGGTGAAGTCGATCTTCGTCGTCATCCTCGTGGACGGGCTGTTTGCCATGTTCTACGCCGCGATCGACTTCTGACGGAGGACGTGATGAACGAAGCCTCCGCAGCACCGATGACACAGGAGAGGGAAACGGTCCTGTCTGTTCGCGGCCTCACCGTCGCTTTCGGCGACAAGGTCGTTCTCGACAACCTGGATCTCGACGTCTACCGCGGCGAAATCCTCGGCTTCGTCGGGGCCTCCGGCGCGGGCAAGTCGGTGCTGATGCGCACCGTCCTGCGTCTCCTGCCGCGGCGCGCCGGCACGATCCGCATTCTTGGCGCTGACTACGACAAGGTAAGCGAAGCGGAGCGGATGAACCTTGATACCCGTCTTGGCGTGCTGTTCCAGCATGGGGCGTTGTTTTCGGCGCTCACCGTCAAGGAGAACATCCAGCTTCCGATGCGGGAGTATCTCGATTTGCCGCAGTGGCTGATGGATGAGCTTGCCTATCTGAAGATCAATCTGGTCGGCCTCGATCGGGATGCCGCCGACAAATATCCTTCCGAACTTTCCGGCGGGATGACCAAGCGTGCGGCACTCGCACGTGCGCTTGCGCTCGATCCGGACCTCGTCTTCCTCGACGAGCCGACGTCGGGCCTCGATCCTATCGGTGCGGCCGAATTCGACGAGTTGATCGCCCAGCTTCGCGACACGCTGGGGCTCACGGTCTACATGGTGACGCACGATCTCGACAGCCTGTTTTCCGTCTGTGACCGCATCGCGGTACTCGGGCAGAAGCGGGTCTTGGTCGAAGGAACGTTAGACGATATGCTCGCCTGCGACGACGAATGGGTGAAGACCTATTTCAGGGGCAAGCGGGCTCGATCCATACCACGGCCGGGACATTCCGGCGACAATCCGGTGAAGTGACAGGTCTCCATGGAAACCAGAGCCAATTACGCAATCGTCGGTTTTTTCACGGTTTTCGTCATCGCTGCCGCATTCGGATTCGTCTACTGGATGGCCGAGTACGGCAGGGGAGGCCCCGTGGCTGCGCTGACCATCAAGATACCAGGCTCCGCCAACGGCCTGAGTATCGGCTCGCCGGTGCGCTTCAACGGCATTGCCGTCGGTACGGTTCGCAGCCTCCTCATCGACAAGGATGACCCGACGTTTTCGATCGCCAACACCGAGGTCCAGGCGGACGCGCCGGTCACCCAGTCGACCAAGGCCGTTCTCGAGATCCAGGGCCTGACCGGGGCGGCGTATATCGAGCTTTCCGGGACCGCGGCGGGCGGCGAGAACATTCTGCAGCGCGAGCTTTCGACCGGCGAGCCGGCCGTGCTGGTCGCCGAGCAGTCAAGCGTGACCAACCTGCTTTCGACCGCCGACAAGATCCTCAGGCGGGCGGACGACGCGATCGGCCAGTTCCAGGGTTTCGTCAACGATGCGCGCGGGCCACTCACCAACACGATCAAGAACGCCGAGACATTTTCCAAGTCGCTCGCCGACAATGCCGATGGCATCGACAAGTTCCTGAAGAGTGTCGGCGATCTCTCTGACACGGTATCCAGCCTCTCCGGCCGGCTTGATTCGACGCTGTCGGCTGCGGAAGACCTCTTCCGGGCCCTGAACTCGGAGAAGATCGACAGGATTCTCGCCAATACGGAAAAGTTCACCGGCAACCTCGCCGAGACGGCCGACAAGATCGGCCCGGCGATCGACAGCTTCAAGGAGACCGCGGAGACTTTTCAGAAGTTCGGGGTCTCCGCCGAGGAGACGCTCTCCCAGGTGCGCGAACTCGTTGCCGCGGTCGACCGGCAGAAGGTGTCGAAGGTGGTCGACGACGTATCGGTCGCCTCGGCGGACGCCCGTGCGGCCATTGCCAACTTCCAGCAGTTCAGCGAGAAGATCAGCGCTCGCCAGGAGGATATCGATCAGGCGATCACCGATTTCACGCAGCTCGGAAACAAGCTCAACAACGCCTCCGACCAGCTCGACGGCATCCTCAAGAAGGTCGATGCCTTCCTCGGCTCGGGCGAGGCGGACTCGTTGAGTGTCGAGGCGCGCAAGACGCTGGTCTCCATCCGCAATGCGGCGGACAATCTGAACGCCCGGATCGGGCCGATCGCCGACAATTTCGCGCGCTTCTCGAACACCGGGCTTCGCGACATCCAGGCGCTCGTCGACGATACGCGCCAGACGGTCCGCGGGCTCGACGACGCAATCAGCAATTTCGACCGGAACCCGCAGAGGTTGCTTTTCGGCGGGGAAACGGTCAAGCAATACGACGGGCGGACTCGGCGCTGACGGTTCGAAGGCCGGAAGGGACAAGGTGGGCATGGGAGAATCGGAATTCGATTTGCGCAGGCGGCGCCTTCTATGGGGCGTGGTGGTTCTGCCTATGGTGGCTGTGGGGCTTGCCGGCTGCGGAACAGCGCCGGCGAAGAACGACACGTTCGACCTTTCGGTGGCGGCGACCGTCGAGACCAAGGCTCAGGCGAAGAAGCGCCAGATTCTGATTGCCGATCCCTCCGCGCTGAAGGCGCTGGACAGCGATCAGATCATGGTTCGCGTCTCGTCCTCCGAAATCCAGTACCTGGCAAAATCGCAGTGGAGCGACCGCTTGCCGCGCATGGTGCAGTCGAAGCTCGTCGAGGCGTTCGAGAATACCGGCCGGATCGGCGGCGTCGGCAAACCGGGGCAGGGGCTGGCGATCGACTATCAGCTCGTCACCGACATCCGCGCCTTCGAGATCGACACCACGGGCAGCGACCGCGCCGTCGTCGAGATATCCCTGAAGCTGCTTAACGACCGCAACGGCACCGTGAAGGCCCAGAAGGTGTTCTCCGCAAGCGTGCCCGCGGCGGGCGTGTCGAGCCCGTCCTATGTCCGCGCTCTCGACCGTGCCTTTGCGCAGGTCACGGGCGAGATGGTCGCCTGGACGCTGGCACAACTCTGACATCCTTCCGCTCGTCGGAAACGAAAAAGCCCCGGAATGGCGCTCACCATTCCGGGGCTTTCGTTTGTCGCGTTCTCGTGCCGCTCAGCCGAAGCGACCGGCGGCGTGGGCGAGCATCGTGTAGACCTTGCCCGTATCCGAAGTCAGGTAGGACTGGGTGACCGTCTTGTCCCGGTCGGTGCGGGCGACGTCTGCGAGCAGCTTCTCGAAGTCGGCGATGTAGCGGTCGACGGCGACGCGGAATTCCGGCTCGCGGTCGTACTTGCGCTTGATCTCGTCGAAGGTCTGCTGGCCCTTCAGCGTGTAGAGCCGACGGGTGAAGACGTCGCGCTCGCCGCGCTGGTAGCGCCGCCACAGCTCGACCGAGGCGTCGTGGTCGATGGCGCGGGCGATATCGACCGAAAGCGAGTTCAGCGATTCCACCATGTGGCGCGGGTTACGGCCGTCTGTCGCGCGCGGTGCCGCTGCCGGCTCGGAAGCCTTCGGCGGGACGCCGCGGCTCTGCAATCCGCTCGGCTCCTGTTCTTCACGGGAGGCGCCGCGCAGCAGGTCGCTGATCCAGCCTCCGGTCTCCTGCCTCGCCGGCGTCGTCGAGGCGACGGGCTTCTGCTCCAGCCCGAAGCTGCCGCGAAGGGCAGGGCCTTCGACCGGACGCGGCGGCACCGGCTGTGGCCCGGGAATGGCGGCAGGTGTCGCGGCGGGGGCGGCGGCTTTCCGCGGCGGCTCGGCCGGACGTGTCTCCACGGCCTTGCGCGCGACGGGTTCGGCGATCTCGAGCTGCTGGGTGGACCGGCCGACGAGCTGCGAAATGTCCTGCAGCGCCTTGATCTGTTCGGCCACCGCCCGGCGCATCGCAGCCGCGCTCTCCTTGGCCTCTTCCGGAAGATCGAAGGCGCCGCGCTTCAGTTCGCCACGGGTCGCATCGAGCTCCTTGCGGATGTCCTGGGCCGAACGACGGATCTCGTCGGTGGCGCCGGAGAAGCGGGTAACCGCCTCCTCGACGGCCTGGCGCATGACCTCCCGCAGGTGGTTGGCGGCACCATCCGACTTGCGGCCGGCTTCGCCGAGCAGCCGTTCGACGTCTCCGAGCGAGGCGGAGAGCCCGCCACGCAGGCGGTCGGCCAGCTCGCCGGAGCGCTGTTCGGCTTCCGAGAGCGTCTTCTCGATCGACTTGTTGGCTTCCTCGCCGGCCGAGAGCAACGCGTCGCGCATGTTGGTGGCTGTCGACTGGGCCTGCTTCTCGGTGTCGGACAGGATATTGCCGATATCGGCGAGGGAGGACTGGATGCTCTGGCGCAGGTTGCCTGCAACCTGACCGGAACGCTGTTCGGCGCGTTCGAAGGCGGATTCGACCATGGAGCCGAGGCCGTGCATCGTCGTCTCGATCTCTTCCGAACGCTTGACGAGGCCGACCGCAAGGTCGCGCAACGCCTGCTGGCGTTCCTCCAGCGTACCGACGAGGTTCGACTGCGCAGCACCGAGAAGCTCGGAGGCCTGGCTCAGCACCTTCGAGTGTTCGCCGAAGCGGCCGACGATCGAGGAAACCTGAGAGAGTGTCTGGTCGGATACGGAGGCGAGCTTTTCGAGCTTGCCTTCGAGCAGCCGTCCCGAAGTCTGCAGGAGGTCGGCGGCTTGCGCCGTCGTGTCGACGAAGCGCGCCGTCGTCTGGCCGAAGCGCTCGTCGGCGGCGGCGATGTTCGACGCAGCCTGTTCGACCATTTCGGTGAGTCCGGAATTGCTCTCGGCAAGCCGCTCGATGAGCGTACCGGCCTTCTCGGCAAGGCTTGCCTCGACGGCGCCGAGCGCCTGGGCGGCGTGCTCCGCGCGCTCGGTCAGGGCATCGAGGACTGCACCATTCTCCGCGCGCAGCCGCTCGGCGCTTTCGCGCGCTGCCTCGGTGATCCGGTCGGCAGCGACGCGCCCCGTCTCAGCATAATCGGCGACGACGGGCAGGGCCTTCTCGTCGATGATCCGCGACAGTTCTGCAGAGCGGCCGGCGAGCATGGAGTTCAGTTCGCGGGTCCGCTCGTCGAGGACGGTGCGGATCGCGTTGCCGCGTGCTTCCAGCGCCTTTTCGACCGAGTCCATCGTCGTCGCGAGTTCTTCGGTGTTGCCGGCGAGGGCTTCGCGGATGGCGGCGGCGCGCGTTTCGAGCGTGCTGCTCGCATCGGCGAGCGTATCGGCAAGCGAGGCGATCCGCGTGTCGACGACCGCTTCGGCTTCCGCGATCTTGCCGGCGATCGCATCGCCGGCTTCCGAGAAGGTGCGGACGACCGATGCTGCCTGTCCGACGAGGCGGCTCTGGGTTTCGGCGATACGGTTCGCGAGGTCTTCCGAGCGTTCTTCGACCGCGCGGCTGAACTCGGCGCTGCGGGCGCCGATCGTGTCGGCGAAGTCGGCGCCGGAGCGGTTGAGAAGCTCGACGGAGCGCATGGCTTCGGTGTCGAGGGCCTGTGCGGCTTCGCCGACGGCGCTACGCAGGGCGGCGGCGAGGCCGGCCGCCTTGCCTTCGATCGTCCGGTTCACTGCGTCGAGGCCGATGTTCAGGGCGCGGTCCATGGTCGACAGGCGGTCGTCGATGACCGCGGTACGGCTGTCGAAGGATTCCGCGACGCGGTTCGTGCCTTCCTCCAGCACGCGCGATACGCGCTCCGCGGCCTGCGAACCGACCCGCTCCATGTCCTCGATCTTTTCCGAGAGCTGTGCAGCGAACTTCTCGCCGGCATCGCCCACCCGGCTGTCGACGCCGTCGAGGCCGTCGCGGATGCGATCCTCCAGCGTGCCGAGGCTGGTCTCGATCTTGCTGCTGGTCTCGTCCAAGCGGGTGGTCATGCCACCGACGGAGCGTTCGACGCGATTGGAGAAGTCGGCGGCCGTCCTGGTGATCTCGCCGGCGGCTTCGCTGAACTGGCCCGCGATCGACCCCGCCGTCCCGCGGAGCCGTTCTTCGAGCGCCTTGCCGCTTTCGTCGATCGTGCGGCGCAGGGATGCTTCTTGCTCCTCCAACGACATTTCGAGCATGCCGGTGCTTGCCGCGATGGACGCTCCGAAGGACGTGCCCTGTTCGGCGAGTGTGTTTTCGAGCTGCTCGCGGGCTTCCCGCAGGGTGAGGCTGATCGAATTGGTGCGGTCCTCGAGGGTCGCGCGAATGCGATCGTGGTTCTCGCCGAGTGCGTTGTCGAGGCGTACCACACCGGTGGCGACGCTGTCGGAGATGCGGGTGGCGCCATCCTCGATCGCGCGTTCGACGCGGCTGCTGCCGCCGTCGAGGGTGGAGGACAGACGTTCGGCGTGGCGGACGAGGGACTCGTCGAGCCGCTGCTGGTTGTCCGCATAGGCGCTGCGGATCGCCTCCGCCTTGTCGGCGAAGGTCGCCTCGATCTGTCGGTCGGCATCGGCCACCGCTTCGGTGATCGCGGCCGCCCTGCGGTCGAGAACGCTCGACAGGCGGTCTTCCGTGCCCGAGATGGCGTCGACGATGGCATCCGCGCGACCGGAGAGGGTCTGGTCGAGCCGCAGGTGACCTTCCGAAAGGGCGGCTGCGATCTGGTGCGTCTTGTCTTCGATCGTGGAGGCGAGGCGGCTTTCGGTGCCGGAGATCGCATCGACGAGGGCTTCGGCGCGTCCGTCGAGTGTCTGATCCAGGCGCTGCTGGCCTTCAGAAAGGGCGGCGGCGATCTGATGGGTCTTGTCCTCAAGCGTCGATGCGAGGCGGTTCTCGGTGCCGGAAATCGCACTCATCAATGCTTCGGCGCGACCGTCGAGAACCTGATCGAGGCGCTGCTGACCTTCCGAAAGGACCTCGGCGATCTCGCGGCCGCGGGTTTCCAGCGTTTCGGCGAAGCGATCCTGGTTGCCGGCGAGTGCGTTGATGACGGATTCGGCGCGGCTCGAAAGCGTGTCCTCGAAACGGGTCTGGTTTGAGGCGAGGGCATTGTAGAGTGCGCCGCTGCGCTCCTCCATGATCGCGTCGATCCGGCTCTGCGCGGCCTTCAGCGTCTCGTCGAGCGCCTGGGCCTTGCTGGCCAGCGCATCAGCGATTTCCTTGGCGCGACCGGCGAGGGCGTCGTCCATCAGTTCCTGGCCCGTGCCGATCGCCGTCGCAAGCGCGAAGGACTGATCCGTCAGGGTGGAGCCGAGGCGCTCGATGCTGGAGTTGAGAATGCCGTCGATCGCGTCGGTGCCGCCGCTGACGGTCTCGTTGATCCGGGCGAGGCTCTCCATGAGCTTGCTGTCGAGGCTGCCGGCGCGCTGGTCGAAGGCGCTTGCAAACTCCGCGACGCGCTCGTCGAAGGCGGCGTTGATCTGGCCGACGGTCGCCTGGAGGCGGTCCTCGAACAGGCCCGAGCGCAGGTCGAGGTCGACGATCGCGTCGTCGGCGCTGGACTGCAGGCTCCGGCGGAAGTTCGCGCCCTTCTCGTCGAGGGTCGTGTTGAGCTTGCCGAGAACTTCGTCGAGTGAGCTGGTGATGCCGCGCTCGCCGCTCGTCAGGCTCTCGGCGATCTCGCGGGTGCGTTCGACGAGTGTTTCGTTGAGCTGGCGGGCTCGCTCGTTGAGGGCGGCGTTCAGCTTCTCGGTGTTGGTGTCGAGCGACGAGGCTCGCGTCTCGAATTCGCCGAGCAGGTCCTGGCCGCGCTGCGCGAGCGTGCTGGTCAATTGCTGCAGGCGCGTGTCGAATTCGCTGGCGAGCGAAATGCCGGAGGCGGACAGCGTCTGCACGAGGTTTTCGGTCTTGTTCGAAAGGAGCGTGCCCAGCGACGTCGCTGCCGCGTCGGATTTTTCCATCAGCGCCGCCGCGCGGGTGTCGATCAGGGAGGCGAAGGCCTCGCCGGAGGTCGCAAGACGGACGGAGATCTCCTCGGTCGCCAGCGAAAGCTCTTCCTTCAGCTGTTCGTGAGCGCCGACGATCGAGCTGCGGATGCGCTCGGCGTGGTTGACGATCGCATCGCGCTCGGCGCTCAGTTCCTGGACGAGGCCGCGTACGCGCAATTCGTTGTCGGTATAGCTGCGCTCGAGTGCCGTCACTTCGGAGTGGACGAGGGTTTCGAGCTCGGTCGCCCGTGCGATCGTGCGTTCGATGCCCTCGTTCATCGCCGAGACTTCCCGGCGAACGGCCTGGCCGACCGTCATGATGCGCTCGGAGGCGATCGTCTCCGGCTCGGAAAGACGAAGGGCGACTTCGGCCATCGAACGGGCGGCGTTGCGCAGGTCACGGGCGCGCGCCATCATGATCGAGAAGGCGAAGATCAGCAGAACGGGGATGACCGTGCCGAGGAAAATGGCGACGAGACCGGGGACCGCCGTGGTGCCGGGCGCGCCCGATGTATCCCAGAGCTGGTCGCCATAGAGAAGTTGTGCCAGCCCGAGCGCACACACGACCCAGAGGATCGAGACGATCGCGGCATTGCGCAGCGCAGCGCGCATCGAAGCGCCTTCGAGCGACTTCATGATCATGGCCGGGCTACGGCGGGAGGCGTCGTTGGCCGGTTCGAACACCGGCGACTTCGGCGCGTTTTCGGAACCGAGTTCCGCGGAGCGGATCGCCTTCCTGGCGGGGGCGGGGCGTTGCTGGGTCTTGCCGGACACTTTGCTCTCCCGAGCGTCAGGCGCCTTGGCATGCTGCGGCGCCGAGGTTTCTTCCTCGTCGAAATCGATCCGCAATGCCGCTTCGAGAGCCTGAAAGGCGCTTTCGTCAATCGACTCGTTGGTCTTCTTGTTCGCCATAGGGTTACGCCTCGCTACGCATACCAGGCCGATCCGGTCGCCTTGCCCTCGCAACTTCGCTAGGGGCCACCGATCGGCCGAACTCGGGACCTTCCCGCTGCCGCCACGCCACGGGAAATCCCCTTGCAGACAAGGCCGGAATGCCCGCTTCTTCAAGCGTCGATGAAAAGCTTCCTTATCATCATCCGACCTCCGGGCAAAGCTTTGCAGCCTATGCCCCTCATATCCGTATCGTAGTGACACATTCGGGTATGCGTTACAATTAACCGGTCCCGGCATCCCCAGGACTGCTCGTTGTTGTTAACAGTTATTTTACGGATTGCGCATGCGAAAAGCCTGCAATGCCGGGCATTTAGGGGATGTTAACCATAGTGACAGGTTTTCCCGCCGGACGAGCAGGAACTTAAGCTGTTGGCGGCGGATTTCAACCAAGGATCGTTGCCGGGTGTACGTAAGGGAGGTGGCCGTCATGGCACGTGCGGAGATATCGGAACTTCCTTCGGAGGAAGGACAGGGCGGCAGACGCTGTCGGTGGCGAGCGAGGCCGGTCGACCTCGTCTATCTGGCCGCGAAGACGCGCGCCGACCGCGCGACCGAAGCCGAAGTCTTGCAGGCATTCGCAAGCCAGGTCCGGCAATGCCTGCGATCACTGGTGCCGGGTGGCGACGCGGCCGCCAACAGGACGGCGGCGGCGCGGCTGAGAGCTGCGGCCCTTGCCGTCGGCGCCTTCGCGCTGTCGGCGACGGCGGAAGCGGTCGAGAGAGACGGTGCGGACACCGATGCGATCGAATCCGTCTACTCGCGCGTCATCGAAGCGGAAAACTTCGTCTCGGGGCTTTGTCGCTGAGGGGCATTGCGCAAGCGATTGCCGTGAACCCGGTCGCACACGTCGCGGCATTTCGGCGGTGCGACACACAGTCTCGTGAAGGAGCCCATTCCGGCGGCCTGGAAATGTTGACTGGTCCGGGATTTTCGTGAATGACTTCGGCCGTCTTTCAATAGCCTATCTGGATGCCCCCATGACCAAGCTGAACATCATCGCGTTCGACGGCACGCGTTTCGAGATCGATGCCGCCGACGGCTCCACTGTGATGGAGAATGCGGTGCGCAATTCCGTCCCCGGCATCGAGGCAGAGTGCGGCGGCGCCTGCGCCTGCGCGACCTGTCACGTCTATGTCGACGAGGCTTGGACCGAGGCGGTCGGGGCACCTTCGGCCATGGAAGAGGATATGCTCGACTTCGCCGTCGACGTTCAGCCGAACTCGCGTCTCTCCTGTCAGATCAAGGTGACGCCGGCGCTCGATGGTCTCGTCGTGAAGGTTCCCGAGCGCCAGGGCTGAGCAGCAGACAAAAAAAGGCCTCGCTCATCGTGCGTCGAGGAGCGAGGCAAGGGGGGCGCACCGCCAACAGGCGAGGGAGGAGACACCTGCTACCCGAAGATGCGCCGGGGAGAACCTGACAGACCCGAATCCGGCCGGATAAACTCTCTTTGATCACACGTATAATTCCGTTTTTTAGCAAGTTCTACTGTTAGAAATAGCAGGTTATTCACAGGGTGAAACGCAAGTTCCACTCAAGTTTGACGGGGAAAAGCAGGCTTTTCTGGAGGGTGAAGGGCGCGCGGACGGCCGAAAGCGTCAGGGTTTCCGCTTCGATCGGTAGTTGAGAATGCGAATCATCCGCTTCTCGAAATTCGCAGCCTCGACGCGGTCGAACCGCATCTGGTCCTTGTCATGGGCGTTGATGATCCGGTCGGTGGTTTCGGCGACCTTGATCTCCATGGCCAGGCAATCGCTCTGCGGGCGCAAGCCCTTCAGGCTCGTTTCCAGCTTGCGTGCGTATTGACGAGCGATTTCCGCATGCCGCTCCTCATGCCGGCGGATATCACTGGAAAGCGCATCCCAGATCAGCGCGAGGTCCTTCCCGGCACGCTTGCGGTTCTTCCATTTCGGCAGGACGAGCTGGGTCTTCAGCGTCACCTTGGCGGAGCTGACGCGGCAGCGGCCGCCGGACTCGACATAGGTCACGTCTCCGCCGAAACGGATGCGCGTGGCGCCGGGATGGCGGGCGCCCGTCGACATCGTATAGGGACCCCGCCGCTCCAGTTCACGGTCGAGATCCTGGGCGGTCGTGCCGCCGATCTGGAAATAGCTGACCGTCTTGTGGACGATCGTCTCGGCGGTCGCCTGGCCGCTCAGGAGGGCGAGGATTGCCGCGACGGAAACGAGATACCGGGGGCGGCGCGCAATCTTCATGCTGGATATCCGCTATGTTGTATTCGATAGGACCTTGGGGCATAGGCCCGGCAAGTGCAATATCGCACATGTATCTTTTTTCGCTTCGGGAGGATTCGCCGTGACGATGCAGGCAGGCAGAACGGACTGGCTTCTCGCCCACGGGCGTCAGCTCGATCTCTCGCGCGGGCGGCTGATGGCGATCGTCAACGTCACGCCGGATTCGTTTTCCGACGGCGGACAGCATTTCGGCGTCGAAAGTGCCGTCGCTCATGGTCTGCGGTGCCTCGAGGAAGGGGCGGACATTCTCGACATCGGCGGCGAATCCACTCGGCCCGGCGCGGTCGAAGTCTCTCCCGCCGAAGAGCAGGACCGCATCCTGCCGGTGATCGAACGGCTGGTACGCGAGCGCGATGCGCTGATTTCGGTCGATACCTACCGTGCGGAAACGGCGCGGCTCGCGATTGCCGCCGGCGCCCACATCGTCAACGATGTGCACGGGCTGCAGCGTGAGCCCGATATCGCAAGGGTGGCGGCGGAGACGGGGGCAGGGCTTTGCATCATGCACACGGGCCGCGGTCGCGAGAAGCTCCCCGACATGATCGAGGATCAGTTCCTCTTCCTGACGCGTTCGCTGGAGATTGCGGAGGCGGCCGGCATCGCGCGCGGCGCGATCGTTCTCGATCCGGGCTTCGGCTTCGCCAAGGAAACCGAAGCGGAAAATGTCGAGCTCATGGCCCGCCTCGATGAACTGAAGGCTTTTGGTCTGCCGCTTCTCGTCGGGACCTCTCGCAAGCGCTTCCTCGGGACGATCACCGGCCGCAGCACACCGGAGCGTGATGCGGCGACTGCGGCGACGACGGTGCTGCTCCGCATGAAGGGTGCAGCCGTTTTTCGGGTCCATAATGTCGCGATCAACAGGGACATGCTCGCGGTTACAGATGCCATTCTGGAGGCCGAACGGCAGGTGAAGGCGGGTGAACGGTGAACATGGTGGGGGCGCAGGAATGGCACCGGGCGACGCTCGGCCTCGGCGGCAATATCGGCGATCCGGTCGCTGCGATGGCGGCCGCGCTGCAAAGGCTCGATACGCGGGAGGACTGCCGCGTGGTTGCGGTCTCCCGTCTCTACCGGACGCCGCCCTGGGGCAAGACCGACCAGGCGGATTTCTACAATGCCTGCGCCGCGGTCGAGACACGACTTTCCCCCGAGGCGCTGCTCGACGCCTGCCTCGAGATCGAGCGGGAGATGAAACGGGTGCGGATCGAGCGCTGGGGTCCGCGGACGATCGACATGGACGTGCTGACTTACGACGGGGTCGAATCCCGGACCGACCGGCTCGAAATCCCGCATCCGCGGATGAGCGAGCGAGCCTTCGTGCTGATGCCGCTCGCCGACATCGCGGCCTCGATGCTCGTCAACGGACGTTCCGTCGCCGCATGGCTCGAGGAGAGCGACAGGACCGGGATTACGATTGCCAGCGAGAATGGCGACTGGTGGCGGCGATAGTTACTTCTTGAGCGAGGCGGAGGCGTCCGCGTCCATCTCGCGGTTGAGCGACAGGCCGATGACCGGGATCATGCGATCCTCGACCTTGACCGAGATGGTGATGTTCATCGCCGTCTCGTTCTGGACGCGAGCGACCATGGCGCCGTTCAGCTTGGCGCGGTTGATGCCCATGACGACCTTGTCGCCGCTGACCGTGCCGGACACGATATCGAGACCCTTGCCCTCCGCACCATCGAGGAACTTGCCCTGATAGGTGTTGCCGACCTGGGTGATGACCGCGCTCATCGGCTGCGAGAAGACGCCGACGCGGCAGGTGCCGTCGAGCTTCAGGCCGGTTTCGCCGCTCGACGAAATGCCGGTGAGATTGCAGGTGAACTTGGTGCCCTTGTACTTGCCGGCGACGATCTCGCCCGGCCCTTTCCAGATCCCCGAAACGGAATCGAAGAAGCGCTTGTCGCGGGATGCCGCTTCGGCGGACGGCGCGGACAAGGCCGCAGCGGCTACGGTGAGAGCGGCGAGAGAGCCGATAAAGGACAAAGAACGAAACGACATCGGTTCACCCTGGCACGAGCAACGAAGAGACCCGCCTGGCATCTAACGCGAAATTGGTTAATGCTTGGTTTCCTCGGCCGCAGGCCGTTTACCCTGTTGCAGGAAAAGCGAGTCGGAAACCGTCCGGCTATTCCTTGCGGGCACCGGGAGCCGAAGTCAAGCGGGGCGCGAGATCGGCGACGAAATCGCCGATGCCGGGTCGTTTCATCGCCTTGAACGGCAGCGGCCGGCAGAGATCCATGGCGGCGATACCGATGCGGGCGGTCATCAGGCCGTTGATCACGCCTTCACCGAGCCGCGCGGAGAGCCGCGAGGCGAGGCCGTGACCGAGGATTTGCTGCGCGAGTCCGTCGCCGACCGCAATCGATCCGGTGACGGCGAGATGGGCGAGCACGTCCCTGAAGAGCCGCATCATGCCGAAGGCGCCGGGTCGGCCGCCGTAAAGTTCGGCCATCGCCCGGATCAGCCGGACGACCTCGAACAGCACATAGGCGAGGTCGACGACCGCCCGCGGGCTGACCGCGGTGACGACCGAGACGCGCTTGGCGCTTCCGAGGATCAGCGCGCGCGCCTTGAGGTCGAGCGGGGCGAGCAGTTCGCGTTCGGCAAGGGCGATGAGATGCGGCGCGTCGATCACGTCGTCGCGCGCCGCTTCCAGCGTCGCACGGCCGCGCGCGGTCTCCGGGCGCCCGGCGACCAGTTTGACGAGACGGTCGACGATGGCGCGGGCGGCGCGCGGGCGGGTGCCGGCAGCGGCCGTCTCTGCCTCGGTCTTCAGCGACTGGACGGCATCGAGCCGCCAGACGCCGCGTATTTCACGGCCGACGGCGACGGCAAGTGCAGCCAAGCCGACGGCGAGCACGGCAAGGGCGGCGTAGCCGAGCCAGTCGGAACGGGTGAAGAGATCGCGCAGGAGATTGTCGACCCAAAGGCCGAGCGCCAGCGAGAGCAGGATCGAGAAGGCGCCGAGCGCCAGCTTTGCGAAGGAGAAACGCCGGGGCCGAGGTGTCGCGACCGGGGCGTCCGCGATCTCCGACAGATCATTCGTCGAGAGAAACGGATCGTCTGCCTCGGCGACCACCGCAACCTCGTGATCGAAGCTGCGCGGTGCGCGAGCCTGCGGCGGCGCCGGTGCCGCCTGATCCTGCGGCTCGATCGTGAAGGCTGCCGGCCGACGCCCGTTTTCCGACGGATGGGACGGTGATTTCTTCGTCATGCCAGTTTATCCCCGAGCAGGAACTGCATGGCCCTGTCGAGCCGAATATGCGGAACGGAAAGGGTGATGCCGCCTCCGGTCTCCTCGATCTGTGGTGGACGGAAGCGCACGATGTTGAGTTCCGGCAGGTAGGCGCCGTGGCCGGCATCGTCCACGCTGCGGAAGAACCGTTCGGGATCGGCCGGCAGGTCACCCGGGAAAATGGCGGTCTTGCGGTTGCCGTCGAAGCGTTCCTTGCCGACGGTCTCGCCCGCCATCGGCGTGCCGACCACCACAGGCAGTTCGTCGCCGTTCTGCTTCACGGTCGCTTCCCGGGTCGCGCGGACGGAGGCGATCGCCATCACCTCGATACCCGCTCCGGTCATGCCGATGCGGGTCGTCGCCCGGTCGACGAGACGGCGGGTGATCGCCTCGAGCCGGTCGTGGCTCTCGTGATGCAGATGGTCGGCCTTCGTGGCAGCGACGAGCACCCGGTCGATGCGCCGGCGGACGAGTGCCGTGAGGAACGAGTTCGAACCCGCACGGAAACAGGCGAGCACGTCGGTGAGGGCGCGTTCGAGGTCCTGCACGGCCTCCGGCCCGCGATTGATCGCCTGCAGGGCGTCGACCAGCACGATCTGCCGGTCCAGCCGCGCGAAATGTTCGCGGAAGAAGGGTTTGACCACGACCGACTTGTAGGCCTCGTATCGGCGCTCCATCATCGCCCGCAGCGAACCCTTCGGCGCCCTGGTGTCCGGCAGGTCCGGCAGGGGGGCGAAGGTGAGGGCAGGCGACCCGTCGAGGTCGCCCGGCATCAGAAATCGTCCAGGCGGCAGTGTCGAGAGCGAGCGCTCGTCCGCCTTGCAGGCCCTGAGATAGGCGGTGAACCGTTCGGCGAGTTCCCGGGCGAGCGTCTCGTCGGCCGGCGCGTCGACGTCGACCGACGCCGTTCGTCCCAGCCATTCGCGCGAAAGCTCCGCCCGGATGCCGGTTCGCGCAAGCCCCACCGTGGCGGCGCTGAAGTCGCGATAGTCCTGGCTAAGCAGCGGCAGGTCGAGAAGCCACTCGCCGGGGTAGTCGACGATGTCGACGGACAGCCGGCCCGGCGAGAAGAGACGATTCCAGCCGCTGGCGCTCTCATAGGCGATCGTCAGGCGCAGTTCGGAGATTGCGCGGGTGGAATCCGGCCAGATGCGGTCCTTCACGAGCGCGCGGATGTGATCCTCGTACTGGAAGCGCGGCACCGCGTCGTCCGGTTGCGGCTCGAGCCTCGTCGCGGAGATGCGTCCCGCCTGCAGAGGTTCGAAGAGCGGCAGACGACCACCGTGCAGGAGATTGTGGATGAGCGAGGAGATGAACACCGTCTTGCCGGCGCGGGCAAGGCCGGTCACGCCGAGACGGATCGACGGGTTGACGAGGTTTGACGCCCGGTCTGCCAGATTGTCGAAGGCGATCGCGGCCTCGTCGGCGAAGGATGTCATGGATGGCGGCAAGTCGGGTATCCCTGCGGCAGCGTCACGGTTCCGGCGTAGCGTCCGGAGGACGGGCCGAGCGCAAATATAGGCAGCGAAGGGGCGAGGCGAAAGGGCAGTGCAGCATATCCGCGGCCTTTCGCCGCCTCGGGCCGTTCATCCGGTCAGGAAATCCGCGAGCATCCAGGCGCTGTTGTTCGGTGTTGCCCCTGTCGCACGATCGAGGACGGCAAGGCCGGCCGTCGGGAAACCTTCGGGTGCCGCCGCCTGGGCCGCCTCGCTGCCGGCGAGCAGGAACAGCGCCTCCTCGATCGACGGGTTGTGCCCGACGAGCATCACCGAGCCGTAATCCTTCAGCGCGCCGAGTATGTCGAAATAGCTGTCGGCGGGGCAGTTGTAGAGCTCGTCGAGATAGCGAAACTCGGTTCGCGTCGCGTATGCGCCCCGGAAGGCATCGGCGGTTTCGCGGCACCGCCGGGCAGTCGAACTGATGATCAGGTCGGGGCGGTAGCCGCGCTCGATTGCCTGTTCAGCAACGCTTGCAGCCTCGTGGCGACCGGCGTCGTTCAGCGACCGGTCGAAGTCGCGTTCCCCCGGTTGCGCCCAACCGGATTTCGCATGCCGCAGCAGGTAGATACGATTTTGGGGTGGTGTCACCGAGGTCATCCGTTCAGCTTTCTGCGACTGCGCGTGCCCTCTGACTAGCTTCACTGGGGGATGGCCGTCAACTGGGCTTCCGTAGTGCTCCCTTACGCAAGGGTAAGTGTGGGGGCGACCCGCAGCGATCGTCTCGAATTTGGAAATAATGCTTAAGAAATAGACATTTAGCTTAATTATATGACAGAATTAAAAATAGCTTAAAGCCGGTTGTAAGGCTTGAATGCGCTTTAGCGAAAGGATATACAGCCGCCCATTGAGATGTTCTTCAGGAGAATCGCGTTGAGTGAGAAGATCGATCTTAGCAATTATGTGCTCTCGGAAGACGATGAGTTCATGAACGCGAACCAACGGGCCTACTTCCGCGCAAAGCTCATAGCCTGGAAAAACGACATCCTTCGCGAGGCCCGCGAAACGCTCGACCATCTTGCCGAGGAAAGTGCCAACCACCCCGATCTCGCCGATCGCGCATCGTCGGAGACGGACCGTGCCATCGAGCTTCGGGCCCGTGACCGGCAGCGCAAGCTGATCTCCAAGATCGACGCGGCGCTGCAGCGTATCGAGGACGGCACCTACGGGTATTGCGAGGAGACCGGTGAGCCGATCGGACTGAAGCGGCTGGATGCCCGCCCGATCGCCACGTTGTCGATCGAGGCGCAGGAGCGCCACGAGCGACGCGAAAAGGTTTACCGGGACGAGTGACCGGATTTTGAAGCCCGCTCCTCTGGAGCGGGCTTTTTTGTCACGCTGCCGTTTTTCTTTTCGGCGGGGCAGGACTGCGGCGCCGACCGTGGAGGTCAGCCGTCGCGGCTCGCCGACATCTCTCCGAATATGCGGGCGATTTCCTTTTGCAGGCTCGGCTCTTCAGCGGCATCGGAAGGGCGGTTGCCGGCGACGTCCACTTTCGGTGCGCCGCCGACCGGCGGAATGCCGACGGGGCGTTCGGGCCTGATCGCGGATGCGGCGGCGATGTCGGTCGCAGCGACGGGTGCCGCCGACGCAGTTGCTGCGAGATGGCGCTCCATCTCTTCTTCCAGAACCCGTTCGAAATCGCTCGGGATACGCTGTTTCGGTGCCTCGTCCACCTTTGGTTCTTCCGGGGACGGCCGCGGCTCGGGGGCGAGTTCCGGTTCCGTCGCGGCTCTTTCCGTCAATTCCGGCATGACGCGGCCACGAGCCGCTTCGAGGATATCCTCAGCCTGGGCGGAAGCGAGCGAAACATCACCGTCTTGCGTCGGGGCGGCGGGCGCGGCGGCTTCCACAGTCTGGGCGGGGGGCGCAACCGCTGCAGGTGTCGCCGCGGTCATCGACGGGCGGCTCGAAGGCAGAACCAGCGGAGGTTCGACCGACGACGCGGCCGCCACTTCGGACTTCGACGGCTCCGCCGCCGCGACCGGCGCGATCGCGACCGGTGCGATCGTAACCGGGGCGTCATCCCTGACGAGTGTGGGCGCGGCTATCGGCTGGATGGGCGCCGGGCTCGGCGGCGGTGCGGACGCGGCCATGTCTGCGGCCGGAACCGGCTGTGGCGCCGGCTGCTTTCTCAGCGCCGGCTCGATTGCCGCTGCCGCGGCGACAGTACGCATGGGCTCCGCGGCCGGTTTGAGCGGTGCCTGCGGTTGTCGCGGCGGTTCGCGACGAACGGGTGCCGCGGCCGGCTCCGGCCTGTTTGCCGGGAGCTCGGGCTCGGGACGGACGGCGGCGATTGCCGCCGCCGGTTTGGGAATCGCCACAGGCTCGCGATCACCCGGCCGGTCTTCGTGTGCGAGCGGGACGGCCTGCGACGGCGACACGGGCGTTGCCGACAGGTAAGCGCGTTCGTCGCCGATCCCGCTTTCAATGACGATGTCGGTCGGCCCGCCGATCATGACGAGATGTTCGACGTTGTCGCGGCGCACGAGCACGAGGCGGCGGCGCGCGTCGACCGCGGCGGCATCGAGGACCTGCAGGCGCGGCTGCCTGTTGCGTCCGCCGCGCACGAAGGGCGAGGGCGCCCGCTTGCGCAGCAGCCAGAGCACGATGAACAGGCACAGGAGCGCCAGGCTGACACCCAGTGCCGCGACCAGGAAACGATTGCCGTAAGCGGCGACGAGTTCTTCGATCATGTCGGCCCTCCTTTTTCCCGCTTTGTGGCAGAAGACCGCCGGTAGCGCAATGCGATCACCGGGCAGCGTCCTCCCGCAGGCGCTCGCGAACGATCCGGTTGCCCGGATGTTCTGCGTCAAATGCGGCTTTCCTGTGGGATTGCCTGTGTATGGCGGACCTCAAACTGTGGGGGCGGAGCTTTTTGCCGTACCTGCAACTTGCTAAACATGGCAGAAAGGTCCGATTCTGCCGATCTTCACGAGTAGGCGGATTGTCGGGCGATAACACGAGGCATTCATGACGAGATTGCAACAGGCCGGCGAAAGCGATGCGCCCTTGGTCGACCGGGGTAACCGGTCCGGTGCGGCCATACGCATCATCGTGTTGGCGGTCGTGCTGCTCGCCGCCGCGGTCGCCTTCGTCGTCTTCAAGGACCAGCTCGAGAACGAATTCGTTCTCGGCATCCTCGGCGTACTGGCGATGATGGGAATATTCTTCCTCGTCTCGGCGATGATCGGCTTCGTCGCCGTCATGCCGCAGTCGCAGTCCGACACGCTGGCCCGCAGCTTTCTCGCGAGCCAGCCGGAAGGTACGCTGATCACCGACGACAACGGCCGTGTCGTTTTCGCCAATGCCGCCTATGGACGGATCACCGGCGCCAGGAAGGCGACTGAAGTACAGACGCTCGAGGCTCTGCTCTCGCGCCATCGCGAGTCGAGCGAGGCACTCTATCGGCTCGCCAACGGTCTGCGCACGGGCCGCGAAGGCTACGAGGAGTTTCGGCTCCTGAAGCCGCTCGGTCCGGTGACCGGCAACGGCTCCGGCGCACACTGGTATCGGCTCAAGGCGCGGCTGCTGCCGCTCGAAGGCAGCGCCAAGGTGCTGCAGATCTGGCAGATCACCGACATCACGTCGGAGCGCGAGGACCAGGAGCGCTTCTTCAAGGAACTGCAGCACGCGATCGACTACCTCGATCACGCGCCGGCGGGCTTTTTCTCGGCAGGGCGAAAGGGCGAGATCTACTATCTCAATGCGACGCTCGCCGAGTGGCTCGGCATCGATCTCACGCAGTTCTCGCCGGGTTCGCTCACCGTCGCCGAACTGGTCGCGGGCGAGGGCATGGCGCTCATCGAATCGGTACAGGTGGCGCCCGGCTCGACCAAGACGGAGACCTTCGATCTCGACCTGCGCTGCGCCAACGGCCAGAGCCTGCCGGTGCGGCTCATCCATCGCGTCCGTGCCGCCCGCGACGGTGCGCCGGGCGAAAGCCGCTCGATCGTGCTGGCGCGGCGGGACGACCACAGCGGCGACCAGTCGGCATCGATCGCCTCGATGCGGTTCACGCGCTTCTTCAACAACACGCCGATGGCGATCGCCTCCGTCGACGGCGAGGGCCGAATTCTCCGGACCAACGCGCCCTTCCTCAAGCTTTTCTCGGACCTCGTCGGTCGCGATGACGTCGATCGCGGCGCGAGCCTCGACGTGGTTTTCCACGAGAGCGAACGCGAGCGTTTCAGCCAAGCGCTTGCGGCGGCGAAGAACCGTCAGGTGGATATCGCGCCGATCGACAGCCGGCATCCGAACAACGAGACGCGGCATTTCCGTTTCTACGTCAACGCGGTCATCGACCAGAGCGACGAGGCGCCGGAAGAGGCGGCGATCGTCTATGCGGTCGACGTGACCGACCAGAAGGCGCTCGAAACCCAGATGGCGCAGACGCAGAAGATGAATGCGGTCGGAACGCTCGCCGGCGGTATCGCCCACGACTTCAACAACGTGCTGACGGCGATCCTGCTTTCCTCCGACCATCTCCTGCTGCAGGCCCGGCCGTCGGACGCGAGCTTCGCAGACCTCATGGAGATCAAGCGCAACGCCAACCGCGCCGCGGTGCTGGTACGGCAATTGCTCGCCTTCTCGCGCAAGCAGACGATGCGCCCGTCGGTGCTGAACCTCACCGATGTCATCGGCGACCTGCGCATGCTGGTCGATCGGCTGATCTCCGGTACGGCGGTGAAGCTCCAGGTCGACTACGGCCGCGACCTGTGGCCGGTGAAGACTGACCTTTCGCAGTTCGAGCAGGTGCTGATCAATCTCTGCGTGAACGCGCGCGATGCCATGCCGCAGGGCGGCACGATCACCATTTCGACCCGCAACATCACGGCGGAACAGGCCGCTGCCTACCACTACCGTGAACTGCCTGCCGAAGAGTTCGTGCTGGTCGAGGTGGCCGACACCGGAACCGGGATCGCGCCGGAGATCATCGAGAAGATCTTCGAGCCCTTCTTCACCACCAAGGAAGTGGGCAAGGGGACCGGGCTCGGTCTCGCGATGGTCTACGGGATCGTCAAGCAGTCCGGCGGCTACATCTATCCCGAATCCGAGGTCGGCAAGGGAACCGCCTTCCGCATCTTCCTGCCGCGGCACGTGGCCGAGATCGCGCCTGTTCCCGCCGGCGGCGAGGCCGGAGCCGCTGACACCGAAGCGCGTCCTGCCGTGGCCTCGGAGCCTACCGACCTCACCGGCAAGTCGGCGGTCGTTCTCCTCGTCGAGGACGAGGAAGCGGTGCGACGCGGCGGCAAGCGCATGCTGGAGACCCGCGGATACACGGTGCACGAGGCAGGCTCGGGTGTCGAGGCGCTCGACATCATGGACGAGCTCGACGGCGCCGTGGACATCGTCGTCTCCGACGTCGTGATGCCGGAAATGGACGGACCGACGCTGCTGCGGGAACTACGCAAGAAATATCCGGACCTGAAATTCATCTTCGTCTCGGGCTATGCCGAGGACGCGTTCGCGCGCAACCTGCCGGCCGACGCCAAGTTCGGCTTCCTGCCGAAGCCGTTCTCGCTGAAGCAGCTCGCCGTCGCGGTTCGTGAAATGCTGGACGGGGACGACTGAACGGCGACGTTTCGGTGTCGCGCACGCAGGCAGGTCGTGTGAGATGACGAGGGAAGAAGCGACCAAGCCGGCGAAGGACTGACGTAGCGGAACGTATCTCCCGCTACGTTACCTATGATCGCGAGGGTGCTCAGTCGTTCATCGCGACGGCGATTTCTGCAGCGAGGCGGGCATTGTTCTCGACCAGGGCGATATTGGTCTTCAGGCTGCGGCCGGCGGTCAGATGGAAGATGTTGTCGAGCAGGAACGGTGTCACGTCCTTGCCCGTAACCTCTTCGCGTTCGGCACTGGCGAGCGCGCGACCGATATAGATCTCCATCTCCTCACGGGGGATTTCGTGTTCCTCCGGCACCGGATTGGCGATCAGCATGCCACCTTCGATGCCGAGCTGCTCACGCATCCGCTGGAAATTGGCGATGGCCGCGGGGCTGGAGAGCGAGAGCGGGCTTCGCAGGCCGGAATCGCGCGACCAGAAGGCGGGAAACTCCTCGCTGTCGTAGGTGACGACCGGAACGCCGCGCGTTTCCAGGAATTCGAGGGTCTTCGGAATGTCGAGGATAGCCTTCGGTCCCGCGGAAACGACGATGACCGGCGTGCGCGCGAGCTCTTCGAGGTCGGCCGAGATGTCGAGGCTTTCCTCGGCGCCGCGATGAACGCCGCCGATGCCGCCGGTGGCGAAGACCGAGATGCCGGCGCGGCTTGCAGCGATCATGGTCGCGGCGACCGTCGTTGCGCCGCTGCGGCGTTCGGCGAGCGCGAAGGCGATGTCGGCGCGCGAGAGCTTCATGACGCCGGTCATCTGTGCAAGCGCCGCGATCTGTGCGTCCTCAAGGCCGATGTGCAGGATGCCGTCGATGACTGCGATGGTCGCCGGCACGGCGCCCTTCTCGCGTATGATCGCTTCGACGCTGCGCGCCATCTCCAGATTGCCGGGGAAGGGCATGCCATGGGTGATGATCGTCGATTCCAGCGCCACGATCGGCGCGCCGCGGACCTTGGCGGCGGCGACTTCCTTCGAATAGACGATCGGCAGCAGGGGCGAAATGGCTTTGGTCATGGGAGGTTCCGGGTTTCGAGACTGCAGGTCATGACAGGATTTTCGCGTCCGGCACAAGGGGCATATACGAATTGGCGAGATCGCGGGAGAGGTTTTCCGCGGTTGCGTTCGGCGAGCAAAGGGTAATGGCCGCAAGCGCGGCTCCGTGACGCAGCGCCTCGCCGAGGCCGCAGCCTTCGATGCGGGCCGAGATGACGCCGGACGCAAAGGCGTCGCCGGCGCCGGTGACGTCGACCACGCTGTCGAGCCGCGGCGGCGACAGGATCGCTATTGCGGTCTCATCGAACGCCACGACGGCGTCGGCGCCGCAGGTGACGACGCCGCCCTTGAGGCCCTTTCCCCTGAGGAGGGCGGGCCAGCCGGCGGGATCATCGGGGCGGGCGCCGGTGAGGGCCTCAGCCTCCGCCGCGTTCATGAACAGCATGGTGAGGTCCGCAAAGCAGGGCAACAGGCGCACGACCTTCGCCGGCGAAATCGCGATCGCGAAGACAGGCAGGCCACGCGCGGCGGCGGCACCGGCAAGCGCTGCTAGCGTCTCCGCCGGCAGATTGGCGTCGCAGAGCACGTGGCGTGTTTCGTCGAGCGCGGCGCGGAAGGAGAGGGTGCGGGTGCGGCGTGGCCCGAACAGGTCGTAGAGCTCCATATCGGCAAGCGCGACGACGAGATTGCCGTCCGACTCGAGGATCGCCGTGTAGCTCGGCGTGGCGCGGTCGAGAAAGACGACGGGACGATCGTCGATGCCGACGCGGAGGGCTTCGGCCGAGACGGCCATGCCTGCCGCGTCACCGCCGCGCGGCGCGATCAGCCTGACGTCGTGGCCGAGCCGGGCGAGATTGCGGGCAGCGTTGAAGCCGCCTCCGCCCGGTTCCTCGAACCAGCGGCCGGGATTGCTCGCCCCCATGACAGTCGTGCCGGCGATCCGGCCGCGGCGGTCGATATGGGCGCCGCCGACGACGAGAAGGGAACCACTCATGCGCGCTTCCGGGAGCATTGCGGGCGCGACGAATCGCAAGCGGCCGCAAGTGCTGCGAAAGCACGGCGGCGCGTGAGCGACGGTACATGGCGTGTCGCCTGAAACATAAAGTGAACATCCTGCGAAGTCGCAAGTCTATTCAGCAGGTTGAACAGGGATTGCCATATGAGAACAAAACGTGTACGCATGGTCCGTCGGCTGCTTCATTGCCTATGCGGCTTCAATAACCTAAAGGTGGATCGAATGGCACAAAATTCTTTGCGGCTCGTAGAGGACAAATCGGTGGACAAAAGCAAGGCACTTGAAGCGGCACTTTCGCAAATCGAGCGAAATTTCGGCAAGGGCTCGATCATGAAGCTCGGCGCGAACGAGAGCGTGGTCGAGATCGAGACGGTTTCCACCGGGTCGCTGAGCCTCGACATCGCGCTCGGGATCGGTGGCCTGCCGAAGGGACGCATCGTCGAGATTTACGGTCCCGAAAGCTCGGGTAAGACGACGCTCGCACTGCAGACGATCGCCGAATCGCAGAAAAAGGGTGGCATCTGCGCCTTCGTCGACGCCGAGCACGCACTCGATCCGGTCTATGCCCGCAAGCTCGGGGTCGACCTGCAGAACCTCCTCATTTCACAGCCTGACACCGGCGAACAGGCGCTCGAAATCACCGACACGCTGGTGCGCTCGGGCGCGATCGACGTGCTCGTCGTCGACTCGGTCGCCGCACTCACGCCGCGTGCCGAAATCGAGGGCGAGATGGGCGACAACCTGCCGGGCATGCAGGCCCGCCTGATGAGCCAGGCACTGCGCAAGCTTACTGCCTCGATCTCCCGTTCGAACTGCATGGTCATCTTCATCAACCAGATCCGCATGAAGATCGGCGTGATGTTCGGTTCGCCGGAAACGACGACCGGCGGTAATGCGCTCAAGTTCTACGCCTCCGTTCGCCTCGACATCCGCCGCATCGGCGCCGTCAAGGAGCGGGAGGAGGTCGTCGGCAACCAGACGCGTGTTAAGGTCGTCAAGAACAAGATGGCGCCGCCCTTCAAGCAGGTCGAGTTCGACATCATGTACGGCGAGGGTGTCTCCAAGACCGGCGAGCTCGTCGATCTCGGCGTCAAGGCCGGGATCGTCGAAAAGTCCGGCGCCTGGTTCTCCTACAACAGCCAGCGGCTCGGTCAGGGACGCGAGAACGCCAAGACTTTCTTGCGGGACAATCCGGAGCTCGCCCAGGAGATCGAGATGGCGCTGCGTCAGAATGCCGGGCTGATCGCCGATCGTTTCCTGCAGAATGGTGGCCCGGACGCCGGTGACGGCGACGGTTCCGCGGACATGTGATCCGCAATCATTTCAACGACCGACAGAGCGCCGGTCCGATATCGGAAGATGTCGGACCGGTTTTTTTCCGTGCGGCTGGACAGTGCCGGTCACGGACGATAAAAGCCTTTGGTTTTTAGGCTTTGGCCGGCATCCGGCAGCAATGAAGGGCGTGACATGAGCGGCGTAAATGACATCCGGTCGACTTTTCTCGATTACTTCAAGGCAAATGGCCATGAAGTCGTGTCGTCGAGCCCGCTCGTGCCGCAAAACGACCCGACGCTGATGTTCACCAATGCCGGCATGGTGCAGTTCAAGAACGTCTTCACCGGCCTCGAGCAGCGTCCCTACAAGACGGCTGCGACCGCGCAGAAGTGCGTGCGCGCCGGCGGCAAGCACAACGACCTCGACAATGTCGGCTATACCGCGCGTCACCACACCTTCTTCGAGATGCTCGGCAATTTCTCCTTCGGCGACTACTTCAAGGAGCGGGCGATCGAGCTTGCCTGGAACCTGATCACCAAGGAATTCGGGCTTGCCAAGGACCGGCTCTGCGTCACCGTCTACCATACCGACGACGAGGCGTTCGGCCTGTGGAAGAAGATCGCCGGCCTTGCCGACGAGAAGATCATTCGCATCCCGACCAGCGACAACTTCTGGGCCATGGGCGATACCGGCCCCTGCGGTCCCTGTTCGGAAATCTTCTACGACCACGGCGACCACATCTGGGGCGGCCCTCCCGGTTCGCCGGAGGAAGACGGCGACCGCTTCATCGAGATCTGGAACCTCGTCTTCATGCAGTACGAGCAGATCACCAAGGAGGAACGCGTCGACCTGCCGCGTCCGTCCATCGACACAGGCATGGGCCTCGAGCGCATTGCCGCCGTCCTGCAGGGCCAGCACGACAACTACGACATCGACCTCTTCCGCTCGCTGATCGAGGCTTCCGTCGAGCTCACCGGGGTCAAGGCCGAGGGCGAGCGTCGTGCCAGCCACCGCGTCATCGCCGATCACCTCCGTTCGTCCGCCTTCCTGATCGCCGACGGCGTCCTGCCGTCCAACGAGGGCCGCGGCTACGTGCTCCGTCGCATCATGCGCCGCGCCATGCGCCACGCGGAGCTTCTCGGTGCCCGCGAACCGGTCATCTACAAGCTCCTGCCCGTGCTCGTGCAGCAGATGGGCCGGGCCTATCCCGAACTCGCGCGCGCCGAAGCGCTTATTTCCGAGACGCTGAAGCTCGAGGAAACCCGATTCCGCAAGACGCTGGAGCGCGGGCTCAGCCTGTTGTCGGAGGCCACGGCCGATCTTTCGAAGGGCGACAGTCTCGACGGCGAAACCGCCTTCAAGCTCTACGACACCTACGGCTTCCCGCTCGATCTCACGCAGGACGCGCTGCGCAACCGCGGCATCGGCGTCGATCTCACCGGCTTCAACGATGCGATGCAGCGCCAGAAGGCGGAGGCCCGTGCCCACTGGGCGGGTTCCGGCGACAAGGCGACGGAGGCCGTCTGGTTCGAGCTGAAGGAAAAGTTCGGCGCGACCGAATTCCTCGGCTATTCCTCCGAAAGCGCGGAGGCCGAGGTACAGGCGATCGTCAAGGACGGCGCGGTCGTCGACAGCGCCTCCAAGGGCGAGACGGTGCAGGTGGTGGTCAACCAGACGCCGTTCTACGGCGAATCTGGCGGTCAGGTCGGCGATACCGGCATGATTGCGGGCGACAATGCGAAGCTCCAGGTTTCCGATACGCAGAAAAAAGGCGAGGGCCTCTTCGTCCACGCGGCGACGGTGACCGAAGGCACGCTGCGTGCGGGCGACGCCGTGGTGATGACCGTCGATCATGCTCGTCGCTCGCGGCTGCGCGCAAACCACTCGGCGACCCACCTCATCCATGAGGCGCTGCGCGAGGTACTCGGCAGCCACGTCGCCCAGAAGGGGTCGCTGGTCGCGCCGGAGCGGCTCCGTTTCGACGTGTCGCATCCAAAGCCGATGTCGGCCGAGGAGTTGAAGGTCGTCGAGGCGATGGCGAACGAGATCGTCACCCAGAACACACCGGTCACCACCCGCCTGATGAGCGTCGACGATGCCATCGCAGAGGGTGCGATGGCGCTGTTCGGCGAGAAATACGGCGACGAGGTTCGCGTCGTGTCGATGGGGACCGCGATCCACGGCCCGAAGTCCGGCAAGCCTTATTCGGTCGAGCTCTGCGGCGGCACGCATGTTTCCGCCACCGGCGACATCGGCCTCGTGCGCATCCTTTCGGAAAGCGCGGTCGGCGCAGGCGTGCGCCGTATCGAGGCGGTGACCGGCGAGGCGGCGCGCGCCTATCTCTCCGAGCAGGACGAGCGCGTGAAGCAGGTCGCGACGGCGCTGAAGGTACAGCCGGCGGAGGTGGTCACACGCGTCGAGCAGCTTGTCGAGGAGCGCCGCAAGCTGGAACGCGAGCTTGCGGACGCCAAGCGCAAGCTCGCCATGGGCGGCGGTGGCCAGGCTGCCGCCGATGAGGGCGCCCGCGAGATCGGCGGTGTGAAGTTCCTCGGTCGCGTGCTCAAGGGCGTCGAAGCCAAGGACCTGAAGGGTCTCGTCGACGAGAGCAAGGCAGGTCTCGGCTCCGGTGTCGTGACGCTGATTGCCGTCTCGGAGGACGGCAAGGCGAGCGTCGTCGTCGGTGTTACCGATGATCTCACCGGCCGCTACAGTGCAGTCGAACTCGTGCGCCTCGCCTCTGCCGCCGTCGGCGGCAAGGGCGGCGGCGGCCGCGCCGACATGGCCCAAGCCGGCGGTCCGGACGGCGACAAGGCAGATGCTGCGATCGCCGCCGTCGAAAAGGCGCTCGCCGCGTAAGGCGGCGGCGTCACGGGCGCAAATCGGCTCGGCATTTTCGAAATCTTCATGCTTGCCGTATAAGGCGGTCGAGACGAATTGGGGATGCCGTGGCCACTCTCTTTCATGTGCCGACATTGATGGCCTGCCTGCTGGCGATCTGGGTGGTCTTCGCCGTATTGCTGACGATGGCCTGGTATCTGGAGCGGCAGCGCCCGGAACTGGCGATCTGGAGTGTCGGCTTCTGGTTCGGCGCCTTCGGCGCCCTGCTCTTGTCGCTGCGGACGATCCTGCCGGAGGGGTTCACGATCGGGCTCGGAAACGGCCTGCTCATCCTCGCGGTAGGGCTTGCCTGGCTTGGGATTCGGGCCTTCGACGGTCTCTCGCTCAAGTTCTGGGTACCGCTCGTTCCGACTGTCATCTGGTTCGGCGCATTCCTGTTCTGGCCGGGTTTCCGTGAGGATGTGAACGCGCGGATAGCGCTCGTCTCGGCCATCATCGTCGTTCTCAGCGTGATGTTCGTCCGCAGCATGTGGCAGGGTGAGGCGATCGAGCCGCTGCCCTCCCGCAAGCTGGTGATGGGTACGATGGCCGTGCACGGCGTGATCAACGCCGTCCGCCTGCCGCTGGTGGCGCTCGCCCCGGTCGTGGAACTGGATGGCGTCGCCCTTTCCGCCTGGCACGGCGTCTTCACTTTCGAGATCGTCGTCAACACGCTCTTTTGCGGAATGGCGCTCTTTTCGCTCGGTCGCGAGCGGGTGACGGCGGAATACAAGCGCGCGTCCCAGATCGACGCGCTGACGGGCGTCTTCAATCGCCGTGCCTTCAGCGACCACGTCGATGGCTACCGCAGTCGCGGCGTGGGAGGCGCGATTGCACTTCTCGATCTCGACCATTTCAAGCGCGTCAACGACACCTACGGTCATGGTGCGGGTGACAAGGTGCTCTGCGCCTTCGTCGCGATGGTTCAGGACATCCTGCCGCAGGATGCGGTCTTCGGGAGGCTGGGCGGCGAGGAGTTCGCGGTCTACCTGCCGGCGCGCAATTGGGGCGAGGCCCACGCCGTCTGCGAGCGGCTTCGGCGGGCGGCGGAGTCCCTTCCCGTCGACTGGAAGGGGAACCGGCTCACGTTGACCGTCAGCATCGGCCTTTGCGGGGATGTTCCCGCGGGCGTCGACCTCGGCGTCGTGCTCGGACTTGCCGACCGCGCGCTCTACGCAGCAAAGCGAAACGGCCGCAACCGGATCGCCGTTGCCGACGGTTCGGAGGGACAGAGTGAGCCTCTCCCGCGCGTCGGGCCAGCGGAGGCGGCCTGCCAGACCGGCACATCGCCGCTGCAGCATCAGACATCTTCCTGATCGACGGCGACCCGATATCCGATGCGGATCAGGCCGTCTGCATGGCCTGCATGGCGGCGTCGTCGAGCGACCGGGCGCGCGCGGCAGCCGGCCGATCGGTCACACGTGCAAGATAAGTCTCGAAGGAGGGCCGCTTCTCGATCGAGCCGAATTGCAGACCCCAGCCGATATGAGATCCGACATAGACGTCGGCGG
Organism: Hyphomicrobiales bacterium; assembly: GCA_900466005.1. Taxonomy (GTDB): domain Bacteria; phylum Pseudomonadota; class Alphaproteobacteria; order Rhizobiales; family Rhizobiaceae; genus Allorhizobium. Next base: position 279,800 of record UEGQ01000015.1, read on the forward strand.
CGGTAAAGCGGTCGCCGGCGACGAAGGGCGTCCGAGAAACGGCATATTCGAGCGTGTCCATCACGTCCTCGAAGGAGCCGTAGCCGATCATGCCCCGCCTGTCGGCAGGAACCTCGAAGCCGAGGGCGTGGTTGGACGTCGCAGCCTCCAGCGGACCTGCCGTGAAGAAGAGCCAGCGATAGTAGCCGCCGCGCTCGCTCGCCGGCGGCGCGAGGCCCGCGTCCGGGAAGGCGTCGGCGAGATAGGCGCAGATGGCCGCGCACTCGGTGACCACCGTCTCGCCGTGGCGGATCGCGGGCACCTTGCCCATCGGGTTGACGGCCCGGTATTCGGGCGACTTCATCGGTGCGCCGAAGGGCACGATCTCGGTCCGGTACGGTTGGCCGATCTCCTCCAGCATCCAGCGAACGATGCGTCCGCGCGACATGGGATTGGTGTAGAAGGTCAGTTCCGTCATGCGCAATCCTCCTCTGTGCTGATATCGCGATTTCGCGTGGACGGAAGTTGAGCGCTCAACGCGAGCACACGCAACAAAAAACCCGGCGCGAGGCCGGGTTTTCATCAGTTTCCGTTGGCGATGGCTCAGGCGGCCATGGCCTTCTTGAGGTTCTCGTCGACCTTGTCGAGGAAGGCCGTCGTGGAGAGCCACGGCTGGTCGGGGCCGATGAGCAGCGCCAGGTCCTTGGTCATGAAGCCGCTTTCGACGGTGTCGACGCAGACCTTTTCGAGCGTCATCGCGAACTTCGCCAGTTCGGCGTTGTCGTCGAGCTTGGCGCGATGTGCGAGGCCGCGGGTCCAGGCGAAGATCGACGCGATCGAGTTCGTCGAGGTTTCCTGGCCCTTCTGGTGCTGGCGGTAGTGACGGGTGACCGTGCCGTGGGCGGCTTCGGCTTCCACCGTCTTGCCGTCGGGGGTGAGCAGCACCGAGGTCATCAGGCCGAGCGAGCCGAAGCCCTGCGCGACCGTGTCGGACTGCACGTCGCCGTCGTAGTTCTTGCAGGCCCAGACATAGCCGCCCGACCACTTCAGCGCCGAGGCGACCATGTCGTCGATCAGGCGGTGCTCGTAGGTGATGCCGGCTTCGTCGAACTGCGCCTTGAACTCGGCCTCGTAGACTTCCTGGAAGATATCCTTGAAGCGGCCGTCATAGGCCTTGAGGATGGTGTTCTTGGTCGAGAGATAGACCGGCCACTTGCGCATCAGGCCGTACATCATCGAGGCGCGGGCGAACTCGCGGATCGACTCGTCGAGGTTGTACATCGCCATGGCGACGCCGGCGCCGGGCGCCTGGTAGACTTCCTTTTCGATGACCTGGCCGTCTTCGCCGACGAACTTGATGGTCAGCGTACCCTTGCCCGGGAACTTGAAGTCGGTCGCCTTGTACTGGTCGCCGAAGGCGTGACGGCCGACGACGATCGGCTTGGTCCAGCCGGGAACGAGACGCGGCACGTTCTTGCAGATGATCGGCTCGCGGAAGATGACGCCGCCGAGAATGTTGCGGATGGTGCCGTTCGGGCTCTTCCACATTTCCTTGAGGCCGAATTCCTTCACGCGGGCTTCGTCCGGCGTGATCGTGGCGCACTTGATGCCGACGCCGTGCTTCTTGATGGCGTTGGCGGCGTCGACGGTCACCTGGTCGTTGGTCGCATCGCGGTTTTCGACGGAGAGGTCGTAGTATTCGATCGGCAGATCGAGGTAGGGCAGGATCAGCTTTTCCTTGATGTACTGCCAGATGATGCGGGTCATCTCGTCGCCGTCGAGATCGACGACCGGGTTTGCAACCTTGATCTTCTTCATGAATGCCTCTTGAGCGCTGCGGATCGAAATCCTGAGGGTGGTTAAAGCGAAAATCCGGAGCGCTATAGCATTGCGCGGTCGTCAGGCAAAGGCGCGGGCCTGCGAATATCGGGGTTTTTATCACCAAAGTTGGACGCACATATCCCACGATTCCCGAGGGTTCGGCGATTGCCGTCTGTCTTCTGCGAGATAGAGTGGCGGGGCTTCTCCTTCCCTTGGAACATGTTCAATGAAAACGCCCAAATCCCTCTTCCTGCTGGCCTTGCTGGTTGGCGCGCCTGCCGTTGCGTTCGCCGCCGACCCGACCGTCCCGGTCAAGGCCGTCATGGAGGTTGCCGCAGGAAACTGGTCCGAGAGCAGTCCGACCGCAAACGATGTCTTCGACGACGAACGTCTCGACCAGCTCTTCAGCGCCGACTTCGCCAAAGTCTATCGCGAGGCGTCGAAGCACCCTGCCTACGATCCGCCGGAAGGCGAAACGACCGGGAGCCCGTTCGACTACGACCCGATCGCCGGAGGGCAGGAGGGCTGCGCATTCGAGAACATCCGTGTCGAGGACGATGGTGACGGCCAGGTGACGGCGCTTTTCAACAACCGCAAGTGCCTCGGGGACGATCCCGCCTACAAGGAGGACACGGTTCTGATCTTCCATGTGGTCGAGGAGCAGGGGCGCGCGGTGATCGACGACATGTACCGCGTCGAGGACGGGCAGTCGGGCAAGTCCCTGATGGACGAGCTCAAAGATATTGCCGGCCAGTAACGGTCGGTCAGGGAGACATGGAAATGAAGAGGATTATTGTTGCCACAATCATGTCGTTGCTCGCCGGCGGGGCATTCGCCGCCGACGCCGACGAGCCGGTCAAGGTGCTGATGGAGATGGCGGCCAGCAACGCCGCCGTCGAGCCCGGTCCGAACGCGGTCTATGCCGACTATTTCGCGCCGGGCATGCTGCTCATGTATTTCAGCGACGGCTTCGTCCGCGATTTCACCACGGCGCTGCTCAAGCAGAAGGAGGGGCGCAGCCAGGTCCTGGTCGACTGGGACCCGGTGATCGGCGGTCAGGACGGTTGCGCGCCCAAGGACGTCACCTACGGCAAGCCCGAGACGAAGGGCGCCGTCACCGAGGTGCTTGTCGGCTTCAAGCGCAGCTGGTGCTACGAGGGTGACGCCGAGACCAAGGATGAGGTCACGCAGGTGACCTATCGCCTCGTCGAGGAGGGCGACGAAACGGGTGAAAAGCGCTTCGTGATCGACGACATCCATTTCGCGAACGACGTGCCGCTGCGGGTCGAGCTCCAGGAGCTGGCGAAATGAGAACGGCTGCCGCTTTTTCTATGGCGCTACTCGTCGCAAGCGCGGGCATTGGCTTCGCGAACGAACCGCAGGATCCGGTCGTCGCCCTGATGGCGGTCGTGGACGGCATCGAAGGCAACAGCGAGGCGAACGACTATTTCGACGAGGTTCTCCTGACGTCGATCTACAGCGAGAGCTTCGTCCAGGTCTATCGGATGGCGGCGCTCGGCGATCAGCTGCTCGATCTTCAAGGGGAGATGACCGGTCAGGACGAAGTTGTCGTCAGCCAGGACCCTTGCGAGATGAAGGACCTCAAGATCGTTCCGCGACCGGCGAAGGACAAGGTGACGCCGGTCGACGTCTATTTCGACGTCTCGTCCTGCTGGGGGCACGATCCGCACCTCGATCAGCCGTCCCTGACCGTCCACGTGGTCTCGGAGAACGGCCGCTACGTCATCGACAACTTCTGGAACAGCGACTACGACGGTGGTCGGCTCGAGACCTCGGTCAAGGCGAAGTTCGCGGCCCTTGCCAAGCGGTATGTCGACGGCATGGTAACGGGCCGGTTCTCTCCCGAATAGCCACGGTCTTTGCCTCCGCCCGATTTTGTGCCAAGGAAACGCCGAATTCCTTGGAAGGGTACGAGATGGCAGGCACCAACAGCGAGCGCGAACTTCTGGCGGAGGGTCCGGCGATCATTCTGGTCGAGCCGCAACTCGGCGAGAACATCGGCATGGTGGCGCGCGCGATGGCGAACTTCGGTCTCTCCGAACTGCGCCTCGTCAAGCCACGCGACGGCTGGCCGAGCGAGAAGGCGCGCTCTGCCGCGTCCAAGGCCGATCATGTGATCGACGCGACACAGGTCTTCGAAACGCTCGAAGAGGCGATCGCTGACCTCAACTTCGTCTATGCGACCACGGCGCGCGAGCGCTACGGTTTCAAGCCCGTGCGCTCTCCCGTGGTCGCGGCCGAGACCCTGCGGCAAAAGTTCGTCGCCGGCGAGAGAACGGGCATCCTCTTCGGACGCGAACGCTTCGGCCTCAGCAACGAGGAAGTGGCGCTCGCCGACGAGATCGTGACGTTCCCCGTCAATCCCGCCTTTGCATCGCTGAACATCGCGCAGGCCGTGCTGCTGATGTCCTACGAGTGGATGAAATCCGGCATGGAGGACCTGACCGTCACCGCCTTTCAACCGGTCGAGCAACGCCCGGCGACGAAGGAGGAGGTCCAGGGGCTCTTTGAACATATCGAGGAGGCGCTGGATGCCCGCGGCTATTTCCGCCCTTCCGCAAAAAAGCCGAAAATGGTCGACAACCTCCGCGCCGTCCTCTCGCGCCGCGCCTTCACCGCACAGGAAATCAGCGTGTTCCGCGGGGTGATCTCATCTCTCGACCGGTTCTCCCGCCTGAAACCACGGGGGAGTGCAGGGCCGGTCGATCAAGCAGGCGAAGATGGCGGCGATGGCGCGTGAACTGAAGCCCGTACTCGTATTCGATTCCGGGATCGGCGGACTGACCGTGTTGCGGGAGGCGCGGGTGCTGATGCCCGAGCGCGGCTTCATCTATGTGGCCGACGATGCGGGCTTCCCCTATGGCGGATGGGAGGAGGAACCGCTGCGGGCGCGTATCCTCGATCTCTTTTCCGATCTTCTGCACACCTACGATCCGGAAACAGTGATCATCGCCTGCAATACCGCCTTCACGCTCGCCGGCGCCGATCTTCGCGCCCGCTTTCCCGACATGCGTTTCGTCGGCACGGTGCCGGCGATCAAGCCGGCGGCGGAACGCACCCGCTCCGGCCTCGTTTCCGTGCTCGCGACACCCGGAACCGTCAAGCGTGCCTATACCCGTGACCTGATCCAGTCCTTCGCCGGCCAATGCCATGTCCGGCTGGTCGGCTCGCAGAATCTCGCCGGCATGGCGGAAGCCTATATCCGTGGCGAATCGATCTCCGACGAACTCGTGCTCTCGGAGATCATGCCGTGCTTCGTCGAGCTGGACGGACGGCGCACCGACATCGTCGTGCTCGCCTGCACGCACTATCCGTTCCTCGCCAACATCTTCCGCCGTCTCGCACCCTGGCCCGTCGACTGGCTGGATCCGGCAGAAGCGATCGCGCGGCAGGCGCGGCGTCTGGTGCCACCGTCGCTCGATGCGGAGCACCCGGAACAGTACGATTTTGCCGTATTCACCTCCGGTAATCCCGATTTTTCCACTCGGCGCCTCATGCAGGGCTTTGGTCTCAGGACCTGTTGAGAGCTATCCTTCTCCGCCGCACTTGCCGTGTGCCTGAAATGCTCAATTTTCCTATGGTATTTTGAAAAGCGTCTTCAATATATGCTAGTGGTTCGCTGATGCGCCCTCGCGGTGCGTCGATCAACGGAGCTCTCGAACTGCCTTGGCCATAGAAATCATCATCGTGATTTTGCTCACCCTCCTGAACGGCGTCCTCGCAATGTCAGAAATGGCGGTCGTTTCCTCCCGCTCCGCGCGGCTCAAGGTGCTCTCCGAACAAGGCAATCACGGCGCGACCGTCGCCATCCGGCTCTCCGAGGAGCCCGGCCGCTTCCTGTCGACGGTGCAGATCGGAATCACGCTGGTCGGGGTGCTGTCCGGTGCCTTTTCGGGCGCGACACTCGGCAACCGCCTCGCGGGCTGGCTCTTGTCGCAGGGTGTGTCGCCTGCCTTTTCGGACGCCATCGGCGTCGGCTCCGTCGTCGTTCTCATCACCTATCTGTCGCTGATTATCGGCGAACTCGTACCGAAGCAGATCGCCCTTCATAATCCCGAGATGATGGCTGCACGGGTCGCGCGGCCGATGCTGGTGCTTTCCAAGGTTTCGGCGCCGCTCGTCTGGCTGCTCGACAATTCCGGCCGGCTGGTTCTGAGCCTGCTCGGCCAGAAGGAAATGGCCGCCGGCACTGTGACCGACGAGGAGATCAAGTCGGTTCTCGCCGAGGCCCAGAGCGCCGGTGTCATCGAGACCGAGGAATCGGCGATGATCTCCGGTGTCATGCGCTTGGCTGACCGGACCGCCCGTGGGCTGATGACGCCACGCCGCGACGTCGAAGTCCTCGACCTCGAAGACAGCATCGAGGAAATCCGAGAATATCTTCGCCACACCCAGCATTCGCGCCTGCCGGTGCGCGACGGCACGTCGGACGAGATCATCGGCGTTCTCTTCGTCAAGGATTTCTACAACGCCGTGATCGTCGAAGGCGAGGATTTCGACCTGCGCTCGATCGTCACCGAAGTGCCGATCGTCTCCGATTTCTCGAGCGCGATCGACATCATCGAGGCGATGCGCAAGGCGCCGCCCCACATGGTGCTGGTCTATGACGAGAACGGCCATTTCGAAGGCATCATCACCTCGGGCGACATCCTGGAGGCGATCACGGGCGCTTTCCTGGAGGACGAGACAGAGGAGCGCGCGATCGTCAAGCGCGACGACGGTTCCTTCCTGGTTTCCGGCTGGATGCCGATCGACGAATTCGTCGATCATGTGCGCGTCCGCGTGGAGGAGGACCCGGACTATACGACGGTTGCCGGCTTCGTCATCGACGTGCTGAAGCACATCCCCGAGCTCGGCGAGAGCTTCATCGCCGACGGCTGGCGCTTCGAGGTGATCGACCTCGACGGCCGGCGCATCGACAAACTGCTCGTCTCGCCGGCGGACCAGGGCGAGATCTGATCACCCGCGCGCGGGTCAGGGCGAGGATCGACTTCGCCCTGGCAGGGCCGGCCCTCCATTCCCTGTGGGTTTCTGCAATTGAAATGGCGAAATGCGCCGAGGTCTTTGATAGGTAGGCGGGACGTGTGCCGGGCCGGAAAGGCCGGGCTTGTGATTCGAAACGAGAGGTAGGGCACTTGCAGGTCGGAATCGACATGGGGACTTTGGCTGGCGGCCAGCCGGCCAAGCTCGATATCGAGGAGCTGCTCGCCACCCGTCTGCTGGTGCAGGGCAATTCCGGTTCCGGCAAGTCGCATCTCTTGAGGCGCCTGCTCGAACAGTCGGCGCAGTGGGTGCAGCAGGTCGTCATCGATCCTGAAGGCGATTTCGTCACGCTCTCGGACAAATACGGCCATCTCGTCGTCGACGGGGAACGCACCGAAGCCGAGCTTGCCGGCATTGCCGACCGTATCCGCCGCCATCGCGTTTCCTGCGTGCTGACGCTGGAAGGGTTGGAGATCGAGCAGCAGATGCGTGCGGCCGCCGCCTTCCTCAACGGCATGTTCGATGCAGACCGCGAGTTCTGGTATCCGGTGCTGGTCGTCGTCGACGAGGCGCAGATGTTCGCGCCCTCCATGGGCGGCGACGTCTCGGAGGATGCCCGGCGCATGTCGCTCGGCGCCATGACCAACCTGATGTGCCGCGGGCGCAAGCGCGGCCTCGCCGGCGTGATCGCCACGCAGCGCCTTGCGAAGCTCGCGAAGAACGTCGCGGCCGAAGCCTCGAACTTCCTGATGGGGCGCACCTTCCTCGACATCGATATGGCGCGCGCGGCCGACCTGCTCGGCATGGACCGCCGCCAGGCGGAGATGTTCCGCGACCTGAAGCGCGGCAATTTCGTCGCCCTCGGCCCGGCGATGTCGCGCCGGCCGCTGCCGATCGTCATCGGATCGGTCGAGACTTCCGCGCGTTCCTCCAGCCCCAAGCTGATGCCGCTGCCGGAGGCGCCGCAGGACGTCGAAGACCTGATCTTCACGCCGGATCCGGAGGAGCTCGCCCGCCCGATCGTCCGCCGTGCGCCGCCACAGCCGCGCCCGACGACGGATATTCTGGCCGAGCTGTCGCGCGCGGCGCCTGCAGCCTCCACCCCGGTCGCGGCCGAAACCCGCCCCGGCGCCCTGGAGATGTCGTCCGAGGAGCGGGAGGAACGTCTGTCGGCCGTGCTTGCCGAAATCCTCGATGATCCGCAGGCCGCCTACCGAACCGATTCCGTCCTTTATCAGGAGTTCCTCGTCCGCGCCCGCATGCGCCGGATCGGCGGTCCGCCTATGGCGATGGGCGAGTTCCGCCGCCGGGTCGCCGTCGTGCGCTCGGGCGTTGACGCGGAAACGGCGGCGTCCGACGCCTGGAAGACGGCGCTTTCTTTGGCGGAAGGTGTCTCAGACGACCTGCAGGGCGTCTTCCTGATGATGGCGAAGGCGGCGATCCGTAAGGAAGCCTGTCCCTCGGACTTGAGGATCGCGCGGGCCTACGGCACCCATTCGGCGCGGCGTGCCCGCAGGCTCCTCGGCTATTTCGAGGAGCAGGGGCTCGTTGTCGTCCACACCGATTTTTCCGGCAAGCGCATCGTCGCCTTCCCGGACCTCGAGGCGGAAACGGCGCCCGGAAGCGCCGATGCGGCCGACGAGCAGCCGACATCGACGGATCATTTCGCGGCGGAGTAGGTCCGTTTCGTCGTCTGGCTCGAGAGCTTCCGGGCCGTCTCAGGCCCGTTCTTCCCAGACCTTCACCAGTTCGACGATCGTCTTCACCGCCGTTTCCATATCCTCAACGCTCACCCATTCGAGCGGCGAATGATAGGCATGGCCGCCGGTGTAGATGTTGGGGCAGGGCAGGCCCATGAAGGAAAGGCGTGAACCGTCGGTGCCGCCGCGGATGCTGGTGACCTTTGGCTCGAGCCCGACGCGGCGGGTCGCTTCGAGCAGGTTTTCCATCACCTCCGGATGGCGGTCGAGGACGATCTTCATGTTGCGGTACTGCTCCTTGACCGTGAAGGTGAAGGTCGAGCCCGGATAATTTGCCATGACCTCCTCGACGATCGCCTTCAGAAGCGTCTCCTTTTCGGAGAGGCCCTTTTCCTCGAAGTCGCGAATGATGAAGCCCAGTTCCGCGCCCTCCATCGAGGCGCTGACGCCGACCGGATGGATGAAGCCCTGGCGCTCTTCCGTCGTCTCCGGCGCTTGATCTTTCGGCAGGCGGGCGATGATGTCGGCGGCGATCTTGATGGCGTTCTCCATCTTGCCCTTGGCGGTGCCGGGATGGATCGCGACGCCCTTGACCGTGATGGTCACGCCGTCGGCCGAGAAAGTTTCGTTCTCGATTTCACCGACGGTCGAGCCGTCCATCGTGTAGCCGAACTTCGCGCCGAGCTTTTCCAAGTCCACCTTGTCGGCGCCGCGGCCGATCTCCTCGTCGGTGGTGAAGAGGATCTTGACCGGGCCATGCGGTATCTCGGGATTTCGGACGAGGAACTGCGTTGCGGACATGATTTCGGCGACGCCCGCCTTGTCGTCGGCGCCGAGCAGCGTCGTGCCGTCGGTGGCGACAATGTCGTGGCCGATCTGGTCCTTCAAATCCGGGTGTTCCGAAACGCGAATGACCTGGTTGGTGTCGCCGACGAGGCGGATGTCGCCGCCCTGGTAGTTCTTCACGATCTGCGGTTTGACGCCGGTGCCGGAAAAATCCGGGGCCGTATCCATGTGTGAGCAGAAGCAGATCGCCGGCACATCCTTGTCCGTGTTGGCCGGGACCGTCGCATAGACATTGCCGTGCTCGTCGAGATGAGCGTCTTCGAGGCCGAGCGCCTTCAGCTCCCGCTCGAGGAGGCGGCCGAGATTCTTCTGCTTTTCCGTCGAAGGCTGCGCCTGCGAGGTCGGATCCGACTGCGTGTCGATCACGACATAGCGGAGAAAGCGGTCAAGGACGGAGTCATGGGGAAGGGACATGGCGGATATCCGATTCTGGCTGAAGGTGACGGCGAACTTAGCGCGCCGGCGACGCCGCGGGAATGCCGGTTCCCGGAAAAGAAGACCGCGCCGGCGGCTCCGGCGCGGCGGTTGGTCGAGAGGGGCCGCTTATTCGGCGGGCTTGGTTGCCGCCGGCGTGCCGCGGGTTGCCCACAGCGAGCCGAGAATGCCGGCAGCGAGGATCGCGACGGTGACGCCCAGCGAGACGAGCGGCGGGATTTTGGCAAGGCCCAGCATGTCGGCGACGAAGATCTTCGAGCCGATGAAGATGAGCACCACCGAGAGTGCATACTTTAGATAGGCGAAGCGGTGGATGAGGGCGGCAAGCGCAAAGTAGAGCGCCCGCAGGCCGAGGATCGCGAAGATGTTCGACGTGTAGACGATGAACGGATCGGTGGTGATCGCGAAGATCGCCGGGATCGAATCGACGGCGAAGACGATGTCGGCGAACTCGATCAGGATCAGCGCAAGCATCAGCGGCGTCAGATAGGTCTTCAGCCTGCCCGTCTTCGGGTCATTTTCGCGGGCGAAGAATTTCTCGCCATGCAGCCGGTCGGTGATCGGCAGGCGCTTGCGCAGCACTTTCAGAACCGGGTTGTTCTCCACGTCATAGGGCTCGCTGCTTGAAAACAGCATCTTGACGCCCGTGATGATCAGGAAGGCGGCGAAGAGGTAGAGAACCCAGCCGTAGTTCTCGACGACGGCAGCGCCGGCGGCGATCATGATGCCGCGCAGCACGATCACGCCGAGAATGCCGTAGAGAAGGACACGATGCTGGTATTCACGCGGGATGGAGAAGTAGCGGAAGATCATGGCGATGACGAAGATGTTGTCCATCGCCAGGCTTTTTTCGATCACGAAGCCGGTCAGGTATTCGACGCTCGCCTGCTGGCCGAACTGGCTCCACACGAAACCGGAGAAGAGGACGCCGAGCGTCATGTAGAAGCCGGACATCAGGAGGCTCTCCCTGATGCCGATCTCGTGGCTCTTCCTGTGAAGAACACCGAGGTCGAGGGCGAGTAGTGCGATCACGGCGGAAATGAAGGCGAGCCACATCCAGACGGCGGCGCCCTGGAAATCAACCCATAGGAAATCCATGACATAATCCATGCCGGATCAGGTTGATTGAAAAGAGCACCGACATCACGGTCGATCCGGCGATACACGTCAGAGGGGCCCGGTGCCGAGGATGGAAGTGGGAAGCCGTCCGGGGCCGTTCAAGAGGCCGGCGGCAGAAAACGAACGCGGATTCGAATGGCGCCCCGATGGCGCCGGAAAGGCCGAACCGCACCAACTCGGCCGCGTTTGCAGGGTGCTTGTTGACAATTCCGCGACTTGCCCCTAAAGACAGCGCCAGCACCGGGTGGCGACGCCCGGTGTTTCATTTGACATGTCCCGTGGCTGCTCCGTTGCTGACGTGAGCCGCCTGTCAGGAGAAGCCGAAAGGCAATCCAGAGGAGGGCGTGTTTCCTAACAGAGCGGGGCCGGAAGGCGCCGCATAAGAAGACGTCGAAAGGAAATACGATGAGCAAGCGCGCATCATCCAAGTACAAAATTGACCGCCGTATGGGCGAGAACATCTGGGGCCGTCCGAAGTCCCCGGTCAACCGCCGCGAATACGGCCCGGGCCAGCACGGCCAGCGCCGCAAGGGCAAGCTTTCCGACTTCGGCGTGCAGCTGCGCGCCAAGCAGAAGCTGAAGGGCTACTACGGCGACATCCGCGAGAAGCAGTTCCGCGCGATCTACGAAGAAGCCAACCGCCGCAAGGGTGACACCGGTGAAAACCTGATCGGCCTGCTCGAATCGCGCCTCGACGCCATCGTCTATCGCGCCAAGTTCGTGCCGACCGTCTGGGCTGCCCGTCAGTTCGTCAACCACGGCCACGTCACCGTCAACGGCGTTCGCGTCAACATCGGTTCTTACCGTTGCAAGGCTGGCGACGTCATCGAAGTTCGCCAGAAGTCCAAGCAGCTGGTTACGGTTCTGGAATCGGTCCAGCTCGCCGAGCGTGACGTTCCGGACTACATCGAAGTCGACCACAACAAGATGGTTGCGACGTTCGCCCGCGTTCCGACGCTCTCCGACGTTCCGTACCCGGTCGTCATGGAACCGCAGCTGGTCGTCGAATTCTATTCGCGCTAATTGCGCGTCATCCGGCATTCAGGAAAGCCGTCCCTCGGGGCGGCTTTTTTGTTAGAGGGATTGTCTCATGGATATTCAGGCGCTTCTCGACGGCATTGTTGCAGAGCTCGCGGAACGGCGGGGCGAGGGCAAGGTGGCGGACTATATTCCGCAGCTTGCCAAGGTGGACCCCAACCAGTTCGGGATCGCGGTGACCACGGTCGACGGCAAGGTCTATGCCGCCGGCGATGCAGCCGTGCCGTTCTCCATTCAAAGCATTTCCAAGGTCTTCATGCTGACGCTGGCGCTCGGCAAGGTCGGCGAAGCGATCTGGCGCCGGGTCGGGCGGGAGCCGTCGGGCACGGCGTTCAACTCCATCGTCCAGCTCGAGCATGAGCACGGCATTCCCCGCAACCCGTTCATCAACGCCGGCGCCATCGTCGTCTGCGACCTCGTTCTCGCCGGCTACAAGCCGAAGGAGGCGATCGGCGAATTCCTGCGTTTCGTGCGCTCTCTCGCCGATGACGACACGATCACCATCGACAAGGCGGTGGCACAGTCGGAAACGGCGACGGGCTACCGCAACTACGCGCTCGCCAACTTCATGCGTTCGTTCAATAACCTCCAGCATGATGTTGATCATGTTCTCGGAGTTTACTTTCACCAATGCGCGCTTGCGATGACCTGCCGGCAATTGTCGCGGGCCGGGCTCTTTCTGGCCGCGCGCGGTGCGGACCCGATCGGCGGTTATTCCGTGGTGTCGGAAAAGCGCGCACGGCGTATCAATGCCCTGATGCTCACCTGCGGCCACTATGACGGCTCGGGCGACTTCGCCTTCCATGTCGGCCTGCCCGGCAAGAGCGGTGTCGGCGGCGGCATCATGGCAATCGCGCCGGGCAAGGCTTCGATCGCCGTCTGGTCGCCGGGCCTGAACAAGGTCGGAAACTCCGCGCTCGGCACCGTCGCGCTCGAAATGCTCGCCTCGCGCACCGGCTGGTCGGTATTCGGGGCTTGATCTTCGCGTCCCAAGCGGGCATTGCCAGTGCGAGCCATCCAGGTCGTCCCGGAGCCAGACGATGACACTTTCGACGTCCGCCGAGCAATTCCACACCGATGCCGGCGATGAACCCGAAATTGCGGACGCGGTTTCCGCCCATCCGGTCTTTGCCAACGCCCCGCGCTCGGTCGGCTTCAACAAGCTGCGCAAGCGGCTGATCCGCCAAGTCCGGCAGGCGATTGCCGATTTCGACATGCTTAAGGGGCAGACGCGCTGGCTGGTCGGGCTTTCCGGCGGCAAGGACAGCTACGGGCTGCTGGCGCTGCTTCTCGACCTCAAATGGCGGGGCCTGCTGCCGGTCGATCTCGTCGCCTGCAATCTCGACCAGGGGCAGCCGAATTTTCCCAAGCATGTGCTGCCGGACTATCTGTCGTCGATCGGCGTTCCGCACCGGATCGAATACCGCGACACCTATTCGGTGGTGACGGAGAAGGTGCCGCAAGGCGCTACCTATTGCTCGCTGTGTTCAAGGCTCAGGCGCGGCAATCTCTACCGTATCGCCCGCGAAGAGGGCTGCGAGGCGCTGGTGCTCGGCCACCATCGCGAGGATATCCTCGAGACCTTCTTCATGAACTTCTTCCACGGCGGGCGGCTCTCGGCCATGCCGGCGAAGCTCCTGAACGACGAGGGTGACCTGATGGTGCTCAGGCCGCTCGCCTATGCCGCGGAGGAGGATCTCGCGCGGTTCGCCACTGCGATGCAGTTTCCGATCATCCCCTGCGATCTCTGCGGCTCCCAGGACGGGTTGCAGCGCAATGCGATGAAGGAAATGCTGGCCGGCATCGAAGCGAAGATGCCGGGGCGCAAGGATGCCATGTTGCGGGCGCTCGCCCATGTCGACCCGTCGCATCTGCTCGATCCGAAGCTCTTCGACTTCTCCGGCCTTGCTGTCGCACGGCCGTCGTCGGCGTAATGCAGCGAGTGGTCACGAAAACGATGCCGGCGAAAAGGAAGTACTATGTTTGACGACAGAGACTTGGACCTGGTTCTCCAGATCGTCAAGGAGGCCGCCGCCGCCGAGATCCGGCCGCGCTTCCGCCGCCTGAAGGCGGGCGACGTGGTGGAGAAGAAGTCGTCGATCGACCTGGTGACCGATGCCGATCTGTTGTCGGAACAGCTGATCACGGCGGCCTTAGTGGAACGCTGGCCGGACGCGCTGATCGTCGGCGAGGAGGCCTATGAGAGCAATCGCGGCGTTGTCGCCGGCCTGCGCGACGCCGAACTCGCCTTCGTTATCGATCCCGTCGACGGCACTTTCAACTTCCAGGCCGGCCTGCCGATCTACGGCACCAATTTCGCCGTGACGCGCCGGGGAGAGACGATCGCCGCGATCATTCACGAATCGGTTCTGGGCGACACGTTGACGGCCATCAAGGGCGCTGGCGCGTGGCTGCTCGGCTCGGACGGAACGCGCGACGCCGCTTCGGTCGCGACGCCTGTCGATCTGTCCGCCATGGTCGGCACCATCTCCATCAACGATCTCGGTTATCCGGAACGGCGCCGCATCGCCGGCAATCTCGCCAAGACGCGGATGGCCTTCGGCTATAACTGCTCGGCCTACGAATACTGGATGGTGGCGACCGGCAAGGTTCACTTCATCGGCCATTACAGCCTGATGCCCTGGGATCACCTAGCTGGCGTTCTAATACACGCCGAGGCGGGCGGCGTGACCGCGAAATTTGACGGAACGCCCTATCTGCCGGGCGACACCGGCGGCGGCATCCTCTCGGCGCCGGACAAGGACAGCTGGGACAGGGTCCTCGCGGAAATCATACTTGCATCGTAGACTAAACGACCAGGACCTGAAGGAAATCCCATGGCCGATATCGACATCGCTGCGCTCGCCAACGTGCTCCAGGAGGCGGCGTATGCCGAAATCCTGCCCCGTTTCCGGAATCTCGGCGACGGCGACATCCGGATGAAGACCGAGGCGATCGACCTAGTCACCGAGGCCGACGAGGCGGCCGAGCGGCTGATCCGCGACCGGATGGCGGAATTGCTGCAGCAGGCTCTCTTCGTTGGCGAGGAATCCGTCGCCGCCGATCCGGCCCTTCTCGGGAAGATCGCCGATGCCGATCTCGCCGTTGTCGTCGATCCGATCGACGGCACGTTCAATTTCGCCGCCGGCCTGCCACTCTTCGGCGTGATGCTGAGCGTCGTCTCGGAAGGCGAGACCGTCGCCGGCATCATCTACGACCCGATCGGCAATGACTGGGCGATTGCGGAGAAGGGTTCGGGCGCGTGGCTCTGCCGCACCGACGGTACGCAGGAGCGGATGGTCATGCGGCCGTCACAGCCGCTCTCGCAGATGATCGGGATCGCCAATACCGGCTTCTTCGACATCGAAACCCGCCGCAAGCTGCTCGTCAATCTCGCCGACGTGCGTCTCTTCACCAGCTATCGCTGCGCGGCCCACGAATATCGCCTGCTCGCCCAGGGGCACATGGATTTCGCCATGTACAACAAGCTGATGCCCTGGGACCATCTGGCCGGCACGCTGATTGCACAGGAAGCGGGCGCCTATGCGGCGCGCTTCGACGGCTCGCCGTACCTTCCGCATCACACGACCGGCGGCCTGCTGATTGCCAACGACGAGGAGAGCTGGCGAGAGCTCATGGAAAAGGTCTTCACCATCTGAGACAGAAAAGCCCGGCAAGACCGGGCTTCTTCTTGTCAACGCGGGGCGTTCTGCGCGCGGAACAATCGTCCGTTTTCGGCGATCAGCACGAAGACCAGGCCGATCAGCGAAACGGTGAAGTAGCCCGCCACCATCGGCAGCGCCGTCCCGTCATAGGCCTGGCCGATCGCGGCGCCGATCAGCGAGCCGCCGACCGTTCCCATGAAGCCGAGCACGGAGGAGGCCGTGCCGGCGACATGGCCGAGCGGTTCCATGGCGAGCGAGTTGAAGTTCGAGCCGATCCAGCCGAACTGGAACATTGCCAGCGCGAAGAGCACGAAGAACAGCGGGAAGGGCATCGGCTGCGGCCCGAAAACCTGCACCAGCAGCCATACGAACGTGATGGAGATGAAGCCGACCAGCGAGGCGTGCGAGAGCCGCCGCATGCCGAAGCGTCCGACGAGCCGCGAATTCACGAAGGACGACAGCGCCATGAAGGTGGCCACGCCGGCGAAGGCGACCGGGAACCAGGTGCCGAGATCATAGATGCCGACATAGATCTGCTGGGCCGAGTTGATGAAGCCGAAGAGGGCGCCGAAGATGAAGGTGCTCGCCAGCGTATAGCAGAGCGCCACGCGATCGGTGAGCACGATGCGGAAGCCGTCGAGAATGGACCTTGCCGTGAACGGCCGCACGTCGGCCGGCGACAGCGTCTCCGGCAGCCGGACATACATCCAGACCCCGACGAGCGCAGCTACCACGGCCATGAAGACGAAGATCAGCTGCCAGGGGCCGAGCAGCATGATGACCTGTCCGGTGCCGGGGGCGACGACCGGGATCACCATAAAGACCATCATGATCAGCGACATGACTTCCGCCATCTGCCGCCCGCCGTAAACATCGCGCACGACGGAGATGGTGATGACGCGCATGGCCGCCGATCCGAGACCCTGGATGAAGCGGAGCACCAGCAGCGCCCCGAAGCTCGGCACCAGCGTGACGGCGAGGGAGGAGGCGACATAGACGCCGAGGCCGAACAGCATCGGCTTGCGGCGGCCGAAGCGGTCGGCGACCGGGCCGTAGAAGAGCTGCGCGATGCCGAAGCCGATCAGGTAGGCCGAGACCACGTACTGGCGGTGGTTCTCGTTGGTGACGTCGAGTGCGCTGCCGATCTGTTGCAGCCCCGGCAGCATGATGTCGATCGCCAGCGCATTCAATGCCATCAGGAACGCCATCAGCGCGATGAATTCCGGCCGCCCCATGCCCTTGAGCAGCGAGGGGCGCGATTCCAATGGTTTGTTCATCGAATCCATTCCTGAAAAACAGCGAGAAGGCGCCGTGGGAGGCGGCGCCTTGGCAAGTTGAAAGTCATGGACAACCGCAGCGAACGCCGCGGGTGGAAAGGTCAGGCGGCGCCGCGGGCGCTGATGCCCTGGTCGGCGAGATGCTTCTGCAGTTCGCCCGACTGGAACATTTCGCGGACGATGTCGCAGCCGCCGACGAACTCGCCCTTGATGTAGAGCTGCGGAATCGTCGGCCAGTTGGAGTAGTCCTTGATGCCCTGGCGGATCTCGTCATCGGCGAGCACGTTGATGCCCTTGTAGTCGACCCCGACGTAATCGAGGATCTGCACCACCTGACCGGAGAAGCCGCACTGCGGAAACTGCGGGGTGCCCTTCATGAAGAGAACCACGTCGTTGCTCTTCACTTCGTTGTCGATGAATTCGTTGATGCCGCTCATGGCAATATCCTCTCACATGCGGTTCAAGTGCCGCTGCTTCGTCTTTCGCTTAGATAACATGGCGAGCCGAGATTTCCAGCCGCCATTTGAAAAAAGCCAGAAACGAACGAAAGGTGTGTCCTATCGGCTGCGGCGGTTGATCCGGCGCGCCGCGCGCGCCGTCTTGCTCGCCTCGCGTGGGGTGCGCTTCTGCCGTGGTGTCGACGTGTTGCGGCCTCCCGTGTACGAGCGCCGCCGCGGCCTCGTGAGCCCCGAGATAATGCTTCTGACGAGTGCCGCGATGAATTCGCCGAGGACGCCCTTCACGATCGTGGCTTTCCGTCGACCTATTCGGGAACCGAGGTCTGCAGCGCGAGCGCATGCAGAACGCCGCCCATGTTGCCCTTCAATGCGTCATAGACCATCTGGTGCTGCTGCACACGCGTCTTGCCGCGGAACGCCTCCGCGACAACCTCTGCGGCATAGTGATCGCCGTCTCCGGCCAGGTCACGGATCACGACGCGGGCCCCGGGGATGCCTGCCTTGATGAGATCTTCGATGTCGCCGGGTTTCATAGCCATGATCGGTACTCCTTCCTTGCGGGCGGCCTCAGGCCAGTTCTCCGCTCATGAAGTCAGGGAACCACGATTCATGGGCCGAACGCAATTGGTCAATTGCGACCGGGCGAGCCTCTCCGAGCTTGACCGTCGAGCCGCCGGTCCTGCCGATCCAGGGGCAGAAAACGCCGGCCGCTTCGGCGCGGACGAGCACGGTGTCGACATTCTCTTCCTTGACCGTCAAGACGTAGCGGCCCTGGTCTTCGCCGAAGAAGACCGGAATCGGGTCGGCGTCGTTGAGGGCGTTGATGGTCGCGCCGATTCCCGAGGCCATCGCCATTTCGGCGACCGCGAGGGCAAGCCCGCCCGACGAGCAGTCGTGGACGGCCGTTGCCAACCCATCCTCGATGAGGCCGCGCACGAAGTCGCCTGCCTTCTTCTCCTCGGCGAGGTCGACGTGCGGGGCAGGGCCGTCGGTGCGGCCGTGGACATCGCGCAGGTAGACCGACTGGCCGAGATGCGTGCCCCAGCCCGATGGTGCGCCGGCGAGCAGGATCGCTTCGCCCTGGGCGGCAAAACGGATGCGGGCCATCTTCGACCAGTCCTTGAGCAGGCCGACGCCGCCGATCGTGGGGGTCGGCAGGATCGCCTGGCCGTTGGTTTCGTTGTAGAGCGAGACGTTGCCGGAGACGATCGGGAAGTCGAGGGCTTGGCAGGCTTCGCCGATGCCTTTGATCGCGAAGACGAACTGGCCCATGATTTCCGGACGCTCGGGATTGCCGAAATTCAGGTTGTCGGTCGCAGCGAGCGGCAGGGCACCGGTCGCGGTGATGTTGCGCCAGCACTCGGCCACCGCCTGCTTGCCGCCCTCGAACGGATCGGCTTCGACATACCGCGGCGTCACGTCGGAGGAAAAGGCGAGCGCCTTGGTCGGATGGGTGTCGACGCGCACCACCCCGGCGTCGCCGCCCGGAAGCTGCAGCGAATTGCCCTGGATCAGCGTGTCATACTGCTCGTAAACCCAGCGGCGCGAGCAGTTGTTGGGCGAGCCGACGAGCTTCAGGAGGGCATCGGCGATGTCGGCCTGCGGGACGTCGTTCTCGGCGAGCGGCGCCGGCTTGTTGGGCTCGATCCACGGGCGGTCGTATTCCGGAGCCTCGTCGCCGAGTTCCTTGATCGGCAGGTTCGCCACTTCCTCGCCCTGGTGCAGGACGCGGAAGCGCAGGTCGTCGGTGGTCTTGCCGACGATCGCGAAATCAAGACCCCATTTGTGGAAGATCGCTTCGGCTTCCTGCTCCTTTTCCGGGCTCAGGACCATGAGCATGCGTTCCTGGCTCTCGGAGAGCATCATTTCGTAGGCGGTCATGCGCTCTTCGCGGACCGGCACCTTGTCGAGGTCGAGCTCGATGCCGAGATCGCCCTTGGCGCCCATCTCGACGGCCGAGCAGGTGAGGCCGGCGGCGCCCATGTCCTGGATGGCAATGACCGCGCCGGTCTGCATGAGCTCGAGGCAGGCCTCGAGCAGGCACTTTTCGGTGAAGGGGTCGCCGACCTGGACGGTCGGGCGTTTTTCCTCGATCGATTCATCGAATTCCGCCGAGGCCATCGTCGCGCCGCCGACGCCGTCGCGACCGGTCTTGGCGCCGAGGTAGACGACCGGCAGGCCGACGCCCTTGGCCTGAGAGAGGAAGATGGCATTCGACTTGGCAAGTCCTGCGGCGAAGGCATTGACGAGGATGTTGCCGTTGTAGCGGGCGTCGAATTCGACTTCGCCGCCGACCGTCGGCACGCCGAAGGAATTGCCGTAACCACCGACCCCAGCAACGACTCCGGCCACGAGGTGGCGGGTCTTCGGATGATCCGGCGCGCCGAAACGGAGTGCGTTCATTGCCGCGACCGGGCGGGCACCCATGGTGAAGACGTCGCGCAGGATGCCGCCGACGCCCGTTGCGGCGCCCTGGTAGGGTTCGATGAAGGAGGGGTGGTTGTGGCTTTCCATCTTGAAGACGACGCAATCGCCGTCATCGATATCGACGACGCCGGCGTTCTCGCCCGGGCCCTGCAGCACGCGGGGTCCCTTGGTCGGCAGGGTCTTCAGCCACTTCTTCGAGGATTTGTACGAGCAGTGCTCGTTCCACATCGCGGAGAAGATGCCGAGCTCGGTGAATGTCGGCTCGCGTCCGATCAGCTCCAGAATCCGGTCGTATTCCTCGGGTTTCAGACCGTGGGCGGCGACGAGTTCGGGCGTGATCGGAATGGCGTTCGGAATGGTCATGATCTTCTCTGGATCGTTGGGACGACAGCTTGGGACTGCCTATAGCCCATGCGCGCCCAAACCGCGATAGGGAAATTGCCCGTTTTCGACGTGATCCGGAGGAGATTCAGGAATCGGTTTCGTACGCGGCCGGGCCTCCGTCCAGCAATCGCCGCAGCGTATGGAGACCGGCGATCACGGGATCCCGCTCGCGCCCTTCGCTGAACCCCACGCGCACGTGATGGTAAACGCGCGAGGAACGACCGGCCTTGAACTCGTCCTCGTCGTCGATCAGCACACCCTCGTTGAGGGCCGCCTGCTTGAAGGTTCCCGAGAGCCAGGGCTCCGGCAGCTGCAGCCAGAAGAACGGCATGCGCGGATGGGAACGGAAGACGTGACCGGAAAAGATATCGCGCACATGCCGCTCACGAATGCCGATCTCCTCCACGACGCGGAGACGGATGTCATCGGCCGCCCCCGAGAGTACGAGCTGTGCGCTCAGTTCCGCGAGTACGAAGGGCAGGCCGCCGGAGGTCATCTTCTGGGTGACCCGCAGGCGCTGCGAGAAATGGTCGGGTGCCGCGACCCAAGCGCCGCGGACGCCGGCAGCGACCGCCTTCGACAGGCCGCCGACGAGGAACGTACGATCGGGCGCAATCTCGGCGAGCAGCGGAATGCGGTCCTGGATCATGGCGCCGTAGATATAGTCCTCGATCAGGAAGACATTGTACCTTCGGGCTATGTCGGCGATCTGCCGCCTCCGGTCCTCGGGCAGAGAGCCGAGAGTCGGGTTCTGCCCCGAGCTGATGATGAAGGCGAGCTTCGGGTGCTCGCGCGCGCAGACCCTTTCGAAGTCCTCGGGCAGAATGCCGTCCCGGTCGGAATCAACGAGGCAGACCTGTCGTCCGATCAACGTCGCACTGCGTGCGACTTGCGAATAGGTCAGATGTTCGCAGAGCAACCGGTCGCCGGGGCTGGTCACCGCCGCGATGATGGCGATGACGGCGGCGTGGACGCCGAGATGCGGTGTGATGGCTTCCCGCCGCGGCGTCCATTCTCCGTTCGTCAGCCACCGCTGGCCCGCCTCCAGCCAGTGTGGTGCGAGCGCCCGCGTATAGCTTGCAAGTTCCGTCGGACAATCGCGCGCGATCTGCTGCATCAACTGCCCGATGATGGAGGCTTGTCCGACGTCGACTGCGGCGGTGGTGTCGAATCGCAGTTTGCCGGCCGGCGCCGTCAGCAGTCGTGTGCCGCCGTAGCGTGCGACGATGGGATCCCCGGCGGGGGCGGGGGCTTCCCGATGGCCGGCGAGCACGTAGGTGCCGCGGCCAACCTCGCCCGAGACCAGACCACGTTCGCGAAGCAGGTTGTAGGCTCTGGAAATCGTGCCGATCGTGACGCCCAGGTCGTAGGCGATATCGCGCTGCGGCGGCAGCTTGGCGCCGTCGGTGAGGCGACCGACCTTGATGTCGCGCTCAGTCGCGTCGGCGATGCGAACATAGAGGGGGCCCTCGGTCGAGGTAAGGTCTGGAAGCCAATTTGTCATGGTGACATTTTTGTATATTGTCATCGTGAACCTGTCAATTCATAGCGATTGTATCTATTTTGCGATGGTGATACCCGGAGAATACGATGACAATCGATACAATTCGCCATGGACAGGGGCAGACCGGAAGCTCGACAGCATGGCGGCGGCGCGTCAGGAACATCTTGGCGGCAATCTTCGGGGAGGTGGCCCGCCGCCGGCGTGTCCGCAGAACCCGGATCGACCTTGCCGGGCTGACCGCGGACCAGTTGCGCGATATCGGGTTGACGCAGCGCCAGGCGGACGCCGAAGTCCGCCGCTCGCTGTTTCTAGCGATCGACAGGACGGTGTCTCCCCAGTGAATTGCGGAGGGTTGGCGACCGCCGCCCCGTCCTCGCTCGATCTTAGAACTTGTAGCCGATCAGGACGCCGCCGCGCGTCAAGCCATTGTTGGTGTCGCCACAGAGGTTGGCGTGCGAGGAGTGCTCGAGCTGCGCAACGACCCTCCAGTGGGCATCGAGGCTGATGCCGGCCGCGGCATACTCGTGAAACAGCAGCGAGCAGCCGAGCTTTGGGCCGTCCGTTCCGTCGTTCCTGAGGTCGCCGTTGTGCAGGGTGCCGCCGACCCCACCTTCGACGAAGAAACCGTCGCCGAGATCGACGGTCCAGCTGAAGCCGGTGAATAGCTGGCTGGCTTCGCCGGCGGAGCTGATGGCGGCGCCCGCGTGGATGCGTGGCCGGATGAGTTTCTGAAGGCCATCGACCTCGTTATGTCCCCACGGATCGAAGAAGACCATGGCCTCGACGAAGCCGCCCTTCTCGTCGTTGGTGTCCGTCTTGTCGGCGGCCATCAGCCCGCCGAGACGCACCTCATCGAACAGGTGGTCCTGCGCTGCCGCGTGCCCGGACCACGCAAGTGAAAGCATGGCCACCGCTGTTCCGAGGCGCCGAAGCTTGACAGCAGTGGCAGTACCCATTGATCGAGGCTCCTCCTGCAGGTCACCTCCGAAGCGAAGCAGCTCGGGAAGGTCGCGCGGAGGATAGGATGATGGCGTTTATTAGTGCAACAGGAAAAGCGCATATTGGTGACGATGCTCTTCGATCGTCATTCAAGGACTATTTTTCCACAGGGAGCGTGCGTCGCCAAGGCGCGGAGGACAGGCGATCAGCAGCCCTTGTCGCCCTTGGACCAGCGGTTCACATCGCGGACGATGCGGGCATGAACCGGCTGGTCCATCATTGGCCCGAAGGCGTCGAGGCGTGCCGGGTTGCCTTCGGCCTGCACGACGAGGTGCGGGCGGATGTCGCTGCTGTTCTTGCGGACGAGCAGGATGCGCGGACGGCCGGAATAGGAATCGAGTTCCGGCGCCATGGCGTAACCCTTGAAGTCGCCGTCACCCGATTTGATCCAGCAGGTGTTGGCACCGACCGCGACCCGTTCCATGACGTCAAGCGCGGAATGGCCGCGGCTCGGCTTCGGCTTGTCGGACTGGCAGGCGGTCAGTGCGAGTGCGCCGGAGAGGCTGAGCACGACGAGGGCAGGGCGCATGAGCGGGTTCCAGGTTTTGGCGCGGGTGACTCTTGGGCTGGACGGCGTCAGGCTGCGATGACGTCGAGAGCCGAGGCAAAGAGGCCGCGACCGTCGCTGCCGCCGTGGGCCGCCTCGATCAAGTTCTCCGGATGCGGCATCATGCCGAGCACGTTACCCCGGGCATTGATCACGCCAGCGATGTCGTGAATCGAGCCGTTCGGATTCGTCCCCTCGGCGTAACGGAAGACCACCTGGCCGTTGTCCTCGATGCGCTTCAGCGTTTCGTCGTCCGCGAAATAGTTGCCGTCGTGATGGGCGACGGGGCAACGCAGGATCTGACCCTTCGAATAGGCGCGGGTGAAATCCGTCTCGGCGTTGATGACCTCGAGCTTGACTTCCTTGCAGACGAACTTCAGCGAGGCGTTGCGCATCAGCGCACCCGGCAGCATGCCGGCTTCGACGAGAATCTGGAAGCCGTTGCAGACGCCGAGCACCTTGGTGCCGCGTTCCGCCGCCGCCTTGACCGCCTGCATCACCGGCATCCGC
Organism: Hyphomicrobiales bacterium; assembly: GCA_900466005.1. Classification (GTDB taxonomy): domain Bacteria; phylum Pseudomonadota; class Alphaproteobacteria; order Rhizobiales; family Rhizobiaceae; genus Allorhizobium. The sequence goes on from UEGQ01000015.1 coordinate 303,513, forward strand.
GCGGCAATCGCACCACAGCGCAGATAGTCGCCGTAGGAGAAACCGCCGGGAATGACGATCAGGTCGACACTTTCGGGAATTTCCGTCTCGGTCTGCCAGACGGTAAGCGGGGCCTTGCCGGAAATCTTGGTGAGGGCCGCGATCATGTCGCGGTCGCGGTTGAGGCCGGGGAGTTGAAGGACGGCTGATTTCATGGGTGGGGATCAAACCTTGCTTGGGCTTCCTGAAGCTCACGCAGCTCCAGACGGTTTTCGATGCGGTCGAGGCGGTTCTCGACGTGGCCAATGGTAACCCGCAGATTATTGACGTCACCCTGAAGCGCGTGCAGGTGCGACCTCAATGTCTGATTGTCAGCGCGCAGCTCGCTGATGGCGATATCAACCTTGTCAAATCGATGATCTAGCTTCTTCAGCAGCTCGTACATCAGTTCGCTGGTCACCTCGGCCACGGCCGGCTCCTTCAACCATCAGGCGATGGAGATAGTATAGTTCTCGATGACCGTGTTTGCGAGGAGTTTCTCGCACATGGCCTTGAGGTCGGCTTCCGCCTTGGCCTTGTCGGCGCCCTCAAGCTCGAGGTCGAAGACTTTGCCCTGGCGGACATGGTCGACGCCTTCGAAACCGAGCGCGGACAGGGCGCCCTCGATCGCCTTTCCCTGCGGGTCCAGAACGCCGTTCTTCAAAGTTACGGTCACGCGTGCCTTGATCACTTGAGGCTTCTCCTGTCCTTACTTGACCAGAACCGGCCCGGTGCCGCGCAGCGGTTCGTTGAGATTGATGATGCCGAGGCGGCGAGCCACCTCCTGGTAGGCTTCGAGTAGCCCGCCGAGATCCTGCCGGAAGCGGTCCTTGTCCATCTTTTCCTTGGTCTCGATGTCCCAGAGACGGCACGAATCAGGAGAAATCTCGTCGGCGAGGATGATGCGCATCATGTCGCCCTCGTAGAGGCGGCCGCATTCGATCTTGAAGTCGATCAGCTGGATCCCGACGCCGAGGAAGAGGCCGCTCAGGAAGTCGTTGACGCGGATGGCGAGCGCCATGATGTCGTCGAGCTCGGCAGGGTTGGCCCAGCCGAAGGCCGTGATGTGCTCCTCCGAGACCATGGGGTCGTCGAGCGCATCGGATTTATAGTAGAATTCGATGATCGAGCGCGGCAGGACCACGCCTTCCTCGATGCCGAGGCGGCGGGCGAGCGAGCCGGCGGCGACGTTGCGCACGACGATCTGGAGCGGAATCATCTCCACTTCCTTTATCAACTGCTCGCGCATGTTGATCCGGCGGATGAAATGGGTCGGAATGCCGATCTTGTTCAGATGCGTGAAGACGTATTCGGAGATGCGGTTGTTGAGCACCCCCTTGCCGTCGATGACGTCGTGCTTCTTCTTGTTGAAGGCGGTGGCGTCGTCCTTGAAGTGTTGAATCAGCGTGCCCGGCTCCGGTCCTTCGTATAGGATCTTGGCCTTGCCCTCGTAAACACGGCGGCGACGGTTCATGGCTGGTTGTCTCTGCTGTTGGCGTCACATCGAGGACGCGTGGATCGATATGCTGCGGTCCCATAGCGGAAAACAACGGTTTTCACAATGAGGGTGTTGTTCCTTTCGATCAAATCCTCAAATCGCCGCCCGGCGCGCCGGATGCGCCTAACTTCGCATTGGACTTTGGCGGGGCTTTTGATTAATGGGGGCGGAAACCCTTGGATGGCGCTAGTTTTTGGGAGACACAGATGAGCGGCATGAGCGATCGCGAAAAGGCATTCGAAAACAAGTTCGCGCACGATCAGGAACTGAAGTTCCGGGCTGAAGCACGGCGCAACAAGCTGCTCGGTCTCTGGGCGGCTGCGCTGATGGGCAAGGACCCGGAAGCTTACGCCAAGGAAGTGATTGCCTCGGACTTCGAAGAAGCGGGTCATGAAGACGTTTTCCGCAAGGTCCGCGACGATCTCGCCGCCGCCGGCGTTTCGGTCGACGAGCAGGAACTGCGCACGAAGATGAGCGATTTCCTCGCCCAGGCGGTCGATCAGGTCCAGAGCGAATAATACAGTCATGCGTGGGCGCGGTCCTCGCGACCGCGCCGTTCACGTTGCGCGCCAGCTCTGCGCGCGCAGGAAGGCGAACGTCTCTTCCATGCCCATCGGCTTTGCCAGGCCATAGCCCTGGAGCACGTCGCAACCGAGTTTTGCGAGCACGCGCACGTGATCTCGCGTTTCCACGCCTTCCGCGACGATTTTCACGTTCAGCGACCGTCCTATATCGATGATCGAGCCAACCAGCCGGCGCTGTTCGGGTGAACGCGTCACGTCGCGCACGAGCTCGCGATCGATTTTCAACGAATCCGGACCGATGCGCAGAAGGCTCACGATCGATGCGTGGCCGGTGCCGAAATCATCGATCTCGATGCCGATTCCGAGCTTGCGGATGTGGGCGAGGTTGGCGCGGGCCTGTTCGTCGGATTCGTCGAGGAAGATCGACTCCAGGAGTTCGAACGAGACGGATCCGGGCTCGAAGGAGAGAGCGGCGAGCTTCTGGGTGAGATGCGGATCGTGGAGGCGGCGGGTCGATACGTTGACGGATACCTTGGGCACGCGCAGCCCCTCGGCTCGCCAGCGGGCGGCATCCGCGACAGCCTTCTCCAGCAGCAGACCGTCGATCTGCGCGACGATGCCGATCTCCTCGGCGACCGCGAGGAATTCGGCGGGCGCCAGGAGGCCGCGATCGGGGTGTTGCCAGCGAACGAGGGCCTCGGCGCCGACCACGTCGAGGCTGCGGGCGCAGAACTGAAACTGGTAGTGCGGCACGAACTCATCGTTCTCCAGTGCGCGCAGCAGGTCGTCTGCGAGGCGATGCGCGGTCACCATCTGATGGCGGCGGTCGCGACAGAAGAACTCGTAGCGGTTCCGTCCGGCATTCTTGGCGTGGTAGAGGGCAATGTCGGCGTTGAGAAGCAATTGCCGCGCATCGATCCTGCCGCTGCGCTCGATGGCGATGCCGATGCTCGCGCCGGCGCGGCATTCGTGTCCCTCGAAGATGACCGGGCGCCGCAGTTCGGCGATGAGTCGCTCCGCCATGGCGGCAAGCTCGTCCTCGTTCCCGTCGCATGGAGCGAGGAAGACGAACTCGTCGCCACCGATCCGGGCGACGAAGTCGCCATCGTGGCGCACGGCGTCGCGCAACACGCGCGCCGCGTGGCGCAGCATCTGGTCGCCGGCATTGTGGCCGAGCGTATCGTTCACCTGCTTGAACCGGTCTAGGTCTATGTGCAGAGCGGCGAGCCCTTGGCCGCGCTCGTCGCAGTCGGCGGCGAGGCGATCGAGCATCTGGTCGAGATAGCGGCGGTTCGGGAGGTCGGTCAAGTAGTCGTGCAGAGCGATATGCTCGATGCGCGCCTTGGCGGCTTCGAGCTCCGCGTTGCGTGCTTCGGCAAGCGTCTTCGCCCGTTCGAGCTCCCGGTGCAGGACGACATCGCCGGTGACGTCCCAGTTGGCGCCGATCATCTTGCGGTGGCCATCTGAATCGATGAAGGGCAGGGTGCGTGAACGGATATAGTGTGTCGAACCGTCCCTGAGGATCACACGGTATTCATCCGAGAACGGCAGCAGGTTGGCGACGTGGCGCTCGACCTCGTCGAACACGCGGTCACGATCGTCCGGATGCAGCATGCCTTCCCACAGCCCGCCGATCTTGACCTCCTCGTTCCTGCCGACGCCATAGAGGGCGAACATCCCGTCGTCCCAGTCAGACGTTCCGAGATCGAAATCGGCCTCGAACACGCCGACGCGGGAAACCTCGAGGGCGACCTTGAGCCGCCGCGAGAGGTGGGTGAGTCGCTCCTCGGTCTGCTTGCGTGCCGTTATGTCGATATCGGTTCCGATGATCCGCAGCGGTCGTCCGTCGGGATAGCGCTCGACGCACGAGCCACGGCATTCGATCCAGAGATAATGGCCGTCCCTGTGCCGTTCGCGATAGTCGAAGATCATATAGTCGGGGTCGCCGGCGGTCTGGCGTTCGACACAATGGGCGACGCGTTCGCGGTCTTCCGGATGGATGCGCTCGAGCCAGGCGTCCGTCTCGGTCTGGATGGGTTCGTCGGGGCCGATCCCGCGCATCTGCCGCCAGATGTCCGAGCAGTACCATTGGTCGAGATCGGCGCGGTATTCCCATACGCCGGAGAATGATCCAACCAAGGCGCCGTGCCAGCGCCTTTCCGCGGCCTCGCTTACCGCCAGCCGGTTCTTCAAGGCGCTTACATCCGTGAGGGTGACCAGAAAGAGGTCGCCGTTCTGCGGATATGGCGCGAGTGATGCCATCAGCCAGATATCGCCGCTACCCGAGGCGATCGCGAGTTCGAGGCCGTGTTGTGCCACGCCGGTCACAGACGTCGCAAGAAGAGCGGCCGCCAGCTGGGCCGCGCAAGGCGGAGTGAAAAGGTCAGAGAGGCGTTCGCAGCCCTTCAGCAGCGCAAATGCAGTCGCATTCGCCGCCTTTACGGAGGTTCGGGTGTCGATGACGAGTGCCGGCGAGGGAATGGCGCCAAGCAGGTCAGGCCTGTTTGCCAGGCGCCACTCGTCTTTCTGTCGGCAGCTACCTTCGGCCTTAGGCAATTCCAGCGCTCGCGTTTACGGGGACATTTCGGTCGAAACGCTAGTAGCGCCGGATTAACATCGAATTAAGCCGATATATGTTGGCTTGTTTCGTGTCGGCACGCCGCCCCTCGTCAAAGGCGCGCCAGAAACTGGGCGAAGACCATAGTCCCTTCCGGCCATGGGCCGTGACCGGACTCGGCGTTGATGTGGCCGCACTCTCCGGCATCGAGAAGCAACGAGCCCCAGGCGTTCGCAATATCCTCTGCCTGTTCGAATGCACCGAAGGGGTCGTTCCGGCTCGCCACCGTTATCGAGGGGAACGGCAGGGGCTCGCGTGGGTAAGGGCCGAAGGTCATCAGGTGTTTCGGCCTGATCGCCGGATTGGCGACGTCTGGCGGCGCGACGAAGAAGGCACCGGCTATCGTGCTCGTGAAGCGGGGTACCGCGTGGATGGCGGTCGCCACGCCCAGTGAATGCGCGACGAGTACAACGGGGCGGGTCGCCGCGTTGACCTCCTCGACAACCCGGTCGACCCAATCCTCCCTGACGGGCTTTGACCATTCCGTCTGTTCGACACGGCGGGCAGTCGAGAGTTTCGCCTGCCAGCGGCTCTGCCAGTGGTCGGGTCCGGAGTTGGTGTAGCCGGGAATGATGAGGATATCGGCGTCGGATGCTTTCATGCCGCTTATCTGCGTTCGCATAACCTCCACGTCAAGACGAAGGCGGGTGTCGAACGCAGAAATTGCATGCTCTGCGGCCTCAACGGATGAGGGCGGCAACCAGGGCCACAGTGAAGGTTGCCCCGTAGACGAGTGCCATGACCGAGATGAAGCGGCGCCTCACGATCCGGCACACGACATCGTCGCCGCCGTCGAAGTCGAAGCGTTCCATGACGATGTGTGCGGCCGGCACCCCGGCCTGCACGAGCAAGCCGATGGCGCTTTCCATCATGGCGGGTGGACCGCAGACGAAGGCGGTTATCGCTCCTCGGTCGAGGTCTTCCAGGATGCGGTCGAGGTGACCGGCGTCGCAGGTTCCTTTTTCGCAGCCGGAGTCATCATCCATGTCCGCGAGGAAGATCGCCCGGAAATCGTGCCCCGCCATCGCGTTCTCGATTTCCTTGCGAGCGACGTGGTCGGCGGCCGACCGGGCGCCGGCGATCAGCCGCACGGGCCGCCGATCGCCCGTTGCGGCGAGTGCGCGAACAAGGCTGAGCACCGGCGCGATGCCGATGCCCCCGGCAAGGAGAACGATCGGGCCATTGCCGGCCTCCCGCAACGTGAAGCTGCCATGCGGTCCGTCGACGCCGACCCGTGTGCCGGGAGCGATGCTGCCTACGCTTCCGCTCATGTCGCCGGCGTTGCGGATCAGAAATCGCAACTGCGGCAAGTCGGACGGGGCCGAGGCGATCGAGAAGGGATTGTCGGTGACCGTGTGGCGGCGGCCGATCGTCAACCAGGCGAACTGGCCGGCGGCGAAGGAAAACCGTTCGGGGGCATCCGTCGTCAGCACGAGTTCGGCGATCGAGGGACTGAGCGAGCGCGCCGAGGTCACCGTGAAACCGCTGCGGAAGGCGTGGACGGGCCTCAAGACGTAAACGACGAAGAGCGACGCCAGGGCGACGAGCGCGATGAAGAGCAATGCGGCTGCGCCCAGGGGATCGGCCATGAAGCGTGCGTTCGTGAATGCGTGGTGAAGGCCGAACAGCACCAGTGCCACCGCCATCGCGCCGTGTCCGACGCGCCAGACCTGGTATGGCAAGACCTTTCCGCGCATATACTTGCCGGTCACAATGAGGATCCCCGCGAGCAGTGTCGCGATGACGCCTGTGAGCAGGTCCGGCCTCAGGAAATAGCCGAGCAGCCGGCTCGCCATAGCCGTGATGCCGCTTTCGCCGGCCCGAAAGAGGAAGAGGATGACGTGAAGGCCGACCATGCCGAGAGCGCCGACGGCGGCTAGCCGGTGAAAGCCCATGGTGCGGTCGAGGCCGATCCGTCCGGAGATGGTTTCGAAGCGGCCCGAGGTCACGAACTGCATCAGGAACATGGAAAGTGCCGCCACGCCGGCTGCGCGCGCGAGCAACGGAAACACCGTCGCCCCCTGCGGGCCGCCCTTGAACGAGGCAAGCAGGACCGGACCTGCGGTCAGGACGACATAGGCGACGGCGAGCACCGGCGCGGAGAAGCCGATGAAGCGAGCTGGGGCTGATCTGGATTGCGGCATTCGGTGGTTCTCCCTGCGGCTGACGCCATCCTGCAGCAAATGCAATGTTATTTTCGTATGCACGAATGTTTTCGGACTGGCCTTGCCACAAGTCAATGCAGGGGCGTGTCCGGATCCGCCGGAACGTCGAGGCAGCTCGCGCGTTTACCTGCGACTTTTCTCAGGCGGAGCGCCAATGGCGGACAAGATAGGTATCTTCACGCGTTTCTCGACGGCCGTGTCGGAATGGACGGGGCGCCCGGTCGTCTTCGTTCTCGCTGTCGCAGCCATTCTCGCATGGGCGCTCACCGGCCCCGTGTTCGGCTTCAGTGAAACCTGGCAACTGGTGGTCAACACCGGCACGACCATCATCACATTCCTGATGGTCTTCGTACTCCAGAACGCGCAGTCGCGTGACACCCGTGCAATTCAGACCAAGCTCGACGAAATCATCCTGACCAGTCGGGCGGAGAACCGCTTCATAGGTATCGAGAATCTCGACGAGGAGGAGTTGAAGCGTCTCAATGCGCTTCTCGGCGAAGCGGCCAAGCGCGATCGACACGCGCGGGAGACGGCCCTTTCTGCCTATCACGATGGTTCGGAGGCGGGGCGAGACGAGGCGGAAGAGGCGCCGCCGCTCGAACCGGCGGCTCCTCGCTGACGGGATAGCGGCTCAGCCGAAGACGCGCTTGAAGATCGTGTCGACGTTCTTGGTGTGATAGCCGAGGTCGAACTTCTCGCGGATTTGCTCTTCAGTGAGCGCTTTGCGCACGTCGGCGTCGGCGAGCAGCTCCTCGAGGAAGTCCGCGCCCTGTTCCCAGACCTTCATGGCATTGCGCTGGACGAGCCGGTAGGCGTCCTCACGCGAGACGCCAGCCTGCGTGAGCGCCAGCAGCACGCGCTGCGAATGCACCAGGCCGCGGAACTTGTTGAGGTTCTTCAGCATATTTTCCGGGTAGACGACGAGCTTCTCGACGACGCCCGCAAGCCGGTTCAGGGCGAAATCGAGGGTGATCGTCGTATCGGGGCCGATGCCGCGCTCGACGCTCGAATGGCTGATGTCGCGCTCGTGCCAAAGAGCCACGTTTTCCATCGCCGGCACGACCGACATGCGCACGAGGCGGGCGAGGCCGGTCAGGTTTTCCGTCAGCACCGGGTTGCGCTTGTGCGGCATGGCCGACGAGCCCTTCTGGCCCGGCGAGAAGAATTCTTCCGCTTCCAGCACTTCCGTGCGCTGCATGTGGCGGATCTCGATCGCGACGTTTTCGATCGAGGAGGCGATGACGCCGAGGGTGGCAAAGAACATCGCATGGCGATCGCGCGGGATGACCTGCGTCGAGATCGGCTCCGGCTTCAGGCCGAGCTTCTCGCAGACATGTTCCTCGACGCGCGGGTCGATGTTGGCGAAGGTGCCGACGGCGCCGGAGATGGCGCCCGTCGCGACTTCGGCGCGTGCCGCCTCGAGGCGCGCGCGGTTGCGGCTCATCTCGGCGTAGAAGCGGGCGAAGGTCAGGCCCATCGTCGTCGGTTCGGCGTGGATGCCATGGCTGCGGCCGATGCGGATCGTATCCTTGTGCTCGAAAGCGCGCGTCTTCAGTGCGGTGAGCACGCGGTCCATATCGGCAAGCAGGATGTCGGCGGCGCGCACGAGCTGAATGTTGAAGGTCGTGTCGAGCACGTCCGACGAGGTCATGCCCTGGTGGACGAAGCGGCTGTCCGGGCCGACGAATTCGGCAAGATGGGTGAGGAAAGCGATGACGTCGTGCTTGGTGACGGCCTCGATCTCATCGATCCGGGCGACGTTGAACTCCGCCGCGCCACCCTTCTCCCAGATGGTCTTCGCCGCTTCCTTCGGGATCACGCCGATCTCGGCGAGCGCGTCGCAAGCGTGGGCCTCGATCTCGAACCAGATGCGGAACTTGGTTTCGGGCGACCAGACGGCGACCATTTCGGGCCGGGAGTAGCGGGGGATCATAGGGCTATCTTTCCTGGAAAGCTGCGGGATGGCGTCGCTTTAGCAAAGACTGCCGGCAATCTCAACGGTTGCGGCGTGCGAGCAGGAGGCTTGCCGCGACGAGAAAGGCAAGGCCGAATGGCAGGAAGAGACGCAAGCCAAGGACGCTGAACTGGAAGACCGCCGATGCGGAGGTGAACACGAACTGGAACGCCCAGATCCGCGTGCCGAACGGCGCATGCCACTGTGCGTAGAAGCTGCGATACTGCATGGCGAAGAGAAAAGCGGTGAAGGCGACCGTACCGACGGATAGAAACAGGAAACCGGCGGCAAAGCGCGTCTCCACCGGGCGGTCGAGGCTGAAGAAACGTGCGACGGGCACGGCGGTCAGCCATCCGAGCATGCCGCCGCCCAAAAAGAGCAGGAGCAACTGGTCGCGGTGCGCGTAGGGTGTCCAGTGCAGCATCCACATCGCGAGTTGGCAGGAAAGCGCCATGACCGCGCCCCAGACCGGCGCGCCGAGAAGCCAAAGGCCGGCAGACGGAATGCTGGCGGCAAGGCGGGTGCGCAATGTGAGCGGCGAGGGGCGGGAGGCCTGGAGCATGTCAGGGATGTACCGGCACGGCGATCCAGCGTCCGTCGCGGCCCTCGAAGCCGAAGCTCAGCACGAGGACCAGCGCCATGTGGACGGGAGGTGCTCCCGGCGGTGTATGGGTCACCACACCGGCGAGACGATAACCGGTCGCGCAATTGCGGCTCGCGGGCAGGTGGTCGTCTTCATGGACCAGGTCGTCTACGGCAGCGCCGTCGCGCTCGGTCAGTCGCAGCCGAAAGCCCCTGACCTCCTCGACGATGTCCTTGCAGGCCGACGGCGAGGGAAGTGCGTATTCCTCCAGCACCAGCGCATAGGGCTTGCCGAAGGGCGGGTCGCTGGGGAAGGGCAGATACCGAAGCCGATGCGGGTCGGAGTCGACTTCCGTCGTCGGGTTGAAGGTGACGACCTGCCCCGGTTCATCGGCAAGACCATTGCTTTCGATGAGCGGGGACGCCTTCCTTGCAGCTTCGGCACGGGCGGCCCCGAGGCCGGCCTGCTCGTCGTCGATCCGCACGCGGACCGGCGTTCCGGGGAGGTAGGCGTCCTTTACCGTGTCGAGAAAGTAGATGTTCGAATAGGGAAAGCCGGACCCGTCCTGGATGCCGTATTCCTCAAAGGCGTAGATCTTGCCATCGCCGGAAAAGCCGATCGACCGGAAGCCGGCGATGTCGCCGGCCGCGGCGGATGTCGCGGCGAGCGCGAAACCGGCCGTCAGTCCTGCAAGCGATCCCCACAATCCCTTCAACGACGTCCCTCTTCGGCAGCCTTCTTCAGACTGTCGACGGTTTTGCGGTAGTCGTCAACGCCCTCGCCCTTGTAGATTGCCGAGCCTGCGACCAGCACGTTGGCGCCGGCAGAGGTGACGAGCGGGGCGGTGGTCACGGTAATCCCGCCGTCCACCTGGAGCATGATCGGGCGATCGCCGATCATCCGGTTCGCCTGGGCGATCTTCTCGACCATGGCAGGGATGAACTTCTGTCCGCCGAAGCCGGGATTGACGCTCATGATCAGGAGCAGGTCGATGTCGTCGAGCACATGTTCGAGAACCGAGACCGGGGTCGCCGGATTGAGCGATACGCCGGCCTTCTTGCCGAGCGCCCGGATGGTCTGCAGCGAGCGGTGCAAGTGCGGGCCGGCCTCGGCGTGAACGGTGATGTAGTCGCACCCGGCCTCCGCGAAGGCTTCGAGATAAGGATCGGCGGGCGCGATCATAAGGTGGCAGTCGAAGACGGCCTTCGTGTAGGGGCGGAGCGCCTTGACCACCGCCGGGCCGAAGGTGATGTTCGGCACGAAGTGGCCGTCCATCACGTCGAGGTGGATCCAGTCTGCGCCCGCGTCCACGACGTCGGCGACTTCCTGGCCGAGCTTCGCAAAATTGGAGGCGAGGATCGAAGGGGCGATCAGCAGCGGGCGGGTCATGGGCTCTTTCCTTGTCGGCGGTGACTTTGGCGTGGCCTTAACATTGCGGGCCGGGCGCGGCAACCGTACCAAGGGCGAGGACGGCGAGCCACTTGACGTTGCCCGCCCGTCGGGCCATCCCTGCGCTGTTTGACGGAGGAGAGCATGAAGCGGTTTGCAATCATCACCGGAGGCAGTTCGGGTATCGGCCGACACCTGGTGTCGGCCTTTGTCGCGGAGGGCTATGACGTTGCCTTCAGCCATCTCGGGGCCGTTGAAGATGCCGAGGCGACGGTTGCCGCCGCCTCCGGCAGCGGGCGGGTCATGGCGGCGGCCTGCGATGTCGGCGATGCCGCGGCCGTGGAACGTTTCGTCACCGAAACCGAGGCGTGGGCCGGACAGGCACCGGACGTGCTGGTCAACAATGCCGGCATCCAGACCTGGTCGCCGCTGCTCGAACTGTCCGAGGAACGCTGGGATGCGGTCATCCGCACCAATCTCAAGGGCACCTTCCTGAATACGCAGATCGTCGCCCGGCACATGGTCAGCGCCGGCAAGGGGGGCTCCATCATCAATATCGGCTCCGGCTGCAACAAGCATGCCTTTCCGCGGCTCGTCGACTATACGGCCTCGAAGGGCGGGGTCGAACAGTTCACCAAGGTCGCGGCGGTCGAACTCGGGCCGAGCGGTATCCGGGTCAACTGCGTCGCGCCGGGCGCGATCGAGACCGAGCGGACCAAGGCGGAGGCGCCGGACTATGCGGAGACATGGGGTGCGGTGACGCCGCTGCGTCGCGTCGGCACACCTCGGGACGTCGCCGGTCCGGTCCTGTTTCTTGCAAGCGAGGCAGCCGGCTTCGTGACCGGCCAGACGATATGGGTCGACGGCGGCGTGTTTTCTCAGCCGCAATGGCCGTATTGAGCGGGCGACAGGCCGGGCGGGGGCTCGCCCCGTGCCATTAAGTAATATTTAATTGCCTATGTATTGTAATGGCGTCGTTTCGATACCGGAACGCCGCTTCCTCTTTTTTCTTTAGTAAGTGCTTATATTTTGAGTGATTATCCTGGCAAGTTCGCGCGTGACATCCGCGGAAATTTCGGCGTCCTGACGGCAATTCTCTTCGCGACCATTGCCCTGGCGATCGGCGTCGCCATCGACGTCAGCGCGGCTCTCAACCGCAAGATGGAGGTGCAGGGGGCTGCGGATGCCGCGGTCCTGTGGGCTGCTGCGCACTACGAGGACGACATGGACCTCGCATCGCTCGAGCCAACGGTCCAGGCCTATCTCTCGACGAATTCGAACGGTACCGCGGAGCTTCTCTCGGGACCGACGCTCACCAGCGACGGGGACCTCTGCCTTACTGCGAAATCGCGGGTGCCCACTACATTCATGCGGATCGCGTCCATCGAGACGGTGCCGGTCAGCGTCAAGGCCTGCGCGCTGCCGATGAACCAGAATCAGATCGAGATAGCGCTCGTGCTCGACGTGTCGAGTTCGATGGTCGAGCAGAACCGGTTCGTCCCGATGCAGACGGCCGTCACCAGCTTCCTCAACGGTCTGGCGAGCGACGGTGAGCTTCCCTCGAATGTGCGGATATCGATCGTGCCGTTTTCGAGCCGCGTCAGTTTCGGCATGCATTATTCAGGCTGGTTCATGCCCTATAACGGCAAGCCCGCCATTCCCACCCGGTGGACCAATCCGCAATCCGTCTATTCCTCGTCGAAGTACAGCTTTTCGAAGTGGCTGGATGGCGAAACCTGGCTCGCCTACACCTCCTCCAACTACTACTGGACGGGATGTGCCGAGCCGAGGGCCGACGTCGACATGCGGACGACCGGCAACCTGACGGATCAGTCGCTCGGCGACGCCCCGCCGAGCGATATCGGTTTTGTCGCGATGGACAACAACCCTCAATCCGCCCAGAGCTTCTGTCCTCCGCCGATTACGGAGCTGACGGGTGATCTCGCCGCACTGACAGCGGTGGTCGACGGCCTGACGTCGGAGGGGTCGACGCGGCTGGATGCCGGCATGATCGCCGGTTGGTACACGCTCTCGCCGCGATGGGCGACGGCCTGGGAAACCGGGCAGCCGCTCGAATACGGAAAGACCGCCAAGAAGTATGTGGTCTTCATGACCGACGGTGGCATGAACGTGAAGTACGGCCCTTCCGACAGCACCTCCGACAAGCTGGACTGGATATGCGACAAGGAGCGCACCTCGGCCTGCAACAAGATCGCCGTCAACGCCCTGTTGTCGACCTGCAGCAAGATGAAGACTGCGGGAATAAAGATCTATTCGATCTCCTATTCCAACGACGCCGACGTCACCAATATTCGCAACTGCTCGTCGGGGGCGGGATATTACTATTCCGCCTCGGTCAGCAGCATCGAGGCGGTCTACAAGAAGATCGCGGAGGATGTCGTGGTTCAGGCGCTACGCCTCTCGCGCTGACGAGCGACGCGCACTTGTCGTGGACACAGCCCAGGTGGCGGCGCTACTGTCCGACGGCGCCGACGGGTACGAAGCGTCCGTCCCGCCATTCCATCAGCACGTAGGGATTGTCGGCCAGTTCGTGGCCGGAATCGAAGGTGACGTTGCCGATTGCGGTCTCGATACCGGTTCCAACAAGCGCCTCGACAACGGGCATGCCCATCGCCGAGGAGAGGCCTGCGGCATCGGCGACCAGCTCGACACTCGCAAAGGCCGGCAGCACATAGCCTTCGGGGACGATGCCCTTGCCGCGCAGCACGGCGACGGCCTCCTGTGCCGAAGGGGAGGTGTCGTATTCCGGAAGAGCGACGGCCAGTGCTCCCGCGGCGAGCGCGACCGGCTGGTCTGCCGCCCGCATGGCGTCGCCGCCCATCAGGGTCAGCGTTGCCTTTTCGGCCGCCGCATCGCGGGCAATGATCGCCACGTCGTTGCGGTCACCGCCGACGAAGACCCGGGTGGCTCCCGCCTTCTTGAGACGCCGCACCAGCGCCACCTGCTGTTCCTGCCCGGGGCGGTAGGTATCGGTGAAGACCGGCTTCATGCCGCGCTCCTCTATCCCCGCCCGGACCGCCTCCACGAGCTCCCGGCCGTGGATCGTACCGTCCTCGATCAGCGCGACGGCATCTCCGGACCACTCCCGCAGGATGATCTCGATCACCTTTTCCGCCTCGTCGTCGGCTGTTGGTGCCATCCTGAAGAACGGCCATTCGTTCTTCAGGGCATCCTCCATCAGCACCTTCCATCGAACCGAAAGGGTAATCGCGGGAATGCCTGCGTCCTTCAGGAGTGGCAGCGCCCCGTCAAGCGACTCACTGCAGAGAAAACCGATCGCCGCCGTGACTTTCGCGTCCCTCAGCTCACGGCCGATCGCCTCGCCGCTGCCCGCCTCGCAGGTTTCGGTGACGGAGTGAACCTCTATTCCGAGCCTCTCCGCCGCCGCTTCGGCGCCATCCTGCATCTGTTTTCCGAGAAGTGCGAAGGGTCCCGAACGCGGGGCGACCACGCCGATGCTTGCCGCTGCTGCGGCCGTCGCGGACAGAGCCGTCGCGGCAAGCAAGACCGGCAGCAGGCGCAGGGCGGGCTTCAAATTCTTGTTCTCCTTTACGAAACGGGCGCAGCTTAGCCGAGACGCGGGGTCGCACAAACCGCAAATTGGCCGGTCGACGGCGGTTTTCGAAAAATCGTCGCCGTTGTGGAAAATGTAAACCTTGCAAGCCATATTGTGGGCAAACCAAAGTGCGGCGAGAGCTTTCGCCCCCGGAGACAAGCGATTGTTGAACACGCAGCAGATGGATCCCGTCCTTTATCGGGAGGCGATGAGCCGGTACGCGGGCCACGTCCAGATCGTCACGACGGAATATGAGGGCGTGCGCCGCGGCGTCACGATCACGGCCGCCTGTTCGGTATCGGATCGTCCGCCGATGCTGCTCGTCTGTCTCAACAACACCAATCCGAACAATGCGGTGTTCTTCGAGGCCGGCTATTTTGCGCTCAACACGCTCGGCGGCCAGCATGAGGCGCTCGCCAACGCCTTCGCCGGTTTCGGCGTGAAGGAGGCCGACGCCCGCTTCGCGCTCGCGGAGTGGCAGGTGCTTTCGACCGGTGCGCCGGTGCTGACCGATGCAGTGGCGGCCTTCGACTGCAGGGTCACCGACCGCAAGGTGACGGCGACCCACACCGTGCTCTTCGGCGAGGTCGCGGCGGTTCATTTCGGGCCACGCGAGCCGGCGCTCATCTATCTGGACCGCGGCTATCGCAGCTTGTAATCTCCTCCCGAAAGGGAGGAACAATGGCCAACTTACCGGTAGAGGGCATCCCGACGACGATCGACGAGATGCTTGCCCTTCTCTCGTCGCATGACTATCTCGCAAGCCGATCCCTGGCCACCGTTCTCTTCCTCGCGCTGAGGATGGAGCGTCCGCTCTTTCTCGAAGGGGAGGCGGGCGTCGGCAAGACCGAGATCGCCAAAGTGCTTTCGGCGGCGCTCGACAGGCCGCTGATCCGGCTCCAGTGCTACGAGGGGCTGGACGTCGCCTCGGCCGTCTACGAGTGGAACTATCCGGCCCAGATGCTGGAAATCCGGCTCTCCGAGGCGGCGGGGATCTCCGATCGTGACCGGCTCGAGCACGACATCTTTTCCGAACGCTATCTGATCCGCCGGCCGGTGCTGCAGGCGCTGACCAGTGAAGGCGGCCGTGCGCCCGTGTTCCTGATCGACGAACTCGACCGCACCGACGAGGCCTTCGAGGCTTTCCTGCTGGAGGTGCTTTCCGACTTCCAGGTGACGATCCCGGAATTCGGCACGGTCAGGGCGGCGCATCCGCCGATCGTCATCGTCACCAGCAACCGCACGCGCGAGGTGCACGATGCGCTTAAGCGCCGCTGCCTCTATCACTGGGTCGACTATCCCGACGCCCGGCAGGAGCTGGAAATCATCCGCCGCAAGGTTCCGGGCTGCAACGAGGCCCTGTCGCGGCAGGTCGTGGCCTATGTGCAAAAGCTCCGAACCATCGATCTCTTCAAGAATCCGGGTGTCGCCGAGACGATCGACTGGGCGACGGCGCTGACCGAACTCGACCGCGTGGCGCTGGACCCGGAGACCATTTCCGACACGCTGGGCACGCTGTTGAAATACCAGGACGACATCGCCCGGATCCAGAGTGGGGAAGGACGGAAGATCCTTTCCGAGATCGAGGCCGAACTCAGGGCGGTGGGCTGAGATGGAGAGGGAGGCCGGCAGGAGGGATGGACTCGTCGTTCCGCCGGTTCCGGTCGGCAACGGACGGCTTGCCGACAACATCGTCTTTTTCGCGCGGGTGCTGCGCAAGGCGGGCCTGAAACCCGGCCCGGGCTCTGTCGCCGATGCGATTGCCGCGATCGATGCGATCGGTATCGGCTCGCGGGAGGAGTTCCACGCCGCGCTTTCGTCCGTCTTCGTCAAGCGTCACGAGGACCAGACGGTGTTCGATGAGGCCTTCCGTCTCTTCTGGCGCTCGCGCGACCTCGTCGGCAAGATGATTGCCATGATGTCGCCGGTGGCACCCGACCGCGGCGAGAAGGACAAGGCCAAGGCCGGGGTGGCGCGGGTGAACGACGCGCTTTTCGCCGAACGGCAGCGCGACGGCCGCGAAGAAGAGGAACCGGAACTCGAAATCGATGCGCGCTTTACCGTCTCCGGGAGCGAAGTGTTGCGGGGCATGGATTTTGCGCAGATGTCGGCCGAGGAACTGGCGCTGGCACGCAAGGAGATCGGCAGGCTCGTGCTGCCCTTCGACGAGGTGCCGGTGCGCCGTTATCGCGCGTCGCACCGGCCGCAGTCGGTCGATCCGCGGGCGACGATGCGCGCCTCGATGCGCACCGGCGGCGCACTCATTCTTCCGCGCTTTCGCGAGCGCCGCACGATGCACCCGCCGCTGGTGATCCTCGCCGATATTTCCGGCTCGATGAGCCAGTACACCCGCGTCTTCCTGCATTTCCTGCACGCGATGACGGAGCGGCGCCGGCGCGTGCACACCTTTCTCTTCGGTACCCGGCTCACCAACGTGACGCGGCAGATGCGCAATCGCGATCCCGACGAGGCGCTGGAACAGTGCGCGGGTGCGGTCAAGGACTGGTCGGGCGGCACGCGCATCGGCGAGACGCTCCGGGAATTCAATCGCAAATGGTCGCGCCGCGTGCTCGGACAGGGGGCGGTGGTCCTCTTGATTACCGACGGGCTGGAGCGGGAGGATGTCGATCTCCTCGTCCACGAGATCGACCGGCTGCACCGGTCCTGCCGTCGTCTGATCTGGCTCAATCCACTCCTGCGTTTCGACGGGTTCGAGGCGCGGGCGCGCGGCGTCAGGGCGATGCTGCCGCACGTCGACGAGTTGCGGCCGGTGCACAATCTCAACGCGCTCGGCGACCTCGTCGCTGCGCTCGGCGATGGCCGCAGCGGCGGCGGCGATCCGCGGCGTTTTCTGCCGGAGGGGCATCATGGCACACGACATTGACGAGATCGATCCGCTGACGATCGCCGAGACGTGGCTCGACGAGGGCCGCGAGGTCGCGGTCGCGACGGTCGTGGAGACCTGGGGCTCGGCGCCGCGACCCGTCGGCAGCCATCTGGTGATCGACGGTGAGGGTAATTTCCACGGTTCCGTCTCCGGCGGCTGCGTGGAAGGGGCGGTGATCACCGAGGCGCTCGACGTGCTCGAAAAGGGCGAGCCGAGAATGCTCGAATTCGGCGTCGCCGACGAGACGGCATGGCGGGTCGGGCTTTCATGCGGTGGCCGTATCCGTGTCTATGTGGAAAGGCTCGGATGATGGATCCCCGGCTTCTGAAAGAGCTCAATGCGGCGCGGCAGGCGCGCAAGGCCGCCGTACTGGTGACCAGCCTCGAGGATGGCCGCAGCCGTCTGGTTGTCGAGGGGGAGGCGATCGGGGGCGATCTCGGCGAGGAGGTCGCCGGGCGCCTGCGCTCCGGCAAGTCCGGCTCCGTCGAGATCGACGGACGTCCGCACTTCCTCAATGTTTACCTGCCGCCGCCGCGTATCGTGGTGATCGGTGCCGTCCACATCAGCCAAGCGCTCTATCCGATGGCGCGTATCGCAGGCTTCGACCTGACGATCATCGACCCGCGGACGGCCTTTGCCACCGCGGAGCGCTTCGCCGGTGCCGACCTCGTCGCCGACTGGCCGGAGGACGCGCTGAAGGCCCGCCCGCTTGACGGCTACACCGCGCTTGCGGCACTCACCCATGATCCGAAGATCGACGACTATCCCATTGCGACAGCGCTGAAATCCGGATGCTTCTACGTGGGCGCGCTCGGCAGCCGGAAGACCCACGGCAAGCGCGTGGAACGGCTGAAGGCCGAAGGCCTCGGCGACGGCGAGATCGCCCGCATCTCAGCGCCGATCGGCCTCGACATCGGGGCCGCGACCCCCGGAGAGATCGCGGTGGCGATCCTCGCCGATATCATCCAGGCGTTCCGCCGGCGCGAACTCGCGCAGGAAGGGGCCGCTGGATGATCTTCGGCGAATTTCCGGTCGAGGCTTCCGAAGGGCTGATCCTCGCCCATTCGGTCCGGCTGCCGGATGGGCGGCTCGGCAAGGGGCACAGGATCACCGATGCGGATGTGGCGCGGCTTCGGACGGCTGGCATCGCGTCCGTCATCGCCTGCCGCATCGAAGCGGATGACCTTGATGAGGACACCGCGGCGTCGCTGCTGGCGGAGGCGCTCGACCCCGGCAATCTGCGTTTCTCGCCCGCGGCGACGGGCCGGGTGAACCTCTATGCGACCTGTAACGGGCTCTTCACCGCCGACCGCGACACCGTGGACCGCTTCAACCGCATCGATCCGGCGATCACCTTCGCCTGCCTTGCCGATCACAGTGACGTCCGAGACGGCGATCTGCTTGCGACCGTCAAGATCATCCCGCTCGCCGCGCCGCGCGCGAGCGTCGAGGCCGCGGCGGCCGTCTTCCGCAGGGCACCGCCAATTCGCCTCGAGCCTTACCGGGCGCATGCCGTCTCGCTCGTTGCGACCGAGTTGCCGTCCTTGAAGCCGTCGGTGATGGACAAGACCGCCCGCGTTCTGGCGCAGCGCCTCGCCGCGTCCGGCAGCCGGCTCGTCGGCGAGCGGCGCGTGGCACACCGGGCGGAGGCCGTGGCCGCCGCGATCGGACAGGCGCTGGCAGAACCGCAGAACGCGCCGCAGATGGTGGTGCTGTTCGGTGCCTCCGCCGTCGCCGATCCCGCCGACGTGCTGCCGGAAGCGATCCGGATGGCGGGCGGAACCGTCGAGCAGGTGGGGCTGCCGGTCGATCCAGGCAATCTGCTGGTGCTCGGCCATATCGGAGAGGTGCCTGTGATCGGGGCGCCGGGCTGCGCGCGCTCGCCGAAGGAGAATGGTTTCGATTGGGTCTTGAACCGGCTTCTCGCCGGCGAGAAGCCGACGGTGCACGACCTGACTGGCATGGGAGTGGGAGGCCTCCTGATGGAAATCCCGAGCCGGCCGATGCCACGCGAGATCGCCGAGGAACCGACGCGGCCGCGCGTTGCGGCCGTCGTACTTGCCGCGGGCAGAGCGAGCCGGATGGGCGAGGGTGGGCGCCATAAGCTGCTCGCGGAGTTTTCCGGCGAACCGCTCGTGCGGCGCTCGGCGCGGATATCGCTCGAGAGCGGCGCCGACGGCGTCGTGGTCGTGACCGGCTATCGGGCGGCCGAGATCCGCAACGCCCTCCAAGGCCTCGCCGTCGACATCGTCGACAATCCCGATCATGCGAGCGGCATGGCAAGTTCGCTGAAGGCCGGGTTTGCAAGCGCGACGGCGCGCCGTGCCGACGGCGTGCTGGTGATGCTCGCCGACATGCCCGGCCTCGACACACGGGATCTGCGACGCCTGATCACCGCGTTCAGCGAGGCCGGCGGACGCGCGATCGTGCGGGCGGTTGCAGGCGGAAAACGCGGCAATCCGGTGATCCTGCCGCGCTCCACTTTCGAGGCGGTCCAGGCGCTGGAAGGCGATGTCGGCGCTCGCTCGATCGTCGAAGGCTCGGGGCTTGCCGTCATCGACGTCGAGCTCGGCGAGGCGGCCCATCTCGATGTGGATACGCCCGAGGCGGTGCTGTCCGCCGGCGGGCTGCTCAAGGGGTGAACATGGATAATGAGGCGCTCGAAGATATCTTCCAGTCGCTCGGTCGCGTGACGATCCGGCGGATGTTCAGCGGCAAGGGTATCTATCACGACGGACTGATCCTCGCTCTCGTCGTCGACGGGGAGCTTCTCCTGAAGGTCGACGAGGTGAGCGCTCCGCTCTTCGAGGAGGCGGGTGCGCGGCGCTGGGTCTACAGTGGCAAGGCGAGGAAATCGCCCGTCCGCATGCCCTACTGGTCGGTGCCGGACGCGGCCTACGACGATCCGGAGGAAATGGCGAAATGGGTGCGGCTTGCCTATGAGGCGGCGCTCAGGGCACCGCCGGCGCGTGGTCAGCGCAAGTAGGGAAGAAGGGCCGCGGTGAACGCCGAAAGCGGTTGAGGCAGGTCGTCGAGGGAGAACCAGCCGATTTCGGCGATCTTGTCCGGCTCGGTCAGTTGCGCCTCTCCCTGCACATCGCTCGTCCGGTAGAGCAGGGAAATCCAGTGCTGGCGGTCGGCGTCGATGATCTGCTCCGTCGCACAGACGAATTCGATCGCGCCGACCGAGAGACCGGTTTCCTCTTCGGCCTCTCGCTTTGCTGCCTGTTCGGCGGGCTCGAGGTGGTCGACCTTGCCGCCGACGATGTTCCAGAAACCGGCTTCCGGCGCCTTCAGACGGCGGGCGAGCAGGAGTTTTCCGTCGCGCAGGATTGCGAGCCCGACGCCGACGCCCGGGAAATTGACGCCGGGAAGACCCATCAGGCCTTGGCCTGGATCAGCATGAAGGCCGGGATGTCGTCACCGAAGCCGACCGGGGTCGGGCCGTCGTCGCGATCGCGGTAATGGGTGCGGCGTTCGCGGCGATCGTCGTTCGCCGGGTTCGGCGTTCTAC
This sequence comes from Hyphomicrobiales bacterium, assembly GCA_900466005.1. Classification (GTDB taxonomy): domain Bacteria; phylum Pseudomonadota; class Alphaproteobacteria; order Rhizobiales; family Rhizobiaceae; genus Allorhizobium. The sequence goes on from UEGQ01000015.1 coordinate 324,239, forward strand.
CGCCGCGGGCCGGACGCTCTGCGTGGCTCGGCCGTTGATCCTTCTTCCGCTCTGCCTTCACGCTTTCCGTCCTTGCTGGCGTCTCTTCGATCTCGACAGCCACAGTCTGCTCGATCTTCTTTTCAGATTTGTGACCTGCGGTGTCGCGGCGTCCGCGCCCCTTGTCCTTCGCGCCGCGGCGAACGCGCGATTCGTCGTGCTCGGCGGGCGGCGGCAGGGCGGTGAGGTCGCCGTTCTGCCATTCGATCTTGGTGCCGATCAGCTTCTCGATGGCATCCAGGTGCTTGGTGTCGGACTTGGTGACGATCGTGAACGCCTTGCCGGAGCGTCCGGCGCGGCCGGTACGGCCGATGCGGTGGACATAGTCCTCGGCGTGGATCGGAACGTCGAAGTTGAAGACGTGGCTCACATCCGGGATGTCGAGACCGCGGGCGGCGACGTCCGAGGCGACGAGTAGGGTGATCTGGTTGTCCTTGAAGCCTGCGAGCATGTTGGTGCGCGAACGCTGGTCCATGTCGCCGTGCAGGGCTCCGACGGAGAAGCCGTGGCGTTCCAGCGAACGGAACAGGTCGGCGACATCCTTCTTCCGATTGCAGAAGATGATCGCGTTCTTGAGGTCGTCCTGCTCGCGGATGAGATCGCGCAGCACGGCACGTTTCTCGTAGTCCTTGTTGTTCGAGGCGACGAGCCGCTGGGTGACCGTCTTCGCCGTCGACGACGGCGGGGCGACCTCGATCCGCTCCGGGTTCTGCAGGAAGCGGTCGGCCAGCTTCTGGATTTCCGGCGGCATGGTTGCCGAGAAGAACAGCGTCTGGCGGGTGAAGGGGATCATCTTGGCGATGCGCTCGATGTCGGGGATGAAGCCCATGTCGAGCATGCGGTCGGCCTCGTCGATGACGAGGATCTCGACGCCGGTCATCAGAAGCTTGCCGCGCTCGCAATGGTCGAGAAGACGGCCGGGCGTGCAGATGAGCACGTCTGCGCCGCGTTCCAGCTTGCGGTCCTGTTCGTCGAAGGAAACGCCGCCGATCAGCAGCGCGACGTTGAGCTTGTGATTCTTGCCGTACTTCTCGAAGTTTTCGGCGACCTGCGCGGCGAGTTCGCGCGTCGGTTCGAGGATCAGTGTGCGCGGCATGCGGGCGCGGGCGCGGCCCTTTTCGAGCAGCGTCAGCATCGGCAGTACGAAGGAGGCGGTCTTGCCCGTTCCCGTCTGCGCAATCCCGCAGATGTCGCGGCGCTGCAGCGCGAAGGGAATCGCACCGGCCTGGATCGGGGTCGGGATCGTGTAGCCGGCATCGGTGACGGCTGAAAGTACTTTTTGGCTCAGGCCAAGGTCAGAAAACGTGGTCAATGGGGGATCTGTTTCTGTTCCGGTTCTTACGAACACAATTCGAACGCCTGCGAAGCGCTGGCGTCAACGTAAGCGCGGGATAGTGCCAAAATCCCCGAAAGTCAAGAAAACTGGACGATCTGTCGTAACAAAGGGTGAATGTAATCGTTCAACTGCCGCGATGCGACACCATTACTGCCGCACCGGCCGTGGCAAGCACGCTTCCGGCCGCACGATTGACCGCCTTTACTATGCGCGGCGTCGTCAACAGCCGACGCGCCCGGTATGCAAGCCAGACATGGCCGCCGACCACCACGACCTCGACGGCGACGATTGCTGCGGCGAGTGAAAGATAGTCGGCCGAGCGGAAATCGGCGCCGACGAAATTCGGCAGCAGCGCAAGATAGAAAAGCGGCATTTTCGGATTGCCGAGATTGAGCGCGACGGCCGTCAGGCAGACGGCCACGAGGTCGCGCCGGTGTTCGAGCGGCCGCGCCTGCGGCAGAACAGGCTCGCTGGTCCACAGGCGGATGCCCATGTAGACGAGATAGGCCGCCCCGACGTAGCGCACCGCCGTCATCAAGAGCCCCATCTCGCCCGCGATCATCGAAAGGCCGAAGGCTGCGAGCGCAAGATAGATCAGGATGCCGATCGCGGTGCCGATCCCGTAGGCGATGCCCGATGCGGGGCCGGCCGAGACGGTTCGCGCCATGATTGTCATGTTGTCGGGGCCGGGGCTTGCGGCAAAGACGAAGAAAGCGGCGGCAAATGCCAGAAGCGTGGTCGTCTCCACGCGCTTATCCCTCTCGTCTCGGTATTCTGGCTACACTTTAGCGTGTGAAGGTTTCGCGTCAATCGATCAGCGTGGAAAGCTTCAGCCCGGCATTGACGAAATGCATCGGGTCGATCGGCGCGCCGTTGCGGCGGACTTCGTAGTGGAGGTGGGGGCCGGTGGAGCGGCCGGTGCTTCCGGATTGTCCGATGACCTCTCCGGGCGCGATCTCGTCGCCGACCTTGACGAGAATGCGCGACATGTGTCCGTAACGGGTGGTGAAGCCCATGCCGTGGTCGATCTCGACCATGTTGCCGTAACCGCCGACGGCGCCGGCCGTGATCACCTTGCCGCGTCCGGAGGCGCGGATCTCGCCGCCTACCGGGGAACGGAAGTCGATTCCCGCGTGGAGTGCCAGCCGGCCGAGGAAGGGATCGCGGCGATTGCCGAAGCCGCTCGTGATGTCGCGGCCGGGCGCCGGATTGCCGAAGGGAAGGTCGGTCGCGGTCTCCCGGGCGGTCTCGAGGCGGGCGAGCGCCGTGTCGAGGCCGTTCAGCGAGGCTTCGAAAGACGTGGCGGGCTGGGGCGCAAGATAGGGGCCGCCGATGGCATCGGCTGCGACAGCGGGCGTTTCGGTCTGCACTGTCACGCCGTTGCGCGCGAGGATGGTCTCGATCTTGTCGGCGGTTTCGACGGCGCCGTCGGTGAGGTCGCGAATGCGGTCGAACTGTTCCTGTTCGATATCCTTCAGCGAGATCGTCACCCGCGAAAAGATGCGGTCGGTGCGGTCGGCGACCGATTCGCCGGCCGGGGCGTAGCCGAGCGCAGCGACTTCCGTTCCCTGCGGTTCCGCGGCAGGTTTGCCGAGCAGGCTCTCGATCGCCTTGATCCCGCCGGTGAGGCTGGCCTGTCTTGTGCCGTTCGCCGGCCGTGGCGATGGCACGGGAGCCTCCGTGTCGAGGCCGGATTGTTCCGCCCGGTCGAGCAGGGCACCGAGGCGCCCGTGGCGGGAAGAAAGGGCCATCTGCTGTTCGAGCAGCTTTTCGACCTTTTCTTCGACCACCTGCTGGTCGAGGAGCTGCCGCGACGTCACGCGGTCGACCTGCGCGCGCAGCGCGGCGATGCGGTCTTCGTAGACATGCTGCATGCGCGCCTGCCGCGCCATGGAGGCGCCGATCAGATTGTCGCGCATGACGAGATAGGTGGTGGCGCCGAGATAGCCGATCGCCATGACGCCGCAAAAGCAGAAGGCGAGTGCCGCCATCCACGGACGAACCGTCATGTGGCGGATCTTGTCGCCGCTTGCGAGAATGATGACGTGCTGGGTCCGGCGCTTTCCGAAGACGTGATGGCCTGCTCTTGCGGTCACGGGCTTTCCTCAACTTGGCCGGGCGAACTCCGCGCGAGCCATTCCTTCTCGCGACGGGAGAGCTGGAGCTTTTTCGGCTCCCGCTGGCTCGTCGCAATTAGACATTGTTAAGGTTAACAAAGGTTTGAGTTCGGTGACCGCGGGAGGTGGCCGACGGGTATCAACCGCTGCTTGTCGAGGTGAGCGAGCGATAGAAGGAAGGCGTCAGTCCGGCTTCGGCGCGGGCGAGATCGTTGAAGGGCGCCTTGAGCGCACCGCGGAAGTTTGCACGCACCAAGTCCTGGAAGGTCCGTGCCGGGTCCTTCCTCTCGCGGGCGCAGAGGAAACGGAACCATTTGGCGCCGATCGCCACATGACCCTTCTCGTCCTCGTAGATGACCCTCAGCACCTCGGCGCTCTCGAAATCGCCGGTTTCGCGCATCTTTTCCTGAAGCGAGGGGGTGACGTCCAGCCCGCGGGCTTCGAGGATAAGCGGAACGACGGCGAGCCTCGCCGTCAGGTCGTTGCGGGTCGAATGCGCCGCCTGCCAGAGTCCGTCATGGGCCGGCATGTCGCCATAGTCGGCGCCGAGCGCGCGCAGACGCTCACGCACCATGCCGAAATGCTTGGCCTCCTCGAAGGCGACCTGCATCCAGCCGTCGAAGAAGGAATGCGGGACCGGCTCGGTGGCGAATCGCGCGACGATGTCGAGGGCGAGATCGACAGCGTTGAGCTCGATATGGGCGAGTGCATGCAAGAGGGCTATGCGGCCGGGGAGCGTGTGCAGTGAGCGCTTCTCGACCGCCTTGGGCGGCACGAGCTCCGGCCGTGAGGGACGACCGGGGCGCTCGGGAAGTTCCGGATCGAGCGGCGAGCGCAGCGAGAGCCTGCGGGCATGCCAGCGGCGGGCGGTCGCCTGTGCGAGCGCCGTCTTGCGGTCGAGATCGCTCGCGCTGATCGCCAGCGTCGCCCCCGCGCGCAGCGACCGGATCTCGTCGTATTCGTCCATCTCAGATGTTCCCGAGCGCAGCGACTGCGTCGAGCACCTCTCGGGCGTGGCCTTTGACCTTCACCTTGTCCCAGATATTGACGATATGGCCGTCGGGGCCGATCAGGAACGTCGTGCGGACGACGCCCAGGAAGGTGCGGCCATACATGCTCTTTTCCCGCCAGACGCCGTAATCCGTCATCACTTTTGCGTCTTCGTCGGAGGCGAGGATGACCGTCAACCCGTGCTTGGCGATGAACTTTTCATGGCTTTTCACCGGGTCGGCGGACATGCCGATCACGACGGCGCCCTTCTTCTCGAACTCGGGAGCGAGCGCTGTGAAATCGATCGCCTCGGCGGTGCAGCCGGTCGTGTTGTCCTTCGGGTAGAAGTAGAGAACCACCGGGCGCCCGGCGAATTCCTTCAGTGACACGGTACCTCCGCCGTCGCGGGGGAGCTCGAAATCGGGCGCCAAGTCTCCGGGTGCCAATTCTGCCATGGGATAACCTTTCTTTTGCCCGTTTTGTGGATGAAATACGCGACCATCGATATATAGTCCGCACGGCGGCAGTCCAACATCGGATTGCGTCGGGAGCGGGCAAACGGAGACAGTCGCCAGCACATGGGAGAAATCCGCGGCGAAAAGGTAAGGTTCAGCAAGAAAGACATCGTTCCCTTGCACGACCTGCCGTCTGCGCGCGCCGAGGATCCGCTGATCGTGCATTGTCCGCCACGATCCACATGGTTGGGCAGGGTCGCGCGCTTCACATTCGGTCTGTTCCTGCTCTCCGCCGTCCTGTGCGGCGGGTTTTTCGTCGTGATCGAAAGCGGGGCGCTCGACGCCACCTTCGCGAACGGTGCACAGAGAGTTCTGAACAATGCGCTCGCTCCGCAATATCGTGCGGAGATTTCAGGCACGGCGGTGCGCTTCTCCAGGGAGTGGAAGCTCGCCGTCGAGGCGCGGGACGTCTTCGTACACCGCGAGAGCGACGGGCTTGTTGCGGCTGAGACGGAGGCAGTCCGCCTCGTGGTCGATCCGATCGCCCTGCTTTCCGGCCGGTTCTCGGTGAGCGAGATCGAGGCGGACGGCGTATCGGTCGACGAATCGCTCTTCTCTTCCGGGCCGCCGCTCGACTTTACCAAGGTCAGGATCGATGCCGTCCCGACGCTGCTCGAGGCGGCGTTCACGCAGCTCGACCTGATGCAGGGTTTCATTTCGAAGGGCGGCCTCGATCGCATGCGCCTCGACGGCCTCGAGATCGCGATGGGCAAGGCGCGCACGCGGCCCGTCCTGCTTTCGGTCCGCAACCTCGTGATGGAGCGCGGCGTTGACGCTTCGCTGACGATTGCCGGAACGCTGGCGATCAACGGCTACGAGAGCCCGATTTCTGCGAAAGCGGTGAATGTCGACGGGCAGACACGCTCGTTCAGCGCGTGGATCGGCGACGTGCGCCTCACGCCGTTCCTGCTCCGGCGCGACTCGCGCGGCGATCCGCGCCAGGGCTATGACGGCTCCGCGGAGGTGACCATCTCCGCCCGACGAGGAACCGGGACCGAAAAGCCTGCAGTTTCAATGATCGCGCAGACCCATGACGGCACGCTCTGGCAGGACGGCAACCCGCAGGAAGTGACGCGCGGCACGCTCAATTTCGCCTATGACTTTTCGAAGGACACGATCGAGGTCGCGTCTTCCCGGATCGATTTCGGGCCGATGATCATGCCGATCTCCGGCGGATTGATCGACGTCGACCGCCTGCCCGGAAACGAAGCGGCCGGTCCGGGCATCGGCATCGACCTGCTGGTCGACGAGGGGCTGGCCAGCGTGCCGGCCGCCGGGGAGCAGCCTTTTCCCTTCTCGTTCAAGATATTCGGACGCTTCCTCTACGACAGCGCCGAACTGCAGCTCGACACTCTGAGCGTCTCGACGCCGATGGGGCAGATGACCGGGTCGATGAGGGTGCGCTTCTTCGAGGGCGAGGGGCCGGAAGTCAGCTTCGGCGCACGGTTTGCAAACATGCAGACGACCGTCGTCAAGCAGCTCTGGCCGTACTGGATTGCCGACAAGCCGCGTCGATGGGTGCTCGCCAACATTTTCGGCGGAACGGTGACCGAAGGGTCGGTACAGGTCTTCATTCCGAAGGGCCGCATGTCGGTGGAACCGCGGCCGCTCCACCTCGACGAGAACGAACTCAGGATCAGTTTCGACGTCGTCAACGCCCGGATGAACGTCACCGGGGATATTCCGCCGCTGCGCGACACGGACGCCCATTTCGAGCTCGCCGGACCGAAGGTGACGACGACCATCAAGACGGCGACCTCGTACTTCCCCTCGGGCCGCAGTGTGAAGGTCGAGAGCGGCGAACTGGTTCTCGGCGAGATCTACACCAAGCCGCTGATGGCGGACCTCAAGATCGCCGTCGCCGGCAGCGCGGACTCCGTTGCCGAACTGGTCTCCTTCCGGCCGATCAACGCCCTGAAGCGCGTCGGTTTCGAGGCCGCCGACTTCAAGGGGACGGTAAAGGGAACGGCCGAGGTGCGCCTCGGCCTGATATCCGAGCAGAACCCGCCCGAGCCGGCGTGGAAAGCCCATCTCGATCTTGCCGGCGTCGATCTTGCGAAGCCTTTCTCCGGGCGGAAGATCGACAATCTGAACGCGGCTCTCGACGTCGATCCGAAGGCGGCGCGGCTGAAAGGCAAGGCCGACATCGATGGCACCTCGATGGAGCTTGCCGTCACCGAACCTGTCGAGGCCGACCCGCAGTTCCAGCGTGAGCGCCACGTCAAGGTGGTGCTCGACAAGGCCGGTGTCCGCCGCTTCGCGCCAGGTCTCGACCAGATCATCGACGGACCGGTTACCGTCGAGCTCGATCGCATCGACGAGAAGCGACAGGCCGTGACGGCCGACCTTTCGCGCGCAGCAGTCACCGTTCCGTGGCTCGGCTGGACGAAAGGGGCCGGGATCGCGGCGAAGGCCAAATTCGAGGTTGCCGAGGGGGAGAAGCAGTCCGTCATCGACAAGTTCGTCCTCGACGGCGACGGCTTCGGCGTCAGCGGTGCCATGACGGTCGACAAGAGCGGCCTCGTTTCCGCAGATCTCGCGCGCGTCAGGCTGTCGCCGGGTGACGATTACTCGGTCGTGGTCCGCCAGGCCAAGGGTGGCTACCAGGTTGCGGTCAACGGCAAGTCGGTGGACGTTCGCTCGCTGATCGACCAGATGAAGTCGCCCGGAGACGGCGGCGATGGCGATGCCGGTTCGGACCCGAACGTCAGTATCGACGCCCAACTCGACCGCATGGTCGGCTTTGGCGACGAGGCCCTGTCGAACGTGACGCTCGACTATGCCTCGCGCAGCGGCAAGCTCTCCGGGCTCGACTTTTCGGCCGTGACGGCAAACGGCCAGGCCATCGTCGGGCAGATGCGCAGGTCATCCGGACTCGGCGAGGTTTCGGTGACGAGCGGAGACGCCGGCGCCGTCGCCCGCTTCGCCAATCTCTACAGCCGCATGAACGGCGGACTGCTGAACATGAAGATGAAGGAGAATGAGAACGGCATCTGGAACGGTTCCGTCGACCTTCGCAATTTCAGCCTCGACAACGAACAGCGCCTGCAGTCGATCGTCTCGACGCCCGCCGGCGCCGACGGGCGAAGCCTCAACAAGGCCGTCAAGCGGGATATCGACGTCAGTTCCGCGCGCTTCCAGCGTGGCTTCGCCCGGTTGATCTACAGCGACAAGACACTGCGGATCGAAAACGGCGTCGTGCGCGGCGAGCAGGTCGGTGCAACCTTCCAGGGGCTCGTGCGCGACAGCCAGGGGCGGATCGACCTCACCGGCACCTTCATGCCGGCCTACGGGCTGAACCGCCTCTTCGCGGAGTTGCCGGTCATCGGCATCCTGCTCGGCAACGGCCGCGACCGCGGCCTTCTCGGCATCACCTTCAAGCTCACGGGCGCCACAGAGCAGCCGAAGCTCGTCGTCAATCCGCTGTCGATCATTGCGCCCGGCGTCTTCCGGCAGATTTTCGAGTTCCGGTAAAAAGAAAGCCGGCGCGTCGGGCGCCGGCTTGCGTGTGCGATCGGGATGCGGCCGGATCAGGCCGGGCGCACCAGGATGTGCTTCTTCTTGCCGAGCGAGAGCTTGATCACGCCGTCCGTCGTGACCTCGCCGGTGCCGACGGCCATACGTTCGTCGGCGACGGCCTTGTCGTTGATACGGACCGCGCCGCCCTGGACGTGGCGGCGAGCTTCGCCGTTGGAGGCGGCAAGACCCGCCCGGACCATCAGGCTCAGCAGGCCGACGCCGGCCTCGAGTTCGCCGGTCGGCACTTCGATCGACGGCAGGTTGTCGGCGATCGCGCCTTCCTCGAACGTCTTGCGGGCGGTTTCGGCGGCTTCCTCGGCTGCGGCGCGGCCGTGCAGGATCGCGGTGATCTCGGTCGCGAGGATCTTCTTCACCTCGTTGATTTCCGAGCCGGCAAGGGTCGACAGGCGCCCGACCTCGCTCATCGGCAAGGTGGTGTAGAGCTTCAGGAAACGCGGCACGTCCGCATCCTCGGTGTTGCGCCAGTACTGCCAGAAATCATAGGCCGACAGCATGTCCGCATTGAGCCAGACGGCGCCCGTCGCCGACTTGCCCATCTTCGCACCGGAAGAGGTGGTGAGCAGCGGCGATGTCAGCGCGTAGAGCTGCGGCGTGCCCATGCGGTGGCCGAGATCGATGCCGTTGACGATGTTGCCCCACTGGTCGGAGCCGCCCATCTGCAGCCGGCAGCCGTAGCGCTTGGCAAGTTCGACGAAGTCGTAGGCCTGCAGGATCATGTAATTGAATTCGAGGAAGGAGAGCGAGTGTTCGCGCTCAAGCCGCGTCTTGACGCTGTCGAAGGACAGCATGCGGTTGACCGAGAAGTAGCGGCCGACGTCGCGGAGGAATTCGAGATAGTTGATCGAACGCAGCCAGTCGGCGTTGTTGATCATCAGCGCGTCCTTCGGGCCGTCGCCGTAGTTCAGGTAATTCGAGAAGACCTTCTTGATCGAGGCGATGTTGCTCTCGATCGTTTCGATGGTCATCAGCTGCCGCGCCTCGTCCTTGAACGAGGGGTCGCCGACCATGCCGGTGCCGCCGCCCATCAGCGAGATCGCGCGGTGGCCGGTCGCCTGGAACCAGTGCAGCATCATGATCTGGATCAGTGAGCCGGCGTGCAGCGAGGGCGCCGTCGGGTCGAAGCCGATATAGGCGGTCACGGTTTCCTTCGTCAGCAGATCGTCGAGGCCGGATTCATCGGAAATCTGATGAATGAAGCCGCGCTCTTGCATCGTGTGGAGGAAATCGGACTTGAACTTCTTCATGACGACTGGGCTTTCTGGAAAACGGAATGCGGGAGTGGCGGCGCTTTAGCATTGTTTTTTGAAATGTGCACCTGTTTCGGTCATGAATGTTGGGGTGTGACCACGCGAATCGGCAGGGCAGGCCATGGCAGAAATCTTCACCGCAATCGGACTGATGAGCGGCACGTCGATGGACGGAATCGATGTCGCGATGCTGGAAACCGACGGCGAGGGCATGGTCGTGCGACGGCAGAGCCTTTCCGTCCCCTATGAGCCCGCCTTTCGCGATCGTCTGAAGCACGGTCTCGAGGACGCCAAGGCAATCACGAAACGCGACGAACGGCCAGGGAGTCTTGCCGATCTCGAACGTGACCTGACGTTACGTCATGCAGATGCCGTTCGATCCTTTCTGAGTGAAAACAATATTTTGCCTGATGATATTGATGTCGTGGGCTTCCACGGACAGACGGTCCTGCACCGTCCCGACAAGGCGCTGACGGTACAGATCGGCGACGGTGCGCTGCTGTCGCGGGAGATCGGCATCCCGGTCGTCTACGACATGCGGGCGAACGACATGGCGCATGGCGGGCAAGGTGCGCCGCTCGTTCCCGTCTATCACGCTGCGCTCGCCCGCAATCTCGACAATCCACGCTGGCCGGTCTGTTTCGTCAATATCGGCGGTATCTCCAATCTCACCTGTGTCGGCGCCGATGGCGCGATCGTCGCCTTCGACAGCGGGCCCGGCAATACGCTGATCGATCAGTGGGTGGAGGTCCATGCCGGCATTCCCTTCGACCAGGGCGGGCGGATCGCGAGCGAAGGCCGGGTGCTGCCTGCGCTTGCAGACCGCTATCTCGCCAGTCCGTTCTTTACCGACGAGAAGCGTCGGTCGCTCGACCGAAACGATTTCCTGCCGCCGGAGGGCGGCGATGCAGAGCTTTCCGATGGCGCGCGCACGCTCGCCTACGTCACGGCGGCGGCGATCTTCAGGTCGGCCGGTCATCTCGACGAGATGCCGAAGACGTTCGTGATCTGCGGCGGCGGCCGCCATAACGACACCATCATGGGCGATCTCGGGAACGAAGCCGAACGGATCGGCGCGGTCTTGCTGACAGCCGAGCAGGCGGGTTTCGACGGTGACGCCATGGAGGCGGAGGCGTGGGCCTATCTTGCCGTGCGCTCGCTGAAGGGCCTGCCCTTGACCTTTCCGGGGACGACCGGCGTGGAAAAGCCGGTTACGGGTGGCATTTTCTTGGATGTCGGTGCGATCCGCACTTGCCCCCGGCATTAATCCTTTGTTTCATAGCCTTTGCATATAATATTGCAGATTGTGCATGGAATATGGTTCGCGCAGTGCGTGCTTTGGCCGTTCTATGGCCCGGTCTGTGGGTTGGGTGGTGGCGGAATGGATGCCGCGTTTTCGCTTCTGGCCGTGAACTTCGTGATCGCCCAGATCTTCGTCCTCGTGTTTGGCGTCGTTGCGTTCAAGGGACCGTCGCGTGGTTCCGGCCTCGGCTTTGCTGCAGCCTTTGCCGTCGCTTCGCTGTCGGCCGTCTGCGAGGCCCTGATCCCCCTGACCGGTCATGTCCGCTTCTTCGCGATCGGTGCTTTCGTGACGATGTTCGGAGGCTTTTGCCTGCTCGCCCGGAGCATCACCCGGCACTACGGGCTTCGCGTTCCCAACAGTGTTTTCTGGTTGCTCTTCGTGTCGGGCGTCTTCACCGATTTCCTGATCTACGACCTGCCGCGCGGAACGGTCGTCCACTCGGTCGCCTACCAGACGCCGTTCTTCCTGACGATGGCGCTTTCGGCCGTTGCGGTCTACCGCTCCGGTCGTCGCTCGGGGGCGGACATGGTGCTGTTTTCCATGCTCGCACTGAGTGCTGCCTTTTTTCCGCTCAAGGCCTATGTCGCCGTCGCGGTGGGAGCCGGTGGAACGGCCGGCGGCTACCTGTTCAGCAAGTTCGCGCTGGTGTCGCAGGGGCTCGGCGCCGTGCTGATCGTCGCGACGGGGCTTGCCATGGTGGGCGTGTTCGTCAAGGAGGCGATCGAAGATGCGGTGGCGAAGTCCGACATCGATCCGCTTTCCGGCATCTTCAACCGACGCGGTTTCGCAAGGCGCGTGGCGCCGCGGCTGGAGCGGGCGAACGAAACGGCGGCAGGCGCGCTGATCCTTGCGGACATCGACCACTTCAAGCGGATCAACGACAGTTTTGGCCATCACGTCGGCGACATCGTCATCCAGACCTTCGCCCGCGTACTGCGCGAGGCTGCGCCGACCGACGCCGAGGTGGCGCGGATCGGCGGCGAGGAATTCGCGATCTACATTCCGGCGATCAACAGCGAGCTCGCGCGCGAATGTGCCTATAATATCCGCGGGGCCATGTCGGCAGTCGGCTTCGGCCAGCTTTGCGACAATGAAAGGATCACGGCGAGCTTCGGCGTCGCCTCGATTTTCGGCGGTGATACGCTGGAGCGGGCGATGCAGCGGGCGGACACCGCCCTCTATGCCGCCAAGGCGGCCGGCCGCGACCAGGTGCAACTGGCCGGCCCGCAGGCGCTCGCCTCCTGAGGCGGCATGAAGAAAGGCGCGGTCCGCAGGAGCCGCGCCTTGATCGTGATTCCCGGGGAATGGAAAAGGTCGGCCCCGGGGCCGTACCTCGTCAGCGGATGCGCTTGGCAGCCGGCTCCGGTACCAGTTCGCCCTCGAGGCGGCGATCGAGGTAGTCTTCGCATTCGGCCAGCAGTGTCTCCACCTGGCCGGAGAAGAAATGGTTGGCGCCCGGAATGGTCTTATGGGTGATCAGGATGCCCTTCTGCGTCTTAAGCTTGTCGACCAGACCCTGGACGTCCTTTTCCGGAGCCACCTTGTCCGCATCGCCATGGATGATGAGGCCGGAGGACGGGCAGGGCGCGAGGAAGGAGAAGTCGTAGGTGTTCGGCTGCGGCGCGATCGAGAGGAATCCTTCGATCTCCGGACGGCGCATCAGGAGCTGCATGCCGATCCAGGCCCCGAAATTGTAGCCGGCGACCCAGCAGCTCTTGGAATCCGGATGCAGGCTCTGCACCCAGTCGAGAGCGGAGGCGGCGTCGGAAAGCTCGCCCGCGCCGTGGTCGAATTCGCCCTGGCTGCGGCCGATGCCGCGGAAATTGAAGCGCAGCGTCGTGAAGCCGCGCTTCTGGAACATGTAGAAGAGCTGGTAGACGATCTGGTTGTTCATCGTGCCGCCGAACTGCGGATGCGGATGCAGGATGATCGCGATCGGCGCACTCTTCTCTTTGGACGGCTGGTAGCGGCCTTCGAGGCGGCCGGCAGGGCCGTTGAAAATCACTTCGGGCATGGATACTCCGGTCGTTCGTGTTTTTTCGGTTCCAGACTGTCCACAGGGCAGTGCGATGACTTGACGAATGCAGTCAGCTTTTCTAGAACAAAGTTTAGAACCGTTCGAAACTGGGTGAAGGGTCACCCATTGTTGGACGTGTCATAAGGCAAGCCCGGCGGAAATTTCAAGAAAAATGCGCCGAGCGGGCCGGAATGGGTCAAAAGCGAAAATAGTCATGGCGAAACAACGCATCTACATGGACTGGAACGCGACGGCGCCTTTGCTCGGCGACGCGCGTGCGGCCATGCTCGATGCGTTGGCCGAACCGGGTAACCCGTCATCGGTGCATTCCGAGGGGCGCGCGGCCCGTGCCATGGTGGAAAAGGCACGCCGGCAGGTCGCCGCACTTGTGGGTGCGGAGCCGTCGCATGTGACCTTCACCAGTTGTGCGACCGAGGCGGCAAACCACGTGTTGACGCCCGCATTCCGCATGGGACGGGCGCCGCTCGTCGCGTCCATGCTCTACGTTTCGGCCATCGAGCATCCGGCGCTGCGGGAGGGTGGACGTTTTACCGCCGATCGTGTCTGCGAGATTCCGGTGACCGCGTCCGGCGTCATCGACCTCGGCGCGCTCGAACGCCTGCTCCAGGCGCATCCGAAGGAAGAGGGCTTGCCTCTGGTCGCGGTGATGCTCGTCAACAACGAGACGGGCGTCGTCCAGCCGGTTGCCGATGTCGCTCGTGTCGTGCATGGCCACGGCGGGTTGCTCGTGGTCGACGCGGTCCAGGCTGCCGGCCGCATCGCTGTCGACATGGGCATGCTCGGCGCCGATTTCCTCATCCTGTCTTCCCACAAGATCGGTGGCCCCAAGGGCGCGGGCGCGCTCGTTTCGCGCGGCGAGACGCTGATGCCGGTGCCGCTCCTGAAGGGCGGCGGACAGGAGAAGGGGCATCGCGCCGGAACGGAGAATGTCGCGGCGATCGTCGGTTTCGGCGCTGCGGCACAGTGGATGTCCGAGGGCCTTGCCGAACGGAATGCGGCAATCGGCGCCTTGCGAAACCGCCTCGAAGGCGGCATGCGTGTGGCGGCTTCCGATGTCATCATCCATGGCGCGGACGAGGTGCGGGTCGCCAATACCTGCTTCTTCACCCTGCCGGGACTGAAGGCGGAGACGGGGCAGATCGCTTTCGACCTCGAGGGGCTCGCCTTGTCGGCGGGCGCGGCCTGCTCGTCCGGCAAGGTCGGGCAGAGCCACGTGCTGACGGCGATGGGACATGATGCCAAGACCGGTGGGCTGCGCATCTCGCTGGGTCCCTCGTCGACGGCGGACGAGGTCGAGCGGGCGATCGAGATTTTTTCGCGGGTCGCATCGCGGCGCAAGATGGCCGGCGAGGCGGCCTGAAACGGGATAAACTTGCGGAAAGTCAATTTTCCGCTTGCGACGAGGGGTGAAATACACGCCTCTGGCAATTACATAAGGGGCGGTTTCCGCTTCTGCGTCATCAAGCTGCCGGACCTTGGACCCGGCAAGATTGGAGAACGAGCATGGCTGCCGTACAGGAAACGATCGATCAGGTTCGCCAGATCGATGTGGATCAGTACAAGTACGGTTTTGAGACGATGATCGAAGTCGACAAGGCTCCGAAGGGCCTGTCGGAGGACATCATCCGCTTCATTTCCGCAAAGAAGAACGAACCGGAATGGATGCTGGAATGGCGTCTCGACGCCTATCGCCGGTGGCTCACCATGGAGGAGCCGACCTGGGCGCGCGTCCACTATCCGAAGATCGACTTCAACGACATCTATTACTATGCCGCTCCGAAGACCGCGGAAGGCCCGAAATCCCTCGACGAGGTCGATCCGGAGCTTCTGAAGGTCTATGAAAAGCTCGGCATTCCGCTGAAGGAACAGGAAATCCTCGCGGGTGTGGAAAAGTCGAAGATCGCCGTCGACGCCGTGTTCGACAGCGTCTCCGTCGTCACTACTTTTAAGGAAGAGCTGAAGAAGGCCGGCGTGATCTTCATGTCGATCTCGGAGGCGATCCGCGAGCATCCCGATCTCATCCGCACCTATCTCGGTTCGGTCGTGCCGGTCTCCGACAACTACTATGCGACGCTCAATTCCGCGGTCTTCACCGACGGCTCCTTCGTGTTCGTGCCGAAGGGTGTTCGCTGCCCGATGGAGCTTTCGACCTACTTCCGCATCAACGAGAAGAACACCGGCCAGTTCGAGCGCACGCTGATCATTGCCGAGGAGGGGGCCTACGTCTCCTATCTCGAAGGCTGCACCGCCCCGCAGCGCGACGAGAACCAGCTGCATGCGGCGGTCGTCGAACTCGTCGCGCTCGATGATGCCGAAATCAAGTACTCGACGGTTCAGAACTGGTATCCAGGCGACAAGGAAGGCAAGGGCGGTATCTACAACTTCGTCACCAAGCGTGGCGATTGCCGCGGCAAGAATTCCAAGATCTCCTGGACGCAGGTCGAGACCGGCTCGGCGATCACCTGGAAATATCCGTCCTGCATCCTGCGCGGCGACGGTTCGCGCGGCGAGTTCTACTCGATCGCCGTCTCCAACGGCTACCAGCAGGTTGACAGCGGCACGAAGATGCTGCACCTCGGCAAGAACACGTCGAGCCGCATCATCTCGAAGGGCATCTCCGCCGGCCGCTCGAACAACACCTATCGCGGCCAGGTGTCGATCCACCGCAAGGCTGAGAACGCCCGCAACTTCACCAATTGCGATTCGCTCCTGATCGGCGACAAGTGCGGCGCGCATACCGTGCCCTACATCGAGGCCAAGAACACGACGGCGAAGGTCGAGCACGAGGCGACCACCTCGAAGATCTCCGAGGACCAGAAGTTCTACGCGATGCAGCGCGGCATCCCCGAAGAGGAGGCGATCGCGCTGATCGTCAACGGCTTCGTCCGCGACGTCATCCAGCAGCTGCCGATGGAATTCGCCGTGGAGGCCCAGAAGCTGATCAACATCTCGCTCGAGGGGAGCGTGGGGTGATGAGGATCTGCTGCCGGAAGGGCTGAATGCGGCACCGGTGTGAACGAAAACAGGTAGATCCTCGGGACAAGCTCGAGGATGAGGGAATTGCAAGACGCCGGACGGCGTACCGATGATCGACAGGCGGCCCTTGAACCGCCCTAAGAACAGGAACACAGACATGCTTGAAATCAGAAACCTGCACGCCCGGATCGCCGAAGACGGCACCGAAATCATCCGTGGCCTGAACCTCACCGTCAAGGCCGGCGAGGTGGCGGCGATCATGGGGCCGAATGGCTCCGGCAAGTCGACGCTCTCCTACATCCTGTCGGGCCGCGAGGACTACGAGGTCACTGAGGGTGACATCCTCTATAACGGCGAGAGCATCCTCGAACTCGATCCCGCCGAACGGGCCGCCAAGGGCATCTTCCTCGCTTTCCAGTATCCGGTCGAAATTCCGGGCGTCGCCACCATGCAGTTCCTCAAGGTGGCGATGAACGAGCAGCGCAAGGCGCGCGGCGAGCCGGAGCTGACGACGCCGGACTTCATGCGCCGCGTCAAGGAAGCGTCCGCCGAGCTGAAGATCTCTCCCGACATGCTGAAGCGGCCGCTCAATGTCGGCTTTTCCGGCGGCGAGAAGAAGCGCGCCGAGATCCTGCAGATGGCGCTGCTCGAGCCGAAGCTCTGCATCCTCGACGAGACCGACAGCGGCCTCGACATCGACGCGCTGAAGATCGTCGCCGACGGCGTCAACGCGCTGAAGTCGCCGGACCGCGCGGTGATCGTCATCACCCATTACCAGCGGCTCCTCGACTACATCGTGCCGGACACCGTCCACGTCCTCTACAAGGGGCAGATCGTCAAGACGGGCGACAAGAACCTGGCGCTCGAGCTGGAAGCCGGCGGTTATGCCGACATCATCGGGCAAGCGGCCTGACCGGCCGGGAAGGAGTCCTGACGATGACCCTGCAAGCAGCCAACAGACTGACGGCCGCAGAGACCCAACTGATCGAGAGCTATTCGAACCAGATCGGCGAGCTGCCGGGCGACGGCGGTGTTCTCGCGGCCCGCGACCGGCTCTTCGACGAGCTGAAGCGCGGCGGCCTGCCGACCCGCCGGGTCGAGGCCTGGCACTATACGGATATCAAGAACCTTCTGCGTGTGGTTCCGGACTTCGTGCCGGCGACGGATGCGCAGACGGCCGCGCCCGTCGTCGCGGGTTCGAACCTGTTTGCCGTATTGCAGGGAGTGGCCCGGGAGGTCCGCGCGCCGGAAGGTGTCGGCGTCCAGCCGTTCCGCAGCACGCTGGCCGACGGCTCAGCCGCGGCCCGGCTCGTCGCCTATGACCGCGACGACACCATCGGACGCATCAACAGCAGTTTCGTGCGCGACGGATTTGCCGTGTCGGTCGAGGCCGACACGGTCGTCGAGGCGCCGATCGAACTGCAGTCCATCCATGGCACGGGCCAGCTCCACGTGCGCTATCCCGTCTCCTTCGGCGCGAAGAGCCGCACGACGGTGATCGAACGGCATGTCGGCAACGGCGCAGGGGCGGCGCTCGTCTCTGCCGTCAGCGACCTCGTTCTCGGCGAAGGCGCAGAGGTGACCTGGATCATCCTGCAGGCGCAAGGCAAGGACGACACCCATCTCGGCCAGATCAAGGCCGAGCTCGGGGCCGACGCGAAGTTCCGCCTCTTCATCATCAATGTCGGCGGCAAGCTGGTGCGCCAGGAGGTGCATGTCCGCACCGCGGGCGAGGGCTCCGACTTTACCCTGCGTGGGATCAACCTGATCGGCGGCGAGAGCCATGTCGACGTCACGATGACGCTCGGCCACGACGTCGCGAACACCACCTCGACCGAAGTCGTGCGCAACGTCGTCTTCGATCGCGGTCGCGGCGTCTTCCAGGGCATGATCAAGGTGGCGCCTGATGCCCAGAAGACCGACGCCCGCATGGCCTGCAACACGCTGCTGCTCTCGGACGACGGCGAGTTCTCGGTCAAGCCCGAGCTGGAGATCTTTGCCGACGACGTGCAGTGCGCCCATGGCGCGACGGTCGCCGACATCGACCACAACCATCTCTATTACATGATGTCGCGCGGCATTCCGGAGAAACAGGCGCGGGCCCTGCTCGTGCGGGCTTTCGTCGCCGAGATCGTCGAGGAACTGGAACATGAGGCGCTGGTTGATGCCCTGGAAGGGGTGATCTCCGACTGGCTGGAACACCATGGCTGATCTCTCCTCGACAATCGCGGCCTATGACGTCGAGCGGGTCCGGCAGGATTTCCCGATCCTGACGCGTGAGGTCTACGGCAAGCCGCTCGTCTATCTCGACAACGCCGCCTCGGCCCAGAAGCCGAGGCAGGTGATCGACGCAATCTCGCACACCTATGCGCACGAATACGCCAACGTGCATCGCGGCCTGCATTTCCTCTCGAATGCCGCGACCGAGGCCTATGAGGGCGCGCGCGAGAAGGTGCGCCGGTTCCTGAATGCCGGCTCGGTTGACGAGATCGTCTTCACCAAGTCGTCGACGGAAGCAATCAACACCGTCGCCTACGGTTACGGCATGCCGCATATCGGGGAAGGCGACGAGATCGTGCTCTCGATCCTCGAGCATCACTCGAACATCGTGCCCTGGCATTTCCTGCGCGAGCGCAAGGGGGCCAAGCTCGTCTGGGTGCCGGTCGACGAGGACGGCGCCTTCCACGTCGAGGACTTTGAGAAGTGCCTGACCGAGCGGACCAAGCTCGTCGCGATCACCCACATGTCGAATGCGCTCGGCACCGTCGTGCCGGTCAAGGAGGTTTGCCGGATCGCCCACGAGCGAGGCATTCCGGTGCTGGTCGATGGCAGCCAGGGTGCCGTCCACATGCCGGTCGACGTCCGCGACATCGACTGCGACTGGTACGCCGTCACGGGACATAAGCTCTATGGTCCATCCGGGATCGGCGCACTTTACGGCAAGACGGAGCGGCTGAAGGAAATGCAGCCCTTCATGGGCGGCGGCGAGATGATCGTCGAGGTGACCGAGGATTGCGTAACCTACAACGACCCGCCGCACCGGTTCGAGGCCGGCACGCCGCCGATCGTCCAGGCGATCGGTCTCGGCCATGCCCTCGACTATATCGACAGC
The DNA here is from genome assembly GCA_900466005.1 of Hyphomicrobiales bacterium. Lineage (GTDB taxonomy): Bacteria > Pseudomonadota > Alphaproteobacteria > Rhizobiales > Rhizobiaceae > Allorhizobium. The sequence goes on from UEGQ01000015.1 coordinate 343,452, forward strand.
CTCGGCCGTGAGGCGATCGCGGCCCACGAGGCGGAACTTGCCGCCTATGCCGAGGAACGGTTGCGGGCGATCAATTCGCTTCGCATCATCGGCAATGCGCCGGGCAAGGGGGCGATCTTCTCGTTCGAGCTTGCGGGTATCCACGCCCACGACGTCTCGATGCTGATCGATCGCCGCGGGGTCGCTGTCCGGGCGGGCACGCATTGCGCACAGCCGTTGCTTGCGCGTTTCGGCGTGACATCGACCTGCCGGGCGTCGTTCGGCCTCTACAATACCCGCGCCGAAGTCGATTCGCTGGCCGATGCGCTGGACCACGCGCGTACATTTTTTGCTTGAGGAGCCGCTCATGAGTGTGAACGAGAGCGAACAGAAGCCGGACTTCCGCGAGGATATCGTGCAGTCGAACATCCCGCAGGAGGAGCTTGCGCGTCTTTCCGACGACATCGTCGCGGCGCTCAAGACCGTCTACGACCCGGAAATCCCGGCCGACATCTTCGAGCTCGGGCTGATCTACAAGATCGACATCGACGACGACCGCATGGTCAAGATCGTCATGACGCTGACGGCGCCTGGCTGCCCCGTCGCCGGCGAGATGCCGAGCTGGGTGCAGAACGCCGTCAGTGCCGTTGAAGGCGTGTCCGGCGTCGAGGTGGAGATGACCTTCGATCCGCCATGGACGCCGGACCGGATGTCGGAAGAGGCCCAGGTGGCGGTCGGTTGGTATTGATCGTCGTCAAGACCAGAACTACATTTGTATGACCGAAGCGCCGGACCTTGAACCCGGCTGCGGCAGGAGACAGGAAATGGGCTTTCAAGTCATGACCATGACGGATGCTGCGGCTCAGCGCGTCCGTGCGATCGTCGACAGTTCCGGACCGGACGCTCAGGGCGTTCGCGTCGGGATCAAGAAGGGCGGTTGCGCCGGCATGGAATACACGATCGAGCTCGTGACGGCGCCGAGCGCCAAAGACGATCTCATCGAACGCGACGGGGCGAAAGTCTGGATCGATCCTGCCGCCGTCCTCTATCTCCTTGGAACCGAGATGGACTTCGAGACGACGAAGCTGCGTTCAGGATTTACCTTCAGCAATCCCAACCAGACATCTGCCTGCGGCTGCGGCGAATCCGTCGAACTGAAAGCGGCGGACCTTGCCGAACTCGCACGCCAGAAGGACGCAACGGTGACCGCCGGCTGAGCAGCCGGCGGGGCGGTCACCTGCTCTTTCCACTCTGTTTCCGATCGCTATTTCTTCAGCCGTCAGCGCTCGCCCGAAGGGCGCGCGGGTTTCGAACTCGCAGGCGCAGCGCCCGGAGGCTCTGCGCTTCCGTGTGAATTTTCTGCAAAAACTATTGCTCTATGTTCCGCAATTTGTATAGTTTGCGGCCATGGATACAATAGACCACAAAATCATCAGTCTTCTTGCCGAAGATTCGCGGCGTTCGCTCAGCGATATCGGTGAGCATGTAAGCCTCTCTCCCTCTGCTGTCAACGAACGCATGCGGCGGCTTCTGGCGTCGGGTGCGATCAAGCGCTTCACCGTGGACGCCGATCACGCGGCGTTGGGCATGGACATTCTTGCCTTCGTCTTCGTGTCGCTTGATGCGCGGGCGAACGAGGAGGCGTTCCGTGCCTATATGACCGACCACAGGTCGATCGCGGAGTGTCATCACATCACCGGCGCCTGGTCCTATCTCATCAAGATCAGGGTCGGTGCGTTGACAGGCATCGAGGAATTTCTCGCCGATCTCAAGGTGCGCGGTTTTCTCGCCCGCAGCGAGACCGTGATCGCGCTCTCGACCATATCTGAAACCCCGTTCACGCCTCCGGAGATCTGAGATGGCAGTCGCGCTCGTCGCTAAGGGCATCGTCCTCGGCCTGGCGATCGCGGCGCCTCTCGGCCCGATCGGCGCCCTCTGCATCAACAGAACGCTCGAGCGGGGCTTCTGGGCCGGTGTCGCCGGCGGACTGGGAACAGCGCTGGCCGACGGCACTTACGCGCTGATGGCGGCAGCGGGTTTTGCCGCCTTTGCCTTCATCCTCGATGCCGTCTCGTTGCCGCTCCAACTCGTCGGCGGGGCGTTCATGTTGTGGCTCGGCTGGACGAGCTTTCGGCCACGTCCGCCGGTCACCGCCGCCACAGTCGGCGCGCGGGACTTGCTTGCGACGACCGTGTCGACCTTCTTCCTCACCATCACGAACCCGGCGACCATCCTCTCCTTCGCCGCCATTTTCGCCGGCCTCGGGCTCGCCGGAGCAGGCGACCGCTGGAGCGCGGCCCTGCTGGTTCTCGGCGTATTTGCCGGCTCGATGCTCTGGTGGTTCTTCCTTTCCGGCCTCGTCGCGATGCTGCACCATCGCTTGCCGCCGTCCTTCTCCGTCTGGGTCTCACGCATCTCCGGCGTCGTCCTGCTCGGCTTCGGCGTGATTGCGATCGGCATGGGCGTGAAAGGGCTGATCGGCTGACGCCCATTTTTGGGCAATGTCGTCGAAACCCTTGTCGCGCGCGTGACAATTTCTCCGCCTCGATGGCATAGCTCATCGGCGGGCAGAGAAGGGGGCTGCCGGCAGGGATCGTTATTTCCCCCGGGGACACGTTATTGCCATGCGAAGACTTTTTTGCTCTGCAGCCATTGTTGCGCAATTATCGATTGCATTTACATCCGTCGCGCCTCATCAGACCTTGGCCGCGACATCCCACGTCCACAAGCTGCGCTCCCCTCATTTCATCGTGACTGCGCTCGAAAAGAAGGGCATCAAGGTCATCGATCTTCGGCGCAAGGCGCAGGTCTATCTCCTGCACGTTTCCGACGTTGCCGGCACCGAAGCGATCGTCGCCATCGACGGCTACAGCGCCGAGATCATCGGCCTCATGGTGCTTGCTCTCGGGCCGGGCGTGGTCGCGACCTCGAGGGGCTCCCGGGGCAACCATTTCGTCGACCTCAGCTACAGCTTCGGCTACGAGGTCGAGTACAGTGTCTACGAGAGCTACACCGTCATCACGACCGAAGAGATGTCTATCACCGAAGAATACACCGAAGTCACCTACGAGGAGAGCGAAGAGGTGACGTATACCGAGGTCGAGGAGACGGTGGAGGCAGACCTCGACAGCGGCACTGCCGAGGATGCGGTCGGTGACGAGCTGGCCGAAGGCAACAATGACGAGGTCGACGCCGCGGCCTACGACGAGGTTCCGGATCATGCTGCCGACGAGATGGGCGTCGACGAAGCGACTGATGACGGTGCCGACGAAGCCGTTGCCGACGACGGCGTGGACGACGGTGTGGACGATGGCGCCGGTGACGATGGCATGGACGACGCCGGCGCAGATGATGGCGGCGATGACGGCATGGATGATACCGGTGCCGACGATGGCGGCGATGACGGCATGGATGATGCCGGTGCCGACGATGGCGGCGACGAAGTCATCGAAGACGGCGGCGACGAAGGCTGAACGTCTCTGCGGGCGACGCTTCGCCGTCTTGTTTCACTCATCGCCAGCAATCGAGCGCGGCGCAGGCCGCGCTCGGACAATCGGGATCGCCAGATCTCAGAGCGGCGCCTGCATCCCCAGAAACGCGTCGATCGTGGAGTTCGTCGCTTTGACGTCGTGCACGGACCGTTTATGCCGCCCGTTTCGCCCAGGCGAGCGAGACGGCGGACAGCAACAGGGCGCCGCCGCATCCCTTTTCCAGCCAGCGTCTTGCCGCTGAGGCGGCAAACCGCGTCGTCCTCGCGCCGACGAGGGCGTAGCCGAACATGATGCAAAACTCCACAACGGAAAAGACAATCGTCAGCACCAGGAATTGGGGCAATTGCGGCTGACCGGCGTCGATGAACTGCGGCAGCAGTGCCGAGAAGAAGAGATACGCCTTCGGATTCGTCACCGCGACGAACATGCTCTGCAGGCATATCTTCGTCGCCGAGTTTTGATGCGGTTCCAGGACCAGTCCGTCTTGCGCCTTGAACTCGGAGTGGCCGAAGCGGATCATCTTGTATCCGAGCCAGGCGAGATAAGCAGCACCCAGGTATTTGACGACCGAGAACCATAATTCCGATGCGGCAAGCACGGCGCCCAAACCGGCAGCCACGGCCGCAATCAGAAAGACGTCGGAGAGCAGTACGCCGATCATTCCGGCGCAGGCCCTCTTCATCCCGTAGCGGGAACCATTGGCCATGGCCAAGATGACATCCGGCCCGGGCGTGACGACAGCGACAAAGGTGACGGTGGCGAAGGCGATAATCGTTCCGAGCTGCATGTGAGCCAGTCCTCCTGCTCATCCAGCTAGCCGCAATTTCCGTAGAATGGCAAGGCTTGCCGACCGTCGTTACCGGTTGGCGGACGCTACGTGCCGGATCCCTCCGGCGACGGTATTCAGTCCCGCTTTATCGAGGCGAGCACGTCCCACAGGTCGGCCCCGGTTTCCCAGACGGCCGCATTGGCCTTGAAGCCGATTTCGGCCTCGACCGCGTCGAGCATCTCCTGCCCGAGGTCGACGTCCGAGGTGCCGGGGAGGGATGTCCCGATGCTGGCCACGTTCTGCGCCGAGGCGCTCAGGCTGCGCGTGTTCGCCTGCATGCCCGAGACGGCAATGTTCAAGATCGCGGAAATGCCCATAGTCCTGCCCTGAGGTCTGATGCGAGTGGCACTAAGCTAGACCATCGGCGTTCTCAGTGCGTGAACAAGCAGGGTTCACGGTTTGCGTCCGCTGCGGGCGGGATCTGCCTCAAAATGAGACGACACGATTTTCGCCGCCGATAGAGAGATGATAACTGAAATGGCAAATTAGCTAGATAACTAACTGCATCAACATTTGACCGGGCCGGAAGGTCCGGGGCACTGCGCGGCCGGTTATTTCCGAGACACGACGAGCCAGCCCACGATTCCGATCGGAATGCCGATGGCGACGCCCAGGGCCATATTGTTGAAGACCGCCGCGCCGAGGGCTGCGCCGATCCCTATGCCGATTGCGATCCACAGTGCCATGCTTGCGACTTTATTCGTATTCGATGGCCATTTTGCGACTCGGACCCGAAATGGAGAAAGCCCGCCGGGTGAGGCGGGCTTTCGCATCTTCGGTTGAAGGAGCCGGTTATTCCGCGGCTTCCGCGTATTCGCTCATCGGCGGGCAGGTGCAGACGAGATTGCGGTCGCCGTAGACGTTGTCGACGCGGTTGACCGGCGACCAGTACTTGTCGACCCGGAAGGCGCCGGGCGGGAAGCAGGCCTGCTCGCGGCTGTAGGGCCGGTTCCATTCTCCGACGAGGTCCTCCACCGTGTGGGGGGCGTTCTTCAGCGGGTTGTCGTTGCGGTCCATCCGGCCGTCCTCGACGGCGCGGGCTTCCTCGCGGATCGCCAGCATCGCGTCGCAGAAGCGGTCGATTTCCGCCTTCGTCTCGCTTTCGGTCGGCTCGATCATCAGCGTGCCGGCGACCGGCCAGCTCATGGTCGGGGCGTGGAAGCCGCAGTCGATCAGACGCTTGGCGATGTCGTCGACGGTGGTGCCTGACGTGTCGGCAAGCGGACGTGTGTCGATGATGCACTCGTGCGCGACACGGCCGCGCTCGGACTTGTAGAGCACATCGTAGGCGCCCTTCAGCCGTGCGGCGATGTAGTTGGCGTTGAGGATCGCGACCTTGGTCGCCTGCGTCAGCCCTTCCCCGCCCATCATCAGGCAGTAGCTCCAGGAGATCGGCAGGATCGAGGGCGAACCGTAGGGCGCCGCCGAAACCGCACCCGACCGGCCGTCGGTTGCGACATGGCCGGGCAGGTAGGGAGCCAGATGCGCCTTGACGCCGATCGGTCCCATGCCCGGGCCGCCGCCGCCATGCGGGATGCAGAAGGTCTTGTGCAGGTTCAGGTGGCTGACGTCGGAGCCGATGTCGCCGGGGCGGGCGAGACCCACCATGGCGTTCATGTTGGCGCCGTCGAGGTAGACCTGACCGCCGTGCTCGTGGGTGATCCGGCAGATTTCCCGCACCGTCTCCTCGAACACGCCGTGGGTCGAGGGATAGGTGACCATGCAGCACGAGAGCGTATCGGCATACTGCTCTGCCTTGGCGCGGAAGTCGTCGAGGTCGACGTCGCCGTTCTCCTTCGCCTTCACCGGCACCACCTCCATGCCGGCCATGTGCGCGGAGGCGGGATTGGTGCCGTGCGCGGAGGTCGGGATGAGGCAGACGGTGCGGTGGGCGTCACCGCGGGCGAGATGATAGTTGCGGATCGTCAGAAGGCCCGCATATTCGCCCTGCGCACCGGAGTTCGGCTGCATGGAGAAGGCGTCGTAACCGGTGACGGCGCAGAGCTTTTCGGAAAGATCGTCGATCATCTCCTTGTAGCCGAGGGCCTGGTCGGCCGGCACGAAGGGATGGATGTCGGAAAATTCCGGCCAGGTGATCGGCAGCATTTCCGCCGTCGCGTTCAGCTTCATCGTGCAGGAACCGAGCGGAATCATTGCCCGGTCGAGCGCGAGGTCGCGGTCGGAGAGCCGGCGGATGTAGCGGGTCATCTCGCTTTCCGCGCGGTTCATGTGGAAGATCGGATGCGTCATGTACTCGCTGTTGCGGAGCAGGTCCTTCGGCAGCCGGTAGCCGGGCTCGAAATCGGCGAGAATGAAATTGCCGCCGAAGGCGCGCCAGACCGCTTCCAGCGTCGCCGGGCGCGTGCGCTCGTCGAGGCTGATGCCGACTTTCGTCTCGCCGACCTTGCGCAGGTTGACGCCTTCCGCGCGCGCGGCACGCAGGACGAGGCCCTGCATGTGGCCGACATCGACGGTGATCGTGTCGAAGAAGGTCTCCGGCTCGACCTTGTAGCCGAGCTTTTCCAGCCCCTTCGCCATCAGCACGGCCTTCTGGTGCACCGCCTGGGCGATCGCCTTTATGCCCTTCGGGCCGTGGAAGACGCCGTACATCGAGGCCATGACAGCAAGCAGCACCTGGGCGGTGCAGATGTTCGACGTCGCCTTCTCGCGGCGGATGTGCTGTTCGCGGGTCTGCAGCGACAGGCGGTAGGCACGGTTGCCGCGGGCATCGACCGATACGCCGACGAGGCGGCCGGGCATCGAGCGCTTGTAGGCATCCTTCACCGCCATGTAGGCCGCGTGCGGGCCGCCATAGCCGACCGGAACGCCGAAGCGCTGGGTGGAGCCGATGGCGATGTCGGCACCCATTTCGCCCGGGGCCTTCAGGAGCGCCAGCGCCAGCGGATCGGCGGCGACGGCGGCGATCGCGCCGGCATCATGGAGTTTCGTGATCAGGTCGGTGAAGTCGTGCACATGGCCGTAGGTGCCGGGATACTGGAAGAGTGCCCCGAAGACCGTTGCCGGATCGAGATCGGTGAACGGATTGCCGACCACGACCTCCCAGCCGAGCGGTGCCGCGCGGGTCTCGATCACCGCGATGGTCTGCGGGTGGCAGCTCTCGTCGACGAAGAAGGCCTTCGCCTTCGACTTGGCAACGCGTTCGGCCATGGCCATGGCCTCGGCACCTCCGGTCGCCTCGTCGAGGAGCGACGCGTTTGCGACGTCGAGGCCGGTCAGGTCGCAGATCATCGTCTGGTAATTGAGGAGCGCTTCCAGGCGCCCTTGCGAGATTTCCGGCTGGTACGGCGTGTAGGCGGTGTACCAGGCCGGGTTTTCCAGGATGTTGCGCTGGATGACCGGCGGCGTGATCGTGCCGTAGTAGCCCTGGCCGATCAGCGAGACGAGAACCTCGTTCTTGTTGGCCGTATCGCGCAGCTTGTCGAGCGCCTCCCGCTCGGTCATCGGCGCCCCCCATGTGAGGGGTACCTGCTGGCGGATGGAGCCCGGCACGGTATCGTCGATCAGCGCGTCGAGGTTCGGGTAACCGATCAGCGCCAGCATCTCCTCCATCTCCGCCGGCGAAGGGCCGATATGGCGGCGATTGGCGAAGTCGTAGGGCTGGTAATCGGTGAACTGGAATTCGGTCGGTGTGGTCATGCGATCAGCTCTTTGTAGGCCGCTTCGTCGAGCAGCTTTTCGACATCGGCGGGATTGGCGAGCTTCAGCTTGAAGAACCAGCCGGCACCCTGCGGATCGGAGTTGACGAGCGAAGGATCGTCGACGATCGCCTGGTTGACCTCGGTCACCTCGCCGTCGAGCGGGCAGTAGACTTCCGAGGCGGCCTTCACCGATTCGACCGTCGCGGCGTCGCCGCCCTTCTTGAAGCTTGCACCGACGTCCGGAAGTTCGACGAAGACCAGATCGCCGAGCTGTTCGGCGGCGTGGGTGGTGATGCCGACGATCGCGACGTCGCCTTCGATCTTCAGCCACTCATGTTCTTCGGTGAATTTCAGCATGTGATGTTCCTCTCTTGATGTTGGGGAGCGACCCGCCCTCACGCTGGTGGCAGCCGTATGAGGGGCGGTCGCGGTCATGGGGTCAACGCTTGTAGGTCTGCGCGACGAAGGGGAGCGCGGCGACGGTCATCGGCAGGTACTTGCCGCGGACCTCCGCATAGACGGTCGTGCCGACCGCCGCATGGGAGGAGGGCAGGTAGCCCATGGCGACCGGGCCGCCGGCCGAAGGTCCGAAGGTGCCGGAGGTGACTTCGCCGATCTCGGTCGTGCCGTTCTCGTCACTGTAGATCTTCGCATGCGAGCGGACCGGCGCCTTGCCGTCTGGCTTCAGGCCGACGCGGCGACGGGCGGGGCCGTTCTCGAGTTCGGCGAGGATGCGGTCTGCACCGGGAAAGCCGCCTTCGCGGGCGCCGCCCTTGCGGCGGGCCTTCTGGATCGCCCACTCGATTGCGCCCTCGACCGGCGAGGTCGTGGTGTCGATGTCGTTGCCATAGAGGCAGAGCCCGGCTTCGAGGCGAAGCGAATCGCGGGCGCCGAGGCCGATCGGCTCGCAGTCGGGATGCGCGAGCAGCGCATTGGCGAGGTCCGCCGCCCTGTCGGCCGGCACCGAAATCTCGAAGCCGTCCTCACCGGAGTAACCGGAGCGGGAGACGATGCAGGCAATCCCGGCGATCGTCGCGTCGCGCACGTCCATGAACTTCATCGAAGCGATGTCCGGCGAAAGCGAGGCGAGCACGGCCTCGGCCTTCGGTCCCTGAAGGGCCAGCAGGGCGCGATCGAGGAGCTCGACCTTGCAGGTGTCACCGAGGTTTGCCTTCATGTGCGCCACGTCGGCATCCTTGCAGGCGGCATTGACGACCACCAGCAGGTGATCGCCGCGATTGGTGATCATCAGGTCGTCGAGGATGCCGCCGTTGTTGTCGGTGAAGAAGCCGTAACGCTGGCGACCTGCCTTCAGACCGAGAATGTCGACCGGGACGAGCTTTTCGAGGGCGAGGGCCGCATCCTCGACGCTGCCGCTCTTGGCGCGCAGGATCACCTGGCCCATGTGCGAGACGTCGAAGAGCCCCGCCTTTTCGCGCGTATGAAGATGTTCCTTGAGCACGCCGGCCGGATATTGCACCGGCATGTCGTAACCGGCGAAGGGCACCATCTTGGCGCCGAGCGACAGGTGAAGGTCATAAAGGGGGGTGCGTTTCAGTTGGGCGGTATCCAAAGGGCGCCTCCGGTTTTCGCGCTCGATGCGCTGGCTCAGGTCATGGCGCGCAAATGCCCGCCGGTTACGTGAGCCCCCTCTGTCCGTTTGCCTGAGATTGTTATCCCTTCGGCGTGCGCCCCGTCAGACGGAACGCTTCTCTCCAGAGTCCAATGGCACCTTGTGGTCCTTTCGCCTGAGAGTTTCCGGGGCGGTTGCTCCTTCGGCACCGGATCGAACCGGCTTCTCCCAACAAGATGGCTTGGCATTATCTGGCAAGGCGGGTGGTTGGCAAGAGGCTTGCGTCGTTGTGAAGCAAATAATTGTCGCTGTCGTTTTCGTCCGCCGTCAACGGTCGAGCTGTCCGCCGCGATTTGTTCTTGATCAAAGACAGCTGCGACGTGACGTCCGAATGTGGCGACGGCTGCAGAGGGTCGTTGATTCCGGCGCGAAAGACGCTAAGGATGAAGCTGCCCGGAGGTTACGGAATGACGAAGGCGAAGTGGATCGGTGGCGGTTTGGTGCGCATGATGTGCGCGCTCGCCGTGCTGTCGCTCGCCTTCGCGCACAAGCCGCCGCAAGTCATGGCGGCGGTGCTCGAAACCGCTTCCTACGTCCTTCCTGACGGCAGCTATGCCGACCTCTGCATCGGCGACGTGGCGGTCAAGCACCCGGCTGCGAGCGGCTTCTGCGAAGCCTGCATCCTTGCTGCGGCGAGCCTCCTGCCGGCGCCGCCGGACGAGGGATGGCTGCTCTCCGCCTTCGCGAGCCTCGACAACGAACCGGTCGTCGCCGACGCCGGGCCCGGACCTGAATCGGTCGAGCGCCCGCGCTCGCGCGCGCCGCCGTCCTTCGCCTGATCTTTCGAGAATTTTCGTCAGAAACAAAGCCGCTGTGCGGCGTGTTCCGGTCGCCTCCCATTCTGTCTCAGAGGAACCGGTCAGGAGAACAATAATGAAAGTCACGATTTCCCGCCTCACCCTTGCTGTCGTCAGCGTCGCAGCCGGTACCGCCTTCGCCCATCCGAGCCTTGCCTGCAGCATGCATGACGGTGCCGCCGCCGCGACGCCGGCCGACATGCATGCCGGTCACAACATGAGCGCTCCGGTCATCAAGGTTGCCGATACCGGCGGTCACCAGATGCACGGCGCGATGGCCGGATCCGGCATGGGTGTCGTGGATCCGGGCGGAATGGAATCCGTCAAGCTCGGCGACCTCGAACTGACCGGCGGCTTCACCAAGGCAATGCTTCCCGGTCAGCCGGTCGGCGGCGGTTTCGTCGTCATCAAGAACGCCGGCGCTGCCGACGACGTGCTGGTCGCCGCCGAATCGGCCGTGGCCGATCACGTCGAGCTTCACGAGATGGTCATGGAGAACGACGTCATGAAGATGCGGCCTCTCAAGGACGGCATTCCGGTCCCGGCCGGCGAGACCGTCGAACTGAAGCCGGGCGGCCTGCACATGATGTTCATGGGCGTCAAGGAGCCCTTCGTGGAAGGCGGTGCCGTCAAGGTGAAGCTGACCTTCAAGAATGCCGGTTCGGTCGATCTCGTCCTGCCCGTCGGCCCGGCCGCACCGAAGAAGATGTAAGCAGGCGCCGGAACTCAGCCATAAAGGAGCGCCGCGGACACGTCGTCCGCGGCGCTTTTCAATTCGGTGCCGAAGATATCCTCAGGTGGTCGAGCTGATATAGGCGGCGAGCGCTTCCCTGAGCGTGGCCTGCTCATGCTTCGTCTGTCCGGCCGTCAGGAAATGGAGCGACAGCGCCGGCGGCTGCACGACGGTGAGGATTGCGCGCAGCCTGAAGTCGTCGCCCTTGGCGGCGCGTTCCGCAAAAACCTGCAACTGCTCCTCGACCAGCGTGCCGCGAGGAACACGCTGCGGTGGCTTTGCTGCCTCCATCGCGTATCCGGCGGTGGTGGCCGATACTGTAACGACCTGGGTCATGCCTATCACCAATTCTGATCCCTGCAGAATAGCACGGCCCTCTCTACGGACCGCTAAGTTCGGTGCCGGCATTTTAGTCAAATTCGATGAACTATGAGACGGTGCTCGGAGGCTGCGTCGAAAGGTGCCGACGGAACCACCCGAAATGGCGGTGGGGCAGGCTTGCAATCGCTCGGCGATCTGTCATTTTGCTTGCAAATTCAGTCGTTCGAACGGCGGCGCCGTCGATTGACGATCAGAAGGGATGCGGTGGCTCGGATAGTTGCCGACAGAGGGACGGAGGGGAAAGTGAACATTCTCATTGGCTTTGTCAGCATCGAAGGGCAGACGCGCAAGATTGCCGAGAAGATTGCCGAGCACGTCGAGAAGGCGGGCCATCGCGCCATCTTCTTCAACGTCACCTCCATGGCCGAATATGCGCTGGAGCGACCGGAGGCGGTGATCCTCTGCGCACCGATCCACGCCGGGCGCTATCCCGCACCCTTCGTGGATTTCGTCCGCCGCGAGAGGGATTTTCTGAAATCGGTGCCGAGCGCGTTCGTGTCGGTGTCGCTGTTCATCCGCAGCGAGTTCGAGGAGGAGCGCGAGGAAGCGCGCCATTTCCCCGACACCTTGATGGCCGAGACCGGCTGGACGCCCGGCAGGGTGCTCAATGCCGCAGGCGCGCTGCGCTACACGGAATACGACTTCTTCAAGCGCTGGATGGCGAAGCGCCTTGCTGCGCGCGAAGGCGCCCCGACCGACGCCAGCCAGAACTTCGAGTTCACCGACTGGGCCGAGCTCGAGCGCTTCGTTTCCGACTTCCTCGCCGGCGCGAAAGCCTGATGCTGCCGGTGATGCGACCTGCTCGCCGGACTTTTCGGAACACCTGAATAAGAAGAAGAGGACCAGAGGTGAACCAGATCCTCCTCGTAGCCGCCGGCGGCGCGGTCGGCTCGGTCTGCCGCTACCTCGTCGGCGTCGGTCTGCTGCGGCTGGCCGGCCCCGCCTTTCCGTGGGGTACGCTCACGGTCAATCTCGTCGGCTCGTTCGGCATCGGGATCCTGGCGGAGCTGATCGTTGCGCGTTTCGGCGCCTCGCCGGAGATGCGACTTCTGCTGATCACCGGCTTCCTCGGCGGGTTCACGACCTTCTCCGCCTTTGCGCTCGACGCCGTCTCGCTCTTCGAGCGTGGCGAAGCGCTTTCGAGCCTCGTCTACGTCGGCGCGAGCGTCGGCCTCTCGCTCGTTGCGACCGTTGCGGGCATCGGCCTCATGCGTTCGCTGCTCTGAGAGAGCTTTTACACTTCCCTTCGGCGGGCGAAATGCTCTAAAGGCCCTGATGTGCGGCGTTCGGGCCGAGCGGAAATTTGTCGAAAGAGCAGAAATGGCGGGCGTCGAGCATATCAAGGTGGATGCGGACGAGGCCGGAATGCGGCTTGACCGTTGGTTCAAGGTGCACTTTCCGGGCCTCGGCTTCGGTGCATTGCAGAAGCTTCTGCGCTCCGGCCAGGTGCGCGTCGACGGAGGCAGGGCGAAGAGCGATACGCGCGTCCAGCCGGGTCAGATGATCCGCGTGCCGCCGCTCGACGTCGACGCCAAGGCGAAGACCGGACCGATCGCCGGCAAGGACCTGAAGCATTCCGGCGACGGCGAACTCCTCTCGCGGATGCTGCTTTACGAGGACGACAAGGTCTTCGTGCTCAACAAGCCGGCGGGCCTTGCCGTTCAGGGTGGCTCGGGCGTTTCCCGTCACATCGACAAGATGCTCGAGGCCTGGACGAACAAGAAGGGCGAAAAGCCGCGTCTCGTCCATCGCATCGACCGCGACACCTCCGGCGTTCTCGTCGTCGCCCGCTCGCGCGGCGCGGCGCAGAAGCTGACGGCCGCCTTCCGTGAACGCGACACCCACAAGATCTACTGGTCGCTGGTCAAGGGCGTGCCGCGCAAGCACGAGGACAAGATCTCGACCTGGCTCGTCAAGGAGCAGACGCCGGATGGTGACCGCATGCGCGTCGCCAAACACGGCGAGGAGGGGGCAGACCACGCCGTCTCCTATTACCGGGTGATCGATACCGCCGCCCAGAACCTCGCCTGGCTGGAGATGGAACCCTATACCGGGCGCACCCATCAGCTCCGCGTCCACGCCCTCTACATGGGGCATCCGATCATCGGCGACCCGAAATATTTCATCGACGATCCGAACTGGGATTTCCCGGGCGGCATCCAGAAGCGGCTCCATCTCCATGCCCGTTCCATCGACATTCCGCATCCCTCCGGCGGGCGGCTGAAGGTGACGGCGCCGCTGCCGCCGCACATGGTGCAGAGCTGGAACCTGCTCGGCTTCGACGAGGCCGACGGAGCGAGGGACGAGGAATGAAGCTCGTTCTCTTCGATTGCGACGGCACGCTCGTCGACAGTGTCGGCCTCATCCACGCGGTGATGACGCGTACCTTCCTTCATTTCGGCCACGCAGCACCCGATGTCGAACACACCAAGGCGATCATCGGTCTCAGCCTCGATCTCGCGATCGCCACTATGCAGGGCAAGCCGGACGTCGACCACGAGGCGGGGGCGATGGCACTCTACTACAAGGCGGTTTTCTCCGAGGTGCGCGCCGAGCAGGGCTTCGAGGAGCCGCTCTATGACGGGATCGCCGAGGTGATCGCGGCCATGGTTCGCCGCGACGACCTTCTGATCGGGGCGGTGACCGGCAAGTCCCGCCGCGGCCTCGACGGCGTGCTTGAAACCCACGGATTGAAGCCCCATTTCGTCGTTTCACGGACGGCGGACGAATGCCCGTCGAAACCCAATCCGGCCATGGTTCTGGAATGCTGCCGCGAAACCGGCATGGATGCCCGGGATGCGGTCGTCATCGGTGACGCGATCTACGACATGCAGATGGGCAAGGCCGCCGGCGCGCGGGCGATCGGTGTCTCCTGGGGCTATTCGACGACGGCCGCGCTGCTGCTTGCGGGCGCCGATGCCGTCGTCGACCACCCGTCCGACCTTTTGGCCCATGTCATGAAAGGAACCGTCGATGCGTGACCTTCTCAGCGATTTCGGCCCCGAGCCGAGCGATCCGGACCCGGTGCGCCGCGCGCAGATCCAGATGCAGCGGCCGCAGGCGAAGCGCTTCTACACCGAAGTCGGCACGCGGAGCGACGATGAGGGTGTCGCCATCCTGCTCGACGGTCGCAGCGTGAAGACGCCGGCGAAACATCCGCTGCGCCTGCCGACGGCCGATGCCGCCGAACTCGTCGCTTCGGAGTGGCGCGCCCAGGGCGAAACGATCGACCCGGCGACAATGCCGACGACCCGGCTTGCCAACACCGCGATCGACGCCGTCGCCGAGCAGGTCGACGCCGTGTTCGAGGATATCGTGCGCTACGCCGGCAACGACCTCCTCTGCTACCACGCGGAATCGCCGCAGGAACTCGTCGAACGCCAGGCGCAGCAGTGGGGACGGGTGATCGACTGGGTGGCTTCCGCCCACGGTGCCCGCTTCGTTCTCGCCGCCGGTATTGTCCACCAGGCGCAACCGCAGGCGGCGATCGATGCCTTTGCCAGGGCGCTCGACATCTACAGAAACCCGTTCGAACTCGCGGCGCTGCACGTGGTGACGACGCTCACCGGTTCGGCGATCCTGACGCTCGCCTTCGCGGAAGGCTTTCTTTCCGCCCCCGAAGTCTGGGCGCTCGCCCACCTCGACGAGGACTGGACCGAGGAGCACTGGGGCGTCGACGAGGAGGCGCAGGCCCGTCGGGCGAAGCGCTTCGAAGAGATGGATGCTGCGGCACGCATGTTCCGGGCCGTGCGGGCCGCCGCTTAACGCGGCGCTAACGATAACGGTGACAGGCTCTTCCGACCGAATCGGGATCGGATCAGCCTGCCATGCTTCTGCGGTTCTGCCACGCCGCCATCGCCCTCCTTCTTTCCGTTCTGCTGTCGTCGTGCAGCGTCGCGGGCGTCGGCCTCTTGACGCCGCGGAAGGTCTATGACGTTCGCGATCTGACGGTGCTTGCCGATGTCCGCGTGCCGCAGACCGTGGTGGTCGGCACCGACAGCCGGATTGCCGCGGCGATTGCCGCGACCGTGCCGCGGCCGGAGGCGCCGCCAGTGGTTCTGTCCGTGCGGATCGGCTCCTACCGGCCGGACATTTCGCCGCTCAACCGCCGCAGCGAGGCGATGGTCACCGTGACCGCAGTCTCGGTCATCGACGGTTCGCCGGTCGCGACCGCGACCTTCCCGGTGACGAGTGGAACGGAAAACCCGGATTTCGAGGCGGAGGCGCTTGCCGAGGCGGTCGCCGCACGCATCCGCTCGCTTTTCGTACTGACCATGCCGTCGGGTCGAAGGTGAGGACGATTGCCGCGATCTGCACGGCCGATTTCCTTCGAATTGACTTCACCGCCGCTTGCGCCTAAGCGTTTTCTCATTCGGATGGTTTCCGCGCCGTCGATACGGAGCGGAACGCAAAAGGGAATGCGACGGTGGGGACCCAAGCCGGGCCTGCCAATCGCAGCCGACCCCGCGACTGTAGAGCGGTGAGGGTCTATCATCCGGTGAGCCGGAATGCCCGCGACGGGTCCGCAAGGCGCGGACGGCGGGTCTCTCGGCGAAGCCGGAAAAGCCACTGGAGTGGCGACACGATCAGCCGGGGCCGGGACGCCTCTATTTCTACGAATCGTCCGCCTCTTCGTGCCGCTTCGAAGCTCCGGGAAGGCGAGATTGCCCCGCTGGCGCTTGGCGCCTCAACCGCGAGCCAGGAGACCTGCCATCCGTGCCGGGCTTTGAAAGCCCATCCTGGGGAAATTCCCCGTTGCCAGCACGGAGGTTGTCGTGGCGACATCTTGTGACGGCGGGATCGTGCGATCCCGCATTTCCACATCCTTTCTGCCGGGCCGCGCGCCCGGCCTCTTTTCATGTCTGCTTTGCCGACGCTCGGCCGCGGAGATATACCCTTGAGCGCGGCTGCCGGCCATTGCGTGTTGGTGCTCGGCGGCGCCCGTTCGGGCAAGTCGCGGCACGCGGAGGCGTTGGCCGAGGCGAGCGGGCTCGAACGCCACTATGTCGCAACGGGACGCGCCTTCGACGACGAAATGCGCGAACGAATTGCCCTGCATCGCGAGAGTCGCGGCGGACTCTGGGCGACCCATGAAGAGCCCGTCGACCTCGTCGGCGTTCTCGGGCGCATCGATGCGCCGGACCGTGCCGTGCTCGTCGACTGTCTGACGCTCTGGGTCACGAACCTGATGCTGGACGAACGCGATGTCGCGGCCGAAAGCGCGCGCCTCGTTTCGCTCCTGCCGACGCTTCGGGCGCGGCTGATCCTCGTTTCGAACGAGGTCGGGCTCGGCATTGTGCCCGAAAACCGCATGGCGCGCGAATTCCGCGACCATGCCGGACGGCTCCACCAGATGGTCGCGGCGGTCGCGACCGAAGTCTATTTCGTCGCGGCCGGACTGCCGCTGAAAATGAAGGGTTGAACCATGCTGCAGCAGAAGATCCCGGCAACCGTCATCACCGGCTTCCTCGGCGCCGGAAAGACGACGATCATCCGCAACATGCTGATGAATGCCAACGGCAAGAAGATCGCGCTCATCATCAACGAGTTCGGCGACCTCGGCGTCGACGGCGAGGTGCTGAAGGGCTGCGGCGCCGACAATTGCACCGAAGACGACATCATCGAGCTCACCAATGGCTGCATCTGCTGCACGGTGGCCGATGATTTCGTGCCGACCATGCAGAAGCTGCTCGAACGCGACGAGCGGCCGGATCACATCGTCATCGAGACCTCCGGCCTCGCCCTGCCGCAGCCGCTGGTCGCCGCCTTCAACTGGCCGGACATCCGCACCCGCGTGACGGTCGACGGCGTGGTGACCGTGGTCGACAGCGCCGCGGTGGCGGCTGGTCGTTTCGCCGACGACCACGACCGGGTTGACGCGATGCGCGAACAGGATGCCTCGCTCGACCATGACAGCCCGCTCGAGGGACTCTTCGAGGACCAGCTCACCTGCGCCGATCTCATCGTTCTCAACAAGACCGATCTGCTGGACGGTGAGGGGATCGCTGCGGTCCGCGCCGAGGTTACGGGACGCATCAACCGCAAGCCGACGCTGGTCGAGGCGAGGAATGGCGAGGTTCCGGCGATCGTGCTCCTCGGCCTCGGCGCCGGTTCGGAAGCCGATATCGAAAACCGCAAGTCCCACCACGAGCTGGAGCACGAGGCTGCCCATGCCTCCGGCGAGGGTCACGACCACCTGCACCACCACGACCACGACGAGTTCGAGAGTTTTGCGCTGCGGCTTCCGGCGATCGCCGATCCGGCGGCCTTCGTCGAGCGGCTGAGAGCCGTCATCGAGGCGCACGACATCCTGCGTCTCAAGGGCTTCGTCGACGTGCCCGGCAAGCCGATGCGGCTGGTCATCCAGGCGGTCGGCTCGCGCATCGACACTTATTTCGATCGCCCCTGGGCGGCCGGCGAGAAGCGCGAGACCCGCCTCGTCGTCATCGGCCTGCACGACTGGGATTTCGCCGCCGTCGTCGAGGCGGTCGAGAAGGCGGCAGGGTGATGAGACGGCCGCAATTGCCCCTCACCCTCACCCTCTCCCCGCACGCGGGGAGAGGGGACGGAGACGTTGCGGCGCGTCCTTCTCCCCGTTTACGGGGAGAAGGTGCCGGCAGGCGGATGAGGGGCAACTGATTCATGCATCTTCTCCTAGCGCAGAGAGGCTCGATCAGCGATGGTGAGGAGGCGATCGATCTCGGCCAGAGTGCCGGCGACATCGTCTTCCTGACGGCGGCCGACACCGAGCTTTCCGCGATCGCCGCGGCGGTGCGGGCGCGCGGCGAGGCCGGTCCGAACTGGCGTCTCGCAAGCCTGATGGCGCTCAAGCATCCGATGTCGGTCGACACCTATGTCGAGCGGACCGCGCGCCATGCCCGGCTGATCGTGGTCCGGGCGCTCGGCGGCGCGAGCTACTTCCAGTATGCACTGGAGGCCCTGCACGCCGCAGCATCTCGGTCGGGCGCCGTGATCGCCGTGCTTCCGGGTGACGACAAGCCGGACGAGGGGCTTTCGAGTTTTTCCAACCTGCCGACGGAGGATCTCGCTGCCCTGTGGGCCTACCTGATCGAGGGCGGTGACGCCAATGCCGGCGGCTTCGTCGCCTATGCCGAAGCGCTCGTCGCCGGAACCGAGAAGCCGGAGCCCGCGCGGCCGCTGCTCAAGGCCGGCATCTGGTGGCCGGGCCGTGGCGTGATCGGTGTGGAGACGTGGAAGCGGTGCTGCGATCTGGCACCCCCCTCTGGCCTGCCGGCCATCTCCCCCTCAAGGGGGGAGATCGACTCGCGGCAAGCGTTCCCAGCTTCATCTGGCGCCGTGCCTTCAGAATCGTTTTCCGCAAATTCCAACTCCGGAGGTGGTGCGGCGTGGCCACCGCGTCTGATCTCCACCCTTGAGGGGAAGATGCCCGGCAGGGCAGAGGGGGATGAGCAAGCATCCACGTCTGTCATTGCCATCTGCTTCTACCGTGCGCTCGTCCAGAGCGGCGAGACGAAGCCTGTGGAGGCCCTGATCGACGCCTTGAAGGCCGAAGGGCTTGCCGCATTGCCGGTCTTTGTCTCGAGCCTCAAGGATGCCGTCTCGGTCGACACGCTGCGCGCCATCTTTGCCGAGGCGTCGCCCGCGGTGGTGATCAATGCGACGGGCTTCGCCGTATCCGCGCCGGGGGCCGAGCGCCGGGCGACCGTGCTCGACGAGGGCGGGGCCGTCGTCCTGCAGGCGATCTTTTCGGCTTCCGCGAAGGAGGCATGGCAGGCGTCGAGCCAGGGTCTTTCGGCACGCGATCTCGCCATGAACGTGGCACTGCCCGAAGTCGACGGACGGGTGCTCGCCCGTGCCGTCTCGTTCAAGTCGGCGGCCCGCTTCGACGAGCGTGTCGAGGCCAATATCGTCACCCACGAACCGGAACCGGGGCGGATGGCCTTCGTCGCGTCGCTCGCCGCCCGCTGGGCGCGTCTCAGGCAGACGCCGGCCGCCGATCGGCGGGTGGCGCTTATCATGGCGAACTATCCGAACCGTGACGGCCGCCTCGGCAACGGCGTCGGCCTCGACACCCCGGCCGGAACGGTCGAGGCGCTGCGCGCGATGGAAAGGACCGGCTACGCCGTCGGCGACGTGCCGGAGGACGGCGACGCCCTGATGGCGCACCTGATGGCCGGACCGACGAATGCCGCGAATGACGGACGAGAAATCCGCGAAACGATTTCCCTGAATCAGTACAAGGCGTTCTTCGAAAAGCTTCCGAAAGTGATTCAGGATGAAGTCGCGGCCCGCTGGGGCGCGCCGGAGAGCGATTCCTTCTTCGTCGACGGGCGGTTCGCGCTGCCGCTGTCGCGGTTCGGCAATCTGCTCGTCGGTATCCAGCCCTCCCGCGGCTACAACATCGATCCGAAGGAAACCTACCATTCGCCGGACCTCGTGCCGCCGCATGGCTATCTCGCCTTCTATGCGCATCTGAGGACGGTCTTCGACGCGCATGCGGTGATCCACATGGGCAAGCACGGCAACCTCGAATGGCTGCCGGGCAAGGCGCTCGCACTCTCCGAGACCTGCTATCCGGAAGCAGTGTTCGGTCCCCTGCCGCATCTCTACCCCTTCATCGTCAACGATCCCGGCGAGGGTACGCAGGCGAAGCGCCGAACCTCTGCCGTCATCATCGACCACCTGACGCCGCCGCTGACGCGCGCCGAAAGCTACGGCCCACTGAAGGATCTGGAGGCGCTGGTCGATGAGTATTACGAGGCAGCCGGAGGCGATCCCCGACGCCTGAGGCTGCTGAAGAAGCAGATCCTCGACCTCGTCGCCGACATCGGCCTCGACGAGGATGCCGGAATCGCCAAGGGCGAGGCGGAGGAAAGCGCGCTCGAAAAGCTCGACGCCTATCTCTGCGATCTCAAGGAAATGCAGATCCGCGACGGCCTGCACATCTTCGGCCTTGCGCCGGAGGGACGGCTCTTGACCGACCTGACGGTGGCTCTGGCCCGTGTACCGCGGGGGCTGGGCGAGGGCCGCGACGCCAGCCTGCAGCGGGCGATCGCGGGGGATGCGGGATTGAGTCGCCCCTCATCCGGCCTGCCGGTCACCTTCTCCCCGTTCGACGGGGAGAAGGGGCAAGTGGCGCCCTCGGCGCCCCCTTCGCCCCGCTTGCGGGGAGAAGGTGCCCGAAGGGCGGATGAGGGGCAGATGTTCGATCCCCTCGACTGCGTGATGTCCGATCCGTGGACCGGGCCGCGGCCGGCGATCCTCGCCGAGGTCGACGCCCAGCCCTGGCGTACCGCGGGCGACGCGGTCGAGCGCATCGAACTGCTCGCCGCAAGGCTTGTCGCGGGCGAGGCGACGTGTCCCGAAACGTGGGTCCGGACCCGCGCTGTGCTGGACGAGATCGAAACCCGGCTGAAGCCGTCCGTCGTCGCCTGCGGCCCGGCCGAGATCGGGGGATTGCTGGCGGGCCTTGACGGCCGCTTCGTGCCGCCCGGCCCATCGGGGGCGCCGACGCGCGGGAGGCCGGACGTGCTGCCGACGGGCCGCAATTTCTACTCGGTCGACAGCCGCGCGGTGCCGACGCCGGCCGCCTATGAGCTCGGCAAGAAGTCCGCCGAACTGCTGATCGCCCGTTACGTGCAGGATCACGGCGAGTGGCCGACCTCGTTCGGCCTCACCGCCTGGGGCACCTCGAACATGCGCACGGGCGGCGACGACATCGCCCAGGCGCTCGCGCTTCTCGGCGTCAAGCCGCTCTGGGACATGGCGTCCCGCCGCGTCACCGGCTTCGAGATCATCCCGCAGGCCGTCCTCGGCCGGCCGCGCGTCGACGTCACACTCAGGATTTCCGGCTTCTTCCGCGATGCCTTTCCCGAACAGATCGCTCTTTTCGACCGCGCGGTCCGCGCCGTCGGTGCGCTGGAGGAAGACGCTGCCGACAATCCCGTCGCCGCCCGCATGCGCGAGGAGGCCACGCGGCTCCGTGCGGCGGGCATGGACGAGGCCTCGGCCGCCCGGCGGGCGGGCTACCGCGTCTTCGGTTCCAAGCCCGGCGCCTATGGGGCCGGACTTCAGGCGCTGATCGACGAGAAGGGCTGGGAGCGCCGCGGCGACCTCGCCGAAGCCTATCTCGTCTGGGGCGGCTATGCCTACGGCGCCGGTGAAGAAGGCAAGGCCGAGCGCGGGCTCTTCGAGGAACGGCTGAGGTCGGTGCAGGCGGTCGTGCAAAACCAGGACAACCGCGAGCACGATCTTCTCGACAGCGACGACTACTACCAGTTCGAGGGCGGCATGACCGCGGCGGTCGAGCATGTGTCCGGCCATCGGCCGAGCGTCTATCACAACGACCATTCCCGCCCGGAGCGGCCGGTCGTGCGTTCGCTCGAGGAGGAGATCGGCCGTGTCGTGCGGGCGCGCGTCGTCAACCCGAAATGGATCGAGGGCGTCATGCGCCACGGCTACAAGGGCGCCTTCGAGATCGCCGCGACGGTCGACTACATGTTCGCCTTTTCTGCGACCACCGGAGCGGTGCGCGACCATCATTTCGAGGCGGTCTACCGGGCCTTCATCCTCGACGAGCGGGTGCGCGACTTCATGGCGGAAAAGAACCCGGCAGCGCTCGAGGAGATGTCGGCGCGTCTGATCGAGGCGATCGACCGCGGGTTGTGGAAGCCGAAGAGCAATTCGGCGATGTTCGACCTCTCGCGGCTCGCCGGGGGGCAATTGCAAGCTTGAAACTTGCAACAACGAGATGTACGTATTGGCGTACATGGAACTTGCGTGGAGGTGCTCCGTGGCTCATGTGAATGTCAGCGAATTCCGCCAGAACCTGGCCTCCCATCTCGACGAGGTGGCCGATAGTCGCGCGCCTCTGGTCGTCACCCGAGGGAAGGGCAAGTCCGTCGTCGTGCTTGCGGAAGAAGAATATGAAAGCATGGTCGAGACCCTGCATCTCCTCGCCAGTCCTATCAATGGCGAACATCTGCGGGCATCAATTGCCGAGCTTGATGCCGGACGGGGTGGCGAGCGCGCCCTTGCCGGTGAGACGCCATGAGGCTTGTCTGGTCGGAGCGCTCCTGGGCCGACTACCTCTACTGGCAGGAGACGGACCGCGCCATGCTCGATAAGATCAACATCCTGATCCGGGAGTGCATGCGCACGCCGTTTTCCGGCACCGGAAAACCCGAACCGCTCAAGGGAGAGCTTCAGGGCTTCTGGTCCCGGCGCATCACGGGCGAGCACCGGCTGGTCTATCGCCTCAGCGGTTCCGGCGACGCACAGGAATTGCAGATCGCGGCATGCCGCTATCATTATCGTTGAAATCCGGGAGAAAATGAGATGATCGTCAAACCCGAAGGTGACGACTGAGCTCATGTCGGCCATTACCTGCCGAGGGCCGAATGATAGGTTTCGATATGACGGACATGATGGATATAGTCGTGGCTGACGGCGATGACGCTGGAGAGCTGGCTGCCGCGCTTGACGCCATTCTCGACCGCTCTGCCGAAGAGTTCGGTCGTCCCTTTGCCGGAGAGCGTCTCCATCTGAAAGTCACCGATGGCGAAGGCTCCTTGCTGGGCGGGCTGGTTGCCGAGCGGCTTCAGGGCTGGCTCTATGTCAAAGGGCTGGCGGTCGATGTGAAGGTGCGCAATTCGGGTATCGGAGGGCGGCTTCTGGCGCGGGCCGAAGAGTTTGCCAGAGACGAGCAACTGGCAGGCGTCTATTTGGATACCTTCGAGTTCCAGGCGCCGCGATTCTACCAGCAGCAAGGATACCGGGAAATCGGTCGTCTGCCGGCCGCAGGCGATGCCTCGCAGCGTATCTGGTTTGCAAAGACATTCGAATGACAAGGGAGACGAGCACCGTGAGCGAAGACCTTTCCGCCGGCGATAGCAATGCCTCAAGCGACGCCGATCTTGCCCGCCACGCGGAGAAGATGGCCAAGAAGAAGGCCGCGCGCGACAAGATCATGGCCACCAAGACCGACGAGAAGGGCCTGATCATCGTCCACACCGGCAAGGGCAAGGGCAAGTCGTCCGCCGCCTTCGGCATGATCTTCCGCCATATCGCGCACGGCAAGAAGTGCGCCGTGGTGCAGTTCATCAAGGGCGCCATGTCGACCGGCGAGCGCGACCTGATCCTCAGGCACTTCTCCGACCTTTGCGAATTCCACACCATGGGCGAGGGCTTCACCTGGGAGACTCAGGACAAGGCGCGCGATATCGCCATGGCCAGGGCCGCCTGGGAGAAGGCGAAGGAACTGATCCGCGACCCGTCGAACTCGATGGTGCTGCTCGACGAGATCAACATCGCCATCCGCTACGACTACATCGACATCGGTGAGGTCGTCGACTTTCTCACGAACGAGAAGCCGGAGATGACCCATGTCGTGCTGACCGGACGCAACGCCAAGGACGAGCTGATCGAGATCGCCGACCTCGTGACCGAGATGGAGCTCGTCAAGCACCCGTTCCGTTCCGGCATCAAGGCACAGATCGGGGTGGAATTCTGAGATCTGACGGCTGGTTGCGGTCGCTCGGCCGAAGGGGCAGTGCCTTCAGGACTTCCGCCGTCCGGGTATCGGCCGGAAAGAAGGATTCGATCGCCAGTTCCGACAGCGTGATGTCGAGCGGTGTGCCGAATACGGTTGTCGTCGACAGGAAGGACAGCACGCCGGCCTCGGTCTCGATCTGCAACGGAACGGCGATCTCGCCGAGGTCGTGAACCTCTTCGGCGGCCGTATGCGCCGCTGTCGCAGGCCGGGGCAGGGCCATCAGCTCGTCGAGAAGATCGCGCAGCACGGGATCACCGCTTGCGGCGATCTGCTGCTGCAGCCGTTCGAGCAGATGGTTGCGCCAGGCGGCGAAATTGACGATCCGGCGGGCGAGGCCGTCCGGATGAAGACTGAGGCGGAGCACGTTGACCGGCGGTACGAGCAGGCTCTGGTCCTCGACGCCGGCAAGCAGAGGGGTTAGGGCCGCATTGGCCGAGACGAGCGTCCAGTCGCGATCGATCGCGAGTGCCGGGAACGGTTCGTGTCCCTTGAGGATCAGATCGATCGCCTGCCGGGCGGCGACGAGCGCCGGATCGTCGAGCGATCTCTGCGCGAAGACGGGAGCGTAGCCGGCGGCGATCAGGATCGGGTTTCGCTCGCGCAGCGGCACGCCGAGCCGCTCCGTCAGGTGCAGAAGCAGGTCGCGGCTCGGTGCCGCGCGCCCGCTTTCGATGAAGCTCAGGTGTCGCTGCGAGATTTCGGCATCGAGTGCGAGGTCCAACTGGCTCAAATGGCGGCGGCGCCGCCATTCTCGCAGGATGTCGCCGAGGCTGCGGGCGGTCATGCGGCCGCCGGAACCTTGTCGAGGAAGCCGTGAACCTCTTTCAGTCGGCCGTCCTCGATGATCGCGAAGTCCGTTCCCTGGATCATGTCATCGTTGTCGGCAGGGCCCAGCTTCCAGGAAAAGCGCAGACGGTCGCCATAGCCGTCCGCCGAGATGAGGGCGAAGCGGAAGCCGGGAAAACGAGCCTGCACGGCACTGACCAGCCCTTCGATTTCCGCATGGCCTTCACCGGACATCAGCGGGTCGACGTAGATGGCGTCTTCGAGCCAGCTTTCCCGGATCAGTGCGCGGCGACGCGTCGGGTCGGTTTCGTTCCAGACGGTGATGTAGCGTTCGGCGATCGTGTTTGCATTGTCCATGATCTTTGCTCCTTGTGACTGCCCGGTTCGTCCAGGCAGTCCGATCATCGGCAAGGAAGGTCATAGCATCAATTACTTCGCAGGTAATCGAATGACGATTGCCGTCCGAGGCTTACACCCCGAGCCACATCCTGACCGGATTGGTGGGATCGGCGAGCAGCTTCGTGGCAAGCGCGAGGCACGTGACGACGAGGAGCGGGCGAATGATTTTCGCGCCGTTGCGCATGGCAAGCCGCGAGCCGGTCTGGGCGCCCAGGAACTGGCCGAGGCCCATCAGCAGCCCGATCTTCCAGAGCACGGCGCCGGTCATCAGGAAAACCAGGAAGGCGCCGACGTTGGAGCCGAGGTTGAGGAGCTTGGTGTGGGCCGTCGCCTTCAGCATGCCGAAGCCCGCGAGAGAGACGAAGGCGAGCATGAAGAAGGAACCCGTTCCCGGGCCGAAAATGCCGTCGTAGAGGCCGATCGCGGGAACGATGGTCACGCCGAAGAGCGTGTGCGAGAGGCGGCGGTGCCGGTCCTCGTCGCTGAGGTTCGGCTTGAAGGCGAAGTAGAGAGCGATCGCGACGAGCAGGAAGGGCATCAGCACCCGCAGCGCCTCGCCGGGCACGATGGTCGCAATCATCGCGCCGACGGCGCCGCCGAGCACGGCCATTGCCGCCATCGGGCGCTGCGCCTTCAGGTCGACATGGCCCTTGCGTGCATAGGCAAGTGTGGCCGACAGGGCGCCGAATTGCGACTGCAGCTTGTTGGTGCCGAGCGTTTCGAGCGGCGGGATGCCGGCGATCAGCATGGCCGGAATGGTGATCAGCCCGCCGCCGCCGGCGATCGAATCGACAAAGCCCGCGATGAAGGCCGCGATGAACAGGAGAACGAAGGCTTGCAGGGCGAGATCGGCCACGAAACGACTCTTTCGGGGGCAGGTTGAGAATGGCCGGCACTCTTGCACCACCGATCCGCGCGAAGCAACCGTCCCGCCGCCCGTCATCTGTCGCCGATCGGGGCCGTGGCGCAGACTCCACAGCTTCCGGCGCAATCCGGTTTGACCGCGACGGTGCGCTTCGGTAAACCACTCGCTAATGTGCGACGGCGCCTGTTTGACAGGCTGGAAATAGTCCGGTGCGGCCGACCCAAGTCGGGGGCCAATTCCGGAGCTGTCCCGATGGCCGCAGGACCGCTTGACGGTTCTGGCGCTTCGTACATGTGGAAAGCAACGAAGCAGGAGGCCGGAAAGAATGACGGAAAAACTCGGAATCATGGTCTGCGGACACGGTAGCCGCAACCAGAACGCCGCGCGCGAATTCGCGGTGATCGCGGAGGCCCTCAAGGCCCGCAATCCCGACATGCCGGTCGAATACGGCTATCTGGAATTCTGCAATCCGGTGATCTCCTCCGGCCTCGACAAGCTTCGGGCGCAGGGTGTCACGCGGGTACTGGCGATCCCGGGCATGCTTTTTGCCGCCGGCCACGCCAAGAACGACATCCCGTCAGTGCTCAACACCTACCAGGCGCAGAATCCGGGCATGGTCATCGAATACGGGCGCGAGCTCGGCATCGATCTCAAGATGATCCGCGCTGCCGGCGACCGCATCCAGGAGGCGATCGACAAGGCCAATGCCAAACTCGGCTTCGTCGACAAGCACGATACGCTGCTGATGGTGGTCGGCCGCGGCTCGTCCGACCCGGATGCCAATTCCAACGCCGCCAAGGTCATGCGCATGCTCTGGGAGGGCATGGGCTTCGGCTGGGGCGAGACGTGCTATTCGGGTGTCACCTTCCCGCTCGTGGAGCCGGGCCTCACCCACGCCGCCAGGCTCGGCTATAAGCGCATCGTCGTGTTTCCGTATTTCCTCTTCACCGGCGTTCTGGTGAAGCGGATCTATTCCTACACCGACGAGGTGGCGGCCCGGCATCCCGAGATCCAGTTCGTCAAGGCAAGCTACCTGAACGACCATCCGCTTGTGCTCGAAGCCTTCCAGGACCGCGTTGGCGAAGTGCTGAACGGCGCGGCGGTGATGAATTGCCAGATGTGCAAGTATCGCGAGCAGGTGCTCGGCTTCGAGGCCGATCTCGGCCAGCCGCAGGAGAGCCACCATCATCACGTCGAGGGCATCGGTGGCGGGCTCGAAAACTGTCCGTGCAAGGGCGACTGCGATGCGTCCTGCCGCGACCCGGACTTCTGCAAGGAGCACGGTTTGCCCTGGACGCCCGTTCATTCCCATGCCGAGCCGAACGACCTCGAGCCGGCCTTCGACTACGCGGCCTCGACGACGCTCGGCGGCAAGTACGGCCATCTCCTGAACGCGGCGCCGGATGCCGAACTCGACGCCGTGATGAACGCCCCGTCGAGCGGCAAGCCCCATGTCCACGAGCACGGCCCGAACTGCGGCTGCGGACATCATCACCATGACCACGGTCACGATCATCACCACGGTCACGGCGATCACAACCACGACCATGATCATGCGCACCATCATGGCCACGGGCATGGCCATGATCACGATCACGGACATCACCACGCGCCGTATCCGCATGCGGACCATCCGCTCGGCCCCAAGTCGATGCAGAAAAGATGATGGCATCGTTCGACACACAGGCGTCCCGTCGCTGCCCCTCATCCCCCTGCCGGGACCTTCCCCCTGTTGGCACGGGGAGACGGGGGATGGAGCACGGGCGATGCCGTGGGTTCCTTCTGCCCGTTTGCGGGGAGAAGGTGGCGGCGGCCGGATGAGGGGCGAACGACATTGACCACCCCGCTCGACTACATTCGCGATCCCGCAGAGATCTACCGCCGGTCCTTCGAGACGATCCGGCGCGAGGCGGATTTGTCGCGCTTTTCCAACGGCATGGAAGCGCTGGCTGTCCGGTTGATTCATGCCTGCGGGATGGTCGATCTCGCCGGAGACATCGCCTTTTCGGAGGGCGCATTCGAGGCCGGTGCTGCGGCGCTTGCCGGCGGTGCGCCGATCCTCTGCGATGCCGAGATGGTCCGTCACGGCATCATCCGCCGGCTGCTGCCGGCCGGAAACGAGGTTATCTGCCTCATCGCCGACGAGCGCGTGCGCCCGAAGGCGGCCGAAATCGGCAACACCCGCTCGGCCGCGCAGGTCGATCTCTGGGGCGAGCGGCTCGGCGGCGCGGTGGTGGCGATCGGCAATGCCCCGACGGCGCTCTTCCGGCTCTTCGAACGGCTGGACGCCGGTGCCCCGAAGCCGGCCGTTGTCCTCGGCTTTCCGGTCGGTTTCGTCGGTGCTGCGGAGAGCAAGGAGGCGCTGATTGCCGATCCGCGCGGCGTCCCGTTCATCGCCGTCCGCGGCCGCCGTGGCGGCTCGGCCATGGCGTCGGCCGCCGTCAACGCGCTCGCCGGAGGGTTGGGCACCAATGACTAGGCGTTGGCTCACCATCATCGGCGTCGGCGACAACGGCCTTGAGAGCCTTACACCCGAGGCGCAGGCGCTGGTCTGGCAGGCCGAGACCATCGTGCTCGGCGAACGGCTCGATGGCGTTCTCGAAGGCGGTCATCTCCCGGGACTGAAGCGCATCCTCACCTGGAATGCCGGTTTCCGTGAAACCCTGTCGGAGGTGCTGAAGCTGCGCGGAACGCCGGTGACGGTGCTCGCGACCGGCGATCCCATGCATTTCGGAATCGGGGCGACGCTGCGGCGCTACGTGTCGGCGGAAGAGATGGCCGTGCTGCCGTCGCCGTCGGCCTTCTCGCTCGCCGCCGCCCGGCTCGGCTGGCCGCTGCAATCGGTGGCGCAGATCTCGCTGCACGGGCGGCCGCTTTCGCACCTCAACCGGCATCTGCTGCCGGGCGCTCGGATTCTGGCATTGACCTCGGGAGCAGAAACGGTCCGCGATGCCGCGAACCTTCTCGTCCGCCGTGGTTTCGGGGCCTCGGTGATCACCGTGCTCGACCACATGGGTGGTCCCGAAGAGCGGATCACGGCGATGAGCGCCGAGGCTTTCGCGGCAGAAGCGCCGCCGATTTCGGAGTTCAACACGCTGGCGATCGATTGTGCGGCCGACGGACCGCTTCTCGCGCCTGTGCCGGGTCTTCCGGACGATGCCTTCGTGCATGACGGCCAGTTGACGAAACGCGAGGTGAGGGCGGCGACGCTTTCGCTGCTCGCGCCCTTTCCGAATGCGCGGCTCTGGGACGTCGGCGCCGGCTGCGGCTCGATCGCCGTCGAGTGGCTGCGCTGCGGCATGGGCACCCAGGCGGTGGCGGTTGAGGCGCGGGCAGAGCGGGTGACGATGATCCGCACCAATGCCGAGACGCTCGGTGTCCCGGATCTGCAAGTGGTCGAGATGCCGGCCCCGGAAGGGCTCGAAGGGCTCGATGCGCCGGACCGCATCTTCATCGGCGGCGGCTTGACCCATATCGGCCTCTTCGAGGAGTGCTGGGCGGCGCTGAAACCCGGCGGCCGGCTGGTCGCCAATGCGGTGACGATCGAGGGCGAGGCGAGGCTTGCGGACCTCAGAGGCCTTCACGGTGGCGAGCTCACCCGCATTTCGGTGTCGCGCGGCGCGCCGGTTGGGCGCTATTGCGGCTGGAAGCCGCTGATGCCGGTGACCATCTGGTCGGTGACGAAAGGGGAGCAGTAGCATGATCTTTCTCTGCGAAAGCCGACGCGTGACCGGTCTTCCGGCCCCTCATCGCCCTGCCGGGACCTTCTCCCCGCAGGCGGGGAGAAGAAGGGACGACCGGCGACCGAGGGCGATGCCAAGGGAAAGGGATGCGCGCGGCGGCGTCCCCATCGTCCTTCTCCCCGCAGAACGGGGAGAAGGTGGCGGCAGCCGTATGAGGGGCACATGCAACGGAGGCCAGCAATGACCGGCAAGCTCTACGGCCTCGGCCTCGGCCCCGGCGATCCCGAACTCCTGACGCTGAAGGCGCATCGCATCCTGACCTCGGTCCCGGTGATCGCCTATCCGGCACCGGATACAGGGCCGAGCTTCGCCCGCCAGATCGCCGCTCCGCACCTTCCGGGAACACAGGTGGAAATTCCGATCGTCGTGCCGATGCGCGTCGAGCGCTTCCCGGCCCAGGAGATCTACGACGAGGCGGCCGAAGCGATAGCCGGCCGTCTCGATGCCGGGCAGGACGTCGCAGTCCTCTGCGAAGGCGATCCCTTCTTTTTCGGCTCGTTCATGTATCTCTTCGAGCGCCTTGCCGGCCGCTTCCCGACCGAGATCGTACCGGGCGTCTCCTCGATGATGGCGGCGGCGGCGGCGCTCGGCCGGCCGCTCGCCGCGCGAAACGACGTGCTGAGCGTCGTTCCGGGTCCGCTCGACGACGATACCATACGTGCCCGGATCGAGGCGGCGGGTGCCGTCGCGATCATCAAGGTCGGCCGGCACTTTTCCCGCGTCCGGGCGCTGATCCGCGCGATGGGGCTCGAAGCCGCCGCCGGTTACGTCGAGCGCGTGAGCCTTGCCGAGGAGCGTGTCCTGCCGCTCTCTCAAGTCGGCGGTGACGTCGCCCCCTATTTTTCGATGATCCTGATCTACAAGGGCGGGGAGGGCTGGAATGCCGGACTCTCGCCGCGGACCTCAAACGGAATGCCCTCATGAGCGAACTGAACAAACCGGCCGTCGTCATCCTGTCGGACAAGGCCCTCGATCTCGGCCGGCACATCGCGCTTGCAATCGGGGGCGAGCTGCACGGCGCCCGCGCGCGCGTCGCATCCGCCGATCGCCTGTTCGATGATGTGAAGGCGCATCTGGCTTGGCTCTTCGCCGAAGGCCGGCCGATCGTCGCGGTCATGGCCTCGGGCGCAGTCATCCGTCTCCTTGCGCCGCTTCTCGCCGACAAGCAGGCCGAGCCGCCGGTGCTCTGCGTCTCCGAGGATGGTGCCTCGGTCGTGCCGCTCCTCGGCGGCCATCACGGCGCCAACGATCTCGCGCGGACGATTGCCGCCGCGCTCGACGTCCATGCGGCCGTGACCACTGCCGGCGACCTCCGGTTCGGTGTGGCGCTCGACGATCCGCCGGCAGGCTATGTCCTCGCCAATCCGGAGAACGCCAAGGTGGTGATGGCCGAGCTGGTCGCCGGGGCGAAGGCGCGGCTCGTTATCTCCTCTTCCCCGCGGGGAGAGGGTGGCACGATAGCGCCGGGTGAGGGGGTGGCACTCGACAAGGCCGGCCCTTCGGCCCCCTCATCCGGTCCTTCGGACCACCTTCTCCCCGCCGGGGCGAAGGGAAGCCCGCCGCTGGCCGCGTGGCTTCTCTCCTCGCGCATCCCCTTCGCCTATGATGGGTCCGTGACGTTGACCGTCACCGACCGTCCCAAGACTGCAGGCCCGCTGGAACTCGTCTACCATCCGAAGACACTGGTGCTCGGCATCGGCTGCGAGCGGCATGCCTCCACCGACGAGGCGATCGCGCTCGCCGAAAAGGCCCTTGCAGACGGCGAACTGGCGCGGGAGAGCCTCGCAGCCGTCGTCTCGGTCGACGTCAAGGCGGACGAGGCGGCGGTGCATGCCGTCGCAGCACATTTCAAGGTGCCGGCCCGCTTCTTCGATGCCGCGACGCTGGAGGCGGAAACGCCGCGGCTCAAGAACCCGTCCGATATCGTCTTCGCCGAGGTCGGCTGCCACGGTGTCGCCGAGGGTGCCGCGCTCGCGGCCGTCGGGCCGACCGGGGAACTCGTCGTCGAAAAGATCAAGTCGAAGGGTGCGACGGCGGCGATTGCCCGCGCACCGGTGATCGTCGATCCGGAAACCGTCGGCCGGGCACGCGGAAAGCTGTTTGTCGTCGGCATCGGCCCCGGTGCCGACCAGTGGCGCTCGCCCGAGGTCTCGGCGATGGTTTCCGCCTCGACCGATCTCGTCGGCTATTCGCTCTATCTCGACCTGCTCGGGCCGCTCGCCGAGGGCAAGGCACGCCATGATTTCGACCTCGGCAAGGAAGAGGCGCGCGTCGTGCGGGCCATGGAGCTTGCCGGCGAGGGGCGGACGGTGGCGCTGGTCTGCTCGGGGGATGCCGGCATCTACGCCATGGCGACGCTGGTCTTCGAACTCTTCGACAAGGGCGGCATCTCGGACGGCGCACGCCGCATCGAAGTCCAGGTCTCGCCCGGCATTTCGGCGCTGCAGGCGGCCGCCGCACGCATCGGGGCGCCGCTCGGACACGATTTCTGCACCATCTCGCTCTCCGACCTCCTGACGCCGTGGGAGCATATCCAGCGGCGCGTGACGGCGGCGGGCGAGGGCGATTTCGTCATCGCCTTCTACAATCCGGTGTCGATGAAGCGTCGCACGCAGCTTGCCTGGGCGCGCGAAAAACTGCTGGAATACCGTCCGGCCGACACACCGGTGATCCTCGCCACCAATCTCGGCCGCCCCGGCGAACATGTCCGCACTGTGCCGCTCGGAACGCTGAACATCGACGATGTCGACATGTTGACCGTCGTCGTGGTCGGCTCGTCCGAGAGCCGTACGGTCACGACCGGCGACGGCAGGACCTGGGTCTACACGCCGCGCGGCTATTCCGGGAAGGCGGACACGGGGATGATGAAAGCCGGTGCCTGAGCATGGCCCCTCATCCCCCTGCCGGGACTTTCTCCCCGTTCACGGGGAGAAGGGATTTCGGGCTGCGGCAGTGCGGCATCGTCCTTCTTCCCGCGGGCGGGGAGAAGGTGGCGGCAGCCGGATGAGGGGCAGTCACATACGCGGTAGCGTCAGGGAAGATTTGACAAGGAAAACAGCATGACCGTCTATTTCATCGGGGCAGGGCCGGGGGCTCCCGACCTCATCACCGTCCGGGGCCTCAGACTGATCGAGCGCTGCCCGGTCTGCCTCTATGCGGGCTCGCTGGTCCCGGAGGAGATCGTCAAGGCGGCGCCCGAAGGCGCAATCGTCAAGGATACCGCGCCGATGCATCTCGATGCGATCATCGCGGAGATGGAGGCGGCGCACGCCCGCGGCGAGGACGTCGCGCGCGTCCACTCCGGCGATCCGTCGATCTACGGGGCCATCGCCGAACAGATGCGCCGGCTCGATGCACTCGGCATCCCCTATGACGTCGTGCCCGGTGTACCGGCCTTTGCCGCGACCGCCGCCCGCCTCAAGACGGAACTCACGCTGCCCGAAATCGCCCAGACGATCATCATCACCCGCACCGAGATGAAGGCGTCTTCCATGCCGGAATTCGAGACGCTGGAAATTCTCGGCAAATCGCGGGCGACGCTCGCAATCCACCTGTCGATCCGCAACCTTCCGCATATCCGCGAGGTTCTCACACCCTATTACGGCGAGGATTGCCCGGTAGTCGTCGCCTACCGCTCGACCTGGCCGGACGAGCTGTTCATCCGCACGACGCTGAAGGACATGCAGGCTGCGGTGCGCGAGGCGAAGATCACCCGCACGGCCCTCATCATGGTCGGCAAGGTCTTCGGCTCGGTCGAATTCCGCGACAGCGATCTCTACAATTCGCAGTTCAGTCACGTGCTGCGGAATGTCGGCAAGAAGAAAAAGCAGGCGGCTGGCTGACCATGGAACACACGGGGGAGGGTTGGGACTTCGAGGCCGAGCTCTGGGAGTACAAGGGCAAGGGTGCCTGGCACTTCGTCACCCTTCCGCCTGAGGTCGGTTTTGCGATCCGCTGCGCGAGCGAAGGTCGCCGCCCCGGCTGGGGCATGGTGGCGGTGACGGCGGAAATCGGCGACGTCGCCTTCCAGACCTCGGTCTTTCCCGACAAGGCGTCGGCAAGCTATCTGCTGCCGGTCAAGGCCGTGGTCCGCAAGGCGGCACGGGTGAAGGCCGGCGACATGCTGAAGGTCAGGATCGCTCTCCAGCGGTGAGTGCCGCACAATCGAGCGTTGGCGTGCTGTTGCCCTTCCATACGCGGCCGCTATGGTGTGCGGGCGTCTGAAACGGAGATTCCCATGACGGTCGAAGCGAACGTAACGGAAGG
The DNA here is from genome assembly GCA_900466005.1 of Hyphomicrobiales bacterium. GTDB lineage: Bacteria > Pseudomonadota > Alphaproteobacteria > Rhizobiales > Rhizobiaceae > Allorhizobium. The sequence continues at coordinate 377,548 of UEGQ01000015.1, forward strand.
TAGCTGCCGATGCGGACAGGTGCGGCTCAAGGTGCGCGGCAGACCGATGCTGACCATGGCCTGCCATTGTACCGGCTGCCAGAAAATGACAGCCAGCGCCTTCTCGCTCAGCGCGCTCTATCCGCAGGAAGCGGTGGAAGTCTCGGGGCTCGAACCGGTGATCGGCGGCCTGCACGGCGAGCTGCATCACTACTGCTGTCCGTACTGCATGAGCTGGCTGTTCACCCGCGCCGAGGTGATGGGGCCGTTCACGAATCTTCGTGCGACCATGCTGGACGATGCGCACGATTTCTGTCCGTTCGTCGAAACCTACACGAGCGAGATGCTGCCCTGGGCGAAGACGCCGGCGAAGCACAGCTTCGAGAGATTTCCGCCGATGGAGGCCTATGCCGGCCTGATTGCAGAATTCGCCGAAGCCGGCGTCTGATCGCTTGGCCTTCACGTCCGAAATGCGATAAGACGGCTGCCTCATCTTTCGACATCGACACAGTTCCGGCGGTTTCATGCACAAGGTCATTTTCGATACGGATCCGGGCGTCGATGACGCCATGGCGCTGCTTTTTCTCCACCATCGCCCGGATGTCGACCTGCTCGGGGTCACGACGGTCTTCGGCAATGCCCGGATCGAGACGACGACGCGCAACGCGCTCTTCCTGAAGCGCGAGTGGAAGATCGACGCGCCGGTGGCAAGAGGCGCCGGCGAGACCTTCATCCCGCATCGCATCAGCCACGAACCGCCGACCTTCATCCATGGCGACGACGGTCTCGGCAATATCGGCGTGCCCGATGTTTTCGACGTGCCGCTCGATCCGCGGCCGGCCCATCGGTTCATCGTCGAGACCATCCGCGAGAACCCGGGCGAGGTGACGATCGTTGCCGTCGGACGCATGACCAATCTCGCCAATGCGCTCAAGGAAGATCCGGAGATCGTCGACCTCGTGAAGGAAATCGTCGTCATGGGCGGCGCCTTCGAGGTCAACGGCAATGTGACGCCGGCGGCCGAGGCCAATATCCACGGTGATCCGGAAGCCGCCGACATCGTCTTCACGGCCGAGTGGCCGGTGGTGATCGTCGGGCTCGACGTTACCCTCCAGACCGTCATGACCCGGAAGGCGCTCGCCGACATCCGCGACGCCGCCGGCACGCGCGCGAAACTCCTCTTCGACCTCTCGCAGTTCTACATCAAGTTCTACGAGGGCCGTGTGCCGGACGGCATGGTGGTGCATGACAGCTGCGCCTGTGCCTACGTCGTCGCGCCGGAGCTCTTCGAGGCCCGTGCAGGCACGGTCCGTGTCGTCTGTGGCGGCATCGCCGACGGTATGACGATCCAGAAACCGGACGGCCGCACCTTCGGCCCGAGCGACTGGGACGGACTTCCCTCGCAACGCATCTGCACCGGCATCGACGCGCCAGCTGTGCTGCAACTCATCCACGACACAATCGTGTCGGTGAAGGAAGACTGAGCGCCGGCGCTCGACTGCCGGTCACTTCGTTGGTCGCGCCGTCCACGGCCGCTATCGTGCAGATTTGGTCACTTCGCCCTGAAGCCGTAAGGTTTTCGGGGGTGGAGCGGAATTTTCGCTTTTGAAATATTCACCCATATGGTTGACTATTGGGTGAAGCTCCTATATTCAACCTTTAGGGTGAACAAATGGACGAAGACGCTCTGTCGCGAATTCTCAAAGCCGCCGGTGATACCACGCGGCGACAGATCTTGACGCTCCTCGTTCAGGAAGGGGCGTTGAGAGTGACCGCGCTCGCCGCCCATTTCGACATGTCGCTGAATTCCGTCTCGAAGCATATCAAGGTGCTGGAGGAGGCGGGACTGGTCACCCGCCGGACGATGGGTCGTGAGCATTTCATCGCGGCCGAGCTCGAACCGCTCAAGCTCACCGAGAGCTGGTTCGCGCAACTGAAGTCCATCTGGGAGTTGCGCCTGACGGCGCTGGAAAATGCACTCGCTTCAGAGGAACACGACCATGAGCGAACTTGAACTGACGGTAAGCCGCACGATCGCCGCCTCGCGCGAAAAGGTCTTCAATGCCTGGCTGTCGCCGGACCTGCTTTCGAAAGTCATGCGCCCGCCGGGCACCACGAGCGAGGCCGCGAAGGTGACCAATGATCCGGTCAAGGGCGGCCGCTTCTCGATCGTCATGAAGACGCCGGCGAAGGAGATTCCGCATGCCGGCACCTACCTCGAGATCGATCCTTATTCGCGCCTCTCGTTTACGTGGGAGTCGCCGTTCTCCCAGGACGACAGCGTCGTCACGATCGACTTTTCGGAGCCGGAGCCCGGCATGACGGAGATCACCCTGAAACAGGTGAAGTTCCGCAGCGAAGAGGCGCGCCTCGGCCATATCGAGGGATGGAACGCGATCCTCAGCCGTCTCGCCGAGACGCTCGCCTGACCCGGAGACATCGTCGGGCGGCGTTCAGGCCGCCCGGCCCACCATGACGACCGGCAGTCCCATTCTTCTCGCCGCGACGATCTTGCCGTAGCCGGCCTCGCCGCCTGAATTGCGGCAGACGAGGTGCGTAACCCGATGGAGCCGGAAGAGGTCCGCTTCCTCCTCGGGATCGGCCGAAGCCTTTCCAAGAAGCAGATCGCAACTGGCAAAGCCGAGCGGCTTCTCCGGCGGGTCGACCATGCGAACCACGAAATGGCAATCCTGTCGGCCTTCGAAGGTGCCGAGATGCTGCCGCCCGAGGGCGAGAAAGACACGGGCCTCGGCGGGCAGGGCGGCTGCCGCCTCCTCGAGGCTCTGCACCTCGATCCAGTTGTCGCCGGGCCGCTTCTCCCAGGCGGGGCGCGCCGGTTGCTCCAGCGGTATCCCGGTTGCAGCACAGGCCAGCCGGGCGTTCTGCGAGATCCGGTTCGCGAAGGGGTGCGTCGCGTCGATCACCTTCGCGATGCCGTTCTCGGCGATGTAGCGCGCCAGGCCTTCCGCGCCGCCGAAGCCGCCGATTCGGGTGCGGCCGGGGAGCGGCGCCGGGTTGCTCGTACGACCAGCGAGCGAGGTGACGACATCCGCACCGGCGTCGACCAGCCGACGGGCGATCGCCGCCGCCTCCGCGGTCCCGCCGAGGATCAGGACTTTCTCCCGTCGGTCAACCGGCGCGGCCAAGGATATTGCCTTCTCGGTCGGTAACGATGACGTCGACGTCGACCGGCGCGCCGCGCAGGACGTCGAGCGCCGTTCTGCGGGCATCCGCCGCGACGATCGCGGCGACGTCGATATCCTCGCCCCGCAGGATTTCGAGGACCTCCAGCGCCGTGTTGGATTGCTCGATTTTCTTCCTGACAGACGGATTCAGGTTTTCCGTACAAGGCAATGAAAGAAAATAGCTATTGTCGATCTGGCTGCGGGACGAATGGAGGTCGAGCGCGCCCTGCGCGAGCTTGGCCATCTTGGCGAACCCCCCGGCGATCGTCAGCCGCGGCACCGGGTGGACGCGCAGGTATTTGAGAAGGCCGCCGGCGAAATCCCCCATGTCGAGGAGTGCTCCCTCGGGCAGGTCGTAGAGCTCCTGCGCGGTCTTTTCCGATGTCGAGCCGGTGGCGCCGAGCACGTGGGTAATACCCTCGGCACGCGCGACGTCGATGCCGCGATGGATCGAGTGGATCCAGGCGGCGCAGGAGAACGGGTGCACGATACCGGTCGTCCCCAGCACCGAAAGACCGCCCAGGATGCCGAGGCGCGGGTTCCAGGTCTGTCTGGCGATCTCCTCGCCGCCGGGGATGGAGACGGTGATTTCGATATCGGCGGGCAGGCCGTGTCCAGCGCAGAGCGTTTCCACTTCGCGGATCATCATCTGCCGCGGGACCGGGTTGATCGCGGGTTCGCCGACGCCGAGGGGCAAGCCGGGTTTGGTGACGGTCCCGACGCCGTCGCCGGCGACAAAGCGGATACCGCTTCCGGGCGGCAACGGCCGCACGGTCGCGATTACTGTGGCGCCATGGGTGACATCGGGATCGTCGCCGGCATCCTTGACGATGCCGGCCGTGGCATAGCCTTCTCCGAAACTTTCGAAGGCGAGCGCGAAGGCGGGCTCTTCTCCGCGCGGCAGGCGAATACTGACCGGGTCCGGGAACTCGCCGGTGATGAGCGCCGTCAGCGCCGCCTTCGTGGCGGCGGTGGCGCAGGCTCCGGTCGTCCAGCCGGGGCGCAGCGGTCCTTCGGGCTTCTCCCGGCTATCGCCGGCAGTCCCCGTGGTCGTCTTCGCCGCTTCGGTCGTCTCGTTCATGGCTCTCTTATAGGCCAGCGTTTCGGCCTTCGAAAGCACGCAGATGGTGTGTCACGTGATTGCAATTTTGGGACTGCGGGCATAGAGCAAGACCATGACTGAATTTCCGTTTTCCGATCTTCCGGCGATCGAGCCCGGTCATGTCTGGCTGGCCGGCGCCGGCCCCGGTGATCCGGGGCTTCTGACGCTGCTTGCGGCAAAGGCGCTCGGCGAAGCCGACGTGATCGTCCATGACGCGCTGGTCAACGAGGAGTGCCTGAAGCTCGCACGTCCGGGTGCCGCCCTCGAATATGCCGGCAAGCGCGGGGGAAAGCCCTCCGCCAAGCAGCGCGACATCTCGCTGCGGCTGGTGGAGCTTGCGAAATCGGGCCTGAAGGTCCTGCGTCTCAAGGGTGGCGACCCCTTCGTGTTCGGCCGCGGCGGAGAGGAGGCGCTGACGCTGGTCGAGCACGGCGTTCCGTTCCGCATCGTGCCCGGCATCACCGCCGGGATCGGCGGGCTCGCCTATGCCGGCATTCCGGTCACGCATCGGGAGATCAATCACGCCGTCACCTTCCTCACCGGTCATGATTCCTCCGGCCTCGTTCCGGACCGGATCAACTGGCAGGCGATCGCCAGGGGCTCCCCGGTGATCGTGATGTACATGGCGATGAAGCATATCGGGCGCATTTCCGAGCAGCTGATCGCCGGCGGGCGCAGCGCGTCGGAACCCGTCGCCTTCGTCTGCGATGCCGCGACGGCTTCGCAGAAGGTGCTGGAGACGACGCTCGGCGAGGCGGAGCGGGCGGTTGCGGCCTCCGGGCTCGAGCCGCCGGCGATCGTCGTCGTCGGCGAGGTCGTCCGCCTGAGACCGTCGCTCGACTGGCTCGGGGCGCTTTCCGGCCGCAAGCTGGTCGGCGATCCCTTTGACGGCGACAACCGGAAGGACACGGCATGAGCGGGTTGATGATCGCCGCGCCGGCGACCGGATCGGGCAAGACCACCGTCACGCTCGGCCTCCTGCGCGCACTGAAGCGGCTCGGCCACCCGGTCGCGCCCGGCAAGGCGGGGCCGGACTATATCGATCCGGCCTTCCATGCGGCGGCGAGCGGCGAGGCCTGCCTGAACTTCGATCCCTGGGCCATGCGGCGCGAGCTGTTGCTCGCCAATGCCGCCCTTCACAGGTCCGGCGGCAAGGACCTCGTCGTCGAGGCGATGATGGGGCTCTTCGACGGTGCCGCCGACGGGCGCGGCTCGGCGGCCGATCTCGCAGCGATCCTCGGGCTCTCCGTGCTGCTCGTCGTCGATTGCGCGCGCTCCTCCCATTCGACCGCCGCCCTCGTCAGCGGCTTCGCCAATTACCGGATCGACACCCGCATCGTCGGCGTGATCCTCAACCGGGTCAGTGGGGACCGCCACGAGGCGATGCTGCGCGATGCCATGGCCGCCATCCGCATGCCGGTCTTCGGCGTCATCCGCACGAACAAGTCGCTCGAACTGCCGGCACGCCATCTCGGGCTGGTCCAGGCCGGAGAACACGGCGAACTCGAAAGCTTCATCGACCGGGCCGCGGACCTCGTCGCCTCATCCTGCGACGTCAAGGCGCTGATCCGCACCGCCCGGCACATTCCCGATCGCGCCTCCGACGCCAATATCGCCCGGCTGATGCCGTTCGGCCAGAAGATCGCGGTCGCGCGGGACAATGCCTTCGCCTTTTCTTACGAGCACATGTTGATGGGCTGGCGTCGCCGCGGCGCGGAAATCTCCTTCTTCTCGCCGCTTGCCGACGAGGCACCGGCGGATGACTGCGATGCGATCTACCTGCCGGGCGGCTATCCGGAACTCTCCGCCGGTCAGATCGCTGCGGCCGGAACCTTCCGTGCCGGCATGGTGGCCGCGCAGGCGCGTGGTGCCCGCATCTTCGGCGAATGCGGCGGCTATATGGTGCTCGGCGACGCGCTGATCGACGAAGCGGGCGCGAGCCACCCGATGCTCGGCTTCCTGCCGTTGGTGACGAGCTTTGCCAAGCGCAAACGCCAGCTCGGCTATCGTCGTGTGCGGCCGCTTGCCGGCGCCTTCTTCACCACGGAGATGACGGCGCACGAATTTCACTACGCGACGATCGTTTCGGAAGGCGAGGGCGACCGGCTCTTCGCCGCCGAGGACGCACTCGGTACGTCGCTCGGCGAGGTTGGCCTCAGGCGTGGTTCGGTCGCCGGTTCCTTCATGCATCTCATCGATATCTGCGAGACCCGATGAGCGGCGTGATCGTGCATGGCGGCGGCATCGGTGCGGCGGCGGCGCTTTATGGCGGGCGCGTCGAGGACTGGCTCGACCTGTCGACCGGCCTCAACCCGTGCCCGCCCGCCGTTCCGGATGTCTCCGCTTCGGCCTGGCAACGTCTTCCGGACCAGCATCTTCTCGACGCGGCGACGATCGCGGCGCGTGATTTCTACCGCTCCGGCGCAATTTTACCGCTTGCCGTGCCGGGAACGCAGGCGGCGATCCAGATGCTGCCGCGCCTCCTTCCTGCCGGCGCGCGGGCGGCGATCCTCTCGCCGACCTATGGCGAATACGCCCGGGTCTTCGCGCTCGCCGGCGTGGCCGTCGATGCCATCGCCGTGCCGGACGATCTGCATGAGGACCATGCCGTCGTGGTCGCGGTCAATCCCAACAACCCGGACGGCCGGCTGTTGCCGCGCGCCGTCCTCAAGCAGCTCGCTGCCGACCTTGCCGCTCGCGGTGGTCATCTCGTCGTCGACGAGGCCTTCGCCGACTGCACGCCGGAGACGAGCGTCGTCGATCTCGTGCCGGCGACCCCGAACCTCATCGTCTTCCGTTCCTTCGGAAAGTTCTTCGGCATGGCCGGAATCCGGCTCGGCTTCGTCATCGCGCGGTCGGAGATCAGGGAGCGGATGGCGGCCTGGCTCGGCCCCTGGGCGGTCTCGGGACCGGCCCTTTCGGTCGCCGCTGCGCTGTTGCGCGACGATGCGGATGCGATCCGCCGGCGGCTCGCCGAGCGGCGGACGGCGCTGCAGCGTGTGCTCACGGGGGCCGGTCTTCAGGTCGCCGGCGGCACGGCGCTCTTTGCGCTCGTCGAGAGCCCGCGCGCGGAGCAACTCCATGCCCATCTCTGCCGGGCGCACATTCTGACCCGCAAGTTCGACTATGCGCCGACATGGCTGCGCATCGGCCTTCCGCCGGACGAGGCGGCGGACGCTCGTCTCGCTGCGGCCCTTTCGACCTGGAGCGCTCGATGAGCACCATGGTCTTTGCGGCTCTCTTCCTCGCATTGTTGCTCGACCGGCTTGTCGGCGATCCCGCGTGGCTGTGGCAGCGCGTCCGCCATCCGGTCGTGGTTTTCGGCGCGGCGATCGATGCGCTCGACAGGCGAATGAACCGCGATTCGCTCGCCGGCGACGTTCGTCGCCGCAACGGCGTGGTGGCGATTGCGCTGCTTCTGGTCGGAGCCGCGCTCGCCGGCTGCCTGCTGCACGGTCTCTTTGCCGCGCTCGGCCTTCTCGGCTTCCTGCTGGAGGTCGCGGTCGTCGCGGTCCTGCTGGCGCAGAAGAGCCTGAAGGATCATGTCGCGGCCGTCGCCGACGGCCTTCGCCGCGAGGGACTGGCCGGCGGGCGTCGCGCCGTCTCCATGATCGTCGGACGCGACCCGGAGACGCTCGACGGGGCAGGCGTCGTGCGCGCTGCCATCGAGAGCCTTGCGGAAAATTTCGCCGACGGCACGGTTGCGCCGGCCTTCTGGTACGCGGTTGCCGGCCTGCCGGGCATCTTCGCCTACAAGATGCTGAACACGGCCGACTCGATGATTGGCCACAAAAGCCCGAAATATCTCGATTTCGGCTGGGCGTCTGCGCGCCTCGACGACCTCGCCAACTGGCCGGCGGCGCGGCTCTCGAGCCTGTTGATCGCCGCCGGAGCGGCGATACGTCAGGGGCGCGCCGCCGCCCGTTGTTCGCTGTCCGTCGCCTTTCGCGACAGCCGCCTCCATCGTTCGCCCAACTCCGGCTGGCCGGAAGCCGCTATGGCTGGAGCACTCGACATCCGGCTCGCCGGTCCGCGCACCTATGGCGGCCAGGTGGTGAGCGAACCGATGATCAACGGCGCCGGCCGCGCCGAGGCCGGAGCGGGCGATATCGGCGCGGCCGTCGGCATCTTCGACGCCGCCTGCTCGTCGCTGGCCGTGCTCGTGCTCGTTCTGATGGTGATCGCAATCCTTCTCTGAAGGTGATTCCGGCCGCGCTGGTGTTTGTTTACCCCTTTTGCGCTAATATCGGACGGTTCTCACGCCCAACGGGAGTGTTCGAGGGATGCGCCGGCTTGTCGCCTTGTTCTTGATTGCCGTCTTCTCGGTTGCCGGTCCTGTTGCGGCCCTCGCCGATACCGTCGTCGCCCAGATCAGCCTCTCGGCGCAGACGATGAGGGTCTCGGTGAACGGCGAGCCGCAATATACGTGGAAGGTCTCCACCGCCCGCCGCGGTTACCGGACGCCGACCGGAATCTTTACCGCGCGCTGGGCCTCGCGCTATCACCGGTCGCGCAAATACGACAATGCACCCATGCCCTACGCGATCTTCTTCAAGGGGGGCTACGCCATCCACGGCACTTACGAGGTGAGAAGCCTCGGGCGGCCGGTGTCGCATGGTTGCGTGCGGCTCCACCCCGACAATGCGGCGATCTTCTTCAATCTCGCGACCAGCAACGGCCTCGCCAACACCAAGATCATCATCGCGCGCTAGGCGCTTTCCGCGCCGCGGCGGACAACCGGTGTTATTTCGCGCTCTCTCACAATTCGCGGGAACTCTTCTCCTGTTCGTCCGTTCGGGCGGCTGGCGCATCGGTGAGCCGAGGAGAGGGACATGCGGAGACAGTCTGCGTTGCTTGCGTTTTGCGGGTCGGCTCTTGCCGGCGCAACCGTGCTCGGGTTCGGAGCACTGTCCGATCCGCTTCCTCCGGACGTGACATATCGGCCGCTGCCGACGATGCCCTTCTCGGAGGTGCGCAAGATCGACGAGGCGCAGAAGGACGCGGTCATGCAGAGGCAGCGCTCGCTCCTCGAGCGCCGCTACGATCTTTCCGACAAGCCCATGGACGGTGTCATGATGTCCGGTGGCATGAAGCCCGTGCAGGACGGCGTCCGGGTGAAGCTTCCGGAGGGAACCAGCTGGGACGATCTCGCCGCGATGACGCCGGCCGAGATCAAGGACCGCAATCTGTTGCCGGAGGGCTTTCTGCCGCTGCCGCACGTCAAGCAGGCGACCGGCGGTCAGGTGTTTCCGGACCATCAGATCGATGAAATCCACGCTCGGGAAATGCGAGACCTTCGACGTTTCGACGTGGACTTCGACCTTCCCGACAACCTGACGCCGGAATTTCCCCCGCCGGTCTTCCTGACGACCCATCCCGAGCTCGGTGACGTTTCCCGCGGGCAGTTGCTGACGATCAAGAACTTCTACGAGTTGACGAACGGCATCATCACGCCCGTCCAGATGGAGGGGCTGCGGCTGCTGCTCACGCCGTTCCCGCAAGAGGAATTCAACCAGACGGAGGACCGCAAGGTCGCCGACCAGAGCACGGGCGTCGCCTGCCTCGATTGCCATGCGAACTTCCACACCAATGCGGCCTTCCACCAGACGCCGGACGTGCGGCCGCAGGCCGACCGTTTCCGCTTCGACACCACCAGCCTCAGGGGCATGTTCAACCAGCAGATCCACGGGTCGAAACGCTCGCTGCGGTCGGTGGAGGACTTCACCGAGTTCGAGCAGCGCACGGCGTATTTCAACGGCGACCACGTCAGCGCCACCCGCAAGGGCGTCAACCTTCCCGACCGGCCGAACCAGGTCGCGATGATGGCGCAGATGCAGAACATCATCGACTTTCCGCCGGCGCCGAAGCTCGACCCGTTCGGGCGGCTCGATCCCGCGGTTGCCACGCCGCAGGAGCTCGCCGGCGAGAAGGTCTTCATGGGCAAGGGGCGTTGCGCCGAGTGCCACGTGCCCCAGACCGAATTCATGGATAACAACATGCACGACCTGAAGCTCGAGCGCTTCTACAAGATCGGGCAGGTATTCAACGACTTCGTCGCCATGCCGGACGGCCCGATCAAGACGTTCACGCTGCGCGGGATCAAGGATTCGCCGCCCTATATGCATGACGGCCGCCTGATGACCCTCGCCGATACCGTCGAGTTCTTCAATCTCGTGCTCGGCGTCAAGCTGGCGGAGCAGGAGAAGAAGGACCTCGTCTCCTATCTGCTGACCCTGTGAGAAGGAAGGTACGGATCATGTCTCGCTTCCCAATCGTCGTTACGGCCGGGCTCCTGCTCCTCTGCGGCACCGCCGCGGCACAGATCGGTAACCCCGCCGGCATGGGAGCCGACACGAGGATGTCGGAACCCGGTGTTCCGGCTCCGCACCAGACGAACAACGCTGACCGGCTCTTCGCGCAGCTCCTTGCGGCCGGCGGAATGGCCGAAGTGGAACTCGGCAGGATGGCGGACGGCAAGGCGAAGGCCGACTCGGTCAAGGATTTTGCCGCGACGCTGGTTCGCGACCATTCCGATGCCAACAGCAAACTGAAGGATCTTGCGGAGGCGGCGAAGATACCGCTTCCCGAAGAGCTTCACCCGGACCATCAGGTCGTTCGCGACCGGCTGGAGAAACTCGATGGCGATGCGTTCGACGTGGCCTATATCAAGGCGCAGATCGTCGATCATCAGAAGACGGCGCAGCTTCTGGCCTGGGAGATTAATGCCGGGGAGGACGGAGATATGCAGAGGTTCGCCGCTTCGACGCTGCCGATCGTTCTCGATCATCTCCGCAAGGCGCAGGAAATCAACGCCGCGCTGACCGGGGCGGCGGTGCGAATCCTGCCGGAGAAAATGGCGGAGACGAAGAGCAAGCCTTAGGAAGCGCGGTAGACGCGCTCCCGCCACAACAGAGGGGGGGCCTTGTGGCTCAGTCGTTGCCGGCGACGCAGCGCAGCCGTTCGAGGCTCGGCACCGTGACGTGGCGGTTGTTTTCGATGACGATGATGCCTTCCTTGCGCAGCTTCGTCATCTGCCGGCTCACGGTCTCGATGGTGAGGCCGAGGAAATCGGCGATATCGGCGCGGGAGAGCGGCAGGTCGAAGGTCCGGGGGCTCGCATTCTCCGGATCGATGTGAGTCGCGATCAGGTGCAGGAAGCTTGCGACCTTTTCCTGCGCCGTCTTGCGGCCGAGGGTCAGCATCCAGTCGCGCGCCTCGTCGAGTTCCTTCAACGACTGCTCGTAGAGTATGCGTTCGAAGTCCGGGGTCTCATTGGCGATCCGGTCGATGAGTGCCCGCGGGAAGGTGCATATCTCCGTGTCGGTCGCCGCTTCGGCGGTGACGGTGCTTTCTTCCTGGTGCGGTCTGCCGAGGAAGTCCGGCGCAAACTGCAGGCCGACGATCTGCTGGCGGCCGTCAGCCATCATCTTGGAGAGCTTCACCACACCGTTGAGGATGTTGCTGTAGGTGGAGACGGACTCGCCTTGGCCGATGACCTCGTTGCCGGCTTCCACCTTGCGGCGGGAGGAGTGCTTGTTGAGTTCCACCAGCTGCGGAACGCTGAGGCTCGCGCAGACACCACCATGACGTGCTTCGCAGGCCTTGCAGACCGCAGGGCCTTCACACTCGAGAACGTTTCTCTTCAGGGCATCCATAATGTCGATCGGTCTCATCTGCCCGCCCATCCCTACGCCTGTTCGCGCTTACCAGGAACACCCTGTTTCGACCGCGAAAGGTGCCGCGCACCCTCCTATTTTCTTATGCCGTAATTTTAACAGCAAATTGATCGAAGTCAAAGGCTGCGGACCCGTCTCCTGTTAATAATTAAGCAATTGCTTATCCTGACAATTGCGGTGAAGTTCATGCGAGAAGGCCTTCTGGGCAAGTATTCCGGCGCGGTGCCACGTTACACGAGTTATCCGACCGCGCCACATTTTCACGAGGGCGTCGGCTGCGACAAATATGCGCAATGGTTACAGAATCTCGGAGAAGGGCAAGATATCTCGCTCTATATCCACATTCCTTATTGCGATCGGCTGTGCTGGTTCTGCGCCTGCCACACGAAACATACGCTGAAATACGATCCGATTACCGTCTACCTCGAGGCGCTCCACAGCGAAATCGCCCACGTCGGGGGACTCGTCAACCGGGATGCGAAGGTGAGCGCCGTGCATTTCGGTGGCGGCTCGCCGACCATGCTGAAGCCGGAAGACATGATCGCCCTGATGGCGGCGCTGCGCGCGCACTTCTCATTCCGCGACGACGCCGAGATCAGCGTCGAAATGGACCCCAACGATCTCGATGACGCGCGCTACGACGCGCTGGCGGCGATCGGCATGACCCGGGCGAGCCTCGGTGTTCAGGACTTCAATCCGGACGTGCAGAAGGCGATCAACCGTATCCAGACTTTCGAGCACACGAAAGGTGTCGTCGAGGCGGTCAGGGCGCGAGGCGTGCACTCGGTCAACTGCGACATCCTCTATGGTCTGCCGTATCAGACTCTCGAGACGCTGGAAGCCACGGTCCGGGATATTCTCTCGCTGGCGCCCGACCGCATCGCGCTCTTCGGATATGCCCATGTGCCGTGGATGAAGAAGCACCAGACGATGATTCCGGAAGAGGCGCTTCCCGGTGTCGAGATGCGCTTCCGGCAGATGAACCGCGCTGCCGAGATGCTGGTTGAGGCCGGCTACGAGCCGATCGGCATCGACCATTTTGCCAAGCCCGGCGACAAGCTGGCGATTGCGAGCCGCGAGGGTCGGTTGCACCGCAACTTCCAGGGCTATACCGACGATGCGGCGGATGCGCTGATCGGCCTCGGCGCGTCTTCGATCGGGCAGTTGCCCGAAGGCTATGTCCAGAACATGCCGGCGACCGGCGAATACCAGAAGATGGCGGTGGGGCAGGGGCTGACGGTCGTGCGCGGCATCGAGCTGACAGACGACGACCGGATGCGGGCCAAGGTCATCGAGGACCTGATGTGCCGCTTTGCCTTCTCGTTTGCCGACATCCGGAATCGATTCCCGAAGATCGCCGAGGCAGTGATCGCCGAGGCCCGCCAGTATGTCGCAAGCAACGCTGACGGAGTCTGCGAGATCGTCGCCGATCAGGTCCGCATCACCGAAACCGGCAAGCCCTTCACCCGCAGCATCGCGGCCGTCTTCGACAGCTACCTGTCGACCGGCAAGGGCCGGCACTCGATTGCTGTTTGAGCAACACTGCAACGGCAAATTTTCCTGCCGACGCAAGAGGGCATTGGCTTTTGGACGAGTTTTCCCTATGTGGAACTCGGATTTAAGACATATGAGGTAATTAGCGTGAGCGCTACATTCGACAAAGTTGCCGACATCATCGCTGAAACCAGCGAGATCGACCGCGAAACCATTACGCCTGAAAGCCACACGATCGACGATCTCGGCATCGACAGCCTGGACTTCCTCGACATCGTCTTTGCGATCGACAAGGAATTCGGCATCAAGATCCCGCTCGAACAGTGGACGCAGGAAGTCAACGAGGGCAAGGTTTCCACCGAGGAATACTTCGTTCTCAAGAATCTCTGCTCGAAGATCGACGAATTGCGCGCCGCCAAGGGCTGATCGGCCCGGCGGACGAAACGCAATGCTGCTCGAATACTTCCAGATGATCGACAGGGTGGAGGCCGTGAGTCTCCGTGACGGCACGCTCCGGGCTCGCTCGGTCGTGCCGGAGAAAAGCCCTGTCTTCGAGGGTCATTTCCCCGGAATGCCGCTCGTTCCGGGCGTGCTGCTGATCGAGACGATGGCACAGGCCTCGGGTTTTCTCGTGCTGGCGGCGAGCGGTTTTTCATCGATGCCGTTCCTGATGTCGGTCGACGGCGCGAAAATGCGCAGTTTCGTCGAGCCCGGTGCCGTGCTCGACATCGAGGCCGTGCTCGAACACGACGGTTCGGGTTTCGCCGTCACCAAGGCGAAGATCGCATCGGCCGGCAAGAAGATCTGCGACGCCCAGCTCAAGCTGCGCACCATGCCCTTCAGCGAGGTGCCGCTGGCGGAGATCGTCCGCAACCGTGCGGTCGAGGTCGGGCTGATGGCGGCCATCGAAGCGGAGGGCGGCGCCTGAGCGGCAGCCCGCCTTCGCGGATTTTCCGACAAGTCCCGCCGGTTGCGAAAGCTATTGCCAGCGCCGCCGCGCAAGGCGTAGGGATGCGCCGGATGGAACGCCGGCCGAAGGATTGCCGGCTGAAGGATAGAGAATGAGCAAGAAGCCGAACGACGTGGTGATCACCGGTATTGGCATCGTCACCTGCCATGGAACCGGCAAGGAGCCGCATATCGCCCTGCTGTCCGCCGCGACGGCGCCCGAGCCGGTGGTCGAGACGGAGAAGTTCAAGCCGTATCCGCTCCACCACCTGCCGGAGATCGACTGGTCGACGCAGATCGCCAAGCGCGGCGACCAGCGCCAGATGGAAAACTGGCAGCGGCTCGGCGTCTATGCCGCGGGTCTTGCCCTCGATGATGCCGGGTTGAAGGACAATGCCGAACTCTGCGGCACGATGGACCTGATCGTCGCGGCCGGCGGCGGCGAGCGCGACGTCAACGTCGACACGCTGATCGTCAACGAGGCCCTGCGCCGCAACGATCGCGACAGGCTCCTGGTCGAGAAGCTGACGACCGAGCTTCGCCCGACGCTTTTCCTGGCGCAGCTTTCCAACCTCATGGCCGGCAACATTTCCATCGTGCACAAGGTCACCGGTTCCTCCCGCACCTTCATGGGCGAGGAATCGGCCGGCATTTCCGCGATCGAAACGGCGTTCGCGCGCCTGCGCTGCGGCCAGTCGACCCACACGCTCGTCGGTGGTGCCTTCATCGCCGAACGTCCGGACATCCTGCTGCTCGTCGAAGGCATCCGCGCACATGCGACCGGTGAATGGCGGCCCCTGTGGTCGCGCTCAGAGGATGCCGGCGGTGGCATGATGCTCGGATCGGTCGGCGCTTTCCTCGTGCTCGAACGCCGGGAGCACGCCGAGGCGCGGGGCGCCCATATCTATGCGGTTCTGGATGCGGTCGAAGGTGATCGCGGCAGCCGCGAGAGCGGTCGCTTCGAGGCCCGGATCGAGCGCCTGCTCTCGGATGTCGCGGACGCACCGTCTGATACGGTGGTCTTTTCCGGTTCGAGCGGCCTGCACGATCTGGCGCGCCGCGAGAAGGCCGTGCTCGATCGCCGCTTTCCGGCAGCACCGGTGCGCGGTTACGGCGGCAGCACCGGGCACGGCATGGAAGCGCAATTCCCGCTCGGGCTGGCGCTTGCGGCCCTTGCCCTCGACAGCCACGCGAATGTGCCGCCCTTCGATCCGGCACACGAGGCGGCGATGGCCGCACCCGCCCGCCACGCCGTCGTGACGACGGTGGGCTATGTCCACGGCGAAGGCGTCGCCCTCGTTTCGACCGACGCGTGAGAAGGAAGGGATCCATGACCGACAACCGCTTCAAGGATCATCTCGGGCGCCCGATCGTCGTCGTGACCGGTATGGGCGTGATCACCTCGCTCGGCCAGGGGCTCGCCGACAACTGGAACGCGCTGACGGCCGGCAAGTCCGGTATCCATGCAATCAAGCGCTTCCCGACCGAGGGCATGCCGACGCGTATCGGCGGCACCGTCGATTTCATCGATATCCCCGCCGCCAACGCCGTCGAGCGGTCTTATGCTCTCGCCCGCGAAACCACGATCGAGGCACTGGGCCAGGCCGGTCTCTCGGGCGACTTCAACGGCCCGCTGTTCCTCGCAGCCCCGCCCGTCGAACCGGAATGGTCCGACCGTTTTGCGCTCGCCGAGCGGGCGCCGCCACCGGAGCATGACGGCGACGTCTACGAGCGCTTCCTTGCCGCGATGCGGGCGAAGCCCGATCCGGTCTTCCTCGAGGCGGTTCAGTTCGGCTCGATCTCGGAACGGCTCGCCGACCGCTTCGGCACGCGCGGATTGCCGGTCACGCTCTCGACCGCTTGCGCGTCGGGTGCCACCGCAATCCAGCTCGGCGTCGAGGCGATCCGCCAGGGCCGCACGGAGCGCGCGCTGACGGTTGCGACCGACGGTTCTATCAGCGTCGAGGCGGTGATCCGCTTCTCGCTGCTGTCGGCACTCTCGACCCAGAACGATGCGCCGGAGAAGGCGTCCAAGCCCTTCAGCAAGGACCGCGACGGCTTCGTGATCGCCGAGGGCGCGGCAACGCTTGTCCTCGAATCGATGGAATCGGCCGTCGCCCGCGGCGCGAAGATCCTCGGCGTGATGAAGGGATGCGGCGAGAAGGCCGACCATTTCCACCGCACGCGGTCCTCGCCGGACGGCGGCCCGGCGATCGCCACGATGCGTGCGGCGCTTGCCGATGCAGGGATCGGCGAGGCGGACATCGACTATGTCAACGCCCACGGCACCTCGACGCCGGAAAACGACAAGATGGAATACGGCGCGATGCTCGCCGTCTTCGGCGATCGGCTGAAGCAGATTCCAGTGTCGTCGAACAAGTCGATGATCGGCCATACGCTGACGGCGGCGGGCGCGGTCGAAGCGGTCTTTTCGTTCCAGACCATGCTGACCGGCACGATCCCGCCGACCATCAACTACGTCAATCCCGATCCGGCGATGGAGCTCGACGTGGTTCCGAATGTTAAACGTACGGCGGATGTATCCGCCGTGCTGTCGAATTCGTTCGGTTTCGGCGGGCAGAACGCCAGCCTTGTCATGACGCGTGAACCGGCTTAATCGGAACGCCACGAAAAAGAGTGTATCGGAACGCCGAAAGGCGAAGGACGGGATTCATGCGCGCATTGCAGCTGGTCGATGACCGCAAGCTCGAAATTGTCGATCTGCCGGAACCGGAAGCGCCGGGGCCGGGCGAGGTGACGCTCCGGGTCAAGGCCGTCGCGCTCAACCACATCGACGTTTGGGGCTGGCGCGGCATGGCGTTCGCCAAGCGCAAGATGCCGCTCGTCATCGGCGCCGAGGCGTCGGGCGTGGTCGAGGCGATCGGACCGGGTGTCGGCAACATCCTGCCCGGCCAGCTCGCCGCCATCTATGGCGCGCGCACCTGCGGCCTGTGCAAGCCCTGCCGCGAGGGCCGCGACAATCTCTGCGAACACGTGGGCGGCGTGCACGGCTTCCATCTCGACGGTTTCGCCCAGGAAAAGATCAACCTGCCGGCCCGTCTGCTCGTTCCGGCGCCGCCCGGTGTCGATGTGGTCGGCGCGGCGCTCGCCCCGGTGACCTTCGGGACCGTCGAGCACATGCTGTTCGACAACGCGAAACTCGAACCCGGCGAGACGATCCTCGTCCATGCCGGCGGCTCGGGCATCGGCACGGCGGCGATCCAGCTCGCCAAGAAGATGGGCTGCACGGTCATCACCACGGTCGGCTCGGACGACAAGATCGAGCCTGCCAAGGCGCTCGGCGCCGACCACGTCATCAACTACCGCACCGACCGCTTTGAAGGCGTCGTCCGCAAGATCACCAAGAAGAAGGGCGTCGACGTCGTCTTCGAACATGTCGGCAAGGACACCTGGGCCGGCTCCATGCTGTGCCTGAAGCGTGGTGGACGGCTGGTGACCTGCGGCTCGACCTCCGGTGTCTCGACCGACATGAATCTGATGATGCTGTTCCAGCAGCAACTGAAGCTGCTCGGCTCCTTCGGTTGCCGGATGGAAAACATGGCGAACGCGATGCAGAAGATGGCACGCGGCATCGTTCATCCCGTCATCGACACCGAAGTACGCCTCGAGGACATCGACATGGCGCTGAGCCGCATGGAGACCCGACAGGTGTTCGGCAAGATCATCCTCAGGATGGACTGACGCCTTGAAGCTCTTCGTCACCCGGATCGTGCTTGCATTGCGCCGCTTCCAGCAGTGGCTGGTGGCGCAGCTCGCCTTCGGTTTCCTGACGCTTCTCAAGGTTTTCCCGGCCGATCCGGCGATGAACTTCGCCGACTGGCTGATGCGCAGGATCGGACCGAAGACGCGGCGTCACGGGCTGATGCTCACCAACCTGCGCAATGCGTTCCCGGAAAAGTCCGAGGCCGAACTCGAGCGGATCGCGGTCGCGAGCTGGGGCCATATGGGCAGGCTCGCCGCCGAATACGTCTTCCTCGACCAGCTCTTCGATTTCGATCCTGAAAGACAGGGAGAGGGGAGGATCGAGGTGAGCGGCATTCCGCTCTTCCTGGAACTGCGCGATCATCCGCGCCCCTTCATCGTCTTCACCGCGCATACCGCAAACTTCGAGCTGCTGCCGGTCGCCGGCGCGGCCTTCGGCCTTTACGTGAGCGTGCTCTTTCGCCCGCCGAACAATCCCTACATCGCCGAAAAAGTCTTCGATTTCCGCAAGAAGCGAATGGGCAAGCTGGTTCCCTCGCATGCCGGCTCGTCCTTCGCGCTCGCCCGCCAGCTCGAAGCGGGCGGCGGTGTCGGCGTGCTGGTCGACCAGAAATTCAAGAAGGGCGTCACCACGACCTTCTTCGGCAGGCCGGTGAAGACCAATCCTCTCCTCGCCAAGCTCGCACGGCAGTTCGACTGTGACGTGTACCCGGCGCGGTGCATCCGGCTCCCCGGCAACCGCTTCCGGCTCGAGATCGAACCGAAGGTCGCGCTGCCGCGCACCGAGGTCGGCCAGCTCGACGTCACGGCGACGGCCCAGCTCCTCAACGACAAGGTCGAATCGTGGGTGCGGGAGTATCCCGAGCAATGGCTCTGGTATCACGATCGCTGGGACATCAAGCGAAGTCTCGATCTCGGGTGACAATCATCGCGTGTCCCGGCGGGTCGCGCTGTCATGGACTGTTCTTACCTGTGCAGAGCCGCATTTACCCCTAAAGTCAAGTTGTTGAGTCGGTCGGCTATTCGTGTTACCCGACTTGTGATGCGTCGCGGGATCTCTGTTCCGAACGCGACACCCCGGCGCGGCTGAAGCCGTCTATGCTGGGTCAGCCGGGAGTGCTCCTCGATGTCAGAAGCGACACGAAAAGACAATCTGCTTGCACTGTTCGAGGCGGTTGCCTTGAAGAGCGCGCAGCTTCGGCAGGCGATTCGTTTCGGCGACGACCGTCTCGTCCGGTTGCTCGACAGGGAACTCGATCCGCTTATCGTGGCCGCGGTGGAGTATCACGCCTCGGACAGCAGGGAGATATATCAACAGTTGCGCTTCATCGGCGGTCTCATTCGCGACAACGCGGACGACCGATCCTGCGTCACGCGCCATGCCTCCGTCCTGTCGACGCTTCTCGACCGGTATTTCGGAGACGGGGAGGAACGGCCGGCGACCGGGAAGAGTGAGCAGGTAAGGGTGGCAGCGATTGCGGGCGACGACAATCTCTTCAACGAATCGATCCTCAATACGCTGTCGGAGCAGGTTGCAGTCGTAACCACCGACTATCGCTATCTCTATGCCAATCCTGCACATGCCTCGATCCTGAAGCGCAGACAGATCGAGATCGTCGGCCGCCACGTCGCGGAGTTCATGCCCGGCAGTCACTTCGAAGATTTCACGCGCACGCGGCTCGACCGCTGCTTTGCCGGCGAAAAGTTGACGTTCACCTTCTCCTACCGGCCGTGGGGCCGCGAAGGGGTGGCGTACTGCACGATGACGCCGTTCGAGGGAAATGATGGCCGGATCGTCGGCGCGGTGGTACTGATTCGGCCGAAGCAGGAGCCCTGGCGCAAGATCGCCGCGTAGTCGATGCAGATGCGTGGCGTCCGGCCGCCTGCGGGGTCAGTGATGCCCGTTGGGTGTCGCATCCGGCGGCAACTGCGTCAGCAGGCAGTCGCGCTCGAAGGCGATATGCCGGCGCACGCCCTCGAAGAAGCCGCGTAACATGTAGCCGACGGCTTCCATGTTGACCGCATCGCCGGTGCCGAGCTTCAGGAGCGCGTCTGTCAGTTCCTCCGCGAAGCATTCGTCCTCGCAGTGTTCGAACTTCAGCCGTTCGATCGTTTCCCGAAGCTGCGGGCCGCGCTGCGACTCGATCCAGGGAAACAGCACCGTCTCCTCGTACTCATGGATGCTCTGGACGAGGGGGCCGAGCATCTTGGCGGCGTAGAGGCACTTCTGGCGATCGACATTGGAGGGGAGGGAGTCGGCGATTTCCTCGAGCTCGTTGCAGAGAGCGAGTTGCTCGTCATGGGCCCGGCGCAGCCACGCAAGCGTCCGCTGGTTGTCGTTGAGTGGTGCGGACGGAACCGGCGATTCCGACGTGGTCTCGGATCCCGTTCCGCTGGTTTTTGCTTTCATTACCGTCATCTCCGGTACCTCGTCCGCGCATTCGGGTCGCAGACGTGCCCTTCGTTCCCCGCGCCCGCGAGGTCCAAGCGGGCCATTCCTGGCTCCCGACGCGCCCTGCGGCATCATTTCGGGGTGGCTGCGACAATATTCACTTTTCCCTTAAGCACCATTTTCCTGCATTGATTTAAATCAAGGTGCCTTGAGGCACTCGATGTCAATTCTGCACACAGCGCAGGAGGATTCTCCGCCCTATCGGGGATCCTCTGCGGTTGATCAGCAAGCCGTTGGGGGTTCCAACAATGAATTACACACTAGAAACTATGGTGATGGCGATCCTCGCCTTCGCCGCGCTGCTCGGGGTGGCTTTCGCCCAGGACAGCCTTTTCGCTGTCCACATGACGGTCGCCTTCGTCGTGCTGCTTGGCGGTACGGTCGTCATGCTGCGGCAGATGAAGTTCGCACCCGCGAACGCAAAGTCCGCCGCACAGGTCAAATCCGAATATTTCGATGAGGTCGTGAAATACGGCGTCATCGCGACCGTCTTCTGGGGAGTCGTCGGTTTCCTCGTCGGCGTCGTGGTCGCGTTGCAGCTCGCATTCCCCGACCTGAACATTGAGCCCTGGTTCAATTTCGGCCGCATGCGTCCGTTGCATACGTCGGCGGTCATTTTCGCCTTTGGCGGCAATGCTCTGATCGCAAGCTCCTTCTATGTGGTTCAGCGCACCTCGCGCCAGCGCCTCTTCGGCGGCTCGCTCGGTTGGTTCGTATTCTGGGGCTATCAGCTCTTCATCGTGATGGCCGCGACGGGCTATCTGCTCGGGATCACCGAGGGGCGTGAATACGCAGAACCGGAATGGTACGTCGACCTCTGGCTCACCGTCGTCTGGGTTGCCTATCTGCTGGCCTTCCTCGGCACGATCATGACCCGCAAGGAATCGCACATCTACGTCGCGAACTGGTTCTACCTGTCGTTCATCGTCACGATCGCGATGCTGCACATCGTCAACAACCTCGCGGTTCCGGTCTCCTTCCTCGGCGTGAAGAGCTATTCGGCCTTCTCGGGTGTGCAGGATGCGCTGACCCAGTGGTGGTACGGCCATAACGCCGTGGGCTTCTTCCTGACTGCCGGCTTCCTCGGCATGATGTACTACTTCGTTCCGAAGCAGGCCGGTCGCCCGGTCTATTCTTACCGTCTTTCGATCATCCATTTCTGGGCCCTGATCTTCCTCTACATCTGGGCCGGCCCGCACCACCTGCACTACACCGCTCTGCCGGATTGGGCGCAGACACTCGGCATGGTGTTCTCGATCATGCTGTGGATGCCCTCGTGGGGCGGCATGATCAACGGTCTGATGACGCTCTCGGGCGCATGGGACAAGATCCGTACCGACCCGATCATCCGCATGATGGTCATCGCCATCGCCTTCTACGGCATGTCGACCTTCGAAGGCCCGATGATGTCGATCAAGGCGGTGAACTCGCTCAGCCACTACACGGACTGGACCATCGGTCACGTGCACTCGGGCGCTCTCGGCTGGGTCGGCATGATCTCCTTCGGCATGGTCTACTACCTGACGCCGAAGCTGTGGAACCGCAACCGCCTCTACTCGCTGCGGCTCGTCAACTGGCACTTCTGGCTCGCCACTCTCGGCATCGTTCTCTACGCCGCCGTCATGTGGGTTGCCGGTATCCAGCAGGGTCTGATGTGGCGCGAATACGATGCACAGGGCTTCCTGGTCTACTCGTTCGCCGAGTCGGTCGCCGCGATGTTCCCCTACTACGTCCTGCGCGCCGTCGGCGGTGCGATGTACCTCACCGGCGGTATCATCATGGCCTACAACGTCGTGATGACCATCCTCGGCTACGAACGGCAGGAAGCACCGATCCCCGGTTCGGTTGTCCCCGCTGCTGTCCAGCCGGCTGAATAAGAAGGAAGGCTCTCATGTCTATTCTTGATAAACACCAAGTCCTCGAGAAGAACGCGAGCCTTCTCCTCGTCGCATCGCTGCTGGTCGTGACCGTCGGGGGCATCGTCGAAATCGTTCCGCTCTTCTACCTCGAGAACACCATCGAAAAGGTAGAGGGAATGCGGCCGTACTCGCCGCTGGAACTCGCCGGTCGCGACATCTACATCCGCGAAGGCTGCTATGTCTGTCACAGCCAGATGATCCGTCCGTTCCGCGACGAAGTGGAACGCTACGGGCACTATTCGCTGGCCGCGGAGTCGATGTACGACCATCCGTTCCAGTGGGGATCGAAGCGCTCTGGGCCTGACCTGGCGCGCGTCGGCGACCGCTATTCGAACGAATGGCACGTTCAGCACCTTACCGAGCCCCGGGACGTCGTTCCGGAGTCGGTGATGCCGAGCTACTCGTTCCTGAAGACGACGCCGCTCAAGGTCGCGAACGTCACCGCGAACCTCGAGACCAACAAGATCGTTGGCGTCCCCTATACGGACGACATGATCGCGAATGCGGATGCGGATCTCGCCGCCCAGGCCGATCCGAACGCAGACACCTCGGGACTGCTGGCGCGCTATCCCAAGGCCAAGGTGGGTGACTTCGACGGCGATCCGGCGAAGCTGACGGAGATGGATGCACTCGTTGCCTATCTCCAGATGCTCGGCACGCTGGTGGACTTCACCACCTATGACGACGCGACCGGATATCGTTGAGGAGGGGCACATGGAAACCTACACGGCCATGCGCCACTTCGCCGACAGCTGGGGCCTGCTTGGCATGACCCTGTTCTTCGTCGGCGTGATCCTCTTCACCTACCGGCCCGGCGGCAAGAAACTGGCCGACGAGATCGCGCGCATCCCTCTCAAGGAGGACTAAGAGATGTCTGAGAAACATATTGACGAAATCAGTGGCGTCGAAACCACTGGCCATGAGTGGGACGGCATTCGTGAGCTCAACAACCCGCTGCCGCGCTGGTGGGTCTGGTTCTTCTACGCGACCATCGTATGGGCGATCGGCTATACCATCGCCTATCCGGCCTGGCCGCTGCTGACGGACAACACCAAGGGCTTGCTGAACCACACCAACCGTGCAGCACTGACCGAGGAAATGACGGCGGCCAAGGCAGCACAGGCGGTCTATCTCGACAAGATCGCCGCCCTGCCTCTCGACCAGATCGTCGCGGACAAGGAACTGGCGCAATTCGCCATGTCCGGCGGTGCCGCGGCCTTCAAGGTCAACTGCGCCCCCTGCCACGGCTCGGGTGCCGCCGGTTCGCCGGGCTACCCGAACCTCAACGACAACGACTGGCTGTGGGGTGGCGATCTGGAGACGATCCAGACGACGCTCGCCCACGGTATCCGCTATGATGCAGACGCCGACACCCGCGTGTCGGAAATGCCGGCCTTCGCCGACATCCTGGAGCCGGAGCAGATCCAGCAGGTTGCCGCCTATGTCTGGAGCCTGACGAACACGCCGTCGGACCCGGCACTCGTCGAGCCCGGCAAGCAGGTCTTTACCGACAACTGCGCGTCCTGCCATGGCGAGGATGCGAAGGGCCTGCGGGAGTTCGGTGCTCCGAACCTGACCGATGCGATCTGGCTGCGCGTACAGGGTGAGCAGGGCATCGCCCAGCAGGTCGCCCAGCCGAAGCACGGCGTGATGCCGGCCTGGGGCACCCGCCTCGGCGACACCACCGTCAAGGAGCTTGCCGTTTACGTCCATTCGCTGGGCGGCGGCGAGTAAGCAGTGCCTGCCGGCGGCCGGAAACGGCCGCCGGACCACGTGAATGCAATCAGGTCCCCTTTTCAGACCACGCCTGTCGCGTGGTCTCTTTTTTGAAGGGTGTCCCACGCGGCCGGTCAGGCCCGCACGCCCCTCCGCGTCGGCAGCGATCCCGGCGCGTGACCTTATGCCGCTGGCGGCTGTGTTCACCCTTCGTTGCGGCGCTTCGCCGCCCCTTGATATAAGTCAAGGCGGCTATCCTGGCGAAGTGGGAAAAGGGTGGCCTGAATACGAGGTCCCAAGTCATGAATCTTCACGTCGACAAGAACAATCCGGCAAGCTCCGACGAGGTCGAGCGCCTCGAGGCGGAGCCGGTGATGTCCGCCAAGCGGCGGGAACCCCTCTACAAGGCTCGGAAGAAGATATTTCCGAAGCGCGCAGAAGGGCGATTCCGGCAGTTCAAGTGGCTGGTCATGCTCGTGACGCTCGGCATCTACTACCTGACGCCGTGGCTGAGATGGGATCGCGGTGAGTTCGCACCCGACCAGGCCGTGCTGATCGACCTCGCCCATCGCCGCTTCTACTTTTTCTTCATCGAGATCTGGCCGCAGGAGTTCTTCTTCGTCGCGGGCCTTCTGGTCATGGCCGGTTTCGGCCTTTTCCTGCTGACCTCGGCGGTCGGCCGTGCGTGGTGTGGCTATACCTGTCCCCAGACGGTATGGGTCGATCTCTTCCTGGTCGTCGAGCGGGCGATCGAGGGGGATCGCAACGCACGCATGAAGCTCGAGACGGCGCCGTGGACCTTCGACAAGATCTGGAAGCGGGTGACCAAGCACGCGATCTGGTTGGCGATCGCCGTCGCCACGGGCGGCGCCTGGATCTTCTACTTCGCCGACGCGCCGTCGCTCGCGATGGATTTCATCGGGGGGCAGGCCGCACCGGTCGCCTACATGACCGTCGCCGTGCTCACCGCCACCACCTATCTCTTCGGCGGCCTGATGCGCGAGCAGGTCTGCATCTACATGTGTCCCTGGCCGCGCATCCAGGCGGCGATGCTCGACGAGAGCTCGCTGGTCGTCACATACAACGACTGGCGGGGCGAACCGCGCACCCGTGGCACCAAGAAGGCTGCCGCGGAGGGTAAGATTGCCGGCGATTGCGTCGACTGCAACGCCTGCGTCGCCGTCTGTCCCATGGGCATCGACATCCGCGACGGCCAGCAGCTCGAATGCATCACCTGCGCGCTCTGCATCGACGCCTGCGATGCGGTGATGGACAAGGTCGGCCGGCCGCGCGGCCTCATCGCCTACGCGACGCTTGAGGAATACCAGTCGAACATGGCGCTTGCGACCGACAACGGCACGACGGAGATCCAGCCGAACCGCGTGCGCAACGCCGACGGCAGCTTCAGCGACAAGGTCCGCCACTTCAATTGGCGTATCATCTTCCGTCCGCGCACGCTCCTCTACATGGGCGTCTGGACGGCCGTCGGTATCGGGCTCCTCATCGCACTGCTCGGCCGTGACCGGCTGGAGATCAATGTGCTGCACGACCGCAATCCGCAGTACGTGCTGGAATCCGACGGGTCGATCCGCAACGGCTACACCGTTCGCCTCTTGAACATGGTGCCGCAACCGCGCAACATGGAGGTGACGCTGGACGGCCTGGCCGGTGCGACCATGCGGGTGAACGGCATGTCGGAAGTGGATGTCCGCTCCTTCACGGTGAATGTCGAGCCCGACGAAGCGACGACGCTGAAAGTCTTCGTCACCGTGCCGGCGGACAAGATCGAATCCGAAGTCGAGACCTTCCACTTCAACGTCAGGGACGTGGATAGCACGGAAGCCGACAGCTACAAGGCGGTGTTCAACGCACCTGGAGAGAAGCACAAATGAGCGGGCGTGAGGAAAAAGCCGGGTTCGTCTTCACCGGCAGGCATATGGTTGGCGTCATGGTGCTGTTCTTCGGAACGATCATCTCGGTCAATCTCGTGATGGCCTATTACGCCTCCTCGACGTGGAGCGGCCTGGTGGTTCCGAACACCTATGTCGCCAGCCAGCAATTCAACGCCAAGGCATCGGCGATCCGCGAGATGCTGGCCTCCGGGATCAAGGGAGAGCTGGATGTCTCCGGTGAGGCGATCCGCTACCGGTTGACCCTTCCGGGAGACGAGGCCGTCGCCGCAGACAAGGTGACGGCCCACTTCAAGCGTCCTGTCGGCGAGCATCAGGATTTCGTCGCCGAACTTTCGGCGCTCGGCGGCGGCCTCTACGGCGTAAGTCACGAGGTTTTGGCCGGCGAGTGGATCGTCGAACTGATCGCGGTGAAGGACGGCAAGCCGATCATGCACGAGGCGCCGCGCATCGCGCTCGCCGACGGTAAGATGATCGTGCTCGACGAACGGCACGAGCGCCCCGGCGAGGGAGGCAAGAAATGAGCTGCTGCGCGGCTGGAACCGAAGGCGCACTCGACATCGAACGAGCGGGCCACGCGCTGCCGACGGCCGAGGAACTGCGACTCGCCAGCCGCGACCTCGGTGACGGCCTGCAGCAGATCGACCTCGCGGTGCCCGCCGTT
Source organism: Hyphomicrobiales bacterium (assembly GCA_900466005.1). GTDB lineage: Bacteria > Pseudomonadota > Alphaproteobacteria > Rhizobiales > Rhizobiaceae > Allorhizobium. Next base: position 404,316 of record UEGQ01000015.1, read on the forward strand.
CATTGCGGTGCGTGCATCACGACGATCGAGACGGCCCTGCGGAAACTTCCCGAGGTCGAGCGGGCCCGCGTCAACCTGACATCCAAACGGGTGTCGATCGTCTGGCGGGAAGAGCAGGGCGGTCGTCCGACCGATCCCTCCATATTGCCGCGGGCGATCGCCGCGACCGGCTACGAAACCCATCTCTTCACGACGGCAGCGGAAGCCTCCGACGAGTTGCGCAACAAGCTGATCCGGGCCGTGGCTCTTTCGGGCTTTGCGGCCGGCAACATCATGCTGTTGTCGGTCTCGATCTGGTCGGGCGCCGACGCCGCGACGCGCGACCTCTTCCACTGGATTTCGGCGATGATCGCGGCACCCGCGCTGATTATCGCCGGCCGGTTCTTCTATCAGTCCGCCTGGAATGCACTGAAGCACGGCCGCACCAATATGGATGTGCCGATCGCGCTCGCGATCACACTCTCCTATGTCGTCTCCCTGTGGGAGACGATTCATCACGGCGAACATGCCTGGTTCGACGCCACCGTGTCGCTGCTCTTCTTCCTTCTGATCGGCCGTACGCTCGACCACGTTATGCGTGACCGTGCGCGCTCGGCGATCACCGGCCTTGCGCGGCTCAGCCCACGCGGCGCCATGGTGCTCGGCGAGGACGGCTCTCGCGACTACCGTCCGGTCGAGGAGATCCGCGTCGGCGACCGGATCGCGCTTGCCGCCGGCGATCGTGTACCGGTCGACGGCGAGATCGTCGCCGGTTCGAGCGACATGGACGTCTCGATCGTCAACGGTGAGAGCGCCCCGCTTGCGGTCAGCGCCGGCGACGGCGTGCAGGCCGGAACGCTGAGCCTCACCGGTTCGCTGGTCATCCGCGCGACCGCGACGGCGCGCGATTCCTTCCTCGCCGAGATCATTGGCCTCATGGAAGCCGCCGAAGGGGGCAGGGCACGCTACCGGCGCATCGCCGATCGTGCCGCGCAGATCTATGCGCCGGCGGTTCACCTTCTCGCGCTGTTCACCTTCCTCGGCTGGGGCATCTTCGGCGGCGACTGGAAGCAGGCGATGCTGATTGCGATCTCCGTGCTGATCATCACCTGCCCCTGCGCGCTCGGACTTGCCGTTCCGGTGGTGCAGGTCGTCGCTGCCGGCCGGCTCTTCCGCAACGGGATCATGGTCAAGGACGGGTCCGCCATGGAGCGGCTCGCCGAAATCGACACGATCGCCTTCGACAAGACCGGCACGCTGACGCTCGGGCGTCCGCGCTTCATCAACCGCCAGGAGGTCGATCCGCAGCATCTTGCGCTTGCCGCAGGCCTCGCGGCCCATTCGCGCCACCCGCTGTCGCGTGCGCTTCACGCGGCGGGCGGCCGCCCGTCGTCCGACCTCGATGCTGTCCGTGAAATTCCGGGCGCCGGCATCGAGGCGATTACGCCGGACGGCACTTATCGTCTGGGCAGTCGCGCGTTCGCCTGCGAGACGGCCGGCGCCTCCGCGGGCGAGAATGACGCGACCTCCGAGGTCGTGCTGTCGCTCGACGGCCGCGAACTCGAACGTTTCCGCTTCGAGGATGCGGTGCGGCCGGGTGCGGAAAGGGCGGTCGCACGGCTGAAGTCCCGGGGCTATGCCGTGGGCATCCTCTCGGGAGATCGCGAAGGCGTCGTCGCGCCGCTGGCGCGTCGTCTCGGCATCGAGAACTGGCGCTCGGGCCTTTCTCCCCGCGAGAAGGCCGAGCTTTGTGCCGCGGCCTCCGACAAGGGGCAGAAGCTGCTGATGGTCGGGGATGGTATCAACGATGCGCCGGCGCTTGCCGCAGCCCATGTCTCGATCGCGCCGGCGACCGCCGCCGATGTCGGTCGCCAGGCTGCCGATTTCGTCTTCATGCGCGACAGCCTCGATGCGGTTCCGTTCGCCATCCAGGCATCCCGCCGCGCCGGCCGGCTGATCCGCGAGAATTTCGCGCTCGCGATCGGCTATAACGCGCTGGCGGTTCCGATCGCGATTCTCGGCTATGCGACACCGCTGATTGCGGCAATCGCCATGTCGACCTCGTCGATCATCGTCGTCCTCAATGCGTTGCGGCTCAACCGGCTCGAAATGGCCGATCAGCCCGCGACGGATGAAAAGCCGTCCTATGCCGGTCCGGAGGCGTCGTTCGCGTCATGAACATGCTGATCTTCCTCATCCCGATCGCACTCTTTCTCGGCGGTCTCGGACTTTTCGCCTTCCTCTGGTCGCTGAAGAGCGGCCAGTACGAGGACCTCGAAGGCGCCTCGTGGCGCGTCCTCGACGACGGCGACGACCGGCCGGCGCGCTGAACGACCGAAGGAGCCGCCCGGCTCCTCGCAGGTGTTCGCCTGACGCTGCCCGGCAGATCGGCGCTTGCCGCCCGTTCCGATGAGTGCCACATATGCCTCCACCTGAAACGAAGGAGGCTTGCGCATGCAGACGGCTGAAATCGGCTTGATCGGTCTCGGGGTGATGGGGTCGAACCTCGCCCTCAACATCGCGGAAAAGGGCAACCGGATCGCGGTCTTCAACCGCACGGCCGCGCGCACCGACGAGTTCCTCCAGGAGGCGGGTGACCTGGGCGGCAACATCGTCGCTTGCCGTACGATCGAGGAGTTCGTCGCTGCCATCCGTCCTCCGCGCCCGATCATCATCATGATCAAGGCCGGCGATGCCGTCGATGCGCAGATCGATGCGCTGATGCCGTATCTCGCAGGCGGCGACATCATGATCGACGCCGGGAACGCCAATTTCCGCGACACGATGGCCCGTTTCGACCGTCTGAAGAACACCGGCTTCACCTTCATCGGCATGGGCGTTTCGGGTGGCGAGGAGGGCGCGCGCCACGGCCCGTCGATCATGGTCGGTGGTACGCGGGACTCCTATGCTCGCGTCGAGAACGTCTTGACCTCCATTGCCGCGAAATACGAAGGCGATCCCTGCTGCGCCTGGCTCGGACCGAACGGCGCGGGCCACTTCGTCAAGACGATCCACAACGGCATCGAATATGCCGACATGCAGATGATCGCGGAGATCTACGGTATCCTGCGCGACGGTCTCGGAAAGCAGGCTTCCGAGATCGCCGGGGTCTTCGGTGCCTGGAACCGCGGCCGGCTCAATTCCTACCTGATCGAGATCACCGAAAAGGTGCTGCAGGCGAAGGATACCGTGACGGGCAACGCGATCGTCGACATGATCCTCGACCGGGCCGGCCAGAAGGGGACCGGAAAATGGTCGGTCATCGAGGCGCAGCAAATGGGCGTGCCGGCGACGGCGATCGAGGCGGCGGTCGCCGCCCGTAGCCTCTCGTCGATGAAGGACGAGCGTGTTGCCGCGGAGGCCATCTTCCCCGGCGGGCGTTCGCGCTTCGAACTGCCGCCCGGCGTCGCCCTCGAAACCGAGCTCGAACTGGCGCTCTTCGCCGCCAAGATCGCCGCCTACGCGCAGGGCTTTGCCGTGCTGTCCTCCGCCAGCCGCGAGTACGGCTGGTCGCTGCCGATGCCGACCATCGCCCGGATCTGGCGGGCCGGCTGCATCATCCGCTCGCAGTTCCTCGACGAGATCACCCGCGCCTTCACCGCCAACCCGGAAGCGGCGAACCTGATCGTCACGCCGGCCTTTTCCGCCATGGTTCGCGAGAGCCTGCCGGCGCTGCGCCGGGTCGTCGCCGCGGCCGTCACGGCGGGGCTTCCCGTCCCGGCACTCGCCTCGGCGCTCTCCTATTTCGATTCCTATCGGCAGGCGCGCGGAACCGCGAACCTCATCCAGGCGCAGCGGGACTTCTTCGGAGCACATGGTTTCGAGCGCACTGACGGGCTCGACCGGCCGCACGGTCCCTGGGGCAGCGGCGCGTAAACGATCAGGCCGCAGCGAAAATCTGAAGACGAGAGGAGCCCGTCGCGGTCAGTCGGACCAGACGGGCTCACTCATGCCCTGGAGGTGCTCCGGCGCGATGCCGTCGATGCGGGCGATGACCGCTTTCGCGAGTTCGCGGCCGGCGTGCCGCACGTCTTCGAAGGCTGTGATGATCTCCGGGCGGATCCATTTGAGGATCGGCGTCGATTCCTTTGAGACGAGGTCGATGTCGCGGCCGACGCGCTTTCCGGCCGCCTCGATGCCGGCATTGACGGCAATGGTGGCGCTGCCGGAGGATGAGACGATGCCGTCCGGCGCGTCGTCGGAGCGCATCAGCGCCTCGATCGCATCGCGGATGTCCTGCAGTGGCGCGTCGATGTTGAGGCCGAGGGGAACCTCCTTCGCGCCGTGCTCGCGGAGCCCCTTTACGAAGCCCGCCCGCGTGTGGGTGTAGTAGGAGAGCTTGCTCGGCGGCTGGAGCAGCGCGATGCGCCTGCGTCCGAGGCGCACGAGGCGCTCGACCGCCTGGTGGGCGAAGGCCTCGTTGTCGAAGTCGTGATAGGGGTGAACGAGCCCGGCATCCGTGCGCCCATGGGTGGCGAACGGCATGTTCTGCTCGGACAGCAGCCGCACGCGCGGATCGTCCGGCTCGATCCGCGAGATGATGACGCCGTCCGCCGATCCAGTGTCGAGAATGTAGCGTACCGGCAGCATCGGGTCCTTGCTGTGGGAATGCGGCGTCACCACGATGTGGTAGGGCGTTCCTGTCAGCACCTCGGAGATGCCGAAGACCATCTGGCTCGAGAAGCCCATGATCTCCTCGTCGATGCTGAGCACCAGCGCGATGACGTTGGTCTTGCCGGTGCGAAGCCGTACGCCGGCACGGTTCGGCTGGTAGCCGAGCTGGCGGGCGACCATGCGCACGCGCTCCTTCGTGTCCGCGCCGATGTCCGGTGCGTCCTTCAACGCTCTCGAAATCGTGGTGATGCCCAGCCCCGTCATATAGGCGATGGTCTTGAGTGTCGGCCGCTCGGCTGTCGTTCCAGCCGGCTTGCGGACTTCGCTCGCCTTACCCTTCTTCATATGTTCCCCGCCGCTTACGATGATCCGCATTATAGACACCGGCGCAGGTGCCGCAATCAATCCGGATCGGTCATTTAGAACAAGCGTAAGGTGACCAATCTGAAACGTTGCAGTGAATTTGTCGAGTGTTTCGGTGATAAAATTTTGACGGGAACAACTTTTGGTACGCATTCTCCGCTGACGTCAGCTTTTTTGCGTGTGCGAGAGAGGGCTCGGCGCGGCGCATGCCGGAATCTGACACGATTTCGCTAAATTTCTGGCCAAAATACCGAAAGTTGCTATTGCTGCGGTGCAACGGCGAGAATGTGTGCAGCTCGAAAAACCGTCACCAAAAATCGCCTCAGGGTTGAAGAGTGTACTAGGAAAGGATTGTCGACTCTTCCCGGTTGCGCCCGTCGAATGTTTCGCATAGATTTTTTACGGCAACGTTTCAGTGAGGGAGGACACTCATGAATTTTCGTCGTATTGCCGTTTTGCTCGCCGCCAGCGTGGTTCTGCCGTTCGGGGCAGCCCAGGCGACCGATCTTGAAGTAACGCATTGGTGGACGTCGGGAGGCGAGGCGGCGGCAGTCGCCGAGCTCGCCAAGGCCTTCGATGCGACCGGCAACAAATGGGTCGACGGCGCCATCGCCGGCTCCGGCGGCACCGCCCGGCCGATCATGGTCAGCCGCATCACCGGTGGCGACCCGATGGGGGCCACGCAGTTCAACCATGGCCGCCAGGCGGAGGAGCTTGTCGAATCGGGATTGATGCGCGACCTCACCGATGTCGCGACCAAGGAGAACTGGAAGGAAATCGTCCGTCCGTCGAGTCTGCTCGACAGCTGCACCATCGACGGCAAGATCTATTGCGCCCCGGTCAACATCCATTCGTGGCAGTGGCTGTGGCTTTCGAACGCCGCCTTCGAGAAAGCGGGTGTTGCCGTTCCGAAGAACTGGGACGAGTTCGTCGCAGCCGCCCCGGCGCTCGAGAAGGCCGGCATCATTCCGCTCGCCGTCGGTGGCCAGCCTTGGCAGTCGGCCGGCGCCTTCGACGTGCTGATGGTGGCTATCGCCGGCAAGGACGTGTTCCACAAGGTGTTCAAGGACAAGGATGCCGAGGTGGCCGCCGGTCCGGAGATTGCCAAGGTCTTCAAGGCGGCCGACGATGCGCGCCGGATGTCGAAGGGTTCGAACGTGCAGGACTGGAACCAGGCCACCAATCTGGTCATCACCGGCAAGGCCGGCGGTCAGATCATGGGCGACTGGGCGCAGGGTGAGTTCCAGCTCGCCGGCCAGGTCGCCGGCAAGGACTACACCTGCCTGCCGGGCCTCGGCGTCAACGAGATCATCTCGACGGGCGGCGACGCCTTCTACTTCCCGCTGCTGAAGGACGAAGAAAAGTCCAAGGCGCAGGAGGTGCTGGCCTCGACGCTTCTCAATCCGACGACGCAGGTCGCCTTCAACCTCAAGAAGGGTTCGCTGCCGGTGCGGGGCGACGTCGATCTCGCGGCTGCCAACGACTGCATGAAGAAGGGCCTCGACATTCTCGCCAAGGGCAACGTGATCGAAGGCACCGACCAGCTCATGTCTCCTGACAGCCAGAAGCAGAAGGAAGACCTGTTCTCCGAGTTCTTCGCCAATCCGTCGATGACGCCGGAAGACGCGCAGAAGCGCTTCGTCGACATCATCGCCTCGGCGGAGTGATCGGCGATTTCGCGCTCCGGCCGGCGGCTTTCTCCGTCGGCCGGCATGTTTCCTTCCGGCGGGAAGGAGAGGCGAGGGCTTCCGTGAGCCGCGGTGACGGCCGGCATCGCCGGTCCGAGATACGCCCGGTTGCCTTCGATCGTGAATGAGGAGGACATATCAATGACGGGCCAGACGTATCCCGGTCGACCCAGCAAGCTCTTGCGCAATCTCAATGCGAAGATTGCCTCCATTCCGATGATCCTCGTCGCCGTCGTCATCTTTCTCGGCGGCACGATCTGGACCGTGGTCTATTCGTTCACCAATTCGAAGCTTCTGCCGCGGCTGAAATTCGTCGGCATCGAGCAGTATGAACGCCTGTGGGCGGCCCCACGCTGGCTGATCTCGATCGAGAATCTCGCGATCTACGGCTTCTTCACGCTCGTTTTCAGTCTGGTGATCGGCTTCGTTCTCGCGGCGCTGATGGACCAGAAGATCAGGTTCGAAAACGCGTTCCGGACGATCTTCCTCTATCCTTTCGCGCTTTCGTTCATCGTCACCGGCCTCGTCTGGCAATGGGTGCTCAACCCGGAATTCGGCGTCCAGTCCGTCGTGCGGTCGCTTGGCTGGACGAGCTTCACCTTCGACCCGCTCTACAATTCCGAGATCGTCATCTACGGCGTTCTGATCGCCGGGCTCTGGCAGGGGACGGGTCTCGTGATGTGCCTGCTGCTCGCCGGCCTGCGCGGCATCGACGAGGACATCTGGAAGGCCTCCCGCGTCGACGGCATTCCGATCTGGAAGACCTATCTCCTCATCGTTATCCCGATGATGCGGCCGGTCTTCATCACCACCCTCGTCATCATCGCGAGCGGCATCGTGCGCGTCTACGACCTCGTCGTCGCACAGACCAGCGGCGGCCCCGGCATCGCCTCGGAAGTGCCGGCGAAATACGTCTACGATTACATGTTCCAGGCGCAGAACCTCGGGCAGGGGTTTGCCGCATCGACGATGATGCTGATTACCGTCTCGATCATCATCATCCCCTGGGCCTATCTGGAATTCGGAGGAAAGAAGCGTGGCTAATCCCGGCTCCCTCAACACGACCGCGGCGGCCCTCGATGCCGCTTCCAGCCGGCTCGGCTCCGAGCCGCGCGGTGCGCGGCCCCGGCGGGTCCTCTCGTCGCGCAACATCATGATCTACGGCACGCTCTTCATCGCTGCCGCGTATTACCTGCTGCCGCTCTACGTGATGGTGATGACCTCGCTCAAGGGAATGCCGGAGATCCGGCTCGGCAACATCTTCTCGCCGCCGGTCGAAATCACCTTCGAGCCATGGGTGAAAGCCTGGGCGACCGCCTGCACGGGGCTCAACTGCGACGGTCTTTCGCGCGGCTTCTGGAATTCGGTGAGGATCACCATTCCCTCGACACTGGTGTCGATCCTGATCGCCTCGGTCAACGGCTATGCGCTCGCCAACTGGCGTTTCAAGGGCTCCGACTTCTTCTTCACCATTCTCATTATCGGCGCCTTCATCCCCTATCAGGTGATGATCTATCCGATCGTCATCGTGCTGCGCGAGATGGGCATCTACGGCACGCTGACCGGCCTCGTCATCGTGCACACCATCTTCGGCATGCCGATCCTGACGCTGCTCTTCCGCAACTATTTCACCTCGCTGCCGGAAGAACTCTTCAAGGCGGCGCGCATCGACGGGGCGGGGTTCTGGCAGATCTATTTCCGCATCATGCTGCCGATGTCGCTGCCGATCTTCGTGGTGGCGATGATCCTGCAGGTCACCGGCATCTGGAACGACTTCCTGTTCGGCGTCGTGTTCACACGGCCCGAATACTACCCGATGACCGTCCAGCTCAACAACATCGTCAACTCCGTCCAGGGCGTGAAGGAGTACAACGTCAACATGGCCGCAACGCTGTTGACCGGCGCGGTCCCGCTCATCGTCTACTTCGTCTCCGGACGCCTCTTCGTCCGGGGCATCGCCGCCGGCGCAGTCAAGGGTTAAGCAAGATGTCGCATTCTGTCTCCATCAAGGATCTGTCTTTGAGTTTCGGCGCCGTGAAGGTGCTGCAAAACCTCGATCTCGATATCCGCGACGGCGAGTTCCTCGTCCTGCTCGGCTCGTCCGGCTGCGGAAAGTCGACGCTTCTGAACTGCATCGCAGGCCTCCTCGAGCCGACCGACGGACAGATCTTCATCAAGGACCGCAACGTCACCTGGGAGGAGCCGAAGGACCGCGGCATCGGCATGGTGTTCCAGTCCTATGCGCTCTATCCGCAGATGTCGGTGGAGAAGAACCTCTCCTTCGGCCTGCAGGTCGCCAAGGTGCCGAAGCCGGAGATCGAAAAGCGCGTGGCGCGGGCCGCCGAAATCCTGCAGATCGGGCCGCTCCTGAAGCGCAAGCCGGCCGAGCTTTCCGGCGGCCAGCGCCAGCGCGTGGCGATCGGCCGGGCGCTGGTGCGCGACGTCGACGTCTTCCTGTTCGACGAGCCGCTTTCCAATCTCGATGCCAAGCTGCGCTCGGAACTGCGCGTCGAGATCAAGCGGCTGCATCAGTCGCTGAAGAACACGATGATCTACGTCACACACGACCAGATCGAGGCGCTGACGCTCGCCGACCGGATCGCCATCATGAAGAGCGGCGTCATCCAGCAGCTCGACGACCCGATGACGATCTACAACCGACCGCGCAATCTCTTCGTCGCCGGCTTCATCGGTTCCCCGTCGATGAACTTCATCCGCGGCGACATCGCCGAACGGGGCGGGCGCGTGGTCTTCCACACCGACGGCGTCGACTTCACGCTCGACGGCTACGACGCGGGCGGGGCGCTGACCGCCGGGCGCAAGGTCGTGCTCGGCGTGCGTCCCGAGCATGTCCTCGTCGACGAGGATATCGTCAGGACGGACGAGGTTCACGAGGCGGTGGTGGACATCGAGGAACCGATGGGCGCCGACAACCTGCTGTGGCTCAAATATGCCGGCCACGTGCTCGGCGTCCGCACCGGCGGTACCCGCCGCTACCGGCCGGGCACCAAGGTGCGCCTCGGCTTCGACATGGCCGTCGCCTCGCTTTTCGACGCAACGACGGAGGAGCGGATTTGAGCCCTCGAGCTATGCCCCTCACCCTGACCCTCTCCCCGCTTGCGGAGAGAGGGAGTGGCCGGCGCGGTGCCGCATGTTCCTTCTCCCCGCGAGCGGGGAGAAGGTGCCGGCAGGCGGATGAGGGGGCAGATTGCGTGATGGGAACGGAAATGTACGGACCTGCCGAGAAATCTTGAGAAGCGACCCATGACATCACCCGCACCCTTGACCACGATCGATCTCTCCGGAGAATGGCAGCTCTCCTCGCGCGACGGCGAGCACAGTTGCGCGATTCTGCTGCCCGGAGACGTGCATTCGGCTCTGCAGGCCGCGGGTATCATTCCGGACCCCTATGTCGGGCGCAACGAGGAGCGCGTGCAGTGGGTCGCCGAGCGCGACTGGGTGCTGGAAAAGACCTTCTTTCTCGATCGTGCTGATGGCCGCTTCTATCTCGACCTCGACTATGTCGACACGGTTGCCGTCGTCTTCGTCAACGACATCCCCGTGCTCTCGTCGGACAACTGCTTCCGCCGCTACCGGCCGGACGTGTCGGAGGCGCTGGAGCCGGGTGAAAACCGCATCCGCATCCTCCTGCATTCATCGATCGCGGCCGGAGCTGAGCGTCAGGCCCGCCAGCCCTTCTATGTTCCCTATTCGACCACCAACTCGCCGATCCCGAACGGCAACATGCTGCGCAAGCCGCAGTGCCATTTCGGCTGGGACTGGAACATCGCGCTCGCGCCACTCGGCCTTTACGGGACCGTCGCGCTGAAGGCGCTCGATCCGGCGCGGATCGAGCATCTCGTCACCCGCCAGGTGCACAACGAGGACGGCAGCGTCGATCTCCACCTCACGCTCACGGTCTACGCTGCCGAACCGACCGTCGTCCCGGTGCATTTTGATCTCGACGGCGAACGGGTGCTGCTCGACTGCGGGGTCGACGCTGGCGAAACGACGATCCCGCATGTCTTCCATATCGAGGCGCCGCGGCTCTGGTGGCCGGCGGGCAGCGGGGAACAGGCGCTCTATCGCCTGACCGTCGAGATCCCCGGCGAGGTGGTGACGCGGCAGATCGGGCTCAGGACCGTCAAGCTCGTCACCGATCCGGACGAGGCGGGCAGCCGCTTCGCCTTCCGCGTGAACGGCCGGGAAATCTTCTGCCGCGGCGCCAACTGGATTCCGGCGGATGCGCTCTTTTCACGGACCTCTCGGCAAAAGACCGAGGACCTGCTGCGTTCGGCGGTCGAGGCCAATATGAACATGATCCGCGTCTGGGGCGGCGGGTTCTACGAGCACGACTGGTTCTACGACCTCTGCGACCGGCTCGGCCTCATGGTCTGGCAGGATTTCATGTTTGCCTGCAATCTCTATCCCTGCACCGAGGATTTTCTCGCGAACGTCGCCGAGGAAGTCGACTATCAGGTCAAGCGTCTCTCCTCACACGCCTCCATCGTGGTCTGGTGCGGCGACAACGAGCTTGTCGGCGCGCTCACCTGGTTCCCGGAATCGCGCGACAACCGCGACCGCTATCTCGTCGCCTACGACCGCCTCAACCGCACCATCGAGCAGGGCCTCAAAAAGGCGGCGCCGGAGGCGATCTGGTGGCCGTCGAGCCCGGCGTCCGGCTATCTCGACTATGGCGACGCCTGGCACGCCGACGGTTCGGGCGACATGCATTACTGGTCGGTCTGGCACGAGAATAAGAGTTTCGATAATTACCGAACTGTCAAACCGCGCTTCTGCTCGGAATTCGGCTTCCAGTCCTATACCTCGCTGCCGGTCATCCGCGGCTTTGCCGATGCGAAGGATATGAACATCGCCTCGCCGGTGATCGAGCTGCACCAGAAGAATGCCGGTGGCAACGAGCGGATCGCCGGCACGATGTTCCGCTATTTCCGCTTCCCGAAGGATTTTGCAAACTTCGTCTATCTCAGCCAGATTCAGCAGGGGCTGGCGATCAGGACGGCGGTCGACTACTGGCGGTCCTTGAAGCCCCATTGCATGGGAACCCTCTACTGGCAGCTCAACGACACCTGGCCCGTCGCCTCCTGGGCGAGCCTCGATTACGGTGGCGGCTGGAAGGCGATGCATTACATGGCGCGCCGCTTCTTCCAGCCGGTCGCGGTTGCCGCGATCCCGTCCGAAGACGGCAAAGAGCTCCGCTTTTCGATGGTCAACGACACGCCGGAGCCGGCGGCGGTCGACATGAACCTCTTCGCGGTGACGCCGGGCGGCGAGAAGACCCTGTTGCGGACGGCGAGCGGGACGTGCCCGCCGGATAGGGCCGAAACCCTGCTCATTCTTGCGGCGGACGACATTCCGGCCGGTTGCATCCTCGCCTGGAGCTTCATCGCGAACGGCACGAGCGGCGAGGGCCACTATGTCCACGGTACCTACAAGGCGCTCGAGCTCGAGCCTTCGGGGCTGACGCTGCAGGCGGCGCCGGGGCAGGGCGGGACGGTGGAGATCACCGTCTCTGCCGGCGGCCTCGCGCTCTTCGTGATGATCGAGTGCGATCTCGCCGGCCGCTATTCCGACAACGCCTTCGACCTGGCCGCCGGTGAAAGCCGGGTGGTGACCTTCACGCCGACCGCGCCACTCGCCGCGGGCACCATGCCGGACTTCACCCTCTACGATCTCTATTCCTGCCAGGCCGCGACCTGATCCCCCAGCGGCCCGGCGACCAGAACCCGGGGCACCACCCGAACCCTACGAGGAGACAACATGATGACGAAACTCGGCTTTCAGCTCTACAGCGCCCGCAATTTCCAGCCTTTTTCGGAGGTCTTTCCGAAGCTCTCCGCCGCCGGTTACAAGGAAGTCGAGGGCTACGGCGCCATGTACGCCTCGCTCGACGATGCCGGCGTTGCGGCGCTGCGGGCCGATCTCGACCGCAACGGGCTTTCCATGCCGACCGCCCATTTCGGGCTCGACATGCTGGAGGATGACCCGCAGCGTGTGCTCAAGATCGCCGAGACGCTCGGCATCGAGGCGATCTATTGCCCCTATCTGATGCCGGACAAGCGCCCGACCGACGCCCAAGGCTGGTTCGCCTTCGGCCAGCGGCTGCAGGAGGCCGGCAAGCCGGTCCGCGATGCGGGTCTCGTCTTCGGCTGGCACAATCATGACTTCGAATTCGCCACCCTCGGCGACGGCTCGACGCCTCAGGAGCAGATCTTCGCCGGCGGACCTGATCTTTCCTGGGAGGCCGACATCGCCTGGGTGATCCGTGGCGGCGCCGACCCGCTGGCCTGGATCGAGAGCTACGGCAAGCGCATCAGCGCCGTGCACGTCAAGGATATCGCACCGGCGGGACAGAATGCCGACGAGGACGGCTGGGCCGATGTCGGCCACGGCACCGTCGACTGGAAGGGGATCGTCGGCGCTCTCAAGGCGCATCCGGTCCGCCATTACATCGTCGAGCACGACAATCCCAACGATCTCGGCCGGCTGATCACCCGGTCGATCGCCTCCTTCAACAGCTACTGACCATCACAGAAACATTCGGAACGTCCCCATGACACGTGAACTCGGCGTCGGCATCATCGGATGCGGTAATATTTCGACGACCTATTTTTCGCTCGCCCCGCTCTTCAAGGGGCTCAAGGTGCTCGCCTGCACCGATCTCAACATGAACGCCGCCGAGCTTCGGGCGGAGGAATACGGCGTCAAGGCACAGACGGTCGACGAACTGCTCGCCAATGACGAGCTCGACATCATCGTCAACCTCACCATTCCCGACGCGCACTACGCCGTCTCGAAGCGCATTCTCGAGGCCGGCAAGCATGTCTATTCGGAAAAGCCGCTGGTGCTGAGCCTCGAAGCCGGCGAAGACCTCCGCCGGATCGCAAACGAAAAGAAGCTTAGCGTCGGCTGCGCGCCGGACACTTTCCTCGGCGGCGCGCACCAGCTTGCCCGCCAATATATCGACGAGGGCGGGATCGGCCGCGTCACCTCCGGCACGTGCCACGTGATGGGCCCGGGGATGGAAATGTGGCACCCCAATCCCGACTTCTTCTTCCTGCCCGGCGGGGGGCCGGTGCTCGATCTCGGCCCGTACTACATCGCCAACCTGATCAACCTCATCGGTCCGGTGAAGCGGGTGGCTGCACTCACCTCCATGGCTTCGGAGACGCGCACCATCACCAGCCAGCCGCGCGCCGGCGAGGTTATCCCGGTCCGGACGCCGACCAACATCCACGCGCTCCTCGAGTTCGAGAACGGCGCGACGGTCACGCTGTCGGCAAGCTGGGATGTCTGGTCGCATCGCCACGGCAACATGGAGCTCTACGGTACCGACGGCTCGCTTTTCGTGCCGGACCCGAATTTCTTCGGCGGCACCGTGGAGGCGAGCGGCCGCAACAAGGATATCAAGCCGCTCGAAAGCTGGGACCATCCCTTCGGCATCGACAACCAGGAGCATGCGAACGGCCCGCGCGCCAATTACCGCACGGCCGGGCTCGCCGACATGGCGGTCGCGATCCTCGAAGACCGTGACGCCCGTTGCTCGCTCGACCGTGCGCTCCATGGCGTCGACGTCATGACCTCCATCCTGCAGTCGGGCGCGGAGGGTCGCTTCGTCGATCTTTCGACCACCTGCACGCAACCGCAGGCGCTCGGCATCGACGAGGCGCTGGCGCTGCTCAGGTGACGGAAGGCGGTGAAGCCGGTATGAGGAAGCGCCTGGCTGCCTCTCATCCGGCTGCCGCCACCTTCTCCCCTCTTGCGGGGAGAAGAGACTTGCGGCGTGGCCTTGCCACTTGCTCCTTCTCCCCGTGGACGGGGAGAAGGTCCCGGCAGGGGGATGAGGGGCGGTCCCGAAAGGCGAATGCCGCCTCTGCAACTGGAGACTTTCATGACCTGGCAACCATCCGAGAACCGCTACGAGCGGATGACCTACAATCGCTGTGGACGAAGCGGCCTCAAGCTGCCGGCGATTTCGCTTGGCCTCTGGCACAATTTCGGCAATGACACGCCGCATGCGACGAAGCAGGCGATCTGCCGCACGGCCTTCGATCTCGGCATCACCCACTTCGACCTCGCCAACAATTACGGCCCGCCGCCCGGTTCGGCGGAGGCGGCCTTCGGCGAGATCCTGCGGACCGATTTCGCCGGCTATCGCGACGAGCTCATCATCTCGTCCAAGGCCGGCTACGGCATGTGGGCCGGCCCCTACGGCGAGTGGGGCAGCCGCAAATACGTGATCGCCTCCTGCGACCAGAGCCTGAAACGGCTCGGTCTCGACTATGTCGATATCTTCTATTCGCACCGCTTCGATCCCGACACGCCTCTGGAAGAGACCTGCGGAGCGCTCGACCACATCGTCCGGTCGGGCAGGGCGCTCTATGTCGGGATTTCCTCCTACAATTCGAAGCGGACCCGCGAGGCGGTGGCGATCCTGAAGGCCCTCGGCACGCCGGTGCTCATCCACCAGCCGAGCTATTCGATGATCAACCGCTGGATCGAGGAGGACGGCCTCGTCGATACGCTCGAAGAGCTCGGCATCGGGTCGATCGTCTTCTCGCCGCTCGCGCAGGGCATGCTGACGTCGAAATACCTCAACGGCATTCCGACCGGCAGCCGTGCCTCGCAGGACAAGTCGCTCGATCCGGGCTTCCTCAACGAGAAGAACATCGAGAACATCCGCGCGCTCGGCCGGATCGCGGAACGGCGCGGCCAGACGCTCGCCCAGATGGCGCTCGCCTGGGTGCTGCGCGGCGGACGCATCACCTCGGCGCTCATCGGCGCGAGCCGTCCCGAGCAGGTCGAGGATTGCGTGAAGGCGCTGGAGAAGCCCGACTTCACCGCCGAGGAACTCGCCGAGATCGACAGCTACGCCAGGGAGGCCGACATCAATCTCTGGGCGGCATCCGCCGAACGGAAAGGGCCGCCGCGGAAGAAGAAGTAAGATTGCTCTTACCCTCCCCTTGAGGGGGAGGGTCGGAGCGAAGCTCCGGGGTGGGGTGACGCGCAGGCTCAGTCGCCCGGGTCAGACGTTGATCACCCCCACCCGCCGCTTTGCGGGACCTCCCCCCTCAAGGGGGAGGTGGGGCACAGCGCCGGCGGATGATCTCCCCCCTTGTGGGGGAGATGTCGGCGTAGCCGACAGAGGGGGTGTTTTCCGAGAAAAAGGAGGAGAAACGCGCGTCATGATCATCAATCCCATCCTGCCGGGCTTCAACCCGGATCCGTCGATCTGCCGGGTCGGGGAGGACTATTTTATCGCGACCTCCACCTTCGAATGGTATCCCGGCGTGCAGATCCACCACTCGCGGGACCTGGTGAACTGGCGGCTCGTCTGCCGCCCGCTCAATCGTGCAAGCCAGCTCGACATGCGCGGCAACCCGGACAGTTGCGGTATCTGGGCGCCCTGTCTCTCCTACAGCGAGGGGCTGTTCTGGCTTGTCTATACCGACGTCAAGCGCTTCGACGGCAATTTCAAGGACGTGCACAATTACATCGTCACTGCGTCCTCCGTCATGGGTGAGTGGTCCGATCCGGTCTACGTGAACTCGTCCGGCTTCGATCCCTCGCTCTTCCACGACGACGACGAGCGGAAATGGTTCGTCAACATGCAGTGGAACCACCGCACCGAGAGCTACGGCGGGGCGCCGAAGCATCCGGCCTTCGACGGCATCCTGCTGCAGGAATGGGACGCCGAGAAGAAGCGGCTCGTCGGGCCGGTCAAAAACATCTTTCCCGGCAGCTCGCTCGGCCTCGTCGAGGGACCACATCTCTTCAAGCGCAACGGCTGGTACTATTTGACGACCGCCGAAGGCGGCACCGGCTACGACCACGCGGTGACCATGGCCCGTTCGCGGACCATCGACGGCCCCTACGAGCTCCACCCGGACACCCATCTGATCACCTCCAAGGATCATCCGGAGGCGGTGCTGCAGCGTGCCGGCCACGGCCAGTATGTCGAGACGCCGGACGGCACGCCATACCACACCCATCTCTGCGGGCGGCCGCTGCCGCCCAAGCGGCGTTGCACGCTCGGGCGCGAGACGGCGATCCAGAAATGCGTCTGGCGCGACGACGGCTGGCTCTATCTGGAAGGCGGCGGCCCTGTCCCGTCCGTGGAAGTGCCGGCGCCCGGCGGCGATGTCGCCCGCGAGGAAGCCCCGGCCGTCATTGCCCATGACTTCGGCGTGCCGGAGCTGCCGGTCGAGTTCCAGTGGCTGCGCTCGCCGGTGCCGGAACGGCTCTTCAGTCTTTCCGCCCGGCCGGGTTTCCTGCGCCTCTTCGGCCGGGAAAGCATCGGCTCCTGGTTCGAACAGTCGCTCATTGCGCGGAGACAGGAGGATCACCGTTTCCGCGCCGA
Organism: Hyphomicrobiales bacterium; assembly: GCA_900466005.1. Classification (GTDB taxonomy): domain Bacteria; phylum Pseudomonadota; class Alphaproteobacteria; order Rhizobiales; family Rhizobiaceae; genus Allorhizobium. Next base: position 421,341 of record UEGQ01000015.1, read on the forward strand.
AACGTCCCTCGAATTCTCGCCCGACACCTACCAGCAGGTCGCGGGCCTCACCCACTACTATAACCGCTACAAGTTTCATGCGCTCGGCATTACGCTCCACGAGAAGCGCGGCCGGGTGATCACGATCCTGAGTTGTTCCGGCGACTATCCGAACGGCCGGCTGAGTTTTCCGCTGGACAGCGGGATTGCCGTTCCCGAAGGCCGGCTCGACCTTGCCATGGAGATCCGCGACAACGATTTGCAGTTCTTCTGGCGGCCGGCCGGTGCCGTCGACTGGAAGCCGGTCGGCCCGGTGCTGGACGCCGGTGTCGTTTCCGACGAGGGCGGCCGTGGCGAGCACGGTTCCTTCACCGGAGCCTTCGCAGGCATGTTCGCCTTCGACACCAGCGGGCGGGCGGCGCCCGCCGACTTCAGCCGGTTCGTGTACGGGCGGCTCTAGCCCAGCCGCTCGGCGTGCCAGCGCAGGTGGTCGTCCATGAAGGTCGAGATGAAGTAGTAGGAGTGGTCGTAGCGCTCGTGCATGCGCAGCCTGAGTCCGATCTCGGTGTCCTTGATCGCGTCCTCGAAGAGCCACGGGCGCAGGCCGTTTTCCAGGAAGCTGTCGGCGCTGCCCTGGTCGATCAGGAATTCCGGGAAACGGGCACCGTCGGCGACCAGAGCGCAGGCATCGTATTCGCGCCACTTCGCCTTGTCGGGACCTAAGTATTTCTCGAAGGCGTCGACCGTCCAGTCGGCCGTCGACGGTTCCACGATCGGTGCGAAGGCGGAGCAGCTTTTAAAGCGCGCGGGGTTCTTCAGCGCGATCGTCATGGCGCCGTGACCGCCCATCGAATGGCCGAAGATGCCCTGCCGGTCCATGTCGACGCGGAAATGCTCGGCGACGAGCGCCGGGAGTTCCTCGGCGATGTAGGTGTACATCCGGTAGTTCTCGGCCCAGGGCTCCTGCGTGGCGTCGAGGTACATGCCCGCACCCTTGCCCATCTTCCAGTTGGTGAGTTCGTCCGGCACGTCATTGCCGCGCGGGCTCGTGTCCGGGCAGACGATGATCAGGCCGAGCTCGGCGGCCATGCGGCGATACTCGCCCTTTTCCATCACGTTCTGGTGGGTGCAGGTCAGTCCGGAAAGATACCAGAGGACCGGGCGGCGCTCGAGCACGGCCTGCGGCGGCACGAAGACGGCAAAGGTCATCTCGCATTTGCAGGCGTCCGAATCGTGGGCGAACACGCCCTGCATACCGCCGAAGGCGGTGTTTTGCGACAGGATCTTCATCGTATCGTGTGTCCTTTGTTGGTTCAGCCGGCGAGCGAAACCGCGGCGTTCACCGCCGCGGCCAGCAGGACCGTGTTGAAGAAATAGGAGACGACGGCATGCAGCAGGTTGAGCTTGCGCATGGCGGTCGTCGTTACGGCGGTATCCGAGGTCTGGGCGGTCATCCCGATGACAAAGGAGAAATAGAGGAAATCGTAGCCGCCGGGATCGGTCGTCCCGGGAAAGTCGAGGCCTCCCCTGTGCAGTCCACTTTCTCCCGGCATGGCCGTCTGCGGCCGCCAGTAGGCATGGGCGTAATGGCTCGCGGCCATCGCGTGGATGGTGAACCAGCCGGAGACCACGGCCGCGAAGGCGAGGAAGAGCTTGAGCGCGCGGCTTTCCGCACCATTCAGCACGAAGAAGAGCGAAACGACCGACACGACGGCTGCGGCAAGCGTGACCGTCAGGATCACCCAGGCGGGCTCGTCGGCGGTGTCGGCATGCCGTTTCAGGAAGGCGGCCGTCAGCCGCGGCAACCGCAGCCACATCAGTATCAGGTAGCCGACGAAGAAGGCGATCGGCACGAGCTCCAGAGCAAGCTGCGGTGCAAACAGCATGGCGACCGGTCCAGCCGCGAGCGCGAAGACGAGCGCACCCAGGAAGGGACCGTGCCGATGTCCGATCACACGTTCGGAGAGTTGCCGCATGCTACCTTGATCCGTCTTCGTCTGTCCGCGGCAAGTCGGCGGCCGCGTGCGTGCGGTGTCCGCTGCTGCAGGTCGCAGGTCTCCGTGCCCGACCGTCACTTTTTCACGCGACGGCAAAGCCTGTCAAAGGTTTCGAGAAATTGCGAGCGGTCGCGCGGCGTGAAGGCGGCATTGTAGCCCTTGCTCTCGCCGGTTTCCCTGAGGTGCGCCCCGAGATTGCGCATCGCCGTCGCCATGCCGATGTTGGCGGTGTCGAAAATGCGCCCCGTCGGTCCCGTCACCAGCGCGCCGGCGGCCACGCACCGCCCCGCGAGCGGCACGTCCGCCGTCACCACGACGTCGCCGGGCCCGGCGCACTCGGCGATCCAGTCGTCGGCGGCGTCGAAAGCGCCGGAGACGATGACGTTCTTCACCATCGGATCGCGGGACGGGCGCAGGCCCGAATTGGCGACGAAGGTGACCGGCAGCGCATGACGCTCGGCGACCTTCTGGATTTCCGCCTTCACGGGGCAGGCATCGGCATCGACATAGATCATGTCAGCGTCCGCACCATGTCGACATGCGGGATGCCGTCTTCGAGATATTCTTCGGAGATCGGCGTGAAGCCGAAGCTCCCGTAGAATCTCTGTAGGTGGCTCTGCGCCGATATCTCAATGGCATCGCCGGGATAGACCTTCTCGCAGACGGCGATCGCCTCGTGCATCAGCGCGTTCCCGAGCCGCTTGCCGCGATGCGCGGGCGACACGGCGACACGGCCGATGCGGGGCAGGTGGGTGGGCGTCGGTCGCCAGAGGCGGGCACAGGCGATGAGCTCGCACCCGTCGATGAGTCGCAGATGCAGGCAATCCGCGTCGTTGCCGTCGAGTTCCGGGTAGGCACAGGCCTGCTCGACGACGAAGACGTCGACGCGCAGCTTCAGCAGTTCATAGAGCTGGGCGGCGGAGAGCTCGTCGAGCCTCCGCACGTCCACGTCATAGGTGCGGCCAGCGCTCAATAGACCACCACGCTGCGGATCGATTCACCCTTGTGCATCAGCTCGAAGCCCTTGTTGATGTCTTCGAGCGGCATGGTGTGGGTGATCATGGAATCGATCTCGATCTTGCCGTCCATGTACCAGTCGACGATCTTCGGCACGTCGGTGCGGCCGCGCGCGCCGCCAAAGGCGGTGCCCATCCAGGTGCGGCCGGTGACGAGCTGGAACGGGCGGGTCGAGATTTCCTGGCCCGCGCCGGCAACGCCGATGACCACCGACTTGCCCCAGCCGCGATGCGACGCCTCGAGCGCCTGGCGCATCACCCTGGTATTGCCGGTGCAGTCGAAGGTGTAGTCGGCGCCACCGATCTGGTCGGCGCCGCGCTTGGTCATGTTGACGAGGTAGGGCACGAGGTCATCGCCGACATCCTTTGGATTGACAAAGTGTGTCATTCCAAAGCGTTCGCCCCATTCCTTCTTGTCGTTGTTCAAGTCTACGCCGATGATCATGTCGGCGCCCGCGAGCCGCAGGCCCTGGATGACGTTGAGGCCGATGCCGCCCAGTCCGAAGACGATCGCCGTCGAGCCGAGCTCGACCTTGGCCGTGTTGATGACGGCGCCGATGCCGGTCGTCACGCCGCAGCCGATGTAGCAGATCTTGTCGAAGGGCGCGTCGGGGTTGACCTTGGCCACCGCGATTTCCGGCAGAACGGTGTAGTTCGCAAACGTCGAGCAGCCCATGTAGTGGTGGATCTTGTCCTTGCCGATCGAGAAGCGCGAGGTTCCGTCCGGCATCACACCCTGGCCCTGCGTCGAGCGGATCGCCGTGCAGAGATTGGTCTTGCGCGACAGGCAGGACGGGCATTCCCGGCATTCCGGCGTGTAGAGCGGAATGACGTGATCGCCCTTCTTGACGCTCGTGACGCCCGGACCGACGTCGACGACGATGCCGGCGCCTTCATGGCCGAGGATAGCGGGGAAGAGGCCTTCCGGATCGGCGCCGGAGAGCGTGAAGTCGTCGGTGTGGCAGATGCCCGTCGCCTTGATCTCGACCAGAACCTCACCGGCCTTCGGCCCTTCGAGCTGGACGGTCATCACTTCGAGCGGCTTTCCGGCCTGGATTGCGACGGCGGCGCGTACGTCCATGGTATTCTACTCCCTGAGAATGTGAATCGAGGGCGACCTTGGCACGGGAGCGGCGTCGGGCTCAAGGCCGAAGAGCGTCAGAAACGGCTCCGTTCGGCCTCCCGGTGCCTCCGTGGGGCGCCGTGAAGGCGGTCAGGCGACGAGCTGGTCGTCGGTAAAGAAGGAGTCGGGGATCTGCAGCCAGCGCGTGGTGCTCGCTTGCGCGGAAGGTGATGTGCATTCGACCGCAATCTCGGCCTCCCTCAGAATGTCGAGCCATCCTGCGGCGCGGACGCCCTTCACGGCGGCATCGATGCGCAGCAGTGCCGCTCTCTCCCGTTCATCGAGAAGAAGACGTCCGTTGTCGCAGGCGTGCTTCAGCACGCGCCGGACATAGGCGATGTCGTCCGGCGCAAGATGTGCGTGTTCCGTGGTCCGAGCTTCCTGCAGGGGGCCACGCCCCTCCTCGAGCGCGATGGCGAGTTGGTCGAGGGCGAGTGCGGTCATGCTCGCGGGCGCCGGCGGCGCGAGGTCGATTAGATGGAGAAGAAGATCGAGTTCGTGTGACGAGCGGACCATGCCGTCTTCGACGAAGACCTGCTCGAACCAGACGGCATTCATCGTGTCGAGCGATCCCGCCGGATGGCAGCGGTTCAAGATGAAGTCGGCGAGCGATTCGACGAAATAGTCGCGCCACTCGGGACATTTCTCCGGGCAGAGCGTGTCGAGCGCCAGCATGACGATCACGTCCTCGGAGGAGCGGATGCCCTCCGGAAAGGTATATTTGCGCAGCAGAAGGAGGTCGTCGGCCGAAAGCCTGTTCTTCCCGGCGATGACACATGCCGGAAAAGAGAGACGAAATTCGCTCATCTTTTTTCCCGTTTCATCATGAAACTGGAGGCAAGCCTATGGGCGCCGCGTTTCCAGACGGTGAACGGACGCGGTTAAGCGACGATGAACGTCGTCGTTAAATTGCCGCGCTTTTCGCGCGCTTCTGCTCGCGCCAGAGGATGAACAGGCCCGAGCCGACGATGATCGCGACGCCCGTCCATTTCGAGGCGTCTGGGAATTCGCCGAAGAGCGCGTAGCCGAGCACGGTCGCGGCGATGATCTCGAAATACTGGAAGGGCGCGAGCACCGAGAGCGGCGCCAGGCGGAAGGCGCGCACGATCAGCAGGTGGATGTAGCCGGAGATCGAGCCGAGCAGGACGAGCAGACCGAGGCCGAGCCAGGAGGAGGGGAGCGACGGGGAGAGATCGCTTGTGCCGGTGCCGGTGCCGGCCAGCAAGGCGGCTCCCATGACGAGCGTGCCACCGATCCCCGCCATGGTCTGCATGGTCATCGGCGAGTCGGCCTCGCCGATCGCGCGATTGAGGAACATGTAGAGCGCGAAGAGAAAGGCGCAGGCGACCGGCAGCAGCGCCGTCAGCCCGAAGACCTCGTAGCTCGGCTGGATGACGATCATCGCGCCGCCGAAGCCGACGACGATCGCAAGCCAGCGCCGCCAGCCTACCCGCTCCTTGAGAAAGAGTGCCGAGAGCGCCGTGAGAATGAACGGCTCCACGAAGTAGATCGCAAAGACATCGGCAAGCGGCATGTACTTGACGGCGGCGAAGAACATCAGGCTCGCCGCTCCGTGCAGTGCCCCGCGCAGAAGGTTCATATAGGGGCGTTTGGCCGCAAGCGCGTCACGCCCGCGCAGAAGGAAAAGCACCGGCAGTGTGCACGCCAGCTGGAAGAAAAAGCGGTAGAAAGTCACCTGGCCCGGCGACATGCCCTCGACGGTCGCCATGTACTTGGCGATCGCGTCCATCACCGGCAGCACGAGCATGCAGGCGGCCATCAGGACCATGCCTTCGACGGGGCTCTGTCGGCGGAGAGAGGTCGCGGCTGTCATCGATTCGTGCTCGTTGGGAACGGGCGCCCATGAAGCATGCACCTTGGCCCGAGATCAAGCGCTCCGGGTCGGCCCCGTCCCGTCAGGCGCCGGCGACCGCTGCCGTTCCTTCGTCCGACGGCAGAGATGTCTCCGCGACCGTGGGGCCGAAGACTTCCTCGAAGGCGGCGCGCAGCCGGATGTCGACATCCGGCATCATCACCGGCAGGCCGAGATCGACGAGGCTCGTGACGCCATAGGCGGTGATCCCGCAGGGCACGATGCCGCCGAAATGGGAAAGGTCCGGATCGACGTTGAGCGAGAAGCCGTGAAAGCTCACCCAGCGACGCAGGCGGATGCCGAGCGCCGCGATCTTGTCCTCGGCCATCGAGCCGTCGGCAAGCCGCGGCTTTTCCGGCCGGCGGACCCAGACCCCGACGCGGTCCTCGCGGCGTTCGCCGCGCACGTTCATCTGTTCCAGTGTGCGGATGATCACCTCTTCCAGCGCGGCCACATAGGCGCGGACGTCCTGGCGCCGCCGCTTCAGGTCGAGCATGACGTAGCCGACCCGCTGGCCGGGGCCGTGATAGGTGTATTCGCCGCCACGACCGGTCGCGTGGACGGGGAAACGGTCGGGCTCCTTGAGGTCGGCGGGGTCGGCGCTGGTGCCTGCGGTATAGAGCGGCGGATGCTCCAGCAGCCAGACGAGTTCGTCGGCGCGGCCCTCGGCGATCGCGGCGGCTTCCGCCTCCATGGTGGCGAGCGCCTCCTCATAGGGAACGAGGCCGTCGGAGATTCTCCAGCGCACCGGCGGCGAGCCGGGCAGGGGAAACATTTTCGCTTCGATTTCTGTGCGTTGCATGGGGGCGCCCGTCCTTTTCCCCTACTTGGCAAGAAAGCGCATCGACTTCAAGAGCCCGGAATTCCGGGCCTTCCGGAATGCCTCCACAGGGGCCCCGGAGGAATTATCAAAAAACTGTCACAGCGCCCTTGTGCACCCCGAATGCTTTTGCTACATGCAGCCCCGCCGGAGCAATTCGGCACCTACCACGAGCGGTCGTGGCGGAATTGGTAGACGCGCAGCGTTGAGGTCGCTGTGGGGCAACCCGTGGAAGTTCGAGTCTTCTCGACCGCACCAAAAACCCGGCTTCGGCCGGGTTTTTTGTTGTTTCATCGAGGTATGCGCAGGGCGGCACCCGTCCTGAAATGCAGGCTACGTCGCCCAACGACTTTCGAGATGTGACACGATCGGGCGAGGGCGTATGCCCGGCCCGTCAGTCGTGCGTATGCCGGTGGTGAAGGTCCGGATAATGTGGATGCTTGTGGGTCAGCGGCTCATGCCGGTGCCGGTGTGAATGGGGCTCGGTGGCGGGGCCGTCGTGATCGTGCTGGTGGTGCACGTCGTGAACATGGGCGTGTTCGTGTTCGAACGCTTCGTGAACATGAAGATGCTCATGGCGCTCCGTCAGGTGCAGCCAAAGTCCTGTGCCCATCAGCAGGCTGGCAAACGCGATCTGGAGCGTGAGTGGCTCCCGCAGGAGAATGATGCTGAGCATCGCCCCGATGAAGGGTGCCAGGGAGAAATAGGCTCCCGTCCGGGCCGTTCCGAGATGCCGTAAGGCGAGCATGAACAGAACCAGGCTGACGCCGACGCTGAGAAAGCCGAGGATTGCGCCGGCCCCGATTGCGGCCGGCGAAGGAACAGGTGTTCCCATCCCGAGCGCGAGTATCAGGTTCGTCGCCCCGGCGGCCAGTCCCTTGATCATCGCGATCTGCACCGGATCGGCCGAGGACAGTTTGCGCGTCAGGTTGTTGTCGATGCCCCATGCGAGGCATGCAAGGGCGACGAGAAGGCTGCCGTTGTCGAGTGCGATGCCCTGTCCGTTCCAGGACAGAAGTGCGGCACCGGTCAATATCGCGATCGCGCCGAGCAGCAAACGACGATCGACGTTCTCGCGGAAGACGATCCAGGCGATCGCCATGGTCGCGAGGCCTTCGAGGTTGAGGAGCAATGACCCCGAGGCGGCCGTCGTCAGGGAGAGGCCGAACATCAGGAGCAGCGGCCCGAGAAGACCGCCGAAGACCACCACCGCAAGCAGCCATGGAAGATCGGAGATCCGAAGCGGCGCCTCGACACCTTCGAGCCCGATCCATCGTCGCCCGAGATGAACAAGCACGAGCCCGACTCCGGCCCCGAGATAGAGGATACCGGCCAGCAGCCATGGATCGATGCTGTCCATCAGAAGCTTCGACAACGGCGGCGATGCTCCGAACAGCAGGGCTGAGCCGAGTGCGAGCGGAATGCCGGGGAACTGGTGTGTGCGGTCGATGGACATGGTGGCAGGCTATCATTCAACGGCCGGCCGACCAATGGCCTGTCTCGACGGGTGTCGCCTCATGCAAGGGGCGGCGGTGCGCTCAGCCCCGCGTCTTCTCCCATTTCTTCGTCAGCCGGTCGCGCTTCAGCCTCGACAGCCGCTGCAGCCAGAAGATGCCGTCGAGCTGGTCGATCTCGTGCTGCATGCAGATCGCCGGGAAGCCGTCGAGTTCCTCCTCATGGGCCGTCCCATCGAGATCCTGGTAGCGGAGCTTGACGGCGCGAGGGCGGGTCACGGTGTCCGTCGCGCCCGGCATGGAGACGCTGCCCTCCGTATGGTTCATCAGTTCTCCGGACGAAGACAAGATCTGCGGATTGACGTAGGTGCGCCGTCCGCCGATCTCCGGCAGGTCGAGAACGACAAGCCGCACGGCGACGCCCACATGGGCGGCGGTGATCCCGACGCCCGGCGCCGCCTTCATCGTATCGTAGAGATCGTCCGCAAGGGTGGCGAGGTCGGGGCCGAAATCGGTCACGGGCGCGCAGACGGCCTTCAGCGCGGGATGTGGATAAGTGATCAGGGGCAGGACGGCCACGCTATGTCTTTCTGTGCTGCGAACGCATCGGAACAACAGGTTAGCAGGCCTTGTTCGCATTTGCACACACCGGCGCGCGATATCGCCCGGCGCGGTTGACAATGCGGTTTTTACCGCCATTCTCCAAGGCTGCCGGGATACGCAGGACGAGTTGATTTCTTAGGGTGAGGGCGCAGGCATGACGGATACCGGCGACGAGTTCCTTGTTCGGCCCCCGCAGGACGATGTCCCCGACGACATCTATTCCGAAGACGGCTCGGTCCGGTCCGATTTCCTCGCCCTGGTCGGCGCGGCGATCGCCGACCGCGACACGCTCTTCCTGCGCCAGCGCGCCGCGCGGCTGCACGAATCGGAACTCGGCGACCTCATCGAGGCGATCCAGCCGGAACAGCGGCTCGCCCTCGTCCGTCTCCTCGGCGACGACTTCGACCTGACGGCGCTGACCGAGGTCGACGAGGCGATCCGCCTGCAGATCGTCGACCAGATGCCGAACGAGCAGATCGCCGCGGCGATCGGCGAGCTCGATTCGGACGACGCCGTCTACATTCTCGAGGACCTCGACCACGAGGACCGCGAGGAAATCCTCGCCAAACTGCCGTTCACCGAGCGGGTGCGCCTGCGCCGGGCGCTCGACTATCCGGAAAGCTCGGCCGGTCGGCGCATGCAGACGGAGTTCGTCGCCGTGCCGCCGTTCTGGACGGTCGGCCAGACGATCGACTACATGCGCGACGAGGACGACCTGCCGGAGAGCTTTACGCAGATCTTCGTCATCGACCCGACCTTCAAGCTGCTCGGCACCGTCGACCTCGACCGAATCCTGCGCACCAAGCGTCAGACGAAGATCGAGACGATCATGCGCGAGACCAGCCACGCGATCCCGGCCGAGATGGATCAGGAAGAGGCGGCGCAGCTCTTCGAGCAATACGACCTTCTGTCGGCGGCCGTCGTTGACGAGAACGACCGGCTCGTCGGTGTGCTCACCATCGATGACGTCGTCGACGTCATCCAGGAGGAGGCGGAAGAGGACCTCCTGCGCCTCGGCGGCGTCGGCGACGAAGAGCTGTCGGACAGCGTAGTCGAGACCTCGCGCTCGCGCGTGCCGTGGCTCGCCGTCAATCTCGTCACCGCCTTCATCTCGGCCTCGGTGATCTCGCTCTTCGAGGGGACCATCGAACAGGTGGTGGCACTGGCGATCCTGATGCCGATCGTCGCCGGCATGGGCGGCAATGCCGGCTCGCAGACGATGACCGTCACCGTTCGGGCGCTGGCGACCCGCAACCTCGACATCCACAATGCCTGGCGCGTCGCGCGGCGCGAAGCCGGCGTCGGCCTCATCAACGGGGTGCTTTTCGGCACGCTCGTCGGCGTCGTCGCCGCCATCTGGTTCCAGGACGTTTCGATCGGCGGCATCATCACGACCGCCATGCTGATCAACATGTTCGCAGCCGCGATGGCGGGCATCACCATCCCGCTCTTGCTTCACCGATCCGGCACCGACCCCGCAGTCTCCTCCGCGGTTTTCGTCACCGCGATCACCGATACGACGGGCTTCCTCAGCTTTCTCGGGCTTGCGACCTGGTGGTTCATGTCAGGTTGAACTGAAAAATTGACTTGTACGTAAAAGTCAATAATATGACTGTTCCCATATGAATCGGAACAGTCAGTGAAAAAATATTACAGCATAACGGAACTGACGCGAGAATTCGGCGTCTCGACCCGAACCCTGAGGTTCTACGAAGACGAAGGTCTGCTGCATCCCGAGCGCCGCGGACGAACGCGTCTCTATCGCGCTGCCGACCGCCGTCTGCTGCAAGAGATTCTCCGCGGCCGGCGTATCGGATTCACTGTAGCCGAGATCCGTGAAATCGTCCAGGTTTACAAGGAACCGCCGGGCGAGATCGGGCAGCTCAAGCTGATGATGAAGAAGATCGACGAGAAGCGCGAGGAGTTGCGCCAGAAGCGCAAGGACATCGACGAGACGCTCGCCGAGCTCGACAATGCCGAGGAGGCCTGCCTCACGCGCCTCGTCGAGATCGGTGTCGGGACCTGACTTCTCTCAGATCCAGCGGCGGGTGTGCTGGCAGTATCGCTCGAATTCGATGCCGAAGCGCGCGAGCAGATGCATTTCCTCGCAGCGGATCGCGACCAGTGTCGTGACCACGGCGGCGGCGATGGCGGCGACGAGAAACCAGCTGTTGCCGGTCAGCAGTCCGAAGGCGATCGTCATCAGCGTGTAGCCGAGATAGATCGGATTGCGGGTGAAGCGGAACGGGCCGTTCGTCACCAGGCGCTGTGCGCAACGGTTCGGGAGCACCGCCGTGTGGCATTCGAGCAGCGTCTTCACCGCCCAGATGTCGAGGGTGAGCGCGATGAGCGCGAGCAGTCCTCCGAGCGGCCAGAGAAGATAGCCCTCACGCGGCAGCGGCGGCAGAAGGCCGACGTAGCGGTCGAGGAGGAGCGCCGCGACGATCGCGACGCCGTAGAGCAGGGGTGGCCAGGGATATTTCAGTGGTTTCAGGCGGTAGGCGTTCATGATCATGTCCTGTCATTGGCTGACTGCGGTACATTCACGGGCTAGCTGCAACACACGTTCATCCTGATCCGGCTGGATTGCGCCAGACTGGAGGGGTTCGAAGAGAGATTGCTGCATCAGTTTGTCCAGCGTGCATGCGCAGAAGCGGCTGCAGAGCTCCGCTTGGCTGCCTTCAGCCCGGCAGCTCGTTTCGCAGCTCTGCAGATAGGACTGCATAGGATCAGCTTTCTGCGGCGGGATGATGATCGAGATCAAGTAGACGGTCGCGATCAACAGGGGCTGATGCAGGAGGTAGACGATGAGGCTGTGGCGACCGCCGAAGCGCAGGACCGCCGGGCCTTGCGGCAGGCCGGCGAGCGTGTCGAGCCAGCCGGCGGCACGCGCGAAGCGGGTCGCGGCGATCCCTAGCAGGAAGGCGCCGATCCAGGGAATCAGCGGCACGTAGTCGTTCGAGCGCGGCAGATGCTCGGAAAGGCCGATCCACAGCAGATAGGGCGCGTCGAAAGCTTCCGAGCGGAGATAGGCCGGCGCGGCGAGGGCGAGGAGCGCGGCAAGCAGCGTCAGCGCGGGCGGCAGCCGGAGGAACAGGAGCCCGATCACGCTTGCCGTAGCGATGTGGTGCAGGATGCCGAAGAAGATCAAGCCGTCCGGCATGGCGACCGCCGTCGCGATGGTGATGGCGATTGCCGCTCCGGCCACCATCGCAAGCCGCTTCAGGAACGACTGCGGCTTGAGCGTCGGGTAATGGGCGAGCACAAGGCTCACGCCCGCCATGAAGATGAAGCTCGAGGCGATGGCGCGGGCATAGAGTTTCCAGAGCCCTTGGGTCGCCGTGCCCGGTTCGATGTAACCGAAGAATTCCAGATCCCAGGTGAAGTGGTAGGACGCCATCGCGACGAGCGCGAGCCCCCGCGCCGCATCGAGAACGCCGATCCGCCTCGAGGTCGCAGGGCGATTGTCACTATCCGAGATTGCGGCCACGATCGATCCTTCGCGTGCGAGAATTCTGCTCCGCGCGCCGGCGCGGAGGGCTCATGCCACAGCGTCCAATCTGGTCGTTTTCAAGGCGCCGTGTCGGTCATCAACGCAAGACGTGCATCGGAGAAAAACTGTCGGCGTACCAGTACGAAGAAGATGATAATCGATGTTCCCATGAAGACGTAAGGGCTGACGAACCACCCTAGGTAGCCTATCGACAGGAAAATCGCGCGGAGGCCGGCATTGAACTGCTTTGCGGCGATGATGTTCATGCGGATGACCCGTTCGGCGATGCGTTGCGTCTCCGGCGGGTTCTTCTTCGCGTTCTCCGTCATCGGCAGCGTGCCGAAGAGAATCGTGCAGTAGTTGAACAGCCGGTAGGACCAGCCGAACTTGAAGAAGGCGTAGCCGAAGATGGCGGTGAGCCCTATGACCTTGAACTCGAAACCCGAGCGGCCGCTATAGGTGATGAAGGGCAGGTCGCGGAACACGGTATCGACCTGTTCGGTGGCGCCGAGAAGAGCGAAGCAGCCGCCGATCGCGAAGATCGAGGTCGAGGCGAAGAAGGCCGTGCCGTTCTGCAAGCCCGCGAGGATCTGTGTGTCGATCATCTTCAGGTCGCGGGTTAGCGAGTTGTGGATCCATTCCCGCCGCCGCTCGGCCATCGCCTGGGTCAGGCTCGGGCGGTTGAGGATCTTTGCGCCACCGGTCAGCCAGGAGAAGACGATCCAGAGCAACAGGAACAGTGCGAGGGCGAAAAAGTCGATGAATGTCATGGCGATTCCCGTGGTTGCTCGCGGGAAGATTATGCTGCCGGCCGGGCACCGGACAAGTATCCACAGTTTTGTAAGACTTTGGCTGAAATTACGGCGCAGTCCGTCTCTTTAAGGATTATCTAAAATCCTATCTAACCGTTTGAAATTGCATAAATCCATGCATTCTGCGAATGGCTCCCCTGCGGAAGGTGCCACTGTTTTGCCATTTTTGCAGTTGCGATGGCCCGTGAAGTTCAATAGACAGGGGCCGGAAAAGCGGTCGGGGGACGGCTTTTCGCCATAGGCGAACAATCGGAGTGATAATGGAAGATAGCATCCAGAAGTCTTGCTGGGGCGTTACCCTGCGGGCGTTGACGGGATTTGCAGGCGTTTTGTTCCTGGCCTATCTTTTCGGAACCATCTGAACTCGTTTCTGACGAGAATTCCGCAGCGCGGTCCGCAAGGGCCGCGCTGTCGTCGTTTATGACGTCCCTTGCAATGTCGCGCCGACTCAAGCGGATGTCGGTTGCCCGCCGCGCCGGCTTCTGATCATAGTCTAGCCTCTCGATTCAGGTTTTCCGGTGTTCTGAGGCGCGGCCATACATGTTTCTTTCTGTTTTCGACGTATTCAAGATCGGGATCGGCCCGTCGAGCTCCCACACGATGGGGCCGATGACGGCCGCCAAGCGCTTTCTCGATCTCATTCTGTCGGACGAGTGGCCGCGGCCGAGCGGTGCGGCGGTGGCGGCGCTGAAGGTGAGCCTGCACGGATCGCTCGCCTATACCGGCATCGGTCACGGCACCGGCCGCGCGGTCATCATCGGCTTGACGGGCGAGGAGCCGGACCGCGTCGACCCTGACCGGATGGACGACATCGTCGCCGCAGTCGAGCGGGAAGGGCAGGTGACGCCGCCCGGTCATCCCGCATATCGTTTCGTGCCGCAGGACGACCTCGTCTACGACAAGAAGGTGCCGCTGCCGGGCCATGCCAACGGCATGCGCTTCACCGCCCTCGACCGCGACGGCCGTGTGCTGCTCACCACCGTCTACTATTCGATCGGCGGCGGCTTCGTCGTCACCGACACCGAGCTTGCGGCCATGCAGAAGCAGAAGAAGCAGGCATACGCGCACAAGGTGCCTTATCCCTTCGCGACGGCCAAGGAAATGCTCGACATGGCGCGGCGCTCCGGCCTCACCATAGCCCAGATGAAGCGGGCGAACGAGGAGACGGTGATGGACCGCGCGGCGCTCGACGCGGGTCTCGACCGCATCTGGGATGCGATGAGCGGCTGTATCGATCGCGGTCTCAAACAGGAGGGCCGTTTGCCGGGCGGGCTCAACGTCAAGCGCCGTGCGCGGGCGATCCACGACAAGCTCGAGGAGGAGTGGCGGTCGAACCGGCAGAACCCTCTGCTCGCCAACGACTGGCTCTCCGTCTACGCGATGGCCGTCAACGAGGAGAATGCGGCCGGCGGCCGGGTGGTGACCGCACCGACCAACGGCGCGGCCGGCGTGGTGCCGGCGACGATCCGCTACTATCTGCATTTCCATCCCGACGCCGACCAGGAAGGCATCCGCGACTATCTGCTGACGGCGGCGGCGATCGGCGGGATCATCAAGCACAATGCCTCGATCTCCGGCGCCGAAGTCGGCTGCCAGGGCGAGGTGGGCTCGGCCTCGGCCATGGCGGCGGCCGGGCTGGCGGCCGTCATGGGCGGCTCGCCCGAGCAGATCGAGAACGCCGCCGAGATCGCGCTGGAACACCACCTCGGCATGACCTGCGACCCCGTCGCCGGCCTCGTGCAGGTGCCCTGCATCGAGCGCAACGCACTCGGTGCGGTCAAGGCGGTGACGGCGGCCTCGCTCGCCTTGAAGGGCACGGGCGAGCACTTCGTGCCGCTCGATGCCTGTGTCGAGACGATGCGTCAGACCGGCCACGACATGAGCGAGAAATACAAGGAAACCTCGCTCGGCGGGCTGGCGGTCAACGTCGTCGAGTGCTGATGCGCCTGTGCGTCCGGCGGGGCTTGACCGTCCCGCCCAAAGGCGTATCACCGTCGCCATGACACTGCATCTGATCAAGCTCTGCGTCGGCGCGGAGTCGCTCGAGGATCTCAGGCAATGGGTCGCCGAGCGCTCGCTGACGGCGATGGCCGCGGGCCTCGAACCCCACAGCTCCCACGTCACCCGCATGGTGCCCAAGCGGACCGAGGAGTTGCTGGACGGTGGCTCCCTCTACTGGATCATCAAGGGGCAGGTCGCCGCGCGCCAGCGGCTTCTCGACATCAAGACGTTCACCGGCGGCGACGGCATCAGCCGCTGCGAGCTGATCCTCGGACCGGAGGTCATCGAGGTGGCACCGGCGCCGCGCCGGCCCTTCCAGGGCTGGCGCTATCTCGAACCCGATGCCGCACCACGGGATCTCAACGCCTCGGGCGCGGATATCGAGGACATGCCCGAAGACCTGCGCCGCGAACTCGCGGAACTCGGCCTGCTGTAGCAACGCCCGAGCCGCCGCTTTAACGGAAGCGAAACGTCCTTCCGCAATTCTGCGCGGAACGTCAGGTCTGTCTGGGGCAGGCGACGATTGGTGGCGGGGGAAAGCATGGAGGGGCATGTGGCGGTGCCGACGGTTCGGCGTGACGTGGCCGGGTTCGAACGCCTTGTCGTAGAGGTCGCCTGCGCAGTACAGCGTCGCGAGGTTTCGGCCGATGCAGTGCTCGTCGACGTCTTCAACATCAACCGTGCGCTGAAATTCATCGACGGCATCTGGCAGGCGAGCGGCATCGAGCTCGACGTCAACAGCTTCTATCTGTGGCCGACGCTTCGCGATCTCGCGCGCGCCATGGCCGACGGTTCCTTCCGGAACGTCCCGAAACTGATCCGGATCCGTAAGGGCACGTCGGCGGATACGCTCATCGTCTTTGCCGGCGGCGCGAGCTGCTTTCTCGAAATGAAGGATTTCGTCAACGCGCTCGCCTTCGACGGCACCGTTTACGGCATGGCGCTCACGCCGTTCGGCCGTCCCGCCGCGAGCCCGGCCGTGATCGCCGACGAGGTAGCGGCCTGCCTCGCCGAGCTTGATGCATCCGGCATGACGCCGCCCTACCGCTTCGCGGGCTATTCCTTCGGCGGCCTCGTCGCGCTCGAGCTTTCCCGCGCGCTCGCCGCCCGTAGCGCCCGCGTCGACTTCCTCGCCCTCATCGACAGCCCGCAGAGCGAGCATGCCTGGCCGCTTCGCACCTGGCTCGCCTTCGCCGCCGGACGCCTGCTTTCCAAGGGCGGAGGGACGCCGGCCGCGGGCGCCGTGGAGGCTTCCGGTGAGCCCGCCAGGGTGCTGCGGGGCGGCAGGCTCGCAAAGTACCGTCGGACGCTCCGGCGTCTCGCCTTTCGTTTCCTGAGCCCCAAGGCGGAATCCTACCCGACCTTCGTGCCGCAATGGCTGGGCGGCTATCCGCCCGGCTATGATCGTGCCGCCCGGCAGCTCCTCCGGATGAAGGGGCTCTTCCGCCCCTCGCGCTACGAGGGACCCTTGGTCTTCTACCGGACGGAAGGCGGCTCGCCGGTGGATTGCGATCCCAAGCTCATCTGGGAGGCCTACCTGCCCGCGGCGGAATGGGTCGATGTCTCCGGCAACCACCAGACGATCATGGTCGGGCGGCATGCCCGGGCGCTCGCCGCCGACGTCAGCCGGCGGCTCGCGGTGGCAGCGCAGGCGTAGGTGAATGGCGCTGCAGGCGCTCCGATTTGCCGTGCCTGCAGGGTCGGCGCCCAAACCATGTGCCGTCGGGACGGACCGGCCCGCGCTTCTTCGACGAGAGAGGCGGGGTGTCGATCGCATTCAGGCCGAACTGCCGGCTCTTTGGGGCCGATCGCGCTCGTGGCGCAGGACGAGGATCGAGCGCAGGAGTTCGGACTGCACCACCGCGCCGATTTCCGCGGACGGATCGGCATCAAGCATCTCGTCGTGGCCGCAATCGAGCGTCCTCAGATAGATGCGACCGCCGATATGCGGCCGCCATGCCTGCGGCTCATACTCGATGACGGCGCGCGTGGCCGGCGCCGCCATGACCCGACCGGCCTGAAAGAAATGCAGTCGACATCGACATGGCCGGGTACGAAGCGGCCGGCCAGCTCGAAATTGCGCAGGACCGTCTGCCGGGCGCGCTCGACCAGCGTCGGATCGTCGAGACCGGTGTGGTTGAGGAAATCGGCATTTCGCCGATAGAAGCGCTCGACCGCATGATCGCCGAGCGCCTCCAGCGTATCGATGCCCTTCGCGGCCTCGTCGCTGCTTCCGAGAAAGCCGAGTGCTGCATGGACGAGCGTTGCCTCGTCCCGCGTCAGGCTGTCCGGGCGGAACTTGTAGCTGTCGAGCATGCCGAGGAAGGCGACGGTTTCATTGTTGTCGAGCAGCCGGCGGGCCATCTCGTGGGCGATCAAGCCGCCGAGCGACCAGCCGAGCAGATGGTAGGGACCATGGGGCTGCCTGGAGCGGATGCGCTCCAGATCGCGCTTTGCCGCGGCTTCGACGCTTTCGGGCGTCCGGGCGGGATCGAGCAGACCGTCAGATTGCAGGGCATAGATCGGCACGTCCTCGCCGACATGGTGGCCGAGCGAGAAGAAGCGCCAGCCGAGACCCAGTATCGGATGGCCCGGCTCGCGGCGCGCTCACATGCAGGATGGTGTCGATGCCATCAGCCCTCGATCACCGTCTGACGGCGTCGCGAAATGTCCTCCCTCGGTCATGAAGACGGCGCTGGAGCGTGCGAGATCCCGTTCCGAGCCGATCTTCACGTCGGCTGAGCCAGGCGTCAGCCGTCGACCGGAGCTCGATGGTTCTGTTCTCGCGCGGAACGATCTTGCCGCCTCGCTTTATGACAATCTGCGCGAGCCATGCTACAGATCCGTGGATCCGCCCTCGGGTGAACGCTTTACGACGGTGCCCTTCTCGGCACAACATTTGTTGTACTTTCCAACCAAAAGTTGGAAAACGAGCCGAAACGAAGCAAGGGCAAGAGTGAGAGATACGGACTAGGCAGTGGAAAAAGGAAAAAAATCGCAGATTGGTGTGGCTTCGCGTTTTGCCGTCGCGCCGATGATCGACTGGACGGACACCCATTGCCGCGTCTTCCACCGGCAGCTCACCCGCCGCGCGCTGCTCTATACCGAGATGATCGTGGCGGACGCGGTGATCCACGGCGATCGCGACCGGCTGCTCGGATACGAGCCCTTGGAACACCCGCTGGCGCTGCAGCTCGGCGGATCGGACCCGGGCAAGCTCGCCGAGGCGGTGAGGATCGCGGCGGACTACGGCTATGACGAGATCAACCTCAATGTCGGCTGCCCGTCCGACCGGGTGCAGTCCGGAACGTTCGGCGCCTGCCTGATGCGCACACCGGAGACGGTGGAACGCTGTGTCGCGGCGATGAAGGCGGCCTCCCCGGTGCCGGTCACCGTCAAGTGCCGGATCGGCGTCGACGACCAGGACCCGCACGCCGTTCTGCCGGATTTCGTCGCGCGGATGGCGGCGGCGGGCGCCGACGGCCTCTGGATCCACGCGCGCAAGGCGTGGCTGCAGGGGCTTTCGCCGAAGGAGAACCGCGACATCCCGCCGCTCGACTACGAGCTGGTGCACCGGGTCAAGCGGGAGAATCCGGACCTCTTTCTCGGCATCAACGGCGGTATCCAGACGATCGAGGCGGCCCTTGCCCATCTCGAAGTGATGGACGGGGTGATGCTCGGCCGCGCCGCCTACAACAATGCCACGCTGCTGACCGAGGTCGACGCGGCGATCTACGGCGAGGAAGAACGGCAGCCGGACTGGGAGGCGGTGCGCGACGCGATGATGGCGCACGCCGCACGCCATATTGCTTCCGGCGGGCGGCTGATCCACGTCACCCGCCACATGGTCGGCCTGTTCCAGGGCTTTGCCGGGGCAAGGCGCTACCGGCAGATCCTCTCGGCCGAGGCGGCACGGCCGGGCGCGGGGCCGGAGGTGATCGCCGCCGCCTTCGCCGCCGTCGACACCGAAGCGGGGGCGAAGCGGGCGGCCGGCTGAGGCCGACGAGGGCGAAACCTTCGCCCTGAAACGGAAAACGGCGCCCCGGATGGAGCGCCGCGTTCGCCGGCCACCGGGGCCGGACATCTCGAGAAAGGCGGTTCGCCGCGAGGGATCAGGCGAGCTGGATGTTGACCGCCTTCGGGCCCTTGCCCATGCGGTCCGGCTCGGTGTCGAAGGTCACCTGCTGGCCATCCTGCAGGCCCTGCATGCCCGAAGCGTGCAGCGCGGTGATGTGGACGAACACGTCCTTGTTGCCGCCGTCCGGCGTGATGAAGCCGAAACCCTTGTCCTGGTTGAAGAATTTTACGGTGCCCTTGGTGGCCATGGGATATTCCTTTTCCCTGGTTCGGTGGTGTTTCCCGACTCCGGCGCCGGAGGCGGGGCATTTCGGTCCCCCGGTCAGGAGGGACCCGTCGAGAGGCGCGATATCGGGAGTGAACGTCTTTCGGCGGGAGTAGGCCCCCAGGAAGCAACCACGCAGGCGGTCGAAATCATCGGTTCAGTCTCCGGGATCTTCAGCCCGAGCGGCGCAACCGTACATGGGACGCCGCCAAAGGCAAGTAAGAAAAATCTAAAACGGCATAAACTGATTTGCAAGCCCCTGAATCCCTTGGGAATTCGGGGGAGGTGGTTACTTTTTTCTGCCCACCTGCGGCCATCCGGCACCAGAGTGGCACCGGCGGCGCCTCCGCGAATCTTCCGGCGTGCTTGATGCCGCCCCAATCCGGGGGTAGGAAAGCGGGCACGAGAGAACCATTTTGCCACGAAGACAGGTGCCGCCTTTGATCGACCCTTACGCGACGCTCGGACTGGACCGCGACGCCGACGCGGCCGCCATCAAACGCGCCTACCGCCGGCTCGCCAAGACCGCCCATCCGGACGGCGGCGGCGACATTTCCGCCTTCGAGACGGTGACCGCCGCCTACGACCTCTTGCGCGACCCGGTGCGCCGCAGGGTCTACGACGACACCGGCTACGACCCGCAGATGGCGGATGCCCGCGACCTCAAGGGCCTGATGGTGCTCGAAACGCTGGTCAACGACATCATCCTCGACGAGCGCGAGCCCGGCAGCTTCGATCCGGTGGCGGCGCTGCGCCGCAAGCTCACCGACGACATCCTGAAGAACCGCTTCCACATCCTCGAACTCGAACGCCACCGCAACCGCGTGCGCCAGCACATGGACCGGCTCGCCCGCCGCCCCGGCGCCGACGTGCTCGGCTCGATGCTGCGCGCCCGCAGCCAGTCGATCGCCGAGGCGATCCGCACCGCCGAGGGGCAGATCGAGGCGATCGAGCAGGCCTATGCGATGATCGAGGGCTATGCCTACGAGCTGGAGCCGGTCGTGCCCGCCGCGCCGCACCCGGCGGCGGTGGCGGCGGAGCCGGAGATCGCGGAGGCCGACGAGGGTATCGACGAGGGGGACGACATCGCCGCCGACGCGCCGGCGGAGATCCTCGAAACGGCGGGCATGGCCGAGCCGGCCGAAGCGCCGCGCGCCGCCGAATAGGCCCATCCGCGTCGAACCCTGCGCCATGGCGGTCAGCCCGCGCCGTCTTCCGGCGGGGCCTTGAAGAGCCACGGACGGTATCGACGCTGCTCGGGATCGCCGGCGATCCAGGCGAGAATCCGTGCGCCGTAGAGGGGATGATCGAAGCCGAAGGCCGTCTCGAGCAGATAGGCGGCGCGGCGCCGCTCGTCGATCTCCGCCTCGTGTCCGTTCTCGGGTTCCGGCCAGGGATCGGGCGCACGGCCGAGCCGGGCGAATTTTGCGGCGAAATCATCGGGCACCCAGGCGCGGGTCTCCTCGGTGATGTGGCCGGTGCAGCGCGGCCATGGCGGCGGCGCGAGCGGCCCCGTGCAGCGGCCCTGACGGCGGCAGCGGCGGGTCCGGCAGGTCTTCGTGAAACCCATCATCGCGACGGCGGTGCGCAGCAGCAACTCCATCGGCGGCTCGGGCAGCGGCAACGGTCCGTCCGTCCGGTCCTCCGGGGCGGAGCCGTCGCTGCCGGGATTTTTCGGGGCAGGGGTGTCGCGGTCGGTCATGGCGTCTCCTCTCTTCGCCGGCTCTCTCTATCGGCTTTCCGGGCCGTCCCCGGTCCGGCGGGAGGCGCGCGGGAAAAATGAAATAGCTCCGCCGCCGGTCGGGATCGCTCCCTCCGGGTCGGGTCTCCAAGTCTCGGACGCGGCGCCGCAGGGGGCCTGTCAGAGTATGAGTATGTGGCTCCTCGCGGCGCCCCGTTCGGCGTTCTTTCCCGCTGCATGCGTCTCTCTGGCAAGGCGGCGCCTTTGCCGAGACTTGAAGTCTCGACATCGGCCGGCACGGATCGGCGTCAAGCGCGC
>UEGQ01000036.1 GCA_900466005.1 Hyphomicrobiales bacterium
TTACTCGATGATCGAAGCGACGATGCCGGCGCCGCGTGCAAATCGCGCTTGCGCGCCATTTGCACCACTTCAATGCGTCGGCAGCTTTCGGCTTCTCGCTCGATTATTATTCGATAATCGAGGCGACGATGCCGGCGCCGACGGTACGGCCGCCTTCGCGGATCGCGAAGCGCAGCTTTTCTTCCATCGCGATCGGAACGATCAGCTCGACGTCAACGGTGACGTTGTCGCCGGGCATGACCATTTCCGTGCCTTCCGGAAGCGTCACGATGCCCGTCACGTCCGTCGTGCGGAAGTAGAACTGCGGACGGTAGTTCGTGAAGAACGGCGTATGACGGCCGCCTTCTTCCTTCGTCAGGATGTAGGCCTCGGCCTTGAACTTCTTGTGCGGCTTGACCGAACCCGGCTTGCAGAGAATCTGGCCACGCTCGACGCCGTTGCGGTCGACACCGCGAAGCAGCGCGCCGATGTTGTCGCCGGCCTGACCCTGGTCGAGCAGCTTGCGGAACATTTCAACGCCCGTGCAGGTCGACTTGATGGTCGGACGGATGCCGACGATCTCGACTTCTTCACCGACCTTGATGATGCCACGCTCGACGCGGCCGGTCACAACCGTACCACGGCCCGAGATCGAGAACACGTCTTCGATCGGCATCAGGAACGGCTGGTCGATCGGACGTTCCGGCGTCGGGATGTAGGCGTCAACAGCGTCCATCAGCGCGCGGATCGCGTTCTCGCCGATTTCCTTGTTGGAGTCTTCGAGAGCAGCAAGAGCCGAGCCCTTGATGACCGGGATGTCGTCGCCCGGGAAGTCGTACGAAGACAGAAGTTCGCGAACTTCGAGCTCGACGAGTTCCAGAAGCTCGGCGTCGTCGACCTGGTCGACCTTGTTCAGGAACACCACGATCGCCGGAACGCCAACCTGGCGGGCGAGCAGGATGTGTTCGCGCGTCTGCGGCATCGGGCCGTCGGCAGCCGAGCAAACAAGGATCGCGCCGTCCATCTGGGCAGCACCGGTGATCATGTTCTTCACGTAGTCGGCGTGGCCGGGGCAGTCGACGTGCGCATAGTGGCGGTTCGCCGTTTCGTATTCGACGTGCGCCGTCGAAATCGTGATACCACGCGCCTTTTCTTCCGGTGCCGCGTCAATCTGGTCATAGGCCTTGAACTCACCAAAGTACTTGGTGATCGCCGCCGTCAGAGACGTCTTGCCATGGTCAACGTGGCCAATCGTGCCGATGTTAACGTGCGGCTTCGTGCGCTCAAACTTACTCTTTGCCATTT
>UEGQ01000017.1 GCA_900466005.1 Hyphomicrobiales bacterium
GCACTGCTCGGATGGATACCGACATCAGGCGGCGCTAGAGATCCAGCTCGCCAGCGCCGTCTTGGGCGAGGCGCCGACCTTGATATCGGCTACTTCACCGCCCTTGAAGATGGCCAGGGTCGGAATAGAGCGGACGCCGAACTTGGCGGCAAGCTCCGGATTTTCGTCGATGTTGATCTTCGCAACCTTAACCTTGCCCGCCATCTCGTTCGAGATTTCCTCAAGGCTAGGTGCAATCATTTTGCATGGACCGCACCACTCAGCCCAGAAGTCGACGACCACTGGCTGAGCGGACTCGAGGACTTCCGTCTGGAAGTTGGAATTGTCGACTTTTACCGTGGCCATAGGCTGCTCCTTTTCCGGTCGTATCGAAGGGTTATCTGAGGCCCTCGCGATTGTTTTTCAAGATATGATATTTCACGAAGTCTTGAGGTCAGCAAGCGTCCGCATAAGTTCTTCGACGGGCACTGCCATCACAAGACCGCCCTCGGTATAGGCCAGCAGGCATTCGATCTCCTTGTTCGGATAGAGAGGCTTCAGAAGTTCTCGGTAGATCGCAAGCTGCGCACGATGGCTGAAGGGGACGGCGTCTATGGTTCTCGGTGGCGAGCGGTTCGTCTTGAAATCGAGAAGGATCACCCGGTCGTCCGTGACCGCCATCCGGTCTATTCGTCCTGAAACCGCTCGCGCCTGTCCGTCGACAACGATGGTTCCCATTATGGAAACCTCGGCTTGGGCGTGGAGCGAGAAAACGGGTGCGAGGTCGGGATGCTCGAGAATCGCAAGCACTGTCCCGACCAACCGCTCGCGTTCACCTGCCGGCCAGAACCGCGCGGCACGATCGGCATACCGTCTTGCCGCCGCATCGCGCTGGTCGAGGGGAAGGGAAGGTAGGACCTGCAGCATCCGATGGGTCAGCTTACCTTTCTGCAGTGCTATGCCACTGTCCGCCTTTTCGCCAAACAGCGGACTCGACACGGTGAGATCCTCTCCGACATCGTCAACGAATGCGCCGGCGCCGGACGGACTTAACGGTCGAGGAAGTTGCGGCCCCGGCGGCAACGGCCGAAACAGTGCGTCGGGAAGCAGACCGTCGCGACTTCCGGCGTCGCTCCGCTGGTGACGCTCAAACGCGCGAACGGCAGTCGGCAGGCGCCATTTTAGCCCGTTCCATTCCCCTTCGGGCCCTTCGAACCGGGCTTCCGTGCAGTTGTCCGCAGAAAGCCGTAGCGCCTCGGAGATCATCTGGTGCCAAGTATCCTTCGGCTCCTGCTTGCCGCGATAGCCGCATATAATCAGCCGATCCGCAGCGCGCGTCATCGCCACATAGAGCAGTCGACGGTATTCCTCTTCCGCCAATCGTCTGAGGCGTTCGGTATCGGCTGAAACCAGCGGGTTCCCGAGCGCCTTGATCGGAATCCAGGCTGGAAGTGGTGTTTCCAAGCCCGCCTCGACGAGGCGGAGTTTCGGGAGGTGTGTATGGTTGAAGGCCTTCGATCCGCCGTCCACCAGAAAAACGACAGGCGCTTCGAGACCTTTCGAGGCGTGAACTGTCATGATCCGCACCTCGTCGCGATCCTTGTCATGCTCGCGTTTGACCTCTGGCGCCTCCATCTCGAGTGCCGATACGAACGATTGAAGCCCGGACAGCCCGCTGGTCTCGAACGTCAGCGCGAAGTTCAGGAATTCGTCGAGAATATCTGTCACCTCGGATCCAAGACGGGCAAGGAAAGCTCGTCTGCCACCTTCGGGACCCAGGACGTGAGCGTAGAAATCATGGACCGGCAGGTTTCGGGATAGCGAAATGCACGCCGTCAGCCGGTCGGCCGCCGAGCGCCACTTTCCGCCTTCCTCCTGGGCGTACCTCTGCAAGGCAGTCCAGACGCTGCTTTCGGCGGGACGCACCGCAGCGAGCTCGAAGAGGTCTTCTTCATTCAGGTCGAAGAGGGGGCTTTTCAAAAGTGCCGCAAGCGAGAGGTCGTCTGATGGCAGGAGCACGAAGCGGCCGAGCGCAAGCAGATCCTGGACGGCGATATGCACCGTCAGGCGCAACCGGTCGGCACCTGCGACGGGGATGTTGTTCCGCCGTTTGAGTGCGCGCGTAAGAGCGTTGACGAAGGAGTCGCGCTTGCGAACGAGGACCAGGATATCGCCGGGCCTGATCGGACGCTCGACACCCTTTTCGATGACCGTTTCCCGGCCGACCATCTGTTCGATCTGGTGAGCGATGCGACGTGCCAGGATGGCCGAGGGCGCGCTCTCGGGCGTTGCGTCGAACGGTGCCGTCCAGTCCTCACTCGCTTCGCTGATTTCGGGAGCGATCATGTCCCAGACATCGACCGCGCCCGGGTGCCCCATCCGGCTCGACATATGGACGACTGTTTCGTTCAGGGCACTCAGACCACGGGCGTTGTCCTCAATGGCGAACACCTGGTCTACCGCCGAGAGCACGGCTGACGTCGAGCGGAAGGAGAGGGGGAGGCGAACAGCGCTGAAGCGTTCGCCTCCGGAGGACACGAGACGGGCGGCGGCCGTCGCCTCTTCAGAGAAGCGCTCGGGGCGTGCTCCCTGAAATGAATAAATAGATTGCTTTTCGTCGCCCACGGCAAAGAATGTACGGGTTCGTGCTCGTGCGCCGATACCGGAGAAGAAATCCTCGCGCAGCGATCGAATAACCGCCCACTGAATCGGGCTTGTATCCTGCGCTTCGTCGACGAGTATATGATCGATTCCCTGGTCGAGTTTGTAATGAACCCACGGCCCCACATCTCCGCGCGTGAGCAGGCTGGCGGTGCGTTCGATCAGATCTTCGAAATCGAGCTGGCTGCGGGCCTTCTTGAGATCTTCGTAGTCGCGGTCGAGCCGTTTCGCGAGTGTGAGCGCCGCCTTGGTCGCCTCGTACATGCGGAAGACCGCGAGGTGGTCGCGGCAAGCGGCGAAATGATCGCGCGAGGAAACCAGGCGCTCGCGAAGATCGGGCATCGCTTTCGTCATGGCTGTGGTGCAAAGCGTACTATCGGCACGGGGACTTCCGGTCGCCGTATAGAACGCCTTTTCGAGATGCTTGATACGAAGATGCCGGTCCGCCTCCTGAGAGGCTGCAGCGAGGGCTTCGGCTATCTCGAGCGCTCGCTCGCCGCCCTTTTCCCTCGCAAGCAAGACGTAATCAGAGAGCATTGCACCCGAAAGCGCCGGCAGCGGCCAGAAGCGGGAGGTGAGCTTTTCCTCCGTTGTCTCCGGTTCAAGTCCAAGCCCCAGGCGGAGCGCCAGATCCGGTCCGCCCACCCGTTGTGATGCGGAAAGGAAGCGGCGGATGGCATGACGATTCGCGATTACGTCACCGAGTAGGGCCTCCAGCCCGGTTTCGTCAGAAATGCTGAGGACGCGCGAAAACGCATCGGCAAGGTCCGGATCATCCTCGTTCGAGGTCGCCGTCAGCAGAGCCCGGCGGGCGTCGGCTAGAACCGCTGCCGCGGCCCTGTCGTCGAGGACGGAGAAATGCCCGGCAACATTCGCTTCGAGCGGGAACTGGTGCAGTAGAGCCTCGCAGAAGGCGTGTATCGTCTGAATCTTCAATCCGCCGGGCGTCTCCAGAGCCCGGGCAAAGAGTTGGCGCGCCTCTGACAGCTTCAGTCGGTCGGGCGTTTCGCCTTCAACGTCGGCAATACGGGCGGCAAGCTCTTCCTCGGGAAGTGTGGCCCATTCGGCGAGCCTGTCGAAGACGCGGTTCGACATCTCGGACGCCGCGGCCTTGGTATAGGTGAGACAGAGGATTGATGCGGGTCGCGCACCAGCCAGTAGAAGCCGGACGACCCGCTGGGTCAGCACGTGCGTCTTTCCTGAGCCGGCATTGGCCGAGACCCATGCGGAACGGTCGGGGTCCGACGCCAGCGCCTGCTGAGCCGTTGTCCAGTTGATCCAGGCAAGAGGATCATCGCCGGCAGGCAGATCGCTCGGATCACTCGTCATGGGACGATTCCTCACCCTCTGCCGTCGACCATTCCGCCACGCGTGCGAGATGATCGTACTCTCCGCCGAAGTCATTCTGCTGGGCGGGGATGAGCCGGGATACGAAACCCCGTTCGCCCGAACGCAGCAAGGTTACCAGTCGGGTCAACTCACCGAGCGCTTGTTCTGCAAGTTCTGTTGCGGATTTCTTGTTGTCGCTTCGCCCGCTATGCTCGTTGTTGACGAGGTCGGCGCAGAAGCGCTCACCCGGCCGCAGTCGCACATAGATCAGGTTTTCGGGCGGGAGCGGGCCGGCCTGGCGGAAGCCGCCGGCCATCAGCGCCGCGGCTTCGAGCGCAAGTTGGGGGTCAAGCAGGCTGCGGGCTTGCGCAACGCTGGGGCTAAGCCCCGTCTTGTAGTCGATGATGTCGACGCCGCCACTCGTCTTGACGTCGAGGCGATCGGCAATCCCGGACAGTCGGATACCCGCTGCCGGAAGTTCCACTCCCGCGGGGACTTCTGTGAGAATGCGGCGAACCGAAGGACGCCGGGCTGCATCCCAGGCGAGATATGCGCGGGCGATCTCCCGAAAACGCTGCCGCCAGACGACATCGACGTGGGTTGGCAAGTTTTCGGCATCGAACAGCCTGTCGGCAATTGACAGCATGCCCTGTAACGCGTTGTCGGCATCGGGCGCGTGTCCCTCACGGACGAAACACTCCAGGATGCGATGATACAGTGTTCCCCTTTCGGCAGCACCGGGATCGGCGTTGAACGGCTGCAGCGGGTCGAGCTTCAAGACTCGTTTTCCGTAGATGGCGTAGGGATCGCGTCGCAGACGTCCGACTTCACTGAACGAGAACTTTTTCGGTTGAAGATCGGCCGGCGGCGTCGGGGCGGGTCTTTGTGCCGGTCGCTGTTCGCTGCCGCGATCGATCAGGTCGGCAAAATGGCGATACCGGTCTCCCCGCTCCCTCAAGTCTCCGGCGAGCTCGGGACCGCCGAGCGCCAGAAGGCGTTGTAGCCAACGGGAGGCGACCGTCGGGGCAGAACCCTGACGAAGCGATCGCGAATAGATGACATACCGCGTCCCGTTCGCCATCTCGAAGTCGTGGGCGAGTTGACCGATGCGTCGTTCGGGCGGTTCGAGCCCGATCTCAGCCTTCATCACGCGGGAAAGGAATGGATTGTTCGTTGTCTGCCCCGGCCACGAACCTTCGTTGAGCCCGCCGAGTATCAAGGTGTCTACGCTTTGGAGACGGGCTTCCAAAGTGCCGAATATGAACACCCGCGGATGTCTGAGGGCCTTCGGCTTGACGGCTTCACCTGCGGCAAGGGCGGCCATGATGTCGATCCACTGAGGCCCGTCTGCCTCGATCTGGCCGTCCGCCTCCATGATCTCCCCGAGAAGGCTCGCTAGCTTTTCGCCGGCTTCGCCGCTCCAGAGTGAGGCGAGGTTCCCGCTCGGTTCACGGCAGACGGCCTCGAGAACCTGCCCCGTCCTCCGCGCCCATTCGGCGAGAGCAGCCTTGCTCGAAAGTTTGTGATGTCTATCACGAGACACCAGCATACCCGTGAGCGGCTCCACCGCAGTGCCGATAGCGGCAGCAAGTTCCCTCGCAGCGGCAGCGGCGGCATCCGGCAGGGCGAGCCGCCATTGTGGCGGATGGCGGTCTGTCTTCTGTTCCTCGTAACGAGCATCGAACAGTGGCTGCAAGCCCGCGATATCGATGCTAAGCGTGCCGCCACGCAATGCGATCATCTCCAGCGCCTGGACCGCTTCGCCATAGGCGGCTTCTTCAAAGCCAAAGCGGGCGAGGGGATGTTTGAGCAGCGAAACGACCGGCACCGGATCGCCCGGGCGCAAGGTTGCTTCGAGCAGCAGCTGCATCAGTGTTCCCTGTTGAGTCGCGCTGAGCGGCGTTCCGGCCGAATCGTCGGCAGTGATTCCGAAGCGGGCGAGTTCCGCCGCGACGCGTCGGGCGAGGTTGCGATCGGGTGTTATAAGGGCGGCCCTGCTGTCCCCGCTGACCCCAGGCTTCTCCAGGGCGAGCCGGAGAGCGATCGCGATTGCCGTCGCCTCTTCCCGTTCGTTTGCGGCTTCTATCAGTGCAACATCGCCAAAAGCCCGGCGGATGCGATCAACTCCGAAGCTGGAACGCCACACGCTCCATCCGTTGGTTGCAGAGGCCGGTGCCATGGCGCGCGAGAGGATTTCCGCGCGATCGGCAAGATCAAGCGGCGCGGCTGCCAGCTCGGCCACGTCTGACCGGGTGATCCGCAAATGCTGAAGCAGCTTGCTGAGGCCATATTGGGGATGGCTCCGGCCGGCGGGATCGTGCCGCGCGAGAGCGTCCTCGTCTGCTCCTACGTTTCTCCAGTCCGCTTCTGGCATGGAGAGGTCCAGGCCGGGCAGTACGACCACACCTTGCGGCAGACGGGCAACGGCGGCGATGAGATTCGCCGCCGCGGGAATCGAGCCGGTCGAACCGGCGACGATGATCGGCCCTTCTGCGGTATTTGCCAAACGGGCCGCCTCGCTGCGGAGAAGAGAGTTTCTGTGTCCGTGCGGGGACGAGCGCTTGAGCTCCTCCAGGCGCGCGGGCCAGAAGGTGGTGGCGATCCCAAGAAAGGCGAGCGTGAGCTGCCACCACGAGGCGAAATCCTGACTGTCGAGTTTCTGGAGATCGAACCAATCGCGTTCCTCGGTTTCGACGGCCTCGATGAGTTCGATCAGGGCGCGGGCGAGCCAGACCGCATCGGCGGGACTCGCGGGGGCCACGAGGGGCGTATCCGTGTGGATGCTGCGGACGATTTCGGGCAGCTGGTTACGCCAGGCGAGAACGAGCCGCGAGAGCTCAAGCAGCATGACCGTTCCACCGACAGGCGGCAGGAGATCAAAGGCGGCAGGACTATCCACTTCGAAGAAGCCACCGTCTTCGTCCGTTTCGCCGAGCGGACGGATCACGGGAAGGATCGCTGATCGTCCGCCGAGAAGATCGACGAATTCCGATCGCAACACGCGTGCCGCCCGCCGCGTCGGAACCAGGATCGTGACTTTCGCGAGCGACAGCGGATCGGCGGGATCGTATCGGTATCCGTGCGCCAGGTCTCCGTCGATGAGCTTTTGAGCGAGCACCTTGAGGAAAGGCAAGCCCGCCGGGATTGTCAGAACGCGTGGGTCAAGAGCCCTCGCCATCACCTGAGCCTCAGTTTTGCAGGCGCCGGATCGCGTCTTCAGCTTCGCCGATCGCCTCCGGAGTCCCGACCGTTATCCAATGTCCCTCCAGTTCTAGTCCGAAGAGACGGCTCTTGGCGATGGCACGATCGAAATAGATATTCAGGTTGAAGGCGTCTGGCGGCGCATCGTTCAGGAGGGACGAGTTCATTACGATCGCGCCGGCATAAACGACGGGACGGGGATCGCCGGGATGGTAGCGCGTCAGATGTCCTTGCTCATCGAGATTGAAGTCGCTCTTGCCGTTGTGGCCGGTCGTGTGATCGGGATGAACGCAGAGAAGCGCCATATCCATGCGCGTGGGATCGAAGAAGTCGGCGAGCCGCTCGAGGTTGGTTTCGTGGTCGCGCCCGTCGCCGATCCAGAAAAGATCCGCGTTCATAACGAAGACGGTCGTGTCACCGAGCAGGCGAAGGCCCTTGACGAGCCCCCCACCTGAATTCATCAGCCCGGCGCGCTCGTCGGAGATGATAACCTGCAGCCGCGGATAGCTCTCCAGATAGCCGATCATCTGCTCGGCGTGATGATGGACGTTCACCACCACCCGCTCGACACCCGCGTCTGCAAGCATGTCGAGCACGTATTCGATCATCGCCTTGCCGGCGACCTTCACGAGCGGCTTCGGAACAGTGTCGGTGATCGGCCGGAGCCGGGTTCCGAGTCCGGCAGCAAGCACCATTGCATCGGTAATCTTCATTCGTCCTACAGAGCTGATTCGGCTGGTTCGATTCCAGCCTTTACGCACCATTCTCGTAAAGGGGCAAGGACCGGATGCTCGAAGGCAACACTCAGATACCAGAGCGTCCGTGGCATATGCTTCATGTAGCCGGGCTTCTTGTCGCGTTGAAGGAGCCGCACCCACAGACCTGCAAGCTTGCAGGCCCTTTGCGCCGACATGATCGACCATGCCTTGAGGAAACTGCCTTCATCGAACGCGCCCTGTGCCTGCCGCAACGCCAGATACTCCGTCATCAGCTGATCAGCGAGATCGCGTTCGACGGTGACGCGTGCATCCTGCACGACAGAAACCACGTCATAGGCCGATGGCCCGATCATGGCATCTTGGAAGTCGATGAGGCCGACGCGCCGTATTCCCTCTTCGCCGCCGCGCCAGATGATGTTGGGTGAATGGAAGTCTCGCAGGACCAGCGTCTTTTCCACGTCATCAAGTTGGTCGATCAGATCATCCCAGATCGCCAGGTATTCTTGACGCTCTGCAGCCGTGGCAGGTGTCCCGTTCCGTCTCCAGGGGAGATGCCAGTCGATCAGGAGTTCGGTTTCCATCTTCATCGCCGTCCTGTCATAGTCGGGCACGTGATGGACATAGCCGCTCGGCAGCGAGATATCGCGGTCGAAGTCGGTGTCGTGGAGTCGCGCGAGACAGGCGAGTGCGCCACGGTACCGGTCTGGAGCGGGCTTTCCGCTCTCGTCGAGGACGGTTTCTGTGCCGAGATCTTCCAAGAGCAGAATCCCCGCCTCGCAGTCGCTCTCAAGAATTTCCGGCGCGGCAAAGCCACGTTCGCGCAGGCTCGTCGCGATTGCTACGAAGGGGTAGACGTCCTCGGCAAGATGGACAATTTGCGAGTAGGGTTTTCCGTCCCGAATAGGGGGACCGTTGGGTCGTCGCGGCGCGTCCATGAGCACCATGCGCTTGCCGGCGGCCGGATAGACGTACTCGTATGCCCTGGTGGAAGCATCTCCGGTCAGGTGTCGTCGGGTTGCGTCGCGATAGCCGTGTCCGTCGAGGAAGCTGCGGATCACAAGCTTGCGTTCGATCCGCTGGAGCCGATCGGGGAAAGCGGAGATCGTTACACGACGCCCGCCCTGGTCGAAGGCAATGTCGACATCGATCCGGTCTGCCGGCAGCGCTTGTCCGGCCCTTTCCGGCCACTCGACGAGACAGACGCCGGCATCAAGTGCATCGCTGAAGCCGATCTCTTCGAGCTCCCGTTCGTCACTCAGGCGATAAAGGTCGAAGTGAGCTACTGGCAGTCGTAAGTCGTAGTTCTGGACGAGGGTGAATGTCGGGCTCGGGACCTCGAGATAGTCGTCATCGGCCACCGCGCGTAGGAGGGCGCGCGCCAGGGTCGACTTGCCGGCACCCAGATCGCCCCGAAGGGCGAGGCAATCCCCGGCCGTGACAGCCAGCGCCAAGTCTTCGCCGAGGCGGATCGTGTCAGCCTCGGTGGCAAGAGATAGTGTAAGGCTTCTTGGACTCATTCGGCGGCAACGGATTGCCGGGCGGCAGCCGAGGGGATTCGGCAGTGAACCGTCGTGCCGCGACCGGGGTCGCTGTCAATGGAAACCGTGCCGTGGTGCAAGCTGACGAAGCTCTCGACGATCGAGAGGCCGAGGCCCGCACCGGTCCGCTTGCCACCCTTGCTGCTCGATGAAAAGCGGTCGAAGACCGTGGCAAGAATCTCCTGAGGAATTCCGCAGCCGTGATCCGTGACGTTGAAGAGGAAGTCGGCACCTTCTCGCCAGCACTTGAGATTGACCGTGGAGCCCTCCGGCGAGAAGTTGACGGCGTTGGTGAGAAGCTTGACGAGAATTTGTTTCAGCCGCTGCGGATCGGCGACGATCTGTCCGAGATGGCCGGACGCATTGATCTCCAGCGCGACGTTGTTTTCCTGCAATCGGTCCGTCATCTGCATCGACACGTCGTCGAGGAGATCGTCCAGGTCGACTTCGGCATATTCGAGCCGCATGATCCCCGCATCTACCGTGGCGAGATCAAGGATGTCGTTGACGATCGTCAGTAGTACGGCTGACGACGTCGAGATGTGGTCGATATACTCCGCCTGCCTTTCATTGAGCGGTCCGACAACGGGCGTCTTGAGAAGGTCGGTAAAGCCGATGATGTTTGTAAGCGGTGAACGCAACTCGTAAGAAACATGCTGGACGAACTCGTTCTTGAGTTCGTCCGCCTTTTGCAGGGCTTCGTTTTTCTCTTTCAGGGCGCGTTCGGCCCGCACGCTGTCGGTCATGTTCACGAAGGTCAACATGGTTTGTGCATTCGGAAGCGGCGTCACCGCGAAATCGAGCACGAGGCCGGAATAGAGCTCAAGGGTTCCCTGGCTTGACGGTCGCTCGTCATCGAAGCTCGTGATCATCTTGCTGAACGCCTTCCATCCGTCCGGCCTGTCGTAGGACGGCGCGCACGCGGCCTCGATGCTGCGTATATGAGTGCCGGGCGTGGCCTCCGCTTCGGTAATGCCCCAGAGGGCGCGGAAAGCGGGGTTGGAAAGCTGTATCCGGCCGTCAGGGCCGAAGACTGCAACACCTTCGGAGAGGTGGTCGATTGTCTCGCCCTGGACACGCACGAGCGTGTTGTAGCGGGTTTCGAGGTCGACCTGTTCGGTCAGGTTCTCGAAGACCCAGGTCGCACCGCCTTGCGGGTGCGCCGAGGCGATGACGCGCAGCGTTTGTCCGTTCGGAAGATGCCAAAGGTCGGTCTGTGTTTCGAAGGACCGGTAGACTGAAAGTGCGTTTTCCTTCCAGTTCTTCCAGTTGAGCTGTTCCGGCAACTTGTTCGCCGTTCGCAGACGATCGAGAAATTCACTGTTGTCCGGCCGGGCTTCGAGGAACGGTGTGTCGAGCTGCCAGAGTTGAGCAAATGCCTGATTGTAGAACTGCAGCCGACGGTCCCGATCGAAGATCGCCACCGCGGTGGCCAGATGGTCCAGCGTATCGGCGTGGCTCTTGAGAGTACGGGTAAGCTCTTCGCGCAGCGATTCCGCTTGCGAGATGTCGATCGCCATGCCGCTGGAACCTGAAGCGCTTCTCGCGTCGACGACATCGAAGAAGGTTCGATTGCCTCGCACGACGGTGGAGACCTTCTCGTGGAACGGTGACTCAGGCGTTGAGGTCGCCCGGATCCTCTCCCGGGATACCGTCCCCAGAATCTCCCGTTCCTCGGTAACTGCCTGGGCGGGTGACGTAGCCTCGACTGCCTCGGAGTAGGCTTGGTTAACCCAGACCAAACGTCCCTCCGTGTCACGCTGCCAGACAGGCTGCTCGATCGCGTCCAAGAGTGCTTCGAAGGTCGCTATCGACGCCTTCAGCCGGGATCGCTCGATCTTCAACTCGGCCAGTTCGGCGCGGAGATTGTTGAGGGCCACGAACCGCGCAAAGGCGCGGCCGCCCGACAGGCGTCCTTGAACCTCGATCACCTCCTGACGGTTGGTCTCGACGATAAGGTCGAAGGACTGCGCGTCGAAGCGCAGCCTTTCTATCGCCTTGTCGAGCTCTCCGGCCGAGGAGGGCTTTAACCAGCGACCGAAAGCCAGGAATTCGTTCTCGGCCTGCGGAGCACCCGTTTCACCGGGAAGTTGGCCGAGGAATTCCGGTTTGCGGTCGTTTCCGTCCCAGATGACGATGCGCCTGTTCTTGTCGGCGATGATCGCCTGATAGCGTGAAATTCGCTGTCTGGCGTCGGAGAGTGCAGAACGCATCTCCTGACTTTCCGCCTCGAGGGCACCACGTTGACGGATAAGCCAGACAGCCGACAGCAGAGCTGCGGAGAGGATACCGATCACCAGCGAGAATCCAACCATCTCGGCGGAAGTGAAGAGCCGCTGCACCTGAGCGGCACCTGCTTCAGCCTGCGCGATTGCAGGCAGGAGTGTGCCGCCCAGTATTGTGCCCGCAAGGTAAGCGCTACGCCATCGCAAGAGCGCTGAAGCCGCATGCTGCGGGTGGTCCTTCGACGTCGCAGTACGTGCAAGCAGGCGCCGTATACGACCGCCGCGCACCGTGCCCCGCCCGCACGGATTATCTCTGTTTACCGACATATTCGGTCTGTCTCCGTCCTATGTGCCGCATCTCGACAAGACATCCCACTTCGCGTGGCCGCGCCGAAGCGCGAGGCGCGAATCAAGCCTTAAAACAATACTGCCTAAGGGAATCGGCGGGAAGTATTGGGCTCAAAAAAGAAGTCGCGACCTCTGTCAAGGTCGCGACTACTACATCTTGTGAATAGTTGTGGTGACGTTAATAGCGATAGTGGTTGGACTTGAACGGCCCCTGGGGCGTGACGCCGATATAAGAAGCCTGTTCTTCCGACAGTTCGGTCAGCCGCACGCCGAGCTTTTCAAGATGCAGCCTGGCGACCTTCTCATCCAAATGCTTGGGGAGCACGTACACCCGGTTTTCATAAGCGCCGGGCTTCGTGAACAGCTCGATCTGCGCGAGCACCTGATTGGTGAACGATGCCGACATGACGAAGGACGGATGACCGGTCGCATTGCCGAGATTTAGCAGACGGCCCTCGGACAGAAGAATGATTCGGTTGCCCTTCGGGAACTCGATCATGTCGACCTGTGGCTTGATGTTCGTCCACTTGAGATTGCGCAAGGCCGCGACCTGGATCTCGTTGTCGAAATGGCCGATGTTCCCGACGATGGCCATGTCCTTCATTTCACGCATGTGCTCGATGCGGATGACGTCGCGATTGCCTGTGGTGGTCACAAAGATATCGGCGCTCGAGGTTACGTCCTCGAGTTGAACGACTTCGTAGCCGTCCATCGCCGCCTGCAGTGCGCAGATGGGGTCGACCTCGGTAACCTTTACGCGCGCGCCTGCTCCGCGAAGCGACGCAGCCGAGCCCTTGCCCACATCGCCATAGCCGCAGACGACCGCCACCTTGCCAGCCATCATCACGTCCGTTGCGCGGCGGATGCCGTCGACGAGCGATTCCTTGCAGCCGTACTTGTTATCGAACTTCGATTTGGTGACCGAGTCATTGACGTTGATGGCCGGGAACGGAAGCAGGCCCTTCTGGCTCAACTGGTAGAGGCGATTGACGCCTGTCGTCGTCTCTTCCGTCACGCCGCGGATTGCGTCACGCTGTTTGGTGAACCAACCCGGCGAAGCGGCCAACCGCTTCTTGATCTGAGCGAAGAGAATCTCCTCTTCCTCGGAATGCGGATGGCTCAAAACGTCCTCGCCGGCTTCGGCTCTTGCTCCGAGCAGGATGTACATGGTGGCATCGCCGCCGTCATCGAGGATCATGTTCGAGAGACCGCCGTCGCTCCACTGGAAAATCCGGTCGGTGTAGGTCCAATAATCCTGCAATGACTCTCCCTTGACGGCGAACACCGGAATGCCGGCAGCGGCGATCGCGGCTGCGGCGTGGTCCTGGGTGGAGAAAATATTGCAGGAGGCCCAGCGCACCTCGGCTCCAAGGGCCACCAAGGTTTCGATCAGGACTGCCGTCTGGATGGTCATGTGCAAGGAGCCGGTGATGCGTGCACCCTTGAGCGGCTTCTGCTCGCCGAACTCGGTGCGGCAGGCCATAAGGCCAGGCATTTCGGTTTCGGCAATGTCGATCTCCTTGCGGCCGAAATCCGCAAGTCCGATATCCGCGACGATATAGTCTCTATTTGTGCTCATGAAGCTCTCCCGGCTGGAATTCTGGCGGCACTGTGCGCCCTGAGGACGAGTATGCGCGCGAGGCAGTCGTCCGGCTCTGCGGAGCCGGTTCCAATGGGAAGCGTTTAGCAGGCTTAATGGCGATTGGCAACCGAGACATAAAGAAGTCTTTATGTCTTTATATGGAGCGGGGATTAGGCTTCCTCGCCGAACTTGTCCGAGACCAGGGTCTCGAGCGCGTCCAGTACTTCGTTTGCTTCATTGCCGCTGGCGGACACCATGATCGTGCACCCGGGACTTGCTGCCAGCATCATGAGGCCCATGATCGACGTCCCACCGACGGCGGTCCCGTCCTTCGCAACCGTCACTCTCGCATCGAAGCCGCTGACGGTCTGCACGAACTTGGCCGAGGCGCGTGCATGTAGACCGCGCTTGTTGGTAATCACGAGTTCACGAGACGCCGATGTCATGGAGTTTCTTTCAAGGCATTACTTGCCACTGAGGACGCGGCTGGCGACGTTTATGTACTTCCGGCCGGCCTCCGAGGCCTCAACCAGCGCCTTCTCCATGTTGTCCTCGCCACGGATGCCGGCGAGCTTGATCAACATGGGAAGGTTGACGCCGGCAATCACTTCGATGCGCCCGGCGTTCATGACCGAAATTGCGAGGTTTGAAGGAGTGCCGCCGAACATGTCGGTCAGTATGACCACTCCGTGGCCATCATCTGCGCGCTGGACCGCGTCCAGAATGTCCTGGCGGCGTTGGTCCATATCGTCTTCCGGGCCGATCGATACCGTTTCGATAAATTTCTGCGGTCCAACCACGTGCTCTACCGCGTGATGGAACTCTTCAGCCAGCTTGCCATGGGTGACAAGCACAAGTCCGATCATTCTCTTTCTGCCCCTTTGCATATGCAGTCAGATGGTCAGATAGTGCAATGCAGCAACTTCGTCCATCAGTGGCTGGTCATCTTGGCGATGTAAATCCGAAGTGCAAGCCAAAAATGCAGCGATATCTTAGGGGCTGACGGTTCCCGAAGCCCTCATAACGGCCTCAACAAAGGAAAACGGAGCCGGTATGCCGAGCGGTAGGCGGAAAAGAGGGAGCGTAATGCCATGCGCTGCCGGGAACCGCTCGCCTTCCGCGGGAAGGCGCTCTGCAGTCGCGGGGTCCACGGGAGATATGGCAACCTGCATTAGTGCGGATGGCAAGTGTTCGACTTCGGCAATTCCGCCGTGCCGCAGTTCGACAAGGCCCGAAATCGTTGGAGGACAGCGCGCCAGCAGATGATCGCCTAACCTGCTGACGAGAACGCGGTCGTCTGCGACAAGCGCCGCGAACTGACCGAGAGCCCGAGCCTCGCTCAGACAGGCGAAAGCCTGCGTGGATTTACCGGCTCCCGAAGGGCCAACGAAGAGCAGGCCGGTCGTGCCGACGACGATCGCCGTAGCATGGATATTGATCTCTGCCGCGCTCATTGCGCGGGCTCGACCGGCAGTGACAGTGTGAAGCGTGCGCCGAGTGTCCCGCCAGTGGTGGTATCGGTGATGTTCTCCGCTTTCAACGTTCCGCCATGTGCTTCGGCGATCTGGCGACTGATCGAAAGACCCAGACCGGAATTCTGACCAAAGCTTTCACCGTCCGGCCGGTCCGTATAGAAGCGCTCAAAGACGCGGTCGACATTTTCGATCTGAATGCCGGGGCCGTTGTCGTCCACCTGAACGACGCAACGACCCTTGGTGCGGAAGAGCCGAACTGTGATGCGTCCTCCCTTTTCCGGCACGAAGGAGCGAGCATTTTCGATCAGGTTGGTGACGACCTGACCAAGCCTCAGGTCGTGGCCGTTGACGACGAAGGATGTTCTTGCACCCGGCTTACGGTCCACTACGAGGGTAATGTCAACCGGCTTCTTCGTGCTGCGGATTTGCCGAGAAATGTCCACCATGCTGGAGAGCAGTTGTTCGAGGTCGACGGGTTTGGCATCGCTGCGGGCTAGCTCGGCGTCGAGACGCGAGGCATCCGAGATGTCGCTGATCAGGCGGTCCAGGCGTTTCACGTCATGCTGGATGACATCCATCAGCCGCTGCCGGGATGTGTCCGTTCGGGCGAGTGGCAGCGTCTCCACGGCGCTCCGCAGCGACGTGAGCGGGTTCTTCAGTTCATGGCTGACGTCGGCTGCAAAGCTCTCAATCGCATCGATCCTGTCATAGAGGGCGGTGGTCATCTCGCGCAGCGCGACGGACAGGTTGCCGATTTCATCCTGTCGGGCGGAAAAATCCGGAATCTCCTCGCGTTCCTTCGCTCCGCGGCGAACACGGATCGCGGCGGCGGAGAGCCGGCGCAGCGGAGTCGCTATCGTCGAGGATAAGAGCAAGGAGACGACGATGTTGACGAGCGCGGCGACTCCGAAAACACGCAGGATTGCGAGGCGTTCGGCGTGGACGATCTTGTCGATATCGCCGGCCTGCGTGGAGAGGAGCAGGACGCCGAGCACTGCGCGGAACCGTTGGACAGGCACCGCAACCGAGACGATCAAAGCACCCGAATCGGTGACACGGACGACTGCTCCTCGCACGCCGGTAAGGGCGTTCATGACCTCTGGGTAGATCGAGCCGTCTCCGCCGGGCGCCTCTTTGTAGAGGGGCAGCCCGCTTGGCTGCAGCATACGGTTGAACATCCGGGCGAGCCATTCGAGTACGCCGGGCGATTCGTTCTCTATTGGCGGGAGGTCGAACCGGAGGACCTGACCACGCGAATATAGATGACGTGAGTCGAGGAGCAAGTTCGCGTCAGCGTCAAAGAGGCGGGCGCGGGTGCGCGTCGGCGAGATCAGACGTCTCAGCACGGGGGCGACCCGTTCCGGGTTGATCGGAAACTCGAGGTCCTCGTCGTTCGGCACCGGGGTGATGCTTTGTCCCGCTTGCAGTTCGAGCAGCTTCTGTGGATCGATGGTGATCGAGTTGGTATCGACGGACGCCGAAGCGGAGATCGCCCCGGCCATGATCTCGCCCTGCGTCAAAAGGCTTTCCACGCGCGCGTCGATCAGCCCTTCGCGGAACTGGTTCAGATAGAGGATCCCCCCGACCAGCACGAAAAGAGCGGCGAGATTGAAGAAGACGATCCGTCGCGTGAGACTGGAGAACAGCGCATGGCCGAAAATGCGGCGGATGAGCGTGAAAGGATGCGACAGGAAACGGCGCCCCTCGGCCGGGCTATCCGTCTCCTCCAAATTTGAACTGGAAACCTGTTGCTCCAAACGTCAACCTCATTTGCACGGCACCATGCCGGCAGGAGCCGAAACGACGGATGCCGTCAAGCCGCTTCGCGGAACCGGTATCCAACGCCGTAAAGCGTTTCGATCATGTCGAAATCGGCGTCGACCATCTTGAACTTCTTGCGCAGGCGCTTGATGTGGCTGTCGATGGTGCGATCGTCAACATATACCTGCTCATCATACGCCGCGTCCATGAGGGCGTCGCGGCTCTTCACGACGCCAGGACGCTGGGCAAGCGATTGCAGTATCAGAAATTCGGTTACCGTGAGCGTCACCGGGTCGCCTTTCCAGGTGCACGTATGGCGTTCCTGGTCCATGACCAGCTGCCCCCGCTCAAGCGTGCGCGCCTGCGACTCTGCGCCGGTCTTTACGCCGACCGATCCGGCGACGGCCTCGCGACTGCCGGAGCGGCGAAGGATTGCCTTAACGCGTTCGACGAGAAGCCGCTGCGAAAACGGCTTCGTGATGAAGTCGTCGGCGCCCATCTTGAGGCCGAAGAGTTCATCGATCTCTTCATCCTTCGACGTGAGGAAAATGACGGGCAAATCCGACTTCTGCCGGAGGCGGCGTAGTAATTCCATGCCATCCATGCGCGGCATCTTGATGTCGAAGATAGCGAGGTGCGGCGGGCGGGCGAGCAAGCCGTCCAGCGCCGAGGCGCCATCCGTGTAGGTTTCGACCTTGTAACCTTCCGCCTCCAGAGCAATGGACACGGATGTCAGGATGTTACGGTCGTCGTCAACGAGCGCGATTGTTTGCATGCTGTTCGTCTCCGTCATCATAAGCGCGGCTCCTGGTATCGATCCCAATCAATCCGGGTCCCCATTTGCGCGCTTCTTGGGGGTAAAGGTGGAACAAATTGTGGCAAAGATAAAGAGGCGCGTCGATCGGTCGCCGGAACGAGATCCGTTGATACCAAGGGCAAACCACGAAATTTGCCGGGTTCAAACCGATTTAAAAATCTCGTTCCGAATTTAAATCGATTAATTATTTGATATCATTGATATTTTCTTCTAATGTCGTCTTGCCTTTTAGAAACGCGAACACTAGGTTCGCGAAAAATTCAACGGCAATCCCCCACAACAAAGGAAGAGTGTCCATGGAGGAGCTTGGTGTAAATAATCCCCTCATCGGGGTAGCGTCGATCGGGTTGGGGGATGCGGCACGCGTCTACTACAACTTCCTTGAGAGCGAGCTTTACGAAGAAGCCATTCGCCGCAAGGAAGCCGTCCTGACCGCCGATGGCGCGCTTTGCGCCGTAACCGGCCAGCACACTGGCCGCTCCGCGAAGGACAAGTTCATCGTTCGTGACAGTCACACGGACGGCGAAATCTGGTGGGACAACAACAAGCCCATGTCGCCCGAGCACTTCGGTCTGCTCCACAAGGACATGCTGGCGCATGCTGCGGGCAAGGATATCTTCGTCCAGGATCTCGTCGGGGGCGCCGATACCGATAACGCGCTGCCGACGCGGGTGGTAACGGAACTCGCCTGGCACTCGCTCTTCATCCGCAACCTGCTGATCCGTCCGGACCGTTCGACTCTCGGCGAGTTTCAGCCGAAGTTGACCATCATCAATCTGCCGACGTTCCGCGCCGACCCGTCTCGGCACGGCTGCCGATCCGAGACCGTGATCGCCTGCGATTTCACCAACGGCATCGTACTGATCGGCGGAACCTCCTACGCCGGCGAGATCAAGAAGTCGGTCTTCACGGCCCTCAACTACCTGCTGCCGCCGAAGGGCGTCATGCCGATGCACTGCTCGGCCAATGTTGGCCCGGCAGGCGACACCGCGGTCTTCTTCGGCCTTTCGGGTACCGGCAAGACCACGCTTTCTGCCGATCCGAGCCGTACACTGATCGGTGACGACGAACACGGCTGGGGCGAGCACGGCGTGTTCAACTTCGAGGGCGGTTGCTACGCGAAGACGATCCGTCTGTCGGCGGAAGCGGAGCCGGAAATCTACGCCACTACGAAGCGCTTCGGTACCGTGCTCGAAAACGTCGTGCTGGATGAGCGTCGCCTGCCCGATTTCCATGATGGCTCACTGACGGAAAACACCCGCTGCGCCTATCCGCTGCACTTCATCCCCAACGCCTCGGACACCGGCCGTGCCGGGCATCCGAAGACGATCATCATGCTGACGGCCGATGCCTTCGGTGTCCTGCCGCCGATCGCGCGCCTCACGCCCGAGCAGGCGATGTATCACTTCCTCTCCGGCTATACGGCGAAGGTTGCTGGCACCGAGAAGGGTGTCACGGAACCCGAAGCGACGTTCTCAACCTGCTTCGGTGCGCCGTTCATGCCGCGGCACCCGGCCGAGTACGGGAACCTGCTTCGCGATCTGATTGCCCGCCACAACGTCGATTGCTGGCTCGTAAACACGGGCTGGACCGGAGGCACTTACGGCGTGGGCCATCGCATGCCGATCAAGGCAACGCGTGCGCTACTGACCGCTGCACTCAACGGTGAACTCAAGAAGGTCGAAACCCGCACCGATCCGAACTTCGGCTTTGCCGTTCCGGTTGCCGTCGAAGCGGTAGACAGCGCAATCCTCGATCCGCGCTCGACCTGGGCGGACGGAGAGGAGTACGACGCACAGGCCAAGAAGCTGGTCGCGATGTTCATCACCAACTTCGCGAAGTTCGAAGATCACGTCGATCACACTGTCCGGGCTGCGGCTCCGAGCGCGAGCATTGCCGCCGAGTAATTTCGACTGCTTGAACCTGTTAGAGGCCCGGTGGTCACACGACCACCGGGCCTCTTTGTCATTGGTGGTTCCCGTCGGTGCCCAAATGTGGGAATAGAACGGTTGGAGACAGCCGATGGCCAGCGACGCACTTTACATAGACGACCGGATCACGATTGCGGGTTGGGAACTGACGGAGCAGTTTGTTCTGGCAGGCGGGCCTGGCGGCCAGAACG
The DNA here is from genome assembly GCA_900466005.1 of Hyphomicrobiales bacterium. Taxonomy (GTDB): domain Bacteria; phylum Pseudomonadota; class Alphaproteobacteria; order Rhizobiales; family Rhizobiaceae; genus Allorhizobium. Next base: position 19,758 of record UEGQ01000017.1, read on the forward strand.
TCAACAAGGTTTCGACTGCCGTACAGCTCTTCTTTGACATCGTCGGGTCACCTTCTCTTCCCGAGCGGGTCAAGACAAACGCTTTGAAGCTCGGTGGCCGGCGTGTCTCCAAGGACGGTGTCCTGATGATCGAGTCCAGCCGTTTCCGCAGTCAGGAGCGCAATCGCGCGGACGCGAGAGAGCGGCTGAAGGAGCTGATCCTCAAGGCTGCAGAGCCGCCACCGCCGTCGCGCCGAAAGACCAAACCCACCAAAGGCTCCGTCGAGCGAAGGTTGAAGGAAAAGGCTGGCCGTTCGGAGGTGAAGAAGATGCGCGGTCGGCCTGCCGGTGATTGACGGAATCTGCCCGCTGCGGATGTGAGACCCGGAAAGGGGGGACGTGATGGCGCTCAATACCGGTCCAGGCTGGAGCTTTCCGGACGGGGCAAAACTCTATCCCGGCTATCTGACGCGCGACCAGCAGATACTACTACTAGAACAGGTACGCGAAGTGGTCGCTGCTGCCCCTCTCTATATCCCGGTCATGCCGGGCACCGGCACACCACTATCGGTTCGCATGACCAATTGCGGCTCGCTCGGGTGGGTGACGGACAAAATTCGCGGCTATAGATACCAAAGCGTGCATCCAGTTTCCCAATCAGCCTGGCCGCCGATTCCTGACACCCTCATCCATATCTGGGAGCAGGTTGCATGCTATCCGAAACTTCCGGAAGCTTGCCTCGTGAATTTCTACGCCGGCGATGCACGAATGGGACTGCATCAGGACAAGGACGAGCAGGATTTTGAAGCGCCGGTGGTGTCGGTCTCTCTCGGAGACTCTTGCCTCTTTCGCCTTGGTGGCAAGCAACGTAACGACAGGACCCGCTCATTCCGGCTTGTAAGCGGCGACGTGCTCGTTCTCGGAGGAGAAGGACGCTTGGCTTTTCACGGGGTCGATCGGGTTTATCCCGGGACCTCGACCTTGCTGAAGAACGGTGGGCGGATCAATCTCACGCTCCGGCGCGTCAACCTCTGACTGCCGGCGGCGGGTCAAAGCTTTCGCAGAGCTACCTTCTGGACCAGATGGTTTTCACCCTTCTGCAGGATGAGATCGGCACGCGGTCGCGTCGGCAGGATGTTCTCCCGGAGGTTCTTCAGGTTGATGTTGGTCCAGAGATCTTCGGCGATCTCCAGTGCTTCCTGCTCGCTTATGGTGGCGTAACGATGGAAATACGAGTTCGGGTCGCGGAAGGCCGTCTGCCGCAGCTTCATGAAGCGGTGCACATACCAGCGATGGATCAACGTCTCGTCGGCATCGATGTAGATCGAGAAATCGAAAAAGTCGGAGACCATCGGGACGATCTTGCCATCCGCGGGCAGATCGCGTGACTGCAGGACATTGATTCCCTCGAAGATCAAGATATCCGGCCGGTCTATGACCTTGTACTCATTCGGCAGCACGTCGTAGGTGAGGTGCGAATAGCAGGGAGCCTTCACGTTCGGCAGACCGGCTTTTATCGCGGACAGGAAGCGCAGAAGTGCGCCAATGTCGTAACTTTCGGGAAAACCCTTGCGATTCAACAGGTTGTCGCGGATGAGAACCGCGTTTGGGTAGAGAAAGCCGTCCGTCGTGATGAGGTCGACCTTCGGGCTCGACGGCCAACGGGCGAGCAGTTCCTTCAGGATACGGGCGGTCGTCGACTTGCCGACTGCGACCGACCCGGCGATACCAATGACGAAGGGGGTCTTCGCCACGTCCGACATACTGAGGAACCGATTGCGCTGCTCGAAGAGCAATTGCGAGGACTCCACGTGCGAGGAAAGCAAGCGCGACAGCGACAGGTAGATTCGCCGAACTTCCTCCAGATCGATCGGGTCGTCGATCGACCGCAGGCGGTGTACTTCGTCCGCCGTCAGCGTCAGCGGGGTGTCGGCACGAAATCGCGCCCATTCTTCCGAAGAATAGAAGTGATAGGGCGAATAATCGTTGGCTTGGAAGTGATCGAGCGTTTCGGGCACGTCGGCTGGCCGTATAGCTGTTGTCATGGATCCCGCCGGTTGGCCTTTTCGCTGAGGCCTGTCTGGGCAGTTCGCCGCTGAAGCTCCTGCATGACAGCTTCTAGCGGTACGTCGGCGATTTTCAATACGACCAAGAGATGATAGAGCAGATCGGCACTCTCGCAGACGAGATTCTGCCGGTCTTCAGCAATCGCGGCGATCACGGTCTCCACCGCCTCCTCACCGAGCTTCTTGGCTGCTTTGCGCTGTCCGCCGCGGACGAGTTTCGCCGTCCAGGATTGATCCGGCTCAGCCATCGCGCGCGTGGCGACGATCTTTTCAAGATCCGTCAGGGAGAACATGGTCATTCCGCCGCTCCGTCTTCTTCAGTCGAGCCGCATGGGGATGCCGTGGTCCGCCATGTAGCGCTTCGCCTCGCCGATGCTGTATGTTCCGAAATGGAAGATCGATGCCGCAAGGACGGCAGTCGCATGACCTTCCTTGATCCCCGCAACGAGATCATCGAGATTGCCGACGCCGCCCGAGGCGATGACCGGAACACGCACCGAGTCGGCAATGGTCCGCGTCAGCGCGATGTCGTAGCCGCTTTTCGTGCCGTCCCTGTCCATGGATGTAACGAGGAGCTCTCCGGCTCCGCGCGCTGCCATCTTGCCCGCGAATTCGACCGCGTCGATGCCCGTCGGCTGACGACCGCCATGGGTGAAGATCTCCCATCGGTCGGTTTCTCCGGGCCCCGATACCTTCTTGGCATCGATGGAGACGACGATGCATTGATCGCCGAACTTGTCCGCGGCCTCCGCCACGAAGTCCGGGCTTTTCACCGCGGCCGAGTTGATGGACACCTTGTCCGCCCCGCACAGGAGGAGCTTGCGGATGTCGGCGATCGTCCGAACACCGCCGCCGACCGTGAGCGGCATGAAGCAGTGCTCCGCCGTGCGCGCAACGACGTCGAAGATGGTGTGGCGATCTTCCGACGATGCCGTGATGTCGAGAAACGTGAGCTCATCGGCGCCGGCGGCATCGTAAGCCTTTGCCGCCTCGACCGGGTCGCCGGCATCAATGAGGTCGACGAAATTGACGCCCTTGACGACGCGGCCGTCCTTGACGTCGAGACAGGGAATTACACGAGCTTTCAACGTCATGGTTGCACCTCGGGATTGCGGGCGGCCTTGATCAGTGCGAGCGCCTCGGCGGGATCGATACGGCCGTCATAGAGCGCCCGCCCGGAAATGGCGCCCTCGAGTTTTCGGGCGTCCGGCTGCAACATGCGACGAATGTCCCCGATCGAGGCGAGACCACCGGACGCAATGACCGGGATAGAAACGGCCTCCGCGAGCGCCAGTGTCGATTCCCAGTTGATGCCGGTCAGAATTCCGTCGCGATCGATGTCGGTGTAGATGATTGCTGCAACGCCGGCCCCTTCGAATTGGCGTGCGAGTTCGATGACGCCGAGCTCCGAGGCCTCCGCCCAACCTTCCACAGCTACCTTGCCGCCCTTGGCATCGATGCCGACGGCAACTCGTCCGGGAAACGCCCTGCAGGCCTCGATGACCAAAGCCGGATCACGCACCGCCACGGTGCCGAGAATCACGCGTGCGAGACCGCGTGCCAGCCAGGATTCGATATGCGCGAGCGTACGGATGCCCCCTCCGAGCTGGACCGGGTTCTTCGTCGCCTTGAGGATGGCGTCGACGGCTGCACCGTTGACGCTCTCCCCAGCAAAGGCACCGTTGAGATCGACAACGTGCAGCCACTCGAAACCCTGCTCCTCGAAGGCCTTTGCCTGTGCGGCTGGATCAGGATTGTAGACCGTCGCCTGAGCCATGTCGCCGAGTTTCAGTCGAACGCACTGACCGTCTTTCAGATCTATTGCGGGGAAAAGGATCATAGATTCATCCAGCCTCTTTATGGGGCCCAGGTCAGGAAATTCGCGATCAGCTTCAGGCCGAGCTTCTGACTCTTTTCCGGATGGAACTGGGCGCCGGCCATGTTGTCACGGGCGACGAAGGCGGTAACCGGCGCGCCATAGTCGGTCGTCGCGACGATGTCATCGGGATCGTCAGCCGCGAGATGATACGAGTGGACGAAATAAGCGTGCAAACCGGCCGGACCCGTCGGGATGTCGTTAAAGAGCGGGTGAGGTCGACGAAGATCGAGAGTGTTCCAGCCGATCTGCGGTATCTTCAGGTTCGGATCATCGGGAGTGATCTCGACGACGTCGCCTTTGATCCAGTCGAAACCGGCAGTGACCGTCTTCTCAAGGCCGCGACTCGACATCAGTTGCATGCCGACGCAGATCCCGAGAAAGGGCCTCCCTTTTTCTTCGACGGTAACGGCAAGAGCTTCATTCATGCCAACAACGGCATTCAGACCTCTTCGGCAGTCGGCATAGGCGCCGACACCCGGCAGAACGATGCGGTCGGCGGACGCGACGCGTTCGGGTTGGTCGGTCAACTCGACGTCCGCCGCGACTCCGCTTTCACGCGCTGCACGTTCGAAAGCCTTGGTGGCCGAACGGAGGTTTCCCGATCCGTAATCGATGATCGCCACACGCATGGGCTAAGTCCTTTCGTTCGCGGTAGCCACCGTATCCTCGCTCCTGCCGTCATGGCAGGGATATGCGGACATCGAAGCGGGGCCGCAATTATGCTGTTGCTTCAGATCAGGGAGCCCTTGGTCGACGGGACGCGGCTGGCCTGGCGCGGGTCGATTTCCGTCGCGCTGCGAAGCACGCGGGCGACCGCCTTGAAGCAGGTTTCTGCAATATGGTGATTGTTGGCGCCATAGTGGTTCATGACGTGCAACGTGATACCGGCGTTCTGCGCAAGCGCCTGGAAGAATTCCCTGACCAACTCCGTGTCGAACGTGCCGATCTTGGGGGCGCTGAAGGAGACGTTCCAGACGAGGAACGGCCGGCCCGATACGTCGATCGCCGCCTTGGTCATGGTTTCGTCCATGGCAAGGTCGATCGACGCATAGCGGCTGATGCCACGCCGGTCCCCGAGAGCCTTCGAGATCGCCTGCCCGAGCGCGATACCTGTGTCCTCGACAGTATGGTGATCGTCGATGTGCAGGTCGCCTTTGACCTCGATATCCATGTCGATGAGAGAATGTCGGGAGAGCTGGTCGAGCATGTGGTCGAAGAAGCCGACGCCCGTCGATATCCTGGATTGGCCGCTGCCGTCGATATTGACGGAAACGGCAACGGAAGTCTCGTTGGTTTCGCGAGAGACGGCACCCGTGCGGTCCGATGCGGCAGTCGACATGGTTCTACTCCGGAAAGTTCTGCGTGCTCCTTATCAGGCACCGTGGCAAATATCCAGAAGAGAGCGTCAAAACAGCGCGATGGCAGGCATTTGGAGGTCGGGCCACGTGTCCGGTTTGCAATCCGTCTGCGGAAACTTAAATAAGAGCAAAGACTGGCGGCAATCCCTCCGCTATGAATTCATTCTTTCAGGTCGGTTTCCAAGATGAGCGAACATAATCCCTACGGCACCATGCACGGCACGACCATCATCACCGTGCGCAAGAATGGCGTTGCTGTCATGGCCGGCGACGGCCAGGTCAGCCTTGGCCAAACCGTCATGAAGGGTAACGCTCGAAAGGTGCGGCGGATCGGCAAGGGCGATGTTATCGCCGGCTTCGCTGGTGCCACGGCAGACGCCTTCACCTTGCTGGAGCGACTTGAAAAGAAGCTGGAGCAATATCCCGGGCAGTTGATGCGGGCCGCGGTGGAACTCGCTAAAGACTGGCGAACGGACAAATACCTACGTAACCTCGAAGCGATGATGCTGGTTGCAGACAAATCGGTAACCCTGGCGATTACCGGGAACGGAGACGTCCTCGAGCCGGAGCACGGCGCGATCGCAATCGGTTCAGGCGGTAACTACGCCTACGCGGCCGCGCGTGCGCTCATGGAGACCGAGCTGTCTGCTGAGGATATCGCTCGCCGTGCCATGGCGATCGCCGCGGAGATTTGCGTCTACACGAACGGTAATGTCGTCGTGGAGACGATTTCGAGCGACACTTAATCTCACCCACTCAAGCCACCATTTCACGGAAAAGGGCTATGACGACATTCTCTCCCCGCGAGATCGTTTCCGAACTCGACCGCTATATCATCGGACAGCATGAGGCGAAGCGCGCTGTTGCGATCGCACTGCGCAACCGCTGGCGCCGCCAGCAGCTCGATGAAAGCCTTCGTGATGAGGTGATGCCAAAGAATATTTTGATGATCGGGCCGACGGGCGTCGGGAAGACCGAAATTTCCCGGCGACTGGCGAAACTTGCCGGCGCCCCCTTCATCAAGGTCGAAGCTACGAAGTTCACTGAGGTGGGCTATGTCGGCCGCGACGTGGAGCAGATCATTCGTGATCTCGTCGAAGTCGGCATTGGACTGGTGCGAGAAAAGAAGCGCGCCGAAGTCCAGGCGAAGGCCCATGCAAGTGCAGAAGAGCGCGTCCTTGACGCACTGGTCGGCTCCACGGCTTCTCCGGCGACACGCGACAGCTTCCGCAAGAAGCTGCGTGACGGCCTTCTCGACGACAAGGAGATCGAGATCGAGGTCGCCGATACCAGCGGCGGCATGCCCGGCTTCGAAATTCCCGGAGCAAACGTCGGAATCCTCAATCTGTCGGAGATGTTCGGCAAGGCCATGGGCGGCCGAACCAAGAAAGTCCGCACCACGGTCAAGAACTCCTATCCGGAATTGATCCGTGACGAGTCCGACAAGCTGATCGACAATGAGCTGATCCAGCGAGAAGCGGTGAAATCGGTCGAGAACGACGGAATTGTGTTCCTCGACGAGATCGACAAGATCGCCGCGCGTGACGGCGGAATCGGTGCAGGCGTCTCCCGCGAAGGGGTTCAGCGAGACTTGCTGCCCCTGGTTGAAGGCACGACCGTGTCTACCAGGTACGGGCCGGTCAAGACGGACCATATTCTGTTCATAGCGTCCGGTGCCTTCCACGTCGCGAAGCCATCCGATCTTTTGCCCGAGCTGCAGGGACGTCTGCCCATCCGTGTCGAGCTGAAACCTCTGACGAAGGAGGACTTCCGCCGCATCCTGACCGAGACGGAGGCAAGTCTCATCCGCCAGTACCGGGCATTGATGGCCACGGAGGAGTTGAACCTCGACTTCACCGAGGATGCGATCGATGCCCTGGCGGATGTCGCCGTTCACCTGAACACTTCGGTGGAAAATATCGGCGCCCGGCGCCTGCAGACAGTCATGGAGCGGGTGCTGGACGACATTTCGTTCAACGCGCCCGATCGGGGCGGCCAGTCCGTCATGATCGACTCCGGCTACGTGCGCGAACACGTGGGTGATATAGCCGCCGACGCTGATCTTTCCCGCTATATCCTGTGATCTTTGTGCATCTCTGTGATATTTCCGGAAATGGTGAAGCCGAGATGGTTAACGCGGTGGTCGACAAGGAAGGCTGCACCTTATAGAGGAGCAGCCGCAGAGAGGTCGAGTTACGACCTCAAGTAACAACAAATGGGGCAGGCGGATCGTGGTGCGATTCTTTCTGGCAGTCGTCGTTGCTCTGATGCTGGTGGCGCCGACCTCGGCGGGCGCCGGCGTCGTCCTCGTTCCGGAAGGTAATCGCCATGCCGAGCAACCCGCCATCCCGGGTGCTTCCGTGCGGCGCACCAAGGCCGGGAAGACGACGTTCGATCTGAAATACGAGAAGGTGCGCGATCTTCTTGCTTCCGATCGGCAGCTGATCGCGAAGATCAAGTCGACGGCGGCCGACTACGGCATCGATCCGATCCATATCGTCGGTGCCATTGTCGGGGAGCACACCTACAATGTCGACGCCTATGATCGCCTTCAAAGCTACTACGTGAAGGCGGCGTCCTACGCAGGCAGCAGCTTCCGCTTCGGTTATGAGGACGAATCGGTCGAGGACTTCGTGAGCCGTTCCGAGTTTTCCGAATGCAATGGTCTTTCGGATTCCTATCGCCTGTGGTCGTGCCGCGAGCTTGTCTGGGAGAAGACGTTCCGCGGGCATTCCGTCGGCGGCATAAGCTATCCGAACAATCGCTTCAGCTCCGTCTTTTTTCAGCCTTTCTTTGCGGGCCAGACCTTTGGCCTCGGCCAGATCAATCCGCTGACGGCATTGATGCTTACGGACTTCGTCGCTCAGAAATCCGGTTATCCGAAGCTGCACGCGAGCGATGCTGCGGACGTCTACAAGGCCATCATGGATCCGGATATATCGCTTGCTTTCATGGCCGCAATTCTCCGGAAATCGATCGATGACTATCGCTCGATCGCCGGCATGGACATCTCACATAATCCCGGCATCACGGCCACCTTGTTCAATGTCGGCAACTCGCTCGGCCGGGCGCAGGCTCTTGCCCGGAAGAACGCGGTAGACGGCGCCGTCGTTCTCCCGGAGGAAAACTACTATGGTTGGTTGGTGAACGATCGTCTGGCGGAGCTGAAGGCGCTGCTTTGAGGTTGGCGGGCCACACCATGTATGAGTCCCTTGGCTTTGTCGTCGAAACTTGCCATTTGTCAGGAAAGTTTAGCGTTCTGCGGTGATGCGTCCGGGCACACATCGCTTTGAGCAGGCATTTGGAGTGCGCCGGTTGACCAGGTCAGTATTGCTCGGCATCGACACCGGTGGAACCTACACCGACGCGGTTCTTTTCAGCGAGACGGACGGACTTCTCGCGAAGGCGAAGGCGCTGACGACCCGTCACGATCTCGCCGTCGGGATATCAGCCTCCGTCGATGAAGTCCTGCACTCCTCCGGAGTTCCGGCCAGTGCTATCGGCCTCGTTTCGCTTTCGACCACGCTTGCAACGAACGCTCTGGTCGAGGGGCAGGGTGGTAGAACTTGCCTGATTATGATCGGCTTCGGGCCTGACGACCTCAAGCGGGACGGCCTCTCGGAGGCGCTGGGGACCGCCCCTGTGATTTTCCTCTCCGGAGGACACGACACGCACGGCAACGAGAACCTGCTGGACATGAGCCCGCTCGAGGATGCGTTGCCGCGACTTGGACAGGCCGTGTCGGCGTTCGCCGTCGCCGGCTATTTTGCTGTCCGTAACCCCGCCCACGAAGTCCGCGTCCGAGACCGCATCCGGACCGTTACGGACCTGCCGGTCACCTGCAGCCACGAATTGTCGTCGAAACTCGGTGGCCCGAGACGTGCGCTGACGACCCTTCTCAACGCACGCCTCGTCGCCATGATTGATCGCCTCATCGGGAGCTGCGAGACGTTTACGAAGCAGCGAGGAATTTCCGCACCGATGATGGTCGTGCGTGGCGATGGTGCACTGATTTCCGCAGCGGAGGCCCGGCTGCGTCCGATCGAGACGATTCTCTCTGGCCCGGCGGCCAGTCTGGTCGGTGCGCGCTATCTCACGGGCCTGGACAACGCCGTCGTCTCCGATATTGGTGGCACGACGACCGACGTCGCCATTCTCGATGGGGGCAAGCCGCGGCTGGATGCCGATGGCGCGGTCGTCGGTGGTCACCGTACGATGGTGGAAGCGGTCGCTATGCGCACCTACGGCCTCGGCGGGGATTCCGAGGTGCGAATCGATGAGCGCGGCCTGACCGCAAGAATCGAACTCGGGCCGCGGCGCCTGATACCGCTCAGCCTTGCCGCTGCACTTCACGGCGACGTCATGCTCGATGCGCTTGAACGGCAGCTTCGGAGTGTTCATCCCGGTCGCAACGACGGCCAGTTTGCTGTGCGCACCGGCGTTCCGGAGAGCTTGGCCGCCGGCCTCCAGCCGCAGGAGGCCGCCCTGTTTGCCCGCATCGATGACAAGCCGCTCCCGCTCGATCAACTGCTGACGTCGACTGCCCAAGGCGCCGTTCTCGATCGGCTGGTCGCGCGAGGGCTTGTTCATCTCTGCGGAATAACGCCTTCGGATGCCATGCATGTCTTGGGCCGGCAGGGACAATGGGAGCGGAAGGCGGCCAAGCTTGGTCTGAGACTGGCGCTGCGCATGAAGGATGGTGCAGGACGTCCGATCGCCGAAACCCCGGAGGAACTCGCGACGCGTATTGTCGCGAGGCTGCATCGGCGTTCGGCGGAGATCGTGCTCGGCACCTGCTTCGCCGAGGATGACTTGGCTGAGGTTGATCCCGCGAGATCGGTGCTGATTGATCGCGCCCTCTCCGGAAAGGACGGCATCGTCCACTTCGGGTTGTCGCTCGATCGTCCACTTGTGGGGCTTGGCGCCTCGGCACCAGTCTACTATCCAGAGATCGCCGAAATGCTGTCGACTGCTGCCTCGATCCCGCGGGACGCTGATGTTGCAAATGCCGTCGGCGCGGTGGTGGGGCAGGTTCAAATGTCGGCGGAAGTCCTCGTGACATCGCCGCAGGACGGCATCTTCATACTGTCCGGTTGCGGTGACAGCCTGCGACTGGGCGAGCAGGAGGCGGCGTTCGCTGAAGCCAGGAGACGTGCGGACTCCGTCGTTCGCGAACGCGTTGCCGCCAACGGGGCGAGCGCGACCTTGGTCATCATGGAGGAGAGCGTCGACGCTCCCGAAATAGAGGGCAGGCGACGCCTGATCGAGGCTCGCATTGTGGCGCGTGCTGTGGGTCGGCCACGCATCGCGCTCGGCTGACCCTTTCCGTTTCGGAATAAATATTTGTTACTTGTGCATAATTGACAGTGGATGCCAATGCGCGATTCTGTGCGCCTGCCTGAGCAGCAAACGCAGTAAGGAGAATGCAATGGGTTGCGTCGAGAGCCACGGATTGTCCATCGATAAGAGTCTGTATGACTTCTTGTTAACGCAGGCCCTCCCGGGCACCGCAGTGGATCCGGAACGCTTCTTTGCCGGATTTTCGGCAATCGTGCACGATCTCGCGCCGAGAAACCGCATGCTGCTTGCCCGCCGCGACGAGCTCCAAGAGAAGCTGGATGCCTGGTACCGGGAAAACGGCGCGCCGAGCGACATGGGTGCCTACGAACAATTCCTTCGCGAGATCGGATACCTTCTTCCGGAGGGAGATGACTTCTCGGTGACAACCGCCAATGTCGATCCGGAAATCGCCGAGATCGCTGGCCCGCAGCTGGTCGTTCCGGTCATGAATGCTCGCTATGCCCTGAACGCCGCTAATGCGCGTTGGGGCTCGCTCTATGATGCGCTCTACGGAACCGATGCGATTCCGGACGATGGCGGAGCTGACAAGGGCAAAGACTATAATCCTGCTCGCGGCGAGAAGGTCATCGCCTGGGCGCGCAACCTCCTTGACGCGTCCGCCCCACTGTTGGAAGGGAAATGGTCGGAGGTCACCTCCCTTGCCTCCACGGACGGGATCCTAGCCGTCGGGCTGAGCCAAGGTCACCAGACCGCTCTGAAGGAGCCGAAGCAATTCGTCGGCTATACCGGGGCGCCGGAGTCGCCGACGAGTGTCTTCCTGCGCAAGAACGGTCTTCATGTCGAGATTGTCATCGACCGCTCAGGGATGATCGGCAAGAGCGATCCGGCCGGCATCAATGATGTACGCTTCGAATCGGCGATCACCACGATCATGGACTGCGAGGATTCGGTCGCCGCGGTCGACGCGGAGGACAAGGTCGTCGTCTATTCCAATTGGCTTGGCCTTATGAAGGGGGATCTGACCGAGGAGGTTACGAAGGGGAGCAGGACCTTCACGCGCAGGCTCAATCCGGATGTCGAGTTCACGTCACCTGACGGTAATCCGGTGTCGGTCGCCGGGCGCTCTCTGATGCTTGTACGTAACGTCGGTCATCTGATGACGAATCCGGCGATCCTTGACCGGAACGGCGACGAGGTTCCGGAAGGCATCATGGATGCGATGATTACCGGGCTGATCGCGCTTCACGATATCGGCCCCGGTGGCCGGCGGATGAATTCCCGCAAGGGTTCCATGTACGTCGTAAAACCCAAGATGCACGGGCCTGAAGAGGTTGCCTTCGCTTGCGAGATCTTCGGGCGCGTCGAAGAAGTGCTCGGCATGTCGCCGAACACGATGAAGATGGGCATCATGGACGAGGAGCGTCGCACGACGGTCAACCTGAAGGAGTGTATCCGCGCAGCCAAGGACCGTGTCGTCTTCATCAACACAGGTTTCCTCGACCGCACCGGTGACGAAATCCACACTTCGATGGAGGCCGGGCCGATGATCCGCAAGGGGGACATGAAGCAGGCGACCTGGATCTCAGCCTACGAGAACTGGAACGTCGACATCGGCCTCGCCTGCGGCCTCTCCGGCCACGCACAGATCGGCAAGGGGATGTGGGCGATGCCCGACATGATGGCGGCGATGCTTGAGCAGAAGATCGCACATCCGAAAGCCGGCGCCAACACCGCCTGGGTTCCCTCGCCGACGGCGGCGACGCTGCACGCGACACACTATCACCAAGTCAATGTCGCCGATGTACAGGCCGCGCTTGGAGATCGACCGCGCGCTAAGCTTTCCGATATCCTCTCTGTTCCGGTTGCCGTCCGTCCGAATTGGACACCGGAGGAAATCCAGCACGAACTGGACAACAATGCGCAAGGTATTCTGGGTTATGTCGTCCGCTGGATCGACCAGGGGGTCGGATGTTCGAAGGTCCCGGACATCAACAACATCGGCCTTATGGAAGACCGCGCGACCCTCCGCATCTCGGCACAACACATGGCGAACTGGTTGCATCACGGAGTTGCCACCCGCGAGCAGATCGTCGAGACAATGAAAAGGATGGCCGCCGTCGTTGATGCCCAGAACGCAGGTGATCCGGCTTATCGACCGATGGCTGGTCACTTCGACCTGTCGATCGCCTTCCAGGCTGCGCTAGATCTTGTTCTCAAGGGGCGCGAACAGCCGAACGGCTATACGGAGCCGGTCCTGCACCGGCGGCGGCGCGAGCTCAAATCGCGACTTGCCGGCTGAACCGGCGTCTCAAGCAAAAAATAAAGCCGCCGGCGTGTGCCGGCGGCTTTCTTGTCTGTTGCCGGAAATCAGACCGACTTTACTGGAGAACGACGACCCGCGCAGACTTGCCGGGACGGACGCGATCGTAAAGATCAATGATGTCCTGGTTCATCAGGCGGATACAGCCCGAGGACGCGGCGGTGCCGATCGAGGCCCATTCCGGAGTGCCGTGGAGACGGAACAGCGTATCCTGACCCTTGTCGTTGAACAGGTAGAGAGCACGCGCACCCAATGGGTTGCGAACGCCGGGTTCCATGCCGTCTTCGACATACTTTGCCACTTCCGGCTTGCGTGCAGCCATCTCCTTGGGCGGATGCCAGGTGGGCCATGCCTGTTTCCAGGCGATATAGGCCTCGCCTTGCCACGCAAAGCCCTGTTTGCCAACGCCAATGCCATAGCGGATCGCTTTGCCGTTGGGCAGGACGTAGTAGAGGAAGCGTTCCCGGGTATCGACGACGATCGTGCCCGCTCTTTCCTTCGTCTGATAGGAAACGATCTGTCTGTGGAACTTCTTGTTCACCTTCTCGATCGGGATGGCCGGCAGGGCATAGCCCGCGTCGGTCACCTTGCCATAGGAATCGCTGAAGATCTTTGCCGTTGCCGTTTCAGTTCCGGGTTTGCCGGATTCGGACGTCGTGGAGCAGCCGGTGAGGGCCAGCGTGGCCACGAGACCGAACACAGTGAGAGCATTGCGGAGGCGCATGGAGAACTCGTGTTTTGCGGGGATGATGGTCAGCCCAACCATCTTTGAATATGGTTTATTTTGAATTAAGCTGGCGTTGGCAAGAGTGCCGTCGGTGCCAAATCTGTTTGGCGCTGCAAAATGACTCGGCATTGCTTTTTTGCAACATGCCTTTGTTCCCAACAGGCAGTATCAATGACCATTCTTTCGATCGCCGTTAACAACCCGTTAATCGACGGGCGTCAGTCGGAACGGGCACTCCTCGTTCGTCGGGGGGTGCAGGTACTTCTGAGTGAGATGCGACAGGCCGTATTGCCCGAGCTTTCATTGTCGAGTGGTCGGCGTGCAGATCTGGTGAGCCTGTCGGAAAAGGGAGAGCTCTGGATTATCGAAATCAAGTCGTCGATCGAGGATTTCCGCGTTGATCGGAAATGGCCGGATTACAGGGCGCATTGCGATCGCTTCTTCTTCGCCACACACGGCGAAGTGCCGCTGGACATCTTCCCGGAGGACTGCGGACTCCTGCTTTCCGATGGGTACGGCGCGCATATCGTCCGCGACGCGCCGGAACATCGACTGGCTCCGGCGACCCGCAAGGCAATCATGCTGAATTTCTCCCGGACGGCCGCACAGCGCCTGATGATGGCGGAGTGGGCCGCCTCGCGGCAGAGCGTCGAATCCTGAGCCGCCGTTACTTCGGTGCCCGCTTCGCGAGAATGCGCTGCAGTGTGCGGCGATGCATGTTCAGCCGCCGTGCCGTTTCCGAGACGTTGCGGTCGCAGTTCTCGTAGACTCGCTGAATATGTTCCCAGCGGACGCGATCGGCAGACATCGGATTTTCCGGCACTTCGGCTTTCTCGCCAGGGCGCTGAGTAAGCGAGTGGTATATGTCATCGGCGTCGGCAGGTTTGGCCAGATAGTCGAGCGCGCCGAGTTTCACCGCAGTTACAGCTGTGGCGATGTTGCCGTAGCCGGTCAGGACCACAATTCGGGTATCATCGCGCCGTTCCCTTATGGCCTGGATGACGTCAAGGCCGTTGCCGTCTCCGAGGCGAAGGTCAACGACCGCGTATTTCGGGGGTGCAGCCTTCGACTTGGCTATCCCCTCGGCAACCGATGCCGCGATGTCCACGGCAAATCCTCGCGATTCCATGGCACGCGCCAGACGACGCAGAAACGGCACATCGTCGTCGACGATCAGGAGGCTGGGATCGGATCCGAGCACGTCGCTTGCTGCCTTGCCCGAGGGGCTTTGAGCGTTGGATGGAGCATTCTCAGTCATGAGCTGACATCCCTGCAGGGGTGTTCTGGTCGAAACTTACCTTGGGTTATGGACACTTATGCGTGGACGGTAAAGTCATTTTGTGCCCGCCGTGTCCATCAGGCGTCGCGGCCAGATGATCGAAATTCGGGCGCCCGGCTGGTCGCTGCGATTTTCGAAGCGCAATTTCGCTCCGGAGCGCTCAAGTAGCGTCTTGGCAATGAAGAGGCCGAGGCCGAGGCCGCCGGCACGATTTTCCCGCGCACGGCTGCTGACGTAGGGCTCGCCGATCCGCTGCAGAATGTCCTGTGAGAAGCCTTGACCGTCGTCCTCGATCACGATCGTCACCTTGTCGCTGTCGTGATCGACCGTCACCGTGACTTTGCTCCGGGCGAAATCGAGAGCGTTCTCGACCAGGTTGCCGAGGCCGTAGAGAATGCCGGCGTTGCGCAAGCCGACCGGCTCTGTTGTGCGGTCGGCCTTTTCGACGAGTTCGAGCTTGATCCCGAACTCGCGGTGAGGCGCCAGGACCTCCTCGATCATCGAGGACAAGGGGAGGCGGCTCATGTGCGCCTCGTTCGCCGAGGGTAGTGTCGTCAAGCGTCGCAGAATGTCACGGCAACGTTCGCTCTGGCTTCGGAGCAGGTGTACATCTTCGCCGAACCGGTCATCGTCGCCGAGTTCCTTCTCCATTTCGCGTGCGACGACGCTGATGGTCGCGAGCGGCGTGCCCAGTTCATGGGCAGCGGCCGCGGCTAGGCCGTCGAGCTGGGAAAGGTGCTTCTCTCGTTGCAGGACAAGCTCGGTCGCAGAAAGCGCATCGGCGAGCAACGAGGCCTCCTGGGAAACACGATAGGCATAAAAGGCCGCAAAGCCCATCATCGAGGCGATGCCGAACCATGTGCCGACCTGCATCACCGGCAGGATTTTCAGTGTTTCCTCCGGATACCAGGGGAGCGGATAGGGCGAAAAGGCGAGAGCACTAATTGTCGCCATAGCCAGCGTCAGCAAAGCCAGTGAGTGCCTGGGCGGCTGCGACGCGAACGAAATGATGACCGGGACACAAATCAAGGGGGAGAAGGGGTTTGCCAGACCGCCGGTGATGAAGAGAAGTGCGCCGAGCTGCAGCAGATCGAGTCCGAGTACCGCGAAGGCAGAGAGCGGCTCCAACCGGTGAGTCGAAGGGAAAGCGGCAGCGAGCACGGCATTGGCCACCGCGAGCGCACCGATCAGTAGCGCGCAAGCGAGCAAGGGTAGTGGAAACTGCAGCCAGAAAGCGACGATGAGCACGGTAACGGTCTGGCCCAGTACGGCGACCCATCGCAGCCGAACGAGTGTTTGCAGGCGCAGCCGTCGGCTGGACGGTGCCATTTGGGTTTCGATGTCAGCCCCGACCATAGTTTTCGCCCCTGGTTTCTCGCCCTTGTTGTTTACGGTTTATGTACCACGGGGTTTTGCCCGTGTCGTTGCCTCCGCCTCCTCGGGATTCTCCGGCCACGGATGCTTGGGATAGCGCCCGCGCATATCGGCGCGCACATCCTTCCACGAGCCGGCCCAGAACCCCGGAAGGTCGCGGGTCGTCTGGATCGGTCTGTGTGCAGGGGAGGTCAGCTCGAGCAGCAACGGGAGCTTGCCGCCGATCATGGGGTGCTGCCGAAGCCCGAAAAGCTCCTGGACGCGCACCGACACTTTCGGTTCGTCACCGTCGTATTGAATCGGGTGGTTCTGCCCGGTCGGAGCACGGAAATGCGTCGGCGCCAGTCGGTCGAGATCGCGTAGCATGCCGTGCGGAACCAGTGTACGCAAGCCCTCGGTCAGACCAGTGGCATCGATCTCATCGAGACCGAACGCGCCACGCTGGAAAGGGGTGAACCATTCATCGAGCCGTGCGGCCAGGGCATCGTCGCCGACATCCGGCCAAGGCTCCCCCAATGTCCGATGCAGAAAGCCGATCCTTTGGCGCAACTGCATGCCTTCCTTCGAGAAGGGAAGGGCGCCGATTCCGATTTGCCGCACGCCGGCGGCGAGGGCATCGGCCGCAGCTTCGCCAGTGGGCCTCGGCAAGGGTGACTCCTCCAGGATGATCGCCCCCAGTCGAACGACCCGCCGGGCGCGAACCCTGCCGCTCTGAGTATCGAAGAAGCATTCCTGGCTGCGCCTTATCGTGGCCGCGAGTACCTCCTCGACCTCGATTCGGCTGACCTCTGCTGCGGCGAGAACCCGACCCTGTGCCGCCCGTCCGGTCAGATCGGCGATGACCAGCATCTGTGCGCCTGCAAGCCTCTCCGTGTCGGGGATCTCCGCGCCGCGCCCGTTGGCCATCACGAAGCGACCACGTCCGCCACGCTGCAACGCTACACGGTCCGGAAAGGCGTGGAGTAACAGCTGACCGGCCGTCGCGGGCATGTTGGAATGTGCTTTGCCGCCGATGTCCCCCGCGATCCGGATCGCAAGCTTTCGTGCTGCCGTGGCACGTGTTCCATCGTCCGAGGCAAATCTCCGCAGACGTTCGTCGAGGTCGATGCTGCTCCCCCCTAGGCCCTGCTCGGTAAGGAGCACCGCAAGCATCGCTGCCTGGCGCCCGTGCCCGGTCGCGTCTGCCGCAATCACCATCGCCGCGAGACGAGGCGGCAGGCCGATCTCGCGCATCCGACGGCCCTTTGCCGTCAGTCGTTCTTGCGCGTCGAGGGCGCCGAGGAGATTCAGCATCGTGCGTGCCTCTTGGAGAGCGGCCGCCGGAGGAGGATCGAGGAAGGACAGCATCGCGGGCTCATGGACGCCCCAGTGGATCATGTCGAGAAGAAACCCCGACAGGTCGCTCGCCAGAATCTCCGGTGGAGTGAAGGCGGGAAGTGATGCGGTTTGTCCGGAATGCCAGAGGCGGATCGCGATACCGGGCTCGGTTCGGCCGGCGCGCCCAGCTCTCTGGTCCGCCGAGGCGCGGGAGACGCGAACAGTCTCGAGCCGGGTGATTCCTGTCGATGCCTCGTAGACGGGAAGCCGCTGCAACCCGCTGTCGATCACGATCCGTACGCCGTCGATCGTTATCGATGTTTCGGCGATCGACGTGGCGAGGACGACCTTGCGGGTTCCCGGAGGGGCGGGTCGTATCGCCTCGTCCTGCTCCTGTTGCGTCAGGTTGCCGTAAAGAGGGGTTACGAAGACGTCCGTCCCCAAGCGCCCCTCGAGCCGCTCCGCAACGCGGCGGATTTCCGCTTGACCCGGCAGGAAGGCGAGGACGGAGCCCTTTTCCGAGGCGAGCGCATCAAGAATCGCTTGGGTGACTGCGTCCTCCATTCGTACGCTGCCCGGTCGGTCGCGATAGCGAACGTCGACTGGAAAGCTGCGCCCTTCGCTGGCAATGACCGGCGGATGCCCGAGGAGGTCAGCTATTCGCGCCGTGTCGAGCGTTGCCGACATCACTAGAATACGTAGATCCGGCCGCAACGCCGACTGCGTGTCGAGAGCCAGCGCAAGGCCGAAATCGGCATCGAGCGAGCGCTCGTGAAACTCGTCGAAGAGGACGGCCGCCACACCCTCGAGCTCCGGATCATCGAGGATCATCCGGGCGAACACACCCTCTGTCACCACCTCGATCCTCGTGCGTGCTGAGACGCGATTGTCGAGCCGCATGCGGTAGCCGACGGTTTCGCCGACGGTCTCGCCGAGCAGTTCGGCCATGCGTCCGGCGGCGGCTCTGGCCGCCAGTCGTCGCGGTTCGAGCAGGATGATCCGCCCGTCCGCTCGCCAGGGACTGTCAAGGAGACGAAGCGGAACGATTGTGGTCTTTCCCGCGCCGGGCGGGGCCGAAAGCACGGCACATCTGGCCGAGGAGAGAGCCTCGTCGACGGTGGCGAGTACATTGCAGATCGGCAGTGAAGGCAGTCTTGAGACCATATGTCGACGTCTATGTGGATGAGAGGTGCACTCGTTTTGCCGGCGTGTCGCCTCTCTATAACGCCCTGTTCAAACGCTCCAGTCCTTTTGCGAGAACGCTGTGCCGATTCACGTGAAACGCGTCCGCCCTTCGTCAGGTCTTGCTACGAGAGATGTATTCATAGGCGAGCACGGCGCCGGCGAGGTCTTCGAGCGCCGCCCCGACGGACTTGAAGAGTGTGATTGCCGTTGCGCTGCTACGGCCTTTCGCCTCACCGCGTACGAGTTCCGCCAGTTCGGCCCGTATAGCGTTCTCGCTGATGACGCCTGCATTGAGCGGCTGCACGAGATCGCCGCCTTCGCTGAGTGCCCCGGCCCGCGTGTCGACGAAGATCTCGGCGCGACTGACCGCCTCGTCGTCTGTTTCCCGCATCGACGGCTTGAAGGCCCCGACGAGATCGAGGTGAGCGCCGGGTTTGAGCCAGGCACCCCGGACGAGAGGTTCGCTGGACAAAGTGCAACATGAGATGACGTCAGCGCTCCGGCTGGCGGCCTCGAGGTCCGTCGCGACGGATGCGTCATAACCGAGCGTACGCGCCTCGCCCACAATGGCGGCGGCCTTCTCACCGTTACGGCCCCAGACCCGGAAGCGCTTGAGCGGACGGGTGACGGCATGTGCCTGAATGAGATTGAGCGAAAGCCGTCCCGTGCCGACGACGAGCATCTCCTCTGCGTCTTCCCGCGCGAGGTATCGAGCGGCAAGTGCCGAGGTCGCGGCTGTCCGGCGTGCCGTAAGCTCTCCTCCTTCAATGACCGCGAGCATCTCTCCGGTTCTGCCGGAGGACAGGAGATAGGTACCGAAGATCGCTGGCAGGGATCGCAGATGATTGTCGGGAAAGACAGACAACAACTTCACTCCAATATACTCACCAGGGATCCAGGCAGGCATCATCAGAAGGGTTGCGTCCCGTTCTCCAGGCACCGCGACGTCGAGGTGATGGCGGACCGGAACCACACATCCGCCGGCGAAGATCCGCTCGATTGCGTCGATCAGTTCGGGCCAGGGCAGCGCGTGGCTTGTCTGTTGTTCGTCCAGAACCAGCATGATTTCACTCCGTTGAAAGGCTCGGCGGACCCTATCAATGGGGTTTTCCCTGCGGAAGGGGAAATGTGTG
>UEGQ01000027.1 GCA_900466005.1 Hyphomicrobiales bacterium
AGGGGGTGAACGAAAAAGGGTATCTGGGATTGATTTTATTGGGGAATTTTTGCGGTGAGCCGAAGGTGGGAGACGAACTCGATTCAACCGACCGTGCTGGCCGCGACCGATTTCTTAAGCAACGATAGCTTTCGCCTCGGTTGTGGAACGACGAACGGCCCGCTTGACTTGCGACTACGAAAGAAACAATCTTAGTTATATAGCTCTCTTCAGCTTCAGAGAAACATGGCCGATTTCTGGCACGTAAAATGGCTCAGCGAAGGCGTTGAGCGATGGAATAGGCGGCGAAAGAAAGTACACTTTGTACCTGACCTCTCCGGACTAAGATTCTTTGAATTGTTGCCGTCTGATTTCAGAGATGCTCCAAAGACCTCGCGTTTCTTTGAAGGCATAGACTTTTCGCAGGCAAATTTGGCCGGAGCAGACTTGTCGGGCCTTAATTTCTACAAAGCGAAATTTGCCAGCGCCGACCTAACTGGCGCGGACATGTCCATGTCAAACTTTAACAGAGCAAATTTCACGGGTGCGGATCTCAGAGACGCAGATGTATCTCGCTCCTTGTTTGCCGGTGCCGTTTTCGAGAAATCGCGCCTCGCCGGTATAACTTTCCAAAACGTCGATATCTCTGACGCGGTTTTCATAGAAAGCCACCTTAGTGCAGAGCAACAGTCAACGGCAATCAGTCAGTCGGCACACATATTCTCGGATGTGGCGACGTACAGAACTGAGCTGATGGCGAAGGGGCGTGGGGCGTCGGGCAGCGGAGCCGTCCTTTATGACCGTGAGGCGCGTGGAGCGGAGGAGCCGCGAACAAGAAAGAATAGGTATGACGTATTCTTCGGTACCGACAGGACGCCGATTTTTGAGCGTGGTGCTTTGGTGGCGTTCGATGGAAACCGAAGTGCGGACCTAAGCTATGGTGTTTGTGAAGTCATAGTTCCGGAAGGCCACAGAATGGGATCTCTAGGTTCTTCGCTGTGGAAGAGGCTTATAAACAGGAGAGATGACCGGCTCAAAGTGGAGTCGCTGATTCCTTTGAATGAGGAATTGTTTTGGTCGCTGCTACGTGAAACGTCTGTCAAAATGAAGATCAAGGAGCGTCCAACGATCTTTGTACACGGGTTCAACACTAGTTTTGAACAAGCGGTCCTACGGGCTGCGCAGCTTGGTTACGATCTCGGTCTTGGGCAAGGCATAGGCCTGTTTAGCTGGCCTTCTAAGGGCAAGGTGATGGGCTACAGTGCCGACGAGGCCTCGGCTGAAGCCAGCAAATACGCGCTGGCAGATTTTATCGAGAAATTCGTAGAATATTCAGCGCAACGAAGTGCGAATATTATCGCGCATAGCATGGGTTGCAGGACGGTACTCGGCGCTATCGAGGTGCTCTCTGCCGGGAAAAAAGGTGTTCTAAGACGCCTCAATCAGGTTGTGTTAGCCGCCGCAGACGTTGATTCGAACATAATGCCAAGGTTGGCGGTGCATGCGGTAAGCAATTCGAAGAGAACCACGTCGTATGTTTCAGACAAGGACATCGCGCTTAAGGTATCGGGTTGGCTTCATGATTTTCCTCGCGTCGGCATTACACCGCCCACTTTCGTGTTAGAGGGGATGGATACGGTACTCGTAAATGACGTGGACTTGGGCGACTTTTCTCATGGCTACATAGGAACTAGCCGAGCCATCCTTGGAGACATTTTCAGCCTGCTCAAAACGAACTCGCCGCCGGATGAGCGGCATGCGCTTGAGGCGGTTTCTGTCGGGGCGCGGGGGTACTGGCGTATTAGAAAATGACCGATGGTACTGACG
Source organism: Hyphomicrobiales bacterium (assembly GCA_900466005.1). GTDB lineage: Bacteria > Pseudomonadota > Alphaproteobacteria > Rhizobiales > Rhizobiaceae > Allorhizobium. Next base: position 1,807 of record UEGQ01000027.1, read on the forward strand.
GTTACTCTGTTCACGGTGGCGCGAGCGGAGTCACGCTGCTGTCAGCAGCAGTCTACCAAGGCGGTGACTTTATGACGTCTCGGAGCAGAGATGGCAGCGTGCTACGGTCCACCCCCCTCTGTCCTGCCGGACATCTTCCCCTCAAGGGGGGAGTCGGACTGCGGCCGACGTTGCAGTCAGAGAATTTTGCCCCTCATCCGCCTGCCGGCACCTTCTCCCCATCGGGATGGGGAGAAGGGACTCGTGGCGCTGCGCCGGCCGTTCCTCTCCCCTCGAGGGAGAGGAAGCGATTTCGGCAGCTTAGGCCGAAGGCGTAAGTGCCGGAAATCGCAGGTGAGGGGGATGTCAGACAGGCGAAACCGACCCCCTCACTTGGAATTTCTAACACTTAGCCTGCGGCTAAGATGTTGAAATTCCATTCTCCCCCACCAAGGGGGAGAAGGAAGTCACCGTCCCGGCCGCCCCGTCTTGCCCTTGGTGCGGCCCTTCTTCTGGTCCGCCGGGTCCTCGTAGGAGCCGGCGCCGGGGCGGGCGCGGATGATGGGGCGGGGGTCGTCGGAGGCATTTGACCCCCTCACCAAGTTCGCCTCGCCAATCGGCTTCGCCTCTTGGGGCGAACTATCCTCTCCCTCCAGGGGAGAGGAGGGTGCGCGCGGTTTCTCGGGCATCTTGCCGGTCACCGGCTTTTCGGTGCGGCCGACGGTCATTTCGTCGAGGGTGTTTTTGCGGAAGAGCGAGCGGCCGGCCGGTGTCGGCAGGTCGGTACCGGGGCCCATGTCGTCGAGCGACGGCTTGGCGAAGTAGGACGCTTGCTCCGCCGATCTCCCCCCTTGAGGGGGAGATGTCGGCGTAGCCGACAGAGGGGGGTGATCGGCGGACGCTTCATCGGGGGATACCCCCCTCTGTCCCTGCCGGGACATCTCCCCCTCAGGGGGGGAGATCGACTCGCGGCCGGCGCCGCGGGCACGGCCGGTCTTCGAGCGCGAGGAGAGGGAGACGCGGGGCTCGTCACCCCTCACCAAGTTCGCCTCGCCAATCGGCTTCGCCTCTTGGGGCGAACTATCCTCTCCCGCAAGGGGAGAGGCAGGGTTGCCGCCGCCCCTGGCGCCTTCCTGTGTCTTCGCCGATGTTTTTCCATTCCCTCTCGCGCCTTCGGCGCTCGCCGCCTCCTGCCGTGCCATCGGGTCGTCCATGGCGGCGAGTTCGACGGCCTTGAGGCGCTTGATCTCGTCGCGGAGGCGCGCGGCGGTCTCGAAATCGAGGTCGGCGGCGGCGTCGCGCATCTGCTTTTCGAGCGCGTTGAGGTGGGCCTGCAGGTTGGCGCCGACGAGGTGGCCGCCATCGGCAAAGCCCTTGCCGCCGACGCCGGAAATGTCGGCGCGGACATGGTCGCGTTCGTAGACGGAATCGAGGATGTCGGAGATGCGGGCCTTGACCGATTCCGGCGTGATGCCGTGCTCGATGTTGTAGGCCATCTGCTTCTCGCGGCGGCGCGCCGTCTCGTCCATCGCCCGCTGCATGGAGCCGGTGATGTTGTCGGCATAGAGGATGACCTTGCCGTCGACGTTGCGCGCGGCGCGGCCGATGGTCTGGATGAGTGAGGTTTCGGAGCGCAGGAAGCCCTCCTTGTCGGCGTCGAGGATGGCGACGAAGCCGCATTCGGGGATGTCGAGGCCCTCGCGCAGCAGGTTGATGCCGACCAGCACGTCGAAGGCGCCGAGGCGAAGATCGCGGATGATCTCGATGCGCTCCAGCGTGTCGATGTCGGAATGCATGTAGCGGACGCGCACGCCCTGCTCGTGCAGGTATTCGGTCAAGTCCTCGGCCATGCGCTTGGTGAGCACGGTGACCAGCGTGCGGTAACCCTTGAGTGCCGTCTCGCGGATCTCGCCGAGCACGTCGTCGACCTGGGTCTTGGCCGCGCGGACCTCGACCGGCGGGTCGATGAGGCCGGTCGGGCGGATCACCTGTTCGGCGAAGACGCCGCCGGACTGCTCCATCTCCCAGCCGCCGGGGGTGGCGGAGACGGCGACCGTCTGCGGGCGCATGGCGTCCCATTCCTCGAAGCGGAGCGGGCGGTTGTCCATGCAGGAGGGCAGGCGGAAGCCGTATTCGGCAAGCGTCGCCTTGCGGCGGAAGTCGCCGCGATACATGCCGCCGATCTGCGGGATGGTGACGTGGGACTCGTCGATGAAGATCAGCGCGTCGTCGGGGATGTATTCGAAGAGGGTCGGCGGCGGCTCGCCGGGCTTGCGGCCGGTCAAGTAGCGCGAATAGTTCTCGATGCCGGCGCAGGAGCCGGTGGCCTCCAGCATCTCGATGTCGTAGCGGGTGCGCTGTTCCAGCCGCTGGGCCTCCAGCAGGCGGCCGGCGGCCTCGAGCTCGGCGAGCCGGTGCTTCAGCTCGTCCTTGATCGCCTTGATGGCGGCGTTCAGCGTCGGCCGGGGCGTGACGTAGTGGGAGTTGGCGTAGATCTTCACCGTCTGCATGTCGCCGGTCTTCTGGCCGGTCAGCGGGTCGAACTCGGTGATCGCCTCGATCTCGTCGCCCCACATGCTGATGCGCCAGGCGGCATCCTCCAGGTGGGCGGGGAAGATTTCGATGGTGTCGCCGCGCACACGAAAGGAGCCGCGGGTGAAGTTGATGTCCTGGCGCTTGTACTGCTGGGCGACGAGGTCGGCCAAGAGCTGGCGCTGGTCGAGGCGGTCGCCGACCGACATCTGGAAGGTCATCGCCGTATAGGTCTCGACCGAGCCGATACCGTAGATGCAGGAGACGGAGGCGACGATGATGCAGTCGTCGCGCTCGAGGATGGCGCGGGTGGCGGCGTGGCGCATCCGGTCGATCTGCTCGTTGATCGAGGATTCCTTCTCGATATAGGTGTCGGAGCGCGGGACGTAGGCCTCCGGCTGATAGTAGTCGTAGTAGGAGACGAAATATTCGACCGCGTTGTCGGGGAAGAAGTTCTTGAACTCCGAATAGAGCTGGGCGGCGAGCGTCTTGTTGGGGGCGAGGATGACGGCCGGGCGCTGGGTCGCCTCGATGACCTTGGCCATGGTGAAGGTCTTGCCCGAGCCGGTGACGCCGAGCAGAACCTGGGTGCGGTCGCCGGAATTCAGCCCCTCGACGAGGTCCTTGATGGCGGTCGGCTGGTCGCCGGCGGGCTGGTAGTCGGACTGCATGCGGATGGCGATGCCGCCTTCCGACTTCTCCGGCCGGGCGGGGCGGTGCGGCACCCAGATCTCGCCGTTCTTGAACAGCGGATTGCCACTCTCGATGAGCTTCGACAGGGCGTCGACGGTGGCGGTGACGCCGCCCTTGGCGAGCGCGCCCGCCTCCTCCAGCGACACGTCGAGGCCGGCGACCGGATTGAGGCCGGCGGCGGCGCGGGTCTTCGGGTCGGAGGAGCCGCCGATCGACACGCCGCGGGAGGTTTTGGAGGCGGTCGCTTTCGTGCTCACGGCCGCACCGCCCTTCGGGCTGGCCTCCGCACCTGTTTTCTTTTGCGCGCCTTCGGCGTCGCGGGATGGCGCCGGACGACCGGCGGCGGCCGCTTGACCGCTGCGCTTCGCTCTGGCAGCCACCTCCACGGCCTCGGCGTGTTTGCGTGCCTCGTTCTCGACCTTCCTGCGGTGCTTGCCGGCCTTCGAGGCGATCTCGCGCTGGCTCTCGACGGAGGAGGCTTCCGCCTCCGCCTCGAGCTGCTTCACCCAGTCGGCGACGGAACCGGCGAGCGGCGCGCCCTCGAACGCAGCCTGCGGCGCCTCTTCAAATCCATTCCTTGCATTCACGGCCGCATCGCCCTGCGGGCTGGCCGACCTGCGGGGCGCGGAATTGTCCGCGACGGGCACTTGCCCTTGCCGGGCTTCGCCCGGGCGGGCGGCGGAATCTTTCGGTGTCTTGGCCATGCGCCGAATATGGAGAAACGGCCGGCGGATGGGAAGGGGCCGCGGCGAAAAAACGAGTACAAAAAGGAAACATGACGCAGCCTGCTGACAGGAACTGTCAGGACGCGGCCGGTGATCGCAGGCGGTGGCGGCCGGGCCCGGTCAGGCGACCGCGCGGCCGTCCTCCAGTGCGGCGGGACGATCCGCACCGAGCCAGCCGACGAGGGCTGCGAGCGGCATCGGGCGGGCGAAATGGTAGCCCTGGGCGACGCGGCAGCCGAGCAGCGCCAGCACCTCGGCATCCTCGGCCGTCTCGACGCCCTCGACGACGATGTCGAGGGAGAGCGCGCGGCCGAGGCCGACGAGGGCGGCGATGAGGCTCTGGTTGGTGCGCGAGCCGGCGACGCCCTTGACGAAGCTGCGGTCGATCTTCAGCCGGTCGACCTTGAGGTCGATGAGGTAGGCGAGGGAGGAATGACCCATGCCGAAATCGTCGACGGCGAGCTTGTGGCCGGCATTCTCCAGCCGCTTGAGCTGCTCGCCGGCGCCTTCGGTGTCGAGCGTCGCCTCCTCGGTGATCTCGATCTCGAGCAGGGCGGGATTGATACCGCGCGGTCCGGCGACCCGGCCGAGCATGTCGGCGACGCAGTAGAGCGAGAACTCCCGCGGCGAGATGTTGAGGGCGACGGTCGCCTCCGGCAGGCCGAGCGCCGGCAGGCGGGTGAGCAGGTCGCAGACGGCCGTCGCGACGTGCTCGGTCAGGGCTTGCGCGAGATGCTGCGAATGGGCGGCCTGGACGACCTCAGGCGGCGAGATCGGGCCGAGACGCGGATGGGTCCAGCGCAGCAGCGCCTCGAAGCCGGTCACCGCGCCGGTGTCGAGCCGCACCTGCGGCTGGAACCACGCCTCGACCGAGCCGTCGCGGATCGCCTCGGCGAGATCCTGTTCGACCGCGTGTTGGCGTTCGATGCGCGCCTTCAGCGCCGGATCGAATTCGCGGATGCGGCGGCGGCCGTGGTCCTTGGCCTCGTAGAGCGCCATGTCGGCGAAGGCCATCAGCTCCTCCGCGCTCGATGCCTGGGCGGGGTAGCAGGCGAGGCCGACGCTGATGCCGATCACGGCGGAGGTTCCGCCGACCGGAACGGGCTCCTGGCTGGCGTTCTGCAGTTCCGTGGCATAGGCGAGCGCGCGCCGGCGGGCATCGCTGCCAGTGAGGATGATGCCGAATTCATCGCCGCCGAGGCGGGCGACGAGACCGTCCTCGCCGATCACGCGGCGCAGGCGGCGGCCGACTTCCATCAGCACGGCGTCGCCGGCGCTGTGGCCGAAAGAATCGTTGATCGACTTGAAACGGTCGAGATCGAGGAGCAACAGGGCGACCGCCTCGTCGACGGCGACAGCGCGGGCGACATCGCCACTGAGGCGGCTGTTGAAGTGCGTCCGGTTCGCGAGGCCGGTGACGGGATCGCAATTGGCGAGCACCTCGAGGCGGCCGTTCTTGCGCAGGATGTCGTCGTGAGCATCGGAAAGCGAGAGGGCGAGATCGGTCGCCTGGAGCTTGGCGAGCTCGTTGCTCGAGAACACCTGCTCGGCCGAAAGGCTGTGACGGAAAAGGACGGCCGTCAGGGCGGCGGCGTTCACCGCAAGCACCAGCGAGGCGGAGTTGCCGGAGAGCACCAGCGAGACCAGCATCGAGAGCAGGAGCGGCGTCGCGAAGGCCATGGCGAGCTGGCTGTAACCGATCCCCTTGATGATCGCGCCGGAGGCCGTGCCGACCATGATCAGGAAGAGGGCGGCGTCGCGGCCGGAGCCGTCGAAGCCCTCGATCGAAAAGGGCAGAGCGGCCCAGGTGAGGCCGGAGACGAAGGCGCCGAAGGAGAGCAGGGTCAGGACGTCGCCGGGCCGGCGTTCGATCATGCCGCCGCGGATGCATCCGGCGGCTGCGGCATAGCGAAAGGCGAGCGTCAGCAGCACGATCGTCGCCCATATGATCACGCCGAGCGAGGTTCCATGGTTGATGACCGTGATGCCTGCCGTGGAAAGGGTGATGAAGCCGTTGAAGAGCAGCGTCGAGGTGTGGCTGGACATGATCAGGTCTGCCTGGAAGCGGACCAGTTCGGCCGGATGCTGTTCCTTACGGGAACCGTTGCGCGTATCCACTCTTCCCCCCGCCCGTCCGTTTTTCGTGTCTTGTCCGGGACAATGTGTTCGATCTCAGCATGAGGCGGGTGTAATAAAATTCGCTTAACGGTGGTGACGGATTGACGCAGGGGGACGGGAGGGCACCGATTTCACCCCTGAGGGGAACTCGGGCCTCGGCGCCTGCGATGACACGCCTTCTGCCCTGCCGGGTACCTGCCGTCCTCGTGCCTCGTTAGCGGGGAGGGGTTTTCTCGGCTCGCCGATGCTCGCCGACTGGATGCCGGCTCGGGTGCGGGAACGGTTGAGGCATGAAATGAACTTCGAGCCCCCTTGCGACAGCCAAGTGCGAAAAATTCCAAGAGAGGGGCTTCGTGAGGCGTGTGCCACGGGAACCGAGCCCCTCACCTGAAAAATCTGAGGTTTAGGCGGCTTGCTCGGACCTTAAGCCCTCGATTTTTCTTCCTCCCCCGCAAGGGGGGAGCCGGGGACGCGCCCCCTCATCCGTCCTCGGCTCCCGGCCGGTCCTTCGCCCGAGCTCGGGGCGTTCGCCGTTGCAATCGATCCACCGCATCGATCGCCCGGCTCCGTCGACATCTCTTGCCTGAAGGGAGACCGGCCGGATGCGTTGGCTGCGGGAAAAGCGCTTGGTATTTTCGCCGCCTTCGGCGAGTTTGATCGCCGTTCCGGTGATTCGCGGCAGCGGTCGCCCGGCCTCGTTCCCACTCAGACATTCCGGTGTTCCATGCCCACTCTTCTCAATCCGGCGGCGATCTGGCCGATCGTGCTGCTGTCCCTTTCCAACGTGTTCATGACGTTTGCCTGGTACGGGCACCTGAAATTCCGCCACAGCGCGATCTTCGCCGCGATCCTCGTCAGCTGGGGGATCGCCTTCTTCGAATACTGCCTGGCGGTGCCGGCAAACCGCATAGGCGCGCAGGTCTATTCCGCGGCCCAGCTGAAGACCATCCAGGAGGTGATCACCCTGCTGGTCTTCTCCGGTTTCTCGGTCTTCTGGCTGAAGGAATCGCTGACCTGGGGGCATGCCGCGGGTTTCGCGCTGATCGCGCTCGGCGCCTCGCTGATCTTCCGGGCGTAGGTGAGGGGTATGGCAGGCATCTGTGGATGCTCGGGTCAAGTGTAAAGCCCGAGGATGACGACCTTTTATGTCCAGCCTCCGCAACCAACTCAAGCATAAATCAATAGCGGCGTCCGTCCGCCAGGAGCGTTTTTTGCGTTTGTGGACTATCACCCCGCTAACTGAAACGTGATAGAAATCATGCATGTATGCTAGGGATCTTGCTCACCTTCTTCATGAAATTCTCGCCGGCGCGTCATCGTTCGACGAGACGCTAACCCGTTTCGAGCGTTTACGCGGATATTCCCTCCTTCCGAGAGGACGGGAAAATGCTTCCAAACGGCTCACAAATGTGGAGGTTGCAAACGCAATCCTTGGCTTCGTGCCAACGTCACCCGGTCGGGCAGGACACGCTTCTCTTATTCTTGGCGGGCTGTGTGCCGTTGGCGGAGGCCGTGCTTCGTTCGAAGGCACGACGACATTGCATGAGACACTAGCGGCCATTCTTGCCAGTGATCGAGGATGTCAATCACTTGTCGGGATGACATTTTCTATCGAGCGGGACTATGGCGACGAAGAATACCATGCACGAGCGGTGTTCGAGGAAGCAGGTGGTCGTAAGATTGTTTCCTACGTATCACATATGGCCACTACGCTTTTGGCGGAAGGCGCTGAGGAACGGTACGATCATGACAAGATGCGCGCTGTTTCCGGCAGGCAGCTAACTTTGGGGCAGAGTTTCTTCGTACGCGTACAGAGCGAGTTGGCAGTATCGCGCCATCTCGACCTGCCGTTGAAAACGGACTGGCAAGAATACGAAAGCGAGGAAGAGAAGAACGCGTTTCATAAGCGTATGGGGGCACGCCACAACTCGCGGTTCCTCAATCTGGCCGTGGATACTCACGCAATTTGGCCCCGGGAACCTACCCGCATGAAATTCGATGGCCATCAATTCGTGCTCTTCCCGAGGACAAATGAAAATTCCCATTCGATCAGCATAGACCTCACCGCTGAACGGTTATCGGCGGGGGAAGCGCGGACCTTGCTCAATCGCTTCTTAAGTCTCCTGGCATGGTGTGACGATCAGCACGCAGTCCTTGGATTTGGCTGGTCTGGGAACCCTGTGCCCGTACCAGTTCCTCTGCCCCGAAGAGGCTTCTCAACAACGCCGCAATGGCTTTTCTCAAGAACCCTTCCTGCCGATCAGGAACTGCGGCAGAGACTCGCGTACTATCGAGAAGGACTTAATGCGCGCGAAGCAGGGCTGGTAACATTTGCCGTCCTTAGCTTCTTCAAGGTTTTTGAAGTTCGGGCCAAGCCGAAGCGAGGCCGTCCCAACCCGACAACAGAATGGATTAGAGAGGCGTTTCCACTCGTAGAAAGCACACTTCGACCCGAAACGATCAGGGAGTTTCATAAAGATCGTCAAGAAATTGAGATCGAAAACTACATCTCACACAATTGCCGAGTGGCGACTGCGCATGCGTCAGCCAAAGTGCCGTCGGATGCAGACTCCTCCCCTGAAATCCAAAGGCTGTATTCAGCCGCAGAAGTAATACATGCGCTCGCCCGACACTTCCTCAGAAGTCATTATCGCCTTTCTGATATTTACTATACCGATGAATGCCCCGACTGATCTGGTCTTTGGGATGGGGCCTGAATTCCGACCCCCTCACTTGGAATTTCTAACACTTAGCTTTCAGCTAAGATGTTGAAATTCCATTCTCCCCCACCGAGGGGGAGAAGGCCTCTCGTCAGGCTGCCGGGACCGGGGTCGGCTTGCCGGCGGCGTCGAGGGCCACCATGACGAAGGTGGCGGCGGTGACCTTTTCCATCGTGTGGGTGAGATAACGCTGCGCCCAGACCTCGACGGAGAGCGTGATGGAGGTGCGGCCGACTCTCGCGATATCCGTATAGACGCAGAGCGTGTCGCCGATCTTCACCGGCATGTCGAAGGCCATTTCCTTGACCGCGGCGGTCACGACGCGGCCGCGGGCGCGCTCGGCGGCGCGGATGCCGGAGGCGAGGTCCATCTGCGCCATGACCCAGCCGCCGAAGATGTCGCCGGCGGCGTTGGCGTCGCCCGGCATCGCAAGCGTCCGCAGGGTGAGTTCGCCACAGGGCTTGGCGGTATCGGTCATGACGTCTGCTCCTTCGCTTTCATCCGTCGTCTGCCACAGGTTGCGCCGGTAAGGCGCCGGCCCCTGCCGCCCGACCTGATTAGGCAAAATCGCCGGTCTCCGCAATTGCGACGCTCGAAGGGGAGGCTTGTCCCCGGCGCAAGTGTGCGACGGTTGCGACCGGCGCAGCGGGGACAACGAAACGTTTACGGCTTGGCCGTAAGCTCTCCGGCGATGGGCCGGATAACCGGCGGCGGCAGAGTGGTGCTGGTATGGCGTTCGTTTCCTTTCTGCAGCGTTCGATGCTGGTGTTGGCGTCCGGAACGGCGCTGGCCGGCTGCATGTCGGACGAACTGATCCCGCCGGCCGAGATCGGCGACACGTCCGATTCGGTCATGCTCGAAGGCCCGGTCGGGGCGGAAACTTCCGGCCGCCGGCTGATCGGGCGGGTCGGCCGTGTCGATCGCGAGGACGTCGCCGAGAGCGCCTATTCCGCAGCAGGGGCCCGCAACGGCGGTGCGCAGGCGATCGACTATCTCGACACGCCCAACCTCGCAGGAACCGATAGCGGGCAGGCGGCGACCGTGCCGGTCGCGAGTGCGCCGCCCGACGATCCCGGCGACGGAATGCCGGACGCCGCGGGCGGGGACGGGCTTGCCGCCCCCGAACAGGCCTCCGCCGGTGCCTACGCCATTCCCGAAGAAGGGATCAATATCGACGCCGGGCTCGGCGTGGCGGGCGGAGAGGTCGCGGCGGAGGAGACGGCCGAACCCGTGCCGACCGGGCCGATGACGATCGCCGAGGGCAATACCGACCAGCCGGTGATCGACGGCATCGGCACCGACAATCCGGTTCTGGTGCAGCCGGGGGCGCCGCAAACGGCGGACGGCGACCTGTAGCCGTCGTGGTGCGACGGGCGTACTGCAAGCGCCCGAGGCGACCTTGCGCCGGCGGCGCGATAGACTAAACCCGCGCACATGAGAGGCCATGCGTTCGGCGGATCGGGTCCGATTCCGCCCGCGGCCGAAGACCGATACCTGACCCGTCACGGCCGGAGAGGTTGCGCGATCGATGCCGGCGCGCCTCCATCTTTCGACCGACCGTGCCGGGCGCCGAAGGAACGCCCATGTCGACCGTGCCCGATCTCGTCTTCTTCGCCGTGCTGCTGGTCTTCGCCGGGGCGCTGGCCGGACTGCTTGCCGGCCTGCTCGGCATCGGCGGCGGCGCCGTTCTGGTGCCGGTCTTCTACCAGGTCTTCGGCTATGTGGGCATCGATCCGGCGGTGATCATGCATCTGGCGGTCGGGACGTCGACGGCGATCATCGTGCCGACCTCGATCCGCTCCTTCACGGCGCACCGGAAGCGCGGCGTGGTCGACATGGAGCTGCTGAAGGGCTGGATCGTCGCGGTGCCGCTCGGCGCGGTGCTGGCGACGGTCATCGCCTCGCATGCCTCCAGCGAAATGCTGCGGCTGATCTTCGCGGTGATCGCGCTCATGCTCGCCGCCCGCATGATCTTCCTGACCAACCGCCTGCACCTCGGCGACGACCTGCCGGGCGAGCCGGCGCGCTTCGCCGTCGGTACCGGATTCGGGCTGATTTCGGGGCTGATGGGGATCGGCGGCGGCGTGCTCAACAACACCTTCATGACGCTCTACCGGCGGCCGATCCACCAGGCGGTGGCGACATCTTCCGGCGTCGGCGTGCTGATCTCGATCCCGGCGCTGATCGGCTACATCGCGGCCGGCTGGGGCGAGACGGGGCTGCCGCCGCTCTCCACCGGTTTCGTCAACTGGATCGCGTTCGCGCTGATCATTCCGGTGGCGATGGTGGTGACGCCGATGGGGGCGCGACTGGCGCATGCGATGAGCAAGCGGCAGCTGGAGTTCGGTTTTTCCGCCTTCCTGGTCGTGGTTTCGCTGCGCTTCTTCTGGAGCCTCTACGGCGGCTGAAGCTTACGCCGCCACCGCCGTCGCCGCCGTCGCGGCGGCACGCGCCGACATCAGCTTGCGCTCGGCCCGCTCCTGCTGCGGCGAGCGGTTGTAGACCTCGCGGTAGCACTTGGAGAAATGCGAGGCGGAGACGAAGCCGCAGGCGACCGCCACCTCGACCACCGGCATCGACGACTGCACCAGCAGGTGGCGGGCGCGGTCGAGGCGGATCTCGAGATAGTAGCGGGCGGGCGAGCGGCCCATCTCCTGGCGGAAGAGGCGCTCGATCTGGCGGCGGGACAGGCCAGCATGGTCGGCGATATCGAGCAGCGAGAGCGGCTCGGAGAGATTGCTTTCCATGAGTTCGATGATCGACAGCACCTTGCCGTTCTGCACACCGAGGCGGGCTCTGAGCGGCAGGCGCTGGCGGTCGTTGGGACTGCGCACGCGGTCGGTGAGGTGCTGCTCGCAAACCCGGTTGACGAGGCCCTCGCCGAAATCCTGGCCGATGAGGTTCAGCATCATGTCGAGCGAGGCGGTACCGCCGGCACAGGTGTAGAGATTGCCGTCGACCTCGTAGAGATCGGCATAGACCTCCGCCTGCGGGAAGCTCTCGGAAAAGCCGGGCAGGTTCTCCCAGTGGATGGCGCAACGCTTGCCGTTGAGGAGGCCGGCCTGGGCCAGCACATGGGCGCCGGTACAGAGGCTGCCGACGGCGGCGCCGCGGTTGTAGGCCTCGCGGAGCCAGGCGTTGACCGACTTGTTGGCGAAGGTCTCGACGTCGATGCCGGAACAGACGAGCACCATGCTCGGCCGGTTCTCGCCGGAGAGGAAGCGGCGCTCGTCGGCGAGCGAGGTGTTGACCTCGATGCCGATGCCGCTCGAGGAGAGCACCCGCTGGCCATCGGCGGAGGCGATGCGCCACTCGTAGGCATCGTAGCCGAGCATGCGGTTGGCGATGCGCAGCGTCTCGACGGCGCCGGCGAACGGCAGCAGCGTGAACTGCGGCACGAGGAAGAAGACCAGGGAACGTTTCTTGAGTGGGTTTTTGCTCATGGCGGCAATCCGGATCAGGCGGCGATACCATATTCCTCGCTGGGAAACGGTCACCTCGATATCCTTAAAGCGACACGAGCGTAAAGAAAAGCGACATTCGCACTCCGCGAGGTGCGAAATAGCGACATTTCCTGATGTATGACGGTCGTCCGGCGTTCGGTTCCGGCGGCAAACAGGGTCTGCGGGCGGATATCCCGGGAATTGCAGGGCATTGCACACACATCTCCGGGATGCGCCGGCGCGCCTGCCGGCGGGCGGCGGCGGCGGGCGGGCCGCCGCCATGTCGCAATCAGGCGCGTGAGCGCAGGGATCGCACGGGGCGTTCCTGCGGACCGGCGGACGGCCAACCGATGTCCTTGCGCAGGTCGAGTGGCATGCCCTCCAGCGCGCGCTCCGTGCGGCGACGGCTCTGCCAGCGGCGCAACTGCGTTGCGACGGAGGCGAAGGGGGCCGCCAGTGCGACCAGGGGGAGCGGCCGCCGGAATGTCCGGCTGCCGGTGATGGTGGTACCGAAGCTTGCCAGTGTCATGGTGATCTCCTTGTTTCCGCAACGCCTGCGCTGCAGACGTTACCGGTATGCGCTCCGCTCATTCATCAATCAAACGAATGTTCCTTATGTCAGACATCACATCCAGTGATCCATCTCCCGGTCGTCGGCTTCCGCCCGACGGGCGATCTCCGGCCAGCCGACATCCCGTTGCAGGGAGCGTGGCAGGGATTCCATCTGCCGGATGCTGCGTCGGCGCGCATTGCGGGCGGCGATCTTCCTCAGCGCGCGGGTGACGCCGAGATCCGGGATTTTCTGCGAGAGCGATGTGAACCGCATGGTTTCCTCCTTCAGCATTGACTGTATGAGGAAAGGATGAACCGCGATTGACATTCAATCAAACGAAATGATATGTTGGTTACGTTCAAATTAATTGATTGATCTAACCGACGGAGCCGAAGATGACTCTGACAATGCGCCAGCCCCTGCCGCTGCTCGACAACGACGTGCTGAGAACGTTCGTCGCGATCGCCGAGACCGGCAGCTTCACCACCGCGGCCGATGCCGTCTTCCGGACGCCGTCTGCGGTTTCCATGCAGATCAAGAAGCTCGAGGAACAGCTCGACACGACGCTCTTCCTGCGCGACGCGCGTTCGGTGACGCTGACGGAGAGCGGCGAGACGCTGTTGCCCTATGCGCGGCGGATGCTGGCGCTCTCCAACGAGGCGGTCGGCCGCTTCCGCATGCCCGAGATGAAGGGCGTGGTGCGCCTCGGCGCACCGGACGACATCGGCGAACGGTTCATGCCGACGATCCTCAAGCGCTTCGCCGAGGTCTATCCGCTGATCATGGTCGACCTGACCGTCGACAGCAGCGGGGCGCTGCGCCGCCGGCTCGCCGAACAGCGCCTCGACCTGACGCTCATCAACACCGCACCCGGAACGACTTCGATCGAGGGCGAGGTGGTGCACAAGGAACAGCTGGTCTGGGCCGCCGCAAAATGCGGCACGGCGCATCTGCGCGATCCGCTGCCGGTGTCCATCTGGGAGGACGGCTGCTGCTGGCGGGCGGACGCGCTCTCGAGGCTCGACCGCGACAAGCGCCCCTACCGGATCGCCTATCTCTCCGCCCACAGCATGGCGCAGCGCGCCGCGGTGATCGCCGACCTCGCCGTCGCGCCGCTGCCGCGCAGCTACCTGACCGCCGACATGGTGGCGCTCGGCTCCAAGCACGGGCTTCCCGACCTCGGCAGTTTCGAGGTGCGCCTGCTGAAGGGCCCCGAAAGCTCGGAGACGACCGATGCGGTCGCCGACAGCATCCGCTACGCCTATTCCGAGATGATCGGGATGGCCGCCTGAGGCCTCAGTCGTCACCGCCTACGCGCTCGTAGAGCGACTGGCTTTCGATAAGAACGTCGTCCAGCCTGCGGCCCTCGCGGAAGTGCGCGAGGTGAGCGGGAAAGGCGACGCCCGGCGGAACATGCGGCGAGATTTCCGGCGCGCCGATGACGGTCGTCACGGGGATGACGCCGGCCCAGGCGGCGAGGCCGTAATCCGCCTCGTCGTCGCCCACACCCTTGGCGCGCGCCTTCGCCGAGGCTTCCTCGATTTCCATGCCGATGACCATGGTCGCCTTCAGCTCCTGCGCCTCGTCGGGGCGGAGTTCGGCGGTGCGGCCGGGATAGAAGCGGTCGACGATCGCCTTCAGCGCGCGCGCCTTCTCTTGCGGTTCGTCCACAATGTGCGCCGTGCCGAAGCACATGGCGGAGCGGTAGTTGGCGGAATGGTTGAAGCCGGAGCGGGCGAGCACCAGGCCGTCGAGATGGCTGACGGTGAGGCAGACGGGCGTGCCATTCTTCAACTGCCGCAGCATACGGCTTGCCGAGGAACCGTGCCAGTAGAGCCGGTCGCCCTCGCGCCAGTGGATGGTCGGCGTGCAGAAGGGCTGGCCGTCGATCACGTAGGCGACGTGGCAGAGGAAGGCGGCGTCGAGGATCGGATAGATCACCGCGCGGTCGTAGCTGCCCCGCTCGTGCAGGCGCTTGATGCGACTTTTCGGGCTGACGGGGAAGGCGGATGTCTTCGGCTGGTCGTTCATTGCGGATTCTCGCTTGCGTCCTCGGTGGTTTCGGGACACAGGTAGCCGAACGTCATTGGTCTGAAACAGGTCCACTTTTATGGATAATTTGCGAACCAATCCGCCGGACTGGTCGATCCTCATGCCGGTGCTGCCGGAGGAGGGCGCCCGGCCCCAGGCGCTTTACGCGGAAATCCGCCGGCTGATCGAGGAGGGCGGGCTGCCGCCCGGCGCCAAGCTGCCGACGACGCGCGATCTCGCCGCGCGGTTCTCGCTGTCGCGCGGTGCGGCGGTGGCGGCCTACGAGATGCTCGTCGCCGACGGTTTTGCCGAGGCGCGGGTGGGCGCGGGTACCTATGTGGCCCGCGCCGTGCCGAACACCGGCGGCCGGCCGGTCCGGGCGCGGATACGCCCGCCGGAACCGCAAGGGCCGCTTCCGGGCGCGCTCGGCTGCTCGACCGCGGACGAGACGACGATCCGCACCTTCCGCACGCTCCTCAACCGGCACCTGACGCAGCCTTCCGCCCGGCACTTTCATTACGGCGACCCGGCGGGCGGCGAGGACTTGAGGATCGAGATCGCCGCCTATCTGCGCGCGGCGCGCGGGGTGCGCTGCGAGGCCGACCAGGTGATCGTGACCTCGGGGACGCAGCAGGCGCTCGATCTCGTGATCCGCTCGCTCCTGCGTCCGGGCGATCCGGTCTGGGTCGAGGACCCGTGCTATCCGATGGCGAAGGCGGCACTTGCTGCCGCCGGTCTCGCCCTGACGGCCGTGCCGGTCGACGCCGAGGGCATGGATGTCACGGCCGGCGAGGCACTGCAACCGCAGGCGCGTGCGGCTTATGTGACGCCGTCGCATCAGTATCCGCTCGGTGTAACGCTCACCATGCCGCGGCGGCTCAAGCTGATCGACTGGGCGCGGCGCAACGACGCCTTCGTCATCGAGGACGACTACGACAGCGAGTTCCGCTTTTCCGGGCCGCCGCTGACCTCGCTGCAGGGCATCGACGGGGAGGGGCGGGTGATCTATGTCGGAACTTTCTCGAAGACGCTGATGCCGGGCTTCCGGATCGGCTACATGGTGGTGCCGCGGCCGCTCGTCGGTCGTATCCTCGACGTGCGCCGGCTGACGGACCGCTTCCCCTCGACGCTCTTCGAAAGCGCGCTTGCCGAGTTCCTGCGCGAGGGCCATTTCGCCGCGCATGTGAAGCGGGCGCGCAGACGGGTGCGGGCGGCGCGCGATGCGCTGACCGGTGTGCTTAAGGATGCCGGCATGGCGGTCGCGACACCGGAGCAGGGCCTGCACATGGTGATGGAGGCGCCGCCCGGCCGCAGCGATGCCGAACACGTGCGCCTCGCCGCCGCGCACGGCTTCGGGCTCAGGGCGCTTTCACCGATGTATCACGGCGGCGCGGGCCGGCAGGGCCTCGTCGTAGGCTTTTCCGGCTTTCCCGCAGAGGTGCTGGCAGAGGCGGCCGCGCGGTGGGTGGGGGCGCTCCGAGAGGGATAGCTCGGACTGCCCCGTTCCAGTGCTGTTTCAAATCGGTGTCATCATATCTGATGCAAAAATGGCGCAACTGTTGATTGTTGCGGCGAGACCGTTGCGTGCCGCGATGCGGGCAGCTAAGGCGTTGAGAAACTGTTGTCACTTCGAGACTCAAGAAGATGTTTTTCGCCTTTTACCCGACGGTTCGCACCCTCTTCAAAAGATCCGGCTTCCTCATTTCCCTTTCGACAACCACAGCCTTGGTGCCACTTGGAGAGGGGCAAGCGCTGGCGAGCTGCGGCTTTTCCGGATCCTTTGCCAGCACCCGTTGCGATGCCGACCTCATCGGCGGGCTTGCGTATGCCGGCACGTCTTCACTGACGATCACGGACGAAAGCACGACACGCGTCGAACTGGGAGTGGTCACGTCATCGGAAACGCCGGCGACGCAGACGCTAACGATCACCGGCAACACCACGATCGACAATCCCGACGACAGTGCGGTCTTCTTTAGTACATTCGCGCCCGATCACACGTTTGACGTCTACATCGGAAAGGACGTCGCCATAACGTCATCCGCCGGATATGGCACAGTCTCACTGAGCAACCATAGCAGCCGTGGAGACATTTCCGTCGTAAACGACGGGGCAGTTACGGCGGCGCCGGACGGTCCGGGCATTGACGCCGCTGCATTCGGGGGCAACATCACGATCGTCAACAATGGCCATGTGACGTCGGAGACCTACTCTGGGATCGACGCCTTTGGCGGCTCTTCCGCCAGGCGTGGTGCGGTGGTGTCGATAGTCAACAATGGCGTGGTCGACGCTTTTGCGACTGGCATCGATGCCATGAACAATCATGGCATCGTGACCATAACGAATACCGGGTCCGTCACAAGCGCGCAGGGTGGCGGGCTTTACGCTTGGTCTAACCAGGGCACGTCGATCTACAACTCTGGCCGCGTGGAGACCGGCTATTACGCCGCGGTGGACGCCCAGAGTACGGAAGCCAATATCACGGTCTTTAACAGCGGCTGGCTGGGTACCAATGACTTATCGGCCGCTATCGACGCGAGAGCGGAATTCTCCGGCGACATTTCGATCACGAATACGGGCACGCTGCTAGCCCCGGGGTATGTCGCGGTTTTGGCCGAGGCAGACCACGGCAGCATCTCGATCGTCAACAGCGGCAGCATCACCGGAAGATCTGGCATCGGAGCCGTCACCGGCGGCGAGCGGATCGACATCGAAAACAGCGGCACCATCGAGGCAGTCGACGACGTGGGTGTTGGCTTGTTGTCACGTGGACAGCTGACCAACAGCGGAACGATCTCCGGCGCTTTGGCCGGCGTTTTTCTGGCGGACATCGGCAACACCATTACAACATCCGGGAGGATCAGCGGTGGCGAGGCCTCCGTCATCTACGTCGCCGGTGGCGGCGGAAATACGCTCAATATCCTGCCGAACGCAGTGTTCGAGGGGGTGGTCGACTACAACGACAGCACAGGCAACACGACCACATTCGGCGCCGGCAGCTACCGGATCCCGGTCGCTGATTACGTCGCCGCGGGGAATAGCATCATTCTCGACAATCCGTCGCAGGTCGTGGTGCTGAGCGACGCGGACACAACGGGGACCATCAACGTCGTGACCTCCACTCCGGTCGCCAACATCGCCAGCCAGTATACCAATTCTGTTTCCGACGTGATCGGGAACATTCTCTCGCTCGACCTGCAGCGGCCGGATGAAATCGGCGGCAATGTCCCTGGCCTGGAACCGCTTGCCTATGGCGAGGTGAAGCAGGCGTCCCCCGCACAGCAGGCCATCGCGCGTATCGGCGAGGGCGTCGCCCTCGACCGATCCGGCAACCTGTTCTGGACCCGCGCCTTCGGTGGTGGTCGGCATCAACCGGATACGTCCGACAGCTTCGAGAGTGCCATCTATCACTACGGCCTGATGGCAGGCGTTGACCGCCAGTCAGGCGATGCGCGCATCGGCGCCTTTGCCGGCGGGGGCGCCGTCAACGCCGACCTCAGCAATACCAGCGACTCGATCGATGGGCAGACCGGATTCGCCGGTATCTATGGCGCCGTTCCGGTCAACGGTTTCGTCGTCAGTACGTCCTTGACGGTCGGCGCGATCGAGAGTGATGCGCGCCGCGCGGTCAACGGTGGCGAATGGGCTGAAGGCAATTTCTGGGGCTGGTACGTCTCGCCGGAAGTCTCTGTTTCCAAGAGCTATGACGTGGCCTCCGGATGGTCACTCACGCCAAGCGCACGGCTGCGCTATGTCGGCGCGTTCTATGAGGGCTACACGGAAAGCGGTTCCTCACAGAACATCAGCTACGATGCGCGCGACTCCCACGCACTCGAAGGTCGTCTGCAAATGGACCTGACCCGCAGGGCGATGCTGGAATCCGGGCGGGCAGCCGCATTCACGCTGACGGGGGCCGTCGTCGACACGCAACACCTCGGAGACGACGGCTACGCGGCGAGCCTCGACGGGACGGAATTCACGCTCAATGACACAACGGCCCGCAACGTCGCAGGCCTCCGCCTCGGCGCTTCGTTCGATGTCCAGATCAAGGACTCCATGAGCGTGTACGGGGGAATAGAGGGCACGGTCTATACCGACGAATCCGTGGCCTACACCGGTCGTCTCGGCCTCAAGTCGGCCTTCTGACCCGCTGTCGCCGGATGGCTTCGTCCGGCGACATTTGCTTCTGCGGGCAATTTACGCCTTCGACCGTCACTCCCGGCTCCTGCGCCTCCTGCGTCCGCCGCCTTCGCCGTCGCCGTCTGCAAGCAGCTTGCGTTCGGGGAGCGTGACGGCGGCCGCGAGTTTCGGGAAGGGATCGACCTTGTTCGGCAGCGCCATGGCGTCGATGAAGAGCTGCTGGAAGTGGGGTTCGAGCGCCGTCTCAATCTTCTCGATGCGGCGAACCGTCTCCTCGATTTCGCGGCGGTGGTCGCGGTTGAGGAGCGCCATCAGCGCGCCGGTGCCTGCCGCGTTGCCGACCGCCTTGACTTCCGCGAGATCGCAATCGGGGATGAGGCCGAGCACCATTGCGTATTTGGGATCGATGAACGAGCCGAAGGCGCCCGCGAAGCGGATGGTGTCGACGGTTTCGACGCCCTGTTTCTCCATGAGCAGCTTGATGCCGGCATAGAGTGCCGCCTTGGCGAGCTGGATGGCGCGGACGTCGTTCTGCGTGACGGTGATCTTCTGCGCGCCGTCGTGCAGAAGGTAGGAGAAGGTGCGGCCGTTTTCCAGGATGCGCGGGCTCTTCGCGGCGAGCGATCCGTCGACCACGCCGTCGGCGGAGATGACGCCGGAAAGATACATTTCGGCGACGACCTCGATGATCGCCGAGCCGCAGATGCCGGTAATCCCGGTCTTTTCCGCGGCCTCTGCAAAGCCTTCCTCGTCCGACCACTGGTCGACGCCGATCACCTTGAAGCGGGGTTCGAGCGTTTGCGCGTCGATGCGCACGCGCTCTATAGCGCCGGGGGCGGCGCGCTGGCCGCAGGAGATTTCCGCGCCCTCGAAGGCCGGACCGGTGGGCGAGGAGGCGGCGACGGTTCGCTCTCGGTTACCGAGCACGATCTCGGCATTGGTGCCGACATCGACGAGCAGCATCATGCGGTCCTGCCGATGCGGGCCTTCCGAGAGCGTGGCGCCGGCGGCGTCCGCCCCGACATGGCCGGCGATGCAGGGGAGCAGATAGGTGCGAGCGCCAGGGTTCAGCGCAAGCTCGATGTCCTTCGCCTCGCAGGCGACGGCGCCGGAAACGGCGAGCGCGAACGGCGCCTGGCCGAGTTCGGTCGGGTCGATGCCGAGGAAGAGGTGGTGCATGATCGGATTGGCGACGAAGACGCTGTCGAGAATGTCGGAGCGCGAGACGCCGCCTTCGGCGCAGACCTTGTCGACGAGTTCGGAGACGGCCTGGCGCACCGCCCTGGTCATCGCCTCGCGCCCGTCCGGGTTCATCATCACGTAGGAGACGCGGCTCATCAGATCCTCGCCGAAGCGGATCTGCGGGTTGGAGGCGCCGGAGGAGGCGACGACGCGGCCCGACAGCAGTGAGACGAGGTGCATGGCAATGGTGGTCGAGCCGATGTCGCAGGCAAGGCCGTAGGCCTCGTTGTGCAGGCCGGGCCAGAGGGCGACGATCGTCGGGCGCGAGGTCGGGCTGTCGCGGTGGATGGCGGCGGTGACGGTCCAGTTGCCCTTGCGGAGGATCTTCTGGACTTCGGGAAGAAAATGAGGTTCCACCTGCAAATCAGTGTAACCCCAGTCTTTTTCAAGCATGACCTTCATGCGGTCGAGATCGCCGAGCGGCTTGTGCATGTCGGGTTCGTCGACCTCGACATAGCAGAGATGGACGGCAGGATTGCGTTCGATGACGCGGTCGCTGGCCGCCTTGCGCACGACCTGGGCGTTGACCACGGCATCCTGCGGCACGTCGATGACGAGGTCGCCCTCGATCGTCGCGGAGCAGGAGAGGCGGCGGCCTTCGGGGAGCGTGCGCACCTCGGCGTAGCGCTTCTCCTTCGGGCCGACGGGGGAGATGTGGTCGTTGGAGGAGACGATGCCGTGCTTGGCGAAATTGCCCTCCTGCACTTCGACCTGGCAGCGGCCGCAGGTGGCGCGTCCGCCGCAGACGCTCTCGACATAGACGCCGAGCGCGCGGGCGGCCTCCAGCACCGGCGTGCCGACGGGGAAGCGGCCGCGCTTGCCCGACGGCATGAAGAGGATGAGGGGGTCCCTGGACTGGCCTTCGCTCATGTCGAACTCGTCTTTCCTGTGCGAACGTCTCTGCCGGCGCGGGCCGGCCATTCTCGATAGACTGCACGGGTCCGGCGGCTGACGTCCGTCAATTTCCGACATGGAGATGCGTCCGCCGGACTTTTGCCTGCCCCTGCCCGGAGACGCAAGCGCCGAAATGTCAGGGCTCGTCGGAGGTGATCCAGGCGCCGATGTTGATCGTGCTCGTCAGGATGTCGAGGTAGAGGCCGGTGATGCCGAGAATGACCACCATGGTCGCGATGACCGAGACGACGAAGACGAGCACCTCGCGCAGGTCGCTGACCGGGGCGCCGAACCACGAGCTCACATAGTCGTAGGTCATCCAGTAGATGTGCTTCATCAGGTGCAGCACGAGGAGCGCCATGCCGAGGGCGAGCGGATAGTAGAGGAAGCCGCCGCCCGTGGCTTCGCCGGCGTGGCGGAGGATGATGGCCGAAAGCGCGGAAATGAAGATCACCCGCGAGATCAGCGCTACGTAGTCGGCGAGGTGCTTGGCGTCCTGGTAGTCGCCGTGGGCGAGGACGCGGGATTTACGGGAGAAGCGGGCAAGGGTGTCGAGCATGAAAAGGCCTGATGAAAAACGGTTCGCCGCATGTTGCTGCGGCGAACCGTTCCGTCAAGGGGGCGTGCGTCGAGGCGCAATATTGCCCCTCACCCTAGCCCTCTCCCCGCACGCGGGGCGAGGGGACGCCGCTTTATCTCTTGTCCGTCAGGACGACTTCCCCTTCCTGCCGCGGAGAAGAGGCCGTCAGTCGTGCCGGTTCACTCCGTCGCGGCACCCGCGCCGACGCGGGCGGCACGGCCGCCGCGGCGTCCGCCGCCGGTAGAGGCCGCAGCCGGAGCCGGGGCGGCTGCTGCGCCGCCGTCGGCGGGCTTGTAGTCGCGGTAGGTCTTGATCCAGTTGTAGCAGTTCTCGTCGGTGCCGTTCAGCACGTTGGCGGCGCGCACGGCCTCCATTTCCTGCGGGCGGCAGGGGTTCATGATCGCCGACGTCATGCCGGCGCCGATGACCATCGGGATGAAGCCGGCATTGATGCCGTGGCGGTGCGGCAGGCCGAAGGAGATGTTGGAGAGGCCGCAGGTCGTGTTGACCTTCAGCTCTTCGCGCAGACGCCGGACGAGGGCGAAGACCTGGAGGCCTGCCGAGCCGACGGCGCCGATCGGCATGACCAGCGGGTCGACGACGATGTCGCAGGGCTTGATGCCGTAGTCTGCGGCGCGCTCGACGATCTTCTTGGCGACGGCGAAGCGGACGTCCGGATCCTGCGAAATGCCGGTCTCGTCGTTGGAGATCGCGACGACCGGCACGTTGTACTTGGCGCAGAGCGGCAGGATCGCTTCGAGCTTCTCTTCCTCACCGGTGACGGAGTTGATGAGCGGCCGGCCCTTGGCGACCTTGAGTGCGGCCTCGATGGCGGCGGTCACGGAACTGTCGATCGAGAGCGGCACGTCGACGAGGCCCTGGACGATCTCCATGGTCTTGACGAGGAGGCCCGGCTCCGTCTCGTTCGGGTTGACGGAGGTGACGCCGGCATTGACGTCGAGCATGGTGGCGCCGGCGGCGACCTGTTCCAGCGCGTCCTTGATGACGGTGTCGAAGTTGCCTTCCATCATCTCGGCGGCGAGCTTCTTGCGGCCGGTGGGATTGATGCGTTCGCCGATGACGCAGAACGGCTGGTCGAAGCCGATGATGATTTCGCGGGTGGCGGACGCGACGATGGTGCGGGTCATTTCATTCCTCCGGTCGGATGCGCGGGAGAGCAGTCTAGCGCGCGGTCAATGGGTTCAAAAGACGGTTGCCGGCGCGAACGTCGCGCCGGCTTTCGATCTGGTCAATGGGGATGCTGGGCGGCGATGCCGGCGAGTCGCTGCTGGTCCTCGACCTTTTCCTCGCGGATCGCCTCCAGCCGCTCGGCGACGAGCGCGTCGACCGGGTTCGGTTCGCGCTTCCAGGGCCTGCGACCCTTCAGCACGCCGGATTCGTGGACGATCTCGGCGACATATTCCTCCTGGCGGTAGGCCATCACGTGGATGCCGGAGACGCCTGCGACCTCCTTCACCTCGTTGATGATGTCGATGCAGAGCTGCTTGCCTTCCTTCTTCTGGTCCTGAGCTCCTTCGAGGCGGGCGATGACGTGGTCCGGGATATGCACGCCCGGCACGTTGGAGCGGATCCACTTGGCGGTCCTGGCCGACGCCAGCGGACCGACGCCGACGAGGATGAAGCATTTTTCATCGAGGCCGAGATCGCGGACCTTCTGCATGTAGTCCTTCAGCATCGGCACGTCGTAGCAATACTGGCTCTGCACGAACTGGGCGCCGGCGGCGATCTTCTTCGCCAGCCGATACGGGCGGAAGTCGTAAGGCGGCGCGAACGGATTGATCGCGGCGCCGAGGAAGACCTGCGGCGGCGTCGTGAGCTTGCGCCCGGAGAGGAACTTCGCCTCGTCGCGCATGGTGCGCACGGTTTCCAGGAGCGACATGGAATCGAGGTCGAAGACGGGCTTGGCGCCCGGCTGGTCGCCGGCCTGCACGCCGTCGCCGGTGAGGCACAGGATGTTCTGCACGCCCATGGCGGAAGCGCCGAGGACGTCGCCCTGGATGGCGATGCGGTTCTTGTCGCGGCAGGCGATCTGCATGATCGGCGCGTAGCCCATGCGGGTCAGAAGGGCGCAGATGCCGACCGACGACATGTGGCAGTTGGCGCCCGACGCATCGACGGCGTTGATGCCGTCCACCCAGCCGTCGAAGATCGCCGCGCGTTCGTAGACGTCGTGCGGATTGGCGCTGTCGGGCGGGTTCAGTTCGGCGGTGACGGCGAATTCGCCGCGCCGCAAAATGCGCTCGAGGCGGCCGCGGGAGGAATGGCCGGGCAGCGGGTCGAGCGGCAGGCCGGGATCGACGGGATTGATGTCGGGGCTCATGCGCTTTCCCCCTTCTTGGCGTTTTCACGGGCGGCGGCGGCTTCGGCGGTCACCCGCAGCCAGGACGAGGTTTCGCGCAGCGACTGGTTCACCGGCTTCTGCACCTTGAGGATCGCGTCGCCATTGACCATGTTGCGGGAGCCGGCCCAGGCCTGCACCCAGACGCATGGCATGTCGGGCTCGACCTCACAGTGGCCGTTGGCGCGAACGCCGCCGCAAGGGCCGTTCCGGAGCTGCTTCGGGCAGTTCATCGGGCAGGACATGCCGGTCGAGGAAAGCACGCACTGGCCGCACATGCGACAGTCAAAGAGGAGACCCTTGACGTTGCGCTCGACGAAGGTCACCGGACGCTCGACGCGGCCGTAACCGATGCGGTTCCAGACCGGATGCAGCCACAGGAAGGCGTTGGCGAAGCGGCCGTAGAACCATTCGAGAAAGCGCGAGTGGCGCACCGACCACAGACGGATGGTGTAGGAACGGCGGGCGCGGCGGTTCGGAGAGACCGCCGCGGGCGTATAGGCTCCCGTCGCCGCCTTCTTGGCCGGCGCCGCATTGCCGGGGCCGGGTTTGCCGTCAACCATTCTCACGTCCTCCCTTCTGGACGAGCGCGACGAGCCGCGCCTTGTCATATGCCTCTTCGATCGCGGCTGCGGCCTTGTCGGCCTCGGCTTCGAGATCGTCGGAGACCGGCACGGGATCGCCCTTGCGCCACTCGGCGAGATAATCGTCGGTTTCGGCGGCGCCGGTGCGCATCGCGCACATGTCGATCGCCTCGGTGAAGCGCAGCGACAGCTCACGTTTTGCCGTCTTCCTGCCTTGCTTGACGATCACCTGGGCGGGGATGTCGCGCCAATAGACGATGATGCGGTCTGCCATGCCTTTTCGGTCTCCTTTGTCGCCACATTGCACGGCCCCCGTGCGGCGGACTGCGCTTGCGACGACGTCGCACAGAGCAAAAAGCGACGTCGCGGAGAATTCCTGCATCTGTGCTCCCGGTCGACCGGGAATCTACCAGATGCCGCGGGTGAGGCCGTAACGCAACCAGGTCCAGAGGGGCGGCGGAAAACGCAAATGCGACGGCCCTTCGGCGGGCCTCGGCCGCAGGCGGCCGTGCACGGCATCCTCGACAGCCTGCTCTACGATCTCCAGCGAGGCGATGGTGAGCGTCAGCGGATAGGTGCCGATGAAATCGCCGGGCTCCGGGCGGGTGCGGACTTCGTAGAGCGTGCCGCCGGTGTCGGTGCCGGCGTCGACCAGGTGCACGGTGGCGCCGAAATTGCCGTCGTCTCGAAGCGCCAGAGACCAGTAGCCGCCCATCTGACCGCGATAGGCGGGGTTTATGCCGGCGTGGAGGTTGAGGACCGGGCAGGGAAGTCTCTCGAGCGCCGTCCGGGTCATCAGTCGGGTGCTGACGAGCAGGATCACGGCGGGTCGAAGCTCCCGGACGAGGTCGGCGCATTGCGGGTCGTTGATCGAGGCGACCCGGCTCACCGGCACGCGTTCCGGCATGACCGGATCGACGTTGCGATTGCGGCAGGTCTCGGCGGTGCGACGGGCGGCGAGCGGACGGAGAAGGCGCCCGGCCATCATGGTCGCAAGCTGCCCTAGAGCGTTCGGCCAGCCGAAGCGTCGTGCACGCCGGCGAGTGATCTCGAGCTTCGATTCCGGGTCTTCGAGAATGACGTGGAGATTTCGCCAACGCGCCGCAAGCGCATTGATGACGACGGCGGGATTGGGACCGCCGGCGGTCATCACCACCACGCGGGCGTCGTCGTCACTTACCGGCGGATACGTGGTCATTCGGGGGAACTCGCTGGACGGGACCGCACGGGCTGGCTCAGAAGACGAGGGCGAGTATAGCACCCGCCGTGAGGACGACAAAGCCGGCGAGCAGCAGGGCGATGATGCCGACGAGGCAGCCGACCAGCACGCCGAGGCCGTCGCGTTCGGAGTGAGCAAAGCCGATGATCGCCAGCGCGAAGGCGGGCGGCCAGTTGCCGAGCGGAATCGGCAGGATCACCACGAGCGCGAGAAGCAGGACGTAGAGTCCGAGAATGCGTTCGGAGAAGCGGCTGCCGAGAAACCAGTGTCGCGGCCTGAACAGCCGTTCTGCAACACGCAGCGAAGGCACCAGCTTCTCGACGATCTTTTCGAAAGTGGAGCTGCTGAAACCGTAGTCGCCGAGCCAGCGCGGGAGAACGACGCGGCCGTGGGGCGAGGCGATCATCTGCCAGGCGACGACGGCGAGCGGCAGGCCGAGCACGAGCGTCGCGCCCGGTGGTGCCGGCACCAGATTGGGAAGCGCGAAGATCAGGAGAAAGGCGCCGAAGGAGCGGTCCTGAAGCGCGATCGCGATGTCGCGAACGGTGGTACGCTCATGCGGCGCCTGCGCCAGACGCTCCAGCAGCACCGAAAGGTGCTCGCCCGGCCTGCCTCCTCCATTGTGGTCGAAAGCTGCCGCCACCGGTTCCACTCCGTCCGTCGTTCGCTCCGTTACCTTCTCCATGAAAACCATCGTGCACGGAAAATGTTGCGGCTGAATTAAGGCGGGCTCGCCGAACCACGCGGATTCACGGCCGCATTTGCGGGCTTTCCTGCAACTTTACGGCGGCCGTCTCCGCCACAGAAACAACCAGAATCATCGATAGGATTATATTCCTTCGACGCTGAAAAGCACTCCGAAGGCGAGGAAACGGCTCCGGCGGGAATGGCCGGGCGAACACAAGGAGACGTCAAATGCCCTATTACAAGCGTGAAAGCGAGGTCCTGGTTCTCAGCGCGGCAACAAGCTCGCCGGGGACGGGCTGGGTGTCGACGACCGTTCAGAATGCGATGAATTATGCCCGCACGAACGGGCTGACCCTGGTGCTCCTGAGCGGCATCTTCTCGACCGGCGCATTGACCGTCGACACGGCTACCGGCGGCGGGCAGAAGCTCACCATGCAGGCGGCGGTCGCGGGTGCGGCGACGCTGCGCTTCACCGGCGGCAGCTATCTCTTCCAGGTCAACGGGATCAACGATGTTTCGGTGTCGGGCGTGGTGTTCGACGGACAGAATGCCACGATCAGCGACGGTTCCAACCAGGCGGGCCTCGTGCGCTTCCAGAGCTGCAGCGGCTTCAGGCTCGTCGGCTGCACGGTGACGCGCAGCGCAAAGACGGGTGTGGTGGCGCTCGGCGCCGCTCGTGGCACGATCGCCGACTGCGCCATCGACAACTGCTCGGTCGGGGTGCTGGTCTACAACAGCCGCGCGGATGTGGTGCATAACCGCATCATCACCTGTTCGAACAACGGCGTCTACGTCTGGCGAGAGCCGGCGGGCGGAGGCGTCCAGTACGACGGCTCAACGATCATCGACAACGTCATCGCCGACATCGACACCGCGGGCGGCGGCACCGGCCAGAACGGCAACGGCATCGTGGTCTACAGGGCGCTCGGCGTAAAGGCGTCCGGCAACACGATCTCCGACGTGCAGTATTCGTGCATTCGCTTCAATGCCTCGGGTGCCGCGCAGATCCTCGGCAATCACTGCATCTCGGCGCGGGAATGCTCGATCTTCGTCGAGGCCACCGCTCCGGGCCTGAACCTCGACGGCGCGGTGGTCGCCAACAATATCATCGAGCTGGCAGGCGACGGCATCAAGGTCGTGAACCTCGGGCTCTACAGCGACGGCATCGCCCGGCGGATCGCGATCTCCTCGAACCACATCCGCGGCATCACCAAGAACACGATCAACGACCCGGGCTATTCGCCGACCGTCTCCAACGCCTGCGGCATCCAGGTGGAGGGGCTCTGCGTGCTGACCGGCAACATGATCGAGGACGCGGACGGATTCGGGATCGTGCTCGGCACCAACGAGGCGACCTACGACCTGCTGGCGACGGGCAACCTCGTCCATGCGTCCGTGACCGGCATCGGCTATTCGAACAACGCTTCGGCAGGACGTATCTCGATTGTCGGCAATGTGGTCAGCGGCGCGACGAACGGTTCCATCGTTCCCGTGGCGTTCAACGGCGTGAACTTCTACCGCGTCGGGTCGACCGATGTCGCCAATACCGCCGACAGCCAGATCGGCAACGTCTACGTCGGCAACAACCGCGGCTACTGAGGCCGGTACAGCCGGCGCCGGGGGCGAGGAAACCCGCCTCCGGACCGGCATCAGGGCGCGACCATCCTCATGCAAGACCCTGCCTTGCTTTTACCCAAAGCCGGTGCCATGGAGCTCTCGCATTTCCGTTGGAACAAGAGGAGAGGTTAACCCCCGTGTCCTTCACCCGCATCTCCGCCGCCGCACTGGTCGGCCTCGCACTTCTTTCGCTCGCCGGCTGCGGCAACACCATCCGCGGCATCGGTCGCGACGTCGGCAATGCCGTCGACGCCACCCAGGACGCCGGACGCAGCGTCGCCCACTCGGTCGACTGATCCATCCCTGAGGTAGAGCCGGTAAACGGCCTTCAGCCGCCGGTCTTCGGATCGGCGAGCGCCTTCAGTTCATGCTCCAGGTCGCCGTAGCCGGTGAAGCGGTATTCGTAGTCGAGCTTCAGGTAGTCGGCCGCCCATTTTGCCTTGGCCTGCAATTCCGCGTCTTCGGTCTGGGCGAGGTAGACGAGCTTCGTGTAGTTGCCGAAGACCATGTCGCGGATTTCGGGATGGCGGTCGAGCTTCAGGGGTTCGATGACGAAGGCCTCGAACTGGCGGGTGATCAGGTCCGTCAGGTAGAACGCGGTGAATTCGCTCTCGCATTCGGCGAGGAACTTTTCCGTTCCTGTGAAGAAGGCGTAGCAATGCGGACCGGAGAGCCGCTCGATACCTTCCTCGCGACAGATCCGGTCGATCTCGCCTTGCGTGCCGCATTCGGCGTAGCCGATGAAGATTTTCGCATGTCCTTCGGACCGCGCCTCGGCAATCTTTTGGCGCAGGGCCGGCGCGATCCTTTCCGGCCAGACATGCCAGATCGCAGGCAGACATTCGAGCGTCAGATGATCGAGCCCGTTCAGGGCCTTCACCGCCAGAATCTCCCGCGCGATCGCGCCGCAGGCGATGACGTGAACTTTTCCGGCCGCCCCGCGTTGGAGCAAGGCAGAGCCGAACACTTCATCGCCATCGTTTACGGAGTTCTCGACCATGATCTTCAGGAAACTCGCAATCGCTACGGTTCTTCTCGCGTCGGGCGTCGCTCTTGCCGGCTGCGGCAACACCATCCGGGGCATGGGCAAGGACACCGCCAACGCCGTCGATGCGACCCAGGCCGCCGGGCAGGACGTCGAGAACGCCTCGAAGTAGGCTGCCGGGGGCGTTTCCGATGTCGCCGCAATCGCTCGCGAGGCTCAGCGCCTATTATATGGTTGCCGCCGTCATGGCGGCAAGCCTGTCGTCCGTCTGGCCGCATCTCGGCCAGCAGGCGGGGCCGGCGGCCGGGACGGTCGCCGGAGAGAGGGACACCGGCCGCTGAGGCGGCCGGCGCACGGGTTTTCGTGCCTACCGGCGGACCGTCTTTGCGATCAGGCGCGGGCGCCGAGGCTGTTGTGGCGGCGGGCGACGTATTCCTTGGCGGTTTCGACCGCCACGGCAGCGTCGCGGCAATAGGCATCCGCACCGACCGCCTTGCCGAATTCCTCGTTGAGCGGTGCGCCGCCGACGAGCACGACGTAATCGTCGCGGATGCCCTTTTCCTTCATCGTGTCGATGACGACCTTCATGTAGGGCATGGTGGTGGTGAGCAGCGCCGACATGCCGAGGATATCGGGCTTTTCGCGTTCGAGCGCTTCGAGATAGTTCTCGACCGGGTTGTTGATGCCGAGGTCGATCACGTCGAAACCCGCACCTTCCATCATCATGCCGACGAGGTTCTTGCCGATGTCGTGGATGTCGCCCTTGACCGTGCCGATCACCATCTTGCCCTGCTTCGGCGCGCCGGTGGCGGCGAGCAGCGGGCGAAGAATGGTCATGCCGGCCTTCATGGCATTCGCCGAGAGCAGCACTTCCGGCACGAAGAGGATGCCGTCGCGGAAGTCGACGCCGACGATGCGCATGCCTTCGACGAGGGCCTTGGTCAGGATATCGTAGGGAGCCCAGCCGCGATCGAGCAGGATGCGGGTGGCTTCCTCGATTTCCTCCTTGAGGCCGTCATAAAGGTCGTCGTGCATCTGCTGCACGAGCTCGTCGTCGGACAGATCTTCAAGAATGATTTCGTCATCTGACATTGTATTGGTTCCCGCTTGCCTGAAACGCGATTCCGATTGCAGTTCGAGACTGCCTGTGATGCAGTTAAACCGCAATATAGCAGAAACCCCCTTTCGAATGCGACGTCGCATGCCGCGAAAAGCGACGGCGGCGGCAAGGTCGACGCCGGTCGGGTGCCCGCCCCGTGCGTTCCGATGTCTGTCTCATGCAAGTGGTTGGCGCATTAAGAAAGGTTTCACGCCTCAAAACGAATAGCATAGCCGCGATAACGAGCGCCGCTCGGGCGCGAGAGTGAGGAAAAGACCATGGACGAGACGACAGAGCAGACGGGCGCCGCCGCAGGCCGACGTTCCCGGGGCGAGGGCCGCGGGGCGGCCGCACGCCGGGCATCGCGCGGAGGAGCGGGCGCGGGCCCGCAGATGCCCTACATCACCCGCAAGATCGCGGTCTACGAAGTGCTGGACGAGGAAGGTCTCTCGATCATCGAGCGCAATGCCGACACCGTGCTCGAGGAAATCGGCATCGAGTTCCGCGACGACGCCGAGGCGCTCGACATGTGGAGACAGGCCGGCGCCGACGTGAAGGGCGAGCGCGTGCATTTCCCGAAGGGGCTCTGCCGCGAACTCCTGAAGACCGCGCCCTCGGAATTCACCTGGCATGCCCGCAACCCGGAACGCAGCGTCCAGATCGGCGGCAAGGCTACCGTCTTCGCGCCCGTCTACGGCTCGCCCTTCGTGCGCGACCTCGACGGCAACCGCCGCTATGCGACGCTCGAGGACTTCCGCAATCTCGTGAAGCTCGCCTACATGGCGCCCTCGATCCATTCGTCCGGCGGCACGGTCTGCGAGCCGGTGGACATTCCGGTGAACAAGCGTCACCTGGACATGGTCTACAGCCACATCAAATATTCCGACAAGCCGTTCATGGGCTCGGTGACCGCGCCGGAACGCGCGGAAGACTCCGTCGCCATGGCGAAGCTGGTCTTCGGCGACGAGTTCGTCGAGAACAATTGCGTGATGCTGAACCTCATCAACGCCAACTCGCCGATGGTCTTCGACGAGACGATGCTCGGCGCCGCCAAGGTCTATGCCCGCCACAACCAGGCCTGCGTGCTCTCGCCGTTCATCCTGTCGGGCGCGATGAGCCCGGTCACCGTCGCCGGCACGCTGACGCAGATCCTCGCGGAAGTTCTCGCCGGCGCCTCCTTCACCCAGCTCGTGCGTCCCGGCGCGCCGGTGCTCTTCGGCACCTTCGCCGCCTCGATCTCGATGCAGTCGGGCGCGCCCACCTTCGGCACGCCGGAACCGGCGCTCGTCTCCTATGGCGCGGCCCAGCTCGCCCGCCGTCTCGGCCTGCCGTTCCGGACCGGCGGCTCGCTCTGCGCCTCCAAGGTGCCGGACGCCCAGGCCGCGCATGAAAGCGCCAACACGCTGAACATGACGCTGCTTGCCGGCACGAACTTCGTGCTGCACGCCGCCGGCTGGCTCGAAGGCGGGCTTGCCGCCTGCTACGAGAAGTTCATGATCGACCAGGACCAGCTCGGCATGATGCAGAAGATGGCCGCCGGCGTCGATCTCTCCGAAAGCGGCCAGGCGATGGACGCGATCCGCGAAGTCGGCCCCGGCGCGCACTATCTCGGCTGCGCCCACACCCAGGCGAACTTCCAGACGGCTTTCTATCGCTCTGCACTCGCCGACAACAACTCGTTCGAGCAGTGGGAGATCGAGGGCAAGAAGCGGATCGAGGACCGCGCCAACGCGCTCTGCCGTTCGTGGCTCGATTCTTACGAAGCGCCGGCGCTCGATCCGGCGATCGACGAGGCGCTCATCGCCTATATCGCCAAGCGCAAGGACGAGATGCCCGACGCCTTCTCTTGAAGGCATCCCGAAGCCAGGGAGCAAGGCGGAGCGGTGGCGGTGGCCGACATGATCCAGGAGGAGGTCTGGCGTCCGCATTACAAGTTCGAGGGGCCGCGGTGAGCGGCCCCGAGAGCCTGCGCGCGGCGCTCCGGCCGCACGGGCTCATGCCGCGCGGCAGCGTGCATTTCCCGGACGGGGAGGGCGGACCTCGCCTTCCGGGCGGCAAGACGGCCCGCACGATCGTGCTCGTCGGCCATGCCGGCGACGCGATGTGGCAGGCCTTCTGCGACTGGCGGGCGACAATGCCCGCCGACCTTGCCGACCCGCTCGACACATGGTCGAAGGCGGTGATCGGCGCAATCGCCGAAGGCTTCGGCGCATTTCCCTTCTATCCCTCCGATCCGCCCTACCAGCCGTTCCAGCGCTGGGCGATCGCCGCCGAAGGGCTTGCGGCCTCGCCGCTCGGCATCCTCGCCCATCCCCGCTACGGCCTCTGGCACGGCTATCGGGCCGCGCTCGGCTTCGCGGAGGACTTCTCGGACATCGAGACGGAAGAGGTGCCGCGGGCGCCGGTCTGTGAAAGCTGCCGCGAGAAGCCGTGCCTGACGGCCTGTCCTGCCGGTGCGGTGACGGAGGGAAGTTTCGACGTCGCGGCCTGCCGGCGCCATCTCGCGTCGGAGGAGGGGCGGACCTGCCGCGACGAGGGCTGCCGGGCACGCGCAGCCTGCCCGGTCGGACGCGACTACACCTATCCGGCGGAGGAGATCCGCTTCCATATGGCGGCGCTTTCGCTTCCCTCCGGCTGACCGGCTTCCAACGCGAGGGCAAGTGCGGCATAAGTCCCGACACCGGACTGTTCACGTCAAGCGGCTTGCGCAGACAGGATATCGATGAGAATTCAGCGGGTTTTCGCAAGGCGCTTCGTCGCCGCAATCATGCTGGCGGCAGCGACCGCGTGCCTATCCGGCCCGGCGATGGCCGCCTGCCGCGACCTCGTCGTCGAGAATGGCGGGTACACGGTCTGCAGCTTCGATCCGAAGACGGAAGAGATCCGCGTCTACCACAGCGATCCCGCGGGCAGGCCGTTTTCCGGCTTCGATGCGCTGGTGCGGCAGCTCTGGGAGGAGCGGCACTATCTCGTCTTCGGGACCAATGGCGGCATGTACCACGACGACCTCTCGCCGGTCGGGCTCTTCGTCGAATACGGGGTTGAGCGCCGGCCGATCAGCACGAAGGCCGGATGGGGCAATTTCCACCTGCTGCCGAACGGGGTGTTTTCGGTAACGGACGGTAAGGCGGCAATCACCGAAAGCCTGCGCTATGCCCGCCGGCGTCCAGAGGCCGACTATGCGACGCAGTCGGGCCCGATGCTGGTGATCGACGGCGCGCTGCACCCGAAATTCCTGCCCGACAGCGACAGCTTCAAGATCCGCAACGGCGTCGGCGTCGACAGGGACGGCAAGGTCCATTTCGTCATCTCGAACACGCCGGTTCGTTTTTACGATTTCGCCCGCCTCTTCCGCGACACGCTCGGCTGCCCGAACGCGCTCTATCTCGACGGGACGATTTCGAGCGCCTACATCCCCGAGCGCGGGCGGCGGGACCGGCTGTTTCCGCTCGGCCCCATCATCGCGGTGATCGGCACCGTGCCGCAACGGAGCTCCGGCAGCGGGCGGACGCCCTGAGCACCGGTTCCTCTCAGACAGACGACTTCGGATAGGCGCGCTCGAGGCCGCCGGAGCGCTCCAGGCCGGTGCGGAAGGCCCGGTAGGCGGGGTGCTGGCCGGATTTCGCGGCTTCCGAAAGCCGGATCTGCAGCCGGGCGGGTGCGGTGTTGCCGAGCCATTCGCCGCAGCGTTCGAGTTTCAGCGAATTGAGGAAGGGCGCGGCCGCGGCGCGGTCGATATAGAGATGCAGGCCTTCGAGCAGGCTTTCGTCCTGGGCGGGGTTCTCGAAGAGGAGCTTCAGGAAGGCCTGGTCGGCATCGGCAAGTGTCGCGAGCTTGTCGGCGACGGTTTCGCGGTCGGGGAAGGGGAGCGATTGCGCGGACATGACGTGTTCCCTCGTCTTTTGATTCGGCTGTCTTTTCACCCGGATAGGACAGCCGGGCCGGCGACGCAAGCGCGGGTGGCGGCCGCCCGGCCAGGGGCCGGGCAGTCGATTCGATCAGCCGCGACGGCGACCGCGACGCTCGCGGCCGGCATCGCCCGAGGATTCCTCGGCGGTCTTGTTGCGCAGCGGGCCGATGTGCTCGACGATGGCCTCGATCGTCGGGCGGGGCCCCGGGGTATAGTTGTCGAGCGCCTGCCGCATGGCGGCGAGGTGGCCGCAGGAGGTGCCGCAGCATCCGCCGATGATCTTCGCACCGGCGTCGCGGGCGAGCTTGGCATATTCGGCCATCAGCGGCGGCGTGCCGGAATAGTGGATCTCGGCGCCGCGATATTCCGGAATGCCGCAATTGCCCTTGACGATCACGGTGGCGGCGGGATCGGCCGACGTCATGTCGAGCAGGCTCGCCAGGATGTCGGAGGCGCCGACGCCGCAATTGGCGCCGACGGCGACCGGACCGTCGCCGATGTCCTTCGCGACACCGTGGATGTCCTTCGGCGCAAGCCCCATCATCGTCTTGCCGGCGGTATCGAAGGAGCCGGTATAGGTGTAGGGCAGGCCGACCTTGACGGCGGCTTCGGCCGCGGCACGGATCTCCTCGGGCGAGGACATGGTCTCGATCCAGGCGATGTCGACGCCGCCGGCCTTCAGGCCCTCCATCTGCTCGACGAAGGCGGCGACGGCATCCTCGTAGGTGAGCGCGCCGAGCGGCTGC
Source organism: Hyphomicrobiales bacterium (assembly GCA_900466005.1). GTDB lineage: Bacteria > Pseudomonadota > Alphaproteobacteria > Rhizobiales > Rhizobiaceae > Allorhizobium. Next base: position 36,663 of record UEGQ01000027.1, read on the forward strand.
AGGAGCTCGCCCGTCGGGCCGACGGATCCGGCGACGATGACCTTGCGCGGCGCCTTGTCGGCGACGGAGCGGGCGATCTCGGCGGCCTTCCGGTTGAGTTCGAAGACGCGATCGTCCGCCTTGTGCAGCTTCAGCCGGTGACGGGTGCCGCCGAACGAATTGGTGAGGATGATGTCGGCGCCGGCATCGACGAAATCCTGGTGAAGCTTGACGATCCGCTCCGGGTGGCTCTCGTTCCAGAGTTCTGGCGCCTCTCCGGCTTCGAGCCCCATGGCGAACAGGTTCGTGCCGGTCGCGCCGTCGGCGAGCAGGACGCCCTTTTCTGCAAGCAATCTGGAAAGCGGATCGGAAGCGGTGGCCATGGGTCGTCCCCTCTAAGAAATCTGTCGGTCAACCCATAGAGAATGCCGGCCTGCGCCGCAACGGGATTTGCCGCCTGCGTCTCGCGCGGCTCAATCCGCGGCGGGCGGTGCGGCGACCGGCGTGACGATGGCCGCGAGGATGGTCGTGATGTCGACGGAACCGACGGTCGCGCCGTCCGCATCGATGACCGCGGCGGTGGATCGGCCGGCGCCGGTCATGGCGCGGGCGGCGTCTTCGAGACGGGTCGAGGCGGGCAGGGCGAGATCCCGCGACGTGCCGTCGACGGGCTGCATGACGGTGCCGAGTTCGATCACCCGTCCGCGGTTCACCTGCCGGACGAAGGCGGCAACATGATCGTCGGCCGGATCGAGGACGATCTCCTCACCGCTTCCCTGCTGCACGATCTCGCCATCGCGCAGGATGACGATGCGGTCGCCGAGCGCCAGCGCCTCGTCGAGGTCGTGGGTGATGAAGACGATGGTCTTCTTCAGCTCCGCCTGCAGGTCGAGGAGCATCGAGCGCATGTCGACCCGGATCAGCGGGTCGAGGGCGGAGAAGGCCTCGTCCATCAGCAGGATATCGGCGTCGGTGGCGAGCGCGCGGGCAATGCCGACGCGTTGCTGCATGCCGCCGGAGAGCTGGTTCGGGTAGTGATCCTCGTATCCGGAAAGACCGACACGGACGATCCAGCGAGCGGCGCGGCGTGCGCCTTCCCGGCGGGGAACGCCCTGGACCTTCAGGCCGTAGAGCGTGTTTTCAAGGACGGTGCGGTGGGGCAGCAGCGCAAAGTTCTGGAAGACCATCGCGGTGCGGTGGCGGCGGAACTCGCGAAGCTCGGCTGCGCTCATGCGGCAGACGTCGACGCCGTCGCAGAGGATCTCGCCCGCGGTCGGTTCGATCAGCCGGTTGATGTGGCGGATCAGCGTCGACTTGCCCGAGCCGGAAAGGCCCATGACGACGGTCACCCTTCCGGCCGGAATCGTCATGTCGATGTCCTTGAGGCCGAGGACATGGCCGTAGCGGGTGTTGAGGTCGGCCTTGGAAAGGCCGGCCTTCACCGCTTCGACATAGCGCTCGCCATGCGGACCGAAGATCTTGTAGAGGCCGCGGATCTCGATCCGGCCCTCAGCCATGGACGACCTCCAGGTGGCGCTGCAGGCGCTTGCCGTAGGACTGGCTCGCCCGGTCGAAGACGACGGCGATCGCCACCAGCGCGAAGCCGTTCAGGAAGCCGATGGTGAAGAACTGGTTGGTGATCGCCTGAAGGACGTTGCGGCCGAGCCCGCCGACGCCGATCATCGAGGCGACCACGACCATGGCGAGCGCCATCATGATCGTCTGGTTGACACCGGCCATGATGGTCGGGAGCGCAAGCGGCAGCTGGACGTCGAAGAGCTTGTGGCGGACGGAGGAGCCGAAGGCGTCGGCCGCCTCGATGACCTCGCGGTCGACGAGGCGGATGCCGAGATTGGTGAGGCGGATCATCGGCGGCACGGCGTAGACGACGACGGCGATCAGGCCCGGCACCTTGCCGATGCCGAAGATCATCACCACGGGGATGAGATAGACGAAGCTCGGCAGCGTCTGCATGACGTCGAGGACGGGGATCACCGCCGCCTGCAGCCGGTCGGAGCGGGAAAGCGCGATGCCGAGCGGAATGCCGACGGCGACGGAGACGGCCGTGCAGACGGTGACCATGGCGAGCGTCACCATGGTATCCTCCCAGAGCCCGAGGAGGCCGATCGCGACCAGTGCGGCAAGCGCCCCCAATGTGATGCGGACATCGCGGCCGACCGCCTGCACGAGCGCGGCGACGAGGAGGAGGACGAGCGGCCACGGCGCGTCGACGAAGAGCTCTTCGAGGCCGTTCAGGAGCCATTGCAGGGGCTCCGTCGCCCTGTCGATCGCATCGCCATAGGTGCGCACGAAGGTCTTGAAGGCGGCGTCGACCGCTTTGCGGACATTCCGCAACAGATCCTCGTCGAGGGCGGGGAAACGGCAGGCGAGTTCGGGCAGGGCGGCGCAGATGCCGGAAGCCATGTCTCGTGTTCCTTTCGGGATACCGGCGAGAAAGGTCGATACGGGCGGACGAAGGCCGGCGGAAGCCGGCCGCGCGTCGAACGGCGCGGCCGTGGGCGGTGGCTCAGAGCGATTCCTTGACCTTTGCCGCGACGTCGGCAGGCACCCAGGTGGTCCAGAGGTCGGGATATTCCTTGAGGAAGTGCTCGGCCGCCTCTTCGTTGTCCGCCTGGTTCTCGTCCATCCATGCAAGCACGGCGCCGACCGTCTGGTTGTCCCACTTTCGGGCCTTCACATAGTCCATCGCGACCCCCGCCTTTTCGGCGAAGGCCTTGGTGACCACCGTGAAGACGCCGGCGACCGGATAGGAATTGACCTTCGGGTCCGGGCAGTCGGCGGTGCCGGTGCAGCGGTCCCATTCGGCCTTGTCGTGCTCGACGCCGAAGCTCAGCTTCACCATCTCGTACTTGCCGAGGATCGCCGTCGGCGCCCAGTAGTAGCCGAGCCAGCCAGTCTTCTTCTCGAAGGCGTTGGCGATCGAGCCGTCGAGGCCGGCGGCCGAGCCGGTGTCGACGAGCTCGAAGCCCTTGTCCTTGGCGCCGACCGCCTTGAAGAGGTTGGCGGTGGAAATCTGGCAGCTCCAGCCCGAAGGGCAGTTGTGGATCGCGCCCTTCGACGGATCCTCCGGCGCGGGGAACAGCTCCGGGTGTGCCAGCGCCGCCTCGACCGACTTGATGTCGGGATTGGCGTCGGCGAGGAATTTCGGGATCCACCAGCCTTCGACGCCGCCGTCGCTGAGGATCGGCGCGGCCTGGATCAGCCGGCCCTCTTTCACGGCGGCATCCATCGCCGCGCGCACGGAGTTGACCCAGAGTTCCGGCGCCATATCCGGCTCGCCCTTCTCGTTCATCGAGGCGAAGGTCGGAACGGTGTCGCCGGTGACGAGCGTCACGTTGCAGCCGTAGCCTTTCTCGAGGATGATCCCGTCGACATGAGCGGCGACGCCGGCCGAAGCCCAGTTCATTTCGGCAATCGAGACATCGCCGCATTCGGCGGCGCCGGCGGTCCCCGCGACGGACAAAAGCCCGCCGGCAAGGAGCGCGGCAGCGAGAAATTTCATCATGTCTTCGGACCTCCTGGTCTCGTGGTTCCCTTGTCTTCTTCTTTCGACGGCTTCCGCCGCCCGCAATGCGTTCAGTCGCATTCGCCCATACGACAGATTTGCCGCGCCATTGTGACGGCGCGCCCGACGACGGGACGCGCGATGCGAGGAGACGCTCGGCATCGGCACAGATGCGGGACCTATCCCTCCGAGGCCTCGATGAAAAAGGTATCCTGTCCACTGGAGAAATCAACCTTCGAACTTTCAGGTTGCGTTAACAGATGATTTCACGCGACTGAAAATAAATGCTTTTTACTATGTTTGAATTCGCGTTTACGCGACAAGGATCATCGGCGCGAAAATGTGGACAAGCCGATACAGGTAAACCATCCGGTAATAATGTCCGGCTATGGCTGTCGGCGCGGTCTTTCGCCGTCAGCGTCTCCGGCTCAGGTGTTTTGCGTACCGGAGACGCCGAAAGCCCGGGCCTCCATGGCCGGACTTCGGGGTGATCCGACGGGATGCACCAATCGTGCCGCCGTCAGGGCGGCTTTTCTTTTTCCGAACGAAAGCGAAGACGAACGTCCGTCCGGGCCGAGAGGCCTTGCGGCGCGGCTGAGATTTCGGCAGGAGAGAAGCGGCGATCGGCCCGCGGGCTGCAGCGCGGGTGCGAAGTCGGGAGAACGGGCAGTGGCGAAGGCGGTGATGTTGCAGGGGACCGGCTCCGACGTCGGCAAGACCGTGCTGGTCGCCGGCCTCTGCCGGCTCGCCGCCAATCGCGGCCTCACGGTGCGGCCCTTCAAGCCGCAGAACATGTCGAACAATGCGGCGGTCGCCGACGACGGCGGCGAGATCGGCCGGGCGCAATGGCTGCAGGCGCTCGCCGCGCGCACCCCGTCTTCGGTGCACATGAACCCGGTGCTGCTGAAGCCGCAATCCGACACCGGCAGCCAGATCATCCTGCAGGGGCGGGTGTTCGGGCAGGCGAAGGGCAGGGACTATCAGCGGCTGAAGCCGCAACTGCTTTCCGCCGTGCTCGAAAGCTACGAAAAGGTGCGCGACGGCGCGGATCTGGTGATCGTCGAGGGTGCCGGTTCGCCGGCCGAGATCAATCTCCGGGCCGGAGACATCGCCAACATGGGTTTCGCGACCCGGGCGAAGGTCCCGGTCGTGCTCGTCGGCGACATCGACCGCGGCGGCGTCATCGCCTCGCTCGTCGGAACGCACGCCATCCTGCCGCCCGAGGACCGGGCGATGATCACCGGCTACATCATCAACAAGTTCCGCGGCGACGTCTCGCTGTTTGCCGACGGGATCACCGCCGTCGAAGGCTTTACCGGCTGGCCGTGCTTCGGCGTCGTGCCTTTCCTCAAGGCGGCCTCCCGGTTGCCGGCCGAGGATTCGGTCGTTCTGGAGCGGCTTGCCGGCGGCAGCCGGGCGGCGCTCAAGGTCGCGGTGCCGATGCTCTCGCGTATCGCCAATTTCGACGATCTCGACCCGCTTGCCGCCGAACCGCAAGTGGAACTGGTCTTCGTGCGTGCCGGCGAACGCATTCCCGCCGATGCCGGCCTCGTCGTTCTGCCGGGATCGAAGTCGACGATCGGCGATCTCGAAGATCTGCGGGCGCAGGGCTGGGATAGTGACATCGCCGCGCATGTGCGCCGCGGCGGCCGCGTGATCGGCATTTGCGGCGGCTACCAGATGCTGGGGACGAGTGTCGCCGATCCCTTGGGGATCGAGGGAGCGAAGGAGCGGATCGACGGGCTCGGCCTCCTCGACGTTGAGACGGTGATGGCGCCGGAAAAGACCGTCCGCAACAGCACTGCGCATTCGGTGGACTACGACGTCCCGCTCACCGGCTACGAAATTCACATGGGCCGCACCGAGGGGCCGGATTGCGCCCGCCCGCCGGTCACGATCGACGGACGCGCCGACGGCGCAAGCTCGCCGGACGGGCGTGTCATCGGCACCTACCTGCATGGGCTGTTCGGCAGCGACGCCTATCGCAAGCGGTTGCTGGCGAGCTTCGGGATCGAGGGGGGCGGCGAGAACTACCGGGCCGGCGTCGAGGCGGCGCTCGACGACGTCGCCGCCGAGCTGGAGCGGGTGCTGTCACGGGACTGGCTGGACCGCCTGCTCGGGTAAAGGGCCGGCAGCGTCATAATTTCTGCCTCTTCATGAGGAACTTCCTTCCTCCCTGGACGTTTGTCGCCCGCCATGGAGGACCACATGAACGAACTGCATATCACCTGGTGCAAGCCCGTCGTCATCCGCCTTCCCTCGGGACTGACCCGCCGATTCGACGGCCCCTACGAGGCGAAGGACTTCCTTGAAAACGAATGGCCCCTTCGTCGCGGCAGACACCGCGACAATGCATCGCGGCAGTGCGAGGCGGCGCTGAGGCGCATCTGCAGCGCCGAAATCGCGCGAGAGGCCTTCATCGCCGCGGCGATCGAGGCGAACTGTCTGGACACAGGCGACATGGCCGCCGCCGCCTGATTTTCTTCAGTTTTTGCCAATACGGGCCGGCGCGGAAACCCGCCGGTCCAGCCAATTGCTTGCCGATAGGAACGCTCGCAAGCTGCGGCAATACCCAAAATTTCATATGCCTAAAATTTGATCTACAAACACAATGAAGACGTAATCTGAAGTATCCATTCTGGAACGGCAGGTCTCCTGCGGTTTCTCAGGGTGGAACTAACATGCGGCAAACATCTCCTTCATTCTCGTTCAAGTTGTTTTCGGGAATCGCTCTCGCGGCGTTTCTTGGGGGCGCAAGTATATCTGCAACTCCGGTCTTTGCTCAGGAGGCGGCACAATTGACGAATGTCAAATTGGCAGTCGCCAAACGCAAGACGGTCCAGCTGACGGCCTATATCACCGGCTACAGCTACTGGGACAACACGCCTCCGGGCTCGGCGGAAATCGCCCGTCCGGTCGTCCATCGCCTCGCCGGCGGCAAGGGCAGCTACAGCGATCCGATCACGCTGGCCGTCGGCCACTCGATCGCGAACGGCCGCCAGACGCTCGACATCCCTGCCGGGACACGGGTCTACCTCAAGCGGCTGAAGAAGTATGCGATTGTCGAGGACGTTTGCGGCGACGGTCCACGCCCGCAGAACGGTCCCTGCCACACCGGCCACCGCGGCCATCCGTGGTTCGACATCTATGTCGGCGGCGCCGGCAGCACCGCGAGCAGGGCTCAGGCTTGCATGAACAGGATAACGGCCCTGCAGACCGTCATCATCCATCCAAGGAAGGACCTGCCGGTGGTCGCCGGTGCGTTGACGGAAAGCGGTTGCCGGGTCTTCTGACCGGGCTTGACGTCGGCCGGGGGATGTGGGTCTCGACGCGGACCGCTTCCCCGGTCGCGGACAGCCCGGCCCGGCCCGTCTTGCGCCAACGCATGAGCTGGCCCGTGAGCGCAAGCGCGATCGCGCGGTAAGTCGAGATGCAGAGCAGCTGGCGATAGAAGAGCCGTTGCAGCGGCAGCAGGAAAAGCAGGCGCTTGTCTTCGCTTCGTTCGAAGCTGAAGGCCATGAGCCCGACGGCAAGATCCGACAGGACGAAGGCACCGTAGGCGGCCGCGATATAGGGCGAACTCTGTGACCACGGCGCCGAGGGGTCGAAATAGAGCGCGACGGCGTGATCGACGAGCGTCCAGAAAAAGATGATGTCGACGAGCGGGGCCAGCGCGGTCATCACCACGCCGAAGAGCAGGAGGTCGGTGATCGAGACCAGGCCGAGGCCCTTCATCTCTGTCACTGCCCCGCGGTGCTTCCAGCCGGTCTGCATCATGCCGAACAGCCAGCGCAGGCGCTGGTGCAGGAACCGGTCGAGGCCCGCCGGCGCCTTGGTCCGCGCGATCGCACCTTCCTCGTAGATAACCCTGTAGCCGGCGCGGATCACCGAGACGGTGAGATCGGCATCCTCGGCGAGTGTCTGGCCGGAATAGTAGCCGGCATCCTCGACGGCCTTGCGACGCCAGGCGCCGATGGCGCCGGGGACCACGAGCATGCCGTTTATTCTCTCGGCGGCACGGCGATCCATGTTCTGGGCCGTGATGTATTCGAGCGCCTGCATGCGTGTCAGCAGACGGTCGCGGTTGCTGACCTTGACGTTGCCGGCGACCGCACCGACGGCCGGGTCGCGGAAGTGGCGGACGAGCTTGCCGATCGCGTCGGAAGCGATCGTCGTGTCTGCGTCGATCGCCACGACGATATCGGTGTCGACATGCGTGTAGGCATGGTTGAGGGCGGCATATTTGCCATGATTGCTCTGCCGGATGAGCCGGACGCGGGGATCGTTGCCGTATTCGCGCATCAGCCGGCTCGCCGTGCGGTCGGTCGAGCCGTCGTCCATGACGATCACCCTGAGATCGTGATAGTCCGACACCAGCACGGAGGCGACAGTGCCGACGATGGTGTCCTCTTCACAATAGGCGGGGATGAGCACGGTGACCGGCGGTGCGTAGTCCGGATCCCGCAGGGGATGGCGGCGACGGAGATGGGAGACGACCGTGACGAAGAGCACGCGGGCCACGCCGGCGACCACCGAAACCCAGAAGAGCGCGTTGATCGCCACGGCAAAATGGCTCAAGGCGGTGAAGGAAAAGGCATCGAAGGTGGTGCCGGGGCCTTCGACCGGCGGCATGACCTTTTCGGCGGGCAGTCCGAGCATGTCGGCAAGCGTCACGAAGCGATAACCCTCGGTGCGCAGCGTATCGACGAGCAGGGCGGTCGCTTCGACGGTCGCCTCGCGATTGCCGCCGCCATCATGCAGCACGATGACGTTGCCGCTGCCGGCCTTCAGGTCGCGCAGGACCGAAGCGACGATCTCATCCGCGGAAATGCGCCGCCAGTCCGGCGGCACGATGTCGGCACCGGCGATGATGTAACCCTGCTGGTCCAGGAGTTGCATCGGCTCGGCTTCGGCGCCGGTCAACGGCCCCTCGCTACGTCCGTAGGGCGAGCGAAAGAGCAGGGTCTGGCGGCCGGTGAGGCTCGCGATCAGCCGCTCGGTGGTGTTGAGCTCCATGCGCGCACGCCAGCCGGAGGCATTCTCGAGCGCCGGGTGGGTGAAGGTGTGGACGCCGATTTCATGGCCATCGTCGACGATCCGGCGGATGATGTCGGGATTGTCGAGGGCCTCCTTGCCGATGACGAAGAAGGTTGCAGGCGCGCCGCGGGCGGCGAGCTCGTCCAGGATCTCGGTGGTGTAGACGCGGTCCGGCCCGTCGTCGAAGGTGAGCGCCACCGTTCCCGGTTCGCCAGCGCCATAGCGCAGCACCGTGAACGGCTCGGCCGGACGCGCATAATCCTCGGCGATGAGGAGCCCGGTCGAGGGATCGAGGACGACGTTGCGGATGCCGGTTTCCGGTGCGCGGAGCAGCTTGTGGAAGGCGCCCTTGCCGTCGTAACCGACGTAATCGCCGATCGGGACTTCCTCGAGCAGGGACTTTACGGACCGGGGCGCCGCATTGCGGTCGAGCAGGTGCCAGATGCCGGGATCGGCATCCGTCGATGGCCAGACTGCGACGGCGGGCATCGTTCCGCTGCGCGAGAGGGCGATCAGCTGGTTGTGGAAGGAAACCGCATCGAGCATCCAGATGCGGTGGCGGTTGCCTTCGCTGTCGACGAACCGTGTCGTCGGATTGAGCGATACGGGGTCAAGCCGGATACTCCCGCCGTGGAGCGCCGAAAGGCGTGCGGCTTCCGGAAAGGCTATGGGCCGCGGCTCGCCGGCATTGCTGACCCAGTCGTAGCCGCCGGTGCCGAGCGCGACGATCAGCTTGTCGGCCGGTACCGCCGCGACTACCGAGGAAAGGGCTGTCGTCAGCCAGTCCTGGGGAGCCAGCGGCGTCGGCCGGAGACTGTCGGCCGGCTCCTGAAAGGCGAGAACGACGTAGCGGTCGACCGCGGCGTCAACTGCCGGTTCGCTCCAGGGCGCCTCGGAGATCGGATTGATGACGCAGGTCTGCCGGCCGGTCGCGGCGAAGGATTGCTTCAGCGAGGCGAGCAGGCGCCCCAGGTCGCGATAGGCCGTTTCCGGCACGGATGCGACATCGAGGCAGATGCCGTCATAGCCCTTTGCCTGAACCTCCCGCGCCAGATCCCCGGCGATCCGGGTCGACGTCGTAGGGGAGGCGAGGGCCGCGGCCGTCTTTGCGGAGTCGTTCTCGGCGGAGAGTTCCACGACCGGCATCAGGGTGAGCGTCGAGCGCCGGCGTGCGACGAGCTCGGCGATGCGCTGCTGGTGGGGGGCGGAGAAGCCGAGCGGAACGAGATCGCCCTCCGGCAGGGCGATCTGGTACCATTCCGGCATCAGGCCGTCCAATTCCGGCAGGTTCTTCTGCAGCGAAAGGTCGCTCCACTCCGGCCAATAGGGGAGATAGCCGAAAACCTGTGGCGGGATCGAAAAACTCGTCGGCGACCGGGCTGCCGCGTCAGAGACCTTGTCGGGAGCGGGCGCGCGAGGAGAGGGAGCGTCGATGGGCTGTTGTGCCCCGGCGCCATCGCGCACGATGCCGGGCGACGGCAGCTTTTCGAGGAGATACAGGCTGGCGCCAAAGGTTCCGAGCCAGAGGACGAAGAAGATGAGCGCAATCGCGGCACCGATCTTGACGATCGTTCCGCGTTTCGATCCGGGATCGTAGAAAATGGGCGCGTCTTTTCTCGCCCGGCGTCCGCGCGCGTGACGGACCGCCGGCAGCGTTGGCCCTTGCTGCACGGTTGGTACTCTTGGTTACGTTACCCGTTAATTTCTACTGGTATTTAAGCGTTCATTCGAAAATAGTGAAGTTGATCGACATCAAAAATCTGCATTATTCCTGACTAATTTAGGGTATTTTCAACCCTGGGGATCTCCGGTGCTCACTTTCCATTCTTACGCTCGTCTACACATCTCGTCGCCTCACCTATTCGGGTGAAAAACGGGCGATATCGCGAATAACCTCAAAAGGTTAGTGTCTGCGAAAGGGGAGGGGCGGCGTCTCGTCCCGCACGCCGGCAGCCGTCTGCACAGAGGTGGCGGAGGATTGTGCCGGGTGTCGCAAAGCCGGGGCTTCGAGCGCAGACAGGCGTTCGTGCGGAGAATGCTGTAGCGCGGATCAGGCAGGTCGAGGCCAATGCTCAGCCGTGGTTGTCCGGCGGGCGGTTGGGCGCGGATGGCGGTCGATCACCGGGTTTCGTGGCCGTTACCACGCGAGGCGCCAGACGTCTGGCCGCGGAGCCGACGGTCGCAGCGTCGGTCGCCTTGCGCCAGCGCATGAGGCGGCCCGTCAGCGCCAGCGCGATCGCCCGGTATGTCGAGAAATAGAGCAGTTGCCGGTAGAACACACGCTGCAAGGGAAGCAGCAGAATGAGGCGCTTGTCTTCCTTCGCCTCGAAGTAGAAGGGCATGAGGCCGACCATCAGGTCGCACATGGCAAAGACCGTGTAGGCGGCGATGACGAAGAGGGACGTGTCGGACCACGGCGCCGAAGGGTCGAAATAGAGGGTCACGACGCGGTCGGCGATGACCCAGACGAGTCCGGCATCGATGAGCGGTGCCATGATGGTCGTCAGCACGCCGAACAGCAGGAGATCTGTAATCGAGATCAGCCCGATGCCCTTCATCTCGAAGACGGCGCCACGATGCTTCCAGCCGGTCTGCATCATGCCGAACAGCCAGCGCAGGCGCTGGTGCAGGAAGCGGTCGAGGCTCGTCGGCGCCCTGGTGCGGGCGATCGCATCCTCCTCGTAGACGACCTTGTAGCCGGCCCGGATCACCGAAACGGTGAGATCGGCATCCTCCGCGGAGGTTTCCGAGGAATAGTATCCGGCATCCTCCACGGCCTTGCGACGCCACGCGCCGAGGGCGCCGGGAACGACCAGCATCCCGTTGATGACCTCGGAAGCCCGCCGGTCGACGTTCTGACTCGTCAGATATTCGAGCGCCTGCATTCGGGCGAGGAGACGGTCGCGGTTGCCAACCTTGACGTTGCCGGCGACGGCCCCGATCGCGGGATCGCGGAAGTGACGGACGATCTTGCGTATTGCATCCGGCTCGATACGGGTGTCGGCATCGATCGCCACGACGATATCGGTGTCGACATGCGTGTAGGCATGGTTGAGGGCGGCGTATTTGCCATGATTGGCTTGCCGCGTGATCAGCACACGCGGACGGTGGCCATAGGTTTCCAGAAGCCTGACGCAGGTATTGTCGGTCGACCCGTCGTCGATGACGACGACCCTCAGGTCGGGATAGTCCGACGCAAGAACGGCAGCGACGGTATCGAGGATGGTTTCCTCCTCGCAATAGGCGGGTATGAGCACGGTGACCGGCGGGGCGTAGTCCGCGACGCGCAGCGGATGGGGAGTGCGAAGCTGGGAAGTGACGATGACGAAGACCGCACGTGTGATGCCGGCGACGATGGATATCCAGAAGAGCCAATAGAACGCCTTGGACTGATAACGGATGATGTCGAAGGAGATCGCATCGAACGTGGCGTCGGCACGTCGGTCCTGCGGCATGATCACCTCCGTGGGCAGGCCGAGCATTTCGGCGAGCGAGACGAAGCGGTAACCTTCGCGGCGGAGCGTGCTGACGAGGATGGGGATCGCCTTTACGGTCGCCTCCCGGTTGCCGCCGCCGTCATGCAGGACGATGACATTGCCGCTTCCGGCCTTCAGTTGCCGCAGAACCGAAGCGACGATCTCGTCGGCGGAAATCCGCTGCCAGTCGGGCGGCACGATGTCGGCGCCGACGACGATGTATCCCTGCTGATCGAGGAGGCGCATCGGTTCCGCCTCGGCGCCCGTCAGAGGGCCTTCGCTGTTGCCGTAGGGCGAGCGGAAGAGCAGCGTCTGGCGCCCGGTGAGGCTCGCGATCAACCGCTCGGTGATGTTGAGCTCGAAGCGTGAGCGCCATTCGGACGATTTCTCGAGCATCGGATGGGAGTAGGTGTGGACGCCGATCTCATGGCCCCTCTCGACGATCCGGTGGACGATGTCGGTGTTTTCCAGAGCCTGCCGGCCGATGACGAAGAACGCGCCCGGTGCATCGAGGGCGGCCAGCGCGTCCAGGATCGCATCGGTAAAGCGCGGGTCCGGTCCGTCGTCGAAGGTGAGCGCCACCATTTCCGGCTTGCCGGCGCCGTAACGCAGCACGCTGAAGGGTTCTGCCGCGCGTTCGTAGTTCTCGTCGGTGATGAGGCCCGTGGCCGGATCGAGCACGACATTACGAAGGCCCGATTCCGGCGCGCGAACCAGCTTGTGGAAAGCCCCCTTGCCGTCGTAGCCGATATAGCCGGAGAGCGACACGTTCTTCAGAAGCGACTGGACCGGCTTTCGAGCCGACGGGCCGTCGAGAAGGCGCCAGACGCCCGGGTCGGCATCGGTCAGCGGCCAGATGGCGACGGCGGGCATCTTGCCGGAGCCCGAGAGTGCGACCAACTGGTTGTGGAACGAGATGGCGTCGAGCAGCCAGAGGCGGTGCCGGTTGCCGTCCCCGTCGATGAAGCGGGTCGTGGAATTGAGTGAGACCGGATCCACCCGGATGCCGCTCCTGTAAAGGCCGGCAAGCCGGGAAGCCTCGGGGAAGCTCATCGCGCGCGGGACATTGTCGCCGCTCACCCAATCGTAGCTGTGATTGCCGAGGGCGACGACGAGCTTTTCCGGCGGAACCTGTGCGGCGACCGAGGCGAACAGGTCGGTGAACCAAGCCTGGGGCGCGAGCGGCACCGGACGGGCGCTGTCGGCCGGCTCGTTGAAGGCGAGCACGACGTAGCGGTCGACCGACGCTGCGATGGTCGCGTCCGTCCATGGCGTCTGATAGCTTGCAACGACGATGCAGGTCTGGCGATCGATCGCGGCAAAGGATTGCCGGAGCCCTGCGAGCAGCCGTCCGAGATCCTTGTAGGAGGTATCGGGCACGCTGGCGATGTTGAGACATATCCCGTCATAGGCCTTCGCCGCAACCTCGCGTACAAGCGCCGAGCGGATCTGCTCCACCTTTTCCGGGGAGGCGAGCGCGCGTGCGATCTCGGCGGGATCGAATAGATCGACGACCGGCAGCAAGGTGAGTGCCCAGCGGCGGCGGGCGACGATATCGGCAATGCGCACCTGATGGGTGGCGGAAAAACCGATAGGCACGAGTTCACCCGCAGGCAGGGAGATCTCGTACCATTCGGGCATCAGGCCATCCATGGCCGTGAGGTGCTTTTCGAGGGCCTGATCGCCCCATGCCGACCAGTAGGGCAGATAGCCGTAAACCTCCTCCGGGACGAGCGCCTTCCTCGGCGTTGCGGGGCTTGCGCCCGGGGAGGGCTGCGGCACGCCCGCGGCGGCGGGACGAGAACCGGGAGCCGGCGGCGGCCTCTGGTCGGCAAACGCCGTCCCGCCGCCGGCGATTTCGGGCGAGGGCAGCTTGCCAAGCAGATAGATCCCGAGACCGAAGCTGACGAACCAGACGATGGCGCCGAGCACCAAGAGAGAGCCGACGACCTCGAGGGCGATGCCCCTTCTGGCCGTCGGATCGTAGAATATCGGACTTTGCTTCTTCTTCCGGCGTCCGTTCTTCGAGCCGGGTTCCGGCGGGTTTGGCTTCAATGACAAGGTCAGCACCCGTTCCTGCCGTAAACCTTTCTATTATTGTTACCTGATATTCGGATGTTACGAAACTGATCTGCGTCAAAGACATCCGCGATTCGTGACCAAAACTGGCCATGCCCGCCTGCTCCCATGTGAACCCGAAAGAGGCAATCCATGCGTCTGACCCGCCGTGAACTCCTGCAGTCCTTGTGCATCGGTATCGTCGGGGCGCCCTTTCTCGCCGGCGGGGTGGCCCGGGCGCAGGCCTATGCGCCTTTCATGCTGGTCCTCGACGGAACGGACAGTGCGCCGGCGCCGGACAAGATCCGCCTCCTTTCCGAGGCGATCATCCGCCGCAACGTGCCACTCGGTTTCGCGCTGCCTGCGGACGCAGGAGACGAGGCGTTCGGCGCGGCACTCGCGCTGCGCGCGGCCTATGGCGGAATGTTCGAGCCCGTCGCCTTCCTGCCCGGCATGGAGACGGAGCGGGTCTACTTCCAGATGCGACGCGCCGGTATCGCACAGGAGCGGCTGGCGGCACTCGCTGCACGGACGGAGGTCGGCACGATGCCGCATCCCGCGTGCGTTACAATGCTCTGCCGGCAGGGCCAAACGGAGGTGCCGACGCTTTCCGGCGTCAGGGCCGGCGGGTTCCGCACCGTTCTGGCGATGCCGAAGGACGATGCTCCGACCAGTTACTCGGAAACCGAGAACGGCATCATGCATGTGGCCGGCGGCTTGCGCCTCGGCTCACTCTCCGAACTCGATGAGCGGCGGGGAAAGATCACCCAGCGCATCGCAAGCGACGAGCCGACCGTGCTCTACGTCTCGCTCGCCGACATCACCCGCTTCGACGACGATCGCCTCGCCGCGCTGGCGGCCGCGCTCGCCGATTTCATCGCCGAGGCGGAGGACGAGGGAAAGATCGCGACGATCCTGCCCTCGGAATTCTATCTGCGCTCGGATGCCTTTTCGCGTGAAATCGCGCTTCACCTCGACCTCGGTTCCGGCATGGCCCCGGCGGATGCCGAGACGGCCTTCGTCACGGCGCTGACGGCGGCGGGGATCGCGTTTACCCGCTCGGGCGGAGCGGATGCGACCGACGGGGCGGGTTGCCCGATGCTCGGCACGGACCCGCAGGCGCCGGACTGGCAGGCGGTGCGAGCTGCGGCGGTCGGCGCCTTCGACCTCGATCGGCCGGAGGGCGAGGCTTCAGCGGTGACATGCGCGGTGACGGCGAAGGACGAGCCGGACGCGGCGGCGCTGTCTGCGGCGGGCATCACGGTGCGCGCGGTTCTCGGGGCGAGCGAGGCGAGGGCGGGGCTCGACGCGAACGGGCTCCTCGAGGTGCCGGTCGCCTTCTCCATCGGCGGCGGGCGGATCGGCAACGGGTCGGAACTGGCCGAAGCGCTGAAGGCGCGGCTCGGACCGGACCGTGACGCGCTGGTGCTGGTCGATGGTGCGGCGCTCGCCGCAGAGGGGGCGGGCGAGGTGATCGCGGGGATCCTCACAGGGCTTTCGACCCACAAGGGCAACCACGTCACGGGTCTCGCCGCCTACGGCGAGACGGTCGTCGGCCGCGACCCGGCCTTCGAGCGGCTCAGGCGATCCGACAGGAGCCGTTTTGCCGAGGGCGTTGCGCCGCCGGCGGAGATCGATGCCGGCGAGAAGGCACGGCTCGAGGCAGATGCCGAACTCGCGTGGCAGTATTTCGCGCGCCTTGCGGACAAGTGGACCGGCCTTGCCCCGGCGAGCGCGGAAGCCTCGGGCGACAGCATCGTTCCCTATCCTTTCGTCACGATGTGGGACATCGCCAGCCAGATCTTCGGACTGGACGCCGCCCACGCGCTCGGGCTTGCTACGGACGATGAGTTCGCCGAGGCGGCGGGAAAGATCCTGAAGAGCCTGCCGGCAACGCGCATCGGCAAGCTCCGGCTGCCGCAGGCGAACGTGTCGACCAGGCGTGGCGGTGCGGTGGAAGACAGTTACAACGCCTCCGACACGGGCCGGCTGCTGGTGGCGCTGAAACTGCTTGCCAGCCGGGGGCTGGAGAAGGAGGTCGCCGCCGTGTTCACGCGCTGGGACCTTGCTGCGACGATCTCCCAACGCCGGCTGCACGACATCGACGACGGCAGGTGGAAAACCTATTTCCGCTCCAATTACGCCCATTACGCCACGCGTGGTTTCGCGCTCTGGGGCATGGAGGTCGACACGCCCTATGCACCGGAGCCGGAGGATGTCGCGACCGACCGGCGCATGCGCATTCTCGGCAGGGTCGCCGACATCGGTGCGGTCGGGACAGAGCCGCACACGCTGGAGGCCATGGAACTCGGCGCCTCGGAGGCCGCGCAGGTCATCTCCGACGTCCTCTTCGCCGCCCAGGTCGAAGAATACCGCAGGACGGGCCGGTTCGTCTGCGTCTCGGAAGGCTCGATCGACCGCGCACCCTGGTTCGTCTACCAGGGGCTGGACGTGGAGGCGGAAGGCGACCCCTGGACGCTGGAGGCGATGGTCGACCGGGCGCGCTACGGAACGCCGGAGATGCGCCGGGCGCTCGAAGTGGTGAACTGCAAGGGCGCCTACCTATGGAATGCGGTGCGTCCGCACGCCTATTCCGCCCGCCTCGTCGGCCATGTGCGTGAAAGGGGGCGCGTCCCGGGACTTGGGTTTGCCTCCGGCATCTATGCCGCGACCGGCCGGCCGACGACGAACTACAGCGACGTCAACACCAACGGCATCATCCTCGAAGCCATCGCCTATACGCTGAAGGGGCGCAAGGCGCTGTTGTGAGGGTGGCGGCCGGGCGGCGCGCCATCAGGTGGCGGCTGCGGTCCGTCGGGTGAGGCCCACAAGGACGATCGCCGCGATCATCAGGCCGCCGGCGGTGAGAAAGGTGAGCCGCATCCCGGCGGCGATCGCCGACGGTGCGGCATGGGCGAGGTCCTCCGTCCCGGTGCCGAGCGCGAAGACGGCGCCCATGACGGCCGCGCCGGCGACGAGCCCGATATTGCGCGACAGGCCGAGCAGCCCGGAGACGGTGCCGCGGCGATCACTCGGCACGCCGGAGAGTGCCGCGACATTGTTGGCGGCCTGGAAGAGCTGATAGCCCGGCGTCAGGACGGCGATGGCCAGCACATAGCCGCCGAGGCCGATTGCCTCCGGCAGGAGCGCCAGCAGGAAGGCGCCGGCCGCCAGAGCCAAGAGGCCGGCCGCGAGCACCCGACCCGTTCCCCGGGCGTCGACCAGCCGGCCGGAAGGAACCCCGCTGAAGATCGAGATCACCGGACCGACCGACATGACGACACCGACCGACGTTTCCTTCAGGCCGAGACCGAAGCCCAGATAGAAGGGGCCGACCACCAGCGTCGTCATCATCACGGCGGCGACCACGAGGTTGACGACGAGATTGGGCACGATGGTCCCGTCGAACGCGGTCCATGTGTTCGACGACGATTTCTTCGCGCCCGCATCGGCCGGCAGGAGAACGACGGCGAGGATGAATGCGAACCCGGCGAGCGGCGCCTGCACCAGAAAGATGCCGCGCCATCCCGTCGCCGGCACCAGCATGCCGCCGAGCACCGGACCGATGGCCATGCCAAGCGCGGACATCGTGCCGAGCAGGCCCATCGCCCGGCCGATGCGCGCCTCGCCCGCCGTCTCCCGGATCAGCGCCATGGAAAGCGTCATGAGGAATGCCGCGCCGATGCCCTGAACGGCCCGCGCGGCGACCAGCAGCGGGAGGCTCGGCGCAAGACCGCAGATCAGCGAGGCGCCGGCGAAGAGGCCGAGGCCGGTGACGAGCATGCGCTTCAGGCCGTGGACGTCGCCGAGGCGACCGGCGATGACGGCCGCCGCCGTCAGGCCCGCGAGATAGGCGACGACGACCGCCTGCACTGCACCGAAGGAGGCGGAAAACGCCGCGGCGAGCGCCGGCAGCGCGATGTTGGCGATGCTGGTGCCGAGCGAGGCGAGCAGCATTGCGAGCGCGAGCGTCGTCGCGATCATCCCCGTCCGCTCCGACCGGCCTGTTTCTTCCTGTTTCATCGGCTTTCCCCTTGCGTGATTTGCCATTCCGGAGCAGGCTACGACTTCAAGTCAACTTGAGGTCAAGCATGAAATTTCTCGATATCGGAGAGGTCGCTGCGGCAAGCGGAGTGGCGCCTTCGGCGCTGCGCTACTACGAGGAGGTGGGGCTGATCGCCTCGGTGTCGCGGCACGGCCTGCGCCGCCAGTTTCCGCCCGAGGTGCTGCTGCAACTGAAGCTGATCGCGATGGGCCGGTCGGCCGGATTCTCGCTCGACGAGATCGGCGGTATGTTCGGCCGCAACGGCCTGCCGGAATTGCCGCGCGACGTGCTGCACCAGAAGGCCGACGACCTCGACCGGCAGATACAGGAGCTTTCGGCGCTTCGCGACACGCTGCGCCATGTCGCCGACTGCCCGGCTCCCTCGCACATGGAGTGCCCGACCTTCCGGCGTCTGGTGGATGTGGCGGGCAAACGCGGCAGGCGGCGGGCGACGTCGAAGGACGGGCAGGCGCGTCCGCGCCGCGGTTGACGGCTTCGGGGCTCTGCCGTGGACGTCGGCAGGGCTTAAGGAGCCGTCACCACCAGGGCCTTGCAGGCGACGGCGCCTTCGCGGCGGTAGCTGTGGGGCACGCTGGAATCGAAATACATCGCATCGCCGGGGTGGAGCACGTTTTCCTCCCCGTCGACATCGACCGAGAGGCGGCCGCTCAGCACGTAGATGAATTCCGCATTGCCGTGCCGGTGCGGCTCCGACGGCGGTGCGTCGCTCGGGAACTCGGCATAGAAGGCCTCCATCCGGCGATCCGCGACCGGATAGTCCAGGCTTTCGAACAGCCAGGCGGGCGGCCCGTCGCCTGCCGGCACCGGCAGCCTGATCCGCTCTCCCTTGCGCACCACCGCGACGAGCGGCCTGTCCTTCTCCGGTGCGAAGAAATGATCGAGGCCGACGCCGAAGACCATCGCGATGCGGACCAGTGTGGGCAGGGTCGGGAAGAGCTGGCCACGCTCGATCTTCGACAGCATGGCCGGCGAAAGCCCGGTATGGGCGCCGAGCTGCACCAGGCCGAGCTTCTTCTTCAGTCGCAGCGTCCTGATGCGGGGGCCGATCGCATAGCGCTGAAGTTCGTTGGTCAGTGTCTCGGACAGCACGTCTGCAAACCTTGTTTTCGTCTCGTGAACGCTGTTGTAGCGGATTTTTCAGCTTATGAAAATCTACTTGATTATCACGAACATGTTATTGGTAAGAAAAAGATTTCTCACCAGATGATAATTCGTGCCCTGCCAAGCGGGCATGTCATCGAGAGGAAAATGCCATGAAACTGAAGACAGCCATTCTTGCCGCAGCGATCGGCCTCGCGGGCATCCAGGGCGCCTCGGCCGCAGAGAAAGACATCGTCGACACGGCGGTCGGAGCGGGCCAGTTCAAGACGCTCGCCGCTGCGCTCGACGCAGCCGGTCTGGTGACGACCCTGAAGGGGGCCGGTCCGTTTACGGTCTTTGCGCCCACCGACGAGGCCTTCGCCAAGCTGCCGGCCGGCACCGTGGAGGGCCTGCTGAAGCCCGAAAACAAGCAGAAGCTTACCGAAATCCTGACCTATCACGTCGTCCCCGGCAAGGTGATGGCCGCGGATGTCGCGGGGCTCGACGAGGCGAAGACGGTGAACGGCAAGGCGATCGACATTACGGTCGACGGCCAGTCGGCCAAGGTCAACGACGCCAGCGTCATCAAGACGGACATCGCCGCCTCGAACGGCGTCATCCATGTCATCGACACGGTGATCCTGCCGCCCGAAGGCTGATCCGACCCTGAAACAAGGAGAACAGACATGACCTTCATCAACGTGCTGACACTCGCCCTCGTCATCGTGGGCGGGCTCAACTGGGGGCTGGTGGGCCTCTTCGGCTTCGATCTCGTCGCCGCGATCTTCGGCGCGGGCTCGCTGCTCGCCGGAACCGTCTACGTGCTGGTCGGACTGTCCGCCGTCTGGCAGATCATGCCGCTGACGTCCGCCCTGGGCGCCCGCGAACTTGCCGCAGAGCGCAAGCACTAGCCTTCTGGAGGGGGCGGCCGGTCCGGTCCGCCGGCCGGCTCCTTCCGGTTCTGCGTATTGTAGAGATTGTGTTGGGACGGCCGATCGGTTGCGGGCCGGCACAACTCATAAGCGCTCCTTGCGTGCGCATGCGGACGAACCGTCCGGTCCCTGATCCTGTCTGCAAAGGGGATCGAGCAGGCCTGTTTCGACCGTGCCGCAGCGCGCCGCGCTTTATCTCCGCGTCTCGACCGCGCGCCAAGCCAAGCATGATGTCTCCATTCCCGACCAGAAGCGACAGGGCGAAGCCCTATTGCGCGACGAGGGGCCTGCAGTTGGTCGAGACCTTCATCGAACCGGGCGCGTCTACGACCAACGACCGCGGTCCCGAGTTCCAGCGCATGATAGAGGCGGGAACATCGAAGCCCGCTCCGTTCGATGTCGTCGTGGTGCGCAAATCCGCCGCGACCGCCCGCCAGCGTATCCGCCGGGAAGGCCGCTCCCTCCTGCGCGCGCTGGCACAGCGTCGAGGTCGCAGAAGGCGAGGTCCGCATCACGGGATCGAAGTTCCGGCTGCTTCAGACGCTGGTATCGGGAAGTGGCGTAAACTCAGTGCCCACTCAGGGACTGACATGGCGGACAGGGTGGGATTCGAACCCACGGTACGGTTCCCCGCACGACGGTTTTCAAGACCGTTGCCTTAAACCACTCGGCCACCTGTCCGGCGCATGGCGTTATGCGCAATGGCGCGAAACTTGGCAAGAGCGTTCGCCGCTGGCGGCGTTGAAAATCGGGCGGCGAGGGCGCTTGAATATTGCCTAACGTCAAATACCTTCCCCAAAGGGAAGAGCACGCCGATAGCGGCGCCCGGAACTGTATAATTTACCAGTCGTTAACCATTGATCTTGCATCATAGAACAAAGTTGCGACACTTTGCGCCCCCTCTGCCATGTTGTCGACAAGTTTATCTTCCTGATATAGCCGGAGTGACCGGGAAGAGGGGCATTGTTTCCTGGTCGCGTGGCGGAGCTGTTTGCCGCAGCGTGAACGAACAAGTGGGGCGTATGAGTTTCGATCGCGGTGGAGCTGTGAGGAGCGGTGCAAGGTGGATCGCCTTGTCGGTCCTTTGCGTGAGTGTGGCATCGTGCGCGAGCACGGAGGGCAAGAAGAAGACCCGCCACGGCAAGGAATATTTCTCCGAGTCCGAATACGGCGTGAAGGCGAGCCCGCGGGTTGCCACCGGCAAGAGCATCCCGAAGGGCGGCGGGCGCTATCTCGTCGGCAACCCTTACGTGGTCAAGGGCAAGGTCTACGTGCCCAAGGAAAACCCGAATTACGACAAGGTGGGCATCGCCTCCTGGTACGGCTCGGCCTTCCACGGCCGCAAGACCGCCAACGGCGAGGTCTACGACCAGTTCTATCTTTCCGCTGCCCATCCGACCCTGCCGCTGCCGAGCTATGCGCGGGTGACGAATATCGAGAACGGCAACTCGGTGATCGTGCGCGTCAACGACCGCGGACCCTTCCACTCCAATCGCATCATCGACCTTTCGAACAAGACGGCCGATCTCCTCGACATGACGCACAGCGGCACCGGCAAGGTGCGCGTGCAGTATGTCGGCCCCGCCCGCATGGACGGGCACGACATGCCCTATCTCATGGCCTCCTACATCAGGAAGGGCGACCGCTTCCCGCTGGTCGATCCCGCCGGCCAGATCGCGAGCGGCGTGATGGTCGCCTCGGCCGATCCCGCGTCGGTTCCGCTGCCCGCTCCCTCGCCGATGGCGATGGCGGAGGCGCCTGCGCCGGCCATCCAGACGAGCCTTGCAGGCCCGACACCTTCGGAAGCCTTCGGCGGTCAGCAGATCGTGCCGGCGGCGCTCGATTCCTTCACCGGCTTCGTGCTGCTGCCGGAACTCGGCCCCTTACCCTATGAGCGGCCGCAGCCCGGCCTCGGCGACGGCGCGAGCTATGCCTCGGCCTATGCCGAGGAGCCCACCGTCACCGTGCGTCTTGCCTTCGACGCGGTTATGGTGCGCAATGACGGCCTGACCGAGGGCGCGATTCTGGCCTCGGCCCGGCGCGCGGCGGCAGGGAAGGCCTCTTCCGACGGCGCCAAGCCGACGCGGTGACGTTCGGGCTGCGACCGGCGGTCCGCCCGGGAAGAGGAAAGCGGGCCGAAGGCAGACGATGACGGGAAACAGCCTCGCAAGACCCATCGGGCACCGTCCGGCACGGCAAGTTGCCGATGCACCCGTCATTTGCCGTCTCGCGGCCATGTTCGCCGTTCTTTTCCTTGTCCTCGTGACCGGCCTGCCGGCGGCCGCGCAGCAGAAGGCCGCCCCCGCCTTCGAGACCAAGGCGGCCCAAGCCTATCTGATCGAAGCCTCGACCGGCACCATCCTGCTTTCGAAGAACCCGACGAAGACGCTCGCGCCCGCATCGCTCGCCAAGATGATGACGCTCGAAGTGGTGTTCGACGCGCTGAAGCGCGGCGAGGTGAGCCTCGACACCGTCTACAAGGTCTCCGAGCATGCCTGGCGGACCGGGGGCGCGCCCTCGCGCACCTCGACGATGTTCGCCGCGCTCAATTCGCTGGTGCGGGTCGAGGACCTGCTGAAGGGCGTCGCGGTGCAGATGGCGAACGACGGCTGCATCGTGCTCGCCGAGGGGATGGCCGGCAGCGAGGAAAAGTTCGCCGAACGCATGAATGCGCGCGCGACCGCAATCGGGCTTACCGACACGCATTTTGCCAACCCGACGGGGCTTCCCGATCCCGCCAACCGCACGACGGTCAAGGACATGGTGACGCTCGCGCGGCACCTCGAGACGGCCTATTCGGATTACTACCGGCTGCTGTCGCTGCCGGATTTCGAGTGGAACAAGATCTACCAGCGCAACCGCAATCCGATGCTGGCGGCCGGCATCGGCGCCGACGGGCTCGCCACCGGCTTTGCCGAAGGGGAGGGGTTCTCGATCCTGACCTCTGCGGAGCAGAACGGCCGGCGACTTTTCCTCGCTATGGGCGGGCTTGCGACCGACAAGGACCGGCGCGAGGAGGCGGTCAGGCTCCTCAAATGGGGTTTCGAGAACTTCGAGATGCGCACCGTCTTCAAGGCGGGCGAGACAATCGGGCAGGCGAGCGTCTACGGCGGCGATCGCGGCAAGGTCGACCTCGTCGCGGCAGCGCCGGTCGAGATCTACGTCCCGGTGACGAACCCGGAACGGCTTTCCGCCCGGATCGTCTATCGCTGGCCGCTCGACGCACCCGTGTCGCAGGGACAGGATGTGGGGACACTCAGAATCACCGCCGGCGACAGGCTGCTGCGCGAGGTGCCGCTGAAGACCGCGGCGGCGGTCGGGCCGGGCACGCTGCGGCAGAAGGCGACCGACGCGCTGATCGAACTCCTGTTCTTCTGGCTGTAGAGCGCTTCCGGCTCCGATACGGCTTGCCGAGGTTTCGCGGCACGGGCATATGGGATAGAAACGGAAGCGGGCCGGCACGTGCGCCGGGATGACGGGAAGCAGAGATTGGCGACGGGACGGGGATTGTTCGTAACATTCGAAGGCGGCGAGGGGGCCGGCAAGTCGACGCAGATTCGCCGTCTTGCCGAGGCGCTGAAGGCCCGCGGCCTCGAAGTGCTGGTCACCCGCGAGCCCGGCGGTTCGCCGGGGGCCGAGGCGCTGCGCCATGTGCTCCTGTCCGGCGCGGCGGAGGATTTCGGCGTGCGCATGGAGGCACTGCTCTTCGCCGCCGCGCGCAACGACCACGTCGAGACGGTGATC
Organism: Hyphomicrobiales bacterium; assembly: GCA_900466005.1. Classification (GTDB taxonomy): domain Bacteria; phylum Pseudomonadota; class Alphaproteobacteria; order Rhizobiales; family Rhizobiaceae; genus Allorhizobium. The sequence goes on from UEGQ01000027.1 coordinate 60,561, forward strand.
CGGCCGGCGCTCCAAAGGGGTGCGGTGGTGCTCTGCGACCGCTTCATGGATTCCTCGCGCGTCTATCAGGGTGTCACCGGCAATCTCGAATCGGAATTCATCGATACACTCGAGCGGGTGGCGGTGGACGGCGTGGTGCCCGACCTTACCCTCATCCTCGACCTGCCGGCCGAGCGCGGCCTCGAACGGGCGCGCGGCAGGGCCGGGCCGGGCGCGAACGGTGCGCCGGACCGGTTCGAAAAGGAGGAACTGGAGACGCATGAGAAGCGGCGCCAGGGCTTTCTCGACATCGCGGCCGCCGATCCGAAACGCTGTCGGGTGGTAGATGCCGGCCGGCCGGTCGAGGCGATTGCCGCCGAGATACTCGCACTTGTCGAGCCGCTGGCGCTCGGCCTGCGAAGGACGGAAAGACCGGTGACCGCCGAATGAGCGACGAACGCCAGGGACTTCTCGACGGCGCGGCACCGCCGCTCGCCACGGCCAAGCTTTTCGGCCATCAGGAGGCGGAACGCTTCCTCGCCGAAAGCTATCGCTCCGGCAAGGGCCACCATGCGATCCTGATCGAGGGACCGGAGGGGATCGGCAAGGCGACGCTCGCCTTCCGGTTTGCCGCGCATGTGCTTTCGCATCCGGAGCCGTCGCAGGCGCCGGCCGTGCTCGGCGATCCCGATCCGGCCTCGGCGCTGGTGCGCCAGCTTGCCTCCGGCGCCAGCCACAACCTGCTCCATCTTACCCGCCCCGTGGACGAGAAGACCGGCAAGGTGCGCAGCGCCATCACCATCGACGAGGTGCGCAGGGCCGGCCACTTCTTTTCGCAGACCTCGGGGACGGGGAACTGGCGGATCGTCATCATCGATCCGGCCGACGACCTCAACCGCAACGCGGCGAACGCCATCCTGAAAATCCTCGAGGAGCCGCCGAAGCGGGCGATGTTCCTGGTGCTGAGCCACGCGCCGGGCAAGCTCCTGCCGACGATCCGTTCGCGCTGCCTGCCGCTGAAGCTCGAGCCGCTCTCCGCCGGCGACATGAAACGGGCGCTCGGGCAGCTCGGGATCGCGCTTGCCGGCGGGCAGCGGGAGACGGTGCTCGCGCTCGCCAAGGGCAGTGTCGCGCGGGCGCTGAAGGTCATCAATTACGGCGGCCTCGACATCATCGCCGCCTTCGACGAACTGCTGGCGGCCCAAGGGCCGGCGGCACGCAAGGTCATGCACAGGATCGCCGATGCGCTGAGCGCCAGGGACAGCGACGTCGCCTTCGGCTTCTTCGTCGAGCACCTCGGCGACCATCTCCACGAGCAGGCGAGGGCGGCGGCCCTTTCCGGCGCGAGCGGCGAGGCAGACCGTTTCGCGCGGCTCTCCTCCTCGGTCACCGAGCGGCTCGCCGTCAGCGCCGCCTACAATCTCGACCGCAAGCAGACCATCCTCGACATCCTCGACGAGGTCGCCCGGTAGGATGGTCGTTCAACATTTCGCAAGAGCGAAACTTGTTGTTTCGCATGGCGATGACATGCGCTAGAGCAGGACGGCAAAAAGAACGCAGTCCGCAACAGGGCCGATCATGAAAGACACATTCTATATTACGACCGCCATTTCCTATCCGAACGGCAAGCCGCATATCGGCCATGCCTACGAACTGATCGCCACCGATGCGATGGCGCGGTTCCAGCGGCTCGACGGGCGGGACGTGTTCTTTCTGACCGGCACTGACGAACACGGACAGAAGATGCAGCAGACGGCGCGCGCCGAAGGCATCACCCCGGAGGCGCTCGCCGAGCGCAATTCGAACGAATTCCGCGCCATGGGCAAGCTGCTCAACGCCTCGAACGACGATTTCATCCGCACGACCGAGAAGCGCCACCATGAGACGGTGCAGGAAGTCTGGCGGCGCATGGCTGCGAACGGCGACATCTACAAGGACAGCTATGCCGGCTGGTACTCGGTCCGCGACGAAGCCTATTACCAGGAAGAGGAAACCGAAGTGCGCGCCGATGGCGTGCGTTACGGGCCGCAGGGCACGCCGGTCGAATGGGTCGAGGAGGAGAGCTATTTCTTCCGCCTCTCCGCCTATGCCGAGCCGCTGCTCAGGCACTACGAGGAGAACCCGGACTTCATCGGCCCGGCGGAGCGCCGCAACGAGGTGATCTCCTTCGTGAAATCGGGTCTCAAGGATCTCTCGATCTCGCGGACGACCTTCGACTGGGGCATCAAGGTGCCGGATGATCCGAAACACGTGATGTATGTCTGGGTCGACGCGCTGACCAACTACATCACCGCTACCGGCTATGTCGAAGACCAGAGCGGGCCGCGGGCGAAATACTGGCCGGCGGATATCCATGTTATCGGCAAGGACATCATCCGTTTCCACGCCGTCTACTGGCCGGCTTTCCTGATGTCGGCCAAGCTGCCGCTGCCGAAGCGGGTCTACGCCCACGGCTTCCTGCTCAACAAGGGCGAGAAGATGTCGAAATCGCTCGGCAACGTCGTCGACCCGGTCAACCTGGTGAACCATTTCGGCCTCGACCAGGTGCGCTACTTCTTCCTGCGCGAAGTCTCCTTCGGCCACGACGGCAGCTATTCGGAAGAGGCGATCGCCACCCGCATCAATGCCGATCTGGCGAACGGCATCGGCAATCTCGCGAGCCGCTCGCTGTCGATGATCGTCAAGAACTGCGACGGCAAGATTCCCGAATGCGGCGAACTTACCGATGCCGACAGGGAGATGCTCGCCTCGGCCGACGGGCTGATCGAGATCTGCCGCGAGGAGATGAACCGCCAGGCGATTCACAAGGCGGTCACGGCGATCATCGCCGTCGTCTCCGAGGCCGACCGGTACTTCGCGGGCCAAGAGCCCTGGGCACTGAAGAAGACCGATCCCGAGCGCATGGCCACAGTGCTCTACGTGACGGCGGAAGTCGTCCGGCAGATCGCGATCCTCCTGCAGCCGATCGTGCCGGACTCGGCCGCAAAGCTGCTCGACCTCGTCGCCGTTCCGCAGGATGCGCGCGACTTCGCCCGTCTCGGCGCAGCCGGCCGGCTTGCCGCCGGCACGCCCCTCGAGGCACCGAAGCCGGTCTTCCCGCGTTATGTCGCACCGGAAGAGACAGCGAAGGCCTGACGGAATGCTGATCGACACCCATTGCCATCTCGACTTCCCCGATTTCGATGAAGAGCGCGACGCGCTCGTCGCGCGCGCGCACGCCGCAGGCGTCGGCCGGATGGTGACGATCTCGACCAGGGTGCGTAAGCTCGACACGCTGCTTGCAATCACCGAGCGCCATCCATCGGTTTTCTGTTCGGTCGGTACGCATCCGAACAATGCAAACGAGGAACTCGACGTGACGGCCGATGACCTCGTGCGGCTTGCCGAGCATCCGAAGGTGGTTGCGATCGGCGAATGCGGGCTCGACTATTTCTACGACACGCAGACGCCGGAAGACCAGAAGACCGGTTTCCTGCGTCACATCGAGGCGGCGCGGCGCACGCAATTGCCGCTCGTCATCCATAGCCGCAGCGCCGACGAGGACATGGCGGCGATCCTGAGGCAGGAAACGGGGAAGGGGGCCTTCCCCTTCATCCTCCACTGCTTTTCCTCCGGCGAAGCACTGGCGCGGACCGGCGTCGAGCTCGGCGGCTATGTCTCGTTCTCCGGCATCCTGACCTTTCCGAAGTCGACGGAACTGCGCGACATCGCCAAGGACATTCCGCTCGACCGGCTGCTCGTCGAGACCGACGCGCCGTATCTCGCACCGAAGCCCTGGCGGGGCAAACGCAACGAGCCGTCCTACGTGGTCAACACGGCGGAGGTGCTCGCCGAGACGAAGGGCGTGAGCTTCGAGGAGATTGCCCGCATCACCACCGAGAACGCACTCCGCGTCTTCTCGAAGATGCCGGGGCTCTGACCGATGACGTTTCGCCGGCGCTTCACCATCTTGGGCTGCGCGTCCTCTCCGGGCGTTCCGCGGATCAACGGCGACTGGGGGGCGTGCGACCCGGCGAACCCGCGCAACCGGCGGACCCGTGCGGCCTTCATGGTCGAGCAGATCGCGCCGGACGGCGGGATAACGACGGTGGTCGTCGACACCGGCCCTGATTTTCGCGCGCAGATGATTGCCGCCGGCGTCCAGCACATCGACGGCGTCATCTATACCCACGGCCATGCCGACCATCTGCATGGCATCGACGACCTGCGTGGCTACTTCATCAACCGCAGCCAGCGCATCCCGATCTATGCCGACCCCGAGACGATGGCGCGCATCCGCCAGGGGTTCGGCTATTGCCTCGAAACGCCCGTGGGCAGCAATTATCCGCCGATCGTCGAGCCGCGGCTGATCGAAGACCTCGAAAGACCGGTCGAGATTACCGGCAAGGGCGGCACGATCCGCTTTCGGCCGCTCAGGCAGCGCCACGGCGACATTCCTTCGCTGGGGCTGAGGATCGGCGACATTGCCTATTGCTGCGACGTCAGCGATTTTCCCGAGGAGACGGTCGCAAAGCTCCAGGGGCTCGACGTGCTGGTGATCGACGCGCTGCAATATCGTCATCATCCGAGCCATCTCTCGCTCGAGCAGGCTCTCGGCTGGATCGAGCGGCTGGCGCCGAAGCGCTCGATCCTGACCCACATGCATGTGCCGCTCGACTACGAAACCGTGATGGGCGAAACGCCGCCACATGTCGAGCCGGCCTATGACCAGATGGTCTTCGAGGCGGAGATCGCCGCGGCGCAGCTGTAAGATTCGTTGCCGACGCGCGTGAGGTTTTTGCGCCAAGACGTTGAATATACGACATTTTCCGGAAAAGTTTGTCTGTAGTCGCGTAGTTTTCCGTAAACGGAGATTCGAATGGCCTGGGTCATCCTCATCGTCGCCGGCATCCTCGAAGTGGTCTGGGCGTTCTTCATGAAGCAGTCGGCAGGCTTCACCCGGCTCGTTCCGTCGGTCATTACCGTCGTGGCGATGATCGCCAGCGTCGTGCTGCTGTCGATCTCGATGCGCAACCTGCCGCTCGGAACGGCTTACACGATCTGGACCGGCATCGGGGCGCTCGGCGCATTTCTCGTCGGGATCATCGTCCTGAACGAGCCTGCCAATGCGATGCGCATTGCCGCCGCAGTGCTGATCATCGCAGGGCTGGTGCTGATGAAGGTCTCGACGCCGGCGTGATTTCAGGCCTTCTGCAGTTATCCCCCACATATACGATAGTTCCATAATCTACCTTATGCAATTTCCAAATGTAGCCGGGTGGGTTCAAGGATGAAGTGCCGCGATGTCGCCTCTGCTCTCACAAAGAGCCGAGTGTCGCCTGATCCGCCAGGATCGCCTCCGCCTCGTCCCGTTCCATCGCCATGACCTTGCGGGTGATGTCAAAGCCGAAGCCGTTGCGGGCGAATGCCGAGAATTCCCGCGTCTCGCGTTTCTCGTCGCCCTCGGCCCGGCGGAACGGACCGAAGCCGCGCTTGCGGGCGAAGATCAATGCGGACGGCAGATCGTCGGTTTCGGCCAGTGCCGCCGTGACGGTCTCCCGGTCGATGCCCTTGTCGGCGAGCTTGCGGGCGATCGCGCGCTTCGACTTGCCGCTCCGCGCCGAGGACCGCGCCTTGATCTCGGCATAGGACACATCGTCGAGCGCCCGCACCTGTCGGCCGAATTCGACCGCGGCGGCCGCGAGCGCCTGCACCTGCGCCTCGCTGATCTGTTCGAACTTCTGCCGCGCCTTGCGCGAGACAGCGTCGGAAAGCTCGCGCTCGGTCATCATCTTGCGGGAGAGCCGGTAGGCCGCCGAGTTTCTGGCCCAGGCGAGCATGCGCGGCGTCGGCCCCTCGATTTCGCCCTCGTCCATGACCCCTGCCCCAATATCGCCTATCAGCGATTCACGATATACGACTACGCGGCCTCGACATCGCCGCGGGCCCACATCTCCCGGGTTTCGGCCATGAAATCGGCAAAACGGCCTTCCTCGATCGACTTGCGGATGCCCTGCATGAGCTCCTGATAGTATGCAAGATTGTTCCACGAGAGCAGCATCCCGCCGAGCGCCTCGTTGGAGCGGACGAGATGGTGGAGATAGGCGCGCGAATAGTCGCGGCTTGCCGGGCAGTTCGACTGTTCGTCGAGCGGACGCATGTCCTCGGCGTGGCGGGCATTGCGGATGTTGACCTTGCCGCGGCGGGTAAACGCCAGGCCATGGCGGCCGGAGCGGGTCGGCATCACGCAGTCGAACATGTCGACGCCGCGGGCGACCGATTTCAGGATGTCGTCGGGCGTGCCCACCCCCATCAGATAGCGCGGCTTTTCGGTGGGCAGGACCGGCAGCGTGATGTCGAGCATGTCGAGCATCACCTCCTGCGGCTCGCCGACGGCAAGCCCGCCCACGGCATAGCCCTTGAGATCGAGCTGTTTCAGTCCCTCGGCCGAGCGGATGCGAAGCTCCGGGATGTCGCCGCCCTGCACGATGCCGAACATCGCCTTGCCCGGCTGCTCGCCGAAGGCGACGCGGCAGCGTTCCGCCCAACGCAGCGACATTTCCATGGCGCGCTCGATCTCCTTACGCTCCGCCGGCAGCGCCACGCATTCGTCGAGCTGCATCTGGATGTCGCTGTCGAGCAGCCCCTGGATCTCGATGGAGCGTTCGGGCGACATGTGATGGGTCGAGCCGTCGACATGGCTCTTGAAGGTGACGCCCTTCTCGTCGAGTTTCCGGAGACCGGAGAGCGACATGACCTGGAAGCCGCCCGAGTCGGTGAGGATCGGATGCGGCCAGCGAATGAGTTCATGCAGGCCGCCGAGGCGGGCGACGCGCTCCGGCCCCGGCCGCAGCATCAGGTGATAGGTGTTGCCGAGGATGATGTCGGCGCCGAGTTCGCGCACCTGGTCGAGATACATCGCCTTGACCGTGCCGACGGTGCCGACCGGCATGAAGGCCGGCGTGCGGATGACGCCGCGCGGCATCGAAATCTCGCCGAGACGGGCCTTGCCGCTGGTGGCCTTGAGCTTGAACTCGAATTTCTCGTGCATGGTCAGGATTTCCGGAAGAGAAGGCTGGCGTCGCCGTAGGAATAGAAGCGATAGCCGGATTCGATCGCATGGGCATAGGCCGCACGCATGGTTTCGAGGCCGGCAAAGGCCGAAACCAGCATGAACAGCGTGGATTTCGGCAGGTGGAAATTGGTCATCAGCACGTCCACCGCCCTGAAGCGGTAGCCCGGCGTGATGAAGATGCCGGTGGCGCCGGACCACGGCTCGACGCGTCCGGAGGCGTCGGCGGCACTCTCGATCAGCCGCAGCGAGGTGGTGCCGACGCAGACGATGCGCCCGCCCCTCGCCTTCACGGCGTTGAGGCGTGCCGCGGTCTCGGCGCTGACATGGCCGGTCTCCAGATGCATCTTGTGGTCGTCGGTGTCGTCCGCCTTGACCGGCAGAAAGGTGCCGGCGCCGACGTGGAGCGTCACGAAGTGGCGTTCGACGCCGGCTTTTTCGAGCGCCTCGAAGAGCGCCGGCGTGAAATGAAGCCCGGCGGTCGGGGCGGCGACGGCACCCTCCTCGCGGGCATAGACGGTCTGGTAATCGGTGCGGTCCTTCTCGTCCTCGCCGCGCCTGGAGGCGATATAGGGCGGCAGCGGGATATGCCCGACCGCCATGATCGCCTCGTCGAGCGCCGGTCCGGAGAAATCGAAGCGCAGCGTCACCTCGCCCGCCTCGCCCTTCTCCTCGACCACGGCGCCGAGGGTTCCGAGCAGGCAGGCCTCGCCGGAATGGCCGAATTCGATGCGGTCGCCGACCTTGATGCGCTTGCCGGGACGGGCAAAGGCCTTCCAGCGTTCCGGCCCGATCCGCATGTGGAGCGTCGCCGAGACCGGCGTCTCCTGCCCGCCTTCGCGCAGCCGTTTGCCCTCGAGCTGGGCCGGGATGACCTTGGTGTCGTTGAAGACGAGCGCATCGCCGGGCGACAGGAAGGACGGCAGGTCGAAGACGTGGCGATCCTCGAGCGCCGGCTCGCGATCGGGCCTGACGACGAGCATGCGGGCGCTGTCGCGCGGGCTCACGGGCCTCAGCGCAATACGCTCCTCCGGCAGGTCGAAATCGAAAAGGTCTACGCGCATGGTGTCTCGGCTTCGGTAAAACGCGAAACCCGCCCGGGCGTCATGGACGCCGGGCGGGCTCGGAACGTGGCTCTCGCTCAGGCGTCGGCGGCGACCTTCATCGAGACGATCGAGTCCGGATCGCGCACCGGCTCGCCGCGCTTGATCTGGTCGATGACGTCCATGCCATCGACGACTTCGCCCCAGACGGAATACTGCTTGTTGAGCCAGGGGGCGTCGGTGAAGCAGATGAAGAACTGCGAGTTGGCGGAGTTCGGGTTCTGCGAGCGGGCCATCGAGCAGGTGCCGCGCACGTGCGGGGTCGCGGAGAACTCGGCCTTGAGGTCCGGCTTGTCGGAGCCGCCCATGCCGGCGCGGGCCGGGTTGAAGCTCGCCGAGCCCTGCTTGCCGTACTGCACGTCGCCGGTCTGGGCCATGAAGTCCTCGATCACGCGGTGGAAGACGACGCCGTCATAGGCCCCTTCCCGCGTCAGTTCCTTGATGCGGGCGACGTGGCCGGGCGCGACCTCGGGCTTCAGCGCGATCACGACCTTGCCCTTGGTGGTTTCCATGATGATGGTGTTTTCCGGATCCTTGATCTCGGCCATAGATTCAACTCCTTTCGGGGGGGCCCGGAGGCCCGTTTTCAGATTACCTGCCGACGGTGACCTTGAGCATCGCGTCGGGATCGCTGACTTCGCCGTTGGCGCCCTCGCCGCGCTTGATCTTGTCGACATACTCCATGCCCGCGACGACCTTGCCGACGACCGTGTACTGGCCATTGAGGAAGCCGCCGTCGGCGAACATGATGAAGAACTGAGAATTTGCCGAGTTCGGGTCCTGGGCACGGGCCATGCCGACGGTGCCGCGCTCGAACGGGAGGTTGGAGAACTCAGCCGGAAGGTCGGGGAGCTTGGAGCCGCCGGTTCCGGCACGTGACGGATCGTAGCCGTCCTTGAGGTCGCCGAATTCCACGTCGCCGGTCTGCGCCATGAAGCCGTCGATCACCCGGTGGAAAGCGACGTTGTCATACTCGCCCTTGCTTGCGAGTTCCTTCATGCGTTCGACATGTTTTGGAGCGACTTGCGGAAGCAATTCAACGACTACCGGTCCGTCCTTCAACTGGATCGTGAGGATATTCTCGTTCGACTGTGCGTTGGCCGTGCCGAAAAGTCCGGCGACCGCGAGCGTCGCGGCAAAGGCAAGATGAAGCAGCTTCATGGTGGCTCCGTAGTGTTTTGCTAACAGGTCAGGACTTGAGCCTGGATTTGAGTGCCTTCAGGACCGAGGCCGGCACGAAGGCGCTGACGTCTCCGCCCATGGAGGCGATCTGCCGCACCAATGTGGCCGTTATGGGCCGCGAGGCGGTGCCTGCCGGCAGGAAGATCGTCTGCAGATCGGGCGCCATCTGGTAGTTCATGCCGGCCATCTGCATCTCGTAGTCGAGATCGGTGCCGTCGCGCAGCCCGCGCACGAGAAGCTTTGCGCCATGGCGGCGGGCCGCATCGACGGCAAGATTGTCGAAAGAGACGACGGAGATGTCGTTCACCCGCTGCGGCATCGCTTCGCCGAGCGAAAGCCGGATCAGTTCCGCCCGCTCGTCATAGCTGAACATCGGCGCCTTGCCGGGATGAATGCCGATGCCGACGATCACCTTCGACACGACATTCAGGGACTGAACGAGAACGTCCAGATGCCCGTTGGTCATCGGATCGAACGATCCTGGGTAGAAGGCAATGGTCATGGCGTCCCGGATTCTTTGTTTGGAGCCTTTTGTCACGGACGGCTGGAAATCGCAAGGGACTTGCCGGGCGGGCGCCTTGCGCGGGCGTGAACCAAAGAAGGTCATGCAAGCGGCCGAAACGCCTTCCGCGCGGGTGATTTCACGCCCGTGCCCCCCTTCCCTGCCGGTCACTTTCGGAGTATCGGCTACGGACGATGCTGCGTTGCACAACGGCGGGCAGAAAGATGAACGCCAGATGAACAAGCCATTAAGGCCGGCTTCAGGCTGACCTTGATATCAGATTTTCATGACGCAGAGGAACAATGCCACGGGCAGAACATTCTTTGCGCAATGCGGCAATACCAGAAAGGACGAAGACCATGCCTGATAAAGTGACCCTTATCAACTTGGTTTGGATGGCGACCATGACGGCGATGCTTGCGACCTCCGTCACCTTCTACATGAACGAGAAGAGCGACGCCAAGTTCTACGGGCCGCCGATGACGGCGAGCTACCACACCTTCGGGCACTGATCTTTCACCACAGGCGCAGCCGCAGCAGACGAGAGATGAGGAGGACGTAGATGTTCATGACACTTACCGTACTCGCAGCCCTCATCTGCGGGATGTTCGTCGCCTCGGTGACCTCGACCGTTTCGGCCTTGCGTCGCGAGAGCGAAGACTACAAGTCGCTGATGGAAAGACACAAGGCCTTCTAGCGGCCGCCGGGCCGCCCGGACCTCCAGGAAACGACGCCGGCCGCAGGGATCCACACTTGCGGCCACAGCGGGCGTCTCACTTCTCCGGCCCCAATCAAAAATTCGAGCCTCCGCCACACCCGGCGCGAGGCTCTTTTCATGGACATCTGCGACTGGGCGATCCGAAGAAAGAGGCCGCCGGAACGATCCGGCGGCCTCTTTCGCATTCCCTATTCGGCTTCGCCGACACCGTCTTCGGGCGCCTCATCGGCCACACCCTCGACATCCGCCTCGCCTTCCGGCTCGCTGATCCGCTCGACCGACACGACCTTTTCGTCCTTGGCGGTGGAGAAGATCGTGACACCCTTGGTGGCGCGGCTGGCGATGCGGATGCCGTCGACCGGCACGCGGATCAGCTGGCCACCGTCGGACACAAGCATGAGCTGGTCGTTCTCCTCGACCGGGAAGGCGGCGACGAGTTCACCGATCTCCGCCGTCTTCGAGGTGTCGGTGGCGCGGATACCCTTGCCGCCGCGGCCCGAAGTGCGGAAGTCGTAGGAGGACGAGCGCTTGCCGAAGCCCTTTTCCGAAACGGTGAGCACGAACTGCTCGCGGACCTTGAGCTCCTGATAGAGCTCTTCCGACAAGTCGGCGAGTTCGCCCACCTCTTCGCCGACAAGCGCGATGTCCTCTTCGTCCACCCCGCTGGCGCGACGCTCGGCCGCCGAGCGCTTGAGATAGGCGGCGCGCTGCGCGGCATCGGCATCGACGTGGCCGAGGATCGTCATAGATATCAGCCGGTCACCATCGGCGAGCGTGATGCCGCGCACGCCGATCGAATTGCGGCCGGCGAAGACGCGAACCTCGTCGACCGAGAAGCGGATCGCCTGGCCGAGCGCGGTGGTGAGCAGCACGTCGTCCCGATCGGTGCAGGTCTCGACGGAGAGGATTTCGTCGCCCTCCTCCTCGAGCTTCATCGCGATCTTGCCGTTGCGGTTGACCTGGACGAAGTCCGAGAGCTTGTTGCGGCGTACCGTGCCGCGCGTCGTCGAGAACATGACGTCCAGGTTCTCCCAGGTCTTCTCGTCTTCCGGCAGCGGCATGATGGTGGTGATGCGTTCGCCGGGCTCCAGCGGCAGCATGTTGATGAGCGCCTTGCCGCGCGAGGTCGGGGTGCCGATCGGCAGCCGCCAGACCTTCTCCTTGTAGACGATGCCGCGCGAGGAGAAGAACAGAACCGGCGTGTGGGTGTTGGCGACGAAGAGGCGGGTCGCGAAATCCTCGTCCTTCATGGCCATGCCGGAGCGGCCCTTGCCGCCGCGCCGCTGTGCGCGGTAGGTCGCGAGCGGCACGCGCTTGATGTAGCCCGCATGCGAGACGGTGACGACCATGTCCTCGCGGGCGATCAGGTCCTCGTCGTCCATGTCCGGACCGCCTTCGACGATCTCGGTGCGGCGGGGCGTACCGAATTCGTCGCGAACCGCGGCGAGTTCAGCCTTGACGATCTCCTGGATGCGCAGGCGCGAGGAGAGGATTTCGAGGTAGTCGGCGATCTCGGAGCCGATCTTGTTCAGTTCCTCGTCGATCTCGTCGCGGCCGAGCGCGGTGAGGCGCGCCAGACGCAGCTCGAGGATCGCGCGGGCCTGCTCTTCCGAAAGGTTGTAGGTCAGGTCCTCGTTGATGCGGTGGCGCGGATCGTCGATCAGCCGGATCAGCGCCTCGACGTCGTGCGCCGGCCAGCGACGCTCCATCAGCTGCTCGCGGGCCGTCTGCGGATCGGGCGCACGGCGGATGAGGTTGATGACCTCGTCGATATTGGCGACGGCGATGGCGAGACCGACCAAGACGTGCGCGCGTTCGCGCGCCTTGCGCAGCAGGTACTTCGTTCGCCGGCTGACGACCTCCTCGCGGAAGGAGACGAAGGCCCGCAGCATGTCGAGGAGCGCCATCTGCTCCGGCTTGCCGCCGTTCAGCGCCACCATGTTGCAGCCGAACGAGGTCTGCAGCGGCGTGTAGCGGTAGAGCTGGTTGAGGATGACGTCGGCATTGGCGTCGCGCTTCAGTTCGATGACGACGCGGTAGCCTTCGCGGTCGGACTCGTCGCGCAGGTCGGAAATGCCCTCGATGCGCTTCTCGCGCACCAGTTCGGCCATCTTCTCGATCATCGTCGCCTTGTTCACCTGATAGGGAACCTCGGTGATGATGATCTGCTCGCGGTCGCCGCGCATCGGCTCGACCCTCGCCACGCCGCGCATGATGATCGAGCCGCGGCCGGTCTCGTAGGCCGAGCGGATGCCGGAACGTCCGAGAATGATCGCGCCGGTCGGGAAATCCGGACCCGGAATGATCTGCATGAGTTCGGGCAGTTCGATCGCCGGATTGTCGATGATGGCGATGCAGCCGTCGATGACTTCACCGAGATTGTGCGGCGGAATGTTGGTCGCCATGCCGACGGCGATGCCGCCCGCGCCGTTGACGAGCAGGTTCGGGAACTTCGCCGGAACGACGACCGGCTCGGAGAGCGTACCGTCGTAGTTGTCGCGGAAGTCGACGGTTTCCTTGTCGAGGTCGTCGAGCAGCGAATGGGCGGCCTTCTGCAGGCGGCACTCGGTGTAACGTTCGGCCGCCGGCGGGTCGCCGTCGATCGAGCCGAAATTGCCCTGGCCGTCGATCAGCGGCAGGCGCAGCGACCAGTCCTGGGCCATGCGCGCCAGCGCGTCGTAGATCGCAGCGTTACCATGGGGGTGATACTTACCCATGACGTCACCCGTCACGCGGGCGCACTTGACGTACTTCTTGTTCCAGTCGATGCCCAGTTCGGACATGCCGTAGAGAATGCGGCGATGGACCGGCTTCAGGCCGTCGCGGACGTCGGGAAGCGCGCGGCTGACGATTACGCTCATGGCGTAGTCGAGATACGACCGCTGCATTTCCTCAATGATGGAAATCGGCTCGATGTCGGACGGGGACTTGCCGCCGCCGGGAGTGCTTTGCTCAGTCAAATCTGGTCACGATCTCTGTTCGGAATCACTGTCTAGCTTATAGCCGAAAGGGCGCCGTGGCGCCAATTTCGCAGCAGGTTTTGAACAGCTTTTGCGGCGCTGGAAAGGCAGAACGATCAAATACCTAGACAAATTCGAGGCTGTCGGTGCTACTCTTCGCGAAATCGCAGGAGAGGCAGACACGATGGCACCGACGGACGCATTGATAACGGCATTCACCACCCTGCTGGTGACGCTCGATCCGCCGGGCCTCGCGCCGCTCTTTCTCGGTCTCACACAGGGCATGACCGGTGCGCAACGCCGCCAGGTGGCGGTCCGCGGTTCGCTCATCGCCTTTGGAATCCTTGCCGTTTTCGCCGTCTTCGGCTCGGGCATCCTCGGCGTGCTCGGCATCTCGATGGGCTCCTTCCGAATTGCCGGCGGCCTGATGCTGTTTGCGATCGCCTTCGAGATGATCTTCGAGAAGCGCAATGAGCGGAAGGAGAAGACCAAGGACGACGCGATCACCCGCGACCACATCCATCATCTCGCCGTTTTCCCGCTGGCGATCCCGCTGATCGCCGGCCCCGGCGCGATCTCCGCGACGGTGCTGATCGCCGGCACGATGGACGGTATCGCCGGACGGGTCGGGCTGATCGGCGTCATCGCCGTCTGTTTGGCGCTCGTCTTCCTGGCGCTGATGCTGGCGGAAAGCCTCAACCGCTTTCTCGGCGTCACCGGCCGTGCCCTGCTGACCCGCCTGCTCGGCGTGCTGCTTTCGGCGCTTTCGGTGCAGTTCGTCGTCGACGGGGTGAAGTCGGCCTTCGCCGGGTGAAACGCCGGCGTCGCCGCCGGCGCCCGCTCTCTCAGCTGCGGTGCAGGAAATCGAGGAGCGCGGCGTCGAAACGATCGCTCTCCTCCAACTGCATGGTGTGGCTGCTGCGCTCGAACATTTCGATCGTCAGCCGCGCGAAATCGCCCCTAAACGGCTCCCATGCCGCGGGCGGTGCGATGAGGTAGTCGAAACGCCCGAGTGCGAGGAGCACCGGCGCCGTGACGCCGCGCGCGAGCGCGTGCATGTCGATGTCACGGAACACCTCGCCCCACAGATGATCGAAGCCGATATCGTTGATCCAGACGCCGTCCCATAGCGGACGCGCATCGAAACCGGCATCGAACCAGCTGCGTGCGCCGAGCCGGATCAGCAGATGCTTGAAGCGCTCGTGAGGATGGGCGGCGATGTCACCGGCGAGCTTCGCCATCTCGCGGTCGAAGATCGCCTTGCGCTCGGGCGAGGCTTCCGCGGCCCAACGTCGTTCCGCCCATTGCGCGAGCTCTGCACCCTGGTTCGGGCCGGTGCCCGCGAGCACGACGTGGGACACGCGGTCGGGACAACGACGCGCATATTCGAGCGCCATGTAGCCATGGCCCGAATGCCCGAGAACGGCGAAGCGCTCCAGCTTGAAGGACTGCCGCGCCAGTTCGATGTCGTCGATGATCCGGTCGAAGGCGAAGTCGCTCGCCTCCACCGGCCGGACCGGGCGGGCGAAGCATCTGTGATCGACGAAGTGGAGGCGGACCGAACGGCGAAGTCCGGGCGAGAAGGTCCGCGCGTAGTAGAGGCTGCTGCCGATGACCAGCACGGGGAGCCCCTGCCCTTCGATCGCGTAGCCGAGTTCGAAGACGCCCGAGCGAATGGTGCCGCGCTCGGCGCGGCCGTAATTCAGTTTTTCCATAACGATGTATCCGATAGTGCGGTTCGCCGCGCCGTATCTGGCTGCGGGAACCGGACATTGACCCAGGAAAACGCACGAACACGCGACGGCAAAAAAACCGGCGGCGACGTGCAACGGTTTTCGCAGTCAAGGTCGCTAACGGATGAGGCGCACGGGACTTTCTCTCTGAACGGAACAGCCGCAAGGGACGCCGGTGCCGGCATCGAGCCGTCCGCAGCAATACCGCTCCTGCTCATCGCAAACAAGGGGCTGTATAGCGACGCCGCTGGTCCCCGTCGCCGGCGGTCAGGTCAGCGCTGCGCCTTCAGGATGCGCTTCCAGATCGTGCCGCCGAGATAGCGGTTGAACACGACGAAGTAAGCGACGATCAGCGCAAACAGCACGAAGGCCGGCAGGCCGTTCAGCTGGAAACCGCCCTCCGTGCGGCCGCCGGTCACCGAGGCGACCAGAAAGCCGAGCACGAAAAAGGCGGTGAAGAAATCGAGCAGTGCCGCGAGCACGATGCGCCAGGTCGCGGGTCCGGTATCCGTCTTCGTCTCTCCCATCGAAAGCCCCCTTTCGGATCAACGAAAAGATGTCGGCGCGCCCGAGCGGACGATGGTCCCGGAATCAGAACGGGATGTCGTCGTCGAGATCGCGCGAGAAATTGCCGCCGCCGCCGGCCCGGTTGCCGGTACGGGCG
>UEGQ01000018.1 GCA_900466005.1 Hyphomicrobiales bacterium
TGAGGACGCGTGCTGCGCCGTAGACGTGATGGCGAAGGATGAAGCCAAGACAGGCTGCGGCTGCGGCTCGAAGGCTTCGGCGGAGAAGGCGGTCGAAAGCCTGTGAAAATGTCCGATGGAAAACTGCCGATCTGGGCGCTCGCCGGACTGGGCACCACGCAGGTCGTCGGCTACGGCACGCTCTACTATTGCCTCAGCATTCTTGTTCCCGACATCGCGCGTGATCTCGCGGTGTCGGAGCAACGGGTCTACGGGATGTTCTCCGTCGCGCTGCTCATCGGAGCCTTTGCTGCTCCAATGTTCGGCAAACTCGCGGACGGTCAGCAAGGGATTCGAGCGACACTCAGGGCCTGCTCAGGAATGTGCCGGCAATCGAAATGATACGCCCGACGCGCACGACGACCGAGCCCCAAGGGCCGACGGCCTACTCGAGCACATTGGCCATGGACACCGTAGCCGGCAGAGGGCAGCCCGTTCCGGCCCCGCTCAAACTCAGATGCCAGAAGAAGGGTGTGGAGCCACCCAATCTGCAAGGCGCACATCAAAAAACGGATTGGCAGATTCCAGGAAATCGGAGGCTGCGTGATGCGGACGTCAAGCAACATTCGTAAGCGGGTCGAAGTTCCGTCAGCGCTGGATTGTGGTCCAAAGGACGGTAACGCGTCTGCCCAGTATGTGCGGATTGTCTGCTCCCGACGTTGGATCAACCCGCCACGACCAGCCTACCTCTGGTAGCCGCGGCCATGTCTGCCCCTTCAGGATTTGCGGCGCCGAAATGCTTAGCAGAGCGCCTACCCCGAAAATGCGGGAAGCGGACCGGGTATTCCCGCTCCGCTTCGCTAACCTGACAGGGACTCGAACCCGGTGGCACCAAACATCCATTGCCACTAGAGCCAAGAAACATACGTATACAACGAAATTGGACCTCGGACCACTCCTTAGATACTGCGCGTCAGATTGTTCTGGTCGATGAGCGGCCAGGATGGCGTCACCTTCCAGTTGCGGATGCCGGCAGGCCCCTGGATCAGGTTTTCGCGGAACACCCAAAGATGCGGATCGTCGTCGCCGAACGGGACGACCGAGACCAGGCGAATGCCCATCGTCGCCATCGAGATCCGGTTTTCCGCCACAAGGATCTGGTGGCCGATAAAGCCCCAGATGCGGATGCCCTGAGCGAAGTACCTAATGAAGTTCGGTCGGCTCGACAGCGCCATCTCGTTGCCGCGGATGCGCAGGGTATCGACGTTGCCGACCATCACGCCGTAGCCGGCATAGGCTTCGACGCTGGGCGCCATCAGCTCCATCCGATTGTTGTCGATCGACACCGATCTTGACCGGACGTTTAAGGTGCGCATGTGGCTCACTGCCACCCGCACCCCCACTTGGAAAGCGCGGATCGCATTGCCCCGGATGGCGACATTGTCCATACGCCGTCCGCCGCAGACGATGCCCTGCGCCCCCAGGCTGACAGAATTTTCTTCAAGTGCCTTAAGCCAGTTCTGAACCGAACCCAATCCGGCGCGAAGTTCCTTGTCCACCAACACCTTCTTCGCCAGGCCATAGCTAAGTTTCAGGAGCTCGTCCGCGTTTGCGATCTTGGTGGCCGAGCCGCTGCGGGAGATCAACGTCGTCCAGTCCTTCTGGCTGAAGGCGCTGTCGAAGGCGACGATCTGTCCGTTCGCCTCGACCACGACCTGGCGCTGCGCACCCGATCTCGCATCGAACCGCTGAACGACCGGATCGCTCGAGACGAGCAGCGTGGTGCGCACCTTCGGATTGTCTAGGCCCCGACCGTCAGTGCCAAACGACTCCCCGACCCGCTTCAGCTGTTTGCGGAAGACCGGTATCCTATCGGGGTCCTCAGCCACGGAGGCGATGAGCCCCTGTGCCCAGCGGCTGAACGTGTCCTGGTTCCTCAGGTCCGAGGCCACGGGCGGGTTCTTCGCGACCAGATCGTCCCAGTCCTTCTGCGGCACGGGGCTGTCAAAGGTCATGCGCCATTCCTTCGCGGCGATTTCCTTGACGCCGGTGCCTCGGCCGACATTGCCCTTCACAGGTCGAGAAATGAGGCTGTTTGCGGTGGTCGCTACCCAGACCTTGTCGGCGAGGAACGCGTCGAGCTTAAGCGAGCCCTTGCCCGGCTTGGCGACCAGGAGATTGCCAGAGACGTCGACGTCGACGGCATCGGTCACGACGATCCCCTCCTGAAGGTTGCCGACCGTCAGGCTGTTGCCGGTGATCCGCACTGAACGCGTGACCTTCAAGGTCTTCAGCGTCTCACTGTAGCCCCGAACCGTCACGCAGGTGCGTTCGGTCGAAGTGCCGCCGCCGCAGCTGAGGGTGCAGCCATGAACCTCGACCTCGTCGCAATGACCGAAGTCCAGCGTACCCTGGCGGTGCCTCTTCAGGCCGGCGTCGACGGCGGAATTCGCGTCGGGAGTTGCAAGTTCCAGCCCGCTTACCGCGACGCTTACACACCCCTCGAAGGCGAGTGCCGCCTCGGTGCGGTTAGCCACGATCCGGACGGTCCCCGGTCCCGCACCGCTGATGCGGATATGACCCAGGCCGCTCATCCGTACGGTGCGCCCGCTAGTGTACGTACCGCGGGCGAAGCAGATCGAGGCGTTCTCGCCCGGTTGCAGCCCTTCAAGCCGCGCTACCCAGTCCTCGCCTGGCTGGATGACAATGGTTGTGCACCCCAACTGTTGGAGACCCGCCAGCGCCTCGATGGCCTTCTGCACCGTATTGGCCGGACCAAGTTCAGGCGTGTTGGCCGGATCGAAGCTGACGTGAGACGCGCGCGCAAGGGTCGCGTTGAAGGCGATTGGCGCATGGGTCGCGGTTCCGGCGGCATCCAACCGCTGGGCAACGACGCGCTGGACCCGGTTCGTGCCATCGAGGCTCCAGGTCACCGACGCCACGCCAGCGGCATCTGTGGTGACCTGCTGGGTCGGCAGGCCGTTGCCAAACTGCCCGGCACCTTCGACCACAGTGAAGCGGATAGTCTCGTCCTCGACCGGACTGTGACCACGCACCACGGCCACTGAAAGCTCCTTTGGCAGAGGCGCCAAGGCAGCGGCATTCAGTGGATCGTCCAGCGTCTCCTGCCCGTCACCGCCGGCATAGAGCACCTGCTTGGACCGGGTGATCGACGGAAAAATCGGGCGGCAATCTTCGGTCACAGTCCAGACGCCGGTCCCGTCAAGCGCCAGCCAAGCCAGTGCGGCATAGTTGCGCCGCGGCCCGTCGGCAGGTTTCGACATCGGCTCGCCCGTGACCGGATTGCGCGGCCATTCCACATCGCCCGACACGGCACGCGCCGGAATGGTCCAATGATCGCCGGATTGGTATTGGCCGACCTCGAAGCGGATCTGGACGCCGTTCTCCAAATCGACCCAATCGGCCGCAGCATCGTCCACTTGCACCGGCAGCCCGCCTTCCCAGCGGGTGACGAATGCCTCGGCCGGAAGCTTGTCGCTGTCCGGAAGACCGTTGCTGAGCAGCGGCGCAAGCGTGAACGGATCACGCAGTTCGGCAAGTGAAACGCGCTGACCGACTACCTCGTCAATCCGGGCGAAAAAACCCGGCGCTTCGCCGTAGATCGCCGCCTGATCGCGAATTTCAATCCAGTCGCCCGTCTTCAGCGCCGTCATCTCGTCCCGGCCGATGCTTTCCACCACCAATACGCCGGCGTCGATCTCGCGGTATCGCGTGCGGTGAATGGCGTTCTCGCGTGACCATTTGTAGAACGCCGTCGCCTCGTCGCCGCCCAGATGGATCTCGACGCGGAAGAGCAGATTGTCGAGACTGCGGTAGCCCGCGGCCGGCGGAAGGTTGCAGGGGCCGGCACCGAGGTCGGAGAGTTCGGCCCGCGCGCGGAGCGCGCCGCGCGCGCGATCAGCGACGACTGGGTCGAACCCCTTGGACAGCGCCGGGCAGGTCAGGTCGGCAGCCTGGTATCCGAGCGCCAGGAGAGCCGCGCGTGAGACCAGCGAAACCTGCCAGAAAGTCCGGTCACGATAGGCCGTATCCGGGCCTTCGAAAGCCACTTCGCGCAGCAGCGGATCATCGAGTGCGGTCACGACCTGATCAGTGGATTTGAGCACGGCAAGGTAGTCGCCTGCCACCTCGGGAAGCGGTGTACCGGCACCGTAAGGTTGGCGCGAGAAGATTGCCGGACGGAACGCGCCGGTCACTGCGTCACCAAGGGCGGGCGTGGTACGGAAGGTCCGCACTCCGTTGGAATCCTCGGCAAAATTGCGCACCTTGACGAAGCCGGTCAGGCCCGCCGGGTCTGTGCTCAGCACATCGCCATCCGACAGTTCCTTGCCATCATCGATCCGCCAGACCGCGTTGCCGCCGGTGCCCGATTGGCGTGTCAACTTGTAGGCGGCAGGCCAGCGCAGTACATGGCCCACACCGGCCACGTATCCGGTCCCCGGGGTGATCACCAGCGTTCCGGTCCCGGCATCCGGGATTAGTCCGAATCCCGCATCCTCCTCCGGAAAGCCCGCGGGCCCGATGATGTCAGCCGTGGTCTTTCGGTCCGAGGCACGCAGGATTTCGCCCTGTTCGTTCCAGTCGGCATCAGTAAAAAGGCGGCCCTGCTGCATCCCAACAAGGCTGAAGTCCTTGGCAGGATCGAAGGTCTTTCTCGAAATATCGCCGGTCATGGCAGGCCTCCTATGTCATATAGATGAAGCCCGGGACGAGGCCGAATGGCGCGAATTCCTCGACGGCATCGCGGATGTTGGCGCGGCGGGCGGGATCGCGGTTGGCGTAGCCCACCCCCATCTCCATGCCATCCTCGGCCCCTTCGAGGATGGCCTCGGGCGTACGCAGGCTGAGAAGTCCGAATTCGGGATCCTGGAAACGGGTCGACACGAAGATCGGACGCGGCTTGGGATCATCGTCGGCACGCGGCACGCAGCGGTAGCGGCGCGGCAAAACAGAGGTCTCGGCGGCATAGCAGAACCGGACACAGCCAGTCTGCCGGTGTTCGACAGTGATCCTTCCCATCAGGATGCTGTTCTCGGCCTCCAGGCTGCGGCAGCTGGTGCGGCCAAAGACAGTGCTGCCACTGCAGTTCATGTCCATCAGCGGCACGCGCAGGACCACAGGGCCGGCCCCTGCCCCACCGCCACCCGCGGTCTGATCCTCACCGATGATCGACCTGGTGATCTCTATTCCGCCCGTCGCCTGCGGGAGGTCCACCTTGCCGACGATGCAGCGGTCCAAGACCAAGCTCATCCGCGCATTCTCTGTAGTGGCGCGCACCGAATGGTCCAGCGCCGCGCCCGTGGCGCCGATGGTGCAGTTGTAAAGCCTGAGCACCCCCAAATCTCCCCCGGGACGGGCAGTGAGATTGCCGCCGATCACCAGTCCGTCCATCACCAGCGAGCCGGCCCGGTCGTCACCCGCATCTGCCGCGTCGATCATCGCCGACGCCAGCACCAGCGGACGGCGGTGCATCGGCGACAACTGGCCCTGGATGCGGCGTCGCACCCCGCCCGGCTCCTCCACCACGGGCCAGGCGGCGGCAACGATCGCGAGCGTCGCGCCCTTCGGCAGCTTGATTGCATGCGTGGCATTCAATGCCTCGGTGTAAGTGGCATTGTCCATCACCGCTATGATCCCGCGCGATCCCTCGATGGACTGGGCATTCCAGCGGTCGACCGCTTCGCGCAGGCTGGCAACCACCGGCCCACCCTGGAGCGGATCGTCAGTCACATGACCCGCCACCTTCGTCACGCCGATCTGCCACGGCGGCGCTTCGCCGGGTGTGACGAGATCGGGCAGCCATTTCTCGAGGCTGGACCGCCGGTCATAGGCGCCGCCACCGATATCAAAGGGCTGCCCCGCGGCAAAGCCGGTCTCGACCGCCTTGCCCTCGTCCGCGGCGTGCAGCGAGATCCGGCCGCGCTCGGGGTCGACCATTACCGTGCCGGCCACGGCCGGGCGCCGCCAGGTTCCGTCTTCGGCCTTTGCGAGATTGCAGCAGAAGATCTTCTCAGGCGGCACCTCTGCGCCGTCCAGACGGACCCGGAACGGGGGGCTTTCCTCGAACCAGCGGCCCGGAGTGGCGCCCTCTGCGCGGGCAGTGTTCAGCGCGGCAAAGACCTCGTCGCGGGTCAGCATCGCGGGCACCATGCGCCGGGTCATCCGCGCGCCTACGCTCAGGTCGGCCGCCGGGCGATTGACCAACGGTATGTCACGGCCCAGCGGATCAAAGGTCAAGAGCCCCGGGTCCGGTGCATCGGGGCGCGGCACCGCCCCGCCCAGGTATCCGGCTGCCGGGTTTTCCACCTGCCAGATTGGCGCCGCGGCGTGCCGCCAGATGAACAGCCCCAGATGCGGGATGTTGTAGCGCCCGGCATAGGCGGCCGGTTGCCCGGCAGCCGGCGAATGCGCCATCGTCGAGAAAGGCGACCGGCTGGCGCGGCTCCGCGCGGTATCGCGCAAGTCGGCAAAGGCAGGTGTATCCGGCCGGACATGGTTCATGTGCTGCGAGGTGGCAAGCCGCTGGAAGAACTCGACCGCCACGACTGACCATCCAGACACCTCGCGCGCCACCTGCTCGATTGCCGCCGCGGTGCCCTTGGCCTGCCGGTTGCGCAACACATTGGCGACGTATCCGCGCAGAAGCCCCGCCTGGTCGGAGCCGATCTCGCGCATCGGACGCGCCCCGATTAGAGCGGCGATATATGGCAGCGCCCAGGGCTCGCAGGTTTCGACGAACCAGTCGTCGTAGAGTTGGTCGATGTCCCGCTCCAGGACGCACAGCTCCTGCGCCATGATCTCCATCAGCGCCTGTAGCGGACGGCCCTCTTCGACATCGCGGGTGCGGAAATGGCTGGGCAGCCGTTCGAACAGCTTGGCGGGCGCGCGGTTATACATCTGCGGCCTCCATGATCGTCAGATTGACCGCCGACGGCAGCACGGTCAGCAATTGGGCCGGGGCAAAATCGTGCTGCTGCCCGCGCTGACCCGGCCCGACGGCTGGAAGCGACGGCAGCACCGAGGTGAGCTCCACAGCGACAGAACCGGCGGCGGAGCCGTCGAGCAGCACCTCGAGCGCGTCGAGATCGACCGACACGACACCGGTCGCCCGATGCAGCGCTGCGATGACCTCGGCGGCACTCACCGACTGCGCAAGCTTGCGCGCGTCATAGCAGAAAAGCGTCTCGACCTGCTGGCGCGCCCAGAGCTTGATATCCTCGGCGCGGTAGGCCGGATCGGGATAAATCTTCGCCGTCAGTGCAAAGAAGCGGCGCGCATAGGGCTGCAGGATCAGCGGGCGCGCGGGGTCTCGCGCTCTCGCCATGGCATCGGCGAGGTTGGTCAGCAGGGGATCGCTTGCCGTCAGCTCGGCATCCGCCTCCGGCGCCACCGTGACATGGATCACCTTGTTCTGTCCCGACCACAGCTCGCGCGCCTGTGCCTTGCCGACGCCCGCGAAGCTGCGCGCGAAATCGGCGTAGTCGGTCAGCGAGACGATGCGCCCGAGGGTCTTGACCGTACCCGGCGCGGTTTCGCGCGCGCTTTCCAGTGTCTCGGGATCGGCCGAGCCTGTCGCCGGAGACGGGTTCACCACCGCGCGCACGCCGAGCGGTCGGGTCCGGAGCTGACTGATCGCCTCCTCCGGCACTTCACCGGCACGACCGATGCCGCTGCGGTACTCCGCCTTTACGTTCAGCGATCCCGTCGGCAGGCGACGCCCGGTCCGGCCGTCGCCGAACCGTACATGCGCCTTGCCGTCGTCGGACAGGCGAACCTCGTAGACGGGATCCTCCGGCCCGGCCTGGCCCAGCGCACTCACCTCCTGCCAGAGCGCATTGTCGACGCGGATCTTCAGGGTCGAGGCGCGACCGGCCTCGTTGGCTGCAGAGACGTAGGTGAGTGGTGGCTTCTTCAGTGTGAAGGTCTGGAACGTCAGCCGCGCATCGCCATTCCCGAGGTCTTCGACTACCGCTTCGCCATGGGTGGCCAGCGCGACATTTGCGTTGATGCGCACGGTGGTGCGGTCATAGGGCCAGGCGGTCTCCCCCGTCAGCAACAGCCGGGTGATCCCGTCGATATGCTGGACCTCCTCGATGATGTGGGTCTCGCGACCGGTGATCCCCTCGGCATCGTTGCGTGCACCCGAAAGCGACACAGGCCGACCGCGTTCGAGATCGAGGTAGAGCCGATCCAGCTCGACCGAGGTCGATTTCTGTGGCAGTTCCGACGACAGCGGCACACCGGCAAGCGGAAGGTGCGTGCTGACGGCATGGATCTGCGAGCCCCGGAACAGGAAGGAATTGTAGATGGTGGTCGAGTCGGCGCCACCGAGATCCAACGGATCGCCGTTGGCCGTGCGGAAACCCACGCCGGTCGCCTTTCCGGTGATTGCGTAGTCCGCTCGCGATTCTGCCGCCGCATGCACGACCCGCAAGCCGAGAGAGCCACCTGCGGCATTCTCGATGATTGCCCAGCCGTTGGGCTGCAATTCCTTCAGCTCGCGATCGAGGTAGACGTGGGAAGCGCCTTGGTCGATGTACTTCGCGCCCATCCCGTCCAGCCAGATCGTGTTGGGTGATCCGCCTGCGGTCCCATCCCAGTTGTGGGTGTAGGGTCCCTTGTCATAGGTTCCGTTGGCCTTGGTGCCGTAGTTCACCGTGGCGTAGAGCGGCGCGGTGTTGCCGAAAAACCCGGAGCTCTCGCGCATGACATGAAGTCCGAGCGCCGGCACCTCACCATCGTCTTTCTCCGGCGGCGGCAAGACGAGCAGGCGCACCAGCGTCATGATCTTGGCGCGCTGCCAGGATTGTGATTGCACCAGCGCCGAGAGCCCATCGCCCGACCAGGTCCTACCGCGGATATGACTTTCAACTGCCTGGGTGCCCAGCGCGATGCGCGTGGAGGGCATGATGCCGATCAGCAGTTTCGCGAGACGGAAGGGCGGCGCACGACGCACCTTCTCGGGCGCGCTGCCACTGCGCGTCAGCACGACCCTCGTCAGACCGAAAGCTCGGTCCTCTGTGACGGAGACGACCCGCATCGGCATGGCCGTAACCGGCGCGCCATCGCTCGCCGCCTGCGCCACCGCCAGCAATCTCGTACCCTTGCGCAGATTGAGCCCGAGCCCCACGAGGCAGACCTCGTTCACCGGCAAGGCGTAGAGCACAGGATCGATCTCTTGGTTGGTCTCGTTATCCTCGATGCGCCTTGCCAGCGCCGCAGGCAGATCGAGCCGTCGGGTCATCGGGTGGTAGTGTTCCAGATCCGCCTCGGCGGCAATTTTGACGAGGTCAGGATCGGCCAGCGTGGCGTCGTCGAAGGAATTGTCCAGATCGAAGAGGTAGAGCGTGCCGTTGGCGGCGTCGCCGTCGTTTTCGAGGTTGTTGTAAAGCACCAGGTTCTGAGGGCGCTCGGTTCGGGCGTGAATGTCGTTCCATTCGGCCCGCGCGGTGATTTCCTCGACCGTTTCAAAGATCTGCGGCAGCTTGCCCTTCTCGTGCGGGATCGACATCGCCTGCACACCGACACCGATCTGAACCACGCGGTAGGGATTGTCCGAATCCTCGACCGAGAACGCCAGATGCGCGCTGGAGGCCACGCCGGGAGCAAGTTCATAGCCGATCATCCGCGCCAGTTCGAGCACCGAGCGGCGCTGGGTGGCGGTGCCGATGAACCCTTCGTTCGCGATGCGCTCCGAGTAAAAGGACACCACGTCGCAGGCCGTGGCCCAGGCATCCAGCAGGCTGATCGTCGGATCGCGAAGGTCGCGCGTGCGCAACGCTTCCATCGGCTGGACCTCGCCATTCGTCTCGGGGTCGGTCACCCCGTGTCGCGGCAGAAGGTGCAGCATCCGCGCCAGCGCCTCGGGCTGAGTCGTGATCCGGTAATCCACCTGTGAGAGCCCGGCGCGGTTGGCAGGGCGACGCGGATTGAGATCGGTGCCTCCGCACGGCGAGTTCTTGTCGCGCGTCGCCATGATCAGCGTCCCCCTTCCACGATGAAACGGACCCGGCCGTTCTCGGGACGGCCGGGATCGTTGTCGAGCCGGGCGATCTCGGCGCTGGCGATCGGCAGGATCGCCTCGCCAGCGTAGTCCACGCCGGGCTGATCCATCCGGGCAAACCGACCCACCGGCACGTTGTTTTCGTCTGTGGTGCCGATCCAGGATACCCCGTCAACCCGCATCGCGCGGGCGATCATCGGCGACAGTGCCACATCCGCTCCAAACTCCAGAACATCCGGATGAAAGAGCCCGCGCGTCCCATCCGGCAGATCGCGGTCAGAAAAAAGCGCCAGAAGGTCGCGGTTGATGTCGGACGCATAGGCATCGGGCGCGGCGCACACAAAGAGGATGATGTCGAGCGGCACGAAGACCGGCGAGACGAACTCCAGATCGTGGCCCGCCAGCCGATGATCTTCAATGAAGGCGCGCAGCTCGGCCTCGACTGCGGCATCCACCTCGCCACCGCCGACGAGGTCGAGCGCCAGCGTGACCGTGTGCCAGCTGCCGGTCCAACGACGACGGCCGAAGGCCCTCGCGACGCTCGGATGGCGGGCGGCAACCTCGGCGTAGTCGGCGGCGGTGACCGCGCGGCGCGATATGCGAAAGGCCTGTGGCGCGGCCACATGCACCGCGGTGCGCGGTTCCGGCACCGTGCCGCCAGTCGCGGGGACAGGGTTGTCCAGCGCGAGGATGCCGCTGCCGTCGCCCGTCACCACATGGGCAATCGCGCCGGCACCGATGTTGCCGCGCAAGCCGCCGCCGTGACGGATGCGCGCGACGAACGCGGCACCGTCAGTGGGGCGGCGGCCCAGCACTCCGTCGCCGAAGCGCACATAGGCGGCCGCTTGCGCGGTGCCCGGCTCGACCGTCACATGCGGTGCAAAGCGCTCCGAGGCCAGCAGGTCAGGCACTGTCGTCCAGATCTCGCCATCTCCAACGAGGGCGACCTGAGCAACCGGTTCTGCCACCGGTGACAGCGACGCAACAGCCGAGGCGCTTCGCGCGCCCTCCGGATCAAAGGGCGGGGCCCGCACCACCTCTTCGGCAGCAAGCCGGTAGCGTAACACCTGGCCCGGCCCGTCATCCGGCAAGAGGCCGCCCTCGGAGAGAGTCTCCAGGAGGATCTCGTCCTCGTGCGCGGGGTCACCGTGATCGATGGTACGGCCTTCGTCGACGAGCAGAACATTGCCACGCGCCACCGACATCGGTGCGCCATTGAGTGTGCCGATGGGCAGAGCGAACCTCAACGCATCCTCGACGAACCAGTGCACTTCTGTGAGGGCGAGGCCGAAGATCGGGTCGCTTGCCGGCGTGGGATCTTGCGACAGGCGCACGACCTGACGGTGGGCCGGATCAGGCGGATCCTCGGCGCTGCCGCCAAAGGGAATGCGCTCCTCCAGCATCAGAAGATCACCAGCGGCCAGGTCGAGGTCACCGGGGGCCTTCGTCAGGAAGGCCGAGGTTGCGCCCTTGGTGAGACAGCAACCCTCGTCGCCCCAATCGTGGAACGCCGCCCCGTTGCGCGCAACGCGCAAGGACTTCAGCGGCTCCAAAGCCTCGAATACCACCGACCCTCGGCGCACCATGTCTTCGAACAGCTCGGCGTCCGGTGTCAGCACGGTCGACCCCTCCTGTCCCCGGGATTCGGGGCGGGTCAAGAACCGCGTGCCGCGCGCAATTACATCCGGCGCGCCATCCCGGTCGACACCCGCCGTCACCGCGACGGCCGTCCTGGCATTGCACCCCTCGCCCGGGCGATAGCCAAGCAGCCGCGCGTGGCGCACAAGCGATTGTCGAAAGCGCGTGCGCTCGAAGAACGCCTCAGTGCCTATGGCGTCCTGAAACCAGCTCGCCTTGTCGGCAGCATCGGCCAGCACCTCGACCAGGGTCACGCCCAGGTCCGCCGGATTGCGCTCGGTCCAATCGGCCATGGTGGCGGACATGCGATCCAGCATCATCGTACGGAAGCCAGAGAAATCGCGGGTCAGGTAGTCCGTCGGCGAACCCTGGGGACGCGCGGGAGCGGGCATTTCGGGGTCGACGCAATCGAAATCCGAGGGACATTCGACCTTGAAGGAGAAGCTGACGCTCGCCAGCTGGCGATCCATATTGGCGGGCGGTGCGGCGTTTACCGGCCCTTGTCGCAGCGACAGCATGTAGGGCGAGAAATCCCCCGCCTGGTTCAACACCAACCGCTGCGTCAGCCCGTCCGGTTGCAGCGCCAGCGACACGACCTTGATGCCCTTGATCCGCGTTCCGCCGGTGACGGCGAAGTTGTCCTCGTTCAGGGCCGCGACCCCGTCGGGCTTGAGGAAGGCGACATCGAGTAGCTTCTGCGCCATGCCCGCCGGTGCGTCGCTGTCCAGAACCTCGACGAAGTCGATGCCGTTGATCTCAAGCCCGCCCCCCATGTCGGTGATGCTGTCCAGAACCCTTTGCCGGCGCAGCGACGTGCCGCAATGACACCTGCACTTCGTCATATCGCGCCCTCCACCACGGCGCGGCGGATCTCGTCGTCGCCGAGCCGGCTGTAGACCACCGTGACCCGCAATTGGCTATCCACCGCCTCAACCCGCACGCCGCGCAGCTCGATTACCTCGACCAGCCATTGCTGAAGCGCACCCTGGACCATGTGCTGGACTGCCGCAGCGATCTCGGGCGTGTTCTCTGAAAACACCATTTCGTGCAGCCCAGCCCCGAATTCAGGCCGATTGAGGCGCTCGCCACGACGCGTGAACAGCACCTGTTCGATCATGTCGCGGATCTGCTGGTCGCGGTCGGCCTCGGCCGTGGTTCCGGCTGCTGAGGTCCGGTAGGGGAACGAAAACCAGGTCATATCGCCAGAACCTTGGTTTGCGGCGAGGACCAGACCACCGGACCGTTGGGGATCTGACCGGACTTGCACAGGTCGCCGGGGTTGAGCAACAGGACCGGCTTGCCGGCCGACTGCACCTTGCTGGCAGCCTTGGTGAACTCTGCAATCAGACAGGGCTGCGGCTTGGGTTCGGGGGTGGTGAACGGGCAGCCTGCGATCGAGCCTTTGTCGCCGAGAAGAGCTGCGGCCGTGCCGTCGATGAGGAGTTTCGCGCCCGTCGCCGCGATCGTGATCGGAATGGAATGCGGGCAGGTGGCGACGGTTCCCTGCGTGAGGATCGGCGTGGTCATGGCAGCACCTTCAGATTTCCGTTGTTGATGGTGACCCCATCGGGACCAAGCTTGACCGTCGATCCGGAAAAGCTCAGCTCCATGGCGTCTGCCCCGGCCTTCAGCACGGCCTCGCCCATGGCCGTGGTCATGCTGAGCGTGAGTTCCCCCATGCCCGGCGCGTCGAGCACCTCGAGCTTGAAGTTGTCACCCGCCCAGATCCGCGTCAGCGCCTGCGTCGGTCCCATCGCGGCCGGCGTGTCTCCGGCGTCCCAGAACCCGCCCGACCAGATCGGATAGTCCGGATCTCCGCGCTCGAACTCGACCCAGACATTCGCGCCCGACGGTGGGATGGCAAAGAAACCTATGCCCGGCCCGGCGCCGGGCAGACAGGGCATGGCCCAGGCAAGCGTGCCATCGCCCATAACGTCCGCCACGCTGACCTGCACCCGACCGAGGCCCAGCGGGTCGATGTTGAGTTCAACCTTGCCGCGGTACTTGCCGAAGAATTTCTCGTCCTCGCAGCTCATAACGGCGATACCTCCGGTGCGACCGCGGGCAGGATCGGGTAGAGCCCGTCGCGCTGAAGCGCGAACGTTTGGGTGTAGGAGCCGGGCTTGAGGACGTGTCTGACTTCAGCCACCGTATAGGTTCCGTTGTAGATCATCCCCAGTCCGCGGATAGGGACCGCGTAGTATGGTTTGAGCACCGCGTTGTAGCGCGTGTTGTCGATGGTGCCGCTTACCTCCAGCACCCTCTCGGCCGGTTCGTTCACCTCGGCCATCAGGCGTGCAAGCACCTGCGCGGTGTTCAGGCCTGACGTTTCGATTTCCTTCGTCTTGGTATTGCCGATCTGCGTCAGTGCATCCGACAGGGCCGACATCGGCGTATTGGTCGAGGTGGGGATTTCCAGCGGAACCACCTGCCCGGTGGAACGGTCATGCACCTTGGCGCGTGCGGCCGTCAGGGTCTCACCGTCGTGGTTGATCGTGACATCGTAGGCATCCGACATCGGCCCCAGGTTGACCGAGATCGGCTTCTGTGGCAGGCCCGGGCGCGGCACCGGGCCGAAATAGAGTTGGCTGATCCCCGGCGCCGGACCGGGATCGATGAACACCTGATAGCCGTAGCGCTTGGCCATCTTCTTGGCATAGGCAAGGTCCGTACAGGTCTGCTGCGGCGTGCGATCGACCGGAATTGGTGGATCGATCACCGGAGGCGGCATGATCACCGGGATCACGCCATAGGTGGCGTATTTCAGCGCCATGGCATTCATTATGACGGTTTCGTCCTGAGCCGGGTGCTGGGCGCGCTTCTGCTCGCGGTCCATGACGAAGGTGAGGTCGCGGCCCAACATCAGGTATTTGCCTTCATTCGAGCCTTCGCCGGGTATGTACTGGGTCTTGGTCACCACACCATCGAAGATCGGCGTCGGCATCACCCCGTTCCAGACGACGACCACCACCCGCGCACCGCGCTGGAATCGTGGATCATTGACGAACGGCGGACCAAATGCGCCAAGCGGACCCTCTCGCCCGGCCAGCAGCGTGATCTTGAAGCCCGAGTCCTTCTTCATCGCCTGGCGCACCTCGATCTCTTCGATCGCCTCCATCGCCTCGAGCGGCGCAGGCAGCACGACGGCCTCGCTGCCCAGAAGCAGCGTGGCGCGAATGCCGAGGATGTTGCCGAAGGCGCTCACGCGATCCTGCCTCCCCTCGCATCGGGCATAGGAATCGCCAGCGGGGAGCCGGGCACCTCGGTCAGCTGGTCGGGATGCGCGGCGGAATTGGCATTGGCGATCATCCACCAGGCGGTCGCCTGGCCATAGGTCTGCGCGGCGACGATGTCGGCGCGATCGCTGTCGGTGACGCGATGCTGGCGCGCCACGGTGTGCTCGTCGGGGTGGGGCAGGATCGGCGGCACGATGTGGCGCACCTTGCTGCCGTCGGGCCGGGTGAACTCGGTTTCGGTGGCTGTGGCATATCGGCTCGTTGCTGTGATCATCACGTCCTCTCAGAAATCCAGATTGCCCGCCACATCGGCGATGTTGTTGACGCTCGCGACCGTGGCGAGCGTTTCCTTGACGACCTGATGGGTCAGGAAGGCCCAATAGCCGGGATTGGTCATCGACAGGTCGTTGTAGGTCAGCACCTTCATCGAGATCGCGACATCGGCGCGGATCGGGTTCAGCGCCGGGTCGTGTGCGGTCTCGGTGATCGACAGGCTTTCGATCTTGACCGGCACCACCCGCTTCCAACCGTATATGAAGAGCGTCAGCGGCGCGGCGGGCGGTACCACCTCCATGGTTCCCGCCAGCATCAGCGCCTGGTTGATCGCGACGGCGATGGTCTTGGGGTAGACCATCATCTCGAGCGCGGCGAGGTAACCCGAAATGCCGCCGCCCAGCGGTCCGTTTTCGCCCTCTTCCATTTGGTCGATCAGGTCCATCTTGAGATTAGCGCTGATCGTCTCGGCGGGAGGTCCGGCCAGGCGCAACGGCTCGGCCTTGCCGCCACCAGCCTGGCTATAGTTCGGCGCGATCGACCGGGTGATCTGGTCGGGGTTGTACTGGAAGATCGCCACCGACGAGAGCGGATTG
Source organism: Hyphomicrobiales bacterium (assembly GCA_900466005.1). GTDB lineage: Bacteria > Pseudomonadota > Alphaproteobacteria > Rhizobiales > Rhizobiaceae > Allorhizobium. The sequence continues at coordinate 15,747 of UEGQ01000018.1, forward strand.
AAGAGGTCGAGCCCGACGAGCGCGCCCTTCTGGACCTGCGGGGAGATGGTGAGACCGGTCATCGCTGGCTCCGATCCGGCACGCCGGCCGTGAAATCACAGAAGTGCATTTTCGGGATCCGTCTCATCGGTCAGCACTCAGCTTTGCAATGATCCAATCGTGGCCCGCCGGGTCGATCTCGATTTCCTGACCGTTCTTCGTCAGGACATAGGGGCCGTCCGGCAGGTATTTGATCCAGTCGCCCGATTTGAGACGCCCCACCTCGATGACCTTGATCCGGATCGGCAGTGGCCCGAAGGTCCGCATGTCCGACAGCTGGACGTAGAGGTAGACGCTAAACAGGGTCTTGGCATTGCCCGGCCCTGGCGAGAATCCACCGCTAGGTCCAGGCAGGATCGTGTGATAGGCCGTTACCGTTTCGGTCGGACCGTCGATCTTCCCACGGCGGATGGACTGGTCCGACTGCCCGCCGGACCCGCCCTGAGCACCGCTTCCGCCGGTCGATCCGCTCCCCGGCGCCTGCCCTGGCGCCTTGTCCGCCGGCTTGTCCTTCTCCTGGCCGGGGGGAGTAGCTTGCTTGCCAGCCGGTGGGCTGGTTTTGGCCGTCGGCGGACTGGTGTTGGCAGGCGGATCCCAGACTTCGGGGGTGCCCGGAGGCGGAGGCGCTTCGGGTTTGAGCAGTTTGCGGAACTCTTCCGGCAGCTTGCTGCGGTCGACCTTGCCGGAGCTGTCGACAACCCCGCCACCCAGACGGCCGTGATCGCGGATTTCCTTCTCGGTCGCGCGACGCTCGTTCATGCCGGGCGGGAAGTCCGGCGGCGGCTTGGACAGATCGCTGCCGCCGCGTCCGCTGCCCGGATTCTCGATGTCTTCGCATGGAACCTCGGTCGCATCAGGCAGATCTGGCGCATCGCCGATATGATCGCAAAGCAGAGGTTGGACCTCTGGCGGCAGGACCTCCTTGACGTGCTTACGGATGGTCTCGGCAATTTCCTTCGGCAGGTTCTGGATGATCGCCCGACCGAGGATGAATTCCTTGATCAGGTCCTGCGCGACACAGGAGCCGAGCAGATGTGACAGAAGATACTCACTCGGCGAGACGTCGAAGAGCGAAAGGATGTAGTCGACACCGGCAACAACGCAGGAGATCCCCACTGTCTCGAGCCCGCCGGCGGCGCAGGAGGCGATGCGGGCGACATTGAACACATGCCGCGCAATGCTGAGCAGCGTCTTGGCCGTTTCCCAGGTGTCCATCACTGCTTCGTAAATGCTGCCGAAGCGGGTCTTGATCGCCTCGGCTGCCTCTTCGACCTTGGCTTCGATTTTGCCTGCGATTTCCTCGTATTTCTTGATGATGTCGCTTTCAACCGGATCAGTGTACTTGCTGAAGTCCGTGCCGATCATCGACTTCAGCAGCGACTTGAACCCCTCCTCGACGCAATCGACGAGATAGGCGCCGACCTGTGGCAGCATGACCTTGATAATGGCCCCGAAGATCACCCCTCCGACCTTCATGATCGCCTTGCCGATCCTCCCACCGCTGGATCGCTTTTTCGCACCCTTCAAAAACGCTTCGAACTTGGTTTTCAGCCGCTCGTAGATGTTGATCGCCTTGATGAACGTCGCGCCGAAGGTCTTGCGCATGGCCCCGAGCATCCGTCCCGAGCGTCCTTCCAGCAGCTCGGCACGGTTGAACTCGGTTTGCGCCTTGGTCAGTTCGGCCGTGTTCTGCACAGGCCGCGATCCGTCCGGCCCCGTGCCCCCAAGCAGCTTGACGGTATTCTGGATCGCCGTATCGAAGGCCAGCTTGGCGATATCGGCCTTCCCGCTCCCGGTCTTGATGTTGGTGTAGTCGGCGAAGGTCCTGGTGAATGTCTTCTGCTTCTCCTTCCAGGTGTTGTATTGTGCCTGGAACGGGTCCTCCTTTGGCGGTAGCGGCTTTTTCGGCTTCTTGGGCTGAACGTGGGCATCTGCATGGCGCAGTGGCATCACCTTCTTGCCCGTCGGCGAAGAAATCATCTGGTCATACAGCGTCTGGCTCGCATTGGTCAGCTTGTCGCGTCGGTTGGACCGCGATGTGCTGTCGTCCTGCTCCTTGATCTCATCCGGCCAGAACACGTACTCCCACAGGAACTTGGACCCGCTCTTCTGCCGGTAATAGGACTTCCCGGTATAGGTAAAACCGGTGACGTTTTCGTACTTGTCGTTTCCGAGAATCGTCTTGCTGTACTTGCTGAGGCGCAGCTTCAACGCGGTTTCCAGAGGGATGAAATCGCCGGTGCTGGCCGAGCTGGTCATCTTTGCTGCGGTGAATTTGGTCTTGGCCAGCGAGTTGCTCCGCGACGACCCGGTCCAGGAACCGGCGGCGGTGCCGTTCTTGACGGCCTCGCTCTGTTCCACCACCTTGTTGTAGTGTCGGGCGGCCGCATTGAACCCGGCAGCGTAATCGCCGACCTGCTTATCCGCGCCGCTCGTGCGATCCCTGTCACCGGCGAATTTCACGTCGCCAATCTCGTAGCTCGTCGGCGCATCGACGGCGGACCGGATGAAGTCAGTGCTGCCCCAGCGCGGGCTCGATTCACTGCTGTATTTTTCGTAGCCTCCACCTGGCCTGAGGGCGGTTCCGCCGATGTGGAGTTGTTTTTTTGCGTGATAACCGAGGCTCTTGGGTATGATGTTCTTGCCGCCGTCCGACACGACATACCACGGCAGCGCGGCTTGGGCTCCAGCACCTGAACCGGTGCCTGTGCCCGTCCCAGCGCCGGTACCGGTGCCTGGACCGGTGTAAGGCGCGAACCGGAGGCCCCAGAGCTTGTTTGGATCCGAGAGAACGAGGTCCGCATAGCCGAAGCCGTCTTCCACAGCGCCCTTGTCGCGCTGCGCGTTTGGCACCGCGACCTCGCCCATGAGTTTGGCATTCTTCTTGACCGCGTCGGCAACGACAAGGTCGTGAGTGCTGGTGGCCTTGTTGGGATCTTCTCCGAAATAGAGCGTTTCGCTGATGATTTCGGAGGGTGCTCGGCGCACTTTGGGCCTCACCTCGCCCGGCTGGGTCTGTTGCAGCACGTGCGCCAACTCGTGCGCCATGGTGAAGGACGGCGTCTCCGTTTCGTCACGCCCAAGCCAGACGTGATTGCGGAAGGTAAACGCGCGGGAAGAGATGCTGTCGTTCAGCACATCCGAAGCGCCGCCCTGGTGGACGCGCACGGCCGATAGGTCACGACCCATGCGGCTTTCAAAGAATTCGCGGGTTTGAGGCGAGAGGGCGCTGCCACCGGACTCAAGCTGACTGGCCGAGGCCGCAATGTGCTCGGTGCCCGTATCGCCTCCGGGCCGCATCCGCGGCATCTCGGCCAAGTCATGTAAGGTTTCACGCTCAAGCAGGGGCGCGGGGGCGCGCTGGACCGTCGCGCCCGCCCGGCGCGGCATGACCGGCATCTCCTCGTCGGCGGCGCTGCAGGCGGCGCATTTGCGTTGAACTGCCGATCTGCGCGCCATCACCTCCGGTTCGTCGCCTTCACTCTGGCGCTGAAGACCGGCCTTGGCGCGGTGCGCCATAACGTTCTGAGCGAGCGCATCCGCTTCAGCTTCCTGCGGATGGTCGAGCGGCCCTACCTGGAGCCTCGGCATCACCGGCGTCTCGTCGCCTCCGCAGGCCGAGCATTTCCGCCGGATGCGGCGGGTCATGACGTCCGGCGTCTCTGCGGCGATCTCGGCCCGTTGAACGGCTTGCGGCCCGCGCATCGCCATCACGCGTCCGGCGATGTCGTCCGCCTCGCGCTCGAACGGGTCATCCACCGGTCCGACCTCAAGCTTCGGCATGACCGGCATCCTATGCTCATCGTCCTCCCTGCTGCATTCGGCGCAAACACGCTGAACCGCTGGAACAGAAGACAGCGACGAAAGCAGGCGCCGGGACACTTTGTCCCCATCCGGCGACGGTTCGGCCTTGCGTTGCCCCGGCGGCGCGAATGCAAGGGCGGGCGGTTTGACGGCTTGGGCGACGCTCATCGACATGACGGCCACCCGATGCAGGGTCGAGCACCTTCGGCAGTCGTCGGCGCGGGCGCCCGTATGTCGCCACGGCCTACCATTCGAAGCCGATCCCGGTGAGGATTTGATGCGCCCTTTGGCGTTCCGGTCGGCCGGCCGTGGCCGCATCCTCCTCGCCCAAAGGCGCCAGGAAATTGTAGAGGGCCTCCATCTGTACTGGTCCGAAGTCATAACCGAGCCCGCCGCCGGTCTGGAGGCCGAACCCGGCCGGAAGATCGCCGCGCGAGGATTCGTAGTAACCGCCGCCGAAGATCCGTCCGTAAAGGGACCGGTAGACGCGGAATTCTGCGCCGCCACGCAGCCCGGCGCGGATAAAGGCATCGCGATCGTCAACCGGCACATCCACATGAATGCCGGCCGTCAGGGCACCGCCAGCCCAGTCCAGCAGTGCATTGTATTGTAGCGAGGCGACGAAACTCGGCCTGTCGCCCGCCACCTCGGCACCGACCAAACCCGTGCCCTGACTGGTGAAATGGAATCCCTGATAGGCGAGCGCGCCGCCGAGCCCGGTCCAGAACCCGACCCTGGTCGCCGGATCGGTATATTCAACCTTGAGCGTGACCGGCCTTCTGTAACCGCTGAGGAAGGCAGCAAGGTCATCGAAGCTCGTCTGGATGTCGATGCAGCCCGAGCTGCCGCGTAACAGCCCGCCATGCAAGAAGAACGCGCTTCGTCCTTTAGCGTTGCCGCATGGTCCCTGCCTGACCGCGACGGGATTGAGGTGCACCCGCCCTGCCCCCCAGTCGCCGGAATGAATGCTCTGCCCTTGGACCGTGACGTTCATGGCGCCGACGATGCCACTAAACAGAAGGTCCAATTGCTCCCCGGTTGAAAACTCGGTGATGCCAGGCGGCGACAAGGTATAGACGCCCTCGGGAATCGGCCCCTTGTCCTTGATGCCGGTGAAACGCCTGTCATTCAGATAGGTGTCAACATCGGCATCTGCGTCGCAGGCTTTTGCATCCTCCTCGGTGATCTTGATCGGCCGGCCGGAATCGCCGTCGTAGCGCATGATTTCCTCGCCGTCGCCGTAGACGATCAGTTCCTCGCCGTTGAAGGCCATTGTGACCTTTTTGAAGTCGGTCGCCTTGCGCTCGCCATCCGGAGCGCATCGGATGGTTTGTTCGCCGGCGGTCTGCTGCAGGGTATGCGTCAACTCGTGCGCCATCAGGCGACGGCCCTCAGCGGTTCCGGGGATGTACTCGCCCTTGGCGAGCGCGATGTCGTTTCCGAGGGTATACGCGCGCGCGCCGATGGCGGCCGCGGCCTGATCGACCTGCGGTCCCTCATGGACGCGCACATGGGACAGGTCCTGCCGGAAACGCGGTGCGAAGAAGCTGGCTTCGGCGGCGCTAAGCGCCCGCCCGCCCGAAGAAACCGCCGCGGCCGCCGTGGCAGCGCCGGATGGGCTGCCCCCAGTCCCACCGCCTTCCCGCTGGACCGAAGCGGCGGTCAGTGGCGTGACGGCCCCTGCGGAGCCACCCATTGCGACCGTGCCTGCGATCCGGTCGGCCTCGCGCTCATAGGTGTCATTTGCCGGACCGACCACCGGCTTGCGCTGAAGCACCCCGGGCACCGTACCGAGCGATCCGGGCAGCCGCATCTTGGGTTCGGACCCAGTCGAGCCACCGCGGTTACGTGCGGCGCGGGACATCGAGCGTCGGGCACGGAGAGCAGCGTGCAGGGACATCAGCCACCTCCTTTCGGGCCGGTGAGCGCTCCGGCGATCTTGTGGCCGGCCAGCCGCCCGAGCGCGGCAGGCCCGTGCCCCGCGCATTGTGGCACGGTCAAACGCAGGTGATCGGTACCGCCCTGCCCGGTCAACGCGCCGGCATCGGCGCCAAGCTGCGCGACAAGGGCCGTTCTCAGTCCTTCGGCCAATGCGGCCGCGTCGCCTGCGCACACGCCATGAACGCGAAGCCGGTCGATGTTGAGAATGATCCGCGGCCCGGCAGTCATTGCAGCCACCCCGCGCGCTCGGCATCGGTCATCGACCGGCCGACCTTGTCGTATTCAAGCTGTGCCGCCTGGAGGATCTCGACCATCGACACCGCACACCCTCGGTCCGCCGCCAGGAAGGCCGCGCCGAGCGCGATGTTGCGGATCGATCCGCCGGCGACGTTGAGCTGCGCCAGCTTGTCGTAATCGAGTCGCTCCCGAGGTTGGGCGTCGGGAAAGACCCGCGTCCAGATCGCACGGCGCTCGGCCAGGTTGGGAAAGCGGAAATCGACGATGAAGCGCAAGCGGCGCAGGAAGGCCTCGTCGATGTTGTCGCGCATGTTGGTGGTCAGGATGCAGAGCCCACGATAGGCCTCGAGCCTCTGCAGCAGATAGCTCACCTCGATATTGGCGTGACGGTCGTGGCTGTCCTTGACCTCGGACCGTCGACCGAAGAGCGCATCGGCCTCGTCGAATTGCAGGATCACCCCGCCGTCCTCGGCCGCATCGAAGACCCGGCGCAGGTTCTTCTCGGTCTCACCGACCCATTTAGACACCATCGCCGAAAGGTCGACGCGGTAGACATCGAGGTTGAGCGCATTGCCGATGACCTCGCCCGCCATCGACTTGCCCGCGCCCGACGGGCCCGAAAACAGCGCCGAAACCCCGAGCCCCTTGTTCTGGAGGCGCACGCCGAAGCCCCAGTCTTCATAGACCTGTGTGCGGTTGCGCACCTGGGCGATGATGCTTTCGAGCACATCCTTCTGTCGCGGCGGCAGGATCAGATCGTCCCACTCGGCGGACGAGGCCACACGATGGGCGAGGTCGTCCATTCGCGGCCGCGCGGCGCGGCGGCAGGCCTCCCAGGCACGAGCCGCCAGATGTTTCGGATCGCGATTGCTCTCCAGCGACATTTCGGCGGCGACGGCGCGCGCAGCTTCCGGAGCCACGCAAAAAGTGCCGGCAAGGCGCGGCAGCGCCGGGATAAGATCGGCGTCGTCATCTCCCAGAACGCTGTGCCACACGTCAAGCTGCTCGGACGCCTTCAGGCGCGGCATCTCCAGGCGGAGCGCCAACCGGTGACCGACCCGCATCGGCTCGACCGACGCGATGGCCAGCGGCCCGCCATAGGTTTCGGCAAAAAGCTGAGCGGTCCGTGTCTCGCCCATGTCGTCGTGCACCAGCACCAGCCGCGCGGCACAAAGCGTCATATCCCGCGTCAGTCCGGCAGTGAAGTCCACCAGTTCGGCGGGCATCTGTGGCAGAAGCTGAGAGTTCAGGGCATAGGTGATGGCGTTGATCCCGGCCGCGGCCTCGGCAAAGGCGCAAAGCTTGCCCTCGGGGTCACCTCCTGTCAGGTGCAACACCGGTGTGTCCAGCAGGGACAGACGCGAGCCGATCTCCCGGGCCAGCGTGGCGCGGTTGGGTGCCAAGGATAGGGGCCGGGGGATCCGGCGCAGCACGGCGGAAGCCCCCGCCTCGAGCGACGGCGCACCGAGAAGGCGCAGCAACACGGTGTCCGGAAGGCGCAAGCGCGCATCGACAAGCGAACCACTGCCCTCGATCCGGACCAGTCCCGACCGGCGCAGTGGCGCTTCGGCCGACAGCCCCTGCCAATGCGCGCCCGGCAGACGCGTCAACGCCAGCGACAGCGTTGGAGCAGAGATCATAGGATCGTCAAGCAGTCGCGCGACGACCTCACGCCCGTCCGGTTCCAAGGTGACGTAGGCGCACAAGAGCAGGATATTGCGCCCGAACTCATCCAGCCGGAAGGTCTCGGCCAGCTCACAGGCGGCAGTGCGCGGCGGCTTCGTCTCGGCAACCGGGCCGTGTTCGAGCCAGGCCTGCACGACCGGGAAGGCGTCGGCCACGGACGCTATATGTTCGGCGCGGCTCACAGCGAAAGCTCCGGGCCGATGATCTGGCCATAGGTCGGGCTGCCCGCGGTGCTGTCGAGCGCGACCGGGCTTAAAAGCCCGTCGACATCCGCCCGAACCAGATAGTCAGCGCGCGGCAGGTTGGTGAAGGAGAACGTGAGCGAGGCAGCGTCTGGCCCGCCCTCCGCCGGGTCGCGTCCGGGCAAAATGACCTGTGCCGGCGCTGCCGGGTTGCGGGCATCGAGAAGCAGCCGGACCGCCTGATACGACCGAATCGACGGAGTGAACCCGATATCGACCGTACCGGTCGCCGTGGATCCACCGGGCGGCGCGGTGATCGCGCCGACGACAATGGCCGGGCTGATGGCGAAAGCCAGGGCGTTGGAACGAGCGCGCAGATGATCCGGCTGATCGGGGCTGAACTTTGGCGCGAGCGCCTGAAGTCTGTGGACTCCAACGGCAAGCTCCGCCCCTGCGAACGTGGCCGCATTCAGCGGCACCGTCAGCGCCGTCTCCGATTGCTTCACCCCGCCCATGACAAGACCGTCACCGTCCACTTCCAGCCCGAGCCCCGGCTCCGCCAGGCCGCTGCCCGCGACATGGAGAGCACCGCCCCAGACCGGCGGGATGATACTGCCGGGCGCGCTGCCCGCCGTATCGAGCCGGAGCGTCGAAATCGGCGAGACCCAGAGCTCTGGATGGGCGACCGGCGTCGGAACCGGTGGCGTGTCGGAGGTCTCGATCACCACATGGCTGACCTCGTAGGAGAGCGACAACGCATAGGGGACCTGATAGAAGATCGACCAGATCTTCGAGAAATCATCGATCGTCATCAGCTGGCGCGTCACCCGTAGCCGCGCCAACGCCGCTTCCAGATCGCTATCTTCCAACTCGTCGTTGTCGTCGATGGCGTTGCGGATCGTGGTCTTGCTGAGCAGAGGCTCGTGCTCCAGTGCCAGCATCACCTCGCCCAGCATCAGATCCGGCTCGAACGCGTCGTGATTGCCGTAGAAGCTCATGACATAGTGCAGGTTCAGCGCCAGCTTGCTGGGGCCGCGCATCCGGCCGGCGGCGCCGCGCGTCGGCAGATGGTCGTTGGCATGCGCGGTGTTGGGCTCGACCCGGTAGAGATGAAGATTGACCAGCGGCGCGGCGTCTTCGGCAAGCTTGGCCGTAGGCGCGCCCAATCGCACCTTGGCATTTGGCACCGCGGCATTGGCCGCCGACAGGATACGGCGGAGAAAGGCTGCACTGACGGCGGATATGGCCAGCGGATTGCTCATCGCCCACCTTTCCCGTCGAGAAAGTCATCCAGGCTGATCCCCCGGCCGTGAGCCGAAACCGGCGCTGGCTGCGTGGCCCGCGGCGGATCCATCACCACCTCGATCGTGCCGATGCGGACCTCAACTTGCGGCGATTGTCGTGGCTGCGCACTGCGGGAGGCGTTCTCGCCTCGCGGCACCTGCCCTGCCTTCCTCGACGGGCTATCCTCGCGCGGAAGCAGCGGCGCGGGGGCTCCAGGCACAGCAACCACCGCAACCATTGACGATCGCGATGCCGGGTGAGCATCGGAAGCCACAGGGGACACACCCTGTTCGGGGCCTGCCCGAGCCCCCTCGCCGAACGAGACCGGAAGGGCACCTCCAACGGTGGCGGGAGGGATCACCGCGGCCGGAGCGGATGGCGCAATGGGCGGCGAGACGGGAGCGTGTGAGACCGGGGATGTTCCTGCGGTCAAGACGGTTTGCGGTGATATCGCCACCGGTGGCGTGATCGCCCGTGTCCTGGCAGGGGTGGCCGGGGCAACCGTTGCGGTGTGAGACGCAGTCACCATCCGGCGCGCCGGTGCTGCCGGCGCCGGCGCGGCCGGGGTGATGGGCGGCACTGCGGAATGCGCCGAATTGGGAACCGCTTTTGCGGCGGACATGGTCGGACCCGGAACCGAAGCGGACACCCGCGCAGGAGGCACGGCCCCATTGGTGCGCGAGGTGCCGGCCGGGACCTCGGTGAAGATCGAAGACACCAGCCTATCGCTCTCGAAGGGATCGGACCTGTCACCCAGCGTTTCGAAGGGGGCCGGCCGGCGCGGCGCCAGGCGGGGCAACGTGCCACGGGCGCGCGCGGCAAGGTTTGTCAGGAACGCGCTCATGCCAGTGCCTCTGCCACATAGAAGGCCCGCCTATGCTCCGGCAGGGCGAGGATTTCGGCCTCCGACCAATGAAAGACCCGCGCGATGTCCACGACGTCGCGCAGGATCTGCCGCGAGATCTGCCGCAGCTCGTGAGCAACGAAATGCACTGAATCGAAAGCCAGGGATTGCCTTGCGCCACACTCCGGGCAGACGGTCTCCAACCACACATCCGCACCGGGATCGATCGCTTCCAGTGCCTGGGCAAGCGCATCGAGCGGCAGATCCACCGCAGCGTCCTGAACCTGTGCCGCCAACATCCGCACGGCGGTTTCAGGCTCGGCTATGTTCTCGATCTCAAGAATGTCGCCGAGAGTGACCGGGCGCACGACTGCCTCATGGACACCGATCGTCACCTGGCGAAAACCCGGCTCGGGCCACACCGCCTCCCCCGCCAGCCCGAACTTGGCGGGCTCGAGCGTGAGTTCGTAGATCTCGCCACATGCCTCGCAAAGCGGCTCGGCCCTCAGCGGGCCGGACCTCAGCCCCGCCCGGATCGCCAGGACCAACCGGTCGCGCGCGCCCACCGGCAGGGCCAAGAGGGTCTCGCGCGTGGCCTGCGGATAGGCGCACTGCAGCAGCGCGACCGACCATTGAGCCGGCGACAGCACGCTCGCGCGGTCGGCGAGGTCGATCACCGCACAGGCGTCCAGCCGTGAGGGGGCTCCGAGGGTCATGGTCAGGCCGGAAGTTCAAAGCTGGGCTCTTCGGGTTCGGTCACATCTTCGTCCCGCTCCCATCCCTCGTTCTCCAGCTTCAGCGTCTGGATCGCAATGGCACTGGCCGAGGCATCCATGTCGGAGAAGGCGGAAAACTCGGAGGGCCAGCATCGGTAGAGCTTGTAGGCCAGAACGATCTGGCCGGCCTCGTTGTAGATTTCGAGTATCAGGTCCTTGCGGAAATCCTTGAGCGATACCTCCGCCCCGAGACCTGCTCCATAATTCCATACCTTGTTGGCCCACTGCTCGAACTGCTTGGAATGGGTCACCCCGCGCTCCAGCGTGATTGCCTCGTATTCGGTCTGGCCGGGCGACTTGCGGCTGGTCGAGGGATCGCCGCCTTCGCGGTGCTTGACCACCTCCGTCGAGCGCTTGAGCCCGGAACACTTGCTGACGCCGGCAACGTAGTCTCCATCCGGCAGACGCAAACGGAACTTGTACGTCTTGTAGGGGTCGAAACGTTCGGCATTCGTGGTGAACTGTGGCATCTTTCTCCCCCTCCCCTCAGGACGCGCTGCGAATCTGCTGGATTGAAATGATGACGAATTCGGCCGGCTGCAGCGGTGCAAAGCCGACGACGATGTTGACGATGCCGCGATTGATGTCGTCCTGCGTGGTCGTCGAAGTGTCACACTTGACGAAATAGGCCTCCTTGGGGCTCGCCCCCTGGAACGCGCCCTGCCGGAAAAGCCGCTGCATGAACGAGCCCACCGATAGACGGATCTGCGCCCAGAGCGGCTCGTCGTTACCCTCGAACACAACCCATTGCGTGCCACGGAACAGGCTTTCTTCGATGAAGAGCGCGAGGCGCCGGACGGACACGTATTTGTAGTCATCCGACAGCACGTCCGAGCCCGCCAGCGTGCGTGCGCCCCAGACGACGCGGCCGATGTTTTGGAACGACCGCAGGCAATTGACGCCGATCGGGTTGAGAAGGCCATTCTCCTGGTCGGTCAGCTTCACGGTCAGTCCCTGGGTGTTGGACAACGTAGCGGCCAGCCCGGCAGGCGCCTTGAAGACTCCACGATTGACGTCGGTGCGCGAGATCACGCCCGCCACTGCGCCGCAGGGCGCGAAAGCATCGATCTGACCGCCGCGCAGCGGATCGCGTTTGAGAAGCCGCGGAAAATAGAGCGCGGCGTTGCGGGCATTGGTAAGCGGAAGCACCTGGTCCGTGGCGTTGAGCTGGGCATTCTTTGCCGTCGTCGCGGCCGTGTCCGGGTTGGCGTCCCATTCGTTCGGCGGATCGACAATGTAAAGCGCGCGTCTCTCGGCACAAAGCGCAGCCGCGGTTTCCCTGACTGCCTTGGGCAAGGTAGCCTCGCGGGTGTCCGGAGGAATGCAGAGCAGGTTGAAGATGTCCGCCTTGCGCAGCCCCTGCATGCCCGTCTTCAGCGCCGGGTCACCTTGATAGGTCGCGTCGGCCAGGGTCGTTCCGTCGTCGCCACCGGAAGCAGTGCCGGTGGCGGCATCCGCGGGCCGGCTGTTGGAAAAGGTCGGCGCAGGTGGCGCTTCGACGAGGTTGCTCTGGGCAGCGAGGATCCGGTCGAACCGGCGCTGACCCGCATCGCTTCTCATCGACAGAGTGCGCAATACTTCCCGCGTATCCGTAGCCGTGTCCACGATTTCCAGATCGAAGATGTCGTTCACGGTCAGCCCGTATTTTGCGGCAGCAGCTGCCGCGCCCTCGGGATCGGCCACGTCAGGGTGCGAGATTCTTGCCGTCAGGGAGTTGCCCCAGCTGCCCGGGCTCTTGGCTCGCAGGATCAGGGTGCCTACCGTCAGCCCCGAATAGCCGTCGCCACCGTCCTGTTCGAACAGCCGTAAGATCAGGCATTGCCCGCCGCCGTTGGCGAAGAAATCGTCCACGGCGTAGGAGACATTGCTGTCGGTCCATAGCCCACCGAAACGGCGATTGAACTCGCCCATGTTGAAACAGGGCGTCGGCTCGCCGACGCCTCCCTTCTTCGTTCGTCCCACGAAGGCGGTAATCGAGGTCGGCACGCCGGCGACGGTTCGCACGCCAGAGTCGAGCTCTTGAATGTAGACGCCGGGATAGGTTGGAGAGATGGGCATGCGCGGCTCCTGTTCCCAAACGGATCGTGAATGCAAGAAGCGGACTACGCATCGGGCGGCCCGTCCGGGCCGCCGAAACCGGATGACGTCAGATCAGACCGTAAGGCCGATCAGAACGGTGACCTTGGCGGGTTTGGCCGCCGATGTGTTGTGGACTGTCAGTGTGGTCAAATCACCCGCAAAGAGCTTGACCGCGTCTCCGAACAGAAGGATCGGGCCGCTCAGCGCTGAGGCATTCGCCCCATCTGCCTTCACCGTTACCGAGCCGTCGAGGAGGTCGGACGAGATTGCGAGAAAGTCGACATTGTCGACCGTATCGACCTGTAGGGCGAGATCACGCGCGGCGCTTCCGACATCGAGATCGACGGAGACGGAAACGATTCCATCGCCCGTTGATGCACCTTTGGTCTGGATGGCAGAACCTGACGTGCCACCCGCAGTTAGGGACCAGGTGATTGTTTCAGACATGAAAAGCACCTCGAAGAAGAATGTTGTGCGATCAGTCGAAGAATCAAATGAGCAATCATAAATTGTGCCAGCTAATGCGGACACGTTCGACATGCTTGCGCTTTAAGGTCCAGCCTCTGGGCTAGTGGTTATGGAAGTCGCCAGTGGTTTACGCGCCGAACATCGAGACGTGGAGCTTGAGATACTTCCATGCAGCAAGAGGTTAATTATAAAAATACATAACTATAGAAATGTCAACGGAGTTATTTGTGATTTCAGCGCATGGACACCTAATCGAAAGCACGTTTTTACATAATATAATCATGTTTAAATCTCATATAAATTCTAGGGGCTGAATTGTATAATTGGGATTTGCCCGGTCCGGCAAGGAAACACATGTCGCATGAGCCGTCGAATGAATCGCGCGGCGTTCGTGATTTCTGTTGCTTCTTGCGAGATTAGGGTGCGCCAATCGACGGCAGCACTACATCGCTTCGCGGTCGGTTTTCCCGAGCGCTTTGGTTAATGTCGGAGGATACATTATGCGGTTATCAGCTGGCGATACTACCCAAGCCATGCCTTGAGCCTTGATCTTTCGCTGACCAAGTCATCCAGATTGGAGTGGTGAACACAGAAGTGCGCCCATGAATCTTCAAACGCCATGCCCCAGTCACCGGTGACCGAAGTCGTACCGAGCCCGATTCTGCGTAGGTAAACTCGAAGCTGCCACGAGGGCGCGCCAGCGCAATGTGAAGCGGTTCGCCTGTGAACTCGTTGATTGTCGGGGTGGCGCTCCCCGTCCACACGCCGGGGATCGTGACCGTCGCGGTTCGTGGCAGGAACAACGTCTCGCAAAAGTCCGAACAGGTGGTGGCGAAGACGGCGAAGAGGTTGCTCAAGGGCTCACATGCAGCGTCTGAGATGGTCGTTTCATAGGCGACCCTTTATGCGTGATCCGCACGTTCGTCGATGATGATCTGCCGTTCGCCATTTCCCTCCGCGATCTCGCCGGGCAATTTGCAGAGCGCAACGATCGGACCTGTTAAACAGGCCCCGTCAAAGGTGTCAGGTTTCCAAGACGTGTCAAAAGCACTTAGCCTGACTGGCATGACCAGTTTGGGGCCGACAGGAGACTGTCCGCACCCAGCAGATTGGTCTCGGGAGCGGACACTTCGATATGGACCTCACGAGGTCCAGCCTTAGACAAGCACTGCAGGCTTCAACAGGTCAGAGAGACCCACGCGGTGCAGCATTTCCGCGCGCACCCGGTCAATCACAGCGAAACTGACGCTTGCGCCATCCTCGGTCGGATCGAAATGGATGCGGAAGGGGCGCTTGCCCAGCGGCGTGTTAACGACATCAGCGATCATCGTTGCCACGACACCTGGTTCGGCATCTTCTGGCACGATCTCGGCGAAGGCCTTGAGGACCTCCTCGCCGAAATTCCGGTAGGGTCCAGCTTCATATTCCGCGAGGCGCGCACTGTCAGCCGGCCGACCTGAATGGGCAAAGTGATTGGTTCCCTTCGTAAAGGCACCGGGCACGACGATCGTGGTTTCAATACCCCAGCGAGCGAGTTCGCGCGCGTAGAGCACGGCGAGCGAATCCATTGCCGCTTTGGCGGCGAAATAGGGTGCGAGATAGGGCGGTGTTCCGCCTGCCGAACTCGAACTGGATATCCAGACCAAGAGGCCCTGCTTCGCAGCCCGCATGTGCGGCAGGACGGCGCGGTTGACACGCTGGGTGCCCAGCACGTTCACGTCATATTGCTCGGCAAACTGTTCTGGTGTGAAAGCTTCGGCAGGGCCGAACATCATGTGTCCTGCATTGTGCACCATGACATCTATCGTGCCGGAGGTGGCAATAATCGTCTGAATGGCCGCTTCAACCGATGGCTCCGATTGAACGTCGAGTTCGATCGCACGCAAATCGAAGCCCTCGCGCTGGGAGCTTGCCGCCATCTGTGCGGCATTTTCCGCATTGCGGCCCTTGATATCGCGCATTGAGGCGTAGACCGTGTGTCCCGCCCGTGCGAGCGCTTCGGCAGTCAGCCGACCAAAGCCGCTGGAGGCGCCGGTGATGAGAATGACTTTCTTGTCCATGGTCCCTAGTCCTTTGTATCAATATCTCTTGGGCATCGGGCGAACAAACGCCGCCCTATCCCGGATCAGCACATGCCACCATTGGTGCGGACGGTCTGACCATTGACCCAGCCACCTTCGGGCCCAGACAGGAAGGAGACGAGATTGGCCACATCATCAGGCCGACCGAGACGTTCGAGCGGGTTCATCTTGGCCATGCGGTCGATCAGTTCGGGGCTCTTACCTTCGAGAAACAATTCAGTGCCGACTGGCCCCGGTGCGACGCAGTTGACAGTAATATTACGACCCCGCATTTCCTGTGCCAGAACCTGAGTCAGTGCCTCGATCGCTCCCTTGGTTGCGACATAGACGCCGTAGGTTGGCAGCCGCATGCCGATCACGCTGGTGCTGAGATTGATGATGCGCCCGCCATCACGCACACGGCGTGCAGCTTCGCGGCAAACGTTAAACGTGCCCTTGAGATTGATCGCCACCGACTGGTCAAACGTCGCATCGTCAAAGTCAGCGATGGTTGCAAGCTTCAGCACGCCAGCCGAGTTGATCACCACGTCGATACCGCCAAAGGCCTGCTCAGTCGCGTCAAACATGGCAGTAACCGCCTGCGGATCGGAAACATCGGCTTGAACGACAATCGCCTCGCCGCCCATGGTCTTGATCTTGTCGGCCACCTCCTGGGCAGGAGCAGCATTGCCCGCATAATTGACAACGATATCAAAACCGTCGGCGGCGAGGCGAAGCGCCATCTCGGCGCCGATTCCGCGCGATGAGCCGGTGATGAGGGCGGTCTTTCCATTCTTGCTCATGTCTTTCTCCTTGATTTGATAAGCCGCTGTCTTTGGCGGCAGGAGCAATTTAGGAGTTGGCGAAGAATAAGAAAAATGCATACTGCTCAGCTTAAGAATGATTGAAAGTATGTCTCATGGGATTTGACAGCCGTCTATTGAGCGGGATTGGAGTTCTATCCGCTGTGGTGGAGGCTGGCAGTTTTGCGCGTGCCGGTGAGGCGCTTGGGCTGACGCAGCCCGCTGTAAGCCGTGCGGTGGCAAGATTGGAAGATCGCGTCGGCATCCGCATCTTCAACCGCACCGCGCGGGCGACGTCACTCACTGATGAGGGGCGCCGCTTTTATGAAGCAGTCGCCCCCCTCCTTTCTGGAATTGAGGAAGCGGCGATTGATGCGGCCGGATCAAAAGGAATTGTGCGGGGGCGGCTGCGCGTGAATGTCGATGGTACCTTCGGCCATTTCGTGCTGGCGCCCCGGATCAGTGCATTTCTAGAGCGCTATCCCGAATTGTCGGTCGAAGTCAGTGTTCGCGACAGGATGGGCGATTTGGTAGCTGATGGCATAGATGTGGCGATACGCTTTGGCGAACATGAGCCATCATCTCTTAAATCTCAGCTTCTGTTGGAAACGCGCGTCCTGACCTGCGCTTCACCGGCGTATGTTGCGCGCCATGGCAAGCCGGCCCAGCCGGAGGACTTGCTGGAAGGACATCAGTGCCTGCTCATTCGAGATCCCACGACCGGGCGTCCGTTTGAATGGGAATTTCGTCGGGGCGAACATATCGTCCCCTTGATCGCCGCTGGTCGCTTGATGGTCAACGACACTGGGTCTCTGCTGGCCGCTTGCCTGGGCGGCAGCGGCGTTGCCCAACTCTTGGAGCTTTACGCCAAAGATATTATCAACAGGAACGAACTGATCGATATTCTGCCGGAATGGTCGGACGAAATATTTCCGCTTTATGCCTATTATCAGGCGTCCAATCTGATGCCGGCAAAGGTGCGCGCTTTTCTTAATTTTGTGCGGGAACTGGCAGCGAAAGCCGATTAATCGCGGCGGAAAGGTTTCGTCGTCCGGAATAGTAGAGGCAACGTCCACCGAAGGGCGGCGTCCAGTCTTCCATCAGGCGTATGAGGTGTTCTGCCGCCACGGCCTCGTAGCAGCTTTCCATCATTGGCCACTTCCCCTGTGTCCCAGCATGCAGATAGGCAGTTTTAGACTCGCGGCACTCTGTCGGTTCGCCTCGTTGAACCTTGATCGGATCCTCACCATTTAAAGACAATGACGAAGGCCGACAAAAGCGATATCGAACTGATCAGGACGTGGACATTGTCGTCCGCGATGACGCTGGGATCTTCCGTTCGAGCGAAAGGTATTCTGCAGGAGATGCAGGCCCGGCTTCCGACGGTTACAAAGAAGTCGGTCATCCTGGAGGGAAACGAGATAACGCTCTCTCTGCCCGCGAAGGAGAAGACCTTGTTCAATACCGCGGCGGGAATCATCTCTGGAGTGATCTCGAAAGCCGAGATCCTGCCGGTGATCCCGCGCGAGATCCAGGACATCCTGGCCATCAAGGCCACCGAGCGCCATCGCTGGCTCGCGGACGGGCGTCTTCCAAGTGCGGGTACGAGGACAGTGCGACTGAATGGCCGCGCTCGACAGATCACCTTCCACGTTTTCGATCCGAAGGTGGTCGAGGAATTTCTCAACCGCGGAGCTGTTGACGAATGGCGTGTGGAAGATGCTGAGGCGAAGGCCGAGAAGCGACAGAAAGCGGCCTATCAGAAGAAGCTTGCTCGGTCGCTCAAGAAGACGCCGAAGTCGGGAAGCAAAACAAACTCTACGCCTGAAGGGGGCGCGGGCGAGCTTTGTGGCTGGGAGGAGTTCGACCGGGATGGTTTCCTGAGGTAGACAGTCATCGCCCAAGCTCGATGTCAGCGTGATACCGTCCTCACGCTGATCACGCGCCTTAGGTGTTCACGACCGAAGTCTCCTATCGAAACCAAGCGGGAATCATTTCGCACGGGGCCGAGAACGGACCATCCGGTGCAACAACTTTGGTACCGACTACGCCACTCTTCAATTGGTGGCGCTTCCCCTCCCATGGCCTGGCTCCATTGATCTTAACCGATGGAACTGAGGGAGAGGACATGATGGGGCCCGCCCCTCGAGGGTGGGGCGAGCCTTTATCGATTGCCTTAGAAGTCCATACCGGCGCCAGCGGGCATAGCTGGAGCGGCTTCCTTCTTGGGCTTCTCAGCAATCATAGCCTCGGTCGTGATCAGAAGGCCGGCAACAGAGGCAGCATCCTGCAGAGCGGTGCGCACAACCTTGGCGGGATCGATGACGCCCTGCGCATAAAGATCCCCGAATTCGCCAGTCTGGGCATTCCAGCCGAAGGACAAGTCGGTCTTTTCCCGGAGCTTGCCAACAATCACCGAGCCTTCAGCACCTGCATTCTCGGCGATCTGGCGCACGGGAGCCTCGATCGCACGACGGATAATGTCGACGCCGACGCGCTGGTCCTGGTTGGCAGTGGAGAGATTGTCGAGGGCCTTCACGGCACGCAACAGGGCCACGCCGCCGCCGGGCAGGATACCTTCTTCCACGGCCGCGCGGGTTGCATGCAAGGCATCGTCCACGCGATCCTTCTTTTCCTTGACCTCGACTTCGGTCGAGCCACCAACGCGGATGACGGCAACGCCGCCAGCGAGCTTCGCAAGACGCTCCTGCAGCTTCTCGCGGTCGTAGTCCGACGTGGTTTCTTCGATCTGCGCGCGGATCTGGGCAACGCGGCCGTCGATTTCCGCCTTGGAGCCGACGCCATCGATGATCGTGGTATTTTCCTTCTCAATGGCCACCTTCTTGGCGCGACCAAGCATGTTGAGTGTGACATTCTCCAGCTTGATGCCGAGATCTTCGGAGATGACAGTACCACCCGTCAGGATGGCGATATCTTCCAGCATGGCCTTGCGACGATCACCGAAGCCCGGAGCCTTGACGGCAGCGATCTTCAGGCCACCTCGCAGCTTGTTGACAACGAGCGTCGCGAGCGCTTCGCCTTCGACGTCTTCAGCGATGATGAGCAGCGGCTTGCCCGACTGCACAACGGCTTCGAGAACGGGAAGCATTGACTGCAGGTTCGACAGCTTCTTCTCGTGGATCAGGATATAGGGATCCTCAAGTTCGACCCGCATCTTGTCTTGGTTGGTGACGAAGTATGGGCTGAGGTAGCCGCGGTCGAACTGCATGCCTTCGACGACTTCGAGTTCGGTTTCAGCCGTCTTGGCCTCTTCGACGGTAATCACGCCTTCGTTGCCGACCTTCTCCATCGCTTCGGCCAGGTAGCGGCCGATTTCGGAATCGCCATTTGCGGAAATCGTACCCACCTGGGCGATTTCCGAATTGCTGGTGATCTTGCGCGCGTTGTTCTTAAGCTCCTTGACGACCGCATCAACGGCGAGATCGATGCCCCGCTTCAGGTCCATCGGGTTCATGCCCGAAGCGACCGCCTTGGCGCCTTCCTTAACGATCGCCTGGGCGAGCACGGTCGCGGTGGTGGTGCCGTCGCCGGCGAGATCATTGGTCTTTGACGCCACTTCGCGCAGCATCTGGGCGCCCATGTTCTCGAACTTGTCTTCCAGTTCAATTTCCTTGGCGACGGAAACGCCGTCCTTGGTAATGCGCGGAGCGCCGAAGGACTTGTCGATCACGACGTTTCGGCCTTTTGGACCGAGCGTCACCTTCACAGCATTGGCAAGAACATCGACCCCTCGCAGCATGCGTTCACGGGCATCGGTGTGGAACTTGACTTCCTTTGCAGCCATTTGTCTAACTCCTCAATAGGCAGCTATCTGACTGGTATCTATGCTCGCGCCTGATTTAGGCGGCCTTCTTCTGCTCGGCCTGGGCTTCGATAATGCCCATGACGTCGCTTTCCTTCATGATCAGCAGGTCTTCACCGTTGATCTTAATTTCGGTACCGGACCATTTGCCGAACAGGATGCGATCACCTGCCTTGACGTCGAGCGCCTGAATGTGGCCAGCCTCATTGCGTGCGCCGGGCCCGACGGCGATCACCTCGCCCTCCTGAGGCTTTTCCTTAGCGGTGTCGGGGATGATGATGCCACCCTTGGTCTTTTCTTCGGATTCGACGCGGCGGACGAGAATGCGATCATGAAGCGGTCGGAACGACATGTTTTCCTCCATTGAGCAAAAAAGATGACGTTGTTCCCCTCACCGGACCGGATGACCAGTCCGGGCGGGTGCGAAAAGCCCTGATCTGAGCGTTTCACGCGCCACGATTTGGTTTCGTAATTTTTCGATTTCAAGAGGGCGCAAGAGAAAAATTAGCACTCACGTGGCGCGGCTGCTAACACATTGAACACAAAGGCAAAGAGGAAACTTTGCGCTCACAAATTCATTGATGAGAACGCATTTTTTCGCCACTTTATGATTGTCATGAAATGGAGATGATGCATGCAATTCTCATCAGACCTGGAGCGGCAGCTCAACGGCTACGGTCTCACGACGGCGCACATCCTTTATCGCATTCCTGATTTTGAATCGGTCCTTCAGACTTATGTCTGGCAGGACTATGATCTGGCTCCCGATTTTCCAGAAATGCACAAGTTCCTCGATTTCTGGCAGACCAGCCTCGATGGACCTCTGCATTCTGTGCGCTATAGCCATCGACGCCTCATCGGGCCGAATGAATGGCGACGCGTCGACGGCGAGTTCAAGCTGCACTGAGGGCTTGAAACGAGAATTTTCTCTTCCTAGCTCTTTCGCGGCCGAGGCTTGACGAGCTCGGCCGATATCGCACGTCTATCTTGAGTGAGATTGAAAATGGAAGAGAAGATCAAGATCATCAAAGATCTCAGCGTTGAGGAACGCGAAGACGTCTTTGTCGACATTGCGCGTATGCTGGAGGGAACTGCACGCGAAGCCTTCGTTGAAGGTAATCGCCATTTCGCCGCGCTATCAGCCAACATGGCGCAGGCAATTTTCGTGAGTGCTGACGAGCTGGCGCGCGACGACGTGCAAAATGCGGAACATGTGCTTGAGCAGGCGACGGCAATGATCGCGCAGTTCAAGGCGCTACACCCATACTCGGTGGTGAGCACGGCCGTTCACTGATTGAGATAGGCTGGGCCTGCTGTCGCTTTTTTGGAGTCGGAGCCGGATAAATTACGCCTTGGTCGCGAAGTCATTTGGCTCAGATATCTCCGTATCGAGTGGCGACGCATCCGACCGAAGAAGCGCCCGACGTAATAGAACACGTCTGCCTTTGCCGCGTCCTGCTGCTGTAGACCTTGCGTTTGAGCGACAACAAATACGTTTCATCACGCATTGTCCCAGACATGCCCCTATCAGCTCATGGAACAGGTGATGCCGAGGTCGCCCCTGCGGCGCTCGAACTGTTCACTCGTGTACTACGCTCGTGGACGAATGTCCTTATGCGAAAAGTAGCTTCGATGAACGGCTGGTTTCAGGGCAATGAACCTGGCCCCCGCGCGTCCGAAATGAGGGCGCAAACCTGCCATCGCTCTGACGATCGGGCATTGGTTGTCCCGAAGCTGCGCTGTGCAAAGCAAATGTAAAAGCGATTTTGCAAACCCT
>UEGQ01000019.1 GCA_900466005.1 Hyphomicrobiales bacterium
GAGGGGGATCACGCTATGCAGGAGCGGAGATAGGGGCTTGCGCGAGCGGGGGACAGACTGGGGGCCGTATCCTGACGATCAGGTCTTAGGGGCCACGACCCGTTCTCCTGCCGTAGAGCGACTGTGACTCGGTGACTGCATCTGCCCCGTTTCGGGCATCTGAGGACACCTTTCGGCTTCCTCAATGCTGCCGTTTGAACTGCTGTTCAAGGTTTCGATAGCTCCGCATGCGTAGGATCCGTTTCGCGCGGTAGATACTATCCCCAGAAGGATCGTGTTTCGGAGATTATTTCACCAGCCTTAGATGACCACGAGGAGGCGTACTTGGCACCGTCCGCGGGGTCGACGGCATACCAACGGTCACGAGACCAAACAACAGTTTCGCGAGTTCCGCCTCAGGCAACGACAGAAGCTCGGACAAACCGACTAATCCGAACTGTTCCTCCCGGCGAACTTCACCCAGCACCTTATGCCATATCTGAGACTGCTCGCGTCGAATCGGCGAAGGCTCTTCAACCCGCCAGCCACGCCTTGAGATCTCGATAAAGATCTGCTGGTAATTCCATTTGGTAAGGAGGCCGATCTCGTGCAGTCGGTAGGCCATAGCAGCAACGGACACCGCCCAATCCTGCTTCAGTTGCACGACTTTAGGAAGCCCTGAAACGCGGCCCACAGCCCGAAGTGGCGCCTCGGGCATCAAGAAGGCCGCCGCGAATTCATTAGCTTGCTTTTCTGCCTCCAAGCCATTTGGCGCAGCATGCTTGTGCAACACGAGGTGCCCGAGCTCATGAGCAGCGTCGAATCGGCTTCGCTCTGCCGATTTCTGAGTGTTTAGAAAGACATAAGGCCGTGCTCCCCGCCACAATGAGTATGCATCGACTTCTTTGCCGTCCTCTCCAAGAGAGAAGACTCGAACACCTTTCAGCTCCAGCAGGTGAACCATGTTCTTAATGGGTCTGTTGCCCAGGCCCCAATAGTCTCGCAGTCCAGCCGCAGCAGTCTGAGGCAACTCTTCTCGCATGTCGGGTAGATCAGCGTCCGGCAGATCAAACTCGCCTTCCAGCCAGTCCGACAAAAGGAAGGCTACAGCGCCAGCGGCGATTGCACCATCCCGCTGCCGAGCCGTCATTTTGCTCATAGACCGAAAACTCACACCTTCCACTTGGGGTATGTCCAGGTCGTCAGCCATGAAGAATTCCAACGGGAAGCCGAGTACCCGCGCGAATCTCCGAGCGACCTCATCGCTCGGCAGGTATTCTCCAGCCTCATAGCCGGTCACAGTACGAGGTTCGATACCAACTCTGGACGCGAGTTCTCGCATCGTCAGCCCAGCGCGCTGACGAGCGACTTTCAGCCGCGACTTGTTGAACATTTTATGCAGCCTTGCGCTTCACCGGCACGTCGATATCGGGCGCGTCATCTACTTTCTCGGGCACGCCTCCGTCCACACCAGGTATGGGGATAAATATGCGTTCAGCCCAGTCGGTCACCATCTGGTCGTCAAAGTTCGACGGCAGGGACAGCTCGGCCCGACATTGTTCATCATCAATGTTTATGAGCAGCATATACGTCTTGTAGTTAAGGACGGTCGCAGCCCGCCGAAGATCAGCTTCCACCGTCTCGGGGAAAAGGTCGCCCTCCAGCCTGTTCTTCAACACAGCTGCCTCAGTAAAGAGGCCCTTGAGGGACTTGGTTCTCGGTCTGCCAGGCCACCTGCAAGTGAGATCGTCGGCACTCGCAACTACGATGTTGATCTCGCTCGAATCATTGATCACCAAAGAATAGTTGCTCGGGTCGTCCTTGCGCCAACCAAGAGGCACCAATTCATCCCGCAGGGTACGTACAACCATCCTCCAAGCCTCAGTTCCCGGGATGAACGGTGGGTCGTTATCCGTGCAGTTCAACCGGGCCACGTGCCCCGCCTGAACAGCCTTGACTAAGGCTTCGACAGAAATGCCCAGCTCCATCAGACGACGACGAGCGTCGAAAGGATGCTGATAGAGTGCAGTGCTCGCAACAGTGCTCATCCACAGGCTCCGACTTCATTTTTTTCACCTTATAGCAGGTAGAAAAAATGAAGTCCACTAGCGATTTTTCAGAAGTCGACGAATCCTTTCAGATCGGCCAAGACGGATGAAGACCCCTCGGCCGCCTTCGGTGACTGTCCGCCTCAGCCCAACACCCGCCCCTCAGAACAGCCCCTCGATATACCCCTGCTCGTTCAGAAAAATCCGCTCGGCGGCGGGGGATTGCGGCAGGCCGGGCATGGTCATGATCTCGCCGGTGATCGCCACGACGAAGCCGGCGCCGGCGGAAAGCCGCACCTCCCGCACGTTGACGACATGCCCCTCCGGGGCGCCGCGAAGGCCGGGATCGGTGGAGAAGGAATACTGGGTCTTGGCGATGCAGACCGGCAGCCCGCCATAGCCCTGCTCCTCCCAGAGCCGCAGCTGCTCGCGCACCTGCTTGTCGGCGGTCACCTCGCCGGCGCGGTAGATGTCGCGGGCGATGCGCTCGATCTTCTCGAAGAGCGGCAGCTTGTCCGGATAGATCGGCGAGAAATGCGCCATGCCGGCATCGGCGAGATCGGCGACCCGCGTGGCGAGTTCGGTGATGCCGGCGGAGCCCTCCGCCCAATGCCGGCAGAGGATCGCCTCGGCGCCCTGGCGGGCGGCGCAGCGCTTGACCGCCTCGATCTCGGCCTCGGTGTCCGAGCCGAAATGGTTGATCGCGACGACCACCGGGACGCCGAACTTGCGGACGTTCTCGATATGGCGGGCGAGGTTTTCCGCGCCGGCGACGACGGCGTCCACATTCTCCTGCCCGAGGTCGTCCTTCTTCACGCCGCCGTTCATCTTGAGCGCCCGGACGGTCGCGACGATCACCGCCGCCGCCGGCTGCAGGCCGGCCTTGCGGCACTTGATGTCGAAGAATTTCTCCGCCCCGAGATCGGCGCCGAAGCCCGCCTCGGTCACCACGTAATCGGCAAGCTTGAGCGCCGTGCGGGTGGCGACCACCGAATTGCAGCCGTGGGCGATGTTGGCGAAGGGGCCGCCGTGCACGAAGGCGGGATTGTTTTCGAGCGTCTGCACGAGGTTCGGCTGCATGGCATCCTTCAGGAGCACGGCCATCGCGCCGTCGGCCTTGATGTCGCGGGCACGCACCGGGCTCTTGTCGCGGCGATAGCCGATGATGATCTCGCCGAGGCGGCGTTCGAGGTCGGCGAGATCCTCCGAGAGGCAGAGGATTGCCATTACTTCCGAAGCGACGGTGATGTCGAAGCCGGTCTCGCGCGGATAGCCGTTCGCCACACCGCCGAGCGAGCAGACGACCTCGCGCAAGGCCCGGTCGTTCATGTCCATGACGCGGCGCCAGGTCACGCGGCGGCTGTCGATTGCCTGTTCGTTGCCCCAGTAGATGTGGTTGTCGATGAGCGCGGAAAGCAGGTTGTGCGCCGAGGTGATCGCGTGGAAATCGCCGGTGAAATGGAGGTTCATGTCCTCCATCGGCACGATCTGCGCATAGCCGCCGCCGGCCGCCCCGCCCTTCACCCCGAAGCAGGGCCCAAGCGAGGCTTCGCGGATGCAGACCATCGCGTTGCGACCAATGCGGTTCAAACCGTCGACGAGACCGACCGTCGTCGTGGTCTTGCCCTCGCCCGCCGGCGTCGGGTTGATCGCGGTGACGAGGATGAGCTTGCCGTCCGGCCGGGAGGAAAGGGACTTGATGAAATCGGCCGAAACCTTCGCCTTGTCGTGGCCGTAGGGAACGAGCTTCTCCGGCGGAATGCCGAGCTTCGCTCCGATCTCGGTGATCGGCTTCTTTGCCGCGGCCCGCGCGATCTCGATATCCGATTTCATTCCGGTCATGCACACCCCTCCCCTTTGTCTCACGTCCTGAAACCGGGCAAGGCGCCTGCCGCCTGCACGAAAACGGCGTGATATACCTGATCCTTAACCGGCGGGCCGCAGGCCAGCAAGCGTTTGGCCCCGACAATTTCGGGACCAAATGGCGCAGGCCCGCGTATCGGAGAGAGGTCGCCCGAGAGCCGGGCGACCGGTTCGATGCCGACAAACGAAAACGGGAGGCGATCGCCTCCCGTTTCTCCGTCCTCAGCCTTCGCCGATGGCGATCAGGCTCGCATTGCCGCCGGCGGCGGCCGTGTTGACCGAGACCACCTGCTCCTGCGCAAAGCGCATCAGGTAGGCCGGTCCGCCCGCCTTGAAGCCGGTGCCGGAAAGGCCCGAGCCGCCGAAGGGCTGGGTGCCGACGACCGCGCCGATCATGTTGCGGTTGACGTAGACATTGCCGGCGTCGAGGGCATCGGCGACGGTGCGCACCGTCGCCTCGATGCGGCTGTGGACGCCGAGGGTGAGCCCGTAGCCGGTCGCGGCGATCGCCTCGACGACCTTCGGCAGATCCTTCGCCTTCCAGCGCACGACGTGCAGGACGGGACCGAAGACCTCCTTGGTGAGCGCTTCCGGCCGATCGAGCTCGACGATGTGCGGGGCGACGAAGACGCCGGTATTCGGCACCGTGCCGGCATAGCGGACCTTCTGCGACTTGCGCATGTCCTCGATGTGGCCGGTCAGCATCGCCTGCTGCTTCTCGTCGATCACCGGACCGACATCGGTGGTGACGCGTGCCGGATCGCCGAGGTTCAGCTCGCGGGCCGCCCCTTCGATCATTTCCAGCATGCCGTCGGCGATGTCTTCCTGCAAATAGAGGATGCGCAACGCCGAGCAGCGCTGGCCCGCCGAGCGGAAGGCCGACATCACGACGTCGTCGGCCACCTGCTCGCCGAGCGCCGTGGCGTCGACGATCATCGCATTGATGCCGCCGGTTTCGGCAATCAGCGGCACGATCGGCCCGTTCTTGGCGGCGAGCGAGCGGTTGATCGCCTGGGCCGTCGCGGTGGAACCGGTGAAGGCGAGGCCGCCGAGCTTCGGATGGGCGGCAATCGCCGCGCCGACTTCGCCCGCCCCCGGCAGCAGGCAGAGCACGTCGGCCGGAACGCCC
This sequence comes from Hyphomicrobiales bacterium, assembly GCA_900466005.1. Classification (GTDB taxonomy): domain Bacteria; phylum Pseudomonadota; class Alphaproteobacteria; order Rhizobiales; family Rhizobiaceae; genus Allorhizobium. Next base: position 5,020 of record UEGQ01000019.1, read on the forward strand.
GCCCGGTGGAAGAGCCGGACCGCCTCGTAGGCGACGAGCGGCGTCTGCGGCGCGGGCTTGGCGAGCACCGCGTTGCCGGCGACGAGCGCCGCCGAAACCTGCCCGAGGAAGATCGCCAGCGGGAAGTTCCACGGCGAAATGCAGGCGAACACGCCGCGACCACGCCAGAGCAGGCGGTTGTCTTCGCCGGTCGGGCCGGGCATCGCGTCCGGCTCGGCGAAGAGCCGCCGCGCCTCGCCGGCGTAATAGCGGCAGAAATCGATCGCCTCGCGCACCTCGGCGATGCCGTCGTCGAGCGTCTTGCCCGCCTCCGCGGAAAGCAGCGCGACGAACCGGATGCGATCGGCTTCGAGAAGGTCCGCCATCCGTTCGAGGCAGGCGGCCCGCGTTTCGACGGGCGCGCGCGACCAGCCGGCAAAGCCCTTGCGGGCGGCAACGAACGCCTTGTCGACGTCGGCGGCGGTCGCGTTCACCACCGTCCCGATGCGGCGCGACCGGTCTGCGGGAGAGAGCACCGGCTGCGCGTCGCCGGCCGGCGCCACACCCGGAACCAGCGGCACGGCGGCGATGTCGAAACGCGCGGCGGAGAGTTCCTTCACCAGCTGCGCGAGGCTCTCGCGATGGCCGAATTCGAATCCGGCGCTGTTCTTGCGGGCGCCGTAGATCTGCAGCGGCCGCGGGATCTGGCTGTGACGGACGCTGCGGCCCTGATCGAGACCGAGCCGCTCCGCCGGCCGCTCCAGCAGCGTCGCGACCGGCACGTTCTTGTCGCCGGCAACGGCGACGAAGGAGGAATTGGCGCCGTTTTCGAGCAGGCGACGGACGAGGTAGGCAAGAAGGTCGCGGTAGCCGCCGACGGGCGCATAGATGCGGCAGGCGACGCGATCGTCGCCGGAGAGGAGGCTGTTGTAGAGCGCCTCGCCCATGCCGTGAAGGCGCTGGAACTCGAAGCCGGAGCGGTCGGCGCCGGCAAGTTCGAGGATGGTCGAGACGGTGAGTGCATTATGGGTCGCAAACTGCGGGAAGATGCGTGCCCGCTTGGCGAGCAGCCGGCTCGCGCAGGCGAGATAGGCGAGGTCCGTCGCCGGCTTGCGCGTCCAGACGGGATAGTCGTCGAGCCCCCGCTCCTGCGCCCGCTTGATCTCGGTATCCCAGTAGGCGCCCTTGACGAGGCGAACCATCATCCGCCGCCCGTGCGCGACGCAGAGATCGTCGATATAGTCGATCACCTCGGGCGCGCGCTTCTGATAGGACTGGATCGCCAGGCCGAACCCGTCCCAGCCGGCGAGCGAGGGATCGGCGAAGACGGCGGCAATCACGTCGAGCGACAGTTCCAGCCGGTCGGCCTCTTCCGCATCGACGGTGAAGTTGAGCTCGTGGGCCTTGGCCATCTGCGCGAGCTTCAGGAGGTCGGGCACCAGTTCGCGCATGACGCGGTCGCGATGGGTCGCGAGATAGCGCGGGTGCAGCGCCGAGAGCTTGACCGAGATGCCCATGCGGTCGGGCAGCCGCTTGCCCTTGCCGTGCTTCGCCATGAAGGCGCCGATCGCCTCGATCGCCTCGGCATAGGACTGGAAGTAGCGCTTGGCGTCGGCCGAGGTCCGCGCGCCTTCGCCCAGCATGTCGAAGGAATGGCGATAGCCCTTCTCCTCGCTCTTTGCCGCACGCGACAGCGCGTCCTTCATTGTCTCGCCGAGCACGAAGTGATGACCGAGGAACCGCATCGCCTGCTTGGTGGCGCTGCGCACCGTCGGAAGCCCCAGCCGCTTGACGAGACCGCGCACCACGCCTTCCGGCGTCTCGCCGGGACGGATGACGCGGGCGGACAGGCCGAGCGCCCAGGCGGACGCCGAAACGAACCAGCTCTCGCCATGCGCCTCATGTTCGCTCCAGCCGCCTTCCTTCAGCTTGTCCTCGATCAGCCGGTCCTGCGTCAGCGCATCCGGCACGCGCAGCAGCGCCTCGGCAAGCACCATCAGCGCCAGCCCCTCGCGGGTGGAAAGCCCGTATTCGCGCAGAAAATCCTCCACCCCGCCGATCGAGCCGGAACTGTCGCGGATCGCCTCGATGAAGCGCGTCGCACGCCGATCGATGGCGGCATTCTGGGCAGGCGTGAAGGAAAGTTCCGCGGCGAGTTGCCCGAGAAGGGCATCGTCGTCGCCGGTGAAGGGGGCGCTGAAGGGCGGAACTGTGGGCATGTCTGGGTTGATCATTGTCACCTCCGTGTTATCGGCAAGATAACGACAACATACTAGCGATACTCACCATATTTTGATATTTACTCGGAGAAAATATCCACGAATGTCGATATCCGTAGGGAACAATGAAAGAGCTTGATCGCCTCGACCGCAAGATCCTCCGCGCCCTCCAGCAGGAGGGCCGGCTCACCAATATCGAACTGGCCGAACGCGTGAACCTGTCGCCCACGGCCACGGCGGAACGGGTCAAGAGACTGACCCGCGACGGCTTCATCACCGGTTACATGGCGATCCTTTCGCCGCAGAAACTCGGGCGCAGCCTGCTCGTCTTCATCGAAGTCAAGCTCGACCGCACCACACCCGATGTCTTCGACGCATTTGCGGCGGCGGTGAAGCGCAGCGACGATGTGATTGAGTGCCACATGGTCGCCGGCGGCTTCGATTATCTCGTCAAGGCGCGGGTGGCCGGGATGGAGGCCTACCGGCAGTTTCTGTCCGAAGTGATTCTGCCACTCCCGGGCGTGCGCGAGACGCATACCTATGCCGTGATGGAGGAAGTCAAAGCCAGTTCGCTCCTTCCCGTCTGACATATAGGAAAGATAACATATTGGGATTTAACGATAAATCGGAACCGCCAAAAATTGTTCTCGTCACCGGCCACCGATGGCGTAAAAAAAGCTGACTTTTCAATCGTTCTGCTATATTCGCTAAAGTTAACATTACAACAGGTCTAATTCGAACGCGCGAAGATGATAGCCGCCCAACGCCAGTCGCTCCTCAGCAGCGAAATTTCGAGCATCGAGACACGTTCCGGATTCATGGAGTGCATGATGCGGGTGGCGGAGCGGTTCGGGCTGCAGCATGTTTCCGTGCTCACCGCCCCTTCGAGCGACGACGAGTTCCTGGCCCCGCACTTCCTCGAGACCACACTTCCCGCACAGTACATCCGCGAGTTCGACAGCAACCGTCTGCTGCGCTACTGCCCGGTCCTGCCGCAACTCAGCCGATCGGTGATGCCGCAATGCTGGACCGTCGAGGACGACGGCGCCTGCGATTTCGACTTCCCGCAGATGATGTTCGATCTGCTCAGGAAGTACGGACTGAAGATGGGGCTCGTCTTGCCGCTGACCTCGGTCGATTCCAGTCGCTATTTCTTCCGTTACGACGGAAGCCGCCCGCCACTGGCCCAGGCGGAAATCAACGAACTCGGTATGATCACGCTGCAGGCGTTCGACGTGTTCGACCGCATCCGCCGCGCCGAAAAGGCCTGCGCCAACCTTCTCTCGGCGCGCGAGCTGGAAGTGCTTCGCTGGACCGCGCAGGGAAAGACCTCGGTGGAGATCGGGCAGATTCTCTCCCTCTCCGACCACACGGTCAACGCCTACATGATGAATGCGATCAAGAAGCTCGACTGCGTAAACCGCACGCAGCTCGTCGCCAAGGCGATCCGCCTGAAGCTGATCTGACGCTCATTACGTCTCCCGGCGAAGATCCGCCCCGCCGGGGTCCCGCCGCCGGCCTCAGCGATCGAGCACCGAGCGGATTTCAACCATGTTCGAGCGGACGCGAAGCAGGTAGAACCCCATCGTCGCGAGATGCGTCGGCATGATCCAGCCGTCCTCGCTGCCGTTCGAGATGATCGCGGGCTGAATTCTGAGCGCCGCCTGCAATTGCTTTTCCATCTCCGCCCATATGGCGGTCAGATTGCGGTCCCGGATGACGTCGACGAAGTCGGCACGTGCCGCACGCAGGACGGCATACTGACCGTAAAGCTGACCATAGGCGAACCAGAAGCGGTCGTCGGCGCGCGTATCGAACCAGCCGGCATTGAACTCCTCCGAACGGCGGCGCAGGATGTCGGACGTACTGCCGAGATCACTCGCCATGCGGTCGAGGAGCTGGACGAGGTTGTCGGCGCGCGGGTCGAAGACGGCCTTGCAGGCCGCGAGATCGGCGTTGAACTTCGTCCAGTTGCGGATCGCCGCGCGATAGAAGCTCGGGGTCGGCGTCTTGAAGCCGAACGGACTGGTTCCGAAGTACCAGGTCCCCTCGTCGAACTGGATGTTGCCGCGGGCTTCCTGCAGATCGTTGTTGATGCTCGACGTGCCACGCACGCGCCCGAGATTGTCGACGAGTTCGATCGCCATGCGGCGGGCTACCTGGTTGACGCCACGCTGGAAGGACGCCTTGTTGTCGAAGAAGGGCGTGTGATCCCAGTCAACGCCGAAGAAACCGATCTTGTAGAGCAGCGTCGAGGAAATCCACGTGTTCTTGTTGACGTTGGCGTCGGTGAGATCGGAGACGATGCTGACGATTGCCGAGTTCTCGCAGGTGCCGGGCTGCTCGGCGACCGGCTGCCCGGCCGGATGCTTGCGCTCCTCGAACTTGTAGGCCTGGACGAATTCCGGATCGAAATTGTACCAGACCTGCGTGCGCCAGAAGAACTGGCCATAAAGGCCGATCAGCAGGAGCAGGAGCAGGAGGATCGGTCCCCTGACCAGCCAGGTGCGGCGCGAATACCATCCGTGAGCGGCCAGAAACGGCCATAGCAAACCGGCGACGACCAATCCGACACCGCGTCCGACGGCGCTGAAGACACGATGGAAGAATGCAATGATCGGGTCAAGCATGGTCGTCTCCTTGTGCCGTCGCAGCCATGGCGAGAGCTTCTCTCGTCATGCACATATGTCGCGACGGGGCGGGATGCAACAGCCTGGCGAAGCACCCGCCGATCGCCTTTGACAGCATCATAAAAGCAGCTTCCGCCGAGACCAAGCGCGACACAGCGTCCGGGAAGCGCCGACGCCAGCCCTATTTGGTTCCGATGAACGGGACTGCTGAACCCGGAATCATCGTCGCCGGCAACTGGCCGTTCCAACGCTCCGCAGCGATGAGGTCAATCAGCGCCGGGTTGTCGCGCAGCGCCGCCCCCTTCGCCCGGATGGCGTCGGCTTCCGCCTCGCCGGCAAGCCGCGTCGCCGCAGCCTGTGCCTCCGCCTGCGCACGCACGGCCTGCGCCTGGGCGTTCGCCTGGGTCACGGTGATCTCCGCCTGCACCTTTTCCCGCTCGGCGTTCTGGCGCAGCTTCTGCACTTCGACCTCGGCCAGCATGCGGTTTTCGATCGATTGCTCGTAAGCATCCGAAAAATCGATGTTCTCGATCTGCACGCTGTCGATGAGGACCGGTCCCTTCACCGCATCGCGGATCGCGGTTTCCGTTTCCGCGTTCAGTCGCACACGCTCCTGGATCGCGGTCACCGCGTTGAACTTGCCGAAGACGTTCTTCGCCTGTTCGAAGACGCGCCGGTCGATCAGGCGCTGCACCACGCCGTCCTCGCCGCCGTACTCGGCGTAGATGCGCTCGACCTCGTTCGCCGGAAGCCGGTAGTTGACGGAGAGCTTCATCGTCGCGGCCTGCTGATCGCGGGAATATGTTTCCACCTGTTCGTAGATCTGGGCACGGCTCTGGACGCTGATCTTCACGACCCGGTCGAGGAACGGGATCTTGAAACCGAGCCCCGGCTCGGCGGTACCGATCACCGCCCCCATCCGCAGGATCACGCCGCGCTCCCCTTCGTCGACCGTATAGAACGACTTGCTCCCCATGACTGCGACGATCGCGGCGACACCGACGTAGAGCAGAATTCTCGCCCGCCCGATGCCGCCGGCAGACGACCCGCCGCCATTGCTTCCGAGCGCGTGCCCCAATGCAAGCTTTGCCATTTGTCCCCCTGAACCTTTCCCTTGCGATGTCGCTCGACACCGCTGACACACTGCAGCCGCGCGCGACGTGGCCGCCCCTGCCGGAAGTCTTAGCCGGACGCGTCGTGCTTTTCCAGAAGGCTGGCGAAACGACGAGCGAAGGCGTCGTCGGCGTGCGTCTTGCGACGCCGGATCTCGCGCGCAGCCTGCGCGCCCCGGCTTGCGGCGTGGATCTCGCTTGCCACGCCCGGCGTGAAGCCGCCGAAGCCCCAGCCCTCGACCGCCTGACGGAGGAAACCTCGTTGCAGCCCGTCGATCGACAGCTTGTTGAGCAGTGTCTGCATGGCGGCGATGCCGTCGTTCAACGATTCGACCTGTGCCCGGAAAATGGATGTGGCGCGCTCCAGCAGGGCGTCCTCGGCGAACAGTCCGGACTCGTCGGGCTGCCGCGCCGCCAGGTCGAGCAGGCGCGCCGTCCCCTTCCGGCGTTCGATCAGGCGGACGAGGTCTCCCTCCGCCCTTTGCTGCTGCTCGGCGAAAAACGCACGCTCCTCCTCGATCAGGCGAAGGATCGCGTCGGATTTCGAAAGCAGGTCCTCGAGCCTTGCGGCAAGCGAATGCTCCATCGTACGCGAATGCCGCATCCTTGCGGCCTTCCGCGCAGAGAAGAACGCGACGAAGCGTTCGAGGCGCGTGAACCGCTTCATCGCCTCGAATTCGGCGGCAATCGCCTTCGTCGCTTGATCGAGGCCGAAAACGAGCTCGGCGATCGTCGCGACAATCGCCTCCTGCCGACGGATGGTCTGGGCGAGACGGGCGGCGTCCGCGTCCAGTTCGTCGTCCTCCATCCTGCTTTCGGCGGCCGCGATCCTCGCGAGCGCCGCGGTCGACTGCGCCGTTTCTTCTCGCAGGTCGCCGAGGGCGACACGGACCGTCTCGACTCTCCGGTCGAACAGTTCGAGCTTCGCCATTGCCCTTCCCTCCCCTGCGGTCCGCCGCCGATCAACGGTTACCACGTAAGACTGCGAAAGATCAGCTGAAATCTCCGGTCCGACCATTGCAGCCCCGGCTGCCCGCAGCCCCTCCCGCGCGAAATGCCGGAACGCGCGCGAACAAAAACCCCGCCACCGAACGGCGACGGGGCTTCGCTCCAATGCCGTACGCGCGGCTTACTTCGCGGCGGCCGGGTCCTTCAGGTAAGCGATGACGTTCTCGATATCGTCTTCCTTCTTGAGACCGGCAAAGGTCATCGTCGTGCCCTTCACGAGTTCCCTCGGCTTGGGAAGGTAGGACTTCAGGAGGTCCTCGGTCCAGGTCTTGCCGTCAGCTCCGAATTCGGTCATGGCCTTGGAATACTTGAACCCCTGAACGGTTGCGATCGGACGGCCGATCACCCCCTGCAGCGTCGGACCGACCTTGTTCTTGCCGTCGACCGTATGGCAGGCGGCGCATTGCTTGAAGACCTTGGCGCCCGCAACCGGGTCGCCGTCGGCAGCGGCGAAACCTGCGGGCAGGACCAGCGCGGCGGCTAGGACAAGACAGTTGATTTTCATAGAATACCTCTCTCCACGTCGTTGATGCCCCTGGGTAGCCAGTGACGACCGGAAGATAGACGATTTTAAGGCTTTTGCCACGGGGCGGGTTGCCGCGGCGAGACGCATCCGCCGGCAGATGCGGAAACGTCAGGCAAAATTGAACTTCTCATCCCAGTGCCGGCGGCAGAAGGAGACATATTTCTCGTTGCCGCCGACATCGATCTGCGCGCCCTCCCGAATGAGGTTGCCTGCGGCATCGAAGCGGGCGACCATCGTCGCCTTGCGGCCGCAATGACAGATGGTGCGGATTTCCCTCAGTTCGTCGGCAAGCGCGAGCAGCGCCATAGAACCGGGAAAGAGCCGGCCCTGGAAATCCGTCCTCAGCCCGTAGGCCATCACCGGGATGGACATCCGGTCGGCGACGCGCGCGAGCTGCCAGACATGCGCCTCGGTCAGGAACTGCGCCTCGTCGATGAAGACGCAGGCGATCGCCCCTTCGGCGGCAAGTTCCTCGATTGCGCAGTAGAGGTCGGTCCCGGCGTCGAAGGTCAGCGCATCCGTCGAAAGACCTATGCGCGAAGCAACCTTGCCCGCACCACTGCGGTCGTCGAAGGCGGCGGTGAAGATCACCGTGCGCATGCCGCGCTCCTGATAATTGTAGGAGGCCTGCAAGAGCATCGTGGACTTGCCCGCGTTCATCGATGCGTAGTTGAAATAGAGCTTTGCCATGCTTGTGTCTCCGGTCGCAGCCCCTTTCGGAAAAAGCTCGGCCGGATGGAAGCCCGTGGAGTGAAGAATCACAGCTTTTTCCGGAGGCGGCGACAGACGCGCCTAGCGGGAAAATAAATGTCGAGACGTCGCAAAGGGGGTGGGGAGCACGGCGCAAACGCGCGGATGCGCTTGCTTTTGTAGTGTATAGAATGTTGACTTGGGAACATTAAAACAAAAGGGAGTACCACCAATGCAAAAGACCAAATTGCGCCGCCTTTCGATCGCCACGGCTGCGGCCGTGTTCGCGCTCGGAACCGCTTCGGCCTTCGCTGCCGAGCCGGCGAGCTGCTCGCCTGTCCGCTTCTCCGACGTCGGCTGGACCGACATCACCTCGACGACCGCCACGGCATCCGTGATCCTCAAGGCGCTCGGCTACGAGACCTCGGTGACCGTGCTCTCCCTCCCGGTCACCTACACCTCGATGAAGAACAAGGACATCGACGTGTTCCTCGGCAACTGGATGCCGAGCCAGAGCAACGACATCAAGCCTTATATCGACGACAAGTCCGTCGAATCCTTCGGACCGAACCTGGAAGGCGCGAAGTACACGCTCGCGACCAACGCCAAGGGTGCCGAACTCGGCATCAAGGACTTCGCCGACATCGCCAAGCACAAGGACGAACTCGACGGCAAGATCTACGGCATCGAGCCGGGCAATGACGGCAACCGGCTCGTTCTCGAAATGATCGAGAAGAACGATTTCGGCCTCGAAGGCTTCGAAGTGGTGGAATCCTCCGAGCAGGGCATGCTCGCCCAGGTCGCCCGCGCCGAACAGGACGGCGCACCGGTCGTCTTCCTCGGCTGGGCTCCGCACCCGATGAACTCCAACTTCAAGCTGACCTATCTGACGGGCGGCGACGCGACCTTCGGCCCGAACTTCGGTGGCGCCTCGGTCTACACCAACGTTCGCGCCGGCTATCTCGACGAGTGCCCGAACGTCGGCAAGTTCCTGAAGAACCTCGTCTTCTCGCTCGACATGGAAAACGTCGTGATGGGCAAGATCCTCGACGAAGGCAAGGATCCGGAAGTGGCCGCGACCGAATGGCTGAAGGCCAACGGCTCGGCGATCGGTCCCTGGCTCGACGGCGTCACCACCAAGGACGGCGGCGACGCGATGGCGGCAGCGAAGTCGGCGATCGGTTTCTGATCGGTTCGTTGAAACAAGCGCGCGGGAATGGCACCATTCCCGCGCGAGCTTTATGAGCGTTTGTTTGGCGCCAGATTCCGGGAACATTCATGAACTTCTTGACCGACTACAAGATCCCGATCGGGGTTGGAGCGAAGGAAGTGGTCGCTTGGCTGACCACCAACCTTAAGATTTTCTTCGATGCGATTGCCGCGATCCTCAACGCATCCATCAACGCCATGCTCTTCGTCCTGCAGGCGCCGTACCTGAAAGGGACAGGGCTCGAAGATTTCTATCCGCTCTTCATGATCCTCGTCTTCACGGCGGTCGCCTGGTTCGTCAGACGTTCCGCGGGTGTCGCGACCTTCACGCTCATCGGCCTCCTCGTCATCTACAACCAGGGCTACTGGAAAGAGACGATGGAAACGCTGGCGCTGGTGCTCGCAGCCACCGGCGTGTCCATGGTGGTCGGCGTTCCGATCGGCATCGCCTGTGCGCGCCGTCCGTGGCTCTATGCCGGCGTTCGCCCGATGCTCGACCTCATGCAGACGATCCCGACCTTCGTCTATCTGATCCCGGCTCTCATCCTCTTCGGCCTCGGCATGGTTCCGGGCCTCATCGCGACCGTCATCTTTGCCATTCCCGCACCGATCCGCCTCACCCGTCTCGGCATCATCTCGACGCCGCCGTCGCTCGTCGAAGCCGCCGAGGCCTTCGGTGCCACCAAGGCGCAGGTGCTGACGAAGGTGGAGCTGCCGTTCGCCACGCCGCAGATCATGGCGGGCCTCACGCAGACCATCATGCTGTCGCTCTCGATGGTGGTCATCGCCGCGCTCGTCGGCGCAAGCGGCCTCGGCGTGCCGGTCGTTCGCGCGCTGAACACCGTCAACATCGCCAAGGGCTTCGATTCCGGTCTCTGCATCGTCATCCTGGCCATTATTCTCGACCGTATATTCCGGTCCTCCGACGAAGGAGACGCATGATGACCGCGGTCAAGTTCGATAACGTCTCCATTGTCTTCGGCGCCAATCCGGAACGGGCGCTCGCGCTGGTCGACAAGGGCAAGACGCGCGACGAGATCGGTGCCGAAACCGGGCTGGTGCTCGGCGTCGCCGATGCCTCGCTCACCATCGAAGAGGGCGAGATCCTGGTGCTCATGGGGCTCTCGGGCTCCGGCAAGTCGACGCTCTTGCGTGCCGTCAACGCGCTCGCGCCAGTCGTGCGCGGCGACGTCAGCGTCTCCAACAGGGGCAAGTTCACCAATCCCTACAAGTGCAACCCGGCGGAACTTCGCGACCTGCGCATGCATTCCGTCTCGATGGTGTTCCAGCAATTCGGCCTCCTGCCGTGGCGCACGGTTGCCGAGAACGTCGGCTTCGGCCTCGAACTCGCCGGCGTTCCGGATGCCGAACGCCACAGGATCGTCGGAGAGCAGCTCGAGCTCGTCAACCTGACCGCCTGGGCGGGTCGCAAGGTGCAGGAACTGTCGGGCGGCATGCAACAGCGGGTCGGCCTCGCCCGCGCCTTTGCCACCGGCGCCCCGATCCTCCTGATGGACGAGCCGTTCTCCGCGCTCGACCCGCTCATCCGCAACCGCCTGCAGGACGAGCTGCTCGAGTTCCAGAGCCGCCTGAAGAAAACCATCCTCTTCGTCAGCCACGACCTCGACGAAGCCTTCCGCATCGGCAACCGCATCGCCATCATGGAGGGCGGACGCATCATCCAGTGCGGCACGCCGCAGGAGATCGTCAAGAATCCGGCCGACCAGTACGTCGCCGACTTCGTCCAGCACATGAACCCGATCAACATGCTGACTGCCCGCGACGTCATGCGCATGGGCATCGACGCCGCCGCCACCCCCAGCACGGTGATGGGGACAGCAAAACCGGAAACGCCGCTCGTCGACATCCTCGACGCGATGGCGCGTCAACCTGGCGCAATCGGCGTGGTTGACAACGGCGCGGTCATCGGCTCGATTTCTGCCGAAGACATCGTGGCCGGGCTGACGAGGCACCGGCAGAGAGGCTGACCGGCTCGAAGACCAACGTCGGTGTCGCAGCGTTCGGCGGCATCGGCGTGCATCGCGCGGCCGCATGGACGACGGATCACTGCCGCCGGTCCCTCCGACAAAGAGAGGCGAGCAGGAAAACCATGACGGACAAACCTTCGGTCATTCGTGAAACCGACGACGAGGCGCGCGGGCTTGCCCGCCGGCTATTGCGCTCGGCCCGTTACGTCGCCCTTGCCGTCCTCGATCCGGAGACCGGCTTCCCCTTCGTGAGCCGCGTGCTGCTCGGCACGGACACCGACGGCTCTGCGGTCATCCTCGTCTCGGCGCTCTCGGCACACACGCGGGCCTTGAAGAACGATCCGCGCGCCTCCCTGCTGGCCGGCGTTCCCGGCAAGGGCGATCCCCTCGCCCATCCCCGCGTAACGGTCCAGTGCCTCGCCGAGGCCGTCGATCGCGATACCCGCGAGCACGGCCGGTTGCGGGCGCGCTTCATCGCCCGCCATCCGAAATCCGCGCTCTACATCGACTTCGGCGACTTCGGTTTCTTCAGGCTCGTGCCCCAGTCCGCAAGCCTCAACGGCGGCTTCGGGCGCGCCTACCTGCTGACCGGCGAAGACTTCCGGATCGTCGCTCCGGAGGCGGGAGACATCGCCGGACATGAGGCGGAGGCACTACTAGATTTAGCTAAATTAGCACCGGAACTGGCGAACACGATCGCCATCCAAAAATGCGGCCAGAAGCCCGGGAAATGGGCCCTTTGCGGGCTCGACATGGCCGGAATCGACCTCATTTGCGGCGATTCACTCATTCGTTACGAATTTGGTCGCTTAATTGCCAGGCGCAAAGACCTGTTATCAGCCCTAACTAATACAGAAGAACCGATACCTTAAATTTAGGAATATACAATTTTTCTTGGATCGCTAGAGTTTCATAGCGGCTTATTTGACTGATTGCAAACGGCATCTTCTCAACCGAAAGATGCTGTACATAAGGAAGACTGAACGTATGAAGACCAAATCATTGTCCGAACAATCGACCGTAGCAGCAGGACTTCTGTCGGCCATGGCGAACCCCAAACGATTGATGATTCTCTGCAGCCTGGTGAAGGGGGAAGTACCGGTTGGCGTTCTCGCAACCCAGGTCGGGCTGAGCCAGTCGGCACTGTCCCAGCATCTGTCGAAATTGCGTGCCCAGAAGCTCGTGAAGACACGACGCGACGCGCAGACGATCTATTATTCCAGCTCGTCGGAATCCGTCATCAAGATTCTGGAGACGCTGGAAGACATCTATTGCCAGGCAAATACTAACAGAACGGCCGCGTAACCAAGAAGCCCGCATGAGGGGGACAGAGAAGCTGTCGGGAGGGCGATGAACGCCCGAACTCGATACAGCGGCGATTTCGACTGACGAGCATGCTAATAATCCTGGCCGGCGGATCCCTGATCTGCCGGCCTTTGTTTTTTTGCGGCAGGACGGGCGGCGAGGCGGCGAAGGCGTTCGCGAGTCCGGGAGAAACCCGTTCTTTCCAGCGATTTTCGCCCCCATCCATAACCGACGAACAGGGCATCCATGACGTTTTGTGATGCCGGGTTGACGCTTGTCCAAGCCTTGATAATTTGGCCCTGCCTTTCGCTTTTTTCGGCAGTTTTGCAGCCAATCGGGAAATGGCCGCCCGCAAAATCAACGGCCATGGAGAACATCATGTCCAACCGCCTGAATTCCACCCCCAACGACCTGCGCGCCTTCTGGATGCCGTTCACCGCCAACCGGCAGTTCAAGAAAGCGCCGCGCCTCTTCGTCGGGGCGAAGGATATGTACTACACGACCCATGACGGACGGCAGGTGCTCGACGGCACCGCCGGCCTCTGGTGCGTCAACGCCGGCCACTGCCGTCCGCAGATCACCGAGGCGATCCGCGAGCAGGCCGGCGAACTCGACTACGCGCCGGCCTTCCAGCTCGGCCACCCGAAGGCCTTCGAGCTCGCCAACCGGCTGGTCGACATCGCGCCGGACGGCATGAGCCACGTCTTCTACACCAATTCCGGCTCCGAGTCGGTCGACACCGCACTCAAGATCGCGCTCGCCTACCAGCGCGTGAAGGGTGAAGGCACGCGCACCCGCCTCATCGGCCGCGAACGCGGCTATCACGGCATCAACTTCGGCGGCATGTCGGTCGGCGGTATCGTCGGCAACCGCAAGATGTTCGGCACGCTCCTCACCGGCGTCGACCACATCCGCCATACCCATCAGCCGGACAAGAACGCCTTCACCAAGGGGCAGCCGGAGTACGGCGCCGAACTCGCCGACGATCTGGAACGCCTGGTCAACCTGCACGATGCTTCGACGATCGCGGCCGTCATCGTCGAGCCGGTCGCCGGCTCCACCGGCGTCCTCATCCCGCCGAAGGGCTACCTGCAGCGCCTGCGCGAAATCTGCGACAAGTACGGCATCCTGCTGATCTTCGACGAAGTCATCACCGGCTTCGGTCGCCTCGGCACACCGTTCGCGACGCAGTATTTCGACGTCAAGCCGGACATCATCACCACTGCCAAGGGGCTTACGAACGGCGTGATCCCGATGGGCGCCGTCTTCGTCACCTCCGAGATCCACGACGCCTTCATGACCGGTCCGGAGCATCTGATCGAGTTCGCCCACGGCTACACCTATTCCGGCAACCCGATCGCCTCGGCGGCCGGCATCGGCACGCTCAATACCTATCGCGACGAGGGCCTGCTCACCCGTGCCGCAGAGCTCGCCCCCTACTGGGAAGAACAGCTCCACGCGCTGCGGGACTGCCCGAACGTGATCGATATCCGCAACATCGGTCTCATCGGCGCAATCGAGCTCGCACCGATCGCCGGCGAACCGACCAAGCGCGCCTTCAACGCCTTCCTGAAGGCCTATGAAGACGGGCTGCTGATCCGCACCACCGGTGACATCATCGCGCTGTCGCCGCCGCTGATCATCACCAAGGACCAGATCGACGAACTCTTCGGCAAGCTGCGCAAGGTGCTGATAAACAACATCTGATCCGCGAATTCCCTCCCCCGCCCTGCGGGGGAGGCTATCCCGCCGATGCATATTTGCACGCAAAGCACGTTACCTTTCATCGCCTTTCACGCTATTGTCGCATCCGCGACTTCGATAGCCATGAATGAAGCACCGACCCGGCGGCTCCTGAACCGGGGCCAACCGGAGACGAACGGTGCCGAGCCCGGGCCGAAGGGCCCATCCAAGGAGACGAAAATGAACCTGAAACTCTTGACCGGCACCGCCCTGGTTGCCTCGCTGGCATTCGTACAAGCAGCCCATGCCGAAATCGTCCTCGGCCTGATCGCACCGCTGACCGGCCCGGTCGCCGCCTATGGCGAGCAGGTGAAGAACGGCGCCGAAACCGCCATCAAGGAAATCAACAAGAACGGCGGCATTCTCGGCGAGCAGGTCGTCCTGAAGGTCGCCGACGACGCCGGCGAACCGAAGCAGGGCGTTTCGGCCGCAAACCAGCTGGTCGGCGAAGGTATCCGCTTCGTCGTCGGGCCGGTGACCTCGGGCGTCGCCATTCCCGCTTCGGACGTCCTTGCCGAAAACGGCGTCCTGATGGTGACGCCGACCGCCACCGCCCCGGACCTCACCAATCGCGGCCTCACCAATGTCCTGCGCACCTGCGGTCGTGACGACCAGCAGGCGGAAGTCGCCGCGAAATACGTGCTCGAGGCGTTCAAGGACAAGCGTGTCGCCATCATCAACGACAAGGGCCAGTACGGCAAGGGCCTCGCCGACGCCTTCAAGAAGACGCTGAACGAGGGCGGCATCACCGAAGTCTTCAACGACGCGCTCACGCCCGGCGAGAAGGACTTCAGCGCGCTCACCACCCGCCTGAAGGCGGAGAAGGTCGACGTCGTCTATTTCGGCGGCTACCACCCGGAAGCCGGCCTGCTCGTCCGCCAGATGCGAGACATCAACGTCAACGCGGCGCTGATCGGCGGCGACGGCCTGTCGAACACCGAGTTCTGGACGATCGGCACCGAAGCTGCGGCCGGCACGGTCTTCACCAACGCCTCCGACGCGCTGAAGAACCCGGACTCGAAGGCAGCCGCCGATGCGCTTGCCGCCGCCAACATTCCGGCCGAGGCCTTCACCCTCAACGCCTACGCAGCCGTCGAAGTGTTGAAGGCCGGCATCGAGAAAGCCGGAAGTGCCGAGGATGCGGAAGCCGTCGCAACCGCGCTGAAGAGCGGCGAACCGATCGCAACCGCGATCGGCAAGGTCACCTACGGCGAGACCGGCGACCTCACCTCGCAGGCCTTCTCGCTCTACAAGTGGGAAGACGGCAAGATCGTCCCGGCCGAGTAAGGTCGAGAGCACCACGACTCCGGGAGGCGGCTGGCGACAGTCGCCTTCTTGCGTTTCGAGCATGCAGGAAAGTCCGTGGCCAGTTGATGCCGCGTCAGTCCGCGATCATGCCCGAGGTAAGGTTCACATATGCGGCCGTCATCGCGCGTGCCCTGTCCGACATCAGGAAGGCCGCCGTCTGGGCAACGTCCTGCAGCGTCGGCAACCGTCCGAGCATGGTCGTTCCGGCCGCCGCGCCGAGCCATTCGTCGACCGTCAGCCCCATCGCCGCCGCCTTCGGCTCGAACAGCTTCGCAGTGTACGAGCCGGCCCTTGGCGCATCCGCAAGCGCATGCGGACCGAGACAGACGGCGCGGATGTTGCGCGGACCGAGCTCCGCTGCCAAGACTCGCGTAAAGGCCTCGACGCCGGCGGAGGCGACGCTGTTTCCGAGATGGCCGGACACGGCAGTGCGACCTCCCGGCGTCGTCAGCGTCAGCACGAGACCCTGACGCGTCTTGCCCATATGCGGCAGGACCGCCTTGGTGGTGTTGAACAGCGAAGCAAGAACGCCGTCGACCGGAACCATGAAGGTGTCGACATCGAGAGCGTCGATCTGCATGCCCTGGTCGTGCGGCACGCTCGTCGCATCCATGACGACGTCGATCTCGTCCACCCCCGCCGCGATCCCGGCAACCGACCGGGCGACCAGGTCGGGTTGCTTCGTATCCACCACGAAGGTTTCAAGCGTCCCCTGCCCGGTGTCGAGCAAGGACGCCGCTGCCGCGAGCCGCCGAACATCCCGTGCGCCGATGAAGACCCGGGCGCCCTCGGCGAGGCAGGCACCGGCGACCGCGGAGCCGATCGCCCCCGAGCCGCCGAAGATGACGATGTTCTTGTTAGAGAGAAACATGATGACCTCCACGGGCTGGTGCGAACGGCAATATCTGCCGTGCGCTACGCTTTTATTCATCCATTTGGTTGAATAATGTCTTCATAGACCGTAGAGACATGATAGTCAACCATACGGTTGAATATACATTGCCGGTCTTCGACCAAGGCATCCGGTGACAGCGGCGGTCGGGCTGCTAAGGTCTGGGCCGAAGACAGATCGGGAGAGCGGCGTCCTTGCGCCGCAGGAGGACAGGAATGAAGAAGGGTTACAAGGCCTTGCTCGCGGAGGCGAATGCGGTCGTCGAGGCGATCGACGCAGCAGAGGCAAGGACGTTGCACGGTCGCAGCGACGTGATCTTCGTCGATCTCCGTGATCCGCGGGAGCGGGAAGGGGAAGGCACGATCGAAGGTGCCTTCTCCTGTCCGCGCGGCATGCTGGAATTCTGGATCGATCCGGAAAGCCCCTACCACAAGCCCGTTTTTGCCGGGAACAGTCGCTTCGTCTTCTTCTGTGCAAGCGGCTGGCGCTCCGCACTTGCAACGAAAACGGCGCAAGAGATGGGGCTCGAGAGCGTCTGCCATCTCGAGGGCGGCTTCACCGCCTGGCGGACCGCCGGTCATCCGGTCGAGGCGGTGGCGGCGAAGCCGCGGACGTGAACCGGAAAGCGCCACGCGTTGGCGCTGGCGATGACTGGCGCGCTTGCGCTATGGTCGATGCGTGAAAGGCGGGTGTGACCATGTCCGGGACGATTCTGATCGAGAACGAAGAGCTTGCCGTCGAGGTCCGTCATCTCGGCGCCGAGATGCAGTCGTTGAAAACCACGAAGGACGGCCGCGATTTCCTCTGGAATGGTGACGCCCGATGGTGGACCGGTCGCTCGCCGATCCTCTTTCCCATCGTCGGAAAGGCGCCGGGTGACCTGGTCGCCGTCAACGGCAGGACCTATCCGATGGCGCAGCACGGTTTTGCCCGGCGGCGCATCTTCGATCTCGTCGATCACACGACAAACGCCTGCCGGCACCGCCTCGTCTCGACGGAGGAAACGCGCGCGGTCTATCCCTTCGACTTCGGCCTCGCCGTCGAGCATCGCCTCGACGGCCGGACCCTGACCGTCGCCGCCGAGGTGACCAATCCGGGAGACAGCCCCCTTCCCTTCGGGATCGGCTTCCATCCGGCGTTCCTCTGGCCGCTGCCCGGGGCGGCGGGCAAGGCGCATCGCGTGATCCTCGACAACGGTGCCGAACCGGGCGTCGTGCAACTGGAGAACGGCCTGATCGGAAAGACACTGCACGGCTCGCCCTTCGAGGACGGGCGGCTGGAGCTCGCACCTTCGCTCTTCGAGAACGACGCGCTGATCTTCCCCGAAGGCGCCGGCACCGGCCTCACTTACGGCGCCGACGGCGGACCGAAGCTGCACTTCACCTTCGAGAACCTGCCCATTGTCGCGCTCTGGCAGAAGCCCGGCGCCCCCTTCCTCTGCATCGAACCCTGGCACGGCATGGCGGCGCATGCCGGCGGCACCGCCGAACTGGTCGAGCGTCCCTATACGGTGGCTCTCGCCGCGGGCGAGAGCATGCGCTTCGGGTTTGCGGTCGAGATCAGGGAGTAGGTCGATGGCGGCACGGGCATCGCAACGTCTCGTCGAGATCGCCGATGCCCTGCCGCTTGCGGCCGGAATGCGTATCCTCGAGATCGGCTGCGGCCCCGGTGTGCTCGCCCGCCTCATCGCCGAGCGGCTGTCGGGCGAGTGCTTCGTCCTCGGCATCGACCGCTCCGCCAAGGCCGTCGACGCGGCGCGTGCTTCGGTCACCGCCTTCGCCTTTCCGGGAGCCCTGTCGTTCCGGCAGGCGAGCGCGGAGGAGTTCGAGCTGGACGAAGGCGAGGATCCGTTCGATTTGGCCGTGGCGATTCGTGTCGGCGCCCTCGACGGCCGTCACCCGGAGGCCGGCAGGCAAGCGTTGATGAGGATTGCCGCTGCTCTCGCACCTGCGGGCAGACTGTTCATCGACGGCGGTGATCCGCTGAGGGAACTGGCGCTTCCGCGCACCTGATCCATCCTCCCGGCCGGCCGTGCCACTTGCCGAACCTTCCCCATCCGCTACTCTCTCCCTGCCAGTCGATTTGGAGAGGATGAAACCCTATGTGCAATCATTGCGTGATCGAGAATGTGAAGCAGAACATGTTGTCGCGACGCTCCCTGTTCACGGGCATGGCGATAGCGGGCGCCGCGGTCGTCGGGAGCGGCGTGAAGACGCCGGTCCTCGCACAGCAGAGCCCGAGCAAGGTGGTGGACCTGACCCACGCCTATGACGGGTCCTTCCCGACCTTCGACGGCAATCCCGGCATCGAATACGAATGGGCCGTGGAGATCGCGAAAAGCGGCTATCAACTCCACAAGCTGACCATCTTCGAACACACCGGCACGCATATCGACGCACCGTTCCATTTCAGCGCCGACGGCAAAAGCGTCGACCAGATCGAACCGGAGAAGCTCGTGGCGCCGCTCGCCATCATCGACATCACCGACCGGGCGAAGGACGATGCCAACACGACCGTCGAGGCCGCTGATATCGAAGCCTGGATCAGCGCCAACGGCGACATCCCGAAGGGGGCGGTGGTGGCACTGCGATCCGGCTGGTCGAAGAAGGTGACTGATCCCTCCTTCCGGACGGCCGGCGACGGCAAGTTTGCCTTTCCGGGCTTCGGCAAGTCGGCGACTGATCTGCTCGCCACGCTGGACGTCGCCGCGATCGGCGTCGACACGCTGTCGCTCGACCCCGGCAACTCGGCCGACTTCGCCGTACACAACACCTGGCTGCCGGCCGGGCGCTACGGGATCGAATGCCTGAACAACCTCGAAGAGCTGCCGGTCAAGGGCGCGACGATCGTCGTCGGCGCGCCGAAGCACAAGGGCGGCACCGGCGGCCCTGCCCGCGTTCTGGCGCTCGTCTGATGGCGGTCTTTCCCCTGCTCACCGACGAGGAGGCGAGTGCGGAAGCACTCGCCGTCTTCAACGAAATCCGCGAACGCCGCGGAACGGATTACGTCAACAACTTCTGGCGGGTCCTGGCCCATGATCCGGTCCAGCTTCGGGCCGTCTGGGAGAAGGCGCAATCGGTCATGGCACCGGGCGCGCTCGACCCTCTGGTGAAGGAGCTGATCTACATCGCCGTGTCGGTCGTCAACGGTTGCAGCTATTGCATCCACTCCCATTCAGCGGCGGCCAGGGCAAAAGGTCTGACGCCGCAGATGCATGCCGAGCTTCTCGAAGTCATCGCGCTCGCCAGTCAGACGAACGCGCTCGCGGTCGCACTCGGCGTGCCCGTCGACGCCCGCTTCGACGCCGCGCAGGCAGATGCAGCCCGATAGGCCAAGGTCACGCGCGGCGAGGGAGACGGCTTGCCGGTCCGGCGGCGGAGCACTGCACAGAACTGACCGGATCCGTTGCCGGGAGGCCGGCACAGCAACGGGACGTGCACACACGGAGGATCGATGATATCGCAGCCCTTCCCCGCGCCCCTCGCCAGCCGCTACAGTGACGCCGGATGACAAGAATCGGAGACGCCGCATGACCGACCTCGAACGCCGCATCGACCAGGGAACGGGGCGCGAGCCCGCCGACATCGTGCTCAAGGGCGGGCGCTTTTTCGATCTCGTCACCGGAGAACTGGTGGCGTCCGACATCGCGATCTGCGGTGATACGGTGGTCGGCACCTGCGGGGATTATCGCGGCCGCGAAGAAATCGACATTTCCGGCCGCATCGTCGTGCCGGGCTTCATCGACACCCATCTCCACATCGAAAGCTCGCTCGTGACGCCCCACGAGTTCGACCGCTGTGTGCTGCCCTACGGCGTGACGACCGTGATCTGCGATCCGCATGAGATCGCCAATGTGCTCGGCACCGAGGGCATCCAGTTCTTCCTCGACAGCGCGCTCGAAACGATCATGGACATTCGCGTCCAGCTCTCCTCCTGCGTTCCGGCGACCCATCTCGAAACCTCCGGCGCCGACCTGCCCATCGAGCGGCTCCTTCCTTTCCGCAGTCATCCGAAGGTGATCGGGCTCGCCGAGTTCATGAATTTCCCGGGCGTGATCCACAAGGATCCCGTCTGCATGGCGAAGCTCGAAGCCTTCCAGGGCGGCCATATCGACGGCCATTCGCCGCTTCTCTCCGGCAACGACCTGAACGGCTATCTCTCAGCCGGCATCCGAACCGACCACGAATGCACCACCGCCGAGGAGGCGCTCGAGAAGATCCGCAAGGGCATGCACATCCTCGTGCGCGAGGGCTCGGTATCGAAGGATCTCCACGCGCTGATGCCGATCCTCACCGAACGGCTCTCACCTTTCCTCGCGCTCTGCACCGATGACCGAAACCCGCTCGACATCGCCGAACAGGGCCACCTCGACTACATGATCCGCGAGGCGATCAAGAACGGCGTAGACCCGGTCGCCGTCTATCGTGCGGCCTCGATTTCGGCGGCGCGCGCCTTCGGGCTCCGCGACCGCGGCCTCGTCGCGCCGGGCTGGCGCGCGGACCTCGTGGTTGTCGACAGCCTCGAGAACTGCAAGGCCGAGATGGTCTTCGCAGCCGGCCGGCGCGTGACGGACCAACTCTTCGCAACCCGCAAGACGGCTGCCCCCGTCGGCCTGGACAGCGTCAAGGCGCGGATCGTGAAGGCAGCCGACTTCGGCGTGCCGGTGACGGAGGGCGAAACGCCGGTGATCGGCGTCCTGCCCGGCAAGATCATCACCGAGCATCGCCGCTACCGGCTGCCGAGCTGCGGCAACCAGACCGCCGTTGATCTCGACCGCGACATCATCAAGGTCGCCGTCATCGAGCGCCACGGCAAGAACGGCAATCACGCCAACGGCTTCGTCCAGGGCTTCGGTCTGAAACGCGGCGCGATCGCCTCGACCGTCGGCCACGACAGCCACAATATCTGCGTCGTCGGCGTCAGTGAGGACGACATGGCGCTCGCCGCCAACCGTCTCGGCGAGATCAAGGGCGGCTTCGTCGTGGTCGACGGTGGCAAGGTGACCGGCGAAATCGCCCTCCCCGTCGCCGGGCTCATGAGCCTCGAACCATATGAGACCGTGCGCGATACCCTCCACCATCTCCGCAAGGCGGCCTATGCGCTCGGAACCACGCTCCAGGAACCTTTCCTGCAGGTCGCCTTCCTGCCGCTCCCGGTTATCCCGCATCTGAAGATCTCGGACCGCGGCATGGTCAACGTCGACAAGTTCATGCTGCTCGGGTGAAACGACGCCGCGGGCGCCGCGGAGGGATCCTTTTCGCACCTGCGAAGTTTTATTCGGTACGCATACTGACGAATGCACTTCCACATGCTAGGGTTGTGCAAGGTGGGCTCGGGGATCGTAACAAAAGAGGTATCCCATGGCCCGATCCGTAGAAAACGCCCTCGGCGTTCCCCTCTATTACAGCGGCACCTCCACCGCCTGGTTTTCCGCCACCGGCTCCGGCCCGAGCCTTTACGGCACGGCGGGCAATGATTCGATCTGGGGAGACAGCTCGGTCAACGTCACGATGTACGGCGGAACTGGCGACGACATCTACTATCTCTACTCGACAATCAACCGCGCCGTGGAAGCACCGGGCGAAGGCATCGACACCATCAACACCTGGATGAGCTACACGCTGCCGGAGAACTTCGAGAATCTCACTGTCACCGGCGATGTGCGCCACGCCTTCGGCAACGATCTCGACAATATCATCAGCGGCTCCTCGAGCCGCCAGACCTTCGACGGCGGCGCCGGCAACGACGTGCTGACGGGCGGCGGCGGCGCGGACGTCTTCATCGTCGACAAGGGGAACGGCAGCGACCTCATCGCTGATTTTCGTGCGGACGACATCATCCGCCTCGAACACTATGCCTTCACCTCCTTCGCCGACGTCTCGGCTCATCTTTCCCAGGAGGGCACCGATGTGCGGCTCGATCTCGGAGACGGCGAAAGTCTCGTCTTCGCCGATATCTCGGTCGAAGACCTCGGTGCGAGCCAGTTCCGGCTTTCCCTCGATCGCACCCAGCTGACACAGACCTTCTCGGATGACTTCAACACGCTCTCGCTGAACGACGGCGACGGCGGGACTTGGGACCCGAAGTTCTGGTGGGCGCCGGAGAAGGGAAGCTCCCTTGCCGGCAATGGCGAGCTGCAATGGTACATCAACCCGGCCTATGAGGGCACGTCGAAGGTCAATCCCTTCTCCGTGGAGAACGGCATCCTGACGATCACCGCCGAACAGGCGTCCCCATCCATCCAGTCCGAAATCGAGGGTTACGACTACACCTCGGGCATGCTGACGACCCATTCCTCCTTCGCGCAGACCTACGGCTATTTCGAAATCCGCGCGGACATGCCCGACGAACGGGGCACCTGGCCGGCCTTCTGGCTGCTGCCGGCCGACGGCTCCTGGCCGCCGGAACTCGACGTCGTGGAGATGCGGGGACAGGACCCGAACACAGTCAACGTGAGCGTTCACTCGAACGAGACCGGCCAGCGTACGACGACGTCGACGGCCGTCCAGGTCTCCGGCAGCGAGGGCTTTCACAATTACGGCGTGCTTTGGACGGAAGAGGAGATCGTCTGGTATTTCGACGACGTTGCCGTTGCGCGCGCCGATACGCCGGCCGACATGCACGATCCGATGTATATGGTCGTCAATCTCGCCGTCGGCGGGACGGCCGGACCGCCGACCGACAGGCTTGCGGGCGGTGCCGAGATGCAGATCGACTACATCAGGGCCTATTCGCTCGACGACGTGATGCCGGCACAACAGCAGAACTCGGAGTGGCTGCTTTAGGCGACAGCAATCGACGACAGGAGGCGGAAAACGGGCCTTTTCACAGCTCCTTGCGGAAATAGACGACCCGTTGTGTCTCCTCGAAACCCAGATGCCTGTGCATCGCATGCGAAACCGTGTTGGCGAGATCGGCGTCGGAGGCAAGTTCCTGCACGCCGATCTCGCGCGCCCAGTCCTCGACGGCGGCGACGAGTTGACCGGCAACGCCGCGGCGACGGTGCTCGGGCACGACGAAGATGCCCTCGAGAAAGACGACCGGCGAGGTTTCGCAACCGTTGACGTAATCCCGACGAAGGCTCGCCTCGGCAAAGCCGCAGACGCTGCCGCCCTCCTCGCACAGGAAAACGGCGAACCGGCCGGGGGTCTCCAGCATGGCGGTCTGTTCGCCGGCAAGCGCGTCGACCGGAATCTGCGGCCAGAGCTGCAGGCGCAGCCTTCCCCACGTATCCAGATCGTCGCGAGTCGCCCGGCGGACCTTCATGCTCATACCCTCACACAGCAGCCGTCGAGAGCGCCGAGCCGCAGCTGCCCCTTTTCGATGCATCCGGAGCAGCCGGGCATCTCCAGCACCTCCTTGACGGTGACATGGGGCGGCAGCGCAACGTCCTGCGGTCCGCGGCGCATATTGAAGACGAAGAGCAGCCGTTCCTTGCCCTTGTCGCGGACAAAGGCAAGCACGTCCTCCTCCATGTCGACGAAGGTCAGGCCCCCCTCGATGACCGCCGGATGCGCGTTCCGGAAGGCGATCATCCGGCGATAGTGGTTGAGGAGCGAACCGTCGTCGGCCTCTTGCACCTCGACCGACAGGGCCTTGTGCTCGCGCGGCACCGGTAGCCAGGATTTATGCCCCGACGAAAAGCCGGCATGATTGCCGCCGGAGGTCCAGACCATCGGCGTGCGACACCCGTCGCGGCCCTTGTAGGCCGGCCAGAAGCGGATGCCGTAGGGGTCGCGCAGGTCCTCGAAGGCGAGCTCGGCTTCCGGCAGCCCCAACTCCTCGCCCTGATAGAGGCAGATGGAGCCGCGCAGGGCGGCGAGGATGCTGATCGAGAGTCTTGCCACGGCCTCGCATTCGTCGGCCGCTTGCGCAAACCGGCTCGCATGGCGGGTGACGTCGTGATTGGAAAACGCCCAGCAGATCCAGCCGTCGGAGATCATTTCGGCCGCCGCGCCGACGCAAGCGCGGATGTGGTTCGCGGTGAAATCCGGCGACAGGAGATCGAAGGTGTAGCACATGTGCAGCTTGTCGCCGCCGCCGGTATAGGCCGCGACGGTCTTCAGCGAGCGGGCGCCGTCACCCACCTCGCCGACGGTCGTGCGCCCCGGATAGCGATCGATCAAAGCTCTCAGTCGTTCGAGGAAAACGAGATTCTCCGGCTGGGTCTTGTCGTAGAGGTGGTTCTGCATCCCGTAGGGGTTGACGTCGGGCGCATCGAGGCCCGGCGCGTCGTCGTCCTTCACCATCGCCGGATTGTCCCGAAGTTCCCGGTCGTGGAAGAAGTAGTTGACCGTATCGAGGCGGAAACCGTCGACGCCGCGCTTCAGCCAGAACTCGACGGCTTCCAGCAGCGCCGCCTGAACCTCCGGATTGTGGAAGTTGAGGTCCGGCTGGCTCGCGAGGAAATTGTGCATGTAATATTGCTTGCGCACGCCGTCCCACTCCCAGGCCGGACCACCGAACACCGAGAGCCAGTTGTTGGGCGCCGTGCCGTCCGGCTTCGGATCGGCCCAGACATACCAGTCCGCCTTCGGATTGTTGCGGTGCGCGCGGCTCTCCTCGAACCAGGGATGCCGGTCCGAGGTATGCGACAGGACCTGGTCGATGATGACTTTGAGGCCCAGCCGGTGCGCCTCCTTCATCAGTTCGTCGAAATCCGCGAGCGTCCCGAACATCGGGTCGACGTCGCAATAATCGGCGACGTCATAGCCCATGTCGGCCATCGGAGACGTGAAGAAGGGCGAGAGCCAGATCGCGTCCACACCGAGCGAGGCGATGTAGCCGAGCCGCTGCGTCACGCCCTTGAGGTCGCCGATGCCGTCGCCGTTCGTATCCTGGAAGGACCGCGGGTAGACCTGGTAGATCGTGGCGCCCCGCCACCAGTCCGGTCGACTCGTTCGGGTACTGCGCTTGTGGTCTGGAGAGGGCATCGAGGCTCCTGTGGTTCGGCCAATGATGATCGTGGGGGCAGTATAGGCGAAGGCGGCAACGAGGCCAGAGGCGGGAGTTCTGAACAGGCGGGTGACATCAACCTGTAACAGTGCGGCCACATAAAGCCTGAAGAAAGCGGAGGGTTCCCGCCTTCCGGCGTCTTAGAAAAGTCCGTCCAGGCATGCCCAGAATTGTCATCGTCACCGACGCATGGCGGCCCCAGGTCAACGGCGTCGTCCGGTCCATCGAAAACACCAATCGCGAACTCGCGCGCATGGGCGTCGAGGTCGCGATGATCACCCCGGACGCCTATCCGAGCGTACCCATGCCGACCTATCCGGAAATCAGACTGTCGATGGCGCGCTACAGCCGGGTCGCCCGCGCCATCGAGCACCACGCACCGGACTACATCCACATCGCAACGGAAGGGCCGCTCGGGCTGATGGCGCGCCACTGGTGCCTGAAACACGGCATGGGATTCTCGACCACCTACCACACCCGCTTCCCGGAATATGTCGCGGCGCGGATCCCTGTGCCGATGTCATGGCTCTATGCCTATGTCCGCTGGTTCCACAACGGCGGCGGCGTCTGCATGGTGGCGACGGAGAGCCTGAAACGGGAGCTGGAGGGGCACGGGCTCGACAACCTGCGCCTCTGGAGCCGAGGCATCGACCTCGACCTCTTTCACCCGAGGCCTCGCGCGGAACGTCCTTTCGGCCTGCCGCGGCCGCTCTTCATGACGGTCGGGCGCGTCGCGGTGGAAAAGAACCTGCCGGCCTTTCTCGACCTCGACCTGCCGGGCTCGAAGGTGGTGGTCGGCGACGGTCCCGAACGGGAGAACCTGCAGAGGCGCTATCCCGATGTCGTCTTCACCGGCGCAAGGTTCGGCGAGGAACTCGCGGCCGCCTATGCGCAAGCCGATGTCTTCGTCTTTCCCTCGCGCACCGATACCTTCGGCAACACCATCCTGGAAGCCCTCGCCTCCGGTGTGCCGGTCGCCGCCTTTCCCGTCACGGGGCCGGTCGACATCATTCCGGGAGACGGCAAGGCGGGCGTTCTGAAGGAGGATCTCCGCTCCGCCTGCGAGACGGCGCTGACATGCTCCGGAAACGATGCCAGGGCTCTTGCCGAGACCTTTTCATGGGAGCGCGCGACGCGCCAGTTTCTCGACAATGTCGAGGCAGCCAAGGCGCGGCCCTCGCCGCGCTGGGCGACGGCGACGGGCTAGGGCCTACCGCTTTTTCTTCTTGCCCTCGAACGGGTTTTCGGACGCCCGCAGATGGATGCGGATCGGTACGCCCGGCATCTGGAAATCGTTCCGGAGCCCGTTCGTGAGATAGCGCAGGTAGGATTCCGGCAGTGCTTCCGGCCGCGTGCAGGAGATCATGAAGGCCGGCGGGCGGGTCTTCACCTGCGTCATGTATTTGAGCTTCACGCGGCGTCCGGAGACGGCCGGCGGCGGATGCTGCACCTGCTGGCTTTCGAGCCAGCGGTTGAGCTTCGCCGTCGAGATGCGGCGGTTCCACACGCGGTCGGTCTCGACCACCGACTGCATCAGCCGGTCGAGGCCGTAACCGGTCTGCCCGGAAATCGGCACAGCGCGGATGCCACGCACCTGCGGCAACAGCCGCTCGGTCTTCTCGCGGAGATCCGCAAGGAACGCCTGCGGGTCCTCGATCAGGTCCCACTTGTTGAAGGCGAGCACCGGGGCACGGCCTTCGCGGGCAACGAGATCGACGAGATGCAGGTCCTGCTTCTCGAACGGGATCGTGGCATCGAAGACGATGATGACCAGTTCGGCGAAGCGGATCGAACGCAGGCTGTCGGCGACGGAGAGCTTTTCGAGCTTCTCCTGAACCCTCGCCTTCTTGCGCATGCCGGCGGTGTCGAACATCTTGATGGTGCGGCCGCGCCACTGCCATTCGACGGAAATGCTGTCGCGGGTGATGCCGGCTTCGGGGCCGGTCAGCAAACGATCCTCGCCGAGAAAACGGTTGATGAGCGTCGACTTGCCGGCGTTCGGACGGCCGATGACGGCGATCCGGAGCGGCTTCGTCTCATCGTATTCCGGCTCGACCTCCTCGTCGTCGCCTGCGCCTTCCGCAGCAGGCGCATCGCGCACGTCGACGTCGGTGACGGCCTCGTCGTCCGCTTCCGGAAAGGCGCGCTCCTCGCCGATCGCCGCGACGATCGCGTCGCGCAGGTCGAGCATGCCCTGGCCGTGCTCGGCAGAGATCGGGCACGGCTCGCCGAGCCCGAGCGTGAACGCGTCGTAGAAGCCGCCGTCCGAGCCGCGTGCTTCCGACTTGTTGGCGACGAGCACGACCGGCTTGCCGCTCTTGCGCAGCATCTCGGCCAGCGTCTGGTCGGCCGGCGTCAGTCCGGCCTTGGCGTCGATGACGAAGAGGGTGACGTCCGCCTCGTCGATCGCGGCGCGGGTCTGCGCCCACATCCGGCCTTGCAGCGTTTCGGGACCGGATTCTTCGAGGCCGGCGGTATCGATGATCGTGAAACGCAGGTCGATGAGCTTTGCCGCGCCCGGACGACGGTCACGCGTCACCCCCGGCGTGTCGTCGACGAGCGCCAGCTTCTTCCCGACCAGGCGGTTGAAGAGCGTGGACTTGCCGACATTCGGACGCCCGACGATGGCGACGGTAAAACTCATGGACCTTGCTTTCTGGCTGCCGCCGGTGTGCCGCTTACGGCGCCTTGCCGGAGGCGACGATGTTGTCGAGCATCATCTGTGCCCGGCTGGAGACATTCCCCGGCGTTTCGTTGTCTTCGGTAATCTGCTCGAACCACTCGCGAGCCTTCGCCATGTCGCCGGCCTTGTAGGCGGCGAGCCCCAGCACTTCGCGAGCCGAATGGCGCAGCGCTTCGCGGGGTGCTGCGAGCACCTCGACCTCGGCGGAAACCTGCTCGTAGGTGCCGGTGTCGACCAGCAGCCAGGCGGCGCGAAGACGCGCGACGTCACGGATCACTTGCGGGACCGAGGTATCCTTGCCGATCGCGGTGAAGGCGTCGATCGCCGCCTGCGTCTCGCCCTTCTCTGCCCGAACAGTTGCAGCCCGCATGCGGGCGAGCACGCTGTAGGCGCCGTAGCCGTCCTTCTCGAGCGCGGCGAGTGCTGCAAGCGCCTCATCCCGCTTGCCTTCGCTGGCGAGCGTCAGGGCCGCGAGGAACTGGTCGCCGGCGGCCGAGGACTGACGGTCCTGCCAGTATTCGTAGCCGCGGTATCCGGCAGTGCCGACCACGATCAGGACGGCGGCGCCGATGATGTATGTCCCGAAGCGGCGCCACACCTGCTTGACCTGATCCGAGCGAAGCTCTTCGTTCACTTCGCGGATGAAGCTGTCGTTGTTCTCAACCATGGTTGTCTCCGGCCTGACGGCCATTCATGCCTTTATGTTCGTGAGCGGCCTTCTACCCGATTTTTCGGGCCTTGTAAGTGGGAATGCCGCGAATCCTTTGCAAAGCCTACATGACGATCGGCGGAACACCGATCAGCAGCGCATGCAGCCTGGCGATGAAGAGGCCCCAGACGATCGCGCCGATCACGATCGCCAGCAGGTCGTAACGGGCGGAGACGAAGGGTCGCGGCCTGATTTCGCCCGCCCTTTCCCGCCGCTTGAGCGAAATCCGGACGACGACACCCCAGGCGAGGAAGGAGCCGAAGAGCAGGACGGAACGCAGGTCGCCATTCGCCAGAAGGTGGGCGAAGGCCCAGATCTTCACCGAAAGCACCATCGGATGCTTGGTTCTGGCGGCGATGTGGCCCGCCGGAAGCAGGCTCGCCACCAGCACGATCATCGCCAGCAACATCAGGGTCAGCGTCAGATGCGCCGTCCAGACCGGCGGATAGTAGAGGTCGATAATCGGCGCGTTCGCATAGCCGTAGACGAGCACCACCAGCCCTGCGAGGCTCGCCAGCGCATAGAGACCTTTCCAGCGCTGCTCGCCGAGCTTTGCGATCATCGTGTCGCGGAAGCCGGGTGCCACGATCCGCGTCAGATGTATGCCGAGAAACAACACGATCCCAAGGACCAACAAAGCCATCGTTCCGAACCCCGTTTTGATTGTTACCAATGGAATAGAGCGCAAGGGACGAAATTGCCAGCACGTTCAAAGCTTCGCCCCAATTTGGTGACAGGAAATCCACTCCCCGCGCGGGCTACGGGAAGGACGTGCAGCGCCTTTTCTTCCCGAAATGCCCGAGAGATGAGAGACAAGGCGCATCCCGATTGCGGAATGCGCCCCCACCGTCAGGATCGTCATGTACCGCTCGCTTCTTCTCCTTTCGACCGCCCTCCTCCTGCCCGCAAGCGAAAGTGCGGCCGGCGAGCAGCCGCTCCCCGTCAGACGTCCGCAGATCCTGGTGATCTCCTTCGACGGGGCAGGCAGCAACGAGCTCTGGGAGAGAAGCCGGGCGATGGCGAGAAAGGTCGACGCCCGGTTCACCTATTTCCTCTCCTGCACCAACCTTATCCCGCGCGAGGCGAAGAAGGGTTATACGGCACCCGGCCAGAAGGCCGGCCGGTCGAATGTCGGCTTTGCACCGAACAAGGAAGACGCCGCCGCCCGCCTCGATCACATCTGGCAGGCCCATATCGAAGGCCATGAGATCGCAAGCCACGCCTGCGGCCATTTCGATGGCAAGGACTGGACGCGCGACGACTGGCTGAGAGAATTCTCGACCTTCGACACGGTGCTGAAAGGAGCATGGCAGGCGAACGGCGTCGGGGAGAAGGAGCCGAAGGAATGGCGGGATTTCGTCGAGAACGACATCACCGGCTTTCGCGCGCCATACCTTTCCGCGACCAGGGCGCTCGCCGAGGCGGAGCGTGCCGCCGGCTTCGTCTATGACGCGAGCGGCGTGGCCAAGGGGCCGCAATGGCCGGAAAGCGACGGCGGGCTCGTCCGTTTCGCCCTGCCGCTGATCCCCGAGGGGCCGCGGGACCGGCAGATCCTCGGCATGGACTATAATCTCTTCATCCGCCATTCGGCCGGCCTCGACAATCCGTCCAAATCGGTCGAGTTCGAGGAGCGCGCCTATACCGCCTTCAAGAGCGCCTTCGACGCGCAATATGACGGCGAGCGCATTCCCTTGCAGTTCGGCTTCCATTTCGTCGAGATGAACGGCGGCGCCTACTGGCGGGCGCTCGAACGGCTGGTGGGCGATGTCTGCGGCCGCTCCGACGTCGCCTGCGTGAGCTATTCGGAGGCCATGCACGTCACCGAAACCGGCCAGCGCCGCGCGGCGCCGGCCTCCAACTAGGACGATTGCCCGGCTGGCTCCGCCGGGCGAATGTCGGCTTACTGCGAAGCAGGCAGCTGATCGGTGTCGCGCATATATTCCTGATCGATCTCCGGCAACGGCTCGTTGTCGATCGTCGCCTCGAAGGCGCGCAGACGCTTGTAGATGGAGAGGAGCTCGACGATCGTGGTCCACGAATTGACGAGATACTGGAACGAGCCCCTGACCTGGTCAAAGACGTTGTTGATCTGCGTCATCAGTCCGAGCGTCAGCTTGCCGGCGACGATCGACGGGACGAGGACGATGAGACTGAAGAGATTGTCGGCCTGGAGATAGAAGATGCGGGCGACGTTGAAATACATGTAATGGAAATACAGGCGGAAATAGTTGCGGCGCACCTCGTCGTAGAGCTCCGCCACCGTCATCGGTCGGGCACGGGACGGATCGTCCTCGCCGTAGACCAGTTCCTTGCGGTAGGCGGCTTCGACACGCTGGTTGCGGAACTCCAGCCCCGGAAGCTTGATCCCGACCGCGGCGAGGAAGACGGTTCCGAAAACGGACCAGAAGATCGCCGCCCAGACGAGTGCATGGGGAATATTGCCGATGATGGGCAGTTCCGTGATGTTCGCGCCGAGGGTAAACAGAACCGGAAGGAAGGCGATCAGCGTCATCACTGAACTGACGAGGCTGACGCCGAGGCTCTCGACGGTCGACGAGAAGCGCATCGTATCTTCCTGGACGCGCTGGGAAGCACCCTCGATGACCCGAAGCTTCGGCCAGTAGCTCATGTAGTATTCGTTCATCGCAGTGCGCCAGCGGAAGATCCAGTGGCTGACGAAGAAGCGGCTCAAGACGCCGATCGTGATCGCGATGAAGGCTATGCCGGCGAAACCGAGCATGCCCATGTAGAGCTCGCCGGCCGTCACTGAACCGGCCTGGGACAAGGCCTTCTGGATCATATCGTAGAACGGACCGTACCAGGCGTTGATCGCGACGCTCACCTGTACGCTGAAATAGGTCGTGAAGATGATGAGCGCACTGCCGAGCACCGACCAGCGCTGCCAGCGATGCGGGCTGACGATGAACCAGAAGGCACTGAAGATCGCAACGGCTAAGGTATAATAAATATAAAACCAGAGAAACGGGGTCGACCAGAAGACCGAAGCCCCGATCGGGGGCTGCTGTCCCGCGGCCAGCGGCGGAAGTCCGATCACTGCGCCGAAGTCACTACCTCCGGCATACCAGATGAAAATGGCGGCTAACGTCCAGAGCGTTGCCGAGAGAAAGAACAATCTGGGGTTCGGGAAGAATGATTTGAACACGGGCGGAGTACTTTCCTGGCAGGCGCCTTCAGGTTTCGACGGACGTCTCGATTGCCGCGAAACTAGGGCAGAACGATGTTGCCAGCAATGCTCTCAGGGGTTTGTTACGACATTGTAACCTGCTGTTCACAGCCGTTCGGGAACCTGCGCTCACGCGCCCTCAACCGACGCGTTTCCACACCGGCACCGCCAGAACTGCAGCGAGAACGAGCGCCAGCGCGCCGAGGATACTTGCCACCGTGAAGCCGCCGGTCGCCTCCGCGACCCAGCCGGCGACCAGCGGGCCGGAGATCTGCCCGATGCCGAAGGCGGCCGTCATGGAGGCGAGCGCGCGCCGCGGGCTTTCCGGCGCGAGCGTTCGTCCGAGGCGGAGACCGTAGGCGGTGATCATCATGAAGGTCGCGCCGAGCAACACACCGCCGGCAAGCGGTGCCGCGATCCCCGGCAAAGCGACGGAGGCCAGCACGCCGGCCGCCTCGACCAGGAGGCCTGTAAGATAAAGCCCGGCAAGGCCGAAACGGGCAAGCAGCGGCCGCCACGCGGCGATCGACACCGCCGCCGCGATGCCGGTCAGAAACCACGTCAGGAATTCGACAGTGGCGCCCGCCGCACTCATCCGCGCCATGGTGACGATGAAGGTGGCGGTGATCACGTAACCGAAGCCAAAGAGGCCATAGGAAAGTGTGAGGAGTGTCAGCGGCAGCCGCCAGGCGAGCGGGGGCTCCCGGACTGGACCTGCTGTATGGCGGACGACTGGCAGGAATGCCCAGACGACGGCGAGAAGCACGAGCGTCACCGCCGCCCCGGTGAGCCATTCGGCCCGCCAGATCGACGGATCTCCCCCGCCCCATGCCGACGCCACGAACACCATCAGAGAAGAGAGCGCGATCCCCGCTCCGACGCCGCCGAAATGGGCCGACTGCACGCCTTCGCTCCTTCTCTCGGCGGCAAGGGTAAGCACGATCGATGAGGTGAAGATCATTGCGAAGGCGCTGGCGACGCCCGCGACGAAGCGGATGATCACGAAGAGTGCGACGCTGCTGGTCATGCCCATGGCGGCCAGCGCGAGGGAGCTTGCGAGAAGCGCGGCGAGCGCGATCAGCCTTTCACGGCCGGCGGCCCAGCCGAAGGCGGCGAGAACCGCGCCGGCGAGATAGCCGGCGAAATTGCCGGCTGCGACAAGCCCGGCCTCGGAAGAGGAGAGCGGCACGTCGGCGATCATGCCGGGCAGGATCGGCGTGAAGACGAAGCGGCCGAAGCCCATGGCCGACGCCATCGCGGCCGCCCCGGCGACAGCGGTCGAAAGGAGGGTCGGATCGAAGCGGCGCCGGCTAATCATGCCGCCTTATCGCATCGCAAAACGGCGCCGACAAACCACAAATACTGATCGCAGGTTCAACCGATCGAGATGGATCGGCCCGTCGAAGGCGAGCGGCCCGAAATGCCGATTGGCAAAGCCCGGCTTGCTCCCACGCCAAAAATCGCTAGTGGAGAAGCGACAATCCGAAGGAGCATCCCATGAGCGACCTCACCCTGAGCCAGGCCATCGACAACATCTACGCCTCGCTCAACAACAACAACGAGGAGATCGACCTCCACATTGCGGCGCTGAAGGCGGCCATGGCCCGCGAGGGCGTCAAGGAGGCGGTGTTCGAGACGGCGAAGCTCGCCCAGTCCAACCGCCAGGGCCGCAAGATCATGCAGTCCTACTTCAAGAAACGGGGCGTCGCCGTCGCGTTCTCCGCCTGAGATCAGGCAGTCGCCCGGCAATCCGCTCTCGGCTCCCGCTCTCAGTCGGCGAGTGTCAGGATCAGCGGCCCGTTGCGGGTGACGACCAGCGTGTGCTCGAACTGGACGGTGGGCGCCTTCGGTTCGCTGTAGAGCGTCCAGGCGTCGTCACCATCCTCCGCCCAGTGTCCGCCGAGCGACAGGAAGGGTTCGACGGTGAAGACGAGCCCCTCTTCCATGATCCGTGTTTCGTCCGGATCTGGCCAGGTTGCGACCTCCGTCGGCTCCTCGTGCAGCGACCGGCCGACGCCGTGGCTCGCAAGGTTGGTGATCAGCGTGTAGCGGTTCTTCTTCGCGAAGGTGCCGATCGCGTTGCCGATATTGGCGAGCGGCTGTCCGGTGCAGATTTGGTTGAGGCCGACCCAGAGGGCCCGTTTGCCGTCGCGGCAAAGGCGTTCGATCTTCGGCGTGACCGGAGGCACGGAGAAGGAGGCACCGGTATCGCCGAAGAAGCCGCCCTTCTCCGCCGAAACATCGATGTTGACGAGATCGCCGGCCTTGATGATCCGGTCGCCGGGGATGCCGTGGGCGATTTCCTCGTTGACACTGATGCAGGTCGCGCCGGGGAACTGGTAGCACAGTTCGGGCGCCGAGCGGGCGCCGGCATCCTCGAGGATCTTGCGGCCGATCATGTCGAGTTCGCGGGTGGTGATCCCCGGCTCCAGCGCCGCCCCCATGGCTTTCAGCGCGACCGCGCAGAGGCGGCCGATCTCCTTCAGGCCGTTGAGTTCGTCTTCACTGGAAACAATCATTCGTGCTCTTTCACGCGCGGGCAGACCGGGCAGTGGCCGGTCGCGGCTATTTCGCGCTGCTTACGCGCCCGTTTCCGCGGGCGTCAACGCTTTTCTGACCAGCGGGGCGACTTTTGTGCCGAAGAGTTCGATGCCGCGCATCACCTCCCGGTGCGGCATGAGTCCGATCGCCATCTGCAGCAGGAAGCGGTCATTGCCGAAGATCTTGTGGTGGGCGACGATCTTTTCGGCAACCGTCTCCGGATCGCCGACGAAGAGTGCGCCTTCCGGCCCGCGCGACTGGTCGAAATGCTGCCGGTTGGTCGGCCCCCAGCCGCGTTCGCGGCCGATGCGGTTCATTACCGCCGCCTGCGGCTCATAGAAGACGTCCGCCGCCTTCTCGGTCGAATCGGCGATGAAGCCGTGGACGTTGATGCTGGTCTTCAGCGTCGCCGGATCGCGGTTGGCGCGCCGCGCGCTCTCGCGGTAGAGGTCGAAGAGCGGCGCAAAGCGGCGCGGCTGGCCGCCGATGATCGCGAGCGCCAGCGGTAGGCCGAGCACACCGGCGCGGGCGACGGATTGCGGCGTGCCGCCGACGGCGATCCAGAACGGCAGCGGCTCTTGCAGCGGCCGCGGATAGACGCCGCGACCGGGGATCGCGGCGCGCGTCTCGCCGGACCAGCTGACGACTTCCTGCTCACGCAGCGTCAGCAGGAGATCGAGCTTTTCGGCGAAGAGCCGGTCGTAATCGTCGAGATCGTAGCCGAACAGCGGGAAGGACTCGATGAAGGAGCCGCGACCCGCCATGATCTCGGCACGGCCGTTCGACAGAAGATCGACTGTCGCAAATTGCTGGAACACCCGGACCGGATCGTCCGAACTCAGAACCGAAACCGCGCTCGTGAGCCGGATTCGCTTCGTCTTGACCGCGGCGGCGGCAAGGATCGTCGCGGGAGAGGAGACGGCATAGTCGGCCCGGTGATGCTCGCCGATACCGAAGACGTCGAGCCCGACCTCGTCGGCAAGCGCGATCTCCTCCATGAGGTTTGCGAGCCGGCGGGCGCCTTCGGCTCCCTTGTCCGCGGCATTCGGATCGACGTCGGCGAAGGTGTAGAGGCCGAGCTCCATGGATCTATCCCCTGGTGAGTGGTGAACCGCATGACAGATAGCAGCCGGCTCACCCGAAACAAGGGACCGCTCCGGCGACACAGCGTTCGCCCGGTCGATCCGATGTCACCGAATCGGGATCAGAAGTCGCTCAGCGTGCGCCGCACGGCGTTCCGCCAGCCCTTGAGCTTCGTCGTGCGGGTCTTCTCGTCCATTGCCGGCTCGAAGCGACGGTCACGCGCCCAGGCCTTGGAAAACTCCTCCATACCCGGCCAGATGCCGGCGCGGCTGCCGGCGAGGAAAGCGGCGCCGAGCGCAGTGGTCTCGGTGATCGCCGGCCGGTCGACCGGGGAATCAAGGAGGTCGGCGAGCCGCTGCATGGTCCAGTCGGAGGCCACCATGCCACCGTCGACGCGCAGCACGGTCTCATCGCCGCCGTTGCGCCAATCCTTGTGCATGGCGTCGAGCAGGTCGCGCGTCTGGTAGCAGACGGCCTCGAGCGCCGCGCGGGCGAATTCGGCAGGTCCGGTATTGCGGGTCATGCCGAAGACGGCGCCGCGCGCTTCCGGGTCCCACCACGGGGCACCGAGGCCGGTGAAGGCCGGCACCAGGTAGACCTGCTGACCGGGATCGGCGAGTTCGGCGAGCGTGCCGGTCTCGCGGGCGTCGCCGATGACCTTCAGCCCGTCGCGGAGCCACTGCACCGCCGCACCGGCGATGAAGATCGAGCCTTCGAGCGCATAGGTGGTCTTGCCGTCGATCCGGTAGGCGATCGTCGTCAAAAGCCGGCTCTTCGAGCGCACCATGTCGCCGCCGGTGTTCAGGAGCGCAAAGCAGCCGGTGCCGTAGGTCGACTTCATCATGCCCGGCGCAAAGCAGGCCTGGCCGATCGTCGCCGCCTGCTGGTCGCCGGCGACACCGAGGATCGGGACGGCCGCGCCGAACACGGCCGGATCGGTCACGCCGAAATCGGCGGCGCAATCCTTCACCTCCGGCAGCATCGCGGCCGGCACGCGGAGGATTTCGAGGAGCTCGGAATCCCACTCGTTCGTCGCGATGTTGAACATCAGCGTCCGCGAGGCATTGGTGGCGTCAGTCACGTGAGCACGACCGCCGGTGAGCCGCCAGATGAGATAGGTGTCGATCGTGCCGAAGCAGAGCTCGCCCTTCGCCGCCCGCGCCCGAGCCCCCTTGACGTTGGAAAGCAGCCAGGAGAGCTTGGTGCCGGAGAAATAGGGATCGAGCAGCAGGCCGGTCTTCCGGACGAAGAGCTTTTCGAGGTCCTGCCGCTTGAGCTTGTCGCAATAGCTCGCCGTGCGGCGGTCCTGCCAGACGATGGCGTTTTGCAGCGGCCGGCCGGTTTCGCGGTCCCAGACCACCACCGTCTCGCGCTGGTTGGTGATGCCGATCGCGGCGATCTGGTGCGCTTCGACACGTGCGCGGCCGAAGGCATCGTGGATGGAGGCGACGACACTCTGCCAGATGTCCTCCGGATCATGCTCCACCCAGCCGGATTTCGGGAAGCGTTGCGGGAATTCCTTCTGGCCGATGCCGACGATCCGCATGTCGCCGTCGAAAACGATCGCCCGGCTCGACGTCGTCCCCTGATCGATCGCAAGCACAAATCCGCCCATACGCTTCCTCCCCGATATGCGCAGTTTCTTCTCCGGGCGAGAGTTCAATACGACTGCCGGATGCTTGTCAAAAAGAAAGCGCGGCGATCCGGACGCTCGCTTCCGGGGCATCGGGAAAAGACGAGTGCGCGCCCCAACAACGCAATTGCCACCGTTGCCGGTTTGCGCGTAACTTCGTTCGACTATTGCGGCGCAACAGAACGCCGCGCTGTTCCAGAAAGAAGTTCTCGGGAGAAACTGAAATGGCCAGAACCGTCGTCGTCACCGGCTCCACCAGCGGCATCGGGCTTGCGATCGCCCGCGGCTTCGCCGCCGAAGGCGACAATCTCGTCATCAACGGGTTCGGCGATGCGGCGGAGATCGAGGCGATCCGCAACAGCCTCGAGGAAAAGGGCGGCCGCGCCATTTATCACGGTGCCGACATGACGAAGCCGGAAGAGATCGCCGACCTCATGGCGACGGCGAGCTCCGAGTTCGGCATGGTCGACGTGCTCGTCAACAATGCCGGCATCCAGCACGTCGCGGCCATCGAGGAGTTCCCGGTCGAGAAATGGGACCAGATCATCGCGATCAACCTGTCGAGCGCCTTCCACACCATGCGTGCGGCGATCCCGGCGATGAAGGAGAAGCGCCACGGCCGCATCATCAACGTCGCCTCGGCCCACGGGCTGATCGCCTCGCCGTTCAAGGCCGCCTATGTCGCCGCCAAGCACGGCATCATGGGACTCACCAAGACGGCGGCGCTGGAGCTCGCCGAATTCGGCGTGACGGTGAACGCCATCTGCCCCGGCTACGTGCTGACCCCGCTCGTCGAGAAACAGATCCCCGACACCGCCAAGGCGCGCGGGATCAGCGAGGCACAGGTGAAGTCCGACGTCATGCTGAAATTCCAGCCGACCAAGGAATTCGTCGCCGTCGAGGAGGTCGCCGCCGTCGCGCTGTTCCTGGCGAGCGATGCCGCGCGCCAGATCACCGGCACGCACATCTCCATTGATGGCGGCTGGACAGCGCAGTAACCTTGAGCGTTCAGACTGCGGAAAGGCACTGCATGACCGACTGCATTCGCTTCATCCTGAACGGGAAGGACGTCGCACTGAGGGACGTCGATCCGACGGCCACGCTTCTCGATTTCCTGCGCCTCGAGCGTCGCCTGACCGGCACCAAGGAAGGTTGTGCGGAAGGCGACTGCGGCGCCTGCACCGTTCTCGTCGGGCGCCTCCGGGACGGCGGGCTTTTCTACGAAACGGTGAACGCCTGCATCCGTTTCGTCGGTTCCCTGCACGCCACCCACGTGGTGACGGTCGAACATCTCGCCGCGCACGACGGCACGCTGCATCCGGTGCAGCAGGCGATGGTCGACTGCCACGGCTCGCAATGCGGCTTCTGCACGCCGGGCTTCGTGATGTCGCTCTACGGCCTCTGGCTTTCCAACGACAATCCCTCGCGCGCCGAGATCGAGAAGGCGCTGCAGGGCAATCTCTGTCGCTGCACCGGCTATGAGCCGATCGTCAAGGCGGCGGAGCTCGTCTCCAGGATACGGCCGAGCGCCCTCTTCGATCCACTCGAACGGGATCGGGCCGCGATCACCGCCAAGCTCTGGGAACTGAAGACCGGGGAAACCATCGCCACCGGGAAGGACGGCCGCCGGCTGATCGTGCCGGGGACGGTCGCGGCACTCGCCGACGTGCTCGCCGCCGAACCCTCCGCAACCGTCGTCGCCGGTGCAACCGATGTCGGCCTCTGGGTGACAAAGCAGATGCGCGAGCTCGACCCGGTCGTCTTCATCAATCATCTGGATGAGCTGCAGCGGATCGAGGCAACCGCCGACGGCATCACGCTCGGGGCGGGCGTCACCTACGAACACGCCTCCGCGACGCTTAGTGCCGAAATTCCCGCCCTCGGCCGGCTGATCGACCGCATCGGCGGGCAGCAGGTCCGCAATGTCGGCACGATCGGCGGCAATATCGCCAACGGCTCACCGATCGGCGACATGCCGCCGGCGCTGATCGCGCTCGGCGCGACGATCACGCTGTGCTCGGCTTCGGGCAAGCGCGTGCTACCGCTCGAGGACTATTTTATCGCTTACGGCAAGCAGGACCGCCGCCCCGGAGAATTCGTCGAGAGCATCTTCGTGCCGCAGCCGCGCGCCGGACAGCACTTTGCCGTCTACAAGGTCAGCAAGCGCCGCGACGAGGACATTTCCGCACTTTGCGGCGCCTTCCTGCTCAGCCGCGACGAAAACACGGTGTCCGACATCCGGATCGCCTTCGGCGGCATGGCGGCGACCCCGAAGCGGGCCGCGGCCGTGGAGGCCGCGCTTCGCGGCAAGCCGTGGACGGAGGCAACCATCGCCGCCGCC
Organism: Hyphomicrobiales bacterium; assembly: GCA_900466005.1. Classification (GTDB taxonomy): domain Bacteria; phylum Pseudomonadota; class Alphaproteobacteria; order Rhizobiales; family Rhizobiaceae; genus Allorhizobium. The sequence goes on from UEGQ01000019.1 coordinate 44,758, forward strand.
CGGCCCGCCTTCGACAGCGATTACCAACCCCTTTCGGACTGGCGGGCGAGCGCGGAGTACCGCCAGCTGGCGGCGAAGAACCTTTTGACGCGCTTTTTCCTCGAAGCCTCGGGAACACCGCAGGAGCTGAAGCGCTTTGCGGAGGAGGAGGCGTGATGGTCGAGTGTCTCTCCACCTCCCCCTTGAGGGGGGAGGTCGCCGCGAAGCGGCGGGNNGGGGGGGATCCCTGCTGTCACTTTCGACAAACCGACCAGCAAGACTGGCACAATGCTCACCCCACCCCGGAGCTATGCTCCGACCCTCCCCCTCGAGGGGAGGGTGGAACCGGGAGGCCTTTCCCATGCATAAGCCGACCTACGAGACCTACAAGTACATCAGCGGCCCGATGCACCAGGCACTCCGCCATGATTCAGCGCACAAGCATGTCGCCGGAAGTGCCGAATATATCGACGATATTCCGGAACCCGCCGGGCTGCTGCACGGTGCACTCGGGCTTGCAGACCGCGCCCATGCCGAGATCCTTTCGGTGGACCTCTCGGCCGTCAAGGCGCATCCCGGCGTGGTCTGCGTACTCACCGGCGCCGACGTGCCCGGCGTCAACGACATCTCCTCCGGCGGTCACCACGACGAGCCGCTGCTGGCGACCGAAGAGGTCCAGTTCCACGGCCAGCCGGTCTTCGCGGTGATCGCGACGACACGCGATGCCGCCCGCCGCGCCGCTCGACTCGCGCGCATCGACTATCGCAACCTGCCGCACTGGACCGACATCGACGGCGCGATCGAAAACGGCGCGCCCCTCGTCACCGCCGGCATGACGCTCGAACGCGGCGCGCCCGAGACCGAACTCGACAATGCCGAGAACCGCCTGATCGGCGCGATGCGCATCGGCGGGCAGGAGCATTTCTACCTCGAAAGCCACGTGGCGCTCGCGATCCCCGGCGAGGACGACGAGGTACAGGTCTGGTCCTCCACCCAGCATCCCTCTGAGATCCAGCATGTCGTCGGCCATGTGCTCGCCATTCCGTCGAACGCGGTCACCGTCCACGTGCGGCGCATGGGCGGCGGCTTCGGCGGCAAGGAAACCCAGGGCAATCTCTTCGCCGCACTCGCAGCGCTGGCGGCCAAGAAGCTCGGCCGCGCCGTCAAGTTCCGTCCCGACCGGGACGAGGATATGACGATGACCGGCAAGCGGCACGATTTCCGCATGGATTTCGACGTCGCCTTCAACGGCGACGGACGGATTCATGCCCTCGTTGCGAATTTCGCCGCGCGCTGCGGCTATTCGGCCGACCTTTCGGGGCCGGTCACCGATCGTGCGCTCTTCCATGCCGACTCGAGCTACTTCTACCCCCATGTGAGACTGACCTCGCAACCACTTAAGACGCATAGTGTTTCCAACACGGCGTTCCGTGGCTTCGGCGGTCCGCAGGGCATGCTCGGCGGCGAGCGGATCATCGAGGAGATCGCCTATGCGCTCGGCAAGGACCCGCTCGAGGTCCGCAAGGCGAACTTCTACGGCGCCCCCGGTTCGGGCCGTGACGTCACGCCCTACCACCAGAAGGTGGAGGACAACATCATCGCCCGCATCGTCGACGAACTTGAGAAGAGTTGCGACTACCAGACGCGCCGCAAGGCGATCATCGACTTCAATGCGGAAAGCCCGGTCATCCGCAAGGGCATCGCGCTGACGCCGGTGAAGTTCGGCATCTCCTTCACGATGACGGCCTTCAACCAGGCCGGCGCCCTCGTTCACGTCTACCAGGATGGCTCGATCCACCTGAACCATGGCGGCACGGAGATGGGTCAGGGGCTCTACACGAAGGTGGCCCAGGTGCTCGCCGAAGCCTTCCAGGTCGACATCGACCGCATCAAGATCACCGCCACGACGACCGGCAAGGTTCCGAACACCTCGGCGACCGCTGCCTCCTCCGGCTCCGATCTCAACGGCATGGCCGCCTATGACGCGGCCCGGCAGATCAAGGAGCGGCTCGTCGCCTTCGCGGTCGAGCATTTTGAGGTGCCGGCGGACGAGGTGGAGTTCCTGCCGAACCGGGTGCGGGTCGGCAATCTCGAAATCCCCTTTCCCGACTTCGTGAGACAAGCCTATTTCGCCCGCGTCCAGCTTTCGGCCGCCGGTTTCTACAAGACCCCGAAGATCCACTGGGACCGGGCCGCCGGGCGCGGCACGCCCTTCTACTACTTCGCCTATGGCGCGGCCTGTTCGGAAGTATCGATCGATACGCTGACCGGCGAATACGTCATCGACCGCACCGACATCCTGCACGACGTCGGCAAGTCGCTCAATCCGGCGATCGACATCGGGCAGATCGAGGGCGGCTTCGTCCAGGGCATGGGCTGGCTGACGACCGAGGAACTCTGGTGGGACGACAAGGGCAGGCTCCGCACCCACGCGCCCTCCACCTACAAGATCCCGCTCGCCTCCGACCGGCCGAAGATCTTCAACACGCGCCTTGCCGAATGGTCGGAAAATGCCGAGCCGACCATCGGCCGCTCGAAGGCTGTCGGCGAACCGCCGCTCATGCTGGCGATCTCGGTGCTCGAAGCGCTCTCGATGGCGGTCGCAAGCGTCGCGGATTACAAGGTCTGCCCGCGCCTCGACACCCCGGCCACGTCCGAGCGGGTGCTGATGGCCGTCGAGCGGCTGAAGGCTAGCGGCTGAGGCATGATTTCGGCGCAGCAGGAGCTTCACCCCCCTCTGTCCTGCCGGACATCTCCCCCTCAAGGGGGGAGATCGGCGAGAGGCACGACCCGGCGCGAGAAGGATCTCCTCGACCTGACCGCTGATCCAGAGCCCGGAGCACGACCCGGCTCACAGGCACTGTTACGTCGTTGGCTCGTGAGACAGGACCACCAGCATGGAAGATCCGGGATAGCCTGCCTTATCTACCGTTGGAAGGCGAAACGGCGGGGCTGGCCGATCTCCCCCCTTGAGGGGGAGATGCCCGGCAGGGCAGAGGGGGGTATCGAAGGATGACATCGCCTTCCCTCCCCGGCTTTCTCGCCACCCATCCCGCGCTCGTTCTAGTCGAGGTCCGCGAGGCGAAAGGATCGACCCCACGCGAGGCCGGGGCCTACATGCTTGTCGCACCCGAGGCGCTGTGGGGCACGATCGGCGGCGGGCAGATGGAATTGCTGGCGATCGAGAAGGCCAGGGCGATGCTCGCCGGAGGCGAGACCGAAGGCGAACTCGACCTCCCGCTCGGCCCGGACATCGGCCAGTGCTGCGGCGGCCGTGTCGTCATCGACCTGAAACGGCTCAGGGAAGAAGAACGCCTGCGGCTTCTCGCGCGCGAGGAGAAGGCGCGGAGAGACCTGCCGCAGGTCTTCGTCTTCGGCGCCGGCCATGTCGGTCTGGCGCTGGCCGCCGCGCTCGCGCCGCTGCCGGTCGCGACCACCGTCGTCGAAACCCGCTCCGATGCCATCGAGGACCTTCCGCCCGGAGTCGCGGGACGGCTGGCCGCCCTGCCGGAGGCCGTCGTCGCAGAGATCCCCGCGGGCGGCGCGGCGGTCATCCTCACCCACGACCACGCCCTTGATTTCCTCATCACCCGCGAGGCGCTCGCCCGCGACGATCTCGCCTATGTCGGGATGATCGGTTCGGCGACCAAGCGGGCGACGTTCGAGAGCGCCATGCGGCGCGAGGGCTTCGCTGCCAAGCGGCTCGCCCGGCTGGTTCTGCCGATCGGCGGCAACGCGGTCAGGGACAAGCGGCCGTCCGTCATCGCCGCAATGGTGGCGGCGGAACTGTTGGCTGTTCTTCTGGGGAAACGCGGCTCATAGCGTCAGACACTGCGCGGCGGATGGCACAGCAAGGCTGTTCGCAGCTCGTCCGCGCCGCAGGTCGCCCCCCGCGGCCGGCGTCCGTCGCGCAGGCCGACATCCCGCAAGAACGACTCCGGCATCGAGGCGACATCAAGCCTGTTGGTGCGTGACCGAAAAAGGTGTCGCAGCAAACCGAGACCGAAGAAACGAGATCTGCGCCCGACCTCTGTTGGGCCTGCGACCCTATTTTCCGGATCGAGAAGCATTTTTTCGTCCTTCCATTCGTTGGACACAGCCGTAGAATGCACCGGCCTGCGATCGCAATCCAATCGAATGATCGTCTGCATGGATCAGGAGAACTTATGCATGAAGATGGCGAGACAATTTCCCCTGAATGCGCTGCGCGTCTTCGAAGCGGTCGCCCGTCACATGAGTTTCACCCGTGCCGGCGAAGAACTCGGCATGACCCAGACAGCCGTCAGCTACCAGATCAAGCTGCTCGAGGAGAATATCGGCGAACCGCTCTTCCTGCGCCGGCCGCGTCAGATCACACTCACCGACGCCGGTGAGAGACTCGCGCCGAAGGTGGGAGACGCCTTCCGCGCGCTTCACGAAGCCGTCGCCGGCGTACGCCGGACGAGCGACGAGATGCTCAACATCCATTGCACGGCGACCTTCGCCGCGCGGTGGCTTGCCCGCCATCTCGGTTCCTTCCAGCTCGAAAACCCGACCATCGCGGTGCGGCTCGAAACCTCCCACACACTGATCGACTTTGCACGGACCGAGACCGATCTCGCCATCCGTTGGGGCAAAGGTGACTGGCCGGGCTTGCGGCGTCACTTCCTCATGCGTGGCCATTTCACGCCGATGCTGAGCCCGGCGCTCGCGGAAAGCATCGGCGGCATTACGAAACCCGAGGATTTGCTGAAGCTCAGGATCATCGATCCCCGCGACCCCTGGTGGCAAACCTGGTTTGCTGCCGCGGGCCTTGCCGACGTCGATCTGGCCGAGAGACAAAGCAGCAAGCTCGGCGCGCAGGCGTTCGAGGCGGCGGCAGCAATCGCCGGGCACGGTGTTGCTATCCTTACGCCCGAGTTCTATGCCGACGACGTCGCTCTCGGACGGCTGATACAGCCTTTCGACATACTGGGGGACGATGGCGGGCATTACTGGCTCGTCTATCCGGAAGCACGGCGCAACTCGCCGAAGATCCGCGCCTTCCGGGAGTTCCTCCGCAAGACCATGCCGACCTTCGATCTCGAAGGTCAGTATCCCATGTCGGGCGCATAGAAGCAGCGCAACGTGTCCTCGTTGGGAAAAAGGCAGAGGTGGTATTCCTCGTCCTGCGAACGCCGGGCGCCGCTCTGAGGCAAGGTAAAGTCGTGGCGCCGCGTCACCAGCCGATGGTCGCCCGGCCCGACCGTTATCTCGTAGCCGTTCCGTGTGACCCTGACGCTCCTCGATGGAATCGTCTGGCAGTCGCCACTCGCATGATCGCCATTGCAGCAGTAAGCGTCGTAGGACCAGCCGGTTGCGGCGTCGTGGGCATGAGCCGGCAGCGCAAGGATCATCATAAGCCACGCAAGAGGACCGCGCATGTCTCACGCTCCTTCCCCTGCCTTCAGGATAGGCAGGTGAAAAGCCGCAACGGCGCAATCGTGCCGCACAGCTTTGTTCCCTGACGGCGGTAACGGAAGGAACGCAGCTAAGTTCCCGTGGACCCGGACGACGGGCGGGCTTCGCCCCTTCCCTCGCCCCTTGTTTTTCTGCAATCTGCCGACTCGGGAGGCTGGTTCTCCATGAGGGGTTGTCGATGTATGAATTCGCCATTGCCTGGGAATGGCTGTCGTTCGCGGCACGCTGGTTGCACGTCATTACCGCGATTGCCTGGATCGGGTCGTCCTTCTATTTCATCGCGCTCGACCTCGGGCTGGTGAAGCGGCCGCATCTGCCGGTCGGCGCCTATGGCGAGGAATGGCAGGTCCATGGCGGCGGCTTCTACCATATCCAGAAATACCTGGTCGCACCGGCCACGATGCCGGAGCACCTGACCTGGTTCAAATGGGAGTCCTACGCCACCTGGCTCTCGGGCTTTGCCATGCTGGCCGTCGTCTATTACGGCGGCGCCGATCTCTTCCTGATCGATCGTCACGTACTCGACCTCACCCAATGGCAGGCGATCGGCCTTTCCGCCGGGTCGCTCGCGGTCGGCTGGATCATCTACGATCTCCTCTGCAAGTCGCCGCTCGGCAGAAACATCTGGGGCCTGATGGCGCTGCTCTATGTCGCGCTTGTCGCCATGGCCTGGGGCTATACGCAGGTCTTCACCGGCCGCGCCGCCTTCCTGCATCTCGGCGCCTTCACCGCGACCATCATGTCGGCCAACGTCTTCTTCATCATCATCCCGAACCAGAAGATCGTCGTTGCCGATCTGATCGCCGGCCGCACGCCCGACCCGAAATACGGAGTCATCGCCAAGCAGCGCTCGCTGCACAACAACTACCTGACGCTGCCCGTCATCTTCTTCATGCTGTCGAACCACTATCCGCTGGCCTTCGCCACGGCCTACAACTGGGTGATCGCAGCGCTGGTCTTCCTGATGGGCGTCACCATCCGGCACTGGTTCAACACCGTGCATGCGCGCAAGGGCCGGCCGCTCTGGACCTGGATGCTGACGACGGTGATCTTCATCGTGATCATGTGGCTTTCGACGGTCCAGAAGCCGCCTGCGGAGGGCGAGGAAAGCTCGGTTGCTCCCGTCTACCGCCAGTTTGCGGAGAATCCGCATTTTTCCGCCGCCCGCGACGTCGTGCAGTCGCGCTGCTCCATGTGCCATGCGGAACAGCCGGTCTGGGAAGGAATCCCGCGGCCGCCGAAGGGCGTCAAGCTCGAAACAGATGCGGACATCGCGGCCCATGCACGGGAAATCTACTTGCAGGCGGGGCGCACCCATGCCATGCCGCCCGGCAACATAACCGAGGTGAGCGGCGAGGAACGCGCGCTGCTCGTCGCCTGGTTCGAAAGCGCCGTGGAGGAAAACAGGACCCGATGAACGACAGGACGATTATCCGCGGCCGGCTTCTCTCCTTCCTCCGCAAGCCGGAATCGGCGAGCGATGAGGGATGCTATCGTTACGAGAGTAACGGCGCGCTGATCGTCGAGGGCGGTCGGATCGTCGCCTGCGGCGCCTATGCAGACGTGAAGGACAAGGCGCCGGAGGGGACACGCGAGATCGACCATCGACCCCATCTGCTGATGCCCGGCTTCATCGACACCCACCTGCATTTTCCGCAGATGCAGGTGATCGGCTCCTATGCCGGCGGTCTTCTCGAATGGCTGAACACCTATACCTTCCCGGAGGAACGCCGGTTCGCCGACGCGGCTCACGCCGGGCGGATCGCGGCCGAATTCTTCGACGAGCTGCTGCGCAACGGCACGACGACTGCCGTCGCCTACTGCACGGTGCACAAGACCTCCGCCGACGCCTATTTCGCCGAGAGTCTCGGGCGCGGCATGCTGATGCTCGGCGGCAAGGTGATGATGGACCGCAATGCCCCGGAAGGTCTCCTCGATACGCCGGAACAGGCCTATGAGGAAACCAAGGCGGTGATTGCGGCCTGGCATGGCCGCGGCCGCAATCACGTCGCAATCACACCGCGCTTCGCCATCACCTCGACGCCGGAACAGATGGAGGTCGCCCGCACACTCGCCGGCGAATTCCCGGACCTCCACATCCAGACCCACCTGTCGGAAAACCACGACGAGATCCGCTACACCTGCGAGCTATTCCCCGAGGCGAAGGACTATACGGACATCTACGCCCGCTACGGCCTGCTCGGACCGAAAAGCCTGTTCGGACACGCGATCCACCTCTCCGAGCGTGAGGCCGATGCGATGAGCGAAACCCGCTCGGTCGCCGTGCACTGCCCGACCTCAAACCTCTTCCTCGGTTCCGGGCTCTTTCCCTGGCGGACCTACGAGCGGCGCGGCAAGCCGCTCAGGATCGCCGTCGCGACGGACGTCGGCGGCGGCACGAGCTATTCCATGTTCTCCACCATGGCCGAGGCCTACAAGATCCAGCAATTGCTGGGCGAGCGCCTCAATCCGCTCGAGAGCTTCTACCACATGACGCTCGGCAATGCGGAAGCCCTGTCGCTCTCCGACCGGATCGGCACACTGGAACCCGGCACGGATGCCGATTTCATCGTCCTCGATGCCGCGGCGACGCCGGTGATGAAACTGCGGATGGAAACGATCACCACGCTTACGGAGGAACTCTTCCTCCTGCAGACGCTCGGCGACGACCGCTCCGTAGTCGAAACCTATGTGGCCGGCAAACCAATGAAGCGGGCGACATCGCCGGCCTGAACCGCATTCGGGAGATCGATCATGGCTTGGCTGATGCTGAACCTCTTCGTCGGAACCGTGATGATCTCCCTGAACGTGGTCATCCACAGTTTCGGGCTGATCTGGGTGACCCACGCCATGGGCTGGATCACCGATCGCTGGAGACTGCACGGTCACCGCAGCCACATGCTCGCGATGAACAGCGTCGTCATCGGCGTCTTTGCCGTCCTCACCTGTGAAGTCTGGCTCTGGGCGATCTGCTACGAGCTGATTGGTATCGTTTCGGATTTCCCGACAGCCCTCTATTTTTCGACCGTGACCTTCGCCACCGTCGGCTACGGCGACATCGTCGCCCATTCCGACTGGCGCATGCTCACGGCCCTGGAGGGCGTGTGCGGTTTTCTGCTGATCGGCTGGTCGACGGCCTATCTGGTCGCGGCCGGCATCCGCGTCGGCCCCTTCCGCTCGGGCGAGCACTTCTGACGGGAAGCGCCGTAGACCGCGCTCTTCCTGCTACCGGATGAAGCCCGTGGCGAGCGCGCTTGCCCAGTCCGGCCGTCCATTCGCGGCAGCGAGCTCCGCCATCGCCATGTGATCGTAGGGGACCTGCCGGAATGTAACCACCCAGGCGTCGCGACGCTTTTCGCAGACGGCGTAGCAGGCATGCACGTTGCGGGCTTCGACCTTGTGCGGAAAGGGTCGGTCGTCGGTATAGGCCGGACAGCCGATGCTGCCCGGATTGACAACGAGGCGCCCGTCCGTGAGCCGCACGGTGCGGGAGAGATGGGTATGGCCACAGAGGATGAGCGACTCTGAAATTCCTTCGGCCCATGCTTCGATTTCGGTAGCCGGACGCGGCACGACGTGCCCTTCGGAGGTGACCGTTTCCAGCCAGTACGTGCTGTCGTCCTTCGGCGTCGCGTGGCAGAGATAGACCTCGTCCCGCCAGACAAGGTCGAACGGCAAGGCCCTGAGCCAGTCCCGGCTGCGATCGTCGAGCTGCCGGAAAGCGTGAGCGTCCGACGGTCCCATCGCCTCCAAGGGCTGCTCGACGAGGTAGCGGTCATGATTGCCGCGCACGGTCGGAAGACCGAGCCCGAGCACGATTTCTGCCGTTTTCCCGGCGTCCAGCGGTCCGGAAAAGCAATCGCCGAGATTGACGACCGCGTCGATACTGAGCCGGCGGATATCCTCCAGCACCGCCTCGAGGGCGAGATGATTGCCGTGGATGTCGGCGATCGCGGCGAAGATCATCGCTCAGCTGCCCCGGTAGGTCGAGTATCCGTAGGGCGAAAGCAGGAGCGGGACGTGATAATGCGCCAGCGGATCGCAGACGCCGAACCTGATCGGTATCACGTCGAGGAAGGGTGGAACCGTCAGCGGCGCGCCCTGTCCGTGCAGGTAGTCGCCGGCGTGGAAGAGCAGTTCGTACTGCCCGACCTTGAAATTCTCGCCCGAGAGGATCGCGCCTCCGTCGATCCGTCCGTCGGCATTGGTGAACACGGTGCGGATGATCTCCGCCTCCTCGCCGTTCATCCGCAGGAGCTGGATCTTCATGCCCTCGGCAGGCTTTCCGAGCGCGGTGTCGAGAACATGTGTGGTGAGACCGGTCATAAATGCGGCTCCAGTATCGTGAACGGGGAATCGAAAAAGTGCTCTTCCAGATTGTTGCCGGGCCCGACCCGGTCGACAACCAGAAAATCGCTCACCTCCCCGACGGCCATCAGCGGATGGTGCCAGACATTGCGGCGATAGTTGACGCCCTGGTCCGGTCGCGCGAGAAAAACCTGCGGGCGCCCCGGCCTGCCGCCCTCGTCCGGCGAAACGGCGACGAGAAAGGGCCGCCCGGAGAGCGGCGAAAAGCTCTGGCTGCCTAGCGGATGACGCTCCATCATGCCGATATCGTAGGGAAAAGCACGCGGCTGCCCGCGAAAGATGTTGACGATCACCCGCGCGCCCTCGCCCGCGATTTCCGGCGAAAACAGCGCATGGAAACGTTCCGTCGTGCCGCCGTTGATCAGGCGCATGGTCGAGGGATCGGCCTCGACCACCTCGCCGAAGGGGGCAAAGGCGTCGGCGGTGAGAGGCTGGACTTCAAGGGTTTCCCTCAAGTGATCTATTCTCCCTGCACGTGTCGGCTTCGAAGTTCTTCGATCTGCGCAATCAGATTCGGCAGCTCGCGTTGCAGGGTATCCCAGACGAGAGCCATTTCCAGCTCGTAATAGTCGTGGGCGATCAGGTTTCGCATTCCCTTGATTCTCGCCCAAGGGATCTCCGTGTGCTCCTCGGTGAAATCGGGAAACAATGCGGACATGCGAGACGCTGCTTCACCGACCAATACGAGCGCCATCGTGACGGCCATCTGTGTTCGGACATCCTCCTGAAATCGCTCAAGGTCGAGATCGCTTACAAAGCCAAGCGCCTGTCGGGCCGCGGCCTGCATCCTGTGAAGGTATTCGAGCAGGCGTTCGACATCGCTCATACGTCCGTCGCCTCGCGAAGTACGCGCTGCCTGATGCGCTGGGGCAACCCGCCCGGCGTGACGATATCCACCCTGCAGCGAAGTAGGCCCTGAAGTTCCTCCAGAAGCCCGCCGAGATCGAAAAGTGTCGTCCCCGGCAGCGGATCGACCAGAATATCCAGGTCACTGTCCGGCCGATCCTCCCCGCGGGCGACGGAGCCGAAGACACGCGGGTTCGCCGCGTTGAAGCGCTTCGTCGCTTCGCGGATCGCCTGCCTGTTCTTCTCCAATGCTTCCGAGGGGCGCATCTATTTGTCTCCTTTCGCCAATATAGCGAAGACCCGCGCAAACGAAAACAGCGCCGGCTTTCGCCGGCGCTGTCGCAATGTCAGTTCGTTCGTCAGGCCTCAGGCCGCGGCAGAAGCCGCCAGCGGAACTTCCGAGATCGTCTTCAGGACCTGCGAGGCGATCGCATAGGGGTCGCCCTGGGAGTTCGGACGGCGGTCTTCGAGATAGCCGCGGTAGCCGTTGTTGACGAAGGAATGCGGAACGCGGATCGAAGCGCCGCGGTCGGCAATGCCGTAGGAGAACTTGTTCCACGGAGCCGTCTCGTGCTTGCCGGTCAGGCGCAGATGGTTGTCCGGACCGTAGACGTCGATGTGCTCCTTCCAGTTCTTGGCAAAGGCAGCCATGAGGGCTTCGAAGTATTCCTTGCCGCCCACTTCGCGCATGTACTTGGTCGAGAAGTTGCAGTGCATGCCCGAGCCGTTCCAGTCGGTGTCGCCGAGCGGCTTGCAGTGGAATTCGACGTCGATGCCGTACTTTTCGCAGAGGCGGAGAAGCAGGTAGCGCGCCATCCAGATCTGGTCGGCAGCCTTCTTGGAGCCCTTGCCGAACACCTGGAATTCCCACTGGCCCTTGGCCACTTCGGCATTGATGCCTTCGTGGTTGATGCCGGCGGCGAGGCAGAGGTCGAGGTGCTCTTCGACGATCTCGCGGGCGATCGCGCCGACGTTCTTGTAGCCGACGCCGGTGTAATACGGGCCCTGCGGCGCCGGGAAGCCCTGTTCCGGGAAGCCGAGCGGACGGCCGTTTTCGTAGAAGAAGTACTCCTGCTCGAAGCCGAACCAGGCATCCTCGTCATCGAGAATGGTGGCGCGGGTGTTGGAGGCGTGCGGCGTGACGCCGTCCGGCATCATGACTTCGCACATGACGAGAACGCCGTTCGTGCGGGCCGGGTCCGGGTAGACGGCGACGGGCTTCAGCACGCAGTCGGAGCTGTGGCCTTCGGCCTGCATCGTCGAGGAGCCATCGAAGCCCCAGAGCGGGAGCTGTTCGAGGGTCGGGAAGTTGTCGAATTCCTTGACCTGCGTCTTGCCGCGGAGGTTCGCTACCGGTTTGTAACCGTCGAGCCAGATATACTCGAGTTTGTACTTGGTCATCCTTGGTCTCTCTTCAGTGGGCACTCATCTGACGCGCTGCAAAGGTGAAACCTCCGGGCGACGCCATTCCGCGTCTAATGAAGCAGGAACCGTGCCAACTGCGACCGACCACGCTCCGGCCGGCATGTTTTGTCGCAGGCACGGGTTCGCGGGCACGTCTGAGACATGAAGATTCCTTAACAATTTTCGCCCGCCTCATGGACGGTGACCTGCCTCACTTTTGACCTCCGGCGGAAGAACGCGGTGATGAATTCGTGCTCAGTACCGCCTTTGAGGCAAAACTGCCCATTTTTTATGCATTCAGCACATTTGATGTGCATTCACTTTCAAAAACTGCTAGAAACAAATTATCGCGCCCGGGCGTTCTCAGCCCGGTGCAGAACGGAAAGCGAGAGGCAGCAGCATGGCGACGAACATTGTTCGGGAATCTGCGAAGATCTACGAGTTCCCGGTTCGCAACATCCAGAGGCTGAAGGACGCGCAGGAGAACCGCCCCCGTCCGCTGATCTACGACAGCGGCTGCGGCAGCTGGTATCACGAGGAAGCCATCCGCGAAGAGGAAGAGGCGCGCAAGCAATAGCGCGCCGCTCGAGGCAAAATCAGGCCTTCACCCCGAAAAGCCGCAGGCGCATGACGCCGCCATCGGGATGCATGGCGAAGCGCACATGGGTGACCGGCCCGATATCGGCGATCGCTTCGCCGGCATACGCGTGGACCTTGTCCATCTCCAGCTTCTGGCGGAAAAGAACCGGTTTCCAGGCCTCCGACGCCGCGATGTCGGCGTCCGACAGCGTATCACCGAGCTCCGGCAGATAGGCGCCGAGCAATTCGCAAGCGTCGGGATAATTCCCCTTGAAGAAGTGCGTGTCGACGACCACCCGGCGGATGACGCCCGGATGGCCGAGGCGGATCACCGCCCAGTCGTGACCCGGGCCGCGGCGGCGCTTTGTTTCCCAGCCGTCACCCATATTGAGGCCACGCCCCGGTCCGAGCATCTTGTCGGGATGGCCGTAATGGGCATCCGACCAGGCGAGCGATTTCGCACCGTGAAAGATATAAGCGAGATCGATTTCCTCGTCTGAGCCGACCTTGGACCAGTCGAAATAGGCCGTGCCGTAGACGCGGAGACGGGCAATGCCACCGTCCGGATAGATGTGCAGGCGAAGATGCGTCCAGACCCGCTCACGATCGGCATTCTCGAAGAAATGCTGCGCCGAAGGGCCGAGCGGGCTCTTGGGCAGAAGTTCGGTCCATTCGGTCGTATCTGTCGGATCGCCGTCCGCCACGAAGGCGGCCTCGATCGAGCAGTGCGGCGGATAATTGCCGGTGAAGAAGTGTGTGTCGACGTCGAAGCCGGCGATCCGGCCCGGCATGGCGAGGCGGATCACCGACCAGTCGTGGCCGGGCACACGCTTGCGACGGCTTTCCCAGCCGTCCATGTACTTGCCGTTGTCGTCGTAGAGGTCGGGATCGAAGGCGGCAGGCGCGTCGTTCAGCATGCGCTCCAGGGGCGCGAAGAACTCGTCGGTCGCAAAGACGCCCTTCGCCCCGAGGCGAGCCGAGGCGAGGTTGACGCAGCCTGCCGCGAAACCGGGCAAGAGGACGGTCGAAATTTCGGGCATGTCAGTCGTTCTCCGGAATGAGGCTTTCGAGTCGAAGCCGGGCAATCTTCTCGACCTGCGCGCAGGCGGTCTCGAACTCCTGCTCCCGGCTGTTGGCGATGCGGGTTTCGAAGGCGGACAGGATGTCATCCCTGGTCAGCCCCTTCACGGCAATGATGAAGGGAAAGCCGAATTTTTCCGTATAGGCCTCGTTGAGCGCGGTGAAACGGGCGTGCTGCGCAGGCGACAGCCGGTCGAGGCCGGCGCCGGCCTGTTCCTTGCGACTGTCCTCGGTCAGTTCGCCGGCGATCGCCAGCCGCCCCGCGAGGTCCGGGTGGGCGCGCAAGACGCCGAGCCGTTCCGCTTCGCTCGCTGCACGGAATGCCGCGCACATGGACGCGTGTGCGCCGGCGGCGGTGAGAGGTTCTCGAATGGCTCCCGCGTCGAAAGCGCGCTCGGCAATGAAGGGGGAATGCTCGAATACGCCGCCGAAGCGGGCGATGAAGTCGTCTCTGGCCACCATGTCAGATGCTGTCCGGCTTGTGGTGTTCGTGCCAGTGGCGGGCGATCTCGATCCGACGCGGGACCCAGACCTTCTCGTGCGAGAGCACGTAGTCGATGAAGCGGGCGAGCGCCGCGGCGCGGCCAGGCCTGCCGACGAGGCGGCAGTGAAGGCCGACATTCATCATCTTCGGCGTACCGCTCTTACCTTCCGCATAGAGCACGTCGAACGCATCTTTCAGATAGGTGAAGAACTGGTCGCCGGAATTGAAGCCCTGCGGCGTCGCGAACCGCATGTCGTTGGTTTCGAGCGTATAGGGGATGATGAGGAAGGGCTTTCCGTCCAGGCCCTTCACCCAATAGGGCAGATCGTCGGCATAGCTGTCGGAGGAATAGAGGAAGCCCCCCTCCTCCATGACGAGCCTGAGCGTGTTCCCGGAGGGCTTGCCCTGGTACATGCCGAGCGGGTGCGAGCCGGTCAGTTCCTTGTGAAGGCGCACCGCTTCGAGAATATGCTGGCGCTCGACCTCTTCCGGGAAATCCTTGTATTCCAGCCAACGATACCCGTGGCTGGCGATCTCCCAGCCGGCTTCCTTCATGGCGGCGACCGCTTCCGGATTGCGGGCCATGGCAAGCGTCACGCCATAGACGGTCACCGGCACCTTGCGTTCGGTGAACATCCGCCAGAGCCGCCAGAAGCCGGCCCGAGAACCGTATTCGTAGATCGATTCCATGTTGAGGTTGCGCTGGCCCGGCCAGGGCTGCGCCCCGACGATCTCGGAAAGCAGGTTTTCCGACGCCGGATCACCGTCGAGGATCGAGCTTTCGCCGCCCTCCTCGTAATTGACCACGAATTGCACGGCAATGCGGGCGTCGTTCGGCCATTTCGGATCGGGAGCGGCGCGGCCGTAGCCGACGAGATCACGCGGATAATCGTCCTTCAGCATCAAATCACCTTCGTCATGCGGATGCCGAACGGTAAGCATGGAGACCGGCGATGTCGAGACGGAAAAGATGCGCGGAGCGCTGCCTTTCCGGCAGCGGTGACGACCGCCCGGTCAGGCGATCTTGCGCACCGAAATTCGGCCGAGCGGGTGCAGCGAATGCACCTGGAAGGGCGCGCCCGGCTCCCGCTCGACGAAGAGCGCGAGATTGGCGACGACCACCCGGTCCTGCAGCGCCGGGTCGAAATGGTGACGCAGTGCCGCTTCGACCCTCTGAAAATCCTTGGCGAGCAGCGGCCCCGTCAGCGTCATGTGAAAGCGAAACTCGTCCATGACGTAGGGATGACCCCAGCGGTAGAGATTGGCGAACTGCGGCGCCGACAGTCCTTCCGGACTGCGCCGGTCGATCTCCGCCTCGCTGAATGGCGCACGGAAGGCATCGAACTCCTGGACGACGGACGCAGCGAGATGGTCGAGCTGCGGGCAGGTATTCGACAGCAGGAGACCGTAGAAATCGCCGAGCCGGGCGACCTCCAGCCGCGGAAGCGCGATCGGTTCGACTGTGCCGGCAAAGCGCATGAGGCGATTGAGAAGCGAGGCTTCCGTCTGCCCCTCGGCCAGCCGGAACGGAGCCTTGAAGGTCGCGTGGAAGCCGGTGCGGCGCGGCAGCGCCGTATGGAAAGCGATCTCGTGCAGACCGAGCCCGGGCACCACCGGATGGTCGACGGGAAGGTCCGAAAAGACGTTCCGCCCGAGCCATGCCGAGGCGGCATGGGTCAGAGGATCGCCCGGAGGCGGCGTGAAATAGATCGCATACCGCATCGCAACTTCTCCGCGTGACTGCTGGCGGCGAACTTTAGCAATCGCCGTTACACGCAAGCTGATAGGTGATTTGCGTGACAGTATGACGACGGGAGATCGTTGAAATTTCTCGTTTAACGAGAGGCGACGGTGATGTGGCTCGAAAGATGGAAGGACGGCGGGAGGACCGGCGTACCGCCCTCGACGACCTGAAGCGCGGCCTCGGCGAGCCGGTGCGCGAGACCGAAACTGACCTTGAAACCGCCCGTCAGTGCGATCACGTTGCGGTGGTCGGGATGCTCTCCCACCATCGGGTCGCGGTCGATCGCCTTCGGCCGCAAACCGGCCCAACGCTCGACCACCTCGGCGTTTTCGAGCACCGGAGCGAGGAGGCGCGCACGCGCGACGACCTCGTCCAGTTGCGCGTCGGTCGAGAAGGAATCGCCAAAGCGGTTCTCGCTGGTGCTGCCGACGGCGACACGCCCGCCCTCGTGCGGAACGACATAGAGACCATCGAGATAGAGAAGCGGCAAGTCGGGATCGACATCGGCTTGAAGCAAGGCAGCCTGCCCTTTCACCGGTTGGCCGAGCGGGCGGGGAAGCGGTGCGCCGAGCGCCTCCAGGATCGGGAACGACCGGTATCCGGCCGCGACGATCGCATGCCCGAAAGCCACGTCCTCTCCGCTGGAGAGGGTTGCAACGCCGCGGGCGGCGTCCAGACGGTCGAGGCCGGCACGTTCGCGAATTCGCACATGCCGTGCGGAACGCAGGAAAGCCCCGAGAAGAGCGGAAACGCGGCGCGGAAAGACATGCGCGGCCAGTGTGTCGAAAACCAGGCCCGATGCGGCGTGCTGGACGGCCGGCCAGCCGTTTCCGCAGGGCGATGCGTCACGCACGCTCCAGGCGAAACTGCGGTCGCCCGCAATCCAGCGCACGCCGGCCTCCTTCTCGTGCTTCTCGGCGATCACCCGCAAATGCGGCTTCGGCAGCGGGATCAGCCGGCCGCTGCGCCGATAGCCCGCCGAAACACCCGTCTCACGCTCGAGGCGACCAATCTCCTCCTCCAGCGAGACGAGCGCCTCGAACTGAAACTGCTTCTTGTCGGACCAGTTGTCCGGCATATGCGGCATCAGCGCGCCCATGAGGCCGCCACTCGCGCCGTGCCCGATCTCGCCGCTGTCGATCAGCAGGGTATCGATGCCGCAGCGCTCGGCCCGGACGGCCGCCCAGAGGCCCATGACGCCGCCGCCGACAATCAGGAGGCCGACGCGCGATTGACCCGCGCGGACATGAGCAGTATCGGCTACGTGCATGACAGGATCCAGTTCGACACCGACGGCCGGCGACAGCGGCACGCTCTTGTGGCACGAGGGCGATATGCCCTATTCGGCCGCCTTTGGCGATCACTTTTATTGCCAGACGGACGGCCGGCTCGAATGCGGCCATGTCTTCCTGTCGGGCAACGGGCTGCCGGCGCGCTGGGAGACGGACGGGCTCTTCCGGATCGGCGAACTCGGCTTCGGCACCGGCCTCAACGCCTGCGAGACCTGGCGGCAGTGGAAGCTCACCCGCAGGCCGGGCGGCGTACTGCACTTCGTCTCCTTCGAGCTTTATCCGATGTCGACAAACGATCTTTCGCGCGCGCTCTCCCGCTGGCCGGAAATCGAAGCCGAGCGCGAGATGCTGACGGCGCTCTGGCCGTCGGAGCCCGGCGGCATCATCGACCTCACACTTGACGAGGCGACCCGGCTGACGGTCGTCTGCGGCGACGCACTCGC
Organism: Hyphomicrobiales bacterium; assembly: GCA_900466005.1. GTDB lineage: Bacteria > Pseudomonadota > Alphaproteobacteria > Rhizobiales > Rhizobiaceae > Allorhizobium. The sequence continues at coordinate 62,416 of UEGQ01000019.1, forward strand.
GTCCGTCTCGACCACCGAACTCGCCTTCGACGCCTGGTACCTCGATGGCTTTGCGCCCTCCCGCAACAGCGCCATGTGGTCCACCGAACTGATGAATGCCGTGGTCTCGAAAACCGTGGATAGCGGCACTTTCGCGACCTATGCGGCGGCGGGCTTCGTCAGGCGAAACCTGATCGCCGCGGGCTTCGAGGTCGAGCGGCGAAAGGGCTTCGCCGGCAAGCGGGAAATGCTCTGCGGCCTGAAGCCGGCCCGTTCAGGCGCCTGAAACGGCAGCCTTGGTTCCGTCCCGGGACCCCGCGAGCCAGCGCCCCATCTTGGCGGCGAGTTGTTCCGGTCCGACCGGCTTTGAGAGATAGTCGTCCATACCCGCGCCAAGACAGATGTCACGGTCGCTGTCGAGCGCGTGGGCGGTGACGCCGATGATCGGGACGTGCCGGCCGTCTCCCGCTGCCCTCTCGCGCTCGCGGATCGTCTGCGTCGCCTGAAGGCCGTTCATGACCGGCATCGAGACATCCATCAGGATGAGACGCGGGCAATGCCGCTCCCAGGCGTCCACGGCGGCCTGGCCGTCGGTGACGATGGCGAAGCTCAGGCCGGCGGCCTGCAGGATCTGGGTGAAGACGATCTGGTTGACCTCGTTGTCCTCCGCCACCAGGATCTCGTAGCCAATGGCGGCAACACCGGCTTCCTTCTCCGCCTCACCGGCGGGCAAGGCACCTGACAAATCCGAAAGGGCGGACGTTGCCTCCGAGGCAGGATTGCCATGGCGCAGGCGCGCCGCGCGCATCACGTCGATGATCGCATTCCGCAGGAGATTGCTGCGCGCCGGCTTCATCAGATGGGCATCGACCTTCAACTGGGCAAAGGCGTGTTCGTCGCCAACCGCATCCATCGATGTGAGGAAGATGATCGCCACATCGCCGAAGCGCACGTCTTCGCGAATCCTGCGCGCCAGATCGACACCGCTCATGCCCGGCATCTGATCGTCGATGATCAGGGCATCGACAGTCACACCGACGCGGAATGCCTCCTCGAGGATCGCGAAGGCGGCCGGGCCGCCATCGACGGCCAGGCCATCGAAACCCCAGCCGACGAGCTGTTCGGCAAGAATGTTCCGGTTGAGGGCGTTGTCGTCGACGACGAGCACCCGCGCACCCTCGACGTTCGGAGGCAGTGCGCGATGCTGGTGGCGGTTGCCTGCCGTCTTGAACGGCAGCCGGACCGTGAAAACCGAACCTCGCCCGAGTTCGCTGTCGACCTCGATGCTGCCCCCGAAGAGCCCGACGAGGCCGGCGGTGATCGCCAGTCCGAGCCCGGTCCCTTCGTGCCGGCGGGTCGAGGATGCGTCGGCCTGCGAGAACTTCTCGAAGATCGTTCGCCTCTTGTCTTCCGGAATACCGATGCCGGTGTCCTCGATCCTCACTGTCATCATGACCTCGCCGTCTGCGGCGGGCTCGCACGAAAGGGCGACGAGCACATGCCCCTTCTCGGTGAACTTGATGGCGTTGCCGACCAGATTGGTGACGATCTGTCGGAACCGCCCGGCATCGCCGATGATCAGATGGCGGGCGGCATCTCCCTCCACGACAAGTTCGATGTCCTTTTCTGCGGCCGCGGTAGAAAGCAGCGTCGCCACGTCTTCGACCGCGTCGATCGGATCGAACGCCATCTTGCGCAACTGCATCTGCCCGGCGTCGATCTTCGAGAAATCGAGAATGTCGTTGATGATGGTCAGCAAGGCCTTGCCGGATTTCACGATGATATCGACGAAGGTCTTCTGGCGGGTGTCGAGATTGGAGCCGGCGAGAAGCTCCGCCATGCCGAGCACGCCGTTCATCGGCGTGCGGATTTCATGGCTCATGTTGGCCAGGAATTCCGACTTCGCCCGGTCTGCCGCTTCGCTCCGCGCGAGCAAGACCGTGAGCTCATGCTCGCGCTTCTTCATCTCCGTTATGTCCGAATAGACGAGCATCCAGTGTCCGCGGCTGCTCACCGTCGCATCGACCTGGACCCAGGTCCGGCCGTCGGCGAGGAAGACCTCGGAGAATCCCTTCTGCGCCTCGATCTTCTTCTGCCACGTGCCGAGCCGTTCCATCGGATCGGCGCCGAAATCCCCCCGCCGGGCGCAATAAGCGAAGGAGGCATGCCAGCTCTGGCCCGGCTCCACAAGCCGCGCCGGGACGTTCAGGATTCGCGCGAGTGCCTCGTTCGACTGCAGGATCACGCCGTCCTCGACGAAGGCGAGGCCCTGCGACATGACCCGCGTTGCATCGTGCATGAACTGGCCGAGTTGTTCGAGCTTGGCCTTCGCCTCGCTAATTTCGCGTTCCTTTTTCCGCACCTCGGTGAGATCGGCATAGGTCAGCAGAACACGGTCGCCATTTAGCCGCGTGGCGGTGCTCAGCACGTATTTTCCGTCGGCATAGGCCAGCTCGTGGGTCACCGACCCGCGAAGTTCGGCGAACGCCGCGACGCGCTGCCGGTAGCCCTCCTCGAAGTCGACCTCTGGCCAGCTCCACCCCTTCCTCTGATTGAGCTCGCAGTAGTAGCGAAACGACCTGCCCTCGAGCGGCGTGCCTTCGGGCCAGGCCCAGATCGTAGCGCATTGCTCGTTGGCGAATTCGACGTTGAAGTCACGATCGATGACTGCAACGCCGACCGGCATGATTCGGAAGACGCTGACGAGGTCGTCGTAGAGCTTCTCCGTTCGTGCCTGAGCTTCCAGCAATTGTTGCTCGCGCGCCTTGAGCAGTGTCACGTCAGAAATGGAGCCGACGAGATAGGGCTTCTGGTCGGGCGTGATGATCCGGTTCATCCGGGTTATGACGGCCGCCGGACGACCGTCCGGAAGGGTCACGTCCGCGGCGCGCTCGATCAAGGCGCCGGTCCGCAGCACCTCGACATTGTCCTTGTGGAACTCCGCGCCGAGTTCCGGAAACATCTGCTCCTCGTCGAGCCCGTACACACTCTCCAACGCGCACTGATGCATCTCTTCGTAAGCCTTGTTGGCAAAGATGAAGCGATGTTCCTGGTCGCGAATGAACACGGGAACCGGCAGCTGTTCGATCGTCGTGCGGTAAAGGACGCTTTCCTGCTCGCGCCTGTGCAGGGTCGTCACGTCCGAGTAGGTAACGAGGATCTTGCCGCTTTCCAGATGCTGGGCCACGACCGACAGCACCAGTCCCCACGTCGTCTCGAATTGCGCAGTGCCGCCCTGCGTCTTGTCGTTCAGGATCTGCGCGAGCCGACGGGCATAGAAGGTTTCGAAATCCTCCTCCCCGCTCTGGTAGACACCCCGGCAGTAGTTGCTACGGACGAAATCCCGGTAGCTCATGCCAACGAGACGCTCTGGTCGATCGGCCCCGAGCATGGCGCCGAGAGCATCGTTGAAGTATTCGATGACGAGCTCGTTGCTGAGCAACAGGACACCGACCGGCAGGAAGCGTAGCAGGCTTTCGACGTGACGATCCAGGGAGGCCACGCCCCCTTTCGCCTCCGGCACAGATGTCGGTGGCACGACGGTGACCGCCTGGCCCGAGATATCGCTCGCCTCGGCTCCCTCGGCGAAAAGATAGGAGCGGCCATCCTCGTTCGAGAATCGCTCGACTGTCAGGCGGTACGGGCGTCCAGCGCAGTCGGAGACCAGAACCACCTCGTCTTCCCCGAAGACGATCGCCCGCCGCTCGCGGTCGTCACGTCCTCCGGCGTCCGCACGATCGAAGAGTTCACGATCGGTCTTGCCCACAAAATTCTCGGGATGGAGGCCGAAGAGCCGCGCATAGGCCTCGTTGACCGCAGCGTAGCGTAGCTCGCTGTCCTTGATGCATGCGGGATCGGACAGATCGGAGATCTTGCTGCACGCCCTTTCCAGCAAATCACTCGCATACGTCATCGCCCATCCCCCGAAGCGAAGATGCCGATCAATGGTAAAAGGTCCGTCACCAGGCCACCCGAACGGTCGGCGCGCACATCGGGATGTGCGCTCATTGTCGACGGGGCAGGAAAGGACGAGAAAAAGGGCAAGAGAATCAGGACCGGAGAACGGGTTCAGGGCGAAGTGTCGACGAAGATGCGCCGCAAGACTTGCCCCAGCCTGAAAGCCGCGCGATCGGCCGCCCCCTTCAACCGGCAACGCGGTCCAGATAGCGTTCGAAACTCCGCTCCTCGTCGGCCGGAAAGGTTTCGTCGAGCAGGATCGCGCCTTCGACACGGTCGAGACGGAAGTCTCGGAAGCCGTCGCGCAGTTCACACCAGGCCGTCAGAAGCCACAGATTTCCGAAGGCGCTGAGGCCGAGCGGCCGCACGACGCGCCGGGTCACCGCTCCGGAGAGACTGTGATAGCCGATCTCGATCTTGCGGCGGGCGGAGATCGCCTTGCGGACGAGATCGAAGGAGGCCGGTAGCGTCCCCTGGCTGCCGCTGCGAAATGCCCGCAACGGCGCCCGCCGCAACCTCTCGACGTGCCCCCTCGGCAGCGAGGCCTCGAGCTTTTCCAGCGCCTCGCGCGCCGCGCGGCCGAGGGAATCATTGCCGAGCATCTGTACCGCCCGCACGCCGAAGGCGAGCGCCTCCAGTTGCTCGAAGGTGAAGACCAGCGGCGGTGCGTCGAAATCCTCCCGCAGCAGGTAACCGACGCCTGGCTCGCCGTCGATCGGCGCGCCCGATCCGACCAGATGCTCCATGTCGCGGTAGATCGTGCGCCTGGAGACTTCCATCGCCTCGGCGATCTCGGCGGCGGTCATCGCCCGGCCCGTGGCGCGCATCAGCTGGATGATTCGGAAAAGGCGATCGGCTGGACGCATGAATCTGCACTCGGCTGAGAGATTGTGGCCACAAGGCTGTCAGCAGCACTGTGCTTAAACCTCGCCATCCGGTCAACCGGCCGGCAGTCAAGACAAGGAGCACGACATGGAAAAAGCATACGAACTGGTGGTCTACGACGTCGCGGACCGGGAGAGCGCCATCGCGGCGCGGGAAAGCATCAAGGCGGTTCTCTCCACCTTCCCCGGCTATCTTGGCTGGAGGACGCTTGCCGCCGCCGACGGCAGCGCCAAGCTCGCCGACGTGGTGACATGGCGCTCGCTCGAAGAGGCGAAATCGGCGGCAAAGAAGGTCGAAAGCGACCCGGCCTTCGCGCCGTTCATGGCACATGTCGCCGGAATCAACCTGATGGGGCATTTTTCCGAGGTCTGAACTCCGGAAAAGAACATCCGGCGCCAGGTGAAGGCCTGCCGCCGGTCTTCTTTCACTCGGCTCTTTTCCAGCCGGTAACCATGGCGCGCACGAGGTTCTCCTTGTGCTCCAGACTGGCGAGAACGACGCCGCAGATGTGGAGAGCAACCAGCGCGAGCGTCGCGTAGACGAATATCTCGTGTGCTTCCTCGACCCACTCGACGCCCCAGAAGGTGTCGGTGGTCATCATGTAGCCGCTCGTGGCAATTCCCGAGATCATCAGGAGAAGAGCCACCACCATGGCGCCGCCGGCCGGATTGTGGCCGATGTAGCGCTTGGCACGCATGCGGGCGGTGTCGAGAAGGAACGACAGCACCGTGAACGGGCTGTAGACGAAGCTCGAAAACCGGGCATGGTGGCTACCGAAGAGCCCCCACAGCACCCTGAACGCGATCAGTCCGGCGATCACGTAACCGGAAATGATGTGGGCCGATTTCCACTCGTCCCCGGTCAGGTACGAAAAGGTGAAGAAGCCGACCAGCGACCAGTGGAACAACCGCACCAGCGGGTCCCAGACTTTCACCACCGCCGGCCGCGAATCGCGGCCGGAGGCAGTGCCGGGCATTTTCCGCACGGCTTCGTTCATCAGTCGGCTCCGGCAGTGCCGGCCTGCTCACCGGTTTCCGGGTTGTAGAGGGCTTCAACCTTGCCGCCCTTGGCGTCGATGCCATAGACTTCGTAGCAGCCGTTCTCGACCTTGATCTTGCGGACTTCCATGCCTTCGCCGGTCAGCTTTGCCTTCAGGGCGTCCTCGGCCATCCACTTGTCCTTCGCAACGTCGCAGGAGGTGCTTTCTTCCGCGTGAGCAACGGCGCCGAGGGCGGAAAGAGCGAAGATCGAAGCGATAAAGGTTTTTTTCATGGGAACATCCTTTTGCAACCGGCCGCAGCACCATTGCCGCCGACCGTTGAGGCGGAACCTAGTCGGCCGATGCTGATCGATGACTGACAGCGATTGTCAGCGAAATGTCAGCTTCACGGTGTTACATCGCCCCCATGAGTAAGAGACTTGGAGACTGGCTGTCGCGACTCTCGCTCGCGGGGCTGGTCGTCACGGTTCTGCTGGCGTCGGTTCCGCACGTGTATGCGGACGACGACGGTCACGATGATGGGCACGAGAGCTCAGACAGCGATTCTGACGACGGCGGCGATGACGACGGCGGCGATGATGACGGCGGCGGCGGCGGTGGTGGTAGCGGTGGCGGCAGTGGCTCGAGCGGGAGAAGCGGCGGCAGCTCCTCATCCGGTGACCACGACGACAGCCGCGACCGTATCCAGAAGGCGGTCGCCCTCGGCAAGATGAAGTCTCTGGCGACGCTCCAGAAAATCCTCCGCCAGCGTGTCAGCGGCGACATCGTATCCGTCGAGCTCCTCCGCCGGGGCCGGCGCCCCGTGTACGAGTTCCGCGTGCTGAAACCGAACGGTCGGGTCGTCGAAGTCAATATAGACGCCGCGACCGGCAGCATACTCCATATCGAGAATAACTGATGCGTCTCCTGCTCGTCGAAGATGACCGGCTCATCGCCCGGAACGTGATCGCCCATCTGGAGCGCGAAGGTTTCGTCGTGACCCATGAAACCGACGGCGAATGCGGCTGGTTCACCGGAGATTCGGAGGAGTTCACCGCCGTGGTGCTCGACCTCGGCCTGCCCGGCATGGACGGGCTTTCGGTCCTCAGGCGCTGGCGAAGCGGTGGAAGGGGAATGCCCGTCCTGATCCTCACCGCCCGAGGCAACTGGCAAGAGCGTGTCGAAGGCATCGACGCCGGCGCCGACGACTACCTCACCAAACCCTTCCAGATCCCGGAGCTTCTTGCACGCCTGCGCGCCATCATCCGCCGCAGTTGCGGTCAGTCGACGCCGATCATGCTCATCGGCAGCATCGAGATCGACCCCAGGACCAAGTCCGTCAAGCGCGAGGGATTGCCGGTGAGCCTGACGCCGCTCGAATACCGCTGTCTGGTCCACCTGGCACACAACCGCCAGCGCAACGTCTCGCAGGCGGAGCTCACCGAACAGCTCTACGCACAGGACTTCGAACGGGAGAGCAATTCGGTCGAAGTGCTGATCGGCCGCCTGCGCCGCAAGCTCGGACGCGAAATCATCGAGACCAGGCGTGGCTATGGCTATCGCATCGCCGGAGATGACGGCTGATGCACTCCATCCGCAGCCGCTTCTTTCTCGTCTCGGTCGCCAGCGTGCTGCTGGCCCTGACGATGGCGAGCCTCGCCTTCATCGAGCTGTTCAGGACCAATCTCGAACGGCGTGTCGACCAGGAGCTGACCAACCACATCAACAACATCGCCGGCGCCCTTCGGGTGACCGGGGAAGGCAAGCTGGCACTGCCCAAGACCCCGACCGACCTCCGCTTCCAGATGCCCTATGGCGGGCTCTACTGGCAGGCGGAGGATGACGTTCGCAAGCAGACGCTGCGCTCACCTTCGCTGTGGGACTACGTGCTGGCCCTTCCGGTCGATGTCCACGAAAGCGGAGAGATCCACAGATATCACCTGAAGGGACCAGATGAATCGGATCTCATCGTCCAGGAGCGCAAGGTGATCCTGACGGCCCCGGGGGGCGAGCGCGAAATACGCATCGCAGCCGCCATCGACGCTGCGGAACTGGCGAAGGCCGGCGGTGAATTCGCCCGCGACATGCTGCCCTACGCCGCAGCGCTCGCGATCTTCCTGATAGCCGCTTCGCTTGCCCAGTTGACTTTCGGTCTGCGTCCGATCTCGTCGGTGAGCGAGGGACTGAACCGCATCCGGGAGCGCAAGGCGGATCGGCTGACGGGCCGGTTTCCGGAGGAGCTCCGCCCCGTGGTCGAAGCCGTCAACCGGCTGCTCGATTCGCAGTCGGAAATCCTCACACGGGCACGCGCCGCCGCCGGCGATCTCGCGCACGGGCTGAAGACACCGCTCACAATTCTCGCCAATGACGCAGAGACGCTGCGTGAAAAGGGCGAGACCGAACTTGCCCATGAACTCGCCCATATCGCGACCGTCATGCAGGCTCATGTCGACCGCGAACTGACCCGCAGCCGCCTCGCCGTCAATGCGGAGCTGCATCGTTCCGTCTCCGATCTCCGCAACACCGTCCAGACCATCGTGAGAACGTTGAAACGGACACCGCTCGGCGAGCAACTGGACTGGAGAGTCTCGATACCGCCGGACACGGTGCTCGACGTCGACCCGCATGACCTGCACGAACTGATCGGCAACATCCTCGAGAATGCATCGAAATGGAGCCGCAACTGGGTCTCGATCCGTCACGTCGAGGCGGGCGGCAAGCTCATGCTCATCGTGGAGGACGACGGTCCCGGGGCCGACGCAGAAGGCATAAGCCTGATGACGGAACGTGGGATGCGGCTCGACACGCAGAAGCCGGGTACGGGCCTCGGACTGGCCATCGTCCGCGATATCGCGACCGCCTACGAGATCGACTTGCGCATCGAAAACCGTGAGGAAGGCGGGTTGCGGGTGACGCTCGGCTTCGATCCGGCACGCCGCGCTGCAAAATAACTGCTTGACTTTCCTGGCCGCAAGCCCCACATCCGGTGTGCTTTCACCTTCCGGCCGCCGCGTGAGCGAGCCCAGCGACATCTGAGACGCGAAGAAGGCAAGGCGCAGAGAGAATGCGGCGATCACCATCGCCGATGCGCTGGAAAGTTCTTCCAACTTACAAGTTCCCAAATCACGCGGGGTTCTTGACGCCAATGCCAACCGGTTCGCAAACCCGCGATCCGGACGAATGGTTTTGGCGCCCCCGAAAGGCAAATGCTTTGACCACTTTCGACGACCTTGGCCTGTCCAAGAAAATCGTGAAGACCCTCGGCCATCTCGGCTTCGAGACGCCCACCCCCATCCAGGCCCAGGCCATCCCGATCGTCATGGAAGGCCGCGACCTGATCGGTCTCGCCCAGACCGGCACCGGCAAGACGGCCGCCTTCGGCCTGCCAATCGTCGAGGCCCTGATGGCCAGCGAGGCGCGGCCACAGTCCCGCTCCACCCGCGTTCTCATCCTCGCACCGACCCGCGAACTGGTGAACCAGATCGGCGACAACCTGCGCGCCTTCTGCCAGAAGCTTCCGCTCAAGATCATCCAGGTCGTCGGCGGCGCCTCGATCAACAAGCAGCAGTTCCAGCTGGAGCGCGGCACCGACATCCTCGTCGCCACGCCCGGCCGCCTGCTTGACCTGATCAGCCGCGAAGCCGTGACGCTGCGCCACGTCAGCCACCTCGTCCTCGACGAAGCCGACCAGATGCTCGACCTCGGCTTCATCCACGATCTTCGCAAGATCGCCAAGATGGTCCCGACGAAGCGCCAGACGCTCCTGTTCTCGGCCACCATGCCGAAGACGATCGCCGACCTCTCCGCCCAGTTCCTCTCGAACCCGGCCAAGGTCGAAGTGACCCCGCCCGGCAAGGCTGCCGACAAGGTCGAACAGCACGTCCATTTCGTCGCCGGGCAGAACGCCAAGACCGAAATGCTGAAGAAGATCCTGACGGAAAATCCGGACGGCCGCTCGATCGTCTTCCTGCGCACCAAGCACGGTGCGGAAAAGCTGATGAAGCACCTCGACATTACCGGCTATTCCGTCGCCTCGATCCACGGCAACAAGAGCCAGGGTCAGCGCGAGCGGGCGCTGAAGGGGTTCCGCGACGGCGAGATCAAGACGCTGATCGCCACCGACGTTGCCGCCCGCGGCATCGACATCCCGGCTGTCAGCCACGTCTTCAACTACGATCTTCCGGAAGTCCCGGACGCCTACGTCCACCGCATCGGCCGTACCGCACGTGCCGGCCGCGACGGCATCGCGATCGCGTTTTGTGGTCCGGATGAAGGTCGCCTGCTGCGCGACATCGAAAAGCTGATGGGTATCGAGATCGCCGTCGCCTCGGGTGAACCGCCGGCGAACCTTTCCCGCCCCGTCCGTCCGCAGCGCCGTGGCGGCGCCGGTGGCGGTGGCAACAACCGCAACCACCAGGGTGGCCAGGGCCGCGGCAAGTCCGAAGGCGGCGCCAAGGCCGACGGTCGCCCCGCCGGCAAGCCGGGCCACCGCAAGGGTGGCAATGGCGGCGGGCAGAACCGCTCCGCCAATGGCAATGGCCAGAACCGCTCCGGTCACGGCCAAGGCCGTCCGGCCCGCTCGGACACGGCTGGCGGACGTCGCCGCGAAGCCTGATTTCTTCAACGAGGCGGCGGGTCTTGATCCGCCGCCTCGCCTCTTCTCACTTCACTGCTGCGTTACCCCCGTCAGCATAGAGCGCCGAACCGGTGACGAAGCTCGCCATCGGGCCCGCAAGAAACAGGGCCGCCGCGGCGATTTCCTCCGGATCGGCGATCCGCTTCATCGCATGCAGGCCGGCCGCCCATTCCTTCTGCGCCGCATCGCCGGCAAGCGGCGTGTCGACACCGCCCGGCAGCAGGGCATTGCAGCGGATGCCGCTTCCGCCGTAATCGGCCGTGATTCCCTTGACCAGTCCCATCAGTGCCGCCTTCGACGTGCCGTAAGCCGCCATGCCGGGGATGCCGACGCTCGTGCCGACGAATGACGACGTGAAGACGATGGAACCGCCACCCGTCGCGAGCATGGCGCGAATTTGCGCCCTCGCACCGAGGAACGCACCGGTCAGGTTGATGGCAAGAGTGTCCTGCCATTCCTTGAGCGAGACATCGGCGAGCGGTTTGTAAGGCCCGACCGTGCCGGCATTGTTGACGGCGATGTCGAGCCGGCCGAAGTTCTCGAAGGCCGCATCGACCATTCGCCGATGGGTTTCCTCGTCGGATACATCACCCGCGACGGCAATGACCCTTGCGCCCATCGCCGCGATTTCGTCGGCGAGACGGGAAAGGGCTTCTTCCCCCCGCGCGTTGACGACGAGCGCGGCCCCTTCCTTCGCGAAACGCAAGGCCGTCGCGCGCCCGATCCCGCTCGATGCTCCGGTGATGATGGCGATCTTGTCTTGCAGCATGAACCTCTCTCCTTTTGTTGAGGGAGGCCTTGCGTAACCATCACGGCCGAGCGCCGACACCCGATTCCGGACGTGGCCGCGCGCTTCTGTTGGTGAGATAGACGCCGACGACTGCCAGCGCCGTTCCGCCCATCATCCAGACGGTCAGTTGCTCGCCGAAGGCAATCGCCGCCTCGACGGCGGCAAGCGGCGGGACGAGATAGATGAGCGAGGCGGCCTTCGACACATCCCCGCGGCGGATCAGATAGAGGAGCAGCATCACCGCTCCCATCGAGATTCCGAGCACCGCCCAGCCGAGCGTCGCGAAGAGACCGAGGCTCCATTCGATCCGCATGTCCTCGATCAGGTAGGCGGCGGGCAGCGTGACGATGAGCGCCCCGACATATTGCAGCGTGGCGACCGTGCGGATGTCGCCCTCATGCAGGTAGCGCTTCTGGTAGATCGTGCCGCCGCTGACGAAAGCCATGCCGATGATGTTGACCGCGACCGCGAAGGCGGGGATGGCGGCCGCGTCGACGGCAAAGACTTTCGGCAGCACCGCAATCGCGATGCCGACGAAACCGAGCAGGAGCCCGAACCGCTGCGACGGACTGAGCCGCTCGCCGACGAGACGGGTCGCCGCGATGCCGGTCATCAGCGGCTGGAGGCCGGCGATGATGCCGGAAATCGCCGCCGGCACGCCCTGCCCGATCGCCCACCATACGGCGCCGAGATAGAGACCGTGAAGAAGAATGCCGGAAACCAGCGCATGGAAGAAAGCCGCCGGCGTCTTCGGCCATGCGGCACCGGTCGAACGGCAGACCATGTAGAAAAGCGCCGCAGCCACCGCATAGCGCAGTGCAAGGAAGGTCAGCGGATCGGCAAACCGGTCGGCGAACTTCGCGACCACCCAGCCCGTCGACCAGAGAAACACGAAGAAGATGGGCGCAAGGCGGGCAAGTGTCACGGGTCTCTCCGGATCGGGAGACTACGGGTTAGCGGGCGGAAGGGGCAAGCTCAACGGAGTTTTGTTGATCGCTGTCATCAATTCCGCTGATCGGCAGAAATGCCCAAAAGTTGCGCACCCACAAATGCCCAAATTTCAGGCAGCGGAGAGCATATCCAGGCCGCAACCCTTCGTCGCGCTGCCCGGATCCGGACGCCTGCCCTGAATATTCGCCGAAAAGCGCAAGCGATGTCGCGCAGCGAACGGAGAACGACCACCGTAAAAAGTAGGTATTCCCGATTGTGCACGCTTCTTGCATCGTTGAAGATGCTGTTGCGGAACGAAGAACGACAAAGGGGGGCGCATTGACGTTCGATGAAATGCTGACCGCGGACAAGGATCCGCGGACGCCGTACCGGACCTACCACGAGTGGTACTCCGGACAGGATCCGGCGAGGCTGGTGGCGAAGTCCAGGGACGCGGAAAACATCTTCCGCAAGACCGGCATCACCTTCGCCGTCTACGGCCACGCCGATTCCTCTGAGAAGCTGATCCCCTTCGACATCATTCCGCGCATCATTTCCGGCCGGGAATGGCGCCGTCTCGCCCAGGGCATCGAGCAGCGCGTGCTGGCGCTCAACGCCTTTCTCGACGACATCTACCACAAGCAGGAGATCGTTCGCGCCGGCCGCATTCCCGCCCGGCTCATAGAGCGGAACGAGGCCTTCCTGCCGGAGATGATCGGTTTCCGCCCGCCGGGCGGCGTCTACACCCACATCGTCGGCACCGACATCGTGCGCACCGGTGAGGACCAGTTCTACGTGCTGGAGGACAATGCCCGCACGCCCTCCGGCGTCAGCTACATGCTGGAGAACCGGGAAACCATGATGCAGATGTTCCCCGAGCTCTTCCAGCTCAACAAGGTCCGACGCGTCGAGGACTACCCGCACCTGCTGCGCCAGAGCCTCGCCTCGCTCGCCCCGCCCGGATGCAAGGGCAAGCCGCGCGTCGCCGTCCTCACGCCGGGCATCTACAATTCCGCCTACTACGAGCATTCCTTCCTGGCCGACATGATGGGCGTCGAGCTCGTCGAGAGCTCGGACCTGCGCGTCATTGACGGAAAGGTGAAGATGCGCACCACCCGCGGCTACGAGGCGATCGACGTGCTCTATCGCCGCGTCGACGACGACTTCCTCGATCCGTTGACGTTCCGGCCGGATTCCTGCCTCGGGGTTGCGGGGATCATGGACGTCTACCGCGCCGGCAACATCACGATCGCCAACGCGCCCGGCACCGGGATTGCCGACGACAAGGCGATCTATTCCTACATGCCGGAGATCGTCGAGTTCTACACCGGCCGCAAGGCGCTTCTCCAAAACGTGCCGACCTGGCGCTGCTCAGAGCCCGACAGCCTGAAATACGTGCTGGAGCATCTCGAGGAACTGGTCGTCAAGGAGGTCCACGGCTCCGGCGGTTACGGCATGCTGGTCGGGCCCGCCGCGTCCAGGAAGGAGCGGGCCGCCTTCGCCGCCAAGCTCCGGGCGCAGCCCTCGAACTACATCGCCCAGCCGACGCTTTCGCTTTCCACCGTGCCGATCTTCGTCAACAAGGGCATGGCGCCGCGCCATGTCGACCTGCGGCCCTACGTGCTCGTCTCCGACAAGGTGCAGATCATTCCCGGCGGGCTGACGCGCGTGGCGCTGAAGCAGGGATCGCTCGTCGTCAATTCCAGCCAGGGCGGCGGCACCAAGGACACCTGGGTTCTGGAGGACTGACGGAATGCTCGGAAGAACTGCCAACGGCCTTTACTGGATGTTCCGCTACATCGAACGGGCGGAAAACGTCGCCCGCCTCGTCGATGCCGGCCTCAGGGTTTCGCTCACCCGCAACAGTGCCTCCGAAGAGGACTGGGATGCGGTGTTGCACAGCGCCGGCGTGCGCGACGCCTTCGGCGCCGGGCGCGACAGGTTGACCGCGGCCGACGCGATCGATTTCATGCTGCGCGATCCGGCCAATCCCTCGAGCGTCGCCTCCTCGATCGACGCGGCCCGCAACAATGCCCGCATGGTGCGCACGGCGCTGACCCGCGAGACGTGGGAGGCGACCAACGAGTGCTGGATCAGCCTCCGGCAGACGCTTGCCCGCCGGCTGAAACCGGCCGACCTCCCCGAGGCGATCGACGCGATCAAGAACCGGACCGGCCTGATCCGCGGTGCCTTCCACGGGTCGATGCTGAGGAACGAGATCTACAACTTCGCACGCATCGGCACCTTCATCGAGCGGGCGGACAATACGAGCCGCATCCTCGACGTGAAGTACTACGTGCTGCTGCCGGCGGTGAGCCATGTCGGCTCCTCGCTCGACAACATGCAGTGGGAATCGATCCTGCGCTCGGTCTCGGCCCACCGGTCCTACCGCTGGGTCTACGACGGCGATCACCGCGCCGCCAACATTGCCGACTTCCTGATCCTCAACGTGCAGATGCCGCGTTCGCTCGCCTATTCTTACGAGAAGATCACCAGCAATCTCGACTATATCGCCCGCGACTACGGCGAGCGGCTGCCGGCTCACGACACGGCCGAGGACGTGCGCCGGAGCCTGCGCTCGACCTCCGTCGCCGAGATCATGGATCAGGGACTGCACGAGTTCCTCGGCAATTTCGTCGCCCGCAACAACCAGCTCGGGCGGGAGATCTCCGACGGGTACCGGTTCTACAGCTAATTCGAACGGATGGAACGCGCCATGCGGCTGAAGATCACCCACACGACCGAATACCGCTACGACCAGCCGGTCTCCTACTCGCTGCAAAGGCTGCGGCTCACCCCGCAGACCTCGCCCGGCCAGACGGTCCTCTCCTGGCAGGTCGCCGTCGACGGTGCGGCGGTCGAGGCCGGCTACGACGATCACTTCGGCAATCGCGTGCAGCTCGTCGCCGGCGAAGGCGGCAGCAGCCGCCTCCATATCGTCGCTTCCGGCGAGGTCGACACGAAGGACCGGACCGGCGTCTTCGGCCCGCATACCGGCGACACGCCGCTCTGGCTCTTCCTGCGCGACACGCCGCGCACCAAGGGGGGCAAGCAGGTGCGCGAGCTCGCCCGCGGCCTCCCCGAGGACGATCCGCTCGCCCGCATGCATGCGCTGATGAACGCCATCCACGACAGCGTCAGCTACCAGCCGGGAATGACCGGCACGGAGACGACCGCCGAAGAGGCGCTGAAGGCCGGCCACGGCGTCTGCCAGGACCATGCCCACATCTTCATCGCCGCGGCGCGGGTCCTCGACATCCCCGCCCGCTACGTCTCCGGCTATCTGATGATGGACGGACAGGAGGAGCAGACGGCGACCCACGCCTGGGCGGAAGTGCATCTGCCGGGGCTCGGCTGGGTCGGCTTCGATGCGGCAAACCGCGTCTGCCCGGATTCCCGCTACGTGCGGATCGCCTCCGGCCTCTGCTATGCGGACGCCGCGCCGGTCTCCGGCATGCGGATCGGCCCGGCGGGGGAAAACCTCTCGGTCGCCGTCGTCGTCAGGCGCCAGGAGCAGGCCCAGAGCCAGAACTGAGGGCGCCGAAGGCCGGATCGGCGCGGACGAGTTCGACGAGCCAGTCGAGAACGGCCCGGACGCGCGGCGTGCGGCGCAGATCTTCGTGCACCACGAGCCACAGCTCCCTCGCGGGTGTCTGCAGCCGGCTCGGCAGGCGGGCCAGTGACGTGTGCATCCGCGCGACATAGTCCGGCAACAGGGCCACGCCGGCCCCGCCGGCCGCCGCGGCGGCCTGGCTTGCGGCGTCGTTGCTGCGCAGGACGAAGGCACGACCGCCGAGCCGGGCCTGCAGCCAGGCTTGCTGCGGCAACGGCTCTTCGCCGTCGTCATAGCCGATAAAGTCCCACTCCGCCTCCGGGCGATCGTAGAACGCCGCCGCATAGAAGGAGAACCGCACCTCCCCGAGCTTACGGACCACAAGTCCCTGCGAGGCCGGACGCGAGAGCCGCAGGGCGATGTCGGCGTCCAGTCGGTTCAGGTTCGCGAAGGTCTTTTCCCCGATCAGGCTGAGGACGATGCCGGGATGACGCCCGCGAAACGCCGCTACCTCCGGGGCGAGAACGGCAAGGGTCAGCGACGGCGGCGCCGAAATGCGGACGGCACCGCGGACATCCGCGGCGGCGCCGCTTGCCACCCGCGCGACCCTGGCCAGGGCTTCCTCGACGTCGCCGCCGAGCTCGGCAAGGCGCTCGCCCTCTGCCGTCAGGTGCACGGAACGCGGCAGCCGGTGAACGAGCCGGACATTCAGGTCCGCCTCGAGAGCGGCGACGCGACGGCCGACGGTCGTATGGTCGAGCTTCAGGAGATCGGCGGCGCGCGACAGGCTGCCCGCCCGCGCCAGCACCAGGAAAATGCGGTAATCATCCCAGTTCATATGTGCAAATATCCACAAATTGCCTGCATATTTCTGCAATATTGCACATTCGTCTGCCGATCTAAAACGGTATCACGCCTTCAGGACACAGGAGCAGACGATGAATTTGGTCATGGAATTTGCGCAGCCCGGCACCCCCGACGTTCTTCGAAGCGCCGAGCGGCTGGTCATGCCGCCTGCCGCCGGCGAGGTCCGGATCCGTCAGACGATGGCGGGCGTCAACTTCGTCGACATCTATCATCGCTCCGGCCTCTATCCGCTTCCCTTGCCGGCCGTTCCCGGCGTCGAGGCCACCGGCGTCGTCGAAGCGGTGGCGGAAGACGTCACGGACCTCACGGTCGGCGACCGGGTCGCCTATGCCGGGTTGCCGGCCGGAAGCTACGCCACCATCCGCACCCTGCCCCGGGCCCGGGTCCTTCGTCTCGGCGACGACCTTCCGGACGAAAAGGTCGCCGGGGCGCTGCTGCGGGGCCTGACCGCCCACATGCTGCTCGTCACCGTCGGGCGGGTGAAGGCCGGCGATACCGTGCTCATTCACGCAGCCGCCGGCGGCCTCGGCCTTATCCTCACACGCTGGGCGAAGCGGATCGGCGCCCGCACGATCGGCACAGTCGGTTCACCCGAAAAGGCGGCACTCGCCCGCCGCCACGGACTGGATCACGCCATTCCCTACAAGGAGACCGACTTCGTCGACGAAACGCTGCGTCTCACCGGTGGGCGTGGCGTCGACTTCGCGATCGACGGCATTGGATCGGAGACGACGACGAAGACGCTCAAGGTCCTGCGAGCCTTCGGAACGCTTGCCAATGTCGGTCAGGTTGCCGGTCCGGTGCCGGCCATCGAGCCGGCGGTGCTCGGCAACCGCTTCTTCATCCGCCCGAGCATCCTCGCACTGACGCAGGACGGTGAAGCCTACCATGCGGCGGCACGCGAATGGTTTGCCCTGTTGCGCGACGGCTTTGATGTCCCCGCCGGGCACACCTATACGCTTGCCGAGGCCGCGGCGGCTCACCGCGACATGGAAGCCGGGCGGACGACCGGCGCCGTGCGTCTCGCGATCCCCGGCGGACGAGGTCAGTCCGGCACCATGCTCACGGCCTAAAATACCACACGAAACAGGCTTCTCGGGCGGAGAGCAGGGTGTTCGGACGATCGGTTTTCCAGTCGGTGGTGGAACGGCTCGCGGCGGAACGCGCAGTCGAAGACGACGATGACGTGCCGCGCGCCTACCGCGTCTCGGGGCTCTCGTCCGGCTTCGTTCGCGAGGCGGGCGCCGCGCCCGCAACGGACGGCCGGCGGGCGGAAGACCTCTATCGCGACCTGATGGCGGAGGACGGACAGGCGGAGACCGTTGTGCCGCCGGCGGAACCGGCACCGCCGGAAGAGCCGCCCGTCATGCCGGCGCACCTTGCCCGGCTCTCGCCGCAGGAGATCGTCGAGGATCTGGCGCTTTCGCCGAGCGACACCGCCGCGACGCTTGCCGAAAAACGGCGCCGGTTTGCCCGCGCCAATCACCCGGACGGCGTTCATGAGGCTTTCCGCGATGCCGCCAACATGCGGATGAAGATCGCCAACCTGCTGATCGACGAGGCGCTTGCCCGGCTTGCCTGAACCTCTCAGTCGCAGAGGCGCTTCAGCAGGTCGATCAGCCGGTCCCGCTCTTCGGTGCCGCCGAGCCGCGCGATCAGGCGCTTTTCGTGCGCGGCCCAGATCGGCATCAGTTCCTCGAGATAATCGCCGCCGGCCCTGGTCGTGTAGAGCGCCTGCACGCGCCGGTCCGTCTCCGACTTCCGGCGTTCGACCAGCCCCTTTCCCTCGAGGCCGTCGACGATCGCGACGAAATTCGCCCGCTGGATGCCGAGCGCTTCGGCGACCTCGCTCTGCTTCAGACCCTGGTTTCCGCTCAGGAGCAGGAGAACCGCGAAGTCCGTCGGGCGCAGGTCCTTGGCTGCGAACGCCTCGTTGAATTGCTGGAAGACCGCCAGTTGCGCCCGGCGCAAACGGTATCCGACCGCGTCCTCCATCATCGAAAAATCGATTGCCGACGACGGATGTGTTTCCCCGGTTCTTGTTTTCGGCATGCTTGCGCCATTCTCCCCCACGCCGCTCCGCAGGAGGATGCCGCACGCATTCCCGACGAAGCCTTCCGTCATAGTACAAGAACACCTGACCGGCACAAGCCTCGCCGCCCAAGTGACTGCGAAACAAATATATTCCGTAAAAGTATGTCTTTTTCACAGATCGCTTTTCCGTTCGGGGAGACCGGGCTCCCTCGCCTTCGCCCGGCGCGATCCCGGCGCGGCAGGAGACGCGGGCGAAGACCCGTGCCTTTTCATTTTCGCGATTGCAGGCGAACCGACTCTAGGGTATGACCGCTTCGTCAGCGCTTCGGCCGCACAAGCCGACGGAGCACCCGTAGCTCAGCTGGATAGAGTGTTGGATTCCGATTCCAAAGGTCACAGGTTCGAATCCTGTCGGGTGCGCCATTTTCTTCCAATTGTCTAGCCCAGAGACATAGGCAACAGTCTGTCCCTAGGACATGGGTGACAATCTTACGCCGAACACGCTGCAGATGATTTGCAAAGCTCTCTGCAGTACGTTGAGACATCCTAGAGGGCGTTAAACATGGATTCGCATTTCAACCCGTATCCGTATCGGCGAGTTCCCAGTTGATTCAAGAAAAAATCACATAGTAATGGCGAGCGATGCGTGCATAATTGGTAGCCGAGACCGGAGTATCGTATGAAGAAGCCTGAGAGAAGTAACTATTCCACCATCGACTTCATGCAATGGAAAGCTGCAGGAAACTTGGTGATTTCACCAAAGTTTCAACGCCGTGGCGTATGGGGGCGACCTGCGCAATCCTATCTTATAGACACCCTTCTCTTGTCTCTTCCGGTTCCGCCGCTATACTTACGGGTCACCCAAGATCCGAAGAAGGGTATGGTCCGTGAGGTAGTGGATGGCCAACAGCGCCTTTCGGCCGTTCTTTCTTACGTAAACGATGAATTTGCCCTTTCCAAGAACATTGAGAGCCCAGCTGTAGGAAAAAGATTCTCACAGCTGACACTTGAGCAACAATCCGCGATCCAACAATACTCATTCATTTGTGAGGTTTTCTACGGCGTAGATGACGGAGACATACTAAAGATATTCTCGCGACTGAACACACACTCGGTTAAACTGAACGCACAGGAATTACGAAATGGTCGCTACTTTGGCGAATTCAAGAGGGTTTGCTTCTCTCTGTCAACGGAGCACTTGGAATTTTGGCGGAACCGTAGAATCTTCAGCGAACAGGCTATAGCTCGTATGCAGGAAGTTGAGCTCACGAGCGAACTTCTGATTGTATTGTTCGCAGGCCTACAAGATAAAAAGAAATCTATCGATAGTTTCTACAAAGGATACGACGAGAAATTCCCCGCGCGGGAGATGGTCGAGCATAAGTTCCGCGTTACTGTCGACGCCATTAATGAATCCCTCGGTGATATCCTGTCTGCCACCGAATTCAGGCGTGTTCCCCTGTTCTATAGTTTGTTTGCTGCGGTCTCCCACCGCCTCTTCGGGATACCGGGCGTTGATCGAGAATCGCCACAACATGGCCGGCTCAGCAAGAGCGAGCAAGATGCGCTTCAGGCGACCGTGAGGGAGTTGTCAAATGTCCTCGAGAACGCCAGCGACGAGGGTGATGTCGAGCCTGAAATGCGCCAATTCGTAACCGCTTGCCTGCGCCAGACCGACAATCTCAGACCGCGTCGGATTAGACTCGAGACGCTTTACGACCACGCTTTCAAGAATGCCTAGGAGCCTTCCGCGTTTTGATCTTCTATTTAGGACCGAATT
Source organism: Hyphomicrobiales bacterium (assembly GCA_900466005.1). Classification (GTDB taxonomy): domain Bacteria; phylum Pseudomonadota; class Alphaproteobacteria; order Rhizobiales; family Rhizobiaceae; genus Allorhizobium. The sequence goes on from UEGQ01000019.1 coordinate 82,806, forward strand.
GCTCTCGGCTCTCGCACTTGTAAATCGACTTGAAGTTGCAATGGCCGGAGCGGATCGCCGAAACCCCAATAGGATACGGCTGCAGGATGTGGAACTGGCTTATGAACTCGCATTTGTGCGAATATTCACTAAATGGGAGGTAGTCCTAGAGCAGATATTTCTGCGACTAATGTGTGGATTCTCCTCAAACACCGGACAAGTAAATTTACACAATGGAAAGGCATATTCATCAACAATAGGTAGAGCAGAGTCTGACCTTTTGAATGGGCGATCATATTTACTGTGGCATAATCCGGAACACGTCATAAACCGGGCATCAAATACTTTCATAAATAGTAACTACGAGAAAGTTCTCGCATCTGCAGAGAATAGGCTGAAACATTTTGCTGCCATTCGGCACCGAGTAGCGCATGCACAAAGAGATGCCGCAGCTAAATTCGATGCGGCTACCATGACCCTCTCCGGAAAGCGATACCGAGCATCTAGACCAGGGCGTTTCCTACGAGACTGGTCCATCAACGCAAACCCTCCGGAACGATGGCTCCCGCTGATTGCCTCAGAACTCGACAGTCTGGTTGCGCAGCTTCAATAATAGAGCTTGCCAGCATCCTTGACCGTCTCCCCACGACGTACAAAGTTCTCATCGCTGGTCAGGTCAGTGACCGACTTTCAACGTACTTATGACCTCATACTTTCTGCAATAGCGGTGCGTTCTTGCACCGCGCTGGCTTTGTGCACCGGGATTCTTCCCCCCTCACTCACACGTCCCCGGAACCTCCACCCGATAAGTCGTCTTGCCCGGTCCCTCGGGCAGGATGGGCACGAGGTAGACGGTGAGATCGCATTCCTGCGTCCGCACCTGCCATTCGCTGGCGCCGTCCTTGCGCGTGCCGGTGTTGGAGATCGCGCCGACCGGCGCCTGGCGGACGGCGTTCGCCACCTCCGGGCTCGCGAGGATCGTGTTGATCCGCTCCGCGCTGTCGTAAAAGCCTGAAAGCGCGGCGGCGGCCGGTGTTGCGAGTGCCGTTGCTATGACGGCGGCGATCATGCGTCTCATGTGTTCCCCCTGACGAAATTCGTGCAAGCGTCCCATGGCGCGCGCGACCCGCGCAAGGCCCCGCCGGCGACCGAGGCGGAAAAAACAGGAGAAAGCCCCAAAAAGGCCGGAGACGGTTGGCGTCGGGTAAGCGAGGCACACGGAGGGCAGGGATACGGGCGCCTTCGCCTCCGGTGCGCGATGCCGCCCCGGCCGATCAGGCGAGCGCCTCGCCCAGCAGTTCCAGCGCGCCGCACTCGCCCTTGCGGCGCTTGCGTCCCATCGCCCGATAGAGCGTGGCACGGCTGACTCCGAGCTCGCGGGCGGCATCGGTGGCCGAGAGTTCGCCGGCCCCGATCGCCTGCATCGCGTCGGCGACGCTGTCGGGCCGAAGTTTCACCGGCCGGCCGATCCGCTGACCGCGGGCGCGCGCCGCCGACATGCCGGCCTTGGTCCGCTCCGAGATCAGCGTCCGCTCGAATTCCGCGAGCGCTCCCATGATGTGGAAGATCAGGATGCCGCCGGCCGAGGCCGTATTGATCGCCTCGGTGATCGAGTAGAGGCCGATGTTACGGCGCCCGAGCTCGGTCACGACCTCGATGAGATGCGACAGCGAGCGCCCCAGCCGGTCGAGCCGCCAGATGACGAGCGTGTCGCCGGGCTTCAGCCGGCGCATGGACTGCGTGAGCCCAGGACGGTTGCGAGAGGCGCCGGAATGGCCCTGGTCGGTAAAGACATGGTCGCAGCCGGCCTCCGCGAGCGCCTGCAGCTGCAGGTCGATGTTCTGGTCGGACGTCGATACACGCGCATAACCAATCCGCATCGTCGAAAGCGCATCCCGTTCTAGGTCGCCCGTCGGCATCCGGGTTCCCCGAAAACAGCCGGCCCCCGAAGGTGAGATGTATCATAAACGTTCCT
>UEGQ01000022.1 GCA_900466005.1 Hyphomicrobiales bacterium
AAATCCTGCCCCCGCAACCAGCCTTCCCAGAAATCCACTCAATGCCCCTCCAAGCGGCTTTCGGCGTTTATCAATCTCGGAGGACCGCCAGTCCTCGGCCGAGAGCAAACAACCCGAAGAACACCCTGCGCCTTCCCAAGCTGATCCCCTCGATCCCCGTCGAAAAGCCCAAATCACCGCCACAGACAGGAACTTCTCAGGCGTAGCGGAGGCAGGACCGCAATCTCTCCGCATCGGCTCGACCTCGCGCTTGCCGGCGAGGTCAGGCGCCTGATCCTGTTGCCGATCTCCCGCTTAGGATTTGAGCAGCTCGTTATCCGGCTCGGGAGACCGCCGGTGAACACCGCGTTCGCAAGGTCGAGGGCGGGATGTCTTTCGATCAATCTTTTTGGCACCCGTTTCGTTTCGGCGTTCGCCACGGAACATGGCCCATTCTCAGTTGTTATTCGGCGACGACAATTCGTGATTGCCGAAATGACGATTGCGGCTTCGCGGCACTCGCAGCTCCGGTCTGTCAAGCAAGGGAAATGAGGTGCGGAATTATCGCTACAAGACCCGTCATGAGATGATCGAGGTTCAGAACCTGGAGATCTTCTACCGGCATGCCGGAGACCCGAGGGCACCGGCGATCCTTTTGTTGCACGGGTATCCGACAGCGTCCTACATGTATCGAAACGTCATCGAGCCATTGGCGGAAACCGCCTATGTCCTGGCACCGGACCTGCCGGGATCCGGTTACTCCTCGTTACCCTCCGCGGACACCTACGCCTACACCTTCGGGAACCTCGCGAACACAATCGATGCGTTTCTCACCGCGTTGAAGATCGACAGCTTCTACCTTTATCTCCATGACTTCGGCGCGCCTGTCGGCTACTATCTCGCGACGCGTCAGCCGAACCGTATCCGCGGCCTGATCGTGCAGAACGGCAATGCCCATGATGAAGGGCTTGGGCCGAGCTGGGACGCTCCGAAGGCCTACTTTGCCGACCCGACCGAGGAGAACAGGGCGAAGCTCCCCGAATGGATGAATTTCGAGTCAATCCGATACCAGTATATCGGCGAACAGTCTGAGCGCCTTGTGCGTCTCTATCCTCCTGAAGGCTGGCATCTTGATTGGGAACGTCTGTCACGGCCCGGAGTGATCGATATCCAGTTCAGGATCTTCTCCGATTACGGATCGCACATCAAACGCTTTCCGGCCATCCGAGCCTATCATCGCCAGCACCAGCCACCGGCCCTCGTCCTGTGGGGCAGGCACGATCCCTATTTCGATATCAACGAGATCATGGCCTACCACCGCACGCTCGATGCGGTGGAAATCCATATTTTTGAGGGTGCACACCAGCTTCTGGAAACCCATCACGGAGAATGCGCGGCTCTTATGAGCCGCTTCATACGCGCCGTCGAGGCCGGGGCGTTTCGGGACTCGGCCCGACCTGTTCCTTCCTGATCGAACGCGGAATGAGGGCGTTCGAACCGGCGAAATCGAAAGAAGGTGGATGTGACCGATTGATCGCGGACTGATGGCTGGCACCGGAATCTCGCAGCTGGAGCGGTCCATCGCCTCCGCCTGCCGGCGCCTTCCCCCCGCAGGCGGGGAGAAGGGGCAAGCGTCAGGCCCCCCAGTCAGCTCCGGGGCTTCAGGTTCTCCGGATCGTAGAGCGGCTTGTAGCCGACGCCGGCGACTTCGACCGGGTAGGTCTCGGCGAAATACTCGACCGAGAGCTTACGGCCGACCTGGCAATACTCCCAGGGCAGGTAGGCGAGCGCGATGTTCTTGCCGATCGTCGGGCCGTAGGCGATCGAGGTGGTGTAGGAGCGGCGGCCGAGCGCATCGATGAGCGTCTCGCCGGTTTCCGGGTCCATGACCGGCAGCGAGCCGACCGGATAGCGCTTCACGCCGTGTCTGTCGGTGTTCTCCGTCATGACGAGCGTGCAGAGCATGGCCGGCTGGTGGTCACGCGCCTTGTATTCGAGGTGCTTGGCCTTGCCGCGGAAATCGGCTTCCTTGACCTTTGGACGGGCGAGATCGGCCTCGATCAGGTTGTACTGGGTCAGGAGGTCGGCGTTCTGCAGGCGCAGCGACTTCTCCATGCGGCGGGAGTTCGCATAGGTCTCGACCCCGAAGGCCATGACGCCGGTCGCACGCAGCGCATCCCAGACGGCGAGCCCGTCCTCGTACTTCATGTGCAGTTCCCAGCCCTGCTCGCCGACATAGGAGATGCGGAAGGCGGTCACCGGCTTGCCGGCAATCTCGATCGGCTTGATCGCGGCGAAGGGGAAGTTCTCCGGATCGAGGCCGGCCGGATCGGCCACGGCCTTTTTCAGTGTGTCGCGGGCGTTCGGGCCCCAGATGCCGATGGTGATGTATTTTTCCGAGGTGTCGGTGATGGTGACGTCGAGGCCGCGGTCTTCGGCGACGCGCTTCATGTAGTGGAAGTCGCGCGGGCCGGCATCGGCACCGTTCACGAGACGGCAGCGGTCGGCCATGCGGAAGACGGTGAAGTCGGCCCGCACCATGCCCTCGTCGTCGAGGAAGTGGGTGTAGATGCCCTTGCCGATATTGGCGTCACCGCCGATCTTGGCGGCGCAGAGCCATTCGAGCAACTCGACGTGGTCCGGCCCCTCGATGTCCACCATGTGGAAGTGCGAAAGGTTGACGATGCCGCAATCCTCGCTCATCGCCAGATGCTCGGCGTTCGAGACGCGCCAGAAATGGCGGTTGTCCCATTCGTTCTCGCGGACGGGAACCTTGTCGCCGTATTTTTCCAAGAGGTGCTCGTTGGCCTTGTAGCCGTGGGCGCGTTCCCAGCCGCCGAGCTCCATGAAGTATCCGCCGAGCTCGACCTCGCGCTCGTAGAAGGGCGAGCGCTTGACATTGCGGCCGCTGGCATAAGGCTCGCGCGGGTGGACGGCGGGGAAATAGATCTTCTGGGCCGCCTCGAAGCAGCGGCCCTCGATGAAGTCCTCGGTCAGCTGGTGCGGATAGAAGCGGGCGTAGTCGATCGAATTGTGGTCGATCTCGGTGCGGCCGTCGGTCATCCAGTCGGCGATCAGCTTGCCGTAGCCGGGACCATCCTTGACCCAGATGGCGACGCAGTACCAGAGGCCGCGCACCTTCTGGCTCTCGCCGCAGGACGGGCCGCCGGCGGCCGAAACCTGCAAGAGGCCGTTGAAGGAATGGCCTTCGTTGTAGCCGAGTTCGCCGAGGATCGGGGTGAGCTCGATCGCGCGTTCCAGCGGCTCGAGAATCTGCTCCATCTCCAGGTCGCGCTGCGACGGGGAGAGGCGGGCCTCATGTTTTTCGAGGAGGTCGCGCGGATGGCACATGCGCGGATTGGTGGTCTCGTAATAGCCCCATTCGATCTGGCCGCCCTCGGTGGTCTTCGGGTCACCGGTGTCGCGCATATAGGCGGAATTGCCCTGGTCGCGCAGCAGCGGATAACCGATTTCCTTGCCCGTGCCCTCGAACTCGTTGAAGGGACCGAAGAAGGTGAGCGGATGGTCGACCGGCATCACGGGCAGGTCCTCGCCGACCATTTCGGCGATCAGGCGGCCCCAGAGGCCGGCGCAGACGATGACGTGGTCGGCCATGATCGTGCCGCGATGGGTGACGACGCCCTTGATGCGGCCGTTCTCGACGATCAGCGACTTGGCCGGCGTATTCGCGAAGGCCTGCAGCTTGCCGGCCTTCTCGCCGGCGTCGACCAGCTTGCCGGCGACAGTTTGCGAGCGCGGGATGACGAGGCCGGCGTCGGGGTCAAACATGCCGCCCTGGACCATGTCCTCCTCGATCAGCGGGAAGAGCTTCTTGATTTCGGCCGGTGAGACATAGTGGGCGCGGGTGCCGAAGGCCTTGGCGGAGGAGAGCTTGCGCTTGATCTCTTCCATCCAGGCGTCGTCGCCGGTGCGGGCGACCTCGAGGCCGCCGATGCGGGCGTAATGGCCCATCTTCTCGTAGAAATCGATGGAATACTGCGTCGTCCAGACAGAGAGATAGTCGTGGCTGGTCGTGTAGCAGAAGTCCGAGGCATGGGCGGTCGAGCCGATATCGGTCGGGATGCCCGACTTGTCGATGCCGACGATGTCGTCCCAGCCGCGTTCGATGAGATGATGCGCGATGGAGGCGCCGACGATGCCTCCCAGCCCGATGATGACGACCTTAGCCCTAGTCGGAAACTCTGCCATTGCCTGCGATCCTGATTGACGTTGACGCGGGATATTAGGGCGTAAGTCGGCCCGTGTGCAGCCTGTCTGCGACATTCTTCAAAGACTGCACGACCAGTACCGGAAGGCGCGGTGTCGCTAGGCGACGATCCGGCGGCTGACGTCCTCGGCGAGACGGCGGATGTCGCCGGCGGGCAGGTGGCCGATCAGCATCGCGGCGTGGCGGTCGCTCGACCAGAAGGCGATGTCGAGCGCGTAGCGGCGCTCGCTCGCGATCTCCGCCTCCGCCGTTTTGGAAGCGAAGATGCAGAGCGCGAGCGGGCGCCCTTCAGCGTCGAGATAGAGGATCTGTGCAAGCGGGCGATCATCATAGGCGAGGATCTGCGCGTGCTTGAATTCGCTGCCGGGGAGGGCGATCGTCTCCGGCGTCAGCGAAAGGCCGAGGCGTTCGTTGATGACGGCGAGCTGTGCCGCCGCGGCCTCGCGGCCGGGACGGGCGGCGCCGAGCGTCTCGGCCGTATAGAGCGCCATGTACTGCGCGACGGCGTCACGCCACTCGGCACTTTCGCCGACGGCGGAAGGTTCCGCAAAGCGCATCCAGGCGCGGTCGACGACGATGCCGGCGGCGACCGAGGCGGCGATGGCCGTGACAAACCCACGTCGGCCGGAGCTCGACGGTTTTCCGGCGTCCTGGCGAGGAATGGCGGCGAGCATGTCTTCGAGGCTGCCGCGAGGCGCCTCGTCGAGCAAGGACGCGAAGCTCTCGCGCAGCGGCAGAAGATCGGCGCGCTCGAGGAAGGCGAGCCGTTCGGCGGCCTCAGGATTGTCGCGCAGCGTTTCTGCGACGCGGGCGTGATCGGCGGGGTCGAGCTCTCCGTCGATGAAGGCGGTCAGCTCCTCGTCGGAAGGGATCGGTGTCTTGTTGGTCATGTCACACTCCCCCGTCGGTGCCGGCGGCGAGTTTGGTGCGCGCTGCGGCGAGCCGGCTCATCACGGTGCCGATCGGAATATCGAGGATCTCGGCGACCTCGCGGTAGGTAAGGCCCTCGACATAGGCGAGGAAGACGGCGGCGCGCTGCGCCTCCGGCAGGGCATCCACCAGGCGAAGCACCTTGCCGGCATCGGCACGGCGTTCGGCATCGCGGGCGCCGTCGAAGGCGAGGTGCTCCTCGGCCGGCACGAGACCCTGTCCGAACCGGACCTTGCGGGCGCGCGCCTCGTTGAGCCAGACCGAATGCAGGATCGAAAAGAACCAGCGGTCGGGATTTCCGCCGCTGACGAACTGGCCGCAGCGCTCCAGCGCCCTGAGGCAGGTCTGCTGCACGAGATCGTCGGCGACGTCGCGTTGCCTGCAGAGCACGAAGGCATAGCGCCACAGTCTCGGCAGACTGGCGAGAAGCCCGCTTCGGATGGCTGTTTCGCTGGCGATGCCCGCCTCCCGTGAACCTTGGAGAGGATCCGTCTCGCGACGGGACGTCTCCGGAGAGTGGCGACTATAGCCCGCCGCGAAATCCCATGCGATGGCCATTTTGCTGTTCTTCCAGGGCTTTCTTGCCGGAGGCCGGGCCGGTACAGACGGCCCGGTCCCCGACGGTCGCGGCCGATCAGATGTCGGAGGCGCCACGGATCACTTCGTCGAGGTCGCGATATTCCTCGCAGTCGTCACCGCAGATCGAGCGGATGGTGGCGAGCTGTTCCCGGGCGAGGGTGAGTTCTCCTTTGATCACATAGGCCTCACCGAGATATTCGCGCACCTTGGCGTAATGCGGGTCGGCGGCGACCGAGCGGAGATAGTAGGAAATGCCCTCGTCGGTACGGCCGAGCTTGCGGGTGGCGTAGCCGCGATAGTTGAGCACCTTGGGGTCGTTCTGGTCGGCCACGGTGTCGAGCATGGCAAGCGCTTCCTCGTAGCGGCCGGCCTTGGCGAGCGAATAGGCGTAATCGGTGCGGTTCTCGTCGGTGACGTTGGCGCCGCTTTGCTTCACGCATTTGCCGGTCTTCTGGTCATAGACGTCGCCTGCCTTGCAGGTCGGCGTGCTGGAACTGTCGTCGCCGGCAGCGAGAGCGGGGGCCGACGGAGCGACGGAGGAAAGGCCGAGTACGACGGCGGCGGCGAGAAAGGTTTTCGTGTTCATCAAGATATCTCCTTGCGGGGCGTTGCGAGGGGAGAACACGCGGTGCTGCCGTTCTATTCGGCGTGGCAGAAGAAAAAATCGAGGCGCCCCGACGGGCGGACGGAATGGCGCCGGAGCGAAGGACGATCGGCGGCATGCGTCCCGTCGCGGTAAAGATTGTATTTAGCATTCTCCGATAAATGATCCGTTAGGGATTTTTGTCTGGGCTGCAAGCGGCACGATCTCGTGCCGTCCATGCCTGTTCGGAGTTGCGTGTTTCATGCGTCTGTCGGCTACGTCACTTGTCGTCGTCTCTCTTCTGCTTGCGAGCTGCCGCTCGACCTCGGGGCCGGAGGAAGTGCTTGCGATCAAGCCTTCGAACGAGGTGACGAGTGCGATCTCGGCGCCCGCCGCACCGATCCCGGCGGCGGAGGTCGCCGCAGACGTGGGTGCGCCGCAGGAAAGCGTGCCGGAGCAGCATGCGCTCGCCTGGGCCGGGCAGGTGTCGCAATCGCAGGCGCTCACCTCAGCGACGACCACCGTCGCCATGCCGGTGCCGGCCGAAAAGCCCGTGGCGATGCTGGTGCCGGAAAATCCGGCGACGACATTGGAGCCACAGGGCCGCACAAGGATCTACGGCCATCGCTTCCGCGACGCCAAGCCGATCAATTTCGGCAAATCCTCGCCGAAGAAATATGCCGTGCACGGCGTGGACGTCTCCCGCTGGCAGGGCGACATCGACTGGGCGAAGCTCAGGACGCAAGGAGCGAACTTCGCCTACATCAAGGCGACCGACGGTGGCGATCATCTCGATCCGATGTTCAGGACCAACTGGCGCCGGGCGAAGGACGCGGGCCTGAAGCGCGGTGCCTACCACTTCTTCTACTGGTGCCGCACTGCCGGCGAGCAGGCTGAATGGTTCATCCGCAACGTGCCGCGCGACCCGGATGCACTGCCGCCGGTGATCGACGTCGAATACAATGCCGAATCGAGCTGCAAGCGGCGTCTTTCCACCGCCAAAGTGCGTGAGAAGATGCAGGTCTTCATGGACATGCTCGAGCGCCACTACGGCAAGCGCCCGATCATCTACACGGCGCCCGATTTCTACGACGACCACCTCGATGGCGCGTTCCGCGAATACCCCTTCTGGCTGCGCTCGGTCGCGGCGCACCCGTCGAAGGTCTATCCGGGCCGCAAATGGCTGTTCTGGCAGTATTCGGGGTCGGGACTCTCGCACGGCGTCGAAGGCCGGATCGACCTCAACGTCTTCCGCGGCAGCGAGGCAGACTGGCACAAGTGGACGGCCGCGCGGGCGAGTTGAGGTCGCCCGCGGCGGGGCCTCAGCCGGCGATCAGCAGCAGGACATAGGCGAGAACCGTGGCGATGAGGCCGCGGAACGCATAGGACACGAAGCGGTACTTCTGCCGGGCAATCTGCGCCAGAATGTCGGCGTTCTTCAGATATTCGTCGAAGAGATAGCGGAGGTTGCCGTGTTCCGCCGCGTTTTCGAGCAGCGGACGGTGTTTGGACCAAGTCCCCCAGAAGAGCGACGTCGATGTCGTGAGGTGACGCGGCAGGATCACCATGACTGCGGAAAGCATGGAGAAGGTGGAGGTCAGCCCAAGAATAGCCGACAACGTATTCTCCCAGATCGTGCGGTCATAGTAGCGCTCGAGCGTGAAGACGTTTCTGACCTCGCTCGATGTCACGAGGAAAGCCAGCATGAAAGTAAAAATGTAGGCGGCCTTTTGGTCGGAGGTCTTCACCTGGTCATAGAAGACGTCGTTAATTTTTTTCACGTGGCTGAAGTATTCTTGATTCACATCCGCGCTCGCCGGCGGCGTTTCGATCAATTCGGTTGGCGCGGTGTCAAAATCGGCCATCTTCTCCTGCCCCTCAGTTGAAAGTGTATTTTTGCTACTACACTCCCTTAAAAAGGCAAGGGTGTTTGTATTTGGGATACTTGACACCTCCGCGGGAGTTGAACACTGCTGTGGCCATGGCGGGAGAATCCTTCAAGACAAAGTCGACGATCGCAGCGCTGCTTGTCGGGGTGAGCTGGAATTGCTCGCCCGCGGCGGCGGAGCCGGTCGCGCGCGCTGCGGATGCCGCGGCCTCGGTGATCGCACGCAAATTCGGCGAAGAGGTGCGCTTCATTGACGTCTCGGACTGGCGTTTCGTCGACCTGAAGCAGGACCTTCTGCCGGGCGACGTGCTGCGCACGAATGCGACCGGACAGCTCGCCATTCTCTTTGCCGACCGCACGCAGATCCGCCTCGGCCGCAATTCCTCGCTCAGGGTGCGGCAGGTTTCCGCCGGCAGCGATGCCGAACTCGAGCTCGAGGCAGGCACCATGTGGGCGCGCGCCGAGCGCGGCGGGACCGGCGTGAAGATCATGACGCCCGCAGCGACCGCAGCGATCCGCGGCACCGACTGGACGATGACGGTTGAAGGCGCGAAGACGTCGCTCACCGTTCTCGAAGGTCTGGTCGAGCTCAGCAACGATTTCGGAAGTGTTCAGGTCGCTCAGGGTGAGGCGGCGGCCGCCACCATCGGACAGGCGCCCCATAAGGTGGTGATCGTCGAGTCCGACGACCGCGAGCAGATGCTGTTCTATCTGGCGCCGCGCAACGCCTTCAACTTCATGCCGGCCTCGCCGCTGAAGGTCGCGGACATGCGCCGCGAGATCGACCGGATCTCTGCCATGCCCGCGGAAGCGCGGAGTACCGAGGACCTGCTGGTGCTGGCGGAAACCCAGCTTTCGCTGGAAGGGCGCGAGGCGGCCAGGGCGAGCCTTGCGCTTCTGCGCACCCGTTCGCTTTCCCCGGCGCAACGGGCGCGGGCCGATCTGATCGAGGCGACGATCGCGGCCGCGGAAAGGCGCTATGACGAGGCGGCGGCGCTGTTCGGCCGGGCGGCCGGAAAGCTCGATGCCCGCCGCCGGGACATCGCCATCTATGGGCGCTATTATGCCCGTTCGCTTGCCGATCCGAACCGGGTCGAACCGCTGCCGGCGGCGGTGAGCGGTCCCTACGGCGCGCTGCTGCAGGCTTATGCGCAGGGTTTCCTCAAGGACATCAAGGCGGCCATTGCGACGATCAAGGCGGCCGAACGGCGCTTTCCGGACGATCCGTCCTTGCCGGCCTACCGGGCGCAGCTCGCGATGCTCCTGAACGACCGCGAACAGGCGGAGGAAGCGCTCGACCGTTCTCTCTCGCTCGATCCGGCCGATCCCACGGCGCTCGAAGGGCGTGCCAACTATCGCGCGGGCATCAAGGGCGATCTCGACGGTGCGCTGATAGACCTGCAGGCGGCAGTCAAGGTCGCTCCCGGTTCGACGACGACCTGGAACGCGATCGGCAACGTGCAGTCGGCACGCGGGGACATGCAGTCTGCGGAGGAGGCCTTCAAGAAGGCGATCGCGCTCGATCCCCAGGACCCTGTCGCCTATGCGAACCTCGCGATCCTCTATCTCGATCAGTCGCGTGTGGAGGAGGCGAAGGCTGCGATCGACCGGGCGCTCGAGGCCGATCCGAGTTTTGACGTCGCGCTGGTGGCGCGCGGGCGTTACTACATGCAGACGGGCGAGGTCGACCGCGCTATCGACGATCTGCTCGCCGCTTCGGTGTCCAATCCTTCCTATTCGCAGGGGCAACTGCTCCTTGCCGCCGCACACTACCAGAAGGGCGACAGGGTGCCGGCCGCGCAGGCGGTCGACAACGCCGATCGGCTGGACGACAACGACCCGGTGATTTCGTCCTACCGGGCGGCCGTGGCAATCGATGACTACGATTCCGAAGGGGCGATCCGCCACGCCCAGGAGTTCATGCGGCGTTCGCGGGAAAGGGGTGGCAATTTCGGATCGCTCAGTGCGAACCGGGATGCGGGGTCGACGCTCAACAACGCCTTCCGCCTGCAGGGACTCAATGCCTGGGGCGAATACTATGGCGATGTGGTGTTCGATCCTTTCGCCGGCAGCAGCTATATCGACCAGACGGTGCGCGGCAGCGTGACGCCCTTCGCCAACAGCTATCTCTATGGCGCCAACGTTGTCACCAATGGTGCAAACAGCCTCAGCTATTCGTCGTTCCTGCAGGGCCTTCTGCTCGATCCGCACATGCTGGCCGGCAGCTCGCTCACCGCCAACATCATCCGGTCGCCCTTCATCGAGACGACGCTCGGTGGCGGTGTGACGGCCGCCGGCGGCGACCCCGCCTACACGGTTGAAGGGGAGGTTCAAGGTTTCTCCAACCTGCCTTTCCCGACCAGCTATTACCTGAATGCCGAGTGGGAGAGGGGCTATGACGAGCGAACGGATTCATTCGGCACCAATCTCAGCTCGGAGGATCGTCTGCTGCGGGGCAACGGCTACCTGACGGCCAGCCCGACGCCGGACGACCGTGTCGTCGCCTATTTCAACCGCTCCGACGCATTCTCCAGTCTCGCACTGACGGGAGGGCTGGACGTCGAGAGCGAGGCGGTGACAACGAATGCCGGCGTCGGCATCAGCCATACCATCGCCTACCGGAACGTCGTCAACGCGGCGCTGCTCTACAACGAAATTGACGCAGACGGACTGGATGAACGCACCCTCCTCCCTCCCTTCGGCCTTGCCACAACGACGGAGAGTTCGCAGCGCACCTATGTGGCCGCGCTGAACCACACCGTCGGCGAGGACGACCTGACCTGGCGTTACGGCATCGAGGGCGGCTGGATCGAATCCTACAGCCAGCTCAAGCTCGGCCCCGTTCCGGCAATTGCGGACCCTGATGACACCGCCGGTTACGGCCGCGCCTATGTCGACCTGCTGCACGAGATTACGCCGAGCCTCAAGGGAGAGTACGCGCTCTTCGGCACCCTCATCGACGGCGAAGCCGAGGATGTGACCAGGCTCGAACCGCGCGCTGGCGTCGCCTGGTCGCCCACCGAGGGACAATGGCTGCGCGCCGGCTTCCTGCGCCAGAGCCTCTATGTCACCACCCCGACGCTTTCGCCGGTCGGTGTCGTCGGCCTGCAACCGAACGAGATTTCGACGGGTCTTGGCGGCTATGTCGATACGCTTGCGCTGCGCTGGGACGCGGAATGGACACCGGATTTCTTCACGGCGGCGGAGTTCCAGCACCAGGACGTCAAGGATGTTCAGATCACAATTCCGTTCTCGGCTCTCCCATTCTCATCGGCCGAGGCGCGCATCGACCGCGGCAGCCTGACGGCGAACCTGCTTCTCGGTCACGGCTTCGGCCTGTCCGCCACGGCCGCCTACGCCTCCTCGGAGAACGAGGACCCGGCGTCGGCGACCTATGGCGGACCTCTGCCCTTCGTGCCGGACTGGGCGGGGCAGGTGGCGCTCACGTGGGTCAACGAGGTGAACGTGAAGGCGACGATTGCCGCAAACTATGTCGGCAAGCGCGACGACGAGAATGGTATCGAACTCGACGATTACTGGACCCTCGACGCCAACCTGATCTGGGAACCCTTCGGCAAGCACATGGCGATCGAGCTGGCCGGGTACAACCTGCTCGGCGAGGATTTCGAGGTGACGAGCGGCGCTCCCGGCTGGGGGCCGACCTTCAAGGGAACGATGAAAGTCCGCTTCTGATGATCGGCCGGCTGTTCACGAGGGCTTCGGATCGGTGGAAGCCACATCGGCGGCGGCGCTCCGTATTGCTCGCGCTCGTGGTTCTCGCCGCCGTGATCGGGGTCACCCGCCTTGCCGCTTGGTCGCTCGTCGACGATCGCGGCTTCGATCTCTTCTCCACCTTGTGGCATGCGCCGCTGCCGGATGACGGCCCGGTGATCGTGGCGATCGACGAGCCGTCCTTCGCCGAGATCAACGCCCAGTGGCCGTGGCCGCGCAGCCTGCACGCGAAGCTCATCCAGGCCCTGCGCGCCGCCGGCGCCAAGGCGATCGGCCTCGACATCATTTTCGCCGAGCCGACGACCGAGGCCGAAGACAGGGCCTTTGCCGAGGCGCTCGGGCCCGACGTGGTGCTGGCGGGCGACGAGACGCTGATCTCGACGGCAGAGGCCGACCAGTTCGTGCGCACGCTGCCGCTCGACCGCTTCCTCGAGGCCGGCGCGCGGCCGGGCATCGCCTCGATCAGCCTCAGCGGTGACGGCGTGGTGCGGAGCCTGCCCGATATCTCCGACAGCTTTGCCGGCGAGCTCGCCCGAGCCGCGGGCCTGACGGTCGAGCCGCCGGCGCACGGCACGCTCATGCAGACCTTCGGCGGCACGCGGACCTATCCGACGGTCTCCTACTATCAGGCGCTCGATCCCGAACACTTTCTGCCGCCTGACACTTTCCGCAATCGCGTGGTGATCGTCGGTCTCAGTCTCCAGAACGCCCCGACGGTAGCGGGCGGCGGCGCGGACGCATTTTCAACCCCCTACACGATGTATACCGGAAGCCTGGTGGCCGGGGCGGAAATTCACGCCGCGATCTTCGACAACCTGCGCAAGGGCTTCGGCATCGCTTCGGCGTCGCCGGAAGCCAGCCTTCTGTTTCTTTTTTGTGCGGTGACCTCTGCCGTTGTTCTCACTTGGCGCGGCACCGGCTGGCCGACGGCGATCGGCGGGCTCGCCGTCGTCATCGCGATGGCGGCAGGCAGCTATCTCGTTTTGCACTTCGGGCGGGTCTTCATCTCGCCGATTGCGCCGTCACTTGCCTTCATCCTGATCACCGCCGGACAATCGACCTTCGACTATGCGGCGGAGCGGCGCAGCCGCCGGGAGATCACGCGGGCCTTCGGACAGTATCTCTCGCCGGATCTCGTCGAGCGCCTGGCGCAGGATCCCTCGCACCTGAAGCTCGGCGGCGAGAAGCGCGTTCTTTCGATTCTCTTCTGCGACGTTCGCGGCTTCACGACCATCGCGGAAGGCATGAAGGACGATCCCGAGCAGCTGACCCAGCTCATCAACCGGCTGCTCACGCCGCTCTCGGAGGTCGTGCTCGCCCACGGCGGTACCATCGACAAGTATATCGGCGACTGCATCATGGCCTTCTGGAACGCGCCGCTCGACGATGCCCTCCACGCGCAGCACGCTGTCTCGGCCGCGCTCGGCATGCTGGAGGCGATCGACCGCTTGAACGACGAGCTGCATGCCGAGGCGGAAGCGAGGGACGAACCGTTCACGCCCTTGCGGATCGGCATCGGCGTCAACACCGGGGAATGCATCGTGGGCAACATGGGGTCCACCCGGCGTTTCGACTATTCGGCGCTCGGCGATGCCGTGAACCTCGCCTCGCGGCTGGAAGGCGCGTCAAAACTGTTCGGCGTTCCGCTGCTGATCGGGGAAAACACCGCGGCGCTCGTCGCGGAGGATTTCCCGCTCTTCGAGCTCGACCGCGTGACGGTGAAGGGGCGGACCGTCGGAACGGCGGTCTCGACCGTCTTCGGCGGCATTCCGCATGACGCTGCGCGACTGCACCGCGCCTTCGTCACCGCCTTCTATGCAGGTGACACCGAGACGTGCCGCGGGCTCGCCGATAGACTTTCGGGCGAAATGCCCGTGCTCGCCGACTACTACCGTCAGCGTGCCACGGCCGAGGCCTGATTACGGATATTGTGCACCCGTCGTCGTGAGGTAGACGGCATAGAGCGACTGCGTCGCCGTTATGAAGAGCCGGTTGCGGCGCGGACCTCCGAAGGTGAGGTTGGCGACCGTCTGCGGCACCAGGATCTTTCCGAGCAGGGTGCCGTCGGCGGCGAAGCAGTGCACGCCGTCGCCGGCGCTGGTCCAGAGGTTGCCGGCGAGATCGAGCCGGAAGCCGTCGGGAAGGCCGCAGTCGAGCGTGCAGAAGACGCGGCCGTTTTCGAGCCGCGTGCCATCGACGACGTCGAAGACGCGGATGTGGCGCGGTGCCGCGTCGTCATGGCTCGCCGCCGAATCCGCGACATAGAGCAGCTTCTCGTCCGGGGAGAAGGCCAGGCCGTTCGGCTGGCCGAAATCGTCGGCGACGATCGAAAGCGCGCCGTTCTCCGGATTGAGGCGGTAGACGTTTCGGCTCGGCTGTTCCGGCTCCGCGCGATAGCCCTCGTAATCGGAGAGGATGCCGTAGGTCGGGTCGGTAAACCAGACGCTGCCGTCGGACTTGACGACGACGTCGTTGGGGGAATTGAGCCGCCTGCCTTCGAAGCGGTCGGCGAGTACGGTGATGCTGCCGTCGACCTCGATGCGGATCACCCGCCTGCCGCCGTGCTCGCAGGAGACGAGGCGGCCCTGCCGGTCACGGGTATTGCCGTTGACGAAGTTCGACGGCTCCCGGTAGATCGACACGCCCTGACCCGGCACATAGCGGAGCATCCGCTGGTTCGGGATGTCGCTGAACAGCAGGCAGTTCATGTCGGCGAACCAGACGGGGCCTTCGGCCCAGCGGCAGCCCGTGTAGAGTTCCTCGAGTTCCGCACTCTGCACGATGAGATTGCGGAAGCGCGGATCGTGGATTTCATAGACGCGATCGACCATCTTCACCATCGTCTTGCAGGCATTCCTCGTTTCTGAAAGGTCATGGGTGTTCATCGCGCCCGTCCGGTCGGCCGGCTGGCGGCCAGGATCACGGCAATGATGATGAGGCCGGTCAGGATCAGGCGGACGCCCGCCCCGAAACCGTAGGTGTTGAGCATCGAGACGACCAGGAACATGAAGAGCGAGGCGCCCCAGATGCCCGGCACGTTCGAATTGCCACCCGCCACCGCCGAGCCGCCGATGACGACGACGGCGATCGACATCAGGAGATATTCGGCGCCCATGTTGAGTGCCGCGCCACCGGAGAAGCTCGCAAGCAGGTAGCCGCAGACGGATGCCAGTACGGCGCAGAGCACGTAGGTGGCAAACCGGGTGCCATCGACCGGGATGCCGGCCATGCGGGCGGCGAACGAGCTCTGGCCGATTGCGGAAATCCAGCGGCCGTAGACCGCCTTTTCGAGCGCCCACCAGACGACGACCGACAGCAGGAGGGCGACCAGCGCGACATTCGGGATGCCAAAGGTGGTCGCCGTCGCGAAGGATGCGAGCGTCTCGGGCGGCTTGATGCGCAGGCCGCGATTGTACCAGATTGCCGCCGACTGCACGATGAAGCTCATGGAAAGCGTCGCGATGATCGGGGGGATGCGCAGCAGCTTGATGAGCCCGTAGTTCAGGATGCCGATCGCAAGCCCGATCGCTATCGCGATCAGAAGGCCGGGCAGGACCATCGCGTCCTGGCCGTCCATCAGCTTCAGCGCGACGGTGCCGGAGAGCGTGATCGTCGCGGGAACGGAGAGATCGACATTGCCGGGGCCGAGGGTGATGACCAGCATCTGGCCGAGCCCGACGATGACGGAGAAGGCCGCAAAGGTCAGTGTCGCCTGGGACAGGCCGACGAAGCTCGCGCCGCCGGTGAACAGCAGGGTGACGATCCAGGTGGCCATCGCCGCGGCGAAGGACCAGATCCAGGGTTTCGACAGGAGCATCGAGGCGCGGTTCATTGTGCCTTGCCCTTCTGTTGGCTGCGGTTGAAGAGAAGACGCAAGGCCAGCACGACGATCAGGATCGCACCCTGGGCGCCGATCTGCCAATCGGGCGAAATGCGCAGGAACGACAGGAAGGAGCCGGCGAGGGTAAGGGTCAGCGCCCCGACGACCGCGCCGATGGCGGAGACGCGGCCGCCGACGAACTCGCCACCGCCGAGGATGACGCCGGCGATCGACAGCAGCGTATAGCGCAGAGCGATGTTCGCATCGGCGGAGGTGGTGAGCCCGACCAGCGCCATACCGGAGAGGACGGCGAAGACGCCGGCCAGCGCATAGGCGGCGGCCTTCATTCTGAGCACGGACCAGCCGGCGCGGGCCACCGAGCGACTGTTGCCGCCGATGCCGCGGATCAGCACGCCGAAGGTGGTGCGTGCCACGATGAAATGGGCGAGCGCCGCGATCACGATACTGGCGACGATCGCCATCGGCACGAGCGGCGGCTTCGCGGTCATCACGGTCCGCAGCCATACCGGCGCCTGACCGCCGGGGGCCGGCAGGATCAGGACGGCAAGCCCGCTCCAGACGAAACTCATGCCGAGCGTGACGACGATCGAGGGAAGATCGCGCAACGTGATGACGAAGCCGAGAAGGGCGTAGACCGCGACGGCGCCGGCGAGCATCGCGATGGCGAGAAGGGGCGTGTCCGGCATGTAGGCGGCGGTGACGCAGGCGGCGAAGCTGACGAAGGTGCCCATCGAAAGATCGAGGTCGTTGACCGCGATGATGATCATTTGGGCGATCGTCGCGAGCGCGATCGGCACCGCGAGATTGAAGAGGAGATTGAGGCCGGTATAGCTCATCGCCCGTGGCTGCAGGTAGAAGACCGCGGCAAGCAGCACGAGGAGCGAAACCGCCGGGATCAACAGGCGGAGGGTGTTCGCGGAGGGCCCCTTCATGCGGCTTCTCCGGAGAAGGAGGCGGCCAGCACCTGGTCCTCGGTTATTGCGTCGCCCATGAGCTCGGCGACGATGGCGCCGTCACGGAAGACGTAGACGCGGTCGCAAAGGCAGATTTCGTCCATCTCGGTGGAATACCAAATGAATGTCCGGCCAGCGGCGGCTTCGCTGCGGAGAATGCTGTAGACTTCCTGTTTCGTTCCGATATCGACGCCGCGCATCGGATCGTCCATCAGGACGGTTTCGGCATCGCCGGACAGCGCACGGGCAAAGAGCACCTTCTGCTGGTTGCCGCCGGAGAGTGACAGGATCGGGTTGGCGAGATCCGGGGTCTTGATGGCGATGCGTTCCTTCCAGTTGGCCCCGACGGCGTCTTCGCGCTGGGTATCGACCGTGCCGAGCCGCGCCAGCGCCCTCAGGTGGCCGATGGTGAGATTGCGCAGGATGCTCCAGAGCGGGAAGGTGCCGTTCAGCGAACGGTCGCCGGCGACGAAGGCGACGGGGGCCTTCCGCGTCGGGAGCCAATTGCCGCAGTTGCGGGTAAACAGGTCGAGCAGCGTTTCGGTCTGTCCGTGGCCGGCGAGCCCGGCAAGCCCGATGATCTCGCCCTTGCGCGCACGAAAATCGATCGCGCTGCCGCCGCGCGCCGGCAGTTCGAGAACGACGGGGGCGGTGCTCGCGGCGCGGCCTTCGGTCTTGTTGCGTTCCTTGACGACACTGCCCATCGTTTCGACGAGGCTGCGCACCGAGAAACCGTCGGCCGGGCGCGACGCCACGACCTTGCCGTCCTTCATCACCACGATGCGGTCGGCGGTGGAGAGGATTTCGCCGAGAATATGCGAAATGAAGAGGACCGATCCGCCCTCGGAGACGAAGCGGCGGACATAGGCGAGCAATTGCTCCGCCAGTCCGGCGTCGAGGGAGGAGGTCGGCTCGTCGAGGATCACCAGCTTCGGCCTTTCGGTGACCGTCAGGAAATTGATGGCGATCTCTACCATCTGGCGTTCGGCGATCGAGAGATCTCCCACCTGGGCGGAGGCGGCGATGCGGTTGCCGGGAAAGATCTCGTCGAGCTTCCTGCGAACGAGCCCGCCGGCCTTCGTGCGCCAGCCGAAGCCCTGAAGGCCCGCATGCATCAATCGCGTGTTTTCCGCAACCGTCAGGTTGGGGCAGAGCGACAGCTCCTGGAAGACGCAGCGCACGCCGGCGGCGCGTGCCGCGGAAATTCCGCTTGCGGCCTCTCCGGCGTAGGAAATCGAGCCGTCATGCGGCGACAAAACGCCGTTGATGACGTTGACGATGGTCGATTTGCCGGCGCCGTTATGGCCGACCAGGCCGATCGCTTCTCCGGCTCCAACCTCGAGATCGACGCCGTTAAGCGCTTTCACCGCGCCGAACTCGACCCTGACGCCTTGAACTGAAACAACCGCATTGGTTCCGGACATGTCTGCGCGCACCGTCCTTGAAAAAGATAGAAGAAAGCCCGGCGCTCCGTACGACATCGAGGGGCTGACGTCGGGAGCGCACGGGCTCAGGTCGTAATATTAGCCTTACTTGGCGGCTGCGATCACGGCCTGTGCGTCCTCGAGCGAGTACTCGACGTTGGCAACGCCGCCCTTCTGGGTGGTCTCGAGGTTCTTTTCAAGGGTGTCCTGGTCGATGCGCAGGAACGGCACGACGAGGTCCTTCTTCACTTCCTTGCCGTCGAGGATCTGCTGTGCGACCCAGAAAGCGAGCGTCGAAACGCCGGGAGCGATGGAGACGGACATGGTCTCGTAGCCGTTTGCATCCTTCTGCTTCTTCCACCACTGCAATTCGTCCTCGCGGTTGCCCATGACGATCACGGGCGTCGGACGCTTGGCGGCTTCGAAGGCCTGGGCGGCACCGTAGCCGTCACCACCCTGGGTCACGACGGCGGCGATTTCGGGCAGGCTCGGCAGGACGCCGGCGACGGCGCGCTGCGCAACGTCCTGAGCCCAGTCGCCATGGACGGAGCCGACGATCTTGAACTGCGGATACTGCTCGACACCTGCGTGAATGCCCGCAGAGATTTCGTCATCGACGAAGACGCCAGCGAGGCCGCGGATTTCGAGCAGGTTACCGCCCTGGGGGAGCTTCTTGGACAGGTACTCGACCTGGCTGCGGCCCATTTCCTTGAAGTCGACGGCGATGCGCCATGCGCACGGCTCGGTGACGATGCCGTCGAAGGATACGACGGTGATGCCGGCATCGCAGGCCTCCTTGACGGCGCCGTTGAGAGCGGTCGGGGAGGCGGCATTGAGAACGATCGCGTCATAACCCTGCAGGATCATGTTCTGGATCTGGGCGGCCTGCTCGGTCGCCTGATTTTCAGCCGTCGTGAACGGATCGGCTGCGGCCACGACGCCGGCACTCACCGCTTCCTTGGTGACCTTGTCCCAGCTCGTCAGCATCGCCTGGCGCCAGGAGTTGCCCGCATAGTTGTTCGACAAGGCGATCTTTTTCGACGACGTGTCTGCCTGCGCAGTCATCGGCACGGCAGCACAAAGGACGGCGACAGACGCCATCAGCATCGACCTGAAATTCATCTTTCTCTCTCCCTAAACGCCCTTTGGCGGCTATCCCCGAGACCGCTCCTCTACGGCTACCTCGTGGGCTTATCTCACACCGAGGAACGGCCTCGGCAAAAATGAGGATGCAGGAAATGCCGAAAGCTGTATAGACGGTTAGAAGCAAAGCCGTTGCGGGAACCCGCAGATCGTTTGCGGGAAGCCGCAAGACATCGCCGCCGGCAATTGCGCTATGCTAAATGCCTTGGCGGCAGGCCGGCATCCGACGAGATGCCGGCGGGAGGAAATGATGCCGGACGAGCTATCGGCAGAACTTTTCGCGCAGTACATGCGCATTGCCCGGCTTCTGGCCGGTCAGCTCGACTTCCAGTCGGCGATAGATGCCGTCGCCAAGGAAATCAAGTCGATTATTCCACACGACCATATGGATGTCTGCATCATCACGCCCGGCAGCACGTTCCACACGGCCTATGAAAGCGGGCTTGCGACCGACTGGAGCAAGCGGCCTCCCGCAAGCATCCAGCAGAGCCCGCTCAGAAGCCTGCTCGTCGGCGAGGTAGACCGGCTGATCACCGCGGATGCCAGCACCGATCCCGTCTTTCATTTCGAAGGAGCGTTCTCGACGCCGATCCTCGAAAACAACCTGCGGAGCCGGCTGCATGCCGCCCTGAAGGTGCACGGCGAGACCATCGGGGCGCTCTCGTTCTCGAGCCTCACGCCGGATTACTACACCGCCCGCCAGCTCGAGCGGGCGTGCTCCATCGCCGACCTCATCGCCCCGTATTTCTACGCCTTGCGGGCGGTCGAGGAGGCGAAGCGCTCGGCGATCGTGGAAGCGGAAACGCGGGTTCGCGAGGAGGCGCTGCGGCAGGGCGCGCGCCGGCTGACGGAAGCGCTCGACGCCGAACGGCAGCGCATAGGCATGGAACTGCACGACCAGACGCTCGCCGACATGACACGGCTGTCACGCCGTCTGGAACGGTTGAGCCTGATGTCGAGCGTACCCGGCGAGATGCTGGAGCCGCTGGCGCGCAGCCTGCAAGAATCCATGCACGATCTGCGCCAGATCATCGAACAGGCGCGTCCCTCGGTGCTGCAGCTCTTCGGGCTCGTCGAGGCGATCGAAACCCAGATCGAGCGATCGCTTCGCGATAGCGGCATGACGTTCGACTGGCACCTGGTGGATGACACGGACGGCGCCTGCAACCGGTTGCCACAGACAGTGACGCTTGCGATCTTCCGCATCGCGCAGGAGGCGATCAACAACGCCATCCGGCACTCCGACGGTGACCGGCTGGACGTGCATCTCACAAAGGATGCACACCATCTCGTCCTTGAGATTCGCGACAACGGCGTCGGCATGAAGCAGAAGTCGGGCGCCCGCGGCAGCGGCATCGAGAACATGCGCACGCGGGCGCGCCTGATTGCCGCGCAGTTCTCCTGCGGGAGTGACGCCAACGGTTCCTATGTGCGTGTGAGGCTCGCCGCGCCCGGGGAAGGGGAGACGACATGAAGGTACTGATTGTCGAGGATGATCCCCTGCACCGCAGCTATCTGAACGAGACGGTTCGCGCCGCGCTGCCCGAATGCGACCTCATCATGGAGGCTGAGGACGGCGTCGCCGCCGAGAAGCTCGCACGCGAACACCGGTTCGACCGGATCGTCATGGACCTGCAGATGAGCCCGAAAAACGGCATCGAGGCGGCGCGGACGATCTGGCATGAGCGCCCGGACACCAGCATCCTTTTCTGGTCGAACTATGCCGACGAGGCGAACGTGCGGGGAATCGCCCGCATCGTGCCCGACGGAGCGGCGTACGGCTACATCCTGAAATCGGCCTCCGACGAGCGGCTGCGTCTCGCACTGCGGGCTATTTTCGTCGAGAGCCAGTGCATGATCGATCGCGAGATCCGTGGCTTGCAGCAGCGCAGTCTCGGCACGGCCCGTGGCTTCACCGATTCCGAATATGAAATCCTCGTCGACATCGCACTCGGGCTCACCGACAGGGCGATCGCCTCAAGGCGGCATCTCTCGCTCAGGAGCGTGCAGAATCGCCTGCAGAGCCTGTACGAGAAGCTCGGCGTCTACCAGCCCGCCGTTGATACGCACGGCGAGGCCTGGTTCAACCTCCGGGCCCGGGCTGTGACGGTCGCCTTCCTGCGCAAGCTCCTCAACCACGCCGCGCTCGAAAGGGCGGAAGCCGAACTGTCGGGCTGGCTGAAGCGGGCGGGCAAGGCGCACCCCGAGAATTGAAGGTGTTTGCCGCACTCGCGCCGGTCGCGCGATGCGCATGACGGAAGCGCGACGACGTGTTGCCGTCTTAAGCGGCTGTTAGTGATCTTTCGCCTAGTCTCCACCAGTTATCCGTGCAGCATTGCCGGTGCCGCATGTGACGATATTTGCCGGACGGAGACGCCGGAGGAGGATTGCAAGTGTTCATTGATCGAGTTCTGTCGCGTTTCAATATCCAGACGAAGGTGCTGATCTTCATCCTGCCCTTCGTCATCAGCATTTCCGCCGTCGGCTTCACGGGGCTCTGGGCCTCGGGCCTGTTGCAGGGGCGCATCGAGATATCGAACAGCGTGCTGCAGTCCTTGAGCGGCTTCCGCGACGTATCGGCCGCGATGAACGAATTCCTTGTCCACACCACCGAGCAGGGCCGTGACGACGTCAAGGGCCGGCTGAAGGAACAGCAGGACGTGCTGCAGGCGACCCTTGCCCAGCTCGGCGAGGATGCCGACGGACGCGCAGAACTCGAAAGCGCGTCGGGCCTCGTCGACAAGGTCGTTACCGGCATCGACGACCTCTGGTCCTTGCACGAGACGGAGGCAGGCCTCGTCAAGACGATCCAGAAGGGCGTCAGCACCGTCGTCAATTCGCAGGTCGACATCACCGAGTCCCTGAAGAAGGTCCAGCGTGCCGTCCAGGACGACGACACCGCCGCCAAGAACATGCTGCGCGAGGCCGAACACATCCGCGGCATGGGAAGCTTCCTTGTCGACACCGGCCGCGCCTTCGGCAAGGCGGCGACCCCGGATGAAAAGTTCAAGGTGATCGCCGACGCCCTGCCGGAGATGAAGAAGCGTCTGCGCGTCCTCGCCATGTCCCTGCCGGATGCCAACAAGTCTGCCGCAAAGACCATCGAGAAGCTCATCAGCGATCTCGAAGCGGCGGTGGCGGCGAACGACAAGTCGGAAACCGCTGTGACCGACATGGCGGGCAAGGTCCGCAACTTCACCCAGCTCAACGCCTATCTCGGCCTTGCCGCACAGCAGAAGATGAAGGACGCGACCATCAAGTTCGGTGAGCTCGACGCACCGCTCGAAAAGGCGACGGCCGTGCTCAACGACGGCCGCCAGCTGATGACGTCCGGCTACTCGATCCAGATCATGATGGCTCGCTTCCTGCTTGCGCCGACGGAGGAGAACCGCAAGCGCCTGGAGCAGGAATTCGCCTCCATGCGCAAGGATATGGGCAAGCTCAAGGAGACGGCGTCGGATCTGCCCTTCTACGCCGAACTCGAGAAGGATCTCGTGCCGGCGGTCGATACCATGGAGAAGGCGAGCGCCGATCTCGTGAAGGTCAGCCAGGAGCGCAAGGCCCGCTTCGATGAAGCGGCCGGCGACCTCGGCGTCATCTGGGGACAGCTGACGTCCTTCGCCGAGGTGCAGAAGCAGAGTGCGGGCAATGACCGCCGCGAAGCCAATTCGATATCGATCAGTGCGACCGTTCTCGGCATCGTCATCTCGGTTTTCGCCGGTATCGGCCTCGTCCTCACCTTCAAGGGTCCGATCGGCCAGATCACCGCGGCGATGCGCCGGTTGGCCGACGGCGTGCTCGACACCAAGATCAGTGGCGAAAGCCGCGTCGACGAGATCGGCGAGATGGCGCGTGCACTCGGCGTCTTCAAGCAGAATGCGCTCTCGAAGATGGAGATCGAACACCGCAGCGAGGCCGAACGGGCCGAGGCGGAGGAAGAACGCCGCCGCAACGATCTCGAGAAGCAGCAGATCGACCGCCAGATCGAGTTCGCCGTCACCGCGCTCGCCGCAGGCCTCGGCCGCCTTGCACAGGGCGATATCTCCGAGACCATCGACACGCCGTTCCACGGTCGCCTGGAGCAGCTTCGCAACGACTTCAACCAGTCGCTGCAGCGCCTGCAAGAGACGATGACGCAGGTGCGCTCGAACACCTACATGATCCAGCGCAACGCCGCGGAGATGAGCTCTGCGGCCGACAACCTCGCCAAGCGAACCGAGCAGCAGGCGGCCTCGCTTGAGGAGACCGCCGCCGCCGTCGAGGAGATCACCGTCACGGTCAAGTCGTCCGCCGAGCAGGCCGAGGAAGCCAACGTGATCGTCGCCGACACCAAGAGCCGTGCCGACACCTCCTCCGTTGTCGTCGGCAACGCGATTGCGGCGATGGGCCGGATCGAGGACGCGTCGGGCCAGATCGTGCAGATTATCGACGTCATCGACGAGATCGCCTTCCAGACCAATCTGCTGGCACTCAACGCCGGTATCGAGGCGGCCCGCGCCGGCGAGGCCGGCAAGGGCTTCGCGGTGGTCGCACAGGAAGTGCGCGAGCTCGCGCAGCGTTCGGCAGGTGCCGCCCAGCAGATCAAGGACTTGATCCACAAGTCGAGCACCGAGGTCTCCTCCGGCGCCAAGCTGGTGCAGCAGACGGGCGCGGTGCTTGCCGAGATCTCGGCGAACATCATCACCGTCTCCGAACGGGTTGCGATGATCGCGATGGCGAGCCGTGACCAGTCGAACGCGCTGTCGGAGGTCAATTCTTCCGTCAACGCCATGGACCAGATGACGCAACGCAATGCCGCCATGGTCGAGGAGACCAATGCTGCGACCCGTCAGCTCGCCGACGAGGCGGACGCGCTCATGCATCTCGTCAGCCAGTTCCGCCTGCCGGAAGGCAACGCCCGTTCCGAACGGAGCGCCTACGCCGCATAACCGATTGCGACCACCGCCTTTCGATCGTCGAGCCGCCGGTCACCCCGGCGGCTCTTTGCATTCTTGCGGATCCGGTCCGCCGGGCGGACTGTCCGCGCGATCCGTGGTAGGCTTTAGCCGGAGTCGAGACGACGAGCCGCGGAGGGCAGGCGATGGCCGGCGACGAGCGGAAGCGCGAGCGGTGGTCCCGGGAGGTCACGGAGCACAGCAATGCGCTCGACCTGGAAGAGGATGTATTCCTGAAGGACGATCCGAAGGCGGTGGCGAAATCGCTGCAGGCCTCCGCCGAGGCCTCATCGCGACGCAAGAGCAGCCCTTTCCGGTCGGCGATGTCGATGCTGACGTTCTATCTGAACCGGGCGGGCAGAAACCTGCCTGAGGAGCGGAAGGCGGTGCTGGAGGCTGCCAAAGACGAACTGCGGGAGCTTTACGGCCGTCCGCGTCGTTAGGTCCGTATCGTTTGCCGAGAGAACGGGAGGTCGCCTGAATGTCTGACCAACATGGTACGGGATACCGGTCGTCCGGGGCGGACACTCGCGGGCAGTCGCTTTCCGCGGTGATACGCGCGGCGGCCGAGCCGCTGCCGGAGCCCGGCGAGACGGGGTTTGCGAAAGCCTTCGATCGCTTCGCCGACAAGCGGGTGGTGCTGCTCGGCGAGGCGACCCACGGGACCTCGGAATTCTATCGTGCGCGAGGCGCGATCACCCGCCATCTCGTCGAGCGGCATGGCTTTACGATCGTCGCGATGGAGGCCGACTGGCCGGATGCAGCCGTGGTCGACCGGCAGGCGCGCGGTCTGCCGCCGCGTCCGGACCAGCCGCCACCCTTCGAGCGTTTTCCGGTCTGGATGTGGCGCAATGCCGAGATGTCGGAATTCTTTGCCTGGATGCGACGCCACAACGGCGGGCGTCCGCGCGCGGAGTGCTGCCGTTTCTACGGTCTCGACATGTATAACCTCACCGCCTCGATCGCCTCGGTTCTCACCTATCTGGAAAGCATCGACCCGACAGCGGCGGCGACGGCGCGTGAGCATTACGGCTGTCTCACGCCGTGGCAGCACGACCCTTCGACCTACGGCCGTGCGGTGCTCACCGACGCCTATCGCAAATGTGAGGAAAAGGTGGTCGAGCAGTGCCGCAGCCTGCTCGAAAAGCAGCTCGAATACGAGCCGCACGACCGTGAGGGCTTTCTCGATGCCGCCCAGAACGCTCGCCTCGTCGCGGCGGCCGAGCGCTATTACCGCATCATGTTCTACGGTGGCGCCGAGGCCTGGAACCTCCGCGACACGCAGATGTTCGAGACGCTCGAACGGGTGCTCGACGCCCATGGTCCAAACACCAAGGCGGTAGTGTGGGCGCACAATTCCCATGTCGGAGATGCGCGACACACCGAACTTGGCAGCGCCCATGGCGAGCTCAGCCTTGGCGAGCTTTGTCGGAGGCGGTTTGGCGAGGCGGCGGCGCTGATCGGCTTCGGGACGCATTCGGGTACCGTCGCAGCCGCGAGCGATTGGGACGGCGACATGGAGGTGAAGACCGTGCGGCCAGCGCTCGGCGAAAGCTACGAGCGGCTCTTCCACGACGCCGGCCTGTCGCCCGCCCTCGTCGATTTCGGCAAGCGCCGGGAGTTGCGGGACCTGCTCGGGGCACCGATGCTCGAAAGGCTGATCGGCGTGATCTACCGCCCGGAGACCGAGCGCCGCAGTCACTATGTCGAGGCGTCGCTGTCGAGCCAGTTCGACGCCTATGTCTGGTTCGATGAGACGCGGGCGGTGCATCCGCTGGCGGTCCATTCCGAACACGAGGGTGTGCCGGAGACCTATCCGTTTGGACTGTAGTTCCGCCTCGATGTCAGTCTCTCACGCGCCACCGCTCCGTCGCGGAAATCCACGCCCGCGTCCGGGCCTCGGGGTCCGGCTTGCGGGTGATGTCCGTGACGACGGCGGCGCTGTCGGCGTCGTGGGAAAAGACCCCTTCGAGCCGTTCGACGGTGAGGCCGCCGATCGCTACCAGCGGCAGCGCGCCGATCCTCTTCCGCCACGCCAAGAGCCTGTCGAGGCCCTGCGGCGCCCACTTCATCTGCTTCAGGACCGTCGGGTAGACGGGGCCGAGCGCCACATAGTCCGGCTGCGCTGCAAGCGCCGCTTCGAGCTCCGCCTCGTCATGGGTGCTGATGCCGAGCTTCATGCCGGCGGCGCGGATCGCCGCCACGTCGGCGTCGGCGAGGTCCTCCTGTCCGAGGTGCACGAAATCGCAGCCCTCGTCGATGGCGATCTGCCAGTAGTCGTTGACGATCAGCTGGCAACCCACCTCCGCGCAGAGGGCGCGGGCGCGGCGGATCTCGTCGCGGAGCGCCGCTTCCGGCATGTCCTTGATGCGCAGCTGCACGAGCTTGACGCCGAGGGGCACGAGGCGCTCGATCCATGCGGCGCTGTCGACGATCAGGTAGAACGGATCGAGCCTCATGCGAAAACTCCCTTGCCGATGACGGGCGTCGAAGGAACGGCCATGTCGCGCGGCGCAAGAAGCCCCGCGTGATAGGCCTTGCGGCCGGCGGTGATGGCTTCCGCGAAGGCTTCGGCCATCGCCGGGGGATCGCCGGCGCCGGCAACGGCCGTGTTGAGGAGGACGGCGTCGAAACCGAGCTCCATGACCGCGGCGGCGTGGGAAGGGCGACCGATGCCGGCGTCGACGATGAGCGGAATGTCCGGGAATTCCGCCCGCATCGCACGGAGTCCCGAGACGTTCTGCGGTCCGGCGGCGGTGCCGATCGGTGCGCACCACGGCATCAGGACCTTGCAGCCGGCGGCAAGCAGTCTTTCGCCCGCCACCAGGTCGTCGGTCGTATAGGGGAAGACCTCGAAGCCGTCGGCGGAGAGGATTCGGGCCGCCTCGACCAGCTGGAACAGGTCCGGCTGCAGCGTGTCGTGGTGGCCGATCAATTCGAGCTTGATCCAGTTGGTGCTGAAGAGATCGCGCGCCATCTTCGCCGTCAGCACGGCTTCCGAGACGCTGTGGCAGCCCGCGGTGTTGGGCAGCACCCGCACACCGAGGCCGCGGACGAGTTCGAAGAAGGCGCCGCCCGTCCTGCCGCCGGCGGTCTCCCGCCGCAAGGAGACGGTCACGATCTCGGTGCCGGAGCGGCGTGCGGCTTCGGCGAGGATCGCGGGAGAAGGATAGCGTGCCGTGCCGAGGAGGAGGCGGGAGGAGACCTGCGTTCCGTAGAGTTCCAGCATCTCAGCCTCCCTGCATCGGCGAGAGGATTTCGATCCGGTCGCCCGCGGCGAGCCGGCATGCGCTACGATCCTCACGGTGGACGAGCTCGCCGTTGACGGCGGTCGCCAGCCATTCGCCCTCATATTCGAGGACGGTGAGGAGGTCGGCGAGCGTCGCGGCGGCGCTTTCGACTGTTTCGCCGTTCACGATATAGGTCATTGCAGGGCTCCCTGTACGTAGAGCGGATCATGCCCGCCGGCGCAGATCCTGTCCGCCAGCTGCCGCGCCATCGCGGGGGCGAGCAGGAAGCCGTGGCGGTGCATGCCGGCGATCGAGAAGCCGTCCTCCTGCTCAAGGACCTGCGGCAGGTTGTCGGCGAAGGCCGGGCGGACACCGACGCCGGTCTCGACGAGGCGGGCCTCGCCGAAGGCGGGATGCACGGCGTAGGCCGCATTCAGGAACTCCATTACCGAGCGCGCGGTGATCGGGCCGTCGTCGTCCGTCTCGATCATCGTCGCCCCGACCATGAAGCGATGGTCCTCGCGCGGTACGACGTAGAGCGGGTGGCGGGGATGGAGCAGGCGGACGGGCCGCGAAAGGGTGATCTCCGTGGTTTCGAGGAAAAGCATCTCGCCGCGCACGCCGCGAAGGCCGGGCGTGGAGCCGATCGCCGCCGCGCCGGTGCATTCAACGACCGCCGAGAAGGCCGTGTCCGCTGGCGGTTCGGTGCTGCCGAGGTGGAAGCGCACGCCCTTTTCGACCAGTGCCTCATAGAGCCCGGCCATCGCCTTGCGCGGGTCGAGATGGGCTTCTTCGGGGAAGAACAGCGCGCGATCGAAGCGCCCGGCGAGATCCGGTTCGAGCTCACCGATCGTGTTTCCGCCGACCCATTCGTATCCCCGCGTGCGGGAGGCGAAGCGGTCGAGCTCGACGCTGTCACGGCCGGCCGCGATGACCAGCGTCCCTTTGCGGGTGACCTCGCCGGGGACGGCCTCCGCCCACCAGTCGGCAGAGGGAAGCCCGAGGGTGAGGACCGCCTCCTCGGCCGCCTCGCGTTCGCAGTAGGGTGCGAGCATGCCGCCGGCATAGGTGGAGGCACCCGTGCCGACCGTCTCAGCCGCATCCATCACCTCCACGGCGACGCCGCGACGGGAGAGTTCGAAGGCTGCAGTGAGGCCGGCGACGCCGGCCCCCTTGATCAGAACCGTCATCTCACTCTCCCGGCTGCGCTTCGGCCGTATCCGCGACCGGCATGTAGAGGTCGCCGCCCTGGCGGTATTTCGCGGCCATGGCTTCCAGCCCCTCCTTCTGCGCCTCTGCCCTCAGATCGTGGGAGATGCGCATGGAGCAGAACTTCGGACCGCACATGGAGCAGAAATGGGCGACCTTGTGGGCCTCCTTCGGCAAGGTCTCGTCGTGCATCGAGCGCGCGGTATCGGGATCGAGGGAAAGGTTGAACTGGTCCTCCCAGCGGAACTCGAAGCGGGCGCGGGAAAGCGCATCGTCGCGGACCTGCGCGGCGGGGTGGCCTTTGGCGAGGTCGGCGGCGTGGGCGGCGATCTTGTAGGTGATGACGCCCACCTTCACGTCGTCGCGGTCGGGGAGCCCCAGATGCTCCTTGGGTGTGACGTAGCAGAGCATGGCGGTGCCGAACCAGCCGATCATCGCCGCACCGATGCCGGAGGTGATGTGGTCGTAGCCGGGCGCGATATCGGTGGTGAGCGGCCCGAGCGTGTAGAACGGTGCCTCGCCGCAGGTTCTCAGCTGCTTGTCCATGTTCTCCTTGATCTTGTGCATGGGAACATGGCCGGGGCCTTCGATCATCACCTGGCAATCCTTCGCCCAGGCGATCTGCGTGAGCTCGCCCAGCGTTTCCAGTTCGGCGAACTGCGCGGCGTCGTTGGCGTCGGCGATCGAGCCGGGCCGCAGGCCGTCGCCGAGCGAGAAGGAGACGTCATAGGCGCGGCAGATGTCGCAGATTTCCTCGAAATGCTCGTAGAGGAAGCTCTCCCTGTGGTGATGCAGGCACCACTTGGCCATGATCGATCCGCCGCGCGAGACGATGCCGGTGACACGGTTGACGGTGAGCGGGATGTAGTGGAGCCGCACACCGGCGTGGATGGTGAAGTAGTCGACGCCCTGTTCGGCCTGCTCGATCAGCGTGTCGCGGTAGAGCTCCCAGGTCAGGTCCTCGGCGATGCCGCCGACCTTTTCGAGCGCCTGGTAGAGCGGCACGGTGCCGATCGGGACCGGCGAATTGCGAATGATCCATTCGCGGATATTGTGGATGTTGCGGCCGGTCGAGAGATCCATGACCGTGTCGGCGCCCCAGCGGATCGCCCAGACCATCTTTTCGACCTCCTCCTCCATCGAGGAGGTGACGGCCGAGTTGCCGATATTGGCGTTGATCTTCACCAGAAAGTTCCGGCCGATGATCATCGGCTCGCTTTCCGGGTGGTTGATGTTGGCGGGGATGATCGCCCGGCCGGCGGCGATTTCCTGGCGGACGAATTCCGGCGTCACATGACCGGGGATGTGCGCGCCGAAGCTCTCTCCATCACGGGCAAGCGCTTCCTTCGCCGCCTTGCGGCCGAGATTCTCGCGGATGGCAACGAATTCCATCTCCGGCGTGATGATGCCGGCGCGCGCATAGGCGAGCTGCGTCACTGCCTTGCCGTCTTTCGCGCGGTATGGGGAATTGCGGACCGGAAATTCCGGCTCCAGCCGCTCGCCGGTCGCAAAGCCGTTGTCTCCCGGCTGCACGTGGCGCCCCGCATAGCCATCGACGTCGCCGCGGGCGGCAATCCAGCGCTCGCGCAGTCTCGGCAGTCCGGCCCTGATGTCGATCGCGGCGGAGGGGTCGGTGTAGGGACCGGAGGAATCGTAAAGGACGACGGGCGGCTCGCCCGCAGTCGGATGCAGGGCGACCTCACGCATCGGCACGCGGATGTCGCCGTGGCGCTCTCCCTCGATGTGGATCTTGCGGGATGCGGGCAGGGAACCGGTCGTCACCTGCGGTATCGGTCTGGTTGCGGCAATATTCATGGTTGAGGCTCCAAGGTTTGACGTTTGGAGACCCAGTTCCAGTGTTGGAATGATGTAAAAACGCTCGGCACAGACCCCGAATCGGGATTCCCGCAACGCCAGCGCTCGCACCGTCCCTACGCCAGTATGAACTGGATCAGGTTCAACGGGTCACTGCGCTGCTTGCCCTTGTCCGGGATCGCCCAGCAGTATCTCAGCCCCTTGGCGGGACCCCCCTGGTGAATAGGCGAATGCTAAGGCTGCTTGCCGGGCATTGTCAATCGCCAAGCTCCGACTTAGCTTGAATGCTTCGCGATTACCTTAAATTTCAACGGGATAGCCGAATTCGAGAATGCTGCTACAATCCCGCGGGCGATCGACCTTGCCGACGCGGCGATCGTTATGTCGCCTTCACGGGGGAAGTGGAGGGAAGGGTGCAGAACCAAACGGAATTCAAGGAAGCATTCGATGCCCTGCGCGAGCTCGCCCTCGATGTCAGGTGGTCGTGGAGCCACGCGACCGACACGATCTGGCAAGCGCTCGATGCCGAGATGTGGGCGCTTACCCGCAACCCCTGGACCATCCTGCGCACCGTTTCGCGCGACCGGATCCGTATGCTTCTGGCCGATCCGGAATTCTCCACCAACCTCAACACTCAGCTTTCGGAATCGCGTCGATTGCGGCTGGCACCGGGGTGGTTCCAGGAGGCTCATCCGGGCAGCGACCTGCGCACGATTGCCTATTTCAGCGCCGAGTTCATGCTTGACGAGGCGCTGCCGATCTACTCCGGTGGTCTCGGCAATGTCGCGGGGGACCAGTTGAAGGCGGCGAGCGATCTTGGCGTGCCGGTGATCGGGGTGGGGCTCCTCTACGCCCGAGGATATTTCCGCCAGTCGATCACGCCGGACGGAAGGCAGGAGGCGCTCTATCCGGTCAACGAGCCGGATCAACTGCCGCTCAGGCCGCTGCGCGAGCCGAGCGGCGAGTGGTTGCGACTGGAACTGGAACTGCCCGGCTACAGGCTCTGGGTCCGAACCTGGGAGGTGCAGGTCGGGCGAACCAAACTCTTCCTGCTGGACCTCAATGATCCGGCCAACCCGCCGGCCTACCGCTGCATTACCAGCGAGCTCTATGGCGACGGACCGGAAACGCGCCTGAAGCAGGAAATGGTCCTCGGCATCGGCGGGTGGCGGCTCTTGAGGGCGATCGGTCTCAATCCCGAGATATGTCATCTCAACGAGGGGCACGTTGCCTTCGCGACCCTGGAGAGGGCTCGCTTCTTCATGCAGGACCATGGTGTGCCCTTCGCCGAGGCGCTGCTTGCCACGCGCGCCGGCAACCTCTTCACCACCCATACGGCAGTTGCCGTGGGCGTCGACCGGTTTCCTCCCGACATGATTGTCCGCTTCTTCCGCCGCTATGCCGAAAAGGAACTCGGAATCTCGGTGGAGGAGTTTCTCGCGCTTGGCCGAAGCGATCCGCGGGATGTCGCCGAGCCGTTCAACATGGCCTATCTTGCAGTCCGTACGAGCGGTGCCGTGACCGGGGTCAGCGCCCTCCACGAGCGGGTGAGCAAGTCGGTCTTCCAACCTCTGTTTCCTCGTTGGCCTGCGACCGAGGTTCCGGTCGGTCACGTGACGAACGGTGTCCATGTCCCGACCTGGGATTCGGCGGCCGCCGATGCGTTCTGGACCGAAGTCGCCGGCAAGGATCGGTGGCGGGGTGATCTCACCGGTCACGAGGCGGTCATACGGGATGTTCCGCCTGCACGAATCTGGCAGATGAGGACGGAAGGCCGCAGGCAACTCGTCGAACAGGTGAGAGACCGCTGTGCCCGGCAGCTTGCCGA
This sequence comes from Hyphomicrobiales bacterium, assembly GCA_900466005.1. Lineage (GTDB taxonomy): Bacteria > Pseudomonadota > Alphaproteobacteria > Rhizobiales > Rhizobiaceae > Allorhizobium. Next base: position 32,297 of record UEGQ01000022.1, read on the forward strand.
GGACGGTGCGCCGGAGGGCGAGATCGAGGCGGTGCGCACGATCTTCGATCCCGATGCGCTGACACTCGGCTTCGCCAGACGCTTCGCCACCTACAAGCGCCCGGACCTGCTGCTCTTCGATCCGCAACGCCTTGTCCGCCTTCTCACCGACAGGCAGCGCCCTGTTCAGCTCATCGTCGCCGGCAAGGCGCATCCACGGGATATCGCCAGTCAGGCGCTGATCAAGTTGTGGACCGATTTCACAAAACGGGAAGATGTCCGTTCCAATGTCGTCTTCCTTCGCGACTACAACATGCAGCTTGCCCAGCAATTGGTCCAAGGGGTGGATGTCTGGATCAACACGCCACGCCGTCCCTGGGAGGCCAGCGGCACGAGCGGAATGAAGGTTCTCGTCAACGGCGGCCTCAATCTTTCGGAGATCGACGGCTGGTGGGCGGAAGCCTTTGCGCCGGATGTCGGCTGGGGGATCGGCGACGGTCGCGAACATGACGATATCGTCGATCTTGACCGGCGGGAGGCGGCGGAGCTCTACGATCACCTCGAGCACGACATCGTTCCGGAATTCTACGATCGCGACGCCTCCGGCGTTCCGCTCCGTTGGGTCGACCGCATCCGCGAAAGCATGGCTCGGCTCACGCCGCGCTTCTCCGCCAACCGGGCGGTGCGGGAGTATACCGAGGACCTCTACCTGCCCGGCGTGCGGGCCTGTGCGGCACGCGCCGCGAAAGGCGGCGAGGCCGCGCATGCCCTCTGCCACTGGAAGACCGAGTTCAGACGGTGCTGGCCGCATGTCCATTTCGGCGAGGTCCGCGCGACTTCGACCGGGGACGAGCATGTCTTCTCTGTCGAGGTCTATCTCGGGGACCTTCCGGCCGAGTGCGTCCGCGTGGAGCTCTATGCCGATCCCGCGGAGACATGGCCGCTCTTCAACGCCACGATGGAGCGGGTCCCGCCCACCGTTACCTCGGGCGGCTGGAACCTCTATTCGGCGCATGCCCCGGCCGACCGGCCGGCCGCCGACTTCACGGCGCGGATCATCCCCTTCCATCCGGACCTCTCCGTGCCGCTCGAGGTCAGCGAGATCCTCTGGCAGCGCTGATTTGGTTCGCTGACGGTGTCACCGGGAAAGCGTCAGGGAACCCCGGTTGCTTCTTTCGACGCGGTGCCCGAAACGTCCGCATTCCCGGTCGAGCCGCGCCGCCAGCCACTCGACGTCGGCGGCCGGCGGCCGTTCGAGCCGGAATTTCCGCAGGCGATAGGGCAGGGCTTCCAGTGCGCGCAGGCCGTGCACCCCGTCGAAATCCAGCACATAGCCGAGCACGAGGTCCGGGCGGTATTCCTCGTTGCCGCCAATGCCTTCGTAGTCGTTGATGAAATCGCCGCAGCCATAGAGAATGGGTCGTCCACGGTGGATTTCGATAGCGATCGGATGGTGCGACGAGTGTCCATGGAGGATGTCGACTTCGGCCTCCTCGATGACCCGGTGGGCGAAGGCGCGATGCGCCTCGGCTATGCCGTAGCCCCAGTTGGCGCCCCAGTGCAGCGAGAGCAGAACGGTGTCGCCCGGCCTTCGCCAGACGGCGATGTCACCTGCGACCCGGACGGCACTGTCGCGGTCGGGGGCGTTGAGCAGGTTGACGCCGGGGCGGCGCTTTCCCGCCGCCCAGCCGAGCGGCGTGCCGCTGGACGGCAGGGCATAGGCGAAGACGAGGAGCCTGCCATCTTGCCCGCGGTCGAGGATCGCAGGCCGTTTGACGGCCTCCTCGTCCACGCCCGCTCCGGCAACCGCAATCTTCGCTTGCTGCAGCGTCTCCAAAGTATCGGTCATTCCCGCCGTTCCCCAGTCGCCGATGTGGTTGTTGGCGAGCACGCAGCAGTCGATGCGGGCCGCGGAGAGACAGGCGACGTTGGCCGGATGCATGCGGTAATTGATGCCCTTCGGTTCCGGGCTGCCGCGGTCGGTGATGCTGGTCTCGAGATTGACGATGCGGAGGTCGGGCTTTCGCACGTCGATGTCTGCAAGCGCGTCGCCCCAGACATAGTCGGGCGGGACGGCTCGCGGGATCGTTCCCGATCGCTGCTCGGCGAGCCCGACATAGCCTAGCGCCGAGCGCATATAGGGCTCGTGGATCTCGGGGTCGCAATGGTGCGGCATGATCTGGTCGATCCCGCGCCCGGTCATCAGGTCACCGCAGAGGAAAAGCCTCATGATCTGGTTCCCGTGTGGACTGCCGCCCTGCAAAACGGTAATTTTAGAATTAACGCAGATATTGACAGGGGTCGACTTGACCTTGATCAATACATTGATGCGCAAACGGCGCTTCCATTCTAGTCAATTCCATGTGGTTGAGAAAGGAATGCCGATATGGTGTCACAATCACAGCTCACCAGCAGCGACGTCCGCCGCATCTGCGGCCACCTCCCCGATTGGAAGATCACCGAGATACTCGCCTGCGGCGGCGACATCGCAGCGCTCGAAGAGGCCATGGCATGGTCGATGGGCGATGACGAGACGACGCCCGAAAGGCATCTGCCGCCCGAGAGCGCGGCAGCAAAGATCCTGGATGTGCTTCTCGCCGAAGAAGAACAGGATGAATGGGAGGCCGGACGCAGCCCGTGACGGGGTCCGTCCGTCGGGGCCGGTCATCTGCCGGGGTGACCTCAGCCTGTCGCGGTCCTGCCGCCATCGTACCCGGCAAGAGCATCTGGAGAACAGTTATGGAAGTCACCCCCCGCGTCACATTCCGAGGCATGGATCATTCGGAAGCGGTCGAAGCTGCCGTGCATGAACGGATCGAGCGCCTTTCGCGCTTTCACGATCACATCACGTCCTGCAGCGTCGTGATCGAAGCTCCGCACAAACACAGTCAGAAAGGCAAGATCTATCACGTCCGGGTCAACATCAACGTGCCGGGTCGGGAGATCGTCGTCGGGCGCGAGGCGGAGGAGAACCACGCCCATGAAGACGTTCTCGTCGCGATCCGCGACAGCTTCGATGCCGCGCAGCGGCAGCTCGAGGACGTCGTACGCAAGATGACTTCCTATCGCGTGAAGGCGCATCCTGCTGCGTTGAAGGGGACCGTCACCCGCCTCGTTCCGGAGGAAGGTTTCGGCTTCATCCTCGGTTCCGACGGACGGGAATACTTCTTTCGGCGCGAGAGCCTGACGACGGAGAACTGGGCGACGCTGGGTGAAGGTGCCAAGGTGCGGTTTGCCGAACATGACGGCGACAAGGGGCCGTATGCCTCTGCCGTGACTCCCGACTGAAGAAAGCCTAAAGCAGGCGGGCGCTGACGGCGCCCGCCTTTTGCTGCTCAGGCGTCGCCCGGACCGGTCAGAGGCGGCCGAGCTCGAAATCGGCGCAGGACATGTCGAACTGCGAGAGCGCTTCTTCCAGATAGTCGGCCAATAGCGGCAGACCGAGCAGGTATTCGGCGGTCTTGTTGTTGTGCGCCCGGGCCGCCTCGGCACGGATATCCGCCCATTCGGCAATCGTGCCGTCGCCGCGCCCGAGCCAGGCAAGCGCCACGAGATCGACCTGCTCGTCGACATTCATGTCGGCGATCAGCGAGGTGATCTCCTCGACGACGGGGTCGTCGGGATTGTCCTCGAGCACCGAGTACATGTGATCGTCCGAAGGATTGGAGCCGGAGTCCGGGATTGTCTGCTCGTCCTTGGCGTCGAATTCCCGCGCCTTGACGACGATGAAACAGACCTTCTCCGGAGATATCGAAAGTTCAGGCAGATCGGCGGCTTCTACTGGCTCACGTGCCATAGTGTGTCTCCCGCAATACTTGTTGGTTCACGACGGCGCCTTCAACAACGCCGACTATACGCCTCGGAGATTTTCCTGCCACAGGTTTCGGTTGCGCTTCTGACGGAACGCAAATCTTAGGCACGCCGTTCCACGCTGTCCTCTGCCGGACCAGCCGGGAAGGCGTTTTGCCACAGCCTTCCCGCGTTGGAGATGCGCGTTTTCGCTTGCGCAGGCGTTGCTGCAAGCGCAACCTGTCCTTGTGCGGCAAAGGCCGTGCATTCTCCTTTTCCGGAGGCACTATGATGGCGAAATCCGAAAACACCCAGACTGCAGGCTGGTTCGACGGCCTGCTCAGGACGCTGGCACGCCTCGGCATCCTGCGTTACGGCGGCAAGGCGGCGGTCTATCATTCCGGCAGCGAGCGGCCGACGGAATTCCTGATGCCGGACGTGCTCAATGCCGAGCGGGACATGCCGCCGATGAAGGATCTCGGTGGCGGAGCGGAAAAGGACAAGGGGAAGGACGGCTGAGAGACGCTTCCGGGGCATTTGACCCGGAAAGCGCGTTGCCTACATAGTGGAGGCAACACGTCGAGAGAGATCTATGCGCTTCATTCTCCTGGGCTTCGGCTGGATCATGGTCGCCGTCGGCATCGTCGGCATCTTCCTGCCGGTGTTGCCCACCACGCCCTTCATGATTCTGGCTGCTGCGCTCTTTGCCCGTTCGTCGCCTCGCTTCGAGCAATGGCTGCTCGACCATCCCCGCTATGGCAAGCCGCTTCTCGACTGGCGGCGGCAGGGCGCGATCTCGCGGCCGGCGAAGATCACATCGGTCAGCCTGATGGCCGTCAGCTACGGCATCGTCCTGTTCGCCGGGCCGCCGATGGTCTGGCTGAAGCTTACGATCGGCGTCGTTCTCCTCGCCTGCGCGGCCTTCGTCCTCAGCCGCCCGCAGCCGAGCGGCTGAACATCGGCGCTCGCGCGAGGATGGTTCAGCGTTGTGCCGCCTTCGCCTCGTCATAGGCGCGAACGAGCGCGATTGCCCGCGCCTTCACGACGTCGGCCGCATCGCCCGGCTTGTAGAGGTTCGAGCCGAGGCCGAAGCAGCGGACGCCGACCCGCATGTAGGCTGCGAAATCCGCTTCGGTCACACCGCCGACGGCGCCGAGCGGAATTTCCGGCGGCAGGACGGCCCTGACCGCGCCGATGCCTTGCGGGCCGAGGACGTTGGCGGGGAAGAACTTGATCGCCGCTGCGCCGGCCTTGATCGCGGCGAGCGCCTCGGTCGCCGTGAAGGCGCCGGGCATGGTCACCATGCCGTGCTCGACGCCGCGGCGGATGACGGCGGGATCGGTGTTCGGGGTAACGACCAGATTGCCGCCGACATCGGCCAGGCGGTCGACATCGTCGGGCGTCAGCATGGTCCCGGCGCCGATCATGCAGGAGGCGGGCGCGAGCTTCCGCGCCTTCTCGATGGAGGCGAAGGGATGGGGCGAGTTGAGTGGAATCTCGATCGCCTCGAAGCCGGCTTCGACGAGGGCGGCGATTACACCGTCGACCTCCGCCGTGGTGATCCCGCGCAGGATGGCGACGAGGTTGCGGTCGAGCTTCGGCCAGGAGACGGTCGGACGGGTCATCGGGAAACCTCGGAGCTTTGGAAGAGCGAACATGCGGCGGCGAACAGGCCCTTGCGGACCAGTTCCTCGCCATCGAGCAGGCGCGACTGCGCGCCGGCGATCTCGAGCGCCCGGCCGTAAAGTGCGGTCAACCGCGCCGAGCCGACGAGATGCACGGTCATGCCCTGCGGCAGGAAGGTGCGGGTCGCCGCAATCTCGGCGCCGATCAGCATCCCGGAGAGCCGTGCCGCGGGCTTCGGTGCGTCGCCGCCGAGGAGACCTGCGGCGCGGATGGAGAAGAGGTGCGCTGAAAGGGCGAAGCCGTCGGCGAGCGCCTCCGTTACGCCGTCGGAGAAGCTGCGATCGTCGGCGGTGAAGGTGATATCCTCGCCGATCGAGTGCTTGAGGATGGAATGTCGGCTCAGGAGATCGAAGAGCTCGCCGGTCATCACCGTGCGGAAGGCGGCGATCCTGCCGCCCTTCAGCTCGACCCACTTCGAATGGGTGCCGGGAAGGCAAAAGATGCCGGCGGCAAGACCGCTCTCCACGGCGCCGGCAAGCTGGGTCTCTTCGCCGCGCATCACGTCGAAGGGACCGGTGGTGCGCTGGCAGACGCCCGGCAGGATGAAGACCGGCCGGGTGGCGCCCGCCGGCGCTACCGCTTCTTTGTAGAGCGCGTCGAGCGGCGCCGGGGTTTCGACATAAGGCGCCTCGCGCCAGCCGGTGCGGGCGCCGGCCATGCCGGTAATCGCGACCGGCAGGTCGGCGGAAGCGCCGACGGCGGCGAGATGGCTTTCGAGCACCGCCGCGAAGCGGCCGTCGGCACAGGCGAGGAGTCCCTCGTCCGACTGACGCTTTCCGAGCACGTTGCCCGCCCGGTCGACGACCCAGAGGCGGAAATTGCTCGTTCCCCAGTCGGCGAGCGCGCAGAACGCGCCGGCCGTCGTCTTTTCAGCCCCGGTGCCCGTCATGATGCGCGCTCCCGGCCTTCAGTGAAGGTCTTCCGGCAGGATCGCGTGCGGCAGGTTCTGGTAGCAGACCGGCCGCAGGAAACGCCGGATCGACAGCGTGCCGACGGATGTGGCGCCGAAGTTGGTGGAGGCCGGGTAGGGGCCGCCGTGGACCATGGCGTCGCAGACCTCGACACCGGTCGGGAAGCCGTTCGCGAGGATGCGGCCGGCCTTGCGCTCGAGGATCGGCATCAGCCGGCGGGCGAGCGTGGTATCGGGCTCGTCCATGTGCAGGGTGCAGGTGAGCTGTCCGGCGAGGCTGCCGGCGATCTTCACCATTTCCTCTTCCCCGGTCACCGTCACGACGAGACCGAGCGGTCCGAAGACTTCCTCGCCGAGCGCATGGTTTTCGAGCCAGGCCTTGCCGGTGGTGGCGAACAGGTAAGGTGTGGCGTTGCGCAGGTCGCAGGTGGAGGTCAGCACCGCCTGAACGCCGGTCGAACCTTCGATGCGCTTGGCGCCGGAGCGGTAGGCCTCGGCAATGCCGTCGGTCAGCATGGTCTGGGCGCCGACGCCTTCGAGCTCCCGCTTGGCGGTCGCGACGAAGGCTTCGCTTTCCGGACCCTCGATCAGGACGGCGATGCCCGGATTCGTGCAGAACTGGCCCGCACCCATGGTGAGCGAGCCGACCCAGCCCTTGGCGATTGCCTCGCCGCGGGCCGACAGCGCGTTCGGCAACAGGAACATCGGGTTGACCGAACCCAATTCGCCGAAGAACGGGATCGGATCAGGACGGCGGGCGCAGAGATCGAAGAGCGCGCGTCCGCCGGCAAGCGAACCGGTGAAGCCGACGGCGCGGATCATCGGATGCTGCACGAGCGCTTCGCCGACGTCGCGCTTGCCGCCCTGGACGAGCGAGAAGACGCCCGGATGCAGGCCGAGCCGCTTGATGGCGGCATGAATCGCGTGGGCGACGATTTCGCCCGTGCCCGGATGGGCGCCGTGTCCCTTGACGACGACGGGGCAACCGGCCGCGAGAGCGGCGGCGGTATCACCGCCGGCCGTCGAGAAGGCGAGCGGGAAGTTCGAGGCACCGAAAACGGCGACGGGGCCAATCGGGCGCTGCATCAGGAAGATTTCCGGACGCGGCAACGGTTGGCGGTCGGGAAGCGCTTCGTCGTGCCGGCGGTCGAGATAGTCGCCCTTGCGGATATGCGAAGCGAAGAGCCGGAGCTGGCCGACGGTGCGGCCGCGCTCGCCGACGAGGCGCGCCTGCGGCAGGCCGGTTTCCTGGGTGCCGATCTCGGTGATCTCGTCGCCGAGCTTGTCGATCTCCTCGGCGATGGCTTCGAGGAAGACGGCGCGCTCCTCGCGAGTGGAGTAGCCATAGGTCAGGAAGGCTTCCTCGGCGGCGCGTGCCGCGCTGTCGACGAGGTCGGGCGTGCCGACGGCGAAATCGCGTGCCGGCCCGTGCGCCGGGGAAGAGGCGAAGGTCCCGTTGCCTGTTACCCACTCGCCGGCAATGAGGTGCTTTCCGGTGAATTCGAATGTCATCGCATCATCCTTTTGTCTTCGCTTCGTGTCATGGCGAAGGGAATCCGGCACGTCATGCCAGATTCCGGGCTCCGCCCGCATCATGTCGTCTTTGGCGACCGGCCTCAGTCGTGGAAGGCGTCCACGTCCTGACGGTTGCCGCGCAGGAAGGCATCGGCCACGAGCCGCAACGGCTGGAAATCGGCATCGCTCTGCCGCGCGCGGACGAGCGCCGCGAAACGATCATAGATGCCGGGATATTCACGGTCCGGCCCGGACGATGCCAGTGCCCCGTCTATATAGAGCTCGGCTCCGCCCTTTGAAAGGCGAAGTTCGCCGCCGTCCGTCTCGATCGTGATGTCCCAGGTCTGCGGGCCTTCCTGGCGCCAGTCGAATTCGGCGCTGATCGGGGCACCGGCCGCGCTCGCCATGGAGAGCGAAGCGGCGATCGGCTGCTGCCGGTTCGAGGGGAAGGAGAGGGCGGACTGATGCACGACGATCGCGCCGGGAACGATGGCGGTCAGGATCGAGAGCGCGTTGATACCCGGATCGAAGACGCCGAAGCCGCCTGCCTCCCAAATCCATGCCTGGCCGGGGTGCCAGCGACGCACGTCTTCCTTCCAGATGATCGAGACGGACCTGATCGTCTTGCCGGCGAGCCACTGCCGTGCCGGCTCGACGCCGAGCGCGAAGCGCGAATGCCAGGTGGCAAAGAGCGTGACGCCGGCGGCGGACGCCATCGCGGCCAGCGCTTCCGCTTCGCCGAGCGTGGTCGCAGGCGGCTTTTCGAGGAGCACGTCGCGGTCCGCCTCGATCGCCTTGCGGGCCATGTCGAAGCGGACTTCCGGCGGCGTGCAGAGCGAGACCGCCCGTACATCCGGGCGGGCCTTCAGGAAGGTGTCGAAATCCTCGAAGTTCTCGACGCCGTCGATCTTGCCGTGACGGCTGACGGCGGCGGCGAGTTCGAAATCCTCGCCGCCGGCAATCGAGGGAATGTGCTGATCCCGGGCGATCTTGCCGATACCGACAAGCGCCAGCGAAATACGCTTGGACATGTTCTTCTCCTCAGTGCGAGTCGCGTCCGACGGGCGCACCGCGGCAACCCTTCAGGAAGTCGAAGTCGGCGCCGGTGTCCGCGCCTTCCACGTGGTCGTGGTAGAGGCGGGCATAACCGCTTGCGGGCGGCTCGACCGACGGACGCCAGTCGGCGAGACGGCGCTGCATTTCCTCGTCCGAGATGTCGAGGTGCACGCGGCGGGCCTCGACGTCGATCTCGATGAAGTCGCCGTTCCGGACGATCGCCAGCGGTCCGCCGCGGGCGGCCTCCGGAGAGGTGTGCAAGAGCACCGTGCCGTAGGCGGTGCCGGACATGCGGGCGTCGGAAATGCGCACCATGTCGGTGATGCCCTTGCGCAGCACCTTCGGCGGCAGGCCCATGTTGCCGACCTCGGCCATGCCGGGATAGCCGCGTGGGCCGCAGTTCTTCATGACCATGACGCAGGTTTCGTCGATGTCGAGGCTCTCGTCGTTGATCTTCGCCTTGTAGTCGTCGATGTCCTCGAAGACCACCGCACGGCCGCGATGCTTCATCAGGTGCGGGGAGGCCGCCGACGGCTTCAAGACGCAGCCCTTCGGCGCGAGGTTGCCGCGCAGCACGACGATGCCGCCCTGCTGGGTCAACGCCCGTTCGACCGGGCGGATGACGTCGTCGTTCCAGTTCCGGACGTCCTTCACCTCGTCCCAGATCGGGCCGCCGGAGACGGTCAGCGCGTCCTTGTGCAGCTTGCCCGCTTCGCCGAGCATCTTGATGACCACCGGCAGGCCGCCGGCGTAGAAGAACTCTTCCATCAGGTATTCGCCGGACGGCATCAGGTTGACGACGGTCGGGATGTCGCGGCCGAGGCGATCCCAGTCGTCGAGCGAGAGGTCAATGCCGACGCGGCCGGCCATGGCCAGCAGGTGGACGACGGCGTTGGTGGAACCGCCGATCGCGCCGTTGACGCGGATGGCGTTCTCGAAGGCCTTCTTCGTCATGATGTCGGAGGGCTTAAGGTCGTCCTTGACCATCTGCACGATGCGGCGGCCGGAGAGCTGGGCCATGACCTTGCGGCGGCTGTCGACGGCGGGGATCGCGGCATTGCCCGAGAGCGCCATGCCGAGGGCTTCGACCATGGAGGCCATGGTGGAGGCCGTGCCCATGGTGTTGCAGGTGCCGGAGCTGCGCGACATCGAGGCTTCCGCTTCCAGGAACTCTTCCTGGGTCATCTCGCCGGCCTTCACGGCTTCCGAGAATTTCCAGAGATGCGTGCCGGAGCCGACGCGCTCGCCGCGGAAATAGCCGTTCAGCATCGGGCCGCCGGTAACGACGATCGACGGCAGGTCGGTGGAGGCGGCGGCCATGACCAGCGACGGCGTGGTCTTGTCGCAGCCGACGAGCAGCACCGCGCCGTCGATCGGCTGACCGCGCATCGCTTCCTCGACGGCGAGTGCGGCGAGGTTGCGGAACATCATCGCGGTCGGACGGAAGGTGTTTTCGGAGGCCGAGAAGACCGGAATTTCGACCGGGAAGCCGCCGGCTTCCCAGACGCCAGCCTTCACCTTCTCGGCGAGTTCGCGCAGATGGCCGTTGCAGGGGGTCAGGTCCGACCAGGTGTTGAGGATGCCGATGACCGGGCGTCCGTCGAAGAGGTCATGCGGGTGTCCCTGGTTCTTCAACCAGCCGCGGTGATAGATCGTGTCGCGGCTGGTGCCGCCGAACCAATGTTGGGATCGCAGTTTGCGGGGCCAGGCCGCCGGTTTGAAAGCACTCATGACGTTTTCTCTGTCTCTTTCTGGGAGAGCCCGCCGCCCGACCGGCGGAAAACCCTCAGAGCATGTTGACGGTGACGGGTTGCTCCGCTGCACGAACGAGCCGGTTGCGCAGCGGCAGACCGAATTGCGGCGCTTCGATTTCGAAGATGTCGCCTTCCTTCGTCACGAAACCGTCGGCGCAGGAGAGCGTGGCGGTTCCGAACATATGCACATGGAGGTCCCCCGGCTGGCGGAACAGCGCATACTTGAAATGGTGGTATTCGAGGTTTGCGATCGTGTGGGACATGTTGGCCTCCCCGGAGAGGAAGGGCTTTTCCCAGACGGTCTTGCCGTCGCGCAGGATGCGTGACGTGCCCTCGACATGATCGGGCAGGGCGCCGACCATGAGCTCCGGGCCAAAGGCTGCCGGCCGGAGCTTGGAGTGGGCAAGGTAAAGATAGTTGATCTTTTCGGTGACGTGATCGGAAAATTCGTTGGCGACCGAGAACCCGATGCGGAAAGGCGTCCCGTCCTCGCCGATGATGTAGTAGCCGGCAAGCTCCGGTTCTTCTCCGCCATCGAGTGCGAAGGAAGGGGAAACGAGGTCGTCGCCCGGGGCCACGGCTTCGACGCCGGTGCCCTTGTAGAACCATTCCGGCTGGACGCCGGTCTCACCCGGCTTCGGCTTGCCGCCTTCGATGCCCATGCGGAACATCTTCATGGAGTCGCTCATGCCCGCGGTATCGGTATGCATGCTGTCGCGCGCCGAGGCGGAGCCGGTGTGGGTGAGGCCCGTGCCGGTGAGATACATGTGCGCCGGGTCCGGGTGACGGACCGGGCAGTCGAGCTTGCCGGTCGCCGCAAGCGTGGCGAGATCGACCGTGTCGCCGGCACCCTGACGCTCGATGATCGCAGCAAGTGGAGCCTTGGCGGCGATCGCGGCCTTGGCGAGTTCATAGGTAGAGGCGAAGCCGGGAACGAGGCGCGCGGCATCACCCTGGCGGCAAATCACGCCGCCAGTCTTCAATTGCGAGAGAAACATATGCCTATCCTCAGACTGCTTTGTTCTTGTTGTAGACGTCGAAGTAGACAGCCGCGAGAAGCACGAGGCCCTTGATCAGCTGCTGGTAGTCGATGCCGATCCCCATGATCGACATGCCGTTGTTCATGACACCCATGATGAATGCGCCGATGACCGCACCGGTGATCTTGCCCACGCCGCCGGATGCGGAGGCGCCGCCGATGAAGCAGGCCGCGATAACGTCGAGTTCGAAGCCGACGCCGGCCTTCGGGGTCGCCGAGTTCAGGCGGGCCGCGATGATCATGCCGGCAAGCGCGGCAAGAACGCCCATGTTGACGAAGGCGTAGAAGGTCAGCCGCTCGGTGTTGATGCCGGAAAGCTTCGCCGCCTTCTCGTTACCGCCGAGCGCATAGATGCGGCGACCGATGGTCGAGCGGTTGGTGACGAAGGAGTAGAGCGCGATCAGCACGCCCATGACGACCAGCACGTTCGGCAGGCCGCGATAGGTCGCAAGCTGGAAGCCGAGGAAGAGCGCGACAGCACTGATGATCGCCATCTGCACGACGAAGAAGGCGAAAGGTTCGTTCTCGGTGCCGTGCTGCTCGTTGAGACGGCGGTTCTTCAGGCCGGAATAGATCGCGAGCGCGACAAGCGCGAAGACGACGAGCAGGGCCACGTAGTTCTTGACCAAGCTTGTGCCCGGATCGGTGACCGACAGGAAGTCCGGAATGAAGCCGGTCGAAAGAAGCGTGAATTCCTTCGGGAACGGGCCAATCGGGCGGCCTCCGAGGACCACATAGGTCAGGCCACGGAAGACCAGCATGCCGGCGAGCGTCACGATGAAGGACGGGATCTTCTGGTAGGCGATCCAGTAGCCCTGGGCCGCGCCCATCAGGCCGCCGAGCACCAGACACAGCGGCACGACGAGGGAGAAATGCCACCCCCATTTCACCAGCATGATCGCCGATATGCCGCCGATGAAGGCGACGATGGAGCCGACCGAGAGGTCGATGTGTCCGGCCACGATGATCAGCAGCATGCCCAGCGCCATGATGACGATGAACGAGTTCTGCAGCACCAGGTTGGTGATATTGACCGGGCGGAACAGAACGCCGTCCGTCAGGACCTGGAACAGCAGCATGATGACGACGAGCGCCAGCAGAAGGCCGTATTCGCGGATGTTGTGACGCAGATAGTCGCCCACGGAGACCTTGGGGGTTTCGGTTCTTGTTTCTGTGGTCATTTAGCGTTTCTCCCCAGAGCGCATGATGGCACGCATGATGGACTCTTGGCTTGCTTCTCCCTTCGGAAGTTCAGCGACGATGCGGCCCTCGTTCATGACGTAGACGCGGTCGCAGGTGCCGAGCAACTCGGGCATTTCCGACGAGATCATCAGGATGCCTTTGCCCTCGGCGGCAAGCTGGTTGATGATGGTGTAGATTTCGAATTTCGCCCCTACGTCGATGCCGCGGGTCGGCTCGTCGAGGATGAGGACGTCAGGATTGGTGAACAGCCATTTCGACAGCACGACCTTCTGCTGATTGCCGCCCGAAAGATTGACGGCTTCCTGGTAGATCGAGTGCGAGCGGATGCGCAGCTTGTTGCGGTAGCCCGAGGCGACCTGCGCTTCCTTGCGCTCGTCGATGACGCCGCTCTTGGAGACATCGCTGAGATTGGCGAGCGTCGTGTTCTTGACGATGTTGTTCTGCAGCACGAGGCCGAGTTGCTTGCGGTCTTCCGTCACGTAGGCGAGACCGGCCTCGATCGCCCGCGGAATCGTGCTGACGTCGACCGGCTTGCCGCGCATCAGTACCTCGCCGGTGATCTTGTGGCCCCAGGAGCGGCCGAAGATGCTCATGGCGGTCTCGGTGCGGCCGGCGCCCATGAGACCGGCGATGCCCACGACTTCGCCCGCACGGACGGTCAAGTTGACGTCGTGCAGGAACTGGCGGTCGCGGTGGTTCTGGTGGAAGACGTTCCAGTTCTTCACCTCGAGCAGCATGTCACCGATCTTCGGCGCGCGCGGCGGGTAGCGGTCTTCCATGTCGCGGCCGACCATGCCCTTGATGATGCGGTCCTCGCTGATCTCTTGCGTATGACAGTCGAGGGTCTCGACGGTGGTGCCGTCACGCAGGATGGTGATCTGGTCGGCGACCTTGCGGATCTCGTTCAGCTTGTGGGAAATGATGATCGAGGTCATGCCCTGCTTGCGGAATTCCATCAGCAGGTTGAGGAGGGCATCGGAGTCCGTTTCGTTGAGCGATGCGGTCGGCTCGTCGAGGATGAGCAGGCGGACCTTCTTGGAAAGCGCCTTGGCGATCTCGACGAGCTGCTGCTTGCCGACGCCGATGTCGGTGATGCGCGTGCTCGGAGAATCCTTGAGGCCCACCTTCGCAAGAAGCTCCTTGGTTTTCGCAAAGGTCTGCGGCCAGTTGATCACGCCGTTGACGGCCATCTCGTTGCCGAGAAAGATGTTTTCAGCGATCGACAGCAGCGGCACGAGGGCCAGCTCCTGGTGGATGATGATGATGCCCAGTTCCTCGCTGTCGGAAATGGTGCCGAAGTGACGGACCTCGCCGTCGTAATGGATTTCGCCCTCATAGGTGCCGGCAGGATAGACACCGCTCAGGACCTTCATCAAGGTCGACTTGCCGGCGCCGTTCTCTCCGACCAGGGCGTGGATTTCGCCTTCGCGAACCTTGAGGTTGACATTGTCCAGGGCTTTGACCCCGGGAAACGTCTTCGTGATGCTACGCATCTCGAGAATGATGTTGTCCATGTGCAGAATTCCAGCGCAGGCGGGCGACCAAGGTACAGCCGGCGGCGCGAGCTCCCTCAACGCGTATGATACAAAAACGGGTCCGCGAAAGGTCGCGGACCCGCCATGATCGCAAGGATTAGTTGTCGATCTGCTCGGCCGTGTAGTAGCCGGAGCCGACGAGGATGTCCTTGGCGTTTGCCTTGTCGACGGCGACCGGCTTCAGCAGGTAGGACGGAACGACCTTGACACCGTTGTTGTAGGTCTTGGTGTCGTTCACTTCCGGTTCCTTGCCGCTCATGATCGAGTCGACCATGGAGACGGCGACCTTCGCCAGTTCGCGCGTGTCCTTGAAGACGGTCGAGTACTGTTCGTCAGCAAGCATCGACTTGACCGACGGCAGTTCTGCGTCCTGACCGGTTACGACCGGCATCTTCAGGTCGCCGGAGCCGTAGCCAACGCCCTTGAGAGCCGACAGGATGCCGATGGACAGGCCGTCGTAGGGCGACAGAGCGCCGTTCAGCTTGTCTTCGGTGTAGGTCGAGGAGAGCAGGTTTTCCATGCGAGCCTGGGCGACGGTGCCGTCCCAACGCAGGGTGCCGACCTGGTCCATGCCCATCTGGCCGGACTTGATGACGATGTCGCCGCTGTCGATCAGGGGCTGCAGAACCGACATTGCGCCGTCATAGAAGAAGAACGCGTTGTTGTCGTCCGGCGAGCCGCCGAAGAGTTCGACGTTCCACGGCTTGGTGTCCGGGAACTTCGCCTTGAGACCGTCAACGAGGCTGGTTGCCTGGAGAACGCCGACCTGGAAGTTGTCGAAGGTGGCGTAGTAGTCGACGTTGCCCGAGTCACGGATCAGACGGTCATAGGCAATGACCTTCACGCCGGAGTCGGCAGCCTTCTGCAGGATGTCGGAGAGCGTGGTGCCGTCGATCGCAGCAATGACCAGAACCTTGGCACCCTTGGTTACCATGTTCTCAATCTGGGCGAGCTGGTTCGGGATATCGTCGTCGGCAAACTGCAGGTCCGGGTTGTAGCCGGCTTCCTTGAACAGCTTTTCCATGGTTTCGCCGTCCGAGATCCAGCGAGTCGAGGTCTTGGTCGGCATCGAGATACCAACCATGCCCTTGTCTTCTGCAAAGACGTTGGACGTAAAGGATGCGATGCTGATTGCGACAGACGCAATCAGTGCGCCGAGTTTCTTCATGGTAACCTCCCTGGTCATACCGTACGGCGCCAAGCCCCTCCTGGCGCCGCTGAAACAAGAACAGGTGGCTGGCTTCCCAGCCCCCAGCTCCCGTGGCGAGTTTTATCGCCCCCGATATATCGATCAAATGATTATTTTGACTTTTTGCATATCATAGTTGATATACAGTTCATGTCCGAAATCCACTTTCAGCGCCTGCAGCCGAAGCATTTCAGCCTGATCCGTACCGTCGCGGAGCTCGGGCAGCTCAGTCTCGCTGCCCAGGCGCTGTCGATCACCCAGCCTGCCGCCTCGCGGATGCTCGGGGATATCGAGAGGCTGGTCGACGCTCCGATCTTCGTGCGCACGCCGAAGGGCATGGAGCCGACGGCGGTTGGCCTTGCGCTGGCGCGGCGGGCGAGGACGCTGCTGGAGGAGATGGATGAGGCGATCCGCGAGGTCGATGCGATCAAGCGCGGTCTCACCGGCACCGTTCGTGCCGGCGCCGTCACCGGGGGCGCCGTCGGCTTCATCGTTCCGGCAATCCAGGCGCTCAAGGCGGAGGCGGCGGCGGCCGACATCCATGTCGACGTCGCCTCGAGCGACGTGCTGATCGGCGATCTCCTGTCGGGCCAGCTCGATTTCGCGCTGGGGCGCATTCCGGCCGGGTTCGACGCGCGCCAGTTCGACATTCTCGATGCTCGCGTGGAAGAGGTGAGCCTCCTCGTGCACGAGAGCCATCCACTCGCCGACGCCAACGACCTGTCGCCGGCCGACATCGTGCATTTCGCCTGGGTGATGCAGGCGCCGGGCGCGCCGGTGCGGCAGGCGGTGGAGGCGGTGTTCATCGAATCCGGCGTGCAGATTCCTTCGAACATCGTCAACACGACGTCGCTGCTGGTGATGATCGCCATGCTCGCCTCCTCGAATGCCATCGCGCCGATGTCACGGGAAGTGTCCGACCTGCTGTGCGGCGGCACCGGCACCGGCCTCTGCAAGCTCGATATCCGCGTGCCGATCGTGGTCGCGCCCTACCACCTCCTGACGGTCAAGCGGAAGCAGATGACGCCGGTGGCGGCGCGGCTGCGCGATCTCGTCATGCAGGAGCTCCACGCCACCCCCCGGTGGTCCGGCGGCCGATAGAGACCGGCATCAGGCCGGAGTGAAGCCGCCGAGCCTGTCGGCGAGCGTCGCAATGGTTGCGGCGTCGGCATTGGCGAAGGCGAAACGCAGATAGGCCTCCTGACGCTCGCCGAAATAGGCGCCCGGCAGGCACAAGACACCAGCCTTCCTCGCCAGCATCTCCGCAATCTCGGCGGATGCCAGATCTCCGAAGGGATGCCGGATGAAGGCGAAATAGGCGCCGAGGGAGTCCATCTCCCATGCGGGAAGGCGCGCCATCACGGCCCGGAGCGCGGCCGCCCGGGCGAGGATTTCGGTACTGTTGGCGTTTCGCCATGGCTTCAGCGCCGGAATGGCCCTCGCGACGGCGACCTGTGGCGCGCGTGGCGCGCAGATCTGCAAATTATCCATGACCTTGGCGATCTCGGCGACCGTCCGTTCGCCGGCGGTGACGGCGCCGAGCCGGTGGCCGGGGATGCAGAACGACTTCGAGAAGGAATAGAGAAGGATGAGGTTTTCTTCCCATGCGGGCGCCGAAAGGAGCTCGTGCGGCCGTTCTCCCGCCGGCAGGAAGTCTCGATAGGTCTCGTCGAGAATGAGCCAAGCGCCGGCCGCACGGCAGAGCTCGAAGATGTCCTTCAGAAGCGGACCCGGATAGACGGCGCCCGTCGGATTGTTGGGCGTGACGAGGGCGATCGCCTTCACGCCAC
Organism: Hyphomicrobiales bacterium; assembly: GCA_900466005.1. GTDB lineage: Bacteria > Pseudomonadota > Alphaproteobacteria > Rhizobiales > Rhizobiaceae > Allorhizobium. Next base: position 49,742 of record UEGQ01000022.1, read on the forward strand.
GGGCGAGGACCTCCCGGACACGTTCCAGGCGCGGCACGAAGCCGTCGGCGGCGTCGAGCGGCAACAGTTCGCGCCCGATGCCGAGCATCGCGAGAGTCGTCTCCTGGTTGAAATAGAAGGGGTCGGTCAGCGCCACCCGGTCGCCGGCGCCGGCGATTGCCATCACGGCCGCCATGAAGGCCTGGTTGCAGCCGGAGGTGATATGGATGTTCGTGGCAGTGACGGGCGCGCCATAGGTTTCAGCCATCTCCTCGGCATAGGTTCCGCGCAGCACATCCTCGCCCTCGATCGGCCCGTAGCCGGCGGTTGCCCTGGATGCCGCGGCCTCGCCAAGCCAGGCGAGCATGTCGGGATGCGGCGGATAGCCGGGGACGGCCTGCGAGAGGTCGATCAGCGGTCCCGATGCCCCGTCATACGCGCGGCCCCAGGCGAAGACCGAAGGAACCGGCGGCGGAGATAGCCGGCATACGAGCGGATTGAAGGAGGCAGAGGGCATGGTTCGTCGTCTTTCCAGTTTGCTTATCGCTTGTCGCTCTTGCGGCGGGGCTTGGTGGCAAGTGCGGCGCGCGGGTGAGGGCGTGCCGAAAACGTGCCGACCGGATCGGACTGCGCCGGTGTAGCGCGCGGCGCGCGGCTGCGGATGAGGTGGCGGGCCGACGTGCTCGGGCGGGAGAGCCGCTCGCTTTCGATGGTCGCGAACATCCAGTCGATGAAGACCTTGGCGATCGGGGCCGAACGCACCTCGTTGCGGCAGGTGACGTAGAAGGCGTCGGAGGCCGGAACCGAGAGGTCGAACGGGATAACGAGTTCGCCCGAGGCGATCAGGCTGCTTGCGGTGATATTGTCGCCGAGCGCGATGCCCTGGCCGTGACGGGCGGCTTCGGTGGAGAGCCGCGCGTCGCTCATGAAGTGTTCTCTGAGCCGCGGCATGTCGAGCTGATCGGCGGCGGCAAGCCAGGTGTTCCACTCACGGCCGTCGTCGCCGTGCAGCAGGACGTGGTCGCGCAGATCGCGCACGGAGCGGAGAGGCCGGCTGTTGAGAAGCGTCGGGCTTGCGACGGGGAAGAGTTCGAGGCTGCTCCACAGCCGCGCCCAGCAATCCCGCCAGCTGCCCGGCCCGTAGAGGATGGCGACGTCGATCTCCGGCGATTGCACGAGCGCGGCGTCGTTGCTGGAGGTAAGCGTCAGGCTGATCTCCGGATACTGCTCGCTGAAGGACCCCATGCGCGGGATCAGCCAGAGCGAGAGCAAGGCGGGGACGCAGGAGACGCGCAGGTTGCCGCTGGTCGAGGGACGGTTGACCAGAGCGGTCGCGGCGGCGATGCCTTCGAAGGCGGAGGAGACGGCAGGCAACAGCAGCGCCCCCTGCGGCGTCAGCTTGAGCCTGTTGCCGCCACGTTCGAACAGGCTCGCCTTCAGGCTTTCCTCGAGCGTCCTGATCTGATGGCTCACCGCGCCGTGGGTCACCTTCAGTTCGCGGGCGGCGGCGGAAATCGAGCCGAGCCTTGCGGCGGCCTCGAAGGCGCGGAGCGGATTGAGCGGTGGCAGGCGCGCGGTCATGGGCTCGATACTTGTGAATTTTTCTCACATGGATTGCTATTACATCGTCAATTGCATTTCCATCCCTTTTGTAGGGATAATGCTCAACATAGAGGCAGGGCCGAAGAATGCCCTTTTGAGAGCCATATCGTGGCCAGGCCGCGGACCCGCTTTCGAAACGGCGAGGAAAGGAACGACGAGATGGCGTGGGATCCGGCGAAACTCGAGGCGCTCAGGGCGAGATACGGTGGCGACGGGGCCGGCGAGATTTTCGATCCGAAGTTCGCCAAGGTCGGCGCGAAGATCTTTTCGAACGGCACCCGGGCGGCTCCCTATGCCGGCGTGCCGACCTTCCTCAGCGCCCCGCATCGACAGGTCGACCCACAGGCCCCGGATTTCGGTGACCTGCAGGTGGCGATCGTAGGCGTGCCGATGGATCTCGGCGTTACCAACCGGCCGGGATCGCGGTTCGGGCCTCGGGCCCTGCGCAGCATCGACCGCATTGGCCCCTACAACCACGTGCTCGATTGCGCGCCGGTCTTCGACCTCAAGGTGGCGGACATCGGCGACGTGCCGTTTTCCAGCCGCTACCGGCTGGAGCTCAGCCACGAGGACATCGAACGCTATCTCTCGAAGATCGTCGACGCCGGCGTGATGCCGCTCTCGGTCGGCGGCGATCATTCGATCACCCAGTCGATCCTGAAGCCCATCGCCCGCAAGCATGGTCCGGTCGGGCTCGTGCACATCGACGCCCATTGTGATACCGGCGGGCCGTTCGACCAGTCGAAGTTCCATCACGGCGGCCCGTTCCGCAACGCGGTTCTCGACGGCACGCTCGATCCGACCCGCACGATCCAGATCGGCATCCGCGGCTCGGCGGAATATCTCTGGGAGTTCTCCTACGAGTCCGGGATGACCGTGATCCATGCCGAAGAGATCACCGGCCTCGGCATGCCGGCGATCATCGAGAAGACCAGGAAGATCATCGGCGACGGCCCGACCTATCTCTCCTTCGACATCGACAGCCTCGATCCGTCGATCGCCCCGGGAACGGGCACGCCCGAGGTCGGCGGGCTCACTTCGCGCGAGGTGCTCGAACTCATTCGCGGGCTGAAGGGGATGAACCTCGTCGGCGGCGACGTGGTGGAAGTGGCGCCGCAGTACGATGCAACCCACAACACGGCCCATGCCGGGGCGCAGGTTCTCTTCGAAATCCTGAGCCTAATGGTCTTCAGCCCGGCCGTCGCGAGGCGCTGAGCCGAAAGCAGGAAACAGGCGGGCTTGCGCGAAAACGCATCCCGGCTTCAACTGAGTGATGACAACCAGGAACCACATAAAGGGAACAAAGCCATGACGAAATTTCTGCAGACTTCGATCAGCCGCCGCGGCGTGCTGGCCGGCTCGATCGCCGGTGCGGGCATGCTTGCGATGCCCTCCATCCTCAAGGCCCAGGACAAGTCGCTGAAGGTCGGCGTCTACGGCGGCTACTTCAAGGACTCGTTCGACAAGAACATCTTCCCGGAATTCACCAAGGCGACCGGGATCGCAATCGAATCCGTCGCCGAACCGACCGGGGAGGCCTGGCTCGTGCAGCTCGAGCAGGCCGCCAAGGCGGGCCAGGCGCCCGCCGACATTTCGATGATGTCGCAGGTTGCGATGCTGAAAGGTCAGGCGACCGATCTCTGGGCGCCGGTTGATCTCGGCAAGATCAAGAACGTCTCGAACCTCGTCGAACACTTCGTCAACAAGTATCCGGACGGCCGGGTCGCCGGTCTCGGCGCCGTCGCCTGGTACATCACGCTCGTCACCAACACGGACGTCTACAAGGAACCGCCGACCTCTTGGTCAGCCCTCTGGGATCCGGCGAACGAGGACAAGCTCGGCCTGCTCGCGCTCGTCTCCAACTCCTTCCTGCTGGAGGTGACCGCGAAGACCTATTTCGGCGGCACCAACGCGCTCGACACCGAGGAAGGCATCCTGAAGGTGTTCGACAAGCTCGCCGAGGTGAAGCCGAACGTCCGTCTGTGGTATCGCGACGAGGCGCAGTTCGAGCAGGCGCTGAAATCGGGCGAGATCCCGATGGGGCAGTACTATCACGACGTGACGGGGCTTGCCGCTTCGGAGGGCCATCCGGTCCGCTCCACCTTCCCGAAGGAAGGCGGCATTCTCGACTCCGGCTGCTGGGCGCTGTCGCGGGCTTCCGAAAAGTCGGAGGAAGCCCATGTCTTCATCGACTACATGTGCCAGCCCTCGATCCAGGCGACGCTGTCGCGCAAGGTCGGTACCGCGCCGACGGTCAAGCGCGACCTGCTCGACCTGACGGCGGAGGAATTCGCAGCCGTCTCCTCGGACATTGATCCGGTCATCCCGCGCTATGACCTTTACCAGACCAAGTCGGATTGGCTGAACCAGAAGTGGACCGAACTGATCGTCGGCTGAGAATGAAGCTTGCCCCTCACCCTGACCCTCTCCCCACAGGCGGGGAGAGGGGAGGCTGGCGCCGAGCGTACCGCTCGTTTCCTTCTCCCCGGTTCAACGGGGAGAAGGTGCCCGGCAGGGCGGATGAGGGGCGGTCGCCTCGATGAGAGTCTTCTGCTTGAGCGTGCGATCGGATTGCGACACAATTCGCCGGTGCAATGATACCCCGGCGCGCAAGGGCCATGAGCCCAGACATATTTGACTTCGGAGACATGATGTCCGGACTATCTCTCAACGGCGTCACCAAGCAATTCGGCCCCTTCACGGCCGTGGACGATGTGGCGCTCACCGTTCCGCACGGAACATTCGTCTGCATGCTCGGGCCATCCGGCTGCGGCAAGACGACCTTGCTCCGGATGATTGCCGGGCTCGACACGCCGACGAGCGGTGCGATCGTGCTCGACGGCGAGGACATCACCCGTGTGCCGACGCACAAGCGCAATCTCGGCATGGTGTTCCAGTCGCTGGCGCTCTTTCCGCATCTGACCGTCGGCGAGAACATCGCCTATCCGCTCAGGATCCGCGGCGTCGCCCGCGAGGCGCAGGCGAGGCGGGTCGAGGAACTCCTGTCGCTGATCCACTTGCCGGGCTATGCCGACAGGCCGGTGAACAAGCTTTCGGGCGGCCAGCGCCAGCGCGTGGCGATCGCCCGGGCGCTGGCGATCTCGCCAAAACTCTTCCTGCTCGACGAGCCGCTTTCGGCGCTCGATGCCAAGCTGCGTGAGGCGATGCAGGTCGAACTGCGCAAGCTGCAGCAACAGCTCGGCATCACGACCATTGTCGTCACCCACGACCAGCGCGAGGCGATGACCATGGCCGACACCGTGGTGGTGATGAACGGCGGCAAGATCCGCCAGGCGGCGAGCCCGATCGAGATCTACCGGAAGCCGACCGACCGCTTCGTCGCCGATTTCATCGGCTCGACCAATCTCCTGCCGCTCACAGTCGATGGCGGGCGCACGCTCGTCCTCGGCCAGCCGGTCGAAGGCATTGCCGCGCCGGGCCAGACCGTCTGCAGCCTCTCCGTCCGCCCGGAGGACATCCATCTGTCGGCGCCGGGTGCTGGCCGGCTTTCCGGCCGCGTCACCTTCATCCGCGATCTCGGCGGCACCATCGAGACCTTCGTGGACGTCCGCGGCACCGAACTCATCGCCGTCTCGACGCCGCGCGAGCGGCCGGCGGTCAGCGTCGGACAGGAGGTCGGCGTCATCATCGATCCGCAGACGGCCGTGGTGCTTGCCGCATGAGACGTGAACCGCCCCAGAAGGCGCTCGACTATGCGCCACTTATCTTTCCGGCGGGGATGCTGATCCTCTTCTTCGTCATCCCCTTCGGAACGATGATCGCCGTCAGCTTCTTCCAGCGTCAGCAGGGCGGCTTCTACGAGCCGGCCTTTGTCTTCGACAATTACGCGCGGTTCCTGTCGGCCTTCTTTGGCGGCGTGCTCGGCTTCTCGCTGCTGCTCGCGATGACAGTGGCCGTGGTCTGCGTGGTGCTGGGCCTGCCCTTTACCTACCTTCTCTCCCGCATGTCGCGGAAGGTGCAGGTGGTCTGGCTGGTGGCGCTGTTGTCGATCCTGTCGCTCTCCGAAGTCATCATCGGCTTTGCGTGGTCGACGCTGCTCTCTCGCACCGCCGGGCTATCGAACCTTCTCGTCATGCTCGGGATCATGGCGAAGCCGGTGGCGCTGATGCCGAATTTCGGGGCGGTGCTCACCGGCATGGTTTATCAGGCGCTGCCCTACACGGTGCTGGTCCTCTATCCCGCCCTCGTGCGCCTTGACCCGACGCTGACGGAGGCGGCGCGCACGCTCGGCGCCTCGCCCGTCAGAGCTTTCCTGACCGTGGTGGTGCCGGCGCTTCGAAACACCATCATTGCCACGCTGATCATGGTCTTTATCTTTGCGCTCGGCAGCTATCTGCTGCCGCAGATCCTCGGTCGGCCGCAGCACTGGACGCTTTCCGTCCTCATCACCGACCAGGCGATCTACCAGTCGAACATGCCGTTCGCCGCGGCCATGGCCGTCTTCCTGGTGCTGGTGACGCTCGGCATGGTGGCGCTGACGCTTCTCGTCGGACGCAAGGGAGAGGCCGCATGAGCCGCAATCTGACACGTCTCTATTTCGTCCTGATCGCGATCTTCCTCGCCATGCCGATCGTGGTGGTTGCCGGGGTGTCGGTGAACGAGAAGCAGAGCCTGACCTTCCCGCCGCAGGGCTTTTCGCTTTCCTGGTACGGTGCGATCTTCACCGATCCGGGCTGGCGGGCAGCCCTGTTTTCCTCGGTTCTGCTGGCACTCGCCTCTGCGGCGCTCGCAGTCGCCATCGCCCTGCCGCTCTCCTGGTTCCTGTGGCGGCGGATCGCGCCCTGGGCGAATATCTTCCGGGTTCTCGGGATCGCACCCTTCACGCTGCCACCGGTCATCACCGCGCTCGGGCTCCTGACCTTCTGGGCGGGGACGGGCTTCTACGGCCAGCCGTGGACGGCGGTCGTCGGGCACGCGATCTTCTTCGTGACCCTGCCGCTGGTGACGCTTTCCCTCGGATTTTCGGCGATCGACCGGTCGCTGGTCGAGGCGGCGGCGACCATGGGTGCCGATGACCGGACGGTGTTCCGGACCGTCGTCCTGCCGCTCATCCGGCCGTATCTGGTCTCGGGCTACGCCTTCGCCTTCGTGCTGTCGCTCAACGAGTACATCGTCGCCTACATGACGGTCGGCTTCACCATGGAGACGCTGCCGATCAAGATCTTCAACGCGCTGCGCTACGGCTACACGCCGGTGATGGCCTCCGTCACCGTCCTCTTCGTCGCGGCGGCGGCGTTGATCTTCGGGCTGGTGGCGCGTTTCGGCGACCTGCCGAAGCTGCTCGGTGCCATGGCCACCGATGACCGCTGATCGTCGGCGACAATCGCCCCGAACCCAGTGTCAGGCCTGAAGGCCGCCGCGCAGCATCTCGATGATGGCGGAAAAGTCGCGCCCGCCCCGTCCCTGCTTTTCGAAGAGGGCATAGATTTGCGCGGCTTCTGCCCCGAGCGGGGTCGTCGCACCGGTCGAAAGTGCTGCGTCCTGGGCGAGCTTCAGGTCTTTCAGCATCAGCGCGGCGGCAAAGCCCGGCCTGTAGTCGTTGTTGGCGGGCGAGGTCGGGACGGGGCCGGGGACCGGACAATAGGTGTTCAGCGACCAGCACTGGCCGGAGGACGTCGAGGCGACATCGAACAGCGCCTGATGCGAGAGCCCCAGCGCCTCGCCGAGCACGAAAGCTTCGCAGACGCCGATCATGGAAATGCCGAGGATCATGTTGTTGCAGATTTTCGCTGCCTGCCCAGCGCCGTTGCCGCCGCAATGGACGATCTTGCGTCCCATGGCTTCGAGATGGGGCTTTGCGCGCTCGAACGCGTCCCCCGAGCCGCCGGCCATGAAGGTCAGCGTGCCGGCGGCCGCACCGCCGGTGCCGCCCGAGACGGGGGCGTCCAGCGAGGCGCAGCCCTTGCCGGCGGCAAGCTCATGGGCCTGGCGGGCGCTGTCGACGTCGATGGTCGAGCAGTCGATGAGGAGCGTGGAAGCCGGGACCGCCTTGACGAGTTCCCGCCAGACGGCGAGTACGTGCTCGCCCTTCGGCAGCATGGTGACGACGACGTCCGCACCTTCCGCAGCTTCCGCCAGCGAGGAGGCGGGGATGATGCCGTTTTCCGCCGCCGCCTTCAGGATCTCCGCGGAAAGGTCGAAGCCCCGGACCTCGTGCCCGGCCTTGACGAGATTGGCGGCCATCGGGCCGCCCATATTGCCCAGTCCGATGAATGCGATGGGTGCTGCCACGAGGTGTCTCCTTCTATCGGTTGTCGGCAAGGATCATTTCGGCGGCCTTCTCGGCGATCATGATCGTCGGCGAGTTGGTGTTGCCGGAGGTGATGGTCGGCATGATCGAGGCGTCGGCGATCCGAAGGCGCTTGAGCGCGCGCATCTGGAGCCGCGGATCGACGACGCTCTCGGCGTCGGCGCCCATGCGGCAGGTGCCGACCGGATGGAAGATCGTCGTGCCGATGTCGCCGGCCGCACGGATCAGGTCCTCATCGGTCTCGAAGGCGGGGCCGGGCTTGTACTCCTCGGGCCTGTAGCGCGCGAAGGAGGGCTGGCCGGCGATCCTGCGGGTCAGGCGGATCGAGCGGACGGCCGTCTCCCGGTCGCCTGCCGTCGAGAGATAATGCGGGCTGATCACCGGCTGGGCGGCAAAGTCCGGGCTCTGCAGATGGATGGAGCCGCGGCTCTCCGGCCGCAGGTTGCAGACGCTCGCCGTGATCGCCGGGAAGGGGTGAACCGGATCGCCGAACTTGTCGAGCGAGACCGGCTGCACGTGGTATTCGAGGTCGGCGGTGTCCTTGTCCGGGCTCGATTTGGTGAAGATGCCGAGCTGGCTCGGCGCCATCGCCATCGGGCCGGAGCGTCGCAAGAGGTATTCGAGCCCGATCGCGGCCTTGCCGAAAAGGCTCGACGCCTTTTCGTTCAAGGTCGGCAGGCCGCTCACCTTGTAGACGAGCCGGAGTTGCAGGTGGTCCTGCAGGTTCTCGCCGACGCCCTTCACCTCCGTGACCACCTCGACGCCGGCCTTCTGCAGCACGTCGCCGCGTCCGACACCGGAGAGTTCGAGGATGTGCGGGCTGCCGATGGCGCCGGCGGCGAGCACCGTTTCGCGGCGGGCGCGGAAGGTCTTGGTCATGCCGTCGTGCCAGACGTCGACGCCAACGACCGCGCCATCCTCGACAACGAGCCGCTTCGCCTGCGCCCTTGTCAGCACGGTGAGGTTGCCGCGTTTGACCGCCGGCCGCAGGAAGGCCTTGGCGGTGTTCCAGCGGATGCCGGCGCGCTGGTTGACGTCGAAATAGCCGGAGCCCTCATTGTCGCCACGGTTGAAGTCATCGGTCATCGGAATGCCGGCTTCGAGTGCGGCCTTCTGGAAGGCTTCGAGGATCGCCCAGCGGACGCGGGCCTTTTCGACCCGCCACTCGCCGCCCGTGCCGTGCACGTCGTCGGCGCCCTTGTAGAAATCCTCGGACTTGCGGAAGATCGGCAGCACGTCATCCCAGCCCCAGCCGGTGCAGCCCATCTGCCGCCAGAGGTCGTAGTCGCGCGCCTGCCCGCGCATATAGATCATGCCGTTGATCGACGAGCAGCCGCCGAGCACCTTTCCGCGCGGATAGAGGAGCGCGCGACCGTTCAGCCCCTCTTCCTTCGCAGTGGTGAAGCACCAGTCCGTCCGCGGGTTGTTGATGCAATAGAGATAGCCGACGGGGATGTGGATCCAGTGGTAGTTGTCGCTGCTGCCCGCCTCGAGGAGCAGCACGCGCGTCGAACGGTCTGCGGCGAGGCGGTTGGCCAGAACGCAACCTGCGCTGCCTGCGCCGACGATGATGTAGTCGTAGTTTTCCATGTCGCTCCGCTTGTCCCTTCTCCCGGCGTGCGGGGATAGGGCGAGGTGAGGGCAAACGCCCTGCCATCCCATGATGCTCTGCCCCTCATCCGGCCTGCCGGCCACCTTCTCCCCGCAGCCGGGGAGAAGGAAACTTGTGGCTAATGCCGATGTTCGAAGCCGAGCCTGCGTCCGAGGCGGGACGCATAGAACTCGCCGACGATCCCGCGCCGGAACAGCAGCACGCACACCATGAAGACGACGCCGGTGATGATGGTGACGGGGAATTCCGAGGTCGCGAGATAATTCCCGAGCGCCACCACGAGGCCGGCGCCGATCACCGGCCCGACGAGCGTGCCGATCCCGCCGAGCAGCGTCATCAGGATCACCTCCCCGGACATCTGCCAGGTGACGTCGGTGAGCGTCGCGAACTGGAAGACCAGCGCCTTCAGCCCGCCGGCGAGCCCCGCAAGCGCCGCCGACATCACGAAGGCGCCGAGCTTGTAGCGCGCCACCGAATAGCCGAGCGAGGTTGCACGGACCTCGTTTTCGCGGATCGACTTCAGGATCATGCCGAACGGCGAATTGATGAAGCGCCAGATCAACAGCATGCCGATGAGGAAAACCCCGAGCACGAAGAAGTACATGTTGAGCGGTGTACCGAGATCGATGAAGCCGAGGAGCTTGCCGCGCGGCACGGACTGGATGCCGTCCTCGCCGTGGGTGAATTCCGCCTGGAGGCAGAAGAAATAGAACATCTGCGCGAGCGCCAGCGTGATCATCGCGAAGTAAATGCCCTGCCTGCGGATCGCGACGATGCCCATGACGAGGCCGAGAACGGCCGCGCCCGCAACCGCGACGAGGAGCCCGAGTTCCGGCGGGAAGCCCCACTCCTTGACCGCATGGGCCGTGAAATAGGCGGCTCCTCCGAAGAACGCCGCGTGCCCGAAGGAAAGAAGCCCGGTATAGCCGAGCAGCAGGTTGAAGGAACCCGCAAACAAGGCGAAGCACAGGAGCTTCATCACGAAGATCGGGTAGAGGAAGAAGGGGGCGGCGGCGAGAAGGCCGATGCCGCCCGCAAGCAGGATCATCTGCATGAGGGCGGGGCGTCCGCCGCCGATGTCGGAAGTGGTCGTTACCTGAGCCATGTCACGCATCCCGGCCGAAGAGGCCTGCCGGCCTGATGAGAAGAACGATCGCCATGATGACGAAGATCACGATGTTGGACGCTTCCGGATAGAAGACCTTGGTCAGGCCTTCGGCGATCCCCAGCATGTAGCCGGTGACGATCGCCCCCATGATCGAGCCCATGCCGCCGACGACCACCACCGCGAAGACGACGATGATGATGTTGGACCCCATGAGCGGCGACACCTGGTAGACCGGGGCGGCGAGCACGCCGGCGAAGGCTGCGAGTGCCACGCCGAGACCATAGGTAAGGGTCAGGAGCACCGGTACGTTGACGCCGAAGACCTGGACGAGAGTCGAGTTTTCCGTCGCTGCGCGCAGATAGGCACCGAGCTTTGTCCTCTCGATCAGAAGCCAGGTGGCGAGGCAGACCACGAGCGACACCACGACCACCCAGCCGCGATAGATGGGCAGGAACATGAAGCCGAGATTGGTGCCGCCGGCGAGTGCCGCCGGCGTCGCATAGGGTTGTCCCGACGCGCCGTAGATGTAGCGGAACGTGCCTTCGATCGCCAGTGCAAGGCCGAAGGTGAAGAGGAGCCCGTAGAGCGGGTCGAGGTCGTAGAGGCGCCGGAGGAAGAGCCGTTCGATCGCCGCGCCGAAGAGGCCGACGATCAGCGGCGCGAGGATCAGCGCCGGCCAGTAGCCGATGCCCCCGAAGGTCAGCAGCAGATAGGCGACGAAGGCGCCGAGCATGTACTGCGCGCCGTGGGCGAAATTGATCATCCGCAGGAGGCCGAAGATGATCGCGAGGCCGAGGCTCAGCAAGGCATAGAAGGAGCCGTTGATGAGGCCGATCAGGAGCTGTCCGAGGAGCGCCTGGAGCGGGATGCCGAAGATTGTCGCCATGGTTCAGACCCCCAGGACCTTGTGGAGCATGTCCATGCGCTCTGGCAGCTCCTCCACCTTGAACTCGGAAACCATCTGGCCGTGCTCCATCAGGTAGAAGCGGTCGGCCACGCGGCTTGCGAAACGGAAGTTCTGCTCGACGAGCAACACGGTCATGCCGCGTTCCTTGAGCTTCTTCAGCACTTCGCCGATGCGCTGGACGATGACGGGAGCAAGCCCCTCCGTCGGTTCGTCGAGAATCAGCAGCTTGACGCCGGTCCGCAGGATGCGGGCGATCGCCAGCATCTGCTGCTCGCCGCCGGAAAGGCGGGTGCCGGGGCTGTTACGCCGCTCCTGGAGGTTCGGGAAGAGCTCGAAGATCTCGTCGAGCGACATGCCGCCTTCCGCGACCTGCGGCGGCAGCATGAGGTTTTCCATGACCGAAAGGGTCGAGAAGATGCCGCGTTCTTCCGGCACGAAACCGATGCCGCAGCGGGCGGTGCGGTGCAGGGGCACCTTCATCATGTCGGTGCCGTTGAAAACGATCTCACCCTTGCGGGCGCGCACGATCCCGACCAGCGTGCGAAGCGTCGTCGTCTTGCCGACGCCGTTGCGGCCGAGAATGGTGACCGTCTCGCCTTCGCGCACGGTCATGTCGACGCCGTGCAGGATATGGCTTTCGCCGTACCAGGCATTGAGGCCGCGGACCTCGAGAAGTGCCGTCATCTCACGCCTCCTCCGTGCCCATGTAGGCGACGCGCACGCGCGGGTCGCTGCTGACCGTGTCGTAGTCGCCCTCGGCGAGGATCTCGCCGCGTTGCAGGACGGTGACGTGGTGGCAGATGTCGGCGACGACCGAGAGATTGTGCTCGACCATCAGCACGGCGCGGGTCTTTGCGACCTCGCGGATGAGGCTGGCGATCACTCGCACATCCTCCTGGCCCATGCCGGCGAGCGGCTCGTCGAGGAGCAGGACCTTGGGATCAAGGGCGAGCGTCGTTGCAATCTCCAGCGCGCGCTTGCGACCGTAGGAAAGATCGGCGGCGATCGTGTTGCGCTCGCGGACGAGGCCGACGCTTTCGAGCAGGTCCTCGGCCCGTGAGGTCAGCGCGTCCAGTGCCGAGAGAGGGCGCCAGAACTGGTGGGCGAGACCGTTGGGGCGTTGGAGCGCCACGCGCACATTGTCGAGCACGCTCAGGTGCGGAAACACCGCGGAAATCTGGAAGGAACGTACGAGCCCCATCCGCGCGACCTTGTCGGCCGGCGTGCTGGTGATTTCCTCGCCGAGCAGCGTGATCGTGCCCGCCGTCGGCTGCAGGAACTTGGTGAGCAGGTTGAAAACGGTGGTCTTGCCTGCACCGTTCGGCCCGATCAGGGCATGTACGCGTGCATGATGGACGTCGAGATCGACGTCCCGGACGGCGGTGAAGCCGCCGAAATCGCGGCGGAGGCCGCGCGCGGACAAGACCACGCGCGGCTCCGTAGAAGTTCTTTCGGAAGGAAGGCTCATCATTTACGGCCGGGACTTACTTCACGAGCTCGCAACCGCTCTTGGACGGATCGATATAGGCATCCTTGCCGGGAATGGTCGCGAGAACGTTGAAGTAGTCCCAGGGCTCCTTGCTGTCGCCGGGCTTCTTCACTTCGAGCAGGTACATGTCGTGGAACATCCGGCCGTTGGGGCCGACCGTGCCACCGCGGCCGAAGACGTCGTCGACCGGCATTTCGTGCAGCGCCTTGGCGACGGCTTCCGTCTCGTCCGTTCCGGCCTTTTCGATCGCCTTCAGATACTGCAGCACGGCAGAATAGGTGCCGGCATGGACCATGTTCGGCATCTTGCCGGTGCGTTCGAAGAAGCGCTTGCCGAACTTCTGGCTGTCCTCGTCGCGGTTCCAGTAGAAGCCTTCCGTGAGCGTCAGCCCCTGTGCCGCCTCGAGGCCGAGGCCATGGACTTCGGCGAGCGTGAAGAGGAGAGCGGCAAGGCGCTGCCCGCCCTGGGTGATGCCGAATTCGGCCGCCTGCTTGATCGCGTTCTGGGTGTCGGCGCCGGCATTGGCGAGGCCGACCACCTTCGCGCCCGACGACTGTGCCTGCAGCAGGAAGGACGAGAAGTCGGTGGTCGCGAGCGGATGGCGCACCGCGCCGACGACATTACCGCCGTTTGCCTTCACGAAATTGCTGGTCTGTTCTTCGAGGGAGTAGCCGAAGGCATAGTCGGCCGTCAGGAAGAACCAGCTGTCGCCGCCCTGTTTCACCAGTGCGCCGCCGGTGCCGACCGCAAGCGCATACGTGTCATAGGCCCAGTGGAAGCCGTAGGGGCTGCACTGCTTGCCGGTGAGTTCGGTCGTTGCCGCGCCGGTGACGATGTCGATCTTCTTCTTTTCCTTGGCGATCGCCTGGACGGCGAGCGCGACGGAAGAGGTTGTCAGTTCCATGATCGCGTCGACCTGCTCGGTGTCGTACCACTGGCGGGCGATGTTGGAGGCGATGTCCGGCTTGTTCTGGTGGTCGGCATCGACGATCTCGACGGGTACGCCGAGCACTTTGCCGCCGTAATCCTCGATCGCCATCTTGGCGGCTTCGACCGACGACTTGCCGCCGAAGTCGGCGTAGACGCCGGACTGGTCGTTCAGGATGCCGATCTTGACTTTGCCGTCCGATGCATCGGCCAGAGCAGCGGTGCTGCTCGCCAGCATGATCGCCAGCGACGCGATGAGATTCTTGCGCATATGGTCTCCTCCCAGAGTCTTCCAGACTGCGAATCTGTTCAATTTTGACCAGCGGCGCTCCTCAACGCGGCCAATCGTGGGCGCATGATCCGGGAAAAGATCGATTGACGCAAGTTTTAGCGCCGACTAATTGCAAACAGGTTCTGTTCGTTTTTGAACAGAGATCGGGAGCGGCGATGCATTTCACCTGGGACGATCTACAGTATTTCCTGGCGGTAGCCCGCACGGGACAGTTGTCGACGGCGGCGAGGCAGCTGCGGACCAGCCACGCGACCGTCTCGCGGCGGATCGACCGGCTGGAATTCGCCTTGAAGGTCAAGCTCTTCGAGCGCAATCCGCGCGGCTACGTGCTGACCGGCATGGGACAGCGCTTCGTCGAGACGGCCGAAAAGATGGAGCAAGAGACGGAGCGGCTGCAGGCCGATCTCGCCGGCGGCGGCAGCGCGCAGCGCGGGGTCGTGCGGCTCAGCGCGCCGGAAGGCTTTGCCAATTTCTTCTTCACCGGGACGCTTCAGACCTTCGCAGCAGCGTTGCCAAACATCTCGCTCGAGCTCGTGACGATCCAGCAGATCATGGCGCTCTCGCGCAAGGAGGCCGATCTCGCGGTCGTCCTCGATCCGCCGAAGGCGGGCCCGTATTTTTCCGAGAAGCTCTGCGACTATCGGCTGAAGATCTACGGGACGCGGGGATACCTCGAGAGCCGGGGTGCTCCGCGGAGCCGCGACGACCTGCTGGACCACGCCTTCATCGGTTACATCGAAGACATGATCTTCGCGCCGGGCCTCGACTATCTCGGCGACATTCATCCGCGGATAAAGCCGCGTTTCCAGAGTTCGAGCATCTTTGCGCAGCTGACGGCAACGCGGAACGGGCTCGGGCTCTGCGTGCTGCCGATCTTCATCGCGAAAAACTATCCGGAGCTGGAGGTGGTTCTCGAAGACGAGGTCGAACTGCTGCGCAATTACTGGATCACCTGTCACCGCGACCTCCGGCAGGTGGGGCGGGTCAGAAGCGTCATGGAGTTCCTGCGGAACATCGTGCGGGAAAACATGGATGCGTTTCTGGGGACTACTGCGGACGCAAGGGTGGTCGCAGCGGAGTAGGGGCGGTAGCAGACGGATGATGATAGTCGTTGCCGGACGTTGCGGGCCGCGGTCGTCACGGCCGGTTGTTCTCGCCGTTCGAATTTGCATCTATTCGTCACGACGCATCCCAAAGGAGTTCGGAAGATATCATGGGCATCAGAAGAGCGAACTTGGACGATGCAGCGTCGCTGGCCGCGCTCTCGATAGAAGTCTGGATTGGCACCTACTTGCGACGAGGGGTCAATGCGTTCTTCGCGAACTATGCTCTGACTGAGTTCACGAAGGCAAAGTTCGAAAGCCATCTAGGAGACGCCAACGAAGCCTTTTTCGTCTCCGACAACGAAGAGGGAATAGATGGTTTCATTCGCGTTTCAGAGGGGAGAATTCCGCCAGTATCCTGCTGCTCCACCACTGAAATCAGTACTCTTTATGTCCAGCCAAGACATCATGGACAAGGTCTTGGCAAGCAGTTGCTGCGGGAGGGTCTAAAGCACTGCCAGGACCGCGAGGCGAAATCAGTCTGGCTGACCACAAACGCAGAAAACGCGCCCGCTATTCGCTTCTATCAGGCCCAAGGTTTCACAAACGTCGGTCAAACACATTTCAGGATTGAGGAGGAAGCCTATCTCAATGAGGTTTTCGCCTACACTCTCGGATGAAACCAAAGCGGCAGCGAAACCGAAATCGCTTGGACTCTGGGGCACTGATGCGCTCCAGGGTCGAGCCTTGGCCACAGTTGTCCAGACTCCGCCTTCGGCGTGATGCAGCCGGTGCCTTCGGCAGCGGTCAATGGCTCAAATATTCCGTAACCGCCCTTCCGCGAGGTCGAGCACGGACTTTGCCGCGTCCATGACGTTGGTGCCGGGGCCGAAGACGGCGGCGACGCCGCGATCCATGAGGTAGTCGTAGTCCTGGCGCGGGATGACCCCGCCGACGACGACGATGACGTCTTCGGCACCCTTCGCCTTCAGCGCCTCGATGAGCTGCGGGGCGAGCGTTTTGTGGCCGGCGGCGAGCGAGGACATGCCGACGACCTGCACCTTTTCGGCGACGGCAAGATCGGCGGCCTCTTCCGGCGTCTGGAAGAGCGGACCGGCAACGACGTCGAAACCGATGTCGCCGAAGGCCGACGCGATCACCTTGGCGCCGCGGTCATGCCCGTCCTGGCCGAGTTTGGCGACGAGAATGCGCGGCGCCGCGCCCTTGACGTCCCGATAGTGTTTCAGGCGGTCGGAAAGCGTCGCCAGCTCCGGATCGCCCTCGTAGGCCTTGCCGTAGATGTTGCGGACGACCTTCGGCACGGCCGTATGGTCACCGAAGACCTCGCGCATGGCGTCGGAGATTTCGCCCACCGTGGCCCGCGCCCGGGCCGCCTCGACGGCGGCCTGCAACAGGTTGCCTTCTCCGCTCGCGGCGACATCGGTGAGCCGGGCCAGCGCCGCTTCGACGGCTTTCGGGTCGCGCTGGCGCCGGATCTGTTCGAGCCGCTTGATCTGGGCGGCCCGCACGGCGGAGTTGTCGATCTCCAGGATGTCGATCGGCTGCTCGTCGTTCAAACGGAACTTGTTGACGCCGACGATCACCTCGTCGCCCTTGTCGACCGCCGCCTGGCGGCGGGTCGCCGCTTCCTCGATCAGCTTCTTCGGCAGGCCGGCGTCGACCGCCTTGGTCATGCCGCCCATCGCCTCGACCTCCTCGATCAGCGCCCAGGCCTTGTCGGCGAGTTCTTTGGTCAGGCTCTCGACGTAATAGGAGCCGGCGAGCGGATCGACCACCTTGGTGACGCCCGTCTCGTGCTGCAGGATCAGCTGGGTGTTGCGGGCGATGCGGGCGGAAAAGTCGGTCGGCAACGCGATCGCCTCGTCGAGCGCGTTGGTATGCAGCGACTGGGTGCCGCCGAGCGCCGCCGACAGCGCCTCGTAGGCCGTGCGGATGACGTTGTTGTAGGGATCCTGTTCCTGCAGCGACACGCCGGAGGTCTGGCAGTGGGTGCGCAGCATCAGCGAGGAGGCCTTCTGCGGCTGGAATTCCTCCATGATGCGGGTCCAGAGCAGGCGCGCGGCGCGCAGCTTCGCCGCTTCCATGAAGAAGTTCATGCCGATCGCGAAGAAAAAGGAGAGGCGGCCGGCGAAATCATCGACGTTCAGGCCCTTCTTCAGGGCGGCGCGGACATATTCGCGCCCGTCGGCGAGCGTGAAGGCGAGTTCCTGCACCAGCGTCGCGCCGGCTTCCTGCATGTGGTAGCCGGAGATCGAGATGGAGTTGAACTTCGGCATCTCCTTCGCCGTGTATTCGATGATGTCGGCGATGATCCGCATCGAGGGTTCCGGTGGATAGATATAGGTGTTGCGGACCATGAACTCCTTGAGGATATCGTTCTGGATGGTCCCGGACAGCTGCGCCCGCGGCACGCCCTGCTCCTCGCCGGCGACGATGAAGTTCGCGAGGATCGGGATCACCGCGCCGTTCATGGTCATCGAGACGGAGATCTTTTCAAGCGGGATGCCGTCGAAGAGGATCTTCATGTCCTCGACGCTGTCGATCGCGACGCCCGCCTTGCCGACATCGCCAACGACGCGCGGATGATCGCTGTCGTAGCCGCGATGGGTGGCGAGGTCGAAGGCGACGGAGACGCCCTGCTGGCCGGCCGCGAGGTTGCGCCGGTAGAAGGCGTTCGATTCTTCCGCGGTGGAAAAGCCTGCATACTGGCGGATCGTCCAGGGCCGTCCGGCATACATGGTCGCGCGCGGGCCGCGGACGAAGGGCGCAAATCCCGGCAGGCTGTCGAGATGCTCGATGCCCTCGATGTCCTCGGCCGTGTAGAGCGGCTTGACGTCGATGCCTTCCGGTGTGTGCCAGGTGAGGCTCTCGGCCGGACGCTTCAGTTCCTTCTCGGCCAGCGCTTCCCAGTCCTTGATGGTTTTCTTGGTCATTATCGCGCCTCCGATTTCCAATTGGCCGCAGTACCCCCCTCTGGCCTGCCGGCCATCTCCCCCTCAAGGGGGGAGATCGACAACGGGCGGCGTCGCGCCCATCGCCCGACGTGTCGGGGCATCGTGGGGGTTCCGTTGACGAACGCCGGATAGACGTGCCGCCGACCGGCAATACACCCGATCTCCCCCCTTGAGGGGGAGATGTCGGCGTATTCGACAGAGGGGGGTAATTCAGTCCCGATGTCCGTCATTCGGCTCATCCCTCGAATTCCATGATCAGTTCGTCGACGGCGAGGCTCTGGCCGGCCTTGGCGGCGACGCGCTTGACGACGCCCCGCCTTTCCGCCTTCAGCACGTTTTCCATCTTCATCGCCTCGACGGTTGCGAGCGCCTGGCCGGCCTCGACTTGGTCGCCTTCCTTGACCACGATCGCAGTGATGACGCCTGGCATCGGGCAGAGCAGCATCTTCGAGGTATCCGGCGGCAGCTTTTCCGGCATCAGCTTGGCAAGCTCAGCGACGCGCGGGGAGCGCACACGGGTGATCACGTCCATGCCACGCCAGCGCAACCGGATGCCGGCGCCTGCAAAGCCGATCTTGACGCCGATGGTCATGCCGTCGACGTGGAAGCGGGCATGCGCCTGACCCGGAACCCAGCCGCCGGTGATCGACGATATGGCGCCGTCGGCAAAGCGCGCGAAGGTACCGTCGGCGGAGGTTTCCATCGCTAGCGGATATTCGTGCCCGGCAAGCGTCACCACCCAGTCGCGGCCGACGATACGGCGGTGATTGCCGATGGTGCCGGAAATCTGCACCGCGCGATCCTGCAGGATCTGGTTGATGAAGGCGGCGATGGCGGCGAGCTTGCGGGCCGAATCGGCGTCCGGCGCCACGCCGGAAAAGCCTTCCGGGAACTCCTCGGCGATGAAGGCGGTCGTGAGCCGACCCTCGCGGAAGCGCTCGTGTTCCATCACGGCGGAGAGGAAGGGCAGGTTGTGGCCGATGCCCTCGACCTCGAAATCGTCGAGTGCCGCGCTCATCGCGTCGACCGCCTCGAGACGGCTCGGCGCCCATGTGCAGAGCTTGGCGATCATCGGGTCGTAATACATCGAGATTTCGCCGCCCTCGTAGACGCCGGTGTCGTTGCGGATCACCGTGCCGTCGTCCTGGCGGCCTTCCTGCGGCGGACGGTAGCGGGTGAGACGCCCGATCGACGGCAGGAAGTTGCGGTAGGGGTCTTCCGCATAGAGGCGGCTTTCGATCGCCCAGCCGTTGAGCTTTACGTCCTCCTGGCCGAAGGCGAGCTTCTCGCCCGAGGCGACGCGGATCATCTGCTCGACGAGATCGAGGCCGGTCACCAGTTCGGTCACCGGGTGCTCGACCTGCAGGCGGGTGTTCATCTCGAGGAAGTAGAACTTGTTCTCCTTGCCGTCGACGATGAACTCCACCGTGCCGGCGGAGTGATAGCCGACGGCCTTGGCAAGGGCGACGGCCTGCTCGCCCATCGCCTTGCGGGTTGCGGCGTCGAGGAACGGCGAGGGGGCCTCCTCGATGACCTTCTGGTTTCGCCGCTGGATCGAGCATTCGCGCTCGCCGAGATAGAGCACGTTGCCGTGCTTGTCGCCGAGCACCTGGATTTCGATGTGGCGCGGCTCGGTGACGAATTTCTCGATGAAGATGCGGTCGTCGCCGAAGGAATTCCTCGCCTCGTTCTTCGACGACTGGAAGCCTTCGCGCGCTTCTTCTGCGTTCCAGGCGATGCGCATGCCCTTGCCGCCGCCGCCGGCAGACGCCTTGATCATCACCGGATAGCCGATCTCGCCGGAAATCTTCACAGCCTCGTCGGCATCCTCGATCAGGCCCATGTGGCCGGGAACGGTCGAGACGCCGGCTTCGGCCGCAAGCTTCTTGGAGGTGATCTTGTCGCCCATGGCCTGGATCGCCTCGACCGGCGGGCCGACGAAAGTGATTCCTTCATTGGCGAGCGCATCGGCGAAGACGGCGTTTTCCGAGAGGAAGCCGTAGCCCGGATGGACGGCATCGGCGCCCGACTTGCGGATCGCCTCGAGGATCTTCTCGATGACGATGTAGGACTGGTTGGACGGTGCCGGGCCGATATGGATCGCCTCGTCGGCCATCTTCACATGCAGCGCATCGCGGTCGGCGTCGGAATAGACGGCGACGGTGGCGATGCCCATCTTCTTCGCCGTTTTGATCACACGGCAGGCGATTTCACCACGGTTGGCGATCAGCAGTTTCTTGATTGTCACCGTCACACCTCGAATACGTCTTCAAAAGATTCCGGAAAGTTCTGCCGGGCGACCCTCTCGTTGATCACCAGCATGGCCTCGTAGGAAAGCGGGTCGAAATCTCTGTCCGCCGCGACGACTTCGCGGCCGAACAGCAGGTTCAGCCGGGCGGCGTCCAGGTTGCCGCGCTCGAAGGGTTCCGGCCCGAAATGATGCCAGAGGGCATGCAGGAAGGCCGCGTCGATGCGGTGCTCCTTGGTGCCGGGCCTCGCCTTGCGCGGCAGCGCCTTCAGCGGGGTCACGCCCTTGGGGTTGGCGCGGCGGATGGTGAACTGCACACCGGTTCCCGGCATACCGGACGGAAACCCCTTGTGCTTGGTCATGTCGGGAAGGTCGGCCATCAGCGTTCTCCCCTCACAGCGGGATCGTGTCGTGTTTTCTCCAGCGGGTCTCCACCTGCTTGTTGCGAAGCGAGGCAAAGGCGCGGGCGATGCGGCGGCGGGAGGAGTGCGGCATGATCACTTCGTCGATGAAGCCGCGTTCGGCGGCGACGAAGGGATTGGCGAAGCGTTCCTCGTATTCCTTCGTGCGGGCGGCGATCTTGTCGGCGTCGCCGAGTTCGGAACGATAGAGGATTTCGGTCGCACCCTTGGCGCCCATGACGGCGATCTCGGCGGTCGGCCAGGCATAGTTGATGTCGGCGCCGATATGCTTGGAGGCCATGACGTCATAGGCGCCGCCATAGGCCTTGCGGGTGATCAGCGTCACCATCGGCACGGTCGCCTGGCTGTAGGCGAAGAGGAGCTTGGCGCCGTGCTTGATGACGCCGCCATATTCCTGGGAGGTGCCGGGCAGGAAGCCGGGAACATCGACCAGCGTCAGGATCGGGATCGAGAAGGCATCGCAGAAGCGCACGAAGCGGGCGGCCTTGCGCGAACTGTCGATGTCGAGGCAGCCGGCGAGCACCATCGGCTGGTTGGCGACCACGCCGACCGTCTGGCCTTCCATGCGAATGAAGCCGGTGACGATGTTCTTGGCGAAGGCTTCCTGGATCTCGAAGAAATCGCCCTCGTCGGCCAGAGCGTAGATCAGTTCCTTCATGTCGTAGGGCTTGTTCGACGAATCCGGGATCAGCGTGTCGAGGCGCATCTCGACGCGGGCGGGATCGTCGTGGAACGGCCGGACCGGGGGCTTTTCGCGGTTGTTCAAGGGCAGGAAATCGAACAGCAGGCGAATCTGTTCCAGCGCCTCGATGTCGTTCTCGTAGGCGCCATCGGCGACCGAGGACTTCGTCGTGTGGGTGCGCGCGCCGCCGAGTTCCTCGGCGGTGACGATCTCGTTGGTCACGGTCTTCACGACGTCCGGGCCGGTGACGAACATGTAGGAACTATCCCGGACCATGAAGATGAAGTCGGTCATCGCCGGCGAATAGACCGCGCCGCCGGCGCAGGGGCCCATGATGACGGAAATCTGCGGGATGATGCCGGAGGCATCGACATTGCGCTTGAAGACGTCGGCATAGCCGGCGAGCGAGGCCACGCCTTCCTGGATGCGGGCGCCGCCCGAGTCGTTGAGGCCGATCACCGGCGCGCCGTTCTTCACGGCCATGTCCATGATCTTGCAGATCTTCTGGGCGTGGGTCTCCGACAGCGAGCCGCCGAGCACGGTGAAGTCCTGCGAGAAGACATAGACCTGGCGGCCGTTGATCGTGCCCCAGCCAGTGACGACGCCGTCGCCGGCGATCTTCTGCTCCGGCATGCCGAAGTCGGTGCAACGGTGGGTGACGTACATGTCGTATTCTTCGAAGGAGCCTTCATCGAGAAGGACCTCGATGCGTTCGCGCGCCGTCAGCTTGCCCTTGGCGTGCTGGGCGTCGATGCGCCGTTGTCCGCCGCCCATATGGGCTTCGGCGCGCCGGGCTTCGAGCTGGTCCAATATCAATCGCATGCTTCCTCCCGATGGTCTTCAAGGCCTGCAAGTCAAGTTGTGCCCTTAAACACAGTGCCCGGCAAAGAAAATGATTGAACAGGCGCAGTTGCGGATTTATAAATTTGCAAACAGCGAAATGCGAAATTGCAAAATGGCAATCGGAAAACTCTTCATCGGCCGCAAGGTGCGCGAACTGCGTCAGGCAAGCCATGCCACGCAGGCCCAGTTTGCCGACAAGATCGGCATTTCGACAAGCTATCTCAACCAGATCGAGAACAACCAGCGGCCGATTTCGGCCGCCGTCCTGCTGGCGCTTGCCGAAAAGTTCGGCATCGACATCGCCGAGCTTTCGTCCGGGCAGAACGACCGGTTGCTTTCGGCGCTGACCGAAGCGCTATCTGACCCGCTCTTCGAACAGTATTCGCCGAGCCTGCAGGAGCTGAAGCTCGTGACGCAGAACGCGCCCGGCCTCGCCCACGCGCTGATCGACTGTCATCAGGCCTACCGGCGCAACAGCGAACAGCTCGCAAGCTATGATGACCGCTTCGGCGGCGCCGCTCCCAACGAGACGACCTCCTATGACGAGGTGCGCGACTTCTTCCATTTCGTCGACAACTACATCCACGAGCTCGACGTTGCGGCGGAGAACCTCGCCGAGGAGCTCAAGCTCGGGGAGGGGGACAACCACGCCGCGCTTTCCGCCTGTCTCGAGCGGCGATACGGCGTGCGTGTCGTGCGCGGCGAGGCCGGCGACGAGGCCATCCGGCGCTTCGACCCGGCAAGCCGCATCCTGACGATCAGCCGCTATGCGGCGGCACCGACGCGCGATTTCCAGCTCGCGGTGCAGATCGCCCAGATGCATGCGGTGCCGAAGATCCAGCAGGTGTTGAAACAGGCTGGTTTCCGTACCGAAGAGGCGGTCGAGATCTGCCGCCTCGGGCTCGAAAACTATTTTGCCGGCGCGCTGGTGCTTCCTTACCGCACCTTCCACCAGGCGGCGCGGGACCTGCGGCACGACGTCGAGCTTCTGGCGGCCCGTTTCGGCGCCTCGCTCGAGCAGGTCTGCCATCGCCTGTCGACGCTGCAGCGTCCGGGGCTGAAGGGCGTGCCGATCTTCTTCGCCCGCATCGACCGGGCCGGCAACATCACCAAACGGCACAGCGCGGCCCGGCTGCAGTTCGCCCGCTTCGGCGCGGCCTGTCCGCTCTGGAATGCGCATCAGGCCTTCGAAATGCCGGGTCGGATCATCCGGCAGCTCGCCGAAACTCCGGACGGGGTGCGCTATCTCTGTGTCGCGACGCAGGTGAACAAGGGATCGGTCGGCTTCCGTGCCTCACAGCCGAGCTATGCGCTGGCGCTCGGCTGCGAAATCTCCTACGCGGATCAATTCGTCTATGCCGACGGCCTCGACCTCAACAACCGCGCCGCCTACGACCCGATCGGCATCTCCTGCCGTATTTGCGAGCGGACGAAATGCACCAGCCGCGCGGTGCCGCCCTTGAAGCGCAAACTGGTGGTGGATCATCGGGTGCGGAACCCGGTGCCGTACGAGATCGAGTGAACGGCTGGCCTGCGTCCAAAAGGCGCGGCGGTCAGCCGAACAGCGGCTCCGGGTGAGGCTGGAAGAAGGCGTCGACGATCGCCGGGCCGACGGCGTCCAGCGTGGCCGGCGACCATTTCGGGTTGCGGTCCTTGTCGATGATCGCGGCGCGAATGCCTTCGTAGAAGTCGGGCGTGCGCAGGATCTGGTCGGTCGCGGCGAATTCGCGTTCGAGGCAGGTTTCGAGATCGGGCGACGACCGGCCCTTGCGCAGGAGCGCAAGCGTGACCTTGAGGCTCGTCGGCGAGCGCGTCAGCATCGTGGCGCGCGCTTTCGTCGCGAACTCGCTGGTCTCCAGGCTGAGAGCGTCGAGGATTTCCTCGATCGTGTCGAAGACGAAGCAACGGTCGATCAGGTTGCGGTATTCGGCGAAGGCGAGCGCCGTCGCCGGGTTCGCCACCTCGGCGATGACGGCGGCGACGTCGTTGTGCCCGGCGGTGGCGGGAAGAGAAGCGAGCGCGTCGGCGATCTCGGAAACCTGCGAGGTATCGACCAGCCAGTCGGCGAAGCCTGCGGCGATCGCATCGGTCGCGCCGACCGGCTCGCCGGTGAGCCCCATATAGGTGCCGAGTTCGCCGGGGGCCTGCGAGAGCAGCCAGGTTGCGCCCACATCGGGGAAGAAACCAATGCCGGTTTCCGGCATGGCGAGGCGCGCCGTCTCGGTGGCGATCCGGTGGCTGGCATGACCGGAAAGCCCGACGCCGCCGCCCATGGTGATGCCTTCGATCAGCACGACGTACGGTTTCGGGTAGGAGCCGATCCGCGCGTTGAGCCGATATTCCTCGCGCCAGAAGGTCGCCGGCTCCGGGCTGCCCGCCTTGCCGCCTTCGTAGAGCATCTTGATGTCGCCGCCGGCACAGAAGCCGCGCTCGCCTTCCCCCATCACCATGACGGCGGCGATCGTCGGGTCCTTCTCGAAATCGTCGAGGGCGGCGTCGATGGCGCGGACCATGCCGAGCGACAGGCTGTTGATGATCCGCGGCCGATTGAGGCTGATCAGCCCGAGCGTGCCCGACCGGCCGGTCAAGACCTCTTCACCGGCTGTGGCGACATCAAAGAATTTCATCAATGCTCCTCCTCGTCCTGCCTTTTTCGCGCCGTTGCTCCACCCGCGGCGCTCTGCTCATAGCATATGGCCGGAGGCATGACCTCCCTGCCTTTGGTCGGGTTTCGTTCAGTCGACGACGTTGCGCGGCGCTCCCCGGTGGAAAAGCTCGATATTCCCGATCAACTGGTCGGCGAGCGCCTGGATGGCCTGCCGGCTCGCCCAGGCGACGTGCGGAGTCAGGATGACGTTGGGACGGCCGGCGATCCGCATCATCGGACTGTCGGCGGCCGGCGGTTCGCCGTCGGTCACATCGAAGCCGGCGCCGGCGATCTGTCCGGCATCGAGCGCGGCCACCAGCGCCTGTTCGTCGACGAGGCCGCCGCGGCCGGTGTTGACGAGGATTGGCCTGCGCTCCATCAGCGCGAATTCGCGCGCGGCAATGATCCCGCGGGTCTCTGTGCTCAGCGGGCAGTGCAGGGTGATGACGTCGCTTCGGCGCATCACCTCGTCGAAGGCCGTCCGCCCGGCCGGTGGTGCGCCGGCACCCTTGCGGTCGGCGACCATCACCATTATGCCAAAGGCTTCGGCGATGCGCGCGACGGAGCGTCCGAGTGCGCCGTAGCCGATGATCCCGAGCGTCGAGCCGGCGAGATCGGAAATCGGATGGTCGAAGAAGCAGAACTGCCGGGCTTCCTGCCAGCGACCGTCGATCACCGACTGCCGATAGGAAACGATGCTGCGCCTCAGCGCCAGCATCAGGGCGAAGGTATGCTCGGGAACCGTGTTCGTCGCGTAGTTGCGGATGTTGCAGACGGTGATGCCGGCCTTACGGCAGGCGGCGAGATCGACGCAGTCCGTGCCCGTTGCCGCGACCGCGATCAGCTTCAGCCTCGGCGCTCCGGCGATCGCATCGGCGCGGATCGGCGCCTTGTTGGTAATGGCGATGTCGGCGTCGGCGATCCGGCTCGCGACCTCGTCCGGGGCGCTGCGGCCATAGAGCACCAGGTCGTGCGGGAAATCCGGCGCGCGAAGCGTGGTCTCCGGCGAGAGCGTGTCGCGGTCGAGAAAGACGATCTTGGTCATGGGCGAGACTTTCCTCAGGGATCGCGGTCTTGGCGAGGGTCCTAGCCGAAGCCTCCGGGACAGACAATAGAGCGACCGCCGCCGATCAATCCCGGGCCCCGACGATCCGCCGTTCACGTGACGCTGTCTCGAGCGCAAAGAAAAGGCCCGGCACGACGTGCCGAGCCTCCGGGACGGGGAAAGCCAATGGTCAGTGGCGATTGAGCCAGGAGTCGATCTCGCGATCGGCCTCTTCCTGCGTCTTGCCGTAGGCTTCCTGGATCTTGCCAGCGAGCTGTTTGCGGTTGCCATTGATGACGTCGAGGTCATCGCCGGTGAGCTTGCCCCACTGGGTCTGGGCCTTGCCCTTGAACTGCTCCCAGTTGCCTTCGACCTGATTCCAGTTCATTTCAGCATCCTCTCGTTGGTTGGACAAAGAGGCTTGCGGCCTCAGGCAGGACAACGGTCGGCGACACGGGAAGTTCCCGCCGCCTGCGGACGATGGACCGGGCATCTGCGACCATTGGCCGGGCGTTCCGCCGTCTACCGCTGCGGCTTTGCAATTGCCTCTGCTGTGGCCGAGGCGTACAACAATCGCAGCGGGAACCGCCCCGCATCTCGTGCGTTTGTCGACAGGACGATCGTTGAAGGAGAAGTGACATGGCAGCAGTCTCGATGACTGGCAAGGCAGGCGAAAAGGTGCAGGACGAAACCATCGGCAACTCGGAGGCGAATCTTCAGGACGTTCAGGCCGAGCTTGACAACTTGCGCCGCGACATTGCCGCCCTGACGCAGGCGATCGCCTCCCTCGGCAACGCCAAACTCCAGGAAGCGGGTGCGCGCGCCAGCGAAATGGGCGCAGAGATGGCGGGCGCCTCGGCTGCGGCCTACCAGTCTGCCCGCGAAAGCCTTGTTTCGGCCGAGCAGGATCTCGAGACCCGCATTCGCAACAATCCGTTGCAGGCGGTCGGGATCGCCGTCGGCATCGGGTTCCTCGCCGCGCTGCTGACACGGCGTTGATCCCATGAACCTCATCGCGGAAGTCCTGGCCAGCCTCGCCTTGCGGCGTGCCCGCCCTGTTGTGGAAGGCGTCAAACGCAACACGGTCGCTGCAATCCTGCTGATCGTGCTCTTCGTCACCGCCTATGCCGCATTCGTCGTCGCGCTCGCGCTCTACGTCGCCGAGACGGCGGGACCGGTCATGGCAGCGCTCGTCGTGGCGCTGACGGCGATCGCCGTGGCCCTGGTGGTGATCGCGGTCGTGATGGTTCTCAACCACCAGGCCCGCAAGGAGGCGCTGATGCGCCAGCAAATGGCCGCGACGATGGGCGACCCGTTCACCACGGGATTGATCGCCGAAGTGCCTCTGATGATGCGTGAAAGCCCGATCGCCACCACCGCAATGATCGGGTGTCTGGTCTATGCGCTGGCGAAGGTTGGCGGGGTGGGAAGGAAGAGTTGACGGGCGACGGAGAAGCGCGGTTGCGAACGGCCTGGAACCGGGCCGGATGGATCACTTCTTGACGCCGCTGCGCTCCGCGTCCTCGAGACGTTCCAGCAAGTCCAGGAAATGTCTCGGCGTGCCTTCCTCGACGATACTGTCGTAGTATCCTCGCAGCTTTGAAGCGATCAGGGTGTTGGAAAGTTCTCTTGCTGTATCGGACCGCTTCGGTTTTGCTTTGCGGTCTTTCGTCTTCTCAGGTGCAGCCATAAACCCCATTCGCCCCGTCGCAGTATCGGGAATACCCCAACAACTGCACTAGCATGAAAAAGTTCCGGAGCTGTGGAACTTTTTTGAGTTGCCATCCGTTGTCGGGGGAGTCTGTATTTGCGAGTTCTACTGATGACACTGACCAGGGCTTATCACGCCCGGCCCCTCAAACGGGCCGCAGCCGGACTGCCGAGTTCACCGCAATCCCCGACCGGAGTATGTCTCGCACCCGTCGGCCGTCGGTCAGTCCGATGCCGGACCGAGGCGCCGCGCGACGGATGCGTCGCGCCGATACCTCGTTTCGGACGGGACAGAAGACCGGCCCTGCGGGCACCTCCTCCGCTTTCCGGCCCCTTCAGCCGCCATTTCGACTCCCGTCCATCAGTCCGCGAACCAGCGCTGAGTGCGCCCGATTGGAGAAGCTGAATGTCCCTGACCGCCCGTATAGCTGTCCATCTCCCCTATCTTCGACGTTATGCGCGTGCCGTGACCGGCTCGCAGACGTCCGGTGACGCCTATGTCGCGGCCGTTCTCGAGGCTCTTATCGCCGACATCTCCCAGTTCCCGGAGAGCGGCGACGACCGCGTCTCGCTCTACAAGCTCTTCGTCGCGCTGTTCGACACGACCTCGGTCGAGATCCCTCCGATTTCCTCGCCATTCGCCTGGGAGCGGCGCGCGGCCGCCAATCTCGCGGCCGTACCGACCCGCGCGCGCCACGCGTTTCTGCTGACGACGGTCGAGGGCTTTTCACGCGAGCAGGCGGCGGAAACGCTCGGAGTGGAGGACACCGAGCTGGACAAGCTCATCAGCAAGGCCTCCGAAGAGATCTCGCGGCAGGTGGCGACCGAGATCATGATCATCGAGGACGAGCCGCTGATCGCGCTCGACATTGAGCAGGTGGTCGAGGACCTGGGGCATCGGGTGACGGGCACGGCACGCACGCATGCGGAAGCAGTCGAACTCTTCCGGCGGACGAACCCAAAAATGGTGCTCGCCGACATACAGCTCGCCGACGGCAGCTCGGGTATCGACGCCGTCAACGACATCTTGAAGGTCGATACGATTCCGGTGATCTTTATCACTGCGTTTCCGGAGAGGCTCCTGACGGGGGAGCGTCCGGAGCCCGCCTTCCTGGTCACGAAACCCTTCAGCCCGGATATGGTGAAGGCTCTGATCAGTCAGGCTCTTTTCTTTAATGAACAGGTGGCGGAGAAGGCGTAGTCCGGGCAGTCGCCCGCCCGTGCGAGCCGCCGAGCGACCTTGAGAGGGCAGGTCCCGCGTCCGCGGGGCCGCCGACGAGTTTCGCGGAGTTGCACGGTGGTTCACAGACTGACTTGGTACGAGCCCCAGCGCGGTGACGAGTACCTGCGCGAATTCTTCATCACCGGCCTGATCGATATCGGCGCCACGCTGATTCTGCAGGACGCGGAAGGCAAGTATTCTTGCATAACCACGTTGCCGGCGCGTTTCAGGCTGACGGGTGGCGAGCCGCCGACCGATCGGGGCCTGTTCGGCGAGGAGATCGGTGGCCGGCTGGCAGATCTGAAGGCCCAGCTCCAGCAGCCGGGCGACCATGCGGAGATGGAGATCGACGCGGGCGACGACACCTTCTTCGAATTCCGCTGCCGCATGATCACGATGGCGAACGGCCAGACCAACCTGATGACGGTGGTCATCGACCGCACGGAGGACCGACGGCGGGAGCGGCTTCTGCGCGCGCTGCTGCGGGAGGTGAGTCATCGTTCGAAGAACCTGCTCGCCATCATCCAGAGCATTGCATCCCAGACCGCACGCTATTCCGGTTCGCTCAACGGGTTCCTCGGAAAATTCCGCGGCCGCCTGCATGCGTTGGCACAATCCCAGGACCTGATCACGGATTCGAGCTGGAGCGGCGCCCATTTCCGCGACCTGCTGCAACAGCAGATCGAGAAATATGTGCAGGACGGCGCCGCCGATCTCATCCACGTGACAGGCGAGGACCTTCTCCTGACGCCGAACGCATCGTTGCATGTCGGTCTCGCCCTGCATGAGCTCACGGTCAACGCCGTCAGCCACGGTGATTTCGTGGCGACACGGCAGCGGATCGAAATCACATGCGAGCGCATCCGCGAGGACGACAGGGACGCCGTGCGCATCACCTGGACGGAACCACACGGTCCGATCGACGGCGAGGCGCTTTCGTCTTCAGGTCCGGCACGCTTCGGCAGCACCGTACTGGAGCGAGTGGTGCCGGCTTCGGTCAACGGCAGCGCGGTGCATGAGGTACGACCGGGCTCCGTCTATTACGAGCTGACCTTTCCGATAGAGCCCGTGGGTTAGGGCTGTTCGACATTCGGTTCCGATCGTGACGCGGGCCGCAACCTGGATGCCGATCGACCCCAGGGGCAATTCGCCCGCCACGTTCGATTGTGGTGGAACTTTTCCGGGCTTGATGCGTTTCGCGTGCTCAATGGAGGCGGGAATGAGCACACTTGCCGCACTTTTGGTTCTTGTCGCGTGTCATCCGGACGAAGGACGTTGCATGAAAGAGCCGGTCGCCGTCGCCTCCTTCGGGAACCGCGCGAGTTGCATGGCGGCGCTCCCGAGAGAATTGAAGAAGGCGCGCCGCATGACGCCGGTCGTCTACGCCGACTGCATACCCGTCCAGGCGGAACTGCTCGCCGGTCGCGCGCCCATTCGCCAGCGGATCGAGCCCCAGCGCCTGGCGGCACTGGTCGACGGCGTCGAGGAAAAGGCCAAGGTTCCCTTGCTTGCCGTCGTCGCGGAGCAATCGGCACCAATTCCATACGACCGCTACTGAGTGGCCGGTGCTGCGATCTTCTTATGGGATCACATCGAGAACAGACGCGGCTTGACGACAGTCGCGGAGGCCGTCGTCGGGCTCGCCGAATGCCCACGCGCGTCAGGCGCTGCGGAAGAAGCGGCTGACGAGAGAGATCAGGAACAGCACGATAAAGACAAAGAAGAGGATTTTCGCGATACCGGCCGATGCCCCGGCAATGCCGCCGAAACCGAGTACGCCTGCGATCAATGCTACGACGAGAAAAAGAAGAGCGTAGTAAAGCATGGCTTTTCTCCTTGTATGCACGAGGCAAGAACGTCCCACCCTGCCGATTGTTCCGCAGGGCCGAAAAGACCGACCTCGACCGGAACCTTGGCGGGTTTCGGCCGTTTCCTCGCAGCACCTCCACAACCACGTGGGAACGGAATGACGAGATTTACGGACAGAGTCTATAACAGAGTAGGTGGCGAACCGGCCGCCCCGCCGTACCAGGGTATCATCTCGAGACTGCGGCAGTTCTATCAATCCGTGCAGGATGAGGGTATACCGGACAAATTCCTCGAGCTTCTTGAAAGACTCGATGCTGCGGAAAAGAGCGCTGCTGGGCAGCACGTCACGGGAGACAAGGCGTGATGGACCGAGAGAAATCCGCAGAGGAAACCGGCTTCAAGCGGGATATGCTCGCCGCTCTCCCGAACCTCCGGGCGTTCGCCGTCTCGCTGGCGGGGCGTCACCACCTTGCCGACGACCTGGTGCAGGATACGATTGTCAAGGCCTGGGCCAAGCAGGACCACTTCGAGCCCGGCACCAACATGAAGGCGTGGCTCTTCACCATTCTCCGCAACGAGTTCTATTCGCAGATGCGCAAGCGCGGACGCGAGGTCGCCGATACCGACGGCGTTTTCACCTCGCAGCTCGCCACGCACCCGCAACAGTATGGGTCGCTCGACCTTCAGGATTTCCGAAAGGCCCTCGAGCAGCTGCCGGCGGACCAGCGCGAGGCGATCATTCTCGTCGGCGCCTCCGGCTTCGCCTATGAGGAGGCGGCCGAAATCTGCGGCTGTGCCGTCGGCACGATCAAGAGCCGCATCAACCGCGCCCGCAACAAGCTGCAGGAAATTCTCGGTGTCACCGGAGAGGCCGATTACGGGCCGGATGCGAACGACGCCGCCGTGATTAGGCGGGCGTTCGTGAGCTAGGGCACTTACGGAATGGAAGATCGCCGCGGCGCGCCGTTAAGGGGGCCGTGGCATTTCTCACATCCGGCACCCCGCCGAAACCATCCTACCGAGCTAAACCTTCCCCACGACGTTCCGACGCGGCAGGCGCCGAAAAGCCAAGGCTGCGCTTCTACGCAGGCAACCAAAAGCCCCCGAAGCCCGCGGACTTCGGGGGACGTCTCTCAGCGGTTGCTCGTCGGCTCGTCAGGCGACGATGACGATGCCGGTGAAGAAGGCGATGATCAGGACCACCAGAACGATGAAGATCAGGATCCGTGCGACGGTCGCGGACGCACCGGCCACACCGCGAAACCCGAGAAGGCTCGCGACGGCAGCAATCAGCAGGAATATCAGAATCCATTTCAGCACGATGGGCCTCCTTCTTCGATTGCGGAATAAATGGTCCGTCGGTGAATTTGTTCCCGTGCAGAAACCGGCGCAAATTTCGCATCCGGTGGACGGATTGGTCGCTGAACGGCCTTTCGGGCAGGTCATTTCTTCGCTATGGCCGAAGATCGGTGCATTCCTGCAGGACGATGCGCCGACAGGGTTGGAAAAAAGGCTGCAATGATCTGGACAGAACGGTCCCATTCTGATCGTGTTTCATCACGAAATCAGCACGGGATTTCTGGGACGCGAAGGGGAGACTGGCTTGAAGATAGGTTCGCCAAGGGAAGTGTTCGAGGGGGAAGCGCGCGTGGCGATGACGCCGGACAGCGCGACGCAGCTCCGCAGACTGGGTTATGACTGTGTCGTCGAAAGCGGCGCCGGCAAGGCTGCCGGCTTTTCCGACGACGCCTATCGTGCCGCCGGCGTCGACGTCGTCGACAGCGCCGAGGCGCTCTATGCTGCGGCCGACGTGATCGCCAAGGTGCGTCCGCCGGAAACGGCCGAAGCCGAGCGTCTCGGCGCCGGCAAGACGCTGATCTCCTTCTTCTATCCGGCGCAGAACAAGGCGCTGCTCGAGCTCTGCAAGGACAGGGGCGCCAACGTCATCGCCATGGACATGGTGCCGCGCATCAGCCGTGCCCAGAAGATGGATGCGCTCTCCTCGATGGCCAACATCGCGGGTTACCGCGCGGTGATCGAAGCCGGCAACAATTTCGGCCGCTTCTTCACCGGTCAGGTGACGGCAGCCGGCAAGATCCCGCCGGCCAAGGTGCTGGTCATCGGCGCGGGCGTTGCCGGTCTTGCCGCCGTCGGCACCAGCGTCTCGCTCGGCGCGATCACCTATGCCTTCGACGTTCGCCCGGAAGTGGCCGAACAGATCGAATCGATGGGCGCCGAATTCGTCTTCCTGGACTTCACCGACCAGCAGCAGGACGGTGCTGCGACCGGCGGTTATGCCGCGCCGTCGTCGCCGGAGTTCCGCGAAGCCCAGCTCAAGAAGTTCCGTGAGATCGCGCCTGAGATCGACATCGTCATCACGACGGCGCTGATTCCCGGCCGCGACGCGCCGAAGCTCTGGCTCGCCGACATGGTGGCGGCGATGAAGCCGGGTTCGGTGGTCGTCGACCTCGCCGCCGAGCGCGGCGGCAACTGCGACCTGACGGTCGCGGACCAGCGTATCGTGTCGGACAACGGCGTGATCGTCATCGGCTACACGGACTTCCCGAGCCGCATGGCCGCCCAGGCATCGACCCTCTACTCGACCAATATCCGTCACATGATGACGGACCTGACGCCCGGCAAGGACGGCAAGCTCTTCCACAACATGGAAGACGACGTCATCCGCGGGGCGACGGTGACGTATCAGGGCGAGATCACTTATCCCCCGCCGCCGCCGAAGATCCAGGCGATCGCGGCGCAGAAGCCGAAGGAAAAGCCGAAGGAACTGACGCCCGAAGAGAAGCGCGCGCAGGAGGTCGCCGCCTTCAAGGCCCAGACCCGCAACCAGGTGGCGATGCTCGCCGGCGGCGGTGCGCTGATCCTGCTTGCCGGCCTCTATGCTCCGGCGAGCTTCATGAGCCACTTCATCGTCTTCGTTCTTTCGTGCTTCGTCGGCTTCCAGGTCATCTGGAACGTGTCGCACTCGCTGCATACCCCGCTGATGGCGGTCACCAACGCGATCTCGTCGATCATCATCCTCGGGGCGCTGATGCAGATCGGCTCCGGCAATTTCCTCGTGATCGTGCTCGGTGCGCTCTCGGTGTTCATGGCCGGAATCAACATCTTCGGTGGCTTCATGGTCACCCGGCGCATGCTCGCCATGTTCCAGAAGTCGTAAGGCGGGAGAGGCACGATGGAATACGGATTTACCACTGCCGCCTACGTGGTCGCGGCTGTTCTCTTCATCCTTTCGCTCGGCGGGCTTTCGGGCCAGGAGAGCGCCAAGCGCGCCGTCTGGTACGGCATTGTCGGCATGGGGCTCGCCGTTGCTGCGACGCTCTACGGACCCGGCAAGGGCAACTGGCTCCTCTCTGCCGTCATGATCGGCGCCGGTGGTGCGATCGGCTGGGTGGTCGCCAAGCGCGTCCAGATGACCGAGATGCCGCAGCTCGTCGCGGCCATGCACTCGCTGGTCGGCCTCGCGGCGGTCTTCATCGGCTTCAATGCCCATATCGAACTCGGCCGCGTGCTCGCCATGGACGAGGCGAGCCGGGCGTCGCTCGAAGGCTTC
Organism: Hyphomicrobiales bacterium; assembly: GCA_900466005.1. Classification (GTDB taxonomy): domain Bacteria; phylum Pseudomonadota; class Alphaproteobacteria; order Rhizobiales; family Rhizobiaceae; genus Allorhizobium. The sequence continues at coordinate 84,146 of UEGQ01000022.1, forward strand.
GCGGCGGTGCTCGCGCACAAGACGGCCGTCGAACAGGTCATCCTCAAGGTCGAGGTCTTCCTCGGCGTGTTCATCGGGGCCGTCACCTTCACCGGGTCCGTGGTCGCGTTCGGCAAGCTCGCCGGCCGTGTCGACGGCAAGGCGAAGAAGCTGCCCGGTGGGCATGTTCTGAATGCTGGTGCGGCGCTGATCTCGCTCGCCCTGCTGTTCATGTATGTCGGCGGCTCCGGTGCCTGGACGATCGTCCTGATGACACTGCTCGCCTTCTTCATCGGCTATCACCTGATCATGGGCATCGGCGGCGCCGACATGCCGGTGGTCGTGTCGATGCTGAACAGCTATTCGGGCTGGGCGGCCGCGGCGATCGGCTTCTCGCTGTCGAACGATCTTTTGATCGTCGTCGGCGCACTGGTCGGTTCTTCGGGTGCGATCCTCTCCTACATCATGTGCAAGGCGATGAACCGTTCCTTCATCTCGGTCATCCTCGGGGGCTTCGGCACCACGACCGGGCCGCAGATGGAAGTGACCGGGGAGCAGATCGCCATCGACGCCGAAGGCGTCGCGAATGCGCTCAACGACGCGGATTCGGTCATCATCGTGCCGGGCTACGGCATGGCGGTGGCGCAGGCGCAGCAGTCTGTCTCCGAACTCACCCGCAAGCTGCGCGCCGCCGGCAAGGAAGTACGCTTCGCCATCCATCCGGTGGCAGGCCGTCTTCCGGGCCACATGAACGTGCTGCTCGCGGAAGCGAAGGTGCCTTACGATATCGTGCTCGAGATGGACGAGATCAACGAGGACTTCCCGAGCACGGACGTTGCGATCGTCATCGGCTCGAACGACATCGTCAATCCGGCTGCACAGGAAGACCCGAACTCGCCGATCGCCGGCATGCCGGTGCTGGAAGTCTGGAAGGCGAAGCAGGTCTTCGTTTCGAAGCGCGGTCAGGGGACCGGCTATTCGGGCATCGAGAATCCGCTCTTCTACAAGGAGAATACGCGGATGTTCTATGGCGATGCCAAGAAGTCGATCGACAGCCTGCTGCCGATGATCCGCTGACCGTCAGCGGGAATGCAAAAAAGAACCGGAGCAGGGCGACCTGCTCCGGTTTTGTCTTTTCAGGGAGTGCGCGGCCGCAACCGTCTCACATGATTGCACCGACCTGCCAGGGTACGAACTCGTTGTCGCCAAGGCCGAGTGCCTCGGACTTGGTCTTCTGCCCGGACGCGGTCGCCAGCACATGGTCGAGGATTTCGCGGCCCTTGGCCTCGAGAGAGACGCCCTCGGTGACGATGTCGCCGCAGTTGATGTCCATGTCGTCGCGCATCTCGTTGTAGAGACGACTGCTCGTCGAGAGCTTGATGGTCGGCGCCGGTTTCGAGCCGAAGGCCGAGCCACGTCCGGTGGTGAAGCAGACGAGCTGGGCGCCGCCGGCAATCTGCCCCGTTGCCGAAACCGGGTCGTAGCCGGGCGTATCCATGAAGACGAAGCCGGGGCCGGTGATTTTCTCGCCGTAAAGAAGGACGTCCGTCATCGGCGTGCTGCCGGCCTTGGCGGCCGCACCCAGCGACTTCTCGAGGATGGTCGTCAGGCCGCCGAGCTTGTTGCCCGGGCTCGGATTGTTGTCCATCGAGCCGTCGTTGATCCGGCAGTAGTTCTCCCACCAGGTGATGCGCTCGATCAGCTTGTCGGCGACCTCCTTCGAGGCGGCGCGGCGCAGCAGGAGTTGTTCGGCGCCGTAGATTTCCGGCGTTTCGGAGAGCACGACCGTGCCGCCGAGGCCGACCAGCAGGTCGCTCGCGACACCGAGCGCCGGATTGGCGGTGATGCCGGAGAAACCGTCGGAGCCGCCGCATTGCAGGGCGAGCTTCAGTTCAGAGGCCGGGATCGGCTCACGTTTAGCTTCGTTGACGATCGGCAGGATCTCGTGGATGTGGTCGACGATGCGACGGATGGTCTGCGTCGTGCCACCGGTTTCCTGGATCGTCAGCGAGAAGAAGCGGCTGTCGTCGTGATCGCCGTAAAGGGCGCGCATGCGGGCGATCTGCATCGTTTCGCAGCCGAGCCCGACGAAGACGGCGGCCGCGACGTTCGGGTGGGTCGCGTAGCCCCAGAGCACGCGCTGGAGATTGTCGAAGCCCGGGCCGGTCACCGAGATCGCGCAGCCCGTGTCGTGGGCGAAGGCGGCGACGCCATCGACGTTCGGATAGCGATCGAGGATGCCGGAGCGGTTCACCTCGTCGGCGGCCCGCCGGATCACGGTGGCGGAACAGTTCACCGTCGCGCAGATCGCGATGAAGTTGCGGGTGCCGGCCTGGCCGTTGGCACGCCGGTAGCCCATGAAGTGCGCCGGCTCGACGACCGGGATCGCCGCTTTCGCCTTTTCCAGGTCGGCGCCGATGCGATAGTCGCGGTCGTGCTCGCCGAAGGCGCAGTTGTGGGTGTGGATGTGCTCACCGGCGGCGATCGGCTGGCTGGCGAAGCCGATGATCTGGCCGAACTTGTAGATATGCTGGCCTTCCGGGATGGCGACGCGTGCGATCTTGTGGCCGCGCGCGACCGGCGTCTTCAGCGGCTCGCCGAAGCCGAGCGGCCGGCTGCCGGCCGCGACGGGCTCGGTGAGGATCGCGACGTTGTCGTCAACGTGCAGGAGAAGGGTGCCGGTCGATTCAGTCATAGGAAACACTCTCATGCTGGAGGGCTCTGACGATGCCCCGAAGTTCTGCTAGTCCACGCATCCGGCCGATCAGCGGATAGCCGGGATGGGTACCGCGACCGACATCGTCCAGCAATTCGTGGCCGTGGTCGGGGCGGTAAGGGATGGAGATGTCGGCGCGTCCCTCCTGCCGGCGCCGCCGTTCCTCGGCGACCAGCGCGGCGATCAGCGCGACCATGTCGGTGTCGCCGCCGAGATGGGCGGCTTCCTGGAATGAGCCGTCCGGTTCCTTGGCGACGTTGCGCAGGTGCGCGAAATGAATGCGCGGCGCAAAGCGGCGGGCGATGGCCGGCACGTCGTTGGCGGGATTGGCGCCGAGCGAGCCGGAACAGAGGGTGAGCCCGTTCGAGGGGCTGTCCTGACTGGCGAGAATCCATTCGATGTCGTCGCCGGTCGAGACGATGCGCGGGAGGCCGAGGATATTGCGCGGCGGGTCGTCCGGATGGACGCCGAGACGAATGCCGAACTCTTCGGCCGCGGGCACCACCTCGGCGAGGAAACGGGCATAGTTGGCACGTAGTTCGTCGCGGCCGATCCCCTGGTATTGTTTCAGCTTTTCCCTGAGGCCGGCGACGTCGTAACGGTCGAAGGCGCCCGGCAGCCCCGCCATGATGGAGTTCAGGAGGTTCTGGCGCAAGCCCGCGCTCGAGGCCTCGTACCATTCCCGCGCGGTCTCGCGGACTTCGTCGCTGTAATCGGCCTCCGCGCCGTCGCGTTCGAGCATGAAGATCTCGAACGCCGCCATATGCGGCTGCGAAAAACGCAAGGCCGTTCCGCCGCGTGGCGCCGGCGCGTCGAGCTGTGTGCGCGTCCAGTCGAGAAGCGGCATGAAATTATAGCAGACGGTCGAGATGCCGCAGGCGGCGAGATTGCGCAGCGACTGCCGGTAATTCGCGAAGAGCCGTTCGAGGTCGCCTTCACCGCGCTTGATATCCTCGTGGACGGGCAGGCTCTCCACGACGTTCCAGTAGAGACCGAGCTCACCGTCCGCCCGGATCTCGTCCTGGCGGTCGCGGATTGTCTCTTCCGGCCAGACCTCGCCATAGGGAACTTCGTAGAGGGCGGTGACGATGCCGGTCGCGCCCGTCTGGGCAATTTCGGGCAGCGTGATCGCGTCAAACGGTCCGTACCAGCGCCAGCTCTCGATCATGTGCCGACCTCCTCCACCATGCATGCGGCTCCCTTTTCAAGCAAACCCGCATAGGCCTTGGCAAGCGTCGCGTGAAAACCCCCGTTTCCGGCAAGCGCCGGAGGGAAGATCTCCGTGATCCCGAGGAGTGCCGCGACTTTGCCGTCGGCGCCGTTTGCGGCGTCGCTCAGGCTCTTCAGGCGCGCGGCGAGCGGGTCGCGCACGTCGATCGGGTTTCCCTTCTCGTCGATGCCGCCGACATAGCGCATCCAGGCGGCGACCGCGAGCGCCAGTCCGGCGAAAGGCCGTCCGGCCCTCAGGTTCTCGGCGATGGTCGAGAGGATGCGCTGCGGCAGCTTCTGCGAGCCGTCCATGGCGATCTGCCAGGTTCGATGGCGGATCGCCGGGTTCGAATAGCGCTCGAGGAGCGCGTCGGTATAGGCGGCAAGATCGACCCCTTCCGGCGGCTGGAGGCCGGGTACGATTTCCTCGCGCCAGAGCCGCTTGCAGAATCTCGCGAAGGAGGGATCGGCGACCGTGTCGCTGATCGTCTCGTGCCCGGCGAGATAGCCGAGATAGGCGAGGGAGGAGTGGGTGCCGTTGAGGCAGCGCAGCTTCATGTGCTCGAAAGGCGTCACATCGCCGACCAGTTGCACGCCGACCGCGCCCAGGTCGGGGCGCGCGCCGTCGACGAAGTGGTCTTCGACCACCCATTGGCGGAAGGGCTCGTGCATGACCGGTGAAAGGTCGAGGACGCCGGTCATCGCCGCCAGCCGTTCGATATCTTCCGGTTTGGTCGCCGGCACGATCCGGTCCACCATCGTCGAGGGGAAGGCGCCTTCGGCGGAAATCCAGCCGGCAAGTGCGGGATCGACGAGCGCCGCAAGCTCGATGACGACGCCTCTCACCACCTTGCCGTTTTCCGGCAGGTTGTCGCAGCAGAGCACGGTGAAGGGGCGGTGCCCAGCGTTCTTTCGGCGCTCGAGCGCCCGTACCAGATAGCCGACTGCCGAGAGCGGTGCATCCGGGTGAGCCAGGTCGTGGACGATGTCGGGGTGCTGGCGATTGAGCCGGCCGGTCGAGGGTTCGTGGCAGTATCCCTTTTCGGTGACGGTCAGCGTGACGATGCGGATTGCCGGATCGGTCATCGCGTCGAGCACCGCCTGCGGGTCTTCGCGGGCGACCAGCACGCGGTCGACGGCGGTGATGACGCGGGGCGTCTCGCCGTCGGGCCCGAGTTCGAGCGCGGTATAGGCATAGTCCTGGGGCGCCAGCAGGTCACGCTGGTCGGGCCGTACCAGGCTGACGCCGATGATGCCCCAGTCGCCGCCGGATTTCTCCAAGGCCTCGGAAATGTAGACCGCACCATGGGCCCGGAAGAAGGCGCCGAGGCCGAGATGGACGATGCCGGGCCGCGGGCGTTTGCCGTCCGGCCGGTGGAGACGGGGAAGATCAGCGGGCAAGCCAGCCTCCGTCGACGTTGAGGATTGCACCATGGATGTATTTTGCGGCCGGCGAGGCGAGGAAGACGGCGGCACCGCCGATGTCTTCGGGATCTCCCCAGCGTCCGGCCGGAATGCGGTCGAGGATCGCCTTGCTGCGGTCCGGATCGGCACGCAGCGCCTCGGTATTGTTGGTCGCGATGTAGCCCGGCGCGATGGCGTTGACGTTGATCCCCTTCGCCGCCCATTCATTGGCGAGCAGCTTGGTCAGCCCCGCCACGCCGCTTTTCGAGGCGGTGTAGGAGGCAACGCGAATGCCCCCCTGGAAGGAGAGCATGGAGGCGATGTTGATGATCCTCCCTGCGGCGCCGCGGGAAAGGACCGAGCGCGCGAAGGCCTGGCTCAGGAAAAAGACGGCCTTCAGGTTCACGTCCATCACCTCGTCCCAGTCGGCCTCGGTGAAATCGACGGCATCGGCGCGGCGGATGATGCCGGCATTGTTGACGAGAATGTCGACGGGCGCCCCGAGGGTCTCGACGGCACTCGCTGCGGCAACCGGGTCGGAAAGGTCGAGCGCCAGGCCTTCGGCCTTGCCACCGGCCCCGGTAATGAGATCGATCGTCTCGGTGACGTCGGAACGGCCTGCGCAGACGACATCAGCGCCCGCTTCGGCGAGCGAGCAGGCGATCGCCTGGCCGATGCCGGTATTGGCACCGGTGACGAGTGCACGCCTGCCGGCGAGGGAAAACAGGGCGCTCATCGCAGCGTCTCCATCGAGACCATCTCGACGTCCCTGTAGTCGACATTGTCGCCGGCCATCGCCCAGATGAAGGTGTAGGCGCCGGTTCCCGCGCCGCTGTGGATCGACCATGGCGGGGAGATCGCGCCTTCCTCGTTCTTCAGGACGAGATGGCGCGTTTCATCCGGCTCGCCCATCATGTGGAATACACGCTGATTTTCGGCCAGATCGAAATAGAGATAGGCTTCCATGCGACGGTCGTGGACATGGGCCGGCATCGTATTCCAGACGGAGCCCTTGGCAAGCTTGGTCATGCCGACGACGAGCTGGCAGGACTTCATCACGTCCGGATGCACGAACTGGTAAATGGTGCGCTCGTTGGAGGTCTCCTGCGCGCCGAGCGTCATGTTCGTCGCCTCGTCGATACGGATGAGGCGCGACGGATAGGTGTGATGGGCGGGTGCCGAGAGGATGTAGAAGCGGCCGTCGCCGGAAAAGGTGACGGCGCCGGCGCCCATGCCGAGATAGAGCATGTCGCCCTTCGCCATCACATATTCGCCGTCGGCGAGGACGGTGCCTTCGCCGCCGATGTTGACGATCACCATTTCCCTGCGGTCGAGGATGGAGGCGGTGCCGCAGGGCTTCACTTCGTCCAGGACGAGGCTCTCGCCGGCCGGCACTGCACCGCCGACGATCATACGGTCGTAGTGGGTATAGATGAGCCTGATCTCGCCCGGCTTGAAGACGTCGCCGACATGGAAGTTCTTCCGCAGCGCCGCGGTGTCGAAGGTCCTGGCGGTCTGCGGGTCGATGGCGTGGCGGATTTCAACGCTGAGCATGGCTCACTCCTTCTTCGTATCGGTCATAGAAAATCGTCGCGGCGCGGGGTGAACGTGTCGATCAGGACACCGGCCTCCAGCGCCTTGCAGCCGTGGACCGCGTTCGAGGGGATGACGAAACTGTCGCCGGGCCCGATCTCGAAGGTTTCCTCGCCGACCGCAAAAGCGAAGCGGCCGGCTTTCACGTAGGTCGACTGAACATGCGGGTGGTAATGCAGGGCGCCGACACCGCCCTGTGGAAAGCGGAACTCGACGACCATCAGTTCCGGGCTGTCGGCGAGAACACGGCGGACGACGCCGTTGCCGGCGTCGACCTCTGGAAACACTCTCAAGCGGATCGAGGACATGAAAATCCTATCTGAAGACGGAGGGCAACCACAGCGACAGGGCAGGAATGTAGCTCACGAGCATGAGCGTGGCGAAGGCTGCTCCGTAGAAGGGCCAGATCGTCTTCATGGCCTGTGAGATCGGTATCCTGCCCACCGCGCAGCCGACGAAGAGGACGGCGCCCACCGGCGGCGTGCAAAGCCCGATGCCGAGGTTGAGGACGAGGATGACGCCGAAATGCACCGGATCGATCCCGAAGGCGGTCGCGACCGGCAGGAAGATCGGCGTGGTGATGACGATCAGCGGCGACATGTCCATGAAGGTGCCGAGGATCAGCAGGACGACGTTGAGCAGCAGCAGGATGACGATCGGGTTGTCGGAAAAGCCCTGAAGCAGGGCGACCATCGAGGCGGGAACCCGAAGATAGGCGAGCAGCCAGCCGAAAGAGGCTGCGCAGCCGATGACCATCAGCACCATGGCGGTGGTGCGCACAGCCGCGAAGGTCGCTTCGAGGAAGTCGTTCCAGCTCAGCGTGCGATAGACGAGGAGCGTCACCAGAAGCGCGTAGACGACGGCGATGTTGGAGGATTCCGACGCGGTGAAGATGCCGGAGCGGACGCCGCCGAAGATGATCGCGACGAGAATGAGGCCGGGCACCGCCGAGGCGAGCAGGCCGCCAAGCGCACGGAAGCCCGGAAAGGGCTCGGTCGGATAGCCGCGGCGTCTGGCGACGAACCAGGCGGCGACCATCAGCGACAGTGCAAGCAGCAGGCCCGGGACGATACCGGCGGTGAAAAGGTCGGCAATCGAGATGCGCCCGCCGGCGGAGATCGAATAGATGATCATGTTGTGCGACGGCGGGATCATCAGGGCGATGATCGAGCCGACCACCGTCACGTTGACGGCATAGTCGACATCGTAGCCGCGGGCCTTCATCTGCGGCACCATGAGCCCGCCGACCGCCGAAGCGTCGGCCGCAGCCGAGCCGGACACGCCACCGAACATGACCGAGGCCAGCACGTTCACCTGCCCGAGGCCGCCGCGCAGGTGCCCGACCAGCCCGCCCGCCAATGCGACGAGGCGGCGGGCGATGTCGCCGCGCACCATCAGGTCGCCGGCATAGATGAAGAACGGGATCGCCATCAACGCGAAGACGGAGACGCCGGAGTTGAGACGCTGGAAGACGACCACCGGCGGCAGTCCGAGATAGAGCACGGTCGCAAAGCTCGAAATTCCGAGGCAGAAAGCGACGGGCGTGCCGATCAGCAGGAGAAAGACGAAGGTGCCGAAAAGGACCCAGAGTTCCATGATTATTCCTCCAGCGGCGCGTCGCCGAAGCGCGCGGTCGGCAGCCCGGCGATCCGCCGCAGTACCCGTTCAGCCGAGAAAAGGACGATAAGGACGCCGCCACCGACGATCGGGATGAAGTCGAACGCTCCCGAAATCCCGAGGCTCGGCACCATGTTGCCGGCGGTCTTGTAGGCGAGCGAGGACCCGAACCAGATCATGCCGCCGCCGAAGGCCGCGACCGCGAAGTCGGAAAGCGTGTGCAGCCAGCTCTTGGCGCGATCCGGCAGAACGTGGAGCAGGATGTCGAACGAGAGATGATAGCCCTCGCGGATGCCGACGGCGGCCCCGAGGAAGATGAACCAGCCCATGATCATCACGGAGGCCGGTTCGCTCCAGGTCAGGCTGTCGTTCAAAATATACCGCCAGAACACCTGCGCGGCGATGAAGATCGTCATCAGCACCAGGCCGGTTCCGGCGATCCAGAGTGCGGCACGCGCGAGCAAGCCGGTAAATCGCGCTAAGCCTTTCATACGTTCTTGCACGCCATGCCTCCACGATACGCGGTAGAATGGCCGACCGAGGTGCCTCGGCCGGCCCTCCTGTCTCGGTTATTCCGTCGCCTGAATACGGGCGACCATGTCCTTCAGTTTTTCGGACGTGACATGCTTCTCGTAGACCGGCTTCATCGCGTCGATGAACGGCTTTTTGTCGATGTCGGTGACGATTTCGACCCCGGCGGCACGGATCTTGTCCTCCGACTTCTTCTCCTGGGCGGCCCAGAGTTCGCGCATGTGCGGGACGGAGTCCTTGGCGGCCTGGCGGACGATCGCCTGGTCCTCGGGAGAGAGCTTGTCCCAGGTCTTCTTCGACATGACGAGGACTTCCGGGACGATCAGATGTTCGTCGAGCGTGTAGTACTTGGCGACCTCGAAGTGGCCGGAGCTGTCATAGGACGGCCAGTTGTTTTCCGCACCGTCGATAACGCCGGTCTGGATCGCGGAATAGACTTCGCCGTAGGGCATCGGCGTGGCGTTGGCGCCGAGCGCGCCGACCATGTCGACGAACATGTCCGACTGCATGACACGGAATTTCATGCCCTTCAGGTCGTCTACGGACTTCACCGGCTTTTCCGAGTTGTAGAAGCTGCGCGAGCCGCCGTCGTAGAAGGCGAGGCCGATCAGGTCATGGGCTTCGAAGGCGGCGAGGATTTCATCGCCGACCGGGCCGTCCATCACCTTGTGCATGTGGTCGACCGAACGGAAGATGTAGGGCAGCGAGACGACCTGTGTTTCCTCGATGATGTTGTTGAACGGTCCGAGCGAGACGCGGTTGAGGTCGATGACGCCGAACTGGGTCTGCTCGATCGTATCCTTCTCTTCGCCCAGCTGGGCGGAATGGAACACTTCGATGCCGATGCGACCGTTGGTACGCTCCTCGACCAGCTTGCCCATGTACTTGACGGCTTCGACGGTCGGGTAGCCGTCCGGATGGGTGTCGGAAGACCGCAGCACAAGCTCGGCGGCCTGCCCCGACACGGCCGAGGCGACGATCGCGGCGGAAGCCAGGACGGCCAGGCCGAATTTCCTCAGGATGCTCATTTCTCTTCTCCTCCTCTTGTTGCAGCTGTCCTCACAGCCGGTAAGCGGTTTTCGCAAGCTTGTAGGCGAGGTCGTGGGCGACCTCGAACGCCTCGTCCTCGTCGAGGCGACCGGTCGCGACAAGCGTTGCCAGATAGGCGCAGTCGACCCTGCGGGCCACATCGTGGCGGGCGGGGATCGAACAGAATGCGCGGGTGTCGTCGTTGAAGCCGACCGTATTGTAGAAGCCCGCGGTCTCGGTTGTCATTTCACGAAAGCGGCGCATGCCCTCGGCGCTGTCGAAGAACCACCAGGCGGGTCCGAGCTTCAGTGCCGGGTAGGCGCCGGCAAGCGGCGCCAGTTCGCGAGAATAGCTCGTCTCGTCGAGCGTGAACAGGATGACGGTGAGTTCCGGCCGCATGCCGACGGCGTCGAGCAGTGGCTTCAGGGCGCAGACGTAATCGGTACGCGTCGGAATGTCGAAACCCTTGTCACGCCCGTGCATCGCCATGACCCCGGCGGAATGGTTGCGCCACGAACCGGGATGGATCTGCAAAACGAGCCCGTCTTCGAGGCTCATGCGGGCCATCTCGGTCAGCATGTGCCCGCGGAAGGCATCGGCTTCCTGCGGCGTGCAACGGCCGGCGAGCGCCTTTTCGAAAAGGGCCGCGGCCTCAGCCTGCGGCAGGTCCTCGGTGCGGGCCGTCGCGTGGCCGTGATCGGAACTCGTCGCACCGTAGGACTTGAAGAAGGCGCGGCGGATGCGATGCGCCTCGAGATACCCTTCCCAGGTGGTGGCATCGGTCCCGGCGAGTTCGCCGAAGCGCTCGATGTTGCTACGAAAGCCTTCGAACTCGGGGTCGACGACGGCGTCGGGCCGGTAGGCGGTGACGACGCGGCCCGTCCAGCCCGACCGGCGGATCATCTCATGCCATTTGAGTTCATCGAGCGGGCTCTCGGTCGTCGCGATCACCTCGATGCCGAAGCGCTCGAACAGCGCTCGCGGCCGGAACTCCGGACGCGCGAGACAATCCTGAATATGATCATAGAACTCGTCGGCTGTTTCCGCCGAGAAGCGCTTTGTGAGCCCGAAGACGTCGGCGAAGGACTGCTCGACCCAAAGACGGCTCGGGGTGCCACGGAAGAGGTGGAAGTTTTCGGCAAAGAGCCGCCAGATCTTCCGGCCGTCGGTTTCCGTCGGACCACCGTCGACACGCGGCACGCCGAGCGCGGTAAGCGGGATGCCCTGCGAGCAGAGCATGCGGAAGACGTAGTGGTCGGGAACGACGAAGAGCTGGGCGGGATCGGGGAAGGGTGCGTTTTCCGCGAACCAGCGCGGATCGGTATGGCCGTGGGGGCTAACGATCGGCACGTTCCGGACGGTCTCGTAGAGGCTGCGCGCGATGCCGCGGGCCGTCGATTCGATCGGGAAAAGCCTGTCCTCCTGCAGCAAATCCGTGGCCTCCTCGCCGACTGCTCACTAAGGTTCGGAAACGCGATTTGCATTTCCGGAGCAAACTAATATGTTAGTATGCAATATGAGTCAACGGAGGCTTCATGGCTGATCAGCTTCAGCTTCGCGCAGTGGACAGCCTGCGCGCGCCATCGGTTACGGACCTGGTATTCGAGCAGCTCTACCACCAGGTGGTCGAGCTCGACCTGCCGCCGGGCACCAAGCTGTCGGAAGTGGAGGTCGCAAAGCAAATGGGTGTCTCGCGGCAGCCCGTGCGCGACGCCTTCTACCGGCTGTCGCAGCTCGGTTTCCTGCTCATCCGTCCGCAGCGCGCGACGGTCGTCACCCAGATTTCGGAGAAGGGCGTCCTGCAGGCGCGGTTCATCCGTACGGCGCTCGAGATGGAAACGGCCCGGGCCGCTGCTGCGGTGCTCTCCGACCAGCAAATGGACGAGCTGGAAGAGTTGATCGCGAGACAGCGCAAAGCGATGGAGACGGATGACAAGGTTCTGTTTCATGCGCTCGATGATGACTTTCACAAGCGAATCTGCGACATGTCCGGCCACGACTTTGCCTGGGCGCTGATCCGCGACAGCAAGGCGCATATGGATCGGGTCCGGTATCTTAGCCTTTCCTTCGGAGCGCAGAGCGCGTTTGCGGATCACATCGAGATCCTGAAGGCGCTGAAGGCTCATGATGGCGATGCTGCTGCGGCCTGCATGCGCGTCCATCTTTCGCGGATCAAGGGAATCATCGGGCGCATCCGGGAAAGCCACGGGCAGTATTTCGCGGCGGACGAGAAATGAACGAAAGACATCACCGGGTTCTTGCGATCGGCGAGTGCATGGTCGAGATGGCGCCACGCGCCGACGGGGCGTATACGCGCAATTTCGCGGGCGATACCTTCAACACGGCCTGGTATATGCGCCGCCTGCTGCCGGAGGCCTGGTCGGTCGATTACTGCTCGGCCGTCGGCGAAGACCGGATTTCCGATCACATGCTCGGCTTCATGCAGAAGGCAGGCATCGGCACCAAGAGCATACGGCGCATTTCCGGACGCACCGTCGGCCTCTACATGATCGAGCTCGACAACGGCGAACGTAGCTTCTCCTACTGGCGCGGCCAGTCGGCGGCAAAGCTCTTGGCACGCGATCGCGAGGTGCTTTCGGCGGCGCTCGCCGGGACGGACATCGTGCTCTTTTCCGGGATCACGCTTGCAATCCTGTCCGAGGAGGACCGCCGCAACCTTCTCTGCGCCCTTGCCGAGGCGCGTCGACGGGGAACGCGCGTCGCCTTCGATCCGAACATGCGGCTGAGGCTCTGGCCCAATGTCGCGGTGATGTGCGCCGCAGTTGCGGAGGCCGCCGAGGTCGCCGATATCGTGCTGCCCTCCTTTGACGAGGACGGGCAGTATTACGGCGAGACCTCGCCGCTCGAAACGATCGCCCGCTACCGGAACGCCGGGGCATCGACGATCGTCGTGAAGAACGGCGTCGGCCGCATCCACGCGGAGGGGCGCGAGGAGGGTGTCGTCACCTTCGATCCGCAGCCTGTCGCCCAGGTCGTCGACACCACCGCCGCCGGTGACAGCTTCAATGCCGGCTTCCTTTCGGCGCGGCTTTCGGGGGCGTCGCTGGGGGATGCGATCGGCCGTGGCGCGCAGGTCGCCGCGCAGGTGATCGGCAAGCGCGGGGCACTCGTCGACATCGACGTATGAAGCCTCGAAGGCAATGGGCGAGCGGGGAGCCCGCTCGCCTCGCGTCGTCTGATCAATCGGCTCTGAAGGACTGTTTCTGTGTACCGAGGCCTTCGATGGCGAGTTCGACGGTGTCACCGTCCTTGAGGTAGCGGGGTGGCTTCATGCCCATGCCGACGCCGGGGGGCGTACCGGTGGAGATGACGTCGCCGGGGTGGAGCGACATGAACTGGCTCAAGTAGGAGACGAGGAAGGCGACGCCGTAGACCATGGTCTTCGAGGAGCCGTCCTGCATGGTCTCGCCGTTGACTTTCAGCCACATCGAGAGGTTCTGCGGGTCGGCGATCTCGTCCTTGGTGACGAGCCAGGGGCCGATCGGCCCGAAGGTGTCGCAGGACTTGCCTTTGGTCCACTGGCCGGCGCGCTCGGTCTGGAAGGCGCGCTCGGAAACGTCGTGGGAGACGCAGTAGCCGGCGACGTAGTCGAGGGCGTCGGCCTCGGAAACATATTTTGCGGTCTTGCCGATGAC
>UEGQ01000021.1 GCA_900466005.1 Hyphomicrobiales bacterium
GGCACTGCTCGGATGGATACTCTCAAAGACCCCTTGAACAGCGTTCAACGACAGGATGAACCGGCCCCTGATCCGGGCCAGGCGCTCGGCCATCAGCCGATACTGCTCCCGATCGAACAGCGCCCGGCCGACAGATATCGAGGCCCCAATAGGGCGGATCGAGATAAAAGAGCACGCCCGGCCGGTCGTATCGCTCGATGAAGTCGAGCCAGTCGAGGTTCTCGATTGTCACGCCGGACAGACGCTCGTGGACGTCTTCGAGAAGCGGCGCGAGCTTCGTCAGATTGAAGCGGGCACCTCGCTCGTAGGTCACGCCGAAGTTCTGGCTCGACACCTTGCCGCCAAAGGCGAGCTTCTGGAGATAGAGAAACCGCGCCGCCCGCTCCAGATCTGTCAGGGTCGAAGGATCGCACGCTTTCAGACGCTCGAACTCTCTGCGGTACGGGTGCGACGGTTGTGTTTTCCTGCTGTCGGACGGGACTGGTCGCCAAACTGAGACCCGTCGCTCGGGGTGTTTCCGCACCCCGGCCGCCCGGCGGTCAGGCCAGGCACCGGTCATATCAGTTGCTCGTGATGCCGCCATAGGCAGCAACGGCCTTCATGAAGTCTCGCCGCGCAGGGTTATTGATCGACAGGTCGACGTTATGCGCTGTGAAGAGCGCCAAGCTCCCCGCGAAGGAAAGCGAGGAGTATGTGTGGCCGAAACCCATCAACACGAACCTTCCGTCGGTCAGCGCTTCCTTGGCCTCGTCGGTGGATGACTGAGCCGCAGGTGTGGACCAGTTGTCGACATACCACTTCACACCGACGCCCGGCGTCTGGCACACGAGAAGGAGCCTCACGGTGTTGTAGAACTCATGCGTGTTGCAGACCGTCTTGAGAACACCACTGTTGTCAAGAAGGGCTATTCCCAACGTCTTGTCACCCGACGCAGAGGCCCGCAGGTAGGGGCTATTGTTGCCGACAGCGGTATTTGCCGCCCGCTCCGGGCTGACCAGGACGTCTGTTCCACCTGCCCCCATGCATTTCATCAGGAAGCACATCGACCATGAGCCGGTGCCTACGTCCATTTCCCCATATCTCTTCGGAGCAAGCATCTGTCCGGTCACTCCGGTTGGGCCGGAGCCGAAAGTCAGCGTGGGCTTGCCCGCAATCGCTGTGTCCTTCACGGGAGCCGGGGTGTACGTGCTGATCAGCTCGACGTTGTTGTTGGCAAGATCCTTCACGCGAAGGAAGTTGCCCTCCGTCGTGGCGACGATCGGGCTGACGTAGTGGACCATGCCAAGTCCGTTTATCTTCGCGAGTTGGGTGTTGAACGTTGCGACGTCGCTATGTGTCAAACCGGAGCGGCCGACAGGTGCTTCAAGCGTGGCTATAAGTGGCATTTTGATCTCCTCAAACGGTCACAGGGATGCGGCAGGGGACCATCCAGTTACTCATCACGAACGTCGGATCGCAGGCCGCCCTGTCCACCTCGCTGTCGCAAACGTTGCCCCTCGCCATCTCGACCGCCTCGAAGGGTGCCACCGCGTCATGCCCCTTCAGTGCATATTCCACGACCTGGCTCCCCTGCGATCCTGTCGGTGCCGATGCGAGGGTCAGGACAATGTCGTTCCCGGATATGACCAGGTCAGTGATCGCAGGGGGCGATCCGCTATCGTCCTTGAAAACGAAGCCCCTGTATGTTCCAGAGCGCTCCGTTACGCGCGTGGTGTCCACGACCATAGGTGCCTTCGGCACAAGCATTGGAATGGTGATCGTCGTTCCGGATCGGACGGCGCTTCCGGACGGCATTAGAGGGCTCCATCGGGTCTTGCCGAACACGGTCTGCCGGAAGGCTCGGTAGAAATACTCCCCGTCGATAGCCTGTCCTTTGACCGAAAGGTGAACAAAGTCGTCATCGGCCGAGGAGCCCGGTGTGTAGATGTCGTAGTCGAGCATGTAGCTCGGGTGTGACAAGCAGAACTTAGTGGGGTGATTGTTGTGCAACTCGACCATTGCCAAGACGGCCTGGTCGAGGCCGTCGGCGAATGATGAGGGAGCCGCCATGATCATCCAGATGTCGGATACCTGGCCAGTGATGAGCTTGCTGTCCGTGTTGAAGTCGTTCCAGAACGCGACCATCTGCGCGGCGTAAGCGGCATTTGCTGCGTCGCTTTCTCCCTGCCGCCAGAGCATCGCCGGGAACCACATCCGATAACCTTCGGAAAGGCATGCCGCCTTCGCGTCCGTCAGTGCGGTCTGGGTGTTCGCATAGGGTTGGGTACCCTTGACGAGTTGCGAGAGCGTGAAACCGCCGACGCCGAGAGCCATGCCCAGCTGCTTCATGGCGAAATTCAGGTTCTTCATGATGTCTGAGTGCAGAGCCTCGCTGAATGTCTCGACACCGGTCTGCCCCGAGGAGAACGCCTTCTCCCCCACACAGCTTTCCATGGCAGTCAGCCGCGTTATTGCTCCGGCGGCAAGAACGGGTGCGGACCCCGAGGACGTATGCAGGTTGCACCGGACGTCGCTGAAATAGCCGGTATAGGGCATCTTTATGTAGTCCGGCGCCGGATTGAGCCACATCCCGGAGCCGACGGCACGCGAACCGATAGACAGCGACTGGCCGTATTCCATCACTAGCGTGTACATCTTGCCATAGGGTACATACAGCTCGAAGTTCCGGTCGATCTGGATCGAGGTTTGGGCCGCCATGCCCGGACGGTTCCAGACACCCGCAGCAAAGGTCCGACCGGTAGCAGGAGCGATAAACTCATAGGCGCCTCCATCTATCGTAGAGGCTCCATTCTCGTGGTACACGATGAGATCGCCAGCCGTCACCACGCAGGGGTACCCGCCTGGGTGATATTGGTCGTGGAAGGCGAGATCCGCCTTGTGTGTCCAGCGTCCGGCCTGCATTTCCCCGTCGAGCTGGGATACCCCGAACGCGATATTTCTGTCGGAACCGCGGACGACGATCACGTCGTATTTATCGGTTCCCATGAGCCAGTTGCGCAGTCCCGGTTCGTTCTCCAGGTCATCAAGACGCCGGTTGCTGAGCGCCGGCGCCGGGATCGTCGTCTGGGTCCACGATCCTGTGCCGGTCGCACCGACTTTCTTCCACAGGTACTCGTTCACCGAAAACGAGGTGTCGCTGGTCACCTGCGCGAGGGTGTCTGCCGCAGGCACCAGGTCAGCGGCCATCGCCGGCTGGTCGAGATAGACCTTTCCTGGCGAGGTGATCGCCCCCGAAATCGTGTTCAGGGTCGCCTCGACCACGGTCACCCTTGCACTCACCTGTTGCGTGGCGCTGGCGATCGTATTCGCGACGGCGCCGGAGCCGCTGATCTGCGTCGCAAGGTCGCTGGTATCCTGTACCGCGGTGCTACCGTCCCGGTTGACCAGTACCTGGTCGGAAACCGATACCTTGTTGTCGACGTTGTTGGTGGTGACGCCTGTCAGAGCCATGTCGTGAGCCTCATCGGATGGTAACGGAGAACGGCCCGGATACCGGTCCGGGAACGCCGTCGACGTTCTGCGGTTCGAGCCAGATGTAATGGACGCCCTGCGCCAGGCAGGTCGTGGTTTCGAGGTAGGCGACGACGTCGTCGACAGACCCTGCGAAGGTGGAATTTGCAGCGAGCCCGAAGGTGTTGTTGCCGGTCACCGCCTGGATGCGGTCCGTGAACGTGCCGTTCGCCGCGCGGGCGGTACCGCTGCGCGTCGATCCGCCCGTGAGCTGCGGTGTCAGCGAGCCTGCGGTGACAACGGAAAGCGTAAAGGCGATCCGGTAGTATTTGCCGGCAGTGGCGGCCAGCCCCTGCGAGATCGCGCTTGCGGTGCCGGCCGTCTTGGTAGCCTTACCGGATGCGATCGCCCAGCCGGTGCCGAGCGCCCACGAGGCGGTGCTGTCCATCCCGCCATTGGCGAGCAGGTTTGCGCGGGTCGTGTCGCCGAGCGGCGCGCTATAGCTGCGCGACGGAACCACCGCGATCGGAGCGCCGGCGGCATCGGTTTCGCGGTTGAGCGTAACGATGGTCGAGCGGTAGAGCTGCACCCTCGTCGTGTTGACGTCGTCTCCGGTCGGGAACTGTACGACCGCGCCGCCGAGCAGGGCGCCGACCGAGATCCCGCCGGCGTCGAGACCGGCCGGGATCGGCGCATCGTTCACGCCGACAGTGAAGGTGATGGTGGCGGTTGCCGGACCGGGGTCGCCGTTCACGTTGAGTGCGCGTGCGTAGATCTGCACGCTCTGGCCATTCGCATAGCCGGTGATCGAGCCGCCACCGTTGGCGGCCGCGATCGTGACCAATGTCCAGGACGGTGCCCCGACCAGGCGATGGTAGACCTCGAACCGGCTGGTGGTGACCGGCCCCGAACCTGGCTCGATCAGATAGTCGATCTGGCCGCTCACATCGGTGTCGGCGACGCCACTGACGATCGAAGTGAAGCGCGGCGCCGGCGGCGCACCGACCGTATCGCCGATATCCGCGCCCGCCCGGCCCGACCAGGGCGGGATGACGAGCGCGTCCGTCAGCTGGTCGATCTCCGGTGCGGCGTCCACCAGGCGGTAATGGCTCGACATGTCGTCACCCGCTTCGACTGCGGTCACGATCAGGTCGTAGTCGAGCGTCGCCGCCTCGCCGAAATGGATCAGGTCGCCGTCATAGGTCTGTCCGTTGACGATCGCTCCGCGGCCGATCGGCATGGTACCGTCGCTGTCGACAACGACGGTCCGGTGCTCGCCCGGCATCGTCACCAGCGTCCGGACAACGGACGTGCCGATCGTGTCGGAAGCCGTCAGGCCGGATCGGAAGCGCACCGCGTAGCTCTTGCCGGCCTCCATTGTGACCGTCTCATCCAACTCGATCAGCCGTCCGGAGACGGAGATCACCCGTGCCGCCACCTGCACCCGGTTGATGACGTCGGAGGAGAGCCGGATACGATCGCCGCGAACCGCGACCTGCACCGGGGCATCCTTCGAGACGGAATGGATGTCCGGCCGGTAGATCGCCTCGTACATGCGCCGGCGGGCCTCCCGGTAGATCTCGACAGGGTCGGTCTTGCCGGGCAGCTGCAACTCCTCGGTCAGGAGGAGTTCGGCGCTTTCCTTGCCCGGCCACGGCACGATGCGCTCGGCTTCCTTGTAGTCGTTGGTTGCGTCCGGGAACCGGATGCGGAAGGCGTCCGGCGGCGTCACATAGGACCGCATGGCGCTGTGGTCGTAGCTGTTGCGCGGGCTGTAATGGTCGGCGATCAGCTTGTCGGGCCGGTCGACGGTCACCGACCACTTGAGGCCGTTGTGGCGCGGCGTCGCGCGTCCGGCCGCGGCGATCTCCGCCAGCAGGTCGCGCAGCTGCGTTGCCTTGTCCTCAATGACAGCGTCGTATTTCAGGCCCTTGAGCCGGCACATGTCGTGCCAGTCCGCCAGCGCGTCGAGATCGATGCCGGCATCGGTCGACGGCTTGGGATTTGCCGGAGATTGCAGGACGTAGCGGAAGAGCGACGCCGGGTTCGAGGTTTCCCGCTCGACCCACGCGCCTGTCGTGTGCTCGTAGTCCAGGCACGGCCGTGCCGTCAGAACATTGAGATTGTCGAGCTGGCCGTTGAGCTGGTGTGTCGCCTTGATCCGGAATGCGATCATGGCGAGCGGCTTCGGAAAGTCGAAGGGGTATTCCGGCCGGATCGTCTGCAGTGCCGCCCAGGTCGTGCGCTGCTGTTTCTTCGAGCTGGTCGTCTCGTCCGTCAGCATGGTGCAACGGACCTGCCACCGGCCGCGGCTCGGAAATGTCCAGCTGTGCTGGCGGTAGAAGCTTTCGAGCTTGCGGGCACGAACCTCGATCGTCGTGACCTCCGTCCAGTCGGCCGCGTCGATCCGGCGCTGCTCGATTCGCACGGAGACAGTGTGGTTCTTGGGCCTGCCCTCGTCGTTGTAGCGCACCAGACCGGCCGGCCAGGCGAGGATGACACTCGCTCCGGCGGCGTCAGCCCCGGTTGTTCTGACGACGGGCTCTTCCGTCGCCGGCTGACCGGTGATGACCTCGCCGAGATCGTCGCGCGGCAGCGGCTTCAGGAGTTCCGCGCCGACGGTCTCCTCGACCACCTGCTGGGTGACGATCGACAGCGGCGTGTCCGATGCGAGGCCCGCACGGGTCTCGATCTCGACCTCGTCATATTCCGAGATGTCAGTGTCGCCGATCCGAAGTCCCGTGATGTTGAGCGGCCCGTATCCGGCGCAGATGACGCCGCGCAGGTATTGCCAGTCGCCGACGACTTCCGTGTAGGAATAGACGCCGAAAGGCGGTGCCCAGCGCATCGTGCCTAGAACGAGCGGAACCGCGCCGTCCGGCTCCAGCCGGTTGCGCATGCCGCTGATCTGGTAGCGGTTCTCCTGCTTCAGCGGTTTCGCCGGCGGGATCAGCGCATTGATCAGCAGGTTGCCGACGACAGTCACGCCGAGGCCAATGATGCCCTGCGCCAGTCCCTGCGATATGCCGAGCGCACCCGCGAGCGCCGGAGCGAAGAATGCGCCGAGCGCGATCGCCGCGACCGCGACGACGATCTGCAGTACGGACTGCAGCGCATCCTTTCCGGCGAGCACGCGGATGACGACACGAACGCCGTCGCGCGGCCGCACACGATGCCAGTGCTCCGCCGCGACGAACATCGATCCGCGATGATCGACCAGCATCACCCGGACGCGTGAACGATCGGCCGAGGTGAGCCCCGGCACCGCGGCCGCGACGATCTCGCCGACCGTGCTGCCGGACGGCATGGTCATCTCGACGCGACCGAGTTGCGGGTCGAGCATCGGTGCGGCGAGAACGGGTATGAGGCCCTTTTGAACCGTCATCGAACCGCCCTCGAAACCATGTCGACGTGGCGGTAATGACCGATCAGGCGCGGAGACCAGTAGCCACTCGAGTACGGCTCGAGCCGCGACAGGTCCGCTTCCGCCATATGCACCATCAGCCCGTGCGATACGACGATGCCGACATGGCTGGTCAATCTTCCGCGCCGGAACAACGCGATGTCGAAAGCGGTCGCCGGTCCCTCGACCGGCAGCCAGAGCGGCGACGCCGTCGCGCCGGCGACGAGCGCGGAGATCTCGCCGCGCTCCTCGGTGGAGGCATAGCCGAGATATTCCGGCAGGCTGATCTGCAGCTCCTCGCGATAGACGATGCAGGCCAGCCCCCAGCAGTCGCAACCAGACCGGTCGCGGCCGAGATCGCGATGGGGCAGCCCGATGAAGCGATCCGTCCAGTTCATCGGTGCAGCCCCGGAAATGTCCGCGCCGTCATCCGGCCGCCCGGCACATACTCGCTTTCGATCTCCTCGCGGCTGATCGAGAGCGTGATCTCGCCGGCGGTGATTTCGGCGGAGGTCAGCAGCAGGTCGGTGTATTCGGCCTCGACCAGGTCGGGCGACGAGGCGAGCACTACGGCCATGTGGAAGGTGGCTGGCGACGTGAACGAACGCACGACCTCGGCCATCTGCCGGTCGAGATTTTCGAGGATGATCGTTGCGGCGGCCGGTGCATCGTCGAGGTCCGACGGCAGCACCGTCGAGGCGACGATCCAGAGGAAATCGCGGGTCGCCGCGCTCCGCCAGGTTGACCGCGTGCCGTAGATCAGCGGCTCCAGCGAAATCCGGTCGGCATTGTCGGTGGACAATAAAATGGACGTAGCGAGATCCGGATGCTCGATTTCGAACAGCACGACGTAGATGTCGTCGGACGCCTGCGCGTCGTGTGCCAGCCGGGTGTTGAGGGAGACGATCCTCATGGCATCACCTCGACCGTGAACGACCGGCGAAACTCGACACCGATGATCGTTTCGTTCGGCAGCTGGTCGCCGAAGGTCACCAGCCACTGGCGCGAAAGCAGGATCGGTTTGCCGTCATTCGGCCCGCCCGAGATCAGCAGCGGCCGGCCGTCGCTCGCATAGAGCGGCCAGCCATCGGTCGTCGGGTCCGGCATCCAGAACAGGCCCGCACCTTGCGACACCGTCTGCCTAAAGAAGTTCTCGAAGATCGCATTGCCATTGCGATCGACAACGATCGAGAGCGAGACGCTGGTCGACGCCGAGGAGAACCGCCGGCGATAACCGGGCGGTCCCGCCTCGGACCGGCGCTTCTGGCGCGCGTCCTGCGGCACGGCCGACCAGGTGTTGCGCTCCGGGCGCGGCAGTGCGGATGGCCATGCTGGATAGCTCATCGCGCTATACCCCGCTTGCGGACGTTGTAGGTGTCGCGGAGCGTCCGTCCCGCGCGGCCGCCGGGCGTCGCCAGGCCGTCCGCCACGGCGTCGCTCATCACCATGCGATACTGGCGCCGGCCGCGCTCGTCGGTGCCGGCGTCCTCGATCCGCCCGTCCACCTGCGCCGACGAATTGTTGATGATCTGTATGAGCGGGGCGCTCGACTCCTGGCGGGCCGGTGCCATGGCCGCGACCGGATAGACGCTCCGTGAGCCGACATAGCCGCCGTCCCGATAGCCGCGCATCACGCCCCGGCGGATCGCTTCGAGATTGTGCACGCCGATCCGCGCCGTCGCAGATGCGTCGAAGACGAACTCCTTCTCATGGACGAGGCCCGCCACCCGCGACGGGTCGTTTCCGCCGGTCGGCCCGCCCGCCGAAAAGCCGTTGACGAGGAAGCTTCCGAGCGTCGTATTCGGCGTGAACGAAGGCGAGAACAGGTTGCCGAAGAGGCCCATCAGCCCGCCGCCGGATGCACCGCCGCCATTGCCGAGGCCGGCGAGCACGTTGCCGAACTTGTCGAAGCCGGACCCGAGCGCCCCGAGCCCCTGTGCGGCGATATCGCCCTGGCCGGCGAGGTTCTTCAGCGCGTCGGCCGCCGCCATGCCCTGGCTCTGGATGCCAGGCCACAGCGACGCCTGCGCGCTCGTCAGGCCACCGGCCCACGAGCCGCCGGCCATGCCGCCGCCGCCGAGGTCGAAATGCATGGTGTCGAGTGCACCATACTTGCCCGGACCGCCGGAGAAATACCCGCCCCAGCGGAACTGGTCGGCAAGCTCGGGATATTTCGACATCTGGATCTGGCGCGAGACCTGGGCGAACTGTTCGTAGGCGCGGAAGCTCGCCGCGTCCTGGTAATTGCCGAGAAGGCGCCCCGAGGCGAGGTCCGTCAGCTGGACGTCCGTCGCCAGCCCGCCGCCGTGGTAGCGCGGATCGCCCGGCCGGTAGCCGCTGATCGCATCCACCTTGAAACCGGGGAAGCGGGACGCCGCCTCCTGCAGGATATCGGTGAGGCGCGGATCGACGCCGTTCCGGTAATTGCCGACGAATCCGAGCGCGCCGCCCGTGCCCTTGAGCCCGAGCATGTCCGACAGCGTCGTGTTGGGCGTGAATGCGTTGTCATTGCCGGGGACGAGGCTTTTCAGCCCGCCGAGAAGCGATCCGGAAACCCCGCCGTTGATCATCACCGTGCCGGCGGTCACCGTCATCGCGCCGACGCTCTGGCCCATTGCCCGCGTCACCAACGAGGTCGCGTCGCTCCTGCCGCCGCCGAGCAGCCGTGTGACGAGACCGCCGATCCCGCCGAGATCGGAGATGGTGCCGCGATTGCCACCGTCGATCGCGTTCATCAGCGGGTTCTTGATGCCGATCGTCGAGAGACTGCCGACGATCTCTTTTTTCAGGGCGTCGAGCGCGCCCTTCCAGTCGCCCTTGGTGAGCGCGTCGACGCCGCCGTCGATCACACCTTCGATCGCGCCCTGCACCTCGCCCCAGGCATCGCGCAACCGTTCGACCTCGGCCGTCTGGTCGGCGATCGCCAGCGATGCCTTGCGGATTTGGTCCGCCCTCGCGCTGTCGGACGTGATGCCCTGCTGGCGGATCTGCTGTTCGGCCTGCATGAGGGCGAGCGAGCGCCGGCGCGTCTCTTCCGACTGGCCGACGAGTGCTGTTTCAAGCCGCAACTGTTCCAGCGACGATTGCTGGCCACGCAGGATATTAATGGCCGCGATCTCTTCGGCGAGCTGCCCGTAGGCGCGCGACTTTTCCGCAATCAGCCGCAGCTCTTCCTGGTCGACCTCGACACCGTTCTTCGCCGCCTCGGCTCTCGCCTGCGCCGTCAGCCGGTATTCCATCCGCAGCCGCTCGGCTTCGCCGGCCGTCTTGCCGATCAGCGTCAGTTCCAACTGCTGGCCTTCGACGGCTTCCGTCATCGAGCGGATGCGGTCACGCCGGGCGTCGGCCAGGTCTTTTTCGGCCTGGGCGAGCGCGCGTGCACCGGCAAGTTCGATGCGCTGGCGGCGTTCCGGAACCGCGTCGTCGCGATACTCCGCGGCGGCGGTTTGCCGGGCAGCTGCTGCGCGCTCCGCTGGCGATCTCGCATTCAAGGTCGCGATTTCCGCCTCGAAAGCCTTCCGGTTCCTCTCCAGCTGAATTCGCTGGCGATTCTCGTAGAGTGCGAGATTGCCCATATCGCCGCGGTTCGTTATCCCTTGCGAGAGCAAGAGGCCGTTGGGTCCGCGATCGTCGAAGACGCGCCGGCGAAGCACGTCGAATTCAGTCAGGGCTCTGTTGAGACCTTGGACCTCTTTGCCCAGAACGATGACTTCGTCGGCGATCTTCTGCAGGCCGTTCGTCCGGCCGATCCGCTCCACCTCGGCATGGAACTGCGAAAGGTCCGGCGTTCCGTCGGCCAGCTGCACCTTCAGCCGGTTGATCGCGTTCTCGAACGGCTTGAACTTCGGATCGACGCTGAGGGCGCTGTCGCCGAGCGCGAGGATGGCATCGGCCGTGCGCCGGAGTTCCTCGGGATTGTCCGAGGTCTGGACGAGCGTCGAAAAGGTTCGCTCGACGCTCTTCTGGAAGGTCGCGAGATCCGGAGCGCCACGCCGCGCGCTTTCGAGAAGCGAGTCGACATCGGACTTGAAGGCCGCCAGAGGGCCGGAAAGCTTCTGCAGATCTTCGACACTTGCGCCGGGGCCGGTGAAATACCCCGTAAGCCCGTCGACGCCGGCGAGCTTCGCCAGCATCTCGTCGTTCTGCTGACGCGCGACCGCCCGGATGAGGCTTTCGTTCTGGCGGAGGCTCGCATCGCCGAAGACGGACCCGCCGAGATTGCCCGAGATCTTCACGGCCTCGCCGAGCGCGCCATAGCGGGCCGTCAGGGTCTCGATATTCTCCTTGTGTGCGGCCAGCGCATCGTCGAGCGTCTTGACCTCTTTCCGCGACGAGGTGAGCCACTGGATGCCCGCGGCCGCCGCTGTGACGGCGCCGACGGTGACCAGTGTCTGGACGCTGGCCAAGGACCGCAAGGCAGCCACGACGCCTTGGACGGGCTTTTCCATCGTGCCGACGACGGTGGCGGCCTGCAGGCCCTGCTGCATACCGATCTGCCACGAAGGCATGCCCATCAGCGCGGTGACGACGGTGTCCTGTGCCTGCGCCGCGAGGTTGGCCGTCTGGAATGCCGCATTGCCATCCCGACCGGCCCGGCCTGCCCGCACCGATACACCGTTGGCGTTCGCCGCCGCCTGGCGCAGGGCCGCGCCGCGTCCCTTGATCGCCTCGATCGAGGCAAGCGTCGCCTGACGTTCCCGCGAGATGGCAGCAACCATCTCGTTCGAGGAGAGCACGCCCTGTGAATGGAGCGTGCGGATCTCGGTGAGCTGCTGTTTGTAGGAGCGGATGACGGCAAAGAGCGGATTGTACTTCGCCCGCAGCTCGTCGACCGAGCGGCCCTGCATGGCGAGCGCCCCGGACCATTCCTTCAGGCTTCCGTTGGCGGCGCCGGTATTCAGGCCGACCGTGGCATTGATCAATGCCTGCAGCTTCGTCTGTGTGCGCTGGGCCTCATGGCCGATTCCGGCGACGGCCTGCTGGGCCTCGGCGCCGCCGGTCTTGGCGCCGGCGGCGTCGATGTTCACGCCGATGGAGAGTTTGAGCGGCTGTGCCATGGTCACGCGCCTCCGCGAATGCCGGAGAGGGCGGACATGATCTCGGGATGGCTTGGGCGGAACGGCAGCATGGGGCCGACGATGCCCCGCGCGCGCGGTTCAAAACAGTCTCAAGGGTGTGTGGCTGTCGGGGGATGCCGGCCCGGATCGGCCGGCTTCAGGCTTATCACGAGGTGTTGAGCGTCTCAAGCGCGGCGGCTTCCATGGCCCGGAGATCCTCGAACACATGGTCGCTGCATCGCCGCCTGCGAAGCACGATATCGCAAGCCACATAATCGAGCCCGATCCACCAGATGCGAGCCATCGTGCCGGCCGTCCGCCATTGTGTTTCGCAGGCAAGGAAGGCGTCGAGGCTCTCGCGGTTGACGGCCGCGACCTTCACCAGATCCTCGTCGGACAGGGACGGCGGAACCAGCCCGAGGTCACGGAATTGCGCCTGGAGATCCTCGTCGATCGGCGCCGGCCGGCTGCGGTCGGCGCCGCCGGTGCGGAGTGCGGCCCAGGTTCTGGCCGCTTCCGTCAGTTTCCCAGGCGGGCCTTGTCCTCGGCGATCGCCTCCTGATAGGCGCGGTTGATTGCCGCGCGGATACGATTGTGCTTCATCACCAGGGTGAACGTGACATCGCTGAACGGGATCTGCTTTTTGTCTTCGTCCACGATGCCGCGCCAGTTGCGGATGACCCGCCGGAAGGAGGCGACAGCCAGCGCGTCCAGTTCGTCCTGCACCTTCCGCAGGTTCTCTTCGCTCGCGTCCGTCTCGACCTTTTTCAGGAGCGCCGTCCGTTCGTCTTCCAACGCGCGGCTCTCGTCGCGATCGAGGATCTCGAACTCGATCTCGAACGAGAACTCGGTCATCTGGCCCGCATTGTCGGGGTCGGGCTGCTGCACCTTGACGGGCCACCAGCAGGTGAGATTGGGCACGAACACAAACATGAAATGATCCTTCAAACGGGCTTCGAACGGCGTGCAAACGTCACATGACGGTGATCAGGAACTCGTCGTTCCCGGCCTGCGGCTGGTAGATCAGCGGCAGGCTGTTGTTGATGATTTTCTGGCTCTCGCCATAGGTCGGACGGCCGATCTGCACCGCGTCGGCTCCGAATTTGACGATGTTGCCGGCGACCGTGCCGTGCTGGCCGGCGAGCACGCCGGTTGTATGCGCCTGGGCAATGGCAAACCAGTCCTTGGTCGCAAGAGCGACCGCGTCCATGGTCGCCTGTCCCGTCATCTGCCGGTCGACATGCTGGATGCTCTCGTGACCGATGAGAAGGCGCGGCTCGACCTGGTTGCCGAGATCCATGGAAACGCCTTCGCAGGCGCCGGCGTGACCGTGCAGGGAGAACGTGGTGTTCGCCTTCGACACCGGAACCGGCTTGATGAAGGCGGCGACGTTGACTGCGGGAAGCGCCGCGTCCGTGATCGTGCCTAGCAGGCCGGTCATGGTGAAGACGAAGCGCGGGATCTGCCGCGGCGTCATCTGCAGGGTCATGGTACCGCGGGCGCCGAGCAGGACGTGACGCACGCCGTCCATGTTGAAATAGATCGACACGGCCTCCTGCTGCGAGGAGATCGGATGGTACTGCACGTCGACGCCGGCGGTGATCACCTCGGCGAGGCCGCAGGCTCTCAGCAGCGGTCCGTAGGCCGGTGCGGTGCCGGCCGCTCCGGCGCCGGCGATTTCGATCTCGCCGGAAATCCGGGCATAGTTACCGACGAGCATCACGCCCTGGTGCCCCATGTAGGGCAGCACCAGGTCGCGATTGACGTCTTCACCGAGCAGAGGCTCGAAGTTCACGTTCGTCATCTGCATGGCGTTGGCGGCGCCCGTCGGCACCGAGTCTTCGCCGTAGACGGTTTCGATCTTGGCGAGGATCGCGCGGTTGCGGAAATAACGTGTCATTTACTTGTCCTTCGGCTTGCCGGTGGTTGGGGTCGTGCCGGTCCGGTCCGGCTTCCGGGTCGTTTCGGCGGTTTCCGTGCGCTCGACGAGCTTCAGGGCGCCGTCCTCCTGGCGGACATAGCTGCCGCCGCTCATCGGTTTCGTCTCGGTCATCAGGGCTGCTCCTCCAGGTAACGGGCAGTTGCATAGGTGTCTTCGAACCAGATCGTGCCGGCTACGGCGTGCTGCAGTTCACCGCTTACGTGCTCCAACGGGTCGCTCGCACCGGTCGGCATGAAGCCGATCAGCTGGCCGCGAACGAAACTCTTCAGGTTCTCGATGTCGTCGGCCGCGGCCCACTCATCCTCGCCGGAAAGGTTCTCGGTCACGATCACGACGGAGATGTCCGGTGTGCTGCGCTGAAGCACAGGTCCGGTCATGCGTTCGCTTGGGGCGGAGTGCTCGGCCGCGGCATAGACATAGGCGGCGGGCACGGCCGGCGGCCGATCGGTCACGCTTGAGAGCGATCCGGCGCCGCCGACGATGCGGAAGGGCGTTCCGGCTTCGAGCAGCCGATCGACGATGCTCTTGATCACGGCGCGCCCTCCTGAAGCAGGTAGTCTTCGCCAAGCTGCAGCAGCATGCGCTTATCCTCCTCGGAAAATCCGAAATACGGGCGGGCGGGAATGGAAATGACGTGCTCGCCGATCGTCACGTTGCGAACGACGCCGCCCTTGGTCCCGGTCTTCACGAACCGGGTCCGCCCCGTCCGGATCTTCTTCAGGGTCGCTCGCTGGCTGCGCGCGTAGATCTGTATCTGGCCCCCGAACTGGTGCACGGCCGCGTAGGCGACGTTGGTTCCGACTTCGGCCGAGCTGGCATCAGATCGCGTGACGAGACTGCGATAGAGACGGGTCGTGACACGAAGGATGTTCGCGGTGCCGCGGCGCCGGCCGCCACGCATGACACGATTGGCTGTCCGCTTCGACAGCGGCCTCCAGGGCTCGCCGTCGGGGCCGGCTTCCCGCTCGAAGCGCCGTTGCGTCGAGGTGAGCATGTAGGCGGCGATCGCGCTCATCAACTGGCCGGGATGGGTCGCACGCGCGACCAGGTAGCGAACGCCGTCCGTCGCCTTGTCTTCAAGCGTGATGCTGGCGCCGGTCATCTCAGAAACCCTTCAGGCTGTCGCGCGTGAACACGCGGCCGGGCGCCGTCCATTGCACCTGGCCGCCGCCGGCCGCAGGCGGAGCCTCGCCGCCTTCGGTCAACTGGACGAGGCCTCTGGAGACATCCCGCAGAAATGCCACGGCTTCCGCATAGGCACGGGCAACGGCTCCGTCCTTCTCGGCAGCCTTGCCGTGGAGGTAGTACCGGGCGATGTCGCAGACATTCTTGGTGAGCACGCTCGGGACGGGCGAGAGCGGCAGGGTGAGCACCTTTGCGAGATAGCCGTCGGCCAACGCGGACGCGTCGCCGATCGCCCGCGATACGACCACGTCGTCTATGGTCGAGGCGGGCCTGTTGACGCGGTCGGTGAGCTGGATGAGTTCCTGCTCGCCGAACCGGTCGACCAGATCCTGCTTGGTGCAATAGGTCATCGCCGGTTACTCGGTCTCGGCCGCCGTCGTGAGTTCGGCGACGAGCGCAGGCTCCGACAGGATCGCTTCGATTTGCGCGGGATGACTGAAGGCAGACAAGGGATGATCGGTCTGCGCCATGGAGTGGCTGATCCCGCCGCGGCGGAAGCCGGCGGACTTTGCCGAAACGCGAAGCACGATGCTGGCCGGGTCGATATCCTGCTCATCCAGCTTCGTCAGCGCGCCGAAGGTGAGCGGAAACTTCTCCTGGAACAGTTCCTTGCCCAAAGTGAGCACAGGCAAAACGTCGGGCTTCGACTGATCATTGGCGATCGTCTGGTCATCTGCAGGAGCTGCTGGCTTGCGTGCCATTGGATGTTCCTTTCCGGTTCTTGGGAAAAGGCCGCTTTCCGGCCCTTTCTGAAGAACCGCCGGCCGGGGGAGAAAGGCCCGGCCGGCGCGCCCTGGATGCCGCCGCCGTCAGGCAAGCCAGGGAACGACGAGAACCTCGGCGGTGTTGTACCATTCGTTGGTGCCGCCGCCGTCCGCGAGCGAATTGCCGACGATCTTGCGGGCCGCGCCTTCGAGCGAGGGCGGAACGACCAGAAGCGTGGGCTTGATCGCCAGCGGGCGTCCGTAATCGCCCTTCATCTCGGAGAGGCCGACGCGGGCCGCTTCGTAGTGGGTCGCGTCGAGGGTTTGCTTCGAGCCCCAGGCCATCTGCCAAAAGCCGAAGCCGACCTCGCAGCGTCCATCGGTGCCGTACTGGTACTCCTTCTTGGCGAAGACGTTGGCATCGTCCTCCTTGTCCATGCGAACGAGCCGGTTGAACTTCTTGCGGTCCTGATAAATCACCGGCTTCAGCGGCCGCGAGACATCGAGCAGGAACCACGGGGTTCCGGCGCCGCCATCGGTGTTCGCAACGGAAATCACGGCGCCCTTCTCGTCGAGCACCGGATGGTCGGTGTCAAAGAAATACTGGCCGTCATAGCACTTGGTTGCGAAACCGTTTTTCAGGAACGGCCACACGAGTTCATCGGGGAAACTTGCGGCCGACGACCCAAGCTCCTGAAACAGCGGCGTGTAGATCCCGAGATTGTCGTCGTCGAAGTCGTCGCGATCGACGCCGATGGTGCTTTCAAACGACTTGTTGGTCAGCGAATATCCGTGCTTCGCAAGCGCGTTGATCACGCGGTCGCCGATCCACTCGCGGAAACGCGGAAGCTTGCCGAGCCAGCCGTATTCCTGCGTCTTCGTCGTGGAGGTGACGACCGTCGCTACCCGCTGGTACATGCTGGGAGAGGTGGCGAAGCCCGACTGGAAGGCGGCGTTGAAGCCGACATAGGCGGAACGAAGAGTCTGTGCGTTGATGTCCATGGGAGCCCTCAGGAGAACTTGACCCAGACGCCGTCGGCGTCCACGTCGAAAACCTTGCCGACAGCCGAGCGGGTGCCGGTGCCGTCCGTCTTGGCGACCGTCTGGTCATCCACGCCGTAGCAGTCGGAGCCGATATCGGCCTGGGTGATGGCGTCGGCCGCCGCGGAATTCGCGAAGCGGAAGATGCCGGCGGAAACGTCGACGTCGACGTCACCGGCGGCGCCGGCCGAATTGTCGGCGCGTCGCTCGGCGCGTCCCACGCCCTTGAGCCCCAGAGCGGTGGAGACGGGCACGGCATTGCCGGCCGCATTCACCGCCACCTGGGCGCCGGCGTAGATGGTGGTGGCGGCCGCGACCGGGAACCGACGACGATCACCGCTCCGCTGCGGCGTGTTGCGATCTGCGGACAGTGCGGTCATGCGTCACCGCCTTTCTTGGCGTTCTTCATCTGCTCTTCGGTGAGGCCCATCTGGCGCATGACCGCGATGTCGGTCTCGTCGAGGGCGTCGTTCTTCGGAGCGGGGATGGTGGCCGCCGTGCGCTGGGCGGCCGTCAGCGACGGCGCGTTGTCGACGAATGCCTTGAACTTGGCGGCATCGGTGCGATGAAGCGAGAGGCCCCACTCCTTCAGCGCCGGAGCGAGCTTGCCGTCGCGGATCGCGGCGTTGACCGCGTCATCCGCCTCGTTTCCGGTGAGCTTCTCCTGCAGGGCCTTGATGTCGGCCTGCATTGCCGTCACCTGCTCGATCGGCACGAACTTCGCGGGATCGACCGAACCTGCGCGCGCCGACTGGATAGCCGTCACGACATCCTCGGTCTTTGCGCTCGCCTGCAGGCCTGCCGCGGTTGCGACACGCTCGACGTCGGAGCGAAAAGCTGTTGCCTGGGCGGCGATCGCCTCCGGCTTTGCCGCATTGTCCAGACCGAGAGCGACGGCGATCGCCGACGTCGAGGTCAGGACGGCGTTGATCGCCGTGAGGATCGCATCCTCGCCGGCCCCCTGGGCAAGGCCCAGGGCAAGCGCAATCTTGTCCATTGGTTCTTCCTGTGTTGTGAGGTCTGCTCTGGCCGCAACAGCGGCAAGATCGAGATTCGGCACGTTGGTAAGCGCCGCGGAAATCAGGCGGGTCACCTTTCCGGCCTGTGTGTGCAGGTAGACCGGCGAGATGTAGCGGTACTCGCCCGCCCGGATTGCCTGTGCCGCCGCCTCGGTCCATTCGACACGGCCCCACAGACCATCGTCGCGGATCTCGAACTCCTTGATCCATCCGGCTGCGGGCGCGCGGCCGCCGACACCGGGGACCGCACTGAACATCGTTTGATGGTCGTAATCGACGACAATCTCGGTGGAGCCGGCCCGCTGCAGCGTGGCCCTGATGACCCCGTCGAGATGCACCTTGTCGCCGGCGTCGTAAGGTCCGCGGCCGTCACGGCCGGAAAAGCGGCCGAGCGGCAGCAGCATGATCCAGGCCGCGCCGTCGCTGCCCTCTGCGGGGAGCACGGCAGCATGGGCTGCAAACAGGTTTGGAAATGGCGGGCGGGCGGCTTTCGTCATGCCGGGCAAAGTGCCCGCAGACGCCCCGCGCTAACAGTCACAACGGTGTGTGGGTATCGCGACAGGAGGGTGGCGGCCGCTCTCCAATGCATACCACGCGACCCTTGGGGATCAAGGATGAATTTTGAAGCCGATTTGAAGGCCGTGGACGCGATTCGCCGGCTTCCGACGTGGGAGCGCCCGCCCGGAGGGCGAGACGCGCGCCTGTGGCCGTTTCTTGCAATTTGGTCCTCGTCGCGTGATAATGCGGTCGAGCGCGTGACACGGTGCTATTCTCCCTGCCGTAGGACCGTCCGAGGACGGGATCGCAATGAGGGGTTTCCGGGAGGCCCCTCCGCGCTTCAGCTTCCCCTTCGGTCGATCAGGATCTCGACGCTCTCGCGTGCGAGCATCCGGCGTATGTTCTCGTCACTCGCATAACGGAACGAGGTGACGAATGCCGCCTTGCCGGTCTTCGTCGTCTTTGCCGCGACATAGCGCCAGCGCCCGTCGGCGAGCTTCACGAGAATGAAGGTATTGGTCCCGTCCCGAAACACGAGCGTCGGATCGGCGCCGATCGACGGCAGCGAGCGATAGTCCGCGAGCGTCATCTCGGGATGCCGGCGCAACTGCTTCTGCATGGTGTCGGCCGACAGGATGGCGACACGCGCCTCCGTGCCTGCCGCTTCGCCGATCGCCGGAGGAATGGGCATGACAGGCATGCGGCCCTCCGGCTTTGCGACAAACCGGGCGAAGGCATCCGAGCGGACCCGTTCGGCGACCAGAGGCTCCAGGAGTTCGAAGGGCGCACCGGCGGCTTTCTCCGCCAGCGCCTCGTTGATCGCGACGTTGGCTCCGATCCGGCCGGGATTGTAGTCCCAGCCCGGATCGATACCCACCGGGATATCCCGCACTTCGCCCGTGCGCTTGTTCACCCACGATTTCCGCTCGTCGGCCGGCGGCTCGAACCGGAGATCCTCGCCCTCCGCCAACAGCCGGTCGATCTCGCGTTGCGAGAGACTCTGCAGCGTGCATCGGCAGTTCCAGCCACACGGCGGTGCCCAGACGTCCCAATAGGGATGGTCGATGGGCAGCACGAGATTGTGTCGGCGCCAATGCTCCGGCCGCGTGCGATCGTCGCGGATGGCGACATAGCGCAGGAAAGGCCGGACACGTTTGTTCCGTTCGAAGCCCGCCCAATGACCGGCGGCGTAAGACACGCGCATGTTGGCGTCGAAGATGGTCTCAAGCCGCCGCTGCGAGCCGAGCTGCGCCGGCCGCTGCTCGCCGGTCAACGGGTCGGTGACCATCTGCCGGCCCCACCAGCCTTTCGCCTGCAGCAGGGGTGTCAGCTCGCGGGCGAAGTCGCGTAGCGTTCGCCTCTCCTGCAGGGCCTTCGAAAGGGCATTGAAGATGTCCTGAAGAACGTCGAAGCCGGCGGACTTGGCGACGGTGAACATGGCGGCGTGGTCGGCCGCGTAGGCATCCTGCCATGCGAAGGTCGGCGAGAGCTGGCGCCCGCGCGCCAGGAGCACACGGATTGCGTCTTCGGGCGGCAGCGGAATGAGCTGTGCGGTCGCCACTCAGAGATCCTCACCGGCCTCACCGGCCAGCCGGGCGGCGAACGCGGATCTCGCCAGAACCTCCGCCAGCTTGTGGACGCCCATCGTCTCGATCCGTCGGGCGATGATGGCTTGTGCTTCCTGTTCGGACGTCGCCGTCGACAGCTCGTCCTCCAGCCCGGCGACGATCGGCGCCATCATCGGTTCCCAGCTCTCGTCGATGATGTCCCGGACGGCCCGGTCGACGGCGTCGCCGGTCGCGGGAAGCGTCGACTGCGGTGCGGGCTTAAGCTGCTCCTCCTGAGGTGTCGCGGCCGGCGTCGATCGCTGAGGCATGAGCAGCTCTTCGTCCTCGCCGGGATCGGGCAACCCGATCTTGTCGCGCATGGTCGACATGCCGACCTTCAGGCCGAGCGGCACCAGCGAGACGACATTCTTGACCAGCTTCTCGATGTCCTGCTCGTCCGGCCGGCCGATCTTGATTTTCGGGTAGGCCTTGCGCGGACCGCGGTTGAGCATGACCAGCGGCACGACCAGGTCGCGGTTGAGAGTGGCTGCGAGCTGGCGGGCGTCCGATTCCTCAATGTCCTGTCGCACGCCGTCGTGGACCCGCCCGACCGCATAGCTGCCCTTCTGCGCATCCGTCGTCGACGTCTGGCCGAGTACCAGCTTCGAGACCTGCCGGTCGAGCCAGTCGCAGCGCTTTTCGTAAAGCTCATGCGATCCGGTCACGTTCGACTGGATGAACTCGACCGTCATCGACTCGGGAACGATGGCCGCGAAGTCGGTCCCGATCGACGAGACCGCGGCCAGCAGGACGTCCTTTTCCTCCGGCGAAGCATCGGGGCCGAACTTTCCAAGGCGTAACGGCTGTCCGTACGCTTCGCAGAAGATCGCCCAGTCGCGGGTGGTGAAGGTCTTGAAGAGATACGTCCAGGCGACGGCGCGGGCGAGACCTCCGCGGATCGTCAGGCCCGATTTCACCTTGGCGCGATGGACGATCCAGCCAAACGGCTTGAGACGCTCGTCGCCGCTGTCGCCGCGGAGCAGCAGGGTATCGCCATCCGTCTCGTCGAAGGTGAACCAGCGCGGATCATTCCATTTGAGGGCCTCCGGCATCCATTGGCCTTCGGAGGTGTCCCAGATGATTTCGGTTGCCGAATAGCTCTTGCCGATCGCGTCGAGCACGTCGACCAGCTCGTCCTGGAAGTCGTCGCGGCCGATCACCTCGCGCACGAGATCCGCGTCGGCGACACTGCCCGCGTCGTCGGCGGCCGCTTCGACGGTGATCTCCAGCCCGACCACCTGCCGCTTCCTGGTCGACAGCACACCGGCATAATGCAGGTCGCGCTCCTCCATATCCTCGGCCAGTTCCAGATAGGCTTCAGGATCGCCGTCGATCGATCGCCGGAGAAGGCCGGCGAGCTTTCCCGGAGTGAGGCCGGTTGCCTGGTGACGGCCGAAAGGCTGGCGCACGCCGCGCGTCGTCACGCCTCCCTGTTCCTGTTTCAGTTCGGCCTTGCGGATCGGTTGCCCATAGGCGTCGAGCAGTACGGGAGCGGCCATCAGTAGGTTCCTCGCGAGCGGCGCATGCTTGCCATGCGGAAGGCGCGTTCTTCGTCGTCACTGGTTTCGGAGAAGCGGTCGCGGACGGGCCGCGCCGGCTGGTAGCTGTATTCCGTCCGCTCGCCGTCTGCGGCATGAATGCCGAGGAAGGCCGCCCAGGTGCGGTCGGCATGGTCATCGTCCCGCTCGGCCACGAAGCGCGGTGCGCCGGTTGCAGACGCCACCTTGCGCAGCTTGTGCAGATCCGAGCGCAACGCCGGGTCGCCCTCCGAGATACGCACAGTCCGGTCCTCGAAACGTTCCTTGCCCCGCGTGGCCATGATCAGCTTGTTGGGAGAGGTGAACAGAACGCCTTCGACGCGGCTGCCATAGCGGCGCTGGGCATCTTCAACGACCTTCTCGCCCATGCCGGTCTGGTCGACACACGCGCGGGCGACGCGATACCGGGTCATGACGTCGTCGAAGGCCTCGTCCATCTGGGCGAACGTCGCCCGCTTCTGCTCGATGCGTTCGCGCTCCCACAGCACGTCGCCGATCTGCTCCCAAACCCAGATCACGTGCAGGTCGTTGCGGCGACCGATGTCACGGCCGACGAAGCAGGGATTTCCCTGGTATCCGGCCGGAACGCCAGCGCCGGGATCTTCGACCGAGGTTATGAGATCGTAAGAGAGCCAGGCGCTCGCCTCGTCGAGATAGTGAAGCTCGTATTCCTGCGCCCAGGCGTCATCGTCGGCGATACCGGCGCGCAGTTCGTCGATGTTACGCGGCAGGCCGTCCGCCACCGCCTGGTAGATGTCCACGACATGGCGGGACCAGGCGGCATCCTTGCCCGTGTCCAGCTCGTAGAACTTGCCCGATTTGCCGTTCGGCGTGGATGTGACGCGCAACTTCCAGCCGGCAGAGATGACTGGAAACAAGGCCTTCCAGATCGCACCGCTATCCTTGTGGAAAGCAAACTCGTCGAGGAAGACGTTTGACGAGAAGCCACGGGCCGTGTCCGGGTTGGCGGGTAGCGCCGTGATCTTCGACCCATACGGAAGCTCGACCTCGAGAGCGCGGTAGGAACCGGCGTCGCCCATCCAGTCGAACTCGTTCATCTCGAAGCCGAGCTTATAGGCCTGAGCGTGGAGCTTGATGCCCTCGTTCATCGCCTCCCGTGCCTGGCGCTCGCCACGCGAGAGAATGACCCAGCGCGTGCGTCGCCCTTCGACCGCATGTTCAAAACAATCGTCGACGACTTCCAGCGTCGTCGTGAACGTCTTTCCCGTCTGGCGGGCGAACTTGCCGATCTTGAAGCGGGAACGGTCGAGGAACCATTTCCGCTGGTACCCGAACAGGGGAACGGCAGGCGCGCTCATTTGAAAATCCCGTAGATGTCCTCGCGAATTTTACGAAGCGCCTCTTTCCCATCCGGCGTGAGCTTCTCCTGCTGCTTTTCGATGACGTCCACCACCTGGCTGACCTTGCTCTTGAACTCGGTCTCAACCTTCTTCCGCCGATCGCTCGACACGCTCTGTGCCTGTGTCGCCGATCGCAGCGCCTGGGCGAGCGCCATGGCACCCTTGGCGTCGATGCCGTTGGGGTTCGTCATCATTTCGAACACGAGGCTCTTGATCGCCTCGGCCGCGATCAGTGTGAGATTGTCCGATGCTTCAGGATCGAACTTCCCGGCGATCGCCGTGGCGATCTCCCTGGTCTCGTCCAGTCGCCGCGTCAGCGTGGCGAGCTTGATCGAGTACCGGTTGAAGGCGCTGAAGCTCGGAATGGTGAACTCCAGCTCGCCGCGATACTCGCGATCGAGCGCCTGGAGCTTCTCGACGAATTCCGAATAGATCTCGGTCTGCGTGCGATCCCGGTTCTGCAGCTCGTCGGCGGCCCACGCGATGACGGGAGAGCACTCTTCCGGAAGCAGTTCGATGCCACTCAGGCGTCCGCGTCCCATGGCTCACGCTCCCGGGCGCGAGGGCCGCTTGACACCTTCGATCGCGCACTGGCGGTCGAGATGCCGGCGGCCGAGTTCGGTCAGCGTCGCGATCTTCACCGTTCCGGCGTTCATGACGGTGACGGCGTTCATGGTCTCCAGGTAGTCGAGCTGCTGGTGAACCCATGGCCGCGGCATGTTGATCGCGAAGCGCGCGAGAACCGGCTCCATCATCGACGAATTCAGGCTCTCGTTCATTTGCTCGCCGAGCGCCTTGAGGATGATGAGGCGGGCTTCCTCCCGCATGATCTGTGCAAAGTCGGTTGCGAGGTCGCTCATCGGCGTGCTTGCTCCATCAGGGTCTCTTGCAGTCTCTCGCCGATCGCCTCGATCGGCTTCAGGCGTTCCGCCATGACGTTGAGCTTCCCGTTGATTTCGCTCATCGCCAGTTCCATGCGGTGTGTGGTCTCGCGGTCCGGAAGATGTTTGATCTCCCCCTCGACCGATTGAATCCGGCGATCGTGCTCGATGAGCTTCTCTTCCGCCTTCTTGGTCCTTTCGGTGAGTGTCTTCTCACCAGACGAAAAGTAGCCCTTGGCATGCCCGAGGAGAGCGATCACAGCGAGTGCGAGGCCGAGATACTGCGAGATTTCCGCTGTGGTCATCTGAGATACGCTTCCTTCTCTGCAAAGACCTGGCATTCCAGGCAGCGCCTGGCGGACGGATAGACGCGGCGGCGGGCCGGCGAGATCGTGCAGCCGCAGTCGATGCACTCGGCCGAGCCGTCGGCGCGCAGCGCGGCGCCCGCGCCGGCGATCTCGCGCTCCAGCGCAGCGTCGATCAGCTGCTGCGAGGCGGCGAGGCTCTCGTCGAACCGGCTCATGGCTGCCCTCCCGTCGCACTGGCGACGCCGGCGGCGCGGCGGCTCTCGCAGACGCGCAGCGCGGTGCGGTCGCGGCCCCACAGGCTGCCCGCCTCGGTGTCAGTAAGCGGGCGATCCGGCAGGATCACCGGCGGATCGCACGGACGCTTCGCCTCGGGCGACACCTCCGGGTTGACGGTCACTGTCTGGATCACGGGTCGCTCACCTTGCGTTGAGCAGGCGCACACGATCGCGGCTGAGGCCACAAGCGCCATTGTCCGGCAGAGCTGCATTCTGTTGCTCCAGGTCTGCGGCGCGGGCTTCAGCCGCCGCGACCTGGTCGCGGGCGGCTTCCTGCAGCGCCATTGTCTTTCTGAGGTTTTCCGCGATCTGCGCCTGCAGCGCGGCGTTGGATTTCTCGATCTCCGCCCGCCAGTAGTGGTCGCTCTCGGCGCGCCCCTGTGTTCTGGCGTCCTCGACCATGCCGGAGATCTTGGCCGCAGCGAGGTAAAGAAGGCCCGCCGCGCAGAGCATCAGCGCGGCGGCAATGAGGGCTATTCCGGTCTTGCCGATCAGCTTCTCGATCATGCCTGTCCCTCGCTCGGCTGGTCGCGGGACAGATAAGGAGGGCGCGGCGCGTCATGCCCCTGCGCCGCGGCGGCGAAGTCCTTGGAGCCGTAGTGCCGGTGGAGCGCCATCTGGCTCGTGATCAACGCCACCATGGAAGGCACGACGATGCTGGCGAGCGAGACGGCCTGCTCGTTGCCGAGCAAGGCGCCGCCGATGATCAGCAGGAAGATGGCGGTCCAGGCCGAACCGGTGTTGATCCAGATCGAGCGCTTGGAGGTGCTGTAAGACGGCTTCTGCATGGGTCAGCCCAGCGCCCGGAACGGCGGCTTGTATGCAAGCGCCAGTTTCATTTCTCCTCGGGTCTGCGGCCCGACCTTGCCGTCCGCCACGATGCGGCGTTGGCGCTGGAATTCGATCGTCGCCATCTCGACATCGTGATCGAAGTCTTCGCGGGGGATCAGCGGCGCTTTCATACGCATCGTCTCGCGCCAGGCATTCAGCTTTCCGCACCAGACCACGACATCCGGACCGAAATCGCCGCGCTTGAGGACATGGTCGATCGCCGGAACAAATCCCTTCGAACGGCCTTCGAAGAGATGATCGTACTCGGCGGATGCGTCGAACGACGGGCACGCCTTGGCGGCATATTCCCGATGCCCTGAAACCTTCTTGATGTCGAAGCGGTCGCGCAGGTCGACCAGCTCGGCGAGCAGCGCCTCCTTCTGCGCGTCGTTTCGCGTATCCTTCGGCGTGCGGCCGTCCTTGGCGAGCCCGCCGACATAGACGACGCCGATCGTGCCGGTGTTATGCCCCTCGCAATGGGCGCCGATCTTTTCGAGCGGCCGGCCGACCCAGCGCTCGCCGTTGAGCCCGATGACACGGTGATAGCCGATACCGGACCAGCCGCGGGCGTGGTGCCAGTGATCGATCTCGGCGACGGTCACCGGGCGCCCCTCGGGCGTCGCGGTGCAATGGACGATGATTTCGGAGACAGGTCGCATGGAACCCCCGACCGGTTGAAAGGTGCGCCGGCGATGGCCGGCGCGTCGGGGGGATATTCGCGCGTTATGGCTGCATCAAAACAGCCACAAGGCTGTGCGGGTACGCTCAGAAGAGTTCGAGCTGGGTGCTTTCGCCGACGCTGAGCCAGCGCCTCACGCTGACGTCCGTCGTGTGCAGGGCACGCGCGATCGCGTTAATCGTCAGCCCCTTATTATACTTGAAATGCG
This sequence comes from Hyphomicrobiales bacterium, assembly GCA_900466005.1. Lineage (GTDB taxonomy): Bacteria > Pseudomonadota > Alphaproteobacteria > Rhizobiales > Rhizobiaceae > Allorhizobium. Next base: position 25,988 of record UEGQ01000021.1, read on the forward strand.
CGGCGATAAAGGGCTTGCCTGTGTGGACGCGGAAAGAGCCAGATCCGATCTGCCGGGCGAGCGCCACCGCCGCCTCGCGGCCGATCTCCTGGGCGACCGGCGAGCGGTCCTGCGGGTTTTCGGAGAGGTAGACATAGGAGCCGCCGAAGGCCAGCAGGAACCGCACCGTCTTTTCGATGCCGATCGCCGTCACGTAGGGCTGGATTTGAGCCGGTACGCGGATATCAGGCATTCCGCTCTCCCATTCCGAGCCGGCGCTCGATCTCGATCTGTCTGGCGGTGAGAATGGCCAACTTCTGCTCCCTGCGAATGCGGCTGTGGGCGTCGACACCGCCCCGCTTCAGGAGGCGCTGCAGATGCTCGCGCTGGCGGCGGATGGCATCCAGTTCCGAGCGGTCGAAGAGCGGCAGCGCCTGTGCCATGTCAGTCGGCCTCCGCCTGGGCGAGGTCGTCGAATTCCACGGCAAGTTCTGCGAGGCGATGGGCGGTGGCGAGCGGGCCGACGACGCGGGCAAGGTTTGCAGCCGCGAGCGCCAGTTCATCCTGGGCATCGCCGACCTTCCGTTCGGCGGTCTCGATCAGCGCCTTGAGTGCGTCGATGTTCGGACGACCGGTCATGGCGCTCCCCATTTGACGATGACGCCTTGGAATACAGATCCGGGGTTCTCCGCCCGCCAGAACCGCCCCATGGTTTCGCGGGCGGTGGCGCCGATCAGTGCGGCCGGCGCGATCCCGCGAAGCCGCGCCGGATCGAAGCCGTCGGAAATCGCGAAGGGCTCGATCTCGTCCCGGTGGAGCGGCCGGCCGTCGATTTCGATGTATGCGATCCCCGCGTCGATCAGGTCCGACGACATGATGACGATCGGCAGCACTGCGATGCAGGTCGGGTCCGGGATGATCTTGCGGCAGTGGCGCGTGCGCAGGCCGGTGAAGAGCTGCACCGACTCGCCGGGATGGGCGTGCCGCCGGCGATGGCCACGGATGGTGTGGGTCGTCGAGCCGTCCTCGATCTGCGGTGCGAAGAATTTCTTGAAGCCGTAGGCGACCATTATGCACCGTCCTTCCCTTGGCCCGCAGGCACCGCACTCGACTGAAGCGGCGTGACCGCAAAGGCCTGCGCAATGGTCAAGGCATCCTTCGACGAAATCGGCGAGATTTCGCCGCGCGCGCTCATTAGAACGATGTTTGACGCGATCACCTCGACGGGCTCTGCCGCTGCTGATTGTTCTGCCGCCAGTCGCGCGGCCTCTGCCTGTGAAGAAGAGGCCAGCGCCGAAAGGCGCTTCGCAAGTTCCGCCATGAACCGGGAAAATTCCGGGTCGAGCTGGTCGCGGGCCTGCGCCCGACATTCAGCAGCAAACTGCGCGAGTGACCATTCCTCGAAACGGCCGCCGTCAAGTTGCGAATCTGTCAGTACATAGGCAGTGAGCGCGTCGCGAATTGGTTCCAGCGCCTTGGCCACATCGGAAACACGGACGAGCATGCTGTACTGCTCCGGCTCGCCATACATATTCTTCATTGCCCTTGCGGTGGCGCAACCTCGCGCGACGAAGAGCGTAGCCACTATCGGGAGCGCGAGGTCATCAAGCATTTCAAGCGCTGTCTTGTAGTGAGTCATCACGCACCGCCTTTCTTGCCCCGCGGACCTGTTTCCCGAGGTAGTTCATCACGGTGATCCACTCGGCATCGGTGTGCCCGCGGTACAGCTCGTCCTGGTCGATGATGTCATTGACGAAGGACCAGAACAGATATGCCCCTCGGGGATGCAGGATCGCCCATTGTGCCCGAGCAATCTTGTAGCCGTGAGCGCGTTCCGGAGCCTTCTTCGGCAAGCCGGCGTCGGTCCATTCGACCCGCGCCTCTCGTGCAAGCCACGCCTTCAGGCCCTCGACAACGGCGCTGCCATCGTCAGCGTGGTGGACGAACCGCACAGCGGAAAGACTGGTCTGGTGATTGACTACCCACGCCCTCAATGCAGCGTCGGTCCGATCGACGATAACGCCGAGGTTCCATCCCGCCTTCCAAAGGGCCTGCAATATCTTGCCGTATTTCCCGTCGACGAGGGCTGGCTTCGCAGCGAAGCCGAGGCGCCGCAGCTCAGTGACGACGGCCTCCTGTTCGACGGGTGTCATCAGCGTCAGTTTCGGTTTTCCGGTGACGCGCCGATAGATCGCGCGGCGCCCGTCCTCGTCTATGCCGAGCTGTTTGCAGCCGGCGTGGATTGCCGCGATGGAGGAGCTCATTCTTCGCCCCCGTAGTACGGGAGCTGCAGGTGCGGCGCCGGCAGCGCGAGCGGCGCCTTCTTCGCCGCCTTGCGGGCGGCATCCCTGGCGGCCTTGTCGCGAGCGAGCTGCTCACGCTCGATCTCACCGAGGCTCTCCAGCAGGTAGCCGAGCGAGCCAGGCTCCCCGCATTCGATCTTGACGGTCACGATGCTCTTCGCGCCCTTCGTGACGGCGGAATACTCCTTCAGCCGGTCGTGACGCTCGTTGAGATAGATGAAGCTCACGGCAGCCTCCGGTCTATCTGTTCGGCGATGATATCGAGGTTGAATTCGGCAAGCGTTGCGGCGCCAAAGTCGAAGTGTTCAACCACTTTCGCGAAGGTCACCCCGCCACGTTCGGAGATCTCGTGCCCGTCGGCCCGATACGCCTCAACAAGCGCCAGAAGGATGTGCTGTCTGCGGCTGGTCTCGGTCATGCCGCACCTCCCGTGGCGATCACCGCCACGATCATGAGGATTGCGAGGCCCGTCAGGATGACGGGCATGCGTTCGGCGAGCCAGCCGATCACCATCAGGCCGGCGGCGCTCACAGCGGCGAGGAAGAGTGCGAAAGTGTTCATGACACCCTCACGCTTTCGCTAGATCGATCGTGATGGCATCCCAGCCGTCCTCGATCGCATGGCGGTGGTAGAACCGGACGTATTCCTTGGAACCCGTCACGCGGATCGAGGCGCGGATCGCGTCCATGGCGCGGTTCCAGCGCTGGTCGGCAATGTCCAGCCGCAGCAACATGAAGAGTTCGGCCTTGTTGATCTGGCCTTCCTTGTCGGTATTGAAGGCCCGCGTGACGATCGACTGGATCTCCGGCCGGCTGTCGGCCGACCATTCGTTGAGGCACTCGTCGATCAGCTCCTTGGCGACCTGCAGCTGCGGCCCGAAGGTAATCTGATCGGCGACCTGCACCTGGACGCGCATCATCCCGTCGAAGGTCTGGTAGGTCTTGTTACCCTTCTTGCCTCCGATCTTGGCGCCGTATTCCTGCGCCAGCAGCGCGTCGAGCGAGCCGAGATCGGCCATGGTATGATCGCGAAACCGCGTGATCTGCGCACTGAGGTCGAGCGCGAAGGCGATGATCTTGCGTACGGTCTCGTCTTCGAGCTTGTCCTCCGCCTTGACGTTGGACAGCGCGACCAGGTCGCCCTTGGCGTCGGTCATGTATTCGCGGCCGTTGAAGACCACGACGCCCGTCTCGGGCCTCTCTTCCATAATGACGGCTTCCATTTTCAGATCCTTTCGAAGGGTGTTTGAAGGTGAATTGCCGCCGCCTCGCAGGCGGCGATCAGAGTGGTGCGGGTCGCATCGGGCAGCCGGTCGAGGCCGTCGATCGTCACGCTGGGACCGCTGCACAGGCTCTCGTCGGAGACGACGTCGACATAGGCGGTAAGCACGCCGGCCTCGGCCGCGAGATCGATATCGGTACGCACCTGCCGTTCCAGTTTCTGGCAGGCGTAGCGCACCGTCGTGTGGTCATAACCACCCATGTACCGGCCGATCTCCGGCAGTGACTTGGCGGTCGTCTGGCGGGCGATGTACCAGGCCATATGGCGGGCACGGACCTCGGGGCGCACGTTGCGCCGCGAGTAGAGCTGGTGCGGCTGCAGGCGATAGAGGGCGCGCACACCGGCCGCGATCATCGAGCAGGAGATCTGGGTCACGACCGGCCGCCTCCCGGAAACGGAACAACGACCCCGTCGCCCTGCGGCCGGCCGGCGTCCCGCATCGCTGCGAGCACCGCGGCGGACTGTTCGTTGACCAGCGCCAGCCGATCCGCGGCGGCGCGGTCGTTCCACTCGCGCCGGCTGATCTCGTGTTCGAACCGACGGGCCAGAATGACCAGCTCGTCGAGCCGCTGCACCAGCGCCTCGACACTCTCCGAGCCGAGCGAAATGCCGCCGTGGCGGAACTCGGCGAACATGTTGCGGATCGATTTGAGATCATCGGACAGATAGCCGAGCGTGAGCCTCATTGTGCGATCCTCCCGGCAGCCGGCATTGCCATGAGCTGGCCGTAGAGCGGTACGTGCGGCCGGCCGGAGGCGAGTTCCAGCCGCTCCTCCATGTTGCGTGCCTCCATTTCCATGCCGCGCAGCGCCAGCAGGACACCCGTCACGTCGGCGGGCATGCCGCCGGTTCTCACGCGCTCACTCATCTCCCTGATTGCATCAGAAAGCATCGGTCTCTCCTCTCTCGGTGGAAATCCGGCTGTGCGGGCAGATCCCGCGGCAGGCACGGTACATGCGGACACGCAGCGACGAGGTCGCGGCATAAGGTTTGGCTTGCCATCCGAGGCAGATGTTTCGCGTGATCTCGCCAAGCTCCGGGCACCCGACCGTCTCCGACATCAGCGCGCCCCGCACCATCTGCTCGAACTTGGCCATGTCGCCGAGATAGGTGCGCGACAGCACCTGCGAGACGGTCGAGGCCGAGTAGCCGAGCTTCTTTGCGATCGCGCTTTGGGTCGATCCCCGGCACGTCTCCGCAAGCACAATGACCCAATCGGGCAGCAACTCGCCCCAGGCGGCCATGGCCTTCTCGACCGGATCTGCCGCAGTACGAATGGAATGGACGGGCCGGCTCATGTCCGGTCCTCCTCGGCCAGCACGTCGCCGATGACTGCACCCCGGTTCGGGTCGTAGACCATCGTCGCCTTCATCTTCTGCGGCGGCTTCGGCCCGGTGTTCGCCGACCCGCGCAGCACGTAGATGTTGCGGCCGATTCCGCGTTTTCCGGGCTCCTGTACGGCGAGCAGCCCCGCGCGATGCAAGAGCAGGCAGTATTGCTTGGCGGTGTTGCGTGCGACCACGATGTCGTCGGTGGATGCGTCGACGGCGAGTTCATCGACCGTGAACCCCTGCCGGCGACGGCGCATCACGTTCCACATGTTCTGCAGTCTCTGGCCGGTCCGGCTCTCCTTCCGGTCGACGGTGATCACCGGCGTGTGCCGCTGCCGCCTTACGAGCACGTACGAACGCTTGATGGCGTCCCCTTCCTTTGCGATGAAGCCCGCGACTTCGAGCTTGCGGAGGAAGCGGCCGAGATAGCGCTCGTGGTAGGGATCGGAAGCGCCGTCCAAATCCGCGAAGGTGAAGACGGGCCGTTCGCGCGTGATATCGAGTATGACCGACCACCAGTATTCTGCGCCGAAACGCAGCGGCTTGGCATCGGCGACGGAAAGCCTGACAACGAACCTCGGCATCAGCGGACCCTCCGCGGGGCCTGCCCTGTGAAGTAGCTGCCGGTATAGTCCTGCAGCCCGATCGCGCTCATGCCGTTCGCGCGGGCGAACTGGCCGATCTCGGCAAGCGAGGTCACGATGCGGGAGGCGACCCCGCGCGTCTTCGACACGACCTCGGCCAGCAGGTCGTCACCGAAGCGGATCTGGCGGTGGTAGATCGCCCCGAGCGCGCGGGCGTCGTCGAGGTCGGACGGATTGGCCATCCCGTAGGCGGTCACGCGGTTTTCGCACCGTTCGTAGCGGGCGAGTTTCTGCGGCAACTGGTCTTCGCCGACCAGGAGGACGGGGATGCGCGCGCCCTTGTAGATGTCGCGCACGAGTTCGATCATGCCCTTGTCGACCAGCTTGTCAGCCTCGTCGATGATCATCAGGCGGTTGGGATCGTCCTGCAGGAGCCGCAGCGCCTGGATCATCATCGCCGCGATGGTGCCTCGCGGCCGATCGATTCCGAGTTCCGCGAGCAGGGCCTCGCAGAAGGTGCGCTTCGTCCAGAAGTCGAAGACTTCGAGATAGATGGCATTGGTCTTGTTCTGGACGTAGGTGCTCGCCTTGCTCTTGCCGTAGCCGGAAGGACCGTAGAAGAGCCCGAGCCCGTCGACGCCGGCCGGCCTGTCGATGATGCGCTGCGCGACCGCGAAGGCGGCGGCAACGTTCTTGAGCGGGGCGATGGTCCCGTATCCCGGTCCCGGATTGACATTCTGGTTCATGCCGTTATTTCCTTGGTTGCTCTTGTGGTTCGAAGCCCGACCGGTGGCAGCTGGCGGGCTTCAGCTTTTCAGGTAAGCAGTACCGGCGCCTGGTCGCCGAAATCGTCGTGCAGCGTCTTCTGCGTCTTGAACTCGACGCTGTTTTCGTAGCTCCCGGCCCAATGGGCTTCCTCGACAGAGACCGGCTCGCCGGCGTCGATCCGGGCCTTGATCTCTTTCCATCGGTGGAACTTCTGCGCCGGCGTTGCGGCCTTTCGGATTGGCGCGACGTTGCCGCCGGGAGCCTTCGGAGAGAGATCGGCGAGGATCTGCGCGTGCAGATCGGCGGCACCCTCCGGCAGCGGCGCGGAGGAAGCCTCGCGTCCGACATCGAGGGCGGCGGCGATCTGTGGCGTCGAGTGCTGTTCCTCACGTTTCGGCAGGACAACGACGTTCGGGATGTCGCGCGCGGCGACTTCGAGCGCCTTTTCGATGAGCGCCGGCCCCGAGATGATCTCCTTGATCTCCGCCTTGATCGGGTCGACCTTCTGCTTGGTGAGTTGCGCGTTCATTTCCTTGCGGGCGCGCTGCCAGGTCTGCGGATGGATGCCGGCAAGCTCGGGGCAGATCGCCTCGCCGAGATATGTCGCCTGGTCGAGGGTGAAGACGTGCGCGCGGCCGGCATCGTTCGGGTCCATCCGAACGAACACCTCCTTGCCGGCGTCCAGTGCTCCGGAGCTGTAATAGTGGTGGTCGATCTCGATGCCGAACTTGGTCGTCTTGCGCCGGCCGTTGCGGCCGACTGCCGGCATGAGCAGCACGTCCAGCGCACGTTCCTCGACCACGCGGATCGTCGTGTCCGATGCAGCTGCGACCTGGAACGGCGTCCGTTTCCCGAGCCCCTCGTGCTCGCGATGTTCGTACTTGTCGAGGCACCACCGGTCCGACAGCTCCTGGAACTTGGCGGCCGTGTACTGGACGTTGAAGGCTTCGGCCGTGTCCTGGCCGAGCCGTTGCGCAAAGGCCTTGCGATCCTCGATCGCCTTCCTGTCCGCAACGGAGTGACCGACGTAGCCGGGCAGCAGCGACACGAAACTGTGCTGGTAGGTCTTGATGGCGCGCTCGACATGCCCCTTCTGTGCGGGGCTGTAGGCGTCCGAAACGTCCGGCTCGATGCCGAGCGCCGCGAAAAGGCGCGTCGTCTCCTGTGCCTTGAAGTCCGAACCGTTGTCGGTCTTGATGACCTTAGGCACGCCCCATGCGAGGATTGCCTTGCGGATCAGCATGCCGACGGCCGATGCCCGCGGCGTCTTCGAGATGTAGACCAGCAAGCGGCGCGTCGCGAGGTCGAGGCAGACATAGACCGAGTGTCGGCCGTCGGTGCAGAGCGCATCGACCGGCGACGCGTCGATCTGCCAGAGTTCGTTCGGTGCCGTGATGTCCGAATACATGCCGCGGCCGGACGGCGCCATGTGCGAGCGGAACTGGTCGGGGTTGGTCAGCTTCAGCAGCTCGACCTTGTGCTCTTCCTTCAGCTTTACGAGGAAGAGCTGGAAGGTGCGCAGCGAAGGAACCACGACGTGCTTTTCAACGCCGCTTGAATAGACCTTCAGGAACTCGCCGAAGTCGGCGCGGACCTGTGTGCGGACGGCATCGGCCGAGAGCTGCGGTGCATGGGCGATGAGGCCGAGAATGCGGCTGCGGACCTTTCCGTCGTTCGCCGTCTCCAGCACGCCGGTACCGGCACGGGCCTTGGACCGGTCGACCGCCAGCGCCTCGGTTCTGCCTTGCCGCTTGACGCTCAACCAGCGCCACAGCGTCCGCCGGCCGACGGCTGGAATGCGCGCCTTGACCCAATCCTCGACCTTGATCGAGCCCATGTCGTACTTGTCGCAGAACACCGCGATGCAGCCCTGGCGATTGATGCGCAGGCCACGTTCGAAGAGTTCGAAGGCGGCGACGATCGCGAGCCGTGCGTCGCGTTCCTCGCCGGCCCGGCCGGTGGCGATCGGCGCGTCGGTCTCGATGGGCCGTGCGACCGGCTCGGCGCCGATCGTCATGTGCTTCTGGACATAGGCGACCTGCGCCAGCGTCGGCAGGATGCGATAGTGGTATTCCATGCCGCCGCCGCGCCCCTGCCGCTTGCGGGCATAGGTCGGATGGCTGTTCCAGGCTTCGCGGTCGGCCAAACGGATCATCGCGCTCTCAGTCTCCGGCATGTCCGGCAGCTTCTCTGCGGCAATCTCGCGGGCTGTCAGCCAGTGTTTCAAAGGACACCTCCGGAAACTGTGACCTGCACGCCCGCCGCAGGGGGGGTGGCACGGCGGGCGCGCAGGATCTCCGCACCGGACGAGAAACCGGATCGGCGCGGAATGGCGTGGAATGGATGAGGAATCGGTCTAGGCTGGCGGCGTCGGGAGGCGCGGCACTGCCTCCCGACGCCTGTCATCACCCCGCGAGACGAGCACGAGGAGACGATTGAAATGGACGAGAAAGCGGTTTTGGATCGCCTAGAAGACCTCGACAACGAACTGACCGGAACGCATGCGATCGCTTGCAATTCGTATTGGCCGGCAACTGCTGTCGCCTGCGCGCTGTTGGACAAGGGCGTGATCGACAAAGCCAACTTGCTGAAGATCGTCGACACGCTCATGGCGACGGCCTCTGCGTTCTCCGTGACCGAAGAAATTGACGCATCATATTCCGCGCACTCTCTTGAAATCTTTCGTCTTCAACTCGAACAGTTGAACCTGCGGCCGGGCCATGTCCTTGAGGAGCTCGAAAGAGTTGAGCGAGGTGCGGCGCTACAGGCTGATCAGTACCATCAGATGCTGAAACGCGAGCGGCGCGATAATCCCGGAGGAGCTGAGACGACATGAGTTTTTGGCGGTCCTTCCGGATCATGCGACACCTGCTGCGGCGAGAAGAATGACGAGGGCGGCGAGGAGCGCGAGCGCGAAGCATCCGAACATGAGGGTCGAGACCCACAGCGGCCGGCGGGTCTGCCGCCGGTAGGCGACGACGGCGGCAACCGTGGCGGTCGTCCAGATGAGGAAGATCCCGCCGGCTGTCTGCAGGAAGGTCGCGCTCTCGCTCATCAATGTGCCCCTTCGAGCGTGTTGGCGAGATCGCGCAGACGCTGCGCCACAATGCGCTTGGCCTCGGCTTCGAAATCGCGGGCGAGCTTGGCCTTGGCGTCCCGAAGCATGCCGTCGATCAGCGCAGCCGTCGGATCGGCCGTCTCCTCGGCGGGAAAATCAGGCGTAAAGAACGGTGTCTTCGGCGCGGTCTCTTCGCCGGGCGTCAGCTCGCGTTCGAGCAGTTCGACGATTTCGGAATCGACCTCGTCGACCACGGATGCGCGCTGCGGATCGACCGGCGCCGGCCGTTTGGCCTTTGCCCCGCCGGGCCGGAAGACATCGCCCTTGCGCACGTTGTCGATCCATTGCGACATGACCGGCTGCAGCGGCGGATCGATGCCGAGCCGGGAGATGTCGTTGCAGAACAGGCGGTGGATGACCGACGTGCCGAACTGGCCTTCCACGGCCTTGTCGAAGGCTGCCTGCAGGGCCGGCATGGCCCGCGCCGGAAGATTGTCGAAATAAGGGATTTCACGAGGATTTCTGCGGTTCATCGCTTGGCTCTCACTCTTGCTTCGAGCGCCTGCCGGCGTGCGGCGATCTCGCGCTCATGTTCTTCGATCAGGTGCAGTTCGATCAGGTCGCGGTAGCGCTCTGGCACGGCCACGAACCCGAAGCCGTTGGTCACGAGCCCCATCAGCTCGTGCGCGCCGGTGGCCTCGATCAGCGCGATGAAGGCGTCGAGCGAGATCCGGTGCTGGCCGGAAGCCTCGCTCGCCCACTTGTTGAGCGTGTCTTCCGAAACCGTACGGCCGAGGAATTCGCTCATTCTCCGGGCGACATCCGCCCGCTGCAGGCCGCGATCTCTCGCGTCCTTCATTGCCCGGCTGATGGAGCGGGCAATACGGTTGTCGAGTGCGCCGCGACCGGCCACATCCTCGCTGTAGCCTGCGGCCACTTGCGGCGGCTCCCAGGCAAACAGGTCGGCTGTCATGGTGTCGCGGCGGCGGGCCATTACCTGCGGCCCTTTCTGGATGCCTGCCAGCGGTCTATCGACGCCTCGTTGAGGTCGAAGAAGTGATCCTGGTCCGACGTCGGCAGGCGGGAGAATGTCTGGTGGATGACCTCCCACTTCGAGGGCGCGTTGCGCGTCCGGCCGTCGAGAAGGTCGAGTGCCTCGTCGACGCCTCCGGCTTTGTCAGCGAGGATAAGGTCGAGGACCGAGACCTGGCGGTCGGTCGGCTTGAGGGTGGCGAGCTTGTAGAGTTCGCCCTCGGACCGTGCCATCCAGTGGAGCGCGATACGGTCGCGCTGCAGGGACGGGATCGAGGCGATCTTGAGTGCGCGGAAGACCCCGGCGCGGGATATGCCGAGGAAGGCCTGTGCGGCCTCGGAAAAGCTGGCTTCGAACTCACCGGCGAGGATCAGATCGAGGTCGAGAGGCGTTCCCGGCCGGTCGAGGTCCGATGCCGTGAGTCTAAACTTTAGACTCGCGTCCGGATCTCTCGCATCGGCGGACCTGGGGCCTGGCTTCAAGTGTGGCTTGGCAGCCCGGTAGATGTCGCACCAGTCGGCGATGGCCACAGCGCGGTCGAGTGCCGACAAGACAACCCGTGCCATGTTCTCCGAGATCGAGCGCAACCGGCGCCGGGCGTCGGTGGCGAACTCGGCCTCCTCTTTGACGATGGCATTGATCCCGGCGTTGCCGTTGAAGGCCGCGGCCTGCAGACGAAGGGAGCCGAAGATCAACCAGTGCCGTCCGATCGCATCGGCGCGCGGAACAATCTCGATGGGCTGCAGTTGGCCGTGGACCGCCATATCCTCAGCCATGGCCTCGACGTCGGAACGGCTGTGCTGGCGGTGGTGAGCGGGGATGTCGATTGAGGTGACGGGAACGGAGGTGATCGCGGGCGCTTTCGGCGCGCTGGCAACGGCGGCGGCTTTTGTGGACATTGCGGTCATGCAACGCTCCTGGCGTTGTCAGTTGACGCGCCGTGTTTTTGACTCGCCTTGCCTTTCCTGTTGCTGATAGTCTCCGATCCGTCATGACGACCGTGTGTGTAGGCGTCCGGAAACATCTCCCGGAACGGCACGCCGAGCGCCTGGGCTATCGCCTCGGCACCTGGCCTGCTCGCTCCGATGATCCCGGCTCTGCAGGCACTGTCGTAAAGGCCAGCATCGCGGGCAATTCCGGTCAGCGTCTTGTTCTGCCGGAGTAGCTCTTTCTTGATGGTCTCACGATCCCACTTCCGTGTGGTCGTCATGATGGCTCCCTTGAAATTCTGACCTCTGCAAAGGTCGGTTGGCTTGGGGGTTGGTGTTGAAACTGTGTCGCAACTGATATTCGCAAAAACTCACGAACCAGGCAAGTGATATTCGCGAATTTTCAGCGTCAGAGTTCCGAATGTGGCGTAGCGCTCGCGTATTTTCGCGAATGCTAGGAAAAACATGCGCTTAGCTGGCAGTTGGCTGGTGTGTCGAAAGTCTGACGGCGGGTCAGAGTATGGTGAGTTTGGTTATGGAGAGACTCGATCCGGAGTTTGGCGCGAGAATTCGCGAGGCAATTGGCACCGAATCGGTGAATGCATTCGCGAAAAGATGCGAACTCCCTGAGGCGACGCTGCGTGGCTACTTGAAGGGCAAGTATCCAACTGCGGACAAGGCGCTGCGTATCGCCGAGACGTCCGGCGTGGCAGTAGAGTGGCTCATAGCTGGCAAAGGGCCGGTGCGCGGCCAGGATCAAGCATCAACGATGCCTGACCTAACCCTAATCGAGCGGCTCGACGTCGAAGCGTCGGCCGGTGCAGGTTCACTCGTCGAAAACGAACAAGCGCTGGATTTTGTGGCGTTTCAAACACGTTGGCTGCGTCGCAAAGGTATCAATCCAGCCGCTGTTCGCTTGCTCAACATCCGCGGCGACAGTATGGAGCCGACGATCCGCGACGGAGATATCGCCCTCGTCGACACGTCGATCCGGCACATCATCGACAACGCGATCTACGTTCTCGTCGTCGGGAACAGGCTATTGATTAAGAGAATTCATATACTTATGAGCGGCGCTCTTCGCCTGATCAGCGACAACGCGCTCTATCCACACGAGGACATTCCGGCCAACGAGGCCGAGTTCGTCCGCGTCTCGGGCCGTGTCGTGTGGTTCGGTCGGTCTATTTGAGGGGATTAAGACATGCGTGTTGGCATCATCGTGTTTTTCTCGGCTGTTCTCGGGTTCTCCGGGGCTTTCGCGTCGGGTCGATCGTGGGGAGACCTTGTCACTATGACAACGAGTGCCAAGCTTTGTAATATCGATCTCAATCCGACGACTGCGAAGTGGGCTGACAGCATGCTCGACCTTATCGACGATGCTCAGCGAGACCAGTTCATCGAGCGCGTCGAGGGTGACTTCTCGGCGCTGAAAAGCCAAAGTGCACAGGCGGTTATCGATTACTGCTGGACGGTACACGAGACGCTGCACGGTTCCGGCTGGCTATAGCGTCAGTTTCCAGTTTGAGGCTGGGATTTATTGAATTCATTGCGTTGTTAAGTGGAAACCATGTTTCCGGTAACTCCGACTTCGCGTCAGCGTTCGCTGTAGCTGACTTCGGAGTTCGCGCCCTAGGTAGCAGCCCAGTTTTTCGGCAAAGCCTTGATATGGTGCGAGATTTCAAGAAGCGCTTAACTCCGAACCGATTTCGGAGTTCGCGTCTATACTATCTCGGGTGAGGCGCTGGCCTGCGGACGCCGCGCCGAGAGGTTCGGACTCTAAAACCCGCGCCTGCCATCTGATCTTGCGTCCGTTCTCGCGGCGTTGATCACTAACGATCCTTCGAAAAGCCTTCTAATCTCGGCCTTTTCCCGACCGTTCCCGCCAATTCCCGGATATTCCCGACCTGTGCCATCTGTTATTGCGGGTTACACTTGAGGGATTTTTGACAATCTGGCGGAGCCACGGATTGCGGCAAGCCCTTGCCGTGGGTGGCGGGAGTTACACGGCCAAAGCGGAAATAACGACGGCAGAAAAGCAAGAATGGTGGGCCCGGAGGGACTCGAACCCCCAACCAAGCGGTTATGAGCCGCCGGCTCTGACCATTGAGCTACAGGCCCGGCGCAAGGCGCCGCCGGCGGCAATGGTCCCCGCCGGCAAGGACCCGCTCTAACGCAATTCGCGGGAGGCGACAAGCCATTGCCGCAATGGCTACACAATCACCCGCCATCACGCTATGCGAAGGGACCGATCAACGAGAGGACTAGACGATGACGAGCCGTATCCTGCCTTCCCTCGCCTTCGCGGCGCTCGCCTGCGCCACCACGCTTTCCCCCGCCGCCGCTTTCGCCGAAGAGGAAAAGCTGCGCGAAGCCACCATCATCGTCTCCGGCGAGGGCGAGGCGAAACTGGCGCCCGATCTCGCGGTCCTTTCCTTGAGCGTCCTGCGCGAGGCGCCGACCGCCGCCGAGGCGCTCGCCGCCAACACCGAGGCGATGGGCAAGGTCATCGCCGAACTGAAGGCGGGCGGCATCGAGGCGCGCGACCTGCAGACCAGCGATTTCTCGGTCATGCCGCGCTACCGCGACCGCAACGACGACGAAGAGATCCGCGAGCCGGAGATCATCGGCTATGCGGTCACCAACGGGCTCACAGTCAGGGTGCGCGATCTCGGCAAGCTCGGCGCGATCATCGACCAGTCGGTGCGGCTCGGCGTCAACCAGGGCGGCAGCATCGTCTTCACCAACGACGAGCCGGACGCCGCGATCAACGAGGCCCGCAAGGCGGCCGCCGCCGAGGCGATCGCCAAGGCGAAGACGCTCGCAGACGCCGCCGGCGTGACGCTCGGCCGCGTGGTGGAGATCAGCGAGAACTTCGCCCGGCCGATGCCGCAGCCGATGTTCCGCGCCGCCATGGAGAAGGACATGATGGCCGGAGCGCCGGCACCGATCGAGGCCGGCGAGAACAGCTACAGCGTGACGGTCAACATCACCTACGCCATCAAGCAATAGGCCGAAAAAATGCGAACGGCCGCCCCTGCCCGGACCTGACCCGAGGCAGGAGCGGCCGGCGCCCCCAGCGGTGCGGGCGCGATCAGTAGCGGGTGATCGGGCAGCCGCGAACGTTGGCGAAGACCATCCGGTCGCGTTCGCCGTAGCGATAGCCGGAGACGACCACACTGTGCTGCGTCACGCGCCGGACGCGGGCATGGCGAAGGCCGTTCCAGCGGGCCTTTTCCACCGCGCGGGCAGGATTGCAGGGCCGGTACTGGCGCCGCTCGTGGCGCTCGTAGCGATCATGGCGCTCGTGGCGGTCGCGCCAGCCGTGGCGCTCGCCGGGATAATAGCCGGGTTCGCCGATATAGATGCCGACGCCGAAATCCGCGCCTGCCGCAGCGGAGCCGGCCGTCGCAGATACCGCGCCGAGGGCGATGAGGGCCGCAAGGCCTGCCTTTGCGAGAATGTTGCGCATGTCTTCCTCCTTGGTCAGTGGCGTGGAACCCTTGGGTTCCGTTTGCCTGTCGATTGGGAAGACGATAGCGGCGCGGGGCTGAACGCTGTCAGAACCCGCCGTTCACGTGCCGTTCATCGGCGGACGACCGGATCAGGGGGAAAGGTGCAGGACGACGGAACGCCGATGCGGCCGGTCGCGGTGCTCGAAGAGATAGACGCCCTGCCATGTGCCGAGGAGCAGCCGGCCGTCGTTGACCGGCACGGAGAGCGAGACCGGCGTCAGCGCCGCCTTGATATGCGCCGGCATGTCGTCCGGCCCTTCGCTGTCGTGGGTGACCCAGCGCATCGACGGATCGTCGGCCGGCGGCACCAGCCGGCGCAGGAAACGGGTGAGGTCGTCCTGCACGGAAGGGTCGGCGTTTTCCTGGATCAACAGCGAGCAGGAGGTGTGGCGGACGAAGAGCGTCAGCAGGCCCTCGCCGCCGTGGCCGGAGACGAAGCGGCGCACCTCGTCGGTGAACTCGTAGAGCCCCTGCCCCGACGTCGCGATGGTGAGAATGGTCTGCGGCACGTTCACCTCCGTCGTCGGCCGGTTCTCGCCCCTGCCGTCGGGGCGGATGCATTTGACATTCGATGCCGCGCCGCCGCAAGGTCCACGGCGACCGTCACGTCCAGCAGAGGAGCACGCCATGAGCACGGACACCAGCCTGATCGATGGACTCGAGGCGCAGGAAAAGGCGCTCGTCTTTGCGGCCTTCGACGAGACGGTGGCCTATGAGGTCGGCGAGCGGCTGGTCCGGGCCGCAAGGCGGGACGAGGCCCCGGTGGTCATCGACATCCGCACGCCGGACCGCACACTCTTCCATGCTGCGCTCCCCGGCTCCTCGCCCGACAACGACCACTGGGCGCGGCGCAAGAGCAACGTGACGCTCAGGCTCCACAAGTCTTCGATGCGCGTCGGCGAAAGCTATCGCCTCAAGGGCCGCACGCTCGGTCCCGACCACGGCTTCGATCCGCTCGACTACGCCTGCCACGGCGGCAGCTTTCCGGTCCGTGTCACCGGCACCGGCGTCGTCGCCGCCATCACCGTCTCCGGGCTTGCCTCGGAGGAAGACCACGCGATGATCATCAAGGTCCTCGAAGACTATCTGTCGTAAACCGGCTCTAGAGCGGCGTCGCGCAGAAGAGGCTGATTCTCTGGAACGGCCCGTCGTCGCGTTCGAAGACGACGACCGCCGGCAGCGAAACCCGTCCCTCCTCCGGCTCGTCCTCGCCGGGCGCTGCCCTCGTGACGGCCGAAAGCGTCACCTCGGCCGCACCACGGAGATCCGCCTCGCCGGTCATCACCACGATGTCGGAAAAGCGGATGTCGCGGCCGAGGAGGAAGGCCGCGAGCGTGTTGCGGATCGACTCGGCGCCGATCACCCGGCTGCCGTCCGGCATGTCGAGCGCGGCATCGTCGTCGATCAGCCCCATCAGGGCCTCGAAATCGCGACGGTTGAGCGCCGCGAGGCTCGCATCGATCTGGCTCTTGAGGCGCATCTTTCTTCTCCCCGCTTCTCCACCCATTCCGAGGAGGTAGCGCGCGGCGGCCGCCGCGGCAAGGGGCAGCCGGCGCTCATGTTTCCGGCGGCAGCAGGACGGCGCCGGAGGCCTCCATCACCGCCGCGGTGATGCCGCGGATCGCCGGCTGCACCGACCGGCTCCAATGCCAGTAGAGCGGCACGTCGTAAGGCGCATCCTCGACGAGCGGCACCAGCCTGCCTTCGGCGATCAGGTCGCGCACCAGCGCCTCCGGGTTCATGCCCCAGCCAATGCCGGCGAGCGTCGCGTCGACGAAGGCCTCTGACGAGGGGAGCCAGTGGGTCGGCGTGGCCACCGCCTCGCCGAACACCTTTCCGATCCAGCGCGCCTGCAGCATGTCCTTGGCGTTGAAGGTGAGGCACGGCGCGGCGGCGAGCGCCTCCGGCGTCACGCCGTCGGGAAACCAGCGCCGGGCGAAGGCCGGGCTCGCGGTCGCGATGTAGCGGAGCGCCCCGAGCGGGCGGCTGTCGCAGCCCTGCACCGCACCGCTGTCGCCGCTCACCGCCGCCCGCACCTCGCCGCGCCGTAGCCACTCGGCGCTGTGGTCCTGGTCGTCGAGCACGAGGTCGAACAGACAGTCTTCGACCCCCGCCATGGCCGAGACGAACCAGGTCGCCAGGCTGTCGGCATTGACGGCGATGCGGATGCTCGGACGTTCGGCGGGGATCGCGCCGACGCCGATCTCCTCGCGCAGGCTGTTTTCGAGCAGCGCCACCTCCTCCACGTGGCGGAAGAGTTTCTGGCCGGCGGGCGTCGCCGTGCAGGGCTGGCCGCGGACGACGAGCACGAGGCCGAGACGCTCCTCGAGGAGTTTTATCCGCTGCGACACCGCCGAAGGCGTCAGGCCGAGAAGGCGCGCGGCCTTCTCGAAGCTGCCCGCGCGGAGAACGGTTGCGAGCGCATCCAGCAGCGCATAGTCCATCATGGGTGAATTTCTCTTATCCAGATCGCAAGAATTTAATTTTTCTAATCCATCGCCGAGGCGTAGTCAAAGACCATTTCTGACGGAGAGGTCCGATGACGACAGCAGCGATTTCCGGTTTCTTCCTCGGCCTCAGCCTGATCGTCGCGATCGGCGCCCAGAACGCCTTCGTGCTCCGTCAGGGGCTGAGGCGCGAACACGTCTTCGCAATCTGCCTCACCTGTGCCGCCTCCGATGCCCTGCTGATCGCTGCCGGCGTCTCCGGCTTTCGCGCGACGACCGGCGCCCTGCCCTGGCTCGAGCCGGCGCTGCGCTTCGGCGGTGTCGCCTTTCTCGCCTTTTATGGCCTGAAAAGCCTGCGCGCGGCGATCGCGGGCAACGCCGCCCTAGACCCCTCCGCCACCGAGGCACAGAGCCTTGCGGCGGCGCTCGCGACCTGCCTTGCGCTCACCTGGCTGAACCCGCACGTCTATCTCGATACGGTCGTGCTGCTCGGTTCGATCTCGACGCAGTATCCGGGCCGGGAGACCGCCTTCGGGCTCGGTGCGGCGGCCGGCTCCTTCCTGTTCTTCTTCTCGCTCGGCTACGGCGCGCGCCTCTTACGCCCGCTCTTTGCCCGCCCCGCCGCCTGGCGCCTGCTGGACGGGGTGATCGCACTCGTCATGTGGACGATCGCCGGTCGCCTCGCGCTTCTCGGGTAACGAGAGACTCAGAAGACCGGAAAGCCCCGGCTCTTCCACTCGCTCCTCGGGATTTCCTTGCCGACCGCGAAGGCAAAGGAGCGCACGGTCATCGCGTCCGCGTCGAGCTCGCAGCGGAAGCGCAGCTCGTACCAGCGCGCACTCGCCCGGAAGGCGGCGTTGCGGACGTCGAGCACCGTCCCGGTCTTCAGCCCGAAGGACGGCAGGAGCTCCGGCCGGTAGGGCGGCGAGGCACGACGGAGCTGCTCGCGCAGTTCGGTCACGCAGAGCTCGGCGGCGCGCTCCTCCCGCGGCATGTCGCCCATCGCCGTCTTCGCGACGGGGTTGTCGGTGATCGCGGTGGAAAAGAGCTTTTTCGCCTCCGGAAGGTCGTTCGGTGCTTCCGTTTCGGTCGGCGCGTCCGGCTTCGGCTCGGTCTTCGGCGGGCTTTCCGGCGCGGCCTCCTCGAGCGCGGCGATCGTTTCCGCAGCAAGATCGCCGGCGCCTGGCTTCGCCGTCTCGTCCGCCATGTCGGCCTTCGGGAGATCGATCTTCGGCTGCGGCTTCGCCCCGGCCGCAGGCTCCTTCTTCTCCGCCGTCTCGGCCGGAGGCTTGGGCTCGACCTTCGGTTTCTCCTCGGGAGGCTTTGCCGCCGGTTCCTCCGCGGAGTTGCCGTCGCGCGCTTCACGCGGGCCGCTGTCCTTCTCGCCGAAGGCGAAGACCGGACGCAGCGTCGGGATCGGCACGCGCCCGCCTGGGGGTTGCCCCTCTGCGGCGGCGGGTGGAGGCTCTGGCTTCTGTTCCTCCCGCTTCGGCGGAGGTTCTTCCTTCTTCTCCTCCTTCGGAGGAGGCGGCGGCTCCGGCTTTTTCTCCTCCGGCGGCGGCACGATCTCGACGCTGACGCTCTCCTCCTTCTGCGGCGCGGGCATCTCGAAGGGCAGCTCGAAGAAGAGGACGGCAGCGAAGACGAGATGCAGCGCGACGGAGGCCGGTATGCCCCATCGGAGAGTGCTGTTGCTGCGCGGCCTTACCGTCTCGTCGTTCATGCAGAGCATGTAAGTCGGAAAGGAGACGGGATAAAGTCCTCCGCGGTCACGGGTGCGAGAGAAGCCATTCAGACAAGGAACTTCAAGAATGCCTCGATAGCTCGCTGGAGAGTAACAACTGCAGCCCGTCCCTGAGGAGTTGCTGCCAATGTTGCTATTCCTGCCAAAGCGGCAAGCGAACGCTCCCAGAAACCTATTTGCATTAGCACGAAGCGACGCTTTGGCGTCACATTGTTTCCTTTGCCGGCGTTTTCACCAGCATTAGGAGGCAAACCATCGATATCTACGGCCATTCGCGCCTGAGCCTTTACAACGCGCTCATATCCGGGCGTCACCCCACCGATTTCGGCGAGACGATCAATGGCCTCTGCAACTTGGGTGACAGGGCCGACAAAATCTCTGCCACTTGCCAAATCTTCGTTGACCTCTGCCTCCGCGAACGTCCGTTCGCGCTCCTGCGACAGCGGATAGTGACCAAGAAACTTGGCATGATAGGAGAAGTATCGCTTGAAAAGATGGGACAAACCGGCACCCCACAATTCGAAATCGGTGGAGTTGAATTCCAGTTGTGCGGTCTCGGCATAATCCACCAAGAGCCCCACAATAGGCTTCGTCCCACGTTCATCGAGGTGCGCCCTGTATTCTTCGAGAGCCGCTCCGATCACCGGTGGCGCATTGGCGGGCAACGCAGCGAGCAGAGCCGAAACAGTTGAGCGTAGGACAGTAGGCAAATCGGGCAAATCGACGTCGTAGACAGCGCGGTCGAAGGTCGCGTTGGGCACAGCGTCGAGCTTTTCATCAGGCGTACTAATTACGTCGGGGCTAGCGGTTTCCGCTAGGCGCTGAGCTATCTCTCCCGGTGTAGCCGACGCCGGTTGGTGTCGTATTGCCTCCAATACCGCCTGTCGCCGTTCATCTCCACGGAGGCCAAAAAGGGACTTATAGACAATCTGTCGTGCGAGGCGGTTTAGCTCCGTCGGTTTTAGCAGAAATGAGACTAGTTTCCGCGTCTTACCGATCGGATCCATCGCGTAGATGGCGGCCCACTCGGCTCGGCAGTAATCAGAAGCGACGTAATCCGGCGATAAGAGCGCAATCGCTCGCGCTCCCCGTTCCAATGCCTCTTGCATCTCAATTACAAAATTAGAGCCGACCGGAAAGTCCTTGAACTGCACAATCGTGCTATATCCGGCCTCTTCAAGGAATCCGGCGATTTCTCGTGCTTCAGCTTCGTCGCTGGCCGAATAGCTAATGAAGAAATCAGCAGTGGTGGCGGTTGAATTGGTCCGTGAGGGAGCAGGTGCCTGCTTGCTGACTTCGTCGGCGGATGAATGCCAGCGCTCGCCAATCTCGCGGATTACCTGATGTGGATCCCTTTCCCAGAACTCACGATCGGAACTCACCAACACTCTGTAGAAATCGACTCTCTTTGCTCGATCAAGAATGGAGTTGCTGCCCTTCTGCACTTCAAGGAACCACTCTTCAACCAAATTCCACTGAGGAGGGAGGCTCTTTAGCTGAAGCAAGAAACGACGCAACACGGGATCCCAATCTGCGTCGTCGCTCTTCGGCCACAGCGGAGCCGTCAGGATGTCGCTGTCCTCCAGTGTTCCCATCCGCCTAAGGTCAAGAGAAACCGATCGCCAGAATGGCTCCTCAATAGCTAAGCCACCGAAGCAATCAGATGCACTCTCCAAGGAAAGGTACGTTGATTTGGCTTCATCTACCGCCTCGGCGCAAAAGACCGACGCTGTTACCGAGTTGATACGGTTGGGAAACTTGATCTTCTCAATTAAGAAGTCAGAGGCAAGCGTTGCCGCTCTCGAGACGTTCGGTCTCTCGAGAAAATGAAACGCATAAGAAATGGCGCTACACCGAAAGGTCCCCAAGAGGAATGTGGCCAACCTGTCTGTGTCACCCTTCAGTTCATCAAAAAAGAGCAGCATGGCGCGCAATGAACAGCGCGTAGCGACAACATGCGCCTTCCATCGCGAAACTAGCGATAGGGATGAGACCAGCTCGTCAAAGCTTGCGACGTCCCCAGGCTCAGACATCAAGCCACCTCCGAAGGCTAATGACCATCAAAAAAAGCGGACCGTCAGGCCCGCTTCTCTAGTAAAAAAACTACTCTCAACAATCTCAGCTGTCCAGGAAGCTTCTGAGCTTGCGGCTCCGGCTCGGGTGCTTGAGCTTGCGGAGTGCCTTGGCTTCGATCTGGCGGATGCGTTCGCGGGTGACCGAGAACTGCTGGCCGACTTCTTCGAGCGTGTGGTCGGTGTTCATGCCGATGCCGAAGCGCATGCGCAGCACGCGTTCCTCGCGCGGGGTCAGCGAGGCGAGAACGCGGGTCGTGGTTTCCCGGAGGTTCGCCTGGATGGCCGCGTCGATCGGCAGAAGCGCGTTCTTGTCCTCGATGAAATCGCCGAGATGCGAATCTTCTTCGTCGCCCACCGGCGTTTCGAGCGAGATCGGCTCCTTGGCGATCTTCAGGACCTTGCGGACCTTTTCGAGCGGCATTGCGAGCTTTTCGGCCAGTTCCTCCGGCGTCGGCTCGCGGCCGATCTCGTGCAGCATCTGGCGCGAGGTACGGACGATCTTGTTGATCGTCTCGATCATGTGCACCGGAATGCGGATCGTGCGGGCCTGGTCGGCGATCGAGCGGGTGATCGCCTGCCGAATCCACCAGGTGGCATAGGTCGAGAACTTGTAGCCGCGGCGATACTCGAACTTGTCGACCGCCTTCATCAGGCCGATATTGCCTTCCTGGATGAGGTCGAGGAACTGCAGGCCGCGGTTCGTGTACTTCTTGGCGATCGAGATCACGAGACGGAGGTTGGCTTCCACCATCTCCTTCTTGGCGATGCGCGCTTCACGCTCGCCCTTCTGCACCATGTGCACGATGCGGCGGAATTCCGAAATCGAGATGCCGGTTTCCTGGGCGAGGTTCTGGATCTCCGAGCGGATGTCGCGGATCGTCTGGTTTTCCTCGCGGGCGAATTCCTTCCAGCCGCGCGCCGCCAGATTGCCGATCGACTTCATCCAGTTCGGGTCGAGTTCCGCGCCCTGATACTGTTCCAGGAAGGCCTCGCGCTTGACGCCGTAGGATTCGGCAAGGCGCAGCAGCCGGCCCTCGTTCTGAACGAGGCGCTTGTTGATGTCGTAGAGCTGCTCGACCAGCGCATCGATGCGGTTCTGGTTGAGCGACAGCGACTTCACCGCCGTGATCAGCTGGTCCTTGAGTTCCTTGTAGCGGCGTTCCTGGCCGGAGGACAGGGTGCCGGCGCAGGCAAGGCGCGCCTCCACCTGCTGGTCCTGCAGCTTCCTGAGCTTCTTGTAGGTGTCGGCGATGAGGTCGAGGGTTTCCATGACCTGCGGACGCAGTTCGGCTTCCATCGCCGCCAGCGACAGATTGCTCTCGTCCTCGTCTTCTTCCTCTTCCTCCGGCGGCAGGCCTTCGCCGCCGACATTGGTGATGTCGTCTTCGCTCGACGAACGGCTGCGCCGTGCCTTTTCCTTCTCTTCCGCCGCCTTGCGGTCGGCCTCGATCTTTTCCGGGCTCTGGAACTGCGGTGCAGCCTTGGCCTCGGGACCGGAATAGGTGGTTTCGAGATCGATGATCTCGCGGAGCAGCGTCGTGCCTTCGTTCAGTTCGTCGCGCCAGATGATCAGCGCCTGGAAGGTGAGCGGGCTTTCGCAAAGCCCTGCGATCATCGTCTCGCGGCCGGCCTCGATGCGCTTGGCGATGGCGATTTCGCCCTCGCGCGAGAGAAGCTCCACCGAGCCCATTTCGCGCAGGTACATGCGCACGGGATCGTCCGTGCGGTCGGTCGGCTCTTTCTTCTTGGCGGTCGCGAGCGCGGTGCCGGCGCTCGGCGCCAGTTCGCCGCCTTCCTCGCCGTCGTCACCACCGTCGTCGTCGTCGGATGCGGCCTCTTCGACCTCTTCGTCCTCGACGACGTTGATGCCCATGTCCGAAAGCATGGACATGGTGTCTTCGATCTGCTCCGAGGTGACTTCTTCAGAAGGCAGCACCGAGTTCAGCTCGTCCATGGTGACGTAGCCGCGCTTCTTCGCCGCCTTGATCATCTTCTTGACCGCGTCATCGGAAAGATCGAGAAGCGGACCGTCCGTCGCGCCGTCGCGTTCGCTGTCGGCTTCTTCGTTTTCTTTGACTTTGGTTGCCATGTATCTCGTCGCTTTCCCTGACGCTATTACCACGTGCCGCCACGCGGACAGGCTCCAACGAGCCCTGTCCGCCGCGAATCACAGTCACTGACCTAACGGAATGATCTTTAATCCCCGATTAACTACGGGAGTACCCACGGCCACGCCGCACATCTGCGCTTCCGAATGACCGCACATGGTAATATAGATCCGCCCTGATCCAATTCACCTACAAATGCCCGTTCTGGTGATTCCCACAAATTTTCCCGGCGTCAAGCTCTCCAGGCGTCAATACCCAGGAAAATTGGAGAAAAACCGCGGCAACGAGCCATCAGCCTCGTTTGTCAACGCAGATGTAGGATCGAAACCGCGGAAGACAAGGGGGAGAGCACCGCCGAAGCCGATATTGCCGGCGATCGCCCGACGAGCCGCCTAGTGGTGTCCGGTCGCAGCCCCCTTCACCCGTCCCGACATCACGCCGAAGCCGTCGACGATCGCCTCCTGGTTCTCCATGCGGGTGATCTCGAGCTGTACCTGATGCAGCGCGCCGATCAACTGGCCGATGCGATCGGCATCCTCCGCTTCCGTCGCCTCCGCGATCTCGCGCTCGAGTTCGAGCCGCTGCGTCTTCAGCGCCCGCGCCCGCTTGTGCAGCGACAGCGCCTGGCGATAGCCCTCGCGCGCATCCTCGCCGGCGGCGATCTCGGTCGCCGTCCACAGCCGCGCATTGCGGATCTGCTGGTCGAGATTGCGGATGAGTTCGGAAAAGCCCTGCTCGTCCAGCTTTGCCGTCAGATGGTCGCGGTCGAGATGGGCGCCCGCGCCCGCCGCCGCGGTCAGGAGCGCCGACCAGAGGCGCTGCAGGTCGCGGTTCTCGTATTCGATCTGGGCGATCTCGTCGTAGTCGTCCTGCAGGATCTGCGGATGGTTGACCACGGTGAGCGCAAGCACGCTCTCGCGAAGCGTCGGCTGGTCGGACCGGCCCTTGACCATGCCGGACCGCGCCAGCCGCTCGGAGACCGCCGCGCCACGCTGCGCGTAGCCCTGTCCGGGAGCCCCGCCCCTGCCCTGTCCTTGCCGCAGCCCGCGCTCGAAGCCGCCGCGACGTTCGCCGCGTCCGGCCGGTGCGACCGGCTGGAAGAAGGTGTTGAGGCGGTCGCGGACGTCCTGCTGGTAATGCCGCCTGACGCTCTCGTCGGCGATAACCGAGATCACCTGCTTCAGCCGCGCCTCGAGCTCGGCGCGCTTTTCCGGCGTATCGAAGCCGCCGCCCCCGACCTCGCGCCGCCACACCATCTCGGCGAGCGGTCGCGCCTCGGAGAGCACCTTGTCGAAGGGCGCGCGGCCCTCGTGCTTGACGAGATCGTCCGGATCCTTGCCGTCCGGAAGCAGCGCGAAGCGGACGGAGCGGCCGGGTTTGAGATGCGGAAGAGCGAGGTCGACGGCGCGGAAAGCGGCCCGTTGACCGGCGCCGTCGCCGTCGAAGCAGAGCACCGGAACCGGCGTCATCTTCCACATGAGGTCGAGCTGGTTTTCAGTCAGCGCCGTACCGAGCGGCGCGACGGCATTCGCCACGCCCGCCTGGGCGAGCGCGATGACGTCCATGTAGCCCTCGACGGCGATGATCGTATCGGCGCCGCCCGCGCCCTGGATCGACCGTCTCGCGCGGGAGAAGTTGTAGAGCACGCTGCCCTTGTGGAAGAGCTCCGTCTCCGGCGAGTTCATGTACTTCGCCAGCGCATCCGGTGCCATTGCGCGGCCGCCGAAGGCGATGACCTTGTCGCGCGACGACAGGATCGGAAACATGATGCGGTCGCGGAAATAATCGTAGGAGACGGGAATGTCGTCGCCGTGCCGCACGAGGCCGCAAGCCTCGATCTGTTCCTTCGGCACGCCCTTGCCGGCGAGATATTCCTTGAGCGCGTTGCGACTCTCCGGTGCGTAGCCGAGGCGGAAGGTCTCGATCGTTCGCCCGGAAAGGCCGCGCTCGCGCAGATAGGCCCGCGCCCTGGCGCCGTTCGCCGTCTGCAACTGCTCCTGGAAGAAGACTGTCGCCATCTCCATGACGTCGAGGAGGGTCGTGCGCTCCTTCTCCCGCCGTTCGGCCTGCGGATCGGGCGCCGGCATCGGCACACCGGCCATGTCGGCGACCTGCTGGACCGCCTCCGGAAAGCTCAGGCCTTCGAGATCGGTGAGAAAGCGGAAATGGTCGCCCGTGACGCCACAGCCGAAGCAGTGGTAGCGCCCCTTGCGGTCCTCGCAGTGGAAGCTCGGCGATTTCTCGCCGTGGAAGGGGCAGCACGCCCAGTAGTCGCCGCGCGAGACGTTGGTTTTCTTCCGATCCCAGGACACGCGCCGGCCGATCACCGCCGAAATCGGCACGCGGTCGCGGATCTCGTCGAGAAAGGGTTGGGAAAAACGCATGAATGTCCTCGGGGTCGATCCATCCATATAGGCCGCCCGCACGGCAAATACCATCGCGCCGATGATCCATACCCGTTATTCACAAGGTGGGCAGAAGGGCAGTCTGAAGAGCCGCCCGTCTGATGTTCAGGCGACGCTTCATGCTTCTGGGCGCATTGACGTCAAGGCAGACATTCTGTATATACAAAAATAGATACAGTCATACATGGCAATCAGTTCACGAGGAGACGCCAGTCGAAGTTCATCTTTAACATACCCCAGACCAATCGCGGTCGCTCACGGAATATCATTCGGACTATGACGGGCTCGACACCTTCGGAAATAGTCCAACGGAAGATATAATTCGGAACGCCAAGCTAAATTCGGCACTCCGAATGAGATGTAGTGAACGCGATATGGAGTGCCGGAGAAAGTTATAGATAACTGTGAGTTTCGACTGGGACGAAGACAAGCGAATCAAGAATATCGCCAAACACGGAATTGATTTCCTGCAGGCGGCTTCAGCGTTGCGAGGTCAGCGCTTGGAGTTCGCATCGGACAAGAATGGTGAACGACGGACCTTGGCCATATGCGAGGGAACGAACAAACTCATCGCCGTGATCTACACGATGAGAGGCGATGTCTGCAGGATAATCTCAGCAAGGGTTGCGCGGAAGAATGAGCAAAGAGCGTATCGTCAAGCTTACGGCTGAGGACGTGGACAAGTTGCTGTCCGCCGGCGCGGACAGAACCGACTGGAAACGCGTCGATGCCATGACCGACGAGGACATCGTCGCGGCCATGCGTGACGATCCCGACTGGCAGGACCTGATCGACATCGACTGGTCAAAGGCCGTCTCCGTCACTCCGCAACCGAAGACGGCGATCTCGATCCGGCTCGATGAAGATATCGTCGACTTCTTCAAGGCGAGCGGCAAGGGCTACCAGACGCGCATCAACGCGGTCCTGCGCCATTTCGTGACCGAGCAGAAGCGCTCGAAGCGCTGAACGCAAAACTCCGCCCGAAGGCGGAGTTGCAGCGGTCCGTTTCAAAATGGCGCTGTTTACTTCAGCAGGTCCTTGACGACCCCGGAAGCCTTGGCAAAGTCCATCTGGCCGGGATAGCGTTCTTTCAGCGCATTCATGCACTTGCCCATGTCGCGCAGGCCCTGCGCGCCGGTCTCGGTGATCACGGAGGCGCAGAGTTCGCGCACCTTCTCTTCCGGCAACTGCTCGGGCATGAAGCTCTTGATGACGCCGATTTCCTCGCGCTCCTGGGCGGCGAGCTCCGGGCGTCCGTTCTCCTGGTAGATGCGGGCGGACTCGTCCCGCTGCTTGATCATCTTGACGAGGATCTGCATGATCTCGTCGTCGCTGACCGGGTCCTTGCCCAGCCCGCGATTGGCGATGTCCCGGTCCTTGATCGCAGCCTGGATCAGCCGCAACGTCGACGTCCGGCACGTATCCTTGGCCTTCAAGGCATCCTTGAGGGAATTGGCGAGCACGTCTCGCATCATGATCTTTCTCCACGAAAAAGCCGTTCGGCAGGCTCGGTCAATTGTGGCTTTTCCTTGTCAGTTGACCCGCAGTAATAGCCAGTGGTGCCCGCTCAGGCAAATCAATTAGACAAGCCATTGAATCCGATGGACGTTAATTCCACGGTTTCCACAGTGAAGAATTGACCTGGCGGAGCGATCCGTCTATTTTCCGGCACCTGCACGAAAATGTAATCAGGGCTTCAAGCGCGCTTTGTCGCGCAGCCTCGATCTGCGACAGAAGATGGCCACTGTCAGCCGGTTCTTCAAGGGAACCGGGGGCAGACGGCTAAACCAAGGAACGGAATATGACCGCGACAGCCCCCTGGACCACCCGCAAGCCAACCGCCCTTCTCGTTCTTGCCGACGGCACCGTGATCGAGGGCCGCGGAATCGGCGCGACGGGCAAGGTGCAGGCGGAGGTCTGCTTCAACACCGCGCTCACCGGTTACGAGGAAATCCTGACCGATCCTTCCTATCTCGGCCAGATCGTCACCTTCACCTTCCCGCATGTCGGCAATGTCGGCACCAATGCGGAAGACATCGAAGACCTGACCCCGGCCGCCCGTCACGGCGCCGTCGGCGTGATCTTCAAGGCCGACATCACCGATCCTTCGAACTACCGCGCCGCCCAGCATCTCGACGCCTGGCTGAAAGCCCGTGGCATCATCGGCCTCTGCGGCGTCGACACCCGCGCACTGACGGCCTGGATCCGCGAGAACGGTGCCCCGAACGCCGTGATCGCCCACGATCCGGCCGGCGTCTTCGACCTCGAAACGCTGAAGGCGGAAGCGAAGGCCTGGAGCGGTCTCGAAGGCCTCGACCTCGCCAAGGTCGCGACCTCCGGCCAGTCTTCGGTCTGGACGGAAACGCCCTGGGTCTGGAACAAGGGTTTTGGCACGCTCGGCGCCGAAGACGCGAAATACCACGTCGTCTGCGTCGACTACGGCGTGAAGCGCAACATCCTTCGCCTCTTCGCAGGGCTCGACGCAAAGGTGACGGTGGTGCCGGCGACGACCAGCGCCGAGGACATCCTTTCGCTCAATCCCGACGGCATCTTCCTGTCGAACGGCCCGGGGGACCCGGCCGCAACCGGCATCTATGCCGTGCCGGTCATCCGCAAGCTCATCGACAGTGGCCTGCCGGTCTTCGGCATCTGCCTCGGTCACCAGATGCTGGCGCTGGCGCTCGGCGGCACGACCGAGAAGATGCACCAGGGCCACCACGGCGCCAACCATCCGGTCAAGGACTTCACCACCGGCAAGGTCGAGATCGTCTCGATGAACCACGGCTTCGCGGTCGACTCGAAGTCGCTGCCGGAAGGCGTTGAGGAGACTCACGTTTCGCTCTTCGACGGTTCGAATTGCGGCCTGCGCCTCGTCGGCAAGCCGGTCTTTTCGGTCCAGCATCACCCGGAGGCCTCGCCCGGTCCGCAGGACAGCCACTATCTCTTCCGCCGCTTCATGAACATGGTGCGCGAGAGAAAGGGCGAAGCGGCGCTCGCAGAGCGCTGATCGGACTCTCTTATTAGAGGATTATTTCGACGGCCCGGCAATCACTGCCGGGCCGTTCGCATTTCGTAGCGCACCCTGAGGTAAAAGCGGGCACAGAGCAGGAACGAGGCGCTGCCGAGCCCGACGAGGAAGCCGAGCCAGATGCCGACCCCGCCGAGACCGAGCGGGAAGGCCATCAGCCAGGCGAGGAAGAAGCCGATCGGCCAATAGGCGATGAGCGCCATGACCATCGGCACACGGGCATCCTTGAGGCCGCGCAGCAGGCCGCTGGCGATCGCCTGCAGCCCGTCGACGAGCTGGAAGATGCCGGCGACCACCACGAGGTGCGTGGCAAAATCGAGCACCGCCGGCGCCTCCGGCTTGTTGGCGTCGATGAAGACGCTGCTGAGCACCCGCGGCAACGAAAAGAAGAGAATGCCACCGGCGATCGCGATCAGGCTGGCGATGGCCAGCACGGCGATCGCCGCCCGCACGAGCTCGGCATAATCGCCGCGGCCGTGGGCGACGCCGATCCGAACCGTCGCGGCCTGCGAGAGGCCGAGCGGGATCATGAAGGCGATGGAGGCGAGCTGCAGGGCGATCCCGTGCGCGGCGAGCTCGATCGTGCCGATGCGCCCCATCAGCAGCGAGGCGGCGGTGAAGAGGCTCACTTCGGCGAGAACGGTCACGCTGATCGGCAGGCCGAGGTGCACGACTTCCCAGAGCGCGTGCCAGTCCGGCCGCCAGAAGCGGACGAAGAGCTCGTACTTGCGGGTCTGCTCGCGAGTTTGAATATAGGCGACCATGGCGAGGAAGCTCGCCCACTGGACGCAGACGGCGACGATCGCCGCCCCGGTCATGCCGAGCGCCGGCAGGCCGAAATGGCCGAGTACGAGGCCGTAGGCCAGCACGCCGTTCATCACCAGCACCCCGAGCGTCACGTAGAGCACGATCCCCGCCCGGCCGATGGCGCTGACGAGGGCGCGCAGCACGGCAAAGAGCAGCGCCGGCAAGAGCCCGAACTGGACGATCATCACGTAACCGGCGGTCAGGGCCGCCACCTCCGGCTTCTGGCCGAGTGCAAGCAATATCCGCTCGGCATTGAAGAAGAGCGGCATCGTCAGCAGCGTGTAGGCGATCGAGGCCCACATGCCCATGCGCAGCGACCGGCGCACCGAGACCACGTCGCCGCGGCCATAGGCCTGCGCCACCATCGGCACGACGGCGATCGACAACCCGGAGCCGAAGATGAAGATCGTGAAGAAGAACTGGCCGGCAAGAACCATCGCCGCAAGCGACTGCGCACCCAGCTGCCCGACGATGACGACGTCGGTCGTATGGATGCCGAGCTGGGCGAGCTGGGCGCCGATCAGCGGAATCCCCAGCGCCAGCGTTGCGCGGATATGCGCGCCCCAACTGTTGGAGGAGCCTACCGGCCGGACTGCGGTTTGCATGGACATGTTCAAAACCCTGGACGAAAAAAGCCGCTTGCAGGAAATCTGGCAAGCGGCGGACAGCGTCACGGATACGCGAGCTGTCCGAAACGCGCAACCCGAAAGGGCGTTCCTTCAGCAAAACTCGTCGACATATCAATTCGCCTTATGGTGCCGTGCAAAATCGCCCACGCCTCACGCGGAGGTTTCGGGGCCCCGGTGCTCTGGCCATCAGCCTTCCAGGTCGCGTTTCAGGCGATCCAGCAGCGAGACGGCGTTCGCCGCATACTCGCCGATCCATCGATCATGGATCGCCTTGATCGGCAACGGGTTCAGGATATTACGGCGCTCCCGCCCTTCCCGTTTGACGATGACGAGATCGGCCCCCTCCAGCACCTTCAGGTGCTGCATCACCGTACAGCGGTCAAGTGCGGGAAATGACTCGCAAAGTGCCCCAGTCGTCAACGGCCCCGCCTTCAGCCGGTCGAGCATCGCCCGCCGCACCGGCGCGGCCAGCGCCTTGAAGACCAGATCCTCCTGATTCGCACTTGACATGTTATATTTTTATAACATTATTGAGGCTTCGCCAAGAGGAGGAGACGACCATGAACGGTCCGCTGAAGTTCAGAGTATCTGCGCATATCTCCAGGCCTGTGGGCGAGGTCTTCGAAGCCGTCGTCGACCCCGCCACGCTCTCACGCTACTTCACCACCGGCGGCGCGAAAGGGCGGCTCGAAACCGGAGCGACGGTCTACTGGGATTTCCATGATTTTCCCGGCGCTTTTCCGGTCGAGGTGGTGGAGGTCGCAAAGGATCGCCGCATCGTGCTGCGCTGGGAGGCGAACGAAGGATCGCCCGCAGACGGCGACGCGGTGACGACGCCGGCCGGCTACAAGACCACCGTGACGATGGAGTTCGAACCGCTCTCCGACAGGCGCACCCTCGTCACCATCGCCGAAGAAGGCTGGCGGCCGACGGAAGGCGGGCTCAGGGCTTCCTACGGCAATTGCCAGGGCTGGATGCAGATGCTCTGCGCGATGAAGGCATGGCTCGAATACGGTATCAACCTGCGCGACGGCATGTTCAGGTAGGCCGGCGGACGCCGGCTGCGGCGTCCGCCCGAGCGCCGGCGATCAGACGTCGCCCTTGAATGTGTCGCAGGCCTCGACCTTGCCGGCATCGTAGCCGCGCTTGAACCACTTCATCCGCTGCGCCGAGGTGCCGTGGTTGAAGCTGTCGGGAACGACATAGCCTTGGCTGCGCTTCTGCAGCGTATCGTCGCCGATCTGCTGGGCGGCGTTCAGCGCCTCCTCGAAGTCGCCGGCGGAGAGAAGTCCCTTCTGGTCGGTCTGCTTGGCCCAGATGCCGGCGAAGCAATCGGCCTGCAGTTCGACGCGCACCGACATGCGGTTTGCCTCGCCCTCACCCATCGTCTGGCGCATCTGGTTGAACTTCGGCAGGATGCCCGTCAGGTTCTGCACGTGATGGCCGACCTCGTGGGCGACCACGTAGGCCTGGGCGAAATCGCCGGCCGCGCCGAACTGCTGTGCGAGCTGCCGGAAGAAGTCCGTGTCGAGATAGACCTTGCGGTCGCCGGGGCAATAGAAGGGACCCGTCGCCGACGAAGCCGTGCCGCAGGCCGACCGCGTGGCGCCGGAAAAGAGCACCAGCGTCGGTTCTTCGTAACGCTCACCGGATGCCGAAAAGATCGTGTTCCAGGTGTCCTCGGTCTCGGCGAGCACGACGCCGACGAAGCTGCCGATCTCCTTCTCCTGCGGCGATAGCTCGCGCTGCACCGTCTGCTCGTAGCCGGGGCCGCTCGTGGAGCCGTCATCCAGCATCTGCAACATGTCGATGCCCATCATCTTCAGGACGAAGTAGAGGACGATCAGGATGACGATCGTCGAGAAGCTCAGGCCCCCGCCGCGCCGTCCGACCGGGATGCGCAGACCCGAACGGCCGAACGGATCGCGCCCCATGCCCGTGCCACCTGTCGAAGCGCTGCGGCGATCCTCGATGTTCTGCGACTGACGTCGGCCTCTCCATTCCATATTGGCACCTCTTCTCTTTCTCTTCCGGCGTCTTTCCGCTGCCGGCGAAAACAGTCTATAGCCGAAAGCGTTCCCGTCGGCCATTCGGAGCAGCGCGGCTTGCGACGGTTGTCAGAGGTTCGGACGCCTGTCTTTCCACGGCCGGGCCTGTTCCAGTTGCCCGGCAAGCCGGAAGAGCGTCTCCTCGTCCGCGAAACGTCCGACGAAATGCATGCCGACCGGCAGGCCCTCCGGCGACCAGTGGAGCGGCACCGACATGGCCGGCTGTCCGGTGACGTTGAAGACCGGCGTCCAGGGAATGAACCCGAAGGTCTCGGCGGCAAGCTGCTCGGCGATGCCGAGCTTCTTCAGGAGCCAACCGCCACGGATGTGCCCCATCACCCGGATGAGCGCCTTTTCGATCGGCTTCGGCTGCAGCGCACCGATCTTGACCGGCAGGCTCGAAAGGACCGGCGTCATCAGCACGTCGTGGGTTTCGAAGAAACCGAGAATCGATCGCGCCGAAAGCTTCAGATAGCGCAGCGCCGCGGCAAGCTCGGCGGCGGAGAACGCCTGGCCCAGGAGCGCCAGGCCGAAGGAGGACGGATCGTAATCCTCCGGCCTTGTCTTCACGCCGGCCGTTTCGGCGGTGAACGCAATGTCCGCGCGCAGCTCGGCGGCGAGCACCGTCAGGAAGGCCATGGAAAAGGCGGTCCGGTCGACGTTGGGCGCCGCCTCCACCACCTCGTGCCCGAGGTCTTCCAGAAGCCGCACCGTCTCCCTGAAGGCGACCTTTACTTCCGGAGCCACCTCCCGACCGAGCATCGGCGCGTCGGAGACCGCGATCCGAAGCTTCCCCGGCGGGCGACCGACCGCCTCCAGCCAGGAACCGGAATAGGCGGGGAGCGGATGCGGCGTGCCGACATCCGGTCCGTGAGTAGCGTCGAGCATGGCCGCCGAATCGCGCACCGAGCGCGTCAGCACATGCTCGCCGGCAAAGCCCGACCAGGCCTCGCCGATGAAGGGGCCGACGGGTGTGCGTCCGCGCGTCGGCTTCATGCCGAAGAGGCCGCAGGCGGAAGCGGGAATGCGGATCGACCCGCCGCCGTCGCCGCCCGATGCGATCGGCACCATGCCGGCTGCGACCGCCGCCGCCGAGCCGCCGCTCGATCCGCCGGGCGTGCGGTTCGTATCCCACGGATTGCGGCAGGGGCCGAAGACCTCCGGCTCGGTATAGGGCGTCAGCCCGAATTCGGGCGTGTTGGTCTTGCCGAGAAAGATCACGCCGGCCTTGCGCCAGCGCTTGACGAGCTCGTTCTCGCCGGTCGCGGGAATGCGCGCCCAGAGCCTGTTGCCGTTTGAGGTCGGCACACCTTCGATCTGGGCGAGAAGATCCTTGACGAGGAAGGGAACGCCCGCGAACGGTCCCTCTCCCGCCGGCTCTCCGGCCTGGCGCCGCGC
This sequence comes from Hyphomicrobiales bacterium, assembly GCA_900466005.1. GTDB lineage: Bacteria > Pseudomonadota > Alphaproteobacteria > Rhizobiales > Rhizobiaceae > Allorhizobium. The sequence goes on from UEGQ01000021.1 coordinate 59,455, forward strand.
CGTGTCGAACATCGGCCGGACGACGGCATTGAGCTTCGGATTTTCCCGCTCGATGCGGGCTATCGCCGTATCGACGAGTTCGCGCGCGGACACCTCTTTGCGCCGGACCAGCTCCGCCAGACCGAGCGCATCGCAATTCAGATAATCTTCAAACATGTGAGCCCCCCAGAGCCGCAGGCTAGCATGCGCAAATTCAGGAGCAACCCTACCGATTTTGCCGGAGAAAATTCCCTCAGTAAGAGTATATTGCATGATTGCAACCATAGGATGGAGATTGCAGATGGTGTATCCGGTACACAACCAGCAGGCCGATGCCATGACCCTGTTTCTTGCAGATAACACACAGGTCAATCTTCCGGGCAACGGCAACGCCAATGCGGGTGCCGCGATCACCCGCATCAGCTACCACGGCCTGACCTATGACCGCGTCGGAGACTGGGTGGTCGCGGACGGCACCCAGCTGACAGCCAGCTATCCCGGCGCGCAGAACGTCTATCTGACGACACCCCAGCATTTCGAGGTCGTCTATCACCACAACGGTCCGTGAGCCTCGGCTGGAATCCTGCGAGACGGACGTCCGGGGCGATGCCGCACACACACGGCATCGCTCAGAAGGTGGCGGATGCTCCCTCTTCGGCTATGCGCGTGAACGCATTTGTTCGACCGCCTGTCGAACGTCAAGGTACCTGACCGCACCGGAACGGCGGAGCGACTCGATCCGCGGGGCTTCCCGGCCTCCGATCGCATACACGTGCTCTGAAAGCGCCCTCCCCAACTTTCCTCCCGCGCGATGAAATTTGGGGTTCCGCTACGGCGAACAATTCCCTATAAGCCGCTTCTAGCCTGAAAAGACCCTCCTTGCGCCCCGGCCGGTGAATTCACCGTGGCCGGCCTTTCGCGCAACTGAAAATTGGAAGACGCCGATGCCGAAGCGCCAAGATATCAAGTCCATCCTCATCATCGGCGCGGGGCCGATCGTCATCGGTCAGGCATGCGAATTCGACTATTCCGGCACCCAGGCCGTCAAGGCGCTGAAGGAGGAAGGCTACCGGGTGATCCTGGTGAATTCCAACCCGGCGACCATCATGACCGATCCGGGTCTCGCCGACGCGACCTATGTCGAGCCGATCACCCCGGAAGTGGTCGCCAAGATCATCGCCAAGGAACGCCCGGACGCGCTCTTGCCGACCATGGGCGGCCAGACGGCGCTCAACACCGCCCTTTCGCTGAAGCGCATGGGCGTGCTCGACCGCTACAACGTCGAGATGATCGGCGCAAAGCCGGCCGCCATCGACAAGGCCGAAGACCGCGCGCTGTTCCGCGAAGCCATGGCCAGGATCGGCCTCGAGACGCCGAAGTCCATGCTGGCGAACGCCACCGAGATCAAGGATGCCGACCGCAAGACCCACGAGGCCGCCCGCGCGGAGCTGAAGGCGAAGCTCTCCGGCGCCGAGCTCGACAAGGCCCTCGACGAGCTGGAAAACCAGTGGAACCTCGGCGAGAGCGACCGCAAGCAGCGCTACATGAACCATGCCATGGCGATCGCCGCCCAGGCGCTCGACGACGTCGGCCTGCCGGCGATCATCCGCCCGTCCTTCACCATGGGCGGCACGGGCGGCGGCATCGCCTACAACCGCTCGGAATTCTTCGAGATCGTCGGCTCCGGCCTCGACGCCTCGCCGACCACCGAAGTGCTGATCGAAGAATCGGTGCTCGGCTGGAAGGAGTATGAAATGGAGGTCGTCCGCGACAAGGCGGACAACTGCATCATCATCTGCTCGATCGAGAACATCGACCCGATGGGCGTGCACACCGGCGATTCGATCACGGTGGCCCCGGCGCTAACCCTGACCGACAAGGAATACCAGATGATGCGCAACGCCTCGATCGCGGTTCTCCGCGAGATCGGGGTGGAGACCGGCGGCTCCAACGTGCAGTTCGCCGTCAACCCGAAGGACGGCCGCCTCGTCGTCATCGAAATGAACCCGCGCGTTTCGCGCTCGTCGGCGCTCGCCTCCAAGGCCACCGGCTTCCCGATCGCCAAGGTCGCCGCCAAGCTCGCCGTCGGCTACACGCTGGACGAACTGGAGAACGACATCACCGGCGGCGCGACGCCGGCCTCCTTCGAGCCGTCGATCGACTATGTCGTCACCAAGATCCCGCGCTTTGCTTTTGAAAAATTCCCCGGCGCCGAGCCGACGCTGACCACCGCCATGAAGTCGGTCGGCGAAGTCATGGCGATCGGCCGCACCTTCGCAGAATCGCTGCAGAAGGCACTGCGCGGTCTCGAAACCGGACTGACCGGCCTCGACGAGATCGAGATCCCCGGCCTCGGCTCCAATGGTGACAGTGGCGACGACAAGAACGCCATCCGCGCCGCGATCGGCACCCCGACCCCGGACCGCCTGCGCATGGTCGCCCAGGCGCTGCGCCTCGGCATGTCGCCGGAGGAAGTGCACGAGGGCTGCAAGATCGATCCGTGGTTCATCGCCCAGTTCAAGGCGATCGTCGACATGGAAGCCCGCATCCGTGAACACGGCCTGCCGGAAGACGCCGAGAACCTGCGCATGCTCAAGGCCATGGGCTTCTCCGACGCCCGCCTCGCCTCGCTGACCGGCGGCAAGCCGAAGGACGTGGCGATGCTGCGCAATTCGCTGGGCGTGCGCCCGGTCTTCAAGCGCATCGACACCTGCGCGGCCGAGTTCGCCTCGCCGACCGCCTACATGTATTCGACCTACGAGACGCCCTTCGTCGGCGATGCCCGTTCCGAAGCGCAGGTCTCCGACCGCAAGAAGGTCGTCATCCTCGGCGGCGGTCCGAACCGCATCGGCCAGGGCATCGAGTTCGACTATTGCTGCTGCCATGCCGCCTTCGCGCTGAAGGATGCCGGCTATGAAGCGATCATGGTCAACTGCAACCCGGAAACGGTCTCGACCGACTACGACACCTCCGACCGCCTCTATTTCGAGCCGCTGACGGCCGAAGACGTGATCGAGATCATGCGCGCCGAGCAGGAAAACGGCACGCTCGTCGGCGTGATCGTGCAGTTCGGCGGCCAGACGCCGCTGAAGCTCGCCGAGGCGCTCGAGAAGAACGGCATTCCGATCCTCGGCACCGCGCCGGACGCGATTGACCTCGCCGAGGACCGTGACCGCTTCCAGAAGCTCCTGATGAAGCTCGACCTGACGCAGCCGAACAACGGCATCGCCTATTCGGTCGAACAGGCCCGCCTCGTCGCCTCCGAGATCGGCTTCCCGCTGGTCGTGCGCCCGTCCTACGTCTTGGGCGGCCGTGCGATGCAGATCATCCACAACGAGAGCATGCTGCAGTCCTACCTGCTTGACACGGTTCCGGGTCTTGTTCCGGAGGACATCAAGCAGCGCTACCCGAACGACAAGACCGGCCAGATCAACACGCTGCTCGGCAAGAACCCGCTTCTCTTCGACAGCTACCTGACCAACGCGGTCGAGGTCGACGTCGATGCGCTCTGCGACGGCGAGAACGTCTTCGTCTCCGGCATCATGGAGCATATCGAGGAAGCCGGCATCCACTCCGGCGACTCGGCCTGCTCGCTCCCGTCGCGCTCCTTCTCGCCGGAACTGCTGGACGAGCTGGAACGCCAGACCAAGGCGATGGCGAAAGCGCTCAACGTCGGCGGCCTGATGAACGTGCAGTACGCCATCAAGGACGGCACGATCTACGTTCTCGAAGTCAATCCGCGCGCCTCGCGCACCGTGCCCTTCGTCGCCAAGACCATCGGTGCGCCGATCGCCAAGATCGCCGCCCGCATCATGACCGGCGAGAAGCTCGACCAGGCGATCGCCGCCTACGGCAAAAAGCCGGACCCGCGCAACCTGAAGCACATCGCGGTCAAGGAAGCCGTCTTCCCGTTCGCCCGCTTCCCCGGCGTCGACACGCTGCTCGGCCCGGAAATGCGCTCGACCGGCGAAGTCATCGGCCTCGACACCGATTTCGCACTCGCCTTCGCCAAGAGCCAGCTCGGCGCCGGCGTCGAGCTGCCGCGTGAAGGAACGGTCTTCGTTTCGGTCCGCGACGAGGACAAGGAGCGGGTCCTGCCGGCCGTGCGCCTGCTCGCCGACATCGGCTTCAAGGTCATGGCGACCGGCGGCACCCAGCGCTTCCTCGCCGAGAAGGGCATCGACGCCGTCAAGATCAACAAGGTGCTCGAAGGCCGTCCGCATATCGAGGATGCGATCCGCAACCGCCAGGTCCAGCTTGTCATCAACACCACCGACGGCAACAAGGCGATCTCGGACTCCAAGTCGCTGCGCCGCGCCGCGCTGATGCAGAAGGTGCCCTACTACACCACCATGGCCGGCGCGCTGGCCGCGGCGGAGGCCATCCGGGCGCTGAAGAACGGCCAGCTCGAAGTTCGCCCGCTGCAGAGCTACTTCTGAGACGATCCCCAGACGCGAAGCCGGTCAAGACACCCCTTGACCGGCTTCTTTTTGCTCTGTATTTAACCTATAAGTTATTTAACTTTACGGTTAATCATGCAGAGCGACCCACTTTCCGAGACCCTTTTTGCCCTCGCCGACCCGACCCGTCGCGCCATTCTCGCCCGGCTCGCGGAGGGCGAGGCGACAGTGAATGAACTGGCTTCCCCCTTCGACATGAGCCTGCCGGCCGTCTCGAAGCACCTGAAGGTGCTCGAGCGGGCGAAGCTGATCTCGCGCGGACGCTCCGCGCAGTGGCGCCCGTGCCGGCTGGAGCCCGAACCGCTGAAGGGCGTTGACGACTGGCTGACGGACTACCGGACGCTCTGGGAGGACAGGCTCGGCCGGCTCGACAGCTATCTCGCCACCTTGCAGAAGGACCGCGCAAAAGAGGAAGGCAAATGAGCGACAAGATTGAAATCCTCAACGAACGCCTGTTTCCCGTCGATCGCCGGACGCTCTTCGACGCGTTCGCCGATCCGCAAAAGCTCGCGCGCTGGTGGGGCCCGCACGGCTTCACCAACCGCATCACCGCATTCGACCTTCGTCCCGGTGGCACCTGGCTCGTGACCATGACCGCCTCGAACGGCACGGAGTTCGACAATCGCTGGACCTTCGAGGACGTGTCCCACGGCACGAGCATCCGTGCCTTCCACCACGAGCCGGTCCATGCCTTTTCGCTGGAAATGACCTTCGCCGAGGACGATGGCGGCGCCCGCCTGACATGGCGGATGCTCTTCGACCGGACGGAGGAAAACCTGGAACTGGAACGGTTTCTCCACGCGGCCAACGAGCAGAATTTCGATCGCCTGGAAGCCGTCCTCCGTGGCAGCAAGAGAGTTCATTGATATGTCCGACGTCCTCGATCCCGCAAAAATCCTGCGCGTGGAACGCCTCATCAGCGCGCCGCGCGAACTGGTGTTCGAAGCCTTTTCCGATGCCGGGCATCTGGACGCCTGGTGGGGACCGAACGGCTTCACCAACGAGACGCACGCGATGGAGTTCGCCGTCGGCGGGCTCTGGCACTACACGATGTACGGCCCTGACGGAAAGGTATGGCCGAACTGGATCCGGTACACCGAAATCTCTCCGCCCTCGCGCATCGCCTACGAGCACGGCGCCGAACTCGGGGAAGCGGCCCACTTCAACGGCATCATCCTGTTCGAAGAGGAAGGCGGCAAGACCCGCGTTTCGCTGATTCTCGTCTTCGCGACGAAGGAAGCCCGCGACGCAACCCTGGAGTTCGGGGCCGTCGAGGGCGGCGCCCAGACCCTCGCCAAGCTCGACGCCTACGTGCAACGGAGCGCACGCGCGGCCGGTCGCTGACGGTCACCGGCTGCGTTGCCGCATGTGCTCTTCTGGACGATCCGCGATCGGTATCCGGCGCCGTTCCATCAAAATTTGACATTTGTCTATTAGCTGGATTTGCCGCAAGTTGTGGTTCTTCCAGAAGGAGCGCTCCATGCACACGCCGCATGACACGCCGGCCGGCAAGGCCGGCCGCCGCGAATGGGTCGGTCTGGCGATCCTGTCGATCGCCTGCCTCGTCTATTCCATGGACCTTTCGGTGCTCTTCCTCGCCATGCCGGCGATCGTCACCGATCTCGATCCCTCGGCTGCCGAACTGCTGTGGATCAACGACATCTACGGCTTCATGGTGGCGGGCTTTCTCGTCACCATGGGTACGCTCGGCGACCGCGTCGGGCGGCGCAAGGTGCTCCTGATCGGCGCCTCCGCATTCGGTGCGGCTTCGGTCTTTGCGGCATTGTCCACCAGCGCGCCGATGCTGATCGTCGCCCGCGCCTGCCTCGGCATCGCCGGCGCCACCATCGCTCCCTCGACGCTTTCGCTCGTCGTCAATCTCTTTGCCGACGAAGGCGAACGCAACCGCGCCATCGGCGTCTGGGGCACCGCCTTCGCGCTCGGCGGCCTGATCGGGCCGCTGATCGGCGGCATGCTGCTGCAGTATTTTCACTGGGGTTCGGTCTTCCTGATCAACGTGCCGGTGATGCTGGCGCTCATCCTCGCCGCGCCCTTCCTGCTGCCGGAATATCGCAGCGGCACCGCCGGACGGATCGACCTGCCGAGCGTGGCCTTGTCGCTCGCGACCGTGCTTCCGATCATCTACGGCTTCAAGAAGGTCGCGATCGAAGGCATGACGGCCGGCCATCTCGTGCCGGTGGCGATCGGACTGGCCGTCGGGGCACTGTTCATCCGCCGACAGCGGCGGCTCGCCGATCCACTGATCGACCTCGCCCTCTTCAGGATTCCGGCGTTCACCGCCTCGCTGCTCGTCAATCTCGCCGGCGTCTTCTTCGTCTTCGGCATTTTCCTGTTCCAGAACCAGTACCTGCAGCTCGTCCTCGGCCTTTCGCCGTTGAAGGCGGCGCTCTGGTCTGGCCTGCCGGGCCTCGTCTTCACGATCATGTCGCTGCAGGCCTACCGGATCACCAACAAACTGGGCTCCGTCCGCACCGTTCTGCTCGGCCTCGTCGTCAACGCCGTCGGAACCGCGGCAATGGGTGTCGCGGCGTATCACCAGAGCCTCTTCGGCGTCCTCGCTGCGAGCAGCCTGATCGCCATCGGCTTCGTGCCGGTCATCCTGACGACGACCGGACTGATCGTCGGTTCGGCACCGCCGGAACGCACCGGTGCGGCATCAGCGATCTCGGAAACGAGCGCGGAATTTGGCGGCGCGCTCGGGGTTGCCCTGCTCGGCAGCCTCGGCAGCGTCGTCTACCGCTTCGAGATGGAGGGGGCCGACCTGCGCAGCCTGCCGCCGACGATGGCCGAATCGAGCCGCTCCACGCTCGCCGGCGCGGTCGACGCCGCTCGCAGCCTCGGGGAGACGGCGGCGCCCTGGCTCGATCTCGCCCGCGGCAGCTTCTCGCTCGGCTTTGCCGTCTCCTGCGCGCTTGCCGCGGTGACGCTCGTGCTCCTCGCCCTCGTCGCGCGTCGCGTCTACGGCGCCAACCCGGCCCTCGACAGCGTCTCGGCGCACTGATCCGGAGGGCCGGAGCCGTTCAACGCCCTATCGCCGCGCGTCCTCGATCTTCGCTGTCTTTTCAGCCAATGCTCCGATGCTGATCGTGGCGCATGCCTGCTCAGCGGCCTTCCGACACCTCATACGCGCCGCTTCTGTTTGGCGACGATAGCAAAAGCTATGCCGCCGAGGACGAAGGGGCTGACGATTGCGAAGCGCACGGTCAGAGCCTCGCTTAGAAATAGGATGGCACCGAACGCGGCAATGACGGGGACGGAGAGCTGCACGAGCGCCGCCTGGAAGGTCGTGAGCCCCGTCAGCGCCCGATACCAGATCGAATAACCGAGGCCGGAGGCCACGACGCCGGAGGCGAGTGCCAGCAGAACGCCGCTCGCCGAAGCCTTGCCGCCCCAAATGGCATAGAGCGCGAGCGGCAGGCAGAAGGCGGAGGCGCGCAGGAAGTTGCCGGCAGTATCACGCAACGGACTGGTCGAGCCACGCCCTCTGAGTGTGTAAACACCCCAAGATATTCCGGAAATCACCATCAGCACGGATCCGGTCAGGTCGGGCCGGCCAACGCCGGGCAGGATCAGATAGACGAAGGCGAGGAACGCAATCGTGAAGCCGGCAAGCTCGCGCAGACTGAGGCTGTCTCCACGAGCGAGACTGAAACCGACCATGGTCGCCTGAACGGAAGAAAAGAGGATGAGTGCGCCGGTCGCTGCCCCGAGCATCAGATAGGAGAGCGAGAAGGCCATTGCATAGGCAAAAAGCGCCGTAGCTGCAAGCCAGTTGCCGGGTATTTCCTGCATCCGCACCTGCCCTGGACGGCGGGAAATGAAAAAGAGGAAGGCGGCACCAGAGACGATGCGTAGCGCCGTATAGCTTGCGGCATCGATCGAGTCTGCGCCCAGCGCAAGCCGCGCCAGAAGCGAGTTGGCCGCAAACGCGATCATGGCCGCAAGTGTCAGTGCCGCCGTCGATTTCATGGCACCCCTCCCCAGGGCCGGACGCAGTGTCTGGCTCGCACAGGAGACGGCCGCCGCGCCCGTGATTATCTGCCGGGGCAGACTTAGCGTCAATCAATCGTCCCTTGCGACGGCCGGTACGCACCTGTCCGATCGCGGTGGTGGACGATTTGAACCAACTAGCGCAATGCGCTAGTCTTTGTCTCGGACACGCATGAGGAGAGCGTGCATCATGGCGAAGAACATCGTCCTCCTGTTCGACGGCACCTCGAACGAGATTGCCGAAGACAGAACCAACATCCTGCGCCTCTTCGGGGCGCTGAAGCGAAACACCGACCAGATCGTCTATTACGATCCGGGCGTCGGCACCTTCGGTGCGGTGAACGCCTGGCTGAAGCCCTATCGCGATGCGGTCGAGATCTGGGGCATGGGCACCGGCTGGGGCCTCGACCAGAACGTCAAGGACGCCTACCGCTTCATCGTCGAGAACTACGCGGCCGCCTCGCGGGGCCGGGGCAGCAGGAAGGACGGCGAAGACGACCGCCTCTTTCTCTTCGGCTTCAGCCGCGGCGCCTATACCGCGAGAGTGCTGGCCGGCTTCATCCATGCGCTCGGTCTCGTCAGCCGGCACAACCTCAACCTCGTCGACTACGCCTACAGCGCCTACAAGGCGATCCCGGATTTCGTCCCGCCTCCGGGGGACGCCGCCGGCGAGGACACGCCTTCGGCCTTCTCCGTCATGCGGCTGCACGAGCGGGCGCTGAAGACCTTCCGTCCGAAGATCAGGATGCTCGGGCTCTTTGATACGGTGGGCTCGGTGATCGAACACGGCCCCTCGGGTGTGCGGCTGAAGACGCATCCGTTCACCCGGCGCAATCCGAGCGTCGAGATCGTTCGCCATGCGCTGGCGATCGACGAGCGGCGGACGATGTTCCGCCCGCAATACTGGGAGATCGATCAGCCGTACTGGGGCAGCCCCTTCCGCCCTAAGGACGATCCTCTGCCGCAGGACGTCAAGGAGGTCTGGTTCGCCGGCTGCCACGGAGACGTCGGCGGCGGTCATCCGGAACGGGAAAGCGCACTCATCAAGATCCCGCTCGCCTGGATGATCAGGGAAGCAACCGGCAAGGGGCTCGAGGTCATCACGCGCACGGTGAACGAGATCGTGCTCGGGCAAAACCCGCAGAAGCCCTATGTCGCACCCGACCCGCAGGGGCCGGCCCACGACAGCATGAACCTCGCGTGGCGGCTTGTGGAGTTCGTGCCGCGGCGTGCTCCGGACAGCTCGTGGCGGCGTCACGGTATCGCCGGCGGCATCTACGTCCCGCTGAGCGACCCGCGTTTCATCCCAGGGGATGCGCTGGTCCATCAGTCGGTCGTCGACCGTCTCGGCTCCCCTTTGCCCGAAGGGCCCTACGCGCCGGAGAACCTCCCCGCCCGCTATCGTGTGGAATCCTGATCGCGAGGGTAGCCGCAGGCGGGTGCGACAAAACCTCTGGAAATTCGGACCGCGCTGCTATACCTTTTGAACTGATGATTTGAAACACGGTTCCGGGGCGGCGCTCCGGAACCTGTTTTCTTTTATGTCTGCGCCATGCAGGCGCCACATGCGAAGGAAGTCGAAATGGTAGAAAAGGTACCGATGACGCAGAACGGTTTCGCCAAGCTGCAGGAAGAACTGCGCTGGCGGCAACAGGAAGAGCGCCCGCGGATCATCGAGGCGATCGCGGAAGCGCGGGCCCATGGCGACCTTTCCGAAAATGCCGAGTACCACGCCGCCAAGGAAGCCCAGAGCCATAACGAGGGCCGCATCACGGAACTCGAGGACCTGATTGCGCGCGCGGAAGTCATCGACCTTTCCAAGATGTCGGGTTCCAAGATCAAGTTCGGCGCGACGGTGAAGCTCGTCGACGAGGACACCGACGAGGAGAAGGTCTATCAGATCGTCGGCGACCAGGAAGCCGATGTGAAGGCCGGCCGCATCTCGATCTCCTCGCCGATTGCGCGCGCCATGATCGGCAAGGAAGTCGGCGACTCGATCGAAGTCGTCGCCCCCGGCGGCTCAAGGGCCTACGAGATCCTGGCGGTGCAGTGGGGCTGACGCCCCCGTCGCCGGAACGAGGATCGCCCGCGTGACGGATATCGCAGACGTCGAGGTCATCGCGCCGAATTTCAAGCAGCGGCTTTCCGGCGTCACCTCGACGATCATCCAGCTCGTTCCCGTACAGAACCGGCTCGGCCAGAAGGTTGCAACCCTCGGGCCGGGCCTTCCCTCCTCGCTTCCGCGGATCGGCTATGCCGACCTGCTGCGGCTCTGGAAGAGGCCGCGAAGCGGGCACAAGCGCGTCTGGCACGCGCGCCGCAACAACGAGATGCTCGCCGGCCTCGTGCTGCGCGATCTGCTGCGCATGCCGCTCAAGGTGCTCTTCACCTCGGCCTCGCAGCGCAAGCACACCCGCTGGACCAGGGCGCTGATCGCCCGCGTCGACGCGGTGGTTGCGACGAGCGCCCGCACCGCCGCCTATCTCGAGGTCGAAAACAGCGTCGTCATGCACGGCATCGACACCGCGCGCTTCTTTCCACCCGCAGACAAGACTGCGGCCAAGCGGGCGGTCGGGCTCGATCCTGAAAAGAAGATCGCCGGCTGTTTCGGCCGCGTGCGCCGCCAGAAGGGCACCGACCTCTTCGTCGACGCGATGATCGCGCTGCTGCCCGGGCGGCCGGACTGGATCGCCATCGTCGCTGGCCGGGCGACCGCCTCGCACGCCGCCTTCGAGACAGAACTCAAGGAGCGGGTGGCAAACGCCGGGCTTTCGGAGCGCATTCTCTTCGTCGGCGAGCACACCAACATCAACGACTGGTACCGGGCGCTCGACCTCTTCGTCGCGCCGCAGCGCTGGGAGGGTTTCGGCCTCACACCGCTGGAGGCGATGGCAACCGCCGTGCCCGTGGTCGCGACCGACGTCGGCGCCTTCCCCGAACTGGTGGTGACCGGGAGGGATGAGACCGGCATCGTCATCCCCGCCGACGACCTCGCCGCGATGACGAACGCCGCCGGCGCCTTCATGGACGATCCGGTACGCCTTGCCGCCGCGGGTGCCCGCGCGCTCGCCCATGTGACGGAGAATTTCAGCATCGAGGGCGAGGCCCGCCGTCTCGGAGAAATCTACGCGTCGCTTGCGCGGTGACGACGGGCGACGCCCTCAGCCGGTCGCCGCCGCGAATCGCGGATCGTAGCCGACGTCGGTCCCACGCAGCACCGACACGGGCGAATAATTGGCAACTTCGGTGCCTCGCCGAAGGCAGACCTCGCGTGCAAGCAGGATATGCCTGACGATGCGCTCCTCGGCGCCGGCGATGCCGGACTTCGCCGTGTCGCCGGCCTTCTCGTAGAAGCGCGGGCGGTCGGCATTCGAGATGTCGATGCCGAACAGCCCGATCGTCCGCGGGCGGCAGTAGGCGGCGAACTGGATCGCGCTGATCGCCACCGAGCCGCCCTGGAAGACGCCGAAGGAGGGATCGTTCGAGAACCCGGCAAGTCCGTCGTCCGATACGGTAGCAGAGGCGATGCCGGCAAGCTCGGTGGCCCCGCGGCGCCTTGCCCGGTACGGCTTGCGGATATCGTCGATCAGGATGATGCGTCTGTCGGCGAGCCAGGAGCGGTCGAGCTCGCAGATCGCGCGGATGACCCCGACCGAGAAAAGACAAAGCGTGCCGGCATCGATCTTCGCCCGCATCAGGTCGAAATGCCGCCAGACGAAACGCTCGTCCTCGACCGCCACCGCAAGCGGTGTTCCGATCTCCTTGCCGATCAGGCTCATCGCCCCGTTGAGGAGGATCGCCGTCGACGGACCGGTATCCCCGACTCGCGTCTCTTTCACCGAAGGGCCGGAGCCGATGACGAAGATCTCCTCGCCGGCGCCCTTCGCCAGGACCTCCGGATGCAGTAGGGTCCCGACGCGCCTCCCCCGGTAGACGATCTCGCCGAGATCGTCGCCCCCCGCCGGCTTGACGAGGGAAAGGCCCGGCGTCCAGGCATAGGCATGGGCAAAGGGGGCGCCGCGGACGAGGCGCACGAGAAGCTTGACTGCCTTCCGCCACAAGGGAGGTTTCGACCGCGATCCAGACACCCGCACTCCAATTCTCGCTGCGCGCCGGCCGGGCGCATCCCGCCGATTTTCGGCCGGAACACCGTCCCTTCCGGCGCCACAGCCGAAAAGGCTTGATCCCCCGTCGGACGGACAGATAAAGACGCCTGTGCCGGCTTGGCAAGGTGCAGCGCCGAAGGAAAGCGAATTGTGGCGAATGCGGTCATCCTGAACGACACCCGAGGCGACAGTCATTTCGGCTGTTTCCGGGTCATGCGCCTCATCGAGGAAAACCTTGCAAGCCACGGCATTCGCGTGCTCGCCCGCAGCGGCGTGCGCAACGACTGGGAGAACGACCGGCCCTTCCTCGACGCCATGGCGAAGAGCGACGTCATCGTCATCAACGGCGAAGGGACGCTCCATCACGGCGCCAAGGCAGGAGCCCGGCTTCTCCGTGTGGTCGATCACCCCGCCCGCGGCGACAAGCCGGTCGCGCTGATCAATGCGATCTACCAGGAAAACCCCTCGGAATGGGCCCGCTACCTCGAGAAGATGGCGATCATTTCGACGCGCGACTCCTGGAGTGCGGAAGAGGCCGGACGCCACGCCGGCCGCGACGTCGGCTTCGTCCCGGATCTTTCCCTTTCCGGCGGCTTCGTGGATGCCGCGCCGGGCGTGCCGCGCGACCTGCTGTTGGTCGGAGACTCCGTCTCGCGTGACGTCTCGCGCCGGCTGCTGGAGCTTGCCGATTCACGCACGGACGCCCGCCTGCTTCCGATCCTGAAGACGATCAAGGCGAGCAAGCCGCACGTAGCGAAGCCGCTCAGGCTCTCGCGGGAGGCCTATATCCGGCTCCACGCCGCCGCCTTCGGCTGGAAACACGGCAATGTCCTGTTCAACAGGGACGAGGCGGGTTTCATCGACGCTCTCCAGCACGGCTACCTGCACGTGACGGGCCGTTTCCACGCGGTCTGCTTCTGCCTCTTCACCCGGACGCCGTTCCTGGCGATCGAGTCGAATTCCTGGAAGATCGGGGCGCTGATGCACGATCTCGGTCTCGGCACCAAGCGCCTGATCCGGATCGACGACCTGCCGGACCTCCTCGCCTCAGCCGACATCCTTGCCTATTCGGCGGAGGAGATGCGGGCCATCGAAGAGGGAATCGCAATGTGCCGGACCCGCGCGACGGCGCTCTTCGACGATATCGCCCGCGCAGCACGGCGGGCCTGAGCGCATCAAGCGTCGGAAACGGGTCGATGCAGCGCGAAGCGCCTGTCCGAGGCCATCAAACCCAAGACGAAATCCTCTTCGGTATCGTAGTCATGCGGGGTCGTCGCCTTCGTCTGCGTGCCCGAGAGCGAGCCGCTCCGGTAGAAATCGAAGCCGTAGAGTTCGACCGCCTCGCACGGGGAACGGCTGAGGAGCTCGATGACCATCAGCCCGGTCGTCGGCCGGTTTCCGACCCGGGCGCAGAGCGCCTTGTGGCTTTCCCGCGGATAGAGGAAGAAGGACGGCCACCGCACGATCCAGCGCGGAAGGGCGTTGCGCGGCGGCGACATCCAGAAGAGATGCGTCGCGCCGCGCTCGGCCATGATCGATTTGTCGAGCTCGATGCTGGTCGCAATGATATCCGTCCTCGCACCGTGTGAAACGACGGACGGGATCGGGGCGCTGTTGAACCGGACGATGAGATCGTGGCCGTCGATCTCCGCTCCGAACGCCGTGCCGGAGAGTGCCTGCGAATTTCCGACGAGCGCGACGCGCCTGCCACGGACCAGCGCGAAGACCTCCCGCTCTCCGAGCGGCGAGCGATATTGCAGCCCGGCGAGCCGGCGCAGGGCACCGAGAACCCGAAGGCGCTTCTTCTCGATTTTCCGCAGACACAGTGACCAGGCAGACAGCTTCTCACCTCCAGTTGAATGTGCCGGACAGGCCCTGTCGAGGACCGACCCGTCTCTTTCAGCGAAGCGCCGACGCATCGGTGACCAGCGCATAAACGAGCCGCGCCAGCAGCATGTTCTTGGGACGCAAGAACCGTCGAAAATAAGGAATCTCCCGCAAATCGCGGCGGTCCATCTTCTCCTGCTCGCTGCGCGTCATTTCGTGAAACTCGTACTCGCCGCGCCGCATCGGAAGCAGCGAACTCTTCAGCTTGCCGGCGCGATAGGTCCGCGGAAACGGCACGTGCATCACGATCGGCGAGAACGGGAAGAGCCGGACATAGCCGAGGTCGGCAAGGTCCTTCTTGTTTTCCGCCTCACTCTCGCGGAACGTCCAGTCGAGTTTCTTCAGCGTCGACAGGCGCAGGATGCCGACATCCGCATAGGAGCTGCGATTGTCGCCGGCCGGAAAACGGTAGGCCCTCACGTCCTCGAGAATGTCGTAGACATAGCCTTTCCGCAGGAAACGCGGATCGACCTGGAGGATCTTCTCGTCCGATGCGAAAAGCTCGCCATACTGCTTCAGTATCGCCTCATCGAACGGCCGGACGAACTGCATATCGTCCTGGATCAGGAATATGAACTCATATCCTTCCTCCTCGGCATAGCGGCACATTCTCTGGATGTTTCCGTAGAGATTGCCGTGGCGGCGGCCTTGCTTGTTCTCCGTCGAGGTCACGCAGAGCTTCATCCGGGGGCGGTATTTCTCGATCACCGCCTTTGTGTCCACGTCCTCGCTCTGGTCGTCGATCAGCGCAACGTCGAAACCGGGGCACATCTTGAAGGTCGACAGGATGCAACGTTCGAGCGTCCTCCCCATATTATAGGAGAAGATGCAGAGCAGCACGTTCTTGGAAGTCAGCATTGCGACCGGTTTCCCCGCGTTCAAATCTCCACCAGCCCGAGCCGCTTCACCTGCCGGATGGTCAGCATGGTGCGGACGGTGTGGACGTGGTCGTTGGCCGTCAGCACCTCGATGACGAAGTCCTGGAACTTGGTGAGATTCTCGGCAACGCAATGGAGCAGGAAGTCGCTGTCACCGGAGACCATCCAGGCCTGGCGGACGACCGGCCAGCTCTCGGTCGCCGCAGCGAAGGCCTTGAGATTGCTCTCGGACTGGTGCTTGAGACCCACCATGCAGAAGGCGACGAGATCAAAGCCGAGCTTCGGCGCGTTGAGAAAGGCGTGATATCCCTCGATGATGCCGGCCTCCTCGAGCTTGCGCACGCGGCGCAGGCAGGGTGGCGCGGAAATGCCGACGCGCTCGGAGAGCTCGACATTGGTGATGCGGCCGTCGCGTTGCAGCTCGCGGAGGATACGGATGTCGATGGCGTCCAGCTCGGCGCGGAACAAGGGAGAAACCTTCTCAGATGTGACTGGCGGATATGTACCGCATTCCCGCGATTACGCAAGAAACCGTCCCGCCGAGGCACAATTATTGCGGTACGGTGTGGATGCCGTGCCGTTATTGCAAGGCTGACCTTGAATAAACGCATGGAGCAATCATAAATGGGGCGGCAGACATATGGCCCCGATGCGAATCGATCGCTCATCTTCTGCGACATCCCTGAAAGGAACGACCATGACTGCCCGCCATACCAAGGTGTTGATCATAGGCTCAGGCCCGGCCGGCTACACGGCTGCGATTTATGCGGCGCGCGCCATGCTGAGCCCCGTGCTGATCGCCGGCATGGAACAGGGCGGCCAGCTGATGATCACGACCGACGTCGAGAACTATCCGGGGTTTGCCGATCCGATCCAGGGGCCGTGGCTCATGGAACAGATGCTGAAGCAGGCCGAGCACGTGGGCGCCGAGATTGTCAACGACCTCGTGACCGAGGTCGACATGGATCGCCGCCCCTTCACGGTGCGCACCGATTCGGGCGCCGTCTGGACGGCCGATACGCTGGTCATCGCGACCGGCGCCAAGGCGAAATGGCTCGGACTTGAAAGCGAGCAGCATTTCCAGGGCTTCGGCGTCTCGGCCTGCGCGACCTGCGACGGCTTCTTCTATCGCAACAGGGACGTGATCGTCGTCGGCGGCGGCAACTCGGCGGTCGAGGAAGCTCTCTATCTGTCGAACATCGCGAAGTCGGTGACGGTCGTCCACCGCCGCGATTCCTTCCGCTCGGAAAAGATCCTGCAGGAACGCCTCTTCGCCAAGGACAACATCAAGGTCGTCTGGAACACGGAAGTGGAAGAGATCATCGGCGAGGCCGCAAAGCCGCCGATGCCCCCGTCGGTGACCGGCGCGCGCCTCAGGAACACGCTGACCGGCGCGATCTCGGAAATCGCGGTCGACGGCGTCTTCGTCGCCATCGGCCATGCCCCGGCGGTCGAGCTCTTCAAGGACAAGCTGAAACTCAAGTCCAACGGCTATCTGTGGACGGCGCCGGACTCCACCGCGACCAGCGTCGAGGGCGTCTTCGCCGCCGGTGACGTGACCGACGACGTCTACCGCCAGGCGATCACCGCCGCCGGCATGGGCTGCATGGCCGCCCTCGAGGCCGAACGTTACCTGACGGCTGTCTCCACCCGGGCCGAAGCGGCGGAGTGACCATGATGAGAGGCGGCGGAATGCCACTGGACTGGGACAAGCTGCGCATTTTTCATGCGGCGGCCGAGGCAGGCTCGTTCACGCACGCAGCAGACAAGCTGCATCTGTCCCAGTCGGCGATCAGCCGCCAGGTCAGCGCGCTGGAACAGGAAGTCGGCGTCAAGCTCTTCCACCGCCACGCGCGCGGCCTCATCCTTACCGAACAGGGCGAGCTTCTCTACCGCACCGCCCACGACGTGCTGCTGAAGCTCGAAACGGTGAAGATGCAGCTCACCGAGACGACGGAGAAGCCGAGCGGCAAGCTCCGCGTCACGACGACGGTCGGCCTCGGCCAAGGCTGGCTCACCGACAAGATCCAGGAGTTCCTGCAGCTCTATCCCGACATGTCGATCCAGCTCATCCTCGACAACGAGGAGCTGGACGTGAACATGCGCCATGCGGACTGCGCGATCCGCCTGCGGCAGCCGCAGCAGTCGGATCTGATCCAGCGCAAGCTCTTTACCGTGCACATGCACGTCTACGCGGCCCCCTCCTACATCAACCGCTACGGCGAGCCGCAATCGATCGAGGACCTCGACAACCACCGCATCATCACCTTCGGCGAACCCGCGCCGAACTACCTGCTCGACGTCAACTGGCTGGAAGTCGCCGGCCGCACCTCCGACAACCCGCGCCAGCCGCACCTGCAGATCAACAGCCTCACCTCGATCAAGCGCGCCTGCCTGCTCGGGATCGGCATCGCAATGCTGCCGGACTATATCGTCGGCCGCGATCCAGGCCTGCTGCAGCTCGTGACCAGCGCAGACGTACCATCCTTCGACACCTATTTCTGCTATCCGGACGAGATGAAGAACGCGGCGAAGCTGAAGGCGTTCCGCGATTTCATCGTGGCGAAGGCTCGAAACTGGAACTTCTAATTCGCGTGCTGCGTGCGGATTTTGCAAGGTCTGCAACATGTGCATGCCAGACATGCATTATAATGCATTGTTCACTGCACAAATAACGACCATATCGCACATAGCTGATGCACATGGTGGCTTTTCCTCCCAGTTCCACCGCAGCAGCTGTTCCCCTCTGGAGGTTTTTTTGACCTTCACACTTATAGGGCCCTGGAGCGATCCGGTGGCCCTCTTTTTTTGTCCTTTTCCGCTCCCCTTCGGGGCTGGCGCTATCTCGTATTTTCGAAATATATCGCATTCGGAGGTGTTGATTCTCGGGCGCAGGCTCATATTTCAACGCGGGAGACGCGGAAAGGGAAACGACGGAAATGAACCTTGATGAAGTCCTCAAAGCGCTTGCACATCCGGCCAGGATCGAAATGCTGACCTGGCTGAAGAATCCGCATGACCACTTCGAGAGCCAGCAGCATCCCTTCGACATCGGGGTGAGCGCCGGGCAATTCGAGCGGTGCGGGCTTTCGCAGTCGACCGTCTCGGCGCATCTTTCGACGCTGCAGAGGGCGGGCCTGCTCTCCTCCACGCGCGTCGGTCAGTGGGTATTCTACAAGCGCAACGAAGAAACCATCGGCGCGTTCCTCAGCGCCCTTGCCTCGAGACTCTGATCCCTGCCATTCCCCCCTCGCGACGGTCGTCCCGCCCTCCTCCCATCGGCGGACGAGCCGCCTCCTTCCGTTCCGAAAGGCATCATCCCGTGACCACCCTCTTTGATCCGATCCAGCTCGGAGATATGCACCTGCCCAATCGCGTCGCGATGGCGCCGCTCACCCGCAATCGTTCGCCGGGCGCAATCCCGAACGACCTCAACCTGACCTATTACGTGCAGCGCGCGACGGCTGGCCTGCTGATCAGCGAGGGCACCGCGATCACCCAGCAGGGCCAAGGCTACGCCCAGGTACCGGGCCTCTACAAGCCGGAGGCGCTCGCCGGCTGGCGGAAGGTGACCGACGCCGTTCACCAGGCCGGCGGCCACATCGCCGTCCAGCTCTGGCACGTGGGCCGCGTTTCCCACACGTCCTTGCAGCCGGGCGGCGGCGCACCGGTCGCCCCCTCCGCAATCCGCGCCAGGTCGAAGACCTACGTCATCGGCGAGGACGGCAGCGGCGCATTCGTCGACACGTCCGAACCGCGGGCGCTCGAGCTTTCGGAAATCCCCGGCATCGTCGAGGACTACCGCCGCGCCGCCCGTGACGCGATCGATTGCGGTTTCGACGCGGTGGAGCTCCATGGCGCCAACGGCTACCTGATCGACCAGTTCCTGCGCTCCGGCACCAACCACCGCACCGACGCCTACGGCGGATCGATCGAGAACCGGGTTCGCTTCGCGCTCGAGGTCGTCGGCGCGGTGGCAAAGGAAATCGGCGGCAGCCGCACCGGCATCCGCATCTCGCCGGTGACGCCGGCCAACGACGCCTCCGACCCGGACCCGCAGCCGCTGTTCAACCATCTCGTCGAACAGTTCGCGGCGTTCGACCTCGCCTTCATCCATGTGATCGAGGGCGCGACCGGCGGCGACCGCGATTTCCGGCAGGGCGACAAGCCGTTCGACTGGGCCGGACTGAAGGCCGCCTATCGCAGCAAGGGCGGCAAGGCCGTCTGGATGGTCAACAACGCCTACGACCGCGACAGCGCCATCGCCGCCGTTGCGAGCGGCTATGCGGAGATGGTCTCCTTCGGTCGCGAATACATCGCCAACCCGGATCTCGTGCGCCGGCTGCGGGAAAACGCCGAACTCAACACCCCGAACCGCGCAACCTTCTACGGCGGCGGGGCGGAAGGCTATACGGATTACCCCTTCCTCCCCTGAGAAGGGCGTGCCCCGCAGCGTCCGTTGCGGGGCTTCGCGCCACTCAGGCGCGGGCGGCTTCGGGCAATCGCCCGTCCGCCTTCTGTCGAGCCGGCAGGCAGCCGAGGCTTGCCAGCGTCTCGGTGACCGCCAGATCGAGTGGCGTGTGCGGCTCGGCACCGAGCACCTCGACGAGGCGCCGATTGCTCATCCGCAGCGGCTCCTTCCAGAGATAGCGCATCTCCATGATCTCCCGGAAAAGCGGGATGAAGGGCGCGGAAAGACGCACGAAGAGCCACGGGAAGCGCCGGATCGGCAGCCTCGGGTCACCGACGACGCGGCGGATCGCTTCTGCAAGCTGCAGACCGTCCGTGTCGAAGACGCCCTCCATATGAAACCTTGCGAACGTCGGCAGAGCGTCGGCGCGTTCAACGAGCTGCATCATCGTTTCCGCGACGTCGGGCAGATAGGCCCACTGGTGACCGATGCCGGGAGCGCCCGGCAGCGTGATCGCCTTCAGCGGCGCGCCGGGCTTGACGAGCCCCTGGGCGAACCAGTTGTTGCCGGCGCCGGGGCCGAAAAAGTCCCCTGCCCTGAGGATGATTACCGGCACGCCCTCTGCCGCAGCAGTTTCGAGACGCTCCTCGAGCGCGACGCGGATCTTGCCCTTCACGGTCACCGGCTGCTGCGGGCTCTCCTCGTCGAGGACCGGGAAGGCGTCGGGACCGAAGTTGTAGACGGTGCCCGGCATCAGAATGCGGACGCCGGCCGCCTTCGCCGCGGCGATCGTGTTGTCGATCATCGGCAGCACCAGACGCGCCCAGTCGCGGTAGCCGGGCGGATTGACCGCATGCACGATCAGCGACACGCCGTCCGCCGCCCGCACGACGTCCGCACGGTTCATGGCATCGCCCTGCCGCCAGTCGAGTGAGGGATTGCGCGCCGCCATCGCCGTCGCATTCCTGTGCAGCGCGCGGATGCGGTAGCCGCGTGCGGCGAGCTTCGCGGCCATGGCGCCTCCGACGCCTCCGGTCGCACCCAGCACCAGCGCTATGGGTCGTGAAATCAGTTCTTCGGTCATCATCTTGCTCCGTATCCGTCGAGATGAGCGGAGCATGCGTCACGGCAGAGATATACGGAATTGCGATATTTCGTTCATCGGCTATACGTAATTGCATGACAAAGGAAACCGAAAGCTGGGACCATTATCGCACCTTCCTCGCCGTGCTGGAGGAAGGATCGCTCTCCGGCGCCGCCCGCGTGCTCGGCCTCACGCAGCCGACGGTCGGGCGCCACCTGGATGCGCTCGACGCGGCAAGCGGCACGCCGCTCTTCCTGCGCACGCCGCGGGGGCTCCTGCCGACGGAGACGGCATTGCAGATGAAACGCCACGCCGAGACGATGGCGGCGACGGCTGCCGCTCTCGCCCGCATGGCAAGTGCGGCGCCGGACGAGGTGAAGGGCACCGTGCGCATCAGCGCCAGCGAGGTGATCGGGGTCGAGGTGCTGCCGCCGATCCTCGCCGGGCTTCAGGAGACCCATCCCGGACTTTCTGTCGAACTCTCGCTCTCCGACGCGGTGGAGGATCTGCTGCGCCGGGAGGCCGACGTCGCGGTTCGCATGACTGCCCCCCGCCAGGAGATGCTCCTCAGCCGACATGTCGGGGCGCTTCCGCTGGGTTTCTATGCCCACAGCCGCTATCTTGCGCGACACGGCACACCGGCCAGCCTCGACGATCTGGCCGGCCACCGACTGATCGGTTTCGACCGCGAGCTCGCCTATGTGCGGGCGATCGTGAAGGAAAAGCCCGAGCTCGCGGCACTCGATTTCGCTTTCCGCACCGACAGCAATCTCGCCCAGCTGGCGGCGATCCGCGCGGGGCTGGGCATCGGCATGTGCCAGACGGGGCTCGCCCGTCGTGACGAGAATCTGGTCGGGCTGCTTGCCGGAGCGCTCGACCTGTCGCTGGAGACCTACGTCGTCATGCACGAGGACCTGAAGACGACGCCGCGATGCCGCGTCACCTTCGACGCGCTCGTGAAGGGGCTGCTCGCCTATATCACAGGAAAATAGCGGTTAGATCCGGGCGCCGGGGCAGATCCCACCGCCTCGGAAGACGCTGCCATTGGGGATGAGCTGATGCCGCCATCTCCTTGATGCGACTCGAAGGAAAGGTCGGATCGCCACAGCGATCGTCGCGTGGTCGGCCGCAGAACTGAGGGCACGGAGACAGGTCGCCGGCGAGCTTAAACCGGAGCCTCGCCGGGACGGAACCGGTCTATGATCTCGACCTCCGGCCGGTCGCCGCCGTCGCTGTACTCTTCGCGCCACTTGCCCGTCTCGTCCTGGTAGCTGATCTCGACCGGCTCGTCTCCGACCTGCTGTTCCTGGACCACGATACGGACAGCTTCGAGCGCCTCGTCATGGCTGGCGAAGGTCTCGGAATAGACATCGCCAAGCTTGTACGCCCATCCACCGTCGTGCGGCACGATTTCGTAGGTGACCTTGACCATGCATGTCTCCTGGATGCGTTTTCTCGCCCACGGCACTATCTCATCAAAGCCGCCGATCTGCAAACAGCGGGGGCGGCACGAGGATCATGATACGCCGAAAAGGCTTTGTCCGGAACAGCTTGCAAAATGCCTGCGGCGGTACGACGCCCCACCCCCGGCGCGGCGCCCCGGAGAACACCATCACTTCCGCGTAAACACCGGGAACCTTCGGTCCGCACTGCCGTTTCCCCGCAAGCCCGCATGATGACGGGCGCGCTGCGCCCCAATCTGACCAAAATGAGCAACAACAACGCTTCCGCACAGGGCGGGGCGAAGCAAGTCGGGAGCACAGCTATTGAAGAGACTGGACCTCATCGACGGCATGCGAGGCTACTTCCTCGTCTTCATGCTGCTCAACCATCTGATTTTCGCCGGCGGGCTGTGGCTCGTCCAGATCAATCACCGCAACCTCGCCTTCGTCGAGGACGCCCAGGGCTTCGTCTTCCTTTCCGGACTGCTGACCGGCATGGTCTACGCACGCAAGATGATGAAGAGCGGCCATGCCGTCGGTCGTGACCGGCTTTGGGCGCGCGCCATCGAACTCTATCGCTACGCGATGGGCATCGTGCTCGTCATACTTGTGCTGCAGCTCCTGCTGCCGGGCGCAGCGGCAATCTGGAAGGACTGGCTCGGCGGCACCCGGGTCGACGACCCGCTGCGGCTCGGCACGATCGCGGCCTTCCTGTTCCAGCCCACCTTCATGGACATCCTGCCGCAATACATCATCTACATGGCCGCAGCTCCTTTCGTGATCCGGCTCTGCCTCGCCGGCCGCTGGCGGACCGTCGCCATCACTTCGCTGCTGCTCTGGATGACCGGCCAGCTCGGCCTGCACCGCCTCGTCACCTATCCGCTCGACGGCTGGCTCGGCGCTACGCCACAGAAGGAGGGCATCCGTGCGAGTTTCAACCTGCTCGGCTGGCAGATCGTCTTCTTCGCCGGGATCATCGCCGGTACGCTGACCTCGATGAAGACAGTGGATTGGAAGGAGGTCTTTCATCCCGACCAGACTTTCCTCGCCAAGATGTCGCTCGCCGTCTGCCTCTTCTTCCTGCCGCTGAGACTCCTGACGGCGCACGACCTGATGCCCGGCATCGTTCTCGAGAAGTTCGGACTGATGGAGATCCGCGCCGATTTCGGACCGGTGTACCTGCTGAACTTCGCCGCCGCCGCCTACGGCGTCGCCTGGCTGCTGATCGCCGGTCCCCGCCATCACCAGGCGGTGATCCGCCGGATCGCGTCGACGCTGGCCGGCCTCTTCTCGCTGAACTATCTGCAGCTCCTCGGGCGGCATTCCCTGCAGATCTACGTCTGGCATGTGCTGATCGTCTACGTGATCTTCTATGTGGACGGGCGCACCGGCGAACTGACCCAGTTCACCAAGACGATGATCGCGCTCGGCGCGCTGGCGCTGCTCAGCCTGCCGGCCCTCTGGCGGGAGCGCGACCGCTTCCTCGGCCCGCCGTCGAGCCCGGCGCCGAGCGTCGCAAGCTGATCTCCCGGTGACTCGAAAGAAAAAGGGCGGAGCCGCGAGGCCCCGCCCTTTCCGGTTCTTATCGTCCGGCCGATTACCTGCAGTCGGCGCAGAAGCGCTGGATGCGGCGGCAGGCTTCCTCGAGCTTGTCGTTCGAGGTCGCGTAGGACACGCGGAAGTTCGGCCCGAGACCGAAGGACGAGCCGTGAACGGTCGCAACCCCTTCGGTGGCGAGCAGTTCCATGACGAAGTCCTCGTCGGTCGCGATGACCTTGCCCGACGGAGCCTTCTTGCCGATCAGCGCCGCGCAGGACGGATAGACGTAGAAGGCGCCTTCCGGCTTCGGGCAGACGAGGCCGTTCGCCTGATTCAGCATGGAGACGACCAGATCGCGGCGCTCCTCGAAGGCCTTCTTGCTCATCGGAATGAAATCCTGCGGGCCGTTGAGCGCCTCGACGGCGGCCCACTGGGCGATCGAGCAGGCACCGGAGGTCTGCTGGCCCTGGATCATGTCCATCGCCTTGATGAGCTCGATCGGGCCGGCGGCGTAGCCGATACGCCAGCCGGTCATCGCATAGGCCTTGGAAACACCGTTCATGGTGAGCGTGCGGTCGTAGAGGCCGGGCTCCACCTGCGCCGGGGTGTAGTAGACGAAATCGCCGAACACGAGATGCTCGTACATGTCGTCCGTCAGCACCCAGACGTGCGGATGCCGCATCAGGACGTCGGTCAGCGCCTTGAGTTCGTCATAGCTGTAGGCAGCACCCGACGGGTTCGATGGCGAGTTGAACATGAACCACTTGGTCTTCGGCGTGATCGCCTTTTCCAGCTGTTCGGCCGTCAGCTTGAAATTGTTCTCGATCGTCGTCTCGACGAAGACCGGCGTGCCGCCGCACAGCGCGATCATTTCCGGGTACGATACCCAATAGGGTGCCGGAATGACGACTTCATCCCCCGGATTGATCGTCGCCATGAAGGCGTTGAAAAGAATCTGCTTTCCGCCCGTGCCGACGATCGTCTGGCTCGGCTTGTAGTCCAGCCCGTTCTCGCGCTTGAACTTGGCGGCAATCGCCTCGCGCAGCGGCTGGATGCCCGAAACCGGCGTGTACTTCGTCTCGCCGCGCTGGATGGCCGCGATCGCAGCATCCTTGATATTCTGCGGCGTATCGAAATCCGGCTCGCCGACCGACAGCGAAATCACATCCTTACCCTGGGCTTTGAGGTCCCGGGCCATCTGCGTGACGGCAATGGTCGCGGAAGGCTTGATGCGCGAAAGGGCGTCGGCGAGAAATGCCATGATTGTGTGTCCTGAAGCTGTTGAACGGGGGAACCTCGAGGTGCAGGGCTCCAGGTTCAAGTTCTATGGCGAAATCACTCCGCTGTTTCAAGCCCAATCCGGTGTCAGCGCCGGGAAAACGCAAGGCCGGTGGACATGTCTCGCAATTAATCGGCAGGTAAGCCTTCCGCGATAAAACGGAGGCATGCGTGCAGAATTTCATCCGTGCGGGCCGTTCTGAATGACCACAGCGAGCATCTTCAACAACCTGGTCCGGGGCGAGGACGGCGCGTGGTCGACCGTCTACGGCCCCTTTGTTCTCAGATGCGCGCTGCAACCGGTCTTCCGCCGGCTCTCCCCGAAGGTGCTCGACATCCATTCGTTCCAGGGCCTGGTGCGCGCCGAACGCAACGGCGAACCCTTCGCGCCGGCACACTTTTTCCCGCTGGTCGAGCCGAACGACCTCCCGGAAATCGAAAGCCTGCTGCGGACCATCCACATTCTGAATGCCGGCCTGCTGCACAGAAGACGGGCCATGGCCCTCGTCAGCTTCAACCCGGCGCTCTATCCGGACCCGACGCGCCTGCGCGTCGAATTCGACCGCATTCGTCTGGCAAGCCACAGTGCCGGGCTCGAACCCGACCGCGTCATCTGCGACATCTCCGGCGCATCCGGGATCGAACTTCCGCGGCTGACGCGCCACGTCGAGCGCCTCAAGGAAGCCGGCCTCCGCGTTTCGCTCACCGACCATGGCGCCGGCGATACCGACATCGAGCGGGTCCGCACGCTGCGGCCCGACTTCGTGCGTCTCGACGGCGACTGGGTGCGCGACTACATGCACAACTCCGCGGGCTTCGCGCTGCTGCGCGTGGTCGTGCGGCAACTCTCCGAGCACGGCACGGAGACGATCCTCGAACGCCTCGAAGAGATGTGGCAGGTCGACCTCTGCGAGGAACTCGGCGTGTCGCTGATGCAGGGCTATGCGCTCGCCAGGCCCGAAATCGCTCCCACGAATTTCAACGCGGAATATCCCGAGATTATCCTTCCGCTCGCCGACCGCCATCCGGACCTGCCGTCCCCGGCACAGACGGCTGTTCCTGCGACGACCCAGCCCGCCGCGAAGGCGGGCCCCCAGCGGACCACGCCCGTCTTCGGCAAGCGCCGCAGCTGACGGCTGCGACCGGCGCGCGGCGTTGACGAAGCGTTAAGCCTGCCGCGCAATTGCCGCGGAAAGACACACCGGCGCCACATTCCCGTCCCGGAGATGTCCACAAAGGCGGCGCACTATCCGGACGGTTCCGGCAAACAGGACGCCGGCGCCTGCGAAATACCAGCTTCCCATTTCCGACGCCCGTCTGCCGTCCGCCGTGTCGGCCGAGCTTCGTGACCGGGAGGCAAGATGCGTCCCCGAGGGCTTCAGTCATGCTGATCGACAATGAAGAAAAGACCGCACGCAGGAACACGCGTGCGAGTATCGCGACCGTTCTTCTCACCGCAGTCCTCCTGCTTCCGTCCGGGGCGGGCCTTGCCGGGACGCCCGCGCGCGCCGCCATGCAGACGCCCGTTGCACAGGCGGCTCCCGCTCCTGCGGGGCCGAGCACCCTCTCCTCGCCTTCCGCCGGCACCACCGAGGCGCCGGTGCCCGACATCTCGCCACTCACCACCGGCTCGATCACGCCGGCCGTCCGGCCACAGAGCGCCGGTGTCGTGGGGTCGATCGACCGGCGCGTGCTGATGGCGCTGATGATGATCGGCTTCGTCGGGATGGCATCGGCCAGCGTCTCCCTGTGGCGCCGCAGCATTCGTGATTTCATCCAGGCAGAGCGGAAACGCCGCGGCCGATAGCGCGCGCCGCCGGCTCGTCGCCGACGACGATCTTGCCAATCTGCCGCCGCTCTCCAATATTCGGGATGGAGGACACGACAACGGCGGGAATGGGAGACGTCATGCACATCAGACGATCGTTCGACACGCGAATACTCGTAGCGGTCCTGCCGCTGCTCGGCTTCGGCGCCTCCCCCTTGCTCGCCGAAGAGTATCCCTCGCAGAAGGCCGAGCTGGAGGTCACCAAGATCGCCGGCGGCCTCGACCACCCCTGGGCCGTCGAAGTCCTGCCGGACGGCGCCTACATCGTCACGGAGCGGCCGGGGCGCCTGCGAATCATCCGTGACGGCAAGGTTGGCGAGCCGATCTCCGGTCTGCCGAAGGTCTATACCGAAGGGCAAGGCGGCCTGCTGGATATCGCCCTCGCGCCCGACTTCTCCCGCAGCCGCAAGCTCTACTTCACCGCCTCTATCCCGGAACCCGGCGGACAGGGCACCGCGCTCTTCAGCGCCACCCTGTCACAGAACGAGGATCGCCTGGACAACCTCGCCAAGATCTTCCAGATGAGCCGCTTCACGGAAACCGAGGTCCACTTCGGCTCGCGGATTGCCATCGCCGCGGACGGGAGTCTCTTCTTCGGCATCGGCGAGCGCGGCGAGATGGACCGTGCCCAGGACCCGCGCGACCATGCCGGCTCCATCCTCCACATCGAGCCGGACGGGAATGTCCCGCAGGACAATCCCTACGCCAGAAGCGAGACGGCCGCCCATGAAATATGGTCGATCGGCCACCGCAATCCGCAGGGAATCGCCATCGATCCTGCGGACGGAAAGCTCTTCGTGGTCGAGCACGGCGCCCGCGGCGGCGACGAGATCAACGCCGTGACCGCCGGCAAGAACTACGGCTGGCCGGTGATCGCCTACGGCAAGCATTATTCCGGCGCGGAGATCGGTATCGGGCAGGCGGCAGAAGGCTATGAACAACCGATCTACTACTGGGATCCGTCGATCGCGCCGGGCGCCATCGACATCTATCACGGCAAGATGTTCCCCGAATGGGAGGGGAATTTCCTCGTCGCCGCGCTCAAATACCAGTTGCTCGCGCGCATCGAGCGCGACGACAGCGGCACGCCCGCCCACGAGGAACGATTGTTCGAGGGGGAATTCGGCAGGCTGAGAGACGTCAAGGTCGCGCCTGACGGTGCGGTGCTGCTGGTGACCGACGAGGACGACGGCACGCTTCTGCGGGTTTCTCGCGCCGGCGCGCCCTGACCCTTGCGGCTTGCCTGCCGCCGGCGCTTGCTGCCTGGGAGACCTCCTGATAACTCTTGCCGCCTTCGAACCTCCCCGAGAGAAAGCCTGTCCGCGATGTCACGAATTCAGGCCAACCTGATCCTGTTGCTTGCCGCCGCCATCTGGGGTGGCGGTTTCGTCGCGCAATCGAGCGCCATGGACATGCTCGGCCCGAACTGGTTCAACGGCATTCGCTTCGGTATCGCCTTCCTCGCCGTGCTCCCCTTTGCCTGGCGCGAGGCCAAGAATGGCGCGCGCCGGCTGGCAGCCGGCGACATCGGCGCATTCGTGGTTATTGGTGCCGTCCTCTTCGCCGCCCAGACGCTGCAGCAGATCGGCATCAAGACGACGACCGTCACCAATGCGAGCTTCCTCACCGGGCTCTACGTCGTCCTGGTCCCTGCGATCGCGGTGTTGATCCTGCGCCGCAAGCCCCACTGGATCATCTGGCCCGCGGCGGTGCTGACGCTCCTCGGCATCCTGCTCCTGAGCGGAGGCTCCCTCTCCGGCCTGACGGACGGCGACCTCCTGATCATGGTCTGCGCCGTGCTCTTCGCCGTCCAGATCACCCTGACGCCGATTGCGGTCGGCAAGAGCGGCAGGCCGCTCGCGCTGGCGGCCCTCCAGTTCGGCGTCTGCGCGCTGGGCGGCAGCCTCGGCGGCGCGATCCTCGAGCCGATCACGGTCGATGCCATAACGGGTTCGCTCACCGAAATCCTCTATGCGGGCCTCCTCTCTTCCGGGCTCGCCTTCGTCCTCCAGATCATCGGCCAGCGCTACACGACGGCGCCGCAGGCGGCGATCTTCCTTTCATCCGAGGCCCTCTTCGGCGCGCTCTTCGGCGCCATCCTGATGGGCGATTCGCTTCCGGCGATCGGCTACGCCGGATGCGCGATCATGTTTGCGGCGATGCTGATGGTTGAACTCGTGCCGGAACTGACACGACGCAAGGTAGCGATCGCCTGAAAAGGTGCTCGTCGGGTATGCGATTCTTGGCACTCCGGCGAAGGACGTGCTGCCCGCGTGATATAACCCTTTCGGGCTAGCCCGCGAAAACTCGCAAAAATGGCGAAGGATTTCAATGAAATCCCATAAAACCTTATGGCTACAATGCGTTGGTCGTCGTCGTCCAAAAAGTTTCGCTTGCCAATCTTTTATAAAGAAAGCACTGTTGCGCCGTTCGGGCAGTTTTACGAGCACGGGAAGACCTTAGAACCAATGCGCTCCGGATGCGCAAAAAATATCCGGGCAGCCGAGCGGCGAAGCGGTCCACAGGACCGGTTCGGCGTTTTTTGGTTGTTTAAGAGGGGTTCCTTTCCTCCTGCGTCAAGACGCGCCTGCACCACTCCGAATTGGGGGTGAACTTGCAATGCTGCCCGCGATTTCGGGCAGAGAGAAAAGGACCTGACGCATGGCCGAGACTGGCATTGTAAAATTCTTCAATACCGACAAGGGCTTCGGCTTCATTAAGCCCGACAACGGTGGTGCGGACATCTTCGTCCACATTTCCGCCGTTCAAGCTTCCGGACTGACCGGTCTGAGCGAAAACCAGAAAGTAAGCTTCGACACCGAGCCGGACCGTCGCGGCAAGGGCCCGAAGGCAGTCAACCTGCAGATTGCAGGCTGATCTTCACGACGGCTTTCGTCTTCGCGTAGCGGCCCGGCATAACTGCCGGGTTTTTTTGTTCAGCTTGCGTTCAGGTCGGCTGCGTTAACTATTCCTCATCGTCGGAAAGACAGTGCGACGAGAGTCGCAGACGCAGGAAGGCAACGCCATGACCAAGTTCGCAAAATTCACCCTCTTGTCGGCAGCGGTTGCGACCGTCGTAGTATCGGTTTCGAGCCCCGCCCTGGCCGGTCGTCGCCACCACCGCAATGATGCCGCGATCATCGCAGGCGTCGTCGGACTGGCAGCCGGTGTTGCCGCGGGCAGCGCGCTGGCAAGCCAGCCGCGTTACGTCGAGCCGGACCCGGTCTATGTCGAGCGTCCGCCGGTCTACGTCGCGCCCCAGCCGGCCTATGTGGACGAATATCCGCCGGCACCCCGCCGCACCTACGTCACCTATGATCTCGAGCCCTGGTCGCCGCAGTGGTACCGCTACTGCTCGGACCGCTACCGCAGCTTCAACCCGCGTTCCGGCACCTTTGTCGGCTATGACGGCCGCGAGCACTTCTGCACAGCCGGCTGATCTGCGATCCCAAGTCTTGAATGCCCGATGCGCCGCCTCGCCGGCGCATCGTTCGTTTCGGGAAACCTCAGAGCCCCTGGAGATAGGGGTTCGTGCGGCGTTCCTCGCCGATCCGGCCACCCGGTCCATGGCCGCAGATGAAGCCGACAGCGTCTCCGAGCGGCAGGACCTTGTCCCTGATCGAATTCAGGAGCGTCTGGTGGTCGCCCCCCGGCAGATCGGTTCGGCCGATCGAGCCGTTGAACAGAACGTCGCCGACATGGGCGAAATTCTGCGCCCTGTTGAAGAAGATGACGTGTCCCGGCGCGTGTCCCGGGCAATGGTAGACCTCGAAGACGTGCTCGCCGAAGGAGACCCGATCGCCATCCTTCAGCCAGCGGTCGGGGATCACGTTGCGCACCTGCATCGGCACGTTGAACATCAGCGCCTGTTTCTCGAGATTCTGCAGCAAGGGCAGATCGTCCTCGTGGGGACCGACGAGCGGAACCCCGAGCGCCTCCCGGAGTTCGTCGGCGCCGCCGGCGTGGTCGATGTGACCGTGCGTCAGCCAGATCTCCCTGATCGTGATGCCGTTGCGTTCGATGGCCTGCCGGATGACGTCGACATCGCCGCCGGGATCGATGACGACTCCTTCCTTCGTCTGCGGATCGAAGAGGATGGTGCAATTCTGCTGGAAGGGGGTGACCGGGATGATTCCGGCCTGCAACTGTCCCATGACGTTCTCTCGAAGCTCCGGTCTCGCGTCTGTTCGGTACGGCGCATAACATGTCTGGCCAAAAACGAAAACCGAGGCCGGCCGGATCGACGCGCTCCTCGCCGTTTGGCGGGCGACCGGATGCCGTTCCCGTTCGCCGAGGGTCCGGAAGCAGCCACCATCGCCACGGCCGCACGAGGCCGCCCTCGCCCGCGAAGCTGTGCGATTCTGCTAATTTCATTGGTGTTTCCGGTGATCTCCGCTTAGTTTTGGCCGCGACATCGGCACATCGATGCGTGACCTGCCGGCGGATGCCGGACAGCCGAACGAAAGGAAACGAGAAAGTCATGCGACAGTCTGCGGGCAAGACTGCCAGGAAGGAACTTCCGCAAATGCCGGTCGTCGACGACACGACGATCGATTTCGACACGATCGAACGCCTGTTCTTCGCCTACCGCGATTTCGTCTCGGACCCGGACGCGATCCTCGCCAAGATCGGCTACGGCCGCGCCCATCACCGCGTCGTCTACTTCGTGAGCCGCCGGCCGGGCATGACGGTCGCCGACCTCCTCGGCATCCTGCAGATCACCAAGCAGAGTCTTGCCCGCGTGCTGAAGGAACTCATCGATTCCGGCTATATCCGCCAGATCGCCGGTCCGGCCGACCGCCGCCAGCGCAGGCTCTATCCGACCCTTGCCGGCCGGGAGCTCGCCCTTGCCCTCTCGCAACCGCAATCACTGCGCATATCACGGGCGCTCGAGGGTTTTACCCCGGAGATGAGGGAGGCGGTGAAACGGTTCCTGGAAGGCATGACGCAAACGCCGGCGGCCGGGGGGCCGCACACGTCCGGAGAGGAATGAATGGCAAAGAAGAAGACGATCGCTGACGACGCACCGCATCTCCTCGTGGTCGACGACGACACGCGCATTCGCGACCTGCTTCACCGCTACCTGACGGAACAGGGCTTCCGCATCACCGTCGCGGCGGATGCCGGCGAGGCACGGCGCAAGCTCGAGGGACTGAATTTCGACCTTCTCGTCCTCGACGTGATGATGCCGGGCGAATCCGGCCTTTCGCTGACACGCAGCATCGCCGACGAGAAGAACATCCCGGTGATCCTGCTGACGGCGCGTTCCGAGGCGGAGTCCCGCATCGCCGGCCTCGAAGCGGGCGCCGACGACTATCTCGCCAAGCCCTTCGATCCGCGCGAACTGGTGCTTCGGATCAACAACATCCTGAGGCGCAACACCGTCGCCGATGCGCCGAAGATCGAACAGGTGATGTTCGGCCCCTACACCTTCTCGCTCTCACGGCGCGAACTGAAGAAGGCGTCGGAGCTCATTCGCCTGACCGACCGCGAGCAGGAGATCATGGTGCTCTTCGCCAGCCGTGCCGGCGACACCATCCCGCGGCACGAACTCGTCGGCAACGACACCGAGGTCGGCGAGCGGACGATCGACGTACAGATCAACCGGCTGCGCCGCAAGATCGAGGACGACCCGGCCAACCCGGTCTGGCTGCAGACGGTGCGCGGCATCGGCTACCGCCTCAGCATGGACTAGGGCCGACACGACGGCAGTAAAGGACATCATGGCTCTGTTCGACACCATCCGGCGAGATCACGACCGCCCCGGCGGCAGCGGCTACCGGGCGTTCTCGCGCTGGCTGCGGCACCGGCTACCGACAGGCCTCTATGCCCGCTCGCTGCTGATCATCATCCTGCCGATGCTGATCCTGCAGACGGTGCTCGCCTTCGTCTTCATGGAACGCCACTGGCAGATGGTGACGGATCGGCTTTCGGCGGCCGTGACACGCGACATCGCCTCGCTCATCGAGCTCATCGAACTCTATCCGGGCGAGCAGGACCTTGAAAACATCGTCCGCATCGCCCGCGAGAAGATGAACCTCACCATTTCGCTGGAGCCGGGCGGCGAACTGCCCGCACCGCGCCCGAAGCCCTTCTTTTCCATTCTCGACCAGATCCTGAGCGACCAGATCGAAAACCAGATTCACCGGCCCTTCTGGATCGACACCGTCGGCGATTCCCGTCTGGTGGAAATTCGTATCAAACTCGAAGAGCGCACGCTCCGCATCTTCGCCCGGCGCAACCAGGCCTATGCGTCGAACACCCACATCTTCCTCGTCTGGATGGTGGGGACCTCGCTGGTGCTGATCGTCATCTCGATCCTGTTCCTGCGCGGACAGATCCGCCCGATCCTGGCGCTCGCCCGCGCCGCGGAAAGCTTCGGCAAGGGCCAGAAGGCCGAGAATTTCGTTCCGCGCGGCGCCGACGAGGTGCGCCGGGCCGGTCTCGCCTTCATCCTGATGCGCGAGCGCATCGAACGCCAGATGGAGCAGCGCACCGCCATGCTGACCGGCGTCAGCCACGACCTGCGCACCATCCTCACGCGCTTCAAGCTGCAGCTTGCGCTCGCCGGCGACAATCCCGAACTCGAAAGCATGAACAAGGACGTCGAGGACATGCAGTCGATGCTCGAAGGCTACATGGCCTTCGCGCGCGGCGAGGCGGAGGAGGATGTCGGCTCGCTGCAGCTCAGCACGCTGTTCGAGAAACTGCGCAACGACTTCGCCCGCGAGGGCAAGGCGCTCTCCTATACGATCGAGGGTGAGGACGACGTCATCGTGCGCCCGAACGCCTTTGCCCGCCTCGTCGGCAATCTCGCCTCGAACGCCGGCCGCTATGCAAATCGCCTCGACATCGAGGCGAAGCACAGCGCCAAATGGCTGACGATCACCTTCGACGATGATGGGCCGGGGATTGCCCCGGAGATGCGGGAGGAGGTGTTCAAACCCTTCTTCCGGCTGGACAGCGCGCGCAATCTCGACTCGTCGGGAACGGGGCTCGGCCTTGCGATCGCCCTCGACATCGCCCGCAGCCACGGCGGCAACATCACCCTCGGCGACAGCCCGCTCGGTGGCCTTCGGGCGACGGTGCGCGTTCCGGCATAATCAAACGGCAAGGGGCAGACGCATGACGATCGACAACTGGAACGGCATGAGCTGGTTCAATCCGCCTCCTCTGCTCGAGATCACGGCCGGCGATCTGCGGCTGGCGACGGACGACCGGACCGATTTCTGGCAGCGGACCTATTACGGCTTCCGTCGTGACAACGGCCATTTCCTTCACTGCCGCCGCGACGGCGATTTCACCATGGAGACGGCCTTCACCGGCCGCTACGAGGCTCTATACGATCAGGCTGGCCTGATGCTGCGCCACGACGCGGAGAACTGGATGAAATGCGGTGTCGAGTTTACCGACGGCTGCCGCCATTTCAGCACGGTCGTGACCGTCGCTGGGCGTTCGGACTGGTCGGCCTTCGCCTTGCCCGACGGAAATGGTCCGGTGGAAGCCCGCGTCACCCGTCTCGCGGATGCGCTGTTCGTGCAGTACAGGCTCTCGGAACCGGATAGCTGGAGAATGGCACGACTCGGCTACTTTCCGCCGGAACTGAAATCGCTGGAGGTCGGCGTGACCGCCTGCTCGCCGCAGAGAGCCGGCTTCTAAGTCACCTTTCACCGCTTCGTGCTCACGGACCCGCTGAGCCGCGACATCCACTGAGGCCGGACGGCCTCACATCAGCTTGCGGCCGTTCGGTACGGATCGTTCGACGGCGGCGAGCACGATGGCGCCGGTCTCGTCCTCGAAACCGAGGGTCAGCACTTCCGAGCGGAAGGGGCCGATCTGGCGCGGCGGGAAATTGACGACACCGAGAACCTGACGGCCGACGAGCTCGACGGCGCCATAGTGCACGGTGATCTGGGCGGAGGATTTCTTCACGCCGATCCCGGGGCCGAAGTCGATCTTGAGCTTCCAGGCCGGCTTGCGGGCCTCGGGAAACGGCTCGACCTCGACGATCGTGCCGACGCGGATGTCGACCTTCTCGAAATCGCTGTAGCTGATCAGCTCGCTGGTTCCCTCTGCCTCGCTCATTCGGCGAGCTCCTCGGCACGCTTGCGGGCGGCCTCGACCGCCCGGTCGAAGAGCGGTTGCATGCCGTCCTCGGCCATCAGGACGGAAAGCGCGGCAGCCGTCGTGCCGCCCGGCGAGGTGACGTTCTGCCTCAGGCGCTGAGCGTCGTCTGGGGACTGGTGAAGCAGTTCACCAGCCCCCGAGACAGTCTCCCGTGCAAGGCGCATGGCGAGGTCCGCCGGCAGGCCTGCTTTGCGGCCTGCCTCAGCCATGCATTCCACGAGATAGAAGACATAGGCCGGGCCGCTGCCCGAGAGCGCGGTAACGGCATTGATGTCGGCTTCGGAGGATACCCATTCGACCGGGCCGGAAACCTTGAGCAGGCCGTCGACGACCTGTCGTTGCGCCTCGCTTACCCCGGCATTGGCGAAGGCACCGGTGATGCCGCGACCGACCATGGCCGGCGTGTTCGGCATGGCGCGCACCATCGGCGCGGCCCCGAGATGGCTCTCCATGAAGGAGAGCGTCTTGCCGGCCGCGACCGAGACCACAACCGTTTCCGGGCCGACCAGCGGCTTCAGCGGCGGCAGCACGGCACCCATGACCTGCGGCTTGACGGCAAGGAACAGGATGCCGACCGAAAGCCTCTGCGGCACCTCGCGGGTGTAGGTGGCGCCCGCTTCCCGGATCCGCGCCAGCATGGCCTCGGACGGACCGGGATCGATGACCGTGATCGATGAGCCCGGAATGCCGCTTTTCAACCATCCGGCCAGCATGGCGCCGCCCATGTTGCCGGCGCCGACGAGGACGATATTGCCGGTCGCAGCCATGGATCAGGCCTCTCCGGCGGTTTCGAAGAGCACCGCATCCATGGCGCTCTTGGCGTCCATCCCCGACCACACGACGAACTGGAAGGCCTGGAAGTAGGCTTCGCACGCGTCGATCGCGCTCGAAAGCAGGACCTCGACCTGACGGTTGGTCGGCTCGGCGCCGCCGGCGAGCAGCAGCGACTGGCGGAAGATGATGACATCCTCCTGCCGCCAAAGGTCGAAATGCCCCATCAGCACCTGGCCGTTGATGTAGGAGAGGAGCCGGATGACCTCGTTGACACGGGAGTCGGGAATACGGATGTCGAAGGCGCTGGCGAGATGCAGCGCCTCGAACTCTTCCATCCAGGAGAACGAGACGTGGTAGTCCGCCCAGCGCCCCTCGACCGTCATGGCGATTTCGTCTTCGCCCGAGCGCTCGAACGACCAGTCGTTGTTGGCTGCAACGAACTCGATCATGTCAACCGGATTGGACTGACGTTCAAATTCCATTTCCATAAGGCTCATGCAGCACCTTCTTGACCGGAGCGAAAGGCGACAATTCGCGTGGTGGCACACAAACGAACAGACATCATCCTGCCGGAAACAACACTGGGAATGATTCCCCCGCGACCATCAGGACACCATAGGCACCCTGCCCGAAACTTGTGATGGCCCGTTTCGAATCATCATTTAAAATCAGTGTATAATGGCGAAGTCGAAGTACCAGCCCAGAAATGCGTTTCGGCCGACGGGACTGTGGACAGGTTCTGTTCCACAATATCGGCAAGTAGACTTAAACGACTCTGCCGATTGGCTTTTCGGCCGCTGTCCACATGTGGACAACGAGGACGATTATTTTCGCTTGCAGCGACAGCCGAATCCGGCCGTCGGCGTTTCCTTCCGCAAAAGCACCCGCCGCAAACGCGACCGCCGCCGAATCCCGCTGGAAGTTCGGTGACTTCCGGAGATTCGGCGGCGGTGTTGATCGTCGGTCGTGAAGGAGCCGAACGGCTCACTTGTCCTTGGCGTCGAGCCGTGCCTCGAGGGCCGCGATACGGGCGAGCAGCGCGTCGTTTTCCTCGCGCGCCTTCACCGCCATTTCCCGGACGGCCTCGAATTCCTCGCGCTTCACAACATCCATGCTGTTCAGCCAGCGCTCGGCCTGTGCATTGAAGGCGGTCTCCATTTCCTTGCGAACGCCCTGGGCGGCGCCGGCAGCATCGGTCATCAGCTTGGCGAATTCGTCCAGAATGCGGTTCGGTCCAGTGGACATCGGGATCGGCTCCTCTTTCGCGGTCGACGCCGTCCGCCGGCGCCCTTGTTCATGGGTTTGAGGTAGGCATTTGGCGGGAGCGATGCAAGCCATAATCTTGCCGGGAGGGCCGGGCAGCTTGCCGGTCGTCCAGAATCCATCTTGACCGTCCCATTTCAGAACGCCATTTTCCGCCGACAATAACGAAGGTTCAACCGTGCAGTCAGCCGCCGCCCTGCTTTCCATCGTCAGCTTCCCGGCAATCGATCCCGTGGCCATCGCCATCGGGCCGATCGCGATCCGCTGGTATGGCCTCGCCTACGTCGCCGGCATCATGCTCGGCTGGTTCGTCGCCCGCCGCATGCTGGCCAACACGGCACTCTGGCCGAACGGCACGCCCCCCTGCACGCCCGCGCACCTCGACGACTTCCTCGTCTGGGCCGCACTCGGCATCGTGCTCGGCGGCCGCATCGGCTACATCCTCTTCTACGATCTCGAAGCGGTGCTCGCCGAACCCGTGCGCGCCGTCCAGATCTGGAACGGCGGCATGTCCTTCCACGGCGGCTTCCTCGGCGCCACCATGGCGATGATCCTGTTTTCCCGCCGGCACGCGATCCCGCTCTGGAGCCTCTTCGACATCGTGGCGAGCGTCGCGCCGATCGGCATCCTCTTCGGACGGCTCGCCAATTTCATCAACGGCGAGCTCTGGGGCCGCATAACCGACGTTCCCTGGGCGATGGTTTTCCCGACCGGCGGCCCGATGCCGCGCCACCCGAGCCAGCTCTACGAGGCGGCCCTCGAAGGCCTCCTGCTGTTCATCATCCTGCAAATCCTCGCGCGCGCCTTCAAGGCACTGCGCAGGCCGGGAACGGTGACCGGCGCCTTCGTCGCGCTCTATGCGCTTGCCCGCATCCTGGTGGAGTTCTTCCGCGAACCGGACGTACAGATCGGCTACCTTGCCGGCAATTGGCTCACCATGGGCATGGTGCTGTCCCTCCCCATGCTCGCCGCGGGACTCTGGGCGATCCTGCGCGCGCGCCGGGCGAGCGGCGGTTGACAAAACGAGAGGCGACGACCGTGACCACACCGCTTGCCACCAAGATCAAGGCGCTCATCCGTGCGAACGGCCCGATCAGCGTCACCGACTATTTCGCGCTCTGCCTCGCCGATCCGGAACACGGCTACTACAAGACCCGCAATCCCTTCGGCAGCGACGGCGATTTCGTGACCGCACCCGAGGTCAGCCAGCTCTTCGGCGAGATGCTCGGCGTCTTCATGGTGATCGCCTGGCGTCGCCACGGCGAGCCGCAGCCGGTGCGCTTCGTCGAGGTCGGCCCCGGCCGCGGCACGATGATGTCGGACATGCTTCGGGTAATCGCGCGCATCGCACCCGCGCTCTACGACGCGGCGACCGTCCATCTGGTCGAAACGAGCGAGCGGCTCCGCGACGTACAGAGGAAGACGCTCGCCGGCTACGAGGGCAAGATCACCTGGCACGAGAGCTTCGACGAAGTACCCGCGGGTTTTGTCCTCGTCGCGGCAAACGAACTCTTCGACGCGATCCCGATCCGCCAGTTCGTGAAGACCCCCACCGGCTTTCGCGAGCGCATGGTCGGCCTCGACGCCGACGACGAGCTGACCTTTGCCGTCGGTGTCTCGGGCATAGACCCCGCTCTGTTGCCGACGGCCGGCAACCTGCCGCCGGACGGCACCATTTTCGAGATCGCCCCCGCCCGTCAGGCGGTGCTGGAAACGATGTGCGGCAGACTGCGCGCCTCCGGAGGCACGGCGCTCATCATCGACTACGGCCATATGGCCACGGCCTACGGCGACACCCTGCAGGCGGTCCTCGCGCATGAATTCGATCCGCCGCTCGCGCATCCGGGCCTCGCCGATCTGACGAGCCATGTCGACTTCGAGCAGCTTGCGATGACCGCCGGCGCCGCGGGCGTGCACGTCAACGGCTGCATGCACCAGGGCGATTTCCTCGTCGGCCTCGGGATCGAGGAACGCGCGTCCGCGCTCGGCCGCGGCAAGGACGTGAGTATCCAGACGGAGATCGTGCAGGCGGTCGAGCGGCTGGCCGGCGCCGGTGAAGGGCGGATGGGTGAACTCTTCAAGGTTCTCGCGCTTTCGAGCCCCGCCGTGCTGCTTCCCCCCTTCAAGCCTGCGGATTGACAGAGGCGGCGGGCTTGGGTCACCATCCCGCCAAATCCGGCAGGGGCAGAAGGCGCCGTCTCTTTCACAAGACCCGGCAGGTGGACGAAAATCAATCTCACCAAACGCGGACACCGGAAAGCCATGCAGAATCAACCGTCGCCAGAGCCGATCGAAAGCACGCTCCTCTCGAGGAACGGAAGGGATCGCTTTCGCCACGGCTTCTTCACCCGCCGCGGCGGCGTGTCGGAAGGCATCTATGAAGGCCTGAACGTCGGGCTCGGCTCCAACGACGCGCCCGAGCGCGTACACGAAAACCGCAGCCGCGTCAGCCGCTGGTTCGGATTGCCTGCAGAACGGCTCGCGACCGTCCATCAGGTCCATTCACCGGACGTGATGGTGGTCGACGCCCGCTACGACGGTTCGCGCCCGCAGGCCGATGCCATGGTGACTTCGGTGCCGGGCGTCATTCTCGGCGTCCTTACCGCCGATTGCGGGCCGATCCTCTTCGCCGACCCGGAGAACGGCGTCATCGGCGCGGCCCATGCCGGCTGGAAGGGCGCCCTCACCGGCGTTCTGGAAAACACGATCGCCGCCATGGAACAGCTCGGCGCCGCCCGCGACAGCATCGTCGCCTGCCTCGGCCCCTCGATCAGCGCGCAGAATTACGAGGTCGGCCCCGAGTTCATCGCCCGCTTCCTCGAACAGGATCCGTCCTACGAGGCCTTCTTCTCTCCTTCCGCCAAGGAAGGGCATGCAATGTTCGACCTGCAGGGCCTGACGCTGAAAAGGCTCACGGATGCCGGCCTCAGGGCCGAAAGCCTCGGCCTCTGTACCTATGCCGACCCCGGTTCCTTCTTTTCCTATCGCCGGACCACGCATGCGGGGGAACCGGACTACGGCCGCCAGATTTCCGCAATCGCAATCACGGAGGACTGACATGGCGCTGCACTTCGACGCGAGCGAATACGCTGCCCGGCTCGACCGCCTGACGGCGCGCATGGCCGAAGAGAAGATCGACGCACTGCTGCTCTTCGCCCAGGAAAGCATGTACTGGCTGACGGGCTACGACACCTTCGGCTACTGCTTCTTCCAGACGCTGGTGGTGAAGGCAGACGGCTCGCTGACGCTGCTCACCCGCTCTGCCGACCTGCGCCAGGCGCGCCACACCTCGACGATCGAGAACATCGTCGTCTGGGTGGACCGCGTGAATGCCGATCCGACCATGGACCTGCGCAACCTGCTGAGCGACATGGACCTGCTCGGATGCCGCATCGGCGTCGAATACGACACCCACGGCATGACGGGACGTGTCGCACGGCTTCTCGACAACCAGCTCACGACCTTCGGGCAGATCGTCGATGCCTCCTACCTCGTGAGCAATCTCCGGCTGGTGAAAAGCGCCGCCGAAATCGGCCATATCGAGCGCGCGGCAGCCCTGGCCGACGACGCACTCGACGCCGCCCTGCCGCTCATCAAGGCAGGTGGAAACGAGGCGGACATCCTCGCGGCGATGCAGGGGACGATCCTGGCGGGCGGCGGCGATTATCCGGCGAACGAGTTCATCATCGGTTCCGGGGCGGACGCCCTTCTCTGCCGCTACAAGTCCGGTCGCCGGACGCTTTCCGAGAAGGACCAGCTGACTCTCGAATGGGCGGGCGTCGACGCCCATTACCATGCGGCGATGATGCGGACGATCCTCATCGGCGAGGCGACCACGCGCCACCGCGAACTCTACGCGGCCTGCGAGGCGACGATCCGCGAGATCGAGGCGGTGCTGCGCCCGGGAAATACCTTCGGCGACGTCTTCGACACACACGCCCGCATCATGGACGAGCGGGGCCTCACCCGGCACAGGCTGAACGCCTGCGGCTATTCGCTCGGCGCACGCTTCTCGCCGTCGTGGATGGAGCACCAGATGTTCCATGCCGGCAATCCGCAGGAGATCCTCCCCGACATGTCGCTTTTCGTGCACATGATCGTCATGGACTCCGAAAGGGAAACGGCGATGACCCTCGGCCACACCTATCTGACGACGGAGGAGGCGCCGCGTGCGCTCTCGCGGCATCCGCTCGGGCTTCTCGTCCGCTGACGCAGCCTCGTGAAATTTCGGGGAATTGACAGCCCCCCTCCCGGACCCGATAACAATGCGGACGAAGGCTTGACCGAACAGGAAGGGCAAATGACTGGATGAAGTGGACCGCTGCAGCATCGACCGTGCTCGTCCTGGCGTTCGCCCTCTCCGGCTGCAACACCACCGATGCCCTGACACCGCAAGCCGATGTCGGGGGCGGCGCGCAGGTGGCGAGTTCCCCTGTCACGCAGTCAGACACAGACCAGATGGCCGGCACTTCCGCGGGGCAGCAATCGCTCGCCGGCCAGGGCTACTCGACACCACCGCAGAACACGCTGGAAGCCCAGGCCCAGGCGCTCGCCGCGGGCAGTCAGCCGATGCAGCCTCCCCCGCCGGTCGGAGGCGTGACGACCCAGCAGCAACCGGCCGCTCAAGCGTCTTCGCCGGCGCCGACACAGACAGCGGCCCTCGCCCCCGCAAAGGGCACCATCCGCTTCCTGCCGATCATCGGTGCGCCGATCCAGGCGGTGACGCCGCTCTCGCGCCAGCTCGGGGCCGAGGCCCGTGCGCACGGACTGGCGATCAAGGGCTCGAACGACCCGGCGGCCGACCACATCCTCAAGGGCTATTTCTCGGCCTTTTCCGAAGGCGGCAAAGTCACGATCATCTACGTCTGGGATATTCTCAACCAGAGCGGAAGCCGCCTGCACCGTATCCAGGGCCAGGAGGTCGTTCCTTCCTCGGCGACCGAGGCCTGGGCCGGCGTGCCCGCCTCCCTCATGCAGCAGATAGCGACCAAGACCATCAACGAATACACGAGCTGGCTGGCCGGACACGGCGGATGACCACTGGTCACAAACTTTTCACGAATTTCGTGGTCGCGACCGCAAGGCCTCTTGCATTCAGGTTCAAGGACGCTAAAAAGCGCCCATCCAGCATGACAACAGGCGGGCCAAAATGAAGGTTTTCGCGGGGAATTCGAACCGGCAGTTGGCCGAGGCGATCTGCAATTATCTCAATGTTCCTCTTGGAAAAGCCACCGTTCGACGGTTCGCGGACCAGGAAATTTTCGTAGAGATCCAGGAAAACGTGCGCGGCGAGGACGTTTTCGTCGTCCAGTCCACCTCCTTCCCGGCCAACGACCACCTGATGGAACTGTTGATCATGATCGACGCGTTCCGCCGCTCGTCCGCACGCCGCATCACCGCCGTGCTTCCCTATTTCGGCTACGCCCGCCAGGACCGCAAGCCGGGCCCGCGCACCCCGATCTCCGCGAAGCTGGTCGCCAACCTCATCACCGAGGCCGGCGCCGACCGCGTGCTGACCCTCGACCTGCATGCCGGCCAGATCCAGGGCTTCTTCGATATCCCGACCGACAATCTCTACGCCGTGCCGCTTCTCGCCCGCGACGTGAAGGAACGCTACGACACCAAGAACGTCATGGTCGTTTCGCCGGACGTCGGCGGCGTGGTTCGCGCCCGTTCGCTCGCCAAGCGCCTCGACTGTCTTCTCGCAATCGTCGACAAGCGCCGCGACCGTCCGGGTGAATCCGAGGTCATGAACGTCATCGGCGACGTGACCGGCAAGGACTGCATCCTGATCGACGACATCGTCGACTCGGGCGGCACGCTCTGCAACGCCGCAGAAGCACTGCTGAAGAACGGCGCGACCAGCGTAACGGCCTATATCACCCACGGCGTGCTCTCGGGCGGTGCCGTGACCCGCGTCGCCTCGTCCAAGCTGCGCGAACTGGTGATCACCGACTCCATCCAGCCGACGACCGCCGTCCAGTCCGCCCACAACATCCGCGTGCTGACGACCGCCAACCTGCTCGGTGAAGCGATCAACCGCACCAGCGCGGAAGCCTCGGTTTCGAGCCTCTTCGACTGAGGCTCGCCCCCTGTCGTAAACAATGACGGATGACTGCATCGTCGCGGCATCCGAACATTCGACAGTGTTTACTTAATATTGCCGTAAGCAATTTCCGCGACACTTCCGCGCAATTTAGTTGCGGGAGGAGAATATTTGATGTCGCGCACCGATATACGGACGGACCGAATCCGTCCTCTGTCGTCCGTCAAGGCGAAGTTCGCCGGCCTCGTCGTCGGAGCCACGCTGGTCTCCTGCATGGCGGTCGGCCTGCTGAGCTACCAGATCGGCAAGGCGGGCCTGATCGACGCCAGCAAGTTGCGGCTGGAGTCGGTGGCTGCCACCCAGTCGAAGGAAGTCACCGCCTATCTCGACCGCGTAGGCCAGTCGCTCGCCGAGATCGCGCAGAACACCGCAGTCGGCGAAGCGACGGAGATGATGGTCAACATCATTCCCGTCGAGGCGCCGACGATCAAGAAGGTCTTCCAGCCGGACGGCTCGACCGTCGAAGAGCGGATCGCCATCGACGGCAGCAAGCAGAAGCTGCTTTACGGCGTGCGCCACGCGGCCATTCACGGCACGCTGTCGAGCACCTGGAAGAACACCAATGTCAGCGACATTCTGGTTGCCGACGTCAACGGCACGATCGTCTACACCGTGACCAAGGGTGGCGAGCTCCTGACGACGCTCGACGATCCGGCCAATGCCCGCCTCAAGGAACTTGCCGAGCGTGTGAAGGCCGGCGGTGACCGCGACGTCCATTTCTCGCCTTTCGGTGACTATCCTTACGAGGCCGGCGTGCCCTCGGCCTTCATCGCGCAGCCGCTCGCCATCTCCGTCTGGGGCGAGACGCAGCGCAAGGGCACCGTCTTCATCCGAGTCTCCGCCGACAAGCTGACGCAGATGATGAAGCCCGACGGACTCGGCGCCACCATCGACGACGCCTTCCTCCTCAGCGACGACGGCGGCCTGCGCGGCGGCACGATCACCGGCGGCAAGGACGCGGTCGTCGCGCCCGAACTCGTGGAGGCGGCGAAATCCGGCGCCAGCGGCGCGACCTTCGCCGGCTCGGCGAACGGCACCTCGTTCTACGCCTATCGCCCCCTCGATCTCTTCGGGCAGAGACATCTCCTCGCGATCGGCCAGGAGGACGCCAAGGTTCTGGCATCGGCCAATGACCTTGCCAAAGGGGCCTTTCTCGCGACCGTCGCGGTGCTCGCCGTGATGGGCGTCATCGGGACGTTCGTCTCGTCGAGCCTCACCCGCCCGCTGACCGACCTCGCGAAGCTGATGAACCGGCTGAACCAGGGTGACAAGAACATCGAAATCCGCGCCGCCGGTCGCCCCGATGAAATCGGGGTCATGGCCAGGGCGCTCGAATCCTTCCGGACCAGCGCACTGGAAAAGGACCGGATGGAAACGGAAGCAGTCGAACGCGGCGAGCAGATCGAGGAGGAGCGCCGCCAGCGGGAAGCAGAGAAGGCCCGCAGCGCACAGGAACTCGAATATGCCGTGTCCGCGCTCGCCGGCGGACTGCA
The DNA here is from genome assembly GCA_900466005.1 of Hyphomicrobiales bacterium. Lineage (GTDB taxonomy): Bacteria > Pseudomonadota > Alphaproteobacteria > Rhizobiales > Rhizobiaceae > Allorhizobium. The sequence goes on from UEGQ01000021.1 coordinate 104,121, forward strand.
GAACCTTGCCGACGGCAAGCTGAACGTCCGGATCGACGCGCCCTTCGTGCCCTCGCTGGACCACCTGCGCCTCGACTTCAACCAGTCGCTCGAACATCTCGAACAGACGATCCGCACGATCAGCGAAAGCGCCGACGTCATCCGCAGCGGCTCGGCCGACCTCAAGGCCGCGTCGGAGGACCTCGCACATCGCACCGAACGGCAGGCGGCGTCGCTCGAGGAGGCCGCGGCCGCCCTCGGCGACATGACGGGCTCCGTGAACGATGCACTGAAGCGCTGCGAAACCGCGGTCCAGGTCGCAGCCGAAAGCCTCGCCGGTGCGAAGACCTCGTCCTCGGTCGTGGGAGAGGCGATCACCGCGATGGAGCGCATTGAAAGCTCCTCGTCGAAGATCCGCCAGATCATCGACGTCATCGACCAGATCGCCTTCCAGACGAACCTGCTTGCGCTCAATGCAGGCGTCGAGGCGGCCCGGGCCGGTGACGCCGGCAAGGGCTTTGCCGTCGTCGCGCAGGAAGTCCGCGAACTGGCGCAGAGGTCGTCCGGTGCCGCACGCGACATCAGCCAGCTCATCAACACCTCAACGTCTGATGTCGAGGGCGGCGTCGCACTGGTGTTGAAGACCGGCGAAAGCCTGCATCAGATCGAGACCAATATCGCCGCGATCAACGACCAGATCGGCGCGATCGCATCCGCCTCGCGCGAGCAGTCGATGCGGCTTTCCGAGATCAATGCCTCCGTCAACGCGCTCGACCAGGTGACCCAGCAGAATGCCGCCATGGTCGAGGAAACGACGGCAAGCGCCTTCGCGCTGGCGCACGAAGCGGACGGCCTCACCGGCCAGGTGAACCGCTTCGCCATCGACCGCGGCGCAGCAGCCGCGAGACGTCAAGCGGCCTGAGCCGGCAACAATGACGACAGAGCCCGCGGCGCTCCGGTGCCCGCGGGCCTTTCATTTCTCGGGACGGGACGAGGCAGGAATGCCGCACACGGCCTCACCGGATCCGAACAGCCGCGAGCGCGTGAGAAAGCGCCGCTCCCGACCGTTGTCGAGCGAGAACATGCCTCCGCGCCCCGGCACCACATCGATGATGAGCTGGGTGTGTTTCCACGCCTCGTACTGGCTGCCGCTGATGTAGAACGGCACGCCGCCGATCTCGCCGAGCTTCACGTCGGTCTCCCCGACGCGGTATTCGCGCGCCGGATAGCACATCGGCGAAGAACCGTCGCAGCATCCGCCGGACTGGTGGAAGAGGATGTCCGGGTGATCGTTCCGGATCTCGGCGAGGAAATCGAGCGCGGCCTCGGTTGCGATCACGCGCGGTTCGCCGGCGGGATTTTCGGTCATGGTCGCTCCTTCCAAAGACGTTGCCGACGCGCGAAACCCTCCCCTTGCGGGGTGGGTCGGCACGCAAGTGCCGGGGTGAGGTGACCCTTTGTGGAGGTGCACAATCACCTCACCCGCAGCTCTGCTGCAACCTCCCCCATCGAGGCGGAGGTGGAGACCTTCTCAGAAGAAACCGAGCGCCTTCGGGCTGTAGCTCACCAGCATGTTCTTGGTCTGCTGGTAGTGGTCGAGCATCATCTTGTGGGTCTCGCGGCCGATGCCGGACTGCTTGTAGCCGCCGAAAGCGGCATGGGCCGGATAGGCGTGGTAGCAGTTGGTCCAGACGCGGCCGGCATGGATGTTGCGGCCGAAGTTGTAGCAGGTGTTCGCATCGCGGCTCCAGACGCCGGCGCCGAGGCCATAGAGCGTGTCGTTGGCGATTTCGAGCGCTTCGGCCTCGTCCTTGAAGGTCGTGACGGAAACGACCGGCCCGAAGATCTCCTCCTGGAAGATGCGCATCTTGTTGTGGCCCTTGAAGACCGTCGGCTTCACGTAGTAGCCGCCGGAGAGCTCGCCGGGCAGCTGGTTGCGGTAGCCGCCGGTCAGCACTTCCGCGCCCTCCTGCTTGCCGATGTCGATATAGGACATTATCTTTTCGAGCTGCTCGGAGGACGCCTGGGCACCGATCATCGTCGACATGGCGAGCGGGTCGCCCTGGATGACGGCTTCGACACGCTTGATCGCCCGTTCCATGAAGCGATCGTAGATCTTCTCGTGCACCAGCGCGCGGCTCGGGCAGGTGCAGACCTCGCCCTGGTTGAGCGCGAACATGGCAAAGCCTTCGAGCGCCTTGTCGAGGTAGTCGTCGTCCTCGCGCATGACGTCCTCGAAGAAGATGTTCGGCGACTTGCCGCCGAGCTCCAGCGTCACCGGAATGAGGTTCTGCGAGGCATACTGCATGATCAGCCGGCCGGTCGAGGTTTCGCCGGTGAAGGCGATCTTGGCGATCCGCGGGCTGGTCGCGAGCGGCTTGCCGGCTTCGAGGCCGAAGCCGTTGACGATGTTGAGCACGCCCGGCGGCAGGAGATCGGCGATCAGTTCGGCGAGCACCAGGATCGAGGCCGGGGTCTGCTCGGCCGGCTTCAGGACGACGCAATTTCCGGCGGCGAGCGCCGGGGCGACCTTCCAGGCAGCCATCAGGATCGGGAAGTTCCATGGAATGATCTGCCCGACCACGCCGAGCGGCTCATGGAAATGATAGGCGATCGTATCGTGATCCACTTCACCAATCGTGCCTTCCTGGGCGCGGACGCAGGCGGCGAAATAGCGGAAGTGGTCGATCGCCAGCGGAATGTCGGCAACCATCGTCTCGCGCAGCGGCTTGCCGTTGTCCCAGGTCTCGGCGCGCGCCAGAAGCTCGAGATTGGCTTCCATGCGGTCGGCGATCTTGTTCAGGATATTGGAACGCTCGGTGGTCGAGGTGCGGCCCCACTTGTCCTTGGCGGCATGTGCGGCGTCGAGGGCGAGATTGACGTCGTGCTCGTCAGAGCGGGCGACCTCGCAGAGCTTTCCGCCGGTCACCGGCGTGATGTTGTCGAAGTAGCGGCCGTTCACCGGATCGCGCCACTCGCCGCCGATGAAGTTCCCGTAGCGCAGCTTGAACGGGCTCTGGGCAATGGTCTGGACTTGGATATTCATGAACTCATCCTCCCTGGATCGAGGTCCCTCCTCAGGACCGATGGGAGAATGATTGCCGGCAACGTCCTTCGCGGATAGGGGGATGACAGGATACCGCAGCGCACACTGTTTCAGTTCTGCGACACTTGCGGCGGCGTCACTGGAGGGCGAGGCGTTTCATCTTCCGGTGCAGGGTCGCACGGCTGATGCCGAGCACCTGGGCGGCCTGCGAGACGTTGCCGTTGGTACGTGACAACGCCCGGCGCAGCGCCGCACGTTCCGCCTCGTCGAGGTCGGCGACACCGTCTCCCCTGCTCTCGCAGAGCGCATCCGAAGCCGGCAATCCTTGAGCGATCCGCTGGTCGTCGAGCCTCAGCGCCAGACGCGCCGCCCTGGTGGCTCCGAGCACGAGGTCGTCGCCGTCGACGGCGAGAAGGGCGACCGAGCCGGCGCTCGCCGTCGGGACCATAACGATACGGGCGCGCGGAAAGGCGAGCCTGAAGAGCGTCGCCTCGACGCGGACGGCCGTGTCGCGCACCGCCTGCGAGAGGATCGCAAGCGTCATGTCGGTGACGTCGTTGCGGCAGGTCGATATGTCAAGTGCGGCGGCCACTCGTCCGAGATGGTCGCGGATCGGCGCGGTTACGCAGCTCAAGCCGGTGTTTGCGCTGAGGAAATGCTGGTCGCGGTGGATCATCACCGCCCGCTGGTCGGCAAGAGCCGTGCCGATGCCGTTGGTCCCGACGCTCGCCTCGCTCCAGACGGCCTGCGGCCAGAGCCCGAGCTCGCGAAAATCCGCGTCGTCGGACGGCGCACCGCGGCGATCAAGCACCACCCCGTCGCGATCAGAAAGAAGGATGCAGCAACCGGAGCGGCCGACGGTCTGGTAAAGCCGATCAACCTCGTCGCTGCAGGCCGAGACGAGATGCCCCGCCCTTTCGCGTGCCGAGCGGAAGACCGCTTCTTCGACGCGTTCAGGCTTGCGATGCTCTTCCGGCTGGAGCTGGTGAAGGTCGAGGCAGCGGCGCCACGAGGCCGCGATCGGCGAACTGGCGGCGGCAGAACTCTGCGTCGCTGTCTGATAGACCAGGTCCGAGTGGTTGGGCTGCCGAGGCATCTGCTCCTCCCAAAGCATATGACATCATGCCTGCGCATGGACTATCTTTCAATCGTCATCCGCTGATGCAAGGCCAATGCGAATATCACCCTCGCATCTGTCGCAGTTTTGAGACACTTGCGGACGGTTTCATGCCATTCCTTGCCGCACTGCAAGGCGGACGGATGGTGTTTGTGCCGCCGTTCACGCGAAAACCCCCGCAATTGCCGGCCTGCGCTTGCCTTTCGCGGCCTTCTGGTCTATAGCGCCCCCGTCCGCGTAGACACCCTTGGAGGCAACGCGGATGAGGCCGTCGCAAGACACCTCGGTTTCGTGTGGCAAGACACAATCGCCCTGCCCCGGAACTCTCCAAATAACCTTGAAAGGATAAAGCCATGAGCCACGCTTCTTACGAGCTCAAGGCCGTAGCACGCGAACGGGTTGGTAAGGGGTCCTCCCGTGAACTTCGCCGCAACGGTTCCATTCCCGCTGTCATCTATGGCGACAAGCAGGCCCCCATTTCCATCGTGCTCGACACCAATGAAGTCACCAAGCGCATCCACGCCGGCGGTTTCATGACGACGGTTGCGTCGATCCAAGTCGGTGGCGAGAAGATCAACGTCCTGCCGAAGGACTATCAGCTCGATCCGGTTCGCGACTTCGTCCTGCACGTCGATTTCCTGCGCGTTTCGGCTGACAGCAAGGTCGTCGTCCAGGTTCCGGTTCACTTCATCAACGAAGAGAAGTCCGCGATCAAGATCGGCGGCGTTCTGAACATCGTTCGCCACGAAGTCGAGCTGCACTGCCCGGCCAACGCCATTCCGGAATTCATCACGGTCGACCTCGCCGGCCACAAGATCGGCGACAGCCTGCACATCTCGCATGTGAAGCTGCCGGCCGGCGTGACCCCGGTCATCGCCGACCGTGACTTCACGATCGCAACCATCGTCGCCCCGGCTGGCGGTGTTTCCGAAGGCGAGGAAGCTGCCGAAGCGTAATCGCGCAATCGGCATCTCCGACTTTTCCGATCCCGTCTCCGAAAGGAGGCGGGATTTTTCGTTTCCGGGCGCAAAAACCGGTCCGCTGCCGCATGAAGGCCCGTTGCATGAGGGCTTTAGCGAGATTTAATGATTTCGTGTCAGCCTCACTTGTCGTGCAAGTCGCGTATGGGGGACATGACGCCGTGAGGGAAGCGATATCCGATCAACCATTTCCTGGCTGTGGGCAGCCATGACAAGGTCGGTCGAGCGCCGTTTTCTCGCGATCATCGCAATCGCCGTCGCCATCCTCGTCATCCCTCTCCTCGGGCTCTTCCTCGCCCTGTCGTCGGAGCGCTCCGCGAAGGAGCTCGACGACCATGTCGAAATCCTCCTCGCCGCCAATGCGCAGGCGCTGGCAAAGCCGCTCTGGGACTTCGACGTCGAGAGCGCCGAGCAGATCACCGCCGCACTTATCTCCGACGACGCGATCACCAAGGTCCGCGTCCGCGACGTGTCCGGCGGCATCAACGTCTCCATGCCGCCGATGCCGTCCTGGCCCAAAGGCGGCGTCCAGTCTCGTTATCGACCGATCATCTACAAGACGCTGGACGGCCCGAAGACCGTCGGCACCATCACCGTCTATTACCACCGGCTCGGCATCTTCTCGGCTCTCCGGGAGGCGGAAGGCGTCTTCATCGGCATCTTCATCGTCGCGATCCTCGCCATGGTCGGCGCGGCCATCCTCGGCAACCGCATCATGATCGTCAAACCGCTGCTGAAGTTGACGGCGGCCATCGAGGCGACCCGAAGGCTCGGATCGCGCCACCACGTCGACTGGAATTCGAACGACGAAATGGGCCGGCTCGCAAAGAGCTTCAACGCCATGCAGACGCAGCTGGAGCAGGAGGAACGCGAGCTCAAGATCGCGCACCGGCGAGCGACGGATATCTACAATCTGACACCCGCCATGCTGTTCTCGATCGATGAGAACGACCGTATCACCGACGTCAGCGACTATTGGCTGCTGGCGACGGGCTACGCGCGCGAGGACGTCGTCGGCAAGCACTTCGCGGATCTCGTCGATAGCCCCGTGCGCGGTGCGTATCTGGTCCACCGCCACGGTCCGAGCGACCGCAAGGTCGTCGAATGCACCACCAGGTTCGTCTGCAAGGACGGCCGTGTCATGGACGTCCTGATCGTCGAAAGCGGCAAGGCCGCCGGTGACTGCGAGACGGGCCTTTCCCTCAGCGTCATGACCGACGTGACCGAGCTCAAGCGGTCGGAAGCCAGGATCCGTCGCCAGGCGGTGACCGACCATCTGACCGGCCTCCTGAACCGGCAAGGCTTCGAGAGTGCCCTCGATGAGGAAATCCGCGAGACCGACGCCCGCCGGGGCGAGCTCGCCTGCATCTTCGTCGATCTCGACCGCTTCAAGTGGATCAACGACAATCTCGGCCACCAGGCCGGCGACACGGTACTGCGCCGGCTCGTCGAACTCATGGAGCCGCAGCTTCCTCCCGCCGCCATCGCCGCTCGCATCGGCGGCGACGAATTCGCGATCCTGCTGCGCTCAGACAATGCCGAAGCGGATGCGCTCGCCCTCGCCCATCGTCTCTGCGGAATGCTGGAGGAGCCCCTCCTCATCAACGGATCGACGGTGCGGCTGAGCGCCAGCATCGGTGTCGCGCTCTATCCCCGCCACGCGCACAACGCGGCGGAACTGCTGCAGAAATCGGACATGGCGATGTACACCAAGAAGCGTGGCGGCAAGAACGGCGCGCTGCTCTACGACCCGCTGATCCAGGACAACACCCGCCAGCGGGCGGAGATCGAGCAGGACATCGAGGAGGCGCTTGCCAACGACTGGTTCGAGGCCTATTTCCAGCCGATCGTCGACCTCGGCGACAGCCGGGTGATCGGATACGAGTCGCTGATGCGCCTCGCTCACCCGCGAAAGGGACTGCTGCCGCCCTCCGACATCATCAGGATCGCCGAGGAAACCGGCGCGATCGGCCGCATCGGCAACCGCGTATTCGAAAAGGCGCTCGCCAACCTCGTTGCGCTCACCCGGGCGTCCGGCGACGACAAGACCTATCTCGCGGTCAATTTCTCGCCGCTCCAGCTCGAGCCGACGCTGCCGATGCTGCTGACGGCGTTGACTGCCCGCCACGACATCGATCCGCGGCGCATCGTTGTCGAGATCACCGAGGCGACGCTGCTCCACGACAACCCGCAGATCCGGATGGTGCTCGACGAATTCAGCCGCATCGGCTGCCGCATCGCACTCGATGACTTCGGCACCGGCTATTCGTCCCTCAGCTATCTCAGCCGCTTCCCCGTCGATATCGTGAAGATCGACCAGTCCTTCATCCGTTCCCTCGCTGCCGACGAAGCGGAATTGCGCCACAAGAGCCGCATGCTCGTCGAAGGCATCACCGCGATCTCCCACAAGATGGAATGCTCGGTGATCGCGGAAGGCGTCGAGACGAAGGAGCAGCGCGACCTCCTTCAGGAGTTTGGTGTCGATTGCGGACAAGGCTATTTCTTCGCGCGGCCGCAACCCGTGGAGCAGTTGATCGCAGCCTACGATACCGCCCGAAAGACAACCTCCGTCGCCTGACCGCGGCGACAAACGAGCAAGGATGGCATGACATGAAGAGGCTTGCATTACTCCTGCTGCTCGGCACGGCGCCAGCCGCCGAGGCCGAAACCATCCATTTCACGACGGAGAACTACCCGCCCTATAATTTCCGCGAAAACGGCGAGTATCGCGGCCTCGGCTACGAGCAGGTCGTCGCGCTGATGAAGGAAGCCGGCGTCGACTACACGATCGAGATGATGCCGTGGGCCCGAGCGATCGCGCTTGCCGAGAGCGAGCCGCTCTACTGCGTGTTCACCACCGCGCACATCGCCGAGCGCAACAGTCGTTTCAAGTGGGTGGAGCCGCTCGCGATCGACCGCAACGTCATGGTGGCGAGAGAAGGCGCCGGCATCAAGGCGATCACCATCGCCGAGGCGCGCGAATACGTCGTCGGAACCCAGCGCAACGACTATACCCAGCAGTTGCTGGAGCGGAACGGCTTCCCGAAGATCGACCTCGCGACCGACCTCGACCTAACCCTCAAGAAGCTCCTGAGCGGCCGCATCGACATGATGCCGATCTCGGAACGCTACTATCTCCAGCTGCGCGAAGAGGGTCACCCGCTCGAACAGCGCTTCGTGCTGACGGAGCAGAAGTTCAGCATCGCCTGCAACCAGAACTTTCCCCAGGATCTCCTCGGCAAGATGCAGGCAGGCCTCGACAAGCTGATTGCCGACGGCACGCAGAGGGAACTCCTCACCAAGTACGGAATGCAAGTCCCCAACTGACGCGGGGCGCGCCGCAGGGGTTGACATCCGCGCCGTTTCGCGGTGGTGGATCGCATACCCATTCGAAAAGCGGACCGTCCCATGCTCATCATCGCCGGCCTCGGCAATCCGGGCGCCAAGTATTCGGAGAACCGGCACAATATCGGCTTCATGGCGGTGGATGCCATCCATCGCCGCCACCGCTTCTCGCCCTGGAGCAAGAAGTTCAAGGCGGAGATCGCCGAAGGCGAGATCGCCGGCGAGAAGGTGTTGCTGATGAAGCCGCAGACCTTCATGAACCTTTCCGGCGAGGCGGTCGGGGAAGCCATGCGCTTCTACAAGCTGAAGCCCGCCGACATCGTCGCCATCCACGACGAACTCGACCTCCCCGCCGGCAAGGCGCGGATGAAGACCGGCGGCGGTCATGGCGGCCACAACGGCCTCAAGTCGCTCGACGCCCATTGCGGCAAGGACTACCGCCGGCTTCGGCTCGGCATCGGCCATCCCGGCGACAAGGAGCGCGTGCACGGCCACGTGCTCGGCGATTTCGCCAAGGTCGACTGGACCTGGCTCGATCCGCTGCTCGACGCGATCGCCGACAATGCCGACCTCCTGCTCCAGCCCGACGAGTCGAAGCTCATGAACAAGCTGGCGCTCGCAACCGGCGGCAAGGAAGAGCCTGCGAAGGCGAAGCCGGAGAAGCCGCCCGGCCAGTCGCACATCCGCCAGGCCCGCAACAATGCCCAGCCGAAGAAGCTGCCCGAAACCGGGCCGATGGCGGAGATGCTGAAGCGGATGTTCGGCAAGAAGGGAGAGTAAGGCGGATGCAGGAGCAGGACTTTGCCATCCGCGCCGCCGTTGCCGACGATCTTGCTGGACTTCTTCTCCTCTATCACCACCTCAACCCCGTCGACTCGCCGCTCGAGCGGGCAACGGCCGAGGAACGCTTCGCCGCCATGCTGGCACAGCCCGGTATGACCGTCTTTATCGGCTTTGCCGGTGAACTCGCCGCCGCCACCGTCACGCTTGTCGTCGTGCCGAACCTGACGCGCAACGGCGCCCCTTATGCGCTGATCGAAAACGTCGTTACTCATGCCGAGCATCGCAAGAAGGGCTATGCCGGCGCCGTCATCAGGCATGCGGTGGAGGCGGCCTGGAAGGCCGGCTGTTACAAAGCGATGCTGCTCACCGGTTCGAAGAACCCGGCGACGCTGCGCTTTTACGAGAACTGTGGCTTCGTGCAGAACAAGACTGGCTACCAGATCAGGCGAAGCTGACCTCACCCTCCAGGACTCACTCCTCCGGCTCGGTCGTGAACATCAGCGGAAAGCCCGCCTGCTTGCCGAGCTCCGTGCCTTCCCTCGCCTTGGTCTCGGCGATGTCGCGCGCATAGACGCAGACGACACAGCTTCCCTTCTGGTGCGCCGTGATCATCACCCGGTAACACATGTCCTCGCTCATGCGGAAAACCGCCTTCAAGACGACGACGACGAATTCGCGGGGCGTGTAGTCGTCGTTGACGAGGACGACCTTGTAAAGTTTCGGCCGCTCGATCTTTGGCTTGGTGGCCGGTTTTACCTTGACCGCAATATCATTGTCACTCATCGGAACACTCCCGCGATGACAGATGGATGGGCAAAGCGCCTGACGGCACGATATTGCCTCGCCGGCGGGCGTCATTCAAGGATTTCGCTGCCGTCCCCGCCGCAGACGACAAAGCAGGCGCACCGAACGGCGTCCCGATTGATGCTCCGGCGACGACAGCCCTTGACCTTGCCCCGCCCATTTCGCAAAAGGCAGCAACGGAATTCTCAAGCTGAGCAGGTATTCAAGCCATGGGCTTCAAATGCGGTATCGTCGGACTGCCGAATGTCGGCAAGTCCACCCTCTTCAACGCGCTGACCAAGACGGCGGCGGCCCAGGCCGCCAACTATCCCTTCTGCACGATCGAGCCGAACACCGGCGAAGTCGCCGTTCCCGATCCGCGCATGCCGAAGCTCGCGGAGATCGCCGGCTCGAAGGAGATCATCCCGACCCGCATCTCCTTCGTCGACATCGCCGGCCTGGTGCGCGGCGCGTCGAAGGGCGAAGGCCTCGGCAACAAGTTCCTCGCCAACATCCGCGAAGTCGACGCCATCGTGCACGTTCTGCGTTGCTTCGAGGACCCGGACATCACCCATGTCGAAGGCCGCATCGATCCGGTCGGCGATGCCGACACGATCGAGACAGAGCTGATGCTGGCCGACCTCGAAAGCCTGGAGCGCCGCGTCGAGCAAACCCGCAAGCGCGCCACCGGCAAGGACAAGGAGTCCATGGCGCAGCTTCCGGTCATGGAAGCGGTCATCAAGCTGCTGCAGGAAGGCAAGCCCGCCCGCCTGCTCCTGAAGACGCTCGGCGCCGACGAGGTCCAGATCCTGAAGGGGCTGAACCTCCTCACCTCGCACCCGGTCCTCTATGTCTGCAACGTCGCGGAGAGTGACGCCTCGACCGGCAACAAGTACACGGAAGCCGTCGCGCAGATGGCGAAGGAACAGGGTGCCGAAACGGTCATCATCTCCGCGGCCATCGAGGCCGAGGTCGCCCAGCTTCCGGAAGAGGAATCGAAGGAATTTCTCGCCGCACTCGGCCTGGAAGAAGCCGGTCTCGACCGGCTGATCCGCGCCGGCTATCACCTGCTCGACCTGATTACCTACTTCACCGTCGGTCCGAAGGAATGCCGTGCCTGGACGATCGTCCGCGGCACCAAGGCGCCGCAGGCGGCCGGCGTCATCCATACCGACTTCGAGCGTGGCTTCATTCGCGCCTTCACCATCGGCTATGACGACTTCATCACCTGCGGCGGCGAAGTCGGCGCCAAGGAAGCCGGCAAGGCCCGCGACGAAGGCAAGGAATACGTCGTCAACGACGGCGACGTGATCCACTTCCGCTTCAACACCTGAGCGAAACCGCTGCGGTCACACAACAAAAGAGGCATCGCCACCCCCGTGGCGATGCCTTTCTCTTTTGCGCGGTGGGAACGCCTTACGCCTTCTTTGCCGGGCAGGAGGAGATGCCGAGCATCGAATAGAGCGGGCACGTCGAGAAGAGCCCCGTCAGCAGGGGCACGACGCCGATCAGCGTGTAGTAACGCCACGAGGCGTCCGGATACATGAAGAACAGCGACAGGAGTACGAGGCCGACGACGATACGAACGATCCGGTCGACCGTCCCGACATTCTTGGCAAACATTGTCTTTCCTTTCCGCGTTGCAGGAGATTCCGCAATGTCGCAAGCATAGCCAAACGTGGTACCCCGTCAGTGACTTAGTCACAGGACAGGAAAGTTGGGCGAGATGCGCCCGTCAGTCGGGCGACGCCATGCGCCGGAGCTGGACGGGATCGAGGATGCGGATCTGCCCGCGCTCACTGCTGACGATTCCGCGCGCCGAAAGCTCCTCCAGCCGCCGCGACACCACCTCGCGGGCCGAGCCGATCATCGCGGCAAGTTCCTGGTGGGTGGCGACGACGATGCCTTCCGGTCCCGCCCGTTCGAGCAGGGACTTGGCAAGACGCCGCTCGACCTTCACGAACGCCACCTGCTCGAGAAGCAGCATCAGTTCCGAAAGGCGACTGGCAAAGGCGCGAAAAACGAAGCCGCGGAAGGCGGCGGATGTCGCGAGCAGATCGTCGAACATCTGCGGCGGCATCATCACCGCCACCAGATCCGTTTCGGCAATCGCCTCGCCCGTATAGGGCGCGCCGCCGAGCACGCCGAGCGTCGTCTGAACGCAGGTCTCGCCGGGGCAGACGGAATAGAGGAGAAGCTCGCGGCCGTTGCGGCCGGTCATGTAGACGCCGATGCGCCCGGACAGAAGGATGAGAAAGACCTCGGCCCTGTCGCCCGGCCGGAAAAGCGTCGTGCGCTCCGCCACGTGCTGCGGCTTCAGGCTCCCGAGATGCCCGCGCACCTCCGGTTCCAGCATGTGGAGAAAGCCTGCCTGATCGATCCAACCCGCCATGGACCCTCCAGCGATTCCGGGGCATAAGACGCATTGTGCACACTTGGCGGACAGAGGGAACAGCCGATGCAGGCCGAACGGCTCCACTACGAGGACTTCATGCCCGGACGACGCTTCGAGCTCGGCCCGCGGACAGTGGCAGCCGCCGAGATCGTCGAATTCGCGAAGGAGTTCGATCCGCAGCCGATGCATCTTTCCGAGGAGGCGGGCCGCGCGAGCATTCTCGGCGGTTTGTCGGCGTCCGGCTGGCATACGAGCAGCCTCTTCATGCGCATGATGATCGACAGCTACGTGCTGGCGACGGCCTCGGAAGGGGCGCCGGGCATCGACGTCATGCAGTGGCGAAAGCCGGTCATCGCCGGCGACACGCTGAGCGGCCATTCGACGGTCGAGGCCGCGCGTCCGATGCGCTCCCGCCCCGGCCTCGGCATCGTCACCTTCGCCCACCAACTTTTCAATCAGCGCGGAGAGCTCGTTCTTTCCGCCCGCAATTCCATCATGGTGCGTCAGCGCAATCCCGAAAAGGCTTCCGCATGAGGATGCTCGACCTCTACCCCGCCGGCACGCGCCTTGCGCTCGGGTCGGCGAACTTCTCCGCCGAGGACATCGTCCGCTTCGCCGAAAAGTTCGACCCGCAACCCTTCCATGTCGATGCAGAGGCGGCGAAGACTTACGTCTTCGGAGCACTTTGCGCCTCCGGCTGGCATACCTGCGCCTGCTGGATGCGATGCTTCATCGGCTTCTGGGAACGCGAGACGAAGCGCCTTTCCGCCGAAGGCATCGTACCGCCGAGGCTCGGCCCCTCCCCGGGGTTCGCCGAGCTACAATGGCTGAAACCCGTCTATGTGGGCGATGTCGTCAGCTATTCGCTCACCAGCCTCGACTGCCGTCCGCTGGCCTCCCGACCGGGGCTCGTTCTCAACACCGGCCTCGCCGAAGGCATCAACCAGAACGGCGAGCCGGTGCTGCGGTTCAAAAGCAACATTCTCGAATTCGAATAGGAGGACGCCATGAATGTCCACGACTTCTCAGCTCTCGACATCTCAGGCAACGAACGGAAGCTTTCCGAATTCGCCGGCAAGGTGCTGCTGATCGTCAACACGGCGAGCGCCTGCGGCTTCACGCCCCAATATGGAGGATTGCAGGAATTGCAGGACAATTACGCCGGCGACCTCGTCGTCCTCGGCTTTCCCTGCAACCAGTTCGGTGCGCAGGAAAGCGGCACCAACGAGGAGATCGCCTCCTTCTGCGACCTGAATTTCAAGGTCGGCTTCCCGCTCTTCGCCAAGATCGAGGTCAACGGCGCAGGCGCGCACCCGCTCTACAAGTACCTGACCCACGAAGTGCCCGGCATTCTCGGCACAAAGGCGGTCAAGTGGAACTTCACGAAGTTCCTCGTGGGGCGTGACGGAATCCCGATCTCCCGCTACGCTCCGGGCACCACGCCTGCCGCCATCGAGCAGGATATCGTCAGGGCCATCGGAGATTGAGAGATGGCGTCGCGGGCCGGTTTCAGGGTCATGGACGCCGGCCGGCCCGGTCTGCAAGCCGTTCTGGCGGACGGCGCCCACGCCTTTCTGCGCCACACCCATGAGGAATTCGGCATCGGCCTGATGCAGGCCGGAGGTCAGCTCTCCGCCTCCGGCTGTGGACAGGTAACGGCCGGCGCCGGAGACATCATCGCCGTCAATGCCGGCGAGGTTCATGATGGCGCTCCGCTCCGCGGCGAAGCGCGCCGGTGGCGGATGCTATCGTCGCCATGGCCGCGCGGCTTGCGACGACCTGAGGCCGTCCGTCAGTGGCCGGAGAACTCGACCAGCGTCCGCACCTCGACGCCGAGCTCCTCGAGCTTCTTGCGCCCGCCGAGATCCGGCAGGTCGATGACGAAGCACGCGGAGACGACGTCGGCGCCGATCTGGCGCAACAGCTGAACCGCCCCGACGGCGGTGCCGCCCGTCGCGATCAGGTCGTCGACCAGGATGACCTTCTCGCCGGGCTCGACCGCGTCGACGTGCATCTCCATCTCGTCGACGCCGTATTCGAGGCTGTAGGCGATCCTGACCGTGTCGTGGGGAAGCTTGCCCTTCTTGCGGATCGGCACGAAGCCGGCGGACAGCTGGTGGGCCACGGCGCCGCCGAGGATGAAGCCGCGCGCCTCCATGCCGGCGATCTTGTCGATCTTCATGCCCGCATAGGGCTGGACGAGGGCGTCGACGGCCCGGCGAAATGCCCGCGGGTTGCCGAGCAGCGTGGTGATGTCGCGAAAGACGATGCCGGGCTTCGGATAATCGGGAATCGAGCGGATCGAGGATGCGAGCTCAAGCGCAAAGTTGCTCATTGTCTGTCCAGTGTCATTCACATTTCGGGAAGATTGCGCCGGACAGTAGCAAGTCCGGCTTTTCCGACCAACAAAAAAGGCGGCCCGAAGACCGCCTTTTCGAAGTCCCGATCGCAGACGATCAGTGTTCCTTGTTGGCGTAGACCGACTTCTTCGTCAGGTAGACCAGAGCCGTGAAGATCGCGAGGAACACCATGACCATGAAGCCGGTGTGCTTGCGTTCTTCGAGGTGCGGCTCGGCAGCCCACATCAGGAACGCGGAGACGTCCTTGGAGTACTGGTCGAGCGTCTGCGGGGCGCCGTCATCATAGGTCACCTGATCATCGCTGATCGGCGGTGCCATGGCGAGCGATGCGGCACCGGCGAAGTACGGGTTGAAGTAGGTGCCTTCGGCGACCGTGACGCCTTCCGGCGCGTCCTGGTAGCCGGTCAGCAGCGAGTAGATGTAGTCCGGACCACCTTCCTGATACTGGGTGAAGATATCGAAGATGAAGGTCGGGAAGCCCCGTTCGACGCCGCGGGCCTTGGCGAGCAACGACATGTCCGGCGGAGCCGCACCGTTGTTTGCTGCCGCTGCCGCTTCCTTGTTCGGGAACGGCGACGGGAAGTGATCGGACGGAACGGCCTTGCGGGTGAACATCTCACCGTCGGCATTCGGGCCGTCCTGGACTTCGTATTCGCCGGCGAACGCCTTGATCTGCTCTTCCGAGTAGCCGAGGTCCTCGAGCGTACGGAAGGAAACGAGGCTCATCGAGTGACAGGCCGAGCAGACTTCCTTGTAGACCTTGAGGCCGCGCTGAAGCTGGCCCTTGTCGTACTTGCCGAACGGGCCGGCAAACGTCCAGTCGACGTTCTTCGGCTTGATGATCGGATAGTGGCCGATGGCGGCGGCGTGTTCCACCGCCGCAGCCATGTCGTGTTCTTCCTGCGCGAGCGCGGAGGAGGCGCCGAAGCCCGCGATGGCGGCGATCAGCGCGATGCTCGTGACAAGCTTTTTCATCTTATGATCCCTCTTTCGCGCACTCAGGCCTGGGTTGCGGCGGGCTTGCCGCTCTTTTCGAGAACCGCCTCGGTGATCGAGTTCGGAACACGGCGCGGCTTTTCGAACAGGCCGAGCAGCGGCATGATCACCATGAAGAAGCCGAAGTAGTAGAGCGTGCCGAGCTGGGCCATCAGCGTGTAGAGGTCCGACGGCTGACGCGAGCCGAGCCAGCCGAGCAGGATGCAGTCGGCGACGAACAGCCAGAAGAACAGCTTGTACCACGGACGGTAGACGGCCGAGCGGACCTTGGACGTGTCGAGCCAGGGCAGGAAGAAGAGGATGATGATCGAGCCGAACATCACCAGAACGCCGCCGAGCTTGGAGTCGATGAAGAAGATGTTGAAGGTGATCGCGCGCAGCATCGCGTAGAACGGCAGGTAGTACCATTCCGGAACGATGTGAGCCGGGGTCTTCAGCGGATCGGCCATCGTGTAGTTGTCGGGGTGGCCGAGGTAGTTCGGCAGGTAGAAGATGAACCAGGCATAGACGATCAGGAAGACCGACACGCCGAAGGCATCCTTGAGCGTCGCATAGGGCGTGAACGGAACGGTGTCCGTCTTCGACTTCACTTCGACACCGGTCGGGTTGGTCTGGCCGGTGACGTGCAGCGCCCAGACGTGCAGGACGACGACGCCGGCGATCATGAACGGCAGCAGGTAGTGCAGCGAGAAGAAGCGGTTGAGCGTCGGATTGTCGACCGCAAAGCCGCCGAGCAGGAACTGCTGGATCCATTCGCCGACCCACGGGAAGGCGGTGAAGAAGCCGGTGATGACGGTCGCGCCCCAGAAGGACATCTGACCCCAGGGCAGAACGTAGCCCATGAAGCCCGTCGCCATCATCAGCAGGTAGATCACGACACCGAGGATCCAGAGGATTTCGCGGGGCGCCTTGTAGGAGCCGTAGTAGAGGCCGCGGGCGATGTGGAGATAGACGGCGATGAAGAAGAACGACGCGCCGTTGGCGTGCATGTAGCGCAGCAGCCAGCCGTGATTGACGTCGCGCATGATCTTCTCGACCGAGTTGAAGGCGATCGTCGTTTCTGCGCCGTAGTGCATGGCGAGAACCACGCCGGTCAGGATCTGCACAACGAGCATCACCGACAGCATGGCACCGAACGTATAGGCATAGTTCAGGTTGCGGGGAACGGGATAGGCGACAAAACTGTCATAGACCATACGCGGCAGAGGCAGCCGCGCGTCGATCCACTTCCCGAGACCGCTCGACGGCTGGTAGCTAGAATGACCACTCATATTATGTATCCCCTCAACCGATCTTGATCACAGAATCGGAAACGAATGCAAAGGTAGGAACGGCAAGGTTCTGCGGGGCAGGACCCTTACGGATACGGCCGGCGGTGTCGTAGTGCGAGCCGTGGCAGGGACAGAACCAGCCGCCGAAATCGCCTGCCTGGCCGAGCGGAACGCAGCCGAGATGGGTGCAGGAGCCGATCATCACGATCCAGTTTTCCTTGCCGTCGCCGGCCGAGCGGGCGATGTCGGTCGCTTCCGCCGTGGGATCGATGTTGGCGTTGCGGGCGACCGGGTCCTTGAGATCGGCGAGCGCGACCTGCTTGGCCTCTTCGACTTCCTTGTCGGTGCGGTTGCGGATGAACACCGGCTTTCCGCGCCACTTGACGGTGAGCGACATGCCGGGCTCGAGCGCCGAAACGTCCACTTCGATCGAAGCGAGCGCGAGCGTCGAGGCGTCCGGACGCATCTGGTCGATGAAGGGCCAGGCGACCGCAGCGGCACCGACCACACCGGCCATACCGGTCGTCAGATAAAGAAAGTCGCGGCGAGAAGGCTCGCCCAAGGTCTCGCTATTGATGTCGTGTTCGCTCACGGTCAAACCATCCTCTTCGCAAACTTCTGCGATAAACCGCATTGCCTCCGCGACAGGAAGCCTGTGCGCAGACACGGTTGCGCCACAGATTCCCCGCCAATTTGGCGCGTTCTAAGCCCGATAACAAAATATGTCCAGCCTTGGCAGGGGGATGGGGGCACAATGTCGCGGAAAATCTTGGGAGAGTTCCGTCCGCGTCACACGAGGGGCTTTCAGGCGACATCAGGCCTCCTCCGAAAGGCGTAGAAGGCGTATTCCGGCCGGTCATTTGTCAGCTTCACCGGTCTCGCCGACCGCATTTCAACCGCCGCGCCAACGCCCGGCGAGGTATCGCCCTCAGCGCCGCGGCATCGGCGCCGAGACGGAGGGTATCCTCCCCTCGCCGCCCTCACGGTCACCCGCGCCGAGGAAGCCACCGGACTGGCGCGCCCAGAGCTCGGAATAGAGCCCGCCCGAGGCGACGAGCTCGGCGTGGGTCCCCTCCTCGACGATCCGTCCCCTGTCCATCACCACGAGCCGGTCGAGGGCCGCGATGGTCGACAGGCGATGAGCGATTGCCAGCACCGTCTTGCCCTGCATCAGCCGGTCGAGATTGGACTGGATCGCCGCCTCGACTTCCGAGTCCAGCGCCGAGGTCGCCTCGTCCAGAACGAGGATCGGCGCATCCTTCAGCATCACGCGGGCGATGGCGATCCTCTGGCGCTGGCCGCCTGAGAGCTTCACGCCGCGTTCGCCGACATGCGCATCGAAGCCGCGCCGGCCACGCTGGTCTTCCAGCCTCAGAATGAAATCGAGCGCCTCGGCCCGCTCCGCCGCGCGTTCGAGCTGTCCTTCATCGGCGTCATGGCGGCCGAACAGGATATTGTCGCGGATCGAGCGATGGAGCAGCGCCGTATCCTGCGTCACCATGCCGATCTGCCGGCGCAGGCTTTCCTGCGTCACGGTCGCGATGTCCTGTCCGTCGATGAGGATACGCCCGCCTTCGAGGTCGTAGAAGCGCAGAAGCAGGTTGACGAGGGTCGACTTGCCGGCGCCCGAGCGTCCGACGATGCCGACCTTCTCGCCGGGCCGGACGGTCAGCGTCAGGTGGTCGATGACGCCGCTCTTCCTGCCGTAGTGGAAGGAGACGTCCTCGAACCGGATTTCCGGTCGCGCCACCTTGAGTTCCCCGGCGCCGGGACGGTCGACGAGTGCCAGCGGCTTCGAGACGAGCTCCGCCGAATTCTGGATGGTGCCGATATTGCGCATGATGCTGTTCATCTGCGTCATCATGCGGCCGAGCAGCATGTTGAGGCGCAGCACGAGGCCGAGCGTGAAAGCGACGCCGCCGGCGGTGACGGCGCCCTTGAACCAGAGATCGACCGAAAGGAAGGCGATCATCAGGATCATCACACCCGAGAGCGTCGCAAGCGCCGCCCGCACGCCAGTCAGGAGCCGGGCGAAGGGCGTGAGTGTCGCCTGGAAGCGGTCGAAGCCGGCACGGATATAATGGTCGTTCTCGCGCTCGCGTCCGAAAAGCTTCAACGTCTGGATATTGGAATAGCTGTCGACGAGCCGGCCGTTCAGCATCGAGGCGGCTTCCGCCGTCGCCCGGGCGTGGCGGCGGATCCGCGGCACGAAGTAGCGGGCGAGCACGAGGAAGATGACCACCCAGCCGGCGATGATCGCCGCCAGCCGCCAGTCGAGCTGGGCGACGAGCGCCATGGTCGAGACCGTGTAGATGACCATGAACCAGGCGACTTGCAGCAGCGAGGTCATGAGATCGCCGGTCGCCTGCCCCGCCGACCAGACCTTGGTGACGATGCGGCCGGAAAAATCGTTCTGGAAGAAGGAGAGCGCCTGCCGCGCCACATGCACATGCGCCTGCCAGCGCACGAGATTGAAGAAGTTGAGGACGATCACCTGCTCCTCGACCAGCGCGCCGAGTGTCACCACCACGAACCGCACGACGAGCACGGTCAGGGCCATCGCAGCGAGTTCCACCCCGTGCGCTGCGATCAGTCCGTCCCAGCCGCCTTCCCGCGGCACGGTGTCGAGGAGGTCGACGAGCCGGCCGACGAACCAGAAGAGCGCCGCCTCCAGCATGGCGACGGCGCCGCCCAGAACGGCCATGGCCGCGAAGGCCCATTTCGCCTGGCGCACGTAGAACCAGATGAAGGCGGCCGTCCCTTCCGGCGGACGCAGGTCGTCCGAACGCGCAAAGGGGTCGATCCAGTTCTCGAAGAGGCGGGCGATCGGACGAAACAGCATGGAAGGGATATAGGCGGATTCCCACGCCGCGCAAAGGACGGCTGGCGCCGCACCACAAGTCGCGATGCGGCGGCAGCCGGGAAGGCATGAGCCCGTAAGTCCTTGCAGGCGGCGGCCTTACTCCGCCGCCTGCTCCGTCTCGTCGAGGTCGAGGTCGGCGAGGAAGCCGCCGGACTGGCGATTCCAGAGATCGGCGTAGATGCCGCCGAGCGCCACCAGCTCCTGATGCGTGCCGGTCTCAACGATCCGGCCTTTGTCGAGCACGATCAGCCGGTCCATCTGGGTCAGGGTCGAGAGCCGGTGGGCGATCGCGATCACCGTCTTGCCCTCCATGAGCGAAAACAGGCTTTCCTGGATCGCCGCCTCGACCTCCGAGTCGAGCGCCGACGTCGCTTCGTCGAGCACCAGGATCGGGGCGTTCTTGAGGAACACCCGGGCGATCGCGATGCGCTGCCGCTGGCCGCCGGAGAGCTTGACGCCGCGTTCGCCGACCTGGGCGTCGAGGCCGGTGCGGCCCTTGTAGTCGACGAGTCCTTCGATGAACTCCCACGCATTCGCCCGCTTCGCCGCCTCGATCACCTCGGCGTCGCTCGCCTGCGGCCGGCCGTAGGCGATGTTGTCGCGGATCGAGCGGTGCAGGAGCGAGGTATCCTGGGTAACGACGCCGACCATCGAGCGCAGGCTGTCCTGCGACACGGTCGCGATGTCCTGACCGTCGACCAGTATGCGTCCCTTCTCGAGGTCGTAGAAGCGCAGGAGCAGGTTCATCAGCGTCGTTTTGCCGGCACCGGAGCGGCCGACCAGCCCAACCTTCTCGCCCGGATTGACGACCAGCGAGAAGTCCTCGATCACGCCCTTCGCCTTGCCGTAGTGGAAGCGGACGTGATCGTAGACGATCTCGCCCTTCGCTACGGTGAGCGGCCTGGCGCCGGGTGCATCGACGACGTCGTGCGCCTTGGTCATCATCTTCATGCCGTCATAGACCGTGCCGATGTTCTCGAAGAGCGCCGAGACCTCCCACATGATCCACTGCGACATGCCGTTGATGCGCATGGCAAGGCCGATCGCGATGGCAATCGCGCCGACCGAGATCGAGCCGCCCAGCCAGAAGGAGATGGCGAGCGAACCGACCGCAAAGAGCGCAATACAGTTGTTGACGTAGACGAGGACGTGGAAGAGCGTCACCATCCGCATCTGCCGGTGCACGGTGATGAGGAACTCGTCCATGCCCCTGCGCGCATAGTCTTCCTCGCGGCCCGCATGGGAGAACAGCTTCACTGTCGCGATATTGGTGTAGCTGTCGACGATCCGGCCCGTCATCATCGAGCGCGCATCCGCCTGATCGGCCGATACCTTCCGCAGCCGCGGAACGAAATAGCTGACGATCGACACGTAGACGACGACCCAGATGACGAGCGGCGCGACGAGCCTCACATCGGCCGTGGCGACGATCACGATCATCGAGATGAAATAGGTGACGACGTAGACGAAGACGTCGAGCACCTTCATCACCCCTTCGCGCACCGCAAGCGAGGTCTGCATGACCTTGGTCGCGACGCGCCCGGCGAACTCGTTGGCAAAGAAGGTCATCGAGTGCCGAAGCAGGAAGCGGTGCATCTGCCAGCGCGCGATCATCGGCATGTTGCCGAGCAACACCTGGTGCATGATGAGGGAGTCGATTGCCACGACGAGCGGCAGCCCGACGAGGACGACGAGCGCCATGCCGATGAGCCGCGGAGCTTCCGATTGCAGGAAGGTGGCGCGATCGGCCTTGGAAAGCCAGTCGACGATATCGCCGAGAAAACGGAAGAGCGTCACCTCGCCGACGGCGATCAGCGCGGTGCAGATCGCCACCCCGAGAAGCCAGGGCGCCGCCGGTCGGGAATAGTACCAGCAGAAGCGGAAGAGCCCTTTCGGCGGCAGGGCCGGAACGCCCGCCGGATAGGGATTGAGTCGCTGTTCGAACCAGCCAAACATGAATATCTCCACTCGTCTTGCCCCTGTCGACACCGCGCGGCGCGTGCCGCAACAAACGGAATCAGGGGTTTGAACGGACGGCGCAAACCATCGGGAATGCGCCTTGAACAAAACGGAAAGTCAGAAAAGGAGCGAGCTGATCGCTACCACGCCGTCGGATGCATGTCCGGGACCGGGAGGCAAATAACGCCAGTGGGTATCATCAAGGCCTCCCTGTTGCGTGTTGAAGAGATGCGAAACCTAGCCGCCTCCCGTCGAATTGAAAAGCATCAATCTCCTCCTTCTGCGCGCATCACTGCAGCGGTGTTGCCCATTGACCACAACTCGACCGCTCGCCGAACCGGCACTTGAGCTTGCGGTTCCACCTGGCTTAAGAAACGCGCCATGACCTTGCTGCGCATCGCCCTCTACCAGCCGGACATTCCAGGCAATACCGGCACCATGCTTCGCCTCGCCGCCTGCCTCGGCCTCGGCGTCGACATCATCGAGCCGGCCGGTTTCGACATCTCCGACCGCAACCTGAAGCGCGCCGGCATGGACTATCTCAACGCGGTTTCCCTCGTGCGTCACGTCAACTGGGAACGCTTCGAGGCATGGCGGGCGACGACCGGCCGCCGCCTTGTCCTGGCCTCGACGAAGGCAGCCGTTCCCTATGTCGACTTCGCCTTCCGCCCCGACGACATCCTTCTCTTCGGTCGGGAAAGCGCCGGCGTTCCCGATCTCGTCCACGACGCCGCCGAGGGCCGCGTGATCATCCCGATGATGCCGGGCCAGCGCTCGATCAACGTCGCGATGTCGGCGGCGATGATCGCCGGCGAGGCCCTGCGGCAGACCGGGTTCGGGCAGGCCTGACCGCCTCTCGCCGCGCTGCGGCCCGCTTGGAAAAGCGTCTGTTTGACCGTATAAGACCTCAACCAATATTGAGGTCAACATGGTCGCGAAGAAATCCGATCCCGAAACACTACGCCGCGAACTGAGCGTCGGCGAGGTCGCCGAGCGCAGCGGCGTCGCTGTATCGACGCTGCATTTCTACGAAGCCAAGGGGCTGATCCGCAGCAACCGCAACCGCGGCAACCAGCGCCGCTATCCGCGCTCGGTACTGAGGCGGGTCGCCGTCATCAAGGTCGCGCAGAAGACCGGAATCCCGCTTGCCGAAATCGGCGAGGCGCTATCCGTGCTGCCACACGACCGGCCGCTGACCGCCGAGGACTGGAGCCGGCTCTCCGAACGCTGGCGCGATGCGCTCGACCGGCGGATCGCGCATCTGCAGTCGCTGAGGGACCACCTGACCGGTTGCATCGGCTGCGGCTGCCTGTCGATGAGCGATTGTCCGCTCAGGAACCCGCTCGACGCATTGGCGGAAAAAGGCAGCGGCCCGCATCTGCTGGAAGGCTGACGGCCACTGCGGCAAACGCACCCTTGGCGGAGACGGCCGGCTGTGTCATGCTGCAGCGCGACAAAACCACGAGGTGGCCCGATGTTCGACACGGCATGCACCCTGACCCTCACGCAGTTCGCGCGCAGCCTGAGCTTTCCCGAGAGGCTGCAGCACCGCCCCTTCCGAAACGCCGCACTCGAAGCCTTGAGAGCGCGCAACACCGGCCTCGACGCGCTCTTCTACGACGTGAAAGCGCTCTCCGCCGAAGAGGTCTTCTATATCAGCGACGCCATCACCGCCGAGGGGCTGATCATGATCGTGCCGCCGACCGGCGCGGGCATGCTGACACTCTGCGACAGCGTCGACGAATATCTGCTGCGCGGCGGCAAGGACGTCCACGTACTGGCGATCGCCGGCGTCGGTGGTTCCGCGATCGGCGCGGCGGCATTTGCCCGCAATGTCGCGGATGCCGTCGGCGCTCCCGTCGCGGCGATCGTCTCCGGCTACGGCCTCGGCGACGTGCTCGTGGAGGCGATGGGCGGAACCTTCTTCTTCGGCTGGCTCGGGCACGTCCGCAAACAGATGGAAGCGCTGGACGATGCGGTCGGCAGGCCGCAGCTCGGCGCCTATGCGCAGCGCCACCTGAACCCCGGGCGCGAGCGCCGCTCCTGCCTCGATGCCGACACGGCGGCCGAACTGCTCGGCGATCCGCGCCTGTCGTTCCACATGCTGGCAGCCCATTCGAGCGGCAACCGTGTGCTCTCGGAAGCGCTTTATGGACTGAGGCGCACCAGTCCGCAGCGCGTCCGCACGCTCGCCGAAGGCCTGCGCATCATCACCTTCGGCGGACGTATCACCATGCCGCCGGAATTCACCGACGTCGTGGACGTGGTCGGCGAACTCGACTGGTACGGCGAGGTCAATTCGCGGCCGCAGATCGGCACCGACATCCGCGTGCCGCTCGCCGGACATTCGACGAACACCGACCTGCCCGGCTCGCTGCAGGTCACGAGTGTATTGAAGGAGATCATCGGGCACAGCCTGCCGGCCGTCGTGGAGACTGCCACGCCGGCTCGGGAGGAGGTGAAGGCTCTGGCGGACGTCGCCCCCGTCGCGGAGGCCGCCGACACAGCGACGGACGCGGTCGTCCCGATTGTGCCTGAAAACGCCCCTGCCGCACCCGGCGCACACAAACCCGCGGCACGGCGGAGAGCTCCGAAGAAAAACCCCATCCACTGACGGGGCGCCCTACGCCTGGCGGTCGAGAAGAATCCGTCAGCGGAACAGGTCGGACAGTGCCCGCATGTCGCCGTTTGCGATGTTGAGGCCGGTCGCCTGTAGCTGGTCGCGGACCTGCAGCGCCGCAAGCAAGGCCTCGTTGCCGGTCATACCGGTTTCGATGCGTTCACCGACGGCGCTTTCGGTCATCTCCGGAATGCTGTCGAGGAAGCCGTCGTCGCCGGCGATGCCCTTGCGCATGGCGCCGAGCGAGGCACCGGCCTCGTAGAGACCGGTCAGCATGCTGTCGACGGCGGCGATCATCCCGTCCAGCTCCGTCGAACTGGTACTTTCGGCGAGAGCGACCTCGCGCGCCGGCGAGGACGGCGGAACGGCGGCATTGGTATCGAGGAGGAAGTAGGCGTAGCCCCCGCCGCTGCGAGTAAGCCCGGCATGGGCGCGCGTGAGAACGCCATCGGCCGCGTTTTCGCTGCTGGTGACCACGGATCGCCCGGTGTCGAAATCCGCGACGTTGACGGAAAGCTCGCCCGGCCCCGAGCGCGACACGGAGGCGATGACGGACTGCACCTTCGGCCGCTGTCCCGCGTCGAGATGGAGCCAGTTCTGTCCATCATAGGTGCTGGAAGCGGCGACCGCCGCCAATTGCTCCTTCAGCGCGCCGATCTCCGTATTGAGCGCCTTGCGGTCGGCGCCCGGCGAACGGGCCTCAACGAGCCGCTCGCGGATGTCCATGACGATGCCGGTGGTCGTCTCGATGCCGAGGGCGGCGATATCGGTCAGCGCCGCGGCGCGGCCCGTCGCGTCTCCGGCGCTCGACAGGGGAAGGCTTCCCGTCCGGAGGCTCGTGGTGATCGACCAGTAAGCGTCGTTTTCCGCGGGTGCGTCGACCTTCCGCGGGGTGACGGCTGGAGCCGGCACGACGGCGGACGGCGTGACACGCTCGCCGGCCCGCGAGAACGTTGCGGCAGAGGACAGGGACTGCAGGAGACTCATTCTCTCTTGGTACTTTCCGATATCATTGCGGACAGATGGCCGGAGAGTGCCAAACCGGCATTTCGAAAGCTTTCAGCGCACGGATAAAATTTTACCGATCCCCGCCGCCGAGAGGGAGAAACACCGGATAGGACCAGAAAAGGTCAGTCCGCGGATGGAAGGCGCCGCATGGTGAACTCGATCCGGTCGCCATCGAGCTGCCGCCAGCTTTCGACCTCGGTCCAGTAGGCGGCCTTGGGAAAGGCGTCGAACCACTCCTTGGCCTTGGCCCTCGCCTCCTCGCGCGACAGACAGAAGGTCTCGCGAACAAAATGCCCGGTCTCGGAACGGGACTTCGCCCTCCGATGTTTGGCAATTTCCTTCCTGAGACCGTCGAGCGGCGGCAAGCCGGGTATCTTCGTCATGAAACACCTCGCCTGCCTTGAAATGTAGTCGCGCAACCGCCCGTTTGCGAGTCGAAATTCGGGGGACGGCGGGGGAGCCTCTCTGGTTCGCCGCGGAGCGACCTGCTAAGCCAAGGGGCGATGCGGCCGACTCGTTCAGGACGGCCGGAGACGAGGATTTGCCGAATGGAAAGACCCGACCTGCCACGGGAGTTGCCCGAGAACATCGAAGAGAAGAAGAACGAGGCACGCGCCTGGTTCGAGACGCTGAGGGACACCATCTGCGCCTCCTTCGAAACGCTCGAACAGGAGCTGGCGGGACCGCTTTCCAATCAGCCGCCCGGACGGTTCGTCGCCAAGGACTGGCTGCGCGAAGGCGGCGCCGGTGGCGGCGGCCGGATGTCGATGATGGAAGGCCGCGTCTTCGAGAAGGTCGGCGTCCACACCTCCACCGTCTACGGCGAGTTCTCGCCGGAATTCCGCAAGCAGATGCCCGGTGCCGAGGAAGACCCGCGGTTCTGGGCCTCCGGCATTTCCCTGATCGCCCATCCGGTCAATCCGAACGTTCCCGCCGTTCACATGAACACCCGCATGGTGGTCACGACCAGCCAGTGGTTCGGCGGCGGCGCCGACCTCACGCCCGTGCTCGACCGCCGCCGCACCCAGGAAGACCCCGACAGCCGCCTCTTCCACCGGGCGATGGAAATCACCTGCGGCAAGCACGCGGCCGTCGCGGACTACCCGCGCTTCAAGGCCTGGTGTGACGAATACTTCTTCCTCAAGCATCGCAACGAGCCGCGCGGCATCGGCGGCATCTTCTTCGATTGGCTGCATTCCGGGGCGGAACAGGGCGGCTGGGCCGCCGATTTCGCCTTCGTGCAGGATGTCGGCCGTGCCTTCAACCTCGTCTATCCGCGCATTGTCCGCTCGAACTTCAACAACGACTGGACGGAGGCCGATCGCGATGAACAGCTCGTACGGCGTGGACGCTACGTCGAGTTCAACCTGCTCTATGACCGCGGCACGATCTTCGGGCTCAAGACCGGCGGAAATGTCGAGTCGATCCTGTCTTCGCTACCCCCGGTCGTACGCTGGCCGTGAAGCCTGACCGCGTCGATTGAATCACAAACCCTAACGAATTTTATATTTTAGTGATCCCTAACGTCGTGCTATTCTCCCTGCGGTTTGCAGGAGGAGAAATGCAATGGCCCGTTCGACTAGCGCTCCCACTCCCAAGAACAGCGAAAACGCTGCCGAAACCGAGCGCATCATCGACCGTCTCGCGGAAGAACTCAGGGCGTCGGGCGGCGTCGACCTTCCCCACTCCTATTTCGTTGAGGAAGTCAGACTTCGTCTCGCCGGCCGCGATCTCAGCGCTCTGGACACTGATCAAGCAGTGAAGACCCTGATCCGCGGCTGGAAGCCGAAGGCAGCCCCTTCGGTGTTCAACGCCTGGGCTATGCCGGAGCAGGTATAGCTTCCGGTTTCCATTGCCTCGCGCCCGGTCGCGCGTGCGAGAGGGAACCTATGCGCCTTCCCGCCGATTTGAGAAAGGGTCGAAACCCACACGAAGAGGAGAAAGCCATGAAGCTGTTTGAATGCGGTTCGCTCGTGCCGGGCTGCCCGTGGCATACGCGGGCGGACGAGGAGGCGGAAGTCGTGCGCCGCGCGGTCGAACATATGCGGACCACGCATGGCGAAACCATCATCCGCGAGAACATGATCGAGAATATCAAGGCCCGCATCGTCACCACGGAGAAGGTGACGGCCTGAGCCCGCTCAGGGAATGCGCATGTCTTCGAGCCGGGCGAGCAGCCTCGCCCGGTCCATTATGAAATTGCCCGCGACCCACTCCGATTCCAGAGCCTTCAGCGCCTTTCCCACGGCGGGCCCCGGCGGAATGCCGGCGGCGAGCAGATCAGCGCCGCTGATAGGGATGGTCGGCTTCTCGAAGGCTTCGGCCCGCTTCAGCAGCGCCGAGAGCCGCGCCACCCGCGCCATCACCGCCGGGTCGTCCTCGCCCTTCGCCCGAGCCGTCGCAAGCTCGAGCTTGAGGACTGTCGTCAGCCCCTCCTTGCCGTGGTGATAGAGGTCGCGATCGAAGGCGGTGTCCTTGACCGCGATGTCCGGCTTCGGCGCCTGCGCGAAATGATCGAGGAAGCGCGCCTCCGCCTTCGACATCCGCAGCCGCTCGGCCATGGCGGCAAGGCGCGCGGCATCCTTCGGCACGATCGCCGCAAGCCTCAGCATCGGATCGGGATGCCAGCCGAGCGCCTGTTCGGCGGCGACCAGCCCGTGGATCGCGTCGATCCCCCATTTCTCCGTCTCCGGCAGGATTTCGGTGAGCACGCCGGACTGGCGCATCCACAGAAGCGCGCGGCTCGGACTACGCGCCTTGAGCAGCTTCTTGAGCTCCGACCAGATCCTTTCCGCCGAAAGCGTTGCGAGCTTGCCGCGCGCGCGCATGCAGGCCTTGAGCCCTTCGGCGTCGGGACGCCCGGCGCCGTAATGGGCAAAGAAGCGGAAGAAGCGCAGGATACGCAGATAGTCCTCGGCGATGCGTTTGTCGGCGTCGCCGATGAAGCGCACCGTCCGCGTCTCGACGTCCGGCAGGCCGTTGACGAGATCGATCACCTCGCCCGCCTGGTCGACGTAGAGCGCGTTGATCGTCAGGTCCCGCCGTTCGGCATCCGCCTGCCAGTCCGCACCGAACTTCACCGTCGCGCGCCGCCCGTCGGTCTCCACATCGTGGCGAAGCGTCGTCACCTCGAACGGTTTGCCGTCGACGACCAGCGTCACCGTGCCGTGATCGATGCCGGTCGGCACCGCCTTGATGCCGGCGGCCTTCGCCCGCGCGGTCACCTGTTCCGGCTCCAGCGTCGTCGCAATGTCGATGTCGGCGACAGGGAGCCCCATCAGGCTGTTGCGAACGGCGCCGCCTGCAACCCGCCCCTCGCCGCCTTCGGCGTTCAGGAGGTCCATGACACGGATGAGCGCCGGGTCGCGAAACCAGGGCTCCTGCGACAGGTTGGTCATGCATAGAGCCTTTCATAGAGCGTGCGGATGATACCGGCGGTGATGCCCCAGATATAGCGCTCGCCATAGGGCATCACGTAGTAGTGGCGGACGATACCGCGCCAGTCCCGGCTGTCGCGCTGGTGGTTTTCCGGGGTCATCAGGAAGGAAAGCGGCACTTCGAAGACGCTTTCCACCTCGTGCGGATTGGGCGTGATGGTGAAACCACGGCGGACGACCGACAGCACCGGGAAGATGCGGAAGCCGGTCGCCGAGAGATATTGCGGCAGCCGACCCACCGTTTCGACATAGGCGGGGTCGAGGCCGATCTCCTCCTGCGCTTCGCGCAGCGCCGCCTCCTCGGGCGAGACGTCGGTCTCGTCGATGCCACCACCGGGAAAGGCGATCTGGCCGGAATGCTTGCGCAGCCGCGTGGTCCGCTGGGTGAGGATCACCTTGGCCCCATCGTCGCCGTCGTCGACCACCGGGACGAGCACGGCGGCATCCTTGAACTGAAGCCCTTCGATCTCCTGCAGCGTCTCCGGATTGAGCAGGTGGTCACCGTGCTCGCGCCAGGCATGTTCGAGCGGTGCGCCGATCTGGTTGAGCGCCCTGTGCCGGAAGTCGGCGGCGGAAAAGCGGGGGGTGAGCGTCGAAAGCGTCATCGCGATAACGTGTCCAGTTCGTCCGCCCGCATGACCGGGAAGACCTTGCCGGCGGAGCGAACCGCAAACATCTCCACGCCATCGACCTCGATCACCTCGCCGCGCTCGGCGAGATCGTACATGACGGCACGCGACACCAGCGCCTCCAGCCGGCCGCGGACATTGAGATAGGGCTTCAACTCGTGGTTCTCGCCGTGAACGACGAAACGCAACGGGTGATCCGGTCCCGCCTCGACGACATCGCCGACATTGGTGCGGAAGGTGAGCACCGGTTCGCCGTTGCGTTCGCCGGGCACCATCTCGACGGCCAGAAACGGCGCATCCTCGACCCGGATTCCGACCTTTTCGACCGGCGTTACCAGATAGGTCTTGCCGTCCTCGTCCTTCCTGAGAACGCTCGAGAAGAGGCGCACCAGCGCTTGCCGTCCGATCGGCGTTCCCATGTAGAACCAGGTTCCGTCGGCACGGATCTCCATGTCGATGTCGCCGCAGAACGGCGGGTTCCAGCGCTCGACGGGCGGCAGCCCCCTGCCTGCGGTCTGGTCGGCGGCGCGCGCGACCAGCGCCGCCAGTCCGGCCGCATCCGCCGTCGCCTTGAGGGTTTCGCCTGCCATCTTTGCGTCCCGGTTTGTCGATAATCGCTGTCTGTCACGAGATAGTCATTCCGCACACGCTTGTCAGCCGCCGATTGGGGAATAACTTCTTTTAGATGCGACGGAAGAACGGCGGCATGGTACGAATGTCCTGACGCCGGAACCAGAGGGAGAAGATCATGGGCATGATGAAAACGGCCGAACCCGTGCTCGACGAGAAGGCCATCATCGCCGCGGCCGAGAAGGCGCTGTCCGACATCGCCGAGGTGCGCCGGGAAGTCTCCAAGGTGATCTTCGGCCAGGAGCGCGTGGTCGAAAACACGCTGCTCGCCATCCTCTCCGGCGGCCATGCCCTGCTCGTCGGGGTGCCGGGCCTTGCCAAGACCAAGCTCGTCTCGACGCTCGGCAGCGTGCTGGGGCTCGAGGCGAACCGCATCCAGTTCACCCCGGATCTCATGCCTTCCGACATTCTCGGCACCGAGGTCATGGACCAGGACGAGACCGGGCGGCGATCCTTCCGTTTCATCAAGGGGCCGGTTTTCGCGCAACTTCTGATGGCCGACGAGATCAACCGGGCAAGCCCCCGCACCCAGTCGGCACTTTTGCAGTCCATGCAGGAATACCACGTCACCATCGCCGGGCAGCATTACGACCTGCCCTCGCCCTTCCACGTGCTCGCGACCCAGAACCCGCTGGAGCAGGAAGGCACCTATCCATTGCCGGAGGCGCAGCTCGACCGCTTCCTGCTGCAGGTCGATGTCGGCTATCCGGAGCTTTCGGCGGAACGGCAGATCCTGCTGGAAACGACCGGCGTGACCGAGGCGAAGCCGTCGAGCGTCATCGATGCGGCGCGGCTCCTCGACATCCAGAAGCTGATCCGTCAGATGCCCGTCTCCGAAACCGTGGTGGATGCGATCCTGGCGCTCGTCCGCTCCGCCCGTCCGGGGCACGGGAACGCCGGCACGGACAAGAACGTCGCCTGGGGCCCGGGTCCGCGCGCCGGTCAGGCGCTGATGCTCTGCGCCCGCGCCCGCGCCCTCTACGAGGGACGGCTCGCGCCCTCGCTCGACGACGTCATGGCGCTCG
The DNA here is from genome assembly GCA_900466005.1 of Hyphomicrobiales bacterium. Lineage (GTDB taxonomy): Bacteria > Pseudomonadota > Alphaproteobacteria > Rhizobiales > Rhizobiaceae > Allorhizobium. The sequence goes on from UEGQ01000021.1 coordinate 135,347, forward strand.
CCGAGCCCGTTCTCGAACACCGCATGGCGCTGACGTTTGCCGCCCGCGCGGAAGGCATGACGGTGCGCGACGTGATCCTCGACCTCGTCAAGCAGGCGCGAGGCTAGAAAGGCGGTCAGCGTGGCAGCAGTCGGCCAGATCGTCGAACAGACCTCCGGAAGCGATGCGCTGACGCGCGCGCGCCAGCGCGCCGCGCTCGTTCCCGACTGCATGGTCGAGGCGCGCCGGATCGCCAACACGGTGATCGCCGGCTGGCACGGACGCCGCAAGCGCGGCATCGGCGAGAATTTTTGGCAGTTCCGCCCCTATGCCGAAGGCGAAAGCCTCTCGCGCATCGACTGGCGGCGCTCGGCCCGCGACGATCACACCTATGTCCGAGACCGCGAATGGGAGGCCGCCCACACCGTCTGGCTCTGGGCGGACATGTCGCCGTCGATGATGTACCGCTCCTCCTTCGCGCCGGTCTCGAAGGAAGGCCGCGCACTCGTCATCATGCTGGCGCTCGCCGAAATTCTCGCCCGCTCGGGTGAGCGCATCGGGTGCCCGGGCGTCATGGACCCCGTTTCCTCGCGCAATGCCGCCGAACGGCTCGCCGCCGCGATCATGCATGCGCCGCCGACAGCCGGCCTGCCCGAGACGGCGATGATCCGCGGCATCAGCGACATCGTGCTGATCGGCGATTTCCTCGACGATGCCGACCGGATCATGGAACGGATCGCGCCGCTTGCCCGGCGCGGACTGCGCGGCCACGTCGTCGAGGTGGCAGACCCGGCGGAGGAGTCCTTCCCCTATAGCGGGCGCACGATCTTCACCGACCCGGAAACCGGGGAGAAACTGGTCTCCGGCCGTGCCGAGCGGCTGCAGGAAGATTATCGCCGCGCCTATTTCGCGCGCCGAGAGAGCCTCGGCGAAGCGCTGCGGCGGCTCGGCTGGAGCTTTGTCGCCCACCGGACCGACCAGCCCGCCTCGCAGGCTCTCGTCGCCGTCCATATGTATCTCTCCGGCAATCCGCCGCAGCCTGCGGGAGGCGTGCGATGAGCTTTCTTCCCCTCGCCTTCGGCGCGCCGGCCATCCTGATTGCGCTCGCCGCCTTGCCGCTCATCTGGTGGCTGCTGAAGCTCACGCCGCCGCGTCCGCGGACGGAGGTTTTCCCGCCGCTGCGCATTCTCGCGACCGTGCTGAAGCGCGAGGAGACACCGGACAAGAGCCCGTGGTGGCTGACGCTCCTCAGAATGGTGATCGCCGCCCTCGTGATCCTCGCGCTCGCCGATCCGGTGCTCAATCCGCGCACCGCATCCGTTTCGGGCGACGGCCCGCTGCTCCTGCTCGTCGACAATAGCTGGGCAGCCACCGCCGACTGGGATCGCCGCGTTGCGACGGCCGAGGGCCTGATCGCCGAGGCTGACGGCGAAGACATCCCCGTCGCGATCGCCTTCACCGCCGATGCCAGCCACGACGCGGTACCGGGGACGGCCGCGGCCGCCCTGAAGAAGCTGCGAGCCGCGGAACCAAAGCCGCTGAGGCCGGATCGTCCGCGTGCCATCACGGCGCTCAGGGAAGCGCTCGACGGAACCGCGCCCGGCTCGGTCGTCTTCCTGAGCGACGGCATCGCCGCAACGGCCGAGGATGATACGGTCGCCCAACTCGCAGCGCTTTCGCCCCGGCAATTGCGCCTCGTCGAAGGCGACGGCCGCGGCGCGGTCGCGATCACCAACGCCGTAAACGGTGCGAACGAAATGGACGTCACCGTCTCCCGGCTGCCTTCCGCCGGCGAGAGTCGCCTGACGATCGATGCGCAGGACCGGCAGGGCCGAGCGATCGCCACGGGCGAGGCACGCTTTTCGCCCGGCGAGACGGTCGCCAAGGCGACCGTCGCCGCCCCGTTCGAGCTGCGGAACGACTTCACCCGGCTTACCGTCACCGGTGCCGCCAATGCCGGCGCCACCCATCTGCTCGACGACGGCTTCCGTCGCCGGCGCGTGGCGATGATTTCCGGCGAACCCGACGACGGCTTCCAGCCGCTTCTCTCGCCGCTCTACTACACCGAGCGCGCGCTTGCGCCCTATGCCGACCTGATCCGCTCGAACAATGCCGACCTCGCCGCCGCGATCCCCGAACTCCTGGCACAGAACCCGTCGGTCATCATTCTCGCCGACATCGGCCGCCTGCCCGGCGAACTCTACGAACCGCTCCAGCGCTGGATCGCCAAGGGCGGCACCGTCATCCGCTTTGCCGGTCCACGCCTTGCCGCCACCCCGGCCGACGATCCGCTGCTACCGGTCGTGCTCCGGCAGGGCGAGCGCGTGCTCGGCGGCGCCATGTCATGGGCCGAACCGCAGCCGCTCGCCGACTTCCCCTCGACCGGCCCGTTCGCCGGCATGAAGAAGCCGGAGGGCGTGCTGATCAAGCGCCAGGTGCTGGCCGAACCCACCCCTGATCTACAGGAACGCACTTGGGCGAGCCTCAACGACGGAACGCCGCTGGTGACGGTCAAGGAGAACGGCGCCGGCCGGATCGTGCTCTTCCACGTCAGCGCCGAGGCGACCTGGTCCGACCTGCCGATCTCGGGCGAATTCGTCGAAATGCTGCGGCGGATCGTGCAGCTGTCACACGCCGGCGCGGGCGCCGGGGACAACGGCGCCGCCGCGGCGACGCTGCCGCCCTACCGCCTGCTGACGGCGCGCGGCGCGATGACCACGGACACCGCGACGGCGAGACCGATCAATCTCGGTGCCGGCCGCCCGCTCGCTGCGACCTTCGACAATCCGCCGGGCCTCTACGGCAGCGAGGACGGCTTCGTCGCGCTCAACCTGCTCGAACCCGGCGCCGAACTCCTGCCGCTTCCCGTCGATCCGGCGGCCGCCGTGACCCGCGAAGCACTCGCCGGCGATGCCGCGACGCCGCTCAAGCCGGCGCTGCTGGCGCTCGCCTTTCTGGCTCTCCTCGCCGACAGCCTGATCGTGCTCTTCATGAACGGCGTCTTCAGCGGCAGGCGCCGCGGCCAGGGCCTCGCAGCCGCTTTGGCCGTCACCGCGATCCTCGCTCTCCACCCTGACAGCAGCCATGCGGCCGATGCCCGGCCCGGCGACGAGAAGCTCTTGGAGCGGCTCGACAACACCCACCTCGCCTACGTCGTCACCGGAGAAACGGACGTCGACCGGCTTTCGGAACGGGGGCTTGCCGGCCTCACGGAATTCCTGACCTACCGCACCACGCTCGAGCCCGCAGAGCCGGTCGGCCTGAACATCGAGACCGACGAACTCTCTTTCTATCCGATCATCTTCTGGCCGGTCTCGGCGTCGGCACCGATGCCCTCGGCTGCCGCGATCAACCGGATCGATGCCTATATGCGCGCCGGCGGCACCGTCCTTTTCGACACCCGCGACCAGTATGCGAGCTTCGGCAGTGACGAAGGCCCGAGCGCGAACGGCGAGCGGCTGCGGGCGATCCTCGCCAATATCGACATCCCGCCGCTCGAACCGGTGCCCTCGGACCACGTGCTGACGCGCTCCTTCTACCTGCTGACGGGCTTTCCCGGTCGCTACAGCGGCAGTCCGCTCTGGGTCGAGGCACGCCAGGAGGCGCGCAACAGCAATAGCGGCGTCGTCTCCTCGGCCGACGGGGTTTCGCCGGTCCTCATCACCAGCAACGACCTGCTCGGCGCCTGGGCGATCGACGACAACGGCGCCTCCATGCTGCCGACCGTGCCGCCCGATGAAAGGCAGCGGGAACTCTCCTTCCGCGCCGGCGTGAACATCATGATGTACATGCTGACCGGCAACTACAAGGCCGACCAGGTGCACATCCCCGCCCTGCTCGAACGGCTGGGGCAGTGACGATGACGATCGAGTTTGCACCCTTCCTGCCGCTCCCCTTCCTCGCCGCCTTCGCGGTGATCACGCTTGCCCTTGCGGTGCTCGGCTTCCGCGCTTCGATCCGCGGAACGGCGCTCCGCCTCACCGCCGCGCTCGCCGTGCTTGCCGCGCTCGCCAACCCGCTGCTGCTCCAGGAGAACCGCGAGCGCCTGACCACCGTCGTGCCGGTCGTCGTCGACCGCAGCCAGAGCCAAGAGACCGCCGGACGGCGGGAGATGACCGATGCGGCGCTGACAGCACTCAGGGAGCGGCTCGCGCGCTTCCCGCTGATCGAGCCGCGCATCGTCGAGGCCGGCGCCGCGGAGAATTCGGATTCGCCCTCGACCCGGCTCTTCGAGGCGCTGGGCTCGGCCATTGCCGATGTGCCGCCGGCACGCGTCGGCGGCGCCATCCTGCTGACCGACGGCCAGGTGCACGACGTGCCCGGCGCAGGTCAGTCGCTCGGCTTTGCGGGGCCGGTGCACAGCCTCGTCACCGGCAAGACCGACGAGCACGACCGGCGCATCGAGGTCCTGCGCGCGCCCCGCTTCGGCATCGTCGGTGAGGAGCAGGAACTGACCTTCCGGGTCTTCGACGACGGGCGCTCGACCAACGCGCCGGCACGGGTGACCGTCTCGATCAACGGCGAAGAGACGGCCGTCGTCGACGCGACGCCGGGAGCGGAGACGCCGTTCCCGTTCAAGGTGCCGCGCGGCGGCACCAACGTCGTGGAGCTTGCCGTCGATCCGGTCGCGGGTGAGGTGACGGAAGCCAACAATCAGGCGGTCCACCTCATCCAGGGCATCCGCGAGAACCTGCGGGTACTGCTCGTCTCCGGCGAGCCGCATGCCGGCGAGCGCGCCTGGCGCAACCTCCTCAAATCCGACGCCTCGGTCGATCTCGTCCACTTCACCATCCTGCGACCACCGGAAAAGCAGGACGGCACGCCGATCAACGAGCTGTCGCTGATCGCCTTCCCGACACGGGAGCTCTTCGTCGAGAAGATCGAGGATTTCGACCTCATCATCTTCGACCGCTACCAGCATCGCGGCGTGCTGCCGATCCTCTATTACGACTACATCGCCGAATACGTCCGCAAGGGCGGCGCGCTGCTGATCGCCGCGGGCCCCGAGCACGCGAGCGAGGATTCGATCGCGCTGACGCCGCTGGAAACCGTACTGCCGGCAGCCCCCCTGGGCACCATGCATGAGGTGGGCTTCTACCCGCGCCTCTCCGAAAAGGGCAAACGCCACCCCGTCACCCGCGGCCTCGACGGGTCCACCGTCGAACCGCCGCACTGGGGCCGCTGGTTCCGTACCGTCGACGTGGAACCGCCGAAGGGTGAGACGGTGATGACCGGCGACGGCGACCGCCCGCTCCTCGTCCTCGACCGCGCCGACGAAGGCCGGGTCGCCATGCTGCTCTCCGACCAGGGCTGGCTTTGGGCGCGCGGCTTCGAGGGCGGCGGCCCGCATGTCTCGCTCTATCGCCGCATCGCCCACTGGCTGATGAAGGAGCCGGAACTGGAGGAAGAGGCGCTGACGGCCAAGGCCTCCGGCCACCTGCTCGAAGTGACCCGCCAGACGATCGGCGACGCGCCGGGGCCGGCCGTGGTCGAATCCCCCTCCGGCAAGACCGAGAACCTGCCGCTGACCGAGATCGCCCCCGGCCTCTACCGCGGCGAAAGGCGGATGGACGAGACCGGCCTCTTCAAGATCACCAATGGCGAGCTCTCGACGCTTGCCCATGTCGGCGCGGCCGATGCCCAGGAATTCAAGGCGATGATCTCGACGACCGAGGCGCTGGAGCCGGTTGCCGGGCGCAGCAGGGGTTATCTCGGCAGGCTCGACGACGGCCGCGGCGGCTTGCGCATCCCCGACATCCTGCCGGTCAGAAGTGACATCCGCGTCAGCGACGACAGGCGGATGCTGATCCGCATGACCGACGAGACGGTGCTGAAGGGGATCGACACACTGCCGCTCTTCGCAGGCTTCGCCGGCCTTGCCGTGCTGCTGCTCGCGATGTCGGCCATGTGGTGGCGCGAGGGACGCTAGGGGCCGGCCGCTAGACCGGCGATTGCTGATGATGCGCGATGCGCCATTTGTCGCCCGCGCGGACGTAGGTCGACGAGCAATAGGCTTCGTAAGCGTCGCCGCCTTCGCGGTCCGCCTGCGCACGATAGGCCAGGATCACCATCTTGCCGCCGTGCTCGCGCACGATCTGGTCCGACATTTCGACGGAGGACCAGCGCGGCGCGGCCCGGATACTCTCGACGATCCGGTCGCGCTCCAGAATTCCGACGGGACCGAAGACCATGATGCAGTCCCCGGTCATCAGCTCTTCATAGGCTGCCGCCCCCTCGCGCCAGAGACGTTCTTCCGTCTTCCAGAAATCCATCATCCCGACCCCCTTTCATGTCCTTGAGAATGTCATGGGGACGAGGAAGTTCCAGAGCTGGCGAGGGGAGGTGCTGGGTTGTCGTCCTGCAAAGGGCGGCAAAATCGTATCAGCGACGACCGACGGAGCTGACCCACTCGACCGACGAGACGGTGCTGACGGGGAACGACACACTGCCGCTCTTCGCTGGCTTCGCCGGCCTTGCCGTGCTGCTGCTCGCGACACCGGCCATGTGGTGGCGGGAGGAACGGTAAGGCAGATATCGCACACAGAAGAAAGGAAATGAGCACTCAAATGCATATTTCGACGAATTTTCGTTGAAAATCCGGTCATGCATAGATACATTTTGGTGCATGATATATCATCTAGAAATTGAGAATTTCTATTCCATCCGCGACTCGCAGGTACTTGATCTACGAGTGCCAAGGAATGTCTCCGATTACCCGGAGCGTCTCCACCCTCTTTTCCCGGGAGCAGATGATCGTGCTCCCAAGGTCGTGGCGCTTTTTGGAGCTAACGGATCCGGAAAATCGTCCGTCCTAAAGGCTCTCGCCTTCCTCGCGTGGTTTATTAAGGACAGCTTTCAGAATCAGAGTCCATTGCCGTGCGAACGGTTCAACGACGAAGAATCGATGAATCGGCCGATACGGCTTGCCATAGAGTTAGGGGGCTTAACGGAGCTGTCTTTTGCCGCCGTGAATTCTCGATCACATCGACCCGAGGAGTTTGGTCTGTATCGATATGAGCTTGAGCTGCTATCACGGGACGGGACTATTCGTTCCGTTTCGCGAGAGGCGCTCCGTCATAAGCCGCAGGGGCAAGGTAAATGGCAGCGCGTGTTTGAACGTGGAGCCGACCGCGAAATACGTGGCTCGAAGAGCTTCTCTTTAGCCGGCTACAGCCAGGTAGTAGACAAGGTGCGGGAAGATGCCAGTGTCATATCAACGTTGGCGCTTTTTGAACACGAACCGTCGAAGGTCCTCGTGCAAGTGGCGGGCACTGTGTTCCGCAACATCCTCATGGAGCGGGTGGAGTTCTCCGACAGGGACGTTATCCAATTTTTAGCTCAGAACCAGACCGCAGTGGAGAATCTTAATCGTGAACTCCAGCGCATTGATGTCGGCGTCGAGCGGATGGAAATCGTTCAGACCGCCTCTGGTCCAACTGCTCTATTCAAACATGAAGGACTGCATGTTCCGATGCCTTGGACTCTTGAGAGCCAAGGGACACGGTCATTCATTCGAGTTTTTCCGTTGCTTCTGTTAGCGATGCAGCAAGGCGGCGTGGCAGTTGTCGATGAGTTGGACCTTTCGATTCACCCTCTAGTCCTTCCGGAAATCGTGCGTTGGTTCTACGATCCCGATCGCAATCCGTCAGGCGCTCAACTATGGATGTCTTGCCACTCAGCATCCTTGCTCGATGACCTGAGCAAGGAAGAGATCGTATTCACCGAGAAAGATCAATTTGGCCGAACAAACATCTATAGTCTCATGGACGTACAATCTGTCCGCCGAAGCGACAATTTGTATAAGAAGTATCTCGGGGGGGCATACGGGGCAGTGCCTCAAATCGGATGAAGAGGCGAAACCCGCGAATTTGCGCTCGGACGCCTGTTTTCCTTGGCTGTGAGGGAGAGTCAGAACAAGGCTACGGGCAATTCCTCAACGATATCGTCAGAGAAAGCGATTTGCCGTTTCACATCGAGGTGGTCAACCTCAACCCTGGCGCCGGCGACCCTTTGGCCCGCGTGAAGAAAGCCATGCAGGAGATAAGGCGGCGCAATCAACGGCGTGCGACATTTGCTTACCGCGCGCTGATCATGGATGACGACCAAATCGCCGGCAACCAGCACCGACGCCAGCAAGTTGAAAGTCTGGCCCAACAGAATTCTATCTCAATCATCTGGCAGTCACCGTGTCACGAAGCGTTTCTTCTTCGGCATTTCAACGGTCGCCTTCATTCAAATCCCCCAGACAGCGCCACCTCACTGGCGAACCTACGCCAAGTATGGCCAAACTACGCGAAGCCGGAGAGCCGTCTTGAGATTTCGCGGAAGCTTAGTTTTCAAGATATCGTGAGGGTCTCCGCGCATCACCACGAACTCGCGGAGCTTTTGCGCTTCTTGCAGCTGATTTCCTAGTTCTCAGTACGACTCTCAGAACAGTGTGATCCTCGAGGCCGGTTCAATGTCCTCCTCGGCCCACCTTCCCCCTCGACTCCCCTCCCGCTTCCCCCTACCCTCGCCCCATGTCCCTCGATCTCACCCTCTCCGACACCGTCCTGGAC